>NZ_CM174402.1:0-4800000 GCF_057834385.1 Streptomyces sp. GL_141
CGGACCTGGTTCCGCTGCGCTCCACCAGAATGAGGCCGGCTTCGCCGGCCTCAGGGATCCCGCGCTCCGCGCGGGAGGCGACCCCGTTTCACGGGGTCCGGGCCTACGGCCCGGTAAGCGAGTCCGCTCCGCTCCCTCGCCTGTGGCTCAGGCAGCATCCCGTCGATCGGGGTCCGCGTTCTGTGCAGCTGCATGCCTGTCCCGGCCACGCCTCTCAATCCCGGCGAAAAACCGCGCCACGCCACGGTTCACCGCGGGCTGGATGAGCTCAGACGCCGCGCCGAGGGCCAGGGTGCCACCTGCAAGCATTCCCCAGAAGGCCACGTTTCCAAGGCCCTTCGTCTCGGCGTCACCGTAGCAGTGGGTTCCCACGAGATACCCGCAGACACCGACTGCGGCGCCCAGGAGAAGTAGCGACCACCACAAACCTCGGCGATCTCGCCGCGTACCCGCCACTCTCATCAGCCCCCTGCGTTCAGCTACCCAGCCCTAGCCCTGAGGACCGTACGGGAACGCGATCCTACGCGGGCACGGTTCGGTCCCTCCCGCCCGAGGAATCAGGCAGATCGACCAGGTGGTGGTGGCGCCGAGCTGGTCGGCTTCGTCGGCTCAGGGCTCCCGCGCGCCGCGCGGGAGGTGACTCCGTTTCACTGGGTCCGGGCCTACGGCCCGTTGGGCGTCCGCTTCGCTCCCACCCTCAGTCCTTCCGGCTCCGCCTCCAGGACCACAGCCCGCTCCGCAGGCTGCCAGCAGCAACAAAGCAGACTGGCGCTAAGGTGCGTTCAAACGCACCTTAGCCGCCTTTAACGTGCGTTCAGAGTCACCTTAGGGCCCGCTGCGCGGGCGGCTGGCAACAGGGAGTCCGGTCGGGTTCACGAAGACATCGGTCGCATGCCACGCGTACGGCTGGGGCCCACACTGCTTCTTGACCCGACCGGCATAACTGAGGTCCCGTACACCCCCCAGCCTCCCAGAAACCTCCCCGCATAACCAGTCTGCTTCAAAATGAGAGCCAGATAGATACGGGAATGATCGGGTTAGTGCGGATGTCAAGTATCTATATAGATACAGAGGACCGGCTGCGCGGAGCGGGTTCTGGGCCCCATCTCCCAGGGGAGGATGGACTCATGGCACACCTCATGGTCGTAGCGGTCTCCCCCGCTGACCTTGACCGGCTCGACGCCCTGGTCCAAGAACAGCAGACCGCCGAGACCCGCTGGCAGGCCGGCGCCGAACAGGACGCGAACCTCCTCGCGCTGCGCGGGCCCGCACTCCGCGCGGCCCGCACGCGGATCCGCGCCGAACGCGACCGACTCCGCGAGACCGGCCAGCACCGCGTCAGCAGGCTCCACGCACTCGCCCCCGCGCTCCGCACCGAACTCGAACACCGCGGCCTGCTACGGAAGTGGGACCCAATCCCCCAAGGCGCCCAGAGGGCCGGACAGACCCTAGGAGGCACCGGACCCCACTCGGGTACCGGGCTCACCGCCCGGCTCGTCGTGAGCCTCTCAGAGGCCCTCTGGACACCCCTCCACCGCGGGGTCTACTGGACCAACCAACCCCACGTCCAAGCCCTGGAAACCTGGAAGGACGTGTGGCCCACCGGAACCGCCGCACCACCCGAAGCACACACCGAACGCACCCGGATCGCAACCCGCATCACCACCACCGGACACATCCTGCGCACCGCACTCCACCACACCCTCCACGGACGCTGAAGAACCGGGCGCCGCAGGGATGCGCGCGGCCCCGTACAGCGCACCGGAGCCGTGCGGTGGGCTACTGCGGGACGCTCACGGCGCAGTCCGGCCCGCGGGCCGGTCACGGCGGTACAGCTCGATGGTCGCCTCGCGATTTGCAGCGCTAGCGCTGCTTTCGGGTGACTCGCTCGGCCGGGATGTCTACGGTGCCGAGCCGGGCGGGAGTCCCCGAGGATGGCCCCGTGCCCCGTTCGCGGGGCATTTCCCGAAACTCCCCTCCACGCACCGCACGGCCCTGGGAACGTGGCTCCATGAACACCACCACCGGCCCTCGCCCGGCCGCCGAGCAGCGGGCGCAGCCGTGGTGAGGGCAGGCCGCTCGCGGGTCTGGCTGCTCGCCGGGAAGGTACGGATCCGGGCCGACAAGGTCACCGCGGTCACCCCGGCCGACGGAAGCCTCCACCTCGATGTCACCGGCCACCCCGGCGGGCTGATCCTCCAGTTCCCGCCCGGCGCGGAGCGCATGGACCGCAGGGGCCAGCCGATCGACTGGGCGGACGAACTCCTTCGTGTCATCGAGCAGGCCGCAGCCGAGCCGGTCGGCACCCTCATCACGTTCACGGCCGACAACGACGTCCACGCCGCCGGCTTCACCGCCCGCGCACTCACCGGCGACGAGCGGGCCGTCATCCAACCGCCGCTGCACCCGGTGCCCGACATCATGCCCCCACGCCCCATCCCCGACTCATGGGCCCGCCCAATCCCCTCTGCCGGCAGGAAGCCGGGGCCGCGCGCGCCCCGCTGAGCCTGCCCCGGGGTCTACAGGTTTACCTCGATGTAGTCGATGTCGGTGAACTCCACCAGGACGCCCTGAGCACGGGCACCGTTTGTCCTTGAAGTACGCCTCTTGGAGTCCTTCCGCGGCCATCGCCTGAAGCTGCGCTTCGGACGCGTCGGCGTCCTGCGCGGCGAGCAGCCGGGCCGCGAGTTCGAAGGTGCGCGATCCGGCCGGCGCATCCGGCCGTCGCCCGACGTGCCGGTGGCCGCGATGAAACCGAACCGGACACGGGTCTCGATGACCAGACCCGTCTGCTTCGCGGCCCGCTCCCTGGCGCGCATGCGCACCAGAGGATGCCACCGGCGCCGCACTTCGACCCGACCGCAAGCCCCTGCAAGGGCCGCTTTCTCCCCACTCCCCCGCAGTCAAGGCGGCAACCGCCATTCTCAATACGTCTGCGGGACTCTCATCCAACCTGCTGCACCACAGGTCAAAAACCCCTGGCGCCGAAAACAGCCCATGCCCGACCGCCTCATCGACTCGCAGGGTCACAGGTCAGAGAGGCAGCCTGTCAGCGGCCACACCGCAACAAGAACGAGAACGCACACACAGGTCTGCGACGCCTCCCCCGGAATGACAGCGACCCTTGAACGGATGCGGATCGACGCCCGCATTGAGGAACGCAACGTCCTGCACAACCTCCGCGCCCCGCGGGTCGAGCTCATCGGCGACCGGCGCGACCTCAGCCTGGCCCTGGAGTACGTCTACGAGGCCGCCGGTGCACCCTCACGGGGTGAGATCCAGGCCGAGTGCGGAAACCGCCACGCGCTCCCCCTGAGCACCATCGGCCGGATCATCTCCCGCAAGACCACGCCGATCGACGAGCAGCAGCTGCTCGCCTTCATCCACGGCTGCGGAGTCCTGGGGCAGGACGAAGCCTGGAAGGCCGCCTGGAAGAAGGTCTCCAGCTTCACCAGTCCCGAGCCCGAGATGCACTCGGAGAGCTACATCGGGAGTCTGGCGGCCGAACTGACCGCAAGCGCGGTCGACGGGATCTGGTCGAGCATGCTTCACAGCTACCGGGCCGACACCAAGCGCTCTCCGAAAAGGGGGGCACGCTTGCGCTCGGGCGGACCATTCCTTCGCCCCCTCGCCGCCAGCCATCCGCACCTCGCCCAGCAGTGGGACGCCAGAAACCCCGTGAGCCCCTACGAGGTAACGGCCACCAGCAACCGTCCGGTGATCTGGCACTGCGACGTGAGCGGGCACCGGTATACCGCCTCCGTCCGCAACCGCGTCGCTAAGGGCAGCGGCTGCCCCGCCTGCTCCCGACTGCACTCCAAGCCCTACAAGACCCGCTAGCCGGCGTACTCCCCGCCGCCACCGCCACGAACCACTCCGACGAGCGCGGGGCCCTCCATCGAATCTGGTGGAGGGCCCCGCGCCAGGCTGGGTCCGAAAGCTGATGTTAGGGGGTCAGGACGCCCGGTCGAAGGCCAGCGTCGTGTTCGGGCAACCGGCTGCGGACCTCAGCAGCGCCTCACGCTCGGCCTGATCCACCGCCAGAGCCCACCGATGCTTGGTCGCCACCCACTCGCCCCGACTGCTGGGCGATCCAGAGTAGGACGGAGGGGACCCTCACCACCGAGGAAGGCCGAACCATGGCCGCGGAAGACCCGCGGGCGACCCCCTGCGATGCGTGCGACGCCCACAAAACCTTGGGCGGCATCAACTCGCTCATTCACACACGGCCAGTTGGGAGCACGTCGCATCCACACTGACGAGCGGCGCCAACGGGTCGACGGCCCCCCACACCGGCATCGCCAAGACCGAACAAACGAAACGGCCCGACGGAGGAACCGACGGACCGTAACGACATTTCGAGGCTAGTTTCCCGCCGCTTGAGATTCCTTGCTACTTACTCACGGGAGCGATGGCAGAATTTCCCACCACGTCTTCAAACGGGGGTCCAAATCTGCTGTCGAAATCAGCCGCGAGATCTCCAACCCGGGAGAAAGAAGATCTTTTGCAGCTCTCATAGAGCGAATGCAGGATATGTCTCGAGTGCGCCAATCTACGGACAGAATCCGAGCCTCCTCGGCCGACACGGGAAGCTCCAGGAGAAGGATTTCGATCAATTGATACGGATCGAGAATTCCCCACCTGCCGTCCGGTCGGGCCTTCTGTAGAAGGACAAGGGAGAGATTTAGGCGGCGCACCACACTCTCGTGATGGTCAATCGCTCCCGAGGCCACGGCCGTTTCAAGAGCGTACGCGTATGCCGCCGCATACGTCTCCCAATTCTCGGCTGCATCGGTGTTGAAACCATCGGCCATGTTCATCGTAATTAGCTCGACGACACCCAGCCACTCCTGCGGCTCAAGATCACCCTGAGGAGGGTTACGTGAAGACAACACATCGGAAAGTGATCTCAAATCGAGAGACACAAGGCTTTCGAAGCCACTCACCAGAACTCAACCCCAGCTTCCGAGAATGCACCCCTGCCGACTTCGAGGCTTTCAATCGAAGGCCGGAAATGGCCACTATGGTTGTTAATTTCCAAACCAAAGTAGCCGTCCCGCGCAGAGCCCGCAACACTAGCCTCACCAGCCGCCCGAACCGGTGCTCCCCTACTCAAAACGGAATGATGGATTTCTTGACCCTGCACGAATTTTGGCACGACCACCAGACTTCCATCCTCCAGGACTGCCCATTTTATCTGTCCGGTATCAATGACAGCATCGAATTCAGGAGATCCGGGCCTGACGGGTGCGACTCCGAACCTCTCAGCCACCGCGAGCTCCGCAGCAAGTTTATCCGGCATTTGATTAGGGAACAGGCACTGACTGTTATGTACCAGAATCGGCGTGTTGCCGGCCAGTACATAATAGGTATGCAGGTCAGCCACGCTCAGGTTGTATGTCCGTACATGCTGATCGTAAGTGCGGTTTGCCGTTATGCGCGCCGCTCCACCGCTACTGGTTACGAGATCATCGCCTGGTAGAAGCTCACGAGCCGCAAGCCACTGCATAGACGAGCGGCTCCAGAAGGGGTGTTCGAAGGTCGCTGTTAGATTCGCAGAACCCGCCGATGTCTCTATCGTGAGCTCGTTGAACCGCCTATCCTTCTCTGTGACGATCTTCTGAGTTACCTTCTTGGGAGCCGTAGCCCCCGACAGAGGGTCCCCAGCAGTTACTTCGTCACCTTCCTGGATTTCTTCAATGTTTCGAGTGGAGCCATCCCCCATGAGTACCTTGGTGCCCGCGGGGAAGCACTCACACCCCACCCTGAGGGCGTCAGCTAGACGCCCTGCCATGTAGCGGGCAATTCGCATCTTATTCGACATTGACGTGTCTGCGGCGAGATCAAGACACGCTTGGAGATCTCTCTTCTCGAAACAGTTGTAGAAGTTACTAAGACCGAGACCTTGTTGCACAATTTTTTCGGTCAAGGGGCCGAGATTGTCGGCTATCTCGAAGAAGAGCATGCAACCTGGCCCCTTCTTCCAGCATTCGACAGCACCTTGCTGTTCAGGCTTGCACCCCAGGCCAGCAATATTGCATTTGTACAGATGGCGGGCCTGAGGACCGGGCTCGTTGGCCTTCCGGCGGGCTTCGGCCCAAAGGTCGGCCTGATGCTCGCGAGCTTCTACGAAGGCTGCTTCGGCGACCTTGCCTGCCGCCACAGCATCGTTGTTCGCGGCGAGATAGTTCTCACGAGCCTTTGCCGCCGATGCCCACGCCGTCTCTGCAGACGAACGGGCAGATCTGGCTGAAATGCTTGCGTCTGCTGCGGACGTTGAGGCGTTCTGGGCGGACTGGATGGCTTGGCTTGCGGCCGCGCGGGCTGTCTTCGCGGATGCGGCGGCTTTGGCGGCGGAGGCTTCGGCGTCCTTGGCGGACTTGGCGGCCTGTTCCTTGTACCGGTTGGCATCAGCGGCTGAGTCTGAGGCCTGCAGGGCGTAGCCCTTGGCTTCGGCTTCGGCCTTGCGTGCGATGGCGGCTACTTCGTTGGCTTCTGCGGCGTCCTGTTGTGCGGTGGCTGCGATGCGGGCGCCTTCGGCAATGAGTTGCTGGACGCGTTGTTGGTGGGTGAGCGAGAGGAGGTCTGCGCGCTGTGCGGCGTGCTGGCCGGCTTGGATGAAGGTGTGGAGTTTGTCGGTGGGGCCGTCGAGGGCGATGCGGGCGGCGGATTTGAGTTCGGGTCCGCCGCTGTCGACGAGTTGGGCTGAACGGATGCGCTCGTCCTGGATGCGGGCGGCGTCGTATCCGGTGCGGATGAAGGCGATGTACTTGTCGAGGTTGCCGGAGGCCAGGGCTGCGTTGCCGGCTTCGGTGGTGTTGGGGCCGGCGTCAGCGATGAGCTGGGCGATGTGGACGCGGAATTCTTCCTTTCCGGCCTGGTACTGGCCGGTGGTCAGGAAGGCGGTCACGGCTGCGGCGTCGCCCTTGAGGGCCTGCTCGGCGGCTGTACGGACCGGCGCAAGAGGGCTCTCCCAGGCCAGGTACTCGACCTGGGTGCGCTGGTCCTGCTGGTCGGCTTTGGTCCATCCGGTGCGGATGTAGGCGGTGATCTCGGTGTCGTTGCCGGCGAGGGCGATTTCGGCTGCGACCTTGCTCCAGTCGCCGCGGATCTTCGCCGTCTGCAGTGCGGCCTTGCGGGCCCGGACGGCGATCGCCTTGACGTCGGCGTCGGGCTTGGCTGCGTCCGTGGCCAGCTGCTTGGCTTCGGCTTCCAGGGCCGTGGACTGCTGGGCCCTCTGGGCTGCGGCAGCCTTCTGCTCGTCTTCGCGTGTCTTGAGGTCGCGTGCCTTGGCGAGCCCGGCGTTGGTGCGGCCCAGGAGTTCCTCGGCCTCGATCTCGCGTGCGATCACGTAGACGTTCTTGATCTTGTCTACTGCCGCTGACGCGGCGATGGCGGCGTCCGTGGCCGCCTTCGCATGGGCAGTGGACTGGGCCGCGGCTATGGCCGCTTCGCCTGCGTGCTTGGCTGCTTCATCGGCCGCGATGGCGGCTTTCTCCGCGTGGTCGGCGGCCGAGTTCGCGGCGTCGCGTGCTTCGCGGGCGGCGGTGGCTGCCTTGCGGGCCAGGCGTGCGGCTTCTCCGGCGGCGCGCTTGGCCTCGTTCGCGTGGCGGCGGGCCTCCGCGGCGGCGGTGCGGGCCTGTGCGGAACTCACGCCGGCCCTGTCCGCGGAGTCGCTCGCGGAGGTGGCGGCGTCTGCGGAGATGAGGGCGTTCTCTCCGGCGCCGATGGCCGCCTCTGCGGCGTCACCGGCGGCGTTCGCGGAGCGCTCGGCCTGCTCGGCGACCTTTGCCACCTCGCGGACGGCCTTCACTGCGGCGCGGGCTTCCTCGGCGGCCAGGCGGGCATCGCCTGCCTTGGTCGCGTCGGTTGCCGCGTCCGCCGCGGCGTTGCGTGCGCGCGTGGCAGCCCTGCCCGCGCTGGCAGCCGCGTCGGCGGCCTGCGCGGCGGCGTTCGAGGCGAGTCGGGCAGCGCCGGCGGCCGCGCGTGCGGAGCCGATGGCCTTCTGGGCTGCAGCGGCGGCCCCGCGGGTTGCTTCTGCCGCGCGGCCGGCAGCGGCGGCTGCGCGTACGGAATCGGTGCGTGCCTCTTCGGTTTCCTTCGCGGCCAGTTGGGCGGCGTCCTTCGCGTCCTGGGCGGACTTGACGGCGCGGGCGGAGGATTCCTTGGCTGCTTCGGTCTCCGCGGCGGCCTGTCGGCCGGACTCCTTCACCTGCTCGAGGAGCTGGGCGATGGTGGCGTGTTCCTGGTCCCGGGCCCGGGCCACGTGCTGTCCGACGTCGAGGAAGTCGCGGATGTCGTCGGCGGTCCCGCGCAGGGCGAGTCTGCCGGCGTCGCGGATGTTGGGTCCGCCGATGCTCAGGATCTGGGCGAGCTGGATCCGTTCGTCCTGGTCCCGCTCGGTGTACTGCCCCTCATCAAGGAACGCCTTGATGACCGCCGGTGTTCCGTTCTGGAGGGCGGCGGCGCCCTTTGCCTTCACGTTGGGGGTCGCGTTGGAAATGATCTGGGCGACCTTGACCCTCTGGTCCTGCTCGTAAGGGGCCTTCCAGCCCTCGTCCAGGAAGGCCTTCATCGCGGCAGGCGTGTTGGCTGCGAGCGCCTTGCTGGCTGCGTCCTGTGTGCCCGACCCGCCCATGCTGGCTACCTGCGCGACGGCCAGCCGGTCCTCCTGGAAGGCAATGGTCGCAACCTGCTCGAGGAAGGCCTTCACCTGGGCATCCGTGCCGGTCAGGGCAACTTCCGCCGCGGCCTTGACCCCAGGGCTACCGGCCTTCCAGAAGTCGACGACCCGGCCGCGCTCGGTCGGGGGGATCACATAGCCAGGCAGGTCACCGGCAGGGGCCTCGGCTGCCGCGGCCACGGGGGCGGCGCCCAGAAGCCCTGCGACCAGCGCGAGCGGCAGCGTGCAGCGGCCCCAGGCCCGCATCACGCCGCGCGCCCTTCCGGGCGGTCTGCGGCGGGGCAGTGTTCGTATCAAAGTCAACTCGTCTCATCATCCGGGCACTCGGCGCACGGGTGGTCATCTCAGGCAGGGGCACGGCGTTCTCACGTCACGCCAGAACGGGCAGTAATAGCGAATGGGAATGAGACAAGGAGAGTTCCATTCCCGCCACATGTGCCCACCAGGGAGGCCTCACCCGGTGCGGGAATCCTGCCATACGGTCTGAAGGTCTTTCAGGCTGGGCTCTCGGCACCGTGCTTGAACTGCACTGATGGTCCATGAATCCGCATAGATGTCCACATTGAATCTCACCCGAGCCTGGTGATCATCGTCACTTTAAACTTGATTGACAATGGTTCAGATCGAAGCGATTTTTGCTATTGCATCTTTACTTGGTGTTTAGGCGTTGGGCTCCAGCCCCAATCGCCCGATTTGTTCGCGGCCGCCTTTGGGGCCGCCTTCGGAAGGACCCCGCCCGGTGCTCACCCGCGCCCGCAAACTGACCCTCGCCACGGTGCTCTTCTCCGTGCTCGCCGCCTTCGGCGCCTACACCGCCACCGCATCGGCCAGCACACCTGCCGCCGTACCGGCAGCTGCCGAGCCCCCGATGCCCTTCGCGGTCGAGGACTTCTCCTACCCCAACGCCGAACAGATCCTTGCCACTGAGGGAATCAAGCTGATCCGCGGCGACGGACTGATCCTCCTTGCCGAGTGCGACAACGCCAAGGAGCAGATCCGCGTGCACTCCTACGCGGATGAGACGGCAAACCGGAAGGGGACGTACTGCTTCACCGCGCACGCCTCCACCGGGTACCTCACTCTCGAGCTCGCACGCGTCTTCGGCATCGACGCCGATGACCACCCGGTGAGCGCCGACCTGCGCGCCGGAAGCGCCACCTCCACCGTCAACGTCGCCGAGGACGGTTACCAGAGCGTTGGTGAGGGCCTGATCGGCGGTGCCCAAAGCGTCCTGGTCGAGCTTCGCGTTACCGGCTGACCCAGGCCATCAGGCCCCCTGCGGCACCACGGCCGCAGAGGTCTGCCGCCCGCACTTCTCGAAGAACGACGCTAGGAAGACCATGACGCACATACGTCCGCGCACCCGCTGGATCGCGGCCGCCCTGACCATCGCAGGCGCCACCGCTCTCACACCCTCTGGCGCCGCCCTGGCCGCCATCGGCACCCCCGCCGCCGCCGGGCAGTACACCAATGTCGTCAGGCTCAGCATCGGAGACGAAGCCAAGAGTCGTGCCTGCTCGGCCGTGCTCGTCGACGCGAGCTGGGTTCTGAGTGCGACCAGCTGCTTCGCGAAGACTTCCGGTGCGGCGGTCGTGGCGGGGAAGCCGGAGCTGAAGACCACAGCCAAGATCGGTGTGAGCACCAGTACGTTCGATGTCGTCAGCATCGTGCCCCACGGCAACCGCGATGTCGTGCTCGCGAAGCTGTCCCGGCCCGTTACGAGCAGCAGCATCACCCCCATCAAGCTCGCCGCTGCGCAGCCCGCCGTGAATGCTGCGCTGACTGCCGCCGGGTTCGGCCGGACGAAGGCCGACTGGGTGCCCGGGAAGGTTCACACCGCCGCGTACAGCGCCACCTCCGCCGACACCACCACCCTCGCTATCGCCAGCAAGGGTACCGACGCCATCTGCCAGGGCGACTCCGGCGGCCCGCTGGTCAACAGCGCGGGCGAGCTGGTCGGCATCAGCAGCCGGTCCTGGCAGGGCGGCTGCCTGGGCACCCCCGCCACGGAAACCCGCACCGGTGCAATCGCCTCGCGTACGGACGACCTCGTGGGCTGGGTGAAGCAGGAGATCCTGGCTCAGACGAACGGCTGGAAGACGGGCACCGTCATCCAGACCGGTGTGGGCATCTACCAGGGGATGCGGCTCTCGGACGGGTCCTGGACGGCGTTCACCGACATCGAGTCCAGGGCCAGTGAGATCGGGGCCATCAAGAACGCCGCCGTGACCGCCGGTGGCGTCGGCAGTGACACCCATGTCATCGCGGTGGGTGGCATCGATGCCAACGCCGGCCACCTGTACCACACCGTCCGCTCCATCGACGGGACCTGGACCGACTTCGGCGACATCAACACGGTCGTCAGCACCCCGGCCGACATCACCGACGTCTCCACCGTCTCCATCGGCAACGACCTCCACGTCCTGGCCGTCGCGGGCGGCAAGGTCTTCCACACCATGCGCAAGGCCGACGGCAACTGGACCCAGTTCGGCGAGGTCGCAGCCGCCGCAGGCCCGATCGGCACCGTGAGCGCCGTCGCCACCGCCAGCGTCGCCGGCCAGCTCCAGGTCGCGGCCGTCAGCGGCGGCAAGGCCTTCCACACCATCCGCAACACCGCAGGCAACTGGAGCAAGTGGGGTGACGTCGCGCAGGCCGCCAACGCGACCGGTCCCATCAACTACATCGCGATGGCCGGCGTCGGCGAAGACGCCCACATCGTCACCTCCACCGACAGCGGCGCCAACCAGTACCACGCCATGCGCAAGGCCAACGGCACCTGGGACCCCTTCACCTCCCTGACCGGCGTCTTCGGCTCGATCACCACCCGCTCCGTCAGCGCCACCCACGTCGACGGTGAGCTGCATGTCGCGGTCGTCACCACCGCCAACCAGCCTCTGCACACCATCCGCCACGCAAACAAGACCTGGGCGCCGACCACACCGGTGCCTCTGACCGGCATCAAGGGCAACACCGGCAACATCACCATCACCGGCACCCTGTAGGAAAACCGGCCCCGCAGTACCGGTCCGGGGTCGCACCTCCCCATGGGGAGGTGCGACCCCGGACCCGACGGGCCGGCAGGACGGGGAAACCCGTCCGCTATCCCCGCGGCAGTGCGAGGGCCGCCGCCGAGGATGCCCGCGCCTCAGCCGGCCCTCTTCTTCTTCTCAGGTCAGACGTTCAGTTTCCCGTGGGGGTAGCTCTTCATGTCCTTCAGCCCGCCCGACTCACCACCGCCCGCGGACCCGGCCGCAGGCCCCGCACACCAGCCGATCCCTGGGTATCCGCAACCGGGTTGGAACCCTCCGCCCGTGACGCCCCGACCGCCTCGCGGACTGTCCATCGCCACGATCGTGCTGCTCTCGGTCTCCGCCGCGTACGCCCTGTCCCTCATCGGCATCGGCCTCTACGTCCGCTCAGTACTGGACAGCGGTGAGTATCCCGACGCGGGCACCGCGGACAGCTTCACCCTGCCGGACGCGCTCATGGCCTTGGCCGCCCTCGTGCAGACTCCGCTCCTCCTGGCTACGGCGGCCGTCTTCATCACCTGGTTCTACCTCGCCCACAAGACCGCCAAGGTCTTCAGGCCCGACACGGCAACCCGGGCGAGCGGCTGGGCCATCGGCGGCTGGTTCATCCCCTTCGGAAACCTGGTCATCCCCGTCCGCGTCGCCAGAGAGACCTGGCACGCGAGCCGCCAACTCGCACCCAACGGCGCCGACCAGCCCACCTCGACCTCCTTCATCACCTGGTGGTGGCTGATGTGGCTCCTGTCCCTCCTCGCCGACCGCGTATACGGAGCCGTGTACGAGAGCGCCAACGACGCGGCCGGCCTCTCCGCGACGGGCACCGCCGCCGCAGTACAAGGTGCGCTGTCGCTCGTGGCCGCCCTCCTGGCCATCCGCTTCGTTCACCGGCTAGCCGCCCTTCAAACCCTCCGAGCAGCAACGGGACCCTACGCACCCGCGTAGAGCCGTGCCCGAGGCGGGGTCACTCTGCGATGAGTACCTGATCCATATCCCCGTGGTGCTCCTCTGCCGACGTAGACCGGGTCCATGTAGCTTCAGGACCAGGGGGATGAGATGAACTTCGACGAGAACGAACCGCAGTTTGTTCGAGAGGAGCGCTTCGCCGCAGAACGGGCCGAACGCAGAGAGGCACGCAAGGCTGCGTCGCTCGACTCGCGGGGAGCCCACCTCGGCGTGGCAATCGTGACCATCGCCCTGGTCCTGCTCAGCTGGAACGGGAAGCTGGTCGCTCTGGGCATCGTCGGCGGAGTCTTTCTGCTCTGGTTCTCCGCAGTCCTCGCATGGGCCTACGCCGACGGGGACCACGGCCGACACGCACTCCAGCGCGCGTACAACGTCACTTTCGGATGGGGTGACGGGTTCTGAGAACCAAGGCCACACCAGAGGGGGCATTTTGACGTTCGAGGTGTTGACATCTGCTCTGGCCCGGGATGGCTCCATCAGCGGGCCCGCGGCCTTGGCCGCTCTGCTGTCGGGTGCGCGGTGGGACGTCCCTTCGAATACGGCCTCGGCCCGCACGTTCTGGGCGATCTGGTGCGACCGGCTGGACGTGCTGGTGGAGACCGGAGAATTTGATCCGGTCCGGCTGGAGAGCCTGGCTCAGGCTGTGGACGGGCTCCACGATGTAGGAGACACGCGGGTGTACAACCTGAACCGAGGCGGCCAGGTCTTCCGGAGTACCTGGTCCTGATCCATCCGTAAGAACGTTGGCAGTCGCGTCGCGGTGGTGACCGCGTTCAGTCGCACGTGTGTTCGCGAGAGGCCGGCTGAAGGGCGGGAGGGGAACCTCCGTGTCCGGCGGGGCCGCCTCCGGTGGTGTCGCGATCCCGGTCATCACGCGTCTTCTCCCCCTCGGCGCAGCCCGGCGAGCGTAGAAGGGCGGCCGAGCTCCGCGCAGACGAACCCTCCATCCGGGCCGCGGGGGCGGCGGCCTGAGGATGTCTCGACGGAAAAGCCCCCGGTGCGGCCATCCGGCCGCCCCAGGGGCTTTTCCGTTGAGCGGGCAGGTCAGCCCGCGACCGCCCCGGTGGCAAGGCTCGACGCGGTGCCGGACATGTGGCCGGTCCGGTAGGCCGTCACCCTCAGGGTGATCCGCTTTCCGAGCTGGGCACTGGTCAAGGTGAACGTGGTCCCGGTCGCACCGGTGATCAGCTTCCCGTCCGCGTACCACCGGTAGGCGTACGAGGTGGGTGCCGGGGTCCACGTCCCGCGGCTCGCGGTCAGCACACTGCCGACCTTGGCCGTTCCCGTGACCGAGGGGGCCTTCGTCGCCTTGGGCGCGGCTCCCTTGACGAGCACGGCCGCGCTGGTGGCCTTCGCCGCCGGGTGCCCGGCCTTGCGTGCGGTCACGACCAGGGTGAGCTGCTTGCCCTGAAGCGCCGCCGGCAGGGTGTACGAGGCGGTCGTGGCACCGGCGATCGCGGCTCCGTCCGCCTGCCACTGGTAGGCGTAGGAGTCGGCGACGGGCGACCAGGTGCCGGTCGTCGCCGTCACCGTGCCACCGACGACCGCAGTGCCGGTGACGGTGGGGGCGGCGGTGGAGCGGATCGGAGCGACTACGGTCACCGAGCCCATGCCGTACTGCATGCCGTGCGCGAACACGCTCACGGACATCGGACCGAGCGGGGCCTTCGTCAGGTCCATGACGACCGTCATGCGACGCCTGTCGGGAGTGACGGAGGTGTTCGTCGAGCGGACCTGGAAGCTGCCGCTGGTCAACTGGACCGCGCCGTCCTCGCGCAGTGCGCTGCCCGTGACGGTCATGGTGACCTTGCCCCGGCCGACCGTGGACGGACCCACCGTGGCGACGGTCCGCTCGTCGGGACCGCAGAGGTACATGGCGCACGTCGCGTCGACCCGTACCACCGTGGAGGCCTGTGCGGGCTTCTCCGGCAGACCGATCACCAGCGTGCTGGGCCGGGGTCCCCTCGGGGAGACGTTCGGGAGGGTGCAGGTGTGCCCCTCACAGCCGTCCTTCAGGGTCGACCGGTCGTACATCCAGGGTGTCGGCGTCTGATCGACGGGCCCGGCAGGCGTGAACCGCAGGGTGAAATAGTCGTCCGTGGCCGTCGGGAGTACGGCGCAGATCGCCGTCTTCTGCTCGCTGAGGGTGGCGGTCAGCGGCCCGAACCCGTAGCTGACGTTCGGGACCTTGACGCACTCGGGGGCCGGGCCGGCCGCCGTGCCGATGCGCAGTGCGTCCAGCCGGTAGGCCGGTGCGGCGGTCTTGCCCTCCGGGACCTGGATGAGGACCTGATAGCGGGTGGAGCCGGTGACGGCGCAGCCTGAGCTGAAGTAGTCGCAGACTCCGTCGCCGTTCGCCGTGTACCCGATGAGCCGGGCAGAGCCCTGCGCGTCACGGACGTTCAGGTGCAGGGTGTCGGCAGCGTCGGCCGTGGTCACCTGGTGGCACAGGAACGTCCCCGGCTTGGCCGGCACGCCTCCGGTGGACGGGCCGCCCACCGCCGTGGTGGCGGTCGGGACGCAGCCGCGCGCGGTGGCAGTGACGTCGAGGCGGGTCAGGGCGAACTCGGCGGGCACGTTCTGGCCCCGGACCAGGACGGTGTGCGAGGCCTTGGCCGTCAGCGCACAGGTGGAGAAGGTGCCGTAGGACGCGCTGATGGAGCAGACCGGCTTGCCCTTCTCGTCGAGGACGTCGACATGGGCGTCCGAGTCGCCCGAGACCCGCTGAATCTGGATCAGCTCGTGCGCGGAGTGGCTGTTGGCGGGAATGGTCAGGCAGTCGGCGAAGACCTCCGTGCTGGTCTTCACGCTCATCCGGGCCGGCTTCCCCGTGAAGTCGCCGGGCAGGAAGGTGCGGCAGGCGCTCGGCGCGTCCGTGCGGTGGACGACGAGGTGGTAGACGCTGGCCTTGTCGGACGGGTAGATCTTGGAGACGAGGGCGCGGTACGGGGCGGTGCCGCCCAGGACGCAGGTGCCGTCATCCAGTGTGTTCGCGCAGAAGGCGGCCCCCTTGGCGTCGAGGACGGTGATTTCCTCGTCGTGGCCGTCGTTGTCGGACAGGACGGCGACGTGGGCACCTTGGGGTAGCGGCAGGTTCAGGCAGTCGACCTCACTGGACGAGGCGAGCGTGCCCTTGTGGTCGCGCGCGAGCGTGACCCCGCTCTCGCAGCCCGTCGTCCCAGTACGGGACAGGATGCGTACGGCGACGTCGGTGACCAGCGTGTACGGGGCGCCGGCGGCGAGCGGGCAGTCCTGGCCGTTCGCGCAGACGGTGGAGCCGTCCGCCGCGTACACGGTGATGTGGGAGATCCTGCCGTCCGCATCGATGGCGTCCGCGTCGTAGCGGCCGGTCGCGGCCGGGGTGAACGTCCTGCAACCGGTCTGGGGGGCGGCCTGCGCGGGAGCGGATCCGTACGCGGTCATGGCGACGGGCACGCAGCCCGCGGGGTTCGACAGGCGCCGGACCTTCAGGGTGTACGCGGCGGGGAAACCTTCTCTGGGCTCACGAACCTCGGCCAGGACGCGGTAGCCGCCCACCCCAGCGGGCAGGACACAGTCGGCACTGTCGCAGATGCGCTTGCCGGTGCCGTCCGTGATCCAGTGGATGAACTCTCCGTACTCGGCGAGCCCGAAGTCGGCCGTGATCCGCTCACCTGGGGCAGCGGTGAACGCATGACAGACGATGCCCACCCGGTCCACGGCGAGCCCCGTGGCCGGGGCGGAGTCGTAGCCGGTACCGACGACGGCCGGACATCCGGAAGCGGCCATCAGCGGGACGACGGCGACCCGGATTTCCATGGGCACCCAGGAACTGTTGCCGACCGAGAGCGTGTACGTTCCGGCCGCGAGCTGGCACCAGGTGCCGTCCCTAGGGTCCCCGCAGCCGACCCGCTTCCCGCCGGAGGTGAGTGAAGTGACGGCCTCCTGGTCGGAGTCGAGGAGCCGGTGCATGCCCGGCTTCGTCACGACGACCGTAAAGCAGGCCTTGCCCTCGGGCTCGATGGTGGCGCTGCCGACCGCGCTGCCCGGATCGCCGAGGGGCGCGAGCGCGAGCGGTGCGCAGGGTTCGGCGGCCGAACCTGCCGGGACCGGCCCCCGCTCAGCGGCCTTGTCCGCGCGGACCGGGCTCGCACGGCGCTGCTGCACCGGTTCAGCCTGCGAGGCGGGTGCGGGTACGGGTACGGGTATGGACGCGGTTGCCACGCTCGTGGGAGCGGTGGCCGGCGGCGCCGCGGCGAACGCGTTCCCGGCCGGGATGACGGGCGCCAGCAGCGCCGCCAGCAGAGTGGGTATCAGCAGCCGTCTCGCGGATCTGGAGCTTGCGCGCGAACGCGCGGAGTTGAGCACTTTGTTCCCCCCGAAGCCGTGTCGCCCATGTGGACGTCCACATGGGCGTCACACTGTACGGTCAGCCGCGGACAGGCCTGGCAGGGCCACCCCTCCCGGTTGACCAGGCGAAACGCCGAGATCCGGCCAAACCGCGGCCGCTCACAGGCAGCCGAGGATGCCCGGACGACGACGCGATGAAATCAGCCGGCTGCGGACCTCGCACACGCCCTGGACGTCGCGCCCTCCGCCGGAGGCGTTCCGCGTCCTCGGTCGTGGAGGGTGTCTCCAGCCATGGCAACAACAGCGGAGCGGGTTCCCGCCCCTCGTGCTCGCCCGGATGAGCTGAGGTCGTGTGAGGTCATGCCCGCGTGCGCGGGGAGCAGGAGGCGTTCGCCTGCAGCTGGCCGGGCTGTGAGGGGTCATTCCGTGTACGGGAGCCAGGCGTTGTTGTTCTCGTTGTACCAGTAGCTGTGGCCGGTGTTCTGGGCGACCGTGCGGAACGGGCGGCCGTGGTCGTCGATGCGGGTGGTGCCCTTGCGGTCGCCACTGCTCCAGGCCAGCTCCAGGTACCAGCTGACGTCCTGACCGAGTGTGGCGGCGTCGACGTTCAGCACCTGGGGGTCGGTGGCGGAGACCTTGTACGGGAAGTCGGTCGAGGGCGTCGGCCGCTCGCCCTCCTTGCCGGGTACGGGCCTGGCCCTCGGGGAGGCGTCGTCCAGGTTCACGGCGAAGGACGCCGGCACCAGCGTGCCGCCGCAACCGGAGCCCATGGTGTACGCGTTCCAGCCGGGAGCCTTGCGGCCGCTCACGACACGGACGTACAGCGCGTGCAGGACCGTGGCCTTGTCCTCGGTGCCCTGGACGGTCAGCTGCATGCGCAGGTGCCCCGCCGGGACGGCGTCCAGGGCCCGGGCCCATCCTTCGGTCGCCTGCCCGGCGGGGGGCGGGGGGACCGTGCCGGGTGCCTTGTCCAGGGCAAACCACTGGTCGCAGGGGCTGTCCCAGTTGTCGGGCAGGACGTTGACCGTGAACGGGGCGGTGGGAGAGGCCCCCTCCTGGGCGGTGGCCGGCGAGGTGGACACGGACGTCGCCGACGGGGACGTTGCCGAGGGGGACGACGGTCCGGGGCTGGACGGGAGTGCGGAATCGGACGTGGGCGTGGGCGTGGGTGACGACGACCCGCCGGACGGCAAGGCCGGGCCCGCCGCCACCCGCTCGCGCGAGGACGGCTGGGTGGCGCCGCGGCGCGTGTCCCCGTGACCCGTGTCCCCCATGGCGGAGACGGCGGCGGCGGTCCCCACCGCGGCGGTGGCCACGGCGGCCGCCACGGCGAGCAGCAGCCGACGACGACGTCGGGCCGCCGGTACGGAGGCCCGGGCGCGACCCGGCTCGATAAGAGCGGCGGGGGCATGTGCGGGTGCCTCCGGTACAGGCGCAGGGGCGGAGGCCTCCGCCGATGCCGGTGCCGGCGCGGGAGCGGGGGTGGGCACCGGGGCAGGTGCCTCAGCAGCGGCAGTTCCGCGCGCCGGGGTGGACTCGGCCGCGGACGCCGGGGCCGGTGCGGGGTCGGTCTCCGCCTGCGGCCGGACCTGCGAAGCCTCCCCAGCCACCACCGCCGATCCAGGCGGCACCTCCGGCGTGGCGTTACCGCCCCGCGGCGCCGCGGAGTTCGCCGCCGCCGGCCCCGGGGCCTGCCCCTCCGCCACCCCCCGCCGCCGCTCCACCAGCGCCAGCAGCCACTGCCGGTGCAGTGCGACCAGTTCGTCGGCCGAGGCACCGCAGACTCGGGCGAACCGCTCCACCGGGGCGTACTCCGTGGGCACCGCCGAGCCGTTGCAATAGCGGTGCAGCGTCGAGTTGCTGGAGTGCAGACGCTTCGCGAGCGTGCCGTAGCTGCGCCCCGAGCGCTCCTTGAACCCGCGCATCAGCTCCGCGAACCGCTCCGTCTCCGTGGCCATTCCACCCTCCCCCTCATCCCGGAAGCCCGTTCCAGGCTCGCCCGATCCCCCAGGTGAGAGGGCTCGGGAGCGTTACAGGGTTCCTACTATCCCGGCCCAGACGCCACTGGAACAAAACCGGCCCCACAGTTGCGTCATCAGCCCGTCGGTCCGCCCATCGGATCGGCGGTCGGATACGGCAGTCGCAACGGGAGGGTCCCCACCCGCCCCACCGGCCGCCCTCGGCCGCCTGCAGCAGCAGCCGACCGGAACAGCAGCCCCATGTCCCACCCAACGTCTCGTCAGGCGGAAAGCGGAAAGCGAAAGCCTCCGTCTGACGACCGCACCGATACGGAGAGTTCCCCATGCGCACCTACCGACTTCGCACCACCGCCCTGGCCACCGCCACCGCCGGTCTCGCTCTGGCCCTGACCGCCTGCGGCGGCTCGGACAGCGCCGGCGGGCCGGCCGCGAACCCCGCCGCGAGCAAGAGCGCGGACAAGCAGGTCTCGACCGGGACCGTGACGCCGTCCGGGGAGGGCGCCTCCGCCGCCCCGTCCGCCGGCAAGGGCACCGGAACCGGCACGGCCGCCGCCACCCCGGCGAAGGCCGGTTCGGGCGGCAAGGGCACGGGGGACACCACCGGTGACTCCTACGCCTACACCCACCCCTGCTCGGCGCGGAACCTGACCGTCAAGGTCTCTTCCCCGGCGGGCACTCCGGCCACCGTCCGCGTCATCACCGTGACCAACAACGGTTCCACCTCCTGCGGTCTGGACTACTTCCCCACCGTCGGCTTCAGCGCCAAGGGTGCCGCGCTCGGTCTCCAGGCCACTGCCCCCGGTGGTCTGGGCGGCGCCCCGGCGTACCCGCTGCACCCCGGCGCCACCGCGTACGCGGCCGTCAACCTCAACCCGTCGGGAGGCACCGGCCCCGTGGCCGACGAGGTCAACATCCTGGCCGACAAGGAGCACATGCCGAACGCGGACGGCGTCAGCCTCCAGCTCTCCAAGCCGGGCAGCGTCGCCAACCCCAAGGTCGGCCTGTACCGCACCAACACCCGCGACGCGCTGAGCGCCTTCTGAACGGAGTTCCGGGGCCGCGGCGGCCGCGGCCCCGGCCGTCCCGCGGGGTGTGTCGCCGGGCGGGCTCACCTGTCCTCCTGTGCTAGGAAACGCTAGATAACCGCCTCGCCGAACTCAGGGCAGTCCGAGGCGAGCTCAAGCCGCCCCGCCCCGCCGCGGGCGACGGGATGTCACCCGTGCGCTTGATGTGGTCGGCGCCCAGCAGCAGCCACTGCTGGATGTCGGCCTCGGGGAGGCCGATGTCCGGTACGGGGTAGAACTCGCCGAGACGCCGGGGCAGTCGGCCGGGCGGGTTCTCCGCGTAGGTTGCGCAACATCTGTTCAGCGACCAACAGGGCCCAGGGGCGGGTGTGCCAGGTGTGGCGCAGGTAGGCGGTGAGGGTACGGCCCGTCACCCGTTCGACTCAGGGTCGTTGGTGACGAGCCCGGTCGCATCCGCAGCGAGAAGGGCATCCGTTGGGGGCGGACGTCCCCTCGCCGATGCCGCTTGACCAGCCCGGCGACCTTGCCCGGCCGGGTCCTAGCAGTAGCCGTCCACCCTGGCGCCGGCTGGAGCGAGGTTGGGCCAGGGATGTCCTGCTCTGTCGGAGGCAGCGGACCGTAGGAGGTCAAGAATCGTGCACCCCGGATAGCCCCGGAAACTCGCGTAGGTGCCCCGGTAGTAGCAGTTCCAGTAGCTCACGACCCGCCGTTGAGTGCACGCGAAGAAGGCAGGGTTGTCCACGAGGAACTGCCCGTAGGCGAGGTGGCCGCAGGTGCCGGGCGTGGCGAGATCACGGAGCTCATCGCAGATGACGACCAGGATCTCCAAGACGTACTCGCCAACCAGCTGCACGACGAAGGGGACGACCCATGGGTCCGTGGAACCAACGACCTTCTCCAGGTGGCGCTGCCTGACCATGCCGTCGCAGTGCCTTGAGTACAGGCAGTGCAGAAGCTGTTGCTGGCGCGACGAAAGCGACGCCACCCTGTCAGCCGGCGGCTCGTGTTGTTGTAGAGGCGCCCGGGGATCACAACCTGCCGGCCCTCGACAGCGACCGAGAACGAGGCGTGCGGCTGGTGCCGAGAACCAGGCATCACCGCCAGGACCGCCTCGGCATCGCTTGCAAGCTCGGCTGGGAACGCCGTGATCAACGGATTGCTGCGATCGGAAAGCGGCTGCACGAGCCGAGCATATGCGGATGCCTCGGCCAGGTAGCCGGCATTAATGGCCCCACACCCGCCCAATCCGGCGAAGGTATGCGGTCAGCGCCCTAGTGAGCACTGAGCACTCGGTCTTCCGGTAGGCGGGGTCGGGTCACGTGTTCAGGAAGTTCCAGAGGACCGCGACTTCGTCAGAGTTCACGGCGATCAGCCCGGCGTCCCAGTCGTAGCCGCTGAAAGGGGGTAAGGCTCCGGAAGGGGTGCTCATGCCTGGACCAGCCCGGGACGCTTCGTCGGTAAAGCCACAGATCCAGTCCAGACCACCGAACTCGGCGGTCCACAGGCCACCGTGCTGGTCCAGGGCACGAGCACGGTGGCGTCGCGGAACTCCGCGAGCCGTTCCCGTCCCGCTTCCGCCGTTCCTTCGACCGACCCCGTCTCGACAACGGGAACAGCCGCTACGAGCACGGGCGCCACGGTCACCGGCGCTGCGGTCACCGGCGCCTCCGGAGGTGAGGTCAAACGCGCGGCCGCCTCCGCCCGCAACTGCATTCGTGAACCTCGACGGCTCGACGGCTCGACGGCGAACCCAAAGGGGATGCCGGCTCGAACAAACCAGAGCGCAGGGACGACCAGCCTCTACGCAGACCAGGCGGCGGGTACAAGGACGGGCTACCGGCTGCCCGGCTCGACCCGGGCCAGGACCGGCACTTGGGACCAACCTGCGGTGGGAGGCTTGGGTGGAGAACTCGCCGACTCCGCACCGGACGGACGACGCCAACATCATAGAAAGTTCAACGTATTTCAGAATCCCGCAGCGGCTTCCATCACGGCCAACAAGGATGCCGGCCTCTGCGGAACGGAGTAAAATGAACCACCTCTGGGAAATGTAGGGAACCCTGCCTGGCTCCGTCGTCAAATTTTTGACTACCCATGAGTTCAGGCCGCCCCCTCGGTCCACGACCATCGGACCGTCGCACATCGCACCACGCCAGGTCGTCGTCGCCGAGGATCCATTTCTTTCACATCGCTGGGGCAGTCATCATGAAACCCTCCATCGATCCGCACGCCCAGGGACCTTACGGCAGTGGTCCACCTGTTCCTCCGTCACATACGGCAGGAGCGTCGTCCTGGTTCACCTACGACGTGACCCGGTACCTGTGCGCGGCGATGCACACCGACAGTGCGCTCGCCCGCGAAGCCGTTTCGCTGGTCCTGAACCAACCTCGCCGCGCTGCAGCCTCCTCGCCCGGCATGGACCTCGCCTGCGTTCTGAGGCACGCCTTGGCTGCGCACCGTCGGCAGCGGCGCCGGGACATCGCACTCTCGCTCCTCCTGGTTGTCCTGCTCATTGCGTTGGGCGTGCTGGTGTACCAATCATCCAAATACGTCGTTCTGCCGTCCGCCTACGGAGTGTCTCTGCTCCTGGGCTATTTCATCGCTTGGATCATCGTGGCTGTCGAAATGTTCGACACGCATTACAGGGTGATATCTCGACAGCTGAAGCGGGAAAATTTCAACCCCAGAAACGCTCCGCGACCCCGGAACAGAAAGGACGCCGAACGGATCGAAGCGATTGAACTCCGGGACCGTGGCAACGTGATGATTTCCTCGGGATTCGACCCCTTCGTCGGACACGGTGGCACCTACAGCAGTTGGTCGTTCGCGTTGAACACCGCACGGCCCGAGACGGGCAAACAGATCGTCCCGTTCACCATCCACGATCTCAACGAACACATAACGGCCCGTGTCGCCGCTCTCCGGCTACCCGGAATGGAAATTGCCGAGGTGCTTCTGATAAACGGCGGGGACTTGCTCTTCGGAATCGACAATCGAACACGTTCCGAGGTGCTACGAAATCCGGCAGGGCCGCCCGCGGCTCATGTCTCGAAGACTCTCTTGCGTGAGCTGCGTGAAGTCGGCACGGCCCGTGCACGGCCCTATCTGGCGATCCGCGTCACCGGCTGGGGCGGCGAGCTGGTCAGCACCTTGTTCTTGAGATGCGCACTGCAGCCCCACAACGAGATAGCGTTCATTGAGGGCAACAGTTGCCTCCTCACGCCCGTGAACGAGAAGTACCGGGCCGTTGACTTGAGGCTGAACTCCCCCACCCTTCGTCAGTGGTTCTCGCTCTTGGGTCTGGCTGCACTTCGCGCCCCGCTGCAGCTGGTCATTGCTCCGCTCGCTTTGCTCGGCGATATTTCCGCACGGCTCTCTCAAGGGAGTGAGCAACGGCGCCAGGCGCGTCGGATCCGCGTAAACTCCTTCAATTACGGCGCCGAGTTCAGTGTCAGGGAGGCAGCGAGCAGCCAGCTCTACTACCGCTACTTCCAGATGCTCGACCGAGAGCTGTACGCCAAGACCGTCGAGCACCGCGTGCTGGACGCCCTGGCTCAGTTCCTGGAGGGGCACAACATAGATTCCCACGAACTGATCCAGAGGCAGACCACCATCTACAACTCCGGTCTGTTCGCAGGGCGCGACATCTCTGTCACCCGTTCCAGTGTCAAGGTCGGGTCCGGCAGTGGCGCCGGACGGGGCGGAATCCCTCAGCCCGTGAAATCGGGGTAATGGCATGTCGGAGCACGGCGTAAGCCACGTCAGCGGCATTCAGGCGGGTCGCGACGTGCGGATCGAGCAGAGCACGGTCGCCGTAGGTCAGTCCACGGCGACCGGCGCTCAGGCCCCACCCGAGTACGCGGCCGCGGTTGCGGAGCTGCGCAGAGCGGCAAGCCTGCTGGTCGGCGACCTCCGTGAGAACGAGGAACAGTACGAGGACGGAGCGGAGCTTGTTGCGGCTGCCGAGCGGGTCGAGGCGGAGCTCGACCGTGACGAACCTCGTTGGAACAGCATCCAGCGGTGGCTCGGCTACATCGCACCCGGCGTGCACGCGACGGCGTCCGTCGCCACCGACGTGGAGGCGATCCAACGTGGCGTGACGACTCTTCTCGCAGCCCTGTTCTGACGTCCTGATGCAGAGATCCCACGGTAGTTCTGCGTTCACGGACTGCGGGGCCGGCCTGAGAGCCCCCGGGCCGCCGGCTCCTTGGCCCGTGTCGCCTTCGCCGACTGACGACCTCGTGCGTGGTGAGAGGTGTGGGCTCCCGCCCTGCTGCGTGCCTCCCGCAGTAGGGGATTGGACGACCGCGATGTCCCGGGCGTGGGCAACCGCTTCGGGCTCGACCCGGGGCAGGACGCGAAGGGCGTGGTACCAGCCCGCGGTGGTCAGGCTCAGGTCGAGGAACCGCCTGGCCGGTTGCTCGTCGGCGCGTGCGTCAGGCGTGAGGACCAGGACCGTTTCGGGCTGCCAGGTCTTCGGATCCTTCCGGTCCGCGTAGTCGAGACCAGCGTCCTTCACCTCGTGGAGGAGCGGGCCGTACGGGAGCTCGCCATCGACCTCGACCTCGACCTCGGCCACGGCCACGGCAGGAAGGAGGTCGGCGAAGCGGCCCAGCAGGGTGCACATCGCCTGGGGCGACCTCCTGCCGGCGCGCAAGTCCTCGAGGAGCGGGAGGAGCAGCTCGCCCGACCTCTGCGTCTCGCGGTCCGCGAGCCCCGCGGCCACGGCGATCCGGGCCAGCCAGTCCGCACGCCGCCATTCCGCCTTCTTGCTGCGGTCCGTGGGAACCACGTGCCGGCGGAGGAGGTCTTCCGCGCCTTCCGCCTCCCCCGCGCAGGCCAGGGACAAGGCCTGGTCCAGGCGGCTCTTCGCGTCGCAGCCGTGGCCGAGCTCCGCCAACCCGAAGGCCTCGTCGGCCAGCCGTTCGGCTACGACCACCCCGTCGTCGTCCTCGGCATCCACGCCGTCGGCCTGTTCGCAGCGGTCCCCCGCGCCCCCGGGGAGAGACTGCTCCAGCGGCTCCAGAAGGCGGCCGACCTGATCCTCGGGCATCCCGATGTCGGTGAGGGCCGCGGCGAGGCGAGCGAGCGTGTGACGGAAGCCGAACTCCAGGTGGAAAGTGTCCGCCGGCGAAAGCGGTTCCGTGCGGGCGAGGAGCACGCCAACGCCGAGGTCGCGCCGGCCAGTACGGAGACGTTCTCCAGCGTCGGCTCCGCCTCCCACACCGCGCGGGCGTGCTCCAGGATGCGAGTGTGGAGCCGGTCCGCAGATCTGGGAAACGATCGCGGCTGTGGACTCCGCCCGGGCAAGAGTCCAACAGGCGCATCGAGGCGCGGGTTTTTGAACTCGGAGAACCCTGAACGTCGCATCGGTCCCGAACGCGCTCCTGACGGTGGACCTGGAGTGTCTGTATGGAGCGGGGAAGAAGGCCGCTCTGTCGGTCGCTGTCCGTCCGCCGGCCCAGGTATGGCGAGTGCTCTTCGCACTCCGGGTCCTACGGCACCTACGGCCGTCTAGCGGCCTGGCAGTCCCTGGCCGCGCTCGCCGGAAGCCCAGAAGGCGCCACCGCCGACGAGGTCGAAGCACGTGTGCGGGACTGCATCTGGCACCGCTTCGGCGCCGACACGAAGTGGTTCGAGCGAGTGGCCTGGGACATCGGCCTGGCCGTGCTGGCCGCGACTGACACTGACTGACGTACCCGTGGTCCGTGCGTTGAGCCGGTAGCCGACCTCACCCGGCGGCGGCTGCCGGCTGGGGTTCACCCGTCCGCTGACCGGGGACAGGCGCGACGGGACCGAGATCGAGAACCGGCCGTACGGGTTCACGTGCGTCCAAACAGCGGCGACAGCGCCCGCCGGCATCCTGCCGCCAGACGAACCGGCCGTGCCTGAGAGAATCCGTTCTCCGGCCTTCGACGATGGAGAAACAGCGTGCGTGGCTTCATACGGGGAGTGCTGGCGCTCCTCGTCCTGTCCTCCGCAGCAGCGGGTTGCACCAGTGGGAAGACAGGAGAGGCGAGGGAGACGCGGGAGCAGGGGCGGGCGATGCTCACCTCGGCGCAACTCGCGGACGCCCTCTTGGACGGCAAGCACTCCGGGTTCACCGTCATGCCCGAGCGATGGCCCATTCTCGAGGAAGAGGACGTCGTCACGGCGTCCGATCCGGCCTGTCAGCCGCTGGCCGACGTGGTGAGCGTCAAGCCCAGGCATCAACCCACCGGGACCGTCTGGGCCGTGCTCCAGGACAAGACCGGAAACTCCGGCGGGAGCGTCGTCCTCTCCAGTTTCGCAACGGGTGGGGCGAAGGACTGGATGAGCGAGCTGCACGCGGCTCTCACCGTGTGCAAGAGCTTCTCGGCCTCCTCCCAGCGCGGCTGGTCGGACCCGGTCACCCTCGCGGCGCTGCCGTCCGCCGACGTGGGTGACGAATCCGTCTCCTACTCGGTGACCGCCGACGAAGCTCCCGCAAAGCGGCAGATCATGACGATCGTGCGAACCGGTGGGTCACTGGCCGTCTATCTCACCCCCTCGGATGGACAACGGCCTCCTACTTCCCTCATGAAGCGTCAGCACGAGCAGCTGGCGGCAGCCGGCTGAACGCACCCCGACAGGAGCCGTGCACCCAGAAGCTTCAACGGTGCTGCTCGGACTTGGTGTAGAGGCGCTGGGCGAAGGGGCCGAGGGCCGTGCCGTAGCTGACCTCCTCGTCACTGCCTGCGTTCACCGCTACGACGCGCCCGGCACGGGATGCTCAGGAGACCACCGCTCCCCGGCCCGCGCCCTGAAGGGCCTTCGCAGTGCAGGACGCGCGCGGTGTACGGGTAGCCGAAGAAGCGGGTCCGGACACGAGGCGCCACCGTGAACGAGATCTTCTGCGCACCGGTCACCTCGGAGATGCTTCGTCCATCGCTGCCGGGGTTCATCTCCAGCATGGCGACGTCGAGACCTTCGTCCTGCCCTTGCTTGGCCATGCGGACGCTCCGTACGGTGAACCCGCCGAAAGGGCGCTGGCCATCGCGGTAGCCGGGTACGAAGTAGAGCCGCTCATCCCAGGTCGCGGCTTCGGACGGCTCGCCATCGGCCGATGTCCGGACGCCGTGCACGCCCACCACCGTCGTAGTGGGCCGGCGTTGGGTTGCGGGGCCGATCTCTTGCTTAACTTACGGGTCGACCCGTAAGGTAAATGCCATGAGCTCTTCTCCGCCCTCCAGGGGGCGACCCAGGGATCCCCGGTCGCACGAGGCGATCATCGGCGCGACGGTGGAGCTGGTGGTCGAGGTCGGCTACGCCGCCACCTCGATCGGGGCGGTGGCCGCGCGGGCCGGCGTGGGCAAGGACACGATCTACCGGCGGTGGCCGGGCAAGCCCGAGTTGGTCTTCGAGGCCGTCTTCACGACGACTGATGACGCTCCGCCCCCGGACACCGGCACGCTGGCCGGGGATCTGACCGTGCTGCTCCAGGGCCTGGTCGACGAGTTCCGCGCGCCTGCCGCCGCGGCGGCTCTCCCGGGGCTGCTCGCCGACTTCGCCGCCGATCCGGAACTCAAGGCGCGCATCCGCGGCGACTTCCTGGCCCCGTCGAAGGAACGGCTGCTGATCGTCTTCGAACGCGCCGTCGGGCGCGGGGAGATCGCGGCTGAAACGCCGGTGGACCTGGTCCTGGACGCGCTGGCAGGAGCCGTGTTCTTCCACGTAGGACTGGTCGGGGAGCACCCTGACCGGCAACTGGCCGCACGGCTGGCCGCTGTCGTGGCCAAGGGAATCGAGGTCCGATGAACGGCTGGCTTCTCGCGGCGGGTATCACCGCTGTCGGCGTCGCCGCAGTGCACGTCATCGGCGGGGGCCGCGATGTGGTGCGCCCGCTGCTGTCCTCGGGGCTCGCGGACGAACCCAAGCGCGTCCTGCACGCCGTCTGGCACATGGTGAGCATCGACTTGGCGCTGTCCGGACTCGCCCTGCTCTACCTCTCCCAGAAGGACGGTACGCCGGGGACCGGCCTGCTGGCGTGGTTCGTGGCCGCGCACTTCCTCGCGTACGCAGCCGCCTTCCTCGTCATCACCCTGTCCGTCGGCTGGCCCAGGCCACTGCTCCGCCTGCCGCAGTGGATCCTGCTCCTGCCCGTCGCGGTGCTGGCGGCGGCGGGCGCCGCGTAGCGCGACCGCATCCAGGGTGCCAGCAGGTACGACGCGTCGTCATGGCGCGGCAAGCCCGTGGTGCTCGTGCCCAGCGCCGGGCACGAGGAGGAGAGGATGCTCGAACGCAGCTCGCCGTCGAGGAAGGTGCCCGGAATTGTGCACAAGACACGGACTGTGTCGGGGGCACCGCGGCGGGCGCCCTCGGCCTTCGCGGCGGCTCGGCCTCGGCAAATGATCACCATGTCCGGGCGCTGGATCAACCAGGCGGCCAGTGGCCCGGCTTCGCGGGTCGGGAGCACACCGACCACGCGATGATCTTCGACGCCGGTCAAGACGGTGGAGTAGGTCTGGCCGCGACGGATCGCGAAGTCGTCGACGCCCCGTACCCGTGGCGTGCCAGGGAGCCCGCCAGGTACCGGTTCTCAGGAAGTCCGGCAGCCGGCGCCGGAGGTCCATGAGGGGGTGGGTGACGTTGATGGACAGGTCGTCGAGTTCGACGGACAGGGCTTCGCGGTGGGTCATCTCGGGGAGACGGCCTCCGTGGTGCGCTGGCGGACGTGGCGGTGCAGCTTGGTGGTCTGCAGGGGCCACCGTCCACCGCACGTCTCCCCCAACCCCCTGCTTCATGCTCACGCCGATGAGGGCGCGGCAGTGGGGCGGCGTGGCTGCCCTCCGGGAGGTCCGTCCGGGCCAGGACCCCGCGCCGGCCCACTCGCCGGTTCCCCGGTCAGGGGGCGTCGATGAGTACCCGGCCGTCGGTCGGCACGGTTGCCGCGAGTCCGTTCGCGTACGCGTTCTGCACGCGGGACCGCTCGGTCGCGTTGGGCACGGCGTTGGTGCAGGCCGTTCCGGCGCTGGACCCGGACATCAGCTGGGAGCACGGCCCCGGCTTGGTGTCCGGGAGACCCAGGCTGTGCCCCAGCTCGTGCGCGGCGATGCGCGTCTTGTCGTACCCCTGGCTCACAGCCTGCGCGCCGAGTTCGACTCGCACCTGTCGCCCAGGGCGGACCGGTCCGAGGGTGGCCTGCGGCCAGCCGGTGGTGGCCACGATAACGATCTCGGCCCGGACCCCGGGCGCGGCCTCCACCAGCCGAACGTTGCTGACGTTCGCGTTCCAGGAAGCGACCCCGGCCGTGATGGCCGCTTCCCAGCCGCCGGCCCGGCTGTCGTCGTAACGGAGCGTCACCACCGCAGCGGAGGCGTCCGGTAAGGCTGTGGGTGCCGCGGTCGCGCCGGTTGCAGCCGCGAGAACCATTGCGGCGGCGGCGGTGCCGACCTTCAGCCAGGTGCCCAGAGACATGGTCGTCTTCCTTCATGCGTGGGGGGACCCGGCCCCTCGGTGGAGCCGGGGCACTGGAGACGCCGCCACCGCCCGTTTGTGGCCGCACGTTCGGACAGCCGCCCCTCCGGAGCCCTAAGAAGGTAGCCCCGCACCCCACCAACCCGTCATGCACCTGCCAGCCAATTCCGGCAGGCACTCCAGCCGATGCCCGGTCAGCGGGCGCCACCGTCCGGGCGGCTCTCGCGGCCGCGTGCTCGGCGAGCGGGTTACGGCCGGACGCTCCGGCGCCGCCGTACGGCTCACGAACGGCCAGGCCGCAGGAACAAGGTGCGGACAGGCACACCCATGACAGCCAGCCGCTTTCGCGATGGGTGCCTGCCGGCAGAAGCTCGGCCAACCCGTGACAGTCATGATCAATAGCGCTGCGCGGCAGGGGCAGGAGCACGGGCAGAGGCAGGTGGTCGTCCTGTCCTGGCCGGGGCGCCCATTCGGTGCCGCCGCCGCACGCGTTCGCGCTGGGTTCCATCGCGGCGGCCAGTGGGCGGATCAGTTGCTCGCATATCTCTGGCGGCAGCAGGTCCGAGCAAGGGGTGGGGGTGGCGGGCAGGTCGCAGCAACCCACTACATATGCCCGGTGTGTCCCGAAAAGGATAGATGTTGAGTTGATGTAAACAATGATCGGATCGCCCCCCGGCGCCTCCCCCAAAAAGGAGTCAGACGATGAGGCCACTGCGCCGCCCCCGCCAGGCCGCTACCTTGCTCGCCGCGCCCGCATTCGCTCTCACTTTCGCCGGCCTGGCCGCCGCCCCCGCTCACGCCGCCACCATCGACGTCGCCTGCTCCCCCGCCGCCCTCATCGAGGCCATCACCACCGCCAACAGCACCCCCACCACCTCCGACACCCTCAACCTCGCCCGCGACTGCACCTACACCTACGCCGAGCAGATCGCCGGCCCCGGACAGGCCGCGCTCCCCCAGATCACCAGCCCCATCACCATCAACGGGCGCAACGCCACCATCACCCGCGACAACAACACCGGCAACGAGTTCCGTTTCTTCACCCTCCCCCCTGTCACCGGTGCGAACCTGACCCTCCGAGACCTTGCCCTCACCAACGCCAAGGCCGGAGGAGGCGCCCAGGGTGGGGCCATCCAGCTGGGGTTCGGCACCGTTGCTTCCCTTAACAACACCCGCCTCACCGGCAACGCCTCCGGCAACGGAGGCGGCGCCATCCACAACAGCAATGGAACCCTCCGCGTCGTAGGGTCCTACTTCAAAGGCAACAGGACGGAAGCCGGCCACGGCGGTGCCATCCTGAGCAGCGGCACCACGCGCGTGGACCTCAGCGTCTTCACCAGCAACTCCACCGGCCCCGTCAGCGGTGGCAACGGCGGAGCCATCTCGCAGAGCAGCATCTCCGCACCCTTCACCGTCACGGCGAGCATCCTCACCGGCAACGAAGCAAAAGGCCTGGGCGGCGCCATCCACAACAACAGTTCCTCCGCGACGATCTCCGACAGCCAGATCCGCAGCAACGACGCCAGAACCGGCGGGGGCATCGCCAACTTCGGCACGCTCACCATCAACATGCTCACGACCATCCGCGGCAACACCGCGAGCTTCTCCGGTGGCGGTATCTACAACTTCGGAACGCTCAATACCCGCAACACCGCCATCGACAGGAACGCGGTCACTCAAGGAACCGGCGGCGGCATTCACAACCAGGGTGACGCCACGCTCACCGACTCCCGTGTCACAGGCAATACCGCGGCCTACGCCCCCGCCGGCCTCCACAACGAAGGCGGAAGCGTCACCCTCAACCACACCACCATCGCAAACAACAACCCCGGCAACTGCGATCCCTCGAACCCCGCTGTCACTAGCTGTACTCACTAGGTCCCGGTCCCCTCGGGCGCGTACACCGTGTGAGGATCGCCGGTCCAGCTTCGGAGTGCTCCCGTCAGCCAGGGGTACGCCCAGCGCCCACCCGGAACGCGTCCGCGCCCAGGCCCAGATGGGGCCCGACGCCGGTGCGTGCCTGATGTCGTGGTCGCGGTGTTCGCTCCATCGCCCGTACCGAGGCGCAGGGGACGGCTCGGCCGCACGCTGATCGCGGGCGGCATCGCCGTGGTCCTCATCAGCGGCATCACGGCCGGATGCCTCGCCGCCACGGAGCGGTTCCCCGGCGACTCCATGGACATCGCCTGGAAGACCCCGGCGGACGACAAGGCCTCCAAACAGGGCAACGGGGCCTGGCTGGCCGGCGACACCCTGGTGCGGAGCCGTTCCGACGCGGTGACCGGCTACGACGCCGGTACCGGAAAGCGGGCCTGGGAGTACCGGCCGCCCGGCCGCTCCGAGATCTGTGCAGCCGAGGCCGACCTCGACAGCTCCGTCCTGCTCGTCACCCGCGACGACGAGACCCGGCCGGCCTCGTCCAAGCGGGAGCTCTGCACCGCCGTCGCCGCCATCGACATGAAGGACGGTCGAGAGATCTGGCGCGCGCCGATCCCCGCCGACGAGGGCCGGGGCGGTTCTTTCAAGCCCAACCCGGTGGCCGCGGGAGGCGGTTTGGCCGTACTCGCCGACAAGGGTCTGCGCGCCGTCGACGTACGCACCGGTGCGTCCCGCTGGACGGCGGCCCTTCCCGCGAACTGCGTCACGGGCAAAGCCGCGCCGGCCAAACGGCACGTCGCCGCCCTCCTCGCCTGCGGCGACCCCGAGAAGCGAACGAGCACCGGCATCCCCGTAGGCGCCGAACTGCACGCGACCGCCTTCGACCCGGCCACCGGTGCGCTGCTGTGGTCCACCCCGTTCGGCGATCGTGAGCCCGTCGGCTACGACGTGACCACGTCCGTCATCTCGGCCGACCCGCTGGTCGTGGGCTACGAGGACGGGGCCTTCCACTCCTTCGGCAACGACGGCCGCCCCAATCCGCCCATCGACTACATCGGCGCGTACGGCACCCTCGACGGCAAGAATCCGCCCTGGCCGGCAACGGACGGCACCCGGCTCTACGCCCTGGCCGGCTACTACATGAAGGGCGGCACCCGTCACCGCGCGGTCGCCTTCGACCTGGCCACCGGCCGGCAGGTCTGGAAGACCGGACTCGACGACACCCAGGCTCTCGGCCTGAACCTTCACGACGGCAAGGTCACGGTGATCGTCAGGACCAGCCCGACCTCGGCGCTCGGGCACAAGGACCTGTACGTCCTCGACGCCGCCACCGGCAAGGAGCGCGACGTCCGCAGCTTCCACGACGGCGTCTCCACGGCCAGGATCTTCGAGTACAAGGACCTGTTCATCGGCGCCGGCCTGAGCGACTACGTGCCGGCGGACCCCCCGTTCACGGCGTACGAACGCTCGTGACCCCGCTCGGACGTTTTACAACGGACCATCGAGGTGGGATCCGCCGCAGGAGAGTGCGGCGGCGTCCGGCCGGCCGGCGTGGCGGGGGCGGATTGGTATCCGCGCAGCCGTTCTCCTGAGCCGAACGGGAGATAGCCGTCGGAGACGGTGAAAATCGTGCACTGATCAGCCCGTGCCCGCCGTGTGCCCCGGGCACTGGAGGAGCCCCGGAAGGTGAGGTGGCCGCGGTGGTGGAGTCGTCGCTGCGGCCGGACAGACCCTGGTGGCGTTGGTGGTCGCCCAGTTCGCGGCCCGTATCCCGCTCAGCGGTTCCTCGTACCAGTGGGCCTCGCGGCTGGCCAACCCGAGGATCGGCTGGTGGTTCGGGTGGCTGACCTTCTGTTACCTGGTGATCGGCGTGGTGGCGGTCGACAACGCGCTCGCCAGCCAGGCGTTCATGCCGCTCGTCGACATCGCGCCGAACGAGGACGCCGCGCGCCTGATCACACTGGTGGTGCTGCTCGTCCAGACCGTGCTGGCCGTGGCTTCCACGCGGATTCGTCAGTCTGATCAACACGGTCGCGGTGGGACTCGAACTGACCCTCGTAGTGGTGGTGGCGATCGCGCTCGTCATCGCCGTGGCCGTCACGGGCGACGGCGCGGTCGGCAACCTCACCTCGCGTGGTGTCGTCGAAGACACCCCCGGCCATTTCGCGGTCGGCGGCGGGCTGATGCTTGCGATGATCATGGGGCTTGCGACCCTCGTCGGCTTCGACTCGGCGGCGAACCTGGCCGAGGAGGCCAAGGACCCCTTCCGCACCGTCCCGCGCGCGATCGTGGGGTCGGTCGTGGCGGCCGGGGTTCTGGGCATGCTGGTCCTGATCACGCTCACCGTCGCGATCGACGACATCCCCCGCATCAGCGCCGAGGGCTCACCGGTCGCGGCGATCATGCGTGACCAGCTCGGCGCGGCGATGGAGAGGACGTTGCTCGTCGCGATCGCCATCGCGTTCTTCGGCGCCGGGATCGTGGTGATGGTCTCGTGCTCGCGGCTCGTCTTCGCGATGTCGCGCGACGCGCGCTTCCCCGCCCACCGGCTGTTGCGGCGGGTCAACCCCCGCACGAGGACGCCGATCCCGGCGACCGTGCTGGTCTTCGCCCTGGGCGTCGTCCTGATGGTCGCCCTGCCGGGAGCCGCGCTGCTGGAGCTGATCACGGCCTCGACCATCCTCCCCGCGGTGACCTACGGCGCGACCATCGTGCTCTCCCTGACGGTGCGCGGACGCCTGAGCCGCAAGAAGGGCGCCTTCGACCTGGGACGCTTCGAACTACCGGTCGCCATCTGCGCACGACTGTGGACGCTCATCGCGTTGTTCGTTCTGGTGACCCCGAAGGAAGCCTTCGTCTCCGTGGTGATCGTGGCAGGCCTCCTGCTGCTCGGCGGCCTGTTCTTCCTCGGCATGCTGAGGTTCGGCCGCCAGGCCCTGGACCTGACATCATCCCCTCTGCCCTAAGGGATCTCCCCCACGAGACGCCGCACGTGCAGGTGACAGGTGACAGATCAGCCCTGTTGCCGATTCGGAGTCGGGGCCGGCTCGCTCTGGAGGCCGTGTTCGGGCGTTGCGCAGGCAAGCAAGCCACCAGAAGGTGGAGGCCCAGCCGTTCAACGCCGTGCGTCCGGTGGCTGCTTCCCGGGCCGAGCTTCGTACGACGCGCAGGGGACGGGGCCCAGCAGCTGGGCCGCCCCCGTCACTGGCCGGCAACAAGGGCCAACGGCTCACAATGCGGATCACCCGCAAACTGCGCCCGGTCATCGGCGGCCAGGCCGGAGAGGCGGGGGCGCGTCGCGGACCAGTTGCGGTGGGTTTTGGTGAGGCGTCGGTGTGACCGCTGCCTTGGGCGTGTAATAACGTTGTCCCGTCGCCTTCTGAGTGAATTCCTGGTTCGGGGTGGGGGAAATCGGTGAGTGCACGCATTCTGGTCGCCGAGGACGATGAAAAGCAGTCACGGCTCGTGCGGATCTATCTGGAGCGGGAGGGAAATTCCGTCCAGGTCGTGGCCGATGGGCGCAGTGCGCTGGAAAGTGCGCGGGCCGGCCGGCCGGATCTCATCGTCCTCGACGTGATGCTGCCGTACGTCGACGGGCTCGACGTGTGCCGCATTCTGCGGGCCGAGGGCTCCGAGGTGCCGATCCTGCTGCTCACCGCCCGGAGCACCGAGGAGGACCTGCTCCTCGGCCTCGACCTCGGCGCCGACGACTATCTCACCAAGCCCTACAGTCCGCGCGAGCTCACCGCCCGGGTCCGGGCGCTGCTCCGCCGGTCCCATACGGCCGGCGCGGGCGCCGCCAGGCCGGGCCCGTTGCGGGTCGGCGCCCTCGAACTGGACCCCGCACGCTTCGAGGTGCACGTCGCCGGACGGCCGGTGGGGCTCACCGCCAAGGAGTTCGCCCTCCTGGAGGTCCTCGCCCGCGAACCGGGGCGGGTCTTCACCCGGGCCCAGCTCATCGAGCACGTCTTCAGCCTGGACCGGGGCGTCCTCGAACGGACGGTCGACGCCCATGTGATGAACCTGCGGCGGAAGCTGGAGACGGACCCGGGGCGGCCGCGGCTGCTCGAGACGGTGTACGGGCGGGGGTATCGGCTCGCCGACGGCACCGGGGCGGGCGCGTGAGCTTCCGGGTCCGGGTGTTCGCGCTCTTCCTCCTCGTCGTGGTGACCGCCACCGCCGCGACCGCGTGGCTGACACTCGCTCAGGTCACCCGTCAGGTACGGGAGTCGGCCGCCGCCGATCGGCAGGTCGTCGCGGGGATCACCGAGGAGCTGAGGCAGTACGCGCTGGGCCACGGGACCTGGGACGGTGTCGGCGGGACCGTGCGGGCACTCGCGCGGGACACCGGGCAGCGGATCCGGATCACCGACGCGACCGGCACGCAGCTCGCCGACTCCGACGTGCTGCTCGGCCGTGAGCCCCGGGCCGGCGGCACCGCGGCCCCGCTGTTCGTCGATCCGCGCCCCGAACCGGTCTTCCCCGGCGGCGGATTCGTCCCCTCGCAGCCCAAGATGACGGCCTCGGCCATCGAGCAGTACACGCAGAGCGTGACGTACGCGGCCTGTCTGACCCGGGCCGGCCGGGCCGTCACCATGAGTGTCGCCGCCCTCGGCGTACCCGACTACGCGGACGCGGGCACGGGCCCGGCCGAGAGCGGTGCGGCCTGCACCCGGCCGGCCGCCGTCGGTGACCCCGCCGAGCTGCGCGAGAACGGCGCCGCCATCGAAGCCGCCTGCGGCCGCCTGGAGGGAGCCGCGCGCACGGACTGCCTGCGCCGGATGTTCGCCGAGCGGACCGCGAAGGTCGCCCCACAGCCGCTCACCGTCCGGCTCGGCGCGCTCGACGGCACCGGGCGCTCGCTGGCCGCCGGCCCCACCGCCGCCGTCGCCGCCGCCGTCGCCGCCGCCGCGGCCTTGGGGGCGCTGCTGCTGAGCCGGGCCGTGCTCCGGCCGGTCCGGGCGCTGACCGCCGCCGCCCGCGGGCTCGGCGAGGGGGACCTGGCCCGCCGGGTGCCGGAGGCCGGAAAGGACGAGATCGCCGAGCTCGGGCGCTCCTTCAATCGCATGGCCGGCTCGCTCCAGGCCAGCGAAGAGCGGCAGCGGCGCATGGTCGGCGACATCGCGCACGAACTGCGCACGCCGCTGGCCAATCTGCGCGGCTATCTGGAGGCGTTGCGCGACGGGGTCCTGACGGCCGATCCCGAACTGCTCGACTCGCTCCACGAGGAGGTGTTGCTCCAGCAGCGGATCGTGGACGACCTGCAGGACCTGGCACTCGCGGAGGCCGGCGTCCTCACCTACCACCGTGCGGGCGTCGACGCGCGCGTGCTGGCCGAGGCGTGCCGTACGGCGCACGGCGCCCTCGCCGCGGCGGCCGGGGTGGAGCTCTCGGCGGCCGTCCCGCCGGCGCCGGTACGGCTGTACGGCGATCCGGGGCGGCTGCGACAGGCGCTCAGCAACCTGGTGGGCAACGCGGTGCGGCATACGGCTCCGGGAGGCAGCGTACGGATCGAGGTGACCGAACGGGACGGGCTGGCGCGGATCGCGGTGAGGGACACCGGCAGCGGAATCCCGGCGACCGATCTGCCCCACCTGTTCGACCGGTTCTGGCGGGCGGACGCGGCGCGCGGCCGGACCACCGGAGGCAGCGGGCTCGGGCTCTCGATCGCCCGTCAGATCGTGGCGGACCACCAGGGTGGGATCGAGGTCGAGAGCGAAGTGGGGGCGGGAACGGTGTTCACGGTCGCGCTGCCCGTGCGGGGCGGCGCGAGCCCGTGACCCGGTCGGTCCCCCGGTCACGCGACGGACCACGTGACCAGGGGACCGGGTCACGTGGTCCGTGGACCGGTCACCGGCGGGCCGAGGAACGGGGTCAGCAGCGGGAGGTGGCTCCCCAGCCGTTCAGCAGGCTGTCCTTGATCCAGCCCTGGTACCCGGTCGCGTAGTTCCTGATGTGCGACCAGGTGCCGTTCTCACCGTCCACCCAGCAGTCGTAGCGCAGGCTGTGGCTCATCTGGGCCTGGCCGAGGGCAGTACAGCCGGTGGACGGACCGGAGCGGATGTTCACCGCGTTGGAGTTGGTGCCGCCGGTGCTGCCGTCCTTGACGCTCCAACCGGGAGTGCTGCACGCGGTCGCGCCGGAGGGCGCGGCGACGGCAGTGGCGGGCAGGACCATACCGCCGGTGGCTGCGGCGATACCGATGGCCGCCGCGGCGACCTTCATCCGAAGATTCATTCTGTCTCCCTGAACTCGTGGATTTTCCGCCGAGCTGGTGCGCCGGGCGGTCAGTTCGTTCGGGTACAGGAAGAAGAGTTGCCGTGAGGCGCGCTTTGTTCAATGCCTCACGATGCGCCCGGTCGCTTTTCAGAAATGTCCGGTGCGTATCATTCCGGGGGCCGCCGAAGGAGTCCGGCCATAGTGGCCAATTCTCTGTGGAATTCCGGTTGGGGCGATCCCCGGCACCCCTGGGCGAGAGCGGAACGATCCGCTTCTCAGGACCCTTCCGTTCCGGGCGGCGAAGGGCGGAATCGGGACGGCAGACGGTTCCCAGGGCATGTTGGCCGCTTCCGGACCGAGGTGGGGCCGGTTCCGCACGAGGGTGGGACGTTCCGTGTGACGGTGGGATGGGTTTCGTACGAGGGCGGGGTCCCGGCGGGCGGCCTCCGGGGCCGGGCGGGCGGCCCGGGACAACGGCCAGGTGCCGGACAGCGGTCAGGTGCCGGACAGGGCCTCTGTCGGGGCGAGCCGGCTGGCCCGTACCGCCGGATAGAGCCCCGCGATCATCCCGATCACCAGCGTCGCGGCGACGCCCGTGCCCGTCGCCCACACCGGCACCACCGTCGGCCAGCCCCGCGAGAGCGCGTACGCGGCCGTGATCACCGTTCCCAGGACGGTGCCGCCGAGGCCGCCGAGCAGCGAGAGCAGCAGCGACTCGGTCACGAACTGGATGCGGATCTGGCCCTTGGTCGCGCCGAGCGCGCGGCGCAGGCCGATCTCGGGACGACGCTCCAGGACGGAGATGACCATGGTGTTGCCGACCCCGACTCCGCCGACGAGGAGCGCCACCCCGCCGAGGCCGAGGAGCAGTCCGGTCAGCGCGGACTCGGTGGCCTCGCGGGCCGCGAGCGCGTCGGAGGGGCGGGAAACCTGCACCTCGCCCGAGGCCGCGGGGTTGGCGGTGGCCGCGAGCACCGACCGTACGGCCCCGATCTGCTGGTCCTCGGCCCTTACGTACACGGTGGACGGGTGGCCGTCGAAGCGCAGGTACGTGCGTGCGGCCGGCCAGCCGACGAGTGCGGCGCCGTCCAGCTCGGGGGCCAGCGGGACCGGATCGAGAACGCCGACCAGCGAGAACCAGTGGCCGCCCAGCCATACCCGGGTACCCGGGGTGTACACGTCGAGGCGCTGGGCGGCGGTCGCGCCGAGGACCACGGCCGGGTACTGCTCGGTCGTGGCGTCCAGCCAGCGGCCCCGGTCGAGCCGCCCGCCGACCACCGGGAGCAGCTCGCGCCCGGCGGCGAGCACGGTGAGCGACCCGGTGCGGCCGACGGCGATCCGCTCGTTGCGGTAGACGTGGGCATCGGTCGAGCCGGTGGCGGCGACGCTCTGCACGGGCGGGATCCGCCCCATCATGGCGGTCGCCTCCTGCGGCAGCCGCGTCGTGCCGCCCCCGAGCCGGCTGCCCGGGGTGACCCGCAGGAGATTGGTCCCGAGCGCGTCGAGCCGCCGGTCCACCTCGGCCTGCCCGGACCCGGAGATCCCGACCACGGCGATCATGGCGGCGACCCCGATGGCGATCCCGAGCGCGGACAGGAACACCCGCAGCGGCCTGGTCCGCAGCCCGGTGCTGCCGAGTCGCACGACGTCGGCGGGGCGCAGGCGTGCCGCCTGCAACCGCGCGCCACCGCGCCGTGCCGGAGGGGGAAGGAGCGTCATGGGGTCGCCTCGGGGCTGAGGGGCGCGAGCGGGCCGGAGGGCGCGTGCGCCTCTGAGGGCGGGTGGGTGGCTGAGGGCGGGTGGGTGTCGGGATGGGGGTCAGCGTCCGGGGCGTACGGGGCGGGCTCCGGGGCCGGATCCCGGGCGGGAGCGGCGGCCCCGCGGGCAGGTCCCGAGTCCGCGACCACGCGGCCGTCGCGCATTTCGATGCGGCGGGGAAGCCCGGCGGCGATCTCACGGTCATGGGTGATGATCACCACGGTCGTGCCGGCCCTGTGCAGTTCGCGCAGCAGGTCGAGTACGGCGGCGCCGGAGGCCGAGTCGAGGTTTCCGGTCGGTTCGTCGGCGAGCAGGACCGCGGGGTCGCCGACCACCGCCCGCGCCACGGCCACCCGCTGGCGTTCGCCGCCGGACAGCTGGTGAGGAAGGTGGTGGACGCGGTGGCTGAGGCCCACCCGGTCGAGGGCCGCCGCCGCGATCGCCCTGCGGCGGCGCGCCGGGACGCCCGTGTACAGCAGGCCGTCGGCCACCGCTTCCAGGACGGGCACGCCGATCGCCAGGTGGAACTGCTGGAAGACGAAGCCGATCCGGGTCGCCCGCAGCGCCGACACCTCGCGGTCCGACAGCGCCGCGACATCGTGGCCGTCGACCAGGACCCGGCCCGCGGTGGGCCGGTCCAGGCTGCCCATCAGGTTGAGCACGCTGGACTTGCCAGAGCCCGACGGGCCGACGATCGCGATGAATTCGCCGCGTCCGATGGTCAGGCTGACGTCCCGAACCGCCGCCACCCCGCCCGGGTACGTCTTGGAGACCGCGTCGAAGCGCACGACCTCCTCGGGGCGGTCCTCGGGAGGTTCCGGGCTCACTCGGGGAACCTCACCTTCATGCCCTCGCGCACGGCGGGCCCGGAGACCTCCACCTTGCCGTCGGCGAACAGGCCCGTCTGCACCGCTACGAACCTGCCGTCGGGGGTCTCCAGACCGTGGCCGCCCTCCGCGAGCGCGACGAGCGCGGCGACCGGGACGGCGAGGACGCCTCGGCGCTCCTTTCCCACGTACGAGACGCCGACCGGGCCGCTCTCCAGGCGGCCCAGGGCCTCTTGGTCGGCGATGACGACGGTCACCGGGACGGTCGCGCGCGCCGCATCGGTGCCGCCGCCCTGTCCGCCGCCTCCGTCCCCGCCACCTCCACCCCCGCTGTCGGGACCCGCGGTCGCGCTGGTGCCCACCGACGCCACCTCGCCCGGGGCCTCGCGCCCGTCGGGCAGCGTGACGGTGACCGCCGTACCACGGACGGCCCAGGACGCCTCCTGCGCCGAGGCGTTGACCACGACCTTGCGGGCCGTGCCGGTGTGGGTGAGCGCGTTCTCGCCGACCGCGGAGCCGAGCCGGACGCCGGCGTGGCCGATCCGGACCTGGCCGGCCGAATAGATGACGTCACCGATGCCGACCCGGCCGGTCTGGGGCAGGCCCAGGGACTTCTGCCAGCGCTTGACCGCCGTGGCGGTGCCGGCGGTGAACTCCTCGTCCACGGTGAAGCCGGTGTAGCCGAGCGCGGCGAGGTTCTGCTCGAACTGCATGACGTCCATGCCGCGCAGGGGGCGGGTGGGGGCGCCGGGAGCGGAGTCGGTGCCGGTGGCCGTGCCCGTACGGGTGCCCGTACTCGTGGCCGTGCCTCCGCCCTTGCCCGAGCTTCCGCTCGGTTCCGTACTGCCGCCCGAGCCACCCCCTCCCCGACCGTTCCCCGGCGTCGGCGTCGGCGTCGGCGTCGGCGTCGGCGTCGGCGTCGGCGTCGGCGTCGGTATCGGCGTCGCCGGCTCCTGGCCCAGGCCCAGTTCGCGGAACATCGGCAGCGCGCCGTACAGCAGCACCACGGGGCGGTCGTCCACGCGGAGCAGGGGACCGCCGCGGTCGACGATCGTGCCGGGCTCCGGCAGCCAGGTGACCGTGCCGGTCGCCTTGACCGGCAGCGGTATCTCGGCTCCGAAGCCCAACTGGCCCTCCACCAGCGTCCGTTCGATCAGGTTCTCCTTGGTCACCTGGACGGTGGAGTCTGAGCGGGCCGGGGCTCCGGGGTCATCGGTCCCGCCGCCGAGGCCGAGGGCGCCGACGACCGCGACCGCGGCAACGAGTGCGACGGTGCCCGCCACGAGGACGGTACGGCCGCGGCCGGGGCCGCCGGCCGGGGCGGCGATCCCCTCCGCCACCGCGTCGGCCGTACGTTCCGGCTCTGCCGGCTCCGGATCCGTCTGCTTCGGATCCGCCCGTTCCGGATCCGAAGGCTCCAGATCAGTCATGCCCGAAGTCCTGTCCATGCTCGGCCCCACCTCACTCCCATCCCCCAACCCCACCCCTGCTCCAGCCCCTGGTTTCAGCCCTTGCCCGGGCCGGTGTCGACTGGGTCGCCGATGATCGAGGCGCAGGCGCGGGTGGCCCGCTTGGCGCCGGCCGAGTTCTGGTCCCACATCGCCTTGCCCGAGTTGTCGTCCTCGGCATAGCCGTCGGGGCCCGGGTCGGGGAAGTCCGGGGCGCCGTTCTTCTGCATGCAGTCGGCGTAGTCGCGCTGGGTCTTGACCTGCGCGGGCGTGAGCTTGGGGCGCAGCAGCCGTTCCACCGCCTTGGGTACGGTCACCCGGAGGTCGGCGCACTTCTCGGAGGCGGTCCGGAACTTCGGGTCGCTCTTCAGCGCGCTACCGTCGCCCGTCTCGACCTGGCCCTTGGCGTCGGGGTCCGGCAGGTCGACGCCGTTCTGGCGCATGCACCCGACCCACTTGCGCTGGGCGTCCACGTACGCGGCGACCTCGCCCTGCGCGCCGCCCTGGCCGCCGCTCCCGGCGGTGCTCTCCCCGCCGGCCTGCGTCGCCGCGGGCGACGAGGTGCTGTCGCCGGCCGTCGGGATCTTCTTCGCGTCGTTCCCGCTTCCGCAGCCGGCCAGCGCGAGCGCCAGGACCGGCGCCGCGAGCGTCGCCATCAGCAACCGGTTGGTCCTCATGGGTTCTTCCACTCCTCACCTCGGGTCGGGCACGACCGTAGGGCGGGGTGATGAAGAACCTTTGAAGAACCTGTCAGGCGGATATGGGGTCACGTCCGGGCTACGTGTCCAGGTCAACGTCTCCCCCGGTCTCGCCGACGCACCCGCTCACACTCCCGGACGCACCAACCCGGACTCGTAGGCCACGATGACCAGTTGCGCCCTGTCCCGTGCGCCCAGCTTGCCCATGATGCGGCTGACGTGCGTCTTGGCGGTCAGTGGGCTGAGGCCGAGGGTCTCGCCGATCTCCGTGTTGTTGAGGCCGCACGCGACGAGGGTGAGGACCTCGCGCTCGCGGTCGGTGAGGCATTCGGGGCCGGCCTCGGGCGGCGCTGCCGTGGGGCTGCGCAGGAAGCGGGCGATGAGCCGGGAGGTCGGTCCGGGCGAGAGGAGGGCCTCCCCTGCGGCCACCGTGCGGATCGCCTCCAGGAGTTCGGCCGGACGCGTGTCCTTGACCAGGAAGCCGGAGGCCCCGGCGCGCAGGGCATCGACGATGTGCTCGTCCGTGTCATAGGTGGTGAGCACGAGCACCTTCACGCCGGCCAGATCCTCGTCCGCGGCGATCAGCCGGGTGGCCTCGATGCCGTCGAGGTCGGGCATGCGGATGTCCATCACCACCAAGTCGGCGCGTTCCTGACGGGCCAGCGCGACGGCCTCCCGGCCGGTGCCGGCCTGCCCGACGACCGTCATGTCCGGAGACGACTCGAGGAGCATCGCGAACGCGGCCCGAACGAGCGCCTGGTCGTCGGCGAGCAGAACGCGGATGGTCACAGGTTGCCTCCCAGCGGCAGTACGGCACTGACCTCGAAACCCTTGCCTGGAAGTGGCCCGGCGTCCAGCGTTCCGCCCACACTGCGCGCCCGTTCTCGCATGCCGACGAGCCCGAACCCCGGCGTGCCCCCGCCCGTGCCGGTCCCGTCGTCGGTGACGGTGACCCGCAGGGAGCCTTCCCCGGCGCGCACACCGACCCGGATGCCGAGGTCCTGTCTGCCGCCGTGGCGTACGGCGTTGGTGAGTGCCTCCTGCACGATCCGGTAGGCGGCCGCGCCGACGGCCGCGGGCGGCACCTCGTCGGTGGTGACCGTCAGGTCCACCTCGGCCCCGGAGACCCGGGCGGCCTCCACGAGACCTTGCAGCCCCTGCAGGTCGGGCAGCGGGTCGCGGGCGTCGCGGGTGCCGTGCTCGCGCAGCACCTCCAGGGTGGTGCGCAGTTCACCGCGGGCGGTTCGGCAGGTCTCGGCTATGTCGTCGAGCGACTTGGCGACGGCCTTGCGGTCCAGGCGCCCGGGGTCTGCGTTCAGGATGTGCGCGGCGACGGAGGTCTGCACGCCGATCAGGGTGATGCTGTGCGCGAGCAGGTCGTGCAGGTCTCGGGCAATGCGCAGCCGTTCCTCGGCGACCCGGCGGCGGACCTCCTCCTCGCGCGTGCGTTCGGCGCGTACGGCGCGCTCGACGACTGCGGCGACGTACTGCCGGTAGAAGCGCAGGGCGATGCCGATGAAGACCACGGCGAACACCCAGCCGGAGATGCGCAGCGCCTCGGCGGCCTGCTTCCTGTTGACGACCATCATGACGCTCAGCGCCACGGTCATGGCCGTGCTGGTGGCGAGCAGGGTGTACAGGGGCCGGCAGATGACGGCGACGCTGTACAACACGACGACCGAGACCGGGAAGGGAGCGGCGTGATTGTTGTCCAGGGCGTGGTACGGCAGGAGCAGGGCGCCTTCCGCGGCCAGCGCCACCAGCGGGTGGCGCCGCCGCCACAGGACCGGCAGCTGCGCCGCGATCAGCAGGAGCCAGCCCAGCGCGTCGGGCCGCCGGGCCGGGTCGGTGGCGAGGGCGAGGAGCACGGCCAGGGCCGTGAGGGCGAGGGCGAGCAGGACGTCCTTGCGGGTCACGTGCTGGGCGGTGCGCGGGTCGCGGTTGATCACCGTCATGATCCGGTCGCCTACATGGGGTTTGCGTTCTGCTTCGGGCACGGGTTCATCCTCCGTCACGTGGGCGCCCCTTCCACAAGGGAGGGGCGCCCACGGGGTTCACACGGGGTCGGGAAGGTGTCAGACGCGCTCCGGCTCCCGGAGCACGGCTTCAGGCGACGGTGCGTTCGACATCGGGCCGGGCCACCACACCTTCCGGCCGAGGGCGACGCTGGCGCTGGTGACGAGGTAGGTGCGGACGAGGAAGGTGTCGAGGAGCACACCGACCGCGATGACGAAGCCGAGCTGGACCAGCGCGACGAGGCCCATGTTCATCAGCACCGCGAAGGTGGCCGCGAGGACGAGGCCCGCGGAGGCGATGACACCGCCGGTGGTGCGCAGGGCGGTGAGCGCGGCCGCGGCGGGCTCGGCGCCGCCCAGGGATTCCTCCCGCATGCGGTGCATCAGGAAGATGCCGTAGTCGACGCCGAGGGCCACCAGGAACACGAAGGACAGCAGGCCGAGGGCGGGGTCGGTGCCCTGGAAGCCGAACAGCGGCTCGAACACCAGCCCGCCGATGCCGAGGGATGCACCCCAGACCGCGACCACGGCGGCGACCAGCACCAGCGGGGCGACGAGGGAGCGCAGCAGGACGATCAGGATGAGCAGGACGGAGAGGAGGACGATCGGTACGACGATCTTCTGGTCACGGGCGTTGGTCTTCTCCAGGTCGATCTGCTGGGCGCTGGGTCCGCCCACGAGTGAGCCGTCCAGCTTGTCGCGCAGGCTCTGGATCGTGCGGGTCTCGGCGTCCGTCTGCGGCAGTGCGGAAGCGACCACGGACACCTCGGTCCAGCCCTCCCCCGTCCGGCCGATACGGGCGGAGGCGACGCCCTCGGTAGAGGTGGCCGCCTCGAGGGTGGCTTCGCTTCGGCCGGCCGGAGTCATGACGGTGATGGGCTGGCTGGAGCTGTCCGGGTAGGCGTCGGCCAGGGTCAGCATGGCGGAGACGGACTCCGGCCGGTCGACGAAGGCGTCCTCCTGCTTGAGGTCGCCGGGCAGGTTCAGGGCGCCGAGGGCGAGCGCCCCCAGCGTGAAGGCGCCGGCGACGAGGACGGTCACCGGGCGGCGTCCGGCGGAGCTGCCCATCGCCGAGAACAGCGAGCGGCGCTCCTTGGGGGTGCTGCCGAAGGCCGGGATGAGCGGCCAGAACACGCGGCGGCCGGCCAGGACCAGGACGGCGGGCAGCAGGCTGAGCATGGCGATCAGCGCGCACAGCACGCCGACGGTGCCGAGGGGGCCCATGGCGCGGTTGGAGTTGAGGTCTGCGGCGAGCAGGCAGAGCAGGCCGACTGCGACGGTGCCGGAGGAGGCGATCACGGCGGGCCCGCAGCCGCGCAGGGCGGCCGCCATGGCCTCGTACGGACGCTCGATGCGGCGCAGTTCCTCGCGGTAGCGGGAAACGATGAGCAGGGCGTAGTCGGTGCCGGCACCGAAGGCCAGGATGGTCATGATGCTGGTGCCCGCGCCCGAGATGGAGGTGCCGAAGGCCTGGTTGAGGCCGTAGGCGACGCCCATGGCCAGGTAGTCGGCGATGCCGGCGACGATGAGCGGGATCAGCCAGAGCACGGGGCTGCGGTAGATGAGGATCAGCAGGATGGCGACGACGGCGACCGTGGTGTAGAGCAGGGGGCCGCCGAGGGAGTCGTACACCTTCTTGGCATCGCGGGTGACCGCGCCGGGGCCGCCGACCTCGACGGTGAGGCCATCGGCGGAGCGGGCGGTCTCCCTGATGTCGTCGACGAACTTGTTTCGCAGCGCGTCGTCGGCACCGGGTTCGTTGCTGACGACCGGATACATGAGCGTCGTGCCGTCCTCGGAGGGCACGCCCTTCGGGGTGTCGGTCAGCTCGTGCTCGGCGGCGATCTGCCCGATCTGCCGCTCGGCGGTCGCGCGGTCGGCGGCGGTGAGGGCCCCGTCGCGCTGGTAGACGAGGACGAGCTCGGTGCTCTCACCGCCGGGCAGCCGCTCCTGGAGTTTGGCCACCTGGGTGGAGTCGGCGTTCGCGGGCAGATAGTCGGTGACGCCGTCGCGCGTGACGTCGGCGAGCTTTCCGGCGAACGGCGCGGCGACCGCGAGCACGGCGACCCACAGCGCGAGCACCAGCCAGGGCAGTGCTCGTCGCTGTCTCTGTGTAAGTCCGGCCCCCATGTTCGGGCCTCCCTCCGGTCCTGATGTCTTGGTGTCCTTCCAAGACTCCCGGCGGGCGGAGGCCCGATCGTCGCGCTTGAGATCGAGTTCGCAGGTACTGCCGGGGGTGGCCCGGCGAGCGGATTACTCCCGCGGGAGTACGGACGGCATCGAGGGCCCTCGCTGAGGTCACCCAGCAGGTCGCTTCCCGCAACCTCGCGTCCCGGCACCCGAGTGACATCCCAACTGGGCGGCGAACGCCTTCGAAGCGGGTGACATGGCCACTGTCACGAGCAGCAGGTGCAGCCGGGCTCGCATCCGCACGCGTCCGTCCGAGCTGCTGCCGCCGCAGGGGGCTGCGCGTGCGCGGAGGGTGCGCAGCAGCCCTTGCCCTGCCAGGTGTCGCGGCCTTCCTTGAGGGCGATGGCGGCGATGACGAGGGCGGCGATGGGGTCGGCCCAGGACCAGCCGAGGGTGGCGTTGAGGAGCAGGCCGACGAGGAGGACGGCGGAGAGGTACGTGCAGAGCAGGGTCTGTTGGGAGTCGGCGACCGCGCTGGCGGAGCCGAGTTCGCGGCCGGCCTTGCGTTGGGCCGCCGAGAGGAACGGCATGATCGCGAGGGAGAGGGCGGCGATGACGATGCCGGGGACGGAGCGTTCGGCCTCGCCGGTCGCGGTCAGCGCCCGCACGGCGTCGAAGGCTACGTAGGCGGCCAGGGCGAAGAAGGAGACCGCGATGATCCGCAGCGTGGTCTTCTCCCGGGCGTCGCGTACGGCATGGTCGTCGGCGGAGAACTGCCAGGCGACCGCGGCGGCCGAGGAGACCTCGATGATCGAGTCGAGGCCGAAGCCGATGAGCGCGGTGGAGGAGGCCATGGTGCCGGCGGTGAGCGCGACGATCGCTTCGACGACGTTGTAGGTGATCGTCGCGGCGACCAGGAACCGGATGCGGCGGGCGAGCGCGTCGCGGCGGGCCGGGGACGGCCCCAGGGATATCGAGGTCATCAGCAGCAGCCCTGCGCGGCGGCGTCCGGGCAGGTCTGGTCGTTCTCCACCGCGACCACAGCGGCGAGCAGGTGATCCAGGGCGTGGCCCAGGCGGGCGTCGGCGAGCTCGTATCGGGTGCGGCGGCCGTCGGGGGCGGCGACGACCAGGCCGCAGTCCCGTAGGCAGGCGAGGTGGTTCGACAGTCTCGTTCGGGAGACGCCGAGCGCGTCGGCGAGGTCGGAGGGGTAGGCCGGCGCCTCGCGCAGCGCGAGGAGGACGCGGCAGCGGATCGGGTCGGCGAGCGCGCGGCCGAAGCGGGCCAGCACCTCGATGTCAGGGGCAACGGTGAGCACCCTCCGACAGTACAGCGACTCCTGAATTCACGAGATCATGGACTCTTGTCTCCTGGACGGGCATCCTTCCCTGACACATCAGCACGGATCAGGGGGCGCTCATGGAGTCGGTGGTCGTGGACGGGGTGCGGATCGCGTACGAGCGAACGGGGCGGGGCCGGCCCGTGGTGCTGGCCGGCGGCACGGGGATGCCGCCGGTGGCATGGGAGTTGTGCGGGGTCCGCGCGGACCTGGTGCGGGCGGGTTTCGAGGTGATCACCTATGCCGCACGCGGTGTTGCCCCTTCCGACGCGCCTTCGGCGGTGTGCTCGATGGCGGACCTGGCCGGGGACCTGGCGGGGCTGATGGACGCCCTGGACCTGAGCGGCACCGCGCTGGTCGGGTACTCGCTGGGGAGCTTCACCGTCGAGCTGTTGGCCCGTACCCGGCCCGATCTGGTGGCCTCCGCGGTGCTCATGGCGGGCGCCGGACCGGTCACCGGGGTCCTCGACGCGATGCTGGACGCGGAGGCGGAGCTGATCGCCGCGACCGGCCGTCTGCCCGCGGCGTTCACGCGCCTGCAGACCCTGCTCTCCAGCCTGCCGCCGGCAGTCCTGCGTGAGGACGAGGAGCAGACCCGCGCCTGGCTGGAACTGCTCGGAGCCCAGGAAGACCTCTGGACGTCGTCCGACGGGGAGGTCGGCCAGGCCACCGCAGCCGAAGCGTGGTTGCGCGACCCGCATCGCATGGCCGCGCTCGCCGACCTCGCCATCCCCGTGCTGGTGCTGGGCTTCGAGCACGACCTCTACTTCCCGCCGCACGCGTCGAAGGCCGCCGCCGACGCCCTGCCGCGCGGGGAGTTCGCGGTCATCGCCGGCGCTGCGCACGGAGGACTGCTCACCCACCCGAAGGAAACCGGCGCCGCGCTCCTCGCGTTCCTGACCCGCCAGTGACCAGGCCCCGATCCGGGCCGGCGGCGACACCCTTGGAAGCTCGTCGCCACCGGCGCGGGCCGGGATCCCTTCCCGCCGAACGGCGAGAGGGACCGGTGCCGCTCCGTCACCGGGCCTGCCGTTACTGGATGAACAGGCTCATGCCGGGGGCGGGGCGGAGGACCTGGCCCGGCAGGACGGCGCCCGTCACGCGTCCGTCGCAGTGGGGGCCCGACCACACGAAGGCGGTCTCGTCCGTGAAGTTGGCCACCTCCGAGGGCACGAAGTCACCCAACGGGTAGCAGCCGGACGGGTCCTGCACCGCGGCCCGGTCGATGAACAGCACCCCATCCGCAGCCTGTGCCGTACCCGGCGCCGCCAGCGCCAGCGTCAGCGCCGCCGCGCACGCCCCCAGTACCCGCGCCACGCGTCGTGTCTCGCGCATCCCGGCTCACCCGCCTCTTTCGTCTTCCCGTGACCGTTGCCGTCACCGAGGGTAGGGCATCGCTACCTAGTGTGAGGAATCGACGTCAGGCCGTCAGGTAGGCCCGGATGATCGTGATCTCCGACTTGTTGCCCGAGGCGTCGGTCACGGTGCCGCGGAGGGAGACGTGGCCGCCCTTCGCCGGGTTCTTGACCGTCGCCGCGCCGGATGCCACCGGGACCGTCCGCCAGGTGCGGCCGTCGTCGTAGGAGACCTGGACCGCGAGGGACTTCGGCTTGCCGCCGAGCACGGCCACCGGAACGCGGACCTTCCGGTCGGCCGCCGACGTGCCCTTCAGGGACAGCTCCGGGGTGAAGTGCACGGTGGAAACGGGGACCGTGGCCCTCTCGCCCTCCGGTGTGGCCTTCGAGCGGAACCACCAGGCGGCGGTCACCTTGGTCGAGGTCCGCGCCACAGTCTCCGCCCGGGTGAACGAGGTGACCAGCTTGTACGAGGCGTTCGCCGCCGGGACCGTGAAGCCGCCCGAGTCGGACAGCTCCATGTCCTGCGTGCCGATCACTTCGCCGTTGCGGTACAGGACGGTCTCCCCCCGGCCGGTGAAGTCGCGGCCGATGTGGCCGGCGCCGTCCGAGAGCAGGGGCGGCCCGCCGAACAGGTCGTTGTCCCTGCGGAACAGCGCGAATCCCCCTTCGGGGGCCATGCGCGGGCCGGACACCCCGACGCCGAACCGCTCCCGGTAGGTCTGCCCGGCCCGGTACGCGACCGACGCGGCCGTGGACTGGTTCTCGGGGACGGGGAAGCCGTCGGCGTCCGTCTGCGACTGCACGGTGGCCAGGTTCCACAGCACCCCGTCCTGCGCCGACAGGTGCAGCTTCACCGAGCCCGGAAGCGGCCGCGCGACGTAGGAGGCGCTCTCCCCCACGCCGTCGGGCAGCATGCCGCGCGCGATGACCTCGCCCTGCTTGCCGGGAACCGACGAACCCTGCTCGACCACGACCGTCGCGAGCTCGTCCCGCTTGAGGTGCTTCACGTAGCCGGTGTTCAGCCGCTGTACGGGGCCGCCCGCGACGAGGTGGTACTCCTGCGCCGCGCCGTCCGTCCAGTGTGCGTCCCACTGCTGGACCAGCGTGGTGACCGGTACCGGATCCATGCTCTGCCCCCGCCGCTGGAGCGCGGGGGCGGTCCCGGTGGTCACGTCCGGGCCCATGTGCGCCGTGCGCAGGCCGGTCAGGTTCCTGACCCACATTCCGAAGCCCGCGGAACCCGTGGGCAGCCGCAGGTCGTAGTTGATCGAGACGAAATCGAGGGCGGCCGACTTCGAGGGCACGGTGATGTCCACGGGCTCGGCGGTGCGTGCGTCGACGTTCAGGGTGGTGTCACCGCTGATGTCCAGACGTGGCCGCGCCATCCAGTCCATGCCCTGGGATTCGTCGTCCACGGCCACGTAGAGCTTCGAGTCGAGCATGTACGAGCCGCGGGGCACCCGCAGCGTGTGCGTGCCGCTCTCTTCTCCGCCCCCTTGCTTGCTCCCTTGCTTGCTCCCTTGCTCGCCGCCTTCCTCGCTGCCTCCGACCCACCAGAACTCCCGCTCGGCGGCGTCTCCGGTCATCCCCTTGAGGACGGCGAGGTAGCCCCCGGGATCCTTGCCGTCGCGCCCGATGTGCTTGACGGTCAGGTCGTACGCTTCCGCCTCGACCTCGATCGCCATCCCGGTGCGGACGCTCAGACCGCCCGGGCCGGTCGCGACCACGTACCCCGTGTACGTGCCGGGCGCCAGAGCATCGAGCCGGGAGTCGACCGTGATGCCCACGGAGGCACTGCCGCCCGCGGGGACGGTCAGCCGGGGTGCGTCGAACACGAGGAAGCCGTCCGGCGCCGTACTGCCGTCCGGGCCGGTGGCCGCGCCCGACAGGTCGAGGACGATCGGGTCGGTGCCCAGGTTCCGGTAGGTCAGCTGCTTCTTCTCCGGGGTGTCGTCCTGGTGCGGCCACCGCTGGGTGGCGTAGGACAGCGACAGGGGCGTCGCGGCGATCGGCTGGCGCAGGGCGTTGGCTACGGAGATCCGGCCGCTGCCCTGCTGGAAGACGCCGTACGCGCCCGGCTTCGTGGACCCGGTCAGGACGCTCTTGAGGTCGGAGCCGGTCCAGCCGGGGTGCTGCTGCTTGAGGAGCGCTGCCGCGCCGGCGGCGTGCGGGGTGGCCATCGAGGTGCCGGACATCGACATGTAGCCGTCCGGGTCCCCGCCTTCCCCGCCACCGGACAGGGCCGCCGCCGTGACGTCGACGCCCGGCGCGGTCACGTCCGGTTTGATCACCCCGTCGCCGAGGCGCGGGCCGGTGCCGGAGAACGGTGCCAGCACGTCGGAGTCGTCCACCGCGCCCACGGTCAGTGCGGCGTCGGCGCTGCCGGGCGAGTCCACCGTGCCGGATCCGTATGCGCCGCGGTTGCCCGCCGCGATGGCGAACAGCACGCCGTGTTCGGCGCTCAGCCTGTTCACGGCCTCTTCGATGGGGTCGACGCCGGGGTAGTCGGCGGCGCCGAGGCTCAGGTTGACGACCTGCGCGCCCTGGGCGACGGCCCACTCCATGCCCGCGATGATCCCCGAGTCGCCGCCGTACCCTCTGTCGTCGAGGACCTTGCCGTTGATGATCGAGGCGCCCGGGGCCACCCCCTTGAACTTCCCGCCCGACTTGGCGCCCGTGCCCGCGGCGATCGAGGCCACGTGGGTGCCGTGCCCGAACCGGTCCTTCGCATCCTCGGAGGTGGTGAAGTTCTGCTCCGCCACGACCTTCCCGACCAGGTCGGGGTGGGTGGAGTCGACGCCCGTGTCCAGTACGGCGATCTTCACGCCGGCGCCGTCGTACCCGGCTTCCCAGGCCCGGTCCGCCCCGATCTGACGAGTGGTCCTGTCGAGGGTCGCGGAGCGTACGGAGTCCAGCCAGACCTTCGCGATCCCGGGCGCCAGAGCGGCGTTCCCGCTGGGGGCCAGGGCGCGGGCCTGCGTGCCGGTCAGCGCCTGCCAGGCGCCGGCCGCCCCCTCGTCGCTCGCGCTGACCGCCGCCGCGCTGAGGAAGTCGTACGTACGGTCCACCCGGAGCCCGTCACCACCGCGCAGGGCCGACGGGCCGCCCGGCGCGAACCCCTTCTCGTAGCCGACGATCAGCCGCAGCCGGTCTCCGTCGCCACGGGCCCCGCGGTATTCTGGCCGGCTGAGTTCCGTGATGTCGAACAGCCGGGCGTCGAGCCGCCCCGCCAGGATGAGCCGCCGCGCGTCGGCGGGGACGAGGCTGGTCCGGCCGTTGTCCCGCTGCACCGAAACGGTGATCTTCTCGCGCCCCGGTGCGGGCTGGAACCCGACGGGGCGCCCGGTGCGGTCCACGGTGACCCGGTCACCGGTGATGAGCGTGAGCCGGGTGAGCCCGTCGGCCCCCCGGCCCTGCGCCTCCCCCGCAGGGGGAGCGGCGCCGGCAGCCGCGGCGGGCGTGGTGAGTCCCGCCGCGAGAGCGAAGGCGGCGAGTACGGCTGCGGAGCCCGCGCTCGCCCCCTTCCGCCTGATTCTGGGTATGCGTCGCACGTCGGTCTCCCCCTGGTCGTAGGTGAGCGCCGCTGACCGTCCCGCGGCTCCCACCCACAGGATCGCGAAGCAACCTCGAAATGTGATGATCCATCAACTGTCTGTTACCAAACGCTCATTCACCGCGCTGTGGGCGCGCATCCGCTGCACACGGCGGGTCCGAAACCAGTAGGAGCGGGCCGCGATGGTCAGGGCGATGCCGTAGACGGCGAAGGCGGGTATCCCGATCCAGCCGGCCAGCAGCGGGAGCCAACGCGGCACCCTCCAGCCGCGCCAAGAAGCGGAGCTGTCGAAACCCCTCAGTCCTGTGACATCCATGGCCATCGGGCCTCGCGGCCGGCCTCGACGAGGCCGATCATCCGGAATCCGGCGTCCGTCAGGCCGCCGAAGGTGTGCCGGTTGGGGCCGCCGGGGCCGTGGGCGGGCTGGTACCCCGCCAGGTTCCAGGTGTACACCGGGACGTGCTCCGGAACCGGTTCCGCCGGACCTCGGCGTCCCAGGTGGGGGCCCGTCTGCTCGTCGGTGACGATCAGGACCCTCTCGTGGCCCCGGTAGTGGGCGCGTACCGCCTGTGCGGTGTCGGTGCCCCCGAGGTCGTTGAACCGCTTGAGTACGTCCAGCACGGGCTCCCCGGACCGGAACGGCACCTGCGCGCTCGACGATCCGAACTCGACCAGGTCCGCGTCCTCGGCGCGCATCGCCAGCGCCGTGCCGAAGACGGCCGCGGCGTCCGCCCGGGTCAGGGTGGACCGCTCGGAGACGGTGCCGTAGAACATGGACCCCGAGCGGTCCACGAGGATCAAGGTCCGGCCGGTCAGGGCCGGCACGTTGGCCAGCGAGTGGCTCAGCGCCGTCTCCAGGTGCACCGACCAGCGCGCCGAGGATGCGTGGCGGTGGGCGGCCAGGTAGCGGAAGGGGAACTGCCGGGACCGGGCGACCTCCTCGGCGTCCGAGATCCGTGCGGCGACTCCGGCCGCCGCCTCGTCCGAGATCCCGGCCCCGTCGAAGTTGCGCAGGTTGCGCAGCAGCGCCATCGGTCCCATCGAGGGAATCACGGCTTCCCAGACGGCGGCGTCCATCGGTCCCTGGAGCCAGCCCGCCAGCGCCTCCCAGGTCATGCCCGCCGCGGCCAGCCGCTCGGCGCCGTCCGGCCCGGTGACCACGGCTCGCCGCTCGTCCGGCGGCAATTCCATCAGGGTCCCGTGTGCGGCGAGCAGCCGGTCGCCGGGCGGCGGAGCCGCGTCCTGCGGGTGGTGCCGGCGGTCCAGTGCGTGCCGGAACAGGCCGCCCTGCCAGGGCTTGGCCGGGTCGGGGGTGGCATGGACGAGGTTGAGGACGTCGCCGAAGCGGAAGGCCTTGGACGCGGTGTCGTACTTCAGCAGGGAGCGGGAGGAGTACAGCCGCCGAACGGCGTCGGCAATGCCCCGTTTGACGGGCTGCGGGACGTTCCGCCCGTAGGCCGAGGTCCAGTGGGCGAGCAACTCGCCGGGTTCGTCGGCACGTTGGAGCACGGAGTCGATGACGGACCGGTTGGACGGCCCCGTGCGGGACCCGGCCGCGAGCCGTGCCCTGACGTACACGGCCGCGCCGACGAGGGAGGCCGTACGCATGTTTCCTTCGCCGCGGAGCCAACGCAGCAGGCCGGCCGTCCATACGGGGTCCTGGAGGGCGAGTTCACCCACGAGGCGGGTGTACCGGTCGTCGCGTCCCGGGCCGCTCTCGTAGAAGGTCTGCTGGGAGACGAAGTTCCCGACGGCCAAGAGGAAGAGTTCCTCGCGCGGCTCCCGGACGAAGCCGGGGCCGCCTTCATAGGTGAGCGCGTGCGCCCCGGTGGGGTGATGGTGGGACCACTGATCGGGCCCGGTACGGGCTGCCGCGGCGGAGATGTTCGGGGACACGAGCATCTCGGACCAGATCTTCGACGTGCGCGGGGTGTAGCGAGGCAGGGAATCCCCCCGGATCCAAGGGCAATGGGGAGCCCCGTCCGAGACGTCCGACGAGGCGGAGGGACGGGCCGGGGCACAGGCGCCCGCGCCACCCCGAGATCAGAAGTGGCCGCGGCGTCACTTGGTTTCGGAAGGAAGTAGCCGCAGCCGAGCGCATCGGGGGACGCGGTCGCGCCGTCACCATAGGCAGGCCCGCACACCGCGTGCCAGTCAATTAAGCGGCGGGATCGGCTTGTCCCGGGCGCGGCGGACGGCGTCGGCCACCAGTCGAGCTGCCGGAGCGCCATAGTGCCGTCCGAGCTGCCCGAGAGCAGGTACCGGTCGTCCGGGGTGAGCGCGATGCCGTAGACGTCATCGGTGTGGCCGTCCAGGGTCCAGGGCACGGATCGTGGTCACTCCGCGGAGCCCGCCCCGCGGCGAAGCGCGCACCCGCCGGTCGTCGCCGTCGTCATCGCCGTCGTCGGCCTCGCCCATCGTCCCCATCCCGCGCCCCCCGGTCGAACGGTTGGGGCCCCGTGTGCCCGAACCGGGTGACGGGCCGGCGGCGGGGAGTCGAAGTCGCAGATGGTCCTGGCGGGAGTGCCTCCAGGATGTCGGCGGCCTCGGTGAGGGGGCGGCCGTGGAAAACTACCCATCCGGAATGCGCCCGACGGGCGACACCCGCCATGGCACGAGAGGGAGCGCCGTGTTCGTCACCATCGCCTCGGTCGAAGAGATCCTGGACCTTCGACAGCAGGTCCTGCGGCCCGGGCAGCCCCGCGAGAGCGCCCTCACCGAGGTCGACCTGCTCCCGGACACCTTCCACCTCGCCGCCCGCACCGACACCGGCGAACTCGCCGCCTGCGCCACCTTCAGCACCGAACCCCTGCCCGACACCCCCGCCTTGGCCTCCTACGCAACCGAAGGGGTGTGGCGGCTCCGCAAAATGGCCAGCGCACCGCACGTACGCGGGCAGGGCTACGGCGGAGCCGTACTGAGCGCCGGCCTCGACACCTGCGCCACGCGCGGCGGTCGGCTCGTCTGGTGCAGCGGCCGTCTCGCCGCCTCCGGCTTCTACCGACACCACGGCTTCACCCCCGTCGGCGACCAGTACACCGTCCCCGGCATCGGCCAGCACCACCACTTCGTCCGCCAACTCCCCTGAGACGAACCCCAGAAGCGGGCCGTCAGGAAAACGCCGGCTCTGGCGTGTTGCGCGTACTCAGGTGGCGGCGCTCAGACCTCGACCTGGATTTCGACGACGACGGGTGCGTTCCGGGAGGGTGAGTCCGGCCGCGGCGAGCCGTTCTTCCGGGGTGCCTGTGGCCACTCCGGTGGGTCAGCGGTCCTGGCGGAAGCGGTGGACGGTCGGGTCGTAGGCGGGGGCGGGGAAGCGGGTTCCGGTGATGGTGTCCGGGACGGGGGCGCCGGCGGTGGTGGTCAGCGGGATCCATCCGGCCCATGCCTCGACGGCGTCGTCCTTCGGTTCGTCGCGGGCGAAGCCGGCGCGGACCTTCATGGAGAACTCCTCGATGGGCAGGGTGAGGCACGCGGTGTAGTGGGCTTCCTCGACGCTGGGGCGGCGGGCGGCGTAGGGGCCGTCCAAGCGGCCGGGGACGACGCTTTCGACGACCCGGGCGAGTGCGTCGGCGCGTTCGGCCGGGTCCTCGATGGGGGTGGCCTTGCCGAAGACCATGACCGAGCGGTAGGCGGCCGAGTGGTGGGAGGAGGCCCGGCCCAGGATGACACCGTCGATCAGCGTTGCGGTGACGCACAGTGGCGCACCGGCGGCCGCGGTGGTGATGAAGCGGCCGAACGCGGAGCCGTGCAGGAGGAGCTGGTCGCCCTCGCGCATGTGCAGGGTCGGGATGACGACCGGCCCGTCCTCGGTGGCGAAGCCGACGTGGACGGCGAGGGCTTCATCGAGGATGGCGTACACGGCGTCGCGGTCATAGGTGACCCGCTCGGGGTAGCGCTGGGCGGTGGTACGCGCGGTAGCAGACATATCGGGCACTTTAGGTATCGTCCGACCGTCCGGCCGGGAGGTCGGGCCGCCGTTTGCCGCGCATTTGCCCGAACGGAGGCCATCTTCTGCGCGGTGGCCCGGACACGGCGGTTTCGCGAGAATCTCGACCTCCTTCAGCAGCCGCATCGAGCGCTACCGAAAGACGGGACCGTGTCGCTCCGTGCCGTCTGGACACAAGGCGGCGAAACGCCGGTCGAGTAGATCCAAGCAGTCATGAATCCCCGGTTTCAGGCCGGCGGCGCCCTCGCGCATCAGCGGGGCGGCCCGCACGTTGCGGCCGGCGGTGATCAGCAGGCGCCCGGCCGTGATGAACCACGGCCGCCATCCGTCGTCCGGGTGAAGGCGAGCGAACTGCTGTTCCGGTCCGCGAAACGACGGCCTGTTCCCGGGCAGTGAGAGACCGGGCCTTCGAGCACGGCGTCCTCGCCCCCGCCGAGCACCGCCGAGCACCGCCGGGAACCTCGCCCTGCCCGTCCGGTTGCTCACAACCGGCAATTGCCTTTGAAACGAACGGGATTCGCGCAGCGGCCGGGTAGTCGATAAGGTGCCAGGTCACGACCGCCTCCGGATTGAAACGCGGGCAGGTCAGGGTTCCGCCGCAGCTCGTGGCACCTCCGTAGCTGCCATGCCGGTACCTGCCTGCCCGGGTCTCGGGACACGGGGCGGCCTTCACGGCCGGACAGTCGGGTTCCGGTCGGCGGATCAGGAGGAACGAGTGGCACAGGTCATCGCCGAGGTCTCGAGGACGTTCAACGAGTTCCTGCTCTTGCCCAACCGGACCCGGACCGACTGCTCGCCCGCGACGGTCAACCTCCGTACGCCCCTGGTGCGGCACGTCGTCGGAGAGCCGTCGGCGATCGAGCTCGGCTCCCCGTTCACCTCCGCGATCATGCAGGCTGTCAGCACACCGGAACTCGCCATCGCGCTCGCACGCAACGGCGGTCTGAGCTTCCTGCACCACAACCAGTCGATCCAGGACCAGGCCGCAGCCGTCCGCCAGGTGAAGAACTTCAAGGCCGGATTCGTCACCAGCGACACCAACGTCCGACCCGACGACAGCCTGAGTCACCTGGTCGCCGTGATGCAGCGCACCGGGCACAGCACCGCCGCGGTCACCGAAGACGGCAGCGCCACCGGCCGCCTGCTCGGCCTGGTGACCTCCCGGGACTTCCACCCGCAGCGCCACGACCTCGACGGACCGGTGAGCGGTCGGATGACCGCCGTCGCCGACCTTCCGCACGCCGCGGCCGACACCACGCTCTCCGAAGCCAACGCCCGGTTGTGGGAGCAGCGGCTCGACTGCCTCCCCGTGCTCGACGCCGAAGGCCACCTGCAGTACCTGGTCTTCCGGTCCGACTACACCGACAACAAGCGCTTCCCGAACCAGGCCGTGGACGCGGCAAAGCGTCTGCGGGTGGGCGCGGGCATCAACACCCACGACTACCAGGAGCGCGTTCCCGCTCTGCTGGAGGCGGGCGCCGACGCCCTGTGCTTCGACTCCTCCGACGGGTACAGCGACTGGCAGGCGCACGCGCTGACCTGGGTGAAGAAGCACTACCCGGAGATCCCCGTCGGCGGGGGCAACGTGGTCGACGGCGAGGCCTTCACCTTCCTCGCCGAGGCCGGTGCGGACTTCGTCAAGGTCGGCGTGGGCGGCGGCTCCATCTGCATCACCCGCGATCAGAAGGGGATCGGCCGCGGCCAGGCCAGCGCGGTCCTGGACGTCGCCGCCGCGAGGGACGCCTTCCGCGATCGCACCGGCGAGTACGTGCCGATCTGCTCTGACGGCGGGCTGGTGCACGACTACCACGTGGCGCTGGCACTGGCGATGGGAGCCGACTTCGTCATGATGGGGCGTTACTTCGCCCGCTTCGACCAGGCGGCCGGCGCGAAGCTCCCCACCCGGGACGGCTTCGTGAAGGAGTACTGGGGCGAGGGCTCGAACCGTGCCCGGAACTGGCAGCGCTACGGGCAGGGAGGCCAGGGCCTGATCTTCGAAGAGGGCGTCGACGGCTACGTCCCCTACGCCGGCGACCTCGACGAAGGGCTCGCCGTGACCATCGCCAAGCTCAGGACCACGATGGTGTCCTGCGGCTCCGGCACTCTTCCGGAGTTCCAGTCCACGGCCCGGCTGACCCTGGTCTCCGACCAGAGCTTCCTGGAGAGCCACGCCAACGTCACCCTGCGCGACACCCCGCCGACCGTCGCCTGAGAGGCTGCCGAGAGGCAGGGATCGCTGCTGGTCGGAGGGGAAGATCGGTCGTGTCGCGCGATTCCTGCCGGCCGGCCGTGAGCGGGTAATGTCGTCCGGTCACGGACGGCAATCGGATCGTCCGTTCAACCCTGAGGAACCGACATGACTGATCTGAACTCGCTGCGGACGAGCCTTGCGTCAGGTGAGCACGAGTTCGCCGCCACCTTGGCCTTCGTCTCCGCGCACTACGCGTATGAGCCGCAGGCGTTCCGCAACGGGGAGCTGGAGAACGCCGCCGGGGAGAACGAGGGTTCCTGCAAGACGCTGGGACTGGCCCTGCTGGAAGGGCTGAGCGGCCAAGAGGCGCTGCTGGCCTTCGGTGAGCACTACCGCAGCGTGCTGGCGACGCCGAACGGCACTGATCACGCCAACATTCGCAACCTCATGGCCCATGGTCTGGCAGGGGTGAGCTTCGCCGCGGAGCCGTTGGCCCGCAAGAGCTGAACACGCCTGCACGCTCTTGCTCGTTAGCAGGAGGGGCCGCTACCGGCGACCGGTGTGTGGGGGTTCGCCGAGGATCCCGAGCAGGCGGCCGTCCCCGCCCGCACCACCCCGTCGTCGACGATGACCTTCGGCAACCCGGGCAACAAGCCCGTCCTGGGGCGTTGGGACGGCGGCACCCGTCGCCTACGGCGACACGGGCGACACGAGCGACACCCCTGCGGCCCCGCTCCGTGCGCCGGTAGCGGACGCATCAGTTCAGTGCCCGCCGGTAGAAGGCGATCTTCTCGCGGACGTAGGCCTGCTGGCCGCGCAGGTGGTCGATCTGCTCGTCGACCTGCGCGTCGTGCTGCTCCAGCAGGGCCAGGCGCTCGGCGAAGGTCCCGTCGCCGTCGCGGACGAGTCCGGCGAAGCGCCGCATCTCGGCGATCGGCATTCCGGTGTCGCGCAGGCAGCGCAGCACGGCCAGCCACTGGAGGTCGTGCTGGGTGAAACGGCGGTGGCCGGTGTGCGAGCGGTGGACGGTGCCCAGCAGGCCGATGCGTTCGTAGTACCGGAGGGTGTCCAGGCTGAAGCCGGATCGTTCCACCGTCTCGGCGGGGGTCAGGTACTCGGTCGTGGGTGCGCTCATGCGGGGATCATGCCATCGGCGGTGACGGGCCGCCGAGGGGTTTGACCTGGACCGCGCTCCAGGTGGCACGGTTCCTTTCACCGCTCCCGGCGCCCAGCGCCGACGGTCCGACACCCCCGCCCCCTTCCTCAGAGGAACTCCCATGCGTTTCCGTACCCTTGGCCTGCGCGCGGACGGCGCCCCCGGCCCCAAGGTGAGCTCGCTCTGCCTCGGCACCCTGCCGTTCGGCACCCGCATCGACGAGCAGCGCGCGATCGAGCTGCTGGACCGGTTCGTCGAGCGCGGCGGCACCTTCATCGACACCGCGAACTGCTACTCCTTCTGGCTCGACGGTGCGAACGGCGACGAGAGCGAGCTGGTGATCGGACGCTGGCTCGCCGCACGCGGCAACCGGGACGAGGTCGTACTGGCCAGCAAGGTCGGCGCCCGGCCGACCGGTCCCGGTGAGTGGCCCGGCACCGCGGAGGGGTTGTCGGCGGCAGCCGTCCGGGCCGGTGTCGAAGGCAGCCTCAAGCGGCTCGGCACCGACCGGCTCGACGTCTTGTACGCGCACATGGAGGACCGCCGGCCCGCGCTGGCGGAGACGGTCGCGGCGTTCGGCGGGCTCGTCGCCGACGGCACCGTCGATGTCCTGGGCGTCAGCAACCAGGTCACCTGGCGCATCGACCGGGCCCGTGCGCTGGCCCGCGAGCAGGGCGGGGCCGGGTACAGCTGCGTACAGCAGCAGTACACCTACCTTCGGCCCCGGCCCGGGGCGACCTTCGGTTCCTGCGAGCACGCGACGCCGGAACTGCTCGACTACGTCCGCAGCGAACCCGGTGTCACGCTGCTCGCCTACACCTCCCTGCTGGCCGGCGCGTACACCGACCCCGCCAAGCCCCTTCCGAGCGGCTTCGACCACCCGGGCGCCGCCGCCCAGTTGGCCGCCCTGGCCGACGTGGCGGCCGAGACCGGCGCCACCGCCAACCAGGTCGTCCTCGCCTGGCTGCTCGGGGGCGATCTCCCCGTCCTGCCCGTCGTCGGCGCCTCGACCGTCGGCCAGCTCGACGAGGCCCTGGACGCCGTCGACCTGGACCTGACCCCGGCCCAGCGCGCCCACCTCGACCGGGCGTAGGGCCTGAACTCGACGTCGTCCTCCCGGCACCGGCGGGGCGGCGGCGGGGACTCCCGGCCGGTCTGGGCCCGGCCGTCTCCAGGACTGCGCACGGGACGTCTGCCCGAATCGATCAGGAATCGAGAAGCGCGGCTCGCGGAACGCCTCTAGCCTGCTCTCCATGGACCTCACCAGTGCAAGGAGCACGGCATGAAAGCGCACGTCAGCTCGATCCTTCTGGGCGTTCGGGACATGGACCGGGCCAAGCAGTTCTACACCGAGGGGCTCGGCTGGAAGATCCAGAGCGATTTCGGCATCTCGGTGTTCTTCGCCTCGGACGGCGCCTCGCCCGTCGGCTTCTACAGCCGCGAGGGCCTCGCCGACCAGGTGGGCACGGACCAGGAGGGCAGCGGCTTCAGCGGACTGGTTCTGACCTACGTCGTCCGCAGCGAGGCGCGGGTCGACGAGATCCTGGCGGAGGCGCAGAAGGCCGGCGCCACGGTTCTCAAGCCCGCCGGCGCTCTGCCGTGGGGTGGGTACGGCGGCACCTTCGCCGACCCGGAGGGCTACATCTGGAGTCTGGGCTACAGCGACCAGGGAACCGACCAGCCCTACGCCGAGTAGAGGCGAGCTTCCTCTCACAGGGGTCCGGGACGGCGGGGCGCGTGCCGCTGCCGTCCCGGACGGCTGTGACCCCGTGCGCGTTGCGGGAGCGGCAATCGGAGTCCGGCGGACGGGATCCGCGGTGAACGGCACGACGAACAGGAGAAGATCGTGAAGTTTCGGTCCATCGTTGAACCACCTGAGCCCATGCGGGGTCTGGAAGTTCCGCCCGAGGTGGTGGCGGCGCTCGGCGAGGGCTCGCGGCCGCCGGTGACGATCACGATCAACGAGCATTCCTGGAAGAGCCGGGTCGCCCTCCTGCGCGGCCGCCACCTGATCGGCCTCAGCCATGCCAACCGGCGCGCCGCGGAGGTGGAGATCGGCGAGGAGATCGAGGTCGAGCTGGAGCTCGACACCGAGCCGCGCGTCGTCGTCGAGCCTGCGGACTTCGCCCAGGCCCTGGACGCCGACCCGGCCGCCCGGGCCGCCTACGACCACCTCACGTACAGCCGCAAGCGCGAGCACGTGCGCGCCATCGAGAGCGCGAAGAAGCCCGAGACGCGCCAACGGCGCATCGAGACGGCCATCGCCACCCTGCGGGGCTGACCCCCGAAGGCCCGTCCCGCTCCTCAGCCGGTTGAGTCGGGTACGACGCCGGAGGCCGGGTCGATTTGGCGGAGGTGGTCGGCGGCTTCCGATGTGCGGGGGTTGTTGAGCCGGACGAGGGCCTCGTGAGCGGTCGTCAGGACCGTGTGGGCTTCGTGGGTCCGGTTGAGGTGGAGCAGGACGATGCCGAGGTCGAGGCGGGCCGGTTCGCTCCAGGCGGGCATCCGCGCTGCCTCGAAGTGGGTGAGGGCGTAGCGCAGGAGGTGTTCCGCCTCGCTCCCGCGGTTGAGGGCGGCGAGGTCGTTGCCGATGTGCTGGCGGGTTGCCGCGAGGTAGAGGCCGATCAGTTCCGGGGGCTTTCCCGGGACACCGGTGCGGCAGATGGCTTCGCTGCGGCGGTGGATGGCCAGGGCCTCCTGCGCGCGACCGGTCTGACGCAGATGCTGGCCAAGGGAGTTGAGGGCGGTGAGCTCGGCGAGTCGGCTCTCCGGGCCGGTCTGCTTGCCGAGGTGGTCGGCGGCCTCGCGGAGCCAGGTGATGGATTCGCCGGTTCGCCCGAGCCGGTGGAGTGCGCCCGCGGCGTAGCCCAGGGCCCAGCCGACCTGGAGCTGGTCGCCGCTTTCGCGTGCTGCGGCCAGGGCCGCCTGTGCGGTGGTCAGGGCGGCGGCGTGGTCGTAGAGGCACATGTTGTAGGCCCAGGCCAGGTAGTTGAGGTGGACGGCCTCGTCGCGTTTGCCGCCCAGGGCGCGGGCTGAGTCGACGGCCCACTGGAAGACCTGGGCCCATGCCTCCCAGTGCGGGGTGCGGTCGGAGAACCAGTGCATCGCCTCGGCGGTGTCGATGACCTGTTGGTGCAGGCCCCGGGCTTGGGCGCGGCCCAGGGCGGCGAGCCACTGCGCCTTCTCGGCCTCCAGCCAGAGCCGTGCCTGTTCGTGGTCGGCGGGTGCGGTGGCGGGGTCGGGATCGGTGGCGGGGCCGGTGTCGTGGTGGGGTGCGGTGTCGAAGAGCCGGGCTGCGGCGGTCGCGCGGCGCAGCATCCAGAGGTCGGCCCGGTTCTGGGCGCCTGCGGTGTGTGCGGGCTCGTCCTCTTCCGCGAGTTGCTCGGCGGCGAAGAGCCGGAGGAGGTCGTGGAAGCGGTAGCGGTCTGCGGTGGGGTGGGGTTCGAGCAGCCCGGCGTCGGTGAGGTCCTGGGCGCATCCGGCGGCCTGGCGCAGGGGCAGTCCTGCCAGGAGGGCGGCGCTCCGGGGGCTGAAGTCGGGGCCGTCCGCGAGCGAGGCGCGGCGGAAGACGGTGCGGGTGGGCGGGGGCAGTTGCCGGTAGGACAGGGTGAAGGCGGCGCGGACCCGCAGCGAGCCGGCTTGCAGGGTGTCCAGGCGTGTCGTGCTCTCGGCGAGCCGTGTTGCGAGTTTGGCGAGGTGTTCGCCCGGCTGGGCGGCGAGGCGTTGTGCGGCGATGCGGACGGCCAGGGGCAGGTGTCCGCACAGGTCGGCGAGGTCGCGGGCGGCCTGGCTCTCGCGGCTCACCCGTTCGGGTCCGATGACGCGGGTGAGGAGTTCGACGGCTTCCTCGCGGCGCAGCAGGGTGAGTTCGGGGCGGTGGACCGCTTCGAGGCCGGCCAAGGTGTTGCGGCTGGTGACGAGGGTGAGGGAGGGGCCGTGGCCGGGCAGCAGGGGGCGGACCTGGGCTTCGTCGGCGGCGTTGTCCAGGAGCAGGAGGATCCGCCGGTCGTGCAGTAAGGAGCGCAGGAGCCCGCTGCGGTCCTCGGTGGTGGTGGGGATGGCGTGGTCGGCGGCGCCGAGGGCGCGCAGGAGCCGGGCGAGGGCGTCGCGCGGCGGAGTGGGACGGGGGTCCATGCCGCGCAGGTCGATGGCGTACTGGCCGTGCGGGAAGTGGGGGGTGAGGGTGTGGGCGGCGTGGACGGCGAAGGCGGTCTTGCCCAGGCCGGGCTGTCCGGTGACCACGGCTACGGGCGGGTGAGCGGGGTCGAGGTGGTCGACCAGGGTGCGGAGCCGGTTCAGGGCAGGGCCGCGGGCGGTGAAGTCGCCTAGATCGCGCGGCAGTTGGAGGGGATGGTGCGGGACGGGCCGGGTCGCCGGCCGGATGGCGGGCACGGCTTCGCGGCGGGGACGGGGCCGCGGGCGGCCGAGGCCGGCGGTGTGTTCCAGCGCGGCGGCGGCCGCACCGTCCAGGCCCAGGGCGGTGACGAGGGCCTGTACGGTGCGGCGCTGCGGCCCCCGGGAGCGTCCTCGTTCCAGGTCCGAAAGGGCCCGCACGCTCAACCCGGCGGCCTGTGCCAGTTCCTCCTGGCTGAGCCCCGCACCCGTTCGCAGAGCGTGCAGGCGCGCGGCGAACCCCCCGTTGTTCATGACTCGAATCCCCTGGTCAGCGTGGCCCCCCGAGTCGGCGGGTCCTACCGGCAGAAGTATGCCAAGGCGACGGACGTGAGGGGTGCCCGGATCAGGCCCGTGGGGTCATCCGCGGGTCGGGCAGACGTCCTGCGTGACCTTGCCGGCCTTGCCGCCGGTCGTCGCCGGGTCCAGGGTCAGGCACTTGCCGGTCCACTGGTTGATGAAGTAGAAGGCGCGCCTGCCGCCGTACTGCTCCGCCGGCATGACCTCCCAGAGCTGGTTGGACGAGGCCCACCGGCTCTCGCAAGGCCACCAGAACAGCTGCATGCCGTTGCCGGGCGGCACTCCGAGGTTCCACGGGATGGTGAGGCAGTTGCCGTTGCCCGCCTTGATCCAGTAGTAGTTCTTGCTGTCGTACGGCGGCAGGGGGACCGTCCACTGCTGGCTGCTGGGCGCCGGGCTCGCGCAGGCCCGCTGCGTCATCACGCCGCCCGTGCCGTCGGGGAAGTTCTCGCCGCGCACCATGCAGCGGTTCGGGGCGGTGGTCTCGTAGGTCTGCCCGATGAACTGCCTGTTCGAGGTGACGGTCCACAGCGCCGGGTGCGGCGCGAAGATGTGGGCGTTGCGGTTGAGTTCGTTGACCACGGACATCGGGGTGACGCCACTGGTGTCGCTCTGCTCGTAGAAGTTCACCGCGACGTAGTTCGGGTTGTGGCCCGCGGCGGGACGGCAGTCCTTGTCGATGCGGTTCTTCAGGGCCGAGCCGTTGTCGCCCGGCGCCTTGGCCTCCGGGTTCGGCACGCTCGAGTCGAACTGGTTCATGGTGAACAGCGGCGTCAGGGCCGTGCCCGGCATGGGGTTCTGCCCCACGGGGTTGCTGTTGCGCGACGCGCAGCCGCTGGGCCGGCCGTCGTAGTCGTAGAGCGTCTCCACCGTACGGTTCCAGGTGTACATGAGGCGCCCGTATTCCTTGGTCCCGTCACTGGACTTGACCGGAACGTCGTCGCCCCACCTGTCCTGGAACACCACCAGGCGGCGGTTGTCGGAGACCATGTCACGCAGCCGCGGCCAATTCCGCTTGTCGATGTCGTACTGGGTGGGCGAGAACAGCAGGTTCTTGGCGTTCTCGGACTCCAGTACGTCGGTGACCGCCTGGGTGAGCGACGCGCGGCTGGCGTAGTTCTCCAGGAAGATGGTGACCACTTCGTCCGGGTGGGCCTTGAGGAAGTCCACCACCCTGCCGAGCCCGGCGCGAAAGGTCTCGTGGCAGGAGAACGTGGAGTGGCACAGCATCAGGTCGACGTTGCCCTCCTGGTCGTAGGCGATGTCGTAGGTGTCGAGCATCAGCCCGCGCACGCCGTCGTCCAGCTGCCGGGAGATGGTGCGCGACTGGTTCCGCGGCGGCACGATGCCCGAGTCCGCGTAGGAGTTGTGGGTGGTCAGCGACGACCACTGGTCGAGGCGGGCGTCTCCGTACTTGCTCCCGGACGCCGCCACGGCGGCCGTGGGGGTGGGCAGCGTCGCGGCCAGGAAGAGCAGCGGCAGGACGGGTAGGGCCAGCCTTCGCAGTACGCGGAAGCCTCTTGCAAACATGTCGTTCCCCAAGGTCAAGACGGTCGTCGGAACCGGAGCGTGCGTGCGGTACCGGTTGCCGGACGGCGGTGTGCGCGACCGCGGTGTGCGCGGCCCGGGGCACCATGACGCCAGGCGGCCCGGCCCGCCGTCCGTTCCGCGTCGAGCCAACACCGTGGGCAGGGGGCCGGACCATGCGGTTCCACCGGCAGAAGTAGGTCCCGCCTATTTCTGCCGGTGGAACCGCGGGACCGGGCCCCCGGCTCGGGGACGGCGAGTTCAGTACGTCCGGTAGCCCGGCTGCCCCAGGATCTCGGCGATGCTTCTGGTGGCGCTGTCAGGGACACGGAAGGGGTACCCGGGTTGCCGGTCGGGCGGGGCGATCAGCAGGCTGTGACCCACAGGGAGCTGATGTTGTCGTTTCGGTTGTACTGGGAGGTGTTGCCCTTTAAGGAGCGCCACCTGGACATCACAAGATCCACCTTCGGTTGGGAACAACTGGACTCCTTCCCTCCACTAGCGCAGCCGGAAACCGGGAACCACATGCGAGAACAAGCCTTTGAGGGAGCGGCGGGGCTTCGTACCTCAGGCTCGTAGGCCGGCCCGTCGCAGTGCGACCTTGGCGAGATCGGCGATCACTGGTTCGTCGCCGCGGCGCCAGGCATCGGCCAGTCCTCCAGCAGGGGCGGGCACCGCGGCGAGATCGCCCAGGGGGCCCGTCAGGGCCCGTAGCGCGAGCAGGTCGGCGCCTCCGGGGGCCTCGAAGAGGCGGCGCGTGGCGGTACTCCGCCGGATCCAGCGCAGACGCGGCGGGAGCCACAGCAAGAGGACGAAGGTGACCGGTACGACGATGAGAGCCGTGGTGGTGAGGGTGGCGACCTGGCTGACGGTGTCCTGAAGCGACTGTCCGGCATCGGCGAACCCGGTGCTCGCGTCGGCCGCGGACTGCAGCGGCGTCTTCAGCAGGTCACCGACGAGCGGCACCTTCGAAGCCGCGTTCCCGGCGTTGCCGAGTTCGGTGGCCAGGCTGTCGCCCGAGCTTTCGACCTTCCGCCCCGGCTCGGCCAGCAGCATGATCGTGCTGCGGACCGCGAGGGCGAACAGCACCGCCGCGGCCACCAGGAGCACGGCGAGCAGATCCGCGAGCAGCTGGCGGTTCCGACGCGCTGGGGTCTGGGCGTAGATACGCATCGAGGAGGCTCCCGTTCGTGTCGCGGTGGCGAGGGCAGCGGTCCCCCGTCCGGAGAGGAACCGTCGGTCGCCCACCACGCACTCGACTCTTCCACCGCGCTACGCGGCCAAACCCCCGACGCACCGCCACCGCCGCCCACCACCCCGCACGAGACTGCCATCGGCCGAACAGCCTGATCATCACGCCGCCTCAGGCATTCATTTCCGGCCGGTTCGGGGGCCGATCAGCCGTGCTCGGCCAGTGGGCTTCCCAGGAGTTCGGCGCCCAGCGGGGTGACGGTGTGCACCACGGATTTACCGCGTCGGCTCGTGGTGATCAGATGCGCGTTGCGCAGTACCGTCGCGTGCTCGCTCGCCGCTGCGATCGACACGTTCAGGCGTCGCGCCAGCTCGGTGGTGCTGCACCCTTCGGTGGCCACTTTCAGGGCGGCGGCACGCGTACGTCCCAGCAAGGCGCCCAGTGACGGGTCCTCGGTCTGCTCCGCACCCCACAACGCGGCCCCCGCCTGCACGTCGCCTACGGTGGGAATGGCCAGTGTCGGCGCCGAGGTCTCGTCCTGCGAGTCCCACAACAGTGCCGGGTCCCGCCACAGGAAGACCGTCGGCGCGATGACGAGCCCGCGCCCCCCGAGGTGGACGTCGACGTGCCGGTGGTAGCGCACCTCCAGGACGGGCGCCCGCCACCGCACCAGCGGGACGCACATCCCCTCCAGCAGGCGTTCGATCCCGCCGTCGAGCAGCGTCCGCGCGAAGGTCGCCCGTACGCCCTCCACATGGGATCTCGCCCTGTTCCAATAGGGAGCGACGATCGCCTCGTTGCAGGCGGCGAGCCCCGCGGCGAAATCCCTGCGGGCTTCGAGGTCGCCGGACGCCAGGTTCCGGGCCCACGACAGCTGCGAGGGGTGGAAGGCGATGTGCTCGAGCTCGGTCCGCAAGCTGGCGGCCGATGCCCGCAGCAGGTTGTCGATGCCCTCCTCGACGGACGGCGTGTCGCCCATCAGTACCGTCAGGTCGATGTCCGGGCCGTCCATGGCCATCAGGCTCGTGAACGGGCGGGCCCGTGCACCCAGCCGCCCGCGGACCGCCTCCTGCCAGGGGCGGAAGGGCAGGGCCGCGGCGGCGCAGCCGCCGCGCAGCAGCCTCAGGCCGTACGTCGTTTCCGCGGCCGCCCCGATCGTCGCGGCCACGCGGGTCCGAGCGAGATCCTCGGCGGTGAAATGAATGCGCAGCACCGAGCATCCTCCATCGCTGTGCGCCCCGGCGCCACTTGATCGCCCAGCGCAGTCTGCGCCCTGGCTACGCCTCCGTCCAGGACCTGTTTCGGCCAAGATCCACAGCTCCGGTCCTCGGGTGCGGCGTGGGGCGGTTCGGCACCGGTACCGGCACCGTCAGTGGTTCGGCGCCGGGGCCGGGTCCTGTTCCCGGATCGCCCAGGGAGATCCGTACGCGGTGAGCAGGTCCAGGAAGGGGCGGGGCGCCATGGCCTCAGGGCCGAGGACCCCGGACCCGGTCCAGACCTCGCCGGCGAGGAGTTCGAGGGCCACCACCGGGTTGACGGCGGTCTGCCAGACCACGGCCTGGGAGCCGTACTCGCGCATGGACCACTGGTTGTCCACCACGTGGTAGAGGTACACCTCGCGGGGCAGGTCGTTCTTGGTGCCCTTGACCCAGGTCCCGGCGCAGGTGCGGCCGGTCATCCGGTCCCCGAGGGCCGCCGGGTCGGGCAGGCAGGCGGCGACCACGTCGCGCGGGGAGACACGGACCGGGCTGCCGTCCTCGCCGCGGACGGTGACCGGTTCGGTGGAGTCCAGGCCGAGCGCGTGGAGGGTCTTGAGCTTGTCGATGAAATCGTCGCCGAGGCCGTACTTGAAGGTGACCCGGCGGGCTCCGACCCAGCGCGGCACGAGGAGGACCTCCTCGTGCTCGACGTTGACGCACTCGACGGGGCCGATGCCCTCGGGGAAGTCGAAGACCTCCGGCTCGCTGAACGGTGCGGTGGTGAACCAGCCGCGCTCGCGCTCGTACACCACGGGAGGGTTCAGGCATTCCTCGATCGTGGTCCAGATGTTGAAGGACGGGGCGAAGTCGTAGTCCTCGACGGCCAGATCGGCCCCGTCCCTGATGCCGATCTCCTCGATGTCGTCGAAGAGTTCCTCGGCCGCGTAGCGGGCGAAGACGTCCGAGAGGCCGGGCTCGACACCCATCCCGACGAGCGCGAGGCGGCCCGACTTCTCCCACTCCGCGGCCCGTTCGAACTGCTCGTCGCCGAGCTTCACGCCGCACGTGCCGTACGGATCCGCGGGGTGCGGGCGGGACAGGGACATGGCCATGTCCACGTAGTGGGTGCCGGCCGCCAGCGCGGCGTTGAACAGCGGCATCACGAACCGCGGGTCGGTGGCGTTCATCAGGACGTCGCACCCGTGCTCGGTGAGCAGCCGCGTGATCCCCTCCTCGTCGGAGGCGTCCGCGCGGCAGGCGCTGAAGCGCTGCTCCGCCTCGCCCAGGGCGGCGACCGCGGCCTCGGCGCGGGCCAGGTCGTAGTCGGCGACGACGAAACGGTCGAAGAAGCCGCGGCGGGCGGCGATCTTGGCGATGGCGCTGCCGACACCGCCGGCACCCACAAGCAGAACACGCATGACGAGGTCCTTTCCCGGTGGGGCGTGTGCCCCAGGAGGCTGATGGAACCGCCTGCCGAGAGTTAAGGTCAATGGTGTTGGCATAAGGGCCGAACGGTCCGGGAGGAGTGTCCGCGATGCCGAAGGACGTGGTTCCGGAGGAGGCCCGCCGCCGCCGTCGGCCGACCCGGCAGGGCACGGTGCTCTCCGAGCGGCTGATCGTCGAGACGGCGCTGCGGATGGTGCGGGAGCACGGAAGCGCGGGCCTGAGCGCCCGGCGGCTCGGCACCGCCCTGGGCGCGGACCCCAGCACCCTCTACCGCTACTTCGACGGCATGGACGGGCTCACTCTGGCCATCGGTGAGGAGCTCATCGGCCGGGCCCTCGCCGGCTGGGTCCCGACCGGGCGCTGGCGCGAGGATCTGCGCACCCTGGGCCTGCGCATTTACGGTGCCTACCTCGCCCATCCGCAGGCCGCCCTGCTGACCACGAGCCGGGTGACCGGGCGGCCCCGGGAGATCGCGGCCGACGAGGCCATCCTGGGCAGCCTGCGCGGCGCGGGGTTCGGCGATGAGGCCGCCGTGCGGATCTACCACGCCTACATCGACCAGTGCCTGGCCTTCGCGGCGCTCGACGCGGGATCCCTGGCGCTGACGGAGCAGGCCCGGGAGTCCGATGAGGAGCGGTGGGAGTCGACGTACGCCCGCCTGCCGGCCGGGGCGTACCCGAACATCGCCGCCACCGCCGGGCTCCTCGCGGCCCGGATGCCGCACAGTGCCTATCCGGTCGCGCTGGACATGCTGCTCGAGAGCGCCGAGCGCGAGCTGACCAGCTCGCGACCGGGCCGGGCAGGGCGGGGGCGAGGAGCGAGCCCGACGGGCTGATCACCGTACCGGGGGCGACGGGGCCGAAACGGCACAAGTCGCCTTGACGGGCCTCTCGTTCCGGCCATGCGCTGCGCCTATCGGCCGACCTTCGGTCCACCGCGCTCCGCCCGGCCCGATCGAACTACGATCATGGAACTTGCCCACCCGGGTGGACTGATGAAGCCGGAGGCCTCCGTCATGCCCTCAACGCCCCTCGCGGCCCTGGAGACGGAGAGGTTCCACGCCTACGGCGCCCGCCACGTGGACGAGTTGAGCCACAGATTCGGGATTCCGGGCCACCTCTCCCGGTCCATCAAGTCCCTCGCCTCCGTTCTGCCGTTCCGGGTGAACGAGTACGTCCTCTCCCAGCTGATCGACTGGGGGAACGTTCCGGACGATCCGATCTTCCAGATGGTCTTCCCGCAGAGCGGGATGCTCCGGACCGAGGACGAGCTGCGGCTGGCAGGCCTCGTGGACGATCCCGGCGCGAGGAAGGAACTCCGGCTCGCGGTCCAGCAGATCCGAAGCGGCCTCAACCCCCATCCCTCGGGCCAGAAGCAGCTCAACGTCCCCACCCTGGACGGGGATTCGGTGCCCGGCCTCCAGCACAAGTACCGCGAGACCGTCCTGTACTTCCCCGGCCAGGGACAGACCTGCCACGCGTACTGCACCTACTGCTTCCGGTGGGCGCAGTTCGTGGGGGACGCCGATCTGCGCTTCGCCGCCCCCGCGCCCGACGGCCTCGTGGACTACCTGGGCCGGCACCCCGAGGTCGACGACGTACTCGTCACCGGCGGCGACCCCATGATCATGTCCACCGAGCGGCTGCGCGGCCACCTCGGCCCCCTCCTGGGGGTGCCCCGTGTGCGTACCGTCCGCATCGGCACGAAGTCGGTCGCCTACTGGCCCCAGCGGTTCGTCACGGACACGGACGCCGACGACGTGCTCCGGCTCTTCGAGGACGTCGTGGCAGCGGGGAAGAACCTGGCGCTGATGATGCACTTCACGCATCCGCGAGAGCTGGAGTCCGACCTCGCCCGCCGGGCCATCGCCCGGATCCGGTCCACCGGCGCGATGGTCTACTGCCAGGCGCCCCTGGTCGCCCACGTCAACGACGACCCGCGGACCTGGAGCGCGCTGTGGCGCGCGGAACTGGCCGCGGGCACGGTCCCGTACTACATGTTCGTCGAGCGGGACACCGGCCCGTACGAGTACTTCAAGGTGCCGCTCGCCCGTGCCCACGACATCTTCCGGTCCGCCTACCGGACCCTGCCCGGGCTCGCCCGCACGGTGCGCGGGCCGGTCATGTCGGCCACGCCCGGCAAGGTGGTCGTCGACGGAGTCACCGAGACCGCCCGGGGCCGCTTCTTCCAGTTGCGCATGCTCCAGGCCCGCGACCCGCAGCTGGTCGGCCGTCCCTTCCTGGCCCACTACAGCGAGGACGCCGCCTGGCTGGACGAGCTCGAACCCGCCGACGACACGCCCCCGGACATCGCCGCGGCCCTGCGGGGCGGAGTGCGGCGGCAGTCCGCGGACGGATCGTAGAGGGCTGGAACGGGCCGGGATCGCCGGCCGGCCACCGGCCCGGTCCGCGGCGGGTACCGCCGTTGCGCGATCACGGACCTCGTCGTCACTGGCCCCGAGGGCTGACGGTGTCCTCGCCGGAGAGATCGCCGCTCCTCCTGGCCCGCGCGTCGGCGACGACGTAGGGCAGGCCGGGCAGCAGCAGGACCGGCGCCGCCCACAGCGGCAGCGTGAACAGCGCCCCGTCACCTGCCAGGAGGAGGGTGAGTATCGCGGCGGGCAGGGCTGTGACGAGGCCGAGCCCCCAGCTCGCCCACAGGCCCAGGCTGCCGCGCCGCAGCTCCCAGACCACCGTGGCCACACCGAGGACCATCCAGAAGACCAGGTCGTCGGCGGTCACGGCGAGCGTGGTGCTCCAATGACGCAGGTGGGAGAAGAGCAGGACGCAGCCGAGCATGAAACAGGCCAGGGACACGATGCGCAGCGCCCGCCGGGAGAGCGGGGCGCGCGCCCGTGCCCATGCCGCGGCGAAGCCGCGGACGTCCCGGCCGACGACGTCCTGTCCCGTGCGGCCGGCGGCCTGCGCGTCCTCCAGGTGGGCGGAGAGCTCGTCGAGCATCTCCCGCACGGACGCGTCGTCGATCCCCCGGTACTCCCAGTTGCTGCGGCAGGCCGCGAGTATCCGCGCGTTCGTCATGGTGTGGTTCCCCCCGTGGGTTCCGTGGCGGTCAGGATGCGTCCCACCTGCCCCGCGAAGGCGAGCCAGTCGGCCCGGCCGCCGCTCAGCTCGGCGTCCCCCGCCCGGGTCAGGCGGTAGTACTTGCGCGGGGCGCCCCCGCTCGAAGAGGCGGCGCGGTAGGAGGAGATGAGCCCCGCCCGCTCCATCCGCGCGAGCAGCGGATAGATACTGCCGTCGCTGACCAGCTCCAGCCCGCCGGCGGCGAGCGCCTCGGCGAACTCGAAGCCGTACATGGGCCGTTCGGCGATCAACGACAGAAGACACAGGTCGAGCACTCCCCGCAGGAGCTGGCTGCGCCGTTGGTCGCCGGCCGCAGGCAGTTCCTTTGTCATGCGGTACAAGATAGTTAGTGAGTATCTTGTACCGCAAGAAAGTGCCGTACGCGGGCTCTGTCAGCAGGTCTTTCGGTAAGGGAGATCCGGGAGGTAGGTGTGCCAGTCGGACCGGGAGAGGCCTGCTCCTGCGCGGGTGCAGACGGATTCCGCGAGGTGCTCCGGGGCCACCTGGTGGGTGCGGACGGTGCTGTGTTCGCCCGCGCTGTGCAGGGTGTGGCCGTCGGGTGAGAAGGTGACGGCGACGATGCCGTCGCCTGGGGTCGGCAGCGGTGGTCCCAGGGGCCGGCCCGAGTTCACGTCCCAGAGCCGGAGGGTGCCGGAGGCGCCCGCCACGGCCAGGGTCCGGCCGTCGGGGGAGAAGGCCAAGGCCGTTACGGACCTTGCGGAGGCGAGGCCGATCTCGTCGGACCCGGCCGGGAGGGTCGCCAGTCGCCGCTCGGCCTCCCCGTCCCACAGGGTGACCCCGCCCGTGGTGTCACCGACCGCCAGGCGCGTGCCGTCGGGGCTGTAGGCCATCACCCCGCCCGGTTCCATGGCGGGGCCCCGTTCGGTGCGCCGGCCGGTGGCGATGTCGAAGGTGTTCGAGGAGGTCGCGAGCAGTCGGCCGTCGGGGCGGACCGCGACCGGGGCGGCCCGGTCGCTCCCGCGGCTCACCACGGAGGACGTCCGGTCCTTGGTGAGCTCCTGAGACCCGGTCCGGCGTCCGCTCGCCACGTCCCGTACGTCCAGGGTGTCCGCGCCCGCACGGGTCGTGAGCAGGGACCGGCCGTCGGGCGAGACGGCCATTCCCGTGATGGGCATCCGGGCGGCGGCCGAGGGTTTCGGGTCCGCGGGGAGCGGGCGGGCCTTGTTCGCCGGCACGTCCCACAGGGCCGGCTCCTGCGCGGTCTCCCGCTGTCCGCCCCCGGCGTCGGAGCCTGCGGCGGAGTCGGTTCGGGCGTGGGCGAGGGTCTGTCCGTCGGGGCTGAGCGCGAGGAGGACCCGGCAGTCGTGTTCCGTGGGCGCTCCGGTGGATCCCGGTTCGGCTTTCGGGCAGTCGGCCGGCGGGGTACGGGCCGTGCGCCGGCCGTCGGCGACGGCGTAGGCCTCGAGCCAGGTACTGGAGCCCTGCCTGCGGTCGACCGCGACGGTCTTGGCGTCCGCGCTGAAGGTGCCCGTGGATGCCGGTTCGGGGTTCCAGTCCGGGGTCGTGGCCGGTCCGTACGAGATCGAGCGCACCATGGTGTCCCCGAGCCGGCGTTCGGTCAGGTACCGGATGACGCCGTCCTTCGGGTCGATCCGGAGCTGGGAGGCGGCCCCGTTGGCGAGGGAGTAGCGGAAGACCGGTCGTTCGGGCGTGGCGAGGCGCCACATCAGGATCTCCCGGCCGTCGACGGCCGCGGCGAACCGGCCGTCGGGGCTGGTGGTCACCTCGGTCAGCCCCGGGTGGTCGATCCGGCCCGGTTCCCGGCCCGTGACCGGATCCCACAGGCTCAGGCCGCCCGGTGCCCGGGTGAGGAGGACGGCGCCTTCGCCGGTGAAGCGGAACGAGTCGACGGCGCACCCGCCGGGTCGGGCGGCGGGCAGCTCCGTGCCGCGGGCCACGTCCCACACCCTCAGGGGCACGTCGGCCCGTTCGAAGGGGCTCACCGCATCCCCTCCCCTGGTGCACAGGGCCAGGTGGCGTCCGTCCGGGCTCAGTTCCCACATCGGATACCGCCCGGTCGGCACCTCCAGCAGGGTGCGGCCGCTGCCGGCGTCCCGGAGCGAGAGCCGGCCGACGGCGCCGTCCATCTCCTGGTTGGCGAGGACCTGTCCGGCTGCCGTCCAGGCAACCGACGGGCCCGCCGGCCGGGGCGCGGCGTCGAGCGGCGTCCCGGACACCAGGTCCAGTCGACGTGCCCCGTTCCCGGATCCGGGCCCCGTCTTCTCCCGGGACCCCTGCACCAGGACGGTGCGGCCGTCCGGGGAGATCCCGCGGAACAGCGTGCCCTCGTCGAGGGTCGTCTGCGGTCCGATCGCCGTCCTCTTCGTGACGTCCCAGGCGCGTACGGAGTCCACGTCGACGGTGACCGCGGTCCGGCCGTCCGCGCTCAGCCGGACCGGGAGCGCGGGGTGGGAGGTCCAGGGCCCCGCCTCGTCGGGCACGTCGTAGGCGTCGGACTCGGCCTGGGCGGACGCCGCCAGCAGCGCCGACCGGGTCTCGGCGGTCTCTGCGACCCGCCAGGCGGCCACGCTCAGCCGCATCGCCAGCGCGGGGTCGGAGCTCCGCAGGCCCTGGGCCACGGCTGCCAGCTGTCCGGCGGCCAGTTCCTGTCCTTTGGCCTTGCGGATCTCGGCGTCGACCCGCTGGCGGACGTTGTCGCGGCCCTGCTGCCAGGCGGTCGTGCCGGCCACCGTGAGGAGGACGAGGAGGAGGGCGACGACGGAGGTGACGCCGCGACGGATCCGGCGCGTGCGGGCGCGGGACGCGAGGCCCGCACGCAGGAACTCCCGTTCCGTCGGGATCAGCTCGGCGGAACGGCCCGCGCCGTCCGCGAACGTGGCCTCGGCTTCGGCCAGTTCCCCTCCGCGCAGGAGCGCCCCGGTGTCGCGCCGTCGGGTCAGCCAGTTCTGGGTGGCCTGGGTCAGCCGGCGGTGGCGTCGCAGCCGTTCGCGGTCGGTGTCGATCCAGTCGCGCAGCCGCGGCCACGCGGTGATCAGGGCCTCGTGCGCGAGGTCCACGACGTCCCGGTCCAGGGTGACGAGCCGGGCCCGGGCCAGCCGGTCGAGCACGGCCCCCGCTTCGGCGGCCTCCGGCGAGTCCGGGGGCACGAGGGTGTCGCGGGGTACGGGCCGCCGGGTGTCGGGGGCTCCGTCGCCGGGGGTGATCAGGTTCAGCAGGAGGCGGCGCGCGACGGGGGCGCGGTCGGGCCCGAGCGCCGCGTACACCTCCTCGGCGGTCTGGGCCAGGGCGCCGCGCAGACCACCGGCCGCCTCGTGCCCGGCCAGGGTCAGGGTGCGCCCGCGGCGGCGCCGCCAGGTCTCCAGCAGGGCGTGGGAGAGCAGCGGCAGGCTGCCGGGTTCGCGGGTGACCTCGTCCACGAGCCGGGCGGTGAGGGCGCGTTCGACGGTGAGACCGGCCGCGGCCGCGGGGCGCACGATCGCGCCGCGCATCTCCTCTGCGGTCAGCGGGCCCACGGGGAGGGTCGCGGCTCGGGCGGCCTCGGCCAGGGCGGGGTGGGCCAGGCAGTTCGCGTAGAAGTCGGCGCGCACGGCGAGCACCACGCGGATCCGGCTTGCGGGGCGGCGGGCGGCGAGGAGGGCCGCGAGGAAGTCCCGCCGTTCGTCGGGGTCGGTGCAGAGGGTGAAGACCTCCTCGAACTGGTCGACGATCAGCCAGGTCTCGCCGTCTCCGTCGGCCGGGGTGAGCACCGGCCCGTGGGTGCGCATCGGGTGTTCGCCGGGGGTGAGGACGCGCAGGGCCGCGGCGGGTGGCAGCGGCGGCGCGGAGCGGCGCAGCCGCGGGATGAGGCCGGCCCTCAGCAGGGAGGACTTGCCGCTGCCGGAGGGGCCGAGGAGGACGCCGAAGCGGTGTTCGGTGACCAGGGCCGTCAGTTGGTCGGTCAGCTGTTCCCGGCCGAAGAACACGGCCTCGTGCTCGGGTTCGAAGCGCGTGAGGCCGCGGTAGGGCGCAGTGCCTGCGCCGTCGGCGCCGAGGTCGAGGGAGGCCAGGGCTTCGGTCGCGGCTTCGGCCTCGGTCGCGGCTTCGGCCTCGCGCCAGCGTCGTTCCCATTCCGTCCGGGCGCCGCCGCACGCCTCGGCGTAGGCCAGCGCCACGGGCAGGCTCGGGAGCCGGTTCCCGGCGGCGGCCTGGGAGAGCGCCGTCACCGAATAGCCGGCCCGCGCGGACAGTTCCCGGTAGGGGACGGAGCCGGCCGCGCGGCGCAGTGCGCGGAGCTCACCGGCGAACCGGGCGGTCGGACCAGCCTGTGGATCGAGCGCCTTCTCCGGCCTTCCCACACCACTGCGCACGCTGCTCCCCTCCCCCGGGGTCAAGATCGTTTCCACCGTAGGCGGGGGCACCAGGGGCCACAAGAGCCTCTTCGGCCACGGAAAACAATTGTTCAGCCGCCCGGATCGAGGCTGCTGAACAATGCGCGAGCCGGTGGACTGCTGCCGTACCCCGGTCGCCGAGCGGCCCGGACGGCTCGCCCTTCCCACTCCCCGCCTCTCCCCCTAGGGGCCGGTGGGACACGGGCCGTCCGGGCCCCGGCGACCGGCGTCACCCCACCGCCACGCACACACCGCGTACGACACGTGCGCCACGTGCGCCACACGACGGGGCGCGCTCCACGGCTCCGGCCGCCGTGCGCGCCTTCCACAGGAGCAGAGTTGTTCACACGGACCCACAGGGCTCGACGCGCCGCGGGGGCCCTCGCCCTCGCCACGGCCGTCGTCGCCCTCAGCACGGGGCTGACCGGCCCCGCGGGGGCGGCACCCGCCGCCTCCCCCACCAGGAGCACCACGGACACCCCCGTGACCGTCACGCTGATCACCGGTGACCGCGTGACCGTGAACGGCAGCGGCGCCGTCGTGCGCTTCGAGCCCGGCAAGGGCCGTGAGCGCGTACCGGTACAGATCGAACGCGCCGACGGCCGCACCCTGGTCCTGCCCGCCGACGCCCGGGGCCTGCTCGCCGCGGGCAAGCTGGACCGGCGCCTCTTCGACGTCACCACGCTCGCCGACCCGACCCTGCGCGCCCTGCACCGCGGCGCACTCGGCCTGATCGTCCAGTACGAGGGCTCCGCCGGAGCGGCGCGCGCCGAGCTGCGGTCCGCCGCGGGCAACGGCGCGGGGCCCGCCCTGCAGACCGTCAACGCCGAAGCCGTCAAGGCCTCGCCCGCCGACGCCACGAAGGTCTGGGAGGCCTTGACCGAGCCCACCCCGCGGGGCCTGCGCGCCACCGGCGCCGGCATCGGCAAGGTGTGGCTGGACGGCGTCCGCAAGGCGAGCCTGGACAAGAGCACGCGGCAGATCGGCGCCGACCGGGCCTGGCAGGCCGGCTTCGACGGCACGGGCGTGAAGATCGCCGTCCTGGACACCGGTGTCGACAAGACCCACGCGGACCTGAAGAGCCAGGTCGTCGGGGAGAAGAACTTCTCCGACTCCCCCGACGCCACCGACCGCGTCGGCCACGGCACCCACGTGGCCTCCATCGCGGCCGGGACCGGGGCCGCGTCCGGCGGAACGCTCAAGGGCGTCGCGCCCGGCGCCAAGGTGATCAGCGGCAAGGTCCTCGACGACCGGGGCTACGGCAGCGATTCCGCGGTCATCGCGGGCATGGAGTGGGCCGTCGCCGAGGGCGCCGACGTCGTCAACCTCAGCCTCGGAAGCCGGGACTTCCCCGGCGTCGACCCGGTCGAGGCCACCGTCGACCGGCTGTCTGCGGAGAAGGGCGTCCTGTTCGCCGTCGCCGCGGGCAACGACGGTGCCGGCGAGTCCACGGTCGGCTCTCCCGGCAGCGCCGACGCCGCCCTGACCGTCGGCGCCGTCGACTCCAAGGACGTCCTCGCGGAGTTCTCCAGCCGGGGCCCGCGCGTCGGCGACGGAGCGGTCAAGCCCGACGTCACCGCGCCCGGCGTCGGCATCGCCGCCGCGGCGGCCCCGGGCAGCCGGCTCGACACGGACCCCGGGGCCCAGCACCCGGCCCCGGGTTACCTGAAGCTGAACGGCACCTCCATGGCCACCCCGCACGTGGCCGGAGCGGCAGCGCTGCTCAAGCAGAAGAACCCCGGCTGGACCGGAACCGAGCTCAAGGGCGCGCTCACCGCGTCCACGAAGGACGGTTCGGTCGGCGTCCAGCAGCAGGGCACGGGCCGCGTACAAGTGGACAAGGCCCTCACCCAGACGGTGATCACCGAGCAGGCGTCGGTGTCCCTCGGCACGGCCCAGTGGCCGCACGCCGACGACGTGCCGCTCACCAAGAAGATCGCCTACCGCAATCTCGGCACCACCGACATCACCCTCGACCTCTCGGTGAGCGGCACCGATGCCCGCGGCAAGTCCGCCCCGGCCGGGTTCTTCGCGCTCGGCACCAACAAGGTGACCGTGCCCGCGGGCGGCCGGGCCGAGGTCGACCTGGCCGCCGACACCCGGCTCGGCGACACCGACGGCGCCTTCTCCGCCTACGTCACCGCCACCGGCGGCGGCCAGTCGGTGCGGACCGGCGCGGCGGCCGTCCGTGAGGCCGAGGCGTACGACGTCACCATCACGACCGTCGACCGCGACGGCGGACCCGCCCGCGAGTTCGCCCACTCCCTGTTCGGCATCGGCGGCGCCGCCGACGGCATATGGACGGGCGTCAGCAACGAGTCCGGCTCCGGTACCCTGCGGCTGCCCAAGGGCACCTACGCCCTGCACGGCGCCGTGTACCAGGACGGCTCGGACCTCACCAAGGGCGTCGACTGGCTGGTCCAGCCGCGGCTGGAGGTCTCCGGGACCACCACGGTCACGGTCGACGCGCGCACCGCGAAGCCGGTGGACATCACCGTTCCCGGTCTGGCCACGGCCGACTTCGCCCTGCCTTACTACCAGCAGGCGGTCGGCGAAGGCCACCTCGGAAACGGCTGGGTCCTCCCCAAGGGGTACACCGGGTTCCGCTCCGCCCACATGGGGCCGGCCGTGACCGACGGCTCGCTCACGCAGAGCTGGCTGGCGACCTTCCTCAAGGGCCCGGCCACCCAGTACTCCGTTGCCCTCGGCGGCGTGACGAACCGTCTCGCCACCGGGTACACACGGCACGTGAAGGCGAACCAGCTGGCGAAGCTCTCCGTCGACATGGGCGCGGCCGCCCCCGGCAAGTCCGGCTTCGCCTACGCCGCCCCCACCCTGCCCGGCATGCCTCAGGGCGACTTCTACGGGGCCGTCCAGCCCGCTCCCGGCACCCGTACGCTCCTGCTCTCCGCCCTCGACGGCGCGACCTGGCGGAGCGGGTTCTGGCAGCTCGGCGCCCCCGACGCGGACGGGAACCAGCGCATCGAGGCCGACCAGGCCGCCCTGGATCCGAAGCGCTACGCGGCGGGCTCCTCCCACCGCGAGACCTTCAACACCGGAGTCTTCTCACCGCTCCTGGGCAAGGGCCTGGGTGTGTTCCGCACCGCGCCCGACCCGGAGACGGGCCGGCAGACCATCACCGCCGCGGTGCCCCTCTCCAGCGACGGCGCGGGACACGCGGGCTCCTCGTCCCTGACCAAGGCCGCCACCACCCTGTACCGCAACGGCATCAAGGTCGCCGAGAACGAGGACCCGCTGAGCGGCTGGGAACCCTTCACGGTCGACGGCGCCGACGCCGAATACCGGCTGGCCACCTCCGTCGAGCGGTCCCCGGACATCTCCCCCGTCTCGACCCGCATCGACACGAGCTTCACCTTCCGCTCCGGTCAGGTCGCCGACCGGACCGCGCTCCCGGTCTCCACGGTGCGCTTCCGGGCCCCGCTCGACATGGCCTCCCGCGCCCCGGCGGGCAAGGTCACCCGGATCCCCGTGACCGTGCAGGGCGCGGCCTCCGGGAAGAACCTCAAGTCGCTGACGGTCTCCGTGAGCGAGGACGGCGGCACGACCTGGAAGCAGGTCAAGGTCACCGACGGCGCGTTCTCCGTCCGGAACCCCGCGAAGGACCGGGGTATCTCCTTCCGGGCCCAGGTCACCGACAAGCAGGGCAACGTCTCCGAGGTCACGGTCATCAACGCCTACCTGGGCAAGTGATCCCGCTTCCTTGAGCCGACGGCTCCAGGGGGAGGCCGGTACCCGGCCTCCCCCGAACCCGCCCGTCCACCCGACAGCCCGCCCGCCCGCCCCGATAGGGGGCGGGCGGGCTGTCGGCCGTCCAGACGGCGGGCAGCCACTGGCCCGCCGCTTTCGCATTCGCCCGTCCACCGGGTACTTTCGGCACAGTCCATCCCAGGTCGGGTCTCAGGAGGTCTCGGTGCCGGCGCCCGACGAAGGTCCGGGCGCACGCGAGCAGGAACCGACCCGGCTGCGTGTGCTGATCGCGGACGACAGCTTCCTGATCCGGGAGGGGCTGAGCCGGCTCCTGGAGCTCAGTGACGCCGTCGAGGTCACCGGCACCTGCGCCGACGAATCCTCGACCGTTGCCGCCGTCGCCGCCGCCCCGCCGGACGTACTGCTCTGCGACATCCGGATGCCGCCGTCGTTCACCGACGAGGGAGTCCGTCTGGCCGACGGCCTGCGGCTCTCGCATCCGGGCGTCGGCGTGGTCCTGCTGAGCCAGGAACGGCACGTCGACCTGGCCGCCCGACTGCTGGAGTCGGGAGCGTCCGGTCGCGGCTACCTCCTCAAGGACCGCGTCCACGACCTCGACCTGCTCGTCTCCGCCGTGCGATCGGTGGCCAGGGGCGAGTGCCACATCGACTCCGCCCTCGTCGAGGACCTGGTACGCCGGCGCCGGACCGAGACCTCGGCCCTCGACGCCCTCACCCCGCGCCAGCGCCAACTCCTCGCGGACATCGCCGAGGGCAGGAGCAACGCCGCCATCGCCCGCGACCGCTTCCTCTCCGTGCGGGCCGTCGAGAAGCACGTCAGCGAGATCTTCGGCCGACTGGGCCTCACCGGTGACGCCGACATCAGCAGGCGCGTACGGGCCACGCTCCTGTACCTCGACACGCACCGCCGATGACCGCAGCCGTGCTCGCGACGGTCGGCGTGGTCCTGGTGCTGCTGGCCGCGGCGCTCCTGGGGCGGCGCCCGCAGGACCGGCGGCTCGCGTGCCTGCTGGCCCTGCTGTGCGTGGCCTACGCGGTGCGCGGGCTCGGCGCCTCGGACAACCCGTTGGTCTTCGGCCTGGGCAGGGCCCTGGGGCAGCTCGCCGAGTTCGTCCTCGTCTGGGTGATGCTGAGCTTCCCCACCGGACGGCTCCGGTCGCGGGCCGACCGTGTCATCGTGGCCCTGAGCGCCTTCAGCGCCACGGTGCTGTGGCTGCCGACCGTCCTGTACTCGGCCACGGTGCCCCTGCCCGGCCCGCTCGTTCCGTGCGCCCCTGACTGCCCGCGCAACGGACTCCTCATCGAGAACCTCCCGCAGGTCTCCGACGGATTCCTCACGGCCTTCCGCTGGCTGAGCGCCGCGATCCTGCTCGCGGCCGCGCTCTCCCTCCTGGAGCGGCTGGTCCGCTCCAGTCCGGGTGCCCGCCGGACGCTGGCACCGCTGCTCGTCGTATCCATCCTGCGCACCCTGGCCGTAGCCGTGTTCGTCGTCACGAACGGCGCGCTGCCGTCGGGGCAGATGCTGGTGCCGTTGTTCTGGGCGGTGCCCCTCGCCATGCTCCTCGGCCTGCTGCTGGCCCGTCTCCACGCGGCGGGCGTGCTCCTGCGCCTGGTGTCGGGGCTCCAGCACCGGCCGGACGCGGACGCGCTGCGGCAGGTCATGGCCACGGCGCTGCGGGATCCCGGCCTCGACATCTTCTACTGGCTTGCGGACCGCTCCCGGTGGGCGGACTCCGCGGGGGCGCTCCACCAGGAGGTCCCGCTGTCCCGTCCCGGGCAGGCAGTGACCCCTGTCGGCGGGAGCGACGGGCGGCCGCTCGCGTGCGTCGTGCACGACGAGGTGCTGCTGGACCAGCCCGCGCTGCTGGCGGCCGTCACCCAGAGCGTCCGGATGACGCTGGAGACCAATCGGGACGCGGCCGAGCTGGCGCTCTCGGGGGCGCGGATCGCCGACGCGCACAGCAGTGCGCGCCGGGTGATCGAGCGGGACCTGCACGACGGCGCCCAGCAGCGGCTCATCGCACTGCGGATGAAGGTGAGCGTCCTCGCGCGGCTGCTGCCGCAGGACGCGCGGCGCGCCGCGCAGCTGGCCGCGGAACTCGGCCCGGACGTGGACGCCGCACTGCGGGAGATCCGGGACGTCGCCCATGGCACGGGACCCTGGATGCTGCACGCGGAGGGGCTGGCCGTGGCCCTCTCCGACGCGATCGGGCGCTTCCCGGAGGCGGTGTCCCTGCGGGCCGAGGGCATCGGCCGGTATCCCGGTGCGGTGGAGAGCGCCGTGTACTTCACCTGCGTGGAAGCCGTACAGAACGCCGTCAAGCACGCGGGGCGGAGCAGCACGGTCGCCGTCGAGCTGACGGACGACGGGCATCGCCTGTCGTTCTCGGTACGGGACGACGGACCCGGCCTGTCGCCCGCGAACCCGTCACCCTCACCCTCACCTTCACCCTCGCCCTCACCCGCCGGGGTGCCGCCCGCCGGCTCGGCCGGACCCGGTGGAGCGCACGGCGTGGGTCTGGCCAACATGCGTGCCCGCATGGCGGCCTGCGGCGGAGAGGTGAGCATCGTCGGACGCCCGGGGGAAGGCACCGAGGTGTTCGGTCAGGTCCCGCTGCGGCCCGAGGGCAGCTGACCCGGCGGAGCTCGCGCGGCTCCGTGGCCCGCCGTCGCGCCCGCCCCCCGAAGACACCAGAAAACCGAACCCCCCTGGTACGGGCCACTGCCTTGGGCGGCCCTCCGGCTTCGGCGAGGCTTCGGCCGACGACGAAGTCAGGAGACCTCCATGCTCAACCGCGTGCACAAGCGATGGCTCGTCCCGGTGGCGGCCGCCGCCCTTGCCGGAGCGCTGGCCGCCGGCATGCCCACCGCCTCCGCGGGCACCCCCTCACCGCGGGCAGACCGCGTGCCGACGCCGGCCACGGCTGCCCCGTCCCTCGTCGGGGGACCCGGCAGCGACTGCTTCTGGTACTACGGCGGGATCGGTGCGGATCCTCTGTTCAACATCGCCTACCCCGACGCCGGCGCCGTCTACTGGGCCGCCTACTACCGCCGCCCCGAGGGATCGAAACTGACGCTGGAAGGCACCTACCCGCACGCGCGGTACTTCTCCTTCATCTCGTACGACCGCCTCGGCCAGCCGGTGGACGGCATCGCGGACTACCAGATCGCACCGGACCGGGGCTCCGCCAACCCGTACTCCCCCGGTGCCCGGCGCAACACTCCCGCGAAGAAGCGCGGCTACACCGTGTCGTTCGACCACGCGGCCAACTTCGACGCGGCCACCGGGAAGCCCGAGTTCACCATCCGCGACCCGCGCAACGACGAACCGCAGCGCAACGCCCTGCGCACCATCCCCACGGCCTCCCTCGGCCAGACGCCCCTGGGCGTCGAGACGGGGTCGGACGGCGTGCGGTACGAGACCGACCTCGTCCTCATGCGGGTGTACGTCCCGGACCGCGGCAAGGACATCACCGGCGGCGTCGGGATGCCCCGGCCGGCCCTGACCCTCGCCGACGGGACGAAGCTGACCGGCCAGGCCGCCTGCGACGCGATGGACTCCGAGTCGAAGGACCACACCCGCCTCAACAACGGCGCCACCCGTCTGCCGGAGCCGTCGTCGATGACCCTGAGCGAGGCCACGTACAGCGCCCTGCGGTATCCCGACCGGATCCCCGACGGCGCAGACATGCTGCCGAACACACCGGGCGTCCAGGTCCAGGTCTTCCCTCCGACCGGTCCGAAGACACCGAAGTCGTACCCGAGTCCGCCGCCCGGCGTGCTGTTCCAGACCAAGCGTGCGGTGGGCCCCGCCTTCCCCGCCGCGTACACCCCCGGCGACGGTCGGGAAACCTCGCGGACGACCAAGTGGACGGCCCAGTACGACCGCTCGTACCTGCTGCAGACCTGGACCGGTGACGACGCGGTCGGAGCGAATCCCGCACCCGGCCGGACGGGCGGCGGTTTCTTTCCGAACATCCACAACAACTACATGCGCACCGTCCTGAGCGGCAAGCTCGGCCAGGTGGCCGTCGTCAAGGGCAAGCTGCCCACCGCCGTCGCCACACATGACCGCGACCCCGTCATGGGCTCCGGCCAAATGCGCTACGCCTCGTTCTGCGTCAACGAGTCCGTGTACACCACCCGCGTCATGGGCTGCGCGTACGACGAAGAGGTTCCGGTGGACAAGAACGGCACCTACACGGTCGTCGTCAGCCTGGACCAGGACCGGCCGCGGAACGCCCGCCCGGCGTGCGGGGTCGCCTACATCGAACGGACGGCCCGCGGCGACGGGTACCAGGACCAGGACTTCGCCTGGTTCCAGATCCGGAACATGCTGCCCGACACCGGCTTCCGGCAGGCGGTCCAGAACACGAAGGTCCCCGGGGACGAGGCCGCGGCGATGGGGCCCTACCTGCCCGACGTCACGTACATGAGCACGGACCAGTTCGAGGCGAAGGGCTGCGCGCGCCGCTGACCCGTACCCAGGAAGAGGCCTCCCCGGCACGGTGCCGGGGAGGCCTCGGGCCGGCCGCGGGACTCAGATCATGTTCTTGTAGATGTTCCAGCCGGTGCCGAACTTCACCCGGGCGGTGAAGGTCGCGGTGCCGGCGTTGCCCGTCGAGGTGTAGAGGTACATCTCGCCGTTCGGGAGGCGGCCGAGCACATCGCCCTTGCCGTCGCCGTCGATGTCACCCGGCACGACCAGCATGTCGTACACGTTCCAGCCGGTGGCGATCTGCTCCCTGGCGGCGAACGGCGCGGTGGACGTTCCCGTGCCCTTGTAGAGGAACAGCCGGCCGGAGGTGTCCCGGGCGAGCACGTCGGGCCGCCCGTCGCCGGAGTAGTCCCCGGCTCCGACGACCGCGTTGTAGGTGTTCCAGCCGGTGCCGACCTTGATCCGCGCGCCGAGCTTCGTGTACACCGCACCGTCGCCGGGGTGCAGCCACAGGACACCGGCGGAGTCGCGGCTGAGCAGGTCGCCCTTGCCGTCGCCGGTGAGGTCACCGGGGCCGACCATGAGCGTGTAGTTCCACGACGTACTGATCTTCTGGCCGCGGATGTACAGGTCGCTGCCGATGTTCTGCACGTAGCTGGCGTGGTTGTGGCTATTGAGCCCGGTGGCGTAGGTGTTGCGGGAGCCGGAGGTCTCGGTGCCGACCGCGGTCGGCGGCGTCAGGTAGTCGCCGTTGGCCAGGGCGTCGTACTTGACCAGGGTGTTGTTGGCCTGGGTCATGAGGTTCTGCGCCTTGCCGTACAGCTGCGTGGTGCCCGCGCCGATCATGAACTTGTTTCGTTCCCACCCGCTGCCGTGGTAGACGGGTGCGGCGAACTTGCCCCCGCCGATCGACTTGTAGAAGTACTGCAAGCCGTCGCGGTTGCGGGCGATCAGGTCGCTCTTGCCGTCGCCGTCGACGTCGTCCGGTCCGCTGATCACGTTGTACGCGTTCCAGCCGGTGCCGACCTTGACGCGGGGCTTGAGCGGGGCGGTGGCACTGCCGGATCCCTTGTGGAACCACAGCTCGCCGGTCAGGGTGCGGGTGAAAACGTCGCCGAGGCCGTCTCCGTCGGCATCGCTGGCGCCGACGATCTGGTCGTAGATCCCCCAGCCGGAGCCGACCTGGACCCGCGAGTTGAAGGGCCTGCTGACGCTTCCCGTGCCGGTGTACAGCCACAGCAGGCCGGCGTGGTCGCGGGCCAGCAGGTCGGGGCGGTGGTCCCCGGTCACGTCGCCGGTGGCCACCACGCGGTTGTATATCTGCCAGCCGCGGCCTGACCACAGGGGCGCCGACGTTTCCTTCACGCCGGCCTCGTAGAGCGTGAGCACGCCGTCGAAGGAGAGGGAGAGCAGCTCGGGCCTGGTCGTGCCGCCGACATCGCCGACCGGCAGCAAGTCCTTGAACGAGGCCTGGGGGTCGGTCTTGTGGATCGCGTAGTCGCTCCAGGCGGAGATCGACGACAGGTAGACGCCCGTGCTCTGGTCGTACTCCATGACGATCATGTCGCTGATGCCGTCGCCGTCGACGTCGTGCCGCGGCTTGGCGGCAGCGGCCACCCGTGCGAGGGACGTGGCGCGGGTGGGCAGGACGACGGTCGGGTACCCGCCGTCGCGACGCTGCGCGTCGTCGGGGGCCGACTCCGTTGCCGGTGCCGGTGCGGCCGCCGCCGGCCGCGCGAGGGTGGAGGCGGGAGCCGGATGCTGCGGTGCGGCGGTGCTCGGGGTGGCGGAGAGGGCGGCGGCTGTCAGGGCGAGTAAGCTCCCGGCGGCCAGGCTGCGCAGGCGTCCGCGGTGCGGTGTAGTCAAGATCCCCCCTGAGGATCGAGCCGTGGGGGCCTGCCCGGGCACGTGCTGCCGTATGCCCCGGAACACGCGTCCGTGCGTGAACGGTCCCCCACTTCCGTCCGTTCAGCGTAGGCCCTGCCACTGACAACGGACGGGGTCGCTCCGGGTGTTCCGACGACCGCCGGTGGAGAGGGGCGAGGGCGAACTCCACCCCCTTTTCCACCCCTGGGTCCAGGTGTCGCGGGCCGACCGGTAGCAGCCTGGAGGACATGACAACGACCGCGTGGATCACCGACATCGCCCTCATCCTGATCGTCTTCCGGCAGCTTCGGGAAGGACGGCTCGACCTCAGGTCCTTCCTGATCCCGCTGGGGATCGTGGCCTTCGTGGCCTACTCCTACCTGGACACCGTCCCCACCGCCGGCAACGACCTGACGCTGATCGCGGTCCTGATGGGCGCGGGCGCCGCGCTCGGCATCGCGGGCGGCGTCTGCACCCGGATCCGGACCGTCGACGGGCACGTGCTCATCAAGGCCGGCATGGTGTCGGCGGTCCTGTGGGTCGTGGGCATGGGAGCGCGGATGGGCTTCCAGCTGTGGGTCGAGCACGGCGGCGGCGCCCAGGTCGCCCGGTTCAGCGTCACCCACCAGATCACCGGCGACAAGGCGTGGGTGGCGGCGTTCGTCCTCATGGCCCTCACCGAGGTGGTCACGCATGCCCCCGAACAAGAGCCCCGCGCGCCCCGGGACGGCAGCTTCCCCGGAGGCGGCCCCGCAGGCGCACGGCCGCGCTGCTGGCCCGGGCCGTGCCCGAGAACGCCGCGACCCAACGGTTCACCCCCGCCTGGCTGGCCGCCGGCGTCCTCGCGGCGGCCACCCTGATCGGTGTGAGCAGCAGTGGAACGGGTTACCTCTTCGCCTTCTTGCTGACCGGTCACATCGGATACCGGCTGGAGGCCAGGTGGGCCCTGGCCCTCGCGGGACTCTGCAGCGTGCTCTGCGCCGGCGTCCTGTACCTCCACCTCGGGCCGGGAGACCAGCAGCTGCCCTGGGTGGTCGGCCTCGCCACCGGCGCACCCGTCCTGATCGGCATCCTCAACCGCAGCCAGCGCCAGGCCGTACGGGCGGTGATCGCAGCGTCCGAGTCGGCCGAACGCGCCGCCCGGGCCGAGGCGCGGACGGCCGTGCTGAGCGAACGCGGCCGGATCGCGCGGGACGTGCACGACGTACTGGCGCACTCGCTGGCCGGGATCAACATGCAGCTGGAACTGACCGACGCGCTGATCGACACCGGCGACCTCGAGAAGGTCCGGGAGGCCAACTCCAAGGCCCACGACCTGGTACGGGAGAGCCTGAAGCAGGCGCAGTGGACCGTTCACGCGCTGCGCGAAGACGCGCTGCCGCTCGTGGAGAGCCTGGCCGCGATGGTCGAATCCTCCGGTCACCACGACGCCCTCACCGTCATCGGTACGGCCCGCCAGGTCCCGGTCCAAGTGACCCAGAACCTGTTGCGGATCGCCCAGGAGGCGCTGACCAACGCCGCCCGGCACGCGCCCGGAGGAGACGTCCGCGTGGAGCTGACGTTCGCCCCGGCATCGACGACGCTGAGGATCCGCAACCGCCCCGGCACCCGAGAGGCGCACGCGGGCCCCGGCAGCGGAATGGGGCTGATCGGCATGCGCGAACGCGTCGCGCTCCTGAACGGAACCGTCACAGCGGGCCCGGTCACCGAGGGACCGGACCGGGGCGGCTGGCACGTGGAGGCAGTGATCCCGGGATGAGCGAACCGACCGAGGAGCAGCAGAAGTTGAGGGTGGTCGTCGCCGACGACCAGGCCGCCGTCCGGGAGCCGCTCGCCGCGGTGCTCGGCCTGTCCGGGGACATCGACGTCGTCGCGTCCGCCGCGGACGGAACCGAGGTGCTGGCGGCGGTCGCCGCGGGACCCGTGGACGTCGTACTGATGGACCTGCGGATGCCGGTCATGGACGGGATCGAAACGACCCGCCGCCTGAGCGAGCGGTACCCGCAGGTGGCCGTGGTCGTCCTCACCACGTTCGCCGACGACGACTCGATCCTGGGCGCGCTGGGCGCGGGAGCCCGCGGGTACCTGACCAAGAACGCGGGTCGCCAGGACATCACCCGGGCCATCCGGGCCGCCGCGGCCGGGCAGTCCGTGCTCGACCGCGCCGTGCGGGACCGGCTGCTCGCCACCGCCAGGACCACGGCCCCGAAGACCTCCGAGCCGGGATCCGCCCTGCCGCAGGACCTCACTCACCGCGAGCGCGAGGTGCTCGCGCTGATCGGCCGGGGCCTGCCCAACCGGGGGATCGCCGAGGAGCTCTTCATCAGCGAGGCCACCGTCAAGACCCACATCAACAACCTGTTCGCCAAAGCGGGCATCCGCGACCGGGCGGCCGCCGTCCGGCGCGCCATCGAGGCGGGTCTGGCCTGACGCCGTCCCGCCCCTCCTTCCTTGGGCGGCTGCGGGCTCGGAGGCCGCTCGCAGCTCCCTGAAGGCGTGCCGCAACCCTGTTCACGCCCTTTACCTACTGGTAACTTGCGGCGCGGTTACCACCGGTAACGCATATCCCCCTGTGATCCATCGAGCGAATCCGAGGGACTCATGCACCGCATCGCCATGGGGAAGCTGGCAACCGCCATAGCCACCGCCCTGGCCGTCACCGCCATGACGGCCTCCACGGCCGCGGCCGCCCCGGCCGCCCCGTCGACAGCGACAGCGGCGGACGACCCGTTCTACACCTACGACGGCAGCGCGCCCTTGTCCTCGTACGCACCCGGCACCGTGCTCAAGACCCGGACGCTGCAGTACCACGTCCTCGGCATCCCGACGCCGGTCAAAGCGGTCCAGCTGCTCTTCCGCACCGTGGACGCCCAGGGCCGCCCGTCCGCCGGGGTGACCTCGGTCGTGCGCAGCCTCACCGGCGACAGCGGCAGAGCCGTGTCGTACCAGTCGTTCTACGATTCCCTCAACCCGGCGGACTCGCCGTCCCGGGCCATCGCCGGGGACGTCTCGCTCGGGGGCCTGATCGCGAACGGCGAGTCCCTCCTCCTGGTGCCCCTGCTGCTGGCGGGCTACAACGTCATCATCCCGGACACCGAGGGACAGAGCGCCGACTTCGCGGCCGGCCCGGAGTACGGAACCACCACGCTGGACTCGATCCGGGCCGCGAGCCGGTCCCCGGAGACCGGCCTGAACTCCGCCACCCGGATCGGCCTGGCCGGCTATTCGGGCGGAGCCATCGCCACCCACTGGGCGGCCGCCCTCGCCCCGGGCTACGCGCCGGACGTCGACAGCAGGCTCGTGGGCTACGCCGAGGGCGGGCTGCTCGTCGCCCCGGCGCACAACCTCAAGTACGTCAGCGGCAGCTCCGTCTGGGCCGGTGTCGCACCCATGGCCGTCCTCGGGGCCGCACGCTCCTACGACATCGACTTCGCGCCCTACCTGAACAGCTACGGCCAACAGGTGTTCAAGGAGCTCGAACGCGGGTCGATCATCAACGCCCTGGGCCAGTACCCGGGACTGACCTGGAAGAAGATGGTGAAGCCGCAGTACGCGAACCCGAACTCGGTGCCCGCCTTCGTCGAGGCGGTGAACAAGCTCAACCTCGGTTCGGCCCCGACCCCCAACGCCCCCGGGTTCATCGTGCAGGGCGGCGGAGGCGTCCTGGAGGGCACCTTCAGCAACCTCCCGGGCATCGGAAGGGGTGACGGGGTCATGGTCGCGGGAGACGTGCGCGCGCTGGCGCGGCAGTACTGCGCCAAGGGCGGCACCTCGCTCAAGTACCAGCAGTACGACCTGCTCAGCCATGTCGGCGCCGCCGTGCCGTGGGCGCCTTCCGCCCTGGGCTGGCTGGGCGACCGGTTCGCGGGCAGGACGGCTCCGTCCGACTGCGGCAGGATCCCCGCGGGCAACTCGCTCGCACCGGAGGTGCCCGTACCGGCGTCGTAGGGCCCGGCCGTGACAGCGCCGACGGGCCGGACCGGGTGATGCCCGGGTCCGGCCCGTCGTCCGCTCGCCCCTACAGGTCGAGCTGGTACTGGACCGTCGTGTGCGTGGGCACGTAGTCGAGGCTGTCGCTGATGCGCCTCATGTGCGTGTTGCTGTCGGCGGTGTCGGTCCGGAGGCCGCCGAGTTCTGGATGGCGCTCGCGGGCTTGCCGGATCGATTCGGCCTTCATCCATCGGCCGAGGCCGTGGCCGCGGTGCTCGGGCAGCACGCCGGTGCCGTAGTGCTGGCCGTCACCCGTGCCGTTGCCGGGGACGACCAGTTCCGTGAACCCGGCGATCGAGCCGTCGACCGTGTCGATGGCGACGACCGTGTGCAGCTCGTCTCCGCGGTCCCGAACGGCCTTGGCCGCGGCCCGGACCCGGTCCACGTCCCAGATCGTGATGCCGTGGTCTGTGTCTTCCATGGGCATGTCGTCCATGGCGCGGCGCGAGGCGGCGAACGTCCCGGCGAGGTCGTCGGGGACCGCTCCCCGCCATGACGCCAGCCGGTAGCCGGGATGCGGACGCCCGATGATCCCGGCCAGGGCGGTGAGGTCCACGTCGGCCAGGGACAGGCGGGCGAACCTCAAGGTGAGCACCTTGCGGAAGCCGTGGGACGGCAGGAAGCGATCGCCGGGCGATCCGGCCTCGGCCTGCGCGCTGACGCAGCGTCGGGCGTTGTCCCGGGCGGCGGCGACGGCCGTGTCGAGGAGCCTGGAACCGACGCCCTCGCGGCGCTCCACGGGGTGGACGTGGAGCGTCAGTTCGGCCAGGTGCTCTTGTCCGCCGTCGAACAGGCGCAGGAAGGCCGACCCCACGGGGATGGAATCGGCGTCGGACGCCAGCCATGCGAGGCGTCGGCTGTGCGCCCCGTGAGCGGGGTCGGTCAGTGGAGTGATGCGAAGCGACAAGGTGTCTCCGTGGTGAGGAGGCGGCAGAGGGCAGTACGCGGGTTCGCCAGCTGGGCACTCGTGCGCATGTGCTCCACACCTCCTCGTCGACGGTGCCGGTCCGGAAGACGATGGACGGCTCGGGCGAACCTAGCCGGACCATCGATTCCTCGGCAAAGGATTAACGGGGAGTCCCCGCACCGCCCCCCACGTGCCGTCAGACCGCCGGCGCCGGAACGGGCACGGGACGCGCTGCCGCCTCGGCCATGTCTGCGGCCGGCAACGATTCCATTGCGCCGGCAGGCAATCTGGCCAAAAGACTTCCGGCGTGATGCGACATGTGAAATTTTACATGTCACACATCAGTCGCCCGTGTATCCCAGCACGCGGCCACAACGGCCCCGGAGGCCCCCGCAGATGCATCCCTTCCGGATAACGAAGGCCAATACGCGCAGACTTCCCGCGCTGGGCGCAGCCGTCTTCATTGCGCTCGGCCTGCTCGCGCCCCAGAGCCAGGCCGCCTCCGCCGGCGCCACGACCCCGGCCGGTGCGTACGCACGGGGAACCGCGGCACCGGCGCCGCGGTCGATCCCGGTCCCCAAGTCGCCCGATGCGATGAGCAACGGCTCCCGCTTCCGGATCTCCTCGCAGGACAGCACCGAGGAGTCCGCCACCGCCCCCGCGCCGACCGTCAAGCCCGTACAGCCGGCCAAGTCCGGCAAGGACGGCCAGCGGTCCTCGGCCGCCGCCGGGGACGAGTGCGGTGACCTTTCCGGCGTGATCAACGCGACCGGCGCCACCCTGGTCCAGCAGCTCAAGGCGCTCCCCCGGATCACCTGTACGTACCCGCTGTTCAGCCTCACCGGGGAGAACGCGCGCAGGGCCTTCAACGAATCCCAGATGGTGACGGTCGCCAACGCGCTGCGCGACGCCTCCGCGACCTACTCGGGCAGCAACAGCGCCGCCGTCGGGCAGCTGGTGCTGTTCCTGCGGGCCGGCTACTACGTGCAGGACAACAACGGCGACGTCGTCGGCCCCTACGGCACGGCGCTCGACGGTGCCGCGCGCGGCGCCCTGGACGCCTTCTTCGCCTCCCCGCGCAGCAAGGACGTCACGGACGCCAACGGTGAGATCCTCAACGAGGTCGTCACCCTGATCGACAGCACCCACGCGGCCGGACGCTACGCCGGCGTCGTCAAGTGGATGCTCGCCAGCTACGACGGCACGTGGCCCGGTCAGATGAACCTCGCGATGCAGCACGTCGAGTGGGTCGTCGAGAACGGCTTCAAGGCCAAGAACGACGACCGCGGCTGGCGGGCCGCCCTCAAGGCCGACCCCGCCATCCTGGACACCTGGGCCGGATTCATCACGCGCAACAGCGCGCAGCTCAACCGCCTGGACGTCGTCAGCAACGTCGGCCGCTTCCTCGGCTACTCCCTCGACGTCCCCGAGCTCAAGGAGCGGGTCCGCCCGCTGCTGAAGGACCTGATCAACCGCTACCCGAACGTCGGCCCCACCGCGCCGATCACCATGAACCTGGGCTGGTACACGCGCCAGTACGACAGGAACAACTGCGCGGCCTACGCCATCTGCGACCTGGGCGAGCGCGTGCTCCCGGCGATCCTGCCGATCCAGCACACGTGCACCCCGGGCCTGAAGATCCGCGCCCAGGACATGTCCCCCGGGCAGCTGGCGAGCACCTGCACCAGCCTGGTCAACCAGGACGCCTACTTCCACCGGGTCATCGGCGACAAGGGCGCGATCCCCGGTGACGTGAACACGAACCTCGAGGTCGTCGTCTTCGACGACTACACCAACTACTCGCTGTACGCCTGGGCCATCTACAACATCGACGTCGACAACGGCGGCATGTACGAGGAGGGCAACCCGGCCGCCGCCGGCAACCAGGCCCGCTTCATCGCCCACGAAGCCCACTGGCTGCGCCCGGACTTCCAGATCTGGAACCTCAACCACGAGTACACCCACTACCTCGACGGCCGCTACAACATGGCCGGCGACTTCGAGGCCGGCATCGTGACGCCGACCATCTGGTGGGTCGAGGGCATCGCCGAGAACATCTCCTTCGGCTACCGGGGCGAGCGCAACGCCGACGCGATCGCCGAGTCCGGCAAGAAGACCTACAAGCTCAGCGACCTCTTCGACACCGTCTACGGTCAGGACGCCGACCCCGAGGTCAACTCGAACCGTGTCTACCGCTGGGGCTTCCTGGCGGTCCGCTACATGCTCCAGGCCCACCCCGCCGACGTCGAGACCGTGCTGGGCAAGTACCGCGCCGGTGACTGGAACGGTGCCCGCACCTTCCTGAAGCAGACCATCGGCACCACCTACGACGCCGGTTTCGCCACCTGGCTGACGACCGCCTGCGCGACCAACGACTGCGGCCCCCTGCCGGAGGCCCCCTCCACCCCGCTGTGCACGATCAGCGACCCCCGCCAGTTCGACAAGAACTGCCGCCGGGACAACCTCGCGGCCACCGCCGGCAACTACAGCTACCACTTCGTGTACCTGCCGGCCGGCGTCAAGCAGCTGACCATCACCAGCGGCGGCGGCACCGGCAATGCCGACCTGTACTACGGCGGCAGCAGCTGGGCCACCACGAGCAGCTACCAGGCGAAGTCCACCAACGCCGGCAACGGAGAGACCCTGACGGTGGACAACCCGCCTTCCGGGTGGGTGTACTTCAGCCTCGCCGCCGCCCAGGACTTCACCGGGGTGAGCGTCTCCACGCAGTCCAAGTGAGCCGGTCCGCCGGGTCCTGAAGGGGACGGCGGTCCGGACCGGAGCAGCCCCAGGTCGTCGACCTGGGGCTGCTCGGCATGGCGCGGGCAGGTGTCAGCAGGTGAGCGTGACCTCGTGGACCACCGGGCTGGCCGCGCGGGGGAACGCGGCCACGCCGAAGGTGCCGCGGACGGTCGAACCGCACGCGGCGGTGCCTGCGGGAGCGCGCACCTCGAGGGTGGCACCGGTGAAGAGGACCGGCTTGACCTGCGTCTGGGGCGCCGCGGATCCGACGACCTCCACCGACAGGGTGGTGAGCAGTTCCTTCACGGGGGGCTGCGGGCTGCCCGGGGAGGGCGGGCCGGCAAGTCCGACCTTCCCGTAGAACGTGACGGTCGTACCGGTGATCTCCGCGCACACCCGTGTGGCCAGTCCGGCCTGGAGGCCGGAGGTCCCGCAGGAGGTAACCGTCTCGATCAGGTCCGCGGAGGGGGCGGCGGCGGCCGGGGTGATCGTGCAGAGGACCAGACCCATGGCACTGGCTGCGAGCAGGGCTAAGCGGTTCATCGCGGTTCGTTCTCCTTGTGGTGGAGCGCCGTCCAAGGGTTCTCGGCCGGCGCTTATGACATGTGATATTGCACATGTCATTGGAACGGAACGTGTTCGCTATCTGAACTCCGCCGGGCAGCAGTACGACACTCTGGCCCCGGATCGGCTCCCACCGGGCCGTACGGCAGCAGGGCCCGGGCCGCGCATCGCGGTCCGGGCCCTGCCCCGTGCGGTGCCGCCCTGCGGCGGCGGTGCGTCAGTTCTGGGCGGCGGCGACGTCCGCCGGCCCGGCACCCTCTGCTTCGGCTGCCTTCTCGCGCATCTTGCGCACCAGCTCGGCCTTCTGGTCGGCCGCACCCTGGCGGTCGAGGTTGCGGTGCGGACCGTTGTTCTGGCGTTCGGCGCGGGACTGCCGCTTGCGCTGGCCGCCACCCTGGCCCACGGGGTTGTTGATGTTCTTGCTCACGGTCACGGGTTCTCCAGGTAATGATGTGAAGTGATCTACGGATTCAGCGGTGAGGGACGGGCGGCGACGTCGAAGAACGTCAGCAGAGGCCCATCACGCTCTCACTCGTAAATCGGCGTCTGGAAGAACATGACAACGTTACCCGGTTCTGCGGGTCCGGCACACCAACCCTTTCGCCGCCCCTGCGCCGGCCGGGGTTACAGCGGGTCTCCGAGGGGGCCGTACTCCTCTTGGAGGTTCTCGGCCCAGTGGGCGGCGAAGTCCGGCTGTGTGCCGTCGGCGTCGGTGAAGCCGTACTCCTCGTACAGGCCCCAGGTGGCCAGGGCGCGTCCGGTCTTGGCCATGATGCCGGGGTCGGCGGCCAGGGCGGCGACGGCCCGGCCGAGGTAGGCCGGGGTCTCGGAGTGGGCGAAGTTCGGGTCCTGGGCCGCGCCGTCGCGCCAGTTGGCCTCGGTGACACCGAAGTGTTCCAGCAGGGCTTCCGAGCGCAGGAAGCCGGGCGTGATGGCCACGGCCGCGACCCCGTGGGGCTTCAGCTCGGCGGCCTGGGCGACGGCGAGACGGATGACCGCGGACTTCGCCAGGTCGTAGAAGAAGGTCCCGCGGTAGCGGGCGGTGTTGCCGTCGGTGACCTCCACGACCAGGCCGCTCTTGCGGGCGACCATGAGGGGGAGCGCGAACCGGCTGGTGATGACGTGGGTCTCCACCGCCTGCCGCAGCAGCCGTAGACCGGTGTCCAGGTCCTGCTCCCACACAGGGTGTTCCCAGTCGGTCAGCGGGTCTCCGCCCCATACGGAATTCACCAGGATGTCGAGCCGCCCGTCCCGTTCGGCGGCGATCCTCTCGACGAGGGCCTGCACCTCGCCGGGACGGCTGTGGTCGGTTCGTACGGGAATGCCCAGGCCGCCCGCCGCGGTGACCTTCTCGGCGGTCTGCTCGATGGTTTCCGGGCGGTCCAGGTCGGAGCGCCCACCCGTACTGCTGCGGCCGGTGACGTACACCGTGGCGCCGGCGGCGCCGAGCTCGACAGCGATGCCCCGTCCGCCGCCCCGGGTACCGCCGGCGACCAGGGCCACCTTTCCGGCCAGCGGGCGGGCGTCGGTCAGCGGGCGTGCGTCGGTCTTCATGATTCCTCCAGGTCGTGGCCGTCTCGTCCGCGTACCAGGAACAGGGCTCCCCTTCCCACGGCACCCGCGCGGGAAGGGGAGTCGGGACGATCCCCGGTCAGCGGCGGCCGGCGGCCAGGGCGACGAGGAACTGGCCGCCGCCAGCCTGGACGTCGGCGGTCACCGGCATCCCCGGTACAAGTCGGGAGAACCGGTCCACCAGCCAGTCCGCCGCCTCCTGGGCGTCCTTCTTGGTCGGGCAGCGGCCCACCATCTCGCGGCCCCCCTTGCGCTCCAGCCTCTCGGCGACGGCGATCAGCGGCGCGGGTTCGACCACGTACAGGCGCTCGGGCCAGGCGATGACCACCTTGACGGCGCCCTTGCGGCTGTTGCACCCGCGGTGCGCGAGCCGTTCGGCGACCTTGGCCTTCCGGTCGGCGGTCCGGCTGTCGACACTGGGACCCCGCGGGTCGTTCACCGACTCGTCGGGGTCGACCGGTTCGTCACAGACCCAGCACCGCCAGCCGTCACGCTCGGCCACATCATCAAGGAGACTCATCCGAGCAACGTACCTGCCCGGCCACCACCCCGCGCACCACGGCCCCTGCCTTCGGGAGAGCCGGGGCGCGCCGCGGATCAGGCCGGCGGCCGGGGTGGTGGGGTCATCGCCCATCGGATCGACCGCGTCAGGGCCTGACCGGACAGGCGTACGCAGGTGTCCACCGGGGCGGTTGCGGGGCGCAGGCCGAGCATGCCAGGCGCCCACGGGGGCAGCAGGGCGATCGCGTTCGCGGCGAGCAGCGCGTACGGAGCCCTGGCCGGCCAGGGCAGTGGCGGGTGGCGGAGGAGGAAGCGGGCCGCCTCGAGCGCTTCGGGCGTGGCCCGCAACTCCGGCCGGTATGCGGCCAGAAGGGCCATGAGCGAGGCCCGGTCGCGGGGTGGGTCCACCACGCCGAGGGCTGCCGCCACCCTCGCGGTGTCCGCGACGTAGGCATCGTATCCGGCCGCGTCCCACGGGTGTGCGCCGAAGCGTTCGTGTGCGCGGAGGAAGCTGTCGACCTCCGCCGCGTGCACCCAGCCCAGCAGGTGCGGATCAGCCGCCCCGTAGGGCTCGCCCTCCGCCGTGGTGCCCCGCACCCGCTCGTGGACCGCCCGGACGCCGTCGACGGCGAGCTGTGCGTCCCGCGCCGTGCCGTAGGTGGTGACGGCGAGGAAGGTGCTGGTGCGCTGGAGCCTGCCCCACGGGTCGCCGCGGAAGCCGGAGTGCGCCGCCACGGCGGTCATGGCGAGGGGGTGCAGGGACTGCAGCAGGAGCGCGCTGAGGCCTCCGATGAACATCGAGGCGTCACCGTGGACCGTGCGGATGGGGCGGTCGGGGCCGAACCAGCGGGGGCCTGGTGTGGTGTGGATCCGTGCGCGGTTGGCGGGGCCCGAGGGTCCCGCGATCCGGCTGAACAGCGTCGAGCCGAGCCGGCCCCGTAGGGTCCGGTCGCCGGCGGAGGGCTTGTTCATGGTGGTGTCCTGCCCGCCCGGAGCCCGGTTCAATGCTTCGGGCGGGTCCGGGCGGAACGCCTCGGGAGGAACCCCCGGGGGAACGCCTCCGGTGGGTGGGGTCACGGGTGGTCGCCCTCGTCCGTGGCGCGGCTGAGCCCGCCGGGCCACCATGCGGCCGGGCCGATGTCCCGGACGAGGGCCGGTACCAGGAGGGACCGGACGACGAGGGTGTCGAGGAGTACGCCGAAGGCCACGATGAAGGCGATCTGGAGCATGAACGCCAGCGGGATGACGCCGAGCGCGGCGAAGGTGGCGGCGAGGACGACGCCCGCGGAGGTGATCACACCGCCGGTGGCCACCAGTCCTCGCAGTACTCCCCGGCGGGTGCCGTGCAGAAGGGATTCCTCGCGGACGCGGGTCATCAGGAAGATGTTGTAGTCCACCCCGAGGGCCACGAGGAAGACGAAGCCGTAGAGCGGTACGGAGGAGTCGGTCCCGCTGAAGCCGAGGAGCCGCTGGAACACGAGCGCGCAGACGCCCAGGGTCGCGACGAAGCTGAGGGCGACGGTGGCGACGAGGAGGAAGGGCATCAGCACCGAGCGGAGCAGCCCCACGAGGATGATCAGGATGATCACCAGGACGACGGGGATGATGAGCGTGCGGTCCTGCTCGGCGGTGCGCCGGGTGTCGTACTGCTGCGCGCTGGAGCCGCCGACGATCGCGTCCGCGTCCGGTACGGCGTGGACTGCCTGACGCAGTCGGACGACGGTCCGCTGCGCCGCCCGGCTGTCCGTGGGTGCGTCGAGCGTGACGTCGAGGCGGGCCCTCCCGTCCACCACGAGCGGTGTGCCGCCCCCGGGCCCCGGCGCGGTGAAGGGGGTGACCGCGGCGATGCCTTCGGTGTGCTCGGCGGCCCGCGTGACCTGGTCGAGCCGGTCGGCGTCCGCGATCACGACGGCCGGATTGCCCGATCCGCCGGGGAAGTGCTCGCCCAGGGTCTGCTGGGCGGCCACCGACGGGGCGTCGTTCACGAAGATCTCGTCCAGTGGCACTCCCTTGGCGTTGAGCGTGGGGGCGAAGGCGGCGCAGGCCAGGAGGACGGCGAGGCTGAGGGCCCAGACCTTGCGCGGGGCCCGGTCCACGACGGCCGCCACCGCCTTCCAGATTCCGTGGCCCGCCCCGCCCTCGGCGGTGTGGCCGATCCTGGCGGGCCAGTAGGCGGCGCGGCCGAGCAGGACGAGGACGGCGGGCAGGAAGGTGAGGGTGCTCAGCACCGCGCACACGATGCCGATCGCCCCCACCGGGCCGAGGGCGCGGTTGTTGGTGAGGTCGCTCAGCAGCAGGGCGAGCAGGCCGAGGGCGACGGTGCCCGCGCTCGCCGTGATGGGACCGGCCGACCGGCGCAGGGCGGCCCGTACGGCGGCGTACCGGTCCGCGCGGGCCCGGAGCTCCTCGCGGAAGCGTGCCGTGAGCAGGAGGGCGTAGTCGGTGGCCGCGCCGATCACGAGGATCGAGAGGATGCCCTGCACCTGCCCGTCGACGCGGACGATGCCGCGGTCGGCCAGCCCGTAGACGATCGCGCAGGCCAGTCCCAGGGCGAACACGGCCCCGACGATGATCACCACGGGGAGCAGCAGGCTGCGGTAGACCAGCAGGAGGATCAGCAGGACGGCGACGAGGGCAACGGCCAGGAGGAGTCCGTCGATTCCGGCGAAGGCATCGGCGAGATCGGCCTGGCTCGCAGCGGGTCCGGCCAACTGCACGACGGTGCCGGGGACCTTGGCCGCGGCCGCCGCGATCTCCTCCAGGGTGCGGGGCAGTTCCTCGCCGAGATCGGGCTCGACCCGTACGACGCCCTGCAGGGCCCGGCCGTCGGCGGAGAGAACGGCGGCGGATGCGGAGGCGGGGCCCGGCCGCAGGCCCGCGCCGCTCAGACCGGCCAGGGCCCGCGTGGCCTCCTCCTGCTGCCGGGGTCCCAGGTGCGCGCCCGGTGTCTTCGCCGTCCACACCACGATCACCGGCAGGCTCTCGTCCTGCCGGAAGGCCTTCTGCGCCTCGACGACCCGGGTGGACTCGGCGCTGCGGGGCAGGAAGGCGGTCTGGTCGTTGGTGGCCACCTCGCCCAGCTTTCCCGCGTACGGGCCCAGCCCGCCCCCGACGAGCAGCCAGACGGCGACGAGGACGACGGGGATCAGCCATCGGCTGAACCGTGGTGCGGCGGACATGGCGCTCCCGGGTATCCATCGAGCTATCTCAACGGTTAACAATCTCAATGATCGAGATAGATTACCTGACCGGCACGACGTCAGCCAGGAGGGGCGGGGCCGGCGAGGTCGCTCGTACACCCCTGTATTCGCCGGGAAGGGCCGGTGCGGATGCGGACCGGCCGGGGATTCAGCGCCCCGGAGCTCGCAGGTCGCCGAGTTCCTCGTTCATGGCGGCGAGGAACCGCAGGGCGACCGCGAGTTCCTCCTCGCTGAATCGCTGCCGGGCGCTGTCGGTGGCGTCGGCCAGAGGCATGAACGACGCGCGTGCCGCGGCCCTGCCCTGGTCGGCGTAGCGGATGTGGATGACGCGGCGGTCCTCGCTCTCCCTGGAGCGGGTGATGTGCCCGGCGCGCTCCAGCCTGTCGAGGCAGGCCGTGACGGCGCCCGAGGTGAGGCCGAGGTGCTCGCGCAGCCGGCCGGGGGTGAGGGGCTCGGGGCTGTCGAGGACGACGGACAGCGCCTGGACGTCGGTCGGGTGCAGCCCCTGGCCGTGCGCGAATCCGTGGACCAGCCGGTTGATCTCGCCGTTCAACCGTCGCAGTTGCACGGCGAACGCATGGAGACTCACCTCACCGTTCCCTTCCGGGACACCTCCGCCGGCTTTTCGCACATCCGTATTGGCCACGGGGTCAGCGTATAGAAGCCAGCCCTCCGGCCTCGTGCGCGATCGAGGGAGTGCTGCATTCGAGTGGACTTCGGAGCCGGGACCCATGCGGAAGGCCGCCGGCACCGAAGGCGCATTGGACGTGTCGCGGGTGTCGTGACACGCCGCAAACGTCTCCCACCAGGAGTGCTCATGCATGCTCGGTTCCTGCCCGCCCTCGTCTGCACCGCCGCTGCCGCCGCTCTGGCGGTACCCGCTCTCGCCATCGCCGACGGCCATCGGCCCGTAGAGCGGACTGCGGCGAAGCCGGCGCTGCACGCGATCGGGCTGACCGCGGATCAGCGGCTCGTCGAGTTCGACGTCGACAAGCCGGGCCGGACCTGGGACCTGGGGAAGATGTCGGGCCTGTCCGGGGACATGAAGATCGTCGGGATCGACTTCCGCGTCCAGGACAAGAAGCTCTACGGCGTCGGCGACCGGGGCGGCGTCTACACGCTCAGCACGAAGTCCGCGAGCGCCGTGAAGGTGTCCCAGCTGACCGTGGCCCTCGCAGGCAGCTCCTTCGGCGTCGATTTCAACCCGGTGGCGAACCGGCTGCGGGTCATCAGCGACACGGGACAGAACCTGCGCCACAACATCGACGACGCGGCCGCACCGCTCACCACGACCACGGACGCACCGCTCACCAACCCCACCGTGCCGCCCTCCACGGCACTCGGCGTGACCGGGGCCGCGTACACCAACAACGACCTCAACGCGGCGACCGCGACGACCCTGTTCGACATCGACACCACGGCCGACCGGACCTCGATCCAGTCCCCGGCCAACGCGGGCACCCTCTCCCCCACCGGGAACCTCGGAGTCGACGCAGGGACCGACGCCGGCTTCGACATCTACTACAGCCCCGAGAAGTCCGCCAACAGCGGCTACGCGGCCCTCGGCGCTGCGGGCGCCCGGCGGCTGTACGGGGTCGACCTGTTGACCGGCGCGGCACGCGACCTCGGCGCCTTCCCGAAGAACCGGCCGGTCACCGACATCGCCCTTCCCCTCGACCAGCACTGACCCACAGTCCCTCAATTCCCGTACGAGGTCACTCGTATGCCCGACCGTTCCCGTCGGAAAATACCTGGGAAAAGGTCCCCCGGGTCCGCCCGGGAAGGCCTCGTGCGCGCCTCCGGCGGGGGGCGTGCGCGTCGCGGACAACGGGCGGGGCCTGCCCGTCGAGGTACAGGAGCCCGGCGGTAAGACGGGCGTCGAACGCGAGCTGACGGAATCGGCCTTCGGCTCCGAGCCCCGCACCGGCTACCGGATGTCCGGCGGGCTCACCGGCCTGGGCCTGTGCGTGGTCAACGCGCTGTCGAGCCGTCTCACGGTCGAGGTCCACCGGGACGGCCACCGTTGGACCCAGGAGTACGAGAAGGGCGTTGCGCTCACTGCCCTGGTGAGGCACGAGGAGAGCGGCGGACACGGCACCGCGCTCGCGTTCCTGCCCGACGCCGACATCTTCGAGACCACCCTGTACTCGTTCGCCACGTTGTCGGAGCGCCTCCGGGAACTGGCCTTCCTCAACGAGGGCCTGGCCGTTTCGCTCACCGACGAGCGGCCGGAGCGGCCGGCCCGCCATCACCACCCGGACGGTCTTCGGGCCTACGTCGCCCACCTCAACCCCTACCCGCCGAGTTTCGTCCACTCCCCCGCCATCGCCTTCGAGTCGGAGAGTGCGGGAGAGGGTGAGGAAGGGAGCGAGGGGGTCCTCGTGCAGGTCGCCATGCAGTGGAACACCTGGTCCTCGGGAGAGTTCCGCTCCTTCGCGAACAGCACCCGCACTCTTGAGGGCGGCGCCCACGAACAGGGCTTCCGTACCGCGCTCACGGACCTCTTCAACGACTACGCACGCCGTCGGCGGCAGCTGTCCGCAGACGACGCGGACATCACGGTCGAAGCCGTTCACCGCGGCCTGACCGCGGTCGTCTCCGTACAGCTCGTCCGTCCCGTCTTCGACGGCGCCACCAGGACCAGGCTGCGCAATCCCGAAGCGGACGCCTCCGTCCAGGAGGTCGTCCGTGGACACCTCGGCGACTGGCTGGAGCGCAACCCGAACGAAGCCGCGGCCGTCCTCCGCCACATCCTCGACCGCTCCAACTGACGCAGGAAGTGGTGGTGGTGGAGGAGGGCGGCGCTGCCATGGCGCTCGACGAGGGCGGCCGCTACTGACGTCCTCCAGCCGGTCCTTGTGCGTTGCGGCGGAGGGCGTCGCGCAGGCGGGAGGCCTGGGTGACCAGGCGGGAGCGGCCGGGGCGGGCCGCGGCTTCGACGAGGCCCACGGGCTCGGGCGACTCCGCTCCCGACTGCTCCACGCAGTCGGCTGCCGTCGCGAGGAGGTCCCCCGTACCCCGCGGGTCGGCCCGGCCGGTGAGCAGCACGGGGAGCACGGCGGCCAGGACGGCCCAGGTGGTCGTGCAGGCGCCGGTCGCGGCGGCGGTGCCCAACGAGTCGGCGAGCCGGTTGGGTTTGACGGTGCCCAGGTTCAGGAGCTCGCCCAGGTCGCTGCCCAGGCGCCCTGTGTCCAGCTCTTCGCGGGCCGCGAGGGTGAGCAGCGCGTCCACGGCCCGGAGCCGGTCCTCGGGGTGGCGGGCGCCGAGGCCGGTGGCCACGGCGAGGTGCAGGGCCGGACCGGCGGGTCCGCCGGCCGCGGCGAGTCCCGGGAGCGCGGCGAGGCGGCCGCGCCCTTCGCCGAGTGCGCAGGCCGTGATCTCGGGGAGCCACCATGCGGCCAGCGTCTCCCGGTCCTCGGGCAGGGTCGCGATCAGCAGGTTCTCGTCCCTGCCGTCCCAGCAGCGGTCGGCGGCCTTGCGGGCCTGCGCCAGCTCGTGGAACGCGTCCGGGAACTCCCGGAGCAGGGTGGTGCGTTCCGAGGTGTCGAAGGCGAGGTGCGCCGGGGTATCGCCGTACGCGTACGACACGGCCGGTGCGGTGCCGCGGGTGAGGGCCGCGGCCTCTCCGGCTTCACCGAGCCAGGCCGCCAGCCTGTCCCCCTCCGGCGTGCGGAGGGCTGCCGCGGCGGGCAGGGCGCGGGGATCGCGGCGGACCCGCAGCAGAGCCTGCCCGAAGTCCACCGGGGCGGGCCGCTCGCCGAGGCGCTCGTACTCGGCGAGGCGCTCGACGAGCACCTGGGGATCCAGGGTGCCGCTCTGCCCGGTGGGGGTGGCGAGCAGGAAGGGCAGCGGCCGGGTCGTGAGGTGCCGGGCGGCTTCGGCCAGGCGCGCGTGGTGGGCGACGGCGAACGCCGGGTGGTGGCAGTCGCTGCGCCAGCTCGCGAGCACCTCAGGTGGTTCGCCCGTCGGCTGCGCGTCCAGGACGGCGGCGGCGACGTGTGCGAGTCCGGCCAGTTCGCCGGTGTACCAGTGGGCCCGTTCGGGGTCGAGCCACCACTGGTCGGCGAGCGCCGGGCGCAGTGCCGCGGCGAGGGCCGCACGGTCCCGGTGGGCGTGGCGGACCAGCCCGTCCAGGGCTCGCTCGAACTCCTCGACGGTCGTGGCGCGGGAGTTGATGACGGCGGCTACGAGTTCCACGGCCTCCGGTACCGTCCCGGGGGCCGGCGCGAGCGGGGCCGGGGCCGGGGGCGGCGGGAGGATCTCCTGGTAGGGAGCGGTCTCGTCCGCGGGGGCGGCGGCGTCCTGCCCGAGGAGTCCGACGGCACGGGTCCGGTGCGCCGGGCTCAGCGACCGGGCCTGCCCGGCGAGTTCGGCGTGGAGTGCGGGGTCGTCCGTGAGGTGGGCGGCGGCCAGCTCGAGCGCCCGCTCCTGGACGTCGGTGTCGGGGTGCCCGAAGGCTTCGCCGAGCACCGGCAGCAGCTCGGGCGCGGCCGCCGGGTCACGGCGGAGCTCCTTGCCGATCAGTACCAGCTGGGCGCGGACGAGCTTCCTCTCCGGGCGGAAGAGGACGGCTGCCGACATCTCGGCCAGCAGCCGGGGGGTGAGGTGGCCCGCCGCGGCGAGGCGGGCCAGTGTCCCCTGGGCGTGCCCGGCCACGGCGGACGGGGCATCGGCGGTCAGCGCGATCCAGTCGGCGGTGCGCTCGCGCTCCTCCTCCTCGGTCGGACGGAGCGCCTGCCAGATGGCCCGGTAGGGCTTCAGCTGCCGGTACGTGCCGCCGCGCAGCAGGCGGGCCGTGCATCCGTCGAGGAGCCCGGCACGGTCCACGGTGCCGGCCGTGGCGAGGCCTGCCAGGGCTGACGGCCAGTGGTGGGGATCGTCCGGGTCGCAGCGCTGCCTGAGGGACCGGACCGGCTCGGCGGTTTCGAAGAGGTACGGCACGAGGGTGGTGACGTGGGGGTCGCTGCGCAGGGCGTGGTCGAACGGGGTGAGGGAGGACTCCGCGGCCGTCGCCCAGGCCTCGACGCAGCCGTCGGTGGTGGGCATCGGACAGCCGGCGAGCCGGACGAGTTCGGTGATCAGCGGGTAATCCTGCTCGGCGGTGGAGGCCCGGGCGGCCAGCCGGTGGGCGAGGTCGCCGAGCCACTGGGGGTCCCGGTCAGCCAGGACGTCGAGCAGGACGCCCGTGGGCAGCAGCTCCCAGAGGCGCAGGTCCCGGGCGCTGATCCAGGCGGCGGCCGCTGCCGCGCCGGTGTGGCAGCCGGCTCCGGCGACCAGCAGGGCCTGGTTCACCCGGGCGCGTTGCCGCCAGTCGTCCCAGCTCTGGGCGCGCAGTTCGCCGCGCATCTGCTTCAGACCGATGAGCAGGTTCTTTCGCTGATTTCGGTCCAACGGCTTGAGGAGACCGGGCAGTTCGGCGATGCGTCCCCTGCGGACCGCTTCGATGACGCCGTCGGTGGAAACCATCTCGGGGGCGGAGGCGGTGTTCATCGGGCGGCTCCGGTGGACGCGGCGCTGGTGGCGGCGCTGGTGGCGCCGGCAGCGGTGTCGGTGGCGGCCCGGAGGGCCATTCGGGTGGCGAGGGCATGTTTGCAAGGTCCCCGGCGGCCGCGGTGGTCGGCCCACCACTGGCAGGTGCAGCTGAGGGCGCCTCCGGACTCGCGCACCTGGTAGCGGCGTTCACCGGAGGCCACCACGGAGGTGCCGGAGCGGTCCAGGGTGACCGCGCCGGCCCCGAGCAGCGCCCGGGCGGCGACGAGGCGCGGGTTGTGACGTTCGGCTCGCCGGGCGTCGTAGGGCAGCTCGCGGTGGAAGTACGCGGCTTCGGCGATGTCGTAGCCGACCCGTCCGGCGGTGCCGAGGCGGGTGAGTGCGGCCCGGACCCGCTCGACCGGGAGGCCCGACTGGTCGGCGAGGTCGGCCGGGTCGATGCGGGGTTCCCAGGCGAGCAGGACGGAGATCAGTTCGGCGTCCTCGGCGGCCGCGTCGGTGGCGAGGGCCTCCAGGACGGCTCCCTCGCCGGAGAAGCCGCGGGCTGCCTCCGGGGAGAGGGTGAGGGTGAGCCGCATGCCGGGCAGGCCGATCTCCCAGGCGGAGGCCGTGGGGTGGGCGCCGTCCGCCGCGGGACCGTAGACGCGCAGGCCGGTGGCCTGGCGCAGGACCCGCTGGAGTGCGGCGAGGCGCTCGGGACCGGGCAGGCAGACCGCGCCGGGGACGGGCCGGGTGGTGGGGCGCAGCGCACGGCCCGCGGGAACCACCCAGAGCTGGCCGCCCGCGCCGCCCGTCTTGGTGCGCGGGAGGGAGCGCAGGAAACGGGCCGTTTCGGCGGCGCCCAGTTCGGCACGCAGGTCGAACCCGGTGGTGATGGCCTGGGATTCGGCGAAACCGCGCAGCCAGCGGTCGGGCAGCGGCACCTTCTTCTCGACGACCGCGCCGTCCAGGGTGGTGACCGCCATCTCGTCGGGGCCGACCCGCAGGTGCAGCGGATCGTCTCCGGTGAGCCGGGACAGGGCCTCGCGCAGCGGATTGTTGACGTCGACGTTGGTGGTGCCGTGACCGGTGTCGGCGCCGCGCAGACCCTCGGGCAGCACGTCGAGCCGGGCGTACACACCGCAGCAGCCGGAGAAGGATTCAAAGCGCAACCGGTCGCCGTTGCCGGTGACCACCGGATCGAGTGAAGCCCGCAGGGTGGGCCGGTGGTAGCGCGCCGCGGCCACGTCCGCGACGGCGAGCAGCGCGCGTGCGGCCGCCTGAGGGGCACTCAGGAACCCGGCGAAGAACTGCGGGTGGGCCTCGGCCCCGGCCGGGGTCAGGCCGCCCGCGGTCTCCAGGCCGAGGGACTGCCCCGTCCCGGCGGAGGTCAGCGAGGAGGGGCGGGCGTAGGCGAAGGTGTGTGCGGTTCGCGTCATGAGCGGGACGTTAGGCGGCCCCACTGACAACGCCGCCGGGGCCGCCCGGGTCGTCTAGATGATTGATTCCAAGGCCTTAGTGGTCGTAGGCGGTCAGTGATCGGATGACTGGTCCACCGGTCTTGTGGTTGTGCCAGATCGCGGCGGTTAGGGCGAGGAGTCGCTGTAGGACGCGCACGGTGACCCCGGCGGGCGTGCGGCCGCCGTGCCGTTCGAGGTCGAGTTGTCCCTTGAGGGTCTGGTTGACCGACTCGATCAGCTGGCGCAGTGGCTTGAACAGCTCGGCTCCGGCCCGCTCGGGTTCACCCTTGCGGGCCGGCCTCAGCAGCCGGACGCCCAGGTCGGCGAGGTCCCTCTCGAAGGCACGGCCGTAGTAGTTCCTGTCCGCCAGCAGCGTCGGTGGTGGCCGGTTTGCGAGCAGGCCCGGGTCGACGTGGAAGATGTCCAGCAGCACTTCGCGTTCGACGGCCTTCGCTCCGGTCAGCGCGAAGGCGATGGGCAGGCCGTGCGGAGTGCAGACCAGGTGCAGGCGCAGGCCCCAGAAGAACCGTGAGTGGCTGGAGCAGTAGCCGTACTCGGCCCATCCGGCCAGGTCGGAGCGTTTCGAGGTCTCGCGGGAGCGTCCGCACTCCACGGGTGTGGAGTCCACGATCCACACGTCATCGGTCCACAGGGCGGTGTCGGTGGCCAGCTCACGCAGGACCTGCCTGACCAGGCCCGACGCCCGTCGCAGGCGCTTGTTCCAGCCTGGCTGCTGGGGCAGGTACGGGAAGAGGTGCCGCAGGTGAGCGTGGGCGTGGCGCAGCCAACGGGCCTCGGAGACGAAGCCCAGCAGGGCCTGCATCACCGCGAGGGTGACCAGTTCCGCATCGCTGAGCTTCGGCTCCAGGCCGACCCGCGGGCGCCACGGAGCAAGATGCGGCGAAGCCTTCAAAAGGTCATCGACCCGCACGTACAGTGCAGTTGCGAGGGTGTCTATCTCGGTCGTCACAAACTGAGATTGGGCACCCTCGCGTCCGTACGGCTACCCCTTGGAATCAATCATCTAGACGGGCTCCTCGTACAGCTCGATCTCGGAGGGCCCGCGATCCAGGAGCAGTTCGAGACGCTTCTCCATGGCGGCGAACCACTGGCCGACGTCCGCATCAGCGTCGTGGAAGAACCAGGAGTCGAAGCTTCCCGCGGCATCCAGGACGGGTTCGGGCTCGTAGCGGAGTTCGCAGTGGACCTGTACGTAGTGGTCGTGCTCGCCGTCGTCGTCGTTGACGCCGAACTGCCGGGTGAGGTCCAGCGTGAACATCGGTCGCCCGGTGGAGGCGTACGTACCGTATTGGAAGAGCAAGCCGTCGGACTCGGGGCTCGGCACCGCGCCGAAGCGGTGCCGCGCGAATCGCACCCAGGCCGGCCATGTGGCTCGCGTGGTCGACTCGATCGTTTTCGATCGCCCCACGGCAAGCTCGTCGCGCAGCAAGGCGAGGGCTTCCTCCCCCCGTGGTTTCTTGGGCACTCCGGCTCTCCTCGTGTCGTGGGTCAGCACCTTAACGTCGGCGGCCACTGGTACTTTCCCGGTGGCCGTGCAGGAGAACGAGGAGGTGGTACCCGTGAACGCAGTTTCGACATGGGTGCTCCCCTCCGAGGTCATGGTCGGACGATAGGTCGTCCGGGAGCGCCTCTCTGACACTCCCGAAAGGCACGACGATGGAATTCACTTCTGAGCAGCGGCTCGACGACGGCGTCCTCGAGCGCGAGTTCACCCTCGGCGAGATCCCCGGCACCCTGTGGACGCCCGAGTCCGCCGTACCGGTCCCGCTGATCCTGATGGCCCACAACAACGGCCTGCCCAGGAACCAGTCCCGGCTGGTGGCCCGGGCCCGGCACTCCGCGGCGTCCGGCTACGCGGTGGCCACCATCGACGCCGCCGGGTGCGGTGACCGGCCCCGTTCCGCCGCCGACGAGCAGGCGCGCGACGAACTCCGCCGGGCGATGCGGGCCGGCGAACCGGTCGACGAGATCTTCGAGTCCCTGGTCGGCTCGCTGGTCGAGAAGGCCGTCCCGGAATGGCGGACCGCCCTGGACGCACTCCTAGCGCTGCCCGGGATCGGCGGCCCGGTCGGGTACTCGGGATGGATGGCCGTCGGCATCCGCCTCGCGGCGGTCGAGCCGCGCATCGCCGCCGCCGGCTTCTTCGCCGGGGGTTCGTGCCCCGCGCCCAGCGCGAGGAGGCCCGGCAGGTCACCGTTCCGCTGCTCCTGCTGCTGCAGTGGGACGACGAGGGGAACCCCCGGCAGCGGGCCCTGGACCTGTTCGACGCCTTGGGCAGCAAGGAGAAGACGCTGCACGCCAATCCGGGCGGGCACACCGGCACACCGTGGTTCGAGGTGGAGGACGGCAACCGGTTCTTCGGGCGGCACCTGAAGTAACACCGGGCGACGCCGGCCTGGAACGAGCCGCGAGCGCCTCGCTCTGCTCGCACGTGAGCACGTGAGCACGTGAGCACGTGAGGAGGGATCCCCGCGGCGCGGGGAGGTGCGGGCGGTCAGGCCGGCGTCTGCGCTCGGGGTGCTGCGCCCGCGGTGGTCATGGGGGGTGAGGCGTACTCCAGAGCGGTGGAGAGTTCTTCCAGGGCGGCGAGGAGGAGGGTTCCGGCGCGGTGCAGCATGCGGTCCGCCTCGCCCCCGGGGTCCTCGTCGTGCCAGGTGTCGAGTGCGGCGCGGACCGGTTCCCAGCTGGGAACGCGGTGGTCCCGTACCGCACGGTCCGCGTCCTCGGCGGACTGCCGCAGTGCGGTGGCCAGGGTGGCCGCCGAGGGGAGGCGGGGGCTGCCGGGGGCGGGCAGGTGGGCTTCCAGGAGCATGGTGACGTGGGCGAATTCGGCGAGGGCCTGTTCGGCTCCGGCCTCCGCGGTGCGGGAGAGCCCGCCTTGGCGTACGGGCTCCTTCTCGGCCAGGGCCACGGCGCCCCGCCAGGCGAGGACGGAGACGCGGGCGGACAGGACGGCTTCGCGGGTCTCGCGGGCGGTCCGCGGGGTGGGCTCGGCGTAGTGGCGTACGACGGTGGCGGCGTAGAGGAGGTCCGCCTTGATCCAGTCGGCCAGGCGGGTGCGCAGTCGGGGGGTCTCCCAGGCGGGGTAGAGGGCGTAGGCGAGCATGGCCAGGCCTCCGCCGATGAGGGTCAGGATGAGGCGTGCGGGCACGGATTGGTCGAGTCCTACGCGGCCATGGCGAGGGTGAAGACGGTGTACGCGGAGGCGGCTGCCTGGACGGGTGCGTAGCCGGTGTACATGAAGAGCAGGATCAGTCCGCCGCAGATCACGGAGAGGGTTCCGGATGCGAGGGGTCCGGGGTGGGCGAGCTGCACGACGGTGCCGGCGATGATCAGACCGGCGACGGTGCCGCCGAGGCGGGCCGCGGCGGGGCCGTAGGTGTGGGAGAAGCCCGGGCGCAGGATCAGGAGGGCGACCAGCGGGACCCAGTAGGCGTGTCCGAAGGGCAGGGCGCGGCCGATGAGGTCACCGACCACGACGACGACGGTGGCGCGGACCGCGTGCCGGAACACCGGGGAGTCGTGGTGCAGTTGTCCGCGTACGGTCCGGACGGCGTCCTTGGCCTCGACGCGGAGGGGCGGGCGGACGAGGGTGTCCCCGTCGTCCGGCCGGCGGTTCTCGCCGGCCCGGCCGCCTCCGTCGCCGCGGGCCGTTTCGGCCACGTCGCGGAGCAGGGCGCGCAGCCGGGTGGCCGACTGCTCGGCCGCGCCGGTGAGTGCGGGGCCGTCCGGGGGGATCTCGATGGCGGCGAGGGCCTGCGGCGGGAGTTCCGCGGGGCGGCCGCGGCGGATCGCGTCGGCCGCGGTGTCCAGGATCGCGGCCGCCGCGGTGAGCAGTTCGCGGGCCCGGGCGCGGGCGGGGCCGTCCTGGGGGCCGGCGGTGACGGCGGGGTCGGCGAGTGCGGCGAGCACCGGGCGGATCCGCTCGGCGAGGCCCCGTGCGCCGTGCAGCTGGGCCGGGCGGCGGCGCATCTGGCGGGGGCTGAGCGAGGCCGCCTCCCGGGCCTGGGCGAAGGGGCCCGGGGTGAACGGGGCGGCGGGGTCCTCGCGGAGCCGGCGGGCGTAGTCGGCCTCGGCGGCCAGGGCGTCGGCGAGCGCGTCGCGGTGCCGCCCCCAGCGGCGGATGGGGAAGAGCACCACCAGGACCGCCTGCACGAGGCCGCCCGCGGTCATCAGCGCGGCCTGCCCCAGGGACTGCGTCACGGTGGCGGGCAGGGTCACGGTCACCAGCATGACCGCGGCGTTGGTCGTGCCGAGGCTGCCCGCGTTGGCGCCGAGCGACCAGGCCATGCCGCCGAGGAAGGTCCACAGGGCGACCAGGAGGAGGAAGAGGGGGAGGTAGCCGCCGGTGAGGTAGCTCAGGAAGCTCGTGACGCCGAGGGTCAGCGCGGAGATCACCGGGAGCACGGGGTCGGGCCGCCAACTGCGCTGGAACACCGCGATCCCGCCCAGCAGGGCGCCGTAGGCGGCGCCCGCGGCGGCGGTCCCGCCGAACAGCCACAGTGCGACGGACCCCGACAGTGCCAGACCGGCGGTCGCGCGCAGGGTGACCAGCGGTTCGAGCCTGGTCCGCTCGATGCGCAGGCCGGCGCGGGCGGTGTCCTTCAGTGTGCTCGTCCAGCCCATGGGGCGAGAATATGTCGTAAACATGGCGATATCTCCGTGAAACTCTCCCGAGTGGATGGCGTCCGCAGTGCGTCGGTGCGCGGCCTCGGCGATGCCGGGGGCCGCGGCCTCAGGCGGCGGCCGTACACCACGGCCTCAGGTCGCGGCCGGCACCACGGCCGGCGCCTCGCCGGGCCGGTGCTCGCCGATCAGGGAGCGCAGCCACTTCGAGCGGCCGAGCATGACCAGGCCCGCGAGACCTTGGCACCGCCCGCGGCTCGCGAAGAGGCGAGGGCCATGACGAGGAAGGAGAGGCCCGCCAGGGCGAGCGCCCCGGCGAACCTGCCGGGGGTGGAGAACCTCCGGCCCGCGTGCACCCAGAACAGTGCGAACAGCGGCGCCAGCGCGATCCCGAACACCGAGGCGATGGACTGGGTCCAGCTCGTCGGCATCGCCCAGCCGAAGAGGTTCAGGTCGACCTTCCCCGCGGCGAAGAGGTTCAGCGCACTGCCCGCCTGGTCGTAGATCATCCAGAACAGCGCGGCGGCCGCGAAGAACCACATGTACGCCTTCAGCAGCATCCGCTCCTCCGGCGTGATGGCGGGGCTGCGGTACATGTGGGCCTGGTAGCCGATCGGGACGACGATTCCGGTCACCGTCAGCGCGTACGTGCCCGTGTCGAGTTTCACCAGGCCGGTGTCGGCGGCGAGCAGGACGAGTGCCGCGACGGCGACGGCGACGGCGACGGCGACGGCGACGATCCCCCGGCGCGCAGCAGGTTGCGGCGTTCGCGCCGGGTGAGGGGGACGGCACGGGGCTCCTCGTAGGTCTCGGCCGTCCGCTGCCCGCCGAGGGCGAACTGCGCGAGGCCGAAGGCCATGCCGATCGCGGCGGCGGCGAAGCCGAGGTGCCAGTCGACCTGCTCGCCGAGGTAGCCGACGATCAGCGGGGCCACCAGGGCGCCGAGGCTGATGCCCATGTCCCTCCGGGCCCCGAGGAAGCGGTCCGCGACCCAGCCGCCGGGCAGCGCGAGCAGGCCGATCGCGGCCATGTAGACGCCCTCAACCGCCATCGAGCGGTTCGCGTCGAAGCCCATGCCCCCGGCCGCCTTCGAGGCCGCGAAGAAGTGCACCAGGATGGCGACCATGCCGTAGGAGCTGAAGCGCTCCCACATCTGCGGTCAGCCCCGGAGCCGGCCCGCCGCCAGGGCGTCCTTGACCTCGCGCGCCACGCGGGCCGCGTCGTCCGGGTTGTGCACCACATCGGTGTGATTCATGTCGATGACGAGGACCTCGCTGGCCGAGTAGTGCTCGTTCACCCAGTCGTCATAGCCGGCCCACAGCACGCGGTAGTACTCGACGAGGCTCTCGTCCTGCTCGAAATCGCGGCCCCGCAGCCCGATGCGGTGCAGCACCGTCTCGAAGTCCGCCTTGAGGTAGACCATGAGATCGGGCGCCTTGCGGTAGGGCAGGCCGTCGATCTCGCGCATCATCTCGCCCAGCAGCCCCTCGTACACCCGCATCTCGAGGGAGCTGATCCGGCCGAGGTCGTGATTGACCTTGGCGAAGTACCAGTCCTCGTAGATCGACCGGTCCAGGACGTTGTCGCCCTGCTTGTACGCCTCCTTGATCGCGGCGAACCGCGTCTGGAGGAAGTACAGCTGGAGGAGGAAGGGGTAGCGCTTCGCCTCGATCTCCTCGGGGCTCGCCGTGTAGAAGAGCGGGAGGATCGGGTTGTCTTCCACGCTCTCGTAGAAGACTTCGCTGCCCAGCTCCTTGGCGAGCAGCTCGGCAACGCTCGTCTTGCCGATTCCGATCATGCCTCCGACGCAGATCACTGGCATTCCTCACTTCTCCCTGGGGGTCTTCTGTTCGCGGGCGCGTGGGCCGGGCGCCCCCACCCCACTGAGACGCGTGTCGGCGGTCGCTCGATTCCCCATGATCTTCGGATCTTCATGATCAGCGTCATGCGGTCCCCGTCCGGGCCGGGGCCCGGACGCAGGAGGTCCTCCTCGACGAGCCGGACCGGCCGTTCCGTAGGTGCCGCGGACAGCGACGAGCCACCGCCCCGCGGCCGCCATGAAGCATAAATGATGTTCGGCCGGAGAAGTCCTCGCGTGTTACTTGACGGTAGGCAATGATGGCGGGCGACCATCCACACGGCGGAGGCTGAGGCAGCGGTGACGACTTTCGACGAACCGACCATCGTGCACGCGTTCCGGGACGACGCCCTGGGAGAGCACGACGCAGTCGGTCTCGCCGCGGCGATCCGGCGGGGCGAGGTCTCCCCCGCCGAGGCCGCCCGGGCCGCCGGGGATCGGGTGCGGGCGGTCGACGCACGGCTGAGTGCGGTCCAGGTGCACGTGGACGGTCCGGTACGCGTGGACGGTCCCGTGCACGCCGCCGGCACGGGCGGCGCCTTCGCCGGGGTACCGACCTTCGTCAAGGACAACACCGACTACCAGGGCCTGCCGACGGGCCACGGCAGCGCCTCCTTCCGGCCGAGGGCCGCCAAGCAGCACGCGCCGTTCACCCGGCAGCTCCTGAGCAGCGGGGTCACGGTCCTGGGCAAGACCCGGCTGCCCGAGTTCGGGTTCAGCCCGACCACCGAGTACGACGGTGCGGAGCCGGTCCGCAACCCGTGGCACACGGACTACTCGGCGGGCGGTTCCTCGGGCGGCAGCGCGGCACTGGTCGCTGCCGGTGCCGTACCGATCGCGCACGCCAACGACGGCGGTGGCTCCATCCGCATACCCGCGGCCTGCTGTGGACTCGTCGGCCTGAAGCCGAGCCGTGGACGGGTCGTGGCGAGTGCCCTGGGCCGCCAGCTGCCGCTCGACATCATCTCCGACGGAGTCGTGAGCCGCTCCGTGCGGGACGCCGCCGCGTTCCTCGCCGCCGCGGAAACCTACCGGCGCAGCCCCGAACTGCCGCCCGTGGGTCTGGTCGAGGGACCTTCGGCGCGACGGTTGCGCATCGGGTTCGTCCTGGACTCGCCGAACGGTGTGCACTCCGACGCCTCCACCCGGGCGGCGGTCACGGAAACCGTGACGACGCTCGAACGGCTCGGACACACCGTCGAGCCGGTGGAACTGGGTATGGATCCGAACTTCACCGACGACTTCCTCACCTACTGGGGGATGATGTCCTTCCTCCTCGGCGTCACGGGCCGGACCCTCGGCGCCGACTTCGACCGCCGCCGCATGGACGGCCTCAGCCAGGGCTTGCGCGAGGAGTACCTGCGGAACTGGCGGCGGACTCCCGGCGTACTGCGACGGCTGAAGCGCACGAAGGAGGCCTACGCCGCGTCCTTCCGCGGGCTGGACCTCGTGATGTCGCCGGTACTCGCCCACACCACGCCGCCGATCGGCCACCTCAGCCCGACCGTTCCCTACGCGAAGCTGATCGAGCGGATCCTCGCCTACGTGGCGTTCACGCCGGTCGACAACGTCGTCGGCACTCCGTCGATCTCGGTGCCCTCCTCGAGCGCGACCCCGGACGGCCTGCCCGTCGGCGTCATGTTCGCCGCGCGGCCCGGCGGCGAGCGGAAGCTGCTGGAGATCGCGTTCGAGCTGGAGGCGGACCGGCCCTTCCGGCGCATCCAGGACCAGTGACGTCGGCGCGGCGTCGGCACGAGGCGAGGGGCGGGGGCGGGGGCGGGGGCGGGGGGCGGGGCCTGCCGCCGCCGCTATCCGGCGGCGGGCGGCAGGTGCTCCACGCGGAGCGGCTCGAAGGCAATGCGGGTCAGTGACCCGTCCTGCGCCCATCGCACCTCGATGGAACCCCGGTCCGCCGTCACCCCGGTGACCACCCCGGCCATCGGCGCCGGCTCGGTTTCGCCGGTGAGCGCGGCCAGCGCCGCGTAGAGGCGCGTCCCTCCGCCCTCGGCCGTCAGGCGGGGCACGCCCGCCCACCGGGTGAAGGCGGTCCCGGCCGGCGCCCTCGCCTCGTCCCGGGCCTCCCAGCCGTGCACGGGGTGGAGCTCGGAGCGCAGCGGTTCCTCGGGCCCCGTGGCCCAGCCCGTCTGTTCCACGCGGGCTCCGTACGGGGCTCCGTACACCCGGTGCACGCGCAGTTCGTGCCGGCCGCGGACGAAGGTGACGCTCTCCACGCGCAGGCCGGGGACGGTGGGCGGGCCGCCCGGGAAGACCGGCCGGTGCCAGGAGGCGGCCCAGCCCCAGCCGTTGCCCTGACCCGTACCCAGGGGGTGGATGCGCCGCCGGACACTGCGGGTGCCCGCCACGACCACGGCGAGGTGGTTGTCCGGGGTGTTGGTGCTCGCGGTGGGGCCGCTGCGGGTGGAGTAGGCCTGCCGGGAGTAGAGCGGGTCCTCGTCGCGGGCCGCTTCCGGCTGGTCCGGCCCGACGTGGTCGCTCCCGTGGTTGTGCAGTCGTACGATCCCGTCGGCGCGGGTGCTCTGGACGAGCAACCCGGGCGCGGACAGGGCGAGCACCCGGTCGGGACCCTCGCTGGGTGCGGCTTCCTCCGTGGCCGTCCACAGGGGATGCGTCGCCGGGGCCAGCAGGCAGACGAAGGCCTTGGAGGCCCAGTACGGCGAGGCCGGACCCGAATAGCGTTGCAGGGTCGCCCCGTGCGGGCCGTGCCAGCCGAGGCTCAGCAGGCCGTCGGCGCCGACGCCGCCCCGGTCCAGGAAGTAGCGCAGCGATCCGCTGATCAGGCGCCGCGAGGTGCCGGGGGTGAGCGGGGTGTGGCCGGTGACCGCGCCGAGGCCGACGGCGGAGGCGGCGGCGAAGCGGTAGGTGAGGGAGCGCCCGAAGTGGATCGGCGCCCCGTCCGCCCCGAAGAGGAGGGAGAAGCCGTCCAGGTGGGCCCGCAGCCGGTCGCCGTGCGGGGCCGGCCGGTGCGGCACGGCGGGGGCGGGGGCGGGGGCGGGGGCGTCGAGTTGGCTGCCGGGCTCGGCGGCGAGGTGGGCGTCCAGCACCGGATACAGGTGCAGCGCCCAGCCGTTGTAGTGGTCGAAGGCGCGGCCGTCGCCGTCGGCGTACCAGCCCTGGCCCGCGTACCAGCCCTCCAGGAGGTCGAGGGCCCGGCTGCGGGCCCTGGCCGTCTCGGCGTCGCCGCGGCCCACGGATTCCAGGAACCCGGCCACGGTGTACGGGAAGAGGTACCAGTTGTTGGGGCTGGGCACATGGCGCAGGGCTCCGCGCAGCCACTCCTCGGTGCGGTCCTGCACCGCGCCGTCGAGACGGTCCCACAGCCACGGCCGGGTCAGCCGGAGCCCGAGGGCCACCGACGCCGACTCGACCATCGGCTGGCCGCCCGCGTGGACGTCGCGGATGACGGGCCAGGACTCCGCATCGTCGCGGCCCGGCGTCCGGGTTCCCGCCGCCAGCCCGTCCGCGTACCGCTCCAGCCAGCCGTACGGGTCCGCTCCCCCGGCCCCGGACACCCGGAACGCCGCCGCGAGGAAGGTGCGTGCGTAGCCTTCGAGCCCGTCGGAGCGCACGCCGGAGACCGACGGCCGTCCCGGCAGGTCGAGCAGGGCCCCGCGCGGCGTGGCCCACCGCCGGGCCGCGCGCAGCAGCCCGTCGGCCACCGCCTCCCAGTGGGCGCGGGTGTAGCCGGTGTACGGGCTCGACTCGCGGTCTTCGCGGGGCAGTCCGGGAAGGGTCATGCGGGGATCTTGATCGACCGGCCACAGCGGGTCAAGAGAACGGATCAAGGCCGGTCGACACGATGGACGGGGTCAGGCCGCGGCCACCCGAACGGGGGTCGGGCCACGGCGACCCGACGGGGTTCAGGCGGCGGCATCCCAGGCCGTCGTCAGCCCGTCCAGCCACGCGGGCGGCAGCTCCGCCGCGTCCCACTCCTCCCGCAGCACCTGCGGTTCGGCGGCGAGCCGCTCGAGTACGGCGATGCTCGTGGCGGAGTGGACCAGCGAGAAGCGGCCGTGCACCGTGATGGCGCTGCCCGCTCCGAACGTCGCGAACAGCCGCCCCAGGCGGGCCCGGTGCTCCTGGGTGAACTCCGTCAGCCGCCCGGCGTACCGGGCCCGCTGACGCGGGCTCATCGTGGCGAGGACGGCGGTGAGCACCTCCTCGGTCGCCTCCGGGTCCAGTTCGGAGACCTCGGTGAACGACAGGTACAGGGGCGTGAGCGCCACCTGCGTCCGCTCCACCTCCATGCGCCTGGCCCGCGGGCGCTGTCCGGCCGTGTCCTCGTCCCCCTCCGGGCTGACCACCCGGAGCAGGGTCCGCTCGGTGACGGCGCCCAGCTCCGCCAGAAGGTCCCCGCCGCCGTCGAGCCAGCCCGACTCGTACGGTTCGCCCTTGTCCCCCGGCGCGCTCCGGTCCCGGCCGCTCAGTTCCTCGTACGCGAGCGCCAGCGCGCCCGCCTCCAGCAGACCGATCAGTTCGCGCGCGTCATCGGAGGGGACCCCTGCTCGCGCGAGGAGTTGCAGGAGCGTCGTCCTCGCGTTGTCGACGCTGATCTCGTCCGGCCACTGCCGTCCCTCGTCGGCCCCGCTCATCAGATCCACTCCGTTCTCGGCCACCGCACCGCCCAGCACTTCATTGTGACCGAGCGCCGTCGAGGAGGCCGGACCCGGCGTTCCCCGGTTCGTCCCCGCCGCTTGTGTGAACCGGCTTCCTGAGCTGGGACTCTATGCGGCGGCGCGCCGTTGTCGAGCACTTTCCCCTCAAGCGGCAATCTACCCATAACCTGCGGCCGGGCCGTGGCCCGCCCGCACCCGGGCCGGGCGCCCGTCTTCGCGCGCGCCCCCGCAGGGACCGCTACCCCTCCCGTACGTACACCCCGGCGCGCGCGGCCGCCGCCGCCGCGGCCGCGGAACGGTCGGCCTCGGCGTCGTCGAGCGGGAGGGCCGTGGTCAGGAGGCGGTAGTAGAGCGGGGCGGACACCGCGCGGATCACCTCGTGCGGGTCGGTACCCGCGGGCACCTCGCCGCGGGCCACGGCTTCCCGGACGCACTGCGCCCACTCCTCGACGCGCACGGCGTAGAAGCCGTGCAGGGATTCGGCCGCCTTCGGGTCGCAGGTGGCGGCCGCGATCACCGCCTTGAACAGGGCCCCTTGCCGCGGGTCGCCCAGGGTGCGGCACACCAGCCGGGCGTTGGCCGTCAGGTCCCCGAGGAGCGAGCCCGTCCGCGCCCGCGGAACGGACTGGTGCGCCATGTCCAGCAGCACGTCGGCCACGAGGCCGGCGACGGTGCCCCAGCGGCGGTAGACGGTCGTCTTCCCGACGTCCGCGCGCCGCGCGATGTCGGCGAGGTCCAGGTGCGCGAAACCCCGTTCGGCCAGGACGTCCTCGGCGGCCCGGAGCACCGCTTCCCGCACCCGCGCCGTCCGCCCGCCGGGCCGCGCGCTCCCCGGTCCGGCGCCTGGTTCGGCCCCCGGTTCGGCCGGTCCGGTCGCTCGGTCCGGCCCTGCTGCGGCGAACTCCATAACGGGACTCCAGTTCCATTAAGCGTGGGGACTTGGTACGCTCGGGCCATCTTAACGGAACCGCAGCCCCATTAGGCGGGGGTCGTGGGTGATGAGGGGATGCGTCATGGAGTACAGGCGGCTGGGCACGTCCGGACTTCTGGTGCCGGAACTGAGCTTCGGAGCGGGCACCTTCGGCGGGCAGGGGCCCCTCTTCGGCGCCTGGGGCGACACCGGCGTGCAGCAGGCGCGCCGCCTCGTGGACATCTGCGTCGATGCCGGGGTCACGATGTTCGACACCGCCGACGTCTACTCCGCCGGCGCCTCCGAGGAGGTCCTGGGAGCCGCGCTCAAGGGGCGCCGGGACCAGGTGCTCATCTCCACGAAGGCCGGTCTGCCCATGGGCGACGGCCCGGGCGGGGCGGGGACCTCCCGGTCCCGTCTGATCACCGCCGTCGACGACGCGCTGCGCCGCCTGGACACCGACCACATCGACCTCTTCCAGCTGCACGCCTTCGACGCGGGCACTCCCGTCGAGGAGGTGCTGTCCGCCCTGGACGACCTGGTCCGGGCCGGAAAGATCCGCTACACCGGCATCTCCAACTTCTCCGGATGGCAGGCGATGAAGTCCCTCGCCGCGGCCGACCGGCACGGCCGTTCGCGCTACGTCGCCCACCAGGTCCACTACTCCCTCGTCGGCCGCGACTACGAATGGGAGCTCATGCCCCTCGGACTCGACCAGGGGCTGGGCGCGATCGTCTGGAGTCCGCTCGGCTGGGGCCGGCTCACGGGCAGGATCCGCCGCGGGCAGCCGCTGCCGGCCGGGAGCAGGCTGCACGACACCGCCGACTACGGCCCGCCGGTCGAGGAGGAGTACCTCTACCGCGTGGTCGACGCCCTGGACGAGGTCGCCGGGGAGACGGGCAGGGCCGTCCCCCAGATCGCCCTGCGGTGGCTGCTCCAGCGGCCGACCGTGTCCTCCGTCATCATCGGCGCCCGCAACGAGGAGCAGCTGCGCCAGAACCTCGGCGCCGTGGACTGGACGCTCACCCCGGAGCAGATGGCGAAGCTCGACGCGGCGAGCAGCCGGACGGCCCCCTACCCCTACTTCCCGTACCACCGGCAGGAGGGCTTCGCCCGTCTCAACCCTCCGGCGGTCTGAAGCGTGCCCCGTGCGCGGGGCTTCAGCCGAGCCACAGGACGTTCAGGACGGACAGGCGGTGAAGGGGCCGGTTGATCCAGTAGGTGAGGGACAGCCGGCCGACGGAGGCCAGTCGTACGTCCTGCCCCTCGGGGTCGTCGGGGTTCCACTGGCGGAATCCCCAGGGGTCGGCCGCGGCGGCGTCCAGGATGTCCCAGGCCGTGTTCTCCGCGTCCTCGGGCAGGCTGTCCAGGACCTTTGCGGCCGGTCCGGAGAAACGGATCGCGTACGGCTGTCCGGTCACCGGCGCCTGCTCCGCGGCTCGGCCGTCTCCACGAAGGCGCTGTCGTCGTAGCCGGAGGCGACGAACGCGTCGACCGCCGGGGCGGAGGCGAGGCGGGCCTGCCAGACCTGGAGGGTCTCGTACAGCGCGGCGAGGGAGAAGGTGCCGCGGGACTCCTCCAGCGCGGCGGCCCACTCCCGCTCGAAGGCCGGCACCCACTGCGGGGCCCGGCGGTCGGCACGGAGCCGGCCGAGGAGTTCGGCCGGGGCTCCCGGAGCGGGGGCGTACGGCGTGACCGTGGCGTGGTCGGGCTGCGCGCTCATCGGCTGTTCCTCCCTGCGGGTCGTACCGCCACGGTACGCGTACGAGGAGGCCCGGGATGCGGGCACGGCCGGATCCCCCGGCGGACGGGCCCTCGACGCTCGCCCCTGACGCCCGGTCATGGCGAGCCGTTCGTCAGCAGCAGGTGGAACGTGTGCTCCCGGTGGACGAACGTGGCGGTGTCGGAGCCCCCGCCGTCGAAGTACACCGGCCACAGCGGCTCCTCGTCCGTGTAATAGCCGGTGGAGCGCAGGAAGTCGGGGCTGACGTCGGCGCAGGACCACGGCGGGCCGTCGTCGCCGCCGAGGAGTTCCCGGGTGAAGCCGCGCACCAGTCTTTCGGTGTCCGCCTCCGGCTGGTGGAGGCCGTGGGGGCTGAACGCCTCGCGGAGCATCCAGCGCAGCCGCGCCGGGAAGTCCGTTGGTTCGAGCGGCGTGAGCGTGGCGCGGAAGCCGGCGCGCAGCAGCGGACGGCCGAAGGGCTCACCGGCGGAGGGCTCGCCGTCGTACGCGTCGCTCAGGATGTACCAGCTGCGGCGCGCGTCGGCGGCGCGCACCAGCCGCTCGAACAGGGGGCTGCGCAGGAAGGCGTGCAGGACGTCCTGGCGGTTTCCGGCCGTGACGGGCACGTCGCATTCGGCGGTGAGCAGCAGGGTGTTGCTGTTCATGGCGCGGTCCACGGCGCAGAGGAAGGCCTCGACGGCGGGAGCTTCGGGATCGGGCGGCCGCGGCGGCTCGGTGAACTTCGGGGAACGCATGGCGGCAGCCTCGCTGATGGCCGGGATCGGCCTCAACGGCTTTTGCGGCCGGCTCGCGGGGCCGCCGGGGCAGGCAGGCGGGCCGGGCGCGTCACGGCCCGGGCACCTGCAGGAACGCGGCCGCCGCGGCCCGGGTGAGGGTCTGGTAGCGGTGCTCCGCCGTCCGGGCCGTGAAGTGGCCGGCTAGTTCCAGGGTGATCGAGCCGTGGGCGGCCGCCCAGATGACGTCCGTGACCTCGTCGACGTCCACGGCCGGGCGGAAGACGCCGGTCGCCACGCAGGTCCGTACGGCTTCGCGCAGGACCTCCAGGCTGGCGGCGGCGATCGCGCGGGCCTCGGGGGTGGGGGTGAAACCGGGGATGAGGCCGGCGAACATGACCTGGTAGAGGTTGCGTTCGGTCAGGGCGTTCTCGCGGTAGGCGCGGCCCAGGTCGGCCAGGTGGGTGGACGGGTCGGCGGACGGGGGGACGGCCTCCAGACTGCGGCGCAGGCGGGCGAAGCCCTCCTGGTACAGGGCCTCGGCGATGCCGTCCTTCGCGCCGAAGTGGCGGTAGAGGACGGTGGTCGAACAGCCGGCCGCCGTGGCGATGCGGCGCATGGTCAGGGCGGTCGCGCCCTCCGCGGCGAGGAGCTGGGCGGCCAGGTCGAGGAGGGCGGCGCGCAGTGCTTCCTGGCCCTGGGCCTGGGTGCGGGCGTAGAGGTCACCGCTCATGCCTGCTGCCAGTCGCCGAGGGGGCGGTAGATCGGGATGCCCGCTTCGGTGAGCTCGGTGCGCTTGGCGAAGTACTCGTCGCCCATCGGGTCCAGGCCGCGCAGGGGCATGGTTCCGCGCCAGATCGTCAGGTCCTCCGGGGCGAGCTGCTCGGCTCGTGCGAAGTGCTCTTCGGCCTCTGCCGTGCGGCCGCCGCGGTGGAGCCACAGGGCCAGGGCCGCCTCGGTACGGGCCGACTGCTGGGTGGCCGTGGCGCGGCGGGTGTGCCGGGTGACGTCCTCGTCGGACAGCCCGCTGTCGCCGGTGAGGACCCAGCGGTCGAGTGCGGCCAGCGCCGCGCCGGAGTCCAGGCCGGACAGTTCGCGGAACAGGTCGGTCGCGAACTGGGTGTCGTTGGGGCGGGCGACCTTCCCGTCTTCGTCGATCCACAGGACGGTCGGGACGTTGAGAACGTCGTAGAGGTCGGCGACGACGCCGTCGGTGTCGATCAGTGCGGGGTGGGTCACCGCGGCCTCGGCGATCCACGGCGCGGCGTCGGCGGCGCGGCGGTCCACGGCGACGCTGAGGACGCTGAAGCCGTGCTCGGCCGGTGCGGTGTGGCGGCGCTCCCATGCGGGGAGGTCGTAGCGGCAGCCGCACCACGAGCCCCAGAAGACCAGGGCGACCTTGCGGCCCCGAAGCTCGCTCAGCGAGTGCGGCACGCCGTCGGCGTCGGAGAGGGTGAAATCGGGGGCGGTGGCGCCGGCGAGGGCCTGTGCGCGTTCCTGCGCGGAGACTCCGAGGGCGATCACCCCGCTGTCGGTCGCCACCGGGCGGTCGAGGATCTCGGCGAACGCCACCGGGTCGAGCAGACCGTCGTGCTCGGCGCGGGCGGCGGCCGACACGGGCACGCACAGGTCGCCGCGGCACCATCCGTGCGGCTTGCGGACCCACCCGAGGGCCTCTTCGACCGCCTCGGGAGCCAGGAGGACTCGGCCCGCCGGGCCGGCCTGCGCGGCTACGACGGTTTCCCTGCCGTCGTCCAGGATCGTGACGTGCGTGCTGTCCATGACAACCTCCGCTGCACTTGCGAGAAAACCTCGTAATGAGAAAGTAACAGCGTTATCGACGAGGCAGCAAGGTCACGCGGTGGGCGGGTTGGAGTCAAGGAGTCGACAAGCGAAGGGAGCTCGAGGCGCGAGCGGCTCAGGCGTGGCCCCCTCCGGCGCTGCCGGGACGCACCGGTGCCGATGTCCGGGGGCTTCCGTACGCTGGCGGCATGCGTACGCGTCCCACTTTGAGCTGGACCCCGACCGAGGACCTGCCGCCCGGCACCACCGACCCGGGGCCGGTCGCCGACGCGCTGCGGGCCGGCGGGGTGCTGGTGCTCAGCGGGGCAGGGATGTCCACGGAGTCGGGCATCCCCGACTACCGGGGTGAGCGCGGCAGCCTGCGCAGGCACACGCCCATGACCTACCAGGAGTTCACCGCGAGCGCTCGGGCCCGGCGCCGGTACTGGGCCCGCGGCCACCTCGGCTGGCGCACCTTCGGGCGCGCCGCGCCCAACGCCGGACACCGGGCCGTCGCGGCCTTCGGGCGGGCCGGGATGCTCGCGGGGGTGATCACCCAGAACGTCGACGGACTGCACCAGGCCGCCGGCAGCGAGGGCGTGGTGGAACTCCACGGAAGCCTGAACCGGGTCGTCTGCCTCTCCTGCGGCGCCCTCAGCCCCCGCCGGGACCTCGCCCTGCGGCTGGAGGAGGCCAACGCGGGCTTCGAGCCGACGCCCGCCGCCCTGAATCCGGACGGTGACGCCGACCTCACCGACGACCAGGTCCGCGACTTCCGCCCGGTGCCCTGCGCGGTGTGCGGCGGCATCCTCAAACCGGACGTGGTGTTCTTCGGCGAGAGCGTGCCACCGGAGCGCGTCGGACACTGCCGCGAACTGGTCGACGCGGCGACCTCACTGCTGGTCCTGGGCTCCTCGCTGACGGTGATGTCCGGGCTCCGGTTCGTCCGTCAGGCGGCACAGGCCGGGAAACCCGTACTGATCGTCAACCGGGACCCGACCCGCGGCGACCGCCACGCCGCCACCCGGGTCGCCCTCCCCCTGGGAACGACCCTCACCACCCTGGCCGACGGGCTGGGCGTCCGCCTCGAGTAGGGGATCATTCGCCCACATGTGCCCGTAGAGGCGGGTGCGCGCCTCGACCTATGGTTACGCGCTGTCCGCTACGGGTCGGGCACGTCGGCGGGCGGTGGGTGGTTCGGTTCCGCTACGAAGGAGGCCGGTCATGGCCAGCGCGTTTCAGGAGCGAAAGCTCCGGGGGATGTTCGCCGCGTTCGACGCGGACGGTGACGGCTACCTGCGCGAGGAGGACTTCACGGCCCTCGTCGACCGCTGGAGCCGGCTCCCGGGCGTGGGTCCCGGTACGGAGCTGCGCGTACGCGTCGAAGCGCTGCTGATGGGCTGGTGGGCGGCGCTGCTCGAAGCGGGGGACGCGAACGGGGACGGTGCGGTCGACATGGGTGAGCTGCTCTCCCTCGTCGACAGGCTGCCCGCGATGGTCGCGGAGGTCACCGCGACCGCCGACACGGTGTTCGCGGCCGTGGACTCCAACGGCGACGGCCGGATCTCGCCGGAGGAGCACCACCGGCTCGTCGAGACCTGGAACGGGCAGCCCGTGGACATGACGGGCATCTTCGAACTGCTCGACCTGAACGGCGACGGGCACCTCAGCCGCGAGGAATTCGCCCTGCTGTGGCGGCAGTTCTGGATGAGCGACGACCCGGCGGAACCGGGCAACTGGCTCTGCGGCCGGTTCCCCCACTAGGCCGTCCCTGTCGGATCCCACCGGTCAGGCCAGCGGGCCGAGCACCTCCTGGGATTCGATGAGCCCCTGGTCACTCGGGGGCTTCCCGTCGCCGAAGACGCGTACCGCCTGGCGCGCCCTGAACTCGGCGTGCGCCTCGGCGGGCTTGACGTAGCCGTACCGGGTACGGGCCTGTTCGGGGGTGAGCACCTCCTTGGTACGGGGAGGGACGCCGAGCTTGACGGGCGCGACCACCGTGACCGTGGAGGGGGAGAGCATCCCCAGCAGGAACAGTTCGACCCGGGGGCTGAGGTGGGCGAGCGCGAAGGACGTCCGCATGACCGGGACGACGAGGACGTCCAGGAGGCGTGACTGCCGGATCTGCGCCATCTCCCGCATCCAGCGCGGCATCGTGGCGATGGTGGCGATCCGGTGCGTCCTCGCGACGACCATCCGGGCGGGCCTCATCCACCACGGGGTCGGCGGGAGGACGAGGTCGGTGTTGAGGAGGTGGTTCATGGCCTGCCGCGCGATCGGGCTGGCCTCCAGCTGCGGGCGCATCCGCGCGAAGTACGCCCGGATGCCCTCGCGGTCGCGCGGGACGTCGTCGGGCGAGCAGGTCTGGAGCTCCGCGGCGAGGGCGCAGGACTCCCAGTACTCCTTCTCCTCCTCGGCGGTGAGCTTGCCGGGCCCGTACTTCTCGTAGGCGTAGAGGATCGAGTGCCAGCCGGTGAGCTGGATCCACAGCTGCGAGGCGGGGTCGTTGGCGTCGTAGGTGCCTTCGCCGTAGGGCAGTTGGCCGATGGCCTTCGAGTGGACCTTGACCAGGACGTCCGCCGCCTTGCACACCTGGTCCGAGCCGGCGAAGGCCACCATGGCGAAGTAGCGCAGCGTGCGGTCGTAGCGGGTGCGGGTGCGCTCGTAGATGCCCTGGGTGCCGTGCACCGCGGCCACCAGCGGTGGGTCGAGCTCCTCCACGACCACGGAGCGCTGGAAGCCCACGGTGGGCGCCGTCGGGTAGCTCCACACCTTCCAGACCACCGATCCGGGACCGAAGAACCCGTAGTCCGTGTGCGGTTCGACCTCTTTGCCGTGCAGTCGGGCCATCAGGACGCTCCCTCGTGTTCCTGGCAGCGGGTGCGTACCGCTCCCCCAATAAGACAGGACTGTCTTAAATTAAGACACGACTGTCGTAAGATGCCAAGGTGTCGACACCGACGTCTCCCACCGACAGGCCGCGCAGGCGGCGCCCCTACGCTCCGCGCGTCCCGATCGCCGAGCGCCGTGAGCAACTGCTCGACGCCGCCCTCGCCGTGATCGTGAGCGACGGCTACGGCAGGGTGTCGATCGACGCGATCGCCAAGCGGGCGCAGGTCGCCCGCTCCGTGGTCTACGGGGCCTTCGACGACCTCGACGACCTGCTGCTCACCCTCCTCGACCGGCAGCAGGAGCGCGCCTTCACCCGACTGCTCGCGAGCGTTGCCGACGGCCTGCGCACCCGCGACCCGGTCGACTTCGCCTGCGAGGCGGTGCACCGGATGGCGGCCATGCTGCGGGAGGACCCGGACACCTGGCGGCTGATCCTGCTGACTCCGGCGACCACTCCCCCGGCCGTCCACGCGCGCATCGAAGCCGACCGCGAGCGGTTCCGGCGCAGGGTCGCCGCATGGATCGAGTCCGCGCCCGCCACGGCGGGGCCCGCACCGGACCCCGAGATCCTCGCCCACGCACTGGTCGCCTCCGCGGAACACTTCGCACGCCTCGCCCTGACCTCCGCCGACCCGATCGACGCCACCCGCCTCGCCGGCCAGCTACGCCTCCTGCTCGGCGGCATCTGGCCCTAGCCTCTGCCCCGCCTCCCCCTTAGGCTGCGTGATCCACATCGTTCGGGGGATCATGAACTTCACTCGATACCGCAAACCGTCGGCCTTCCTGCTGCTGGCAGTGGCAGTCCTCTTCGGTGTCGCGGCCGTAGTCGGATTCGAGGCGGGAGGTGAGGGCGAGCTGATCCTGCTGCTCCGCCTCCGTGCATACGTCCTGCTGCTGGGATTGCTCGCCCTGGCCGCGCTCATCGGGGCGGTCCTCCTGGGACTGACCGAGTCTTCGCTGCGCATGCCCCTGGTCATCGCGCTGCTCGTCATCGGCGTCCCCATGCTGCTCGTCGGGGGCTTTGTCTCGACGGTGTCCGGCGGGGCGGACGAGGCCTTGAAGACTGAATCGGCCCCCGGCCGTGCCGACCGCCAACTGGTCGTGGTGTCACGAAGCGGCTCCCTTGACCCGGTTTGGTGCGTCTACGTCCACCAGGGGCAGCCACCATGGGAACGCCGGTGGATCGTCGGCTGCTTCAACGGCGACTCCGAAGACAACGAACTCAGCGAGACAGCGTGGACGGCTCCCGACCGGATTCGCATGACCACCGAGGGAGGTGCGGTCCACGAAGTGACCATCGCCCCACGCGGTCAGCCCGATCAGGTTGTTTCCGTCGGCTAGTGACCTGAGTCGGAATGTCCTGCACCTCGATCGATCGGTGGTTGGATCCGCTCCTGAGCGGAGTGCGGCCCGTCTCGCCACCGCTGACCGCAGCACCAGAAGGCCGGACGAGTTGCCAAGGAATTTCCGACCTCGGTCACCAGAGCACTTCCGATACACGCCCAGGGGGGTGTCGTCGGGCTCCCGTCCGGTGCGCCACGCCCGGTGTCCCGGTCCGTGCCGGATCGGTCGTAGCCGCCCATACTGGGCGGGCGCGGGAACCTGGCCGTGCGCTTCGCCCAGCCGCGCCCGGGACCAGGCCCGCAGCCAGCTCCACCCCGTGTGCCGGGGTGCTCGACCCGTCGGGAGCACGAGTCGACTCCGCAACCGCTGCCTCTGCCTGAAGGCCCGCCTCCGCCCCGCGGGCGCTACGTCGTCGCGGCCGTGGGGTGCGCCGCGGGGATGGTCAGTCTGGATCAGACCGTCGTCGCGGTCGCCCTCGATCCGATGGCGCGTGGCCTCGGGCTCACCACCTTCGTGATGCACGGCGTGGTGCTCGTCTACGTCCTCGCACTGGCCGCGTTCGTACCGGTCGGAGGCATGCTGGCCCGCAGGATCGGCCGGTTGACCACCTTCCGGATCGGCACCGCGCTCTTCGCCGTCGCGTCGGGGCTCTGCGCGCTCGCCCCGTCGGGCGACGGCGCCGAGCCGTACCTCGTCACGGTGAGGGCCGTACAGGGCATCGGCGGCGCGCTGATGATGCCGGTGGCCACGTCCGTGATCACGGACGTGTACGAGGAACGGACCCGGGGCAGGGCCCTGGCCGTCTACGCCGGTCTGGCCCAGCTCTTCCTCGTCCTCGGGCCGATCGTGGGCGCGGTCCTCACCCAGCTCTTCGGCTGGCGCTCCGTCTTCCTCGTCAACCTGCCCGTCGGCGCCGCGTGCCTGTGGATGATCGCCCGGGCGCGGATCGGCAACCGGGCGGGGGGCGGCTCGCTGTCCGTGGTCCAGCCCCTCGTGGTGATCTTCTCCCTGGTGGTGCTCATCCTCGGGCTCTACCAGTGCGGTGTCTGGGGCTTCACCGACGTCAGGACGCTGACCGCGCTCGCGATCGGCGCCGGGGCGATGCTCGTGGCCGTGCGGCTCATCCTGAGGTCCCGCCGGCCCCTCCTCGATCTGCGGCTGCTGGGCATCCGCCCGTACGCGGTGGCCGTGGCGCTGACCTTCCTGGTACAGGGACCCCAGCTGATCGTGCTGGTGCACGGCACGGTGTACCTGCGCCAGACCATGGGGCTCTCGCTCCTCGCCACCGGGACCTCCCTGCTCCCCCTGGTCGCGGCCTCCGCGGCGGGCACCTTCCTCTCCGGGTACCTGCTGGACCGCTGCCGCTCGGTCCGGGTGCCCGTCCTGATCGGCCTGACGGCGGCCACCGTCGGCGCGGTGGCCTGGACGGCCGTCCTGCCGTCGCGGGAGTTCGCGTGGCAGGTCCCCGCGATGCTCCTCGCGGGATTCGGGATGGGCCTGCCGGTCCCCGCCCTGAGCGCCGAACTCATGCGCGCGGTTCCCTCGGACAAGAGGGCGGACGCCTCCGTCCTGCGCCAGTGCGTCCGGCAGCTGGGCGGAGCGGTCGGGCTCGCGGCGGCGGGGGCCGTCGCGCTCGCGGCGAACGAGAACGCCGCCGACGAGGCGGGCGTCGTCACCGTCGCCGGGACCTCGGCGGCCTTCATGGTCGCGAGCTGCGTCCTGGCCGTCACCCTGCCGCTGGCCGCCGTCACCCTGCCGCGCGGGGCCCGTGGGGGCGGGCACCGGAGCGCGGGCGGGCGGCCCGGCCCGCCGTCCCCGTAACGGCGCGGCCGGCCGGCCCGGCGGCTCCTTCAGCGCAGCCAGACCGCGGTGTCCCGGGGCAGGGCGCCGTCCTCCACGAGGCCGCTCGCGATCAGGAGTTCGGTGTGCTCCGGCAGCGGAACCGGGCCGTCCGAGAGGTTCACCAGGCAGCGGACGGAGGACCCGGCCGCGGTACGGGCGAAGGCGAGTACCCCCGGCGGGCCCGGCAGCCAGCCGAATCCCCCGTCGAGCAGGGCGGGTTGGGCGGAGCGGAGCGCCAGTGCCCGGCGGTAGAAGCCGAGCATCGAATCCGGGTCCGCGCTCTGCTCGCGCACGCTCCGGGCGGCCCACTCGGCCGGCCGGGGCAGCCAGGACCTCGCGTCCGGCGCCTCGTCTCCCCACGGGAGGGGGACCCGGCAGCCGTCCCGGCCGAGGTCCTCACCTCCGGTCTGGAAGAAGGCCGGGTCCTGGCGGAGCGCCGCCGGGATGTCCTCGATCTCCTCGAGGCCCAGCTCGTCGCCCTGGTAGACGTAGACGCAGCCGGGCAGGGCCATCGTCAGCAGGGCCGCGGCCCGGGCCCGGCACCGGCCGAGGCCGAGGTCGGCGGGGACGCCGTGTACGCGGCGGCCGTCGAGGGCGTACGAGGTGTCCGGGCGCCCGTAGCGGGTGACGTGGCGGGTGGTGTCGTGGTTCGAGAGGACCCAGGTGGCGGCGGCGCCGACCGGGGCGTGCTCGGCGAGCGTGGAGTCGATGACCGTGCGCAGCGCCTCCGCGTCCCAGGGGCTCTGGAGGAAGGGGAAGTTGAACGCCGTGTGCAGTTCGTCGGGGCGCAGGTAGCGGGCGAAGCGCTCCGGCTCGGAGGTCCACACCTCGCCCACGAAGACCGGGTCGTGGTCGTAGGCGTCGAGGACCTTGTGCCAGGCGCGGTAGATGTCGTGGACGCCGTCCTGGTCGGCCCAGGGGCTGGGTCCGTCCTCGTGGTCGGGCAGCTCCGGGTCCTTGACCAGGTTGTCGGCGACGTCGATCCGGAAGCCGTCCACGCCCCGGTCGAGCCAGAACCGCAGGATGGACTCGAACTCCGCGCGGACCTCGGGGTTTTCCCAGTTGAAGTCGGGCTGTTCGGGAGCGAACCGGTGCAGGTACCACTCGCCGGGCGTGCCGTCGGCCTCGGTCACCTGCCGCCAGCCGGGGCCGCCGAAGGCGGACTGCCAGTTGTTGGGCGGCAGTTCGCCGTGCTCGCCGCGGCCGGGGCGGAACCAGAAGCGCGCGCGTTCGGGCGAGCCGGGGCCGGCCTCGACGGCCGCGCGGAACCAGGGGTGCCGGTCCGAGCAGTGGTTGGGCACGATGTCGACGATGACCCGGATGCCCGCATCGTGCGCCTCGGACAGCAGGGCCTCGGCCTCGGCCAGGGTGCCGAACACCGGGTCGATGCCCCGGTAGTCGGCGATGTCGTACCCGCCGTCGGCCATCGGGGACGGGTACCAGGGGCTGATCCACACCGCGTCCACGCCGAGCCGCCGCAGGTACGGAAGCCGCGCGCGGATCCCGGCCAGGTCACCGATCCCGTCGCCGTTGCCGTCCGCGAAACTGCGCGGATAGATCTGGTAGATCGCGGCACTGCGCCACCAGGCGGAGGGTGCTGGAGAACGGGGTTCGGTAGCCGCGGGGAAGGCCCCGGTACGGGCCTCGGGGGTCTGCATGCGGCGAATCTAGAGAGCGCTTTCTACGACGTCAACGGGTAGGCCGGAAACTCATGATCGCAATCGGGACCCAGGCCCGGGCTCACGCCGTCGCCGGGGCCGGGGCGGTCCGGGAGCGGAAGGTGCGGCGGTAGGCGTCCGGCGGGACGCCCACCGTGCGGGCGAAGTGGCGGCGCAGGGTGGTGGCGGTGCCCATGCCGGTGGCCGTCGCGATGCTGTCGACGGTGTCGTCGGTGGTCTCCAGCAGTTCCTGGGCGTGCCGGATGCGCTGGGTGAGCAGCCACTGCAACGGGGTGGTGCCGGTCACCGACTTGAAGTGGCGGCCCAGGTGGCGCGAGCTCATCCGGGCCCGGCGGGCCAGGTCTTCCACGGTGAGCGGCTCGTCGAGGCGTTGCAGCGCCCAGGGGAAGAGGTCGGCGAGCGGGTGGTTGCCGGGGGCGGGCACGGGGGTGGTGACGAACTGGGACTGACCGCCGTCCCGGTGCGGTGGTACGACCAGGCGGCGGGCGATCTTGTTCGCGACCGCGGAGCCGTGGTCGAGGCGCACCAGGTGCAGGCACAGGTCCATGGCGGCGGCCTTGCCCGCCGAGGTCAGCACGCTGCCGTTGTCCACGTAGAGGACATCGGGGTCCACCGTGACGAGGGGGTGGCGCCTGGCCAGTTCCTCGGTGTGCGCCCAGTGCGTGGTCGCGCGTTTGCCGTCCAGGAGGCCGGCGGCGGCCAGGACGAAGGCGCCCGTGCACAGGGAGGCCACGCGCGCGCCGGCCTCGTGCGCCGCGCGCACCGCGTCGACCAGCTCGGCCGGCGGGTCCCGGTCTACGTCGGCCCAGCCGGGGACGATCACGGTGTCCGCTCGCGCGAGGTGATCGAGTCCGTGGTCGGGTTCCAGGCGGAAGCGGTCGATCCGTACGGCGCCCGGTCCGCAGAGCGAGAACCCGTACCAGGGGTCCACGAGGTGGGTCAGGTCGGAGCCGAAGACCTCGCAGGCCAGGGAGAGCTCGAAGTGGAGCATGCCGTCGGTGACGGCCAGCGCGACGGTGGTCATGTCCGGAAGTGTACGGGTCATGTCGTTCCGGACAGTGGTGTGCGGACGGTGTTGCGCGACAGGATGTTCACGACGGAGCGCGGCGGGCCTCCAAGGCCAGCGGCGGCTCATCCGGGTACGGGCGAGGGACGGGGAGCGGGACCATGGGATCAGGCCAGATGGTGACGGTGTTCGGGGCGTACGGGCACACCGGGCGGTTCGTGGTGGCGGAGCTGGTGGAGCGCGGTTTCGTGCCGGTGCTCTCGGGCCGCGACGGCGGGAAGCTGAAGGAGCTGGCGTACGCGACCGGCCTGGAGGCCCGGCCCGCGACGGTGGGCGACCCCGACGCGCTGGACCGTGCGCTGGCCGGCACCGCTGCCGTGATCAACGCCGCGGGACCCTTCGCCTCGACGACCGGCCCGGTGATCGAGGCGGCCCTGCGGGCCGGGATCCCGTACCTGGACGTGGCCGCAGAGCTCGAGGCCAACATCGACACCTTCGCGCACTTCGCCGACCGCGCACGGGAGGCCGGGGCGGTGATCGTCCCGGCGATGGCCTTCTTCGGCGGTCTGGGCGACCTGCTGGCCACCGCGGCGATGGGCGACTGGACCGAGGCCGAGGAGGCGCACATCGCGTACGCCCTGAGCAGCTGGCACCCCACCGCCGGGACCCGGCTCTCGGGCGCGGTCTCGCGGGAGCGGCGCGGTGAGCGGCGCATGCGCTACGCGGGCGGGCAGTGGGAGTACCGCACCGACGCCGCGCCGACCCTCGACTGGCGGTTCCCCGAGCCGATGGGTCCGCGGCAGGTGATCGGGGAGTTCACGATGGCCGATGTGGTGACCGTGCCCAGCCACCTGTCGATCCCGGACGTGACCACCTACATGACGGTCGAGGCGGTCCGCGACATCGCGGCCCCCGGCACGCCCGCGCCGGCCGCGACGGATGACAGCGGACGGTCCGACCAGACCTTCCTCGTCGACGTGGTCGTACGCTCGGGCGGCGCCGAACGCCGCGCCGTGGCCCGCGGGCAGGACATCTACGCCGTCACGGCCCCCCTCGTCGTGGAGGCCCTGGACCGGGTCCTGACCGGCCGCACCCGTGTCGTCGGCGTCGCCTCCGCGGGCGAGATGTTCGACGCGCCCGACTTCCTGCGCGCACTGTCCCCGCACATCACCCTGGAGCTGCTCCCGTAGGGAAGGATCGCCAGGGGCAGGGCGCGAATGTGACGTCTTGCGAACGGCCGGGGTCCGGGCCGTCCCCGGGTGGCCGAGCTGATCGATAATGGGTCGGCGCCCTGCCTGCACGGACGAGAGGAGCCCTTGATGACCACACCGCGGGACTTGTTGATCATTGCCATGGACGCGGAGTCCGGTCGGTCCGCCGAACAGGGTGACCTGTCGCTCGCGCTCGCGGGGGCCGAGGCGGTCGACCTCCTCGCCGCCCGGGCCATCGGGCTGGACGGCGATCACATCGTGCCCGGCGAGCAGGCGGCGCTGGGTGATCCCCTGCTGGACGCGGCAGCGGCGTCGCTCGTCCGGGAGGAGCCCTACGAGTCCGTCACCGACTGGCTGTGGCGCCGGGGTCTCGGCCTGTCCGCGAGCTATCAGGCCGTCCTCGAGGAGGAGGGGCAGCTCGTACGGCAACGCCGCCGCGGGTTCTCCCTCCGGGCCGGTGAGCTGGTGCCCGCCGACTCGTCCGCCCGCCGGCAGGCCGAGGAGCGGTGGCGGTCGAAGGAACCCGTGCTCGTGCTCCTGGCGGAGGCGCTCGAAGGCGGCGGCGACGGGGGCTCGGACGCTCCGGACGTGGCGGACGACGCCGTCGCAACGGTCCTGGCCGCCGTCAACGACGCCTTGGTGGAGCTGGCGGGCGTACGGCAGCGCCGGGCCATCGAGAATGCGGCCTTCGACAACATCTGGCGCGGCAGCGGCGGTTGAGGAGGGAGCTCCGCCCCCACACCGGGGCGGAGCGCGGCGGGTGCGCGGTTCGCCGCGGGCCGGGGCCCGACGCGGCCCGGCTCAGGGAGATGCCGGCGGGGCGCCGTCGACGGCCCACCACCATGCGATCGAAGCGATCGGCGGGGGTGTGAGCGGGGTGTCGTCCGGTGGGCCGTACGCGGCTTCGGCTGCCCGGGGCTCGTGGTGGCCGTCGTCCGGTTGCCCGGGGTGGTAACGGGAGGTCGCCTCGCACCAGTCCCGTGCGCCGTGGATGTACTGGGCGAGCGCGTCCAGATACCGCTGGATCCGCGGGTCGGCCGGAGCCTTCGCGGTCTGCTCCCCCAGGTGCAGGAATCGGCGCATGATCGAGTCCCGGAGCGCGGAGGCGGCTCGCAGCCCCTGCCCGGGTCCGGGGCGAGGTCCGGGTCTGTGCGGGCCTTCCAGGAGGGCGATCAAGTTGCCGCTGCGGCTGCCGCGTCGGCTCTCCTTCGCGAAGGAGTGGATGTCGCTGTCGACCACGACGATGCCCGCCGCCATTTCGGTCAGCGCACGGATCCGCGGATCCTCCCAGAGCGGTGCGGGCAGTGCGGCACCGACCGCGTCCAGCAGTACGGGTACGGCCAGGGCGGCTCCGGAGTGCAGGCGGGTGAGCAGGTAGTCGCTCACGTCCTCGGGACTTCCCGGCGCCGTCGGGGCAGCGCCGGTGCCGGCCTCGGCGAGGAAGTAGCCGCGCATCGCCTCGACCCATCTCCTGGCCTGTACCGGGGTGGCGACCGCATCCACGCGGAGCCGGATGTCGCGCAGGGCCAGGCCGAAGGGGTCTTCGCCGAGGGGAACCCCGGGGGCCTCGATCGTCCGCTGGAGCCGGGCGACCATCGTGAGCATCTCCGCCGGGGTGAGGCTCGGAAGGTCCTCGTCGCAGAGGTCGTCGAAGGCGAACACCCAGACGGCGAGGTCGCTGAGCAACTGGGCCGCGAACGGGTCGGCGTACGGTGCGATCCTCACCGCGATCCGGTTCAGCCCCGCGGTCATCCGCGCGCTGCGCTCCGGCCCCCCGCCCAGACCGAACCGGCTCATGAACTCCGCCGAGCGTGCGTCGAAATCGGCTCCGCCCGGGCAACGGGCCGCGGGGACGGTCGGGCGTTCCGGCGGGGCGTTTCCGCCCAGGCCGTCGGTGTGGTCGGCTTCCTGCATCCGCGGTCCTGGCATGCGTCGCGCTCCTGGGTGGCGGTATCTCGCGGAACGGGCGCTCGGTCGCGGCCCATCTCATTGAACGCAGAACGTTTTCCGGGCCACAACGGGCAACCGGGAGCACGCGTGGGGCGCCAGGAGCGCGGCACGCGCCGCCCGGGCCCCGTCTGCCGCCCCGGCCCCGCCGGAAGCACCGCACGCGGGGGTCCCCCGGGCCGCAGAGCACCGGGGCCGGAACGTGCCTACGCTGGAAGGGATCACTGAGAGGTGAGGCCATGGCGACGAAGCACGGAGCCACACTCCGCTCAAGGCGTCGGATGCCCGCCATCGCCGCCGTCGCCTCCGCCCTCGCCACCACGTGTCTGGTCGCCGCCGGTCCGCAGGACGGTTCCTGCCGGACCGCTCTGCCGGACAGTTTCTGGCACGCCCCCGTGGACGCACTGCCCGTACACCCGGACTCGGCCCGGTACGTCGCCTCGATCGGCGCCGCGGAGCCCCTGCACCCGGACTTCGGGGCGGGGCTCGTCGACGGTGAGCCCTTCGGCATTCCCCTCACCGTCTCGGACACGACGGTGCCGGAAGCGAAGGTCACGCTGGACATCGCCGAGGAGAGCGACGCGTCCGGGTACCGGATCCCGCAGGACGCCGCGATCGAGAACGGTCCGGCGAGCACCGGGGACCGTCACGTCGTCGTCTGGGACCGCGCCCTGTGCAAGTCCTACGAGCTCTGGAACGCGAGCGCGCGGGGCGGCAACGCCTGGCACGCCGGCTCGGGCGCGGTCTTCGACCTGCGGAGCAACGAGCTGCGGCCCGCCGACTGGACCTCGGCCGACGCCGCCGGCCTCGCCATCCTGCCCGGGCTGGTCCGCTACGACGAGGCCGCGGGCGGGCTGGTCGACCACGCGATCCGGATGACCGTTCCCCGCACGGACCAGAGCTACGTCTGGCCGGCCCGGCACCAGGCGGGTGCCGCCGCGGACGATTCGCTGCCGCCCATGGGACTGCGGCTGCGGCTCAAGAGCTCGGTGGACACCTCGGCCCTGGGCCCTCAGGCCCTGGCCGTCGCCGAGGCGCTCAAGAAGTACGGGGCCATCGTCGCCGACAACGGGTCGGCCTGGTACCTGACCGGCGAGGAGAACCCCGGCTGGGACAACGACCAGCTCAACGCGCTCAAGGGCTTCAAGGGTTCGGACTTCGAGGCGGTCGACGCGTCAGGACTCCAGCAGTCCCCGGACTCCGGAGCCGTGGCACCCCGCTGACCGCTGACCGCAGGCCAGACCGCAGAGAGGAACGCTCCTCATGCGTGCAGAAGGGTCCACCACGGCGGCGCGGAAGGGGGCCTTCATCGCGGTCGCCGTGGCCCTGTTCTGCATCCAGCTCGACTTCTTCGCGCTCAACCTCGCCATCCCCGGCATCGCGGCGGAGCTCGGCGTCACCGTGTCGGCGGCGCAGTGGACCTTGTCCGCGTACATGCTCGCCATCGGCTGCTTCTTCATCATCGGCGGCCGGGTGGGCGACGTCTTCGGTCGGCGGGGGACCCTGCTGGCCGGAACCGCCCTGTTCACCGCGGGAACCGTGGGCTGCGCGCTGGCTCCCGGCCTCGGTGCGCTGGTCGTGGCCCGGATCGCCCAGGGGGTGGGCGCGGCGTTCGTGTTCCCGGTGGCCGTGTCGGTGATCACCAACACCTTCCCCGAGGAGTCCCGCGCCAGGGCTTTGGGCGGCGTCTTCGGCGTCGCCAACATCGGGACCGCGATCGGGCCCTTCGTGGGCGGCGGGTTCACCGAGGGGCCCGGCTGGCGCTGGATCTTCTGGCTGATGGCGCCGCTGAGCCTGGTCTCGCTGCTCACCGCTCTCGCGTACGTCCCGGACTCGCGCGATACGGCGGCGCCGCGCGAGCTCGATGTGCTCGGCTGCGCCCTGATCGTCGGTGCGCTGGCCGCCCTCACCCTGACCGTGGAGCGCGGGGACGCCTGGGGGTGGAGCAGTGCCCGCGTCTTCCTCGGCTTCGCGGTGGCGGTGGTGGGCGGCGGGCTGTTCCTGGTACGTGAGCGGCTGGCCCGGCACCCGCTGATCGATCTGGGGCTGTTCCGCGACATCCCGTACGTCCTGGTCACCGGGATGGGCACGCTCACGAACATGGGCTACGGAGTCACCGTCTTCCTCGCCACCCTCTACCTCCAGGGCGTACGGGGGCTCTCGCCGCTGCTGGCCGGCACGGTATTCCTCGCCCCGGCCTTGCTCGTGGCGCTCAGCGGGCCGCTCGGGGCGCTGCTGGGCCGGCACATGCGGCCGACCACGGTGATGGCACTGGCCGGGATCGGCGCGGGCACGGGCATGTACGCGCTGACCCAGGTCACCGCCTGGTGGCTGTACGTACCGGTCTTCGCCTGGTGCGGCCTGGGCCTCGGGCTGGGCTGGACCTACGCCAGCGTGGCGACTCAGCAGCTCGTTCCTCCGGCCAGGGCCGGGGAGGCATCGGGGGTGCTGCTGACGTTCCTGGTCACCGGAGGTGCGATCGCGCTGGCCGGGACGGCCGCGGGCATTTCGGCGATGACACCGCAGCGCTCGCCCGAGGAGGCCTACGACGCCATCCTGCGGCTGGGCGGGGTCGCCGTACTCGCCACGGCGGTGCTCGTCCTGGCCGTACGCCACGGGCTCGCGGCGCGGGGCCGGACCCGCTGACCGTACAGACACCGCGGGGGCGGTGGACGTCGCCGTCCGACCGCCCCGCGCGCCGGCCGGGGCCGGACGGTCCTAGGGCGCGTATTCGGTCGTGATCAAGGGCCGGTCCGGGTGAGGTCCTTGATCCAGATCATTGAGGCGCGCAGGTGGAGGCCGGCGAGGTAGCTCTCGGGTGTTTTGTCGTATCGAGTGGCGATGCCTCGCCAGGCCTTCAGCTTGTTGATCAGGCGCTCGACGGTGTTCCGCTCCTTGTAAAGCTCGGCGTCGTGGGTGAGTGGCCGGCCGCCCCTGCGGCCTTTGTTCTTCCGGTTGGCGGCCTGGTCCTTCTTCTCCGGTACGACTGCCTTGATGCGGCGTTTGCGCAGGTAGGCGCGGTTGCCGCAGGACGAGTAGGCCTTATCTGCGGCGACTGCGCCGGGCCGGGTGCGGGGACGACCAACGGGCCCGCGGACCCGCACTTTGTTGAGCACGGGGATGAACTGCGGGCTGTCCGCGGCCTGCCCTGCGGTCAGGATCAGGGCCAGGGGCCGGCACCTGCGGTCGGCAGTCAGGTGAATCTTGCTGGTCTGTCCGCCTCGTGAGCGCCCGAGCAAAGCAGCTTTCAAGCGGAGCTTGCGCCGTCGCCGGACGCGCCGCCGTTCGGGCCGGCCGGGATCAGCGACGTCGCCGTGTCCGTCTTGTTCCGTCGCGCCGCCCCCTTTTGCCGGGCCGCCTCCGCCTCGAAGGCGGCCTTTTCCAGAGCGTCCAGAACGTCCTCCTCCAGACGCATTCCGGCCGCGTCGTGATGGGCACGGACCGTCGTGGAGTCAACGCTGACCAGCGACATATCCACCCTGCTCCGCCCGGCCGCCTCGGCGATCAGCCCCTCCAGCAGCGCCTCGAAAACTCCGGCGTCCCGCCACTGCCTGAACCTGTTGTGCACGGTAGACCAGGCGCCGAATCGGCCCGGCATCTCCCGCCACTGCGCTCCCGAGCGGAACTTCCAGATCACGCCCTCGAACTGTTGCCGCAGCCGCTCTGGATACGGGCCGTACTCACCGACCGGCAGATACGGCTCGACGAACCCCCACTCGTCGTCCGTCAGTTGATCACGTGTCATGTGTACCGGACTACCGGATCCGCCCTCACAGCGAAGGCGGATCCGACAAACCGATCACGACTCAATACAGGCCCTAGTTGGCGCCGAGGTGGCCGCCCTTGAGCCACTCCGCCTCGCCGTCCTTCGCGCAGGAGGAGGTGTAGGCGGGGCCGAACGGCGCCGGGACGGCGGCCGCGGTGGAGCAGTTGGACGAGAAGGCCTTGTGGCCGCCCGAGAAGTAGTCGATGTCGACACCGTCGTTGGCCAGGGCCGCGCCGGCGCCGCCCAGCAGGATACCGGCGGCGAGGACGGAGGCGGTGACGGCGGAGCGAATACGCATTGGTTCCCCTAAGGACTCAAGGATCTGGCGACGCTCCCCTGTGCGGATGCGTCAGCGGATTCAACGCCCGGCGGAGCCGACAGGAACGACCGTTCACTCGAACGCCACTGCCGTAACGTTTCGACACGTCACATGACCTGTCGCGCGGCCCCGTTCGGGCCCGGGCGGGGACCCCTGCGTCCGGGCTCGGAGCCATGATCGATTGTCAGTGGTGGATGAGACGGTAGGAGCATCCAGTCGGAAACGAGGGGGAGCTTCCATGTCCGGAAACCAGAACTACATCAACCACGTTGCTCTTGTTTTGGACGCCAGTTCGTCCATGTCCCACCTGAGTGCCAAGGTCGTCGAGGTCGCCGACCAGCAGATCGCGTACCTGGCCCGCCGGTCGGGCGAACTGGACCAGGAGACCCGCGTCACGGTGTACGTCTTCGCGGACAAGGTCGAGTGCGTCGTCTACGACAAGGACGTGCTCCGGATGCCTTCGCTGAAGCAGCTGTACCGCACCGGTGGCATGACGGCGCTGCTGGCGGCCTCGCTGAAGTCGCAGCGCGAGCTGGCGCAGACGGCTCAGCTGTACGGCGACCACAGCTTCCTGACGTTCGTGCTGACCGACGGGCAGGAGAACGCCAGCCACCGCTGCCCGGACGCCCCGGCCCGCAATCAGCGTGAACTGGTGAAGGCCGTGGCCGAGATGATCGAGACGCAGGAGGACAACTGGACGCTGGCCGTCCTCGTGCCGGACCAGATGGGCAAGCGCGAGGCCATGCAGTGCGGGTTCCCCAAGGAGAACATCGCCATCTGGGACGCCACGAGCACGCAGGGTCTCGAGGAGGCCGGGCAGGTCATCAAGGACGCCACCGAGAAGTTCATGGTGGGCCGGGCGAAGGGCATCCGGGGGTCGCGGGCCGTGTTCTCCACGGGCGCGGAGGCGGTCAACAAGGAGACCATCAAGGCGGCCGGTCTCACGCCGGCGGATCCCTCCGCGTACCAGCTGATCCCGGTGGACCGCGACGCGGCGATCCGGGAATGGGTCGTCGAATCCGGGCACACCTACCGCACGGGCGGGGCGTTCTACCAGCTGAGCAAGCCGGAGAAGATCCAGGCGAAGAAGCAGATCGCGGTGCTGGAGAAGAAGACGGACCGGGTGTACACGGGGCCGGAGGCCCGGGCCCTGCTCGGTCTGCCGGCCGTGGAGGCGCGGGTCAAGCCGGACCACAACGACGAGTTCACGATCTTCGTCCAGAGCACCAGCGTCAACCGGAAGCTCGTATCGAACACCCGGCTGCTGCTGATGGTCTGACCCCTCCGCCACGCCCGGGTCGTCGCCCCGGTGTCCGGCCCGGAAGCCGGGCGCCGGGGCCCGGATGGCGGGGTGCGGGGGGCGCGGGAGGCTTGGGGTATGCGACGGCGTGTGCCAGGCGCAGCCGGGGCCGCTCGGCTCAGGCCTGGGTCGGGTCTCCGGGGATCGGGTGTACTTCGACGGGGTCGTTACCCGGCTTCCCTCCCGGGCCGGGGCAGGCCGACGCCCGTGCGGCGATCTCCAGGGCGCGGTCCTCACTCTTGACGTCGACCAGCCAGTATCCGGCCAGGACGGTTCCCTCGTAGGCCGGCCCGTCGGTCACCTGCGGCTTCCCGTCGCTTCCGGCCCGTACGGTCTTGGCCAGCGAGGGGCCTCCGAGACCCTGTCCGTCCACCCATTCCCCGGCGGCGGTGATGTCCTCGTTGAGGGCCCCCATGTGGGCGAACATGGCCTTCATGTCGTCTTCGGAGTACGACGACATGATGGCGTCCCACTCGGCGGCAGGCACGTTCATCTGGATCATGTACTTCATGTTCCTCACCCTTTCCGGGGCGGCTGCTGGGGTTTCCGTCTTCCACAGGGGTAGACAGCCGGTCGCGGCAAAACTCATCGGCGCTCCCAGCACCACATCACGGAAACCCGATGATCGCCCCCAGAGCGGCTCGCGCGGGGAATGGGTGACGCACGTCAGGCCCCTTCCGCGTCGGCCAGGGCCTTGGTGATCAGACGGGTCGCGAAGTCGGGGTCGCCGGTCATGCGGTTGATGTACTCCGCGAGCAGGAAGGCGGTGGCTTCGAGCGGATTCATCTCCGCCTCGGTCCAGTCTCCGTACTGCTTGCGCCACAGGTTGGGGCTCAGGCCGGTGCCCGCAGCGATGACGAGTCCGGCCATGGTGGGGATGGCCTCGGGGCGCACGCTCCTGGGCATCATGCGCATCGTGGCGACGATGTTCGGCACGACGTACTCGATGACGTCCTTGCCGTGCTCCTCGTGGGCCTTGCGCAGCCACATCATGAACATGTAGATGAGCGTGCACGCCCCGTCCAGCAGGTCGTCGGCCTCCCTGGGGCCGAGCGACGAGGCGTACTGGTCGATCAGCGCCTGCTGCTCGGGGTCCCTCCCGGTCTTGCCGTCGTGAATGCCCTTGAGCCGGGAATCGATCATCAACAGCGCTGCGCCCACATCACCCGCGGGAGCGTGCTCGGGGTCGTACTGCGATGCCACAGGATTCCTCCTCAGGTCGCCACGATGGGCGGCTCGGCCGTGGTCCGCACAGTAGACGGCCTGCAGGACGGCAGGAGCCCGCTTGGCCTTCCGTCACACCCAGGTGCGATGCTCGGGCCAATAGGGGTTCCATGGTCGGCGAGTTGAGGAGCAGCATGCGGATACGGACGCGGATACGAACGGTCTCCCTGATCGGCGGTTGCGCGCTGCTCCTGACGGCCTGTACGGAGCGGGAAGGTGCCGTCCCGACGGCCGGGCCGACGGTGACGACCACCGCCGCGCCGTCGGCCGCACGGGAACTCGCCGAGCGGTACCAGCGAGCGGGCGGGGACGAGACCGTGTACGCCATCCAGCAGGAAGAGGGCCCCGAGGGGGCTCCGCTCCTGATCCTCCGGACCACCCACACCGATTCGGGGAACGCGCTCTTCGAGAAGCAGCGGGATTCCGTCCTCTCGTACCTCACGCGCTTCGAACAGCTCTCCACGACCCAGGGCTACCTGATGGACGTGTTCGGCCGGGACGGATCCCTGCTCCACCGCTGGGATGCCCGCCCTTAGGCCGGCGATCAGGAGCTCCTCGACAGGCGCCGAGTGCGGCCGAGCGCCTCAGACGGAGAAGCCCGTGACCTTCCGCGGGGTCACCCGGACGATCAGCCGGACCACCTCCTCCGGCTCGGCCGGCGGGTCCTCGCCCAGGTACTTCTGCGAGAGCGTGCGCGGCAACGACTTCTCCGGGTCGTCGATCAGTTCCGCAGTGCCGCGGATGTCCACGGACCGGTACGGGTTCTCGGTGTCGAAGACCGTGAGGCTGATCCGTGGATCCCGTTCGAGATTCCGCGCCTTCTGCCGACCGGCCGTGGTGGAGAAGAGCGCCGTATCCCCCTCCCTGAGGATCCAGACCACGGATGTCTGAGGTCCGCCGTCGCGGTTCAGGGTCGCGACGGTGGCGAAGTTCCTCCCGTCAAGCAGCTTGCGCGTCTCCTCGGTGAACAGCTCTGACACAGGCTCGCCCCTCTGCTCGGCACTTGCTCGGATCACTACTAGTGCCGAACAGCTCCGAAGGCCGGATCCTTCCCGCTGCCGGGCAGCCTTCGAGGGCGGCACGGGCCTAGGCAGTGTCTGATGGCTCTTGCTCGGATGGTGGATCTCCGGCTGGTCCGGGCAAGAGTCGGTCATGGTGCGTCGGCATGAACTGACGAATGCTCAATGGGATCGGATAGCCCCGCTGCTGCCGGAAACCGGTATCCCAGGCGGTCGATGGGCCGACCATCGCACCGTCGTTAACGGTGTGCTCTACCGGACGCGGACCGGGATTCCCTGGCGTGACCTGCCCGAACGCTACGGATCCTGGCAGACCGTCTACGAACGCCACCGCCGCTGGTCAGCGGACGGCACCTGGTCGAATATCCTGCGTGCCTTGCAAGCCGGAGCCGATGCGACCGCCCAGGACTCGGATGGTTCGTGGGCGGTCAACGTCGACTCCACGTCCTGCCGGGCCCACCAGCACGCGGCCGGGGCTCGGCACGCGGCCCCGGCCGACCACCCCGAAAAAGGGGCGGCACGCGTGTGGATCCAGAGGGCCGCGAGGCCCTGGGACGCTCCCGGGGTGGACTGACCAGCAAGGTCCACCTCCTGGCGGACGACCGCTGCCGCCCCCTGATCTGGCTGACCTCGCCGGGCCAGCGCGGGGACAGCCCGATGTTCATCCCACTCATGGAAGCCCTGAACCTGGCCCGCCGCGGGCCCGGGCGACCCCGAACCCGGCCGGACCGAGCCCGCGGCGACAAGGCCTACTCGAGCCGTGCCAACCGTTCCTACCTGCGCAAACGCGGGATAAAAGCAACGATTGCGCAGCCGGACGACCAACGCTCGAAGCGCCGCAGGCGCGGCCGGGCCGGCGGCCGACCGCCAGCCTTCGACCGCGACCAGTACCGCCAGCGCAACACCGTCGAGCGTTGCATCGGGAAGCTGAAACAGCACCGGGCCGTCGCGACTCGATACGACAAACGCGACTACATCTTCAACGGCACCCTGGCCACAGCAGCCATCGTGATCTGGCTCCGCGACCTCATCAAAGAGCCATCAGACACTGCCTAGTGCTGGTGGGTGCCCGGGGTGGGCGGGAGCTTGGGGGGGTGTGTCGGCCGGCCCGGTTCCACCACCGTGAACTGGCCCATCATGCCCTCGTCCTCGTGGTAGAGGAGGTGGCAGTGGTACATGTACGGGGTGTCCGGGTCTGCGGGACCCTCGAAGCGCAGGGCTATGCGGACCGTCGCACCGGACGGGATGAAGACGGTGTCCTTCGGTCCGCGCAACGGCGGTGGCGGGGCTGCACCGTTGATGTCGAGTATGCGGAACTGCACGTCGTGGACGTGGAAGTTGTGCGGCATCCCGTCGTTGTTGCGCAGGGTCCAGGTCTCGGCCGTGCCGCGGGTGACCGTCTCGTCCACGCGGGACATGTCCATCTTCCGGCCGTTGATGCCGGAGATCTTGAGCTCGAAGAAGCGGCCGCGTACCGAGTCCTCGCCCGTCGGGAGCTCCGAGGGCGCCAGCGCCTCCGGCAGCTCGGCCGACGGCCGAAGGGTGGGGGCCCCGCGCAGCTGCATCACGTCGAAGGAGTCGTCGCCGCCCCCGAAGCGCTGGTTCCAGAAGTCCAGGCCGGCGTCCAGGGGGTGGGAGCGCAGCACCGTCCGCTCGCCCGGCCGTATGCGTACGACGACCTCGGCGCGCTCCCCCGGCGACAGGCGCAGCCGGTCGGTCGTGTGCGGGGCTTCGAGGAGGCCGCCGTCCGAGGCGATCTGCCGGAACTCCCGGCCGTCGTCGAAGCCGAAGGTGTAGACGCGGGCGGTGGAAGCGTTCAGCAGGCGCAGCCGGACCAGTTCGTCCTGCACGGTGACGTACGGGTCCAGGGTGCCGTTGACCATCGTCCGGTCGCCGAGGAAGCCGACGTTGCGCATGAGCTTGTGGCCGTGGTCGAACTTCGCGCCGTCGAAGGACACGTCCTGGACGATGACCGGTATGTCGTCGACCCCGTAGGTCCTGGGCAGGGGCAGCGCCGCCGACCGGGCGTCGTCCAGGAGGAACAGGCCCGCGAGACCGCGCTGGACGTGCGACTCGGTCGCGCCGTGCGGGTGCGGGTGGTACCAGAGCGTCGAGGCCGGCTGCTCGACCGTCCATTCCGGGGCCCAGCTGCCGCCCGCCGGCACCATCTGGTGCGGGCCGCCGTCCATCGCGGCGGGCAGGTGCATCCCGTGCCAGTGGACGGACGAGGCCTCCGGCAGGGCGTTGGCCACCTTCACCCGGACCTTCTCCCCCTTCGCCGCGCGGAGGGTGGGGCCGAGGTGGCTCCCGTTGAACCCCCAGGTGGGGGTCTTGGTCCCGGCGGTGAATTCGGTTTCCCCGGTCCGCATCCGCAGGTCGAAGACGCGCGTTCCGTCGGCTTCCACGGTGGACGCCGCGAGGGGCGGGACGGCGAGGGGGGTGTGGAAGTCCACCGCGCCGACGGTGGACACCTTGGCTCCGGTGTAGAGCCACGTGAAGAGCACACCGAGGACCAAGGCGAGGGTCGCGACCAGCGAGCCGAGGATCAGCAGCGCCCGCTTCCAGGGCGCCATCCGGCGCTTGCCGCCGGTTCCGTTCTTCCCGTTTCTCCACATGGCAACGACGCTACGGACGGCGCTCGCGCCGGGCATCGGGGACCGACCCGGGGCCGCCCCCGACTCCGCCCCCGAGGGGTTTCGGGGGCGGAGTCAGGGGCGGTCGGGGTCGGTCGGGGTCAGTCTCCGAGTGCGAACGACGCCCGCGCCTGCCAGCCGGTGCCGTCGTGAACCATGAGCTCGACCGACGTGACGCGGGAGGTGAACGGGAGCCGGCCGCCGAGGTCGGCCTCGATCTCCTCCAGGACCGCCTCGTCCTGGCCCTGAGCGATGGTCAGGTGCGGCACGATCTCGGCGAACCGGCCGCCGTACGGCGGAGCCTCGGGCCATCGGCCGGCGATCGCCTCCGTGAGGCGGATCAGTGGCGCGGCGGGTTCCGGGACGAGGTACAGGACCTCCGGCAGCCGCCCGCACCTCTCGAACCGCAGGTCGAACGCCCCGTGGCCGCGCAGCACGTCCTCGAGGGCAGCGTGGACGAGCGGATCGATCCTGCTCTCCTCGAGGAACGGGAAGAGCACGGTGACGTGCGCGGGAACCCCGGCCCGGGCCGCAGGATCGAGCCGCTCGCGCCACCTGCGGACGGCCGGCTCCGCCTCCGGGATCCTGACGACGAGGCCGGTCTGGCCCGCCTGGAACGTGCTGGTGCTGTCATCTGCCATGACAGGACAGGGTGCCACGGGAGGATCCGCCGGCGCCCGCGGAATCGTGCCGGACGTGGTCAGTGGATCCTGTGTTCCGTCCAGAACGGGGTGAGGTCCTGGGACGTCGCCGCCTGGGCCGCGCGCTTGAAGTCCGTGGTCGTGGACACGCCCTGCCAGTGGTCGCGGACGTAGTCGCGCAGCATGGCCGTCATCGCCGGGGCGCCCAGGGTGCGTTCCAGGTCGCTCAGGGCGCAGGAGCCGCGGTGGTAGACGACCCGGACGAACTCCGAGCGGTGGCCGTTCGCGTAGTAGGCCATGGAGTTGGTGAGGGCGACCGTGTCACTGGGCCAGGCACCCTGGTCCTCCCAGCACGTGGTGGTGTCGTCACCGTAGTAGGTCCGGTTCGCGTACTGGGCGAAGGATTCGTCCAGCCAGGGTGAGGTGAACTGGTCGTTGCCGACGATGCCGTAGAACCACTGGTGGGCGATCTCGTGGACGACGGCCGACCCTTCCGGTTCGGTCCAGAGCAGCACGAGGCCCGGGAACTCCATGCTGCCGAAATCGTCGAGGTTGTCGCTCATGACGAGGTCGAGCTCACCGTACGGGTAGTGCCCGAAGCGCTTCCCGAACGCGTCGACCGAGCCCACGGCGTCCTTCAGGTCGACGGCCACGCCCTCGGGGGAGGTGGCGGCGGTCCAGTAGGCGTTCAGCCGGACTCCGCCCGGGGTGGTCACCGTTTTCGACAGGAAGGGGCCCGCGGCCCACGCGAAGTCCCGTACCCCGTGCGCGACGCTGGTGGTGATCGTGCGGCCGGGCGCGCCCGCGCGGCGCGTGGTGGTGCCCGTCGCGGGGACGACGAGCGCGCCCGGGTGGTCCAGGACGACGCGGAAGTCGCCGGTCAGGGTGTAGAAGCTCTCGCCGAAGCCGACGTCGGGGTCGAGGTGGCGGCCCTGGGCGTCGCGTACGGACAGCAGGGGCAGTGCGTTGCCGAGGTAGCGGTGCGCGCCGTCCTTGCCGAAGCGGTGGACGCGGTCCGGGACGGTGATCTCCACGTCGAAGGAGATGCGGGCCCGTGCCCCGTACGGGAGCGGCGCGGGCAGGTCGATCTGCAGGGCGGTGCAGCCGGTGGTGAGCGGTCGCGGGGTGCCTCCGGCGACCTTGCCCACCCGGACCGGGGACGGCGCCCCGGGAGTTCCGCAGCCGTCGGTGCCGTTGCCCCACAGCCGGACGTCGATCGAACGCAGGGGAGTACGGGCGGAGTTGCGGAAGGAGACCGTCTGGCGGCCGGTCCAGTGGGAGCCGTCGGCGTCGCTGCGCAGCGACACCTCGTAGGAGGGGCGGTCGGGCGTCGCCGCCCGCGTGGGAGCCGCGGGGTCCGGAGGGGTCTGGGCCGCGGCAGCCTGGGGGGCGCAGAGCAGGACGGAGGCGAGGGCGAGCAGCAGGGCCCGCCGAATCCTGAGCGAGATCATGGCAGGCACGGTAGAACGTCCGTACGCCCGGAGGGGCGAGTTCCAGAGCACCTTCCACATCAACACAGCTGTGGAGTAAGGGTGTTGACGCCTCAGGCTTGGTGACTTCCGCGGGCTAGGCCGTCAACTCGGCTGCCACGGAGCGCAGGAGGGCCAGGAAGGCGGTCGTCGCGGGTGAGGGGGCCGAGCCGCGCGGGGTCGCCGCGTACACCGCGCGGCGCGGGGAGTCCTCCGCCCGCAGCGGGACCAGGGTGATGTCCGCGCGGGCCGAGGAGGCCGCCAGTTCGGGCACGAGGGTCACTCCCAGGCCTGCCGCCACGAAGCCCTGTTTCGCGATCCAGTCGGCGGCCAGGAAGCCCATCCGGGGCTGGAAGCCGCGCGCCGGGGCGCCTGCCATGAGGGTCTCCTCGGGGCGGCTGCTCGCCGCGATCCATTCCTCCCCGGCGAACTCGGCCAGCCGCGCCGAGCGCCGTCCGGCCAGAGCGTGGCCGCGGGGCACCGCCACGTACATCCGCTCGTCGAGCAGATGGTGCAGTTCGCACCCCTCCAGCGGCTGTCCGCAGGCCGTCCCGACCACTCCGAGATCCAGCTCCCCCGCGGCCAGCAGGGCCAGCTGCCGGGCGGATCCGCCCTCGGTACGGGTCACGCGCACGGCGGGGTGCCGGGCCCGGAACGCCGCCAGGGTGCGGGGCAGCAGGGCGGCGTCGGCCGTGGAGAACGCGCCGATCCGCAGGCGGCCCCCGTCCAGGGCGCGCAGCGCGTCCAGTTCGGCACGGGCGGTGCGCTGCCGCTCGCCGATCACCTCGGCGTGCGGCAGCAGGGCGCGGCCGGCCTCGGTGAGCCGCACCCCGCGCGGCAGCCGGTCGAACAGCGGGGTGCCCCACTCCTCTTCCAGGGTCTGCACCTGACGGGACACCGCGGACTGGGTGTAACCCAGGACGTGGGCGGCGGCGGTGAAGGAGCCGTGGCGCGCCACGCTGCGGAACACCTCGTAGAGATCATGCGGGATCGGCATGGGAGCCATGCTATTCATTCGTTTGTCGCATGGGTGGGCCGGACCTAGCGTCGAGTCCATGAACTCCACAGCGGACGACGCGCCGCACATCGCCTTCCTCGGCCTGGGCAGCATGGGCGCCCCGATGGCCCGCCGGCTGCTCGCCGCCGGACACCCGCTGACCGTCTGGAACCGCACCCCCGGCAAGACCCGGGCGCTCGCCGAGGCCGGCGCGGTCCCGGCCGCGACCCCCGCCGAGGCCGTCCGCGGGGCGGACCTCGTGATCACCATGCTGTCCGATCCGACGGCCCTGCACGCCGTCGCGGAGGAGCTGCTGCCCGCCCTGCGCCCCGGTACCCACTGGATCGACACCTCGACGGTGGGCCCGCAGGCGGTGCGGGACGTGGCGGGGCGGCTGCCTTCCGGGGTGGTGCTGACCGACGCCCCGGTCATGGGCAGCGTGGACCGGGCCGCCTCCGGCGAGCTGTGGGTGCTGGCCGGCGGCCCGCTGTCCGGCCCGGTACGCCGGGTCCTGGACACGCTCGGCGAGGTGACCGAGTGCGGTCCGGCGGGCTCCGGTGCCGCGCTCAAGCTGGTCCTGATCAACGCGGTCATCGGCGGGGTCGCGCTGGTCACCGAAGCCCTGGTGCTCGGGTCCGCGCTGGGCCTTCCGGAGGAGCTGCTGCGCTCGGAGCTGGCGCGCGGGCCGCTGGCCGGTGCGGTGGCCCGGGCCTACGCCGAAGGCTCCCACTTCCCCGTGGCGCTGGCGGCCAAGGACGTGGCCCTGGCCCGCGGTCACGCCGAACTTCCGGTCCTGGACGCGGTGCACACCGCTCTGACCGCCCGTCCCGAACTCGCCGCCCGCGACCTGGCGGCCCTGCGCCCGGTCCTGCATCCGGTCCGCTGACCGGCCAGTCGGAGCCGATGCTCCGCGCGGCCTACAGCGTACCGACGCCGACGCCTACGCCGACGCCGGCGAGGCCGGACAGCGCGGTGTGCCAGGCCGAGGTGACCGCCCCGTGGGCAGCGGCCGTCGCCTCGGGAAGCCCGTCCGGCAGGAACAGGGGCGCGCCGACGTGCACATGGACCCGCGGTCGGCGGACCGGGGCCGTGAGGACTCCGGCGAGCTGTTTGGCCGTCGTCCCGGAGCTGACCCGGCGGGCGCCCGCCTGGCCTACGGGGCGGACGGGTGCTCCCGTGGCCAGGGCGAGGCGGGCCAGGCCGCTGCGGAAGGGCAGGGGCGCGGCTTCCCCGGAGTCGCGGCGGGCGGGGATCCCGCCTTCCCCGTACATCAGCACGCACCGCCCCGCCGCCAGGGCCCGGGCGGCGTCGGAGAGCGAACTCGCCGCGCGGGCCGTTCCCCGGTGGACCGGGATGTGCCCTTCGCGGGCGAGCGCCCCGCCGAGCACCGGGACCCGCCACAGCCCGGCGGTGGCCATGATCACCGGGTCGACGCCGAGCCGGCGCAGGGCGGCGACCACGACGACGGGGTCGGCCAGGCTGGTGTGGTTGGCGGCCAGGATGGTCCCGCCGACGACGGGGTGCGGCGTGTCCGCGGAGACGGTCAACCGCCCGAACACCGGGGCCAGGGCGGCGGCGACGTGGCTGATCATGGAATCGAACCTCCGGGACGGGGTGTGCGGTCTTCGTGCCTCCAGCCTGTCGGCCGCCGCCCGGTCCGGCATGAGTCGCCCTACTCAACCCGCCTGGGTACCTGGCCCACGCACCCCTCCGCTCCGCGACGGAGGCGGGCGCGGGACCCGCGGCCGTCGGCCGTCGGCCGTCTGGCAGGGTTGTCCCATGATCACCTACGTGCCTGCGAGGCGTGCCCGTCCCGGAACGGACCCGGCCCGGACCCGTTTCGCGGCGGCCGCAGCGGTGGTCGTGACCGTCGGCACGGGGCTGGGGCTACGGGCCGTGGCGACGGGGAGCCTGGCCAAGTGCGGCGGAGACGCGCTGTACACCGTACTGATCCACGCCCTCATCGTGCTGGCCCTGCCGCGGGTGACGGCCCTGCGGGCCGCCGCCGGCGCTCTCGCGGCGAGTTGGGCGGTGGAGTTCCTCCAGCTCACCGGGGTACCGGCGGAACTCTCCCGGCACAGTGGGCTCGCCCGCCTCGTCCTCGGGTCCACCTTCAACCCGCCCGACCTGTTCTGGTACGCGGTCGGCGCGACAGGCTGCCGGCTCGGCCACGCCGCGTGGGGGCGCCTGTCGGCCCGCCGCGGTCCGGGGGACACGCTCTAGCGGCTGCGGGACAGCGTGCCGGGGGCGCCGGCCGACTGGGCCCCTTCGGCCTCCAGGGTCAGCTTGTCGGGCTCCGCGAGGGTCAGCACGTAGAGGTTGCCCTTGGGGCAGTCGAAGGTGGCCGCGGTGTCGGTCGGACGGGTGGTCACCGCCGCGAAGACCGCCCGGTCCCCGCTCGTCTGCCGTAGTTCCAGGGCCTCCGTGCACCCCAGATTCCGCCCGGTGGCGGCCTCCTTCACCTCGCTGACCTGGCGGCCCACGAGGTCTCCGACGGAGCCCGCGTTCAGCGTCACCGTGACGGAGAACTCGCCCGTCCTGGCCCGTGAGACTCCGTCCGCGTCGGGCGTTCCGGGTCCGGTGCCGGTCCACGTACCGACCCACGAGGGCGGTAGTGCCGACGCCGATGCGGACGGGGTCGACGATCCGCGCCCGCCCCCGTTCCCGTCCCTGTCCGCGTCCACGCCCCAGGGCATCTTGATCACGAGCGTGGCCGCGAGGACGAGGGCGGCGGCGACGGCCGCCCCCGCCGCCCAGGGCACCCGTCGGGTTCCTGCCGGAAGGGGAGGGTGCGGCGGCGTCGCCGGAAACGTGGAGGGCGGCGCCGACGGCATGGGAACGGGCCCGGGGAGCGGCCGGGATGCGGACAGGAAGCCGTGCAGTTCGGTCTCCCGGCGGGCTGCGTCGGCGGCCAGCGAAGGCGGTACCGCTCCGCCCCACTCCTCCCCCGCCGCGCCGATCCGGGCCAGCACCTCGTCGGCGGTCGGGCGCTCCTGCGGATCCTTGGCCAGGCATGCGCCGAGCAGCGGGCGGAGCCCCTCCGGAACACCGTCGAAGGCGGGCTCGTCGTGCACGATCCGGTAGAGGAGACCGGGGAGTTCGAGCTGCTCGCCGTCGGCCAGGAAGGGGCTGCGCCCGGTGGCCGCGTAGACGAGTACCGCGGCGAGTGAGAACACGTCCGCCGGGGCCCCGGCCACGGCTCCGGTCGCCTGCTCCGGCGCGAGGAACCCGGGCGTGCCGATGAGCGCTCCGGTGCGGGTGTGGCGCGGGTCGTGCACGGCACGCGCGATGCCGAAGTCGATGAGGAAGGGCCGCTCGCGGCCGAGCAGCACGTTCCCCGGCTTGATGTCGCGGTGCACGACGCCCGCCGCCCGTACGGCCACGAGCGCGGCCGACAGTTCCCGGGCCAGGCTCCACAGGGCGGGCCCGGTCAGCGGTCCGTGCCGGTGCACCCATTCGCCCAGGGAGGGCGCGGGGACGTACTCCGTGGCGAGCCACTGCGGGGACGACCCCGGAGCGCTGAAATCCACCACCGAGACCGTCCACACGGAACGCACGCGGTCGTTGGCGCGTATCTCCCGGGTGAACCGGTCGGCGAAGTCGGGATCCCGGCTCAGTTCCCGGTGGACGGTCTTGAGGGCCAGCGGCCGGCCGGACGCCGTCCGGGCCAGGAACACCTCGCCCATGCCGCCCTCGCCGAGCCGCGCCAGCAGGCGGTACCCGCCGATCTCCGGCGGGTCGCCGGGCCGCAGTGACTCCACCGACTCCCCCTGTCCACCAGGCCGTTGTCCGCGCGCGCAAAGCGCACGGACCGGCCGGTGGAGTCACCTTAGAGGACGGCCCGGAGGGGCGGATCGTCAGGACGACATGATGAAGCGCAGGGCCAGGCCCGAGGCGGTCATCCAGTGGGTGACCTTGGCGTAGTCGTTGTAGTAGACCGTGTCGACGCCGGGGAAGGCGACCTTGATCGGCTCGCCCTTCTTGCTCCCGGCCTTGGTGTCCTGGAGCTGGACGGTCATGGTCTTCGCCGGGGCCTCGTCCATGGGACCGCTCAGGAGCAGTGCGGCGTGCGTCTGCTTGCCCGGGGCGATGGTCTCGTACGGCGTCCCGGGCGTCGGGGCGCTCTCCTTGATCTCGGGGACCAGCCGGCGGGCGTCGCCGAGCTGGATGAGGGGGTAGTGGTAGACCTTGCAGGCCTTCTTGCTGGTGTTGGTGAGGGTGAGCAGGATGTGCCGGACTGCCTGGCCCTTCTCGTCCTCGGTGCTGGAAGTGATCGAGACGTCGCCGGGGGCGCAGACGGCGACGGCCCCCTCGCCGCTGCCGCCACTGCCGCTCGCTCCCGGGGTCGGCTTCGCCGAGGGCGTGTCGCCGGGCTTCGGTGTGCTCGGGGAGCCGGTGTCGCCCGGGGTGCTCGACGGGCCCGTCGCGCTCGGGTTGCTCGGCCGGGCCGTGGGCTTGCCGTCGCCCGGCCCGTCGCCCCCGCTCGGCGAGCACGCCGCGGACGCGAGCAGTGCGGTGGCCGTCGCGGCCCCGAGGACGTAGGACTTCCAGCCTCTGCGACTCGTACGGGCAGCAGTGTTCATGGTGTTCCCCCGTTGTCGGCCCTGGTCGGCCGCTGTCGACTCCCAATGGTGAACGCAGACCGCGATGGCTCCGGCCCGCAGCAGGGAATTTCCCACATCACCGGGGTCCCAGACGCCTGTTACAAAGCAGGGACGAGACCGGCACGCTTCGGTCGGACGACCGGCCGACCAGGGCGTCCGTGCCGGGGCCCGCGTCCCCCGTACGCCGGAGCCGCGGTGCCGGTACGCCCGAGCCACGGACCCGGTACGAGGCTCTGCCGCCCCTGCGCACGGGGTGGTTGACCTCCGCTCGATTGGCATGTATATGATCTTGCCCTTCGGACGGGGGAGCATCATGTCAGGGGATTTCGCGCAGGAGTGGGAGCGTGAACGCGCGGGCGTCACGGACCACGACGTGGCCGTGCGGTTGAACGGCGCGCCCACGGGGCCGTTCGCTCCGGGCGGGTCCGGTGACTTCGCCTCGACGCCGGCCGAGAAGCAGGCGGCGGCGAACACCATCGAGACCGAGCTGGAGCCGAACACCAAGAAGGCCTCCGAGCACGCGGACGACGCCACCAGCGCGGCCGGGAAGGGCTTCGACGGCTGGGACACGGCGAGCGGCCTGAAGAAGGTGTCGGACACCTGGGACCAGCAAGTGCGCACCCTGATGGGCCGGCTGTCCTCGGAGAAGGGGGCCCTGCGCGGGGCCTCGGGGCTCTTCGTGCGCAACGACACCGGACTGGGCAACCAGTTCCTGGTGTCCGGCTCGAAGCTGAACGGTCTGTAGGGGGCTGTGGTGCTGACGTATCACGAGGTCATGACCACGGACCTGGGCCTGCTGACGGCCGCGGCGGCCAAGTGGGAGTCCATGGCGGGCGAGTTGAAGAAGGTCGAGGCCCGCTACGGCGAAAGCGTGCAGAAGATCACGCTGGGCCAGACCTGGTCCGGTGTCAGCGCGGGCGCCGCGCATTCGGGTTTCGAGGCGACCCGTTACGAATACGCCGCGGCGCAGACCCAGGCCAAGGCCATCGCGAGCCTGCTGCTGGACGCCCACGCCGTGTTCACCGATCTCAAGTCGAAGCTGCAGAGCGCGCGGGACGACGCGGTCGCCGCCGGGATGACCGTATCGGAGCAGGGCCGCGTCGCCTTCGACTACGCGAAGCTGACCCCCGCCGAGCGCAGCGCCTACCACCACGACCCCGACGGCGAAGCCTCCATCCGCACGGCCGTCACCTCGTGGCAGCAGTACCTCGACGACCGCGTGAAGGCCGCCTCCGAAGCCGATCAGCACGTGAAGGCCGCCCTGGAGGCCGCTGTCGTCGACGGCAACCGGGACGCCTTCGGCAAGGGCGCCGACCAGACCATCGGCGGGTTCAACGCCCACCCCGAAGGGGACCTGGCCAAGGTGCCGCTCCCCCGGTCCAAGGACGCCGAGGTGGGCACGAAGACCGACGGCTGGCAGGCCGAGGGTTCCGCGTCGGCGACCGGGCCCGACGCGGGCGCCAAGGCCTCCGGGCCCAAGTACGGCAAGGAGGGCTCGGCTCAGGCGTACGCCGAGCTCGGTCACGCGACGGCACAGGGATCCCTCACCAACGGGTCGATGCGGCTCTCCGGCATCGCCGACGCCTACGCGGGGGCCCGGGCCAGCGCCAACGTCGGCATCACGGACAAGGGCCTCACGGGCAAGGCCGAGGTGTCCGCGGGCGGCCGGGGCCTGGCCGAGGGGCGCGTGGGGTACGGGTACGTCGAGGGGTACGGTCGGGCCGAGGGGTTCGCCGGAGCCGAGGCGCAGGCCAGTGCCGGCGTCGGCCTGGAGGGCCTGAACGCCGGTGCGAAGGCCTTCGCCGGGGCGAAGGGCAGCGTCGCCGGAGGCGCCGAGGTCGCCGGGATCGGGGCCGGTGCCACGGCCGAGGGATGGGCCGGAGCGGGCGCCGAGGCGAAGGTGACCTTCGGCAAGGGCGACGACGGCAAGTTCCACGTCGGCGGCAAGGTGGGCGTCGCCCTCGGCCTCGGCGGTTCCGTCGGGGCCGAGTTCACGATCGACCCGGCGAAGATCAGCGACGCCGCCGGCGACGCTGCCGACGCGGTGGGGGACGCCGCCCATGCGGTCGGCGATGCGGCGGGCTCGGTCAAGGACACTGTCAGCAGCTGGTTCGACTGACCCACGTTCCCGTGGGAGGAAAGTAAGGAAAGCGCGAGATGGCCACGACACTTCCGGTACCGATCGAGTTCCGACTGCCGGAAGGCTGGCAGCCGGCCCCTCCGGACGAGGTCGGCGCTCCGGGCGTGGCCTTCGTCGCGCTGCATCCGCATCCGGATTCCGGTTTCACGGCCAACATCACCATCGACGGCGAGTTCCGGCCGGACGAGGCGACGCTGGACGAGCTCGCCGACGCGTCGGTGGAGCGCCTGCGCGAGGCGGCCGAGTCCGTGGTCGTGGCCGCCCGCCGGGAGATCGGCTCCGAGGGCGCGCCAGGCCTGACCCAGCGGTTGACCTTCTCGGCGGTCGCGGGCGGGGTGCGCCGCGAGCTCGTCCAGTCGCAGGTCTACCTGTCCATGCTGGACGTCTCCGATCCGCGCAAGCGTGCGGTGATCCGGATGGTGCTGACCGCCACCGCGGAGCAGCACGACGACGTCCTGGGCGACTTCCAGGAGTTCCTGCGCACGGTGGGCCCGGACATGGCGGCGGGATCGTAGGAGCCGGGTCGCAGGAGCCCGGCCTCAGGCACTGGGCCGCAGCAGCCGGGTCGCAGGCACCGGGCCGGCCACAGGAGGCCGACCGGACGATCTTGTCTCGAGCGGCCGGGTGTCCCTAGGGTGGTGCGATGGGTCTCTTCGACAAACTCACCGGCACCAAGCACCCCGACAGCGGCGTCGCGCCCCGCTCCGCCGAGGAGGTACGGGCCGCACTGCTCGGGCTCTTCGCGGCGGACGCGCCGTACGTCGTGCGCGGGGGCACCCCCGAGGGCGTCGACCTGGTGGCGGAGTGGCGTATCCGGGAACCCGCGTGGCACACCTTCTTCGCCCGGACCCAGGTGAGCCGCTTGCTCCAGATCCAGCTGCGCCTGGACCCGGCGGCCCGCGAGGTCCGCAGCATCGACCGGCAGTTCGAGGTCACCTGGCTGGGAGGCACGCCCCAGCTCGCCCTGTCGGCCGAGGCCACGCGCGGGCAGGTGAACACGGTGTCCTGGCGCCGCAAGGTCGAGCGGGGGGCCGACGGCGGCATCGAGGCCAACGAAGTGTTCCGTTTCGACAGCTCGGAGCTGAAGGACCCGCTGCGCGAAGCGGTGCTCGCCGCCGGGTGGACCTGGCGCGGGGTCGTCTTCGGCAAGCTCTGACGCGGACGGCCGCGGTGGCATCCGGGACGGCCTGAGCCCACCACCGCTCGGCGGCCGGATCCGGCCAGGGCCGGGCCACGGCTCTGGCGCGCCCGCGCCGGGCCGGGTTTCACTGCGGGCCCATGAGACGACACAGGTTCACGGGCGCGCTCGGCGCGCTCGCCCTCACGGCCGCCACCCTCACGGCCGCGGTCCCGGCAGCGGCGGCCGGACCCGGCGGCACGCCCGCTCCGGCGACGGCCTTCGCTCCGGCCGCATCCTTCACGTCGGCCGCGGACCTCGCGCGGACAGCGGGCCTCGTGCCAACAGCGGGCCTGGTGCCGGCATCGGGCCTCGTGCCGGCCGCGGCCCTCGCGTCGGCGGGGACCGGCACGCAGCCGCCACCGCCCGCCGAGTTCGGAACGGACTGGCACGATCCGCTCACCGCCGCCCCACCCGTGGCCCGGCCCTCGACCCGCTCCTGTGAGGTGGCCCTCGCCGAGGCGCAGTTCCGTGACTTCACCCCGTACCGGGGCAGTTACCTCCCTCCCACGGCCTGCGGCCCCGCCGACTGGGAGAAGGTGGTGCTCCGGCTGGACGGCAAGGTCAAGGGGCGCCAGTTCGACCGTCTCGGCAACCTCTCCCTCGGCGGCGTGGAGATCTTCCGCACCTCCACCCCCCAGCCCTCGCCGGACGGCATCGCCTGGTCCGTGGAGAAGGACGTCACGCAGTACCGCGACACCCTGAGCCGCCCGCAACCCGTCGAGATGCTCATCGGTAACGTCGTCAACGACACGTACACCGGCATCATCGACGTCAAGGTCACCCTGACGTTCTACGCGGCCGAGGGTGCCACCGGAACCGGCCGCACGCCGGAACGGGCCGTCCCGCCGGACCGGATCCTCCCGCTCACCACCCCGTCCGTCACCCTCCCGCGCAATACGGAGCGCCTCCTCGCCGAGGTCTACGCCACGGGCTCCGGCGGCGGCTGCGAGGAGTACTGGTACCTGGCCGCCCCGGACCCGGCCCCGTACTCCTGCAAGACGGCCGACGGCCCCTACCGCGAGGTCCGGATCACCGTCGACGGCAGGCTCGCCGGCATCGCGGCGCCGTTCCCCACCGTCTGGACCGGAGGCTGGTCCAATCCGTTCCTCTGGTACGTCACCCCGGGCCCGCGCGCCTTCGACGTGCAGCCGGTCCGCTACGACCTCACCCCGTACGCCGCCCTCCTCAACGACGGGCGTCCGCACCGCATCGAGGTCTCCGTCGCCGGAGTTCCGGCCGGGCAGAGCGGCTGGAGCACCCCCACCAATCTGCTGCTCTGGCAGGACGAGGGCCGCCAGGTCGTCGGCGGGGCCCTGACCCGCGAGGAGCGGAGCGAACCGGCCGACTCCTCGCGCTGGACGCCCGCCGCACCCGGCGGCGAGCACCGGGTGGACACGGAGGGCGGGCAGCGGCTGACCGTGTCCGGCTATCTGGACACCTCGCACGGCCGGGTCACGACCACCGTCGGCCGCACCGTGCACCACGGCTCCGTCCACCGCTGGACCGAGGGCGAGGACCGCGACGCGCTCGCCGCGACCTGGACCGACGAGGAGAGCGTGACCCGCGGGACCGTGACCACGCGGACCAGCCGGACGTACTCCATGGACGGCGAGACCACCCTCGGCGCGGGCGACCGGCTCCGCACCGTCATCTCGCTCGGCGACCGCGCGGACACCGTGACCCTGCGCGGCGGACGGGAGACCGGCCGGTCCCGGCTCGACGACCGGTACACGGGCGACGCGACCTACACCGCGAACGTCCCGCGCGACCAGCGGCACGCGGTCGCCACCACCTCCGCCCGCCACCGGCTGTACGGGTCCGGTGTGCCGGGCGGGTGCTACGACCGCACGGTGGCCACGGCCCAGGGCGTCGTCACCCAGGACCGGCGCCGCTGCTGAGCGGGGTTCGCCGGTCGGCTACGCGTCCAGGGGCCGGCCGGACATGGTTCCCGCCATCAGCCGGCCGTCGTAGGGCAGGGTCGGGGCGGCAGCCTCCCACGCGGCCCGGACCGGGGTGTTCCGCATCCTACGGAGCTGCCCCGGGCCACGGCCTCCAGGACGACCGCCGCGGCCGCGGCGACAGCGGCGACCACCGTGAGCATCTCAATTCCCCCGGCATTCGCTTCTGTTGTCCGGCCATCTCGGCCGGCCCCCGTCCTCGGCGCAGAATACGGGGCCGGCCCCGCCCGGATCGCGAGCCCCCCACCCCCGTAGGGGGTCTCGCTCCGTCCGTGCAGTCCGTGCCGTGCGGGAACGATCACCACACTACGGCCGGGCAGTTCGCCTCCCCAGGGCCGCGCGCGTCAGCAGGGGGACCGGGCGCGCCACGGGGGGACCCTGCCCGCCATGTTGGGGACCGTCGCCCCCTAACCCCCACGATGACCTGGTAGTTCACGCTGGACTATGCTCTGCGGCTGTGGTCTCGCACGCACATCAGGGGACAACCTCCTCCGCCCTCGCCCGGCTGAGCGTCAACGTCGCGCGGCTGGTCGGCATACGCCCGCACGGATACGCCCACTTGCTGGGCATGGCGCCCCAGCACCTCAACGACGACCTGTGCCGCACCCCTTCGGCTACGGCCATCCGGATCGCGGAGCTCACGACGGTCCACGCCCCCTGGACCGACATGTCCGTACTGCTGGCGCGGGAGTCGGACATCGGCGCCCTCGGGGTCTGGGACTACCTGATCACCTCCGCGCCCACCCCGCTCGAAGGGATCCGGGACGCCGCGGCCCACTTCGCCACCGTCGCCGACCCCCTCACGGACGGCATGCAGATCACCGAGCACGGCGAACGGGTCACCATCAGCCACGTCAACCAGGCCGACATCACCCACGAGGCGGCCTGCGGCATCCGCGGTTACGCCCTCGGCCTGTACCGGCGGCGGCTCGGCGAAGCCGCGGGGCGGTGCCTCGTTCCCCTGCACGTCTCCCTCGCCGCCAAGGCGCCCCTGCGGCACGACACCCTGGTCGAGCTCTACGGCACCCGGAGCATCGAGTTCGAGGCCCCGGTCAGCTCGATCACCTTCCGCGCCGCCGATCTGAACTCCCCGACCCCGCACGCCCAGCCCGGGCTGTCGACCGTGCTCCGCCGGCACGCCGAGCAGAGCCTCGCGAGCGCGATCCCGCTGCACGACTGGCCGGCCCTGTTCCGTACCGCCCTGGCCTCCGCGCACGACGAGGGCGCGCCGACCCTGTCCGCGGTGGCGCGGCGCATGACCATCAGTGCGCGGACCCTCCAGCGCCGCCTCGAGGAGCACGGGACGACGTGGAGCGAGGAGGTCGAGGCCGTACGGCGGGACCACATCACCCGGCTGCTGCACGACTCCGACCTGAGCGTCGACGCGATCGCCGCCCGGAGCGGTTACGCCGACGCCCGCGCCCTGCGCCGGGCCGTCAAGCGCTGGTACGGGACCACGCCCGGGGCCCTGCGCCGCTCGGGGCGCGGCGGCGAGGCTCAGGCCGGGGTGTAGCCGCGGGCTCGGACGTGGTCTCGGGTGAGCCGGGTGAACGCGCGTCCGGCGGCGCTCCGGTAGGCGTTCTCGCGCCGGAGGAGGGCGACGGTGCGGGTGGGCAGGGGCGGTTCGAGGGCGACCGGGGCGAGGTGGGGGTGGTCCTCCGTGACCGCGTCGGGCAGGACGGTCGCGAGGTCGGTGCGCCGGACGATTTCGACGAGGGTCTGGACGGAATTGGCCTCCACCGCGATGCGCGGCCGCACCCGGTGGTCGGCCAGGTAGGAATCGATGTGTCCGCGGGTGGCGAAATCACCGCTGAGCAGCACCAGCTGACGGTTCGCCAGATCGGTCACGGACTGGGGTGGGAGCGGGCCCGCGGCGGGGGTGGCGGCGGTGACGAGGCTGAGGGTCTCGGCGTACAGCGGGGTCGCGCAGATACCGGGCAGGTGCGGGCCGTCGAAGGCGATCCCCAGGTCGAGCTCGTCGGCGAGCAGCCCGGCTTCGATGCGGTCCTGGGCCATGTCCTTGACGTCCAGGGTGATGCCGGGGTGGCGGGCGTGGAGTTCCGCCGCCAGGGGCCCGACGAGGTAGGCGGTGAAGGTCGGCGTCACGGCCAGCCGGAGGTGGCCCCGGGAGAGGTCGGCGACGTCGTGGACGGCGCGTTCCGCGGCGGCGAGGTCGCGCAGGGCCCGGCGGGCGTGGTGGACGTAGGTTTCGCCGGCGTCGGTGAGGCGGACGCCGCCGCGGCCGGTGCGGTCCAGGAGCTGGACGCCGATGGCGCTTTCGAGCTGCTTGATCTGCTGGGACAGGGTCGGCTGGGAGATCCGCAGCTCTTCGGCGGCGCGGGTGAAGCTGGCGTGTTCGGCGACGGCGAGCAGGTAGCGCAGGTGACGGAGTTCCGGGGCCATGGCACCGAGTATAGATGGCATCTATAGGAGGGATGTCCAATACGTCTTGGACGCTATACGTGCAGGTCGTGCATGGTGGATCTCGTCGGCCCGACGGGTCGGCAGGCATCGAAGGGAGTGACCATGCACGACCTCATCGCGGGCGTCGCGCAGTTCCGGCGGGAGGTCTACCCGGCCAAGGCGGAGCTCTTCGCCCGGCTGGCGACGAACCACCGGCCGCGCACCCTGTTCATCAGCTGCTCCGATGCCCGCGTGGTACCGGAGCTGATCACCCAGAGCGAGCCGGGCGAGCTGTTCGTCATCCGGACCGCGGGCAACCTCGTGCCCGCCCACGCCCCCGGTACGGACGGGGTCGCGGCCAGCATCGAGTACGCCGTCGCCGTCCTGGGGGTGAGCGACATCGTGGTGTGCGGACACTCCGCCTGCGGCGCGATGACGGCCCTGGCCGAGCGGCACGACCTCAGCGGCGCCCCGGCGGTCGCCGGCTGGCTGCGCCACGCGGATGCCTCGCTCGCCCGTACCGGCGGCGCGCAGGACGCGCGGAGGGTCGACGCCCTGGTACGGGAGAACGTGCTCGCGCAGCTGGCGAACCTGGCCACCCACCCCTCGGTGGCCCGCGCCCTGGCCGCGGGGTCGGTGACCCTGCGCGGCTGGGTCTACGACATCCAGGCCGGCGGCGTCGAGGAGCTCGGCTCCTCCCGGGCGGCCTCCCTCACGGCCTGACCGCCCCACCGCCGCCCCCTCGGGTCCCCGACCCGTATCTCCCCCACCTCGTCCGCCGCTCGCCCCTCCCCCCTTCGGGTGGGCGGCCCACCCGAAAGGAAGCCCTCCTCATGGTGCACGCCCAGTTCGACAGCTCCGCCCGTCAGGCCCTGGCCGTCAAGGCCGTGGACGCCAAGATCCGCGAGGACCTGACCTGGCAGCGGATCGCGGACGCCGCGGGCCTGTCGGTCGCCTTCGTCACCGCGGCCGTGCTCGGCCAGCACCCGCTGCCTCGGTCCTCGGCGGAAGCCGTGGCCGGGCTGCTGGGCCTGGACGCCGAGGACGCGGTGCTGCTGCGGACCATCCCGACCCGCGGCTCGGTACCCGGCGGTGTCCCCACCGACCCGACGATCTACCGCTTCTACGAGATGCTCCAGGTCTACGGCACCACGCTGAAAGCCCTGGTCCACGAGCAGCTCGGCGACGGGATCGTCTCCGCGATCAACTTCAAGCTCGACGTGAAGAAGGTCGCCGACCCCGACGGCGGCGAGCGCGCGGTCATCACCCTGGACGGCAAGTACCTGCCGACGAAGCCCTTCTGATCCGCCCTCGCCGGCCCTCGTCCGTCCTCGTCCGTCCTCGTCCGCTCTCGCCCGCTCTCGCCCGCTCTCGTCCGCCCTGGTCCGCCCGGATCAGCGGTGGAGCCGTCGGCTCCAGTCCTCGGGGAGCCGGTCGGACGGGCCCGGGGCAGGCTGGTCGGACGGGTGGCCGGACGGCGGGGCCAGCTCGGGGCCGGACTCGTACAGCTCGTTCGCCGCGTAGTCCCAGAACCAGTCCTCACCCGGTTCGTAGCTCTGCACCAGGGGATGCCCGGTGGACTTCCAGTGGGCGGTGGCGTGCTGGGCAGGCGAGGAGTCGCAGCAGCCGATGTGGCCGCACTGGGCGCAGCGCCGCAGGTGGAACCACCAGCCGCCCAGGGCATCGCATTCGACGCAGCCGCTGCCGCTGGGCGGGACGCTCGGGTCGACTCCGTCGATGGCGGTCATGCGGGCTCCTCGGAGGGCTCGGGACGGGATGCGGATCCGGGCCCGGATGCGGGACCGGATGCGGGTTCGGGTTCGGGTTCCGGTGCGGTCAGCGGGAGCAGCACCTGGAACCGGGTGTCGCCCGGGGCGGACTCGACCTGGAGGCTTCCGTGGTGCTTGTTGACGACGATCCGCCAGGAGATGTCCAGGCCGAGACCGGTGCCCTCGCCGACGGGTTTGGTGGTGAAGAAGGGGTCGAAGATGCGGCTGCGGATCTCGGACGGGATCCCGGGCCCGGTGTCGCGGAACTCCACGAGCAGCCGGTCGCCCTCCCGTGCCGTGCGGACCGTCAGGGTGCCCTCGCGGCCCGTGCTCCCGATGGCGAACACGGCGTTGTCGATGAGGTTGGTCCACACCTGGTTGAGCTCCGCGGGGTAGGCCGGTACGTCCGGCACGGAGCGGTCGTACTCCTTGACCACCCGGATCCGGGGGCCGATCTTGCCGGAGAGCATCAGCAGGGTGCTGTCGAGGAGTTCGTGGACGTCGACGACCCGGTGCGGGGCGCGGTCGAGCTGCGAGTACTGCTTGGCGGCGTCCACGAGGTGGGAGATGCGGGTGGTGGAGTCGTCGATCTCGTCCATCAACAGCTCGGTCTCGACCGTGTAGTTGAGCCAGCCGAGGGCTCCCGGCAGGAGGTCCTCGGCCACGCGCGCCGCAACCTGGTCCAGCCAGTCGGTGTCCAGGCCGGCCTGGACGAAGACCGGTGCGATCCGCCAGCCCTCGGGGAATCCGTGGTCCTCCAGCCAGTCGGCGATCTCGTCCTCCCGGTCGGAGGCTTCGAGTGGGCTCAACGCCGGCGCCTTGGCCACGCGTTCGACGGTCCGTTCCTGGATCTCGATGAGCTCGGCGATCGCTTCGCGGGGGTAGTTCCCCTGGGAGATGTGCGCCAGTTTGTGCCGCATCTTGCCCACGCGTTCGCGCAGGGTGGCGGTGGCCCGGACGGCCGCCGCGGCCGGGTTGTTGAGTTCGTGGGTGAGGCCTGCGGACAAGGAGCCGAGGGCGAGGAGCCGTTCGCGCTGGCCGATGACCTGCTGGGTGCTCCTGGCGCCGAAGAAGAGCCCCTCCAGCAGGTGCGCGGCCATCGGGAACCACTCCCGCATGATGTCCGAGAAGGACTGCGCGGGCAGGACGAAGAACCGGGTCGGTTCGGTCACCCGCATCGAGTTGTTGTACGTCTGCGGGACCTGGTCGCCCAGATAGGCCTGCATGGCCCCCGCGTACACCCCGCGCTGGGAGGTCCGGCCGACCTCCACCTCGTCGCCGCCGACCCGGCGGGACAGGACGACGGTGCCCTCGATCATCACGTAGAAGCAGGTCGCGGGGTCGCCCTCGGTGTACACGGGGCCGGTGTCGAACCGCTCCACGCGGCCCTCGGAGCACAGCCGCCCGAGCTGCTCCGGGGTGAGCTTCTCGAAGAGGAAGAGCGAGCCGATCTCCTGCGGGGAGCACGGCATCGCCTGCCCGCTCACGACTCCTCCAGGTACCGGTGGACGAGCATCACGGCCATGGCTCCCTCTCCGACGGCCGACGCGACCCGCTTCGCCGACCGGGCGCGCGCGTCGCCCGCCACGAACACGCCGGGCACGCTGGTTTCCAGGTGGTAGGGCGACCGGTCCAGCTCCCACTCGGCCGGGGGCCGCCCGTCCGGTGTGAGGTCCGGCCCGGCCAGGATGAAGCCGTGGTCGTCGCGCAGCACCGTACCGTCCAGCCAGTCGGTGAGCGGGGCCGCACCGATGAAGACGAACATCCACTGGGTGGCGACGAGTTCGGTCGCTCCGGTGTCCACGTCGCGCAGCGTGAGCTGCTCCAGGTGGCCTTCGCCGTGCGCCGATTCGACGGTGGTGCGGGTGCGCACCGTGATGTTGGGCGTCTCCTCGATCTGCTGGATCAGGTAGTACGACATGGACGCGGCGAGGGACTCCCCGCGCACCAGGAGCGTCACCGATTTCGCACCGCGGGCGAGGAACATGGCCGCCTGTCCGGCGGAGTTGGCGCCGCCGACGATGTACACGTCCTGTTCCAGGCAGGAGGAGGCTTCGGTGAGCGAGGAGCCGTAGTACACCCCGCGGCCGGTGAGGCCGTCGCAGCCGGGCGCCCCGAGCTGCCGGTAGGAGACTCCGGTGGCCAGGATGATGCTCTGCGCGCCGATCGCCGAGCCGTCGGAGAAGCGGACGACGCGCGCCGCGCCGTTGACCTCCAGTCCGGTGACCTCGCGTGCGGTGAGGATCTCGGCGCCGAACCGGCCGGCCTGGCGGCGGGCCCGTTCCGTGAGCTGGGCGCCCGACACTCCGTCCGGGAAGCCGAGGTAGTTCTCGATGCGGGAGCTCTGCCCGGCCTGTCCACCGGTCGCCGACCGCTCGACCAGTACGGTGCGCAGCCCCTCGGAGGCCCCGTACAGCGCGGAGCCGAGCCCGGCCGGGCCGCCGCCGATCACGACGAGGTCGTAGAAGTCGGCGGTCGGTGTGGTCGCGAGCCCCACGTGGGCGGCCAGGTCCGGTGCGTCCGGCTCGATCAGCACGGTGCCGCCGGGGGTGATCACCACGGGCAGCCGCTGTCCGTCGGCTCCTGCCGCCCGCAGCAGCCGGCGTCCCTCCGGCTCCTCGCAGGAGTACCAGCGGTAGGGGACCTGGTTGCGGGCCAGGAACTCGCGCACGGCCGACGAGGGGGCCGACCAGCGGTGTCCGACCACTTTGGTGGCGGGCACGGGCCGGTGGTCGCCGGTGCGCCAGGCGGTGAGGAGGTCGTCGACGACCGGGTAGAGCTTCTCCTCGGGCGGGTCCCACGGTTTGAGGAGGTAGTGGTCGAGGTCGACGACGTTGATCGCGTCGATCGCCGCGTTGGTGTCGGCGTAGGCGGTCAGCAGGACGCGGCGTGCGCCCGGGTACACGGTGAGGGCCTCTTCGAGGAACTCGATGCCGTTCATCTGCGGCATGCGGTAGTCGGCGAGGATCACGGCCACCAGGTCGCCGCGGAGCTTGAGCTCGCGCAGCGCCTCCAGTGCGGATTCCCCGGTCTCGGCCCGCACGATCCGGTACCCGGATCCGTAGCGTCGCCGCAGGTCGCGGGCGATGGCCCGGGACACTCCCGGATCGTCGTCCACGGTCAGGATCACGGTCCGCGCCGTCTCGGCGGCCTCTGTCATGGCTCTCCCACCCCGAGCGGCGTGGACTGGCGGCGTCGCGGCGAGCCGCCCGCACCCGGTTCCCGTCCATCCTAGGGTCGATCGTCCGGGTCCGCGCGGACGGACGGAGCGGGCGGTCCGGTGGGCAGCGGGAGGAGGTCCGCGCAGGCGGGCGCCCTCCCGGGCGGAAAATGCGTACCGTGCCGCCGGGAAGGGGACCAGACTCCTCCCATGGCTGACATGGTGGCGTTCGGGGATGCGGTGACCGCGTGGGCGGCCGGTGACGCCGGTGGTCTCGGTGACGTGGGGCGCGCGGGGGAAGCGGCGGACACGGCGCGCGAGCTCGCCGCGCGGCTGCCCGTACGGACCGTCGTGCTGCTCGAAGGGGCGAGCGACGCCGAAGCGGTCGATGCGCTGGCCGCGCGGCGCGGCCGGAACCTGGCCGCCGAAGGGGTCTGCGTCCTGCCGATGGGCGGCGCGATGAGCGTGGCGCGCTTCGCCCGGTTCCTCGGACCGCGGGGTCTGGGGCTGCGCCTCACGGGGCTGTGCGACGAGGCGGAGCGCGGCTTCTACGTGCGCGGCTGGGAGCGGGCGGGTGCCGAGCCGCGGGGGTTCTTCGTCTGCGCGGCGGATCTGGAGGACGAGCTCATCCGCGCGCTGGGCGTGCCCCGGGTGGAGGAGCTCGTCCGGGAGGAGGGGGACCACCGCGCCCTGCGGACCTTCCTGCGCCAGCCCGCGCAGCGGGGCCGCACGCCGCAGCAGCAGGTGCGGCGCTTCCTCGGCACGAAGAAGGGCCGCAAGATCCGCTACGGCCGCGTCCTCGTCGAGGCCCTCGATCCCGGCCGGGTACCGGAGCCGCTCGACAGTCTGTTCGCGAGCATGTGACCCCGTACCGCCCGCGGCCGGTACGGGGTCAGCCCAGGTGTTCCAGGAAGAAGACGGCCGCGTCCTCGCCGGCCCGGACCCGGGCGGTCGGGTCGGCGGGCTCCGGGGCGAAGAAGTCCTCGTGCCGGACGGCGGGGCCGATCGAGTGGCCGCTCGCGGCGGGGATGTGTTCCAGGTAGGGCCGCGTGTCGGATTCGTACGGGGTGATCGTGTCCGCTCCGGCCCAGCGGATGGCGACGGGGACGCGTACGGCTTCCAGGCTCTCCCTGGTCACGATCGCGCCGACGCCCGGGGCCACCTGGAAGACCGCCCGCACCCGGGGATCGGAGAGGTCGCCGCCGACGCCGTCCAGGGCGAGCTCCGCGTCCTCTTCCTGTGCGTACTTCTCGCGCAGCGCCTCCAGTACACCGGGGAACTCGGGGATCTCCGGCAGCGGTACCGCGCCCGTGAACACGGCGCGCAGGATCGCCGGGTCGACCCGGGCCCCGGCCAGTGCCGCTGCCGTGTAGCCGCCGATGGAGAAGCCCGCCACGCCGACCGGGCCGAGGGGCTGTTCCTCGGCGAGCACGTCGAGGGCGAAGGAGATGTCCCGGGGCCGTTCCCAGACGTGGAGGAAGCCCTCCGGCTCGTAGCCGTCGACGAAGTTGTTGCCGTGGTGGTCGAGGGCCACCACCCGGAACCCCGCGGCGTGCAACGGGCGCACCAGCCATTCCATCTCACTGCCCGACCCTCCGGTGCCGTGCGAGACGACCACCAGCGGAGCGGGGGCGTCCGCCTCCGTACGGCCCGGCTCCCACACGTACACGCGGACCGGCCGCGGACGGGACGCGTCGCGCAGGTCGGGGCGGGACTCGTCGTACAGGACGCGTATCAGCGGCTCTGGCGCGGAGAGGATCATGGCGGCATCGTAGCGACCCCGCGCCGGGCGCACCCGGCACGTCCCGGCGGCTCAGCGCATCTTGAGCTCGTGTCCGGGGGCGAGGGCGGCGGAGATGCGTTCCGCGATGGTCTGGGCCGAGTTGCCCGCGGGGCTCTTGGGGCCCTGGGTCACGGTGACGGAGATGGCGAGCTTCTCCGCCGGCAGGTAGGCCTGGATGGCCGCGTAGCCGGAGAAGGACGGGTTCGTCAGGATCCAGTCGTCGACGACGATCACGCCCAGTCCGAAGTGGTGGGACGCCGTGTTGGTCAGGAGGCAGACGCTGTCCGGGCAGGAGTCCGTCGGGTGGCCGAGGCCGACGGTGCCCGGGTCGAGCTGGGTCTTGAAGGACTTCGCGGACAGCAGTTCGCCGGTCCCGACGGCGCGCGCACCCCGGTCGAGGTCGCAGATGTTCTGGACGAGGACCGCACCGGGAGTGGTGGTCCACGAGGGGTTCCAGAAGGTGGACTCCTCATAGGTGCCGCGCTCGGAGGTGAAGGCGTGCAGGACCGGTTCCGGGATCTGCGGGGTGTACTGGTTGCTGGTCCCGCTCAGCGCGAGCGGTCCGTAGACGCGCTCCTTCAGCAGCCGGTCCAGCGGGAGGCCGCTGATCTTCTCCAGCGCCTCGCCGAGCAGGTTGAAGTTGGCGTGCGAATAGCTCCAGTTCGTGCCCGGCTCGTAGAGGAGCGGCTTGCCCGTGGCGATGCCGATGACCTCGGCCGACGTCCACGCGCGGAAGGGTTTGGCCTCCAACTCGGCGAGAAAGGCCGGGTCGGTGACGTAGTCGTGAAGGCCGGACGTCGAACTGCCCAGCATGCGGAGGGTGATCTCGGATCCGTGCGGCACGTCCGGCAGCCAGCGGGACACGGGGTCGTCGAGCGAGGCCTTGCCCTCCTCGACGAGCTGGAGCAGTACGGCGCCCATGTAGACGATGGCCACGGATCCCGTACGGAATTTCATGGACGGCTCGGCCGGGACGCCCGTCATCGACTCCCCGAGGGCCGTGGTGAGCACCTCTCGGTCCGCGGAGGACACCCGTAGGACCACCGCGTTCAGGCCGAACTCCTTCTGGGCCTGCTGCGCGATGGTGAGGACCTTGAGCGCGTCGCCCCGGGCGGGGCCGGGAGAGTTCACGCATGCCCCGGGAGCCGCGGCGGCCGGCTCCAGGCCCACGGCCGTCCCCGCCGGAAGGGCCGCGCCCATCAGACCGGCGATGCACAGCAAGACCGTACGAGTACGCCTCACGTTCCCAGTATGTGCGGGCACCGCACGGAGCGCGCGGGGAAACGGGATGACTCCGGGCGAACGGGACAGGGCTGCCTTCGAATCCGAATCTGACGGCCATTCAGATGCCGAGAACTGCCCCGCGGGGACTTCCAGAGCCATGTGATGTGTGCCATGTTACATCGCACACTGCATAGCCGTGTACACGACAGAGTTGAAATCCCCACCAACTCCCGTCGACGTCACGGTCCGCACCCCTCGTCCGCCGCGTTGCCAGCGCGGCCGCAGACCGGCTCGGAGGCCCACCCCTCATGCGCAGTTCCCCCACCACGAAGGGCCGTGCCCGGCCCCTGATAGCCGCTCTGGCCTGCTGTCTGGGCCTGACGGTGCTCGCCCCCGCCGGCCAGGCCTTCGCGCGGGAACCGAAGCCCGCCACGCCCGCCCCGGCCTTCAAGTCCGGCGTCGCCCCGCAGCCCTCGACCCCGGCCGCAGCAGCCGCCGCGCTCCGGGCCGAGCACGCCGCACGCCCGGACGCGAAACTGTCCGAGCGCGCCCCGCTCCGGGCCACCAAGGAAGCCGCGCGCACCGAACAGCAGGCGGCCAAGGCGAAGTTGGCCCCCGGTGCCGCCGCCGCGGCCGAGGCCCTCGCCGCGGCCTGCAACATCGCGGACTTCACCTCGAAGACCGGGGCCGCGCTGGTCCAGCAGATCAAGGCCTCCGAGATGGACTGCGTGAACTCGCTGTTCCTGCTCAAGGGCAACGACGCGAAGGCCGCCTTCCGCGAGGCGCAGATGGTCTCGGTGGCCGACGCCCTGCGCGCCAACGCCGCCAGCTACCCCGGTGACAACAGCACCAAGACCGGGCAGCTCGTGCTCTTCCTGCGCGCCGGCTACTACGTGCAGTGGTACAACGAGTCCACCGTCGGCACCTACGGGCCGGCCCTGAAGAGCTCGATCCGGGGCGCCCTGGACACGTTCTTCGCCGCTCCGCGCGCCGCCGACGTGACCGACGCCAACGGCCCGACCCTGGGCGAGACGGTCATCCTGATCGACAGCGCCCAGGAGAACGCGCGCTACCTCGGCGTCGCCAAGCGACTGCTGACCGGCTACAACTCCGCGTACAACAGCTCCTCTTCGATGGTCGCGGCGGTCAACAACGCCTACACCGTGCTGTTCCGCGGCCACCAGACCGCCGAATTCCTGCCCGCCGTACAGGCCGATCCCAGCATCCTCACGGTGCTGCGCGATTTCGCCGTCACCCACGACGCGCTCCTGGGCACGGACAGGAGCTACCTGACGGCCAACGCCGGCCGTGAACTGGGCCGCTTCCTCCAGCACTCGGCACTCCAGGCGACCGTGCGGCCGCTCGTCAAGCAGCTGCTGGACCGCACCTCGATCAACGGACGGACCTCCTCCCTCTGGGTGCCGCTCGCCGACATGACAGCCGCCTACGACGCGGCCAACTGCTCCTACTACGGGACCTGCGACCTGCCGGCGCGGGTGCGCGCCGCCGTCCTGACGGTCAACCACACCTGCAGCCCCAGCCTGCGGATCGTCGCGCAGCAGATGACCGCCGCCGAGCTCGCCGCGAGCTGCACCAGCCTGGCCAACCAGGACGCCTTCTTCCACAACGTGGTCAAGGACAGCGGCCCGGTCGCCAACGACAAGAACACCGCGCTCGAGGTGGTGGCCTTCGACTCCAGCGCCGACTACGCGGCCTACGCCGGTGTCATCTTCGGGATCAACACCAACAACGGCGGCATGTACCTGGAGGGTGACCCCGCGGTCACCGGGAACCAGCCCCGCTTCATCGCCTACGAGGCGGAGTGGGTCCGGCCGGAGTTCCAGATCTGGAACCTGAACCACGAGTACACCCACTACCTCGACGGCCGTTTCAACATGTACGGCGACTTCGACGCCGGCATGACCACCCCGACCGTGATGTGGGTCGAGGGCCTGGCCGAGTACATCTCCTACTCGTACCGGGGCGTCAGCTACGACCAGGCCGCCGTCGAGGCGGGCAAGAACACCTACAAGCTCAGCACGCTGTTCGACACCACCTACGACAACTCCGACTCCACCCGCGTCTACCGCTGGGGCTACCTGGCGGTCCGCTACCTGGTCCAGTCGCACCCGCAGGACGTGGCGACGCTCCTCGGCCACTACCGCACCGGCAACTGGGCGGCCGCCCGCACCCTGCTCACCTCCACCATCGGCACCCGCTACGACGCGGACTTCGCCGCCTGGCTGGTCAAGTGCGCGGCCGGAGACTGCGGCGGCGGCACCACCCCGCCGGCCAACCAGGCCCCGGTGGCCGGGTTCACCACCGCCGTGAACGCCCTGGCGGTCACCTTCACCGACACCTCCACCGACGCGGACGGCACCATCGCCTCCCGCGCCTGGAACTTCGGTGACGGCACCACCTCCACCTCCGCCAACCCGGCCAAGACCTACGCCGCGGCGGGTACGTACACCGTCCAGCTCACCGTCACCGACAACAAGGGCGCCACCGCCACCACCAGCAAGGCCGTCACGGTCGGTACCGCCGGGCCCGGCGAATGCACCAGCCCCGACGTGCGGGTGCTGGGTGACAACTGCCGCCGCTCCAACGTCTCCGCCACGACCGGCAACTACGGCTACTTCTACCTGGACGTCCCGGCCGGCACCGGCTCCCTGAAGGTGTCCGTCTCGGGCGGCACCGGCAACGCCGACCTCTACTACAGCCCCACCGGCTGGGCCACCACCAGCAACTACACGGCCCGCTCGGCGCAGAACGGCAACAGCGAGTCGCTGACCATCAACAACCCGGCGGCCGGCCGCGTCTACATCAGCCTGTACGCCGTCCAGGGCTTCGCGGGCGTCACCGTCACGACCCAGTTCGGGACGGCCCAGGTGGAGTGCGCGGACGCCGACATCCGGGTGCTGGGCGCCGACTGCAGCCGATCCAACGTCTCCGCCACCGCCGGGAACTACCGCTACTTCTACGTGAACGTCCCGGCCGGCACCGCCTCCCTCAAGATCTCCGTCTCGGGCGGCACCGGCAACGCCGACCTCTACTACAGCCCCACCTCCTGGGCCACCACGGGCAACTACACCGCCCGCTCGGTCCAGGCCGGCAACACCGAGACCCTCACCATCAACAACCCCGCGGCCGGCTACCTCTACATCAGCCTGCACGCCGCACAGGACTTCGCCGGAGCCACCGTCTCCAGCCGCTTCTGAGCCCTGACAGGCCCTGACACCACGGCGTCCCCCACCCCTCTTCGGAGGGGTGGGGGACGCCGTGGTGTGCCGTCAGGAGTAGGCCTCGACCTCCCACAGGGAGTAGCCGTAGCCGGTGGCCCGCTGGGTCCCGGTCAGTTCGTCCGTTCCCCCGTCGCTCGTGGTGGTGGAGTACGCGTCCCTCCAGGTGGTGCCGTCATCCGACAGCTGGTTGAGCTGGGCGAGGTGCGTGCGCGGGCAGGCCGTACTGCCGCCCGCAGGGCCGACGACGAAGGGGTACCAGCCGGAGTCGACGTTCTCGAAGTCCTCCGCGAAGGTGTGGCCGCCCTGCGGACTGCGGGCCGTGCGCACCACGCGCACGTCGTCGAAGCCGGCGGTTCCCGCCGCTGCGTCGGCGCGCGGGGCCAGGGTGGCGGTGGACTCGCCCGCCGGGACGTCGAACAGCACCCGCATCCGCTGGGTGGCCCTGCGTCCGGTGACGGTGGAGACGTACACGCTCGCCGCGTACGTACCGGGCGTCAGGCCCGTGAGCTGCTGCGACACGGAGGTGGCGCCCTGCCCGACGGTCAGTTGGGACCGGCCCACCGCGTTGCGGGTGACGGACGCGGCCCCGGTGACCGTCCACTTCGACAGGTCACCGGAGGTGAATCCGGGGTCCCGGACCGGGCCGCCCTCGTCGAATCCGGCGTCCGCCTGCGCGGGCGCCGCGGACGGGTGGACGACGTACGGGGTCTTCGCGGTGGCGGTCACCGTGACCTTGCCGCCGGTCACCGGATGGTCCGAGACCAGGACCCGGCCCTGGTCGGTGAGCTTGTACAGCTTGGCCGTGCCGTTCTGGGCCCAGGAGGCGGGCACGTTCCAGGTGGAGGCGCCGCCCGTACCGCTCCAGTGGTAGAGCTTGGACTCGCCGCTCTGGTTCCAGGGCAGCAGGTAGCTGTCGCCGATCAGGACGGGGTGGCCGTCCTTGCTGGTAGCCGAGGCCGTTGCTCTCGCGGGCCAGGGCCTGGGAGGTGTAGCCGTCCCCGTACCAGGTGTCCACGTAGAGGAACTTCAGGTTCCGGGGCGACCGCCTTGAACTCCTGCAGGCGAGCCAGACGCTTGCCGCTGGTGCCGTCCAGCCGGTGGTCGAGGTGGCAGGACTGGTCGAGTCCGGGGTCTCCTGCCAGCCCTGGGGGCTGGTCATGATCGAGCGGAAGGCGATGGCTCCGTCCTGCCGGTCCACCGTGGAGCCGGCGTTGCGGTCGCCGCTCACCACCACCTTGGCGTACGGCAGCGGCTCGGTGCCCGGTGCGCCGGCGGCCCGGTGCAGCCAGTCGCCACTCCACAGACCGGCCCTGCGGTAGCCGGACTTGGCCACCGTCTGCTTCTGGATCCGGCCGCTGTCCGCCGCGTTCTGGCCGGACGGGCTGTCGTGGTACGAGTTCGTGGCGATCGACGCGGCGAGGGAACCGGTGTTGAGGATCGCGTACATGGCGCCCCGCGGGGCGGCGTCCGCGGTCGTGCCGGAGGTGAGCGGGATGAAGGTGTCCCCGGTGCCGCTGGTGTTGGTGTTCATCCGGGTGGTCTAGACGGCGGCTCCGGGCTGGACGCTGCGCACCGAGACCAGGTTGTGCTGCGGGATCGACAGCGAGGTGACGGGTACGGCGCTGTCGGCGATCGAGGTGACGGCGAAGGTGAGGGTGCTGCCGCTGACGGACAGGGTGGCCTTGACCGTGTCTCCGCTGGCGAAGGCCATCGTGTGGTCGACGTGGTCGGCGGCGACGCTGCTGGTCACGGTCGGGGGCTGCGCGGAGCCGTTGAGGTTCACCTGGGTGAGGGGGTCCTCGTTGCCGTGCAGGACGGCGCCGGTGGCCCGGTCGGTGTACTGGACGACGCGGGGGAAGGCGGTGTCGACCTGGACCGCGAGGGCGGGTGAGGCGATGGTGACGGTCCCGGCTGCGGTGGCCGGCGCGATACCGGTCCCCAGCGTGGTGCCGAGGCCCAGGACGGCGGCGCAGAGGAGGGACGCGGCGCGGAGCGGTCTCATGGGACTCCCTGGTGGTGGGTCCGGTACGGGGTCCTTGCGGGTGGTTCCTCGCGGTGGTCGGGGTGCTTCACCAGCGCAGGACGACCCAGCCCCGGTGGGGCAGTTCGGCTTCGGGCCCCAGGGAGTGCCCGTGCCCGGCGGTGTCCGCCGGGCGGGGTTCGGCGAGCGGGGCCAGGATCGTGGCGGCCACGGGACCGTCGGGAGCAGCGGCAGGTCGACCACGGGCCGGGCGGGGTCCTGGCAGCCGTTGGCCACGGTCAGGGTGGTGGCGCCGTCCGCGTACGAGAGGTGCGGGATCAGGTACGGGCCGCCGCCGATCAGGGGCAGGCGGGCGTCCGCCCCCCTCCAGGAAGCGGACCGTGCGGTGCAGCAGCCGCTGCGCGTGGTCGTCGGCCGGAAGCGTGTGGGGCTCGGTCGCGGCGAGTACGGCGACGCGTCCGCCGAGGGGGTTGGTGAAGGCGGTGCGGCCCGCCCCCCAGGCGCGGCCGTCCGGGGTGCGGACCTCGCTCCACCGCTGTGCCCCGGGTGCCTCCCGGAGCCGGGCCCGGGCGGGTTGGGTGTTGACGCTGAGGAGGAGGCCCGCGAGGTCCTCGCCCGCCGCGGCGCACAGGTGCTCGGTGGCGTACGGGCCGGGCCCGCCGGCGGTGGGAGGGGCTTCCCGGCCCACCACCGTGACCTCGGCCAGCCCGATGAGGGGGCCGAAGCCGCGCCGGTGCAGGATCGCCGCGGCGGTCCCGTCGAGCAGCAGGCCTCCGGCCAGCAGGGCCCGTACGGCCGGATCGTCGAAGGCCCAGGCAGACGGGCCGAACAGGGCCTGGACCGGGGCCGGTTCGGCCGTCACGGGTACTCCGTAGCGGAGCAGGAACTCGGCTGCCAGGCCCGGGTCGACGGCCGGCTCGGTCAGGTCCGCGCCGTGCGCCCGTACGTGGGCGGCGGCGTCCTGGGCGAAGGGCAGGCCGACGCCGAGGGTGCGCTGCCCGCGCGGGTGCTGCCGTCGGACGAGGTCCAGCGCGGGCCGGGCGCGGCGCAGCAGTTCGGCGATCCGGGGGGGCGGCCGGGGCTCGCTCCGTGCAGGGGGTGGAGGTTGAGCAGGAGGGCGTCCGCCCCGGAGAGCTGGGCGGCGATCATCTCCGACCAGGTCTGCACATCGGATGTGGACCAGGCGGTGTGCGGCCAGTTCTCGATCTCGGGCTCGCTGTCCACGCACTCCGGCCGCAGCGAGCGCCGCAGTTCCGGCATCCACACCTGCCGGGCGAGCGCGCGGCCGGGTGCGTCCGCGTACGGGGCGAAGTGCGGGCGGTGCACGGCGCGGCCCCCGGGGGCCAGGGCCCCGAAGAGCGCTCCCCAGTCCCGTCCCTCCACGGAGGCGGCGTCCAGGCCCGAGCTCATCAGTCCGGTACGGGAGCGGCCGCCCGAGCGCCGGTGCACCTCGGCGGCCACCTGCGCGGCCACCTCCTGCTGCGCGGTCCGCCAGACCTGCTGCCACAGGGCGCGCAGCGGGTGCGGGGGGGGCGGGGGCGGTGAGTGCGGCGACGAGTTCCGGTCGTGGGACCGGGCGTCCGGCCAGGACGGCCAGGACGGCCAGCCGGTCCAGCATGAGAGGTTCGAAGCCGCCGCCCCAGTCCAGCGGGGCATGGTTGTGGTAGCGGAAGTCGCCCTCCAGCCACAGCACGCGGAAGCCCAGTTCGGCGAAGCGCCCGTAGTGCCCGGTCAGCCAGGCGCGCCAGCGCGGGCAGGCGAAGGAGGCCTGGGCCGCGGAGACCTTCCCGGTCGGGGACACCATCGGTGCGAAGCCGTGGATGTCGGTGCGGCCGCGGTCGGCGTGGCCGGTGGTCACCCAGGGGTTGAGGCTCACGTCCAGGCCGGCGCCGAGGAGCAGCACCACTTCCGCCACGCCCGCGTCGGTGCAGGTCTTGGCCAGTTCGGCCGCCGTGGCCGCGACGGCGTCCGTGCCTTCGTACGGATGGATCTGGAACCGCAGGTGGTAGCGGGCACGCACGCCGTCGCCTCCTCACCGTCGGGTCGCGGCCGAGATCGGCGTCGGGACTCACCGTCGCGACTCGCCGTCGAGCAATTAGTTTGGTTAGGATCGGAATTAATGAGGGTCCCGTCAACCCCGCGTGCCGCATCCGCTCCCGAACGCCGCTCCCTGACGGGGAGGCGGGACCGGTGCCCACGGGTGGCAGACTCTCGGGGACGGCAGTGAGGAGCACCGGTGAGGACTGATCCGCGAAGCATGCAGCGCGGCGGCGACGAGGGCGGGCGGGGCGTTGCCGGCATCGGACCCGGCGCGGTCAACGGCCCGGCGCGGCCCGCCGGGAGGGCCTCCATCCGCCGGGCCAACCTCGGCCTCGTGCTGCGCCTCCTGCGCGACGCCGGACCGCGCTCACGCGCACGGATCGCCGATGACGCGGGGCTGCCGAGGCCCACGGTCACCGGCCTGGTCACCGAGCTCATCGAACTCGGCCTGCTCCGCGAGGGGGACGCCGAGCGCGACGGCTCGGTCGGCCGTCCCGGCCAGAGCGTACGGATCGACGGCCGCGCGCTGTGCGGGATCGGCCTGGAGATCAACGTCGACTACCTGGCCGCCGTCGCCCTGACCCTGGGCGGGGACACCGTCTTCGAGCGACGGGTCGCCATGGACGTCCGCGGCGCCGGGCCCGAGGCCGTTCTGGACTGCGCCGCCGGGCTGGTCCGCGAGACCCTCGCCGTCCTCGACACCGCCGGCATCGCCACGGCCGGGGTCACGGTCGCCGCGCCCGGAGTCGTCGACATCGCCGCGGGCACCGTCGTCTACGCCGCGAACATCGGCTGGCACGACGTCCAGGCGGTCAGCGGGATCCGCGCCCGTCTGGGGCGCGGGGCGCCCCCGCTGCGCCTGGAGAACGACGCGAAACTCGGCGCCGTGGCCGAGTACTCGGAGGCCTCCGCGGCCGGCATCCACGACCTCATCTACGTCACCGGCGAGACGGGCGTGGGCGGCGGCATCATCAGCGGCGGCCGGCTCCACCGCGGGGCCGCCGGGTTCGCCGGGGAGATCGGCCACATGCCGCTCGACCCGGGCGGCGCGCTCTGCGCCTGCGGGCGCCGCGGCTGCTGGGAGACCATGGTCGGGCTCACGGCCCTGCTGCGGCACGCCGCCGCCCCCGAGGATCCCGTCCACGACCCCTCCCTCGATCTGGAGGCCCGGCTGACGGATCTCCAGGGCCGGGCGGCCGCCGGGCACGCCCGCACGCTGGAGGCCCTGGACCGGATCGCCGACGCCCTCGGCCTCGGGCTGGCGCTGCTGGCCGACGTCCTGAACCCGCGCGCGGTGGTGCTCGGCGGCTACTTCACCTATTTCGGCGACCGGCTGGCCCCGCGGGTGGAGCGGCTGATGGCCGAGCGGGTGATGGCTCCGGACACGGGCGGCTGCCGCCTGCTGCTGTCCACCCTCGGCTTCACCGCTCCGGCCCGCGGCGGCGCACTGCTCGCCCTCGACCCGGTGTACGAGGACCCGGCCCGGACGGTGGCCACGGCGACGGGGGCCTGAGCCCCTCACGCCCCGGCCGCGCGACGGGCGGCGCCTCAGGGCCCGCCCCGTCACGGGCGGCGCCTCCGCACCACCCGCGTCACGGGCGGCGCCTCACGCCCCTGCGGTCCAGAAGGGCCGGGCCAGGAGGGCCGCGGCGCGTACCGCGGCCCCGTCCAGGACCAGGGCGGCGTCCCGCAGCCCGCGCTCCGGCCACGCGCACGAGACCGTGAGCGGTCCCGGGGGCGGCAGCGGCCACGTCCACAGCGTCAGCCGTACGTCCTCGCCGTCCTGCGGACCGCCCCAGGTGGCCTCGTACCCGCTGGCGAGCATCACCGGTCCGCGCCCGTCCCGCAGTCCGGCCTCATCGTCCTGCGCCACCTCCCTGCCGTCACCGAACCGGAGACGGAACGCCGGTTGCCCGAACCCGGCGAAGCCGAAGGGGTCGGGCACCGACTCGACGGGAGGCGGGACCGCGACGGAGGGAGAGGCCGCGCCACGCGCGTGGGCTTCCACCTCGATCTCGAGTCCCGCCGGGTAGGCCAGGACCTGCCGGGCGACCACCACGAGTCCGTCGGCCCGGCCGATCACCACCGGTCCCGCGACGTGTCCGCCGATCATCCGCGGTGGCGCCTGCCACTCGGGCGGATCGCCGGCACTTCCCCTGTCCGGATCCTCAAGCACGGTCAGAGCGTAGCCGGTTGGGGCGGCGCGGGTGCGGTCGAAGCCCAGAAGTCCCACCGCGGGACCCGCGTCAGGACCAGCGGTCGACGGACGCGTTCGGGGGCGCCGGGTGGCCGGGTGGCCGGCCGCACAAGTCTTCGGTGTCTGTTCACTCCCCCGTGACCTGCATCTTCCCGGCGGGAGGCGGCACGCCGGGTCGAATGGGCGGAGCAAAGGTCTGGACCACTTGAGATGCGCCAATCCCGTGGCTGATTGCACCTGTTGGCCGTGCGGAAACAAATGGTCTATACCTCTGACGCTATGGTGGCCGTGGCCATCTGAAACGGGCGCATAAACAGCCGTGGGGGGCTTTATGAGCTTTCATCATCTTCCGCAACCTCCTTCCGACGAGGAGCTCTACTGGTACTTCGGCCCGCAACGACGCTGGGTCCTGATCAGTACGAGCCTCGCCTTCGTCTTCACCGCGGCGACCATGTTCACCTTCGCGCTGCGCACTCCGGCCCTGTGGGCCTTCCTCGCCGTCCTCGGGCTCAACCTCGTCGCCCTCGTCCTCTCCTCGGTGAACAGCCTGCGCCAGCGCAGGCTGACCCGGCCTTCGCACGAGGTGCTCGTCCGCGCCTGGCAGCCCGCCCGACTGCCCGGCGTGGACCTCTACTTGCCGACCTGCGGCGAGCCGCTCCCCGTCCTGGACAACGCCTACCGCGCGGTGTCGGGCGTCGACTGGCCCGGTGCGCTGACCACTTGGGTGCTGGACGACGCGGACCGTCCCGAAGTCGCCGCGCTGGCGGCCTCGTACGGGTACGAGTACGTCGTACGGCCCGATCGGGGGCACCTGAAGAAGGCCGGGAACCTCAATCACGCGCTGACCCTGAGCAGCGCCGAGTTCATCGCCATCCTCGACGCCGACTTCGCACCCCGGCCGGACTTCCTGCGTCATCTCGTGCCCTATCTGGCCGACCCGGCCGTCGGGATCGTGCAGAGCCCCCAGTGCTTCGACACCGACGGGACCATGGGCTGGATTCAGCGCGCCGCGGGCTCCGCACAGGAGTGGTTCTTCCGCTGGATCCAGCCGTCCCGGGACGCGAGCGACGCCGCCATCTGCTGCGGCAGCAACGCCGTCTACCGGCGCGCCGCCATCGACCTGGCCGGCGGCTTCGCCCGCCTCGACCACAGCGAGGACCTGTACACGGGCCTCGCCCTGCACGCGCAGGGGTTCCGCACCCTGTACGTACCGGTGCTGGTCGCCAAGGGCACCTCGCCCGACGAGGTCACCTCCTTCGTCAACCAGCAGTACCGGTGGGCGATGGGCAACCTCCACCTGCTGACCTCGCCCGTCCTGCGGAGGATGGGCGCGCCCTGGCGGATGCGGCTGTGCTTCTACGAGGGCGTCGTCGGCTACCTGGCCGCCGCCGTGAACACCTTCGCGGCGCCGCTGCCGCCCCTGGTGATGATGTTCTGGTACCCGGACGACATCCGGCCCTGGCACGTCCTGCCGCTGCTCGCCCCGCTGTGGCTCTGGCACGTGCTGCTCCCGCGGATCAGCAGGACCCGCTGGCGGGTGGAGGTGATCCGGGCGAACGTCCTGACGAGCGTCGCCGCCGCCACCGCCTTCCTGCACACGCTGCGCGGCCGCAGCGCCGACTGGGTGCCCACCGGCACCCGGGGCCCCGCCCGTTCCGGCGGCATGGCCCGCCGGGTGGTGGGCGTCTCCCTGGTCTGGCTGGTCCTCTCCAACGGCGCGGCCGCGGCGGGACTGGCACTGGCCGTGGCCCGCAACGGCTGGGAGCCCAACTGGGGTCTGCTCCTCTACTTCCTCGTGCAGTGCCAGATCAACGGCCCGCTGGTCCGGGACCTGATCTCCGAGCTGCGGCCCGCGGCGGCCTCCGGGAAGAGGTCCCGGGGCGCCTCGGCCGGGGCCGGACCGGCTCCGGCCGGCGGCCGACCGCGCAGTCTCGTACGGCCCTTCGCCCTCCGCTCCCACGCCGGCGTGCTGCCGCGCCGCTGGCCCGAGACCCTCGCCGCCTCGGCGGTGCTCCTGCTCACCGGCCTGGTGGCATCCGGGTGGGTCAACCCGATGCTTCCCTGGCTGAGTTGAAAGGCTCCACGACCACCATGCACTCCCCCGTCCCCTCCTCCTCGCCGTCCTCCCCCGCACCGCCCTCGCCGTCCTCCCCGACCCACGCCGCGCGGCGCGACCGCCCGCGCGACGCCGCCCCGCCGCCCGGTCCCCCCGGTTCCCCGGGGCGCTCCGGCGGCGAGTCCGGGCCCAGCCCGCACCGGTCCGCGTTCCGGCCCGACATCGAGGGGCTGCGCGCCGTCGCCGTCCTCGCGGTCCTCGCCTTCCACGCCGGGGTTCCGGGGCTCGCGGGCGGTTTCGTCGGCGTGGACGTCTTCTTCGTCGTCTCCGGCTACCTCATCACCGGTCTGCTCGTCCGCGAGGCCGTCACCACCGGCCGGATCCGGCTCCTGGACTTCTTCTCCCGGCGGGCCCGCCGGCTCCTGCCGTCCGCCGCCGTCGTCCTCGGCGCGGTGGCCCTGGCCGGGGCCTGGCTGACCGTACCGCTGCGCCGCGCCGACCTGGAGCAGGACGTGGTCGCGGCGGCGCTCTCCGCCGCCAACTGGCGGTTCGTCGCCCAGCGGACCGACTACCTCGCCGCCGGGCACGAGCAGAGCCCGCTCCTGCACTTCTGGTCCCTCGCCGTCGAGGAGCAGTTCTACCTCCTCTGGGCGCCCCTGCTCGCCCTGATCGTGCTCGGCGCGGCCCGGGCCGTGCGTCGCGGCCGTGCGGTGCGGGCCGCCGTGGCCCTGGCCGCCGTACCGCTGGTGCTCGCCTCGTTCGCGCTGTCCCTGCACTGGACGGACCACTCCGCCGCCCTCGCGTACCTCGCCACGCCCTCGCGGGTCTGGCAGTTCGGCGTCGGCGCGCTGGTGGCCCTGCTGCCCTGGCACCTCATGCGCGGCCCGCGCCCGCTGCGGTTGCTGTGCGGCTGGGCCGGATTCGCGGCGATCGTCTGGAGCGCCCTCGCGTACGACGCGGCCACGCCCTACCCCGGCTACGCGGCCCTGGTACCGACCCTGGGAGCGGCCGCCGTCATCCTCGCCGCGATCCCCGGCCGGGGCGAGCGCAGCGCGCCGGGCAGCTACGGGATCGGCCGGCTGCTCGCCGGGCGGGCTCCCCGGGCGGTGGGGAGGCTCTCCTACACCCTGTACCTGTGGCACTGGCCGGTGCTCGTCCTCGCCGAGGCCCGCTTCGGCCCCCAGGACTGGCCGGTGAAGGCAGCGCTCACCCTGGCCGCCGCACTGCCCGCCTACGCCACCATGCGCTGGGTGGAGCAGCCGCTGCGCCGCAGCCGCACGGTCTCCGAATTCCCGCGCCGCGGGCTGTCGGTGGGCATCACGGCCGTGGTCCTGCCGGTGGTGCTCGCCCTGGTGGTGGGCACCACGACGCTGAACCTGCTGGGTCCGGCAACGCCGGTCCGGCTGGCCGGACTGCCCCCCGGCGCCGACTCCGGGCCGCACCTGCTCGCCCGTACGGGCTCCGCGCCGCTGGAGGCGGGCCCGGTCGTGCCCGGCCCCGCGCAGGCGCGCAAGGACTTCCCGCCGGACGGGGCCTGCGAGGTGGCCCCGGCCGTGACCCGCAGCCCGGACTGCCTGTTCGGCGCGGTGGACAGCCCGGACCGGATCGTGCTGCTCGGCGATTCACACGCGGGCCAGTGGTTCTCCGCGATGCTGGCCATGGCCTCGCAACGGGGCTGGGCCCTCCAGGAGTTGGTGAAGCAGGGCTGCCCCCTGGCGCAGCTCGAGGTGGACAGTCCCCAGCTCGGCCGCGCCTACCGGGAGTGCGACACGTGGCGCGCCGACACCCTGGAGCGGCTGCGGCAGCAGCCGAAGCCCCGGCTCATCGTGATCTCCTCGCTCAACCGCTACACCGCCGATTCCGGACTCCTCGCCGAGGCCTGGGAGAAGACCCTCGAACCCTTGCGGGCGATCGGTGCGCCGATCGTCTACATCGAGGACACCCCCGTACCGGGCACGGACGTTCCCGCGTGCGTCTCCGGCAGCCCCGAGGAGCCCGCGGCCTGCGCGTTCAGCCGTACGAACGCCCATCAGCCCGATCCACTGGCCCGGCGGATCGCCGCCGGCGCCCTGCCCGGCGTACGCGCCGTGAGCGTGAACCCGGTCCTGTGCCCGGGCGACGGGCCGACCTGCCCGGCCGTACTGGACCGCATCCTGCTGTACCGGGACGACGCCCACCTGACCAACGTGGCGGTCGTCGTCCTGACCCGCCGGCTGGAACGGCTGCTCACGGATTCCGGAGCACTGCCGGCCGTGGGCCGGGCCGGGGCCACCTCAGGGGAGGCGGGGCCCGCGGGCTGGACCGAGGTGTTCCGGGAGGAGTTCGAGGGTCCCGCGGGCAGCCCTCCCTCCTCTGCGAACTGGCTGCACGACACCGGGACTTGCTATCCGGGCTGCCCCGCTCCCCAGTGGGGCACGGGTGAGATCGAGACGATGACCGACTCGACCGACAACGTCCGTCTCGACGGCAAGGGCGCGCTGGAGATCGTCCCCACCCGCGTGGACGGCGCGTGGAGCTCGGGCCGCATCGAGACCCGGCGCTCCGACTTCGCGGCCCCGGCCGGCGGGATCCTGCGGATCGAGGCGGCGATCGCCCTGCCCGAGGTGACCGGCGCCAAGGCGGCCGGCTACTGGCCGGCGTTCTGGACCCTCGGGGCGCCGCTGCGCGACGGGTACACGGGCTGGCCGGGCATCGGGGAGCTCGACATCATGGAATCGGTCAACGGCCGGGACAGCGTCTTCGCGACCATGCACTGCGGGACCCTTCAAGGCGGCCCGTGCCGGGAGCCGGCGGGCCTGAGCTCGGGCCCGCAGCCGTGCGGGGACTGCCGTACGGGGTTCCACACGTACGCCGTCGAGGTCGACCTCTCCCCCGGCGCCGAGGAGGTGCGCTGGTACCGGGACGGCCGCGTGCACCACCGGGTGGCCGCCTCCCTGATGGACCCGGACACCTGGAAGCGGGCGGTGGACCACGGCCTGTTCCTGATCCTCAACGTGGCCATCGGCGGCGGCCTCCCCCAGGCCGACGGCGCGACCCCGGGCCCGGCCACCGAACCGGGCCACCCGATGCGGGTCGACCGGGTAACCGTCTCCACCCGGCCCCGGGCCGCCTGAGCCCGCCGTAGAGGCCGAGATTGGCCGACACGTCGGGAAACCACCGGACCGGAACCCTGAATTTTCGCCCGGGTTCGATCCAAAGGTCTACGGCCAGGAGCGGGCAGACCGGATCCGACATCGGCCGTGGGCACGCCGCCCCGGATCGGCGAGCTCTGCCCCGCCCCGCCCCCGAAGGGTGGGACAGTGGAGGCATGTGTGGTCGATACGCCTCCTCCCGCGCACCGCAGGACCTCGCGGGCCTCTTCGAAGCCCGGCTCGATCCGGGCCGGGCTCTGGAGCCCTCGTGGAACGTCGCGCCCACCGACGAGGTGTGGGCGGTTCTGGAGCGCGCCGACCGGGACACCGGGGAGCTCGGGCGGCAGCTGCGTCCGGTGCGGTGGGGGCTGGTGCCGTCCTGGGCCAAGGACCCTGCCGTGGGATCACGGATGATCAACGCGCGGGTGGAGACCGTCCACGAGAAGCCCGCCTATCGGCGGGCCCTGGCCAAACGGCGGTGCCTGCTGCCCGCCGACGGCTTCTTCGAGTGGGTGGCCGTACCCGCCACCGGTACGGCCAAGGCCTATAAGCAGCCCTACTTCATCCGGCCCGAGACCGGCTCGGTCATGGCCATGGCCGGGCTCTACGAGTTCTGGCGCGACCCGGCCGTCGCCGACCGGGACGATCCGGACGCCTGGCTCACCACGGCCACGATCATCACCACCGAGGCCACGGACGCGGCCGGCCGCATCCATCCCCGCATGCCGCTGGCCCTCGACCCCGGCGACTACGAGGCCTGGCTCGATCCCTCCCACGAGGACACGACGGATCTCCGCGCCCTGCTCCACACCCCGGCCGGCGGCCGGCTCGCGGTGACGCCGGTCTCCACCGCCGTCAACAGCGTCCGCAACAACGGCCCGCAGCTCGTCGACCCCGCCGGCTGACGGCTGACGGCAGCGCACCACGACACCCCCGCAACCTCCCATCTTCTCGGAAATTCGTACGAGTACGGTCGCCGATTTCGGGGTTTCCAACGGTTTGGCGGGACGATCCGGCATTTGGTGCCCGCCGCGCCCCGGCCGCTGCGATGCTTCCGCCGGTATCCCTGGGCCGTGGTCCTTCCCACAGGCCCTGGAGTACCGGCGAACGGGCGGCACCGCCGGAGGAAGCTGCGCTCCGGTCCGTCGAACGGGAGCGTCCGGCCGCGGCTTCCCGGGAGTATGCGACTCCGGCCGCTGCCGGGCGGAGGCGAGAGGGGGAGACGCGATGTCTTCGACTGCTGTGTTACATGGTCCGAGCGCCCGGTGGCGGCGCCGGCTGCTGGCGGTGGCCGCGTCCTCGGCACTGGCCGCGGGCGGCCTGACGGTTCTGGCGCCCCCGGCATCGGCGGAGGGGGTCTGCGCCGCCCCGGTCCTGGTGGGGGCCACGACCACGATCACCTGCTCGGCGGGTGGCACCGGAAGCGTCACGGCGCCCGACGGCGTCACCAGCGGCGTGGTGACCCTGGACGGCGCGGGGGGCGGGAACGCCGCCGACGGCACCGCCGGGGGCAAGGGCGCACACCTCGTCGCGACCCTCCCGGCCACGCCCGGACAGACCTTCAACGTGACCGTCGGCCGGCGCGGTGCCAACGGCACGGCGAGCGTGCAGTTCGGCGTGCCGGGATCCGGCGGCGCCCTGGTCGCGGTGACCACCGCCGCCAACGCGCCGCTGCTGACGGCCGGTTCGGGCGGCGGGGCGGGCGGAGCGGGCATCGGCTCCCCCGCCTACCGGGGAGCGGCCGGTGGTGACAGCGGCCGGGCGGGCGCCGACGGCAACGGCCTGGTCCCCGACGCGCAGGGCGGTACGGGTGGCGGCGCGGGCACCGACACGGCCGGCGGGGCCGCGGGGACCGGGGGGCCCGGCGCGGACAACGAGGGCCCGAACGGCTCCCCGGGCGCCTTCCCCAACGGCGCCGGCGGCTCCGCCGCCCAGGGCGTGTTCAGCCCGACGGGCGCCGGCGGCCGCGGCGGAGCCGGTTACGGCGGCGGCGGCCGGGGCGGCGCCGGTGGCAGATACGGCACCACCGGTGGTGGCGGAGGAGGTGGTGGCGGAGGGTCCAGCCTGGTCTCCGGGACGGTTCCCGGCTCGTCCGTCACCCTGACCGAGGGGGCCAACGCCGGTGACGGGCGGATCGTGTTCGCCTTCACCCTCCCGCCGACGGTCACGGCCGTCGGACCGGCCGCCGGACCCACGGCCGGCGGTACGGCCGTGACGGTCACCGGCACCAACCTGACGGGCGCCGCCCTCACCTTCGGCGCGGACAACCCCGCCACCAACGTCTCGTGCACGGCGAGCTCGTGCACCGCCACCGCTCCGGCCGGGACCGGCACCGTGGACGTCCGGGCCACCACACCCGGCGGTGCCAGCGCGGTGACGCCCGCCGGCCGCTACACCTACGTCCCGGTTCCCGTGGTGACCTCGCTCAGCCCCTCCACCGGCACGACGGACGGCGGTACGGTCGTCACCGTCGGCGGCACCGGCCTGGACGGCGCCACTGCGATCGCCTTCGGTCCCGGCAACCCGGGCACCGGTCTCTCCTGCACCCCCACGGCCTGCACCGCGACCGCGCCCGCCCACGCCGCGGGCCCCGTGGACGTCCAGGTCACCACGCCCGGCGGCACCAGCGCCGTGAGCGCCGCGGGCCGGTACACGTACCAGCTCCCGCCCGCCGACATCGACGTGGACCTGACCGCACAGCCGGGCTTCAGCCTGCTGGTCCCCTACCTCACCTACACCCTGACCGCCCGGAACACCGGTCCCGGTACGGTCACTTCGGCGACGCTCACCGCGAGCCTGCCGGCGGGCGCGTCCGCCAACACCCTGTCCCCCGGATGCACGGCCGCCGGGTCCACGGTGACCTGCGCCTACGGGCCCCTCGCCAACGGCGCCTCCGCCACCAAGACCTTCCGGGTACCGCTGGGCCTGCTCTCGCTGGGGCGCGTCTCGGTCTCCGCCACCCGTACGGCGTCCGCGCCGACCGATCCCAATCCGCTCAACGACAGCGCCACCGCCAGCTGCACGGTCGTCTCCGTCCTCCTGGCCACCTGCCCCTGACCCCGCACCGGTGTCGCCGCCCACGGGACGCCGCGCACGCATGACGGCCGCCGGCCCGCCTCGTGACGAGGCGGGCCGGCGGTGCGCGTCCGGGCGTGTCCGGGTGGGTCCGGGCCGCGGTCAGGAGGGGTCGGACCGCTCCTGTCCGGCCTGCTCCCGGCCGCCCGGCTCCTGGTCGGCCGGCCCCTGGTCGCCCGGCTCCTGGTCGCCCGGCTCGGTGCCGGTCAGCTCATGGCCCGTGACGGCCCGCGCGTAGGAGCGCAGGGCGGCGATCACCTCGGTGCGCGTACGCCGGCCCGCGAGCACCTCCATCTGGTAACCGTCCTCCATGGCCACGAAGTTCGCGGCGAGCAGCCGGGGCGGATCCTGGAGCACGAAGTGCCCCTGGGCCTGGCCGAGGACCAGGATGCCGGAGTACACCGCGATCTGGCGCTCCGTCAGAGCACTGTCGAGAGCCGCCGCCCGGGCGTCGCGCAGGCAGCGCGGCCAGTACTCGAAGAGCAGCCGGGTCAGCGCGTCGTCGGGGCCGCCGGCGACACCGTGGTCGATGCAGGCCCGCAGTTTGCCGCGGGCGTCGTCGAAGCGGTCCGCGGCCTCCTCGCGCTCCTGGCTGTAGCGCTCGATGGCCTGCTGGTACGTGGCGTGGACGAGGGCGTCCAGATCGCCGTAGTAGAGCACCGCGGCGGGGGTGACCCCGGCCTGGTCGGCTACGTCGCGCAGCCGCAGGCCCTCCAGTCCGCGCACCAGCACGGCGCGCTCCACCGCCTTGCCCAGCTCGGCCCGGCGGCTCTCCTTGCCGGACCCCTTCCTGGCTGCCACGCCATGCCCTCCAGACGTTGATCATCTAAATCTCTGTTTAACAATATCGCTCACACCATTGACGGTCCAGGAGGCCAGGTCTTAAATCTGCGTTTAACGCAGCGTCTCGTCTCACGCTCTGCGCACCACACCTGCGGCCTCCAGGAGGCATCATGACCAACCCGACCGACACCGGGGCCAGAACCGGGCCGGCGCCCGCGCCCGCCGGCAAGGGGCTGCGCGGCGGCTCCGTGGGCCTGCTCGCCTCCGTCACCCTCGGGCTCTCGTCCGTGGCACCGGCCTACAGCATCGCCGTCACCCTCGGCTTCGTGACGCTGACCGTCGGCGAGCTGGCCCCGGCCGCCCTGCTGCTCGGCTTCGTACCGGTCCTCCTCACCGCCTTCGCCTTCCGCGAGCTCAACCGGGAGATGCCCGACTGCGGGACCACCTTCGTGTGGACCACCCGCACCTTCGGGCCGCGGACCGGCTGGCTGACCGGGGGCTGGGTGCCCCTGTGCGCCACGCTCATCGCGATGACGGCCCTCTCCCAGGTCGGCGCGGACTACCTGCTGCACTTCCTCGGCCTGCACGCCCTCGCCGACAGTTCCGCCGCCGTGACGGTCACCGCCGTCCTGCTGCTGGCCGCCGTCACCGCGATCGCCTACCGGGGCCTGCAGCTCGCGGCCTCCGTCCAGTACGTGCTGCTGGGCCTGCAACTCCTCGCCCTGCTCGGCTTCGGCGTGACCGCCTTCGGCCGCACGGGCGCCGCCGCTCCCTCGCTCGCCTGGCTGAACCCCTTCGCCTTCGCCGACCTCGGATCCCTCACCGAGGCGGTCCTGCTCTGCCTGTTCATCTACTGGGGCTGGGACGCCCTGATCACCGCGAACGAGGAGACCCGCGACGGCGAGCGCGTCTCCGGTCAGGCCGCCGTCCTCTCCACCGTGGTGCTGCTGGGGACCTACCTGTTCACCGCCTTCGCGGCGATCTCCTTCGCCGGCACCGGAACCGACGGCATCGGCCTGGGCAACCCCGAGAACGCCGCGGACGTGCTGAGCACCCTCGCCCCGCCGGTACTCGGCACGGCCCTCGCCAAGGCCATGCAGCTGGCCGTCTGCGTCTCGGCCGTCTCCGCGCTGCTCACCTGTCTCGTCGGCAGCTCGCGCAGCACCCTGTCCATGTCCTCCCACGGAGCCCTGCCGCCGGCCCTGGCCCGCATCCACCCGCGCCACCGCACCCCCTCCTTCGGAACCCTCCTCGTCGGCACGGCGGCGGCCTGCCTGCTCGTCCTGTTCACGCTCGTCTCCGGCGACTTCCTCGGCGACGCCATCCTCTGCATCGGGCTGCTCATCGCCTGCTACTACGGCACCACGGCCCTGACCTGCGTCTGGTACTTCCGCAAGCGGCTCCGCGACTCCCCCCGCGACCTCCTGCTGCGCGGAGTCCTGCCCCTACTGGGCGGCCTGCTGATGCTGGCGGCCTTCGCCCGCAGCGCCTACGACATGTACGACCCCGCTTACGGCAGCACCTCCTTCCACGGCGTCGGCGGGGTCTTCCTGCTCGGCGCCGGAACCATCGCCGCGGGCGCCCTGGCCCTGCTGATCGCCCGCGCCCGTTTCCGCCGCTTCTTCCGCGAAGGCCGTACGTCGGTCGTCGCGCTCACCATCACCGAGGACTGACCACACCCATGCGCACTCTCGCCATCGCCGCCCTCCAGACCACGCCCGTGGCCCACGACCTCGAAGCGAGCTGGCAGCGTTTCAGCGACCAGGTCCGCGCCACGCACGCGCTCTTCCCCCACGTCCAGCTCGTCGTCGCCCCCGAACTCCTGCTCGCCGCCGAGGGCCCGCTGCTGCGCCCCGCGCCCGACGACTGGATGGAGCGGGCGGCCGTCACGATCCCCGGACCGCTCACCGACCGGATCTGCGCCCTCGCCCGGGAGACCGAGCTGTGGCTGGTCCCGGGGAGCCTCTACGAGCGCGCGGACGACGGCCACGTCTACAACACGGCCATCGCCGTCTCGCCCGAGGGCGAGATCGTCGCCCGCTACCGCAAGGTCTTCCCCTGGCAGCCGTACGAAAAGGCCCGGCCCGGCCACGAGTTCACCGTGTTCGACCTCCCCGGCATCGGGCGGGCGGGCCTGGCCATCTGCTACGACGGCTCCTTCCCCGAGACGGTCCGCCAACTCGCCTGGCTGGGAGCGGAGATCGTCATCCAGCCCACCCTGACACCCACCCGGGACCGGGAGATGGAACTGGTCTGCGCCCGCGCCAACGCCTGGACCAACCAGGTCTACGTGGTCAACGTCAACGCCGCGGACCCCGCGGGGGTCGGCGCCAGCGCGATCGTCGACCCCGAGGGCACCGTCCGCCAGCAGGCCGGCCCCGGCGAGGAGGTGCTCGTCGACGTACTGGACCTCGACACCGTCACCCGGGTGCGCCGCTACGGCTCCACCGGGATCAACCGGCCCTGGAACCAGCTCGCCCGGTACGGGGAATCGATCGCCCTCCCGATGTACGGAGGCGCGGCCTTCCGTACCCCGCACTGGCTGGAGGAGGAGAAGGAGGAGGAGGACCCGGTCGCGTAGCCCGCTCATCGGCTGGCCCCTCACCACACCTTGGCGAGGAAGGCCCGGGTGCGGGGGTGCTGCGGGTGGTCCAGGACAGCTCCTGGCGCACCCTGCTCCACGACGACCCCTTCGTCCATGAACACCACGGTGTCGGCGACCTCCCGGGCGAAGCCGAGCTCATGGGTGACGACGAGCATGGTGGTTCCGGTGCGGGCCAGGTCCTTGATGACGTCCAGGACCTCGCCGACCAGTTCCGGGTCGAGGGCCGATGTCGGTTCGTCGAAGAGCAGCACCTTCGGTTCGAGTGCGAGCGCCCGGGCGATGGCCACCCGCTGCTGCTGCCCGCCGGACAGCTGGCGCGGGTAGGCGTCCGCCTTGTCGCTCAGACCCACGCGCTCCAGCAGCCTGCGGGCCGTCGCGCCGGCCGCCTCCCGCGGCCGGCGCAGCGCGGAGACGGGGGCCTCGACGAGGTTCTCCAGCACGGTGAGGTGGGTGAAGAGGTTGAAGTCCTGGAAGACGAACCCGATGTGCGTGCGCTGTTTGCGCACCTCCTTCTCCTTGAGTTCGTGCAGCTTGCCGCGGTGGCCCCGGTAGCCGATGAGCTCGCCGTCGACGCTGATCCAGCCGCGGTCGACCTTCTCCAGGTGGTTGATGGTGCGCAGGAGCGTGGACTTCCCCGAGCCGGAGGGCCCCAGGATCACGGTGACCTCCCCGGCGCGGACCGTCAGATCGACCCCGCGCAGCACCTCCAGGGGTCCGAAGCTCTTGTGGACGCCGCGGACCTCGACCATGACCGGTCCGAGATCGGGATCGGGCTCGGGCTCGGGCTTGCTCACGTGTGCTCGGCCGGGTTGATCTGCGAGGTGTCGATCGCGGAGGGCGTGGTGCCCCACTTCTTCAGGATCCGCGCGTACGTGCCGTCCTTGATCAGCGCGTTGACGGCGGCCTGGAAGGCGGGGGTCAGCGGAGATCCCTTCTTGAAGGCGAAGCCGACGTCGAGGCGGTGGTACTCGCCGAGGAAGGTGGTCCGTGCGGCGGGTTGTGCGGCCTGGTGGCGCAGGCCGTTGATCGTCGACATGACGACGTCGATCCGGCCCTGCTGGAGCGCCGTGGTGACGGCCCCGGCCTCGGAGAAGACCTTGACCTCGTACGGCTTCTTCCCGGCGGCGGCGCAGACCTCCTTCTGCGCGGTCAGGGTCTTCTCGAAGGTCGTGCCGGCGCCGGTGCCGATGGTCAGTCCGCACAGCCGGGTGAGGTCGGAGACCTGCCCGGTCAGCGCCGTGTTGCCCGTCCTGACCGCGAAGCCCTGGCCGTCGTTGATGTAGGTGACGAAGTCGACGGACTTCAGGCGTTCGGTGGTGACGCCGAAGTTGCCCGTGCCGACGTCGTACTTGCCGCTGCCGAGGGCGGGGAGGATCGTCTCGAAGGAGGCGTCCTGTCGCTCCAGCTTCAGGCCGAGGACCTTGGCGACCGCGGCGGCGATGTCGATGTCCTGGCCTGCGGGCGGCTTGTCCTGGCCGTCGGGGTAGTACGCCGACGGAGGGGATCCGACGGAGCCGCCGAGTCGCAGGCTGCCCGCCTTGCGGACCTCGGCGGGGAGCAGGGCGGCGATCGGCTCCGCCGCCCGCACCCCGGCGACCGGATCGTCGGCCGGCACGGGCGAGGCGAGGGCGCCGGCCACCGGAGGGGATTCCTCGCCGGAGCCGCAGGCCGTCAGGGCGACCAGCAGGGGGAGGGGCAGGAGTACGAGCCCGGTCCGCAGGCGTCTGCGGAGCCCGGCCCCTCTCCTCTCCAGCCCGGGGCGGCTCATCCGCGCACCGCCGTCAGGGGCCGGCGGGGGGAGCCGGTCTCGGTCGGGGCACCGTGGACGGCGTCCCGGCCGGCGCCTTCCCCGGAGGCGGCTTCCCGGGCGGCTCCCCCGGCGGCTTCCCGGGCCGCGTCCCGCTTCGCGACCTCCTCGCGGACGAGCGGGATCACGTACCGGCCGAAGTCGACGGCGTCGCCGAGCAGGTCGTAGCCGCGGGCCGACAGGATGTCCACGCCGAGGTCGTAGTAGTCCAGCAGTGCCTGGGCCACCGTCTCCGGGGTGCCGACCAGGGCGTTGGAGTTGCCCGCGCCCCCGGTGGCGGCGGCGGTCGGGGTCCACAGCGCCCGGTCGTAGCGCTCCCCCGCCTCGGCGATGGCGATCAGGCGCTGCGATCCGGTGTTCTGGGGCGCAGCGGCCTCCGACACCCCGTTGCGGTGGCGCTGTACGGTTCCCGCCCGCCTGCGCTCCCTGATGGCGCCGACCGTGCGGTGGGCCTTCTCCCAGGCCAGCTCCTCGCTCGGGGCGATGATCGGCCGGAAGGCGACCTGGATGCGGGGCGCCGCGGTGCGGCCAGCGGCCCGCGCCGCGGCCCGTACGGCCTCGATCTGCTGGGCCGTCTGCTCCAGGGGCTCGCCCCACAGGCAGTAGACGTCCGCCTCCGCGCCGCCGGCCGCGTAGGCGGCGGGCGAGGATCCGCCGAACGAGACGTTCGGGCGCGGCTGCTGGACGGGGAACACGTCGCTGACGAAGTCGTGGAAGCGGTAGTGCTCCCCCTCGTGGTCGAAGGCCTCGTGGGTGGTCCAGATCTTCTTGACGATGCGGATGTACTCGCGGGTGCGGGCGTAGCGCTCGTCCTTGCCGAGGACGTCGCCCTCGCGGCCCTGCTCGTGGTCGTTGCCGCCGGTGATGAAGTGCACGGCCAGCCGGCCGCCGCTGATCTGGTCGAGGGTCGCGAAGGTCTTCGCGGCGAAGGTGGGGTACGAGACGTTGGGCCGGTGGGCCAGCAGGATCTGCAGGCGGTCCAGCCGGCTCGCGATGTACGCGGCGGCCGGCGCCGGGTCCGGGCTGCCGGAGCCGTAGGCGAACAGCACCCGGTCCCAACCGTGTTCCTCGTGCGCCCTGGCGAGCCGGAGCGTGTACTCCTTGTCGAAGGCGGCGCCGGATCGTGCGGTGGTTTCGGAGCCGTCGTTGGTGGCGGCTATGCCGAGGAACTCCACGGGCATGGGTGTGGCCTTTCGGAAGGTGCGGCGGAACGCACCGGGGCAGGGTGAACCGCCCGCGATGCAGAGGTGTATGAGACTCCGTCAGCCGCGGAAGGTGTGCGGTCGCGGAGGAAGGGGCGTGGCGTGCAGGCGTGAGGTGCGGGCGTGACGACGCGGGGCGTCGGGGGTTCGGTGCGGCGGCAGCGCACGTCCGCGGGCGTGACGGCGCGAGGGCCCGGGGGCGGTCACGACGGCACGGCGGTGGCGTTGGGGCCTGTCGTCAAACTCCCGTCGTCGCCCGAAGGGCGGCCGCGGGGCAGACGGGAGATTGACGACAGGCCTTAGGGCAGGGCTCGGCCCACGACGGGGTCACCGAGGGAGGGAAGGGCCGATCAGGCAGCCCGCTGCCGCGTCAGGCACAACAGGCCGCGGACCACACCCGACCGAAGTCGATGTAGTCGCGCGAGACCAGGCGCTGATGGGCGTTCATGCGACTACTTGAACAGTACGGGCAGCTCTTCGTCAAGCATCGGCCCGGATGCCGGACGCTCCCGGCCCCCGCCGGACGGGGCACCGTTGACACGGCCTTGCCGTGGCCGCATACGATCGGCGGCGGACCGGCCATGCCGTGCAGGGAGCCGGTCCGGCCGTGTTGAGGGACACGGCGAGCGTGACGACCGCACCACCGTCCGCCGGGCCCGGGCGTGCCCGCCCCACCGCCGGGCCGTCGTTGCCGCCCGCGATCCCTCCCACCCCCGGAGCACCTCCATGACCACGGCTTCCGATGTCTCCCGCCCGTCCCGAGCACTCGATGCGCCCGACGCGACCACCCCCGGTACGGAACCGCCGCCGATCGTGCCGCGCCGGCGCCTCGGCCGTCAGGTGTCCGCCGCCGCCGCGCTGCTGGTCTTCGCGATGGTGCTGGCCTCCGTCGTCCGCAACGACGCCTTCCAATGGGGCCTGGTCGGCCGGTACTTCACCACCTCTGCCGTGCTCGACGGGCTGCTGCTGACCCTCTGGCTGACCGGCGTGGTGATGGTGCTGGGCTTCCTGTTCGGCACCGTCCTCGCCGTGATGCGGCTGTCGGCCAACCCTGTGCTGCGCACCCTGAGCTGGGGCTACGTGTGGATCTTCCGGTCCACACCGCTGCTGGTCCAGCTGCTGTTCTGGTTCAACATCGGCGCCCTGTACCCGACGCTCGGCCTGGGCATCCCCTACGGCCCCCAGCTCTTCACCGTCTCCACGGTGAACCTGCTCGGCCCGACCCTCACCGCCGTCATCGGCCTGACCCTGCACGAGACCGCGTACGCCGCCGAAGTGGTCCGCGGCGGCATCCTCTCCGTGGACCCCGGCCAGACCGAGGCCGCGCAGGCACTCGGGCTGAGCAGGCGCCGCACGCTGTACCGGATCGTGGTTCCGCAGGCGATGCGCTCGATCGTGCCCACCGCCGGGAACATGCTCATCGGCACCCTCAAGGGCACCAGCATCGTCAGCGTGCTGGCCGTGCACGACCTGTTGTATGCGGTGCAGTTGGTCTACAACCAGAACTACCAGGTCATCCCGCTGCTGATGGTGGCCACCCTCTGGTACGTCGCCGTCACCACTGTGCTGAGCGCGGGCCAGTACTACGTCGAGCGGCACTACGCGCGCGGCAGCTCGCGGGGCCTTCCGCCCACACCGCTGCGGCTGCTGCGCGTCCGGCTGGCCGGCCTGCGCGGCCGTCTGAAGGCGGTGACCGCACCCGGCGGCCGCTGAGTTTCATTTCACGAACAGGCGTTGTGTGTACGGCGGATGAAATCGGAACACGGTTTCGCGCATTCCGATATCCAGGCCGTTGACACGCCTTCTCCGGGCTGCCTAGCTTACGCCGCAGATAAAGAGATATCGGCGGCCTCTCCTGTCCTTGTTCGGCGGCTGCTTTTCGATTCTGCGCCTATGCGAAGCCGTGGAGTGTCCTTGACCGAATCACTGCTCCTCTCCGCGCCCGCCGGCCCTTCCGGGCCGCCCGGGCCGGCCGAGCGGGTCCTCCCGCTGCGCCGGCCCGGGCGGTGGGTCGCCGCCATCGCCGTCCTGGTGCTGGTCTCGCAGGCCGCCCACGGGCTGATCACCAATCCCTTCTACCAATGGGACCGGTTCGCGTACTGGTTCGCCCGCCCGGTGGTCCTGGACGGGCTGCTCATCACCCTCCAGGTGGCCGCGTACAGTGCGGTCCTCGGCCTGGCCGGCGGCATCCTGCTGGCCCTCGGACGGCTCTCGGGCAGCCCGGTGCTGCGGTCGGTGAGCTGGACGTACATCTGGCTCCTGCGGTCCGTGCCGCTGATCGTCGTCCTGCTCTTCCTCTACAACCTCAGCGCCCTGTACCCCACCCTCAGCATCGGCATCCCGTTCGGCCCCGCCTTCCTCACCTTCGACGAGTCGCGGCTCGCCACCGACATGGCGGTCGCGGTGGTCGGACTGAGCCTGAGCGAGGCCGCGTACGCTGCCGAGATCGTCCGGGCCGGCGTGCTCTCCGTGGACCAGGGCCAGCACGAGGCGGCCGCGGCCCTGGGACTGCCCAAGCGCTACCAGTTCGCCAGGATCGTCTTCCCGCAGGCGCTGCGCTCGATCGTGCCCTCCTACGTCAACCAGCTGATCGGCCTGCTCAAAGCCACGTCACTGGTCTTCTACGTGTCGCTGCTCGACCTGTTCGGCTCGGTGCAGAGCCTGGCGAGCACCTATCCCGGCGACGTGGTGCCGCTGCTGCTCGTGGCGACCGTCTGGTACGTGATCCTGACCAGTCTGGTCTCCGTGGTGCAGTACTACGTCGAGCGGCACTACGCCCGCGGAGCTCTGCGCACCCCCGCGCCCACTCCCCTCCAGCGGGCCCGGGCGGGCCTGCGCGACCTGGGGATCCGCTACCGGAAGGAGGCGGCCCGATGACCGGGAACGCGAGTACCGGGAACGCGGGCACCGGGATCGCGGGCACCGTCACCGCCACCACCGCGCGGCCGGCCGCCATCGAGGTGCACGACGTCCACAAGTGGTTCGGCGGCCGCCGGGTCCTCGACGGGGTCAGCCTGACCGTCGCGCCCGGCACGGTCACCGTGATCCTGGGGCGCTCCGGATCCGGCAAGTCGACCCTGCTGCGGGTCCTGAACCACTTGGAGAAGCCCGAGGCCGGCCACGTCGGCATCGGCGGCGAACTGATCGGCGTCCAGCGGCACGGGGGCCGGCTCAAGGAGCTGAAGGAACGGGCGATCCTCGCCCAGCGCGGCCGGATCGGCTTCGTCTTCCAGAACTTCAACCTCTTCCCGCACCTCACCGTGCTGGACAACGTCGCCGCCGCCCCGGTGGCCACCGGCAGGCTGTCCCGGCCGCAGGCCCAGGCGCTGGCGCAGGACCTGCTGCGCCGCGTCGGGCTCGGGGACCGCGGCGGCGCCTACCCGCGGCAGCTGTCCGGCGGGCAGCAGCAGCGGGTGGCCATCGCCCGGGCGCTCGCGCTGCGGCCGGGGGTCATCCTCTTCGACGAGCCCACCTCTGCGCTCGACCCCGAGCTGGTCGGCGAGGTGCTCTCGGTGATCAAGGACCTGGCCACCGGGGGCACCACCCTCGTGATCGTGACCCACGAGATCGGCTTCGCCCGCGAGGTCGCCGACGAGGTCGTCTTCCTCCACGAGGGCCGCATCGTCGAACAGGGCCCGCCCGCACAGGTGCTGGACCACCCCGCGCACCCGCGCACCCGGGAGTTCCTCAGCAAGGTGCTCTGACGAGCCTGCCGCTCCCCGCGCCGCACCACCCGCCCCGCTTCGGCTTCCCTTCCCCCACCCTCCGTACCCCGGCCTTCCCCGCATCGCCGCACGTCCGAAAGGCAACGCCATGCAACGCCCGTCCCTCCTGCGCAACAGACTCGTCCGCGGCCTCGGCGCCACGACCGCCGCCGTCACCCTCGCCGCCGGACTCACCGCGTGCGGCGGCGACGCGAAGGCCACCGGGACCGCACCGGGCTCGGACAAGGTGACCGTCGGCGCCTTCTCCAACGGGGCCGCCCAGCAGACCGAACTGTCCGTCCCGGTCGTCGAGTCCCTGCGCGCGCAGCTCCCGAAGGCCGTGCGCGACCGCGGTGAGCTGGTCATCGGGGTCGGCGCCCTGCCCGCCGGCTTCCCGCCCCTCGCCTACGTCGGCACCGACCAGAAGACCCTCACCGGCGCGGAGCCCGACCTCGGCCGCCTCGTCGCCGCGACCCTGGGCCTGAAGCCCGTGGTGAAGAACTCCACATGGGAGAACCTCTTCGTCGGCATCGACAGCGGCAAGGTCGACGTGGCCTTCTCCAACGTCACGGTCACCGAGGAGCGCAAGAAGAAGTACGACTTCGCGTCCTACCGGCAGGACAACCTGGCCTTCGAAGCCCTGAAGGAGAACACCTGGGAGTTCGGCGGCGACTACCGCAACCTGGCGGGCAGGACGGTGTCGGTCAGCAGCGGCACCAACCAGGAGAAGATCCTGCTGGAGTGGCAGAAGAAGCTCCAGTCCGAGGGCAAGGACGTCACGGTCAAGTACTTCCCCGACGCCAACAGCGTCTACCTGGCGCTGAGCGGCAAGAAGATCGACCTCAACTTCGGCCCGAACCCCTCGATCGCCTACCACATCACCCAGACCGCGAGCGGCAACGCCCCGACACGCAACGCCGGTTCGTTCTCCGGTGCCGGCGAGACCCTCCAGGGGCTGATCGCCGCGACGGCGAAGAAGGACAGCGGTCTGGCCGAGCCCGTGGCCCAGGCCATCAACCACCTGGCCGGGAGCGGCCGGTACACGCAGCTCCTCACCGCCTGGAACCTCTCCAACGAGGCCGTGACCACCTCGCAGGTGAACCCGCCCGGGCTGCCCACGACCAACTCCTGACCCCGCGGCCGTTCTTGGCCCGGGCATCCCACGGAAGGAGGGTTCCACCCCCATGCCCACCACCAGCCCCGTGCCGACCACCGGCCCCGGCCCCGCCGTCAGTCCGGTGGCTCCAGGGACCCCGGTGATCCCGGTGATCCCGCACGTCCTCGACAACCCGGCCTGGGCCTCGCTGTCCGGCCCGCACGCGGCCTTCGCCGTGCGGGCCGGCGGGCACGCCGCCCGCTACGCCCCGGACGTCGCCGTGTTCTCCGCGATCGCCGATCCGGACGACCCCCGGTCCTGGGACGCGCTGGGCTCCCTGGCCGGCCCCGACGGGATCGTCTCGCTCTCCGGGGTGCTGACCGCGCCCCGCGGGTGGGAGACGGTCTGGTCGACCCAAGGGGTCCAGCTCGTCGACACCTCGCTGCGCGCCGAGCCCGCTCCCGAGGCGGTGCGGCTCGGTCCGGCGGACGTGCCCGAGGTCCTGGAGCTGATCGAGCTGACGAAGCCGGGGCCCTTCCTGCCCCGCACCATCGAGCTGGGCACGTACCTGGGCATCCGCGACCGGGGCCGGCTGGTGGCCATGGCCGGGGAGCGGCTGCGCCCGCCCGGCTGGACGGAGATCAGCGCGGTCTGCACCCATCCCGACCACCGCGGCAGGGGTTTGGCGACGCGCCTGGTCCGCGCCGTCGCGGCGGGCATCCGCGAACGGGGAGACGTACCGTTCCTGCACACGGCCGCCGAGAACACGCGTGCAGTCCGCCTCTACGAGTCGATCGGTTTCACCGTGCGCCACAGGCCCTTCTTCTTGGCCTTCCGAGCTCCGGGCGGTGCGGATCGCATTTCTGCCACACACATGTGACAGTGCCGAATTCCTTTTCATACTCCCGCCATTCCGCGGCTCTGATTGCGGACATGCCATTTTCGAGGAGCGCCGACGTGAAATTCCTGGCCATCACCCTGATCACGGACGGCACGGATCCGGCGACGGGCTTCCCGACCCCCACCCGCGAGCGGTTCCGGCAGGTCGTCGACGCCGCGCTGCTGGCGGAGGAGCTCGGTTTCGACGGGTTCGGGGTCGGCGAGCGCCACGAGCGGCCGTTCCTGTCGTCGTCGCCGCCCGTGGTGCTCTCCCACATCGCGGCCCTGACCCGGAACATCCGGCTGTACACCGCCGTGACCACCCTGAGCCTGCTGGACCCGGTGCGGGCGTACGAGGACTACGCGACCCTCGACCACCTCAGCGACGGCCGGCTCGAGTTGATGATCGGCAAGGGGAACGGCACGGCGCAGCGCGAGCTGTTCGACGTGACCTCCGAGGACCAGTGGGAGCGCAACTCCGAGGGCTACGAGCTGTTCCGGCGGATCTGGAGCAAGGACAAGGTGACGGCGCGGCCGCGCTTCCGGCCCGCGCTGACCGGCGCCGAGGTCCTGCCCCGGCCGTACCAGAAGACGCTGCGCGTGTGGCACGGCAGCGCCACGAGCCGGGAGTCCGTGGATCTCGCGGCGCGCTACGGCGACCCGCTCTTCGCCGCCAACGTCACCCACCCGATCGGCCCGTACGCCGCACTGATCCGCCACTACCGCGAGCGGTGGGAGCACTACGGACACGACCCGGCCCATGCGGTCGTGGGCGCGGGCACGGCGGGCTTCCACACGGCGCCCACCTCCCAGGGCGCGGTGGCCGCGTACCGGCCGGCGTTCGCGCGGTACCTCGCCGCCCACGCGGCGCAGGGCCTGGATCCGGTGTTCGCGACCCTGGAGGACTTCGTCGAGCGGAGCTCGGCCCTGATCGGCAGCCCCGGGCAGGTGATCGAGAAGGTGCACCGCTACCACGAGGAGTTGGGCCACACGGTCCTGCACCTCCAGGCCGAGCCGGGCGGCCTCACCGACGCCCAACACCGGGACTCCCTCGCACTGTTCCAGTCGGAGATCGCCCCGGTGCTGCGCCGCTCGATCCCCGGCCCCGCCTTCGCCTGAGCCACGGAGGACGGTTGACATAAGCACCCCCCTGCACCACCCTTCCACTACTTGCCTAGTGAAAGGGTGGTGTTGTCGTGCTCGAGTACCGCATCGACCGGCGCAGCGGCATCGCCACGTACCTGCAGATCGTCCAGCAGACCAAACAGGCCCTGCGCCTGGGCCTGTTGGAACCGGGCGACAAGCTGCCGACCGCGCGTGAGGTCGTCGAGGCCACCGCCATCAACCCGAACACCGTTCTCAAGGCCTACCGCGAGCTGGAGCGCGAGGGGCTCGTCGAGGCGAAGCGGGGACTGGGCACCTTCATCCGCAAGTCCCTGGGCGGCGCCCCGGCGGAATCCCCGCTGCGCGCCGAACTCGCCGACTGGGCGCGGCGGGCACGGGAGGCGGGGATGGAGCGGGACGACGCGGCCGCGCTCTTCTCGGCCGTACTGGAAGAGCACTTCAAGGGGGACGGACACGCATGACGCACACCGTGATCGAGGCCGACGGCCTCGGCCTGCGCTACGGACGCCGGGGAAGGTGGGCGCTGCGCGACTGCTCCTTCCGGCTGCCCGAGGGCCGGGTCTGTGCACTCGTAGGACCCAACGGGGCCGGAAAGTCGACCCTGTTGGCCATTGCCGCCGGTCTCGTGTCCGCGACCGAGGGCCACCTCCGCTCGGTGCCGCGCGAGGAACTGGCCTACGTGGCCCAGGACAAGCCGCTCTACCCGCAGCTCACCGTGGGCGAGACCCTGCGCATGGGCCGCGAGCTCAACCCGGGACGCTGGGACGCGAGTACGGCGGAGCGGATCGTGGCGGCGGGGGACCTCGACCCGCACGCGAAGGTCCGTACGCTCTCCGGCGGGCAGCGCACCCGGGTCGCCCTGGCCCTGGCCCTGGGCAAACGCCCGGGCCTGCTCCTGCTCGACGAGCCGATGGCCGATCTCGATCCGCTCGCCCGGCACCGGCTCATGGGCATGCTGATGGCCGATGCCGCGGAGAACGGCACCTCCGTGGTGATGTCCTCGCACATCCTCACCGAGCTGGAGGGCGCCTGCGACCACCTCCTGCTCGTCGACGGCGGGCGGATCCGCCTCTCCGGCCCGATCGACGCGGTCGGCGCGGCGCACCTGCTGCTCACCGGCCCCGCCGCCGCCCGTGAGGAACTCTCCGTCCACACCGTCGTCGAGGCCCGTACGACGGGCCGCCAGCTCACGGCGCTCGTGCGGCCCCGGGGCCCCATCGACAGCAACACCTGGCAGACGACGCACCCGTCCCTGGAGGAACTCTTGCTCGCCCATCTGCGCGCGCCCGAGGCCCCGGCGTTCTCCGTCGACGCCACCAAGGAGGTGTCGGCATGAGCACGCCGATACTGAAGGGCACCTACTGGGTCACGGTCCGCCAGCACCGGCGCGTGCTGTGGGCGGTGCCGGCTTTCCTGGCCGCGAGCCTCATCACGGTGATCGCCCTGCGCGAGTGGGGCGAAGGTCCGAACGCGGACACCAAGAACGTGATGTCCGCGCACTACGCGCGGGAACTGTTCCGGCTCGCCATGCAGTACGCGGGCAACAGCATCCTGTTCCTACCGCTGTTGGTGGGAGCCTTCGTCGCCGGCCCGATGGTCGCCCGCGAGCTGGAGGCCGGGACCTGGCGGCTCGCTCTCACCCAGTCGACAACGCCGAAGGCCTGGCTCGGCTCGAAGGTCCTCGTGGCGGCCGTGGTCGCGGTGCTGGGCTCAGCGGCCCTGATCGGGATCTACCGCCTGGGCTGGTCAGACCTGGGCGGGACCTGGCAGCTCCACTGGGCCGACCGCGGACCGTACGAGGCCTCCGGTCCGGTGCTCGTCGGGTACTGCCTGCTCGGGGTGGCCCTCGGCGCCCTGGTGGGGCAGCTGGTCCGGCGGACCCTGGTCGCCATGGCGCTCACCGGTCTCCTCACGGGCTTCGTGCTGCTGCTCCTCGGCGCGCTGCGCTGGTCCTTCCTGCCCGTGGTGACGGCCACGGTGCCCTTTCCGGGCAACCCGTACCCCCTCATGCCGTCCTCTGCCCTGATGATGGACACCGGGTTCCTCACCGCCACCGGCGAGCGTCTTTCCGAGAACGCCTGTTTCGACCGGACCCAGAGGATGGGCGTCTGCCCCGCCGACCTGAACGTCACGGCCCAGTACGTGGACTTCCACCCGGCCTCGCACCACTGGCCGACCCAGTTCATCGAAACCTCGATTCTCCTGGCCCTGGCCGCCGCGGCCCTCTACGCCGCCTTCCGCCTGGTGCACGCCCGACACCCCTGAACCTCCCGTGAGCAGCGCGAACGACCCGTTCGGCCCGGGGCGAAGGTCCCGGCCGGGAGGGTCCTCCGGTGCTCCGTTCGCGACCATCGCCGCTGGTTGGTGCCGTACGCCGGACCGTCCAATGGAGAGAGGTCCGCGAGCCAGGAGGATGCCGTGTCCGAAGAGAAGAGGGGTTTCTGCACCCTCTGCAAGTCGCGCTGCGGCGCGATCTTCACCATCGAGGACGGCCGGCTGACCGGCGTGCGACCGGACCCCGACCATCCGACCGGCACGGCGATGTGCCCCAAGGGCCGCTCCGCCCCCGAGCTCGCGCACAGCACCCGGCGGCTGACGACACCGCTGCGCCGCACCAACCCCAAGTCCGACCCCGACCCGGGCTGGGTGCCCGTGTCCTGGGACGAGGCGATGGAAGAGATCGCCGGGAAGATCGGGGCGATCGCCGCGGAGAGCGGCCCCGAGTCGGTGGCCTTCGCCGTGGCCACGCCCTCGGGAACCATGGTGTCGGACGCCACCGAGTGGATCGAGCGCTTCGTACGCCGCTTCGGCAGCCCGAACACCGTGTACAGCGCGGAGATCTGCAACTGGCACAAGGACTTCGCGCACGCCTTCACCTTCGGCTCGCCGATCCCGCCGCCCGACTACGCGAACACCGACCTCGCCCTGTTGTGGGGCTTCAACCCGGCCAAGACCTGGCTCGCCCAGTCCGCCGCCCTCTCCGCCGCCCAGGCGACCGGCACGAAGCTCGCCGTGGTGGACCCGCGCCGCTCCACCAGCGCGCTGCGGGCCGACCACTGGCTGCGGGTCCGGCCCGGCACCGACGCCGCGCTCGCCCTGGGCCTGGCCCACCTGCTCATCGCCGACGAGGGCTACGACGCGGCCTTCGTCCGCGCCTGGACCAACGCCCCGCTCCTCGTCCGCGCCGACACCGGACGCTTCCTGCGCGCGCACGAGCTCGCCGGCACGCCCGGGGGAGGCACGGCCTTCGCCGTCTTCGACGAGGAGACCGGCCGGGCCGAGGCGTACGACACCGCGCGCGCCGCCGACCGCCCGGAGCGCTTCGCGCTCCGCGGAACGCGGCCGGTCACCCTCCACGACGGTACGGTCGTCGACTGCGCGCCCGCCTTCGAGCGGTACGCCGCCGCCTGCGCGGCCTGGACCCCGGACCGGGTCGCGGCCACCACCTGGATCCCGGAGCGGGAGATCCGCGCCCTCGCCGCGGAGATCGCGGCCGCGCCCTCGGTCACCTACTACGGGTGGACCGGAGTGGGGCAGAGCGCGAACGCCGCGCAGACCGAGCGGGCCCTGGCCACCCTCTACGCGCTGACCGGCTCCTACGACGCCCCGGGCGGCAACCACGTCGTCCCCGCACCGCCCTACAACCCGGCCGCGTCCTTCGCCCAGTTCGCCCCCGAACAGCGCGCCAAGGCCCTCGGTCTCGACAAGCACCCGCTGGGCCCGCCGGCCTTCGGCTACATCAACTCCGGCGACCTGTGCACCGCCATCGAGACGGGCCGCCCCTATCCGGTCCGTGCCCTCGTCGGCTTCGGGTCCAACCTGGTCGTCGCCCAGCCCGACTCCGACCGCACGGCGCGGGCCTTGGGCGCGCTCGACTTCCAGGTCCACCTGGACCTCTTCCACAATCCGACCAGCACGAGCGCCGACATCGTCCTGCCGGTCAACAGCTCCTACGAGCACGAGGCCCTGCGCTTCGGCTTCGAGGTCAGCCACCGGGCCCAGGAGCAGGTCCAGCTGCGGCCGCGGATGGTCGAGCCGCAGGGCGAGTCCCGCAGCGACACCGAGTTCGTCTTCGATCTCGCCTGCCGCCTGGGCATGGGCGGGGAGTTCTTCGACGGGGACGTCGAGGCCGCCTGGAACTGGCAGCTCGAACCCCTCGGCCTGACCGTCGAGGAGCTGCGCCGGCGGCCGGGCGGCGTCCGGGTGCCCCGCGAGGAGGCCTACCGCAAGTACGCCGCCCCGGCGGCGGGCGACGGCCCCGCCGTGACCGGCTTCGCCACGCCCACCCGGCGCGTCGAGCTGTACTCCGAGCGGCTGCTGGAGCACGGGTACCCGGCGGTGCCCGAGCACCACGACCCCGCACCCACGGACGCCTCGTACCCCCTGGTCCTGACCTGCGCCAAGCACGGGTACTTCGTCCACAGCCAGCAGCGTTCCCTGACCTCGCTGCGCCGCCGGGCCGCCGACCCCTCGGTCGACCTGCACCCGCGGACCGCGGCCGCCCACGGCATCGGCGAGGGCCAGTGGCTGGAGCTCGCCACCCGCCGGGGCTCCATCAGGCTGCGCGCCCGCTTCGACGACTCCCTGCACCCCTCCGTCGTGGTCGGCGAGTACGGCTGGTGGCAGGACGCCACCGACCTCGCCCTGCCGGGCGCCGACCCGACCGCTCCGTCGGGCAGCAACTTCAACCGGCTCATCGACCACACCGACACCGACCCGCTCAGCGGCTCGGCGCCGATGCGCGCGGCCGCCTGCCGGATCGCCCCGGTGCGGGGCGACGGCACCTGGACCGGGACCCGCCCCTTCACGGTCACGGCCCTCACCGGCGTGAGCGCCGGTGTCCGGGCCCTGCGCCTCGCCCCCGAGGACGGCGGAGCCCTCCCCGACTACCGGCCCGGCCAGCACCTGACCGTGCGCGCCGAGCACCCGGACGGCACCCTCCAGGACCCCTCGGACGGCCGCAGCTACTCCCTCACGGGACCCGCCCTCGCGACCGGCCGCACCGACTACGGGCTGGCCGTGCGCCACATCCCCGGCGGAGCCTTCTCCACCCGGATCCACGAGGAGCTCGAAGTCGGGGACCGGCTCCACCTGGCGAGCCCGGGAGGCGTCTTCGCCCTTCCCACGCACACCGGCAACCCGGTCGTGCTGCTCGCCGGCGGCATCGGGATCACCCCGTTCCTCAGCTACCTCGAAACCCTCGCGGCCACCGGCGGCACGGTCCCCGAGGTCGTCCTGCACTACGGCAGCAACAACGCGGCCGACCATCCCTTCCGGGACCGGCTGCGCGAGCTGGCCTCCCGCATACCGGCGCTGACGGTCGTCGACCACTACGCCGCTCCCGGTACGGACGAGGTCCTCGGCCGCGACTACGACCGCCTCGGGTTCATCACCGTCGACGACATCGATCCCGGCCTCATCGAGCGGCGGGCCCGCTTCTACCTGTGCGGACCGCAGCCCATGCTCGACGCCCTCACCGGCGCCCTGATCGCGCGGGGCGTCCCGCGCTTCGAGGTGTTCAGCGAGAAGTTCCGCCCGGCCCGGCGGGAGGTGACCGTGCCCGACGACGCCGAGTACACCGTCACCTTCGCCCGGTCCGGACGCAGCGCCGTCTGGCGCAAGAACGACGGCCCGCTCCTCGCCCTCGGCGAGGCGGCCGGGGTGGCCATGCCGAGCGGCTGCCGGGTCGGGCAGTGCGAGAGCTGTGCGTGCGGCGTCCTCAAGGGCACGGCGGCGCACCTGGTGACCCCCTCGGAGGACCTGCCCGACACCGACGTCCTGACCTGCCAGTCCCTGCCGACCTCGGACCTGGTGCTCGACGTCTGAGCGGGACCCGTCAGGTGGTGGTCTCTTCCTTCTCCTCCAGCCCCTCCAGGCTGTCCATGAAGGAGGAGACGGAGAACACCGCGCGCCCGGGGCCGGCCGGGCCGTATCCGGGCGGGGAGCTCAGGCCGAACTCCTCCAGTGTCGCGCGGTAGGTCTCCAGCAGGCGGACGTGGTATTCGAGGGGCGCGCCCAGCGGGTTGGCCTTGCCCAGCGGGGTCGTCGGCTCCGGGCACCAGGTGGTGAAGCGCGGGACGACCCCGTGCGACATGAAGAACCGCAGGCCCTCCTGGGTCGACGCGATCGCCTCGCTCACCTTGGTGAACCCGAAGGGCTCGGCCATCTCGATGCCCGCCACGAAGTTCGGGATCACGTTGCGCGGTCCGAACACCTCCGTGGAGTCCAGGATCCTGCGGTGCCATTCGTCGCGGCCGACGTAGCGCTCCTTGCCCGGGCAGTGGAGCTTGAACAGGTACTCGTCCCACACCTCGAAGTTGGGGTGGTAGATCTTGACGCCGTGGTCGTGGAAGCGCTGCACGGCGTCGCGGGGCAGGGCCTGCGCGACGACCTTGCCGGTCCAGCGGCCGGGGAAGCGCTCCTCGATGGCCTGCGCGTACTGGCCGTAGAAGTCGGCCTCGTCGCGGCCGCCGACCTGGGAGGTGATCGAGCCGCCCGTGAGGGTGTAGGCCCGGGAGATGCCCGCGGTGTCGTACCGGTCGATGATCTCCAGCGCCTCCAGCACCTCCTCGACCGGCTTCACGCCGGTGTAGGGGCGGCCGGCCGCCTTGTGCTGGCGCCAGTTGTGGTTGATGTCACAGAACTGGCACTCCTCCTTGGCGCCGAAGTACTGGCACACGCGGAAGACCGTCAGGTAGATGAGGTAGCCCCACTGGATGGTCGGGGCGACCTCCATCACCGACTTGCCGTTCGACAGCTTGTGCCGGTAGTACTCCGGCATCGGCGGCAGGCCGACGTCCGCGATCCGTACGCCGTCCAGGTACAGGCCGAGCGCGCCGTCCTCTCCGCCGCGCACCACGTACGGGGAGTCCGGGTTGACCCGTACGGAGACCACCGTGCGGCGCAGTTCGTACGGGCCGCCCGTGAGCACGATCTCCTCGGGGGGCCGGTTCAGCGCGGCGGCGCCGAGCTCCGGAAGGGTGCGGTGGTCGAAGGAGAAGATGAAGTACGACTTCGGCTTGACGTCGGCCGAGGACCCGTCGGCGCCTCCGCTGAGCGCGGACTCGTCGAAGGCCATGCCGCCCCGCAGGAGGTCTTCCTTGATCACGGCTTCCCGGGGCACGTGCGGGAAGCGCCCCATCAGGTCCTCGATCAGCGCGGTACGGCTGGGACTCTCCATCTGCGGCTCCATTCCAGGCTCTTGCCGTTCCGCGGCGGTCCGCCCCCTTGGCGTTCCGCGCGGCGCGGCGGTGATCTCACTCTAATGAGGGCGCCCGGGCCCCGGCGCAGCGGCTCCTGCGGGCATCAGCTGGTACTCCGGGAAATTGCCCGGAAACCGTTCGCCGGCGGGTCCGCGGGTGACCGCGCGGACCAGGAGGTCGCCGCCGACGAAGGCGCCCCGCCAGGAGGCGCCGAACCCGCCGAAGAGCTCCTCCCGGTCCCCGCGCGAGCGGGGCGCGCCGTGGCCGATCTTGAAGGCGCGGATCTGGGGTGCGAGGCGGCCGAAGGTGCCCGGGTCGTCGGTGGAGAGGGTGGCGACCAGGGCCCCGTTGGAGGCGTTCATCGCCGCCAGCAGCTCGGCCTCGGTGTCGACGAGCACGATCGTGTCGACCGGGCCGAAGGGCTCCGCGTGGTAGAGCGGTGAGGAGGCCGGCGGGCTGAGCAGGGCCAGCGGGGCCACGTAGGCGGAGGTGTCCTGGCCGGGCAGGAAGCGGGCCGGGTCCAGCGTGCCGCGGAAGAGGGGGACGGCGCCGCGGTCCACGGCCTCCGCGGCGTGGGCGGTGAGCTCCGCGGCCTTGGCGGTGTTGATGAGGGGACCGAAGTCGAGCTCGGGCAGCGGGTCGTCCGGGTGCGCGACGGCGAGGGGGTGTCCGGTGCGGACCGCGGAGACGGCGGGAAGGTAGGCGGCGAGGAAGGCGTCGAAGGCGGTGCGCTGGACGACGAAGCGGGGGTAGGCGGTGCAGCGCTGCTTGCCGTAGTCGAAGAGCTTCGGGATGGCGGCGCCCAGCGCGGACCAGTCGGTGTGGTCCCAGATGCCCCAGGTGTTGAGGCCCTCCTGTTCGAGGATGTGGCGTTTGCCGAGGTCGGTGAGGGCGGTGGCGATGCGGGCTCCGGTGTCGCGGCCGCCGACGAAGGAGACGCAGCCGATCTCCGGGGAGCGGACGAGCGCTTCGGAGAGTTCGCCGCCGCTGCCGCTGACCAGGGTCACCGGGATGTCCTCACGGTGGATGAGCGCGCAGGCGAGGGTGAGGCAGGCCAGGCCGCCGTCGGTGGGGGTCTTGGCGATGACGGCATTGCCCGCGAGGGCCTGTACCAGCATCGCGTGGACCAGGACCGACATGGGGTAGTTCCAGCTGGCGATGTTGGACACCGGGCCGTCGAGCGGGGTCCGGCCCTCCAGCATGGCGTCGATGTGGTCCACGTACCAGCGCACCCCCTCGATGCCCCGGTCCACGTCGGCGCACGCGAGGCGCCAGGGCTTGCCGATCTCCCACACCAGGAGCAGGGCGAGCAGGTCGCGGTGTTCGGTGAGGGCGTCGAGGGCGGCGGTGACCCGGGCCCTGCGCTCCGCCGGCGGAACCTGCCCCCAGGCGCGGTGCTGATCGAGTGCGGCCCGTACCGCCTTGGTCGCGGTGCCCGCGTCGAGCCGGGGCGGGCCCGCGATGGGACTGCCGTCCACGGGGCTGGTGGCGGGCAGGGCGTGGCCGTCGCTCTGCCAGGCGCCGGCCCAGAGGTTCAGGACGCGGTCCTCGCGGAAGGCCTCGGGGGCCGCGGCCAGGGCGCGCCGCCAGGCGTCGGCCCAGGCCGTGCCGGGCTTGAGGGCGAGGGGGGTGGGCTGTGCCATCTGTGAGTCTCCGCTCAACGACGGGCGGGGCGGGGGGCTGCCGTGACGTGTGGGCGTCGGGGCCGGGACGACTGCTCCGACCGTACGTACCTTCGGCGCGGCATCCGTGTTCTCGGGCCTCGGCGGCGCGTCGCGCGCCCGCGCGCCGTCGCGGGCGGCGGCCGACTGCTTCACGGGTACTGCGGGGGCATGAACATGCCGTGCGGTGTGCCCGGGAGCCCTGGTCCGGCGGCGACGGCACCGGTTAGCGTCGCTGCTGGAGCCGTACCGGTGAGCCACCACCGTACGGAGCACGGCCCGGGCCACCACGACTGGCTGCCGCCGCGTCAGCCGACCGCGCCTTCCCCTCCCCCGTTCTCCTCGGCTCTAGGACTTCCCCATGCCGTTTTCCCTGCCCGCGGGCGGGCGCTTCGCCGCGCTCGCCCTCACCTTCGCCGTCGCGCTGGGCACGCTGGGCGGGACGGCCGCCACCGCCTCCGCCGAGGCCACGGTGTTCGGTCCGCTGCCGCCCCGGAACCCCGCGACCGCGGGCAACGGCACCGCCGGCATGCACGGGGACAGCGCGTCCAGCGACACCACGCCCTACCCGGGCCCCGGAACGGGGAAGATCGCCTGCTCCCGCACCGCGCTGGCCTCCGCCTGCCCGACCATCGTGGTCGGCGCCGACGGGTACGTGGTCACCCTCTGCACCACCATCTTCGGGCAGACCCCGACCGCGCACCTGCTGGCTCCCGCGACCGGGGCCGACCTGGCCTCCCTGGCCCTGCCCAAGGGCAGCCTGTTCGGCGGCGTCTACTCCTACCTCGACAACAACGACCGGCTGGTCGCCGTGGACGGGAACAACAACCTCGCCCGCATCGGCCACCACCGCACCGGCAGCCGCACAGGCTGGGCGTTGACGGTCGACCAGTCCACCCCGCTCGCGGGCGCCGTGCCGGCCGGCGACAACATCGTGGGCCTGTCCCCCGCCTGGAACGGCAAGGTCTGGTTCGCCACCACCGACGGCGTGATCGGCACCGCGGACACGGACACCGGCACGGTCCGCACCCTTGCCACCGGCGAAGGCGTGCAGAACAGCATCTCCACCGTTCCGGGCCATACCGCCGTCGCCACCGACCACGCGCTGTACCTCCTCTCCGAGGCGCCCGACGGGACCCCCGTCATCAACTGGCGCGCCCCGTACGACCGCGGACCGGCCCGCAAGCCCGGCCGGCTGAGCTGGGGCGCCGGCGCCACGCCGAGCTTCTTCGGGCCGGGCGACGGGACGGAGTACGTCACCATCACCGACAACGCCGCCCCGCACGAGAAGCTGCTCGTCTACCGGGTGGACGGCGGGCCGACGCCGATCTGCTCCACGCCGGTGCTCACCCAGTACGCCAACAGCGGTACCGAGGAAGCCGTCATCGCCTCGGGCCGCAGCGTCTTCGTCACCGGGCCCACGGGCAGCGCCGGCCTCAACACCTTCGCCTCGTACCACCACGCGGTGCTCGACCCGGCCACCGGAGCGCAGCTCACCAGCTCGTTCCTGGGGATCGGGCTGGTCTACAACCGGCTGCAGATGACCGGTACCACCGGCCCGGACGGCACCCTCCATCAGGGCACCGAGACCGGCGTGGTCCGGATCACCAAGGGGTGAGCGCCGTGGGTGTGGGTGTGGCCGGGGGCCGAGTCCAGGGTTCCGCCGAGGCGGGCCCGGGCCGGGGTCAGGGCGTCCTCCGAGGGCGCCGTGATGATCCAGCGTTCGCCGACGAGGTACGTGCCACCGTACTGCCGTGACTCCGACAGCCACGCGGCACGGCCCTGCGCCGTGCTGAAAGTGGCCAGCCGGAAGGCCTGCGCGCCCACCGCGCAGGCGCCCTCGCGCACTTCCTGCGCGTCGACCGTCACCTCGGGGCTGCAGCCCAGGGCGGCCGCGATCCGGTCCAGCGGCTCGGGGGCGGGGGGCGGGGACGCCGCTCGCTCCCCGCCCCCGGCTCCCGTGCTGCCCGGGCCCGCCGTGCAGGATGCGCAGGCCGCGCAGAGGAGGGCGGCGAGCAGGGCGATCGCGCGCGGGGGCCGGGGCGATCGGGGAGTCCTTCCTCCCGTGCCGGGCACGGCCGGTCAGCCCTTCGCCGGGATCTTCTTGCCCGCGTCGTTCACCGCGAACCAGAGGCCTTGGAGGCCGTGTCCGTTGGTCTGGCCCGGTGCGGTGTCTCCGGTGAAGAGGTAGACCGGCCAGCAGTCGATCGTCAATTGCCGGGTTCCGTCCGGACGTTCCACGGATCCGACCAGCCCGGCGGGAATTCCGACTGCCTTTTCCCCTTCCACGGGTGCGGCCGGTTTCCACGTGTCCAGGCAGGCGTCGAGGCATCCGAATTTCATCGGCCAGGCGCTGTCCTTCCCGAACCGGTAGAGGGTGCGCCCCTGGGCGTCCACCAAGAGCTTTCCGAGTTTCGCGTCGTCCACGGCGGAGAGCGGTGCGGGCTCCTTTCCGGTGTCCGCCTTTCCGGTGTCCTCCGCTTTGCCGTCGTCCGCCGCCTTGCCGCCCGCCGCCGGCTTGCCGCCCGCCGCCGGCTTGCCGCCGTCCACGGCCTTGCTTCCGTCCGCAGCCAGCGCGTGCCAGGTCCCGCCGACGCCCTCGCCCTTCGCCTCGCCCGGCCGGGTGTCCTTCGCGTACCGGTACACGGGCCACCCCGCGAGCGTCAGCTGGCGGGTGCCGTCGGGCCGGTCGACCGAGCCGAGCAGCCCCGCGTCCACGCCGGCCGGGGCCTCGGCCCCGGCCGCCGGAACCGCGGGCCAGAGGGTGGCGCAGGCGTCCGCGCAGTTCGAACGGGGCGGCTGTGCGGTGTCCTTGTCGAAGCGGTAGAGCGTGGTTCCGGCCGCGTCCGTGACCACGCTGCCGACCTCGGGGATCTCCCGGACCGACAGCGTGCCGGCCGGGGTCGGGTCCTCCTCCGCGGCCCCATCCGCTCCCGTATCCGCGTCGGCCTCCGAGCCGGCGCCGTACCCCTCGCCGTAGTCGTCCGCCTCGCCCGCTCCGTGGCCCACCGCACGTTCCGCTCCCGCCGCCTGGACCGTCACCGTACGGGCGGCGTCGTCACCGCTGCCACAGCCCGACGCGAGCAGAAGTACCGTCAGCACCGATCCGGCGGCGGCCGTGGTCGCCCGGCTCCTGTTGCCCATGGTTTTCTCCTTCGATTTCCATCCGGCGTTCTTCCGTCTGGATATTCATAAGGTCTGCGGGGGCCGCCGTATTCGATGGCGCGGGAATTTATCAGATCACGCCAAAGCGTGAACTCATTCCTGGATGCGGAGCGCGAGCGCCGGGCAACGGCGCACCGCGCGCAGGGCTTTCGGCCGCAGGGGACCGGGGACCGGCATGACGCCGCGCGCCGGATAGCCGTCCTCGTCGAGCCGCACCACATCGGGCAGCAGGTCCACGCACAGGCCGTGGCCCTTGCACAACGTCCAGTCCACGACGAGCCGTTCGGGGCTCTCGTCCGCGGGCAGCGGCAGGGCGCCCAGCACACGGCGTCCGCAGCCGCTGCCGAGGGCGTGGTCGCGGAACTCGTCGGGGAAGACGGCGAGTGCGGAGGCCACGAAGGAGGACGTGCCGTCCGGGTGGGAGCAGGCTCCCCGGCCGCGCACCCCCCGCATCCGGGCCTGCACCTCGTCGAGGGCCGCCCCGCCGCCGCCGGCCACGAGCCGTTCCACGGCGTCGGCGAGCGAGGGCAGCCCCCGTACGCACGGACCGCACTGGCCCGCCGACTCCTTCGCCAGCCAGCGCGCGACCCGGGCCACCTCGCCCGCCGGGCAGGTGTCCTCGGGCAGCGGGAGCACCGCACCGGCGCCCAGCACGGCGTCGTACGCCGCCAGGGACGTGCGCGAGATCAGCGCTTCGCGCGCCGCCCCCGGGTCCAGCCAGCGGCCATGGAAGCCGCCGATCAGCACGCCCTGTCCGGGCACGGTGCCGCACAGGTCCAGTACGTAGGCCAGGGACGTGCCCAGTGGCACCTCGACGACGGTCGTGCCGGCGACGGTCAACAGGGTCGTGCCGGGTTCGTCGGGCAGCCCGGCCGTCCCGTACGCTGGGGCGCCGAGCCGGGCGGCGACGGCGAGCTGTGCGTACGTCTCCGCGTTGGACAGCAGGGTGGGCAGGCCGCCCAGACCCCGTTCGCTGGTCCGTGTCCGCTGGCCGGAGGGCAGGGCGGGCCCCCCGTCCAGGCCGCGGACCAGGGCGGTGCCCTCGCCCGTGACGAAGCGTTCGGGGAGCCTGACGACGCGCACGCGCCGCCCGGCGGGGCCCCGTTCCGCGACGGCCTCGGTGAGCGAGCGCTCCACGTCCGGCCGGGTGACGCCGACGACCACGTCCTCGGCGCCGAGCGCTGCGGCGGCCACCAGCGCGCCGTCGAGCACGAGGTGGGGCACGTAGAGGAGCAGCGCGGCGTCCTTCAGGCAACTCGGTTCGCCTTCGGTCCCGTTGACGACCACGGCGGTGCGCCCGTCCTGCCCCCGGGCGGAGCGGGTGACGGCCCGGAGCTTGCGGGCGAAGGGGAAGCCCGCTCCCCCGCGCCCGCCGAGGGCTATGCCCTCGGCGAGTTCGACGAGCCCTTCGGAGGGGTAGCGGGGCAGCGCGCCGTGCACGCTCAGATGGCCGGCCCGGTCGAGCCGTTCGGAGGCGTCGAGTCCGGCCAGCAGGCGCGGTGCGCCGACGCAGCCGAGGGCGGGCCGCGTCCCGGCGCCGCTCACCGTCCGCTCCGTACGCCGTCGAACGGCTCGGCGGACGGCCCCGCGGACGGATCCGCGCCCCGGCCGGGGAAGACCGTGGTGCCAGGCTGCCGGGTCAGGCGTGCCGTCAGCAGCTCCGCCGCCCACTCCGCCGGCCTGCGCACGAAGGGCGCGGGCCGGTGCGGCGGCGCCTGCCCGGGCACGCGGGAGGGTGCGGAGGGTGCGTGCGGCGGTGACTGCACCGGCGGCGCCGCCGGTGCGGCCGGCGCCCCGGACGGCCGCCCGGGGTCCGCCCGCAGCGGCGTACCGGGCTTCGTGCGCGGCCCCGCGTCGGCGAGCGTTCGGAGCTTCGCGCGCAGCCGCAGTGCCAGCAGCCCGGCGACGGCGAGCAGGCACAGCGCGTACCCGGTCGTCACCCAACCACTGGCGGCGCGACCCGACTTGAGCCCGTGGACCAGCGAGGCTCCCCAAGCCGGGTAGGCGGCCATGTGCAGGGCCCGCCACCACAGGGACCGCCCCCGGGCGGCGAAGGTGCCGCGGACGGCGCCGGAGACGGCCACGGCCACGAACCCGTAGCCGGCCAGGCTGCCGAGGCCGATGAGCAGCGGCCGCTGGCCGTCCGTGAAGGGCAGGACCACGGCGGCGGCGTCGGTCCGGGACCGCCCGACCTTGATCCACACGTGCAGGAGGAGGAAGCCGAGTCCGGCGACGGCCAGGCCGCGGTGCACGGCCTGGGCGACGAGCCGGTGCCCGGAGGCGAGCAGTCTGCGGTCGGTGGCGGCCAGGCCCCACAGGACGGCGCCGGTGAGGGAGACCAGCGAGAGCACGCCGGCGGCGTAGTCGAGGAAGTCCCACAGGCGGGTCAGCGCACCGGCGCGGGCCGCCACGAACAGGGCGGCCGCGGCGGCGAGGGCCGCCGCGGCCAGGGCGGCGGGGTGCGGCCCCCCGGCGGCGGAGAGCAGCGGCGGACGCCGCACCGCCCGCCGCCCGGAGGCGCTCGGCGTCGCCGGGGACGACGCCGCCGGGGACACCGCCGCGGATGCCGGGCCGGGGACCGCACCGGACACCGGGGCGGACATCGAGCCGGATCGCGCTGCGGATGGTCCTCCGGCATGGCGCCGGGTACGGCCTCTCGTGCGGCGGGCCCGGTGCGAACGGCCGGGCGGGCGGGGCTGGAGCAGGGGCATGTGGTCTCCCATACGTCCGGGCCCGAGCACTTCCACCTCGCGCTCGGCGCCCGGCGGTCGACGTCGTAACCGCTCCTCGGCGGGCGGGAGATGGGCGCCTGGCCCACCGGGCCGGCCGGGAGCGGGGGCCGGAGTGCAGAAGCATCGTGGAGCTGTGCAAGCCCTCCACAGGATTTATCGAAACGTGATAATTTCTGGCCCTCGCACAGCCATCGCATCGAACATCCCCGGAAGATTCCCTTCCAGTGGTGCGGTTGCGACGGGGTTGACGCCTGATCCGCCGCCGCACCTCCCCGACGGCGATCGAGCCGATGCCGCGGGACTGCGGGCTTGCCACCGTCCCACGGGGCAGGCCATACCCCGGCTTGAACGAGGTAACAATGTGCGAACTTCTGAACCGCATCTGGTCCCGACCCCGGGGCGAGTGGACCCGGGTCCTGCGCAAGGAACTGCCCACGGTGGCAGCGGGGATGGTGGAGGAACTACGGGAGACCGTGCCCGGATTCTCGGCGCTCGTCGAGGACATCGGCGACGAGGTGGTCAGACGCAGGGTGGAAGGGGCCCTGCTCACCGTCCTCGGTTACCGCGAGGGCGCCGGCGGCGCCGGATGTACGGGGACCGGCGGGTCCGACGGAGTCGACCCGGCCCACGCGCAGGAGCCTTCGGACCATCACACGCCGTCCCGGCCCGGCCCCGGAGCCACCACCACGGCGGCCGCCGACTTCGAAGCCGAGCACGCCCGGCCCCACCCGCACGCACTCCCCCACGCACACCCGCACACGGCCTTCCGGGGCGGGGAGTCGCCTCCCCTGCAGGCCGTGCCCTTACAACGGTTCGGCTCGGTCCGCGAGCACGCCCGGCGCGAACTCTTCGCCCTGCTCACGGATGACGCCCCGCACCGCGAACCGGCCCTCGCCGAACTGGCCGGCGCGGCCGGATGGCCCCTCCCGGTCGCCGTCCGGGCCGTCGCCCTGGCCTCGCCCGGCGAGACCCAGCAGCTCGCGGCGCTCCTCGACGACTGCCTCGGCGGCATGGTCGCGGGCCAGCCCTGCCTGCTCGTTCCCACCCCCGACCCGGAGGCCCGTACCGCCCTGGACGCCGCCCTGCGCGGCCGTCTCGCCGTGGTCGGCCACCCGGTGGCCCCCGGCGACACCGCTTCCTCCCTGCGCTGGGCGGTACGCCTCCTCGCGCTGGTCCCGGCGCAGACCCGGTCCGGCCCGGACGCCCGGACGGTGTTCGTGGACGACCACCTCTCGACGCTGCTGCTGCTCCAGGACGAACCGCTGGCCCACGCACTCGCCGCACGCTGGCTGCGGCCGCTGGCGGACCTCACCCCGCGCCAGAGCGAACGGCTCGAAGTGACCCTGCTCGCCTGGCTGGAGGGCGGCGGAGCGCCCGAAGCGGCCAAGGCGCTGAGCGTGCACCCGCAGACGGTGCGCTACCGGATGCGCCAGCTGGAGAAGCTCTTCGGGCCCGGCCTGCGGGACCCGCGCACCCGCTTCGAGCTGGAACTGGCGCTGCGCAGCCGCCGGTTGATGGCCCAGGTCCGGCTGCGGCCGGTCAGGGGCGGCCGCCGGGCACGCGTCGTGAGCGCCGACTTCCGCCCGTCGCCGGGCGACGGCCGCATCGCCCGCGTCAACGGCCTCTAGCGAGCCGGCACACGAGGCGGTGCCGGCCCGGAGCGTTCTCCGGGCCGGCACCGCCTCTCCGTCTGGTCAGCGGCAGGTGCGTCCGCCGTTGACGCACCGCACCGCCCGGGCCATCAGCTCGTCCGGCATGACGTTGATGAAGTCGCCGTGGTCGGTGACCGGCTTGTGGAGCTGCTCGGGGAAGCTGTCCACCGCGAAGCGCGCTCCGGGGGGTGTCGCGTAGACGATCCGCTGGACCAGTTGCGGCACGGCCTTGAAGCCCGCCGGGCAGGAGCCGTCGCGGCCGGCGAAGGCCACGTGGGTGCGGTGGTTGGCGCTGTCGGTGTTCTTGCCGTCCCAGCAGCTCTGGAAGGCGAACGTCCGCACCACGTCCGTCCCCTTGGGGCAGATCGGGTACTTGTCCTTCAACTGCCGGTTCTCGAAGCCGGTGCAGCTCCAGGAGGCGTTGGCGTTGGCCGGGCCGTTGGTGAAGGCCTTCGCGTCGCCCGTGATGATCCGCAGGAAGCGGGGCATGGCGGTGACGCCGGAGACGGGACTCCCCTTGAATTCGATGGTCACCTGCTTCGGCCGCAGGATCGTGCCCACGTTGGCGTCCTGACCGCCGCCCGGGGCTCCCGCGTCCTGCTCCGCCTTGCCGTCGCGCAGCCTGAGCACCGGCCAGTAGTAGGTGGACAGGTCACCGTTCGTGCAGGTGGTCCCGGAGGCGGCGAGGCTGTTGTTGGTGGAGAAGGCGTCCGTGGTCTTGTTGCCGACGTAATCGTGCATGTGGTGGGCGCCGTTGCTCACTCCGGGGGCGACGATCACGTTGTCGGGGTTGAGGTGGCGCTCCTCGTTGCGGCCGCATTCCACGGAGAAGGAGCCTTTGGAGGCACCGGACTTGGGTGCGGGGCGCCGTACGTTCGGCTTCACCGAGCCGATGCGGACGAAGTCGGCGCGGGCCGGGCCCCCCTTCTGGGCTGCACCGCCCGCGCCGCCCCGGGCGGTCTCCTCTTCGGCGGCGGGCGCCTCGCGCATCGCACAGGCGCTCAGCTCCGCCAGCCCGTCGGGGCGGGCGGTGGTGCGCCCGATCGCCTCGGAGACCTTGCCGATCGACACGTCGCGCCGGTCCTTCAGCTCCCCGAGCAGCGCGTCCGCCGGCGCCCGGCCCGTGGCGAGCCGCTGGTAGGCCTCGGCGATCTGGGTGTCGAGGCCTGCGAGTTCCCGGTCCACTTCGCCGCGCGCCTGATCGGGAACCTCGCGCAGCCGCTCTCCGACGTCGGGGCAGTCGATGGTGGACGTCACCGGCGCCGGGCGCGCCGGGTCCTGGCCCGCGGAGGCGACCTGGCCCGCGATCACGACCGCGCCGCCGCCCAGGACCAGTGCGGACGCTGCGGCCAGTGCCTTGTAGAGGGGGCGCCTCCTGCGTTTGTGCCCTGCCCCGTCCGGGCGCGCCGGGCCTTGCGTGGAGTCGTTGTCGCGCATGTGATCACTTCACTTCCTCGGTCGGATGTCGGTGGGAGAGGGGTCCGCCGGACGGGCGGCCGCGGGAGGTGTGGCCGTGGGAGGGCCGTCCGCGAGGCCTTCGAAATCGACCAGGCCGCTGGCTTCGAGGACCGCGATGTGGTCCAGGACCGTGGTGTTGGCGTCGGTGGCGAGCTCGCGGACCACGGAGTTGCGGGTCTGCGCCCGCACTTGGGCGACGAGCGTGAACACCTTGCCGTGCGCCCGCCGCAGCAGCTGCACGAACAGCCGCTCGTAGGTGGCCCCTTGGGCCCGCTCGAGCTGGTCGAGCCAGGCCTGCTGCTGGCCGGACGGCCGGTCCGGCAGTTCGACGCCGAGCGCCTCGCCCACCTCCAGGACCCTGCGGTCCAGCTCGGTGTGCCCTTCCACGAGGTGCTCACCGGCCGTCCGCACCGACTTGCGGGTCCCGCGCTCCTGGGCCTGCCGGCCCGCGGGCAGTTCCCACAGACCGGCGAGGCGGACCTTGCGCACGAACTCGCGGTCCTGCGCGGTCAGCGGCCCGAAGGCCGTGTTCATCACCCCGGCGCCGTCGTCATCGGCGGAGGCGGGGCCGGGCGAGGCGGTGAGGGCGGGCGACGACAGCGCCGGGGCCGCCGCCGCGGTCCGGCCGCCGAAGCTCCGCACGGGTATCAGCAGGGCGATCAGCGTGAGGGCGAGGGCTCCGATGACGATGCCCGTGCCCATGACGTGTCGCGAAGCGACCGACATGCCGCCGACGTCTCTCCGGCGGTTCGGACGGATGGACAGCACTGTGCCTCCTTGGGTCCCGGGACGCCCGGGAGCCGCCGCACGGAGCGTGCCGCTCCCGCCGGTCCCCGGGTGCCAAGGGACGCTAGTGCCGGCTCCGCCTCTCCCGCCAAAGGCCCATCCGGACTGGACAAACATCCGGGCGGCCCCCCGAAAGACTGCTACGGTGCCGCCCGCCCCCGGCCGCGGCGATGCCCGCGCCGCGGTACCTGACGTGTGGACAAAAACCCCGGCGCGTCGGCCAGTTGTCCGGATTTCCAGTCATTCGCGAGGAGTAGAGGGGCCCGCCCCTCAGGTGGATTCGCCCGGCCCGCGGGGTGGCCCAGGGTGGGTGCGGACCACCGCCCACCCGAAAGGAACGGCCCCCGTGCGCAAGAAACGACTGGCATCCTTCCTGGCCGCCGCCGGGCTCCTCGCGAGTTCCCTGCCCCTGTTCGCGGCCGCCCAGGCCTCCGCCCTGCCCACCGGCAGCTTCCAGGCCGACCGTGTCCAGGCCGACGGCCTGCAGACCGACGCCGCGTACCTGCGGCAGAAGCCCGCCTGGCACCGGTGCGCCGCCGATCAGCCGGCCTCGTACGAGTGCGCCACCCTCAAGGTGCCGCTCGACTACCGGCGGCCCGCGGGACGCACCCTCGACCTGGCGATATCCCGGGTGCGGAGCACGAACCCCGCCAAACGGCACGGGGTCCTGCTGATGAATCCGGGCGGGCCGGGCGGGAGCGGGCTCGATCTGCCGCTGGCCCTCGGCGAGGTGGTCCCGCCGGAGGTGGCCGAACGGTACGACCTCATCGGCTTCGATCCGCGCGGGGTCGGCGCCAGCAGTCCCATCAGCTGCGGGCTGGCCGACGCCGAGCAGGGCATCGACCGGCCGTACCGGCCCGGCTCCTTCCCCTCCGACGTGGCCTGGGCGCGGAACATCGCCGAGAAGTGCCGGGAGAAGGCCGGCTCCGTGCTCCCGTACATCACGACCCGCAACACCGCCCGCGACATGGACACGATCCGTGCCGTCCTGGGCGAGCGGAAGCTCTCGTACCTGGGCTACTCCTACGGGACCTACCTCGGCGCGGTGTACACGCAGATGTTCCCCGGCCGGACCGACCGGTTCGTGCTCGACAGCGGCGTCGACCCGGAGCACATCTGGAGGGGCATGTTCCGGACCTGGGCCACGGAGGCCGAGCCGGCCTTCGCCCGGTGGACGCGGTGGGCGGCGGAACGCTCGGGCGAGTACCACCTCGGCGAGAGCCCCGCGGCCGTGTCGAAGACCTTCTGGGACCTGGTGGCGCGCGCCGACCGGGATCCGATCGTCTTCCAGGGGGAGAAGATCAACGGCGACGACATCCGGGGCGCCCGCGCGCTGTTCTTCTATCCGGCGCAGGTCACCCCGCTGGTGGTGGCACTGAAGGACGCGGCCGACGGAAAGCCCGCCGGCACTCCGGGCGCCTCCGGGCCAGACTTCGACATGAAGCGGGCGCTCGCCGGCGAATCCGGGCCGGCCCCGGCGGGACCCGCCTCCGACAACGGCGTCGCCGTCTTTTGGAGCGTGGTGTGCGGGGACACGGACTCCTGGCCGCGCGATCCCGAGCGGTACCGTCGCGACGCGGTCCGGGACAAGGCCGCGTACCCGCTCTACGGGGACTTCGCCTCGAACATCAAGCCGTGCGCCTTCTGGCCGCGGCCGCTCGAGGCGCAGACCCCGATGAAGGCGCGGGCCGGGGTGCTGACCGTGCAGAACGAGTGGGACTCGCAGACCCCGCTGGCCAGCGGCCAGGGCCTGCACCGGGCGCTGAAGGGCTCGCGGATGGTGCTGGCCCTGGGCGCCGAGGGCCACGGGGTGTACCTGGCCGATCCGTCCTCCTGCGCCGCCGCACCGGTCACCGCGTACCTCGTCACCGGGCGGCTGCCGGCCGAGGACATCGCCTGCCGTACGCCGTCACCGGGAGCCGATCGGCAGGGGGCGCCGGTGAAGCCGCTGCCGATTCCGTCCGGTCCCGGACGCTTCTGACCCGGTGACCCAGGGGGTGTCTTGTCGATCGGCCCGGCCTGATCGGCAAGGCACCCCCAGCGGCCCGGCGAACGGGCCCGGTCCCTCACGCGGGCCGCGGGGACGCCTCCGCCGCCGCCTTGATCCGGCGGCCGAAGTCGGGGGCGTCCTTGCGCGCCGCGTTGAGGGCCAGGCCGACGAGGAGGCGGCCGAAGCCGTGGCCGGTCAGGGTGTTGAAGAGGCGCAACCGCGTCCGGCCTCCGGGGAGTTCGGCCAGGTCGTAGCCTCCTTCGGCGGTCACCAGATTGTGGCTCAGCTCCGTCCAGCGGATCCGCCCGGGCGGGTGGAGTTCGGTGATCTGGAACTCCCTGGCGGTCTTCATCCCGGCGTCCTTCACCGTGCTGCGGAAGACCGTCCCGACGGCGGTCGGGGCGTCCGGGGTCCGGGTGATCCGCTGGACGCGCGGGCTGAACTCCGGGTCGTTGCGCCCGTCCGCGAGATACGCGAACACCTCGGCGACGGGCCGGTCGATCTCGACGCTCGCCTCGAACAGTCCGGACATGTCCGCTCCTCACCACACACCCTGCCGGCGCGGAGCCGGTACCCCTCGTTCCACGATCGCAGAGCCACGCTCCGGGCGCACCGCCGCGCGCTCAGGGGCCACCGGAGGCCGAGGGTCCCGCACCGGGCCCGGCCCCACGCCCGGCGCCGGCCGCGGCCGCGGCACCGGCCCCGCGGTCGAGCAGGGCCAGGTCGGCGCTCAGCGAGTCGAGCCAGGCCATCGCGGTGTAGAACACCGGCGGCGCGCCCTCGGGTACGGGCCGCCGGGGTGCCGGGCCGGCGGGACCGGGGTCCGTGGGCCCCGCGGCGTGTACGGGGTCCGCGGCCGCCGCCGCGCGGCGCAGCCCGGCCGCCACCCAGGCCCCGTACTCCCGGACCACCGCCTCCTCGCGCGGGCCGGGCGGGGCGCCGGGGGGCCTGCGGCCGCCCCAGAGGACGTGGTGGCCGGTCATCACCGCCGCCTGCCAGTCCTCGCCCGGGGCGGTGGCCGCCGGATGCTGCCGCTCCGTCTGGTACTGGGCGTACGCGCTCTCCGCCATGGCCAGCGCGTGCCGCACCCGCTGGTCGGGCTCCACCTCGCGGGCCCGGCCGAAGGCGGCGGTGGCCGCCTGGACGTCGTCGGCCGCGGCGTGCAGCAGCTCGGCCACGGCGCGCCCCAGTTCGTCGTGGGCGCCGCGCGGCCAGGCCAGCAGCCCGCACACCATGCCGATGGCGCTGCCGACCAGTACGTCCAGGAACCGGACCTCGGCCAACTGCCACGTCGTGGGGGCGAGCTGGGCGAAGGCCATGGCCACCACCAGGGTGAACATGGCCTGAGCCCAGCCCACGCCGCGCACGGGCCCGACGCAGAACGCGAACAGCATCAGCGGCGGCAGCACGATCGCGTACACCGTGCTCGCCTCCCCGGCCAGCGCGAGGACCACACCGGCGGCGACCGCGCCCACCAGGGTGCCGATCAGGGCCAGCCGGACGGTGGCCCGGGTCTGCACGGCGTTGGTGCGGGTCAGGCTGAGGACGGCGAGCATCGCCCAGAAGCCGTGCGGCAGGGAGTCCACTCCGGCGACGGCCCGGGCGACGGCGAGGGCCACGCCGATCCGGACGGCGTTCTGGAAGTGCACGGACCGGGGCCCGGTGTGCCCGGCCAGCCGGTACCACCAGAGCCGCACCGGCCCCTCCTCGGCGTACCAGAACCGGTCGGCGGGCCCGGCGGCCGGCTCCGCCCCCGTCCCCGCCGCGTCCGCGGCCCCCGCACGTCCCCGTACGGCGATCCCGGCGGCGCCGCGCAGCACGAGCGCGGCGTCCGCCAGCTCGACCAGTGCGGCGTTGCGGAACCCGGGCCCGGGCCCCGTCACGGGCGTCCGGGCGAGGGAGGCGTGCAGGTTCCGCAGCCGCGCGGAGTCCGTGGCGGCCGGGTTCCCCGCTCCGAGCAGCCCGGCCGTCCCGGCGGCCGACTCGCGCACGGCCGCCACGAGGTCCAGCCCGGCCGTTCCGGCCGCCGGTCCGGGCTCCGGCGGGGGCAGGGACCGGAGCCGTGCCAGCAGGGTGCGGGCCGCCAGCCCCGTGTGGGCCAGCGCGCGTTCCCGTACGCCGGGTCCCGCGGGCCGCTGCGCTTCCCCGACCCGGGAGGGCCGCAGGGCCTGTGCCCGCTCCGCGGCGCGGGCGGTCTCCGCGGCGGGCAGGGTGTGGGGCGGCCGCTCCAGCACGGCGGCGCAGCGGGCCGCCTCGGCCGCGGCCGCGGCGGCCAGGTCCCGGTAGCCGGGGACGGGCGGGTCGGGCAGCACGGTGGCCTCGGCGAGGATCAGCAGCAGGACCCCGGCGACGGTGCCGGTCAGCCGCTGCCCGAGGGTGTCGGGGGCGTACGGCGGGAAGCTGGGCAGGATGTACAGCAGCTGGAGCCCGGGTGCGGCGCCCGCGAGGCGGGGTCCGGCCGCCGAGGAGAAGGCCACGCAGAAGCCGATGACCAGCATGCCCGCCACGGCGGCCCAGGTCCGTACCGACAGCCAGGTGCCCAGCGCCACCAGGGCGCAGGCGGCGGGAAGCACCCGGGCGACGACGGTGGCCCGCAGCCGTCCGCTGCCCGGGATCCGGGAGAGCCCGGCCAGCGCGACGGCGGCGAAGAGCGCGTACGTGGCCTCGACGGGCCGGTCCAGCCCGTACAGGAACGCGTAGAAGCCGAGGCTCGCGGCGAGGGTGACCCGGACGGCCCGCCGTGCGGCCGCCGGCAGGGGGCCGGTGCCGGTACGGAGCTCACTCAGGGCGGCACGCACCCTCTCAGCGTCCCACCGGGCACCGCCGCGGTCCTGCCGTATCGCTTGACACTTCGTCAGGGCGGGCGCAACTTATATCGGCGGGCCGATATAACTCGGACCCGATGCAGCTCGGCACCCGATGCAGCTCGGAATCCGATCCGACTCGGCGTCCCGATACGACCAGCACCCCGGAGGCCCCGTGGAGCCGTCCCGCACCCGAGAACAGCCCCGGCGCCGCACCCCGAAGGCGCAGCGCACCCCGCAGGCCCAGCGCAAGTCCGAGAGCCGCGCCCGGCTCATCGACGCGGCGGCCGACCTCTTCGCCCGCAAGGGGTTCCACGCCGTGTCCGCCGAAGCCGTCGCCGAGGCGGCCGGGCGCACCACGGGCGCGCTGTACAGCCACTTCGGCGGCAAGGAGGGCCTGTTGCTGGCGCTCCTGGAGGTCTGGAAGGAGCGCACGAGCGAGGAGCTGGCCGCCGAGATCGCGGCCGGGGACCCGGCCGACCCGGCCGTGCACTTCACCGCGATGTGGGGCAGCCTCACCCGCCCGCACCCCGAGCACGGCGACTCCTGGCTGCTCCTGGAGACGGAGCTGTGGCTGCACGCCGCCCGCGGCCCCCTCATCGGGGACCGGCTGGCCCAGCGGTACGCCGAGGTCCGTGCCCGGCTCGGCGAGGGCCTGGCCGACTGGGCCGAGGCCACCGGCACCCCCCTGACCCGTACGCCGCAGGAGACCGGCGCCCTCGTGCTCGGCATCCTCCTGGGCCTCTCCATGCAGCACCGCCTCGAACCGCGCGCCGTCCCCGACGGGCTCGTCGTCGAGGCCCTCGGCACCGTCCTGGGACTCGGCGGGGCCGGCTGACCGGTGCGAACCCGTACGACTCCGATCCGTCCGACGAAGGGAACCGCCCCGTGCTGCCCACCGGCGAGATAGACCTCCTTGAGGACACCTGGGCCCGCGAGGTCCCGCACGCCCAGTTCACCCGGCTGCGCCGCGAGGACCCGGTCCACTGGCACGAGGTGCCGGGCCGGCACGCCGGCTTCTACGCCGTGACCCGGCACGCCGACGTCAAGGCCGTCAGCCGCGATCCCGAGCTGTGGTCCACCGAACTCGGCTCCTTCATGATCCGCGACCAGAACCCCGAGTCCCTGGAGACCCTGCGCCTGGTCCTGCTGGGCATGGACGCCCCGCGCCACTCCCGGTACCGCTCGCTGGTCAGCGCGGGTTTCACGCCCCGGGTCGTACGGAGGCTCGCGGGCCGGATCCAGGAGCGGGCGGTCACCCTGGTGGAGCGCGCGGTCACCCCGGGCCGGGACATGGACTTCGTCGCGGAGGTCGCCGCCTGGCTGCCGATCCAGACGATCTGCGAGATGGTCGGCGTGCCCGAGGGGGACGAGCGGCTGATCTTCGACTGGAGCAACCGGATGGCCGGCTCCCAGGACCCCGAGCTCTCGGCCGGCAAACACGACAGCGATCTCGCGGCCGCCGAGATCTACGCCTACTGCGACGCGCTGGCCGCCGAGCGGCGGGCCCGCCCCCGGGAGGACATCCTCTCGACGCTGGTGCACGCCGAGGTCGACGGGGACAGGCTGTCGCCGGACGAGATCAACATGTTCTTCGTCCTGCTCTGCGTCGCCGGCAACGAGACCACCCGCAATCTGCTCTCCGGCGCCCTGCTCGCCCTGATCGACCATCCTTCGGCGCGCGCCGAACTGGCCGCGGCCCCCGGGGACGAGGCCCTGTGGACGACGGCGACGGAGGAGTTCCTGCGCTGGGGCGGCTCGATCCACAACTTCCGGCGCACCGCCACCCGGGACACCGTGCTGCGCGGGCGGCCCGTCGCCGAGGGACAGAAGGTGGTCACCTACTACACCTCCGCCAACCGCGACGAGGAGGTCTTCGCCGACCCCTTCTCCTTCGACGTCCGGCGCACCCCGAACGAGCACCTCACCTTCGGGGGCGGCGGCCCGCACTTCTGCCTGGGGGCCGGCCTCGCCCGCACCCAGATCAAGGCCCTGGTCCGGGAGCTCCTGCGCCGGCATCCGGAGGTCTCCCTCGCAGGGGAGGTGCGCCGCCTGCGCTCGGACTTCATCAACGGGATCAAGTACCTCCCGGTGCGCTTCGGGTAGCCGCCCCCGGGAGCCGCTCCGGGACCTTCGGCCCCTGCCGGGGCACTCCCCGGCGCTGTTAGAGTTGTCGGCAGCGAAGGGGAGTAGTCCCGAAAACCGCTGGTCGACATACTGGACGCCTCGACGGGTCCCGGCCACCGGGCCACCGCGCTTCCGGCGCGGGGCGGACGAGACCTTCGGCCAAGGCATGACCCGTCCCACATCACCGTGTGGGCCGCTTCGTCGTGCCGGGCCGAGTGGTTCTTCCCGTCGCCTCCCCGCTGGGTGCCGATCCGAGCCATCAGAGCCCGGCTCCAGCAGAAAGCAGCACCCGGAATGGCTCTCGACCCCATGGCGATCTTCACCGCCTTCGGTCTGATCTTCCTTGCCGAGCTCCCCGACAAGACCATGTTCGCCTCGCTGGCCATGGGCACCCGGATGCGGCCGCTGTACGTATGGTTCGGCACCTCCACCGCGTTCATCGTGCACGTGGCCATCGCGGTCGGCGCCGGAAGCCTGCTGAGCATGCTGCCGAACATGGCCGTCAAGCTCACCTCCGCCGCCCTGTTCGCCTTCGGCGCCATCGTGATGATGCGCTCCGGCGCCGACGACGACGAGGCGGACTCGGCGGCCAAGGCCGTCACCGGCTTCTGGCCCGTCTTCACCACCGCGTTCATGGCCGTGTTCATCGGCGAGTGGGGCGACCTGACGCAGATCACGACCGCCAACCTCGCCGCCACCAACGGCTGGCTGCCCACCGCCATCGGCTCCGCCGCGGCCCTCATGTCGGTGTCCGCCCTCGCCCTGATCGTGGGCCGGTTCATCGCCAAGCGGGTCCCCCTCAAGACGGTTCAGCGCTTCGGCGCCCTGTGCATGGCCGCGCTGGCCGTCTGGACGCTCATCGAAGCCTTCACCGGCTGAACCGGCTGAACCAGCTGATCCGGCTGGTCCGGCCCGTCCCGCCGATCCGGGCGGTCTTCCGGGTCATTCGGCCCGCGGTGCGGCCTTGAGCAGGGCGAAGACCGCCCCGCTCGGGTCCGCCAGCCAGGCGATCCGCCCGACGTCGGGCACGTCCGCGCCCGGCATCAGCACCGTGCCGCCGCCGGTCCGTGCGGTGCTCACCACGGCGTCCACGTCCGCGACCGCGAAGTACGGCACCCAGCGGGCGTCCCGCTCCCCCTCCGTCAGCGGTGCCACCCCGCCGAAGGAGCCGTCCTCCTGGTCCCCGTCCGCGGTGCTGAGCACCTGGTAGGTCATGCCGGGCGCCTCCATCTCCCGCGAGCGCATCCCGAAGAGGGCTCCGTAGAAGGCCAGCGCCGCCCCCGGGTCCGGTACGTGCAGTTCGACCCAGCACAGCGCGTTGTCGGCGGAGGTCAGCTCCAGACCCGGTGTCCGGCCCGGCTTCCAGATGGCGAAGTCGGCGCCCTGCTGGTCGGTGTACTGCGCGAGCCACCCCTCCCCCATGACGTCCATGGGCTCGACGCGGACGGTGCCCCCGCCGTCCCGCACGCCCCGGGTGGTGGCCTCCGCGTCTTCGGTCCGGAAGTACACGGTCCACGCGGAGGTCGCCCCCGGGTCGAGCTGCCCGACCGCGGCGACGGTCTTCCCGTCGACCTGGAAGAACCCGTACCCGCCGGTCTCGGGCCCGAGCAGGTGGAACTCCCAGCCGAAGACGGCCCGGTAGAAGGCGGCGGCCCGGGGGATGTCGGGGCTCCCGAGGTCGATCCAGTTGGGCGAGCCGGTGCGGTAGTCGGTACCGAGCATGGGTTCCTCCTGCGATGGGGTTTCGCATGCGAGGTACCCGCGGAGCGGCCCCTCACCCCGGCCTCCCCTCCCAGCGCCACACGTACGGGTCCCCCCGGCACACCGCATTCGGCCGGTGCGCGCCCCCGCGGCCCCGTTCTAGTAGGGGCCGCCCCGGAACAGCACGCTGCCCTGGTGGCGCGGGCGGTCGCCCCGTTCGTGGGCCGCGTCGGAGCGGTCGGCGGGGGCCGAAAGGCCGGCGAGGGTCCGCAGGGTCTCCAGGCCGGCCAGTACCTCGTCACGGCGTGCCGCGGACTTCATCCAGGCCGGCAGCCGGGCGAACATCGACAGCGTCGGCGAGGCGTGGCGCTCGCGCAGCCGGGCGCCGACGTAGGCGGCGAGGGCTTCGACGTGCTCCTCGTCGTAGGCCCACAGGATCCGCCCCGCACAGCGGGTCTGCAGCCAGAGCGGGCGCCGGAAGAAGGGGTCCTCGGTGCCGCCGACCGAGACCCCGACCAGGGCGGTGCCCCGCTCCTGTGCCGACCAGTCGGCGAGGGCCCCGCAGGCCGCGCAGGCGAGGCGGCGGGGCTGGAAGAGCAGAGCGCTGAAGTACTTGGGCGCCGCGAGACCGGGCCGCGGCAGCACGAGCGCGCGGCCGCCGCACCGCGGACAGACCACGAGCGCCCTGCCGGTGAAACGGACCAGCCACATGCCGTGGTCCTGGTGCCGGACCGGTCCGGCGGATACGGGCCCGGCGGATGCGGGCTCGACGAGTGGGGGCTCGACAAGTGCGGGCTCGACGGGCTCGGAGCCCGTGGCGGGGACGGAAGGCATGGGCGACATGCTGCCAGCCGTCCCCTCGCCCGGCACGGGCCACCCGGGACTCACCGCAGGGTGGGCGTGGTCTCGGTGTCGACGTGGGACAGCTTCTCCGGGTTGCGGACGAAGTAGAGGCCGGTGATGCGGGTGTCCTCGACGCGGACGGCGATGACTCCGTCGAGCTCTCCGTCCACGTGGACGGCCAGGGCCGGGGTGCCGTTGACCATGGTGGGGGCGAAGGAGAGCCCGATCCCGGCCTTCCCGGCCTTGCCCGTCATGCCGGTGAACAGGCGGGCCACGTGGAGGGCGCCCACGACGGGCCGCAGTGCGGCGTGCTTGATGCCGCCGCCGTCGCCCATGTAGACGACCTCGGGGGCGAGCACGTCGAGGAGGCCCTGCAGGTCCCCGGTTTCGAACGCCCGCTGGAACAGCTCGACGGCCACCCGTGCTTCGCTCGCGGAGACCGCCCGGCGGGGGCGGCGCGCATCGACGTGCTTGCGGGACCGGTGCGCGATCTGCCGGACGGCCGCCGGCGTCTTGTCGACGGCGGTGGCGATCTCCTCGTAGTCGAGGCCGAACACCTCGCGGAGCACGAAGACGGCCCGCTCGGTCGGTCCGAGCGTCTCCAGGACCAGCATCATCGCCATCGACATGCTCTCGGCCAGTTCCACGTCCTCGGCCACGTCCGGCGTGGTGAGCAGGGGTTCCGGCAGCCACTGGCCGACGTAGGCCTCCTTGCGGCGGCTCAGGGTGCGCAGCCGGTTCAGCGCCTGGCGGGTGGTGATCCGTACCAGGTAGGCGCGCTGGTCCGTGACCGTGTCGAGGTCGACGCCCGCCCAGCGCAGCCAGGTCTCCTGGAGCACGTCCTCGGCGTCGGCCGCCGAGCCGAGCATCTCGTAGGCGACGGTGAAGAGCAGGTTGCGGTGGGCGACGAAGGTCTCGGTCGCCGTATCGGGGGCCTGCGCGGGTATGTCCACAGCTGCATTCTCTTCCGTCAAGTTCCGTCGGTCTTCCGGCGGTTCGGGTCCATTCATGATCGACTCACGGTGCTACTCATGATCAACGCATGGGCCGGTCGGCTCAAGTCTTCTCTTCGACGGCAGCCCTGATCCCGCCCTGCTCGGCCGTGGCGTCCGCCTCCTTCGTTTCGAGGTTTCGGACAGCAAGACACCCGACGGCCATGAGGGGTTGTGCTCGGAAAGCCGGTCAGCCGGTCAGTCGGTCAGCCGGTCAGCCGGTCAGCCGATCGCCCCGGAAGCGGCGGCCGTGGCCCGCAGCAGGTCCTTCAGGAGGGCGAAGTCGATCTTCTCCGGCTTGCGGAACCGCAGGCAGACCTTGCCCATGTCGTGGTCCGCGAGCCGCTCCTCGAAGGCCTCGCGGACCTCGGCACGCATCAGGTAGAAGGAGACGTACTGCTTCTGGCTCGCGAAGGCGATCTCCCCGACGCCTCCCCGTTCGTACACGGGCATCCCGTACGCCATCGCTTCGGTGAATCCGCGCAGCTCCGTACGGCACAGCTCGCGCAGCCGGATCAGTGCCTCCCTGCGCTCCTCGGGGACCTCCGCGAGGTACGCGTCCACGTCTTCCGCCCGGCTCTGCACCATGGGTCCGAGCGTAGGCGAAGCCGGGCGGCCACGTCATCGTGCAACTCCGAGGTTGCGGGATGTGGAGTGACGTGCAACTCTGGAGTTGCACCGAATCGCCGATGGCTTGTGACGAAGGAGTCCCTGATGAACGCGGACCGGATCGAACGAGACACCCTGATCGAGGCCTCCCTGGAACGGGTCTGGTCCCTGGTCGCCGAGCCGGGCTTCTGGGTGGCCGACGAGGGCAGCCTGGCCGGCACGGTGGCCAGGGAAGGGGAGTCGATCGTGGCGAAGAACAGCGAATACGGCGAGTTCCCGGTGCGGGTGGAGAAGGTCGACCCGCCGACCTACCTGGCGTACCGGTGGGCCAGCGCCTTCCCCGGGCAGGAGCTGCGCGAGGACAACAGCACCCTGGTGGAGTTCACGCTGAGCCGCGAGGGCGACCGGACGCGGCTCCGCGTCGTGGAGAGCGGGTTCGCGGCCCTGGCCGGGTCCGAGGAGCTGCGCGGCAAGGCACTGAAGGACAACACCGGGGGCTGGCCGCAGGTGCTCGACGCCTTCAAGAAGCGCGCCGAACAACCGGCCGCGTGAGCGGGGAACACCCCGGCTCCGACGAGGCGGTCGACCACGTCCTCGTCGCGCTGGCCGACCCGACCCGGCGCAAGCTGCTCGGTCTGCTCGCCGCCCGCGGCGAGGTCACCGCGACCACCCTTGCCGAGGGACTGCCCGTCTCCCGGCAGGCGGTGGTCAAGCACCTCGCCGTCCTGGACGCCGCCGGGCTGGTCACCGGCAACCGGGTCGGACGCGAGGTCCGGTACACCGTGCGCCCCGCGGCCCTGGACGCGACGGCACGGTGGATGGCCACCCTCGCCGCAGACTGGGACCGACGGCTCGCGGCCGTCAAACGGATCGCCGAGGCGGCGGAACGGGATGCGCGCCAGGCCGCCACGGACCGATAGTGGGAACTGTGAGCGACTGGCCAGAGGGCAGCGGACGAGCCGCGCGAGCCGGAACGGGCGGCGCGGACCACGGCGGCGAGCAGGAGCCCGTCGCCTGGTCCGGGCCGGAGGGCGCGCGGGCCTTCGCCGCCGTGGAGGCGGCCACGGACTGGCTGCTCGGGTATCCCTTCGTCTTCCGGGCCCTGACCCGGTGGGTCGGCAGCGGATCCGTCCTGGTGGACTACGGGTGCGGGCCCGGCAAGGTCGCCGACCACGCGGCCCGGCAGCTCGGAGCGAAGGTACTGGGCGTGGACACCTCCCCCGAGATGCTCGCGCTGGCCCGCGGCTCGGGGACGGCGGTCGCCGAATACCACCTGGTCACGGACGGGCGGGCGGCCTGTCTGGCCGACGGCAGCGCCGACGCCGTGATGTGCAACCACGTCCTGGCCTCGCTGCCCACCGCGGAGGCGGTGCTCGCGGTGTTCGGGGAGATCCGCCGGATCCTGCGGCCCGGCGGCCCGTTCGTCCTGCTGGCCACCGATCCGGCGTGCAGCGGGACGGAGTACGCCTCGCTGAGCATCGGCGACCCGGGCGTCACGTACGGCCCGGGCGACGAGCTGCCCGTACGGCTCCGGCGTACGGACGGCAGCTGGCAGGTGATGCCGAACCACGCGTGGCCCGTGGATTTCTACGCGCCCCTGCTGGAGCGGGCCGGATTCAGCATCCTCGTCCAGCACCGCCCGACGGTGGAAGAGGCCCTCGGCCTCCCCGGTCTCGTCGACCCGGACCTCGCCGCCGGCCGCACCTGGTCGGCGGAGCGGGCCGGGCCCCCGCTGGTGATCACCACGGCGCTGGCGGTCTGAGGGGGCGGGCCCGCGTCGTCTCAACGCAGCTGGAGCACGCTCCGGACGCCGGCGTGGTCCGAGGGCCAGAGCCCCGACGGGGTGCGGTCGGCCAGGGCGTGGCCCACCCGGTGGGCCGTCAGTGCCCTCACCTTGCCGCGGAAGAGCACGTAGTCGATGCGCTGGGTGAGGGTGGAGGTGGCGTTGCGCAGGTCGGGGGCCTGGCAGCAGGTGAAACCGGGGTCGCGGGGGTGGGTGGCGGTCCAGGCGTCGGTGAATCCGGCGGCGAGGAGGCGGTTGTGGCTCCGGGTGTTGGTTCCCGGTGTGGCGCCGACTCCGCCGGCGGCCGAATTGAGGTCGCCGAGCAGCACGGTGGGGAGCGTGGTGTTCAGCGGCCCCGCGAGCAGTTCGTCGGCCTGTGCTTCCTGGACGGCGGGGGCGACGGGCTCGAGGTGGGTGGTCACCACTCGGGTGGTGCGGCCGCTCAGCGTGGCGTCGGCCGCGGCCCAGCCGCGCTCGATCCGCAGGGGCGGATTGGGCGGGCAGCCCAGTACGGGGCGGCAGATCGGCACGTGGCTCTGGAACCGGCCGGTCTGCGGGTTGGCCACGGAGAACTTGTGTGCGGGCAGGTCGGTGCGGGCCAGGAGCACATCGCGGTCGGTGAGGCGGATGTCCTGCAGACCGGTGGGCGTGGCACGCGGGGCCTCGAAGTCGCTGCCGACGGTGACGCTGGCCACGGCCGCGTAGTGCTTGCCCCGGGCGGAGAGCTCGTCGAGGAGGATCTGCAGGAAGTCGTATTCGACGTGGGTGGCGCTGCCCTGCCCGGCCGGCGTCTGGCTGCGCCACAGCACGGCTTCCTGGACGCCCACGAGGTGCGGCTCGCTTTCGGCGATCTCGTCGGCCAGCGCTTCGGCTCGCTCGGGGAAGTTCGTGGCCTGGACGTTCGCCCATACCGCGGTCACCGCGGCGACGAGCCCTTGGGGGCTGGTGGCGGCGAGAACGGGCGCGAGGTCGGCGCCGAGGTAGAGGTTGCGGGTCATGACCCGCAAGGAACTGCGGCCTCCTTCGGCGGCGGAGGCGGAGGCGGAGGCCGGGGCGGAGGCGGAGGCGGAGGCCGAGGCCGCGCCGAGTGACCCGGGTGCGAGGAGCGCGAGTGCGCACAGAGCGGATGTGAACCAACGGCGAGCCATGCGGCAGCCCTTCCGGCCAAGGCGGGCGAAATGCCCGCATCCTGGCCGCAATCTAAAATGGCTGCCGGTGACCGGCGATCCGGGTGTGAGCTGGGCGGCCTAAAGCGCGCTCCGCATGCACCGGAGGGCCTCGTAACCCGTACGAGTCCCTCGCGGTCGCGTGCGGACACGTTCAGCAGGCGCAGGAGATGCCCGAGCGCGGGGCGGTCAGATCGTCGATCGCGCGCTGGTCGGTGCCCTGGGCGGTCTCGAAGGCGAAGCCCTCGCGGACCCAGTACTCGAATCCGCCGAGCATCTCCTTCACCTGGTAGCCCAGGCGGGCGAAGGCCAGCGCCGCACGCGTGGCGCCGTTGCAGCCGGGGCCCCAGCAGTAGGTGACCACCGTGAGCGCCGGGTCGATCAGCGTCGGTGCCAGCTCCGCGATCCGCGCCGTCGGAAGGTGCAGCGCCCCCGGGATGTGGCCCTGGTCCCAGGCGGCCTCGCTGCGGGAGTCGACCACGACCAGACCGGGGACACCGGAGAGCAGGTCGGCCCGGACGTCCGAGACGTCCGCCTCGAAGGCGAGCCGCGCGGCGTAGTGGGCCGCCGCGACGCCCGGAGCAGCGGCGGGGACGGAGAGGACGGCGCTGGTGGACTCGGCGCTGGTGGGCTCGGCGGCAACGGTGGACGGGACGGTCGCGAACATCGGGGAGCTCCTTGTACGGGGCGGAGGGCGGGGGCTCGCCGGCCGGGTGGACTCCCTGCGGCGATGACTCCATCCTCTGTCCCCGCCACCCCCGCGACGAGTGGCGTAAACGCCTCCACTCGTCAAGATCCCGCCAGGGGTGCGGTGACCCTGACGAACGCCTTCCGGTAGGCCGTCGGCGTCGTCCGCATCTGCCGGGTGAAGTGGTGGCGGTACGTCGCCGTGGAGTCGAATCCGACCGCCGCGGCCACCTCGTCGACCGTCCCCTCCCCCGACTCCAGCAGCGGCAGGCTCGCCGCGATCCGCTGGGAGACCACCCAGCGGATCGGGCTCACACCGTTGCGGCGGGTGAAGTGGCGGAGGAAGGAACGCTCCGACATGTTCGCCGCGCGGGCCAGCGCCGGGACCGAGAGCGGTCCGTACAGCCGCTGGAGGGCCCATGCCATGCTCCGGGAGATCCCGTCGTCGGCTCCGTCGGGTCCTATCTCGCCGACCGCCGCCTCGATGAACTGGGCCTGCCCGCCCTCGCGGTGGGGTGGTACGACGAAGCGGCGGGCCACGGTGTTGGCGACGGCGGCGCCGTGGTCGGCGCGGACCAGGTAGAGGCAGAGGTCGATGCCGGCGGCGCTGCCCGCGCTGGTCAGTACGTCGCCGTTGTCGACGTAGAGGACGTCCGCGTCGACCTCCACCGCGGGATGCCGCTCGGCGAGGGTGCGGGCGTAGCGCCAGTGGGTGGTGGCCCGGCGGCCATCGAGGAGACCGGTCGCGGCGAGCGCGAAGGCGCCCGAGCAGATGGAGACCAGGCGTGCGCCCCGGGCATGGGCCTTGAGGAGGGCATCGACCAGCGCGGGCGCGATGATGCCGCCCGCCGGGGAGACTCCGGGGATGATCACGGTGTCCGCGGCGGAGAGGGCGTCGAGCCCGTGCTCGGCGCGGAGCGTGAACCCGCCGACCACGCGCAGGTCCCGGCCGGGTTCCGCCGAACAGACCCGCAGCTCGTACCAGGGCAGGTCCCCCAGCTCGGGGCGGGCGAGCCCGAACACCTCGACCACCACGCCCAGTTCGAAGGGCGCCATGCCGTCGAAGGCGAGTACGGCCACCACGTGGGACGGCGTCGGCTTCGTGAGGTGAAGGGGTACGGCCTCGGACGTCATGGCCGTACTGTAACCAGCCGTCCCCACCGGGCCTCATCGGGCGGGTGGAGGAGGGGGCGAAGAGAAGACCAACGAGAGGCGAGGAGGAGTACGCACTCCTTGCCACTTACAACATATAGCGCACTGGGGGGCTTGCGGCAAGGCCCCCAGCCTGGGGCAAAATCGCGGACCTAGGCCAGAACTTGCCGAAAAATGGGAGATTCACTCAGTGCGTGCTGCTATGTCAGCTCTTGGATCACACGGTTCCGTCGAGTCGGCGGCGACGACCGCCACCAGTGCGTTCGAACTTCCCGACCACCTCTCCCCCAAGGCCGACCCGGCTCTGATCGACGGCGACGAACGGCACTTCGCGGCCGTCTCGCACTGCCTGGAGCAGACGATCGCCGAACTGTCCGACCGCCTGGAGGTCACGCGCAAGGCGCCCGGCGGCATCGGCCGCGAGGCCATGGACCGCGACACGGAGATCCACCGTCTGACCAGCCGGCTGCGCACCCTGCGCCGTTTCGGGCTGGACCTGTGCCTGGGGCACATCGTCCCCGCCGACGGCTCCGAGCCCGTGTACATCGGCCGCCTCGGACTCACCGACAGCGCGGGCAACCGGCTGCTGCTGGACTGGCGCTCCCCCGCGGCCGAGCCCTTCTTCGCCGCGACGCACGCCGTCCCGATGGGTCTGGCGAGCCGTCGCAGGTACCGCTGGACCCGCGGGCGGATCAGCGACTACTGGGACGAGGTGTTCTCCGCGGACGGACTCGAAGGGCGCGCCGCGCTCGACGACCAGTCCGCGTTCATCGCCGGCCTGGGCGGCAACCGGTCGGCCCGGATGCGCGACGTGCTCGCCACCATCCAGACCGACCAGGACGCCATCATCCGGGCCGGATCCCGCGGCGCCCTCGTCGTGGACGGCGGTCCGGGCACGGGCAAGACCGTCGTCGCCCTGCACCGCACCGCGCACCTGCTCTACTCCGACCCCCGGCTGGGTCACCGCCGCGGCGGCGTGCTGTTCGTCGGTCCGAGCCGGCCCTACCTGGCCTACGTCTCGGACGTGCTGCCCAGCCTCGGCGAGGAGGGCGTGCAGACCTGCACCCTGCGCGACCTCGTCACCGAGGGAGCCGGCGCCGCGGTCGAGGCCGACCCGCGCACGGCCCTCCTCAAATCGTCCGCCGGCCTGGTGAAGGCGGTAGACGCGGCCGTGCGCATCTACGAGGAGCCGCCCACCCGGGGGACGACGGTCTCCAGCCACTGGTCGGACCTCTGGCTCGGCGCCGACGACTGGGCGGCCGCGTTCGAGGCGGTGGAACCGGGCACCCCGCACAACGAGGCCCGCGACCAGATCCTGGAGGAGCTCCTCACGATCCTGATGGACCAGGACGACACCGACGTCGCCCCCCACCTGCTGCGCCGTTCGCTGCTCCAGGACCGGGAGCTGATCACCACCCTCAACCGGGCCTGGCCGATGCTCGATGCGGGCGAGCTCGTCGGAGACCTCTGGTCGGTGCCCGCCTACCTGCGCAAGTGCGCTCCGTGGCTCGGACCCGATGACGTGTCCCTGCTGCAGCGCGCCGACGCCCAGGCCTGGACGGTGTCGGACCTGCCGATCCTGGACGCGGCCCGGCAGCGGCTCGGCGACGCCGAGGCCTCCGTACGCGAGCGCCGCCGCGAAGCCGCCGTCGCCGCCGAGCGGGCGCGCAGGTCCGAGGTCATCGACCGGCTGCTCCAGGACACCGAGATCGACGAGAGCCAGGGCGCGGTGGGGATGCTGCGGGGACGGGATCTGCAGGACGCCCTGATCGACGGGGACGCGCTGCCCGGAGCCGAACCCGACCTGCTCGCCGGCCCGTTCGCCCACATCATCGTGGACGAGGCGCAGGAACTGACCGACGCCGAATGGCAGATGCTGCTGGCCCGCTGCCCGTCGCGGAGCTTCACGATCGTCGGGGACCGCGCGCAGGCCCGGCACGGTTTCACCGAGTCGTGGCGGGAGCGGCTCGAGCGGGCCGGGCTCGACCGGATCACCATGGCCTCGCTGAGCGTCAACTACCGCACCCCGGAAGAGGTGATGGCCGAGGCCGAGCCGGCCATCCGCGCCGTGCTCCCCGACGCGAACGTGCCGACGTCCGTCCGCAGCAGCGGCATCCCCGTCGCGCACGGCCGCACCGCGGACCTGGCCGCGGTCCTCGGCGACTGGCTCGACGCCCAGGCCGACGGGGTCGCCTGCGTCATCTCCGCCGACGGCGCCTACGACAGCGGGTTCCCGGCGAGCTCACGCGTCCGCGTGCTGACGCCGACGCTGTCGAAGGGACTCGAGTTCGACCTGGTCGTCCTCATCGACCCGGACACCTTCGGCGAGGGCGTCGAAGGCGCAGTCGACCGCTATGTCGCGATGACCCGCGCGACCCAGCGCCTGGTCGTCCTCACGAGCTCCTGAGCTCCTGAGCCGACCCGGCCCGGTCCCGGACCAGGGGGGTTAACCTCTGGCCTGAGCCGCATGCGGCGGTCGGGGGACAGAGGGGTACAAGGGGTGGGACTTCACCAGACCGATCCGCTCGTGGTGGGCGGGTACCGGCTGCAGGACCGGCTCGGCGTCGGCGGAATGGGCACGGTGTTCCTGGCCCGGAGCATCGAGTCCGGGCGGATGGTGGCGGTCAAGGTCGTTCACCAGCAGTTCGCCGACGACCGGGAGTTCCGGATCCGCTTCCGCCAGGAAGTGGCCTCGGCACGGAGGGTCTCCGGGGCCTTCACCGCCCCGGTGGTGGACGCCGACCCCGATGCGGAACGCCCGTGGATGGCCACCCAGTTCGTGCCGGGCCCCACCCTGGGGGCGACCGTGCGGGACGGAGGCCCTCTCGGCGGCCCCGCCCTGCGCCGGCTCGCGGTCGGGCTCGCCGAGGCGCTGCGCGACATCCACCGGGTCGGGGTCGTCCACCGTGATCTCAAGCCGGACAACGTCCTGTTGACCGAGGACGGGCCGCGCGTCATCGACTTCGGGATCTCCCGGGCGGTCGACCACGAGACCCTCACCGTGACCGGCAGGATCCTGGGGACTCCTCCGTACATGTCCCCGGAGCAGCTGTCCGCTCCGCACCGGGTCAAGCAGGCCTCCGACGTCTTCTCCCTCGGTGCCGTCCTGGTGTACGCGACCACCGGGCACGGTCCGTTCGATGCCCCGTCGCACTACATGACCGCCTACAACGTGGTCCACGAGCCCGCCGCGGTGGCGGAGCTGTCGGGTACGGTCCGCGAGCTCGTCCAGTGGTGTCTGGCGAAGGACCCGGTCGACCGGCCCACGCCGGACGAGCTCCTGGAGGCCTTCCGCGCGGTGCCGGAGGGCGACTGGGGCGCCCGCCCGCCGTCGCCCGTCGCCGAATCCGCTCCGGCTCCCGCGCGCGGGAGCCGGCTGCTCTCCCGGCGCGGCGCACTGGTCGCGGGTGTGATCGGGCTGACCGGAGCGGGAGCCCTCGGCTCGTGGGCGACCGGAGCGTGGAGCGGGGCGTGGACGGGCGGCGGTCCGTCCGGATCGGCGGGCGGCTCCCGGGGAGGTCCGGCGGGGAACAGACCCCGGCCGTCGCACGAGGGGTCCGCCGGCCTGCAGCCGGCCGGATGGGCCGTGTGGGAGCAGAAGCTGAGCCCTCGGGACCTGGGCGTCACGGCCTGCCATGCCGCGGGGCCGGTCCTGTTGTGCACCTCGCTGCCCGGTACCGGGCGGATCGCCGCGTTCGACGCCCGGACCGGCGAGCGGCTGTGGGGGAACGACTTCCCGACGAGCATCGAATTCCTGGGCCTGTCCGCCGCGGGCGACGTCGCCTACTGCCTGGAGGCCGACGAGGCTGATCCCGGCCAGGGGGGCCATGTCGCCGCCCTGAACACCGCGACCGGTGCCCGGCTGTGGTCCACCCTTCCCGGTACGGCCGATCCGATCGCGGGCGGCGTGTACGCCGGCGACGCGATCGTCACGTTCACCGCCAAGGGCTCCCTCAACGCCTGGCACCCGGCGACGGGCGATCTCAAGTGGCAGGAGGACGGGATCCGGGGCGTCGGCTCCCGGCTCCTCGCCTCCTACGGCCGCGTCTTCCGCGTCTCCGGCCTGGACACACCCGGCGCCCACGTGCTGTGGGAGCACTCCCGCGAGAAGGGCAGGGTGGTGCAGGGCAAGGACTTCGGAGCCTTGGTTCTCCTCGCCGTCGGGGAGGGCTCGGTGCTGCTGCGCAGAGCGGACGGCACCATTTTCCACACCCCGTGGCAGGGAAGCCCGACGCCCACGACCCTGCCCACCACCCTGGAGTACGTGGAGGCGGGCGGGGCCTACTACGGAATGGCCCCGGACGGAACGGTGACCGCGGCCGACGACGACACGGGCGAGCTGCTTTGGACGGCCGAGTCGTGGTACCTCAAGGCGTGGACGCGTAGTGGGAGAATCCCGCTGAGGGTGGCCGACGGGCGGGTCCACGTCCCTGGCACGGACGGGAGTATCCACTGTTTCGCCGCCGGCAGCGGAGACCTCCTGTGGCAGAGCGCGGCGCGTCAGGACGACAGCGCGAACGCCCGCCGCGAGTGGCCGGGCATCGCGCTCCACGGTGACCACGTCTACCTGCTGACGGGCGACACCGTGGTCGCGCTGCGCCCGCGGTACTAGCGCAGGGCTCCGAAGGCCTTCGTGAAGGCCAGGGGCTGCTGGAGGATCGAACTGCACGTCGCGTCCGCGTAGTTCACGACGCCGGCCGCGCACTGCCGGTCGCGGGTCGCGGACCACATCGCCAGCCTGCCGATTCCCTTCTCGCTCGCGAAGTCCACGAGCTGGGTGGCGTCGGCGACGGTGAAGACCTCGCTCGTGACGTCATTGACGCCGATCATCGGCGTCACGGCGACGGTCTTCCAGGCCGCCGCTTCGGAAAGGCCCAGTACGCCCTTGATCTGGGCCTGCGTGGCGGTGGCGGCCTGGATCGCGTACCGGCCCATGTCACCGCTGTAGGCGGGTCCGTAGTCCATGGCCATGATGTTGACGCCGTGGATCCGCACGCCGGCCTTCTTCGCGTCCGCCAACAGGGCCACGCCCGGCTGCGTGAGCCCCTCGGGCATCACGGGCAGGGTGAAGGCCACGTCGAGTCCCGGGTGGGAGGCCTGCAGCAGGGTGATGGCCTGTGCGCGGCGGGTGTTGGCGGCGGTGTCGGGCAGGGCCGCGCCCTCGATGTCGAAGTCGACCTTGGTCAGCCGGTACTGGTCGATGACCTTGCCGTAGGCGGCGGCGAGTTCCTGTGCGGAGCCGCAGTTCAGGGCCAGCTCGTGCCCGGCGGCTCCGCCGAAGGAGACGCGTACGTCGCCACCCTTGGCCCGCAGGGCGCCGATCTGCGCGGCGACCTTGTCGTTTCCGAGCTCGGTGACCCCGCCCCACAGCGGGGCGCAGCCGCCGCCGGAGGTGATGAAGGCGAGGTGGAACTCCTTGACGCCGGTCTTGGCCGCCGTGTCGAGCAGGTCGTAGGCCGGGTGGAGGGAGGTGTCCACGTACGGCGCGAAGCGCGCGCCGGCGGCCGGGTTCCCGGTCGGGGGCGGGGTCGTGGCCGTCGCGGTGGGCGGGGCGGGCTTGGTCGGCCGGCCCGTGGGGGTCGCGGGAGCGCTCGTACCGGCCGTCGGCGCGGGCGTCGGTACGGCGGAAGGGGCCGCGGTCGGGGCGGTGGTGGGACGGCCGCCCGGCGGGGGCGTCGGGCCCGGGTCGGCCGAGCACTTCGCCCCGTTGATCCGGCAGGCCGTCGGGTTGCCCGCGTTGGCGCTCGCGCTCGTGACGAAGCCGATCGTGACGGAGGCTCCCGGGGCCAGCTCCTTGTTCCATGCCGCCGGCTTCACGGTGACGTGGCGGCCGCCGACCGTGTGCGAGCCGTTCCACAGGGAGGCGATCGTCGTGCCCGTGGGCAGGTCGAACTCCAGGGTCCAGCCGGTCTGTGCCCGGGTGGTGTGGTTGGTGATCACGTACGTGCCGGTGTAACCACCGCTCCAGGAGCTCGACTTCGTGTACACCGCGCCGACCGAGGCGGCCTGGGCCGTACCCGTGAAGGCGAAGGCGGCGGCCGCGATCAGCACCGCCACCGCCGTACCGCCCGCGGCCTTCGCCTTCTTGCCCGTCCTGCGCCGGTGACCGGTCGTGCTGCCCATCGTGTGCCTGCCTCTGAATTGCTGGGGAGTTCGGGGGTGCGGCAGCACGCTAGCCGCCCAGAAACGGACATTTGATCGATTCGGGGCGGCGGTGGCGAACCTTAGGTTCCACTTAAGGAAGCGATCGGGCGACCTTAAGGCGGCCGGGAGCCCGCCCCCGCCCGGGAGCCGCCAACGCGGCCGACGCGCCGTCAAGTCCAGTCCGTGAACAGTCGGTTGATCTTCGGGGTGCGCGCGGCCGATGCCGCATATGCTCCCTCCGTACCTCAATGCGACGTACATCCATGCGATGTGCGTCCCTGTGACGTACGTCCGAATGCCTCGCGAGCCGTAAGGGGACCGCCCCGTGAGTGTCCGAATTCAACCCTCCTCCCAGGTCGACGAGACGGCCGAACTCGGCGAGGGGACCACGATCTGGGATCTGGCGCAGGTGCGGGAGGAGGCCAGGCTCGGCCGCGACTGCATCGTGGGACGCGGGGCGTACGTCGGCCCCGGCGTACGGATCGGGAACAACGTCAAACTGCAGAACTACGCCCTGGTCTACGAGCCCGCCGAGCTCGGCGACGGGGTGTTCATCGGCCCGGCCGCGGTGCTCACCAACGACTTCTACCCGCGGGCCGTCGAACCCGACGGCCGGCAGAAGCGCGGCGGCGACTGGGAGGCGGCCGGGGTCGTCGTGGCCGAGGGGGCCTCCCTGGGGGCCCGGTCGGTGTGCGTCGCGGGGGTCCGGATCGGGCGGTGGGCCCTGGTCGCGGCCGGCGCGGTCGTATCCCGGGACGTACCGGACTTCGCGCTCGTGGCCGGGGTGCCGGCGCGGCGCACCGGCTGGGTGGGCCGGGCCGGGGTCCGCCTGCTCGAACGCGACGGCGAGCCGGGCGTTTGGGAGTGCCCGCGCACCGGCGCCCTGCACGACGAGACCGACGGAACCCTGGCCGAGCGCACCTGACGCAACGTCGGCAATTTGGGTCAATGGCATTTCCTCAAAACCACAATCAATGAACATCCTTGGGCATACCTTGTCCCTGTACACGGGATCTGAGCAGGCAACAGGCTGTGTTCAGTGGGGGGTTGTACACGACGAGGGCAATCGCAGACGAGGTGACGGCCGGCGCGGAACCATGCGCCCGTCCGCCACCGTCCGCGCGCGCCCCGATCCGGGGCTTCGCTGGAGGGGGATCCAGCGACCCGGACAGCTCGTGCCATCGGGGGGATCACACCGTAGGCACGCGCAGCGTCATGCGCAGTCCCCTCCGCCGGACGACGACCGCCGGGTCTGTCCTAGGAACGATTTTCAGAGGGGGTAGGTGTGTTGGAGCAGTACGGCTACAGCTCGGACATACAGGGCGAGCAGGGCACGCGGGAAACCGAGGTGGGGACCCGGTGACCGCCAGACGATTAGAAGCACTGGCCCACGAGGACCCGTCGCTGCACGCCCTCGCCGAGCGGCTGCTCGCACTGGCCGAGGCGGGGCTGCCCGAGATGTACCTGCCGGGCGCGGAGACCTTCGTCTTCACGCGGGTGGGGACGATCTCCCCCGACGGCGCGAGGCGCATGGAGCGGCGCGGTACCAGCACCCGGTACGCGGCCATCACCGCACTGGGAGCGCGGTTCCTCCCCGAGGAACGCCAGCGCGCCCTCTTCGACGGCCGCAGCGCCGCGGAGTTCACGGCCCTCCTGGTGGAACGGCTGCCCGCGGTGACCAACCTCGGCGACGCCGCGCTCATCACCTGGGCCGCGGCCGAGACCGGGCACCCCAAGCTCGCGGACGCCGTGGCGAGGGTGGCCGAACTGGACGTCCCCGGACGTCCGCAGTACACGGTGGAGGCCGCCTGGGTGCTGTCCGCCCTCACCGCGGCCCGTACCTCGGTGGACGTCGAGTACCGGCTGGCGGCCGCCCGCGACCGCCTGCTGGCGGCCCGGATCGGGGACGGCCCGCTGTTCCCGCACGCCACCGGGCCCGGGCTGGTCCCCGGGTACCGCTCCCACGTGGCCTGCTTCGCCGACCAGACCTATCCGCTCCAGGCACTGGCCCGGCTGCACGCCAGTGCGCCGGATCCGCGGGCCCTCGCGGCCGCCGACGCCTGCGCCGCCCGGATCTGCGCCCTGCAGGGGGACGGCGGACAGTGGTGGTGGCACTACGACGCCCGCACGGGCGGCGTGGTGGAGGGCTACCCCGTCTACAGCGTGCACCAGCACGCCATGGCACCGACGGCCCTCTTCGACCTGGCCGAGGCGGGCGGCACCGACTTCGGCGCGGAGATCCGCCGGGGTCTGCGCTGGATGACGGAGGTGCCCGAGATCAGCGGGCCCGACGGCGCCCCGCGCGAGCCCATGATCCGCGAGGAGTTCGGGGTCACCTGGCGCAAGGTCTACCGCGGCGACCCCGCCAAGGCCGTGCGCGCCGCCCGCGGGCTCACCACCCGCGTCGCCCCGCGGGCCAGGCTGGCCCCGCTCGACCGGATCTTCCGCCCCCTGGCGGTGGACCGCGAGTGCAGGCCCTACGAGTTCGGCTGGCTGCTCCACGCCTGGCTCGGGGGGCTCGGGAGATGAACCACAGACAGTCCCTCTTCGGAGTGGCGCTCGACCCCCTGACCATGGACGAGACGGTCCGGCGCTGCCTCGACGCCGTGCGGCGCGGTGAGCAGATCGAGATCGGCATGGTCAACGCGGCCAAGCTGGTGAACATGCGCCGCGACCCCCGCCTCGCCGCGGCGGTCGCCGGCTGCGACCTCGTCCTGGCCGACGGCCAGGCCGTGGTCTGGGCCGGTCGCGTCCTCGGGGTCCGGCTGCCCGAACGGGTCGCGGGAATCGACCTGTTCATGCGGCTGCTGGCCGCGGCGGAGTCCGCCGAGGTCCCCGTCTACCTGCTCGGCGCCCGGCAGGACGTCCTGGACCTCATGCTCGGGCGGATCTCCGAACGGTTCCCCGCCCTGCGGGTGGCCGGGAGCCGCAACGGCTACTTCGAGGACTCCGAACAGGGCGAGATCGCCGACGCGGTGGCCGGGAGCGGGGCCCGCATGCTGTTCCTCGGCATGACCTCGCCCAAGAAGGAGATCTTCACCGCCGGCTACGGCAAGCGCACCGGCGCCCACGTGGTGCACGGCGTGGGCGGCTCCTTCGACATCCTGGCCGGCATCACCAAGCGCGCCCCCCTGCTCTGGCAGCGGATGGGGCTCGAATGGTTCTACCGGACCCTCCAGGAACCGCGCCGCCTGGGCAAGCGCTACCTCACCACCAACGCTGCCTTCCTCCTCATGACGGTCCGGGAACTCATCCGCCGCACACCGTCCACACCGCCTTCCGGTTCCGCGAACAGGAGTCACTGATGCGCGTCGTCGTCGTGGGACAGGGATACGTCGGCCTTCCGCTGGCCATCAGGGCCGCCGAGGTCGGACACCAGGTGGTCGGCTTCGACGTGGACGCGCGGCGGGTCAAGAGCCTCGCCGCCGGCGAGTCGTTCGTGGAGGACGTCTCCTCCGCGCGGCTGAGCAAGGCGCTGGAACTGGGCACGTACCAGGCCAGCGACCAGGCCCGGGACTGCGGCGGCTTCGACGTCGCGGTCGTCACCGTCCCGACCCCCTTGCAGGACGGCGCCCCCGACCTGCGCTACATCGAGGAGTCCGCGCACACCCTGGCGCGCTTCCTGCGGCCGGGAGCCACCGTCGTACTGGAGTCGACCACCTATCCGGGCACCACCGAGGAGCTGTTCGGGCCGATCCTGGAGGACGGTTCGGGCCTCACGGCCGGCGTGGACTTCCACCTCGGCTACAGCCCGGAACGCATCGACCCCGGCAACAAGGTGTGGGGCTTCCAGCAGACGCCGAAGGTGGTCTCCGGCGTCAACGCCCTCTCCCTCAAGGCCGTGGAGACCTTCTACGCGGGCCTCGTCGACACCACGGTGCCGGTGCGCTCCCCCAAGGAGGCCGAGCTGGCGAAGCTGCTGGAGAACACCTTCCGGCACGTGAACATCGCCCTGGTCAACGAGATAGCCATGTTCGCCCGCCACCTCGACATCGACGTGTGGCAGACCATCGAGGCCGCCTCCAGCAAGCCGTTCGGCTTCATGAAGTTCACTCCGGGACCCGGCGTCGGCGGTCACTGCCTGCCCATCGACCCCTCGTACCTGTCGTGGCGGGTCCAGCGCGAACTGGGCCAGAACTTCCGCTTCGTGGAGCTGGCCAACGACATCAACAGCCACATGCCCGAGTACGTGGCGCGCCGCGTCATGGACGCGCTCAACGCCAAGCGCCGCTCGGTCAACGGCTCCCGGATCCTGCTCCTGGGACTGGCGTACAAGAAGAACACCGGCGACGCCCGGGAGTCTCCCGCGGTGCGCGTCTCGCAGCTGCTCCTGGACATGGGCGCCAAGGTGCGCGCGGCCGACCCCCACGTGGTGGAGAGCATCAAGGTCGACGCCCGCCTCTCGCGGGTGGAGCCGACCCGCAAGGAGCTGGCCGCCGCCGACGTGGTCGTCCTGCTCACGGACCACGACTCCTTCGACTACTCCATGATCACCGAGCACGCCTCGCTGATCCTCGACTGCCGCAACCGGCTGTCGGGACCCACGGTGGAGGTGCTCTGACTCCATGCCCAGAATCATCTGTGTGGCCGGGGCCCGGCCCAACTACATGAAGATCAAGCCGGTGATGGACGCCCTGGAGGGCCGCGGCGCCGAGGTCGTCCTCGTCCACACCGGCCAGCACTACGACGAGTCCATGAACGACGTCTTCTTCCGCGACCTCGGCATCCGCTCCCCCGACCGCTATCTGGGAGCCGGGTCCGGCAGCCACGCCCAGCAGACCGGCCGGGTGATGGAGGCCTTCGAGCCGCTGCTCGACGAGCTGGTCCCGGACGCGGTCGTGGTGGTCGGGGACATCAACTCCACCCTGGCCTGCGCCCTGGTCACCGCGAAGGCCGGGCCGCTGCTGGCCCACGTGGAGGCGGGACTGCGCAGCCGGGACTGGAGCATGCCCGAGGAGGTCAACCGGGTCGCCACCGACCGGATCAGCGACTACCTGCTGGCCCCCTCCCCCGACGCCGACGCGAACCTGCGGGCGGAGGGGTACCGGGAGGACCAGATCCACGTCGTGGGCAACGTCATGATCGACACCCTGTTCGCCAACCTGGACCGGGCCCGGGATTCCGACGTCCTCGACCGCTACGGGCTCACCCGCGGCGGATACGGCCTGGTCACCCTGCACCGGCCGGCCAACGTGGACGATCCGGACGCCCTGCGCGGCCTGCTGAAGGCGCTGGGCGAGATCGCGGGCCGCGTCCCCCTGGTGCTGCCCGTGCATCCGCGGGCCGCCGAGCGGCTGGCGGAGATCGGCGTCCCCGGCGGCATCCGGCTGGTGCCGCCCGCCGGATACCTCGATTTCATCGCCCTGCAGGACTCCGCCCGCGTGGTGCTCACCGACTCCGGGGGCATCCAGGAGGAGACCACCGCGCTCGGCGTGCCCTGTGTGACCCTCCGGGAGAACACCGAGCGCCCGATCACCGTCGAGCAGGGCACCAACGTCCTGGCGGGCACCGACCCGGACCGCATCACGGCCACCGTGCACCGGGTGCTCGACGATCCGCCCGCGCCCCGCTGCCCCGAGCTGTGGGACGGCCGCGCGAGCGAGCGCATCGCGCAAGTACTGCTGGACGGCGGGAGCGCGGCGACCCGGCATCGGCCCACCGACCTCGTCCCGGGCGCCGCGCCCGTCGTCTAACGCCGTGGCCGGAAGGGACCGCCGGGTCGCGGCGCCCCCTTCCGGCCACAGCACCGTTTCCACCCCTGTTCCACCTGGATCGAAAGAAGGCTGATGGACCTCGCGGAGATCTGGCGGGTCATGCGCAGGCGCTGGTACGTGCTGCTGCCCGGGCTGCTGCTCACGGCCGCGCTCATCACCGGCGTGTACCTGCTGGTCCCGGTGGAGTACCGGTCGCAGAGCACCGTGACCCTCCTGAACTCGAAGAAGGCCACGGTCGCCTTCGACGGCAACCCCTTCCTGAGCACCCAGGCCTCGCTCACCGGCATGGCCGACGGGCTGGCCCGCAACTTGAACTCCGACGATTCCAAGGCCGACCTCAGGGCCCAGGGACTCACCGGCGTGTACGAGGCGAAGATCGCCGACAACGCCCAGGGGCCCTTCATGTGGCTGAGCGTCACCGGCACCGACCCGGCCGCCGTCCTGAACTCCGACAAGCTCTTCACCGCGTACGCCGAGAAGCGCCTCCTGGAGTTCCAGGCGCAGCAGTCGGTGACCCCCGAGGCGATGATCCGGATGGCGACGATCGTGCCGCCGCAGAAGCCCGAGGCGCAGACGAAGACCCGGCTCCAGTACCTGGTCATGGCCGCGGCGCTGGGCTTCGTACTCAGCCTGGTGGCCACCTTCTTCGTCGAGGCCAAGCGCCGCAAGGCCGGCAAGACCGGTCGGCGCAAGCCCGTGGCAGCCGACCAGGATCCTCCCGAGGACCGCGGCCCGGGTTCCGGTTCCGGTTCCGGTTCCGACCATCACGCCGGTTTCGACGATCACACCGGCGCCGTCGACCCCACGGCCACGATGGCGCTCAAGGTCCTGCCCTCGTCGGCCTTCCGCTCCAAAGCACCGCAGTGACCGCCCCCACCACGGACACGGGCACCCAGGATCCGCCCGAGGTCCCGCCCGGCGGCGCGCCGCCCGAGGCCCCTTCCCTGGGGCGCAAGGTGGGATCCGCCGCCCGGTGGAGCCTGGTCAACACCATGGTGATGCGCCTGGGCAACTTCGTCACCGGCATCATCCTCGCCCGCTTCTTCCTCGGTCCCGAGGCCTGGGGCGTCTACGGCATCGCCCAGACGGTCCTGCTGGTCCTGCTCTCCGCGAACGAGCTCGGGGTCTCCCTGGCCATCGTGCGCTGGGAGGGCGACCCCCGCCGCTTCGCCCCGACGGTCCTCACCCTGAGCGCCGCCTCCAGCCTGCTGCTGTACGCGGGCCTGTTCGCGGCGGCCCCCCTGGTGGCCCGCGTGCTCGGCTCCCCCGAGGCCTCCGGCGTGCTGCGCGTGATGTGCGTGTGCGTGGTCCTCGACGGGCTCTCGCAGGTGCCCGCCGGCTTCCTCACCCGGGAGTTCCAGCAGGGCCGCCGGATGGCCATCGACGCCGTCAACTTCGTCCTCAGCACCGCGGTGACCCTGCTGCTCGCCGTTCAGGGCTGGGGTGCGATGAGCTTCGCCTGGGGCTCCGTCGCGGGCAACGTGGCCGCGCTCATCGGCTGCTGCCTGGCCGCGCCCGGCACCCTGCGGTTCGGCTGGGACCGGGAGCAGGCCCGTGCCCTGCTGCGCTTCGGCCTCCCGCTCGCCGGGGCCAGCATGCTCGCGCTCGGCGTCGTCAACGTGGACACCATGGTGGTGGGTTCCTCCCTCGACCAGCTGGCCCTCGGCTTCTACGTGCTCGCCTTCAACATCTCCGGCTGGCCCGTACGGATCATCTCCGAGGCGGCCCGCCGGGTGTCCTTCGCCGGCTTCTCCCGGCTGGCCGACAGCGGCGCCGGAGGGGGGCCCGGCGCACTGGCCGCCGGCTTCGGCCGCGCCCTCGGCGTGGTGATGACGGGCACGGTCCCGCTCTGCGTGCTGCTGTCCGCCCTCGCCGGACCGATCGTGGAGCTGGTCTACGGGGAGCGCTGGCTGCCCGCCGCCGCCGCGCTGCCGTGGCTGATGGGGCTCGGACTGGTCCGGATCGGCTGCGAGCTGGCCTACGACTGCCTGGTGGCCATCGGACAGCGCCGTTCCCTGATCGGGGTCCAGGGCCTGTGGCTCGCCGTCCTGGTCCCGGTGCTGGTGGTCGGCGCCGGAGCGGGCGGGATCGAGGGGGTGGCCCAGGGCCACGTCCTGGTCGCGGGGGCCGTCGTGGTGCCGGTGTTCCTCTTCGCCCTGCACCGGGGCGGCGTCGGACTGGGTACCGTGGCGCGTGCCTGCGCTTGGCCCTTCCTCGGCGGGGCCGTGATGGCGGGCGTGGTCCTCGGTCTGGAGCGGCTCCTCGGCGACGGCGTCCTCGCGCTCCTCGCGACCGGGGCCGCCGCCACCCTGTGCTACGCCGTGTGCGTCCTGCCCAGCCTCGGGTTCCTCCGCGGCAGCGCACCGGCCGCCGCGGCCACGACGATGAAGGACTGACACTCATGGCACGCCTGCGCAAACGCTTGTGGGCCTGGCTGCTGGCCGGGCTCTTAACGGTCGCCGCCCTGACCCTGTACCAGGCCGAGCGGACGGGCCGCAGCGAGTCGGCGGCCGATTCCTGCCCGGAGAGCGCCCTCGAATGCCCCGGCGAGGAGAAGCCCCTCCCCCTGCCCGTGCCCGTGGCGCCCTCCGTCTCGCCTTCCCCGTCCGGCAGTCCGAGCCCGTCCGCGAGCCCGGCCTCCCCCTCCCCCTCGCCCACCGCCCCGCCGGGCAGCAGCGCACCGCCGGAACCCGCACCGGGCCCCGCTTGCACCGGCGCCTCGCCCGGCGCCTGCGGCTTCCCCGACGCGCGCTCCACCGGCCCGCGGATCGCGCTGGAGCGGCACGACACGGGGAACATGTCGATCAAGACCAACGGCACGGTCATCAAGGGCTGGGACATCCGCGGTTCGCTGGACGTCTACGCCGACAACGTCACGATCATCGACAGCCGGATCACCTCGACCAACTGGTGGGGCGTCAACCTCCGTCCGGGCTTCAAGGGCCTGCGGGTCCTGCACACCACGATCACCGCCGTACCCGGCAAGGGCCCCGACAACGGCGGCGTCAACTACGCGGTGTCCAACATGGGTGAGAGTTCGGTCGAGGTCGGCTGGTGCGACGTCTCGGTGTTCGGCAACGCCCTGTCCATGGGCCAGGGCGATCTGCACGACAACTACGTGCACGACATCGTCGCCTTCCGGAACCTGGGCGGGGAGTGGCAGCACACCGACGCCGTGATCAGCGGCGGCGGCAACAAGGGCCGGCTGACGGTCCGCCACAACACGCTGCTGAACTCCGTCCCGATCGACAAGGGCGCCAGCGCGGCGCTCGGGCTCTTCGCCGACACCGGCGTGGTCTCCAACGTGATCGTCGACAACAACTGGCTGGCCGGAGGGGCGTACGCGCTCTACGGCGGCGGTCCGGGGGCCACCGGCATCCAGGTCACGGACAACGTGTTCTCCACCCAGTACCACCCCAAGAGCGGGCTGTACGGGGCGGTCGCCGCGTGGAACGCGGGCGGCGCGGGGAACGTGTGGCGCGGCAACCGCATGTCGGACGGGCGTCCCGTCGTACCCGAGCCCTCCCCCTGACCACCGAGAGGACATGACATGCGCCGCATCGCCCGGGCCCCCTGGGAGCTGCTCAAGCGGGCCTTCGGCTGGCTGGTGCTCTTCGAGGCCAGGAACAAGCTGCTGCTGGCCCCCTCCGCCCTGCGGCTGCGCCGCTTCGAGAACGCGGAGACCGGGCGGCTGGGCTCGCTCCTGGAGCGGCCGCCGTCCGCCCTGGTGGCCACCGTGATCGCCACCCACCGCCGTCCCGAGGCCCTGCGCGCGGCCGTGCGCTCGGCCCTGGCGCAGACCGTGACCGACCAGGTGGTCATCGTGGTGGACGACGGCGCTGGACTGCCCGAACTCCCGCCGGATCCAAGGCTATTCGCCGTCTCGCTGGCACGGAACACGGCCACCGCAGGCGTGGTGCGCAATGTGGGGATACGGCTGAGCCGCTCGCGGTACGTGGCCTTCCTGGACGACGACAACCTGTGGGAGCCGGACCATCTGGAGCAGGCCCTGACGGTCCTGGAGTCGCCGGGCGGACCGGACGCGGTGTATACGGCGCTGCGCAGGATGCTCCCCGACGGCACCCAGCGGGACGTGCTGTCGGTGCCCTTCGACCGGCGCCGCTGCGCGCACGAGGCCTTCCTCGACACCAACGCCTTCGTGGCGCGCCGCACCCCGGCCCTGTACTTCAGCCGCCTGCGGCGCACGCCCGAGGTGCTGCCCCGCGAGGACTGGGAGCTCGTACGCCGCTACAGCCGGAGCCACGAGGTCCGCCACCTGCCCCGCCCCACCGTCCGGTACCTGGTCAACCCGGAGAGCTTCTACACCGCCTGGGACGGACCGGCGCCCACCGGCCCGTCCCCCGTCGCCTAGGAAGGCTCAGGGCCCCGGGGTCGCGCGCAGGGCGGTGCGGCTGGCCAGGGCGCGGGCCGCGGCCCGGTTCGCCGGGCGGCCGAGCGCCGCCCGGGAGGTCTCCCGTAGCAGCACGGCCGCGCGGAACGCCGCGGTGGCGGGCGCCGAGTGGCGGCGGCCGTAGAGGCGTACGCGGTTGAGGGTCAGCAGGGTCCACAGCCGCGGGGAGACCTGCGAGTCCCCGCCGAGGTGGACGGCCGAGGCCGCCGGTTCGAGCCGGGTGGCGAAGCCGTGGTCGCCGGCCCGCAGGCAGTACTCGGTCTCCTCCGAGTACAGGAAGAACGATTCGTCCCAGGCTCCGCAGACCTCCAGGCACTCCCGGGAGAGCGCCATCAGGGCGCCGGTCGCCCAGTCGGCGACCGTCCTGCGCCCGTACGCCGCGGGATCGGTGACCAGCTCGCTCCAGCGCGGGAAGCGCCCCGCCCGGCGGTTGCCGATCACGGCCTCGCCCAGGGCGCGGGTCACCCGGGACTCCCGGCGCAGCGAGTAGTGGAGCGTCCCGTCCTCCTCGTACAGCAGCGGGACGCTGATCCCCACCCGGCTCCCGCCGTCCCCTCCGTCCCCGCCGTTGACGGGATCGCCGAGCGCGCCGACGAGGAGTTCCGCGCACCCCCTGCGCATCCGGATGTCCGGATTGCACACCAGGGCGGCGCGGAAGCCGCCGTCCCATCCGGCGGCGGCCGCCAGGGCGGCGTTCACCCCGGCCGCGTAGCCCGCGTTGCGGCCGGTCTCGACGACGGTGGCCTGCGGAGCCAGCGACCGGACGAGGTCCACGGTGCCGTCGGCGGAGTCGTTGTCGGCGACGACGAGCCGCCAGTCGACGCCGGCCATGCCCTCCGGCAGGGAGGCGAGGAACTCGGGTATCACCCGGGCGCTGTTCCAGGTGACGACGAGGACGGCTACGGGGCCGGTTGAAGCTGTGCTGTCGGACGACACGGGGACTCCACGTTTCGGGGCTCGGGCGCGGCGCGCCGGATGAAGCCGAGGTAGCTGCCTCCGGCGGCGATCGTCAGGAAGAACATCCCGGCGAACATCGGGAAGCTGAGGGCGTCGAAGGTGGCCGCGCTGACCAGGCCGACGAGGGCCGAGGCGAAGAACGCCTGGCCGAGCTCCCGGTCGGACTCGTCGGCGGCGAGACGGCGGATGGCGCCGCCCTGGTGGATTCCGGTGAGGAACAGCGCCAGGAGCGCGAGCAGACCCAGCAGGCCCATCTCCGCCAGGGTCAGCATGTACTGGTTGTCGGTGAAGAAGTAGAGGTCCGGGGTGAAGGTGCCCAGGCCCCGGCCGAACAGCGGGCGTTCCTCCAGATAGGGCACGATCGCGCTGTACTTCACGGTGCGGGCCTGGGTGCTGCTGTCGGAGTTCGACACGAAGGACGCGAAGAGCGTGGTGATCGTGCCGATCAGGCCGGGGACGAGGACCTTGAAGACGGCCACCGAGCCGAGCAGCAGGCCGAAGGTGGTCCAGCGGCGCTGCGGCTTCCACCGGGGCACCATCACCAGCACCACGATGAGGGCGCCGATGATGGAGGTCCGTGACACCGTCAGCGGCAGGGCGCCGCCCATCAGCGCCACGGGAGCCCAGCGGCGCCAGCGGGTCAGCTGGGCCCGGGCCGGATCGAAGGCCTGCTGGATCGCGAAGGGCAGCAGCAGGGCGAGCATGCCGCCGAACTCCAGCGGCTGCGCGGTGGTCGACCGCGGCCTGGTGAACGCGCCCCGGTCCAGGGTGGTGATCTGCGCGACGCTCGACTGGAGCCCGGGGATGCTGATCTTCTCGGCGATGTTCGTCGCGGTGAAGAAGTCGTAGTAGCCGATGGCGGCGACCACCGCCCCCATCACGACGGCTCGCCGCAGCAGCACGTCCAGGCGTGTCCGGTCCTGGATCCCGGCGGAGATCAGCACCACCAGCGATACCCAGACCAGGAGCCCGATCAGCCCGCGGTCGGCGCCCAGCACCTCCTTGTGCGAACTGCCCCGGGAGGCGTTCGCCAGGTACGAGGCCAGCACCGAGACGGCGAGCAGCCACATCACGACCCGGGGCAGCCGGGTGCCGGGGGCCGCTCTGATCCGGCCGGTCAGCCAGGTCGCCAGGTACCAGAACAGGGCCAGGAGCGCGAAGACGTTGGCCGGCGTGCCCACGCCGCCGAGGCCCGGCAGGGTCAGGTTCGAGGGGATGAAGAAGGCCAGCCCCAGATAGCCGGTGAGCAGCGCGGTGGCGTCCAGCTCCCGGTGGCGGGTCCGCCGGCGCACGCGCGGGGCGGCCGTCCCGGCGGCGGCCTCGGCGGCCTCGCGCCGTCGGCGGCGGCCCGCCAGCAGGCTCTCCAGGACGAAGGAGGCCGTGAATCCGGCGACCAGGCCGGCGATGAGTACGGCCAGGACCTGCTGGTAGCGGGTCTTGAGCTGTGGTTTCGGGGTCTGCGGCAGCACCACGGGGGCGGTCTGCACGAAGTACGCGGGCTGCACCTTGGCCGCCGCCTGGAGCGCGTTGAGCTGCTCCCCGGCGAAGTCCGTGAGCAACCTGGTCTCCTTGAGCACCTTCTCCCGGTTGGTGCCCGTGACGGTCAGCGTGAGCATCGGCCCCGAGGCGTTCGCGGCGAAGCCGACCGTGTAGGGGTCGGTCACCCCGATGCCGTGCAGGTCCCGCGCCGCGTCGGCGCCCGACAGCGTCCTGATGAGCACGTCGGCGGTCACGACGAGCGAACCGCCCGCGTTCGCGATGGGGTTGCCGAAGGCGGGTGCCAGTTCGGCGACGGCCGTGGAGTCGAGCAGGGCCACCGAGCTCTGGGACTGGTAGGACACCGGGACCGACTGGTACAGCTGCGCGCCCGCGAGGACACCGCACAGCGTCAGGGGCGCCATGACGTACCAGCGGCGCCGCAGTACCGCTCCTATCTCACCGATGTTCACGAACGCTCCCTCGCAACTGCCCGGGAACCGTTGGCGTGTTGCCCGGCGTCCTGGGAAGATCGAACACGACGGAAGGAATCCTGTGTCGCCTGGTGAGCTGTTCCGCACGTTGCTCCGGCGCTGGTACGTGCTGGTCCTGGCGGCAGTGCTCGCGGCCGCCGGGGCGCTCCAGGTGCTCCGGCCCACCACGACGTACGTGAGCACCGCGATCGTGGTGCTCAAGCCGCCGGTGACCGGCAACCAGCCGAACCAGCTCGCCAATCTGCAGCCGCCGCTGGCCGCCGTTTCCCTGGCCGCCGTACAGCAGTTGGACTCCTCCGACGGGGAGGCCGAACTGCGGGCCGCCGGGGTGGCGGGCAGCTACCGGCTGATCCCGCGCAACAGCGGCACGAGCGTCACCCCGCGCTATCTGATCCCCTCCCTGCAGATCCAGGCGGAACACACGGATCCGGCGACGGCCGACCGTTCCGTGCTGAAGGTCGTCGAGGTCTACGGGAAGCACCTCGCGGACATGCAGGCCGAGCAGAAGATCCCGGCGGCGGGCCGGATGAGCGTCACGCTGCTCGTACCGCCGTCCGCGGTGGCACAGCTCGGGACCAAGAGCCGCGGACTGGCCGGGACGGCCCTCCTGGCCCTGGTCACCGGGGTGGCCTGCGCACTGTGGACCGATCAGTTCCTGGCGGGCCGCGCCCGGCGCCGGCGCGTTCGCGCCGGCGCCGGGGGCAGCAGGTCGGAGCGGGACGGGAGCCCCGTGCCGGCGGCCGCGGCGGCCCGCTGAGACAGCGGGCCGCCCGTCCGCCAACGCCCCTGGTTCGGGGCGGTGGTGCGGTGTCATCAGATCCCTCGGCGCTTCCAGGACTGCCACCAGAGCCATTCGCGCCCCCGGTCGGCGACGGCCGACAGCACGAGCGGCTGGAGGTACGGCATCGTGCGGGCCCCGATCCGGCGGCGCCGGCGCAGGGCCCCGTACTCCGCGAGCGAGGTGTACCCGGGCAGGCACTCGGCGGCGAAGGCCTCCAGCTCCTCGACCGGGACCACCGCGGTGCGCCCGCGGTCGTAGGCCCGGTAGGCACGCCGCAGGGCGTACCGGGCCAGCCGGGTGCGGGCCGCCGTCGACAGCCGGCCCGCCTCCGGGAGCAGTCCGCCGCACTTCTCCAGCACCGAGTCGAAGGCGACGAGGCGCTGACGGAGGTCGTCGAGCTGCCCACCGAAGTCCGTGGTGGACATGTTGTTGCCGTGGACCCGGTAGAAGGCCTGGTCGGCCCCCCGGACGTAGCCCACGTCGGCGTGGGCCGCGAGCCGCATCCACATTTCGATGTCCCCGGCGTGCGGAAGCTCCGGGTCGTAGCCCCCGACCTTGCGCTGGAGGCTGGTGCGCACGACCACCTCGGGTGAGGTGATGCACCCGGTGCCCTCCCGGAAGCGCCGCTCCAGCCACCACCGCCCGGGGTAGACCACCGAGCCGGTGGACCGGGTGCGGGCCGCGGGCAGCGGTCCGCCGTGCTGGAACCGCAGCGGCCTGCCGTAGGCGAAGCCGGCTTCCGGGTGGGCGTCGAGCAGGGCCGCGGCGCGCACCAGGGCGCCGGGGACCAGCCGGTCGTCGGCGGAGAGCAGGGCGACGTAGTCCCCGTCCGCCCACTCGAGCAGGCCCTCGTTGTAGGTGGCGATGTGGCCCTGGTTCTTCTCGTGGACCCGGACCTCGATCCGGGGGTCGGCCGCCGCGAGGGCGCGCGCGACCTCCGCGGAGTCGTCGGGGGAGGCGTCGTCGATGATCAGTACCCGTACGTCGACGCCTTCCTGTTCGTCCAGGACGCTCTTGACGCAGTCGGCCAGGAAGTGGCCGTACTTGTAGCAGGGGATCACCACGCTGACCGTGCTCACTGGCCGGACACCTCCGTGGATCCCGCCGCGAGCGGGGCGGGGGCCGTGGTGGTGAAGACCGGGCCGACCCAGTAGTTCACCGATCCGAAGGTGTTGTTCGGGAAGACCGTGGCCGACCCGTACTTGTAGAGGCCGTTGCCGGTACCCGCGCCGCCGCCGTCGGCCGGGGCCACCAGCGGATAGGAGCGGTGCGCGCCGCTGAAGTAGCCGCCGTCCACGGAGTACTTGCCGTTCGGCGCGTGGTACGAGGCCACGTACTCGGTGTTCGCGGTGATGGCGACCGGGGTCGCGAAGTGCAGCTGCTGCCAGCCGGAGAGGGTTTCGCTGCCGAAGGTTCCGGTGGCCAGGAGCGTGCCGTCGGCCGCCCAGAGGCTGCCGGTGTGCGTGCCGGTGTTCCCGGGGCCCTTGTAGAAGGTGACGCCCGTGACGTAGCCGCCGACCGAGGACTGGAAACGGGTGCCCAGTTCCACGGAGTTGGTGTCGTCGCCGACGTTGGCGGTGGTCGGGGTGGCGTTCGGACCCCACAGGGTGCAGGGGCAGTTCACCGCCGGCGGGCTCGCGCTGGTGGTGAAGGTCCAGGTGACCGGCGCGGCCATGGCGTTGCCCCACAGGTCGGCCACTTGCACCGATGCCGTGTAGGTCGTGTTGAGCGCCAGTTCGGAGGACGGGGTGAAGGTGGCGCTGTTGGACACGTCGAGGACCTTGCTGCCGGGGACGGTGACGCCGCCGGGGCCCTTGACGGTGAACACCAGGGTGTCGGCGTCCACGGCCGAGTTGAAGGTGGCCTTCACCGTCGCGGTGATCGCGGTGCCGGTGGCCGCGGACTGCGGGCTGGTCGAGGTGACGGTCGGAGGCGTGGTGCTCGCGGTGGCGGTGTCCAGGACCGCGTCCACCCAGTAGTTGCTGCCGGAGGAGGCGGTGGACGGGAACCCGCCGGTGCCGCTGTAGCGGTAGACGCCGTTGCCTCCGTCGATGCCGCTCTTCAGGGCGGTGAAGGGGGCCAGCCCGGCGCCCGCCGAGGCGAAGGTGGTGTCGAAGGAGTATCCGCCGTTGGGGGCGAAGTAGGAGGCGATGTAGGTGGTGTTGGCCTTGACGGGGATCGGTGAGGAGAAGTTGAGCTGCTGCCAGCCCGACGCCGTCTCGTTGGTGAAGGTGCCCGTGGCCAGGCGCTGGCCGGTGCTGCTCCACAGGCTGCCCGTGTGGGTGCCGGTGTTGGCCGGGGACTTGTAGAAGCGGACGCCCGTGATCGATCCGGGCACCGAGGAGCGGATCTTCACGCCGAGTTCCACGGCGCTGCCGTCACCGGCGTTGACGGTGCCCGGCACGGCCGCGGCGGGCCAGACGGTGCAGGGGCACTGCTGGGGTCCCACGGTCAGCGGCACGGTGGTGGTGGCGCCGATGTTGACGCTGTCGTCCACCGCGCGGACCTTGATCTGCGCGGAACCGGGGGTGGTCGGGGTCCACTTGTAGCTCCAGGACGCGACGCCCGTGGTGGCCTTCCAGGTGGTGCCGCCGTCGGTGGAGACCTCCACGCGGGCCACGACTCCGCCGCCGCTGTCGGCGGCGGTGCCCGTGATGGTCACCGGCCGCAGGGCGGGCACCGTGGCGTTCGCCGCGGGGCTGGTCACGGTGATGACCGGGCCGGTGGTGTCCGTGGAGGCGGTGGCCGCGAGCAGGTTGCTCTGCAGGGACTTGGGCTGGACCCCCATGTCGGCGAAGATGTTCACCGTCGCCTGCTGCATGCGCTTGTCCTCGGTGACCACCGCGTCGTCCGGATTTCCGGTCGGCATGTTGGTCAGGCCCCAGGACCACTGCACGGTGCCGGATCCGAAGACCAGGGCGCCCGAGGTCTGGTCCCGGAAGGCGACCAGGCTGTGCGTCGCGGTCCCGTTGCCGTACGTGTTCCCGTAGTCGAGGCGGTACTTGCCGTCGGTGATGTCCACCGTGGTGGAGGACATCGCGATCTGCCCGGCCGGGCGCGCCGCGTCCTCCACGTCGCTGTCCCACTCGTAGCCGAGGGTGCCGACGGGGAAGGTGGCGGTCTGGGAGGGGGTCAGGTTCGCGACGGTGGTGTTCCGCCACAGCCGCATCTTGGCGTAGGCGCCGGGGACGGTGATCGCGTCGCTCCGGTAGCCGTTCACGCTGAACAGCGAGCCGGTGACCTGGTTCTGCGGCTGGTAGGGCCGGCCGTTCGTGGCGCTGGCCGGGTCCATGAAGGTGCCCGTCCAGATCCCGCTCGGGTCGGGGATGCCGTTGGGCTGCGGGAAGGAGAGCTTGGTCTCCTTGTAGCAGACCAGGGTCCGGTTGGCCGTGTTGGCCCCGTCGATGCTGGGGGTCAGACGGGTCTTCCAGAAGACCTCGTTGCCGGCGAAGTACGTCTGGTTGACGCCCGCGTGCCGTGCGTTCAGGGCGTTGGTGAACTGGTCCTGGGTCCAGTACTCGTCGTGCCCGGAGGACATGAAGACCTTGTGGTTCTGCAGCTGGGTCGCGCCCTTGGTCGACATGTCGATGCCGGACATGTAGCTGACGTCGTACCCGTTGCGCTCCAGCCAGGCGACCATCTGGTACTCGGAGCCGTAGATCCCGTTCTCCCCGCCGATGTCCATCGGCCGGTTGTAACTGACCTCGTAGGCGCGGCCGTCGGGGGCGGGACCGCCGCCGTCGTACAGGTCCTGGCCGCCGTAGTTGTTGTACGCCTGCCAGGTCTGGTCGCTGGTCTGCACGACGATGTCGGAGTGGCTGGCGTCGTTGCGGACCACGAACGGGTAGGGCATGACCCCGTTGCCGTCCGCCTGGTCGAAGTTGGCTATGTAGAGGCCGGAGACGGCGTCGGAGGGCACCGTCCAGGTGGCGGTGACCGGCCAGTTGCCGCAGTCGACCAGGCCGGTGGAGGGCTTGGTGGTGCAGCTCTGCGGGTTGCCCCCCTGCGCGAAGTTCGCCGGGTACGTCTGCGCGGCCTGGGCGGGGGTCGACATCAGGCGGGCCCCGTCACCCCCGTAGTGGCCGAGCCGGTAGACCGACACCTTGTACGCCGTCGGCGACTGGATCTTGAACTGCAGGGTCTCGCCCGCCTGCACGCTCTCCTTGGCCGGGAAACCCTTGATGTCGCCGTAGGCGCTGGGTGCGAACCAGTCGGACATCGGTGTGCCCGCCTTCGAGTTCTCGCACACGATCGCGTTGGAGCCGGGACCGCACGGGTCCGCCGCGACCGCCACCGATGGCGGCAGCGCCGCCGCCATCAGCGCTGCCACCACGGTGAAGAGCCCGTACCGCAGCAGCCTTGTCCGTCTGTTCATCCGAACCTCATTTGGGAGGGGCTTTGTGATTCGACGCCGGGGCGTCAGCGCAGCGCTGCTGAGAGCGCGTCCACGACCCGCTGCTGTTGGGCGGCGGTGATCTGGGGGAAGAGCGGGAGGGAGAGCATCCGGTCGGCGGCCAGCTCGGCGTGCGGGAAGGCCCCGCGGCCGTGTCCGAGGTGGGCGAAGGCCGGGGTGAGGTGGACCGGGGCCGGATAGTGCACGCCGGCGCCGATGCCCTCCGCGTTGAGCTTGCCGACGACCGCGTCGCGGTCCGCGCCGCTGACCCGGATGACGTACAGGTGCCATACGTGGACGTTGCCCGGAGCCGTGACCGGCAGGGTGAGGCGTCCCGTGGCCGCCAGGTCCGCCAGCAGCCCGTCGTAGCGGGCGGCGGCGGCCCGGCGGGCCTCGTTGCCCTCGGCGAGCCGGGCCAGCTTGGCCCGCAGCACGACGGCCTGCAGACCGTCGAGCCTGCTGTTGAAACCGGCCACGTCGTGCCGGTACTTGGCGACGCCGCCGTGGTTGGCCAGCGCCCGGACCAGGTCGGCGGCCTCCTCGTCGTCGGTCACCACCGCGCCGGCGTCCCCGTAGGCGCCCAGGTTCTTGCCCGGGTAGAAGCTGGTCGCGGCGATCCCCCCGCTGCCCGGGGTGCGGCCCTCCCGGGAGGCTCCCTGGCTCTGCGCGGCGTCCTCGACGAGCTTGGCGTACGGGGGCAGGCCCGCGGCGAGCGCGGTGGTGTCGGCGCACTGCCCGTAGAGGTGGACCGGGACCACCGCGCGGGTGGCCTTGGTGACCGCGTCGAGCGCGGCCTGCGGGTCGAGCAGCAGGCTGTCGGGGAGGCAGTCGGCCAGGACGGGCCGGGCGCCGATCCGGGCGACGGCGCCGGCGGTGGCGATGAACGTGTTCGCGGGCAGCACGACCTCGTCGCCGACGCCCACTCCGCTCGCCCGCAGGGCCAGTTCGAGCGCGTCGGTGCCGTTGGCCACGCCGACGCAGTGTCCGACCCCGGCGAAGGCCGCGTACTCGCGCTCGAAGGCCCGTACCTCCTCGCCGCCGATGAAGGCGGTGTCGGCCAGCACGCGGTCGAATCCCGCACGTAATTCGTCCGCGACCTCGGCGTGCGCGGCCTTCAGGTCGACGAGCGGTATCTGGTTCATGCGGTTGTGCTCCCCATCCGTGTCTCCGGCCTCCGGCCGGTCTCCGACTCATCGGCCCGCAGCTCTTCGAGCGCCGGGCCCCCCGCCTCGCGCAGCCGGCGGGCGGGACTTCCCGCCCACACCTCGCCGGCCGGCACGTCGGCCAGGACCGTGCTTCCCATTCCGGTCAGCGACCAGGCACCGACCGCCGTGTACTCCCTGACCAGGGCTCCGGCGCCCACGTAGGCACCGCGCCCCAGCCGTACCCCGCCGCCGAGGCGGACCCCGGAGGCCAGGGTCGCGAAGTCCCCGACCTCGTCGTCGTGCGTGAGGACCACGTGCGGCATGACCGCCACGTGGGCCCCCACCCGTACCGCCGCCGTCAGCACGCAGTGCGCGAGCAGGACCGTGCCCGGCCCGAGGACCGAGGAGCCGGAGAGCGCCGCCGTGGGGTGGACCACGGTGGCGTACCGGCTCTCGGGCAGGGCCAGGCGCCGCACCAGGCGGGCCCGTACCCCGTAGTCGCGGGGGCTGCCGACGCAGACCACCACGCGGGCGTCGGGACGTTCGTGCACCAGGGCGCTGCCGCCCAGGACGGGTACGCCGTCGATGTCCCGGCCGTGCAGGGCCAGGTCGTCGTCCAGGTGACCGGCGAGCCGCCAGCGCGGGGCCCGGCCGGCCGCCAGGTCGGCGGCGGCCGCGTCCCGTACGGCCTGGGCCGTCTCCCGGGCGAACCCGCCCGCGCCCACGATCAGCAGGCTCTCGGTCGCCGTCGTCGGCGTCGCCCTCCCGGTCCCGGTCGCGGGACCGTGCGGCCCGCTCATCCGCCGCCGGCCTGATCGCGCAGCGCCGCAACCACCCGGTCCTGCTGCTCCTCGGTCATGGTGTGGAACAGCGGCAGGATCAGCGAGTCGCGGGTGATCCGCTCGGTCACCGGCAGCGCCGCCGCACCGTGACCGGCGTACGCGGGTTCCAGGTGGGAGGCCATGATCCCGCGCCGGGCCGAGATCCCGGCCTCGGCCAGCGCCGCGAGCAGCTCGTCACGGCCTACGGGGAAGTCCCCGGCGAGGAGCACCCAGTACGACTGGAAGTTCCCCTCGCCGTGAGCCGGGTCCCGGACCGGGGTGAGACCCGGGACATCGGCGAGGAGCCGCGCGTACCGGGCGGCGAGGTACCGCCTGCGGGCCACGATCTCGTCCAGCTTGCCCAGTTGCACCAGGCCGACCGCGGCCTGGATGTCGGTCATCCGGTAGTTGTAGCCGACCTCCAGGTAGCTCTCGGCGATCGGCTTGCTGCTCGCGTGCCGCTGCGCCGCGGACACGTTCATGCCGTGCTCGCGCAGTCGGCGCAGCCGCTCGGCCCACGCGGCGTCGTCCGTGGTCACCATGCCGCCCTCGCCGGTGGTGATCACCTTGCGGGGGTGGAAGGACCAGGCGGCCAGCAGCGCGCCCTGGCCGACCGGCTTGCCGCCGACGGTGGCGCCGATGCCGCAGGCGGCATCCTCCACCAGGGCCAGGCCCCGATCGGCGCAGGCGGCGCGCAGGGCGTGCACGTCGGCCGGGACCCCGCCCTGGTGGACGGCGATCACCGCCTTGGTGCGCGGGGTGCGGACGGCGTCCACGGTGGCCGGGGTCAGGTTCCCGGTGGCCTCCTCCACGTCGGCGAACACCGGCTGCGCGCCCACGTAGCGCACGGCGTTGGCCGTGGCGATGAAGGACAGCGAGGGGACGATGACCTCGTCGCCGGGACCGAGGTCCAGTGCGATGAGCGAGAGGTGCAGGGCGGTGGTGCAGGAGCTGACCGCGATGCCGTGCTCGGCGCCCACCCGCTCGGCGAAGGCCCGTTCGAACTCCGCGACCCTGGGTCCCTGGGCCACCCAGCCGGACAGGACCGCGTCGGCGGCGGCCCGCGCCTCGTCCTCACCGAGCCACGGGATCATGACGGGGATGCGGGCGGGGGCGGGCGCGGGGGCGGCGCCGGCGTCCGGGGCGCTCATCGGCCGGTTTCCGCGGCGGCGGTGTCACCGGCGGCCGCCGCGGTCTGCGCGGCCTCCGCGCGCTCGGCCCGCCACCAGTCGACCAGGTCCCGCAGCCCGCTGCGCAGGTCGATCTCGGCCGTGAACCCGAGACGCTCGGCGGCCTGCGAGGTGTCCGCGAGCCGGCGGGTCACCCCGTTCACGGCGCGGGCCGGTCCGTGTTCCGGCGCCAGGCCCTCGGCGCCCATGGCTTCCAGGAGGCCGTTCGCCAGGTCGAGCAGACTGGTCTCGGAGCCGCTCGCGACGTTGAACACCTCGTCGGTCAGGTCCGATTCGGCGGCCAGCAGGTTGGCCCTGGCGATGTCCCGGACGTCGACGAAGTCCATGGTCTGGGTTCCGTCGCCGAGGATCAGGGGCGGTTCGCCCGAGGCGATCCGCTCCATCCACCGGATCAGCACCTCGGTGTACAGCCCGTGGATGTCCATCCGGGGGCCGTACACGTTGAAGTAGCGCAGCGCGACGTAGTCCAGCCCGTACATGGCGTGGAAACTGCGCAGCACGCCCTCGTTGAAGGCCTTCGCGGCCCCGTAGAAGGTGTCGTTGTTGTACGCGTGGTGGCGCTCTGTGGTCGGGAAGGACTCGGCCATCCCGTAGACCGAGGCCGAGGACGAGGCGATGACCTTGCCCACGCCGGCGGCCGCGGCGGCCTCCAGCACGTTGAACGTCCCGTCGACCATCACCTCGTTGGCCAGCCGCGGTTCCTCGGCGCACTGGGTGATCCGGATCGCCGCCAGGTGGAAGACGAAGTCGGCTCCCTCGGTCGCCTTGCGCACCGCGGTGACGTCCCGGATGTCGCCCTCGACCAGGTCCACGACCCCGCTGGGCAGCGCGCGCGCCAGGTTGGCGCGGCGTCCCCGTACGAAGTTGTCGAGCACGACGATCTCGCGTGCCCCGTTGTCCACCAGCAGGTCCACCAGGTGCGAGCCGATCGTGCCCGCTCCGCCGGTGACCAGAATCCTCTTGCCTCGTACGCTGCTCAACGCCCTGCCCCTACTGAGTCGGTCATGGTCTTCCCTGCTGTGCCCGGCGCGCAGCACGCGGCTGTGCCCCGGGCGGCGTCGTCAACGCTCAACGTCCGGTGCGCAGTCCGACGACGGCGCCCTTGAACTCCAGGCTGCGGGAGGCCGCTTCGAGGATGTCGAGGACCTGGAGTCCCGCCCGGCCGTCGGTGAGCGGGGGCCGCCCCGTCCTGATCGACGCGGCGAACTCCTCGACCATGCTGCGCAGGGCCTCCTTCTCGCCGAGTGCGGGGGCCACCATGTCGCCGGTCCGGTAGGAGACGAGCATGTCGCGGCGCTCGTCCGCGCCGATCTCCTGCGGGGCCGTGAGGTCGACTCCGCGGTCGAACACGGCGACCCGCTGCGTGGGGTTGAGGTCGTCCCACACCAGGGTGCGCTTGGAGCCGCCGACCATCGTGGTGCGGACCTTCACCGGGGACAGCCAGTTGACGTGCACGTGCGCGATGGCGCCGGTGTTGAGCTGGAGCGTCAGATAGGCCACGCAGGACTGGCCGGCCCCGATCGGGTCGGCCCCGTGCGCGGCGACGGCGACCGGGTGCACGTTGTCCGGGAGGATGAAGTCGAGCACCGAGAGGTCGTGCGGGGCCAGGTCCCACAGGACGTCGATGTCCTTCTGGACCAGGCCGAGGTTGATCCTGACCGAGTCCACGAACTGGATGTCGCCCAGTTCGCCGGAGCGGACCATGTCCCGGATGCGGGCCACCGCCGGGGTGTAGCAGTAGGTGTGGTCGCACATCAGCGTGAGGCCGCGTTCCTCGGCCTCGTTCACCAGCCGCAGCCCGTCCTCGTAGGTGGCGGCGAGCGGCTTCTCCACGAGGACGTGCTTGCCGGCGCGCAGGGCGGCCAGGGCGACGTCGAGGTGGGTGCCGGCCGGTGTGGCCACGGCGACGGCTTCGACGGCGGGGTCGGCCAGGACCGCCGCGTAGTCCGCGGTCGCCTGGACCGTCGAGTAGTCGCCGAGCACCTGGCGGGCCCGGTCGACGTTCAGATCACAGAGCCAGCGGAGCCTGAACTCCGGACTGGACTGGAAGTTGCGGACGAGATTGGGGCCCCAGTAGCCCGCTCCGACGACGGCGACCCCTAACGGCTCCGTCCGTCCGGCACCCGCACGTGCGCCCGTGGCGTCGCGCCCGGCGTCCTTCGCGGTGTCCTTCACAGCGTTCCCTTTCCTTCCGCGCACGCCCGCAGGCGTGTCGACGACCCATGGCCGGGACGCGTGCGAAGGAAGGGGGTGCCGTCGAGGGCACACCGGGCGCCTGTGCGACCCGTGCGTGACCCGTCCGACGGTGATGGCCCCCACGACCGATGCCGTACGTGTTGCACGTACTTCCGCCCCCCGGCCGTCCGGCACCCCTAGCGCCGGCCGGCCACGGACAGGCGGCCTGTTCCCCCAAGCCGCCGAACCCGTAACCTGCCCCAACTACCCTGCGCCGACCGGATTGCAGCGTGGATCACGGCATTGCCGAAACACGCCGAATCCCGTCGGCTGCGTTCAATCTAGACCACTGGGCGTACCCCCGGGGAGAGTTGGAGGAAACGGTCGGTACGGGCGTTCGACCATGCATACTTCCGGGGTGACCAGCATCGTGATCCCGGCCCACAACGAGGGCCGGGTCATCGGCCGGCTCCTCGACGCGCTCCTGGCCGAGGCCCCGTCCCCGGGGCCCGACATCGTCGTGGTGTGCAACGGCTGTACGGACGACACCGCGGCGGTGGCCGCCGCTCGCGGCCCCCGCGTACGGGTGGTCGAGATCCCGACTCCCTCCAAACACCGGGCACTTCGGGTGGGCGACGAGCACGCGCGCGGCTTCCCCCGTCTCTACGTGGATGCCGACGTGGTGGTCGGCGCGGCCGACGTGCGGGCCCTGACCGACGCCCTCGCCGCGGGCCCGGACCTGCTCGCCGCGGCCCCCGGCCGGGACATTCCGCTTGGCGGCTGCGCCTGGCCGGTCCGGGCGTACTACCGGGTCTGGCAATTGCTGCCGGCCGTCCGCGAGGGACTGTTCGGGCGCGGGGTCATCGCGGTGACCGAACCGGGGCACGCCCGGCTCGCCGTGCTGCCGCCGCTGATGGCCGACGACCTGGCCGCGTCCCTGGCCTTCGCGCCGGGAGAACGGCGGGTGGTGGAGGCGGCCAGGGTCGTGGTCCTCCCGCCGCGCACCTGGCGCGATCTGATCAAACGCCGGGTGCGGGCGGCTACTTCCTCCGCCGAGCTGGAGCGCTTCCAGGCCGCGCGGGCTTCCGGGCCGGCGGCGCCCCAGCCGTCCGCACGCACCGGTACGGGAGACCTGCGGGCGCTGCTCCGGGCCCAGCCGCGGCTGCTCCCGGGGGTGGTGGTGTTCGTCGTGGCGGCCCTCGCGGCCCGCCGGGGATCCCGCAAGGCCATCCGGAGCGGGGACTTCTCCACCTGGCTGCGCGACGAGAGCAGCCGTCAGGGCTGAGCTGCCGGCAGGGTCCGAGCGACCGGCGGGGCTGAGCGGCCGAATCCAGTCGTACCCAGCCCAGTTGGCCCGTACAACCATTAGGGTGCCAATCGCACGTACGACTGGCTCACCGTTCAGACGCCGGACCGGGAGTTCGAAAAGCATGTACCTCGCGGACCGCTCCGCGCCCGAGGAGGCGAAGGCCACCGCCGACGGATCCCCCGTCCGCGGACCCGCGGTCGCCTCGGCCGTCCTCGCACTGGGCTCGGTCAGCCTGATCACCGACGTCTCCTCCGAGATGGTCACCGCCGTCCTGCCGCTCTACCTCGTCGCCGGACTGGGCCTGAGCCCGCTCGGCTTCGGCGCCCTCGACGGCCTGTACAACGGGGTCAGCGCGCTGGTGCAGCTGACCGGCGGGCACCTCGCCGACCGGATCCGCAACCACAAGCTGATCGCCGGTATCGGCTACGGACTGTCCGCGGCGTGCAAACCACTGCTGCTGCTCGCCCACAGCCTGGGCCCGGTGGCGCTGATCCTCGCCCTGGAACGGACCGGCAAGGGCCTGCGCACCGCCCCGCGCGACGCGCTCATCTCCCTTTCCACGCCGCCCGAGTTACAGGGTCGGGCCTTCGGCGTGCACCGCGCCATGGACACCACCGGGGCCCTGCTCGGGCCGCTCGCCGCGTTCTTCATCCTGAGCGTGACGGTCGACGGGTACGACGCCGTCTTCGGTGTCAGCGCCTGCGTGGCCGCCCTGGGCGTGGTGGTGCTCCTGCTGTTCGTGCCGTCCGGCGCGGAGCCGCGGCCCGCCCGCCCGAAGGCCGCCACTCCCCCGGTCCCGGCTCCACGGAAGCCCTCCGCCGCCGAAGCCGCCTCCCCGAAGCCGGACGCGGTGAACCTGCGCGACGCGCTGGGCCTGCTGCGGCTGCCCCGGCTGCGCGCCCTGGCGGGCTGCGCCGCCCTGCTCGGGCTGACCACCGTCAGCGACGCCTTCCTGTACCTGCTGCTCCAGGACCGCACCGGCATCGGCGAGCGGTGGTTCCCCCTCCTCCCCCTGGGCACCGCGGCCGTGTTCCTGCTGCTGGCCGTCCCGGCGGGCGCCCTCGCGGACCGCATCGGACGCCGCACCGTGTTCCTCACCGGGCACGCCCTCCTGCTGGCCGGTTACGGGCTGCTCCTGTGGGCCCCCGGCCTGCCCGCGCTCCCCTACCTGGTCCTCGCCCTGCACGGCATGTTCTACGCCGCCACCGACGGGGTGCTGCCCGCGGCCGTCGCCGCGACCGTCCCCGCGAAGCTGCGGGCCACCGGCATCGCGCTCGTGGGCACCGGCCAGGCCCTGTCCCGCTTCGGCTGCTCACTGGCCTTCGGCGCCGCGTGGACGGTCCTGGGCTCGGGCCCGGCGCTCGCCGCCGCCGCGGCCGGCCTGTGCTGCTGCGCGGCCGTCGCCGGTTTCGTACTCCGCCCCACGGCCCCGGACGGCGCCACCGCCCGGGCCCCGCGCCCCCGACGCTCCCGAGGAACCCGATGACCCGCTCCCGCCGGCTGCTCGTACTCGCCCTGGCCGTGCTGCTCCTCGCAGGCGTGGCCGGCGTGCTGGTGGTGCGCGCCGCCGCCCGCTCCGAGCAGACCCGCGCGGGCGACCCGACGGCCGCCCCGGGCAAGGTCACGCTCGACCGGCGCGGCACCCTGGGCTTCGTCAACGGCGCGCAGGGCCCGCAGCGCGGAGCCCTCGTCTCCGTACCGGACCGCTCACCGCAGGACCCGCGGACCGCCTCGGGACTCGGCTGCCTGCGGTTCCACGCCGCAGCCGGCACCGGTGTGTGCCTGAGCTCCTCCCCGGGGGCCCTCGCCCAGGACAACCGGGCGCTGATCGTCGACTCCGAACTGCGCACGCTGCGCGAGTTCCCGCTCGCGGGCACCCCCTCGCGGGCCCGGGTCTCCCCGAGCGGCCGCTTCGCCGCCTGGACCGTCTTCGTCGCCGGGGAGTCCTACGGCTCCGCGTTCTTCTCCACCCGGACCTCGATCGTGGACACCCGTACCGGGGCGCTCGAACCGGACCTGGAGAAGTTCGCCATCGAGCGGGACGGCCGTCCCTACAGCGCGAGCGACACCAACTTCTGGGGCGTCACCTTCTCCAAGGACGACGACACCTTCTACGCCACCCTCGGCACCGACAACCAGACGTACCTGGTGAAGGGTTCGATCGCGCGGCGCAGCGTCACCACCCTCGCCTCGAACGTCGAGTGCCCGTCCCTGTCCCCCGACGAGACGAGGATCGCGTACAAGAAGCGGGTGCAGCGCGGTGCGTCCCTGTGGCGCGAACACGTGCTGGATCTGGGGACGTTGCGGGAGCAGCCGCTGACGGAGAAGCGCAGCGTGGACGATCAGGCGCTCTGGCTCGACGACCGGACCCTGGCCTACGCCCTGCCCACCGAGGGCTCCGTGGACACCACGGACCTCTGGACGGTCCCGGCGGACGGCACCGGGACCCCCCGCGTCCTGGCTCCGGCCGCTTCTTCGCCCACCCGGCTCGGCTGATCGGCCGCCTGCCTGCCGGCCTGACGGCGCCCCGCCCGGGCCGCGCGCTCCATCCCGCCGGGCCCGGAGGCGTACCCGGGGGCCCGCAGAATCGTTGGGGCGGGCATGGGCACTCCACACGCCGTCTCCCCGTCCCCGGCCCGCCACCGGGCACCCGACCGCGCCCCCGCCGCGCTGGCACGGGGCATTCCCCGGCAGCAGTCGGGCAGTCCCGCCCCCTCGGGCGGGGCGATCGTCTTCGATCAGCTCGCCCGTGAGTGGGAGGCGCGCGGGGCCACCGTTCCCGGCCGTCCCGACCCGCTGTGGGAGCGGCTCATCACCTACGCGCACTTCCAGCGCGAGACGGACGCCACCCTGCGGAGCCTGCGCCTGGACGGGGCCGCTCCCCCGCCGGCCCCCGCCGCGGCGGGCCCGCGCTGGACCCGGGCGTGATCCGGGCCCGATCCGGGCGTACGTGATGCGGCGCGGCACGGAAAAGGCCCAGGGCCCCGGTCGGCTGTCGCCGGCCGGGGCCCTGGGCTCCGTACGCGTTGTTCCTGCGGCCCCGCTACACGCCCGAGGGGGCGCCGAGCATCGCCGACGCCTTCTCGACCGCGCTCAGCCCCTCGGTGGGCGCCGGGACCGTTTCGAGCGGGCGGCAGGTGAAGCCCAGGGCGGTCAGGGCCCTGGTCACCTCGGCGGCCGTGAAGTCGCGGCGGTCCTGGCGGGTGATGACCGCGCCCACCTGCTTCACGGGGTAGGAACGACGCCCTATGACCACGGAGTCACCGGTGATCGGTTCGGGCTTGACGCCCTTCATCGATTCGAGGACGCCGGCCTTGGTCAGGTCGAACGGAAAGCGGGCGATGACGAAGCGCATGCTGCCTCACAGGTAGAAGAGAACCGTCCGTGCCCGGTCCGGCAGGATCCGGGCGGGGCCGCCTAAGCCGCCGTGGTAACCGGGGACTGGCGCTGCGGCCCCCGTGCGGTGGCGGAGGTCCTGCTGCGCCGGTCCTGTGCGGGCCGGCTGCGACGGCCCCGGGAGGCGCCGCCGGTCCCGCCCCTGGGCCGCTCGGTGACGGGGGCGGTGATGACGACCGGAACACCGGACGGCGCCTGGGCGCCGGTGATCCGGCTCAGTTCGGCCTCGCCGGAGCGTACCTGTGCGGTCTGCGGGGTGATACCCGCGGCCTGCATGAGGCGAACCATGTCGCGGCGCTGGTTGGGCAGGACCAGGGTGACGACGCTGCCGGACTCGCCGGCGCGGGCGGTGCGGCCGCCGCGGTGCAGGTAGTCCTTGGGGTCGGTCGGCGGGTCCACGTTGACGACGAGGTCGAGGTTGTCGACGTGGATGCCGCGGGCCGCGACGTTCGTGGCCACGAGCACGCTGACGTGCCCGCTCTTGAACTGTGTGAGGGTGCGGGTGCGCTGGGGCTGGGACTTTCCGCCGTGCAGGGCCGCGGCGCGCACTCCGCTGCTCAGGAGGTGCTCGGTGAGCCTGTCCACGCCGTGCTTGGTGTCCAGGAACATGATCACGCGGCCCTCGCGGGCGGCGATCTCGGTCGTGGCGGCCTGCTTGTCGAAGTTCTGCACGTGCAGGACGTGGTGTTCCATCGTGGTGACGGCGCCGGCCGAGGGGTCGACGGAGTGCACGACGGGGTCGGTCAGGTAGCGGCGCACCAGCAGGTCGACGTTGCGGTCGAGGGTGGCGGAGAAGAGCATCCGCTGGCCCTCGGGACGCACCTGGTCGAGGAGCGCGGTGACCTGGGGCATGAACCCCATGTCCGCCATCTGGTCGGCCTCGTCCAGGACGGTGATCCCGACCTGGTTCAGCCGGCAGTCACCCCGCTGGATGAGGTCCTTCAGGCGGCCCGGGGTGGCGACGACCACTTCGGCCCCGCCGCGCAGTGCGCCGGCCTGCCGGTGGATCGGCATGCCGCCGACGACGGTGGCGATCCTCAGCTTCACGGCGCGGGCGTAGGGCGTGAGGGCCGCCGTGACCTGCTGGGCGAGCTCACGGGTGGGTACGAGGACCAGCGCGAGCGGCTGGCCCGGCTCGGCCTGCTGGCCGGCGGTACGGGCCAGCAGCGCCAGGCCGAAGGCCAGGGTCTTGCCGGAGCCGGTACGGCCGCGTCCCAGGACGTCCCGGCCCGCGAGACCGTTGGGCAGCGTGGCCGCCTGGATCGGGAACGGGGTGGTCATGCCCTCGCGGGTGAGCGTGGCGAGCAGCTGGGACGGCATTTCCAGATCGGCGAACGCCTCGACGGCGGGCAGCGCGGGGACCACGGTGACCGGCAGGGCGAACTCGCCCTGCGGTGCGGCGGGACGGCGCCCGCCGTAGCCGCCGCCACCCGAGCGCTTGGGACCGCCGGAGCGGCTGGGGGCGGAGGAGCCGAACCGGCTGCCGGAGCGGCCGCCGGAGCCGGAGCCACCGTAGGAGCTGCCGGAGGAGCCACCGTAGGAGCCGCCGTAGGAGCTGTTGGATCCACCCGTACGGGAGGACGAAGATCGGTCATTCATGCGGGTCGTGCGGTTCATGCAGAACCTTCCTCGATACGGCGCACATCGAGGAGTTCTCGGCGGCGAAAAGCTGGCCGCACGAGGATTCACAAGAATGAGCCGGAGCATAAAAAGATATGACTGAGTCGAATCGAACTGCGATCGATCGACCGGCCATGAAAGGATTATCACCCTATGTGTCGGCGAAATATGCGCCGCATGCGGGTGGGGAGCCGAGGAGTGCATCCATCGGCCGAACGGTGGGGCGCCGGCACAGGTTTCCCCGTCGCGCCGCGCACGCGGGCCGAGACGGCCCTCAGATCCAAAAAACGCAACGAGCTGGGGCCCGCACCCCAAGGTGCGGGCCCCAGCTACGCGGTTACGCGTGAACGTCAGGCGGTGACGATGTTCTCGGCGGTCGGGCCCTTCTGGCCCTGCGCGATGTCAAAGCTGACCTTCTGGCCTTCCTGAAGCTCACGGAAGCCCTGCGAGGCGATGTTCGAGTAGTGGGCGAACACGTCAGGACCGCCACCCTCCTGCTCGATGAAGCCGAAGCCCTTTTCCGCGTTGAACCACTTCACGGTGCCATTAGCCATGTTTTTAACTCCTTCGGGGCACAGCCCGGAGATCCGCACTGTGCGAATCTCAAGTCGCCGATGATTGCCCAGCCCGGAAACCGCCGGAAAAACAAGAACACTCGCCCTGCTCCTACGAAGAGGAGCGGGCAGAGGTGCTCGAAATTTTGGGAACCACAACTGCAACTAAAACCACAGTAGCACGCCAGGGTCGGCTCGGCGTGAAAATAAAACCCGCTCCGCCGGCCGTACGGAAATTCTCCTCGGCCCACGATAGTTTTTCCGTCTCGGCGGACCTGGATTTTCGGCGGTGGTCGGAGGCCCGCCCGGGATCCCGTACAGTGATGTTCACAACGACGCGGGGTGGAGCAGCTCGGTAGCTCGCTGGGCTCATAACCCAGAGGTCGCAGGTTCAAATCCTGTCCCCGCTACGAAAGGTCCGGCCCCCTTGACGCCCAGGCGTCAAGGGGGCCGGACCCATTTCCGGGGTCAGGCGCCGACTCCGCCGTCGATCACCAGGTCGGTGCCGACCACGGAGCCGGCGTCCGGCGATGCCAGGTAGAGCACGGCCGCCGCGACCTCGGCGGTGGAGGACACCCGGCCCAGCGGCGATTCGTCCTTCATCCTGGCCGCACGCTCGGCGTCGTCCTCCCCCGGTCGCAGCGACATCGTGGTGGCGGTCGCGCCGGGGCTGACCGCGTTGATGCGGACCCCGTCGGCGATGTGGTCCAGGGCGGCGGCCCGGGTCAGGGCGGAGACGGCCGCCTTGGTGGTGAGGTAGCCGGCGACTCCCGGGATGCGGGTGTGCGCGCCGAGGTTCGAGGAGATGTTGACGATCGCCCCGCCCGCGGGCTGGTCGCGCATGGCGGCCACCTCCGCCTGGAGGCTGAGGAGGACACCGGTGACGTTGATGTCCAGCATGCCGCGCCAGTCCTCCTCCGCGAGGTCCACGACGGGGCCGCCGCCCCGGAAGACGCCCGCGTTGTTCACGGCGACGTCGATGCCGCCGAATTCTTCGACGGTGCGGCGCACCATGGCCCGTACGTCCTCGGAGCGGGTCACGTCCGCGGTCACCGCGACCGCCCTGCCCCCCTCCTTCTCGATCAGCTCGACCGTCTCGTCGAGCAGCAGTGCGGTGCGGCCGGCCGCGACGACCGCGGCTCCCTCGGCGGCGAAGGCGAGGGCGACGGCCCGGCCGATGCCGGAGCCGGCTCCGGTGACGAGGACGCTCTTGCCGGTGAAACGTGCGGACATGGTGGTGATTCCCTTGCTCGGTTGTCTGTCGGTTACTTGATGCGGGTGTTGAGGAAGGCGGCCGCGGCGAAGGCGACCGCGGTGGCGGCGAGCGAGACCGTGTCGGAGCCCAGGGAGAGGACGGCGGCGAAGACGACCGTCGGTCCGAGCTCCATCGCGGTGTTCATCACCCCGCCGGCGAGTCCCGCCTGGTGGGGGGCCACCCCGTCGGTGGCGAGGACCGCGGCCCCCGCGAAGGCTGCCGCCGCTCCGGCGGGCAGCAGGAGCAGCCCGGGGAGGAGGCCGTAGGCGTACGGGATCTGCGCGGCCAGGCCGGTGAGCGCGAGGAGCGCGAGCCCGGCCGCGGCGACCACGAGGCCGGCGGTGGTGACCCGGGATGCCCCGTACCGGCCCACGAGGGGACCTGCCGCCCGGCCCGCCACCAGGAGCACCACGGCGAAGGGGAGGAACGCGGCGGAGGTCCGCAGCGCCGACCAGCCCAGTTCCTGCTGGAGGTGGAGGGAGAGGAGGACGAAGGTCACGGCGGTACCGGCGGCGGTGAGACCGATGGCCGCGAGGGCGAGGCCCCGGCGACGGTCGCGGAGGAATCCGAGCGGGAGCAGGGGGTCACGGACCCGGCGCTCGACGAGCGGGAAGGCCAGCAGGAGCGCGGCCGCGGTGAGCAGGGTGACCAGGACGCTCGTCGATCCCCAGGACCGGACGTCGGTGAGGACGAAGCCGTAGCTGGCGAGGCTGATGCCGGCGGTGGCCAGCAGGGCGCCCGGCAGGTCCAGGGAGCGGCCCTCGCCTTCCGGGGTGGCGGGCAGCAGCCGGGGGGCGAGGAGCAGTGCCGCGGCGGCCACGGCGACCGGGACGGCGAAGGACAGCCGCCAGCCGCTCAGGGCCGAGATGACTCCGGAGAGCAGGTTGCCGGCGGTCGCGCCGAGCACCGACAGCCCGCCCCAGGTCGCCATCGCCCGTCCGAACGTGGCGGGTTCGGGGAAGACCGCCCGCAGTACGGCCATGGCGGCGGGTGCGGTGAGCGCGGCGCCCACCCCCTGGGCGAAGCGGGCGGTGAGCAGGACCCCGGCCCCCTGGGCGAAGGGTGCGGCGAGGGAGGCCACGGCGAAGAGGAGCAGTCCGGCGGTGAGCACCCGGCGGCCGCCGAACCGGTCGGTGAGGCGGCCTCCGAAGAGCAGCAGGCCGGCGAAGCTCAGGCCGTAGGCGGCACTGAGGAGCAGCAAGTCATCGCGGCCCAGGGTGAATTCGCGGCCGATCGCGGGCAGCGGCACGATGAGCGAGGTGAGCGCGAAGATCAGCGTCATCTGCACGGTGCCGAGCAGCGCGAAGGCCGGGCCGGGCGCCGGGCGGACCGCCCTGGTTCCGGATCCGGACGCGGTGAGCGCCTGCATGGTGCCTGTGGTCTGCGTGGTCTGTGTGGTCTGCGTGGTCTGCGGGTTCTGCGTGACGGCCATTACTCCCCCTCATGACGTGAACTGGATCGTACGTTCCAGAATGAAGCCTTAAAAGAACCTCCCCGAAGGGAGGCGCCGTGCAGTCGTGCGACGGTCAGTCGAGCAGGGTCAGGGCCTGTTCCGCGGCGGCCCGCACCCGGGCCGGGTCCTGCGAGGCCTTGCCCACGACGCGCATGCCCTGCATCAGGACCAGCAGCATGCTGGCCAGCGTGCGCGGATCGCGGTCCGCGGGCAGTTCGCCCTGGGCCTGGGCCCGGGTCAGCGCCGAGTGCAGCAGGGTCTCGATGTGGTTCCAGCTGGCTTCGACCTTGCGGGCCGCCGCCGGATCGTGCGCACCGAGCTCCGCGGCCGTGTTGGTCACGAAGCAGCCGTTCTGCCGCAGGTCACCGGCGCTCGACTCGGCGGCGAAGCGGCGTACCACCGTACGCACGGCCGGCAGCGCGGGCCCCGGCTGGGACAGCTCGCGCAGCAGGCTGGGGTCGCGGTACTCGCCGTAGCGGTCCAGCGCCTTCAGGTAGAGCTCGCGCTTGTTCCCGAAGGTGGCGTACATGCTGGCTCGCCCGATGCCGAGCGCCTCGACGAGGTCCGCCATCGACGTCGCCTCGTAGCCGCGCCGCCAGAACAGCTCCAGAGCCGACTGCAGCGCGGCGTCCGGATCGAATTCCTTGGTCCTGGCCACATCCCGTACTCTACGAGATACTGGAACGGTCAGTCAAGTAATCCGTTCGGTGCGTTCAGATGGCCCGGGTCTCCCCCGCCGGGTGGGCGCTCAGCTCGACCACCTCGACGCAGCGCCGGAGCTTGGCCTGGGCGCGGGGCGATTCGGCCACCGGGACCACGATCTCGCACAGCGCGAGCCCGCCGCCGTCGGCGGCCCGGAAGGACAGCGTCCTGACGGACAGGTTGTTGAGGAGCGCGGAGATGCGGGTGAGGGCGTGGCCGCCGTCCCGGACGGTGATGGTCAGCGTGTGGCAGGCGGTGTCGCCGGTGCGCACGGCGTCGTCGACGGCGGGGAGAACATCGCTGCGGGTCATGAGAGGTGGGCTCCTGTCCTGGGGCGGAGGTGCGTGGTCCCGGAAAACAAGAAGACCCCTCGCGGATGCGAGAGGTCTGCGTGCGGGCGGTGGGCTGCTGGGGTGGTCTCAGTTCAGCTCCGGGCCGGCACGCCGGCGCTAATCTTCTGCTGGCGCATGCGGAAGAGTCTGGCACGCCGCCGCCGACATGTGACACCACATCTCACGATGCGGATGGCCCGCGCCTTGGGCCCCGACGGTCACCCGGGCTGGGGCAGCCAGGGGGCGGACGGCTCGGCCGGGGCGCCCTCGGCGGCCGGGGCGGAGAAGCCGAGGGAGGGTCCGCCGGGCTCCCACGGCAAGGGGACGCGGCAGCCGTCGCGTCCCCGGTCGGTCCCCCCGGAGCGGACGAAGGTCGGGTCCTGGAGGACCTCGTCGGGCAGGTCCTGGACCTCGGGCAGGCCGAGTTCGTCGCCCTGGTAGATGTAGACGCCGCCGGGCAGGGCCAGGGAGACGAGGGCCGCGGCGCGGCCCCGGCGGCGGCCGAGTCCGGCGTCGCCGGGGTCGAGGAGCCGCTTGTCGCCCATGTCGAAGGAGGTGTCGGCCCGTCCGTAGCGGGTGACGTGGCGGATCGTGTCGTGGTTGGAGAGCACCCAGGTGGGCGGGGCGCCGACCGGTTCGTGCGAGGCGAGCGTGGCATCGACGACCCTCCGCAGGGCTCCGGAGTCCCAGGGCTACCAGCAGGGTGCGCAACCCGCCCGCCCGCCCAATGGCGCACCCCGGTCGCGACCCGCCGTGGGGGGTGGTGGCCTGGGTGGGTGACCGTACGGCCGACCGGGGCCCGTGCGGCCAGGGCGAGGAGACACATCGTGGCCAAGGCCTATCTGGTGGGTGCCGGCATCGCTTCCCTGTCGGCGGCAGCGCTGCTGATCAGGGAGGGCGGGTTCGCGGGCTCGGACATCACGATCCTGGAGGCCCAAGGCCGCACCGGCGGAAGCCTGGACGCCGCGGGCGACCCCGAGAACGGCTACACCATGCGCGGCGGCCGGATGTTCGAGCTGCACTTCGAGTGCACGTACGACCTGCTGCGCTCCATCCCCTCACTGGACGCGCCGGACACCTCGGTCACCGAGGACACCTTCGCCTTCCACGAGGACTTCGCCTGGAACGACAAGGCCCGCCTGGTCGACTCCGCCGGCCGGCGGGTCGACACCCGTTCCATGGGGTTCTCCGAGCGCGACCGCCTGGACCTGATCGCGTGCGTGGCCTCCCCCGAGTCCCGGCTCGACGGCAAGCGCATCTCCGACTGCTTCACCCCCGAGTTCTTCACCACCAACTTCTGGTACATGTGGTGCACGACCTTCGCCTTCGAGCCCTGGCACTCGGCGATCGAGTTCCGGCGCTACCTCAACCGGTTCGTGCACCTCTTCAAGACCTTCGACACCATGTCGGGCATCTACCGCACCCGTTTCAACCAGTACGACTCGATCGTGCGCCCGCTCCAGAGCTGGCTGCGGAGCAACGGCGTCGTGTTCACGATGAACACCACCGTCACCGACGTGGAGCTGGCCGACGGTGAGGGCACCACCGTCACCGCCCTCGCCTGCTTGCAGGAGGGCGCGGCCCTGCGGATCCCCGTCGCCGACGGGGACCTGGTCTTCGTCACCAACGGATCGATGACCGCGAACTCCACCCTGGGATCCACCGACACCCCCGCCGTACTGGACACCTCCGCCCCGGACGCTTCGTGGGGCCTGTGGCAGACCCTGGCGGCCAAGCGCCCCCACCTGGGCGACCCTTCGGTCTTCGACTCCTCCGTCTCGGACTCCACCTGGGGCTCCTTCACCGTCACCACCCAGGACCCCACCTTCTTCAAGGCCATGGAGGAGTTCTCCGGCAGCGAGGCCGGCAAGGGCGGTCTGATCACCTTCAAGGACTCCGGCTGGCTGCTGACCATCGTCCTCAACCACCAGCCGCACTTCCACGAGCAGCCCGAGGGCACCTACGTCTGGTGGGGGTACGCCCTGTTCCCGGACAAGGCCGGCGACCACGTGGGCAAGACGATGGCCGAGTGCACGGGCCGCGAGATCCTCACCGAGGTGCTCGGACACCTGCGCCTGGAGCAGAGCGAACAGATCCTCGAGTCCTCGGTCGTCGTTCCGGCCCTGATGCCGTACATCACCAGCCAGTTCCTGGTGCGCAAGGCCGGCGACCGGCCCGAGGTCGTCCCGGAGGGCTCCACCAACCTGGCCTTCATCGGCCAGTACGCCGAGGTCCCCGACGACGTGGTGTTCACCGTCGAGTACTCGGTGCGCACCGCGTGGACCGCCGTGGCCCGGCTGCTGCACCTGGACCGGCAGCCGCCGCCGGTCTACAAGGGCGGCCACGATCCGAAGGTGCTCCTCGAAGCCCTGCACACGATGCACCGCCGCTGAGCCGCGGTCGCGCCCGCCGTCCCCCACCCCCGGTACCGGCCACCGGGCAGCGACACGGCGGGCGCGACCGGGTACCGTACGCCCCTCGACGACAGAGAGGTGCGGCCATCGTGACCCGAATCCCGGACGTGGGCGATCTGGTGGGCGATTTCTCGCTCCCCGGCGGCCGGCTCAGCGAGGACGTGTTCGTCCGCGGGCAGTACTCACTCGGCGAGCAGCGCGGGAACCCGGTGGTTCTCGCCTTCTACCCCGGCGACAACACCCCAGTCTGCACCACGCAGTTGTGCTCCTACTCGGACGGACTGGAGTCGCTCTCCGCGTGCGGTGCCCAGGTGTGGGGCATCAGCCCGCAGGGCGTCGACAGCCACGAGGCCTTCGCCCGGAGCCGCGGCCTGCGGATGCCGCTGCTGGCCGACACCGACCGCGAGGTGGCCCGCGCCTTCGGGATCACGGCTCCCGTCATCGGTCTGCGCCGGGCGGTCTTCGTCATCGCGCCGGACGGCACCCTGCACTGGAAGCACGTCGGGACCCTGGGCATGAGGTTCCCCTCCGCGGACACCATCGCGGAGCAGCTCGTCGGTGTCGCCACCGGCTGACCTCCCGGGCGCGGCGGGGAAGGGCGGGAGGCGCCGGAGATCACGCCGGGGCCCGGGTCCCCGGCCGTCCGGCGCAGGAGCCTGACGAACGGGGACCGCCGACCCGTGATCAGTTGTTGGAGCCCACCGTGTTGTTGAGGCCCGCGTTGAACACGTCGTCGGCGGCGAACTGGAGCCAGTCGCCGAAGACGATGGCGACGCGGGCCAGGCAAGATCCGAAAGAGACGGCCTAACGCCCGCGGGCCGCGCTCGAAGCGAGGGCCTCGCCGACGAGGCGGATGGCGCGGGCCAGCCGGGAGAGCTGCTGGAGCTCGGCGGCGTACATCCTGATCGAGGTCTCGATGACCCCCTCGGCCACGCCGAGGGAGGGGAGCTGGGCCCGGCCGGTTTCCAGGGCCACCCGCACGGCCCGCATCTCGTGCTGGACCTGCAGCTGGGCGTGGCGCGCGAGGAGTACGGGGCTCCGGGTCAGGGTCGCGTAGCCGGCGTAGCGGGCCGGAAGGAGATCGCGCAGCCAGTGGGTGGCCGTGCGTTCCCAGTCGTGGCTCCCGGGCTTCTTCACCTGCTGGGGCCAGTCCTGACTGTGGGTGGTGGGAGCCGTCTGAGACATTCCTGCCGCTTCCACGAGGTGTCGAACGCCGATGGAGAACGTATGGCGCGGCCTCGGCCCAGGGGTTGGCCGAGGCCGCAGAGGAGCTGCGGGATCCGAAAGCCGGACGGGACACCTGGCGTCACGTGAGGAGGAGAAACGTCACGTCGGGTGTCTGTTCTAGGACGGTGTGGGGACACCTTCCTTGGCATCTTGACGGATGACCGCGCCGCCATCAGTAAACATATATACCGCCGAGTAAGCAAGAGTATGAAAATATTCATGTGCAAGGGTGGCGTGAATATGGCACCTCATGCCACTTCGTAGCCCTTGTCCGCAGTTCTTGTTCGCAGCCCTCTTCGTGGCACTCTTCGTGGCCTAGAGGAAGAAGCCGTGCTGGTCCGCGGCCTGCTCGTAGCTCTCCAGCCGGGCCTGCGTCCGCTCGGGATCCGCGTCCGCCATCGCCTGGAGCAGCGCCGCGGACAGGACGCCCGGCGCCGCGTAGGAGTCGAAGACCAGCCGCGAACCGGTCCCGGCCGTCAGCGCCACATCGGCCTCGTCCACCAGCGGTCCCAGCGTCCGGTCCGTGATCAGCGCGATCCGCAGCCCCGCTCCGCGGGCCACCCGCAGCGCCGCGAGGGTCTCCTTGGCGTGCCGGGGCATCGCGAAGGCCAGGACCCAGCTGCCGCCCGCCGCCCGGGCCTGCAGCAGCGCGTCGGAGGCGACGCTGCCGCCGCCGGTGACCAGCCGCACGTCGGGGTGGATCCGGCGGGCCGCGTAGGCGAAGTACTCCGCCAGCGAGACGGAGATCCGCAGCCCGAGGACCGTCAGCGGCACCGACCGGGCCAGCTCGCGTCCGATGTCGAGCACCTGGTCGGTGTCGGCCAGCAGCTGACGGACGGTGCGCAGGTTCTCGATCTCGGCGTCGACGGCCGCCTGCAGTTCGTTGCGCCGGGTCTGTTCGGGGCTGTCCGGGGCGCCGGCCACCGCGCTGAGCGCGATCGGCTGGAGCACGTCGCGCAGGGCCGGATATCCGCTGAAGCCGAGGGCCGAGGCGAAGCGGGTCACGGAGGGCTGGCTCACGCCGGCCCGCTCCGCGAGCTCGGTGATCGAGAGGAACGCCGCCTCGGTGAGGTGGTCGACGAGGTACTGGGCGATCCGGCGCTGCCCCGGTGAGAGCGCGTGCCCGTCGAAAAGGGCCCGGACCCGGTCGGCCGGGGCCCGCTCGTGGTCGACCGCCTGCCCGCTCGGCGTGATCGCTGCCGCCTGTGCGCGCGCCTGCTGCCCCGATGACACCGGCGGTCCTCCCTTTCGTGCCGCTCCGTGATCCCAACATAGCTCACGGCATCCGGCTGACCAGCGCGCTTCCCCCCGCAGCCGGCGTCGGGGACGTCCCCGGTGGCCTCGGATGCGCGGCATCGACCCCGACTGACGGATCGTCAGCATCCCTGCACGGGCTGCCCTGTTGTGATCCGGTGCGGGGCCCGGCCGTCGAGAAGGAGCACCGCCAGGGCCCGCAGGGGCTGACTCAGCGGAACGAACGCGCCGCCGTCGTCGGCGGGTACGGCCCGTACGCCGTGCAGGGCCAGGCGCTCGCCCGTCCCGGCGTACTGGGCCGGGGTGAGCCGGTAGCCGCAGGGCGGGTCGGCGAGGATCTCGCCGTCGGTCGCGGGGGCGTTGTCCGCGCCGGCCAGCGGGACCGGACCCCGTGCGCTCCCCGCCGCCCGGCGGGCCCCGTCCGAGGCTGTTGCCAGGGGGCCCGTACGGGTGGAGAGGTAGGCGAACAGGCCTTTCAAGGCGGCTAGTTGGGAGCTGACCCGGCGGCGGTGATTGACGGACGCGTCGGCCCTCTCCGCATGCCCGGCCGCGCCCGCGGGTGCTTCGATGCGGCTTTCGATCAGCAGCGCGACCGCGTGCTTCACGCCCGCCGTGTTGCGCAGGATCCGCTCCTGGCCGTCGCCCGCGGACTGCCCGACCGGGGCTCCGGTCACGGGGTCGGTGCGGATGCCGTAGGTCCCCGTGGAGTGGCCGGCCGCGCGGGCCGCCCCGCGTACGTACGCGGCGGACAGGAGGCGGGACTCCGCGTACACCGCCGGGTCGGTGTTGAGGTTGCGCGGCCAGAGGTCGAAGAGGTCCTTGTCGTACGTCCCCGGCGTCGACCGGTACTCGTGCAGGTCGTACACGAGGTGCGGCCGGTGATCGCGCAGCACCGCGGCCATCGCCCGCGCCTCGGGCGAGACCAGGGCCATGTGGTCGCGGTTGATGTCGGTGCCCTCGGCGTTGGAGCGGGTGCCGGCCGCCCGCCCGTCCGGGTTGGCCGTCGGGACCACGAGCAGGGTGACGGTCTCCAGGAGGCGCCGGGCCGCCGCGTCCCGGGCGTGGGCGAGGTCCCGTACGGTGCTCAGGCACGCCTCGCGCCCCGCCGGTTCGTCTCCGTGCTGGCCGCACACCAGCAGGACGGTGAGGGGCCCCCGCCCCAGGCTCACCAGGCGCAGCGGGCGGCCCCGTACGGTGGTGCCGATGGTCCGGACGGTTGTCCGGGTAGCTGTCCGGGCGGTGGCGCGCTCGCCGTGCCGGCCGAGCGCGTGGAGCAGGTCCCGCTCCTGGGACTCGGTGGTCCAGTGCGCTCCGTACGTGGCCTCGAAGCCGGTACGGGGCGCCCCTTCGGCCGCCCGCACCGGGCCGGGGGCCAGCGCCGTCGCGAGCACGGCCGCCAGGGTCGCGGCGAGCGCGGACAGGCCGCGCGCCCTCATCTTCTCGTTCACCCCCCGGTTCTAGCGGGCCCCGGACCCCGGCCGCAGGGATCCGCTCGCGAACTCACCCGGGTGGCCGGGCGAGTTCCTCCGGTACGGGACCCCCCTTCCTCCGGTACGGGACACCGCGCCTCTGCCGAACGGCACTACGGCCGCACTCGTGCGGGTGGCGTTCGGGCGCTGCGGGCGCCGCGGGCGCGGCCCGAGCGGGCCGGACACGAGGATCACGGAAGCGCGACCCGACCGGAGGGAGAGCTTGGTGCGATACGTGACGGGTCCGCCCGGAACCGCGGCCGCGGAGGCCGCGCCTCCCCGGGATGCGGCGCGGGAGCCCGGCCGGTGACGGTCACCCTCCTCGTCGCCTTGCTCGCCCTGGCCGCGGGGATCGCCGCGAACCGGTTCCTGCGCCCCCGGCTGATGGGTGGCGACGACGCCGACGGCATGGGCGTGCGCGACCTCATCGGGCCCTTGCTGACCCTGACGATCCTGATCCTCGCGTTCATGCTCGTCACCGCCTCCAGCTCCAACGGACGGGCCGACGACGCCGCGCGGGCGGAGGCGCACGCACTGGACCACCTCGCGGAGGTGGCGGACTACGCTCCCCCTGCGCCGCGGCAGCGGCTGCGCGGTGACGCCGTCTGCTACGCGCGGGCCGTCGAGCACAAGGAATGGCCCGCCATGGCCGGGGGGAAGGGTTCCCCGGCCCCCAGCGTGTGGAGCAGGGACTTCCGCGCGACCTTCAAGGAACTGGGCACGAGCAGTCCCACCTTCGGCATGCTGGTCGCCGCGGACGACCAGCGGTCCCTGGGACGGCAGGCCAGGATGGCCGAGTCCGCTCCGACCATCCCGGGCCTGATCTACTGGTTCATGCTGGTGAACCTCGCCGTGACCGTGGTCGGCCTCGGCCTGTGCCTGCCCCGCAAGGACAACAAGGGGCCGCTCAGCGCCCTGGTCGTCGTCACCGTGCTGCTGACCACGACCCTGCTCATCATCCGGGACGTGGACCGTCCCTTCGGCGGTGTGATCGTGGTGGAACCCGTACAGATGGCGGAGGTCGGGAAGGAGTCGCTCCGGGACTTCCTGGCCGACTACCCGGCGGACCGGCTCCCGTGCGACGAACAGGGCCTGGCCAGGCCGCCGGGGGGCGGCGCGTAGTTCCCGGACCGCCCGCCTACGGCTGTTCGTCCAGCCCCTGCGGCAGCCGGCCCGTGTGGAGCACCCCGAGGGTCTGGGTCGCGCGCGTCAGGGCGACGTAGAGGTCACTGGGCTCGTGGTCCGCCGGCTCCACGACGATCACCGTGTCGAACTCCAGGCCCTTGGCCTGCCGCGGCGCGAGCAGGACCACCGGGCGGGTGAGGTCGGGCTCCTCCCCCGCCCGCACGCCGGGCAGCGCGGCCGCCAGCGCCTCGTGCAGCGGGCGCGGGGCGATCACCGCGAGGCGTCCCTCGGCCGGCGCGCCCTCCCGTACCGCGTCGGCCACCGCCGCGGCCAGGTCGCCGGTCCGTGCCACCCAGGGCCGCCGCCCCGTGGAACGGACCGAGCTCGGCGGCTCGAAGCCCGGGTGGCGGGCCCGGAGCACGGCTGCCGCCAGCTCCATGATCTCGGCGGGCGTGCGGTAGTTGACGGCGAGGCGCACCAGCTCCCAGCGGTCTTCCACGTAGGGCGCCAGGATCTGCTGCCAGGAACCGCAGCCGGCCTCGTCGCCGGTCTGGGCCGGGTCGCCCACCAGCGTCATGGAACGGGTCGGGCAGCGCCTCATGAGCAGCCGCCAGGCCATGGCGGACAGTTCCTGCGCCTCGTCGACGATGACGTGCCCGAAGGCCCAGGTGCGGTCGGCGGCGGCCCGTTCGGCCGCGCTGCGGTGGTCGGCCTCCTCCTGCCGCTCCGCCATCCGCTCGGCGTCGATGATGTCGTGGGCCGCGAGGAACTCGTTCTCCGTGTCCTCGAACTCGTACGACTCCGATCCGGCCGACAGGTCCAGGACGCCCTGCGCGTACGCGACGCGTTCGAGGCGCTCGCGCTCCTCGGCGGCGCGCCGCGCGGTGTCGTCGACTCCTAGCAGTTCGGCGGCCTCGTCGAGCAGCGGGACGTCGGCCGGGGTCCAGTCCGCCTCGCCCGTCGTCGTACGCCGGATCAGCTCGGCCTCCCGCTCGGGGAGGTACGCGGGCTCGGCGAGGTAGTCGGCGATCAGCTGCCGGGGCGTGAGCGGGGGCCACAGCGTGTCGATGGCCGCGTGGACATCGGCGCTGGTCGCGATCTCCTTGCCCAGCTGGGCGATGTCGTCGGGGCCGAGCAGGTTGGGGCCGCCGTAGGGGTCGGCGCCGAGCCGGTCGGCGAGCTGTTCGGTGAGCGCGTCGATGATCCGGAAGGCGAAGTACGGGCGGGCCAGGTTGTGCGGCAGTCCGGTGGCGCGGGCCCGGTCCCGGGCCTCGTGGGCCATGGTCCGGTCGAGCAGCAGCGTCCCGTAGTCGTCGTGGTCGATCTCCAGGGCCGGTTCGGGGACCACGTCGGCGTCCTCGCCGCTGCCCGCGGGCACGGTCTCCGGGAGCGCCTGCCGGTCGCTCACGACACGGGCGAGGATCCCGGCCATCTCCGCGCGCCCCTTGACGGCGGCGGCGCCGGGGCGGTCCGCGGCGGTGGCGCGCACGCCGGGGAACAGCTCGCCCGGGGTGGCGAGCAGCACCCCGGTCTCGCCGAGGGCCGGCAGGACCTGGCCGATGTAGCCGAGGAAGGCCGGGTTCGGCCCGACGATCAGCACGCCGCGCTTGGCGAGCAGCTCGCGGTGGGCGTAGAGCAGGTAGGCGGCGCGGTGCAGGGCCACGGCGGTCTTGCCGGTGCCCGGGCCGCCCTCCACCACGAGGATGCCGCGGTGGGTGGAGCGGATGATGCGGTCCTGTTCGGCCTGGATGGTCCGCACGATGTCGTGCATCCGGCCGGTGCGGGCGGCGTCGAGCGCGGAGAGCAGCACGGCGTCCGCGTCGGCCCCTTCGTGACCGGTGCGTTCGGTGTCGGCGAGGTCGAGGATCTCGTCGTGCAGGGCGGTGACCTCGCGGCCCCGGGTGGTGATGTGGCGGCGTCGGCGCAATCCCATGGGGGAATGCCCGGTCGCGAGATAGAACGGGCGTGCGACATCGGCCCGCCAATCGAGGACGAGGGGGGTGCGTTCCCGGTCGTCCTGCCTGATTCCAATGCGGCCGATGTGGTGGTCCGAGCCGTCGGAGAACTCCAGCCGCCCGAAACACAGGCCGCTTTCGCCCGAGTTCAGAGCGGAAAGCAGGCCGGACTGTTCAGCGACCACGATGTCCCGTTCCAGTCGCGCCTGGAACCCGCCGCCGGCCTCGCCGAGTGCACCCCGCACGGCACGTTCGGCCTGCTCCCGCAGGTCGTCGAGGCGTGCGTAGAGATCCGTGATGAATTGCTGTTCATTCCGGAATTCTTCGGTTGACAATTCCACTCCTGACGCGGTACGGTGTCCCCATAAGCTTCTTCACATCTCGACCCATGCCTAGATGTGAAACATCAAATATACGCAGACAAACACCCCGGCCGTCAATCGGTCCGGGGTGTTTTTGCGTGACGGCGACGATATGGGAACGGTATTGCCCGGCGTGCCCGGCGATTACTCGGTGCGCAGCATGCGGACCTTCTGGTCGACCAGGTCGTAGCGGGCGACCGCGACGGCGAGCCGGCCGGTGGCTATCCTGCGGGCCAGGTCCGGCTCCGCCGCCAGCAGGCCCCGGGTCCGGCGCGCGTGGGTGTCGATGGTGGCGGCGACCCGGGCCTCGCCGTGCTGGCCGTGGTCGATGGAGGGCCGGATCTGCTCCGCCAGGTACTGGATGTGCGCAGGCAGCCGGGTACCCGTCTCATCGGCGTGCACCGCGGCGCCGACGGCCCCGCACGACTGGTGGGCGAGGACCAGGACCAGGGGGACGTCGAGCTCCAGGACCCCGTACGCGATGCTGCCGAGCACCGCCTCGTCCAGTACCTCGCCCGCCGCGCGGACGGTCAGCAGGTCGCCGAGCCCCTGGTCGAAGACGAGCTCCGGCGGCACCCGGGAGTCGACGCAGCCCAGCACGATCGCGAACGGGTGCTGCTCCCGCGCCACTTGGAGGCGTACGGAACGCGATTCGTGCGGGTGCTGCTGGCGGTACGCCGCCCAGCGCCGGTTGCCGGCCGCCAGGCGGCGCAGCGCCTCCTCCGGACTCCGGGGACGGGACCCGTCCACGGCTTCGGCGGAGGCCTCGGAGGCGGAGGCCGGGAAAACGGAACCGAGTCCGAGGACGGACCCGGCGGCCGCGGTGCCGGCCAGGGCGGTGCGCAGGAGGACGCGACGACTGGGCGAACTGGCGGAAGGCGTCTGTATGTTCGAGGACATTCGGGGACGTTAACCCCGCACCGGCCCGCCGCGGCCGCTCCCGGACGGAAATGGCGGGTTCCTCCCGGAGCCCGGCTCGATCGGGACGGCGCAGTTGTACGGAACGCCTGCCGGCCGCAGTGCCGACCGGCACTTTGCTCCAAACCCGTCGGTACCGCGCGGCGTCCGCCCCGGCGTGGCTGCGGAGGGAGCCGGCGGGCGCGGGGCTACGGCTTGCGGGCGGCGAGGGTTGCCGGTTTGACCGCGTCGGGGCCGTAGCGGGCCCGGGCCCGGTCGGCGGCCGCCTCGACGGCGAGGGCCCGGTCGTCGGCCGGGTCGAGGCTGAGCTGGCGCCGGGCCTCGGAGGCGGGGCGCAGGGCTTCGGCACGGAGGTCGAGGGAGCGTACGCGGGCCCGTTGGAGACCGAGGAGACCGTAGAGCTCGTAGGCGGCGCCGGCGAGGGGGCCGGTGTGGTGGGTGGGTTCGGTCAGGGTGCGGGTGCGGCTGGTCGTGGTGCGGTCGGCGTAGCGGACGGTGAGGGTGAGGCCGGCGGCCACCTGCTCCTCGTCGCGGAGCCGGGCACCGAGCCGGTGGGCGAGGTCGAGCAGGGCCCGGCGGTGCCGGTCCGGGTCGAGGCAGTCGGCCTCGAAGGGGTGGTGGGTGGTCAGGGACTTGGGGACGGGGCGGGCCTCGACCGGACGGAGGTCCTCGCCCTGGGCGTGGGCGTGCAGGGCCCGGCCGGTGGCCGAGCCGAAGATCCTGGTCAGGGTGGGCAGGGGTGCGTCGGCGAGGTCTCCGATCGTGTGCAGCCCGTACGCGGCCAGGGTGGCGGCGGTGGCCGGGCCGACTCCGTAGAGCGCCGCGACGGGCCGCGGGCGCAGCCAGGCGGTGACCTCCCCCTCGGTGAGGACGGTGGTGGCGCCGAGTGGGGTGAGGGCGGCGGTCATCGTGGCGAGCATGCGGTTGGGTGCGATCGCGCAGGTCGTCCGCACGCCGTGCAGTCCGACGGTCCGCATCCGCAGGACGGCCGCCAGGGCCTCGGCGTCGCGCTGCCAGTAGCGCAGGGCCCCGGTGATGTCGAGGTGGGCGGCGTCGGGCGGGACCGGCTGGACCCGGGGGGTGATGTCGGCCGCCATGTCGAGGAGTTGGGCGTAGAGGCCGGTGGCCGCGGCGGGGCCGGGGCCCGCGCCGGTACCCGTACCGGGATCCGTACGCGGGTCCGCGCCGGGGTAGGCCCCGTAGGGGAAGTGGAACTGGGCGTGGAGGATCTGCTGCGTGGTGATCACCCCGCCGAGCCGGGGCTGGTGTAGCCGAGGGACTTGAGGTCGGCGGCGCGGGTGCCCGAGGGCTGGAGGTCCGCGTACGGGTGGAGGCGGGCTCCGCTGGTGCCGTTGGCGAGGGTGCGCGGCCGGGCGGCGCCCTGGGCGGGCGTGGGGGCCGGATCGGCGCGGCCGAGCAGGGCGAGTGCGGCTTCGGGGCCCTGGTCGCGGCGGGCGGCCGCGATCTCCTCGAGGTTCCAGACCATCTGGCCGACCACGGTGCGGCGCGGTCCGCGGGCCTCGACGGTGCCGCGGACCAGGAGCAGACCGGAGTGGAAGACCGTGTGGGCGCAGGCCGCGTGGCTGTCTTCGAAGAACGCGATGTCGACGAGGCCCCGGCCGTCTTCCAGGGTCACGAAGATGACCCTCTTGCCCGAAGGGATCGGCGGTGTCTGCGTCGAGGCGCGGACCCCGGCGACCAGGACCCGCTGCCCGGGGCGCATCGCGCCCAGGTGGGCGGAGTCGACGGCGCCGATCTCGCGGAGCAGCCGGTGGTGGTGCTCCATCAGGTGCTGGGAGACGTCGATGGACAGGACCTCGATCTCGGCGTCGAGGGCTTCGCGGCTGGTCATCTCCGGAAGCCCCGACGGTGCGGCGGTGACGAGCGCGCCGCCGAGGGCGAGTTGCCCGTCGACCGCGCGCCCCCGGGTGTGGCGGTGGAGCTCGGAGACCTGGAGGAGCAGGTCGCGGCGGGTGAGCGGGCCGCGCAGTCCGTCGAGGGCGCCGATCCGGATCAGGCGCTCGGCGGTCGGGAGCGCCGGACGGGCCCGCTCCCAGAAGTCCTGCAGCGAGCTGTAGGGCCGGCCGGCGGCGATGCGGGCCGCTTCCCCGGCGCCGGTTCCCTTCACCGTGGACAGCGCGAGCCGTACCGCCCAGGCGCCGTCCGCCGTCCGCTCCACGCGGTGGTCGGGCGCGGAGTGGTTGATGTCCACGGGGAGCACGGGCACACCGTGGCGGCGGGCGTCGGAGACGATCACCCGGGCGGGCCACATCCCGGGGTCGTGCTCCAGCAGCCCGGCGTAGAGGGCCGCGGGATGGTGGGCCTTGAGCCAGGCCGACTGGAGGGCGGGCACGGCGAAGGCGACGGCGTGCGCGCGGCAGAACCCGTACGCGCCGAACGCGGCGACGATCTCCCACACCTCGTCGAGCACCTCCCGGCCGTAGCCGCGGGCGGCCGCCCGCTGCCGGAACCACGCCTCCACCCGGGGCAGCCGGTCGGGGCCCGCGAGGGCGCGGCGTGCGATCTCGCCGAGCGCCCGGTCGCAGCCGGTCATCACCGCGAAGATGTCGATGATCTGCTCGTGCCAGATGGTCACGCCGTAGGTGTCGGCGAGTACGGGCTCCAGATCGGGGTGGGGGTAGCGGGGAGCGGCGCCGTGGCGGGCGGCGATGTAGAGGGCGGGCATGCCGCCCTTGACCGGGCCGGGCCGGAACAGGCTGATGTCGGCGATGACGTCCTGGACCCCGCGCGGCTGGAGGCGGCCGACGAGGTCCTGCTGTCCGGGACTCTCCAGCTGGAACATGCCCACGGTCCGGGCCTGCCTGATGAGCTCGAACGCGTCGGGGTCGTCCAGCCGGACGTGGTCGGGGTTGTCGAGGTCGAGCTGGCGGCCGGTGGTGCGGCGGATCTCGGCGACGGCGTGCGCCATCGCCGACTGCATCCGTACGCCGAGCACGTCGAGCTTCACGAGCCCGAGGTCTTCCACGTCCTCCTTGTCCGCCTGGACCATCGGGTACCGCCCGCCCGGGGTGGGCTGCACCGGCAGCCGGTCCAGGAGGGCGGCGTCGGAGAGGATCACCCCGCACGGGTGCATGGCGTAGCCGCGCGGCAGGGCGTCCAGGCCCTCGGCCAGCTCCCACAGCGGGCCGTACGAGGCGGCCTCGGCGGCGAGTTCCTTCAGCTCGGGGAGCTCGGCGAGGGCGCCTTGGATGTCGCAGGCCCGGATGTGCGGGAAGGACTTGGCGATCGTGTCGACGGTCTGCGGGGGCAGGCCGAGGGCCAGGCCCGTGTCGCGCAGGGCGTGGCGGGCCCGGTAGGTCTCCGGCATCGCGGCGACGGCCACCCGCTCGGTGCCGAACCGTTCGATGATCCGGTCGTAGACCTCCAGCCGGCGGGCCGACTCCACGTCGAGGTCGATGTCGGGGAGCGAGCGGCGGCGGACGCTGAGGAAGCGTTCGAAGAGCAGGTGGTGTTCGAGGGGGTTGGCCGTGGCGATGAAGAGGGCGTGGTTGACCATGCTCCCGGCGCCGGATCCGCGGGCGGCGACCCGGATGCCCATGGCCCGGATGTCCGTGACGACCTGGGCGACCGCCAGGAAGTAGGACTCGAACCCCAGCTTCCCGATCACGCCGAGCTCGTACTCCAGCCGCCGGACCGCCTGCGGGTCCCGGTCCAGGCCGCGCGCGAACATCCCCTCCGCGCAGCGCCGCTGCAGCAGGGCGGCGGCCTCGTCCGGTCCGGGTCCGGCGCCCACCGATTGCGGCTCGGGGAAGCTGGCCCGCGCGGGTGCGCGGCCGATGCCGATGCCGAGGTCGGACACCGGGTCGACGGTGCACAGTTCCGCCGTACGTACGGTCTCCGCGAGCAGCTCCGCCGCCCGGGCCGGGTCCGAGGCGGCGCCCGAGCCGGCGCCCGGACCGGTGGCCGCGGCGATCCGCTCGGCGGCGTACGCCATCGCGTCCGGCCCCTTCAGCCAGCGCTCTCCGCAGTCCAGCCGGCGGCGGTCGATGGGGCGCAGCAGCCGGGCGGAGTCCAGGACGTCGGCGATGCGGTGCTGGGCGGGGTCGGCGTAGCGGACGGCGTTGGTGAGGACCGCCGGGACACCGAGCCGGTCGGCCAGCCCCAGGGTGCGGGCGGCCAGGCGCAGCGAACCCGGCCCGGTGCCGGGCAGCCCGTACCAGAGCACCTCCAGCCGCAGGCCCGGGCCCGCGATCTCCCGCCACGGGACGAGGAGCCGCTCGGCCAGGTCGGGCCGGCCGGCCGCGAGGGCGCGCACGGGCTCGGACATGGGGCCGAGCATGACCACCAGCCCCTGGTCCGCGTAGCGCTCCAGCACGGACCAGGACACGACGGGCGGGGCGGGGGCGGGGCCGGGGCCGGGGTCGGTTTGGGCCGCGGCCGCGGCCGCGCGGACGGCATCGACAGGGTCGACGGCCAGACGACCGGCACCTGGACCTGGACCTGGGCCTGCACCTGCACCTGCACCTGGCCCCACACCCGCACCCATACGGACGCCACCTCCAAGAACGCCACCTGCATGAGCGGCGGAGACCAGGCGGCACAGCCGGGCCCATCCGCCCGCGTCCCGCGCGAGGAGGGTGACCCGCAGAGCCGGCTCGACGACGTACGCGCCACCCCGCACGGGCGTCCGCGACCGCGCCCCGGCGGGGGCGGCGCGGCCGCCGAACCCGGCGGCGGGGGCGACGGCGACGTCGACCCCGAAGACCGGACGGACCCCTGCCCCAGCAGCCGCCTTCGCGAAGCGGACCGCCCCCGCGACGGTGTCGCGATCGGTGAGCGCAAGCGTCCCGACACCACGCTCAACGGCTCGTTTCACCAGGTCAGAGGGGTGCGAGGCGCCGTACCGGGCCGAGTAGCCACTCGCGGCATGCAGGTGCGCACCGACGCCCACGGGCCACCTCCGATCGACCGACCACCCCTTTCCAGCCACCCTGACCAGATACCACCACCGTATCGAACATAATTCGAACAGCGCGACTCCCCCGGAACGGCCGGCACCCGGCCAGGGCGGGTGAGACTTAGCGCCTCCAGTTGACCCTTTAGCACTGCAGTCGGCCTCGACGCGCGTTCCAGAGTCGAGCCACGAGATCCTGGACCCCGGTCCTTGTGGTCACGCCTCCGCTCCCTTGACGATCTCGTTTCGCCCTACGGCGTCGCCTTGGCCGCCTGCTCGACCTGGCCGCGAACTGGCGCGAGGCGGCATTCGAGATCGGCGAGTTCGCCCCGCCGGTTCCAGGACCCGCGGGGTCTTCGCCTCCCCTCCCGCCCTACACCTCGTCACCGATCCGACGGCGCCCTCGTGAACGGGCGCCCTGGGGTCGGGCCGGGGCTCCATTTCCGCGCACCGGCACCCGTCCCGCCCGGGCCCGGACCGATGCTGCTCGGCCGGCGCGAATGGAATAGGCCAGGAAGTGGATCTTCGGCTAACCTACGCAACCGGAAGTCCCGTCTGCCGCATGCCTGACCCGTGCCACTCCGGATCCTTGAACCACACCTGCAACGCGGGGGGCAACTCCACGTTTTCGGCGTGGCACTTTCCGGCCAGGCCGAGGTAACTCCCTGGCGCTGCCGCTTCGCTCTTCGGAGACTGGCGCAGCACTGCGAGAGCACCTGATGGACCTGCATGTTCGATTCGGCCTGGTCAGGGGAGACCGGGTGCATCACCTCGGACAAGAGGCAGGGTGACCGACGCTGCGCAACCTTGAACCCAGCCAGGGTTCACGTTTTGGGGAGGGAACACGTATGAACCGAAAGCAGAAGATCGTGGTGCTGACCGCCGTCGGCGCCGCTCTGTTCGCCGCTACACCGGCCATGGCCGGTGACATGTACGGGGCGAGGTCGGGTGCGGAGGCCTGGAGCCGTGGCACCAACGGACAGGTCGCGGTGAAGGACAACTGGGCGGACGGCGACGAAACCTACGCGGCCTACCACCGCCGCAACACCAGCAACCACGAGTTGCGCAACAAGAACGGTGCCGTCACCACCGTCTACGGGCCGTCGGACGCGACCAACTACGTCCGCACGCTGAAGGCATGCCAGGAAATCGACTTCCAGCCGGACGTCTGCTCGATCTGGGCCTACCGCTAATCACCCGTGGTTTGATCGGCCGTTGGTATGCCGGGGTGGCGCGTTCACCGCGCCACCCCGTATTTCGTTTTTCGTTTGAACTAGGCACGTGCAGCAAGGCTGCGAAGGCGGGGCGCTGTGGTTGAGTCAGTGTTGTCCATCAAAGGGCTGACATACGGCGTCCCCGGGCGGACCCTGTTCAGTTCGCTGGACTTGGATGTCCGACCCGGTGAATCCGTCGCTGTGATGGGACCGAGCGGCTCCGGGAAGACCACGCTCTTGTCCTGTGCCCTGGGGTTGGTTCGGCCGGCGAGTGGGACGGTCACCGTGTCCCATGTGGATATGGGCAGCCTGAAGGGTGCGGCCTTGGCCCGTCACCGGGCTGGACACATCGGCATGGTGTTCCAGTTCGGGGAGCTGCTGCCGGAGCTCTCCCCCGTCGACAACGTGGCTCTTGCGTCCTTGCTCGCCGGGACGGGCCGCAAGGAGGCGTACGGGCAGGCCCAGGCTCTGTTGACCGAGCTGGGGGTTCCGCAGGCCGAGTCCAGTGGAGATCTGTCCGGTGGAGAACGGCAGCGGACGGCCGTCGCACGGGCCGTGATCAACTCGCCGGCTCTGCTTCTCGCGGATGAGCCGACCGGTGCTCTCGATGACGCTGCCAGGGAGAAGGTCGCGGACACGCTGTTCGATATGCCGCGGCGGTACAACTGCGGCCTGCTCCTCGTGACCCATGATCCGGTCGTGGCCTTTCGGGCGGACCGTGTGCTCAGCCTGGCCGGAGGCGTTCTGGTGACGGCTGCGGATGAGGATGAGCGGGCGGCGGGCCGATGAGCCGGCATGGCCTGATCCGTCAGATGCTCCGTGTCGGTGCGGCGGCGGGCCGCCGTGCCGAAGCCGGCCGCGTGCGGTACGTGGCGCTCCTTGCCGCCACTCTGATGCTCGCCCTGGCCGTGGCCTCGTTGATCGCCACGCATGCCACGTATGAGGGCCAAGCCGTGCGGGGAGCGGCACGTACCCCTGTGTTCCAGGAGGACGTGCCCGGTAGCACTGCCAAGGCGGTGTGGAGCGTGGCCAGTGACTCGGTACCCGGCAGCGGTCCGTTCCAGGTCGTCTTCATCTCGCCGCTGTCCGGCGATGCTCCACTGCCGCCGGGCGTCTCGAGCTGGCCTCGTCCCGGCGAGGCCGTGCTGTCACCTGGGCTTCGAGATCACCCTGCGGCAACGGGCATCACCGAGCGATACGGCCGCGCCGTGGGAACCATCGGCGCCGAGGGCCTGCAATCGCCGGATGAGCTTTTTGCCTATGTCGTACCGGTGTCCGCTCCAATCGGGGACAACGTGAGGCCGATCGCGGGCTACGGGCCGGACCTCGGCCCGGTGTTCTACACCGTGGGTCAGATGGACTATGCCCAGCCCGAGTGGACGTTCCTGGTCCTGGTCGGCCTGCTCGTCCTCCTGCCGGCGGCGGTGCTGCTCACGGTGGCCGCACGGACCGGTTCGCATACGCGGGACCGCCGTACCGCGCTCGTCGAGGTCCTCGGCGCGACGCCCCGCAATCGGGCCCTGATCGTCGTGGGCGAGGCGCTCGCCCCCGTTGCCGCCGGGACCGCCCTGGCCCTGTGCGCCATCGCCGCGGCTTCGGCGGTCAACGTGCGCCTGCCCTGGACCGGCCAGGTTCTGGTGGCCGCGGATCTGCGGACCTGGTGGTGGACGTTCCCACCAGCCGCCCTCATGACAGCGGCGGTGGTGCTCGCCGTTGTCCTGCTGACGGACCGCACGGGCAAGCGCCGTACGACCGGCAATCGAATCCGGGGGGAGCGGCGATCGCCCCGGAAGTGGGCCCTGCTCTGCCCGGCATTCCTGCTGGTCGCCGTACGCGGACCGGATTTCTTCACTCCCGGTACCACCGCCTATGTCATGACCAACTGGGTGGGCGTGGCCGGAACGCTGGCCACTCTGCCTGCCGCCGTAGCCGTCACGACCGGCCTCGCAGGCACCCAACTGGCCAAGATCGGTAGACGCCACGGACGCCCTGGGCTCCTCATCGCCGGTCGCCGCGCGGCGACCCATCCGGGTCCCGTGGCGCGCATGACCGCCGGAGTGGTGGTCGCTGTCGGACTGCTGCTGCAGGTGGTCGCGTGGCAGGGGCAACTCGGCGAGAGTGCCATGGCCGCGCAGGCGACGGTGAACCGCATCGGCTCCACCGCCCTCGTCGTCCAACCGCGCGCAGCCACGGCCGGACAACTGACCACGTTCCTCGGGACGCTCCCGGGCGAGGTCGCGGTGGTCTCCTTGACCGCGGACCCGGAAGCAGGACGGCTGACGGTCACAGGCCGGTGCGACGCCCTCCAGACCCTTCAACTAGCGTGCCCATCCGCACCGTCGCCGCTCACGGAGTCACCTGCAGACCCGCGCGTGCGTGAACTGCTCGGCTGGAACGGCGGTACCCCAGGGGCCGTGCGCATTGAGCAAGGCGATCCGGTCACCTCCCTGAACGATGGGACAGGATTCACCCAGACGGTGCTCGTTTCCCGCACCTCGGCGGACCTCTCCGTACCGCAGGTCAAGCGGCAGGTGTATCAGATCTTCCCCATGGGGGCAGATGTCAGCACGATCGGAGGCGAGTGGCTCACCAGCAGCAAGGTGAACCAGCTACAGGGTCGTTGGATCTCCCTGTTCGGCCTCGTCGGCATCACCGTGCTCGCGCTCTCCTCGGGCCTCGCGGGCCTCGCCGAGTTCCTCCGCAACGGACGCGCGCTGGCACCCGTGACCACCTTGGCCGGCAACCCCCGCGTCTACTGGTCCACGGCCGCCCTCAGCATTCTGATGCCCTTGGCCCTGGCCGGCATCGGGGGCTGCCTGGTCGGTACCTGGCTCGCGTTCCCCAGGACCCAGGGAGGCGCCTCGTACATCACTGACGACATCCTCGTCTCATGCGTCACGGCCGTTGCCCTCATCGGCGTCGCGGCTTGGGTGTGGGGCGCGCTCGTGTCCGTCCGCCAGGCCGGCGCATGGCGCCCCCGCGGCGAATAGCGCAGCCGGCAGACAGCCCAGGACCCCGACGGGCGACCTCGGCGAAGAAGTACGGCTCCGCCGGCGCCTGCTGACGGCCGCAGCTTCGATCGCGCGTAGGAACTGGGCATCACGGGCGGGGTGGTGCAAGACCATTCCACGCGAACCTCGGACGCAATGACGCCTTGATCCTTTCGGTTCGGCACCTGTTCCATCAGCAGATGAACGAGGCTGCGGGCATGACGGAGCACTCCGGCTTCGGCGTGATGCTGGCCCGGTTGCTGGACCAAAGAGAGTTCAGTGTGCAGGAGCTGGCCAATCGCGCCGAGTTGACGGCAAACGCGGTCCGAGGGGTACTCGCGGGGGAAGCCCCTGGCGAGGGGATCCTCCGGCGGATCGCGCCTGTCGTGGACTTCCGTGCCGTCGATCTGTTCATCCTCGCGGGACTGACGGTCCCGGAGGACATCTCACCGTTGGATGCCGCGGCGGAGCGGTGGGCACCGTACATCGTGATGGATGCGGTACACCTACCTTCTGCCGAGCGGCATGAACTCCTGCAGCTCATCCGCTCACTGCCGCAGGAGAAACGACTTGCCGTCTTCGACGTGAAGCGGCTCGCGCCCGATGCCGGTCCAGGCGGTTGGGTCATCCGCATGCTCCAGTACCGCAATCTGGGCTGGTCGGGCATGGCGAAGGTCCTGGCAGTGGTGACGCCCACCTGCCTGTCCGCGTCCACCTACGGTGTGATCGGCGACGGCCGCAAGGAATTGACGCCCCGCTTGGTGACGGATCTCGCAGTTCTGCTGGGGATCGACGCCCGAGAACTGGCCACGCTGACGGGCGTACATCTGCGTGAGCTGCCACCGGTTCCGGCCCCGGAGGCGATGGACGCCGCCGTTCTGCTGTGGGAGGCGCGTCGCCTCTCCGCCGCCCAGGCACAGCACGTCGCCGAGCTGACGCGCTCCATGCGCGGGGACTCCGCCAGGAAGTACTTCGTCAACCTGCCCGGGTCCTGACCGGCCGGATCCCCCTGCTTGATGGCGGGCACGCCATAGCCCTCGCCGCCGAACATCCGCAGCTAGTAGCGGGCATCCTGCCACCAGACGAACCGGCCGTGCCTGAGAGAATCCGTTCCCCGGCCTTCGACGATGGACAAACAGCGTGCGTGGCTTCATACGGGGAGTGCTGGCGCTCCTCGTCCTGTCCTCCGCAGCAGCGGGTTGCACCAGTGGGAAGACAGGAAGGTCCCCCCGGGCCTGTCACAGGCGGCCATTAGCCTCTCGCCATGCAGACAGCGCTGATGATCTACGACGGCTCCGCACCAGCCGATTCCGACGTCCCGCGTACCGGGGGCGTGCCGCTGGCTCCTGCCGGATTCGCCTGGCCCCTGTGCGGCTGCGGGGGACCGCTTCAGTTCTTCGCCCATCTCCCCGTCGAGGACGGTGTCCTGTCGGTGTTCCTGTGCCAGAACGACCCCGGGGCGTGTGAGTTCTGGGACGCGAGCTCCAGCGCGAACAGGGTTCATCTGTTTTCCCGGGAGGAACTGCGGCCGGTAGCCGTGCCCGAGGCGGGACTGACGCTGCTGCCCGCCACCTCGGCCATCTGCACCCACGTCGTGACGATCGACCCCGAAGATGCCTGCGACGAGGAAGGTATCGAGGCTGACGCCTACGACCTTGCCCGCTCGGGATGGAAGCGGGAACCCGAAGAACGATTCGGGAAGCAGCGCGAAGTGCTTGGGTCACTCGGAGGCAGCCCCTCCTACCTTGAGGACGACCGCCTGCCCGTGTGTCCCTCCTGCGCCGGCGCCATGGAGTTCGCGGCACACCTGGAGGAGGGGATGACACGGGAGACCGCGATGAACCTCGGCGGTCAGCTGGGCTACGTCTTCGTCTGCCGCCCTTGTCGCGAGGGAGCCTTCCTCACGAACTGAGGGCCACCTGCGAGGGGTACTGGACGGTGACGCTGTCGCCGGTTCGAGACGCCGCAGGCGCCTCTGAGGCGGTGCCGCCCGTGCGCGGCGTTGCGCCAGAGGCGCGGGGTGGCTTTGTTCGCGAGAACGGGCTCTGGGACAGAACCCGCGGACCGCGACCGCTTCCACGCACAGGTCCTTCGGCCCACGGAGACCGATGAGCCGAACAAGATCGATCTCACCGGGATTTCGGAGCCCTGGTGCGGTTAGTACGCCAGATGCGCCGGCCGCCCCGGTACGGGGACACCGCCTTCTTGGCATCGACGCCCTCTATGCCTTGCTCTTGGAGAGCCTCGCACTAGACCCGGGCGGTGTCCCGGTCGTTTGTCGCCGGCACCGGCTGGATCGGCGGGCCCACGTCTTCCAGCACCTCCAACCTCGTGGCGCACGGCACGGGCGGTGGGGGCTGCGGTGGCGACAGCCGGTCGTAGGGCAGGGCGCTCACGTCACCAGGTGCAGCGATGTTCCAGCGATGCCCAGCCGTACGCTCTGGCCCCAGGTCAGCTCCAGCGCATCGCTCTCCATCCCGTCGCCGAATACCACGATCCGGTCCGACTCCACGGTCAGCTGCAACCCCTGACCCCGCCCCAGCTCCCCGGCGACCCTCGTCGTACCGGTCGCGGGAGAGGGCCAGGCCTCCCGAACGAACCACAGGAGCCGCCGCTCGCAGGGTGCGGGCAGTCCTGCGGAGCTGCCGCGCTCCAGCCACAGGGAACGCAGCCAGCCGGTGGCGCCCGTGCCTGTGCCCACCAACACCCCGGAGGATGCCTGGGCCTCGCCCGGTCCGTTGTCGCCGTCGGAACCCAGGCGGTAGCGGGCCGTCTGGTGACCGTGCGAGCCGAGGTAGATCTCGTTCAGCGCGAGAAGGCGCTGGGTGTCGTCGGCGACGGCCTCGACCATGGTCAGCTCCTCTGCCCGGCTTCCGGCAGCGATTGCCGCACGCAGCAGCGCAGCCGCGTCGGCGCAGCGGTGACGGACCAGGACTCCCGGGTTTCGCCCCGGGTCGGTGTCGATGCCCACTACCGGCTGTCCGCGCAGATACTTCGCGGTATTGGCGACCAGGCCGTCCTGGCCGACCACGACCACCACGTCCTCCGGGGCGAACAGGAAGCGGTCCAGGTCCGCCCGCTCCACCCGGGAGCTGCGCCAGGTGAGCGGCACCGCCGCCGCCACCTCCCGCAGCGCCTGCCGCGTGCGTTCGTGGCGGCGGACCACCTCGTCGATCGAACGGCCCCGGCTGGAAAGGAAGAACGCGGCCTGCCCGTGCGTCCCGTGCCGGGCGAGCAGTTCCTCGTACTCGGTTCTGCGGTGCACGAGCACCGCCCTTGGGGCCAGGCTCACGCGCCCGCGCCGCCTTCCGGGCGTCCGAGCTTGGCGAGGAGCCCGGTGAGGACGTCAGGAGAGAGAGTGATGCTCTCGATCCGCGGCAGGTTCTCCGCCAGCCGGGTCACCGCCAGGGCGTGCAGCGTGCCCGGGCCTGCTTCGTCGTGCACGCGCAGCCAGGCTGCCTGAACCTCGGCGCGCGCCGCGCCCGTCTCGCGCGCCGCCTCGGCGTCCGCGCGGGCCAGGCAGACCTTGCGGGACGCCTCGGTCTCGGTCCGGATGCCGTCCGCCGCCGCCTTCTCCTCGGCCTCGCGGCGGGCGTTGGTGCCGCGCTGGTCGATCAGCTGCTCCTCACGCCTGGCCAGTTCGATCTGACTGGCCAGCTCGTTCTCGGCGATGGCACGCTCACGCTCGACGGCGACAGCCCGCCGTTCATAGGTGGCCCGGTCCGCCTCCTGCTGGATCTGCTCGCGGGCCGGGGTGCGCAGGGCACGCTCCACCTCGGCCTCGGGGCGGATCGCCACGACCCGCACGGCCACCACATCGATGCCGGTGGCCGGGAGTCTGGGCTCGGCGGCGAGACCGGCGGTGACGCTCCCCCGCACGGAGGCGACGCCGTCCACCAGAGCGACGGCCAGCGGAGTCCGGGCCAGTACGTCCAGCGTGTGCTGCTGCGCGGTTTCGGTGAGGAGAGTGGCGATCTGCTCCAAAGGGGCTCCGCGCCAGCTCCCGGTGTCCGGGTCGACGGAAAAGTCGAGTCGAGCCGCGGCTTCGGCCGGGTCGCTGATCCGGTAGGTGACCGTGGCCTGCACGGCGACGTCCTGAAAGTCGGACGTACGGGCGTGGAACGCCATGGCCAGCTCCCGGTCGTCGACCGGGACTTCGGACAGCGCCGCTGAGAGTGACCGGTACCAGAAACTGAGCCCCAGCCCGTCGTGGACGAGCCGGCCGCGCTTGTGGTGGCGGATGTGGGTGGTGGGCGCGGAGCGCAGATGACGCCAGCCGAAGCGCCGGGTGATGTCGGCCATGGCGAACCCCCTTAATTTCGTCAATGCGACGATAACGAGATGTGCCCATATCGTCAAGAGGACGAAAAGGGGCACTGCGGCGCCACCCGAGTGGCCGGAGCGTGGGTGGCGGATCATCGGCGAGCCGGCCGGCCTGCTGGTGGCCGTGGCGAACGACACGGTCGCGGTGGTGTCGCTGGAGACCGACTCCCATCTGGACGAGGACCGGCATCCGCTGCAGCCCTCGCCGATCTCGGCAGACCTCGGCGTGGCGTGCACGGTCCACTCCCTCGGATCCCGGACGTTCGGCACGCACGGACTCGCGGAGGAGATCCTGGTGATGGACCGCGACCTCCCGCCCCGTCTGAAGTCGAACAGCTCGGGAGTCCGCTGCGGGTAGTGGAGTCGTCCCTCAGATGCCTTGACCGTGGCCCCACCGGGTGTCGGGACTCACTCGCAGTCGGGCGGGCGGGCGGGGGACCACGAGTGGCCGCGTACGCTCCGGGGATGCCTCTCCACCAGTACGTCTACTTCGCTCTGTCCAGCCGGCGCATTACCGCGCAGGAGATAACTGATGCGCTGGGTATCGAGCCTGATGAGACGCAAGTGGTCAACCCGCGTCGTCTCCCCGCTGACCCGGCGAATCCGTTCTGTCAGATCTGGAAGGTCGTGTGCAGGGAACCGGGCTTGTGCGTAGACGAACAGATCGCGCACGTCCTGGGCCGTCTCCGACCACGGACCGACCGCATAGCCGAGCTCATGAAGCGGTTCAACAGTGGAGAAGACGAAGAAGAGCCGGGCCTCGAAGCCGAGCTGGAGGTGGTGCGCTATTTCAACGACGCCGAGCAGCAGGACGAGGCCGGGCAGCCGCAGGACAGGGACAAGCACAACCTCTTCGGCTGGGCGCTCGACCGCGAAGCAATCGCCTTCCTTGCCGCTACTGGCACGATTCTGGACGTCGATGAGTACGACAGGACCCCTTCCCCTCCGTCGACCTGAGGGCGCCGTCTCGCCGGGGACCGCGGTGTGCTGCTGTTCGGCCGCCTCGACCGCCGTCGTCGCGAGCTCCTCCGGACCGCGGACACCCCGAGCGCGGAGCCAGCGGCCAGCCGGGCGGTGCCCACGCGACGGATCGTGGCCGGGGTCTGGCATCCGTCGAGAAGTACGAGCGGGCCAGTACCGGTGAGGACGAGAGCTCGTTCCGGTGCGGGGAACATGCCGGTCAGCGTGGAGCGAAGGGGGTTGACCGCCCGGGTCCGGTCACGGACGAGGTCCGTGCGTCGGCTGGTGAGGATCTCCTCGCCGGCATGGCCTTACGCAGCGACCTGTGTCGCACTTCCCCATCTGGCGGCCGGGTCGTCGCGGGGCGCCGGGCGGCCCACCCATACGAAGGGCTCGGCCATCCCGCCCCAGGAACGTAAGGCCAACTAGAGGGCACTAAGTCACAGCGGGGCGGATTCCGCCTCTCTATCTCCAACCTGCATTGTTCCTAGAATGGCCGGATGGAGGACATCGATGTGATCGCGGTGCTGCAGGATCCGGTGCGGCGGCGCCTGTACGAGTACGTGGTGGCACAGGGCCGCGAAGTCGGCCGCAACGAGGCCGCCGAGGCGGCCGGGGTGGCGCGCACGCTCGCCGCGCACCATCTGGACAGGCTGACCGAGGCCGGGTTGCTGGAGAGTGGCAGCCGCCGCCTGACCGGCCGTTCGGGGCCCGGGGCGGGCCGTCCCGCCAAGGTGTACACGCGGGCCCGGGTCGAACGGTCGGTGTCGCTGCCCGCCCGGGACTACCGCACGGCCGCCGAGTTGCTCGCCGAGGCAACCGAACAAGCGGGGCTGGACGCCGGGCTCCGCACGGCCGCTCGCCGGCGGGGTGAGGCGCTGCGCGGCTCGGCGGGGCCCTGCGGAGGCCTCGAAGAGGCGATGGAGACGCTGGCCGCCCGCGGCTACGAACCTCACCTTGAAGGCGGCACGGAGGATGCCGAGGAGGCGGACGAGGGGGCGGACCAGGGGGCGATCGGGGCAGCCGCGCGCGTCGTCCGCATGCGCAACTGCCCTTTTCACGTCGTCGCGGAACGCTTCCCGCCGCTCGTCTGCGGCATGAACCTCGCACTGCTGGAGGGGCTGCTCGGTACGGACGGTCCCGTCCGCGCCCGCATGGACGCACGGCCGGGCGAGTGCTGCGTCGTGGTCGAGGATTCTAAAAACAATGATGATTGACATAGAAAACCGGGTCGTGCTGAGATGAGGCCATGACCGCATCCGCGCATGCCGCGCACCTCGCCCAGCTCAACGTCTCCACACTCCGCCACCCGTTCGACGACCCGCGCATGACGCCCTTCGTCGAGATGCTCGACCCGGTCAACGCTGCCGCCGACGGCGCACCCGGCTTCGTGTGGCGGCTCGTGGAGGAGGGATCGGGCGACGCCACCGGCCTGCGCCCGGCGGGCGAGAACGTCATCGTCAACCTGTCCGTGTGGGAGACCCAGGAGGCCCTGTGGGACTTCGCCTACCGCAGCGGGCACCTGGAGGTGATGCGGCGGCGCCGCGAATGGTTCGCACGGCACGTCGAGGCGCACATGGTGCTCTGGTGGGTTCCCGCCGGGCACCACCCGACCGTCGGTGAGGCCCTGGAGCACCTGGCGGACCTACGGACGAACGGGCCGTCCCCGCGCGCGTTCACCTTCGCCTCCTCCTACACCGCCGCCGAGGCCGCCCAGCACATCCAGGCCGTACCGCCGGCGCAGCCCGGGCAGGCCGCCCGGAACGCGCGGCCGACGCCTGCCGGGGACCACTCGGCGACTGTCTGAAGCCGGACGCCCAGCCCGGCCGGACAACGGCGCCGGACTCCCCCATCGCCACGGTCAACGCGCCCCACCGGCACAGCGTCATCCCGGGCCGTTCCGGTCACCAGCCACGAACCGTTCCACTCGACCTGCCACACCTCGCCGAGCGAGCTCTCGAACTCCACGTCAGGGTCGAGGTGATGCGGATGCCGGAGTCGGGTGTCACTGCCGCCGTCGAGCGAGGTCACGGGAAGAACGCCAGCTCAGGACCACGTGTGCCGTCACTCGGGTTCATCGCGGCTGGAGGGGTTGAGGGGGGTGAGGGGCTCTCGGCGTGGGAAGCCGAGAACGGGGCCGTACTCCCGGAGCCTTACCGGAGCTTGGTCGCGGAGATCGCCAACGGGTCCTCGATCGGGCCGCCTGAGGATGGCGGCCTGCTCCCCCTTGGCCGGCTGACGCCGGGCCGGCCCTACGGGGTTGACCGGAATCCCGGCGCGCTGTTCCCGCTCCGGGAGACCTGGGCCCGGGAGGGCGAGCCCCTGGCGGAGGACCACACGGAGCGCGTCGCCGACATCCACTGCAACGGCTCCATCGTGCTGGGTACCGACGACGAACTCTCCTCTTGGGTGCTCGTCGTCAACGGCCCCCGACGGGGCGGCATCTGGCTTGTCAGCGATGTGGGCGCCTACCCGTATCCGGGGCCAGAAGCCTTCGGCTTCCTGGAGTGGGTTCAGCGCTGGCGAACCGGGGACGGCTGGTGGGACTGAGCGCAACCGCGGGGAACCCGATCCGTTGACAGTGCGGCGAGGCCGGGTGGTGGGCCACCGACGATGTCGGGTGTGGCGCCGTGAACGGGGTCGCCCCGCTGTTCGGCAGACTGCTCGCGGGAACGGGCGGCGCGCACTTCGTGTCGGCTCCGCAGAGCGCCGATGGCTGAGGGCCCGACGCGCGGGAGCGTTCGTGTTCATGTGCTTCTGCGGGCCCTGCTCACGGCGTGGCTTCCCGCCAGCGGTGGAGGGTCGCGCTGCCGTCGTCGTAGGTGAGCCAGGTTCCGTCGCCGAGCGGGCGTACGTAACTGTCGACGGGGCCCGTCGGGTACCTGATCGTCCCGCGGGTCTCCAGGGTGCGGGCATCGAGCAGCCAGTGCCGGGCCCGGTCCGGTTCCTCGTCGGCTTCGACCGTCGAGGCGATGACGGTGTCGGCATCGACGAAGCCACAGCTGTAGTCCCAGTAGGGCGGTTCCTCGTCGTCGGCCGGTTCGGGCGCCGCCTCGGAGATGACGGCGCCGTCCAGGGTGTGCAGCTGCAGGTCGGCTCCGTAGTGCTCGACCGTCAGGAAGCCCGGGAGCCCCGTGTGGACGTCCGCCAGGATGCGGTCCATGGTCGCGTTGAGGTCCCAGCCGGTCAGCGCCTCGCCGTTCCAGCGCGCCCAGTGGAGGAGGATGCCGTCCTGGCCCATGCCGATGCACAGACCCATGTGGACGCCGTCGGGGTGGGAAAGGTGATGGGAACCCGCGGCGGCGCTGTCCAGCGGCAGCCGGGCCAGTTCCCGTCCGTCGCGGGCGTCCAGGACGACCCAGCATTCCCGGCCGTCCGCCGCCCCCTCGCCCGGGCCCCTCACTACGTGCGCCCAGACGAGTCGGCCGTCGTCGGAGACCCGGCAGGATCCGTGCTCGAATCCACCGCACACCTCCTGGTCGTCACCCGTGTGGGTATGGCCGAGTTCGGGCCCCCAGCAGCCGTGCCGGTACTCCCACAGCGTTCCTCCGCCCACGGCCACCGCCCTCACCGCGCGCTGGCCCGAGAACACGGTGAACGAGCCGTCGGGGCTCACCGAATGGACACCGTGCTCCCACCCGGGCCAGGGAAAGGGGAAGACCGCGGCCGGCGCGCGCTCCGCCGCGAACAGCGCGTCCAGGTCGTAGACCTCCAGCGCTCGCCCCGTCCGGAGCAGAGCACGGCGCGGCCCGTCCACACGGCCCTCGAAGGCGAAGCCGTTCACGAGTGCGTGCCCACCCGGCAGCTTCACCGAGTCGCGCAATTCTGCGGTGATCAACATGTCTTGAAGATAACGGCCCCGCTGACAGCCGTACGGGGTGGGCGGCTCAGGCGATCCGTCGCGGTTCGCCCACCGGATCGGGTGTCAGTGGCCCCGCCTACGGTTTTCCCATGGATGATCAGCGGAACACCACTGCCTCGCTCCACGAGTTCGCCACGTGGGAGCCCTTGCTACGGCTGCTGCGGGCGGAGCATGCGGGGCGCCTCGCGGTTCCGGGTGCCCGGGTGGCGGGGCGGGTCGGGCAGGGTGGGTGGAGCGTGCCCCTGACGCGGCGGTTCCCGCCGTTCGGCCGGGCGGCTCAGGTCGACGACATGCGGGACGAACACGACGCCGTGGAGCGCGTGCGCGGGGCGCTGCTGAAGGAGGGCGTCGAGGCGGTGTCGTTCGCGCTGGAGGTCGAGCCGGCGGGGAGGGCTCTGCTCCACGTGCTCGAGCCCGGCGCGGCCGTGGAGTCGGGCATGGGTCCGCATCCGGGCGCGCTCGTCCTGGTCGAGGGGGCTCTGCCCGAGCCCTGGCACCGTCTGCCCGATCCGGCGCCGGGAGCAGTGCCTTCGCCGTCGGCGGACCCGGTGCTACTGGAGCGGACGCTCCGCGAACGGCTCCCCGGCGCCGTCGGTGCCACGGAGGCCGAGATCGCCGCGGCGGAAGCGCGCCTGGGCGTCCCCCTGCCCGACGAACTCAAGGCGCTCTACCGGGTGACGCGGGCGAACTGGGCCGACTGGCAGGGGGATTACGAGGCTTCGCGGAGCCATTCCGAGGCGGTCCGCTGCGAACTCTTCGACCTGGACGGCCTGTACGTGGCCGAGGCGGCGACCCGCGACAGCTCCTGGCAGTGCGCGGCGCTGGACGCGGTCGAGGTCCGGCCCGACGCCGCCGTGCAGGGGCTGGTCGGCTCACCGGGCTGGATCGTCTTCGGTGACAACGGGGGCGGTGACCGGCTGGCCGTCGACCTGACGCCCGGTCCCCGCGGCCACACCGGACAGGTCATCATCCTGTCCCACGAGGAGCGGGTCGGAGCGGGCCTCGTCGCCGACTGCGTCACCGACATGGTCCTGGACCGGCCGCCCCGCGAGGAGCCCCGTAGCGAGGAGGTCCAGGCGGCGGCCGTGGCCTGGGTCAACACGGCGAGCCTGCGGAGTCTGGAGGCAGCCGTCCACCCCGGGCTGGAGGTCGTGTCCATCGGGGCGTGGACCGGTCCGCCGTTCAGCCTTGCGCCCTTGACCGGGCTGCCCCGCCTGCGCACCCTTTCCGCCTACCCCGGCACGCTCGCCGACCCCACGGAGGTGGCCGGGCTGACCGGACTGGAGTTCCTCGAGGTCGGCCCCCTGGAATGGCGGGCCCTCCTCGATGCCGGAGCCGTACCCCGCAGTCTGTCGGCCGCCGCCATCGTGGTGCACGGCGACCACGACGCGCTGTCGATCACCGCCCTCGCCAACGAGCTGCTGGCCCTCTGGGACCGGCCCCCGATCGTCCGGACCGTCATCGAAGGAGACCTCGGACCCGTCGCCTAGCCTGCCCGGCGATCGATCGGCCTCCGCGCGGAGGCCGGGCCGTCGAGGTCAGGCCGTGGTGGCGCCGAACCACTTCGGCAGGTGGGCGTCCAGGTCCTGCTGGTCCTCCCCGACCCATGCCACATGGCCGTCCGGGCGCAACAGCACGGCCGGTACGTCCAGTTCCTCGCTGACGTCGACGACGTGATCGACGCGGTCGGCCCACCCGGAGACCGAGAGCCGGCCGGTCTGGTCGAGCAGGAGTCCGCGGCCGGTGTGCATCAGCTCGTAGAGCCGCCCCCGCTTCAGCTCCACGTCCCGCAGCCTGCGGCCGAGCAGTTCGTGGCCCTCGCCGAAGTCGTAGCGGACCTCGACCGCGGTGATCATCCCGGTCACGTACCGGTTCACCTCCTCGAAGTCCATCAGCTTCTCGAACAGCTTCCGCAGCGCGGTGGGACCCGCGTCGCTCCCCATCAGCGTGATCTGCGCGCGGGTGTTGTCCAGTACGGCGGCGCCCACGGGGTGGCGCTCGGCGTGGTAGCTGTCGAGGAGATCCTGCGGGGCCCAGCCGTTGACGGCGGCGGCGAGCTTCCAGCCGAGGTTGAAGGCGTCCTGCACGCCGAGGTTGAGCCCCTGTCCGCCGGTCGGCGGGTGGATGTGCGCCGCGTCGCCGGCCAGCAGGACCCGGCCGACCCGGTACTGCTCGGCCTGCCGGGTGGCGTCGCCGAAGCGGGACAGCCAGCGCGGCGAGTGCACACCGAAGTCGGTTCCCCCGAAGGCCCGTAGCTGCTGCTTGAACTCCTCCAGCGTCGGCGCGCTGCGGTCCTCGGACACGCCGTCGGCGGGGACGATGATGCGGCACGACCCGTCCTCGCCCGCGTGGACGCCGAAGCGGAGCTGGGTCTTGTTGACCTCCGCGACGACCGCGGCGATCGTCTCCGGATCCGCGGCCACCTCCATCTGGCCCAACAGGGTCTCGACCGTGGCGGGTTCGCCCGGGAAGCCGACACCGAGCAGCTTGCGCACCGCGCTGCGGCCGCCGTCACACCCGACGAGGTAGCGCGAGCGCAGGCGCGTGCCGTCCGCCAGCTCGACGGTGACCCCGTCCTGGTCCTGGCTCAGGCCCACCGCCTCGCTGCCGCGCCGGATCTCGGTGCCGACTTCGAGGGCGTGCTCGCCCAGCAGCCGTTCGGTGACGGGCTGCGGGATGGCCAGGCCGTACGGGTGCGCCGTGTCCAGCCGGTCCGGCCACGGCTTCATGATGCCGCCGAACAGCCCGCCGACCTGGAACTTCTCGCTGACGGCGAGGAACTGGTCCAGCAGGCCCCGCTGGTCCATCAGCTCGACGCTGCGCGTGTGCAGGCCCTGGCCGCGGGACTCGCCGGTCGGACGCGTCAGCTTCTCCACCACGACCACGCGGACCCCGTGCAGGCGCAACTCGGCAGCCAGCATCAAACCGGTCGGTCCCCCGCCGACGACGATCACGTCCGTCACGTCAGCCGTGTCCGTCACGCCGGTCGGGTCCACCACGTCGGTCGGGTCCACCACGTCGGTCGTGTGGGGTACTTCAGTCATCACGCAATCACCATTTCCGCAGGTTCCGCCCTTCGATCGGTGATTCTGCGTCACCACCGGGGCCTTGCCGCAAGCCCCCCGGTGCGCTATAAGTTGAAAGTGGCAAGGAGTGAGGAGACCTCCTTGCCATTCTGCGTTCCCCGAGAAACCTGCCCGAGAAATCGGCTGGCGAGCCGGTTCCTTCATGGACGAGCATGGAACGCATGAGTGATCAAGGCGAGCGATGGACCCGGTCGACCATCTACCCCGACATGTGGGTGGACCCGGACGACGACCCCCGCAACAGTGGTGAGAACAGTGCGGAGGGCGAGCTCGCCACCCTGCAGGACTTCCTCACGGACTACCGTCTGACCTTGCGGATGAAGTGCGAGGGCCTGGACCCGGAGCAGCTGGCCCGCCGGTCGGTCCCGCCGTCGACGATGTCCCTGCTCGGCCTCCTGCGGCACCTCGCCGAGGTGGAACGGGACTGGCAGAACTGGATCACCGACGGCGATCCGCTGCCGAAGCTGTACGACGAGCGCGACGGGGACTTCGAGGGAGCCCTCGCCGAGCAGGCCGTGGTCGACGGCGCGTACGCCGATCTGGAGCGCGAGCAGAGCGCGACCGACGCCGCGCTGGCCGCGCATCCGGATCTGGGCGAGCGGCTGGGGAAGGACCGGATCGCGGTACGGGAACTGATGGTGCACCGGATCGAGGAGTACGCGCGTCACTGCGGGCACGCCGACCTGTTGCGCGAATGCGTCGACGGGAGGGTGGGCCAGTGACCGGGGAGGGCCCGTTCGGGACCGGTTCGCGGGGGCCCGGCTAGGATTTCGCCCCATGCGCGCGATAGGGATGTGGAGGCGAGCACACCGGAGTGACCACCCCTGCGCGGTCGCCGCCGGGGCGGTCAACCTGCTCCTGAGCTGCGTGCTGCTCTCCATGATGATCGGCGGACCCTTCTTCGAGGCCACGACCCGGGCGCAGGAAACTTCCGCGCAGGAGCTCGCGCTGCGGGTGTTCGGCTGCTGGCTCGCGGGCGGGCTGGTCCTGTTCCTCGCCCTGGGCATGACCCGGACCGCGGTGGTCCACCTGCTCACCCTGTTCCTGCCGCCCGCCGTGCTGATCCTCGTCCTGCTGGTCCTCTGAGGGAGGCGTCGGAAGGGGCCCGCGCGAGCGCCGGGGCAGCCGCGTACGGGAACGCGGGCAGCCCGTGTGACCATGGCTTCCTTCACACATCAGCACCTCATGGGGGGACCATGCGCACCCGTACCACCACCGCCCCGGCCGGCCTCGCCGCCCTGCTCGCGGCGGCGCTCTTCCTGTCCGGCTGCTCGGCGTCCGGCGGGAGCACGGCCGGGAAGGGGGCGGGGGGAAGCGTTTCGCCGTCGGCCGTGGCGCCGCCCGCGCCGGTGCCTGCCGGCGGCGGGTTCGAGGGGCCGCTGCCGCAGGACCAGAACCTGCTGGCCTGGACCGGGGATCCGAACGACGCGGGGCACGTCACCGCCCAGTCCGCGGCGGGGGTCGGCGGACGGGTCACCCTGGTCCGGATGGTGCTGCGCGAGCAGCTCACCTGGTCCAACATCTGGCTGGGGCTGGCCGGCATCGACCCGAACGCCCAGCTGTCCAACTGCTACCTCGGCGTGTACGACGCCAAGGGCACCCTGGTCGCGTCCACCGCGGACGTCTCCCCGCAGCTGATGACCGATGCGATAGCCAAGCCGTTCGCCCTCGCCAAGCCGTTCACCGCCGCCCCCGGCACCTACTTCGTGGCCCTCCTCCTCAACGGCAACTGGGCCACGAACGCCCTCACCCTGAAGGCCACGGGCGCCGGGATCTCGGTGAACGCGGGTCTGAACCCGCCGAGCCTGCGCTACAGCACCGTCCTGACCGGTCAGACCTCGCTCCCGGCCAGCGTGAACCTCGCCGAGCAGTCCACCAGCACGATCAACACCGGCTGGGCCAGCCAGTGGTACGCGATCTCCTGAGCGCTCGCGAAGCGCGTGCCCCGTACGCCTCAAAGCTCTTGCCGCGAATGACTGGTAGGAAAGTTTCCTGTTTGCTAGCATCCCGCTTCGGCGGCTCGGCGCGGTGCCCACATCCGTGGGCATGACGCGCTCAGCGAGAGCTCTGACCCGGCCGCTGTGACCACGTCCACCCCTGCCCGCACCCGGGCAGGGGCGCGGGGTCTCGTACCGGTGCCAGCTCTCGCCACCCACCAGGCCAGGGAGTCAGGAATGCACCTGAACACCCCAAGCACCCCTCATGTTTACACATCGCGCCGCACCATCGGTGTGGTCATCACCGCCGTACTCCTCCTCGTAGGCGGCTTGTTGCTCGCCTATCCCGAGCGGGCCGGCGCCGCCGTCGACCCCCTCATCTCGCGCGGCAAGACCGCCACGGCCTCCTCCGTGGAGGGTTCGAGCTTCGGTCCGCAGAACGCCTTCGACGGCAGCTCCACCACCCGGTGGGCCAGCATCGAGGGCAAGGATCCGCAGTGGATCCGCGTCGACCTCGGCGCCGGCGCCAACGTCACGCGGGTGGCGCTGCGTTGGGAAGCCGCGTACGCCAAGACCTACCGGGTCGAGATCTCGGCCGACGGCACCACCTGGACGCGGCTCGCCAACGAGACGGCCGGGAACGGCGGCACCGACGACTGGACCGGCCTCTCCGGCAAGGGCCGTTACCTGCGCGTGTACGGAACCGCCCGCGGCACCTCCTACGGGTACTCCCTGTACGAGGTCGAGGTGTACGGCACCCTCGACGGGGGGACTCCCCCGCCGACCGGCGCCTTCACCGTGGTCGCCGCCGGTGACATCGCCGCCCAGTGCACCGCCTCGGACAGCTCCTGCGCCCACCCCAAGACCGCGGCGCAGGCCCAGAAGATCAACCCGAAGTTCTACCTGACGATGGGCGACAACCAGTACGACGACGCCCGGCTCTCCGACTACCGGAACTACTACGACACCTCCTGGGGCGCGTTCAAGGACAAGACCCGCCCCGTGCCCGGCAACCACGAGACCTACGACCCGGCCGGACCGCTCGCCGGCTACAAGGCGTACTTCGGCGCCGTCGCCTACCCCCAGGGCAAGAGCTACTACAGCTTCAACGAGGGCAACTGGCACTTCATCGCCCTCGACTCCAACTCCTTCGACCAGAAGGCCCAGATCGACTGGCTCAAGGCCGACCTCGCCGCGAACACCAAGGGCTGCATCGCCGCCTACTGGCACCACCCGCTGTACTCCTCCGGCGGGCACGGCAACGACCCGGTGAGCAAGCCCGTCTGGAACATCCTGTACGGCGCCAAGGCCGACCTCGTGCTGGGCGGGCACGACCACCACTACGAGCGGTTCGCCCCGCAGGACCCGAACGGCAACGCCACCGCCGACGGGATCACCGAGATCGTCGGCGGCATGGGCGGCGCCGATCCGTACGACATCGAGAACGTCCAGCCCAACAGCCAGAAGCGGATCAGCGGTACGTACGGGGTCCTGAAGCTGGACTTCACCGATGCCGGCTACAGCTGGAGCTACGTCGCCACTGACGGGACGACGAAGGACACCAGCCCGAAGTACACCTGTCACTGATGTACCTGGCCACCACAGGCCGCCGGGCCGCACCGGTCCCGCCCCCCACCACGGGGGCGGGCCGGCGCGTCCCCGCCGCCGTCCTGGCGCTCGGTACGGTCAGCCTCGTCACCGATGTCTCCTCCGAGATGGTCAGCGCGGTACTGCCGCTCTACCTCGTCCTCGGACTCGGCCTCTCCCCCCTCCAATTCGGCTTCCTGGACGGGCTGATGGGCGGAGCCGGCACGGTCGTACGGCTGCTCGGCGGGCATCTCGCCGACCGCGGCCACCGGTACAAGCACGTCGCCGGCATCGGCTACGCCGTCTCGGCCTGTTCCCGGCTCGGGCTGCTGCTCGCCGGCGGAGCCACCGGCGGGATCGCGGCGTCCCTGGCCGCCGACCGGGTCGGCAAGGGCATCCGTACGGCGCCCCGCGACGCCCTGATCACCCTCAGCAGCCGTCCCGAGGAGCTCGGCCGGTCCTTCGGCGTACACCGGGCGATGGACACCACCGGCGCCCTGCTCGGCCCGCTCGCCGCCTTCGCCCTGCTCTGGGCGACCGCGGGCGCGTACGACGCGGTGTTCGTCGCCAGCTTCTGCTGCGGCCTGCTCGGCGTGCTGCTCCTCGTCCTCTACGTTCCCGGCCACCACCGCCCGCCAGCCGTGCCCGGCCCGGCTCCGTCCCGGGGCAAGGCCTTCGCGGCGCTGCGCGACCCCGGCTTCCGGCGGATCCTGTGGGCCGCCGCCCTGCTCGGCGGCGCCACCATCGGCGACGCCTTCGTCTACCTCCTGCTCCAGCGCCGACTGGGCCTGGACCCGAGCTGGTTCCCGCTGCTGCCGCTCGGGGCGGCCGCGGGCTATCTGCTGCTGGCCGTGCCGGTGGGCCGGATCGCCGACCGGGTCGGGCGCCGGCTGCCGTTCCTGTACGGACACCTCGCCCTGCTCGGCGCCTACCTCGTCCTGCTCGCCCCGGCCGGCGGGCCGGCCCCGCTCCTCCTCGCGGCCGTCCTCACCCTGCTCGGGGTGTTCTACGCGGCCACCGACGGGGTGCTGATGGCCCTCGCGGGGCCGGTGCTGCCGGCCGGGGGCCGGGCGGGCGGGCTGGCCGTGCTCCAGACCGGCCAGGCCCTGGCCCGGATGCTCGCCGCGGCGGGCTTCGGCGCCGCGTGGACGGTGTGGGGGCCGCGGCCCGCACTGTGGGGGGCCACGGCGGTACTGCTCGCCGCGCTGGCGGGCGGCTGGGCACTGCTGCCGCGCGATCCGGGCGGCCCGGGAGCCTTGGGGGACCCGGGAGATCCGGGAGATCCGGCCGCCCTGGCAGCCCCCGCGGAACCGGCAGGACCCCCCACCAGCGAGAGGAGCACGTCATGACCACGCAGCTCACCGGGCCGGCTCCCGCACGCCGGCTCGGCACCCGGGCCCGTACCGCCGTCACGGTCGCCGCGGTCGTCCTCCTCGCGGGTTCCACCGCCGGGTACGCCCTGCACGCGGGGAAGGGGAACCGGCCGGCGGGCCAACAGGCCGGGGCCGACGCCTCCTTCGCCCTCGGCGGTCCCGCCCTGTACTTCCGGGACACCGCCACGGGCCGGGTGGCGCACCAGCCACTCACCGCGACGGCTGGCGGCGCCGAGCGCACCGCGGGCGGTCCCGCCTGCGACCGGTTCCACGCCGCCGGGGGCACCGCCCTCTGTCTGCGCGCCGAGCCGGGGGTGCTGCCGAAGACGTACGCCGTCGTCCTGGACCGGCAACTGCGGGAGGTGAGCCGGACGATCGTACCGGGGGTGCCGACCCGGGCCCGGGTGTCCGCGTCCGGGCAGATGCTCGCCTGGACGGTGTTCGCCAGCGGGGACTCGTACTCCACCACCGGCTTCTCCACCCGGACGGCCGTACTCGACCTGCGCACCGGGTACTTGGTGAAGTCGCTGGAGGAGATACCGCTCACCATCGGCGGTGTCCGGTACCACTCCGCCGACGTCAACTACTGGGGCGTGAGCTTCGCCCGCGACGACAGCCGCTTCTACGCGACCGTCTCCACCAAGGGCCGCACTCACCTCGTCGAGGGGAACATGTCCGACTGGTCGGCGAAAACGCTGCGGGAGAACGTCGAATGCCCCTCCCTGTCGCCCGACAACACCCGGGTCGCCTTCAAGAAGAAGGTGTCCGACGACCCGGCCGCACCCTGGCGACTGTACGTCCTCGACCTGCGGACGATGGCCGAGACCGCGCTCACCGAAACGCGGAACGTGGACGACCAGGCGGCCTGGACGGACGACGGGACGGTCGCCTACGCCCTGCCGGGCGCCGACGGTCGCGCGAGCGACGTCTGGACCGTTCCCGCGGACGGCACCGGAGCGCCCCGGCTGACTGTCGCGGGCGGGTCCTCGCCGGTCGCGGTGGTGGACGCGGCCGAGGCGCGGTGATGGACGCCGCCGAGGCGCGGTGATGCTCGATGATGCGCATTCGGCCGCCACTTCGAGCATCTCTTGACATAGACCTGTCACTGCGTTGCACTGTGGCCACTCCCTCCGGCAGTCACGGCCGGAGGGAGATGCCGCCGTGAACACCTGGGGACTCGCCATGCGTCTGCTCAGATTCCTGACCGCCTCCGCCCTGGCATTGGCCGCGCTGTCCCTGCCGTCCGCCGCCGGAGCCGAGCCGCTGCGGGCCGGGGCGGCCGTCGCCGCCGCACCGCCGCAGACCGTGCCGGCCCTGCGGCAGTGGACGGCCGGCAGCGGGGCGTACGGCTTCACGAGCACCAGCCGGATCGTCGTCGATCCCGCCCACACCGCGCAGCTCTCCGACGAAGCGGCCACGTTCGCCGAGGACTTGACAGCACTGGCCGGGCGTCCGGTGGCCGTCGTCACCGGGAGCGCCTCCCCCGGCGACATCGCCCTGAGCCTGGGCGACGGCTCGCTGCCCGCCGAGGGGTACCGGATGACCGTCGGCCAGTCCCTCGCCATCCAGGCCGGTACCGACGCCGGAGCCTTCAACGGCACCCGCACCGTACTGCAGTTGCTGCACCAGTCGGCCTCCGTACCGGCCGGAACGGCGGTGGACTGGCCCACCAAGGCCGAGCGCGGGCTCATGATCGACCAGGGGCGGAAGTTCTTCACGGTCGACTGGGTCAAGCAGCACATCAAGGAGCTGGCCTACCTCAAGCTCAACTACTTCCACTTCCACCTGTCGGACACCTTCGGCTTCCGCCTGGAGAGTTCGACGCACCCGGAGATCGTTTCCGCCGACCACTACTCCAAGCAGGACATCGCGGACCTGATCGCACTGGGGCAGAAGTACCACGTCACGATCGTGCCCGAGATCGACACCCCGGGGCACATGAACCAGATCCTGGCCGCCCACCCGGAGCTCAAGCTCAAGGACGCTTCGGGCACGGCCAGTTCCGAATTCATCGACCTGTCCCTGCCCGGTTCGTACACCCTGATCAAGGACCTGGTCGAGGAGTACCTGCCGCTGTTCCCGGCCCCGTACTGGCACATCGGCGCCGACGAGTACGTCACCGACTACACCAGGTATCCGCAGCTGCTCAATTACGCCCGTGCCCACTACGGCGCGAACGCCACGGCCAAGGACACCTACTACGGGTTCGTGAACTGGTCCGACTCCCTGGTCCGCGCGGCCGGCAAGACCACCCGGATGTGGAACGACGGCATCAAGGCCGGGGACGGGACCATCACCCCCGACGCCCGCATCCTCGTCGAGTACTGGTACAGCTACGGGCTCACCCCGCAGCAGCTGGTCAACGCCGGGCACACGGTCGCCAACGAGTCATGGACGCCGACCTATTACGTGCTCGGCGGCGCGAAGCCGGACACCAAGTGGATGTACGAGACCTGGACCCCGGACCGGTTCGAGGGCGGCAACACCATCGCCGACCCCTCGAAGAACCGCGGTTCGCTGATCCACGTGTGGTGCGACAGCCCGAACGCCGAGACGGAGACGCAGATCGCCGCCGGCATCATGTACCCGCTGCGCGGACTCGCCCAGCAGACCTGGGGTTCGCCGAAGCCGGTGGCCACCTACGCGGCGTTCACGCCGATCGTGGCCGCGATCGGACACCATCCCTCCTGGCCGGGCATCGCCCAGCCGGGCAATCTCGCCCGCAACCGCCCCACCACCGCCTCCAGCACCGAGACGGTCAACTTCCCGGCCGCACTGGCGACGGACGGCGATCCGGGGACCCGGTGGTCGAGCGCGTACGCCGACCCGCAGTGGCTGCAGGTGGACCTCGGGTCCTCCCAGGCCGTCAACCGGGTGGTGCTGCGCTGGGAGGCCGCGTACGGGAAGGGCTTCCAGATCCAGGTCTCCGACGACCAGAGCACCTGGCGCAGCCTGTACTCCACGACCACGGGCGCCGGCGGGGTCCAGGACCTGACCGGCCTGTCCGGTTCCGGCCGCTACATCCGGGTGTACGGTACCCAGCGCGGCACCACCTACGGCTACTCGCTGTACGAGTTCGAGGTGTACGGCGGCCAGTTGAGCGGAAGCCGGACCCTCACCGCGGCCGGGAAGGCGCTCGACGACCCGGCGAGTTCCACCACGTCCGGCACCCGGCTGATCACCTGGACCCCGCACGGCGGCCCCAACCAGCAGTGGCGGCTGACGCTCACCGCCGACGGCGGCTACACCATGGCCAACGGCTCGTCGGGGCTCTGCGCGGACGTGGCGGGCGGCTCCACCGCCGCGGGTGCGGCCGTGATCCAGGCCACCTGCGGCAGTGGCGACAGCCAGCGCTGGCTGGTCACCCCGCTCGGGTCCGGCGACTACGCGGTGGCCAACAAGAAGAGCGGACTGCTCCTGACCACCGCGTCCGGCGCGGACGGGGCCCTGGCGAGCCAGCAGTCCAACAGCGGTTCGGTCTACCAGCGCTGGCAGATCAACTGACCACGGGCGGGGGTCCGGTGACCTCGGGCGGCGCTCCGGTGACCCCGGGCGGCGCTCCGGCTGCCGTCACCGAGGCCAGCCGGGCCCCGGGTCCGGTCAGCCGGATCCGCAGTTCCCGCACGGTGAGGGGCTCCAGCCGGTGGACGCGCCGGACCCCCACCGTGTGGCCGGAGGCGATCAGCCGGCCGTCCGCCCAGACCTCGTGGCCGTCCACGCGCTGCCCCCGGGTGAGGTCCTCGCGCAGCTCCACGTGGTCCATGCGGACGGGCCGGCCGAAGTCCGCGAGGAGATCGGCTCCCTCGGCCGCGAGGGCGGCGCAGACGGGATCGCCGAGGCGTCGCTCCAACTCCGCGGTGAACGCGAGGAGTCTGGTCCGGTCGGCCTCGTCGATCAGTCCGCGCCGGTCGGGTGGGACGCCCAGGAGCAGGCCGGCGCCCAGCCCGACGGAGGAGTACCAGATCTCCAGGAGCTCCTCACAGCTCTTGAGGGTGTCGAGGTTCCCAGGCTGCCAGAACCAGTCGCCCCGGAGGGGGACATCGCATTCGGGCGGCAGGTAGGCGGCCGAATCGAGCGCGGTGTGCCGGTCGTCGTAGACGCTGATGCCCGTGGAGTGCGTGACGTAGTGACAGGGGTCGGCGGCGAGCCCCTCCTCGTTCCCGACCCAGCGGATGGTGGGGCGGCCCATGTTGAAGACCATGGCGTCCGGCTGGTGCCGGTCGATCACGGCCATGACCGCGTCCCAGTCGTACGTGCGCCCCTCGGAGCCCGCTCCGTCGAACCACAGCTCGCACAACGGGCCGTAGCGGGTGCAGAGTTCGGTGAGCTGGCGGAGGTAGAAGGAGTCGTAGTCGGCGGGCTCCTCGTAGCAGTCCGCGTTGCGGTCCCAGGGCGAGAGATAGAGCCCGAGGCCGAGGCCCGCCTCCCCGCAGGCCTCGGCCAGTTCGGCGACCACGTCGCCCGCTCCGTCCTTCCAGGGCGAGGAAGCCACGGAGTAGGCGGTGGTGTCGGTCGGCCAGAGGCAGAAGCCGTCGTGGTGCTTGGCGGTCAGCACGACGTACTTCGCTCCGGCCTCGGCGGCGGTACGCACCCACTGGCGCGCGTCGAGCCGCGCGGGCCGGAAGGTGGCCGGGTCCAGGGTCCCGTCGCTCCACTCGACGCCGTTGAAGGTGTTGATGCCGAAGTGCAGGAAGATCCCGAATCCGGCCTCCTGCCAGGCGAGTTGTCCCGGCGTGGGCACGAGGGGGGTTGCGGCGGGACCGGCGGGGGGCGCTGAGGGACCGAGCGTCATGGTGGGTGGGCCTTCGGGGTTCGGCGGCGGGGGCGTTCAGGCCGAGTGGGCCAGGCTCTCCGGGTGGACGGCGTGGGCGAAGGGGAGTCCTCGGGCGTACCGCTCCAGTTCTTCGGCCGCGCAGGCCGCGAGCCGTCCGAGTTCGTTGCCGAGGGATCCGGCGATGTGCGGGGTGAGCAGCACGTTCGGCAGGTCGTAGAGCGGCGACCCGGCCGGCAGGACGTCGGGGTGGGTCACGTCGAGGACGGCGTGCAGCCGGCCGGAGACCAGCTCCGCGGTGAGCGCCTCGGTGTCGACGAGCGTTCCGCGTGCGGTGTTGACGAGGGTCGCGCCGTCGCGCATGAGGGCGAGGCGGCGGGCGTCGATGAGGTGGCGGGTCTCGGGGGTCTGCGGCGCGTGCACGGTCACCACGTCGCTGTGGCCCATCAGTTCGTCCAGGTCGACGGGTTCGACCCCCAGGGCCCTCGCTTCGTCCCCGTCCAGGTACGGGTCGTGGACCAGCACGCGGGCGTCGTAGGAGCGCAGCAGTTCGATGACGCGGCGGCCGATGCGCGAGGCGCCGATGATGCCGACGGTCCTGCCGTAGTTGCCGATTCCGGGGTACAGGGTGAGCGGGTTGAGCTGGGTGCGGGACTCCCGGTAGGCCCGGGCGGTGGTGAGGACGCGCTTGTTGGCGAAGACGATCGCGGCGACGGTGAACTCGGCGACGGGCCGGGCGTTGGCCTCGGCCGCGCTGGTGACGGTCAGGCCGCGCCGCCAGGCCGCTTCCGTCATCAGCCCCTTGACGGTTCCGGCGGTGTGCACGACCGCGCGCAGGGACGGGAGGAGGTCAAGGGCCTGCTCGGTGAGGGGCGGGCAGCCCCAGCCGGTGAGCAGGACCTCGGCTTCGCGCAGCAGCGCGGGGTCGGCGGCGGCGAAGTCGGTGACCAGGAGGGCGGGGTCGAGGAGTGCGGTGGCGCCGAGCCGGGCGAGGGCCGGCTCGTCGAGCAGGGCCGCCTTCGTTTCCGGGCTCATGACGAGGAGGGTGCGGGGCTTGCGCGGCGCGCCGGGGCCGGGGTGGGAGTCCCGGGCCGGGCCGGCCTCGCAGGCCGGGTCGGGGTGCGTCACTTGACCGCTCCCGCCGAGAGACCGGAGCGCCAGAACCGCTGCAGGCCGATGAAGGCGAGGGCGAGCGGGATGACGGCCACCAGGGAGCCGGTGATGGCGAGGGAGTAGAACTCCGGGTACTGGAGCACGATTTGGTTCCAGCTGTAGATGCCGAGCACCGCCGGGTACAGGTGCTGGTCGTTGAGCATGACCAGCGGGCCGAAGAAGTTGTTCCAGCTCGCGGTGAAGGAGAAGAGGAAGAGGGTCATGAAGCCGGGCAGGAGCATCGGCAGCGAGATCGACCGGAAGACGCGCAGCTCGCTCGCTCCGTCGATGCGGGCGGCCTCGAGGACCTCTCCGGGGACGTAGCCCTCGGAGAAGACCCGGGCGAGGTACACGCCGAAGGGGTTCACCAGCGCCGGGATCAGGACCGACCAGTAGGTGTTGACGATCCCGACCTCGGAGGCGAGGAGGTACTGCGGGAGCGTGATGACGACGGAGGGCACGAGGGTGCCGGTCAGGACGAGGCCGAAGAGCGCGCCCTTGCCGCGGAACTCGTACTTGTCGAAGCAGTATCCGGCGGCGACGCTGATCAGCGAGGACGCCAGTGATCCGAAGACGGAGTAGATGAGGCTGTTGAGCAGCCAGCGGCCGAAGATGCCGTCGTCGTAACTGAAGACGGCCCGGAGGTTGTCGAAGAGGTGGAACTCGCCGAAGCCGAAGCCGGCCGTCCCGAAGAGGTCGGCGTGGTTCTTGGTGGCGGCGATCAGGAGCCAGGTCAGTGGCATCAGGGTGTAGAGGACCGCGACCAGGAGCACGGCGTTGACCACCGCCTTGGAGGCCATCGCGCCGCTCCGGCGCGGCCTGCCGGCCGTCTTCCGGTCCGCCCTTCGGGCGGTCGGGGCTCCGGGTGCGGGCGCCGGCTCGCTGCCGGGAGGGGCCTCGGGCGGGGCCGAGGAGGCCGTCTGGGTGCTCATGCCGAGTCACCTCGCTTTCCGATCCGGGTGACGACGTAGGAGAGGGTGCCGGCGACGAGGGCCACGATGAGGGAGGCGGAGGAGGCGAGGCCGTAGTCGTGCCGCTCGAAGGCCGCCTTGTAGATGAACATCATCGGGGACCAGTCCGAGCCCATCGAGCCGGCCCGCTTCGAGAGGAGCATCGGCTCGCCGAAGATCTGGACCACGCCGACACAGGTGAACAGGAGCGTCAGGAAGACGGCGGAGCGGATCATCGGCAGTTTGATCCGCAGGGCGATGCGCAGTTCACCGGCTCCGTCCATGACGCCCGCTTCGATGACCTCGCGGGGCACGGCCTGCAGCGCGGCAAAGAAGATGATCATGTTGTAGCCGACCCACTGCCAGGCCGCGACGTTCACCAGCGAGGGCAGGACGCTGCCCGGGGCGAAGAAGTCCCAGTGGCCGCCCGCCGCTTCGATCCAGTCCAGGACCGGGCTCAGGCCTGGGGTGTAGAGATAGGTCCAGATGATCGCCGCGATCAGCCCGGGGACCGCGTGCGGCATGAAGACGGCGAACTGGACGAGGCGCTTGGCCTTGGCCGCGGCCGAGTCGACGAGCAGGGCCAGGGCGAGGGCCCCGCCGATCATCACGGGGATGTAGACGGCGCAGTACGCGGCCACGTGCAGGAAGGAGGAGACGAAGCCGTGGTCGCCGAGCGCCTTGGCGTAGTTCCCGAACCCGCTGAAGACCCGTTCGGTGCCGCCGAACCCGAGACCGGAGGACTGCTCGGTGAAGAAGCTCATCCAGAGCGCGTACACGACGGGCAGGATCAGGACCGCGGCGAAGAGCAGGAAGAACGGGCCGAGGAAGACGAGCACTGCCCTGCCCTGGCCTGGCCGGCCCACGGGCGCGGTGCCGCGCGCTGAACGAGTGAGGGGTGCTGCCACCGGATCTCCTTGGTGGTGCGCTGCGGAGGAACGGACGGGAAGGCCTTCGGGGAGGGAAACGAAGCGAAGGGGAAAGGAAGGGAAAGCGGGAGGCGGAGGCGGGGCCCGGGGGCCGGGTGGGCTTCGGGCCCCGCGCGGCGCCTACTTCGCGAGGTTGAGCCCCCGGCCCTTGATGGCCTCCTCGGCGGCCGTCTGGCCGGCCGCGAGTCCGTCGGTCAGGGTGCCCTTGAGCCCGGCGTCCTGGATGGCGGTGTTGGTGGCGGTCTGCACCGGGCCCCAGACCCAGCCCGGGACGATGGTGTCGACCTGCGCGCCGGCGATCTCGTAGACCTTGTCGCCGCCGAAGAAGCCCTTGTCGTCGAAGGCCGCGGCGGCGATGGGACGCAGTTCGGGGCTGGCGGGCAGGCTGCTGCTCGGCGCCTTCAGGCTGCTGAGGCGGGCCTTGACGCCTTCGGGGCTGGTGGCCGCCCACGTGGCGAACTCGGCCGCTTCCTTGACGTGCTTGCTGCCCTTGGTGACGGCGTAGCTGGTGCCGCCGAACATGCCGGTGGCCGGGGTGCCCCAGTGCGGCAGCGGGGCGACGCCCCACTTGCCCGAGTCCTTGGCCAGGGCCGTCATCGTGCCGCCCGCGCTCCACGAGGCGCCGATGAAGCTGGCCATGACCCCGTCGGCCTTGGCCTTCGCGAACTCCGGGCCGTTGATCTTCAGGTTCAGCACCAGGTCGTCCTTGACCAGGCCCTGCCAGTACGAGGCCACCTTCTGCGAGGAGGCGTCGTTGATGTTGACCTTCCAGCCGTCGCCCTCGGTGCCGTACCACTTGGCGCCGGCCTGCCAGGAGAGCGCCGCCAGCAGGGGCGCGTCGTCGTTGCCCCAGCCGCCTATGCGCACGTTCTTGTCCGCGGCCTTGATCTTCTCGGCGGCCGCCTTGTACTCGTCCCAGGTCTTGGGGACTTCGACGCCCGCGTTCTTGAAGAGGTCCTTGCGGTAGTAGAGGAGGTTGGGCGTGGCGTCGTACGGCACGGCCCAGGTCTTGCCGCCGAGGGTCACCCGGTCCTGGACGCCCTGGGGGAACTTCGCCTTCACGGCGGCGCCGGCCGGGGCGGTGATGTCCGCCAGGTATCCCTGGCTGACGAACTCCGGGAGGGTCGGGTACTCGATGCCCGCGACGTCGGGAGCGTTCCCGGCCTTGATCGCGTTGCTGATCTTGGCGTACCCGTCCGGTCCGCCGGTGATGGCCGAGAAGGTGACCTTGATGTTCGGGTGGGACGCGTTGAAGGCGTCCACCACCTGCTGGGCACCGCCGGTCCAGCCCCAATAGGTCAGGTTGACCGGCTCTTTGGGGGCTTCGGCCTTCGGCGCGGCGCCCTCGCTCCCACCGCAGGCAGTGGCGAAGAAGGCCAGCGAGAGCGTGGCGAGGGCGGCGCGGGAGGTACGGGAAGTGAGCTTCACTGCTCTGCTCCTCAGATGCGAGCCGTCGATGCGGCGAGGTGATGCACATCATTCGGCCAGAGGAGAAGGGAGTCAATAGAAAAGGAAACTTTGAGAAAGAAAAGCGAAGTCACCGTTAGGTCTCGCTCGAAGCACGCACCCGCAGCTCCGGAAGGATGGCGATCCGCCGCCTCGGCCGGCCCGGCTCACGCAGCCTCCGTACGAGCAACTCCACACCCGTAACCCCGACTTCGTGCTTCGAGGGCGCCACGGCGCTCAGTGGCAGGTCGGCCAGTGAGGCCACCTCGTCGTCGTACGAGACCAGCGCGACATCGCCCGGCACGGACAGCGAGGCGCCGCGCAGCCGCTGCATCAGCACCATGGCCTCGTGGTCGGGATGGACCAGGGCGGCATCCACCCGCCCCTCCCGCACCGCTTCCACGAAGGCGTTCATCACCGCTTCGTAGGCGTCGTCACCCGCTCCGAACTCCTCGAGATCGAGGAAGAAGGCGTGCTCGGCCGTGCCGGGGCCGGCCTCCCCCATCGCCGCCTCGTAGCCCTCCTTGATCCACGGCGCCGTGGGCGTTCCGCCACGCATGACGAGGGCGATCTTGCGGCGCCCCGTGTCCAGGAGGTGGCGCACCGCCAGCCTGGCTCCGTACCCGTGGTCCGTGCCCACGTGCTCGGCGGCGGAAGCCTGCTGTTCGGGGCGGCGCTCGATCAGGACGACGGGCACGCCGAGCTCCTCGTACCACTGGCCGCCCGGCCTGCCGTCGCCGGCGGAGGGCGCGAGCAGCAGCCCGTCGACGCCGTCCGCGACCATCCGTGCGGCCTGCGCCTTCTCGGTGTCCACGTCGTACGTGGACACGGCGAGGGTCAGCCGCACCCCGAGGGCGTCCGCCGCCTCCCGGGCCCCCTTGATCACCTCGGGGTAGTAGTAGGCGGACGACGGCACGATCAGCCCGAGGACCAGCGGCCGGCCGGATCCGGGACCGGCCCCGGATCCGGATCCCCCGGCGGGAGCGGCCGAGGTCCCGCGGGCCGCCGCCGGAGCGGCGGTCGCGGGAGCGGTCTCCGCCCAGTCCTCGGGCAGCATCGCGCCGCCGTGCACCCGGGCCAACAGGCCGCGCTCCGCGAGGACTTCCACGTCCTTGCGCACCGTCACCACGGACACGCCGAGCTCCGCCGCGAAGTCCGTGACGCGCATCGATCCCGCTTCGCGGACCCGTCGCAGGATCGCCTGCTGTCGTTCCTCTGCGTGCACGGTGGAGCTCCCCTCGACTGCGTCCCTGGTCGAGGTCAGCGTAGCGCGCGAAAGCCGAAACTTACGTTTTCTTTCGAACGAAAGCATTGCATAGGGAGTGTGGCCGAAAGCTGTCCCGCAGCCGTCCGCGGGCTACGCGGCGTCGGCTCCGCCGCAGTCGGGGTGACCCCAGCGCGAACCGAGCTTGCTGATCTTCTCCCCCGCCGCGTACTGCTTGCCGCAGGGGCAGGTGCCGGGGAACTTGGCCTTGATGGTCACCCCGGCCCGGCCGGCGGTCGCTGTCTTGGCGCCCGTCGCGCTCTTGGCCGGCGCCGCTCCGGCGGGACGGCGGGCGGAGGTGCTGCGGGCCGGGGTGCTGCGGGCCGGGGTGCTGCGGGCCGGCGCCGGTACGGGCATGGACGCGTGGCCCAGCGCGGTACCGGCCGGCTCCTGGCTCACGGCCGCGTCGCTGGCCGCCTGGTCGGCGATCGCGTTCAGGTGGTCACCGTCCTCGCGGTGCGCGGGGACGTAGCGGAACTCCACGTCCCGGTCGGTCAGCAGCGCGTCGATGCTCTCGACGAGCTCCCGGTTGGCCACCGGCTTGCCCGCGGCCGTCTTCCAGCCGTTGCGCTTCCAGGCCGGGAGCCACTGGGTCACGGCCTTCATGGCGTACTGGGAGTCCATCCGCACCTGCACGGCCGTACCGGGGGCCACGGCCTCCAGCAGCCGCTGCAGAGCGGTGAGTTCACCCACGTTGTTGGTGGCCCGGCCCAGCGGCCCGGCCTCCCAGCGCTCGGGGTGTCCGTGGACGTCGGCGATGACCCAGGCCCAGGCGGCGGGCCCGGGATTTCCCTTGGCCGCCCCGTCGCAGGCGGCGATGATGCGATCAGACATCCCCCGATCATGCCTCACCTCGACCGTCGCCCGTACCCACGGCTGCGGCCGGGGCTACGGGTACGGCTGAGGCTACGGGTACGGCCGGGGCTACGGGTACGGCTGCGGATCCGGCGACGGCCGCGGATCCGGCGACGGCCGTGTCCGCGCCCGGTTCCGGCGGCGCCAGCGCCCGTTCCCCGTCGTGCGTCCGCGGCAGGAGCCGATCCAGAAAGGGAGGCAGCCACCAGTTGGCCCGGCCCATCAGGAACATCGCCGAGGGGACCAGCACCAGCCGGACCACGGTCGCGTCCAGGATCACGCTCACCGCCAGGCCCACCGAGAGCATCTTGACCACGACCGTGGGCGAAGCCGCGAAGGACAGGAAGACCGCGGTCATGATGAGCGCCGCACTGGAGATGACCCGGCCGGTGGCCGCCAGCCCCGTACCGACGGCGAGGGTGTTGTCCCCGGTGCGGTGCCAGGACCCGGCAATGGCGGAGAGCAGGAAGATCTCGTAGTCCATGGACAGGCCGAAGACGATCGCGAACATCATCATCGGTACGAACGACTCGATGGGGACGGGCTCCGACACCCCGATCAGCCCGCTCCCCCAGCCCCACTGGAACACCGCGACGAGGACCCCGTAGGACGCGGCGGTGGTGAACAGGTTCAGGGCGACCGCCTTGAGCGGGACCACCACGCTGCGGAACACGAAGGTCAGCAGGACGAGCGCGGCGGCCAGCACGATGCCGATGATGAGCGGCAGCCGTTCCTTGACGGTGTCGCGGAAGTCCAGCTGGCCGGCGGTGGAGCCGGTGAGATAGCCCTCCGCGCCGGTGCCGTTCAGCGCGTCGGGCAGGGTGACGGTGGTCAGCGTCGTGAACAGGCTCCCCGTGCCGGCGCTCTGCGGTCCGGTGGCCGGGGTGACGGTGGAGACGAGCAGGCGGCCGTCGGCGCTCGGCGCGAGCGGGGTGAACCCGGCTATCCCGGGGGTGTCCCGCAGCGCCGCGTCGAGTTCGGCGCCGATCCGGTCGGCCGGGACCGTGGCCTCGTGGAGGTCGGCCACCAGGACGAAGGGGCCGTTGGCCCCGGGGCCGAAGCCGGGTCCCTCGCCCTCGGCGATCCAGTCGTAGGCCGTGCGCGTGGTGCTGCCCGCCCGGTCGGCGCCGTCGTCGACGTGGCCGAGGCGCAGCGAGAACAGCGGTACGGCGCACAGCGCGAGCAGCAGCGTGCCCGCGGTCAGGAACTTCCACGGGTGGCGTGCCACCAGGGCGGCGTAGCGGTGCCAGCCGTCGTGGTCGCCGGAGGTCTCGGCGACCGGGCGGCGCAGTGCGAACCGGTCGATCCGGCGCCCGACCAGGCCCAGGGCGGCCGGTACGAGGGTCAGGGCGGCCGCTCCGGTGACGACCACGACGAGGGTGGCGGCCAGCCCCATGCGGCCGATGAAGGTCAGTCCGCAGGTGTACAGGCTCAGCATCGCCACCGCGACGGTGACGGCGGCCACGACGACGGCGCGCCCGCTGGTGGCGGCGGTACGGGCGGCCGCGTCGACCGGATCGCGCCCGTCGATGAGGTCCTGGCGGAAGCGGGTGGTGAGGAAGAGGGCGTAGTCGATCCCCACGCCGAGGCCGATCATGGTGGCCAGGGTGGGGGCGGCGGTCGCGAAGCTGACGACGCCCGCCACGATGCCGACGATGCCGAGGCCCACACCGACGCTGACCACCGCGGTGAGCAGGGGCAGCAGGGCCGCGGCGAGGCTGCCGAAGGCGAGCAGGAGGATCAGCAGCGCCACGAGGACGCCCGCCGCCTCGCGGGCCTTGTCGTCGGCCGGCGGCCGGACGACCTGGTTGAGGTCCCCGCCGTACGCGACGTCCACGCCCGAGGCGCGGGCCGCGGCGGTGGCCTCGTCGAGGGTGCCGGTGTACTCGTGCCCGAGGGTCTTGACCTGCCGGTCGAAGGACACCGTGGTGTAGGCGGTACGGCCGTCCGCGCTGGTGACGACCGGGGACGCGGCGGTGACGTGGGGCATCCGCGCGAGGACGGACGCGCTCTCGTCCACGGCCCGGCGGTGCCCGGCCAGGGAGCCGGAGTCGACGTGGAAGACCACCCGTCCGTTGGGGTCCCCGGCCCCGGGGGCGGACGCGGCCAGCAGATCGGCGCCGGTACGGGACTGCGTGCTGGGGAGGCTGATCTGGTCGCTGTAGACCGGGGCGGCGAGCCTGCTGCCGGCCATCGCGCCGGCCAGCAGCAGGAGCCAGGCCGCGATCACCCAGACGGGGTGGCGGGCGCAGAAGCCGCCGAGACGGCCGGGGCGGCTCGTTCGGCCTAGGGGGGAGTGCACGACGCCTCCAAAAAGTGTCAGGACTGACACGAAGTACCTTGGCAGAAAATGTCAGGGGTGACAATTGACAGTCCTGACAATTGACAGGGGTGACGTCATTGCTAGGCTTCGACGGTGAACCAAGATCCGGCCGCGCCCACCTCCGCCTCCACTTCCGCACCCACGCCCACGCACGAATCCGAGCCGGGGCCGGAGCCGATGCCGGAGCCGGCGAAGGCCTCGGAGCCGGCGTCGGAGCCGGCGTCGGAGCCGGAGCCGGAGTCCGCGAAGGCCCCGGAGTCGGAGTCCGGCCTGCGCGAGCGGAAGAAGGAGCGGACCCGGACACTGCTGCGCGAGGGCGCCGCCGCGCTGTTCGCCGAGCACGGTTTCGCGGGCACCACGGTCGCGGACATCGCGGCCTGCGCGAACGTCTCCGAGCGGACCTTCTTCCGCTACTTCGAGAGCAAGGAAGCCCTGCTCCTGCCCGACAGCGTCGACCTGTTCGCGTACGTCGAGGCCGAACTGGCCCGGCGCCCGCCGCACGAGGATCCGCTCGACGCGGTCTGCAACGCCCTGATCTCCGCGGTGGCCCCCTTCGCGGCGTCCAGCCTCACCGCCCTGACCCACTCCGTGGCCATCGCGGGTGACGAGCGCATGGTGGCCGCCCAACTCGTCCAGCTCTTCGCCGATTTCGAGAACCGGCTCACGCTCATCGTGCTGAACCGGCTCCCCGCCGACACCCCCGAGGCCGACCTGCGTGCCGGGGTGATCGCGGGCGCCGCCCTGTCCGCCGTCCGCGCCGTCCTGCGCACCCAGCGCCGGCGCCGCGCGAACGGCACCCTCACCGACACCCCGCCCTCCTCGCTCCTGCTGGAGGCCTTCGGAATGCTCAAGCAGATCGGATCCGCAGCGCAATGAAGCTCCGTCGCACCCCCGTACTCATCGCCGCCGGGATCACCGCCGCCCTGGCCGGCGTCTTCGTGGCCGACGTCGTGGTCGAACACACCGCCCAGGAGCGCATCGCGCGGGCGGCGGACTGCCGCCTCCAGGCCAGCGGGCCCGTCACCGCGGAACTGTCCGGCACCTTCGCCGGGCTCCGCGCGCTGACCGGCCAGGTGGGTTCCGTACACCTGGCGGCCGAGGGCGTACGCCGCGCCGACACCGACATGGACATCAAGGCCGAGCTGTACGACGTCACGCGCGACGGCGGCATGAGCGGCGGCCGGGCGACGGCCACCATCCCCTACGAGGCCCTGCAGAAGCGCCTGGCCGACTCGGGGGAGGACGCCGCGGGTGCGGAGGGGCTGACCGTGGGCGGCGACGCGAAGGGACTCACCCTCACCGGGACCGTGGGCGGCCTGGGCCTGCCCGTCACCGTGCACGCGAGCACCAGCGCCACGGCGACCGGCGTCACGATCACCCCGACGACGGTCACCGTACTGGGCCGCGAACTGCCGATAGCGACCGTGAGCGGGCTGCCCGGCGCGGCCGGCCTGGCCGAGCGGCTGGCGCCCCGGACCGTGGACGTCGGCGACCTGCCCGAAGGGGTCAGCCTCACCGGAGCCCGGACCACCGGCGCCGGCCTCACCCTGGACGCCTCCCTCGCGAAGTCCGCCTCAGCGGACACCGACGGGAACCGCTGCACTTCGGTGTAGCCGGACCACGCCCCCCATCTTCCGGTTCGCAAACATCACCACGCGCCCCGAACCCACCCATTCCACCCCAGCACACGCCCTCAGAATTGACTTTACGGATTCTTTAAATTTACCCTCCAGTCATGCGCAAATCTCCCACCACCTTCTCCGCCCTCGCCCTCGCCGGCCTGGCGCTCGCCGCCGCCGGCTGCTCCGCCGCCATGACCGACAAGGCCGTGGACCAGGTCGACAAGGTCGCGAACGAGACCTACGAGGTCACCTACGAGGTCACCGGCAAGACCGTCGACTCCGTCACCTTCCACGACGGCGGGGGCACGGCCACCGCGCCGAACCTCGTGACCGCCGAGCAGCCGGGCGCCACGTGGACGAAGACGGTCACCCTGCGCGGCATCATGCCGCCGGCGGTCTCCCCCAGCTCGGTCGACAACACCGCCGACCTCACCTGCAAGGTCATCTACAAGGGCAAGGTCCTCAAGGAGGCCACGGGCGAGGCGGCCATGGCCGGCGGTTGCGTAGCGGTGTCTCCGATCACCACCCCGTAGGCGGTCCGGCCACCGGGGCACTTCGTACCGCAACGGGCTTGACCTCAAGGGCGCTTGAGGTGTGACCATGATCCTCATGACCACGGAATCACCGTCCCGCCCGGCGGACATCGAAGCGATCAACCGGCTCGTCGCCACCGTCGAGCACTCCCAGCGGAGCAAGGACCCCGAGGAGTTCCTCGGCCTCTTCCACCCGGACGCCATCTGGACGACGGCCCACGGCAAGGTCCTCGTCGGCCTCGACGCGATCTCGGAGTTCACCCGCAAGGTCCTGCCCGCCGCGAACTGGGACGGCCAGGTCACCTACGAGGTGGTCCACGTGCTCTTCATCCGCCCCGACGTGGCGGCCGTCAAGGTCCGCCAGCGCTACGTGTCCCCGGGCGAGGAGAGCGAGGGTGCTCCCCTGTACGTGATGGCGAAGCAGCCCGACGACCGCTGGCTGCTGACCGCCTGCCAGAACACGGGGGTGGTCGTGGACGGCGCCTAGGCCGTCTAATCGGCTCGCGCACGGCGGTCGCGGACGGAGAGGATGGCTCCGGCCAGTCCGCCGTTCGAAGGACCTCCGATGAGCAGCCAACCGTACGCCCGATCCGCCCACGCCTCCCTGGACGGGCTGGTGATGGGCGATGCCTTCGGCGACAGCTGGTTCACGCTCTCCGGCGAGGACGTCGAGGAGCAGTGGGCGGCGCGCGGGCTCCGGCCCACGCCGTGGCAGTGGACGGACGACTCCGCCATGGCGTGCGTGCGGGGCGACCCGAAGGAGGCCGCCGGGCAGGCCCGGCTGTCCGCGCTGGCCACGCACGCGCACCCCGAGGCGGTCGCGGGCGCCGTCGCCGTGGCGGTGGCCGCCGCGCTGGCGGCGGCGAGCACGGGCCACGACGCCCCGGCCCGCGCCGAGTTCCTCCGGGAGGTCGCCGGGTACGTACCGGGGAGCGAGGTCGGCTCCGGGCTGCGGATGGCCGCGGAACTGCCCGCGGGTACCCCGGTGGGCCGTGCCGCGTCCGTACTGGGCTCGGGGTGGCGGATCTCCGCCCCCGACACCGTGCCGTTCGCCCTGTGGTGCGCCGCGGGGCACGTGGACGACCTGGCGGAGGCCTTGTGGCAGACCGTCGGGGGCTGGGGCGACCGCGACACCACGTGCGCGATCGCGGGCGGGGTCGTCGCGGCGCGCACCGGAACCGGGGGCGTTCCGGCCGACTGGCTCGCGGCGCGCGAGGCCGTGCCCGCGTGGAGCGGGTGGGCGCCCGAACCGCCGGCTCCCTGAGCCCTGTCCCGGTCGATCATGTGACTACTAGGCTGCGGTGATGGAACAGGATCAGGGTCGGGACCAGGACCGGGTGAACCACTACGACGGCTTCGCCGAGGCGTATGCGGCGGAGAACGAGAACAGCCTCGTGAACGCCTCCTACGAGCGGCCCGCGATGCTGGCCCTCGCCGGGGAGGTGGCCGGCCGCCGGATCCTGGACGCGGGGTGCGGCTCGGGCCCCCTCACCGCTGCCCTGCAGGGCCTCGGTGCGGTCGTCACCGGTGTCGACTCCAGCGCCGGGATGCTCGCGCTGGCCAGGCGGCGGCTGGGTCCGGACGCAGCCCTGCACGAGGTCGACCTGCGCGACCGGCTGCCGTTCGCCGACGGCGCCTTCGACGACGTGGTCGCCTCGCTGGTGCTGCACTACCTGGAGGACTGGGGGCCGACGCTGGCCGAGTTGCGGCGCGTCCTGCGTCCCGGCGGCCGGCTGATCGCGTCCGTGGACCACCCCTTCGTGGCCTACACGTTCCAGGACCCGCGGCCCGACTACTTCGCGACCAGCAGCTACGGCTTCAACTGGACGTTCGGCGGACGGTCCGTCCCGATGAAGTTCTGGCGCAAGCCGCTGCACGCGATGGCCGAGGCCTTCACCACCGCCGGCTTCCGGCTTTCCGTCATCAGCGAACCGCAGCCCGACCCGGCGGCCCGTGAGCTGTTCCCCGACGGCTTCCGCGACCTGTCGAGCACACCCTGTTTCCTGTTCTTCGTCGTCGAGGTACCGCTGCCGGCCACGGTTCGCTGATGCCGGGATCGCCCGTACGGCCCGTATCGCGGGCGTATCGAAAACCGCATACGCCCTCGCAACGGCCCACCGACTCTCCTGGGAACATGAACCACACCGCACCCCTGTCGCCACCGCCCCGCCGCACGCGCAAGTTCGTCCTCCTCGGCTTGGCGGCCCTCGGCATCGCGAGCGCCCTGTACCTCGTGCGGGGCCCGCTCATGATGTCCGCGCCGAGGTGCATGGCCGGGCAGTGGCACGGGTGCCTCGACACGTTCAACGGCGTGGTGCTCATGACCCTCGTCGCCGTGCCGCTGTCCCTGCTGGTGGTGTGGGCCTTGGCCCGCCGTCGGCGCGCCGCCGGCGTCGCATCGGCCCGGCGGATCTCGCTGGCCGAAGTCGGCATGGTGCACGGGACGCTGCCGTGGGTGTGGATGACCATGATGCCGGGCTCCGGCGCCGGGATCGTCCCCGGGCGGTTCAGCCTCGTACCCCTGCGGGACCTGGTCACGATGGGGCCGCTCGGGATCGGCGGCAATCTGCTGGTCTTCGCCTCGCTGGGGTTCTTCGCCCCGATGCGGTGGGCGGCACTGGCCTCCGTACCGCGGGTGCTGGCCCTCGGGGCGGGCTGCTCGGTCCTGATCGAAACCGCGCAGTACGTCCTGCAACTGGACCGGGTCTCCTCGATCGACGACGTCCTGGTCAACGCCACCGGCGCCGCCCTGGCCGCGCTGGCCTCGCGCCGCTGGTGGCGCACCACGGCACCGGAGCCCTCGGACCTGCCTCGGCCCGTCCTGAATCCGGCGGGCTGACGCGCGTACCCGGTACGCACGGCGCATACGACGGCGATATGTCCTGGTGCTTAGGCTTCGGGCATGCGCGTACTGATCGTCGAGGACGAGCCCTACCTGGCCGAGGCCGTCCGTGACGGTCTGCGGCTGGAGGCCATCGCTGCCGACATCGCCGGCGACGGCGATGCCGCCCTGGAACTGCTCGGCGTCAACTCCTACGACCTCGCGATCCTCGACCGCGACATCCCCGGCCCCTCCGGCGACGAGGTCGCCCGCCGCATCGTCGCCTCCGGCAGCGGCATCCCGATCCTCATGCTCACCGCCGCCGACCGGATCGACGACAAGGCGTCCGGGTTCGGGCTCGGCGCCGACGACTACCTCACCAAGCCGTTCGAACTGCGGGAGCTCGTCCTGCGGCTGCGGGCGCTCGACCGCAGGCGCGCGTACGCCCGGCCGCCCGTCCGCCGGATCGCGGGCCTGCGGCTCGACCCCTTCCGCCGGGAGGTCTTCCGCGACGGACGCTACGTCGCGCTCACCCGCAAGCAGTTCGCCGTGCTGGAGGTCCTCGTCGCCGCCGAGGGCGGGGTCGTCAGCGCCGAAGAGCTGCTGGAACGGGCCTGGGACGAGAACACCGATCCCTTCACCAACGCCGTCCGGATCACCGTCTCGGCCCTGCGCAAACGGCTCGGCGAACCGTGGGTCATCGCCACGGTTCCCGGCGTCGGCTACCGCATCGACACCCAGCCGGACACCGGACCCGAGGAAGCACCCCACGGGGCAACGGGCGGGGCAACCGGCGGGGCAACGGGCGACGAGACCCGGGGAGCGGACCGTGCGTAGAGCTCCCGGATTGAGCGTTCGCTCCAAACTCGCCCTCAGCTACGCCGGATTCCTCATGGTCGCCGGCGTCCTGCTGCTCGCGGCGGTATGGCTGTTCCTGCTGCGGTACGTCCCCGATCGCGCGCTCATCGTCTCCGCCGAGACCACCCCCAACGGCGTCTTCCCCATCCGCTCCAACCTGCTGCGCGTCTTCGCTCCGAGGGCGGCCGCCGTACTGGCGCTCCTGCTGGTGATCGGGCTCGTGGGCGGGTGGATCCTCGCCGGCCGGATGCTCGCGCCCCTGACCCGCATCACGGATGCGGCGCGGACGGCCGGGAACCGGTCGCTGTCCCACCGGATCCACATGAAGGGCCGCCAGGACGAATTCCGCGAGCTCTCCGACGCGTTCGACTCGATGCTCGACCAACTGGAGTCGCACGTCGCCGAGCAGCAGAGGTTCGCCGCGAACGCCTCCCACGAGCTGCGCACCCCGCTGGCCATCTCCCGGACGCTCCTCGAGGTAGCCCGCAAGGACCCGACGCGGGACCGGGGCGAACTCGTCGAACGCCTGCACGCCGTCAATGCGCGGGCGATCGACCTCACCGAAGCCCTCCTGCTGCTCAGCCACGGCGAGCGCGCGGACTTCACCCGCGCGAGCGTCGACCTCTCGCTGCTCGCCGAGGAGGCCGCCGAAACCCTGCTTCCCCTCGCCGAGCAGCGCCGGATCGCCCTCGACGTCACCGGTGGGACGGCCCGGACCGACGGCTCCGCGGAGCTCCTGCTGCGGATGGTGACGAACCTCGTCCAGAACGCCGTCGTCCACAACCTCCCCGCCGGCGGGACCGTGACGGTCCACACCGAGGAGCGGGGGGACACGAGCGTGCTGCGGGTCGAGAACACGGGCCCCCGGCTCCCACCGGAACTGGTCCCGACGCTCACCGAACCCTTCCGCCGCGCGACCGACCGCGTACGCACGGACGAGCACGCCGGGGTCGGCCTGGGCCTGGCCATCGTGCACAGCATCGTGCGCGCCCACGCCGGGACCCTCGACCTCGTCCCGCGCCCCGACGGCGGTCTCCTCGTCACGGTCCGGCTCCCGCGTACGCGGCAGGCGACGCCCGTACCCGGCGGAGCAGGCGGCTAGCGGCTAGCGCCCATCGGCTAGCGAAGCCGGAGGAGCTTCGTGCCGAGGGACGGTGCGGACAGGTCCGTCCCGAGCGCCACGGGGACCGTCGGGGCGCCCGGTCCGGTGCCGATGGTCAGTACCCCGATCTCGGTGCCGGCCGGCGCCTTCGCGGGGAGTCCCTTCTCACCGACGGCCAGCCCCAGATCGAGCCGCTGGCCCGGCACGGCGACGGCGGCGATGTCCCGGGTGACCACCACCGGGGTCCGGGTACCGAGCCCGTCGTCCACGTAGCCGACGACCTGGCCCTTCTTGACCGCGCCGGCCGAGGTCAGTGCCGCGCGGACGGCCTCGATGACCTTCTTGCTGTTCTGCTTGACCAGTTTCAGGCTGTTGGCGCCGTCGGGGTCGGCGCCGGTGACGTGCTGGTCGAGCATCGTGCCGAGGATCAGCGGGGTCTTGTCGCCCACCGTCTTGTACGCCGCCCACATCAGCGCGCCGCCGGCCGCCGAACTGGACCCGGTCTTGATGCCCTTGATGCTGAGCCCGGCGATGAGCAGGTCGTCGTTGTTGTTGATGAGCGTGTCCTGAAGGCCCGGGATCTTGGCGTTGGGGAGCGCGACGATCGCCCGGAACGCGTCGGACTTCATGACCTCCTCGGCCAGTTTCAGCTGGTCGACGGCGGTACTCACGGTCTTGGCGTCGAGACCGCTCGGGTCGGTGTACGTGGTGGAGGTCATGCCGAGCGCCTTGGCCTCGGCGTTCATCTTCTCCACGAACGCGGCTTCGGAGTCGCTTCCGGTGTCCCAACGGGCCAGCAGCCGGGCGATGTTGTTGCCCGAAGGGATCATCAGCATCTTCAGCAGGTTCTGCTGGGAGAAGCGGGTGCCTGCCGTCAGGCCCGGGATGCGCGATTCGCTCGCGGAGTTGCCTTCCGCGACGGCCTTGGCGTCGATCTCGATCTGCGGGCCGTCCTCCTCCTTCTTCAGCGGGTGGTTCTTGAGGATCACGTAGGCCGTCATGACCTTGGCGACGCTGGCCGTCGGCACGGGCTTCTGCTCCCCGAAGGTCCCGACGTCGCCGGCGCCGCCGATCCGTACGGCGGCCTGGCCCTTCTCCGGCCAGGGCACGTCGAACCGGCCGTCGAGGACGACGGAGGACGCGGCGCCCTCTTGGGACAGGACCGCGTCGGGCAGCGGCCGCAACGCCTGTACGACGGCCAGTACGGCGACCAGCAGGAGCAGCAGCGGCACCCAGATGCGAACCCGCCGGGCCACCGTCCGGCCGGGGGTCGCGGGCGGCGGCGGGGTATTGGTGAGCTGCGCGAGCAGATCGAGCGCCGGCAACGGCTGTTCGGTGGTCCCCTCGGGGGTGACCCCCTGCGCGGGGGCGCCGCCCGGAGCGGGAGCGGTTCCCGGAGCGGGAGCCGTCCCGGGAACCGGAGCCGTCCCGGGAACCGGAGCCGTTCCCGGAGCCGGGGCAGCCCCCGGAGCCGTCCCCCAGGCCGGGGCGGCTGCCTGCGTCGGGACGGACCCCGAAGCCGGGGTGTCCGCCGCCGGCACGGCCGGGGCCGGCCGCACGGGTGCCGGGGCGGGTGCCGGCGGCCGCGCCCAGGACGGCACCGGCGCCGAGGGCACTTCGTCCAGGGGCTTGAGCGCGATGAACTGGCTCGTCTTCTCGGAGTCCGACTCAGGGCGGAGACCGGGACCGGTATCGGTGGCGGCCGCCTCCGGGCCTGCGTGCGGCTCAGATCCGGACTCCCGCTCCGGCCGCGGCACGGGGCCCGGGTCGGCCCCGTCCGTGGTCCCGCTCGCGGACACGGGCTCGACCCCGTCCGCAGCTGCGGATACGGCCACAGCCGAAGCCGGGGACACGGCGTTGCCCTCGGCCGCGGGCTCTGCCCCCAGCACGGGCGCAGGCGAAGGCGCGGACATGGATGTGGCCCCTGGCTCGGGCTCGGCCCCGGGCTCGGCCGCGGCAACACCCCCGGCCGAAGGCTCTCCGGCCGGTCCGGGTTCGGAAACGGACGCGACCTCGGATTCCCTGCCGGGTACCGCCGTCGCTCCGGGGGCCGTCCTCGGTGCCGGCACCGTGCGCGGGTCCGGACCCGCCGCGGCCTGCGGATCCGGCCGGAGCGCGGGCCGTTGGGCGGGAGTCGGTGTCTGCGCGTCGTGCGGTCCGGGTGTCCTCCCCGGGTGCTCGTCCTTCGTCGCGCCGGGCTTCTCGCCCTCCACCGGTACCGCCGTCATGCCGTACACCGCCTTGCTCGTGCCGTTCTGGATCAACCGCCAGTCTCCGTGCCGCGTATGCGCAGGTGATGCGCACCGCATGACCAATTGGTCACAATCCGTCCGGCCGGGCCCGGGCCGGGACCCGTCATCAAACGATCATCAAACGATCACGGCCCCATCATGAGCGCCCCGAAGGATCGGCCTTCCCCCGCACAACGCACCACCCAGGAACCGGACACCGCTCATGCACCCCAGCAACCCCGACCCCCCGGCTCCGTCGAGGCGGCGTCTGCTCGTCGGCGGTGGCGCCCTGTTCCTCACCGCGACCGCCGCTTCCCTGCTGGCCGCCCGGCCCGGTGGCTCCGGACCGAGCGACGACGACCGCGGCCGGGCAGCGGCGGCGGCGCCCGGGGCCTCGCCCACCGCCTCCCCCGCCTCCGGATGGATGCCCGGGGTGACGAGGATCCCCCTGGAACGCAACTTCGTCCGCGGCGACCGCGACGCGCAGCGCGGGCTCGTGCTCCATGTCCAGGAGGGCGAGGGGTCGTTGTACGAGCGGTTCAGCACCCCCGGGATCAAGACCTCCTCGCACTTCTGGGTCTCGCGGGACGGGGAGACGGAGCAGTACGTGTCCGTCCTGGACCGGGCCTGGGCGCAGGTGGAGGGCAACGGGTCGTGGGCCTCGGTCGAGACCTCCGGTTTCGCGACCCGACCGCTCACCGAGGCACAGGTCGATGCCGTCGCCCGGATCTACGCCTGGGGCGCCGCCTCGCACGGCTGGCCGTCGGCCGTCAGTGAGCACCCGGACCAGCCGGGTCTGGGCATCCACGCCATGGGCGGCGCCGCGTGGGGCGGGCACGCATGCCCCGGCACCCTCCGCTCCGGCCAGCGGGCCGAGATCGTCCGCCGGGTGCGCGAGCGCATGCCGCCCGGAAGGGAGTGAGCCTGAACGCTCGCGCCCCGGTTCGACGTCAGGGGGCGGGCCGGGAGGGCGGGTGCAGGGCCAGCAGGGCCGAGCGGTGCGAGACCCAGCCCAGGAGGCGGAGCCGGTCCTCGTCGAGGACCGGGAGTCCGTCGCCCTCGCTCGCGGCGAGCAGCGGCAGTGCCTCCTGGAGGGACTGGCCGGCGAGCAGGGCCGGCGGGTGGCCCCGTAGCGCCTCGACGGACGTGTTCTCGGAGAGGCCTGCGTGCAGGGCCCGGGAGAGGGCGGGGGCCTCGACCGAACCCGCGTAGTGGCCGTGCCGGTCGACGAGCGGGAGGCGGTCCGCGCCCGCCTCGATCATCGCGGTCATCGCCTCGCGCAGGCCGGTGCCGGGTGCGAGTGCGGGCGGCGGTGGTCCCATGGCGGTGCGGACCTCGATCGCCGCCGGGCCGGTCAGGTCCAGGTCGACCCCGCGGCGGCGGAGTTTGGCCGTGTAGACGGTGTCCCGGCTGAGCGCGTGGCTGACTCCGGTGGCGACGGCGACGGCCACCATCAGCGGCAGGATGATGCCGTACTCGCCGGTCAGTTCGTAGATGATGACGACGGCGGTGATCGGCGCGCGGGCCGAGCCGGCGAAGACGGCGCCCATCCCGATGACGGCGTAGGTCATGGCCGGACCGGTGACTCCGGGTGCGAGGTGGTCCATCGTCTGTCCGAAGGCGCTGCCGAGCATGGCGCCGACGAAGAGGCTGGGGGCGAAGACGCCTCCCGAGCCGCCGATCCCGATGGTGACGCTGCACGCGATGATCTTGCCGACGAGCAGGACGAGCAGGAATCCGATCGCGTACCCGCCCACCGCGGCCTTGCCGAGCACCGGGTAGCCGACCCCGTACATCTCGGGCAGTGCGAGCAGGATCGCGCCGAGCACGATGCCGCCGGCTGCCGGGCGGAGCCATTCCGGGCCGTGCCAGACGGAGTCGCAGAGGTCTTCCACCCCGTAGAGCACCTTGGTGAAGAGCACCCCGACGGCGCCGGCCATCGCGCCGAGCAGGACGTACAGGGCGTACGCGGCCAGGTGGCCGGCGTTCACCGGGGCCAGGTCGAGGAACCGTTCGTCGCCGAGGACTTCGCGTCCGATCACGCTGGCGGTGACCGCGGAGACGGCGACCAGGCCGAAGGCGCGGGCGGTGAAATCGCGCAGGATCAGTTCCATGGCGAAGAAGACGCCGGCCAGGGGCGCGTTGAAGGTGGCGGCGATGCCACCGGCCGCGCCGCAGGCGACCAACAGCCGCATCCGTTCCTCGCGGACGCGCAGGAGGGCTCCGGCGGTGGAGCCGAGGGCGGCCCCGATCTGGACGATGGGCCCTTCCCGGCCGACGGAACCGCCGCCGCCGATGCACAGCGCGGACGCGAGCGACTTCACCACCGCGACCCGGGGCGGGATCCGGCCACCCTGGCGGGCGACCGCGTACATCACCTCGGGGACGCCGTGGCCGCGCGCCTCCTTGGCGTAGCGGTAGACGAGCGGTCCGTAGAGCGCGCCCGCGACCACGGGGGCGAGGAGGACGAAGTACGGGCCGAGCCAGGACACGTAGGGGTTGGCGGCGTGGCCGGCGGAGGAGTAGTCGTCGTGGCCGGACAGTGCCCGGGTGAAGAACTCGATCAGCCAGCGGAAGCCCACCGCGCCCAGTCCCGCCCCGGCGCCCACGAGTACGGCGGGCAGCAGCATCGCGGCCTGGGTCCGGTCCAGCGCGTCCCGTGCCGCGTCCGCCGAGAACGGACCCATCTCCACTCCTCAGGAACCGATCCACTGCCGATCGCGCGCCCCGGCCCCTGACCACGATCCCCCGGACCCCCATCCAACGGGCCGCCCCGCGCCGGGACCGGGAGGCGGGCCGGAGGGCCACCCGCCCGGCGTAGGGCCTGCCGTCAAACTCCCGCCGTCGCCCGAAGGGCGGCCTCGCGGTGCCTGGCCGAAGGCCGACCCCCGTCCGTTCCCGGTCCCGTACAGTCCGTGCTGCCGCCGGCCCGGGGCGGGCGGCGGCAGGCCGACGGACGGGCGACGGGCGAACGGACGGACAGGGGAACAGCGATGGCCATCGAAGCCGGTCCCGTGGGGCGCCTCGGTCCCCCGGTCCCCGAGCTGGACCCCTCCGTCGTGGAACGGTGGAGCGCGGGCGGAGGTCAGCTCGTCGAGCTGCTGGCCGAGGTGTGCGGACGGCTCGGCGGGGTCGGTGCGTTCCGGCTCGGGGACGGCGGTCCCGCCGGCCGGCCGACCGTGCTGGTCACCGGTCCGGGGGCGGTCCAGCACGTGCTGGCCCTGCATCCGCAGCGCTACGTCAAACGCTCGCACCGCGCCCGGCTGCTGGTCGGCGAGGGCGTGCTCTCCGCGACCGGCGAGGCGTGGAAGCGTCAACGCAAGGTCCTGCAGTCCCAGTTCACGGGGACCGGGATGCGCCGCTACGAGCAGCGGATCGCCGGGGCGGCCCGGACCGCCGCCGGGCGCTGGGCCGCGTACGCCCGTACCGGGGAGGTCTTCGACGTCGGCGAGGAGATGCGGCGCTTCGCCCTCGACACCATCTGGCGCTCCCTGACCGGCCACCCGCTGGACGCGGACACCGACCGCGAACTGGGCTCCGTCGCGGCCGTGGTGGCGGCGCTGCCGACGCTTCCCGCCGATTCCGCCGACGCCGGGGAGGCGGTCGCCGCGGATCTGGCCAGGATCGACGCCGTGGCCCATCAGGCGATCGCCGCCGCCCGCCGGGGGTCGGCGGGCCCCGACGGGCCGGGGCTGCTCCATCTGCTGGTGGAGGCGTCCGCCGAGCGGCCCGAGTACACCGACCGGTTGATCCGCGACGAGCTGGTCACGCTGCTGGTCGCCGGGCACGAGACCACCGCCACCACGCTGACCTGGCTGTACCTGCTCCTCGACCGTCATCCCGAGGCCCGCGCGTGGGCCCTCGCGGCGGGCGGCGAGGGCTCGGCGGAGCGCCGGGAGGCGATCCAGGCCCTGGTCAGCGAGACCTTGCGGCTGTACCCGTCCGCATGGATCCTGCCCCGGCACGCCGTCGAGGACGACGTCCTGGCGGGCTACGCCGTCGAGGCGGGCACCGACGTGGTCGTCTGCCCGTACCTCGCACACCGCGACCCGGTGCTGTGGCCCGATCCCGAGCGCTTCGACCCGCTGCGCTTCACCGCACCGGGCGGCCGGCCGGCCGTCCCGGGCGCGTACGTGCCCTTCGGCATCGGCCCCCGCGCCTGTCTCGGGCTGCAGTTCGCGCTGCGCGAGTCGACGGTGCTGCTGGAACACCTGCTGCCGGCTCATGTGCCGGCCTTCCGGTCCGTTCCGGACGGGGCCGCCTACAGCATCACGGTCCGGCCGGACGGTCCGACGCCGGCCACGCTCGCGGCCCGCCCGCTCACAGTTCGCCCAGACCGAGGGCGGTGAGGAATCCCGCCACGGTCACCAGACCGGTGGCGAGGTGGGCGTTCTCCTGGGCCTCCGGGAGCATGGTGTCGGCGATCATCGCGAGGATCGCGCCGGCGGCGAAGGCCGTGACCGCCGCGAGGGCCTCCGGCGGGGCGTCACCGAGCAGGGCGTTGCCGAGCAGCGCGGCCACACCGCTGAGCAGGGCGATCCCGCCCCAGAGCCCGAAGACGTACCGGCGTCCGCGGCCCGCCGTGCGCATGCCGGCGGCGCTGGCCATGCCTTCGGGGATGTTGCTGATGAACACGGCGCCGATCGTGGCCAGTCCGACGGAGCCCCCGCCGAGCAGGCTCGCGCCGATCACCACGGACTCGGGCACCCCGTCGAGCACGGCTCCCATCGCGATGGCGCTGCCCGAGCCGGGCTGCTGGTCCTCCGAGGGCTGGTGGCCGCCCGAGCGTTTGCGGTGCCGGCCGCCGCGCCGGGCCAGCAGGGCGTTCCCCGCGCTGTACACGGCCGCGCCGGCGGCCGTACCGAGCACGGTCGGGAGCATGCCGCCCGTGTCGCGGGCCTCGGCGATCAGATCGTAGGAGACCGCCGCGATCAGCACGCCCGAGCCGAACGCCATGATCAGGGCGATCAGCCGTCGCGGTACCGCGAAGAAGGTGCCGATGGCCGCGCCGGCCAGCAGGGCGCTGCCTGCGAGGAGCCCCCAGGCTCCGGCCGCGAGTGCGTCGTGCACGCTGGGCTTCCTTCCCTGGGCGCGGTGAACCGGTGAACCGGTGAACCGGTGAACCGGCGAATCGGCGAATCGGCGAATCCGTGACTCGGTGATCCACGACGCCTCATTGTTCCCTTTGTCGCCTTCCAACCCGGCGGGACGGGCCGGTCGTGACCGGGATCATCCCGAGGGGGCCCGTCCGCTCATTGCCTGACGAGGGGTGGGGCCGGGCACGAGCGGTGTGCCGGTCCCGGAGCCGGGTGCCGGACCCGTCCCCCGCGGTCCGGCACCCGGCCGCCCGTGCACCCCTTAGGCCCTGCGGGCGCGCCGGAGAGTGACGGTCAGGACGCCCGCGATGAGCAGCAGGCCCGCGCCGGTGCCGCCCAGGCCCGTGCGGAGCCCCTCGGGGAGGTACGAGCACGCCAGCCGGTCGGCGCCGCCGGATCCCAGGGGGACGCCGAGCAGGCCCTGGTACGAGACCGGGGCGCGGGCCGGGCCGCCGTCGACCGAGCAGTTCCAGCCGGGGGACGCCGTGGTGGCGAGCACCGCCGTGCCGGTCGAGCCCTGGGGGAGCCGGGCCTCGATGGTGTGTCCGCCGGCCCTGACTCCGGTGGCCGCGCCCGCCTTCAGCCCGGCCACGGCCGCGTCGAAGGCGCCCTGGTCCAGACAGCCGAGCGCGTCGGGCGGCAGGACCTGGCCGTCCTTCGGGGTGCGCAGGGAGAAGGTGAAGCGGCCGTCGGCCGCCGCCGTGCCCAGTTCCCTGACCGGAGCGCTGACCGCGGGAGGCCTGCCGGAGAAGCTCTCGGGCCGGCCGCCCTCCCCGGCCCGGGCGGTCGCGTACAGGTCGGGCGCGTGGAGGAAGGCGCGGGCCCCCGGGGCGCACCGTCCCGTGAAGGCGCTCCAGCTCTCCGGTCCCTCGCTCTGGGCCCTGGTCAGGGCGAAGCCCGGCCCGGCCTCCGGTGCCGGTGCCGCTGCGGCCGGCCCGTCGCCGCGGGTGAGGGCGGGGACGGTGTAGACCCTGGCACCGAGGGCGGCCTGACGCCGGGCCCAGACGGAGCCCGCGGGAGCCCCGTAGGCCTGGTCGCTGCCCGGTGCCCTCAGGGTGACCAGGGGCGGGGCGGGCAGGGTGCGGACGGTGACGCCGTCCTCGCCGGCCGGTTCGAGGACGGTGCCGATGCCGAGCAGGGCCCGCAGCACGGGGTCTTCCGCGGGCCACAGGTGGCGGCCGCCCATGGCCTGGCCCAGGCCGAGGCCGCGCAGTCCGCGCGCGGTCTCCACGCTCACGTAGCTGCTGTAGTAGGCGCCGCCCTGGCCGCCGACCAGCATCGCGTCGTTGTTGGTGACGAAGACGCCGGGTCCGGCGTCGGCCCGGGTGGCGGGCCAGTTCCGGTGGGCGTCCAGGGCCTGGCGCGCGCCCTTGCCGAGCTCGGTCATGGTCTGGGCGCGTACGGGGCCGCGCCGTCGGGGGTCGTCGGCGACGGAGTTGCCGTAGACGGAGTACACGGTGCCGGCGAAGACCGAGACGGCCAGCAGCAGCATGACGCCGATGCGGGCGGGGCGGCGCAGTCCGCGCGCGTAGCACAGCAGCAGGGCCGTGGTGACGGCGCCGCCGACGAGGACGCCGGTGAGGGCTTGTTCGTTGACCGGCGGGAGGTCGTAGGTGGCCGCGACGAGCAGGGCCAGCAGGCTCGCGCCGCCGAGCAGGGCCCGGGGCCGGGGCATGTGGGCGAGGCAGATCCAGGCGGCCATCGCCAGCATGCCGCTGAGGACGAAGGACTCGCGGAAGGGGGCGCCGTGCGGGAGGGCCCCGCCCTGCCAGAGCTTGGCGGTGGGGGTCAGGACGAAGGAGACCCCGGTCAGCACGATGAGCGAGAACCAGGCGAGGCGTTCGCGGCCGCGCACCTTCGACTGGAAGGGCAGGGTCAGGACGAGGAGCAGGACGAGCACCCCCGCGTAGACGTTCGGCGCGGGGCGGACGGGGTGCGTACCCGGTATGAGCATCGAGAGGAAGGTCAGCGGATCGGTGTCCACGCCGACCACGTACAGCTCGGTGGGCTGGGCCCGCCGGTTGGCGAAGGCGCACACCAGGATGGCGGGGGCGGCGAGGAGCAGGCCGGTGCCGGTCATGGTGGCGGCCCGCCACAGGGCCCGGCCGCGGGTGCGCCGGTCGGTGTCGGCGAGCAGGAGCCGTACGAGGAAGACGAGCGCGGTGGCCGTGGTGGCCATGGCCGCGGTGTAGAAGTTGGCGTACCAGCACAGGGCGACGAGGAGGCTGCCGAGGATCCAGCGGCGGCCGGTCAGGCACCAGTCGGCGGCTATCCCGAGCAGGGGTATCGCGACCAGGCCCCAGGTCCACATGGGGACGACGGTGCCCTCGGCGACTCCCCAGCCGCAGACGGCGTAGCCGACGGAGAGCAGGGCGCGCAGCCAGGGCGAGCCGGGGCGCAGGCGCCCCAGGTACACGGTCATCAGCGCGGCGGCGAGGCCCATGCTGCAGAGGCTGACGAGGTAGACGGAGAGTTCCGCGTGCTCGCGGGGCAGAAGGCCGGCGAGCACGGAGAACGGATTGGAGAGGTAGGTGAAGAAGTCGCCGAGGAATCCGACGCCGTAGCCGCTCTGCCAGTTGAAGAGCAGGTCTCCCTGGGCGGTGCCGTGCTGGAGGTCCCAGAGGTGGGTGTGGAACGGAACGTATTGGTGGCGCAGGTCATTGTCGGCGCGCGGGACGGACCCGAAAGGGTAGACCCCGCGCGTGGCGAGACCGGCGCTGTAAGCCGCCATGGATATGAGTGCGGCCACGAGAGCGGAAAGGAATGCGACATTCCGTTTCACCCCGCCCACCTGGGACGCGACCTCTCTGCGACCTCCCCGGGAGAGGGGTTTTCCGGCAGGCGGGAGCGAAGTGGCGGTCATGTTTGGCAAACCCTCGTGCGTGACTAATCGGCCACGGAGGGGCCGCCTATTCCCGCACCCTATGTACACCGCCGAAGAATTCACGCACATGACGCAACGAATATGATCGCAATCACGGGAAGGTCCGGTCCAAGCAGCATAAAAAATGGACAATCGTCCACTTTTCGCTCGGCCCGCCCCTACCCCGCCCTCGGCCCGCCCTCGGCCCGTCCCCGGGGAGCGGCCGGGGAGCGGCCGGCCGGAGTGCCGGAACCACCGGATCCCGTACGCTCGTCGGATGGCAAAGTACTTCGACGTACACCCCGACAACCCCCAGCCCCGCGCCATCGGCAGCATCGCCGACGGCATCCGCGCCGGAGGACTCGTCGCCTACCCGACGGACTCCTGCTACGCGCTGGGCGCCCAGCTGGGCAACCGTGACGGTGTGGACCGGATCCGGTCCATCCGGCAGCTCGACGACCGCCACCACTTCACCCTGGTGTGCGAGAACTTCGCGCAGCTCGGCCAGTTCGTCACCATCGACAACGACGTCTTCCGCGCGATCAAGGCGTCCACTCCCGGCAGCTACACCTTCATCCTTCCGGCGACGAAGGAAGTGCCGCGCCAGCTCCAGCACCCGAAGAAGAAGACGGTGGGCGTGCGCATCCCCGACCACGTCGTGGTCCAGGCGCTGCTGGCCGAGCTCGGCGAGCCGCTGCTGTCGAGCACGCTGCTCCTGCCCGACGAGGCGGAGCCGATGACGCAGGGCTGGGAGATCAAGGACCGGCTCGACCACGTCGTGGACATGGTGGTCGACTCGGGCGACTGCGGGACGCTGCCGACGACGGTCATCGACTTCTCCAGCGGCGAGGCCGAGATCGTCCGGCGGGGCGCCGGGGACACCACCCGCTTCGAGTAGCGGTCGACGCCGGGCGGTGGGAGGGCCGGTCCTTCCCGCCGCCCGGACGCCTCACCCGGACGGCCTGTCAGGTGCGCGGGTACAGGACGGGCTTGAGGCCGTAGTCGAGCTCGGAGCCGTCCACGAGGAGGGCTTCCACCGTTCGGGTGACCGGGTCGATGTCGGCCACCATCCCGTCACCCGAATAGCGGGGGTAGCCGGAGGCGCCGTTCTGGCCGGTCGGTGCGACGACGGCCGAGCGGACGGCGTCGTCGGCCGAGCCCTCCACCACGTGCTCGGGCACCAGCAGGATCTCGAAGGTCTGCGGTTCGGTACTCATCCCCCGACGCTAACCGGCTCCCGCGGATCATGCCCTCCGGCGCCGCCGTCGATGAGCCCCTGGAGCCCGGGCGCGTACAGGTCCGCCAGTCGCCCGGAGGGGTACGGGCACCCGCGCCATCGGGCCGGTGCAGACTCGGCGTCGCCCCCAGACCCAGCGGCCGGCCCGCGATGCCGAGGAAGAAGACCACCCGCAGCAGCGGGTCCCCGCGGAGTTCGCCGCGCAACCGGACCGTGGTCAGGACGAGGTGGCGGCCCAGTACGGCCGGCTCCGCCGCGAACAGCGCGCCGGCGGCGAGCTGGAAGTCGGCACCGTGTTGAACAGCCCCTCCTTGCCGCCGAACCGCTTCACGATCAGCGACGGGCTGACGCCGGCGTCGGCCGCGATGCCGCGCAGGGTGACTTCGGCGTAGGGACGCAGGGTGAAGGCCTGCGGGCGGCGCGCACGATGCCGTCGCGGCCCGACTCCCCGGCGGTGCTCATGCGCCCTCCCGGAGCACGGGCGCGGACGTGGCCACCCCGACCGCACCGGGCCGCGCGGACGCCGCCGGCCTACCCGGCGGCAGGCAGAGGGCCGCCGCCAGCGCGGCGAGCGCGGCGCCGGCCGCGATCAGGACATGGCGTGCCAGTCGAAGTGCGCGACGACGAGGGCAGCCGCCGGGAGGCCGGTCGCGGCGCCGATCCCGAGGGTGGGGCTCATGAGGGCGATGGGCGGCAGGACGCGGTCCGGGGGAGTTCGTCGCGGATGATGCTGATGCCGAGCGGAAGGACGGCGAGCGCGGTGCCCTGGAGGGCGCGGCCGGCGATCAGGACGTCGATGTCGGAGGTGACCGCGCACAGCACGGACCCGGCGGTGAGGACGCCGAGCGAGGCGAGGAGCACGCGGCGTTTGCCGTACATGTCGCCGACCCGGCCGAGTACGGGGGTGCGGACGGCGCCGGTGAGCAGGGTGACGGTGACGAGCCGGCCCGCGGCGGCCCGAACGGCCAGCCTCGTCTACGAGCGGCGGGCGCCGTCCGCCGGTCCGGACGCCTCGCCGCCGGGCGCCGAGGGGTGGCGCAGCAGACCGCGCGCCCACCGTTCGTTCAGGCCCGCGAGGAAGCCGATCGCTCCCCAGAAGAACCAGGTCTTGACCAGGGCCCCGTGCCCGTCGGCGGAGAGCGGGCCGGGCCCGCACAGGTCGGCCGGGGAGGCCGGCGGGGTGAGGAGGGTGAGGATCCCGCCGGCGACGAGGAGGTAGAGGGCGGTGGCCAGGAACCACCCCACCACCACCCGGTACCAGCCCTCTTGGCGCAGCGCGCGGGACAGCTGGACCGGATCCACGGCCGGATCGGCCCCGCCCGGACTGTCGCGGATCAGCTGCCGGGGATCGCGCAGCCGGACGATCACGCTGAAGACCGCGCCCATCGCCCCGCCGGCGAAGCACACCAGCGCCCCGGCCAGGGCCAGCCGCTCCTGGCAGCCGAGGCCCGCGCCGAACAGCCCGGGCACCCACTCCCCCAGCGCGAAGACCACGAGCAGGATCACCGGACTGATGACGATCCCGCAGGTCAGGCCGGTGTTCAGGCCGCGCGCCCCGGCCGTGGCCGTATCCGCCTCCAGCCGCGTTCCGGCCAGCGCGACGGCCGTCTCCAGCCGGGCCACGTCCGCCCCCTGGGCCACGGCGCGCAGGGCGCGGAGCAGCTCTTCGGTGACCGCGGCGCGCGTCCGCCGTTCGAAGGCCCGCTGCGCGGCCGCGTGCAGGCCGTCGAGGCGGAGCATCAGCTCCGGTTCGGCGCACCACAGTTCCCGCAGCCGCTCCGGATCGATGCCGGGCACCTCTTCGAGTGCCCGTATCTCCCCGTCGGCCGCGCCGTCGAACCACTCGCGCACATCGCGCAGCATCGGCTTCCCCTCTTCGCACAGCAGTTGTACCCGCCTTCGCCGCGCGAGGATAGCCGCCCGCCCCGCGGGCACCGCCGTCAGCCCGTGGATCGGCCCTTCTGCCCGGGCACCGGGCCCTGCGGCTCGCCCTTGCCGAGCGCCTGAAAGAGGGCGTGGAGCAGGACAGCGGTGAGCGTGCCCGCCACCACCCCGCTGCCGAGGACGGTCCGGGCCCAGGTGGGGAATCCCTGGTAGAGGTCGGGGGCGACCACCGGCAGCAGTCCGGCGGTGAGGGCCAGCGCGACCACCGTGGAACCCCCGCCGGCGCCGGGCGCGGTCCGGCCGAGCATGTCGACGCCCATCACCGCGATGATCCCGTAGATCACCAGGGCGGATCCGCCGACGACGGGTGCGGGGACCGCGGCGATCAGCCGGGAGACGGGTGCCAGCAGGCCGACGGCGATGAGCAGCACTCCGGCGCCGGCGGTGACGAAGCGGCTGCGGACCCCGGTGAGCCGTCCGATGCCGATGTTCTCGGCGCTCGTGACCATCAGCGAGGTGCCGAACAGTCCACCGAACACCGAGATCAGGGCGTCGGCCCGGGCCACCCGGGGCGCATCGCGTCCGGGGTCGCTCTCGCGCCCCACGGTCTCGCTGTTCAGGACGGTCTGCCCGGTGATCTCCGCGAGGGTGGTGAGGCTGAAGACGAGCAGGGGCAGCGCGGCGAGCACGTCGAAGTCCGGTGCGCCGTACGGGAGGAGGTGCGGGAGGGTCAGGCCCCCGCCGGCTCCGCCCACGGGCGCGAGGTGGCCGAGGCCGGTCGTGAGCGCGATGAGGGTGCCCGCGCCCATGCCGAGGAGCACGGCGGTCTGCCGCCAGATCCCGCGCAGCACCATCAGGAACAGCACGGTGCAGCCGATGGTGGCGCCGGCCAGCACGACGGCCGAGGGCGCGGCGTACCCGGGGCTGCCCGGGCGGCCGGTGACCAGTTGGGCGGCGACCCGGATCATGGCGATCCCGATGAGCAGCACGGTGGTGCCCATGACCAGGGGCGGGAAGAGCCGTACGACCTTCGCGTAGAAGGGCAGTACGGCGAAGAGCAGCGCCGCGGCGAGGAGCACCGAGCCGGTCGCGGTCGCGGGGCCGTGGTCCTTGGCTATCTGGAGGAAGAGCGCGGTGGCCGCCCCGCCGGGGAGCATGACGAACGGCAGCCGGGCCCCGAACCGCCACACCCCGAGGGACTGGAGGAGGGTGCCGGCGCCGCAGAGCACGAGGGTGGCGCTGAGCAGGGAGGCGGTGTGCGCGGCGCTGAGGCCGAGGGCCTGGCCGGTCAGGAAGGTGGTGGAGACGGGCGCGGCCACCACGGCCAGGACGTGCTGTGCGGACAGCGGGGCCAGACGGCGCAGCGGCAGCCGCTCGTCGACTGGACTGACGGGACTCACGGGACTGACGGGACTCACGGAACTCGCCGCGCCCTCCGGGCTCTCCGGGCCTTCCGGGCCTTCCGGTGCCGGCTTCGTGGAGGCGGCGCTCATCGGGCGGCCTCTCTGTTCAGCCAGGGCAGCTCTTCGGCGGTGTACCGGTAGGCGCGGAAGACCGCGTTGGGTTCGGAGGGGAAGAGTCCGCGGACCTCGGACTCCTGGTAGGCGCCGAAGTGGGGGACGACGTACTCCCAGCACAGGTAGCCCTCGGGGGTCACCTCGAAGAGGCGGCCGGACGGGGAGTCGGTGACGAGGGTGTTGCCGCCGGCGAGCCGCTGGGCGCTGCCCATGAACGGGGCGAAGAAGGCCTCGCGGGCGGGGTCGTGGTACTCCCAGACGACCTTGCCCGAGGAGCGCTCGACCTCGATGACGCGGGAGTGGGGGACGTCCGATCCGGGGCGGAAGACGCCGTTGTCGAACACCAGCACCCTGCCGTCGGCGAGTTCGGTGGGGGCGTGCTGCTGCGAGACGACTCCGGGCTCGGTGCGCCAGAGGATCTCGCCGGTCTCCCGGCTGATGACGACCACGGCGGAGACGCTGCGCAGGCTGGCGAGGACGTTCCCGTCGGCGAGCGGTACGACGCTGTTGACGAGCGGCCAGTGTTCGCGCGCGTAGTCGGGGTGCAGGGCGTACTCGGCCCGGTCGAGGTGTTCGGCCGCGCTCCACGACCAGCGTACGGAGCCGTCGGCGTCGACCTCGGTGATGGTGTCGGCCCATACCGTGCCGTCGGCCGCCTCCGAGCCGGGTACTCCCCCGAGCACGCCCGCCGCGTCGGCGCCCCGGAGCGGTTCGAGCGCGGTGTAGAGCACACGGCCGCCGCCGAGGTGGTGGGCGTCGTGGTGCTGGAGGGGATCGCGGTGCTCGCGCAGGACGGTGCCGTCCGGGGTGGCTTCGAGCATCACGCCGCCGCGGTACTTGTGCCACATCGGGAAGAGCGCCTCCTCGCCGGGGAGCACGCCGCTGTAGGCCAGGTTGCCGTTGGCCAGGATCCGGGCGTGCCGGCCGGGGCGGTAGGGCAGCCGCCACTCGTGGACCACGTCGCCGTGGATGTCGATCAGGTACACCTCGCCGGTGCCCGTGAGCGGGGCGAAGAGGGTGTACCCGCCTTCCGAGGCGGCGGGGTCGAGGGCGATGAGACCCGTGCCGCGGCGGCGGCGGAAGTTCTGGTCGACCGGGAGCATGCTGTCCTCCTGCGGAGCGTGAAACTTTGTTTGATGCGAGCAATCTCCTTTGAAGTTAGTGGTGCATTGTTGCGGCACTGTGAAGGGAGTGCGAAGCCCGCGGCCGGGTGCGGGAAGATGATCGCCAGAGGCGGGGAACGAGGAGCGGGGTGTGCGGTCAGGTGGAAGAGGAGACGACGTCCGAGCGGCGGATCGGTGCGGGCATCCGCAGGCGGCGCAGGGCTCTGGACCTCACGCTGGCCGAGGTGGCCGCGCGCAGCGGGCTGTCCTCTCCCTTCCTCAGCCAGATCGAGAACGACCGGGCCCGCCCCAGCATGCGTTCGCTCCAGCGGGTGGCCGATGCCCTGGACACCACGGCCGTGCAGCTGCTGGCCGCCGGTGAGACCCCGCGCCGCGTGGACATCGTGCGGGCCGACGCGGATCCCGGGCTCGATGCCGGGACCGGGGTCGGTTCCGGTTCCGGTTCCGGGACCGATCCGACGGCCCGGGTCCGTCCGCTCGTACGCGGCCAGCACCAGATGCACGCGCTGGAGTTCACCGGGGACCACGACGCCGAGCGCGCGTTCCGGCACCGCAACGACGAGTTGATGTACGTGGCCGACGGGTCCGCCGAGGTGGAGGCCGAAGGGCGGACCCACCGCCTGGGCCGCGGCGACACGCTGTACCTCACGGGCGGGGTGGAGCACCGCTGGCGGGCGCTGGAGGCGGGCACGCGGGTGCTGCTCGTCGCCGTCGCCGACCACGTCGAGGCCGTCGTGGACCCCCTCGGCTGAGGCGGGACCGGTCGGTTCCCGGGTCGACCCGTACGGGCTGATCCGGGACCCGTCGACTTCCGGCTCAGCCCGTACGGGTCGTGCGCAGGGAGTGGTGCACGGCCCAGGCCACCGAGACCAGGGGCACCGCCACCACGGCCCCGACGATCCCGGCGGCAATGGCTCCCGCGACCACCGACAGGGCCACCACCATCGGATGCAGGCGCACCGCCCAGCTCATCACGAGGGGATGGAGCAGGTGCCCTTCGATCTGGCCGATGACCACGATGAGCGCGACCACCAGGGCCGCCACGAGCGGCCCCTTGGTGGCGAGGGCGACGACGGCGGCCACGCCGAGGGCCACCGGGGAGCCGATGAGCGGGACGAAGGCGGCGACGAACTCCAGCAGGGCGAGCGGGACGGCCAGCGGGACGCCCAGGAGGTAGAGCGCGATGCCCACGAGGACGGCGTTGGTCGCGGCCACCAGGACGATGCCGTGGGTGTAGCCCGTGAAGGTCCGCCACGCGGCGCGTCCGGCCCCGGCCACCCGCTCCCGTACGCCTTCGGGCAGTTGTCCGCAGAACCAGTCCCACTGCCGGTCGCCCGAGTGGATGAAGAACACCGAGCAGAACAGCGCCAGGGCCACCACGGTGAACACCGCCACGACCCGTCCCGCACCGCTGAGCGCCGTGCTCAGCAGGGTGGAGCGGTGGGTGGAGAGGTAGGTCTCGATCTTCGCCTGGACATCGCTCAGGGCGTGCGAGTCGAGCCGGAACGGCGGACCCTGGAGCCAGTTCTGGATGCGGTCCAGCCCGACCCTGAACTCGCTCACCAGCGCCGGCCATTCCCCCGCGACGGCCTCGCCGACCAGGGCGAGGGCGCCGAGGACCAGGACCATGCTGGCGATCAGCGCGCAGGCGACGGCGAGCCCGCGGGGCATCACCCGGGCCAGCAGCGCGGCCGGCGGGCGCAGCATGGCCGCCGCGACCAGGCCGAGGAAGAGGGCCAGGGCGATCTCGTGGAACCGTCCCAGGACGGCGAACACCGCGTACGCCGCCGCGCCGACGACCAGCAGGCGCCAGGCGTACCCGGCCGCGGTCCGCAGGCCCGGGGCCACCGGGGTCGCCGGGGTCGCCCCGCGCACCGGGGTACGGGCCGGTCCGGTCCGGCCTTCGCCGCGGGGGCGGGCGCCGGGCGGGAGCCGTCGGGCGGGCCGCGTCACGAGTCGCCTGGTCATGTGCGGCCGCACCTCCGGGGTGTGTTGGTCCCCTCGGGCTATCACCCCGGCGGCGGCCGCCCCGTGCGCCGCGCAGCGCGTTCGCCCGAAGGCCTCATCCGCGCTGGGCCGAAGGAGCAGGCACGTGCGTTGCCCCTCCCTCGGCGAGTTCGCTGGTCACAGGGGGTTTCCCGGACGGGGTGGCCGACGGGCGACGGGAAACCCGTCGACCCCGGTGCCCGCCGGGGACAGGCTCTAGGTGTCAGCACGGAGCAAGACCCGAGGGGACACCATGCGCAAGATGATCCGCGGCGCCGCCGCGTTCGCCACCGCCGCGGCCGCCGTCGTCGCACTGAGCGGAGCCGCCGGGGCGTCCGGCGCGCAGCCGGCCGACACGTGGGCCGGCTGCCCGGACGGAGCGGTCTGCATCTACCCGCAGAACCAGAACCCCGCCGTCAGTCCGAGCCACGTCTTCTACAGCTACGGGGCCCACAACCTGACCAACCAGTACGGCAACCACTGGGTCCTGAACAACCAGTACGGCGGGGCCACCGCACGCCTGTGCGCCGGTTCCAACGGGGTCAACTGCGGCAATCCCATCGCCCAGGGCACCGGGGTCTACGCCGACCTCGGGCCGATCAACTCGATCACCCTCAACCGCTAACCGCTAACCGCTAACCGCCAACCGCCAAGCACCGACTGCGAACCGCGCACGGGCGGGACAGCCCGTTCGGCACTCGCAAGGACGTTCCGGATCCCGGCCCCCGGCCGGGCTCCGGAACGCCGCCGTTTCATGCGACACCGCACGATCGGCCGGTCGGCCGTCCGACCCCCGCGATAGCCTGGGCACCTGCCTCTCACAGCCTGGGCGCACATTGCCATGGGGGACGTCTTGGGGGATCCGGACCGCGCGAGCGGGGCCGCGGCGGCCTTTCCCGCCCAGTTGCGCAGGCTGCGCGTGCAGCGCGGCCTGTCGCTGGGCGACCTCGCCCGCCGGACGCACTACAGCAAGGGCTATCTCAGCAAGATCGAGACCGGTGCGAAGCCGGTCACCCTCGATGTCGCCCGCAGCTGCGACCGGGTCCTCGAGGCCGGGGGCGAACTCCTGCGGCTGGTACCGGAGGGCGAGGAGTCCGGGCGCCCGGCAGCCGGATCCCGCGCCGAGCAGGCCGACCGACCCGGTCCCCCTGGCTCTTCCGGCCTTGCCGGCACTCCCGACGCCCCCGGTCCGCCCCGCCAGCGCGGTCCGCAGTCGGACGGCGCGTGCCCCTACCGCGGCCTGTCGGCTTTCACCCCGCAGGACTCCCGGTGGTTCTTCGGCCGGGAGCGGGCCACGGCCGCCCTCGTCGAGCGGGTCCACGACCGGCTCGGCCACGGCCCGTTGCTCCTCGTCGCCCGCTCGGGCGCGGGCAAGTCCTCCCTGCTCAGCGCGGGTCTGGTACCGGCCCTGCGGCGCGGCGGCTTCCCGGTGGCGGGGGCCGACGGCTGGCCGGTCGTCCGGTTCACCCCCACCGCGCACCCGCTGCGGGAACTGCTCGAAGCCACCGGCAAAGCAGTGGGGGCCGACCTCGGCGTCACCCCGGGGCAGTTGAGCACCCACCCGGAACAGCTGCTCGAATCCGTGCACCGGCTGACGAGCGGGACGGACCCCCTGCCCGGGGCGGACGGGCTCCGGCTCGCGACCGTGCGGCCGGTGTTGCTGGTCGACCAGTTCGAGGAGCTGTTCACCCTCTGCTCCGACGAGGAGGAGCGCCGTTCCTTCGTACGGGTGCTCCTCGCCCTGGCTTGCGCTTCTCCGGCGGCGCCCGGCGGCGGGTACGACCCCGCCGTCGTCGTGCTCGGTGTGCGGGCCGACTTCTCCGGGGAGTGCCTGGACCTGCCGGAGCTGGCCGCCGTGTTCAGCGACGGGCTCTTCGTCCTGCCCCCGATGTCCGTGGCGGAGCTGCGGGAATCGATCACGCGCCCGGCGGAGCTCGCCGGGCTCGCCCTGGAGCCGGGGCTGGTGCCCCTGCTGCTGCGGGACGCGGGCGTACGGGACCCCGGCGCCGGTGACCCCGTGGCCCGCCCCGGCGGCGGCCCTGACCCCTGGCCGGGGGAGGCGCCGTCCAGCGCCCTGCCCCTGATGTCCCACGCGCTGATGGCCACCTGGCAGCGGCGCGAGGGATCCACGCTCACCGTCGCGGGGTACGAGTACGCCGGCGGCATCCAGGGCGCCGTGGCCCGCAGCGCCGAGCAGGTGTTCGCCCGCCTGTACCCGGCCGAGCAGCGGATGGTCCGGCGGCTCCTCGTCCGGCTGGTGCACATCGCCGAGGGCACGGGGCCGACCCGGCGCCGGATGAGCCGTAGCGCCCTGCTGGAGGGGCAGGCCGACTCCGTGCGGGCCGCGGCCGCCCTGGGGCCTGCCGGCCTCGACGCCTTCGTCCGGGCCCGGCTGATCAGCGCGGACAGCGACACCGTCGAGATCACCCACGAGGCCCTGCTGCACGCCTGGCCCCGGCTGCGCGGCTGGATCCACGCCGACCGGGCCGGGCTGCTCGTCCACCAGCAACTGGCCCAGGCCGCCGACGAATGGGTGCGCGAGGCCCGCGACCCGTCCGTGCTCTACCGCGGCAGCCGCCTCGCCACCGCCCGCACCTGGGCCGACGAGCTGGACGGCCGCAGCCGGCTGGGCCCCCGGGAGGCCGCCTTCCTCGACGCGAGCCGGGCCGCGGAGGAGGCCCGGCGCCGTCAGGACCTGCTCCGGGTCCGCCTGCACCAGCGGATGCTGGCCACGCTCGTCGTCCTGCTCCTGCTGGCGCTGACCGCCGGCGGGGTGGCGTACCAGCAGCGCGCGGGAGCCCTCGGGCAGGAACGGACCGCCCGGTCCCAGGCGCTGGCCGCCCGGTCGCTGTCCCTGTCCGCCGGACAGCCCGAGGCCTCCATGCTGCTCGCCGAGGAGGCCTACCGGGCCGAAGCGACGCCCGAGGCGCGCGGCGCCCTGCTCAGCACCCAGTCGCAGCCTTTCCTGGCCCGGCTCGGCGGGCACGGCGGGCCGGTCAACGCGGTGGCCTTCGCCCCCGACGGCCGGCTGCTGGCGACCGCCGGCTCCGACGGGAAGGTGCTGCTGCGGCGGGTTGCCGGCCGGAGCACGGTCGCCGCCTTCACCGCGCCCGGCCGGGTGCGCACCGTCGCCTTCAGCCCCGACGGGCGGACCCTGGCGGCCGGTTCCACCGACGGCCCGGTCCGGCTCTGGCCCCTCCGTTCCGGCGACGGCGGCTCCGTGTCGGTGCTGCCCCCGAGTACGGCGGGCGCCCGGGCGGTGGCCTTCGCCCCCGACGGTGCCACCGTGGCCGTGGCCGCCGCCGACGGGACCATCCAGTTGCGGGACACGGCTGGGGACCACCGCGAGCGGGCCGTCCTGACCGGGCACACCGCTCGGGTCAACACCCTGGCGTACGCCCCGGACGGCCGGAGCCTCGTATCGGCCGGCGCCGACGGGACCGTACGGCTGTGGGACACGCGGCGGGCGGAGCCGGCCGGCGTGCTGGAGGGGCACACCGGGGAAGTGCTCGGCGCGGCCTTCGCACCGGACGGGCGTACGGTCGCCACCGGCGGGGTCGACCGTACGGTGCGGCTGTGGGACGTCGGCGGGCGGCGCGCGGCCGCGACGCTGGCCGGGCACAGCGACGACGTCAACTCCGTGGCCTACACGCCGGACGGCACCACCGTCATCAGCGGGGGCGGCGACGGCACCACCCGGCTGTGGGACGTCCGGGGCGCCCGGCTCACGGCGACGCTCGCCGGGCACACCGACTACGTGCTCGCCGTCTCGGTGGATCCGACGGGATCGGTGCTCGCCACCGCCGCGTTCGACCAGTCCGTCGTGCTCTGGGACCTGCGGGGGCCGGTGCTGACGGCTCGCCCGTTCACCGAGGTGTGGCACGCCGCGTACAGCCCCGACGGGAAGCTCCTCGCCACGGCGGACGCCGATCACACGGTGCTGGTGTGGGACGTGCCCGAACGGCGGGTTCTGGCCACTTTCACGGGGCACGCCGAGACGGTGTTCTCGGTGGCCTTCGCCCCCGACGGACACACCCTCGCCTCGGCCGGCGCCGACGGCACCGTACGGCTGTGGGACACGGGCACGCGCGGTCCGCTCGCCACCCTCACCGGGCACACCGGGACCGTGTTCTCGGTGGCCTTCGCCCCCGACGGACACACCCTCGCCTCGGCCGGCGCCGACGGCACCGTACGACTGTGGGACACCGCCGCGCGCAGTCCGCTCGCCACCCTCACCGGGCACACCGACTTCGCCAACGACGTCGTCTTCAGCCCCGACGGCCGGACCCTGGCCAGCGCCGGGGACGATCTGACCGTCCGGCTGTGGGACGTGGCCGGGCGCCGCCCGCTCGCCGCGCTCAGCGGGCACGCGGGAGCGGTACGGGCCGTCGCGTTCGCCCCGGACGGGCGGACCCTGGCGAGCAGCGGCAACGACGGCACCGTACGGCTGTGGGACGCGGACCAGCGGCGCGTCACCACGGTGCTGACGGGGCACACCGGCTCGGCGCGGGGCATCGCCTTCTCCCCCGACGGGCGGACCCTGGCGAGCAGCGGCAACGACCGTACGGTGCGGCTGTGGGACGTGCCCGGACACCGGCTCCGGGCCGCGCTGTCGGGCCACACCAACGCCGTGTGGGGGGTGGTCTTCTCCCCCGACGGACGGACCCTGGCGAGCAGCAGCAACGACGGCACCGTACGGCTGTGGAACCCGGATCCCGGCGCCCGGCTGGCGGACATCTGCCGGACGGTGGGCCGCCTGGGACCGCGGGAGCGGCAGGAACTGGTGCCCGGCCTGCCCGAGCGGGCTCCGCGGCGCGGCTGCTAGGCCGTCTCTTTCGTGTCTTGCCGGGCCCGATCGGCAAGACACCCCCTAAGCCGTCCGGGGTTTCCTCCGGGGTTTCCCGTTGCCCGTTCGGGTGGTGCCCCGCCCGGCCCTCGACGGGACGCGGCGGCGGCCGACAGGCTGGTCACGGGTGCGGCCCAACAGCCAAGTGCCGGGCGGACGGCCGCGCTTCACCACCACCCCGTGCCCCGTGAATCGAGGTCACCCACCGTGTCACCCCTCATGTCTCCCACCGTGTCTCCCATCGTGCCGCGCCGAACAGGTCTCATCGGAACGCTCCTCGCGCTGCTGGCCGTACTCCTCTGCACCCCCGCCGGCCCGGCCGCCGCCGACGACGGTTGCCGGGTCCTGGCCCCCGGGGCCTCGGCGGCGGCCGAGCGCGCCGTCGCCGCCGCCTGCGAACAGGTGGGAAAGGGGGTCTGGTACACCTGGGGCGGTGGGCACGGCCCGGGGCCCGGTGCCACGTACGGGCAGGTGGACCCCACCGATCCGGCGAGCGAGCACGATCCCGAACGGCTCGGCTTCGACTGTTCGGGGTTCGTCCGCTACGCCTACGCGCAGGCAGCCGGCTCGGACCTGCTCGACGGGGTGGCCAGTGCGCAGTACTACACGCACCGCGCGGCCACGCGCTTCACGGCCGCCCAGGGGCTCGCGCCGCTGCTCCCAGGCGACCTGCTGGTGTGGGGGACCTCCCGCGACCTGCACCACATCGCCCTCTACCTCGGGGCGGGCAAGATGGCGGAGGCCCGGCAGTCGGGCACCAAGCTGATGGTCAGCGAGGTCACCGACGCGCGGCTGTCGAACGGCTATTACGGGGCCGTCCGGGTCGACACCGGACCGGTCACGGGGCACGTGTTCCAGACCTGGGGCTCCGGCGTGTGGACCAAGGAGCGGCCCGCCACGGCGGCCGCGCGCGTGTACGCCTTCCCCGGGCCGACGACCATCCGCGTCGCGTGCCAGAAGCACGCCGAGTCGGTGACCTCGGACGGCTACACCAATGACGTCTGGTCGTATCTTCCGGACTATCAGGCGTGGGTGACCAACATTTACGTCCGCGGGGCGGCTTGGCTGGAAAACGTGCCCACCTGCCCTTGATCATCCGTAAGGTCGGAAACGATCCGCAAACCCCCAAGCCGGCCGACCCGGCCCACCCTAGGAGCAACGTGCGCACGTCCACGTCCCCGTCCACCCTGCTGTCTTCCTCCCGCTCACGGCGTCTGGCCGTCGGCGCCGCCCTGCTCGCCGTCGTGGCCGGCGGAACGCTGCCCGCCACCGCCGCCCACGCGGCGACCGCGCCCGGCTCCGCCGCCCAGGCTCCGGTCCAGCCGGCCGCCGCGCCCGATCTGGAAGCGCTGACGCAGGCGTTGCGCAATACGACGGCGGCCGGGGCCCCCGGGGCAATGGCCCGCTTCACCGGTCCGGACGGGGTCCGGACCCGGGTGGAGGGCGTACGGGACCGGGCCACGGGTGCGGCGATGGACACGCGGGCCCGCTTCCGCATCGGCAGCGTCACCAAGACGTTCTCCTCTGTCGTCCTCCTCCAACTGGTGGACGAGGGCCGGATCGAGCTGGACCGGTCGGTCAACTCCTACCTCCCGGGCCTGCTGCCCGACGACCGGATCACGGTGCGCCACCTGCTCACCCACCGCAGCGGCCTGGCGGACTACACGAACGCCATGTTCGAGCACACCGTGCCCGGCTTCGAGGCGGTCCGGAACAAGGTGTTCACGTACAAGGAGCTCGTCGGCCTCTCGCTCGCCGAGCCGAGGACCACCGAGCCCGGGGTGGCGTACAAGTACTCGAACACCAACTTCGTCGTGGTGGGCATGCTGATCGAGAAGGCCACCGGAAAGCCGGTGGCCAAGGAGTACGAGCGGCGCATCATCAAGCCCCTCAAGCTGAAGAACACCTCCTACGTGCACCCCGGCACGACCATCAAGGGTCTGCACGCCAACGGCTACCTGCACCCGGACGAGGCCGGCGCCCCGCTGGTCGACTCCACCGAACAGACCGTCTCCTGGGCGCAGTCCGCGGGCGCGATGATCTCCAGCGCGGCCGACCTCAGCACCTTCATGTCCTCCCTGCTCGGCGGGAAGCTGCTGCGTCCGGGCACCCTGGACGCCATGCTCACCGTGACCCCGACCGACGCCACGAACACCCGGTTCTACGGGCTGGGCCTGCGCCGCTACGACCTCTCGTGCGGTGCGCAGGTCTACGGGCACACGGGCACCGTGCAGGGCTTCTACACCTACGCGTTCACCACCCGGGACGGCAAGCGCTCCCTCTCCGCCATGGCGAACACCTCCAACCGCGGCCAGACCAACACCGCCCTCGGCGGCACCCTGGAGGCGGCCTTCTGCGGTAAGGCTCCCGCCGCCGCTCCGGCCACCGCGCGCGGTTTCGCCTTCGCCCCGGCCGCGGCGGATGCGGACCTCCCCGAGAACCGCTGACGGATCCGCTGACGGGAACCGCCGCCGGAACCACCGACGGCGATTCCCGGACACGGGTCGGCTCCTGCCCCTTGGCGTGGGGGCGGGAGCCGGGAAAGCTGAACTCCGCATTCCCGCACGGGCGTTGCCCGTGTGACCGATGAGGAGGACACGATGGCCGACGTACCGCCCGTGAAGCGATCCCGCAGGGGGCCGGGCCGGCGGGCCCGCAGGATGCTCGCCGCCACGGCGGGGGCCGCGACGCTGGTCCTCGCGGTCCCCGGGGTCGCGTACGCGGCCCCGCCCCCGGCCCTGCCCGCCAACGCCGACGGGCTGGAACAGACGTTCCAGCCCGCCTACGACTACGACCGCGACGGCTGTTACTCCAGCCCCGCCATCGGTCCGGACGGCACCATCAACGGGGGCCTGAAGATGGGGGGCGACGTCAACGGCCAGTGCCGCGACCTCTCCGACCTCGACAACACCAACGGCTACTCCCGCGCGAAGTGCAACAACGGCTGGTGCGCCGTCATGTACGCCCTCTACTTCGAGAAGGACCAGGTCTCGCTCGGCCCCGGCAGCGCCGGGCACCGGCACGACTGGGAGCACGTCGTGGTGTGGATCCAGAACAACCAGGTGGCGTACGTCTCCACTTCGGAGCACGGGAACTTCAAGGTCCACGCCGCCTCACAGATCCGCTTCGACGGCACCCACCCGAAGATCGTCTACCACAAGGACGGCTGGAGCACGCACTGCTTCCGAGCCGCGAACTCCAACGACGAGCCGCCGGAGAACCACAAGGGGACCTGGCAGTACCCCGCGCTGGTCGGCTGGAACGGCTACCCCGCCGGGCTGCGCGACAAGCTGAGCCAGGCCGACTTCGGCAGCGCCCTGCTCGGCATCAAGGACGGGCAGTTCGGCGGCCACCTGGCCAAGGCCAAACCTGCCGGGATCCCCTTCGACCCCTACGCGTGACGGCCCGATCGGCAGGAGCAGGACACCCCCCGGGACCCGCGGCAGGGTGCCCGGAGGGGCCCGGATAGGGTCGTCGCGGGAGTGGTGCCGCACCGCCACGCCTGCTCCGCCCCTGCCCGGCCCACGGCCGCCGGTGTCACGCTGGCGCTGGTCATGGCCGCGCGCACCCCGCATTCACCCGCCTGCGCCACCGCCGTGGTGGTCGTGCTCCAGGCCCCGGTGGCGGCCCGGTTCGTCCCGCTGCTGTTCGGCTCGACCGTGCTGATCGTCCTGACCGGGTACGCGGCCTCCCGCGTGCGCCGCAAGGCACCGAGGTACCCCGCGTACTGGTGGTGACCGTGCGTCACCGGCGGCGGTGCTCGAGATGCGCTCGCGGTGTACTGCTGGTTCGCTGAAGTCCGCCCGGCGTCCCCCCACAGCGCCCAGGAGTGATCATGAGTGCAGGCGAATCCCACGGCCGGTCCCGGCAGCTGCGCGACAAGGCGCAGGAACTCGACGAGGCCGCCACCCGCTCGACCGACCCCGACGAGAGCCGGCGACTGCGGGACAAGGCGCGCCGCCTGCGCGAGCAGAGCGAGCAGGAGCGCGTCATCGACGACCCGGGCATGGACCTGCGGTAGACCGGGCCGGGCCAGGTCGGGCCGGGTCCCGGCTGCGGACCTGCGGAGCCGGTGGAGCCTGCGGGGCCCGTGGACCTCGCGGCTCCCCGGCTACGGGACTGCGGACCTAGGGGGCCACGGCCGCCGCGGGGGCCTCGTCGAGCTCCCACGCGTGGCGCTTGAACTCGCGGACGAAGTCGGCGTGGTCCTCCCACTGGCGGGCGATGCCGCGCAGCACGTCCCAGTGGTGCTCCACCGCCTGGTCGATGACCCGGCGGACCGCCGGCTCGGCCGTCTCCCGCTGCTCGATGAGGCCCTTGGCCACCGAGGCCTCCAGCGCCGCGTTGCGCAGGGCGCGCAGGGCGCGGGAGGTGTCGTCCATCCCGAAGCCGTTCTCGCTGCCCGTCTCCTCGGCGAAGAGCGGGGTGAGCCGCGCCTCGATGAAGGCGGTGATCCGCTCGAAGTGGCGTACGTCCATCGGGGGCTCCATCTCGGGTCGCTGCGCTGTCCGGCGCGAACCGGGCCCGCACCGGCGATCATTATCCCGCAGCCGGGCACCCGCTCCGCTCCGGGGGCGGGCCACTAATCTGGCCGGCATGGACGAGCTGGACGAGCTGGACGGCGTGGAGGTCATCGCGTTCGCCGATGCCGCCGCCTTCGAGGACTGGCTGGCCGGGAACCACGGCCGGCACGAGGGCGTGTGGGTCAGGCTGGCGAAGAAGGCGTCCGGGATCCCTTCGGTCTCCGCGGACGAGCTGGTCGACATCGGGCTGTGCTACGGCTGGATCTCCGGACAGCGCCGGTCCCTGGACGAGCGGCACTACCTCCAGAAGTACGTTCCCCGCAGGCCGCGGAGCCTGTGGTCGCAGGTCAATGTCGACAAGGTGACCGAGCTGACGGCCCTGGGCCGGATGCGCGAACCGGGCCTCGCCGAGGTGCGCAAGGCGCAGGAGGACGGCCGCTGGGCGGGGGCCTACGCCTCCCAGCGGACGGCGGAGGTGCCGCCGGACGTCACGGCGGCCCTGGCGGAGAACCCGGCGGCCCGGGCGGCCTTCGAGGCCCTGGACCGGACCGGGCGCTACCTCGTCGTCCTGCCCCTCCTCCAGGCCCTCGCCCCGGAGACCCGGCGGGCCCGCCTGGAGCAGGCCGTACGCCTCCTGGCGCGGGGCGCCGCGGGCTGACCCGGGCGGAGCCGGCGGGGCATTCACGGCCCGCCGACCCCGGGCCTGGCCGGGCCGGTTGCCGCCGTGGGCTACCAGCGGAGCGGGAGGCGGCTCACGCCGTGCATCAGGCTGCCCGGCAGCCAGGCCGGCGGGCCCGCCGACGGGTCCTCGGCCAGGTCGGGGAAGCGTTCGAGCAGGGAGCGGATGGCGATGCGGCCCTCCATGCGCGCCAGCGGGGCGCCGATGCAGAAGTGGAGTCCGTGGCCGAAGGCCAGGTGGCCCTGCGGGGCGCGGCCGATGTCGAACGCCCCGGGGTCCGCGAAGCGGGCGGGGTCGCGGTCGGCGCCGGCCAGGGAGACGAACACGGTGGCCCCGGCCGGGACGGTGGTGCCGCCCACGTCGAGGGCTTCGCGGGCGTAGCGGTACGTGGTGTGCTGCACGGGGCCGTCGTAGCGGAGCATCTCCTCGACCGCCCCGTCGAGGAGCCCATCCACGTCCGCGCGCAGCGCGGCCAGTTGGGCGGGGTGGGCGAGCAGGGCCCGTACGCCGTTGGAGATGAGGTTCACCGTGGTCTCGTGGCCCGCGACCAGCAGCAGGAAGGCCATCCCGATGACCTCGTCGGAGGACAGGGAGTCGCCGTCCTCGTCGCTGGTCCGGATCAGCGCACTGAGCAGGTCCTCGCCCGGCTCCTTGGCCTTGGCCTCGATGAGCTCCGCGAGGTAGACCCCGAGCTCCCGGTGCGCGTTGCCGTTCGAGGCGGTCGAGGTGGGGGCGACGATCTCGTTGGACCAGTACCGGAACCTGGCCCGGTCCAGGTCGGGGACGCCGAGGAGCTCGCAGATCACGGTCATCGGGAGCGGGAAGGCCAGCGTTTCGATGAGGTCTCCGCCGCGCTCCGGCCCGGCGGCCATCGCGTCGAGCAGTTCGTCGGTGATCTGCTGGATGCGTGCCCGCATGCCTTCCATCCGGCGCGCGGTGAACTCCCGTGAGACCAGGCGCCGCAGCCGGGTGTGGTGGGGCGGGTCCAATTCCAGCATGTTGGAGTTCACGGCGGTGAGCTGTGCGTCCGGGAAACCGCCCGAGGTGCGCCAGTCCTTGGACAGCGCCGGGTGGTTGAGCGCGCGGCGCGCTTCCTCGTGCCCGACGATCATCCAGCTCGGCTCGGCGTCGTCGGCGGCGAGGATGATCCGGTGGACGGGGCCCGCCGCACGCATCCTCTCGTAGAACGCATACGGGTCGGCATCGAACTCTTCCGCGCTGGCACTGATGTCCACTACTGGCATCGGACCACGGTACGCCCCCGGTTGGGACCGGGTGAGGGCGGTTTCCGGACACTCCGGGGCAAGAGCCCGATCACGGTAGTCTGCGGCCTTCGCCATACGAAAGAGGGGGACGGCCATGACGACCGCATGCGAGGTAGTCCGGACGACGGTGGAGGTCGCCACTCGGGACGGCGCCGCCGATGCCTATCTGGCCCGGCCCGACGGCGAAGGCCCGTACCCCGGGGTGCTGCTGTACGTGAACGCCCTCGGGATCCGGCCGCACATCAAGTCAGTGGCGGACCGGATCGCGGCGGCCGGCTACGTCGTCCTGATGCCCAACCTCTTCTACCGCCACGGGCGCGCACCGGTGTTCGAGCTTCCGGAGTTCGTGGACTTCGGCCGGCAGCCGGAGCTCTTCGAACGGGTGGGCCCGGTCCTGGAGTCGCTGACCGCCGAGCTGGCGATGCGCGACGCCGAGGCCTATCTGGAGCGGCTCGCGGGCCTCCCGGAGGTGGCCGCCGGGCCGGTGGCGATCACGGGGTACTGCCTGGGCGCCCGGCTGGCCCTGCTCACGGCGGGAACGTACCCGGAACGGGTGGCGGCCGCGGCCGGTTTCCACGGCGGGTTCCTGGCCACGGACGCGGCGGACAGTCCGCACCTGGTGGCCCCGCGGGTCACCGCCGAGCTGTACTTCGGCCACGCGGACCAGGACCCGACGCTGCCGGCCGAGGAGATCGACCGGCTGGGCAAGGCCCTCTCGGCGGCGGGCGTCCGCCACCGGGCCGAGGTGTACGAGGGCGCGGCGCACGGCTACACCCTGGCCGACACGAGCTCCTACCACGCGACCTCGGACGAGCGGCACTGGTCCGCGCTGTTCGCACTGCTGGACCGGACGTTCTGAGCTCCGCGGGCCCGGCGTACTGCCGGGCCCGCGGTGCTACGGGGCCGCGCGGCCCCGGTGCTGTGGTGCTACGGGCGGCCCGCGGTCACCGGCACTGGCCGGACCGGGGTCCGACGACGGTGGTCGCGGTGACGCGCGGGGCCGGTTCGTTGGCCTCGCAGCGCAGCGGTCCGACGAGCCGGCCGCCCGCGAACTCGACGCCTCCGGTGTTGGCTTCCAGGGTGACCGGACCGGTGATCGCGTCGCCGGCGCAGCCGGAGGCCTCCCCCGCGTCCGCGGCGGAGCCGATCACCACGGAACCGCTGGTGCTCCGTACGCCGACCGGGCCGGACAGTGTGGATCCGCAGAGGGACACGGCGAGCGCCCCGTCGGCGGAGAAGGGACCGGTGACCTGACCGTCCGACACGGACAGCGCGCCGCCGGGCAGGACGGTGAGCGGACCGTTCTGGCTTCCGCCGGAGGCGATGCAGAGCGATTCCCCGGCCGCCACGGTCAGCGGTCCGCGGTGGTCGTCCGTGATGCAGGGCCGGCTGAATCCGACGGTGAGGTCGGCCGGTTCACCGGTGGAGCTCGCCGTGTGGTCGGCGTCCGGGGTGTACGCGGCGCTGATCCGGTGGGTGCCGGGACGCAGGGCGCTCGTGGTGAAGCGGGCCTGTCCCCCGTCGAGTGCGACGGTGGCGAGCGGGGTGGTGTCCCCTCCGAGAAGGTGACGCTCCCGCCCGGGGCGGCGGCCGGGTCCTCGGAGCCCGTCACGGTCGCGGTCAGGGCGACGGCGTGCCCGAACAGTGGTGTGGCGGTGTCCGTGGTGAGGGTGGTCGAGGTCCCGTAGCGGAAGGAGATGACGGCCTTGCCGTCTCCGTGCTGGACGCCCGACTGCAGGGAGGCTTCGGAGACTCCGGCCTCGGCCCCGGCCGCGTAGCCGCTGCCGCCACCGCCGCCCGCGCCGTAGAGGTTGCCGGGGTTGCCGCCGCCGGAGCCGCCGCCACCGCCGCGCCAGCCGCCGCCACCGCCTCCGCCGCCGTTGCCGCCGCGGCCGCCGTTGCCCCCGGTCCCGCCGGAGCCGGGGTTGGGCTGGCCGGTGTGCTGGTCGATGTCGCTCGCGTTGCCTCCCCCCGCGCCGGTCGGGTTGGTGCGGATGCCGGTGCCGTGCTCGGTCTGGGTGCCGCCGGTACCGCCGGCGCCGGATCCCTCGGGACCGCCGCCCTGGCCGCCGTTCTCGCCGGCGGGACCGCCGCCGTGGCCGCCGTGCAGCAGGGGGCCGCCGTTGCCGGCGCCTCCACCGTTCCAGCCGACCGCGGTCCAGGAGTCGGGGTTCGTCTCGCCGTCGGCCGCCGCCTTCTGGCCGTAGGCGTGTCCGGCGTCGTTGAAGGTGGGGAAGGAGGCGATCGGCTTCAGGCTGCCGACGCCGGCCGGGGTGATCCGGGCGCCGCCGCCGAGCAGGCGGGTGTTGGCCGGGCAGGTGGCGGTGACGAGGCCCACCGTGGAGGCCGTGGTGGGGCCGGCGACCTTGTTCATCACCACTTGGGTGTGGTTGATCAGGTTGCTGGTGAAGCACATCGCGTAAGGGGTGCTGGAGAACGAGGCGTTGACCGCGCCGCCACTGCCGCCGATGCCGAGCCAGTGCGTCACGTCGGTGCCGACGACGCCCGTGGAGCCGGTGTACTCGGTGCTGCCGTCGGGGCTGGGCGAAGTGCCGTTCACCTTGTTGCCGTTGGACGAAGTCCCGGTGCCGATGGCCTGGTCGATACCGCCACCGGATATGAGCCCCGAGGAGCAGTCCGCGTGGGTGGAGATCTCGGAGAAGGCCGCCGCGGGTCCGGAGGTGGCCCCCGGAGTCTTCACCGTCACACCGACCGTGTTGGCGTAGGCCGATCCCGGCACCAGAAGGGCCAGGAGGGCGCCGATGACCAGTGACTTTACCTGCGACGGCGCGCCGCAGAACTGTCTTTGGCATGCAATTTTCTCCCTCATCCAGAGTCGCGCATGCGGACTGCAACAGCCCTTTTAACGCGCATCTACAGCGAGAACAGACTGTCTCACCTAGCAGATGAAGGGTTCGTGTCGAGGAGTCGCTCGCCTGCACCTTTCAGCTCTGCTGAAAGGAATGATCGAAAACAATCGATGGACCTGAGCAATCCCGGTGGGCGAGAGTCGAGACATCCCCCCCGAGCCCCAACTCCCTTCTCCACAGCGGAAAGCAGGCTTTCGCACATGCGTCTCTCGACCACCGACTTCGCCGCCGCCCCCTACGTGTCGGGCGACCCGTACGCCGACTATCGCGGCGGCACCTTCGACTTCTCCCACCTGACCGACCTCGCCGACCGGCGGCTCGGTGCGGGCGTCATCGCCGCCAACGACGAGTTCTTCGCCGAGCGGGAGAACCTCCTGCTGCGCACTCCGGCCGTCTTCGACGTGCACGACTACGGCAACAAGGGGAAGGTGATGGACGGTTGGGAGACCCGGCGCCGGCGCGGGGCGGGCGCGGACGAGCCGTTCCCGACGGACTCCGATCACGACTGGGCGCTGATCCGCCTCGGCTCCCCCGGCATCATCCGCGGGATCGTCGTCGACACCGCGCACTTCCGCGGCAACCATCCGCAGCAGGTCAGCGTGTGGGCGGCCGCCTTCGAAGGGACACCCTCGACCGCCGAACTCCTCGAACGGCCGGACGCCTGGGAGGAGATCGTCCCCCGCACGCCGGTGCGCGGCCACGCCGCGAACGGGTTCGCGGTCGGGTCCGGGCGCCGGTGGACGCACCTGCGGATCAACCAGCACCCCGACGGGGGCATCGCGCGCCTGCGGGTCCACGGCGAGGTGCTGCCCGACCCCGCATGGCTGGCCCTGCTCGGCACGGTGGACGTGGCCTGCGTGGTCAACGGTGGGGTCGTGGAGGAGGCCTCGGACGGTTTCTACTCCTCCCCCGGGAACACGATCATGCCGGGGCTGTCGCAGAAACAGGACGACGGCTGGGAGACGCGCCGGCGCCGCGACAAGGGGAACGACTGGATCGCGTACCGGCTGGCCGGGCAGTGCGAGATCCGTGCGGTGGAGGTGGACACCGCGAACTTGAAGGGGAACGCGGCCGGCTGGGTGTCGCTGTCCGTCAAGGACGGCGCGGACGGCGCCTGGACGCAGGTCCTCCCGCGCACCCGGCTGGAGCCCGACAGCCCGCACCGGCTGCCGCTCGCCGCGCCGGCCCTGGCCACGCACGCCCGGATCGACGTCTACCCGGACGGCGGATTCGCCCGCCTGCGCCTGCACGGCCGCCTCACCGACGCCGGAGCCGCCGCCCTCACCGCCCGCGCGGCGCGGGCTGCGGAGACGACGGCGGCGGATACCCAAACGGCTACGGCTAGGGCTAGGGCCACGGCGGGCACGACGCGCTGACGCGAAAGGGCGGCGGCTCGGGCATCCTGCCCCGAGCCACCGCCCTGGATGACCGGACCGACCGGACTACTCGACGACGAGCTCGACGGGGATGTTGCCGCGCGTGGCCCGGGAGTAGGGGCAGACCTCGTGCGCCTGCTTGACCAGCAGGGTGCCGGTCTCGCCCATCAGGGCCTCCGGGAGCTCCACGCGCAGGACGACGGCCAGCCCGAAGCCCGCGCCGTCCTTGCCGATGGAGACCTCCGAGGTCACCGAGATCTCACTGGTGTCGACCTTGGCCTGGCGGCCGACCAGACCGAGGGCGCTGGCGAAGCAGGCGGCGTACCCGGCCGCGAAGAGCTGCTCGGGGTTGGTGCCCAGGCCGCTGCCACCGAGGGCCGGCGGCATGGCCAGCGCCAGGTCGATCTGGCCGTCGGAGCTGACGGCGCGGCCCTCGCGGCCGTTGGCGGTGGCGACAGCGGTGTAGATCGCGTCCAACTCGGGGGGTCCTCTCAGGGGGCGGAGGCGGGGCCGTCGATCGACGACCTCGCCCCATCAATATGGCACACAATTCAGTTGTGCACAATTCAATTGCTGACACGGCACCCCGGGTACACTGGCCCCCATGACCGAGCAACCGACCGACGCCCTCCCCGACCAGGACTTCCTGCGCCTCGACGGCCAGATCTGCTTCGCGCTCGGCGCCGCGAACCGCGCCTTCGGCGGGCTCTACCGGGTCGTCCTGAAGGACCTCGGGCTCACCTACCCCCAGTACCTGGTGATGCTGGTGCTGTGGGAACACGGGGAGATGCCGGTCAAACAGCTCGGGCAGCACCTGAGGCTCGATTCGGGCACGCTCTCCCCCCTGCTCAAGCGGCTGGAGACGGCCGGCCTGATCGTGCGCGAGCGCAGCGCCGCCGACGAACGGTCCGTGCACGTACGCCCCACCGAGGCCGGTACGGCCCTGCGCGCGCGAGCCGTCGAGGTGCCCCGGCGCATCGCGGCCGCGACCGGCTTCGAGCTCGCCGAGGTCAAGGACCTTCAGGACCGCCTGCGCCGGCTCACCGCCGCCCTGGACGCGGCGGTTCCGCCGGAGTAGGGCGTACGGCCCGTGCTGCGGAGGATCCGCGCGGGCGCCACAGGGGGTGCTCGCGCCGCGCCCAGCCCGCGTCCACCGAGCCCGTACGCATACCGCGCCGGGCCTCCGGATCGCCGACGGCCATCATGACGTGGCCCACGACGGCCGCCGTCATGGCGAGGGCCAGCCAGTCGTGGACGAAGGTGGCCCCGGTCCGCCAGGCCAGCGGGGCCAGCCCGGTGAACCACATCAGCAGACCGGTGCCGAGCATCACGAGGGCGGCCCCGGCGCTCCAGCTCGCGTAGAGCTTCTGCCCGGCGTTGAACTTGCCCGCCGGGCGCGCCCCCGGCCGGCGGTCGCGGCGCAGGGCGGAGCGCAGCCAGGTGCGGTCGTGCGGGCCGAAGCGGTTCAGCCGGCGCAGGTCCCCGCGGAGGGCCCGGGAGCCGAGCCCCAGCAGGACGGGGGCGGGGATCAGCAGTCCGGACCACTCGTGGACGGTGACCACCAGGTGGCGGCGGCCGACGAGTTCGGCGAGGGGCGGCAGGTAGAGGCAGGCCGCGCTCGCCAGGCAGACGCCCGTCAGGGCGGCGGTGGCCAGGTGGACCAGCCGTTGGGCGGGGCTGAACCGGCCCACGCGGGCGGGGTGCCCGGCCGCGTCGTCCACGTCGGAGGCCGGGGGGCCGGCCGGGAGTTCAGACGGTCGGGGCATCGTCGCGGCGTCCGTTCGACTTGCCGACCCAGGCGTCGACGTCGTAGCCGAGTTCCTCCCAGTAGCCGGGCCGGACGTCCTCGGTGAGGGTGATGCCCGACAGCCATTTCGCCGACTTGTAGAAGTACATGGGGGCCACGTAGAGGCGGGCCGGACCGCCGTGGGCGTGACCGAGGGGCTTGTCCTGCATGTTCAGGGCGACCATGACGTCCTCGCGGCGGGCCTGCGGGAGCGTGAGGCTCTCGGTGTAGGTGCCGTCGAAGCAGGTGAACCGGATCGCGCGGGCCTCGGGGCGGACCCCGGCGGCGTCCAGCAGCCGGAAGAGCGGCACGCCCTCGAAGGGGGTCGCGGGGACCCGCCAGCCCGTCACGCACTGGACGTCGCGGACGATCCGGGTCTGCGGCAGGGCCCGCAGCGCGTCCAGGGTGTACGTGGCCGGGCGCTCGACCAGGCCGTCGACGGTCAGCCGGTAATCGGCCGGACCGCGTTCGCGGACCGAGGAGGCGACCGAGTAGTACCGGAACCCGCCGCCGCCCGGCAGCAGTCCGGTGATCCCGGTGGGGTCCTTGCTCGCGGCCGCGCCCAGCACGGCGTCGAACCCCGACTGGAGCTTCGGCGCGAGGGCCAGACCGAGGGCGCCGAGCCCCACCGTGCCGAGGACCAGCCGCCGGCCCACGGGGACACCGCGGCCGTCGGGGTCGGTGTCGGGGTCGGAGTCGTGCTCCGCGGCGACGTCCGGGCTTGGATCCGGGTCCGGGCCGGGTTGCTGGTCTGTGCTCACATGGTGATTCGACCACCCGCGACACCCCGGCGGCCAGGGTCCGCGCCCGCCCGTCAGACTTCCGTAAGACGCGCACACGTGCACGCGCTCACGCGCCCGCACGGCCGTGCGGCCGCACGGCCGTCCGGCCGGGACCGCACTCGGCGGGACCGGCCGGCCCGGCTACGGGGACCTGACTACGCCCCGCTCGCCCTGAGCATGTCCTCGCGCTCGACGAGCTTCACGCGCTCGCGGCCCTGCGGCTCGCCCAGCGCCTTCTCGGCGGCGTCGAGCTTGTACCAGCCCTCCCACGTCGTGAAGCGGACCTCCTTCTGCGCGAGGAAGGTCTCGACCGCCTCCGGCTCGGGAGCGGCCGGCGTCAGCAGGTTGCCGTTCGCGTGGTCGGCGAGCAGGCTGGCGACCGTCTCGTTCGCGTCGCCCTTGGTGTGGCCGATCAGGCCGATGGGCCCGCGGCGGATCCAGCCGGTGACGTACGTGGACGCCAGGTGCGCGCCGGCTTCGATGACGCGGCCGCCCTCGTCCGGAACCGTGCCGGAGTCGACGTCCCAGGGCAGCTTGGGCAGTTCGTCGGAGAGGTAGCCGACGGCGCGGTAGACGGACTGGACGTCCCAGTCGGTGAACGTGCCGGTGCCCTTGACGTTGCCGGTGCCGTCGAGCTCGGTGCGCTCGGTGCGCAGGCCCACGACCTTGCCGTCCTCGCCGAGGACCTCGGTGGGCGACTCGAAGAAGTGCAGGAAGAGCTTGTGCGGGCGCTCGCCTATGTCGCGGATCGCCCAGTTCTCCAGGGTCTTGGCGACCATGTCCGCCTGCTTGTTGGAGCGGCGGGTGGTGATCGAGCCCTCGTCGTAGTCGATGTCCTCGGGGTTGACGATGACCTCGATGTTCGGCGAGTGGTCCAGCTCGCGCAGCTCCATCGGGCTGAACTTGGCCTGCGCGGGGCCGCGACGGCCGAAGACGTGGACCTCGAGGGCCTTGTTGGCCTTGAGCCCGTCGTAGACGTTCGCCGGGATCTCGGTCGGCAGCAGCTCGTCGGCGGTCTTGGCGAGGATCCGGGCCACGTCGAGGGCGACGTTGCCGACGCCGAGTACGGCGACCTTCTCGGCCTCCAGCGGCCAGGTGCGCGGCACGTCGGGGTGGCCGTCGTACCAGGAGACGAAGTCGGCGGCGCCGTAGGAGCCGTCGAGGTCGACACCGGGGATGGTGAGCGCGCGGTCCGCGGTGGCGCCGGTGGAGAAGATCACGGCGTCGTAGAAGGAGCGCAGCTCGTCGAGGCTGATGTCGTTCGGGTAGTCGACGTTGCCGAAGAGGCGGACCTGCGGCTTGTCGAGCACCTGGTGCAGGGCGGTGATGATGCCCTTGATGCGGGGGTGGTCGGGAGCGACGCCGTAGCGGATCAGGCCGAAGGGGGCCGGCATCCGTTCGAAGATGTCGATGGACACACCCGGCTCGACGGCCGCCTCGGACTTCAGCAGGGCGTCGGCGGCGTAGATGCCGGCGGGGCCGGCACCGACGATTGCTACCCGCAGGGGGCGAGGCATGGCTGGGTTCCCTTCGAACGGCGAAAGACTCGATCAAGGGAACCCTAAGCTAAGGGCAGCCTAACCCGGCACCCACCCCTCGGTTATGCCCCTATAACCCTCGCTTATGGCACCCCCAAGCAGCGCTTGGAGGTCCGGAGGCCGTGGGGAGGCCGGCGCCGCCGTGCTCCTCTCCCGGGTCGATCCGGCGCTCGGCCCCCGGCTCGCGGCGCTGCCGTGCGAGCTGGTGTGGGCCACGACCTGGGGTGAGGACGCGAACCTGTGCCTGTCCCCGCGGCTCGGGCTGCCGGCCCTGCCGGTGATGGAGTGGCCCGAGCCCGCCGCCGAGGATGCCCATGGCGGCGCCGGCTACCGGAGCGGCGTGCACTGGAAGACCGGCGGCCTCGTCGCCCGGGCGGCGGGACGGGCGTTCGCCTGGGTCGACGACGAGATCGGCGACGCGGACCGCCGCTGGGTGGCCGCCCACCACCCCGGCCCGGCCCTCCTCCACCGGGTCGACCCCCGAACCGGCCTCGGAAACGCCGACTTCACCGCCCTGGAGGCATGGCTCCGCACCCACGACACCTGAACCCGACGGCTACGGGCCCCGCACCGGCCCCGCCACCGCCGGCCCGAACCCGCCCCGGCCGCCACCCGGCGTGCGCACGGGGAGCGTTCCGCGATCGCTCGGCCAACGGGGCTGGCTTCGGGCCCCGTCCGGCGTGGGTAGGCTTCGCGCGACACAGTGTGCGGCGGGGTTCGGGGTGGGGTCATGGGGCGTCAGATGCGTGTGCCCGGTGCGGTACTGGCGGCCGTGCTGCTGCTGACCGCCGCCGGCTGTTCCGGAGCGGGGAACGGGACCGGGGCGGATCCCGGTGACGATCCGAAGCCGGGCAGCGCCACGCCCACCGCGCCCGCCTCCCCCGCCGGGTCCCCGGCTCCCGCCGACGGGAAGCCCGCCTCCGGGGACGTGCTCCCCGGCATGGTCGGCGTCTCCGTGGCCCGTACCCAGCTGGCCGCGCTGAAGGTGGCTCCGCCGGGAACCATGTCCGGCTACAGCCGGGACAAGTTCACGCACTGGGCGGAGCAGGGCGACAAGTGCGACACCCGCGAGGTCATCCTCCAGCGGGACGGCGCGAACGTCACCCGGGACGCCCAGTGCAAGGCCGTGTCCGGCACGTGGAAGAGCCTGTACGACGAGGTGGTGGTCACCGAGGCCTCGAAGGTGGACATCGACCACATGGTGCCCCTCGCCGAAGGCTGGCGCTCCGGCGCGGCGGGCTGGGACGCCGCGAAGCGCAAGGCCTTCGCGAACGATCTGACGCGCCCCCAACTGCTCGCGGTGACGGCTTCCTCGAACCGTTCGAAGGGCGACCAGAGTCCCGACCAGTGGCAGCCGCCGTCGAAGACGGCCTGGTGCCAGTACGGGCGGGCCTGGACCACGGTCAAGTCCGCGTACGGGCTGACCGTGACCGAGCCCGAGAAGGCGATGCTCTCCACCATGCTGGACACCTGCGGGGCCTGACGCCGCTCGCCCCGGAACCGTTCGCTCCGGGACCGTTCACCCCAGGACGGCGATGCCCAGGGGGCGTGATCCCGCCGCGAGCCGGCGGCTGCTCCCGGTGTCGAGGTCCACGACCGTGATGCCGTTCCAGTACCCGTCCCGGGTGTAGCCGCCGGTGACGTAGGCCGTCCGCCCGTCCCGGGACACGGCCACGTCCTCGTGCGGCCCCTCCAGCGGATACACCCGCTCCGCGCCGTCCGGGGAACGGACCGTGAGGGAGGGTCCCTTGCCCTGGCCCGGTTCCACCGCCCCCGTGCCGACCACCAGCAGCCGGCCGTCCGCCGTGACGGCGGCCCCGTGCTGGTGGGTGTCCGCGGTCATCTTCTCCACCGTGGTGCGGCCCGTCCGCGGATCCACCACCGCGAGCCGCTCCCCCTCGAAGGGCAGCAGCAGCATCCCGTCCGCGGGCCGTACGACGGCGTAGTGCGGTTTCAGCCAGGAACCGAGGCCGCCCTCCGTCCCGTACGGGGCCACCTCGATGCGGCGCGGCGGCCCCGACGCCCCGCCGTCGCCGGTTCCGCCACCGGATCCGACGGGCACGACAGTGACGTCGAAGGAGTCGTGGCCGGTGACGTACACCTCCGAGCCGTCGCGCGAGACGTCCACGTCGAAGGGCCGCCGGCCCACCGGGACCACCGCCGTGACCTCGGTCTTCGCCGTGTCGATGACCTCCAGGACGCCGGTGGTCCCGGGCACGTTGACCCCTGCGTACGCGTGCGCACCGTCGGGCGAGAGCGCGATGCCCATGCCGCCGCCCCGGTACTCGCCGCCGGTCACGGGCCCGGTGCCGGTGGTGCGGTACGGGATCAGGGCCAGCCGGGTCCGCGTACGCGTGTCCACGACGGCGACCCCCTCGGCCGTGGCCACCCAGGCCCGGCCGTCCGCGCCGACCACCAGGCCGTACGGGGCCCTGCCGACCGGCACCGAGCCGACCGCGCCGCGCTCCGGATCCACGAAGGTGACGGTGTCGGCCCCGAAGTCGGCGACCAGCAGGGTGCCTCCCGGGGTGGTCGCGGCCGTCGGGAGCGAGGAGGCCGCGGGGGCGGCGGCCGCCGGTGTGTCGGGGGTGGAGCAGGCCCCCAGCAGCAGGGCTCCGGCGAGGGCCGCGAGGGCGGTACGGGTTCCCCGTACGCGGCGGCGCGGGTGCGGGCGGTCGTGCTGCGGCATGGGCGGGGCCCCTCTCGGTTCCGGGGGCGGGGCCGGTGGTGCGCCCGCTCCCCCGTACCCATCCTCACCTCGTGAGGCCGCCCGACCGCTCGGCCCGGCGGCCGACAGCGGGGTCAGCCGATCGGTCGATGCGGGGACGCGCCCGGCCTGGTTGCGCGGGACGGGGGCGCAGCTGGGGCGCGGCTCAGCCCTCGTACTCCGTCAGGTCGATGCCGTGGAGGTTGAGGAGCGCGTGGGTCTGCGGGTGGTTGATGTCCTTCTCGGCGGTCATGCCCAGCTTGCGGATCACGTTCTCGGACTCGTCGTTGCCCGCCCGGTTGACGGCGACGACCCGGTCGAGGCCCCGGTCCTGGAGCGCGAACTCCAGGGTGGCGTGGGCCGCCTCGGAGCCGTAGCCCTGCCCCCAGTAGGAACGGCCGAGCCGCCAGGTGATCTCGGCCGCGGGAAGGACCTCGGGCAGCCACCACGGCATCGAGAGCCCCACGGCTCCGATCAGCTCGCCGGAGGCCAGCAGCTCCACGGCGAAGATCCCGAAACCCTCCTCGTCCCACTCGTCCTCCCACCGCTCGATGGTCTCGGCGGTCTCCTCCAGGTCGAGGGTCTCGCCGTCGCCGATCCAGCGCATCACCTCGGGGTCGGCGAGGATCTCCGACAGGGGGACGAGGTCGTCCTCGGACCAGCGGCGGAGGAGGAGGCGGGGGGTACGGATCTCGGTCATGGCTCCCATCCTGCCGAACGCGCCGGACATCGGGTAATCGGGTCCCCCGCGGGACCGTCGCAGGGCCGCGGCAGGGGCGCCGAAGAGCTGCCACCGGGCCGTCGCAGGGCCTCCACCAGGCCCTGGCCAGTCCCCCGGACCCGCCTGACCGGCCCCCGGTTCTCCCTACCGGCCCCCTGCCGGATCCCCCGCCGGAACGGTGATCGCGTCGAGCTGCGCCCGCAGGTAGACGTGCGAGTCGACCGGCTCGTGCACGATCAGCCCCAGGGGTGCCGGGAGGGACTCCACCCGGGTGTGCGGGTCGCACTCGTAGAAGTAGACCAGCGAGATCAGTTCCTCGGCGGGCGCGTCGGCGGGCGGCGGCAGGACCCGGTGGCGGCCGGCCCGCCACCGGTCGCCCGTCCAGCGCGCCATCAGGTCTCCGATGTTCACGGTGAGCGCGGCCGGATCGTACGGGGCGTCCTGCCAGCCCTCGGCGTCGGTGTGGATCTGGAGTCCGCCGGCGCCCAGCTGGCGGTCCAGGACGGTGACGGTGCCGAAGTCGGTGTGCGCTCCGATGCGGAACTGGCCGGGCAGCGGCGGCCCGACGATCTCGGTACCGGGGTACCAGTTGACGTTGAACCCCCAGGTGGGGTGGCCGGTGTGGCGGGTGAAATGGTCCGTGCCCAGGCCCAGGGCGGTGGCCAGCAGTTCCAGCAGCTCGTCGGAGAGCGCCCGCATCGCGGCCAGGTACTCCGTCACCAGCCCGCGCAGCGCGGGCACTTCGGCCGGCCAGGCGTTCGGCCGGAACCACTCGGCGTCCACCGAGGCGATCCCCGTCGGCTCCTCCGCGGCCCAGGACCACGACTCCTTGAGGTCCGGCGGGGAGGCCGCGCCCTCCGCGTAGCTGTTGGCCTCGGCGCCCGGGCCGAGCCAGCCGCGGTCGCCGACCGCGACGGCGTACGGGGCCTTGACGGCGGCCGGGAGCCGGAAGAAGGTCCGCGCCGCCTCCCGGATCCGCCGGGGCAGCTCCGGGTCCACCCCGTGCCCGGCCACCAGCAGGAAGCCCGCCGTCCGCAGCGCCTCGTCGACCCGGGCGGCCACCAGGCGGCGCGCCTCGGGCCCGCCGGTGCGCCACGGGCCGAGATCGATCAGCGGGACCTGGGAACTCACCATGCGCGACCTGCTTTCCGAGCCGGGGGCACGGCGGGAGGCCCGGGGCGTGCCCGGGCACCGCTCAGCCCCGTAGGACGTACCGGACCAGGCCCTCCCCGGTAGCGGCCCCGGTGAAACCGGCCCGCCCCAGCACCGCCCGGGAGGAGGCGTTGTCCTCGTCCGTCGTGGCCTCCAGCCGGGTGACGCCCGGCCGTCCGAAGGCCCAGGCCGACAGGGCCTTCAGCGCCTCGGTGGCGTAGCCGTTGCCGCGTGCGGAGGGGACGAGGTCGTAGCCGAGCTCGACGCGGCCGTCCGCGTCCGGGGCGGTGTGGAAGCCCATGCCGCCGATGGCCCTGCGGTCGCTCGTGCGGACGATGACGTACGGTCCCCAGCCCGCCCGGTAGGTCCCCTCCTCGCGTGCCCTCGTGACGATCCCGGCGGCCTCACGGGTGTCGTCGAGGGGGCCGTCCCCGACCCAGGCGAAGCCGCCGTTGCCGCCCGCTTGCAGGTCGGCCGCGATCGCCGGGGACATGGGGCAGAGCAGTACGCGCTCGGCCTCGACGGGGTCGGCGTACCAGCGCCAGGCCGTCAGGCGGTCCAGGCCGGGGAGTTCGCCCCGGCCCGTGGCCCAGAGCAGGGTCCGCCAGGGCTCGTGGCCGCGCGGGAGGTGCGGGAAGAGCCGGTCCAGGACCCGTTCGGCCAGTGCGGGGTCCGGCTCCCAGTCGTGGACGCCGAGTCCGCCGAGGATGTCGCGGGTGTGCAGCAGGGCCTCGACGACGCCCATCGCCGCGAAGCCGTCCGCGCCCGCGTCCCCGTACGGGTGCCACGCGCGGGCACCGGGTCCGGCGAGGGCCACGGCGGCCGACAGGAATCCGCCGGAGGCCTCGATCATGTCGACCAGGCCTGCCGGGCCGGTGCCCTCCTCGGCCCGGATCTCCAGCGGGACGTACGCATCGGTGGCGCGGACCGTGAGCTGGGCGGCGTAGGCGGTGAAGTCCTCGGTCACGTGGACGGCGGTGTCTCGGCAGCTCCACTCCAGGCCGGCGGCCGGCGCGTCCCAGTCCAGGTGCGCCACCTCCCGCAGCGCCCGGGTGGTGAGCGACACCGCTGTATCGATGTCCTTGGAATTCATGATCGTCATAGGCGGCACCCTAGGGCGCCGTCCGGGTGCCGCCAAGGGGATATCCGTGCCCCACGGCCGGTGGTCCCGGTGGCGCGCCTGCGGGCCAGGGCCGGGGCGGGGGCGCTACTGCTTGTGCTCGGACGGCGCGCTGACCGCGCCCCGGTGAAGGGCGGAGCAAACGGTGGAGATTTCGACGAGGGACGTCTTCGGGGCCCCGTGCTGGGTGAGCCTGATGGCTCGGGACCTCGGCGCGGCGCAGCGGTTCTACGGGGAGGTCGCGGGGTGGCGGTTCCGGCCCGCGCGGCTCGGCGAGGCCTTCTCCGTCGCCGAACTGGACGGCATGCCGGTGGCCGGGATCGGGGCGCTGGCCGGGGACCTCGCGGTGGCCGTGGCCTGGACCCCGTACTTCGCCGTCGACGACGCCGACGTGGCGGTGGACCGGATCCGGGAGCGCAGCGGCACGATCGCGGTCGGCCCGGTCTCCTTCGAGTCGGGGGGCCGCGGGGCGCTGGTGGCGGACCGGGACGGGGCGGTGTTCGGGATCTGGGAGGGCCAGGTCTCCTCGGGCTGGCGGGTCGGTTCGGGGCAGGCACCGGCCTGGCTGGAGCTGCGCACGCGCGACGCCTTCGAGTCGGCGATCTTCTACGGGGAGGTGCTGGAGTGGGCCACCGGCCGCGCCGGGTGCTGCGAGGTCGCCTACGAGGAGGAGCGCGTGGTGCTGCGCCAGGACGGGGAGCCGGTGGCCCGCCTCGACAGCGGTCCCGTGGAGCCGGGCTCGTACAGCCCGTACACCCGGCCGCGCTGGCACGTGCACTTCCGGGTGCCCGCGCTGGAGCCGGCGGTGGAGGCGGCCGTCGCGCTCGGCGGCCGCGCGGTGTCCGAGACCGGGACAAGCGAGACCGAGCGGTGGGTGTCGCTGCGCGATCCGGACGGGGCGCTCTTCACCCTGACCTCGTCCCGGACGGACGGCGGTGCCGACGGGTAGGCCGGGCCGCCGGGTCCGCCGGGGCTACCGGGTCCGTCCGGTCTACCGGCTCCGCCGGGGCTACCGGGTCCGTCCGGTCTACCGGCTCCGCCGGGGCTGCCGGGGCTGCCGGGGCTACGGCAGTCGGCGGGTCCGGGTCCAGGTGAGGAGGTCGGCCGCGGACCGGGTGTTGACCACCCGGTCGGCCGTCACCCCGCATTCCAGGGCGCGTTCGCAGCCGAGGGTCTGCCAGTCGAGCTGGCCCGGGGCGTGCGCGTCGGTGTCGATGGCGAAGAGGGTGCCCGCGGCCACGGCGAGCCGCAGCAGCCGGCGGGGTGGGTCGAGCCGCTCGGGGCGACTGTTGATCTCGACGGCGGCGCCCGACTCGGCGCAGGCCGCGAAGACGGCCTCGGCGTCGAACTCCGACTCCGGCCGGGTCTTGCCCGTCACCAGCCGCCCGGTGCAGTGGCCGAGGACGTCGAGGTGCGGGTTGCGTACGGCGGCGACCATCCGCCGGGTCATCGCGGGGGCGTCCATCCGGAGCTTGGAGTGGACGGAGCCGACGACGAGGTCCACCTCGGCCAGGAGTTCCGGTTCCTGGTCGAGCGAGCCGTCGTCGAGGATGTCGCACTCGATGCCGGTGAGCAGCCGGAACGGGGCCCAGGTCGCGTTGAGTTCGGCGACCGTGCGCAGTTGTTCGCGCAGCCGCTCCGGGGAGAGGCCCCGGGCGACGGTGAGGCGCGGCGAGTGGTCGCTGAGCACCGCCCACTCGTGCCCGAGGGCGGCCGCGGCGCGGGCCATCGCCTCGATGGGGCTGCCGCCGTCGGACCAGTCGGAGTGCAGATGGCAGTCGCCGCGCAGGGCGGCGCGCAGGACGAGGGCCTCGGGGCTGGGCGGCGGGCCCGCGGGGTGGGCCGCGACCTTCTCCTCCAGCCCCTGCAAGTACGCGGGGATCGCTCCGCCGACGGCTTCGCGGACGACCTGGGCGGTTTTCGGGCCGATGCCCTTGACCGCTTCGAGGGTGCCGGCGCCGACCCGTTCGGCCAGTTCGTCCGCGCCCATCCGGCCGACGGCGGCGGCCGCCGTGCGGAAGGCCTGGACCCGGTAGGTCGGTTCCTGGGCGCGTTCCAGCAGGAAGGCGATCCGGTCCAGCGCGGCCACCGGGTCCATCGCGTGTCTCCCTCCACGAAGCGGCGAAACGGCGGAGAGGGGGCCCGGGTCGCGGAACCCGTGCCCCCTCTCCGCCCGGGTCAGGCGCCGTCGGCCGGGTCGGCCGCCGGACGCAACTGCAGGGCCAGGCCGGCGAGTACGGCGCCGGCCGCCGCGCTCAGCACCGCGGTGATGCCGGCCCACTCCAGGGAGCCGCCGACCGCGCCGCCGAGCGGGTCGAACCCGGCGACGCCGCCGACCACGTGGAGCGCGGCCACGCCGAGCGCGACCACCGCGCCGGCCCGCCACGCACCGGCCGTGTCCCGTACCGCGAGCAGGGCGCCGGCCGTCAGGCAGAGCAGGGTGACGGTCAGGGCGAGCAGCCCGCCGGGGTCGCCGGAGGCCAGGCCCGCCAGATCGCCGGGCACGTGCAGCGCACCGCAGAGGAGCAGTGCGAGGGCCACCGGCCAGCGCAGTATGTGGCGCAGGGCGCCCGCCCCCGGCCGTGCCGGGCCCCGGGCCGCGGCCGTGGACGGGCCCCGGGCCGGAGCCTGGGCTTGGGACTGCGCCTGTGCCTGCGGTGTGGGCTGGTGGAGGGGGGTCCGTACCCACTCCGCCTGCTCGGGGCGGTGCTGCGGGGGCTGTTCGCCGGTGCCGAGGATGCTGACGAGCAGGGCCACGTCCTCGATGGGCCGGCCGAGAGCGGCGGCCCGCAGCGTGATGTCGGTTTCGACCAGCTCGTGCGGGGGCTCGCCCAGCAGGGTCACCATCTCGCGGACCTCGTGGACGGGCCGGGAGACGGCGGCCGCGCGCAGCGCCGTGTGTCCGGGGTTGGGGACCTGTCCGGAGTCCTTGAGGAGGTTCACCAGATCGGTGACCTCCCGTACGGGGCGGCCGGTGGCGGCCGTCTCCAGGACGGTGTGCGCGGGTGGCGCCGCGGGCCGGGGTGCGGGGTCCGGGCGGGGTGCGCCCCCTGCCCCGGGACCGGCCTGGTGACCGGCCTCGGCCTGGGGAGCGGTCCCGGATCCGGTCCCGGACTCGGTCCGGGCGCCGGGCTCGGGGCCGAAGTCGAGGTCGTCGGCGTCGGGGGCCGACGGCCGGACGGCCGTGGTGTCGGGGAGCCGGCGCGGTTCTTCGTACTCCGTCGCGGCGAGCGTGATCGGGTCATTCATGGAAAGCTCCGTTCGCCGACGCGCGGGTCTACACATCGCGCGCCGGTCATCGTGCGTCATGGGAAGCGCACGCTTTGTTACATTCAGCGGCACCCGGCCGCGCTGCGCCATTCGGGGCGGGCAAACGGGGGTCCCCCGCGGTGCCGCGGGCCCGGTCGGCGCCCGCCGTGGGCATGGTGGGGGCATGAAGGGTACGGAGGTACTGGCCGACGCGTTCGGCCGGATCCATGGCGTGGTGCACGAGGCGGTCGAGGGGCTGGAGCCCGGGCGGCTGGACGCGCGGATCGATCCCGGTGCGAACTCGATCACCTGGCTCGTCTGGCACCTGACCCGGATCCAGGACGACCACGTGGCCGATGCGGCCGGCTGGGAGCAGGTCTGGCACGCGCAGGGCTGGGACGAGCGGTTCGGGCTCCCGCTGCCGCCCGGGTCCACCGGCTACGGGCACACCGCCGACGAGGCCGGGGCCGTCCGGGTCGACTCGGGGGAGCTCCTGCTGGGGTACTTCGACGCGGTCCACGCGCAGACGGGGCGGTTCCTTCAGGGGCTGTCCGCCGCCGATCTGGACCGGGTGGTCGACGAGCGGTGGGACCCGCCGGTGACCCTCGGGGTGCGGCTGGTCAGCGTGATCGGCGACGACCTCCAGCACGCGGGGCAGGCGGCCTTCGTCCGGGGCGTGCTGACGAGGGGCCGCTGATGGCGTCCCCGGGAGCCCTGCTGCTGACCCTCCTCCTCGTGGCGTGCGCCCCGTCCACCACGGCGTGGGCCGCCCCGTCCGCCGGTCCCGGTCACGAATCCGGGACCGGCTCCGCGCCGTTCGCCGGAGCCGGAGTCAGAGCCGGGGCCGGGGCCGGGGCCGGAGCCGGGACCGTCCGGACCGGCCACCGTCCGGGCGTGGGTGTCGGCCCCGGCTCCCGCGCCCGCGCCGCCGAGCGGCCTGTCGTCGGCACCGACCGGGGAGCCGTGCGCGGGCGGGAGGCCGCCGGGTACCGGACCTTCGAGGGGATCCCGTACGCCGCCCCGCCGACCGGGCCGCTGCGCTGGCGGCTCCCGGAGCCCGCCGTGCCCTGGGCGGGCGTGCGGGACGCGGGTGCGCCCGGGGCCCGGTGCGTGCAGCTGCCCGCGGTGGGGCCGGGCTCCCCGAGCGGCTCGGAGGACTGTCTGTTCCTCAACGTCACGGTTCCGGGCGACGCCATCGGCGCCGCACGCCCCTGGCCCACCGCCGGGATCGGACCCGGCGCCCACCCGGAGCCGGTGCTCCCACCGGGGGCGACCGGCCCAACGGGTCCGGTCGCTGCCGCGCGGACGCCCGACCCCTCGCGCCGCGCCGGAAGAACCGGCGCCCCGCCCCGGCCCGTGATGGTCTGGTTCCACGGCGGCGGGTTCATGAACGGTGCCGGGGATCCGTACCGGCCCGGCCGGCTGGCGTCGGCGGGTGGACCGGGTGGATCGGGTGGATCGGGTGGCGCCGGGGCCGTGGTCGTCACGGTCAACTACCGGCTCGGGGTCTTCGGGCTCTTCGGGCATCCCGCGCTCCACGGAGCCCCCGACTTCGCGCTCGCCGACCAGCAGGCGGCCCTGCGCTGGGTGCGGGCGAACGCCGCCCGTTTCGGCGGCGATCCCGGCAACGTCACCGTGTTCGGCGAATCCGCGGGCGGCCTGAGCGTCTGCCTGCACCTCACCTCCCCCGCCTCGGCCGGCCTGTTCCACCGGGCGATCGTGCAGAGCGGCTCCTGCTCGCTCACCGTCCCGGCGCACTCGCTGCTCCCCGCGCTGCCCGCCTACGAGCCGTTCGTGCCGGAGCACCTGACCGTGGCCCGGGGAACCGCGGCGGCGGTCCGGCTCGGCTGCGGCCGGCCGGCGGACGAGGAGGTACTGGAGTGCCTGCGCGGCCTCGCCCCGGAGGCCCTGGTGACGCCCGAGCTCATGACGCTCTTCTCCGCGGTGTCCTACGGCACCCCGCTGCTCCCCACCGAGCCCCGGCGGGCCCTGGAACGCGGGGAGTTCCACCGGGTCCCGGTGGTGCAGGGCTCGACCCGCGACGAGATGCGGATCTTCCTCGGGCAGACCCTGGCCGCCCACCCGGTCGACGGCCCGCAGGCCTACCGGGCCCGGCTGCGCGCCGCGTTCGGGGCGCGGGCCGGACTCGTGGAGGACGCCTACCCGGTGACGGCCCATCCGACGCCCGCGCTGGCCTTCGCCGCGGTGCTGACGGACGCCTCCTTCGTCTGCCCGCAGCTGCGGGACAGCCGTGCGCTGGCGCGGCACGTGCCGACGTACGACTACGCGTTCGACGACCGGCACGCACCGGACTTCACCGGGCTGCCGCCGGTGCCCGGCTTCCCGTACGGGGCCTCGCACGGGGCCGAACTCCCCTACCTCTTCGACACCGTGCTCCCGATGAGCGCCGCGCAGCGGGTGCTCGCGGAGCGGATGACCGGCTACTGGACCCGGTTCGCGGCGACCGGCGATCCGAACGCCCCCGGGGCGGGGCCCTGGTGGCCGCGCTCCCCCGCCGTACTGTCCCTGGCGCCGCGGGACTCGGGCGGCATCCGCCCCGTGGACGCGGCGGCCCGGCACCACTGCGGGCTGTGGGACTCCGTAGGACAGTCTCTCGAAAGGGCGGGCTCGTGACCGGTTTGACCGACATCCTCCAGCCGTACGTGGACGACGGGACCCTGCCGGGGGCGGTGGCCCTGGTGGACCGGGGCGACGGCAAGGAGCCCGAAGTGGCCGCCGTGGGCGGCGCGGACGCCGGGGGCGAGGCGCCGATGGTCCGCGACTCGATCTTCCGGATCGCCTCCCTCACCAAACCGGTCACGGCGGCGGCGGTCATGATGCTGGTGGAGGACGGCCGGTTCGCGCTCACCGACGACGTGACGCCCTGGCTGCCGGAGATCGCCGCACCGCTGGTCGTACGCACGCCCGGGAGCCCGGTCGACGAGGTGGTCCCGGCGAAGCGTCCGGTGACGGTGGCCGACCTGATGACCTTCCGCGCGGGGTGGGGCTTCCCCTCCGACTTCGCGCTGCCGGCGGTCTCCCCGCTCTTCGGCGAGCTGCGCCAGGGCCCGCCGCGGCCGCGGGAGGTCGCGGGGCCGGACGAGTGGATGGCCGTGCTGGGCCGGATCCCGATGCTGTACCAGCCGGGCGAGGCCTGGCTGTACAACACCTGCTCGGACGTGCTGGGGGTGCTGATCGCCCGGGTGGCGGGGTGCTCGCTGCCGGAGTTCCTGGCGGAGCGGATCTTCGAGCCGCTGGGCATGCCCGACACCGGTTTCGCCGTGCCGGCGGGGCAGTCGGGCCGGTTCACGCACTTGTACCGGGCCGGCAGGGACGGGGGCCTCGACCTCGTGGACGCCCCCGACGGGCAGTGGAGCGCCGTGCCCGCCTTCCCGTCGGGCGCGGGCGGGCTGGTCTCCACGGCGGACGACTACCACCGCTTCGCCCGGATGCTGCTCGACGGGGGCGGCCCGCTGCTGTCGCCCGATGCGGTGCGGCGGATGACCACCGACTGGCTGACCCCGGCCCAGCGGGCCGGGGCCGCTCTGTTCCTGGAGGGCCAGGGCTGGGGGTTCGGCGGGTCGGTCGACGTCACGCCGGCCGAGCCGTGGAACGTGCCGGGCCGCTACGGCTGGGTCGGCGGCACCGGGACCGCCGCCCACATCGTCCCCGCGACGGGGGCCGTCACCATCCTGCTGACCCAGCGGGAGCTGACCGGCCCGTCGCCAGCCCCGGAGGCGATGCGCGCGGTGTGGGCGTACGCGGCCGCCTCGTAGGCCGCGTACGCCCACGGCACCCGCACGTCCTGGCTAGTGGTTCTCGGTCGGCCGCAGGTCGCGCGGGATCAGCGTCCAGGTGGTCGCCGCGGCGGCGATCGCCAGGACGCCGGCCAGCAGGAACGCCGGGGTGATCGCGAGGGTGTAGGCCTGCGAGGCGGCCTCCAGCAGGGTGCGGCCGAGGCCGCCGCCGAGCTGCTCGGCGGTGTGGGCGGCCTCGCCCACGGAGTCCCGTACGGCGGCGAGCGTCGGGGCGTCCAGGTCCAGCGCCGGGAGGTTGCCCCGGTAGAGCGTGGCCGCGGTGGAGCCGAGGATGGCGACGCCCATGGCCGAGCCGAGTTCGTAGCAGGTCTCCTCGATGGCGGCGGCGCTGGAGACCTGGTCGGCCGGGGCCGTGGAGATCAGGGTCACCGAGGCGACGGTGGTGGCGATGCCCGCGCCCAGGCCCATGATGGTCAGCGCGACGGCGAAGGCGGGGTAGCCGAGGCCGGTGAACTGCTGCAGGGTCCAGGGCAGGGCCATGCCCGCGGCGAGGACCACCAGGCCGCCGCCGAGCACGTGGCGGATCGCGAAGCGCTGCATGAGGCTCGGGGCGACCATCGAGGCGCAGATCAGGGCGAGCGGGGCGGGCAGCAGGCGCAGGCCCGCCTCCAGCGGGGTGTAGCCCTGGCCGTACTGGAACCACTGGGTGACCAGGAACAGGATCGCGCCCATGCCCACCATGGGCAGGAAGATCGCGGTGGCGGCCACGCTGAAGGCGGGCTTGGTGAAGAGCCGGACCTGGAGCAGCGGGTTGTCCACGCGGAGCTGGCGGCGGACGAACAGGGTCAGCGCCATGACGGCGAGGGCCAGCAGGGCCCACGGCAGCGGGTCGGCTACGCCGCTCTTGCCGAGCTGCTTGATGCCGCCGGCGAGGGCGAGCATGCCGACGATCGACTGGCCGACGCCGGTCCAGTCCCACTGTCCGGCGGAGCGCGGGGAGCGGGATTCGGGGAGGTAGCGCAGGCCGGCCGCGACGATCACCGCGGTGACGGGCAGGTTGAGGAGGAAGGCGGAGTGCCAGCCGTAGTCCTGGACGAGGAGGCCGCCGACGACGGGGCCGAAGGCCATGCCGCCGCCGAAGACGGCGGCCCAGACGGCGAGGGCGAAGGCGCGTTCCTTGGCGTCGGTGAAGACGCTGCGCAGGATCGACAGGGTGGAGGGCATGATCGCGGCGCCGCCGACGCCGAGGAGGGCGCGGGCCGCGATGACGTGCCAGGCCTCGGTGGAGAAGACGGCGATGAGCGAGGCGAGGGCGAAGATGCCGAAGCCCGCCATGAGCAGCCGCTTGCGGCCCCAGCGGTCACCGAGGGCGCCGGCGGTGACGAGCAGCCCGGAGAGGGCGAGGGCGTAGATGTCGATGATCCACAGCTGCTGTACGGCGCCCGGCTGGAGGTCGCCGACGAGCGAGGGGAAGGCCACGTTGAGGATCGTGGTGTCCATCGAGATGAGCAGGAGACTGCCGGAGAGGATCGCGAGCACGATCCAGCGGCGCGGGTCCTGCGTGGGGGTGTGCATGGGGGTTCCGTTCACGGTTGTTTCACGGTCGTACGCGGGAGGGGTTCGGGGGTGCGGGCTCAGGCGGCCGGGGACGGCCGGGTTCCGCTGAGGAAGGAGGCGAGGACGAGCCGGCCGATGTCGCGCCGGGCGAGGTGGCCGTCGCGGACGCCCTCGGCGGCGGCGTCGAGCAGTCCCCAGAGCGAGTACCAGATCCAGTACGCGGGCAGGTCGACGCGGAGCCGGCCGAGGCGCTGGCCGAGGGCGAGGAAGGCGAGGGCCCGCTCGTCCTGGCGCTGGATCCCGGCCCGGAACTCGGGGTCGGCGAGCACGGTGGCATCGCGCGAGGTGAATCCGTAGAGGTGCGCGGCGGGCAGCAGCCCGGTGACGAGCCGCTCCAGCGCGGCGTCGAACTCCGCCCCGTCGGCGGAGGCGGGCAGGTCGGCGGGGGCGAGGCACCCGTCGACCACGTCGATGGCCCGGACGGCGACGGCCTTGAGGAGTGCCTCGCGGGTGGCGTAGCGGCGGCTGAGCGTGGCGCGGCTGGTGCCGATGCCTGCGGCGATGTGCGCCATGGAGGCACTGTGATCACCGGCGAGCACGCGTGCGGCGCCGTCCAGCAGCTCTTCTTCATTCATCATGCGATCCTCCTTCGTATCAAACGATACAAATTTGTCTCACGTGATGCAAATCTGTTGCGCGTCGAGTGGGCGATCGACGAGGACGCCGCCTGGGGACGGAACGCGGAGCCCGCGGATGCGGGGGCCGGGCCGGGGATTCAGGAGGGCGGGCCGGGGATTCAGGAGGGCGGGCACTGCGCGGTGTTCCCGCGGGGAGAGCTGGGCACCGAGGAGGACGGCGTCCTCTCGTTCCGGCTCGGCGGCATCCGCATCCTGCTGGAGGCCGCCGAGCCACTGCCGGAGGGCGTCACCCCGGCCTGGGTCCGGCTGCGCTTCGACCGGGAGCGGATCGAGATCTACCCCTACACGGTCTGAGCCGGGGCGGGCCCGCCCCCGTACGCTGTCCGGGTGATGACGGACGAGAACAAGGGTTCCGAGCAGGCCCGCTCCGCGGCGGCCGCGGCGGCGAGGTACGAGAAGTGGAAGGAGAACGGCGTCCTGCTGCGCGCGTTCTTCTACATCGCCGGCACCCACCTCTTCGCCGGCTTCGTCTGGCTGCTGTTCATGCTGGGCGAGCACGCGGAGAAGTAGGCGCCCCCGCCGCCACGGAGCCCGAGGCGCGAGAGCCGGTCGGCCACCCGCGGCGGACGGATGCCGGCAAGGGACCCCTCGCTAGCCCTGTTCTTCCGTGCCCGTGCGGGCTCGGGCGCCCGAGCGGGTGCGGCCGGTCGTCTGGGCGCGTTCCGGGTGGCGGCGCACGTACTCGCGTTCCAGTTCGTCCATCCGCCGGGTGTGCGTGAGCAGCGCGTCGTCCGAGCCGTGCAGCAGGGTTTCGTGGCGCGTGCGGTGGATGGCTTCGAGTTCCTTCATCAGGCGGCCTTCTTCCAGCCCGCCCGCCGACGGCCCGGCCTCGCGCGCCTCGTGCTCCGCCATGGCAGGTCACCTCTCCCTCGGCCGGGCCGGGCGCCTCGCCCGGCCGCGCTCATTCCATCATCCCGGAAGGGGAGGGATAGACACTGTCTACGGGTGGCTGGTAGACAGTGTCTATGGATCGACGGGAGCAGTCGGAGCAACGGGATCGGCAGGACGGGGGGCTGCGCGAGCGGCTGATCGACGTCGGTGTGGAGCTCGTGACCAGTGAGGGGAGCGCCGCGCTCGGGCTGCGCGAGATCGCCCGCCGCGCCGGGGTTTCCCACGGGGCGCCACGGCGGTATTTCCCGACACATCACGCGCTGCTGTCCGCGATCGCCCGGCGCGGGTTCGAGGAACTCGGCTCCCGGATCCCGGCCGCGCCGGCGGGCCCGGGTGCGGACGACCCGCGCGGGCAGGTGCGGGCGCTGGGCCGCGCGTACGTCGGCTACGCGCTGGAGCACCCCGGCATGTTCGAGCTGATGTTCCGCCACGACCTGCTGGACAGCTCCGGGCAGGACGGGCCGCCGGAGGCCCGGCTCCGCGATTCCACCCTGCCGATGTTCGAACTGCTCGTCTCCCTCGTCGCCCGGTGCCGGACGGGCGGCGAGCCCCGGATCACCGCCGCGGCGCTGTGGGCCAATCTGCACGGCGTGGCCCAGCTGTGGTCCCGGGGCAGTCTGCCGCTCGCCCTCGACGGCGACCCGGGGTGCTCCCTCGACCGGGTCGTCGACGCCGCCGTCGACGCCCACCTGCGCCCGTGAGGCCCCGGCTCGCGCTCGGCGTCAGCTCCGCCGCCGCGATGCTCGTCGCCCTTGACGGGACCGTGCTGCTGATGGCGCAGCCCAGCCTGCGGCGGGACCTCGGCGCGCGTCTGGCCGAGGTGCAGTGGACGAGCGGCGCGTTTACCTGCTGAGCGTGGCCGCCTTCCTGGTCCTCGCCGGCCGGCTGGGCGACCGGTACGGGCACACCCGGCTGCTGTTCACCGGCGTACTCGGCTTCGCGGCCGCCTCGGCGGGCATCGCACTCGCTCCCGGGGCCGGCTGGGTGATCGCCCTGCGCGCGGCCCAGGGGCTGTTCGGGGCGCTGCTCCAACCGGCGACGCTCGCCCTGCTGCGGCTCGCGTACCCGCCCGCGCGGCTCGGCGGGCCGGTCGCGGTGCGGACCGCGGCGATCGGACTGGCCGCGGCGGCCGGGCCGCTTCTCGGCGGCGTGCTGGTCGAACGCTTCGGCTGGCGCGCGGTGTTCGTGGCCAACGTCCCCGCCACCCTCGCGATCGCGGCGGCGGCCCTGTTCGTACGGGTCCCCGCGCCCCCCGCCCCCGGAGCCCGGCGGCCGGATCCGGCCCGGCGGCGCCGCCCTCCTCGCGACGGCCCTCGCGGCGCTGGTGCACGCGCTGGCCGGGGTACCCGAGCACGGCTGGTCGGGGCCCTGGACCCTGGCCGGTTTCGCCGCGTCGGCCGCACTGGCGGCCCTGCTCGTCCGGTCGGAGCGCCGCTCCGCCCAGCCCCTGGTGCCGCGCCCGGTGGCCCGCTCCGTCCCGGTGACGGCGTCCGTCGCGCTGCTGGCCCTGGTCTCCGCCGCCCTGTTCGGGGCGCTGTTCGGGGCCGGCTTCGCGCTCCAGGACGCGGCGGGGCCGGATCCGCTCGCCACCGGGCTGCGCGTGCTGCCGATGACGGCCGCCATGGTCGTCGGCGCACCGGTGGCGGGGGCCCTGCTGCGCCGGTTCGGAGCCCGCGGGACGGCGATGGCCGGGACCGGGCTGGTGGCGCTCGGGATCGCGGGACTGGGTCCGGGCTGGGGCTTCGGGATACGCGGCGCGGGCTTCGCCGCGGTGATGGTGACGGCCACCGGCACGGTGGTCGGGGACGCCCCGGCCGGGCACGCGGGGGTGGTGGGCGGGCTCAAGCAGACCGCGATGAACGTGGGGCCCGCCCTCGGCATCGCGGTGGCCGCGGGCACCGGGGCCTCGACCGCGGTGCTGGCCGCACTGGCCGCCGCACGCCTGCCCCCGTCACGTCCGGGCGCGCCACGCCTGCCCACTCCACAGCCGGCCTCGCCACGCCTGCCCGCGTCACGACCGGGCGCGCCACGTCCGACCTCGCCACGGCCGGCCCCGCCGCGCCCGCCCGCCTCACCACCCGCCGCCTCACCACCCGCCGCCTCACCACCCGCCGCGTCACGCCCCGCCGGGGCCGGCCGCGCGGGCCACGCAGCTGCGGGCCACCTCGTCGGCGAAGGCGCGGGCGAGCGGGGCGAGGGCGGACCAGCGCCGGACGGCCCAGCCGACGGAGAGCGGCGGCAGGGCGGGGACCGGAACCAGGCGCAGCGGCCCGTCCGATCCGGGGACCCGCCAGCCGGGCAGCGCCGGTACGACGGCGTGGCCGAGGCCCAGTTCCGCGAGGAGGAGGGCGGTGTCCCAGTCGGCGGCGCTGGTGTCCGAGCTGATCCGGATGCCCGCTTCGGCGAGGGCGGCGTCGAGGTGGGCGCGGGAGGCGGAGTTCTCGGGCAGCCGGATGTGGCGGACGGAGCCTAGGTCGGCGGGCTCCAGGCGGGACCGGGCGGCGAGCGGGTCGTCGGCGCCGACCGCGAGGACCCAGGGCAGCCGCATGACAGGACGCTGTTCGATGCCCCGCACGGGGGCGCCGATGGTGATCCACGCGAGGTCGAGGTCGTCGGCGGCGAGGGCTTCGAAGCAGCTGCGGCTGGAGTTCTCGGTCTGGAACTCCAGGCTGACCCGGGGGTGGCTGCGCCGGAAGGCCACGATCGCCTCGGCCATGAAGTGGCGCACGGTGGTGGCCCCGGTGGTGACGCGGACCGAGCCGCCGTCGCCCCGTACCAGGTCGTCGAGCCGGCGCAGGGCTCCGTCGAGCCCGGCGATGCCGTCGGCGGCGGCCGCCTGGAGGATCAGCCCGGCCCCGGTGGGCGAGACTCCGCGCGGGTGCCGCTCCAGGAGCGCGGCGCCGGTCTCCTTCTCCAGGCGGCGGATGTGCTGGCTGACGGCGGACTGGGTGCGGCCGAGGTCGCGGGCGACGGCACTGAGGCTGCCGGCCCGGCAGACCGCGACGAAGACGCGGAGATCATCGAGGGTCACAACCCCAAGGTATCCCTTGGGGGTTACCAGAAATCCGGAGGATTGACTTGGATGTCCGGCTGTCCGACGATCAGTTCACGGCCCAGGGCGGCAACCCGGTCCCGTCATCGCGAGGGCGGGACCGGGTGCCGACCCGCCGCGACTAGGTACCGGTCACCCCGGCGGGCGCACCACCGGTACGGGCGAGCTTGGCCATGACCTCGTCGCGCAGGAGCTCGTACTCCGTGCGCAGCCGGCGCAGTTCACTGTCCGGGGGGCGGGGGACGACGGTCCCCTCGGTGATCTTCTCCTCCGGTGCGAACTGCTCGCGGGTGAGGTCGATCTCTATGCCGAGACCGAGCCGGTTCCACCAGTGGTAGTCCACGCGTTCGCCGTCGACGAGGACCTCGCCGCGGATCAGCTCACCGCCCAGCAGGTCGTTGAGGACGAGCGCGGTCACACCGCACTGGTCGCGGGCCGGGTTCTCCCTGGTCCACCGGTCGCGGTACTCGGGCGTGCACGTCATCGCGCTCCAACTGCTGCGGACGGCACGGTCGATGTCGGTCAGAAGGAAAGGTGTCATGCCGCCATCCTCGCAACCGGCACTGACAAACATCCATGCCTCGGCCGACCGTCCGGTCGGGTCAGTCGCATTCCGATAAGTAGCGTTCTGTTCAGTCGCGTTTCGACCAGTCCCGCACCGGTCGGTCCCGCGCCGGGTGGGTCCAGAGGCCCTCGCGGGCGAGCAGCGGGAGGACGCCTTCGCCGAACCAGTACGCCTCCTCGAGGTGCGGGACGCCCGAGAGCACGAACTCGTCGATGCCGAGCCGGTGGTACTCGATGATCCGGTCGGCCACCTCCCGGTGCGCTCCCACCAGGGCCGTGCCCGCACCGCCACGGACCAGGCCGATGCCGGCCCACAGGTTGGGCGTGATCTCCAGGTCGTCGGAGCGCCCCCCGTGCAGGGCCCGCATCCGGTGCTGGCCTTCCGATTCGCTGTCGCGCAGACCCTCCTGGACCGATCGGATCGCCTCGGGGCCGAACCCTTCGAGCAGCCGCCGGGCCTCGGCCCACGCCTGCCCGGCGGTGTCCCGGGTGATCACGTGGAGCCGGATGCCGAACCGCGGGCGCCGCCCGGCCCGCGCGGCGCGCACTCGTACGCGGGCCAGCTTCTCCGCCACCTGCACGGGTGGTTCCCCGAAGGTCAGGTAGACGTCGCTGTGGAGTGCGGCGACCTCGATGGCCGCCGGCGACGATCCGCCGAAGTAGACGGAGGGCACCGGGTCGGCCGGCCGGCCGAGCCGGGCACCCTCCACGCGCAGATGCGATCCGTTGAAGTCGACCGACTCGCCGCCCCACAGCCTTCGCACGATCTCCAGGAACTCGCCGGTCCTGCCGTACCGGGCGTCCTTGTCCAGGAAGTCGCCGTAGGCGCGCTGTTCCCGGCTCTCCCCGCCGGTGACGACGTGGAGGAGGAGCCGGCCCTCCGAGTGCCGCTGGAAGGTGGCGGCCATCTGGGCGGTGAGGGTCGGGGAGACGAAGCCGGGCCGCAGGGCGACCATGAACCTGAGGCGTTCCGTTTCGCGCGCGAGCATGGCGGTGGTCACCCAGGCGTCCTCGCACCAGGCACCGGTCGGGGTGAGCGCGCCGTCGAAGCCCAGCTGTTCGGCCGCGACGGCGATCTGCGCGAGGTAGCGGACGGTGGCGGGCCGCTGTTCCTCCTTGCTGCCCGCGGCCACGTCGTGGCCGCCACCCACCACGTTGCGGCCGTCGCCGTACGTGGGCAGGAACCAGTGGAAGGCCAGGGTCACCGTTCGCCCGACCCGAGTTCGCCCGCCCCGATGCGCCGGTTCGGGCCGGAGTCGTGGGCCGCCAGGAGGTCCAGGACGCTGTCGGCGCCGGCGATGTGCCGTACGAGCCGTTCCAGGCCGAGCCCGAAGCCGGCCGTCTGTATCCCGGACCGCTTCTTCCATTCCGCGTACACGTGGTTCGGCTCACCGCCGAGCAGCCGGGACTGCTCCGAGATCTCGTCCGCGTCCTTCGGCCGGAGCCCTCCCGTGGCGAGTTCACCGTGGCCCGCGGGCAGCATCAGGTCGTAGGTCTCCTGGAGCCCGTCCTCACCCTGCTGGTAGAGCGAATCGCGTACGCCGAGCGGATAGCGGTGGATCCAGAACGGTGAAGTGAATTTCTCGGTGAGGATCCGCTCCTCGCCGTGGGTCAGGTCGGTGTTCTGCGGCTCCCGCGGTCCTCTCCCGGCGAGACCGAGCGCCTCGGCGAAGGAAATGCGCGGGTAGGGGCCGCTCCGCAGGCCGGCCAGGCGCTCCGCGGCCCCGCGCCCCTCCTCCGGGAGGATCGGCGCCAGGTGGCGGGCAAGCCCTCCGAGGATGCCCTCGGTCACCGAGAACACCTCGTTCGCGTCCACGGCCCGCCACTCGACCACCACCTGGAAGAACGTGTACAGGTGCCTGCCCGAGGTGTCCTCGCCGTCCATGAGGAGACGCAGACAAGGGGTGACGCAGTAGACCCGGTCCGCATGCTCGAGGGCCATCTGCTTTTCCACCGAATGGCTCACGGGAAGCTGATAGGCCCATTTGCCCTCCACCGAGACACGGTCGCCCTCGTCCTTCACGTGCGGGCGCGCCCGGTCCCCCAGGACCGCGACGGAGTGCCGTGCGCCCGGCTCGTCCTGAGCGGACAGCAGCGCGGGAAGAATTTCCAGGAATTCTTGATCGAGAAGACTGCGGCGCAATGCCTGAAGGATCCGGCCGGTCCACTGGTACGACTGCGCGGGCGAAAAACTCACTATCCCTCCGAATCAATCCGGTGACGTTGTGCCGATTACCGCTCCTCTCGGTTCTGCGCCTCGCCGACAAGCAACAAACGCCAACCCGCCACTATGGCCTGTTCCTTCTGCACACCCTTCGGCCTGCGCTCCCTTGGGCTCCGGGAAGTGAACAGCGGCCCGATCAGTGCGATCCGTCACGATGAGGCCCCGCCGTCCGACCCGGGACCTGAAATGGAGAATTCAATTCCTCAGCCTGATCCGGACAGTTTTCTCCGGCACGCCTTTACCCGTTGCCCGCCGAAAGGCTCCGCGATAGCGTGAAGCATTTCCATGACGATGCTCTTGTCGAAGCAAGGATGTGCTCATGGCCGAAGTGCGTACGGGTGGCCTCGGATTCTTCGATCCGACCGGCAAGGTGGCCGTCGTCACCGGGGGCAGCAGCGGCATAGGGGCCGCGTGCGCCCGGCGGCTCGCCGAGGCCGGTGCCCGGGTGGTCGTCGGCTACGACTCCGGCGAAGGCCGCGCGAAAGATCTCGTCGCCGCCCTGCCCGGTGAGGGGCACGTCGCGACGCGCATCCCGCTCGACGACTCCGCCGCCGTGCGCAGGGCCGCCGGCCTCGTCGCCGACCTCCACGGTGTGGTCGACGTACTGGTCAACTCCGCCGGCACCACCACGCAGGTCGCCCATGCCGACCTCGAAGGGCTGACGGACGCGGAGTTCGACCGGATTCTGACGGTGAACGTACGGGGCACCTTCTCCGTGATCCGCGCCTTCGCCCCGCTCCTGCGGTCCTCCGGTGACGCGGTCGTCGCCACCATCTCCTCGATATCCGGCTCCACGGGGCTGGGAAGCAACATCGCCTACTGCGCCGCCAAGGCCGGCCTGGACGTCATGACCACCTCGCTGGCGCGCGTGCTCGGCCCCCAGGTGCGGGTCTTCAACCTCTCGCCGGCAGCGGTCGACACCGGCTTCGTCCCCGGCCGCGATCCGGCCTCGGTCCGTACCCAGGCGGCGTCGGCGCCGCTCCGGATCGCCGCGGACCCGGACGACGTGGCCTGCTCCTTGATCGGCGCCGTCACCTCGCTGCGGCTCAGCACCGGCACCGTCGTCGTCATCGACGGCGGCGGACACCTGTAGTCGCCGGGCCGCCCGCGAGGAGTTCGCCGATGACGTGGCGGGCGATGGCCGCCATGACCGGGTTGGTCTCCTTGTAGTAGTTCAGCTCCATGAGGGCGATCGACAGGGCCCAGCCGCGGGCGCGCGTCCACATCGCGTCGTCCGCGTCCAGTGCGGCCCGGAAGGCGGGGCGGGCGGCGGCCGGGAGGACGTACCAGGCCGCGATCAGGTCGACGGCGGGTTCGCCGAGACCGGCGCAGCCGAAGTCGATGACGGCGGCGAGCCTTCCGTCCGCGAGGAGCAGGTTCCCCGGTTGCAGATCGGCGTGGATCCAGACCGGCGGCCCGGACCAGGGCTCGGCCCGCAGGGCTTCCTCCCACAGGGCGGTCACCGCCCCCGTGTCCAGGTCCGCGTCGGCGTCCGGGTCGGCGCTCGCGCCCAGTTCCGCGATCGCGGTACGGGTTTCGGCGTCGCGGGCCGCCAGGGTCTCGCTGCGGTAGGAGGCCGGGGCGTCCGCCGGATCGGCCCGGTGCAGCGCGGAGACGAACTCCGCCAGGTCCTTGGCCAGCAGGTCCGGCTCCGCGATCCGGCCGGGCACGGGGTTCTCGCCGGGGACCCAGCCGAAGACGGACCAGGACCAGGGATAGCCCTCGGCGGGCCGCCCCATGCCGATGGGGACGGGGATGGCGGCCGGCAGACCGGGGGCGAGCCGCGGCAGCCAGACGTGCTCCATGCCCACGTCGCCGGCCGCTCCCGGCGTACGGGGAAGACGTACGACCAGGTCCGCGCCCAGCCGGTACATGGCGTTGGACGTGCCGGCGGAGTCGACGCGCTCGACGGGCAGCCCCGCCCACTGCGGGAACTGACCCGCGATCAGCCCGCGCACGAGGGCGGTGTCGATGTCGGGTTCGTCGGCGTGCATCTTTCCCGCGGGCATGGGCACCTTCCTGAAGGGTCCGAGGATCGCGGCCCCCACGGTAACCGCCGGGCCCGCACCCCCACCGAGCCCGGCCCGGCTGGATGCCGGGCCGGGCTCGGTGGGGGTGTCGGGCGGTCCTCGTCAGACGGTCCTCGTCGGGCGGGGGTCACCGGGAAGCCGGGACCCCCGCCGGTCGCCGGGTCAGGGTGTGAACGTCCACCGCTGGGCCGCGGTCGTGGCGCACGCGACCCGGGTGAGCCGGGTGCCGTTGGCCGTGGCGGAGCCGGCCGGGGTCAGGCACTGGCCGGAGTTGCGCAGGCTGCCGTCCGGGCCGGTCTGCCAGGTCTGGCCGGAGCTGCCGTTGCAGGTCTGGATCGCGACGGCGGTGGCGGTGGCGGCATCCAGGCAGACTCCGCCGAGGCCGGTCAGCCGACCGTCGCCCTGCAGGGTCCAGCGCTGGTTGGGGCCGCCGTGGCAGCTGTAGAGGGTGGGCTGGGTGCCGGGGGTGGTGGCGCTGCCCGGGAGGTCCAGGCAACTGGCCGACGCCCCGTTGACCAGGGTGGCGGCCGCGGGGAGCGGCGTCGGGCGGCCGGTGAGGGTGATCTCGGCGGCGCTGGTCCAGGGGCCCCGGCCGCCCGCCTCGGTCAGCGCCTTCAGCCGGAGGTAGCGGCCCGCCTTCGCGGACAGCGAGACCGACTTGAGGGCCGCCGTGTCGGCGAAGGTGCCGGTGGCCACCGGGGATCCCCAGTCGGTGGTGGTGTCCGAGACGTACACCTCGTAGCCGCCGATCCGGCCGTTGACCCCGCCGTCCTGGCGGGGCAGGTAGCCGAGGCCGTCGGCCGTGTAGCGGGCACCGAGGTCGATCTGGATCTCGTGCGGGAGCGGCGCGGGTGCGGAGCCGGACCAGGCGGTGTGCCAGATGGTGCCGGCGTTCCCGTCGAAGGCGTTGCGGGCGGCGCCGTTCTCGCCGCTGGTCTCCTGGCTGTCGGCGGAGACCAGGGTCCAGGCCGACTGCGGGACGGGGCTGGAGGTGACCGGGATGGGGTCGGCGGCCGGGACGGAGGTGCCGGAGGCCGAGACGCTGAAGGCGGCCGATTTCGTACCGGTCTTGGTCCACAGGATTCCGCCGCGGTCGGCGGCGTCGAAGAACCAGCCCGTCGCCGCCGAATCGTAGGCGGCCTTGCTGGTCAGCCGGGTGAGGGCGGCGCCGTCCACGGTGAGCGCCGTGGGGGCGGTGGCCACGTGGAGGCTGAACTCGTAGCCGCGCGAGGCCGGTTTGCCGGTGTAGCTGCCGGCCGGGGCGGATACGGACACGGTGACCGTGCCGGAGCCGGAGGCGGGGGCGGTGACGTCGACCTGCTGGCGGGCGAAGGCTCCGGTCTGGTGGGCGCGGGTGATTCCGTCGTCCTCGTACAGGCTGAAGGAGGTGGCGCCGCGCGGGTGGATGTCGTAGGTGAGGGTGGAGACGGGCTTCTCCCCCGTGTAGTTCATCTGCGGCCACATCGGGACGATGGCGCCGCCCTTGACGAACAGGGGCAGGGTGTCGAGCGGGGCCTGGTAGCCGTTGAGCCAGCCCGGTCCGGCATAGGTCTTGCCGGTCCAGTAGTCCGTCCACGTGCCGGCCGGGAGGTAGATGCCGTCGCGTACGGAGGTGTCGGAGACCACGGGCGCGACGAGGAAGGAGTCGCCGGCCATGAACTGGCCGCTGGTCAGGTTCCCGCGCGCCACCGGGTCCTCGGGGTACTCCAGGACCATCGCGCGGGTGCTCGGGACGCCGGTCTCGTGCGCGGTGCGGCTCATGGTGTACAGGTACGGCATCAGCCGCATCTTCAGCTGGAGGTACTTGCGGTTGATCGAGAGGTAGGGCTCGGCGAACCGCCAGGGCTGCTTGTCCTGATAGCCGGCGGTCGGACCGGTCGCGCCCCAGCCGGACATGGTCATGAAGGCCGGGGTGAAGGCCTTCCACTGGAGGTCGCGGGCGTACGTCTTGGGGCTGCCGGCGAAGATCCCGTCCACGTCGCCGGTGGCGTAGTTGAAGCCGGAGAGGCCGGCGCCGGTGATGGCGGGGACGTGCCAGCGCATGTCGTCCCAGGTGCCGTTGGTGTCACCGGTCCAGACGACGGCGTTGCGCTGGGTGCCGGCCCAGCCGTCGACGGTCCAGACGTAGCGGCGGGCGTCCGAGTTCTTCTCTATGCCGTCGACGGCCTGCTGAACGCCCGCGAACGCCGTCTTGTAACCGCCGCCGATCCAGGCGACATCGGTCTTCACGCCCCGTGAACCGGCCACCCCCACCTCGTCGTTGATGTTGCCGAGGCCCGTCGAGGTCCACAGTCCGGTCTGGAATCCCTTGGCCTTCAGCGCGTCGACCGTGGACTTCAGGGGCGCGGTGTAGCCGCAGCCGTAGCCGTCGTTGGGCAGGAACCAGCCCGAGGGCATGTCCGCGGCGCGGGCGTCCGTGGCGTAGCCGACGACGTCCGGGGTGGTCTGGTGGCGAAGGCGGTCGTGGTCGCCCTGGTAGGCCGGGTTGGAGGCGTTGAAGCAGTCGGCGTTGCCGAGCTCGAAGCCCCACGCCGGAGCCATGAAGGGCTTGCCGCTGACGTCGGTGTAGGCGTCCAGGACGGTCTTGAGGGAGCCGCCGGTGAAGTACCAGGCGTCGAAGCGCTTCTCGTCGTGGGTGAGGGTGGTGGGGGCGTTGAAACCGTACGAGCCCGGGGCCCAGGTGTTGCGCATCACGCCGTAGTTGTTGGTCGACACGTAGAAGGGTGCGGGGCTGGCGTTGTTGTTCTCGCGCCACTTGTTGTCGACCGCGATCGGGACGGTCTTGCCGCGCAGCGCCCATTCGCCCAGGCGCAGGCCCGTTCCGTAGAACTGCTCGTCCGCCGCGCGCGCGAGGTACTGGGTGGTCTGGCTGCTGGTCCAGGAGGTGGGCTGCGTCTCCTGCCAGACCAGGGTGGAGTTGTCGGCCCGGTAGACGGAGAACTGCAGCGGGGTCTTGTTGGCCCGGATGGTCAGGGAACCGGTGGTGATCTTGTAGTAGGTGCCCGCGTCGGTCCACGCGGCGCTCACGGGGCCGAAGTCCGTGGTGGGGGCGAGGTCGGTGCCGGCCGGGTCGTTGGTGAAGGTGCCGTCGGGCGAGAGCCAGAGCCGGAAGATGTCGGCGCGGGCGACGACCACCCGGGCCTTGGCCCCGCCGGAGGTTGCGATCGTGAAGGTGTTCCCGGACTGGGTGACGCCGGTGGCGTTGCCCGCGGTGGCCGGGGCCGGTGCCGCGGCGGCCGCCGAAGCCGGTGAGGAGATGGGTCCGGCGGTGGCCAGACCGGCGACGGCGAGGGCCGCGGCGAGCAGTGCGGCCGCCGGGGCGCGCCGCCGCCGTGGGCTTCTGCGGATGCTGATGAGTCTCATGGGGCGGCTCCTCGTGCGGTCCGGACTGCGGACACACCTTTTGGCATGCACCGGGCAACATAGCGGTCCGGAGGCCCCATTTGAAGGAAGTTGATTGGAATGGCTGGTCAACGAGCATCTTTGAGCATGGAGGACGTACCCGGTCCTTCACTCGCATGGCCCACCCGCCCTGCGCGACCCGCCCCTCGCCGCGACCCTGAGACGAACTACGGACTTTTTTGGAGGGCCCTGCGCTCATGGAACAGGCGAAACAGCCCGCATCGCTCCGTCAGATCCTCCTCGCCCCCGGGACCCTGCGCCTGCTCGCCCTCTCGGCGCTCATCGGCATCCCGGTCTCGCTGTTCGCCTTCGGCTTCGTCAGCCTCGAACACGAACTCCAGCACTGGGTCTGGCACACCGCACCCGACCTGCTCGGCTACTCCCGCCCCCCGTGGTGGTGGGGCCTGCCCACGCTCACCCTCGCCGGACTGCTGGCCGCGCCGATCATCACGCGGATGGCCGGCGCCGGCGGACACGTCCCCGCCTACGGCTTCGGCGGCCCGCCGACCATGCCCCGCGAAACCCTGAGCGTGATCCTGGCCGCGCTGGCCTGCCTGCCCCTCGGCGTGATGCTCGGACCCGAGGCGCCCCTGATGGCGATCGGCAGCGGCCTCGCGCTGCTCAGCATCCGCGCCGCCAAGCGGGCCACCGAGCCGGAGCTGGCCACGGTGCTCGGCATGGCCGGATCCACCGCCGCCATCAGCACCATCTTCGGCAGTCCGCTGATCCCGGTGGTGATGGTGCTGGAGGGAGCCGCCCTCGTGGCCGGGGGTGCGCGCATTCTCGTACTGATCCTGCCCGCCCTGGTCGCCAGCGGAGTCGGAGCCCTGGTCTTCACCGGCTTCGGGCACTGGACCGGCCTCGGCATCGGGGCACTGACCCTCCCCCAGGAACCCGCCGCGGGCCTGCCCGACGCGGGCGACTTCCTGTGGGGCATCCCCATGGCCGCCCTGATCGGCGTCGTCGTCGCCCTGGGCAAGTCCGCGGGCCTGCGCGTCCACGGCTGGGTGGGCACCTCCGCGCAGCGGATCGTGCTGTGCGCGGTGGCCGTCGGCGTCTGCGTCACCGCCTACGCGCTGATCACCGGACGCTCCCCGGAGGAGGTGGCCCTGTCCGGCCAGAACACCGTCGGCCAGCTGGCCGCCGAGCCCTCGTCCTGGGCGGTGGGCGCGCTGGTGGCCCTCTCGCTCTTCAAACTGATCGGCTGGAGCATCGCCCTCGGCAGCCTCCGCGGCGGCCCCATCTTCCCCTCCATCATGATCGGGGCGGCGATCGGCGTGGCCTTCGGCAGCCTTCCCGGATTCGGCATGGGCCCCGCGCTGGCGGCCGGCATCTGTGCGGCGGGGGTGGCCGGCACCCGGCTCCCGGTGACCGGTGTGGTCCTGGCCGCCGCCCTGCTGGGCAAGGAGGCACCCACACTGATGCCGCTGCTCGTCCTCTCCGCGGTCACGGCGCTGCTGGCCTCGGCCCTGATCGACCACCAGCGCCCCGCGGACCCGGCCCACCTCCAGCCCGCCACCACCGACGCCTGAGCCCTCCGGCCGCTAGGGGGCGCCTCTGAGGGCGTCCTGCCCGAATGACCTACTCTTTGCCCTTTTCATAACTTTTGGTGACGAACCGTTCCTCATCTCAGGGGCTCTCACTCCCCGGCAGCCAAACCGGCGGCCTCCGTACAGGGCTCAGGAGTCACGCACGATGAAGCACGGCACACGCCGGGAGGCGCAGCACGGACACGGCCGGGTCCACGGGCACACCGGCGGGCGGCCGCCCCGGCGGCGGCGGTGGATCGGGGTGGCCGTCGCGCTGGCGGTCGTGGGCGCGGTGGCCGCCGGGGCGATCGCCTACCTCGACCCGTTCGACGACACCGGCGACACCGTGCGCCTCGACGAGCCCCGCACCACGGCCCAGGGCAAGGCCGGTGGCGCGTCGGGTGACCCGCTGACCCTGATGCCCACCGGACCGGCGCCCGAGCTGAAGGTGTCCGGGACCATCCCGGAGGACGGCAGCAAGGTGATGGTGACCACCCTCGCCGGGAAGAAGTCCCACTTCACCGGCAAGGTCTGGCTCTGGGTGCCGCCGCAGTACCACGACCCGAAGTACGCGCACAGCGGCTTCCCCGTGATGATCGCGCTGCCCGGCGGGCCCGGCTTCAACGAGAACTACTGGAGCGGGAGCAACCTCAAGCTGGAGGCCGACATCTCCAAGTGGTCCAAAGAGGGCGCCAGCCTCCCCTTCATCCTCGCGATGCCCGTGCTGAACCCGGCGTCCGACAAGGACGGGCTCTACTGGGACGGCAGCGACATCCCCGGCCAGCCGAAGATGGGCACCTGGCTCACCGAGGACGTCCCCGACCTGGTCCGCGCGACGTTCCGTACGATCAAGTCCCGCGACGGCTGGGCCTTCATGGGCAGCTCCTCCGGCGGGTTCGCCGGGCTCAAGGCGGTGTTGCAGAAGCCCGACCGATTCCGGGCCGTGATCGCCGGCGGGCCCGACATCGTCCCCGACTCCCGGCTGTGGAACGGCCACCCCGCGGAGAAGGCGGAGAACAGCCCGCCCGAGCTCGCGCGGAAGCTGATCGACCGGGGCGGACCCGAGGTGGACCTCGCCTTCCAGGTCGGCACCAAGGGCAGCGACGTCCAGAACCGGCCCCCGATCGAGAAGTTCATCAAGGACTACGGCAAGGGGCCCGTGAAGACGATGTTCCACGTCGACGAGGGCGGCGGCCATGACGCCTACACCTACGCCCCCGGCATGTACGACGGCGGGCTCATCCAGTGGATCAGCAAGCTCATGCGAGGGCCCGTCCCCAGCCCGTGACGGGCGGCGGCGGGCTCACGGCCAGGACCGGCGCCGCCGGGGAGCCGTGCCGGTGCCCGCAGGGCTCGAAGACCAGGACCACCGGCCGGCCCGGACGCTGGCGCCAGGAGATGCGGTCCGGGGCGTCCTCGCACACCGGGCAGCACGGCAGCGGACCCGCCTGACCCGTCGGGCTCGCCTGACCCATCGGGCTCACCGGGCTCGCCGGGCTGCTCGACACCCGCGACGGCCTCGAGGCACTCAGCCGGCTCGGCTCCGGCCGGCACTCGGGGGCGGCCGCGAGCTGCGTGGAGTGCGGATCGCTCATGGAGACTCCCTGGTCGTGCGGTTGGGCTGCTCGCACTGTGCCATGGACGTGCCCCTTGGCGCACGGGTGAATCCTCCAGTGTTCCGGCGATGTTCCGGCAGGTCAGAAGTGTGCGACCCCGGTTCCGCCCGCCGCTCCCGGGCGACTTGGCGCTCAGCGCGCCCCGCCGGTCACCTCCACCAGGCCCGATTCGTACGCGGCGATGACCGCCTGGGCCCGGTCGCGGACGCCCAGCTTGCCGAAGATGCCGGTGATGTGGTTCTTGACCGTGGAGACGCTGATGTCCAGGTCTGCGGCGATCTCCGCGTTGTCGAGTCCGGTGGCGAGCAGCTGCCAGATCTCCCGCTCGCGGGGTGTGAGTTCGGCCGGGACCGCGGCCGCCTGCCGGGCGGGCCGCTCGGGGACCCGTACGTACGTGGAGATCAGCCGGGTCAGCAGGCGCGGCGCCACCGCGGCCTCGCCGGTGTGGACGGTGCGGATCGCGGCGGTCAGCTCCTCCGGGGATACGTCCTTGGGCAGGAAGCCGTAGGCACCGGCCCGAAGGGCGGCGACCACGTACTCGTCCATGTCGAAGGTGCTCAGCGCCAGCACCCGGCACTCCGGCAGCAGCCGGGACAGTTCCCCGGTGGCCCCGACCCCGTCCAGGACCGGCATCCGGATGTCCATGACGACCACGTCGGGCCGCAGCCGCTCCGCGAGGACGACCGCCTCGGCGCCGTCCCCGGCCTCGCCGACGACCTCGAACTCCGGCTCGGGGGCCAGGATCAGTGCCAGGCCCCGCCGGACGAGCGGCTGGTCGTCCGCAATGAGCACACGGATCATCCGCGTTCTTCCTCTCCCTCTTCCCCGGGCGCGTGCGGCCCGGGCGGCGCCGGCAGGCGCGCCGCCACCCGGAATCCGCCGCCGTCGAGGGCGGCCGCCTCCAGGGTGCCGCCCTGCAGGGCGACCCGTTCGCGCATTCCGATCAGACCGTAGCCGGAACCCGGAACCACCCGCGAAGGCGCCGTCCGCTCCCCCGCCCCGTCGTCGCGCACCTCCACCGTCACCTCGTCGGGGCGATACGTCAGCCGTACGTGGGCCCGGGCCCGCCCGGCGTGCTTGCGGGTGTTGGTCAGCGACTCCTGCACGATGCGGAACACCGTCAGACCGAGGGCCGGCGGCAGCGGGCGGACCGGCCCCTCCACGGTGAACCCGGTCTCCAGGCCGCCGAGCCTGGCTTCGGCGACGATCCGGTCCAGGTCGCCGGTGCCGGGCTGCGGGGCCGGCGGGGTGTGTTCCGGCTCCTCCCCCGCCCGCAGCACGTCGAGCAGCTGCCTCATCTCGCGCAGCGCCATCCGCCCGGAACCCTCCAGGGTGACCAGGGCCTCGCGGGCCACCTCCGGGTCGTGCGCCAGGTTGGCCCGGGCTCCGCCGGCCATCAGCTGCATGGTGGTGATGTGGTGGGCCACGATGTCGTGCAGTTCGCGGGCGATGCGGCGGCGCTCCTCGGCCACCGCACGTTCCGCCAGCAGGGTGCGCTTGGCCTCGGTCTCCTGCTGCCAGCGGCGCGTCAGCAGCGCGGCGGCGACGACGAGGAGGACGGCGACCGTGTTGCCGAGCAGGCCCATGAACCCGGTCGTCCCGCCGGAGCCGCTGCCGACCACCGTCAGCGGCACCGCCGCCAGGGCGGCCGCCGCCGTGACCGCGGGGCCGCGCACGCGGGCCACGGAGTAGAGCGCGACGGTCGCTCCCGCGGAGAAGTGCGGGCCCTGTGACGTGATCAGGTTCAGCGCCACGCCGAGGGCGAGAACGGCGCAGAGCACGGCAACCGGCCTGACCCGCCGGGCCAGCAGGCAGGGCGCGGTCAGGACCACCAGGACGAGGGCGGACACCGTGAGGGGCCGGCCGTTTCCGGCTGCGCCGAACGCATAGCCGACCAGGTCCACGACGGTGGCGGCGATGGCCACGAGCGCGTCGTTGCGGGTCCAGTTCAGGGCCCGGTTCGTGCCCTGAACGGGCGCGCTCCCGCCCGCCCCGTCGTCCGTTTTGATCATCGGCATACTCCATCTTCCCATCGCGCGCCCCGCGGACCGTGGGCCCCGAGGAGGAGTGCGGACCAGGACCGGAGTCCTGGTCGGGGCCCGTACCGGTCGCTGGTCCCGGGCGCGAGCTCCTCCCGGGACCCGACGTTTCGGGACGCGGCCGGTGATGAGCTGGTGAGCAGGCCGGGGACCCCCGGCCGCCGCCCCCTTACGGAGGACTCCTTGATCCGCGCCCTGACCGCCTTCGCCACCCGAAGTCCATGGAAGGTCATAGCCCTCTGGGCCGTACTGGGCATCGCCCTGACGATCCTCGGCCAGGCTCTGGTCTTCCGGGCCACGCAGACGAGCACCGGCGCCTTCCTTCCGGCCTCCTACGATTCGGCGGCCGCGCTCAAGGTCGCCGAGGAACACTTCGGGGTCGAGCCCGACGCCAACCCGCTGACCGTGCTGGTGGCCCGCGCCGACGGTGCGCCGCTGACCGCCGCCGACGAGCGGCGGATCGACGCCGGGGCGGCGAAGCTGACCCGGCAGCGGATCGAAATGCCCCGGCCCGAGGACACCCCGCCCTTCCTGGTCCAGGACCGTTCCCAGCTGCCCCGGATCAGCCCGGCGATGACGGCCCCGGACCGGAGCTTCCGGCTGCTGTCGGTCGAGCTGACCGGCAATCCCATGGATCCCGGAATGCAGGACCTGTACCGGGCGTTCCGGGACCACACCCGGACCGAGTTCGCGGAGGCGGGTCTGCGCACCGGCTTCACCGCCGGGCTCGCGGACACCGTGGACACCGTGGACGCGGAGGAGACCCGGTCGAAGATCGTGGGCGCCGTGATGGTCGCGGTGATCGTCCTGCTGCACGTGCTGGTGTTCCGCAGCGTTCTGGCGGCCTTGCTGCCCCTGGTCGCCGTCAGCATCATCGGCGGAGCGGCGGCCGGGGTCGTGGTCGGCGCCGCACTGCTGACCGGCATCGAACTCGACGCGTCCACGCCCCAGTTGATCAGTGTGGTGCTGGTGGGCATCGGCATCGACTACTTCCTCTTCCTGCTCTTCCGCTTCCGCGAGCACCTGCGCAAGCACCCGGAGCAGTCGGGCCGGGCCGCGGCGGCCGAGGTCGCCGGCCGGGTCGGTACGGCGATCACCTGTGCGGCGCTGACCATCGTCGCCGCGTTCTCCACCCTCGCGGTGGCCACCTTCGGCCAGTTCCGGGTGCTGGGCCCGGCCATCGCCGTGTCGGTACTGGTGATGCTGCTCGGCAGCCTGACCCTGATGCCGGCCGTCCTCGCGGTCACCGGCCGCAGGATGTTCTGGCCCTCGCGGGCGCTGGAGCGGGAGCCCCGCGAGGGCGTGGCCGCGCGGACGGGCGGCCTGGTGGCACGGCGGCCGCTGACCCTGGTGCTCGCCTCGGTGGCCCTGCTGGGGGCGCTGGCCGCGGGGATGGCCGGGATGCGGGTGGACTACGGGCAGAGCGGCGCGGGCGGCGGGCGTACGGCTTCGGCGGCCACGGCGGCCGAGATCGCCCGTGCGCTGCCCGCCGGGGTGTCGGATCCTGCCGGGGTGTTCGTGACCGCCTCCGACGGGAGCACGCTGACGGCCGAGCGCCTCGGTGGACTCTCCCGCGCGCTGGCTTCGGTCGACGGGGTGGGCCGGGTGGCACCGACGGTGCTGAGCGAGGACCGCCGGGCGGCCCGCATCGACCTGTTCCCGATCGCCGATGCGCACGGACAGGAGGCCCGCGACCTGGTCTCCGGACCGGTCCGGGAGGCGGTGGCCGCGCACCGGCCGCCCGGTACCGAGGCACATGTCGGCGGTACGGCGGCGATCTTCTCCGACATCGCCTCCGCGGTGGACAAGGACCTGAAGGTGGTCTTCCCGGTGGCGGCGGCCCTGATCGCGCTGATCCTGTTCCTGCTGCTGCGGAGCCTGCTCGCGCCGGTGGTCCTGATGCTCTCGGTGGGTCTGGGCTTCGTGGCCACGCTGGGTGCCTCGACGCTGGTGTTCCAGCACGCGGCGGGCCGGCCCGGCGTGGACTTCTCGCTGCCGCTGGTGCTGTTCCTGTTCGTGGTCGCGCTGGGCACCGATTACAACATCCTGATCACCGACCGGATCAGGGAGGAGATGGACCGGCCCGGCCCGGCCCGTGCGGCCGTGGCCCGGGCCGTGCGCCACACGGCGCCCGCCATCGCGACCGCGGGACTGGTGCTGGCCTTCTCCTTCGGGAGTCTGGCCGCGAGTCCGGGCTCCGCGACGCAGCAGATCGGCTTCGCCACGGGCCTCGGGATCCTGCTCTCCGCGTTCGTGCTGTCGATCGTGCTGGTGCCGGCCCTGGCCTCGCTGCTGGGCCGCTCCTTGTGGTGGCCGGTCGGGCCCGGCCGCGAGGCGCGGGAGCCGGAACCCGTGCCGGAGCCGGAGCCGGCCACGGCCGGCTGAACCACCCCCCGAACCGTGTGGGGCCGGTGCGCGGAGCCCCGTAGGGGCTTCACCGCACCGGCCCCACGCGTTCGGGCGGCACTCGCTCAGGCGAGCTTGTCGACCTCGGGGTGCTCGGCCAGCCAGGCGCGGACGGCCTGCTGTTCCTTGCCCTTCCCGGATTCCTGGATCTTGGCCTCCAGTCCGGTCAGCTGGGCCTCCGTCAGCTTGAAGGAGCTCAGCCAGCGGGCGACCTTCGGCTCGTCGGCCGCGAAGTCCTTGCGGGCGACGTTGTGGATGCCGTCGCCCTTGCCCCAGGCGCCCTGGGGATCTTCGAGCTTGGTCAGGTCGTAGGAGGCGTACGCCCAGTGCGGCGACCAGAGCACGACCGCGACGGGCTCCTTCTTCTCGTAGGCCCGCTTGAGCTCGGCGAGCATGCCCGGGGTCGATCCGTCGACGACCTTGTACTCGCCGTCGAGCCCGTACTGCGGCAGCACCTTGTCCTTGAGGAGGCCCATCGCGCCGGCGCTGGGCTCGATGCCGATGATCCGGCCCTTGAACTCCCCCGCCTTGCCCTTCAGGTCGGCGAGGGTCTTCACGTCCTTCACGTAGGAGGGCACGGCCAGCTCGATCGAGGTGGGCCCGAACCAGGAGCCGAGGTCGTCGAGCTTGTTCCCGTACTTCTTCCAGTACTCGGCCTGCGTCGACGGCAGCCAGGCGTCGGTCTGGAAGTCGACCTGGCCTCCCGCGAGCCCGGTGTAGAGCGCGCCGAGCTCCAGCTGGCGGGCGTCGACCTGGAAGCCGCGGCGCTCAAGGAGCTCCTTCCAGAGGAAGGTCGAGGCGATGCCCTCGTCCCACGGGATGTAGCCGATGCTGAGCTTGCGGCCCTTGCCGATGTTCTCGACACCGGCCCCGCCCACGGCGTTGACCTGCGACTTCCCGGAGTCGCCGAAGACTCCGAGGCCGCCGGCGACCAGGGACAGCACCACGGCCGAGGCCACGGCGAAGACGGGCTGCGGGCGGTGGCTCCACACCTTGGCGGTGCCGGTGGCGGCGGAGCGCGCCTTGGCGAGGGCGCGGCGGCCGAGCGGGGAGACCTGGCGGCCGAGCGCCCCGGTCATCCGGTCCAGGTACATGGCGAGGATGACGATGGAGATGCCGGCCTCGAAGCCGAGGCCGATGTCCACGCTGCCGATGGCCCGGTAGACGGCGCCGCCGAGGCCGCCGCCGCCGACCATGCCGGCGATGACCACCATGGACAGGCCGAGCATGATGACCTGGTTGATGCCCGCCATGATGGTGGGCAGTGCCAGCGGGAGCTGGACCCGTACGAGGGTGTTGCGCGGGGTGGTGCCGAAGGCTTCGGCGGCTTCGACGAGTTCCGCGTCGACCTGGCGGATGCCGAGCTCGGTCATCCGGACGCCGGGCGCCAGCGAGAAGATGATGGTGGCGATGATGCCGGGCACCACGCCGACCCCGAAGAAGATGATGCCGGGGATGAGGTAGACCATGGCCGGCATGGTCTGCATGAAGTCCAGGACGGGCTTCAGGGCGGAGCTGACCTTGTCGGAGCGCGAGGCCCAGATGCCCATCGGGATCGCGAAGACCAGCGTGACCAGGGTGGCGACCAGGACCAGCGCGAGCGTGGACATGGCCTCGGGCCACAGGGCGACGGAGTCGACCAGGGCGAAGCCGGCGAAGGCGAGCAGGGCGGCGAGCAGACCGCGCAGCCACCAGGCGGCGACGGCGAGGATGCCGGCCAGCAGCAGGGGGTTCGGCGCGGACAGGACGGCTTCGATGCCGTCGTAGAGCCCGGTGACGAGCGCGGCTATGGCGTCGAACAGCCAGGACAGGTGGCTCTGGAGGAAGTCGACACCGCTGTCGACCCAGGATCCGAGGTTGAGGCGGGGCATCAGGCGGCCACCTCCGCGCAGTCCAGCGGGGCGCGTCGCTCGTCGCCGATGAAGGCGACGAGGCGGCCCTGCGGGACGGAGCCGACGACGGTGCCGTCCTCGGAGGTGACGGCGACGGGGTGCGGGACCCGGGCGCTGACGGCGCACACGTCGGCGAGCGGGGTTCCGGCGGAGACGGTGGGGCAGCCGCAGTCCGGCCGGCCGCCGGCCGCTCCGGTCATGACGGCGTCGGCCGTCAGCACCCGCGAGCGGTCCACGTCCTGGATGAACGAGGCGACGTAGTCGTCGGCGGGGCGGGTGAGGATGTCCTCGGCCGTGCCCTGCTGGACGATGCGGCCGTCGCGCATGACGGCGATGGAGTCGCCGAGCCGCATGGCCTCGTTGAGGTCGTGGGTGATGAAGACGATGGTCTTGCCCAGGCTCCGCTGGAGTTCGAGCAGCTGGTCCTGCATGTCGCGGCGGATCAGCGGGTCGAGCGCGCTGAAGGACTCGTCCATCAGCAGCAGGTCGGCGTCGGTGGCCAGGGCGCGGGCGAGGCCGACGCGCTGCTGCATGCCGCCGGAGAGCTCGTCGGGCCAGGACTTCTCCCAGCCGCCGAGCCCGCAGAGGGCGAGCGCTTCGGCGGCCCGCCGTTCGCGCTCGGCCCGGGGGACGCCCTGGACCTCCAGGCCGTAGCCGGCGTTCTCCAGCACGTCGCGGTGCGGGAACAGGGCGAAGTGCTGGAAGACCATGCTGATCTTGGTGGAGCGCACGCGGCGCATCTCGGCCGGCGAGAGTGCGGTGAGGTCCTCTCCGTCGAAGAGGATCCGGCCCGCGGTGGGCTCCAGCAGGCCGTTGAGCATGCGCAGCAAGGTGGACTTGCCCGAGCCCGACAGACCCATGACGACGAAGATCTGGCCGGGCTCGACACGGAACGAGGCGTCGATCACCGCTGCCGTCGTTCCCTCGGCGCGCAGCTCGTCGCGGTCGGTCGCGCCGCTTTCGAGCGCGCGGACCGCCTTCGCGACGTCCGCGCCGTTGTCGGGTCCTTTACCGAACACCTTGTACACGTGCTCGGCTATGAGCGTGGACACATACACCTCAAGGGTCGTACCGGACACGGCCCACCGGCGTGCCTGCGGCCGGCGGGCCGTGGAGCGCGACGGGATCCGCCCGTCACCCGCGCCCCGGCCGCTGTCGGCCGGCGGACGGGTCCGCTCCAGCAGCGCTACTTCCCGGTCTTAACCTCTGCAAACGGTGAAGTGAGTCATGTCACTTACGCTGCGCAACCGCCCGTACTCGTGGGTGCGCCCGTGCCATCGGATTCCGCTTGCTGCGGGGTACCGGCTCCGGACCGCTCAGGGTCGGCGAGCATCGAGGCCCGGAGGTGCGCGAGCACCCGGGTCAGGAGGCGCGAGACCTGCATCTGCGAGATGCCGAGGGCGGCGCCGATCTGGGCCTGGGTGAGCTCCTCGCCGAAGCGCATCGACAGCATGCGGCGCTCGCGGTCGCTGAGGCGTTCCAGCAGCGGCGCCAGCGTCTGGATGTCCTCGACCCGCTCCAGCGCCGGCTCCTCGGCCCCCATCGTCTCGGCGAGGCTGTGGCCCTCGGTGCCGCCGTCGGTCCGCTCGGATCCGGGGGCGTCGAGGGAGCCGCTGGTGTGGCCGTTGGCGGCGACGAGCCCCTCGATGACCTCTTCCTCGGTGAGCGAGAGGTGCGCGGCGAGGTCCCGGACCGTCGGCGGCTGGTCGAGGAGCGCGGTCAGCTCCTCCTTGGCCTTGGCCAGGTCGATCCGCAGTTCCTGGAGCCGGCGCGGTACGCGGACCGCCCAACTGGTGTCGCGGAAGTGCCGCTTGATCTCCCCGGTGATGTACGGCATGGCGAGGGAGGCGAACTCCACCTCGCGGGCCGGGTCGAACCGGTCGATGGCCTTGATCAGGCCTATGGTGCCGACCTGGAGCAGGTCCTCCAGGTCGCCTCCGTCGCCGCGGCCACGGAAGGGCCGCATCGCGAACCGGACGAGCGAGATGTTCATCTCGATGAGGGTCTCGCGGACGTACCGGTACTCGGGGGTGCCCTCGTCGAGCTCGTGGAGGCGGCGGAAGAAGAGCCGCGTCAGCTCGCGCGCGTCCGCGGGGGCCACCTCGCGGGGGTCCGCGATCCGGGGCGGGAGCACGGTGCCGGCGGGGTCCGCGGCGGCGGGGCCGGAGGGTCTGCCGGCGGCCGGGCCCGGCACGGGGCCGGCCAGCCGGCCCGCACAGGGGCCGGGGCGGCGACCGGTCCGGGGACCCGGAAAGGAGCCCGGCAGGGAGCCCGGCAGGGAGCCCGGCAGGGACTCGTTGCGGGGACCGGGAAGGGGGCCGGCGGTATGGGAGAACGGGGCGGGCATCGGCACGGGGTCGCTCCTTGGGCTGGTCGGCTTGCGGCGCATGACCTTGATGGGCGTTCACCCTAGCCGGTTCCGGATCCGTTCCCCAGTTCCCTTCCCAAGAGATCAACCGGACGGATCCCGGACGCATTTGCGGCAGGGATCCGTTCCGGTCGCACATCGGCCGTCCGGCCGCAGTTCCCTCGGCCGTCCGGTCAATTCCCTTCGCCGGCGGGCCTGGTGGCCCTGCCGGAAGCGGCCCCCGGGGTGGCTCCGGAGGCGACTCCCGAGGTGGCGCGCAGTGCGCGGATCAAGGCCTCGACGCCGGCTTCGGCCTTGGAGCGCGGGCAGCCCACGTTGAGGCGCACGAAGCCCGCGCCTTCGGGCCCATAGGCGGTTCCGGGCATGATCGCCACCTTCTCGGTATGAATCAGCTCACGTTGGAGCACCTCGTCGGGAACACCGAGGGGCCGCAGATCGATCCAGGCGAGGTAGCCGGCCTTCGGGGGCTGCCAGTCGATCTCGGGGAAGGCCCGTGCGAGGCGTTCCCGCACCAGCTCCAGGTTCTGCGCGACGTAGGCGTCGAGCGCGTCGAGCCACGGTCCGCCCTCGCGGTAGGCGGCGATGTGCCCGGCCACGGAGAGGACGGCCGGGGAGGACAGTCCGTCGGCGTCCTTGAGGAGGGTGAGGTAGCGCTCACAGGACTCCGCGTCCCCGAAGATCCCGTAACTGCCGGTCAGTGCAGGGATGTTGAAGGACTTCGAGGCGGAGGTGACGATGGCCCAGCGGGTGCCGGGGCGGCCGTGCAGCGCCCAGGGGCGGTGCCGGTGGGGGGCGTGTGCGAGATCGGAGTGGATCTCGTCACTGATCACCGCGACCCCGTGGCGTTCGCACAGCTCCGCCATCCGCTCCAGCTCGGCCGCGCTCCATACGTGGCCGGTCGGGTTGTGCGGGGAGCAGAGCACCAGGACGGTGGTGTCGGGGCGGGCCAACTCCCGCTCCAGGGCGTCCTCGTCGTGGAGCGGGACGCCGCGCATCTGCCGGCCCCGGGCGGCGAGCAGGCGCGGGAAGGCGTCGTAGGCCGGGGTGTGGACGACGACTCCGTCGCCGGGCGAGGACCAGAGGTCCAGGATCCGGCCGAGCTGGTAGAGGACGGCGGGGGCGTAGGCGATGCGGTCCGCGGGGAGCGTGGTCTCGTAGCGGGTGGCGTACCAGTGCCGGACCGCTTCGAGGAAGTCGGCATGGCGCCAGCGGGAGTAGCCGAGGACCCCGTGCTCCAGGCGGCCGCGCAGGGCGGCGAGCACCTCGGGGGCGGTCTCGAAATCCATGTCGGAGATCGTGAAGGGGAGCAAGTCCGGGGTACCGAAGCGGTCCTCGACGTAATCCCACTGCGTGCACCAGGTGCCGTGCCGGTCGACCGGTGCGTCGAAGTCGTAGGCCGCGGGGGCGGGGGCGGGGGTGTGGGCGGCGGCGGGGGCGGGGATGTCGGCCATGGGTCAGCCGATCGGGGTGAGCTTGGCGAGGGCGTCCTTCACGGACTGCACCTGGGGACCGACGATGACCTGCACGTTGTGCTGGTCGAGCCGGACCACGGCGATGGCTCCGAGCCTCTTCAGCCGGGCGTCGTCCAGCAGGGCGGCGTCGCCGACCGTCATGCGCAGCCGGGTGATGCAGTTGTCGAGGGCGTGGATGTTGGCCGGGCCGCCGAGGGCTTCGAGGATGGCGACCGGGTCGTACTTGCCGGCGACCAGCTCGGCCTTCGGGGCGTCCGCGTCGGCTGCGGCGCCGGCGGTGGCGCCCCCGACGGGGCCCGCCGCTCCGGAATCCGAGGGCTCGTCGTCGCGTCCAGGGGTCTTCAGGTCGAACGTGGTGATCGCCCAGCGGAAGAGGAAGTAGTACACGGCGAACCAGATCGCGGCGATCACCGGGACCAGGTACCACTTGGTGGTCGTGCCCTGGAGGACTCCGAAGACCAGCAGGTCGATGATGTTGCCGTCGGTGTTGCCGATGTACACGCCGAGGACGGCCGAGACCAGGAAGCCGAGGCCCACCAGGACCGCGTGGATCAGGTACAGCCACGGGGCGATGAAGAGGAAGAGGAATTCGAGCGGCTCGGTGACCCCGCCGACCACGCAGGCGACGACGCCGGAGATGAGCAGCGCCTTGATCTCCGGACGCATGGTGCGCTTCGCGCAGTGGTACATGGCCAGCGCCGCGCCCGGCAGGCCGCCGAGGTACGCGGCCATCTTGCCCTGGGACAGGAACTGCGTCGCGGTGTGCGCCGCACCGGAGGGGGTGGGGCAGGAGAGCTGCGCGTAGAAGAGGTTCAGGGCGCCGCTGACGTTCTCCCCGCAGACCACGCCGGCGCCGCCGGCGTCGGTGAAGCGGAACAGCGCGACGAGGATGTGGTGCAGTCCGATGGGGCGCAGCAGCACCTCGCCCATGCCGAAGAAGAAGGGACCGAAGACCCCGGCGTGCGCGATGCCCGTGCCGACGGAGGCGATCCAGCTTCCGAGGGTGGGCCAGACCAGCGGGACGAGGAGTCCGACGATGCTCATGGCCAGGGCGGAGACGATCGGTACGAAGCGCAGACCGCCGAAGAAGGCGAGCGCGTCGGGCATCTGCTTGGTGCGGTAGCGCTTGTGCAGCAGGGCCACGATCACACCGACGGCGACCGCGCCGAGCAGTCCGGTGTCGATGGACTTCACGCCGAGCACGTCGGCGATGCCGTAGTGCGCGATCTCGCCCTTGTCCTCGAAGTCCACGCCGCGCGTGGTGAGGAAGAAGTTGACGGCGAGGTTCATGGAGGCGAAGCCGACGAAACCGGAGAAGGCGGCGACGCCCTTGTCCTCCCGTGCCAGGCCGAGCGGAATCGCCATCGCGAAGAGGACCGGAAGGAACTTGAAGGCGACCAGCCCGGTGTTGGACATCCAGGTGAACGCCAGCTGGAGGGGTTCGTGGTCCAGGAAGGAGAGGTTCTGCAGCACGGCCGGGCTGGAGAGCGAGGAGCCGACACCCAGCATGATGCCGCAGAAGGCGAGGAGCGCCACGGGCAGCATGAAGGTCTTGCCCAGGCCCTGGAGGAGAAGGACCCCGATCCCCAAGGCCTGATTCCTCCCGCACGGGCCCTTGTGCGGGCCTCTTGTGCGGAGCTTGTGAACGCAGCACTCTGAGCGGACGACTCAGGGGGGTCCGATTTCATGATCATGCGATCGCATTTACTGCGGCGGTACGGAGCCGTGTTCGCACTCGCCTCGGCGCTCGCGCTCGGCGTGGACACCGGGGCTTCGGCCGCCTCTCCACCGGAGGGGGAGGTCCTGTACGCGGGAGCGCCCGGAGCCGTCGCCGACAGCTACCTCGTCCTGCTGGACCCGGCGCGCGCGGAGTCCCGTACGGACCGGGGCAGGGCCGTGGTCGAACGGTTCGGCGGCGCGGTCGGCCGGACGTACGAATCGGCCGTCAACGGATTCTCCGTCAAGATGACGGAGAAGCAGGCGCGCCGGCTCGCCTCCGATCCGGCCGTGACCACGGTCGCGCAGAACCGGAAGCTGCGCCTGGACTCCACCCAGCCGACCCCGCCGTCCTGGGGCCTGGACCGGATCGACCAGCGCAGGCTGCCGCTGAACGACTCCTTCACCTACGCGACTTCGGCCGGTCTGGGCGTGACCGCCTACGTCATCGACACCGGGGTCAACATCGGCCACCAGGACTTCGGCGGGCGGGCCCGGTACGGCTACGACGCGATCGACGACGACTTCGTGGCCGACGATCTGCACGGGCACGGCACGCACGTGGCCGGGACGGTCGCGGGCAAGACCTTCGGCGTGGCCAAGAAGGCGAAGGTGGTGTCCGTCCGCGTCCTCGACTGGAACGGCGAGGGCACGACGGAGCAGGTGGTCGCCGGGATCGACTGGGTCACCCGCAACGCCGTGAAGCCGGCCGTCGCGAACATGAGCCTGGGCGGGGACCCGGACACCGTGCTGGACGCGGCCGTCCGCGGCTCCATCGCCTCCGGGATCACCTACGCGGTGGCCGCCGGCAACCAGAACAAGGACGCCTCCACGCACTCGCCGGCCCGGGTCTCCCAGGCACTGACGGTCGGGGCGGTGGGCATCCACGACGCACGCTCCTCGTACTCCAACTACGGTCCGCTGGTGGACCTCTTCGCCCCGGGCGACTCCATCACCTCGGCGGCCTACTGGAGTACCGACTGGAGCACCGTGATGTCGGGCACCTCGATGGCCAGCCCGCACGTGGCGGGTGCGGCGGCGGTCTACCTGGCCCTCCATCCGACCTACACCCCGGCCCAGGTGGCGTACTACCTGAAGGCCAAGGCCACCACCGGCGCGGTCCTCTCCCCCGGCAAGGGCTCCCCGGTGCTCTCCCTCTACATGGGGAACGCGCCGAACAAGGTGCCCGTCAAGCGCTTCGCCAACGGGACGAACTACAACGTCGGGGACCTCAAGACCATCCAGGCGCCGATCACGGTCAGCGGGATGTCCGGCAACGCTCCGGCCCAGCTGGACGTGGAGGTGTACGTCAAGCACCCCGACTCCGGGACCCTGCGGATCGACCTGATCGCGCCCGACGGGACGGTGTACCCCATCAAGGACGAGTACACGGACTGGGGCGAGACCAACCTCACCGGGCTGTACGGGGTGAACGCCTCGTCCGAGACCGCCAACGGGGTCTGGAAGCTGCGCGTGTTCGACGCCTTCGCCGGGAACACCGGTTACCTGGACGGGTGGGCGCTGCGGTTCTGAGTGGGTGCCGTGGTCCCGAGTGGGCGCCGCGGCAGTGAACGGCCGGGCGGCCGCGCGCTCCGGGGCTGGGTCCCCGGAGCGCGCCGCCGTTCGCGGTGGCCGGGTCAGCCGTTGGGGACGGTGTCCACGAAGGCCGTGCCCGCGGTGCGGTAGCCGCCGACCTTGGCGGCGACCTGGGCCGGGGTGAGGACCTGGTCCTTGACGTGCAGGACGTAGTCGACCTTCTGGTCGTAGGCGCGCGGGGTCGAGCCCGGCTGCCCGTTGAGGTCGATCAGCCACTGGTTGAAGTTGATCGACATGCCCCGCTCGGGCAGGTACTTGGCGTCGTGCGTGCCGAAGAGCTGCCCGTCGATGTAGTAGGTGATCGTGGAGTTGTCGATGGTCAGCACCAGGTCGTGCCAGCCGGCGTAGCTCTGCCTCGACTCGGTGTGCTGGTTGACGGCCACCCACGGGTCGGCCTGGTACGTCTCCCAGGACGTGGTGTAGAGGATGTTCGAGGGCTCGCCCCAGCCGCCGTTGGGGAGGTACTCGAAGTCGTACTCCGAGTAGTCGTCGGCCAACGGGGCCTTCAGGTCGTTGATGGGGAAGAAGGTCTGCACGAGGTGGTCCCCGTCCGGACCGTACTTCGGGGCGTCGGAGAACTTCACCCGCGCCGCGTACGTGCCGTTCTTGAACTTCATCGTCTTGGTGAGGATCTCGGTGTGCTTGGTGCTCTCGCCGGTGCCGGCCGTCGAGGTCTCCAAGTTCATGATCGTGTTGCCGCCCTCGGCCGCGAAGGTGACGTTCTCAGGTGCCCAGGTGGCGCCCGGGACCCCGGGGCCGCCCGCGTTGGAGCGCACGCTCCAGCCGTGGGCCCCTATCGCCGGGTCGGCGGAGGAGGTGTAGGTGAAATCGTCGAAGAGGGTGGCTCCGGCCGGTCCCGGGTCGGTCGGGGTGGGCGTGGGGTCGGTCGGGGTCGGCGTGGGCGTGGGGTCGGGGACGTTGCCTCCGGGCGCGGTGCCCCAGACGGTGCCGGTGCCCAGCTTGGCGGTCACCTTGTCCCAGTCGGCGTAGGCCGTGCGGGAGCCGTCGAAGGAGTAGTCGTCGGACTGGCGCAGCGTCTGCCAGTCGGCGCGGTGGAAGCGCAGCTGCATGTCGCCGGTGTCGGCTCCCGGGGCGAGGCTGCCGGCGCCGCCGGTGAAGGCGATCTCCAGGTAGCGGTCGGCGGTGGCCGTCGGGGTGGCCATGGTGTGGAAGGTGCCGGTGATGTTGGCGCAGCCCTTGACCGCCCACGAACAGGCGTACCGGTACTGGGTGTCCGGGCCGTCGGCCTTGAAGTAGTAGCGGAAGGAGACCTGGCTCAGGGCGACGCTGCCGGAGCCGTTGTTGACCACCTTGAACCAGGGCTCCACCTGGTCGGCGGTGGCCCCGGTCGCGCTGGTGCGGTACTGGACCTTGACGGAGTCGGCTGCGGCGCTGGCGGGCAGGGCCGTCAGCGCGGCCGAGCCCAGACCGGCGGTCAGCGCGACGGCCAGGGCCATGGCCGTACGGCGCTTGCGGAGGGGGGTGTTGCTCGGGGCGTGGGTCGGGGCATGCGTCGGGGTCTGGCTCGGGGTCTGGCTCGGGCCGTGGCTGGGGGTGTTCATACTGCGGTCCTCTCGGGGTGGGGGGAGGGGAGGGGTCGGCCGCGCACGCCGAGGGCGGCGAGCCGGGTCTGGTGGTGGCCTTGGCGGCGCAGGAAGTCCGGCCAGTCGCGGTGCGCCGACCAGGCGGTGTCGGCCAGGGCGCACAGCCGGGGGAAGGCCAGGTATTCGAGCTCGGCCGGGGTGCGCGCGTACTCGGTCCACAGCTGCGCCTGGGTGCCGAGGACGCGGCGCGCGGCCTCGGGCTCCCAGTGCGCGGGGGCGGGCTCGTTGTCGTAGACGCCGCGCAGGTCGAGCACGCCGCCGTCCTGGCCGCGCGGTTCGCCGGGGTCGGCGGACTGCGGGTAGTCGAGGTAGGTGGAGCGGTACGGGGTCATGATCACGTCGTGGCCGCGCAGTGCGGCGGCCCGCCCGTGGTCCGCGTCGAGCCAGGCCAGGGCCGTGAAGGGGGCGGGGAGTTCGGTGCCGGTGCCGGTCCAGCCGAGCGGGCGGCGGCCGAGCCCGGCCAGGTGCCTCGCGGCCTCGCCGAGGAACCAGCCGTGGAGGGCGCCCGGGTCGGCCAGCCCCTCGGCGGCGATCCGGGCGCGGGCGGCCGGGGACCTTTCCCATTCCGCTCGGGGGCATTCGTCGCCGCCGAGGTGCACGTACGGCCCGGGGAACACGTCCGCGACCTCGTCCAGTACGCCCCGGCAGAAGTCGAGGACGGCGTCGTGGACCCCGAAGACGTTCTCGCAGACGCCCCAGCGGGTCCACGTGTCCAGCCGGACGCCGGGCCGGTTGCCGAGTTCGGGGTAGGCGGCGAGGGCGGCGCGGGCGTGGCCGGGCATCTCGATCTCGGGCACGACGCCGACCCCGCGACGGGCCGCGTAGGCGACCAGCCCGGCCAGCTCGGCGCGGGTGTAGGCGCCCTCGTGCGGGATCCCGTCGCCCGCGGTCTCGGCGCGGCGGCCGCCGACCTCGGTGAGCCGGGGGTAGGCCGCGACCGGCATCCGCCAGCCCTGGTCGTCGGTGAGGTGGAGGTGCAGGACGTTGAGCTTGTGCAGCGCGAGCAGGTCCACGAAGCGGCGTACGTAGGCCACGGGCTGGAAGTGACGGGCCACGTCCAGCAGGGCTCCGCGCCAGGCGAACCGCGGCCGGTCGGTGATCCGTACGCAGGGCAGCGACCAGCCGGCGGCGGGCGTACGAAGCCGCGCGCCCCCGGCGGCCAGCGCCTCGGGGGGCAGCAGCTGGCGCAGGGTCTGCACCCCGTGGAGCAGCCCCTCGGGGCGGGCGGCGCGCAGCAGGACGGAGTCGGGGCGGACGGTGAGGACGTACCCCTCGGCGCCGAGGGGCTCCTCCCCGGAGGCCGCGGAGGCCACGGAGGCCGCGGGGGTCAGGAGGAAGACGATCCGTCCGTCGGCGTCCGGGGCCAGCGGCAACCCGGTGGCGGGGGTGAGCAGTTCGCGCAGCAGGGCGGCCGCCGCCTCGGCGCCGGGTCCGGCGCGCAGCCCGGTGCGGTGGTCCAGGGTGAAGCGGCCGGGCAGGGCGGTGACCGAGTCGGGGCGCGGCACGAGCGCGAGGTCGGGGCGGAGGGAAGCGGCGGCGGGCGCGGTCACGGTCACGGCGTCGGTCACGGTCTCGGAGATTCCTCACCTGGTTGCTGCGTCAACTCATCCGGTGGGGAGCAGAGTTGACCAACTGACCAATTGGTTAGCTGAGTGGCTAGAAGGTGACACGGCCCGAGTGCGCCGTCAACCCCGCAGGGAATGAATAGTTTCGACGGACTCCTCGCGCCGCCACCTCACCGAGTGGTTATATGCACATGACCAGTTGGACAGGTGAGCAGAGAGAAAGGGGGGCGGGCCATGACAAGGGACGCAACCGACTCGTCAGGGTCCGTACTCAAGCGCGAACGGGTCCGCGAGCACCTGCTGGGGCTCATCGACATCCGGCGGCCCGGCGACGCGATCCCCTCCGAACGCACCCTGTGCGCCACCCTGGAGGTCTCCCGTCCCACCCTGCGCGCGGCGGTGGACGAGCTCGTGGCCACGGGGCTGCTCGTACGCGAGCACGGCCGCGGGATGTTCGTCGCCCCCGCCAAGATCACCCAGGAACTGGCCGCCGACGAGGCCGCCTTCGCGATGCGGCAGGCGGCCGGCCACTGGTCCAGCCGGGTCCTGGAGCACTCCACCGTCCAGGCGGGCGCCCGGATCGGCCGCCGCCTGCGCATCTCCCCCGGCGCGAACCTGCTCTACATCGCCCGGCTGCGGCTGGTGGACGGGGCTCCGATGGCCATCGAGCACCTGCACATCCCGGCCGATCTGGTACCGGCCCTGACCCCGGCGGAACTGGAGGCCGGGGACCTCTACGAGCACCTGCGCGACCACCACGGCGTGTACGTGCACGAGGCGCAGCAGTCCATCGAGCCGACGGTGGTGAACGAGGGCGAGGCGGGCCTGCTCGACGTCCCGCTGCTCTCCCCCGCCCTGCTCATCGAGCGGCTCACCACCGACTCCACCGGCCGGCCCGTGGAGTACGTGCACTCCGTGTACCGGGGCGACCGCTACCGGATCGTCTCCCGGCTGGCCCTCGGGGTGTCCCCGGGGGCGGGCCGGCCGGGAGGCCACCACCCGGGGATCCCGCCGGGCGACCTCGGCCGCCGGGCGGTCATCACCTCCACCACCACCGGGGACGTCCACACGAGCACGTGACGGTCCTGAACGGCCCGGACGCCCCGAACGCCCCGTGCTGCCCGAGCGGCCCGGTCAGACGCGGACGAAGACCGCCTTGAGGTCGTGGGCCCGGTCCATCGTGACGTTGACCTGGCTCGCGGTGATCGCGTGGCGCTGCCCGTCCAGCTCCCACGCGGCGATCCGGTACCCGCGCGGCGGGGTGGCGGTCACCTTGATCGAGGTCCCCGGCCGGTACGGGCCCCAGGTGTCGGGGCGCAGTCCCTCGCCCAGGGTCAGGGCGTGGCGCTGGCGGAGCTGCGCGGGGGCGCGGTAGCCGGCGACGATCGGGGTGGTGAGCCGGGCGACGGCCGCGTTGTTGTTGTAGGCGTCGCCGAGCGGCTGGCCGTCCCAGGTGTTCTCGGTGTTCGAGTACTGGTTGACGGCCGTGCAGGGTCCGCCGCAGGCCGAGGAGTAGGCCATCAGCGTGTGGTACCGGCGGTCGGGTGTGACGTAGCCGGTGCTGTACGGGGTGGTCAGGTAGGGGCGGTAGTCGGCGCCGCCCGCCTGCTCGTCCAGGGTGGTGCGGTCGTGCCACAGCCCGAGGTTGTGGCCCACCTCGTGGCCGAAGTTGTACCAGAGCGCCACGGTCCGGTAGTCGACGACCGAGTAGGCCTGGTCGTCGGTCTTCTCGCTCGGCGGCTGCGGGAGGTTGCCCTGCCCGCTGCTCGTTCCGTTCGGGACCTCGATCATCAGGGAGACCAGGTCGGCGCCGTACTGCTCGCGCAGCGCGGCGGCCGGGGCGCCCAGCCGGGGCTCCCTCGGGTTGGAGAGCAGGCCGTGCACGACCGGCGCGGTCTCCTGGTCCGCCGGGGCGTAGTAATTCGCCTTGTAGGTGGCAACGATGTCCACGCTCGCCTTGACGTTGCTGTCGGCGAAGGCGTGGTTGATGCTCGTCTCGGCGAAGGCGATCCGGGCGAGCATCGCCTCCTGCCCGCCCATGCCCCACTCGGCGCGCGGGGTGTAGCCGACGACCATGTCGATGACGACCGGCTCCGCGGAGGCGGCGCGGGTCGTCAACTGCCTGCGCGCCTCCGCGATGACCGCGGGGTCGGGGTTCTCGTACTGCGGGTCCGCGTCGTCCTGCGGGGGCTTGACGTGGAGGTCGGGGTCCTCCTCGGTGATCAGCAGCCGGCCCGGTTCGTTGCGGGGCCGCACGATGCGGAACGCCCGCTCGCCCAGGTCGAAGAGGGCGTCCACGCCGACGGTGTCCGGTGCGGCTCCGGGGTCGCAGACACCGGTGGTCGACAGCACCACCCGGCGGTGCACCCCGGGCTCGGCCGGGTGCCCGTCGACCCTGACGACGTCACCGCTCCATTTGACGGCGCCCCCCGCGGGGTCCCGCTCCACACCGGACTCCACCACCTCGAGGGAGGTGTCGGGGAACGGCCTGAAGGTGTGCCTGCGCGGCGCACCGAAGGGCTGGTCCGTGCACAGCCAGCGGTAGTCGGCCAGGTCGAGGTCGATGGTGCGGCTGCGCAGGACGTGGCCGGGCGGCGGGGGCTCGGCCGTCGGGTGCGCGGGCGCGGCGGCCAGGGCGGGCGGCAGGCCGAAGGCGGTGGCGGAGAGGGCGGCGAGCAGCCCGGTGGCCAGGCCGAGGCGGGAGATGATCATGTGCGTACGAACGCACGTCCGCGCCGGCCCGGTCCACGCCGACACCCGCTCCCGCCACCGTGTCACCCGACCACCCCGCCCGGCCTCACCCTGACGGGCCCGGTCCGGTCCGGCACGGCCGTCCGGGGCCCGGGCCGCACGAGCCCGTCCGGCCTGCACGGGGCCCGCACGGCCTGCACGGCCTGCACGGGCCCGCCCGATCCGCCCGACCCCGACCCCGCCCCCGGCCGCGCCGGTCTACGTCACCCGGAAGCCGATGGCGGCCGGGGACCGGTCGAAGGTCAGCCGGTCCCAGGTGGGGAAGGCGAAGTCGGTGACGGCGAGCAGCCGGCCGGAGGCGTCGTGCAGGGTGCGGCGTACGGAGAGTCCGCCGGCCGGAGTGGCGGCCTGGGGCGAGTTGGTCCGGGTCATGGTGATGGTCTCGGCGACCCGGCCGGCCCGCGCGGCCCCCTCCAGCCAGTGGTGCAGGGGACCCAGGTCCACGTCCCGGGCGCCCGCCACCAGGCGGTCCCGGTAGCGGGACAGTTCGGGGGTCCGCAGGACGGTGCGGGGACAGAGGTACGTCACCGCGTGCCGCCGGGTCTGGCCCGTCGGGCCGCTTTCGCGGTGGTGGTGGACCAGGGTCTGCTCCCCGCCGCGCATGCCGAGCTGCTCGGCGAGCGCCGGGGCCAGGGTGACGAGGGTGAGCCACGCCTGGACGGGGCCCCCGGCGGGCGTCGGCGCGGCCGCCGGTGCGGGGGCGGCCCCGGCCGCCGGTACGGAGCCCGGGGCGGAGCCGGCATGCGGGGCCTGGGCCGGGGCGGAGCCCGGGGCCGGATGGCCGGCCGGGAACCCCGCCGGGGTCCGCTGCGCCGGCACCGGGAAGGCCGGGCGGGTGCCGCGCCGGCCGGTGACGACGAGGCCGTCCTGCCGCAGGTGCTGGAGGGCGGCCCGGATCGTCTGCCGGTTGACCTCGTAGCGGGCGGCGAGGGTGCGCTCGGAGGGCAGCCGGGCGCCGGGAGTGAGTGCGGTGAGGTCGATCTCGCGCCGCAACGCTGCGGCGATCCGCTGGTACTTGGGCATGGCGGCCGGGCCGCCGCCCCGCGAAGGGGAGGGCATGGCTTCTCCTCTGACGGGAGGTCAAGGACTGCGCGGTCTGCTCGACCAACGTAGCATTGGTCTATACCTGTCGGTGAGGGGGGATCCGGTATCCGGACCCTGATTGGCCGGAACCGCACGCCCCCTCAGGGCCGCAGCGGGTTGGGAAGCGGCAGGTAGCGGGAGTCGGCACCGTCCGCACGGGTCCAGCGCAGCAACAGGTTGGTCTTGGCCGGTAGGTTCGGGGCGGCCAGCAGAGCGGCGACCTCGGGCAGGTCGTGGGCGGCGCCGAAGCGCCGGAACTCCGCGCGGGCGGCGGGCCACAGTTCCCCGGCGGCCTCCGGGTGGCTCTCCGCGAGCGCGCCCGCCACCTCGGTCAGGTGGTTGACCACCAGGCAGTAGACGAGGCGCTGCCAGGCGGCGTCCCGGTCCAGGTCCGGGAGGAGTTTGACGCCCTCCGCGTCCCGGAAGATCGCCTGCGCGGGCATGCCCGCGGTGTCGACGGCGACCAGGGTGTTCTGGAGGTGCGCTTCCAGGACCACGCCGTGCCGGGCGAAGAGCTGCAGCACGGGCGGCACCACCTGGCGCAGGTACGCCCGCCACCACGCGGCCGGGTCGGCCGTGCCCGCCAGCGGGCTGCCCGGGTACCCCTCCGCCAGCGCGGCCGCCAGCAAGGGGGTGACCCCGGGCTCCGCGTGCGCCGCGAGACCGTCACGGACGAGCACGGCGAGCTCCTCGAAGGCGAAGGCGGCCGTCCGGTACCCCCGGTCGGGCAGCCAGGCCGCGACCGAGCCGGACCGGCGCAGTTCCGCGAAGCCCGCCTCGACCGCCGCGTCCGTGCGGCGCAGTTTCAGCAGGTCGTGCCGCCACAGCCGGCGGACGTCGTTGGTGATCCGCACGTCCAGGCTGAACTTCACGAACAGATCGCCGGCCGCGCCGCTCCCGCTGCTGCTGCTCCCGCTGCTGCTGCCGCCGCTCCCGCTCCCGCCGGGGACGTACAGGGTCCGGATCGAGGCGGTCGGCCAGACCGGCACCCGCCCGGTTCCCAGCGGCAGCAGCCTCCCGTCCGCGAGGGCCTCGCGGAGGGCGGGCCTGCCCGCGACCAGGTCGAGCTGCCAGGGGTGGGCGGGCAGCAGCCGGTAGCCGGCCGGCGGGCGCGGGCCGCCCAGCGCCTCCGCGAGCGAGTCGACCGCGGCGGCCGCGGCCGGCCCGCCCTCCTCCGCCACCTGGTCCTCGCGCACGCCCAGGAAGGCCAGCGGGAAGCGGGCGTACGCCTCGGGGGCGTACGGCAGCCAGCCGCTGGCCGGCCCGCCGCCCCGGGCCTTGGGGGCCGGGTGGTGGGGGTGCCCCATGACCAGGGACTGTTCGGAGCGGACGTACGGGTCCGCCGGCGGCGGCGCGGCCGCGCGGGCGGCCAGCAGCGCGGCGATGGTCTCGCGGCTGTCGGCGATCTCGACCGGGAGCTCGTCGTTGGACACCCCGGTGTACTGGCGCAGCTCGTCGGAGACGAGTTTGACCAGCTCGGTGTGGGTCAGCGGATGCCAGCCGGCCTCGGTCCCCAACTCGGGCCGCTCGGGCCTGCGCCCGGCACGCACCCGCAGCAGCCGCCCGCTGCCCGACAGCCGGTACGCGCACCAGCCGTCCTCCGCGGCACCCGCGGCCCCCCCTGCTCCCTCGGCCCTCCCGGCTCCGGCGAGCGGGACCGGTTCGGCGGCCTCCCTCAGGAGGCAGTTCAGGAGCGGGGCCGCCGCGTAGGTGTCGGCGGCGTTGTCGGTGGCGTTGAGGTCCACGGATTCCATTCGGTCCAGCCGGAGCGCCGGAGGTGCGCGGGGCGTACCACCGGCCGTGATCTTCAGTATCCGCGATGATGAAGTGATCATCACGTCATCCGAGAGGACCGGGGCCCTGGATCCCAGCATGCACCTCCCCGCCACCGCGGCCGAAGAGGCCGTGGCCGCCGAACTGGCCGGGCTGTCCGAAACCGCCCCTGCCGGACCCACCGGACCGGGCGGCCCCGCCGGCCCGCGCCCCGGCAGCCTCGGATCCGCGTACGCCGCCGCGCTCCCCGGCGCGCGCAGCGCCGTACTCACCCGGCTGTGGCGGGCGTTCGCCTTCGAGCCGCTGCCGTGGATCACCCACCGGGAGCGGGGATCCGGCACGCTCGCGCTCCGGCTCGCCTCGGGCTCCCGGCTGGAGGGCCCCCTCCCCGACCCGTACGCGACGACGTTCTCCGCGGTCCGCGCGAGCGCGCCCCCCGTGACCGAGCTGCTGCTCGACGGCCGCCCCTACCGGCGGGCCTCCCTGCTGGTGGCGGCGCTCGGGCTGCCGTACGGGGAGGAGTTCGCCGCCGAGCTCGACGAGAGCACGGCCTCCCTCGCCCTGTCCCGCGCCGGCCAGCCCGGCGGCCCCCCAGCCGACTCCACCGCCGGCGACACCGGGCGGCTGGCCGCCTGGGAGTGGGAGCAGCGGGTGGTGGACGGCCATCCGTACCATCCCAACTGCCGCTCCCGCCCCGGTTTCACGGTGGCCGAGCAGCTCGCGTACGCACCCGAGCACCGGCCCGTCGTCACCCTCGGGCTGGCCGTCGTACGGGCCGGGGAGTGCCGGGTCACCGGAGAGTGGCCGGACCGGTGGCGGGAGGCCGGGCGGATCCTCGTACCGGTCCATCCCTGGCAGGCCGAGCACGTGGTGAAACAGGAGGACCTGGAGGGGCAGGGGCAGGGGCAGGGGAACGCCCACGGGCACGAGCTGCGGCCCGGGCCCGCCGCGCACCCGTTGATGGCCCTGCGCACCCTCTCTCCAGCGGACGGCGGGCCGCACGTCAAGACCGCCCTCAGCACCCGCCTCACCTCCTCCGTGCGGGACATCTCCGTCTACTCCATCGAGACGGCCGCCGCGGTCTCCGCCTTCGCCCAGAGCCTGTCCGAACGGCTCGACGGCCGCCTGCACATCACCCGCACCCTGGGCGCCGTCACCGCCGGCACCCCGGACCTGGCCGCCGTGCTCCGCGAACCGCCCGAGGCCTACGCGGACCGGGGTGCGGGCGAGCAGGTGCTGCCCGTGGCCGCCCTGGCGCTGACCCCGTACGCGCGCTCCGACGCCTGGCGGGCCGGTTTCGCCCGCCTCGCGCTGTCGGTGTGCCTGCGGGTCCTGGATCTCGGGGTGGCCCTGGAGGCCCACGGCCAGAACCTGCTGGTCGTCCTGTCCGCCGACGGCGCCCCGCTGCGGCTCGTGTACCGCGACCTCGCCGACATCCGGATCAGCCCGGCCCGCCTCGCCCGGCACGGCCTGCCGGCGCCACCGCTGTCGGGGCGGCTGATCACCGACGACGTGACCCTGCTGCGCCGCAAGCTCTTCGGTTCGCTGGTGGCGGGGGCGCTCGGCTCCACGGCCGGTTCGGCCGCCGCGCTCGCGGCGGACCTGGCGGCGGCCGCGCCCGGACTGCCGTCCACCGCCGACACCCGGGCGCTGCTGACCGGACCGCTGCCGACCAAGGCGCTGACGCTGATGCGGCTGAGCCCGGGCGTGCCCGGCGATCAGTGGGCCGAGCTGGACAATCCGCTGACCGGGACCGGGGGCTGAGTTCGGGGCCCGGGCGGGCTACTGTCCGGGGGCATGGCATCGACTTCGCACCTGAACTCCGTCCGGTCGTCCTACGACGCCGTCGCCGCCGACTACGCCGCGCTGCTGACCGGTGAGCTGGAGGGCAAACCGCTGGACCGGGCCATGCTGGCCGCCTTCGCGGAGTACGTGCGCGGGGACGGGCCCGGCCCCGGCCGGGCCGTCGCCGATCTGGGCTGCGGTCCGGGCCGGGTGACGGCGCACCTCGACGGGCTGGGGGTACGGGCCTTCGGAGTCGACCTGTCCCCCGCGATGGTGGCGGTGGCCCGCCGGACGTATCCCGGGCTGCGGTTCGAGGTCGGCGCGATGGCCGCGCTGGACATCGCGGACGGGGTCCTCGGCGGGGTGCTGGCCTGGTACTCCACCGTGCACACGCCACCGTCCGGGCTCCCCGCGCTGTTCGCCGAGTTCGCCCGGGTGCTGGCCCCGGGCGGGTACCTGCTGATCGCGTTCAAGGCCGGCGACCGGCAGCTCCGGCTGGAACACGCGTACGGGCATCCGGTCGACCTCGACGTGTACTGGACCCCGCCCGAGCTGATCAGCGAACTGCTGGCCGGAGCGGGCCTGACCGAGACGGCCCGCCTGGTCCGGGAACCGGACGCCGCGGAGAAGTCCCCGCAGGGCTTCCTGCTGGCCCGCCGGGGGGACTGACCCGGGCCGGGGCGCGGTGGGCGGCCCGGCCGGGGGAAGGCCCGCCGGAGTGCGGCCGGGGAGCCGGGCGGGTCCCGGCCCGCGCCGCCGGGCACCCGGGCGTGGGCCGTTCGGGGGGCAAGCCGGCCCGCGTGGGCCCGCCTTCGCGCCGAACGGGCAAGGCGGTGGCAGGAAGGAGGGATGACCCTCCACCGCCGCCGGATCCTCGCGGGAGCCGCCACGGGCGTCCTCGCCTCGATCGGCGCGACGGCCCGCGCGACGGCCCGCCGCGCGGACCCGGATTACGGGGCGCTGGCCCGGACCCTCGACGGCCGGGTGGTGACGGCCGGCGACGGGGACTACGACGAGGCCCGGCAGCTGTTCCAGCCCCGCTACGACACGGTCCGGCCGGGCGCGGTGGCCTACCCCGCGCACCCGGGCGACGTGGCCGCCTGCCTGGACTTCGCCCGGCGCTCCGCCGTCCCCGTGGTGCCGCGCGGCGGTGGCCACGGCTACGCGGGCTGGTCCACCCGCGAGGCCGGACTCGTCATCGACACCGGCGCCATGGCGGACGTGGCCCCGGAGTCCGGGACCGGGGTCCGGATCGGCGCGGGCGCCCGGCTCGGGGAGGTGAACGCCGTCCTCGCCGCGCGGGGCCTGGCCGTCCCGACGGGACTGTGCCCCTCCGTCGGCATCGCCGGTCTCACCCTCGGCGGCGGGCTGGGCCTTTCCTCCCGCTCCTGGGGCGCCACCTCCGACCGGCTCACGGAAGTGACCGTGGTGACCCCCGACGGGACGGTCCGCGAGGTCGCCGCCGACCGCGAGCCCGACCTGTTCTGGGCCCTGCGCGGCGGCGGGGGCGGCAACTTCGGGGTGGTCACCGGCTTCCGCTTCCGCACCCACCCGGTCTCCGACTGCGCCTTCGCTGAGCTGCGCTGGTCCGCCGCCGACTCCCCCGCGGTCCTGCGCGGCTGGCAGCGCTGGCTGGAGGCGCTGCCCGATCCGTTCTGGAGCCAGGTGGAGTTCACCGTGGACGGCGGCCCGGTGGGCGCCCCGGCCCTGCGGATGCTCTGCCTGGACGGCGGGCGCGCGGAGCTGGAGCGGCAGCTGACCCGGCTGTCCGACCTGGTGGGCGGCCCGCCCCGGGACAGCTGGACCGTCGTACGCGGCTACGGGGACACCGTCCGGGCGATGGCCGGCTGCCCGGACCGGACCCCCGCCGCGTGCCGGCTGCCGGGCAGCCTGCCGGGACACGATCCGCAGGGCCGGCTCGGCCGCGCCTCCTACGCCGCCCGGTCCGACTTCTGGTCCCCGGACGGGCTGACCGAGGCGGCCGCGTCGGCGGTCCTGGCCGCCCTGCGGCGCTACGCCGGGAGCGTGCCGCGCGGCGGGTTCGGCGTGGTGCAGTTCGACGGGGTCTGCGGCGGGGCCCTCAACCGGATCCCGGCGCGGGCCACGGCCTTCGCGCACCGCACGGCCGGGTTCCTCGCCCAGTACCTCGTCTACTGGCCCGGCGCGGCTCCGGCCGCCGACACCGTCCGGCACCAGGGCTGGCTGGACGGGCTCTGGCAGGACCTGCGGCCCTGGGCGGGCGGAGCCGCGTACCAGAACTACGCCGACCCGAAGCTGACCGGCTGGCGCGAGGCCTACTACGGGCCGAACCTGGCCCGTCTCGAAGAGGTCCGGCGCCGCTACGACCCGGACCGGCTCTTCAGCTTCCCCCAAGCCGTATAGCCACCCCGGCCCCCCAGACCCTCGCCCTCCCTGCCCATCCCCGAAGAAGGAGACGGACATGCGACGTACGTTGACGGTGGCGGCGGCCACGGCCGCCCTGCTGCTGCCCGGCGGGCCCCTGCCCGAGGCCGAGGCCGGCACCGCCCCGGCCAAGTCCCCGGTGACCGACCGGTGGTCGGCCCGGGAGGCGGAGTCGTTCTGGACCCCCGACCGGATGGCCTCCGCGGTCCCGATCAGCCGCGGCGGCGCCCCGGCGGCGGTGGACGGGACCGGCCGGGACTTCGACGGCATCCCGGTCGTCGGCCGGATGTTCGTCATGAAGGGCGGCGGCGCGTACTTCTGCACCGCGAGCGTGGTCGCCTCCCCCGGCCGCGACCTGGTGCTCAGCGCGGCGCACTGCCTGCTCGGGACGGACGCCCGCCAAGTGGCCTTCGTACCGCAGTACACGGCCCAGAACCCCCAGCCGTACGGGATGTTCCCCGTCCTGCGCGACGCGGCCGGCCGCTCCAAGGTGTGGATCGACCCGCGCTACCGGGAGCTCGGCGCCGACAAGGGCGCCGCCCTCGACGTGGCCTTCGCCCAGGTCGGCCCGGACGCCGACGGCTTCCCCGTGGAGGACGTGGTGGGCGGGAACCGGCTGGTCACCGGCGCCCCGTACGCGCACAAGCAGGTCTCGCTGATCGGCTATCCGGCCTCCGCCGCCCGGCCCCGGCTGTGCGTGAACCGGACGACGAAGTTCACCAGCACCGATCCGGGGATCCCCGGATCGTTCCTGCGGATCGACTGCACCGGCTATCCGGGCGGCACCAGCGGCGGCCCGTTCCTGACCGGCTTCGACGAGCGGACCGAGACCGGCGACGTGGTCGGGGTGATCGGCGGCTGGAAGACGGGCGGGGACACCCCCGACACCTCCTACAGCTCCTACTTCGGCGCCGACGTCAGGAAGTTGTACGAGAAGGCTCTCGCCGGGGCGCGGGTGGCGTGAGCACCCGCACCCAGCGGGTGCGGCGCGGGTTGCCCACCGTGCGCGGGGTCGCCGGCAGCCCCTCCGCGCTCAGCGGTTCGGCGGGCGCGAGGCCGAGCTGCCGGCGCAGGTCCGCGAGGGCGGTGTGCACGGGTCCGAGGATGACCTCGGCCCGCGGATGGGCGTACGCGAGGGCGTGCGCGGCCGTCTCGATGGCCTCGGCGGCGTCCTCGGCGGCGCCCCGGCTCCACCCTCCGGGGGCGGTGCGGCCCCAGGGCGCGAGGGTGTCGTAGAGGTGGCAGGCGGCATCGGCCACGGCGTCGGCCTGTTCACCGACGCCGGGCGCCGCGATCGACGGGAGCTCCATACCCGCTCAACGAGCGGAGTCCGCCCGGGGAACGGAGGCCGCCGCGGTCACGCGGACACCGCCTGCAGCCAGAGCGGCAGCAGCAGGAGGGAGACCAGGGAACTCTTGATCACGACGGCCGCGGAGAGGTTCACGCCCACGTCGTAGCGCTGGGCGAAGATGAACAGGTTCTGGGGCGTCGGCATCGCGGCGATCAGCACGAGGTACGTGAGCCACTCGCCCCGGACCCCGAACAGTCCCCCGCACACGGCCCACGCCAGCAGCGGGAAGGCCACGCACTTGAAGCCGATGAGCGCCAGCTCCTCCCGGGTGGTCCCCCGGACGTCGAGGCCGATGCCGCCGAGGTGCAGTCCGAGGGCGAACAGGGCCACCGGGGAGGCGCTGTCGCCGACGAAGGCGGCCCCGTCGAGGACCACGTCCGGGACGTGCACGGAGAGCAGGTTGAGCAGGATCCCGGCGTTGCAGGCGAGCACCAGCGGGGTGACCAGCGAGGCGCTGACGGCGCGGCCCAGGCGCCGGGCGGGGCCACCGCCGGAACCGGGGCCGGTGCGGCCCAGTTCCATGATGGCGATGACGACCAGCGACAGGACGCAGACCTGGAAGAGCAGCACCGGGAAGATCGGCGCCGCGGTGCCGAAGAAGGTGATGAAGACGGGGACGGCGAAGTAGGCGGTGTTGACCTGGACCCCGGCCATCACGCGCAGCGCCACGTCCCGGGGGTCGCGCAGTCCGGCCGCCGCGGAGGCGGCCGCGACGGCCGCGACCGCGAGGGCGGCGGCCGCCGCGTAGCCGCCGATGGCCCGCCAGTCGAAGAGGGCGGAGAGGTCCGCGGCGTAGATGTTGCCGAACAGGTAGCAGGGGACCGCGAAGAGGAAGGCGTAGTCGGCGAAGGCCTTGGAAGCCTCGGCGGGGACCACCTTGCGGCGCGCGAGGAGCACGCCGACACCGAAGGCCAGCGCCACCGGGATCAGTTTCTCCAGCGCGGCCGCCCCGCCCATGCGTCCCCGCTCCCCGCCGTCGAGTGATCGCCGCTCGGTGATCGTCGTTCGGTGATCCCGTTCAGTGATCGTCCGTGCCGGGCGCAGTCTATGCCGGGCGGATGCGGCGGCCGGAGCGGGCTTGACCCTGACGTGCGGGTCAGGGTTTAGCGTCGGCGCACCCACCCGCCCCGGCCCGGCGGCGGCCGCCCCCGCCGTCACCGGCCGCGCCCTGCCGAGGAGCCCCGATGGCCACGGACCTGCCCCGTACCGCACGCGAGATCCGCCTCGCCGCCCGCCCCGGAGGGCTGCCCGAGCGGGCGGACCTCCCGGACCTTGGGCCGATGCCAAGGTCAAGGCCGGGGCCGGGGCCGCGGCCAGTGCCGGTGCCCGGGCCGGTGCCGCGGCCGGTGCCGGTGCCGGTGCCCGGGCCGGAGACCGGGCCAGAGACGAGCCCCGGGTCGGGGCCGGCGGCCGGGCCAGGGCTCGGCCCGGGCTGTCGGGGTGGGTCGGGGAGAGGCGTCCGGGGTCCGGGCGGGGCTCGGGCGCATACGCTGGGCCGATCATGAGCGAGCGCGCCCGATCCCGTTTCCGCACCCTCTTCCGAGCCCGGCCCGGATCCCGGTCCCCGGCCGGATCGCCGCATGGATCCGCGTCCGGATCCCCGTCCGGGGATCGGCCCGGGTCGCCGCCCGGGTCCTCCCCCGGGTCCCGGACCGGATCGTCGTCCCGGTCCGGGCCGGGCGAATCCGGGTCTTCGCCCACCGCCCCGCGTGGGCCCCGCGTGCCGGGGCGGTTCGCGGTGGCGTTGCGGACGCCCGCGCGGGCGGCCGAGCCGCTGCTCGCGCAGGCGCCCGAGGCCTGGCAGCGGATGCTGCCGTACGCCGTGACCGCCGTGTGCGTGCTGACGCTGCTGCCGGTGACCATCGCGGTGCTGACCAACGACTACAAGGCGGGCGGCGGCTGGGCCGGGGCGCTGGGCGTGGCCCAGACCCTGCCGCTGCTGCTCGCCGTGACCCGGCCGCTGCCCGCGTGGGGCCTGGTGCTGCTCGCGGACACCATCGGGGCCGCCGTACTGACCCAGGCCGACCGGGTGGCCGGGCACGCCTGGCCCTGGACCCCGATGGTGATCATCGGCTACCTGGTGCTGATGGCCTGCCTGGGGCTGCGCGAGTCCATCCGGACCCTGGTCGGGGTGTGGCTGGCGACCGGGGTGGTCGGGGCGGTGCTGAGCGCCTTCCAGCCGGACGGGGTGACCAACACGGTCGCCCTGCTGTTCGTCCTGGCCGGGGTGGTGCTCGCGCTGACGGGAGCCCTGCGCGGGCTCGGCGACGCGCGCCAGAAGATCGCCGAGCAGGAGAGCATCAGCGAGGCCGAACGGGCCCGGCGCACCTTGCTGGAGGAACGGGCCCGGATCGCGCGGGAGTTGCACGACGTGGTGGCCCACCACATGTCGGTGATCACGGTGCAGGCGGATTCGGCGCCGTACCGGCTGCCCGGCATGGCGGAGCCGGTGCGCGAGGAGTTCGCCGCCATCGCGTCGAGCGCCCGCGAGTCGCTGGGCGAGATGCGGCGGCTGCTGACGGTGCTGCGCGGCGACGAGGCGAACGGCGCCGACCGGACCCCGCAGCCGGGGCTCGCGCGGTTGCAGCAGCTGGTGGAGGCGACCGTACGGGCCGGGCAGCCGGTGGAGTTGGCGCTGGCCGCGGGCGCGGCCGGGGCGGCGTCGCCGGCCGTGGACCTGTCGGCGTACCGGATCGTCCAGGAGGCGCTGGCCAATGTGGTGCGGCACGCGCCGGGGGCTCCGACGCGGGTCTCGGTGACCTTCGACGAGGAGGAGCTCCTCGTGCTGGTGGTCAACGGCCCGGCGCGGGACGTCGTGGTGGCGGTGGAGACTTCGGGGACCGGGCACGGGCTGGTGGGGATGCGGGAGCGCGTACGGTTGACGGGCGGGACGCTGGACACCGGTCCGCTGCCCGACGGCGGCTTCCGGGTCGCCGCCCGCATGCCCCTCAACACCGCTCCCGAGGAACCAAGTTGACCATCCGCGTGATCATCGTCGACGACCAGGCCATGGTGCGGGCGGGTTTCGCCGCGCTGTTGTCGGCGCAGGCCGACATCGACGTGGTGGGCGAGGCGCCCGACGGGCGCCAGGGGATCCAGGTCTCCCGCACCGTCCACCCCGACGTGGTGCTGATGGACGTCCGGATGCCGGAGATGGACGGGCTCAGCGCCGCCCGCGAGCTCCTCGACCCCCCGCCGGGGGTGGTGCACCGGCCGAAGGTGCTGATGCTGACCACCTTCGACATCGACGACTACGTGTACGAGGCCCTGCGCGCGGGAGCCTCCGGCTTCCTGCTGAAGGACGCCCCGCCGGCGGATCTGATCGCGGCGGTACGGGTGGTCGCCTCCGGCGAGGCGCTGCTGGCTCCTTCGGTGACCCGGCGGCTGATCGCGGACTTCGTCGAACGGCGGCCCGCGCCGCGCCGCGATCCCGCACTGCGGCTGAACGGGCTGACCCCGCGCGAGACCGAGGTGCTGGAGCTGATCGCGCGCGGGCTGTCGAACCAGGAGATCGCCGGTCACCTGGTGGTCGCCGAGCAGACCGTCAAGACCCACATCGGGCGGGTGCTGGGCAAGCTGGACCTGCGGGACCGGGCCCAGGCCGTGATCTTCGCCTACGAGGCGGGGCTGGTGCGGCCGGGCGACTCGACGGCCTGACCTCAGCTGACCTGACCTGACCCACCGGCCTGACCCACCGGCCCGGCCCGGCCCCGGCCCGGCCCCGGGCCGCCGGGGAGGATCTCCTCCTCCACCCCCTACCCCGGTATGACATCCGGTTTGGCACCACGGTGCGACGCCCGGTGCGACACCTCCTTCTTACCTTCCTCCTCGTCACGAGGAGAGGAGAAGGGGCATGCGCCGCTTCGCAAGGACACTGGTCGCCGCCGCGCTGGCGGGAGCCGTCGTCGCGGGAACCGCGGGATGGGCCTCCGCCGACGCGCAGGCGGCGGTCACCGGCCCGCTGCCGGGCACCGCAGCCTGGCGGGCCGACGCGGTGTCCGGGCGGCCGCTGCCGGACCCGGCCCGGGCGACGCCGGCCGAGGTCGCGCGGTTCTTCGCCGGGCTGGACGGGACCCGCGCACAGGGCCTCGTACGCTCCCACCCGCTGGTGGTGGGCAATCTGGACGGGGCTCCGCTCCCTCTCAGGTACGAGGCCAACCGGCTGGCAGTGGGGGCCACCGGCGAGCCCCGTTTCGCTTCCCTGGCCGCACCCGGCCGGCAGATCCTGGCCTTCGACCCGCGCGGACGGGGCACCGTCGCCGAGGTGTTCGGGGACCTGGAGCGGACCGCGCACGTCTCGGTGATCGTGCCGGGCTCGGACAACGACGCCACCACCTACGACCGCCCGCGGGCCGCTCACACCGGCCCGGCGGGCATGGCCCGCGCCCTGCGGTCCGCGACCGGCGAGAGCGTCGCCGTCATCGCCTGGACCGGCTACACCACACCCGTCGGGGTGGGGCTGGACACGGCCCAGGGGCGGCTGGCGCAGGCGGGCGCGGTCCGCCTCGCCCGGTTCACCGACGGACTCGAAGCGGTCGGCGCACCCGACCCGGTGCTGTTCTGCCACAGCTACGGCTCGGTGGTCTGCGGGCTGGCGGCCCGGCACACGGACGCCACCGACATCGTCGCCTTCGGCTCCCCCGGGATGCGGGCCGACAGCGTCGCCGACCTGCACACCGGAGCCCGCGTATGGGCGGCGCGCGGACCCTCCGACTGGATCGCCGACGTGCCGAACGTGGAGTTCGCCGGGCTCGGCCACGGCGCCGATCCCACCTCGGCGGCCTTCGGCGCCCGCCCGGTCCCGGCCGCCGACGTGGCGGGCCACACCGGCTACTTCACCCCCGGCACCGGGTCCCTGAGGGCCTTCGCCGCGATCGCGACGGGAGCGGCACGATGAGCATGCTGGAGACGAGGCCGGCGAGCCGGCCGGCGAGCGCGGCGGCCGACGCGTCGGCGAGCAAGCCGGCAAGCCCGTCGGCAAGCACACCGGGGAGCACCCCGGCGCGTACCCCCGTGAGCGCCCCGGGCGTCCTCGCCAAGGCGCGGGCGGCCGCCGGCCGGATCGACGCGAAGACCCCCGCCCACCGCGACCGGGCGATCGACGGACTGCGGGCACTGGCCCTGCTGGCCGTTCCGACCGGGCACTGGCTGCTCGGCGGGTTCACCCTCGACTCCGGCGGGGCCCTGCACAACGCGAGCCCCCTCGCCGCCTTCGGCGCTCTGGCCCCGGCCAGTTGGGTGCTGCAGATGCTCGGTGTCTTCTTCCTGGTCGGCGGCTACGCCTCCGCGCTCTCCTTCCGGCGGCACACCGGATCGGCCGGGGCCTGGCTGAAGGGCCGGATCGCCCGGCTGGGGCGGCCGGTGCTCGGGGTCACGGCGGTGTGGGCGCTGGCCGCGCCCGTGCTGTACGCGGCCGGGGTGCCCGAGGCCACCCTGCGGACCGGGGCGAAGCTGGTGATCCAGCCGCTCTGGTTCGTCGGGGTGTACGTGGTGGTCACCGCGCTGACCCCGTACTGCGTGCGTGCCGCGCACCGGCTCGGCGGCTGGGCGGCGGCCCCGCTGCTCGCCTCGGTCGCCGTGGTGGACTTCCTGCGCTACGGGCCCTTCGCGGACTCGGTGCCCGGGTGGGTGGCGCTGGTGAACATCCTGCCGGGCTGGCTGTTCGCGTACCAGCTCGGCGTGACCTGGGGCGAGGGCCGGATCGGGCGGCGCGGGGGCTGGCTGCTCCTGGCGGGCGGGGGCGTACTGTTCGCGGCCCTGCTGATGGTCTTCCACTACCCGGCCTCGATGGTCGGCGTGCCGGGAGAGGCCCGGACCAACTCGCATCCGCCGTCGCTGCTGGTAGTGGCCCTGGCCGCGGCCCAGTCGGGCGCGGCGATCCTGCTGCGGGACCGGCTGGCGCGGCTGCTGGCCCGGCCGCTGCTGTGGGCTCCGGTGGTCGTGATCAACCTGTGCGCGATGACGATCCTGTGCTGGCACCAGACGGCGATGCTGGCGGCCGCGGTACCGGGGTCGTTCGCGGGCGGGCTGGCCGGGCTGACCACGGCGCCGGACAGTGTCGGGTGGATCGTGGCGCGGCTGGCGTGGATGCCGGTGTTCGCGGTGCTGCTGGTGGGCATCGCCCGGTACGCGCGCCGGTTCGAGCGGCCTCCAGCAGGCCTGACGCGGGCCACGGCGGTGCGCCGGACCGTGGCGGGCTTGCTGGCGGCCGGGTTCGCGGTGTTCGCGCTGGGGTTGGCGTAGGGCGGCGGCCGGAGCACCCGTACGAAACGAGAGCGCCGCTCCCTTCGGGGAGCGGCGCTCTCGTGCGATCTCTGCGATTCGTCAGGCGATGGAAGCGGCGACGATCGCGGCGACCGCGAGGTTGCAGGAGGCCGTCACCCACACGGCGGGGTGCGGCTCCGGGTCGACCACGATGGCGCCGAGCTTGCCCGGGGTCACCAGGTCCAGCACCAGGAAGGCCACGGCCATCAGGACCAGCCCGAGGAGTCCGAACGCCGCCGTGGAGAGCAGGCCCTTGCCGAAGCTGTCGTACGTGGTCCAGATCGAGGTGAAGACGATGCCGCCGATGCCGAGCAGTGCCGAGGAGAGCATCACGGAGGCGTTGCGGTTGCGCTCTTCCCAGATCTGCTTCGGCAGCTTGCCGGGGGTCAGCACGTCCACCAGGACGATGCCGAGGATGAGCAGCACCAGGCCGACGCCGCCGAATGCGGTGGTGCGGCCAAGTCCGTTGATGATGTCGCTCATTGGGAAGCCGTCTCCGGGGTGGGGTAGGAAGTACGTCGCGTGCCTGTCGTCGCGGTGGCCGAATCTATCGCACGGCATGGCGCCCGACCATGGGGAGGTCAGGAAATGGCAGAGCTCAGGGCCGCACGGGCCGGGGAGGCCGCGGAGCTGACGGGGCTGGTCATGCGGTCCAAGGCCCATTGGGGGTACGGGGCGGAGTTCCTCGCCGCGTGCGCGCCGGAGTTGCGGATCGGTGCCGGGGACGAGGTGCGGCGGCGGATCGTGGTCGCCGAGGGCGTGGCCGGGCCCGCCGGGACCCGGTCCGGCGGCGGCCCGCCCGTCGTGCTCGGGCTCGCCTCCCTGGACGGGGAGCCGCCGTTCGGGCGGCTGGGGCTGCTCTTCGTCGAACCGGCCGCCATCGGCGGGGGCGTGGGGCGCCTGCTGTACCGGGACGTGCTCCGGCGCGCCGCCGCACTCGGCTTCCGCCGCCTCCTGATCGACGCCGACCCGCACGCCGCCGGCTTCTACCGGGCGATGGGCGCGGTGGCATCGGACGCGGGAGCGAACCAGGAGCCGAAACCCGGGCCCGCGCCGGTGCCGGAACCAGGGCTTGGGCCTGCGCCGGAGCCTGGGCCGGGGCTGGAGAGGGAGCCGGGGCCGGAGCTTGGGCTTGGGCTTGGGCTTGGGCCCGAGCCTGGGCCGGGGCCGGGGCCGGGGCCGGGGCCGGGGCCGGTGCCCGGGCCGGCGCCGGGGCCTGGGTTGGTGGCCGGTCTCGGTGCTGTTGGTGGGCTGGTGCGGTTTGAGGTGGCGCCCGTGGCGCTGGCCGGGTGGGCGCGGGCCTGGACGGGCGGCGGGGCGGCCGTGCACGTGGGCAATGTCGCCGAGTACAACGCGCAGTTCGCGGACGCCTCCCTGGACCGGGAGCAGCGGGCCGCCCACCACTACGCCTGCCTGGCCGCCTTCTACAGTCCGCGGCCGGCCGCGCTGGTGCTGCCGCGCCCGGTGCCGCCGGGCTGGATCTCCCTGCTCGGGCGCCAACTGGACTGGCCCGCCGGGGTGGAGGTGTACGACGGGCTCGCGGAGGGGGATCCGGGCCTGTCGCAGGCCGTACGGGCCCGGCCCGCGCTGGCCGCGCGGCTGACCGGGACCGGGGTGCCCCTCGTACCGTGGGGCCTGACCGCCCCCTTCGCACGGCTGGCCCGGCGGCCCTGGCGGCCGGACGAGCTGCGGTACGAGTCGAAGTCGGCGGCACACGGGCTGTTCGGGCGGATCCTCGCGGAGGGCGGGCACCCCGCGATCACGCTGCCCGCGCAGTGGCGGGCGGGCACCCGGCGGGCCGCGGTCCGGCTGCTGGCGTCCCGGACCAGGGCGGGCGAGAGCACCGTTCTCAAATCGGAGCACGGCGTCGGCGGCTCGGGCACCACGGTGCTGACCCCCGAGCGGGTCCGTGCGGCGGGCGGGGCCCGGGCCGTGGTCCGGACGCTGGCGCGCGGGCCGCTGCTGGTGGAGGAGTACGTACGCGGTCCGGCGGATCCGGCCGAGCCGCGCGACCTCACGTACGACGGGTTCGTGGACGCGGGGGGCCGGGTCCACGAGGTCGGCGGGGCGGTGATGGACGTGGCGGACGGCGGGTACCGCGGGGCCACGGTGGGTCCGGGGGTGGTTCCCGGGTGGGCGCGGGAACCGCTGCTGGCCTTCGGCCGGGCGGTGGGCCTTGAGCTGTCGGCGGCGGGCTACCGGGGCTGGTTCGACGTGGACTTCGTCGCCGACGGCGCGGGTCGGCTCGCCCCGACGGAGACGAACCTGCGCCTGACCGGGCCGTCCGTCGCCTTCGTGGTGGCGGCCCGGCTCGACGAACTGCGGGGCGCGGGGCACTTCGTACGGATCGCCGACCGGGTGGAGCTGGGCGCCCGGCTGCCGGAGGAGGCCTTCGGCGAACTGTGCGAGCGGCTGTCCCGCCGGTGCGCCGGGATGGGCGCGGTGTTCCTCCCCGCCATCCCCACCGGAGCCTTCGAACCGGCGCCCTGGATGGGCGCCCTGGTGGCCGCGACCGGCAGGGAACTGCTGGACGCGGCCGAACGGCTGGTACGGGCGGAGGCGCTGTCCGTCGGGGCGATGTTCGAGCAGCCGGACGGGGCTCGGCCGGCCCCGACCCGACCGGCCCGGACCCAGGCGACCGGGACCCCTGCAACCCGGGCCCGGGCCCAGCCGGCGTGGGTTCAGCCGGCCGGATCGGTGGACCTGGCCCCGTCGCGGTCCGTTGCCTGCACCGGAACCGCTGCCGATCCCGTCGCCGATCCCGATGCCGATCCCGATGCCGTGTCCGGCTCCCCGTCGAACACGCTGAGCGGCGGGCGGGAGACGTAGACCGCCACGATCCCGGCGGCGATCATCAGTGGAATGTTGAAGGCGTAGACGAGCGCGGCCTGTTGGGGCCAGTCCCGCTTGCCCGCGAGCCGGTAGAAGTTGTCCTGCGGCCACCAGGCGGCCAGCAGGTAGACGATCGCCAGGTGGGCGGCCGCGGTGATGCGGGGGCCGCGGCGCCCGTGGCGGCGCATCCGGGACCGGCCGGTGAACAGGAACCACACTCCGGCCGCGAACGCCCAGCACTCGCACATGTAGAGGAGGAAGAAGAGCGTCGCGTACGGGTTCGGGACGCCGGCGAGGTTCGTGGAACCGGGCCAGAAGATCAGGGTCAGGATCATGGTGAAGCCCGCCACCAGGACCAGCCCGACCGCGATGAAGAAGATGACGCCGGCCCATCCCGCGATATCGGGCCCCGAGTCGCTCCTCGCGTACCTGCCGCCGTACTTGCCGCTCCCGCCCTTGCTGCGATCGTCCCGGCTGCCATCGTCCCCGCTGCCATCGTCCCCGGCCCGTCCCGGCGGCATCGGGAGCGCGGCCCGCTGCTCGCGGCCGGCCCGGTCCCGGGGGATCCTGGGCAGCCGGAACACGGCGCTCGGCAACATCGCCCCGGGGAGCCTGCCCGCCAGGTGGCGGCGGAGCTCCATGCCGGTGGGGAGGTCGGATCCCGGGGGCCAGGAGTCGTCCTCCGCGGGCGGGGCGAGGAAGGCGACGAGCAGGGGCCGCGCGTTGACGCCCTTGCCGCCGCCCCTGACCTCGGCCAGGAGCGCCGCGCCGACCGCTTCGTGGCCGCGGATCGCGGACTCGACGGGATGCGGGTCGAGGACCTTGCCGTCCGTGGTGAGCCGGTCGCGGATCCGGCCGCGGAACTCCAGCAGTCCGTCGGGGCGGAGCACTCCGAGGTCCCCGGTCGGGACCGGTTCGCCGCCGGGCACGGTGAGGTGGATCTCCCCGTCCCGTACGTCCAGCCGGCAGCCGGGGAAGGCGGTGCCGATCAGCGAGAGCTCTTCGGCCCCGTCCAAGGGGGCCGCGAGCTGCGGGAGTTCGAACCGGGCTCCGGTACCCGCCGCTTCGGTGGGCCCGTAGACGTTGAGCAGCCGGGCGCCGGGCCGCAGCCGGGAGAGCAGGGCGGCCTGTTCGTCGAGGTAGAGGCGGTCGCCGGCGACCGTGACCATGCGCAGGGTCCGCAGCCCCTCGTCAGGGCGGTGCAAGCTCCGCGCCAGGGAGGCCTCCCGGTCGCGTACGAGGAGCTGGGTGGCGGTGCCCGGGTCGGTGTGCAGGACGGTGACCCGCTCGGCGTCGACGGCGCGGCGCAGCGATTCCGGCGTCCAGCGCGGGCCTTCGGGCAGGACGAGGGCGCCGCCCTCGCAGAGGGCCCGCGTCCATCCCGCCGCGAAGCCGGTGAGGTCCGGGGCGGCGGTGATCAGGTGCCGGTCCTCGGGCGCCGGCCCCGCGACCCGGGCCCACCCTTCGTGGGCGGCGAGGAACCGTTCGTGGGAGAGCGGGACGGCGCGCCGGTCCGTACCCCCGGTGAACAGCACGGCGGCCGTGTCCCCTCCCGGTGCCCGGTCCGGCGGGCCGGTGGGCAGTGCGGCGGTGGCGACCGCGTGCGGCCCGCCGGTGCGGATCACCCGCAGGTCGCCGCCGTCGTCGAGGCGGGCCTGGTCGGCGGCGTCGGCGAGCAGGGCGAAGGGTCGGGCGGCGGCGAGCTGGCGCTGTCCGGTGCGCGGGTTCTCGACGTCGATGACGGTGTAGGCGGCGCCGGCCTTGAGGATGCCGAGGAGGAGGACGACGAGCTCGGCCCGCGGGGCGGAGCACACGGCGACGACGGCCCTTTCGGGCAGTCCGCAGTCGAGCAGGTGGCGGGCCGACTGGTTGGCGCGTGCGTCGAGTTGTCCGTAGGTGAGGCTGTCGGTGCCCGCGGCCACGGCCCGGGCCCCCGGGGTGTCGCGGGCCCAGCGTTCGAAGCGGGAGAGAACGGTGTCGCCGGCGCGTCGGCCGGAGTGCGTGAGGGGCTCTGATCCCTGCGTCATGGGCCGATTCTGGCACCGGGCACCGACAGGCACGAGGGCCACGAAAATCCCTCGTACGAGTGAGGGTTGATCCACTATCGTCCTGCGCTGGTGCCAACGGGTACCGGTGAACGAGTTTCGAATGGTCGGAGGCCACATGGCCAAGGAAATCCAGGTGACGTACGACTGCGCCGATCCGGGCGCGCAGGCGGCTTTCTGGGCGCAGGCACTGGGCTATCGGGTCCAGCCGGGGGGCTCCGCCGACTGGGCGGCCGCCTCGGATCCGGACGGCAAGGGGCCGCGGCTCTACTTCCAGAGGGTCCCGGAGGCCAAGACGGAGGCGAAGAACCGCCTGCACCTGGACGTGCGCTCGGCACCCGGCCTGAAGGGGGACGAGCGGATGGCCGAGCTGGAGGCGGCGGCGGCCAGGCTGGAGGAGCTGGGCGCGAAGCGGCTGTACCGCCTGGAGTCCGACGAGGAGAACGAAGGGATCATCGTGATGGCCGATCCCGAGGACAACATCTTCTGCCTCGACTGACGGGTCGAACCCGTTTCCGTTCACCCACGAGCCCTCCGCCCCTTGACCTCAAGTTTGCTTGAGGTCCTAGCGTTCGGCTCATGGATATGGAAGTCACCGCCTGGACCTCGCTCCACAGCGCGATCAACGCCCAGCAGGACCGGCGCCCGCTCTCGCGGGCCGGCCTGCGCCGGATCGCCGCCTTCGCCCGCCCGCACCGGCGCGGGCTGACGTTCTTCCTCCTCCTCAGCGTGGTGACCGCGCTGCTCGCGGTGGCCACCCCGGTGCTCGCGAGCCGCGTGGTCACCACGATCGTCGAGGGCCGCGAAGGCGGTACGGTCACCCGCCTCGCGCTGCTGATCGCGCTGATCGCGGTCGCCGAGGCGGGGCTGGGGCTGGTACTGCGCCGGCTCTCCTCCACCCTCGGCGAGGGGCTGATCCTGGATCTGCGGACGGCGGTCTTCGACCACGTGCAGCGGATGCCGGTGGCGTTCTTCACCCGGACCCGCACCGGGGCGCTGGTCAGCCGGCTCAACAACGACGTGATCGGCGCGCAGCGGGCGTTCAGCAACACCCTGTCGGGAGTGGTGTCCAATACCGTGACGCTGCTGCTGACCCTGACCGTGATGCTGGGCATCTCCTGGCAGATCACCCTGCTGGCCCTCGTACTGCTGCCGGTGTTCGTGCTGCCCGCCCGCCGGATGGGCGTACGGATGGCGGCCCTGCAGCGGGAGGCTTCGGCGCTCAACGCCTCGATGGGCACGCAGATGACCGAGCGGTTCTCGGCGCCGGGCGCCACGCTCGTCAAACTGTTCGGACGGCCCGACGAGGAGTCGGCGGAGTTCGCGGCGCGCGCCGCCCGGGTGCGTGACATCGGGATCCGGACGGCGATGGCCCAGTCGGCCTTCATCACCGCCCTCACGCTGGTCTCCGCGCTGGCCCTGGCGCTCGTGTACGGACTCGGCGGCCACTACGCGCTCGCCGGCACCCTGGACGCGGGCTCGGTGGTCGCGCTCGCCCTGCTCCTGACCCGGCTGTACGCGCCGCTGACCGCGCTCGCCGGGGCGCGAGTGGAGGTGATGAGCGCGATGGTCAGCTTCGAGCGGGTCTTCGAGATCCTCGACCTGAAGCCGCTGATCTCCCAGAAGCCGGACGCCCGCCGGGTGCCCGAGGGTCCGGTGGCGGTCGAGTTCGACCGGGTCTCCTTCGGCTACCCCTCCCCCGACAAGGTGTCCCTCGCCTCCCTGGAGGAGGTCGCGACCCTCGACGCGCGGGGCGGCACCGAGGTACTGCACGAGGTGTCCTTCCGGGCCGACCCCGGGCAGATGATCGCCCTGGTCGGCTCGTCGGGCGCCGGCAAGTCGACCATCGCGCAGTTGCTGCCCCGGCTGTACGACACGGACGCGGGCGCGGTGCGCCTCGGCGGGGTCGACGTACGGGACCTCACCGCGGACTCCATCCGCGAGACGCTGGGCATGGTCACGCAGGACGGCCACCTCTTCCACGAGTCGGTACGGGCCAACCTGCTGCTGGCCCGCCCGGAGGCGGCGGAGGAGGAAATCTGGGAGGCCCTGCGCCGGTCCCGGCTGGACGGGCTGGTCGCCTCGCTCCCGGACGGGCTGGACACGGTCGTCGGCGAGCGCGGCTACCGGCTCTCGGGCGGGGAGCGCCAGCGGCTGACCATCGCCCGGCTGCTGCTGGCCGGCCAGCGGGTGGTCATCCTGGACGAGGCGACCGCCCATCTGGACTCCACCTCGGAGGCGGCCGTCCAGGAGGCCCTGGCCGAGGCCCTGTCGGGCCGGACCGCCGTGGTGATCGCGCACCGGCTGTCGACGGTGCAGGCCGCCGACCTGATCCTGGTGGTGGAGGACGGCCGGATCGTGGAACGCGGCACCCACGCCGAGCTGCTGGCGGTGGGCGGACGGTACGAGGAGCTGTACCGCACCCAGTTCGCGGCGGCCGGTCCGGACGGGGACACGCCGGCGGCGCGGGCCGTTCCGGGCGGCGCGGCGGCGGTCTCCGGCGGATGATGGCCAGCGGGGCGCCGGCACCGGCCCCCGCAAGCACTGGGACACCGGAGTCAGGAGAAGCCGATGGACATCAAGCTGGAACTGGTCGCCGTACCGGTCACCGACATCGACCGGGCCAAGGCCTTCTACGAACGCATCGGCTTCCACGCCGACCACGACATCACGGTCAGCGAGGAGATCCGCTTCGTCCAGCTGACCCCGCCGGGCTCGGCCTGTTCGATCGCCATCGGCAGGGGCCTGACCCGGATGACACCGGGGTCGCTGGACAACATGCAGGTCGTGGTCGCGGACATCGAGGAGGCCTTCGCCGATCTCAAGGGCCGGGGCATCGAGGTGACGGAGATCGAGGACATGCCCTGGGGGTCCTTCGTCTACTTCTCCGACCCCGACGGCAACGGCTGGGCCGTCCAGCAGACCACCCCACGCACGGCCACGGCGGGCTGAGGGCCGGGCTCAACTCTCGTACGGGCGGGGCCGGGTGCGCAGGGCGTGGCCGTGCCGCAGGCCCTCGCGGAAGGCCGCCTCGTACGCCTGGTCGCCCAGTGCCCCGCGCGCCGTGCGCTCGAACTCCTCCCGTACGGAGGCCAGTTCTGGCGTGCCGCGCTGCGGGTGGCCGACCGCCTGCCAGTAGGCGTGGCCGGTGCCGTACGCGCGCGCCGCGCCGGCCCCGTCTCCGGTCGCCGCGCGGGCCGCCGCGAGCAGGTCGAGGCCCAGGGCCGTGCCGAAGCTGTCGCCCAGTTCCCGCTTGCTCTCCAGCATGGCGCGGGCGTGGACGGCGGACTCGGCGGGGCGGCCCTCGAAGAGGCAGATCAGGGCCAGTTGGTAGTCGGCGTAGGCCCGGGTCCAGTGTTCGCCCCGCTCGGCGCAGCCGGCGCGCAGCAGTTCGGCCTCGTCCCGGGCGTCGGTGAACAGGCCCGTGCCGGTGAGCGCGAAGACCCGTACGAGGTGGCAGCGGATCCGGGGCCCCGAGTCGAAGGGCGTGCCGGGGAAGGCCTCCAGGGCGTTGTCGGAGACGATCCGCGCGGCCAGCGGCCGCCCGGCCAGCAGGTGACTCAGGCCCAGCAGGTACGCGGCGTCGAGCGCCGGGCCGGAGTCCCCGTCGAGCCCCGCGGCCAGGGCTTCGCAGCCGACGGCGATCCGGTGGGCCTGCTCGTGTTCGCCCTGGAGCAGCAGGGTCACCCCGAGGGCCCACAGGGCGCGCACCCGGATCCGCGGGGCCACCTCCTCGGGCCGTGCGGCGGCCAGCGCCCGCTCCAGGTAGCCGCGCGCGGCGTGCAGGTGGCCGCAGCAGGCCCAGTAGAAGCCGGCCCGGGCGGCCAGGTCCAGGGCCCGGTCCGGGGCGGTGACCAGGTAGTGGTCGAGGGCCGCGCACAGGTCTCCGTGCACCGCCTCGACGCGCCGGTACCCGATCCGCTGGGCGGGGCCGAGCCAGTCCCGTTCGGCGGCGCGCACGAGCTCGGTGAAGTACCCGGCGTGCGCCTCCCGCAGCGCCTCGCGCTCCCCGGCCTCGTCGCGCCACATGGCCCCGTACTCCCGGATCGTGTCCAGCATCCGGTACGAGCCGTCCGCGCCCCGGCGTACGACGGACTTGGCGACCAGGGCGTCGAGCAGCGGGGGGACGTCCGTCTCGGTGAGGGGGGCGGCGGAGCACACGGCGCGTGCGGCCGCCGGGTCGAAGGCTCCCCCGAACACGGACAGCCGGAGCCACAGCAGCCGTTCGCGCGGTGCGCACCACTCGTGGCTCCAGCCGATGGCGGTGCGCAGCGCGCGGTGGCGCGGTGGCCGGCCGGGGACGGGGCCGGGGGCCGGTGCGGGTGCGGGTGCGGGTGCGGACAGCGGGCCGATCCTGCGGGCCAGCCGGACGGCCAGCTCCTCGATGGTGTGGTCGGTCAACTGAGCGGCGGCCAGTTCCAGCGCGAGGGGGATGCCCTCGAGGCGGGCGCACACGGAGCGGGCGGCCGCGAGCCGGGCCTCGGTCCAGGGCGGCGCCTGCCCGGGGGCGGCAGCGGCGGCCCGCCGGGTGAACAGGGCGAGGGCCTCCTCGGCGCCGAACGGGTCCACGGCGTGCGGCAACGGGCCGACGTCCAGGACGCGTTCGTCCGCGAGGCCGAGCGGCTGCCTGCTGGTGACCAGCAGGACGAGGTGCGGGGCGGCGTCGAGCAGCTCCCGTACGAGGTCCCGTACGGCGGCCACCAGGTGCTCGCAGCAGTCCAGCACGAGGAGCATCCGGCGCCCGCCGATCCATTGCCGCACCGCTGCGGCCGGGGTACGGGCGGTGTGATCGGCGAGGTCCAGCGCATCGGCCACGGTGGCCACGAGCAGCCGCTCGTCGGGCAGCGGCGAGAGGTCGGCCCAGTGCACCCCATCGGGGAAGAGCCCCGATGGGACGGCGGAGCCCACGGACCGCCCGGGACCGTCCGAAGGGGCGGCGTCCGCCGGGGCGACAGCACCGGTCGGACGGGCCGCACCGGCCGGAGTGGCAGCACCGGCCGGACCGGCAGCGTCCGTTCGACGCGCAGCACCAGTCGGACCAGCAACGTCCGCCGGAAGGGCAGCGCCGGACGGACCGGCGGGGGCGGCCGGACCGGTGGGGGCAGCCGGACTGGGGGCGTCCGCCCGGCCGGCGGACCCGGTCGCCTCGGCGGGCCGGGTCGCGCCGGCGCCTTCGCCCGCGCCTGCCGCCCCCGCGAGGTCGGCCGCACGGCGGGCCAGGCGGGTCTTGCCGACGCCGCCCGGGCCGGTCAGGGTGATCAGCCGGTCCTCACGCAAAGCCCGTTCGAGTGCGGCCAGTTCATCGGTCCGCCCCACGAAGGAGGCGGAGTCCGCGGCCTCGTACCCGTCGTCATGTCCCAACACCCGCCCAGTGTGGCGTACGGGGCGGGTGCCGTCGGGCGGTCACTCCGGGGCGGCCGCTCCGGGGCCGGGTCCCGGGTCAGGCCGCCGGCGGCGGGGGCGGGACCGTTCCGGGCTGTGGATGCACGGGCGCCCAGGGTGCGTCACAGGTGACGGCACGCCCGTTGGTCCCGCAGTGGGTGTGGTAGAGCGTGCCCGTCTTGGTGATGGCCTTGACCTTCACGTCGTTGCCCTGGATGGCCAGGGCGACGGTGCAGACGTCGGCGGGGTAGCCCGTGACCGGTGCCACGGTGAGGTCGGTCCAGCTGAAGTCGCCCCACTGGCCCGCCATATCGCGGGCGCGGCGGCCGAGGTAGGTCTTGCCGTCCTTGAGGACGAGCGCGAACTCCTCGGAGTTGTTGGGCATCTGGTTGTCCACCGAGGCGCAGGGCCCGACCGGGCCGGGCACCCCCTGCGGTCCCACCAGGCCCAGCGGGCCGAGCGGCCCGGTCGCACCGGTCGGGCCCGGGGCACCTTGCCGTCCGGGCGGTCCCGCGAACCCCTGCGGGCCCGCGGTGCCGGGAAGCCCGGGCAGCCCCTGCGTGCCCGCCGGCCCGGCCGGACCCGCGGGTCCCTGCTGTCCTTGCGGCCCGGCCGCCCCGACGTCTCCGGTCCGTCCGACGTCCCCCTTGGGGCCCGGGTCACCCTTGCGCCCGACGGCCCCCCGGTCCCCCTTGGGCCCGGCGAGCCCCTTCTGGCCCTGCTCGCCCTTGGCACCGGGCGTCCCGGCATCACCCTTGGGCCCGGCGCTCCCCCTCTCGCCCGGCGCACCCTGGAGTCCCGGCGGCCCCGCATCACCCTTGGCACCGGCGTTGCCCTTCACGCCCGGCTCGCCCCTGGGACCCGGCGGGCCCGCGTCGCCCTTGGGCCCGGAGCCGCCCTTCTCCCCCTTGGCGCCCTTGGGACCCCGTGGACCCTGGGCCCCGGCGGGAGCGGGGCACGGGTGGCCGCCCTCCGGGACCGCCTCGGCGCGCTGCCGCCCACAGTTGACGCCGGGCCCGCCGGGTCCCGCCTCCGTCGCACGGCCGGCGCGCGTCGACCGCGGGGCACTCGGCACGCCGGACACCGAAGGCGCGTACGCCGCCTGCGGGACGCTCCGCTCACGGGAGCCGCCCCCACCGACGAACTCCCCCGCCACCACACCCACGTCCCCGACCCCACCCCGCCCGGAGCCGAGCGCCGCACCCCTCCCGTTCTCCGTCACCACACCGCCACCCGAAGACGGCACACCGACCGCGACGGTGACCGGCACCGCACCACCACCGGACCCCGAAGCCACGACCCTCCCGGAATCCAAGGCCGCGCCCTCCCCGGACTCCGAAACCTCGCCCTGACCAGATTCCAGCGCCACGCCCTTCCCGGACCCCGGCGCCGCACCACCGTCCGAAGACGGCACACCGGCCTCAACGGCCGACACCTTGCCACCGCCGGAGGCCACCGCCGGGACCGTGAATCCGCCCAGTGCCACGGCCACTGGCAGTACGAGGCCGCCGGCCAGCCGGGCCCTTCGTCCGGTTCTTGCTGTGGAAGACATGCGAGTACCCCTTCGCCGCACGGAAATGATGGTCGTCTGCTCCGGCCGAAGCGAGGGGGAGCATCTCCCGGAAGGGCATCCGACGAAGATCAAAAGCGCTCATGCCGCCGCAGCGTCAACGAGTTGGTCCAACGACACGCGGTACCGGTACGCCGGACGGCGGGGGCACCCGCACCCCCACCCCGGCCGACCGCCAATCCGGGCCCGACCCGACGAACCCACCAGCCCCACGAGCTACACCAGCCCGCCCAACCCACAGCCCTACGAGCTACACCAGCCCACCCAACCCACCGGCCCACCGGCCAGACTGACCCGTCCGGCCAGACCAACGTGTCCGACCAACCGGGTCAGCCCGGTCAGCCCGACCAGTCCACCCCGCGGCCAGCGGTCACCGAACGTGCAGCCCGAACCCCCCGCGCCCCGCCGGCTCCAGCCCCTCCTTCAGGTGCAGCGAGGGGATCTCGTAGTCGCCGAAGTTCTGCCGCCGGAAGGCGATGGGTTCGGTCGACTCCAGGGTGAGCAGCCGCTCCACCCACGCCTTGGCCACGACCGCGTAGTCCTCGCCGCTCATCCGGTCGGTGCCGTACAGCACGAACGGCGGCAGCGGCTCGATGCCGGGGTAGTAGAGGATCCCGTGGTGGATCGGGAACAGCAGGTCGTCGATGGGGCCGTTGATCCCGCGGGCGGAGTAGTGCGACTCCGGGCCACCGGTGGTCACCGACAGCAGGGCCCTGCGGCCCGCGAGGATGCCTTCGCCGAAGCGCTCCCCGTACTTGGTGTCGCTGTGTTCGCCGACGCCGTACGCGAAGCGGTAGGTGAACACCCGGTCCACCCAGCCCTTGAGGATCGCGGGCATCGTGTACCACCACAGCGGGAACTGGAAGATGACCGTGTCGGCCCACAGCAGCTTCTCCTGCTCGGCGAGCACGTCCGGGGTGAGCGCCCCGGCGTCGAAGGCCCGGCCCGAGTCCAGCGCGACCTTCAGCGGGCTCGAGGCGTGGGGGCCGTAGTCCTCGGCGTCCACGACCGCCTTCCAGTTCATGGCGTACAGATCGCTCACCCGCACCTCGTGCCCGGCGCCCTCGAGCGTGGACACCGCCAGGTCCTTCAGCGAGCTGTTGAGCGACTTCGGCTCGGGGTGGGCGTAGACGATGAGCGTCTTCACGGGAACTCCTCGGGACTCGGGATCGGATGCCTCGATCCTGGGCCCCGCCGCGCCCGCCGTTCAGGGGCGCGCCTTCCGTCGGACCGGGCTTCCTGGTACCGGCAGGGCCACCCTCGCGGGCGTCGCCGCGGCCATACTGGGCCCCATGGACGATCTTGCTGGCTTCCTGCGGACCCGGCGCGCACGGGTCGACCCGGCGGCCGTCGGCATACCCACCGACAGCCGCCGCCGGGTCGAAGGCCTGCGCCGCGAGGAGGTCGCGCACCTGTCGGGTGTGAGCGTCGACTACTACGTGCGCCTGGAGCAGGGCCGCGCGACCCAGCCGTCCGAGCAGGTGCTCGACGCGCTCGCCCGCGTCCTCGGCCTCGACGAGACCGAGCGGGAGCACCTCTACCGGCTCGCCCGGCAGCGCCGCCGCCGTGCGAAGGCGCCGGGCGGGCGGATCCGACCGGAAGTGCTGCGCGTCCTCGACCTCGTCGCCGGCGCGCCCGCGCTGATCATGAACCACCGTCTGGACGTGCTCGCCGGGAACGCCCTCGCCGGGCTCCTCTTCGGCCGGCCGATGCCGGGCCTGAACATCGCCCGGAACCTCTTCCTGGAGGAGGCCGAGCGCGGCCTCTACGCGGACTGGGAGCACTGCACCCTCGACGTGGTCGGGCACCTGCGCCTGGCCACCGGCCAGTACCCCGAGGACCCCAAGCTGGCCTCGCTCATCGGTGAACTGGCGATGGGCAGCGAGCGGTTCCGCCGCCTGTGGGCCCGCGCGGACGTGCGCGCCCGCACCCACGGCCGCAGGGCGTACCGCCACCCGCTGATCGGGCTGCTGGAACTGCACCAGGAGAACTTCGGGCTGCCCGGCGAGTCGGGCATGGAACTGCTGGTCCTGTCCGCGGCCCCCGGCACCCCCGCCGAGGACGGACTGCGCCTCCTCGCGGGCCTGGGCGCGGCCGGCACCGACGCCCGTCCCCCGGCGACCGCCCCGGTACGCGACTAGGCCGTCTCTTTCGGATCTTGCCCGGCCCCCGCCGCCTAGGGTGCGAGCACGTCCAGTTCCTCCAGCGCGCCCACCGCGATCTGCCGCGTCAGCGCCTCCGCGCCGGCCGCGTCCCCCTCCCGTACGGCCTCGGCCACCCGTACGTGCAGGGTGACGGCCGCCGGGTCGGGGTCGTGGAACATCACCGCGTGCCGGGTGCGCCCGGTCAGGACCTCGGCGACGACATCGCCGAGCCGCGCGAACATCTCGTTGCCGGAGGCGTTGAGCACGATCCGGTGGAAGGCGATGTCGTGGTGGAGGTACCCGTCGAGCTGGTGGCCGCGTGAGGTGCGGACCATGCCCAGGGCCGCCTCGGTGAGATCGGCGCACTGCTCCGGGGTGGCCCGGAGCGCCGCGAGTCCGGCCGCGACCGGTTCGATGGCCGAGCGCAGCACGGTGAGGGAGCGCAACTGCCGCGGGCGGTCCGCGCCGGCGAGGCGCCAGCGGATGACGCGCGGGTCGTAGACGTTCCACTCCTCGGTGGGGCGGACGGTGACGCCGACCCGGCGGCGGGACTCGACCAACTGCATCGATTCCAGTACCCGGACCACCTCGCGGACCACGGTGCGCGAGGCGCCGAAGCGTTCGGCGATCTCGTCGGTGCGCAGCACGCTGCCGGGCGGGTGCTCCCCCGCCGTGATCGCCAGGCCGATCGTGTCCAGTACGTGGGCGTGGAGCCCTTGGCCGCCCGGCCCGCCCGGCTCGCCCGTTGCGCCCGGTCCGCCCGGCCCTTCAGTGGTCATGGCGTAAGCGTACGGTGACGCCCGGAGAGACAAAAGATGTGACGTTTTACCGAATAGCTCTTGAATAAGTACTACGTAATGCGTTTCAGTGGTGCCCAGGCCTTCCGGGCCGATGTCAACGGGGACAAGTACAACGAAGAAACGAAAACGAGGTGCGCGATGACGCGCGTCATTGTGGTGATGGGCGTGGCCGGGACGGGAAAGACGACCGTGGGCCGGCTGCTCGCCGACGCGCTCGCCCTCCCCTACGCGGAGGGCGACGCCTTCCACCCGGCGGCCAACGTCGCCAAGATGTCCGCCGGCGTCCCCCTGGACGACGCGGACCGCTGGCCCTGGCTGGACTCGATCGGCGAGTGGATGCGCAACCGGGCCCGGGTCGGCGGCGGGGTCATCTCCGCCTCCTCCCTCAAGCGGGCCTACCGGGACCGGCTCCGGGCCGTCACGCCGGACACGGTCTTCGTCCACCTCACCGGCGACCGGCCGCTGATCGAGGAGCGCATGGCCGCGCGCAAGGGACATTTCATGCCCACCACGCTGCTGGATTCGCAGTTCGCCGCCCTGGAGCCGCTCCAGCGCGACGAACTCGGCGTCCTCGTCGACGTGTCCGGAACCCCGGAGGAGATCACCGCGCGGGCGCTGGCCGCCCTGCGCCGCCTCCCGGCCCCGGTCGCGTAACCGCCCGGGCACGCCCCCCGAAGCCCGGAGCCCGAAGCCCGGACCTCGCCCCCGTCCACCCTGCCCCGCACGCAACAACGAAGGAACCGTCACCGTGACCAGTCTCAGCGTCGAGACTCTGGCAGCGGCCGCCACCGAGCCGATCACCTCGGCCGGCAACACCCAGCTGGGGATAGCCGTCCTCGCGGGCATCGCCGTCATCGTCCTGCTCATCACGCGCCTCAAGCTGCACGCCTTCCTGGCGCTGACGCTCGGCTCGCTCGCCCTCGGGGTGTTCGCCGGCGCCCCCCTGGCCAAGACCGTCTCCAGCTTCACGGCCGGGCTCGGCGCCACCGTCGCGGGCGTCGGGGTGCTCATCGCGCTCGGCGCGATCCTCGGGAAGCTGCTCGCCGACTCGGGCGGCGCGGACGAGATCGTGGACACCATCCTGGCCCGCGCCAAGGGCCGGGCCATGCCGTGGGCGATGGTGCTGATCGCCTCGGTGATCGGCCTCCCGCTCTTCTTCGAGGTCGGCATCGTGCTGCTGATCCCGGTGGTCCTGCTGGTGGCCAAGCGGGGCAACTACTCGCTCATGCGGATCGGCATCCCCGCGCTGGCCGGCCTGTCCGTGATGCACGGGCTGATCCCGCCGCACCCCGGGCCACTGGTCGCCATCGACGCCCTCGACGCCAACCTCGGCCTCACGCTCGCGCTCGGCGTGCTCGTCGCCATCCCCACCGTCGTCATCGCGGGCCCGGTGTTCTCCCGGTACGCGGCCCGGTGGGTGGACATCCCGGCGCCCGAGCACATGATCCCGGAGCGGCCCTCGGCGGAGCTGGAGCGCCGCCCGAGCTTCGGGGCGACGGTCTTCACCGTGCTGCTGCCGGTGGTCCTGATGCTGATGAAGGCCCTGGTCGACATCGTGGTCAACGACCCGGCCAACGCGGTCCAGCGGGTCACCGACGTGGCGGGCTCACCGCTGATCGCGCTGCTCGCGGCGGTGCTCGTGGGCATGTTCACCCTCGGCCGGGCGGCCGGCTTCACCAAGGCGCGGCTGTCCGTGACGGTGGAGAAGTCGCTGGCCCCGATCGCGGGCATCCTGCTGATCGTGGGTGCGGGCGGCGGTTTCAAGGCCACGCTGATCGATGTGGGCGTCGGCCAGATGATCACGGACCTGTCCGAGAACTGGGCGATACCCACCCTCCTGCTGGCCTGGCTCATCGCGGTGGCCATCCGCCTGGCGACGGGCTCGGCCACGGTCGCCACCATCTCCGCGGCCGGCCTGGTGGCCCCGCTCGCGGCGGGCATGTCCTCCACGGAGACCGCCCTGCTGGTGCTCGCCATCGGAGCGGGGTCGCTGTTCTTCAGCCACGTCAACGACGCCGGGTTCTGGCTCGTGAAGGAGTACTTCGGCATGACGGTCGGCCAGACCCTGAAGACCTGGTCGGTGATGGAGACCATCATCTCGGTGGTCGGCCTGGGCTTCGTCCTGCTGCTGTCACTGGTCCTCTGACCGACCGCCGCCGCCCGCTCCGCCGCCGCGTCCCCGCCGGTTTCCGGTCAGCCGGTCCGCCGGTGCCTGCCCCGCGTCCCCTCCCGGGACCCGGGGCAGGCCAGTTGGGCCGCCGCCAGGTCGAAGCCGCCCGCCGCGGTGGCGCAGCGGTCGGCCAGGGACTCCACCTCTGCGCGGAAGGCGTCGCCCCCCGGGCCCTGCCAGCGCAGGTCTCCGGCGGCGCGGCGGAGCCGCTCGGCGTGCGAACGCAGGGCGGCCGAGTGGGCGCGCAGGCCCTCGGCCGGGGCCGTCGGGGTCTCGGACCGGGGCGCGGGCCCGGCGGTGTCCGTCACTGGGGCCGCCCCGGAACGTAGACGTCGGGGTGGCCGGGCAGCCGCACGAGGTGGCTGCCGGTGACCCGGCCCCCGAAGGCGGCGAGGGCCGCCGCCGGACCCGGCTCGGGGCCGGAACCCACCCAGGTGACCCGGTAGACGGAGGTGAACTCCCGGCTCGCGGCCAGCCGTCCGGCCGTCCGGGCACCCGGACCGTGGCCGAGCAGGGCGAGTTCGGTGCCGGACGGCACGAGGCGGCGTACGGTCGCGGCCACGTCCCGGACGTGCGCGGCCGGCTCCTCGTACGGGGCGTCCGCGCGGCCGGACTCCGGTGGCGGTCCGGCGAGTTGGAGCACGCACCGCTCGACCTCGTCCGGGCCCACGACCTGCTGGAGCAGGACCGCGCCCGGGGACCCGCCGATCCGGTCGGCATTGCCGCGGTACCCGGCCGGGGTTCCGGTGGTGTCCAGTTCGGCGAGGAGGCGGCTGCCCGGCTCGGAGCAGGCGGGTCCCCGGTCGAAGAAGGCCCGCAGGGCGGCGCCGATCCCGAGGAGCGGCTCGGCGGCGACGGCCCTGCCGGTGGCGACCTGCCAGCCGGCGTGGTCGTTGAACGGGTTGTCGTCGGTCAGCGCGTTCCAGGCCAGGATGTCGGCGAAGGAGGGGTTCAGCAGCGCGAAGGCGGGTCCTTCACCGCGGTGGCGCACGAGCTCGCGGAACGCCCGGACGGCGTCCGCCTGCCGGTCCTCCTCCACCGCGAGGAACAACTCGGCGGCGGCCGGGTCGGCGGACCTCGCCGGGTTACGGGTGCTCTCGGCCCGGATCCGGCCCTTGAGCCCGCACACCGCGAGGCTGACGGCGAGGCTCTCCCGGCCGGTGAAGACCCCCGCGAGCCACCCGGCCCGGGCCACGCCCCGCCCCCGCGCGGCCCAGCCGAGTCCGTCCGGGTCGGCGAGGGCGCGCAGCAGCGTACGCCAGGCCGCGCGGCGGCGGCTGCCGCGGCCCAGCGCGGTGACCGGCAGCCGGGAGCCGAGGGCGAGCCGGGAGGCGTAGCGGGCGGCTTCGCCGACGGCGTCGGCCGCCTCGGCCAGTTCCCGGCACAGGGCGCCCAGTTGATCGGCGTCCGGGTCGGTGGTCGCGGAGGTCCCGGGGGTCGCGGCGTCGGACATGGATTCCTCGTCGGGTCGGATGAACATCGGGCAGGACGGGGCGGAACGAACAGCTCGGCAGACAAGTAGGCAGGCAAACAGGCTGGCAGGCAGGGCGGGCGGGCCGGATCCGTGGCACCGCCGGGGTGCGGGCGGGGCCGGTGGTGGGGTCAGCGGCGGGTCAGGCGCAGGCGGATGCCCTGCGGGTCCAGGGCCGCGGGGAGCGGGCCGTGGGGGTCGAGCACGGGCCGGACGGACCGGACCCGGTGTCCGCGCAGCACCTCCGCGCAGAGCGCCGCGGTGACCAGCAGCCCGAGCTGTTCACCGGGGCAGCGTCCGCCGGCATGGCTGAAGGGGGCCATCCGGACGTCCCGGTCCGCTTCGCGCGAGGCCCACCGGCCGGGTACGAAGACGTGCGCGGCGGGCACGTGTTCGGGGTCGCGCTGGTGGAACAGCACGGGCAGCACCACGCAGGTCCCGGCGGGATGCCGCACGCCCCGCCATTCGGTCTCGGCCCGGGTGATCCGTATCAGGTCGGGCACGGCCGGATAGAGGCGCAGCGATTCCCGGACGCAGGCCCGCAGCCGGGGCAGCGCGCCCTGGGCGGCGCCCTGCGCCCATCCGGCGGCCCGGGCCTCGGCGGCGACGGCGTCCTGTTCGGCCGGGTGCGCGCCGAGGAGCAGCAGGGTGCGCAGCAGGACGCCGGGGACGAGGTCGAAGGCCGCCAGCCACTGGCGGACCTGCCCGACCGGGTCCGGCCCGACCCGGTCCGGCCCGACCGGCCCGCAGCAGGGCTCCGCGTGGCGGCGGGCCCGCCCGATGAGGGTGTGCGGCTCGGCGAGCTCGGCGTACGCGGCGATGCGCGCGCCGGCCCTCTCGTGGAAGCGCCCGAGCCGGCGGCCGAGTTCCGCGTCCTCCGCGGCAGCGTCGCCGAGGACGATGCGCCGGGCCGCGCGGGCCACGGAGTGCCGGACGCGGGCGAGTTCGAGGGAGCCGCCCGCCGTCAGGCGCCGGGCCTCGTCGGTGAGGACCGAGAGGATCGCCCCGCACGAGGGGTGCACGGCCAGCCCCGCGGCGAGCACGGAGTCGTCGACCGCGCGCCGCTCGGCGTGGAGCCCGGCGTGGGCGCAGCCGTCCGGGCCGGCGGCGGGCCGGACCGCGGAGCCGACGGGTTCGGCGTAGAACTGCCGGATGTCCTGCGGATCGAGGATGAGCAGGACGGTGCCGGTCAGCCCCCGTACGAGCACGGGAGCCCCGCCGTGCCGCTCGCGCAGCGCCCGCAGGGTGGCTGCGGACCAGCGGGGCCGGTCCGGGCCCGCGTGCCCGCGCACCGCACGGGGGCGGGCGCTCACGAAGCCCCGTACCAGGGCGGGCAGGGTGTGGGCGGCGGCGAACCGGGCGCTCTCGCCGCGCCCCGCCCGCGCCGTCATACGGGCGCCTCCGCGGCCGGGGCCGGTGGCGTGCGCGCATCGCGGGCGGTCTCGTGGGCCGTACGCATGTGTGTACCTCCGCGCAGCCTGGAGTCGACGTTCGGTGATCTCGCGCTCACCGTACGTCGACCGTCCCGGGTCCGCGCTCCGAGGACCACGAGGGGGGTACGGGCGGGCTACGGACGGGCCGGGGTGCGCGGTTCGGGGTCGGGACCGGAATCGGGGCCGGAATCGGGGCCCGCACCGGGATCGAGGTCGACGAGCAGCGCGGCGACCTCCGGACCGGCGGCGAGGTAGTCCGTGAAGGTCTCGTTGTGCAGGGCCCAGGGGGAGCGTCCGAGGCGGACGAGGCCGATGGCGGCGGCCGGTGCGAGGCCGCCGTCGACGAGGCACTGGGCGACGACCAGGCCGGAGCGGTTGTAACCGGAATGGCAGCGCACCAGGATCCGCCGTCCGGCGTCGAGGGCCGCGCGGGCGGCTGCGGCGAGGCGGAGGACGGTGTGCAGCTGCGCGCCCGTGAGCGGGGCGTCGGGCATCTCGCCGACCAGGTGTTCCACGACCGGGTCGGGGCCGTGGCCCGGGCGGGTGAAGAGGCTGATGACGAGGTCGAACTCGGCTCCGACGACGACCGGCCGCAGCTCCCCGGCCGGGTCGGTCCAGTAGTGGCCGCCCATCCACAGGCCGGGGGTGATCTCGTCCCAGGGACTCTGCGGACCGGGTACGTCAGGGTCCTTCTGCCGGGTCTTCTTCATCGAACTCCGAAGATACAACGGCGTTGCACCGGATCGGAGTTCAGGCGAAGACCGCGTCACGGAACGCGGTACGGAGCGGGGCCGACGGGGCGGCGGGGAGGAGGGCCGCCCAGCGCCGCCCGCGCGGGGAGATCCACAGGGCCGGGCCGTCGCCGTGGGACCAGGAGCCGTGCGCGCCGGGGTGCCAGAGGAGGCCCCGGGCGGGTAGCAGTTCGCCGGTGCGGATGCGGAGCGACTGCGCGGTCCAGGCCGGGCTGACGGGTCCGCCCGCCGGGGCGAGGAGGTGGCTCAGGAACCGGCCGAGGTCGGCGGCGGACGCGCGCAGGGTCCCGTCGGGGGCGAATCCCGTCCGGGTCATGCCGAGCGGTGCCCAGATCCGGTCGGCGGCGACCCCCGCGAGGGGGCTGCCGCACAGCCGCTCGGCGAGCCCGGTGAGCGCGGGCGACACCCCGGGGCCGTGGGTGAGCAGATGGTGCGCGGTGGTTCCGGCGGGCAGGCCGTCGCCCGCCCCGTAGGCGGTGAGCGGGGTGTGCAGGGCAAGCTCCCCCGCGTCCACGAGCATCCCGATGACGGGCCAGACGGCCAGCACACCCGCCAGCCCGCTCGCATCGGGAGCGGCGGCCGGGCCTCCGGCCGGGGCTTCGGCCCCGGCTCGATCGCCGACCTCGGCTCGACCGCCGGCCCCTACGTCGGCCTCCACCACCGCGTCCGGGCCGTCCGGGCCGTCCGCGCCGCCGACGGCCCAGCCGGCCCCGGGGTCCGCGTCCCGAACGAGTGCCGCGATCCGTACGAGTGCCGCGATCCGGTCGACGTCCCCGGCCGGAGCGCGCCGCGTGACCGGCTCGCGCGGTCCGGCAGGCCCCGTCTGGTCGGCCTGTCCGGCCCGGTCGCTCTGGAGCGTCATGCTCAGCACGGTACGGCGCCCGCGGCGCCCGTCCCGCGCGTCGCGCGGTCCGGCCGCGGCGGGCCACCCGAATGCCCCCGCGGCCGCCCGGCACCGGCGTCCCGGTACCGCCCGCCGGGCTACCGGGCGGCGCCGGGCCCCGGACCCTCCACCGGAGGCTGCGCCTCGGGCCCGCCCGCCCCCTCGGCCGGAGGCTCCGCGCGGGACTCGACCCTCATCCCCATGACCACCACGGTGATCAGGCAGAACGCGATGAGGATCTCCGCCCAGAGGAAGGCGAGGTAGTCGAGCAGGCAGCCGATCGGCGGTGTGCCCGGGGCGGCGTTGCGGAAGGCCGCCAGCGCGAACAGGGTGGCGGCCATCCAGCCGAGGGCGGGCCAGGTGAGCCCCTTGCGCCGGGTGACGAGGAACCAGCCGCCGATGAGGACGGACACGGCCAGCGCCCACATCGCGATCATCATGAACACCGCGAACACGAGCACGCTGTTGGAACGGGCCAGCCCGACGTCGAGGACGACCTCGCCGCCGCTCGTCGTCGAGGCCCCCACCGTGGACGTGAAGAGCACGTCGTTGTTGGAGAACAGGACCCGGACCGGGACCTTCTTCTCGCCCAGTACGGCCCCGAATCCGATGTCCGCCCCGTAGGTGTCGAACGGGTAGTCCGTGACGGAGCCGTCGTCCAGGGCCACCGCCACGTCCCGGCCGGCGATGCGCTGGTGGGCCTTGAAGGTCAGGTCGTCGCGGGTGGCCGCCGAGGTCTGGAGGGTGAGGTCCTCCACGGGTGCGACCCCGTCGGGCTCGGCCAGCGCTCCCCTGGGCGTGACCAGGACCCGCAGCACCAGTTCGCGCCCGGCGGCGTCGACGCGCTGGATCGTGGCCTCGACGTCCACCCGGTCCGGATCGGCCCGTCCCGTGGTGTGGACGGTGTCCTGGGCCTGGCGTTCGCCGAACTGCAGCCAGGCCCCCACGCCGACCGCCGCCACGATGACGAGCAGGAGCAGTCCCGGGAGCAGGGGGACGCGCCGCCCGGACGGGCGGCGCCGCACTGCGCTCACGCGGCGGGCTTGCCGGGCTGGTCGTGGGTCGAGCAGTGGATGCCGCCGCCGCCCGAGGCGATCGTGTCGATCGTGACGGGGACGACGTCCCGCTTGGGGAAGTGCTCCTGCAGGATGCCGCGGGCCCGGTCGTCGGCCTGGCGGTCCCCGAACTTCGGCATGAAGACGGAGTCGTTGGCCACGTAGAAGTTGGCGTAGGTCGACACGAAGTCGTCGCCCTCGCCGGTGATCTTGTCCAGGTCGGGCTGCGGCAGGTCGATGATCTCGAACTTCCGGCCGCGGGCGTCCGTGGCCTTCGACAGGACCGCCTTCGCCTGGTCCGCCGAGCGGGACCAGGAGTCCTTCGGGGTGTTCGGGTGGGCGCGGTCCAGCAGGACGACGCCGGGGGCGGCGAACCGTACGAGGCTGTCCACGTGGGCGTCGGTGATGTCCTCGCCGCGTACGCCGGCCAGCCAGACCACCGTCTGCACGCCCAGGGTCTGCTTGAGCTCGGCCTCGATCTGGTCCCGGCTCTTGCCGCGGTTGCGGTTGTCGTTGACGATCGAGCTCTCGGTGATCAGCAGGGTGCCCTCGCCGTCGGTCTCGAAGGAGCCGCCCTCGGCGACCAGCGGGGCCTGGACCCGGGGGATGCCGTACTTCTGGAGCAGGAGCCGGCCGACCTGGCCGTCGTTCTTGTGCTCCTGCTTGTTGCCCCAGCCGTTGAAGTTGAAGTCGACACCGATGACCTTGCCCTCCTCCTCGACGAAGACGGGAACGGTGTCGCGGGCCCACAGGTCGTCCACGGCCAGCGGGATCACCTCGACCTCGGAGCCGCAGGCCTTCTGCGCCGCGGCCACCTGCTCGGGCCGGGCCATCATGATGACCTCCTCGTACCCCCCGACGGCCCGGGCGATCCGCGCGATGTCCTCGCGCACGGAGCGCAGGTCCTCCATCCAGACCGCGTCCAGGGCGGGCCAGGCCATGAAGGTGCGGGTGTGGCTCTCCCACTCGGCGCCGAGCCGGCGCGCGGTGGCGGCCGGGGACGGCTGGGGGGTTCCGTCGGGGGCGTTGGAGCGCGGGGCGCTCTGCGAAGGGCCGCAGGCGGCGGCCCCGAAGGCGAGGGCGCCGAGCCCGGCGAAGGTGCGGAGGGCGGTCCGGCGCGTGGGGGGCAGGTGGGACACGGGAGGGCTCCGATCGAGGGCCGGCAGGACGACTGCGTCCGGCCGGGACGGGCGCGGGAGGCACGGCACGGGCCGACCGTCCCGGGCCCCTGAGACAAGGGTGCGCCCTCCGTCCGCGAAGGGCCGTGACGCGGAACGGGTGGTGCGGGCGCGTGTCGCCCACTCTGGCACTGACTGAAAATTCAGTCAATTCATGGCACGATGTGCGCGCAGGCCCCTGCCACGTCTCGCCTCGCATCGTTGAAAGAGCCACCGCATGTCCGAACAGCACTCCGGCGCACAGCCGGCCCGTACGGCACTGTCCGCAGACGATCCCGCCGAGATCGGCGGCTACCGCCTGCACGCCCGGCTCGGCTCCGGCGGCATGGGCGTGGTCTACCTGGCCCATACGCCCGGCGGCCGCCCCATCGCGCTGAAGGCCGTCCGCAGGGAGCTCGCCTCCGATCCCGAGTTCCGGCGGCGGTTCGCCCAGGAGGTGGCCAGCGCCCGCCGGATCCACGGCCTGTTCACCGCCCAGGTGATCGACTCCGGGGTCGAGGACCCCACGCCGTGGCTCGCCACCGCGTACGTGTCCGGTCCCTCGCTGCACGAGGTCGTACGGCGGCACGGGCCGCTGCCGGCCCGCACGGTCCTGCTGCTGCTCGCGGGCATAGCCGAGGCGCTCCAGGCCATCCACGGGGCGGGCGTCGTCCACCGCGACCTGAAGCCGGCCAACGTGCTGCTCGCGGGGGACGGCCCCCGGGTGATCGACTTCGGCATCGCCCGGGCGGCCGACGCCGCCGCACTGACCGGTACGGGGCTGCGGATCGGCACGGCGGCCTTCATGGCGCCCGAGCAGGCGCTCGGCCATCCGGCGACGCCGGCGACCGACGTCTTCGCGCTCGGCACGCTGGCCGCGTACGTCGCCTGCGGGATCGCGCCCTTCGGGAACGGGCCGGAGTCCAGCGCCCTCTACCGGGTCGTCCACGAACATCCCGACCTCACCCGGGTGCCGCACGAGCTGTACGGCCTGGTCTCGTGGTGCCTCGCGAAGCGTCCCGAGGACCGTCCGCGGCCGGCCGAACTGATCGCCTCCGTGCGGGCGCACCCCCTGGTCTGCGGGCAGCCGGAGTTCACCGACGGCTGGCTGCCCCGGCAGGTCCGGGAGGAGCTCGGCGGAGGCGGGGGCGGCGGCGCGGGTGCAGGCGGTGGCACGGCCGGGGGCGACAGCGCCCGGACCGCCCCCGCGCCGTTCCGGGCCACCAGGACGGCCACCGCGCTGCCGGACCCGGCGGGCATCGCGCCGTACTCCCCCGGGACGGCCTTCCCCGGACCGCGCACGGATTCCGGAGCCCGGCCCGACGGACAGCCGCCGGCGCCCGCATCCGCGCCGGCCCCTGCACCGGTCCCTGCACCGGTCGACGCACCGGTCCACGCACCGGCATCCGGCCCCGGTCCGGGCCACGGCAGGCCGGCCCGGAGGCGGCGGCTTCCGCTGCCGGCGACCCTCATCGTGGCCGGCACCCTGCTCGCCGCCGCCGGAGCCGTGTACTACCTGGACGACCCCGCGGGCGAGGCCCGGAGCACCGACGGCCGCGGCCCCGTCACCGGCCCCACGGCCTCCGCATCCGCCCCCGCCACCCCCACACCCGGTGCCGCCCCGGCCGACCCGGCCGCCGGGTACCTGCCCGGCTACGCGAAGGCCAGGCTCACCGCCCCCGACTCCGGGTACGAGTTCGACCTGAAGGCCGGGAAGGTGGTGCCCGCGGAGACGGCCGCCTGGTACCTGGCGCACGACGGCCAGGCCCTGGTCCCCTCCGAGGAGTCGGACTCCTTCGTCTCCGACTCCGACTCCGGGGAGCTGACCGTGGCCGCCTGCCTCCACGGCATCGGGACCCGCCCGGCCGCCGACCTGCCCCTCGCCGCCCTCGCGAAGGCCCGGCCGTTCTGCGTGCGCAGCCCGGACCGGACCGAGCTCGCGATCGCGAGACTGGCCGAGGCCCCGGCCGGCGGCTCCGTCACGATCCTGGTGGACCAGTACCGCCGCGGCTGACGCCCCGTCCGGCTCCGAAACCCGGATGACGCGGGACCGGACCCCCGGCAGGATCTCCGCATGACCCTGCTGCTCCCGCCCCGTGTCACCGCGTCCGCCGCCCGGCTCCGGGACACGGCGCGGGCGCGCGGGCTGGCCACCGTACAACTGGACGGCTTCGCCGTGCCCGAGGGCCTGGAGGCCCGCCATCTGCACGCCGGGCCGCGGTTCGCCGATGCCGTGGCCCCCGGGCTCGGGATCGGTCTGCTGGAAGCGCCGTCCGACTGGCTGGCGCGGCTGCCCCGGGAGTTCACCGGCCGGGAGGTCCGGCTGATGCCGATCCGTGAGGCGTACGGGCTGCGCAGGCCCGTATTCGTGAAGTCGCCGAACGACAAGGACATCCCGGCACTCGTCTACGCCGACGGCTCGCGCCTGCCGGGGCCGGACGCGGTGGATCCGGGGACGGAGGTGCTGGTCAGCGACGTGGTCCGGTTCACGGCGGAGCACCGCGTGTTCCTGCTCGACGGGACCGTGCACACGGCGAGCCGCTATGCCGAGGACGGCCGGCTCAGCCCCGGCCCGGCCCCGGCCGATGCCCTCGCCTTCGCGTCCGGACTGCCCTTCTCCACCCTCCCGTCCGCGATCGTGGTCGACGTGGGCCTCGCCGGCGGCCGCTGGTCGGTGATCGAGGCCAATGCCGCGTGGGCCAGCGGTACGTACGCCTGCGACCCGGGGCGCGCCCTGGACGTGGTCCTGCGCGCGGCGGCCCCGCTCCCCTCCTTCGCCGGCCGCGACCGGAGGTTCCTGCGCTGACCCCGGGCCTGAACGCACGGGGGCGGGGCACCCGGAGGTGCCCCGCCCGTCGCGCTGTGGCCCGGGGTCAGGTCTTGTCGGGGCGGTCCGTCACGCGCAGGGAGTTCAGCAGGGGTTTGCCGAAGCCGGTGTGGGTGACGAAGCGGACGTTCAGGACGCCGTCCGTGACCGTGACCGTGTAGGTGCGGGTCAGGGCCGTGTACGGGCCCGCTTCCAGGGCGATGTCCAGGGAGGGCAGGACCTGGGCGCCTTCCGCCAGGACGTCGAAGACGCGCTTGTTCGGCTTGGTGGAGGAGAGTTCCGCGAAGCCCAGTTCCACGGTGTAGGTGCCGTTGGGGACGTTGTCGAAGCGGTATTCGTACATGCCCTCACGGGCGTTGCGGAAGAGCTTCTGGTCGTCCGTGCCCGCGATCGTGCGGCTGGTGGACTGGGACGAGGCGTTGCCCTGGTAGCCGTACGAGCCCGTCGTGTACTTGCGGTCCGGGGACCAGCCGTCGCCCAGCGAGTCCGTGCTGGAGCCCGTGGAACCGGCGTCCAGGGCGACCTGGTAGCGCGGGACGACGAGCTTGACGGGGACGGTGAGCACCGGGGTCCGGCCGCTGGCCGAGGTGATCTTCAGGTCGGCCGTGAGGACGGTGCCCGGGGTCAGGCCCGTGGTGTCCACGACCAGGGTGAGCGGGGCCTTCCCGCCCGTCGGGAGGTCCCCGGAGCCGGGGGTCACCGTCAGCCAGGCCGCGTCCTCGGCCGCCGTAAAGGCCGTACCGAGACCGGGGTTGGCGAGGTCGAGGGTCCGGGTCCGCTTCTGGCCGGGCGGCAGGACGAGCTCCACGGCCGGTTTCGCCGGGGTGACCTTGCCGGTGCGCAGGGACCGGGTCACCTGGGTGACGTCGGCCGCCTTGACGTCCACGGTGGCCGCGGCCGGCTCGTACTGGGCGGCGGTCAGGGCGAGTTCCCGTGCTCCCGAGGGGCTCTGGACCACGTAGCCGCCGTCGGCCGCCGTGGTGGCGGAGACCGCGGTGGCGCCCGTGCCGATGGTCACGGTGGCTCCGGCGACCCCGTTGCCGTCGTTCGCGTCGAGCACGCGGCCCGCCACGACGCCGCTCCTGGTGGTGCGGAAGGAGACGGACAGGCCGTCCGTGATCACGGGCGTGTTGAAGGAGTACCGGTAGGCGTCGGTGCCGGTGGCGTTCTCCACGCCGACCGTGGCGGTGGAGCCGCCCTTGATGCCGGTGCCGCCGGTCCCCTGGTAGGAGTAGCGGACGGTGCCGTCCTCGCCGATGGCCGCCGAGAAGGAGAACTTTTCGGACTGCGCCGACCAGTGCGACACCTCGCGCCATTCGATGACGTAACTGCGGTGCGGTGCGGTGCCGGTGACGGCCGTGAAGACTCCGGAGCCGCTGCCGGCGGCGCCGACGACCAGGTCGTCCCAGAACGGGTACAGCGCCGCGTTGGGCGTGGCCGTGCTCGGGATGTCCCCGTTGACGTCCCCGGTGTTGTTGCCGCCGAGGCTGACGGTGCCGTTCGTGCCGATCCAGGCCTGCGCGTACGTCTTGCCGTACAGCGGCAGCGGGAAGGGCAGGTCGACGCGCTCGGTGGTGTTGTCGCCGGTCAGCGCGAGCCGCCGGTCGCCCGGCTGGTACGGGGTGCCGTTCGAGGCGGCGCAGGCGTAGCCGTAGCCGTCGGTGCGCTCGGGCAGGTTGACGGCGACGGTGGTGTCACCGGCGACGGTGACCGCGGCCGCGCCGGCGGTGAGGCAGCGGGAGGAGTGGGTGGCGTTCACGGTGTAGGTGCCGTGGGGCAGGGTGACCTCGAAGCGGCCCTGGGCGTCGGTGGTCGCGGTCACCGGGGTGTCCGCGACGCTCACCGCAGCGCCGGCGACCGGGCCCGCGGCCGAGGCGACGGTGCCGGTGAGCTTCCCGGAGTCCGCCTGGACGAGGTCGATGTCACCGGTGGCGGTGGCGTTCTCGGTCACCGCCACGGTCGCGCCCTGCTGTCCGTAGCCGAACTTCGAGGCGGTGAGCGCGTACGAGCCCACGGACAGGGTGGGGAAGCGGTACGTGCCGTCGGCCGCGGTGGTCGCCGTGCGGTCGATGGGGCCGTCGGCGACGACCTTCGCCCCGGCGACGGGCTGCCCGCCGGAGCGGACGGTGCCCGCGAGCGCGCCGAGGGCTCCGCGCGGCGCGGAGGTCACGGCGGCGAGCACGTCGAGCTTGCCCTCGCCGAAGACGTTGTTGTCGGCGGCGGTGCCGCCGCACTGCGCGCTGTCGGTGTCCAGCGCGGTGCCGTCCAGCAGTGCTTCGGTCTGCGCGACGTCGCCTTCGAGGGCGGGTGCGGCCGACCAGAGCAGGGCCACGGCCGCGGCGGTGTGCGGGGAGGCCATGGAGGTGCCGGAGAAGGACTCGTATCCGCCGCCGGGGACGGAGGAGCGGACGTTCACCCCGGGGGCCGCGATGTTCGGCTTGAGGATCCCGCCGGGGCCGGCTCCGCGCGAGGAGAAGGAGGCGATGGCGCCGTTGATGTCGAAGGCGCCGGAGCTGTAGGAGCTCGCGTAGTCGCCGGGCGATCCGCTGGTGGCGCAGCCGGGTCCGGAGTTGCCGTTGGAGAAGGCCGGGAAGATGCCGGCGGCCCGCCAGGTGTCGACGATCTGCTGGTACCAGGTGTCCGCGCCCGGGCCTCCCCAGGAGTTGTTGACGATGTGCGGGGCCAGGTCGGGGCGCGGGTTCTGGCCGTTCAGGTCGGTCGGCGCGACGATCCACTGGCCCGCGGCGAGCAGCGAGGCCTCGGAGCAGGAGTTGCTCTCGCAGCCCTTGGCCGCGATCCACTTGGCTCCCGGGGCGACGCCGGTCTTGTTGGCGCCGCCGTCGTCGCCGACCATCGTGCCCATGGTGTGGGTGCCGTGGTCGTTGTTGTCGCAGGGGGCGGCGGTGGCGCAGACGCCCGCCGGGTCGAACCAGTCGTAGTTGTGGTCGTAGGACCCGTCCGCGGCCCGGCCGCGGTACTGGTTGGCCACGGCCGGGTGGGTGTGGTCCACGCCGCTGTCGATGTTGGCGACGACGATGCCCTCGCCGCGCACGCCGAGCTGGTCCCAGACCTGCGGCGCCTTGATCCGGTCCACGTTCCACTCGACGGCGTCGGCCGCCGTCTTCTCCCGGGTGCCCTCCGCGGGCTTCGCCAGGGCGATCCGGTCGTCGGCGTCGATCCGGGCGACCTCGGGGCGCTGGGCCAGGGCGGTGGCGAGCTTCTCGGTGCCGACGACGCGGACCGCGTTGACGATCCAGTACGAGGTGTACTCGGCCTGCGTGCCCTGCAGGGCCTTGATCACCTCGGTCTGGCTGCGTGCGGCCTGCTCCTTCTTGAGCCGCAGCACCGTCTCGGCCTTCGCCGCGCGGGTCGGCTGCGCGGCCGCGGCGGTGAGGTCGGCGGCGCTGTCGAGGTAGACCCAGAAGACGGCCTTGGCGGAGCCGTCGAGCTGGGCCCGGAGACTCGGCTCGATCTTGCGCTCGGCCGCGCCCGGGCTGGGGGCCGGATCGGGGGCGGCCGCGGCCACGCCCGCGCCGAGCGGCAGGAGCAGGGCCGCGGTGAGGGCGGCGAGCCCTGCGCGCAGGGGTCGTAATCGTGCTCGGGAGGATCGTCGGCTGTCGCTTGGGGCCACGTGTGTCTCCTCGTACGCCGTGTGCAGAACGTGCGGAAAGGGTGTGCGTGACGTGCGCGGGTCATGGTGCGGGAGATGTCATGACCCGTACAAGGGTGCCTAATGAGCCGAACCGCTACCGGACCGCGACCGGACGGCCACCGGTTCCGCCGCCGGCCCCGCCGCCGGACCGCCGCCGGACCGCCGCCGGACCGCCCCCGGCCGGGTGGCCGTTCCGGGCCGCGCGGGCCAGCCTGGGGGAATGACCGCCCCCGCCCCGACCCCAGCCCCGGCCCCCGGGGGGCGGCTCGCTACCGCGCAGGGCCGGTGGATCGTGCTGACCACCGTGCTCGGATCCGCCATGGCGCTGCTCGACTCGACCGTGGTCAATGTGGCCCTGCCCGCCATCGGCCGGGATCTCGGCGCCGATCTGGCGGTGCTCCAGTGGACGGTCAACGCCTACCTGCTGACCCTCGCGGGCCTGATCCTGGTCGGCGGGGCCCTCGGGGACCGGTTCGGGCGTCGCCGGATCTTCGTGCTCGGGGTGGTGTGGTTCGCGGTGGGCTCCCTGCTGTGCGGGATCGCCCCGAACGCCGGGGTGCTCATCGCCGCCCGCGCTCTCCAGGGGATCGGAGGGGCGCTGCTGACGCCCGGTTCCCTCGCGCTGATCCAGGGCTCGATCCATCCCGACGACCGGGCCCGCGCGGTGGGGCTGTGGTCGGGGTTCGGCGGGGTGGGCGCGGCCGTGGGGCCGTTCCTGGGCGGCTGGCTGGTGGACGGGCCGGGCTGGCGCTGGGTGTTCCTGCTGAACGTGCCGGTGGCCGCGCTCTGCGTCCCGGTCGCGCTGCGGCACGTACCGGAATCGCGGGATCCGGCGGCGCACGGGCGGTTCGACGTGGCCGGGGCGGTGCTCGGGGCGGCCTCGCTCGCGCTGCTGACCTACGCGCTCATCGAGGCCCGGTCGGGCACCGCGCTGGTGGCGGGCGCCGCCGTGGGCGGCGTCCTGCTGGCCGGGGCCTTCGTGGTGGTCGAGCGGCGGCGGGCCGATCCGATGGTGCCCCCGGACATCTTCTCCTCGCGCCGGTTCACCGCCGTCAATCTGGTCACGCTGTGCGTGTACGCGGCCTTCGGCGGGTTCTTCTTCCTCGTGGTGCTCCAGCTCCAGGTGGTGTCCGGCTACTCCGCCCTCGGCGCCGGGGCCGCCCTGCTGCCCACCACGGCCCTGATGCTGCTGCTGTCGGCCCCCTCCGCGCAGCTCGGGGAGCGGATCGGCCCGCGCATCCCGCTGACCGTGGGGCCGCTGCTGTGCGCGGCGGGGATGCTGCTGATGCTGCGGGTGGGCCCGGAGGCCTCGTACGTACGGGACGTGCTGCCGGCGCTGCTCGTGATGGGCCTGGGCATGGCGGCCCTGGTGGCCCCGCTGACGGCGACCGTCCTGTCCTCGGTGGACCCCGGCCGGGCGGGCCTGGCCAGTGGCATCAACAACGCGGCCGCGCGCGCCGCCGGGCTCCTCGCGGTGGCCGCGCTGCCGCTGCTGGCCGGGATGGGCCCGGACGCGTACCTCTCGGCCGGGGCCTTCGACGCGGCCTTCGGGCGGGCGATGTACTGGTGCGCGGGGGTGCTGGTGGTCGGAGCCGCCGTGGCCTGGGCGACCGTACGCTCCCCCGCGCCCGGGGCCTGTCACCCGCAGTGCCGTACGAACTGCGCGGTGACCGCTCCGCCGCTCGAACCCCCGGGAGCGGCGGAGCGGTAGCCCCTCAGAGATCGCCGGGCCGGGTGTTCACCAGGGGCTCGGCGCCGGCGGGGCGACGACCGGCGGGCGGTCGTCGCAGGTGATGGTGTTGGGCAGTTCCCAGCCGGACAGCCAGGGGCCCGTGGTGCCGCCGCCGTCGTTGCCGCCGCGGTCGACGAGGGTGAACTCCGAGCCGGTGGCGGGGAAGTTGAAGGAACCGCAGTTGTTGACGCCGACGGCCCCGACGCCCCGGGCGTCGACGTTCTCGAAGCTCGCCGAGCCGGCCACGCGCGCGCTGACCACGGAGGTGCCGGTGCCGTCGACGCGGACGTCCTTGAAGTGGACGTTCTCGATGCGGACCTTGTCCTTCACCGGCCAGTCGCTGACCAGCATGATCGCGTTGTAGGTGCTGTCGAGGAAGGAGTTCCCGGTGACCTGGATGTCGGCCTGGTCGATGCTGCGGTCCAGGGCGTAGAACCAGATCGCGCCGAGCCCGATGTTCCAGTTCAGTTCGTACGTGCCGGAGCGCACGGTGGTGTTGCCGTCGATCCGCAGGCTGCCGGTGAAGGGTTCGGCTCCGAAGCGGGAGCCGACGTGCAGGGCGCTGCCCTCGCGGACCGGGTCGGCCACGAGGTTGGCGGTGACGGTGGTGTCGGCGCCGCCGTAGATCGCGATGCCGTTGGCCAGCGTGGGGCTCTGCACGGTGTTGTGGTCGAAGGTGTTGCGGGCGTTCGTGGTCTTCTCCGCCCACATGGCGAGGCCGTCGTCGCCCGTGTTGCGGACGAAGTTGTCCTGGACGAGGGAGTCGGTGACTCCGGTGTGGAAGTTCAGGCCGTCGGCGATCTGGTCGGTGATGACGTTGCGGGTGACCTTCACGTTGCTCATCGGGCCGTCGAACCAGAGGCCGACCTTGGTGTGGTGGATGTAGAGGGAGTCGATGGTGGAGTCGCTCATCGCGCCGCCGACCCCGTTGACCTGGTCGGTGTCCACGCGTTCGCGGACGTCGCCCTCGATGGCGAAGCGGGACAGGTGGACGCCCCGGCTGCCGCCGTCCGCGGCCTCCTTGCCGTAGAAGCCGACGCCCTTGCCCTTGACGGTGGTGTACCAGCTGCCGGCGCCGGTGATGGTGACCCCGTCCACGATGATGTGGCGGTTGACCTGGTAGGTGCCCGGCGGCAGGTAGACCGGGAGCCGGTGGCGCTTGGCGAAGGCGATGGCCCGGTCGATGGCATCGGCGGAGTCCCGGCGGCCCGTCGGGTCGGCGCCGAAGAGGAGAGCGTTGGCGGCGGCCGCCTCCACGTGCGGGGCGCCGACGCGCTGCGAGTCGAGCAGGTCGATCACCGTCCACGCGGCGGGGCTCCCGGCCGGGACGGTGAGCCGGACCTTGTCGCCCGCCCGGTAGGTGCGGCCCAGGAGCAGGCGCTGCTCGTCGTACATGTGGGTGGGGCGGAACGGCTTGGCGATGACCGGCGCCGGGGTGGTGGCCGCCGGGACGCAACCGCACTCGGTGATCCACCAGTCGGGGTGCAGGAGGCCGGCCTGCGGGTCGTTGCTGAAGGGGTACTGGTTGTACAGCCAGGAGTACTGCGAGGTCAGCGTCATGGAGCGGCGGTTCTTGCCGTTGACGGTGACGTCGAGCGGGGCCGTGATGCCGCCACCGGCGGGGGCGTCGGGGAGGCTGTAGCGGACGGTGACGGCGTCGGCCGCCGCGGGCAGGGTGAACTCCACGTACTGGCCCGGGGCCAGCTTCACGGCCTTGCGGCCGGAGGCCTCGGCGGGCAGGGAGTACGCGGTGCGGTCGGGGCCGATGAGCGTGCCGGAGGTGGCGGCGTTCTCCGCCTCCTGCTCGGCGAAGTCCACCCGGGCGCCGCGGCCCTCGGCCAGTGCGGGGTCGAGGGCGGCCCGGGTGACGGCCGTGGGGGCCGCGGGGCCCGCGGCGGCGGGACGGGCCTCGGCCGCGCCCGCGCCCAGGGCGCCGAGGCCGAGGGCGGACGCGGTCAACGCCGCCAGGACGGCGGTGGCCCGTGTGGGGACGGCTCTTCTGCGTGCTGCGCCGGCTGCGGCTGGGTTTGCGGCTCGGCTTGCGGCTCTTCTTGGGGGCATGGCCGGGACAGTAGGACCCCGCACGGAAACACGGCAAGACTCGTGCAGGATTCTTCTCCTTCCTGTCGAATTTTTCCAAAGATCCGTGGTGTGGCAGACGTGACCACCTCGGCCTACCGTGGGATCGGGAGGGCGCCATGTGCTGGAGCGCGACGGCCGATCTGACGGCGGGCACGGTCATCACCGCCGTCGGGATCGCCTGCCTGGCCCGGACCCGGCGCGCCCGGGACCTGCCCGTCGCGGCGCTCCCGCTGATCCTCGGCGCGCACCAGCTGATCGAGGCGGCCGTCTGGCGCTCCGGCGGCGGCTGCGGCCCGGCCACCACCGCCTGGGCGGTCATCGCCCTCCCGCTGCTGCCCGTATGGGTGCCGCTCGGGGTGCTGCTCGCCGCCGCGCCCGAGCTCAGGCCCAGGCTCCGGCTGCCGGCCGCCGCCGGAACCGCCACCGGCGCGTACCTCGCGTACTGCCTGGCGACCCGCCCGGTGAGCGCCGAGATCCGCGGCCACACCCTCGGGTACGGCGTGAACCTTCCGTGGATGCCCCTGGCCCTGGCGGGCTACCTGTTCGCCACGCTCGGCACCCTGCTCCTCTCGGGGGACCGCCGGCTGCGCCTCCTCGGCTCCCTCCTGGCGGCCGGGGCCCTCGTCTGCGCCGCCCTGTGGAGGCTGGAGTTCGCTTCCACCTGGTGCGCCTTCGCGGCGGCCGCCTCGACGCTGATCCTGGTCTGGACCGGCGACCGCCCGCGTTCCCCTTCTGTACGCGAGGGCGCCCGGCGGGGTGCGCCGAGCCTGTAACACCGGCCCGGGGGCGGAACAGGAGCGCCTGTCGAAGGTAAAAAGATTCGCGCGCCGATCACGGGCCCACCTTGCGGTTTGTCGCTTTTCGGCCTCGGAGCCCGCGGGATGCAGCCATGGCGGAGTGGCTGGATGCGCCGAGGACCCCGCCACCCCGGGGCGGCGGGGCATCCCGTAACGCGTTCGACTTCTGACGTGGTGGATTCGAGCGGACGCACCCCGCCCGCGGGCCCCTCCGCGGGGCGGTTTCCGTCACTGCGGGATCGCCGGCCGTGCACAGCGGGTGGTCGTTCCCAGCGTCCGATGGGACCTTCGCCGGCCCTCCGCGGGCCGCGAACCGACGCCGCCCACGGCCACCGCCGGCGAAAGACGCCTTGACGTATCTAGTGACTTCGCAAGCACTCGGCAGTAGAACTCGTTCTCATTCCGCCTAGAGTGAGGAAGCTCACATGAGCGACAAAGGCCTGCACAAAACGAACCAGAACGGCGTATCCCGTCGAGGATTTCTCGGTAGAACGGGTTCCATCCTGGGTGCAATGGCCCTCGCCGGTCAGATCGCCCCGTCCCAGGCCCAGGCCGCCACGGCCGGCGCGGCCGCCGCCGGCCCGATCGACAACGGAGCGCACGTACCGGCCCTCGTGATCGGTACCGGGTACGGCGGTTCCGTCGCCGCCCTGCGGCTCGCCCAGGCCGGGGTCGACGTCCACATGATCGAAATGGGCATGGCCTGGGACACCCCCGGCTCGGACGGCAAGATCTTCTGCAATACGACCACCCCGGACTACCGCGCGTACTGGCTCCGGACCAAGACCAAGGCGCCGCTGAGCAACTTCCTGGGCTTCCCCATCGACAAGGCCGTCCCGCGCTACACCGGCATCCTGGACGCCGAGGAGATGGGCGGGATCATCGTCTACCAGGGCCGCGGCGTCGGCGGCGGCTCCCTGGTCAACGGCGGCATGGCGGTCACCCCGAAGCGCGCGAACTTCGGCGCCGTCCTGCCGACCGTGAACGCGGACGAGATGTACGACACCTACTACCCGCGCGCCAACGCGGGCCTCGGGGTCAGCCTGATCGACCCGGCCTGGTTCGAGAGCGTCGACTGCTACCAGTTCTCCCGCGTGGGCCGCAAGCACGCCCAGCGGGCCGGGTTCCCCTTCGTCTTCGTCCCGGACGTATACGACTGGGACTACATGAAGCAGGAAGCGGCCGGGACCGTCCCCAAGTCCGCCGTCGCCGGTGAGATCCTCTACGGCAACAACGCCGGCAAGAAGTCCCTCCAGCAGACCTACATCGCCCAGGCGAAGGCCACCGGCAAGGTCACCATCTCGCCCCTGCACAAGGTGACTTCGGTCTCCCCGGCCTCCGGCGGCGGGTACACGGTCGTCATCGACCAGATCAACACCACCGGCGACACCGTCGGCACCAAGACCGTCGTCGCGGACAAGGTGTTCTTCGCGGCCGGCAGCGTCGGCACCAGCAAGCTGCTCGTCCGGCTCAAGGCCACCGGCGCCCTGCCCAACCTGAACAACGAGATCGGCAAGGGCTGGGGCGACAACGGCAACGTCATGTGCGGCCGGGCCAACCACATGTGGGACGCCACCGGCAAGGTGCAGGCCTCCATCCCCTGCGGCGGCATCGACAACTGGGACGCGGGCGGCGCCTTCGCCGAGGTGGCGCCGCTGCCGACCGGCATCGAGACGTACGCCTCGTTCTACCTGTCGATCACGAAGAACCCGAACCGCGCGGAGTTCACGTACAACGCCTCGACGGGCGGGGTCGAGCTGAACTGGCAGACGGCGTGGAAGGCACCGTCCATCGCCATGGCGAAGACCATCTTCGACAAGATCAACTCGAAGGAGGGGACGATCTACCGGACCGACCTCTTCGGCACCAACAAGATCTGGGGCGACCACCTCACCTACCACCCCCTCGGTGGCGCGGTCCTGGACAAGGCCACCGACAACTACGGCCGCCTGCACGGCTACACCGGCCTGTACGTCATCGACGGCGCGCTGATCCCCGGCAACACCAGCGTCAACCCGTTCGTCACCATCACCGCGCTCGCCGAGCGCAACATCGAGAAGATCATCGCCACCGACCTGTAGGGGCGGCGGACAGCACGAAGGCCGGGGCCGTCGGATTCTCCGACGGCCCCGGTCCCGTGTGCGCACCGCACGCGCCCCGCGCTCAGTGGCCCGGCAGCACGCAGACACTGTCGAGGCCGAGCACGTGGTTGAGCCGGCCGAAGGCCAGCCAGGAGCCGATGCTCATCGTCAGCTCCACGATCTCCACCTGGCTGTAGCGGGCCGTCATCCGGTCCCAGAACTCCTCGTCCAGGCCGTGGTGGTCCAGGCAGTACCGCTCCGCGTACTCCGCCGCGAGCCGGGTGCGCTCGTCGAAGCGGTCCGTGGTGCGCCAGTCGGTGACGGCCTCGGGGAACTCGTCCTCGACCTTCTCCCCGTCCCGGTCCGTGCGCCAGTCCAGGCAGAAGACGCAGCCGTTGATCTGCGCGACGCGCAGCCGGGCCGCCTCGAACTCCCGCAGTCCCAGGGTGGTGTGGGCGTACACCGACAGGGAGAAGTTGGCGGCGGCCATGCCGATGCCGGGGACCAGGTCGCCCCACACGTACTCGATGGGGTGCTGGCCTTCGGGTATGTCGATCCTCATGACAGTTTCCTTCCGAGTTTGCCGACGGCGGGGCGCAGGGGGACGTCCAGGGCGTCGTAGAGCCCCGGTTCGGCCTCCACCAGCCAGTCGATGGCTCCGACGAGGCGTCCGACGGCGGTGGCGTTGCCTCCGGCGGAGCGGTTCTCGCCCTCGTCGGTGGCCTCGATGGTGACCTCGATGTGCGGGCGGCCCTCGATGATCACCCGGTGGGCGCCGTCGCCGCCGTCGGGCGGGGTCGGCCAGTCGGGGGCGCAGGAGGCGTGGATGCGGGTGACGTGCTCGATGACGATGCGGGGTTCGCCCTCGACGATCCCCTGCACCTCGAAGCGGACGGCGCCCTGGGTGCCTCCTTCGAACTCCCCCATCGTGCGCGTGGCGACGGTGGTGTCGAGGGCGCGGCGCTCCACGGTCTCGCGTATGTCGTCGAGTTCGACGCCCAGCGCCCGGGCCATCATCCGGATCTGCCCGCCCCACACCATGCTCGGGATGGACGGCATGAGCATCATCGGCTCGTAGTCCATGGGCTGGCCCATGCCGATGAGGTAGCGGACGGAGTCCGGCTGGTCGTAGGTGGAGTAGTCGAAGATCTCCTGGCAGCGGATGACGTCGATCCGGGTGCCGAGCCCGCTGAGCAGCAGCGGGAGCACGTCGTTGCCCCAGCCGGGGTCGACGCCGGAGGCGAAGAGCGAACCGCCGCCCTCCGCGACCGCGGCGGTCACCGGATCGAGGAACTCCGGTGGGGCGCTGCGATAGTCGTAGAGCGGATAGAGGGCGGGGCTCACGACGACGGCGCCGGAGCGGATCGCCCGGGTGATGTCGGCGAGCGCGTCGTCGGGGCGGATGTCGCCGGACGCCGCGTAGACGACCGCCTGCGGGCGGGCCGCGAGGACCGCCTCTATGTCGTCGGTGGCCGCGACGCCCGTCTCGTAGTCGAGTTCGCCGAGTTCACCGGCGTCGCGGCCGACCTTTTCTGGATTGTGGACGATGACGGCGGCCAACTTCAGCGCCGGATGGGCCTCTACGGCACGGATGGCCAAACGGCCGACGTTGCCGGTACCCCAGACAACCGTGGAAATCATGCGCGGAGGGTAGCTTCAGGACCTGTAGGTTCCTAGAGCCGTGTACGGAAATTCCGGCCCGCTGTCACTGGTTTTGCGCACCCAGCACGAAGAGCAGGTAGACGAAGAACGCGAACAAGTGACCTACGAACAAGTAGGCGACGAGCCGGATGATGAGACCGCGCGGGAACTTCGACTGCTGCACTTGCTTCGTGCCCTGTGAATCGGACATGGCGTACGGCTCCTCGCCTATCGGTGGTATGTGGTCGTGCCGGTACCGCCGCCGAGGCACAGGCCGGCGAGGCTGCTCTGCAGCAGGGTGTGGACGAACAGCAGCTCCGCCCCGGCGGCCGAGGCCGCGCTGATCCGGTGCGCGGTGAGCGAGTCGAAGTGGGCGCTGTCCCCGGGCTCCAGCAGGTGCTCGGTCTCCCCCAGGTGCAGCCGCAGCCGCCCCTGCAGCACGTACAGCCACTCCTCCCCCGGATGGACGCGGACCAGCTCGCCCTGGCTGCGGCCGTTGGGGACGTGCACGCGCAGCGCCTGCATCCCGCGGCCGGAGCCGCCGGCCTGCCAGTACGTCCAGCCGTCCGCCTCGCGGGCGCCGGGGCCGCCGGCCCGTACGATGGGATCGGCGACGGCCGGGGTCTCCCCGAGCAGCTCCGAGACCGTCGTGCCGTACGTGCGGGCGAGCCCGAGCAGCAGCGGCAGCGAGGGCTGGCGGCGGCCGGTCTCCAGCCGCGACAGGTGCGCCGGCGAGAGCCGGGCCCGGGCGGCGGCGGCCTCCAGGGTCAGCCCGGCCCGGCGGCGCAGATCGCGCAGCTGCGGGGCCACGGTGGGCAGCTCGGCGTCGGGGGCGGTGGCACCGGGGACGGTGGCACTGAGGGCGGTGGCACTGGGGTCTGGGTCGGCCGCTTCGCCGGGGCCGGGGGCAGGACCGGTTGTCATGCCCCGATTGAGCCAGAAACTTACCTGCCTGGCAATCCGCTTTGCCTCTGAGGTAAACCGGCCTTACGGGGCGTCGCCGGATCCCGTTTCGGCGCCGGGTCCGGTGGGGCCGCCGAGCACCGTCTCCACCGTGTCCGCGTCCTGCGCCCGCTTGTCGGGGCGGTGGCGCAGGACCCGCGCGAAGCGCAGCGCGACCCCGGCCGGGTAGCGCGGGGAGCGCTGCAGGCCGTCGTAGGCGATCTCCACCACCAGTTCGGGGCGCACCCGGACCGTGTGGCCGTCGTCCTCGACCGCGAGCTCGCCGAGCCGCTCGGTCTGCCAGCGCAGCATCGCGTCGGTCAGTCCCTTGAAGGTCTTTCCGAGCATCGCGTATCCGCCGTCGGCGGTCCGGGCGCCCAGGTGCAGATTGGACAGGAGGCCGGTGCGCCGGCCGTGGCCCCGTTCGACGGCGAGCACGACCAGGTCCAGGGTGTGCACCGGTTTCACCTTGAGCCAGTGCTTGCCGCGCCGGCCGGCCGCGTAGACGGAGTCGAGGGCCTTGACCATCACGCCCTCGTGCCCCCGGCTCAGGGTCCGCGTCCAGAACTCCTGCGCCTCGGCCGCCTGCGCCGCCGGGTCCTCGACCACGAGCCGGCCGACCCGGAACTCCTCCGGCACCAGGGCGGTGAGCGCCGCGTACCGTTCGCGCACCGGCAGGTCGAGGAGCACGCGGTCCCCCGCCACCAGCACGTCGAAGAAGTGCGGGACGACCGGAAGGGTCCGCCGTGCGGCCTCGACGTCGGCGCGCGAGCCGACCCGGCTCGCCACCTCCTGGAACGGCACCGGCCGCCCGTCCGCCGGGGAGCGTCCGATGACCTCCCCGTCGAGGATGAACCGGTCCCCCGGGAAGGACCGGGCCAGCTCGGCCACTTCCGGCAGCCGGCCGGTGATCTCGTCGAGGGAGCGCGTGTACACCCGTACGTCGTCCCCCTCGCAGTGGACCTGCACGCGGATCCCGTCGAGCTTCTCCTCCACCGCACACGGCCCGAGCGCGGCCAGGGCCTCGGCCACCGACTTGGCGGTGTTCGCCAGCATGGGCTGTACGGGCTGCCCCACGCGCAGGGTGACCTCACGCAGGGCCGCCGCCCCCTCGGCGAGCACGGCCGCCGCCACCCGGGGCAGGGAGCCGTCGAGCATCGCCGCCCGGCGCAGGTCGGCAGCGGGCACCCCGGCCGCGGCGGCCACCCCGTCCAGGGCCACGGCGTCGAGCGCGCCCTGGCGCACCTCCCCGCCGAGCAGGCTGCGCAGGAACCGCTGCTCGGCCTCGGTGGCGGCGCCGAGCAGGCCGTCCAGGATCCGGCGGCGTTCGGCCTGGGCGCCGGCCCCGGCCACGGCGGCGAGCCGGGTCACCGCCTCGTCGACGGCGGTCACGGTCAGGGTGGGTTCGGCGGCCGGTTCGGTCTCCCCGGCCAGCGCGCGCCAGCCGATGCCCGGGCGGCCCTGCGGGAGCCGCCCGGCGAGGTAGGAGACGACCAGCGCCGCTTCCCCGGCGGGCGCGGCGGCGAACAGCTCTGCGAGCAGGGCGGTCTTCCCCGACCTGGCGGAGGTCGCGGCGACCTCCCGGGACACGCGCGCGACCTCGGCGAGCAGCATGCGGCCATCCTCCTGCCGGGCGGCTCCCGGCGCAGCCCGGCACACTTAATTGCTGCTCCGCCGCGAAGCCGCTCGCCAGGACGCAGGAGCCGGGGACGTGGTCGGCGGCCTGGGCGAGCATCGGCTCGAAGGGTGCAGTCAGGACCACTCGGGATGGCCTCCTTCACCGCCGCTCCGGGCCTGGCACCACCAGCCTCCCCCGCTGGTCCCGGAGGCGCGACAGGCAGAGCCACAAGGCCCTGCTGCGTCAGGCTCCCGGGCGTACCGGCTTCTGCTGGGCCGCAACCACGAGGACTCTGCATTCCTGGCAGAGCGGGTTCTCTGGGCGGAATCGTGTGGCGCGAGGCGGAGCACGACGTCATGACGAAGCTCAGAGCCGGTGCAACTAACCCTGGCCAGTGCCACAGGTGTGGTGCCATCGGCGATTCCGTTGAGTCTTGGGACCAGCGGCCCGGCGGCCCGGCGGCCTGACTCGGCCGGCGTTTGATGCGGTGGGGGGCCTGGCCCCGTCTGGGCAGACGGCTCATTCGGGTGAAGCGTTCATTCGATCACCTCGTGGTGCGCCGCCGAGCGGTACACCGGGCTTTATGACAACGGGAGAGCTCGATCAGCAGGTCAGGACTCAGACCGACCACACCGCTGTGCCTCTGGCAGGGGCTTCATCGGTGGTGCGGTGCGCCACTGGCCTGGTCACTTCGACGATGGGCTCGTTGCCGTCACCAGCCTTCGGCGCGGCGGGCAGCCTTCGCTCTCCGGTGTGCGTGGACGTCTTGAACTAAGGACACTGCCGACCTGTTCTTCCTCATGGGCGGCGACGGCTACGTGGCGGGCACACCGCAGACCCACGAGACGAACCTCTGGCCCCTCATGCGTGACGTCACAGCCAGGACCGACGCCGGAGAAGGAGCCCGCATCGACTACTCGGACTGGGCGAAGAAGAACGACACGACGGCCGCGGAGGTGGTGACCTACGTCTGCCGGGACTCCATCCAGTGGGCGGCCGACTGGTGCGGCGAACGCTACGCCGACCAGCCGACATTCCTCCGCTACACCGCTCTGACCACGATCTGCGACGACATCTGCATTCCGCCGCTGGACCTCGTGCGCGATGGGTTCCGCAGGTACGGCCGATCGGTCGGCGAGATCATCGCCGCCATGGACGAGGAGGGCTGGGGGCACGACGCTGTACACGCGCTGCTCGCCCTGGTCCGCCCATACCTGTTCCAATACGCCGAGAAGCTCGACCACACGCCGACCCGGGGCCGTGCCGACCTGCACACCCGGCTCAACAACTCGTCCGGTGTATGGGACGCCGTCATCTACCGCACGTACTCCGCCAACACCTACGGATGTCTCATCGGAGTAGCGCGCCTGTACGACGCCGGCCCCGCGTCGTTCACCTGGCTGATGGACAGCGCCATCGCCGACGGCATGTCCATGGACTTGTGCAAGTCCGCGATGGACGTCTACCGGCTCGACGCCCACCAGCCCACCGCCAACGAGCATCTTGCTTCGCGCAGGCAGACGGCCTACCGCTCGGTCTACCTCGACCTCATTGACGATCTCGGGGCCAGTGGGGCGCACGACGCCCTCGTGCACTACGGCCGGGCCGGTTTTCTGTACGTTCAGATCCAGGACCGCTACCACGAACGCCGACTGGGCAGCCGTATCCCGCTGCGGCCGGCGGTATCCGAGCGGCTGCACAGCTTGTTCGGTGACGAGCCGGTGGACCCCTTGACCGAGCACCGGTTCCAGGCTCAGCGCACCACCATCCCGGCCGCCGCGACGGGACCGGTACTCGGCGGGCCGACCGGTCTGGGCACATCAGCAGCCAGAATCATCGTCCCGCGCTGACGAAGCACGTGGCCACGCAACAAGCCCCTAGGAGGCAGGCGGCGACCACCCGCAGTACGAAGGCCAGGATCAGGGCAGGCCGTTCGGACAACGTGGGATTGGGGCGTCGTTGCGCGCCGCGCACCAGCCGGGCCAGGGCTACGAGCTTCCTCGTTCGAGGAGAAGCTGATGGCGAACCTGCGACGGTTCATCTCGTAGGACGAGGTCATCACGTTCGGGAAGGCGTACGGCGCCGAGCGAGGCCACCTCAGTGACCCTCTCGCCGGGCTCCCACGGTTCTCCGAACTCCCTGGCGGTGTACGCGCGCCGACACGGCGAGGAGGGCGAGTTCACCGAGTTCCTGAGCGTGGGCGCCTTCATCAGCCCGGCGGGCGGCCTCGACCGCCGAAACCGCGTCGGCGAACGTCGACGGCGCCGCATCCGGCATCACCGGGTCGTCCGCGAGCCCGACCAGAGCGCCCGTGAAGTACCGGCGCGCACGGCCTCCGCCCGCCCCGCGAACGCCCGCAGCCACCCACGGACCGTGCCCTCCGCCAGCAGCACGTGCGTAACCTTGCAGCCCGGGCAACGAGTACGGCGCGGCCGCAAACAGCCGGGCCCCAGATCTAATCCGTTTCGTCTGGATGGTGCGAGCTCGGACAATGGAAGAGCTGGAAGGAGCGACTCTCCAAGATCGAAGCAGGTTGCTGAGGCAATGACTGAAATGCCATCCACCATGCAGATGGTCACCTTTGCGGCCTGGCGGGACGATTCCCTTCACACGGGCGGCCCGGCTGATCGCCGCCACGTCACCCTGGCTGAGCTTCTGGTCCGACTGGGGAGTTACGGACTCGGGCTGACATGGAAGGCTCAGATGTTCGACGAGCAGCCACACCCGGCGTTTGCTCGGATGATGAAGGCGTCAGCCGGCACCGGAATCCCCACCCTTCAGTTGCTGGCCATGGACGCGCCTTACCTGCAGGCGATCGACGGCGACTTCGAGGGCTATGCGGGCAACGAACTCGTACTGACCCTGAGGGAGTTCGACAGTTCCAGCTGGGATGTCCGCACAGCCGACGCCTGGGTGCTGAGTGAGATCCAACGGCGATACCCCGACGCCAGGCCAATGACCTCAGACGAATGGGACTCGAACTGATTCCCTGAGGATGGAGCCACGTAGTCAGCAGCACCGGCGCCGCGGCTGGCGGCCGGACGACGGAGAGGTCGGCGGTCGCCGGTCCTCCCCCGCGTACCGAGAGCGCGCGGGGTCGGGACCCGCTCGACGGCCGCCCGCACCCGGCCCGGATCCGGGAACCGGTATGGCCCCGACGAGTCCGGGCTCCAGAGTCACTCTACGTTTTCGTGGCTTTCCAAGTCGTGCCTGCATGTGGGCCGCCCGCACTTGAAAGTGTCATCGGACAGACCTCCGGGGAACTTGAAGAAGGCGCAGCTACACAGGCTGCACGGCGACAGGTTGTCCTCGGTGGGCTCCACGCCCGCCTCAAGGAGACGGGACCGAGCGCTGGCGTAGGCGGTGGCGACACTCCGCATTGCGTCGTGCACGACCTTCTGCTGCTCTTCGGTTAGGTTTCTCTCGCCATGGGACATGTTGCCTCCCCAGCATCGTCTGAGAGACGGCCCTTGTCCCCAAGGTCCTGCAGGCGGTCCACACCCGCAACCGGGGACGCCAGGCACCAGCGCACGCCCGCCCCGCCCAGCCGCCCTCGCACCGCATTGCCGAACGTCGCCGGCGAACCGGACCGGGCCCACGCCGGCGCTCGCCTGCGCGAGGCCGCCTGGGACATCGACGCCGGTCTGCCGACCCGTAGCCCGTAGCTGCTGCGCTCACACCCGCCGCCGCCAGGGTGCGTCACTACCGGTTGTCCTCCGGGTGCGGCCCCGTCGCGTACGGGTTCGGCTCGTCGTCCGCGAGGACGCCCACGAAGGGTTCGCCTTCCCCCGCGAAGGTGTACGCACCGCCCTCGATTCGCGCGATCAGGCTGTGCGTCCATTCCGCTTCACTGTCTGCGGAATGCACCCACATGTTCATGATCTCGCCGATGTGCCCGAGCTGTTCGGGCCCGTTCTCCGGTACGTAGTACTCGGTGACCCCGGCCCGCCACTGCTCAAGGCCCCTGATGCGCTCCTTGAGGAGTGCGACAGCCTCGGCTCGCGGCAGGTCGACGATGAATCCGATGCCGGCCGAGAGCATGTCCATCTTCTGGTCGTACGAGGTCAGAGCCTGGCGCAGCAGTGCGAGGTACTCCTCGGCTCCCTTCTCGGTGATCTCGTACTCGACGCGGGGCGGGCCGCCGACGGCGCTCGGCGCGACCTCGTGCGCGATGAGGAGCCCTTGCTTCGCCATCTGCTTGAGCGCGTGGTAGATCGAGCCCGGCTTGGCGTTGGACCACTCGTGGGCGCCCCAGAATTCCAGGTCGTTGCGCACCTGGTAGCCGTGGGCCCGTCCGTGCTGACGCACCGCGCCGAGGACCAGCAGCCGGATCGCTGACATGGGCGTCCCCCCTCTAGGTAATTTTGACTAGATTACCTCTCCGCGAGTTGACCAGCTCCACGGTTCCCGTCGATTTCTCGCCCTAATCAAGTTTGACTAACCGGTCGGAGTGGCCTACCTTCGAGGATCTAGTCAAGTTTGATCAATGAGTGGAGGAGGTTGCCTTGTCTGACCACGATCTGGCGATCGTCGTCGAAGGTGTCCGGAAGAAGTACGGGGACAAGCAGGCCCTCGACGGCCTCGATCTCACGGTCCGAGCGGGGACCGTCCAGGGGATTCTCGGCCCGAACGGCGCCGGCAAGACCACGGCCGTACGCATCATGTCCACGCTGCTGCGTCCCGAGGAGGGGCGTGTCCAGGTGGCGGGCATCGACGTGAGGACCCGGGCCGGCGAGGTGCGCTCACGGATCGGGCTGCTCGGCCAGAACGCCGCCGTCGACGAGGAGCTCAGCGGCCGCCAGAACCTGGAAATGTTCGGCCGGCTCTACCACCTCGGCGCCCGCCGTGCGGGCGCCCGGGCCGATGAGCTCTTGGCCCGGTTCGGGCTCGCGGACACCGGCAAGAAGGCCGTCAAGCAGTACAGCGGCGGCATGCGGCGTCGGCTCGACCTCGCGGCCTCCCTCATTTCCCAGCCGCAAGTGCTCTTCCTGGACGAGCCCACGACCGGGCTCGACCCCCGCGGCCGTACGGAGGTATGGAGCGCGGTGCGTTCCCTGGTCGGCGGCGGCACGACCGTCCTGCTGACCACGCAGTACCTGGAGGAGGCCGACCAGCTGGCCGACCAGATCGCGGTGATCAACCACGGGAAGGTCATCGCCGAGGGCACGGCAGACCAGCTGAAGACCAAGACGGGCGGCGACCGCATCGACGTGGTCCTGCACGACGCCGGCCAACTGGCCCGCACGGCCACGCTCCTGCCCGGTGAAGTCACGGTGGACGAGGACCGGCGGATGGTCAGCGCCTCGGTCAGCGACCGCATGGCGGCGCTGACGGAGACCGTGCGGGCGCTCGAGGCGGCCGGCATCGAGGCCGAGGACATCGCCGTACGCCGGCCGACGCTCGACGAGGTCTTCATGCACCTGACCAAGGAGGACGCCGCATGAGCACGACGCACGATGTGGACACGACGTACGGTGTCAACACGACGCACGGCATGAGCACGATGCCCGGCACAGGCTCGAAGCTGGGCTGGGCGGCCGCCGATTCCTGGACGATGACCCGACGCGAGCTGGCGCACTGGGCGCGCCAGCCCGTACAGGTGATCGTCGGGCTGGTCTTCCCGGTGATGATGCTGCTGATGTTCAGCTACCTCATCGGCGGCGGACAGGGCGTCCAGGGCGACTTCAAGGCCTACCTCGTCCCCGGCATGCTCACCATGACCATGGCCTTCGGCCTGGAAGCAACGATGCTCTCGGTGACCCAGGACCTCGGCAAGGGGGTCATCGACCGGTTCCGGTCCATGCCGATGAACTCCGGCGCGGTCCTGGTCGGGCGGAGCGTCGCCGACATGCTCCAGTCGGTGGTCGGCCTCACCGTGATGATCGCGGTCGGATACGCGATCGGCTGGCGCTGGCACGAGGGCTTCGCCGCCTTCCTGGGCGCGGTGGGACTGCTGTTGCTGCTGCGCTTCGCGATGCTGTGGATCGGCATCCACCTGGCCATGGTCGCGGGCAAGCCGGAACTGGTGCAGGCCGTACAGATCCTGGTCTGGCCCGTCAGTTTCCTCTCCAACGCCATCGCCTCACCCGAATCGATGCCCTCCTGGCTCGGCGCGATCGTGGAGTGGAACCCGATGTCCGCGACGGCCACCGCGGTACGCGGCCTGTTCGGCAACCCGGGCGCGGCCGGCGACTCCTGGGCCGCGACGCATGCGGAACTCCTCGCCGTGGCCTGGCCGGTAGCGCTGGTCGCGGTGTTCTTCCCGCTCGCCGTCAAGCGCTTCCGCAACCTCAGCCGCTGACGAACCCGGCCCCGCTCTCCGATCCGTTTCACCGGATCGCAGTCCGGGGCCGGCCCGGCGATCGCCCGCTACGTCTCTGGACGCTGCCGTCCGCGCCCTCAGAGATGCCAGCGAGGTCATATGTCGGACCGTCGTCTGGCGATGTCGGTGGCGCCTTCTACCCTTCCTTCCATGTCGGTCAACATTGATCTCGCCTTCACCGTTACCGGTGTCACGGGTGAGCCGCAGGCCTGGGAGATCGTCCGTGCTCTCGAGGAGCTGCTGCGTGAGGAGTCCCTCATCCTCCAGGTGTCGTTGGGGGTGGCGGTGGACGACGACGGCGCGTTCTTCGTGTCCGGCGAATCCGACTTTCCGCTGGGGATCAGCCGCTTCTACCTGTGGCGGCCGCATTTCGAAGGGCTCTTCGCGGCGACCGTCGCAGAGGTAGCTGCCGGTGCGAGCGGGACGGTTCAGTGGGGCTATCCCGACGAGGAGTACTGATTTCCGACCGGCGTCGGGGACTCTGCTGCCCTGATGGAGCTCGGTGAATCTCCCCACGCGTCGGTTGGGCTAGGTCAGACCTGCTCGCCGCGGTCGCTGCCGGGCGAGGGGCAAGGCGGCGGTGTCTACAGCAACGGCGGCACGGTCACCGTCGTACCAGGCAGCGTCACCAAGAACACCCCGAACGACTGCGCCGCGTTTGAGGCGCGGGGTCTGGGCGGAGCCCCAGCGCGGCGGAGCCGCGGAATGCCGCACAGCCGGGAAGGGGTGGGGTGGGGTGGGGTGGGGTGGGGGAAAATATCGCCCCCCGGCCCCGACCCCGGCCCGCCGCATACCGCAGGCGCGGTACGACGACCGACCGGTGTAGTCCTTGAGGACGTCCGCAGTTCAGCCTGCGGGAGCGCGGCCACCGGCGGCCTGGCGCTTAGGGTTCCCGTATGAAGCTCCGACTGCCCCGGCGCCGCCGCAGCCGCCTGCTCGCGGGCGCGGCCGCGCTCGCCGTCGTCGCGGGGGCGGGCACCCTCACGGCCACCGCCGCGGCCGGCGACGCCCCGTCCGTGCGCCGCGAGGACAAGGTCCTCGACATGCCCGGCGCCGGCATCGACATCTCGTACTTCACGGCCGGAGGGGACAGCGGGGGAAACCGGCCCGCCGTGCTCCTCGCCCACGGGTTCGGCGGCAGCAAGGAGGACGTGCGCCCGCAGGCCGAGCGCCTCGCCCGTGACGGCTACGCCGTGCTGACCTGGTCGGCGCGCGGATTCGGCCGATCCGGCGGGAAGATCGGGCTCAATGACCCCGCCTTCGAGGTCAAGGACGTCTCCCGGCTGATCGACTGGATCGCCGCCCGCCCCGGGGTGCGGCTCGACGCGGCGGGAGATCCGCGCGTGGGCATCGCGGGCGGCTCGTACGGCGGGGCGGTCTCGCTGCTCGCGGCCGGCAACGACCCGCGCGTGGACGCCATCGCCCCCTCGATCACCTACTGGAACCTCGCGGACTCCCTCTTCCCCGGCGACGTCTTCAAGAAGCTGTGGGCGGGCCTCTTCTTCACCACCGGTTCCGCGGGCGGGCTGCAGCCGGGCACCTCCGGCCCGGGAGCCGCCCCGCAGGCGGGCCCGGCCGCGCCCGGCTGCGGACGCTTCCAGCCGGAGCTGTGCGCCATGTACGAACGGGTCGCGGTGGCCGGCAAGCCCGATCCGGAGGCCCGCGCACTGCTGGAGCGGCGCAGCCCCTCGGCGGTCGGCGGCGCGATCAAGGTGCCGACCCTGATCACGCAGGGCCAGGACGACTCCCTCTTCCCGCTGGACCAGGCCGATGCCATGGCCCGGACGATCGCCGCCAACGGTGCGCCCGTCTCCGTGGACTGGGCGGCCGGCGGTCACGACGGGGGCATGCGCGAGGCCGACCGGGTCGAGGACCGGGTGAAGACCTGGTTCGACCGGTACCTCAAGGAGGACACGGCCGTGGACACCGGCCCCGCCTTCCGCGTCTCGCGCTCCGGCGGCATCGACTCCACCGACGGCCGGGTCACGCTGCGCGGAGCGAGCGGCTCCACCTATCCCGGGCTGTTGTCCGGGCCGCGCGAGTTCGCCCTGACCGGCCGGGAGCAGACCTTCGCCAACCCGGCGGGCGGGGCCCCGCCCGCGCTCTCCGCGCTTCCGGGCATCGGCGGGCAGCTCGCCGCCCTCGGGGGCGGCCTCTCGCTGGACTTCCCCGGGCAGAACGCCCGGTTCGAGTCGGAGCCGCTGACCGGGGAAACCCGGATCACCGGGACCCCGACCATCACCCTAAAGGTGAGGTCTACGGCTGAGGACGGCTCGGCCGTCCTGTTCGGCAAGGTGTACGACGTCAGCCCCGACGGGCGCCAGCAGGTGCTGCCCGGTCAGCTGGTGGCCCCGGTGCGGGTGGAGGGCGCGCAGCAGGACAAGACCGTAGAGCTGCGGCTGCCCGCGATCGACCACGCCGTCGAGGCCGGGCACCGGCTGCGGCTCGTCGTCGCCGCCACCGACCTCGGCTACGCCTCCCCGGCCGTGCCCGCCACCTACACCGTCTCGGCGCAGGGCCCCCTGGCCGTGCCCGTCGCGGGCGGGGTGCGCACGGCGTCCTCCGGGCTGCCCGCCTGGACCTGGTGGATGCCCCTCGGGGCGGCGCTGCTGGCCGCTGCGCTGGTGGGGATCCGCAGGACCGGCCGGGGGCCGGGCGGGGGCCGGGCGGGCGCGGCGCAGCCCGACCCGGCGCTGGCCGGCGTACCGCTGGAGATCACCGGGCTGACCAAGCGCTACGCCAAGGCGCAGGACCGCTACGCCGTACGGGACCTGTCCTTCCGGGTGGAGAAGGGCCAGGTGCTCGGCCTGCTCGGACCCAACGGCGCGGGCAAGACCACGACCCTGCGGATGCTCATGGGCCTGATCACTCCGGATGCCGGGGAGATCCGGGTCTTCGGGCACCAGGTCCGGGCCGGCGCGCCCGTGCTCTCGCGGGTCGGGGCGTTCGTGGAGGGTGCCGGCTTCCTGCCGCACCTGACGGGGCGCGCCAACCTGGAGCTGTACTGGCAGGCCACGGGCCGTCCCGCCGCGGACTCCCACATGGAGGAGGCCCTGGAGATCGCCGGGCTCGGCGACGCGCTGGAGCGGGCGGTGCGCACGTACTCGCAGGGCATGCGCCAGCGCCTCGCGATCGCGCAGGCCATGCTCGGCATGCCGGACCTGCTGATCCTCGACGAGCCGACCAACGGTCTGGACCCGCCGCAGATCCGCGAGATGCGCGACGTGATGATCCGGTACGCGGCCGGCGGGCGGACGGTCATCGTCTCCAGCCACCTGCTGTCGGAGGTCGAGCAGTCCTGCACGCACCTGGTGGTCATGGACCGCGGCAGGCTCGTCCAGGCGGGCGAGGTCGCCGAGATCACCGGCGGCGGCGACGTGCTGCTGGTGTCGCTGGCCGAACCGGTGGACGAGGCGGTCGTCGGGAAGATCGCCGCGCTGGAGGGAGTGGAGTCCGTGGCGAGCGCCGAGGACGGTCTGCTCGTACGGCTGGACGGCGCGAGCGCCGCCGAGCTGATCGCCGAACTCGTACGGCTGGAGGTGCCGGTCTCGGGAGTGGGGCCGCACCGGCGGCTGGAAGACGCGTTCCTCACCCTGATCGGAGGCGCGGCATGAAGACCGTGACGGATGCGAACGCGCACAGGAACCCGGAGGACTCGCCCGCGGACGGCGACGTGACGCCGGACGGCATCGGCCGCGAGGTGGCCCACGGCTACCGGGCGAACCGGACGCTGCCGCTGCGCGTGGAGGCACTGAGGCAGTGGCGCCGGCGGCGGACGCTGGTGATGGGCGGGATCCTGGCCGCGCTGCCCTTCATCCTGATGATCGCCTTCGCGGTCGGCGGCGGCCCCGGCAGCCGGGGCGGCGACGGCCGGATCACCCTCATCGACACGGCGACGGCCTCGGGCGCGAACTTCGCGGCCACCTGCCTGTTCGTGTCGGCCGGGTTCCTGCTGGTGGTGCCGGTGGCGCTGTTCTGCGGGGACACGGTGGCCTCGGAGGCCAGCTGGTCCTCGCTGCGGTACCTGCTGGCCTCGCCCGTGCCCAGGGCCCGGCTGCTGTGGAGCAAGCTGGTGGTGGCCCTCGGGTTCAGCCTGGCCGCGATGGTGCTGCTGCCGCTGGTGGCGCTCGCCGCGGGTACGGCGGCCTACGGATGGGGGCCGCTGGAACTCCCCGCGGGCGGCTCGCTGCCGGCCGGGGACACGATCGGGCGGCTCGCGATCGCCGTGGCGTTCGTCTTCGTATCGCAGCTGGTCACGGCCGGGCTGGCGTTCTGGCTGTCGACGCGGACGGACGCTCCGCTGGGCGCGGTGGGCGGGGCGGTCGGTCTGACGATCGTCGGCAACGTGCTGGACGCGGTGACCGCGCTGGGGTCCTGGCGGGAGTTCCTGCCCGCGCACTGGCAGTTCGCGTGGGCCGACGCCTTGCAGCCGCAGCTCGAGTGGGGCGGGATGATCAAGGGAACGGTGGTGTCGGTGTCGTACGCCGTGGTGCTGTTCGCGCTGGCGTTCCGCGGGTTCGCGCGCAAGGACATCGTGTCCTGAGGTTCGGCCGTCGGGGGCGAACCCGGGCGGGCCCGTGTGTGCCTGCCGCGCCGGCGGCCCGTCCCCCCGAAGAATCGCCTCGGTCAGGGCGTACGGACGCGTCCGAACGGCACCGAGGGGTACGACCCATGGACAGAGCAGGACTTCCGCCTCGCAGGTTCGTGCTGACGGGTGGCCTCACGGCCGCCGCGGCCCTGCTCGCGGGACTCACGGGCTGCTCGGCCAAGAGCGCCCCGAAGGCGACGACGGCCGCGCCCGAGCCCCGGCCGAGCACCCCCGAAGGCGCGTACAGCCGCCTGATGGAGGGCAACAAGCGCTGGGTGAGCGGCAGCCTCAACCACCCCGACCGCGATCCGGACCGCCGTGAGCTCGTGGCGCAGGCGCAGGATCCCTTCGGCGTGATCCTGGCCTGCATCGACTCCCGGGTGCCGCCGGAGCTGCTCTTCGACACCGGGCTCGGCGACCTGTTCGTGCTGCGCACGGGCGGGCAGGCGGTCGGCCCGGTGGTCACCGGGTCGGTGGAGTTCGGGCCCATGACGGCGGGCACCCCGCTGATCATGGTCCTCGGGCACCAGCGCTGCGGGGCCATCGACGCCTCGTACAAGGCGCTGCGGGAGGGCAACCCGCTGCCCGGCAACCTGCGGGCGATCGAGAGGGCGCTGGTGCCGGCGTACGAGCTGACGATCAAGGACCCGGGCGCCGACCCGGTCGACACGATGATCCGCAACCAGATCAAGGTGACGGCGGACGAACTGCGGGCCAACGCGGATCTGGCGCCCCTGGTGGGCAAGGGCTCGCTGGCCGTGGTCGGTGCCTACTACTCGCTGGACACCGGCCAGGTGGAGATCCTGACGGGGGCGCCGACGGGAAGCGCTTCCGCCAGCCCGTCGGCCAGTAACTCGGCCGGCGCCTCCGGGAGCTCCTCGCCGAGCCCGTCGGAGTCGGCATCCGCATCCTCGTCGGCATCGGAGTCCCCGTCTCCGTCGGGGTCCGTTTCCGTCAGCCCGTCGCCCGACGCCTCCTGAAGGCGGGGGCCGGTCAGCCCGCGGCAGCTCCCGCGACGGCGTCGACCTCCGCGAGGAGTTCCGCGTCGAGCGGCCGGTCCGCGACGGCCGCGTTGGCCCGTACCTGCTCGGCGGACGTGGCACCCGCGATGACGGAGGCACAGCCGGGCTGGGCGGAGAGCCAGCCGATGGCGAGTTCCAGGACGGTGCGCCCGTGCTTGTCGGCCAGCGCCGCCAGGGCTTCCACGGTGTCGAGGCGCTCGTCGGTGAGGTAGGCGTCGCGGCCTTCGAGGCGGGAGCCCGCGGGGACGGGAGCACCGCGGCGGATCTTCCCGGTCAGCAGGCCGTTGGCCAGCGGGAAGTACGGCAGTACGCCGACTCCGTAGTGGAGGGCGGCCGGGACGAGCTCGCGCTCGGCCGATCGCTGGAGCAGCGACCATTCGTTCTGGGCCGACACGAAGGGTGCCGCGCCGGTCTCGCGGGCCACGTGGGCGGCTTCGGCGAGCTGCCAGCCGCTGAAGTTGGAGTGCCCGATGTAGCGGATCTTGCCCTCGGTGACGAGTTCGGTGAGCGCGGCGAGGGTTTCGGCCACGGGAACGGCCGGGTCGGGGCTGTGGAGTTGGTAGAGGTCGATGTGATCGGTCTGCAAGCGGGTCAGGGAGGCTTCGACGGCGCGGCGGATGTAGGCGCGGCCGCCGCGGGAGCCGGCGGCGGGTCCGTAGCCCATGTCCACGCCGTCGTAGCCGAACTTGGTGGCCAGGACCACCTGGTCCCGGCGGCCCTTGAGGGCCTCGCCGAGGTGGGTTTCCGAGCCGCCGGCGCCCCCGTAGATGTCGGCGGTGTCGAGGAGGGTGATGCCCGCGTCGAGGGCGGCGTCGACGACGGTGCGGGTGGCCCGGGCGTCGAGGCGACCGCCGAAGTTGTTGCAGCCGAGCCCGATCGCCGACACCTGAAGACCTGAACTGCCAAGGGGTTGATGGCGCATGGTTCTCGTTCCTCCGCACTCGTCCGGCACATGATCGGCAGGACGGCAGTGTAGATCGCCTCCGGCTCCCGGCCCCGGGACGGGTGGCTGCTCCGGCGCGGAAGTTCACACGATCGCAAAAGACTTCGCGGATGTCGGCGCCGGAGGTGTCAGTGACCGGTTGAGCGGGTTCGATCGAATCGATCGTTTTGGTTTTCTGTGGTGGAATCGAGCGCCACGCGCACCACGGACACGGACACGGACCACGCCGCAGGGGGATCCCTTGAGACCACATGTCGACCAGCGCCAGGCCCGTGTGCTCGCCCTGGTCCGGGCGCGGGGCAGTGCACGGGTCGTGGACCTCGCCAGGGAGCTGGGCATCTCCCCCGTGACCCTGCGGCGGGACGTCGAGGCGATGGCGGCGCGGGGCGAGATCCAGCGGATGCACGGGGTGATCAGCCGGCTGGAGTCCGTCCCGGCGGGTACGGAGCCCGGCACCGCGGGCACCGGCACTGCGGGCACCGGCACTGCGGGCACCGGCACCGCAACTGGCGCCGACCCGGGCCGCGGGGGTAGCGGTGGCCTGGTCATCGGGATGGTCGTGCCGACCACCGAGTACTACTACGCGGACGTTGTCCGGGGGGCCCGCGAGGTGGTCGAGGCGCGGGGCGCGCGGCTCGCCGTGGGGCTGACCCGGTACCTGGCGGGCGAGGACCGCACGCAGGCGGAACGGCTGCTCTCCACGGGGGCCGACGGACTGCTGCTGACCCCGAACTGGGAGGCCGGAGCTCCCGGCCCCGGCGAGGGGGCGTGGACGGCCGAACTGCCGGTGCCGACCGTCCTGGTGGAGCGGTGGGCCCCGCCCGGGCATCCGGCGGCCGCCCTGGACCGGGTGGGCTCCGACCACGCGGACGGCGCGGCCCGGGCCGTGGCGCACCTGGCGGAACGGGGGCACAAGCGGATCGCGCTGGCCAGCCGGGAGACCCCGACGTCGGGGCGGCTGCGGGCCGGTTTCGCGGCGGCCGTGGCCACCCTCGGGCTGGAGCCGGCCCCTGCGTGGCCCGCCGCCGGGGCGCGGCCCGCGGCGGGGGCGGGCACGGCGGCCGGGGCGGCGGCGCCGGCGGAAGCGGAGGCCTTCGCGCGGACCCTGGACTACTTGTGCGCGGCGGTGACCGAGGGCGGAGTGACCGCTGCCCTGATCCACAGCGACACGGACGCGATCATGCTGATCCCCCGGCTCCAGGCGCGGGGCGTGCGGGTGCCGGAGGACCTGGCGGTGATCACGTACGACGACGAGGTGGCCGAACTGGCCGACGTACCGCTGTCGGCGGTGGCTCCGGCCAAGCGTGAGGTCGGGGCGCGGGCTGCGGGCATGCTGCTGGACCGGCTGGAGGACCGCGGGGCGGGGCGGGAGGGGCCGCGGCAGCATCTGGACCTGCTTCCCCGGCTGACCGTCCGCCCGTAGCCCCGCGCTGCGCTGCGTGCGGGCGGTGCGTGCGTGCGTGCCTGCGTGCCTGCGTGCCTGCGTGCCTGCGTGCCTGCGTGCCTGCGTGCCTGCGTGCCTGCGTGCCTGCGTGCCTGCGTGCGTTCCGAGTGTGCGTTTCACGTGTGCGTTTCGATCGCATCACGGAATCGCTCTTGACGACATGATCGTCCGCACAAAAGGATGAGGCCCGCGAACAGCTCCGGGGCCGCCTCTTTGGGGAGCGGCGGCCCCGGGGCCTTTTCGCGGCCGCCTTCGGTCAGTCCACAACCGATCGGGCGGGTTCCCTCACCGTGCGGTCGTCACCAGGTGCCGGGCTCGACCGTGACGGAGTTGCGGCCGTTGCCGAACGTCCCGTCGGCCTTCCCCGGGGCGATGGCGAACTCGAATTTCGTGGTGCCGAAGTTGTAGGCGTACTGCAGATCCGCACGGGTGTCGTCGTCGAACCTGCCCCCGGTGATGGAGACCGCGTTCCAGTCCCAGTTCCCCGGTGCGATGCTCAAACCTCCGTGCCATCCCGAGTAGTTCCCGTCCGCCGTGGCGCGCGCGGTGAAGAACGTGACGCGGCCGTCGCCGTACTTGTAGAGGGCGCCGATGTCCGTACGGCCGTCCCCGTCGAAGTCACCGACCGCGTACTTCGCGAGATCCGCCCACCATTCGTTCTGGGCCCCCCGCCAGGCCACGCGGACATCCGGGAACGTTCCGTTGGCGGTACCGCGGAACACCCACAGTGCGGAGTTTCCACTGCCGTAGTCGTACATCACCGTGATGTCGGACTTGCCGTCCCCGTCGACGTCACCCGGCAGCAGCGTGGAGGACCCGGCGCACCAATTGCCCGCGCCGGTCCGGAAACTCGAGACCTCGCTTTCGAGGGTGCCGTCGGCCTTGCCGCCGAGCAGGGTGAACATCATCATGTCGCAGTTTCCGTAGTCGTACATGAACGCGATGTCGCCCTTCCCGTCGCCGTTGAAGTCGCCGGCGGTGGGCTTCACCGAGTTCCAGCTCCAGTTGCCCGCCGGCACGTCCCGGGCGAGGACCTCGTTGAAGGATCCGTCCGGCTGCGTGTACCAGATGAAGATCCGTACGGCTCCGTTGCCGTAGCCGTAGATGCCGGCCAGGTCGGTGCGTCCGTCGCCGTTGAAGTCGGCGGCCGCGTACGTGCTCTGGTGGTAGCACCAGGTGCCCGGGGTCATCCACGCACGGCGTTCGACGGGTGTCCCGGAGACACCGTCCGCGGCGGTGAGGGCCGTCCAGAGGCTGCTCGTCTCCGGCTCGGCCGCCGTCAACGCCCTGCCGGCCGCGGAGTACACGCTCGCCGCCATCCTGTTCGCCAACAAGCGGGGTCCTGGACTCCGCACACGCCTACCGGGCCGCCCGCGGCCCCGTCGCCCCGTCGCCCCGCTACCCCGCCGTCGGCAACTACCACCGCACCGTCGGCCTGGTCGGCGCCTCGCTCAGGGGAACTGGAGCGCTACGCCCGGGGGCTCGGCTTCCGCCACGCCGTCGACCGGGACCGGCTCGGCTACTCGGCCTGGGCCGTCGCCTTCGGATCCTGCGGGGCCCGGGCCGCGCGGACCAGCCGCTCCAGGTACGCGCGGCCCGGCCCGAGCCGCTCCGGGAGCTCGCCCGCGCCGGGGTACCAGCGCTTCTCGTACTCCCAGCAGAGCCAGCCCCCCGGCGGTACGAGAGCCACCGCCTCGGCGAGCGGCAGCGCTCCCCCGCCGAGCCCGAGCGGGGTCAGCTCCTGCGCCGACGCCACGTCCTTGACCTGGACGTACCCCAGGTGCCCGGCGAGGGCACGGCTCGACTCGGCCGGTGACTCGCCCCCGAGCCAGGTGTGCAGTACGTCCCACAGCGCGCCCGCGCCCGGATGCGCGACCCGGTCGAGGACCCGGGCCGTGGCGGCAGCGGTGCGGTGCGAGTCGTGGGTCTCCAGCAGGATCCGCACCCCGTGCCGCTCGGCGAAGGGCGCGGCGGCCCGGAGCCTGCGGACCGCGTGGTCGTCGGCGTCTGCCGGGGGCGGTTCACCGCCGCCGGGGAAGACCCGTACGTAGGGGGCTTCGAGGTCGGCCGCGAGCCGGACCAGCGCCCGGATCTCGGCGAGGACGGGCTCGTCGGGGCCGGGCGCGGCCACCCGGACGTAGCCCGCGACGCCGAGGACGGTGACGCCGGCGGAGGCCAGGGTGCGCAGGCCGGCCGCGCGGTCGCCGGCGGAGCTGGCGGGATGCAGGGGCTCCTCGGGGTGGGCCCGCAGTTCGAGGCCCTGGTAGCCGTGCGTGGCGGCGAGCTCCGCGCTGCGCTCCAGCGGGGTGCCGGGCAGGCCGAGGGTGGAGAAGGCGTACCTCACGGACGGCCCCCTGCGGTGGCGGCGGGCGGACCGGTGGTGGGCGGCGGCCCGGTGGAGGCGCGCACCGTCAGCTCGGCGGGCAGCGTGGTGATGCCGCCGGGGGGCAGCGCTCTGCGGCCCGTGACGAGCTGCGCGGCGAGCACCCCGGCCTCCCGCAGCGGCACCCGGACGGTGGTGAGGGCGGGGGCGGTGTCGACGCAGACGGGCAGGTCGTCGAAGCCGGCGACGGAGACGTCCTCGGGTATCCGCAGGCCGGCCTCGCGCAGGGCCGCGGCGACGCCGGTGGCGACGGTGTCGTTGGCGGCGGCCACGGCGGTGAAGGGTGCTCCGCGGCGGAGCAGTTCACGGGTGGCGTCGTATCCGGCGGACCGCTCGAACCCCGCGTGCACGGTGAGAGCGGCGCAGTGCGCGGGCAGTGCGGGGTCGTGGTCGCGCAGGGCGTCCTGGTGTCCGGCGAGGCGCTCCCGGGTCGTGCTCAGTCCGGGCGGGCCGGCCACGTAGGCGATGTGCCGGTGGCCGAGCGTCAGCAGGTGCTCGGTGAGCCGGAAGGCGCCGCCCCGGTCGTCGAACATGACGGTGGCGACGGGGAGTCCGGCGGGCATGGGCAGCGGGGGCCGCCCGCAGAGCACCACCGGGGCTCCGGTGGCCGCGATGCGGGCGAGGCGGGCGGCGAGCGCCCGGGTGTGCTCCGGCTCCTCGACGGCGCCGCCGGTCAGGACGACCCCGCCGGCCCGCTGTCCCTCCAGGAGGGCGAGGTAGTCGAGCTCGGCGGCCGGGGCGCCCTCGGTGTTGCAGACGACGGCGAGCCGGCGCGCGCCGCCCTGCCCGCCGGGGGTCAGGGCGCTCTGCAGGGAACCGGCGAGGATCCCGAAGAAGCTGTCCGCGACATCGTGGACGAGGACGCCGATCAGGTCGGAGGTCGCGGCGGCGAGGGCCCGCGCGGGGCCGTTGGCGATGTAGCCGAGGTCCTCGACCGCCCGCTCCACGCGGGTCCTGGTGGCGCCCGCCACCGGATACCCGCCGTTGAGTACGCGCGAGACCGTGGCGGGCGATACGCCCGCGTGCGCCGCCACTTCGGCGAGTGTGACCGCCATCGTCCCCTCCTTCCGTTCCGTCCCGGGCCATCGTCTCACCCGGCGTGTGGATCTCCATAGTCGCCGAGGAAGAAAGCGCTTTCTATCACCCGTAAGAGTCTTGCACCGCGACGTCGCGCGGCCCTAGCCTGAGCGGAGAGAAAGCGCTTTCTATGCCGTTTCTCGGAAGCTCCGCACAAGGAACACCGCAACAAGACGAAGGAGGGGGACACCGTGCAGCGCAGGACGATCAAGATCGCCATGAACGGCGTCACCGGGCGGATGGGATATCGCCAGCACCTGGTCCGCTCCCTGCTCGCACTGCGCGAGCAGGGCGGGCTCGACCTCGGCGACGGCACCGTACTGTGGCCGGAGCCGGTGCTGGTCGGGCGCCGCGAGGAGGCCCTGCGGGCCATCGCGGAGCGGCACGGCCTGGAGCACGTGAGCACCGACCTGGCCGCCGTGCTCGCCGACCCCGAGGTCGAGATCTACTTCGACGCCCAGGTCACGAGCGCCCGCGAGGCGGCCGTGCGGCAGGCCGTGGCGGCCGGCAAGCACGTGTACTGCGAGAAGCCCACCGCCCTCACCTTCGAGTCCTCGCTGGAGATCGCGCGACTGGCCGACGCGGCCGGCGTCAAGCACGGAGTGGTGCAGGACAAGCTGTTCCTGCCGGGCCTGCTGAAGCTCAAGCGGCTCATCGACGGCGGCTTCTTCGGCGAGATCCTGTCCGTGCGGGGGGAGTTCGGGTACTGGGTCTTCGAAGGCGACTGGCAGTCCGCCCAGCGCCCTTCCTGGAACTACCGCTCCCAGGACGGCGGCGGCATCGTCGCCGACATGTTCCCGCACTGGGAGTACCTGCTGCACGAGCTGTTCGGCCGGGTCCGCACGGTGCAGGCGCTGACCCGCACCCACATCGGCCGCCGCTGGGACGAGGAGGGCAAGCCGTACGAGGCCACCGCGGACGACGCGGCGTACGGGATCTTCGAGCTGGAGGGGGGCGCCGTCGCGCAGATCAACTCCTCCTGGGCGGTACGGGTCAACCGCGACGAGCTCGTGGAGTTCCAGGTGGACGGAACGCACGGATCGGCCGTCGCCGGGCTGCGCGGCTGCCGGATCCAGCACCGCGCGACGACCCCGAAGCCGGTGTGGAATCCGGACCTGCCCCTGACGGAGAACTTCCGCGATCAGTGGCAGGAGGTGCCGGACAACACCCCCGCCGACAACGGCTTCAAGGCCCAGTGGGAGCTGTTCCTGCGCCATGTCGTCCGGGACGAGCCCTGGCAGTGGGACCTGCTGGCCGGGGCCCGCGGGGTGCAGCTGGCCGATCTCGGGCTGCGCTCCTCGGCGGACGGCCGGCGGCTCGTGGTCCCGGAGGTGGCGCTGTGAGCATCCGGCTCCCCTCGGCGGACGGCGGGCTGCGCCTCCACGCCCCGGTGACCGCTCCGCTGGCACCGCTGGCCTGTGCCCCGGCCCGCAGCCGCACCTTCTACTCGGCCGCGCACGTGGTGGCCGACCCCCTCTCCGCCTCGGCCGAATCCGGCCCGGTGATCGACTGGGAGTCCACGCTGGCCTTCCGGCACACGCTGTGGGCGCAGGGCCTCGGGGTCGCCGAAGCCATGGACACGGCGCAGCGCGGGATGGGGCTGGACTGGCCGGCCGCGGCGGAGCTGATCCGGCGTTCGACCGCCGAAGCCCGGTCGGTGGGCGGCCGGATCGTCTGCGGGGCGGGCACCGACCAGCTGGCCCCGGACACCACACACGCCCTGGCCGCGGTCACCGCGGCGTACGAGGAGCAGCTGGCGCTGGTCGAGGAGTGCGGGGCGACGGCCGTACTGATGGCCTCCCGGGCGCTGGCCGCGGCGGCGCGCGGTCCGGAGGATTATCTGGAGGTGTACGGGAGGCTGCTGCGGCAGAGTTCCCGGCCGGTGGTCCTGCACTGGCTGGGGCCGATGTTCGACCCGGCACTTGAGGGGTACTGGGGGCACGCGGACCTGGACATGGCCACGGACGTCTTCCTGAAGATCATTTCCGAGCATCCGGAGAAGGTCGACGGCATCAAGGTCTCGCTGCTCGACGCGGGGCGCGAGGTGGACATCCGGCGGCGGCTGCCTGGGGGCGTGCGCTGCTACACGGGCGACGACTACCACTATCCGGAGCTGATCGCCGGGGACGGCGAGCTGGCCAGCGACGCACTCCTGGGGATCTTCGATCCGATCGCCCCGATCGCGGCGCGGGCGGCGCTCGCCCTCGACCAGGACGATGCGGCCGGATTCCGGGAGCTGCTGGATCCGACGGTGGCGCTGTCCCGGCACCTGTTCGCTCCGCCCACCCGCTACTACAAGACGGGCGTCGTGCTCCTGGCCTGGCTCGCGGGGCACCAGAAGCACTTCGCGATGGTGGGCGGGGTGCACTCGGCCCGCTCGCTCCCCCATCTGGCCACCGCCTACGAACTGGCGGACAACCTCGGCCTGTTCCCGGATCCGGAGCGCGCCGAGGCCCGGATGCGACAGCTGCTCGCGCTGCACGGGGTGGCCTCGTGAGCCCGGCGGCGGCGCCGGCCCGGTTCAGCCTGAACCAGGAGACGATCCGCCAGTGGTCCCTTCCCGAGCTGGTGGCCGGGTGTACCTCCGCCGGGGTCGGCGCGGTCGGGCTGTGGCGCGATCCCGTACGGCGGTTCGGGGTGCGGGAGACCGCGAAGCTGGTCGCCGGGGCCGGACTCCGGGTCAGCTCGCTGTGCCGGGGCGGCTTCTTCACCGCCGCCGATCCGGACGGGCGGGCGGCCGCCCTCGAGGACAACCGCCGCGCCGTGGAGGAAGCCGCCGAGCTGGGCGCCGACACACTGGTGCTGGTCTCGGGCGGCCTGCCGGACGGAGACCGGGACCTGGCGGGAGCCCGGCGGCGGATCGTGGACATCCTGGGTGACCTGGTCCCGTACGCCGCCGGGCACGGCGTGCGCCTGGGGATCGAGGCGCTGCACCCGATGTACGCGGCGGACCGCTGCGTGGTCTCCACCCTCGGTCAGGCCCTCGACATCGCCGAGGAGTTCCCGGCGGCGCGGGTGGGGGTGGTCGTCGACTCCTACCACCTGTGGTGGGACGAGCGGCTGCCGTGCGAGGTCCGGCGGGCCGGAGAGGCCGGGCGGATCGTGTCCGTCCAGGTCGCCGACTGGGTGACGCCGCTCCCCGAGGGCGTGCTGCTGGGCCGGGGACAGCTGGGCGACGGCTCGATCGACCTGAGGGCCTTCCGGGAGCTGACCGACTCCGCGGGATACCTGGGGCCGGTCGAGGTCGAGATCTTCCACCCCGGACTGTGGGCGCGCGACGGCGCCGAGGTACTGCGGGAGGTGATCGACCGCTACCGCGAGCACGTCGCATGAGGTGAAGGGGGGTGCGTGAGCCGAAGTACACGGGGGCCACAGCGTTTCAGGCGATGCAGCGTTTCAGGCGAAGCAGCGTTTCAGGCGAAGCAGCGTTTCAGTCAAAGGAGACTGTGATGACAGATGTGTGGAGCCGCCGTGCCTTCCTCACGGCGGTCGGTGGCAGCGTGGTCCTCCTCGGCACCCCCGCCTTCCCCGCGACCGCCGGGACGGTGACCTCGGTACACGCCGCCATGCGCGCGGTGTGGCAGGGCCTCGTCCTCGGGAGCGTGTCCTCCCCCACCGCGGAACCGTTCCGCACGCGGCTGACCGCGCTGGGCGCGCAGGCCGGCCAGTGGCGCTCCTCGATGGCCCCGGCGACCGGTTCGCTCTGGCCCGACCAGGTCTTCACCACCGACCCCGAGTGGATGGCGCAGAGCTACTACCGGCTGCGGAGCATGGCCGAGGCCTACGTCAGACCGGGGACGGGGCTCACCGGTGACGCCGCGCTGCGCACGGCCGTGCTGACCGGACTGGACCATCTCCACGCCCAGGTCTACAACGCCGGGCAGACACGGTACGGAAACTGGTGGTGCTGGCAGATCGGCGCGCCCCAGGCGCTGCTCGACACCGTCGTCCTGATGTACGGCCAGCTCTCCGCGGCCCAGCTCACCGCCTACTGCGCCGCCGTGGACCACTTCGTACCGGCTGCCACGGTCGGCTCGTACACGGGCACGAGCACCGGAGCGAACCGGGTGGACCTGTGCCGGGTGCTCGCGCTGCGCGGTGTGGTCGGCGGCGACGACGCGAAGATCGCCCTGGCCCGGGACGCGCTCACGCCGGTGTTCCCGTACGTCACCTCTGGCGACGGGCTCTACCGGGACGGCTCCTTCATCCAGCACACCTACGTCGCGTACACCGGTTCGTACGGTTCGGTCATGCTCGGCGGACTGGGCATGCTGTTCGGCCTGTTGAAGGGGACTCCCTGGGAGGTCACCGATCCGGGCGCGCAGATCGTCTTCGACGCCGTGGAGCACGCGTGGGCGCCGTTCCTCTACAACGGGCTGATGATGGACGCCGTATCGGGGCGGGCTCCCAGCCGGGGGGTCCAGGTCGCCGATCCGCTCCAGGCGCAGCTGGACGACCACACCCGCGGGCACTCGGTCCTCGCCGCGATCCTGCTCCTCGCCGAGGGCGCGAGCACCGCCGAGCGGACGCGCTGGCGCGGCCTGGTGAAGGGCTGGACGGCCCGGGACTACTACGGCCCCCCACTGGCGGACGCCACCGTGAGCCTGTCGGCCCTGGCCCGGCTCTCCGAGGTCGCGGCGGACGCGGCGCTCACGGCGACGCCCGAACCGGTGGCGCACCGACTGTTCCCCTCGATGGACCGGGCCACGCACCGCAGGCCGACGTGGGCGGCCTCCCTGTCCATGGCCTCGAAGCGGATCACGCACTACGAGACGGGCAACGGCGAGAACCTGCGCGGCTGGCACACGGGCAGCGGCATGCTCTCCTGGTGGGGTTCCACCTACGGGAACGGCCAGTACTCGGACGCGTTCTGGCCCACGGTCAATCCCTACCGGCTGCCCGGGACCACCGCCTCCCGCAAGGCGCTGGCCGACGGCGCCGGCGGCGACTGGGGTGCTTCCCGGCCGGACGTCACCTGGGTGGGCGGCACGACCGACGGGGAGTTCGCCTCGGTAGGCCAGCACCTGAAGGGGCTGGGCAGCACGCTCACGGCCAGGAAGTCCTGGTTCTTCCTGGACGACACGGTGGTCTGCCTGGGCGCCGGGATCAGCTCCACGGACGGCGCCGCGGTCGACACGGTCATCGACAACCGGAACCTGGGCGCGGCCGGCGCCCACGCCCTGACCGTGAACGGCACGGTCCAGCCGGCCACGCTGGGCTGGACCGCCTCCTTCCCCGGGCCCGGCTGGGCGCACCTGGCGGGCTTCGGCGGCTATGTGATGTCGGGTTCGGGCACCTTCCGGGCGCTGCGGGAGGCCCGCACCGGCCGCTGGAGCGACATCAACCGGAGCGCCTCCACCACGGTCCTCACCCGCCGCTATCTGACCCTCTGGTACGACCACGGGACCAACCCGGCCGCCGGCAGCTACGTCTACCAGCTGATGCCGGGCGCCTCGGCCGCCCAGACCTCGGCGCGGTCCGCCGCCACCGGCCGGCTCACGGTGCTCGCCAACAACGCGACCGCCCAGGGGGTGGCGGTGGGCCCGCTCGGCTTCACCGGGGTGAACTTCTGGCAGCCCGCGACCATAGGCGCCCTGCAGGCGAGCGCGCCGTGTTCGGTCACGGTGCGGGAGCTCGGCGACGGCACGGCCGTGGTCTGCGTCTCGGACCCGACCCGGACCCTCTCGGGACTGACCCTCGTCTGGAACCGGCCCGTCGCCCAGGTGCTGTCCCAGCCCGCGAGCGTGGTCTCCGTGAGCACCGGGACCGCGCTCCAGCTCGGCTTCGGCAGCCTCACCGCCCTGGAGGGGGCGAGCCAGGTGGTGAAGGTGAGGCTCGGGTGAGCTCCGGGCCCCCTCGTCCCCCGACACCCGCGGGGCGGTAAAAGCAGAGCCCTCAGGGTGACATAGCGTGACCTGCATGGATCAGGAGCACATATCCGGGGACGGCGAAGGCGCGGGCAGGCGGCGGTTCCTCGCCCTGGCGACGGGGGCCGCGGCCACCGCCGCCGGGCTGGGGGCCGTGACCGGCTGCGCGAACGGGGACGCCGGGGAGGCGGACGGGGCGGGGCCCGGCGGGAGCCCGGAGCCGTCCGGTCCCCCGCAGAAGCAGGAGGGGCCGCACGGCTTCGACGTCCGGGCCGAGAACGCCCGCCCGGGGAACGCCGACTGGCAGGTCTCCAAGGCCGGCCCGGCCCGCGCCATCGAGGGCTTCGCCGACCGGGTCAGCGTCCTGCCCGGCGAGTCCTTCGGCCTGCACGTCTCCACCACCGCACCCCGGTTCACCGTCTCCGCCTACCGCATGGGCTGGTACGGCGGCGCCCGAGCCCGCCTGGTCTGGCGCTCGGAGGCCCTGCCCGGGGTGCGCCAGCCCGACCACACGGTGGACGCCGCGACGCGTACGGTCCGCACCCGGTGGGCCCGTAGCGCCACCGTCGAGACCAAGGACTGGCCCGAGGGCTGCTACCTGCTGCGCCTCGACGCGCAGGGCGGCGAGGGCCAGCGGTTCGTCCCCGTCACCGTGCGGTCCGCCGCCACGGCCGGACGTACCGTCGTCATCAACGCGGTGGCGACCTGGCAGGCGTACAACCGCTGGGGCGGCTACGGCAGTTACGACGGCCCCAGCGGCGGATACACCTCGCGCTCGCTCGCCGTGACCTTCGACCGGCCCTACGCGTACGACGACGGCGCGGGCCTCTTCCTGGTGTACGAGGCTCCGCTGCTCGCGCTCGCCGAACGTCTCGGCATCCCCCTGGCGTACACGACGACCACCGACGTGGCCCGGGAGAAGCGACTGCTGGAGGGAGCGTCGGCGGTGCTCTCCCTCGGACACGACGAGTACTGGTCGCCCGAGCAGCGCGCGCACGTCACGGCGGCCCGGGACGCGGGCACCAACATCGCGATCCTGGGCGCGAACTGCTGCTACCGCCGGATCCGGCTGGAGGCCTCCGAGCTCGGACCGGACCGCACGGTGGTCTGCTACAAGTCCTCCTACGAGCAGGATCCCGGCTTCAAGCGCGGCCACCCCGCCACCGTCGACTTCCGATCCCCGCCGGCCGCCGACCCGGAGAGCTCGCTGCTCGGCGTGATCTACGACGGCTACCCCGTGGACGCCCCCTATGTGGTGACCAACCCGGGCCACTGGCTCTTCGAGGGCACCGGCGCGAAGGCCGGCGACAGCTTCCCGCACCTGGTCGGCGTGGAGTACGACAAGGTCAGCACCGGTTTCACGACCCCGCGCCCGATCGAGATCCTGGCCCACTCCCCCGTGGTCTGCGAGGGCCGCCCCAGCCACCAGGACACGGCGTACTACACCACCCCGAGCGGCGCCGCCGTCTTCGCGACGGGGACGATGCGCTGGGTGGAGGCCCTCGACGCCAAGGGCGACGGCCGCAGCGGGGCCAACCACGGCCTGGACGCACGCTCGGGCGCCCTGACCACGCGGGTGACGGAGAACCTGCTCCGCACCTTCGCGGCCGGCCCGGCGGGACGGACGCATCCGGCACAGGACAACGTGAAGTCGGTGTACGGAGGTCCGGGCGCGTGAGGCCCGCCACGGCGTCCAAACCCTCTGGACTCCTCCCGTAAGGGTTGTTTAGGATCATGTCGCGGCATCGCGTGTCGGTCACCGGCCGGGTGAGGCATGGAGGTGCCGGGACGTGCCTTTCGGAGGCATCCACTCATGACGGTTCAGCTCAACCACACGATCATCCACTCCCGTGACCACCGGGAGTCGGCCGAATTCCTGGCGTACTTCCTCGGCCTGGAAGTCGGAGCCCCCTGGGGCCCCTTCATCCCCGTCGAGACCGCCAACGGCGTCACCCTGGACTTCGCGACCATCGACGCCGAGTCCATCGCCCCGCAGCACTACGCTTTCCTCGTCTCCGAGGCCGAGTTCGACGAGGCCTTCGAGAAGATCAAGCGGGCGAGGATCACCTACTTCGCCGACCCGCACGGACAGCGCCCCGGCGAGATCAACCACAACGACGGCGGCCGCGGCGTCTACTTCCAGGACCCCTCGGGCCACGGAATGGAACTGATCACCGTCCCGTACGGCGGCTTCAAGCAGTAGCGGCCCCGCCCTCCGGAAGGTAGACGATGTGCGGCGCGCCCGTCGTCGGGTGGGTGCCGATGCGGGTGCGGACCCCGTAGACCTCGGCCAGCAGGGGCTCCGTCAGCACCTCCGCCGGGGTGCCGGAGGCCGCCACGCGGCCGCCCGCCAGGACGTACAGCCGGTCGCAGTACAGCGCGGCCAGGTTGAGGTCGTGCAGGACCAGCAGGGCGGTGGCCGGCAGGGAGCGGACCAGGCCGAGGATCTCCAGCTGGTAGCGGATGTCCAGGTGGTTGGTCGGCTCGTCCAGGGCGAGCAGGCCCGGGTCCTGGACGAGGGCGCGGGCCACCAGGGCGCGCTGGCGCTCGCCGCCCGAGAGCCCGTCGAAGCGGCGGCCCGCGAGGGCGGCCGCGCCGACGGTGTCCAGGGCCCGCGCGACACGGCGTACGTCGTCGGGTCCGTCCTGCTCCCAGAACCGTTTGTGCGGGCTGCGCCCCATGGCGACCACCTCGCGCACGGTGAGCCCGAACGTGCCGGCCGCGTCCTGGGGCACCACCGCCACCCGCCGGGCGCGGTTCTTGACCCCCAGCGAGGCCGCGTCCGCTCCGTCCAGCAGGACGCGCCCGCCGGTCGGGCGCAGGGCGCCGTAGACGCAGCGCAGCAGTGTCGTCTTGCCGCTGCCATTGGGGCCGACGACCCCGACCGTCTCGCCGGGGCGGGCGGTGAGGTCGATCCCGTGCAGCAGCGGCTGCCCGTCGATCGCGTAGCGCAGGGCCTCGACGGCGAGTTCCGCCGCCTCGGCCCCCGCCTCCGCCCCCGCCGTCACCGGCACCGGCTCGGCCACCGGACCCGCCGGGCGTCCGACCCTCATCCCACGACCCCTTCGGTACGGGTGGACCTGCGCAGCATCCACAGGAAGAACGGCCCGCCGACGAGCGCCGTGACCACGCCCACCGGGATCTCCTCCGGCGCCGCGGCGGTACGGGCGATCAGGTCGGCCAGCGTCAGGAACACCGCCCCGCCCAGCGCGGCCACGGGCAGCAGCGCCCGGTGCCCGGCGCCGACGGCCATCCGGGCGGCGTGCGGCACCATCAGCCCCACGAAGCCGATCGCCCCGCTGTAGGCCACCAGTACCCCGATGACGAGCGAGGTGAGGACGAACACGGCGGCCCGGAACCGGCCCGTGTCCAGGCCGAGCGTCTGGGCGCCCTCCTCCCCCGCGAGCAGCAGGTCGAGCGGCCGGGCCAGGGCGACGAGCAGCCCGGTGCCCAGGAGCAGGGCCCCGGCGGGCAGGGCCAGTTCGCTCCAGCGCGCCCCGCCCAGCCCGCCGAGGGTCCAGAAGAGCACGCTGCGGATCTGATCGGGATGGGCGGCCAGCACCAGGATCAGGCTGGTCAGGGCCGACAGCACGTACTGGACGGCGACTCCGGCCAGGATCAGCCGGCCGGTGGTCATGGTGCCGCCGCGCCGGGCCATGGCGTAGACGGCGACGAGTGCGCCCATCGACCCGGCGAACGCGGCGAGCGGTACCGCGGTCCCGCCCGCGAAGCCGAGGAACCCGGCGCCGAAGACGATCACCAGCACCGCCCCGGCCGAGGCCCCGGAGGAGGCTCCGAGCAGGAACGGGTCGGCGAGCGGATTGCGTACGAGGGCCTGGAGCACGGTTCCCGCGACGGCCAGTCCCGCGCCGACGACGGCCCCGAGCAGGACGCGCGGCATGCGGACGTCCCACACGATCGCCCCGAAGGCGCCCGTTCCGGCTCGGGGCCCCGGTCCTGCGAGCACGATGTCGAGCACCTGGCCGGGAGGGATCCGTACCGGGCCCAGGGCCAGGCCCGCCAGGGCCGACGCGGCCAGCGCGGCGGCGAGCAGGGCCAGTACGACCGGCGTACGGGTGACCGTGCGGGCGGCCCGGAGCCTCACGCGGCGTCGGGGTGGAGCTGGCCGCCCAGCGATTCGACGGCGTCGGCGACGCGTACGCCGAGCACGGCGGAGGAGAGCGGCAGCACGACGAACCGCTGGTTCTTGACCGCGGGGACCTGCGCCAGCGCCGGGTCGTTCAGCAGGCGCTGCTTCTTGGCTTCGACGGTGGTGCCGCCGTAGTCGTAGATGAGGACGACCTCGGGCTTGCGCTCGATGACCTTCTCCCACGACACGTCGCCGAAGGTGTCGTCGAGGTCGGCGAACACGTTCGTCCCGCCCGCCAGGGCGACGATCTCGTTGCCGATGCCCTTGCCGCCCGAGGTGAAGGCGGAGGCCTCGCCCGAGTCGTAGACGAAGACGGCGGGCCTGGCCCGGTCCTTCACGCGCGCGCTGACGGCCTCGATGCGGCGCTGTTCGTCCGCGATGAGCCGTTCGCCGCGCTCGGGCACGCCGAAGGTCCGCGCCACCTCGGTGATCTCGGTCCTGAGCTGGTCGAGGCCGACCTTGCCCTCGGTGCAGTACTCCACGCTGAGCCGGGAGTTGATGCCGGACTTCGCGAGGCCCTCGCGGTCGCGGCCCTGCGCCTTGTCGAAGGCGCTGGAGTAACCCCCGTACACGAAGTCGGGGTTGGCGCCGAGGAGGATCTCCTTGGAGGGATACTCCTTCGCCAGCACCTTGATCTTGTCGTACGCGGGCCGGTAGGCGGGCAGTACGGCATCGTCCAGGTAGGCCGTCCCGACCGTCTTCCCCTCCAGACCGAGCGCCAGGAGGATCTCGGTGGCGTGCTGGTTCATCGCGACCGCGCGCTGCGGCGGCGCCTGATAGGTGCTGGTGACACCGCAGTTGGTGACCGTGTACGGGAATCCGGGCGCGGCGCCGGCCGCCGGCTTCGCGTCCTCGGCCCCGGACGGCCCCCCGCACGCGGCCAGCGGTATCAGGAGGGGGAGGGGCAGGAACGCGCGCAGCAGCGCACGGGAGTACGAAGACATGGTGGAGCCTCTCCGGGGGATCCGCGTCCCCTGGTCGAACCGAAAGAGGCGGTGCGTCAGTGTCTGACTCCCGGGTCCCCGCGCGGGGATGTCCGGTCACAGTGGCGGGACCGCACCGGATTCACACCGGTTTCCTGTCCTGCACCGCCTGGATAACCCGGCCCAGTGTGCCAGAAGGGCGACGTCAGCGGTGCGCGCGCACCCCGCCGGCCGCCCGGGAGGCGAGCGTCCGCAGCGCTTCGTCGGAGGGGGATCCGGGCTCGGCCGTGTAGAGGTAGAGGGTCTGGTCGGGGTCGTCCGGGAAGGCGAGGGACTCGTACTCCAGGGCCAGTTCACCGACGAGGGGGTGCCGGAACCGCTTGGTGCCGTGGGTGTGTTCGAGCACGTCGTGCCCGGCCCACCAGCGACGGAAGTCCCCGTCGAGCGCGCCCAGTTCCTCGACGAGCGGACTCAGATCCGGATCGTACGGGTGCCGGCCCGCGTAGAACCGCAGCGCGGCGACGGCTGCGCGCGCGGCGCTCTCCCAGTCGGCGAACAGCCCGCGGGCGGCGGGGTCGAGGAAGAGGAACCGCGCCAGATTGCGCCCGCCCCGACCGGGCGCACCCGACTCCGGGGTGGGAGGCTCGGCGGCGTGGGGCTCCGGGGTATGCGGCTCGGGCGCGCCGAAGTCGGCGTACAGGGCCTCGGCGAGCCGGTTCGCGGCCAGGACCTCGAGCCGGCGCCCCATGATCATCGCCGGGGTGCCGTCGTCCAGGGCGTCCAGGACCCGGTACAGGCCCGCCCGGACCCGCTGCGGGCCGGCGGCTTCCGCGGGGCCGGGGGCGCCGGCCGCCCCGCCGGCTGCGCGCCGGCCGGGCCCGGTGGCCCGCTGCGGCCTGGCCAGGTCGAAGAGGTGCGACCGCTCGGTGGCGTCGAGCCTCAGCGCCCGGGCCACGGCGTCGAGTACCTCATCGGAGACGTGCAGGGTGCGCCCCTGCTCCAGCCGCGTGTAGTAGTCGACGCTGACCCCCGCGAGCTGCGCGACCTCCTCCCGCCGCAGCCCGGGCACCCGCCGCCTCCCCGGGTGAGCGGCGACCCCCACCTCCTCGGGACCGATCCGGGCACGCCGGGAACGCAAGAAGTCCCGCAGATCGGAACGGGCCTCGCGCCCGGCGCTGACGTTCATTCCCCCAGGCTAGGCGCTCCCCCCGCCTTCCCCCGGCACCTCCGCACCAGACGGCCGTCCCCCATCCCGCATCCCGCATCCCCTGTCGCCCCGTCCCCCGTCCCCATTCCCCCGGCTACGGCGCGGGCCGTGTCACAGCCCGGTCACAGCGGCCCCACGGGCCCCGGTACCGGGCCACGATGGCCCGATGCGCAGACACCACGTGACCCTCGCCCTCACCGCCGCCGCGGGAATCCTCGCCCTCACCGGTTGCGGCAGCAACTCCGAGACAACGACCGCCGACAAGCCCTCCCCTTCGACCGTGCCGAGCGCCAACCCGAGCGCCAGGCCCAGCGCCGACCCGAGCGCGGCCCGCCCCGACAGCGGCCTCCCGCCGAGCCCCGCACCCGCGCAGCGCGCCGCCTACCTGGCCGCGCTGAACAAGATCGACCCCGAGATCGTCAACGGCAACGACGACAAGGCCGTCTCGCGCGGCCTCGACCAGTGCCAGTCCATGAAGGGCGAGAAGGACCCGGCCAAGCGCGTGGCCGGCGCGAACCAGCGCTTCATCGGCCCCAACCACCCCGACGGCTTCGGCCCCGTCAAGTCCGCCCTGATCGTCGCGGCCACCCAGGCCAACCTCTGCCCGACCACTTGAGTTCCGGCGAGGCGGCCGAGCTCGCCCGTGCCGGGGACCGGCCAGGCCCCTTGCGGAGGTTTGGCGCCCTGCCTCCAGGTCTCGTCCAGCCCGATCATGACCAGTAGGGTCGACCCGGCGGAAGATCACCCCCTCGTGACCCGCCAGTCCACCTTCCTCCTCGGACGGGCCTCACACCGTGACCACAACTCCTCGGCGCCATCGTGGCGCCGCGGCGCTGGCTGCCATAGCCACCACCTGCGGACTGATCACCGCGGCAGGCACCACCTCCGCAGCAGCAGCAGCAGCAGCAGCAGCAGCAGCAGCCGCATGCCCGTCGTCGCAGTTCACCCGCGACTTCTTCCCCACCACCTCGTTCAGCCAGGTGCCCGTACGGACCGACTGCGACGCCGCGATCGACGAGGGTTGGGGTACCGGCGCTCCGGCCGCGGGCCTGCCGTCCGACAATTTCGGGGTCCGATGGACCCTGGACCGGGACTTCGGATCGGGCGGCCCGTTCACCCTGACAGCCACCGGCCAGGACGGCATACGCGTCTACCTCGACGGGACCCTCCACATCGACCTGTGGAAGAACGTCTCGGCTGACCAGACGCATACCGTGAACGTGACGATTCCGCCCGGCACCCACAAGCTGCGCGTCTACACCGTCAACTGGAGCGGCGCCGCCGCCGTCAAGTTCGGCTACGTGCCCAGGACCTCGGCGGCCGAGGACAAGGTCAAGCCCCTCGCGCCGACCGGCGTCACGTCCGTGCTCGACAACACCACCGCACAGGTGAAGGTGTCCTGGGCGGCGAACAGGGAGATGGACCTCGGTGTCTACCGGGTCTACCGACGGCTCGCGGGGACCACCGCCTGGACCGCCGTCCGCACCACGAAGGCTACGTCCTTCGCCGAGCCGCCGCCCGAGGGCGCCGGCCGCACCTACCAGTACCAGGTGCGTGCCTTCGACCTGGCCGGCAACGCCTCCGCCGCGACCGCCGGTCAGCCGGTGACCACCTCCACCGCCGCCGCCCCCGGCGTGCCGAGTGCCACGGCCGCCGACACCGGCATCTCCCTGACCTGGCCGACGTCCTCCGGGGCAACCGGCTACCTGGTCAAGCGGATCGGTGACCCCACCGTCCGCAAGACCACCGCGGCGAGCTTCAAGGACACCGCGGCCCCGCGCTCGGTCGTCTCCGAGTACCAGGTCGCGGCCGTCGACTCGGCCGGCCGGGCCTCCCGGTACAGCACCCCGGTCAGCGCTCGCCGCCCGGTCGCAGCGCCGCACGAGGTCACCGCGAAACCCGCCTCGGGCACGTACGTCGACCTGACCTGGAAGGTCCGCCCCGCAACGGACGGCGCGTACGAGGGCTTCACCGTCTACCGGTCCACCACCCTCCCCGTGAACACCCGGACGGCGGAGGTCTTCTGCGGCGGCCGTACCTCGAAGAAGCTGCCGGACGGGCGGATCCAGTGGACCTGCCAGGACAACGGGACCGCGGCCAACACCAAGTACCACTACGCGGTGCGGGGTTGGGGCGTCGACCAGGACTCGGGAAACACCTCCGTGCCGTCCAGCACCGCCACCGTCACCACCGGTTCCCGCGACCAGACGCCGCCCCCCGCGGTCACCGGACTGACCGCGCGTGCCACCGCCTACGGCACCGTCCTGAAATGGAACGCCAACCCGGCGACCGACCTCCAGCGGTACGAGGTCTACAGCGGCACCCCGGTGGGTGAGGACTGCTCGGCGGGCGTGACCGCGTACCTCGGCGCGACCGACACGTCGTACCTGCTGGAGACGCTGCCGGACGGCGAGGAGCAGTGCTTCTTCGTCGACGCCGTCGACACCACCGGCAACTCCAGCTTCCAGTGGACCGGCGATGCCTCGGTCGTGAACGCCACCGAGCTGGACCTGACGCCGTCCGTCGGGACTCCCGAAGACGGACCGGTCACCCTCGACGCCACCCGTGCGGCCTCCGGCACCGACGTGGACCTGTCGTGGAACACGGTCGCGGACGCCATCGGCTACCTGGTGTACCGCTGGAACCCGGCTACCAAGGCCTACGAGAAACTGACGACCCGGCCCGTCACCGGCACCGCGTACAGGGACTCCGGCCCGGCCACCGGAACCACCCACTTCTACCGGGTGACCGCCTCGTACGCCGGCGGCAAGGAGTCGGTGCCCGGCGGGAACCACGTGATCCTCCCGCCGCCCCAGCAGTAGGACCGGCGGCGGACACACCTGGGGCGCTGGAGGATCCGTCGACGGGGTCGTCGGGTCAGGTGTTCTGGAAGTTCCAGAGGACGGCGACCTCGTCGTCGTTCACCGCGATCAGTCCGGCGTCCCAGTCGTACCGGCTGAAGGGGTCGTCGAATCCGCCTCGTGCGGAAAGTCCCTGGCTTCCCGTTCGTTCTTGCGATGAGATTTCGGACGTGACACTTCACGCGGATGAGATCCCGGTCCACGAGACGCTGGTCCGGTCCCTGCTGAAGGCCCAGCGCCCGGAGTGGGCCGACCTACCGTTGTCGCCCGCAGGCGCGGGCACGGACAACACCATGTACCGGCTGGGCGATGACCTGCTCGTGCGACTTCCACGAACTGGGAGCCACTCGCGCAGGCGGCCTCAGCTGGTACCGCGGAGGCGGCTTGGGGCCATGCGACCAGTGGATCACCAGATGTCTCGACGATTGCCGCACCATCGTGGGCTCCGAGCTCGACGTCGACTCCCTGGAACGGTTGTGGCGAGCCGCGCGCGCACTGCCCGAGCCCTCCGGACCTCACATCTGGCTCCACGGCGACCTCAAGCCGACCCACCTCTTGGTCCGGGAAGGCAAGCTCCACGCGGTCATCGACTTCGGAGGACTCTCGGTCGGCTTTCCCGCCTTCGTCGCCGAGTGCCGGGCACGACTTCGGGCGATCCTCGCTGACGCCGCCGCGCGTTGAGTGTTGCCGCGCGTTGAGTGTCGCCTCGCGGCAAACCGTTCGCGCGGCGTCCTCCCGGCCTCCTACGGTCCGCACATGACCAGAACCACACCGGCCAGACCGGTGTCCGTGGAGGCCGTCTTCCCGGAGCTGGCCACCCACCGGGGCCGGACGAGATCCGCAGCGCTCGAGCCGCGGGCGCGTGGCCGCGGAGCCGGCCGTGGCCCGGCATCGGAACGCCCGGGCAGTCCGGACCGGTGCCGCTCGTGGGGCTCGCCCAGTTCTTCCGCCGGCATGTCCCGGGCCTGGCTGCGGGGCCCGACGGCTCGGACCTGGTGCAGCTGTTCCGCTGCCCGTTCACCCACGGTTCCCACCTGGAACGCCGCTACCGCCTGCGGTGGCGACGGGCCGAGGAGACCGAACGCGCGACACCCCATCGCGCGACTCCGCCCGAAGTGCCCTTGCTGCCATGGGAGCACGAACTCCCCGAGCCGTGTGTCCTGCACCCCGAAGAGGTGGACACCTATCCCTGGGCGGAGGACGACACACTGCCCGCCCCGCTCATCGCACGCATCGACGCATGGGACGACGCCCAGGCGTCCGAGCACGGTCCTGACGCCCCCAGCTACCAGTTCGACCTTTCGATCCCGCCCGGCTGGCGGGTGGGCGGCTTTCCGAACACCCGCCCCGATGGGTGCTCTCCTAAAGGTCACCACACCCTGGTCCCGGACGAACTCGGCACCCGCGGCGCTCTGGACTGGTCCCCGCCCAGGTCACACCGTTGGAGCCAGCAGCGGTCAAGGGAGAGGTCGGAGGTCCGGGTGCGCACATCAGCCCCTCCCCGAGGTCGGATTCGCCCAAGAGCTGAGCCGACAGGGCAGGGCGGGTCCGCTCAGGTGGTCAGGGTGCGGAGCCAGGTCGTCATGCCGTCATCCTGTTCCACGACCTTGGCCGGAGTGGTACGGAGAAGCCCCCCGGCCGCGATCGGCCGGGGGGCTAAAAAACAGGCTTTCACCTGTTGCTTCATCTTGCAGGGGTGGCAGGGCTCGAACCTACGACAACCGGTTTTGGAGACCGGTGCTCTACCAACTGAGCTACACCCCTTCGGTGAGACCAACCATGTCATGGTGCACGCCGAAGATCCACTGAATTCGGTGGTCAACCGCGAGGAATTTCGTCCCGGGTCCGCCCTCCGACGGATCCGAGCCAGTCGATGAGCGGGCCGTCTTCGCTGGTCAGGGCGATGTCGAGGGGGGTTTGGCCGCCGTAGCCGATCCAGTTGGCGTCCGCCCCTTGAGACAACAGGTATTGCGCCGTGGACAGTTGGCCCCCGTGGCACGCCCCCCAGAAGGCGCTGGTGATCTCCTCGGGGTCCGCGTCCGCCGCGACGGATTCCTCGACCGCCGCGAGCAGTCCGAGGGTGGCCGCGTCCTGGAGGGTGGGGCGGGCTCCGAGTTCGAGGAGTCTGCACGCCGCCTTCCACTGTCCGAAGCCGCTCGCGTCGGACAGGGGGGCGCCGCCTCCCAGGACCGAACCCGGGGCCTCGATGTCGGCCCCCGCTTCAACCAGGGCGTCGATCGCGGCGACGTCGTCGTTGCTCGCGGCCCAGTGCAGCGGGGTTTCCCGGTGCGAGCCCACGAAGCGGGCCCCCGGGTCGGCTCCGGCGGCGACCAGGGTACGGATCACCTCGGCGGTCCTCGGGTAGTGGCCGGGCCAGTCCACGGCGAGGTGCAGCAGGCTCCGCTCGCCCGCCGCCTCGCCCCGCTTCACGATCCGGCCCCCCGCCAGCCCGGGGTGCGCGGCCAGCAGCCGGCGGAGTCCGTCCAGGTCGCCGCCCCGGATCGCGGCCGTGACGGCTACGGCGAGCGGGTCGTCCGATGCGAGGGAGAGCATGTGGCCCACCCTACGAGCCCCCGAGCCCGGAGCCTCCGCCCGGCGCGGCCGCGCCGCGGGTCGCGGGCCCCGCCGCAGGTAGCGGGCCCCGCCGCCGCGGAGGATCGTGGACCGGGTGAAGGGTGGTGCGGCGATGCCAGGTTCCGCCCGGGCCAGGCCGGCCGGGCCGGCAGAGCCGTCTGGACCGGCAGGGCCGGCAGGGCTGGTCCGGCCGGGCCCCGCCGCGCGGCGGGGCCCGCGCAGGGTCGCCGTCCTCGCGGCGCTCACGGCCGCTCTGCTCCTCGGCCCCGCCCCTCTGGGTTCCGGTGCCGGTCCGGGGCCGGACACCTCCGGCGAGACCGTCTCCCTCAGCGGAACCGACCCCGGTGAGCGGCTCGACGTGACCCTCACGCGGGTGGCCGACCCGGCGGGCCCCGCGCCGGGCGACGCGGACCGGCTGGTCTCCGTACAGCTGCGTCTGGAGAACACCGGGACGGCCGTGTATGAGGATTCCCCGGCCGCCGCGACTCATCTGCTGGACTCCGAGGGGCACCGGTTCACCGGCCTGGACGCGTCGGCGGAGGAAGCCGGTGAGGCCGGTAGGGCCGGTAGGGCCGGTGAGGCCGGTGCCGTCTTCCCCGGCCTCGTCGTCCTCGACCCCGGGTCCACCGCGACCGGCTGCATCGTCTTCCGGCTGCCGCAGGACGCGGGCCTCGCCGCGGTCCAGTTCGCCCTCGACGGCGGCCTCGCCAACGAGGTCGCCCAGTGGAGCCTGCCCTGACCCGGACATCGGCCCGGACATCGGCCCGGGCATCGATCCCGACGCCGACCCCGACACCCCCGGGACGCTCCCGACGCGCCCTCCCGTCCGCACCGACTTGCCCCGCCCCCTTGACCCGCTGTGGTCCAGACCAATAGTTTCCGCATGCACAGCGCACGCGCCCCGGCACCACTCACCGCATCCGCAAAGGAAGCCCATGCGCCGCAGCATGCTCGGCAGGCTGGCAGTCGCCGCCTGCTCCCTCTCCCTGCTGACCGCCTTCGCCCCCGCCCACGACGGCTCCGGCCACGACGGCTCCGGGCACGGCCGCTCGTACAAGAAGGTCGGCTACTTCACCCAATGGGGCGTCTACGGACGGGACTTCCAGGTCCAGGACCTCGAGAAGAACGGCAGCGCGAGCAAGCTCACGCACATCAACTACGCCTTCGGCAACATCAGCGCGGACGGCAAGTGCTTCACCGGCAACATCCCCGGTGAGGCCGACGCCTGGGCCGACTACGTCCGCCCGCTGGACGCCGAGAACTCGGTGGACGGCGTCGCCGACGACTGGGTCCAGCCGCTCGCCGGCAACTTCAACCAGCTCCGCGAGCTCAAGGCCAAGCACCCGGGCCTCAAGGTCCTTATCTCCCTGGGTGGTTGGAGCTGGTCCACGCACTTCTCGGACGCCGCGCTCACCCCTGCCTCGCGCAAGGCCCTCGTGTCCTCCTGCATCGACCTGTACATCAAGGGCAACCTCCCGCAGGACGGCAGCCGCGGCGGCGCGGGTTCGGCCGCGGGGCTCTTCGACGGGATCGACCTCGACTGGGAGTGGCCCGGCTCCTCGGGCGACACCGACACCACCTACCGCCCCGAGGACAAGAAGAACTTCACCGCCCTGGTGGGCGAGTTCCGCACGCAGCTCGACGACTACGCCCGCAGCCAGAAGCGGAAGGCGAAGTACGAGCTGTCCGCCTTCGTCCCGACCGCCCCCGCCAAGATCGACGCGGGCTTCGACGTCCGCCGGATCATGCGCGACCTGGACTTCGTGACCCTCCAGGGCTACGACTTCCACGTCTCCGGCGAGGCCACCACCGCCCAGCAGTCCGCGCTGTACGCGAGGAACGACTTCAGCGTCGACGGCACCGTGGACGCCTGGGAGCGGCGCGGCGCACCCGCGCACAAGCTCGTGATGGGCATGCCGTTCTACGGGCAGGGCTGGACCGGCGTCAGCGGCGGCGGGGACGGCATGGGGCAGCCCGCGACGGGTCCGGCGCCGGCCGCCTGGGCCAACGGGTACGCGGACTACAAGGAGCTCAAGCAGCTTGCCGCGTCCGGTACTTACAAGCTCCACCGGGACCGCCGCAACGGCAGTGCCTGGCTCTTCGACGGCACCACCCTGTGGACGTACGACGACCCGCAGGTGCTGCGCACCAAGACCCGGTACATCCGTGAAGAGGGCCTCGGCGGCGCGATGTTCTGGTCGCTCGACGCGGACACCGCCGACGGTGAGCTGATGACCGCGGTCGACGAGGGCCTGCGCGGCCGCTGACGGCCCCACCCTGAACAGCGCCGCCGGGCCGTGGAAATCAACCCGTCCCGGCGGCGCCCCAACCCTTACGCTCCCCGCATGAAGACGCACACGGTACGAGCGGTCAACGCACTCACCTCGCGCTGGGCCGGCCGGGCCGTGACGGGCGGCGAGGGCACGGTCCTCACCGCCGCCGGGGTCTGGCCGCTGCTGGCCCTGCTCGCCGACGGGGCCGCGGGACCCGCGCGCGGCGAACTGGAAGAAGCCCTCGGCATACCCGCCGGCACCGAGGCCGAAGCCGCCCGGGAGTTCCTCACCGCCCTGGACGGCGTACGGGGCCTGCGCGCCGCCACCGGACTGTGGACGGCCCGGGACCTCCCCCTGGAGGCAACCTGGTCGGCCCGGCTCCCCGCCGGGACCCGGGGCATCCTCACCGGCGACGAGGACACCGACCGCGAGGCCCTGGACGCCTGGGCGGCCGAGCGCACCGACGGACTCGTCGAGCGGATGCCGGTCCCCGTCGACGAGGAGACGCGCTTCGTGCTCGCCTCGGCGCTGGCGCTGCGCCTGCGGTGGATCCAGCCCTTCGCGCCCGGGCCGACCTGGATCGACGAAGGGCCCTGGGCCGAATTGCCCGTAGGAACCGTGCAGGGGCTGAGCCGCCGTACGGCCCTGCTGGACCGGGTCGGCGTGGCGCATGCGCCGACGGGTCCGGTGACTCTGCTGGAGGTGGTGGGCGACGGCGGCGTGGACGTCCACCTCGTCCTGGGCGAGCCGCAGGCCCCGCCGGGCCAGACCCTCCAGGCCGGTATCGCGGCGGTCACCCGGGCGATCGCGACCACGGGCGCGAGCCGGCTCCCCGAGGGGAACCCGGGGCCCGGCCTGCACATCGACCTGTTTCCCTCCGTGGACCGCCACCCCTGGCTGAGCATCCAGACGGTGGCCTTCGAGGTGCCGGCCGAACACGATCTCCTCGCCTCCGCACAGCTGTTCGGGCTGGCGAGCGCCTCGGACTCGCGGACCGGACACTTCCCCGGCATCAGCAGCGAGCCCCTGGCGGTCGGTTCGGCGCGGCAGTCGGCCGTGGCACGCTTCCACGCGGAGGGCTTCGAGGCCGCGGCCGTCACCGCGATCGGCGCGGTCGGCGCCGGGGTACCCCGCTTCCGGTACCGCGTCCGCCGGGCCCAAGTCGCCTTCCACTGCCCCTTCGGCTTCCTCGCCGTCCACCGGACCTCCCGCCTGGTGCTCGCCGCGGGCTGGGTGGCGGAGCCCCTCATGTACGAGGAGAAGGACCACGCGGCGGAGGAAGCGGAGGCCTGGGCGAAGCTGGATGCCGAGGAATGGGATTGAGCCGGTCCCGCTCCGCCCGGCCCGTGCCCGTACGCTCCGCTCCATGGACAACTCGACGGTGGAGGCGGTCAACCGCCTGACGGCACGGTGGGCGGCACGACGGTCGGCGCGGTCCGCGGACGCGGCCGAGGGCACGGTGTTCACGGCGGCCGGGCTCTGGCCGCTGCTGGCCCTGCTCGCGGACGGCGCCGACGGGCCGGCCCGCACCGAACTGGAGCAGGCCCTCGGCATACCCGCCGACGCGGCGGCCGAAGCCGCCCGGGAGCTACTGACCGCCCTGGACGGCGTACGGGGCCTGCGGGCCGCGACGGGCCTGTGGGCACGGCGGGACCTCCCGCTGGAGGCGGCCTGGTCGGCCCGGCTTCCCGCCGGGACCCGGGCCGCCCTGACCGGCGACGAGGACACCGACCGCAAGGCCCTGGACGCCTGGGCCGCCGAGCGCACCGGCGGGCTCGTCGAGCGGATGCCGGTCGAGGTCGGTCCGCACGTCGAGCTGGTCCTCGCCTCCGCGCTCGCGCTGCACCTGACCTGGGAGCAGCCCTTCTCCGAGCGGCCGGTGCGGCCGGCGCACGGCCCGTGGGGCGGGCGCTCGCTGCGCGGGCTGGCCGTCACCCACGCCTTCCCCGAGCGGATCCGGGTGGCCCGGGGGCCCGCCGGTCCGGTGACCCTGCTCCGCGTACCGGGTGCGCCCGGCGCCCGCGGTGTGGACGTGCACCTGCTGCTCGGCGAACCCGGGTCCGCGCCCGGGGACGTGCTGACGACCGGGATCGCCGAGGTCACCGGCGCGCTCGCCTCCGCGACCGCGAGGGAGCTGCCCGACGGCGAAGCGGGTCCCGGGCTGTCGCTGCGCACGGTGGACTCGACGAGCTCCGCACCGGTGGTCCGGATCGGCACGGTGGCCTTCGGCATCCGCGCCGAGCACGATCTGCTGGAGCACGCCGAGCTGTTCGGGCTGACGTCCGCGGCCGCCGTCCCCGGCCACTTCCCCGGCATTTCCGCCGTCCCGCTGGCGGTCCGCTCCGCCCGCCAGTCGGCCGTGGCCCGCTTCCACGCGGAGGGGTTCGAGGCCGCGGCCGTCACCGCCGTCGGGATGTTCCGCGGGGCCGCGAGGACCCGGACGTACCGGGTCCGGCAGGCAGCGTTCGAGGTGGACCGGCCCTTCGGTTTCCTCGCCGTCGACCGGGAGTCCGGTCTGGTCCTGTTCGCGGGCTGGGTCACCGACCCGGATACCCTCACCCGATGACTTCCGACAAGATCACCGCGGCCGACTCCGGCACCTGGCTCCTCGGCGACCTCCCGGTCCGCCGCATCGGGTTCGGCGCGATGCGCCTCACGCACCTCGCCGACGGCTCCCCCAGCGACCGCGACCGGGTGACCGGGGTGCTGAGGCGGGCCGTCGAGCTGGGCGTGAACCACATCGACACGGCCGCCTTCTACTTCTCCGCGACCCGCTCCGCCAACGAGCTCATCAACCGGGCCCTCGCCCCGTACGCCGACGAGCTGGTCATCACCACCAAGGTCGGGCCGGGCCGTGATGCCGCCGGCGAGTGGTGGTGGGCCACGCCCGAGCAGCTGCGCGGACAGGTCGAGGAGAACCTGCGCCAGCTCGGCCGCGACCACCTGGACGTGGTCAACCTGCGCGTGCCGCGCCAGGCGACGACCGGTTCGATCGCCGACCACTTCGGGGCGCTCGCCGAGCTGCGCACGGCCGGGCTGATCCGGCACCTGGGCGTGTCCAACGCGCGGCCGGACCACCTCGCCGAGGCGCAGGCCATCGCTCCCGTGGTCTGCGTGCAGAACGCGTACGGGATCGGTTCGCCCGCCGAGGAGCACGCCTTCCTCGACGCGTGCGGGGAGCAGGGCATCGCCTTCGTCCCCTTCTTCGCGATCGCGGGCGCGGGCAAGGAGTCGGGAGGGGTCACCGAGGAGGGCCCGGCGGTACGCGATCTCGCGCGGGCCCACGGCGTGTCCCCGGCCCAGCTCCGCCTGGCGTGGACCCTGAGCCGGGGCGCGCACGTCCTCGCCATCCCGGGCACCGGGAACCCGGAGCACCTGGACGAGAACGTCGCCGCCGGCGCGCTGCGGCTGCCGGCCGGGGAGACGGCCCTGCTCTCAGCCGGGTAGCCCGGGTGCCCCGGTGCCGGCTACCAGTCGTGGACCGAGCCGTCGGCGAGGGTGTTGACCGGCAGGTACTTGCGCTCGTACGGGAAGCGGGCCGCGGCCTCCTCGTCGAACTCGACGCCGATGCCGGGGGCATCGCCGGGGTGCATGAGGCCGTCCTCGAAGGTCCAGGAGGTGGTGAACACCTCCCGGTAGGGCGGCAGGTGCTCCATGTACTCCTGCATCCCGAAGTTCTGGACGGAGAGGTCCACGTGCAGCGCGGCGGCGAAGGAGACCGGTGAGAGGTCGCCTGCGCCGTGCGAGCCGGAGCGGATCCCGTAGAGCTCGGCGAGCGAGAAGATCCTGCGGAGGTGGCTGATCCCGCCCGCGTGGGAGACCGAGGTGCGGATGTAGTCGATCAGCCGCTCGGTGATCAGGTGCTGGCAGTCCCAGATGGAGTTGAAGATCTCGCCGACGGCCAGCGGGGTGGTGGTGTGCTGCCGGATGAGGCGGAAGGCCTCCTGGTCCTCGGCCGGGGTGGGGTCCTCGATCCAGAACATCCGGAAGGGTTCCAGGGACTTGCCCAGGTGCGCGGCCTCGATGGGGGTCAGCCGGTGGTGCACGTCGTGCAGGAGGTGGAAGTCGTAGCCGAACTCCTCCCGTACGGCGGCCATGTACTGGGGCACCCAGTCCAGGTACTTGCCGGTGTCCCAGCACTCCTCGGAGGGCAGTTCGCCGTCGGCCGGCTCGTAGGTGTTCCCGTCGCCCTTGCGCATGCCGTAGACCTTGGCGACGCCGGGCACGGCGGCCTGGGCCCGGACGGCACGGAAGCCGCGGTCGCGGAACTTGGCGACGTCGTCGAGGAGTTGGGGGATGTCGTTGCCGCTGGCGTGCCCGTAGACGGTGACGCCGTCGCGGGCGGCGCCGCCGAGGAGCTGGTAGACGGGGAGCCCGGCGACCTTGCCCTTGATGTCCCACAGGGCCACGTCGACCGCGGCGATGGCGGTCATGGTGACCGGACCGCGCCGCCAGTAGGCGCCCTTGTAGAGGTACTGCCAGATCCGCTCGATCGCCGCCGGGTCCTTGCCGATGAGCAGCGGGCAGACGTGGTCCTCCAGGTAGGAGGCGACGGACAGTTCACGCCCGTTGAGGGTGGCGTCGCCGATGCCGGTGACCCCGTCGGAGGTGGTGATCTTGAGGGTGACGTAGTTGCGGCCGGGGCTGCTGACGATGACCTTCGCCGCGACGATCGTGCTCATGGTGGCTGCTGCCTCGCTTCTTCGAGAGGGGGAACGGGGGGAGGAGATGGCTGGTTCGGGTCAGGAGGATTCGGGTCAGGACGTGGGGACCGGGGAGCGGCTCGACCTTCTTGATCACCAGGCCGTAGGAGAGGGCGCCGACGACGGCGAGGGCTCCGGAGAGGGCCAGCGCCAACATGAAGGAGCCGGTGGCCGCGACGATCGCGCCGGTGATGATCGGGCCGAGGAAGCCGGCGATGTTGGAGGCGAAGTTCTGGATGCCGGCGAGGGAGGAGACCTGGCCGGGCTCGGGGGCGACGTCGGCCGGCAGCGAGGCCACCGAGGCGCCGGCGAAGGCGAGCGAGGCGCAGCAGACGGAGAGCAGCGCGATCATGCCGGCCGCGTTCTCGACGAAGACGGCGGGGGCGATGGCGGAGGCCCCGGTCATGCCCGCCACCAGGCAGGTCTTACGCGCCCGGTTGACGGACCAGCCGCGCTTGAGGAGGGAGTCGGCGACCGCTCCGCCGCCGAGGCTGCCGCCGATGGCGACGAATCCGGGGATCATGCCGAAGATGCCGAGCTCGGCAAGGTTGAAGCCGCGGTCCTTGACGAGGAAGGCGGGGAACCAGGTGATGAAGAAGAAGTTGCTGTAGTTGAGGCAGAAGAAGCCGATCATCATGCCCCAGACCGTGCGGTACCGGAACAGCTGACTCCACCTCACCTTCGAGACCGCGGTGCTGCCGTCCTCGTTCACGTCCTCCAGGCGCGCTCCGCCCTTGCGGATGTAGTCGAGTTCCGCCGCCGTGGCCTTCGGGTGGTCCTGCGGGTCGTGGTAGGCCTTCCACCAGAGCAGGACCCACCCGATCGCGAGCGCGCCGGCCACGTAGAAGGCCGTGCGCCAGCCCGCCCAGGCGATGAGCGCGGTGATGATCGGGAGCGAGATGACCGCGCCGATCCGGGAGCCGGAGTCCCAGATCGCATTGCCCATCGTGCGCTCGTGCTTGGGGAACCAGCGGGAGACCACCTTGGCCGAGGCCGGGTAGGCGCTGGCCTCTCCGACGCCGAGGCCGAGACGGGCGAGGACCAGTTCGACCGGGCCGCGGACCAGGCCGGTGAGCACGGTGACCGAGCCCCAGATGACGGCGCCGATCGCGAAGACGGGCTTCACGCCGTACTTGTCGATCAGCTTTCCGGCCGGGAGCTGGCAGAAGGCGTACCCGGCGAAGAACACGCCGAGCAGCAGGCCCTGGGTGGCCTCGCTGATGTGCAGGTCGTCGCCCATGAACGGGAGCGCCACGCTGAGGGTGGTGCGGTCCATGTAGTTGAAGACGAACGCGAGCGAGCACAGGCCCGTCATGTACCAGCGCAGGTTGTTCTTACGGCCCTTGGGGCGGGGCGGCAGCGCGCCCGGCGCCGCCCCTCCCCCTCCTTCGGCCCGCGCGGTCGTCCGGGTGGCAGCGTCCTTGCTGTCCACAGTGCTCATGTCGTCGCCTGTCCTGTGCCGAGGAGGTGGTCGCGGTGGGCGGCCGCCAGGGCGGCCGTCTCGGTGAAGTGCGGGATGCGTCCGGTGCCGCCGCGGCCGGACACGGAGAGGGAGGCCGCCGCCATGGCGTGGGCGACGGCGTCCGCGAGGCTGTCGCCGAGCGCGAGCCGGGCGGTGGCGGTGCCGGTGAAGCAGTCCCCGGCGCCGGTCGCGTCGACCGGGTCGGGGTTGACCGGGACGGGGAGGTACGCCGCCTCCGTGCCGTCGTCCAGCAGCAGCCGGCCGGCGCCCGCGGTGACCGCGACGGTACGGGCGCCCAGGGCCCGGTAGCGTGCGGCGGCCTCGGCCGGGTCGTCGGTGTCGACCAAGGCCAGTGCGTCGGCCGGGCAGGAGGTCTTCAGCAGCCCGGTCAGCGGGGCGATACGGGCCAGAAGACTGCGCGCCTCGCCCCGGCTGGTGAGCCGGGAGCGGAAGTTGGGATCATAGGAGAGGTGCCCGCCGGCTCCGTGCACGGTCCGGGCGGCGAGCAGGACGGCTTCGCGGCTGCTCGGCGACAGGGCGCCGGCGATACCACTGGTGATCAGGGCCTTGGAGCCGGTCAGCAACTCCCGCCAGGACTCGATGTGTTCCACGGAGAGGGTGGAGCCGGCGCTGCCGGTGCGCCAGTACACGAACTCACGATCGCCCTCGGTGTCGGCGCAGAGCAGGTAGGCGCCGTTCGGGCGCGGGGAGCGGCGTACGTGGGAGACGTCCACGCCGAGTCCGGCGGCGCGGGCCAGCAGCGGGACGCTCAGTTCGTCCTCGCCGACGACGGCGAGCAGGGCGGTGCGGGCTCCGGCGGCGACGGCGGCGGCCGCGGCGTTGAGGGCGTCTCCGGAGAAGGAGACGCGGGCGGCGGTGCCGTCGGCGGCGTCCCGCAGGGCCGTCTCGGCGTGGATCTCGACGAGGACCTCGCCGAGGACGAGGACGTCGTATCCCTGTGTCCCGGCCGCGCTCCCGGACCCGCTCACGACCGGCGCTCCCTGCCCGCGCAGTCGCCGCAGCAGGGCCGGGCGAGGTCGGCGAAGACGGCGGCCAGTTCGCCCGGGTCGGCGGGCAGACCGCTGCCTATCCCGACGGCGGCGGCCCCGGCGGCGAGCCAGTCGCGGACCTCGCCCGGCGCGATCCCGCCGGTCGGGATGATCAGGGCGTCGGGGAGCACGGCCTTGAGGGAGCGGATGAACTGCGGGCCGCCCACGTGGGCCGGGAACACCTTCGCCGCGCCGGCGGACCGGACGGCCGAGGCGATCTCCCCCGGGGTGAAGCCGCCCTCGATGAAGACGGCGCCGCGCTCCTCGGCGACCTCGCGGACCTCGGGGGCCGGGTAGGGCGAGATGAGGAAGGCGGCGCCCGCGTCGAGTGCGGTGTGCGCGGCCGCGGCGGTGGTGACGGTGCCGACCCCGATGAGGGCGGGCCGCCCCTGCGCGTCGCTGAGCGGCACGGTGCGGGCCACGGCCTCGGCCCAGCCGGGGGTGGAGGTGGTGAGTTCGACGGCGCGGCAGCCGGCGGCGAGCAGGGCGGTGGTGTGGCGGACGGACTCGTCCGCGTCGGCGTTGCGCAGGACCGGCAGCAGGCGCTGCGCGGTGATGGCCGCATACGGGTGACAGGACAAAGGACCCTCCATTTGTTCCACGTACTGGAACTTGGTATCGTGTAGCGGAACTTCTGATGCAGACCATACCCATCTCTGGAGATCCCTTGTCCACGGACGAAAGGCCCGAGAACGCAGAGGCCGAAAGCACTTCCCGCGGCGGCCGGACCTCCGCCGCGGGTACGGCGCTGGAGAAGTCGATGCGGATCCTGGAGGCCGTGGCCGCGCCCGGCGGCCCGCACCGGCTCACCGACGTCATGGCGGCGGCGGCCGTGCCGAAGTCGAGCACCTTCCGCATCCTGGCCTCGCTGATCGAGCAGGGCTTCGTACGCTCCGAGGGCGAGAGCCGCTACGGCGTCGGCCCCCGGCTGCGCGGACTGTCCGCCCTGGTCGCCGGCGGGGAACCGGCCAGCATCGAGCGGATCCTGCGGGACCTTCAGGAGGCCACCGGGCAGGCGGTCCATCTCGCCCTGCACAGCGGGGAGACCATCACCTACATCCGGAAGCTGGAGAGCACGCAGCCCTTCCAGACCGCCTCGCGGATCGGCATGCGGATGCCGCTGCACACGACCGCGATCGGCAAGAGCATCCTGGCCCAGCTGCCCGGGAACGAGGCCCGCGAGCTGGTCGCCTCGGCCGGGCTGGCTCGCCGCACGCCGAACACGCTCACGACGCCGCGGGCCCTGGAGGCGGAGCTGGAGGCCGTACGGGAGCGGGGGTTCGCCCTGGACGACGAGGAGAACGAGGCGACCATCCGCTGCATCGGCGCCGCGATCCTCGACACCCGGGGCCGCCCGATCGGCGGTGTCAGCATCACCACCGTCACGTTCCTGGTCTCCCGCACGGAGATCGAGGCCTACGCGCCCGCCCTGCTCGCGGCCACCCGGGCACTGGCCCCGCTCCTGTAGCCGCCCGCGAACGCCGGTCCGGGCCCGGTCGGTGCTCGGGGCCCGGTCGGTGCTCGGGGCCCGGTCGATGCTCGGGGCCTAGTCGGCGGTCGGCGCCCGGGCGGTGGTCGGGGCCCGGCCCGTGGTCCGGGCGAGCAGTTCCCGGGCCGTCCGCAGGTGCCGGTGGCCCGGCTCCAGGACGGACTCGGCCCGCGCCAGGGCGCCGGTCAGCACCTCGGCGGCCTCGGGAGCCCGGTCCCGGGCGAGCAGGACGCGGGCCCATTCCAGCCGGGAGTAGAAGGCGTGCGGGTGGTCCTCGCCGAGCACCCGGGTCCGGTCCGCGGTGAGCTGGGCCCAGGCCTCGGCCGCCTCGGCCGTGCGCCCGGCGCGGGCCGCGAGCGCGGCCAGGCTTCCCCGGACGGCCAGGGTGTGCGGATCGTCGGGGCCGATCCCCTCGGCGGCTTCGGCCTCGGCCAGCAGCTGCCTCAACTCGGCTTCCGCCTCGGCCGGTTCACCCGGCCGGAACCAGATCAGGCTGCGCCGCGTCGCCAGGACCTGCGGATGAGCCGCGCCGTGGACCCGTAAGCGGTCGGCCAGCAGCTCTTCCAACTGGCCCGCGGCCGCGCGGGGATCGCCGCCCTCTCCAGTGGAGTAGGCCAGCTGGTGACGGGCCGCCAGGGTGTCCGGGTGATCGGGCCCCAGCACCTCCCGGGCGTCCACGAGCAGCGCCGCGAACTGCGCCGCGGCGGCCAGGTTGTTCCCGGACTCCCCTACGAAGAAGGCCAGTTGATGCCGTGCGGCCAGGGTGTCGGGGTGCCTGGGCCCGAGCCGGCCGGCCCGCCTGTGGGCGATCCCGGCCAGATCGGCGGCGGCCCTGTGGGGCTTCCCGGAGTCACCGATGGCGATGGCCAGCGGCAGTTCGGCGCCGGGGACCCCGCCGCGCGAGGCGATGGAGAGGGCCTCGACGGCGCGCGCGAGGCGGCCCTCCTGATGGGCGACGAGCCCCATGTCGTAGGCGTCGGCCGGCTCCACCAGCGGCAGCAGCCCGCGCCACAGGTGGTCGGGCACGGGACCGTTGCCCGGCGCGTTCAACAGGTAGTCGAACGCGGTGAATCCGGCCCCGAAGTTGCCGATGAGCAGCCCGCTCGTGGCGTAGGCGGCGGCGCAGGCCCAGTCCATCGCCTCCGCGAACGGCTCGGGCTGGAGGTCCCCGCCGCCCCGGGCCGCCAGGTAGGGGGCGTGCAGCTCGCGCAGCCAGGCGCGGCTGACGGGGCGGCGCAGTCCGGCCCGGCGGCAGTCGACCGCCGCCGCGACCACGGCGGCGCCGCGCGGATTGGCCCCCGGGGACCAGGCGTTCTCCCAGGCCGCCAGGAGTTCCGGACCGGCCGCCAGCACCTCGGCGACCCCGAACCGCTCGCCCGCGCGCAGCGCGGCCCCGATGCGCGGATCCCCCTGGTGGGCGGCGGCCCGGCCGCGCTCCGCCCTGGACCAGTGCCGGGGCAGCCTGACGACCACCGCCTGGTGGAGCAGGTCGCGCTGGGCCCGCCAGGCGTCCCGGTCGGAGCCGGTGAGCCGGCTCTCCTCGCGGGCGTCGTAGCGCCGGTGCTCCTGGACCCGCATCGTCGCGATGACCACCGCCTTGCGCAGGGAGGCCAGTTGGGCTGTGCTGAGGCCGCCCGCGCCGAGGTAGTCCTCCAGGTCGTCGAGCCACAGCACCGCGCGCCGCCGCCGCCCGGCGATCCGTACCGCTTCGGGCAGCGCGGCGCGGGAGAGCGGGCGGACGAAGGCGTGCCGCGGGTAGCGGCTGCGGGCCACCTCGTAGGCGAGCCGGGTCTTGCCCGCCGTGGACTCTCCCACCACGAGGACGAAGCGGCTGCGCTCCAGGGCGGCGCGCAGTCCCGGTTCGGCGTCGCGCCGGATGTACGCGGGCGGGGCCGCGGGGGCCTCGGCCGGGTGGGCTCCGGCCAGTTCGGGGCGGTCCACGTGGCGCAGCAGCGGGATCCGGCCCGCCGCCGTACGGAGCACCTCCCCGGCGGCCCGGGGATCGGCACCCTCCCCGGGGGGCCGCATCCGCTCGGCGGCGAGTCCGGACAGCGTGGTGACGGCCGCGCCGATCCCGGCGGCCCAGGGCCCCGAGGTCCACACCGCCGCCAGCGCCACCGCACCCGCTCCGAGCCCTACCGAACCGAGGTATCCGGCCCAGCCCCGCGCCCGGCCGGATCCCCTCAAGAGCAACGCCGACATGCCGCCCCCAACACGTCCCGTGGGAGACCCATTGTCACCCCGGACCCGGGCGGGGGAACCCCAACGGAGCTACTGCGGAGGGATGTTCGTCAGTCGGCCCGGTTACTTCAGTAAGTGACGAAGATGCGGCGGGCCGGGCCGTCCACCCGGATCCGGCCACCGACGGGGATCACGATCTGCGGGTCGGTGTGCCCGAGGTCCACGTCGAAGACGGCCATGGTGCCGGGGGCGTACTCGTCGAGGGCGCGCAGGACCGCCTCGCGCTGCTCGCGGCGGTAGCGCTCCCGCTCCTCGGCGTCGAAGGGCTTCTCGAAGGACCAGCTCTTCGCCCGGCCCATCAGGAGGGCGGGGAACTGGCGCAGCAGTCCGCGCTCCCCCATGCTGCGCAGGATCCAGTAGACGTCCCGGGCGCTCGGCATGTCCTCCGAGGTCTCCAGGAAGAGCACCCCGCCGGCGTACTCCTCGACGGGCCGCAGCGCGCGGTCGGCCATCAGCAGCCAGGAGAGGATCTCCAGGTTCCCGCCCCAGCCGTCGCCCTCGACCACCCGGTCGGCGTTGCGCCAGGTCCAGCCTCCGGCCGGCTCCAGTTCCGGTTCGGCGTCGAAGGTGCGCGGGTCGTCCCAGGGGCCGTTGACGTCCCCGCTGGCGCCGGCGGCGGTCAGCTCGTACTCGCCCGAGGTGAACAGCGCCGCCCGCAGGGACCCGGCCGTGAGCGGGTTCAAGGCGCCGGGCCGTCCGAGCTCCACCATCACGGAGCCCCCGTGGTAGGCGACCAGCCCGAGGTCGCTCAGGTGCAGGAGCAGGTTGGTGTTGTCGCTGTAGCCGAAGAACGGCTTGGGGTTGGCGCGCAGGAGCTCGGCGTCGAGGTGCGGGAGCAGCGTGATCTGGTCGTCGCCGCCGATGGTGGCGATCACCGCCTTGATCTCGGGGTCGGCGAAGGCGGCGTGGAGGTCGGCGGCCCGCTCCCGCGGCGTCGCACCCATCTTCCGGGTGGTCGGGTACTCCACCGGCTCCAGCGCGAACTCCTCCCGGAGCCGGCGCAGCCCCAGCTCGTAGGGCTGTGGGAAGAGCTCGGGCAGACCGGCCGAAGGAGAGAGCACCGCGACGCGGTCTCCGGGGCGGGGCTTGGCGGGGTAGCGGGGATCCGTCATCCGGTGATCTTAGGAGCGGGCCCGACCGCCACCGAAGCGATTTTCGGGCCTCACCTTCTTCAATCCTCCGCAACCTTCCCTATCAGTCCTCATCTTCACTTCTTGAGGTAGGATTCGGCATGATGAGTGACGAAGGACGCGAGCTGTACTCGGTCGGCGAGGTGGCCGAGCTGCTCGGGCTGCACGTGCGCACCGTCCGGAACTACGTGCGCGACGGCCGGCTCAAAGCCGTCCGGATCGGCAAGCAGTACCGGATCAGCCGGGCGGACTTCGAGGCCCTCACCAGCCTCCCCGCCCCGGCCGCCGAGGGCCCTTCCACCGCCCGGGAGACGCCGCGGCGGCATCTGGAGGTGTCGAGCATCGTGCAGATCGACGCGATCGGCCCCGACGCGGCGAACCGGCTCGCGAACCTCGTCACGGCGAGCGCGCAGTCCCCGAGGGCCACCCCGGCCACGCTGCGCGTCCAGACGGTCTACGACAAGGAGCTGGCCCGCATGAAGATCGTGATCCTCGGCGACGCCGCCACCACCGCCGATCTGCTGCACCTGGTCGACGGGGTGCTCGGGCCGGGCAACGGCATGGGGAACGAAGTGGACCGCGGCACCGGCCACGACGCGGGGGCGGCGCACCGTGGCTGACCTCCTCGTGGAACACCACGGCGTACCGGTCCTGGTCTGCGCTGCCGACGGACCGCCGGTCGCCACCGAACAGGACGCGCTCGACCAGCTGATCGGCGGCGCCTTCTACCGGACCGACATCGTCGCCGTCCCGGTGGAACGCCTGGACGCCGGCTTCTTCGACCTGCGCAGCGGGCTCGCCGGGGCGATCATGCAGAAGTTCGTGAACTACCGGGTCCGCCTGGTGGTCGTGGGCGACCTCTCGCACCACCTGGAGGCGAGTCCGGCCCTGCGCGATCTCGTACGGGAATCGAACGAGGGCCGCCACATCTGGTTCCTGCCCGATCTCGACGCCCTGGCCTCCCGGCTCGCCCCGGCCTGAAGAACGGGGCAGGGCGCTCCGGATTCCGCATCCGCGGAATCGTTCGGCGGATAAGCGTTATCGGAGTCCCCCTCGACGGTCTCCCAGGTATTGGGCATCATCGAGCGCCGGTACGGACAGGGACTTTCCATGAACACTCAGCACACGGCAGCACTGGTGGCCGCGGCCCGCGCGGGAGATCCGCGCGCCCAGGACGACCTGGTCAGCGCCTATCTGCCGCTGGTCTACAACATCGTCGGGCGGGCCCTGAACGGGTCCGTCGACGTGGACGACGTGGTCCAGGACACGATGCTGCGGGCACTCGACGGGCTGGACGGCCTGCGCGACGACCACAGCTTCCGGTCCTGGCTGGTCGCGATCGCCATGAACCGGGTACGCGCCCACTGGCAGGCCCGCCGGAGCGCCCCCGGCGAAAGCGGCCTGGAAGCCGCCTGGGAGCTCGCCGATCCGGGCGCCGACTTCGTGGACCTGACCGTCGTACGGCTCCAGCTGGAGGGCCAGCGGCGCGAGACGGCCCGTGCCACGCGCTGGCTCGAGCCCGACGACCGGGCGCTGCTGTCCCTGTGGTGGCTGGAGTGCGCCGGGGAGCTGACGCGCGCGGAGATGGCCGACGCGCTGGAACTGTCCCCGCAGCACACCGCGGTACGGGTGCAGCGGATGAAGGCGCAGCTGGAGGCGGCCCGGGTGGTGGAGCGGGCGCTGGGTGCCCAGCCGCCCTGCGAGGACCTGCGGGCGATGGCGGCGAGCTGGGACGGGCTGCCCTCGGCGCTGTGGCGCAAGCGAATAGCCCGGCACGCCCGCGCGTGCCTGCGGTGCGCGGGGCTGTGGAACGGCCTGGTCCCGGCCGAAGGACTGCTGGCCGGGCTGGCGCTGCTGCCGGTCTCCGCGGTGCTGCTCGCGGGCGTACGGGCGGCCCTGGACTCCGGCTACACCTCCGCGGGCCTGGCCACCGCCGCCGCGTCGTACGGCCCTGACGGCTCCCCCGCCCCGGACGCCGGCCCCGTCGGCGGTGGCAGCGGCAGCGGTGCCGGTGACGGTGGCCTCGAAGCGCAGTTCGCCGCGGCGGGCGGCCCCGGAGACGGGCGCGCCTCGCTGCGCAGACAGCGGCGCACCCGCGGCCGGCGCCGGGTGATCGGTGGCGCGGTGCTCGCCGCCTGTGTCGTGGGAGGCGGGCTGACCTACCTCGCCACCCGCCCCGGCACCGCCTCCCCCGAGGTGCCTCCGGCCGCGCTCGTGGCGCCGGATTCGGGTACGGCCCTGCCCCCGGAGACGGCCTCCCCGACACCCAGCCCCTCGGTGTCCGCCTCTCCGAGTGCCTCGCCGAACCCCAGCCCCAGCCCCAGCCCCAGCCCCAGCCCCACCCCGAGCCCGACCCCCACGCCCACCCCGAAGCCGAGCCCGAAGTCCACCCCGCCGAAGAGCCCGGCTCCCGCCCCGCCGGGCGGCAGCACCGCCGCCCAGGTGATCTCCCTGGTCAACTCCGAGCGCGCGAAGGCCGGCTGCGGGCCGCTGAAAGAGGACGCGCAGCTGCGTACGGCCGCCCAGGGGCACTCCGACGACATGGCGCGGCGGGACTTCTTCTCGCACACCAACCCGGACGGCGCGGACCCGGGCAAGCGGACCACCGCCGCCGGGTACCGCTGGTCCACCTACGGGGAGAACATCGCGAAGGGGCAGCGGACCGCGGCCCAGGTCATGGATTCCTGGATGAAGAGCCAGGGCCACCGCGAGAACATCCTCAACTGTTCCTTCAAGGACATCGGCGTCGGCATCCACACGGGCGCGGGCGGCCCCTGGTGGACGCAGAACTTCGGCGCCCGGATGTAGTGGCTTGCCGGCGCGGCCGCGGCTCCCCGCACCGCCCCGGCCCGGGAGGCGCTCCGTCCGGCCCGGCCCCCGCCACGCTCCGCCCCCGCCTCGCCACGCTGCGCCGCACCCCCGTCTCCACGATCTCCCCGCAATGATTCAAAATGGGGGCAAGATAGAAGCTGGAAGCAAAGCGGCAGATCACGGTGGAGGTGGGGCGCATCAGCAGGCAGAAGCTCCGTCCGCACCAGCGCGAGGCCGTCGACGCCGCCGTGCGGGCGCTGGAACTGCCCGCCGGGCGCAGGGTCCCACGGACCGGGCTGCGTACGCAGGTGATCATGGCAACGGGTTCCGGCAAGTCGCTGGTCGCCGTGCACACGGCCGAGGAACTGCGGGCCGGCCGGGTCCTGGTGCTGGTGCCCTCCCTGGACCTCCTCGTGCAGACCGCGGCGGCCTGGCGCGAGGGCGGCCGGACGGGCCGTGCCTTCGCCGTGTGTTCGCTGCGCGGCGAGGACGCGGGGGTGCCCACCACCACCGATCCGGCCGAACTGGCCGGCTGGGCGGGCCCGCCCGTCGACCGGGTCACGGTGTACGCCACGTACGCCTCGCTCGGCCTGGGCACCATCGAGCGCGCGCACCGCGAGGGGCTGCCCGGCTGGGACCTGATCGTGGTCGACGAGGCGCACCGTACCTCGGGGCGCATCGGCAAGCCCTGGGCGGTGGTGCACGACAACGTCCGGATCCCCTCGGTCCGCCGGCTGTACATGACGGCCACGCCCCGGGTCTGGCAGGACGGCGAGGATTCCGCGTCCGCCGAGGCGGAGGGCGACGAGACCGCCGAGGGCTCCGCCCGGCCGGAGGCGGTGCGCGGCCGGGGCGACCTCGTGGCCTCCATGGAGGACGATCCCGACGGGCCGTTCGGCGCGCGCTGCTACACCCTCACCCTCTCCGAGGCCGTCGACCGGGGCATCTGCGCGCCCTACCGGGTGGTCTGCGTGGACGTCAGCGATCCGGAGTTCCAGGCGGCCGTCCTGCTCGGGCCGGACGGGCGCTCCGACTCCGTGCGCGGGGTGCGGCTCGCGGCGCTCCAGACGGCGCTGGTGACGGCGGCCGTGAAGCAGGGGTTCCGGCGCACGCTCGTCTTCCACCACCTGACCAAGGAGGCCGAGGCCTTCGCGGCCGGCCTGCCGGCGGTCGCCGCACGCCTGCGCGCCACGAGCTGGGCCCCGCGGCCGGTGTACCCCCGTAGCGTCTGGGCGGACTGGCTGTGCGGGCAGCACACGGCGGCGCACCGGCGCCGGGTGCTGGGCGCGTTCGCGGACGACCGGGTCGCGGACAAGGCCTTCCTGGGCAGTGTCCGGGTGCTGGGCGAGGGCGTGGACACCAAGGAGTGCGACTCGGTCTTCTGGGCCGACGTACGGGGTTCCATGCCCGACCTGGTCCAGGCCGTCGGCCGGGCGCTGCGCATCCGGCCCGGGGAGGGCAAGGTCGCCTCCCTCGTCGTGCCGGTGCTGCTGGGGCCCGGCGAGTCCCCCGAGACGATGCTGACCTCACGGGCGTACGGGGACCTCGCGCGGCTGCTGGAGGCGCTACGGGCCCACGACACGCGGCTCGTCGAGTCCCTGGCGCAGCCCCAGGCACCGAGCCGGCGCACGGCACCGGGCACGGGCGGCGCGGAGTCCGTGAGCGGCTCCGGGCTGCGCGGCGGCGCGGAGTCCCTGCTGAGCTTCTCCACCCCGCGCGACCCGGCGCTGCTGGCCGCCTTCATCCGGCTGCGGGTCCTGCACCCGGAGCACGAGCACTGGCGGCGCGGGGTGGAGGCCGCCCGGATCTACGCGGGGCGCGCCGGTGACCTCAAGGTGCCGTTCGCGTTCAAGGTGCCCGACAGCGGCGAAGCCGGGGCGGCGGCCGGCGATGCCCTCGGCGCCGGGGCCGCGTGGCCGCCGGGGCTGGCCCGGTTCCCGCTCGGCCAGTGGATCGCCGATGCCCGGCGCACGTACCGCCGCGGGGCGCTCGGCCACCGTCGGGTGGCGCAGCTCGACGAACTGGGCATGGTGTGGAGCCACTTCGACGTGGCGTTCGAGGAGGGGCTCGCGGCGGCGAGCGGCTGGGCCGCCGAGCACGGTCATCTGCTGCCTCCCGTGGACGCCACCTGGCGCGGCGCCCCGGTCGGGGTCTGGGTCAAGAACCAGCGGGCGGCGGCCCGCCGGGAGGGCCCCGGAGCCCTGTCCGAGGAGCGCCGGGAGGCCCTGGAGGCCATCGACGCCTCCTGGTGTCCGTCCTGGGAGATCTCCTGGCAGCGGGCCTTCCACCTGACCCGGGTCCATCTGGACGCGGGTGGCCCGCTCCCGGCGCGCCCCGGGGAAGCCGTGGTCCAGGGCGAGGACCTCGGCGTGTGGCTGCGCGGCCAGCGCGCGTCCTGGGAGCGTCTCGCCTGGGCCCAGCGCTGGCTGCTGGAGCACACCCTCGGGGTGGCTCCGGCCGAGGGCGCGGACCGGCCGAGGGCGCGGGTCGCCCACGCGGACGCGTGGGCGGCGCACCTGGAGGCGGCCCGGCTGTTCCACGACCGCGAGCGGCACCTGCGGGTGCCCCGTGCGCACGTGGAGCGGGTCGGCGACCGGGACGTGCGCCTCGGCTCCTGGATCGCCAACCAGCGCTCCCGCGCCGCGTCCCTCACCCCGGAGCGGACGGCCGCGCTGACGGAGCTGGGGATGCGCTGGTCGGCGTCCTGAGCGCCGGGCCGCCGGGCCCTGACCCCCGGTCAGTGGTGGAAGCCGGACCGGGGCGGGGCCGCAGGCACGGGCTGCGGGTGCGCGATCAGGTGTTCCACGGCGAGGCGCAGGTCGGAGACGAGCAGGGCGATCTGGTCCCGGGTCACCCCGTGCCGGATCAGGACCCGCTGGATGACCGTGTCGTCGCGCTCGGCCGGCAGCGGGTACGAGGGCACCTGCCAGCCGCGCATCCTGAGCCGGTCGGAGAGGTCGTAGAGGGTGAAGCCCGCGCCCTGCGGATCGGTGAGCCGGTAGGAGACGGCGGGCAGCGCGCCCTGGCCGTCGTAGAGGAGGGTGAAGGGGCCGATGGTCTCGATCTCGCGGGCCAGGTACTGGGCGGTGTCGGCGCAGGCCTGCTGGACCCGGCGGTAGCCGCCCCGGCCCAGCCGCAGGAACAGGTAGTACTGGGCGATGATCTCGCCGCCCGGCCGGGAGAAGTTCAGGGCGAAGGTGGGCATGTCCCCGCCGAGGTAGTCCACGGAGAAGACGAGGTCGGCGGGGAGCAGGTCGGCGGTGCGCCAGACGATCCAGCCGACACCCAGCGGGGCCAGACCGTACTTGTGCCCGGAGGTGTTGACGGAGGCCACGCGGGGCAGCCGGAAGTCCCAGACCACGTCGGGGTGGAGGAAGGGGGCCACGAAGCCGCCGCTGGCGGCGTCCACGTGGATCGGTACGTCCCAGCCGTGCTCGGCCTGGATCCGGTCGAGTTCGGCGGCGATCTCGGCGACGGGCTCGTAGACGCAGGTGTAGGTGACGCCGAGGATGGCGACGACGCCGATGGTGTTCTCGTCCACGTTGGCGGCGAGCTGCTCGGGGCTCAGGCCGGTGGCTCCGGGCAACAGCGGGAGCTGGCGGAGCTCGACGTCGAAGTACCGGGCGAACTTCTCCCAGCAGACCTGGACCGGCCCGCACACCAGGTTCGGCCGGTCGGCGGGCAGTCCGGCGGCGCGGCGGCGTTCGCGCCAGCGCCACTTGAGGGCGAGGCCGCCGAGCATGGCGGCCTCGCTGGAGCCGGTGGTGGAGCAGCCGGTGCCCGTGGTGCCGGCGGGGGCGTTCCACAGGTCGGCCAGGATGTTCACGCAGCGGGCCTCGATCTCGGCCGTCTGCGGGTACTCGTCCTTGTCGATCATGTTCTTGTCGAGGCACTCGTTCATCAGCCGGTGGACCCCGTCGTCCGACCAGGTGGTGCAGAAGGTGGCCAGGTTCTGGGCGGCGTTGCCGTCGAGGAGCAGCTCGTTGTGGAGGAGCTGGTAGACCACCTCGGAGGGCGAGTGGTCTTCGGGCATCCGGTACTTGGGGAGGATCTCGCCGCTGAGGGCGGACGCGAACACGTCCGTCTCGGCGTCGCGGGCACGCAGGTCCTTCGTCTCATGGAGAGCCATAGCGGGACTATATCGGGATGAACCTGGACAGATCATCCTTAAGTCGCCTTCAGGATGCTTCAGGGAGGGCTCAGGAGGGCCACCGAGAGTGGAGTCCTCGCCAGCCGGTGGGACAGCCGCTCGGGAGGGCCCATGCACGTCCGTACGACCGCCACCGCGAAGGCCCCGGCCACCGCCCGCCGGCGCCGCCTGCCGGCCGCCGCCCTCGCGGCCGGAGCCCTGGTCCTCTCGCTCACCGCCTGCGGCGGCGCGGGCTCCGACCCCGGCGTGGACAAGGCCCGCGCCGCCGGGAGCGCCGCCCCGGCCGCGGCGGCCGGCTCCTCCACCGCCCCCGAGTCCCCCGCGGCGGCTCCGGAGCGGGCCCCGGCCGAACGGGGCGGCCCCAAGACCTCCCGCGCCCAGGCCATGGCGACCGCCGAGAAGTCGGTGCCCGGCGGCAGGATCACGGACGTGGAGCTGGAGACCGAGGACGGCACGCAGGTCTGGGAGATCGACGTCGTGACCGCCGAGCCGCGCGTGCACCACCTCGCGGTGGACGCGGCCACCGGCGCGCTGCTAGGCAACCGGGCCGACCGGATGCCGGAGCGCGCCCGCCAGTACCTGGAGATCCCGCTCGCCAAACTGGCCGCCGCGCGGGTGGACCGCGAGGACGCCGTCCGCACGGCGGTGGCGAAGGCGGGGGCGGGCTTCGCCTCCGAACTGTCCATCCAGGGCACCGAGACCGGGCCCCTGTGGCAGATCCGGGTCAGCGACGGCCCGGCCCGCCACGAGGTCGACGTCGACGCGAAGACCGGCGAGGTGGTCCGCCACCGGAAGGAAGAGGACCGCGACCGCGACGGCAGCGGCAGCGGCAGCCCTGACGAGAAGGCCTCCGGCCGCCCCTCCGGGCAGGAGATCCGGGAGCGCTCCGGCGACCTCGGCCGGGACCACTACGACTGGTCGCAGCACGCCCGCCACTGAGGTCATCCACCACCAATGGGTAGGATCCGGACAAGGAGCAGCATATTGATCGTCGAGGACGAGGTCTCCCTGACCTCCGTCCTGCGCCGCGGATTCGAGGCCGAGGGACTGCTGGTCGACGTGGCCCACGACGGGCACGAGGGCCTGCGGCTCGCGCTCACCGACGCCTACGACGCGATCGTCCTCGACGTGATGCTGCCGGGCCTCGACGGACACCGCGTGTGCCGGACCGTACGGGCCGCCGGTCTCTGGACCCCGATCCTGATGCTGACCGCCAGGGACAGCGAGTACGACGAGGCGGAGGGCCTCGACACCGGCGCCGACGACTACCTCACGAAGCCCTTCTCCTACCTGGTGCTCCAGGCCCGCCTGCGCGCCCTGCTGCGCCGCGGGGGCGCCGCCCGGCCGGCCGTGGTCGAGGCGGGCGACCTCGTACTGGAGCCCGGGACCAAGAGGTGCACCCGGGCCGGGGCCGAGATCCCGCTCACCGCCAAGGAGTTCGACCTCCTCGCGGTGCTCGCGCGGCGGCCGGGGGTCGCGGTCTCCAAGGGCGCGCTGCTGGAGGAGGTCTGGGACCTGCCCGCCGACAGCGATCCGAACGTGGTGGAGGTACACGTGAGCGCGTTGCGCCGCAAGCTCCAAAGCCCCTTCGGGGACACCGCGCAGCCGCTGCTGTACACCGCCCGCGGGATCGGGTACCGGCTCGTCCCGCAGTCCGCCGCCACCCCGTGAAGCGCCTCCGACCGCGATCGCGGCTCCGCTTCCCCTTCACCTCCCCCTTCACCTCTCCCTCCCTCCGCCCCTTCTCCTTCCCCGGATTCCGGCTCCCGCTCGGATCGGTCCGCGTGCGGACCACCCTCGGCGCCGTCGCCATCGTCACCGTCGCGCTGCTGGCCGCCTGCGCGGGCCTGTTCGGCGTGATCCGCCACGGACTGGTCGGCTCCGCCGAGCGCACCGCGCTGACCCGCGCCGAGGCCGTCGCCGGGGTCACCGGATCGGGGCGGCTCGTCGACCGCCTCGCCGTACCCGAGGGCGAGGACTGCCTGCTCCAAGTGGTCACCGACGACGGCCGGATCCTCGCCGCGAGCCACAATCTGGCCGGGCGCGGCCCCGTGGCCTCCTTCGAACCGGCCGACGGCCACGACTCGGCCGCCCGCAGTCTGGACCTGGCCCTGCGCCCCGATCCCCGCCCCCACCCCTTCCGGCTCGTCGCCGTCCGGGCGGCGACCGCCGACGGCGCGGGAGCCACCGTGTACGCCGCCACCAGCCTGGAGACCGCCCGGTACACCCAGGACCTGATCCTCCGCTCCATGGTCCCCGGCATCCCGCTGCTGGTCCTGCTCGTGGCCGCCGTCACCTGGCGCTCCACCGGCCGGGCCCTGCGTCCGGTGGAGGCGATCCGCACCGAGGTCGCGGAGATCACCGAGCGGGACCTGGGCCGCCGGGTGCCGGTGCCGGCCTCGCGCGACGAGGTCGCCCGGCTCTCCCGGACGGTGAACTCCACCCTGGACCGGCTGGAGGAGTCCATGGACCGTCAGCGCCGGTTCGTCGCCGACGCCTCGCACGAGCTGCGCAATCCCATCGCCGCGCTGCGCGCCCACGTGGAGGTCGGGATCGCCCATCCGCGGCTCCTGCACCACAGGGAACTGCTGGACGACGTGATCCGGGTGCAGCAGCTCGCGGACGACCTGCTGCTGCTGGCCCGCCTCGACGCGGGCCGCGCCCCCGAGCGGACCGCTCTCGATCTCCGCGACCTCGTACGGGACACCCTGGCCCGGCGCCCCGAAGGGCGGGTGCCGGTGTCGGTGTCGATCCCGGTGCCGGAACCGGCGGACACCACCGGGCCGGCCCTGGTCCGCGGCAACCGCGGGCAGTTGGCCCGGGTGTTGGACAACCTCCTCGACAACGCCCAGCGGCACGCCCGCGAGGCCGTCGCGGTGACCGTCACTGCCGGGCCCGGCGCGGTCGTCCTGGAGGTCCGCGACGACGGCGCCGGGGTCCCGGAGGCGGACCGGGAGCGGATCTTCACCCGCTTCACCCGGCTCGACGCCTCGCGCAGCCGGGACGCGGGCGGGACCGGGCTCGGGCTGGCCATCGCGCGGGACATCGCATCGGCGCACGGGGGGACGCTGACCGCCGGAGCGGGCCCCGGAGGCAGGTTTTCACTGCGGCTTCCGGCCGACTCCGCGGTGTGATCCCTTCCATAGCCACCCCGCGCCACCGCAGGATTTCCTGCCGGTTAAGCTTTTTCGCACAGGTCTTCCCGTCCGGGCTGCTGGAGCCGCTCCGGACGGGAAGATCATCCAACTAGTTCGACCGGCAACTTATCCGCGCATGTCCGGATAGCAGCCCTCCGTTCCCGGCGCCCTGATACCTCTTCGGCCCATGAACAAGATCACCCGCCGACAGGCCTTAGGCGCCACTGCCGGCGCACTCACCGCCCTCGGCCTCGCAGGCGCCACCGCGCACGCGGCCGTCACCGGATCCCGTACCGCCGCACCCGCCACCCCCGCGGGCACCGTCGACGAGGTCTACCAGGGCCGTCGCATACGGATAGTTCCCGCCTCGGGCGGCGGAAACGACCACGGCGGCCACCACGGCGGCCACCAGGCCCCCGGTCAGCCGACCGTCCTCATAGACGGCCGCGAACTGCACGTGATGCGGAACGCCGACGGCAGCTGGATCAGCGTGGTCAACCACTACGAGACCTTCTCCGGACCGCTCCCGCTCGCCCGCGCCGCCGTGCGCGAACTCCAGGGCGCCGCCCTCGTCCCGATGGGCGGCATGTGATGACCATCCGCAAGAACCAGGCCTCGCTCACCCCCGAGGAGAAGAAGGCGTTCGTCGCCGCGCTCCTCGAACTGAAGCGCACCGGCCGCTACGACCGCTTCGTCACCACGCACAACGGCTTCATCATGGGCGACACCGACTCGGGCGACCGGGTCGGCCACCGCTCCCCCTCGTTCCTGCCCTGGCACCGCCGGTTTCTGCTGGAGTTCGAGGCGGCACTGCAGGAGGTGGATCCGGCGGTGGCCCTGCCCTACTGGGACTGGACGGCCGACCGGACCGCCCGGTCCTCCCTCTGGGCCGCCGACTTCCTCGGCGGCACCGGGCGGGCCCGGGACGGGCAGGTGCTCGACGGACCGTTCGCCTACGCGACGGGCAAGTGGGAGATAGCCGTACGGGTGGACGGGCGCTCCTACCTGCGGCGCGCGCTCGGCACCGGTGTGGCCCAGCTGCCGACCCGGGCCGAGGTGGACTCCGTCCTCGCGATGCCGGTGTACGACGCGGCGCCCTGGAACAGCTCCTCGGGCGGCTTCCGCAACAACCTGGAGGGCTGGCGCGGAGCCAACCTGCACAACCGGGTGCACGTGTGGGTGGGCGGCCAGATGGCCACCGGGGTCTCCCCCAACGACCCGGTGTTCTGGATGCACCACGCCTTCATCGACAAGCTGTGGGCCGACTGGCAGGCGCTGCACCCGCAGTCGCCGTACCTGCCCGCCGCCGGCACTCCCAACGTCGTGGACCTGAACGACACGATGCGGCCGTGGAACGACGTGACTCCGGCCGACATGCTGGACCACCGGAAGTTCTACACCTTCGACACCGAGCCGGTGCCGGCCGGCGCCGGGGCCGCCGCCAGCCAGCGGTAGTGCAGTTCGGGGCGGCCGACCTGGCCGTACCGGGGGGTGCGGTCCGCGCGGCCGGTGTCCACCAGGTGCTCCAGGTACCGGCGGGCGGTGATCCGGGAGATCCCGGCCGCCTCGGCCGTCCCGCCCGCGGTCAGCCCCTCGGGGGCCGCCCGCAGCAGCGCGGCGACCCGCTCCAGGGTCGGGCCGCCGATCCCCTTGGGCAGTTCGGCCGGCCGGGGTGAGCGCAGGGCCGCCATCGCGCGGTCCACATCATCCTGGCCGGCCGCCTCGCCCGCCGCCGTCGCGCGGAACTCGGCGTAGCGCAGGAGCCGTTCGCGCAGGGTGGGGAAGGCGAAGGGCTTCAGTACGTACTGCACCACCCCGAGCGAGACGCTCTCGCGGACGACCCTCAGGTCCCGCGCCGAGGTCACCACGATCACGTCGGCGGGGTGGCCGGCGGCCCGCAGTCCGCGCGCGAAGCGCAGCCCGTGGCCGTCGGGCAGGGTCAGGTCGAGCAGCAGCAGGTCGATCCGGGTCCGCTCCAGGACCCGGGTGGCCCCGGCGAGGGAGTGGACGACCGCGACCGCGGTGAATCCGGGCACCCGCCCGACGTAGAGGGCGTGCGCGTCGGCCGCCACCGGATCGTCCTCGACGACGAGGACCCGCACCTCGGGCGTGCTCATGCGTCCGCCTCCCCGCGCGCCGGCAGCCGTACGGTGAACCGCGCGCCCCCGTCCGGCAGTTGGTCGGCGTCCGCGCTTCCGCCGTGCCGGTGGGCCACCTGCCGCACCAGCGCGAGGCCCAGACCCCGCCCCTCACCCTTGCCCGACCAGCCGCGCCGGAACACGTCCGCGCCCTCGGGAAGTCCGGGGCCGTTGTCGGCCACGCCGATCAGCACCCCGCGTCCGTGGGGCCCGGCCGGGCCGTCGGGGCGGATGGTGACGGAGATCCGGCCGCCGGGCACGCCGGTGAGGGCGTCGACGGCATTGTCGACGAGGTTCCCGAGGACGGTGACGAGGTCCCGCGCGGGCGGACCGCCAGGACCGGCGCCGATGGCTCCGCTGTCCGGGGTGACGACCAGCTCGACCCCCCGCTCGTGGGCCTGTGCGGCCTTGCCGAGCAGCAGCGCGACGAGCACGGGCTCGCCGACGGCGGCGATCACCTCGTCGGTCAGGGCCTGGGCGAGGGAGAGTTCGGCGGTGGCGAAGTCCACCGCTTCCCGGCTGCGGCCGAGTTCGATGAGGGAGACCACGGTGTGCAGCCGGTTGGCCGCCTCGTGGGCCTGCGCGCGCAGCGCCCGGGTGAATCCGCGCTCCTGATCCAACTCCCCGGTCAGCGACAGCAGTTCGGTGTGGTCGCGCAGGGTGATCACCGTGCCACGGCGGCCGCCGCCGGCGACGGGCGCGCTGTTGAGCACGAGCACCCGGTCCACCGTCAGATGGACCTCGTCCACCCGGGGCCGGTCGGAGAGCAGGGCCCCGGTGAGCGGGGCGGGCAGGCCGAGCTCGGCGGCCGCGGTGCCCTTGACCTCCCCGCGCAGGCCGAGGAGTTCGCGGCCCGCGTCGTTGACCAGGGTGATCCGGCGCCGGCCGTCGAGCATCAGCAGCCCTTCGCGGACCCCGTGCAGGGCGGCCTGGTGGTAGTCGTACATCCGGCTCAGCTCGGCCGCGTTCATCCCGTGGGTGTGGCGGCGCAGCCGGGCGTTGACGACGTAGGTGCCGGCCCCGCCGAGGGCGAGGGCCCCGCCGGCCATCCAGGCGAGCGCGGAGAGCCGTGCGGCGAGGCGGGCGCTGACCGCGCGGACGGTGATGCCGGCGGCGACCATGCCGATGACCCGGCCGTCGTCGGTGATCGGGGTGACCACGCGCAGCGAGGGGCCGAGGGTGCCGGTGTAGGTCTCGCTGAAGGTCTCGCCCCGCAGGGCGCGGGCGGTGTTGCCGAGGAAGGGTTCGCCGATGCGCATCGGGTCGGGGTGGGTCCAGCGCCGCCCGTCCGGAGCCATGATCGTCACGAAGTCCACGCCCGCGTCGATGCGGACCCGTTCCGCGTAGGGCTGCAGGGCCGCGGTGGGCCCGCCGGGGTCCCCGGCCCCGCGCCCGGATCCCCGTAGGGCTTCGGGGGCGGGCTCCGCTCCGGGTGCGCGCGCCTCCTCCTGCCGCTGCGCCCGCGCCGCGTCCCGTACCGACGGGGAGTCCGCGACCGCGCGGGCCACCGCTCCGGCCTGGCGCCGGGCGGCGTCTTCGGCCTGGTCGCGGGCGGTCGCGTACGCGAAGACGGCGCAGCCGGCGACGACCGCGGCGACCAGCACCACCTGCATGGCGAAGAGCTGGCCGGCGAGGCTGCGCGGCGGCCGGGGGAAGCGGAACATGGCGCTCAGTGTGCACCCGGGCGTGAACTCAATGAACGCAAGGGTGACCGGGGTCACAGCGGCGGGCGATGGTCCTCCCGGGACGCCTTCGCCATCGGGGAGGCGAGGGCACTACCAGGAGGCATCGTGGCCGCCAGGCGCGACAAGACGCATTATCTGTACATCGCCGTGATCGGCGCGGTGCTGCTCGGCATCGCCGTCGGGTTCGCCGCGCCCGGCGCGGCCGTGGAGCTCAAGCCGCTGGGCACGGGGTTCGTCAACCTCATCAAGATGATGATCTCGCCGGTCATCTTCTGCACGATCGTGCTGGGCATCGGCTCGGTGCGCAAGGCCGCCAAGGTCGGCGCGGTGGGCGGGCTGGCGCTCGGCTACTTCATGGTGATGTCCACGGTGGCGCTGGCCATCGGGCTGCTGGTGGGCAACCTGCTGGAGCCGGGCAGCGGGCTGCACCTGACCGAGGCCGCCCGCAGTGCGGGCGAGGCGCAGGCCAAGGCGGGCGGCGCCGAGAGCACGCCGGAGTTCCTGCTGGGGATCATCCCGACCACGCTGGTGTCGGCCTTCACCGGGGGCGAGGTGCTGCAGACGCTGCTGGTGGCACTGCTCTGCGGGTTCGCGCTGCAGGCCATGGGCGCGGCGGGCGAGCCGGTGCTGCGCGGGATCGGACACCTGCAGAAGCTGGTGTTCCGGGTGCTCGCGATGATCATGTGGGTGGCGCCGGTGGGCGCGTTCGGCGCGATCGCGGCGGTGGTCGGGGCGACCGGCATGGACGCGCTGAAGTCCCTCGCCGTCATCATGATCGGCTTCTACACGACCTGCCTGCTCTTCGTCTTCGTGGTCCTGGGCACGCTGCTGCGGCTGTGTACGGGGATCAGCGTCTTCGCCCTGCTGCGCTACCTGGGCCGGGAGTTCCTGCTGATCCTGTCCACCTCCTCCTCGGAGTCGGCGCTGCCCCGGCTGATCGCGAAGATGGAACACGTGGGTGTCTCGCGGCCGGTGGTCGGCATCACGGTCCCGACGGGCTACTCCTTCAACCTGGACGGGACCGCGATCTATCTGACGATGTCCTCGCTCTTCGTCGCGGAGGCGATGGGCAAGCCCCTCGCACTGGGCGAGCAGATCTCCCTGCTGCTGTTCATGATCGTGGCCTCGAAGGGCGCGGCCGGGGTCACGGGCGCGGGCCTCGCCACGCTCGCCGGAGGACTCCAGTCGCACCGGCCTGAACTCGTCGACGGTGTCGGCCTGATCGTGGGCATCGACCGGTTCATGAGCGAGGCGCGGGCGCTGACGAACTTCGCGGGCAACGCGATCGCGACCGTGCTGATCGGCACCTGGACCAAGGAGTTCGACCGGGCCCGGGCCACCGAAGTCCTCGCGGGACGGCTGCCGTTCGACGAGAGCACACTCACCGACGACACGTACGAGCAGGCCGCGGCCGTACCCGCCCAGCCGGGCGGCACCAAGGACGGCGTACCCGTCTGACGGGGACGCCCCGCGGACCGGCCGGGCAGGGCTCGCCCCCACGGTGCCCAGCCCGGCCGGCCCCGACACCTCTAGCGATAGTCGTTTTTCAGCCAAGATCCGATGAACCGTCTAGCTGCAAAAGGTACTTCCATATCGGGGCACGCTTCTGACATCTTGCGTCCACCACTCGTTTCGTACGGACCGGTAGGTGCCACCCGCACCGCAGGACCGTTCTCGGAGGACGCATTGATACCCCACATATCCAGCCGACCTCGACGCACCCTCGTACTGGGGGCCGCCCTGGCCGCCCTCGCCTTCGGGGCACCGGCCGCGCTCGCCGGCACGGCGCCCGTGTCCCCGGCCGGCATTCCCGAGGCCTCCGCACCCGCCAAGGCCCAGGCCGCGGCGCCGACTTCCCAGAGTGCGACCTGGGCTGCCGGCACCCGCGCCTACGTGGTGATCACCGCCGCCGGTGACAGCTCCGCGGTCCGTTCCGCCGTCACGGCGAACGGCGGCACGGTCTTCTCGTACTACGACCAGATCGGCGTGATCGTCGCCCACTCGACCTCCTCGACCTTCGCGGCCACCATGCGCGGGGTCAGCGGGGTCCAGAAGGTCGGCGCGACGCGCACCTCGGACGTACCGGCCGACGCCTACAACCCGGCGCTGCCCGCCAACCCGTCCCAGTCGACGACCCCCGCGGGCGAGCCCGCGCGCGCCGACATGACCCAGATCAAGGCCGACCAGGCCTGGGCCGTGACCACCGGCTCGGCCTCCGTCAAGGTCGGCATCCTGGACACCGGCGTAGACGACCAGCACCAGGACCTGGCGCCGAACTTCAACGCCGCCGACTCCGCCTCCTGCGCCTACGGCAAGCCGGACACCAGGGCCGGCGCCTGGCGCGACGTGGGCACCCACGGCACGCACGTCGCGGGCTCCGTCGCCGCCGCCAAGAACGGCAAGGGCGTCGTCGGCGTGGCCCCGGGCGTGAAGATCTCCTCGGTCCGCGTGGCCGAGCCGGGCACCTCGCTGTTCTTCGCCGAGAACACCATCTGCGCCTTCGTGTGGTCCGGCGACCACGGCTTCAAGGTCACCAACAACAGCTATTACACGGACCCGTGGCAGTTCAACTGCCCGGACAACATCGACCAGGCCGCGATCATCGAAGGCGTCAAGCGCGCCCAGGAGTACGCGGAGGGCAAGGGCTCGCTCCAGGTCGCCGCGGCGGGCAACGAGAACTACGACCTCGCCAACAAGACCACGGACTCGGCGAGCCCCAACGACTCGACGCCGACCACCCGGACCATCACCAACGCCTGCCTCGACATCCCGACCGAGCTCCCGGGCGTGGTCACGGTCGCGGCCAACGGCACCGGTACCACCAAGGCCTCGTTCTCCAACTTCGGCCAGGGTGTCATCGACGTCGCGGCGCCGGGCAGCAACGTCTACTCCACCGTGCCGGGCGGCGGTTACAGCTCCATGAGCGGTACGTCGATGGCCTCCCCGCACGTCGCGGGCGTCGCGGCGCTCATCGCCAGCGCCAACCCGACCTTCACCCCGGCGCAGATCCGCACCGCGCTGGCCACCCAGGCCAACGACGTCGCCTGCCCGTCCGACAGCCGCTGCAAGGGCACCACGGCCAACAACGGGTTCTTCGGCGAGGGCCAGGTCGACGCGCTCAAGGCGGTCGGCGGCTCGACCCCGCCCCCCGGCAAGTACTTCGAGAACCTCACCGATGTCGCGATCACCGACAACGCGACCGTGAACAGCGCCATCACGGTCAGCGGAGTGACCGGCAACGCGCCGGCCACCCTCAAGGTGGGCGTGGACATCAAGCACACCTACATCGGTGACCTCAAGGTCGACCTCGTGGCTCCGGACGGCTCCGTCTACGTCCTGAGCAACCGGGCCGGCGGCGGCACGGACAACATCGTCCAGACCTTCACCGTCAACGCCTCCACCGAGGTGGCCAACGGTGTCTGGACGCTGCGCGTGAACGACAACGCCAACCAGGACACCGGCAAGATCGACGCCTGGAACCTGACCTTCTGATCTTCTGATCAGCGGGGCGCCGAACAGCCCACGGGGGCCATCGGGAGCGGTACGCCGCACCCGGTGGCCCCTTGCCGCTCACTTGGTCCGCAGTACGCAGTCCCCGCACAATCCGCCGCCCGGCACCTTGTAGTACAGGCAGCAGCTGCGGCGCACGAAGGCCACCCCGAGGCCCGGTTCGTGGAGATAGGTGCCGCTCCCGCCGAGCGGGCCGCCGTCGGCGAGCAGCCCGTCGGCGAGCAGGGCCGCCGCTTCCCCCGGCACCCGGTCCGTGAGCACCCGGACGGCGCCGACCAGCCCGGAGGCGGCGTTGCCGCGCAGCACCAGCGGCGAGACGCCGAACCGCTCGCGCAGTGCCGTGTCGAGCACCGCGAGGTGGCCGAGCACGGTGTCCGCGAGGGCCCGCGCCGGTGTTTCCCCGGGGAATTCGGCGGGCTCGGGCAGCCACAGCTCCAGGGACCCCGCTCCGGGCAGCCGCCACCACAGGCGGTCGGGGCCGAGGTCCGGCACCCGCCCGGCGAGCACGGCGCAGCCGAGCCCGAGCGACCAGAGCCGCGAGGCGATCCCGAACTGCGCGGTCGAGGCCGCCACCCGCCCGGGTCCGCTCCCGATGCGCCGGCCGACCTCCCCCACGTAGGCCCCGAGCCGCTCCCCGTACAGCTCGTCGAGCGGCCGGAAGCCGGGGCCGGGCGGCTCCTTCCCGTACGCCACGGTGAAGAAGGGTCCTACGGAGCGCAGTTCGCGCAGCACCTCGTCCACCTCAGGCTCCGTGGCCGTCGTCGGCCGGGCCCGGGCCGGGCTCCGGGCAGGCGCCGTGGTTCAGGCCGTACGTACTCGCCTGGTGCAGCGGCCAGTGCGCGGGGTCCGGGTCCCCCTTCGCGGCCACCAGCTCGGTCAGCCGGGCACCGGCGGAGAAGTCCCCGAAGCTGCCGGTGGCGGCGAAGCGGGCGAGGTCCGTCACGAAGCGATCCATCCGCAGATGATCTCAGGCTGCCGAAGCGCCACGGCCCGCGGGATCCTGGGATCCGCGGGGCCGTGGCGCCGGCAGCCGGGGGCTCAGGCCTGGGTGAAGGCCGCGACCTCGAAGTCGGACATGTCGAGGCCGCCCTGCTTGGTGTCGTCGTTGGCGAAGACGAAGGACTCGATCGGAACGTCCCGCTCGGCGCTGAGCTGGGCCACCAGCTCCTGCAGGACCACCGTCTCCAGGACCACCCGGACCGCGTCCGCGACCTCGGGCAGGCGGACGACCGACAGGCTGTCCGCCGGCTCCACCTCGGCCGTGGTCATCAGCAGCGTGAGGTGGCCGGCGCCCGCCAGCGAGCGGGCCAGCTCGATCTCGCGGCCGTCGCCGTAGACGAGGTGGAGGGTGTTGCCCGCCGACTCCATCTCACCGTGCAGGTAGTTGCGGGTCGCCGAGTGGGCCGCTGTCATCCGCACCACCTCGCGCAGCAGCAGCGCGCCCTCCTCGGCGGAGGCCCGGGAGGCTCCGGCCGCCACGCCGTCGGAGGCGATGCAGCGGGCGCCGCGCTCCCGCAGGCCCGCCACGACGGCAGTGGCCTGCGCGTGGATCGCGGTGGTCTGCTCGGCGATCTCGCCCCACGGGTCGCCGGCACGGCCCGCGACGGCTCCGGCGATCAGGTCGAGGGCGACGATGGTGCCGGTGTAGCCGATGGTCGAGGCGTACGAGTCGGGCTCGTTGCCGAGGTCCACGGTGAGGTCGGCGAGGTCGCCGAGCGGCGAGGGGACCACGTTGAGCAGCGCGGTCTTGGTGATGCCGGGGGCGGCGCACTCGAAGGCGGCGATGGTCTCGGAGCTGCGGCCGCCCTGGGAGACGGCGATCAGGCAGTCGGTGTCGAAGCCGGCGGTGCCGGTCTCGATCTCGCTGGACAGCACGCGCTGGGTGACGATCCCGGCCTCGCGGAGCTGCTGTACGGGGACGGCGAGGGCGGCGTACGAGGCTCCGATGCCGGTGAACAGGGGGCGTTCGGCGGCGCGCAGCCCGGCGAGCTCCGGGGAGGCGAGCTGGGTGCGGACGCGGTCGGCGATCCGGGCGAGGGCTGCGCCCTGGTCGGCCTGGCCTTCGAGGAACGTGATGCGGGATCCGGACATGGTGGGGGGTCCTTAGCGAAGTCTGGGGGGGCGCGGGCCCCCGCCGGTTCGGGCGGGCGGGGGCGGGCGATCGTGCGGGGCGGTCGTGCGTGCAGGACGGTCGGGCGGAGCGGGGCCGGTCGGGGTGAGCCGCCGGCTCGGGCTCAGGAGGCGTCGGCCTTGGTGAGCGGCTTGCCTTCCTCATCGCGTTCGCGACCCGGGGTCGGGAGGTCGAACTTCACGATCGCCCAGCGGAAGAGCACGTAGTAGATGGCGGCGAAGGCCAGGCCGATCGGGATGAGCATCCAGGGCTTGGTGGCGATGCCGTAGTTCACGATGTAGTCGATGGCGCCGGAGGAGAAGCCGAAGCCGTCGCGGATGCCGAGGGCGTAGCAGACGGCCATCGAGACGCCGAAGAGGAAGGCGTGGATCGCGTAGAGGATCGGGGCCACGAACATGAAGGCGAACTCGATGGGCTCGGTCACGCCGGTGACGAAGGAGGTCAGGGCGACGGAGATCATCATGCCCTTGACCATGACGCGGTTCTCGGGGCGTGCGGTGTGTGCGATGGCCATGGCGGCGGCCGGGAGCGCGAACATGTAGATCGGGAAGCCGCCGGTCATGAACTGGCCCGCGGTCGGGTCGCCGGCGAGGAAGCGGGCGATGTCTCCGTGCACCTCGGTGCCGGTGGCCGGGTTGACGAAGCTGCCCGCCTCGAACCAGGGGAAGACCGAGAAGAAGTGGTGCATCCCGATCGGGATGAGGGCCCGGACGACGAGGCCGAAGAGGCCCGCACCCCAGGCACCGGTGCCGACCAGCCACTCGCCGAAGTGGAAGAACCAGCCGCCGACGGTCGGCCAGACCACTCCGAATACCACTCCCATTCCGACGCCCGCGAAGGCGCTGAGGATCGGCACCAGCCGGCGACCGCCGAAGAAGCCGAGCCACTCGGGCAGCTTGGTCCGGCTGAAGCGCTGGTAGAGGAGGGCCGCGACCAGGCCCATCACGATGCCGCCGAGGACCTTGGCGTCGAGGGGCTCGCCGTCCACGCCCTTGGGGAAGGCGGGGCTGGCGAGTACGGCCTTGAAGACCAGGTATCCGACCACGGCCGCCAGTGCGGTGGAGCCGTCCGACTTCTTGGCGAAGCCGATGGCCACGCCGACCGCGAAGAGCAGCGGCAGGTTGGCGAAGACGGTGTCACCGGCCGCCGCCAGGACCATCGCGAGCTTCTGGATGATCACCGGGAAGTTCTCGCGGCCCAGCAGGTCGGCGCCGCCGAGGCGGGTGAGCAGGGCTGCTGCCGGCAGCGTGGCCACGGGCAGCATCAGGCTGCGGCCGATGCGCTGCATGACCGGCATGATCCGGCCCGGCTTCTTGCCGGCGGCCGGCGCGGTGGCCGGGACTGTGGCCGTACTCATCTCGGGACTCCTCGTCGAGCGGGGTGGTGGGGACGACTCGAAGGTAGTCAGTGGTTTTGGATTGGTCAACGGTGGTCTCTCGTGGTCTTATGGAAAACATCAAGACGAGGGCTTAGGTCCCGATTCCCCCAGGACGGAAGCCAGTCGAAGTGGTAGCAAGTGGTATGGTTCGACACATGACCGACGATGCCGCCCTCGCCGCCGCCTCCTCGATCGCGGCGAACGCCCGCGCCGCGGACCCCCTGTGGGCCCAGGCCGCGGACCGCATCCGCGAGGAGATCGCCCGCCGCGGCCTGTCCGAGGGCAGCAAGCTGCCGCCCGAGCGCGAGCTGTGCACCCGGCTGGACGTCTCGCGCGTCACCCTGCGCCGTGCGCTCGCCCGCCTCGTCGAACAGGGACTGGTCACCGCGTCCCACGGGCGCGGCTGGTTCGTCGCGGCGCCGGTGGCGCCCGCGCCCGCCCGCGAATGGCCCAAGGACCTGGAGTCCTTCACCGCCACCGCGCGGCGCAAGCACATGCGCGCCAGCTCGGTGGTCCTACGCCACGACACCGTCACCGCGTCCCTGGACGACGCCGACCGCCTCGACGTGCCCGCCGGCACCCCGCTCCTGCGCCTGGAGCGGGTCCGGCTGCTCAACGACGTCCGGATCGCCGTCGACCGGACCCTGGTCGTCGCCGAGCTCGCGCCCGACCTCGCCCGCACCGACTTCCGCGAGACCTCCCTCTTCGAGGAACTGCGCCGCTGGGGCGTCGAACCCGACCGCGCCGAGGCGACCATCGAAGCGCGCAACGCCGACGGGGAGCTCGCCGGCCACCTGGGCATCGCCGAGGGCGCGCCCGTACTCGTACTCGACCAGACGGTGTACACCAAGCAGCAGCGGCCGCTCCTGCTGTCCACGGTGGAGTACAGCGGGGACCGCTACCGGCTGCGCACCACCCTGCAGACAGACTGACACCGCCCGTCCGGCGCGCGGTAGCCCCGTTCGTCACCCTCCGGGAGCCCCGTTCGTCACCCGCCGGACAGCCGAAAGCCCCGGCCCGCGCGCCGTCGGTCAGATTCCCGCGAGGAACTCCAGCAGCGCCCGGTTGAAGGCCTCCGGCTGCTCCACGCCCGGCAGGTGCCCGGCCCGCTCCACCACGGCGAGCACCGAGTGCGGGACCAGCGCGTGCAGGGACTCCGCCTCGGCGACCGGGGTGTAGACGTCGTCGCGCCCGACCACGATCAGGCAGGGCACCTCGGCCGGCAGCGCCGCGAGCACCGGGGCGTAGTCGGACCGTTCGGCCCGCCCGCGCAGGGCGGCAGCGGCACCCTCCGGGTCGGTGGCGTACATCATCCCGGTGACCTTGGCCGCGGCCTCCGGCATCCCGGTCACGTTGTACGGCGCGAGCATCTTGTCGATGACCTCGTCGGCATAGGGCTTCATTCCCTCCGCGAGGAGCCGCTCGGCGAGGTTGCGGCGGAAGGTTTTGCCATCCTCCGTTTCCGGCGGAGCGGAGGTGTCGGAGAGGACGAGGGCCCGCACCCGGCCCGGGTGGCGCAACCCCATCTCCATGGCGATCTGGCCGCCCATGGACACACCGCCGACGACCGCCTGTTCGACGCCCAGACGGTCGAGCAGAGCGGCGAGATCGTCGGCGAAGTCAGCGAGCAGCGTTTTACCCGGAAGCACCGGGCTTTGCCCGTATCCCCGCAGGTCAGGGGTGATGACGCGGTAACCGGCCGTGGTCAGTGCGGCCGTCTGGGGGGCCCACATCGAGTGGCTGAACGGATGTCCGTGGATCAGGATTACGGAGGCTCCGTCGCGGGGACCCAAGTCCTCGAAAAAGAGTGTCACGCCATTGCCAATTTGGGGGTTCATGAAAGGACTCTAAGGGGCTACATTGAGCCACTCGCGTTCACCTGACAGCCCGTTGCCTTTCACTCGTGTTTTGCACGGGGGGCGACGTCAGGGACGCAGACTGTGCAACCACCCCACCGCCCAGAAGGACCGAAGGCTCCGTGCCCGTACCCGTACTCCTCGCCGGCCGCTCCGTGCGGCTTGAGCCCCTCGCCCCCCACCACACCGAGGCCTTGGCCCTGGCCGGGGCCGAGGATCGTACGACTTACGCCTTCACTCCCGTACCTCACGGGTTGCAGGCGTCACACGAGTACATCGACCGTGCCCTCGCCGATCAGGCGGCGGGTCGATCGCTCCCGTTCGCGGTGGTCAGAGCCACCGACGGTCGGGTGGTCGGTTCGACCCGGTTCCTGGAACTCGACTACTGGCAGGGGCCGCTGGTGTGGCCCGCCGTGCCGGGGGTCCCGTTCGGCGATCCGGCTACGGCGATCCCCGATGCCGCCGAGATCGGCAATACCTGGCTCTCCCCGCAGGCCCAGGGCACCGGCATCAACACCGAGGCGAAGCTGCTCATGCTCCGCCATGCCTTCGAGACCTGGGGCGTCCGGCGGATCTCGCTCCGCGCGGACGCCCGCAACGGACGTTCGCGCGCCGCGATGGAACGGCTCGGGTTCACCAGCGAAGGGGTCCGCCGGGCCCATTCGAGGGGCCTGGACGGCGCCGTGCGCAGTACGGCCTTCTACTCGATCCTCGACGAGGAGTGGCCGGCCGTGCGGTCGGTCATCGAGCTGCGGCTGTCGGCCGCGGCGCAGCGCAAGCGGCGCCGCAAGACGCTCATCCCGGCGTAACGGTCCTTCTCCGGTCCTTCTCCGGCCCCTGTCCGGTCCTTCTCCGAGGGACCGGACGCCCCGCCCTGGCCCCTGCCCCGCCCCCTCTTCCCGGTGTCAGCCGAGGAAGGCGGGGGCGAGGGCCGAGGTCATCAGCCGGACCGGGGCCCCGCCGCCGTCGGCGGGCAGGGCATACAGGTCGGCGCCGAAGTCCCCGGGCAGCGAGTACACGACGGTCTTGTCGTCGGTCCACACCACCTGGTCGTCGACGCTGCGCTCCTCCGCGAGCGGAGCCTCGGCCATCGTGGCGAGGTCCAGGACGTACAGCCGCCACGGCGCGTCCGGCGACAGGCCCGGCACCCGCTTCTTGAACACCAGCCGGGTCCCGTCGGGCGACAGGGACGGGCATTCCAGGTTCTCGCGCAGCGTGGTCACCGTGCGCGCCGCGAGGTCGCCGCGGACCAGGTGGGTCCGACCGCCGGTGGCGAGCGTCGCGTAGAAGGTCCGTTCGTCGGCGGCGAAGGTGACCCCCCAGAAGTTGACGTCCGCGTTGCGGTACGTCTTGCCGTCCTTGTGGATCGTGAAGTCCTCCAGCGAGGCGTCGTACGTCCCGCTGCGCAGGTCCAGCAGGGAAGTCCGGGTCGAGAAATTCGTACCGGCGTACGAGTCCCCGCCCACGAAGACCGTCCAGGCGACCAGGTGGCCGCCGGGCGAGACCCTGGCCCGGGTCGGGATGCCCGCCAGCGGGCGGGTGGCGACCTCCTTCAGCCGGGCGTCGAGGACCACCGCCTTGTAGCCCTCCTGCACCCCGCCCTTGTCGGCCTGGAGGCAGACCCCCGTGCCGGCGGCCGCGTGGAAGCGCAGGCAGCTGACCCCGGAGGCGGTACGCGGACCTTCGGGCGCGCCGGCCGCCGCGGTGGCGAGCTCGTCGCGGTGCGGCCCCCAGGCCATGTTCCGGAAGACGATCCGACGCCCGCCGACGCCCGCGGCGAGGGACACCTCGCCGCGGGCGATCGGCGGCCCGCCGGCCTGGACCCGGTTCTTCTCCTCGGCGCGCGAGGAGGCCCGTACGACGGCGAGCGTACCGACGGCGGCGAGCAGGAGGACGCCGGAGAGCAGGATCAGGATCCGGCGCTGGAGGGGCGTACCGAACACGGGCGTTACCTCCGGACAGGGGGCTGGGGCGGCGCGGAGGTACCGTACCGATCGGCATGCGCAGAGGCCAGGGACAAGCGGTGACCAGACCGGAACCCGGCGCGCCCTTGTCGTGCCGGGCAACGCGCTCCTCTCCGGAACCCCAAGAGAGGTAAAAATCGGGAACCCGTGGGCACGTACGCTCATCTTTCGATCGAAAGCAGTCCCACCCCGCCCCCACGGGGCAGCACCAGCCGGAGAGCAACCGCACATGTCGCACGCACCCGACGGACAGCAGCAGCCGTACCGCTCGGAAGGGCCCTACCAGCAGCAGCCCTACGGCGAGCCGTACGACCAGCAGTACGGGCATCAGTACGGGCAGCCGCTGCCGCCACCCCCCGAGGAGCCGCGCCGGCCGTCCCGGGTCCGGCGGTGGGTGATCGCGGGCGCCTCCGTCCTCGCGCTCGCGGCCGTCGCCTCGCTCGTGATGAGCCACTACGAGATACCGCCCTTCACCGACAAGGGCGACTCCGTCTCCTTCGGGCAGCTGCCGCCGTCCGGTTCCGCCGGGGGCGACACCGGTGGAACGGCGGTCACCCCGCCGCCGAACTCGAAGATGTCGATGCCCACCGGCCCGGCGGCCGACTTCAAGAACTCGATGACCCTGCCGGACGGCACGCACGTCGCCGTCACCACGATCACCGGCAAGAAGTCCGGCTTCAAGGGCAAGGTCTGGGTGTGGGCGCCCAAGGAGTACAACGACCCGAAGTTCGCCAAGAGCGGCTTCCCGGTCATGATCGCGCTGCCCGGCGGCGCCGGTTACCCGAACAACTACTGGATGGGCACCGACCTGGGCCTGCAGACCAGCATCAGCAAGTGGTACTCCGAGGGCAAGAGCAAGCCCTTCATCCTGGCCATGCCGGTGCTGAACCCGGGCCCGGACGACAAGGGCGTCTACTGGGACGGCTCCGACATCCCGGGCCAGCCCAAGATGGGCACCTGGCTGACCGACGACGTCCCGGACCTCGTGCGGGAGAACTTCCGCACGGTCAAGTCCCGTGACGGCTGGGCCTACATGGGCTCCTCCACCGGCGGCTTCGCCAGCCTGAAGGCCGTGCTGAAGCACCCGGAGAAGTTCAAGGCCGCGATCTGCTCCGGCCCCGACATCGTCCCCGACTCCTCCCTGTGGACGGGCCACGACAAGGAGAAGGCGGAGAACAACCCCGAGCTGCTCGCCAAGGCACTGATCGACAAGAAGGGCAGCCCGGACGTCTACCTGGCCTTCCAGGTCGGCACCAACGAGAGCAACAAGAACACCCTGCCGAACGTGCAGAAGTTCATCGCCGCCTACGGCAAGGGGCCGATCCACACCGAACTGAAGATCATCCAGGGCGGCCAGCACAACGCCAAGACCTACGTCCCCAACATGGGCGAGGGGCCGATCCAGTTCATCAGCAAGGTCATGGAAGGACCTGTCGAGTAGGCACCGCGCCGACCCGCGCCGCCTCCCCGGCCCACGTCTCCCCGGGCCCGGGCTCCGCGCTCGCCGGCTGCTCGCGCCCCGGCCCGCCGAACACCTTCGGCGGGCCGTCGCCGTTCCAGGGCGCCCAGCCCGGGTCCCCCTCGACGGCGAAGCGCACCCAGGCCGCGTGCATCTCCCCGGCCAGCTCCCGCGGGGCGTCCGGCCCCGCCAGCCAGGAAGCCTCGGGGACGTCGAGGGTGTCGAAGACGAAGCCCAGTTCCAGCGCGTGGCAGGACCCGAGGCCCGGCACCCCGGAAGGCCACGCGAACTCGTACACGAAGCTCGGTGCGCTGCGCCCCGCCGCCCCCGCCAGCGCGCGCAGCGGATCGCGCAGCAGCCGGTCGGTGAGCAGGTGGCCGAGGAGGTCGGCCGGTCCCGCGCCGGACCGCTCGGCGCGCAGGGCCCGTACGGCGGCCCGGTCCTTGCCGGAGCGGATCCGGCCCAGGGCCACGGACAGCGGCCCCAGCCGGTCCAGCAGCCGCATCGTGCCGGTCGGGGCCAGCCAGAGCCGGTACTCCTCGGCGGTCCATCCCAGCAACAGCGGTACGTCGCCCCGCGCGGCCGCCCCTTCGAGCGGATCGAGCGGCAGCGTCCCGGGGTCGGCGACCAGGCCGAAGGCGGGGCCGCCGAGCAGCGGGGAGGAGCGGCGCAGCACGGCCGCCTGGGCGGCGAGCAGATCGGGCAGGGCGGCCTGGGTGAAGGCCTCGGCGGTGGCGGGGACCTTGAGCAGCGCGGCCATCCGCCGGACCATGGTGCGCACCCGGTCCCGCGGCAGTACCTCGGGGGCGCCGCTCTGCAGGACTGCCTGCCGGAAGAGGCCCTCGGCGCGGGGTGCGGCGAGCAGGGCGCCGATGCTGATGGCACCGGCGGACTCGCCGAAGACGGTGACCCGGCCGGGGTCGCCGCCGAAGGCCGCGATGTTGTCCCGCACCCAGGCCAGGGCGGCGATCTGGTCGAGCAGCCCGCGATTGACGGGGGCGTCGGGGAAGAGGCCGTAGCCGAGGACGCCCAGGCGGTAGTTGACGGAGACGAGCACCACTCCGTCGCGGGCGAAGGCGGAGCCCTCGTAGACGGGCACGGCGGAGGAGCCCCGGGTGAGGGCGCCGCCGTGGATCCACACCATGACGGGCAGCGGGGCCGACGGCGCCTCCTTCCCGACGGGGGCCGGGGTCCACACGTTGAGGTTCAGGTAGTCGTCGCCGGGGACCTCGGGGTCCGGCAGCAGCGCGGCGAACGCCTCGGGGTAGGGGACCTTGGGCGCGGTGGGGCCGTACTCCCCCGCGTCGCGCACCCCCGCCCAGGCCTCGGGTGGCTCGGGCGCGGCGAAGCGGCGGGCTCCGACGGGCGGGGCGGCGTAGGGGATGCCCCGGAAGACGGCGATGCCGCCCGGCCCGGTCCTGCCCTCGACCTCGCCGTAGGCGGTCCGCACCCGGGGGCGGGAACGGGGACGGTCCCGGTCCGGGCCCGGGTTCTCGCTCGCCGCTGCGGTCATCACGTCCTCCTGGGGTCGGGGCTCCTCGGGGAGAGGCTCCTGGGGTCGGAGCCCCCTCGGAACGGGGCTCCTCGGGTCGGGATCCACCGTCCTGGATCCCCCGGAGCCGCTGAATCCGGTGTTCCGCACGGCGCCGGTCGCACGGTCGCACAGGCATGCGCGGGGTGACAAGGCGTGACCCCGCCCCGGGCGCGCCGGGTTGGGCGGGGCATGCGATCCCTGTCTCTCCCCCACACCATTCGGAGCCTCGTCCGGGCCGGATCGGTCCCCGTCCTGCTGCTGGCGGCCACGGCCACGGCCGGAGCGGCGGCCGGCGGCAGTGCGTACGCGGCCGACGGCCCGACCGCCGCCCTCGGCACCCCGACGGCCGTCGGGCCCGCCTTCCAGTACCTCGGCACGGACGACCGCCCGCACGGCATCGACTCCCCCAAGGGCTGCGTGGAAGCCCTCGGCGGCGGCGGGCGGGCGGTGACGAACAAGACCGGCCGCTCGGTGACCCTGTACCGGGAGCCGGGCTGCGCGGGCATCCCGGTGGAGGTGCTGGCGCCGGGCGCGGTCAAGCAGGTGCCCCGCTACTTCTCCTCCGCCCGCTTCTCGGCCGCGCCGTAGTCCGGAATCGGCAGGTGGTCCGGGATCACCGGGCAGTCGGCGATCACCGGCGGCCCATCGGCCGTGACCCTTGGGCTCTCTCCGCGTTGTATGCCATGTCAAACGCCGCAGCTTTCGTTGTCTGCGGCACCCCCAATTCCTTTCCTAGGAGATCTTGATGTCGCGTATCGCGAAGGCATTCGTCATCACCGCTGCCGCCGGTAGCGCCCTGGCCGCCGGTGCGGGTCTGGCGGCTGCCGATGCCGGAGCGCACGGTGCGGCGGTCGGCTCCCCCGGTGTCCTGTCGGGCAACCTGCTCCAGGTTCCGGTGCACGTCCCGGTCAACGTCTGCGGCAACACCGTCAACGTGATCGGCCTGCTGAACCCGGCGTTCGGCAACACCTGCATCAACGCGTCGGGCCACGACGGTGACCACCACACCGAGGGCAACTACGGCGGCTGATCGCCCGATGACCCGAAGGGCCCCCGCCGGACGGCGGGGGCCCTTCCTCGTGTCCTGGTGTTGCCGCTCGCCCAGGTCGCCGGGGCTCACTCGTAGCGGTAGATCCCCTGGTGGCCGAGCATCTCGCGCGGGGTAACGTCCCACGGCGGCATCGGCTCGTCGAGGGCGATCACCCGGCCGCGCTGGAGGTCACCGAGTGCGAGCGGGGCGGCGGGCAGGTAGCCGGAGGCCGGGTGCCGCTGCTGCCAGCGGTCCCAGAGCAGGTCCACGAAGGCGTGGTGCAGCCAGAAGGCCGGGTCGTTGGGGGCCGTGCCGCCGGTCATGTGGCCGCCGATCCACTGGTGCACCTTGTTGTGGTTGCGCCACTTCTCGCTCTTCGGGGCGGCCCAGCCCTCCAGCTTGTTGCGGAAGCCGCCGCGCCCGGCCGTCGAGTCCCAGGGGGAACTGTCGTACAGCGGGTCGTCCATCGCCCACTGGAGCTCGGCCGGGGTCGGCAGGCTGATCGGGTTCTGCGGCCGGCCCAGGTTGCGGGTGAGGAAGGCGGCCTCCGTAATGCCGACCGTGACCGTCCAGTTGCCCGTGCCGTAGGCGAACGGGCCGGTCATCACCTGGCGGTCGCTCGCGCGGCCGGTCCCGCCGAGGAAGTCCTCCGCCCACAGGGAGGAGGCCGGGCTGTTGTCGGTGGTCCAGTCCCAGTACGGGATGGTGACGCCCGCATCGACGGCCTGGAGCTGGCGTTCGAACTCCAGCAGGTAGCGCCGGTGCCAGGGGAAGAAGGACGGTGACATGTGCCCGACGCGCAGTTTGCGGTCCCGGTCGGGGACGAAGTACTTGTCGTGGGTACGGACGAACGCGTCGTAGGTGCCGTTGCGCTTGAGCTCGATCACGGCAGCCGTGAAGCGCTTCTTCTGCGCACTGGTCAGGTTCTTCTGGTTCTGCCGGGTGTACACGCCCTGCTACTCCTGTCCCCCGTGGTGTGCGGCGGCGAACGCCAGCTGGGTGGTGCCCAGTTCGTCGACCGCCGCGCGGGCCAGCTCCAGCGGGGTCGCGTAGGACTGGAAGTGGTTGATCCCGCTCAGGTACGTGCCGTCGGAGCGGCGCATGACGTGCAGGGCGCGGCCGTCGATGCGCACGGAGGTCCCCGCCGGGTCGACGGCGATGTGCCGGCCGCGGTACGTCTCCTCGCCCGCCGGGATCAGCGGGGCCGGTGTGAGCGTCTGCCGGGGTCGGCGGGCGCGCAGTACGGGGGCCAGCGCCGCGGCCGTGCCGGCGAACACGGCCGCGGTGAAGGCCGTACGGAGGACCGCGCGTCGGGTGAGTGGTGCTGCGTACATACGGTCTCCCTCGCTCGGTGGCCGGTGGCTACGGGTCTAACGCGGCGCGGCGGGCGAGGTCACCGAGTAGACCCCCACTGCCTCATGTGGTTGTAGGAGGAGAGGGTCGCCACCGGCGGCGCGGATCACCCGGTGGGCCCAACCGAACGCGCGGATCCGGCGGCCCTGTGTGTCCCATGGGACACACGCACGTCCTGTCGTGCCTCGTCCCCGGGAGTGCCATGAGCGTGCCGTCCGATTCCCCCGACGAAGTGTCCGCACCGGGTCGAACGGGTGCACGTGGCAGGCGGATCGTCCCGAGCTCGGTCTCGGCCGTGCTGATCACGCTCACCTGCATCCTCGTGCCGGTCTCCCTGCTCACCGTCTGGGTGCACGACATCGTGCTGGACACCGACCGCTACGTGTCCACCGTCTCCCCGCTCGCCTCGGATCCGGCGATCGAGGCGGCGGCCGTCCACCGCATCACCGAGGCCGCCGATGTCCGGGTCGACGGCGCCCAGGTCACGTCGGACCTGGCGAAGTGGCTGGAGGCCCAGGGGTTGCCGCCCCGCGTGGGGACGGCGGTCAAGGCGCTGGGTCCACAGCTGGACTCGGCCGCGGACGCGGCCGTCTCCAAGGTGGCGACCCGGTTCGTCGAGAGCGACCGGTTCGAGACCGTGTGGACCACCGCCAACCGTGCCGCGCACGCCGCGGTGGTGCACGCCCTGACCGGTGAGGGCCGCGGTGCGGTGGGGGTGGAGGGGGGCACCGTCACCCTCGATGTCGGCGCCGCCGTGGAAACCGTCAAACAGGACCTTGTGGAGGCCGGCCTGTCCCCGGCCGAGAAGATCCCCGATGTCGACAAGCAGATGGTGCTCCTGCAGTCCGAGAAGCTGGAGAAGATCCGGGGTGCGGTCCACCTGCTCGACGTCGTCGGCAACTGGCTGCCCGTGCTCACGGTGGTCCTCGGCGGCGCCGGAGTGCTGCTCGCCCGGCGCCGTCGGCGTGCCCTGGTGACCACGACGCTCGGTGCGGCCGCCGCTTGCCTCGTCTTCGGCATCGGGCTGGTCGTCGCCCGCCACTACTACCTCGACCACCTTCCGGCGCAGGTCCAGTCGCCGGCGGCGGCAGCGGCGGTCTTCGACACCCTGGTGCGGTTCCTGCGGGTGAGCATCCGGACCGCGCTGGTCCTCGGCGTCGTCGTGGCGCTCGGCGCCTACCTCTCCGGCGCGGGCCGCCTGCCGCGGGGCCTGCGCGGCGGCGCCGAGCGCGCGGCCGACTCCGCCGCCGGTTGGGGCGCCGCCCACGGCGTGCGCACCGGGCGGGTCGGCACCTGGGTGCAGGCGCAGCGGAGCCGGCTCACCATCGGCGTCCTGCTCGTCTGCGTGCTCGTGTTCGCGCTGTGGAACCACCCGACGGTGCTCACCGTCCTGTTGCTGGCCCTCGTCCTGCTGGCCGTGCTCGCCGTCCTCTCCCTGCTCGCGGCCGGTGGCCGCTGCGCCGACCGCGGTGACCGCGGTGAGCTCGCCGACCGCGCCGGACAGCGGTAGCCGCGCGTCGTCACGGCTTCTCGGGGTCCGCGGGCGTGCGGAGCCAGGCCGCCGGGAGCGGTTCGTGGGCCACCACGTACCCGACGGCGATGGCGAGGGTGACCACGATGAAGAACCCGATGAGCCAGGACAGCAGGACGAAGACCGAGCCGAGGCTGCCGAACTGCTGCAGACTGCGATCCACGGCATGGGGCATGTAGACCCTCGACGCCACGGTCAGGAGCTGCTCCCCGAACCCGGCCAGCAGCGCGCCGGGCAGCAGCGGCAGCCAAGGGATCCGGGAGCCGAGCAGCAGGTGCTGCGTCCACCACCACAGCAGGGTGCCGCTGACCACGGCGAGGGTGAAACCGGTGATCGGTCCGGTGCCGAACGCCGTCTGCACCAACCCCTGGAACAGCAGGGCGACGAGCCAGACGACGAGCCAGGCCAGCCACCGCCAGGCGGCGACCCGGGCCTTGGCCTTGGGCAGGTGCCAGGCGCGCTCGCACGTCTTCTGAAGGGCCCGGCTGCACGCGGTCGCCGACAGCAGCGTCACCACGATTCCCACCCCGCCGGTGCTCGCGACGGCCGTGGCATCGGCGGCGGTGTAGACCGACTGCACCTGGTCCAGTGCGGCGTCCGTGAGCCCCAGTGTCGTACGGATGGACGTGACCAGCTGTTGCTGGAGCCAGTCGGGTGCGAGTGCCGCGATGACGAAGATGGCCGGCACCGCGCCGAGGAAGGCCTGGGCCGCCAGCCTGGTCGCACAGTCCAGCACCCTGACCGTTGCGAGCTGCTCCAGGAGCCGGCCCAGCAGCGGGGTGTGCTTCCGCATCCACCGGGGGACGACGCGCAGGTGAGGGATCGTCTCCGGTACGGACACGCTGAGACTCCTCGGGGCGCGGTTCGCGGCGGCTGTGACCGCCCTTCCCGAGAACAATGCCGGAAAAGCCCGTTTTCAGCCTTTCGCCACACCCTCGACGGCGACGTCAGACCGCGGTGCGCTGGAGCCGGGGCAGGTGCAGATCGCGGAAGATCGCGGTCATGCGCAGGGCGAAGACGAGCCCGGCCGACACGACGATGTCGACGGTGTCCGGGACACCGGCCCAGTGCAGGCCGAGGTAGGAGAGCGCCCCGGCGAGCGCGGCCGTCGCGTACACCTCTTCGCGCAGCAGCAGCGGCGGGAACTCCCCGCAGAGCACGTCGCGGACGACCTCGCCGGTGACGCCCGTCAGGACGGCCAGGATGAGCACGGCGACGGGGGTGACGTGCGCGTCGATGGCGGCGCGGGCGCCGATCACGGTGACCACGGCGAGGCCGACGGCGTCGACGACCATCAGCGCGCGGTGCGGGAGCTCGCGGCGGCGCAGGTAGAGCATGGTGGCGACGGCGACGGTCCCGATGAGGACGAGCAGCACCCAGTCGTGGGTCCAGTAGAGCGGGTGCCGGCCGAGGATGAGGTCGCGCAGGGTCCCGCCGGAGATGCTGGCCGCGAAGGCGAGGACGAGCCCGCCGAAGGGGTCCATGTCGGCCCGGTGGGCGGCCAGGACGCCGGAGGCGGCGAAGGCGGCGATGCCGAGGAGGTAGAGGGCGTGCAGCATGGCGCCTCCTTCTGGGGCGGCGTACGGGGGGACCCGTAGAGGCTGCCCGATCCGATCGCGGGCCCGCATCGGCCGTTCGGCCGGAACGCGGCGCGTCGGCGCCTCGGTGCGTCGGCGCCTCGGCACGTCGGCGCCTCGGCACGTTGGCGCGCCACCGCGGCCGTGCGCGGCCCCCGTGCCGTCAGGCGCCGTCGCCGAGCCGGTCGCGCTGGATCCGGTGGGCGAGGGTGCGGCGCACGGAGGCCGGGGTGTCCGCGGTGGCCCCCGAGGGGACGTCGAGGCCGCGGCTGATCGCGTCGTACGCCTCCCGGTAGCCGCCGGGCAGGTCCTCCCGGTGCAGTCTCAGGTCCTCCTCGACGAGGCGGCGCAGCTCGTCGACGTCCCGGGGCGTGAAGCGCCGCTTACCCCGGGCGATGGCGTCGACGTGGCGGGCACAGCGCGCGGTGTCCGGGTACGCCTCGGCGATCTCCTCGGCCAGGCCCCACAGCCGCCCTTCGAGCCACGGGGCGTCACCCTGGTCGAGGGAGAGCCCGATCGGCGGGAGCGGGTCTTCCGCCTTGTACTTCGCCACCTGCTTCGACACGGCCGGCTGACTCATGGCGGTGAGCTGGGCGATCTTGTCCTGGGTCCAGCCGAGGCCCGTGAACACCTTGATCATCTCGGTGCGGAGCTTGCGCATCTCCTCGCCCGCGCGGATGACCTCGTTCATCTCCGCCAGCATCCGCCCGGCCTGCTCCTCCGTCAGCGACTCGGGGATCCGGCGCACGCCCTCTTCACCTGTCATAGCTCGGTTATACACCGGAACCGCACGCTGGGAACATGCGTCATAACCAGGTTGTACAACTGGGTTATGGCTGGCAGGCTACGTCCATGCCCACCTTCTGCGCCCCCGATGGAACCCGGCTCTCCTACCGCACGGCCGGAGACGGCGACCCGCTCGTCTGCGTCCCCGGAGGACCTACGGACTCCCGCTACCTCGGCGACCTCGGCGGCCTCTCCCGCCACCGCCGGCTGATCCTCCTCGACCACCGAGGCACCGGCCGGTCGGCGGTTCCCGAGGACCCCGCCTCCTACCGCTGCGACCGGCTCGTCGAGGACCTGGAGGCGCTGCGCGCACACCTCGGGCTGGACCGGACGGACCTGCTCGGCCACTCCGCCGGGGCGAACGTCGCCATGGGGTACGCGGCCCGGTACCCCCGCCACATCGGCAAGCTCGCCCTGATCGGACCGAGCACCCGGGCCGTCGGGATCGAGGTCACCGGCGCGACGCGGCTCGAACTGGCGCGGCTCCGCAAGGACGAGCCGTGGTTCCCGGCGGCGTTCGCCGCCCTGGAGGCCGTCTCCGCGGGTGCGGGCAGCGACTGGGACGCCCTCACCTCTTCTGCGGCCGGTGGGACGACGCGGCACGGGAGCACCACGCCGCCGGCCTGCCGGCCAACCGGGAGGCCGTCGCCCGCTTCGGCTCCGACGGCGCCTTCACCCCGCAGGCCACCCGGGCGGCGCTCGCCGCCTTCGGGGCACCCGTCCTGCTGCTCACCGGGGAGTTCGACCTGAACAGTCCCCCGCGCTCGACGGCCGAGCTCGCGGGGCTGTTCCCCGACGCCGCGCTCTCGGTGCAGGCCGGAGCGGGCCACTACCCCTGGGTCGACGATGCCGGACGGTTCGCGGCGGCCGTCGCGGCGTTCCTGGGGTAGCGGCCCGCTCGCCTCCTACGGCGCCGCAAGCTCGGCGAAGTCCGCGACCAGGCCCCGGTGGTGGCCGGCCGTGCCCAGGGCCAGGGAGTCGGCCTTGGCGCGCTTGAGGTACAGATGCGCGGGGTGTTCCCAGGTCATCCCGATGCCTCCGTGGAGCTGTACGCACTCCTCGGCGGCCCGGACCGCCACGCCCGAGCAGTAGGCCTGGGCCACCGCCACCGTGAGCGGCGCGTCGGCGGCTCCGGTCGCGAGGGCGTCGGCCGCGGCGCGGGCCGCCGCGCGGGCGGAGGCCACGTCCAGCCACAGCCGGGCGAGGCGGTGCTTGATGGCCTGGAAGGAGCCGAGGGGCCGGTTGAACTGGTGGCGGGTGCGCAGGTACGCCACCGTCTCCGTCAGGCACCACTCGGCGATCCCGAGCTGTTCCGAAGCGAGCAGCCCGGCCCCGGAGAGCAGCGCTCCGGCGATGGCCGCGCGGGCGGTGGCCGGGTCGGCGAGCCGGGTTCCGGTGGCTCCGTCGAGGTCGACGGTGGCCAGCGGGCGGGTCAGGTCCAGCGCCACCAGCGGGGTCAGCGAGACCCCCGCCGCGTCGGCCGGTACGGCGTACAGCCCGGTGTCGGCGAGGACCAGCAGCACGTCCGCGCAGACGGCGTCGGCGACGGAGCCGACGCTCCCGCCGAGCGAGCCCGACCCGGAGTCCCGGACCGGTGCCGGCAGGGGTGCGCCCGGGGCCAGCGTCAGGGGCAGCGCGGGCACGCAGACGCGGCGGCCCGCGGCGATCTCCCGCAGGAGGTCGGCGGACTCCGCGCTCTCGCAGCCGAGCAGGATCTCCGTCGCCAGGACCGCGCTCGTGAGGTACGGGACCGGCGCCGCGGCCCGGCCGAGCTCCTCCAGGACCACGGCCGCCTCCCGGTGGCCGGCCCCCTGCCCGCCCAGCTTCTCCGGTACGAGGAGTCCCGCCGCACCGATCCCGGCGGCGAGCAGCCGCCACAGTTCGGGGTCGTGGGGTCCGGCCCCCTCGATCCGGGCGAGGACGGCCGCGGCGTCGCAGCGGGCGGCGAGCAGGGACCGTACCGCCGTGCGGAGTTCCTCCTCGGTCTCGGAGTACAGCAGGTCCAGCGGAGCCGCGGCGGGAGAGCTCATCGGGCCAGGTCCTTCCAGGCGAGGTCCTTGTCGTCGCGCGGCTCGGCGGGCAGGCCGAGGACGCGTTCGGCGACGATGTTGAGGAGGATTTCGCTGGTGCCGCCCTCGATGCTGTTGCCCTTGGCGCGCAGGTAGCGGTAGCCGGCGTCGCGGCCGGTGAAATCGACGATCTCGGGGCGGCGCAGGGTCCAGTCCTCGTACAGCAGGCCCTCTTCGCCGAGGAGTTCCACCTCCAGCCCGCTGATCTCCTGGTTCAGCCGGGCGAAGGTCAGCTTCATGCCCGAGCCCTCGGGCCCGGGCTGGCCCTGGGCGAGCTGCTGGCGCAGCCGCTCTCCGGTCAGCCGGGCGACCTCGGCCTCGACCCAGAGCTCCAGCAGCCGCTGGTGCAGGTCGTGCGTCCGCAGCTCCGGCCGTTCGCGCCAGGCGGCGGCGACCGGGGCGATCATGCCGCCCTCGCGCGGGATCCGCATGCCGCCGATGGAGACGCGTTCGTTCATCAGGGTGGTGCGGGCCACCGCCCAGCCCTGGCCGACCTCGCCGAGGCGGTGGGCGTCGGGGATCCGGACGCCGGTCAGGAAGACCTCGTTGAACTCGGCCTCGCCGGTGATCTGGCGCAGCGGACGCACCTCGACGCCGGGGGCGGTCATGTCGCAGAGGAAGTAGGTGATGCCCTGGTGCTTGGGCAGCGCCGGGTCGGTGCGGGCGATCAGGATGGCCCAGCGGGCGGTGTGGGCGCTGGAGGTCCACACCTTCTGGCCGTCCACCACCCAGTCGCCGCCGGCCTCGCCCTTGCCATCGCCATCCGCCGCGCGGACCGCGCGGGTGCCGAGGGCGGCGAGGTCGGAGCCGGCGCCGGGCTCGCTGAAGAGCTGGCACCACACCTCCTCACCGAGCCACAGCGGGCGCAGGAAGCGGCGCTTCTGCTCCTCGGTGCCGTACGCGAGGATCGTGGGCGCGGCCATGCCGAGGCCGATGCCGATCCGGCGCGGGTCGTTGTCGGGGGCTCCGGCCGCCTCCAGCTCGGCGTCCACGACGGCCTGCAGGGAGCGGGGCGCACCGAGGCCGCCGAGGCCTTCGGGGTAGTGCACCCAGGCGAGTCCGGCGTCGAAGCGGGCCCCGAGGAACACCGCGGGTGCGGTGGTGGCGGGCGGGTGCGCGGCGAGCAGTTCCCGTACGCGGACGAGCAGTTGGTCGGCGGTGAGCGCGGCGGCCGTCATCGGGAGCCCCCTGCGGTGGGGGCGGGCAGCGTGGCGTCCAGGGCCGGTACGACGACCAGCCGGCCGGTGGTGGTCCCGTCGGCGAGGCGCTGTACGGCGTCGGCGGCTCCGGCGAGCGGTACCCGTTCGCTGACCAGCGGTTTGATGGAGCCGTCGGCGGCGAGCCGGGTGAGCTCGGCGTGGCAGGCGGCGATCGCTGCCGGGTCCTTGGCGGCGTACAGGCCCCAGTGGAGGCCGAGGATCGCGTAGTTCTTGACGAGGGCGTGGTTGAGCGCGGGCGCGGGGATGGTGCCGCTCGCGAAGCCGACCACGATGATCCGGCCCTCGAAGGCCACGCACTTGGCCGAGGCGGTGTAGGCCTCGCCGCCGACCGGGTCGTAGACCACGTCGGCCCCGCGTCCGCCGGTGAACTCCTTGACGCGGGCGACCAGTTCCTCACTGGTGCGGTCGATGACGAGATCGCAGCCGAGCTCCTCGGCGGCGCGCGCCTTGGCCTTGCCGCCGACGACCCCGATGACGGTGGCTCCGGCGGCCTTGCCGAGCTGGACGGCGGCGCTGCCGACCCCGCCGGCGGCGGCGTGCACGAGGAGGGTCTCGCCGGCCTGGATCCGGGCCCGGCGGTGCAGGCCGAACCAGCCCGTCTGGTAGCCGATGTGCAGGGCGGCCGCCTCGGCGTCGTCGAGGGTGTCCGGGGCGGGGAGCAGGGCGCGCGCGGGGGCGGTGACGTACTCGGCGAAACCGCCGTGCGGCAGGCTCGGGTTGGCGATGACGCGGCGGCCGTCGTCGGTCTCGCCGCAGATCTCGACGCCGGGGGTGAAGGGGAGCGGCGGGCGGATCTGGTACTGGCCGCGCACGAGCAGCGCGTCGGGGAAGTTGACGTTGGCGGCGAGCACCTTGAGCCTCACCTCGCCCTCGCCGGGGACCGGTTCGGGAACCTCTTCGAGGCGCATGGCCTCGCGGGGCTCGCCGGGGGTGTGTACTCGCCATGCCTGCATCCGGGGCCTCCAGCCGCCGACGGGAACCACGCCTCGCGGGCATACTAAGCGGTCGCTTGCACTGCTGTGAACCGGTGGGACCGGACGAGAACCCCGAATCCGGTCCGTGGATCCGGATCCTCCGCAACCACTGCCGTAAATCCGGCCACTTCCGCTACACCTTCGGGCAGCATGTGGCGTGCACGTGTCACGAATTGACGGGGAACGGCACGCGTCCGTGCGTACGCGCGTCCACTCCACGCGTACGCGCACCCACGCGTACGCAGCTCCACGCGTCCACGAGTCCAGGGGGAACCGCCGCATGAGAAGAAGCACGTCCGCGACCGCTGCCGCCGCCGTCCTGGCGGGTCTGGTCACCGCGGCGGGCCCGGTCGCGGCCGCCGAGGCGAAGTGCACGCCGAAGATACAGGTACTGGGACATCTGGCGCCCGACACCTACGTCCCGGACACGACGCCGACGCAAGGGGTCCTGGACCTCGGTCCCGGCCGTCTCTCCGTCGGCGTCTCCGGCGGCAAGCCGGTGTACTGGACCGGCACCAGGCTCCACCGGGTCCCGCTGGGCGACGCCACCCGCACGGGCGAGGTGATCGCCGTCAACCGGAGCGGGCTGATGCTGGGCCGGGTGACCGGTGAGACCGGCTACCTCTTCACCTACCGGGCCGGGGACCCGGCGGTCACCCCGCTGCCGGGAAGCGGCCGGCCGGGCATCGAGGCGGACGTCAACGACGCCGGATACGTCGTCTCCACCACCGCACAGGGGACCGGCACGGTCTGGAAGGACGGCCTGAAGGTGCGGGAGCTCCCGCTGCCCGCCGACAGCGGCCCCGGGACACGCATCAGGATGGTCACCGCGGTCAACACCGCGGGCGACGTCCTGGGGCTGGTGGAGCAGGACTACGAGGTGCCCGAGACGGGCGAGCACAAGTGGTGGAACCATCCGCTGATCTGGCCCGCGGACGGCTCGCCGGCCCGGGCCCTGGCGCCGAGCGGCGCCGGCGGGTTCGAGGACAGCTACGTGCAGGACATGGACGAGAGCGGCCGGGTGGTGGGCTACGACTGGCTCGGCCCGTGGCACGAGTACAAGCCGTTCGTCTGGACCCCGCCGCACACCGGCCCCGCCTCCTCCCCCGGGGTGCTGAGCACGCACCCGTACGGCACCTTCGAGGCGATCAGCCCGACGACCGGCGTGAGCGTCGGCACGGCCAAGTTCCACCCGGAATCGCAGACCCTGCCCGACCAGGCACAGCTGTGGCCCGGCTCCGGTCCGGTCCTCGCGCTCCCCCGGCTCTCGCCGAACGGCGCCAGCACGGCGGAGGCGGTCTCCGACGGCGACCGGGTCGGCGGATCGGCCGTGAACGCGAACGGCAAGCTCAGGCCGGTCGTCTGGACCTGCGCGAGCGAGCAGGCGTACCTGCCGCAGCCGTAGGCCCGGGGAAGCGGCCCGCGGGCCCGGGCGAGCGGCCGCCGTCCGGGCCATGGCGATCTGAGCGTGCGCACGCTATCGATGGCCGCATGAAAAACATCGATGGCCGACCGGAAAACCCGCTGCGCGGCCTGCCCGCACCCCCGCCACTCGGTTCGGCCGCGCTGCCGCCCGGTACGTTCACCGGCCGGGCGGTGCTCGTGACCGGCGGCGGGACCGGGCTGGGCAAGGCCATCGCCACCGAGTTCGCGCGGCTCGGCGCGGACCTGGTGATCGCCGGCCGCCGGATCGAGCAGCTGAAGTCCGCTCAGGAAGAGCTGGCGGCCGTCCCCGGAGCGGGCCGGGTGACGGCCGCCGTCTGCGACATCCGCGATCCCGAACGGGTCGCCGAGGTCTTCGACGCGGCCGGGGCCGCCTTCGGCGGGGTCCCGGACGTGCTCGTCAACAACGCTGCCGCCAACTTCCCCTGCCCGGCCGAGGACTTGTCCCCGAACGCCTGGCGGGCGGTGGTCGACATCACGCTGACCGGCACCTGGTTCGTGACGCGGGAGTTCGGCCGCCGCCACCTCGCCGCGGGCAGCGCCGGGTCCATCGTGAACATCGGCGCCTCGTACGCCTGGACCGGCGGGCCCGGCTACGCGCACAGCGCCGCCGCCAAGGCCGGGGTGAAGAACCTCGTCGAGACCCTCGCCGTCGAGTGGGGCCCGTACGGCATCCAGATCAACGGCCTGGTACCCGGGCTGTTCCCGCACCCTGACATGACCGAGGACATCCGGGGCGGCCTGGAGCGGGCCGCCCCGGACGGCAAGGACGCCCGGCAGCCCGCCCTGCGGGTCGGCGCGCCGCGCGAACTGGGCTGGGCCGCCACCTTCCTGGCCTCGCCCTACGCCCGCTTCATCACCGGGCACACCCTGGTGGTGGACGGGGCGAACTGGCAGCGGCGCTCCCTCGTGAACCCCGAAGTGGTACCGGTCCGCGAGCAGTTGGGCCGGGGGCCGTTCACTCCGTGAAGCGCCCCCGGAGCGCGGCCAGCCCGCCGCCGTAGGTCCCCTCGCCGAAGATCTCCTCGACCTGGGCGGCGACTTCCTCGTCGGCGAGGTAGCGGGCGGACCAGACGATCTCGCTGCCGAGCGGGTGGGGGCGTACGGCCAGGGTGGCGACGTACTCCCGGAGCGGGAGCAGGCTCTCCACCACGGCGTACGAGTACACGCGCGCGGCGGGGTCCCGGGCGAGCAGCTCCTCGCGGGCGACGACCGTCCCGTCGATGCTGAAGACCCGTACGGCTCCCGGCCGTTCGGCGTCGCCACCGCCCTCGATGGCGGCCTTCGGTACGTACGGGTGCCACGCGTCGAGCGCGCCGAACCGGCCGACGAGCTCCCAGACGGCATCCGGGGCGGCCGGGACGACGGCGGTCCGGACGAGTTCGCGGGCGGTCACGACAGGTCCGGAGTCCCCGGACCGGTCGGCGCTCACCAGGCACCGTCCCCGCGCAGTACGGCGTCGGCCCCGCCGTCGATGAAGACGACCTGGCCGGTGACGTGGGTGTTGTCGGGGGCGGTGAGCCAGTCCAGCAGCGGTGCGACCTGTGCGGCGGTGGCGTGGCCGTGCAGGGGCATCGGAACGCTCGCGTCGACCACCTCGCGCATGGCGGCTTCGGCGGCCGCTTCCTCGTCGCCGGCCAGTGCGGCGTCGACGATGGCGGGGTCGGCGGGGTGGATCGAGGCCACGGAGGAGCCGACGACGGCGCGGGGGGCCGATCCCGCGGCGAGCAGCGGGCGCAGGCCCTCCAGGGTGGCCACGGCTCCGAAGTGGTTGACCCGGACGGTCAGCGGATCGAAGGCGGCGATGCCGGCGCAGGCGACGACGGCGTCCAGGCGGCCCCCGGTGAGGCCGGTGGCGGCGGCGACGAGGGCGGCGCGGCCCGCGGCGGTGGCGAGGTCGGCCTCGATGTCGGCGCCCTTGAGGTCGGCGCCGATGACGGTGTGGCCCTGGGCGCGCAGCCGGTCGGCGGTGGCGCGGCCGATGCCGGAGGCGGCTCCGGTGACGAGGTAGGTACGAGTCATGGATGGCACGGCACGTCTTTATGGCACAACATGCCACAGTGCGATCGTGTGGCACATTGGCCCCATCTACCCCTGGAGGTGTTGCGGTGAGCACGGCGAGTACGGGCCGCCCGTCGTTGACGGAGCGGCGCAGGGAGACCACCCGCTACGAGATCGCGGAGGCCGCGGCCGCGCTGTTCTCGGAACGGGGGTACGAGGCCACGACGGTCGACGACATCGCGCGGGCGGCCGGCATCTCGCTGCGCACCTTCTACCGGTACTGCCCGGCCAAGGAGGACGCCCTGACCCCGGTCCTCACCGCGGGGGTCGCCACCCTGGTCGAGGAGCTCGCCCTGCGCCCCGCGGCGGAGCCCCTCACCGAGGCCGCGCAGGCCGCCTTCACCATCGCGACGGCGGGCGCGCGCTACGAGGAGCCCGGGCAGACGGTCCGCCTCATCCAGGTGATGAGCCGCGTCCCGGAGATCCGCCTGCGCTGGCTGGCGGCCGCCCGCGCGATGCAGGACCGCCTCGTACCGGTCCTCGCCGCCCGTACGGGCCGCCCCGAAGCCGCCCTGGAGACCCGCCTCTTGGCGGCCGTCCTCATCGACGCGGTCACCGTCGCCCTCGAACACTGGGCCGCCGAAGACGGCCGCGACCCCCTCCCGGCGGTCTCCGCCCGCGCCCTCGCCCTGCTGCGCCTGGAGGAGTAGCGGGGGGCCGGTCGCCGCTGGACGGGGGGCGTGCCCGGTTGTCAGTGGTCCGGTGCACCATGGACCGCATGTCCCACGCTGATCTGACCCTTGACCGGTGGCGCTCGCTCGCCCTGCCGGACGTCCACCGGTTCGCCCGGGAAGCCGCCGGCCTGGTGGGTGCCCGGGTGAGCCTCATCGATGCCGTCCCGCACCTCGGCGGCCCGCTCCACCGCGTGTTCGTCGAGCGGGACGGGCGGGAGTTCGCCCTGATACCCGGGGGACGGGTCCGCCTCGGGTTCGATCTGGACGCCTGGGAGCCGACCCCGGAGCAGACCGCCGACTTCGAGTCGAGCCTGGCCGAGGAGTACGGCTACGGTCCCGATCTCAAGTCCCACCTGGCCGAGTTGCTGAGCCCGCCCCGGACCGTCACCCTGGCGACGGTGTTCATGGCCGTGGAGAACGAGCCGCTCGCCGAACTCCCCGCCGACATGCCCGCGGTGCTCGCGGGGCGCGGACTGCGGATGCCCGGCGCCGACGAGTGGGAACACGCCTGCGGGGCCGGTGCGCGCACCCTCTTCCGGTGGGGCGACACCTGCCCGATCGGCGAACCCTCCTACGGCAGCGGCACGTTCGCCCCGCGGTGCCAGCCCAATGCCTTCGGTCTGCGCATCGCCCACGACTCGTACGCCGCCGAGCTGAGCGACGACCCCGGCGCCGTCCACGGCGGGGACGGCGGCGAGTCCGTGTGCGGCGGGTACGGGGACCTGTGGGCCTGGCTGACGCTGGCCACGGCGAACCGCAACCCGGCGATGGCCGAGCTCGCGTACGGCCCGGAGGGCGAGTCCGCCTGGGAGGCGTTCTCCGTCCGGCCGGTTCTCAGCCTCCGGTGAAGTGCGGGGGGCGGCGGGCCGCTTTGGCGGTGTAGCCCTCGCGGGAGTCCTCCGAGGTGAGGGTGAGGGCCGCCGTCATCGCCACGCGGTCGAGGGCCGCGGGCAGGGCGGCGTCCGCGTAGGAGTCGATCGCGCGCTTGATGCCCTGGACGGCGAGCGGGGCGTTGGCCGCGATCTCCGCGGCGAGGGCGCGGGCGACCGCCTCCAACTTCTCGGTGGGCACCACCTGCTGGACGAGGTTCAGGCGCTCGGCGGTCCGGGCGTCGATGCGACGGCCGGTCAGCGCCAGGAACTTGGCCCAGCCGGCGCCCGCCTCGCGGGCGATGCGCAGGTCGCCGCCCGCGTCCACCGCCACCCCCAACTGGGCCTCGGGCAGGGCGAAGACGGCGTCCTGTGCGGCGACCCGGATGTCCGCCATCAGGGCCAGTTCGAAGCCGAAGCCCAGGCAGTACCCCTGCACGGCCGCCACGACCGGCTGCGGAAGCCGGGCCAGGACCGCGAAGCGTTCGTGGACCCAGCGGATGCCCTCGTAGTAGTTGCGGTTGCGCTCCGCCGCCGAGCCGCCGGTGATCGCGCCGCCGGGGGCCGTCACGTCGATGCCCGCGCAGAACGCCCGGCCCTCGGCCCGCAGCAGGACCACCCGTACGGCGGGGTCGAAGCGGATCCGGTCCGCGAGCAGGCCGAGCTGGCGCGTGGACTCCCAGCTCCAGCCGTTGAGCTTCTCCGGCCGGCAGAGGGTGAGTTCCGCGATCCCGTCCGCGACGTCCAGACGGATCCGTTCCTCACCCTCCGCGATCTCCGTGCTGATGGTGTCGATCACGCGGACACCCTAGGTCGCCCCGCTCAGCGCGGGAAGACCTCGAACGCCACTGCCGGACGGCCGCCGAACCGGGCCGCCGCCTGCTGCGCGTTGCCCGTCAGGAAGGTGCGGACGTACGTCTCCGGGTCCTCGTCCGTCAGCGCCGCGATGTACGCCTTGTGTTCCATCAGGGACTTCACCGAACGTTCCAGGCCGGGGCCCGCGTCGGCCGCGTGCGTGGGCGTCGTGGTGCCGGACACCGCCACCCAGCGCACCCCGTTCCACGGCTCCAGGCCCTGTTCCGTGAGGAGTTCGGGGAAGATCCAGCGGTTGCCGGCGTCGCCCGCCGCGTCCAGCGTGGCCCGGCCGACCGCCTTGTGGTCCGGGGTGTTCCAGTATCCGCCGCCCTCGGCCCCGCCCCACGTGTCCCGGTGGTTCATCGTGATCACCAGCTCGGGGCGGTGGCGCCGGATGGCCGCCGCGATGTCCCGGCGCAGGTCCAGGCCGTACTCGAGGACCCCGTCGCGGTGGTCGAGGAACTCCACCGTGGGCACGCCGACGACGGCCGCGCTCGCCCGCTGCTCCGCCTCGCGCAGCGGGGCGCACGCGGCGGGGTCGATGGTGTCGATGCCGGCCTCGCCGCGCGTGGCGAGCAGGTAGACGACCTCGCGGCCGCCGTCCGTCCAGTCCGCGATGGCCGCGGCGCAGCCGTACTCCAGGTCATCCGGGTGTGCGACGACGGCCAGCGCACGCTGCCAGTCGGTGGGCATGGGCTCCAAGGGGGCGGGCCCGTCCAGTCGTTCGTTCATAGGTCGCACAATAGGCGCATGGATGCTCAGGGGCAGGTGGTGGCCCTGCTCGACGCCACCGGGTCGTTCTTCGAGTCCGCGGTCACGGCTTTCCCGGGGGCGGGCGCCGCCGCCTGGGAGCGGGCCGCGCTGCTCGATCCGGGCGCGGCCGGGCCGGACGGCTCCTGGCGGCTGGACTTCCGGTGCTTCGCCGTGTCCCGGCCGGGCGGCCGCTGGGTGCTGATCGACGCGGGCGTCGGCCCGGCACAGGGTCCGGCGGCCGGCTGGGCCCCGGTACCGGGCCGGCTGCCCGCCGCGCTCGGGGAGGCCGGGATCGCCCCGGCCGACGTGGAGGCGGTGGTCCTGACCCACCTGCACGAGGACCACACCGGCTGGACCCAGGACGCGGCCGGCCGGCCCTTCTTCCCCGACGCGCGGTACCTCGTACAGAGCGCGGAAGTCGCGGCCCTGGACCGGGCGGATCCCGTGTGGGACTGGACGGTGGCCCCGCTGCGGGCCACCGGGCAGCTCCAGGAGGTGGCCGGACAGCACCGGCTCGCTCCCGGCATCACCCTGCTGCCGACTCCCGGGCACACGCCCGGCCACCAGTCGGTGCTGGTGGAAGGGAGGGCCGGGCCCGGCGGCGGGAGCCGGGACCGGGACGTCCTCGTCACCGGTGACGTACTGGTCCACGCGGTGCAGCTGGCCGATCCGGCGGTCCCGTACTCCCACGAACGCGACCGGGCCGCCGCCCGCGCCTCGCGGGAGGAGCTCCTGGCCCTGGCCGTCCGCCGCCACGCCCTGCTGGCCACCGCGCACCTGACCCGGGCCTTCGTGGAACCGCCCGGAGCGGGGCGCTGAGGCGGCCGGTGGGCCGCTCAGGCCTCGTCGCGTACGAGGGCCAGCAGCCGGTCCAGGACGCGCGGGCCCGAGGCGCGTACCCCGTCGTGCTCGAACTCGTCCGTCACCCAGGTCTTCAGGCCGCGGATCGCCCGGGCGGTGGCCAGGGAGTGCGCGGTGTCCACGTACATGTCGTCGTGGTAGACGGCCGCGGCCACCGGCACCTCGTTGACGGCGAGCCGCGCCCTGTCGTACAGCGGGGTCCAGCCGGTGCGCGCCATCAGCAGTTCGGCGGTCTCGCGCAGCGGGGCGAGCGCCGGGTCGCAGTCGAAGTGCCAGGGGTGGATGGTCTCGCCGGTGAAGTACAGCGGGTCCGCGCCCGCGAGGGTCTTCGCGGCGTCGAACCGCGGGTGTCCGGAGCGGACCCGCTCGGCGGCCCAGCCGATGGGCGCGCCCGGGTCCTGGGCGTAGATCGCCTCGTGGACCAGGGCGTAGAGGGGGTGCCCGGCGAAGGAGAGCTGGGCGTGCACGGCCTCCAGGAAGGCGTCGGAGAGGGCGGGCCCGTCCGGGGTGGGGACGAAGGCGTCCTCCAGCAGGTAGTGCAGCTGGTGGCTGCCGTCGGAAACGCCGAGGAGCAGACCGAGGGACTGGAAGGCCTCGGCCGTCAGCAGGTATCCGCCGGGGAGTTCGGCCGGGCGCTCGACGAGGTGGGCGGCGATGCGGCGGGCCCGCTCCACGTCCATGGGGTAGCGGGCGTAGTGTGCCCGGTTCTTGCGCTCGACACGGGGGTACGCGGCTTCGTACACCTCGGCGGCGGTGGCGTCGAGGGAGGGCAGCCCGCCGGTGATGAGGGCGGCGGCCAGCCCCTCGGGGGCGGCGCCCAGGTAGTGGGTGACGCAGAAGCCGCCGAAGCTCTGGCCGAGGACCGTCCAGGGCGCGCCGCCGGTGAGGAGCGGGCGGATGGTCTCGGCGTCGCGCACGATGGAGTCGGCGCGGAAGTGTGCGAGGTACTCGGCCTGCTGCGCGGGGCCGCCGCGCAGCGGCAGGGTCTGCCGGTTGACCGGGGTGGAGCGGCCGGTCCCGCGCTGGTCGAGCAGCAGCACCCGGTACTCGGCGAGGGCCCGCTCCAGCCACGCCTGCCGGCCGACGAACCGGCGGGCGCCGAAGCCGGGTCCGCCCTCCAGGTAGAGCATCCAGGGCAGGGACTCCGGGTCCTTGCCGGTGGCGACCAGTTCACGGGCGTACAGCTCGATCCGCTCGCCGTCGGGGCGGGCGTGGTCGAGCGGGACGGTGAAGTGGTGGTCGGTGAGGACGACACCGGGCTGGCGGTAGCTGCCGGCGGCGGCGCTCTCGGCGGGCACGGGGTTCACGGAGGTCACGGGAGGTCCCTGGGGTCGGCGCGGTGCGGTGGTGTACGCGGCAGCCGTCCCGGGGCCGGTGGGTGGTGACGAACCGGAACGACGGGCCCGCCCGAGCTTACGCGAGGCCCGTGCGTCCGCCGCTTGCCGGAGGCGGTACGCGTCGACGTGCGCGCCCTCCGTCCCGCGCCTCAGCGCGCGGCCCTGTCTGCGGCTTCCCGGGCGATGTCGGCGTACAGGCGGAAGAGGGTGGGGCGGGCTGCGCCGCCGTCTCGTTCGTGTCGTTCGCCCAGGGCCGCCCAGCACCGGGCGATGAGCTCCCGGGACTGGGTGCCGGGCCAGGGCTGGGGCAGGAGCTGAGGCGGCAGCAGCGGGTCGGGCTCCATGGCGCGGGTGAGTTCGGCGGCGAGCTCGACCGCGATGGTGAGGAGTTCGGGCGGGGAGATTCCGGCGGGGCCGGTGAGCCGGGCGAGGCGGGGCCGGGCGATGCCGCCGAGGCGGTGGTAGCGGTCGGCGATCTCGTGGAGGGACCACAGGCGGCGGGCGAGTTCGACGGGCTCTCGGGTGTCGCCCTTGCGCAGGTCTGTCGTGGTGAGAAGGGTGAGCGAGCTCTGCGCGCCGAGGCGGTGGGCGGCTTCCTCGACGTACGGTTCCCAGGCGTTGGCGCAGACGTACAGTCCGCCCTGGAGCGGGGCGCCGCCGAGGTGGACGAGCGTCTCGCGAAGGGCGTCCCGGGCCGCGCGCGCCGATTCGGGCACCGCGAAGGCGGCCAGGTGCCAGACTCCGTCCCAGGGAGCGAGCCCGGCGTCTTGCCGGAACGCGTGCCGGAGGAAGTCCGCGTTCGGGGCCAGGGCGCGCGTGGTGTCCGCGGTCGCGTGCAGTTCCGCCTTGCGGCCACGGCCCTCGTGGGTGAACCGGCCCTCGGCCACGAGCCGTTTGACGCACAGCCGCACCTGCTGGTCGCTCATGCCCAGGGTGTTGGCGACGGTGTAGAGCTCGTCCGCGCCGACGCTGCCGTCCTCGCGGATCAGCGCGTGGACGAGCATGCGGGTGGGGACCTCGACGACGTGGTCCGATTCGGCGCTCACAGTACTTCGGCCCCTCTCGTTGCGACGGCGCGCCGCATGGTGGTCACCGCGCCGAACCCCAGCAGACCGCGCAGGTAGGGCGTGCGCGCGGTCCGCACGGCCGTGAAGCCGCGCCGTTCGTACAGGGCCCGGGCGCGCGGATTGACGTCGATCACGTCCAGTCTGATCTCCCGGCAGTGCCGCTCCGCCGCGACGGCGGCCACTTCCTCGATGAGCAGGCTCCCGACGCCGCGGCCGCGCATGGCCGGGTCCACGGCGATGCCGTCCATGACGAGCTGTCCGGGAGCCGGGTGGCGTTCGAACAGGGCGAGGAGCAGGAGTCTGGGCAGCCCCCGCAGGTGTCCGTACGCGCGCAGCACGGCGGAGGCCGATCCCCCGGTGAGGGCACGGCCGCCGAGCTGGTAGCCGGCGAGGCCGACGAGCTGCCCGTCGAGCAGCGCGCACACGGCGCGATCGGCGTTCAGGTGGGCGGCGATGAAAGGCACCGCCTTGTCCGGCGGGTTCAGCGCGGGGCCGAGTTTGCGGCCGAAGGCGTCCCAGTACATCTCGGCCGCCCGCCGCTCGGCGCCGGCCGGAAGGCCCCGCCGGACCGTCACCGGTCCACCGGTACCGCTGTCCGTCACGTCCCGTCCCATGCCTCTCCCCCTCGTCTCGCTCCCACCTTCAACCCTTCACCTCAAAACTATCACCTTTACGGCGACCGTTCTTATTCTGATAGTTTCAGGTCGGCTCACCCGAACAGAGGCGGTCAGATCCCATGCGCACAAAGACCCAGCCGCGCCGACGGCGCGGGCTCCGCACAGCCGTGTGGTCACTCGTCACGGCCCTGGTCGTGGCCACCGGCCTCGTCGGCGTGGTGCTGTGGCAGCACTCCTACGCCATGGACGAGCAGCGGGTGTCGATCCGCCACGGCGGCCACACCCTCGACGGAGTACTGGCCACCCCCAAGGACGGCCGCAAGCGCCACGGCCTGGTCGTGTACGTCCACGGCGACGGCCCCGTCGACGCCACCCATGACGACGGGTACAAGCCCCTGTGGGAGGCGAACGCCAAGGCCGGCTACGCCTCACTGTCCTGGAACAAGCCCGGCATCGCGGGCGCGCCCGGGAACTGGCTCGGCCAGTCCATGGACGACCGGGCCGACGAGGCGGCCGCCGCCATCGCCTGGGCCCGCACCCGCCCGGACATCGACGCCGACCGGATCGGACTCTGGGGCGTCAGCCAGGCGGGCTGGGTCCTGCCGAAGATCGCCGCCAGAACACCCATAAGCTTCGTCATCGCCGTCTCGCCCGCGATCAACTGGCTCCGGCAGGGCCGCTACAACCTCCTCGCCGAGCTGCGCGCCGACGGCGCGTCAGCAGCCCGCACCCACGCGGCGATCGCCAGGAGCGACGCCACCCGAGGACTGCTGGAACGGCACGCGACCTTCGAGGAGTACGTCCAGACCATGGGCGGCGACGCGGACGGCATGACCGCCGACCGCTGGGGCTTCATCTCCAAGAACCACACCGCGGACGCCACCCAAGACCTTCGCTCCCTGCGCGGCGTACCGGTACTGCTGGCCCTCGCGGGTCATGACATCAACGTGGACACCGCCGACACGGAGCGCGTCTACCGCGAGGTACTGGATCCGGGCGGCGCCTTGACGGCCGAGCGCTACCCGGACGCGACCCATTCATTCCTCAAGCAGTCCATCGAGCGGTCGGACCTCAAGGTCACGCTCACCGCGCTCTTCTCGCCCCGCTCGCTCTTCGCGGACGGATTCCTGGACGGCCAACGACAGTTCCTCAAGCGCCTCGACCAAGGCGGCAACACCACTCCGTGACCGCGGACCTCGTGCGCAAGACGCTCCGTCAGAGGATCCCCGCTCATGAACTCGCCGGAGGGTCAGGAGCCCGCGCCGGCCGGTGTGAGCTTCGCGATGTCGATGACCTCGGAGTCCGCCGGGGGCGTGGTGTCGACGGGGGTGTCGAAGGCCGAGTAGGCGATCTCTCCGGCCGTGCCCCCGCCCACCAGGGCCTTGAGGAGGTGGGGGGTGCCCTCGGTGGCGATCCAGTAGGTCTCTTCCTGGCCTTGCGCGGTCTGCGCGGAGACCGCGACCACCGCCCTGCCGTCGATCAGGGAGGTCCCGGTCTCCCTGGCCTTGACCGCGTTCGCGCCGACGCTCGTCAACGGGGTGATCTGGTCGCAGGCGGCCGACATCTGGCGGGCCTGCGGGTTGCTCGTGGGAATGCGCACCCAGTGCGCGGCGAACGCGCCGACCACCGCGTTCTCCTGCTTCTTCGAGGCCTTCTTCTGTGCGGCGATGCTCCGCCAGAACTCGGCGTCCCCGTTGACATGGACGAGCTCGGCCGTCCTGATGATGCTGAGCGACCCGGTTCCCCCCATCTGCACGGTGCCCCGGCAGTTGCCGTTCTTGTCGACGGCCAGGTCCATCTTGACCGACGTGCCCGCCGCCACCGGCGTTCCGTCCGCGGTCTTCCCGTCCTCCGTGTTGGACAGCGAGCCCGTGACGTGGACCGACTTGAGCGCGTCCATGGCCGCGCCGGACTTGGCGAGGATCTGGTCGACCGGCAGGGTGTCCAGCGCGGCGGACGGCGTCGCCGCCGGCGTCGAGGCGCCGCTCGCACCCTCCGCGTCGGGTCCGCAGGCCGTCATGGTGAACAGGGCCGTGGTGCCGAGCGCCATCAAGGCGATCGTTCGGGCGTGCATGTGTCCCCCGGGGATGTCGTGGGCGACCGACGATATCCGCAGGCGCCAAGAGCGCCGCACCGGGGTCGGCCGCGGCCCCGCCCGGGGTCAGGACCTCTTCCGGTCCTGGCGGTCGGGGGTCCTCCCCCTCCACGGCTCTGATCGGCCCTTCGCCGCTACCGGGGACGCCACCAGTAGCGGCCGACGATGAGTTCGTCGAGTGCGTGGAGCCTGTCCGCGGCCATGCGGGCATGGGTGGCGGGGTGTTCGAGGGCGATGCGGAGGTCGGAGGCGAGGTAGGTCGCTTCGCGTACCTCGCAGCCTGCCCGGAGGGTTTCCGGGGCGGTCCGTGTCGCGCGGGCGATGACGTCGAGCACCGTCTCCGTGTGCGGGCCGCTGAACCGGGCCAGGAAGAACCAGTCATCGAGCGGTTCTCCGAAGCGGGCCCATTCGAAATCCAGCAGGGCCCTCACGCTGCCGTCGCACGCGAGCCAGTTGTCCCAGTGGCAGTCCGCGTGAACCGGGACGACCGTACGGGCGTGCAGGGGCGCACGCTCCGCGATCGTCCGCAGACCGTCGAGCAGCCGGGGAGGTACGGATCCGTGCCGGTCGACAGCGGCGAGGCTCTCGATCTCGGCGCAGAGCGCGGCCCGGCCGGTGAATCCGCCGTGGTCGAGGGTTTCCCTCAGCGTGCGGTCGGCGCCGGCCGCGGGCACCCAGCCGTGCAGCCGGCCGAGCCGCTCGACCGCCTGCTCCGCCAACGCGCGCGCGGTCGCACCGTCCACGCCGGGCATGCCCATGCCGGGAGCGGACCCGGGCACACGGGCGTAGCAGGCGTAGCGGACCTCGCGCGTCCCGAGCCGGTGGAGCCCGCTGCCGAGCACGGGGGCCGTGAGGCCCGCGGGCAGGTCGGGCGCGAGCGCGATCTCCCTGTTCAGCCGGGAGTGGGAGGCGGCGTCGATGAGCTTCACGACGACGTCCGAGCCGACGTACACGTGGTGGGAGCCGCTCTCGGCGGCGGCCATGGGGCCGGGGTCCCGCCCGAGGGCCGCCGCCACGATCGCGCGGGCGTCGTCGTGGGCTTGCCTCAGGCCGGTCACCGGTGGGTGCGTGGTCAGAACTCGACCACCGAGCGGAGCACCTCGCCCCGTTCCATGCGGGCGAAGGCCGCCTCGACCCCGTCCAGGGCGATCCGTTCGGAGACGAACGCGTCGAGGTCGAGCCTGCCTTGCAGGTAGAGGTCGATGAGCAGCGGGAAGTCCCGCTCGGGCAGGCAGTCCCCGTACCAGGAGGACTTCAGGGCGCCGCCGCGTCCGAAGACGTCCAGCAGCGGGAGTTCGAGCCGCATCTCCGGCGTCGGGACGCCGACCAGCACCACCGTGCCGGCCAGGTCGCGCGCGTAGAACGCCTGCTTGTACGTCTCGGGGCGGCCGACGGCCTCGATGACCACGTCCGCGCCGTTGCCGCCGGTCAGCTCCTGGATGGCCTTGACCACGTCCTGCGTACCGCCGTTGACGGCGTGCGTGGCGCCGAGTCCCCGCGCCCACTCCAGCTTCCGGTCGTCCAGGTCCACGGCGATGATGCGGGAGGCTCCGGCCAGCCTGGCCCCGGCGACGGCGGCATTGCCCACGCCCCCGCAGCCGATGACGGCCACGGAGTCGCCGCGCCCGACGTTGCCGGTGTTCAGGGCGGCGCCCAGGCCGGCCATCACCCCGCAGCCGAGCAGACCGGCGGCGGCCGGCGAAGCGGCCGGGTCCACCTTGGTGCACTGACCGGCGGCGACCAGCGTCTTCTCGGCGAAGGCTCCGATGCCGAGGGCCGGGGAGAGCGGGGTCCCGTCCTCCAGGGTCATGGGCTGGGTCGCGTTGTGCGTGGCGAAGCAGTACCAGGGGCGGCCGCGCCTGCAGGCCCGGCAGCTCCCGCACACCGCACGCCAGTTGAGGACGACGAAGTCACCGGGGGCCACGGAGGTGACGTCCGGGCCGACCGATTCGACGACTCCGGCCGCCTCGTGGCCGAGCAGGAAGGGGTACTCGTCGTTGATCCCGCCCTCCCGGTAGTGCAGGTCGGTGTGGCAGACCCCGCAGGCCTGGACCCGTACGAGCGCCTCGCCGGGGCCCGGGTCGGGCACGAGGATCGTCGTGGTCTCCACCGGTGCGCCCTTGCTCCGGGCGATGACCCCTCGTACGCGATGCGTCACGTGCTACCCCGATCTCGATCACGGTCTCGTCAACTGCGCCGGAGGCCCCCCGAGGGTTCCACCGGTCCCCGGCCAACGTACACGCGCTGCCCCGTGCGCGGGAGTTGCCCCGCGCCCGGGTGCGGTGGGCTGCCGCTTGAGCGCGATGGGGTGCCGCTCGGGTGCGGTGGCCCGCCTCGCCCTAAGCCCGCGGCCCGGACAGCTCGGGCGGCAGCACCGTCCGCAGGGCCGCGCCGAAGGCGGCCACGGCGGGGTGGGCCGCGGCGCCGCTGCGGAAGGCAACGTTGGTGCGCCGCTCCATGACGAGGCGGGTGAGCGTGACGGCCGGATCCGCGTGTCCGGTGATCCCCAGCTGCGGCACCACGGCCACCCCCTGGCCGGCCGCGACCAGGGCGAGCACGGTGGCGAACTCGTCCACCTGGTGGCGGATCCTCGGCACGAACCCCGCGTCCTCGCAGGCGCGCACGGTCATGGCGTGGCAGAGCGTGCCGGGTGTGGCGGTGATCCAGGGCGCGTCGGCGTGCGTACGCAGCAACGCGCGCTGCCCGGCTCCGCCCGCCCCGGCGCCCCCGGCCGAAGCGACGGCCCCGGCCGGGGAGGCCTCGGCGTCGGGGGTGCGGGCCCCTTGCGCCGGGGTCGCCAGGTACATCGCCTCGCGGTAGAGCGGTTCCGTGGCGAGTCCCGGTTCCTCCGGCGCGGGGACGAAGTCGTACGCGTGGATCAGGGCCACGTCCAGGTCCCCGGCCCGTAGCGCGTCGGCGACCGCGGCCGGGTCGGTTTCGGACACCATCGGCTCCAGTCCCGGGTGCCGGCGGGCCAGCTCGACCAGGGCCGCGGGGACGACGGCCCTGGTCGCGGTGGGGAAGGAGCCGATCCGCAGCGCTCCGGCCAGCCCGCCGCGCGCCTCCGCGAGCTCCGCTTCGGCCCGCTCCAGCAGCTCCAGCACCGCGTCGGCGCGGCGGACCAGGTTCTGGCCGGCGGGCGTGAGCCGGACCCGGCGCCCGGTGCGCTCCAGCAGGGGCAGACCGGCCTCGCGTTCGAGGACCGAGAGCTGCTGGGACACCGCCGAAGGACTGAAGGAGAGCGCCTCGGCCACCGCGGCGATGGTCCCCCGGCGGGCGAGTTCGCGCAGGAGGCGCAGGCGTCGTACATCGAGCATCGGATCAGCTTACGGTTCAGATAAGAAAGGCGAACTGGATTCGATGCTCGGAGCGGGTCAGGCTCGACCCATGACCACCCAGACGCTCAGGACCTCGCCCACGCCTGCCGCCGCCCCCGGCCCGTACGGTCCGTACGCCCCGCACGGGATCCACGTGCCGCTGATCACCCCCTTCACCGCCGCCGGCGAGGTCGCCGCCGACGCCCTGGAGGCGCTCGCCCACGAGGTGCTCGACGCGGGAGCCACCGGGATCGTGGCGCTGGGCACCACCGGCGAGCCGGCCGCCCTCGACGAGGCCGAGCGCGACCTCGTCACCGACGTCTGTGCCCGGGTCTGCCGGGAGCGCGGGGCGGCGCTGACCGTGGGTGCCGGAGCGAGCGGGACCCGGGCCGCCGAGGAGTCGCTCGGCCGGCTGAAGCGGTGGCCCGAGGTGCGGGCCGCGCTGGTGACCGTGCCCGCTTTCGTACGGCCCGCGGCCGCCGGGGTGCTGGCGCACTTTGAGCGGCTGGCGCTGGTGAGCCCCGTACCGCTGGTCGTCTATCACGTCCCGTACCGGACCGGGCAGCCCCTGGACGCGGCCCTGCTGCGGGAGATCGGTGCGCTGCCCGGGGTGGCCGGGGTGAAGTACGCCGTCGGCTCGCTGGACGGGGAAGCGGTGGCACTGCTCGGTGACCTGCCGGACGGTTTCGCGGTGCTGGCGGGTGACGACGCATTCCTGTCGCCCCTGCTCGCGCTCGGCGCGGCGGGCGGGGTCCTCGCGTCGGCGCATCTCGCGACGGACCGGTTCACCGAGCTCGCGGCCGCCTGGCGGGCGGGCGAAGCGGACCGGGCCCGCCCTCTGGGCCATGCGCTGGCCCGGCTCTCCGCGACCCTCTTCGCCGAGCCCAACCCGACCGTGATCAAGGGGGTGTTGTACGCACAGGGCCGCATCCCGACCCCTGACGTACGCCTCCCCCTGCTGCCGGCGAGCCCGGAATCGGTCGCGGCGGCGCTGCACGAACTGGCGCGGCTCCGCTAGGCCGTCGCGTCCGGCACAACCTCGGTCACTCGATGCCGAGTTGACGACGCTCCGGCGGCCCGGCGGCCACCGGGTCCGGAATGCCCGCCCCGAGCAGCGGGGCACCTCCGGGCACGGGCACCGGTCACGCGTGGGTCTGCGGGACGCCCGGGAACGGCCGAAGCCGACCCTGCGGTTCCAGGCCAAGGACGACACGGACGACCGGGAGGTCCGCCGGGAGGTCCCGGCCGCCGTCGCACGACTGGAGGAGATCATCCACAGCAACGGGGACGGGGACGGTCCCGAGCCGCCCCGGCCGACCGATCCGGAGGCCGACGCCGGCTTCGTGATCGATCACATCGCGGCCTGCGCTGCGCACGGACGCCGGCAGACGGCAGTTTGACGACAGGCCCTAGCCCGCACGCGGCCCGCGGGGCACTGGCGCGCCACATCCCGACCGACCACGAGGTCCTATTGACCCGTGATGGGCGATTCGCCACCAACGGGCGGGTCGCCCGAATCAGGCCCGGCGACGGGCGACTTGCCCGGATTGGGCCCTCGCCCGCCGGCTCGTGATGTGAGTCACTCCGGCGGCGTCAACATCATTTCCCCGCGAGGGACGATTCCCTTTTCCCGGTTGGATATTCGCGAATTCCCCGACCTCTTTTCAAGGTCATCCACCGGACCGAATGCGGGAAGTTGATCTCCCGGTCGAATTCGTGTCTTGTTCCGGCCCGCCGGCCTCGCCTACGGTCGCCTCATTCCAGGTGGTCAGCTGCCGAATCCGGCCTCCGCCAGGGCTCTTCCGTCCCCCACGTGAGGAATTCCGCCATGCCCGCACAGGGAAAGCACCGCCGGCCGAAGCAGCACAACGCACTCACCCGCAAGCTGGCCCTCGCCGGTACGGGCAGCGCCGCGCTGGCCCTCCCGCTGATCAGCGCGACCACGGCCGGGGCGGCCGAGGTGACCGTCGCCCCGACGACGTATTCCGTGGTCAGCGGTGACACCCTGAGCAAGATCGCGGCCGAGCACTCCATCGGCGGCGGCTGGCAGAAGCTCTACGAGGCCAACAAGGGCATCGTCGGCGCCGACCCCTCGGCCATCCGCCCCGGCCTGAAGCTGAACCTCACCGGGGTCGCCGCCGCCGCCGCGCCGGCCGCGGCCAAGGCCGCCACCGGCTACGCGAACAACCTCGACGGCTGGATCCGGGAGTCGCTCGACGTCATGGCGCAGCACGGAATTCCCGGAAGCTACGACGGAATTCACCGCAACATCATGCGCGAATCCTCGGGGAATCCGCTGGCCATCAACAACTGGGACTCCAACGCGGCGGCCGGCATCCCCTCCAAGGGGCTCCTCCAGGTCATCGACCCGACCTTCAAGGCCTATCACGTGCCCGGCACCCCGATGGACTCCTACGACCCGGTCGCCAACATCACGGCCGCCTGCAATTACGCGGCGGACCGCTACGGTTCGATCGACAACGTCAACGGCGCCTACTGAACGAGCTTGCGGTAGGCCGCTCCCAGCTCGCTCACGTCCACCGAGGCGTGCACGACGGGACCGGCCCCGTCCGCCCCGGCGGTCAGGTGCTTGTACAGCAGGTCGAGCACGGCCTCGCTCAACTCGGCCTTGACCGCCTCGGTCCGGCCCGCCAGCAGGCCCAGCTGTACGTGGACGAGCGCAGCCCCGGGCGCCCCGTCGGCCACGTACACCTCGTCCAGACACCGGAAGCGCGTCTTGCAGTTCGCGACGGTGGCAGCCGCGACCTCGGTGATCAACGCGTGCAGGGCCAGCGCGAATCCGCGCCGGTCGAAGGTGTCGGACAGGTTCGCCGAGTAGTCGACGGTGATCTGCGGCATCGGGCGCTCCAGGTGCTGGGCGACCCGGCCTCACAGGGCCGCATCGCGTGGTGACGGGTGACGAGGGGCGGGTGACGAGGGGCGGGTGGCACGCGCCGCGTACCCCCTGCGCATTCTCGCCGACCCGCACGGCCCGTACCGCCGGGCGACACCCCCGGCGCACCTCCGCCGCCCCCGCCGCGCTCCGGCCCGTACCGACGCACCGCGCCCCCGCCTCACTCCAGCCCGTACCGCCGTGCCGACTCCTCCTCCTGCGCCAGCCGGTGCATGGCCTTCAGTACCGGCTGGACGAGGATGACCGCGGCCACCGCCGTCTCTACCTTCTCCGCCTCGGAGGGGTACGTCTCCATGAAGTCGAAGTCGCGCACGGCCGCCTGGTGCATCAACGCGGCGTACGGAGCCATCAGTTCGGCGTCCCACGGGTAGCCGAGCCGGATGAGGGTCGACACCGCCGACACGAGCGAGCGATGCACCGGGGACAGGTCCCCCACCTCCCGGGCCGCCGACCAGCCCAGCATCTCCAGCAGCCGGTCCACCTCGCGCCGAGCGGTGATCACCGCCGGTTCCTCCTCGTCCGGCTCGGGCCCCTGCGGCAGCGCCCACAGCGCCGCGCCGATCCGCATCGTCCGCCCCAGGGACTCGTCGTCCACGTGCGCGAGCACTTCCCTGGCCGTGGCCACCGGAATCCCGCCGACCTGGATCAGCGCGCGGACCAGCTTCAGCCTCCGCAGGTGCCCCTCGTCGTACTCGGCGGTCGTCGCGCTGATCCGCCGCCCCGGCGCCAACAGCCCTTCGCGCAGGTAGTACTTGATGGTCGCGGTGGAGACGCCACTGCGTTCGCTCAACTCCGCCAGTCGCATCTCTTGAGCCTTTCCTTGGAGAGTGCCACTATCCAATCATGCGCGGGCGGCACGGCCTGACCGTGTCGCGTTCGCGTTCCCACCGCGCCCCTGGAGGCAGAGTGTCCGTCAAGCCGATACCGGGCCGCACCACCGCGGCCGCCGAGGGCGACGTCGTCGTCCTCCTGCTCGGATTACGCATCAACCACTTCTGGGCCCTCCACCAGTGGATCCCGGTCGTGCTCGCCATGCCGCGCATGCTCCGCGAACTGGCCCGGGACGAGGGCCGGGGCCTGCTCGGCCACGTCCTGCTCACCGCCTCGCCGCGCACCTACTACGTGGTCCAGTACTGGGAGTCCAAGGAGAAGCTCTACGCGTACGCCGCGGCTCCCGACATGCTCCACCACCGGGTCTGGGCGATCATCAACCGCAAGGAGCACGCGGGCAAGGTCCGCCAGCACGTGGGCCTGTGGCACGAGTCGTACATCGTGCCCGAGGGGTCGTACGAGTCGATCTACGCCGACATGCCGCCCGCCGGCCTGGCCGCGGCCACCGGAGTCCTCCCCCTGGAGGCCCGCGGCCGCCGCGCGGCCGACCGCCTGCGCCACCTCTCCGGGCCGGAAGCGGCCTGAGTCAGGCGGCCGTACGCGGCCTGCGCGCCCCGGCGAGGTCCGCGAGGAAGTCGACCCGCTGGGCGGCGTCCACGAACCTCCGCCAGCCCGCGGCCTGTTCGGCGTCGGGCCCGCCCTGGTACTGCAGGCCGGTGAAGACCAGCACGCCGGGCCAGGCGTAGGCGTCGAGGTAGGTCTGGAACTCCTCCTCGGCGGCGAACCCGTCGAAGACCGCCTCCTCGGTGGCCGCCCCGTCGAGGAACCGGAACACCCAATCGGCGGGCAGACCACGGGAGTCGACGGCGTGGGCGTAGGCGCGCAGCAGCGGGTCGGGGCTGTCCCCCGTGTCCAGGGCGCGGCGCACCTCGGTGCCCAGTTCGTCCAGGCCGGCGGCCCGCTGGCCGGCGGTGCCGGTCTCGGCGACGTCGTCGACCCGGTTCATGAAGCCGAGGCCGGCCACCAGCCAGGGTACGAGCGGGGGTGCGGCCGGCAGCCGCAGGGCGAGGTACGGCGCGGGTTCCCGGCGCAGGACCCGGCGGGCGGCGTACGTGCAGTCGGCCCGGAGGCGGGGGCCGCCGGTTATCCCGGCCGTCGTGAGCGTGCTGCGCCAGCTTGGCATGGTGGTGGTTCTCCGCCTCCCCGGCCGCCGGCTCCGCTGAGCCCTCGGCTCCGGTAGGCCTTCAGCTCCGGTATACCTTCTTGATCTTAAAGTCGGTGCCGGCGAGGACGTAGCCGCCCTGTCCGTACTCGTCGCTCAGGTAGGGGCGGACCGCGGGGGTGTTCATCCAGGGCGAGACGTTGAGGTAGCGGGAGCTCGGATTGTCGACGCCGAGCTCCTTCGTCGACTCGGCCATCAGCGCGGGCAGGGCGTCCCAGTCGAGCGCCGCCATGTCCATGAGCGGATCGCCGGGCTTCACGGTGCCGGACGGGCCGGTGCGTTTGGCGACGCCGCCGCGGTACTGCCAGGAGTCGACGGTCTTGGCTCCGGGTGCGGTCGGGATGTCGGCGAGCACGTACTCGTCGTAGACCTTCATGTCGACGAAGGTGGTGGTGCCCGTCTGCTGCTTGAACGCCTCGACGGCGGTACGGATGTTGGCCGGGTCGATCAGGCTGCCCTTGGGCGGGGTGACCGGCTTCGGGGTGCTCGCCTTCGGGGTGGGGGTGGGGGTCAGGGCCACGGCGGTGCCCTGGGCCGGGGAGGCCGGTCCGGAGGCGGACGCGGTGTCCGTGGTCTTCGTATCGCCGCTCTTGCCCGTGGAGCCGTCGGCGTTCCCGTCGGGCAGCCAGTTGACGAGGCCGGCGACGCCCGCGGCCAGGACCACCGCGAGGAGTCCGGCGAGCAGGGCCGGACGACGGCGCCGGCGCGGGGCGGGCGGCGCGGGGAGGGTCACGGGGACGGTGAACGCGTACGGGTTGCCCGCGCCCGGAACGAACGGCGCCTGCGGTGCCTGAACAGGGCTGTGCGTCGCCGCCGGTATCGGTACGGGGCCCATGGCGGGACCGGGGGCGGGGGTCGCCGGCCCGAAGCTCCCGAAGCTGACCGTCGGTACCACCGGGGAGGCGCCTGCGAGAGCACTGCTCGCGCCGCGGAGCAGCGCTTCCAGCTCCTCGGCGTCGGGCCGCACGGACAGGTCCCGCACCAGCAGCCGTTCCAGTACGGGTCCCAGCGGGCCGGACCGGACCGGCGCGGGGATCGGCTCGTCGAGCACCGCGACCACGGTGGCCAGGCTGGTGGCCCGGCGCAGCGGGTGCACCCCCTCCGCGGCCACGTACAGCAGCATCCCGAGCGACCACAGGTCGGAGGCGGCCAGTCCCTCAGAGCCGCGCGCCCGCTCGGGCGCGATGTACTCCGGCGAGCCGATCAGGGCTCCGGTCGAGGTGAGCCCGGTCGCTCCGTGCAGGGCGGCGATCCCGAAGTCGGTGAGCACCGCGGAGCCGCCGGGGCGCAGGAGCACGTTGGCCGGTTTCACATCACGGTGCAGCACCCCCTCCGCGTGCGCGGCCCGCAGCGCGGAGAGCAGGTCGAGCCCGAGGCGCAGCACGTCCGCCACCGGCATCGGCCCGGCCTCCAGCCGGTCGGCGAGGGAGCCGCCCCGGACGAGCTCCATCACGATCCACGGATGGCCGTCGGAGCCGGGCTCGGGCTCCACGATGTGGTGGATCGTGACCACGTTCGGGTGGGCGAGCCGGGCGAGGGCCCGGGCCTCGCGGACGGCCCGTTCGCGCAGTTGGACGACGAGCCCGGGCTGCGCGGCGGCGGTCGCCGGGTCGGGCGGCCGCACCTCCTTGAGGGCGACCTCCCGGTCCAGCGCGATGTCGCGGGCGAGCCACACCGTGCCCATCCCGCCACTGCCCAGGGGACGGGCGAGTTCGAATCGCCCGTCGATCAACCGTCTGCCGGCCTCACTGCTGTCCATGGCCGGTCATCGTAGGCGCCGCCACCGACGCCGGTGCACCCGTACCGGGACGTGGACATCACGGACCCGGTCCGGGGCCCCAACGTGGGCGTGAGCCGCGCGCGGCGTGGGTAGTGTGCCTGCCCGATGTCCCCGAGGGGCCGAGGCCCGGACGGAGGTGGAACGGTGTCCGTCTGGCTCCCGCCCGCCGAGTACGTCAAGACGATCCCCCGGGCGACCGGTTACGCCTGCCTCTACTTCACCGACACCGCCGGCCGCCCGGTGCAGCTGCGTGCCACGTACCCCACGGAGGTCTGGCAGTGGCCGGGCGGGAACATGGACCACGGCGAGACGCCCTGGGAGTGCGCGGTCCGGGAGTGCCTGGAGGAGACGGGCATCGCCTTCGAGGGCGAGCGCAAGCTGTTGGGCACGCAGTTCATCGCCGACCGCGGCGAGGCCTGGCCCGCGAACCACATCGGCTTCCTCTTCGACGGCGGCACCCTCACCGACGAACAGATCGCCGCCATCGTCCTCGACCCCGAGGAGCACAGCGAGGTACGGGTCCACTCGGTGCGGGAGTGGGAAGCGCTGATGAGCCCCGCGAACTTCGCCCGCCTGCGGGAGATCGACGCGGCCCGGCGTACCGGCACGGTGGCCTACATGGAGGTCTGACGCCCGGACCCGGGTCCCGGGTCCCGGGTCCCGGTCCGCGGCCCGCCGGTCAGTTGCGGGAGTTGCCGAAGAGGAGGCGGTAGGCGACGAGGAGGACCAGGGAGCCGGCGATGGCGGAGCCCCAGGTCGCGAGGTCGAAGAAATCGTTCTGGATCGACCGGTTCAGGAACTTCGCCGAGAGCCAGCCGCCGGTGAAGGCGCCGGCGATGCCGATGAGGGTGGTGCCGATCAGGCCGCCCGGGTCACGGCCGGGCAGCAGGACCTTGGCGATCCCGCCCGCCAGCAGTCCGAGGATGATCCAGCCGATGATGCCCATGCCCGTTCACTCCGCTTCGATGTGCGCGCGTCGTCGTGCGCGCGACGTCCGTTCAGGTCTCATGAGGAGAGACGCGTGAACAGGCGAAACGGTTCTCAGCGGCGCCTACGGGACCCGGGGGCGGGCCTGAGGACGGCGGCCGCGGCCAAGGCCAGCACCGCGACTCCCGTCGCGCCCACCGCTCCCGCCGCCAGGAATCCGCCGCGGGAGCGCCAGGACAGCACCGACAGCGTCGACTGGGCGGAGGCGAACGAGCCCGCGCTCAGCACGGATCCCACCGAGGCGGCCGACAGGGCCGAGCCGATCGAACCGACCGACAGCACGCTGCCCACCGATCCGATGGAGAGGACGGAGCCCACCGATCCGATGGAGAGGATCGAGCCCTTGGAGCGGAGCGAGAGGAACGAACCGTCGTCGGCAGCCATGCGGCTCATGCTGCCACACCGGCCATCGGCGCGGGCTGAGGCTGAGGCGCGGCCTGGGGTGTGGCCTGGGCTGCGGCCTGCGCTGCCACCTGGGATGCGGCGGCCGACGTCGGCTGCGGGGTCCGCGTGAGCAACAGCACGCCCCGGGCCGCCGCGAGCGCCCCGGCCACGGCCAACAGGACTCCGACCGCTCCGCCTTGGATGCGTTCGCCGAGCAGGATCATGCCGATCGCGGCCGCGGCCAGCGGGTTGGTCAGGTTGACCACCGCGAGCGGGGCGCCGAGGCCGCCCCGGTAGGCCCGCTGGGACAGGAGCATCCCGCCGACCGCGAAGACCACCACGAGCAGCGCCACCGAGATGACCCGGACGCTGAGCAGGGACCCGCCCCGGCCGCCGGCCACGGCGACGGTCTGGGTGAGGGCGGAGGCCGCCGCGGAGGCCAGCCCGGACGCCGTCGCGTGGCGCAGCCCCGAGCGGGTGTCGCTCCGTGCGGTCAGCACCATGATCACCGCGGCCGTGGCTCCGGAGACGGCGAGCGCCTCGGCCAGGGTCAGGGTCTCGTCGGGGGACGGGCCGGAGGCGGGCAGCAGGAGCAGGCCGAGGCCGACGACGGTGGCCAGGGTGCCGCGCCACTCGCTGGCCACGACCCGCCGACCGGCGCCGCGGGCACCCAGCGGTACGGCGGCGACGAGGGTGAGCGCGCCGAGCGGCTGGACCAGGGTGAGCGGCCCGTACCGCAGGGCGGCGGCGTGCAGGAGCGCGGCGGCGGCGTTCAGGCCCGCCGACCACCACCAGGCGCCGTTGCCGAGCAGCGCCGCGGTGCTGCGGGCGACCGCGCGGCGGGCGAGGCGTTCCTGGGCGACGGCGGCGGCCGCGTAGGTGACGGCCGCGGCGAGGCAGAGCAGGACGGCGAGGAGCGTGGCGTTCACCGGACCGCTCCTACGGGCTCTACGGGGTCTACGGGCCTCAGGGCGCCCGGCCCCGGCCCCGGCCCCGGCCCCGGACTCTCGGCCGGACCCGCACCCGCACCCGCACCCGCCGGCACGGGCACCTCCGCGGAGCGCGGCCCCGGCACGCTCCGCCGGGCGACGATGGACCGGCCGACCGGACGCGGGACCAGCAGCAGAGCGGCCCCGAGGAGCAGCGTGGCGACGATGGCGTCGAGCCAGTAGTGGTTGGCCGTGCCGACGACCACGAGCAGGGTCACCAGCGGGTGCAGCAGCCACAGGGCGCGCCACCGCGAGGAGGTGGCGGCGATCATGCCGAGGGCCAGCATCAGCGCCCATCCGAAGTGCAGCGAGGGCATCGCGGCGAACTGGTTGGCCATGGTGTCCGCGGCGGGCGCGGCCCCGTAGACGGTCGGGCCGTAGACCTGGCCGGTGTCGATCAGGTGGGCCTCTCCCAGCATCCGCGGGGGTGCGAGGGGGAAGGCCAGGTGGAGGACGAGGGCCGCGCCGGTCAGGGCGGCCAGCACCCGGCGGGTCCAGAGGTAGTGCGCGGGGCGGCGTACGTAGAGCCAGACGAGGAAGAGCACCGTGGCGGGGAAGTGCACGGCCGCGTAGTAGGTGTTCGCGGTGTGCACGAGGGCGTCGCTGTGCAGGAGCAGGCGCTGGACCAGGCCTTCGCCGGGCAGGTGCAGGGTGCGCTCGGCGTCCCAGACCCGGGTGGCGTTGCGGAAGGCCTCCTCCGTGCGGCCGGTGGCGAGCGTACGGCCGAACTTGTAGACGGCGAAGAGGCCCACGACGAGCAGGAGCTCGCGTATGAGGCGGCGACGGGCGCCCGGCCCCGCTACGGCCCCGGCGGGTGTGGTGTGGGAGGTCATCCCCCGGTCTCGCTTCCTGTACACAGCTACACGGCTCACAATCGACACACCAGTGTATCGATACATTCTCGTATCGATACGAGTGTGTACCGATACGCTCGCGTTCCCGTAGACTTTCACTAGACACCGCTGCGGTGCGACCGAAATATCTCGGCCGTGAGCAGCAGCAGAATGTGGCCACGCAGCATCGAGGAGAGCCGCCCCATGACGTCGCCGACGCCGGAAGCCGCCCCGGCCCCCGCGCGCCGCTCCAAGATCACGCCGGAGCGCGAGCAGCAGCTCTACGACGCCGTCCTGGAGCAGCTGCGCGAGGACGGCTACGAGGCGCTGACCATGGAGAAGATCGCCGCCCGGGCCACCTGCGGCAAGTCCACGCTCTACCGGCAGTGGAAGACCAAACCGCAGCTCGTCGCCGCCGCCCTGCGCGCGGACCGGCGCGGGACGCTCGCCGCGGTGGACACCGGAACCCTGCCGGGCGACCTGCGCGAGGCGGCCCGGATCGCCGCCTGCACCTCGGGGCGCGACACCCGGCTGATGCAGGCCCTCGGGCACGCGGTGCTGAGCGACGAGGAGCTGAAGGCGGCCCTGCGCGAGGCTCTGGTGGAGCCGGAGCTGGCGGCGTTCGACTCGATCGTGGCGCGGGCCGTGGCCCGGGGCGAGCTCGCCCCCGGGCACCCTGCCGTGGAGTTCCTGCCGGCGCAGCTGATGGGCGTGCTGCGCATCCGCCCCGTGCTGGAGGGACGCTACGCCGACGCCGAGTACCTCGTACGGTTCGTCGACGCCTGCCTGCTGCCGGTGCTGGGCGCGGCCCCGCCGGAAGCGGACCGGGCCCCCTGAACCGGGCTCCCTGAACCAGCGGGCCGCCGTCCCCGATGACCGGACGGTGACCCGCTCGCGCTGCCTCGTGGGGACGGTGGCAGCGCAGCCCCCGGACCGGACGGCGGGCACTCCCTCGCGGAGTGGCCGCCGACCGGTCCGTGCGGCGTTCCGGGCGGCCGGCTCAGATCAGTGCGGCTGGCTCAGATCAGTGCGGCCCGCTCAGTTCCGGGCCGCGCCCATCGCCCGGGCGAACTCCTCCGGGTCGGCGTCGAAGCCCCGTACGGCCGGGTCCAGGGACCAGACCCCCGCGTCGTCGCGGGTGAACTCGGCGACCGTGACCGCGCTCGCCGCGCCGAAGCCGGCGAGATCGTCCACGGCGAGATCGGTGTAGCCCTCCCGGATGCGCAGGCCCTTCCCCGCGACCTCGGCGAAGGTCAGCGCCGGTCCGCCGCCCGGACGCTGGATCACCACGCCCACCACGACCCGGGTCAGTTCGGCCGCGATCCGGGTCAGTTCGAGGGTCATGACCTCGTCGAAGCCCAGCCCCAGCCCGGTCCTGCTGTCCCGGTTCAGCGTGATGGTGCCGTCGGGCGACCGGCTGCCGAAGTGGACCAGGTGGACGGGCTCCCCGTACGGGTCCGCCGCGGCGTACACCGCGGCGAGCAGGTCGAGGTCGTGGACGGGCGCCCCCGCCGGGCTGGGATCCCACCGCAGCGCGATCTCCACCTTGGCCAGGCCCTTGCGTACTCCGCTCACCGAACTCCCCCTCCGACCACCGTGTGTTGCCCGCCCATGCTGTCACGGGTCCCACCCCGGGGGTCGAACGACCGTACGTTCCCGGCCAGTCCGGGGTACGGGGCGGCCCGTCGGCGAGTCCGCGGGACGGCCCGGGCGGTGGAGACCCGCGCCGCCTACCAGTCGCCGTCCTGGACCGGTTTGCCCGGCCGCGGAGCGTTCCCCAGGGGTGCGACCTGGCCGGGAGCGGGCTGCGCCCACGGAGCCTCGTCGGTGCCGAGCCATTCGCCCACCGGCCGCACCCGGCCGAGGGTGTCGGAGGGGGCGAGGTCGGCGGCCTCTTCGTCGTAGTAGTCGAACCACGGCAGCCCGGCCTTGGTGTACGCCGCCCGGTCCACCGGCGACGGTGGCGGCTCCTCCCCGGTGATCCGGCGCCACGCGGGCGGGGTCACCAGGTGGACGAAGACCCGCGCGGCCGGCTCGGACGCCCAGTCCTTCGCCTTGCGGTCGTCGCGGTACACCTCCTGCCGCATGGAGCCGCCTACGCCGAGCCCCATCGCCGGGGCCGCCTGCGGGGCCGGCCCGCCGCCCGAGCGCCGCAGCGGGCCCGCGGCCGCGGCCGGGGCCGCAGGTGCTCCGGGAAGTCCGCCCGGCGCCGGCGGGGCCATCGGCGCCGGCATCGGCATCCCCGGGGCCGCTCCGTAGCCGCCGCCCCCGTAGCCGCCCGGATGGCCGCCCGGCGGCACGATCCCGTAGGGAGCACCACCGACCCGGCCGGTGGCGGCCGTGCGCGCCCGCTCCTCCTCCCGCCACCGCTCCCGCGCCCTCGCGCCGAGCGGGAAGGCCTGGAGCTGCACGCCGCCCGCGGTCTCCTCGCCGGTGACCTGGCCCTCCACGGTGGCGCCGAGGCCCAGCGGGACGGCGACGAACTGGCGGACCGTGCCCGTGCCCGAATTGATCCCGTCCAGCCAGGGCTGGCGCGGCAGCACGAGGTAGTTCTGCGGCTTGCGCCCGAGCGCGCCCGTCCACCGCTTGCCGGAGACGGCGCACACCTTGCCGACACCGACCTGGAGCGCGGTGGGCTCCCGGGTCCCGCCGAAGCTGAGCCACATCGCCTCGCGGAGGTACACGGGGAGCATCACCCCGCCCTTGGCGAGCCAGTCCGCCGGAACCGTGTCCGGATAGTCCTCCACCCGCCGCAGCGGAAACTCCCCCAGCCCCGGGGGCAGATTGTGCGTACCGGTCTCCGGCAGCCGCAGCGTCCGCATGAACCGGACCTGCGCCCCCTCGCCCAGCAGCAGTGCGTTCCCCTCGACCCGTACCCCGCCCTTGGCCACCCGACCGGCTCCTCTCCCGTTCAGAACCGGATTCGCCGCAGGATCTGCCGCCGTTCCGGATCGTTACCCTCAAGATTTGCTCAGATGCCGTGACACTGCGCCCGACACCTTCCTAGCTTCCTCATATACGCGTCCACCAGCCCGCGCGGTTCCCCGCGCCCCGGCCCGGTCCCGGTGCGCTCCGCACCCTGCCGTGCGGTTCCGCCCGCCCGCGACCCCGCGTATCCGCGTACCCCAGGAAAGAGTGCACCATGAAGGTTCCCAAGGCCGGCGCCATCGCCGCAGTGATCGGTCTCTCCCTGACCGCATCGGCGTGTGGCGGTGACGACGACCAGAAGACCTTCTCCGTCGGCATCAAGTTCGACCAGCCGGGCGTCGGCATGCGGGAGCCCGACGGAAGCTTCACCGGTTTCGACGTGGACGTGGCCACGTACGTCGCGAAGGAGCTCGGCTACTCGAAGGACCGGATCGTCTTCAAGCAGGTCCTCAGCAACGACCGCGAGCTCCTGATCGAGTACAACGAGGTCCAGATCGTGGCGGCCAGCTACTCGATCAACGACAAGCGCAAGCAGAAGGTCGACTTCGCCGGCCCGTACTTCCTCGCGCACCAGGACCTGATGGTCCGCGCCGACGACCCCACGATCACCAAGGCCGAGGACCTGAACAACGCCGGCAAGAGGCTGTGCTCGGTGACCGGCTCGACCTCGGCGGAGAACGTGAGGAAGAACCTGGCCCCCAAGGCGAGCCTCCTGGAGCTCGGCGGCTACTCCGAGTGCGTCGTCGCCCTCAAGGACGGTCTGGTGGACGCCATGACCACGGACAACTCCATCCTGGCCGGCTACACCGCCCGCAAGGGCAACGAGGGCAAGTTCCGGCTGATCGGGCTGAGCCTGAGCAGCGAGAACTACGGGATCGGCATGAAGAAGGGCAGCCCCGAGCTCCAGGTAAAGATCAACAACGCGATCCGCAAGATGGTCGAGGACGGCACCTGGGAAGCGGCCGTGAAGAAGAACTTCGGCCCGGACTACAAGTACGAGGCGGCGCCCGCCATCACAGCGGGCAGCTGACGACCGTCGAGGCGGTGGCCGGGTCCGACCAGTCCGCGTCGAAGCGGGCGTTGACCACGTAGAGCCGGCCGCCGTACACCGCGGCCGTCGTGGGCTCGTCGAAGCGCGGGTCGGTGATCCGTTTGACGAAGCGGGCCCGGCGGCCGTCCCCGCTCAGGGTGAACACGTCCACGGCATAGGCCCAGTTGCGTACGACGTACAGCGTCCGCCCCTGCACCACGAGCCCGTCGCCGTTGCCCACGGAGCCGCCGTCGAGCAGGGTCCGGGTGGCGGCGCCGGTGCGCGGGTCCACGCGGAACAGCGCCTCGGCGGTGTCGTGCACCACGAGCAGGGCCTGACCGTCGGGGGTCCGCGCGATCCCGTTGGCGCCCCAGTACGCACCGCCGGGCGGGACCGGGTCCCACTCTCCGCCGAGCGGCAGGGCACGGGGGGCCGCGCCGGGCCCGGTGAGGTCCCGGCCGACGGGCAGGAAGTACAGGACGTCCGCGAAGGAGTCGGTGAACCAGGCGCCGCCGCAGCCGACGACGGCGTCGTTGACGAAGGCGGTGCCGGTCGCGGCCTGGTGGGTGGCCAGAATCCGCCCGTCCCCGGCGTCGATCACCCGGATCTGCCCGCTGGCGCCGCCCGCGACCAGCAGCCGGCCGTACGGGTCGAGCTTGAGGCCCACCGCCATCGGGCCCTCGCCCCGGGTGATGATCCGCCCGGCGCCGTTGGCGAGGTCGAAGCGGTAGATCGAGCCGTCGAGCAGCGAGCCCGTGTAGGCCGTTCCGCGCGCGGAGACGGCGATCCCCTCGGGCTGGAAGCCCGCCGGGATCGCCACCGTGTCCGGCCCCGGCGGCCGGGCCGCCTCCTGTGCCCGGGCGAGCGGCGCCCCGGCTCCGACGAGCGCGGCGCCTCCCAGCGCCGCGGCCGCACCGATGAACCCGCGTCGTCCCATAGTCCCCGTCATGACTGGCCCTCTCAACTGCCTTGCGCAATAGGTGGGTTGGCGCTCACACCCCACCACACCGATTGCGCCCCGGCAGCCACCTGTCAGGATCTTTCACAAGGGGACGGCGAAGCTCAGCCTCCCGAGACCGGGGCCTTGCCGCGCAGGACGGTCAGGAACTCCCGCATCCAGGCGGAGTGGTCGGGCCAGGCGCGGGCCGACACCAGCGTGCCGTCGACCACGGCCTCGGAGTCCTCGAACGCGGCGCCGGCCGCCTTCATGTCCAGCTCCAGCGCCGGATAGGCCGTGACCCGGCGGCCGTCGAGCGCACCGGCCGCGGCGGTGATCAGGGGGCCGTGGCAGATCTGCGCGATCGGCTTGTCGTCGCCGGCGAAGGCCGCCAGGATCCGCCGCACCTCGGGGTCGTTGCGCAGGTACTCCGGGGCGCGTCCGCCGGGTACGACCAGCGCCGCGTACTCCCCCGGGTCCACGTCGGCGAAGGCGATGTCGGCCGGCCAGGTGTAGCCGGGCTTCTCGGTGTAGGTGTCGAAGCCGTCCTCGAAGTCGTGTACGACGAACCGCAGCTTCTTCACCGCCGGCGCCGCGATGTGGACCTCGTACCCCTCCTCGATCAAGCGCTGGTAGGGGTAGAGGACTTCCAGAGATTCCGCCGCGTCGCCGGTCACGATGAGGATCTTCGGTGCCATGGGCTGCTCCTGGTAGGGCTGTTCACGGTGTGGCCTCCGTTACCGTGCCCGCGCCGCCCGGTCCTGCATAGGGATTCTTGCGCCATTCACCCGCACAAATCCCCCGCATGACGCGCGTAGAAAATCCCGCCTCCCGACACGTGCTTTTTACCTGTAGGGCACATGACAATGTGAACCTCGCTCTGCCACCTGATGCCCCGCCAATTCCCCGGGCGGGAGCGGTGCGTGTGGAGAGGTACCCCCACGTGATGAGAATCTCGCGCCTTACTCCCTGGGCAGCCGGCCTCGCGGCCGCGTCCCTGATACTGGTCCCGGCCTCCGCCTCGGCGGGCCAGCGGACCCCGGCCGCCGCCCCCGCGGCGACCTCGGCCTCCGCCGTCGACACCTACTACGCCACCGCCGAGGGCAAGACCGGCGCCGCGCTGAAGACGGCCCTGCACAACATCATCAAGACCCAGTCCAAGGTGACGTACGACGGCGTGTGGAACGCCCTGAAGGTCACCGACCAGGACCCCGCGAACTCCAACAACGTCATCCTGGTCTACTCGGGCCGCTCGCAGTCGAAGTCCACCAACGGCGGCGGCGTCAACGACTGGAACCGCGAGCACGTCTGGGCCAAGAGCCACGGCGACTTCGGCACCGCCACCGGCCCCGGGACCGACCTGCACCACCTCAGGCCCGAGGACGTCACCGTCAACAGCACCCGCGGGAACAAGGACTTCGACCTGGGCGGCGGACCGGTCTCCGAGGCCCCCGGCAGCCTGACCGACTCCGACTCCTTCGAGCCGCGCAACGCGGTCAAGGGCGATGTCGCGCGCATGCTGCTCTACATGGCCGTGCGCTACGACGGCGGTGACGGTTTCGCCGACCTGGAGATGAACGACAAGGTCAACAACGGCAGCGCGCCCCTGTTCGGCAAGATCAGCGTCCTGAAGCAGTGGAACCTGCAGGACCCGCCGGACGCCTTCGAGCAGCGCCGCAACCAGGTCATCTACGACACCTACCAGCACAACCGCAATCCGTTCATCGACCACCCGGAGTGGGTCAACTCCATCTGGTAGGCGCCCGTCAGGGCCCCTCGGCGTCCTACTGCACGCCGAGAGCCATCCACTTCTCCGGTGCCGCGAGCGGCTCGAAGCCGGCCTTCGCGTACACCTCGTGGGCGTCCGCGGTCGCCAGCAGGATCCTGCGCAGCCCGTACGGGGCGAGGTTGTCCCGTACCGCCCCCGCCAGGGCGGTGCCGAGCCCCTTGCCCCGTACGCCCCGGTCCACGTACACGTCGCAGAGCCAGGCGAAGGTGGCGCGGTCGGTGATGACGCGCGCGTAGGCCACCTGGCGGCCGGACACGGAGTCGTAGACCCCGTAGTTGAGCGACCCCTCGATGGCGGCGTCCTGCTTCTCCCGGCTCCGCCCGAGCGCCCAGTAGGCGTCTTCGGACAGCCACCGGTGGATCAGCTCCCGGTCGAGGCGGCCGGGGGCGGTGGAAATCTCGTAGCCCTCGGGCGAGGGCAGCGCGCTGTCGTCCATGCCCGCATCCAAGCAAAGCGGACGGGACCCGGCCAGCGGGTTTCGGCCGCCGAGACGCCGAGACGCCGAGGCGTCGAGGCTCCGGGCCGCCGGTACCCCGGGACACAGCCGGGCTACAGCCGGTCGGCCAGTGCCTTGAAGGCCGGCCAGTCCAGGGCCGGGGTGCGGGAGTCCCAGACCTTCTGGGACAGGGCGGCGAGGGGGAGCCGGATGCCGGCCGCGACCTGGGCCTGGGTCTGGGATCCGGCGAGATCGCACCAGACGGCGAAGCGCGCGCCCAGGATCTGGCCGGCGTACCGCGCGGGCACGGCCGTGGTGCCGCGCAGGACGAGCGGGGTCCACTGCTCGTAGATGCGCCGCCCGTCGGGGTACGTGAACTGGTTCGGCTCCCCCAGCACGTAGTAGAGGTACTCGTCGTTGAGGTTGACGACCTTGCGGCCCTCGCGCAGGTACTCCAGCGGCGGCCGGGCCCCGAGCTCCATGCCCGTCCAGTACTCGACCTGGATGTCCCGGGCCGGCTGGGCGAGGCCGCCGGTGAAGAAGCCGTCGTTCCAGGCCGTCGGTGCCCGGCCCGCCGAACGGACCACGGCCGCACGGTCGTTCAGCCAGCCCGTCGCCAGGTCCTGGACCCGCGCGGTGGGACCGTAGCGCTGCCGGGCGGCGGCCGTGAGCTGCGGGAAGGAGGTCTGCGGATCGCGGTAGACCAGGGCCTGGTACTCGTCGGCTCCCACGTTCCAGATCGCGCCGGGGAACAACGGCAGGTACTCGCGCAGGAGTTCGTCGACGAGTTTCGCCGCCGCCGGATTCGCGATGTCGACCGCGCCCTTGACCGCACGGCCCTGGACGTCGCGCAGCTGCAGGGCGGGGTACGCGCGCAATACCGCTCCGAGGTGCCCGGGCGAGTCGATCTCGGGGACGACCGCGATGTGCAGGCGGGCGGCGAGCGCCGTGATGTCGCGCACCTGTGCCTTGGTGAGGTGGGGGGTGGAGACGATCTCGGGGTGGGTGTCGGACTCGATCCGGAAGGCCTGGTCGTCGGAGAAGTGCAGGCCGAACTGGTTCAGCTTCAGGTCGGCCATCTCGCGCAGCCGGTCCTCGATCCAGTCCGGGGTGAAGTTCTTGCGGGCGATGTCGAGGTTGAGCCCGCGCTGCGGCTTGGCCGGGGCGTCGCGCACGGTGCCCTCCGGGGCCGAACCGCCGCCGCTCACCTCCTGCTTGAGGGTGCGGGTGCCGTAGAACACCCCGGCCTGGTCGGGTCCGGTGATGCGGACCTGTCCGTTGCTCACGGTGAGGGTGTACGACTCGGGGGTGCCGGAACCCTTCGGCCCGAGGGCCAGTTCCACGTCGCCCTTGCGCGGGGTGGCCGATTCGGCGAATCCGATGCGCAGCTCCCCGGCGAGCAGCTTGCCCTCGTCCGCCAGGGCCGCGCTGTCGGCCGGCGGTACGACGACCCGCGCCTCGGGGGCGGGCCGCCAGCCGGGGCCGTGGGCCGGCACGTGTTCCCGTACGGCCGGGATGGTGCGCGGGGCCTTGGACAGCGGATAGACGGGCGTGGGCGCCGGGGCTTGCGGGGTGGAGGGGGTGGTGACGGGAGTGGCGGGGGTGGCGGCGGGGGCCGTCGCGCTCGGCGGGGTCGCCGCGGTCGTCGCCGCGGCCGGGGCCCGGGCGTCCCCCGGGCCGGTGGTCCCGGACGCGCAGCCGGGGACGGCGGCAAGGGTGACCAGCGCGGCGACGATTGCCGTCGCGATGACGTGGCTCCGCCCGTACTGCTTCGTCTGCCGCATCATGCACCTGTCCCCCCGTACCAACGTGGCACGGGGGACGGCGGTGCGCGACCCGGAGGCGAAGATCGGGCCCTCAGTGGAGACCGGGCCGGACGCCGGGGTCAGGCCAGGACGCCGAGCGCCGACTCGGCGAACCCGTGGTCCTGGGCCGGGGCTCCGCCGCCGACGCCGATGGCTCCGACGAGCCGGCCGTCGCGGTGGACCGGCAGCCCGCCCGCGATGAACAGCAGCGGCCGGTCCAGGGCGGTGGGCAGGGTGTGGAAGGGGCCGCCGGGCTGGACGGCATCGACGAGATCGGCGGTCGGGGCGTCGAGCTGCAGCGCCGTGAAGGCCTTGCGGGTGCTGGTCTCGCCCGAGATCAGGACGGCCCGGTCGTCGCGCCGGAAGGCCAGCGGGTGGCCGCCCGCGTCGAGCACGGTGACGCTGACGGCGACCCCGGCGGCTCCGGCGGCGGCCGTGGCGGCGGCGACGAGCGCCTCTGCGTCCGCGGTGGTCAGGGGGGCTACGGCGGTGCGGGTGGGGGTGGGGGTGGACATGCGCGTCTCCTGTGACGTGGGGGGATACGGGGGCGGTGGCGGTACGAGGGGTGGTGGATCAGTGGTGGGCCGGGACGGCGGCGGCCGCCGGGGCGCCGGCCGCGATGACCCGGCTGCCGTCCTCGCCGCCCGCGCGGGTCCCCGTACGCCGTTCCAGCGCTCCGGACACCAGGGCGAGGGCGAGGGCGGAGGCGGCCAGCGCGGCGCCGACCCAGTTCGGGGCGGTCCAGCCGAGTCCGGCGGCGATGACGAGCCCGCCGAGCCAGGCGGCGAGGGCGTTGCCGAGGTTGAAGGCGCCGATGTTGACGGCGGAGGCCAGGGTGGGGGCGCCGGCGGCCTGGTCGAGGACCCGCTTCTGCAGCGGCGGCACGGTGGCGAAACCGAGGGCCCCGATGAGGAAGATCGTGACGGCGGCGCCCACCCGGTCGTGGGCGGTGACGGTGAACAGGGCCAGCACCACGGCGAGCGCGCCCAGGGAGGTGTACAGCATCGGCATCAGCGCGCGGTCGGCGAAGCGTCCGCCGACGAGGTTGCCCGCGACCATGCCGAGGCCGAGGAGGACGAGCAGCCAGGTGACGGAGGTGTCGGCGAAGCCGGCGACGTTGGTCATCATCGGGGTGATGTAGGTGATGGCGGCGAAGACCCCGCCGAAGCCGAGGACGGTCATCCCCATGGCCAGGAGCACCTGGACGTTGCGGAACGCGGCCAGCTCGTGGCGGATCCGTACGCCCTCGGGGCGGGGCAGGTCGGGGACGAGCCGCGCGATGCCGAGCAGTCCGAGGAGGCCGAGCGAGGCGACGATCAGGAAGGTGACGCGCCACCCGAGGTGCTGGCCGACGAGGGTGCCGAGCGGGACGCCGACGACGTTCGCGACGGTGAGGCCGGTGAACATCATGGCGATGGCTCCGGCCTTCTTCTCGGGGGCGACGAGCTCGGCGGCGACGACCGCGCCGATGCCGAAGAAGGCGCCGTGGGCGAGGGAGGCCACCACCCGCCCGGCGAGCATGACGCCGAAGACGGGGGCCAGCGCGGAGACCACGTTGCCCACGATGAACAGGCCCATGAGCAGCATCAGCATGCGCTTGCGCGGGATGCGGGTGCCGAGCACGGTCATCAGCGGGGCGCCGAGGACCACGCCGAGGGCGTAGCCGGTGACCAGGAAGCCGGCGGTGGGGATCGAGACGCCGTAGGTTCCGGCGACCTCCGGGAGCAGGCCCATGATCACGAATTCGGTGGTGCCGATCCCGAAGGCGCCGATGGCGAGTGCGAGGAGTGCGAGAGGCATGAGGGGTGCCTTCCAGGAGCTACAGGAGAGCTATAGGGGCGGGCTGTAGGAGCTGCGCGAGCCACGGGAGCTACCGGGGCTTCGGGCAGGAGGGGGAGGAGGAGGGAGAGGCGGCGGGCCCGGCGATTGCCACAGCGGGTTGCCTGCGTCCACATTAATTGCAGACGCGGGATATTTGCAAGCGCGGGCAATTGCAGACGTGGCCTATCCTGGACGTACACGCCTTCGAGGAGGAAGCCCATGACGGCCACGGACAGCGCACTCACCGCCCTCTCCCAGGGCTGGTGCGCCCTCTCCCTCCTGCACGGGCGCATCGAGACGCACATCGAGCGCGCGCTCCAGGCGGGACACGAGCTCAGCGTGCGCGAGTACTCCCTGCTCGACGTCCTCAGCCGCCAGCACAGCGGCCCCGGCGGCCACCTGCGCATGCACCAGGTCGCGGACGCGGTGGTGCTCAGCCAGAGCGCGACGACCCGACTGGTCAGCCGGCTGGAGGACCGCGGGCTGCTCAGCCGCTACCTCTGCGACACGGACCGCCGGGGCATCTACACCGACGTCAGCCCGGCCGGCCTGGCGCTCCTGGCCGAGGCCCGCCCCACCAACGACACCGCCCTGCGCGAGGCCCTGGACGAGGCGGCGCGCAATCCGGAACTCGCCCTGCTGGTGGCCGCGGTACGGAACACCCCGGCGGGGGTCCCGGCCGTCTAGGCGGCCGGTGCCGGCCCTGCGCAGGCTTCGGCGATCGCCGCGGTGTCCCAGTAGAACGGACGGACTTCGCAGATCAGCCCGTCCTTGACCCTGATCGTCTGCACGATCGGGAACGTGAGCTCACGGCCGGTGGCGCGGGCGCGAGCGCGGACCTGGGTGAGCACCACCGCGGTCTCGCCGGTGGCGAGGAACTCCTGCTCCACCATGTCGAACGATGCCCACACCCGGCTCATCGCGAGGAAGAACTCCTCCATGCCCTCGTGCCCACGCCAGGTTCCGCCGTAGGGCAGGGCGTCGGCTTGATGCAGCACGACATCAGGTGCGAAGAAGGGGGCGAGCAGGTCGAACGGGGCCTCGCCCGGCCCTCCGGCCGCCAGGTACTGCGTCTCGGCCGCGTACATGCCGGTGAGGAGGGGGGCCGAGTCCGGTGCGGAGGGAAGCGTCATGCCGCAAGTGTGATCGCGCGCGACGGACCACGCCGGCGGCAATCCGACGGTGAGCCATGGACGCGGCCGGCACCTTCCCCGCACACCTAGGCCTAGACCCGCCGGGCCAGGACCTGGCCCGGCCAGGTGCCGGAGAGGAACGGGGCGGTGCGGGTGAAACCGTTGCGCTCGTAGTACGCGACCAGGTCGCCCGTGCCGCCCGCCCAGCAGTCGACCCGCAGCAGCTCCACTCCGGCCCGCCTGGTCTCCTCGACGGCCCGGTCCAGCAGTGCGGCGCCGATGCCCAGGCCGGCGTACCGCCGGTCGGAGACCAGCAGCCGGACGTACCGCTCGGGTTCCCCGGCCGGTGCGATCATCGGCATCTTCGGACTGGGCCCGGAGTCCAGCACCAGGGCTCCGACGGGCACGCCGCCCAACTCCGCAACGTACGGGGAGTTCTCGGTCGTGTACCGCTGGACCCGCTCCACCCCGCCGGGAATCCGCGAGTACGGGATCGTGCCCCACTGCTCGGTGTTCCCGCGGGCGTTCATCCAGGCGACCGCCCCGTCGAGCATGTCCAGAACGGCCGGTACGTCCGCCGGGCCGCCCGGCCGGATCCGTATGCCGTGTGTGGTGTCGTTCATGGGACGACCCTAAGCGCTGTCCCGGCGCGGATGCCCGGCGCTCAGCGCGCGGTACTCCGTGGGCGTGAGCCCGTACGCCTCGCGGAACGACCGGCTGAAGACCGCGGCTCTGCCGAAGCCCCAGCGGGCGGCGATGGACTGCACGCGGTGGGCGGCGAGTTCGGGCCGGCCCAGGTCGGTGCGGCACTGTTCCAGGCGGCGTCGGCGGATCCGGGCCTGGACGCTCTCCCCCTGGTCCTGGCTCTGGAAGAGCAGGTGGAGGCCGCGTACCGAGATGTTGTGGCGGGCCGCGATGGCGGGCGGTCCCAGTTCCGGGTCGCCGAGGTGGTCCTCGATGAAGGCGTGGATCCGCCGCAGGAGCACCTCCGCCCGGGCTTCGGAGGGGATCCGGTCCTCGGCGTCCAGGTGCTGCGCCAGGCAGGCCGTGGCGAGGTCGACGGCGACCGCGCCGAGCCGGGCCAGTTCCTCCGGCTCGCATGCGGCGGCGTGGTCCTCCAGGGCGGTCATGAAGGAGGCCAGGATCGCCGCGATTCCGCGGTCGCCCGGTATGCGGCGGGCCAGCAGCCGTTCCAGCCGTTCGGGACGCAGCGGCAGGACGTCCCGGGGGAGCATCAGGATCGTCGCCCGCACCTGGCCGCCGTCCGCGTGCATCGTGTTGTCGGAGGGGAGCGAGGTGTCCCACAGCATGAGGTCCCCGGCCCCAACCGTGCACGCGTTGCGGTGCTGGGACATCGACGTGACGCCCTTGCGCAGCAGGGCCAGTTGGTACTGTTCCGGATCGCCGCGCCGGATCAGCGCGGCGGTGCGCCGCGAACGCAGGGGCGACAGGGTGAACTTGGACGCGCGCAGGAGCCCCAGGTCCACCACGGCGGCCTCGCCCTGGAAGTCGGCCGGCCGTTCGCTGCTGAGGGCGGCCGGCATCACCTCGCGCGAGATGATGTCGGCGTACCAGTCGAACCGCTCCCCCGCCGGTACCCCGCCCGACGACACCACGTGCCACATCCCGCGCCCCCTGTTCGAACTCTTCGGCAGGGTCCCAGGATGCGGCCAACCGGTCCCCGTCGGCGCATGGTCGGGGTCGGCGTGGCGCCTCGACCGACCCGCTCCCGTCGCCGCTCCGGCCCCCGCTCCCTCAGCGGCGGCCCGGCGAAGCGGTGGGCGGCGGGGACGAGGACGAGGCCCGCGGCGAAGACGGGGACGGAGACCGGGACGGAGACGCCGACGACGGAGCGGAGGCGGAGGAACCGGGCCGTGGCGTACCCGTACCGGCCTCCGGCGCCCGCGACGGGCTCACGGTGGGCGGGTACGCGTTCGTGGGCGCGGCCGAGGGCGAAAGGTGCGACGGGGAAACGGACGGGGACGGACCGTCCGGGGACGGCCCCGGAGCGAGGCCGGTCGGGATGGGCGACGGCGGCGCGGCCGGCGGCACCGGTACCGGCCCCGGGTGCACCGGAGCGTCCGGCGCCAGTACGGCGTATCCCACCACCGCGGCGGCCGCCGCCAGCCCCGCCAGGGGCAGCGCGAAACCGCGCGGCCAGGCCCACGACAGCCGCCGCACCCCCGGCTCCGGCGGCTGTGCCGGGCGCAGTGCGCGCACGGTGATCCCGGCCGCGCGGGCGTCCAGGGCCTGCCGCAGCCGGTACTCCACGGGCCGCTCGGCCGGCTCCCTGCCCGGACCCGCGGGCGGCTCCTGTCCACGCGTCATATCCGACCCTCCAGAATCCGTTCCAGCGCGTCCAGCCCGCGGCTCGCGTTCGATTTGACCGCCCCCCGGCTGATCCCCAGCGTCTCGGCGATCTCCGCCTCGCTGAGGTCGGCCCAGTAGCGCAGCACCAGGACCTGGCGCCGCCTCGGCGTCAGCCGCCCCAGCGCGGCGAGGACCTCGCGGTGTGCCTCGTCGAGGACCACGGACGCCTCGGCGGAGGGTACGTCGGCGGGTGCCTGCGGGATCCACGCGCGGGCGGTCCGGCGGCGGCGCAGCACGGAGCGGGCCGTGTTGACCACGGCGGTGCGCAGGTAGCCCAGCGCGTTGTCCACCTCCGTGATCCGCTCGCCGTGGCGCCGGTACAAGGCCGTGAAGGCGTCCTGCACCACGTCCTCGGCGGTACCGAGGTCGTCCACCAGCAGCACCGCCAGCCGGACCATCCGCAGCCGGTGGGCGTGGTAGAGCTCGGTCACGGTGGGCGGCGGGCCGCCCGTCTCGGAGGGGTGGCCGTACGTGTACCCGTGCCGGTACGGATCCTGCGGCGCGGGCGGGGCCTGCGCGGAGGAGGAGCGCTCACGGCGCAGCAGGAACGACCACAAGCCCCGCCACGGCCGGTCGAAGCCGGTCGTGGCGGGGCCCAGGGACGGTGCGAGGTGGAGCACGGAGATCCTCAGCCGTTGGCGCGGCGCCGCAGGGTGTACAGGGTCGCGGCCCCGGCGGTGACCAGCACGGCGGCCCCGGCGCCGAGTGCGGCCGTGGTGGCGGAGGAGCCAGTATGCGCGAGCTCGGGCTCGCCGGACGAGCCGGGGGCCGCGCTCGGGACGGCGGTCGGCGTCCCGCCCGGGGCGACGGTCGGCGACGCGCTCGGGCGGACGCTGGGGGCCGCGCTCGGCGTCGCGCTCGGGGGCCGGCTCACCGAGGGCGCGGGTGCCGAGGGGGCCACGCTCGGCGCCGTGCTCGGCGTCGCGGTCGTCGCCGGTGCGGGCGCGGCGGTCGGCGAGGCGGACGACGCCCCTTGTGCGGCGGAGGCCGGCCCGGCCAGCGCGACGGCCACCCCGGCGGCGGCGACGGCGAGGGCCGCCGCCCTGCGGACGGACAGCGGGGCGCGCTTCAGGTTCTTCACGGTGGTTCTCCACGGTCGGCTGCGGGGGCGCGGGATCACGCCCTTCACCCCCGCACGACGCGCGAGTGCCCGGGAGGTTGCCGCCGTTCCCGAAAAACTTTTCGCGGCCCCGGGGCGCGGCCCCTCGGACCCGGCGCGGACCCCTCAGGCCGCGCGGCCCCTCAGGCACGGGGCCGCCCCCTCAGGCACGGGGCCGCCCGCTCAGGCCCGGCGGCGCCCCCGCGGGACCCGTCCCTCCCGCAGCCGCCGCAGGGCCGTGCCGATCACGGCCACGCCCTCCTCGATCTCCCCCGCCGTACCCGCCGCGTAGCCGAGGACCAGGCCCGGAGCCCCCGGGGCCACCCGGTGCCAGGACAGGGGGTGCGCCTTGACCCCGAGGTCCAGGGCCGCGGCGGCGAGGGCGGTGTCGTCGAAGCCGGCCGGGGTGCCGGAGCCGCCCGCCCCCTCGAAGGTGACCATCAGGTGCAGTCCGGCCGCCGCCCCGTGCACCCGCGCGCCGGGCAGTTCGGCGGCGATCGCGCGGAGCATCGCGTCCCGGCGGGCCCGGTGGCGCCGGCGGACGAAGCGCAGGTGGCGCTCCAGCTCCCCCGAGGCCATCAGCCGGGCCAGCACCAGCTGGGCGAGGACGGGATTGCCGAGGTCGGCGTAGCGCTTGGCCTCGATCACGGCGTCCAGCCGGCGCGGCGGGACCAGCAGCCAGCCCAGTCGCAGGGCGGGGGCGAGGAGTTTGGATACGCTTCCGGTGTAGCAGACGGCCTCCGGGAGCAGGGCCCGCAGGGCGGGGACGGGGGCGCGGTCGTAGCGGTGTTCGGCGTCGTAGTCGTCCTCGATGACGACTCCCCCGGCCGCCGCCCAGCCGAGCAGCTCGCGGCGCCGTTCGCCGTCGAGGACGACTCCGGTCGGGAACTGGTGCGCCGGTGTCAGCACCACCGCCTGGGCCGGGCCGGCCGCCAGGGCCGCGGTGTCGATGCCGCCCCCGTCCACCGGTACGGGCAGGAGCTCCATGCCCCCGTGCTCCAGCTGCTGGCGTGCCCCCAGCGAGCCGGGGTCCTCCACGGCGACGCGCCGTACGCCTTCCGCCCGCAGCACCTGGGCCAGCAGCCCCAGCGCCTGGGCCACGCCCGCCACCACGACCACCTCGTCGGGGGTGGCCCGGATCCCGCGGTTCAGGGCGAGCCAGCCGACGATCGCCTCGCGCAGTGCGGGCGTGCCCTGCGGGTTCCCGTAGCCGAAGTCGGCGGGGGTCAGGTCGGCCAGGACCCGGCGCTCCGCCTGGAGCCAGGCCGTGCGCGGGAACGCGGTCAGGTCGGGCGCCCCGGGCGAGAGGTCGATCCGGCACGGGGCGGCGCGCAGCGCGTCGACGAGTCCGCCCCGGGGCCCCGCGAAGGGGCGGGCCGGATCCGTGGCCCCGGACCGGGCGGGCCGGGACGGGGGCGGCCGCTCGGTCACCGGGGCGGCCACCACCACGGTCCCCGCGCGGCCGCGACCGGCCACCTGGCCGGTCTCCGCCAGCCGCTGGTACGCCTCGGTGACGAGTCCCCGGGAGACCCGGAGTTCGGCGGCGAGGACGCGGCTGGCGGGGAGTCTGGAGCCGACGGCGAGCGTGCCGTCGGCGATGGCGGCACGCAGCCGGTCGGCGAGCCAGTCGGTACGGCCGCCGGCCGGAGCCCGGCCGATGTCGAGCTGGAGGAAGTCCGACCCGGCCGCTTCGGATGTCGGTGCTCCGGACCACGCTGCTTGGGCTCTCGCCACTTCGGACCCCTGGATGGCGCTCTCTTTGGACCTGTCCACGGGTCCATTGTGGCGCCAGGCTCGACGTATGAGCACTTCGCCCCCTTCGACCCGGCAGTTGCGCGATCTCGCCCCCGGCATGGCCGGCATGGCCCTCGTCGGCAGCAGCGTCACCGTCTCCCGCTCCCTCGTCGACGCCCCGCTCTTCGGTGTGCAGGCAGCCCGTTACGCGGTGGCCGCGCTGCTCCTGTACGGCCTGGCCCGCCTCACCCGGGTGCCGATCAGGGCCCCGCGCGGCCGGGAGTGGCTGTGGCTGGCCGGGGTCGCCGCGACCGGTCTGGTGCTGTTCAACGTGGCCGTCGTACGGGGCGTCGCGCACGCGGAACCGGCCGTCATCGCCGTCGCCGTGGCCTCGGCACCGATCCTGCTCGGGGTGATCGGGCCGCTGCTGGAGGGCCGCGGGCCGAGCCCCCGGGTGCTGCTGGCCGCGCTGGTGGTGGTCGCCGGTGCGGTCCTGGTGGAGGGAACCGGCCGGACCGACGCGGCGGGAGTGGGCTGGGCCGCCCTCGCGCTGGGCTGCGAGGCCGCCTTCACTCTGCTCGCGGTACCGGTGCTGCGGCGCCACGGCCCGTGGGGTGTCTCGCTGCACGCGGTGTGGCTGGGCGCGGTGATGCTGGCGGTGCTCACGGTGTGCGTCGAGGGGCCCTCCGAGCTCGTGTCGGTGAGCCCGCGCCAATGGGCGGCCGTCGGATACCTCGCCGTCCTGGTGACGGCGGTGGCCTTCCTCCTCTGGTACCGCACCGTGGCCGCGGTGGGCGCCGGCCGGGCCGGTCTGCTGGCCGGTGTGGCGCCGCTCGCGGCGGCGGGCGCGGGAGCCGTGACCGGCGGCGGGGTGCCGGGGCCGGCGGTGTGGCTGGGCCTGGCCGTGGTGGTCGCCGGGCTGGCTCTCGGACTCCGGCCGGAGCGGGCCCCGGGCGGGCCGGCGGCCACGCCGCCCACGCCGGTGGTCCCGGTCGCGCCGGGCTCGCCCGCCCCCGCCGTCCCGCTGGTCACCGCCGTCGCGCCGGTCGCCCCCGATGCGCGAAAGCCTCGTAACGCCCAGGAGTCCGCGGCCCCTTGAGCGCGCCCCGCCTTGTGGATCACAATCCGCAGATGGCAACGCCTCCGTACAGCAGTTGGATGCGGTACTTCTCGCCGACCGCCAACCACCGCCGGCTCGGCCTGGTGTGCCTCGGTGTGGGGGTGCAGCAGGGCGAGCTGCCGGTGGTCGGCCCGCGCGTGCTCGACCACCACGTCGCGGTGGTGGTCTGCGCCGGCCGGGGCTGGTTCAGCCACGGCGGGCGGGCCCCACAGCCGGTGACGGCCCCGGCCCTGCTGTGGCTCGTGCCCGGGGTGGAGCACCACTACGGCCCCGATCCGCAGACTGGCTGGGACGAGTGCTTCGTGGATTTCGCCGGCCACAGCGTGGAGGCGTACACCGACCTCGGCTACGTCACCCCCGACCGGCCGCTGGTCCCGCTCAGCGGCACGGCCGGGGTGCGGCACGTGGTCGACGGGATCGTCCGGGCGGCCCGCCTCGGCGGCCCCCTGCTGGAGGTGGAGGCCGCCGCGGCCGTGCACGGGCTGCTCGTCGCGCTGCGCTACGCCCGGGCCGGGGTGTCGCGGCACGGGGACGCCGTGATGGACACCCTGGCCCGGGACGCGCTGCTGCCGATCTCGGTGGCCGAGCACGCGGCCCGGCTCGGGATGAGCCTCCCCGAGCTGCGCGGGGCGGTGCGGGGCAGTACCGGGGAGGGGGTCAAGGAGTACCTCCTCGGCATCCGCCTGAGCCGGGCGAAGGAGCTGCTGGCCCGGACCGACCTGCCGGTCGCCGGGGTCGCCCGGCGGGTCGGTTACGAGGATGCCGCCTACTTCAGCAGGCTGTTCAGCCGCCGGGTGGGCGTGGCGCCCGTCCGGTTCCGCCAACAGCAGTCGGTGCAACAGCAGTCGGCGCGCCGGCTCCATCCGCCCCGGGAGCCGTCACCCCCCGAACCGGCACCGCCGGCCCCGGCACCGCGGGGAGGCGTCACGGCAGGTAGCCGATGTTGAGTTCCGCGACCGCCGTCCACGGATTGCCCGAAACCTCCCTCGTGGCCTTGAGCTTGACGTAGCGCGCGGTGCGCGCCGTGAAGGCGACGTCCTGCTGGGCGGTGGTGTTGGCGAAGGTGCCGGAGGCGGCCGCCGTGCCCCAGGTGACGCCGTCGGTGGAGGTCAGGACCTGGTAGTCGGCGATGCGTCCGTTGCTCTGCGTCTGCCGGGGCAGGTAGTGCAGGGCGGAGACGTTGTACGAGGCGCCGAGGTCGAGGGTGATCTCGTGCGGCATCGGCGCGGTGGCCTGGTACCACTGGGTGTGCCAGATGGTGGCGCTGTCCCCGTCGAGCACGTTGGCCGCGGCGCCGTTCTCGCCCGCGGTCTCCTGGCTGTCGACGGCCTTGACGCTCATCTGCGTCTGCGGGACGAGCAGTTCGCCGCCGCCTCCGGTGCCCAGGTCGTCGACGGCGAGGTCGTCGAGGATGAAGTCGGCCTCGTTGTGGGAGCCTTCGCCGGTGACCTTCCGTACGCCGATCCAGGCGTCGGTCCCCGCGGTGAAGGTCTTGGTGAAGGTGGTGGCCGTCCGGGCCTGGTTCAGCGCGGTGGCCGTCTCGGTGCTGCCGGAGCCGGTGATGAACTGGTAGTCCCCGCTGAAGCCGTTCTCGTAGCTGAAGGTGACCTTGTACGAGCGGCCGGGCGTCAGCCGCAGGGTCTGCGGGAGGGTGCGGTAGACCAGGCCCTGCCGCTCCTCGTGCGACTTCAGCGAGTTCTGCCCGCTGATCACGTCGTCGACCAGCTTTCCGTTCCAGCCCGCCTGGGTGTACGGGGCGTTGCGCTGGGCGATGTGGGTGCGCGGGTCGGTGGCAGAGCCGCCGGCGCCGCCGAAGGCGAAGGGGCCCCAGCCCGCGTCGACGTTCTCGAAGTCCTCGGTGAACCAATGGCCGTTCAGCGGGGTGCGGGCGGAGCGGACGACCCGTACGTCGTCCAGGTAGACGGTGCCGGAGCCGGAGGCCGCGGACAGTTTGAGGGTGGCCGCCGACTGCCCCGCGGGGACGTCGAAGAGCACCTTCATGCGCTGCATCTTGGTGCCGTTCTTCTCGCTGCCGCCGAGGTTGTTGGTCAGCGTGGAGGAGTCGGCGTGGACGGAGGCCGCCGCGCCTCCGGCCGGGGTCACGGTGAGCGTGGCGGCGCGTCCGGCGGGGGTGGAGACCCAGACGGAGGCGGCGTAGGTGCCGGGGGCGAGTCCGGTGAGCTGCTGGGAGACGGCGGGCGCGGTGCTCGCGGCCATCGTGAGCTCGTTCTGCCCCTGGGCGTTGCGGGTGACGGCGGCGCCGGATCCGGTGACGGTCCAGGCGTTCAGGTTGCCGGAGAAGAAGGAGGGGTCCTTGACGGGGGCGCCCTCGCCCCAGTTCGGGTCGGCCTGGGCGGGGGCGGCGCCGTTGGTGACGACGTAGCCGGTCCTGGCGGCGGCGTTGATGGTGACCTGTCCGCCGGTGACGGCCAGGTCGCCGACCAACTGGCGGCCGGTGTCGGTCAGTTTGTACAACTTGGGCGAGGACCAGCCGGCCGGCAGGGTCCAGGTGGTGGAGGCGGCCTTGTCGTTCCAGTGGTAGAGCTTGCCGTCGCGCGGGAGCAGGTAGGCGGAGCCGTCGAGGACGGTCCGGCCGGCCGTGGTGATCTTGCGGGTGTTCCCGGAGGTGGTGACGGTGGTGCCGTTGGCAAGGGTGACCGCGCCCGCGGTCCACTTCACGATCGGGGATTCCTGGAGGTACTTGGTCGGCAGGTTGGTCGCGAAGGTGGTGGTGAGGAAGGAGGTGAAGTCCCGCTTGCCCTGCCAGCCCTCGTAGGCGGTGATCTCCGCGCCGCCGAGCAGCGGGTTGGCGGCGATCCAGTCGTCCTTGGTGTGGTTGGCGATGAAGCGGGCGATGTTCGAGTTGATGCCCTTGAGGTCGGTGCCGCCGTAGTTGACGTCGGTGGCCCAGTGGTGCCAGAGGGACTGTCCGGTCAGGGAGGCGGGGAACTCGGTGGCGAGCTGGTAGCCGAGGCCGCCGATCTCGCGTTCGAGCTTGCGCGAGAGGTAGCCGTCGCCGTACCAGACGTCCACGTAGAGGAAGTCCAGGCCGGGGGCGGCCGCCTTGAGGTCCTGGAGCCGCTTGAGGCGCCCGCCGGACTGGCCGTCCTTGCGGGTGTCCACGTAGTACGACTGGTCGAGCCAGTCCCAGCCGAGGCCGCCGGTCTGGTGGGCCGGGTCGAAGGTGGCCGAGACCGGGTACTCCTCGGTGGCGTTGATGTGGACGCCGAAGTCGGCGTTGTAGGTGTGGCCGACGGTGGTGAGGGTGTTCAGGTCGGTGGCGCCGCCGAGCTTGGAGCCGATGTTCTTGTAGTCCATGTGGGCCGAGTCGTGGCCCTCGGAGGCGTACCCCTTGAGCAGGACGAACTGGCCGAGGCCGTCGGTGGCGAGGTTGACCCGCTTGGTCTCGTCGAGGGTCTCGGCGAAGGGGTGGGTGGCCGCGGAGGCGAAGTTGAAGGGGATCCGCTGCACGACCCGGTCGGCGGTCTGCTGCCAGCCGGTGGGAGCGGTCCAGATGTCGCGGTAGGCGACCGCCGCGTCCTGCCAGTCCACGGTGGAGTCGGCGTTGCGGTCGGCCGTGATCGCGACCCGGACGTAGGGCAGCGGCTCGGTGTCGGTGTCGGCCGCGCCCGAGGCCCGGTAGAGCCAGGATCCGCTCCACAGGCCGGCCCGGCGGTAGGTGCCCTTGTCGGTGACCTGCTTGCTGATCCGGCCGTTCTCGTTGGCGGTGGCGCCCGAGGGGGCGTCGTAGTACGAGTTGGAGTCGATGGCCGCGGCCAGTTTGCCGGTGTTGGCCAGCCCGTACATCACGGTCGTCGCGGAGGCGTCCACCGGGGTATTCGCGGTGATGGGGGCGAAGGTGTCCCCGGTGCCGGTGGTGGCGGTGTGCATCTTCGCGGTGGAGAGCGCGGCGCCGCTCTGGTTGCTGCGGACGCTGACGAGGTTGTGGTGGGGGATGGCGAAGCTGCGTACGCGCAGGGCGGCCGTGTCCTCGACCGCCGTGACCTTGAACTCCACCACCGAACCGGTCACCGAGAGCCGGGACCTGATGGTCACTCCGGAGAAGGCCAGCGCGTAGTCCACGCCGGAGGCGGAGGGGGTGGCGGTGACGGTGGGGGTGTAGGTGGTTCCGTTGACGACGATCGCGCCGATGGTGTCCTCGTTGCCGTTCAGCACGTCCCCGGTGGCGGTGCGGGTGTAGCTGATGACGCGGGGGAAGGCGCTGTCCACGCTGACGGACAGCTCGGGCGAGGCGATCGTCACGGGGCCGGCCGCCACGGCGGGGGCGGCGGGCACGGCCACGACCAAGGTGGCCACGAGACCGGCCACCGCGGCTGCGGCCGGCCAGAGGGGGGTTCGCATCGGACCTCCGGGAGTCGGCTCTTCCTGGGCGGAAGACCGCACACCGTGGAGGCCTGCGGTCCGCTCACTGACCTGACAGCCTGCGGACCGCGGCCCGGCAGGCCCATGGACAAAGCCGCGCCCCGTCCTGGACTTATGTGACGGGTGGGTCGGGTGGGCGACCGGTCGCGGCGCGAGTCGTCACCGCTCTCGGCACCGCGCTCGTCACCCCGCTCGTCACCGCGCGCGCTGACGGGCACGGTGCCGGCGGACGGCGTCGCGGCTGCCGCAGCGTGGTGAGCAGTACCGCTGGGTGCCGTTCCGCGAGGTGTCGACGACGACGTTCGCGCAGGGGTGGGCCGCGCACCGGCCGAGGCGGTGCATGCCACGAGTCGTCAGGTGCAGTGCCGTGCCGACGCTGAACACGGCGTGCAGGACGCGTGCCAGGTCGTCGTCGACGTCGCGATAGTGCAGGTGCCAGCCCTCGCCGTTGTGGTCGGTCAGGCGTGGATAGGCGGTCGCGGCGGCCATCTGCTCGTTGAGGATCGTGGCCCGCTCGTTCGGGTCGCGGGCGTCGACGACCCTGATCCAGTCGTCGATCACCGCCCGGCAGCGGGCGTGGTCGTCGGGCCGCTCGGGGAAGGGCATCGTCATGCCGAACTCGCGGGTCCGCTCGACGATCCCCGCCCGGGTGCCGGGCCAGTCGTCGGCCAGGGAGCGGGCGAGGAGCACGGCGTACTCGCCGTAAGGGTTGAGATGCATAAGGGGATTACATCAGGGTGAGGACATGTCTCTCACCTCGCTGTCCTCGCCCGTGGCCGCCCTGTCCGTCCTCGGGATGGCACTCACCGCGCTGGTCATGGCGCTGACCCCCGGGCCCAACATGATCTACCTCGTATCGCGCAGCATCAGCCAGGGGCGCGCTGCGGGGCTCGTCTCCCTGGCCGGCACCGGCGTCGGCTTCGTCGCCTACATGCTGATGGGCAACCTCGGCCTCGCGGTCGTGTTCGTCGCCGTGCCCTGGCTGTTCATCGGCTTCAAAGCCGCCGGCGTCCTCTATCTGGTCCACCTCGCCTGGCAGGCCCTGCGCCCCGGAGGGCGGGGCATGTTCGAGGTCCGTGACGTTCCCCGTGACAGCCCGGCCCGGCTCTTCCGCATGGGGCTGGTGACGAACCTGCTCAACCCCAAGGCCGCGATCATGTACCTCACCTTGATACCGCAGTTCATCGACCCGCGCCGCGGGCATCCGACCGTGCAGGGCCTGGCCCTCGGGTCGGTCCAGATCACGGTGAGCCTGACCGTCAACGCCCTGGTCGTCATCGCCGCCGGCGCCGTCGCCGCCTTCCTCGGCCGACGCCCGAGCTGGGCCGCCGCGCAACGCCGCATCACCGGCACCCTCCTGGGCGCCGTGGCACTTCTGCTCGTCCGCGAGGTGCCTGCCCGAGCCCGCGCCTGACCGTTCCCCGGCCAGATGGCCTAGGCCGGCTCGGCTCCCTCCACCTCTCGGGGGGTCGGGTACGAGGCTGCGGGCTCGACGCGCCGGATCCACAGCAGGGCGCCCGCCAGCAGCATCGCGCCCCCCGTCAGCCAGGGCAGCGGGCCCCGCGGCAGCACGCCGACGAGCAGGCCGGTGAGACCCCCGGTCAGTTGCAGGGCGAGGGACTGGACGGAGAGTGCCGTGGCCCGTCCCGCGCTCGGCACCCGGCGGTGCAGGAGCTCGTTCTGGCTCGGTCCCGCCGCGCCGAGGCCTAGGTAGACCAGCCCGTAGCCGAGGATCGCGAGCACCAGCGCGACCGGGCCCGCCGCCACGGCGGTGGCGCCGAGCAGGAGCAGTCCGCTCGCGCCGGCGCCCAGGCCCAGCAGGACCGCGCGCTCGCCGCTGCCCGCGAGCCGGGCGGTCAGGGGTGCGAGGTGGTTCCCGAGTCCGGAGCAGAGGAAACCGGCGCAGGCGAGCACGGCGAAGAGCATCGCGCCCGATTCCGGCGCCCCGGTGAACGAAGCGGCGCGGCCCGGTGTCAGCAGTTCGAGCGCGGCGAGGGCGCCGCCCGCGGCCGCCGCGCTCAGCAGCACCCGGCGGATCAGCGGATCGCGGCCGCCCAGCCGTACTCCCTCGGCGATGGTGGCCGGGATGCCGTGGAGCACGGAGCGCAGGGTGCTCGGCGCGCGGGGCGGCTCGGGGAGGGCGGTGAGGACGTACAGCACGAAGGCCGTCACCACGACCGCGCCCAGCAGCGGTGGTGTGGAGAGCGGGAGCACCAGCCCGGAGGTCGCCCGGTTCAGCCGGGCGGCGACTCCGTCGCCCTGGGCGAGCAGCCAGGGGAGCGCGCCTCCGAGCAGGGTGCCCGCCGCGAGCGCGGCGGAGACCGCGGAGCCGCCGCGGGCCAGGCCGGTGCGCAGTTCGGCGTCGGGGCCGGAGTGGGCCTGGACCGTGTCGACGTACCAGGCCTCGGCGGGCCCGCTGGACAGCGCGCGCCCCGCGCCCATGAGGGCCATCCCGAGGGCGAGGACCCAGGGCGCGGTGCCCAGGCCCTGGAGGGTGAAGGCCGTCAGGTTCAGCAGGCCGGCCGCGGCCAGCACGGCGCGGCGGCCCAGCACGTCGGAGAGTCCGCCGGTGGGCAGTTCCAGTACGGCGGCGGTGACGGAGTGCGCGACGAAGAACGCGGCGACGGCGGTCAGCGACATGCCGCGCTCGGTGAAGAGCAGGATCAGCGGGCTGACGGCCAGTCCCACGGGGAACCAGTAGAGGACGCAGGCGGTGACGTAGCGGCGTCCCGCGGTGCGCGGGTCCAGGGGCCCGGTCACGTCGCGGCCCCGGCGGCCCCGGCGGCTCCGGAGTCAGGGCGGACCGACTCGGTTTCGCGTATGTGTTCGCAGATCACCACGGGAGGTTAGAGCCCCGTCGAGGTGATCGCCAAGGGTGGACCCGCGGAACTCTCCCCCTAGGTGCTCGCCGGCACCAGGATGACGGCCGTCCCGTACGCGCACACCTCGGTGCCGACGTCGGCCGCTTCGGTCACGTCGAAGCGCATCATCAGCACGGCGTTCCCGCCGCGCGCCTTCGCCTGCTCGATGAGGCGTTCCATGGCCTGGTTGCGGGTCTCCACCAGGGTCTTGGTGAGGCCCTTCAGCTCGCCGCCGATCATCGATTTCAGGCCGGCGCCGATCTGGCTGCCCAGATGGCGGGAGCGGACGGTGAGGCCGAAGACCTCGCCGATGACCTGCTCGACCCGGTAGCCGGGGACGTCGTTCGTCGTCACCACCATCACACCGGTCTGCTGTGCGCCGGGGCCGCCGCCGTAATCGTCGATACCCATGGCATCCACTCTGGCGGCGCCGCGCGGTGCCCGCATCCGGAGCGGAGGGGGGCCGGGGCTTCGGACGGGGGCTCCGGGCCGGGGCTTCGGAGCAACCGGGTTGCGCACCCGGGCGGAGTCGGATATTGGGCATATCGGGCGAAGTCACGGTGCGTCAGCGGGACCTTCCGGCTCTGCGTCGCCATAGTCGTCCCTGGCAACCGCCTGGTTGCCGCCCCGTGCCGCGTGCCGCGGCCGGGCGGACGTATTCTCGGAGGAGCCGGCTCATGCTGAAGCCCACCAGGACCATCCTCGCCCTCACCGCCGGAAGCCTGGTGCTCGGCCTGGTCGGGGCGGGCACGGCCGTCGCGGCCGACCACTCGGTACCCCGCGGCCCGGTCCTGACGTCCCCTGCCGACGACGAGGAAGACGACTACGGCCGGGACGACGAGTACGGCAACCGCAAGCACGCCCGCGGCGTCGTCATCTCGCGCGGCTCCCTGACCGTCCGCAGCAGGCCGACCACCCACTCCCACAAGGTGGGCCGGGTGCACCCGCACGAGAAGCTCTCCATCGACTGCAAGACGCGCGGCGAGCGGGTCGACGGCAACAACCTCTGGTACCTGCTGAAGGAGCGCGACGACCACAACTCGATGGACGAGGACCGCCAGGGCGCGATGACCCCGAAGTCGGCGAAGGCCGCCAAGGACCGCGACGACCGCTGGGTCTCCGCCCGCTACGTCAAGAACCTGGGCGAGGTCCGCTACTGCCGCTCCTAGGCACCGCCCCCGCGGCACACCCGTTAGGGCCGCATCTCCGGGCGTACGGTTCGCGGCCCCACGCACCGCGCACCGTACGCCCGTACCCGTGTCCGCAGTTCCCGGTCCGCCGTGACCACCACGCACCCGCCGCGCTCCGCGCAGGCGGCCGCGAGCTCCACGATCCGGTCGTCGCCGCTGCCCGGCGCCTCGTCGACCCGGACGCCGGGCACCGATGCGACGCCCCGCGCGGCGCCTTCGACGACGAGGACGATCTCCTCGCCCGCGTCGCGCAGCGCCAGCCGGTCGCGCAGCCGCTCTGCGGCGCCGCGCCGGTCCCGCCACCAGCCGTCCGGCACGGATCCCACGACGTTGGCACCGTCCACGATCAGTACGTTCGGCTCGTCCACCTCCCCAGTATGGCGAGCCGGCCGGAAGCCGCCGTACCGGGCGGGCCCGCCGTACCGGCCGTACTAGAAGTCGCCGTAGTTGACCTGCCAGGTCGCCAGACCCATCCGGCGCCAGATGGCCACCACGCGGTCGCGGTCGTCCAGGGAGACCCGGACCGCGTACCGGTCGCGTACGTGCGCGTTGAACAGCTCCGCCTTGACGATGTCGTCGCGGCGCGTGTCGCCCGCCGCCCGCATCCACAGCTCGTCGTACGGGACTTCGTGCTCCCGCAGCCAGGCCTCGGTCGGCTCCCGGTGCTCCTCGCCCCGCCCGGACAGCAGCACGATGGTGTTTCCGTCGGCCCGCCGGAAGGAGTCCAGCGCGTCGCGCACCGGGGCGTTCAGCGTGTCGAGGCCGCAGCGCGAGAAGTCGTACGGATTGCGGTCGCCGGTCATCGCGAGCGTGCCGTCGATATCGCACATGACCGCCGCGGGCAGCGCCGGGTCGGCGACGTACGGGGACACGTCCGGCTGGTCGTTGAGCCAGTCCGCGGTGAGCCGCCAGCCGCCCTTCTTCGCCTTCGCGTGCTTGTCCGCGAGTATCCGGATGATCTCCTCGCCGACCTGGCGTTCGCGCGCGGCGTCGCGCCGCAGGCACTCCTCCACGGGCACGTCGGTGTAGTCGTGCACGACGAAGGTGGCCCGTCCCGCCACGGCCGCCTTGAGCCGCTTGGGGATGTACGAGGTCAGGTGGGTGTTGTCGACGACCACGTCGAAACCGCCCTCGACGGCCGCGCTGACGGCCGCGTCCTGGATGTCCAGCACGGTCTGCTCGTGCTTGTACGAACGCGCGCGCTCGGGGTCCGGCACGTCGAGCATGGCCCGCAGGTCGTCGAGGTTGACGCGGCGCATCCGGCCGCCGGACTCCGCCTGGAGGGCGCGCGCGGCGGTGGTCTTCCCGGAGGCCGGCAGACCCGTCATGACGTGGACCACCGGCAGCGCGGGGGGCGCGGCCGGGGGCGCGGGGGTCTCGGTTTCGGGTGCTTCGGACACGGGTTCAGTTCTCCTCGTCGTTCGTGAAGGGGTCGGACGCCTCGGGCCGCACCTGCCGCCAGGTGACCATCTCGGTCGTCCTGCCGTCGAGGCGCTGGAACAGTGCGCCGCGGACCCCGCTGTCGCGGATCGTCGTCTTGGCGGCGCGCGCGAACGCGCCCCGGTCGCCGGCCAGGTGGGCCAGCGAGGCGTACGCCTCGTCGATGGCGCGCTCGCGGAGCGCGGCCTCGGCCTCCAGGCGTTCGATCACCGAGCGCACCCAGTGGTCGAACTCGTCGGGCACCTGTTCCAGCAGGGCGTCGAGCGGCTTGCCGCCCGAGGCCTCGATGTCGGCGACGGTGCAGTTCAGGCCCTGGGCGAGCTGCTTGAGGGGCAGTCCGGCGAACCGCTGGATGCCGTGGCCGCGCCAGATGTCCCGCTCGGTCACCCCGGTGAGCACCTTGTGGAGGCGTACGTACTCGGCGATCTTCGCCTTGGCCCGGACGCCCGAGGCGAAGCGCAGCACGAAGCCCTCCGCGTCGGTACCGGTCGCGGCGGCGCCGCCCGGCAGGGTGCTGGACCCGGTCAGCGCGAGCAGCTCGCCGAGCGGCATGGCGGGCCACACCTTGACCACGGAGCCGATGCCCTGCCAGTGACCGGCGGCCTCGGCGAGCGGCACCTCGGCGCCGTCCGCTCCGTACGCGGCGAGCAGGACCAGGTCGCGGCGGTCCCCGTAGTCCACGACGATGCGGTTCTGCGGGTACACGATCTCCGCGAGGTAGGTGGTGCCGGGGACCAGCGCCGAGGTGTCGCGTCCGTCGAGGCGGCGCTGCGCCCAGACGGCCTGCGTGCTGGTGAAGGACCCCCTGGAGGCGGCCCGCCACTTCCCGGCGTAGTGGAAGAGCACCCCGAGGCTGCCGTCGACCTTGTCGTACACCTCGAACGGCTCGTCGTCCGGCAGGGCCGGCGCGTACGGCCGGCCCGCCTCGTGCTCGCCGACGTTGAAGAACTTGGGCAGCGGCAGCGCGACGATCTCGCCGGTGACGTCGTCGGCGACGAGTCCGCGGCAGCGCGTGGTGACCTGGTTCCAGACCTGCTCGTACTGGGCGGTCCGGGTGTAGCTGTAGAGGGACAGCGGCAGCTCGGGGTGTGCCTTGCGGGCCACGTATCCGGCGTCGATGGCCTCGGTCAGCGCCTGCGCGGGCATCAGGTCGTGCAGAGTCAGGCGGTCCTGGCTCATGGGGTTCCTCCCGGTTCGAGATGCCTCATTCTCGGGTGCGGGAGGACCTGGCCGAAACCGAATATCGGCCCGTTACCGCAGGTCCTTCGCCCTGTGCGGGTCTTCGCCGCCCAGCCGGTTGATGTCGCGCGGCCGCAGGATCCGCTGGGTGCCGGCGTCACCGGGCCCGGCCGCGGCGACGGCGATCATCGCGCGGCCGAGTGCCCCGGTGGTGGTGACGAGGTGGGGTGCGAAGCGGCGCAGGATCGGGAAGAGCGGCGCGGTGACGGCGTAACCGGCGCGGTAGAGCGGGGTCTTGGAGGGGATGCCGCGGTCCGGCTGCACGATCCCCGGCCGGAACATGTACGCCTCGAAGGGGAGCTTCAGCAGGTCGTTCTCGGTCTTCCCCTTGACCCGGGCCCACATGGAGCGGCCGCCCTCGGTGCTGTCGGTGCCCTCGCCGGAGACGTAGGCGAAGGTCAGCCGCGGGTTGGCGGCGGCGAGGGGACGGGCGGCGGCGAGCGTCAGGTCGTAGGTGATCCGCCGGTACTCCTCCTCCTTCATGCGGAAGGAGGAGACGCCGAGGCAGAAGAAGCACGCGTCGTACGAGGCCAGGTCCGGCCCGGGCACCGACAGGTCGGTCGGATCGGCCCGGACGAGCTCGCGCAGCTTGGGGTGGGTGACGGCGAGGGGGCTGCGGCCGACGGCGAGCACGCTGTCGACGGACTCGTCGCGCAGGCACTCGCGCAGCACGCCGCGCCCGATCATGCCGGTCGCACCGAAGAGGATGACGTTCACGGGGCCACCCTAGGGGGTGTCTTGTCGATCGGGCCGGATCAGGCGGCAGCCGTCAGTGGGAGACGCACAGTTCGTTGCCCTCGGGGTCCGCGAGGGTGGTCCAGACGAAGGGGCCCTGATTGCCTTCGTGCAGGTGCTCGGCCCCCTTCGCGAGGAGCCGCTCGACCAGGGCCCGCGGGTCGTCCTCGCCGGTGCGGACGTCGAGGTGGACGCGGTTCTTGACGGTCTTGGGCTCCTCGATGAACTGGAAGAGAATGCGGGGCGCCCGTTCGAGGCCCTCGGGGTGGCGGATCCCCTGGCCCGCCTTCCAGACGAGGACGCCCCGGTGGGTGGTGGTGTCATCCTCGGTCGCCCGCCCGGCGTCGATCATCTTGCGGATGAACTCCTCGTCGCTGGGCTCGACTTCCCATCCGAGGGCGTCGGCCCACCAGTCGGCGAGGGCGTGCGGGGCGGCGGAGTCCACGGTGACCTGGAACGTGTAAGCCATGCGGCGACCCTACCCGGAGCGCCCCGCCGCACGCGGGTCGCTCCTCCCCGCGCGTACTCGGCATCGCTAGCATGTCCGGGGACGACGTCCCCTCCGCTCCCCCTCCCCGGGCGCGCCAAGCCGCCCGTCGCGGACCGGCCCACGCGATGACCAGAGGCACCCCATGACCTCCACCCCACCCCGGCGGCGCGGGGTCCTGCGTCCCCTGGCCGCGCGGCTGTTCCCGCCGGAGGCGGACGGCGCCGCGTCTCCCCACGGGGTGCTGCCCCCGCTGCTGATCGTCCTCACCTTCGTCAGCGGTGTGGTCGACGCGGTGAGCTACCTGGGCCTCGGCCACGTCTTCGTGGCCAACATGACGGGCAACGTGGTCTTCCTCGGCTTCGCGATCGCCGGGGACCGCTCCCTGTCCGCCCCGGACTCCCTGCTCGCCGTCGGCTCCTTCCTGGCCGGAGCGGCGGCCGCCGGCCGGCTGCGCCGGACCACCGAGGCGGCCAGGATGTTCGCGCCGCTGGTGGCGGTCCAGACGGTCCTGGTGGGCGGGGCGCTCGCCCTGACCGTGCTCGGCGCCGGGCCGCCGGGCGTCATCGCCCTGCTCGCCCTCGGCATGGGCCTGCAGAACGCCGTCGTCCACCGGCTCGCCGTCCCCGATCTCACCACCACCGTCGTCACCAGGGCCCTGACCGGACTGGCGGCCGATCCGTGGGGGCCGGGGCCGCTCCGCCGCCTCGTGACGGTCGTGGCCCTGCTCCTCGGAGCCCTCGCCGGCGGCCTGCTGACACTCCGTCATGGAGCGGCATGGGCACTGGCCTTGGCCGTGCTCCTGTTGGGCTGTGTGACCCTCTCCCCCCGGTGGGACGGCACCGGGCGCCGGCCGTAGGGGCCGGACTCGCCTCCGGCGCGCGCCGGGCGGCGGGCAGGTCGGCCCTGCAAGCACCCTCCACGGCGGGCGTGTTCAGCCGTCACTCCATGCCCGCAAGGCCTTTCCGGCCGTACGCAACGGAATTCCCCGGCGGCGCCGATACGAAGTCGGGCTTTCGGCGGCGGCGTTCCCAGGCCGGCGTTTCCGCGATGGCGTTCCGGTCTCCGGTCACGCATTTCGATCCACCGCCGCCCCCATTCCCGCACCCTCACTTCCGCGGACGGTCCTGTCCGCGCTCCACGAGGAATGCCACGAAGGTCAGCACCCACGCCCCCACCGCCACCCAGAGCAGCACCGCACCGAGGGGCCGCAGCCAGTGCACCCCGGTCGGGGCGGCCGCCGAGAGGCAGGCGGTCGCCGTCATGCCGAGCGGGAACACGCTCGACCAGCGCCGGATGTCGTAGTGGGGCCTCGGCCGGACCGCCTCGGCGGTGAGGAGCACGGCGTACCAGGCCAGGGAGAGGCCGAGGGCCGCCAGGGTGACGGTACGGAGCCCCGCGTGCGCCCATCCCGACCACAGCGGTGACGCCGTGAGCCCGGATCCGGCGAGGGCGGTGATGGAGAGCGCCCCGCCGGCCACCCAGTGGTCGCCCGCGCCCGAGACCACTTGGCGGAAGTCGAAGCGCACGAGGGCCTCGGCGTAGAGCAGCAGCCCCAGGCAGAAGGCGGCCAGCGCGGCCCGGCCGAGCCAGTCGCGGCCGGTCGGGGCGGCCAGGGTGCCCGCCAGGACGGCGAGCCCCTGGGTGGCCACGCAGACGAGGAACGCCGCACCGGGCATCCGGTAGCCCCAGTGCCGCAGTACGGCGACCAGCAGTCCCGGCCAGAGCGCGGCGGCCAGCACCAGCAGCCCGAAGGCCACGGGCTGCCATCCGAGGAGCGAGAGCCGGGCGCCGAGCACGGTCGTGGCGGCCACGGCGGTGAGGGCGGCCGGGGTGTCGGCCTCGGCGCGGAACCGCCGGCGGTCACCCAGGAGCCGGGCGGTGAAGTCGGCGGCGAGGACGAGCCACAGCGCGGCGGAGACGACCAGTGCGGCGATGGACAGCGCGTCCCGGCCGATCAGGTGCAGGCCGGCCGAGATGATCCCGGCCGCCATGACGGCGGCGCCGGCGGCCGGCGACAGCTCGGCCCACCACCGGGCACCCGCAAGGACTCGCACCCTGCCAAGGGACACCACCGGGGCGGGCCGGGCCGCCGCGGCGCGCCATCGCGGCGGCGGCGATGACCCTTCCGGGCGCGATGAAGGACCCCTCCCCCACCATTCGATATTCGATATTCCGATCCTATTTCCCTCCACAAAGGCGGGAATGACGAACACATTTATGACAACCCGGCCGCATTCTCCGGCATATCCCGACACGCCCACGCCCAGGCGGAATTGATCCGATTCACCGGTACTGTCGTCGTCAACGCACCGCCGATTAACGGGCCCTTCAGGGCCCTCTCTTTTTGCACATGGGAGAATGAAATGCAGGCCTTGGAAACGGAGCCCGCACGCCAGGCCCCTCCCGCCCAACCCGCGAGCTTCATCCAGGAAGTCCTGCGCGGTGTCGCCCAGGTCGATTTCATGCCGAGCGCGATCACGGGCATCTTCTTCCTGGCCGCCCTGGCCGCCGCCGGCTGGCAGTACGCCCTCTACGGCCTCCTCGGCGCGGTCGTCGGCACCGCCACCGCCTACGCGTTCGGCATCGACCGCGAGATCGTCTCGGCCGGCCTGCGCGGTTTCAACGGCACGCTCGTCTCGCTCGGGTTCGCCGTCTTCCTCGGGTGGGACCACCTGTCCACGCTGCTGCTCGCGATCGGCGGCAGCATCACGGTGGTGGTCGTCACCTCGGCGCTGGCCACCGTCCTCGACACCTGGAACATCCCCACGTTCACCGCGCCGTTCTGCATCATCGCGAGCGTCATGACCATCGCGGCGCCCAGCTTCTCCCGGGTGTGGCACACCGGCCCCGATCTGGCGGCGCTGCCCGGGGCCGCCAGCGGCACCACGGAGCTGGACTGGGGCCAGCTCTGGCGCGCCTTCTTCGCCAACGTCGGCCAGATCTTCTTCATGCCGCAGTGGTACGTCGGCCTGATCTTCCTCGCGGGCATCTTCGTGGCCAGCCGGGTCGCCGGGGTCATGGCCTGCGTCGGCAGCGTCACGGCCATCTTCGTCGCCTGGGCGATGGGTTCACCGTCCGAGGGGGTCTCGCAGGGGCTCATGGGCTACAGCAGCGTGCTCGTCGCGATGGCCCTGTGCGGCGTCTTCCTCGTCCGCTCCCACTGGAGCTTCGCGTTCGCCGTCCTGGGCGCCGCGGCGGCGACCGGACTCACGGCCGCGATGACCGCCTTCTTCGCCCCGTTCGGCGGCCACACCTTCACCTGGCCGTTCGTCCTGACCACGGTCGTCTTCGTCGCCGCCGTCCCCCAGATCCCCCGGCTGCAACGGACCTGACACCACCTCAGCCGGCGCCGCCGCAGCAAGAACGGCCGCACTGGCACCGCCGGCGGCACCAGCACCACGAGCAGCACCTGAACCACCTTGAGAGCCGAAAGTGAGTGACCGATGAATCTCGCTCCCCGTGAGATGGACAAGCTCTGGATCTACGTCGTGGCCGACCTGGCCCGCAAGCGGCGGGACCGGGGCGTCAAGCTCAACTACAGCGAGGCCTGCGCCCTGATCAGCGAGGGCATCCTCGAGGGTGCCCGCGACGGCAGGACCGTCGCGGAGTGCATGGAGCTCGGCAAGCAGATCGTCTCCGCCGCCGACGTCATGAAGGGCGTACGGGAGATGCTTCCGCTGCTCCAGGTCGAGGCCGCCTTCGTGGACGGCACCAAGCTCGTCTCCTGCCACGACCCCGTCGGCGCCTGAGCGGTGGCGGCCATCGCACCCGAACGGCCGGGCCGGGCACCGGAATCGGCGGCCTGCGTCGTCCTGGCCGGCGGTCACGAGGGCGGCGCCGCGGCGGGCGCCGCGCACCCCGGCCGACCGCTGGCCGAAGCCGTGCGCGCGGCGCTCGCCGCCTCGCCCGAGCCGGTGTGCGTGGTCCCGATGACGCTGGGGCGCGACCCCGGGCTGATCGCCGACTGCGCCCGCGCGCTGCGCTGGCTGAGCCGGGGGGAGGAGCCCGGGCGGCTCGTGCTGGCGCCCCCCTTCGCCACCGTGGACCACCTCACGGCGTGGCTCCGTACCGCCGCCCTGAAGGCGGTGCGCGAGGCTCCCGACACCTCCGCCGTTCTGGTCACCGCACCCGCCGCGGGTCCCTTCGAGGACGCCGACCTGTTCCGGGTGGCCCGGCTGGTGCGCCAGTACGGGCACCACCGCTGGGTCGAGGTCGCCTTCGACGGCGGTGACCCGGACCTGGCGGAGGGCGCGGAGCGGTGCCGCCGTCTCGGCGCCGGCCACGTCTCCCTGGTCCGGGCCGCGTTCGCCCCGCCCAGCGAGCTACCGGCCGGGGTCCTGGACACCGGTCCGCTGCTGTCTGACGCGGCGATCGCCCAGGTCGTACGGGCCCGCACGCAGGAGGCGCTGCACCGGCTGGCCCACGGTCGGGACGGCGTGGCCGAGGGCCTGGACGCCGAGCACGGGCACGGGTACGCGCACTCCCACGGCCCGGGCGGGGACCACCACCACGACGCGGACCCGGACGCACACCACACGGACGCGCACACCCACGCTCACGGCGAGAGCCACCGCCGCGCGGACGGCCGGGGTCACGGTCACGGCCACCCGCACGGCCATTCCCCCCACTGAACCGAAGGAAGGGAAGTACCACCATGTCAGGTGGCGTCTCATACCTCTACGGCGAAGGCACCGTAGAGATCAACGCCGGCCGCCGCAAGGCCAAGGTCACCGTCTCCAACACCGGTGACCGTGCCGTCCAGGTCGGCTCGCACTACCACTTCTTCGAGGTGAACCGAGCCCTCGACTTCGACCGCAACGCCTCCTACGGCATGCACCTCGACCTCCCCGCCGGCACCGGCGTCCGCTTCGAGCCGGGCGACACCCGCGAGGTCGAACTCACCGCGTACAGCGGCCACGGCCGGCTGATCGGTTTCAGCTCGCTGACCAACGGCGGCCTCGGTTCCACCGACACCCGCGTCCGCGCCATGAACAGGGCCGTCGAGCTCGGATTCCTGGGAGCGCGTGTGGAGTCGGCCCAGCAGGCCGCGGCCGCGCAGGCCGCCGCGCCGGCCGTGGAGGCCCCGAAGAAGCCGGCGTCGAAGCCCGCCGCGAAGCCGGCCGCGAAGCCCGCCGCCAAGGCACCCGCCAAGACCGCGGCCGCCAAGAAGTCCAAGACCTCCAAGAAGGGCGACAAGTAGCGATGGCTGTCCTGAGCCGCAAGCAGTACACCGACCTGTTCGGGCCGACCGTCGGCGACCGCTTCCACCTGGCGGACACCAACCTGGTCATCGAGGTCGAGAAGGACCACAACGAGGGCCACTACGGCGACGAGGCCGTCTACGGCGGCGGCAAGGGCATCCGCGACGGCATGGCGCAGGACCCGCAGGCCACCAACCTGCAGGGGGCCCTGGACCTGGTCATCACCAACGTGGTGGTCATGGACGCGATCCTGGGCGTGGTCAAGGGCGACCTCGGCATCAAGGACGGGTTCATCGCGGGCCTCGGCAAGTCCGGCAACCCTCACACCCAGTCCGGGGTCCACCCCAAGCTGGTCATCGGGCCCGGCACCGAGGTCATCTCGGGCGAGCACATGATCGCCACGGCCGGCGGCATCGACAGCCACATCCACTTCATCGCCCCGCAGCAGGCCGAGCACGGCCTGTCCAACGGCATCACCACCCTCATCGGCGGCGGCACCGGCCCCTCCGACGGCACCAACGGCACCACCTGCACCCCGGGTCCGTGGAACATCGGCCGCATGTACCAGGCGTCCGAGGACCTGCCGGTCAACGTCGGCCTGCTGGGCAAGGGCAACGGTTCGCTGCCGGAAGCCCTGATCGAGCAGGTCGAGGCGGGCGTCTGCGGCCTGAAGGTGCACGAGGACTGGGGCACCACCCCGGCCGCGCTGAGCAAGGCCCTCGACGTGGCCGATGCCTACGACGTACAGGTCGCGGTGCACACGGACACCCTGAACGAGTCCGGGTTCTTCGAGGACACCCGCTCGGCCATCGACGGGCGCACCATCCACACCTTCCACACCGAGGGCGCGGGCGGTGGCCACGCCCCCGACATCATGCGGGTGGCGGGCGAGCCCAACGTCCTGCCCTCCTCCACCAACCCGACGCTGCCGTACACGGTGAACTCGGTCGACGAGCTCCTCGACATGGTGATGGTCTGTCACCACCTGTCGCACGACATCCCCGAGGACGTCTCCTTCGCGGACTCGCGCGTGCGCGCCGAGACGATCGCCGCCGAGACCGTGCTGCACGACGAGGGGGTCATCTCGATCTTCTCCTCCGACTCCCAGGCCATGGGCCGCATCGGCGAGTCCTGGACCCGCGCCTTCCAGACCGCGCACCACTGCAAGGACCAGCGCGGCAAGCTCGACGGCGACACCGAGCGCAACGACAACTTCCGCGCCCTGCGCTACCTCGCCAAGATCACGATCAACCCGGCGATCGCCACGGGCACCGCCGAGCACATCGGCTCCCTGGAGACGGGCAAGCTCGCCGACATCGTGCTGTGGCCGATCGGCTCCTTCGCCGCCAAGCCGAAGATGGTCATCAAGGGCGGACTGATCAACTGGGCGCTGATGGGCGACCCCAACGCCTCGCTCCCGACCCCGCAACCGGTCTACTACCGGCCGATGTTCGGCGCCTACGGCAAGGCCAAGCAGGCCACCCGGGTCTCCTTCATGTCGCAGGCCGCGATCGATCTGGGCGTCCCGCAGAAGCTGGGCCTGGACAGCAAGGTCCTGCCGGTCAGGCACTGCCGCACCGTCGGCAAGCAGCACATGGTCCGCAACGACGCCCTCCCGGTCATCTCGGTCGACCCGGAGACCTACAAGGTCACCCTCAACGGGGTGCCGGCCACCATCGAGCCGGCCCGTGAACTGCCCCTGAACCACCTGTTCTACCTGGCATGAACGCAGCCGATCAGGCCGTGAACCCCGCGGCGGTGACGCCGGTACAAGCCCTGCTGGTCAGCCTCCAGCTCACCGACTCGGCCTTCCCCAGCGGCTTCTACACCCTCTCCCACGGCCTGGAGGGCTACGCCCAGGCCAAGGCCGTGACCCCCGAGGGCGTACCGGGACTCCTGGCCGACCTGTTGCGGCACGCGGTGGGGCCTTCCGACGCCACCGCGCTGGCGCTGGCCCACCGGGCCGCGCTGGCCGGTGACTGGGAGGCCCTGGCCGAGACCGACCGGCGGCTGAACGCGGCCAAGCTGAACGAGGGGCTGCGCCGCGCCGCCACCCGTACCGGCCGCCAGCTGCTGGACCTCGCCCGCGAGTGCATCGGCGGGGAGCCCCTCGAACGGTACGCGGAGCTCGTGGCGGCCAAGCAGGCTCCCGGATCGCAGGCCGTGGCCGCCGGGGTCGCATACGCGGCCGCCGGCGTTCCGGCCGAACAGGCCGTCGTGAGCGATCTGTTCGCCTACGCGGCCAGCTTCACCGGGGCCGCGCTGCGGCTGCGGCTCACGGACCACCGCAAGGCGCAGGTGGTGCTGCGCGGGATCGCACCCGTCATCGAGGAGGTGGCGGGGGCGGCCCTGCGCCGTGAACTCGCCGATCTGGGCGGGTGCGTTCCGATGGCGGACGTGATGTCGGGCCGTCACGAGCGGGCCGAGGCACGGCTGTTCGCGACATAGCCCGGCGCCCGGCTCCGCTCCCTTTCTCAAGTCGTCTTTTACATAAGGTGTGTGACTTTGATGACCGAGGACAACGTCCTGCGCGTCGGTGTCGGCGGCCCCGTCGGCTCCGGCAAGACGGCACTGATCGAGGCCCTGGTGCCGGTGCTGATCGCGCGCGGCCACCGGCCCGCCGTGATCACGAACGACATCTACACCCAGGAGGACGCCCGCCAGGTCCGCCGCACGCTGGCCGGGGTGCTCGACCCCGAGCGCGTCGTGGGCGTGGAGACCGGCGCGTGCCCGCACACCGCCGTGCGCGACGACCCGACGATGAACCTGGCCGCGGGCGCCGAGATGCTGGAGCGGTTCCCCGATGTCGACACCCTGCTCTACGAGTCGGGCGGCGACAACCTCACCCTCACCTTCAGCCCGGTCCTGGTCGACCTGTTCCTCTTCGTCCTGGACACCGCGGAGGGCGAGAAGATGCCCCGCAAGCGCGGTCCGGGCATCACCGAGTCCGACATGCTCGTGATCAACAAGATCGACATCGCCCAGTACGTCCGCTGCGACATCGGCGTCATGGAGTCCGACGCGCACCGCGTGCGCGAGGGGCGCCCGGTGGTCCTGACCAACTGCCTGACCGGGCAGGGCCTGGAGGACGTGGCCAGCTTCATCGAGTCCTTCCGCCGGGTACCGGCGTGAGCGTCGTGGCGGATCCGCCCCACGCCTCGCCCCGCACTCCGTCCCGCACCCTCCTGCCGCCCGCACGCCTGGAGGCCGCGCACTACGAACCGCCGCGCGTCCCCCTGGAGGTCCTGCGGCACTCCTCGGTGCCCGACACCCTCGGTGTCGGGCGCCCCGGCAAGGTGGGGCTGCTGGAGCTGGGCTTCGAGCAGGTCGGCGGGCGCACGGAGCTGGTGCGGCACTACCAGAAGTCCCCGCTCCAGATCATGCGGCCGCTCTATTTCGACCCGCACCGCCCCGACCTGCCCATCACCTTCCTGATGTCCACGGGCGGCGGGATCATCCAGGCCGACCGGCTGCGCACCGACCTGTCCTTCGGCCCCGGCACCTCGGGGCACGTCACCACGCAGGCGGCCACCAAGGTCTACCGGATGGAGCACGACTACGCCGTCGCCCAGACCTTCCTGACCGCCGGCCCGGACGCGTACGTCGAATACCTGCCGGACCCGGTCATCCCCTACGTCGACTCGCGCTTCTACCAGCGCACGGTGATCACCGCCGACCCCACGGCCACCGTGCTGGCGAGCGAGACCGTCCTGACCGGCCGGCTGGCGCACGGCGAGCGCAACGCCTACCAGGTCTTCGCCTCCGACCTCGAACTGCGCCGACCGGGCGGCGAGTTGGTGGCACTGGACACCGTACGACTGGAGCCGGGCGGGGCCGGGGGCAGCTCCGGCTCCGTTGACGGGCCTGCCGTGCTGGCCGGCCGTTCCGTGATGGCCTGCTTCTTCGCGGTCAGCCCGCTCGCCCCCGCCCGCGAGCTCGCCGACCTGCTGCACGAGACCCTGGCCGACCGCGGACTCCCGTACGGGGTCAGCGTGCTGCCGCAGGACTGCGGGGCCTGGGTGCGGGTGCTCGGGGAGCACACCGAGCCCGTGACCCGGGCGCTCGGGGCCGTCTGGGACGCGGTGCGGCGCAGGCTGATCGGCGTACCCGCACCGGATCTGCGCAAGACCTGAACTACCCACCCCCTCCTGCCTGTTCACGACCAGAGAGAGCTCCACCAGATGCCCAGTGGCTACGATACGGGTAATACCGCCTGGATGATGGCGAGCACCGCCATGGTGCTGCTGATGACCCCCGGCCTCGCCTTCTTCTACGGGGGCATGGTCCAAACCAAGCACGTGCTGGTGATGCTCAAGATGAGCTTCGCCTGCCTGTCGCTGGTGACCATCCTGTGGGTCGCGGTCGGTTACTCCCTCGCCTTCGGCAAGGACGCCGGCGGCGGCATGATCGGCAATCTCGACCACGCCTTCTTCCGGGGCATCGGGATGGACTCCCTGCACGGCTCCATCCCGACGGTGATCTTCGCCTGCTTCCAGATGTCCTTCGCGATCATCACGGTGGCGCTGATCAGCGGCTCGATCGCGGGCCGCGCCACCATGAAGGGCTGGCTGGTCTTCGTCGTCGCCTGGACCATGCTGGTCTACGTGCCCACCGCGCACTGGGTGTTCGCCCCCGACGGCTGGATCAACAAGTCCCTGGGCGCGCTCGACTACGCCGGCGGTCTGCCCGTCGAGCTCAGCTCGGGCGCCTCGGGCCTCGCGGTGGCCATCGTGCTGCGCAAGCGCAAGGACTTCGAGCGCGAGACGATCCGCCCGCACAACCTGCCCCTGGTCATCATCGGTCTGGCGCTGCTGTGGTTCGGCTGGTTCGGCTTCAACGCGGGCTCCGCGCTCCAGGTCGAGGGCAGCGCCCCGACCACCTTCTTCAACACCCAACTGGCCGCCGCGGGCGCGATGATCGGCTGGCCGATCATCGAGAAGTGGCGCCTGGGCCATGTGGAGATGCTGGGCGTGGCCTCAGCGGCGGTCGCCGGCATGGTGGCCATCACCCCTGCCTGCGGCGAGGTCTCCCCGCTCGGCGCGCTGATCATCGGCTTCACCGCCGGTGTGGTCTGCTGCTTCGCCATCAACATGAAGTTCAAGATCGGTGTCGACGACACCCTCGACGTGGTCGGCGTGCACGGCTGGGGCGGGATCGTCGGCGTCCTGTCGATCGGCTTCTTCGCGACGGCCGCGATGAGCGGCAAGAAGGGCCTCTTCTACGGGGGCGGCCTGGACCAGTTGTGGCGTCAGGCCGTCGGCGTTCTTGCGGTCGGCTGCTTCGCCTTCGCCATGACCTGGCTCATCGCCAAGGCGATCGACAAGGCCGTCGGCTTCCGCACCTCGGAGGAGTACGAGAACGTACCCGGCCGGGACGAGGAGGTCGCCTACGACAACGAGACCCTGGACGAGATCCGCGACCGCATCGGCGGAGCCGCGGCCGCGCCCCGCGCGCCCGCCGCGGTGGGCGCGGCCAAGGGCACGTCGGAGCAGCAGGACGCCGCGCTGCTCGCCGAGATCGTATCCGTACTGGACCGACGAGAGCGTGACAAGTGACCGCGCACACGATTGCCTCCACCGTATCGGCGGTCTCCGCCGCACCCACCGTCGCCGACTCCGGCAACGCGTCCTGGCTGATGATGGCCACGGCCCTGGTCCTGCTGATGGCTCCCGGAGTGGCCTTCTTCTACGGCGGCATGGTCCGCACGGGCCAGATCGTCGCCATGCTGAAGATGATCTTCTTCTGCATGGTCATCGTCACCGTGCTCTGGTTCGCGATCGGGTACTCCCTGGCCTTCGGCCCGGACGCCGGCGGACTCGGGGTCATCGGCACGCTCGACCACGCCTTCCTGCGCGGGATCGACGCGCAGTCGCTGACCGGGTCCGTGCCCACGGTCACCTTCGTGGTCTTCCACCTGTCCTTCGCGGTCGTCACCGTGGCCCTGATCGCCGGCTCCATCGCGGGCCGCGCGAAGATGGGCGGCTGGATCGCCTTCGTCATCGCGTGGACCCTGCTGGTCTACATCCCCATGGCCCACTGGGTGTTCGACCCGGAAGGCTGGGTCTCCAAGCAGCTCGGCGCCGTCGACTTCTCCGGCGGCACCGTCGTGGAGATCGGATCGGGGGCCGCCGGACTCGCCCTCGCCATCGTCGCGGGCAAGCGGGCGGACTTCGACCGCCAGGGCATCCGGCCGCACAACCTGCCGCTCGTGGTCATCGGGCTGTCCCTCATGTGGTTCGGCTGGTTCGGCTTCAACACCGGTTCCTCCCTGGAGACCCCGGGCGGCGCCGCGATGGCCTTCCTCAACAGTCAGCTCGCGGCGGGCGCGGCGATGGCCGGCTGGGCGGCGACCAGTTGGTGGCGCACCCGGCAGGTCGGCCTGCTCGACATGTGCATGGGCGCCGTCACCGGACTCGTCGCCATGACCCCGCTGGCCGGCGGGGTGAGCCCGGTATGGGCCACCATCATCGGCTTCCTCGCCGGGCTGACCTGCGCGTTCGCGATCAGCTGGAAGTACCGGCTGGGCGTGGACGACACCCTGGACGTGGTGGGCATCCACGGCTGGGGCGGCATCGTCGGCATGGTCATGGCCGGCCTCTGCGCGACCGGGACGCTGACGGGCCACAAGGGCCTCTTCTACGGCGGCTCCTGGGACCTGCTGAGCAAGCAGCTCACCGCCACGGTGGTGCTCGGGCTGTTCTCGTTCGTGATGACCGCACTGATCGGCAAGGCCATCGAGGTCACCATCGGGCTGCGCCAGCCCGGCGGAATGGTGGAGAAGGAGCAGGCCTACGCCGACGCCCTCTCCGACAACCTCGACCAGCTGTCGGGCGATGCGCCCCGCCCCGAGGGGGCCGGTGAGGAGCCGGAGAGCGCCTCCGCGCTGGTCGCCCGGCTGCGCGAGGTCCTGCTGACGGCCCCCCAGGGCGGCGGCGACCGGCAGGGCGGCGACGGCCGGGCCTGAGCTCGGCCGCACCCGGTGTGGCGGCGGCCGCGTACGGAAGGCACGGGGCCCGGTCCGGGTCACGCCGCCCACCGGACCAGGTCTCCCGCGTCCAGGGTCCGCCGCCACACGATGCGGCGGCGCACGGCGTCCAGGTCGGCGCGCAGCGGACCGGGCGGCACGGCCAGTACGGGACAGGGCGCGCGCCTCAGGCAGTACCGGGACACCGAGGGCCGCAGTGCGCGCAGCAGCGGGGCGCGCGGCCCCGTACCCACCACGAGCAGGTCGCCGGAGTCCCGGACGGTCCCCACCAGGGCCGCGCCCGGGGTGCCCCGGACCGCCAGCCCGGCCAGGGTCACGCCCGGCGGTGCTCCCCCGAAGGCGGTGTCGAGGACCTCCCGCAAGCGCTCGACCGCCGCCTCCCGCGAGGCGGTGAGCAGCGCGGTCCCTCCCCCGTCGCGCCGGGCGCCCGGTCCGCCGAGCGGCGGCTGCCAGGCCAGTACGACCCACAGTTCCGCCTCCCGCGCCCGGGCCTCGGCGTGCGCCGCGTGCAATGCCGTCAGGCTCCCGAGGGATCCGTACACCCCCACCACGACTCGTCCCCGCACTGCGCCGTCCTCCCCGTCCGCTGCTCCGACTCCTCAAGGGAACGGCGGCGAAGGGGCTTTCGGCCCTCCCCCGGCGGACTCCTGACGGGCTCCTGACGCGGAACGCGGGGGCCCTGACGGGTCCTTGACGCGGGGGCCCGGTCTCCGTGCGGTCAGCCGGCGCGCGTGCGGTCAGCCGGTGAAACCGAGGCCGCCCAGCGCCTTCTCGATGCGCGCGCGGTGCTGCTCCTCCCAGGCGTCCAGGGACTCCCCCGCCTCCTTCTCCAGCTTGTCCAGGGCGGCCCGCAGGATCTCGTCCTGCCGGGCGGCCGGGGTGACGACGACGCCCTCCTCGTCGGCGACCACGATGTCCCCGGGGTGGACGGTCACTCCGCCGACCCGCACGGCATCGCCGAGGGAGCCGAGCTTCTTCTTGCCGCCCGGGATGGGGATGACACCGCGGGCGAAGACCGGGAAGCCCGCCGCGCGCACCTCCGCGAGGTCGCGCAGGAGTCCGTCGAGCACGAACCCGGCGATGCCCCGGCGCTGGGCAACGGCGCACACGTTGCCGCCGGCGAGCGCGTGGTCCAGGTCACCCGACTCGACGACGATGACCGAGCCGGGCTCGGCGCGGTAGATGGCCGCGTGCAGCATCAGGTTGTCGCCGGGCTCGCACCGCACCGTGTAGGCGGGTCCCGCGACGCGCGGCGCGTCCCACAGCGGCCGGATGCCGATGTCCATGACCTGCTCGCGGCCCAGGAAGTCGGCGAGGGTGGTGGGCGGGACGCCCTTGAAACCGTTCGGCATGTCAGTCCTTGCTCTCAGTGCCGCCCGTGCGTGCGGCGGGCCCGCCCGGGGCAGCAAGATCGTAGGTCACGGCGCCCCGGGAAGGCGCGAACGGACCGCGGGGCGGACGGACGGCGGGGCGGACGGACGGCCGGGGGCCGAGGGGAGCGGGGGGAAGAGTCCTCCGCTGTCGGCGAACCGGCCTCGGCATCCGGTGCGGGTGGTGCTTGGCTGGCGCCATGGAGATCCTCATTCTGGGCGGAACGGCATGGCTGGGCCGGGAGTTGTCCCGGCAGGCGATCGGGCGGGGTCACCGGGTGACGTGCCTGGCGCGCGGCGAGAGCGGCCCCGTCGCGGACGGGGCCGCTCTCGTGGTGGCCGACCGGCACGGCCCTTCGGCGTACGAACCCCTCCTGGACCGCACGTGGGACGCGGTCGTCGAGGTGTCCTGGCAGCCGGGGTTCGTCCGCGGGGCGCTGGCCGCGCTCGCGGACCGGGCCGGGCACTGGACCTACGTCTCCTCCATCAGCGCCTACGCCTCCCACGCGGCCCCGGACGCCGACGAGTCCGCGGCCCTGCTGGCCCCGGCCGAGGCGGGCGAGGCCGACCGCTCGGTGTACGGCGAGGCCAAGGTCGCCTGCGAGCGGGCCTCCGCGGCCGCCGTCGGCGACCGGCTGCTGATCGCCCGCGCCGGCCTGATCGGCGGCCCGGGCGATCACAGTGACCGCTCCGGTTACTGGGCGGCCCGCGCCGCGGCCGATCCGGTGGGGCCGATGCTGGTCCCCGACGAACCGGACCTCGCCACCCAGGCCGTGGACGTACGGGACCTCGCCGACTGGCTCCTCGACTGCGCGGCGAACGGAACCACCGGCACCTACGACGCGGTCGGCCCGGTGGTTCCGTTGGCGCGGTGGATCGAGCTGTCCCGGGCGGCCGGGGGGCACACCGGTCCGGTGGTCCCCGCCGGCTCCGAGTGGCTGCTCGCCCACGGCGTGGCCGAGTACATGGGCCCCGGTTCGCTGCCGATGTGGGTGGTCGAGAAGGGCTGGGAGGGCTGGGCGGCACGGAGCGGGGCGGCGGCGCGGGCGGCGGGTCTGCGCCACCGCCCGCGGTCCGGGCTGCTGGCCGACACCCTGCGCTGGGAGCGGGCCCAGGGCCTGGACCGGACCCGGCGCGCGGGCCTCGGCCCCGGACGCGAACGCGAACTGCTCGACGCACTCGCGGCCGAAGCCGGGGCCGCCGGGTCCGGGGCCGGAGCCGGGGCCGGCTGAGGCCCGTTCGGGCTACCGCGCGCGTTCCGCCGGGTATCCCGCGGAGGCGATCGCCGCGATGACGGCCGCGGGGTCGACGGGCCGGTCCGTATCGACGACGGTGCGGCCCGTGCGGACGCTCGTCGCGCTGGCGACCACTCCCGCCAGCTCCTCCACCTCGTCGTCGATCAGCAGTCCGCAGCTGTCGCAGTGCATGCCGGTCACGGTGAACTCCATGCGCTCCTTCACGAGGCGCCCTCCTGGCTCTCGAAGGTGATCAGGCCGCCGTACATGCCCATGCCGCAGCTGTACTCGAGCGTCCCCGGCCGCCGGGCGCCCAGGTCGATGCCGGTGCTCCCGGTCGTGGGGAGGATCTTCTGGATGCCGAGGTCGGGGATGACGAAGGCGCGGACGCAGCCGCCCGTCCCCTGCGTGGCGACGACCAGGGTGGTGGGGACCCCGGCCTTCGCCGTGACGGCGGCCGGGGCGTACGCGTTCGTACGGGCCCGGATGGTCACGGTCTGCGTGCCGTCCGGGTTGAGCACCACCGTCTGGGGCGCCACCTCGACGGCGACCGCCGCCGGGGCTCCGGCGGGCCACCAGCCGCCGAGCCGCAGCCCGCTGCCGAGGGTCCACACCGCGACGAGCAGCACCACGACGGCCGTCGCCAGGGTCAGCCGCCCCTGCCACAACCGGGCGGCGGAGCGCAGGAAGAAGCCGAGGGCGGCGAAGAGCGGACCGGTCCCGAGGACGAAGCCGGCCATGACGGCCGCTCCCGCGAGCGGGCCGCCGGAGGTGACGGCGAGGAGCTCGACGCTCAGGGTCACCCCGCAGGGGATCAGCACGGTCAGGAAGCCGAGTACGGCCGGGGTGGTGACGGCCGTGGACTTGGCCGACCGGCGGACCCGGCGGCCCCAGGAGGCGGGCGTGCGCGGCACGAAGCGGCGTACCGCGCGCACTCCGAACATGTCGAGGGCGAACAGCACCATCAGCACGCCCGCGGCCAGCATCAGCACGGCGCGGGTGCGCGGACCGGGCTGGACCGCGGCTCCGATCAGGCCGAGGGCGGCGCCGAGGAGGGTGTGGGAGAGGAGCTTGGCCCCGAGGAAGGCCCCGACGGGGGCGAAGAGGCCGCTGCGGCGCCACCTCTCCTCGGACCACTCGGTGGACCGGCGGCCGACGGCCCCGGCGAGCAGGCCTCCCTGGACGGCGGCGCAGGACGCGCCGCCGGCGAGCAGACCGGTGGAGACACCGGTGACGAACAACGCGGTGGATGAAGCCATGGGGAACGGACTCCCTGTACGTCGCGGTCGATCGGGACACGGCGAAGCACCCCGGCCGCCCGGCGTGCGGGCGGCTACGGGTGCGGGGCCGGTCAGGTCCGGCTGACGCAGAGGGAGTCGAGATCGGGCGCTCTCGGGCGGGAGCACTCCGGGGGCGGCACGGGCCCCGGCCGGCCGTCCGCCGCGGACGGCGCCCCCGCCGCGGCGGAGCCGGCAAGGTCCCCGGCGGGCACGCTGGGCGCGTACGCCGAAGCCAGCGGACAGTCCTGCCCGAAGGCGGAACACCCCCCGCCGTCCCCCGAGCCCGCACCACTCTCCGGGCCGCTGCGGGGGCCCGTACCCGGGCCCACGGCGGGGACCGTTCCGGGGCCTGCGTCCGGGCCCGCACCGGGACCCGTTCCCGGGCCCGCGTCGGGGGCCGCGGCCATGGCCTTGGGCGCGACCGCGCCAAGAACCGGATCCATGCGCAGGGCCGGTCCCGCGCCCATGTCCATCCTGGGCATCCCGGCCATCGACGGAGTCCCGGCCATGGCGTGCGACGACCCCGTCAGCGGCCCCCGGGCCATCCGCATCCCCGCCGCGTCCCCCGCGGATGCGGGATGCGTGAACAGCCCGCCGCAGACGAGCAGCAGCACCGTCACGACGCCCGCGGCGACGGCCGTGGCACGGCGGAGGGCGCGGAGTGGCTGCATGGTCGCGATGCTACGACAGCCGCCCACCGCGCTCCGGAACCGGGGTTGTGGCGCGGGGCGGTGCGGTGCCGTCGCCGGACCCGGCACACGGCCGGCTCCGCCGTTACCGTGGGTCCATGGAGAACCACACCGCCCTGCCGACCGTGCCCGAGGCCCCGGCCGTGGACGCGCCCCGCCGTGGTGCGTGGCTCCGCGCCGGCATCAGCCGGGACGGCGGCCCGCTCCGGGAGACCGAGCACGTCGTGTGGCTCCAGACCGGCAGCCTGTACGCGGACAGCCGCGGGTTCGCCGGAACCACCTCCTACGACGGCCGGGAGATCACCTTCCACCACCACGTCGGCGCCCCCGGCCACGACGTCGGAGTCCTGCGCCCGACGGCGAGCGCCTGATCGAAACGGGCACCAACCTCGACGGCAGCACCTTCCTGGAGGTGTGGTCCCCGCTGCCCGATGCCCAGGGCCCCACCGGCTGCTGGCTCGCGGCGGGCACCCAGACCGTGCGGGTGGGCGGCCACGTGGTGCACGTCGACGCCGCCGGGCACGGCTCGCACCAGGTCCTGCCGCGGGATCAGCCGGGCTGACCCGGTCCGGTGTCCGCGGCCCCGGCCCCGGCCGTACGGGCCTGCCCGCGGCCGAGCAGTTCCGCCAGGCCGCGCCGGGTGGCGGCCATGACCACGCGGTCCTCGGGCCGCAGGACGTGGCCGGGGCGCAGGTCCCACACCAGGGTGGGCGGCCTGGCCGTGTCGTAGCCGGGTTCCGTGGCGAGGCCGGGACGGCGGTTCGCCGGGGCGGCGGTGTCCAGGGCGACCACCCGCCAGGCACCGGGCCGGAACGATTCCGCGATGGTGCGGCCCTCCAGCTGGGGGTGGCCCGCCACCTCCAGCACCGCGAACACCAGCACCCTGCGCTCCACCGGGATCGCGCCGAGCACCTGGCGGCCCATCATCGCCCCGGCGAACGCGGGCGCGGCCAGGTGGGAGACGCTGCGGCTCCGGGTGAGGGCCGCCGGGTGGGCCTCGCGCAGGGTGCGGTAGACGGCGGTGGCGAACTCGTTGTCGTACAGCCGCATCACCACCCGTACGTCGGGTTTCACCGAGCGGGCGTAGAGCGCGGCCTCCAGATTGGTGGTGTCCGAGCTGGTCACCGCCAGCAGGGCGTCGGCGCGGTGGATCCGGGCGGCTTCCAGGACCCCTTCGTCGGTGACGTCGCCGAGCACGACAGGTACGTGCAGGCGGCGCGCGAGGGCGATCCCGCGGGCCCCGGGGTCGGACTCCACGCACACGACGGGGATGCCCAGCTCCCGCAGCCGGGCGAGCACCCGGGCGCCGACCTTGCCGAGGCCGAGCAGCACGACGTGGCCGGAGAGCCCGCGCGGCGGCCTGCGCAGGGCCGTGGCGGTACGGAAGGCGCCCAGTGCTTCGAGCGCGGCCGCGACCAGGACCGGCAGCAGGAGCAGCCCGACGAACCCGGCCAGGATCTGCAGGAGTTGCCGCTCGGTGGGCTGGTCGAGCGCGGGGTCGTTGATCGCGAAGACGTCGAGCAGGGTCAGGTAGACGGCGTGCAGCGGGGTGTCTCCCGTGACCAGGGAGGAGGCCACGGCCAGGGCGCCGACGGCGGCCGTGATCCCGGCCAGCGACCAGCGGAGCCTGCGGGAGAACAGTGAACCCACCGGCAGGGAGACCTGGTTCAGCCGCCTCCCCTCGGGCGCGGCCGCGGCGTGGGAGACGGCTTCCAGCGCGACGATCCCCCGGCCGGTCGCGGCCGCCACGGACCGGGCGTCCGGGAGGAGTTGAGGTCCGCGGTCGCCGCCGAGCTCCGATCCGTCGGCGCCGGCCGGGTCCACGGCGGTGGCGGAGAGCAGGGCTAGGGTGCACAGGCCCGGGTCGGCCACCTCGCCGGGGCCGGGAGGTGTGCGTTCCACCGCGCGCAGGAGCAGACCGTCGGCCTGGATCACCTTGCTGGTTCCGGCGACGGCGGAGGCGACGAGTGCGGGGGCGGCCGTATCGGCGTCGGAGAGCACGGTCGTGGCGGAGTCGAGCCCCCGCCGGTCGAGCCCGGGCTCCGCGACGAGCGCCGCCTGGTCGAGCAACTCCTCGAGGTGCTGGCCGAGTTTGCGGTTGTAGAGGCGGATGACGAGCCGCAGCCTGGGGTTGAGCCGCCGGGCCATCAGGGCGGCCCGTACGTTCGTCTCGTCGTCCTCGTAGACGAGTGCCAGCGCAGCCGCCCCGGCCACCCCGGCGGCGGAGAGGGCCTCTTCGTCGGGGGCGGGCGCCTCCAGCACCCGCAGTTCCGGTACGGGCACCTCCCCCGCGGCGGCCCGGTCCGCGACGGCCCGGTCCGCGACGGCCCGGTCCGCGACGGCCGTACGGATCCGCGCGGCCGGAAACCGTCCCAGCAGCGCGCGCCCGGCCCCGACCCGGGCGCGGGTCCGGCCCGGTCCGGCGCCCGCCCCGGGACGCACCTCGCGGGCGGCCGGCACGACCAGCGTCACCCGCTCCTCGTACACGTCGCGGAGCTCCGCGGCCAGCCGGTGGGCGAGCCCGTCGTCCCCGCACACGACCATCAGGTCGGCGGATTCGGTCGGTTGGGGATGCGTGGAAGGAGAGGACACCGCCCCAGCATGCCGTGTCGCCCGACCCGCCCGGGCGGCGGCCTGCGCCACGGGGCGGCCTTGCGTCAGTGGATGACGCTGAAGCTGCGCCAGGGCAGGGCTTCGGGGGCCGTGACGTTCGAGAGGGTGGTGCCCACGTAGGTGCCGTCGCCGCGGTCGAGTTTGCGGCAGTCCTCCGTCTGGTACAGGACGACGTCCACGAGGGTGTTGTTCTCCACGTGGGTCGCCCCCTTCGGCAGGCCGATCTTCTGGCAGCCCTTGACCGAGGTGTTGATGTAGCTCACCTCGAGCGGCGAGTCGTGGCCGCGGAATTCGAGCATCCCGACGGTGCTCCGGCCCAGGCCCGAACAGGCGGTGGCCGTCAGCAGCAGCGCTGCCGTTCCCGCGATGATGCTGATACGCCTGCTGTGGGACATGGCGCGGTCCTCGTCTGTGCGGTGGTGGCGGTCCTACGCACAGACTGCCCCGGCACGGCGCGGGCGGCTTCCGCTGCTCCGCCGTCCGGGTGAACGCGGCCCCGCGGCGGCGGGCCGGGGGGGCCGGGACCCCGGGGCCCACTGGCCCCGCTCTGGGCCCCGCCGGGCTCCGGGCCGGCCGCCGGTCACGGCGGGCCGACCCGGACGCCGGGGATCAGACGAGGTCGAACCGGTCCAGGTTCATGACCTTGTCCCAGGCGGCGACGAAGTCCTTGACGAACTTCTCCTTCGCGTCGTCGCTCGCGTAGACCTCCGCGAGCGCGCGCAGCTCGGAGTTCGACCCGAAGACCAGGTCGACCCGGCTGCCGGTCCACTTGACCTTGCCCGTGGCGTCGTCGCGGGCCTCGAAGGTGTTCGCGTCCTCGGAGGTCGGCTTCCAGGTCGTCCCCAGGTCGAGCAGGTTGACGAAGAAGTCGTTGGTGAGCGACCCGGGGGTCGTGGTGAGGACGCCGAGCGGCGACTGCTGGTGGTTCGCCCCGAGCACCCGCAGGCCGCCGACGAGGACGGTGGTCTCCGGGGCGCTGAGGTTCAGCAGGTTCGCCTTGTCGAGCAGCAGGTACTCGGCCGGCAGGCGGTTGCCCTTGCCGAGGTAGTTGCGGAACCCGTCGGCGGCCGGCTCCAGCGCGGCGAAGGACTCCACGTCGGTCTGCTCCTGCGAGGCGTCCACGCGTCCCGGTGCGAAGGGCACCCGGATCTCGACGCCGGCGTCCTTGGCGGCCTGCTCCACGCCCGCGCCGCCCGCGAGGACGATCAGGTCGGCGAGCGAGACCTGCTTGCCGCCGGTCTGGGCCGAGTTGAAGGTCTCCCGGATGCCGTCCAGCGTGCGCAGGACCGTCGCCAGTTCGTCGGGGTTGTTCACCTCCCACCCGCTCTGCGGCTGGAGGCGGATGCGCGCGCCGTTGGCGCCGCCGCGCTTGTCGCTGCCGCGGAAGGAGGAGGCCGCGGCCCAGGCGGTGGAGACGAGCTGGGACACGGTGAGGTCCGAGGCGAGGACCTTGGCCTTGAGGGCGGCGACGTCCGCGTCGTCGACGAGGGAGTGGGTCACCGCGGGGAGCGGGTCCTGCCACAGCAGCGTCTCGGAGGGGACCTCGGGGCCGAGGTAGCGCACGACCGGGCCCATGTCACGGTGGGTGAGCTTGTACCAGGCGCGGGCGAAGGCGTCGGCGAACTCGGCCGGGTTCTCGTGGAAGCGCCGGGAGATCTGCTCGTAGGCCGGGTCGATGCGCAGCGACAGGTCGGTCGTGAGCATCGTCGGGGCGTGGGTCTTCGACGGGTCGTGCGCGTCGGGTACGGTGCCCGCTCCGGCGCCGCCCTTCGGCCGCCACTGGTGGGCGCCGGCGGGGCTCTTGAACAGCTCCCACTCGTAGCCGAAGAGGATGTCGAAGAAGGTGTTGTCCCAGGTGATCGGGGTGTTCGTCCAGATCCCCTCCAGCCCGCTGGTGATGGCGTCGCCGCCCTTGCCGCTGCCGTAGGAGTTGGCCCAGCCCAGGCCCTGCGCCTCGATCGGGGCGGCCTCGGGGTCGTCGCCGACGCTTTCCGCCGGGCCCGCGCCGTGGGTCTTGCCGAAGGTGTGGCCGCCCGCGATCAGGGCGACGGTCTCCTCGTCGTTCATCGCCATCCGGCGGAACGTCTCGCGGATGTCGCGCGCCGCGGCGAGCGGGTCCGGGGTGCCGTTCGGGCCCTCCGGGTTGACGTAGATGAGGCCCATCTGGACGGCGCCGAGGGGGTTCTCCAGCTCGCGGTCGCCGGTGTAGCGCTCGTCGTCGAGCCAGGTGGTCTCGGGACCCCAGTAGACGTCCTCGTCCGGCTCCCAGACGTCGGCCCGGCCGCCGCCGAAGCCGAAGGTGTCGAAGCCCATCGTCTCCAGGGCGACATTGCCCGTGAGGATCATGAGGTCGGCCCACGAGAGGCTCTGGCCGTACTTCTTCTTGACCGGCCACAGCAGGCGGCGGGCCTTGTCGAGGTTGCCGTTGTCCGGCCAGCTGTTGAGCGGGGCGAACCGCTGCTGACCGGCTCCGGCGCCGCCGCGGCCGTCGCTGATCCGGTAGGTGCCGGCGCTGTGCCACGCCATGCGGATCATGAACGGGCCGTAGTGGCCGAAGTCGGCGGGCCACCAGTCCTTCGAGGTGGTCAGCACCTCGGCGATGTCCCGCTTGACCGCCGGGAGGTCGAGCGTGTTGAACGCCGCGGCGTAGTCGAACTCCTCACCGAGGGGGTTGGCCACGGCGGGGTTCTTGGCGAGGATCTTCAGGTTGAGCCGGTCCGGCCACCACTGGCGGTTTCCGCCGCCCTGGGTCGGGTGCGCGGCCCGCTCGTGCGCGACCGGGCAGCCACCGCCGCCCTCCGCCTTCGCATCGGTGACGATTGCATCATGGTTCTCAGACATGGGAATCCTTCCGGACCGGACCGGGGGTCGCGGTGATCAGGAACTGCATGCGATGGAACATTTTTAGGGCACGGGACCCGGCGGGCCCCGGTTTCACGGTCGTCCTGACGCCGGGGCGGTCACCGTCGCGGACGGTCTCACGTCCAGTCTCGCGCTGCTCCGGACCGTTCCTGTCCCTTGGCTATCAACACGACCGATCCTACGATGGACGCAATCCAAGTCAAGAACGACACCAAGCCCGCATCACGTCGGATCCCGGACCGCGGGCGGTAAATTCCGGGGGATCCCGCCGACCCTCCCCGCCGACCCTCCCCGCCGAGTCCGCCCCCTCCGAATGTGCCCCGCCGAATCAGAAAGTGGTGAGCCGATCATGAGTGACCTGCTGGAGCGGCTGCGCGAACGCGGCTGGCGGATGACCTCCCAGCGGCGCGTCGTCGCGGAAGTGCTCGACGGTGACCACGTGCACCTCACGGCCGACGAGGTGCACGCCCGCGCGGTGGAGCGGCTGCCCGAGATCTCCCGGGCCACCGTCTACAACGCCCTGGGCGAGCTGGTCTCCCTCGGCGAGGTCATGGAGGTCACCACCGACGGCCGGGCCAAACGGTACGACCCCAACGCGCACCACCCGCACCAGCACCTGGTGTGCTCGGGCTGCGGCCTGATCCGCGACGTGCACCCCACCGGCGACCCGCTGGCCGGCCTCCCGGCCGCGGAGCGGTTCGGTTTCACGGTGTCCGGGGTCGAGGTCACCTACCGGGGGCTCTGCGCCTCCTGCGCATGAGGGACGGGCCGGGCCCGCCGCGGGGAGCGGCGGGCCCGGCCCGAATACGCCCGTACGAGAGCCCGCGCGCGGTGCGCGAGGTGGACGCAGACCCGGCCGGAGGTCAGCCCAGCGGGAGGTCGGAGTCGGGCTGGGCGACCTTGAACAGCGCACGGGCGATCACCGCGGCGTCCTCGTCGGTGAGGTGCGCGGAGAAGTGCTTCTGGATGCTGCGCATGTAGACCGGGGCGGTCGCCCGATGGGCCGCGGCCCCCTCCGGGGTGATGACGGCCCAGGAGGCCCGCTTGTCGTGGGGGTCGGGCACCTTGTCCACGAGGCCGGCGCGCACCATCTCGTCGATCAGGCGGCTGACCCGGGTGCGGCTGAGGACCACCCGGTTGGCCACTTCCTGCATGCGCAGCCCGTGCTTCCCGGCCGCCTTGAGTTCGAGCAGTACGTCGTACCACGTCAAAGGGATCCGGCCGTCGCGCTGCACATCGTTCTCGATGGCGCGCACGGCGGTGTTGTGCGCGAGGAGCATCGCCCGCCACGCCTCGAGTCGATCATCCTGTCCGGTCACACCGTGATCCTACTCCCCCATTGCGTGCGCCCGCACATACTTGTTAAGGTGCGTGCGTACGCACTTATTGATCCTTGATTTTCGGAGGCTGGCTACATGGCGGTTCAGAACCTCTCCCGCGACGAGGTCAAGCAGAAGCTCGACGGTGGCAAGGCCGCGGTCGTCGAGGCCCTGCCCGAGCAGTACTACAAGGAGGCGCACCTGCCCGGGGCGCTGCTCCTCCCCCTCGACGACGTCGACGCGCTGGCCCCCGGCCTGCTGCCCGACAAGGACGCCGAGGTCATCGTCTACTGCACCGGTACGACCTGCTCCAACTCGGGGATCGCGGCCGAGCGCCTCGCGGAGCTCGGCTACTCGAAGGTCTTCACCTACAAGGACGGCAAGGAGGACTGGATCGGGGGCGGCCTCCCGACCGAGTCCGGCGTCTGAGCGCGGCGTCCACACACGAGCAGGAGGAACGGACGATGACCAGTAGCGCGACATCCCCGACCCGCACCGTGGACGGGGTGGAACTCCCGGCCGTGGGCGACTGGAAGGTCGACCCGGGACACGCCGAGGTCGGCTTCCTCGGCCGGCACTTCATGCTCACGAAGGTGCGCGGCCGGTTCACCGGCGTCGACGCCACCGTCTACATCGGCGAGCGGCCCGAGGACAGCAAGGTCACCGCGGTGATCGACATGGCCAGCGTCAACAGCGGGGACACGGCCCGGGACGACCACCTCCGGTCCGCCGAGTTCTTCGACGTGGCCGAGCACCCACAGGCGACGTTCACCTCGACGTCGGTCAGCTGGAACGGCACGAGCGGCACGCTCGCCGGCGATCTCACGATCAAGGGCTTCACCCGGCGCGTCGAGCTCGACGTCGACTACCTGGGCCACGCCAAGGACCCGTGGGGCAACGACCGTACGGTCTTCTCGGCGCGCGGCAAGATCAACCGCGAGGACTGGGGCCTGACCTGGAACATGGCCCTGGAAACCGGCGGGTTCCTGGTCTCCAAGGAGATCGAGCTCTCGCTGGAGATCGAGGCGGTCAGGGAGGTCTGACGCCGGGCGCGTCGCCCTGCCGGTCCCGGTGCGGCCCCAGCCGCGCCGGGACCACCCCTGCCCGCGTCCACCACTGCCCGCGGCTGGTCCACGCCCGCCCGCGTCCGGACCGTGCCCGCCGACGGCGTGCCGGTCAGGCCTCCAGGACCCGCCGCACCATCTCGCCCAGTGCCCCCCGGATCCGACCGGGGGTGAACTCTCTGCTGCGCAGCGCCTGTTGGAGGTCGGCGTCGACCATGGCGAGCAGCAGGTGCGAGGTGCCCTGGGCGTCCAGCTCCGGCCGCGCCTCGGCCAGCAGGACGGACAGGTGGCGCTGCCACAGGCAGTAGGAGCCGATCTGGTACCGGACGCCGGGCGCGGTGGTCTCCGAGAGCCGGACCAGTTCCAGGTTCGTGTCGAGCAGATCCAGATACGTGTCGAAGAAGGCGGTGATCCGCGTGCTCGGGTCGGCTCCGGGCCCCAGGGGCGGCGGCCCGAACAGCATCCTGCTCTGGAGCTCGCTCTCCTCGGCGTCGAGCAGGGCCACGGCGAGCCCGGACTTGCTCCCGAACCGGCGGAACAGCGTTCCCTTGCCCACGCCCGCGCGCGCCGCGATGGCGTCGAGGGACACGTTCTCGACACCGCGCTCCCCGAAGAGTTCGGCGGCGACCGCCAGGATGCGGTCGCGATTGCGCGCCGCGTCCGCCCGCTCGCGGATCGGCTTCCGGATGAGTTCGGTCACTTCAGGTGACCCGCTGGTCATGGTGCGTCTTCGTCCGTGATGTCGTAGGTGTGTCGGCTGTCGCGAGTGTACCCATCTCGGACATCACGCGCGCCTGGTGGACAGCGACCACACCTAACCCCCAACTGCCGTTCTTCGCCGTTCGTTTGCTTGCCCCCGTGAACACGATGTGTCAGGGTCGTTGCCGAAACGGACCGCAGTCCGCTTATGGGTGACCACCGTGACACAGCAGAGCGGCCGCCGCACCGCGTTCCCTTCAGAAGCCGGCCGCCCACGGAAGAGTTCCGTCAGCCCGATCGGCAGCTGCCCCCGCACACCGCGAGCACAGCGCGCCCGCGCGCGCACCACTCCCCCTGGCACGCCCGCCCTCGACCGGAGGAAGCATGACCACGCACACCAGCCCGACCAGCCCGGACAATCAGCTCCTGGACCTGACCCAGCACGAGATCCAGGCGCTGCGCACCAGGTTCAACCTCGCCGACGCCCACACCCACCAGCAGCAGTCGGACAGCCAGCGCGAGATCGTCGCCCGGCTGCCCGAGCTCTGGTACGAGGCGGAGCGCGGGCTGCAGGCGACGGCCGAGGAGCGCTTCATCGAGGCCTTCTTCACCCTGCACCGCCAGGACACCGCCCTGGCCAAGAACAAGACCCTGCTCTCGTACGCCGCCTCGATCTCGACGATGGTCGCCGGCATGTACCTCAAGCAGCAGCGCAAGTCGGTCACGCTGGTCGAGCCCTGTTTCGACAACCTCTACGACGTCCTGAACAACATGGGCGTACCCATGTACCCGATCGAGGAGTCGGCGCTCCACGACCCGGACCGGATCTACTCCGAGCTCAAGCGCCTGGTCCGCACCGACGCCCTGTTCCTCGTCGACCCGAACAACCCCACCGGCTTCACGCTGCTCCAGCACGGCCGCAAGGGCTTCGAAGAGGTGGTCCGCTTCTGCAAGGACCACAACAAGCTGCTGGTCATCGACTTCTGCTTCGCCTCGTTCACGCTGTACGACGAGAAGCTCGCCCGCTTCGACATCTACGAGCTCCTCGAGAGCTCCGGCATCTCGTACCTGGCCATCGAGGACACGGGCAAGACCTGGCCCGTCCAGGACGCCAAGGCGGCCATGATCACGGCCAGCGACGACATCCGCGAGGACGTCTACAACCTGCACACCAGCGTGCTGCTCAACGTCTCGCCCTTCGTGCTCAACATGCTGACCCAGTACGTCCGGGACTCCACCCGCGACCAGCTCGCCTCCGTCCGCGAGGTCCTCACGCAGAACCGCGAGGCGATACGCAAGACGATCGACGGCACGATCCTGGAGTACCAGGAGCCCGTCGCCGGAGTGAGCGTCGCCTGGGCGCGCATCAACCACCCCGAGCTGACCGCGACCGAACTGCAGCGCCTCCTGGCCGAGGCCGAGGTGTACGTCCTGCCCGGCCGGTTCTTCTACTGGAGCCAGCCCGACCGCGGCGAGGCCTTCGTCCGCTTCGCCCTCGCGCGCGACCCGCAGGTGTTCTCCGACGCCATGGCCCGGATGCGCGAGGTGCTCGACCGCCATGCCGTCTGACCCCCACGTCCGTGACGAGTACGCCGACGCCGCGCTCTTCCTCGGCATGAACAGCGAGGACGAGGACGTGCGCCGCGCCTGCAAGGCCTTCTTCGTCGACCGGCTCGACGGCAGCATCGTCATGAGCCTGGAGCAGGTGGGCCGCTGCGACGACATCATCTGGGGCTTCTCCCGCGAACTCCAGGACGCCTACTACCCGTTCATGGACAACCTGCACACCGTCATGGACATCCGGCGGCTCGGCTACGAGGAGGCCGACGTGCTGCGCGCCACCGACACGGAGCTGCCCCGGTCCCTTCCGGTGCACGAGCGGCTGCTCCTGGGCATGGTCCGGGGCCGCGAGGGGCTGCTGCACACGGCCAGCCCGCGCCTCGCGGCCACGACCGGGTTCGCGCTCCGCGCCGTGGCCGGCGCCGACGGGCCCGAAGCCCTCTTCCCCGAGCCGCTGGAAAGCCTCTACCAGCAGTCCCTCGCCCTGCGCGTGCCGGCCGAAGCCCTGTGACGGAGGACCGATGATCACCGGAATGACCACCGCGCTCGTCACCCCGGTCGACGCGGCGGGTGAGATCGACGAGAAGAGCATGGCCCGCCTGATCGCGACCGTACGGCCCTACGCGGACGCCCTGTTGCCGGCGCTGAGCACCGGCGAGGGGGGCTCCCTGTCGGACCGGCAGTGGCGGGACGCGCTGACCGCCGCCGTCCGGCACGCCGACGGTTTGCCGGTCCTCGCCGGCATCCTGCGGCCCACCACGGCCGCGGCCCTCGCCCTCGCCCGCGGCGCGGCCGGACTCGGCGCCGCCGCGGTCGTGGTCACCACCCCGTACGGCGCGGACGTGACCCAGGAGGAGATGTACCGCCACTTCGAGGCCGTGGCCGGAGCCGGACTGCCCGTGATCGTCTACCACGAGTCGGCCGTCTCCGGGAACAGCCTCGAGATCGGCACCCTGCTGCGCGTCTGCGCGCTGCCGGGAGTGGCCGGGGTCAAGGACTCCGCCGGGGATCCCGAGTTCACCCGCGCGCTGATCGCCGCCGGCCCCGGCGTACCCGTGGTCCAGGGGCTCGAACACCTCCTGCTGGACTCCGGACCCGTCGACGGCTGGGTCGTCGCACTGGGCAACGTCGAACCGGAGCTCTGCCGGGCCCTGTTGACCGACCGCGGCGAGGAGCGCGCGGCGCAACTGCACGCCGCGTACGCACGGTACGGCCTGGACCGGGACGACTGGTACCGCTCGCTGAAGACCGAACTGCTGCGGCGCGCCGTGATCGAGACCGACCGGGAGGTCCCGTGCTGAACGTGACACCGAAGCCCGCCGACAGCCCGCACAAGCGGCTGTTCATCCACAACCGCACCCTCCAGAACTCCACGGTCCTCGCCCGGATCGAGGACCTGGAGGCGGCCTGGATCGAGCCCCTCGTCGAGGACCTCGCCGACCGCACGCCGCCGCTCGCCGGCCGCGCGGAGTGGAAGGAACGCCTCGACGGACTGCTGGCCCTCGAACGCGAGGGCAGCCCGGCCGCGAGCTATCTCGCCGAGAAGGCCACCCTGGAGCAGTTCGCCCACGTGGTGCGGGAGTTCGCCCTCGACGGACTGACCGAGGCGCAGAACTTCTTCCCGGCCGTACCCCGGCTCCCCCTCCGCGCGCAGATGGCCGTGATGCGGGTGCTCATCGACGAGTTCGGCTGCGGCAACCTCCAGCAGACCCACTCCAAGCTCTACCTCGACCTGCTCGCCGAACTGGGGCTCCCCCAGGAGCTGGAGAGCTTCCTCGACACCACCGGCGACGAGACGTACGCCTTCCTCAACGTCTTCTACTGGCTCACCCAACGCGCCGCGCACGTCGAGTACTTCCTCGGCGCACTCGCCTACCTGGAGGCGAGCATCCCCGACGCCTTCACCGTGCAGGCCCGCGCCTGCGCCCGGCTCGGGATCGCGCAGGGCCGGTACTACACCGAGCACCTGCACATCGACACCTTCCACATGCGGGAGATGCAGACCGCGATCAAGGAGTACGAGGCGGTGCGCGGACTCGACGCGACGAAGCTCTGGGTCGGGGCGCAGTTGCTGTCCGGGCTGATCGGGGGCGCCTTCGACGCCGCCGTCGAGCGGGCGCGGGAGCTGGCATGAGCGACGCCGTACTGGAAGAGCTGCCGGGCGACCGGGTGCGGGTCCGCGTCGCGGGCCGGGAGTTCGTGATCGACGCCGCCTGTACGCACCGGCTCGGCCGGCTCGTGCACGGGCAGGTCAATCCGCGCACGCTGCGCATCACCTGCCCGCTGCACGGCACCGGCTTCGACCTCACCACCGGCTGCCCGGTGGCCGGCCCGGCGGCGGAGCCGCTCAGGGTCCACCACGCGGGCGTGCTCGGGCAGTCGTACGCGCCGCAGGACGTCTGGCTGCCTGCCTCCGAGCGGCTCCTCGAATGGGACGACGGCTTCCACGACCTCATGCTGGGCGACCGGCTGCGGATGGCCGCCTACAAGGCGGCCGTCACCGAGGCGGTACGGCCCGGCGCCACCGTCCTCGACCTGGGTACCGGGACCGGCATCCTGGCCCAGTGGGCGCTGGAGGCGGGAGCGGCCCGGGTCTACGGCATCGACCTCAACGAGAAGATCCTCCGGACCGCGACGCGGCGGCTCACCGAGGCCGGGTTCGGGGACCGTTTCCATCCGCTGCGCGGGTTCTCCTTCGACATCGAGCTGCCCGAGCGGGTGGACCTGATCATCTCCGAGATCATGGGCAACCTCGCCGACAACGAGAACTGCGTCGCGATCCTCGACGACGCCCGCGGCCGCTTCCTGCGGCCGGGCGGCACGATGCTCCCGGTGGCCGTGGAGAGCTATCTCGTACCGGTCACCGCGGAGGCGGCGCACGGCGCGGTGCGCGACGGAACGCCGCAGGACGCCGGGGACCCGGCCGAGTTCGCCGAGCTGCTGAAGGGGCGCGGGGCGCGGGACGCCTTCGACCTCTACTACGACGCGATCATCCCGGTCGGCGGCCAGCTCTCGGCGCCGCGGCTCCTGCGCCGGTACGCCTTCGAAGGGACGCACGGCGCGCACGAGACCTCGTACGAGGTTCCGCTCGTGTACACCGTCCAGCGGGCGGGGCTGTTCACCGGCTTCAAGGGCTACTTCGTGGCCACCCTCTCGGACACCGTGGCCCTGGACATCTCCGGCGACGAGGTCTCCGCGGACGATCCGCGGGCCCGGACGACCTCGGACAGCTGGAAGCACGCCTACCTGCCGGTCCGGGACGCCGTGCCGGTGCGGCCGGGCGACCGGATCGCGCTCACCTTCTCCCGGCGGCACCCGGCGGACACCGGATCCGGGTCCTTCGGGCAGGTCTACGGCTGGGAGGGCTCGGTCGTCTCCGGGGACGTCACCGTGGCCCGGTTCTCCCACAGCACCCGGCCCGACCAGGAAGGCTGGACACCGTGACCATGACGACCCCGACCACCACGACGGGCAGCCGGCTCACCGACCCGCGGCTGCCCGCGACGCCCGACACGATCAGCGTCTACACCGATCTGAACTGCTCCTTCGCCCATGTGGCCGTCCACCGGCTGCACGAGACCCGGCGCGAGCTGGGTCTGGAGGGCCGGATCTGGTTCGACTTCCGGGCCTTCCCCCTGGAGCTGTTCAACCGGGAGGTCAACGCCCGGCCCGGTGTCGACTCCGAGATCTCGGTCCTCGGCGCGCTCGAACCGGAGGCCGGGTGGCGGCTGTGGCAGGGGCCCGACTGGACCTACCCGGTCACCACCCTGCCCGCGCTCGAAGCGGTGCACGCGGCCAAGTCCCAGTCCCTGGAGGCCAGTGAGCGGCTCGATCGCGCGCTGCGCAGGGCCTTCTGGGCGGAGGGCCGCTGCATCTCGATGCGCCACGTCATCCTGGACGTGGCCGCCGCGACGGGCGCCGTCGAGGTGGACGCGCTCGCGAAGGCCCTGGACACGGGCTCGGCGCGGGCCGCCGTGACGGCCCAGTACGAGTCGGCGCGCGAGGGCCGGGTCAACTGCAGCCCGCACGTGTTCCTCCACGACGGCACCGACATGGCCAACCCCGGCATCGAGGCGCACTGGGTGAACGGCGACTTCGGGGAGGGCTTCCCCGTGATCGACCGGGACCGCCCGGAGGTCTACGAGGAGCTCCTCGCGCGCGCCGCCCGGCTGCTCTGAGGCTTCGCCCGGGTCCGGGCCCGCCGGGGGGCGGGCCCGGACCCGGGCGGGGTGGCTATACCCCGTCAGACACGGTCGGCCGCGATCAGGAGGTACTGGAAGGAGCCGTCCTTGTAGGACTCGATGAACGCCTCTTCGATGCCGGTGACCAGCGAGGACGTGGCCCGCAGTTCCCAGTAGGGCAGGGTCGCGGGGGTCAGGTCGATGACGGCCTGCGGCACGAGGCGGTTGTCCGCCATGGACCGCAAGTACTCCCGGCGGGAGTGGATGTTGCACTCGAAGTGCGCGTTGATCTGCGAGACCCACTTCGAGGGCTGGCCGTAGCGCGGGTTCCAGCAGCCGGTGATGGTCACGTACCGGCCGCCGACCTTCAGGACGCGGGAGTGCTCGGCGAAGAGGTCGTCCAGGTCGACGTACATGCTCGACTCGTTGTTCCAGGACGCCGTGGCCTGACCGGTCTCGAAGGGCGTGCCGAGCATGTTGCAGACGCGGGCCCGGACACTGTCCTCGATGCCGAGCTCACGGGCGCGCTGGTTGGCGAAGTCGGCCTGCTTGGCGGACAGGGTGACGCCCTCGACCTTGCATCCGAAGCGCTGGTGAGCCATGACCATCGAGCCGCCGCGACCGCATCCGGCGTCCACGAGCGTGTCCTCGCGGCCGACGGAGCCGAGGTGGTCCAGGAGGAGTTCGGCCTGCGCCGACTCCAGCCGGTGGAGCTCGGCGACCAGCTTCTTCTCGTAGGCGCCGTCGTCGGTGTCGCCGAGGGCGGCGTGGTCGACGTCGCCGATGCCGTAGTGGTGGTGGTACAGGCCGTCCACGTCGCCGAGGCGCAGGTTCACCGGCCTGGCCTCGTTGTTCCAGTAGCGGGCGATGTCCCCCTGGTAAGGGGTCGCCGGCCCGGGAATGATCACGGGGGCCGTGGTGGTGCCGTTGGAAACGGTGGTGCCGGTGGTGAGATCAGTGCTGGTCACTAATAGATCCGTCCTTACCAGAAGTCGGGCAGGCTGTAGCGATAGGTATTGGTCTGGTGCCAGTAGTGGTTGCCGTCGACCCAGACGGCGACTCCCCGCAGGAAGCGCAGGACGCTCGGGACGGGGCAGGCCGCGGCCAGGGCGGCGGCCTCCGCTTCGAAGGCGTGCATGAGGTCGTTGTGGACCTCGACCGCCTTCAGGTAGCCCTCCTTGTCGGAGGTCCCCTCCCGGTCGGCGATCACCACGGGAAGGTTCATGTGCCGTCCGGGGGCGGCGAGTTCCTTGGTGTAGGAGTAGAGGTCGTTGACGATCGTGGTGGCGTTTCCGGCGAGCGCGATGACCCGTTGCATGGCTGCCTGGGCGTGCAGATCGGCCGGGAGCTCGTACCCGCCGACGGTGTCGGTGATGGTGGGGCAGGGGCGGAAATTGTTGAACTGCCGCATGGCCAGGTACTCCCACACCTCGGGGACGTACTCCGTCTGGCTCCAGGCCGCCTCGGCGAGGTACCCCAGGTGCAGCCGGGCCATGTCGTGCCGGTAGCGGTCCGCCTGCGAGGGGCTGGCCTGCCGGAGGAAGTACTCCATGGCGGAGCCGTAGGCGCGCCGGGGCGCGTCCGACCGGAGCGACTCCGCCCACGCGGGCTCGTACTCCTTCGTCGTGTGGAGGGGGTCGATGGCGGTGTGCGCCAGCAGGAGGCGTCCGCCGAGGCCGATGGGCGAGCCGCCGTGGTCCTCGCAGTAGCAGTCGTCGACCGCGTTCTCGGCGACCATCAGCCGGGTGGCGACCATCAGGTGCTCGATGGTGGGAGCGTCCGGGTGGCAGGCCACCATGTAGCGCCCGACGTGGAAGCCGTCGAACTGGTTCTCCCAGGCGTCGGGGAACAGGTCGACCTCCTCCACCGCCCAGGCCTTGATCCGCCGGCTGACCTCCTCCACCCGCACCGGGTCCGGCTCCGGCACGGGGTGGTAGTAGAGGCCCGGGATCGGGTTTCCGGCGGCCGGAGCCCCGGGCTCCGGGGCTGCCTCGGGGACGGCGGGCTCTTCCCGGCGGGCCGGGTGCAGGCCCGTCGTGCCCAGGCCGCTGGGTCCGCCCAGGAGCCGTCGCAGGGCATCGCTCGGGGCGGGAGGGGAAGGCGGGGCGGAAGGGGTAGGCGGGGTGGGTAGGGCGGGCGCGGCGGCCGATGCCGACGGAACGGACGGGCCCGGCCGGCCGGCCGGGGCGGGCACTGCGGGCCCGGTCGGCACTGCGGGGCGGCCGGGTACCGCGGGCCCGGCCGGCAGGCCGCCGGACGCGTGGGCCCGGGCGCTGCCGAGGACGTGGGCTCCGAACTGGGCAGCGGCGCCGGGCAGGCTCGACTGCAGAGGGGAAGGCCCGGGCTCGGGCATCCGTGACTCCTTGGTGAGGTGGGTGTTCCGTCCCGGATCCCGGGCGCGCCCGGCCGGCCCGGGGGGTGTCTTGTCGGTCGGGCCGGATCAGGGAGCGGGGTCTGGTGCCGTGCATCGCAAGGCGGAGGAGAGGGTCGACGCGGAGCGTCGGCAAGTGACGACAACGCCGCGAGGTGCGGCACCAGACCCCGCGAGCCCGGCCTGATCGGCAAGACACCCCCCAGAGGGTCCGGGCTGTCGTACGGGGCTTCCGGCCGGTCAGTCGCTGCGGCGGGCGATCTGGACGTTCTCCAGGACGCCGAGGGCGTCGGGCACCAGGATCGCGGCGGAGTAGTAGGTGGTGACCAGGTAGGAGATGATCGACTTCTCGTCGATGCCCATGAAGCGGACCGACAGGCCCGGCTCGTACTCCTCCGGCAGGCCGGTCTGGCGCAGGCCGATGACGCCCTGGTTGTCCTCGCCGGTGCGCATGGCGAGGATCGAGCTGGTGTTCTCCTTGGTGATGGGGATCTTGTTGCACGGCAGGATCGGGACCCCGCGCCAGGCCGGGACCTGCTGTCCGCCCACGTCCACGTGGTCCGGGTAGAGCCCGCGGGCGTTCATCTCGCGGCCGATCGCCGCGATCGTGCGGGGGTGGGCGAGGAAGAGCTTGGTGCCGCGGCGGCGGCAGAGCAGCTCGTCCATGTCGTCCGGGGTGGGCGGGCCGGAGTGGGTCTGGATCCGCTGCTTGAAGGCGGCGTTGTGGAGCAGCCCGAACTCCCGGTTGTTCACCAGCTCGTGTTCCTGGCGCTCGCGCAACGCCTCGATGGTGAGCCGGAGTTGTTCCTCGGTCTGGTTCATCGGGCCGTTGTAGAGGTCGGCGACCCTCGTGTGGACCCGCAGGACGGTCTGGGCGATGGAGAGTTCGTACTCACGCGGCTTCGATTCGTAGTCCACGAAGGTGCCGGGCAGTTCGGCCTCGCCGGTGTGGCCGGCCGACATCGCGATCTCGGCCTCGCCGTGCTTGTTCTGCCGCTGCAGGGGCAGCGAGCTGAACCGCTGGATGTGCTCCTGGAGGTGCGGCGCGTTGGACACGATGCCGGCGAAGTCGGCGCGGGAGAGCGTGAGGAGGGTGCCGGGGGTCTCGGCGGTGGCGGTGTAGTCCCAGCGGGCGTCGGAGTCCAGCAGGGCGTTCTCGCCGAACCGGTCGCCGTCGGCGAGCACCGCGACGGAGATCTCGTCGCCGTACTTGCCCGCGGAGGTCTGGCTGATCCGGCCGTGGGCGATCAGGTGGATCTGCTCGGCAGGGGCGCCCCGCTCGACCAGCACCTCACCGGCACGGAAGTCGCGCTGGACGCAGCGGCCGGCGATCGCCGCCAGTACTTCCTCGTCGTCGAAGCCGCGCAGCAGGGCCAGTTCGCCGAGTTCGCGCGGGATCACCTGGACGCGGGCACCGTCCTGGACGAACTCGATGCTCCCGTCGCCGACGGTGTAGCTCAGCCGGCGGTTCACCCGGTAGGCACCGCCCTTGGTCTCCACCCAGGGCAGCATCCTCAGCAGCCAGCGGGAGGTGATCTCCTGCATCTGCGGGGCGGACTTGGTCGTGGTGGCAAGGTTGCGGGCGGCCGACGTGCCCAGGCTGGACTGCTTGGGCGGATCCAGCTGGGCTTCCGGGCTGGTGTCAACAGTCATCGGTCGAGCTCTCCTTCATCAGCGGGGAAAGGAAGGCGAACGTCTGGGCGTCCGTCCAGATCCCGGGGAACCGTAACGGCGGAGATCCCCGGCCCACCGTGAAAAAGCGGTGCCGTTGCTTCGTTCTGGTGATCCTGTCCCGCACGGGGTTTGTTCGGCGCACCGACGATTTCCGGCCGGGGCAGCTCCGGCCCTGACGTGATCGCGTCACCGTGCCACCGGAGCCCGGCCCGGAGCCCTGCCCGGCGACCTGCCCGGCGGGCCGGCGACTGGTGTCGCGTACGAATGCGCACCCCGCGCGGCCGTCGGCTTTCGTGGATTCGACCGAGATGTGCTTGACCGATCAAATCTCGGCACGTAACTTCGACCGCACCAACTCGAGAGCCACTGGAAGGAGGCGAAGCCGGATGTCGACCATCTCCGTACCGCTTCGCCTCGCACACCAGACCGCCTGGGCTCCGGGTCGCGTAGCACACGGCTGCTGAACAGCCCCCCTTCCGGCGTGCCCGATCGCGGCCCCGGAACTTTTCCATCACTCTGTCACCATTTTCGGCACCTCCTTGCGTGCCGGTTCGCCGCGCTCGCGGGACATCGAGCTGCGGCCACTGAACGAGAAAGCTCCTGCCATGGCGACTAGGACAGTCCGATCGACCGCGCCCCGAAACGGAGACGTACCGTGGTAGCGGCGCGGATCACGGTCAACGGGAAAGAAACACCGATCGCTCCGGCCGCAGCCCACACCTCGGTGCTGGACTTCCTGCGCGACCGCGGCCTCACCGGCACCAAGGAGGGCTGCGCCGAGGGCGAGTGCGGCGCCTGTTCGGTACTCGTGGCCCGGCCGGGTGTGAACAAGCCCACCGACTGGGTGGCCGTCAACGCCTGCCTGGTTCCGGCCCTGGCGCTCGACGGCCAGGAGGTCATCACCTCCGAAGGCCTCGCCACCGTCGACGAATCCGGCGCACCCACCGCGCTGCACCCCGTGCAGGAGGAGATGGCCGTCCGCGGCGGCTCCCAATGCGGTTACTGCACACCGGGGTTCATCTGCAGCATGGCCTCCGAGTACTACCGGCCCGACCGCTGCGCACACGCGGACCCGGCTGCGGACCCGGCCACCGACCCGGCCGACGGCGCCGACTCCGAGCACGGCCCGAACGGCTTCGATCTGCACGCACTGAGCGGAAACCTGTGCCGTTGCACCGGCTACCGCCCGATCCGCGACGCCGCGTTCGCCGTCGGTTCGCCCGCCGAGGACGACGTCCTGGCGCAGCGTCGCGAGCAGGCCCCGCCCGAGGCCGCCGCCACCGAATACGCCCGGGACGACAGCGAGTTCCTGCGGCCCGGCACCCTCGCGGAGACGGTGCGGCTGCTGGGCGAGCGGCCCGGGGCGGTGGTGGTCGCCGGCAGCACCGACTGGGGCGTGGAGGTGAACATCCGCTCCCGCCGCGCCACTTGTGTGGTCGCGGTCGACCGGCTGCCCGAACTGCGGGAGCTGCGCGTGGAGTCCGATCACATCGAGATCGGAGCGGCGCAGACGCTGACCGAGATCGAACGCCGCCTCGACGGCAGCGTCCCGCTCCTGGCGGAGCTGTTCCCGCAGTTCGCGTCCCGGCTGATCCGCAACAGTGCGACCCTCGGCGGCAACCTGGGGACCGGCTCCCCCATCGGTGACAGCCCGCCGGTGCTGCTCGCGCTGGAGGCCTCGCTGCTGCTGGCCGGCGCCGACGGTGAGCGCGAGGTCCCGCTGGCCGACTACTTCACCGGCTACCGGCAGAGCGTGCGCCGTCCCGGCGAGCTGATCCGCGCGGTGCGCGTCCCACTGCCGCTGTCGCCCGTCACGGCCTTCCACAAGATCGCCAAGCGGCGCTTCGACGACATCTCCAGCGTGGCGGTCGCCTTCGCGCTCGACATCGAGGACGGGATCGTCCGCAAGGCGCGCATCGGCCTGGGCGGCGTGGCCGCCACCCCGATCCGCGCCCTCTCCACCGAGGCGGCCCTGGAGGGCAAGGCCTGGACGGCGGAGACCGTCGCGGCCGCGGCCCGGGTCCTGCGGGCCGAGGGCACCCCGATGGACGACCACCGCGCCAGCGCCCTCTACCGCTCCGCGATGCTCGGCCAGAGCCTGAACAAGCTGTACGCGCAAACCACCGAGGCGGTGTCGTCATGAGCCAGTTGTCCGAGCGTCCCGAAAAGCCCGTCGTCGGTCTGTCGATGCCGCACGAGAGTGCGAACCTGCACGTCACCGGCGCGGCCCTCTACACCGACGACCTGGTCCACCGCACCAAGGACGTCCTGCACGCCTACCCGGTCCAGGTCATGAAGGCCCACGGCAGGATCACGGCGCTGCGCACCGAGCCGGCGCTCGCCGTGCCCGGTGTGGTCCGCGTACTGACCGGGGCCGACGTGCCCGGCGTCAACGACGCCGGGATGAAGCACGACGAACCGCTGTTCCCCGACACGGTCATGTTCCACGGCCACGCGGTGGCCTGGGTGCTGGGCGAGACGGTGGAGGCGGCCCGGCTCGGTGCGGCGGCCGTCGAGGTGGAACTCGACGAACAGCCCTCCGTGATCACCTTGCGGGAGGCAATCGAGAAGGAGAGCTTCCACGGCGCCCGGCCCCTGATGGTGACCGGTGACGTCGACGCCGGTTTCGAGGACTCCGCGCACGTGTTCGGCGGGGAGTTCCAGTTCTCCGACCAGGAGCACTTCTATCTCGAAACGCACGCGGCGCTCGCCCTCCTGGACGAGAACGGGCAGATGTTCGTCCAGAGCAGCACCCAGCACCCCTCGGAGACGCAGGAGATCGTCGCCCACGTACTCGGCCTGCACAGCCACGAGGTGACCGTGCAGTGCCTGCGGATGGGCGGTGGCTTCGGCGGCAAGGAGATGCAGCCGCACGGGTTCGCGGCCGTCGCCGCGCTCGGCGCCAAGCTCACCGGCCGGCCGGTCCGGGTACGGCTCAACCGGACCCAGGACCTGACCATGTCCGGCAAGCGCCACGGGTTCCACGCCACGTGGAAGATCGGCTTCGACGCCGAGGGCCGCATCCAGGCCCTGGACGCCACCCTGACCGCCGACGGCGGCTGGAGCCTGGACCTGTCCGAGCCCGTGGTGGCCCGCGCGCTGTGCCACATCGACAACACGTACTGGATCCCCAACGCGCGCATCGCCGGCCGCATCGCCAAGACCAACAAGGTCTCCAACACGGCCTTCCGCGGCTTCGGCGGCCCCCAGGGCATGCTGGTGATCGAGGACATCATGGGCCGGTGCGCGCCGCTGCTCGGCCTGGATCCGATGGAGTTGCGCGAGCGCAACTTCTACCGGCAGGGCCAGTCGACGCCGTACGGTCAGCCGGTCCCCCGCCCCGAGCGGATCTCCGCCATCTGGCAGCAGGTCCGCGAGGACGCCGCCCTGGCCGAGCGGGGACGCGAGATCGCGGCCTTCAACGCCGCGCACCCGCACACCAAGCGGGCGCTCGCGATGACCGGGATCAAGTTCGGCATCTCCTTCAACCTCACCGCCTTCAACCAGGCCGGTGCGCTGGTGCTGGTCTACAAGGACGGCTCCGTCCTGATCAACCACGGCGGCACCGAGATGGGCCAGGGCCTGCACACCAAGATGCTGCAGGTGGCCGCGACCACGCTCGGCATCCCGCTGCACAAGGTGCGGCTGGCCCCGACGCGCACCGACAAGGTGCCCAACACCTCGGCGACCGCCGCCAGTGCGGGGGCGGACCTCAACGGCGCGGCGGTGAAGAACGCCTGCGAGCAGATCCGCGAGCGACTGCTCCAGGTGGCCGGCACGCAGCTGGGTACGAACGCCTCGGACGTGCGCATCGTCGAGGGCGTCGCGCGCGCCCTGGGCGTCGACAAGGAGCTGGCCTGGGACGACCTGGTGCGCACCGCGTACTTCCAGCGGGTCCAGCTCTCGGCGGCCGGTTTCTACCGGACCGAGGGCCTGCACTGGGACGCGAAGGCGTTCCACGGCTCGCCGTTCAAGTACTTCTCCTACGGGGCAGCCGCGACCGAGGTGGAAGTGGACGGCTTCACCGGCGCGTACCGGATCCGGCGGGTGGACATCGTCCACGATGTCGGCGACAGCCTCTCCCCGATGATCGACATCGGTCAGGTCGAGGGCGGCTTCGTCCAGGGCGCGGGCTGGCTGACGCTGGAGGACATGCGCTGGGACTCCGGCGACGGCCCGAACCGGGGCCGCCTGCTGACCCAGGCCGCGAGCACCTACAAGCTGCCGAGCTTCTCCGAGATGCCCGAGGAGTTCAACGTCCGGCTGATGGAGAACGCCACCGAGGAGGGCGCCGTCTACGGGTCCAAGGCGGTCGGTGAGCCCCCGCTGATGCTGGCCTTCTCGGTGCGGGAGGCCTTGCGCCAGGCGGCCGCGGAGTTCGGGCCCGCCGGAATCAGCGTGGAGCTGGCCTCGCCGGCCACGCCGGAGGCGGTGTACTGGGCGATCGAAGGAGCCCGCGCGGGCGGTGCGCCCGGTGACGGGCACGCGCCCGAGGGCAGCGGGGTCCTCGCCGGTGCGGGTGCCGGTGCCGGTGCAGGTGCGGGTGCGGGTGCCGAAGCCGATGCAAGCGCCTTGAGCAATGTCTGACATGAGCTGGGTCGCCGCGGTCGCGCGGTTGCGGGCACGCCGGGAACCCGGCGTGCTCGTGACCGTCGCGACCGTGCGCGGCCACGCGCCCCGCCGGGCCGGTGCCAAGCTCGTCGTGGGACGGACCGAGACCTGGGGGTCGATCGGCGGGGGCAACATCGAGGCCGTCACCATCGACCGGGCGCGCGAGCTGTGCGGCGCGGCCGATCCGGAGACGGAGCTGATGGAGTTCGCCCTGAACGACAAGGTCACCAGCCGGCACGGCGTGCAGTGCTGCGGCGGGGCCGTCACCGTGCTGCTCGAACCGCTGCCGGTGGTCCAGGCCGTGGCCGTCTTCGGCGTCGGGCACGTCGGGCTGGAACTGGCGCGCATCCTGGCCCGCCAGGACCTCGACCTGCACCTCGTCGACAGCCGCCCCGACATGCTGACCGACGACCGGCTCGGTGTGCTCGGCGACGCGGTGGCGCAGGTCCACGTCCACCACACCCCGCTGCTGCCGGAGACGGTGCTCGGGGAGCTGCCGCCCGGCACCCACGTCCTGATCATGACGCACGATCACGCCGAGGACGCCGCGCTGTGCGACGCCGCCCTGCGCACCGACGGTCTCGGCTCGATCGGCCTGATCGGCTCGTCCGCGAAGTGGGCGCGGTTCCGGCAGCGGCTGGCCACCGAAGGCGGTCACGACGCCGGCACCATCGACCGGATCACGACCCCGATCGGATTGACCGGGATCACGGGCAAGGAGCCCGCCACGATCGCGGTGAGCGTCGCGGCGGACCTGCTCCGCACCTTCGAACAGGACCGCCAGTGGGCGGTCCCGGAGGTCCCGGCCGTCTCGGCGGTCCCGAACACCATCGCCGACGTGGCGTACCCGACGGTCACCGGCGGCGCGTGAGTCCTCGCGGGCGCACGCGCCGCCGGTGACCGGGCCGGGCCGGGCGGTCCCGCGCGTCGTTCAGTGCGCGGCGGTCCGCGCCGGGCGCCTGAGCAGGTAGCCGGCCGCGCCCAGGACGAGCACCGCCATGCAGGCGATGAACACCAGTCCCGCGCCCTCCAGCCCGAGGGGGCCCTCCAGTACGCCCACCCCGATCACGGGCAGCGAGATGCCCGTGTACGCCACCAGGAACAGCGTGGAGATCACGGCTGCCCGCTGGTCCGCGGGAGAGGCCCCGGCCACGGCGGACAGTGCCCCGCGGAAGGCGAGCCCCTGCCCGACCCCGCTGACGAGGGCGCTCAGCACCACCAGCGCCAGCAGGTCCCACCACAGCGCGCCCGCGAGGAACGCCAGCCCGGCGAGGAGCACGGCGCACCCCAGCGGCAGCGAACGCTCCACCCCGACGCGGCCGACGGCCAGCTGGCCTGCGGTGGAGGCGAAGAAGGCCAGGGCGACCACCAGCCCGCTCACGGCCCGGTCGTGCACGTCCAGGGACTCCGCGAGGAACGCCGGGCTGACGGAGGTGAACACCCCGAACAGGGCGAAGCCCACGAACGCGGCGGTCGCGGCCGGTCCGAACACCGCCCGCACCTGCGGGGGCAGAGCGGGTTTCTGCGGTCGTACGGTGCTCAGCGGGCGCCGCTCGCGCACCGTCTCGGGGAGCAGCAGCAGGACGACGGCCGCTCCCGCCACGAGGGCGAGGTGCACCACGAAGGGCAGGTACAGCGGCCAGGAGGCGTACTGCGCGAGGATTCCGGCGAGCAGCGGGCCGCAGCCCAGGCCGCCCATGTTGGCGGCCGTCGCGACGAACGTGGCCCGCGAGGCGCCGCCGGGCGGTGCCAGCTCCATCACGTACGCGGTGGCGGCCCCGGTGAACAGGCCGGCGGACAGGCCGGACAGCAGCCGTCCCGCGTACAGCCAGGGCATCGCGTCGGCGCACAGGAAGCAGACGGCGCTCGCCGCGGCGAAGCCCAGACCCGCCAGCAGCACCGGCCGCCGGCCCACGGAGTCGGAGGCATTGCCCGCGAGCAGCAGCACGCCGATCACCCCGAAGGCGTACACGGCGTACACCACGGTCACCATCAGCGCGGAGAAGCCGAACTTCTCCTGGTAGAGCCCGTAGAGGGGGGTCGGCAGCGTGGTGCCGGCCATGCAGACGACGAACACCGCCCCGGCCAGCAGGCACCGGCGCCACCCTTGTCGATCATGGTCCATGCCGCCGACCGTATCCCGTGGGGAGCCCGGGGCTCGCGTCGGTACACCAGTTTGTAGGTCACGTCCTTGGGGACCGGGTCCGGTGCGGTGTCGGTGTAGAGGAGCCGGATCGTGGTGAAGCGCCGCAGATCCGGATGCTCCGGCCAGGCCTGCGGATGGCTCAGCGTCACCGTGACCGGGTAGGCGCGGAAGCGGCCGGCCGCGCAGTACGGGCGGCAGTCGTTCACCATGTCGGTGCCGGTGGCCGTGGCGGTGCCCGGCCCCCAGCTCTCCCACCGGAGGCCGACGAGCCGGTTGTTCCCGTCGCCACAGGCGAGGATGTACTCCGCGGGACGCATCTGCGCCTTCGAGAAGCAGTCGACGAGCACCACCGGGTCCTGTGGATCCGGGGTCCGGGCCGAGAACGCGGACGCGGCGCCGCCGGTGGGTGCGGAGGGGGCCGCGGAGGCCGGGAGCACGGCGGCCGTCAGCGCCGCCACCGCGCACAGCAAGGTCGCCGTCCGGGCCGGGCGCCGGGATCCGCGCGCGGGGCGGCCACCTGCGGAAACGTTCACGGAAGACCTTCCTTGCCACTCTGCGCACCGTCGGCATCACCGGGGTCTTCCCAGCTTCCCCCATGGGGGTGAAGCCCGCACCCGCGGGAAGGGTGCGGGCGCCGGGTCACCGGTGCGGGCGCGGGGTCACTTGCGCAGCAGGGCGCAGACGAAGTCCTCCTGGACCTCCCGGACCTGTCCGAGCAGGTCCGGGTTGACGCTCAGGGAGGTCTGCGCGGTGATCGAGAAGGTCAGCGAGCGCCGGCCGTCCGCCGTGGCCGCCGCGAGCTGGGTGTAACCGGCCGTGTTGCCGGTGTGGCCGTACACCGTTCCGCAGCGCGTGGTGTAGCGGAAGATCCCCAGGCCCGCCTCGGAGCGGCCGGGGCCGGGGGGCTGGGACACGGCGCCGGGAATGAACCTGAACTGCTGGCGCCGGGTGCGCTCCGAGACGAGGGCGCCGCCCGCGTAGCCCCGGATGAAGGCGCTCAGGTCCTTCGGCGTCGAGACGATGCCTCCGGACGCCCAGGCCCCCGAGGCGCCGACGGCCTCGCTGACGTCGATGGGCCCCTCCTGCGGATCGATCTGGTAGCCGTGGAGGAAGGGGGTGGGCAGCCGGTATCCCTGGGGCAGGCTCGTGGCCCGCAGGCCCAGGGGCTCGTAGACGAACTCGCGCAGCAGCGTCTCGTACCGGCGTCCGGTGGCGGCCTCGGCCATGAGGGCGACGGCGATGTTGTCGGAGTTGGAGTACGCGTAGCGGCTGCCCGGGGGGAAGGCGAGGTCCTCGTCGGCGACGAACTCCAGCAGGCGGCGGGAGTCGAAGCGGTGACGGGGGTCCTGGGAGATGATGTCGATGAACCCCTGGGAGTTCGAGTAGTCGGGCAAGCCGCTGGTGTGATTCAGAAGTTGACGGAGCGTCACCGCGTGCCACGCGGCCGGCTGCCCGGGCAGCACCTCGCCGATCGTGTCGTCGAGGTGCAGCCGGCCGCGGTCGACGAGCCCGAGGGCCACCGCTCCGCTGAAGGCCTTCGCGACGCTGGCGATCCGCATGTGGTCCGTCGCCCGCGGCGGCCGGCCGCTCTCCACGTCGGCCACGCCCGCCCGGTAGACCTCCGTGTGCTCGCCGTCGCGCAGAACGGCGATGACCCCGGGGGGCCCGTCGGGCCGTTCCACCAGCTCCCTCAGCTCCTGGTGGAGGGCGGCCCCGGGGGGCGGATTCCGGTCCGCACCGGCCTGGGCGGGCTGCACGGAGACGGCGAGCAGGGCGCCGCACGCGGCGGTGGCGGCGGCCAGGCGCAGTGACGGACGGATCCGACCGGAGTGGCCGTGCGGGCGTCGGGACACGGAGGTACCTCCCGGGGAAGACGGACGCGGTGGCCCACGATGGCAGGGCCCGCACCGGCTCCGGCGCCGACGCGGCCGCACGCCGGCGCACCGTGGCCCATCCGGCCCTGCCGGGGCCGCGGCGACGTCCGGGGTGACGTCCGGGGTGACGTCCGCGGCCGGTGGCGGCTACCAGACGGGAATGGGCGCGGGCGCCTCCGTGCCCAGGTCCGGGGCGTCGCGGAGTTCGACGGTGGTCCCGGGCCGGTGCAGTTCGAGGATCACCAGGGTGTTCCCGCCGGCGTGCCACAGGGGACCCGGTGCGTACAGCGTCTTCTGCGGGCCGCGCTCCCAGAACCTGCCCAGGGCGAAGCCGTTCAGCCAGACCATGCCCTTGGTCCAGCCGGGCAGGGCGATGAACGCGTCGGCGGCGGCGTCCAGTTCGACGGTGACCCGGTGGAAGGACGGGCCGTCCGGGAGCGCACCGGAGCCGAACTCGAGTCCCGACAGGTCATCGAGGGGCAGCGGCCTGGTCTCCCAGCCGAACTGGTACTGGTTGTCCAGCCTGACCCCGTCGCGGATGCCCTTGCGATCGGCCAGCAGGGGACCGTAGTTGATGCGCCCCTGGTTCTCCACGAGGACGTCGAGTTCCGCTCCCCCGTCGGGCACGGCGACGGTCAGTGCCGCGAGCGGCTCGTCGCGTTCCAGCAGCCCGATCTCCCGTCCGTCCAGGAAGACCTGGGCGCGGTCGGCCAGTCCGTCGATGCGCAGCGCCGCCTCGGGCAGGGGTCCCCGCAGGCGGGTGCGGTAGTGGATCAGGCCCAGGGACTGGCCGGCTTCCTCCATGGTCAGGGGGTCGACGTGGTGCACGGGCTTGGAGAGCGCGTCCAGGGAGTCGGCCAGCGAGACGTGTTCGTCCACGGAGAGCACCCGGGGAGCCACGCGCGGGGGCAGGGCGGGGGGTTCGTGGGTGACGGGAGCGGTGTGGCGGCCGATGACCTCGCGGAAGAGGTGGAACTTCCGGGTGAGTTCGCCGGCTTCGCCGACGGGGGCGTCGTAGTCGTAGCTCGTCACGTCGGGCTGGTAGGTGGTGCCGTCGTGGTTGGCGCCGTTCCACCAGCCGAAGTTGGTGCCTCCGTGCCCCATGTAGATGTTCACCGAGGCGCCCGCGGCGAGCAGGCTGTCCAGGGTGGCGGCGGCGTCCTCGGCGTCGCGCGTGTGGTGCGGCTCGCCCCAGTGGTCGAACCAGCCGTGCCAGTACTCCACGCAGACCAGCGGGCCCTCCGGCTGGTACGTGCGCAGGATCGCGAGCGAGCTCTCGGGGCGCGAGCCGAAGGTTCCGGTGGTCAGGACGCCGGGGATGCGGCCGCCGAGCTGGAACCCGTGGTCGGCCCCGTCCGTGGTGAACAGCAGGCAGTCCAGGCCCCGTCGGACCAGGCCGTCGCGGAGGTGTTCCAGGTAGCCGGTGTCGTTGCCGAAACTGCCGTACTCGTTCTCCACGCCCACCGCCACGACCGGCCCGCCCCGGCTGCCGAGCAGGGGGAGCAGTACGGGGGCCAGGGTGTCGAACCACGCGTCGACCGCCGCCAGGTAGGCGGGGTCGCGGCGGCGGATCCGGATCGTGCGGTCGGCCAGCAGCCAGCCGGGCAGTCCGCCGAAGTCCCATTCGGCGCAGATGTAGGGGCCGGGCCGGACGATGACGTCGAGTCCCAGGGCGCCGGCGGTCCGGATGAAGGCCGCCACGTCGCCCGGCCCGTCGAAGGTGAACGTGCCGGGTCTGGGTTCGTGGACGTTCCAGGCCACGTAGGTCTCGACGGTGTTCACGCCCATCGCGCGCAGGCGCAGCAGGCGGTCGGCCCAGAGGCCGGGGTGCACCCGGAAGTAGTGGATGGCCGCGGAGACGATCCGGTGCGGGCGGCCGTTCCGCAGGAAGCCGGTCCCGTCCGTGGTCAGCGTCGTGTTCGGCGTCGTGTTCGGCGTCGTGACGGGCGGGTGGGGTGGCTTCACGTGTGCGCTCTCCTTCGGTGCTCCGGGTGGTGCTCGACTCGTCGGCCGACAGGGCTCCGGCAGGAGGAAACCCCCGCATGGAAAGCGCTTTCTACGGGCCTCGGATCACGCTAGGCCGAAGCAGCCCGGGGGGTCAAGGCGTTCAGGGCTACCCGCCGCCCCCGAGCAGCGGCGATCGACGGCCAGAGGGTATTCATTCGCCCGGGGCGGGCCCGGTCAGCCGGTACACGCGTTCCTTGAGTTCGCCGATCGCCTTGTAGTCGGCTTCGAGGGCCGCCGGGTCCGCGTCGGCCATGTAGACGGTGAGGGGGCTGCTGGGCAGGTCGACCGTCGGGCGGACCCGGCGGCCGGGACGGTACTTCACGGTGAGATCGCGCACGGTCGCCAGCGCGGTGATCTGCTCCACCACGGCCTCGTCCACGCCTTCGACGATCCCGTCCAGCGCGGTCGTGGTGTCGTGGACGAACGCCTCGATGAGCTTGGTGTACGTCCGGCCGCCGTAGCGCTGGCGGAACTCCCCGGGCCGTGCGTAGGCCAGTGCCGTCGCGGCGGCCTGGTCGATGCCGAGGCAGAGTTCCTGGAACCCGGCGTTCAGACCCCCGTTGAGGCGGGCGGCGACCTCCACGAGGACCGGGCCGGAGGCGGTCATGATGACCTCGGCGTGGACGGCTCCGTGCCGGATGTCCAAGGCCTCCAGGACGGTGTCCACGTAGGCGACCAGCTCGGGGACGGGATCCCGGCCCGGGTCGAGCAGGACGTCCCGGTCGTAGATGCGGCGGCCGGAGCCGATGTCCCGCTTGCGGTACTCCCAGACCCCGCACACGTACCGCTCCCCCTGGGAGCAGGCCATGTCCACCACGTACTCGGTGCCGTCGAGGTACGACTGCGCGAGGGCCTCGGTGTTGGGCTGCTGGAACAGGTCCCTGGCCGACATGACCGCGCGTGCGGCCCGGACGATCGCCTCGCCGTCCCGGCAGATGTGGACGTTGTCCGCCCCCGAGGAGCTGATCGGTTTCACCACGACGGGATGGACGCCCTCCCGCTCCGCCCAGGCGCGCAGCTCTTCGGGGTCGGCGGACCGGTACTGGCGCGCGCACCGGATGCCCGCCTCCCGCAGGGCCTCGATCATGAGGAACTTGTCCCGTCGCGCGGCCGACAGGCGGGTGCCGTTCGTCATCAGGCCGAGCCGCTCGCTCAGGTCGTCGGCGAGCCGGACCCCGAACTCGGCGCCGGCGAGCACGGCCAGCGGCCGGTGGCGGGCCAGCTCGCGGGCCGTGGTCCCGGGATCCGCGCAGACGAGGTTCTCCCGGTAGGCGGCGAGCAGGGGCGGGGCGAGGGGGGTGATGAGTTCGGGGGTGCTCTGGACGTGGACGGCCTCGACTCCGAGCCGGGCGAAGGCCGGCAGGAGGAAGTTCCCGGTCGAGTAACCGTCCACGATCGCCACGGTCGGGGTCACGTTCCGCGTGTGCGGCGTATTCACGTTCCGCGTGTGCGGCGTACTCATCGTCGTCCACCTGCCCAGGTCACGAGGGGCCCGCTGCCGAGGCCCGCGAACAACAGCACTGCGCTGAGGGCCAGCCAGCCGGGCAGCCCCATCCCGAGCGGCAGCAGGCTCATCACCGCGGGGGCGACGGCTTCGACGGCCCCGCTGCCCAGTCCGAACACACCGGCGTACTGGCCCTGCAGCCGGGCCGGCGCCAGGCCGAAGCAGTACTCGTAGGAGGCGGCCGCGTACCAGAGCTCGCCGAAGGCGAAGACGCCCATGCCGACGAGCAGCAGGGCCGAGGCCGTCCAGGGGGAGGTTCCCGCCGCGCAGGCCATCAGCATCAGGCCGGCGGCGAAGGCGGCGCCGGCCCAGGCCATGCGCCGGCCGGCCGTCCTGGCGTCGTGCACGCCCCGGCTCACGGGGACTTGGAGCAGCACCACGAAGGCCATGTTGAGCACCAGCACGGCCGAGACCATCCACCGGGGCGCGCTGGTGTGGCCGACGATCCACAGCGGGAGCAGGAAGCCGGAGGCGGCGTAGTTCAGGGACAGCACCGCGTTGACCAGCGTGGCGCTCAGGTACGTGCGGTCCCGCAGTGCGGCCCAGCCCCGTTCCGTCTCCCCGGCGGGGTCCGGGGCGGTTTCGGGCAGGCGCAGCCGCAGCAGGATGAGGCCGCAGCCGACGTAGGCGAGGGCGCGGCACACCACGAGGGCCAGGTACGCGGGCCGGCTGTCGATCTGGATGGCGAAGCCGGCCGCGACGGCGCCGAAGGCGAGGGCGAGGTTGGTCACCGACCGCAAATAGCCGATGAACAGGGTCGGGTTGCCGTCGGCGACCCCGCGGATGAGCGGCGCCTTGCTGGCCTCGTCCGCGGGGATGACCGCTCCCGCGACCAGGGAGACCGCGAAGAAGGACCAGAAGGATCCGATGAGGGTGAAGCAGGAGATCGCCACCCCGCCGCCGAGCATGACCGAGATGTGGACGCGTTTGGGTCCCCACTGGTCGGCCAGCCGTCCGACGAGGACTCCGGCGATCAGCCCCGTCATGGCCCCGCCGAACAGGCCCATCGCGACCTGTCCGGCCGGGAGTCCGACGACGCGGGTGAAGTACAGCACGCTCGCGGTGGTGAACATCCCGCCGCCGAAGCTGTTCGCGAAGGTGGCGACGGTCAGGATCCGCTGCGCCCGCGTGGCCGGCAGGAGCCTGCGCAGGCCGGCGCGCGGGGGCGGGGGCACGGGCCCGGCCGCGGGCGTGGACGTCACTGCCACAGTGCGTCCCCGAACCGGGCGCCGGGGCGCAGGACGTGCTGCAGCTCGCGGAGCTCGCGGGGCTTGAGGCCGTCGGGGACGACCACGAGCCGGGTACGGAACCAGTCCCACACCTCGACGAACCGGTCCTGGAGCTCCTCGGCGGAGTCCGCCATCACCATGAACTGGCCGATCCGCTGGCCGGTCCCGGCGACTTCGGGGGCGTGCTCCCCCACGGGCCGTTCGATCCGGACGAACTCCACGCCGGGCAGGGCGGAGACCTCCGCGGCCGAGGGGCAGTCGAGCAGCAGGCCGGCGTCCGCGGTGAGGTAGGCGCCGCCGACGACCGCGGGGCGGATCTTGACGTCGAGTTCGGGACGCCGGCCGAGGGCGACCTGGATGGCGCACTGCGCCAGGTCGACGTTGAACTTGGCCTGCACCACCTCCTGCACCAGGGCGCCGCCACGGCGCGCGGCGCATTCGCCGAAGGTGAGGGTGCCGGTTCCGGGGTCGTGGAAGAGCTCCAGGTGGAACATCCCGTCCCGCAGGCCCAGGGCCTCCAGGGACGCCTTGATCACGGGAAGTGCCCGGTCGTGGGCCCAGCCGTCGGAGGCCGGGTCGAAGTGGTGGAAGTGCAGGGGCCGGCCGGTGTCCACGGCCGTGAGGCAGGGGTCGCCGTACCGCCCGAGTGCGTAGAAGAGCAGTTCGCCCTCGTACAGGACGCCGTCGGCGATCCATTCCTCGCCCCGGACGAACTGCTCCAGGACGAAGGTGCGCTGCGGGGTGGCCTGCCTGCGGTACTCGTTGCTGCGCAGGCGGAGCTCGGCCGCGGAGGTGACGACGGTGGTCCGCTCGGTGGCCGCGCCCGCCACGGGCTTCAGCACGGCCCGCTCGAAGGGGAGCCGGTCGATCGCGGCGACGTCGTGCACGTCGTCGATGACCTCGGCTCCCGCGGTGGCGATGCCGGCGGCCCGGATCTCGCGCTTCTGCACGGACTTGTCGCGGAAGCGTACGGCGACCTCGGGCGGGGTGAAGGGCAGGCCGAGGTGGCGGGCGAGCAGGCCGACCATGACGAGGGAGTCCTCGTCGGTGGTGTACACGGCGTCGAAGGCCCGGCCGGTCAGACCGGCCCGGTCGAGCGCCATGAGGACGGCTTCCGGGTTGGTGTGGTCGTCCACGCGCAGCACGGTCACCTCGTCCGGTATCGCGATGTGCCCCTCGTCCCAGGAGGAGGCCCCGCAGAGGACGGTGGTGGCGAGGCCGAGGCGGACGCAGGCCCGCATGCCATAGCGGTCGAGGCCCACGATCAGGATCCTCGGGGGGCTTGCGTTCTCCATGGCGCTTCCTTCCTCATGCCTCATGCCTCATGCGCTGCACGGCCATTGATGCAGAGATGGCAACACCGTGTCAATGTGAGGCACATCCGTTGCTGCCACTCGGCAACATGTGGCAACATCCCTGTCCCATGAGACCCTTCTGGCTGCTGACCGGGGCCACGGCACTGTCCATGGCCGGAAACACCTTCCTGTACCTGGCGGTCCCCTGGGCACTGATCCAGGCCACCGGGTCCACCCTGCTCGCCGTCCTGAGCATGGCCGCGCAGACGGCCCCGTACCTGGCGGCGCCGTTCCTGGGCCCCTTCATCGACCGCCACGACAACCGCCGCCTGTTCATCGCGGGCGAGCTCGTCCAGGGCGCCTGCGTCGCGCTGATCCCGCCACTGCTGGCCATCGGTCAGATCGCCCTGGTGTTCGCGTCGCTGTGCGTGATGGGGCTGGCCAAAGTGGTCTCCGACGTGGCCGGGGACTACGGCCTGATTCCGGCCCTGGTACCGCCGGAGCGGCTGGAGCAGGCGACCAGCCACTTCAACTCGGTCCAGCTGGTGGCGCGGTTCGCCGGTCCCGCCCTGGCCGGACTGACCATCGCCGCGGCGGGACCCGGCATGGCCCTGGAGATCGACGCGGCCACCTTCCTCGTCACCGCCGTGACGGCGTTCTTCCTGCCCAAGGTCGCCCCGCAGGCCCGGAAGGCCGGCGCGTCCGTGGGCACGCTGCTGCGGGAGGGCATCGCCTACTTCCGCTCGCGCCCGGACCTGCTACGGCTGACCGGGGCCGTCGCGCTCTACAACCTCGGCGCCGGCGCCCTGGAGCCGACCCTGCTCACCGTCGGTACCGGCCGGTGGCACTGGTCCTCGGCCGCCCTGGGCGCGGCCGTCTCCTGCGGCGCCGTCGCCGCCGCGCTCGGGGCCTGGGTGAGCCCCAAGGTCCCGGCCGGCGAGGGTCGCCGGCGGCTGCGCGTCGGCGTGTGGCTGGGGGTGGCCGCCCTGGGGTCGCTGGGGCTGCTCGTCGACGAGCCGCTCGCGGTCGTGGCCTCCTTCTGCCTCCTGTGCTTCGGCGAGGGAGGCGTCAACACGACCACCATGAGCTACCGGCAGCACGAGATCCCCGCGGAGTTCAGCGGCCGGGTCAACACGCTCATCCGGATGTTCGTCACCGGGGCCGTGCCCGTGTCCTCGCTGCTGCTGGGACTGACGGTCGGCCTGTCCGGATCCTTCGGATCCGTCTTCGTGTTCCTCCCCGTCACCGCGACCGCGGTCCTCGCCGTGCTCCTGTGGTTCTCCCCCGTGCGAAGCCGCCGGGCGTCCGCCCGGCAGAACGCTCCCCTGGTCACCGCGAACGGCGACCGGTCCCCGACAAGAAACGGATGACAGCACATGGACATCGTCGATCACCACGGGCTGTCCGTCGCCCACGTCTCCCCCGAAGAGCTGCCGGGCCGCCCCTGGGACGACGCCCGCCGGCACATCGACGTGGTGCGCGCCACCGCGCCACCGGCCGGGGCGTACGAGGAACTCGCCGCGGCCGGCTTCATCCGGAAGCCGGCCTTCTTGTCGTGGACCGCCGAACTCGGCGCCGGTGAGGACGAGTTCCTCTCCGGGCTGGAGACCAAGGCACGGCAGGACATCCGGCGGGCCCGCGCCCGGGCGGAGCGGAGCCTGACCCTGGAGGTGCACGACCCGGTCGGGCCGCAGGCGCTGGACCGGTTCCTGACGCTCTACCGGCAGCGCGTGGACGAAATGACGTACGGCATCCCGATCGCCCTCCGGCAGCGGGAGCGGCTGCTCGACGGACGCGAGCGGTACTTCGCCGTCCTCGCCCTGCGGGACGGCGAACTGGTCGGCGGCTGCGTCGCCCTCGAATGCCCGGACCAGGACGCGGTGCGCATCCGGTTCTCGGCGGTGACCGAGGAGTGGCGCCGGGACTCCCTCGCCCGCACCCTCTACTTCGCCGCGATGCGCACCGCCCGGGAGAAGGGCTACCGCTGGGCGACGCTGGGCGACGAGCCCAATCTGTACGGCCACCTGACCAAGGCCGGCCTGTTCCGCTTCAAGGTGCGCATGGGGTTCCGCTGCGTACCGTCGCAGGACTTCCACGACCCCGACGGACTCGACGAGGCCGACCTGGTCCTGAACCTGGACCGGCTGTGCGATCCCTGCCTGATCCTGGGCTACGCCTCGGACACCCCGGGCGACCGCTCGCTGCGCGCCCGGCTCGTCAGCGGCGACCCCGTCGACCTGCGGGCCTACGCCGCCCCCTTCCTCGCGGGCGTCGAACACGGCCTGCCCGCGGGGATGCCCGCCCGGGCCGTGGCCCCGTAGACAGCACGATGCGGCGGCAACGGCCCCGGGCCCTTGCCGCCGCATCGCTCCGTCACATGGTCGAGCCGCCGCCGGCGGTGAACTCCTCGGCGTTGCCGCGCAGGACCATACCGGGCCTGCCGTCGACCCCGACCGTGGTGGTGCCGGCGACGGTGACCCGCTCGCCGCGGCGGTGCTGGTCGCCGTAGTCGTGGACGGCGTAGTGCAGCGTCGACCGGTTGTCCCACAGGACGAGGTCGCCGACCTGCCACTTCCAGCGGACGGTGAACTCCGGCTTGGTGGCGTGCTCCACCAGGACCCGGAGCAGGTCGCGTCCGGCCTGCGGGCCGAGTCCGGTCACGCTGCGCGCGAACCCGCCGACGAACAGGGAGCGTTCACCGGTCTCCGGGTGGACCCGGACGGCCGGGTGCTCGGCACTGAAGACGTTCTTCAGGTAGCTGCTCCGCGAGTCGCCGGTATAGGTGGCGTCGGTGAAGTCGGAGTCGTTGGAGTGGACGACCCGCATGCCGTCCGCGAGCGTACGCAGGCCCTCGGACAACTCCCGGTAGGCCGCGGCCGTGTTGGCCCAGATGGTGTCGCCGCCCACGGGCGGGCAGACCGTGTTGTGCAGGATGGCGACGGCGGGCGGGTTCTCCATGTAGGTGAAGTCGGCGTGCCAGTGATTGGCGCGCGTGCCCTCGCCCTTGGAATCCATCTCGCGCAGCAGCGGACGCCCTTCGGGGCCTCCGTAGATCGGGTGGCCGAGCGTGAGGTCGCCGAAACTGCGGCCGAAGACGACGAGTTGGTCATAGTCGAGCTGCTGGCCGCGCAGGAAGATCACCTTGTGGGTGAGGAGTGCCTCCCTGAGTTCCGCGGCCACCGAGTCACTCAGCGGGCGCGCGGCGTCCACGCCGGTGATCTCGGCGCCGATGTTTCCCGCGAGCTGCTTCACCCCGACCCTGATACCACTGTCGGCAGTCATGACGTCAGTCATGCGTTTGGACCTTTCTGGGCTGTGTGGGGGCGCGAACCGTGCGCGTCACGGCCGGGAAGTCCCGCCGGTGAGGCGGATCCTCCCGCACGTCCTGCACAGGGATCGTCGCCGGTTGCGCCTCGTAGCACCCTCAATGTTGCCACTACTTGCCAAGCCTGGCAACACTGGGCGGGGGAACGGGTCGCAGGACACCCCCCAGCGTCAGAGGAAGTGGCCGCTGGCGAGATAGGGAGCGGGTTCGGCCATGCCCCGGAGCGCGAGATAGCCCTCCTGGCCGATGTCCAGGCGCGCGGCCAGGCCGACGTCCACGGCCCAGTGGTTGGCGGTGGTGATGCAGTTGACGAGCGTGTCGCCCCGGGAGGCGGCGAGGGCCTCCCACAGCAGCTTCTGAGCGGTCCGCGGCTCCGCCGCGGCGAGGAGCACGGCCCGGTTCTCCTCGTCGTCGATGTACGCGTATCCCGGCCGGCGCAGGTCCTCGGACACGACGAGCCTGAGACGGTCGAGCATGTAGGCGTGGTCGGGGCCGTGGCCGGCCCCGCGGATCTCCCCGTCCAGCCGGTCCATCCATTCGAGGTCCTCGGGGCGGCCCTCCCGGAGCCCGCCGATCGCGGGAAGCGTGGACCGGTCGACCGTGCCGACCATGCGCATCTGCGGGTAGAGCAGGAAGCCCGCCTTGCGGTAGCGGCGGGTCGCCCCCGGGTGCACCGAGGAGGAGAACAGCCCCGGCCGGCCGTCGGCGTGCGCCAGGGCGGCGTCCATCAGCCTCCTGCCGATTCCCTGACCCTGGTACCGGGTCAGCACGCCGTAGGTGGCGAGGTACCACACGCGACCGCGGTTCTGGGACATGGCGAACCCGACGACCTCGCCGCCGTCACCGCCCGCACCGCCACCGTTCTCGTCGACCGCGACCCAGCAGCCCGCGGGATCGGCCTCCAGGTAGAACCGCATCCGTTCGATCCACTGCTTGGATCCGGATTCCGAACGGGGATGGATCTCCGGTTCGCTGACCCTCCTGCTGCTCTGGTCGGCCTCGAAGAACAGCACCGCCGAGGCTCGCTCAGCCGACGGGAGGTCTTCCTCTCGCGCCAGCCTGACCTGCACTGATTCCATTGTCATACGCTACCGGCCAGCTAGGCCGACCTCCTGGTTCCTGTCCGGGAATATCCATGTCCGGATGGCGAATCCGGTCAGCTCTGTCCCCCGCGCGACTCCGCGAGGGCCTCCGCGAGGGTGCGCCACGTCTCGGCCGCGAGTTCGACATTGTGTGCCTCGACGGCCTGCCGTGCGAGGTCGCTCAGCCGCTGGATCCCCTGGGTCGTCCGGCCGGCCAGCACGTCCAGCCTGCCGCTCAGCGCCTGCAGCCGGATCCGGTCGCGGAAGGACAGCCGCAGCTCCAACGCCTCGGCCCGATCGCACAGTTCGCGCGCCAGGTCCAGATCGCCCTCGGCGCAGGCGAGCTGGGCGTGCAGCAACAGCGCCTCCTGGCGGCGCACTTCGGTTCCCACGAGCTCCAGCGCCGGGGCTATCTGCTCCAGGGTGGCCCGGGCCTTCGCCGTCTGCGGCGGGACGATCTGCAGCAGCAGCGACGCCGCGGCGAGCCGCAGCCGCAGCCACAGCCCCGGGTCCTCATGACTGTCCAGCCCCTCCAGCGCACGCTCCAGCAGGTCGCTCGCCTCCCGGTACGCACCCCGGCGTATCCCGACGGTCGCCGCGGCCCACAGGGCCCTGGTGTGGGTGGAGCCTCCGACCGGCCCGGTGAGCGCGCACAGCTCCCGGGCGTGCGCCTCGGCCTCGGCGAGCCGGCCCGCCTCCGCCTCCGCGGACACCAGTGCGTGCAGGGCGCCGGCCCGGTCGGTCAGCGTGAGGCCGGCGGCGGCATCGACGGCGCCCGCGGCGTACTCGCACGCCTCGGCGATCCGCCCGATGGAACGCGCGCAGCGGGAGTGCTGGGTGTAGGCGCGGACGCGCAGTTCCACCACGCCCAACTCGTCGGCGAGACGGTGCAGTTCGGCGGTGAGCTCGTACTCCTCCGCGCACCTTCCCTGTCTGCCCCGCATCCGGGCGAGCAGCCACAGCGCCTGCCAGCGCAGGGCGGGATCCTGCCCGTCGTCGGCCCGCAGGGCCGCGGCGAGGGGGTCGGCCAGGACCTCGTCCAGCCCGTCGTCGGCCACCGAGGTGACGGCGGCGAGGACTTGCCCCAGCGCGGGGCCCTTCTCGCGCGCAAAGGCGGACACGGGGACTTCGAGCCGCTCGGCCAGATAGTCCACGCTCTTGGCGGTCGGCGGTCGGGCGCCGGACTCCAGGCGCGACAAGTAACCGGTGGACATCGCGTCTCCGGCGAGCGCCGCCTGGGACAGTCCGCGACCCACACGGAGCGCGCGGAGGCGTTGCCCGAAATGAGGCTGTTCCAGCATCTGCACCTCGGAAGGCGTGGGTTGACGCTCTGCGAGAGCCTCAATCCTCAGGAGGGATGGGCATTATGCCCGTTGTAGGCAAGACTGTCAATATTGGGTAACCCTACGCCGGGCTTCCCCCGTTGCGCATCGACACTTACCGAGCCACTGGTCGAATGGCTCAAATACCCCGCCCCGTTGGGCAAGCTGACGTCCCGCAGCGATCGGCCGCACACGTTCTGTCTATCACGCGACGCCGACCGGCAGGGTGGCGCAGGTCAGCAAGACTCTTGATATTGCCAGCTCTTGGAAATATATGGCAACATGCGGGATCCGTCGCTCCGTCACCGGGGCCGCACCCCACCACAGCGAGAGGTCGCGCGCGATGAAGAACGTACTGCTGATCAACTCCAGTCGTGAGATCGCCGCCCGGATGCTCCAGAGCCGGGACGACATACGCCTTTCGGTCATCACGATGCCCGAGTACGCGGGCTACTACGCCGACGGCGCGGACGTCGAAGTGGTGGACACCATCGAGGACCTGACCCAGGTACGGCTGGCGGCACTGCGCATACGGGAACGCAACCCGTTCCACTACGTGGTGTCCCCGTCGGAGTGGAGCGTCCAGGCCGGCGGATACATCCGCTCCTACTTCGGACTCCCCGGGTCCGGCTACGAGGTCGCCAATGCCTTCTCCAACAAGTACGTGATGAAGCAGCGGCTTTCCGCGGCGGGGCTGCCGGTGGCCCGGTTCCGCCTCATCGACCGATTCGCCGGAGCGCGGGCCGCCGCGGAGGAGATCGGCTGGCCGATCGTGGTGAAGCGGTCGTGCGGCGGCGGCTCCGAGTTCGTGCTGCCGGTGCACGACGCCGACCATCTGCGGCTCCTGGCCCACGACGAATCCACGGAGCGGATCCGGACCGCGCCGTACCCGCTGATGGCCGAGGAACTGGTGGACATCGAGGCCGAGTTCCACTGCGACGGCGTCGTACGGGACGGCCGGGTCCGCTTCGCTCCGGTCTCCCGCTACTTCGAGCCCGTGCTGCGCAGTGTGGGCGGCGTCATCGGCTCGTACACGCTGCCCGACGAACACCCGGACACCCTGGCCGTCGCCGCGCTGCACGAGCGGGTCGTCGCCGCGCTCGGACTGACCGACGGGGTGACCCATCTGGAGGTCTTCAAGACCCCGCACGGCCACCTGGTCGGCGAGGTGGCCTGCCGGCCGGGCGGCGGCGGGATCGCCGACCAGGTGAAGCACCAGTACGGCGTGGACCTGTGGAACACCTTCCTGTCCGTCTCCCTGGGCGAGGCGGTGTACACCGACACGCTGCCGCGCACCGACCACATGATCCAGTACATGCTCCCGCGGCCGGTGGGCACGGTCACCGCGGTCACCCCCGCGCAGGAGCTGCTCGCCGCCCCCGGCGCGGTGTACGCGAAGGTCGGGACGAAGGTCGGCGACAGGCTGGACGGCCCGGTCGACTCCTCCGTCTACGCGGGTGTCGTCCTGCTGCGGGCGGCCACCGAGGCCCAGGTGCACGAGCGGGTCGCGGACATCGGCCGGCGTTTCCGGATCGAGGTCGCCGAGATCGCGGCAGACGCCGTACCGACGGCCGCGGGTGCGACCGGGAAGGACTGACGCGCGGCCGAACCGCCCTCGCACGGCAGCACTGTTCACGGCGGGACACGAAGAAAGCCGACGGTCGGCACACCTCGCGAGAGGGTGCCGGCCGTCGGCTTTCCTTAACCGGACCACCGCACCTACGGCCACTCGATCTCGTCCGTGCCGGCGAGGACCTGCGCGGAGGCATCGGCCGGGGAGAGCGCGACGGCGGACGTCCTGGAGGGTGCGACCGGCCATTCGATGTCGTTCGGGCCGAACAGGGCGGCACCCAGGGCCAGGGCCGATACGGCGAGGGCGGTGGCGGCGAAGTGCATGCGCATGACTACTCCATACAGGCGATTCAGACGGGAATCCGGGAGGGAATGCTGCAGAACTCACTTACCAGCTGAAACAGGCACTCGGTGCCCGGCTGATGCACGCCAATCTAGGACCTCTGACTAACCTTTGACAAGGATGTTTCCCGAAGTTGCCAATCAATTTGGCAATAGTGACAAGTCCTGGCGAGTCAGTGACCCCGGTCGCATATCGCGCTTGGTCACAATGGGTTAGGATGTAGGCACATAAGTCAAACCGTGTGCCTACACGGGGCCACTGAGCACTTGAGCACCTGAGCACTGAATGTGGGGGCGACATGCCACTCGAGACGTCCTTCGGCGTCCGCCTCAAGGCGTTGAGGCAGAAGCACGGGCTCTCCCAGGCGGCGCTGGCCGGCGAGGAGATCTCCACCGGCTACCTGTCACGGCTGGAGTCCGGTGCCCGGCAGCCCACCGAGCGCGTCATCGGCTACCTCGCACAGCGGCTGGGAGTCGACCGCTCGGCGTTCTTCGCCCCGCACAGCAGCGGCTCCCTCAGCGAGGCGGTCAGCGTCGCGGCCTCCACGGACGGCGACGACGGCGCCGAAGCCCTCGCCGCCGAACTGGCCGCCTCCCGCAACGAGGACCCGCTGCTGCGCTGGCAGGCCCTGTGGCTGATCTCCCGGTTCCGGCACCGCCGGGGGGAACGCGCGGAGGAGCGGGCCGCCCTGGAGGAGGCCACCAGGATCGCGGACGGGCTCGAACTGCCCGCCCTGCAGTGCCGGTCGCGGACCGAGCTGGCCCGCTGCCTGCGCTCCGCCGGCCAGGTCCCGGAAGCACTCGAACTCGCCGTCTCCGCCCACCAGGTGGCGAAGGAGTCGGGCCTGGCCGTCTCCGACACCGGCAAGGCACTGCTGACACTGGTCTCGGTCGAGGCCGAGGCCGGCCGGCTGCCCGACGCCCGTGCCCACGTGGACGAGCTGGTCGCCATGGTGGCGGACCGTTCGGACGCGCTACGGGCCGAGGCCCTCTGGTCCGCGGCCACCGTCCGGTCCCGCCAGGGCGACGACGACGAGGCCCGCGACTTCCTCCGGCAGGCCATGGACTCGCTGGACAGCCGTGTCGATCCCGTCCTGTGGGCCCGGCTGCGGCTGGCCGCGGCCTCCCTGTACGTCCACGCCCGGCCGGCGCTGACCGAGGAGGCGCGCCGCTGCCTCGCGGAGGCGGACAAGGCCCTCTCCCTCGTCGGCACGCCCCTGCAGCAGCAGGAACTGCTCACGCTGCAGGCCCGCCTCGCCTTCGAGGACGGGCGTCTGGCGGATGCCCGGGCCGCCCTGGACCGGCTGGAAACCGACCGCCTCGCCCTGAGCTACCGCGACCGGGTCCGGCTGCGGACGCTGGAGAGCCTCCTGCTCGTCGAGGAGGGGCACCGGGAGCAGGGCCTGGCCCAGCTCAAGAAGCTCGGCGAGGAGGCCCACCGGGACGCGAACCTGGACCTCGCCGCGGAGATCTGGCGGATCCTGGCCGAGGCCCTGGAGAAGCCGGAGCGGACGGGCTGAGACCGGCCCGGCCCGCCCCGGCCCGGCCCCGAAGCACCGAAGCCCTACGGCTTCCCGCGGATCAGGACCGCGCGGGGAGCCGTAGGGCTTTGTCGGTGGTGGCGGTGCTCAGCGGTCCAGGATCCGCCGCAGCCAGGCCACCCGCGCCCGGTGGGCCGCCCGGGAGACGACCGCGTCCGGCACCCACTCGTCGAAGCTGTGGAACGCCCCCGACCACACGTGGAGTTCGGCCTCCCCGCCCGCCTCCCAGATGCGGGTGGCGTACGCGAGGGCGTCGTCGCGCAGGGCCTCCACCGAGCCGACCTCGATGAAGGCGGGCGCCAGGCCCGCCACGTCGGCGGCCCGCGCCGGAGCGGCGTAGCAGGAGACGTCCGGGGTGGCGCGCCGGTCGCCCAGCAGGGCCTGCCAGCCGGCCTGGTTGGACAGTCCGTCCCACAGGCCGACCTGTTCCATCTGCCCCGCGGAGAACGTGTCGCAGCGGTCGTCGAGCATGGGGAACTGCAGCAGCTGGCCCGCCGGCCGCGGCCCCGACCGGTCCCTGGTCAGCAGGGCGAGGCCCGCGGCGAGCGCGCCGCCGGCGCTGTTGCCGCTGAGTACGATCCGCCGCGGGTCGAAGCCCTCCGCGTCGGCGTGCCCGGCGAGCCAGGACAGCCCGGCGTAGCAGTCCTCCACGGGGGCGGGGTCGGGGTGCTCCGGGGCCAGGCGGTAGGCGACGGACACCACCGCAAGGTTCAGTTCCTGGGCGCGGTCGAGTTCCCCGGCCAGCTCGGTGCTGCGGTGGCTGCCGGCCACCATGCCGCCGCCGTGCGTGTGGTAGATGACGGGGACCGGGCCGGTGGCCGCCGTGGGGCGGCAGATGACCAGGGTGACCGGCGGGGCGCCGGGCGGGCCGGGCACGCTCCGCTCCTCGATGTCGAAGGTCCCGTCGCGCCGGATCTGCTCGTCGGTCAGACGGCCGGCCAGGGAGCGGCGGCGCCGGTCGGGGACGAGCTCCGGGGTCAGCGGCATCGGCAGGCCGGCGAGGATCTCGTCCAGCGGGCCGGCCAGTTCGGAGTCGAAGGGCGGCGGTGGGGCCTGCCTGCCCTGCTGCCGGAGCTGCGCGGAGTCGGCGTACACGGGGTGCGTGGTCACGGGGCTCCTCACTCGGCGCTCAGCAGGGCGAACGCGTCGATCTCCATCAGCAGGTCCGGGCGGTACAGGGCGACCACCTGGACGACCGTGCTGGCCGGCGGCCGGCTGGTGTCGATGAACTCGTCGCGGGCGGCGAGGATCAGCGGCACGTGCGCGATGTCGGTGACGTAGTAGGTGAGTTTCATGACGTCGGCGAAGGTGGCGCCGACGGCGGCGAGGCAGCCCTCCATGTTCCGGAAGACCTGCCGCGCCTGCGCGGTGGGGTCGCCCGCCCCGACGAACCGGCCGGAGGCGTCGAAGGGCATCTGGCCGGCGATCGCGGCCAGGCGTCCGGTTCCCGTCACCACGTGGGTGTAGCCGGAGCTGGGGGCGACCCCGGGCGGGTCGGAGACATGGCTGAGTCCTGTGGTCGTGATGGTGTCCGCCATGGTGGGCGACTCCTCTGTGCGGTAGCGGTAGCGGTTGCGGTGGGTGGTGGGGGTGGGCGGGGCGGGGAGCGTCATGCGGCGGTGAGGCGCACGGGGAGGCTCTCGGCGCCGTTGACGTGGATGGAGTGCAGGCGTCGTACCGGGCCGGCCTGTTCGATGCGGCGCACGCCGTCGAGCAGTTCGGTGAACAGCACGCGCATCTCGGCCCGGGCGAGGGTCGAGCCGATGCAGAAGTGTTCGCCCGCGGCGAGGGCGATGTGCCGGTTGGGACCGCGGGTGATGTCGAACCGGTACGGGTCGGCGAAGACCTCCTCGTCGCGGTTGGCGGAGGGCAGCCACAGCACCACGCGGTCCCCCGCGTCCAGTCGCCGGCCGCGGATCTCGTACGGCCGGGTGGCGACGCGCATGCTGTGCGTGGCGCTGGAGGTCCAGCGCAGGACCTCCTCGATCGCCCCGGGCATCAGTCCGCGGTCGCCGGAGAGGCGCTGCCACTGGTCCGGGTGCTCCAGGAAGGCCTGGACGCCGCCGATGAGCGCGAGGCGTCCGTTCTCGGTGGCGCCGATCAGGTTCTCGCAGTTGAGTACGACTTCCTCCTCGGTCAGGAGCTCGCCGTCCACGGTGCCGTTGACCAGGGCGCTGATCAGGTCGTCGGTGGGCCGTTCCATGCGCTGGAGCAGCAGTTCCTCGAAGTACTCCACGATCCGGGGGTGGGCGACCAGCGAGGTGTGGGCCTCGAAGGCCTCGTTGGTCCACCGGTACAGGGCCTCGTGGTCCCGTTCGGGCACGCCGAGGATGTGGCAGATGACCGAGAGGGACAGCCGGCCGGCGATGTCGTGGACGACATCGCACGTCCCCTGCTCCAGGGCCCGTCCGAGCACGGTGCGGGTGGCCGCGCGGATGTGGCCTTCGAGACCCCGTACGGCACGGGTGTTGAACCAGTCCGCCATCAGGGAGCGCAGCTGCTTGTGCCGGGGTGCGTCCGTCAGGGCGAGGGTCAGGCCGCCGCCCGGGTCGTCGCCGAGTGCGGCCTTGCGCAGCAGGACTCCGTACCGCGAGCTGAAGGTGGCGGCGTCCCGGTAGACCGTACGGATGTCCTCGTGCCGGGTCAGGGACCAGAAGGCGGGCAGGTCGGTGGCGGGCTGCCGGTGGACGGGGGCGTGGGTGCGCATCCACGCCCACACGCCGTGCGGGTCGCCGGTGGCGTGCAGGGCGGGGTCGGTGAGCAGTTCGGGGTCGGTGAGCGGGGCGGGCGGCAGAGCGGTGGTGGCGGCGGTGGCGGCGGTGGTCATGAGGGGGCTCCTGCGGCGATGGTGTGCACGCGTTCCGTGAAGAGCTTGGTGAGGTCGCGGGCGGTGCTCCCGGCTACGGCGTCCGGGCGGAAGGCGACGTCCAGGCGCAGCCCGTGGTCCTGTGTGGGCCACAGTTCGGCGTGCAGTTCGAGGGGCAGATCGAGGTAGGGCCGGCGTACGAACGTGGTGCGGGTGCCCGGGAGGTCGAGCAGGGGCTCCGCGTTGTCCTGGCAGGCGAAGAGGGTCTGGTAGAGGGGCGGGCGGCCGTCGCCGGGCGGGTCGACGAGGGACACCGCGTCCGGGAACGGCACGTCCTGGGTGGTGAAGGCCCGCGCCACGATCCGGCCGGTGTGCGCGAGGGCGGCCGCGGTGTCGTCCAGTGCGGCGCCGCGCATCCGCAGGCAGAGCATGGTGATGTGGCAGCCGATGGCGTGCTCCAGTTCGGCTCCGGCCCGCTGGGCGAGGGGGACGCCCACGGCGAAGTCCCGCTCTCCGGTCACCTCGGCGAGGCTCGCGGCCCACTGGTGGAACAGGACGACGAACCGGGTGACGCCGGCCTCCGCGGCGGCGGCGTCGATGCGGGCGAGGACCGCGGCGGGCAGCTCCGCTTCGATCCGGCCCGGCGCCGCCCGCTCGCCCGGGGCGGGCCCGGCGGACGCCGTGGGCGCCGTGGGCCAGTGCAGGGGTGGCAGGCCCGCGAGCTCCTCGCGGAGCCGGGCGAGCTGCTCCTCGGGGCGGGCCTGCCGCTGCCGGGCGAGCCGCAGGCGGTGGATCGTGGCGAGCGACGGCCGGGGCCCGAGCGCTGCCGCCGCGGTGGTGAGGCCGGGCTGGTGACCGGTGCCCAGGTCGCTGGCCAGCACCCGCTGCGACCAGCGGTGGAAGGGGCGCTGCCGGGCCCGGTAGGCGGTGGCGAGGTCGTCGGCGAGGATCCGTTCCGACCAGCCGTCGAAGGCGACGTGGTGCACGACGCAGCCGAAGACCGTCGTCCGCCCGGCCGTGCCGCGGACCGGGACGACGGCGGTGCGCCACACCTCCGCGAGGTCCGGGAAGAGCTCCTCGGCGAGGTGGGTGTGCACGGCGTCCAGCGCCTCGTCCACGCCGTCCGCCGGGTCCAGGACGTCGAGGGGCTGGGCGGGGATGTCCGTGGGGCGTACCGCCGGGCGGGGGTCGAGCACGTACGCGGAGCGCAGGGCCTCGTGCCTCCGGTGTACGGCGGCCACGGCGGACTCCAGGGCGGCGAGGTCGAGGTCTCCCTCGACCACCCAGGTGAGCAGGCAGTGGCCGGTGCGGTCCTCGGGGTCGAGCAGTTGGCGGGTCAGCTGGACCAGTTGCAGGGGGGTCGGCGGCACCTCCGCCGGGGCGGTGTCCCCGGCCGGCGGCGCGGGCGGCGCGGACAGCGGGGCCTCGGCGGCGAGTCGTGCGGCGAGGCCGGTGACGGTGGGGTGCTCGTACAGCCACGCGAGCGGCACGGGCCGGCCGAGCCGGGTGGCGAGCCGGGCACACAGCCGTCCGGCGCCGAGCGAGGTGCCGCCGAGGTGGACGAACGGCACGTCGAGGCCGATCGTGTCGCGGCCCAGCACGGCGGCGAAGGCCTCGGCTACGGCGCGTACCGCCGGGTCCCGAACGGCATCGGGGCGTACGCCGTCCTCGCCCGGCCGCCGGGGGGTGTGGGGATCGGGCCGCCGCGGTACCAGGGCCAGGAGCGCCCGTTCGTCCAGCTTGCCGCGGGCGGTCACCGGCAGCGCGTCCACGGCCACGACCGCGGCGGGACGCTGGTAGGAGACGAGGGACCGGTCCAGCACGCTCCGGGCGCCGTCCAGCGGGTCGCCGGGGCGCACGGGCACGCAGAACGCGACGAGTTCGAGACTGCCGTCGGCGCAGTCCCCGCGGGCGAGGACCCGGCAGTGGCGTACGCCGGGGAGCAGCTGCTCCACCTGGCGCTCGACTTCGGCGGGTTCGACGCGATGGCCGCGGATCTTCAGCTGCCGGTCGGCCCGGCCGGCGTAGCGGAGCAGGCCGGACCCGTCCCAGTGGCCGAGGTCGCCGGTGCGGTACACGCGCACGTCCCGGCCGTCGAGGCTCACGTGCTCGAAGCGGGCGGCGGTGAGCTCGGGATCGCGCAGGTACTCCAGGGCGAGGCCGTCGCCGGCGAGGCAGATCTCGCCGGTCTCCCCCGCCTCGCACGGGCGGCTGCCGTCGAGCACCCACACCTGGGTACCGGGGACCGGCCGGCCGAGGGGGATGCCGCCGGGCGCGTCGCAGTCGGCTTCGGTGATGCGGTGGGTGGTGGCGAAGACGGTGCTCTCCACCGGCCCGTAGCCGTTGAGGAGCAGGACGGCGGGATGGCGGCGCAGGAAGCGGCGGACATGGCCGGGCGAGAGGCGCTCGCCGCCGATGGCCACCTGCCGCAGTCCGCGGAAGCTGTCCGGGGCCTCGTCCACGATCATGTTGAACAGGCTGCTGGTGAGCCAGACGGTGTCCGCGCCGTGCCGGGAGACGGCGTCGGCGAGCCCCGCCGCCGACAGGTAGGGGTCCGTCACGATCAGGGACGTACCGCCGTTGAGCAGGACCGACCAGAGTTCGAGGGAGAAGGCGTCCCACGGGGTCGCGGCGGCCAGGGGCATCACGGTGTCGGCGGCGAACCGGGCGAAGCCGTTCGGCTGGAAGAGGCGGGCGGTCGCCCGGTGCGGGGTGAGGACTCCCTTGGGGCGGCCGGTCGTTCCCGAGGTGAAGAAGACGCAGCAGGGGTCCGCCGCATCGACCGGGGCGGGGAGGAAGCCGGGGGCGGGCTCCAGGGGGCCGGTGGGCGGGGACCATACGGCGGTGGTGGACTCGGCGGGTGCCTGGCCGGCGGGGGCGATCAGCAGGGGCGGGTCGAGCTGCCCGAGCACGTCCGCGAGGCGCCGGCCGGGCCAGTCCGGTGGCAGCAGGCAGTACGCGGCGCCCGTCTTGAGCACCGCGAGGAGCGCGGTGACCAGTTCGGTGCTCCGGGGCAGCAGGACCGGGACGATGTCGCCGCGGCCGACACCGGCGCCGGCCAGCCGTGCGGCCCAGGCGTCCGAGGCGGCGTCCAGTTCCGCGTAGGTGGTCACGCGCTCGCCCTCGACGAGGGCGGTGGCACCGGGACGGGCGCGGGCCCGGCGGGCGAACGCCTCGTGCAGTCCGCCGCCGGGCGCGGAGTTCGGGGGACCCTCGGTCCACTGCGGATCTGGTCGCATGCTCGATCTCTCCCCTCGGGTTGCCGTGGGTTGCCGTCAGCTCCGACAACTACGGGGCGATGGCCACGGTCTGACCGACCACGGCGTGACGCCCTCCACCTCTGCCATATTGTCAATGACGTTGCCATCAAATTGCCAGTTCTGGCAACCTCATGGGGCAGGCCGGTTTCCGATCGTCTCTCCAAGGCGCCGACCGGCCGCCGCCCTCCCGCCCGGGAGAGCGCTCCTTGATCGAGCAAAGGTGAGGACATGGCGCGCGACCGTTCCCTCGACATCGCCGTGACCGGCGTCTCCGGCCGGTTCCCCGGCTCGTCGGACCTGGCCGGATGGTGGGAGGCCCTCAAGGCGGGCCGGGTACTGACCACGCGGTACGACAGGCGGCGACTCGTCACCGCCGGTGTGCCCGAGCATCTGGTGGACGACCCGGACTTCGTGCCCGTGCACGGCCATCTCGACGATGCCGACCGGTTCGAGAACGCCCTGTTCCGGATCAGTCCGCGCGAGGCGGAGATGATGGACCCCCAGCTGCGGCTGATGCTGGAGTGCGCGTGGACCGCGCTCGAGGACGCGGCCGTGGATCCGCTGGGCTCCCGTACGAGGACGGGCGTGTACGCGTCCGCGAGTGCCAGCGGCTATCTTCACCGCATGATCGCGGGCGGTCTGCTGGACGACCTGACGATCGAGGACGCCCTGCACGGCGCCGCTCCGGACTTCCTGGCGAGCCTCATCGCCTACAAGCTCAACCTGACCGGGCCCGCGCTCGCCGTGCAGACGGCCTGCTCCTCCTCCCTGGTCGCCCTCCACCTGGCCGTCCAGGCCCTGCTGAACGGCGAGTGCGACCAGGCGCTGGTGGTCGCTTCGGGCATGGCCTACCCCCAGGCCGGCCACCTGCGCGTGTCCGGCGGCATCCACTCGGCCTCGGGCCACTGCCGGCCCTTCGACGAGAGCGCGGACGGGGTCGTGGCCGGGTCCGGCGTGGGCTGTGTCGTACTGCGCCGCCTCGACGACGCCCTCGCGGAGGGCCCCGAGCCCTACGGGGTGATCCTCGGCACCGGGGTCAACAACGACGGTGCGGCGAAGGCCGGTTACTACGCCCCGTCCGCCGGCGGCCAGCAGGCCGCGATCCGGGCCGCGCTGGACGCGGCCGACGTGGACGGTGCGAGCATCGGGTACCTGGAGACGCACGGCACGGGCACCGCCATCGGCGACCCCATCGAGTGGTCCGCGGCCTCCGCCGCCTTCCGCGAGGCCGGCGCGCGTCCCGGCCAGATCGCGGTGGGGGCCCTCAAGGCGAACACCGGCCACCTCGACAACGCGGCGGGGCTCGCCGGCCTGATCAAGGCCCTGCTGGTGGTCCGGGACGGCATCGTGCCGCCCCTGGCCGGCTTCACCCGGCTCAACCCGCTGCTGGAGAACGACGGTTCGCCCCTCCACGTCCCGACCCGGGCCACCCCGTGGGCGGGCCCCGAGCCCCGCCGGGCCGGGGTCAGCTCCTTCGGTGTCGGCGGCACCAACGCGCACGTTCTCGTCGAGGCCCCGCCCGCTCCCGCCACCCGGCCGGAGGAGGAGGGCACACCGTCCGCGGAGCACCTGGTCGTGCTGTCCGCGGCGGACGGTGCGGCGCTGGACCGCTCCGCCGAACGGCTCGGCCGCCATCTGGCGGCGCACGCGCCGCGCACGGCCGACGTGGCCCGCACCCTCGCCACCGGTCGGGCCGCACTCGGCGAGCGGCTCGCGGTGACGGGACGCACCCCTGCGGAGGTCGCCGAACGCCTCGCCCGTGGTACCGGTGTGGTGCGCGGCAGCCGTCCCGTGAACGGGCCCGCGCCGCTCGTCCTGGCGTTCCCCGGACAGGGAAGCCAACGGCCCGGAATGGCAAGGCCGTTCGCCGAGGCCCTGCCCGGCTTCCCGGCGGCCCTCGCGGACTGCCTCGCCTCCTTCGAGTCGGAGCTCGCACGCGTCCTGGAGAGCGCCCTGTACGACCCGGACTTCCCCGAAGCCGAGCTGGCCCGGACCCGTCTTGCCCAACCCGCCCTCTTCGCCGTCGAGTTCGCCGCCGCTACGGCCCTGCGCGGGCTCGGCGTGGTACCCGCCGCGGTGGTCGGGCACAGCCTGGGCGAGATCACCGCGGCCTGCGTGGCAGGCGTGCTCGAACCGGCCGACGCGGCCCGTCTGGTGGCCCTGCGCGGCCGGTTGATGCAGGACTGCGCGCCCGGCGCCATGCTCGCCCTGGGCTGCGGCGAGAGCGAGACCCGCGCGCTGATCGACGCGTCCGGCCTGGCCGTGGAACCGGCCGCCTTCAACTCGCCGGCGGCCAGCGTGGTCGCGGGCGCCCACGAGGCCGTCGCGGCCTTCGAGTCCTGGCTGGCGGGCCGGGTCCAGGCACGGCGGCTGCGTACGAGCCACGCCTTCCACTCCGCGCTGATCGAACCGGCCGTGGCGCCGCTCGGCGCGGAGCTGTCGCGGATCGCCGTACGGGCGCCCGCGCTGCCGTGGGCCACCACGAGCGGCCGGCTCGTACTCCCGGGCGAGGACGTCGACCCGTACGGCTTCGCCGAGCGGGCCCGCGACACCGTGCGGTTCGCCCAGGCCCTCGACGCGCTCGCCACCCACCTGCCCGGGGCGCTCGTCCTGGAGGTCGGGCCGGGCCGGGCGCTGGCCGCGATGGCGGACGCCGCGGACCTCACCGCGGTGCCCCTCACCGCCGGTGGCGGCACGCCGGGCACCGCCCGGGAGGTGCTGACGGCGCTGGGCACGCTGTGGACCCTGGGCCAGCCGGTGGCGCTCGGCGCCCTGTGCGCCGCGGGCCAGCCGGTCCGGCTGCCCGGCTATCCGTGTGCCGGGCCGCGCCGCATCGCTCCGGAGGCGGCCGCGCTGCCGGCCCGTCCCGCGGACGCCGGAGGCCGGACTGCCGCTCCGGCCGCTCCTCCCGCCGCAGCTCCCGCTCCCGCCCCCGCTTCCGGGCAAGCCGGGGCCGGTGCGGCGGCCGGACCGGTCCCCGGTTGGGACGCGGTCCCGCCCGCCGACCCGGCCGTGCTCCTGCCCCGGCTCTGGCACGAGCTGCTCGGCCATGAGGAACTCACCGGCGAGGCGGACTTCTTCCTGCTCGGCGGCGACTCGCTGCTCGTCACCCGGCTCGCCCGCAAGCTGCACGCCGAGCTGGGCGTCAAGGTGCCGATCCGCGGCCTGCTGCTCGGCAGGACGCTGGGCGGGCAGATCGAGCTCGTGCGCGGCCTGCTGGAATCCGTACCGGAGCCTGCTGCCGCGGCCGGCTGAGCCGCCCGCCACGGCGCGGAACGGCAGCCGCCCCCGGACATCTGTCCGGGGGCGGCTGCCGTTCGGTGCGGGCCGGTTCGGTGCGGCCGGTTCGATGCGGGGGCCTAGGCCGCCCGCTCCGCGCCGGGGGCGGCCGTGAGCTCGGTCCGGGGCACACCCGGCGCATCGAAGCCAAAGACCTGTGCGTAGACGGAGAGTTCGGCGTGCAGACAGGCGATGACCGTGTCCGCCCGGCGGAAACCGTGCTGCTCACCCGGGAAGGTCAGGTAGGCGTGCGGAACCCCGCTGTCCTCGATGCGCTCCAGGAAGGCTTCGGCCAGGGACGGCAGGCAGATGGGGTCGTCGAGCCCCTGGAGGAGCACGAACGGCGCCCGGATGAGGTGGGCCCCGCGCAGCGGGGACACCTGGGCGTAGCGCGCCGCGGCCTGCGGCCAGGGCCCGACCAGGCTCTCCAGGTAGCGGGACTCGAAGTCGTGCGTGCCGCCGTCGCTCCAGCTCTCGGGATCGAGGAGCGGGTAGTAGATGCCGGCGGCGCCGTACAGATCGGGTTCGGTGGCGAGCGAAGCCGCCGCCGTCCAGCCGCCGGCGCTGCCGCCCCGGATGCCGAGGCGGTGGGGATCGGCCAGGCCCTGGGCCACCAGCCCGCGGGCGGCGGTCGCGCAGTCGCGCACGTCGATCACGCCCCACTGGCCGCGCAGCCGGTCGCGGTAGCGTCGGCCGAAGCCGGTGGAGCCGCCGTACTGCACGTCGACCACGCCGATCCCGCGGCTGGTGAAGTAGGCGACGGACAGGTCGGCCACCAGCTGGCTGCGGGTGGTCGGCCCACCGTGCGCCTGCACCAGGAACGGCGGAAGCTCGCCTTCCGGGGCCGAGTGGCCCGGATGGTACGGCGGGTACACGAAGGCGTGCACCTCCTCGCCGTCCTCCCCGTGGAAGACGGCGTGGTAGCCCGGTGGCAGGTGGTCCGCGTACGCCGTGTCGGGAGCGCGCAGCACCTCGGCGCCGGCCACCGGCTCGTCGGCGTCCGGATCGATCAGGAGCAGGGTGCGCGGGCGGCGCGGACCCGCGGCGCTCGCCACGAGTCGGCGGCCGTCGGCGGCCAGCACCGCCCACTCGGTGTACTGATCCGCGCCGTCGAGGTCCCGCAGCGTGCCGTCCGGTTCCAGCACCGCGAGCCGGCGGCCGCCCGTGCCGTGGGCGACGAGGATCCGTCCGCCGCCGATGGGGAAGAACCACTGGGCCCCGATGCGCCACAGGGCGTCGCCGAACTCCTCCTCGCGCGGACACAGGGCGCGGCTCGCGCCGCCCGGGGCGAGTTCGTAGAGGTTCCACCAGCCGTCCCGGTCGCTCAGCAGGTACAGCACGCCGGGCCGGTCCGGGTCCCATTCGGCCTGGCTCACCGAGAGGCCCGGTCCGCCGGCCACGGCCTCGGCCGGGCCGAGCGTCCCGTCCGGGCCCGCCGGGGCGCACATCACGCGCGTCCCGTCCCACGGCATGTCCGGATGGTCCCAGCCGAGCCAGCACACCTGCGTACCGTCCGGTGACACCTTGGGCCCGGTCATGAAGTGGTGGCTCGCGGCGAGCACCCGTACGGCCTCGGGGTCCCGTGCGCCCGCTCCGTCCAGCGGAAGGGCGACCAACTCCCTGCGCACATCGGCCGGGTGGTCGCCGATCTCCTCCTCGCGCAGGCACCAGACCTCGTCGCCGACCCGGGTGAAGTCGCAGTAGCGGGCCCCCTGGGGCACCGCGGGCACCGGACTGATCGGCTCCGGAGCGCTGCCGGGCCGCATCCGGTACACCCGCTGGTCGGCCCAGTGGGTGAAGACGCAGCCCGCCTCCGGGCCGTCCCCGAGCGGGAGCCAGGGCCGGCCGCCGTACTCGATGACCCGGGTGCGCACGTCCCAGTCGGGGCCGAGCACCTCTTCGACGGCGCCTTCGGGGGTACGGCGCACGAGGACGCTGCGGCCGGAGTCTCCGGGGCGCAGCTCGGTCCACCACACCTCCGGGCCCACGAGGGCGGCCCATTCGGTGCGCGCCTCGCCCGCCGCGGCTACGGCGGCGGTGACCGGGGAGTTCCAACTTCCGTACGGGGCGGTTCGTTTCATCTGTCCGGGCGTCGGCGCGGGCCCGGAGCGCCGGGGGTCAGTCACGGCCCGCGCTGTACGAGGTGGTGTCGCCGCGCAGGGCCTCGCTGGGACGGCCGTCGACCCCGACGGGGACGGGTGCGACGACGGTGAGCCGCTCCCCGCGCCGGTACTGGTTGCCGTAGTCGTAGATCGCGTAGTGCGCCGTGGACTGGTTGTCCCAGATGGCGATGTCGCCGACCCTCCACTGCCAGCGGACGTTGTGTTCCGGCCGGGTCAGGTAGCCCTGCAGCATCCGGATGATGTCGCGCGAGGCTTCGGGGCCGTAGCCCACGACCCGGCGGGCGAAGCCCCCGAGCAGCAGGGAGCGTTCGCCGGTCTCGGGGTGCACACGCACGGCGGGGTGCTCGGCTTCGAAGACGGTCGAGATGTAGTGGCCGCGCTCGATGACGGTGTCGTCGGTGAAGTCGCAGTCGTTGCTGTGCACGATCCGCAGCCGGTCGGCGAAGTCGCGCAGCTCCGGGGGCATGCTCCGGTACGCGGTCGCGGCGTTGGCCCAGACGGTGTCACCGCCCACCGGGGGGATCACCTTGCTGTGGAGGAACGCGAAGGCCGGGGGGCGCTCGATGAAGGTGAGGTCGGTGTGCCAGTGGTTGGCGCGGGTCCCCTGCTTGGAGTCCATCTCCCTCAGGTTCGGGCGGCCTTCGGGAGCTTCGTAGATGGGGTGTCCGAGGGTCAGGGTGCCGAAGCGCTGCGCGAAGGCCGCCTGGGCCCCGTAGTCGAGGTCCTGGTCGCGCAGGAAGATCACCTTGTGCTTGAGGAGCGCCGCGCGGATCGCGGCGACGGCCGTGTCGTCGAGCGGGCCGCTCGCGTCCACGCCGCCGATCTCGGCACCGGCGTTCGTGGTCAGTGGCGTGACCGTCACGCCGGTCCGAGGGAGCAGAGTCTCCGTCATGGCTGTTGCCCTTCCGTGGGGTTGCCTGGGCCGGGATCCCACCACCCAGGTTTGACAAAACATTGCCACCTTCGTGACACCTCTGGCAATATCAATTGCCATGAAGCTCCACGGACCAGCGAAGGAGTCACCATGGCATCGCTGACGCGGTACGAGACGTCGGCCGCCGTGCCCACGGCACCCCCACCTCCGGCAGGAGGTGAAGCGCCACCCCCGGTCCATGAACTCGTGGGCCGGTTCGCGCGGACCGTCCCCTCCCGCACGGCCGTGCGCAGCGGTGCGAGCAGCATCAGCTACGGCGAACTCGACGCGTGGGCCGGCCGGATAGCCGCCGGGCTGGCCGCGGCGGGCGTGGGACGCGGCGACCGCGTCGGGGTGCTCGCCGAACCGTCCACCGCCATGGTCGCGACGGTCCTCGGCATCGTGCGCAGCGGCGCCGCCTACGTGCCCGTGGACCCCTCGCATCCCGACCGGCGCATCACCGGCGTCCTCACCGACGCCGGGGTCAGCGCCGTCGTGGTCACCGGCACGGGGGGCGACCGCCTGGCGGGCATCGGCGTACCGGTGGTCTCCGCGGAGTCCGGGAAGGACGCGGAGAACGGGTCCGGGGCAGGTGCCGGGGCTGAGGCAGGGGCCGGGGCTGAGGCAGGAACCAGGGCTGAGGCAGGAACCAGGGCCGGGGCTCAGGGCGGGGCGGGCGGCGCCCAGGAGCCGCCCGCCGCCACGGTGGGCGCCGGCGATCCCGCGTACCTCATCTACACCTCCGGCAGCACCGGCGAGCCGAAAGGAGTCGTCGTCGAGCACGGCCAGCTGGCCGCTTCCACCGCGGCCCGCCGCCTCGTCTACCCCGGCGAGCCCGTCTTCCTCCTCGTCTCGCCCCTGGCCTTCGACTCCTCCGTGGCGGGCCTGTGGGGGACGCTCACGGCCGGCGGATGCCTGATCGTCGCCTCCCCCGACGAGGTACGGGACCCCGAGCGCCTGGTCGGGCTGGTCGAGCGGCACGAGGTCACCCACCTGCTGTGCGTGCCCTCCCTCTACGGCGTGCTCCTCGACGCCGCCCGCCGGCTGGGCGCCGAGCGGCTGCGCTCCCTGGAGACCGTGATCGTGGCAGGCGAACCGCTGCCGCCCGAGCTGGTCGCCCGGCACTTCGCCCAGCGCCCGAGCGGGACCGCACTGGTCAACGAGTACGGGCCCACCGAGGCGACCGTCTGGGCCAGTTACCACCGCTTCGAGGCCCCCGGGCCGGTCACGATCGGCCGACCGGTTCCGGGAGCCCGGCTGTACGTGCTCGACGAAGCGCTGCGTCCGGTGCCCCCGGGCGGCGAGGGTGAGCTCTACATCGGTGGTGCGGGCGTGGCCCGCGGGTACCACGGCAGGCCGGAGGCCACCGCGAAGACCTTCACCCCGGACCCGTTCGCCGACTCCCCCACCGCGCGCATGTACCGCACGGGCGACCTCGTACGCCAACTGGCCGACGGCACGCTGGCCTTCCTCGGCCGACGCGACCACCAGGTCAAGATCCGCGGACACCGTGTGGAACTGGGAGCCGTCGAGGCCCACTTGTCCGAACTGCCGGGGGTCCGTGAAGCGGCCGTCGTCGTGGACGGCACGGGCAGTGTGCTGACGGGCTTCGTCCTCGCCGCGGAACCGGCGGATCCGGCGGATCCGGCGGATCCGGCGATCCCCGCCGACCCGGCCTCCCTCAAGCAGCAGTTGGCCACACGGCTGCCGGGCGCCATGGTGCCCGCGCGCATCGTGGTGCTCGACCGGTTCCCGCGCACGGTCAACGGCAAGACGGACCGGGCCGCGCTGAGCCTGCGGGCCGCGGTGCAGCCGGCGGCGGCCACGGTCGCCCCGGCGCCTCCGGCCGCCTCCGGGGATCTGACCGCGCAGGTGTCCGCGGCCTGGGCCGAGGTGCTCAAGACCACGCACGTGCCCTCTGATGTCAACTTCTTCGACCTCGGCGGACATTCGCTCGCCATGTACCAGCTCCGTGAGGCGCTCGAACGGCACACCGGACAACGGCCGCCGCTCGTCGCACTGTTCCAGCACACCACCGTGGCGGCACAGACCGCACTGCTGCGCGACGGCGCGGACCAGCCGGCGGACGGCGCGCGGGACGCCCGAGCGCGGCAGGACGCCGCCCGCCGGGCCCGCGCCCTGCGGGCGAGCCGCCGGACCGCGGAGAAGCAGGAGGCATCATGACCACCGCCATTTCCCCCGCCTCCTCCCGCCTGCTGCGGTGCGCGGCTCCCGATCCCCACGCGCGCGTCCGCCTCGTCTGCTTCCCGCACGCCGGGGGTTCCGCGGCGTTCTTCCGTGACTGGGGCGCGGCTCTGCCCGGCATCGAAGTGCACGCGGTGTGCTATCCGGGACGTGCGGAGCGGATCGCCGAGCCGCCGCCGACCGACCTGCGCCGGCTCGCCCACGACATCGCCGACGCGGTCGCGGAGCTGGCCGACCGGCCCGTGGCCCTGTTCGGGCACAGCATGGGCGCGCCCATCGCGCTGGAGACCGCCGCGGCCCTGGAGGCCCGGGGCATCGAGCCGGTCCGGCTGTTCGCTTCGGGCTCGCGCAACGCACCGTATCCGCCGGCCGGGGACGGACTGGACGCGGACGAAGCGGAATGCGCAGAGGACACGTCCGACGCCGCCGTCATCGAGCACCTGCTCACGCTCGGCGGCACCGATCCCGAGCTGGCCGCCGACCCGGAGTTCCAGGAGCTGGTCCTGCCCTATGTGCGCGCCGACGGACGCGCGTTCCGCACGTACGTCCCCCGTCCCGACCTCTCGGTGCGGTGCCCGGTGACCACGGTCAACGGAGACGCCGACGAGGACGCCGACCTGCGCCCATGGGCCGAACTGACCCGGGGCGGCCTGCGGGAGCACGCGATGCCGGGCGACCACTTCTATCTGGTGCCGGCTCCTCCCCACGCCCTGATCCGGCAGGCCCTGATCCCGGCGCCCGCCACCGCGGGCTGACATCCGCCGGGCGCCGTGCGCCACCGGCCACGGCCGGTGGCGCACGGCGCCCCATCCACCACGGAGCAGTCGGAGGAGTCCACATGCCCAGGCCCGACCAGGTCGTCCTCGCCCGTACGCACCCGCCCGTGCACGAGCTGGTGGCCGCCGTCGTCCGCAAGGTGCCGGCCCGCACCGCTGTGCGCACCGGAACCGATGCGGTCACCTACCGTCAACTCGACCTGTGGGCCGGGCAGATCGCCCGGCGGCTCGCCGCGGCCGGGGTGGGCCGCGGCGACCACGTGGGCGTGCTCGTCGAGCCGTCGCCCGCCCTGGTCGCCGCCGCGCTCGGCGCCCTGCGCGCGGGCGCCGCCTACGTTCCCCTCGACCCGGCGACACCGGCCGGTGACCTGGGTGCCGCCCTGTCCGGCGCGGCGGTGCGCTGCGTCGTGACCCGGGGCGCCGGCTCCGGCACCGGCGCGACCTGGTCGGCCGGTCCCGGTGCGGTGCGGCTGCCCGCCGTGGCGGTGGAACCGCACGCCGCCCCGCCGGTGCCGGAGCCGGTGCGGGAGTGCGCCACCTCCCCGGTGAGCGCACCGGACGGTCCCGCCTGCGTGACCGTTCCCGGGCCGCGCGGCCCGCGCGCGCCCGGTGGCGTGGTCGTCACGCATGCCGAGCTGTCCGCCGCGATGACGACGCGACGCGCGCTGTGTCCGGGGACCCCGGTCCTCCTGCTGGCAGAGCCCCTCGCCCACGAGGTCGCCGCGGCGGGCCTGTGGGCCGCGCTCGCCGCAGGCGGGCGGCTGATCCTGGCCACCGAGGAGCAGACGCGTGAGCCGGGAGCCCTGGCAGGGCTCGTGGAGCGCCACCGGGTGACCCAACTCCTCTGCACGTCCGGCCTCTTCGACGAGCTGCTGGGAGCCACGGGCCGGCCGGGTCTTCGCCAGCAGCTGCGCACACTGGACACGGTGACGCTGGCCGCCGGACCGCCACCCGAATCCCTGATCGATCGTCACGAGGCCTTGCTCGGGCAGGCTGTGAGGCTCTTCGACGTTTCCCGATCCACCCCCACCCCCACCCCGGCCACCCCCGCGACCGGCCCGACCGGCCCGACCGGCGCGGCGGTCGACGCGGACGCTCGTGGACGCTTCGGCCGCCCGGACGCCGTCGTCCGCCGGCTCGCCCGGCCCGCCCCGCGCACCCGGGCCGGAGCCGTGCCCGCGCGCTAGGGGATCCGCGGGATCCCCGCCGCCGACCCGGAAGGAGTACGACCCACATGCCCTCCATGCCCTCCATGCCCCCCGAACCCGCTCCTCCCCATCCCCTGCGCCCCATCCGCGCCGAGGAGTTCGAGGCCTGGGCCCGGACCGTCGCCGACAGCTACGGCGAGGACCGGACGGAGTCCCAGCTGGCCGTGGAACGGACCACGATCGAACTCGACCGCACCCTGGGCGCGTTCGACGGGGACCGGCCGGTCGGCGGCGCCGCGCTGTACACGCGGGCGCTGACGGTGCCCGGTGCGATCGTTCCCGCCGCCCGTGTGGTCTGGGTGGGCGTGGCCCCGACCCACCGGCGGCGCGGCGTCCTCACCTCGCTCATGCGCCGGCAACTGCACGACGTCCACGCGGCGGGGCGGGAGCCGATCGCCGTACTGAACGCCTCCGAGGCGGCGATCTACGAGCGCTTCGGCTACGGCCTGGCCTCGTACCAGGCCGACTACCTGGGCGACACCCGGGCGATGGCCTTCCGGCCCGGGACGGACCTCGGCCGGGGCCGCATCCGGCTGCTGCCCCGCGAAGCGGCCCGGCCGGTCATGGAGAAGCTCTACGACACGGCCCGCACGCTGACCGTGGGCCGGATCGACCGGCCCGGCCCCTTCTGGAACGACCGGCTGTACGACGAGGAGCACGCCCGGCAGGGGGCCACCACCCTGCGCTTCGCCGTGTACGGCGAGCCCGACGGCGAGGTGAGCGGCTACGCCTTCTACCGGCTGCGCGGAGGCGGTCACGAGAATCCGCACAGCACGGTGGAGGTCGGCGAGGTGGTGACCACCACCGGGCCGGCGTACGCGGCCCTGTGGCGCTACCTCATCGACATCGACGTCCACCCGTGGGTCCGCTACCGCGGCGCGCCCGGCGAGCCGCTGCTGCACCTGCTGGCCGACGCACGGTCCCTGCGCACCACCGTCTCCGACGGCCTGTGGGTGCGTCTCGTCGACGTCGGCCGGGCGCTCGCGGCGCGCCGTTACGCGGCGCCGCTGGACGTGGTCCTCGACGTGGAGGACCGGTTCTGTCCGTGGAACACGGGGCGGTTGCGGCTGTCCGCCGACGGCGGGTACGTCTCCTGCGCGCGCACGGCCGCTCCGGCGGATCTGAGGCTGACGGCGGCGGAGCTCGGCGCCGCGTACCTGGGCGGTACGACGCTGGACGCGCTCGCCCGCGCCGGCCGCGTCACCGAGCTGCGACCCGGTGCGCTGGCCCGCTGTTCAGCGGCCTTCCGGTGCGGCCACGAGCCGTGGTACTCGGCCGAACACTGAGCGCGCGCCCGACCCGCCGCACGAGCCCCGCGGAGCGCGATCCGCGGGGCTTGCCGCGTGCCGGGCCCGGCCCGTCACGGGGTCCGCTGGTTGACCCAGCGGCGCTGCCCCGCGGGCCAGGGCTCCCGGGACGCGGGGGTGGCGAGCAGCCGGCGCAGCCGGGCCAGGCGCGCCGAACGCGCCGGGAGGGACAGGGCCGGCCCCGCCGCGAGCAGCGCGAGCGCCACCGCGTTCAGGGCGGCGAGCGCCCCGAAGACCGCTCCCGTACCGGCGAGGAGGGCGACGAACACGCCGACCGGCGGCCCGGCGCTCCACACGAGAACGGTTCCCGTCGGCGCCGGGGGCGGGGCGAAAGCCGCGGCCCAGCCGAGCAGGAGCACGAGTCCCGCCACCGCGGGTGCCGACAGGGCCGGCCCCGCGGCCAGGCCCGCTCCCGCGACCGCGCCGAGGCCGAGGGACAGCACCGCCCGCGTCCGGGGGCCGGGAACGGGCGGCCGGTGGCCCGGGGCGGTGCTCCGCGTGCGGGAGCCCAGGCGCGGGCCGAGCAGGGCGGCGCCCGTCGTCATCGCGGCGAGCGCCGCCCCGGCGGCGTACCCACCGGGCATCCGTCCCGCCAGGAGCACGCCCGCGGGGACGGCGACCGCCGTCTGCAGCGCGCACAGCATCCGTGCCGCGCCGCCCGCGTGGCTTCCGGTCAGGGCCATCCGTCTCCCACCTCTCCCACCCTCTCTCTGCCGGTCGGTCAGAAGAACGTCCGCACGAGATCGATCACGGTCTCGCCGCGGGTCACCGGGATCAGCTGCCATTTGTCGAAGGCGGTGCACGGGTAGGCGAGGCCGATGCCCGCCCAGTCGCCCACGCGGACGTCGTTGCCGGGTGCCAGCCGGATGAAGGCGTGCTGGTCGTTCACTTCCTTGATCACGCAGTCGTGCAGCGGCCGCGTGGATCCGTCGTCCCGGCGGACCAGTTGCGGCTCGGGCTGCCAGGCGTCGAAGGACAGGTCGCGCTTGCCTGCCGTGACCAGGGCGAGGCCCGGTTCGGGTCGCGAGGTGACCCGGCCCCAGGCCCGCAGTGCGGGGCGCAGCCGCCCCTCCCCCGCCGCCTCCCGGGAGAACGGTGACATCCAGCGGTAGAAGCCGTCGTCGTGGGCGATGTAGCAGCCGCTGCGCAGGACCGGGAGCACGTTCAGCCCGTCCGGCCAGGGCTCGGTCAGGGCCTTGGCCACCTGGTCGAAGAAGCAACTGCCGCCGGCCGTCACCACGACGGTGCCGGTCTCGAACAGCCGCTCCTGGTGGATCAGTTCCGTCACCTCGCGCATGCGGCGCAGGAAGCCGTCGATCACGCCGAGGCTGTTCGGCGAGGGGTCGTTGACGAGGACGCCCTCGTATCCCCCGACGCCGGCCAGCCGCAGCACCGGACTGTCGGCGACCGCGCGGGCCGTGGCGAGGGCCTCCGCCACCGTGCGGGCGCCGGCCCGGCCGCCCGTACGGCCGATCTCGACGATGACGTCGATCGGCCGCGCCGGCGCGGGCCGCAGGGCGGTGAGGGCGTCGTGCATGCGCTGGACGACCTCGGGCGAGTCGGCGAAGCAGCTGAACCGGTAGCCGGGATCGCTGTCCAGGTCGGCACTGACCCAGTGCAGCGACGGGGCATCGACGAGTTCGTTGGCGAAGAGGACGTTCGCCACGCCGAAGTGGCGGTAGACGCGCAGCTGCGCCGTGTTGGCGGCGGTGATCCCCCAGGCTCCGGCGTCGAGTTGGCGGGCCCAGAGCTGGGGGGCCATCGTGGTCTTGCCGTGCGGGGCGAGCTCGACGCCGCGCTCCGCGCACCATTTGGCCATGGTGGTGACGTTGTGTTCCAGGGCGTCGGCGTCGAGCGTGAGCACGGGCCCGACGAACCCGTCGTCGAAGAGGTTCAGGCCCCGGGCGGCCAGCTCGGCCACCGTGCCGCCTTCCGCGGAGACCGGAAGTCCCTTGAAGCGCCAGTCGATCAGCTCGTCGCCGAGGGCCCGGAGCGCCTCCCGGTCGATCGCCTCGTGCGGTGTGGTCACCGTGATTCCTTTCCGTGTGCTGTGTGTCGCTGCCTGTCGCTGCGGTTCGGTCATTCGACGATCGCCCGCAGTTCCCGGGCGAACACGGCGATGTCCTCGGGGGTGTTGTAGTAGTGGGGTGCCACCCGCACGGCGTGGTCGATTCCCTCGCGACGCATGAAGAGGGGTGTGTGACTGCCCTGCGCCACCCAGACGTTGACGCCGCGCGCGGCGAGTTCGTCCCGCAGGCGGGGCGCCGGCGCGCGGTCGCACACGAAGGTGACGATGGACGCGTGGTGCGTTCCGGGGTCGACGAGCCGGGTTCCGGGCAGTTCCACGACCGCCGCGCGCACCAGGTCGCGCAGCGTGTCTCCGGACGGCACGGCGGTGCTCTCCGTACGGCGGAGATGGTGCCGCAGGGCCGCGTCGAGCCCCAGCACGGCGGCTGCCGAGCGCTCGGCGTACTCGAACCGCCGCGCGCCGTCGGCGTGCACCTCGTAGGTCGTGTCGGAGGTCATGTCGGCGACGTGCAGATCGTGGAACGGGGGTCGCGCCCGGGCGCGCAGGCGCGGTCCGATGTACGCGAACCCGGTGCCGCGCGGTCCGCGGAGGAACTTGCGGCCCGCACCGGTGAGCAGGTCGCATCCGATGTCCCGTACGGAGACGGGCAGTTGTCCCACCGACTGGCAGGCGTCGACGAGGTACAGGCACGGCCAGGAGGCCAGGACCTGTCCGATCTCCTCGACGGGGTTGACGATGCCGCACCCCGAGGGCACGTGCGGGACCGAGACCACGGCCACGTCCTCCCGGATGGAGTTCCGCATCCAGTCCACGTCCAGGTCGCCGCCGGGCAGCAGGGGTACGACCTCGATCCGTACGCCCGTGCGGCGCCGTAGCTCGGTCCACAGGATGAGGTTGCCCGCGTACTCGTACGGGGTGATCCAGATCCGGTCCCGCGCCGAGAGCGACAGGGCCGTGACGGCCGCGGTCCAGGCGCGCGTGGCGCTGTCGAACAGCGCGAGGTCCTCGGCCGGCGCGTCGAGCACGCGGGCCAGGTTCTCGTACACGCCCTTGTCGAGGGTGTCCGCGTGCCACAGTTCGGTCTCGTACGCGCCGCCCCGCGCCTCCCTGCGCAGGCAGTCGGTCATGGCCTCCACGACGGCGGCGGGCATGAGGCCTGCGCCCGCGGTGTTGAGGTGTACGGGCATGGCTCTCCTCGTGGGTCCTGGTCTTCCGGGGTCAGGAAGCCCGCGCGAGAGCGGCGGCCTCCGCGAAGGATCCGTCGGCGCCGAGCTGCTCGGGGTCGCCTCCGGCACGCTGCCACTTGCGGTACTTGGAGGCGTAGCTGAGCAGGGTCTCCTGGTTGCGCCGGCCGCGGGAGCGGGTCAGGATCCCCGCCCACAGTCCGTCCCAGCGGGCGTAGGCGGGGTCCCGCAGCAGGACGCGGTGGGCGCGCTTCATGTTCCAGAACGGCACGCCCGTGTTGAGGTGGTGCACCAGGTGGTAGTTGTCGTGGTGCCGGCCGAGGAGGAACCGCTCGATCGCCCAGCCGTGCCGGTTGCGGGTCATCAGGATCTGCCGCGACTCGCTCTCCGGCAGCGGGTAGTGCTCGGCCAGCTCCGAGAGCCAGCCGATGGCGATGGCCGTGGTGAACAACGGCACGAACCAGAACAGCAGCAGTTCGAGCAGCCATCCCTGCCAGGTGCACACGGTGGCGATCGCGGCCCATTGCAGGAGCATCAGGACGAGTTCGGTGCGCTGGCGGATCGGCATGGACACCGTGGCCGCGTCCGCCTTGAAGAGGATGCGGTCGCGGACGACGTACGTCACGTACTCCGCGGCCCGCAGGCCGAGGATCGCCTGGGCGATGTTGCGCAGGAAGAAGGTCCGGTCGGACTGCGTGTGGTCGTAGAGGCCGACGCCCACGTGGAAGTTGTAGTCGGGGTCCTTCTCCGGGTCGCCGAGGAACCGGTGGTGGAAGCCGATGTGGGAGTGCCGGTACGGGTTGTACATGTGCAGGACGAGATAGCCGGAGAACACCGTGCCCAGGGCGAGGTTGAGCCGGCCGTTGCGTGCGAGCACCTTGTGCGAGGACTCGTGCAGCAGGTTCACGAAGGCCCGCTGCGTGGACCCGATGAGGACGAGCGCGACGGGGTAGAACCAGTAGGAGACGCCCACGCTGAGCCAGACCGATGCGGCCAGGATCAGGTAGTCGCAGAGCAGCGCCAGCGGGGCGTGGTGGTTGTCCAGCGTGCACAGCTCTCGGAGCTCCTTGCGCACGGTGCGGTCGAGCCTGCTGAAGTCCAGGCTGCGGAGGTCGTTCTGTACGGTGGTCGTCACGTTTCCTCTCCAGGTGCAAAAAGGGCAGCACGGCGCGGACCGGAACAGACGGGGAAGGGCGCCGTCGCGCGGTCGGTTCCGGGAGCTCGGTGGCGCATCGCGCATCGCGGACCCCGGCGGGCGGCGGCGGGCGGCGGCGGGCGGCGGCGGATCACGCTGCGGGCCGCCCCGGCCGCCGGGGGAAGGCGACTGCGCCGTGGGGCGTCAGGCGGTGGGGCCGGCGAGGATCGCGTCGAGCAGCTTCTCGGCGCCGTAGCGGACCACGTCGGTCGCCGGCAGGCCGGTGGCCGCCTCGATGGCGGCGATCTCCGCGCGCGCCTGTTCGTCCGAGAGGCCCGCGGTGATGAGGGAGAGGCCCACGATCGGGCAGCGGCCCTCCGGCCACACCCAGCTCGCGCCCTCCGCGTGCATCTCGATCGCCCGCTCCAGCGAGGGCAGCGGGTGGTCCGGCAGGTACTTGATGGCCGGCCGGCTCAGGTCGTGGCACATGATCAGGGAGTCGGCGCGGCTGCCGTGCATCAGGAACAGCGGACCGCCGGAGCCGCGCGGGTGGTTGAGCGCGCCCTGCCCCTCGACCAGGACGAGGTCGCTGTCCTCGACGGCGGCGCAGACCTCCTCCTCGATGATCTTGGCCACGTAGTCGACCATGATCGCGTCGATCGACACGCCCCGGCCGGTGATCATGGTGCCGATCTGCCCGGTCGCCACGAAGGCCGGCGCCAGGCCGCGGCGCAGCGCCTCCTTCTCGATCTCCAGCATCGTGGTCATCTTGCCGATGCCGCAGTCGGTGCCGACCGTGAGCACGGTCCGCGAACCGGGCCGGTGCGTCTTGATCTCGAACACGGGCTTGCCGTCGTCCCGGAACTCGACGACATAGCGCTCCCTCGGCTCCCGGCGGACGTCCCAGAGCCGGGCCCCGCTGCGCTCGGCGGCGGCGCTGATCTCCTCGTCCTCGGACAGCATGGTGTGCAGGCCGTTGATCACGTCGAGGCCGTGGCCGATCGCCTCCAGGACCATCGGCCGCCAGCTCGGCGGCAGGATGCCGCCGGTGGGCTCGGTCCCCAGCAGGACCGCGTCCGGCTGGAGGGCCAGCGCGGCGGCGATGTCCGCCACGATCGGGATCCCGGTGCCGAGTCCGCCGGTGACCACCTCTCCGGCGTCCCGGCCGGCGTTGTCGCGGTCGACCACCGCGACCACGCGGTCGGAGCGGTACCGCAGGATGCCGGTCACGGTCTTGGCCGTGCTCGGGGTGATCTCGCCGTCGGCGAGGATCGCGATGCGCTTCAGATGGTCCATGTCAATGCCCTTCGTTCCGAGGTGCGGTGGTGGTGTGGGCTTTCGCCCCGGTGTGGTCTGTGGCCCCGGTGTGGTCTGTGGCCCCGGTGTGGACGTGTGCCGGGCCGCGGGCTTTCGCGGGTCGGTGAACGTGTCCCAGGTGGAGGCAGACGCCGACGATCGCGGCCGTGCCGAGGCCCAGCCAGTACCAGTCGCCGGCGCCATGGTGGTAGCTGGTCAGGAAGACGGCGCCGCCGAACAGCGAGCCGAGTGCCTCGCCCGAAGTCAGCGAGACGCCCTGGAGGTTGGAGGAGGCGATGGGGGAAACGTTGGTGAGCCGGTTGAACGCGATGCTGACCATCGGCGCGTAGAGCATCTCGGCGAAGGCGAACACCGCCATGGCCACGGCCGCCCCGGCAACGGCCGGCAGGCCGACCCCCAGGAGGACGATCCCGCTCCCGAACGCGATCACCCCGAAGGCGAGGAGGGTGTTCGGCGCCACGCCGGCCCGCAGTCTGCGGTTGGCCAGGACGGTCACCCCGGACTGGAGCAGCACGATGACGACCGGGGGGCCGCCGAGCAGTACCGCGCGGAGCATCGGGGAGTCGATCGCCAGGCTGACGTACAGCGCGAACGCGGAGTAGAACTGCCCGTAGACGAAGGCCCCGGCCACCGTGAGCGCGATGGCGCGCGCACACTCCGGGTCGCGCAGCGCACTGAGCCTCGCCGGTGATCCTTCGGCGGGCCGCACCGTGCTCGGCGGGCGCAGTCCGTACGGGACGCCGACGAGGAGCGTCACCGCGGCGGCGAGGTAGGCCGCGGCGACCAGGGCGATCAGCGGCCGGTTGTCGCCGGAGACGTAGAGCGCGCCGGCGATGAACGGGCCCAGCGCGGCAGCGGCGTTGGTGGCCATCTGCATGATCGCGTAGACGATGTTGCGGGCGGGCTCGGCCGTCAGGTTCTCCGCGACCAGCACGCGTACGAGGACACCGTGGATGCTGTTGCCGAATCCGGCGAGGCACAGCGCGAGCACGACCGGTACGGGGCGGGTGGTGTAGGCCAGGGCCCCGAAGCCGGCGGCCGAGCAGAGCATGCCGGCCGCCATCGTCACGGAGTACGGCAGCCTCGGCAGCCAGCGGCTGACGGGCAGCGAGGACAGGCCGATGCACAGGAGGAAGGCGAACATGCCGAGCCCGGCGATCGACGCGTTCCCCTGGCCCCCTTGGGTCAGCATGACCGCGAGGACCGGCATCAGGGAGAACTTGCCGAACTGGCAGAACAGGTAGTTGACGGCGACGACGCGCCGCAGGGCCGACTCACCCATCGTGGGCCCGGAGCCCTTGCGTTCGATCACCTCAGTCATCGCAGACGCCGTCCGTCCGCTCGTAGCCGACGTGCCGGGAGAGATCGTTCTCGCGGCTGAGGTCGCGGTCGCCGGCCTGGTCCGGGGAAGGGGCGGTCGTGGCCTGTGCCGCGGACGCCTGGGACGCCGTGGACGCCGGGGGCTGGGTGTCCGAGGGGCGGGTTCCCGAGGGGCGGGTGTCCGAGGGGCGGGTGTCCGAGGGGCGGGTGTCCGAGGGGCGGGTGTCCGACGGCGGAGTCACGGTGAAGACCAGCCGTGCCGCGCTCGCCTCGGCCTTGGCGGCCGCCCGGGCCGGGGTGTCCCCGGTGGCGATGACGTATCCGGCGCGGTCGCCCGACCAGCGGACCGGGCCGATCCGCCGGCCGACCTCGTGCAGGACGCGGACCTCCGCCACGTCCGGGTCGGCGAGTACCTCGGTCTCCCCGGTCACCGCGGTCAGTTCGCCGCAGGGGGCCTCGGCGAACGCGATCGCCGAGGCGCGCAGGGCCTGCGGCGGTCCGGCCAGGGGTTCGGTCAGGCCAAGCGCCCACGCCACGGTCAGCTCTTCCATGTCCACGCCGTAGGCGAGGCGCACGAGTTCGTTGATCCGGTCGCCGCCGCGACGGCAGTGGCCCTCGACGATCCGTGGTCCGGCGGAGGTCAGCTTCACCTCCACGTGGGACGGCCCGTCGGTCAGGCCGACGGCGTCCAGGAACGCCCCGACCACCTCGACCGCCTCCGCGCGGACGGCCCCGTCCAGGGTGGCGGGTATGGTGTGCCCGCTCTCCACGAAACCGTGACCGGTCGACTTGTCGGTGAGGGCGAGGACGACGTGGCGGCCGGCGAAGGTGAAGCTCTCGACGCTGATCTCGGGGCCGTCGAGGTGCTCCTCCATCAGGAACGCGCTCACCCCGCTGCCCGCGAATCCCCCGGCGACCGCGTCCACCGCCCGCGGTTCCACCAGGACCACCCCGAAGCTGCCTGTGGCCGCCACCGGCTTGGCGATGAACGGGAATCCGTGCTCGGCGCCGAACGCGCGCAGGTCGTCCGCGGTCCGCCCCAGGGCGGCCGCCACCGGACTCACCCCGCGTTCGGCGAGCCTGGCCCGCATGGCCCATTTGTCGGTGACCAGCCGCGCCGTCTCGTGGTGCGGCCCGCGCAGCCCCAGCCGCTCGTTGAGCGCGGCGAGGGACAACAGCGCGTGCTCCTGGATGCTCACCACGGCGTCGAAGGGCCGGAGTGCGTGCAGGTGCGCGACGAGGTCGACGAAGGCCGGATCGGTGTAGTCGGTCAGCAGCGTCACGACCGGAGCGACGGCCTCCTCGGCCCGGACACGCTCGGGGCGCTGCGCCCACCACACCTCGGCTCCCAGCTTGACCGCCGCGTCGACCATGGTCTGCTGATCGCCGAGGACAAGTACACGAGGCTTCATGGCAAGAATGGTGACAGTCATTTGCCTAATTTGGCAACCCCTTGCCGAGGTGCTGCTCAGGGGTTGTCGTGGTGCGGCCGCCCACCGACCGGCGGACAAGAAGTGCAGACGGCTGGACGCGAGTCGGCGAGGACTCCTGGAGCGCCGGTGACGTCCCTGCCGGGTCCCTAGGCGGTGCGCAGGGCCTCGATGGGCCGCATCCGGGCCGCGCGCAGTGCGGGGAGCAGCCCCGCGACCGCACCGATCGCGACGGCCGCGCCGAGCCCGCCTCCCCCGGCGAGGACCGGAACGACGGTCGCCCAGCCCTCGACGTCGGCGTAGACGACGGTGGCGAGGGCGCGCCCAGCGCCACTCCGGCCATGCCGCCGACGAGCAGGGCCACCACCTCGAGCCCCAGGAGGAGACCGTTCAGCGCGGACCGCGTCGCGGCTCTGGCCTCAAGGGCGGCCGACGGCTGGCCGACGCCTCCCATGAACTGCGTACGCCGCTGGCCCGTCAGCGGACGCTCGGCCAGGTCGCCCTGCCCGACCCCGAGGCGACGGTCGCGTCCCTGCGCCAGGCCCACGAACGCACCCTCGCCGCGGGCGCCCAGCAGGAACGGCTGATCGAGGTGCTCCTCACCCTGGCCCGCGGCCATGCGGGCATCGAGGTCCGCAGGCCCTTCGATCTGACGGAGACCGCGCGGGAGGTCGTCGAACGCCTCGTCGTCAACCTCGTGGACAACACCCTCCGGCACAGCACGCCGCACGGCGAAGTACGGGTCGCCACCGGGACCGTGGACGCTCGCGCCGTCCTCACCGTCTCCAACACCGGTGACCCGGTGCCCCCGGAGGACGTCGACCGGCTCTTCCAGCCGTTCCAGCGGCTCGGTGCCACCCGGGCCGCGCGCACCGAGGGCCTCGGGCTCGGCCTGTCCATCGTGCAGGCCATCGCCCACGCGCACGACGCCGGCCTCACCGCCTCCCCGCGACCCGGAGACGACCTAGCCGTCACCGCCACCTCCCCCTGCCCGGACGAGTACGTACCCCTCACCCCGCGCAAACCTCCCTCACCGGGGCGCGGGTCCCGGTCCCCCGGGCTGGAACTCCTTGGGGCCGCCGGCGACCTTCTCCCGGGTCGGCTGGCACGTCGTGTCGGCCGCCTTGAAGACCGGTCCCCGCGGGTCTACAGCCAGCGTGTCGCCGTTGATGTCGAGCCCGACCTCGGCATGGGGGGCGGGGAACTTGGGGACTCCGCTCTCGCGCGCACTTCGCATACGCGAGCGTGTTCTTCTTGTCGCCGGCGGCCGGCTTCGAGGCGCCCGGAGGGGCCGAGCCGTCGTCATCACCGCCGGATCCGCCGCACGCGCCGGCGAACAGCAAGACGGCCGCTGCACCGGCCGCGGAGGCCACCAGCGACCGTGGCCAGAGGCACCGTGCATGTCAATCTCCGTCCCTCGTGGAGGTTCCCGTCGACTTCGTCGGCGACGGGCGCGGACGAAGCCGGGACTCTTGATCCAACGCCGGAGAACCGAGGGTTTCGGGGAGGTGTCACCGGCGCCGGGCACCCGGCCCGGCCGGCAGGCCGTGGGCGCCCGCTCCTCCGCCCGCGACGCGGTTCTCATGGCAGTCGCAACGTCCCGCGCAACGACCGCCCTCCGTCCGGCGGCCGATGTGGCCCCAGCCGCTTGCACCTTGACGAACTGTCAGGGATGAGCAGACTGCGGATGTTTGGGTGGACGTCGGTAGGGCTCGGCCCGTACATGGTGGTTGATTCCGGGCCGTGGACGGCTCTTGACGGTACATGGGCGTTGTGCGAATCTCTCGACAGGTCTGGACCAATTGTCTTCATCGGGTGGGGGCCCGAGTTGTCAGACACCTCCGGCGATCCTCGGATTTCCGGCGGTCCCGACCATCCACGGCCATCAGCCGGTCCCCGGGGGAGGACCGGACGTCACACGGTGGCCGCTGCCGTCACCGAACCCGTTCGCCGCAGCCTGCCGTTGACCTCTGAAGCCCTTACGTGCGGTACTCCGCGCCCCATGCCGCGTCCGCGCGTCGATGTGTGCTGCTCCTCCACCTTGCTCCGACGTCCTAAGTGAGCCGCCGATGTCCGAAGTACCCCCTCTGCCCGACCGCACGCCGGCCTCGCCGGCCCAGCAGGGCGTCTGGCTGACCGATCGGCTGGGACTGGCCCGCGAGGCGTTCCACATGCCGGTGCGGATCTCCTTCGACCGCGTCGACACGGCGGCGCTGGCCCGCGCGGTGACCGCGGTGACCGGGCGTCACCCGGCCCTTTCCGCCCGGCTGGTGGAGCGTGACGGGCGGGTCTGGCAGGAGCCCGCGGCGCGGCGGCCCGAACTGGTGCAGCTCGAAGCACCCGCGGACGAGGCCGACTTGGAGAAGCGGCTGGAGGAGGAAACCGCTCGCCCGTTCTCCCTGGAGACCGGGCCGCTCAGCCGCTTCACCCTGCACCGGCGCACCGACGGCAGCGCCGAACTGCTGGTCACCGCCCACCACGCGGTCTTCGACGGCAACTCCAAGGACGTCCTGACCCGGGACCTCGCAGCCGCGTACGGCTCGGCGCCCCTGCCCGCGACCACCGCACCGGCCGCAACGGGCACCCCGACGGCGGATCCGGGCACCGCACGGAGGGCCGCCGAGTGGTACGGGCCGCGCTGGGCCGCCGCCACCGATCCGGTACTGCCCGGCGCGCCGCGCACGCCGACCGCCGCCGGGGCCGGCGAGGCGGTCGAGTGGCGCCTCGACGGCGCAGAGGCCGGGGAGTTGGCCGCCGCGGCAGCCCTCTCGGGCACCACCGTCTTCGAGTTCCTGCTCGCGGCCCTGCACGGGCTGCTGCGCCGCTACGGCGGCGAGGCGGTGCCGGTGTCCGTCCCGCTTTCCACCCGGACACCCGAACTCGCCGATGAAGTCGGGCTGTTCGTCAACGAGCTGCCCGTCCACGCGCCCGCCGCCGATGCGCCGCAGACCTTCGCCGCCTTCGCCCGCGCCGTCCGGGCCGAGCTGCGGGCCGGATACCCGTACCGCGCGGTGCCCTTCGGCAGCGCCGTCGCCGGGCTGAGCCCCCGTGTCGGCCTGACCGCGATCTCGCTCGGCTACCGCCGGCGCGGCCCGGACCCGGACTTCGCCGGCGCCGGTGCCCGGATCGCCTGGGCGGTGCACAACCGCACCGCCCGCAACACCCTCCACCTCCAGGTCGTCGAAGCGCCCGGCGGCCGGGGAACCCCGGGCGGCGGCCTGGACTTCAGCCTCCAGTACGACCCGGCCGTGCTCGCCCCGGACACCGCCCGCCGGATCGCCGGCCACTACGGCACCCTGCTCGCCGGCGCGGTCGCCGCGCCCGGTGCCCGACTGCTGGACCTGCCGCTGCTGGACGCCGCGGAACTCCGGGCCGTCACCACCGCGCCGAACGCCACCGACCGGCCCTATCCGGCCGACCGGACCGTACTCGACCTGGTCCGCGCGCAGGCCGCCGCCACTCCCGAGGCGATCGCCGTCAGCACGGCCGGCCGCCACCTCGGCTACCGTGAACTGCTTCTGCGCGCCGAACAGTTGGCGGCGGTACTGCGCGGTGCCGGTGTCCGGCCCGGCGATCTGGTCGCCCTCCACCTGGACCGCACCGCGGACCTGCCCGCCGCGCTGCTCGCCGTCCTCGCCACCGGCGCCGCGTACCTGCCGCTGGACCCCGGTTATCCGGCCGAGCGCCTCGCCCTCGTGCTGCGCGACTCCGGAGCCGTGCTGGTGCTCGCCGACCGCGAGCCTTCGCCCGAGGTCGCCGCCGCCGCCCCCGCGGTCCTACGGATCCCCGCGCCATCGGCGCAGGACCCGGCCGAGGCCGCCACCGCTTCCGTCACCGCTTCCCCCGCCGCTTCCGACGCGGATGCAAACGCCGCCCCCGGTCCGGACGATGTGGCGTACGTCCTCTACACCTCCGGCTCCACGGGCCGCCCCAAGGGTGTCTCGGTCGGCCACCGGGCGCTGGTCAACCTGCTCACCTCCTTCGCCGACCGGCTCGGCTCCGGACCCCAGCACGCCTGGCTCGGCTTGACCTCGCTCTCGTTCGACATCTCCGCACTGGAGCTCTACCTGCCGCTGATCACCGGCGGCCGCCTGGTCCTGGCCCCGGACGGCCTCGCCGTCGACGGCCCCGGCCTGCTCGCACTGATCGGCGCCGAGGGCGTCACCCACGTCCAGGCCACACCTTCCGGATGGCGGGTGATGCTCACGGCGGGGAGCGGAGCCGACGCGCTCACCACCGTCACCGGCCTGGCCGGCGGCGAGGCACTGCCGCTGCCGCTCGCCCGCGAACTGCGCGCGCGCACCGCCCGGCTGTTCAACGTGTACGGCCCCACCGAGACCACCATCTGGTCCACCTGTGCCGAACTCCCCGCCGAGCCGGAGCAGGTCAGCATCGGCCGCCCCATCGCCAACACCCGGACCTACGTGGTCGACCAGCAGCTGAACCCCACCCCGCTCGGCATCCCCGGAGAGCTGCTGATCGGCGGGGACGGCGTCGCCCACGGCTACCTCGGCCGCCCCGAACTCACCGCCGAACGCTTCGTGCGGAGCCCGTTCGGCCCGCCCGGCGCCCGGCTCTACCGCACCGGGGACCGCGCCGTCTGGACGGCCGCCGGCGAGCTCGAGTTCCTCGGCCGGATCGACGACCAGGTCAAGATCCGCGGCCACCGGATCGAACTCGGCGAGATCGAGTCCGCCCTGCTGGAGCACCCCGCCCTCGCCCAGGCCGCCGTTGCCGTGCACACGGAGGAGGACGGCGAGCCCTTCCTGGCCGGCTACCTGATCCCGGCCGCCGGCGTCCCTGCGCCCGTCCCCGCCGACCTGCGCGACCACCTGATGCGCACCCTGCCGGCCGCGATGGCACCGCAGCGCTGGCTCACCCTGGAGCGTCTGCCGCTCACCCCGAACGGCAAGCTGGACCGGCGGGCCCTGCCGGTACCGCCCCGCGAGACTCCGACGCCCCGGGCCGGCGATACCAGCGATGACACGGATACCGCCGACACGGGCGACACGGGCGACGCGGGCGACGCGGGCGACGCGACGACCGGAACGGTCCGCCGGATCTGGGCCGAGGTGCTGAACCTGCCCGATGTCGGCCCCGAGGACGACCTGTTCGACCTCGGCGGACATTCGCTGACGGTGATCCAGATCGCCGCCCGGATCCGCGACGCGCTCGGCGTGGAGCTGGACTTCGACGTCTTCTTCGACGTCCCGACCCCGGCCGGCATCGCGGCCGCCGTCCGCGCGCGCCAGTAGGCCCTCCCTGTCGGACCTTGCCGGGCCCGCCCCGCCCGGTACGCCGGGCAGGGGCCGCTCGGCCCTGCCCGGCTCCGCCGCGCCACGTCCGTCCGTCCGTACCCCCCGTACTCCCGTACTGACTCCCGTCCGTCCCCCGCACCCTCCGATCCTCCCGCCGCACGCCCGAACAGGAACTCGATGACGGATACCCAGGACCTGCCCACCGACTGGTCCGCATCCAAGCGCGCCCTCCTCAGCCAGCGGCTGCGCGGCGCCTCGGCCCCCGCCCGGGTGGTGGAGCCCCGCCCGGCGGACACCGCACCGCCGCTCTCCAGCGGCCAGGAACGGCTCTGGTTCATGGACCAGCTCGCTCCCGGCTCCACGGCCTACACGCTGGCGCCGGCCCGCCGGTTCCGGGGCCCCTTCGACCGGGCCGCCCTCGACGCCGCGCTGACCGACCTCGTCGCCCGGCACGAGAGCCTGCGGATGACCTTCCGCACCACCGAGGCCGGCACCGCCGAAGTCCGGGTCGCCGAGCCCGCCCCGTTCGCCGCCCAGCACCTGGACGCCAGTGCGGACCCCGACCCGCAGGCACGGGCCACCGCCGAGCTCGGCGCGTTGATCGCCGTGCCCTTCGACCTCCAGGCCGGTCCGCTGCTGCGGGCCCTGGTGGTCCGGATCTCCGAGGACGACCACGTCCTCGCCCTCGTGATGCACCACATCATCTGCGACGGCTGGTCGATCGATCTCCTCAACCGCGAGCTCGACCTCCGCTACGCCCACCACGCCCACGGCGCTCCGGGCGAACTGCCCACCCTGCCCGTCCAGTTCGGCGACTACGCGGCCTGGCAGCGGGACCGCCTGGAGAGCGGGCCGCTCGCCGCCTCCCGCGCACACTGGCGCACCGAACTCGACGGCGTCCCGGCCCTGGAACTGCCCTGCGACCGGCCCCGCCCGCCGCTGTTCACCTTCGAGGGGGCGGCGACCGAGTTCCGCTGGAGCGCCGAACTCTCCGGCCGGGTGGGCGAGGTGGCGCAGGCCTACGGCGCCTCCACGTACATGGTGCTGATGGCCGCGTTCCAGGCCCTGCTGAGCCGGCACACCGGCCAGCGGGACTTCGCCGTCGGCTCCGCCGTCGCCGGCCGCCTCCACAGCGAACTCGAAGGCGTGGTCGGCGCGTTCGTCAACATGCTGCCGATCCGCGCCCGGCTCGACGCCGACCTCGACTTCGACTTCGGCCGGCTGATCAGCCGGGTCCGGGAGACCACGCTCGACGCGTACGCGCACCAGGAGGTGCCGTTCGAGCAGATGGTCAACGACCTCGCGGTGGAACGCGACGTCAGCCGCGCCGCCGTCTTCCAGACCACCTTCGCCTTCCAGAACTACGGCGACCACGCCGCCACCCCCACCGCGGGCCTGGACTCCGAGGGTTTCGGCTACGAAGCCACCACCACCCACGCCGACCTCGCCCTCTACATGCGCGAGGAGCCGGACGGCGGCCTCTACGGTCTGCTCACCTACCGCACCGACCTCTTCGACGCCGGCACCGTGGAGCGGCTCGCCGAACGGTTCGAGCTGCTGACCGCGGCCGGGGTCGCCGACCCCGCCCTGCCGGTCGACCGGCTCCCGCTGCTGAGCGCGGCCGAGCGGACGGCCGTACTGCGGACCTGGGCCGCCGGGCCCGCGCTGCCGGACGGCGGGCCCGCCACGCTCACCAAGGCACTGGCCGAGGCCGCGGCCCGGACGCCCGGTGCGCCGGCCCTGGTCTTCGAGGACCGCACGCTGACCTACGGCGACCTCGACCGGCGCGCCAACGCCATGGCCCGGCGCCTACGGGCGCTGGGCGTGGGGGCCGACGACCGGGTGGCGGTCTGCCTGGAGCAGTCCGCCGAGCTCGCCGTCGCCCTGGTGGCCGTACTCAAGGCCGGCGGCGGCTACCTGCCGCTCGACCCCGAGCAGCCGCCCGCCCGCCTCGCCCACCTGGTCGCCGACGCCGGAGCCAAGGTCCTGGTCACCGACACCATGCTGCGACCGCGGTTCGGGGACCACCCGGCGATCGACCTGCTGACGGGCGACGGGGGCGACGGGGACACGCCGGAGGGGGACGCCGCGGAGGAGGACGGTTCGCCGCTGGAGGAGGTGTCCGGCGCCGACCACCTGGCGTACGTGATCTACACCTCGGGCTCCACCGGCGCGCCCAAGGGCGTCGCGGTGCAGCACCGCCAGATCCTCAACTACCTCGCGGGCGCGGGCGAACGGCTGCGGATCGAGCCCGGGGCCTCCTTCGGGCTGCTGCAGTCGCTCTCCTTCGACTTCAGCATGACCATGCTCTACCTGGCGCTCACCACCGGTGGCCGGGTCCATCTGCTGCCGCGCCGGATCGCGGGCGTGGAACTGGCCGCGGAGATCGAGCGGGCCGGTATCGACTACCTGAAGATGACGCCCTCCCACCTGGCCGCGCTGACCGCCGACGCGCCGCTGGAGCGGCTGCTGCCGCGCCGAGCGCTGGTCCTCGGCGGCGAGGCCAGCAGCTGGTCCTGGGCGGCGGGCATCGCCGCACTGGGCCGGTGCGCGGTGTTCAACCACTACGGGCCGACCGAGGCGACGGTGGGGATCACCGTCCACGAGGTCACCGCCGACGGGCTGAACGCGGCGGGCAGCACCCCGATCGGCAGCCCGCTCGCCGGCGGACGCTGCTACGTGCTGGACGAGGCCCGCAACCCCGTACCGCCGGGCGTCACCGGCGAGTTGTACCTGGGCGGGGACCGGCTGGCCCGGGGCTACCTCGGACGCCCGGACCTGACCGCCGAGCGGTTCCTGCCCGATCCGTACGCCGCACCGGGCGACGGGGAGCCGTACGCCATCCCGGCCGGCGTGGACCCGTACGCCGACCCGCGCACCGGCGGCCCGCGGATGTACCGCACCGGCGACCTGGCGCGCTGGCGCGCCGACGGGACCCTGGAGTACCTCGGCCGCGGCGACGACCAGATCAAGGTCCGCGGCTACCGGGTCGAGCCCGGCGAGATCGAGGCGGCGCTGACCGCGCTGCCCGGCATCACCCAGGCACTGGTCCTGGCCCGCGGCGAGGGCGTCAAGCAGAACCTCGTCGCCTACCTGGAGCGCCCGGCCGGCGGCGAACCGCCGGCCGCCGCCGAGCTGCGCGCCGCCCTGGGCGAGGTCCTGCCGGACTACATGGTCCCGGCCCGCTACGTGGTGCTGGAGCGGCTGCCGCTGCTCGCCCACGGCAAGGTCGACCGGAAGGCGCTGCCCGCGCCCGCGGACGGCCCGGCCGCCGGCGCCCACGTCGACCCCGAGGAAGGGACCGAGCAGGTGATAGCCGCCATGTGGGCGGACCTGCTGGACCTCCCCCGGGTCGGCGCCCTGGACGACTTCTTCGAACTCGGCGGCCACTCCCTGCTCGCCACCCAGGTGGTCGCCCGGATGCGCCGGGCCTTCCCCGACCTGGCCACCCCGGTCAGCGTGATGGACCTCTTCAAGCACCCGACGGTCCGCCGGCTCGCCGAACTGGTGGCCACCCCCGAGGGCGACCGCGGCCCGCGCCGGCTGCTGCACCTGCTCACCCCCGAGCGCCGCACGACGGCCGCCAGCGTGGTCTGCGCCCCCTACGGCGGCGGCAGCGCCCTCATCTACAAGCCGCTCGCCGACGCCATGCCGGCGGACTGGGCCCTGCACTCCATCGCCGTCCCCGGCCACGAGCTGGGCGAGGAGGCGATGGACGTCGACGAGGTCGCCCGGCTCTGCGCCGAGGAGATCGTCGCCAACGTCGCCGGACCGCTGGTGCTCTACGGGCACTGCGGGGTCGGCGTCCGGCTGACCGTGGAGATCGCCCGCAGGGTGGAGGCCGCCGGCCGGGAGATCGACGCCGTCCACCTCGGGGGCATCTTCCCGTTCGCCCGCCCGAAGGGCCGCGGCGCCGCGATGGCCGAGCGGTTCGCCGAGCTGGCCGCACGGCTGCGCAGCGACCAGGGCATGATCAACGCCCTGGCCGCGGCGGGCCTGGACGTGGACGAGGTCGACGAGGAGCAGCTGCGGCTGATCGTGCACAACCGCCGGGTCGGCACCAAGGGCGCCGAGCGCTACTTCGGCGACCTGTACGAGAGCGAGGGCGGCACCATCACGGCGCCGGTCATCGCCGTCTGCGGAGACCGGGATCCGGCGACCGAGTTCTACCAGGAGCGGTTCCGCGAGTGGCACCGGATCACCGGCACCACCGCCGTGGTGGTCCTGGACGAGGCCGGGCACTTCTACCTCAAGTACCGCGCCGAGGAGTTGGCCGGAATCCTGACCGGGGTGCACCGCTCGATCGCCGCCGGCGAGGAGGCGCGCCACGCGCGCACCGCCGACGCCACCTGGTGGCTGGCCGGCCTGTCCCGCGATGTCGCCGGGACGGAGCCGGACACCGTACGGGAAGTCGCGCGGGATGCCGTACGGGACCCCGCGCGGGATGCCGTACGGGACCCCGAGCCGGGATCCGGGCAGCCGGGGGACCCGGAGCGGTCCGGGACGCCGGGGAAGGCCGGAGCACCGGGGAAGGCCCGGAAGGCCCGCGCGCCGCGCCGCCCCGTCCGCCCGACCATGGGCCGCTTCCTGGCCATCGCCACCGGCCAGCAGCTCTCGATGATCGGCTCGGCGCTCACCGAGTTCGCCCTGCCGATCTGGATCTACCTGCAGACCGGCTCGCTGTTCCAGCTCGGCATGCTCGCCGCCTTCGGCCTGGTGCCCGGCATCGTCGTCGCCCCGCTGGCCGGCGCCATCGTCGACCGCGGCGACCGCCGCCGGGTGATGCTGGGCGGCGACATCGCGGCCGGCCTGACCCAGGCGGCCCTGCTGGTGCTCTACCTCAGCGACTCGCTGGAGATCTGGCACTGCTACGTGATGATCTCCCTGCTCTCCACCGCGCTCGCCTTCCAGCGCGTCGCCTGGGGATCGGCGGTGCCGCAGCTGGTGCCCAAGCGGTTCCTCGGCCGCGCCAACGGTGTGGTCCAGATGGCCCTCGGCCTCGCCCAGTTCCTCGTGCCGCTGATCGCCGTCGGCATCCTGCACGTGATCGGCCTCGGCGGCATCCTCGTCTTCGACGTCGTCAGCTACCTGGTCGCCACCGGCGTCACCCTGGCGGTGCGCTTCCCCGACGTGATGGCCGCCACCCGCCGCGAGAGCGTCGGCGCCGAGATCCGGGCCGGCTTCCAACGCGCTCTCGGGAGCCGCCACTTCAGGGCCATGCTGTTCTGGTTCGCGGTACTGAACATCTTCCTCTCCCCGCTGTTCCTGCTCATCACCCCGCTGGTGCTCTCCTTCTCCTCGACCGCCGCCGCCGGCTGGGTCTCCACCGCGGCCGGCCTGGGCGCCGTACTCGGCGGCCTCACCCTGCTGGTCTGGGGAGGCCCGCGCCGGATGCGGCTGCGCGGTGTCCTGTTCGCCACCCTCGGCCTCGCCGCCGCCTGTGTCGTCACCGGCCTGCGGCCCTCGGTGACCGTGGTCGCCGTCGGCGCGTTCGGCATGACCTACGGGCTGGCGCTGCTCAACGGCATCTACGCGACGGTCATCCAGACCAAGGTGCCGATGCGTTTCCACGGCCGGGTGATCGCGGTGAACACCCTGGTCGCCTGGTCCACCCTGCCGATCGGCTTCGCCCTGGTCGCCCCGGCCGGTCCCGAACTGCTCCAGCCGCTGATGGACGAGGGCGGCGCGCTCGCCTCCAGCGTCGGCGCCCTGATCGGCACCGGCGACGGGCGCGGCATCGGCCTGCTCTACCTGGTGTTCGGCCTCGCCATGGCCGCACTGGTCCTCATCAGCCTCTGCATCCCCGTCCTGGCGCGCTTCGACCGGGACGTCCCGGATGCCGAGTCCGACGACCTGATCGGCCTCGAGACCCTGCAGGCCCGCGCGAAAGGCGAGACGAACAGATGACCTCCCCGAACCCGGCCCCGAACCCGGCCCCCGCCCCCGCCCCTGCCCCCGCCCCTGCCCCTGCCCCTGCCCCGATCTCCCGCCATCCGCTGACCGACGAGCAGCGCCGCCTCTGGTTCCTCCAGCAACTGCAGCCCCAGGACTCCGGGTTCAACATGTACCTGAACCGGCGCTGGAGCGGACCCGTCGATCCGCGGGCACTGGCCTCGGCGCTCACCCGGCTCACCGCGCGGCACCGGGTCCTGCGCACCCGGTTCGCCCTGGACGGTGAACAGCCCGTCCAGCTCGTGGAACCGGTTCGGGACGTCGAACTCGCCCTGGTCCCGCTCCCGGAGGCCTCGGAGGAGGCCTTCACCGCGGCCTGTGCGCCCTTCGTCAACGCCCCCTTCGACCTGGGCGAGCGGCCGCCGCTGCGGGCCGTCCTGGTCTCCGCCGGCGAGCACGAGCACGCCCTGAGCGTGGTGGTCCACCACATCGTCTCCGACGGCTGGTCGTTCACCGTGCTGTGGCGCGAACTGCTCGCGCTGTACCGCGAGGAGATCGGCGAGGGTCCGGCCGATCTGCCCGAACTCAAGCTCCAGTACGGCGACTTCGCGCTGGCCGAGCGGACCAGGCTGGACGGCGGCGCGGCCGAGGAGGCGGTCCGGCACTGGAGCGGGCGACTGGCCGGTGTCAGCGCCCTGCGGATGCCGCTGGACCACCCCAGGCCCGCCGAGCCCACCCACCGGGCCGGTTTCGCCGACCTCGTCCTCAACCCCGGCCTCGTCGCCGGACTCGACGCCCTGGCCCGCGAGCAGCGCTGCACCCCGTTCATGGTGCTGCTCGCCGCCTACCAGTGCGTACTGGCCCGCTGGAGCGGCACCTACGACTTCGCCGTCGGCACCCCGCTGGCAGGCCGCAACGAGACGGCCCACGAGGCCCTGCTCGGCTACTTCTCCCGCACCGGGGTGATCCGCGCGGACCTCACCGGCGAGCCCGACTTCCGTACGGTGCTGCGCCGGGTGCGCTCCGCCACGATGGCGGCGCTGAGCCATCAGGACATCCCGGTCGAGCGGGTCGCCGCCGAACTGGGGCTGCCCGTGCTGCCCGGCGTCGGCCCGCTCTACCAGGCGGTGTTCGTCCACCAGAGCCAGTACGAGCTGGCCGGCGCCGACGAGCAGGCCTCGCTGCCCGCGGGCGTCCGGACGGCGAGCATGGACTCCGGTTTCGACCGGGCCAAGACCGATCTGCTGCTGGACAGCTGGCGCACCCCCGACGGCGGGATGACGCTCTCGTTCTGCTTCGACCGGGAGCTCTTCGAGCGCGCCACGGTCGAGGCCCTGGCGCGCCGGGTCCGCGACCTGCTCGCCCGGGCCGTCGAGGACGTCGAGGTCCCGCTGCAGGGTGACTGGCTGCTGACCGGCGAGGAACGCGCCGCGCTGCTCGCGCTCGGCGCCGGGCCCGCCGTCACCGAGGAGGCCCGCCCGATCCTGCGCGGCTTCGCCGACCAGGTCCGTACCCGCCCCGACGCACCCGCTCTCGCATGCGCGGGCGCCACCCTCACCTACGCCGAACTCGACCGCTCGTCAGATGAATTGGCCGGTCGGCTGGGCCCGGTGGCCGGCCGTGCGGTGGGCGTCCGGATCGCGCCCTCCTTCGACCTGGTCATCGCCCTGATGGCCATCTGGAAGGCCGGCGCCGGATACCTGCCCCTGGACCCCGCGCACCCGGCAGAGCGCCAGCGGCTGATGCTCGGCGAGGCGAACGCCGCCCTGCTGCTCAGCGGGGGCGATCAGCCGGACCTGGGCGTCCCGGTTCTGGGTGTCCCGGTGCCGGAGGTCCCGGTGCCGGAGGTCCCGGTGCCGGAGGTCCCGGTGCCGCCCGTCGGCCATGCGGACGCCGGGGCCGCGCCGCTGCCCGGGACCGACCCGGGCGGCCTCGCGTACGTCCTCTACACCTCGGGCTCCACCGGGGTACCCAAGGGCGTCGCCGTCGAGCACGCCGCCCTGGCCGAGCGCGTCCGGTGGATGGCCGGACCGGAGGGCTACCGGCTGCGGCCGGGTGACCGGATCGTCCAGTTCGCCTCCATCGGCTTCGACACCCACGCCGAGGAGATCTGGCCGGCCCTCACCGCGGGCGCCTGCGTCGAGCTGCTGCCCGGCGGCGGCCGGATGCTGCCCGACCTGCTGCGCGGCGAGGCCGGACGGTCCGTCACCGTACTCGACCTGCCCACCGCGTACTGGGAGGAACTGGTGTCGCTCGGAGACCAGGCCCCCTGGCCGCCGGCGCTGCGCCTGGTGATCCTCGGCGGCTCCGAGGCGCGCGCCGCCACCCTCGCCCGGTGGCGGGAGCGGCACGGTGACACCGTCCGGCTGGTCAACACGTACGGCCCGACCGAGGCCACCGTCATCGTCACCGCGGGCGAGCTGGACGGCGGCCCCGCCGGCCACCCGGGCGGCGGGCCCGCCACCGCGCAGCGCCCGCCGCTCGGCCGTCCGCTGCCGGGGGTGCGGCTCTACCTCCTGGACGAGCGCGGGAACCTGCTGCCCGCCGGCTGCGAGGGCGAGCTCCACATCGGCGGGGACGGCCTCGCGCGCGGCTACCTGGCCCGGCCCGGGCTGACGGCGGAGGCTTTCCTCCCGGATCCGTTCGCCGAGGTCCCGGACGGCCGGATGTACCGCACCGGCGACCGCGCCCGGTGGCGCACCGACGGGCAGCTGGAGTTCCTCGGCCGCGCCGACGGCCAGGTGAAGATCCGCGGATACCGGATCGAGCCCGCCGAGATCGAGGCCGCCCTCGCCGCCCACCCGGCCGTCGCCCGGGCGGCCGTGCTGGTCCGGGGCGGCCGCCGGCTGATCGCCTACGCCGTCCCCCGGCCGGCCGCGGCCGCGCCGCGGGCGGCCGAACTGCGCGAGCACCTTGCACTGCGCCTGCCGGCCTTCATGGTGCCGGACGCCGTGGTGCTGCTCGACACGCTCCCGCTCAACGCCAACGGCAAGCTCGATACCGCGGCCCTGCCCGACCCGGACCCGGCGGTCGCCGCCGCCGGGTACCTGGCGCCGCGTACCGATGCCGAGGCCCTGGTGGTCGGCCTCTGGCAGGAGGTGCTCGGCATACCGAGGGTCGGCGTACTGGACGACTTCCTCGCCCTCGGCGGGGACTCGCTGCTGGTCACCAGGGTCGCCGCCCGCATCCGGGCCGGCGTCGGCCTCGACGTGTCGATCCGCGACGTGTTCGAGAGCCCGACCCCGGCAGCCCTGGCGGCCCGGATCGAGGCACTGCTCATCGCGGAGATCGATGCGCTCAGCGAGGAGGAGGCCGCCGACCGGCTGGACTGACCCCGCCACCCACTCACCCGACCACCTGCCCCTCGCCCCTCACCGAATCTCACCGGAGATCGCCATCGCCACCACCGCGCCGCCCGCCGCCACGACCGTCCCGGAGCTCCTCGACGCCCGCGCCACCGAACACCCGGACCACGTGGCGCTACGGGTCGTCGGCGGCGGGGAAATCAGCTACCGCCGCTGGCGCGAGGAGGCACTGCGCGCTGCCGTCGGGCTGGCCGCCGCCGGAGTGGGACCGGGCGACCGGGTGCTGCTGCGGTTCTCCAACGCGCGCTGGGAGCGGTACGCCGTCGGCTTCCTCGCCGTCCAGTACGCGGGCGGGGTGCCCGTCCCGGTCCGCGAGGACCTGTCCGAAGCCGATGCCGCCGCCCTGGCCGCGCTGGCCGGGGCCGGCACGGTCCTCCAGGACGGGGAGGGCGGACCGCCCGCCCTCCCGGGGCGGGCGGAACTCCGGCTGGACTCCCTGCTGGCAGCTCACCCCGAGCCGCCGGCGAGCGCTCCGCACCGGGTCGGCCCGGCCGATCCGGCGCAGGTGATCGGCACCTCCGGCACCACGGGCGCGCCCAAGGGCGTGCTCGCCGCGCACGCAAACCTGACGGCCGGCCTGGTCAGCCACCCCCGCCGCCGCGCCTACGCGCACTCGCGGCACGCCCTGCACGCCTTCCCGATCGGGACCAACGCGGGCCAGGTGATGCTGCTGGGCGCGCTGACCGCCGCGCCCACCACGCTCAGCCTGCCGCGCTTCGACGCGGACGAGTTCGGCAGCGCGGTCGAGAAGTTCGGGGTCGGCACCGCCTTCCTGGTGCCCTCGATGGCGATCGAGCTGGTCAACGCGGGCACCGCCGGGCGGTACGACCTGAGCAGTCTCCGGCTGGTCAACTCCTCCGCCGCCGCGCTGCCCGTACCGGTGGCGGCCGCGCTGGCCGCGGCGCTGCCGGGCACGACGCTGGTCAACACCTACACCTCCGCCGAGGCCTCGCCCGCGCAGATCTCCACGGTGGTCGACAGCCGCCGCCCCGGCTCACTGGGCCGCCCGGCGGACCCCCGTGACCTGCGGATCCTCGACGCGGACGGGCTACCGCTGCCCGCCGGGCAGGTCGGCGAGGTGTGGCTGCGCCAGCCCGGGCCGCCCCGCGGCTACCTGGGCGCCGCCGGTGAGAGCGACCGGGTGTTCCGGGACGGCTGGGTGCGGATGGGCGATGTCGGACACCTCGACCCGGACGGCTACCTGTACTTGGTCGACCGGGAGAGCGATGTCATCAAGAGCGGTGCGCTGAAGGTCTCCACGCTGCGGATCGAGGAGGCGCTGCACGAGCACCCGGCGGTCGCCGACGCCGCCGCGCTCGGTCTGCCGCACCCCGTGATGGGCGCCGTCCCGGTGGCGGTCGTCGTGGCCGGGCCCGGCGGCCTGGACCTGGACGGTCTCCGGCTGTTCCTGAGCGGCCGGTTGAGCCGCCCCGAGCTGCCGGTCCGGATCCTGCTCGCCGGCGACCTTCCCAGGAACCCGAGCGGCAAGGTGGTCAAACACCTGCTCCGTCCCCTCTTCGACGCGCCCGCGGAGTCCGCGGGTCCCGCGGTGGCCCCGGCCTCCCCGACGGAACTGCGGCTGGCCGGACTCTGGCGGCGCCTGCTCGGCCGGCCGGTCACCGACGTGGCCGCCGAGTTCTTCGCGCTCGGCGGCGACTCGTTCCGGGCGGTCCAGCTCGCCACCGCCATCAGCGGCGAGTTCGGGGTCCGGGCGGGCACCGCCATGGTCTTCGAGCGGCCCTCGCTGCGCTCCCAGGCCGCCTGGGTGGACCACCCCGACCGCCGGCGGAGCGCCGAGGACGCGGCGTCCGCCGGGACGGACACCGTGACGCCCTACCTGGCCGCGCTCCGTGCGCAGCCGCACGCCGTCGCGCTCACCTCGCAGCAGGAGAACTTCTTCCGCTGGATGGCCGAGGCCCCCGGGCGGGACGCCGGAGCGGTGACGGCGCTCTTCCGGGTGGCCGACCGGCTGGAACCGGAGACCCTGGGCCGGGCGCTCACCGAGGCGGTACGGCGCCACCCGGCGCTGCGGACCCGGTTCGAGGCGGCGGATGGGGGGGTCGTACGGGCGGTGCTGGACGAGGAGCCCCGGGTGCGGATCACCCTGACCAGCGCCCCGGGGGCCACGGACGCCGAGGTGGACGCCCTGCTGCTGGCCGAGCGTGACCGGCTCACCGACCTGGCCCGTGACCCGATGGCGCGCCTCCTGGTGGTCAGCCGGTCGGAGACGGACCACGTGGTGCTGGTCGCGGTGCACCACATGGTCTCCGACGGCTGGTCGGTCGGCGTGCTGCTGGCCGACCTTGGGGTGTTCTACTCGGCGCTGCGGCGCGGCCGTTCGGCCCCGCCGGCCCGATCCGGCCCGGGCTACGAGGAGTTGGTGGGCTGGGCGAACGGGCACTGGCCGGCCTCCCGGGCCCACTTCCAGGCCGCACTGGCCGGGGCGCCGGAGGCCGTAGAGCAGTTCGCCGGCCGCCGGGCGGTGGAAGAAGTCCTCACGCAGGCACACGAGTTCGTGGTGCCGGCGCCGTTGGCCGAGGCCCTGCGGGCCCGGGCGGCCGAACTGGGCGCCACGCCCTTCCTGGCCGTCACGGCGGCCTGGACCGCACTGCTGGCGAGTCGCAGCGGCCGCCCCGATCTGGTGGTGATGACCCCGGTACCGGGACGCCCGCGCCCGGACACCGAGCGGACGGTGGGCTGCTTCGTCCAGTCACTGCTGCTGCGGGTGGACGCGAGCGGGGGGCCCGGCTTCGCCGAGCTGGTGGACCGGCTGCGGACGGTCTACAGCGAGGCACTGGACCACCAGCTGTACCCCTTCGCGGAGTTCAGCCCGTCCGTGCCGTTCGCGGCCTGGCTCCGCTACGAGGCGTGGGCCGCGCCCGCCCAGTTGCCCGGCCTGGCCTGCGAGCCCTGGGAACTGCCGCGCGGGAGCACCGTGCCCTGGCCCCTGCCGGGCGGCGACCGGGGCGTCCCCGAGCTGACCGTGCTCGAACAGCCGGACGGCGGCCTGCGCTGCTGGCTGCAGTACAACTCCCTCGCCTTCGACCTCCCCGTGATCACGGAACTGGCAGGGGAGTTCACCGCGGCCCTCACCACCGCCTGCGGGTGACCTCTCCCCCTTGTACGGCAAGGGTCACGGACGTGTCACCGGCCGCCCCGGTGACACATCCGCCGTGCGAGCATCGAGTGCGCCCACGACCAGGGCCGCCGGGGCAGGGGGACACATGGACAGCGACAGCGGAGCCCTCCGGTTCATCGGCCTGGGAGTGGCCAGGTACGACCACGCGAAGCGGGGCCTGCCCCACCGCCCCGACGTGACGGAAAGCCTCGCGGGGCTCGCCGCCCGGCTGCGTCGGGGGATGTCCGAACTGCCTGCCGCGGTGGGCGTGTCCTTCTCCGCGGACGTCATCGAGGACCCGGCGCACGCCGACGTCGAGGAGCTGTTCGCGCGCGGCGCGTGGGGGGACCCGGACGCGCCGGAGGGACCGTTACCGAACGCGACCGACCTGATGGTGATGTGGGCGGGGCACGGCATGTCCGACGGGGACACCTTGCTGCTGGCCACCCGCGACACCATCCCGGTGGAGAACGCGCCGCACGCGCCGGGCGGTTGGGCTCCCGCGGTGGTCGCCGACCGGCTGGTCACCTGGGCCGCCGCCTCGCAGGCACGGCAGCTGCTGATCGCCATCGACTGCTGTACGTCGGGCACCGCGCTCGACACCATCGCCGCGGCCGATGCCGTGGCCAACCGGACGCTGATGAACGGCACCGCGGACACCGCGGGATTCCTCTGGATCGGCATCCTCACCGCGAGCGGCCCCGACCAGCAGGCCGCGCAGGGGCTGTTGGCCGACCATCTCAGCGAGGTCCTGCGCGCCGGCCCCGTCGTCGGCGGCAAATGGCTGGCCTGGGCGGCGAACCTGCCGATGGTCAGCGCCCAGGACGTGGTCGAGGCCCTGCGCGGCCGCTGGCGCCGGGAGGTCGAGCCGTATTCGGAACAACGCCTGCACTTCGTCGCCAATCCGCTGCGCACCCGCATGGCGCACGAAGGGGAGGAGGAGAGCTGGCGGGGCATGTTCGCCAATCCCCTCTACCGGCGCGGAACGGGCCCGCAGATCGTGCAGCACCTCCGGGACGCGGCCCGGGGCACGGGGACGGGTGCGGCCGACAGCCGTGTGCTGTTCAGCGGGCGCGGCGAAGAGGTCGACGCGGTCGTCGCGCGGATCCGGTCCACCGATCCGGGCCTGTGGACCCTGACGGGTCCGCCCGGGACGGGGAAGTCGGCCCTCATCGGCCGGATCGTGAGCCTGTCCGACCCGGCCGAACGGCTCCGGATCCTCACGGACGGCGGCCCCCTGCACCACGAGGATCCGGGTGAGCGGGTCGTGAGCGCGAACGTGCACGCCCGCAACGGGTCGGCCGACGACCTCGCCGTGCAGATCGACCGGCAGCTGATCGGCGCCGACGTGGTCGCCGCGGACGCCACCGGCCGGTACCGCAACGCCGAGGAGCTGGTCGCCGCACTACGAAGGGCCGATACGGCGGGAACGCTGACCTCCAGGCCGGTCATCGTCTTCGACGGCCTGGACGAGGCGCGCGGGGTGCACATCCGCTCCAACGGCACCCGGAGGGAGGCCTTCGACATCGCCGAACGGCTGGTGATCCCGCTCGCCGAGTCCGCCGTCGTCCTCGTGGCCACCCGGGACCTCGCCGACGACGGCGCGGAGAGCAGGGGGCTGGTCGACCGGCTCTGCGGTGCCCGCGGGCCCGATCTCGATCTGGGATCCGCCTCCCACCGCGAAGGCGGTCTGACCGCGCTGCGGGAGTACGTCGTGCGCAGGCTCACCGGCATCGCGGACGGCACCATGGACCCGCACCGCGTCGCCGACCACCTGCTGGCCGACGGGTCCGGCGCCGACCACACGCCCTTCCTGCTGGCCCGGCTGCTGACCGACCAGCTGGCCGAGCATCCCGTGGACACCCGTACGGCCGGCTGGAGCGGCCGTCTGGCCCGTACCGTCTCGGAAGCGGTGGAGGCCGACCTCGCCCGGCTGCCCGCGGACGCCTGGCCCCAGCCGGCCGGAACCGCCGCCGACCACGCGCGGGTCCTGCTCACGGTGCTGGGTGCGGCGCTCGGCAACGGCTTCCCGCAGGAGGAGTGGCTGGCCGTCGCCTCGTACACGGCCCGCGAGGAGGGGCTGCTCGCGGAAGGGCAGCAGTACACGACCGCCGACCTCGACCGGCTGCTGGAATCCCTGGGGCGCTACGTGATCCAGGACGTCTTCCGCGGACGGGACGGCGGCCCCCGCCCCGCCGTCTACCGGATCTCCCACCAGAGCGTCCTCGACGCGCTCCGGCCGCCTTTCGTACCGACCAGGGAGGCACCGTTCGACCCGGCGGCGATCGCCGTCGCGAACGCGCTGCTGAACCGGTCCAACGCGATCCTGCGCTCCGGCGGTTCGGCCCCCGACGCGCCGTACCTGTGGGAGTACCAGACGGAGATCGCCGGAAGGGCGGGCGAGCAGGGCGTCCAGCGCCTGGAGGAACTGCCCCCGCACGACGGCCAGGAATGGCAGTTGGCCTCCGTGATGGGCGAGGTCGGCAAGCGGCTCCTGGAGCACGGGTACACCGCACGGGCCGTGGACATGCTCACCCGTTGCGTGGCCGTGTGGCGGACCTTCCAGGAGCAGGACCTGCTGTGGCGCGGCGCCCTGGCCGAGAACCTGGACCGGCTGGCCGTGGCGGCCGTGCAGGCCGGCGATCTGGACGTGGCCCTCGATGCCTTCGGGGAAGCGGTGGAACACTTCGAGGCGATCATCGGGGGCGAGGACGGCCGTCTCGCACGCGATGAGCTCGCACGCTGCCTGATCAACCGGGCCGAAGTCAGCTACCTCACCGACCCCCGGCAAGCACTGGCGGACGTGGAATGGGCCTGGGAGCTCGCCGAGGGAACGCAGGACCGGAGTGTGCGAGTTCAGGTCCTGAGCGGGCGAGCCCTCGTCAACCATGCGCTCGGTCGGCCCCGGCAAGCCCTGGCGGCCGTGCTGGAGATCCTCGGATCCGCCGATGAGTTCTCCCTTTCCCACCCGGACCCCCTCGCCGGGGACACCGGGAGCGCAGGGGACACGGGGGAGGACGAGGACGGGCTCCTCGCCGAGACCATCGCCCTGGGGCTGGTGAACTCCGCCGGCATCCTGTTCAACACGGGACGGGTGCGCGAGGGCCTGGAGGTGGGCAGGCGGGCGGTGTCCCTGGCCCGCACCCTGTACGTCCGGTGGCCCGGCCTGTACCGCCGGTTGCTGACCCTGTCCCTCCAGAACCTCGCCGCGGCCCTGGTGAGCGCCCATCTGGCGACGGAGGCCGTGGCGGTCGCCCGCGAGGCCTTCGAGCAAGCCCGCAGGCTGCACGAGGAGACCGGGGCACACTCCCTGCTCCTGGGCAGCGTCCGGTCCAACCTGGCCATTGCCTACTGCTTCGAAGACCGGAACGGCGAGGCACTGCCGCACGCCGTCGCCGCCGTGGCGACCCTTCGGGAGGTGGTGGACGAACAGCCCGCATCGCTACCGATCCTGGCATCCGCACTGCTCATTCTGGCCGCGGCGATGCGCGGAGACCTGCCGCAATCGGGATCCTTGGACGATGCGGCGCGCCGGCGCCTCGACGAGTCGTCCGCCCTGATGTCCGAGGCGATCGGGCTCCTCGACGAACTGCTGGCGGCCGACCCCGAACGCCACTCCACCCGGTGGGTGAAGGGGATGACCCAGTACTTCAGGGCCGGCCCGTACGGCCGGCGGCCGGACGAGGTCGTGCCCCGCGCGGAACGGGCGGTGGCGGTTGCCGAAGAGCTGTACAGGGCGAACCCCGACGCCCATCGGGCGATGCTCGCCCAGCTCCTGGCCGCGGCGGCCACGGCACTGACCGACGCGAGGGACGCGACGCCCGGCACCCCGACCGAGCCGGAGCCGTCCCCCGGAGCACTCGGGCGGGTCCTGCGCCGCGTGCCGCGCCCGGGCCGGCGCAGGCCCGACCCGGCAGCCCCCTCGCTCACCGACCTGATCTCCGCCCACGACCACCGGGCCGTCGAGCTCCTGACCGTCCTGGCGGAGACCGATCCGGACGGGTACCTCACCGAGTTGTGCACCGCCGAGCTCGATCTGGCGATCGGACTCGCCGCCGACAGTCCACGGGAGGCGGAGCGGTTGCGCGCCGACGCGGTCCGGCGACTGCGCCCGTACGGGGAAGCGGCGCCCGATGTGTACGGCGAGGCGCTCGCCGAGGCCTTGCAAGCGATGATCTCGAGTGCCGTAGGCGGCGACCGGATCTCCCTGCGCGACGAACTCATCGGGGTCCTCGGACCCGCCCAGGGCCGGCCGGGCGATGCGGCGAGCGCCAGACTGCACCGGGCCACCCGGAAACAGATCGAAGGCCTGACCGAGGCCGGCCGCACGGAAGAGGCCGCGGGGCTCTGGGCCCGCGTCCTGGACCCCGAGGCGCCGGCCGCCACGCTGCGCCGACGCCTCGGATTCCAGGGCGGCGAGGACCCGGCCGGCGTCGTCGCGTACCTGCGGGAAGCCCTGGCGGACCCCGGCACGACCCCCTTCCGCCGCTACTGGCTGCGTCAGGCCGGCCGGGCGATCCGCGCGCAGGATCCCGACGGCTGGGACCGGGCGTGGACGGAGCCGGGGGAACCGCTGCCGGACTGGCACGGCACCTCGGCACGGCAGGTCGCGGACGCCTACCTCTGGCTGGTGACCCCGTCGCTCGGCGCGTGCCACACGCACCTCGTCGCGCACCCGGAGCTCCTGGAGCCGGAGTTCGACGCGGCCTTCGAGGAGGCCGCCGAGGCTGCCGACACGTTCGACGACGTGCCCTTGGACCCTTCCACGTTCCGGGCCGTCCGCTGGGCGGGAACCCGGGACGGCCTGGCCGCCACCACCGAGGAAGCCGTCCGGGGACGCATCGCACGGTTCTGCGAAGCCGACCCGCAGGAGCAGGTCCGCCTGCTCCGGACGGAACGCACCTTCCTGCACAACGTGGTGGAGGACCTCATCCCCGAGATCACGGAGGCCGACAACGAGAACCTCCCTCTCGCGTGCGGCTTCGCCTTCCTGTCTCTGAGCATCGACCGGCCGGGCCTCGCCCTCTTCGCACCCGTGACCGAGGCACTCGGCGATCCGGATGCTCTCGCGGAGGTCTGCCGTACGGCGGGACGGGCCAAAGCACCGGACGACATCATGTGGGCCCTGTTCTTCGTCCTGATCTCCGTCACCGACGAGCTGGCCCTCGTGGCCTACTGCGGCGCCTACTTGGCGATCGCCCGTGCACGGGCACACGGGTTCGAGGCGATCCGGAACGAACTGCCCGACTGGACGTACCTCCGGTCGGGTCCGGGCACCGCCCTGGGCGAACGCTGGCGTGCGGACCTCGCGGAGCTGCTCGTCGACGAACCCGAACTCGCACCCATGGCCGACCTGTTCGACAGGGTCGAAACGGCGGACCGATGACGGCCCCGGCAGCCCCGCCCTCCCCCTCTCCCGCGCCCGTCCTGGACGACCAGTGCCTGGTGGGTCACCTCTTCGCAGCGGCCACTCCGGCCGGATACGGACACCTGCGCGCGCTCTGGGGGGACGCGGTCAGGCGCTGGGGCACGAGCGAGCCCATCGGGCCCGCGTCACCGGGCAGGCTCCCCGCGCTGCCCCCGGAGGCGCTCCCCTCCTCGGACGGGCTGATCTGCATGGCGCAGGGCACCGCCGCCCTGCCGGGACTCCACCAGATGCTGCTGCGCCGGCACCGCGACCGCATGTGGCTGAGCGCCACCCTCTCGCCGCCCGGCGGATCCTGGAACGCCCTGTGGGCCCAGTGGCGTACGGTCGTCGACCCGGACGATCCGCGCCTCATCGGATCCGCGGTCCTGCTCACCGCGTTCACGGACCTGCCCGCACCGCCCGGCGGCACGGGCTTGTCGGCGGTGCAGGACTCGGTGGCCGCGCAGTTCCCCGCCGCGCACGCGCCGTCGGCCCGCACCCGCTGGAGGACCGCGCTCACCACGACCGGCCTGTACCTCACCGAGCCGGTGGCATCCGACGCCGCCGCGCCCTCCCGCTGCCTGGCGGTCATCGCGCCGCGCGCTGCCGGGCGGGAGCTGGACGCGTGGACCTGGAGCGACGGCACGGCCGCGCCGACACCGTTCGCCCGGTACCTGCTGCACGCGGTCTCACTGCGTCAGCTGATGCGCGGCCTCGACGAGCGCGGCGCACGGGCCGAACTCCTCGCCGGCCGGGTCGACACCGGCATCCGGGAGCTGCGCGGGCTCCTGGACGCGCCCGGCGACGTCCGGCTGATCGCCGCCGGGCGGGACCTGCTCGTACGGACCGGGATCGCCCTCCTGGACCTGGTCACCGTCCGCACCAGGGTAGCCCAGGACGCCCGGGACGCGGAGATCGTGGCCCACAACCTCCACCTGGCCGTTTCGCCGACGCTGCCCGGCGCCCCGGGGCCGGCCGATCCCCTCGGTTCGGCGTCCGGGATCTCCGAGGAAGCGGCGGAACTCCACCCCGTCCAGCACGACTTGTACCTGAGTGCCGCCCTCGCCCGCCGCGCCGGGGACCTGGAAGCCTGGTTGCGCTCGGTCGAGGAACGGGCCGGCCACATCAACGCCGCCGCGCAGACGGCGGTCGCCGAACAGCTCCGGCTGGCCGACGAACGGGAGGCCCGCCGCAAGGCGCGCTCCACCCTGCGCAACACGGCCCTGGTCGGCGCGCTCCTCATGGTCCTGACCACGATCCAGAGCCTTCAGTACCGGCTGCCGCTTCCGGGGCGCGTGGTGCCCGCCCTGATCGCCACCCTCGGCGGGGCGGCCCTGCTGCTCGCGGGGAGCACCGTCCGTGACACGGTGCGGGGCTCCCGGCGCGACGTACCTGTGTTCCTTCCGCTGAGCGCGGGGGCGTTGGCGGCCGGGCTCGCCTGGTGCGCGGAAGGTGTGGCGGGCTGGGCGACGCACGCCGGCCCGAGCCCCGTCCGAAGCCTCGTCGTCGCCTCGGCGGCCGCTCTCGTGTCGGCCGTCTGGACCGCCCTGGCCCTGCGCCGCCGCAGCCCGGCACCACCGCCCGGCAACCCGACGCTTCTCCCCCGCCCCGGCGGGGGCGTCAACTAGGCTGCGCGGCATGAGCGACAGCAGACTGCCGCGTCCGGCCGCACCCGAACTGCCGGCGCGGGACGTGGCCGGCGATCTCCCGCGCCTGCTGAATCGGGCCCGGCGCTGGGTACTGGACGCGGACCGGGAATGCCGGGTCCTCGACGTGCTGGACCACCTCGACAGCGCCCGGCTCGCGGGCCGTTGGGAGGAGGTGGGCCGACACCTGGACGAACTGGCCACGCTGGCCCCGCCGCAGGCGGACCAGCGGATCGAGGGACCGGACAGCGCCTCGGCGAAGGTCGGCGAACGGATCGACCGCATCCTCCACGAAACCACGGACCCCCCATCGCCACCCCCGCCCCCGCCCGCGACCCCGCCGGACCGCCGCTGACCCCACCCCGTGACGGGCTGCGGGCATGTTTCCGCGCCTCGTGGTCGGGGGAGGGCTCGGGGGTCGTGCCGTACTCGCCGCCCGGGGGATCAACGGGGTGGGCGGGTGCGTCCGGCGCCGTGTCAGTCCGAGAAGACAGGGGAGATCTTCTTGTTACCCGTGGTGGTTTCCGCGATGTTATCCGTGATGGTGGCGCCTTCCGCGCCCTCCGGCGTCGCCGTTTCGATGTACGAACTGCCGCTCCTGGCAGGCCATTCCAGTAGTTCGGCCCAGGCGATGAACGACGCCGGGGACGTCGTGGGGCTCTCGCTGGACGAGAACGAAGAGGGTTACCTCGTGCGGTGGGGAGCCGACGGCTCGCTCACCCGTCTGCAGGCCGTCTCCGCGGGTTCGGGCGGGCAGGCGGTCAAGGTCGTCGAGGACGGCACCGTGGCCGGCTTCACCGCCGCGCCGGACGGCGTACGGCATGCCGCCCGATGGGACGCGGCGGGCGCCCTCACCCGGCTCCAGGAACCACCGGGCTACGTCGACGGCGAAGCCCAGGACATCAACGACTCCCATGTCGCCGTGGGGCGTCTGTCGACGGCCGTCGGCACGCGCCCGGTGCGCTGGAGCCCGGACGGCCGGGCGACCTTGCTGCGTCTGCCCCCGAAGGCGGAGGGGGGCGTGGCCACCGGGATCAACGAGCGGGGAGAGATCGCCGGCCACGTGTTCGTGCCGGGCGAGAAGACCCGGGCCGTACGCTGGGACACCGCGGGCCGGGTCCACGATCTCGGCTCGCTCGGGGGCTCGTACAGCGAGCCGGTCGCGATCAACGACCGCGGCACGGTGATCGGCCGGGCGACCGACGGGGCCGGGGAGTGGAAGGCCGTCCGTGCCCCGCGCGGGACGAAGTTCAAGGCACTGCCGTCGCAGGGGGTCGGCGCGCGGTCCGTGAGCGTCAACAACGCCGACGTCGTCGTAGGGAACGTCAAGGACCACGCCGTGAGGTGGGACGGGAACGCCACCACCGAACTCGCGGTGCTGCCCGGCACGGGCCGGGTCTTCGTCAACGGGATCAACGACGCGGGGACCGGCGTCGGCACCTCCGACGAGCGTGCCGTGACGTGGGATCCGCTGGGGCGGGTCACCGCCCTTCCCCTTCCCGCCGGCATCGACAGGACCCAGCCGCTCGCGATCAACGCGGCCGGGAACGTCGCGGGGGACGTGGGCAGTTCGAGGAGCTGGCCGGTCCGCTGGCGCGCCGTCGTCTGGCGCTAGCCGCGGGCACTTCTTGACGATCACGTGAACGTGTCCGGTCTTCCCGACGCGTGCGGGACCGGTCGGGTTCTCCTGGCCCGAGGTGACACGGACCTCCGACCGCCACCGGTACGCCAACGGTACGCCACAGCAGGTTTCCGGAACGGGAGTTGGAACATGAGGCAACGGTACGTGCGGGTCCTGGTCGCGGTCGGGCGAAGCTCGGCCCCTCGACCCTGCTGGACGGAGTCTTCTGGTCCGGCGAGCTGAAGCAGACCACGTACGAGCGCTCGCGCGAGTTCGATGTCGACCGGGTCGGCCCCGAGGGGCTGCGCCACGTCGCCGACGTCATCCGCAAGCAGTACCACCAGGAGTCGGTGCTGACGTTCCGCTGCCTGCCGCGGAGCTCGCCGGACACCGACGCCGTGGAGATCCAGGCCGCGGGCGTGAGCGCGACCCGCCTCCACGACGCCCTCCTCGCCGACCCCGAGGCCCGCGAACGCCTCGGTGGGGGCTCCGTCACCCTCGGCGGCCGCCTGATCCTCATCGCTCCACTGGCGGACCTCCCCCTCGCCCGGAAGCTCACGGCCGACCTCGGCGTCGACTGGAACACCGCGGAAGTGCGCTACAGGGACCAGGAGTTCATGGGCTGACGGTGCCGGGGCACCGCAGCGGGTCGCCGTCCCCCGAGGGGGACGGCGGCCCGGCAGGTCAGCCGCGCGGGCGGCGGCGCAGCCGCGGGTCGGACAGTGCGGGCGGCACGTATCCGGCGTCCCGGGTGGACAGGTTCGTGCCCGGCGGCACGATCTTGTCGATGCGGTCGAGCACGTCCGCGCTCAGCCGTACCCGGTCGGCGCCCAGCTGGCTCTCCAGCTGCTCGAAGGTGCGCGGTCCGATGATGGCCGAGGTGACGGCGGGATGCTCCAGGACGAAGGCCAGGGCGAGCTGCACCAGGGTCAGCCCCGCTTCCTGCGCCAGCTGGGCCAGCGCCTCGGCGGCGTCCAGCTTGGCCGCGTTCCCGGTGTCGGCGATGTCGAAGCGCTCGGCCTGCCGGTCGATCCGGCTGGAGGTGGGCTGGTCGCCGCCCTTGCGGTAGCGGCCGGACAGCCAGCCGCCGGCGAGCGGGCTCCAGCTGAGCACGCCCAGCCCGTACTGCTGGGCGACGGGCAGGACCTCGCGCTCGATGCCCCGCGCGAGCAGCGAGTACGGAGGCTGCTCGGTCACCACCCGTTCGCGGCCTCGGCGTTCGGCGAGCCACTGGCCCTCGACGATCGCGGAGGGCTCGAAGGTGGAGGTTCCGATGTAGCGGATCTTGCCCTGGTGGACGAGGTCGCTGAGCGCGCCCAGCGTCTCGTCGAAGTCGGTCCCGGGCTCGGGCCGGTGCACCTGGTAGAGGTCGATCCAGTCGGTGCCGAGCCGGCGCAGGCTGTTCTCCACTTCACGGATGATCCAGCGGCGGCTGTTCCCCTGTTCGTTGGGGTCGGATCCGAGGCTGCCGTGGAACTTGGTGGCCAGCACCACGTTGTCCCGCCGGCCTCCGGCGAGCGCCTTCCCGACGATGGTCTCCGACTCCCCCGCCGAGTACACGTCGGCCGTGTCGACGAAGTTGATGCCCGAGTCGAGGGCCCGGTGGATGATGCGGACGCTGTCGTCGTGGTCGGTGTTGCCGCGGGCCCCGAACATCATGGCGCCCAGGGCGAGCGGGCTCACCTTGACGCCGGTGCGTCCGAGCAGGCGGTATTCGGTCATCGTGCACTCCCGTTGACGAGTTGATCGGTATGGGTGTCGGCTTGGCCGGTAGAGCTGTCGGCTTGTTCGGCAGGGCTGCCGGCCGGAGCCGGAAGCAGAGCCGGCGGCCGGACGTCCGCGCCGCCCGGCCGGTAGGCGTCCCACAGGCGCCGGTACGGCCCCTGTGCGGCCAGGAGTTGGCTGTGCGTGCCCGTCTCCACGACGGTCCCGGCGTCGAGCACCACCACGCGGTCCGCGCGGGCGGCCGTGGTGAGGCGGTGTGCCACCACCACGGTGGTGCGGCGCCGGGTGAGGGCCTCGACGGCGGCGGTGACCCGCCGTTCGGTGGCGAGGTCGAGCGATGCGGTCGCCTCGTCGAGCAACAGGATGTCGGGGTCGACCAGTTCGGCCCTGGCGAGGGCGAGCAGCTGGCGCTGGCCCGAGGACAGGCCCCGGCCGCGTTCCCCGATCCGAGTGAGGTATCCGTGCGCGAGCGTGGCCACCATCTCGTGGGCTCCGACGGCCCGGGCCGCGGCCTCCACCTCCGCGTCGGTCGCCTCCGGCCGTCCGTAGGCGATGGCGTCGCGGACGCTGCCGCCGAAGAGGTGCGGCTCCTGCGGGACGATGCCCAGCCGGCGCCGGTAGCCCGTCAGGTCGAGTCCGCGCAGGTCGTGGCCGTCGACGCGGACGGCCCCGGAGGCCGGATCGTAGAAGCGGGCCAGCAGCTTGATCACGGTCGACTTGCCGGCGCCGGTGGTCCCGACGAGGGCGACGGTCTCGCCCGGGGCGATGCGCAGCCCGATGCCGTGCAGGACGTCGCGGTCCGATCCGCCCGCGTAGTGGAAGGAGACGTCGTCGAACTCGATCTCCCCGCGCAGCGCCTCGACGCGCCGCGGGGCGTCCGCCGGGGGCGTGGCGACGGGGGTGCGCATCAGACCGCGCAGCCGGTTCATGCCGATGACCGCCTGCTGGTACCCGTCGAAGACCGGGAACAGCTGCTGGATCGGGGCGAAGAACAGCTCGACGCAGAGCAGGAACGCGATCAGGGTGCCGGCGGTCAGCCCGCCGGAGACGACCTGGCCGGCTCCGACGGCGAGGACGGCGGCCGTGGACAGCGTGCCGAGGAACTCGACGAAGGGGAAGAAGGTGCCCATGTACCGCTGCGCCCGCAGCCGGGACGTGCTGAACGCCCTGGCGAGGGCCGCGAAGTCCTCGGCGTTGCGCTGTTCCCGGCGGAAGGCCTGGGTGATCCGCAGGGCTCCGACGTTCTCCTGGAGGTAGGCGTTGACCGTGCTGATCTGCTCTCGGGCCTCCAGGTAGGCGGGGACCGAGTAGTGCCGGAACAGGGCGGTGGCGATGATCAGCGGTGGCAGTGCGGCCAGCAGGACCAGCGCGAGCTGTGCGTCGATGACCAGCAGGGACACCAGGACCCCGAGGACCGTCAGCAGGCTGACGACCGCCGTGATGAGGCCCGTCTGGAGGAAGTTCGACACGGCGTCCACGTCGGTGGTCATCCGGGTCATGATCCGGCCCGCCGGTTCCCGCTCGTAGTAGTCGAGGCCGAGTCGCTGCAGCTGGGCGTACGTCTTGACCCGCAGGGTGTAGAGGAGCCGCTCGCCGGTTCGCCCGGTGGCGCGGACCTGGACGATGCCGAGCAGCCAGTTGGCGACGACGACCGCCGCCGCGGCCGCGGCGGCCGCCAGCAGGACCCCCCTCGCCTGGCCGGTGACCCCGCTGTCCACGCCGTGCCGGACGAGTACGGGTACGGCGATCTGCGCGAGCGCGTCCACGGCGACCAGCAGGAGCCCGCCGAGCAGCGGGATCCGGAAGGGGCGCAGCAGGGAGCCGAGACGGAAGGCGGGGTCTCCCGCCACGGCCTGGGCGAGCGGGACGCCGGGCTCGGCGGCGGGCATCGGGGTCTTCGCGAGGGCGGCCAGCAGCTCGGGGGACGGCGGGGCGGAGCCGAGCACTCCGCTGCCGGGTCCGCCCCGGCCGGGGCCGGAGGCGGCGGCTGCGGCGAGGGCGTTCGCGGCGCGGACCGCGGTGCCCTCGTGGTGTACGGGGCCCTCCCCGTCCGGCTGTCGCCACAGCTCCGCGGTGATGCCGCCGACCGGGACGCCGAGCGCGGGCGCGGTCCCGTCGGCCGTGTCGGGGGCATCGGCGTCACCGGCGTCACCGGCGTCACCGGGACGGGGCGAGGTGGACAGCAGGGACCGGAAGAGGGCCGAGCGGGCGCGCAGCTCGTCCGGCGTGCCGATGTCGGTGATCCGGCCGCCGTCCATCAGCGCGACGCGGTCCGCGAGCTCCAGGGTCGACTCCCGGTGGGCCACGATGAGCGTGGTGCGCCGTCGGCCGGCCTCCCCCAGGGCGGTGTGGATCTCCGCTTCGACCCGGGCGTCCAGGGCCGAGGTGGCGTCGTCCAGGACGAGCACGGCGGGGTCGATGAGCAGGGCGCGGGCGAGCGCGACCCGCTGGCGCTGGCCGCCGGAGAGCGTCAGCCCCTGTTCGCCGACGGCGGTGTCGTAGCCGTCGGGGAGCCGGTCGATGAACTCGTCGGCCCGGGCGAGCCGGGCCGCCTCGCGGATCTGCGCGTCGGTCGCGTCCGGGCTCCCGTACGCGATGTTGGCGCGGATCGAGTCCGACAGGAGGAGGCTCTCCTAAGAACCTCCAGCGTCAGCAATAGGTCAGCCTTGGCGCCGGAGGGGTCCGCGAGACATGGCAACGAAGTCCCTCGCCCATGGAATGGGCACGTTCTTCAAGGACTGCGAGCACCTTGAGTCCCGCTGGTCGAAGTGCCCGCACCCCTACACGATCCGTTACCGCAGCGCCGCCGGTAAGCAGACCGAAGAGGTCGGATTCTCCAACCAGGAGAAGGCCCTCACCCGCCTCACGGCCATCTACAACGAGAAGAAGGCCGCACCGCGCAGCCAGAGCGTCTGGTCCGGGTCGCGCATTTCGCCGAGGAGTAGGACGCCCCCCGTCCTGGTCGAGGCCGGCGAGGTCGGCCCTGTTCTCGTAAAGCTGCGCCCAAGGGACATGTAGCGCTGCGGAATCACCCCAGGTCCTCGCCTTTCCTGGCGGGGCCCTCCTTTGACTGCACGAGTGATCGCGGGGAGGGGAGAGAGACGCGGGCGCGGCACGACCGGGAGCCGGAGGACCTGATCGAGGCCTGGACGCTGCTCGAAAGACGACGTGACGAGGGTGCGGAACAAGTCCGGGGCGACCCGGCTCGGGTTCGCACTGCGGCTGAGTTCTTCGAGGTGGAGGTTGACGGACTCCAGGTGCGAGCTCGGTGGTCCTAGCCTCCGGGCTGCGCGATGAGTGATTCGACTCCGTCCAGCATCCGTGCGAGCCCGAATTCGAAGAGGGTCTCGAGTTCGAGGTCGAACCCCTCCCGGTCGAAGAGAGTGGACAGGATCGGATAGGACCCGGCGCTCTGGATCGTCTCCATCCGCGGTTCGTTGGAGGCCATCCACTCCTCGGGTGTCATGCCGGTGTCCTGCCGTGCTTGCGACTCCAGCTCGGCGGCCGCCGCGACGCCCTGCGCGTACCCGACGAGGGCGAGGTGGACGTGGATGATCTGGGTCGGTGTCAGCCCCAGGCCGGTCAGGGCACCGAGGACCCGCTCGGTGTAGCGCATCGCGTGGGGTGAGGCCATCGGCCGGGTGAGGGCAGCCATGGCTCGTGCCAGCCAGGGATGGCGCTGGTACAGGGCCCACAGCCAGCGGGCCTCCCGTTCCAGTCGCGCACGCCAGCCGGGCGGTCGCGGCCCCGGCGGTTCTCCGTTGAACACCGTCTCCGACATCAGCCGTACGAGCTCGCCCTTGCTCGGGACGTGGCGGTAGAGCGCCATGGTCGAAACGCCGAACTCGGTTGCGACTCGGCGCATGGAGAGCGCGCCGAGCCCTTCGGCGTCGACGAGGGCGATCGCGGCGCGGATGATGCGATCCCGGGTAAGCCCGTGGTGCGGAGCCGAGGGCCGTTCTCGTCCCGACTCGGCGACCACGGTGCCGACGCCGGGCACGGCCCGCACCAGACCCTCCTGGCTCAGTGTGGCGAGCGCCTTCGTCGCGGTCGCCATCGCGACGCCCCACTCCTGGGTGATGCGCCGGGTGGAAGGGATGCGGGCACCGGGCTCAAGCTCACCCGAGGCAATGAGCCGACGGATGTCGCCGGCGATGCGGAGGTAGGGCGGTTCCACAGTCATGACCGCACTGTACTAGTGCACTCACAGGGCATTGCGGCTGCTCAGAGCCGATAGATGGCGGGGTGCACTAGGTACCTGTTTGCGGCGTACGCCGGCGCCCAGTTCCCTGCCGCTCATGGAGAACACACCCGGCCCCCGCGCGGGGCGCAAGGAATGGACCGCCCTGGGCGTCCTGATGCTGCCCCTGCTGCTCGTCTCGATGGACGTCTCGGTCCTGTACTTCGCGATTCCCTACGTCAGTCAGGACCTGGAGCCCAGCGCGACGCAGCAGTTGTGGATCCTCGACATGTACGGCTTCGTCCTCGCCGGGCTCCTCATCCCGATGGGCGCGCTCGGCGACCGGATCGGTCGGCGCGCGCTGGTGCTCGCGGGAGCGGTGCTCTTCGGAGCGGCCTCGGTCGCCGCCGCGTACGCGCACACCGCCGAACTGCTCATCGCCGTACGCGCGCTGCTGGGACTCGGCGGTGCCGCCTTGATGCCCTCGACCCTCGCCCTGATCCGCAACCTCTTCCACGACGAGAAGCAGCGCGGAAAGGCGGTGACCCTGTGGACCGCCGTCATGACGACGGGCATCTCGCTGGGGCCCGTGGTCAGCGGTCTGCTGCTGGAGCACTTCTGGTGGGGCGCGGTCTTCCTGATCAACCTGCCCGCGATGGTGCTGCTGCTCGTGCTGGTGCCGTTTCTGGTGCCTGAATTCAAGTCAGTGAAGCGTGAGCGCTTCGACCTGCTGAGCGCGGTGCTGTCACTCGGCGCTGTGCTCCTGGCCATCTACGGCATCAAGGAATGGGCCCGGCACGGGTACGAGCCGCTGCCCGCCCTCGCCGTCAGTGTGGGGCTCGTGCTCGGTTTCGTCTTCGTGCGCCGGCAGAAACACCTCGCGCATCCGGTGATCGACCTCGGCCTGCTCGGCCGGCGCGCCTTCGGCGGCCCGGTGTTCGCCAACCTCCTCGCGATGTTCGCCACGGTCGGGATGGCCGTCTTCCTCACCCAGTACCTGCAGTCCGTCCTCGGCCTGAGCCCGTTCAACGCCGCCCTGTGGAGCCTGGTACCGGCTGCCGGGGTGGCCGTCATGGCTCCGGCCGGGGCCGCGCTCGCACAGCGTATGGACCGTGCGTACGTCATGGGCGGCGGCTTCCTCCTCTCCGCCTGCGGGTTCCTCTGGCTGACCCAGGTACGCACCGACTCGGAACTCTGGTTCGTCCTCGCCGGCGTCTCCCTCTACGCGGGCGGCCTCGTCGCCGCCATGACCCTCGCCAACGAACTCGCCCTCGGCGCGGCCCCGCCGGAGCGCGCGGGATCAGCCGCGGCCGTGCTGGAGTCAGGCCAGGAGCTCGGCGGAGCGCTGGGCATGGCACTCCTCGGATCCACCGGGGCAGCGGTATACACCCGGGACATGACCGGAGCAATGCCCCCGGGAGTACCGCAGGCCGAAGCCGTCCGCGAAACACTGGGCGGCGCGACGGCCACCGCGGCCCAACTGCCGGACGGGATGGCAGATGCTGTGCTGACGGCCGCGCGTGACGCCTTCACACACGGGATGAGCTTCGCAGCCGTAGGCGCGGCCGTCGTCATGGCCGGTGCCGCCCTCTTCTCGTTCACATGGCTGAGGGGCGCAGGTAAGACGACGCGCACGGCGGAATCATCTACCGACCCGCAGCCCGCGACCCTCGCGTCGTGATGGCCAGCAATCCTGATTCGAACACCACGCAGCATGTAGCCCCGAGCTCGGTTCCCGAGGGCTCACCTGTGGTGGGCGGCGAGTCGAGTTCGGCGACGTGCCGGGCCACAGCGTCGACGCCCGGGCGGGCGTATCGCTCCAGGGAGCGGATGAAGCCGTGGCGGGAGCCGGCCAGCAGCATCGGGGTGGAGGTGCCGTCCTCGGCGTCGTACATCAGGGCGCTGTGGCGGAGCCGGTGGAGTGTCCAGCCGTTCAGGTGCTAGACGTCCCCGGGCGAGACGAGGGGGGTGGCCAGGAGCCGGGTGTTCCCCTCGAAGAGTTCCTCAGCACGCCGGTGGGAGAGCCGGGCCCGGCCGGCCTCTGGGCACACGTCGAGTGTCGGCGTACCGGCCGAGGCCTCGCGGTCGGTGAGGAACAGCGGGCGGCCTTGGGCACGGAGTGGCAGCCGCTGGGCGGCGCCGGACTTCCAGTGAATCCACTCGGTCGCCCCGCCCTTGGCGGTGATCATCCCGCGCTTGTCCTGCGGGTACAGGTCCTCGACGTTCAGGCACAGCACCTCATCGGGCCGTGCGGCGGACTCGTGGAGCATCTTCCGCTGCGTCTCCCGGAGCCCTACGTCCTGCACCGGCGGGGTCGCTAGAGCCATTTGTTGCGGCGCAGCGCGCGGTAGATGACCGTGCACACGATCGCCATGAGGGCCCAGACCGCGGGGTAGCCGTACGGGGACTTGAGTTCGGGCATGTGCTCGAAGTTCATGCCGTAGACGCCGACGATCATGGTGGGGACGGCGATGAGTGCGGCCCGGGCGCTGATGCGGCGCATGTCGGCGTTCTGCTGGACGCCCAGCTGGGCGATGCTGGCACTGAGCATGCCGGAGACGAGTTCATCGAAGGACAGGATCTGTTCGCCGACCCGCTGGTGGTGGTCGGCCACGTCCCGGAAGTACGTGGCGACGTTCGACGGGATCCCTGGGACCGCTCCTTCACTGAGGCGCTGCAGGGCGCCGGCGAGCGGCATCACGGCGCGCTTGAATTCGAGGAGCTCTCGCTTGAGCTGGTAGATCCGCCCGGCATCGACCGGACGGTCGGGGGAGAAGACTTCGGCTTCCAGGGAATCGACGTCGCCGGCGAAGGCGTCCGCGACCTCTACGTAGCGGTCGACGACCATGTCCGCCACGGCGTGCAGGACGGCCGCGGGTCCGCAGCCCAGCTGCTGCGGATCCTCCTGGAGCCGGCGGCGCACGTCTTCCAGCGGCGGCGCGCTGCCGTGGCGGACGGTGATCGCGAAGCCGGGGCCGGCGAAGACCATGATCTCGCCGGTGTCGACGATCTCGCTGGTCGCGGTGACCTTCTCGTGGTCGACGTAGACGATCGTCTCAGCACGAGGAACAGCGGTGACGGAGGCGCTGATCGTGTCGGTCATGGCATGCCTTCCTCATGTGCCGCACCCCCCGGGGGCCGGGCCTGCGGCGTTGGAATCTCGTTGCACGTAAGACCGTGACGGAGACCCGAACCCATCGGCCCCGATCGCATGACCTGCGTCACACAAGCGGGGCCGATGCCGCCGATGCAGGCTCAGGCTCAGGCGAACAGCTCGGCGAGCAGCTCAGGGCCGATGGCGATGGGAGCGGGGCGGTAGGCAGGAGGCTGGGTGCCCAGCAGCTCGCGGACCAGGAAGTCCCAGCAGCGTGTACGGACATAGGCCAAGTGGTCGATGAACGTGTGCTCGGCGCCGGGCACGATGAGCAGCTCGAAGTCCTTGCCGGCGGCGATGAGCCGGTCGGCCAGGCGGAGGGTCTGGTCCGGATGGACCTGGTCATCCATGTCGCCGTGGATCAGGAGCAGCTTGCCCACCAGGCGGTCGGCGAGGTCGATGCTGGAAGTGCGGCCCCAGGCCTCGGGGTTGTCCGCGCCGTCGTAGGTCTCCACGAAGCCGGCGTTGAAGTGGCGGGCGTCGTGCGAGCCGGAGAGTGCGGCTCCCACCTTGTACGTCTCGGGGAAGTCCAGCATCGCGCGGGCCGCGGCGAATCCGCCTCCGGAGTGGCCGAACACGCCCACGCGATCCAGGTCCATCCACGGCCGGGTCTCGGCCAGTTGACGCAGCGCCGCGACGTGGTCGGCCAGGTTGCCCGCGTCGGCCAGGTGGCCGTACGAGGCGTCGTGGAAGGCCTTGTCCCGGCCCGGGGTGCCGCGTCCGTCCAGTGCTACCACTACGAAGCCCAGTGCCGCGAGGGGTTCCGCGTCGAGGCCCAACCCGCCGGGGTCGAAGGACGGGGAGACCCGGTTGAGCTGCGGGCCGGGGTAGACGTTGTCGACCACCGGGTAGGAGCGGGCGGGGTCGAACTCCCGCGGCCGGTACAGCACTCCGCAGATGTCAGTCACCCCGTCGGCCGCCTTGACGCAGAAGCGTTCCGGCGGCGTCCAGCCGGTGGCGGTGAGCTTGCCGATGTCCGCGCGCTCCAGCTCGACCAGCACGCGGCCAGTCCAGTCGCGGACCGTCGTCACCGGCGGGGTGTCGACCGTGGACGCGGAGTCGACGAAGTAGTCCTGGTGGTCGGGGAGGGCGGCGATGTGGTCCTGGTCGTCGTGGGTGACCTTGGCGAAGCCGGAGCCGTCCAGGCCGGCCCGGCACACCGTACGCCGGTACGGGTCCCCGTCGACCAGCCCGGAGGCGGTGAAGTACACCACCCGCTCAGCCTCGTCGACACGCAGGATCTGCCGTACCGCCCACTGCCCGGAGGTGACCTGTCCAAGCAGCGCGCCGGTGCGCAGGTCGTACCGGTACAGGTGTCCCCAGCCGTCGCGCTGCGAGTACCAGAGCACCTCGTCGGCGAGCACCCGCACGATCGGCGGCTCGTACACCCACTGGTTGGGCTCGACACGGGTCGCCCCGGTCTCGCTGAGCACCGTGGTGACCTCGCCGGTGGCCGCGTCCAGCCGGTACAGGGTGAGCGTGCGCAGGTCGCGCGGCCGGCCGAGGTAGTACACCGCCGAGCTGTCCGGGGCCCACCAGGCCCACTTGATCGTGATCGGCGACAGTGTCGGCATGAGCAGCGGCTCGGCCTGGGCGCGGACCACCGTGCCCGCGGTGACGTTCAGTACGACCAGTTCGGCCAGCGGTACGTGCTCGTCCCCGGGGTAGGCGAACCGCTGGGTGTGCAGCACCGGGGCGCCACCGTCGACGGGCCTGGCCTCCAGCAGGTGGGTCTCCCGGACCTCGCGCTCGTCGGTCCGGTGCGCCAGCACCTTCGTCGAGTCCGGCGACCAGGCCACCGCGGGCGGCAGGTACGGCAGGCCGATCTTGCGCAGCAGGGTGCTGTTCGCCGTGCACTCCGGGACGGTGCCGTACTGGTGGCCGGGCGCGCCATCGGCGGTCAGTGCCCACTCGCGGCCGTCGGACAGCGAGCGCGCCCACAGGTCGTGGCCCCGCCGGGACACCGCGAACTTCCCGTCGGGTGACGGTACGTCGAGGGGGCTGCCCGGCGGATTGAACTCGGCCCGCTCGCACACGTAGTCGTCCAGGCGGCAGCGCCACCACTCGCCGAAGGAATCGAACTCGACGGTGTTCCCAGCCAGTTCGATCGCCGAGGCCGGCAGGAACTCGGGGTCGACCGGCTGCCCGGAGGCGGCGGCCAGCCCGGCGGCGAGCAGGGCGTGGTCGAAGGCCGGCTCACGGGTTCCGGCCGCCGGGTCGACCAGCACGAACCGCTTACCGACACCGTTGCTCACGGCGTACCAGAAGCGGGCCCCTCCGTCGATCCACTGCGGCCGGACCTTGTCGCCGACGACGAGCTCGCCGGGGCGGGCGGGCCGGCGCAGCAGCTGTTCCGCAGCCTGGTAGTCCTGAGTGGTGCTCATTCTTCTTATCCTTCTTCGGTGTCGGTTTGGGCATGGTGATGCCACGGTGGCGCCATCACGGCAGAGGCGATGTGGCCGAGGAGGGCTGAAGCGAGGGCGTCGGCCGTCTCGCGAGCCAGGCTGATGTGAGGTGGGCTCCGTGAGCGCCGTGTCGGCGTCTGGAATCGCTTCCCGAGCGCGTACTGCGAGGGGGCGCGACGGATTCATCCTGCAGCTACGAGCCTCTGCGTCGCTCCCTAAAAGCACCTCGGCCAGGGATATTGCTGCATCGTCCAGGTAGTTCAGTGCGGTGGCCGGAGGCGGCGTCGCGAGCTTCGCTGAGCTTGCTCGTCATGTTCACCCAAGGGGGTGCCCGTTCGGAGCTACGGGGGTCAGAGGCTGCGGGCGGTGATGTCGCCGTAGGAGGTGGTCGCGTGGATGTTCGGGCCGGAGGCGGCACCGTCGGCGTTGTTGAGCGAGTTGTGGATCCGGCCGTAGCTGGTGCCGGCGTCCAGAGAGGCGGAGACCCCGCGGGCGGCGCCGACCGAGATCTCGCCGTGCTCGGTGCTCAGGGTGACCGTGCCGGTCATGGCCTCCGCGATGTGGATGGCGCCCTTCTGGGTGCTGATCTGGGCCGGACCACCCAGGCGGCCGACCGCGACGTCGCCGGCCTGGAGGGTGAGGCGGGCGCTCGCGGTCTCGTCGAGCTTGACCGTGCCCTGCGCGCCCTCGAAGGCGACATCGCCGAGCCGTCCGACGCCGCGGAACTCGGCGCTGGCCGTCTTCGCCTCGATGCGGGAGTCGGCGGGCAGGTGGACGGTCACCTCGACGGAGCCGGAGTTGCCGAGGATCTGGTTCTTCGCCTCCGGGGCCGCGATCCGCAGGACGCCGTCGCCGTACTCGACCGTGGTCTCCTTCGCCGCCTGCGCGTCGCGGCCCTTCGAGGCGTCCGCGGGCAGGACCTCGACGGTGGTGTCGGCGCGGTCGGCGGCGATGAACCGAATGCGTCCCGCGGGGATGTCGAGGACGGCGGCGATCGGGGCAGGGGTGTCGAACTTCTGCATTGTTCTGTCCTTCGAGTCGTTGTTTCCTGCGAGGGAAAAGCTACGTTGCGTTCAGAGATTCCTCAACATATCTACTGCGAGAAATCACCATCACTGCAGGTGAAAGGCGGCAAATCGTTGCAACGATCTTCAAATTAAACGCAACGGCAGATGCCTAATCGTTGCAATGAATTGAACGTGAACGCTCATGGCCTCAGCCAGTGGCGGCCGGGACGCGCGGCGGCCGTACGTCAGGGTCCGGCGACCGTGGCGAACTGGTCCCGGGTCCGGGCGGCCTCCTTCGCGGCCGCTTCGGTCGCGCGGTTCTGCATGAGGAAGAGCGCCAGCACCGCGGCACCCAGTACCCCGCAGACACCGACCAGGAAGGTGGCGGACATCGCGGCGGTGAAGGCCTCCCGGGCGGTGGCTGCCAGCCCCTCGTCCCCGGTGCGTGCGGCCAGGACGAGCGCCTCGGAAACGGCGTGACGGGCGGCCTCGGGCGCACCGACGGGCATCTCGGAGGTGTACGTGCTCGAGAGGACTGCGCCCAGCACGGCCACACCGAGGGCGGCGCCGGCCTGCTGGATGGTGTCGTTGAGCGCGGACCCGACACCGGCACTCTCGGCCGGGACCGCCCCCATCAGGGCGCTGGTGGCCGCAGGCATCACGAGTCCGGCACCCGCTCCGATCAGGATCATCGCGGTGGTCAGCGGTCCCCAACCGTCACCCGAGGAGAGGCCGGTGAGGACACCGGACCCGGCCGCGATCAGCAGCAGGCCGAGGACCACCATGATCCGGGTGCCGGTCTTCGCCAGCAGCGCGGCGCCGATGCCGTTGAAGGCGAGGGCGGCGACAGCGAGCGGGGTGAAGGCCAGGCCGGTCTCGGTGGGCGTGTAGCCGAGGACGAACTGCAGGTACTGGGTCAGCACGAGCAGAAGGCCGCCGTTGGCGAAGGTCAGCAGCACCAGCGACAGGCTGGAGCCGGTGAAGACCCGGTTGCGGAACAGCGACACCGGGACCATCGGGTGTGCCGTACGGGTCTCCCAGACAGCGAATCCTGCCAGGCTCAGCACCGCCACGGCGAGCGTGACCTGGGTACTCGTACGCTCCAGGCCCTCCTTGGGCAGCTCGGTGATCGTCCACACCAACGCGGTCATCCCGGCCACGGACAGCACCATGCCCAGCGGATCGGCCTTGCGCCAGGGCCCCTTCGACTCCGGCATCAGGACCAGGGCCGCGAGGATGGCCAGCGCCGCGATCGGGACGTTGATCAAGAAGACCGCACCCCACCAGTACACGGCGATCAGCCAGCCGCCGAGCAGTGGGCCGCCCACCACGCCGAGCATGGACACCGAACCCCAGGCGGCGATCGCCTTGGGACGCTCCTTCTCGTCGAAGACGGTGATCAGGATGGACAGCGTGCTCGGCATGATCAGCGCGCCGCCGACGCCCATCAGCACACGGGCCAGGATCAGCTGAGCGGGACTGTCGGCGATGGTCCCGAGGACCGAGGCCGCGCCGAACACCGCGAGTCCGATGACCATCACACGACGCCGGCCGAACCGGTCGGACAGGCTGCCCGAGGTGAGGAGCAGTCCGGCGAAGACCAGGATGTAGGAGTCGATGATCCACTGAATGTCCTGCGCGCTCGCCCCCAGGTCCTCGGCGAGCGGCGGGATGGCCACCGTGAGCACCATATTGTCGATGACCAGGACCAGCGTGCTCAGGCACAGCACGACCAGGATGAGCCAGCGGCGCGGATCCGGCCGCGGAGACTCTCGTATCTCGTCCACGGAAGACGGAAACCTCTCGGTTAGATGTGTTCGGGGGCGCCGACCGGCGGCACCCATTCGGTGAGCTGGACCACGACGCCATTGGGGTCGGTGAGCTGGAACTGCAGCTCACCCCAAGGCTCTTGGTGCAGCTGTCCGGTGACGTGGGCGCCCTCGCGGCGCAGCCGTTCGTACTCGGCCACGACATCCGTGACCACGAGGGTCACGACCAGATCCGCCAGCCCCAGGCCGAGCCGGGCAGGCGGCGGGAGCTCGGGGTCGCGTTCGAGCAGGGCGATTTCGGCAGAGGCGTCATCTCGGCGGAGGCATACGTACCCCTCGGCCGACTCGGCTTCACGGAACCCCAGATGCGCGGTGAAGAACCGGCTGGACGCGCCCACGTCCTGCACGGTCAACGACACTTTGGTGGTGACGACGTTCATGCAGTCAGCATCCGTTTTGGACAAGATGATGATCAACGGCCGATCATGCAACGCCGGTTAAGTCAGGGGTTAATGATCATGCGAGGCGCGGGGGCACGTGGAGCTGCGGGACATAGAGATCTTCCTGACGCTATGTGAGGAGCTGCACTTCGGCAGGACGGCCGAGCGGCTGCACGTGTCGGCGGCGCGGGTCAGTCAGGCAATCAAGAAGCAGGAACGGTCGATCGGGGCGGAACTCTTCGAGCGGACCAGCCGCCATGTGCGGCTCACGCCGGTGGGTGAACAACTGCTCGGCGATCTGCGGCCGGTGTTCCAGAGCCTGAAGGCAAGCGTGGACCGGGCTCGGCTCGCGGCCCAGGGCAAGACGGACATCCTGCGGATCGGCCTGATGGTCACCAACGGCCACGAACTGCGACCCTTCTGGGACGCCTTCCGCTCGCAGCACCCGCAGTGGGGGCTGCGGCTGAGCCACAACGGCTACATGGACCCGTTCGCCCCACTGCGCAACGGTGAGATCGACCTGCTGCTGGCATGGCTCCCGGCGGAAGAGCCCGATCTGACCGTGGGGCCGGTGCTCTTCGACGAGCCCAGGGTCGCCCTGGTCGCCTCCGACCACCGGCTGGCCGGCCGCTCGTCGGTGACCTTGGAAGTGTTCGCGGACCACGGGATCGTGGGGCCGGACGGGTTCCAACCCGAGTACTTCGAGGATGCCTTCGTACCGTTCTCGGCGCCCAGTGGTCGTGACATCGAACGGAAGTTCCTGGTCACGACGCTGGACCAGTTGTACACGCTCGTTGCGGACGGGGAGGTCGTCCACCTGCTGGGCAATCAGGTCACCCGCTTCTACGTCCGCCCCGACGTCACGTACATCCCCGTTCGCAACACGTCCCTCCTGCGGTGGGGCCTGGTCTGGCGCTCGGACAACGACAGCCCGATGGTCCGGGCGTTCGTACGCATCGCCCGGGAACTCGGGACGATGTCGCTGTGAGTGACATGCAAGTTGATGATCAACGGCCGACCGTGTACAGCCGGTTGAGGCCAGAGTCAGTGAACAGATAGGGCGTGGGGGCGCGTGGAACTGCGTGATATCGAGATCTTCCTGACATTGTCGGAGGAGTTGCACTTCGGGAGGACGGCCGAGCGGCTGCACGTGTCGCCGGCACGGGTCAGTCAGGCCATCAAGAAGCAGGAACGGTCCATCGGGGCGGAGCTCTTCGAGCGGACCAGCCGCCAGGTCCGGCTCACGCCAGTCGGTGAGCAGCTGCGCGACGACCTGCGCCCCGTCTACCAGGGGCTGAAAGCGAGCATGGACCGGGCCCGGCTCGCCGCCCAGGGCAAGACGGACATCTTGCGGATCAACCTGTTGGTCTCCAACGCACACGAACTGCGGCCCTTCTGGGATGCCTTCCGCTCCCTGAATCCGACGTGCGGGATCCGACTCCGCTACAACGGCTTCATCGATCCGTTCGGGCCGCTGCGCAGGGGCGAAGCGGACCTGCTGCTCGCCTGGCTCCCCGTAGAGGAACCGGATCTCACCGTGGGCCCGGTGCTGTTCGCGGAGCCCCGGGTCGCAGCCGTGGCCTCCGACCACCGACTGGCGGACCGGCCGTCGGTGTCCATGGAGGTGCTCGCCGACCACGGCGTGATCGGCGGGGGATGGGTGCAGCCCGACTACTGGGAGGACGCGTTCATGCCCTTCTACACGCCCAGCGGCCGGACGATCGAACGGAACTTCACCTGCACGGATCTCGACACGCTCTACATGATCATCTCCTCGGGCGACGCCATCCACACCCTCGGCGCCCAAGTCCGCCGCTTCCACGTCCGCCCCGACGTCACGTACCTGCACCTCGACGACGCCCCGATGCTCCGCTGGGGCCTGGTCTGGCGATCGGACAACGACAACCCGATGGTGCGGTCCTTCGTAAGCATTGCCCGCGAGCTCGGGACGATGTCCTTGTGAGGGGCTTTCGGCCAGCCTCACGCACCGACCCCCTGGCCGAGGAAGTGCCGGACATCGGTCGCGAGAGCGGACATCCGCTCACGGCTTCCAGCCAGGTGGTGACGGCTGCCTCAACACCGCGCTTTGTTGGCTGTCCACAACACAGCTCACCAGCTTCCACGACAGACCGACAGCGGGCTGCGGATTCGGAGGAGAGCCCACCCAGAGCCGCCCGCGGCAGCCAAAGAGTCCGGGGACCAGACCTCTCGGCATGAGGTTCCTCTGCCGAGAGGCGCGCCCACGCCCCCTCTCCAGGCAGTTCAGCGCACTCTTCCCCTAGCCTTCAGGCGAGTTGGGGGGAGTTCCGGAGCCGGAATCGGAGGGCCGTCGTAGCCCTTCACCTCGCCGTAGCGGGTGCCGTTCATCCAGTCTTCGCGGAAGCCTGCGATATCCTCTTGGGAGCGTCCGATCCAGTTCCAGAACATCACGATCTCCTCCTCGAACGGCTCGCCGCCCAGCAGCATCAGGCCGGCGTCCGAGACCGCGCGCAGGGGGAGGTCGGTGCGGCCGCAGCCGAGGTAGAGCATGGCGCCGGGGAGGAGCGGGACGCCGTCGACGTGGGCTTCGCCCGACATCGACAGGACCGCGTACTCGAAGTCCGGGTCCAGCGGGAGCCGGGTCTCCGTGCCCGCCGCCAGGGCCAGGTCCGCGCCGACGATCGGGCTGTACGCGGTTCCGGGCGAGGTCGCCGTGTCCAGGGTGCCCAGGATGACCGTCGCCGTCAGGCCCGGGGCGCTGACCTGCGGGAGGTCCGCGTGGTGCTGGAAGTGCGGGTCGACGTCGCGGTGCGCGTCCGGGAGGGCCACCCACAGCTGCGCGCCGTGCAGGAAGCGGGCGTGCCGGCGCGGGCTCTCCTCCGAGTGGCTGATGCCCCGGCCGGAGGTCATCAGGCCGAGCTCGCGCGGGCGGATCGTTTCCAGGCTGCCGACGCTGTCGCGGTGCAGCACTTCGCCCTCGTGGAGCCAGCTGACCGTCTGGAGGCCCGAGTGGGGGTGTGGGGCCACCGCCATGCCGGGCTCGTCGGCGATGTCGTCGGGACCGTAGTGGTCGACGAAGCACCAGGCGCCGACCATGCGGCGGCCCAGGTTCGGCAGGAGCCGGCGGACCTCGGTGGACTCGCCGAGTTTGACGGTGCGCGGGCTCAGGAGCTCGCGCACGGGCTCGGCGACGACGAACCCGCGTCCGCCGCAGGTGGAGAGAGCGGGCTGGCGATCGAGATTGCTCATACCGCACAACTTAGTCCCGGCGCAGCCGCCGGGGTCAGGGGAATGTGCGTACGGATCCACGTGTTGCAGCAGCCGGACGGAACGATCAGGGCAGACGACGGCAGCGGGACCGCACCGCGTCTGCACGGCGGAAGGGATCCGATGGACGTGAGGGGCGCGATCGCCAAGGAGCAGGGCTACCTGGAGCACGGGACCGCCGCCGAGCGCTGGGACCGCGGCCGGCTCTTCTTCGAGGCGAAGGAGTACGCGAACGCCGCCCGGGTCCTGCACGGCGTGGCGGCCGAGGCCCCCGAGCTGCTGGCTCCGCGGCTGCTGCTGGCCCGCGCCTACTACCACTCCGCGCAGCTCTCCAAGGCCGAGCGCGAGCTCCGCGCCGTTCTGGACCGCTGGCGGCCCGTGGAGGACTACGCGCAGCTGATGCTCGGGCGGACCCTGGAGCGCCAGGGCAGGGCCGCCGAGGCGGCACCGTACCTGCGGATCGCCGCCGCGATGGCCGGGGACTTCCCGCAGTAGACGGCCGGGGACTTCCCGGAGCAGGGGTGGCGGATCCGCCCCCGGGGCGGGGCCGCGGCGCGGCCGTGTGCGGCGCCGCCCACTCTCCCGGCCCCGCCCGTGCGGGACCGGGGCGGTCCCTCGGTTAGCCTGGGGGCAATATGAACCGTCTGACCACGCCCTTCGGCTCCTACGAGCTCGCCCGCTTCCCCGAGGACCCGCGCGACCGGCTCTTCGCATGGGACGCCGCCGACGAGTACCTGCTGCGCCACCTCGAATCCGGTACGGGTGAACGCGGGCCGGTGGATCTGGCCGGCGCCGGGCAGATCACCGTGATCGGGGACCGCTGGGGAGCCCTGACGACGGCGCTGGCCGCGCACCACCCCACGCAGATCACCGACTCCAGCCTGACCCGCTCCGCCACCATGGCGAACCTGGACCGCAACGGGATCGGCACCGCCAAGGGCACCGTCACCCTGCTGACCACCCAGGACGCGCCGCCGGAGCGGATCGACGTGCTCCTGGTGCGGGTGCCCAAGAGCCTGGCGCTGCTGGAGGACCAGCTGTACCGGGTGGCCCCGCACGTGCACGCGGGCACCGTCGTCGTCGGCGCCGGCATGGTGAAGGAGATCCACACCTCCACGCTGCGGCTCTTCGAGAAGATCCTGGGACCGACGAAGACCTCCCTGGCCGAGAAGAAGGCCCGCCTGATCTTCTGCACGCCGGGCAACCCGGGGGCGACCCGGCCGGCGACCCCCGGACCCTGGCCGCTGACGTACGTCGTGGACGAGGACGGCGGCTCGGGCGCCGGGCTGACCGTCGTCAACCACGCGGGCATCTTCTGCGCGGACCGCCTCGACGTCGGCACCCGCTTCTTCCTCCAGAGCATCCCGACCAATACGGACGGGGCCCGGGTCGTCGACCTGGGCTGCGGCAACGGGGTCGTCGGCACGGCGGTCGCGGTGGCCGACCCGCGTGCGGAGGTCGTCTTCACCGACGAGTCGTACCAGGCGGTCGCCTCGGCCAAGGCGACGTTCCGCGCCAACGTCACGCACGAACGGGAGCGGGCGGACTTCCTCGTCGGCGACGGGGTGGCGATGCTGGACCCCGGTTCCGTGGACCTGATCCTCTGCAATCCGCCCTTCCACTCCCACCAGGCGACGACCGACGCGACGGCGCTGCGGATGTTCGCGCAGTCGCGCAAGGCGCTGCGGCCGGGCGGCGAGCTGTGGGTGGTGGCCAACCGCCACATGGGGTACCACACCCACCTGCGGCGCCTCTTCGGCAACAGCGAAGTCGCGGCGAGCGAGCCGAAGTTCGTGGTCCTGCGGGCGGTCAAGCGGCGCGAGCAGCCCCGCGGCGCGTGACCTGCCCGTACGGCCCGCCCGTACGTCCCGCGCGTCGATCCTGCGACCGCCCTGCGCTAACCCGCCGGTAGGTCCGTCGCCGCGTCCTACACTCGGCCGCGTGAGCAGTCAGGTGGATCAGGACGCGGCCGTCGGCGGGCACTACCGCCGGGACGAAGTGGCGCGCGCGGCCGGGGTCAAGGTGCGCAACCTGCGGTACTACCAGGAGCGCGGGCTCCTCCCGCCACCGCGCCGGGAGGGGCGGATCGCCTGGTACTCCGACGACCACCTGAACCGACTGCGCCTGATCAACGACCTGTTGGGGCGCGGCTATACCGTCAACGGCATCGCCGAGCTGCTGGCGGCCTGGGAACAGGGCGGCGGACTGTCCCAACTGCTGGGCCTGGAGCGGGAGATGACCCGCGACTGGGAGCAGGACGACTCGGTGGTCATGTCCCGGGCGGAGCTGCGGGAGCTGTTCGGCCCGACGGCTTCCCCCGGGGACACCCGGCGGGCGGCCGAGCTGGGCTACGTGACGATCGACGGGGACCTGGTCACGCACCGCAGCCGGCGCCTGCTGGAGGCGACGGTGACGCTGGTGCGGGCGGGGGTTCCGCTCGCGGAGGTCCTGGACGCGGGGGACTTCGTACAGACGCAGGCGGCCGCGGTCGCGGACCGCTTCGTCGCGCTCTTCAGCGCGCACGTGATCGGCACGGACGGGCTGGAGCAGCTTTCGGCCACGCGCTTGCAGCACATCACCGAGGCGGTGGCGGCGCTGCGTCCGCTGGCGGGCGAGGTCGTGGCCACCGAGTTCGCCCGGGCGATGGCCCGGCGGGTGGACGCCGAGGTCGCCGGGCTGCTGCACACGGAGTCTCCCGGGGCGTGACCGGCGAGTAGGACTCGGCCTGAAAGGTACGCCCGAGCAACCTTGCCAACCCCCATTGGCACTCTTACATTCAACTCGTCGGTAACAACGGTGCACAGCCGAACATAAGGGACGATCTCATGGCAGATTCCCCGAAGTTATCCGAGAGGGCCGACGATGCGGGCAGAGTCCGCTGGCGCCGGTTCGCCGTACTGACCCTCCCCGCCGTCGCCGTGACCGCCGGCCTCGGCATCGCCCTCGCACAGGGTGCGCTCGCCGCCTCCTTCGCCGTCTCGGGCCAGCAGTTCAAGGTGTCGGCGAAGAGCCTGGAGGGCGAGGGCTTCGCCCAGTACGGCAGCGTCGACGTCAACGCCCGCGAGGAGCTCATCCCGGTGGCCGTCACCGCCATCAGGGAGGCCAAGCTGCACAGCCTCTGCCAGTCCGTGGTGACCACCCTCCCGATCATCGGGGACATCTCGCTCAACCTCACCGCCGGCCAGAAGGCCCCCGTCGAGGCGAGCAACCTCTTCGTGGACGCCACCCAGCTCTCCGGCGACGCGGTCTTCACCAACATCGAGATCGGCCGCGACGCCTCCACCCTCGACAAGGGGCCGGCGGACGCGGTCGGCATGCAGGACCTGTTCGCCCAGCAGGCCGACACCGTCAGCATCACCGATCTCCGCCAGACGGCGTGGGCCACCAATGCGGGCACCTTCAAGCTCTCCGGGCTGAACATGAACATCAGCAAGGGCAAGAAGGAATGCTTCTGAGCCGCTGGCGGCGCTGGCGGCGCGGCCGGCCCTTCTGGGGCGGGCTGTGCGCCATCCTCGCCGGGGCCGAGATCTGCGCCCTGCCGCTCGCGCCCCTGAAGATCATGCTCCAGCAGGGGGTCGCGGGGATCCCGTCGGTCCTGATGGGCATCGTCATGATCGTGCTCGGCCTCACCGCCTGGTTCTCCCCGCCCCAGCGCGCCCTGGCCGGCGTCCTCACCACCCTCATCGCCACCGCCGCGCTGGTCCTGTCGAACCTCGGCGGGTTCCTGATCGGCACCCTGCTCGGCATCCTCGGCGGCGGCCTGATGTTCGCCTGGCAGCCGTACGCCGCCCCGCGCCCCGGCGCCGCCACGGCCGCATCCCCCACGGCCACCGCCGCCACGCCCCCCACGTCCGCTCCCCCACAGCACCACGATCCCCAAGGAGCACAGCCATGAGCCGTACGCGCACCACCACGCTCGCGCTCGCCGCGGCCGCCGCGGCCGGAGCCATGTCCCTCGCCCCGGTCTCCGCCACCGCCACGCCCTTACCCCTGGCCGGGTCGACCACCGTCACCCCGGCCGGGCACGCCTTCAAGGCCACCCTCAGCGGGAAGGCCACCCTCAAAGCCGGTTCCGTCACCGTCACTTGTACGGTCTCGGTGTCCACCGGCGCGGTGCCGGCAGCCCCCGGCAACACCAACCCGGCGGGCCCCGTCTCCTCGCCGATCTCCCCGCCCACGTACAGCTCCTGCACCTCCAGCATGTGGGGCGTGACCCCCACGGTCACCACCAGCGGGGCCTGGTCGGTGTCGATGCAGAACGGGTCCCCCATCACCGCCACCATGACCGTGCCCACGGGCGGGCTCGTCGTCCAGACCAGCGGCCTCGCCAGCTGCACCGTCACCGCCGCCCCGTCCGGACCGGCGAGCGTTCCCGGCACCTGGACGAACGGCGCCCCGCCCAGCCTGACCTTCACCAACGCCTCGGTGCCGGTCACCGTCACCGGCGGCTTCGGCTGCCCGACGAGCGCGACCGCGTCCACCTTCAACGCCGTGTACAAGGTCACCGACAGCACCAACCCCGCGCAGCAGATCACCGTCGGCCCCTGACAGGCCCGCACGCGAGGAGGCCCGCCGGTCCCGGATCGCTCCGGGACCGGCGGGCCTTCGTGCGCGGGGAGCTCAGCGGTGGGCGGGGAACTCCACCACCTGCTGATATGTGGGCCGGTTCTGCCAGTTGATCTGTGGGTGGGACAGGCCGCCCACCGGGCGCTGCACGATCGCGTCCGCGCACCACTGGTTGCCCGCGGCGCAGGTCCCGTCCGCCGGGTACACGGCGGCGGGGGTGGCGGCCGCGGCCTGCTTGAGCGTTGCCGTCATCGCGTCCCGGCAGGCGGGGAGCGAGCCGTTCCCGCAGTAGGCCCGGGCCAGGGGTCCGGACACCGGGCGGCCGAGCACCGTCCGCAGGTCCTTGTCCACGTAGCTCCACCAGCCGTACTGGAAGGCCGAGCCGGCGTGCGAACCGGTGGGCCCGTGGCCCGCGTTGGGTGCCTCGTCGATGGTGAGCGAGGCGCGCAGGGCATCGTAGAGCGGCGCCCCGAGGCCGGGCTTGAACGCGGCCTCGACGAGCCGCGGCCACCAGGCGTCCATGATCCGTACGGCGTCCGCGTGCCCGTACGTCTTGGACCCGGGCGCGGTCTCCTTGCGCTCGGCGCCCGCGGCCTGCCACGCGGCGAGCTTGTCGATCGCGGCGCCGACGGCCGGATCGGTGACGGGCGCACTGCGCAGCACGGCCAGCAGTTCGGGCAGCAGGTTCTCGGCGCGCAGGTCGGTGACCGCCGCGTCGGCCATGGCCTGGGTGAGCTTGGCCCGGGTCACGCCGCCCGCCGCGACGAGCGCTCCGACACGCTGGTCGAGGAGGTCGCCGCGGTGGACGGAGCCCATCCCGAATCCGGCCGCGGCATAGCCCTTGGCCTGCTTGTTGTTCCAACTGATGTAGTAGTCCTGGCCGATGGACTGCGGGTGCTCGGCGGGTGGGGTGTAGGAAGCCGTGTTGGCGACCGGGTCGAAGTCCTGCCATTCGTAACGCTGCTCGCCCTGGACGGGCAGCGCCGCGTCGACTCCGGCCGCACGCACCGGGTTCGACCCGCTGTTGTAGTAGGCCGCTTCGCGCGAGTCGGCGTAGAACCAGTTGAAGGCGTAGCCGATGTGCCGGGCCGCCTCCTGGAAGGTGCGGGCGTCCTTCACGTAGGAGGGGTCGTTGAACATCTGGAAGCCGATGATCGAGTCGGCTTCGTGGCGGTACGTGGAGCGCAGCGCGGTGTAGGCCACGGGCTTGCCCGCGATGGTCGCGCGGTGCGTGACGATGCCGTAGTTGGTGCGCCACACCTGCATCCGGTAGGAGCCGCCCGGGGTGGGGTCGGCGACGGACGACTTCCAGGTGTTGGTGTGTTCCAGCTTCTCCATGGGCGTGCAGGCGCCGCGGTAGAGGTACGAGGTGCTCGCCCTGGTGGGGGCGCCGCCGCCGGGCTCGCACAGTTCGACGGCGAAGGTGTCGGTGATGTCCTGGCCGGCCGAGGTGGCGCTCCAGGCGTAGTCCTGGCCGCGGCCGAGCTGTACGTACATGCTGACGCCCGCGAAGGAGGCGCCGCGCGCGCTGATGCCCGGGCCCTGGAGCTCCTGGAGCATGAGGAGTTGGGGCGCGAGGTAACCGGTCTGCGGACCGAAGACGGCGACCGGGTGGCCGCTCGCGGTCTTCGCACCGGAGACGAGCAGGGCATTGGACATGCTCTGCTTCACCGGCCTGGGCGGGTCGGCCGCGGCGGCGGTCACCGCCGAGCCCGTACGGTCGTACACGAGTTGCTCGGCGGTGACCGAGCCGGCGTCGGGCAGGGCCGCGCCCTGCGGGTCGGCGGGCTTCTGCGCGTAGGGGAAGCTCGTGCCGTCGTGGACGGTGAGCACGGCTTCCGGGTCCTCGCGCTGACGGAAGGACTCCCAGACGCGGGTGCCCTCCTCCAGGCCGTACGTCTGCTGCGCGGACAACAGGGAGAGCGCGGCCTGCACTTCGCCGCCTCCACCGCCGCCGAACAGGCCGCCCACGACGGAGGCGAGGGCGATCAGGTCGGTGAGCTTGAAGGGCTTGATCTCACCGGCGTTGGTGATCGAGTTGATGTGTCCGGTCAGCACGTACTCGCCGGGGAAGTAGCGGCCGTTCTTGGACTGCACGCGGTAGGCGTTGATGCCGTCGATGTAGGCCTGGGCGTCCTCCATCGCGAGCCGTCCGCGCTCGCCCTCCCCGGTCCGGATCCGGTCCACCTGGGCCTGGAGGTCCGCCTCGGTGTACGGGGCCTGCGGCCAGAACTGCTGCTCCAGGCCCTGGTTGGCGAGGGCGCCGCCCGCGAAGGGGGTGAGGTCGCCCCGTCCGACGTGCCGGAAGAGGTCCATCTGCCAGAGCCGGTCCTGGGCGGCCGCGTAGCCGGCGCCGAAGGACGTCCCGTAGCGGGTGGTGCCCTTGATGTGCGGGACGCCGCTCTTCTTGTCCCGGGTGATGGTGACGTCGGAGCGCGGGCTCGTGGTGGACTCGACCTGGTCGGCCGGGACGCCGAAGGAGGCGTCGTTGAAGAACTCGTTGACCTTGGCGTCGGTGAGGCCGGGATAGCCGGCCACCAGCGAGTCGTAGCGCGCCAGTTGGTCGGAGGTGTGGGCGGGCAGCGTGCCGAACGCCTTGTGGGCGAGGATCTGGGCGAGGGTGGCGTTGCCGCTCTGGCCGGGCGGCAGGATGTCCGCGCACTGCTGCCCGCAGTAGTCGGTGTAGTCGGCGCTTCCGGCATAGCCGGCGGTCGGGCGCGGCGCCGGGACGTCGGCCGCGGAAGCGGCCGGGGCGAGCAGGGCCGCTCCGAGGGCGATCAGTGCGGTGGCGACGGCAGTTCTCGTGCGAGCTCTCGTGCGCGTGGTGGGGCGTCGCATACGTGCTCCTCCGTGGGGGGCAGGAACCGGTCACGGGGAGGGTACTGGCAGGTGCTACCACGCAGTAAGATGAACGACCGTCACTTTTCGCGCGTGTTCGCGCGTGTTCGCGCGTGCGGAAAATCCGTTGCCCCCGGGCGGTCTGCCGGGTGAAGCTCCTTGGCATGTCCCACAGCACCGCGGAAACCAGCACGCGCACCCGGCACGGCGTCGCCGACCTCTTCAACGCCGACGGCCGCCTCACGACCATCCCGCGCAAGGCGGCCCGCCGCGAGCAGCTGCTCGCGCACCTCACCGAGACCCTCTTCGCGCCGGACCGCGCGTACACGGAGTCCGAGGTGAACGGACTGCTGCGGACCGCCCACGAGGACTGCGCCGCACTGCGGCGGTACCTCGTCATCGCCGGGCACCTCACCCGCACCCGCGACGGCTCCGGCTACCGGCGGGCCACGACCACCCTGTAATGGGTCGTCAGCCGGCCGTCCTCGCCGATCACATGGAAGGCCACGGCCGGCGGCTCGTCCGTGTGGATGTACTCGCTCCCCCCGGAGGCCGCCTCCCACGGGAGCCTCGTCGTGGACACCACCCCCGGAGCCACGAGCAGCGGCCGCCCGGCGAAGGTGGTCGCCGCACCGGTGTGGGCGTGCCCGCACAGGAAGGCCGTCAGGTGCGGGTGCCGCCCGGCCAGCGCCGCCAGCCGCTCCTCGCCGAACTGCCGGATGCCGTCCACGTACGGGATGTGCAGCGGGACGGGCGGGTGGTGGAAGGCGACCAGGACGGGCACCTCGTGCGGGGTGTCGGTGAGCACCCCGTCCAGCCAGGCGATCGTCGAGTCCTCCAGATACCCCCGGTGTTCACCGGGTACGGACGAATCGCACACCGCGAGGACGAAGCCGTCGCCGCGCAGCACCTGGTCGACCGGGGCCGCGGACGGGCGCTCCTCCCCCAGCAGTCCGCGCCGGAAGGCGGCGCGGTCGTCGTGGTTCCCGGGGCAGACGATCAGCGGATGGCGGGAGCCGAGGGCCTTGCGCGCCTCCTCGTACTCCTGCGGGCGCGCGTGATCGGCGATGTCCCCGCTCACCAGCACCGCGTCGAGCTCGTACGGGAGCCCCTCCAGGTACTCCATGACGGCACGGGTCCGCTCGGCGGCCCGTTCCCCGCCGTCGAGGTGGACGTCACTGAGGTGGGCTATCACGATCACGGGCGGCGACTCCTTCGGTCCGGAAGCTGGGATTGTATGCCCGTGGCACGAACCCGTGGCGCGAAGGCGACGTACGAACCCGCGGGACCGGCCACCCGCATTCTTGACCCCTAGGTCAAGAATCGATAGCGTGACGTCATGGGCAGGCCGAAGAGCTTCGAACCGGACGCGGTCATCGCACAGGCGATGGAGGCGTTCTGGACCAACGGCTACGCCGGCACCTCCCCCGCCGACCTCGCCGAGGCCACCGGGGTGGCCAAGGGCAGCCTGTACCACGCCTTCGGATCCAAGCGCGAGCTGTTCGGCAAGGCCCTCGAGCTCTACGGCCGCGCCGGCTCCGAGATGACCGAGGAGTTCCTCGCCCGGCCGAGCACGACCAAGGAGTGCATCCGCGACTACCTGACGCTCCTCGTGGACACGGACCTGGACGGACCGGTCAGGCGCGGCTGCTTCGCCACCAACGTCACACTGGAACTCGGCGGCCGGGACGAGGAGGCCACCCAGGCGGTTCACCGCATGGGGCAGCGCACCATCCAGCTCCTCACCGACCGCATCGAGCAGGGCCGCCGCGACGGCGACGTCGCCCCCGAGGTCGACGCCAGGGCACAGGCCCAGTTCCTCCTGAACACCATCGTGGGGCTGCGCGTCATGGCCAAGACCTTCGACGGGCCGACGCTCCACGGGGTCATCGACACCGCCCTGGCAGGGCTCTGACCCCGACCCGCAACGCCCCTTCGGGGGCATTTTTTACACCCTGATTTTTGACCTGCAGTTCAAGAAAAACACAGCCGGCGAAAGTGGAGTCATGGACCTCGGAATCAGCGGAAAGACCGCCCTCGTCACCGGAGCCGGCCGCGGCATCGGACTCGCCATCACCCAGGCGCTGTCCGCGGAGGGCGTCAGGGTGGTGGGCGCCGCACGCACCATCACGCCCGAGCTGGAGAAGGCCGCCGCCGCCACCGTGTCCGTCGACCTGAGCACGCGCGACGGAGCGACGAGGGCGGTCCGGGAGGCGATCGACGCGGTCGGCGGGATCGACTTCCTGGTCAACAACGTCGGCGCGGGCGATCCGGACGGGCTGTCCCTGGGCGGCTTCCTCGGCGTGGACGACGAGCAGTGGCAGGCCGTCTTCGACCTCAACCTGTTCAGCGCGGTCTGGACGACCCGGGCGGCGCTGCCGGGCATCCTGGAGCGCCGGGGGGCGATCGTCAACATCTCGTCGATCAACGCCCGCGTGCCCGCCGGTTCGCCGGTCGGTTACGCCGAGGCCTAGGCGGCGCTGAACCAGCTCAGCAAGCGGCTCAGCGAGGAACTGGCGCCGCGCGGCGTACGCGTCAACACGGTCTCACCCGGCTTCGTCTCGAGCCCGCTGTGGACCGACCCGAACGGTTTCGGCGGCAAGGTGGCCGACGCCTTCGGAGTCAGCCACAGTGACCTGCTCGCGAACATCCCCGCGCAGTTCGGCCTCTCATCGGGACGCGTCACCACCCCCGAAGAGGTGGCCGACCTGGTCTCCTTCCTCCTGTCCGAACGCGCCGCCAACATCCACGGCGCCGACCACGTCATCGACGGCGGCACCCTCAAGGCCGGCTAGGCCGGAGGGCCGGAGGGCGCTTACCGCTTCACGGCGAGTTCACGGCCAGAACCTGCGCACCGACCCCACCGAAACCGCCGACGTCGCCCAGGACCACCCGGACGTGGTGAAGGAGCTCGCGGCGGCCTGGGAAGCCGCCGCCCGGCGCAACGGCGTGTTCCCCGGCTGCGGTTCGCCCACAACGAATACGGAGAACTGCACGAGACCGACGCCGGCCCCCTGACCGCGGGCCGGCGGACGCTCACGCTCTCGGCCGAAGCCGTGGAGGGCCTGCGCTGGACGTTCCGCATCCTGATCGACGGCGTGGAGACCGGCCGTTCGAACAGCGTGCACCAGCTCATCGGCATGGCTCCGCTGCAAGGCATCAGCGTGGGCGTGGACCGCAAGTCCCCCGTCTCCTGGCCGGTCTACGAGCGCCACCGCAGCTTCCGCTACACGGGCCGCCTGCGTTCGGTGACCTACACCCCCGGCACGCGGGCGCCCTACGACCCGGCGCTCGTGGCCCGCGCCCTGCGAGAGGCGGCCGCCGCCTTCGAGTAGCGCCGCCGGGAACAACCGGCCCCGCCGGCAGGGTTGCACCGGCAGAGGGGCGGTATGCCCGCACACGCTCAGGCCAAGACGTATCCATGCAGGAGGACTGCTTTTCATGACTGACCGGCCCTTGACGCTCATGGCAGTACACGCCCACCCCGACGACGAGGCCACCAGCACCGGAGGGGTCCTCGCGCAGTACGCGGCGGAAGGCATCCGCACGGTGCTCGTGACCTGTACCGACGGCCGTTGCGGTGACGGACCGGGGGGTTCCAAGCCGGGCACTCCGGGGCACGATCCGGCAGCCGTCGCCCTGATGCGTCGGCAGGAACTCGAGGTGAGCCGTGACGTGCTGAAGATCAGCGATCTGGAGACGCTGGACTACGCCGACTCCGGGATGATGGGCTGGCCGAGCAACGACGCCCCCGGAGCCTTCTGGCAGACCCCCGTCGAGGAGGGCGCCGCCCGGCTCGCGGAGCTCATGCGGCACTACCGGCCCGACGTCGTCGTCACCTACGACGAGAACGGCTTCTACGGCCACCCCGACCACATCCAGGCCCACCGCATCACGATGGCGGCACTGGAGATGACCGATCTGGCACCGAAGGTGTACTGGACGACGATGCCCCGGTCGGCGATGCAGCGCTTCGGGGAGATCATGCGCGAGTTCGGGGAGGACATGCCGGAGCCGGATCCCGCCGAGACCGCCGCGCTGGCCGAGATCGGCCTCCCGGACGAAGAGATCACCACCTGGGTGGACACCACCCCGTTCAGCGGCCAGAAGTTCGACTCGCTGGCGGCGCACGCCAGCCAGGGCGAGAGCATCTTCTTCCTCAAGATGGGCAAGGAGAGGTTCGGCGAGCTGATGGGCGTGGAGACCTTCGTACGCGTCAAGGACGCCTCCGGCGCGACCGTACCCGAGACCGATCTCTTCGCCGGACTGCGCTGACCCACCCGCAGGACCCAAAGTCCCGGGGCACCCGGCGACGGCGAGGGCGGCGAGGGCGACGACAGCGACGCTCAGGACGAGCACCTCGTCCGCGAGACCGAAGAGACCGTCGTCGCCCTCGGCCCGATCGTTCCCGGGCCTCTACGAGGTGGTGCCGCACGACCTGCGCGACCCGCGGCGGCGCTGCTGGCCACACTCGCACCTCTCCCGCGCAAGCCGGCGGACTAGGCAGAGAACTGTCAGTTTCCGTGCCGTGAGGGGCAGGGTCGACCGGAAAGCACCCCAGACAACTGGGATGTCCGAGGGCCCGGGAGCTCGTACAGAATCGGTCCGCGGGCACCGGTCAGCTGTTCGACGGCAGGACGGTCCGGCACGTCCGACGGTTCGGTACCGCGCCATCGAGAGAGCCACGAGTGACCGGAAGGCTCCATTGACCACTACAGCGTTTCGTCGAGCAACGATCCGATTCGCCCACATGAACGCCGGGGAACTCGTGGACCGGTCCACCATCGGGGCCTCCACGGCGGTGGACCGGGAATGGGCCTGGGGCGGGTCGCGCGGTGCGGGAATCCGGATCTGCGTCATCGACAGCGGAGTCACGCCGGACCATCCCGAGATCGGCCCCCTGGAGGGGTCGTACGCGGTGGAACGCACCGAGCAGGACGCCGCGGGCGACGGCCGGCCGGGCCACCGGATCGTCCCGGACGACCAGGGCGACGCCGCCGGTCACGGCACCGCCTGCGCGGCGATCATCCGGCGGATCGCACCGGACGTGAGCCTGACCAGCGTACGGATCCTGGGGCCGGGACTCGCGGGCGACGGCAACATGCTGCTGGCCGCCCTGCGCTGGGCGGTCGCGGAGCGCTTCCACGTCGTCAACCTCAGCCTCTCCTCGCGCAAGGGCGACTTCAAGGCCGCCCTGCACGACATCGCGGACGAGGCGTACTTCAACCGGGTGGCGATCGTGGCCTCGGCGCACAACAGCCCGGTCCGCAGCTATCCCTGGATCTTTCCCTCGGTGATTTCCGTCGGGTCGCACGAGATCGCCGACGCGGAGCGCATCGAGGTCAGCCCGCAGCCCCCGGTCGAATTCTTCGCGGCCGGCGTCGGAATCGAGGTCCCGTGGACGGGCGGCGGCCGTTCGTTCCTCTCCGGGAACAGTTTCGCGACCCCCCATGTCACCGGGTTCGTGGCCCGCATCCTCGGAAAGCATCCGCATCTTCCGGTGAGCGAGGTCAAGCACGTCCTCGCCTCCCTCTCGGACAACTTCACCGACGCGTCCGACCCGCCCCGAGCCCCCACCCCTGTCACCGCTTCCGTCGTACCCGTCTCATCCACCCCGTCCGCCGAAGGAGTCGGCCATGACGAATCCGGCGCATGACGCCCCTCTCGACGCCCCTCTCGACGGCCCTGCGCTGTCCCGGCGCGACGAGGTGTTGCGCTCGACCGTACGGCTGGCCCGGCTCGTCTTCGGCGCCCCCGCCTCGTCGGTCTTCCTGCACGACGCGGCGGGCGGGGCACTCGTCCTGGAGGCGATCTCCGACCCCCGGGAGGACAGCCTGGTGGGCTGGACCATCCCCGACTACAGCAGCATAGCCGGGTGGGTCTTCCAGAGCGGGGAGGCGGTGATCGCCGACCACCTCGACGACCACCCGCAGTTCAACCGGGACTTCGCGGCCTCCACCGGCCGGATACCGAAGGCCATCATCGCCGCGCCGCTGGACACCGACGGCTCCGTCTTCGGCGTTCTGGAAGTGCTCGACCCGGAGCTGGGCCCGCGCAGCAAGACAGCCGTCCTGGAATTGGTCTCGGAGCTGGCGCGCCAGTGCGCGGCGGCCCTGGTGCTGGCGGGCCCGCCGCCCGGCCCCGCCGGACGGCACGCGGCGGCCGCCGAACGGCTGACCACCCTGGTGGCCGACCTGGCCAGCACCGACGACCCGCATGCCGCGCGAACGCTCGCCTCGCTCGAGGAGATCGCCAGCGCCCTGTCATCGAGAAGGGGGTGATCCCGTGCACCTGCTGGAAATAGGCGCCATCCGCAACAAGCCCGCCGCCGGCCTCTATCTGGCCCTGACCCGCCGCTGCCCGCTGTCGTGCGCCCATTGCTCCACCGACTCCTCCAGTACCAGCGAACAGCATCCCGAGACGCCGTTCCGCCGGCTCGTGGAGTCCTTCGACCGCGAGACCAGGCCGGACCTGCTGCTGATGTCCGGCGGTGAGGCGCTGCTGCGGGCCGCGCTCGTCGCCGACCTCGCGCGCACCGCCCGGGCCGTGGGCTCCCGTTCGTACGTGCTGTCGGGGATGTGGTTCGCCCGGGAGAGCCGGCGGCTGCCCGCCCCGGTGTCCGCGGCGATCCGCGAGGTGGACCACTTCGCGGCGAGCCTCGACGAGTTCCACGAACGCGAGGTCAGCCGGGCCGACGTCTTCCGGGCCATGCACCGCATACGCGACCTGGTGCCGCAGGTGAGCTTCCAGCTCACCGGGCGGGGGGACGACGATCCCTACCTCCAGGGCCTGGTCGACGATGTGCGCCGCGAGTTCGACGACCAAGTACCCATCCTGGTGGGCACCTTGAGTCCGATCGGCCGTGGCCGCCAGCTCGGCGGGCTGACTCCCACGCCCTCCTCCGGGGTCCCGGTCTCGCCCGTCGACCCGTGCGACCGGATCACCTGGCCGCTGGTCACCTACGACGGCACCGTCTACGCCTGCTGCAATCAGGACCTGGTGGAGCGTCGGATGCCGGAGCACCTGGTCCTCGGCCACGCGTCCCACCAGTCGTGGCCCGAACTGCGCGAGAAGTTCCTGCGCCGGGAGCTGTACCGGGCGCTGCGCGTGCTCGGACCGAGCTTCGTGGCCGCCCGGTTCTCGGACGGACCGTGCGACAAGGGCATGTGCGGCAACTGCGTCGCGCTGTCCGGCGACGCCGAGGCCGAGCGGCAGGTGACGGAGTACCTGCGCAGCGACTCCGGGCAGCAGGTCGAGGCCGCCGCCCGCCGCATGGTCGAGCAGGTGGACGGGACCGCCTTCTCGGACCGCCGCTCCGGCCGCTACGGCGGCCTGGTGTCCCTGGGATGGGAGGCGGAGCGTGAACAGCCGTCCTACACGAGCTGACACCGGAGCGGTCCGCAACCGCCCCACGCTGGCGGACACCGAGGCGATGCGCCGCCGCCGCGGCGAGTCGGTGCTGCTGTACATCACCGACCAGTGCCCGGTCGGCTGCGCCCACTGCTCGGTGGACGCCCGTGCGGACAGCGACAGGGTCGCCGACTGGGAGGTGTTCCACGACGTCGTCGCCGGCATCGTCGCGCTGCCCGGCCTGCGGTCGGTGGCGGTCTCCGGCGGCGAGCCCTTCGCCGAGCAGCGGGCGCTGCCGTACGCGATCGGGGAGTTCGCCGACGCCGGGCTGGAAACCATCGTCTTCACCAGCGGGTACTGGGCGCGCGAGAACGGCTCCGCGCCCGGCTGGGTACGGCGGCTGCTGCCGCGGATCTCCACGCTCTTCCTGAGCACGGACGGCTTCCACCAGGGCGGCGTGTCGAACCACCGGTTCGTCGGCGCCCTGCGCGCGGCCGGCCGGGCGGGCTGCCGCATCGTCGTCCAGGAACTGGACACGGGCGACGGCGCGCGGGTGGCCGAGGAGCTGCTCTTGGAGGCGCTCGGCCCGCGGTGGGCCGACCAGGCGGAGACCAACGTGATCACCCCCCTGCGGTACGGGCGGGGCGAGGGGGTCTTCGCCCTCCAGCGCCGCCACGAGGTGGGGGCGTTCGCGGCGTGCACCCTGCTCGGCTCGCCCACCGTCCGCTACGACGGGGTGGTGATCCCCTGCTGCAACGAGGGGCTGATCACCGGTCACGGCCCGGCCGCGCTGCGTGCCCCGACCCGGCGGCCCGAGGGCGTGGCGCAGGCACTGACCGGGTTCCGGGAGGATCCGCTGCTCAGGGTGGTGGGGCGCCTCGGCCCGGGGGCGGTTGCCGACCTGCCCGGCTTCGGGGCCCTGCGGGAGGAACGCTTCGAGAACGTCTGCGGCGGTTGCTGGAAGGCGTACGACATAGCCGGCCGCCCGGGGCGGGCCGCCGACTCCGTGACGGCACTGGGCGCGGCCCTGAGGGAAGGCGGTTGACGGTGGAAGAGCAGACGAGGTCGGGGGCGCTGCGCCGCAAGATCGGGCTGCTGATGCCGGCGGTGGACGCCGCGTCCCGGCAGATGTGGACCCATCCGCACAGTGACCAGGTCTACCTGGAGTGGCTCAAGACGCTCCACGGGACGATCCGGGCCACGGTGCCGCTGATGCTGGCGGCCGTCGAGCAGTGCACCGTCCGTCAGGACGACCCGGTGGCCGACCTGGTGGGCCGCTACCTGGCCAAGCACATCCGTGAGGAGTACGGGCACGACCAGTGGGTGGCCGACGACTACGTGGTGGCCGGGGGCGATCCCGAGACGCTGCGCACGACGCTGCCGGGGGCGGCCGTCGCCTCGCTGGTCGGCTCGCAGTACTACTGGCTGCGCCATGCCCATCCGGTGGCGCTCGTGGGGCACATCGCGGTGCTGGAGGGCAACCCGCCCGGTCCCGGGCTGGCCGGTGACCTGGCGGTGCGGACCGGGCTGCCGGAGGCGGCGTTCCGCACCATCGCCCGGCACGCCCAGCTGGACGTGCAGCACCGGGACGACGTGTACCGGCTGATCGACCGGCTGCCGCTCGACCCGGCACAGGAGGAACTGCTCGGTGTGAGCGCGCTGCACTCCATGCGGGGGCTGATGGAGGTGATGGAGGACGTCATCAGCCGGGTCCACCGGCGCTCCCCGGTGGCCCTGGCCGGGTGAGCCGCGTACGGGTTCCGGGCCCGCTGGCGGGCCGCGACTTCCGGCTGCTGTACACCAGCACGGTGGTCTCCGGTCTGGGCGACTGGCTGGACCAGGTGGCACTGCTGGTGCTGGTCACCACGGTCTGGCACGGCGGCGCGGGCGATCTGGCGCTGGTGGTGGCCGCGAGCATGCTGCCGCTGCTGGCGACCCCGTTCCTGGCGGTGCTCGTGGACCGCCGGCCGTCGCGCCGGGTGCTGATCCTCACCGACCTCGTGCAGGCGGGGCTCACCTTGGGCCTGGTGGTCGCCCCCGGGGTGTACTGGGCGGCCGGGCTGGTGCTGGTCCGTTCGGCGCTGGGCTCGGTCGGCGGGCTCGCCGGCCAGATCCAGTTGCGGGTCTCGGTGCCGCCCGACGGAGTCCAGGCCGCGACCGTGCTGCTCCAGACGGCGATGCAATCGGTCAAGATCCTCGGGCCCGCGCTCGGAGGCCTGCTGATCGCCTTCATGTCGCCCCGGGCGGTCTTCGCGGCCAACGCGTGCACGTTTCTCGTCGGGGTGATCGCCGCCCGTGCCCTGCGCACCACGTCGTCGCCTTCCCGGAATAGGGATCAGCACTATGTCAAGGAACTCGGGGACGGCTTCCAGCACGTTTTCGGATCCCGTCTTCTGCGTTCCCTTCTGTTCGTCATGTGCAGCCTGATGTTCGTCGTATTCCTTTACGACTCCATGGCCGCCCTGATCGTGCCGGCTCTCGGGATGGGCGCGTCCTACATCGGCTACATGGTGTCCGCCGTCGGATTGGGCGGGGTCGTGGGTTCGCTAATGGGCCGTTTCGCGGCACGTCTTCGGCCTTTCCTCACCATGGCGGGGTCGGTCCTGGTGATCGGCTGCATCATCGTCGTCATCGGATTCGCCATTGTCCGTGAAACACGTATTGACTCCGCCATATGGCTGTGTGTTATTTTCCTTCTGGGAATCGCAAGCGCCGGAATTCTCGTCACTTTTCCCAGCGTGGTGCATTCCGAGACTCCGGTCGAACTGACCGGCCGGGTATGGGCGCTCATGAATTCCGCGCCGGCCGTACTGAACGTACTGGCCCCCGTGCTGGCGGCGGCCCTGGTCGTATGGATCGGGCTCGGAAGCCTGCTGTTGCTGGCGGGCGCCGCCCTCCTGCTCACCGCTGCCGTGGTCGCCGTCCGACTCGGCGGCGTACCGCCCACCGCCCAGCCGTCCGCCGCTCCCCCGTCCGCCGCTCCGCCGTCCACGGCCCCGCCGTCCGGCGCGGACGACGACGGTGCGGACGACGACGGTGCGGACGACGACGGCGCCGGCGCCGGCCGGGCCGAGGAGCCGGCGCCCGGCCCGGCCCCCCTGAACTCCGGTGCACCGCACCGGGAAACCAGAGCCCTGCGCGGGAAACGCGCAGGCTCGTCAACCGAGGAGATCACCATGGCAGACAAGATCGACAAGCTCGCCGAAGCCGGCTTCGCGCTCAACGACGCCAACGACGCCCAGCAGGCGGTGCTCAAGTCGCTCACCGAGGACGAGATCGACGTCCTGCTGAGCGTCAAGTCCCGGGTCGAGGCCGCCGGTTCGGACGTGGAGGGCCACTCGGTCTCCGACCCCAGCGGTGGCTACCTCTGGTAGTGCCGGCCCTCGTCAGGGGATCGGCCCCGGACCGGTGACGTCTGGGCCGTAGCACACATCGGGTGGTTCACGACGGGGCAAACGTCGTGAACCACCCGGTTGCCGCTCAGTGAACGGGGAGGACAGTATGAGCACGCCCACCGGTCCCATCGTAACCACCACGAGCCGGTGCACCGGCTGCGGTGTGGACAACCCGTCGGCGGCCCGCTTCTGCATGGCCTGCGGGGTGGAGATCGGCCTACCCGCCGCCCCCGCCAGCGGCCTGCGCTTCGTCTCCGTCATCTTCTGCGACGTGGTCGGCTCCACCAAACTGGCCACCTCGCTGGAACCCGACCGGTGGGCGGCCGTCCTGGACGGCTATTTCTCCCTGGTCGGCTCGCTGGTGGAGCAGTACGGCGGCAAGGTGGAGAAGTTCATCGGCGACGCGGTCGTCGCCGTGTTCGGCGTCGAGGGGCACGGCGAGTCGGCTGCCGCCGCCGCCGTCTCCGCCGCCACCGCCATCGGGCACCGCACCGGCGAGTACGCGCGGGGCCTGGGCGAACTGCTGCTGGGCGACTTCCCGGTGCGGTCCGCGGTCGCTTCCGGCCATGTCGCGGTCAGCGCCCGGACGTCGAGCTTCGTCATCGGCTCGGTGCTCAACCGGGCCGCCCGGCTCCAGCAGTACGCCCCCGACGACGGGGTGATCGTGGACCTGGCCACCCGGCTCCAACTGCAGGACCACTTCCCGCTGCGGGCGATCGAACCCGTCGCGGCCAAGGGCTTCGCCCGGTCCGTCCCGGCCTGGATCGTCGGTCCGGCCGGCGCCCCGGCCCCCGGAACGGGCACCGTCGGACGGACCGGCCTGGCCGGTGAACTGGCCGCCCGCATCGGCGCGGCCGCCGCCGCCACCGGCCCGACCCTGATCCTGGTCGGGGGCCCCTCCGGGGTGGGCAAGTCCCGGCTGGTCGCCGAGGCGCTCGCCCATTGCACCGGCCTCGCCACAGCCGTCCTGCGCTGCCCGCCCGCCGGGACCGGACTCGGCCTGCTGGCCTGCTGCCTGTTCCTGGAGGAGATCGAGAACGCCGCCCGGCACGGCCACGACAGGGTGGACGTGACGGTGCAGCTGACCGGCGCCTCCACGCGCGCCGAGCAGGCCCTGGCCCAGGACCGCGGCGAGCTGGGCCGGGCGCTCACCGCTGCCTTGGACCGCCTGCGGGGCGATCGGCCCCTGCTTCTGGTGGTCGAGCACAGCGAGTGGACGCCCGGGGCGCTGGCCGACCTGCTCGACGAGCTGACCGCGGCACCGGGGCGGCCCGTCGTGGTGCTGCTGGTCGGGGTCTCGGCCCCCGAGGCGCTGGCCGGCCGGGAGGACCACCGGCTCACCGTGCCGCCCCTCGGACGGCCCGACGCGCGGCGGCTGGCCCACCGGCTGCTCACCGCGCAGCACGACCCGACCGCCGCCGACCGCTCCCGGCCCACCGGCACCGGGGACCCTGGAGACGACCCGGCCCCTGCCGCCCTCCTGTCCACCGGCACCGCGGCCGAGCAGATCGCCTCACGGGCCGGCGGCATCCCCCGGTACATCGAACAGATGGTCGTCCTGAGCCGCTTCGCCCAGCCCGGCGACGACTGGGCGCCACCCAGCGCGCACGCCGCGCTCGGTGCCCGGCTGGACGAGCTGGACACCGACGCACGGGAACTCCTGACGCTGCTCGCCGCCGCCGGCCGGGACCTGTCCCTGGAAGACCTGGGCGCCCTGATGGACCCCGACCGGGTCGCCGCGGCCGCGGCCTGCCTCCTCGAAGCCGGGCTGGTGGAGTCCGCCGACGCCCACAAGGGCCGGCTGGCCCCGGCCTTTCCGGTCGTGGCCGAGGTGGCACTGCGACGGCTGACGCTCTCCGAGTCCGCCGACGTGCACGCCAGGCTCGCCCGCTCCCTGGAACCGGTGGCCGAACGGCGTCCCGCCGTCGCCGGGTTGCTGGCCCGGCACTGGGAGGCGGCGCACGGCGCGTGGCGCGGGGTGGAGCCCGGCTCCGACCGGACGGCCCGGGCCGCCGAGTCCGCCGTGGCCGCCTTCGGCGTCGCCGCCCGCTTCGCCCTCTCCCGTGGGCGACCCGAACTGGTGCTGACGCTCACCGGACGGGCCCGCGCGCTGGCGGAGGCGGACCGGGCGCGGGGCCACGACCTGGACGTCCTGGAGGCGTACGCCCTCGGCACTCAGGGAATGCCGCAGGCCGCCCTCGAACGCGTCGAGCGCGTGCTGTCGGACCCCGGCCGGGCCGCCCCGGCCGCCCGGATCCGCGCCCGCCTCAACTCGCTGTACTCCCGCACCTACCTGACCGGCGACGTGCCCCCCGTACCGGACGATCCGCACTACCTCGCCGCGGTCGCCTCCCCGGAGCCCGAGGCCCGGGTCGGGGCGCACCTGTACGCCGGGCTCCAGTCCCTGCGGGCGGGCGATCACCCCGCCGCCGAGCGGGCGCTGCGCTCCGCGCTGCGGTCGGCCGACGGCGCCGGGACCTGCCTGGGTCTGACCGAGGTCTACGCCAACCTGGCGATGGCCCTGGTCAACGGCGACACCCCGGTCCCCGCCGCACTCGCCGACTGCGAGCGGCTGCATCAGGAGGTCGCCGGTTCCCGGCTGCTGAGCTCGGCCACCGGCGTCGCGCTGGCGCTGGTGCGCCACATGTCCGGCGACCGGGCGGCGGCCGACTCCGCGATGGACGAGGCCGAGGAGGTGCTGCGCGATCTGGGCCAGGGCACCGGGGCCGCGACCATCGCGGGCTGGCGCGCCGTCCTGGCGGCCCGGTCCGGAGACTGGGGTACCGCGGCCGACTGGTGGACCGCCCAGGGTGATCGCTGCGCCGCCCTCGGCATGGTCCGCCAGGCGTCGCTGTCCTGTCTGCAGGCCGAGCTGGCCCGGGAGGCGTCCGGCGAAGGACGGTCCGGCGGCGCGCGGGGCGGGCCCGTGCTCGACGAGGTGGCCGTGCCGGCCCCCGAGGCCTGGGCGGAGTACACCGTCGCCCTGCAGGCCCGCGCCGTACGGGCGTTGCGGGCCGGCGATCCGGAGCCGGCCGCGACGCACCTGGACGCCGTGGTCCGCCATCTGGGCCAGGTGCGCGGCAGCGGCGCGGTGATCACACCGCTGCTCTTCAGCGCCGTCCTCGCCGGCCGTACCGGACTCCCGGTGGCCGGGCGGGCGTTGACCGCGCTCCAGCGGGCCATCGAGGCCAAACAGGACCTGGGCGTGCGCGCCCCGCAGCCCTAGCGGTACGCACCGCCCCACCGCACGCCCCGTCCCCCGCGAGGGAACTTCCGAGAAAGCAGCCGCCCGTGCGCGTCCTCCTGCTCTACGCCAACCCCCACCAGGTGCTGCCGGTCGGCCCGTACGGACTGGAGATCCTGCGGGCCGCGGTCACCGAGAGCGGGCTGCCGGTCGAGGTGTCCGTGTGCAACCCGTTCCTCGAATCGCTCGACCACACCGGCCTGTTGACCGAGGTGCTCGACCGGACCCGGCCCGACCTCGTCGCCCTGTCGATCCGCAACATCGACAACGCCGTGGTCGCCTGCGACACGGAGGCCGGCGCGGACGGGCGGTGGATCGACGTGGTGGACTACCTGGCGCCCATCGCCGAGCTGACCGCGACGCTGCGCGCCTGGGACCCCGGACTCGCGGTGGTGGCGGGCGGCGCGGCGTTCACCTCCTGCCCGGTGGAGGTGATGGACCGGCTCGGACTGGACTTCGGACTCGCCGGTCCCGGTGAGACCGCGTTCACCGCCCTGCTGGCGCGCGTGGTCGCAGACGGCGGCGCACGGGGCGTGCGGCAGGTGGTCGCCGAGACGCTGTCCACGCTCCCCGGCGGCCTGGTGCGCAGCGCCGGCGGAGCCCTGGGTCCCGGCCTTCGGCCACAGCCCGACGTGGTGTCCCGGCCCACCACCGCGCTGCCGCATATCGCTCCGGAGTACGTGCTGTTCGCCAAGGCCCGGGGCATCCCCACCGCGCTGCGCAGCCACGCGGGCTGCCCGCTGCGCTGCTCGTACTGCGTCGATCCGCTGAACGTCGGCCGGGTGGACGCGCGCCCCGCCCGGGCCGTCGCCGCCGAGGCGGAACACTACGTCGAGCAGTACGGGCTGACCCATTTCCATCTGGCCGCCCCCGAGGTCAACCTGCCCTACGAAGGGGCGCTGACCGAGGTGTGCGAGGCACTGGCCGGCAGCCGCCACGGCGAAGTGATCAGCTGGCACGGCTACTTCAACGTCAGGCCGTTCTCCGAGCGGCTGATGGACTCCTTGATCCGGTCCCGCTGCGTGCGTCCGAGCTTCTCGGTGGACGCCTTCGACGACCGGATGCTGCGCGGGCACCACAAGAACTACCGGATGTCCGACGTCGAGGACACCTTCGGCCTGTTGCTGCGGCGCCGTCCCGAGTGGATGGACGTTCAGATCGGGGTGCTGTTCGGCCAGCCCGGCGAGACGGCCGCCACCCTGGAGAACGCGATCCGCCACATCCGCCGGCTGGCCGACCGGGGCGTGTCGGTGGGCTACTCCTGCGGGCTCCGGGTCTACCCGCACACCCCGCTGGCCCGCACCCCCCTCGACCCCCGGCACCTGTACCGGGCGGACGGGCCGCTCTCCCCGACCGGCGGCGCCGCACCCCGCACCGTCTCCGCGGCCGACCTGCTGACACCGCTGGTGTACTGCGAGCCGATGCCGCCCCGGGAGCTGGCGGCCCACCTCGCCGACCGGCTGTCCGGCTACCCCGGAGTGACCTTCATCGACGAGGGGCCGGTGAAGGAGGCCCGGCAGCCGGACTGGCTGCGCCCCCTCAACGTGGCGACCGTGCACCTCGCGCACAGGCGTTCCGGGCCCGCGGCCGAGATGCTGCGGCTGGTGCTGGGCTCGGACGACACGCGGGCGGCGGACATGGCGCGGCGACTGCTCCGGGAGGCTGCCGCCCGGCCCCCCGTCCCGGTGGGCACCGGGGGCCTCCAGACCGCCCTCGCCTGACCGCGTCCGCCCCGCCCGCGCACCCCTCCCCTCCCCCTCCCCCTGCCGTACCGCCTGCCCCATCTCCGGAGGACACCCATGGAACTGACCTGGAGCACGGATGACTTCGCCGTCTTCGACGACTTCCTCGCCCCAGAGGCCGCGGCCACGCTGTGGGAGCAACTGCGCACCGAGGACTACCACTTCGTACACGGGCGCCGGGACGGGTCGTGGAACAAGGTCTACGGGCTGCTGGACGGCAGTCCCCTCAGCGGGCCCGGCACGCTGAACGACCCGGAAGGCCACTTCGCGGGACGCTTCGCCGACCACGCTCCGCACCCGTCCGGCGGGGCGACCGACGCCGTGGTGAAGCAACTGGCCGAGGAGGCAAGCCACATCGAGCCGTGGACCGGGCGGTTCGGAACGGACTGGCACGCCTTCACCTGCCGCCCCTTCCTCTACCCGCAGGGCTCCGGACTGGCCTGGCACGACGACTCCGGCGACCGGGCCGCCTCGTTCGTGTTCTACGCGCACCCCGAGTGGCAGGCGCCCTGGGGCGCCGAGCTGCTCGTCTCCAGCGGAACACCGGGGGCGCGGTCCGCCGACCAGAACGCCCACCTCACTTCGCGGGTCGGACACTACGTCGCCCCGCACCCCAACCGACTGGTCGTCCTGCGGTCGGGCGTACCGCACATGATCAAGAAGGTGGAGCCGCACGCCGGGGACCGGGTCCGGGGCTCCGTGGCGGGCTTCTTCCTGCGCCGCCCCGCCGACCCTCCGCAGTGACCGGGGCCGCCCCGGCACCCGCCCGCCGCCCGGACGGCCGTCCCGCACGCGTGCGGCCGGCCCTCAGAGCCGGTCGTCGCGGGGTTCCGCCGCGGGCGGGGCCTCCCCCGCGCCGCGGGCACGCCGGCGGGCCGCCTCACGGACGGCGATCACGTCGATGAGGTCGCTGACGGTGCCGAGCGCCTCGGAGGAGAGCCCCACCGCACGCAGTGCCACGCTGCGCACCCCGGCGTCCCGCAGGGCGCCGAGGAGTTCGATCTCCGCGGCGATCTTCGCACCGTGCTCGTCGTCGAAGAAGTAGGCGACCGGGACCTCGAAGTGGTCGGCCAGGGCCTCCAGATGACGCTTGGTCGGGTTGTTCCTGCGCCCGGTGCGCAACTGCCAGAGATACGTGGTCGAGAAGGACACCCCGGTTGCCTCCCGGCACGCGGTGGCGACCTCCTCGTTGCTGAACGACAGGCCGTCGGGCCTGCGGGCGAGCCGGAAGAGTCCGTCGATCTTCCGACTCAGTGACGTCGGCGTGGGTTCCGTTTCGGCCACCGCCTGCTCCCTCCGGCCGCCGCCCTCCAGTACGCCTACCCGCACGAGCGAAGCCAAGTCCGTTGCTTTTCAGTGTAGTTGACACCCTCGAAGTCGACAGCCATGCTGAAGTGGTATACGGATATGAAAACCGCGACATGGTTGTTCATCTCAGATGAAATGCCTGGCTGTCCCCACCCGCCTGGGTCCACCTCCCGGAGCCGTCCTTGACGATCCCCGCGCCCTCGTCTGTGAAGAACACCCGCCCGTCCGCCGCACGCCCACCCACCGCGTTCCCCGCCGACATGGTCGGACGGGACGCCGAGATCGCCGCACTGTCGGCGCTGCTGACGGATCCGTCGACCCCCGGAGTGCTGCTGACCGGTGTCCCGGGCGCGGGCAAGACGCGGCTCGCGGCCGAGGCGGCGGCCGCGTACCGCGCGGCGACCGGCGCCACCACCGTGCGCGTCGACACCGCGGCCGAGCCCTCCGCGGACAGCACGGACAGCGCGCTCGGCCTTCTCGCCGACCTCACCGCGGGTCTGGCCGAGGGAGGGGCCCGGCCGCTCCTGCTCGTCGACGACCTCGACCGCTCGGACCACCACCGGCTGCTGCGGGCCTGCGCGGTCGCGTCCGTCGTGGTTCTCGGCACGGCCCGCCAGCCCCCCGCGGGCCACGGCCTCGTCCCCTTCCCGGTGGACCCGCTGCCCGTGCCGCTCGACTGCTCGGCGCTGGATCTCGCCGCACTGGCGCGTGTTCCCTCCGTGCAGGTGTACCTCGCCTGCCTGCGCACCATCAACCCCGCGTTCTCCCTCCAGTTACACAACCAGCAGGTCATCGCCCGGACCTGCGTCGAGGTGGGCGGCAACCCCGGCGCGCTCTGCCGCACCGCGCGGGTCGCCGCGCTGGAGAGCCCCGAGGTGGCGTGGGCCTCGCTCGGCGACCGGACCGTCCCGTACCCGGTCCACGCCGAGGACCGCGACCCCTCCGCGGCGCCGGACGGCGATCCGCAAGGCACCCCTCCCCGGACGGCCGGCGGGACCCCGGTCCGGCTGCTGTCCCACTGCCAGGTGTTCAGCGGCGGCTTCGGCCCCGAGGCGCTGCGCCACATCACGGCCGTCGCGCCGGAGGAGTTCTCCTCCGCGCTGGAGACCCTGCTGCGCGGCCATCTGCTCACCGCCTCCACCCTGCCGTCCGGCCGCCTGGACGGCACGGCCCGGTTCCGGCTGCGGCTGCCCCCGGACGGGCCCGCGCGCAGGCTGTCGCCGCCCGAGGACACCGCGGCCCGGCTGGCACACGCCCGCTACTACGCGGCCCTGGCCCGCGCGGCCGCCGGCCGGATCACCTCGGGGCACCAGCGCTCGGGCCTGATCGCCTTCTGGAGCGAGGAACGCAACCTCCGTACGGCACTGGAGACGCTGCTCCGGCACGGGCGGACCGGCGAGGCCCTCGACCTCGTCGACGGCATCCGCGTCTACTGGCGGTCAACGGGCGGCTGGAGCAGCTGGGCCGAAGGGCGCCCCCTCCCCGACCCGTCGTGGACCGCGACCGGCCGGCGCGACCGGATCCGCGTCGACCTGCTGCTCGGCGAGGCGGGCATCCTGGCGGGCCAGCCCGAAGCCACCACGGACCTGCTGGACCGGATCACGCCGGATGCCGCACAAGCCGCAGGGCTGTCCGCGCGGGTGACGCGACTGCGGGCCCTGTGCGTCCTGGCCACCGACCCCCGCCGCGGCGCCGCCCTGCTCCTCGAGGCGGCCGACCGGCACCGGTCCGACGGCGACCGCCACGAGGCCCGCTACGTGTCGCTGGAGGCCGCACTCGCGGGATTCCGCCTCGGCGACACGGCGGCCGCGGCGGCCACCGCACTGGAGGTGCTGGCCGCGGCCCAGCAGGGGCGCGACACGCTCGCCGCCGGTACCGCCCTGCTTCACCTGGCCGTCTTCGCGGCCGCGGAGGGACGCGCGCAGGCCACGGCGCACTACTGCGAGCGGGCCCTGTCGGCCCTGCGCGCGCTGGGGCCGCCGGCCGTCCTGGGCGCCATCGCCACCACGCTGGGCAGTCCCGCCCTGCCCGACGTCGTCGAACGCGCCATCGGCACCGCCCGCGGCCTGGGTGCCTTCCACACCTGGCGCGCCGCGTTCCCGGAGGAGGCGGGCACGCCCGACTTCGCCATGGCCCGGCTGGAGGAGCCGGTGCGGGAGCTGCTGGGCGAGGCCGCCCTCTCCCGCGCCCTGGTCGAGGGTTCCCAAGCGTCGCTCCCGGACCTTCTGGCCTCCCTCGTCCCGGCCCCCGCCCCTCCCGCCGCCGCGCCCGCGGGCCACTTATCCCCGGACACCCGCACCCGGATCGGCCCTCTGACGCCGCGCCAGACCGAGGTGTCGCGCCTGGTGGCGGCCGGTCTGAGCAACCGGCAGATCGCCCACCGGCTGGCGATCTCGGAGTGGACCGTGGTCAACCACATCCGGGACACGATGAAGAAGCTGGGCTGTTGTTCCCGAGTGGAGATAGCGAGCTGGATGCACCACTCCGGCCCGCGCCCGTCACCGGAACCGCCCCTGTTCCTCCGCGCGGCCTTTCCTCCGTCCACCACCGCCCTGTCGGGACCGACGCTCATCCCGTCCTAGGAGCGGCCCACCCGGTGGCGCATGTGCTCCACCAGCCCGGCCACGGTGAACGCCTCGGACACCTGGACCAGCCACGCCGCCTCCTCCTCCACCACCGAACAACCGCCCGGGTAGGCGAGCCCGACGTCCCGGTCCCCGGAGGCGCCGGGGCCGATCCTGGCGCACTCCAGTGCGGCGGCGATGACCGCGGCCTCGGCCATCGCCGCGCGGCCCGCTGGGGGCACGGGGAACCGGGCCAGCGCCGCGTCCGCCAGTGCCCGGGCGTCGGGGGGAACGAAGGAGCGGAGTTCCAGGTAGCCGTCCCGGATTTCGATCACCCGTCGATAGAGGGCGAATTCGGACCGGTACAGGGAGAACAGACGCACCGACGGCCACCCCACGTCCAGGGCCGTCCCGGGGGAAACGGCCCGTAGCGCCGACCAGAGCGGCTCCAGGGCACGGTAGGTCCGGTAGGCCCGTAGCCACCGCCCGACCGCGGTGATGCCGGAGACCCAGCCCCCGGCGGTCCCGCCCAGCACGCCCAGCGCCAGACAGCACAGACCGAGCATCCGGCCCACCGGGTCCAGCCCGGCGCTCTGCCGGTTGTCCACGGCCATGGTGACGATCGACGTCACGCCCCACAGGGCCCAGACGAGGCCCACCGTGACACTGGCCGTGATCAGCCGCAGGCCTGTGCGCAGCGCGCCCGGACCCAGCCCCCGGGCGAACCGGTGCACCGGGACCAGGAACACGGCCAGGCACCACAGGCTGTAGCCGGTGAAGACCGCGTCGCTGGAGGCGAGGAGCACCGCTCCGGCCCCCTCCACGACGAGCGAGCCGTGCCGGGTGCGTACGCCGGAGGAGAGGAACAGCACCGCGCACAGCACGATGGCCGCGAGGGTGACGCCGATGTGCAGCCGTCCGGTCGGCAGCCGGGGCCGGGGCAGGCCGATTTCGATGACGGTCAGCGGGAGGAAGGCGAGGCCGGCCATCTCCATCTCGCGCCCCAGGAGGTGGATCAGCTGCGGGGACCACGGCCACAGCGATTCCAGGTACATCGTCGGAGCGGCCAGCAGGGCCATCGCCGCGGCCCTGCAGAATCCGAAGCGGCACAGGTGGCGCACCGCGAAGGGCGAGTCGCTTCCGCCCCGCAGCAGCCGGAGTTCGTAGCAGCCCAGCCACAGCGCGGCGACGGCCGGGAGGTACGCGAGCAGGTCAGACACGTGGCCGCTCGGGGCGCCGGGAGGGCGCCCCGACGAGGGTCCCGGCCCGCCCGTGGTCCCGTCCCGGCACGGAACCTTCCCTCAGCACGCGGTGCAGGATGAGCGAGGCGAGCAGTTCCGCCTCCTGCTCGGCGGGCTCGGCGTACACGGTGCGGCCGAGGACCCGGCGCACCAGGTCGGGGGAGAGTCCGGGCAGCAGCGCGCGTACGCCCGGTGTCTCGGGGGTGGGCAACCGATCGTGCCCGCAGAGCAGATGGGCCGCCTCGTGCACGAGGATGTGCTGGCGGTGCAGTGCGCTGGTCCCCGGGGTGCACAGGATGTAGTCGGCGTGGTCGGTCGTCACCAGCAGACCGCACGGGATCGCCGCGTCCACCGCGACCGTCAGGACCTCGATCGGGCGGCCGCGCCGTTCGGCCAGGAGGGCCAGGAAGGTCTCGGCGTCGAAGGGGTCCGGCAGTTCCAGCCCCTCCGAGAGGGCGCGAACCCTCCGCCACAGGCGTCTGCGCAACCGATCGGTGAGCATCAGGGACCCCTCCCACCAGAACGGCGCGACCGCTCCGCATCCGCTGTCGTCGAGCGATCCGACGTCCCTCCCCCGGGCCGCTCAGACGTTCTGAAGGATCAGCTCGAAGCATATTTTTTGATCGTGTGCGCGTCCAGTCGTACGCCGACGGGGCCCGTTCGTACTTTGACGGGCCCGTTCGTACTTCGAGGCGGTGTGCAACCGTGCCCGTCAGGCGTCGGCGAGGAGGGGGTCGTACGGCGTACCCGTGCGACGGCCGGACATGAAGGACAGGAAGCCGCCGACGAAGGCGCTCTTGCCGTACGCGCCGTCAGCGGTGGTGAGGTCTCGATGGAAGGCGGTGCGGAAGAGGGTTCGGTACTCGTCCGCGTCGATGCTCCCGTTGCCGTCCTTGTCGGTGGCGTCGAAGAGGACCTCGGCGACGCGGATGAGCGCGGGTCCCGCGAGGGAGGGGACGGCGGTGGCGTACTCCTCGGCGCTGACGCGGCCGTCGCCGTCCGTGTCGAGGGCGGCCTGGAGTTCGCGCCACCAGGCGGCGAAGGCATCGTAGAGCCGGGTCTCCTCGGGTTCGTCCAGGTCGAGGCGGGTGGAGAGCTCGCGTGCCATGGCGGCGAGGTCGGGCCAGTCGAGGTGACCGTCGCCCGTCTGGTCCAGCACCTGGCGGAAGAACTCCTCCGCCGAGCGTCGGTTCCCGTCCGTCCCCCTCGACGGTGCCGGTTCGAAGTCGGCGTCGCCGGTGAGCGGTGCGAGGAGGCGGAGCAGGGCCGATGCCCGCTTCATGCGGGCGCGCAGGGCGGCCACGGTGCGGGTGCGGGGGTCGTCGCTGTCGGGCGAGAGCGAGAGGGCTTCGATGATGCTCTCGGCATTGATCCAGCCCGCGGGCAGGAATCGGGTGAGCCCTGCGGCGAGGTAGGCGCCCTGCATGAGGGTCTCGGCGCCCGGCATCTCCGGCAGAGCGGCCCGGCGCCGATAGGCCTCGGGGAGCGAGGCGACGGTGATCGCGCCCAGGAGCGGACCGACCACGGCGCGGCCGGCCGCCCACAGCGTCGGTGCGCCGTCGAGCAGCGCGGGAGCGGGAAGGTGGTCGAAGAGCCGGTAGAGGATGACGCGGGCCGCCTCGGTGTTCTCCAGCTCGTTCTCGACGACGCGGTCGAAGTACCGCCAGAAGTCGTTCACGTCCTCGGGGAGTTCCGCGGCGTCGCCGTCGAGCGCGGCGAGGTACGCACGGTACTCGGCGTACATCCGCTCCATCGTGTCCTGGTCGAGCGGCTGGCCGCTCAGCCGGCACATGGTGACGGCGCTCTCGAAGAGGGTGGCGACCACCCAGGCGCGGGTCGCGCGGTCCATCGCGTCGTAGGCACGGCCACGGGAGTCGGATCCGCTCATGCGGGAGTGCAGCCGGTTGAGCCGGGCGGCCTCGCGTTCGCGTTCCGCCGGGTCGGCGGCGAACATGCGCCGCATGCTGAGGAAGGTGTTGCGCAGTCGGCGCCAGGGGTGGGTGACGAAGGTGGAGTTGTCCGCGAGGGCGGCACCGATCTGCGGGTGAGCGGCCTCCAGGACGGTGGCGCGGATGATGGCCAAGGCCCAGCGCGGGTCGTCGAAGAAGGCGCAGAAATGCGAATCCGGCCCGAACAGGGTTGCCTTGTCGGCCGTTCCCGTGGTTTCGGTGGTCATGATGGGTCTCCGTTCGTCCGGGCCGGCACGCCGCCGAAGCGGCGGTCGCGGTGCCGGTAGGTGTGCAGGCAGGCCAGGAAGCCGGGGGCCCGGAAGTCCGGCCACAGCACTTCGGGGAAGACCCACTCGGCGTAGGCGACCTGCCAGAGCATGAAGTTGGAGATGCGCTGCTCACCGGAGGTGCGGATGACCAGATCCACATCGGGGGTGTCGGGGAAGGGCAAGTGGTCCGCGAAGAGCCGCTCGGTCACCTCCTCGGCGGGCGTCCCGCTGAGGATCAGCGACCTCGCGGCCTCGACGATGTCCCGGCGTCCCCCGTGGTCGAAGGCGACGGTCAGCGTCATCCCCCGGTTCTCGGCGGTCAGTACCGCCACGTCCTCGAAGTCCCGGGCCAGTGCAGGGGGGATCCTCGGGTCGCTGACCCCGAGGAAACGGCAGCGGATACCGCGCGCGAGCAACAGCGGCGCGTGCTTGCGCACGACCCGCCGCACCAGACGCATCAGGAACTCGACCTCGCTGCCGGGGCGGTTCCAGTTCTCGGTGGAGAACGCGTACAGGCTGAGCCACTCCACACCGGCGGCCCGGGCCGCCTCGATGACGTCGATGACCGCGGCCTCCGCCGCCCGGTGACCCGCCGTACGGGGAAGCGAACGCCGCTGCGCCCAGCGCCCGTTGCCGTCCATCACGCAGGCCACATGCCGCGGCCCCGGACGCAAAGCCCGTTCCTCCCGCCGCTGTCCACCGGATCCGCCACTGCTCTGCGGCCCGCACGGCGGATCCTGCGTCACCGCCCGTGCGCCCGGGACTCCGCGGTCCGTCACCCCCGGCCCTGCCCTGTCCGGAGCGGCACGACCAGCCACACCATGCTCTTTCACGCCCAGTCCGCCTCGCCCAAGCCCCACCAGCGCATTCCCTCCCCGGAGTCTGACAGCGCGAAAGGGCCATGATCGGCCGAACGAGCCGCCATCACCTTCGACCCATACGTTCGATTCCGCCCAAGGGGTGTCGACGGCCCGAACGGCTGCGCGACGATGCCGCGGCTGCCGCGAGGCGGGTGCACGGGGCGGAGGGCCTCTTGCGCGACCTCCGCCAAACCGTTTTGGTGACTCCCGTCACCCAGGGGGCGAACGGGAAGGCAGGCACAGATGACGGACACCACTGAGACGGGCACCGTGGGGAGCGAAACCCACGCTCCGCGCAAGGCGAGTTGGCGATCGATCGGCCCCGGAATCGTCGTGGCGGCGACCGGTGTCGGGGCCGGCGACCTCGTTGCCACGCTCCTCGCGGGCAGCAAGTTCGGCTACACACTGCTGTGGGCCGCCGTCATCGGCTGCCTCGTCAAGATCTCGCTCGCCGAGGCGGCCGGTCGCTGGCACCTCGCCACCGGCCGTACCCTCTTCGACGGCTGGCACAGCCTCGGCTCCTGGACCACCGTCTACTTCGCGGGGTACGTCGTCGTCTGGGGCTTCGTCTACGGCGCCGCCGCGATGTCCTCCAGTGCGCTCCCGCTGGCCGCGCTCTTCCCGGGCACCATGGACCTGAAGCTCTGGGCCGTGCTGTGCGGTCTGGCCGGGCTGGTCTTCGTCTGGTTCAACCGGTACGCCGTCTTCGAGAAGGTCATGACCGTCCTGGTCGGCGTCATGTTCCTGGTCACCGTGTACCTCGCGATCCGCGTCACGCCCCGGCTCGACGCGGCCTTCGCCGGCCTCGCGCCCGTACTGCCGGACGGTTCCCTGGTCTACACGCTCGGACTGATCGGCGGCGTGGGCGGCACGATCACCCTCGCCGCGTACGGCTACTGGGTGAACGCGAAGGGCTGGACGAACCCGAGTTGGATGAAGGTGATGCGGCTCGACAACCGCGTCGCCTACGTCACCACCGGGATCTTCGTGGTGGCCATGCTCATCGTCGGGGCCGAGCTGCTGCACTCGTCCGGCGTGGCCCTGGCCAAGGGGGACAAGGGGCTGCTCGATCTGAGCGCCGTCCTGGAGGAGCAGTACGGAAGGGCGACCGCCAAGCTGTTCCTGGTCGGGTTCTTCGCCACGTCCTTCACCTCGCTGATCGGCGTGTGGCACGGAGTGAGCCTGATGTTCGCCGACTTCGCCACGAAGTTCCGGCCTTCCCTCGTCCCGGCCGGGACGAACCCGGCCAAGTCCCTGCCCTTCCGGGTCTATCTGCTCTGGCTCACCTTCCCACCCATCAGCCTGCTCTTCCTGGACCAGCCCTTCGGTCTCATCGTCGTGTACGGAGTGATCGGCGCACTCTTCATGCCCTTCCTCGCCTTGACACTGCTGTGGCTGCTCAACTCCTCACGCACACCGGCCCAGTGGCGCAACGGCCTGCTGAGCAACGCGATGCTGGGGGCCGCCGGCCTGTTGTTCGTGGTGCTGTGCGTCCAGCAGCTGTGGGAGCTGCTCAGGTAGCGCTCAGGCCGTCCTCGAGCGTCCAGCCGACCTCCAACCGCAGCGGCGGAACCGAGCATGGCACCCCCTGCACACCGTCGCCTCTCGGCAGGTTGCACGAACTCTCGCCGCGCCGCTTGCCGCGATTGCGCAGAGACGGGCCCCGAACCGTGCTTCAGGATGTGCGATCAAACAAGGTGTGAGCCGGATGTGACATCCGGTTCACCGTGACGGCATCGGGAGTCGACCGTGCTCTGGAGAAGGCTGCTCGTACCTCTGACCTCGCTCGTGCTCGTGCTGACGGCTTCCGGCGGCGCGGGTGCGGCAGCGGCGCCCACCGGTTCCGCTTCCGAAGCGGTCGCGGCCGACTACGGCGCTTCCGGCCCCTACGCCACCGCGGTGGACGTCGGGGTCGTGACCACCCTCTACTACCCGCGCGACATCGCGACCAGCGGCCGCCGCCACCCCGTGATCGTGTGGGGAAACGGCACCTTCGCCTTTCCAGTCGTCTACCGCGACCTGTTGCTGCACTGGGCCAGTCAGGGCTTCATCGTCGCGGCCGCCAACACCCCCCAGTCGAACCTCGGCGTTTCCATGCGCGCCGGCATCGACCTGCTCGCCCGCCGGAACGCCGACCCCGGCAGCGCCTTCCACGACCACGTCGATCTGGAGCACATCGGCGCGTCCGGTCACTCGCAGGGTGGAGCCGCCGCCATCGTCGTCGGCGCGGACCCGCGCATCGACACCATCCTGCCCATCCAGCCCGGGCCGCTCGCCGACATCGACGACGTGCGCGTGCCCGCGCTGCTCCTGGCGGGGCAGAAGGACAGCATCGTCTTCCCCTTCCTGGTCAAGGCCTTCTACGACGCCGCGGACCACATCCCGGCCGTCTACGGGGAACTGCGCGGCGCCGACCACTTCACGGTCGTGGGCGACCCGGGCCCGTTCGCCGCGCCCACCACCGCCTGGTTCAGGGCGCACCTGATGGGAGACCAGGCCGCGCGTGCCCAGTTCTTCGGGACCGGCTGCGGGATCTGTACCGACAGCGGCACCTGGTCCGACGTCCGCCGCAACGGCCTCGTCGCCCAGTGAACCGTCCCCGAGGACTTCTTGCGCCCTGACCGGTGGCCGACCGATCCACACGTATCCGCCCGTCCCCGGCGCTGTCACGGCCGGGGCGGGCGGCCCTCCTCACACGAAACGCGAAAGGACTGCGATGGACCTCATCGTGGCCACCGGGCAGGGCAAGGTCCGGGGCCGTTTCCACAACGGGATCGCCACCTTCCTCGGCATCCCGTACGCCGCTCCGCCCTTCGGCGCCCACCGCTTCCGCGCTCCCGCCCCGGTCGAACCCTGGGAAGGGGTGCGGGACGCGCTGGAGTACGGGCCCACCGCCCCCAAGCGCCCCTACCGTCCGCCCCTCGACCGGCTGATACCCGACCCCTGCATCGCCGGGGACGACTGTCTCAACCTCAACGTCTGGACGCCGTCCGTCGGCGAGGGCCGGCTGCCGGTCATGGTCTGGATCCACGGCGGTTCCCTGCGCAACGGCTCGGCGAGCCTGCCGCTCTACGACGGACGCGCCTTCGCGCGCGACGGGGTGGTCCTCGTCTCCGTCAACTACCGGCTCGGCGTCGAGGGGTTCGGGGTCTTCCCCGACGCCCCCGCCAACCGGGGCCTCCTCGACCAGGTCGCGGCCCTGCTCTGGGTCCGCGACAACATCGCCTCCTTCGGCGGGGATCCGGCGAACGTCACCGTGTGCGGGGAGTCCGCCGGGGCCATCAGCGTCGCGGCCCTCATGACCAGCCCCGCCGCGTCCGGGCTCTTCCGCCGGGCGATCCTGCAGAGCGGCCCCCCGCACACCGTGTCGCGCCGCGAGGGCGCGAAGCCGGTGCGGGCGATGGCGAGGAGACTGCGGATCCCGGCCACCGCCGAGGCGTTCGCGGGCGTGGACCGGAACCTGCTGCTGGACGCGCAGGCCGCGGTGGTCGACCGGTCGGACCCCATCGGCGGCGGTCCCGGGTTCCACATCGTGGCCGACGGCGACCTCGTGCCCGCCGACCCGCCCCTTCCCCGGGCCGACCTCCTGCTGGGCTGCAACCGGGAGGAGTACCGGCTGTGGTTCGTACCCGGCGGCACGGTGGACCGCGTCAGCCGGCTCACCCTGCGGCTCGCCCTGCTCAAGTTCCGTGTCCCGCAGCGGGTGGCGCGGCTGTACGGAGCCACCCGGCCGCACGCCAAACCAGGTGAGCTCCTCGGGGAGATGGCCACCGACCTACTGCTGCGGGGGCCCCTCAACCGCCTGGCCGACTCGCGGCCCGACCGCACCTTCCTCTACGAATTCGCCTGGCGCTCGCCCGTGATGGGGCTCGGCGCGTGCCACGCGCTGGAACTCGGCTTCGTCTTCGACAACCTGCGCGCCGCCGAGGACCTGACCGGGCCGGAGGCCCCCCAGCCACTGGCGGACGCCATGCACCGCGCCTGGGTCTCCTTCGCCGCCACGGGGCACCCGGGCTGGCCGGGCTGGAACGCGGACCGGCCCGTCATGGTCTTCGATCACCCCGACTCCGGCCCGGTCCTCGCGCCCCGGCACGAGGAACTCCGCGCCTGGCTGTGACCGCTGACGGGTGTCATCCGGCGGTGCCACGATGATCCGCGGGCCCGGCCAGGTCCCTGGCGATGAGCGCCGCCTGGATCAGCCGGGCCTGTGCGGGAACCGCGAGGTCGAGGCCGGTCAGCGTGCTCACCCGCTGCAACCGGTAGTCAAGGGTGTTGCGGTGCACGCACAGATCCGACGCCGTCCGGCGGCGGTTGAGCCCGCGCTCCACGAACACGCGCAGCGTTTCGAGCAGGAAGGGATGTTCCTCCAAGGGGTCGAGCTTGGCCGCCAGCCGTACGAGGCCGTCCCCGGGGCGCGCGATCTGGTGCTCCAGCAGCACGTCGTCGAGGCGGTAGCACCCGGGCGGGCGCCCCAGACGCCGTACGAGGTCCAGTACGCGGCCGGCCTCCTGCGCCGCCGCCGGGACGGCGGCCGGGACGGAGCAGCGGGCGGCGGCGACGCGCACGCTCTGCCCCACGTCCGTCTCCAGCCGGGCCACCAGGCCGGGCACGTCGGCGGTGCCCGGCAGCAGGGCGATCCAGGAGACGTGGTCCATCAGCACGGGGATCCCGGTGAAGGCGTCGAGCGAGGACTGCACCAGTCTCGCCGGCGGGTCGGACTCGAACGCGAAGGCGACCACCTCGTGCTCGCCCACCACGGACACCCGCGCCACGTCGGCCAGCTCCTCGTACGGCCGTCCCGCCAGCAGGGCGCCGAGCAGGGCCCGGCGTACCCGCTTGTCCTCGCTGTGGAGGTCCTCCTGGGCGTTCTGGTGGGCGAGGACGACCGCGGGCAGCGCGGCGTGCAGGCAGGCGAGGAGCCTGCCGCCCGCTCCGGCCAGCTCGCCGGGCTCCGCGATCTCGGTCAGCGTCTGCCACCACACCTCGGCGCCGATCAGGTACGCGGTGATCACCGCTTCGAGGGGGACGCGCTCCTCGGCCCGGCGCGCCGACCACTCGATGAGCCGGGTCAGGTCGCCCGGACTCACCGGACCCCCGCCGCCGTCACGCAGTGCCCTGAGCAGCAGCGCGTGCACCGCCGCGATGGACCGCGCGACCTCGCCCTGGAGGGTGGCGCGGGGCAGCGCCCCGTAGAACGGCGCCTCCGCCGCGCAGCGCGCGACCACCACGGCGGTGAGGTCACCGACGCGGGCGGCCATCCGGGCGTGCAGGTCCGACATCGGCGCATCGTCACACCGCCCCGACCGTGGCGTCAATCGCTGCCCCCTCATGCCCGGGGCCTTGCCCGCGCGGCGGCGCCCGCACTCATGCGCGGGCTTCTCGCAGCTCGCGCTTGAGCACCCCGCCGACCTCACCGTCCGGCAGGAGCGCTATGTGCTCCTCCTGCTCGGGGTCGGTGATCGCGGCCTCGACGCCCCACACGGGGTGGCCGACGGTCCCGGGACGGCGGCCGGTGGTGTGCTGGTTGAGGTGGCGGCCGGGGAGGTCTCGGTCAGCCCGTAGCCCTCCAGGACCTCGGTGCCGAAGGCCGCCTCGAAGCGCTCCAGCAGGGCGACCGGGAGCGCCGCGCCGCCGGAGACGCACACCCGGAGCGCCGCGGGGCGGCGGTCGTCGTCCGTGCGGGCCCGGGTGAGGGCGTGGTACATCGTCGGGACGCCCATGAACACGGTGACCCGCTCGCGGATCATGGCGTCCAGGGCGGTGGGGCCGGCGAAGCGGGGCAGCAGGACGAGGGTGGCACCGGCGCGCAGGGTGGCGTTCATCGCGCAGCTCTGCCCGAATACGGTGCGGGCCGCATCGGACGTATCGCCGAACTGACCGGCTGGTCGGCGGAATCCGGCGAGGCCCGGCTGGGCTGGGCGCTCGCGCTGCGGGCACTGGGAGGAGCAGCGCCCTGAGCTCGTACGGGGAGGTGCCTTCGTGCCTGAGTACGAACGACCGGGCAACTGAGTACGAGAACCCGGGCAGTTACGGCACCCGGGCGGTTCAATGGACCCATGGTCGATCCGAACAGCGCGCAACCGCAGGCCTCGTCGGCACGGCGCACGAGGCCGTGCCAGTGGTGCGGTCGCCCCGTGCCGCAGCGCTTCCCGCTGATGCCCAAGCTCCACTGCGACAGGAACCACTGGCTGAACGACGTGCGCGACAATTTCTGGCGCAAGCTGTTCGAGCACAGCTGAGCGCCCTACTCGTACCGCAAAGCGGTCCCGAGCAGATGGCGCGTCGCCCCGGCCGGCGGCAGTGCTCCTCGTAGGGTTCTGCTTTCCGGGCAAGGCTGCCGGCCGGGTGTCAACCCACCCGGCACCGCCAGGCCGCGCATGGGCGTGATCGTAGGCGGCGGCCCTCACGACCCCGTGAAAGGAATGCCGTGCATCTTCGTCTCCTGCTGGCCGGCACGACGCTCGCGTCAGCGCTGTGGTCCTCGGCAGCCGGTCAGCCGGTCGTCAGGGCGGTGGGGGAGTTCCGGTTCGCTTACACGATGCACGGCCACGGCGACTACACGGCGTCCCTGGTCGATCCCCGAGTGGGAGTGTGCATCGACGCCTCGATCGTCGCGGACGAGGCCCAGCCTCCGGACGCGGTGCAGGACGCCATGAACCACACGGACACCGAAGCCACGATGTACCAGGGCGCGTTCTGCTCCGGCGAGCGAGTGGCGATCGGCGCACGGACGGAGAACCACACGTTCCCCTTCAGGTCCGTGAGGTTCGGAGCGCCGCTCGATCCCGGTGCGATCCGGTCGGCAGCGCGGACTGCCGGATCCGCGTACCCCTGGAAGCACACCTCCGATGGGCCGTGTGGATCAGCGGCATTGACTCTTCCAGGGGCCGATCCCTCCTCGACGGCGAGCCCCTCTCGTGAAGAGGCCGCGGTGTTGGCTACGAAGGAGTCAGGCAGCGGAGAAGGTACCCGGGAGAGGTGAATGGAGCAGTCGCAGGCGGCCGAAGGTGCGGGGACGGGCCCTCCTCCCCTCTCGACCGACCGCAGACGCCTCCTCGCACTCGCCGTCGCGTCCCTGGGTGCCGCCCGCTTCCCTGGCGCCGCCGCCGTCGCGCACGCCGTCCCGCGCTGCGGCATCGACGTGGCGGCGGAGAACGCCCTCACCGGCACGGCCGACTGGCGCGTGACCCGTACGGGAGCGGCCGGGGACATCGAGGGCTTCGCCGGCCGGGTCAGCGTTCTGCCCGGCGAACCAGTCGACTTGCACGTATCGACCACCGCGACGAGCTACACCGTCTCCGCGTTCCGCATGGGCTGGTACGGCGGCACCCGGGGGCGCCTGGTGTGGCGGTCCTCGCCGCTGCCCGGAGCAGTGCAGCCTCGGGCCGTGACCGACGCCGAGACCCGCATGCCCCACGCCGACTGGCAGCCTTCTGCCCGGCTGGACACCGCCGAATGGCCCGAAGGGTGCTATCTCCTGCGCCTGGAAACCGGCGACGGCCGTGCGCAGCGATACGTGCCGCTCACCATCCGCTCGGCCTCCACCACCGGCCGCCTGGTGATCGTCAACTCCGTGGCGACCTGGCAGGCGTACAACCGCTGGGGCGGCGCCGACCTCTACAAGGGGACCACCGGGAAGAAGGCCTCGCGTTCGCTGGCCGTCTCCTTCGACCGCCCCTACGCCGGCGGCCGGGGATCCGGTCAGTTCCTCGTCTACGAAGCCCCGCTCGTCGCACTCGCCGAACGCATGGGCCTTGCCCTGGCCTACGCCACCGGACCCGACATCGCACGGGACCCGCAACTCCTGTGCGGGGCGGCCGCGATCCTCTCCCTGGGACACGACGAGTACTGGAGCCCGGAGCAACGGCTTCATGTGGCCGCAGCGCGAGACACCGGTACCAATCTGGCGGTCCTGGGCGCCAACTGCTGTTACCGCCGCATCCGCTACGAGCCCTCCCCGCTCGGCTCCCACCGGATCGTGGTCTGCTACAAGGACGACTACGCCCGGGACCCGGGCCACCAGCGCGGACTACCGCCGACCAACGACTTCCGGAGTTCCCCGGCGGCCGATGCCGAGAGCAAGCTTCTCGGAGTCATCTATTCCGGCTACCCGGTCGATGCCCCCTACGTCGTCACCCACCCCCACCACTGGCTGCTCGCGGGGACCGGTGCCCGGCTCGGCGAGTCCATCCCCCACCTCGTCGGGGTCGAGTACGACCGGGTCAACACCGGACATCCCACCCCGAGACCGATCGAGATCCTCTCGCACTCCCCGGTGGTGCGCAAAGGACGCCGGGCCCACGCGAACTCGGCCTACCTGACGCTGCCCGGCGGCGCAGGAGTCTTCGCCACCGGCACCATGCGCTGGGTCGAGGCACTGGACGCCGGCGGGCCCGGCGCGGCCCACCACGGCTTGGACGCGCGGGCCGGCACGTTCACCCGCGTCGTCACCGAGAACGTCCTGCGCGCCTTCGCGCAGGGCCCGGCCGGGACCTGCCGCCCGGCGGCCGACAACGTGGCCGACCACTACCCGGCAAGCCCGGCGGCCGCCACTCCCGCCCCGTAGTTCCCCCGGCCCGAACCCGGACTCCGCGAAGCGTGTACACCCCGAAAGGCCGTCATGCGCAGACTCCGTACCTCTCTCGTCGCCCTCTCCACCCTCGTCGCGCTCACCGCACTCGCCCCCGCCGCCCACCCCACATCCGCCCGCACACCGGGGGCCGGTACCAACATCCTCGTCGTCGGCATCGACAGTCGGGCAGGCCTGTCCAAGGCCGAGAAGAACCGCCTCAACGTCGGCGGCAAGGGGTGCAACTGCACCGACGTGATGATGCTCGTCCACGTGTCCGCCGACGAACGGCGCGCCAGTGTCGTCTCCATCCCCCGTGATTCCTACGTCACGTACCCCGAGGACAAGACGCCCGCTCGCTCAGGCAAGATCAATGGCGCCTATGCCATCGGTGGGGCCGCCCTCACGATCCGCACCGTCGAAAAGGTCACGGGCCTGCGCGTCGACCACTACCTCGAAACCGGATTCACCGGCTTCGAACAGGCGGTCAACTCCCTCGGCGGTGCGGTCATCTGCACCGACAAGCCCCTCCAGGACGTCAACTCCGGCCTCGATGTCACCGCCGGCGTCCACGAGGTGGACGGCCGGGGCAGCCTCCGCTACGTCCGCGCCCGCCACATCAACCACCCCGGCGATCTCGGCCGCGTCCGACGGCAGCAGCGCTTCACCACCGACCTCCTTGCACGCCTGACCGCCCGTGATGCCCTCTCCGGCCCCCTCGCCGCCGCACGGACCGCGCGCTCCCTGCTGAAGTCCGTCCGTACCGACCCCGGGACCAGCTTGGAGGATCTGGTCCGCATCGGTTGGGCCCTGGGCCGGCTGAAGCCCAGCCAGAGGGAGTTCGCCACCGTCCCGATCAGCGTGTTCGACCACCGGGTCCCGGGAGTCGGCTCGACGCTGCTGTGGGATGCAACCCGCTCCGACGCACTGTGGTCCGCCCTCGCCGCGGACAAGCCCATCACAGGCGACACCCGCATCCAGCCGGCGTCCGGTACGCCCGCCAGACCGGAAAAGGTGCAAGCCCGCGTAGACGACGCCGCTGTGGCGCCGGCTCTGCGAGCCGCCGGTTTCCAAGTCACCGACACCTCCGCGACGGCACCGGCCACGCGCCCCGCCGGCCCGCCCGTCATCCGTTACGCCCCGGGCGCCGAATACGGCGCGATCACCCTCGCCACTGCCCTTCCGGGAGCCCGTCTCGAACGTGTTGCCGGACATGACGCGATGTTCGACGTCGCGCTCGGCACCAGCCCGGTGACTGTCCAGAAGGTCCACTACGACCGCAACACCATCGAAGGCTCCCCTGCGGCCGGTCACCAACTGGGCTGCATGGACGGACGGCTTTGACGCTCCGTCCGGCTCCACGTCCGGGTTCCGATCCTCCCACTGCCTTTCAGCGTTCTCGCGAGGCCCCGCCCAACGCCCCTGTTCGTACGTAGCGGCGGTACCTAGCCCCTGTACGTCTCCAGCAGTCGCAGCCAGACCTCGCTGATCGTCGGGAACGACGGGACCGCGTGCCACAGCCGGTCGACGGGCACCTCGCCCGCGACCGCGATGGTCGCCGCGTGCAAGAGCTCGGCGGCGCCCGGCCCGACGAAGGTGACGCCGAGCAGGATCTCGCGGTCCAGGTCCACCACCATGCGGGCCCGGCCGCGGTAGCCGTCGGCGTACAGGCCCGCTCCGGAGACCTTGCCGAGGTCGTAATCCACGGCCCGGACCCGGTGGCCGGCGCGCTCCGCCTCCGCCAGGGTCAGGCCCACGGACGCGGCCTCCGGGTCGGTGAAGACGGCCTGCGGGAGGGCGTCCGTGTCCGCGGTCGCCACGTGCGCGCCCCAGCGGCCGGTGTCGAGCGGGGCGTTGCCCGCCGCCCGGGCGGCGATGACGGAGCCCGCGATCCGGGCCTGGTACTTCCCCTGGTGGGTGAGCAGCGCCCGGTGGTTCACGTCGCCGACCGCGTACAGCCAGTCGATCCCCGGAACCCGGCAGCTGTCGTCCACCCCGATCCACCCGCCCGGCGCGAGCCCGACGGTGTCCAGCCCGATGTCCTCGGTGCGCGGGGTGCGCCCCGTCGCCATCAGCAGCTCGTCGCCCTCCAGCGTCTCGCCGCCTTCGAGCACCACGGTGACGGGCCCGGTCGAGCCGTCCCGTGCGACGGACTCGACGGCCACCCCCGTACGGACCACCGCGCCCGCCTCGCGCAGCGCCTCGGCGACCAGTTCCCCGGCGAAGGGCTCCATGCGCGGCAGCAGCCCGGAACCCCGTACGAGCAGGGTCACCTCGGAGCCGAGGGCCTGCCAGGCCGTGGCCATCTCCACGGCCACCACCGACCCGCCGACGATCAGCAGCCGGCCCGGCGCCGCCTGCGCCGACGTGGCCTCGCGGCTGGTCCACGGCCGGGCGTCCGCGAGCCCCGGCAGCTCCGGGATCACGGCCCGGGTGCCGGTCGCGACGACGACCGCGTGCCGGGCGGAGAGCACGTGGTGCTCCCCCTCCGGGCTGGTGACCGCGACCTTGCGGACCCCGTACAGCCGCCCGTGGCCCCGGTACACGTGGGCGCCGACCGACTCCAGCCAGTCGACCTGCCCGTCGTCCTTCCAGTTCCCCGTCCAGTAGTCCCGGTGCGCGAACACCGCTTCCGCGTCCAGCGGACCGGCCGCGGACCCCGCGAGACCGGGCACCCGGCGCGCGTCGGCCCGGGCCAGCACCGGGCGCAGCAGCGCCTTGCTGGGGATGCAGGCCCAGTACGAGCACTCGCCGCCCACCAGCTCGCTCTCGACCAGCGCCGTGCTCAGCCCGGCGGCGCGGGTCCGGTCCACGACATTCTCTCCGGCCGGCCCCCCGCCGAGGACGATTACGTCGTACTCCACCGCTTCAGTCATGCGGTCCAGTCTCACCGCCCGGCGGGGGCCCGTCACGTAATCAGGCGTCCGGCGTGCCGGGCTCCTCGGCCGTGGCGCCGGCGGCGCCGCCCTGCTCGGCGGCGATCTTCGTGCGCACCTCGTCCATGTCGAGGGCCCGGGCCTGGGCGATGAGGTCCGTCAGCGCCGCCTCGGGCAGCGCGCCGGGCTGCGAGAAGATCGCGACCTGATCCCGGACGATCATGAGGGTCGGGATCGAGCTGATCTGGAAGGCGGCGGCCAGCTCCTGCTGCGCCTCGGTGTCCACCTTGGCGAAGAGCAGGTCGGGATTGGCCCCGGCGGCCTTCTCGTAGACCGGGGCGAACTGCAGGCAGGGACGGCACCAGCCCGCCCAGAAGTCGATCAGGACGAACGAGTTCTCGCTCACCGTCCGGTCGAAGTTCTCCTTGGTGAGTTCGACAGTAGCCACGGTTTTCCAGACCTCCAGAGTGCTGTGCTGCTTGTTTTCCCTGAACGAACGACCGGCTCGAAGCATTCCTGGCCGCGCAGTATGCGCACCATGCACACAATGGGCCCATGACGCCGAGGCCGGGGCCTCCGGGGAGACTCCCTGGATCCGGGGAGCCCTCTAGAACGGATGGCCGCCCGGGGTGGCTCGGAGCGTGGTCCAGCGCAGCTCGGTGAAGGCGTCGAGGTTCGCCTCGCCGCCGAAGCGGGCGCCGGTGCCGGACGCGCCGACGCCGCCGAAGGGGGCCACGGCCTCGTCGTTCACCGTCTGGTCGTTGACGTGCGCGATCCCGACCGGGATACGCCCCGCCAGCTCCAGCCCGCGCGCCGCGTCGCCGGTCACGATCCCGAGGGAGAGCCCGTAGGGGCCGGCGGAGGCCAGCTCCACGGCCTCGTCCTCCGTCGCGAAGGACCGTACGGGCGCCACCGGCCCGAAGACCTCCTCCGCGTAGGCGGGGCTGTCGTCGCCCGCACCCGCCAGCACCGTCGGCCGGTAGAAGAGGTCCTGGTGGGCGCCGCCCGTGACGAGTTTGGCGCCCTGCGCGGTGCTGGCCTCCACCAGGCCGTGGACCCGGTCCAGCTGGGACCGGTCGATGAGCGGCCCCAGGTGCACCCGCTCGCGGTACGGGTCCCCGACCGCGAGCTCGTCCGCGCGCGCGGCGAGCCGCTCCACGTACTCGTCGTAGAGCGAGGCGTGCACGAGGTGGCGGCCTGCCGTCATGCAGATCTGGCCCTGATGGAAGAAGGAGCCCCAGGACGCCTGCGCGACGGCCGCCCCGACGTCGGCGTCACGGAGCACGACGAGCGCCGAGTTTCCGCCCAACTCCAGGTGGGCGCGCTTGAGGTGACGCCCCGCCAGCTCACCGACGGCCCGGCCGCTCGCGGTGGACCCGGTGAACGACACGACCCTGACCAGGGGATCGGCGACCACGGCCGCGCCCGTCTGCGCGCCGCCGGGCAGGACGTGCAGCAGCCCGCCCGGCAGGCCGGCCGCCGCGAAGACGGCGGCGAGGGCGAGCCCGCCGCTGACGGCGGTCCGGCGGTCCGGCTTGAGGAGCACCGCGTTGCCGAGGGCGAGCGCGGGCGCGACCGAGCGGATCGAGAGGATCAGCGGCGCGTTGAAGGGCGCCACCACCCCCACCACACCGACGGGTTCGCGGCGCGTGAAGGACAGCCGCGGGGCCTCGCTCGGCAGCACCTGCCCGGCCGGACGCGAGGCGAGGGCCGCGGCCTCGTAGCACTCCTGCGCGGCGACGTGCAGCTCGAAGTCGGCCTTGCCGGGGATGGATCCGGACTCGCGGACCAGCCAGTCGCGCAGCTCCTCCGCGTGGGCGGCAAACAGGTCACCGGCCCGGCGCAGCACGGCCGCCCGCTCCATGTGGGTGGCCCGCGCCCAGTCCCGCTGGGCCGCGCGGGCCCGTACGGCGACCTCCGCCACATCGGCCGGGGCGGCCAGGTCGATGGTCGCGAGGGTCTGGCCGGTGGCGGGTTCGAGGACCGGAGCGGTGCCTCCGGTGAGGGTGGGTCCGTCCTGCCAGAGCGTCGGATCGAGGAACGGCATGGCGCAGGGCCTCCGGATGCGGGGAGCGTGGCGGGGGGGTGGCGGCAGCACGCGCCATCGTGCCACCCCACCGCATCGGAGGCATCAATTCTCCTCCCCTACCGAGCAGTTGCCGCCCGACTATGACCGGAAACGATCGACCGGACGGAGTCGGGGTCAGCGCTCCAGAACGAGGGCGATCCCCTGCCCCACCCCGATGCAGAGGGCCGCGATCCCGGTACCGGATCCGGCCGCCGCGAGCTGGTGGGCCACCGAACCGGCCAGCCGGGCGCCCGAGGCACCGAGCGGGTGCCCGATCGCGATGGCCCCGCCGCGCGGGTTGACCACGGCCGGATCCAGCTCGGGCCAGGCGGCCAGGCACCCCAACGCCTGCGCCGCGAAAGCCTCGTTGAGTTCGAAGGCGGCGAGATCGGCGAAACCGCGGCCGGCCTTGGCGAGCGCCCGCTCGACGGCGTCCACCGGCCCCAGGCCGAAGAGCTGGGGCTCGATCCCGGTGACGGCCGAAGCGCTGATCCGGGCCAGCGGCTCCCGCCCGGTGGCGGCGAGGCCCTCCTCGTCCGTCAACAGCAGTGCGGCGGCACCGTCGTTGAGCGGCGAGGCGTTGCCCGCCGTGACCGTGCCGGTGCCGTCGCTGCGGAAGGCGGGCTTCAGACGGGCGAGCGCCTCCGGGCCGGAACCCTCGCGGATGCACTCGTCGCGCAGCAGATCCACGCCCGCGTACGGGACCACCTCGGCGTCGTACCGGCCTGCGGCCCAGGCGGCCGCGGCCTTGCGGTGGCTCTCCAGCGCGAAGGCGTCCTGCGCCTCGCGGGTGATGCCGTGCTTGTCGGCGACGAGCTCGGCGCCCTCACCGAGGGACCCGGCCCACTCCGCGGGCATCCGGGGGTTGGTCATCCGCCAGCCGAGCGTGGTGGACCACATCTGCTGGTGCCCGGCCGGGAAGGCGCGCTCCGGCTTCTGCACCACCCAGGGGGCCCGGCTCATGGACTCGACACCGCCCGCGATGGCGACGGAGGCGTCGCCGAGCGCGATGGCGCGGGCCGCCTGGACGACGGCTTCGAGCCCGGAGCCGCAGAGGCGGTTGACGGTGACCCCCGGAACGGTCACGGGGAGCCCGGCGAGCAGCACCGCCATGCGGGCCACGTCGCGGTTGTCCTCGCCCGCGCCGTTGGCGTCCCCGAAGACGACGTCGTCGATGCGGGCCGGGTCCAGTGCGGGCGTACGGTCCACGAGCGCGCGCACCACGTGGGCGGCCAGGTCGTCGGGGCGGACCCCGGCGAGGGCGCCGCCGAACTTCCCGATCGGGGTGCGGACGGCGTCGACGACATAGACGTCGCGGACGGTACGGATGCTCATGGAGTCCCTCCGGAGCGAACGGGAGGCGGCGCGGCACACCGACACCGCTGTCCGGTCCGGCGCACGCTCCGCCCGCGCCCGGGTGGGGCGCGCCCGAAGTCTCCGTCGCCCCGACCTCGCTGTCAACGGCCCCCGGCCCTCACCGGGGCCCGGACCTGCGCCTGCCGTACGTCCGAGCCGGCGGGCCGGATTGCCCGTCGGGCCATTTCAGCCCCGCCGGCCTTGGAGGCGCGGGGTCCGGGGCGGAGCCCCAGCAGCCCGGGCGCAGCCCCGGGCCGTCACCCGCGCGACGAGCCGGCAGCCGGGTCAGATCCGCAGCCCGCCGGAGCAGAGCGGCACGGCAGGCTCAGGTCGAGTCCCGCGGCACCGCCACCGCCGCCATCAGGTCGTGCCTGCGCACCGCCGCCGCGGGCTCCCGTACCGCCTCGTCCACCAGCGCCGCCAGCCGCTCGCCCGTCGGCATCTCGATCTGCACCGTGCTGAGCCTCGGCCGCAGCAGCCGTCCGATGAGCAGATCGTCCGCGCCCATGACGGCCACGTCCTGCGGCACCCGCAGGCCCACGTCCTGGAAGGCCCGCATCAGCAGCATCGCGTACTCGTCGTTGTAGGCGAACGCCGCGTCCAGGCCCAGGGGCCCCCACCGTTCCGCCAGCTCCGCCGCCGACTCCTCCGAGTAGGCCATCCGCAGGGGCACGATCTCCGCTTCCGCCACGGACCGCGCGCCCTCCAGCCGGGGCGTGGAGAAGAGACCCAGCCCCTCCTCCTGCGGAACGACCACGCCGATCCGCCGCCGGCCCCGCGCCACCAGGTGCTCGGCCGCCCGCGCGCCGACCTCGGCCTGGTCCATGAGCAGCGCGTGCGCCCCCGGAACGGCTTGCGGCCCCATCGTCAGCACCGCGCGCGCCCCGGCCCGCTTGAGCGTGGCCACGTTGTGCGCGGACAGGGCGATCTCCCCGAGGGAGAGCACCGCGACCGGACGCAGTTCGGCCCAGGCCCGCGCGGCCTCGTCACCGGTGAGACCGAGGCTGCCGTACTGGACCACCGTGTAGTCCAGGCCGCGCAGCGCCCACTGGAGCTCGTTGAGGAAGGTGCTGTACAGCGGGCCGATCGGCACGTGCGAGGTGGGCAGCAGCACGATGCGCGTGTGCCCGGCGCGCAGACTGCGGGCGGCCGCGTGGGGGACGTAGCCGAGCTCCTCGGCGGCCTCGCGCACCTTGCGGCGGGTCGGCTCGCTGATGCGTACGGCCTCCGCGTTGTTCAGGACGTACGAGACCGTCGCGCGCGACACTCCGGCGAGACGGGCCACGTCCGCGCTGGTCGGGACGGGCACCGGCGACGGGGACGGCGGCGTGGGAGGCTTCGGCGGCTTCGATGACTGAGACATTGCCGTGGCATCTTTCCAGACCGTTTGTACCCAGGGGCTAGCGGATGGCCGGAAACCAATGCTACACAGTGGTTACACGATTCACTGACACGTGTAACCACGGCGTCACCCGAGCTTCATCAAAGGTGTCTCCCCACGTGCCCGTGCCGTGCCCCGTCGTGCCGCCGCCCTGCCGTGTTCCGTCGCACCCCCGCCGTCGCGACAGGGCGGCGCGCACTCCTCCCCACACCCCTCAGTGCACCCCTCCGTCTCCCTCGCCCCTTACCAAACTGCCCAGGAGGGCACCGTGGCCCTTTCCTCCCCCGGCACCGGCACCGCCGCCGCCACCACCGACGCTCCCGCCCCCCGGCGCGGCCTGCTCCCCTTGCTGCTCGTCGGCAACGGCGCCATGTACGCCCTCTACATCGGCGTCGCCGGCGTACTCCTCGCCCTCCAGGTCGAAGACATCGACGCCGCGAACAAGGTCGCCAATTTCGGCCTGATCGCGGGGGTCTCCGCGATCTTCGCGACGGTCTTCAACCCGGTCGCCGGCGCCCTGTCCGACCGCAGCGGACGGCGCAACCCCTGGATCCTGGGCGGTGGACTCGCCGCGATACCGGCGATGTTCCTGCTCGGCGCCGCGGACACGATCCTCCTCATCACCATCGCCTGGTGCCTCGGCCAGGCCGTGATGAACATCTACCAGGCCGCCATCACCTCCGTGGTCCCCGACCGGGTGCCCATGAGCGCCCGCGGCAAGGCCTCCGCGGCCGTCGGCCTCGGCCTGCCGCTGGGCTCGACCGTCGGCGCCCTGATCGGCGCGGCCTTCTCGGACGACTACCGCACCGGGTACCTGGTCTTCGGCGCGATCGTCGCCGGCGCCGCCGTCCTGTTCACCACCTGCACCCGCGAGGAACGGCGCCCGGCCAAGCCCTCCATGCCGGTCAAGGCGCAGCTGGCCGCGTTCGCCAGCGCCCTGAAGGACCACGACTTCCGCTGGGCGTTCATCGGGCGGGCCCTGCTGGTCCTCGGCTACTTCGCGGTGAGCGGCTACCAGCTGTACATCCTCCAGGACCACACCGTGCTGCCCGAGGGCATGAAGCCGGAGGCGGCGGTGGCCATCATGATGCCGCTGACGAGCGTGGCGATGGTCGTCTCCACCGTCCTCGGCGGCTGGCTCTCGGACAAGTACGACCGCCGCAAGCTCTTCGTCGGCGCCTCCGCCCTGCTGTCCGCCGTCGCGCTGGTGATCCCGGCCCTGTCGACCAGCTGGACGGCCATGCTGGCCTTCGCCGTGATCAACGGCCTCGCGTTCGGCTGCTACATGGCCGTGGACACCGCGCTGGTGACGATGGTGCTCCCCAAGGCCGAGGACGCCGCCCGCGACATGGGCGTGCTCAACATCGCCAACGCCGGCCCGCAGATCGTCGCCCCCTTCATCGCCTCGGTGATCGTGTCCCTGAGCGGCGGCTACACGGCCCTGTTCATCGTGGCCGCCGTCCTGGCGGTGGCCGGCGCCCTGGCGGTCAAGCCGATCCGCAGCGTCCGCTAGCCGAGGCGGTGGCCGCACCCCGAGCTCCCTCCCCTTCCTCACCCCTGACACCGAAAGGCACCACCGTGCAGCTCCACACCCACACCTGGGGCGAAGGCGACCGCATCGCCCTCCTGATCCACGGGATCATGGCCGACCACCGGACCTGGCGCCGGGTCGGTCCCGCCCTCGCCGAGCGCGGCTACCGCGCCATCGCCGTGGACCTGCGCGGCCACGGCGCCAGCGGCCGGGGCGAGTACAGCCCGGAAGCCTTCGCCGACGACGTGGTCGAAACGCTCCCGGCCGGCGCCGAACTCGCCATCGGTCACTCCCTCGGCGGCCTGACCCTCTCGAAGGCCGTCGACCGCCTGAAGCCGAAGCGCGCCGTGTTCTCCGACCCGGCCTGGCACCTGGCGGAGCTCGGCGAGGGCTTCGGGCCCGAGATGTTCGCCCAGTTCAAGTCCGCGCCCAAGGAGCAGATCCAGGCGATGAACCCGCGCTGGGAGGAGGCCGACGTGGACGTCGAACTGGCCACCCTGGCCGTCTGGGACGAAGCGACCGCCCTGAGCCTGACTCCGCTGATGGGCACGGACCTGCTGCCGGCCGCGCCGGTGGTCCCGTCCCTCGTGCAGCTGGCGGACCCGAGCTTCCTGATCTCGCCGGAGCGCGCGACGGTCCTCAAGGAGCGCGGCTTCGAGGTCCGCTCGGTGACCGGCGCCGGCCACACCATCCACCGCGACGACTTCGACGGCTTCATGGCATCGCTGGAGGGCTGGATCTGAGGTCCGGCGCAGACCTCCCGCCCTCGCGGCTGAGCCCTCCGTTCAGCCGGGAGGGCGGGAGGCTCGGCCTCGGCAGCACGAGCAGGGCGCGACCACAACACCCCTTACTGCTTAACTCGGTTGCATGATCATCAGGACACTCATCGACCACACAGGACGACTCCTGACGCACGAGCGGCGGCAGTTGGCGAGCCTCGGCTTATGGATGACTCGGCGCACACACGGGGTGAGGGGCCCGGACGTCGCCGTCGGCTATGCGCGGGCCCAGGCGCCGACGGCGTACGGATTGGTGTTCTTCTTCGTGGTCGAGACGGTCGGCGTGTCCATCATGCTCGCCCCGTATCCGGTCGCCCACATGATCATGCTGCCCGTAGATCTCTACACGGTGCTGCTCGCACTCGGGCTGCACGCCGCCGCCGTTACGCGGCCTCACGTCGTGGGACCGGGTGCGGTGCGGATACGCCGCGGCGCACGGCTCGACCTGCTCATACCGTTGGAGCACATCTCGTCCGCCCGGTACGACCTTCGTTTCCCGAACGGGAACAAGACCGAGGACGGCGTGTTGGACGTGGCCATCGCTTCGCAGACCTCGATCACCGTCGAACTGTCCCGCCCGGTCACCCACGTGAGCTTCTTGGGTCGGCGCAGGACGATTCACGCGGTCCACTGGCACGCCGACGACCCCCGGGCCGCCGTCGCGGCGATCAAGGACCTCCTGCCGAGCGACCGGTGACCTCAACCCACCGTCCCCCCAAATCCGCCGTCGCCCGCGTCAGTCGAGGACTGCCGTGGCTTCGACCTCGACCAGGAGATCGGGCTCCGCCAGGGCCGCGACACCCAGCAGGGTGATCGGCTTGACGGGGTCGACGCCCAGCTTGGCAGCGGCCCGCGTCACGCCCTCGCCCAGGAGCGGCATCTTCTCAGGGCTCCAGTCGACGACGTAGACGGTCAACTTCGCCACGTCGTCGAAGGATCCGCCGATCTCGGCCAGGGCGGTCCCGATGTTGAGGTAGCACTGCTCGACCTGAGCGGCGAGATCCCCTGCACCCACCTGGCCTCCCTCCGCATCGCGCGCGACCTGACCTGCGAGGAACACCAGCTGCGACCCGCTCGCTATCGACAGTTGGCGGTACACGTCGGGCTTCGGCAGTCCGTTGGGATTGACCAGCTTCACGGTCATGACAGCTCCTTGTCGTCGGGGCGCAGGTTCCGGCGCCTCCTCAAACCATAGCGCTGCTATGTATTGTGTGGGCATGGCACGAACGAAAGACTCGGCGATCCGCTCCCTCCTGATCGAGCGGGCCGCGATGATGCTGCGCACCCGTCAGCCGGTCACCCTCCGTTCGCTCGTGGCCGGTACCGGCGTATCGACGATGGCCGTCTACACCTACTTCGGAGGCATGGACGGCCTGTGGACGGCCATGCGCCAGGAAGGCTTCAAGCTGCTGGCAGCCAGGCTCGACGCGGTGTCGATGTCCGCGGATCCGGTACGGGACCTGGCCGCCCTCGGAGCCGCCTACGTGGCCAACGCCCTCGCCGCCCCCGACCTCTACCGGGTCATGTTCGACGCCGGTTTCGCGCTCGAAGACGCCAAGGCCGCGGACGAGACGCTGCATTGCCTGGTCCGCGCCGTCGAACGCGCCAAGGCGGACGGCCGCTTCCACCTCGACGTCGACCCCCTGACCCTGGCGACGAACAGCTGGGTGATCGGCCACGGGCTCGCGTCCCTGGTCGCGACCGGCCCGCTGCCCCACCAGGTCCTCGCCCAGGGCGTACCCATGCTGACCGCACTGTTCACGAGCTCCGGCGACACGGCCGAGCGGTGCCGCCGCTCCGTGGAGCAGGGCTGGCACACGACGCTCGCCCCCACCCCGGACGGCCTCTAGGCCGTCGCGCCCACCGGTCCCCAAGGGCCCGTCACCCGGTAACCTCGCCCGAATGACGGCACTTTCCCACCACAGCAATGGTCACGTCGAGCAGCCGGGCCGCGACGGGCACACCGCGACCGCCGAGGCCGATCCGCACGCCATCGGGCCGGTGCAGACCTCGTACGCTCCCGATCGCGACGGGGATCCCGACCCCGGCGAGATCGTGTGGACCTGGGTTCCCTACGAGGAGAACGACGGGCGGGGCAAGGACCGGCCGGTGCTGGTCGTCGCCCGGGAAGAGGGCGGCACCCTCCTGGCCGTGCAGCTGTCCAGCAAGCGGCACGACCAGGACCGGGAGTGGGTCCCGATCGGGACCGGTCCGTGGGACAGCGCGGGACGGGAGTCCTGGGTGGACGTGGACCGGGTGCTGCGCGTGCACGAGGACGGCATGCGGCGGGAGGCGTGCGCACTGGACCTGGGGCGCTTCCGGCTCGTCGTGGACCGGCTGCGCGAGCGGTACGGCTGGCGCTGAGCCACCGGGACCGGGCGTACGCCTAGGGGGTCGGCAGCGGCAGTCGGTCCGCGAGCAGGGCCAGGCCCCTTCTCAGGCGGCGGAAGTACGTGGCGCGGCTGACGTGCACCTCGCGGGCCGCCTGGTGGTGCGTACGGGGCCGGCCGCTCAGGTAGTAGGCGCGCAGGATGGCCCCCGCCTCCGCGTCGGCGGGGGCGTCGGCCAGCGCCAGTTCCAGGACGGCGTTGTCCAGCCAGTCGCGCAGGGCCTGCGCGGTGGCCAGGCCCGGCCGGGCCAGCAGCGGGCTGCGGGCCAGGGCGCGGGGGTCGCGGACGCGGGCCAGCGCCCAGGCGACGGCGTCCGGGGCGCCCGCTTCCGTCCGGTCCGCAGGGCGCCCGCCGGGGGCGAGGGTCCGCATCCAGGCGGGGAGCCCGGCGGGGGTGAAGTCGTGGCTGTAGACCTCGGGCCGGCGCCCACAGCGGTAGACGTCGTCGCGGATGCCGCCGTGCGGGCGGAAGCTCAGCGCGCGCAGCAGCGTCTGGTAGTCGGGGCTGGCCGTGGACACCACCAGGTGCCCGGCGAGCACCGCCCGGCCCAGGATGTCCCGCAGGATCTGCGCGTGGGCGACCGGGTCCGCGGCGTACGCGGCTCCGAGGAACAGCCCGCCGGGGTGGTCGCGGTCGCCGTCCAGGAGGCCGGTGGCGTGCTGCTGGAGGAGGGGTTCGATGCCGGCCTGCGTGCCCTGCACGACGGGCAGCAGCGCGGCCAGTCCCACGGGCCGGCCGTCCCGGTCGCGGGCCAGCCGGAAGGCGGCGGGGCCGGCGGCGTCCAGCCACTGGCCGGTGATCCGCTCGCAGCGCCGTACGTCGAAACCCCCGCGCACCGCCCACTCGCGCATCAGCCGGCCGATGTCCTCGGTCTCCCCGGCGCGGGCGGGTCCGATCGCGGCGGATTCCTCGGCGGGCGGGAACAGCGAGCCGCGCAGGGTCGGGTCGCCTGACAGGAACAGGCCCTGTTCCACCAGCCGGGCCCGCTCCTGCGGGTCGCGGCGTTCGGTCAGCAGGGCCCGCCGGTAGTCGGCGGCGCGGGCGCGGAGCCCTTCGTGGTGCTGCGGTCGCCGCCACTGGTAGGCGAGCTCGAACAGGGTGCGGAAGGGTTCGCGGACCGCCAGCCCGAGCCGTTCCCTGCGGACGAGGCTGAGCCCGGCCAGCGCCGAGAACAGTTCCGGGCCGCCGCTCAGCAGCCGCTCGTCCCCCGCCCGTACGGTCGCCAGCAGGCGCAGCGCGTGCCGCCAGCGCCCGCTCCCCGGGGCGGCCCCCGGGCGTTCGCGGTCGAGGCGGAGCAGCACCTCCTCGGTCATGGCGTCGGCTACGGCCCCGGGGGCGTCGGCCGGGGTGCCCGCGAGCAGCGTCCGGGCGGCCAGCTGTGCCAGCAGCGGGTTCCCGCCGGCCAGCCGGACCGCGAGGGCCACCGCCTCGGGGTCCTCGAGGCCGCTCGCGCGGACCTGGGCCTCGACGTCCCGGGCCCGTGCGGGTCCGAGGGTCAGGGTGGTCAGGGGCCGGTCCGTCCAGTCGGCGACGGCCCGCAGGGGGCGCCGGCCGACCAGCAGCAGCGGCCTGCCGGGTCCGTCCGTCCCGGCCCGGTGTCCTTCGAGGGCGGCGGCGACGGCTTCGGCCTGCCCGGGCCCGTCCACGCTGTCGACGAGCAGCAGTCCCCCGCCCGACCCGGCCGCCAGCGCGGCGCGGATCCGGGAGGCCGCCTCCCCGGCCCGTAGCCCGGCCAGGTCGACGGCGTCCGCAACGGGCAGCCGCCGGGCCAGCCGGGACTTGCCGCTGCCGAGCCCCCCGCCGAGATGGACGGGCGGTCCCGCGGCCAGGGCGGCCCGCAGCGCCGCGAGCTCCTCGGTTCTCTCCACGGTCCCGGGACGATACCGACCCGGCGTCCTGCCTGGTCAGCAGGCAACCGGCCGTTCTCTGGCCGGAGTTGACACCACGGTGAGACTGTCCGGCCGCGCCGCGTGGCTACTGTCGAACCGACCGCGGGCCCGGCGGCACGTTCCTTGTCCGTCCTCCTCCATCCTTCTCCGCCCTTCTCCGCCCTTTCCATCCTTCTGCGTTCGACCACCGAACCCCTCTCCCGAAAGGAGCCACGCGTGAAGCTGGCTCGATGGATGTCGGCCGCCGCCGCCGCGCTGTTCACCGTCACGGCGCTGTTCGCCTCCCCGGCGGGCGCCGCTCCGGCCGCCACCCCGGCCGCCGCGCCCGCCGCCGTCTCGGCGGCCCTGGCCCCGACCGCCCCCAAGTACTTCGCCGGCCTGGGCTACGGCCCGTACAACATCGCCGTCGAAGGCGCCTGGAGCAGTGCCTACGGCGCGGCCGTGAACGAGGGCTACGAGACGTTCCGCTGCTCCAAGAGCAACGGTCCGCGGGCCATGGAGATCGGCAGCGGGTACTACCAGGTCGCCGTGGAGATCTACTGCAACCCGGCGCCGCCGGCCGGATCGGGTCAGATCGTCGGCGTGCACTCCGGCAAGTGCCTGGACGTCAAGGCCGCGGGTACCAAGGACGGCACGCCGATCCAGATCTACCAGTGCAACGGCACGGACGCGCAGGCCTGGAAGCTGGAGAGCGACGGCACCGTCCGCGCGCTCGGCCGGTGCATGGACGTCCAGTTCGCCAAGACCGAGAACGGCTCGCTGATCGGGCTCAACTCCTGCCACCAGGGCCTGAACCAGAAGTGGGAGGCGATCCCGGGCGGTCTGCTGCGCAGCGTCCACTCGGGCAAGTGCCTCGACGCCCTGGGCTGGGCCACCGCCAACGGCGCCCGGGTCGGGCTGTGGGACTGCATGCCCACGGCCACCAACCAGCAGTGGCGGGGCGGGGCGCTCGGCACCTGATCCGCGCTCGGCACCTGATCCGGTGCGGGGGCCGGGGCCTGAGCCCTGGCCCCCGCACCGCCATGTGCCCTCACCCACGACGGGACGACGCCGTCCGGTGCCGGCTGGTTACTCCGGGGTAGGCCTGCTCCGTGCGGGTGTTGTACGGTCCCTCCCGTCGGGAGAACGTCAACGGAACGTCTCCCGATCGTCAGTGGAAGAGCGGAAGAGCGGTGCCGTGCGTCGCGCGTCGTCCCTCGCGTGCGCCACGGCCGATGAGTGAGGCGGTCGCCCATGACGGACCATGACCTGTCGGGCTTCGAACACGACGCGTTCACCCACGGGGGCAGCACGCGTCCGGTCCTGCGGCGCGGCAGCGGGCCCGCGGTCATCGTGATCGCGGAGATTCCCGGGATCACCCCGAAGGTGCTGGAGTTCGCCGAGCGGGTGGCCGCGCTGGGCTGCACCGCCGTACTCCCGGTGCTCTTCGGCACGCCCGGCCACGACCCCCACCCCACGGCCCACGGCCTGCTGCGGGGCGCGCTCTACACCGCGTCGAGCATGTGGAACGTGTGCGTGAGCCGGGAGTTCACCGTCCTGGCCACCGGCCGGAGTTCGCCCGTCGTGAGCTGGCTGCGCGCACTGTCCGCGTACGAGCACAAGCGCTGCGGGGGCCCGGGCGTGGGCGCCGTCGGCATGTGCCTGACCGGCGGCTTCGCCCTCGCCATGGCCGTCGACGAGCACCTCCTCGTGCCCGTCCTGTCGCAGCCGTCCCTCCCCCTGGGCCTCACCGCCCGCCGGCGGGACGGCATCGACATCTCCCCCGCGGACCTCGCCACCGTCCGGGGACGCTGCGAGCGCGAGGGCCTGCAGGTGCTGGGGCTGCGCTTCAAGAGCGACCGGCTCACCCCCGGCGCCCGTTTCGCGTTCCTGCGCCGTGAGCTCGGCGACGCCTTCGTCGCCGTCGAGCTGGAGGACGAGGACGCCCATCCCGAAGCCGTGCTGCCGCCGCACTCCGTCCTCACCGAGCACCTCGTCGACCGGCCCGGGCAGGCCACCCGTGCGGCGCTGGACCAGGTGCTCGACCTCTTGCATGCCCGCCTGCTCCCGGACGCGGCCTAGGTGTATTGCCCTGTGAGGTTGGGGACGCGGCTGGCGGGTGGTTTGCCTGCGAGTGCGGTGTGTCCGCGGTGGTGATTGTAGGTGTGGAGCCATCGGGGGAATGCGTCGCGTCGTTCCTGCTCTGAGCGGTAGGGGCGGGCGTAGGCCCACTCCTCGGCGAGGGTGCGGTTGAGGCGTTCGACCTTGCCATTGGTCTGGGGTCGGTAGGGCCGGGTTCGCTTGTGGGTGATCCCGGCTGCTGCCAGGGCGTCCCGCCAGAGGTGGGATTTGTAGCAGGAGCCGTTGTCGGTCAGGACGCGCTCGACGGTGATCCCGACGCTGGTGAAGTAGGCGTGTGCCCGCTGCCAGAAGGCGGTCGCGGTTTCCTTCTTCTCGTCGGTGAGGATCTCGCTGTAGGCGAGGCGGGAGTGGTCGTCGACGGCGGTGTGGATGTAGCTGTAGCCCAGGCGGGGCCGCTTTCTGCGGCCGGCCTGGCGGCCGAGGGTCTTGTGGCCGCCGCCGTCGGGGATGTTGCCGAGCTTCTTGATGTCCACGTGGACGAGCTCGCCGGGCTTGGCGCGTTCGTAGCGGCGGATGACACGGCCGGTGGCCCGGTCCAGGTGGGACAGGCGGGCCAGCCCGAACCGGGTCAGCACGCGGTGGACGGTCGAGGGCACCAGGCCCAGCAGGTGGGCGATACGGGCCGGTCCCCACCGCCGGGTGAGTCGGACCTTGATGATCCGGCGTTCAGTGCGGGTCGGGGTCCGGCGTGGGCTGTGGTGCGGGCGCGAGGACCGGTCGCTCATGCCTGCTTCAGCGTGGGAGCGGTAGCGGTCGGCCCACCGCTGGGCGGTCGTCGGCGAGACCTGGAAACGCTCGGCGGCCCGCCGAAGCGGCCAGCCGTCCACGACCACACAGCGGGCAAGGCGCAACCGTCCGGTCTCGGTCAGGGGTGCATTACGGTGGGGCATGAGGGCCTTCTGTCGTTCGGTGTAGACGTCGCAATCCACACCAAACCCGGAAGGCCCTCACCCGTTCAAGATCCCTCAGCCGAGACCTGCATCACCCGTCCACAATCTCCCGGGACAGAACACCTAGGCCACCCCCGCCAGCACCCGCTCGAAGGTCTCCCGCGTCTCCGGCTTCCGGTCGAGCACGCCGAACACCACCCGCTCGAACACGCCGGCGAACCGTCCCGCCAGCAGCCCGCGGAAGGCCTCCGCCACCTGGGCGGGGTCGTTCTGGAAGACCCCGCACCCCCAGGCGCCCAGTACCAGCCCCCGGTACCCGTGCAGCGCGGCCACCTCCAGGACCAGCTCCGCGCGGCGCGCGAGGGCGGCGGGGATCTCCGGCACGCGGTCCGGCTCCTGGCGGCGGATGGTGCCCGCGTTCGGGGCCGGTGAGGTGAGGAATCCGGCCCGGAAGGGGGTGTCCAGCAGGTTGCCCCGGTCGTCGCGGAAGACGGGCACCCCGGGCGAGTGAATCACCCGGTCGGTGTAGAAGGTGCTGACCTCGGCGCGGTGGATCTCGTAGTACTCCGGGGCCTCCAGCAGGGTCTCGTACAGCGCCGAGGCGCGGCAGAGGGCCTCCTCCTGAGCCTTGGCGCCGCGGACGTAGCCGCCCCCGGGATTCCGGGCCGAGGCGAAGTTCAGGACGGCCACGGAGAGGGTCCCGGGGTGTTCCCCGGGCTCGCCGACGAGCCTGCGGGCGGCGACCGTGCTGCTCTCCCCGGTGACCTCGACGGCGGTCCGGAGGGCGTCCCGCCCGTCCGGGTCGCCTGGAATGACCCGGTTTGGGCCATATATCCTGGTTCCTGCCTTGGCCTCCGCCACGGCGGCGGCAAGCGAGACCTGCCGTCCCGACCGCGTCCGGTACCCGCCGGCCGCCACGATCTCCGCGTTCTCCCGCGCGATCTCGCGCAATCTGCCGCTCATGGTGTGATCTTCGGCGCTCCGGCACGGCGCCCGCAATGGATTTGTGCCCCAACGGACGGGTAGGCACGGGTGATGTCACAGCCGACGACAGGAGACGAGGGCCCCGTCATGCCCCAGGACTCACTCACCCGACTGACCGAAGCCACCGCCGAGGAGCTGATCCACGGCATCTGCTTCAAGACCGGCCCGCCCCGGCTGCTGGGCGCGGAGCTCGAATGGCTGGTGTTCGACGCCGAACAGCCCGGCCGGCCCGTTTCCCCCGACCGCCTGGCCGCCGCGCACGACGCGGCCCGCGTCCTCCCCCTCGGTTCCGGCGTCACGGTCGAGCCCGGCGGCCAGCTGGAGCTCAGCTCGGCCCCCGCGACCTCCCTGACCGGCTGCGTCGACGGCCTCCAAGCCGATCTGACCGCCGTCCGGGGCGCCCTGCGCGACCAGGGGCTGGTACTGCGCGGACTCGGCCAGGACCCGCGCCGGCCGCTGCGGCGGATGCTGTCCAGCCCGCGGTACGAGGCCATGGAGACCTACTTCGACCGCACCGGGCCGGCCGGGCGCGCCATGATGTGCGCCTCGGCCTCCGTCCAGGTCTGCGTGGACGCCGGTCACGAGGAGCCCGGCCCGCTGGGCCACGGCCGGCGCTGGCGCCTCGCACACCTCCTCGGTGCGGTGCTGGTCGCCGCCTTCGCCAACTCCCCCGCCCGCGAAGGCCCGTACGCCGGCTGGCGGTGCGCCCGCCAAGGTGTCTGGGCCGACCTCGACACCCGGCGCGCCCTCGCCCCGCCGCTGGAGGCGGAGCCGCGCGGTGCGTGGACCCGGCAGGCGCTGGACACCGAGGTGATGTGCGTGCGGGCGGACGAGGAGGACGCGCCCTGGGCGGTACCGCGCGGGCTGACCTTCCGCGACTGGCTGCGCTCCGGCGGCGGCCACCGGCCGCCGACCGCCGCCGACCTGGACTACCACCTGACCACGCTCTTCCCGCCGGTACGGCCCCGGGGCCATCTGGAGCTGCGGATGATCGACGCCCAGCCCGGCGAGGACGGCTGGCTGGTCCCGGTGGCCGTCGTGCACGCGCTGTTCGACGACCCGGAGGCCGCGGAGACCGCGTACCGGGTGGCGAAGGGGCTGGCCGACACCTACGGCGCCGGGCCCGCGCCGCGCAACCCGCTGTGGCGGTCCGCCGCCCGCGACGCCCTGTCCGATCCGGAGCTGCGGTCCGCGGCCCGCGCCTGCTTCCGGGCCGCCGTCTCGGCGCTGCCCCGACTGGGAGCGAGCGGCCGTGTCGTCGACACCGTCGGCGAGTTCACCGAACGCTACGTGTCCCGCGGCCGCTGCCCGGCCGACGACCGGAACGGACCGCAGCAGCCGCACGGGCAGGCCCCGGCGCGCCCGCACCCGCGAACCCGGCCCCAGCCGGCCGGCGAGGAGGCACGCTCATGACCGCCGACCCGGAGCTCCTGCGCGAGCGGGCCGCCGCCGCCCTGACCGCGGCGCGCGTCCGCACGGCCGGACTCACCGACGCCGTCACCGAAGCGGAACTGACCGCCCAGCACTCCCCCTTGATGTCCCCGCTGGTCTGGGACCTCGCGCACATCGGGAACATGGAGGAGCTCTGGCTGCTGCGCAACGTGGCGGGCCGCGAGTCCATGCACCCCGAGATGGACCCGCTCTACGACGCGTTCGAGCATCCCCGTGCGGAGCGCCCGAAGTTGCCGCTGCTGAGCCCTGACGAGGCCCGCCGGTACGCGGCCGAGGTGCGCGGCCGGGTCTTCGACCTGCTCGACCGCACCCCACTGGAGGGCACGGCCCTGCTGGACGGCGGCTACGTCTTCGGGATGATCGCCCAGCACGAACAGCAGCACGACGAGACGATGCTGATCACCCATCAGCTGCGCCAGGGCGCGCCGGTGCTGACGGCTCCCGACCCGGATCCTCCGCAGGGACCTCCACCGGCGGCGGCCGAAGTGCTCATACCGGCGGGCCCGTTCACCATGGGAACCTCCGCGGAGCCCTGGTCGCTGGACAACGAGCGGCCGGCGCACCGGCGCGAGGTCGAGGCGTTCTGGATCGACACCGTTCCGGTGACCAATGCCGCGTACCAGGAGTTCATGGCGGACGGCGGGTACCACGAGGAGCGGTGGTGGGAGGCGCCCGGCTGGTCGGAGATACGCCGGCACGGGATCGAGGCCCCGCTGTTCTGGCACCGCGAGGGCGGCACCTGGCTGCGCCGCCGCTTCGGGGTCACCGAGCCGGTACCCGCGGACGAGCCGGTGCTGCACGTGAGCTGGTACGAGGCCGACGCGTACGCCCGCTGGGCGGGGCGGCGGCTGCCCACCGAGGCGGAGTGGGAGAAGGCCGCCCGCCACGACCCGGCGGCCGGGCGCTCCACCCGCTACCCGTGGGGCGACGCGGACCCCACGCCCGCGCACGCCAATCTCGGCCAGCGCCACCTGCGGCCGGCCGCGGCGGGCGCCTATCCCGCCGGGGCCTCCCCGCTCGGGGTGCGCCAGCTCATCGGCGACGTGTGGGAGTGGACGGCTTCGGACTTCCTCCCCTACCCCGGCTTCCGGGCGTTCCCCTACCGCGAGTACTCGGAGGTGTTCTTCGGCCCCGAGCACAAGGTGCTGCGCGGCGGCTCCTTCGCCGTGGACGCCGTGGCCTGCCGGGGCACCTTCCGCAACTGGGACCTGCCGGTGCGCCGGCAGATCTTCTCGGGGTTCCGCACCGCACGCGGCGCCGCCCCCGCGGGCTCCGCCGCCGGGCAGGCCTGATGTGCCGTCACCTCGTCTACCTCGGGGCGCCCGTGAGCCTCGGCCGGGTGCTGAGCGAGCCCGAGCACTCGCTGGTCCGCCAGTCGTGGGAGCCGCGCCGCCAGCGCTCCGGCACGGTCAACGCCGACGGCTTCGGCGTCGGCTGGTACGCGGAGGGGGACCCGGTGCCCGCCCGTTACCGGCGGGCCGGGCCGATCTGGGGCGACCTGGCCTTCAGCGACCTCGCCCGGGTGGTCCGCAGCGGGGCCGTACTGGCCGCCGTACGGGACGCCACGCGTCCGGGGGCGGACGGGGAGGCGGCGGCCGCGCCCTTCGCGGAGGGGCGGTGGCTGTTCAGCCACAACGGTTCGGTGCGGGACTGGCCGGACGCCGCGGCCCCGGTTGCCGCCCGCCTGCCGCCCCAGGAACTGCTGTCGCTGGCCGCCCGCACGGATTCGGCGCTGATCTGGGCGCTGGTCCTGCACCGGCTGCGGGCGGATCCGGACCTCGGCGCGGCGCTGGCCGGGACGGTACGGGAGCTGGCCGGGGCCGCGCCCGGATCCCGGCTGAACCTGCTGCTGACCGACGGCCGGGCCGTCGCGGCGACGGCCTGGGGGGATTCCCTGTGGTACCTGGCCGATGCCTCGGCGCAGCGCACGGTGGTGGCCTCGGAGCCCTACGACGACGATGCGCGCTGGTGCGAGGTCCCGGACGGGACCCTGCTGACCGCCACCCGCACCCGGGTCGACCTCGTCTCCCTGAAGGAGCCCCGCACCGGCGCACCGCACGCACGGCACGCACCGCACGTACACCACGCACCGCACGCACACCACGCACCGCAGCAAGGAGACGAAGGCAAGTGAACGACTTCCAGCTGACCCGCACCCTCGACGAGCACGCCGCCGAGACGGCGCTGCGTACGGATGTGCACGACGGGCTGACCCGGTCCCCCAAGTCGCTGCCGCCCAAGTGGTTCTACGATGCCCGGGGCAGTGAACTCTTCGAGGAGATCACCCGGTTGCCCGAGTACTACCCGACGCGCGCCGAGCGGGAGATCCTGCTCGAACGGGCCCGGGAGATCGCCTCGGTGAGCGGGGCCCGCACCTTGGTGGAGCTGGGTTCCGGCTCCTCGGAGAAGACCCGGCACCTGATCGAGGCGCTGCCCGCGCTGGACACGTACGTCCCGGTGGACGTGAGCGAGAGCGCGCTGACCGGGGCGGCGAAGATCCTGCTGGAGGAGCATCCGGGGCTGCGCGTCCACGCGTTGCTGGCCGACTTCACGCGCGCGCTGCGGCTGCCGGACTCCCCCGGACCCCGGCTGGTGGTGTTCCTGGGCGGCACGATCGGGAACCTGCTGCCGCCGGAGCGGGCCGTGTTCCTGGCGGACGTACGGGCGATGCTGTCACCCGGGGACGCGCTGCTGATGGGGACGGACCTGGTGAAGGACCCGGCCGTCCTGGTGTCGGCGTACGACGACGCGCAGGGGGTGACGGCCGAGTTCAACGCGAACGTGCTGTCCGTGGTGAACCGGGAGCTGGGCGCGGATTTCCACACCGCCGACTTCGCGCACGTGGCGGTGTGGAACCGGGAGCACGAGTGGATCGAGATGCGGCTGCGGGCCCGCAGGCCGTTGGTGGTGAAGGTCCGGGCGCTGGATCTGGAGGTGCCCTTCGAGTCGGGTGAGGAGATCCTGACGGAGATCTCGGCGAAGTTCCGTCAGGACGGCGTCCGCAAGGAACTCGCAGCTGCCGGGCTCGAGTTGACCCATTGGTGGACGGACGCCGCGGGCCGCTTCGCCCTGTCGCTGTCGGTGGCGGACGGCATCGGAGCCGACGGCTGGGAGGGTACGCCGGGCAGCAGCGGCGCCGCCGGTCGGGACACGGGTACCGGTTCGGCGAGCACGGCGGCCTGAGCCGCGGCCGCGAGGTCCCGCCGGTGCGCGTACCGGCCCGGCGGGATCCGCGGCAGCAGCCGGACCTCGGCGCGCACCCCGCGGGCCCGCGCGATCCGCCACAGCGAGGCGGTCAGCGGATCGTCCCCGACGAAGGCGGGCGCCCCGGCCGGCCCCCCGTCATCGAGCAGGTAGCTGATCCGTACGGGCTGTACGGGCACCCGCGCGTCCAGCGCGGCCTGGAACGCGGCCCGGCGAAAGGGGCCTTGGGCGCGCCCGCACCAGGTGGAGCCCTCGGGGTAGACGGTGACCCGGTCACCGGCGAGCAGGGCCCGGGTGAGCTGGTCGACGGTGCCGGGCAGGCTGCGGATCCGGTCGCGTTCGATGTAGAGGGTGCCGGCCTGCCGGGAGAGCGGTCCGAGGACCGGCCAGCCGCGGATGTCGCTCTTGGCCAGCATCCGGGAGGGCAGGACGGCGGCGACGAGCGGGATGTCCAGCCAGGAGATGTGGTTGGCGACGATCAGCCGGCCGCGGCCGGGGCCGGGTGTCCCGTGCACGGTGATCCGCAGGCCGAAGGCGCCCAGCAGGGCGGCCGCCCAGGCCCGTACCAGCACGTGCCGGGGCCGCTCCGGCAGCAGCCGCAGCGGCGGGGCACCCACGATCCCGAGCAGGACCAGGGCGATGGCCGCGGCGAGCCGCAGGACCGCACGCGGCACGCTCGCGGTGCGCCCCTCGTGGCCGGCGCAGTCCGCGGGCGTACAGGGCGAGGTCGGGAGCCAGGCGCTCATGCGGACGGGGCGAGCGACAGGAAGTGCTTGAGGTAGCGGGGGTTGGTGCGCCGCAGGGAGAGCAGGACGTACAGGTCGGCGCAGCCGAACTCGGCGTCCAGGGCGGGCTCGCCGCAGACCCAGGCGCCCAGGCGCAGGTAGCCGCGCAGCAGCGGGGGCAGTTCCATCCGGCCGGGGAAGTCGATGCCTTCGGGGCTCCAGGGAAGGTGCGGGGTGACCCGGTACTCGACGGGGGCGAGGCTGCGGGTGAGGACGTTCTCCCGGGTGGCGGCGGCCAGCACCCCGCCGTCGGAGAGCGGTACGGAGCAGCAGCCGGCGAGCCAGTTGTGCCCGGAGCGGTCCATGTAGCGGGCGAGGCCGGCCCAGATGAGGGCGATGACGGCGCCGTTGCGGTGGTCGGGGTGGACGCAGGAGCGGCCCACCTCGACCAGGTCGGGGCGGATGGGGGCGAGGGCGGAGAGGTCGAACTCTCCCTCCGAGTAGAGGCGTCCGGCAATGGCGGCGCGTTCGGGGGGCAGCAGCCGGTAGGTGCCGACGACCTGCTCGGTCTCCTCGTCCACGACGAGGAGGTGGTCGCAGTAGGCGTCGAAGGGGTCGGCGTCCAGGCCCGGCTCCGGGCCGTCGAGACGGGCGCCGAGCTCGCCGGCGAAGACCTGGTGGCGCAGCCGCTGCGCGGCGCGCACCTCGTCCTCGTCGCGGGCGAGGCGGACGGCGTAGCGGGGTGCGGGGGCGTCCGGGGCGTCCGCCGGGCGCCGGGCGGGCGCCGGAGCGGGGAGGAGGGTGGGGGACGCGGACGGGGACAGGGCGGACGGGGACAGGGGGGCGATGGTCATGACGGCTCCTGGTCCGGCACGGGAAGCCAGGCCGGCAGGTGTGTGGCCTGGCTTCTTTACTTCTTCCGTGACCGGCTGGATTCGACATGGCCGCTTCGCGGCCCTTGGATGTGCGGACGCTGAACTTGGCGGGCGGACCCCTCCGGGATCCTCTCCCGCGTCCTCCTGGATCTTCTCCCGCGCTCCCCGGGATCCTCGCCCGCGCTCCCCGGGCCCTCTCGCGCGCTCTCCGCCCCCGCCCGCCCGGTTGCCCGCTCGCTCGCCCCGGGGTCAGCGGTCGGAGCTGAGGACCTTGCTGATGGTGTCGGAGGCCGCCTTCGCCGCCGTCCGGGGGTCCTGGCCGGTGAGGACGGCCGTCATGAACGGCTTGATCGGGTTCTTGGCCTCCACCTCGGCCCAGCGGGGGGACTGCGGGGTGGCGCGGCCCTGGGCCGCGCCGGGGGCCATCGCCGTGGCGCCGTCGTTGCCCTCGACCACGTGCGCGAGGGTGGTCTTGTTGGGTACGTAGCTCATCGTGCGGGCGAGCTCGGTCTGCCACTTCTCGCTGACCAGGGCCGTGATCACGTCGACGGCGTGCTTACGCTGCTTCGTCTTCTCGGGGATGATCAGGTCCGAGCCGCCGGTGAAGACGGAGCCCACCTTCTCGGCGGTCTTGCCGGGGATCGGGAAGAAGCCGAGCTTGCCCTTGAGCTCCGGGTTCGCGGCCTCGATGGCGGCGGCCTGGCCGGGCGGGGCGATGATCTGGGCGATCCCGCCCTGGGCGAAGACGTCGGACTGCGGGGGCGTCTCCTCGTCGGCGTCCTTGGGGCCGTCGCCGAGGGCCTGGAGCTGCTTGTAGAACTCCATTCCCGCCAGGGCCTTCTCCTCGTCGAGGGTGCCGAGCCACTGGCCGCTGCTCTCGACGGCGAGTTCGCCGCCCTCGTCCCAGACGAACCCGGCGAGGACGTACCAGTTCTGCCCGGCGAGGTAGATGCCCTGCTGGGTGCCCTTGTCGAGCTTCTGCGTGGCCTGGATCCATTCCTGGCGGGTCTTGATCGGCGCCTTGACCCCGGCGTTCGCGAAGAGGTCCTTGTTGTAGATCACCACACGGTTGGCGGCGTACCACGGGACGCCGAACTGGGCGCCGTTGACCTTGCCCGGTTCGGAGAGACCTTTCAGCCAGTCCTTGCCGTCCCACTCGCGCAGGGCTTCCAGGGTGAGTTCGGAGACCCCGCCGCCCTCGACATACTGGGCGACCTGGGTGTTTCCGACCTCGATGACGTCGGCGCTCTCCTCGCTCTTGCCGGACAGGACGGCATTGACCTTGTCGCCGATGCCCTTCCACTCCTGGATCTTCACTTCGAGGTCCACGCCCGGGTGTTCCTTCTCGAAGCTGCTGGTGAACTGGCCTATGAAATCCTCGGAGGCGCTGCCCTTCATCAGCCAGAGCGTCACCTTCTGCGTACCTCCGCCCGACCCGGCGAGGCTGCAGCCGGTGAGGGCGGTCGCGGCCGCGAGAGCGGTGGACACGGCAAGGAAGCGCATCTTCACGAAGGTCACCTTCTGGGGGATGGATCGCAGATGGCTTGAAATTGGCATAGACCAATGGGTGGGTCAAGGGGGTATCGCTATGGATTGTTCACGCAAAGTTCGCGGACCAGGACTTACTGGGGCACCGTAGAACAAGGCAACAGCCACCCAGTGTCGGGAGACCCCCATGTCCAATCACACGTACCGGGTGACCGAGATCGTGGGCACGTCCCACGAGGGCATCGACCAGGCCATCCGCAACGGCATCGCCCGCGCGGGCGAGACCCTGCACCATCTCGACTGGCTCGAAGTCGTTCAGATCAGAGGACACATCGAGAACGGCGAGATCGCGCACTACCAGGTGGGGATCAAGGTCGGTTTCCGTCTCGACGGTGAGGCCTGAGGCCCGCTCCCTCGGGGCTCCGTGCGGCTCCCACGGCCCCCACGCGCCTCCGCAGGCTCCGGGGCTCCTCGGGCCCGCCCGTGGAGCCCCGGACGGCCCACCCGGCGCACCTGGCCCACCCGGCACGCCTGACCCGTTCGGCGCGCCTGACCCGTTCGGCTGCCCGGCCACCAGAGGGACACGGGGGGCCGACGGGGGCGTGGCGCCTCAGGTGCGGCCCTCGCCCTCCTGGGCGTCCTTGAGCTCCGGCGCGTCCGCCGCCCAGTCCGCCAGCACCACGCGGAAGCCCTCCGCGCGCGCCGCCCGGCACACCAGCTCGTCGTCGTCCACCAGCATCCGCACCTCGCGGCCCCGCGAGATCCGCCGCAGGACCTCGAGCTTGGTCGTCCGGGCGGGCCGCCGGTCCTGGTTCCCGCGCATCCACAGCCGCCCCTCGGGCAGCCCGTTCCGGGCGAGCCAGTCCTCCGTGTCCGCGCGGCACCGCTCCGGGCGGCCGGTGAGGTACGTGACCTCGCAGTCGGCCGCGCTCTCCACCGCGAGCGCGATCCCGCGGGCCAAGGGCGGATCGGCCGGGGCCGCGCCGAAGAACCCGCTCCAGTCGCGCGGCCGGCGCTCCAGGAAGTGCTGGCGGTGGGCGGTGTCGGCCAGCGTGTTGTCGATGTCGAAGACGGCCAGGGGCCTTCGGTTCTGAGTCTCGGTCACCCCGCCAGCCTAAGCAGCGCCGGCCTGCGCACGGGGCGGGAGGGACCGCCGCGGAGCCGAGGCGGGCCGGTCAGGTCGTCGGGGGCTTCGGTATCCTCGGCCGGAACCGGGCGGTCCCCCGTACACAGGCCCACACACGCGCAAGAGAACGGCTGACCGCATGACGGCTCCAACCCCGCGGCCCCTGGCACGCCGCCGGCTGATCGGCGCGGCAGCGGCGGCCCTCCTCGCGGCGACGGGCTGCGCCGGTCGCCGCGAGGAGGGCACGGGGGAGGGAACGGCCATGTCGGCGGGAGCGCGCGGGTACCTCACCGGCGCGCTGGACGTCATGGAGGGCAATTCGCTCCTCGCGGCGGACATCGACTGGCCGACCGTACGCCGGGAGGCCCTCGCCCGGGCGGGAAGCGCCCAGGTCCCCGCCGATACGTACGGGGCCATCAGGGAGGCGTTGCGGGCTCTGGGCGACCGGCACAGTCAGTTCATGACCCCGCAGGAGGCCGAGCGGGCACTGGACCCGGCGTCCGGCGCCTCCGCACTGCCGGAGGTACGGGTGCTCGCCGGTTCCCTCGGATACCTGTCCCTGCCTGCGGTGTCCTCCGACCGCGCCGCCGCGGCCTACGTGAAGCAGGCCCGGCAGGCCGTCGCGGAGGCCGACGGACAAGGGGCCCGCGGGTGGATCGTGGACCTGCGCGGCAACGCGGGCGGGGACATGTGGGGGCCGCTGGCCACGGTGGGGCCCATCCTGGGCGACGGGGACGCCGGAGCGTTCGTGGAGGCCGACGGAAAGCGGACTCCGTGGACGATCGAGAAGGGCACGCCGCGCCAGTTCCTCGCCACCTGGGGCCCCGCCACGCCGCTGGCCCGCGCCGCTCCCCCCGTGGCGGTGCTCACGAGCAGCCGGACGGCGAGCGCGGCCGAAGCCGTCACCATCGCCTTCCGCGGCCGCCCCGACACCCGCAGCTTCGGCCAGGCCACCCGAGGCGTCCCCACGGGCAACGACTCCCACGCCCTCCCCGACGGCGCGCTCATCCTCCTGACGCAGGCCCGTGAGGCCGATCGCACGGGCCTGATCCACAACGGCCCCCTCCTGCCCGACGAAGCGCTCCCGGACGACGCCCGCGACCTCGGCAGCGGCCAGGACCGGACGCTCGAAGCCGCGGCCGGCTGGCTCCGCGGCCGGACTACCCCACCTGCCTGATGCGGCGCGTGCGCGATTCAGCGGCGATGCGCCGACGCCCGGGGAATCCTGGCGCCGTCCGCGCGTTGACCCCAGTGTGATCCGCACACTCTCGATACTCGACCGGTCCCGCACCCGCGAGGGGCACCCCGCCGCCCAGGCCCTGCGCGACACCGTGGAGCTCGCGCGCGCCGCCGAACGGCTCGGCTACCACAGGTTCCTGGTCTCCGAGCACCACAGCGTGCCCGGGGTCGCCGGCTCCGCGCCCACGGTGCTCGCCGCCGCCGTGGCCGGGGCGACCTCCCGGATCCGCGTCGGCACCGGCGGCGTGATGCTGCCCAACCACCGGCCCCTGGTCGTCGCCGAGCAGTTCGGGGTCCTGGAGTCGCTGTTCCCGGGCCGGATCGACATGGGACTCGGCCGCTCGGTCGGCTTCACCGGCGGGATCCGCCGCGCGCTCGGGCGGGACACCGCCGACGCCGACCGGTTCGAGGAGCAGCTCGCGGAGCTGCTGGGCTGGATCGACGGCTCCCAGCGGGCCCACCCCGACGTGCACGCCCGCCCGGCGGAAGGGATGCGGATCCCGGCGTACGTGCTGGCCACCGGGGAGGGGGCGGGCATCGCGGCCCGCGCCGGGCTGCCCCTGGTCGTGGGGGACCTGCGGAACCGGGCCCGGGTCGCGGAGATCATCACGGCCTACCGCGAGGAGTTCCGGCCCTCTTCCCGGGGCGCGCGGCCGTACGTGGTGGCCTCCGGGACGGTCGCGGTGGCCGCCACCGCCGAGGCCGCCCGGCGGATCCTGGTGCCGGAGGCCTGGGCCGTCGCGTACTCGCGGACCCGGGGCAGCTTCCCGCCGCTCCGTCCGGCCGAGGAGGTCGAGGCCCTCCCCATGAGCCCCAAGGAGCGGGAGCTGTACGAGGGCGCCCTCGCCGGGCACATCCACGGCACGGAGGAGCAGGTCGCGGCGGAGCTGTCCGCGGTCGCCGAGCTGACCGGGGCGGACGAGCTGCTGGTCACCACGTCCACGTACGACCGGACGGCGCTCCTGGACTCCTTCGGGCGGCTCGCGCGGCTCGCCGGCCTCACGGAGACCACGGACGGCCACACGGGCGGGCGCGGGGACGGCCGTGTGGACGGGCATGCGGACGGCCGCGTGGACGGGCATGCGGAGAGCCGCGCGGACCCCGTCGGGCAGTCCTCCGGACCCGGACACTAAACTAGGACGAATGCACCAGCCCGCCACCGCGCACGCCCACGATCCCTACGTCCGCGTCCGCGGTGCCCGGGAGCACAATCTGCGCGGGGTCGACGTGGACATTCCGCGGGACGCGCTGACCGTGTTCACCGGGGTCTCCGGTTCCGGGAAGAGCTCGCTTGCCTTCGGCACGCTCTTCGCCGAGGCCCAGCGCCGGTACTTCGAGTCCGTGGCCCCGTACGCCCGCCGGCTGATCCACCAGATCGGCGCGCCGAAGGTCGACTCCGTCACCGGGCTCCCGCCGGCCGTCTCGCTGGAGCAGCGGCGCTCCTCCCCCGGCTCCCGGTCCTCGGTCGGGACGGTGACCACGCTGTCCAACTCGCTGCGGATGCTGTACTCGCGGGCGGGCTCCTACCCACCCGGTGCCGAGCGTCTGGACTCCGACGCCTTCTCCCCCAACACCGCGGCCGGTGCCTGCCCTTCCTGTCACGGTCTCGGCCGCGTGCACCACACCAGTGAGGAACTCCTGGTCCCCGATGCCGGTCTGTCGATCCGTCAAGGTGCCATCGCCGCCTGGCCGGGCGCCTGGCAGGGCAAGAACCTGCGCGACATCCTGGAGGCCCTCGGCCACGACGTGGACACCCCCTGGCGGGAACTTCCGGCGGCGGACCGCGAGTGGATCCTTTTCACCGAGGAGCAGCCGGTGGTGACGGTGCATCCGGTGCGGGAGGCCGATCGGATCCAACGCCCCTACCAGGGCACGTACATGAGCGCCCACCGGTACGTGATGCGGACCTTCTCCGACAGCAAGAGCCTCACCCTGCGGGCCCGCGCCGAGACGTTCCTGACCGATGCGCCGTGCCCGGTGTGCGAGGGCAGGCGGCTGCGCCCGGAGGCCCTGGCCGTGACCTTCGCGGGCCGCACCATCGCGGAGTCGTCGGCGCTGGCGCTGACGGAGCTGGACGGCGTACTGGCCGCCGCGCGCGGCGGCGGCGAGGCGTCCCGGGTGCTCACCGAGGACCTGCGCTCGCGGATCGGCCCGGTCACCGAGCTGGGGCTGGGCTACCTGAGCCTGGACCGCGCCGCCCCGACCCTGTCGGCGGGCGAGCTGCAACGACTGCGGCTGGCCACGCAGTTGCGTTCGGGGCTGTTCGGGGTGGTGTACGTACTGGACGAGCCGTCGGCGGGGCTGCACCCGGCCGACACCGAGGCGCTGCTCGGCGTCCTGGACCGGCTCAAGGAGGCCGGGAACACGGTGTTCGTGGTGGAGCACGACCTGGCCGTGGTGCGGCACGCGGACTGGCTGGTGGACGTCGGCCCGCTCGCCGGGGAGCACGGCGGACGGGTGCTGCACAGCGGGCCGCCGGAGGCTCTGGCGGCGGTCGCGGACTCGGCGACGGCCCCGTACCTGTTCGGGGCCCGGCGGCCGGACGAATGGCGCTCGGGGCCCGCGCGGAAGGCGACCGGGTCCGTCCGGCTCAGCGGTGTCGACCGGCACAACTTGCGGGACGTGGCGGCGGAGTTCCCGCTCGGGGTGTTCACGGCGGTGACCGGGGTGTCGGGGTCCGGGAAGTCCACGCTGGTGGGCCAGGTCCTCGCGCGGGAGGTCCACGAACGGCTGGCGGAGCCGGAGTTCCCGGTGCGGCGGCTGGTGGAGGTGGACCAGAAGCCGATCGGCCGGACCCCGCGCTCCAACCTGGCCACGTACACGGGGCTGTTCGACGTGGTGCGCCGGCTCTTCACGGCGGCGCCGGAATCGAAGGCGCGGGGCTGGAAGGCGGGCCGCTTCTCCTTCAACGTGCCGGGCGGGCGGTGCGAGTCCTGCCAGGGCGAGGGCTTCGTCTCGGTGGAGCTGCTGTTCCTGCCGAGCACCTACGCCCCGTGCCCGGAGTGCGCGGGAGCCCGGTACAACTCCGAGACGCTGGAGGTCCGCTACTCGGGGCTGACCATCGCGGAGGTGCTCGCCCTGACGGTGGAGTCGGCGGCCTCCTTCTTCGCCGGGGTCCCGGCGGCGGCCCGCAGCCTCGGCGCGCTGTCGGACATCGGCCTGGGGTACCTGCGGCTCGGTCAGCCCGCCACGGAGCTGTCGGGCGGCGAGGCCCAGCGCATCAAACTGGCGACGGAGCTCCAGCGCGTGCGCCGCGACCACACCCTGTACCTGCTGGACGAGCCGACGACGGGGCTCCATCCGGCCGATGTCGCGGTGCTGCTGCGTCAGTTGCACGGACTGGTGGACGCCGGGCATTCGGTGGTGGTCGTGGAGCACGACATGGCGGTGGTGGCGGGCGCCGACTGGGTCATCGACCTGGGGCCGGGCGGCGGCGCGGAGGGCGGCCGGGTGGTGGCCGCGGGCACCCCCGCCGAGGTGGCCCGCGCCACGGGCAGCCGTACGGCGGCCCATCTGGCGCGGGCCCTCGCTGCGGGCCGGTAGCCGGGCCGGTAACCGGGCCGACAGTCGGACAGACGGTCACGAGTGGGGCAAGCGGTCACGCGTCCTTGGGCTTGGCGAAGTCTCGGTATCCCTGCCAGTCGAGGACGACGCACTGCTCGTCGCCGAGTACCCAGGCGTCGTGGCCCGGGTCGATCTGGATGAAGTCTCCGGGCTGCGCCTCGACGCTGTCGCCACTGTCCATGACGATCTTCATCCGGCCACTGATGATGTAGGCCACGTGAGCGGCCTCACAACTGTCGGTTCCCGCAATGGGCTTGATGTGCTGCGACCACTGCCATCCGGGCTCGAACACGGCGCGGCCCACCGGCCCGCTGTCGGTGTTGAGCAGATCGAGCCTGCCCTTGCCGTCCTCGAACCGACGTGTCTCGTCAGCGGAATCGAAGCCCCTTCGGACGATTCCCGTCATGATCGTCGACCTCCCGGCGCACGACTGCCCCGAGTCCACTTCTCAGCGTACGCCCGTACCGCCCGGTCCTCGCGGCATCCCGGCGCGGCCGTGCGCCGGCGCTACGCGTCGCCCTGGAGCAGGTGCTGCGGAAGCTCGCGGAAGGTCCAGACGCCCTGCCTGCGGGTGAAGGTCCACACCAGGTCGTAGCGGTCGGGCCAGACGGCCGGCAGTCCCAGCACGTCCTGCGCTCCGAGGCCCCGGATCAGGCGGGGCATCCCCTGGTGCTCCCAGCAGACCAGGACGGGCGTCCGCGCCGCCAGCACGGCTGCGGCCAGGGCGGGCTCGGCGCCGACGGCGAACTCCGCGCGGACGGGCGTACCCAGTGCCGTGGCGAGCGTCTCCACGGTCTGGCGGCACCGGGCGGGCGCCCCCGCCTTGCCGCCGGCCGCGAAGACGGCCCCGGGCCGGGGCAGGCGGGCGCCCCGGGTCGGTGGGAAGAGGGCGGGCAGCTCCTGCGCGCGGCGCCGGCCCCGGACGGCGAGGAAGCCGGGGTCCTCGTTGCCCTCGTCGTCCTCGCCGGTGTCCCCGGCGTACGGCTTCTCCGCGTGCCGGATGACCATGACCAGCGCGTCCTTGACGGCCTCGGGGCCGGGGCGCGGCGTCGGGGGCCGTTCCTCCCCGGCGCAGCCGGCCACCGTCAGCGGGGCGAGGGCGGCGGCCAGCACCGTACGGCGGCGCGGGCCGGATCCGGCGGGGGTGGGACGGCCTGGAGACATGCGCCCACTGTCACCCACGCCCGGGAGGGCGGCCGGTCACGGCGCGACGGGGGCCGCTCCGATCATCCGATCGGCGGACCCGGCGTGGTCGTGTGCGGACGGGTCGTGGCCGGGCCCGGCGGACCGGCCCTTCACGGCGGCCCGGCCCGGAGCCTCGTACGGCGAGGCGACGGGGAAGTACGCCTCCAGGAAGGCCTTGAGCTCGCGCTGCTGCACGTCGGGGGGCACCTCGGTGCCCGAGTCGTCGGCGAGGCAGAACGCGTCGGTGCCCCGGTCGCGCAGGAGGCCGCCCAGCCGCTGGAGCTCCTTGGTCCCGGCGGTGGACACGTACGCGGTGGCCAGGTCGCCTTCCACCGCGCGCCCCTGGGCGAGTGCCAGGTGCAGGGCGAGGGTGACGGGGGCGAGGTCGGTGGCACTGCGGAACACGGACCGGCTGGTCGCGTCGAGCCCGCCGGGCAGCGCCTCTTCCAGCCGGGCGTAGAGGGAGCGGCTCTGCGCGTACGGGGCGTGCGCGAGGATGCGCGGGTACGTGCGTCCCGCGAGCGCCTCCACCGTGCGGCGGGTGGCCCGCTGCGAGGTGGTGTAGACGTCGTCGTGGCTGTCCGGGGAGCTGGGCGGGACGGCCCGGGTGTCGTGGAAGACCTTCGGCAGACCGGACGGCAGGAAGTAGTTCTGCGGGCGCTGGGGGCGGCCGAGGAAGATGTCGTCGTTGAAGTAGAGGTAGTGCTCGGCGAGGCCCGGGATGCGGTGCAGCTGGGTTTCGATGGCGTGCGAGTTGAAGACGGGCAGGGCGTCCGGGTCGGCGAACAGCTCCCGGTGGTGGACCACGGTGAGCCCGGGGTGCTCCAGGGCCAGCCAGTCGGGGACCTGGTCGTCGGTGACGAGGAAGACCCGGCGGATCCAGGGCGCGTAGGCCGCGATGGAGCGCAGGCAGGAGCGCAGCTCGCCGCGGTCCCGGAAGCGGTGGTCGCCGGTGTCGGCGGCATCGGAGGTGTCGGCAGGGGTGTCGGCATCGGCACCGGCAGGGCTGTCGGCGGCGTCCGCGCCGGCCGCGCCGGCCGCCCCGTCCGCGAGGCCGGCGGCGGCGGCCGCGGCCCGGTCCCGGCGGCGGCGCCACTGGGGGTCCGAGCCGTCCACCCAGGTGACCACGGCGTCGATGGGGAAGTCGATGTCCTCGGGGAAGCGCCGGTCGAGGGCCGTCAGTACCGGGTAGTCGCGGTCGCCGATGCGCCGGTGGGCCGTGGCGGCCATGGAGGGCACCCACCAGCCGAAGGGCGTCTCCCGGAGCGAGGCGACCCCGCCGGGTCCGTTGGCCGGCTTCCAGAACTCCAGGTCACAGCCCTGCTCGGCGCCCATGTGGAGGGTGTACCCCGAGGTGACCACGGGGATGTAGAGCCGGATCCCCGCGACGACCGCGCCGGGCTTCTCGGCCTCCGCGGCGGCGACCGCCTCGGGCAGGTCCTCGGCGAGGGTGGTGCCCAGCGCGGTGCGGTGGCCGAGGAGGTCGGCGTAGACGGGCCGGCCGGCGAAGCCCTTCGCGCAGGCGGCGAGCGCCTCGGCACGGGTGCCGGGGGCGAGGGCCACCCGGTGGACCAGTTCCCCGTCGGGGGCCAGGCCGTAGGGCACCGAGGCCGCTTCCAGGACCTCGGCGACCTCGCGGAGGTTCATCTCGGCGAGTTCGGCGGGGAGCAGGTCGTCCCGTACGACGGCCAGCCGGCCCTCGCGTTCGACGATGCTCCCGGATTCGGACGCCTTCGCCAGGATCTCCTGTTCGCGGACGGCCCGCCGGGCCTCCCGCGCCTGCGCCGGGGTGCGGGACCCGCGTCCGCGCTCCGCACCTCTCGGCTTCGACGGCAACGCGGTCCGCTGGAACGGCATCCAGCTCAGATGCCGACGGATGCCGCTCATGATCACCTCAGGGCTCGTGGACGCAGAAATCGACCCCACCGTGCCCGACGGCCCCCGGTGGCCGAAACTCACCTTACGGGTCGGTGTCCGAAAGGTGAACAGGATCTTCCGCTCCTGCCCGCATTCTTATGAAATCCACAGGTCAGCGGGGGCCTCGACGGACCGCCCTCAACCACTCTTTGTTCATGGCGGCGATCGACGGCAGCGGGATCCCCTTGGGGCAGGCGGTGGCGCACTCGCCGGTCAGGGTGCATCCTCCGAAGCCCTCGGCGTCCATCGTGGCGACCATGTCCAGGACCCGGGTCTCGCGCTCCGGCGACCCCTGCGGGAGCACGTTCAGGTGGTTGACCTTGGCGGAGGTGAAGAGCATCGCGGAGCCGTTGGGGCAGGCCGCCACGCACGCCCCGCAGCCGATGCACTCGGCGTGCTCGAAGGCGTAGTCGGCGTCGGGCTTGGGGACCGCCGTGGCGTGCGCCTCGGGGGCGGCGCCGGTCGGGGCGGTGATGTAGCCGCCGGCCTGGATGACCCGGTCGAGGGCCCCGCGGTCGACGACGAGGTCCTTGACGACGGGGAAGGCCGAGGCCCGCCAGGGTTCGACGTCGATGGTGTCGCCGTCGGCGAAGGAGCGCATGTGGAGCTGGCAGGTCGTGGTGCGCTCCGGCCCGTGGGCGTCGCCGTTGATGACGAGGCTGCACGCGCCGCAGATGCCCTCGCGGCAGTCGTGGTCGAAGGCGACCGGGTCCTCTCCGCTCAGGATGAGGTCCTCGTTGAGGGTGTCGAGCATTTCGAGGAAGGACATGCCCTCCGAGATGCCGTCGACCTCGTACGAGGCCATCGCGCCGGGGGCGGCGGCGTTCTGCTGGCGCCAGACGCGCAGGGTGAGCTTCATGCGTAGCTCCGCTGGGTGGGGTGGACGTACTCGAAGACGAGGTCTTCCTTGTGCAGGACGGGCGCGGCGCCGGTCCCGGTGTACTGCCAGGCTGCCGCGTACCCGAACTCCTCGTCGCGGCGGGCGGCTTCGCCGTCCGGGGTCTGGGACTCCTCGCGGAAGTGGCCGCCGCAGGATTCGGCGCGGTGGAGGGCGTCGAGGCACATCAGCTCGGCGAGCTCCAGGTAGTCGACGATGCGGTTGGCCTTCTCCAGCGACTGGTTGAACTCCTCGCCGCTGCCCGGCACCTTGATCCGCCGCCAGAACTCCTCGCGGATCTCCGGGATCCGGGCGAGTGCCTTGCGCAGGCCCTCCTCGGTCCGGGCCATCCCGCAGTACTCCCACATCAGTTCGCCGATCTCCCGGTGGAAGGAGTCGGGTGTGCGGTCCCCGTCGACGGCGAGCAGCTTGGCGAGGCAGTCGCGGGTCTCGCGGACGGCGGCCGCGGCCTCGGGGTGGGTGTCGTCGACGGTGTCCCGGTGCGGATGGCGGGCCAGGTAGTCGTTGATGGTGGAGGGAAGCACGAAGTAGCCGTCGCCGAGGCCCTGCATGAGCGCGGAGGCGCCCAGGCGGTTGGCGCCGTGGTCGGAGAAGTTGGCCTCGCCGATCGCGAACAGGCCGGGGACGGTGGTCTGGAGGTCGTAGTCGACCCACAGTCCGCCCATCGTGTAGTGCACGGCGGGATAGATCCGCATGGGGACCTCGTACGGGTTCTCCGCGGTGATCCGCTCGTACATGTCGAAGAGGTTGCCGTACTTCTCGGCGACCTTCTCCCGGCCCATGCGGCCGATGGCGTCGGCGAAGTCGAGGTAGACGCCCTGGCCGCCGGGGCCGACGCCGCGGCCCTCGTCGCAGACGTTCTTGGCGGCGCGGGAGGCGATGTCGCGGGGCACGAGGTTGCCGAAGGAGGGGTAGATCCGCTCCAGGTAGTAGTCGCGCTCCGCCTCCGGGATCTCGGCGGCGGGGCGGGTGTCGCCCTTGGCCTTGGGGACCCAGATGCGGCCGTCGTTGCGCAGCGACTCGCTCATCAGGGTGAGCTTGGACTGGTGGTCGCCGGTGCGCGGGATGCAGGTGGGGTGGATCTGGGTGAAGCAGGGGTTCGCGAAGTACGCGCCGCGCCGGTGGGCCCGCCAGACGGCCGTCGCGTTGGAGTTCATGGCGTTGGTGGAGAGGTAGAAGACGTTGCCGTAGCCACCGCTCGCGAGGACGACGGCGTCCGCGTAGTGGGTGTCGATCTTGCCGGTGACCAGGTCCCGGGCGACGATGCCGCGGGCCACGCCGTCGACGGTGATCAGGTCGAGCATCTCGGTGCGGGCGTGCATCTCGACGTTGCCGGCCGCGATCTGCCGCGAGAGCGCCTGGTAGGCGCCGAGCAGCAGCTGCTGTCCGGTCTGGCCGCGGGCGTAGAAGGTGCGGGAGACCTGCACGCCGCCGAAGGAGCGGGTGTCGAGGAGGCCGCCGTACTCGCGGGCGAAGGGGACGCCCTGGGCCACGCACTGGTCGATGATCTCGACGGAGATCTGGGCGAGGCGGTGGACGTTGGACTCGCGGGCGCGGAAGTCGCCGCCCTTGACGGTGTCGTAGAACAGCCGGTGGACGGAGTCGCCGTCGTTGCGGTAGTTCTTGGCCGCGTTGATGCCGCCCTGGGCGGCGATCGAGTGGGCGCGGCGCGGGGAGTCGGAGAAGCAGAACTGGACGACGTGGTAGCCCTGTTCGGCGAGGGTGGCGCCGGCGGCGCCGCCGGCCAGGCCGGTGCCGACGACGATGACGGTGTGCCCGCGCCGGTTGGCGGGGTTGACCAGCTTGGCCTCGAAGCGGCGGCGGTCCCAGCGCTCGGCGATGGGGCCTTCGGGGGCCTTGGCGTCGGCGATCGGATCCCCGGTGGTGTAGTCGGCGTAGTCGTTGCTCATGTCAGCTCACCACTCCGGTCATGACGGCGACGGGCACGGACACGAAGCCCGCGAAGAGGACGAGGGCGAGGGCGTTGGCGAGGAACTTCAGCGTCCTGTCCCGCCGGGCGTTGCCCGCGCCCAGGGTCTGGGCGGCGCTCCAGAAGCCGTGGCGGACGTGCAGTCCGAGGGCGGCCATCGCCACGAGGTAGATGGTGTTGCCGTACCAGGTGGAGAAGGTGGCGAGGACGTTCTCGTACGGATGCCCGGCCCAGGCCCGCTCGTTCACGGTGAGCGTGGTGAGGTCGAGCAGGTGCCAGACGATGAAGAGGGCGAGGATGATGCCGCCCCAGCGCATGGTGCGGGTGGCGTAGCTCGCGCGGCGGCGCTTGTGGACGTACTTCACCGGGCGCGCCTTGATGTCGCGGCGGCTGAGCTGGTAGGCACAGACCCCGTGCGCGACGACGGCGGCGAGCAGGGCCACCCGGACGATCCACAGGGCCCACTCGTGGTGCAGGAAGGGCGAGCCGAGGGTGCGGAGCCAGTGGGCGTAGCCGTTGAACTCGTCCGCCCCGAAGAAGATCTTGAGGTTGCCGAGCATGTGCACGACGAGGTAGCCGAGCATGATCAGGCCGGATACGGCCATCACGGACTTCTTGCCGACGGAGGAGTCCCAGAGCGTTCGCGTGGTGGACGGCCGTCGATCCGTCCGCGTTGCCAGAGCCATGACATTGACCGTAAGGACGAAGGTCCCGAAAGGTCCAAGACATGACGGAGCTGAAGTCGATAGGCCCTGCCTATGCAGGCTGGGTCGTCTCGGCCTAGCCTGGGGTGATGCAGTTCCAGCAGCTGGTCTACTTCGTCGCCGTCGCCGAGACCCGGCACTTCACGCGCGCGGCCGAGCGCGAACACGTGGCCCAGCCTTCCCTGTCGCAGCAGATCAAGGCGCTCGAACGGGAGCTGGGCGCCGAGCTCTTCAGCCGGGCGCGCGGGAACATCACGCTCACCGACGCCGGCGAGACCCTGCTGCCGCTGGCCCGGCGGATCCTCGCGGACGCGGACACGGCGCGGCTGGAGGTGCAGGAGCTGGCGCAGCTGCGGCGCGGCCGGATCCGGCTGGGGGCCACCCCGAGCCTGTGCACCGGCCTGCTGCCGGGCGTGCTCCGTGCCTTCCACACCGCCCATCCGGGGATCGAGCTGCTGATCGAGGAGAGCGGTTCGCTGGACCTCGTACGGGAGCTCGCGCGCGGCTCCCTGGACCTCGCGCTGATCGCCCTGCCGCTGCCCCCTTCGGCGCCGGCGCTGACCACGGTGGAGCTGCTGACGGAGGACCTGGTGGTGGTCTCCTCCGCGGCTCTGCCGCCTCCGGCGGGCGGCAGTTCGCTCACGGTGTCCGCGCTGCGCGACGAACCGATGGTCATGTTCCGGCACGGCTACGACCTGCGGGACCTGACGGTGGCGGCCTGCCGGGCGGAGGGCTTCGAGCCGGCGTTCACGGTGGAGGGCGGCGAGATGGACGCGGTACTGGGCTTCGTCCGCGCGGGGCTCGGCATCGCGGTGGTCCCGGCGATGGTCGTCGACCGCGCGGGCTCCGGCCTGCGCGCCACCCCCCTGGCGGGCTCCCCCCTGCGCCGCACGATCGCCCTGGCCCACCGCACGGACGTGGCACCCCCGCGCGCGGCCCGCGAACTGAAGCGCATCCTGCTGGGCTGAGGCCCGTCATCGGGCCCTGATTCGGCCGCCGCGGCCACGACCGTGGCGTCCACGAATCCGGCTCCGACTGCGGGTCCCAGACCATCACGACCTCTTGCCCGTGGAAGTCCCGGGCGAGCCCCTGCACCATCTCGACGGCGGCCCGCTGCGCCTCCTCCGGGGCCGCGCCGGAAGGGACGTGGGGCAGCCCGCCACACAGCGTTCCGCCGGGGTTCTCGCTGTGCACCCCGGTGCGCCAGCCGTTCATCCCCACGCCGCCCCGGCCTGCCAGGAGGATCAGGCCGGTGGGCATGCCGAAGGGCGGCCACCGCTTCTTGGCCTTCCGGTTCGTCCGGGCCGTGACGTCAGGGCCGGCGGACGGGCAGCGCCCGGTCCAGGCCGGCGGACAGGAGGGCGAAGGCGCGCTCCGCGTCGGCCACGGCCGCGGGGTGGGCCTCGTCGGCGCTCTGGCCGGCGTCGATGCGGCGCCAGTTCTCCCGGCCGAGCTCCTGACGGGCCGCCACCAGGTATCCGGCCGCCAGCCGGGCCGTGAGCGGATCCACCGCGTCGGCTTCGAGTACGGCGGCGAGCAACTCCACCTCGCGGGCCGTGTAGTGGGCCAGCCGGGAACGCAGGCTGGCGGTGCCGTAGAGCAGCCGCTCGAAGGCGAGCACGTTCGGGTGGTCGCAGAGCCCGGTGATCGGGTCCCGCTCGGCGAGCGCCGCCAGGAAGTGCGCGCGCACCGCCGCCACCGGGGTCTGCCCCGCGGCCCGGTCGCGCACGATGCGCGCCGCCTCGTCCTGATGGTCGGCGAAGCGGTCGAGGACCAGGTCCTCCTTGCTCGGGAAGTAGCGGAACAGCGTGGGCTTGGAGATCTCGGCAGCGGCCGCGACATCGGCCACCGAGACGGCGTCGAAGCCCCGCTCCAGGAAGAGCTCCAGCGCCGTGGCCGCCAGTTGTTGGCGCGTGCGGAGCTTCTTGTTCTCGCGCAGACCCCTCGTGTTCTCCATGCGTCCAGCCTAACACGAATGAGTGACCCAGTTAGTTTTGTAACCAGGTTGCTTTTTCTCTCGGGAGCCGCTTTCCTTGAGATACCGACGACGAGGGGACGTCTCATGACGAATGCAGTGGATGTACTGATCGTGGGCTCCGGCCCGACCGGTCTCACGCTCGCCTGCGACCTGGCCCGCCGCGGCATCGCGGTGCGGATCGTCGAGGGCTGCACGGGCCCGCACCGCGAGTCCCGGGGCAAGGGGCTCCAGCCGGACAGCCTCGCGCTCTTCGAGGAGCTCGGCGTGGCCGGATCCGTGCGGGGCAAGGGACGCGAAGGCGTGGTGCTGCGCAAGTACTTCGACGGGGAACCCGTCAAGGACACCGCCGTGGAGGGGGGCCTGCTCATCGGGCAGTGGCAGGTGGAGGAGACCCTGCGCGACCGGCTGGGCGAGCTGGGCGTGCGGGTCGCGTACGCGTCCCGGCTCGCCGGAATCACCCAGGACGCGGACGGCGTCCGCGCGCGGCTGGAGGACGGCACCGTGATCCGCGCCGGCTATCTGGCGGGGTGCGACGGCGGGCACAGCACCACCCGCGGACTCCTCGCGATCCCCTTCGAGGGGAGCGGGGAGCGGGAACCGGCGATGGTCCTCGGGGATGTCAGGGCGCCGGGGCTCAGCCGCGAGTTCTGGCACCAGTGGTTCACGTCGGACGGGGGCGGGATCCTGCTCTGCCCGATGCCGGGGACGGACACCTTCCAGCTGCAGGCCAGTCCCGAGACGGACGAGCGGGGCGAGGCACTGCCGCCCTCGCTGGAGAGCTTCCAGCGGCTCTTCGACCGGCACGCCCGGATGCCGGGAATACGGCTCACCGAGCCCACCTGGCTCTCCTCCTGGCGGGTCAACGTCCGCATGGCCACCCGGATACGCGAGGGCCGGGCCTTCCTCGCCGGGGACGCGGCGCACGTCCATCCCATAGCCGGCGGGCTCGGCATGAACACCGGCATCCAGGACGCCGCCGCCCTCGGCCGGACGCTGGCCGCCGTCCTCTCCGGGGCGGCCGGGGAGGAAGCGCTCGACGGGTACCAGGCGGAGCGGCTGCCGGTGGCCGCCCAGGTCCTGGCCGACACGGCTCGGCGCTACGAGCGGGTGGTGGCGGCCGTCCGCGAGCCGGGCCGGGGCACGGAGGCGGGCCTGGAGTGACCCCGGCCCCGCTCGCGGACCGTGCTCAGAGGGTGGGTACCGCGTCCGACAGGGACAGGGTGTGGATGCGGTCGGCGGTGCCCGGGCGGGCGTAGTACCAGCCCTGGGCCGTATCGCAGCCGAGGGCTCGGAGCTGGGCGGCCTGCGCGCCGGTCTCCACGCCTTCGACCGTGACGGCGAGTTCGAGACTGTGGGCCAGGGCGACGATGCCCTCCACGATCTTGACGTCGACCGGGTTGGCCGGGTGCTGCTGCATGCCCTTGGTGAAGGAGCGGTCCAGCTTCAGGACACTGACGGGCAGACGGCGGAGGTTGGCCAGGTTCGAGTAGCCGGTGCCGAAGTCGTCGAGGGCGATGTCCACGCCCAGGGCGGCGAGCCGGCGCAGCGGTTCGAGGAGTTCGTCGTCGGCGCCGATCAGGGCCGACTCGGTGACCTCCAGGCACAGCGTGCCGGGAGACAGGCCCGAGGACTCCAGGACGCGGATCGTGTCGGCGACGAGGCCGGGGTGGTGCAGTTGGGTCGGTGACAGGTTGACGTTGATCCGCAGGGTGGCGCCGCCCTGCTGGTGCTGCCAGGCGCGGGCCTGGCGGACGGACTCCTCCAGGACCCAGCGGCCGAGCGGCACGATCAGTCCGGTGCGTTCGGCGAGCGGGATGAACCGGTCCGGCCCGAGCACGCCGTGCTGCGGGTGCGACCAGCGCACCAGCGCCTCGGCGCCGTGCACGCTGCCGTCGTGCATGTGGACCAGCGGCTGGTACTCGATGAAGAACTCGCCGCGTTCCAGCGCTGCCGGGAGGGCGTTGGTCAGTCCGTGCCGGGTGATGGCGCGCGCGTCGGCAGCGGCGTCGGCGAACTCGAACCGGTTGCCGCCGGCCGCCTTGGCCCGGTACATGGTGATGTCGGCGCTGCGCAGCACCTCCGCGGGGGTGCGCTCGCGGGCCGGGCCCTCGACGATGCCGATGCTGCCCCGGACCGTCAGCTCGCGGCCTTCCAGCCGGATCGGGACCGAGAGGGCGGAGAGGATCCGGACGGCGAGTTCGGTGGCCTTCTCCTCGGTGTCGGGGCCGGTGGTCAGCGCCACGAACTCGTCGCCGCCGAGCCGTGCGACCACCTCGCCCGGTCCCGTCGCACAGCTCTGCAGGCGGTCGGCGACCTCCACCAGCAGCCGGTCGCCGGCCGAGTGGCCGAGGCTGTCGTTGACCGCCTTGAAGCCGTCGAGATCGAGGTAGCACAGGCCGAAGCGCGAACCGCCGGAGCCGCTCAGGGCCTTCTCCAGACGCTCGAAGAAGAGCGTCCGGTTGGGCAGGCCGGTCAGGGCGTCGTGGGTGGCCTCGTAGCGCAGGCGCAGGTTCAGCAGCCGGCGCTCGGTGGTGTCCTCCATCAGGGCCAGCTGGTACTGCGGGACGCCCTCGGCGTCGCGCAGCAGCGAGACCGTCAGGTTGGTCCACAGCACGGTCCCGTCGTGCCGGTAGTACGGCTTCTCGACGCGGTAGCTCTCGCGTTCGCCGCGCACGAGCTCCCCGTACATCCGCCAGACGTGCGGGGTGTCGTCGGGGTGGCTCCATTCGCTGACGTTGCGGCCGCGGACGTGCCCGTCCATGCCGCCGAACATCTGCAGCAGCGCGTCGTTGATCTCCAGGACGTTGCCCTCCAGGTCGGCGATGCCGATCCCGATGGCCGCGCCCTCGAAGACCGCCCGGAAGCGCTCCTCGCTTGCGTGCAGCGCCTGCTGGGCGTCGATGCGGGCGGTCAGCGCGGAACGGGCGATGGCCTCCTGCTCCTTGAGCGTGCGCTCGCGCAGCGCCCGGGCGAATCCGGCCGCGATGCCGTGCTGGAGCCGGGCGCAGCGGGACCGGTACTCCTCGGTTCCCTCGACGCTCTCGGCGTCGGGGCCGTCCGGGCCGCAGTACAGCACCAGGTAGGACTCGACGACGCCGAGCGTGCCGGCCAGGGCCTCCGGGTCGGTGCAGTGGACCGCGACGAGCTCCTCCCCGACCCGCTGGCCGACGGAGGAGTCGAAGGGGCGGGCGCGCAGGGCCTCGACGAGGGTGCGGGTGAGCGGTACGAGGTGGCGTTCGAACTCGCCGCGGGTGAGCGAGGTCGCGGTGACCGGGAAGATCGCCCTCCCCCAGATGGTCGCGAACCGCCCGATCCGGTCCTCCAGACCGCCCTGGGGCGCGGCCGGGTCGTCCGCCGTCTGCGTCGGCAGTCTCACGTCTTGCGTCCCACTCCTGCGAAGCCCGAGAAGGCATAGGGGTCTTCGTCCACGGCGTCGCCCTCTTGCCCACCGGTGGTGTCGGGCCGCCAGTCGGGCATGGACACCAGTCCGGGCTCGATCAGGCCGAAGCCGTCGAAGAAGCGCCGGATCTGCTCCGCGTCCCGCATGACGAGCGGGTTGCGGATCTCGCGGTAGACGCCGACGGTTCCGCTCGCGACCTCCTCCGAGAGCGGGATCCCCTCGTACGAGGCGTGCGTGAGGATCAGCAGGCTGCCGGGGGCGAGGGCGTCGCACAGCTGGGCGACGGCGGCGTAGGGCTCGTCCGAGTCCTCCAGGAAGTGCAGGACGGCGACCAGCATCAGGGCGACCGGGCGGCTCAGGTCGAGCCCCTGCGCGACCTCGGGGGCGGTCAGGATGTCCTGGGGCTTGCGCAGGTCGGCGGCGACGACCCCGGTCCGCTCGGTGCCGGCCAGGACGGCCTGGCTGTGGGCGACGGCCACCGGGTCGTGGTCGACGTAGACCACGCGTGCCTCGGGGCTGGCGGCCTGGGCGATCTCATGGACGTTGCCGAAGGTGGGGATGCCGGAGCCGATGTCGAGGAACTGCGTCACGCCCTCGGCGACGGCGTAGCGGACGGCACGGCGCATGAATGCCCGGTTCGCCTGCATGATCTTGGGCAGGCCCGGCATGAATTCCATGGCCCGACGGGCCGCCTGCCTGTCGACCTCGAAATTGTGGGACCCGCCCAGGTAGTAATCGTAGATGCGGGACACGCTCGGCACCGATATGTCGATGCCTTGCGGGGCCCAGGCGGGGCGCTCCATCGGGGTCTCCAAGCCTTGGTCTTGCAGCGGTCCGGACGGATCGGACTCCTGTCCGAGCCGAATGTACTGATCATTGCCCAACGGAGCGAGCGAAAGCGGAAATTGGCGATCCGTTCTTCGTCACACGCCAAAGGCCGAACGGTCGACGCCCGGAGAATGATCGAAACCGACAAATACCTTTTGGGAAAAGGTCGGTGACCGATCGCGCACGACGCGAATCTGGCTCAAACCTCCATAGCCAAAGCCTCACCCGTTCAGGCGAACGAAGGTCAACCTTCCCGCGCGCGAGCGCGCGCGACCCCATGATCCCCGGGTGAAAAGAGCCTCTTCCAGGCGCCTGCTGACAGTCCCGGTCCTCCTGTGGGCCGCCCTGTCCGCGACACCGGCCATGGCCGATAGCAGCGCATACGCGACGATCGACGCCGGCGACGGGGCGAGCGCCGTCAGGCAGGTCGTGTCCGCCTCGGGCGGCGCGACCGGGGGCATCCGAGGTGGCGGACGTCACGGCGACCAGGGCCGCCAGAGCGACCACGGCAACCGGGGCGGCCGGGGTGATCGCGGGAACCAGGGCGGCCCCGGCAACCACGGCAACCCGGGCAACCCCGGTCAAGGCCACGGACACGGCCACGGCCACGGCGGCCACCACGGCCACCCGCCCTGCCCGCCGCCGCCTCCCCCTCCGTGCCCGCCCAAGCCCACCCCGAAGCCCCCGCCCCCGCCCCCGCCACCCCCGAAGCCCCTGCCCATCCCGAAGCCCCCGCCCCCGCTTCCTCCGCCACCGCCCGCTCCGAAGCCGGTACCGAAACCCCCCGAGCCGGCCCCGCCCCCCGCGCGCCCGGCACCCGCTCCCCCGGCCCCCGAGCCGGCCCCGAGGCCGGTTCCGAAACCCGCCGCCGAGCCCCCCGCACTGCCGGCGCCGCCCCGGGCGATCCCCGCGGCCGCGCCCAGGAAGCCGGTCGCACGCCCCGCGTACCACGCGGCGGCCCGCAAGCCGGTGGAGCGCCACATCTCACCGGTGACCTTCACCTTGATGACCGCGGCCCCCGCGGTGCTCGCGATCGTCGCGCTGCGCCCGCGCTAGAGCCGCCGCATTCCACCCCGTAATCGATTGGGAGTCATCTTGTCGGAATGGCTCGTCCTGTCCCTCGCGATGGCCGCGGCGTGTGCCGTGGTGCTGTCCATCGCCTTCTTCAATCAGCGCCGGATCGGTGAGGACGACGATCCCAGCGAGACCCCGGACGTCATCGAGTACATGACGATGATGATCGGCGTCATCTACGCGATCGTGCTGGGCCTGGCGATCGCCGGCGTCTGGGAGGGCCGCGGGGCCGCCCAGGAATACGTGCGCCAGGAATCGCAGGCCCTGCACGAGATCAGCGTCCGCTCCGAGGTCTACCCGGCGGACGTGCGCAAGAAGATCAGATCCGACGTCGACGCCTACGTGACCTACGTCGTCGACACCGAATGGAAGGAGATGGCCGAGAACGGCGAGCTGACGGACCGCAGTGGGGAGCTGCTGGAACGTATCCGCCGCGATGTGACGGACTACGAACCGCAGACCGACCACGAGGGCCAGGCCTACCAGCCGCTCGTGGACCAGGTCGCCGTGGTCGACGACGCGCGCAACGCGCGCGGCCAGAGCGCCGGGGCCACCATGCCCGGGGTGGTCTGGTTCGGCCTGATCGCCGGGGCCCTGGTGACGGTGGGGCTGATCTTCACCCTCCAGATCAGGCGCTCCTTCCGGGAACTGCTGCTGGCCGGACTGTTCAGCGCACTGATCGCGTTCCTGCTGTTCCTCATCTGGGACTTCGACGCACCCTTCGGCCGGGGCATCGCCGCCACCGCCGAGCCGTTCCTCTCCCAGTTCCCGTATCTGGGCCTGGGCGACTGACACCGCGTCGCCCGCGGCCGGGCCCGGCGACCCCGGGACGGTGACCCGGCGACCCGACGACCCGGCGACCCGACGGCGGTGACCTGGCGGCGGCAAACCGGGGACGGGCCTCCCGTCCCCGGTTCGGCCTACCGCCATGCCCCATTCGCCCGTTCCTGATCGCGGGTCACCGCGCCCGGACCTAGCGTGGCGGACATCGAGGCGCACGACCCCCCACGTGCGGAAACCGTTCCGCGGCTGCTCCTCGGGGATCCGGAGACTCCACCATGGGCGCGATACCCACCTCCCCCACAGCCCTGTTGGGCGCCGCCGCGGCGGGCGCCCTCCTGATGTTCGGCGCGGCGGCCGCGCCCGCCGCGCGCGCGGCCGAGGCCGCGCCCATCACCTCGTTCGGTTTCGCCATCGCCCCCTCGACGGTCGCCCCCGGCGGCCAGGTGGTGCTGTCCGTCACCGGCTGCAACGCCGCCTTCGCCACCGTCTCCTCCGGCGTCTTCGACACCGTGAGCATCGACCGGGGCAAGACCGCACGGGTCACCGTGGACCGGGACGCGCGGCGCGGAGCCCAGTACTCCGTCTCCTTCACCTGCGCCGGCGAGACCGGCTCGGCGGACCTCACGATCACCGGCGGCACCGGCAGGCCCACGACCAGTTCCACCGTCGGTGCCCGCAAGAGCCCGAGCGCGGTCGCCGGTACGAGTACGGGTACCAGCGCCGGCACCGGTACGGGCGCTTCGCGCCCCGCCACCCTCGGCGTCCGCGGAGGCCTCGGCGGCAGCATCGCCGGGCTCGATCCCCTGGAACTCGGCGCCGGCGCGGGGCTCGTCCTCGGCGGGCTGGTCGGTCTCGGCTACGCCCTGCGCCGCCGGGACATCCGCCGCATCCACTGACCGCGCGGCACCGCCGGCGCACCCCATCTGCCCCAACCTGCCCCCAGCTGGGCCCCCTCCCGCTCGATCTCTCCGGAAACGCCGGTCGCCCCGTGTCCTGGCCAGGACACGGGGCGACCGGCGGTTGTCCGGGCCGACCGGGGAGGTCGGCCGGTCAGGCCCGGCCGCGGATCGGGCGCCGGCGGCGCATCACGTGGGCGCCGGCACCGAGGGCCGCCGCACCGACGAGGCTCGCGCCGATGGCGGTCTCGGCGGTGGACGGGCCGAGGGAGCCGCCGAGGCCTCCCTGTGCGCCGCGGCCGTCCAGGATCGTGAAGCGGTGCGTGGCGACCAGGCTGTTGTCGTGGCACTTGACCGACAGCGTGTGGTGCCCGGGCGAGGCGTGGTTGAAGATCCGGACGGTCGCGAAGCCGATGGAGCCGGCCGACAGGTTCGTCTGCGGAAAGTTGCCGTGCGAGAAGACGATGCCGCCGTGGCCGCAGCCGGCCGCGCTGACCTGCATCGTGGAGCCCTGGTGCACGGAGTACGGGTTGACCGTGACATTGCTGGGCCCGCCGTTTCCTCCCGAGGGCGGACCGCCCGCGGGGTTCGCGGAGGCGAAGGGGGCACTGAGGGCGATGGCGGCGCAAGTGGCCGCCGCGGTCACGGTAAGAGCGCGGAGAACACGCATGGTGGAACCTCCAGCGGGAAGCGCCCCGGAGCGGTGGCCCGGGCAGATCGACGAGAACGCCTCCCATCACGAACCCTCGGCTCGGTCCGCAACCAGCGCATTTCCGCCTTTGGGCCGCAAGGTTGAGCGACACGCCGATGCGCGGACGCGTTCGCTGACGGATCCGCAGGTCACGACCCGTCAGGCATTTATGTGACGATTACCTGGATGGGCGCACCCCTTCCGGCCCCACCACCCGTTCGCCCTTCCCCGATCGCCGTCCCGCACGCACCGCCTTAGCGTGCGTGAAGTAGGGCGTGAAGGGGTGGGACAGGAACGCGGGTCGGGACCCCCGCGTCGGGAAGGGAGAACCATGCTCGAGGACGAGAGTGAGAGGCCGCCGAGGAGACGCTCCCCCTGGGGTGCGATCGCGCTGGTCATGCTCACCGGCCTCGCCATGATGCGCAACGGAGCCGAGGCCGGCGACGGACCCCCGCAGCCGGCCGCGGCCGCGGCGGTGAGCGCACCGGCCGGGACGGCGGTCGGGCCGGAGGCCCACCAGGCGCCCGGCGAGCCGCCCGTGCCGCCGCCGGACATGGAGGTGCTGGGCCACTCGTCGGTCCAGCGCATCCGGATCCCGTCGATCAGCGTGGACGCACCGGTGATGACGGTCGGGCTGGACGCGCAGGGATGGATCGACGCGCCGCCCCCGCAGGACAAGAACCTGGCCGGCTGGTACCTCAACGGCATCTCGCCCGGCCAGCAGGGTTCGTCGGTGATCGTGGGCCACGTGGACAACGCGCAGGGCCCCGCGGTCTTCTACGGGCTGGGCTCGGTCCAGAAGGGCAGCCGCATCGAGGTGGCGCGCTACGACGGCCGCACGGCGGTGTTCGAGGTGTACGGCGTGGAGGTCTTCTCCAAGAACACCTTCCCCGGATCCCGGGTGTACGGGGACACCGGACACCCGGAGCTCCGGGTGATCACCTGTGGCGGCGGCTACTCGAAGGGGCGCGGCTACGACGGCAACGTCGTCGTGTTCGCGCGGATGGTGGAGGCCCGCTGACCGGCCCACCCCGCGCGGCGGCGGACCGTGCCGCCGCCGCACGGGGTCCGGCCCCTCAGCGCGGCGGCAGCTCCGGCAGCGTCATCCGGAATCCCCGTCCGAGCAGTTGCGGCAGGTAGCTCGCCAGCGCCTGCACGCTCTGCGAGCGGTTGCCGCCCGCGTCGTGGTTCAGCACGATCACCCCGGGCGCGGCCTGCTTGAGGACCCGCGACACGATCGCGGTGGTGCCCGGCTCCTTCCAGTCCAGGGTGTCCACGGTCCAGGCGAGCGGTTCCATGCCGAGCTCCGCGCCGATCTCGAAGGCGGCCCGGTTCCACGCCCCGTAGGGCGCCCGGAACCACTGCGGAGCGGTGCCGACGGCCTTCTGTACGACCTCGCTCGTGCGGCCGATCTCGGAGGCCATCGCCGGCCTGCTGATCTTGGTGAGCTGCGGATGGGTCCAGGTGTGATTGCCGATGACGTGTCCCTCGGCCACCATCCTGCGCAGCAGGTCCTGGTTCTCCACCGCCATCTCCCCGCAGACGAAGAACATGCCCCGGACGCCGTGGCGCGCGAGGGTGTCCAGGATGCCCGGGGTGTAGCGGGGGTCGGGGCCGTCGTCGAAGGTGAGGGTCATGGCGCTCGCCGACCCGCTTCCTCCTTGGGCGCCGGCGGGCAGTTCCAGGATCGGCCGGGTCCGTACGGCGGGCTGCGCCGCGGGCACGCGCTCCGGGACCCCTTCGGAGGTCATCGGCTCGAGCCGGTACGGGGATCCGCGCGGGAACTGCGGCACGCCGCCGGGGGCTCCGGTGAGGGGGCCGGGCCCCGCGGCCCCGCCGGGTGCCGCCCCGGGGCCGGCGCCCGCGGCGGGGGTCCCCGCGCCCGATGTCGGCAGATCGGTTTCGCCGCCCGTCAGCAGCCCGGCGGCGGCGGCGACTCCGAGGAAGACGGCGGAGCGCAGGAGCACGCGTCGCCCTACTGTCGGCTCGTCATTTTTCATTACTACTACGTATCAACGACATCGCCGCAGATGTCGAGGGGCACGGACGCGGCCCCCACCGCTCACCCGGTCGGAGCAGTCCTGCCGGTCACCCCCGCCTCACCAGCGGGAACGGCAGCGTCTCCCGGATCGTCAGACCCGTGAGGAACATGACGAGGCGGTCGACGCCGATGCCCAGCCCGCCGGTCGGCGGCATCGCGTACTCCAGGGCGTCCAGGAAGTCGTTGTCGAGCTCCATCGCCTCCGGATCCCCGCCCGCCGCCAGCAGCGACTGCGCGGTCAGCCTGCGCCGCTGCTCGACGGGGTCGGTGAGTTCCGAGTAGGCGGTGCCCAGTTCGGTGCCGAAGGCCACCAGGTCCCAGCGCTCCGCGAGCCTGGGGTCCTTGCGGTGCTGCCGGGTCAGCGGGGAGACGTCGGTCGGGAAGTCCTTGTAGAAGGTGGGCAGCTTGGTCCGCTCCTCGACCAGTCGCTCGTACATCTCCAGGACCACGTCGCCCCGGGTGTTGTCGGGCGTGTGCGGCACGGCCGCGCGGTCGCACAGCCGCCGCAGGACGTGCTCCTCGGTGTCGGCGTCGACCTCCTCGCCCAGTGCCTCGCTGATCGCCCCGTACATCGTCTTGACCGGCCAGGGTCCGGAGATGTCGTGGACGACGAGCTTTCCGTCCGGTCCGGCCTTGTGCGCGATCGGCGAGCCGTAGGCGGCCGTGGCGGCGCCCTGGATGAGCTCGCGGGTCAGGTCGAGCATCACGTCGTAGTCGGCGAAGGCCTGGTAGGCCTCCAGCATCGTGAACTCGGGGTTGTGCTTGTAGGAGACGCCCTCGTTGCGGAAGGTGCGGCCCATCTCGAAGACCTTCTCCATGCCGCCCACGCACAGCCGCTTCAGGTACAGCTCGGGTGCGATGCGCAGGTACAGGTCGAGGTCGTAGGCGTTGATGTGGGTGCGGAACGGGCGGGCGTTGGCCCCGCCGTGGATCTGCTGGAGCATCGGGGTCTCGACCTCCAGGTAGCCCCGGTCCAGCAGTCCCTGCCGCAGGGCCTGCACGGCGCTGGAGCGGGCCCGTACGACGTCGCGCGCCTCGGGGCTGGCGACCAGGTCGAGGTAGCGCTGGCGGACCTTGGCCTCGGGGTCGGCGAGGCCCTTGCGCTTGTCGGGCAGCGGGCGCAGGCACTTGCCGGTGAGCTGCCAGGAGTCGACGACCACGGACAGTTCGCCGCCCTTGGAGGCTCCGACCTCGCCGCTCGCGACCACGTGGTCGCCGAAGTCCACCTGGGAGGTGAAGGAGTCGAGCACGGCGGCGCCCGCCTCGTCCCGGGTGAACATCAGCTGGATGTCCCCGGACCAGTCGCGCAGCACCGCGAACACCACGCCGCCGAGGTCGCGTACGACCATCACGCGTCCGGCGACGGTGACGGGCGAGCCGGTGCGGGTGCCGGGCGGGTAGCCGGGGTGCGCGGCCTTGAGCTCGGCGACGGTGTGGGTGCGCTGCGGGATGCCGACGGGGTACGGGTCGGTGCCGGCGGCCCGGATCCGCTCCAGCTTGTCGTGCCGGACCCGGACCTGTTCGGGCTGCCGCTCGGCCCGTGCGGCACCACCGTCCTCCTCCCCTACGGATTCCAGCCCGAGGGACTCGATGGGAGGCAGGCCCGCGGTGGTGGCGGGGGCGGTGAGCCCGCGCGGGTGGCCGTTGCCCCACAGGGTGCGCATGCTCGGCACGGAGACGAACCCCTCGGCGATGCCGGAGGCGAGGCTGACCCGGGCGAGCGAGCCGGCGTCCTGGAAACAGAGGAACCGCGGGTACCACTCGGGGCCGTACTTGACGTTCGAACGGTACAGCGCCTCCAGCTGCCACCAGCGGGAGAAGAAGAGCAGCAGCTTGCGCCACACCTTGAGGACGGGACCCGCACCGATCCGGCCGCCCTCCTCGAAGGCGGAGCGGAAGACCGCGAAGTTGAGGGAGATGCGGCGCACGCCCAGGCCCGGGGCGGCCGCGCAGAGCTCGGCGACCATGAACTCCATGACCCCGTTGGGGGCGGCCCGGTCGCGGCGCATCAGGTCGAGGGAGATGCCGTCCTTGCCCCAGGGCACGAAGGACAGCAGGGCGATCAGCTCGCCCTTGTCGTCGAAGGCCTCCACGAGCAGGCAGTCCCCGTCGGCGGAGTCCCCCAGCCGGTCCAGGGCCATGGAGAAGCCGCGTTCGGTCTCCGTGTCGCGCCACTTGTCGGCCCGGTCCACGATCATCTGCATCTCGTCCTCGGAGAGGGCGGAGTGGCGGCGGATGACGGTACTGGCCCCGGTGCGCTTGACGCGGTTGACGGCCTGGCGGGTGACGCGCATGTCGCGGCCGTCGAGGTCGAAGTGGGCGACGTGCAGGATGGCCTCGTCGCCGAGCTGGAGGGCGCCGAGTCCGGAGCGGGCGTAGGCGGTCGCGCCGTCCTCGGAGGCGCCCATGACAGCGGGCTGCCAGCCGTAGCGCCGGGCGACGGCGAGCCAGGCGTCGATGGCGGGGGTCCACGCGGCCGGGTCGCCGACGGGGTCGCCGCTGCCGAGGCAGACGCCGGCCTCGACCCGGTAGGTGACGGCGGCCTTGCCGTTCGGGGCGAACACGACGGCCTTGTCCCGCCGGGTGGCGAAGTAGCCGAGGGAGTCGTTGCGCCCGTAGGCGCCCAGCAGCGCCCGGATGCGGGGCTCCTCGTCCCCGTGCAGGGCGGCGGTCAGCCGCTGGGAGCGGAAGAGGGTGGCGGCGGCGTTCAGCAGGGCGAGGGCGCCAAAGAGGCCGAGCAGGAAGTACAGGGGCCTCGCCGGGTGGCCGTCGAACTGCCGGGCCGAGAACAGCCCGCCGAAGACCTGCTTGGCGGACCAGTCCAGCCACTGCCCCTTGGGCAGGGTGCCCGGGAACAGCGCGACCAGGCCCCAGCCGAGGAAGACGGCCGCGAGCAGGCCGAGGCCGAGCACGAGCATGGCCCGCCACAGGGCCCCCGGCCGGGAGGCGGCGTTGAACTCCTTGCGCGCGGCGATCAGGATCGCGAGGGCGGCGACCGCGAGGGCCATGGAGGAGAAGCCCACCCAGTAGTCCTCGGCGGCGATGGTCAGTACGTCGACCAGGACCAGCAGGGCCAAATAGGTGACGACGATCCACCAGGCGATCTTCTTGCGCATGCCGAGTGCGGCGGCGAGGAGGAAGAGGAAGACGGCGTAGGCGAGGTTGGCGCTGACCGGCACGACGACGGCGTCGAGGAAGCGCACGACGGGCCGCAGCAGGCGGCGCAGCGCCGGGGAGAGGGCCAGCAGGGCGCAGAGCAGCCCGAGCGTTCCGAAGAACGCTCCGAAGGCGTCGGGCACCCGGTTCAGGAAGTGGCTGCGGCTGCCGCGCGTCCCGCGCGTCTCCTCCACGGTGGCACTCATGGTTCGCACTGTAGGGAGGGCCGCGCGGCTTCGCGCGGTGAGCGGGTCTAGCCTCGGAAGGGTGACGGAGCACGCGGGTACGGGATTCGAGCGCGGTACGGACGGGCCGAAGGTGATCCTCGCCGGAGTGGACGGCTCGCAGTCCTCGCTCCGCGCGGCCGCCTACGCGGCGGGGCTGGCCCGGCGCCAGAACGCGCTGCTGGCGCTGGTGTACGTCCAGCCGGTGATGCCGGCCGGGGCCTCGCTGGGAGCTCCGGTGTCCGAGGCCACCGAGGAGATCGCGGAGGGGCTGGTGGCCGAGATCCGCGAGTCCGCGGAGCGGCTGAAGGGCGTCTACGACGTCCGCTGGCAGTTCCACACCTTCCGCGGGGATCCGTACGCGGGGCTGGTGAGCGCGGCGGAGGAGCTGACGGCGGACGCGGTGGTGGTCGGGGCCTCGGAGCAGGCCGGGCACCGGATCGTGGGCTCGGTGGCGATCCGCCTGGTGAAGGCCGGGCGCTGGCCGGTCACCGTCGTTCCCTGATCCTTCGCCCCTGCAACTCGATCTCTGTAGACGTCGGGCACGGGCATGGCCTATCTTCATGCGATTCGGGCCGCCCGTGAGGCGGCCCGCTTTCGTGTCACACGTCGCACATGTTCCCGTGGGGGGTACTTCGTCATGTCTTTGCACGCACCCGGTCCGTCGCGGGCCGGCCACGTCCTGCAGTCCCCGCAGTCGCTGGCCACGGCCACGACCGTGCTGTTGTCCGTGGGGGCCGTCGCCGATCTCTTCACGTCCGGGGTCAACCTGTACAGCTGGAACCTGATGAAGAACTTCATCAGCGCTCCCACGCCCGACGACCCCGGCGACCTCGCCACCTCGGAAGCCCTCGGCTTCGCCGACTCCCTCGTCGCCGGTACCAGCCTCATCCGGGGCCTGCTCTACCTGGCCACCATGGCGCTCTTCATCGCCTGGTTCCACCGGGTCCGCTGCAACGGCCAGGTGTTCCGGGCCGATGGTTTCAGCCAGTCCACCGGCTGGGCCATCGGCGGCTGGTTCGTCCCGATCGCGAACGTCTTCCTCCCGTACCGGACGGCTCGGGAGACCTGGGACGCCAGCACGCAGTACGCACCGGACGGCTCCTACCGCCAGGTGTCGGGCGCCCCGGTGGTCGCCTGGTGGGTGGTGTTCGTCGCCGGCCAGGTGCTGGGCCTGGTCGGCTCGTGGAAGCTCCGGGCGTCCTCGACGGCCGAGGAGATCCGCGGCGTCGACCTCTACGCCGCCCTCGCGGACCTGACCACCGCCGTGGCCGCCGTGCTGGCCGTCGTCTTCGTGCGCAAGCTCACCGCCATGCAGCACGTGAAGGCCGTCCAGGGACCGAACGCCGCGGCCTGAGGCGCCCGCGGCCCTACTTCGCTTCCGTCAGGCCGTCCTTGGCCGCGCCGCGGCCGAGGACGGCCTCGGTGATCTCCTCGCGGGCGTTCTCGTAGTCCTCGCGGCCGGGCGACTGGGCGAGGGCGGCGGGGAGGTTCACGACCCGGCCCGCTCCGAGGTCCATCATCTGCGGGAGGAACTCGGCCTTGGTGACCTGCCAGCGCTGCCCGGGGGCGGCCGGCGGGGCGAAGGTGAACCGGCCGATGGAACCGTAGTTGCCGCGCAGGTCCCGTGCACCGCTGTAGTTGAACATCTCGCCGGCGACCTGGTCGCCCATGCCGTAGACGATCCAGGTCCCGTTGACCTTCTCGTACGCCTGCGGGATGTGGGCGTGCGTGCCGAGGATCATGTCCACGTCGGGGCGGCCGCCGGTCTGCGAGGCGGTCAGCGCCTTGCCGAGCGCGAGCTGCTTCTCGTCCGGTTCGGTCTGCCATTCCGTGCCCCAGTGGAGGCTGACGAGGACCACGTCGGCGCCCGCCGTGCGGGCCGCCCGGGAGTCCGCGACGATCTTCTCCTGCTCCATCAGGTTGACCGCCCAGGGCTGGCCCTCGGGCATCGGGTAGCCGTTGGTGTCGTACGTGTACGCGAGGTGCGCGACCTTCGCGGAGCCCGCGGTGTACATCGTCACGGTGCCCGCCTCGGCCGCCGTACGGGCCGAACCCGCGTGCTTCAGACCGACCTTGTCGAACCGGTCGAGGGTGCGCTTCAGACCGGCGCCGCCGCCGTCGAGGGTGTGGTTCGAGGCCGTGGAACAGCCGTCGTACCCGGCGTCCTTGAGGCCGTCGGCGACCTCGGGCGGGGACTGGAAGGCGGGGTAGCCGGTGAACGGGCCGCCGTCCGGCCCGTAGATGGTCTCCATGTGACAGAGCGCCAGGTCGGCGGCCGAGACGATCGGCTTGACCGCGGAGAACATCGGCCGGAAGTCGTGGCCGTCGCCGTCCGCGTCGGAGGCCGCCCGCCGGATCACCGACTCGTGGGGCAGCACGTCGCCGCTCGCGACCAGGGTGAACCCCTTCATCGAGCCGGCGGCGGGGGCCGTGGTCGATCCGGGGGCACCCGAGGGCGCCTGGGCGGACGGGGAGCCGGCGAGGCGGGCCGGCGCGGGGTCCCCGCCGGCGGAGCATCCGGCTACGGCCGACAGCACGACGGCGGTCAGGAGTGCGAGGGCGTGGCGGGTGCGCGCGGTCATCTGTCCCGGCTCTCCTTGATGAGCTCGCTCGACGAGCTTGCTTGATTAGTACGACTACCTGATCTTCTGTCAATCCATAGAAAGAGACGCCTGAAGTCAAGGAACGGCTCCGTCGGCCGGCCGCTCACTCACTCCAATGGCCGTTCGGCGTGCCGTTCGACCGTTCACCGCCCGGCGCGGCCGCCCACCGGATGACCCGGGTGCTTGGGCGCACCGTCCGGACGGGACGGTTCCCGGGCGGCCCGGTGCAGGTCAGGGTGGATCCGTCGACCCCGACCGCCCCCGCACCGACCCCCGGAAGGAGCCTCCCGTGCCCCTTGCCCCCACCCTCCGACGCACCGACCCCGAGGCGCTGGCCGAACTCCAGCGCGAACACGGACGGGCCCTGTTCGGTTTCCTGCTGGGCCTCACGGCCGGGGACTCGCAGCGCGCGGAGGACCTCGTACAGGAGACCCTCCTGCGGCTCTGGCAGCACCCGGAGGTCCTGGGCAGCTCCTACGAGTCCCTGCGGCCCTGGCTGTTCACGGTGGCCCGGCGGCTCGCGATCGACGCCCGGCGGGCGCGCCTGTCCAGGCCCCTGGAGGTCGACCCGGAGGGGCTGGACCAGGCACCCGCGCCGGGGGACGCGGTGGCGGGCTCGGTGACGGCCATAGACGTACGGCGGGCCGTGGGATCGCTGGGCCCGGAACACCGGGACGTGCTGGTGCAGGTCTACTTCCAGGACCGCTCGGTGGCCGAGGCCGCGGCCGAGCTCGGCATTCCGGCGGGGACGGTCAAATCCCGTACGTACTACGCCCTGCGCGCCCTGCGGAAGGGCCTCCAGGGCTACGGATACGGACTCGGCGCCTGAGCACGGGCAGGCCGGTGTCCGGGGGCGTTGTCCGTGCCGGCTGCGAGACTCGGCGGATGCCGCGCTCCACGAACACCGCCGCCATCGCCGCCTATTGGGACACGGCCGCGTCCCGGTTCGACGAGGAGCCGGACCACGGCCTGCACGCCCCGCAGACCCGCGACGCCTGGGCCGGCCTCCTCGGCTCCTGGCTGCCGGCCGGACCGCTCGACGTCCTCGACGTGGGCTGCGGCACCGGGTCGCTGTCCCTGCTGGCCGCCGAAGCCGGACACCGGGTCACCGGCGTGGACCTCTCGGCGCGGATGGTCGGGCACGCCCGGGCGAAACTGGCCGCCGCCGGCCTGACCGGACGGTTCCTGGTCGGCGACGCCGCCGCACCGCCCACCGGCGACCAGCGGTTCGACGTCCTGCTCTCCCGCCACCTGGTGTGGACCCTGCCCGCCCCCGGGGCCGCGCTCGGCGACTGGATCGGCGCCCGGCTGCGTCCCGGCGGCACCCTCGTCCTCGTCGAGGGCCGCTGGCGCGAATCCGGGGAGGGCGCGGCGCCGTACGTACCGGGCGCGGAGACCCTGCCCTGGGCGGGCGGCGTCGGCGCCGACGAACTCGCCGCCGCCGTACGACCGCTCGTCAGCGCCCTGCGCGTGGAGCCCCTCGGAGACCACGCGGCCCTGTGGGGACGGGCGGTGACCGACGAACGCTACGCCGTGATCGCCACGATCTGATCGTCACGGTCCGATCGTCACGGTCCGAGGTACGGCGAACGCGTCAAAGAATGGCCTGAACGCCCGCGAAGCGGACACGAACCGCATCGAAACCGGCAACGGACCGTTCAAGTTGAGTAAACATCCCCCGCTCGGCGAGCCGCGCAAGGAAGGCTCGGCGCTGACGGCGGGAAGACGCGACGCATGCGGGAGAAGGTGGAACGGTGCAGCCCGAGGGTACGAACGGCACCAGTGACGGTGGGCTGGCGGTGCCCATGGCATGGCTCTACGCGGAGTACATCGCCGACGAACTGCTGCGCACGGGCCGGCTGATCCCGGTCAGCACGCTGGAGTTCCGCGCCGGACGCGACACGCTCGCGCTGACCATCTACCTCTCGGACGCCGCCGGCGAACTCTCCGGGATCCGGGTCGTCTCGCAGCTCGACGAGTGGATGTCGCTGACGGCGTACGGTCACCCCTGGCGCGACTGGGTCCACACCCGGTTCCTCGCACTGGGTGAGGAGGCCCGCGAGCGCGGCCGGGGCGAGGACCCCGACCTGGAACTGGCCCGGGCCGCCTGGCGCTGGCTGGACCACACGGAGCTGTTCGCCACCAACCTCGACCCGGGACGCCACGGCCACGCCGACACCCCGCCGGGCCTGGACGAGAACGCCCGGGTCTGGACCCCGGCATGGCAACTCGGCCTGCCGCTGGGGCATTTGGCGATGCACCTGTTCTGAGCGCGAGCGGCCCGCGGCGGCGTGCTGCCCCGGGCCGCCGCTCCGGGCCGCCGCTCCGGGCCGCCGCTGCGGCCCGCTACTCCGACCGGCGCGGTCCCGGCGGCTCCGTCGGGTCGGTGACCAGCCCGGTGAAATCGGCCTCGTTGCGCTCGGCCCGGATCACGTACGCACGGGCGACGCACCACAGCACCGGGTACACCAGCACCCCGAGCACGACCCAGACCAGCGGGCCCGACGCGACCCGCGGGATCAGGAACAGCAGCGGAAGCAGGCCCACCAGGAGGACGAGCGCGGCCAGGGCGGCGAGTCCGGCGCGCAGCTGGCTGCGCATGAGGGCCCGTACGTAGGTGGCGCCCAGGGTGGTCTGCTCGGAGATCTCGGACCGGGCCGGCGCGTGCGCGGGGGGCCTCCTGCGGCTGCCGCGCGGAACCCCGGTGACGACCTCCCGCCGGGGCGGCTGCGCCTGCTGCTCCTCGGCCATGGGCCGGAGTCTAACCGGAGCCGGGCCCGCCGGCCCCCTCCCGGGCAGGGCCCGGTGGCCTACTTCAGCAGCTTCGACAGCCTGCGGTCGGCGAGCGGCTTCCCGCCGGTCTGGCAGGTCGCGCAGTACTGGAGCGAGGAGTCGGCGAAGGAGACCGAACGGACGGTGTCCCCGCACACCGGGCAGGGCTCGCCCGCGCGGCCGTGGACCCGCATCCCGCTCTTCTTCTCGGCCTTGAGCCGTCCGGCGGCCACCCCGTGGGCCCGCTCGACGGCCGTGCGCAGGGTCTCCTCGACGGCCGCGTACAACTGGTCCGCCTGCGCCTCGTCGAAGGAGGCCGCCAGCTTGAAGGGCGAGACCTTGGCGTGGTGCAGGATTTCGTCGCTGTAGGCGTTGCCGATCCCCGCGATGACGCTCTGGTCGCGCAACACGCCCTTGATCTGCCGTCGTTCCCCGGCGAGCAGCGCGCCGAAGGCCTCCCGGTCGAAACCCTCGGCGAGCGGGTCCGGGCCGAGCCGGGCGATGCCCGGGACCTCCTGCGGATCGCGGACCACGTACACGGCGAGCCGCTTCTGGGTCCCGGCCTCGGTGAGGTCGAAGCCGCCACCGCCCTCCAGGACCAGGCGCAGGGCGAGCGGCCCCTTGCCGGGGCGCGGCGGCCGTTCGGGAACGGTGTCGATCCAGCGCAGCCAGCCGGCCCGGGCGAGGTGGGTGACGAGGTGCAGTTCGCCGATGCGCAGGGCGAGGAACTTGCCGTACCGGGCCGTGGCCCCGGCCCGCTGCCCTTCGAGCGCGGTCAGGGGCGGGTCGTACGTCTTGAGCACGCTCACGGCGAGCGGGAGGACGCGCTCGACCACCCGCCCGGCGAGGTGTTCGTCGAGGAACTCCCTCAGGGCCTCGACTTCGGGCAGCTCGGGCATGCCCCCAGCCTGCCGTGGCTCCGGGCGGGGCGCGAGCCGTGGACGGGTCCGTACGGGCTCACGGCATCGTGAACTCGCACCACACGCACTTGCCGCTCCCCCGCGATTCCACGCCCCAGACGTCCGCCAGCCGGTCCACCAGCATGAGGCCGCGTCCCGAGACCCCGGAGTCGCCCGCCTCCCTGCGGCGGGGCAGGGCGCTGGAGCGGTCCTCGACCTCCACGCGGAGCCGGCGTTCGGGGCCGGTCAGGACCCGCAGCGTCACGATGGCGGGACCGTCGGTGTGCATGAGGGCGTTGACGATGAGCTCGTCGGCGACCAGTTCGATCTCGTCGGCCCGGTCCCGCGCGCCCCACGCCCGCACCGCCGCGCCGATCATGTGGCGGGCCGATACGAGGGCCTCCGGGTCGCCGGGCGCCACGTGCTGCTGGAGCCGGCCGCCGGCCTGCTGGACCTCTTCGGCATCGCGGCGGAGCAGCAGCAGCGCCATGTCGTCGTCGCCGCCCCGGTCGTCGACGACCTCGCACAGCCGGTCGGCGAGCAGGGCCAGGTCCGACGGTCCGGTGCGGACGAGGGAGGCGAGGAGCCGGACGCCGTCGTCGAGGTCGGCTCCGGGCTGTTCCACCAGGCCGTCCGTGCACAGCAGAAGCGTTTCCCCGGGTCCCAGCTCGACCGTGGTCACCGGATACTCCAGCAGCCCGAACTCCGCGGACAGCCCCAGTGGCATCCCGCCCTCCAGGGCGAGGCGCTCGCAGCCGCCGTCCCGGGTGCGCAGCAGGGGGTCGATGTGGCCGGCCCGGACCAGTTGCAGCACCCCGGTCGAGAGGTCGGCCTCGGCGTACGTGCAGGTGGCGAAGCGGTCGGTGTCCAGCTCGTGCAGGAAGACGGAGGCCCGGGCCATGACGGTGGCCGGCGAGTGTCCTTCGGCGGCGTAGGCGCGCAGCACGATCCGCAGCTGGCCCATGACCGCCGCGGCGTGCGTGTCGTGGCCCTGGACGTCGCCGATGACCGCGCCGACCCGGCCGCCGGGCAGCGGGATGACGTCGTACCAGTCGCCGCCGATGTCCTGGCCCATCTTGGCCGAGCGGTACCGCACGGCGATCTCGGCGCCCGGCACCGAGGGGATCCGGCGCGGCAGCATGGCCTGCTGGAGCCCTTCCGCCAGATCGTGCTCCTGCTCCAGGAGCATCGCCCGCTGGAGGCTCTGCGCGATGCTGCTGCCGAGCGCGACGAGCAGGTTGCGTTCCTCCTGGGTGAAGCCGTCCTTGTCCTGGTAGAGCAGGCCGATGGCGCCGATCGGGCGGGCCTGGGCGATCAGCGGCAGGTAGGCGGCCGCCGAGATGTGCATGGAGGAGATCTTCGCCCAGAGCCCGGGGTACCCGGCGGCGAACTCGGCGGCGGAGTCCAGGAACCGCGGCTGGAGCGAGCGCACCACCTCGCTCATCGGGTACTGCTCGTCGATGCGGGTGTAGCGGGTGCCGGGGACGAAACTGCCCGCGGGGCCTTCGGCGACGAGGTGGATCCGGCCGGCTTCGACCAGCCCCATCACCATGCCCATGGATCCGAGCCGTTCCAGGCCGTGGGCGTCGCCGAGCGCGTCGATGACGTCCTGGACGGTCCGGGCGTGCGCGAGTGCGGCGGTGGTGCTCTCGACCACGGACGTCTGGCGGCGCCGCTCCTCGTCGAGCCCGAGGCGCTCCGCCGAATGGCTGAGCTCCTCGGTGGCGTCGCGGACGATGCCGATGATCCGGTACGGGCGGCCGTCCGGGCCGCGCATGACGCGGCCCTGGGTGTGCGTCCAGCGCAGCGTGCCGTCGTGGCAGCGGATGCGGAAGTAGGCGCCGTAACTGTCGACCCCGCTCTTGAGGGCCGAGGAGACCAGGGCGTCGAGCCGGGCGCCCTCGGCGGGCGGGACGCGCGGCGAGAGGGAGCCGGGGCGGCCGTCGTACTCCTCGGGGCTCGTGTCGAACACCTCGAGGGCTGCCGAGTCCATGTGCATGAGACCGGTGACCAGGTCCCAGTCGAAACTGCCCATGCGGTTCAGCGAGAGCGACCGGTCCGGATGTGCGGGCCAGTCCTCCGGCAGTGATACGGCGGTCGGCACCGGTCCACCATGACACACGGGCCGGTCAGGCGCTCTCCAGGTACTGGCCGTCGTACGGGGCCGAGGGCTGCTGCTCGGGGACGGAGTAGGGGTCGGCGTACGGGTCCGCGTCGGGGTTCGCGTACGGGTCCGCGTACGGATCGGCGTACGGATCGCTCGGCTGCGGCGAGACCCCGTCGGGGCCCACCAGGGTCCCCGGGTCGCTCGGGGTCTGCCCGGGCAGGTCGGAGGGGATGTCGGTGGGCTGGTCGGTGCCCGGCGGCGGGGCCGTGGGCGGGCCGGAGGGGATGCCGGTCGACGGCCGGCCGGGGGCCGTCTGCGCGTTCGGGTCGCCCGGGGTGCTGGGAGCCGTCTGCGCGGAGCCCGGCGGGCAGTCGGCCGCGTTGGGGGCGGGGCTGCGGCGGGGGCTGGGCGGGCCCGTGGGCGGCTCGGTGCGGGCGAGGCTGTTGCTCTCCGGGGTCCGGCACGGGTCGGCCGGCGCCGTGCCGGGCGGGGTCGCGGGCCCGGTGGGGATCCCGTCGGCCGGGTCGTACGGGGGCGGCGTCCGCGGGGTGCGGTCCTGGGCTCCGTCGTCGCCGGCCGTGCGCTCGATCCAGGTGTTGTCGGCGATGTTGACGATGACCAGGTTGTTGATCACCTGCATGGTCGGCTCGATGACCACGACCTGGGCGGGCTGGTAGCCGCTCCAGGGCTCCCCCTTGAGCACCGGTGCGCCGGGGGCGGCGCGCGGAGCGAGCAGCGGGTTCCCGCAGGCGCAGCGGACGCGGGGCATTCCGTGGTCGTCCACGAGGACGGCGGTGCCGGCCTGGAGGACGGACTGGAAGGCGTTGGGGCCGCCTCCGACGAATCCGTGGTTGGTCACCCGGGTGTCGGCGCGCAGCACGACCGGGGTGAGGCCGCGCAGGAAGTCGGGGATCTTCTCCTGCTCCACCTGGGAGGCCTCGGCGAAGGCGCGCGCCTTGGCGTCGTCAGCGGTCAGCGACTGGACCTGCGCTTCCACGTCGCAGCTGCCGAGCCGCTGGGTTCCGCCGTACAGGCCGGGGGTGGCCGCGTTGACGGTGCGGATGCCCTGTCCGGTCGCGTTGGGCAGCGGCGGCTGGACGGGGGCGGATTCGGCGGTGGCGGAGGAGGAGGTGAAGGGGTCGGGGCCCGCCGAGGCCACGGGCTGGAGGTGGACGTCCTGGCTCTCGGCGGCGGGGCCCTTGGTCCGTCCCTCTTCGCCGGTGGCCCCGCAGGCCGCGGCGAGGAGTCCGAGGACGGTGAAGAGGGCCGCACGGGCCGGTGCGTGACGACGCGGCGCCTGACGGGGTGTCGGTGCGTACACGTTGCATCTCCCTTTTCGCCCCGGTTGCTCCCTCTTGTCTGCCGTATGTACGGGGTGCCCGCAACCGGAGATCACGCACCAGACGCTCTCTTGAACATGTTCAAGAGAGCGTCTAGGCTCACGACCGTGAGTTGAACGCGTTCAAGGCGTTCGTTCCCGGAGGGGGATCCGCGGTGACCGTGCTGGTGAATCTGATCGTCGCCCTGGGCATGCTCTACGTCGTCCCGGCCGGCCTGCGCCTGATCGATCCGGTCCGGTTCGGCCGGACGGCCCGGCTCTGGCCGCTGTTCGCGGCTCCCGGAGCGGTCTGTCTGTGGCTGCCCCGGGGAGCCCCGGCCACGGCGCTCGCCTCGGTCTACGCCGCGGCCACGCTGGCCCTGGCGCTACGGGCCGTGGTCCCGGCGGTACGGGCGGCGCCCCGGCGGATTCCCGGCCCCGCCGAGGTGGCGGTGCTCACCGCCCTGGTGGCGCCCTCGGTCGCCGGGACCGCCCTGGTCGCCGAACGCGCCGGGCACCGGCTCTTCGGCTTCGGCCTCGACATCCTGGCCCTGACCGTGCCGCACTTCCACTTCGCCGGTTTCGCCGCCGCCCTGATCGCCGGGCTGGTGTGCCGGGCCTCCGCCGCCGGAGCCCTCGCGCGCTGGGCGGCGTACAGCGTCCCGGCCGGGACCGCGCTCGTGCTCCTCGGCTACTTCATCGACGACTGGGCCGAGCTGGTCGGTGCGGTGACGCTGACCGGCGGCATGTGGGCGGTGGCCCTGCTGACCTGGCGGGACGTCCGCCCCGGGGCCCGCGGCCGGGACCGGGTCACCGGTGCGCTCCTCGCGGGCTCGGCGGTCGTCCTGGTGGCCACCATGCTGCTCGCCCTGTGGTGGGCGCTCGGCGAGGCCACCGGGATCGTGCACCCCACCCTGACCTGGATGGCCGCGACCCACGGCCTCGGCAACGCCCTCGGCTTCGGCCTGTGCTCACTGCTGGCCTGGCGGCGCCTGACCGCACCGGCCACTCCGCCTGCACCGGCCGCTCCGCCCGCACCCGCCGGCGCCGCACCCGCCGCCCTGCCCGACCGAACGGAGATCCCGGCATGACCCGCCTCATCAGCGAAGGCCGCAGCACCTTCAACTACCCCGACCGCGGCGCCCTCGCCCGGCGGCCGCTGCCCGCCGGGTACAACATCACCCACCACCGCACCCGGATCGGGCACGGGCAGGCAGCCCTGAACGCCGCCGGGGCCGCCCTCACCACCTTCCGCGCCCACCGCGCCTCGGGCATGCTCGTCACGGCCGGAGCGTTCCCCGTCCGGCCCGGCGACCGGGTCGTGGTCGGGATCGGCTTCGGCCCGGTGCGGATCGACGCCCCGTGCGAGGTGATCTGGACCGCGTACGAGCCCCGGCGGACCGGTTTCGCGTACGGGACGCTGACCGGGCACCCCGAGTGCGGCGAGGAGTCCTTCGTGGTGGACATGGAGCCGGACGGCTCGGTGTGGTTCGAGGTGACCGCCTTCAGCCGCCCGGGGAGCTGGTACACCCGGCTGGCGGGCCCGGTCGTCCCCTTCCTCCAGCAGGCCTACGCCCGGCGGCTCGGGCGGTACGTGCGGCGGCTCGCCACGGGCGACCGACCGGCCCGATACTGGAGGGGATGGACTGGTTCACGGCGCCCGGATACTGGCTGGGGCGGCTGATCTTCCAGCGGGCCCTGGCCGGTGTCTACCTCGTCGCCTTCGCCGGGGCCGCCCTGCAGTTCCGGGCACTGATCGGGGCGCACGGCATGCTGCCCGTACCGCGCCACCTGCGGTACGTGCCCTTCCGGCGCGCCCCCAGCCTGTTCCACCTGCACTACTCCGACCGGTTCTTCGCCGTCTGCGCCTGGACCGGGGCGGCCTTGGCGGCGGCGCTCGCCGCGGGGGCCGGGGACGCGGTGCCGCTGGGCGCGGCGATGGCGATGTGGGCGCTGCTGTGGCTGCTGTACCTGTCGATCGTGAACGTGGGGCAGACCTGGTACTCCTTCGGCTGGGAGTCGCTGCTGCTGGAGGTCGGCTTCCTGGCCGTCTTCCTCGGCAACGCGCGGGCCGGACCGCCGGTGCTGGTGCTGTGGCTGCTGCGCTGGGTGGTCTTCCGGGTGGAGTTCGGCGCGGGGCTCATCAAGATGCGGGGCGACCCCTGCTGGCGCCGGCTCACCTGCCTGTACTTCCATCACGAGACGCAGCCGATGCCCGGCCCGCTGAGCTGGTTCTTCCACCATCTGCCGAAGCCGCTGCACCGGGTGGAGTGCGCCGCCAACCACGTGACCCAACTGCTCGTGCCCGTCCTGCTGTTCACCCCGCAGCCGGTGGCCTCGTACGCCGCCGGGACCATCGTGGCGACCCAGCTGTGGCTGGTGCTGTCGGGGAACTTCGCCTGGCTGAACTGGATCACGATCACGGCGGCCCTGCCGGCCATCGACTTCGGCGCGCTCACGGGCGCCCCGCCGCCGGCCGCCTCCCGGCAGGGGCCGCTCTGGTACGTGGTGCTGGTGTGCGCCCTGACCGCGCTGGTGCTCGTGCTGAGCCGGCATCCGGTGGCCAACATGATCTCGCGCGGCCAGGTCATGAACCGGTCCTTCGACCCCCTCCACCTGGTCAACACCTACGGGGCGTTCGGCACGGTGGGCCGGATCCGCGAGGAAGTGGTGGTGGAGGGAACCGCGGACCGGCAACCCCGGGAGGACGGGGCTTGGCGGGAGTACGGCTTCAGGGGCAAGCCGGGCGACGTGCGCCGGATCCCGCGCCAGTTCGCCCCGTACCACCTGCGCCTCGACTGGCTCATGTGGTTCGCGGCGCTCTCCCCCGGCTACGCCCGCGACTGGTTCGGGCCGTTCGTGGAGCGGCTGCTGGCGGGCGACCGGGACACCCTGAAGCTGCTCCGGTACAACCCCTTCCCGGACGAGCCGCCGCGCTACGTGCGGGCGCGGCTGTACCGCTACCGGTTCACCACGTGGCGGGAGCTGCGCGAGACGGGCGCGTGGTGGCACCGCACGCTGGTGCGCGAGTACCTGCCGCCGACCCGGCTGGAGGACGCCTCGTGGAACCGCCGCTAAGAACCGGCGCGCCAGACCTTCACTTCCAACGAGCAGAAGGCGTCGAACGTGGAGCTCGCGCCCTTCGGGACGACGGCCGGAGCGGAGGGCGTGGCGGACGTCTGCGGTGACGTGCTGGGCTCCGCGGCCACGGGGCTCCCGGAGGGGGTGGCCGTCACCGTGACCGTCGCCCGGACGGTCTCCGTCATCCGGGTGGCGGTCGGCGAGTTCACCAGGGTGGGGAGCCCCAGGAATCCCAGCAGCAACCCTGCGAGACCGGTCAGGGCGGTGACCAGAGCCGCCCATTCGCCGAGTCTCAGCAGGGAGTTCGACGTGGTGGGCTGCGGCGGGTCGTCCGGGGATGCGGTGGGTGCGGACGCGGGTGGAACGGGCGCGGACGCGGCGGACCCGGGTGGAGCGGGCGCCGGTGGAGCGGGGCGTGCCCCCGGCTGGTCGCGCGGCGCCGTCGGCGCGGGCCTGGCCTCATCCCCCGGTGGTGTGTCGGTACCCATCTCTTCTCCCCCCCCCCGTTTCCGGGAAGGGCCGTTGCCCGAGCGGCCGTCGGGCCGGCTCGTCCGAGCGAGGTGGGCCGGTCAGAGCCCCAGGAGCGCCGCCTCCTGTTCCGCGGTCATGCCCGGGGAGGGCCGGTCGGGGCGCTGCGGTGCGACCCCGCCGAGCTCCTGGAGCCAGGTCCAGGTGTCGGCGACGGTCTCCTCGACCGGGCGGCACTTCAGGCCCGCCGCGAGCGCCTTGGTCACGTCCCCGCCGTACATGTAGTCGTGCATCTCGCCCTCCGGCATCCAGGCCGGCAGGTCGGTCCAGGGCTGTACGCCCGCCTCTTCTATCCGGGCGGGATCGGTCCAGCGGAGCTCGGCGCCGCCGCCGGTCACCTTCGCGCAGGCTTCCAGGAAGCTGCCCATCGTGGCGTGGCCGGTCGGGGAGACCAGGTTGTAGGGGCCGCCGTGTCCGGCTTCGGCGGCGTCCAGGGTCCAGTGCGCGAGATCGCGTACGTCCACGTACTGGAGCGGGAGGTCACGCGGCCCGGGGGCGGGCAGCGGGCCGCCGCGCGCCGCGCGGTTCAGCCACCAGGGCAGCCGGCCCACGTTCTCGTACGGGCCGAGGATGAGCCCGGCGCGCACCAGCAGGGCACGATCGCCGAAGGCGTCCACGGCGGCGATCTCGGCGCCGCGCTTGTCCTCGGCGTAGGCGACGGAGTCCGCGTCGGGCGAGCCGTCGACGAGCGGGCCGTCCTCACCCATGCCCGCCGGGGCGGGGTACGCGTGCACCGAGCGGCTGGATATGTACGCGTACCGGCCCACCCGGCCGGCCAGCAGGCGGGCACTGTCGCGCACGGCGGTGGGGGCGCCGCCCCAGGTGTCGACGACGAGGTCCCACTCCCCTTCGGCGAGGGCGTCCAGGCCTCCGGGGGCGGTGCGGTCCCCGTGCACGGCGGTGGTGCCGGGCGGGGGCGCGTGGTGCCCGCGGTGGAAGACGGTGACCTCCCAGCCGCGGTCGAGGGCGTCTTCGGTGATCGCGCGCCCGACGAATTCGGTTCCACCCAGCATCAGTAGCTTCATGCAGGTCAGCCTGCCCGGGGGCGGGGGTGCGTGGAACCCTTGATCGCCCACAGCGATGACGCCCACGGCGTACCGGTCGCGGGAACTTCCGGGCCCCCTCGGGCGTGGTCGAGAACCTCACGGGCGGCGACCGGCATCCTCGCCCTGCTGCAGTACCTGATCGAGCGCCGCAAGCACCGACCACCACATGCCGCCGCCCGCCGTCCCGGGGCAATGACCCCGGGACGACGGGCGGACCGGACCGGACCGTACGGGTCTAGTCGATGCCGGGCAGGATGTGCGGCTCCGCGAGGTCGTCCTCGTAGCCGGCGAGACGGATGGGGGCGGACCGGGCCCAGACCTCCAGGTTGCCGAGGGTCTCGGGGCGCTTGCTGCTCCGCGACCCCGTCCGTTCCCTTGGCGCCTGGTCTGTCGTCGTCAGTTCTGGTGTCACCGCGCACTCCTTTGTGTCGCGTAACCCGGCGGGCGAACCGCGCGCCGGTGCGGGAAGAGAAGGTTTCCGGACGCGGTGGCGCCTTGGTGGAGCGAGGGCCCGTGTGGGGCTCTCATGGCGATCAGAGTACACATATGAGCGCACCCCCGCTCGATGGAATAGTAAAATCCACTCCGGACAGCTTGTTTTCGCTACGAGTTCATCACCTCGCACGTCGGCGCGTCGCGTACGCCTGATCTGCTCGACGGCGCCATACGGGTGATACGCGGTCGGGCGACGGAAGGAACGACAGTGGCGAAGTCCGAGGTGCCGGTGGTCGTCGGAAGCGTCGGGGAGCTGATGGACCTGCTGCGGAACGGGCACGGCGACGGCCACGGGCTGCGGGTCGCCGCGCTGCTGCGCCGCTCGCACCCCTTCGACAAGGAACTGCAGGTCGCGGGGTTGCTGATCGGCCACCCCGCGGAGACGATCCGCCCCCTGCTGGGCGAGCGGGTGGCCCGGCTCCTACGGCTCCACCGGCCCGGCGCACCGGCCCCCGGGCCCGATCCCGACGCGGAGACCCTCGGCCACGCGGCCGAGGCGGGCCGGTCCGCGGGCCTGGACGCTGGTGTGCTGGAGGACTGGCGCCCGGTGCTGGAACTGGTCGCGGCGGGGGCCTACGGCCGCACCGCCTGAAACGCCGGGCGCCCCCGGTCCCTCCTGAGAGAGGGACCGGGGGCGCTCGGTTGACGCGGGCGACTCGACGTCGTGCGGCCTACCAGTTGGCGGGTGCGTAGTCCTTGAGGAAGACCCCGTACAGGTCCTCGCCGAGCTCGCCGCGGACGATCGGGTCGTAGACCCGGGCCGCGCCGTCGACCAGGTCGAGGGGGGCGTGGAAGCCCTCCTCGGCGAGGCGCAGCTTGTCGAAGTGCGGGCGCTCGTCCGTGATCCAGCCGGTGTCGACCGAGGTCATCAGGATCCGGTCGGTCTGGAACATCTCCTGGCCGCTGGTCCGGGTCACCATGTTCATCGCGGCCTTGGCGGCGTTGGTGTTCGGGTGCCCCGCACCCTTGTAACCGCGGCTGAAGACGCCCTCCATCGCCGAGACGTTCACGACGTACGCCCGCCCGCCCGAGGCCTTTCGCGCGGCCTCGGCCATGGCCGGCCGGAGCGCGCTGATCAGGATGAACGGCGACGTGTAGTTGCACAGCTGGGTCTCGAGCAGCTCCACCGGGGAGATCTGGTCGATGGTCTGCACCCAGGTGTTGCTGTCGACGACATCGGGCAGCAGGCCGCCCGCGTCGATGGCGGTACCGGCGAGGTGCCGCTCCAGGCTGGCGTTGCCCGCGACCAGGGCGAGGTCGGCGACCTTCTGCGCGTCGAGCCCGCTCACGCCGACGGGCAGCGCCGCCAGGCCGTCGACCGCGCCGGAGTTGAAGGCGCCGATGACGTGGTGGGCGGGGAGCTCGCCGGCCGGCAGCGGGGCGCTCTCCCCCTCGACCAGCGCCGCGTACGCGGACGGCAGGCGGCGCACGGTCTGCGTCGCGTTGTTGATCAGGATGTCGAGCGGACCACCCGCGGCCACCTGCTCGGCGAGCGCCACGGACTGGGCCGGGTCGCGCAGGTCGATGCCCACGACCTCCAGGCGGTGCATCCACTCCGCAGAGTCCTCCATCGCCTTGAAGCGGCGGATGGCGTCCTTGGGGAAGCGGGTGGTGATCGTGGTGTGCGCGCCGTCGCGCAGCAGCCGCAGCGCGATGTACATGCCGATCTTGGCCCGGCCGCCGGTGAGCAGCGCGCGCTTGCCGGTGAGGTCGGCACGGGCTTCCCGCCTGGTCCGGTTCTCGACGGCGCAGCTCGGGCAGAGCTGGTGGTAGAAGTAGTCGACCTCGACGTACCGCGTCTTGCAGACGTAGCAGGAGCGCGGGCGCTCGAGGATCCCGGCGATCCGGCCGGTCTCCGTGACCGAGGAGGGCAGCAGGCCCTCGGTCTCGTCGTCGATGCGTTCGGCGGAGCCGGTCGCGGTCGCCTCGGTGACGGCCTTGTCGTTGGCGGTCTTGGCGGCGCGGCGGTCCTGGCGGCGGCGCTGCTTGACCGTCCGGTACAGACCGGCGGTGGCGCGGCGCACGGTGATCGCGTCCGGGTGGTCGACGTCGATCTTGTCGAGCTCGTCGAGCACGCTCAGGCAGAGGGCCAGGCGGTCGGGGTCGATGCCGGGCCCGAAGGCGTGGCCCTGCTCCTGGCTGTCTTCGGTCACCGTCATACCGCTGTCGTTCCTTGATCAGTCGTCCGCGTCCGCCGGCTGCGGAAGTCCCCAAAAGGGCTAGTGTACGGATCCCCCGGGCGGGAAGACAAACGCGCTCCCGTGCTCCCGGCTACTGCGTTCGGAGTACGCCCCAGGACGTACTGGTCCCCGCCTCTAGGGGGAGGAATAGCTCTCCGGACTCGGGCATTGTGACTTTTATGAGTGCCCTAGCCTTTTCGGTCCTGCTGTGCCTGGTGTCCGCCGTGGCGTATGCGGCCGGAGCGATCGTCCAGGAGCGGGTCGCGTCCGGTGCCACGGGCGGGTCCTACGCCCCGGTGCGCCGTCCCGCCTGGTACGCCGCGATCGCGCTGAACGGCCTCGGGGCCCTGCTGCACGTGGTGGCGCTCGCCTACGGGCCGCTGAGCCTGGTGCAGCCGCTCGGGGCCCTCACCATCGTCTTCGCGCTCCCGATGGCGGCCGTGTTCGTACGGCGTCGGGCGGGAGCCGCGGCCTGGCGCGGGGCCGTGCTGGCCACGGCCGGGCTGGCCGGGCTGCTGGCCCTGACGGGCGGGGGCGGGCGGGCCGAGCAGTCCCTGTCGGGCGGGGAGCAGAGCCTGCTCCTGGCGGCGACCGGGGCCCTGGTGTCCGTGCTGTTCCTGGCCGCGCGCCGGGTGCGGCGGGCCACCGCGCACAGCGTGCTGCTGGCCACGGCGGCAGGGGCCACCTTCGGCATGGCATCGGTGTTCACGAAGTCGGTGGCGGAGAGCTTCGCCCCGGACGCGCTGGTCACCCTGTGGCCGGAGCTGACCGCGATCGCCGCGCTGGCCGCCAGCGGCCTGCTGCTGTCGCAGGCGGCCTACCGCGGCGCCGGGCTGACCGCCCCGCTGGCCACCGTGACGGTGGCCAACCCGGTGGTCGCGGCGGCGGTCGGCATCGCGCTGTTCGACGAGGGCTTCCGCTACGGGGCGGTCGGCGTCGCCGCGGCGCTGGTGAGCGCGACCGCGGCGGCGACCGGGCTCGTCCTGCTCACCCTCGCGCCCCGGGACGGGCGCCTGCCCGCACCGTCGGCGCCCGCGCCGGCACCGGCCGTGGCCGGGACCCCGACCGCGGCCGGGACCCTGGCTTCCGCCGCGGCCCCGGTTTCAGATGGCGACTCCGTGGGCCCGCAGGTACTTCAGCGGGTCGATGTCGGTGCCGTAGCCGGGTCCCGTGCGCATCTCGAAATGCAGGTGCGGACCGGTCACGTTGCCCGTCGAGCCGGAACGGCCGATCCGCTGCCCGCCGGAGACCGCCGCGCCGGCTTTGACCGAGAGCGCCGAGAGGTGCGCGTACTGGGAGTACCGGCCGTCGGAGTGCCGGATGACGACCTGGTACCCGTACGCACCGGCCCAGCCCGCTGAGACGACCTGCCCGCTGCTGACGGCCTTGACGGTGGTGCCGGTGGCCACCGGGAAGTCGATGCCCGTGTGGTAGCCGCTCGACCATGACGAGCCCGCGACGTGGTAGGCGGTGCCCAGGCCCGCGTCGACCGGGGCGCTGAAGGCTCCGGAGGGGGCCTGCGGCTTTTCCGCGGGCTTCTCGGCAGGTTTTTCGGCCGGTTTCTTGCCGGCCTGTTCGGCGGGCTTCGCCGGTGCCACGGGCTTCACGGGTTCGGCCGTGCGCGGCGGCTTCTCCGGACTCGGCGCGGGCGGCGCGGGCGGCGCTGCGGTGACGCGCAGGGTGAGCCGCTGCCCGGGGAAGATCAGGTCGGGATCGCCGCCCACGACGGCCCGGTTGGTCTCGTACAGGGACTGCCAGCCGCCCTCGACGTGCTGTTCCGTGGCGATCGCCGACAGCGAGTCCCCGGGGGCGACGACGTAGGGGTTGGGCAGGACGGAAGTCCCGGCCGGGCTGGGCGTCGTGCCCTGGGGAGCGGCCTTCGGAGTCGTCTTCGGCGCGACCGGCGCCACGACCTTCGGAGCCGTCGCCTTGCCCGGACCCGTCGCCTTGCCCTGGGCGCCGAGAGCGGGCGCGGGGCCGCTGCGGCTGAGTCCGGCCTGCTTCCCGCAGACCGGCCAGGCCTGCGGACCCTGGCCCTTCAGCACCTTCTCGGCCACGGCGATCTGCTGTTCCTTGGTGGCCAGATCGGCGCGAGCCGCGTACGCGGTCCCGCCGAAGGCCCGCCAGGTGCTCTGGCTGAACTGGAGCCCGCCGTAATAGCCGTTGCCGGTGTTGATGTGCCAGTTGCTCGTGGACTCGCAGGCGGCGACCTTGTTCCAGGTGTCCACCGAGGCGGCGTGTGCCGCTCCCGCCCCGATCAGCGGTAGCGCGATCCCGGCTCCGCCCGCGGTGACGACGAGCGAGGCGCGGTTGATGCTGCTCGGCTGATACCGGCGGTGCCGGCCCCGTACACCCATGGGAGCCCCCATCGAAGACATCAGGAACCTCGCAACCTAACGCCACGACCGGTCCATGACAAGGCGCACAACACAACGCGTTCGAGCGGAAGTTGATTTACCGCCGAATGTAAGACGCCGCTAAGGATCTCCGTCGGGGTAGCGTCGGTGTTCCTGCATTCCTCCGCACATCGAATGCACTGCCGACGCACTCAGGAGCGCACGCACATGACCAGCAGCACGGCCCAGATCGGAGTCACCGGACTCGCGGTGATGGGCAGCAACCTCGCCCGCAACTTCGCCCGCAACGGGTTCACCGTCGCCGTCCACAACCGCACCACCGCCAAGACCACGGCGCTCGTGGAGGAGTTCGGACACGAGGGATCCTTCGTGGCCGCCGGGAGCGCGAAGGAGTTCGTGGACGCGCTGGAGCGCCCGCGCCGCCTGATCATCATGGTGAAGGCCGGCGAGCCGACCGACGCGGTGATCCGCGAGTTCGCGCCGCTGCTGGAGCCGGGCGACGTGATCATCGACGGCGGGAACGCCCACTTCGAGGACACCCGCCGCCGCGAGAAGGAACTGCGCGAGCAGGGCCTGCACTTCGTGGGCGTCGGCATCTCGGGCGGCGAGGAGGGCGCGCTGCTCGGCCCCAGCATCATGCCCGGCGGATCCGAGGAGTCGTACGCCTCGCTCGGCCCGCTGCTGGAGAAGATCTCCGCCAAGGCGGCCGACGGCACGCCCTGCACCTCGCACGTGGGCCCCGACGGCGCCGGGCACTTCGTGAAGATGGTGCACAACGGCATCGAGTACGCCGACATGCAGCTGATCGCGGAGGCCTACCACCTGCTGCGCGAGGTGGCCGGCTACTCCCCCGCGAAGATCGCCGAGACCTTCCGCTCCTGGAACAAGGGCCGGCTGGACTCGTACCTGATCGAGATCACCGCCGAGGTGCTCGCGCACACGGACGCCGCGACCGGTCTGCCGTTCGTGGACGTGGTCGCCGACGCCGCCGAGCAGAAGGGCACCGGCCGCTGGACCGTGCAGATCGCCCTCGACCTGGGCGTGCCGGTGTCCGGGATCGCCGAGGCGGTCTTCGCCCGCGCGGTTTCGGGCCACGGCGAGCTGCGTACGGCCGCGCGGGGTCTCGCGGGGCCGCAGGCCGCGCCGCTGTCCGCCGGGGCGGCGGACGCCTTCGCGGCCCAGGTGGAGCAGGCCCTGTACGCCTCGAAGATCGTCTCCTACACGCAGGGCTTCCACCAGATCCAGGCCGGCAGCGAGGAGTACGGCTGGGGCGTGGACCCGGGCGCCGTGGCCTCGCTGTGGCGCGGCGGCTGCATCATCCGCGCCGCGTTCCTGGACCGGATCCGGGCCGCGTACGACGCCCGGCCGGAGCTGCCGAGCCTGCTGGCGGACGCCGGCTTCGCCGACGAGATCGGCGCCGCGCAGGAGGACTGGCGCGAGGTGCTGGTGGCGGCGGTCCGCCAGGGCATCCCGGTACCGGCCTTCGCGGCCTCGCTGGCGTACTACGACGCCCTGCGCTCGGAGCGGCTCCCGGCGGCCCTGACCCAGGGCCAGCGCGACTTCTTCGGGGCGCACACCTACCGGCGCACCGACCGCGCGGGCTCGTACCACACGCTGTGGAGCGCAGACCGCTCCGAAGTCCGTACGGACTGACGCCTACGGCCCGACACGTACGGAGGGGCCGGCGCGGCCGTCGCGTCGGCTCAGCGGGCCCGGCGGCTCCGCGCCGGCCGCTCCCGCGTCAGCTCAGCGGCTCCGGCGCGGGTTGCGGCGCGGGGCCGGGCGGCGGCGGGACCGGGTCGGGTTCGGGCACCGGACCCGGTGTCGGCGGCTCGGGCCGGGGCAGCGGCCCCGGATCGGGGAACGGGTTCGGCACCGGGGCCGGGTCGGGGACGGGAGGCTGTGTCATGCCTCCAGCCTCCCCCGGTCCCGGTCGCGGCGCCCGCCGGACTACTGCCCCAGGGCGGCCGCGAGGCCGGACGCGGGGCTGGACAGGACCGGCACGCCGGTGGTGACCAGGGCCTGCGAGCCCGCCATGGAGACCTGGGCGAGGACGATGACGTCCGTGTCGGCGGCGGAGACCGCGTCCGCCGCCTCGGCCACGAGCCGGTGGCAGCCGGCTTCGTCGCCCGCGGCGAAGCGGTCCCAGGCCCCGTCGACCACCCGGGTACGGACCGACACCGGCCGGCCCGCCCGCACGGCCTCCTCTTCCAGGAGATCCACCGTCGGGGCCAGCGTCGACTCCACGGTGGCCAGTACGAGGATCCGCGCCCCGGTACGGACCGCGGCGGCCGCCAGCGGGCGGTCGACGCGGAGCACCGGGACTCCGAGCTCCCCGGCCAGCGACTCGGCGACGGCCCCGATCGAGGAGCAGGTGCACAGGACGGGCCCCTCGGAGCCCGCCAGCAGCTCCCGCACGGCCGGAGCCTGCGAGGCGGGCCCCAGCGCACGGGCCCGTTCCAGCAGCTCCGGCACCACGAGGTGGTGCAGGACGGCGCCCGGGTGGTGCCGGTCGCGCAGGGCGTCGAAGACCGGCACGTGCACGGGCGAGGTGTGCAGCAGGATCAGGCCCGGCGCGGAGGGCGTCACCACAGGTCGGAGTCCGAGGCGAGCTGCGCCTTGGCCGCGGCCACCACCCCGGCGGGCGCCTCGGGCGCCTCCTCGGGGTGCTTGGCGGCCCAGGCGGCGGCATACGGGCAGAGCGGGACGACGGGCACGCCCTCGTCGGCCGCGATCCCGTAGAAGGTCTTCACCAGGTTCCCGGCGATCCCGTGGCCCTCGTGCCCGGGCTCGACGATGGTGTGGACCGCCACGAGGGCGTGGGGGTCCTCGGCGAGCACGAAGTAGGCGATGTGTCCCACCACCGCCCCGTCCTCGACGGCCAGCAGCCGCCCCGCGGCGCGGTCGTCCACGAGCTTGATCGCTTCACTCGACCCGGTCTGCGACATCGTCCCCACTCCCTCAGACAGCCACCGCGTGGGGGCTGCGCTCCTGGTCCGTTCCCGGAACCGGGGCGGAAGGATCCACACCCAGCTCGATGATGCGATTGTCCGCGTCGACGTGGACGACGCGCGGTTCGAACACGCGCGCCTCGGCGTCTTCCATCTGTCCGTAGCTGATGAGGATGACCAGGTCGCCGGGGTGCACGAGGTGCGCGGCGGCGCCGTTGATCCCGATGACCCCCGAGCCGCGCTCGCCCTTGATGACGTACGTCTCCAGCCGTGCCCCGTTGGTGATGTCCACGATGTGCACGAGCTCGCCGGGCAGCAGGTCCGCCGCGTCGAGGAGATCGGCGTCGATGGTCACGGACCCGACGTAGTGCAGGTCGGCCTGGGTGACGGTGGCCCGGTGGATCTTGGACTTGAACATGGTGCGAAGCATGCAAAACTCCCGATGTGTCTGCTCCCTGCCTGCTTCACGCAGGTCAAGGGCGGTCTGCGGAGCCTACAACGATTCGCATCTCCGGTCAGCTCCCCTTCCGGCCGTCGCGTCACTTGCTCCAGATGTCCAGCAGCTGGTTCGCCGCACGGAAATGATCGGGCGAAGCCACGTTGCACACGACGGAGACGGCGGTGTCGCGGTCCGGGTTGGATGCCATGCCGAAGACGGTCCGCGCGGTGATGGAGCGCCCGGTCGTCAGATCGGCTTTCCCCTTCCCCGCCACCGCTCCCGGCACGCCCCCGATCGGCTGCGTGCCGGACTGGTTCGCCTTCCTGTGGGCCGAGACCATCATCGCCCTCTGCCTGATCACCGTGGTCGTCACCGGTGTCCACACCGCCCTCCGGACAGACGAGGCGCAGCTTCCCTAGCGCGCCTCCCCTAGCGCACCTGCCTCGCCTGCCGTGGACGGACCGGTCGTGGCGTCACTCGACGCCCAGCAGGCGCCGCAGGTCCTCGGGGCGGGAGGCGAGTTCCGCGGTGGGTGCCTGGTGGACGATGACTCCCTTCTGCATGACCGCCACGTTGCGGGCCGCGGAGAGGGCGAGGCCCAGGTTCTGCTCGACGAGGACGACCGACATGCCCTGCGCGCACACTTCGCGGATCACCTCGCCCACTTGGGCGACGATCGCCGGCGCGAGGCCGTCGGACGGCTCGTCGAGGAGCAGCAGGCGCGGATTGCCCAGCAGGGCCCGGGCGATCGCGAGCATCTGCTGCTCCCCTCCGGACAGTTGGTCGCCCCGGTGCCCGAGCCGCTCCCCCAGCCGGGGCAGCAGGTCGAGGACGCGGGCCCTGGTCCAGGGGCCGCGCACCGGGCTCCGCGCGGCGATCGTCAGGTGTTCGTCCACGGTCAGCGGGGCGAACACCCTGCGCCCCTGGGGGACGACGCCGACCCCGGCCCGGGCGATCACGTCGACACGGGCTCCGGCCAGCTCCCGGCCGTCGAGCAGGACGCTGCCTTCGTAGGGGCGGACGAACCCCATGACGGTGGAGATGAGGGTGGTCTTCCCGACCCCGTTCCGCCCGAGGAGGGCGACGGTCCCGCCCTCCTCGAGGTCCAGGTCCACACCGCCGAGGACGACGCCCCCGGCGTAGCCGGAGCGCAGTCCGCGCATGCGCAGCAGCGGGTTCACGAGGCGACCTCCATGGTGCCCAGGTAGGCGGTCTGGACTTCGGCGGAGGCGCGCACCTCGTCCGGGGAGCCGGTCTTCAGGTGTCTGCCGAGGTGCATGACCGTCACCGTGTCGGCGAGTTCGAAGACCATGTCGAGGTCGTGTTCGATGAGCAGGACGGTGACCTCCCGGGGCAGGGCGGCGATCAGTTCGGTGAGCCGCGCCGTCTCCGCCGGCGACATGCCGGCGGCCGGTTCGTCGAGGAGCAGCAGCCTGGGTTCGGTCCCCAGGGCCACGGCGACCTCCAGCTGGCGCCGCTCGCCGTGCGAGAGTTCGGCGGCCGTGAGGTCGTGCCGGGTGGGCAGGCCCACCCGGTCGAGCAGTTCGTGCGCCCGCGCGATCGCCGCGTCCCGGGAGCCGGACCGCGAGCGGAACCGGGAACCGGACCGCGAACCGGACCGCGAACTCGCCCGGCGTACCACGGCGAGCAGCACGTTCTCCAGCACGGTCTCGCGCAGGAAGAGACTGGAGTGCTGGAAGGTGGCCGCGACGCCGAGCCCGACCCGGCGGTGCACGGGCAGCCGGGTCACGTCCCGTCCGTCGACGAGGATGGTTCCGGCGGTGGTCGGCAAGGTTCCCGAGATCAGGCCGAACAGCGTGGACTTGCCCGCGCCGTTCGGGCCGATGATCGCGTGCCGGGCGCCCGCCCGCACCGTCAGGTCGACCTCGTCCAGGGCCCGGAAGGAGCCGAAGTGCCGGGATGCCCGGCGCAGTTCCAGTAGATCGTGATCTGTCACGCCGTCCTCTTCCGGATGAGCCTGTGCGGGATGCGTACGCCGGCCAGTCCTCGGGGCAGCGTGTAGACGGCGATGACGAAGAGCAGTCCGAGCAGCAGCGGTCCGCGGCCGGCGACGGCTTCGAGGTTTCCGAGGTAGTCGCGGGTGAGCCAGACGAGCGCGGCGCCGGCGCAGGCCCCCCACATCGAGCCGGAGCCTCCGATGACGACGGCCAGCAGGGCCAGCGCGGCGATCTCGAAGCCGGCGTCGCCGGGCGAGACGAACCGCTGGACCGAGACCCACAGGGCTCCGGCGACTCCGGCCAGCGCCCCGGCGCCGCAGTAGACGGTCAGGGCGTACCGCTGGGTGGGGTAGCCGATGGCCCGCATGCGGGGCTCGTTGTCGCGGATGCCGCGCAGGGCGAGGGCGAACGTGGTCGAGCCCAGGCGGGAGACCGCCGCGAAGAGCAGCAGGAACACGGCCAGGACGTAGAAGTAGACCAGCCCGTCGAGCTCCAGGGCGGGCATGCCGGGCAGCGGTACGACGGGCGGGATGCCCGACATGCCGTCGGTGCCGTTCGTGACCGGCTTCCAGTTGACGGCGGCGCTGTAGACGATCTCGCCGATGGCCAGCGTGAGCATCAGGAACACCACGCCCCGGGCCCGCACGGCCAGCCATCCGGTCCCCGCCGCCACCAGCGCGGAGACGCCCGCGGCGATGAGGAGTTGGAGGGGGCCGATGTCGGTGATCCGCGTCGCCGTGATCGCCGCCGTGTAGGCGCCGACGCCGAAGTAGGCGGACTGGCCGAGGGTCGGCAGTCCGGTCAGCCCGGTGAGCAGGTTCACGCTCAGCACGAGGAGGGCGAACACCAGGATCCGCGACAGGGTGCCGACGGCGTACGGGCCCAGCACGAAGGGGGCCAGGGCGAGCGCGCCGGCCACGGCGGTCGCGGACAGCCGCCGCCGTGTCGCGGAGCGGGCGGTGGCGGTGGCGGTGGCGGTGGCGGTGGCTTCGGTGGCGACCGCGGTGGCGGTTTCGGTTGCGGACGGGCTCATGCGCGCACCGCCGAGGCGACGAGGCCGTGCGGGCGGACCACGAGGACGAGCAGCATGGTGCCGAAGAGGAGGAAGGGGGCGTACTCCGGGAGCAGCGCCACCCCGAGCGTCTGCACCTGGCCGATCAGGAGCGCTCCGGCGAGTGCGCCGCGCACCGATCCGAGGCCCCCGACGACCACGACGACGAGGGAGAGGACGAGCACGGTCTCGTCGACGCCCGGCCCGGGGCCGAGGATCGGCGCCCCGAGGACTCCGCCGACCGCCGCCAGGGCGGCGCCGGACGCGAAGACTCCGTAGAGCACCTTGCGGACGTCGACACCGAGCGCGCGGACCATGTCCCGGTCGGCGACGGTGGCCCGGACGAGGGCGCCGAGCGAACTGCGTTCGAAGACGAGGTACACGAGGAGGGCGAGGCCGGCCGCGACGGCGATGAACACCAGCCGGTAGACCGGGTAGGAGTGGCCGAGGAGGCCGACCGTCCCGCGCAGGGCCGTGGGCGGGTCCGTGGGCAGGACGTCTCCGCCGAAGGCCGCGGCGAGGAGGTCCGCCACGATGAAGCTGATGCCGAGCGTCAGCACGGCTTGGTCCAGGTGCCCGCGGCGGGCCAGGGGCTGGGTGAGGAAGGTGAGCGCGGCCCCGCCCGTGGTGCCCACCACGACGCCCGCCAGCAGCGCGAGGAGGAGCCCGGGAAGGGTCCCGTCGGACAGTGCGTAGGCGACGTAGGCCCCGGCCAGGTAGAGCGTGCCGTGTGCGAGGTTCAGCACGTCCATCATGCCGAAGACCAGGGAGAGTCCGACCGCGATCGTGAACAGCAGCAGACCGAAGGCAACCCCGTCGACGACGCTGACGAAGTTGCCGTCCAACCATCCGGACATGTCAGCCGCCCAGTCTGCCGAGCTCGGAACTGACGGTGTTGGCGCCCTGCTTGACCTCACGCAGGTACCAGGGCTGGACGGGCGTCCCGCCGCTGTTGAACCGCCAGGTGCCGCGCGGGCTGTCGATGTCCCCCACCCGGGCGATGGCCGCGTTGACCGATTCCGAAGTCACCGTGGAACCGGCCGCCTTGATCGCCTTGTCGAGGACCTGCGCCGCGTCCCACGAGGCCATCGCGTACGTGGTCGGGGCGGAGCCGTGGGCGGCCGTGTACGCCGGTGCGAACTGCTTGTTGGCGGCATTGTCCAGGTCGGCGCTGTAGTTGAGTGCCGTGAGGATGCCGTTGGCCGCGTCTCCCTGCCCCTTGAGGACGCCGCCTTCGGTGAGGAACCCGGGCGCGTAGAGCGGGATCTTGCCGGCCAGTCCGAAGTCCCGGTACTGCTTGACGAAGTCGACGGCCGCGCCGCCGGCGTAGAAGCAGAAGACGGCCTTCGCGCCGGACTTCTCGATCTGCGCGAGGTACGGCTGGAAGTTCTTGGTCCCCGGGAACGGCGTGTAGACCTCCTCGCCCGCGATCTTGCCGCCCGCCGGGAGGAAGGTGGACTTGAAACCCTCCACCTCGTCCTTGCCCGCCTGGTATCCCGCGGCGATCAGGAAGACCGGGCCGCCGGCCCGCTCGGCGACGTGCTTGCCGAGCGCCTTGCCCGGTTCGTCGTTGACGTAGGAGGTGCGCCAGATGTACTTGGTTCCGGTCAGCGTCGTGGGCGAGGCGTTCGAGCCGACGAGCGGGACCTTGCCGGTCTCGAACAGGTCCTTGACCCCGTTGATGGTGGCCGAGCTGACCACCCCGCTCACCGCGAGCACCCGGTCCTGCTTGACCAGCTTCTCGGCCGCGGCCTTGCCCGAGTCGGCGGTCTCCCCCTCGTCCGCGACCACGATCTCCACTTCGCGGCCGCCGAGCTTGCCGCCGTGCTGGGCGACGTAGAGCTCGAAGCCCTGCTTCATGTCGTCGCCCAGCGCTTTGTAGGTCCCGGACTGCGGGACGAGGAGCCCGATCTTCACGGGCCCGCCCTGCTTGTCCTCACCGGCCCCGAGGCTCGCACCACCGCATGCGGTGGTCAGCAAGAGCGCCGTCGATGCGGCGACCAGACCAACGGGACGAAACCGACCTGTCATGGGAACTCCGTACGTAGTCAACCGGCCCTGAAGGGCGGGATGTTGCTGATGAGGCCGCCGTGGGGAGTCCAGGCGCAGAAGATCCGGTGCTCAGGACGCGGCCTGGCCTCCGGTCGAAGTGACACGTGTCTATCGCGCTTTTACGACGCTCGTCAAGACTACGCAAGATAAGCGCCGGCGCCCGCCCTGGACCCCTTGACCCGCGCCCCACGCATGGCGCAATACTGACCCTCGTCAAATTCCCGCTATACGAATTCCGGCGACGGGCCCACGATCAGTCAGGGAGTGAAGCACCATGACCGACGATCCATCACGGCGCAAAGTCCTCAAGAACGGCGGGGTGCTGGCAGGCGCCACACTCCTCTCCGGGGTGGCGGGCGGGCACGCCGCGCAGGCCTCCCCGCGCACGGCGGCCGAGTCCTCACCCCCCGTCGTGACGCTGCCCTCGGGCCGACTGCGGGGGGCCACCGAAGGCGGTCTCGCCGTGTTCAAGGGCGTGCCCTACGCGGCGCCGCCGGTCGGCGCCCTCCGGTGGCGGCCGGCCCAGCCCCACCCGGGCTGGCAGGGCACGCGCGACGCGACCGCCTTCGGCCCGAGTGCCCCGCAGCCCTACCGGGAGGGCGGCGACCAGGTGCTCGGCACCCACGGCTCGCCCCCCTTCGACGAGGACTGCCTCACGCTCAACGTCTGGACGCCCGCAGCGGACGACGCCAAGCGGCCGGTCATGGTGTGGATCCACGGCGGCGGCTTCATCTCCGGGTCCGGCTCGATGCCGGGCTACTCCGGCGAAACCTTCTCGCGCAACGGCGACCTGGTCGTCGTGACCGTCAACTACCGCCTCGGGCCGCTTGGTTATCTCTACTTCGGCGAGGACGGCGCCGGGGGGAACTTCTGGCTCACCGACCAACTCGCCGCGCTGCGCTGGGTACGCGAGAACATCGCCGCGTTCGGCGGCGACCCCGACGACATCACCCTCGCCGGCCAGTCCGGCGGCGCACTGTCGGTCGCGGCGCTGGCCGGCGTCCGGCCCAAGGGCCGCCCGCTGTTCCGGCGCGCCATCCTGCAGAGCCCACCGCTCGGGCTGAAGATCCCCACCCGTACCGAATCCCTTGAGCGCACCGCCGCCTACCTGGACATCCTGGGGGCCAGGAACGTGACGGAACTGCGGGCCGTGCCCTGGCCGCGCCTGATCGCCGCCACCTTCGAGTTGTTCGGGCGCACCGGGCGGTGGGGCTACTGGTCGACCCCGTTCCTGCCGGTGCTCGACGGGGTCACGCTGGACCGCGACCCCGCCGACCTGCTGCTCGGCGGAGCCGGGGCGGACATCGACGTCCTGATCGGCTGGACCAGGGAGGAGGCCAACTTCGCCTTCGGGCTGAGCGAGCCGTACGCCGCCGCCACCAAGGAACAGGTCCTCGCCCGGGCGCGCGACACCTTCGGGAACCGGGCGGAGCAGGCGTACACCGCGTACGAAGAGGCCCGGCCGGGCGCCCGACCCGTGGACGTCCTGATGGACCTGATCACCGACGACCTGTTCCGCATGCCCGCCGTGGCGCTGGCCGAACGGCGAGCGGCCCGCGGGCGTCCGGTCTGGGCCTACCAGTTCAACCTTCCGACGCCCGCGCACGGCGGCCGGCTCGGGGCCGCACACTGCCTGGAGCTGCCGTTCGCGTTCAACAACTTCGACAAGTGGTCGCAGGCCCCCTTCCTCGCGGGGCTGAACCCCAGGGTGCGCGACGGCCTCTCCTCGACGATGCACGCGGCGTGGATCTCCTTCATCCGCACCGGCGACCCCAACCACCACCCCATGCCGCAATGGGGTCGCTACGGCCAGGACACCCGCACGACGATGGCCCTCGACTCGGTCACCACCGCCGTCGGGGACCTCGCGGGCTACTGGCGGCGCCTGCACCATCCGGCAGGGCGGTAACCGGTCATCCCCGGGGGTCACTTCGGTGAGCCGGGTGACCCCCGCGCACCTCGGGTCCGAGCGGCCGGCAGCAGGTCCAGCCGCCGCAAGGGCAGCTCCGCGCTTCGTAGCCCCGGGCAACGGAGCTGTCCAGCAGGTGAGTTACCGGCCGGAAGCCATAGGACGGTGCGCACCGTTCCGGTACCTTTCCGTCACGTCGCCGCCACACCCGGGGCACAGGGCCCCACGGGACTTGCGGCGCGAAGGACCCGACACCTGTTGACGACATTGACCGAAGTCTTCACAGTCCGGCCGTACACCCCGCACTGCCAGGTGATCCACACCGAAGGCGATCACGCTGTGATCGGCATCTCGCCGGGAAACAGCTACTTTTCCGCCCAGCGCGTCATCGACCTCGCTCAGTGGGGCATGCGCAACTTCGCACAGGTCGATCTCATCTACACCGACCTGCACGTGGCCGAGATGTACGAGGCCCTCGGCTACGACCCCGACGAAGCCCGGCGCAAGGCGGTCAAGAACCTGCGGGGCGTACGCGCCAAGGTCAACAACGCCGCAGCCGAGGCCGACCCCACCGGCGCCCGCTTACGCGCACGCCCCATGTCGGCCCTCACCGACATCCCCGCGTACCGCGCGCTCCACACCCACCTGTACGACCTGCTCGACACCGACCCGGAATTCCGCAGCACCTGCAATTCCCTGGTCGACGCGTTCCTCTCCTCCAAGGTGCTGGGCGGGAAGACCGCCACCACCCGCCAGCGCGACGTCTGCCTCCAGTACGTCTGCGCCGAGGCGCCGCTCTTCCTCGACACCCCGGCGATCCTCGGGGTGCCGTCCTCCCTGAACTGCTACCACCAGCTCCTGCCGATGGCGGAACTGCTCTACTCGCGCGGCTCCGGTCTGCGCGCCTCGCGCAACCAGGGCCACGCCGTCATCACCCCCGCCGAAGGAGCACCCGATGTCCACTGAGACCCTTCTCGACTTCCCGTTCTCCGCGCGCGGCGACCAGCTCCCCCACGAGGTCGAGGAGCTGCGTGGCGAGCCGGTCAAGCGGGTCCGCACGATCGCCGGGGACGAAGCCTGGCTCGTCTCCTCCTACGAACTGTGCAAGCAGGTCCTCGAGGATCCCAGATTCAGCCTGAAGGACACCTCGGCCCCCGGGGTGCCGCGCCAGTACGCGCTGACGATCCCTCCCGAGGTCGTCAACAACATGGGCAACATCACCGGGGCCGGTCTGCGCAAGGCCGTCCTCAAGGCGATCAACCCCAAGACCGACGGTCTCACGGACTGGATGCGCGCCGAGGCCTCCACCCTCGTCGACGGCCTCCTCGCCCACGGGGCGCCGGTCGACCTGCGCGGCCAGTTCACGAACCCGTACGCCGAGAACCTGCACTGCCGCATCCTCGGCATCCCGCAGGCCGACGCCCCGCGCCTGGCGTCCAGCCTCGACATCGCGTTCATGAACTCGGCCTGCCCCGTCACCGGTGCCAAGCTCAACTGGGACCGGGACATCGCCTACATGGTCGAGCGCCTCGACGACCCCTCCACCACGGGGCTCGTCTCCGAGCTGGCGGCCCTGCGCCCGGACCCCCAGTACGCCCACCTCACCGACGAGATGCTCGCGACGGTCGGGGTCACCCTGTTCGGCGCCGGCGTCATCTCCACCATGGGCTTCCTGACCATGGCGGTCTTCTCCCTCCTCCAGAACCCGGACGTGTGGGAGCAGTTGCGGAAGTCCCCGGAGAAGATCCCCGGCGCGGTGGACGAACTCCTGCGGGTCAACCTCTCGATCGGTGACGGGCTGCCCCGCCTCGCCCTCGAAGACGTCACCCTCGGGGACGTCGAGGTGAAGAAGGGGGAGCTCCTCCTCGTCCTGGTCGAGGCCGCCAACACCGACCCGGCCGTGTTCAGCGACCCCCACGTCGTCGACATCGACCGGGAGAACGCCGCCACCCACCTCTCCTTCGGCGGCGGCCAGCACTACTGCCCCGCCACCGCCCTCGGCAAGCGGCACACCGAGATCGCCCTCGAGGTGCTCCTGGAGAAGATGCCCCGCCTTCAGCTCGCCGTGCCGGTCGACCAGCTCGTCTGGCGCACCCGGTTCATGAAGCGCCTGCCCGAGCGGCTGCCCGTCCTCTGGTAGCAGCGCGGTGGGACGAGGGGCCACGGCCGGACCTTCCGGGCGGGGCCCCTCGTCCCGGCACACCGGCACACCGGCGGGTCAGTCCTCGGTGCGGCCCAGGTCGGGGCGATCGCGCAGCTCCACCGTGCGGGTGGCCGGGGCGTGCAGTTCGAGGACGGTGATCTCGTTGCTGCCCGCCCGCAGCACCGGGGCGGGAACGTACAGGGTGGACTGAGCGCCGCGGGACCAGTACCGGCCCAGGGCGAAGCCGTTGATCCAGACACTGCCCTTGGTCCAGCCGGGCAGGGCGAGGAAGCCGTCGGCCGGTTCCGCGATGTCGGCGTACCCGCGGTGGAAGGCGGGGCCCACCGGCGGCGCCGCAGGATCGAAGGCGCTGAAGGCGAGACCCGCGAGGCCGGCGGGGTCGTCCAGGGGCAGGGCCCGGCTGGTCCACCGGTCCGGGGCCAGGCCGTTGACCAGGACGCGGCCGAGAAGTCCCTTGCGGTCGTGGATGCCCGGCCCGTAGTTGACCCGGCCCTGGTTCTCCACGAGTACGGACAGCCGGGCTCCGGGGCGGGGGGCGGTGAAGGCGAGGGCGTGCTCGTGGCTTTCGCGTTCCAGTACTCCGACGGGCTGTCCGTCCACGAAGACCTGCGCACGGTCGCGGACCTCCTCGACGTACAGGACGGCCGGGCCGCGGGCCGCCAGCCGGGTTTCGTACAGGACGAAGCCGAAGTCCTGGCCGAGTTGCTCCATCGCGAGCGGCCGATCGCCCTCCATGGGTCGGCCGAGGAGGTCGGTGTACTCCAACAAGGGTGCGGTGTCGGTGAGTTCGACCGGTCCGTGGTCGAGCTTCGCGCCCGGCACGGGCACCGGACCGTCGGGGACGGGACCGTACTTGGCGAGGACCTCCCGGAAGGCCGTGTACTTGGCCGTGGGATCGCCGGCCTCGTCCAGGAGCGCGTCGTAGTCGTACGAGGTGACCGTGGGCCGGTAGGTCCCCTTGTCGTTCGCCCCGTTGGTGAAGCCGAAGTTCGTTCCGCCGTGGAACATGTAGATGTTCACGGAGGCTCCTGCGGCGAGCAGCCGGTCGAGGTCGGCCGCGGCGTCCTCGGCGCCGCGCACGGTATGGGGTCCGCCCCAGCGGTCGAACCAGCCGATCCAGAACTCCGAGCACATCAGGGGGCCTTCGGGGCGGTGCGCGCGCAGCTCCGCCAGCCCCGCCCCTACCTTGCTGCCGAGGTTGACGGTGCTCAGTACTCCGTCGAGGCTGCCGCGCGCCAGGTCGGCGGGCTGGTCGCAGGTGAACAGGGGGACGTCCACGCCGTGCCGGCGCAGCAGTCCGGCCAGTTCGGCGAGGTAGCCCGCGTCCTGGCCGTAGGCCCCGTACTCGTTCTCGAGCTGGACGGCGAGCACCGGGCCGCCCCGGCTGCCCAGCCGGGACAGCAGGGGCGGCAGGAGCGCGCCGAGGTACTCGTCCACGGCCCGCAGGAAGCGCGGGTCACGGCTGCGCAGGGCGATGTCCTCGTCGGCGAGGAGCCACGAGGGCAGGCCGCCCCCCTCCCATTCCGCGCAGATGTACGGGCCCGGGCGCAGCAGGACGTACAGGCCTTCGGCGGCGGCGAGGTCGAGGAACCGGGGCAGGTCGAGACCTCCGTCGAGCCGGAACTCCCCGCGCCGCGGGGCGTGCAGGTTCCACGGGACGTAGGTCTCGACCGTGTTGAGGCCCAGCAGGCGTGCCTTGTGGAGCCGGTCGGCCCACTGCTCCGGATGGACGCGGAAGTAGTGCAGTGCACCGGAGACGATGCGAAACGGCCGGTCGTCGAGACGGAAGCCGTCTGCGGCGATCTCCAGTCGGGGCATGCCGTGTGCTCCTCGGGACGGTACGGGTCGGGACGGGTCGGGAAGGGCGCGGATCAGTGCGGCGGGAGGGTCACTTCAGCGGCCGGCACAGCAGGGCGTCGGGCACCCCGCCGTGGTTCCACTGCCAGGTGTAGGCGACGCCCGCGAGGTACTCGGTGTCGGCGCACTGGCCCTTGTAGTAGCCGGGCGCCCAGTCGCTGGCGTTCGAGCCCCCGGTCGCGGGGCGGTTGTCCCCGTGGTCGAACCACAGCGTGCGGCCGGTGGTGGGCAGGGAGGCGGCGGCGGGAGCGCACAGCAGGGCGGACATGGCGTTGTTGCGGACGCTGTAGCCGACGGCGAAGGTCTGCTCGGGGCACTGGAGCTTGTTGTAGCCGCCCGCCCAGTCGCCCCTGGTGACGTAGCGCTCGTCCGTGACGACGGTCCAGGATCCGCCGGCCTTCGGCGGGCCGCCCGCGTCGGTGCACAGGCCCCTGCTGTCGCTGCGGCCGAGGCCGGTCAGCCGCTGGGAGTCGGGGCAGTTGCCCTTGCGGTTGCCCGGGGACCAGTCGGGCTTGGCGAGCATGGTGGCGGAGACGTCGTAGTCGGCGTGGTCGAGGTCGAGCATGTTCCAGCGGCTGACCCGGGCCACCGGACCGGTGCGGCCGGGGGTGGAGACCAGCCGGTTCCAGTCGTCGGCGCGCCAGTCCCCGCCGTCCCCGATGCTCTGGCGGACCCCGGTGGTCCCGTAGGACAGCAGCGCCCAGGTGTCCATCGGGGCTCCGGCGGCGTCGGTCCAGCCGACGAGCGGCCAGATCGCGAAGTCGGTGTCGTTGGCCACGAGGATGTCGGTGAAGCGGTGCAGCCAGGCCCGCTCCTTGGCGTTCTCGGGGCCGCGGCCGCCGGCGCCGAATTCGCTGATCCACACGGGGGCGGTGAAGTGCTGCCCCTCCTGGGTGACGAACAGTGCCTCGGAGTTCACCACTTGGGCGAGCTGCTCGGGGGTGAAGTCCTGGTAGCGGGGATCGTTGGTGGAGCCGGGGCCACTGCCTGCGCCGGTGTTGGCCGGGCCGGTGTAGGCGTAGAAGTGGGCGGCGTAGACGAGCTTGCCCGACTCGATGAGCGTGTGGGAGAGGTTGGCCACCGGTGTCAGCATGGGCCGTCCGTGCGGGAGTCCGGCGAGCGGGATGCCGTACCAGTTGATGCCCTCCATGACGACGAGCATGTCGGGGGCGGCCCGCAGGATCCGGTTCCCGGCTTCCTCGAAGGCGGCGTAGGCGTCGTGTTCGTCGTACCAGCCCCAGTTGGGATCGTCCCAGGTGTCGCGGCGCACCTCGTTGCGCAGGTCGGCGCCCACCACCCGCTTGTCCGCCTTGTAGCGGTTCACCATGAACACCCAGTCGTCCACCCACTGCTGGGTGCTCTGGCCGCTGTTCCAGCGTTCGTTGCCGTCCAGGCCGCAGCAGAAGCGGGCGGTGGTGGTGTGGTTGTTGAGGATGACGGCGAACCCGTCGGCGGTGAGCGCCGCGATGACCGCGTCGAGGACTTGCAGCGGGGTCTTGCCCTTCAGCTGCGGGTTGGCGGCGACGGCGGCGTCCGGGACGGGCGTCGCGTCGTGGACGAGGGCGTTGGAGAACGGCAGCCGGATGCTGTTGAGGCCCAGGCCGTGGAAGTCCGCCAGGATGGCGGCCATCGGGGCGCGGTCCAGGCCGAGTGGCATGTTGTTCGCCGAGATGCCGTGCATGTGGTTGGCGGGGTCGTTGATGTCCCCGCTTCCCGTCCATGTCCCCTGGGCACCCGCCCAGTTGCCGGCCTTGAGCTTGAAGCGGTTCCCCGCGGCGTCGACGATCCAGCGGCCCCGGGTGCTGAGCGGTGCGGTCCAGGAGGCGGCCAGTTCGGGGCCGGTGAGGACGGTGGGCGCCGCCGGGGCGGAGGCCGCGGCGGGGGCGGGGGCCGTCGTCGCGCCGGCCGCGGTGGTGGTGCCGAGGAGCAGCGCGGACAGCACGGCGAGTGCCGGGGCCGCGCGTCGGAGCAGTGGTGTGCCTGTCACGTTGGATCCTTCGGAGAGGGAGGATGTGCCGTGCCGTGCTGGGCGGTTCTGTGCGGTGCTGTGCTCTTGGTGCTCTTGGTGCTCTTGGTGCTCTTGGTGCTCAGCCCTTGAGGCCGCTGGTGGCGATGCCCGCGACGATGTAGCGCTGGGCGACCAGGAACATGACGACCAGGGGGACGATCGTCACGACGGCCCCGGCGAACAGGCCGGGCAGGTTGATGGTCTGCGAGGTGAGGAACGTCGACAGGGCGATCTGGGCCGTCCAGGCCGACGGGTCCTGTCCGATGACCAGGGGCCACAGGAAGGAGTTCCAGCTGTCGATGAACGCCAGCGCGCCGAGCGAGGCGAGCATCGCCCCCGAGTTGGGCAGGGCGATCCGGCGGTAGAGGCCGAACCAGCCGAGCCCGTCCAGCCGCCCGGCTTCTTCGATCTCGGCCGGGAACTGGAGGTAGAAGTTGCGGAACAGCAGGACGGCGAAGGGGTTGAACAGGCCGGGCGCGATGATGCCCCACAGCGTGTTCACGCCGCCCAGGGAGCCGACCACGACGAAGGTCGGCACGAAGGTCACCGAGCCGGGGATCATCAGGGTGGCGACCACCAGGCCGAGCAGGACGCCGCGTCCCGGTACGGGGATCCGGGCGAAGGCGTAGCCGGCGGCGGAGGCCAGGAGCGTGGAGACGGGCGCCGTGATGAGGGCGATCACGGTGGAGTTCCCCAGCGCCCGGCCCATGGACAGGGTCGGGTCGTCGAAGAGCGCGGAGAAGTTCTCGAAGTGCATCGTCGCCGGCCACCAGGCCCACTGCGGCGACGTGATGCCCCGGGCGTCCATCAGGGACCCCCGCAGCATCAGGTAGAAGGGCGTCAGGAAGGCCGTCGTCAGCAGGCCCACCAGCAGTCCGCGCGTACAGAGGCGCACCCCTGTGGTCAGTTTCGCCGCGGTCCTCATGGGCGGCTCACCCCTCGCTCCTGCCGAATCCGGTGAAGCGCCCCTGGATCAGGGTCACCCCGACGATGAGCGCGGTGAGTACGAAGGCTCCGGCCGATCCGAGTCCGTAGTCCTGACTGCCCATCGCGGTGTTGTACAGGTAGCCCAGCGGGGTCTGGACGGGGGCCGACCCGGTCCCGGAGAGACCGCTGTTGAAGAGGTTGTAGAACTCGTCGAAGGCCTGGAAGGCGGCGATGAAGAGCAGCATCAGCACGGCGACCGAGGTATTGCGCAGCATCGGCAGCGTGATCCGGCGCAGCAGCCGCAGGCCGGTCGCGCCGTCGAGGGCGGCGGCCTCGTAGAGCTCCTTGGGAATGCCCTGGAGTCCGGCCAGGAAGAGCACCATGTAGAAGCCGACCTGGAGCCAGAGCCGGAGGCTGACCAGCACGATCCAGTACAGCGGTGGTGAGGTGGTCTGCAGCCAGGGGACCGGGTCCATGCCGAACCAGCCGCCGAGGGTGTTGGCGATGCCGGAGGGGAGCCCGTTGAACAGGCACATCTTCCACAGGAGCGAGGCGGCGACGTAGGACACGGCCGCCGGGATGAGGAAGACGGTGCGCAGCACCGCCCGCCCGCGCCGGATCCGGTGGACCAGCAGGGCGAGCCCGAGGGAGGCGGCGAAGGTGACCGGCACGATGAAGGCGGTGAACAGCAGGATCTGGGTCAGTGAGCCGCGGAACGCCCCGTCGGAGAGCAGGGCCCGGTAGTTGTCCAGCCCCACCCACCGGCTGGGGACGATGGTGCCGCGCGCGTCGCTCAGGCTGAGCAGGAAGCTCCAGCCGATGGCGACGTACTTGAAGACGCCGAGGCCGATCAGCGTCGGAGCGGTGAGCAGCGCGAAGGCCAGCCAGCCGGAGCGGCCGGGGCGGGGGCGGCCCGTGCGGGGGCCGCCGGGGCGGGCCGCCCGCGCCGGGGACCGTCCGGGCGGTCCCGGCCGCCCGGACCGCCCTGTGGTTTCCGGTGCGGAGAGCATCAGCCGCGCTGCTTGTCGATGGCGCCCTGGGCCTGCCTCACCGCGTCCGCCAGGAGCTCGGCGGAGTTGCCCTGTCCGGCGGCTATCTTGGCGGCGGCCGCGCTGAAGGCGCTGCTCACCGCGGTGTCCCAGGTGCCCGGGTTGGACTTGCCGTACTTGGCGGCCAGTTCCACGGCCTCCTTGGCGGCTCCGTCGGCGAGCTTCGCGGCGCCCGCCGCCACGGACGTGCGGGGCGGGACGTGGAACCCGTAGCTCTCGGCCCAGTCCTTCTGCAGGTCCGTCTGCTGGATCCACAGCCACTGGACGAACTTCTTGGCGGCGTCCACGTTCTTGCCCTTGGCGTTGACGCAGCTGGTCCAGCCGCCGACGCGCACGACGGGGGTGCCCCCGGTCTTGAAGGCGGGCCAGGGCAGGACGCCGAAGTCCTCGCCCAGCGCGGTCTTGACGGCGGGCATGGCCCACAGGCCGCACCACTGCATGGGGACGACGTTCTGGTTGAGGGCGGACGGGTCCCACCAGTCGGTGGTGAAGCCGAGGAGCAGGGACTTGTCCTCGTGCAGCCGCCCCAGCCCGGTCAGGGCCTCCAGCGCCTGCGGGGAGCCGAAGGCCACCTTGCCGTCGGTCACCAGGTCGCCGCCGTTCGAGCGGACGGCGAGGATCGGGCTGTCGCCGAGCCCGTCGTTGCCGAGGAACAGGCCCTTGCCGGACTTGGTGGTGAGGGCCTTGGCCGCCGCGGCCAGCTCGTCGAAGGTGGTGGGCGGGGTGATTCCGGCCTGGGCCAGGACGCTCTTGCGGAAGTACAGCATCATGACGTCGTCGATCATCTTGACGCCGTAGAGCTTGCCGTCGACGCCCACACCGGCGATGGCGTTGTCGTTGAAGTCGGACTTGGCGCTGCCGTAGATCTCGTCGAGGGCGGCGATCTGGCCCCGGCGGGCCAGGCTCTCGCTGAAGTCGCCGATCTCGAAGACGTCGGGGGCGGCGTCGGTGAGCAGGGTCGCGTTGAGCTTGCTCGCGTAGTCGCCGGGGACCCAGGTGACCTTGACGGCGATGTCCGGGTGGGCCTTGGTGAAGGCGGTCGCGTAGCGCAGTGCGGCCTGCTGGGTGCCGGCCTCGCCGTACGCGTGGAACCAGACGTTCAGGGTGGTCTTCGCCTGGGTGGAGGACCCCGCGTTCGGGTCGGTGGTGCAGGCGGTGGTGACCACGGCTCCGGCGACGATCATCAGTGATCCGCCGAGAAAACGCCGTCGGCTAAGCTCGGTTCTGTGCGCGCTCATGTCGCATCCTTCCGTGAGGGTAGGCGGGATGTGGGTGTGTCCGGCCCCGGTCGGTGCCCTCCATCAGTGCTTGCCGGCAGTGAGGGGCACCGGCCGGGTGGGCCGGGTGCGGTACGGGTGCTGCGGTACGAGTGATGCCGTACGGGTGATGTCCGTACGAGTGGTGCTCCGCTACGGGAGTGCCGCGGCGGCCGTGCTCGGCGGGAACAGCGCCTGGACCGCCACCGCGGCGGCTCCGCGGGCCCACTCCTCCCAGGGGAGCGGGCGCAGGGACAGGGGGCACTTGACGGCGGCCCCGAAGGCGTGTGCCGCGTAGGCGTCCTTGATGTGCTGTCCGAACAGGTCGTAGGTACCGGCCCCCTCGCCGCTGACCACGACGCGTTCCGGGCCGACGAGGTTGACCAGGGTGGCGATGCCGACGCCGATCGCGCGGCCCGCCCGGGCGAAGGCCTCGCGGGCCACGGGGTCCCCGTCACGGGCCATGTCCACGGCCCGGTCGAAGCCGAGGTCGGCCACTCCGGTACCGCGGCGGACCGCTTCGAGGATCGCTCCGGTCGAGGCGATGGCCTCGACGCAGCCGACCGCGCCGCAGCGGCAGCGCGGACCGGCCGGGTCGACGGGGATGTGCCCCATCTCCCCGGCCACTCCGTAGGCGCCGGTCACCAGCTCTCCGTTGACGACGAGCGCGGAGCCGATGCCCGCGCCGATCGTGACCAGCGCGAAGTAGCCGGTGCCGACCCCCTCCCCGAACCAGTGCTCGGCGATGGTCAGTGCTTTGACGTCGTTCTCGACGGTGACCGTCAGACCGGTGGTGCCGGCCAGCGTCTCGGCGAGCGGTACGTCGCGCCAGCCGAGGCGGCCGGAGAAGCGGACCCGGCCGCCGCCACGGTCCACGTCCCCCGAGACCGCGATGCCGAGGTGCCGGGTGCGGTCCCGGAACGCGGTGTCGGTGTCGAGCAGTTCGTTGACCAGATCGGTCAACAACCCTGTCACAGCAGCGGGTTCATGGCTGCCGAGAGTCCGTTCGGCCGTGGCCCGGACCCGGGCCCGCAGGTCGCACACCACACCGAACAGCCGGTCGTCGCTGATCTTGACTCCGACGAAGAACTCCCGGTCCGGGGTGACGGCCAGCGGGTTGACCGGACGGCCGGCCCCGGGAGCGGTGCGCTCGGGCGGGAGTTCGTACAGGTACCCGTCGTCGATGAGCGGCCGCGCGGCCTTGGTGATGGCCGTCGAGGAGAGCCCGGTCCGGCGCGCGAGTTCCACCCGGCTGAGGGGGCCCTCGGCCAGGAGCAGGGCGAGGACCGCCGTTTCGGCCGGTGCGGAGACCAGGGGTGGCTGGGAGTGGTTTCGAAACACGGGTGCAACGTAGAGCAAATAAATAACTTCGTCCAGTATTGATTTTGACCCGGGGTCCGCCCTAGCCTCTGGCCAACTCCTTGCCCGTACACGGGCCTTCGACCTCAGGGGATCCCTTCGTGCCTGCCGCGCTCCCGCTCGCCACCTTCGACCCCGCTTCCGGCATCGCCGTGCTCCGCACTCCGAACAGCGCGTACGCCCTGCGCGTCGGCCCCGACGGCAGCCCGCGGCACCTGTATTGGGGCGCGCCGCTCGACACCGCCGCCCTGGCCCTGCTGCCGGAGGCCGCCTCCCCCGCCGCGAGCAGCTTCGAGGCCGGGGCCGCCGCGGACGAGCTGGCTCCGCAGACCGGGGCGCGGTTCGGACCGTCGGGCCTCCAGGTCCGCTTCGGCGACGGAACCACCGGCGCCCAGTGGGAGTTCGCCGGACACCGCATCGACGGCGGGGAACTGCGGCTGTTCCTCACGGACCGCCGCTACCCCCTGCGCACGGAGCTCTGCTATCGCGTCCGGCCGGGCAGTGACGTCGTCGAACGCTGGGTGGAGCTCACGCACACCGGAGCCGGAGCCGGAGCCGGATTCGAAGCCGGAGCCGGGACCGAAGCCGGAGCCGAGGCCGGTCCGATCACCGTCGACCGGCTGGACTCCGCCTCCTGGACGGCCCCGGCGCTCGCCGACTACCGGCTCAGCCACCTCACGGGCGGCTGGAACAGCGAGTTCCAGCTGCACCGCGACCGGCTTCCCGTCGCCGAGACCGTCCTGACCAGCCGGCGCGGGCTCACCGGCCACCACGCCAGCCCCTGGCTCGCCCTCGACGACGGCTCCGCGACCGAGGAGCAGGGCCAGGTGTGGAGCACCGCCCTCGCGTGGAGCGGCAGTTGGCGCATCACCCTGCACCGCGACGCGGTGGGCCGCACCACGTGGACGGGAGGCTTCGGCCACGAGGGACTGCGCTGGACCCTGGCACCGGGCGGGAGCCTGCACACCCCCGTGTTCGCCGGGCTCTACACCGGGCGCGGCTTCGGCGCGGCCAGCCGGGCCTGGCACGGCTACGTCGCGGACCACGTACTGCCGGATCCTGAGCGGGAGCGGCCCGTCCTCTACAACTCCTGGGAGGCCACCGGCTTCGACGTCGACCAGGCCGGCCAGATCAAGCTGGCCCACCTGGCCGCCGGACTCGGCGCCGAGCTGTTCGTCCTGGACGACGGCTGGTTCGGCGCACGGCGCGACGACCGGGCCGGGCTGGGCGACTGGACCCCGCGCCCCGAGGCCTTCCCCGACGGGCTGCGCCCCCTCGCCGACGAGGTCCACCGCCTCGGCATGACCTTCGGCCTGTGGGTGGAGCCCGAAATGGTCAACCGGGACAGCGCGTTGTACCGCACCCATCCGGACTGGGTCCTCCACTCCCCCACCCGGGAAGCGACCGAACTGCGCCATCAGCTGGTCCTGAACTTCGCCCGGCCCGAGGTCGAGGCCTGGGCCCACCGCACCCTGGACCGGCTCGTACGCGACCACGGGGTGGGCTGGCTCAAATGGGATGCCAACCGCCCCTTCACCGAGGCCGGCTGGGAGGGGAACCCCGATCCCGACCGGCTCTGGATCGACCACACCCGGGCCGTCTACCGCATCATGGACCGGCTGCGCGCGGACCACCCCGGCCTGCGCATCGAGGCGTGCGCGGGCGGTGGCGGGCGCGCCGACCTCGGCATCCTGGCCCGCACCGACCAGGCGTGGACCTCCGACAACACCGACCCCGTCGACCGGATCGCGATCCAGGACGGCTTCAGCCAGCTCTTCCCGGCCCGGACCATGGCCGCGTGGGTCACCGACAGCCCCAACCCGGCCACCGGCCGGCGCACTCCGCTCCGCTTCCGCTTCCACGTCGCCATGGCCGGTGCGCTCGGGCTCGGCGGGGACCTGACGGGCTGGTCCGCCGAGGAGCTCGACGAAGCCGCCGCGCTCGTGGCCCGGTACAAGCAGATCCGCCCCCTGGTCCAGTACGGGATCCAGCACCGCCTCCGGGGCGCGGGCGGGGTGACGGCCGTCCACTACGCCGCCGGGGACGGCGCCGAGCACGCCGTGCTCGTCTGGCGGCCGACGACCCGGTTCGGCCACCGGCCCGCCCCCCTCAAACTGCCCGCACTCGACACCGGCGCCCACTACCTGGACCCGGACCGGGACCAGGTGCACGGCGGCGCCGTCCTGGTCCACCGCGGCCTCGACCTCGAACTGCCCGCCGGGGACTACGCGAGCCGGCTGATCCGGCTGATCCGCATCACCCCCTGACCCTGCCGTACCGGCCACCGCGCCCGGACGCAGAGACCCGCACCCACCCACGGACACCTTGGACCGCACCATGCACACGCGACACGTTCTGGTCGTCGGCATCGACGGCGTACGGCTCGACCTGCTGCCGCAGCTCGACACCCCCCACCTCGACGAGATAGCCGAGGCGGGTTTCCTCGCTCCCGTCGAGATCGACGAGGCCACACCGACGATGTCCGGGCCGTGCTGGTCCACCATCGCCACCGGCGTCACCGTCGCCAAACACGGGGTGTGGGGCAACCGGCTCGACGGCAACCGGCTCGACGTCTTCCCCGACTTCACCACGCGGCTGGCACTCGAATGCGGGCGGCGGACCTTCGCGGCCGGCGGCTGGGCCCCCTTGTTCCTAGCCCAGCAGGGCGGCCCGCTCTTCACCGCCCCCAGCCGGCTGAGCTTCATCGCCCCGCGCGAGGACACGCCGGAGGCCTGGGAGGAGGCGGACGAGGCCGTGACCGCCGAAGCGGCGCACGTACTGGGCTCCGGGGAGGAGCTCCACGCCTCCTTCGTCTACCTCGGCGCCGTCGACGAGACCGCCCACTTCCTCGGCTGCGGCGAGGAGTACCGCCGGTCGATCGAGACGGCTGACCAGCGCCTGGGCCGCCTGGTCAAGGCCGTGCGCGACCGCCCGGGCCACCCCGGGGAGCAGTGGACGGTCATCGTGGTGACCGACCACGGGCACCGTGACGAGGGCGGCCACGGGGGACGCAGCGAGCTGGAGCGCACCGCCTGGGTGGCCGCGTGCGGGCCGGGGCTGGCCGCCGGCGTGGCTCCGCCGGCGGTCCGGCACACCGATGTCGCCGCCCACGTGTACGCGGCGCTGGGCATCGGCCCGGACGCCCACTGGACGCTGGACGGCATCCCCTTCACCGCCTGAAGGGGCGGGTGCCGGGCCCGGGGCCCGGGCAACGGACCAGGTCCGCGGCCCGGGCCCCGAGTTCGGCTTCGGGTCGGCTCCGGGCCCTTTCGGGCTCCGACTCCGACTCCGACTCCGGCTACAGCTACAGCTACAGCTCCAGCCGGCGGGCGCCCGCCGCCGGGGTGGCGGTGAGGAGACGCGGGAGCCGGTGGCCGGCCGCCGCGAAGGCGGCCGTGACGGAGCCGCCCACCGCGTCCTCGCGCCCCGCCTCCACCAGCGCGATGACGGAGCCGCCGAAGCCGCCTCCCGTCATCCGGGCACCGAGGGCCCCGGCGCCCAGCGCGGCCGTCACGGCGAGGTCGGTCTCCGGGCAGGAGACCCGGTAGTCGTCGCGGAGCGACGCGTGACCGGCCGTCAGGATCGGGCCGAGGGCGGCCGCGTCGCCCTCCCGGAGCCGGGCGACGGCCTCTTCGACCCGGTCGTTCTCGGTCACCACGTGACGCACCAGCGGTACGAGTTCCGCCGGGAGCTCGTCCAGCGCCCCCGCGAGGTCCCCGGCGGGCAGATCCCGCAGGGCCCGTAGCCCCAGCAGCCCGGCTGCCCGTTCACAGCCCGCGCGCAGGGCCGCGTACGCCCCGTCGCCCAGGTCGTGGGAGACCCGGGTGTCGATCACGAGCAGTCCGAGTCCCTGCCCCGGGAGGTCGAGGGGTACCTGCCGGTGGTGTTCCGGGGTGCGGGCGTCGAGGTGGAGGGCGGCCCCGGTGGTGCAGCACACGGAGGCCATCTGGTCCATGATCCCGCAGGGGACGCCCGCGAAGGCGTTCTCCGCCCGCTGGGCGATCCGGGCCAGTTCGGGCCCGGGCAGCCGCAGTCCGTACAGCCCGTCGTAGGCGACGGCCACCGCGCACTCCAGCGCGGCGGAGGAGGAGAGGCCCGCGCCGGTGGGCACCGTGCTGTCGAAGTGGAGGTCCGCGCCACCGACCGGGTGTCCCGCCTCGGCGAGGGCCCAGACCACTCCGGCCGGGTACGCGGCCCAGCCCGGCACGGCCCCGGGGGCCAGGTCCGCCACGGCCAGTTCGGTGATCCGGCCGTCGCCCTGCGCGCTGTGCAGCAGCAGCCGGCCGTCCGTACGGGCGCGGGCGGCCAGCAGGGTGGTCTGCGGGAGGGCGATGGGGAGGGCGAACCCGTCGTTGTAGTCGGTGTGTTCACCGATCAGGTTGACCCGGCCCGGCGCCGCCCAGACCCCGTCGGGAGAACCGCCGAGGAGCTTCGCGAAGGTGGCCGCGGCCTGCTCGGTCCGGCTCATGCCAGGGCCTCCCGCAGCCGTCGCGCGGCTGTCTCGGGGGCCACGTCGTTGATGAAGGCTTCCGTCCCGGACTCCGTCCCGGCGAGGAACTTGAGCTTGTCGGGAGTCCGCCGGATGGTGAACAGCTCCAGGTGCAGGGCCAGTTCCCCGCCGCGGGTACGGGGCGCCTGGTGCCATGCGGAGATGTACGGGGTGGGTGCAGGCCTTTCCGGCCGGCCCGTCTCCGCCTCCCTCTCCGTCTCCGTCTCCGTCTCCGTCTCCGTCTCCGGTACGGGGAACAGCCGGTCGAAGCGGCGCAGCAGGTCGAGGTAGACGGAGGGGAACTCGGCCCGCTCGGCTTCGGTGAGGCAGGTCAGGTCGCGGACCCGGCGGTGCGGATAGAGGTGGACCTCGTACGGCCAGCGGGCGGCGTACGGCACGAAGGCGGTCCAGTGTTCCCCGGCCGTGACCACCCGCTCGGTGGCGGCGCGGGCCCCGGAGAGGAGGTCCTCGAAGAGGTTGCGGCCGGTGGCGGCGCGGTGCGCCTCCGCGGCGGCCGTCATCTTGGCGGTGCGCGGCGTGACGAAGGGGAAGGCGTAGATCTGGCCGTGCGGGTGGGCGAGGGTCACCCCGATCTCGGCTCCCCGGTTCTCGAAGCAGTACACCTGCTCGACGCCGGGGAGCGCGGAGAGTTCGGCGGTGCGGTCGGTCCACGCGTCGAGGACCAGCCGGGCGGCGGCCGGGGTGAGGTCGGCGAAACCGGCGTCGTGGTCGGGGGTGAAGCAGACGACTTCGCAGCGTCCCGCCTCGCCCGCGAGGGAGGGGAAGCGGTTCTCGAAAACGGCCACCTCGTAGTCGGCGGCGGGGATCTCGCTGAGCCGCCCGTCCCGGGACGGGCAGAGCGGGCATTCGCCGGCGGGCGGGTGGTAGGTCCGGTTCTGGCGGTGGGAGGCGATGGTGATCCAGTCACCGGTGGCCTCGTCCCGGCGCAGTTCCGGCCGGCTGTCCACCGGATCCAGTGGGCGCAGGTCGGGCGCGTCGCGCACGGCACCTTCGTCGGTGTCGAAGTAGATCAGTTCGCGGCCGTCCGCGAGTTTCGCGAGGGTCTTCTTCACCTACCGAGAATAAACACTCTCGAACATTTTCCACCACCCCGTACCGAGGTTTCCCCCAGACTCAAACAACATGACCGTGTTATCTTGCTGCCTTCTGACCGGTTTCGCCGATTCCCGGGAGCGACCCGTGGCCGAGCAGGCTGCCCAACTGGCCCACCAGCGACGCGCTCTCATCCTTGACGCGGTCCGGCGCGAGGGCGCGGTACGGGTGGCGGACCTGGTCGGGCAGCTCGGTGTCTCGGACATGACCGTCCGCCGGGATCTGGACGCCCTCGCCCGGCGCGGCCTCGTCGAGAAGGTGCACGGCGGAGCCGTCGCCCCGGCCGGGGCGAGCGGGCACGAGCCCGGGTTCGAGGCCAAGTCGGACCTGGAGGGTGACGCCAAGGCCGCCATCGCGGACGCGGCCGCGACCCTGGTCGAACCGGGCAGCGTGGTCGCGGTCTCGGGCGGCACCACCGCGCACGCCGTCGCCACCCGGCTCCTCGGGGTCCCGCGGCTCACCATCGTCACCAACTCCCTCCCGGTGGCGGAACTGGTGTGGGCCGACGGCCGGGACCGCGGAGCCGGCGCCCCGGCCCTGCTGCTCACCGGCGGCTCCCCCACCCCCTCGGCCGCCCTGGTGGGGCCGCTCGCCGACCTGGCGATCGGCTCCCTCCACGTGGACCTGCTCTTCCTGGGCGCACACGGGGTGGCGCAGGGCGCCGGCCTGACCACCCCCAACCTCATGGAGGCCCAGACCAACCGCGCCCTGGTCGCCTCGGCGCGCCGGGTCGCCGTCGTGGCGGACCACAGCAAGTGGGGGGTGGTGGGGCTCAGTGGTTTCGCGGCGCTCCACCAGGCCGACTGGTTCATCACCGACGCCGGACTACCCGCTCCCGCCCGCGCCGCCCTCGCGGAGGAGGTGGGCGAACTCCTCGTCGCGGGCGCCGCGCAGGGCGAGGAGCCGCGCCGGGCGGCCGTCCGGGATGAAGCGAAGGAATGAAGGGCCTTCTCAGGACTTGCGCACCAGCAGGCCGATGGTCAGGCCGCTGACGGTTTCCGTGCCGAAGGGGGTGTACTTCGCGCGCAGCGCCGTCGCCTGGTCCTGGCGGACCTTCCCCAGCACGTCGGGGTTGTCGCCGGGCACCACCACCCAGATCCGGCTCTCTCCCCCGAGACACCGGACCGGCCGTGGACAGAGGGCCGGGAAGAGTTCGTTGTTCTCGGCTGCCGACGCGGCGAGGAACACCTCGCGCAGGTGCACCTTGGGCTTGAGGTAGTAGCGGACGCCCTGGTCCAGCATCCAGGGGGCGCCCCGCACGTAGACCACCGCATCCCCCGAGCGGTAGTACTTCTCGATGGTGCGCGCCGCTCCTGCGTAGTCCGCGGCATGCGGCACATCGTGTTCGAACGGGCTTCTGATCCTGCGCTGATCAGGCAGTACGAGCAGCGCGACCACGGTCAGGACCACGGAGACGGGCAGCCATGACCGGGTCGCTCCGGCGAGGCCCGCCCCCGCCAGCAGCGCCCAGGCCGGCACGGTGAACAGGGCGTACTGGTAGCGGAAGTAGGAGACGTCGCCGTGCGACGCCACCCACAGCACCAGCGGGGGCAGCACGGCGACGGTGGCGCAGAGCAGGACGTGGTCGAGCCGCTCCTGCCGAACGAGGGCTGCCAGGGTGACCACGACTCCGGCGCACAGACCGGAAGCGAACAGCTGGGGCCAGATCTCGACCAGGCCCCAGAGGTCCGGCTCCGGCAGCCAGAAGAGCTGGCGGGATGCCTGCGACCTGCCGAGCAGGACCACCGGCAGTACGCACACGGCGGCGGTCAGGACCGCGATGACGAAGGGCCACAGGACGCGGCCCTCACGGCGGGCCCGCAGGACCACCGCGGGAGCGTGACACAGCACGAGCGTGAGGGCGATCAGGTGCAGCAGCCCCAGGACGGCCGTGCACAGTGCGTACGCCGCCCACCGCGCCCATCTGCGGGACCCGTCCAGCGCCCTGAGCAGCAGCAGCGTCGCCAGGGTCGCGACGAGCATCACCAGGGCATAGCTGCGTGCCTCTTGGGCGAACCGGGTCGCCGCCGGAAGCAGCGCGAAGAGGAGGCCCGCGCACAGTCCGGCGCGCTGCCCGAAGAGCCGGCGTCCGATCAGGGTGACGAGGGCCGCCGTCGCGCTCACGGCCAGCACCGTGGGCATGCGCAGAGACACGTGCGAGTCCCCGAACACGGAGGTCCATCCGTGCATCAGGAAGTAGTAGGTGCCGTGTACCGCGTCCACGTTGTGCAGCAGGGCCAGGATCTGCCGTGGACTGCGCTTGCTCACGTCCCAGGTGACCAGCTCGTCGGTGCCCAGTTGCGTGCCGTCGATCCCGATGAGGGCCAGGAGCAACGCGGTCAGCGCGGGCCAGACCCACGCGGTGGCGGCCGTAGCTCCGGCGCCGCTCGGTGTTGTTCCCTCGGGCCGGGCCCCTTGTCGAGGGGGCCGCATAAGAATCGTCACGGACCACACGCATAGTCCCGGCGGCCCCCGCGCCGGCGCCTAGCCACGCCCGCGGTCGCGATCTTCACCCCGTTTGGGCCTGTGGTGAGGAGGCCACGGCTCTGGCGGAGGCGCTGAGCGGCCCCACCGGCACGCGGCCGGGGGCCGCCCCCGGCTCAGGCCCCGGGCTCCGCGGGGGCCGGTCCGGTGGTCGCCCGGATGACCAGCTCGGGGTCGAACAGCAGCTCCCCCGTGGGCACGTCCCGGTTGCTGACCAGCGCCAGTACGCTGCGCCCGACCTCCAGGGCCAGCCGGTCGGCGGGCTGGCGCACCGTGGTCAGGGGCGGGTCGGTGAACTCGGTGATGGACGAGCCGTCGTACCCCACGACCGATACGTCCCCGGGCACGGACCGTCCCTGCCTGCGGATGCCCCGGATCGCCCCGAGGGCCATGTAGTCGCTGGCGGCCACGATCGCGGTGGCGCCCAGGGCGAGGAGCGGGCCGACGGCGGCCTGGCCGCCCTCCACCGTGTAGGACTGCCGGATCACCCAGCGCTCCGGCTCCTCGATGCCCCGCTTGGCCATGGCCTCGAGGAAGCCGCGCACCCGGCGGTCCGCGGGCTGGTTGCCGGCCGGGCCGGAGGCCATCCCGATCCTGCGGTGGCCCAGCCGGTGGAGGTGGTCGACGGCCAGCTCCGCGGCGAGCGCGTCATCCGTCGAGAAGACCGGGGTCGCCACCCCGTCCGCGAACTCGCCGTTGATGCCCACGTACGGGACCCGGCGCTGGCGCAGCAGTTCGTACGTCTCGGTGTCGGCGCCCTCGACGGTGTTCGAGGCGGAGAGGAAGACGACGGCCGCGACGCCCTTGTCGACGAGCGCGGAGATGAAGTCGCGCTCCTGGACCCCGCCCGGGAAGGCCGGGCACAGGATGGTCTTGAGTCCGTGCGGGGCGAGCGCCGACTCGATGCGCTCGGCGACATCGGCGAAGAACGGATTGGACACGAACTCGGTGATCACCGCGACCAGTTGGCCCTGGGTCTGCCGTTCGTAGCCGACCTCCGCCATGGCCTGTTCGACCGCGTCCCGGGTCTTCTTCGACACGCCTTGGCGTCGGTTGATCACCCGGCTGACGGTCGCCTCGCTGACCTGGGCGCGAGCGGCGACCTCGGTGATCCCGACCTTCATCGCGGTCCTTCCGTGATCGTGAGCGATACCAGACCCCCGCGCGGCACCGCGAGCGAGCGTGCTCCCTCCGGCAGGTACGACGGCGGACCGTCCATGATACGGCCGTCCGGCCCGTGGACCACTCCCCGGACCGAGCCCCCGCCGCCCAGCACCTCCACCATCAACCGGTCCCGGTCCGAGCCGTTGACCAGGTCGAAGCGGCTGTACGCGGAGAAGTCCAGCGGGACGACCCGGTCCCCGTGCACGCTCAGCAGGCAGTGGTCCCCGGCGCTCGCCCGCACCAGCGGGTACAGCTCGTCGGGCCGGCCCGGCTCGACGTCCCCGTCCAGCAGCAGCTCCCGGTGCAGCCGCCACCGCCCCAGCCAGAACCCGACCGCCTCCCGGTGCGCCGTCGGCAGCCTGTCCAGGCGGACGGAGATCTGCGGCACCGCGTGCAGGGCCCCGATCAGCTGCCGGGCCACCACCGTCACGGGCGCCTCGGGCGACCACAGGAGCATGTCGGAGTGGACGGCCCCGCCGACGGCGAGCAGTGCGGTGTCCAGGGTGCGGACCCGGTTCGCGGTGGCGTCCGCGGGGCAGTCGAAGGAGCGCAACATGTTGCCGAAGGGGGCCATGCCGGGGCCGGTGTAGGGCTGGCGCAGTTCCAGCAGCACGCCGGGGCGTACGGATTCCAGGGCCGCGCGCAGTTCGGTCAGCAGGGTCACCATGGCGACTCCGACGTCGCCCGCGCCGTCGCCCGCGTACGCCATGGCCTGTTCGAGGAAGTCGAGCTTGAGTCCGTCGAGCCCGTACGCGCGGACCAGCCGGACGCAGAGCCCGACGACGTGCGCGCGCACCTCGGGCAGGCGGGGGTCGAGCACGTGCGCGCCGGGCACGCCGGACGGGGCGGGCGCGCAGGCGGCCCAGCGGTCGTGGCAGGCGGCTCCGGAGCCGAGCAGCAGGGGTGCGACCCAGGCGAGGTAGCTCAGCCCGTGGGCCCGGACCCGGGCCACGTGTCCGGCGAAGTCGGGGAACTTCGCCCGGTCCGGCTCCCAGTCCCCGCAGCCGGCATAGCCGCGTCCGTGGCCCCCTTCCTGCCAGCCGTCGTCGAGGATCAGTGCTCCGCAGCCGAGTCCGGCGGCGAGTTCGGCCTGGGTTTCGACGGCGGGGGCGCTGACGTCCTGGTTGAAGGCGTACCAGGTGGAGTAGACGGGGGTGCGGGCCGCGTCGGGCACCGGCGCCGGGGCGAGCTCGGCGGCGAACCAGGACCGCAGGGCCCGCATGGCCCGGGCCACGGAGGGTGCGCGGGGGGCGAGCAGGATCCGGTGGGCCTGCCGTGCGGCCGGCAGCCGGAGGTGGACGACGTGGGTGTCGTTCTCCTCGGAGACCCCGAAGCGGAGCTCCGCCTCGGGTACCGGGTCGGTCGCGGCGAAGGTGAGCAGGGTGGCGCCGCCGTGGTCGTAGAGGCAGCCGGCGGCGTGGCCGTCGACCAGCGAGACCCGGGAGCGGCCCTCCCAGTCGGCGAGGAGGGTGCGGCGCCAGCCGCCCTGCGGGTGCCAGTACCCGGCGGCGTCGCCGAGGGGCACGGAGAAGCGGATCTCGACGGGGGCGCCGTCGGCCCGTACCTCCAGCATCCGCAGCCCGCCGGGGAGTTCGGTCAGGGTCCAGGCCGGGTGGACGCCGGGGGCGTGGGCGAGGACGGCGAGCGAGACCCCGTCGAGCAGCGGTTCCTCGGGGGCGGGTGCGAGTCCCGCGGTGGTGACGGGATCGGCGGTGGTCACGGCGGCTGTCACGGCGCTGGTCGCGGCGCTGGTCACGGTCACTCCTTCACGGCGCCGGCGAGCAGGCCGGACACGAACTGGCGCTGGAGCGCGAGGAATACGAGGGCCATCGGGATCGCGGCGGCCGCGGTTCCGGCGAGGATCGCTCCGTAGTCGGTCTCGTCGAGGCCCTGGAGGGAGGCGAGGGCCACGGGGACGGTGAAGGTGGCGCTGTCGCGCAGGACGATCAGCGGCCAGACGAAGTCGTTCCACTGGTACAGGAAGAGGAAGATCGCCAGGGCGGCCAGCGCCGGTTTCATGGGCGGGAGCACCACCTTCCAGAACAGCCGCAGTTCGCCGCAGCCGTCCATGCGCCCCGAGTCGAGGAGTTCGTCGGGGAGCGCGGCCATCGACTGGCGCATCAGGAAGATGCCGAAGGGCAGGGCCAGGTTGGGCATGATCACGGCCTGGTACGTGCCCAGCCAGCGCAGTTCGGCCATCAGCTGGAAGAGCGGTACGAGGGTGACCTGGGCGGGGACCACGAGTCCGAGCATGAGCAGTCCGAACAGTGGTTCGCGGCCGCGGAAGCGGTACTTGGCGAAGCCGTAGCCGGCCAGCGTGCAGACGGCGCCCGCGCACAGGGTGTAGATCGCCGCGATGAGCAGGGAGTTGAGGAGCACCCGTCCGAACTGCGCGGTGTCCTGGAGGGTCTGGAGGTTCTCCGCCAGGTGGCCGCCGGGCAGCAGCGGGGGCGGGCTGTCGAAGATCTCCCCGGAGCTGTGCGTGGCGGCGACCACGAGCCAGTAGAAGGGGACCAGCACGGCGGCCAGGGCGATGGCCAGGCCGGAGGTGAGCAGGATGCTCCTGCCGCGGTGGCGGGCGGCGGTCATGACTTCTCCCCCAGGAAGCGGAACTGGATCACGCCGAGGATGCCGATGAGGACGGCGAGGGCGTAGGCGATGGCGGAGGCGTAGCCGAAGTCGAAGTATTTGAAGGCGTTCTGGTAGAGGTACACGCCGATGGTCAGCGTGGCGTTGTCCGGGCCGCCGCCGGTGAGCACGTACGGCTCGTCGAAGATCTGCAGGGTGCCGATGGTGGACAGCACCGTGGTGAGCAGGAGCGCGGGGCGCAGTCCCGGCAGGGTGACGTGGCGGAAGGAGTTCCAGGCGCCGGCCCCGTCCACGGACGCGGCGTCGTAGAGCTCGGCGGGCACGGACTGCAGGCGGGCGAGCAGGATCACCGCGTTGTAGCCGGTGTAGTGCCAGGTCAGCGCCAGGCCGAGGGAGACCTTCGCCCACAGGGGGTCGGTCAGCCACGGCGTCGGGTCCAGGCCGGCGAGCCCGGTGAGCCAGTTGACCAGGCCGTAGTCCTTGTTCAGCAGGACCGAGAAGACGATCCCGTAGGCGACGAGGCCGGTGACCATCGGCAGGAAGAACCCGAGCCGGAAGACGGCGCGGGCGCGCAGCGCGGTGGAGTCGAGGGCCACGGCGAGTCCGGTGGCGAGGGCCAGCATGGCCGGCACCTGGACGGCGAGGATCACCGCGGTGTTCTTCAGCGCGGTCCAGAACAGCGGATCGTGCAGCAGTCGCGTGTAGTTGTCCGCGCCGACGAACCGCTCGGTCCCGCCGACGGTCCGGTGGAGGCTGATCACGAAGGACCGGCCGATGGGGTAGAGCTTGAAGCCGGCGAAGAGGAGCAGCGCGGGCAGGACGAAGAGGTACGGGGCTGCGCGCCGGCGCGCCCGGGGGCGCCGGGCCCTCCCGCGCGCGGGGACGGCCCGGGCCTCGCGGCCGGTGAGCGCGGGGGAGGCGGCGGTCACCGGGAGACCTTGCGTCCGGTCTGCCGGCCGAGCTGGTCGGCGGCCTCCTTGAGGACCTTCGCCGGGTCGGCGCCGCTCAGCAGCACCTTGGACTGGGCGTCGGTGACCAGCTTGAGCGCCCGGGCGTAGTCGGCGGTGTAATTGAAGGCGGACGAGGGGGCCTTGAGTGCCTCCAGGAAGACCTCGCCCTTCTTCTGGCCGCCGAAGAAGGCGGACGGCTCGTGGAAGACGGCGTCCTCGTAGGCCTTCAGCAGGGCGGGGGCGATGCCCTTGCTCCGGTAGATCTTCACCTGGGAGGCCGGGCGGGTGAGGACGAACTCGACGAAGGACCAGGCGGCGGCCTGGTGCTTGCTGCTGCCCGCCACCGCGAGGTGGGTGGAGTTGACGGTGGCGGCGGTGGAGCCGCCGCGGCGCACGGCCGGGGGCAGCCTGACCTTCCACCGGCCCGCTTCCTGCGGCACCTGCTCCTCGATGATGCCGCCGAACCAGGTGGGCATCGGCAGGACGGCCGCGGTCCCCTGTTTCAGCGAGCTCATCAGGGCGTTCCAGCCGCCGGCGAGGTCGCTGACCAGGCCGGCGTCGTTCATCGTCTTGATGAGGGTCATGGCCTTCACGGCCTCCGGGGAGTCGAGCGTGATGTTCCCGGCGAGGTCGAAGTAGAAGGCGCCCTGGAGCTGGAGCAGCATCTGGAAGAAGTTGGCGGCGTCGGCCTGGGAGGCGGGCTTGTCGATGCCCAGCAGGTGGGCGCCGGTCTTCCCCTTGATCTCCTTGCCCGCCTCGATGGTCTCCTCCCAGGTCTGGAGGGCGCCGGCGTCGATCCCGGCCTTCTCGAAGAGGTCGGCCCGGTAGTAGAAGCCCGCCGAATTGGCCTCCCAGGGGAGGGCGTTGACCCGCTTGCCGTCGGGGGACACGGTCTGCCACATGCCCTGGGCGAACTCCTCCCGGTAGGCGTTCGCGCCGAGCGGGCCGAGGTCGGCGAGGCCGCCGGGGAACTTCTCCACGTAGCCGGGCAAGTAGTCGACGCCGATGTGCAGGACGTCGGCGAGCCCCTGCCCGCCGGCCGCGAGCCCGGTGGTGATCTTGTCCCAGATCGCCGGGTTGCCGATGTCCTCGACCGTCACCTCGATCCCGGGGTACTTCTTGTTGAACTCCGGTACGAGAGCCTTCATTTCGGCGGCGGGACCCTGCCAGGACCAGACGCTGATCCGGCCCTTCTCCTTCTCCCCCGTGGCCCCGCCCTGACCGCCGCCGCCTCCGGCGCCTTCCGCGCCCGTGCCCGAACAGGCGGCCAGGCCACCGAGCGATCCGGCCCCCGCGGCGACGGCCCCCATCGTCCGCAGCACTCTCCGACGTTCCAGTTCCATACCTGACCCACCCCTGCTCGCACCGTTGCGGAAGCCGACTGGCCAGGACTGTAGCCACGCCTTCTTCTCACTTGCAAGAGTTAGATGAAATCTTTCAGTTGGATCCCGCAACTGATTCTGGCAGGACCATTGCAAACTCTCAGAGCCGGTTGCTAGCGTGCCGCCCGCCCCGCCCTGCCCGTCCAGCCCGTCCAGCCCACACAAGGGAGACCCCGATGACGCGTTCCCGTGTGCCCCTCCTGTCCGCCCTCGCCCTGCTCCTCCCGCTCGCCCCGCTCACCTTCGGCGGCCCGGCCGCGGCGGCGGAGCCGGCGGCCGGCTCCGCACGCGCGTTCAGCCCCGCACCCGCTCCCGCACCGGCCTTGCTGACCGTCACGAACCCCGGCTTCGAACAGGGGCGTACCGGCTGGCGGTTCACCTCCGGAACCGGTGTCGCCACGAACTATCCGCACGGCGCGGCGCGGCTCGCGTACCTCGACGGCGGGGCGGGGAAGAAGGTGTCCCAGACCGTGACGGCCACGGGCCGGGGGACGTACGACATATCCGCCTGGATCGCGACGGGCGGGCCGAACGGCCGCTACACCGCCCGCGTGAACGGCGCGGTCGCCGCCGCGCTCACCCTGCCGAGCGCCTCGAACTACCGGCGCTACACGCTCAGTCGGATCTCCCTCGCCCCCGGCGACACCCTGGAGATCGCCTTCGAATCCGGGGACGCCTGGGTCAACGCCGACGACGTGATGCTCTCCCCGGCCTCCCCCGCGGACCCGCGGGTCAGCTCGTCCGACCCGAAGATCGTCGAGATGTTCGACTGGTCCAAGCGCAAGGCCAACAGCTGGGTCCACCTGCCGGGGACCCGGGGCCCGCTCAACGTGGACGAGAACCGCACCGCCGGCAGCGGCAACGGCACCTACGCCGCCTCCTACTGGGCCGGCTACGCCAACCGCAGCGGCTACTACTCGCGCGACATGGCCCACCAGCTGTCCGGGGCGGGCGTCCTCGCCCTGCACGCCGAGAACAAGTCGATGCTCCGCTCCTTCGCCGCGTCCGCAACCCCCGAGCACAAGTACTACCCGGCGTGGGCCTTCAACTTCGACACCTCGACCTACCTGTCGATCGACTACAAGAGCCCGACGAACTTCGTCCGCGAGGTGCCCGCCACCTTCGAGCTGGTGCAGAAGTCCGAGGAGGCGTACCGCTGGAGCGGGGACCGCGCCTACCTCGACGATCCGGCCCTGTGGGACTTCTACCGCCGCGCCACCGACGAGTTCGTCACCCTGCACGACGGACTCAAGGACAACGGCGCGGTCGAGGTGGCGGAAGGCACGGGCCAGGGCATCTTCCAGGGCACCGCCAGCTACAACGAGCAGAGCAGCGAGCCCCTCGCCGAGGCCGGCGACGCGATCGGCTCCCAGTACCAGGCGTACCTGGCGATGGCCTCGCTCGCCCGCTCCAAGGGGGACAGCGCCCTCGCCGACCGGTACGAGGCCAAGGCCCGGGACCTGAAGGCGTACTTCAACTCCACCTGGATCGGCTCCGGTTCGGGCTCGGCCATGGTGCGCGGCTACACCACGGACGGGCGCGCCCTGACCGGCTGGGGCAAGGAGAACAGCTGGTTCATGCCGATGAAGCAGATCATCGACCCCGGCCCCCGCCGGGAGGCCTACCTGGACTACATCGACCAGCAGGCCTCGGGTCCGGGCCGCCCCTCCAACATCGAGGCCCTCACCTACCTCCCCGACACGTTCTTCCGGAACAACCGCAACGACACCGGCTGGAAGTGGATGAAGGACGTCTACGACCACAAGGACGTCCAGCACGTGAACACCAAGCAGGGCACCAACGGGGACTATCCCGAGGTCTCCTTCACCCTGCTCGGCCAGACCGTCGAAGGCCTGCTGGGCGTCACCCCCGACGCCCCCTCACACACCCTGAGCACCCGGTCCCGGCTGCCCTCGGGCATGGAATGGCTGCGGATCGACGACCTCCGGATCGGTGACTCGACGTTCTCCCTGCGCCACGACGGGGCGGCGAAGTCCGCCCTCACGCACACGTCGGGCACCTCCCCCTACATCTGGGAGGCCCGCTTCCCCGGCACCTACGCCACCCTCACGGTCGACGGAGTGCCCCAGCCGGCGCGCACCAAGGTCCTGGACGGGGTGACGTACACCTACGCGACCCCGACCGTCACCCCGGGCAGCACGGTCACGGTCACCGTCCAGACCGGCTGACCCCGGACCGGCCTGCCGGCAGCCACCGTACGGCTACCGGCAGGCGGTCCGCGGTCGGCGGTCCGCGGTCGGTCAGCTCTGACGCAGGGGCGGCATCGGCAGCGGGATGGAGTAGGCGGTGGCGCCCGCACCCACCCCGCCCTCGCAGGTGTTCGGCGGCTGGGTGCCCGCACCCCGGGTCGAGGGCCTCTCGGCCGCCCAGAACATGTAGCCGAGCAGGCCGGCCGTGGTTCCCGCGCCGTGGGGAGCCGCGGTCTGGGTGAAGGAGCCGGTCGACTTCTGCAGGGAGTTCGCGAAGGCGGTGCACTCGGGCAGCGACTTCGTCTGGTCGCTGATGTAGAGCCCCGCGGTGAACTTGGCGGGCGCCAGCGGCAGGACGGGCGGCGAGTAGGTGGGCTTCCCGTCGAGGTGCTCCTGCCAGTTGGCGATCGCACTGGAGGCGGAGGGCTGACGGGCGGGGACCATCGCGTTGGCGTAGTCGAGCACCGGGGCGTCCGTACGCAGCCAGTCGGCGGTGGCCTTGCGGTTGATGCCGATCAGCCAGCGGTCACCGGCGGCGGTGTCGATGGTGAGCCGCGCGCGCTGGTCGGCTCCGGAGGCGTCGTACGGGTGGCGGGACCGGTAGGTGTCGATGAAGGTCTGCAGGCCGGCCAGGTCCGGGTCGGTGTTCTGCTCGTAGTCGATCTCGATGCCGACACCGAGCCGGGTCGCGGCGTCGGCGGCGTTCAGCCCGAGCTGCGCGGCGTTCTCGGCCAGCGCCGCGTCCCACTCGTCGGTGTAGGTGATGCCGCCGATCGAGAGCATCACGCGGATGCCGCGCGAGGTGAAGTACTGGACGATCTCCGGGGTGATCCCGCGCGGGAGACCGTCGACGGTGGTGGCGTCGTTCGTCCGGTGCAGCAGCTTGAGCGGTTCGACGAAGCTCAGGACGACCAGGTTGACGGAGGGGCGGCCGTCGCCGCGGTCGATGAGCCAGTGGTTCATCGAGTCGAACTCCGCGATGGTGCGGACGGTGCCCCAGGTGCACGCGTCGTTGCTGCAGTGCCAGGCACCGTAGACCTGCGGGCCGGTCGCCACGACGGCGGACGCCGCGGGGCCGGTCGCCGTCGCGGCGGGGACGGGGAGGAGCAGGGCGATGAGCAGGACGAGAACACCGAGCAGTCTGTGACGCATCAATGCCTCCGAGGAGGGAGCGGCCCGCGTGGGGGGTGGCGGCCGCCGCCAGGGTGTCAGGTACAGACCAACTCGACAAGAGCGGGAGCACCTCGCCGTTCGGGGTTCCTCCGGGGGGCGTTCGAGGTTCGTTCGACTGCGGAAACGCGGACGCGTTCGCCGAACGGTTGTGGCAACCGTTCGGCGAACGCCCTGCCGTGGCCGAGGGGTGTTGCCGGATGTCATCCGTCCCCAGTTCGGATGGCATCCGTCCCCTCTCAGGGGGGCAGCAGCAGGTGACACGTGCGCATGACCGGTTGGGTGGACCGTGTCAGGCGCGGACTACCACCAGACGCCGGCGCGGAGCTTGCTCCAGGTGTTGGTGCCGACCTGACCGTCGACCGAGATGCCGGCGTGGCTCTGCACGCTCTTCACGGCGTTGTAGGTGGCCGAACCGAACTGGCCGTCTTCGTCCAGCCACGTCGGGTAGCTGGTGTTCTGGTTGATCAGGCACTGCACCTGCTTGATGCGCTTCACCGCGTCCGCGCCGGTCTGCCCCGTCTTGGTGAGCGTGGTGCCGCTGTAGTAGTTGCAGGTGTGCGTGGCGCTCTGCTCCGAGGGGACCGGGGCCGCGCTGGCGACGCCGCCGAGGGCGAGTCCGCTTCCGAGGACGACCGTGGCCACCGTCACCGTGATCTGCTTGCGAAGGTTCATCTGCTGTGCCTCCCTTGTCGACCACCGGGCATCCGGCCCGGTGTTGGCAGCGACTCTCCTGCGCCAACATCGACGGCGTCCAGCAAGCCCGCAGACGGGGGTCATCGTGGGATGTCCCACGCTCTGACCTGCTGGGACATGGTGCTCCGGGACACTTTCGTGGGACGCCGGGACGAGAGGGGATCGGGCCAAAGCCTCCAGGGCACTGGCCAATCCGCGGGTGGCGGCCCGATGCTGTGCCCTGGATCGAGGGGGGAAGCCACAGTGGCTCGTTGGAAGGAACTGCCTGCCGGCCTGGACGGCCGGGAGCGTCGACTGTTGGCCGAGTTGCGGCGGCTGAAGGACCACAGCGGTCTGAGCCTGGCCGCCCTCGCCGCGAAGACCGGCTACAGCCGCTCTTCATGGGAGCGGTATCTCAACGGGAAGCAGTCCGTGCCCCGCGAGGCCGTCGAGGAACTGGCCCAGCTCTGCGGGGCGGACCCGACGCGGCTGGTGGTCCTGCACGATGTCGCCGTACAGGCCCGGCAGCATGCCCCGGCAACGGCAACGGCAACGGCCGCGACCGCGACCGCTGCAACGGACGGTGCGGTGCCACGGCCCGGGACCTCGGCCGGGCCGGGGGTGCGCGCCGTCCCGTTGCGCACCTTCCTCGCCGGGATCACGGCCGCCGTGGTCGTGGCTTTCGGCGCCGGGCTCCTGACCGGCGGTGCCTGGGCCGATGATGGGGCGGGTGGCGCGGATGCCGGTACGTCCGGCTACCGGCGCGGTGTCGCCTACGCCTGTGAGATCAGCCGGGAACAAGGTGCGTTGCACGCCGGGCACAGCACCAGCCGCGAGATCCTGCTCGACACGAACAGCACGGGCTTCGACGTCGTCGAGGTCCAGTGCCTGCTGCGTGAGCACGGCTTCGACCCGAAGAGCACGGACGGGCTGTACGGCCGGGACACCAAGGACGCCGCGATCCGGTTCCAGACGGCGCGCGCACTGGTCGCCGACGGGATCGTCGGTCCGAAGACCTGGGCGGAGCTGCGCAAGTGACCCTGCCGCCGGAGTGCGGCCACCTGGCCGCCGAGCTCAGGCGGCTTCGCCACCGGACCGGCCTGAGCCTCGCGGACCTCGGACGGCGCACCCCCTTCAGCAAATCCTCCTGGGAGCGCTATCTCAACGGCAAGCAGCCGCCGCCCCGGCAAGCGGTCGAGGCCATGTGCGCTCTCGCGCGCCAGCATCCCGGCGAATCGCTCGCGCTGTGGGAACTCGCGGACACCGCATGGAGCGGCCGGGCCGTTCTCGCATCCCGGACCGGCTCGACGGGGGTGATCGGGGCGATCGGGGCGACCGCATACCCCGCCGGACCCCTCACTGGACCCCTCACCGGGCCCGGCGGCCGGCTCCGACGGATGGTCCTGGCGGCCTCCGTGCTCGGCGGCGTCACCCTCATCGTGACCGCGAGCCTCCTCCTGCCCCGCGGGACCGGACCGCGGCACTCCGACGGCGCCGGGCCGACGGAGAAGCCGATACGCAATCCCGGCTGCTCGGCAGCGAGTTGCGCGGGCAAGGACCCGGTGCGCATGGGGTGCGGGGGCGCGGGCATGGTCACCAACCTCCGCACGGACACGGGGCCCGGCGCCCGTCAGCTCGAACTGCGGTACGGGGCCTTGTGCCAGGCCGTGTGGGTGCGCACCTCGGGTCTCCAACCCGGGGACCACGTCGAGCTGTTCGTCCCCGGTGTCCCGGAGCCGCAGGAACTGTGGGTGGGCGAGGCGGATCTCGGTCAGTACGCGGCGACTCCGATGGCCCCGCTGACCCAGGGGACCGCCGGCACCCGCTCGTGCCTGACGCCGGGCAACCCGGCCGACGGGGCCCGGGTCTGCTTCGGCTGAGCCACCCGGCACCGCCACCGGGCCCTGCCGGGCACCGACAGGGCCCGGCCGGGCCGGAAGACCGTGAAGGGGCGGTTGTGGATCAGTCCGGGGCGCCCGCCCGTCACCCCAGCAGGGCGTAGACCGTGGAGGCCTTCGCGGCCGGTTCGTCGGCGCCCTCGGGCGTCATGGTGATGTCGGCGAAGGCCATCCGCTTGCCGAGTTTGGTGACACGTACGTCGATCAGCACGTCGGCGCCGACCACCGGCCGCTGGAAGCTGGTGGACTGCTGGACGGTGGTCATCGGACCGTAGGCCCCGCGCGCGGCGGAGATCGCGATCACGGTGGCGGTGTCCGCGGCGGCCATCAGGGCCTGGCCGCTGAGGCCCCCGCCGTCCCGGGCGAGGGTGTCGGACCAGGGCAGCCGCAGTACGGCGTGCCGGTCGCCCGTCTCCTGGACGGTGAGCCCGAGGGCCAGCACCCAGGGGGCGAAGTTGTCGTGGAGGATCTTGTCCGCTTCGGCCGGTGTCAGCATCGTCACCGGGTGATTGTGGCGGCCCGGCCGCTGCCGCCACAACTCCCCGTGCGCCGACCGGTCCTCAGAGGGTGGCGGCCAGTTCCGTGCCCTGGCGGATGGCCCGCTTGGCGTCCAGTTCGGCGGCCACGTCGGCGCCGCCGATCAGGTGCGCCTCGACGCCGGCCGCGCGCAGGGCCTCGTAGAGGTCGCGGCGCGGTTCCTGGCCGGTGCACAGGACCACCGTGTCGGCGGGTACGAGGCGCTGCTCGCCCTCCACCGTGATGTGCAGGCCCTCGCCGTCGATCCGGTCGTACGCGGCCCCCGCGACGGAGACGACGCCGCGGTGCTTGAGCTCCGCCCGGTGGATCCACCCGGTGGTGGTGCCGAGCCCGGAGCCGACCTTGGTGGTCTTGCGCTGGAGCAGGTGGACCTGGCGCGGCGGGGCGGGGCGCTCGGGGGCGGTGAGGCCGCCGGGGCCGGTGTAGGCGGTGTCCACGCCCCAGTGGCGGAAGTAGACCTCGGGGTCCTGGGAGGCGCCTTCGCCGCTGTCGGTGAGGAACTCGGCGACGTCGAAGCCGATTCCGCCGGCGCCGAGGACGGCGACGCGCTGCCCGACGGGGACGCCGTCGCGCAGGACGTCGAGGTAGCTGACGACGTTGGGGCCGTCGACGCCCTCGATGTCGGGGGTGCGGGGGGTGACGCCGGTGGCGACGACGACCTCGTCGTAGCCGCGCAGGGTCTCGACGTCGGCGCGGGTGTTCAGCTTGACCTCGACCGCGTGCTCGGCGAGTTGGGTGCCGTAGTAGCGGATGGTCTCCTCGAACTCCTCCTTGCCGGGGATGCGGCGGGCGATGTCGAGCTGGCCGCCGATGTGGCCGGAGGCTTCGTAGAGGGTGACGGCGTGGCCGCGGCCGGCCGCGGAGACGGCGCAGGCCAGGCCGGCCGGGCCGGCTCCGACGACGGCGACGCGCTTCTTCAACTGCGTGGGAGACAGGATGAGTTCCGTCTCGTTGCAGGCGCGCGGGTTGACCAGGCAGGTGGTGAGCTTGCCGCTGAAGGTGTGGTCCAGGCAGGCCTGGTTGCAGCCGATGCAGGTGTTGATCGTCTCGGAGCGGCCGGCCGCGGCCTTGGCGACGAAGTCGGCGTCGGCGAGGAAGGGGCGGGCCAGGGACACCAGGTCGGCGCGGCCGTCCGCGAGCAACTCCTCGGCGATCTCCGGGGTGTTGATGCGGTTGCTGGTGACGAGGGGGACGGAGACCGCGCCCATCAGCCGCTTGGTGACCCAGGTGTAGGCGCCGCGCGGGACGGAGGTGGCGATGGTGGGGATGCGGGCCTCGTGCCAGCCGATGCCGGTGTTGATGATGGTGGCGCCGGCCGCCTCGACCTCCTTGGCGAGGTGGACGACCTCGTCGAGGGTGGAGCCGCCGGGGATCAGGTCGAGCATCGAGAGGCGGTAGACGAGGATGAACTCCTCGCCGACGGCCGCGCGGGTGCGCCGGACGATCTCCAGCGGGAAGCGCACGCGGTTCTCGTAGGCGCCGCCCCAGCGGTCGGTGCGCTTGTTGGTGGCGGCGGCGATGAACTCGTTGACCAGGTAGCCCTCGGAGCCCATGATCTCGACGCCGTCGTAACCGGCCAGCTTGGCGAGGCGGGCGGCGCGCACGAAGTCCTCGATGGTGCGCTCGACTTCGGCGTCGGTGAGCGCGTTCGGGACGAAGGGGCTGATGGGGGCCTGGAGGGCGCTGGGGGCGACCAGGTCCTTGTGGTAGGCGTAGCGGCCGAAGTGGAGGATCTGCATCGCGATCTTCCCGCCCTCGGCGTGCACCGCGTCGGTGATCACCCGGTGCTCGGCGGCCTCCTCCTCGGTGGTGAGGCGGGCACCCCCCTCGAAGGGGCGGCCGGCGTCGTTCGGGGCTATGCCGCCGGTGACGATCAGGCCGGCGCCGCCGCGGGCGCGCTCGGCGTAGAAGGCGGCGAGGCGTTCGAAGCCCCGCTCGTGCTCTTCGAGGCCGGTGTGCATGGAACCCATGATCACGCGGTTCGGCAGGGTGGTGAAGCCGAGGTCCAGGGGGCTCAGCAGGTGCGGGTACCGGCTCTGGGAACTCATGGAGGCGCCTCCTCGCGCGGGGGTGATGAGCCTGTTCTAGCTGAGCGGGCGCTTATTATGCAACTAGGTGCACAACCGAGTGTGGAACCCGGCGGCCCGGAGATCCGTGGATTCCCGGGACCAAGGGCCCTCACCGGCGGGACCTGTGGCGCAGTTCACGGCCCGGGTGATCGCAAAGGATGGGGGGATGCCCGCATCCCCCGCCCCCGAGGGCCGTGAGACCCGCGTGCGCCGCGGCGCCCCCGCACTCCGTGCCGCCCTGGCCGCCGCCGCGACGACGGTGCTGCTCGCCGGCTGCGGCGTCACCGAGTCCGACAGCGACCGGACCGGCCGCAAGGCCGCGGCGGGCGCCGCCGGCACGGCCGCTTCCCGGCCGCCCGCCGCGCCCGAGCCCGCGCCCTCCGCCGACCCCGACCCGACCCGCTCCCCCGCACCCGAGGCCCGGCTCCTGCGGAACCCGGCCCGCCAGGTGCGCCCGGCGATCGCCCCCGCCCACGGCACGACGGTCGGCATCGGCCAGCCCGTCTCACTGGTCTTCAAGGGCCAGAAGGTGGACCCGGAGCTCCGGGCCGGCATCGAGGGCCGGGTCGCGATCAAGACCTCCACCGGGGTCGTCGGCGCCTGGCACTGGGCGGAGGCCAAGGGGGACACCTACCTCCACTTCCGGCCGCGGGAGTACTGGCCGGCGGGCACCGAGGTGACCCTCGACGCCCGGCTCGCGGGAGTGCGGCTGGACGCCCGCACCGCTGCCGCCGGGGACCGGAAGTTGTCCTTCCGGGTGGGCCCCGCGATGGTCAGCAAGGTGGACCTCGCCGCGCACACGCTCACGCTGGTCAAGGACGGCACACCCCTGCGGACCATCCCGGTCAGCGGCGGCGAGGAGCGCTTCAAGACCCGTGAGGGCGTCAAGACGATCCTCAGCAAAGACGGCACGGTACTGATGGACTCCCGGACGATCGGCATCCCGCGCACCGGTCCGGACGGGTTCTACGGCCGGTACGAGTGGAGCATGCGCGAGACCGTCAGCGGCGAGTACGTCCACGCGGCGCCCGACAACGCGGAATCCTTCGGCAGGGCCAACGTCAGCCACGGCTGCATCGGCATGTCGGTGGCCGACGCGAAGTGGCTGTACGAACGCTCCGGCGTCGGCGACGTCATCGAGGTGACGGGCACGACCGGCAAGCCCATGGACCGCTTCGGCAACGGCTACGGCGACTGGAACCTGAGCTGGGACGAGTGGCTGCGGGGCAGCGCACTGGGCGCCTTCAAAGCCTGACCGTCCTTCCTGGACGCCCTCGGCCTGGACCGAGTGGACCTGGTGGGGCATTCGACGGGGGGCGTCGTCGCGTACCTGGCGGCAGCCGCGCGGCCGCACCGGTTCGGCCGCCTCGTCCCGGAGGACGCGCCCGCACCGCTCCCCCGCGAGGCCGCGGCACCCGTTCGCCCCGGGAGTTCACCGCGGCGGTCTCCGCCTTCCTCGCGGAATGATCCCGGCGGGCCCGTACCGGCGGCCGGGGACTCGCTCAAGCGGCCGACTGCAGGGCCGAGAGGCGGCGCACGAGGACCACGGCGGCCACCGCCGCCGCGGCGTAGACCAGGTCCGAGGCGACGCCGAGCAGGGCGGCCTCGCGCGCGGCGTCATCGCTCAGGACCCTGCCGGCGGACCAGTTCGCGACGCCGGACGCCAGCAGCGCCGCTCCGAACGTTCCGGCCCAGGCGAACACGGGGGCGGGTGAGGCCGGCGCGGCCTTGCCGGGCAGCCTCGACGCGCTGGCCTCCCACACCTTCAGGGCGATCAGGCAGGGCAGAACGGTCCAGCCGACGACCGGGACGAACCAGACTCCGATCGCCCAGCCGGCACCGCCACGGATGGCTCCGCGCGCGTACACGCCGGCGTTCACCCGGACCCGGTGGAACCAGACGATGAAGACCACCGCCGTGGAGATCATCGCCATCAAGACCAGGCTCATCGCGATGGAGAGCAGCGTCCCCGAGTGCCCCGGCCCCACGGGCTCGGTGTACTCGTCCAGCCGGAAGTACCGGTTGATCCCGGCGGCCACGGCGAGCAGGCGGGTCAGGGCGCACAGGCCGAGCAGCACGGTCAGTGCCGTGGCCAGTCCCTTCGGCGAGCGGAGCAGCGAGCGCGCCGGAGGCGCGCCGAGCGGAGACAGCCTTGCCGAACCAGAACCGGCGGACATGACGAGGGACCCCCCCACGGGTGCGTTGACATGCGAAAACCCGCCTGCCGGGGCGGGAAGGCAGAACATACGGCACCGATGGACCCGCGCCGCAGGGCGCCCCGGCACGGGGGCGCCCTGCGGTGGTGGTGTCAGGCCCGGTGGAGGCGGACCGTGACGATCTGGAACGGGCGCAGGGTGAGGGGGATCGTGCCGTCCGGGGTGGGGGCCGAGACCGCCGTGCCCTCCAGGGGGCGTTCCAGGAGGTCGCTCTCGATCGCCGCCGACCAGGGGAAGCCCGCCGCCAGGGTGGCCCGCGCGCGGCCGCCCCGGGATTCGTAGAGGCGGACGATCACGTCGCCGCTGCGGTCCTCGGCGAGTTTCACCGACTCGACGACCACCGCGTCCGTGTCGACCACGACGAGCGGGGCGACCGGGCCCGCACCCCGGAGCACGCGCTCCGGCAGGTTCAGGGCGTGGCCCTCGCGGACCGCGTCGCCGACGGCCGCGCCGGGCGCCAGCGAGAAGCGCAGGGTGTGCTCGCCCTGGTCGGTCTCGGGGTCGGGGTAGCGCGGGGCCCGCAGGAGGGAGAGGCGGACGGTGGTGGTCTGGCCGCCGTCGGGCCGCATGTCGCGGGTCACGTCGTGGCCGTACGTGGAGTCGTTGAGGACCGCGACCCCCCAGCCCGGCTCCTCCGCGTGGATCCAGCGGTGCGCGCAGATCTCGAACTTCGCGGCCTCCCAGGAGGTGTTGGTATGGGTGGCCCGGTAGACGTGCCCGAACTGCGTCTCGGAGGCGGAGCGTTCGGCCTTGACGTCCAGCGGGAAGGCGGCCTTGAGGAACTTCTCCGTCTCGTGCCAGTCCACGTCCGTGACGATGTCCACCGTCTTGGCCCCGGCCCGGAGGGTCACCGACTGGACCACGCGGGACAGGCCGAAGGAGCGGCTCACCCGTACGGTGGCCGAGGACGGTCCGGCCTCCGCGATCTCCAGCGCGTCCACGTCCACCAGGTCGGTGACCTTGTTGCGGTAGAACTCGTCGATGTCCCACGCGTCCCACATGTTCGGGAAGTCGGGGTGGATCTGGAGCAGGTTCGCGGCGGCCCCCGGCGCGACCGATTCCCGCCCGGCCTCCAGGTCGTACGCGGACACGATCAGGCCGCGGCCGTCGATCTCCACGAGGAGCCGTCCGTTGGCGAGGACGTGGCCGCCGCCGTGGCGCTCCTCCACCGTGACGGGCTGCCCGGCGGCCGCCGGCAGGCCCGCCCCGCCGGCCGGGACGCCGCGCCGGGCGTGTGGGGCGCAGTTGAAGACGAGCTCCTCCTCGCCTTCTCCGGCGAGGGCCGTCTGCGCGGCCACGGTGATGGCCGTCAGCTCCTCGCGCACCGTCGCGTAGGTCTCGCGGGCCTCGCGGTGCACCCAGGCGATGGAGGAGCCGGGGAGGATGTCGTGGAACTGGTGGAGCAGCACGGTCTTCCAGATCCGCTCCAGGTCCTCGTACGGGTACGCGTACCCGGGGACCTTCACCGCGGCCGTGGACGCCCACAACTCGGCCTCGCGCAGCAGTGATTCGCTGTGCCGGTTGCCCTGCTTGGTCTTGGCCTGCGAGGTGTAGGTGCCGCGGTGCAGTTCCAGGTAGAGCTCTCCGGCCCAGACGGGCGCGTCCTCGTACTCGGCGTGCGCCTTCTCGAAGAACGCGTCGGGGCGCTCGATCTCCACGCGCGGGGAACCTTCGAGGTCCCGCTGCCGCTTGGCGCGGCCGAGCTGCTCGCGGGTCGGTCCGCCGCCGCCGTCCCCCCAGCCGAAGGGGGCCAGCGAACGCGAACCGCGGCCCTTCTCCTGGTAGTTGCGGGCGGCGTGCGCCAGCTGGGCGCCGCCCAGGTCGGAGTTGTAGGTGTCGACGGGCGGGAAGTGCGTGAAGACGCGGGTGCCGTCGATGCCCTCCCACCAGAAGGTGTGGTGGGGGAACTTGTTGACCTGCGACCAGGAGATCTTCTGCGTGAGGAACCACTTCGAGCCGGAGAGCTTGACGATCTGCGGCATGGCGGCGGTGTAGCCGAAGGAGTCGGGCAGCCAGACGTTGTTCGTCTCGATGCCGAACTCGTCCATGAAGAACTTCTTGCCGTACAGGAACTGGCGGGCCATGGCCTCGCCGCCGACCATGTTGGTGTCGGACTCGACCCACATGCCGCCGACCGGCACGAACTGCCCGTCGGCGATCTTCTTCTTGACCCGCTCGAAGAGCTCGGGCCGGTAGGTCTTGATCCAGTCGAGCTGCTGCGCCTGGGACATGGCGAAGACGAACTCGGGGTGTTCCTCCATCAGGCCCAGCATGTTGGAGGTGGTCCGCGAGACCTTGCGCACGGTCTCGCGCAGCGGCCACAGCCACGCGGAGTCGATGTGGGCGTGCCCGATCGCGCTGATCCGGTGCGCGGAGGCGCTCGCGGGGGCGGCCAGGACGACGACGAGCCGGGCGCGGGCGGCGGCCGCGGTGCCGGGGACGTCGCCGAGGTCCACCGCGTCGAGGGCGGAATCGATGGCGCGCAGGATCTCGTACCGCCGCGCATCGCGCTCGTCGAGCTGCGTCATGAGGTCGTAGAGGACTTCGAGGTCCTGTACGAGTTCCCAGACCTCGGTCTCGAAGACGGCGAGGTCCATCCGGGCGAGGCGGTAGAGGGGCTGGTCGCCGCTGGTCCGCTTGTCGCCCTCGTAGGTGACGGCGTGGTCGACGAGGATCGGGTTGGAGGCGCCTTCGACGTACCACTCGATGCGCTCGCCGCCGTCCGCGCGGTCGGCGACGCGCACCCAGTCGTTGTACGGGTTGAGCGCCTTGACCTCCCCGCCGTCGGCGCGGTGGACCAGGCCCTCGCACTGGAAGCCGGGCATCATCCGGTCGAAGCCGAGGTCGAGTACGGCTTCCACCGTACGGCCGGCCCAGTCGGCGGGGACGGTGCCGGTGACCTTGAACCAGGTGGTGCCCCAGGCCGGGCCCCACAGGTCGCCGATGGCGCAGGGTGCGTAGGAGGCCGCCAGGCCCTCGGCCACGGGGACGGGTTCGCCGGGGGCCTCCCAGCGCTCCACGGTCAGCGGGACCGGGCGGGAGTGGACGGCGGGCTTGATGCGCTCCTTGAGGACACGGCGGAGGCGGTGTTCGGTGATGCTGCGGTCGTCGTGCATGACGGCTGCTCCAGGGTGGGGGTGGACTGCGATCCTGCGGTGGGGGCGGGCCTGCGGCCGGGCCCGGTCAGGTCTTGATGGCTCCCTCGCCGACGCCCTTGAAGAAGAAGCGCTGGAGGGCGAAGAAGAGCAGCATCATCGGGATCAGCGCGGCCATCGCACCGGCGGCGATGATCCGCTGGTCGCTGACGGTGGTGGCGCCGGCCAGGGTCTTCAGGCCGAGCTGGAGGGTGTAGTTGTCGCTGTTGGTCAGCACGAGCAGGGGCCAGAGGAAGTCGTCCCAGGCGCCCATGAAGCTGGTGATGCAGACGACGGCCAGGGCTCCCTTGGCGGCGGGGAGGAAGACCCGGGTGAAGCGGGTCCACTCGTTCGCGCCGTCCAGGACGGCGGCCTCCTCCACCTCCTTGGGGACGGAGAGGAAGGCCGAGCGCATGATCATGATGTTGAGGACGGAGACCGCGCCGGGGAGCCAGACACCGATGAGGGTGTCGACCAGGCCCATCTCGCGGACCGTGAGGAACATCGAGATCATCACGGACTCGAAGGGGAACATCAGCGTCGCCACCAGCACGGTGAAGACGATCTTGCGGCCCTTCCAGGCGGCCCGGGAGAGGGCGTAGCCGCCCATGGCCGCGAACAGCATGTTCGAGGTGATGGCGAGGACCGCCACCGTCAGGGTGTTGCCGACGTACTGGAACAGCGGGAACGACTCGGCGACCCGGAAGTAGTTGTCGAGGGTGGGCTGCGAGGGCAGCACCCCGTCGTACACGTTCTCGGTACGGCCGCGGATCGAGGTCAGGAACTGCCAGACGATCGGTCCGAGCATGATCACGAGCATCAGGAGGAGCGTGGCGTACCGGCCGGCGAGGCCGATCCAGTACCGCCGCGCGTCGGCTCCGACGCGCTTGCCCGCCTTGTTGCCGAGGGAAGCGAGGGTGCTCAACTTTCGTCTCCCTTCGAGAGACGGCGGCCCAGGAGGCTGAAGACCAGCGTCAGGAGGAACAAGAGGATGGAGATGGCGGCCGCGTAGCCGGTCTCGCCGGAGAAGCCGAGGCCGACCTGCCGGATGAGGAAGGGCAGGGTACGGGCGCCGCCGCCGGGACCGCCGCTCTCGCCGCCGAGGATGTAGATCTCGGTGAAGACGCGGAGCGCGGAGATCGCGGAGAGGGTGCCGACCAGCAGCATCATCGGCTTCACCTGGGGGACGGTGATGCTGAAGAAGCGGCGGACGGGGCCCGCGCCGTCGAGCGCGGCGGCCTCGTAGAGCGAGGTGGAGACGTTTCCGAGGGCCGCGAGGTAGAAGACCATGTAGTAGCCGAGGCCCTTCCACACGGTCACGATCATCGCGGAGACCAGCAGCATGGTGCTGTCGGTCAGGAACGGGATCGGTTCGGAGATGATGCTCAGCTTCTGGAACAGCGTGTTGACGAGGCCGTCGCTGCGCAGCACCCACTGCCAGATGAGGCCGACGACCACGGCCGAGGCGATCACCGGGGTGTAGAACGCCGAGCGGAAGAAGCCGATGCCGGGGACCTTCGTCTGTACGAGGACCGCGAGCGCCAGCGGCAGGAACACCAGACACGGGACGACGACCACGAGGTACAGCACGCTGTTGCCGGTGGCGACCCAGAAGTCGGGGTCGGCGAAGGCGCGGGTGTAGTTGTCGAAGCCGACGAACCCGCCGCCGCGCAGGATCTGCGCGTCGGTGAAGGAGAGGATCACGGTGTTGACGAACGGCCAGAGGCTGAACATCGTCACCATGATCAGGCCCGGGGCGAGGAAGAGGTACGGGGTCCACCACGTGCGGTGGCGCAGCCCGGTCTCGGCTTCCATGGCCTTCTTGGCCTGCTTCGCCTTCTTGGCCGTGGCCCTGCTCCGCGGGACCTTGCCACCGGGGTCCGTTGCGGCTTCGCCTTGGGGGTCCGCCGCCGCCGGGCCTCCGGTCTGCGACCGGGCCTGGACCTCGTCGAGGGTGGGGGCGGGGTCGGGCGCGTCCCGCGGCGGGCCTGCCTTTTCCCGCAGTTCCGGGCCTGAGGATGGACTCATGGCGTCTCCCTCTCCTTTCTCCGCTGCCGCCGTCACTGCTGGGCCGACTTGGCGAGCAGCTTGTTCGCCTCCTCCTGTGCCTTCTTCACCGCCGTCTTGGCGTCCTGCTCGCCCTTGATGGCCTTCTGCATCTCGCGCACGACCACGTCGCCGACCTGGTTGGTCCACTGGACGGGGGTGTTGGCGTCGAGTCCGGCGGTCTTCAGCTGTTCGGCGCCGACGGCGCGGGCCAGCGTCTCCGCGTCCTTGCCGTCGCCCTTGTCGGCGAAGAAGGGGTCGGCGAGGCCGGTGGCGTTGGAGGGGTAGATGGTGGCGTGCTTCGAGAACTCCACCTGGTTGGGGCCGTTGGTCAGCCACTTGGCGAACTCGGTCGCCGCGTCCATGTGCTTGGTGTCCTTCTTGATGCCGAGCGACTGGGCGTAGATGCCGATGTGGCCGAGCTGCCCGGTGACGGCGTTCGCGACCTGCGTGTTCGCGTAGATCTGCGGGGCGTTCTGCTTGATGTCCTTGACGAAGCCCGGGGAGCCGGGGCCGAAGACGATCTTGCCGCCGCCGTAGAGCTGGTTGATGTCGTCCTGCTTGAGCAGGGACTCCTTGGGCATGGCGCCCTTGGCGTACAGGTCCTTCATCCGCTCGACCCACGCGACGGCCTTGTCGGTGTCGAAGGTGAACCGGTCCTGCTTCTCGTTCAGGATCGGGACGCCCATCTTCTGCCAGTCCCCGGGCAGCCGGCCCTTGGGGTCGGCCATGAAGGCGGAGTACTTGCCCTCGGACGTGGCGGCGATCTGCTCGGCGTAGTCGAAGAACTGCTCGACGCTGGTCGGCGGCTCGGCCGGGTCGAGACCGGCCTTCTCGAAGAGGTCCTTGTTGTACGTGAGGATCTCCGGGGTCACGTACCAGGGGTACGCGAACACGCTGTCGCCCTTGCCGGGCAGCTTGAACTGCTCCCAGGCGCCGGGGACGTAGTCCTTGGCCACCTCGGGGTCGAGCTTGGCGACGTCCGCCAGCATGCCGCGGTCGCCGAGGAGCTGGAAGGAGTCGGTCGAGAGGTTGACGACGTCGGGGAGGGCCCCGGCCTGGGCGTCGGCGACGATCTTCTCGTTGTAGCCGTCGCCCGGCACGTCCTCCCATTTGACCTTCGCGTCGGGGTACTGCTTCTCGAACGCGTCGATGACCCCCTGGACGTACGACGTGAACATGGGCTTCAGCTGGAGCGTGCGGAACGTGATCTGACCGGCCACCTTGCCGGTCTTCTCCCCCTCCTTCACGTCCCCGGCGCCACCGCTCATTCCACACGCGGAGGTCGCGAAGAAAGTGCCGGCCACGAGCGTGGTGATGGTTATACGGGTCACGTTCTTACGGGTCATCGTCGCCGCCTTCAGGGGGAGTTCCGGCCTCGTCGCCGGATCACTGGGCCCAAACTCACCCGAAATCAAGATTCCGTCAATATGACCAAAGTCCCGAGGGGCAGGTACCCGTACGTCCCGAATTACGACAGCGAGGGGCCGAGCAGTCCGAATTCACTCCCCATACACCACTCTGACCTGCACTGATGCGCTTTAGTCCTGAGACCATTTGGCGCGATATCGATTCGATAACGAAGGTGATCAACCCGGGAAGGTTGACTTCTTATCGCCGGTTAACCAAAACTGGCACTAATGCGGTTTACCCCGCGTACCGCAATACAGCTCTGCCACCCCTGCCAACCCCACCCACACGGATCGTCCGGCACGTACCGCCGGTGAAAGAGGGATTGACAGCCATGGCTGAGATCACGTTCCACCAGACGAGCCTCACCTACCCGGGCTCCGACCGCCCGACGGTCGAATCGCTGGACCTCGACATCGCCGACGGCGAGTTCCTCGTCCTCGTCGGCCCCTCGGGCTGCGGCAAGTCCACCACCCTGCGGATGCTGGCCGGCCTCGAAGAGGTCACCTCCGGCTCGATCTCCATCGGCGGCCGCGATGTCACGCACCTGCCGCCCAAGGACCGGGACATCTCGATGGTGTTCCAGAACTACGCGCTCTACCCCCACATGACGGTCGCTCAGAACATGGGCTTCGCCCTGAAGATCGCCAAGGTGGACAAGGAGACCATCCGCAAGAAGGTCGAGGAGGCGGCGAAGATCCTCGACCTCACCGCGTACCTCGACCGCAAGCCCAAGGCCCTCTCCGGCGGCCAGCGCCAGCGCGTGGCCATGGGCCGCGCGATCGTCCGCGAACCGCAGGCCTTCCTGATGGACGAGCCGCTCTCCAACCTGGACGCCAAGCTCCGCGTCCAGACCCGCGCCGAGATCGCGAACCTCCAGCGCCGCCTGGGCACCACCACCGTCTACGTCACCCACGACCAGGTCGAGGCCATGACGATGGGCGACCGCGTCGCGGTCCTCGCGGACGGCATCCTCCAGCAGTGCGACTCCCCGCGCACGATGTACGACCGGCCGGCCAACAAGTTCGTGGCCGGGTTCATCGGCTCCCCCGCCATGAACCTGCTGACCCTGCCGCTGCGCGAGGACGGCATCCGCTTCGGCGGCTCCACGGTCAAGATCGGCCGCGCGGCCCGCGAGGCCGCCGGCGGCGACACCGTCACCCTGGGCATCCGCCCGGAGCACCTGGACTTCCACGCCGCACACAGCGACAAGGGCCTGCCCGTCACCTTCTACTCGGTGGAGGAACTCGGCTCGGACGGCTTCGCCTACGGCAACCTCGACCTCGGCGACGGCGAGACCCAGCCGCTGACCGTACGGACGTACGGCCGCGAGGAGGGCCTGCGCGGCAAGACCATCCGCGTCATCCCCCGCCAGGAGTCCCTCCACCTCTTCCACCCGGCCACGGGCGAACGCCTCCCCGACTGACCCGTACGCAGGGGTGGTCCGGCCGGTCCGTTCGGCGCAGCACCCCGCGCGCGGTCGCGCCCGCCGCTGAAGGATGCTGCTGAACGTTGCCGGAGCAGCCGGAAGCCCAGGTGGGAGCCGTCCATGTACGCCACGACCAAGACCCGTCAGCACCCGCCGAAGGACCGCCCGCCCCGGGCGCGGGACCGGTCACGTCCCCGGTGGGCCGTCCTGGGCCTCTGCCTGGTGCTGGGCGCCGTCGGGGCGAACGGAGCGGCCGCGGCCGGGCACCCCGGCGCGGCGCCCGCGCGCTGCGACCGGGTGCCGACCGGGGTCACGGCCGAGGACCACTGGCTGGACTTCACCGTGCCGCCCGGCCTGATGCCGGACCCGCAGTTCAACGGCCGCCCCGCCCGCATCCAGGTCCACCGCGTCCGGCCCTCGTACGCCAACGGCAAGTGCCCGGGCGGAGGACCCGTCAGAGCCGCCGTGCTGATCCACGGCCGCACGGTCCCCGGCCCGGCGCAGTTCGACCTGCAGCACCCCGCCCCCGACGGCGGCGCGCTGAGCGTTCAGACGGCCCTGGCACAGGAGGGGATCGACACCTTCGCCCCGAACCTGCTCGGCTACGGGCTCTCGACGCGCTTCGAGGACGGACTGGACGACGTCGGCAACGCGAGCCTGCGGGCGTTCGAGACGGACGGCAACTGCAGCCACCCCGAGGGCTGCGACCGCACCCACAACCCGACCGTGTTCCCCCTCGACCAACAGGGATCGCTGCTCGTGGCCAATCCACTCGGCGGCGAGCGCAGAGCGCACTCCAGCAGCACCCGGTTCGCCCGTACCGACGTGTGGGTCCGCGACATCCGCCAGGTCGTCGACGACGCCGTCGCCCGGGCCAGGCCCACGGGCGGCAGGCTGACCCTGATCGGCCACTCGCTCGGCGGGGTGCACGTCGCACGCGCGCTGTACCCCGGCAACACGGTGGTGCCCGGAGCCGCCGTCACCCTCCGCAAGGTGAACCGTGTGGTGTTCATGTCCTCGCCCTTCGGCTTCCCGACCGAAGAGGTGGCCCCGCCCGGCGGCTTCTCCACCTTCCCGCTCACGCTGAGCACGCGCGCCGGCCTCGGCCAGACTCCGGTGCCGGCGGCCCGTGACCTCGTGTGCACGGGACGCACCGTCCCGGGCGCCGCGGACGCGCTGCGGGACCAGGTGTTCGCCCAGGACCCGATCGGAAGCACGTGGGGAGGGACCGTGCCCGGGAACCCGACGGGCCTCAGCCGCACCCCCACCTTCTCCACGTACGGCTGGAACTCCGAGGTCGCGGGTCAGCTGGCCCCGCCCGCCCTGGTCATCCACGGTCTGGACGACACCCAGTCGGTGCCCGCCGACGCGAGCGCCATCTACGACGCCCTGCCGGCGACGATGACGAACAAGGCCCTGGTCCACGTGGGGTGCGCGAGCAACGGCATGATGCACGAGGCGTGCACCGGCGCGCGGTGCACGCCGCAGAGCGGAACCGTGTACGGCGGTCGCCCCGGGGAGCCCTGGGCCGGCCCGCACGCCACGGTCAAGACCGCCCTGACCGAGTGGATCCAGCGCGGCACCTTCAACGGCGCCGCCACCGGCCGCTTCCTCGTCGACGACAGCGGCGTCGCCAACCCGGCTTAGCCTCGTACGGGAACCACCGCCACCGGGCACAGGGCGTGCAGCAGTACCGCGTTGGAGACCGAACCCATCAGCAGGGAGTCGGCGCGCAGGCGGCGGCGGTGGCGGCCCACCACGATGAGGTCGGCGCGCTGGGAGGCGGTGACCAGGCGGCCGGCCGGGTCGCCCGGGGCGACCACCGCTTCGACGGTGACGTCGGGGTAGTGCCTGGTCAGGTACGGCTGGAGCCGGGTGCGCTGGTCCTCGGCGAGTTCCCGGGCCGTTTCGGTGGCCCCACCGCCGGCCGTGCCCGGCGGGTAGCCGCCGCCGCGCTCCGCGACGAGGGAGCCGACCAGGGTGAGCGAGGACAGCGGTACCAGGTGCGTGGAGACGACCTGGAGCACCGCGTCCCGGCGGCGGGCCTCCGCGAAGGCGAAGTCGACGACGTCCTCGGAGGTCTCGTCGGGTGCCAGGCCCAGGACGACCCGGCGTTCGCCGTCCTGGTCCCGCGCTCCGTGCTCTTGCGTGACGAGCCGCGCGCTGTGCGGGACGACCACGACCGGGCAGGGCGACTGCGCGGCGCACACCCGGCTGTTGGAGCCGAGCAGCAGGCTGGCGAAGCCGCCGAGTCCGCGCGAGCCCATGACCAGGAGCTGCGCTCCCGCCGCGAGTTCGGTCAGGGTGGCGGAGGGGGTTCCGTCACGGGAGACGTAGGTGACGGGCGGCAGGTCCTCCCGCCCGGCCAGCCGCGCCCGTACCGCCCCCAGCACCGGATCGGTGTCCCAGTCGGGCGGCGGTACGAGTGCTTCCCCGGCGGCGTGGACCCGCGGGGCGTCCGGCCGTACGTGGGCCACGTGGAGCGCCGCTCCGCGCGTGCGGGCGGTGTCGAGGGCCCAGTCCAGGGTCCTCAGGCTGTGTTCCGAGCCGTCCACCGCGGCCAGGACGGGCCTGGCGGGGGTGGAACCGGCCGAGTGCGTCTGCATGCCTCCACCCTCCGGCGGGACGGGCCCGGCGGGCAGGGACCGAAGGCCCTACTTCACGCGGTAGTCGGCCTTCTCGGCGAGCTTGCCGTCCTTGTAGCAGAAGCGCAGCACCGTATCGCCGTTCCCGGAGTCGGACAGGTACCAGGAGCACTGGCTGCCGGCGGGCACGGCGGGGCCGCCGTCCTTGAGGGCCGAGGTGACGAAGCTTTCGCCGGACGGCAGCTTGGCGCGGACCTCGGTCTCGGAGTCGCCGACGCTGACCGCCTCGTACACCTTCTGGTCGACGAGGGTCTTGTCGGCCACGTCGATGATCTTGCCCACCCCGAACAGCAGCGCCACGAGCAGTCCGATCCCCAACACCCCGGCCACCGCACAGCCGATCAGACATCCATTGCGTCGCGCCACGTCGAACTCCTCGTCATCCAGCGGACGGCTTCCGTCCGTGCTTACGACTCTCGCAAGCGCGGGCGGCCGCTGCTGTTCTCCAAAGTCTCGGTTCCGCGCAACGATCGTCGTTCGAGGTCGGACGGGGTGCGGCGTGTATACAGGGATGAGAACGATCATTCGGACGAAACGTGAGGAACCATCGTGAGCCAGAACACCGAGCCTCTGATCGTCGTCGGCGTGGACGGTTCGAACCACTCCAAGCAGGCCCTGCGCTGGGCCGTGGCCCAGGCGAAGGCCATCGGCGGCCGCGTGCACGCCGTGATGAGCTGGGAGTGGAACACCAACCCCTTCGGCGTCAGCCCGGCCGAGCAGACCGAGCTGGTCCACGCCGAGGACGCGGCCCGGCAGAAGCTCGCGGACACCGTGGCGGAGGCGGTCGGCACCTCGCCGGGCGTTCCGGTCTTCCGCCGGGTGGAACAGGGCTCGCCCGCGCAGGTGCTGGTGGAGGCCTCGAAGGAGGCGGCGCTGACGGTCGTCGGCACCCGCGGCTACGGCGGCATCAAGGGCGCCCTGCTGGGCTCGGTGAGCCAGCAGGTGGTGCAGTACGCGGCCAGCACGGTCGTCGTGGTCCGCGAGGACGGCACCGCCTGAGGGACGGAGGGACGGGGCGACGGGAGCGACACCGGGCCCCGGCCGCTGAGCCCCGGCGCCGCTCAGGACGGCGCGGCGCCGAGGTCCGCCGGGTCGGTGTTGGCCCCGCAGAGCACCACGGCGACCCGCTCGCCGAGCGGCCCGGGCGCGGTGCGTACGGCCGCCAGGGCGGTGGCCGCGCCCGCTTCGACCACGATGCGGTGCTCGTCCCAGAGCGCGCGCCGGGCGGCGGTGATCGCCGCGTCCGGGACCAGGACCGACGCGGCGTTCGGCTCCCGCACGGCGGCCAGCGCGTCCGCGGAGACCCGGGTGGCTCCGAGCGAGTCGGAGGCCACGGAGTCCACCGGGACGTCCACCAGCCGGCCGGCTTCGAGGGCCGCGTTCAGGGCCCGGCAGTTCTCCGGCTCGGCCGCGACGACCCGTACGCCGTGTTCCCGCGCGGCGGTCGCGATGCCCGCGAACAGCCCGCCTCCGCCGACCGCGACGACGACCGTGTCCAGGCCGGGCAGCGCGGTGCGGATCTCGTCGAGCAGGGTCCCGGCGCCCGCGGCGATCAGCGGGTGGTCGTACGCGTGGCTGCTCAGCGCCCCGCTCCCGGCGGCGAACTCCCGGCAGGCCGCGAGCGCTTGGGCGTACCGGTCACCGACGAGCCGTACGTCGGCCCCGTAGCCGCGCAGCCGCTCCACCTTCACGCGCGGGGCGGTGGCCGGCAGGAACACGGTGGCGGGTACGCCCTCGGCGCGGGCCGCCCAGGCGCAGGCGAGCCCGGCGTTGCCGCCGGAGGCGATGGTGACCCCGGCATCGGGGAGGGTCCCGGCGGCGCGGTGGGCGGCGAGGAAGTTGCGGGCGCCGCGCGCCTTGAAGGAGCCGGTGTGCTGGAGGTACTCCAGGGCGTACGAGATCCCGCCGCCCGCCGGTATCACCGTGACGGGCCGCACGGCCCCGGCGATCCGGCCGGCGGCGGCGCGCACGGCGGCGTAGTCGAGCGGCACCGCGTCGAGCGGCACCGTGTCGAGCGGCACCGTGTCGAGGGGCATAGCGTCGAGTCGCTGTTCCATGAACCCGTACTCCTGTCGTTCGAAACTCGTCTCAGGCTCCGGCGGGCCGGTTCGCCTCGATCAGCTGGCGCAGGGCGCCGTAGTACACCTCGTGGTCGGTCAGGGAGGGCAGTACGTCGGCCAGCCCGGCCGAGAGCACGGGGAACTCGGCGGGGTCCAGGGCGGCCAGCGCCGCGCGCGAGGCGGCGGTGGCGGCGGCCGGGTCCCGGTGGTCGACGAAGGCGGCGCTGCCCAGGGTCAGCAGGTACATCCGCCGGTACGCGGTCATCGCCTCGGCGGGGGTCATCCCGGCGGCCACGCTGTCGGCGAGCGCCGGTTCCACGAGCCGGGCGAGCAGCTGCCGGCCGAGCCAGGGGCGGCCGCCGCGCAGGATCATCAGTCCGGGGTGCGCCGCGAGCAGCCGGTAGAGGGCGCCGAACCGCTGCTCGGCGGCTTCGGCCCAGCCCACCGAGGCCGGGATCTCGGGCAGCTGGGCAGCGAGGTGTTCGGTGCAGAGGTCGAGCAGCCCGGCGAGGTCGGTGCACCGGCGCTGGACGGTGGCGTGCGAGACGTCGAGCTGCTCGGCGAGCGCGCGGAAGCTGAGCGCGGCGGGCCCCTGCTCGTCGAGGATCCGCAGGGCGGCGGCGGCGATGGCCGCGGGTGTGGCGCGGTCCAGGGCGGCTGATCTTCTCGGCATGAGATACACCGTATCAGCCATCGTCACAGACGCCGTCACAGACGCCGTCACAGACGCCGTCACGTACGACGTATCAGCCCTTTCGCACCTCCTCGACTACACCCATATTGCTGGTCATTGATCAATAACCCCCGACTTATGTTGACAGCGGGTAGTCACACCGCTGCACTGAGCCCTCGACAGCCCCCACGTCAAGGAGACTCCGTGCCGCCTCGCCTGCGTGCGTCGCTCCCCTGTCTGACCGCGGCCGCCCTGCTCGCCCTCGCACTCTGCCCCGCCCCGGCGACGGCCGAGCCCACCGCGACGTCGGACACCCCGCTCGCGCTCACCCCGCCCATGGGCTGGAACAACTGGGCTCACTACATGTGCGACATCGACGAGGCCAAGGTCGTGGCGAACGCGGACGCGCTCGTGGCCACCGGCCTGGCCGCCAAGGGCTACGACACCGTCACCATCGACGACTGCTGGATGACCAAGAGCCGCGACGCGGACGGCAATCTGGTCGTCGACACGGAGAAGTTCCCGCACGGCATGGCCTGGCTCGGCGCGTACCTGCACGCCAGGAAGCTGAAGTTCGGCATCTACCAGGACGCCGGCTCCCTCACCTGCGAGCGCTACCCCGGCAGCGGCTCCCCCGAGGGCGGCGGGCCCGACCACTACGCCCGCGACGCCCGGCAGTTCGCCTCCTGGAAGGTGGACTACGTCAAGATGGACGGCTGCAACCTCTGGGTGCCCGAGGGCAAGACCAAGGAGCAGGCCTACCGGGACGCCTACAACTCCGTCGCCCGGGCGCTGCGCGACAGCGGCCGGGACATGGTGCTGTCCGCCTCGGCGCCCGCCTACTTCCAGCAGGGCGAGTGGGGCGGCTCCGACTGGCACAAGGTGATCGACTGGGTCGGCGAGACCGGCCAGCTGTGGCGCGAGGGCCGGGACATCAAGGTCTTCAACCCGGCCGCCCCGGACACCTCGCGCTGGAGCTCGGTCATGGGCAACTACGGCTACAACCGCTGGCTCGGCCGGTTCGCCGGTCCCGGCAACTGGAACGACCCCGACTTCCTGATCGCGGGCGCCCCCGGGCTCACCGCGGCGGAGAACCGCAGCCAGGTCGGCCTGTGGGCCATGATGGCCGCGCCGTTCATCCTGTCCTCACAGGTCTCCGAGCTCACCCCGGACGGACTCGCCGCCCTGGGCAACACCGACCTGATCGCGCTGGACCAGGACCCGATGGGCCGCCAGGGTGCGGTGGTCTCCTCGAACGCCACCTTCGACATCCTGGTGCGGCCGCTGGCCAACGGGGACCGTGCGGTCGCCGTGCTCAACCGGTCCGGCGCCGCCCGCGACATCCGCGTACCGCTCGACGAGCTCGGGCTGGGATCCTGCACCGTCGAGGCGAAGGACCTGTGGAACGGTGAATCCCGCGAGCTGTCCGACACGTTGACCGGCAGGCTGGCCGCCCACGACACGGGCGTCTGGCGGCTCACCCCGCGCCCCGGCTGCGCCGAGGCCGTGCCCACCGGACAGATCGCCGGCCGGGGCTCCGGCACGAGCGCCGCCTGCGCCGACGGGGCGAACACCACCGGCGTCGGCGCCGTCGTGATGGCCGCCTGTACGGGCGCACCCGACCAGCGCTGGACCGTGGGCCGGGACGACAGCCTGCGGCTGGCCGGTGCGTGCCTGTCGGCGGGTGAGGAGGGCCTCGTGGAGCTGGCCGACTGCTCGGACGGCCGGCGGCGCCAGGCGGCGGGTCAGAGCTGGACCCCCCGCCGGGACGGGTCCCTGGTGGAGGCCGCGAGCGGGCTCTGCCTGACGGCGCCCGCCCCCGCGGCGGCCCCCGTCGAACCGGGCACCCCCGCCGAGCGGCTGCGGCTGACGCCCTGCGGCGACCACCAGGTCGACCAGGCGTGGGCCCTGCCGGTCTGACGGCCCGCCCCATGGGGAAGCAGACGAGGCACCAGACGAGGAAGCACCCACCCACCGAGCCGAGCGAGCCGGCCGCAGCGCCGGGGCCGACCGAGCCGACGAAAACGAGGACGACGCGCATGCCGGTCCCCCTCCCACCCCGCGGCCGGGCCGCCCGGCGGGTGCGCCGCCGGGTCACCCTGGCCGCGCTGCCCGCGGCCCTGCTCACCCTGACCGTCGCCGGGGCGGCCCCCGGAGCGGCCTCCCCCGCCGCGGGGGCGACGGCTCCCGCCGCCCAGCCCCCCGCGGCGGCCCACGCCCCGGCCCCCGCACGGGCCGGGGCGGCACACGGCGCGGCGGCGCCCCCGGCCCGGCCGCGGGCCTTCGACGCCGCCCCCGCGAGGGCCTCCCTGCAGCGGCTGCTGCCGCGCCACGCGGGGCAGTTCACGCTGGTGCCCGACGCGGGAGCCGGGCCCGACACCTTCACCGTGTCCGGCACGGCCGGCGCGATCACCGTCCGGGGCTCCACCGGCGCCACCCTGCTCACCGGGGTCGGCTGGTACCTCCAGCACGTCGCCGGGGCCGACATCGGCTGGCCCGGCGACAGCATCGGCCTGCTGCCCGCCGAGCTGCCGGCGGTGCCCGCCCCGGTCACCCGCAGCGCGCAGGTGGCGCACCGGTACGCGCTGAACGACACCGACGACGGGTACTCCGGCCCGTACCGCACCTTCGAGGAGCACCAGCGGCAGATCGACCTGCTCGCCCTGCACGGAATCAACGAGGTGTTCGTGCAGGTCGGTGCCGAGTACCCGTACTACCGGGCGCTCCAGCAGTTCGGCTACTCCGCCGAGGAGCTGCGGGAGTGGATCCCGGGCCCCGGTCACCAGAGCTGGTGGCTGCTGCAGAACCTGAGCGGCTTCGGCGGCCCGGTGTCCGAGGAACTGATGCGCGGGCGCGCCGAGGTGGGCGGAAAGATCGCCGAACAGCTGCGCGGCCTCGGCATGACCCCGGTGCTGCCGGGCTACTTCGGGACGGTGCCGCCGGCCTTCGCCGGGCACAACCCGGGCGCGGTGACGGTTCCGCAGGGCGACTGGGCGGGCTTCGAACGGCCCGACTGGCTGGACCCGATGTCGCCGCCCTTCGCCCGGCTGGCCGCCGCGTACTACGCGGAACAGCGCGCGGTGTTCGGGGACAGCACGATGTACCGGATGAGCCCGCTGCACGAGGGCGGCCAGACCGGTTCGGTGGACGTGAAGGCGGCCGCCGGGGCGGTGCAGCAGGCCCTGTGGGCGGCGCATCCCGGCGCGCTGTGGGCGGTGCTGGGCTGGCAGGACGATCCGACCAAGGAGCTGCTGGCCGGGGTGGACACCTCGAAGCTGCTGATCCTGGACGGGCTCTCCGACCGCTACAACCGGCTGGACCGCGAGACCCGTTGGGGCGGGACCTCGTACGCCATCGGCTCGATCTACAACTTCGGCGGGCACACGACGGTCGGCGCCAACACCTCGGTGTGGATCGACCGGTTCCAGGCCTGGCGCGCGAAGCCCGACAGCGCGCTGACCGGCATCGCCTACCTGCCCGAGGCCACCGGGACCAATCCGGCGGCCTTCGACCTGTTCACCGACCTGGCCTGGGAGCCCGGCCCCGTCGACCAGCGGAAGTGGTTCGCCGACTTCGCGAGCCGGCGCTACGGCGGCCCGGACGCCGAGGCCGCCGCGGCCTGGGAGGAGCTACGCAAGGGCCCGTACAGCACCTCCTCGGGGCTGTGGTCGGAGTCCCAGGACAGCCTGTTCAGCGCCCGGCCGAGCCTGACGGCGGCGGGATCGGCCTACTGGAGCCCCAAGGCGATGCGGTATCCGGCGGGTTCGGTGCGCCGGGCCCTGGACCACCTGCTCAAGGTGGACCCCGGGCTGCGCGGCTCCAGCGCCTACCGCTTCGACCTGGTGGACACCGCCCGGCAGGCCCTCGCCAACCACTCGCGAGTGCTGCTGCCCCGGATCAAGGCGGCGTACGAGGCCCAGGACCTGGCGCTGTTCCGCCAGTTGACCGCCGACTGGGCCCATCGGGAGAAGCAGTTGGACGCGCTCGTCGGCTCCGATCCGAACTTCCTGCTCGGCTCCTGGCTGTCGGCGGCCCGCGCGCACGGTGCGGACGCGGCCGAGCAGGACCGGTACGAGTACGACGCCCGCTCGATCCTCAGCGTGTGGGGGCGGCAGAGCACCAGCGAGGGCGGCTTCCTGCACGACTACGCGAACCGTGAATGGAGCGGCCTCATCAGCGAGTTGTACGCCCGGCGCTGGTCCTCGTACTTCGCCTCGCTGGAGGAGGCGCTGGTGCGGCGGGCCGCACCGAGGGCGATCGACTGGCACGCCTTCGAGGACGACTGGGCGAAGCTCACCACCCGCCACCCCTCACGCCCGAGCGGCGACCCGTACACCCTGGCGACCGGCATCGCCGCCACCCTTCCCGAGGTCAACTGACGTACACCACAAGGGAGGTGGGGATCCCCGGATGAAGCGCCGCTCACCCTCCGGGGGGAGGCTCCCCACCCGCCCGGGGGACAACCGGGCCGAGCGCCCGACGCTCTGGCGACGCACCGGGTTCACTGAAGGACACTGTCGGAAACGGATCAGGGGCGGTCGCCGGAGCCATCCGGCGACCGCCCTTTCCGACGCCGCCATCGCCGGAAGGACGCCCGCCATGTCCGAGACCGACCCGCACCGCACCTCCGCGACGCTGGAACTGCTGACGCTCCTCACCGGCGGGGCCGCGGCGCCCGCCACCCTGCCCGCCGGCCCGCCCGCCCCCGCGCCCGCCACCGGCCGGTTACGGCCGTCCGCGGACCGGGAGCAGCAGCTGAGGCACCGTTCCGATCTGCGGGAGCGGCTCACCGACGGGATCGTGGAACTGCGCAAGCGCCGGCAGATCGCCACCCACCGGGCGGCGGGCCCGGCGGGCCCGGCGAATCCGGCGGATCCGGAGACCCGCCTCGCGGCCATGGCCCGGCGGGCCGCGGAGCGGGCCGGCCACCCGCTCACCTGAGGCGCGGCCCCCCGGTTCGGAGGCACCCTGGTACCTGGGGGAGCCAATCCCACCGAGCGGGGCGGCGGTGACTCCGCATGATCCGTACGAAACCGGGGCCGGCCGGCCCCGACGGACCGGGCAGGCCCGGCCGGTACGCGCTCGGCGCCGTCAGCGGACTGCTCGCCGCCTTCGCCGGGCTCGCCGTGGCCCAGCTCGCCGCGGCGGGCGTCCGGCCCGAGGCCGTCCCGTTCACCGCCGTCGGCGGGGCCGTGGTCGACGCCACCCCGGCCGCCGTCAAGGAGTGGGCGATCCGCCGGTTCGGCACCGCCGACAAGCTGGTCCTGACCCTGGGCACCGGCGCCCTGCTGGCCGCCGTGGCGATCGTGGCCGGGCTGCTCGCCGTACGCCGCCCCCGCCGCTCCACGGCGGGCATCGCCCTCGCGGCCGCCTTCGGCGTGCTCGGCGCGGCGGCCGCGCTCAGCCGACCGGAGGCCTCCTGGCAGGACGCACTGCCTTCACTGGCGGGCGGGTTCACGGCCGCCGGAGTGCTGTACCTGCTGGTCAGAGCCCTCCCGCGGCCCCGTCCGCGGCCCTCCGGGGCCGGTCCGCCCGGAGCCGGTCCGCCCGGCGCCATGGACCGGCGCCGTTTCGGCCGCCTCGCCGTCGCCACCCTGGCCCTGTCGGCCGGAGCCGGGTACGCCGGGCGGCGGCTCGGCGCCTTCGGGGACGCGGGGGCCACGGCCTCGCGGGCCGCGCTCGTCCTTCCCCGGGCCGCAGCGCCCGCCCCGCCCGTACCGGCCGGGTCGGAGCTGCGGATCCCCGGGGTCACCCCGTTCATCACCCCCAACCGGGCGTTCTACCGGGTGGACACCGCGCTGGTCGTCCCGCGCGTGGACGCGGACACCTGGCGGCTGCACGTGCACGGGGACGGGGTCTCCAGGCCCCTCACCCTCGGGCTGCGGGAGCTGCTCGCCCGGCCCCTGGTCGAGCACGACGTCACCCTCACCTGCGTGTCGAACGAGGTCGGCGGCCCGTACGCGGGCACGGCCCGCTGGCTGGGCGTACGCCTCGCCGACCTGCTCCGCGAGGCGGGCGTGCGACCGCCTTCGCAGGGCGGCCGCGCCGACCAGCTCGTGGCGCGCTCGGTGGACGGGATGACGATCGGCACCCCCGTCGAGGCCGTGATGGACGGCCGGGAGGCGCTGCTGGCCGTGGGCATGAATGGCGAGCCGCTCCCCTTCCGGCACGGTTTCCCCGTCCGGATGATCGTGCCGGGCCTGTACGGGTACGTCTCCGCCTGCAAGTGGCTGCGCGAGCTGCGGCTCACCACCTTCGCCGCCTACGACGCGTACTGGGTGCGCCGTTCCTGGGCGCAGCAGGCCCCGGTCAAGACCCAGTCGCGCATCGACGTCCCGCGCCCCTTCGCCGCGGTCGCGGCGGGCCGGGTGGCGGTCGCCGGGGTGGCCTGGGCGCAGCACCGGGGCATCGAACGGGTCGAGGTACGGGTGGACGCGGGCCCGTGGCGGGAGGCCCGGCTCGGGGCGGCGGACGGCGACGACACCTGGCGCCAGTGGGTATGGCTCTGGGAGGCGGCCCCCGGCGGCCACACCCTGGAGGTCCGCGCCACGGACCGCACCGGCGCCGTACAGCCGGCGAAACGCACCGGCACCCTCCCCGACGGAGCCACGGGCCGGCACACGGTAACGGTCCGCGTCCGGGGCTAGCCAGCGCCTCAGCAAGCGGCGGGCGGGCCCTCCGACGGGCAGATCATGGTGGCCGGGCCGGCCAGGGCGCGGGCCTCGTGGAGGAGGCCGGGCGGGGTGGCGGGGCTGAGGGTCCACACGAGGGCGCCGCCGCCACCCGACGGCTCCGGGACGGCCGCGAAGCGGTCCCGCAGGTCGGCCTCGGCGGTCTCCGGGCACGGGAGGTGGAGCGTCTCGTAGCGCACCGGGGCCGTGTCCACCGGGAGGATCCCGATCCGGCGGCGGTCACCGCCGGGGCCCGGTTCGGGGCCCCGGTCAGGGGCGGGGTCCGGGTCGGCGGCGGCGGGGCCTTCGATCAGCAGCTCGGTGAAACCGCGGCCGCCCGCCTCTCCCGGTCCGCGGGCGTGCGTGTTGCCCGGGTAGGCGGCGAAGGCGCCGGCGCCGGGGACCAGGCGGTGGTGGACGTGGCCCAGCGCCCAGTAGTCGTACCCGGCGCGGGCCAGCGTCCGCGGGTCGGCCGGTGCGCAGATCCGGCGGCTCCAGGCCCCGTGCAGGCTGGTGTGCAGCAGCCCTATGTTGACGGCGCCGGGGGTCGCGGACGGGAAGCCGGCCGCGAGGTCGCGGCGCTCGTCGGGCTCCGCCACGGACTGGCCGTGGACGGTGACGCCGAGGTCGGGCCAGGTCACCGACTCGGGGGCGTCCGCGCCGAGCCAGCGCACCGAGGGCGGGAGGTGCAGTTTCTGCGGCAGCGGGGTCTCGGCGTCGTGGTTGCCCGAGACCACCACCGTGCGCAGGCCCGCTTCGTGGAAGGCGCCGAGCGCGTCCTGGCAGGCGGCCAGCGCCCGGGCGTCGCAGTGGCGGCGGTCGAAGACGTCCCCGGCGATGAGCACCGCGTCGTAGCCGCCCTCGACGATGCGGCGCACGGCCGCGCGCAGGGCCTCGTACGGGGCTTCGCGCCCGTCTATCGCGGGCGCCCCGGGGTAGTCCGCCAGCCCGCGCAGGGCGGAGCCTATGTGCAGGTCGGCCAAGTGGGCCACGCGTATCGGCGCGGCCGCGGAGGTGTTCACCGGCCGAGGATGAGGTCGGTCTTGAAGGCGTCCCGCTCCAGCAGCCAGCCCTCGGCGCGGAGCTTGCCCATCAGGTCGGAGCGCAGTTCGACCGCGTCCCGCAGGGTGCGCCCCTTGGCGGTGATCTCGGTGAACCAGGCCAGCTCGCCGGAGGCGGTCCGCAGCCGGCTGACTTGCGTCTCCATCGCGTGATCGAGCATCCGGCCAGGATAGTTGGCCTGTCTTACGGGACCGTGGAGTCGGGATGAAGCGGTGACCGACTCCGCCCAACCGGCAGGTTTCGCGGCCCACTTGGCGAGCTTTCCGGGGAGGCGGTCCAGGACCAGGGCGCGGGAGGCGTCCAGCCCCGGGAGTTCGCCGGGTGCGAGGCCCGGGACCGGCCGGCACTTCTTGTTGGTGAAGTCGAGGGTGGCGCGGGTGTGGCTGAGGTTGACCTGGACGGAGTAATTGCCGTCATCCGCACAGAAGTTGTGCACGGAGGCCTGGTCCATCACGCGCCGCACCGCGGCCGGGTCCGTGCCGTCGCCCTCGATGTCGAAGCGGGCCTTGTAGGCGAGGCGGATCCGGTTCTCGTCGTCGTGGCGCCGGATGCGGACGATCCAGCCCTGCCCGTTCAGGCTGCGCCCGGCGTCGTCCATGTACTGGGCGACCTCGAAGCGGCCGGGCGCGCCGAGGGACAGCGCGGCGGCCGCGGCGGCCGTGGGCAGGCCGTCGGCGCCGAGCACCCGGTCCGGGTCGACCAGCAGTTTGACCTGGTAGCCCGCGCGCGCCGGAGCGACCGGCGACATCCTGGTGCGCACCCCGGGACGAATCCGGCGGCTCGCCGTTTTCTGCGCCTTCTGTACTTTCTGCGGTTTACGCATATCCCCGTCGATCATGCCTCATATGGCACCAGCCCGCCCGAAAGCCCCGGAACCGTGCAGGTGAACAGGCGGTGAATCTACCCCAGGACCAAGGTCCTGACCTGTGAGGTCTCACGACCCCCCGGCTCGGGATCTTCGCCGCACGTTCACGCCGGATAAAGATCGTAGATTGTGAATGCATTCACAAGATCCCGGCAACGGACAAAGGTGCACGTCATGGCCACTCTGCTCACCCCTTCCCGCAAGACCACCACCCCCGGCCCCGCCGCCGGCGCCCCCGGGGGTGAGAGCGGCGGTGAGAGCGGCACCACACTCGCCCTGCCGGCCCGCGTCGCCCTCGCCGCCCTCCGCGTCCTGGTCGCCTGGACCTTCATCTGGCCCTTCCTGGACAAGCTGTTCGGGCTCGGCTTCAGCACCCCGTCGGCCAAGTCCGTCATCAACGGCGGCTCGCCGACCGAAGGGTTCCTGCTGCACGGGACGAAGGGCCCCTTCGCGCACACCTTCGACTCGGTAGCCGGCGCCGGCTGGCTTGACCTGATCTTCATGACGGGCCTGCTCGGCATCGGTCTGGCGTTCCTGCTCGGCATCGGCACGCGGATCGCCGCCGCGTCCTGCGCGATGATGATGGGCTTCATGTGGCTCGTCACGATGCTGCCCGCGACCAACCCCCTCACCGACGACCACTGGATCCTCGCGGTGGCCGGAGCCGTGGTGGCCACGACCGCCGCGGGCAACCACTTCGGGCTCGGCCGGGCCTGGCGCCGGACCGCACTGGTCCGCCGGTACCGCTTCCTCATCTGACACCGAGGCCGACACCGGCCCCCCACCCGGAACCACCGGGTCCGACACGATGCGCGCCGCCCGCTCCCCCGGGCGGTGCGCATCGCAGTATTGGCGTAATGTCCGGAATTCTCCATCATTCCGTCGTACGTCAGGAGCCGGCGCAGTGGAGCTGACCAGTACGTCGTTCCTCGTCACGCTGATCGTCGTCACCGCACTCGCGATGCTCGCCGCGCTGCTCCTGTGGAACCGGATCCCCGGCCCCGGCTGGGTCCGCTGGCCGGCCCGGCTGCTGATGATCGGCCTGTGCCAGCTCACCGCCATCTGCGTGGTGGCCACCTGGATCAACGGGAGCTACGGCCTCTACTCCTCGTGGGACGACCTGCTGGGCACCGAAGCCGGGCAGAACGACTCCGCGATGACCGGGCCGCCGCTCGGGCGGGCCAAGTTCACCCTCGGCGGCGACGGCACCCGCACCACGTACTTCCGCGGCTCCCACTCGAAGCTCGCCGGCCAGGTGATCGTCTGGACTCCCCCGGAGTACGACGCACCGGGCGCGGAGAAGACCCGGTTCCCGGTGCTGATGCTGCTGCACGGCTATCCGGGCTCGCCCCGCTCCTGGCTCGACATCGGCGACATGCCCGGCGCGCTGGAGCAGCTCGTCCAGCTCGGCGCGGCGCACCCCTTCATCCTGGTGATCCCCGACCTGTACCCCGGAGGCGTGAACACCGACTGCACGGACACCCCGCGGCGGAAGGTGGCGAGTTGGCTCGCGCAGGACGTGCCGGACCTGGTCGCCAAGAACTTCCGCACGCTCCCCGAGCCCAAGGGCTGGGGGCTGATGGGCATCTCCACCGGGGCCTTCTGCGCGGCCAAGCTTCCGCTCCAGTACCCGAAGGCGTTCCGGGCCGGCGCGGCCCTGGACCCGGATCCGCTGACCGGCGACCCGGACGTGCTGTCCGATCCGGTGCTGCGCGAGCGCAACAGCCCGATGTGGCTGGTCCAGCAGGCGAAGCACGACAAGAACACGGACGTCGGGCTGTTCCTCGCCACCTCCGCGCAGGACAAGGACAGCCCTCCGCAGCAGCTGACCGACTTCGCCGAGGCCGCTCAGAACTCCGGGGTCCGGGTCAAGACCCTGGTCCGCCCTCAGGGCGGGCACAACTTCCAGACCTGGATCGCCATGTACCCCGACGCGCTGGGGTGGCTGAGTACGGAGATCTCACCGCCGTCGGATGCCCCGTAGCCGGACCGGCAGCGACTCGACGCTGTTGCCTATGAAGCTGCGCTGGTGCGGGAGTTCGGCCTCGGGAACGGCCAGGTCCAGGTCCGGGAAGCGGGTGAAGAGGGCTTCCAGGGCGATGGTGGCTTCCAGCCGGGCGAGCGGGGCTCCGACGCAGTAGTGGGCGCCGTGTCCGAAGGACAGGTTGCGGGCGGCGGTGGCGCGGGTCAGGTCGAAGCGGTCGGCGTCCGGGCCGTGGAAGGCCTCGTCGCGGCCGGCCGCCGTGTAGCCGGCGAGGACCGGGGTGCCCCGCGGGATCACGGTCCCGTCGATGGTCAGATCGCGGGTCGGGTAGCGGAACGGGAACCAGCTGATCGGGCCGTCGAAGCGCAGGGTCTCGTCGACCACGTCCGACCACGTGGCCTTCCCGTCCAGGACCAGCGCGAGCTGGTCGCGGTGGGTGCACAGGGCGCGTACGGCATTGCTGATCAGGTTGAGCGTGGTCTCGTGGCCCGCGACCAGCATCAGCCGCATGGTGCCGGTGAGTTCGGCTTCGCTGAGCCGGTCGCCGTCGCCGTCCCGGGCGGCTATCAGCGCGCTCGTCAGGTCCTCGCCCGGATCGGCCCGGCGGGCGGCGGCGATGGCGGCGATCAGCTCGATGAGCTCGCGGACGGCGGCCATGACCTCGGCCGGGGTGGTGTCGGTGGCGATGACGGCGGTGTGGGTCAGCTCGTGCAGCCGCCCCCGGTGTTCGGGGTCCACGCCGAGGAGTTCGCAGATCACGCTCATCGGGAGCGGGAGCGCGACGTACGTGCGCAGGTCCGCCACCCCGTCCGGGGAGGCCTCCGCGGCGCGTTCCAGGTCGGCCAGCAGCCCGGCCGTCAGTTCCTCGATGCGGGGGCGCAGCCGCTCCACCTGCCGGACGGTGAAGGCGTTGCCCACCAGGGAGCGCAGCCGGCGGTGGTCGGCGTCGTCGGCGGTGTGCATGCCCTGGGCGTTGGCGAAGACGCGCAGCGGCCAGTCCGCGGGGATGCTGCCGTCGTGCAGGGCCGGGAAGTGCCGGGCGGCCTTGGCCACATCGGGGTGGGCGAGGAACTCCTTCAGCGCCTCGTGACCGAGGACGACCGCGCCGGGAACGCCGCCGGGAAGCACCACCTCGGCCACGGCGCCCCGGGCGCGCAGCCGGGCGTTGAGGGCGTGCGGGCAGCCACCCGCGGGGTCGATGACGTGCGGGGACGCGGCCGCGGACGGGAGCGGGGACGGGGGCGGGGGCGGGGGCGGGGGCGGGGGCGGGGGCGGGGACGGGGGCGGGGGCGGGAGCGGGGGCGTCGGATCGGATGCCTGCGCGGGGTCGGTGGACAAGCCTGTCTCCTGACAATACGAACGGATCTCCGCCAACAGTGCGGCCTCGGGGGGCGGTTGTTCAAGGCCGTACCCGCCCCGTCTCACGCTTCCGCAGGCGCGCCGCTCGGCCCCTGCCGCGCGCGGACGTCGTAGGGTCGCAGTCATGGCGCAGGCGGAGCGGACTCTCGAAGGCAAGGTGGCCCTGGTGGCCGGGGCGACCCGCGGCGCGGGCAGGGGCATCGCGGTCGCGCTGGGGGCCGAGGGTGCGACGGTGTACGTGAGCGGGCGCAGTACGCGCGGCAGACGCTCGGAGTACGACCGGCCCGAGACGATCGAGGAGACGGCGGAGCTGGTCACGGCGGCGGGCGGCCGGGGAGTCGCGGTGGTAGCAGACCACTTGGTGCCCGAACAGGTCGAGGCCCTGGTCGGGCGGATCGACGCCGAGCAGGGCCGGCTCGATGTGCTGGTGAACGACATCTGGGGCGGCGAGCGGCTCTTCGAGTGGGAGAGCACGGTCTGGGAACACGACCTGGACAAGGGGCTGCGGCTGCTCCGGCTGGCCGTGGAGACCCATGCGGTGACCAGCCACTACGCGCTCCCGCTGCTGCTGCGCGAGCCGGGCGGGCTGGTGGTGGAGATGACGGACGGCACGGCGGAGTACAACGCGAGCCGCTACCGGGTCTCCTTCTTCTACGACATCGCCAAGTCGGCAGTGCTGCGCATGGCGTTCGCACTCGGACACGAGGTGGGGCCGCGCGGAGCGACGGCGGTGGCCCTGACCCCGGGCTGGCTCCGGTCGGAGATGATGCTGGACAACTTCGGTGTCACCGAGGCGAATTGGCGCGACGCGCTGAAGACGGTCCCGCACTTCGGCATTTCGGAGACCCCGCTCTACGTCGGCCGCGCGGTCGCCGCCCTGGCCGCCGACCCGGAACTGTCCCGCTGGAACGGGCAGTCGCTCTCCAGCGGGCAGCTCGCCCGGGTCTACGGCTTCACGGACGTGGACGGCAGCAGGCCGGACGCCTGGCGGTACATGGTCGAGGTACAGGACCCGGACCTCCCCGCGGACCCCACCGGCTACCGGTAGGGCGCGCGTTTCGCATCAGGCCCGGTCAGCCCCGCTCCAGCAGCCGGGCGATCCCGTCCAGGACGCAGCGCAGACCGAAGTCCCACACGGTCTCGGGGCTGTACCCGCCGACCGTGCTGCCGACCCTCCCGGCGAGGGGGTAGCGCTCGGGATCCATGGCCCGTTCCAGCAGCGGGGCGCTGAGCTCCCACCACTCCTGGTCGCTCTGGCGGGCGTTGTGCGCGGCGGTGTCGGCGGCGGCCAGGGCCTGCGCGTGGACGAAGCCGAGGAGGTGGGTCAGGGCGGCGTCCATCTCCACGTCGGTGAGGCCGATGCCCTCGAAGGCCGCGAGCTCGCACTCGTACTTGCCGATCACCCCGGGGCCCAGCGGGGGCCGGGTGACGGACAGTTCGCCCATCCACGGGTGGCGCAGGTACAGCGCACGGTTGTCCTCGGCGACGCGGGCGACCTTCTCCCGCCAAGCCCCTTCCGGGCCCGGCGCGCCGCGCTCCATGGCCAGGTAGGCGGCGTCCAGCATCAGGTCGAGCAGCTCGGCCTTGCCGGGGACGTAGGTGTAGAGGGTCATGGGGGTGACCCCCAGCCGCTGGGCCAGTGCCCGCATCGTCAGCGCGGCCAGCCCGGACCCGCCCTCGCGCCCCGCCTCGTCGGCGAGCGCGATCGCGCCGTCGACGACGGCATCGACGGTCAGCCCCTGCCGGGGGCCGCGCCGCCCGCTGGGCGCCCCCTGCCCCGGCTCGCGCCACAGCAGCTCCAACGTGCGGACGGGGTCGCCCGCGCCGCTCCGGTCCGTGGTCACTCCCGGCCCCTCACCGCCGCCTTCCGGCGGCCTCGTCATTTAATCTTCTACGCCGTATAGAATACTGTGTATAATGAAACTCCGAGCCAGGATACCAGGAGGACCCATGCGGATCACCGACACCGCCGTCTGCCTCACCGTCGAGGACACCACCACCTCCTCCGACTTCCTGACCAGGCATTTCGGCTTCAAGGAAGCGATGGCCGCCGACGGCTTCGCCTCCCTCTCCCACCCCGACGGCCCGAACGTGATCTTCGTACGGCGCGGCCTGGAGGTGCTCCCCGAGGACCTCCGCGAACAGCACGCCGCCGGAGTGCTCCTCGCGTTCACCGTGGCCGACCTGCCCGCCGAGTACGAGCGTCTGCGCTCCGAGGGCGTCCCGATCGTCATGGAGCCCCGCGTCGAGCCCTGGGGCGAGCGGGTGTTCCTGGTGGCCGACCCCAATGGCGTGATCATCGAACTGGTCGACTGGGTGGAGCCCCCGACCGACCCGACCGCCGACACCACCACCGCCACCGCCTAGGACAGGAGCACGCTCCCGTGACCCTGCCCCGCGGGTGGGTTCACCCCTCGGCGATGCCGGGGTCGTCCCCGGTGAGTGGGGCGAAGAAGCGGGCGACGTCCTGGTCGGTGACCTCGCCGAGGGTGGCCGGGGACCAGCGTGGGCTGCGGTCCTTGTCTACGACCTGCGCCCGGATGCCCTCCACCAGGTCGGGGGAGGTCAGGGCATTGCAGGAGACGCGGAACTCCTGTTCCAGCACCGGCTCCAGCGCGCCGAGCGCGGCGGCGCGGCGTACGGCCTCCAGGGTCACCTTGAGGGCGGTCGGGGACTTGGCGAGGATCGTCTCGGCGGCCTGCTTGGCCTCCGGGTCCCCGTAGCCGAGCAGCCGGTCCACGATCTCCTCGACGGTGCCGGCGGCGTAGCAGTGGTCGATCCAGCCCCGCGCCTCGGCCAGCGCCGCCGGCCCGGGCTCGGCGGCGTACCGGCCCAGCACCTCCCGGGCCGGGGCCGCGGCGAGCTCGGCGGTCAGCGCCGGCAGCCGGTCGGCGGGTACGAAGTGGTCGGCGAGCCCGCACAGCAGCGCGTCGGCGGCGCCCACCGCGGTGCCGGTGAGGGCGAGATGGATACCGAGCAGGCCGGGGGCGCGGGCCAGCAGGTGGGTGCCGCCGACGTCCGGGACGAAGCCGATGCCGGTTTCGGGCATGGCGACGCGGGAACGCTCGGTGACCACGCGGACGCTGCCGTGGGCGGACACGCCGACCCCGCCGCCCATCACGATGCCGTCCATGAGGGCGACGTAGGGCTTGGGATAGCGGGCGATGTGCGCGTTGAGGCGGTACTCGTCGCGCCAGAAGGCGGCCGAAGCCCGCGTCCCTGCCTTCGCGTCGTCGTGGATGGCCCGGATGTCCCCGCCGGCGCACAGCCCCCGGTCTCCCGCGCCGCGGATGAGCACCTGTTCCACGCCCGGATCCCGCTCCCAGCCGGCCAGGGCCCCGGCGATGCGGAGCACCATGGGGTGGGTGAGGGCGTTGAGGGCCCTGGGGCGGTTGAGGGTGATCACCCCGGTGCGGCCTTCGACGGCGCACAGGACGGTGGCGGGCGTGTCGGGGGTGTCGGCCATGGCTGCGGTGTCGGCTTCGCTCTTCACGCCGTCCAGTATGGACGGCGCGTAGTCTGGTCCGTTATGGGAAAGATCATCCTGATGTCGCAGGTCTCCCTCGACGGCTACTACGAGGGTCCGGAGCGGCAGCTCGACTGGGGCCGTGTCGACGAAGAGCTGCACCAGCACATGAACGACGAAGTCCGGTCGGTCGACGGCATGCTGATGGGCCGGGTCACCTACGAGCAGATGGACGCCTACTGGTCCACCGCCGGCGCCGGGCCGGCCGCGACCGCGGTGGAGAGGGACTTCGCGGGCATCTGGCGCTCGGCGCGGAAGTACGTGTACTCGCGCACCCTGGCCGCCGAGCAGGCCGACCCGAAGGCCGCCGTGCTGCGGGAGGTCGTACCGGAGGAGGTCGCGGCCCTCAAGGCCGCCCCGGGCGGTGACCTGACCCTGAGCGGGGCGGACCTCGCCGCCGCGTTCCTGCGCCACGGCCTGGTGGACGAGTACCGGATCTACGTGCACCCCGTACGCATCGGCCGCGGCCACCCCCTCTTCCCGCCCTCCGACGGCCTGGTCCCGCTGCGGCTGGAGGAGACCCGCACGTTCGGCACCGGGGTGGTGCTGCTGCGCTACACCCCCGCCTAGGGCCTGTCGTCAGAACCCGTCGGGGCGGACAGCGAGGCGAGGTAGCCGGACAGGGCCGCCGCCGTGCCGGACAGCGGGAAGCGGGCGCCGAGGTATCCGTCCGGGCGTACGAGGAAGCCGGTCGGGCCGTCGGCGCCGTACAGCCGGGCGAACTCCCCTGCGGCGTCCCGGTATCCGGGGACGGGGAGGCCGGCGGACGCGTCGGGTGCGGCCTCGCGGGCGAGGACGGCCACGGTGCGCGGGCCGGCGGCATCGCGCCCGCCGCCCCCCTCCGCGCCGTCCCCGCCGCCCCCCTCCGCGCCGTCCCCGACGCCCTCCGCCAGCGCCGGGCCCGCGGCCCGGGCCTGCTCGGCGGCCTCGGCCAGGGCCGCGCCGTCGTCCCCGTACAGGAGCACCACATGGCCGGCCCGGCCGCGCAGGACGTCGAGCAGCCGTAACGGGTAGGCGGCGAGGGGCAGGGTCAACCCGCTGCAGTCCGGGGCCCGTTCACCGGACTGCGGTGCGTCCGCCGGGCCGAAGCCACTGCCCGCGAGCGGTCCGCCGGGGTAGCCGACGAGCAGTTGGGCCTCGCGGAGCAGCACGGTCCGCAGATCGTCCGGTTCGCTGTCGATGCCCCGGGTCGCGTGCCGCACGGTCCGGCCGACGACCTCCTCGCCCACGGGGCGGCGCTCGGCGTCGTAGCTCGCGAGCAGGGCGGGGCCGCCCGCTCCCCGGAGGGCGAGTGCCAGCTTCCAGGCCAGGTTGCAGGCGTCCTGGATCCCGGTGTTCATGCCCTGGGCGCCGGTGGGCGGGTGGATGTGGGCGGCGTCGCCCGCGACGAAGACGCGGCCGTCGCCGTAGCGGTCGACGATGCGGTGGTTGATGCGGAACACGGAGGACCAGCGCATGCCCGAGACCTCGGCCGGGGAAGGGGCGAGGCGGTCGACGACGGCCTGGATGTGGGAGAGCTCGGGGACCCGGCCCCCCTCCAGCCCGTGCCGCACGCCGTCGCCCGCTCCGGGGCCCCCTGCCGAGCCCCCCGCCGGTCCGCCGGCCGGCTGTGCGGAGAGTTCGGGCGGGACCAGCATCGACATGCGGTAGCGGCCCCGGCCGGGGAGCGGGATGCACACCAGCACGTCGTCGGTGGCCCCGTCGGCGCCCTGGTGCATGGACCGCAGGCCGTACCCGTCGGGCAGGTCCCAGTCGCTCACGACGTCGGCCAGCATGTACTCCTCGGCGAACGCCCCGCCCTCGTAGGAGAGTCCCAGACCCTTGCGCACGGTGCTGTGGGCTCCGTCGCAGCCGATGAGGTAGCGGGTGCGCAGCTCCTCCTCCCCGCCGGACGCGGTGCGCAGGAAGCTGGTGACGCCACCCGCGGGCCCGCCCCCGTCCCCGTCGTCCTGGGTGAACGACAGCAGCTCGGTGCCGCGTTCGATGGCGGTGCCCAGCGCCGCGAGGTGTTCTTCGAGGATCCGCTCGGTCTCGTACTGCGGCAACGCGGCGAAGCGGTACGGCACTTCAGGCGGCAGCATGAGCTCGATCCGGGCCTGCTCGGTGCCGTTGACGTAGATCAGCTGACCGCGCAGGGGCACGGCGGCCTCCAAGACGGTGCGGGCCAGGCCCACCCGGTCCCAGATCTCCAGCGTGCGCGGCTGGATGCCGACCGCCTTCGCGTACGGCAGACGGGCCGGCAGCCGGTCGACGAGGCGGCAGCTCGCGCCGTGCCGGCGCAGTTCCGCGGCCGCGCTGAGGCCGACCGGACCGGCGCCCACGATCAGTACGTCGGTCGTCGGGGAGTGCGCCATGGGTTCCTCCCGGTCGCCCGGCCCCGAACCGGTCTCTTCCCTCCATGCTGACCCGGTGCGGCGCGCACGGCCAGACGAACCGGTCAGCCTTTGGCGTGCGTGCCCGGGGTGTGCCCGAAGGCACGCCGGAACACGTCGATGAACGCGCTCGCCGAAGACCAGCCGCAGCGGTGCGCGACCGCGGTCACGGGCGTGTCCACCGCCAGCAGCCGCAGCGCGTGGTGCAGGCGCAGCTGGGTCCGCCACTGGGGGAAGGTCATGCCCAGCTCGGCGCGGAAGAGCCGGCTCAGGGTCCGCTCCCCCGCCCCGGCCCCGGCCTGTACGGAGAGTTCCGCCAGTCCGCGCGGATCGGCGGGATCGGCGTGCAGCAGCGCGCACACCGCGGCCAGCCGGGGATCGGAGGGCGCGGGCAGGTGCAGCGGTTGCAGCGGCGAGGCCCGCAGCTGGTCGAGCAGCACCGCCAGCATCCTGCGCCGCTCGGCGCTGCCCTCCTGCGGGGCCCGGGTGTAGGCCAGGATCAGCTCGCGCAGCAGGGGGCCGACGGCGAGCACGGCGGGGGCGGTGAGCGAGAGCGGGTTGAGGTGCGTGGGCAGGCCCACGCAGTGCAGGTCGACGCGGCCGAAGGCCCGGTGCTCGTGCACGGTCCCGGCGGGGATCCACAGGGCGCGGGTGGTCGGCGCCACCCAGGTACCGGCGTCGGTGGTGACGGACAGCACCCCGGAACCGGCGTAGCAGATCTGGTGGTCGTCGTGGCGGTGCGGATCGATGCCGTGGTGGGTGTCGAGCTCGCGGACGCTCGTGGCTGCGCGCGGGGTGTGGCGGATTTTCTGCATCACCCGGCAATTTATCGGAAGCGGGACGCCCCCGGCGCGAGCGATTCTCGACCGGTGACCTCCCTGAGACCGCCCCAGACCTCTGCTCCTGCTTCTGCTTCCGATCCTGCCTCTGCCTCTACTTCTGCCTCTACTTCTGCCTCCGCTTCCGCCCCCGCGCCCGGCCCGGCCCGGCTCCGTACGGCCGCCTTCTCCGCGGGCCACTCCTGCGTGGACGTCTACCAGGGCGCCGTCGCCGCGCTCGTGCCCTTCCTCGTCTCCGAGCGCTCGTACGGCTACGCCGCCGCCTCCGGCATCGTGCTGGCGGCCTCGCTGCTCTCCTCCGCGGTCCAGCCGCTGTTCGGTGCGCTCACCGACCGGTGGCCGATGCCCTGGCTGATCCCGCTGGCCACGGCCGCCGCGGGGCTGGGCGTAGCCCTGGTCGGACTCGACGCGGGGTACGCGGCCACCCTCGCCGCCGTCGCCCTGTCCGGGCTGGGCGTCGCCGCGTACCACCCGGCGGCGGCCCGGCTGGTCCGTACGGCGGGAGGCCCCGGGCACGGCGCGATGAGCTGGTTCGCGCTCGGCGGCAACATCGGCTTCGCGTGCGCCCCGCTGCTGGTGGTCGGCGCGCTGGCGCTGCCGGGCCCGGCGGGGTGGTGGCTGCTGGCCGCCCCGGCAGCGCTGGGCGTGTTCCTCAACAGGCCGCCGTCCGCGAAGCGTTCGGCCGCGGACCGGGCGGCCGCGATCCCGGCTCCGGCCCCGGCCCCGGCCCGGCGCCCCCGCGACGACCGGCGGGCCTTCCTGCGGCTCTCCCTGGTGGTCGTCGTGCGCTCGGTCGTCTTCACCGGCCTGAGCACCTTCATCGCGCTGTACGTCCGCGAGCGCGGCGGCGGCGAAACCGCCGGCGCCGTCGCCCTGTTCGCCCTCTTCGCCGGGAGCGTCGGCGGCACCCTCCTCGGCGGCCGGCTGGCCGCCCGCTGGGGCCGCGTCACCACCGTCCGCCGCGCCTACGCGGCCGTGGTGCCGGCCGTCGCGGGCATCCTCTTCCTGCCGCTGCCGCTGGTGTACGTCTGCTCGGCGCTGGCCGCCACCGCGCTGTACGTGCCGTTCTCCCTCCAGGTCACCCTGGGCCAGGACTACCTGCCGACCCGCATGGGCACGGCGAGCGGGGTCACCCTGGGCCTGACCGTCAGCGTCGGCGGTCTCGCGAGCCCCCTGATCGGCGCGGCGGCCGACGCGGCCTCCCTGCGGACGGCCCTGCTCCCGATGGCCGCGCTCCCCCTGCTGGCCTGGGCGCTGGCCCGGCGGCTGCCGGAGCCCGCGGAGCCGGAGCTCACTGCGGCCCGGGGGTGACGGCCGCCTCCCGGGGGCTGGAGCGGTGAACCCGCCAGGCGGCCAGGGCCTGCGGGCGGGTGCCATCGGGGTGGCGGGCGTGCCAGTCCCTGAGGAACCGGTTCAGTTCGAACTGGGCCCCGATCTCCTGGGGTTGCGCCGCTCGCTCCCGGGTGGCGTGCCAGTGGGCGACCGCCTCGGCGAGGGTGTGTCCCGCGCCCTGGGCGACGTAATCCCGCATGAAGGCGTCGAAGTGGAAGCCGGGCCCGATCTCCCGGAGGAAGTACTCCCGCAGCACCTGGCTGCACCGCTGCCCCGGCGGGATCACGCTGGCACCGCCCACGGGCGCGGCCAGCTGCCGACCCGCACCGCGGGCGGGCCGGCCGGAGGCCGGGGACGGTGCCGGCGCCGGGAGCCCGTCCAGGGCGGCGGCGATCCGGGCTGTGACCGCCGCCTTCCCGCCGGAGGTGGGAAGGCCCATCCGGCGCGCCAGCGCGGTGAGTTCGGCCAGCGTCCAGTACCAGCGGACCAGCTCCGCCCCGCTCAGCCCGGGACCGGGAGCGGGCCGCTCTTCACCTTCATTCGTACGCATGTTCCCATCCTAGACGCCTCGCCGCCCGCGCCCGCCCGCCCACGGTCAACGGGCCCCGGCGCTACGGCGTTCGCGGCCGCGCAGGACGTCGAGGGCGAAGAACCTCGTGACCGCCCCGCCCAGCCCGTCGGGGCCGGTGAACCCGCGGCGGGCCATCTCGACCTCCGGCGAGGTGCCGCGCCCCTGCCAGTGGCGCAGGAAGAGCTTGGCGCACATCGGCGGCGGCGGGACCACCAGCCTGGGCCTGGTCTCCTCCGCGGCCTCGTCGGCCCGGACGACGAGAGCGCACCACTCCTCCCAGTGCTCGGATTCCCGCAGCCGCGCCAGGACCGCCGGCCGCCAGTCCACCGACTGCCATACGGGCCACACCCGCACCATGAGCAGCCGGATCCGGTCGGCGACCGGGAGCCCGTCCCGTTCCCCTTCCGTGAACCAGCGGGCGAGGGAGTCCGGCAGCGGCGACCGGCCGTCGAGCCCGAGCTTGGCCCGTGCGTACGCTTCGAGCGTCATGCCCCGGGCGCCGGCGAGCTCCTCCAGCAGACCGGTCAGCACGTCCTCGTGGAGCACGGGGTAGCCCTCGTCGAACAGCCGGGCGGCGTCCAGTACGTCGAGGTCCGACATCCACCGGCCGGGAACGTGCTCCCTCCTGGTCCGGCGGACCAGCGACTGCGTCCGGCTGATACCTGTGAAGGGCACCTCGGGCGCGATCGGACCGGGGGGCACGGCGCCCCGGCTCGCGATCGCGCGCAGCGCCGCCATCGCGTCGAGCCGTTTGAGGTCCCAGACGCCCGAGGCGATCATCTCCTCCAGCGTTCCCAGGGACTCGTGGTCCTCGTCGTCCAGCGCCCGCTCGATGTCCTTCCAGCCGCGGTGGGTGAAGGGCAGCGCCGCGGCCGCGGCCACGATCCGCCGCCCGGCGTCGGGCGCGATCAGGTCGGTCTCGGCGCCCTCCTTGCAGCCGTAGCGGAGGTTCACCAGGGCCACGGTCTGCGCCGGGTACCCCATCTCGGCCGGGCCGTGCAGGACCCCCACCTCGTCGTCCCCGTCGATCTCGCCGGAGGCGTACATGGTGAAGACGGTGCCGAGTCCCCGCATGCCGCACGGGGCGAGTTCCGCGGCCCGCAGCGCGCCCATGCTCGCGGCGCCGATCACCTCCGCCCCCTCGGTGAGCACCTGGAGGATCTCCTTGTGGCCGACGGAGCGCCGCTCCCGGAAATAGCCGTCGACGACCACGAGCACGTCGCCCGGGTGCCACTGGTCGGCGAGGAGGTCGCCCCGGCCCGCGGGCGGGCGGACCTGCGCCTGCGGGAGCACCGCGTGGACGTCGGCGGCGGAGAGGGTCGGCCCCGCGTAGACGATCACCCTGGGCCCGCTCGCGCCGGACCCACTCGTGCCGGACCCGTTCACGCTAGCCCCATTCACGCCGGCCCCATTCACGCTGGCCCCACTCACTACAGCACCTCCGGGCATACGCGGCTCCCCGGAGCCACGACCTTGACGACCGGGACCCCGATCTCCTCGCGCGTCAGGTCGACGAGGAGGGGCGGATGGGAGAAGGCGGCGGCCGCCCGGCGCACCACGTGGGCGAGGGCGCCGGCCAGACTGTCGTGCGGGACGGGAGCCTCCACGAGGCCCTTGATGTCGGCGGCCGCCGGGCCGGACCGCGCGCTCCGCAGCCGGCCGGCGTCCACCTGCCCGAAGTCGTCCCGGAGGTCGTCCCGGGCCCCCGAGATGTAGGCGAGCCGGGCCTGGGCCGCTTCGGAGACGGCGCGGGTGAGCGCGATCTCCGGGCTGAGGTGGCAGCCGAAGCCGAACATCGGCGCCGGGTACTCCTCGCTCGCCACCCAGGACAGGAAGCACGGCAGCCCGGTGGGCGACGGGACGAGGCGGACCTCCAGGGTGACGTCGGCCCGTTCGATCAGCGTGCACAGTTCGTCGGCCACCGGCGACCCGAGGGAGCGCGGGTCGACCCGTACGCCCATCTCCCCGCCCCCGGTGACCGCGGCGGTCATCGCGTCGCGCTCGATGACCTCGCAGAGCGCGTGCAGAGCGGCTTCGATCCGGGTGTTTCCGCTGGCCAGGCCGTTCGTCGATTCGAAGAACACCGGCGGGTTCCAGTCGGTGTGCTCCTCCAGCGTCAGCCGGACGACGTTCACGGGGACGAGGGTGCGCGCTCCGTCGACCAGGGATCTGGCGGCCACCCAGTCCAGCGGCAGCCCGTCGTGCAGCAGACTCGGCACGGACGGCGCCAACGCGCCGACCTCGTAGCCCAGTTGCGTACGGAGCTTGCGGGGGGTGGCGGTCAGCGCGGGCAGGGCCGGCTGTTCCACGTGCCAGGTCTCGACCGATTCCATCACCGCCGAGAGCCTGGCCAGTTCGGGTGTCATCCCCTTGCCCTGGGAGACGGCGAGCGTTCGGGAGAGCGGCCGGATCGCCTGGAAGGTCGGGATGCCGATGGAGTCCAGCCGGGTGATGTCGGCGACCCGGGTGACGCCCACCTTGGCGGCCGCCCGGGTCGCCATCTCCCAGGTGGCCTTGGGCGGTTGGGCCCGGTCCGTGCCCGGGAGGCGGTGCACGGAGCGGTCGTGCGGCGTGGCCAGCCAGGCCAGGGGCGCATCGCCGGCCTGATCGGTGCCGCCGGCCTGCACGGTGTCGTCGGTCTGCACGGTGGCGAGCTCCTGCGGGTCAGAGGTTCCGGGTGCGCCGCAACAGCGCCCGGCCGGCGACGTAGTTGGCGACGATCGCGACGACGGCGAGCACCACCAGGGAGGGCCAGGCCCTGCCCAGGCCGAAGATCGCGGCGTCGCGCATCCCAGTGACGGCGTACGACACCGGGTTCACCGTCGAGATCCACCGCAGCACGGTGGGGAGCTGCTGCGAGGTGGACAGCGACGGCGCGGCGAAGACGAGGACGGGCACCGACACGCTGGTGAGGACCATGAAGGTGCGGTAGTCGCTGATCAGGACGGCCGCGGCGAGGTACAGCCCGTTGAACGCCACCGACGAGAGCACCAGCGCCAGCAGCAGCCAGATCCAGTGGGAGGCGTGGAACGGGTAGTCGAAGATGATCGCGGCGACGGCCAGGGCCAGCAGGCTCTGGGCCAGTACGAGCGAGACCCCTGCCAGCAGCTTGCCGGCCAGGAAGCGCGACCGGCGCAGCGGCCAGCTCCAGAGCTGGGTCGACACCCCGCTCATCTCCTCCTGGAACATCGCCATGCCCGTCGTCCCGGAGGCGCTGACCACCGACATGGCGAGCACCATGGGGAGGAGGAAGACGGCGAAGGGGAGGGTTTCGCCGCGGTAGGTGATGTTCCCGACGACGTTGCCCAGCGAGGTGTTCACCAGGAGCAGGTACACGAGCATGGGGGTCAGGCCGAGGATGAGGTTGACCCTGTTGCGGGCGAGGAGCGCGTACTCGCGGTAGAACACGGCGGTGAAGTCCGCCGGCTTGCCCGACGCGACCGGTGCGGTGGTCTTGAATCCCAGGTCGGCCACGGTGTCAGTCCTCGTTCCCGGTCATGCGCAGGAAGACCTGCTCCAGCGAGTCGGTGACGGTGGAGATTCCGGAGATGGCGACTCCGGAGTCGTGGCAGTGCCGGGACAGTTGTGGCAGCACGTCCCGGACCTGCGCGTTCTCGATGCGCACCTCGGCGTCCTGGGCCGTCGCGGCCAGTCCGGCCGCGGCCGCCCACTCCTTGACGACCTTGGCGCCGACCGCGTCGTCGACGCTGACCAGCAGGTGCGCCCCGCCGAACTCCCTGACCAGCTCGCTCGGTTGGGCGAAGCGGACCACCTTGCCCTGGTTGATGACCAGGACCCGCTGGGCGTTGCGCTCCAGCTCCTGGATGATGTGGCTGGTCCAGATCACGGTCATGCCGTACTCCTCGCGGAGCCACCGGACGAACCGCTCGATCTGGTGCCGGCCGGCCACGTCCAGCCCGGCCGAGGGCTCGTCGAGGATGAGGAGTTCGGGGATGCTCAGCAGGGCCCGTACGAGCTGCAGCCGCTGACGCTGTCCGCCGGACAGCTGGAAGACGAGCCGGGACAGGTGGTCCGCCAGGCCGAGGTACTCGGCCACCTCCATCGCCCAGGGGCGGGTGGTGCGCCAGGACAGGCCCTTGAAGCGGGTGGCGATCAGCAGGTTGTCCAGGGCCGAGAGCATCTCGTCGTAGGGGGCGGACTGGTGCATCGCGCCGATGCCGGTCTTGGCGGCGACCGGATCGCGGGCCGGGTCCACGCCGAACACCCGGATCCGCCCGGTGGTGGGAGGGGTGACGCCGCAGATCATCTTCATCAGGGTGGTCTTTCCGGCACCGTTGGGTCCCAGCAGCCCGATGGTCTCGCCTTTGGCGATGTCGAATGAAATACGGTCGACTGCCGGCGTCTCTTTCCCGCGATAACGCTTGGTCAGTTCCTCGGCGTTCACCACACCATTCGCCACGGTCCGCCCTCCACAATGTGATCGATGTTCCTCTTGGCGTTTCTCCGGTCGGCGTCTATTCGGCATGGCCGATCGACTTGCTGCGGCTGGACGTTACGCCCGCGGGACGACACGGGAGCGGCCCCCGCCCAAGCTGCCGGGGAACTGCCTCCGTTCTGCCGCCTCCCGCACGGCGCCGTTGGCTAGCATTCGCAGCATGAGCCGTTCAGGACAGACGGAAGACCGTGACGGCCAATCCGTTGTGGTTCTGGTGAATTGCGCGGGCGGCCGTGAATTGGAGGTCGTTCGCGATGCTTTGACGGGGCCTCTGGAAACTCCGGCGATACTGATCCGGCAGGACGAGCTCATGTCGACGCCCCTGGCTCTGGACGTGGACACCGGTCTGCTGGACGTCTCCGGGCGCCGGGTCCGACCGGCCGTGGTGTGGGTGCGGCACGGTTCGTCCTGCGCGCTGATGGCGCAGGCGAGGCCCGCCGGTTCGATGAATCCGCTCCGGGCCGAGTCCTGGTCCGGGTTCCTCCGGCAGGTGGCGGCCACGGCGGACGCCGCACTGCCCGGCGGCACCGTCGTCGGGCCGGGCCAGCTGGCACGGGCGCGCGGGCTGGGCGTGCGGACGCCCCGTACGGTCGTCACCAATGACGTGCCGGCGGGGGCGCGCGCGGTGGGGGCGCCGACCCTCCTGGTCAAGACTCCGGACTTCCGGCTGTTCGAACCGGACCGGGGCAACTGGAAGGCCTGCCTGCCCTCGGTCATGGGCCGGGAGGCGGTGGAACAGGGGCCCGGACCGGCGGCCCCGGGCGTCGCGGGAGAGCGCCCGGTCGTGGTCCAGGAGTACGTGGAGCACGCGCGCGAGCTGCGCGTCTATCACCTCGACGGCGGGATCTGCGCCTTCGAGGTCCGCAAGCCCGATCCGTCGAGCCCGATGACGGATCCCGACAGCGTCACCGTGACGCGCGTCGACTGCCCGCCCCGCGCGGCCGAGGCGGTACGCACCCTGTGCACCGCCTGGAACCTGCGCTACGGGGCGTTCGACCTGCTCGTGACCGACACCGGGGAGGCGGTGTTCCTGGAGGCCAACCCGGACGGGGACTGGCTCTGGTTCGAACGCAAGGCGCGCTGGCACGGCGTCTCGTTCATGGCCGCCGTCATGGTCCGCGAGTTGTTCGTCCGCAGTACGTCGTGAGGAGAGCGTCGTGAGGAGAGCGTCGTGAGGGGTGCGTCGTGAGGAGCTCTCGCCGGTGACGGCGATACGGGGTGCCGAGATCTCCAGCCGGGGCCTGGTGCTCGTGGCCCTGGTGGCGCGGGGCCATACGACCGACCGCGTGGCCCGCGCGCTGCGCCTGAGCAGGCACACGGTGGGCGAGGAGATCAGTGTCCTGCTCGACCGGTTCAACTGCAGGAACAGGGCCGAGCTGGTGGCCTACTGCTATGTCCACCGGCTCCTGCCGATCGATGTCTGGCCGCCGCCGTGCGGCCCCGTGAAAGGGGTGGGTGACGTGTTCGACCCTCTGATCGCTCTGCGCGAGGCCGGGCTTCCGGTCGACCAGTTGAGCACCGCACAGCGCGAGGTGCTGGCGAGCCTGACCGAGGAGGAGGCGTCCGTCCTCGTAGCGGTGCAACTGCGGCTGGCCGAGGCGGATGCCGATGCCGAGGTGTGGGCGCACGACCTGAAGCTGCTCTGAGCCCTCATGAGCCGGAGACTGGTGGTCGTCCTCTTCCTCGATCTGGTCGGGTGGACCCGGCTCGCCGAGCGCGTGGACCCGGAGCCGCTCCAGCAGCTGCTCGACGAGTACTACGAGATCTGCTCGGCCGCGGTGGAGGAACACGGCGGGGTCGTCGAGAAGTTCATCGGCGACGCCGTCATGGCGGTCTTCGGAGCCGACACCTCCCAGGAGGACGACGCCCCGCGGGCGCTGCGCGCGGCCCTGCGGATCCGCGCGGAGGTCCGTGACCTGCGCACGCCCGCCACCGATGCCGCTCCGGTCGAGGTCCATTGCGGGATCGCGGCCGGCGAGGCACTGGTGACGCGCTCGGCCCGGGCCGGCATCCGGGTCGTCGGCGACGTGGTCAACCTCGCCGCACGCCTCCAGTCCCTGGCGGTCGCCGGGGAGATCATCGTGAACGAGACCGTGGCGCACCTGGCCCGTCCGCACTACACGATGGTCCCGGTGCCCCCGGTGGCCCTGAAGGGCAAGGCCGAGCCGGTGCCCGTGCTGCTGGTCACCGGTGAGGCGGCCGCCGACGGGGCCGGCGAGGACTCCCTGATGGTGGACCGCGGCGCCGAACGCCACCGGCTGCGCCGGGCCTACCACCGGGTGGCCCGGGAGCGGCGCGCGGAACTGGTGACGGTGCTCGGGCCACCCGGCATCGGCAAGACCCGCCTGGTCCGGGAGGCCGTGGACGACCTCGTCGCGGCCGGGGCGAGGCCCGTCGCGGTGTTCGGCAACTGCCAGTCCTACGGAACGACCGGGAACTACGGGGCGCTCGTCGAAATGCTGGACGCGCTGGCCCGGCGGGCACCGTCCTGCGCGGAGCTGCTGCGGACGGACGCGCGGATCGCCGGAGTGCTCGCGGCGCTGCGCGACGCCTCCCTCCCCCGGCGGGCCGGTGCGGTCCCGGGCCCGGGCGTGGAGGAGGTGTCGTGGGCGACCCGCGAGCTGCTCGCCGCCGCGGCCCGCGGCCCGCTCGTCGTGGTGTGGGACAACCTCGCGTGTGCCGGGCAGTCGCTCCTGCGGCTCATCGATGAGCTGATGGACGGTCTGCGGGACCTCCCGCTCCTCATGGTCTGCGTGTCCAGAGCCGAGCTCGCGGGAGGCGAGGGGCCCTGGTCGCGGGAGGCGGACCTGATCGAGGTCGGGGCGCTGGTCCCGGCCGACAGTGCGCGGCTGGCGGTCTCGCTGGCCGCGCGCGGGAGCGGCGACGAGGTGGAACTGCACGGGCTCGACCTGGCCGGACAGGTGGACCGGGTCGCCCTGTACAGCGCGGGCAACCCGCTGTACATCCGGCTGATGATGGACTGGCTGCGGAACGGCCGGACCGTCGACGAGGTGCCGCCGAGCATCACGGCCATGGTGGGGGCGATGATCGACCGGCTGCCCGCGCCGGGCCGGCGGCTGCTGGGCGCGGCTTCGGTGATCGGCCCCTCGTTCACGTTGGAACAGCTCGCGCTGCTGGGCGAGCCGGCTCCGGAGGCGGCGGTGGCGGAGCTGGCCGGCCTGCGGCTGTTCCGGGCCACGGAGGAAGCGGGGGGCTACCGCTTCGTCCAGCAGCCGGTGCACGAAGTGGCGTACGGCAGGCTGGAGAAGGAGCAGCGCGTCTCCTGGCACCGGCGGCTGGCCGAGCACGGTTTCAGTCCCGGCTTCCACCTCGAAGCCGCCACCCGGCTCCTGGGAGGGCTGCGCCCGGACGACGCGGAGCTGCCGGAACTGGCGCGGCAGGCGGCCGGGGCCCTGCTCGGCGAGGGCACCGTGGCGCTGCGGCAGCGGGACGTGCCGACGGCGATCGGACTGCTCGGACGGGCGGTCGTACTGGCGCGGGGCGGGCCGGACCGGTGCCGGTCGGTCGCCGCCGTCCGGCTGAGCGACGCCCTGATGCTGTCCGGGGACACCCGGGGTGCGCTGGAGGTGGTGGAGGAGGGTGAGTGGCCGGCCGCCGCGTCCGGTCCGGCCCCCGGCCTGGTGCGGGTGCAGCGGCACCTGCTGGCGGCCCGGCTCGGGAAGGTCGCGGCGGCCGACGTGGAGGGGCTGCGGGCCGCGCTCGACGGCGAGGAGCCCGACCTGCCCGCCCGGTGCCGGTTCGAGCAGCTGCTGATGCTGATCCACCTGGACCACGGCCGGTTCGGGGCGGCCGAGGAGGCGGCCTGCGCCGCGCTCGACCACGCCCGGGCCGGCGGCGACGCGTACGAGGAGGACCGCCTGCTGGTGGCCCTGTGCGAGATCCGGCAGTGGTCGCCGAGCCCGATGGCGCAGAAGCTCGCGGGCTGCGCGGAGCTCCTGGAGCGGTTCGCCGCCGACCGGTTCCTGGCCCTGCCCGCGCTGGCCGCCCGCGCGCGCTGCCTGGCGCTGACCGGGGACCGGAGCGGTGCGCGCTCGGCGCTGACCGAGGCCGAGTCCGTCGTCCTGCAGCTCCGGCTGACCATGGGGCGGGTCCTGGTCGATCAGGTGGCCGCGCTGGCCGCCTCGCTGGACGGGGAGCACGCGGAGGCCGAGCGGCGCTACTGCCGCGCGGCGGACGCTCTCGAGCGGGCCGGCTACGTACCGGTGGCGCTGACCATGCGGGTGCAGGCGGCCCGCGAGTGCGCCCGCCGGGACCGGACGCAGGAGGCGGCCCGGCGGATCGCGGAGCTGCTCGGGCGGCGCGAGGAGATGGACGTCCGGGGGCGGATCCTGTGCCTGTCGGCCGCCGTACTGGGCGCTGCGGCCGAGGGCCGCGCGGAGCCGGTGCGTGCCGAGGTGCTGCGGCTGCTCCGGAACCTCGACGACCCGTGCCTGCGGGGCGAGGTCTGCTTCGACCTGGCCCGGGCCCACCGGTACCTGGGCGAGGGGGCCGAGGCGCGGGCGATGGGCGGGCTGGCCGCCGACAGCTACGCGGCCGTCGGCGCGGTGAAACCGCTGGGGGCGGTACGCGCATGGATGTGAACGGCGCGCCCTGGCGGCGCGAGCGGCGGCCGCACGCGTCGGGGATGCCCGCGTGGAGCATGCCGGCCGGCGGGGATCCCGGCGAGCCCCTGCCGACGGCCCTGTTCGAGGGGATCGGCCCCCGCTGGGCGTGGGAGGGCGCCAGCGGCGAGGGCGTACGGGTCTGCGTGCTCGACAGCGGTGTCCAGGCGGCGCATCCGCTGGTCGGCACGGTCGAGCGGGCCTGGCAGGTGGTGAGCGCCGAGGGCCGGGCTCCGCGCGTGGAGGAGTGCGAGCCGTTCGACAGCGCCGGGCACGGGACCGCCTGCGCGGGGATCATCCGCTCCATCGCGCCCCGGGTGTCGCTCAGTTCGCTCAAGGTGCTCGGCGACGGCAGGGCCGGCAGCGCCTCCGCGCTGATCGCCGGGCTCGCCTTCGCGATCGAGGAGGGGTTCGACGTCGTCAGCATGAGCCTGTCGACGACCCGGGTCGAATTCCGCGACCGGCTGGGCGAGTTGTGCGACCGCGCCTACTTCCGCCGGACCGCGGTGGTGGCGGCCGCGCACAACCTGCCCATCGAGAGCTTCCCCTGGAACTTCGCCTCGGTGATCTCCGTCGCCAGCCATGCCGAGCCCGACGGCATGCGCTTCTACTACAACGCCGCTCCCCCGGTCGAGTTCCGCGCCCGGGGGGTGCGCGTCCCGGTGGCGAGCCTGGGCGGCGGCACGGTCCGCAACACCGGCAACAGCTTCGCGGCGCCGCACATGGCCGGGATCGCGGCGCTCGTCCTGAGCAAGCACCCGTGGCTCACGCCGTTCCAGCTCAAGAGCGTCCTGTACCACTGCGCCGCGAACGTATCGGCCGACAACGCGGCGATCCACGAGACATCGGTCCAAGGAGAAGGAGGCGGAGAAGAATGAAACCCTGGCCACACGATCTGATGGCCACCGAACGTCAGCTCCTGCAGTCTGTCGTCACGGTGGCCCGGTACATCTACGGGGCCGCCGCGTCCTCGGTGTTCATGGTGAGCCCCGACACCGGTGAGCTGATCTTCGCGGCGGTGGCGGGCGAGGGCGAACAGGGCCTGGTGGGCAGGCGGTTCGAGCCCGGTACCGGCATCGCCGGCTGGGTGGCGGCCAGCGGGCAGCCGCTGATCACGGACGACGTGGACGCGACCGACCGGTTCGCCCGGGACGCCGCGGCCTCCACCGGGTACGTTCCCGCGAGCATCATGGCCGCCCCGCTCATCGCGGACGGGGAGTGCATCGGCGTGATCGAGGTGCTGGACCGCCACGCCCACGACGCGAACGCCCCGGGCCGGGAGCTCGACGACATCGAGCTGCTGGGTCTGCTCGCCACACAGGCCGCCCTGAGCCTCGCGCTGCTGCGGCGCAGCGAACAGGCCGCGGACGCGTCGCCGCGCATGGGAGAGCTGGTGGCCCGGCTGTCCCAGCACGCGGTCATGGACGCGTCCGACCCCTTGGCCGTCTCGCTGCTCACCCTCTCGCTGGACCTGCTGGACCGCGGTTCGCACCCCGGTTCGAAGGTGGTCTGACGGCCGACGGAGACGGAGCGCAGACGTGCCGGGGACGCCGCGGAGACGCGTACGGAACGGGCCCCTCCTACCCTCCTGGCCTATGGTCCACCGTGCCGAGGCCCAGGCTCCGTCGTTTCCCGAACTGCTCCGCTTCAAGCGGGTGCAGGCCGGGCTCACCCAGCGCACGCTGGCCGATCTGTCGACGATCAGCCCGCGGACGATCCGGGCCCTGGAGTCGGGCCGGGTGAACGCGCGGATGCAGACCGTCCGGCTGCTCGCCGAGGCCTTGGGGCTGGAGGGTCTGGCCCGGGAGCTGTTCGTCACCGCGGGCCTGGGCAGCGGGGGGCCGGCCCCGGTCGGAGCCGATCCGTGCCTGGCGGTCCCCCGGTCCGTCAACGCCCTCCTCGGGCGGGACGTCGAGGTCCGGGCGATGGTGGGCGCCCTGGAGTCGGATCACCGCCGGATGATCTCCCTCTCGGGGCTCGCGGGCGTGGGGAAGTCGCGGGTGGCCGCGGAGACGGCGGCGCGGCTGAGCTCCCGGCGCGGCTGGCCCGTGCTGTGGATCGGGGCCGGAACGGTGGCCCCCGACGGTCACGGCACGGCCTTCGGGCCCTTGCTGCGGTCCTTGCGCCTGCTCGTCGAATCGGGTGCGCAGGACGTGTCCGCGGTCTGCCGCCTCATCGGCCGGCACGAGGTGCTCGTCGTGCTCGACGGGGTCGCCGACGCCCGGGAGCCTTTCGGCGTGGAGGAGTTGCTGGCGTACTGTCCGGGCATCCGGGTGATCAGTACGTCACGGGCGCCGTGGAACGTGGCCGGCATCCAGGGGACGGTGCTCGCGCCGCTGGCCGTCCCCGGGCCGGACTGGGAGGCGGCCGGGGCCCCGGACGTCCTGACCGCCGCGGCGTCGGTGCGGCTGCTCGTGGACCGGCTCTCGGAGATCCGGCCGGGATTCGTGCTCGGCCGGGCGGACGCGGGGGCCGCGGTGCGGCTGTGCCGGACCCTGGACGGCCTGCCGGCCGCGCTGGAAGCGGCGGCCGCGGGGTGCGGGGTACTGAGCCTGCACCGGCTCGCGGACATGCCCGCGGCCCGGTTGCTCGAACTCCCGGCGGCCACCCGGCCCGCCGGTGTTCCCGGCACGATCGGCTGCCCGATCCGGTCCGGGATCGAGCGGCTCGACCTCGGATCCCGCACGCTCCTGGACGAACTGGCCTCGTTCGACAAGGCGTTGACCGTCTGCGAGGCGGCCGAGGCCCTGGGCCGGCCGTTGAGCCGGGTGGTGGACGGGCTGAGCGCGCTGACGGGCGGAGGGCTCGTCCGCGCCGCGCACGAGGAGGACGAGACCCGCCTGTACCTGCCGAACCTGGTGCGGGCGGCCCTGGCCTGACGCCGATTCAGCGCAGGTGTTCCGCGAGGAACCGCTCGACCGCCGCGTAATAGGCCTGCCGGTTGGCGGGCCTGGCCAGACCGTGGCCCTCGTCGGGGAACAGCAGGTATTCGTGCGGAAGTCCCTTGGCCGCCAGTGCCGCGACGATCTGCTCGGCCTCCGCCCGGGGCACGCGGACGTCGTTGGCGCCCTGGACGACCAGGACGGGGATGCGGATCGCGTCGACCCGTGACAGCGGAGAGCGTTCCCACAGCATGGCGCGGTCCGCTTCCGGGTCCCCCACGTGGGCGTGCATGAACGAGCGCAGCGCGGTGCGGTAGGGCGCCCCGGCCGCCAGCAGGGTCAGCAGGTTCGACGGACCGCAGAGGTCTATCGCGCACCTGAACACCTCCGGGGTGAACGCCGCGCCGACCAGCGCCGCGTACCCCCCGTACGAGCAGCCCATGATCGCGATGCGCGCGGGGTCGATGCCGCCGCCGTCGACGAGGTGGGCGACCGCGTCGAGCAGGTCGGTCTGCATCGCGGCGCCCCACTGTTTGGCGCCCAGGTTGCGGAACCGCTTGCCGTAGCCCGTCGAGCCGCGGAAGTTGACCTGGACGCAGGCGTAGCCGCGATTGGCCAGGAGCTGCGCCTCCTCGTCGAAGGCGAAGGTGTGACGGGCCCAGGGCCCGCCGTGGACGTTCACCACCGCGGGCAGGCCCACCCGTTCGGCGCCGGGCGGCCAGGTGACGTAGCCGTGCACGGTGACCCCGTCGCGCGCGGCGAACGCGAAGGGCTCCATCCTGGCCAGCGTGTACGCCTCCAGCTCCCGCTGGTGGCTGAAGAGGTGGCGCAGCGCCCCGGCCGGCCGGTCGTAGACGTAGTAGAGGACGGGGCCGGCTCCGGTCACCACCGAGACCGTCCACAGCCGGTCGGCGCGGTCGGTGCGGTCGACGTAGACCTCGCCGTCGACCGACAGGAGCGCGAGCTCGCCGTGGATCCGTCCGAGGTCCTTGGCGAACTCCTCGTCGAGGAAGACCCGTTCGTCGCGGTCCTTCGCGAACAGCACCGCTTGCGGCCGACGGCTCACCGGGTCGAACTCGACCTGTTTGACGTCGTACACCGGGTCCTCCGCGAGCAGCGTCCGACGGCCGCTCGCGAGGTCGACGGCGAACAGGCGAGTGGCGTTGGCCTCGATGGAGGACAGGAGGTGGCAGGTGGCGCCGTCGCGCGAGAAGCCGACGACGCGCGTCCCCATGGCGTCCTCGTAGGGCACGTCGAGCCAGGGCGGGGCGCCGTCCGGGGCTCCCGGGGCGCCCGGCCCCTGCGGCGGGTCGAGGAACACGGACAGGCCGCCGTCGGGCTTCATCACCGTGCCGCCGCGCACCCGCAGGTCGGTGTCGACGATCCAGCTCATGTACCCGGGATTCTCGGCGACCTTGGTGAGCCGGTCCGTCGTCAGATCGAGGGCGTAGACGTCGTGCAGTCCCGGCCGGTCCTTGTTCAGCCCGATCAGCAGGGTCGTCGGGTGCCACCGGTTGTGCGCCAGCACCCGTGCCTGGACCCCGTCGAAGGGCGTGGCGCAGCGCTCCCGGCCGGTGGCCAGGTCGACGAGGTGGATCCGCCAGCTCTCGTCTCCGTCCCGGTCGCGCAGGTAGAAGAGGGTCCGGTCGTCGTGGCACAGGCCGTACGTCCGGATGCCGCGGCCCCGGTCGTGCGTGACGGGCCTCGCCTCCTCGGGCCGGTCCACGGGCGCCGACCATACGTTCAGCACGCCCTCGTCCGGGGCCAGGTAGACGAGGCGGGTCCCGTCCGGGGAGATCTCGGGCACGAGGTGGGACGGGTTGCCGAACAGGACGGAGTGCGGGATCAGCGGTACGGCTTCGGTGGTCACGGTTCCCTTCCCGGGGTGGGTTGCTGGACGCCGCCGCGCTCCGAGAACCACCAGTCGCGGAGCCCGGGGAACTGCGCGACCGCCTCGTCGGTGTCGAGCGGCGGGGCCGCGGGGCGGCCGGCGGAGGGGCTCGGGTGAGCCGCCCGGGTGGGGACCAGCGTCTGCGCATTGAACAGCCGGGTCATCAACACCGGGTTGCCGAGCACCGCTTGGGACATCCGGGCCCGCATGCGCTGCCCGGCTGCGGACACCGAGCCCTCGGCGGATCGGGAGCCTTCGGCCGAGCCCGAGCCCTCGGCGGATCGGGAGCCCTCGGCGGAGCCGGAGCCCGCGGCGGGTGCGGAACCCTCCGCGAAGGCCCGTACCCGGTCCTGTTCGGTCGCCATCCTCCAGGACTCGGCGGCCACGTCCGCCAGCGCGGCCTGGACCGCGGGCAGCGCGGAGGGCCGGGCGCCGCGTTCCGCCAGCTCCCGGTCCAGCCGCACGGCGCCGAGCAGCGCGACGGACATCCCGTGCGAGTACACGGGGTTCACCGCCGCCAGCGCGTCACCGACGACCAGGAACCCGTCGGGCAGGGGCAGCCGCTCGAAGTACCTCCGGCGGTTGGCGGTGGCACGGAACGGCCGTACCCCGCCCAGGGGTTCGGCCGCCGCCAGCAGTTCCGCCACGATCGGCGAGCGCAGCGAGCGCGCGCCGTCCGTGAATCCCGGCTCGTCCACCGGCGGTCTGGCGGCGCGCGTGCCGGTCAGCGTGAAGATCCACCGGCCGTCCTCGATGGGGAACAGCGTGGCTCCGTACCCGGGACGGCCACTGGAAGGCCGCGGGTGCAGCATGATCGCCGGGAGGCCGGCGGCGAGGCCGGGGGGCGCCCGGTAGATCCTGGTGGAGTACGCCAGCCCCGGGTCGACCACCTCCTCCTCGACACCGGGTCCGCCGATCGCGGTCAGCCAGTGACCGGCCCGCGAGCGCCGGCCCGTCGCGTCCACCACGAGGTCGGCGCGGAGCGTCTCGGCGGAGCCGTCCTCGCCCGCGACCCGGACACCGGTCACGCGCGAGGCGTCCCCGACGAGTCCCAGGACCCGGGTGCTCTCCCGTACGGTGACCGCCCCGTCGGCCAGGGCTCGCTGCCGGATGACGTGGTCCATCAGCCAGCGGCTGCACGAGACCATGAAGGCCCCGGTCTCGTGGCGGCGGAACCAGCCGTCCGCGCTCAGGATCAGCGCGTCGTCCGGCAGGCCCCGGCGGTGCGCCCCCCGGGCGAGGAGCGCCTCCAGCGTTCCCGGGAGCAGCGCGTCCAGTGCCTCGGCGCCGGCGGTCACCAGCACGTGGCTGTGGAACGCCTGCGGGAGCCCCGTCCGGACGCCCGGGCCGGCCGGGTACCGGCCGCCCTCGACGACGGTGACCTCGTCGGTGTGCCGGGAGAGCACCTTGGCCACCAGCACCCCCGCGAAGCCCCCGCCGAGGACGACGGCCTGGGTCATGACCGCGCGGCCCGCTCGCTCCCTGCGGAGGCTTCCGGCCCGGCCTGTGTTCCGGCTTCCGTCTCCAGGATGAGTTCCGCTTCGACCATGGAGCTGATGAAGGCGTCCACTTCGGCGCGGATGCGGGCCGTCATCACGGGGTTGTGCCCGGCGAAGAGCAGGGACAGGTTCCTGATGACCGTCTCGCGGTCCCCGTCGCTCTCCACGAGCGCCCAGATCTGGGAGGCCGTCGCGTTCAGGGTGCGGAAGTCGCCGGACTCGCTGTGGTACAGCGAGATGCCGTCGCCGCTCTCCTGCCAGATCACCGCGTCACTGATGTGCAGGGACATCTCCCAGCCTCCTGTTCACCGGCATGATCGGAATCAGTTCGCCCACCTTGATCGCGGGCACGGGCGCCGGCGGGCGGACGTAGGTCTTCCACTGCTCGTGGGCCTCGTGCACCTCACCGGTGGCGACCAGCCGCGGAACGGTCATCTCGGCGCCGTCCAAGGCGAGTTCGGCGCGGGTCACGCCGGTCTCCTGCCACAGCTGTGTGGTGACTCCGTGCCGCAGGATCCGGCACAGGTGGCGGCTGTTGCGCCGCAGGTCCCCGGACTCCGACATGTGCGCGGCCCGGCAGCCGCCGCCGCAGTTCGCCTTGATGTAGCACTTCTCGCAGTCGGCGTGGAACTCCCCGCCGTACACGGTGCTCTTGCGCATCGAGGTCAGGACCGGGCTGGCGAAGATCTCCGACAGCCGCTGCTTCCTGATGTTCCCGGCGAACTCCCCCTTGCCCGTGACGAGTTTGCACGGGTACACGTCCCCGAGGGAGTTGACGTAGATCTCGTGCCCGCCCATGCCGCAGTTGCCCTTGACCGAGCACGCGGTGACCGGCCGCGGGCCGTCCGGCTTGAGCTTGCCGGCGACCGGTGAGGTCCAGACGAGCTGTTGCACGTCCAGGTGGTCCTGCCATCCGAAGTCGTAGGCGTCGTCCGCGCCCCGGCCCAGGTCGTTGTGGTTCATCAGGCGGACGCTGTGGATCTCGATCCCGTCGAGGAAGGAGGCGAAGTCCTCCAGCTCGTGGATGTTGTCCGAGGTGACGATGTGGTTGATGGCCGGCGCCACCCCGGCCTCGTTGAGGAGCTGGATCGCCCGGTGGGTCTTGGCGAACGCGCCCTTGCCTCGGGTGCGGTCGTGGGTCTCGGCCGTACCTCCGTCGAGGCTCACCGTGACCGCGTCGAAGAGCTCGGCGAACCGCCGGGCCTTCGCCTCGGTCCGGATCATCGTCGCGTTGGTGATGACGTTGGCCTTCAGGCCGCTGTTCTTGGCGTGCTCGACGATCTGGAACAGGTCCTTGCGGAGCATCGGCTCGCCGCCGGTGAAGATGATGGTCCCGGCGCCGAAGTCGGCGATCTGCGAGACCAGGTCCAGGGACTCGGCGGTGTCGAGCTCGCCCGGAAGGCATTTCTCGGAGGAGGCGTAGCAGTAGGGACAGCGGAGGTTGCAGCCGTCGGTGATGGCGTAGTACGCGACGCCCAGGGGCGGTTCGCCCAGCCTGACCTTGGGCTTGTTGCCGTTGAAGTACACGATCCAGTTCAGGATGAGCTTGGCGAGGACGCGTTCCGTCGCGTCGTCCTGCTCCAGCCCCGGCTGCTCTCCGCGGGCCCGGGCGGCCGCCAGGGCTTCGAGGATCCGGAACTCACGTCCGGACAGGACGCACCGGGCGGCCACCTCCGGGTTGACCACGAGGTGGTCCTCGCCGTGCACGAAGTACGTCAGGTCGTCGGGCACCTCGAACAACGACAGGTTTCGAACCAGATTTCCGCGCATCCCGCCTCCTCTCTGGACTGGCACAGGCGCGGCCCGACGCGAGTGGCCGCCGGACCCCGCCTGTGAAACGGTCAGTTCTCGGCCTGGCCCGATCCCGACCAGAGGCCGCAAGCACAGAGCATCGCGGCGTCGAAGCCCTCCTTCGTGGCCTCCGGGGAGGTCCAGTCCTGGGAGTGCGCCACCACGTCGGGCAGGATCGCCGCGAGGCGGGTCTTCGTCGAGATGAGGACCTTGGTCTCCTCGGGGGTCAGACTGGCGTAGAACTCTTCGAGAGCGGGCGCCATCGTGCCGCCGATGACGCCGGCCGCACGCAGGGACTCCAGGGCGTTGAAGGTCATGCTTCCACCTTTCGCTGTCGCGTTCGATCGGGGACGCAACCGAGACTGCGCGCGGCGGACCCGTGAAACAACCCCACGAATGTGGGTTGTGCGGGAGCGGCGAAGGGGACATACGCAGCGCGGGCGGGGCGTCTTCCGGCAGTGGACCGGAGCGGCCGGAACGCGCCGCGCACGGGTGTTGACGATCTCCAGACCTTGCCTCACGCTCATACCACAGCCGTTGTGAAGCTCATGTGAAGCGAACGTGGAAATCGGGATCAATGGAGCGCCCACCCGGCGGCCGGCGGCCCGTCGGACGACCCGAGAGGTGCGATGAATCCCACCGGCTTAGGCATCGTGCACATATCGCTGTTGCCAGGCTTCGTCTGCCGCACCGACCAGCGGGTCACCGACCTCAGCGACATCCAGCAACGGCTCGTCTCCGCCCTGGTGCTCGCCGACCGCCCGCTCCGGCGCGGCGAGCTGGCCGCCCGGCTGTGGCCCGATGCCCCGCCCGACCGGGCGGGTGCCCGGTTGCGCCAGACCTTGTGGCGGCTGAATCAGGCCACGGCCGGGGGCCTGTTGCGGGCCTCGCACACTACCGTCGCGCTCGCCGATCACGTCGAGGTGGACTACCGGGCGGCGGCCAGGCTGATCGCGGCGGTGTCCGGTGCGGGCGGGGCGGCGGTGGCGGGCGAGGACCGGCTGCCGCAGGCGTGGAGCGTACTGCGCCACCCGCTGCTGACCGACTGGGACGACGACTGGCTCGTACCGTTCCAGGAGAAGTGGAAGGTCCAGCGCGTCCAGACGCTGGAGCGCCTGGCCGAGAGGTTCCTCCAGCGCCGGCAGCACGCCGCGGTGCTCGAACTGGCCGACGCCGCCACCCAGGCCGACCCGCTGCGGGAAGGGCCCCGCCGGATCGCCGTGCAGTCGTGCCTGTTCGTCGGCGAGGTGGCCGACGCGCACCGCCGCTACCGCGGCTATCAGGAGCTGCTCTCCGCGGAACTGGGCGTGGCGCCGAGCGGCGCCATCCCGCAACTGCTCAGACAGGACCGCGAGCGGCAGCTCGCCCTGGCGGCGGAGTTCTGACCGGGCGCCGTCGTACCACCGCCGGTACGACGACACCCTCCCGACCCCGCGCCCTCCCGTTCCCACACCCTCTCGTTCCCACGCCCTCCCGTCCCTTCCTCAGCGCAGGTCGGCCCGTGCGGCGGTGTCGTCTATGAAGCCGCCCGACTGGTGCTGCCACAGCTTCGCGTAGGCGCCGTCCGTGGCGAGCAGTTGGTGGTGCGTGCCCTGTTCGACGATCCGCCCGCGGTCCAGGACGACGAGCTGGTCCATGGTGGCGACCGTGCTCAGCCGGTGCGCGACCACCAGCGCCGTCCGCCCGTCCATCAGCCGCCACAGCGCGTCCTGGACCAGGATCTCGCTCTCGGAGTCCAGGGCGCTGGTCGCCTCGTCGAGGAGCAGGATCGGCGCGTCGCGCAGGATCGCCCGGGCGAGGGCGACCCGCTGGCGCTGCCCGCCGGACAGCTTCACCCCGCGCTCGCCCACCATGGTGTCGAAGCCGTCCGCCAGGCCGTCGGCGAACTCCGTGACGTGCGCCGCCTCGGCCGCGCGGCGGATCTCCGCTTCGGTGGCGTCCGGGCGGGCGAAGGCGATGTTGTCGCGCAGCGTGCGGTGGAACATCGCCGGGTCCTGGGGGACGTAGGCGATCAGGCTGCGCAGGTCGGCCTGGCTCAGCCGACTGATGTCCTGCCCGCCGATCAGGATCCGGCCCGCGTCGATGTCCGTCATCCGCAGCAGCAGCCGGGTGAGCGTGGTCTTGCCCCCGCCGGACCGGCCGACGAGACCGAGCTTGGACCCTCCGGGCACCACCAGGTCCAGGCCGTCGAAGAGCTGCTTCCCGCCCTCGTGGCCGAAGGACACCCGGTCGAACCGGACGTCGGCGACAGCGGGACGCCGCAGCGGCTCGGGCTCCACCGGGTCGAGCACGGTCGGCGGGGTCAGCAGCAGTTCGGTGAACTGCGCGGCCTCCGTCATCGAGCTCTCCAGGCGGCGGTAGATCTGGTTGAACTCGAACATGATCCGCGTGGCGCTGGCGTAGTAGGTGAAGGCGACGATGACCGCCTCCACCCCGTGCGCTCCCCCGCCGAGCACGATCGCGAGCATCAGCCCCAGCACGTTGGTCGCCACGGACAGCGGTGCGACCAGCGTGTCGATGCGCAGGTTGCCGTAGTCCCACGAGCGCAGGGTGAGCTTCCTCGACTCCGCGACGCGGCTGCGGTGTTCGGCGGCCTCGCGCGATTCGGCGGCGAACGCCCGGACCGTGTCCATGTTCATCAGGCTGTCCGCCACGTGGCCGGACACCCGGGCGATCGCCTCCTCCCGCCGGGCGACGAGCACTTGGCGTCGGCGGATCAGGGGCGCCACGCAGAGCCCCGTGATCGTGATCATCACCAGAAGCCCGACGACGAGCAGCGGGTCGTACTGCCACAGCACCACCGAGGCGAACAGCAGCGGCACGAAGCTGCCCATGACCGAGAACGTCAGCGTGTCGACGAACTCCTCGAAGCGGGAGGCGAAGCTCAGGACCCGCTTCGTGAGGGATCCGGCGAAGTTGTCGTGGAAGAACGCGGTGTCCTTGGCGAACAGTTCGTCCATACCGGTGACGTAGAGCTGCTCGATCCCGCGGGCGTCGAGGCGGTTCAGGCAGTGCAGCCCGATGCGCCAGAACGCTTCCGAGAGCAGCAGGACCCCGGCGAAGCCGAGGACGTAGGGCATCGCCCAGCCGAGGGCGCCGCCGGCGGCTCCCGTCCCGCCCTCTCCTCCCGCGATCCGGCCGACGAGCTTCGCGACGACCAGCGGCGCGATGTAGTGGATGCCGATGTTGCCCAGCGCCGGGAACAGCATCGCGGGCGCCGTCAGCCATCGCAGGCGGACCAGCTCCCGCCCGTAGTAGCGAACTGCGAGGAGTACCGGACTCCTGCGCGGTGGACTCTCGTTCTCTGAACTTTCGTGCGATTCGGGCGATCCCATCCCAACCCTGCCTTCTCGGCCCGTCTGGCCAGAAAGCGGAGTGTCCCGCACGGGCGCCCACAGGGTCCAAGGCTTTTCTGTCGATAGGCCGAAACCGGCCGACCTGCGGGCCGAACCCGACCGCCGTTCGCCTGGTGTACGCACCGGCGTCACGCCAGGCTCCCTTACCGGAACCCCGGACGCGCTGTGCTGGGGTACTCAGTCACCCCTCAATGTGGAGGTCGTTCCCGCCATGGCAGAACTCAATCGTCGGCGTTTCCTGCAGCTCGCGGGCGGCACCACGGCCCTGACGATGCTGGGCGAGAGCATCGCCCGCGCCGCCGCCATCCCCGCGCAGGGGACCACCGGCTCCATCGCGGACGTCGAACACATCGTGGTGCTCATGCAGGAGAACCGCTCGTTCGACCACTACTTCGGCGCGCTGCGCGGTGTCCGCGGCTTCGGCGACCCGCGCCCGGTGACCCTGCCCAGCGGCAAGTCCGTCTGGCACCAGTCCGACGGCACCAAGGAGACGCTGCCCTTCCGGCCGCCGTCCGAGGACCTCGGGATGGAGTTCCTCCAGGGACTCAACCACGACTGGGCGGGCGGCCAGAGCGCTTTCAACAAGGGCAAGTACGACAACTGGGTGCCCGCCAAGACGGCCACCACGATGGCCCACCTGACCCGCCAGGACATCCCCTTCCACTACGCCCTGGCGGACGCGTTCACCATCTGCGACGCCTACCACTGCTCGTTCATCGGCTCCACCGACCCCAACCGCTACTACCTCTGGTCGGGCCACACCGGCAACGACGGCCAGGGCGGCGGCCCGGTCCTCAACAACGCCGAGGCCGGCTACGGCTGGACCACCTACCCGGAGCGCCTGGAGGCGGCCGGAGTCTCCTGGAAGGTCTACCAGGACATCGGCGACGGCCTCGACGCCGCCGGATCCTGGGGCTGGATCAACGACGCCTACCGGGGCAACTACGGCGACAACTCGCTGCTGTACTTCAACACTTACCGCAACTCCGAGCCCGGCAGCGCCCTCTACGAGAAGGCCCGTACGGGCACCAACGCCGCTGCGGGCGAAGGCTACTTCGAGAAGCTGCGCGCGGACGTCGTGGGCGGCACCCTTCCCCAGATCTCCTGGATAGCCGCCCCCGAAGCCTTCAGCGAGCACTCCAACTGGCCCTCCAACTACGGCGCCTGGTACATCTCGCAGGTCCTGGACGCGCTCACCGCCAACCCCGACGTGTGGGCCCGTACCGCACTGTTCATCACCTACGACGAGAACGACGGCTTCTTCGACCACGTCGTCCCGCCGTACGCCCCCGCCAGTGCCGCGCAGGGCCTGTCCACCACGCCCACCGCCCTGGACGTGTTCCCCGGCAAGGCCGGGTACGTGGCCGGACCCTACGGCCTGGGCCCGCGCGTGCCGATGCTCGTGGTCTCCCCCTGGAGCACCGGCGGTTACGCCTGCTCCGAAACCTTCGACCACACCTCGGTCATCCGCTTCATGGAGCAGCGCTTCGGCGTCCACGAGCCCAACATCTCGCCCTGGCGCCGCGCCGTCTGCGGCGACCTGACCTCCGCCTTCGACTTCGCCCGCAAGGACACCGCCCCGGCCCCGCTGCCGGACACCGACGGCTGGTACCCGCCGGACCGCGAGCGCCACCCCGACTTCCGGGCCACCCCGCCGGCACAGGGGGCCATGCCGCGCCAGGAGCGGGGCCTGCGCCCCACGCGCGCGCTCAAGTACGCCCCGTACGTGGACGGCGCCGCGCTCGTCTCCGAGGGCAGGTTCCGGCTGACGTTCAGCGGGGGCCCGGATCTGGGCGCGCAGTTCTACGTCACCTCCGGCAACCGCACGGACGCGCCCTGGACCTACACCACCGAGGCCGGCAAGTCGATCGCGGACACCTGGAACACCGCCTACTCGGCCGGGTCCACCGACCTGACCGTGCACGGCCCGAACGGCTTCCTGCGCGGCTTCCGCAACCCCGGCACCACCCCCGGCCCCGAGGTCACCGCCCGCCACAACGCCGCCACCGGGAACCTGGACCTCACCCTCACCAACGCCGGGGGCACCACCGCCACGGTGACGCTCACCAACGCCTACGGCGGCGGCCCCAAGCGCCTCACGGTCGCCAAGGGCGCCACCGTGAAGCACACCGTCTCCCTGAAGAACACCCGCCGCTGGTACGACGTCACGGTCACCGCGTCCGGCTCCCCGGCCTTCCTGCGCCGCTTCGCCGGCAAGGTGGAAACCGGCGCGGCGGGCCTCTCGGACCCGGCGACCCTGACGGAGCAGTCCTCCTGACGGAAGGCGCGGCGACCACGACATGAAGCGGCGCCGCCGGGTCCACCGGCGGCGCCGCATGTGCTGCTCAGGGCAGTTGGGATCAGAAGAGGTTGGTGACGCTGGTCGCCCAGCCGCTCGCGCCGACCGACTGGGGCTGCTTGAGGCCGGTGGGACCACCCGGACAGAAGAGCAGGCAGCCGGTGGGGCAGGTGGTGGAGGCCGCCTTGCCCGCGTTGTCGACGTAGTTCACCACACGCTCGGGGTCGGCCGACCGGACGGTCGGCGGACTGCCGGCCCCCGGTGGCGTAGGTGGTGCGGGGGGCCAGGCCGAACTTGCCGTCCGTACCGGTCTTTCCGGCGTAGAAGTACAGGTTCCCGTCGATCTTGTTGCGGGCCGGGTACATGCGCAGGACGGACTCGGCGGTCTGCGTGCTGTTGCCTGCCTTGCCAAAGGCCTTGACTTCCACGTTGTGCGTCGGCCAGAGCGCCAGGCTTCCACTTGTAGGCGCCGGTGGGCAGGTTCTCGGCGAGGACCAATCCGGTCGCCGTGCCGCCGCTGGACACGGCGGAAACGTTGGTAACCGGCACAGCCGCGCCCGCTGCGGTGGTGACCACGAATCCACCAGAGCAGGGCTTCACAAGGGGACGGACCGGGATCAGCCGCCGGTGGCGGCGGGGTGCAGCAGCAGGACGTTGCCCAGGTAGCGCGGGCCCGTCGCGTCCGAGGGGCGGTTGACGATGCCCGACCCGGCGGTGACCATCACGCTCGATCCGCCGCCGTCGAGGTTCAGCGCCTCCCGGGCGTGCAGGGCCTTCATCAGCTTCGCGGCGCCGGCCACGCCCAGGCCCGAACTCCACCCGGCCCTACGCCCGTCCACGACGACCAGCAGCAGCCTCCCCTGCTCATCGACGCCGAGCATGGTGCGCGGGTTCCCGCGGACAACCCAGTTGTAGGTGAAGGTCTGGTCGGCCCCCTGGCGGATGATGCCGTCGGCGGCGGCGTTCACCGCGATCTGTCCGTCGCGGATCAGCGTCGGGCCGACCTGGACGATCGTGGTGTCCGCGGTGAGCGGGACGGAGTGTCCGGCGCCGTCCAGAACGCGCTGGATGATGCGCAGCCGGGCTCCGGGGCGCGCGTGCGCGACCAGCCATTCGGCGCTCTCGCCGATGGCCTGGAGGGTGGAGCCGCCCGCCGGAGGCTTGGCCCCGCGCGTGCGGTGCACCGCCGTCACCCGGTCGTTGCGGTCCAGGACCACCTCGGCGCCCGCTCCGGCCGGCGGGGTGCTCCACTCGGGGGTGAAGCGGACGATCTCGCTCTCGTCGGTGCACTTGAGGTCGTGCTGCGGGTGCTGCGTGGGCCGGTCGCCGCCGACGCCCCCGCAGTTCCAGATCTCGCCGGGTATCCGGTTGATGCCGTCGACCTCCCGGATGGAGCCGCCCGCGCCGACCGTGATCCGCGTGGTGTACGTGCCCACGTCCACCTGTCGCCCGCCGTCCGTGATGCGGACCCCGCTGCGCCCCTGCGTGGCGGCACTCAGCAGCCGGCCGTCCTTCACGTACAGACCGAGCGACGCCTTGTCCGCGAACCACTGGGCGTTGACGCCCGCCAGTGCCCCGGCGGCGGCCGCCAGGTCGGGCAGTTTCTCGTGGACGTCGATGGTCGGCCCGAAGTCGCTGGCCAGGCGGCCGGTGAACCGCTTGAAGTCCACCCGCAGGACGAACACCCGCTGGAGGGCGCCGGCGTCCGTGCCGTCCTGCGCCGTGTACCGGGTGTCCCCCGCGAACCCGGCCGCCCGGACCTGGGCGAGCGCGGCCGTGGCCGCGCTCTGGTCGGCGTACCGCCCGATCCGCACGGTCCAGCCCAGCGTGCCGGCCGGGCGGTCGGCGAAGGCGGGGATGAGGACCCTTTCCACCCGGGGTTCGAACCCCTTGGCCCGCAGGGCCCCGGCCACCTGCTCGGCCCGCGCCTCGGGGCCGAGGGCCGCGGTCGCCCGGTTGTACGGGACGTCGTCGGTCAGGGACTGGTTCACGTGGACGGTCCATACGTCGTCGGCGTCGGTCCGGCCGAAGACGAAGGAGCTCTGGGTGACCCCGGGAGCGAGGACGACGGACTGCGCCGACGTGGCGTCCGGGAGCGTGAGCGGCTCGGGGGCGGCGGCCTCCGGAGCGTGCGGTGACGCGGACGGCCGTTCGGCGGCTCCGGTTGTCGGCGCCGTACCGAGAGCGGCGACCAGGCAGAAGGCGAGAACGGCGGCGGACGACGCGGCGACCTGCGGTGTCTTGCGCATACGACGCTCCCTGGAGGTGAGGTGGTACGTCCTCTCAGTGCAGGGGCGACATGTGGCGTGTGGCGCAACTCCGCTTGCTGCGCACGTGAATTCCTCGCAAGTGGTACGCGAAAACGACCGAGGGGCCGTTTCAGATTTCTCTGAAACGGCCCCTCGGTCTACGACTCTTTCGAGTCGGGACGACAGGATTTGAACCTGCGACCCCTTGACCCCCAGTCAAGTGCGCTACCAAGCTGCGCCACGTCCCGATGTGCTTCTGATCTGGGGTTTCCCCCGTCTCGGCGGCACATGCAGAACATTACCCCACACCGAGGGGTGTCCATGCACCGGTTATCGGCGGGAGGGGGGATGCGGGGAGGATGGAGGGGTGAACGCACGGGATCGGGACGGTGAGGGACGGGCGCGGAACGCCCGGCCCAGGGACGGGCTGGGACGGCCGCTGCCCTACGGGGCCCAAGGGGTGGAGCGGCAGCCCGAGGGAGTGGTGCGGTCGCCCGGGGAGACGGTGGCGCAGGCGCAGCGGCTGCTGGACGCCGGGATGCCCTTCCACGCGCACGAGGTGTTCGAGGACGCCTGGAAATCGGGGCCCGGGGCCGAGGCGCCGCTGTGGCGGGCGCTGGCGCAGCTGGCGGTCGGGCTGACGCACGCCGCGCGCGGGAACGCGGTGGGCGGGGCGCGGCTGCTGCGCCGCGGGGCGGATGCCCTGGCCCTGGCCGGGCGGGGCGCGGCCGGGAGCCCGGTCGTCCCCGAGGCCGCGGCCGGAGCCGGGGCGGCGCCCGGGACCCCGTACGGGATGGACCTGGCCGGGCTGGTCCGCTGGGCCCGGGAGCTGGCGGGGCGGGTGGAGGCCGGCGCGGTCGTGGACGCGGCGGCCGAGGCCCCGCACCTCACGGGCGGACCCGGCCGGGCCTGAGCCCGGGGCGGTGCCGGTGGCCGGGGCGGTGCCGGTGGCCGGGGCGGTGCCGGTGGCCGGGCGCCCCGGGCCGGCCCGGCCCGGGTGCTCCCCGGCCTGAGCCCGGCCGGGCCTACGCCGGCTGGAGGAGGTCCCAGCGGTTGCCGTAGAGGTCCTGGAAGACGGCGACCGAGCCGTACGCCTCGTGGCGCGGCTCCTCCAGGAAGCGGACGCCCTCGGCGGTCATCCGGGCGTGGTCGGCGGCGAAGTCGTCGGTGTAGAGGAAGAAGCCGACCCGGCCGCCCGTCTGGTCGCCGACGCGGGAACGCTGGGCGTCGTCCTTGGCGCGGGCCAGCAGGAGGGCGGATTCCGTGGCGCCCGGCGGGCGCACCACGACCCAGCGGGAGCCGTCCGGGCGCGCCGTGTCCTCGGCGAGGTCGAAGCCGAGGGCGCGGGTGTAGAAGTCGATGGCCTCGTCGTAGTCGTGGACCACGAGGGCGGTGAGGGCGAGGTGGGAGGACATGTCCTCATTGTGCGCCGAGGAGGACCACCTCCAGGGTGCGGGGGCCGTGCACGCCCTCCACCCGGTCCAGTTCGATGTCGCTGGTGGCGGAGGGTCCGGAGATCCAGGTCAGGGGCCTGGTGGGGTCCAGCAGGGGCAGGGCCCGCGGCACCGAGTCCACCACCTGGCCGGGGACCCGGACCACGCAGACGTGGTGGTCCGGGACGAGCGTGATCCGGCGCCGTCCCTGCCCGGGACCGCCGTCGAGGACGATCGTGCCGGTCTCGGCGATCGCCAGGGCGCAGCCCGTCACCACGCTGTCTACGGCGTCCAGTTGGTACGGGGTGGAGTCCGCCCGGTCGTCGATCCGGGCCGGGCCGGCCGCCGCGAGCCAGTGCGGCGGCAGCCCGGGCGGTACGAGCACCGAGGACGCCCCCCGTTCGGCGAGGAGGCGGGCCAGCAGCGCGGGGAGGCCGTCCTCGTCGACCCGGTGGACCTTGGCGCGGTACTCCGCGAGGTTCGCGGCGAGCAGGTCGACGGTCTCGGCCGGGGTGCGGGCGCCGTGGACCGCGAGGTAGTCCCGGGGGATCCCGGTGTCCGGGCGCGGCTCGGGCAGGGCCCGGCGGATGCGGGCCAGGATGACCTCTCTGGCGCTCACGGGCGTGCCTCCTTCTCGCGCGCCGCCCACCAGTCGCGGAACGAGCGCTCCGGGAGCTCCGGCAGCTCCCGGCTGTCGGTCCAGGCCCGCCCGGGCCCCGGCAGCCGGCGCGGGCGCAGCCGCCGGGCGCGCGCGAGCAGCCGCTCCCCCGCGCGCAGCGCGCCCGGGCGGTCGAGCAGGAGCCGGGCGGCCCGCATGGCGGCCCGTTCGGCGGTGTGGCCGTCGGCGGGGCGGATGCGCACGCGGATGCCGTCGCGGGTCACCGGGCCGCCCTGGACCACGCGTTCGCGCAGGTGGACCAGTACCTCCGGGATGTCGATGGCGACCGGGCAGACCTCGTAGCAGGCTCCGCACAGGGTGGAGGCGTAGGGCAGGGTGGCGTCGATCTCGCTCCCGGTGCCCCGGAGCTGGGGGCTGAGGATGGCGCCGATCGGGCCGGGGTAGACGGAGCCGTAGGCGTGGCCGCCGGCGCGCTCGTACACCGGGCAGACGTTGAGGCAGGCGGAGCAGCGGATGCAGCGCAGGGCCTGGCGGCCCACCTCGTCGGCGAGGGTGTCGGTGCGGCCGTTGTCGAGGAGGACGAGGTGGAAGACGGAGGGACCGTCGCCGTCGGTGACCCCGGTCCACATGGTCGTGTACGGGTTCATCCGCTCGGCCGTGGAGGAGCGGGGAAGCGTTTGCAGGAAGATCTCCAGGTCCCGGAAGGTGGGGACCAGCTTCTCGATCCCGACCACGGAGATCAGCGTCTCGGGCAGGGTCAGGCACATCCTGCCGTTGCCCTCGGACTCCAGGACGACCATCGTGCCGGTCTCGGCGACCATGAAGTTGGCGCCGGAGACAGCGACTTTGGCGCGCAGGAACTTCTCGCGCAGGTGCAGTCGGGCGGCTTCGGCGAGCTCGCGCGGGTCGTCGCCGAGTGGCTCGGGGGCCGGACGGCCCCAGCCGCCCATCTCCGCGGCGAAGATGTCGCGGATCTCGCCGCGGTTGCGGTGGATGGCCGGGACCAGGATGTGGGAGGGCCGGTCGTGGCCCAGCTGGACGATGAGCTCGGCGAGGTCGGTTTCGTACGCGGCGATCCCGGCCGCCTCCAGGGCCTCGTTCAGGCCGATCTCCTGGGTGGCCATGGACTTGACCTTGACGACTTCCCTTTCGCCGGTGGCCCGGACCAGTTCCGTCACGATGCGGTTGGCCTCGTCGGCGTCGGCCGCCCAGTGGACGGTGCCGCCCGCGGCGGTGACGGCGGCCTCCAGCTGGAGCAGGTACCGGTCGAGGTGCGCCAGCGTGTGGTCCTTGACCGCCTTGCCGGCCGCGCGCAGCAGGTCCCAGTCCTCCAGTTCGGCGACGGCCCGCGCCCGCTTGTCGCGGATCGTGTGCGTGGCGTGGCGGAGGTTGGCCCGCAGCACCTCGTCCCGTACGGCCTCGCGGGCCGCGTCGGGGAAGGCGGGCATGCCGAGGTACGTGCCCGTCATCGGAGCCTTCGAGTCAATCGGAGCCTTCGAGTCATACGAGTGGTTCCTCTTCCGTCGCGGCCAGGATCTCGGCGAGGTGCAGGGCCCGCAGCGGCGCGCCCCGGCGCCTCAGGATGCCGTCCAGGTGGGCGAGGCAGGAGTTGTCGGCCCCGCAGAGCACCTCGGCACCCGTGGACAGCGCGTGGTCGGTCTTGTCGGTGCCCATCGCGGCCGAGACGTCCGGGTTCTTGACGGCGAAGGTCCCGCCGAAGCCGCAGCACTCCTCGGCGCCGGGCAGCTCGCGCAGCTCCAGACCGCGTACGGCGGCCAGCAGCCGCCGGGGCCGGTCGCCGAGCCCGAGGCCCCGCAGGCCGTGGCAGGACGGGTGGTAGGTGACGGTGTGCGGGAAGTACGCGCCGACGTCCGTCACCCCGAGGACGTCGACGAGGAACTCGGTGAGCTCGTACACGCGCGGTACGAGGTCTTCGGCCAGCGCCGCCAGGGCGGGGCCCCGGCCCTCGGCCTCGGCCGCGCGCCCGATCCTGGGGTAGTGGGCGCGGATCATGGCCGCGCAGGAACCGGACGGGGTGACCACGTACGCGTACCCGGCGAAGGCCTCGGCGGTACGCCGGACCAGTGGCTCGGACTCGCGCCGGTAGCCGGTGTTGTACTGCGGCTGCCCGCAGCAGCTCTGCGCGGCGGGGAAGTCCACGGTGACCCCGAGCCGCTCCAGGAGGCGGACGACAGCGATACCCGTGCGCGGGTAGAGCGCATCGTTGACGCAGGTGACGAACAAGGCGACGCGCATGACGGGCAGAATAGCCCGGTGAAGAAGTTCTCAGTGATCGGCATAGGCGCGGGCGACCCGGACCACCTGACCCTCCAGGCGGTCAGGGCGATCGGCGCGGCGGACGCATTCCTCATCCTGGAGAAGGGCGAGGAGAAGGCGGATCTGACCGGGCTGCGGCGCGCGATGCTCGACGCGCACGCCCGCCCCGGACACCGGCTGGTGGAGGGCCGCGATCCCGACCGCGACCGGACGCCCTCCGACTACACCCCGACGGTGGACGGCTGGCGCAGTGCGCGGGCCGAGCTCTTCGAGCGGTTCATCGCCGAGGACCTCGCGGAGGGCGAGACGGGCGCGTTCCTGGTGTGGGGCGATCCCTCGCTCTACGACTCCACGCTCGCGATCCTCGACGAGGTGCTGGAGAAGGGCCGGGTCGCCTTCGAGCACGAGGTGGTGCCGGGCATCAGCAGCATCTCCTCGCTCCTGGCCCGCCACCGCACCACCCTCAACCGGGTGGGCCGCCCGGTCCAGATCACCACCGGGCGCCGGCTCGCGGAGGGCTGGCCGGACGGTGTGGACGACGTGGTGGTGATGCTGGACGCCCGGCACGCCTTCACCGCCCACCTCGACCAGGACCTGTACATCTACTGGGGTGCGTACATCGGCACCCCCGACGAGATCCTGGTCTCGGGAAAGCTGGCGGAGGTCGCCGGCCGCATCGAGGAGCTGCGCACCGAGGCCCGCGCCCGCAAGGGCTGGATCATGGACACGTACCTGCTCCGGCGCGACTAGGCCGTACCGCCCAGTGCGGCGGTGATGAAGCGTCCGGCGCGGTCCAGGGCCGCGCCGGCCTCGTCCAGCAGGCCTTCGAAGGCCTGGAAGACGTGGGGGACGCCCTCGGTGACGTCGAGCCGGACGTCGACCCCGGCCGCGGCCGCCCGGGCGGCGAACCGGGTGGAGTCGTCCACCAGGACCTCGTTGGCACCGGCCTGGAGCAGCAGCGGGGGCAGCCCGGTCGGGTCGGCGTACAGGGCCGGGCTCAGCAGCGGCTGGGCGGGATCCTGTCCGGCCAGGTGGTGGGCGAAGACCTTGGCCAGCTCGGCGCGGGTGAAGAGCGGGTCGGCGCCGTGCTTCGTGGTCATGCTCTCGCCCGAGAGGGTGGCGTCCAGGCCCGGGGAGAAGGCGACCGCGGCGGCCGGCATCGGCAGTCCGGCCTCGCGGGCGGCGAGCAGGGTGGTGATGCCGAGCCCGCCGCCGGCCGATTCCCCGGCCAGGACGATCCGCCCGGCCGGAACGCCCTGGCCCAGTAGCTCGCGGTAGGCGGCGAGGCCGTCCTCGACCGCGGCGGGGAAGGGGTGCTCGGGGGCGAGCCGGTAGTCGACCGAGACGGCGCGCACTCCGGTGCGGCGCACGAGTGCGGCGGTCAGGTTCAGGGCCGTGGCCGGTGAGCCGAAGACCCAGGCTCCGCCGTGGAAGTAGAGGATCGTCCCGGCGGCCGTCCCCGCCGTCGTCCCCGCGGCGGGTCCGCCCTCGGGTTCGACGGTCAGGGCAGGGCGCCCGCCGAGGACGGAGGGGGTGACGCTCACCCCGGCCGGGGCCGGGCCCGAGGCCATCTGGGCCTCGAAATCCTTGCGCATCCGCTCCGGCGGGAGGCTGCCGTCGAACGGGGCCTGCCGCATCAGGGCGTCGACGGTCGCGCGCTGCGCCTTGCTCATGGGATCCTCCTGATGGCGTGTTGTTCTTCACCAGGAACTACATTCCCAGGAATATCATTCCCGCGAATCTGGAGCAGTGTGTGACCGACCTCGCGCAGGTGTTCATGGACCTCGTCCGCTGCGAGATCAGGCTCTACAACGGGTTGGGCGAACGGCTGCGCGCCGAGCACGGCCTGACGATGGGCCAGTACGAGTTCCTGCGCATCATCGACGGCCGGGAGGGCTGCCGGGTCAACGACCTCGCCGAGGAGGCCGCGATCACCGTCGGGGCGACCAGCAAGGGCGTGGACCGCCTGGAGGCCGCCGGCTGGGTGGTCCGGCGGCCCAACCCCGGCAACCGCCGCTCGTCCCTCCTGGAACTGACCCCCGAGGGAGCCGAGCTGCTGGCCGCGTCGACACCCACCTTCGAGAACGGCCTGCGCTCCCTGCTCGCCGAACCCCTGACGGCCGCCTCACTGGAACAACTGGCCTCCACCGTCGCCCTGCTGCGCAGGACACTGGAGGGCTAGGGCGTCCAGGCCGTTTCCGGCGCCTCTTGCCGTCTTCTTTCTCCGAGCCGGTGCGGCGAGAGCCCCCGGGGGCTGTAATGGCACTGTTTGGCCCATCGGTTCACGGGAGAGTGAACCGGTGATCCGGGCTCGGGGAACACCCGGGCGCCGAGGAGGGGGAGGACGATGTCCGGTACGTACGGTGCGGATGGGCAGTGGATGGACCTCGCGGATGCGGTCACGCTGCTGAGGGAGCAGATCGCCGAGGCCCAGGGCCGGCTGGTGGACCCTGCGGAGGGCGGTGACAAGGGGGTGCTGTTCACGCTGGGGGAGATCACGGTGGAGCTCGGGCTGGAGCTGACCGGAACCAAGGGCGTCAACGGCGGGTTGAGGTGGAGCGTGATCAGCCTCGGCGGGAAGAAGGAAAGCGGCACGAGGGACACGCACAAGCTGACGGTGAAGCTGACTCCGCACCAGCCGGGCGGCGGAGACGTGGACATCAGCGACGAGGAGTAGCCCCTCCGGGCGCGGGAGGGACCGAGGGGAAGCGGGGGGAGCGGGGAAGCAGGGAAGCGGGGAAGCGGGGAAGCGGGGGGATTCTGGTGGAGTTCGACCGTCGGGTGCAGATCCGGGTGGACCGGCTGAAGGACGGGAAGAGGACCAGGGGGTTCGGGTCGGGGTATCTGGTCGCACCGCGTCTGGTGCTGACGGCCGCCCACGTCCTGGACCATCTGGATCCGGCCGCCGGGGAACCGGTGACAGTGAGCCTGCCCGACGCCGGAGAGCAGCGGTTCTCGGCGTTCACGTGCTGGCAGCGCATGGACGACACCGTCGACGCGGCGCTGCTCGAGATCACCGCCGGCCAGGACGGCTGGCAGGTGCCGCACTCCCTGCGTGACGTGCTCACCCGGCCTCCCCAGCGGTACGGCCTGGTCATCGGGAACCGCCCGCACCCGGTCACGGCGACCGGATTTCCGCGTATGCAGAAGGACTCGGACGACGGCCGGCGCCTGGACGAGCAGGTGACCGGCCGCATCGCCCCGGGCACCGGCGCCTTGGCCGACCGCTACGAGATCTCCGGCACGGAGCCCACTCCCGGTACCGGAGCGACCGGCGGAAGCCGCTGGTCGGGCATGTCGGGAGCCGGCGTGCTCACCGACGACGGCTTCGGCGGCGACCTGCTGTGCGGCGTCGTACGCCGCGACCGCCTCGCCGACGGCGGCACCCGCCTGACCGCCACCCCGGCCGCCGCCCTGCTCGCCGATGACGCGTTCCGCGCCCTCGTCACCCGGCACACCGGCTGGGAACCCGTTCTGGAGCCCATCGAGCCGGCAGCCCTGCTCACCCCCGCCGCGGTCGACCGCAACGTCCGCTCCCCCGCCGCACTGCTCCGCGCCGACACCGAGGCCGTCGCCTTCCACGGCCGCGAGAGCGAACTCGCCGCCCTGCGAGCGTGGTGCGAGAGCGGCCCACCCTCTCTTTCGGTACGGGTCATGACCGGGCCCGGCGGCCAGGGCAAGACCCGACTCGCCCGCCGCCTGACCGACACCCTCGGCTGGCACGGCTGGGTCACCGGGCACCTGCGCTCCGACCTCACCGACGACCCGGCCCTGGACCACACCCCGCCCGACTTCACCGCCCTGAACACAGCCCTGCCTCTGCTCCTGGTCATCGACTACGCCGAAACCCGGCCCCGCCTCCTGCGCCGCCTGATCACCCACCTGCACCGCTCCCGCCACCGGGTGAGACTGCTGCTGCTCGCGCGCTCCGACGGCGAATGGCGCACCGGCTCCCTCCAAGCGATTCCCGCCGTACGGGACCTCCTCGAAGATGCCCCCCGCTTCCCCCTCACCCCGCTCATTCCCACCAGCCGTCCCGCCCGGGACCGGCACGACGCCTTTCACCGCGCCGTCGGCGGCCTCGCCCGCCTCCTGCCGCTCGTCCCCACTCTGCCCGCACACGACTGGCTGTCCCTCGCCTCCGGGACCAGGCCCCCCACCGACCTCCACGACCAGCGCTACGACAACGTCCTCACCCTGCAGATGACAGCCCTGGTCACCCTCCTGCAGCACGGACCGCTACCCGTCGACACGACGCCCGGCACGCCGCCGGAGCGCACCCTCCTCAAACACGAGGACCGCTTCTGGGAGGCCAGCGCGAGAACGCCCGCCCACCGGCTCGACCTGGATGCCGCCACCCTGAGCGCCGGCGTCGCGATCGCCGCGTTGTGCGGGGCCGACACCCGGGACGAAGCGATCCGGGTGATCACCGCCCTTCCCGGTCTTCCAGGCCACCAGGTGGCATCCGCCACGGACTGGCTGGCTTCGCTGTATCCCGCCGACGGCAACCGCTACTGGGGCTCCCTCCAGCCCGATCGCGTCGCCGAGTACCACACCTCCCAGGTCCTCGAAACCGGTGCCATCGCGCTGCCCGCCCTCCTCGCAGCGGCCTCCCCCACGCAGCAGGCCCAGACCCTGACCGTCCTGGCCCGCGCCGCCATCGCCCACTACAACAGCGGCCGCACCACCCACAGCGACCGCGTCCTCCACACCCTCGACACGGCCTTGGACGCCGTCCCCCTCGCCTACGGGGCCGTCCAGAGCGCCGCCGTCGCGCTCCCGTACTTTTCCCGCGTGACGGCTCCCATCGCCCTGAAACTCACCGCCGCGCTCGCCGAGGCCGACCGGCACCAAGCCGGCCTCACCCCCGCCTCTTACGAGCCCTACCTCGCCCGCTCGCTGTCCAACCTCGGCGTCCGGCTGTCGGCTGCCGGGCACCGCGCGCAAGCCCTGGCCGCCACCGAGGAAGCGGTGGAGATCCAGCGCAGGCTGACCGCCGACAACCCCGCCGCCTACGAACCCGCCCTCGCCCGCTCGCTGTCCAACCTCGGCAGCCACCTGGCGGAGACGGGACGCCGGGACGAAGGCCTGGATGCCGAACGGGAGGCGGTACGGATCCGGCGCCGGCTGGCCGCCGACAACCCCGCCGCCCACGAACCCGACCTCGCCATGTCACTGTCCAGCCTCGGCGTCCGGCTGTCGGCTGCCGGGCACCGCGCGCAAGCCCTGGCCGCCACCGAGGAAGCGGTGGAGATCCAGCGCCGGCTGACCGCCGACTACCTGCCCTACTTCGCCACTTCGCTGTCCAACCTCGGCGTCCGGCTGTCGGATGCGGGACGCCACGCCGAGGCCCTGGCCGCCACTGAGGAAGGGCTCGAAATCCGGCGCCGGCTGGCCACCGAGAACCCCGCCACCCACGAACCCGACCTCGCCGCCTCGCTGTCCAACCTCGGCGTCCACCTGTCGGATGCGGGACGCAACGCCGAGGCCCTGACCGCCGCCGGGGAAGCGCTGGAGATCCGGCGCCGGCTGACCGCCGACAACCCCGCCGCCTACGAACCCGACCTCGCCGCCTCGCTGTCCAACCTCGGCAACTGGCTGCTGGATGCGGGACGCCACGCCGAGGCCTTGGCCGTCGGCGAGGAGGCGGTGGAGATCCGGCGCCGACTGGCCGCCGAGAATCCCGAGCACCCCGTCGTCTACCTACCGGATCTCGCCGCCGCGCTGTCCAACCTCGGCAGGTACTCGTCGGATGCGGGACGCAGCGCGGAGGCCGAGCAGCAGGCGGTGGAGATCCGGCGCCGGCTGGCCACCGAGAACCCCGCCGCCCACGAACCCGACCTCGCCACCTCGCTGTCCAACCTCGGCGTCCACCTGTCGGATGCGGGACGCAACGCCGAGGCCCTGACCGCCGCCGGGGAAGCGGTGGAGATCCGGCGCCGGCTGACCGCCGACAACCCCGCCACGTACGAACCCGCCCTCGCCCGCTCCCTGACCAACCTCGGCAACCGCCTGTCGGACGAGGGACGCGGCGCGGAAGCCCTGACCGTCGCCGGGGAAGCGGTGGAGATCCGGCGCCGGCTGACCGCCGGCAACCCCGCCGCCTACGAACCCGACCTCGCCACCTCGCTGGCGGTCCTGGCGCTGGCCACCGAGAGGGAGGGTGACCTTCCCGGGGCCTTGCGGACGGCGGCGGAGGCCGCGGAGCTCTACCAGCGCCGTATCGCCACGACGCCCACCCTGCTTCCGAGACTTCGTGCCGTATGGGAGTTGCAGGCATCGGTGCTGGACGCGCTCGGCCGTCCGGAGGAGGCAGAGACGGCGCGCCTCCGGCTCAGGGAACATCCGCTCCCGCCCGGGTAACTCCGCTCCGCGGCCTAGCGGAGGTAGGCGGGCAGGGCCTCGGCCAGGCGGTCGTATTCCTCGGACCGGTTGTAGATCTGACCGCTCACCCGGATCCCGCCGCCGCCCGGCCAGGGCCAGATCAGGACCCGGATCCGCTGCTCGGCCGCGATCCGCTCGCGCAGCTCGCGGGAGGCGTCCGGGGTCTCCGCCACGCCGGGCGGCAGCCGCAGCGTGCGCAGGGCGAGGCCCTCGGTGTACGGGAGCGGGGCGATTCCGGGGATCTCGGCGAGCCGGGCCGCGCCGTAGGCGGCCATCGCGCTGTTGTGGGCCCGTACCTTGGCCGCGTCGAGTTCCTCCAGCAGGTCGAGCCCGTCCGGGGCGGCGAGCCAGCCGGTGTAGTCGTAGGTGGCGCGGTTCTCCACGGAGCGCGGGTAGCCGTAGTGGTCCTCCCAGGAGGGCACCGGCGGGCGGACCCGGCCGCGGTGCTGCGGGGCGACGGACAGGATCGCGGTGCCGGACGGGGCGTAGGCCCATTTGTGGAGGTTGCCGAACCAGAAGTCGGCGCCCCCGCCCAGCGGGTCGGGGATCATCCCGGGGGCGTGGGCGCCGTCCACGATGGTGGTGACGCCCCGTTCGGCGAGTTCGGCGAGCAGCCGGGGCGAGGCGATGAGCCGGGCGGTGGGCGAGCTGATGTGGTCCAGTACGGCGACCCGGGTCCGCGGGGTGACCCCGGCCAGCACGGTTTCCCGTACGGCGTCCTCGTCGGGGAGGTCGGGCGCCAGGGCCACGGTGGTGAGCGGGGCGCGCCGTGCGGCGGCCGCGACGACCGTGCCGTAGCCGTGGTCGGTGACCAGGATCTCGTCGCCCGCGGCGAACTCCACGGCGTCGAGGGCCACGTTGGCGGCCTCGGTGGCGTTGGACACGAAGGCGAGCCCGTCCGGATCGGCGCCGAGCCGGGCGGCGATCCGGGACCGGGCCTCGACGAGCCGGTCGGGGGCGCCGATGAAGAAGGCGTCGGGGTCGGCGTGCGCCTGTGCCCGGAGGGCGGCCTGCGCCTCCTGGACGGGGACGGGCACCGCGCCGAACGACCCGTGGTTCAGGTGGCTGACCTCGGGAGAGAGCCGGAACAGCTCCCGCCCGCCCGGGAATTCGGCGGGACGGCGTATCGACCCGTTGCGTGAGGCGGCCCCGGCCCGCCCGGCGGCATCGGCGGGATCGACGCGGTCGGTGCGGTCGGTCGGCTCGGCGGGCTGGGTCACGTGGGACCTCCGTGGGTGCGGCGCGGCTGTCGGGCCGATCATGCCCCGCCGCCCGGCGGAGCGACAGCCCCTCCTCCGGCCATCGCGGGGGCGAAGGCGCGGCGGCACCGCAGGAGCAGCTCCCGTACGGCGGGACCGCGGGTATCGCGCCAGACGAGGGAGAGCAGGGCCGGGATCTCCACGTCCTCGATGGTCCGGGCGGTGAGCCGGTCGCCGTACGACGCGGCCATCGAGGCGCTCAGGACGGCGACCCCGAGGCCACGCGCGGCGAGGTCAGCCACGGCGTCGGAGGCGCCGGCCTCCAGGGCGATCGAGGGCTCCAGGCCCTGTCCGGCGCAGGCCCGGTCGAACACCGTGCGCAGGCCGGTGCCCGGCGGCATGCAGATGACCGGATGTCCGCGGAGGTCGCGGAGGGTCACCCGGTCAGCTCCGGCCAGCGGATGCCCGGGCGGGACCGCGACGACCAGGCGCTCGCTGACGAGGGTGAGGGCCTCCAGTCCGTCGGGGGTGGTGGCGGCGGTTCCCACGAGGGCCAGGTCGACGGCGCCGGTGCGCACGGCTTGCACCAGCCGGTCGGAGTTGTCCTCCAGCAGGGCGATCTCCACGCCGGGGTGGGCCCGGTGGAAGGCGGCGAGGGCGTCGAAGAGGGGGGTGAGGGTGCAGCCGACGACCATGCCTACGGTGAGGCGGCCGCGGATCAGGCCGGTCACCTCGCCCACCGCCTGGGCGAGGGCCGCGGTCGCGGCCAGGGCCGTGCGGGCGTGTTCGAGGGCGGCCCGGCCCGCGGCGGTGAGGGTGGCGGTGCGGCCGGACCGGTCGAAGAGCTCGGCCCCCAGCTCCTGTTCGAGGCGGCGGATCTGGGCGCTGACCCCGGACTGGCTGATGTGGACGCGCTCGGCCGCGCGGGTGAAGTTCTGCTCCTCGGCGACCGCGACGAAGTATTCGAGCTGCCTCAGTTCCATGACCAGGAATTCTAGCTTCCAGCAGAACCAGCTGTTGGACTTCTGATCATCGGGCGGTGAGGCTTGAACCAGACCCCGAGCACACCCCGGGAGACCCCTCGACCGCAGGAGGAAGCCGTGCCGGAGACCACTGACCACGCATCTGACCACGCATCGCAGCACGCATCGCACGACCCGTCGCCGTACGCGTCGTACGAGAAGGCCCTGCGCCCCGAGGACATCACCCGCCTGTTCGTCGAGCGGTCCAACGCCGGCGACGCGGCCGGGGTCGCCGCCCTCTACGAGGAGGACGCCGTGATGGCCTTCCCGCCCGGGGAGCTGACGGTGGGGCGGGAGGCCATCCGGGCCCTGTGGCAGCGGGTCCTGGAGCGGCGGCCCCGGTTCGAGCCCGAGCCGCCGCTGCCGACGCTGGTCAGCGACGGGATCGCGCTGACCTCGACTCCGCCGAGCGACGGCACGGGCGCCCGCGCCCAGGTGGTCCGCCGCCAGAGCGACGGCAGCTGGCTCCGGCTCCTGGACCAGCCGGAGTTCGCCCCCGCGCGGGCGGCCGGGCCGGAGCCGGCCGAGACCGCCTAGGCCGCCCGAGGGCGTACGGTCTGGCGGTGCGTCGGGGTTCCGCCCAGTTCGGCGAGCCAGGCGTCCAGGTCGGCCATGGCGGGCGGGTCCAGGAGGGCCGGGTCCACCGTGGTGCGGAGCTGGTGGGGCACCCCCGAGGCGAGCAGGAGGCGCAGGCTGCGCTCCGCCGAGGCGGCCGCGTGGCCGATGCCGGTGACCCGTTCGTAGCGGCCGGGCGGGGCCTTGACGTCGAAGCCGACCCAGTCCAGCAGGCCCGCGTCCAGCAGCCGGGCCAGGCGCCGGGGGAAGGCTCCCCCGGTGTGGAGGCCGACCTCCATGCCCAGCGCGCGGGCCTCCCGTACGGCTTGGGGCAGACCGCGCTGGAGCAGCGGTTCACCGCCCGAGAAGACGATCCCGTCGAGCAGCCCCGTCCGGCGGGCGAGGTGGCCGAGCACCTCGTCCCAGGAGACGGCGGCGGGGGCCCGGGCGGGCAGCAGGCCGGGGTTGTGGCAGTAACCGCACCGCCAGGGGCAGCCCTGGCAGAAGACGGTGGTGACCAGCCGGCCGGGCCAGTCGCAGGTGGACAGCCGGGACCAGCCGCCGATGCGGATGACCTCGCCGGGGGTGACCTCTCCGGGGGTGGCCGCGCCCGGCGCCGCGGTCGTCACACCGCCGCCTTGAAGTGGACGCGCTCGGCGTGTTCGCCCTTCTTGCCGATGTTGAAGGAGGACACCGGGCGGTGGTAGCCCATGACCCGGGTCCAGATCTCGCACGGCGCCCCGCACGTGGGGCAGTGGGGCCGCTCCCCCTCCAGGTAGCCGTGGTCCGCGCAGATGGAGAAGGTGGGGGTCACCGTCAGGTACGGGATCCGGAAGGTCTCCAGCGAGCGCCGGACCAGTTCGCGGCAGGCCTCCGCCGTCGGGATCCGCTCGGGGGTGTACAGGTGCAGGACGGTGCCGCCCGTGTACTTGCCCTGCAGTTCGTCCTGGCGCTCCAGCGCCTCGAAGGGGTCGTCGGTCCAGCCGACGGGCAGCTGGGAGGAGTTGGTGTAGTACGGGTTGGCGTCGGTGCCGGCCTGGAGGATGCCGGGGAAGCGGGCCCGGTCCTCCTTCGCGAAGCGGTACGTCGTGCCCTCGGCGGGGGTGGCCTCCAGGTTGTACAGGTGGCCGGTGCTCTCCTGGAAGTCCACCATCCGGGCCCGGACCCGGTCCAGGAGGCGGACCGCGAGGGCGTGGCCCTCGGGGGTGGTGATGTCGTGGGCGTCCGCGCTGAAGTTGCGGATCATCTCGTTGACGCCGTTGACCCCGATGGTGGAGAAGTGGTTGCGCAGGGTGCCCAAGTACCGCTTGGTGTACGGGAAGAGACCGCCGTCGATCAGGTCCTGGACGGTGATCCGCTTGAGTTCGAGGCTGTCCCGGGCGAGCTCGCACAGCCGGTCCATCCCGGCCAGCAGACCCGGCTCGTCGCCCGCGTAAAGGTGCCCGAGCCGGGCGCAGTTGAGGGTGACCACACCGAGGGAGCCGGTCTGCTCGGCGCTGCCGAAGAGGCCGTTGCCGCGCGCCCGCAGCTCGGTCAGATCGAGCTGGAGCCGGCAGCACATGGAGCGGATCATGTGGGGTTCGAGCTCGGAGTTGATGAAGTTCTGGAAGTACGGGAGCCCGTACTTGGCGGTCATCGCGAAGAGCCGCTCGGCGTTCTCGCTCTCCCAGGGGAAGTCGCGGGTGATGTTGTAGGTCGGGATGGGGAAGGTGAACACCCGCCCGGTGGCGTCGCCTTCCGTCATGACCTCGATGTACGCCCGGTTGATCATGTCCATCTCGGCCTGGAGCTCGCCGTAGGTGAAACCGGTCTCCTCCCCCGCGACCACGGGGATCTGTTCGCGCAGGTCCTCGGGGCAGGTCCAGTCGAAGGTGAGGTTGGTGAAGGGGGTCTGCGTGCCCCAGCGCGAGGGCACGTTGAGGTTGTGCACGAGCTCCTGGACGCACTGCCTGACCTGGTCGTACGTGAGCCTGTCGAGGCGGACGTACGGGGCGAGACAGGTGTCGAAGGAGGAGAAGGCCTGGGCGCCCGCCCATTCGTTCTGCAGGGTGCCGAGGAAGTTCACGATCTGGCCGACGGCCGAGGACAGGTGTTTGGGCGGGGCGGAGTCGATCTGGCCGGGGACCCCGTTGAAGCCCTCGGTGAGCAGGGTGCGCAGGGACCAGCCGGCGCAGTAGCCGGAGAGCATGTCCAGGTCGTGGATGTGGAGGTCGCCCTCGCGGTGGGCACGGGCCACGGCGGCGGGATAGACCTGTTCCAGCCAGTAGTTCGCGGTGACCTTGCCCGCGGCGTTGAGGATGAGTCCGCCGAGCGAATAGCCCTGGTTGGCGTTGGCGTTCACCCGCCAGTCCCGGCGGTCCAGGTATTCGGTCACGGTCTCTACGGCATTGATGACAGCAGTCACGGCAGCCCTCCCACGAGGCTCGGCACGGAAGAATGGCGGGCGCTCTTGAGGGCCCGTGCCGGCAGGTGTCGGACTCGTCCGCCGTGGCGGACTCACCGTTGCGGGGCAGTCCCGGATTCCCACCGGGTTCCCTGTTGCCTCGGTCGGGGGAAGGGAGCCCCGCCGAACCGGCAGAGCCAACACTACATATAGATGTGACAGCGGCATGCCACCACTACATATGGGGTGACAAAGGTCCCGGGGCAAGGGACTTCGGCCCCTGCGGACCCGCGCCGGCGCCCTGCGGACCTACGCCGGAGCCCTGCGGGCTCAGCTCCGGCCGCTGGTGGCGGCGTAGTACTGGAGGTCCTGCACCTCCACCGTGCGGTCCACCCGGTAGGGCAGTTCCACCCGGGCTCCGGCCTTGCCGCCCCGCACCACGGACGCCGAGCCGGCGCCCGGAGCCAGGGGCAGCAGCTCGGAGTGGACCCCGGCCGGGGCCGCGTGCGCGTCCTCGGCCGCCCCCACGGCCGTACGGATGCTCGCGGGCGCGGTCAGGAAGCTCAGCACCTCCACCGCGTCCCGGGCCGCGGCGCTGCCGCCCCGCAGCGACATCACGAGGGACTGGCCGCCGCTCGGGTCCGCGGCGGCGAACTGGGTGCGCGAGCTCAGGTACAGCGTGTCGCGGACGATCTTCGGCCAGCCGCCCGTCTTGAACCGGGTGAGGTAGTACGAGGAAAGGTCCAGGTAGGCATGGCCGTTGTGCAGCGAGGGCGCGAACTGGCTGCCCTCGCTGTAGTCGTTCCACGTGGTGAGCTGGACCCAGTCGGCCCCGTCCTCGATCGCGCGGTTCCATGTGGCGCGCAGGGTCGCGGTGTTGCCCGCCTCGTCGTAGATGCCCTGGTTGGGGCGGGCGTCCTGGACCGATACGGGCTGCATCCAGATCTTGCCCGCGGCGTGGGCGCGCCGGACGTCGCGCGTGGAGCTCTCCTGGCCGACGTAGCTGCGGCTGCCCCACTCGGAGAATCCGTGGCTGATGGGCTCGAACTCGGCGCTGTGCGCGCCGAAGTCGAGGAAGAGCGGGACGAAGGCGGTGCGGATGCCGTGCCGGTTCTTCAGGACGTCCATGACCCCGGTCCACCAGGCGACGCTCTTCTCCTCGGCCTTGAACGGCGAGACGACCAGCCGGCCGTCGGGGAGCCGGTGGGCGGCCGGGGCCTTGCCGAGCTCCGCGAGGAGGTCGGCGAGCACGGCCGGGTCGTCGGTGCCCAGGGAGGTCATGTCCGGCATCAGCATGACCTTGAAGCCCGGATCCACCGAACGGGCGGCCTCCATCAGGAGGTGGGAGCGTTCGCGGTTCTTCCCGGTCAGGGAGAGCAGGTCGAGGGTGAATCCGTCGATGCCCGCGGCGCGGGCCGTGCGGACCTCCTGCTGGAGGTTGGCGAGCTCCCAGTCCCCGGCTTTGGGCGGGACGGGCAGCGGGCGGTCGCGGAGCAGTCCGCCGTAGCGCTCGTGCTTGCCGTTCTCGCCGTCCGGCTTCAGGTAGTTGCGGGTGTAGTAGTCGGCGTCGGCGCCGACGTTGTCCAGGGAGAGCGGGTACGGGGTGAAGTAGTGGGCGAAGACCAGCTTCTTGCCGGCGGCGCCGGAGCGCAGCACGGCCGGCTGCGGCAGGTCGAAGGGCAGGGCTCCGGCGGGGCGGGGCGCGCCGTCCGCGGCGGACCCCTGGGCCTTCGGGTCCGGGGGCTGCCCGCCGGGGCTCTGCGGGGCGGTCGTGACCGGTCCGGTGGCGGCGGGGCCGGAGGCGGCGGGCGCGGGGCCGTCGCCGCCGGGAGCGGGCAGGAGGCCGCCCGGGCCCGGCGCCGGGCCGGCCTGCGCGTCGGCGACGGTGCGGGGGTCCCAGACGATGCCCGTCGCGGCGCAGACGCCCGCGAGGAGGAAGGCGGACAGGAGGAGGCTCAGCAGGGGTCTTCGGCGCCGGAATCCCGCACGGCGCCGGTGCGACGCGGGCCTCGCGCCCCGCCCTGACCGACCCCGGTCCGCACTCATCCTGGCCCCTCCCCCGAATATGCCCGCGCCATGCCCGAACACCGGGCCGCACAGCAGCAGTACAGCGGATTCCCGGCCCCCGGACAACCGTTCCCCCGGGTTGGACAAAGGTGTGTGACCTGTACAACTGCTGTGATCATCGGACGGCAGGGGCGTTTCACCGGAATAGGGAATTCCCCTGGCCTTTCGCGAAAAGTGGCGCATAATCGTCTTCATGCGGCTTGAAACAACCCTCTTGCCGCAGGTCACGCATGCAGGGGGGCATCGTGTCGATGAGGGATTCCAGAGGCGCCGGTACATTCCCGGCGACCTCCGCGGAGCTGTCCCGTCTTTTCACCGCCGTGCGGCGGGGCAAAGTGCTGACCGTCACCGGACGGTTCCGCGAGCCCCGGAGCCAATTGGTGCGGGAGATCGGGCAACGGCTCTCGTCCAATTTCTACGACGGCGTGGCCGTGGTGTCCATGGACCGCCGCTTCGGGGTCCGCGACCTGACGGCCGCGCTGGGCTGCGTACCGGGCATGCCGTTCCTGCCGTGCGGGACGTCCAACGCGGCGTCGTGGCTGGCGGAGCGCGACATGCTGCTCGTCCTCGACGGCTGCGAGCACCTCGCGGCCGAGGCCGTGGACTGGCTGCGCGAGCTGCTCGCCGTGGCTCCCGGGCTGCGGGTCCTGGCCGCCGGGAGCGACCCGCTGGCCTTCGCGCCGGATCGGGTGCACCGGCTCTGACCGGGCGCACGAACGGGTCCGCCCCGGCCGGCGATTGCCGGCCGGGGCGGACCCGTGGAAGCGGTGGAACCCGGCTCTGATCAGCCGAGGAGCGCGAGCGCCGCGTTCAGCGTCGCGGACGGCCGCATGATCGCCGAGGCCTTGGCGGCGTCGGGCTGGTAGTAGCCGCCGATGTCCGCCGGAGCGCCCTGCACGGCGATGAGCTCGCCGACGATCTTCTCCTCGGACTCGGCCAGCGTCTTGGCCAGCGGGTCGAAGGCCGCGGCCAGCTTCGGGTCCTCGGTCTGGCGCGACAGCTCCTGCGCCCAGTACAGGGCCAGGTAGAAGTGGCTGCCACGGTTGTCGATGCCGCCCAGCTTGCGGCTCGGCGACTTGTCCTCGTTGAGGAAGGTGCCGGTCGCCCGGTCCAGCGTGTCGGCCAGCACCTGGGCGCGGGCGTTGCCGGTGGTGGTGGCGAGGTGCTCGAAGGAGACGGCCAGCGCGAGGAACTCACCGAGGGAGTCCCAGCGCAGGTAGTTCTCCTTGACGAGCTGCTGGACGTGCTTCGGGGCGGAGCCGCCGGCGCCGGTCTCGAAGAGGCCGCCGCCGTTCATCAGCGGGACGACCGACAGCATCTTGGCGCTGGTGCCCAGTTCCAGGATCGGGAACAGGTCGGTCAGGTAGTCGCGCAGCACGTTGCCGGTCACCGAGATGGTGTCCTCGCCGCGGCGGATGCGCTCCAGGGAGTACGCGGTGGCCTCGACCGGCGACAGGATCTCGATGGTCAGACCGTCGGTGTCGTGGTCGGCGAGGTACGTCTTGACCTTGGCGATCAGCTGCGCGTCGTGCGCGCGGCCCTCGTCGAGCCAGAAGACGGCCGGGACGCCGGTGGCGCGGGCGCGGGTGACGGCGAGCTTGACCCAGTCCTGGATCGGCGCGTCCTTGGTCTGGCAGGCGCGGAAGATGTCGCCGGCGGCGACCTCCTGCTCCAGGACCGTGGCGCCCGAGGCGTCGACGACGCGGACGGTGCCGGCGGCCGTCAGCTCGAAGGTCTTGTCGTGGCTGCCGTACTCCTCGGCCTTCTGGGCCATGAGGCCGACGTTCGGCACCGAGCCCATCGTGGACGGGTTGTACGCGCCGTGCGTGCGGCAGTCGTCGATGACGACCTGGTAGACACCGGCGTAGCTGCTGTCCGGGAGGACGGCGAGCGTGTCGGCCTCGGCGCCGTCCGGGCCCCACATGTGGCCGGAGGTGCGGATCATGGCCGGCATCGAGGCGTCGACGATGACGTCGGACGGGACGTGCAGGTTGGTGATGCCCTTGTCGGAGTCGACCATCGCGAGGGCCGGGCCCTCGGCGATCTCGGCGTCGAAGGAGGCCTTGATCGCGTCGGCGTCGGGCAGCGCGCCCAGGCCGTTCAGGATGGTGCCGAGGCCGTCGTTCGGGGACAGGCCGGCGGCCGCCAGGGTCTCGCCGTAGCGGGCGAAGGTCTTCGGGAAGAAGGCGCGGACCACGTGGCCGAAGATGATCGGGTCGGAGACCTTCATCATCGTGGCCTTGAGGTGCACGGAGAACAGGACGTCCTCGGCCTTGGCGCGCTCGATCTGGTCGTTCAGGAAGGTGCGCAGCGCGTCGACGTGCAGGACGGACGCGTCCACGACCTCGCCCGCGAGGACCGGTACCGAGTCGCGCAGCACCGTGACGGCGCCGTCGGCGTCGGCGTGCTCGATGCGCAGCGTGCCGGCCTCGGCGATCACGGCGGACTTCTCGGTGGAGCAGAAGTCGTCGGCGCCCATGGTGGCGACGTTCGTCTTCGACTCGGAGACCCAGGCGCCCATGCGGTGCGGGTGCGCCTTGGCGTAGTTCTTGACCGAGGCGGGGGCGCGGCGGTCGGAGTTGCCCTCGCGCAGGACCGGGTTGACGGCGCTGCCCTTGATCTTGTCGTAGCGGGCGCGGTTCTCGCGCTCCTCGTCGCTCTTCGGGTCGTCCGGGTAGTCCGGAAGCGCGTAGCCCTGGCCCTGGAGCTCGGCGACCGCGGCCTTGAGCTGCGGGATCGACGCCGAGACGTTGGGCAGCTTGATGATGTTGGCGCCCGGGGTCTTCGCCAGTTCGCCGAGCTCGGCGAGGGCGTCCGCGATCCGCTGGCCCTCTTCCAGGTACTCGGGGAAGCTGGCGATGATCCGACCGGCCAGGGAGATGTCACGGGTCTCGACATTCACACCGGCCGTCGACGCGTACGCCTGGATGACAGGCAGGAACGAATACGTCGCGAGGGCCGGGGCCTCGTCAGTGTGCGTGTAGATGATGGTCGAGTCAGTCACCGGATGCTCCGCTCCACAGTCTGCGTCTCTCGTCTGCAACATTGCTCGACATCAAGATATCTCGTGATCGGGCCGGTCTGGACAGCCCCCCGGCGCAAGCCCGTGCGAGACGCGCGTCACTCTCGGTGGCCGGGAGGGCCCGGCGCTCCCGGAAACGGCGGAGCGCCGCCACCGGCTGTTTCCAGCCAGGGGCGGCGCTCCGGTACTACGACTGCCCGCCTGCTCAGGCGTGGACGGCCTTGGGGCTCGGGCCGTACTGGTTCGGGTTCGGCTGACCCTCGGTGGCGGTCAGGACCAGCAGCCAGATGCCGCCGACGAGCGGGACCAGAGCGATGAGGAGCCACCAGCCGGACTTGCCGAGGTCGTGCAGCCGGCGGATGGAGAGGCCGAGACCCGGAAGGAAGGTGGCCACCGCGTAGAGCAGGTAGATCCACGGGGAGGTGCCGAGGACACCGTCGATGACGGCGGCGATGATCAGAGCGGCGATGTCGAAGAGGACGAACATCCAGTACTCCTGGCGGCGCGCGCGGCCGGAGAAGACGGCGTACTTCTTCAGGACGTCGGTGTAGTAGTGCATGGGTCCCCCCAAGAGACGGTGTGCCGGCCGGTCCCCGATGGAGCGAGCCGGGGCAGAACTTATGCCCCGCTTACGTCGCGGTCAAGCCAGTTGGCAAGGCACCAAAAGGGTTACTTTTCGCCGCTCGGCCGCGCAAACACACCGGTACCGGACGCAACTTGGGACCCCCTGCCCCCATCTCCTCACCGCCCGTGACGAAATGAGCTGACGGAAGTCTTACGGCAAGGCGTGGTACACCCCACCGACCCCCGGAATTCCGTAGCGTCCCCGCCATGCGCGTACTCGTCACCGGCGGATCCGGGTTCATCGGCTCCCACATCGTTACCACTCTGCGTCTTCGCGGCCACGATCCCCTCGTCCTGGACCTCGTCCCCCCGGCGGACGGCGTCGCGTTCGTACGGGCCGACGTCCGGGACCCGGAGGCCGTACGGGCCGCCCTGCGCGGCGTGGACTCCGTCTGCCACCAGGCCGCGATGGTCGGCCTCGGCAAGGACTTCGCGGACGCCCCGGCGTACGTCTCCCACAACGACCTCGGCACGGCGGTGCTGCTGGCCGCGATGGCGGACGGCGGGGTCCGGGACCTGGTCCTCGCCGGCTCGATGGTGGTCTACGGGGAGGGCCGGTACGAGTGCCCGCGCCACGGGGTCGTGCGGCCAGGTCCGCGCCGCACCGCGGACCTGGCCGCCGGCCGCTTCGAACCGCACTGCCCCGTGTGCGGCTCGGAGCTGGCGCCCGGGCTGGTGGCCGAGGACGCCCCGACGGATCCGCGCAACGTGTACGCGACCACGAAGCTGGCCCAGGAGCACCTGGCGGCCTCCTGGGCTCGGTGCGTGGACGGCCGGGCGGTGTCGCTGCGCTACCACAACGTGTACGGGCCGGGGATGCCGCGCGACACCCCGTACGCGGGCGTGGCCTCCTTCTTCCGCTCCTCGCTGGCGCGGGGCGAGGCCCCGCAGGTGTACGAGGACGGCGGCCAGCGGCGGGACTTCGTCCACGTGACGGACGTCGCGGAGGCCAACGCCCTGGCCCTGGAGGCCGCGACCCCGCTCGGCGTGTGCACCGCCTACAACACCGGCAGCGGAACCCCGCACACGGTCGGCGAGATGGCCACCGCCCTGGCCACGGCCCACGGCGGCCCCGCCCCCGTCGTCACCGGCGAATTCCGCCTCGGCGACGTCCGCCACATCACGGCCGACTCCCACCGGCTGCGCGCGGACCTGGGCTGGCGCCCCGAAGTCGACTTCACGAAGGGAATGACGGACTTCGCGCACGCGTAAATCAGCCCCGTCGGCGTTTGAGGCGCGGGGGTCCGGGGGCTGGTCCCCGGCAACGGCGCCGCGCCCGCCCACGACGGGGAGCACCATCAAGCCGCTCCGCCCGGCCAGGGCTCAGGCCGGCACCGGCAGGGTCACCTCGAACCGGCACCCTCCGGGAACGTTCCGCACCGCCGCCCGCCCCGCGTGCGCCTCCACGATGCCCCGTACGATCGCCAGCCCCAGCCCCGCCCCCGCCGGAGGCGCCGGGACCGATGTCACCCCCGCGGGAGGCGTCCGCGCGGGAGTGCCCCGCCAGCCCGTGTCGAAGACCCGCGGCAGGTCCTCCGCGGGGATCCCGCCGCAGCCGTCGGTCACGGAGACGACCACCGCTCCGCCGTCCTCCCGTACCGAGGCCGCGATCGCCACCGTCCCGTCGGCCGGCGTGTGCCGGATCGCGTTGATCAGCAGGTTGGCCAGGACCCGGGTCATCTCCTTGCCGTCCACCTCCACGGGCACCCGGTCCACCGCTCCGCCGTCGAGCAGCACCCCGCGCTCCCGCGCCAGCGGATGCACCCCGGACAGCGCGTCGCCGACCAGGTCGTACACCGACATCCGGCTCGGGCTCAGCGCCAGCGCCCCCGCGTGGATGCGGGACAGTTCGAAGAGGTCCCCGACCATGGAGTTCAGCCGGTCCACCTCGGTGCGGATCTGCCGGTGGTACCGCGCCGGATCCTCCGCCATGCCGTCCTCCAGCGCCTCGGACATCGCCCGCAGACCCGCCAGCGGGGTCCGCAGATCGTGCGAGATCCAGGCCACCAGCTCCCGCCGGGAGGTCTCGAGCGCGCGCTCCCGTTCCCGGGACACCGCCAGCTTCTCGCTGGTCGCCGCCAACTCCCTTGACAGTGAAGCCAGCTCCGCCGTCGCCAGCCCCGGCGGCGCCGCGAAACTGCCGCCGTCGCCGAAGTCCCGTGCGGCTAGCGACAGTTCCCGACTGCGGGCCACCACCCACCGGCCCAGCAGCAGTGCCACGGCCAGCGAGACCACCGCCGCCATCGCCACCACCAGGGTGACCACCCCGAGGTCGTGCCGGGAGAGGAACATCGCCTGGGCCACGGCGAGCGTCCCGGCCAGCATCGCGGTGACCGTCACGGCGGCGATCACCGTCAGGGACACCGCGACCGACCGGTGCCGCACCAGCCTCAGCACGAGCGCGCCGAGCGCCCCCGCGCACACGGCCCCGCCGAACGCGAACAGCGCGATGAGCAGTATGTCCCTCATGCCGCGGCCACCCCGCCCGGTTCGAAGCGGTAGCCGACGCCCCACACCGTCTGGATCAGTTTCGGCCGCCCCGGGTCCTCCTCGACCTTGGCGCGCAGGCGGCGTACGTGCACCGTCACCGTCGACAGGTCGCCGAAGTCCCAGCCCCACACCTCGCGCATCAGCTCCTCCCGCCCGTGCGCCTGCCCGGGATGCCGGAGGAAGTGCGCGAGCAGGTCGAACTCCCGGACGGTGAGCGCCAGTTCGTGCCCGTCCTTCGCGGCCCGGTGGGTGGTCGGATCGAGGGTGATCCCGGCGGCCGTGAGCCGGACCCCTCCCCCGCCGGGCTCCGAGGCCGTCGCGGCTCCGGCCGCCGCCGCGCGCCGCAGCACCGAAGAGACCCGCAGGACCAGCTCCCGCGGGCTGAAGGGTTTCGTGACGTAGTCGTCGGCGCCCAGTTCCAGTCCCGCGATCCGGTCGTCCTCGTCGCCCCGCGCGGTCAGCATGATCACCGGCAAGGGGCCGGCCGCACGGAGCCTGCGGCACACCTCCAGCCCGTCCAGACCCGGCAGCATGAGGTCCAGTACGACCAGGTCCGGCCGGAACAGGCCGGCGCGGGCGAGCGCCGCCGGGCCGTCCGCGACGCTCTCCACCGTGTAGCCGGCGCGCCTCAGGTAGCCGGTGACGACCTCCGCCACCGTCGGGTCGTCGTCGACGACCAGGATCCGCGCGGGCGCGGGCACGGGCGCCGGCTCCGCACCGCCCCCGCCGCCGCCGCCACTGCTGCTGCTGCTGCTCCCGCCGTCACCGCTCATACCGTCCAGCCTCCCACCCGCGGGCGCCGGCCCGGACCCCGGAGCGCCTCCACGGGGGCGACGTCCGCGTTTCGTAAGGAGTCCACGGCCCTTTTGCGGGGCCGCGGTTCCTACGGTGAATCCGTGAGCGAAACCGTGACGGTAGACGTCGTACTTCCCTGTCTCAACGAGGCCGGGGCCCTGCCCTGGGTCCTCGCGCGCATCCCGGACGGCTGGCGGGCCCTGGTCGTGGACAACGGTTCCACCGACGGCTCCGCCGAGCTCGCGCGGTCCCTCGGCGCGACCGTGGTCACCGAGTCCCGGCGCGGTTTCGGCGCCGCCTGCCACGCCGGGCTGCTCGCCGCCGAGGCGGACGTCGTCTGCTTCTGCGACTGCGACGCCTCGCTGGACCCCGGGCTGCTGACCGGCTTCGTGGCGGCCGTCGCCGCGGGCGAGGCCGATCTGGTGCTCGGCCGCCGCCGTCCCCAGGGACGCGGCGCCTGGCCGGCGCACGCCCGGGCCGGGAACCTGGCGCTGGCCCGCCTGCTGCGGCGGCGGACCGGGCTGCGGCTGCGCGATCTGGGCCCGATGCGGGCCGCGCGCCGGGAGGGCCTGCTCGGGCTGGACCTCTCGGACCGGCGCTCCGGCTACCCGTTGCAGATGGTGGTCCGGGCCGCGGACGCGGGCTGGCGGATCCGGGAGGTGGACGTGCCGTACCTGCCGCGCTCGGGGAAGTCGAAGGTGACGGGCACCTGGCGGGGCACCTGGCAGGCGGTGCGCGACATGAGCCGGGTCCTGGCGCAGCCGGCCGACGGCCGCGCTACCGGCCGGGCCGGTGCGGGCGCGGGCGCGGCCTCCGGCGGTGCACCCTCCGGCCGCACGCCCTCCGGCGGTGCGCGATGAGCGTGACCACCCTGCTGGTGATCGCGAAGGAGCCGGTCCCGGGCCGGGTCAAGACGCGGCTCACCCCGCCGTTCACCCCGGCCGAGGCGGCCGCGCTGGCCGAGGCCGCGCTCGCCGACACCCTCGCCGCCGTGGCCGCGGCCCCCGCCCGGCGCCGGGTCCTGGTCCTGGAGGGGCGCCCCGGCCCGTGGCTGCCGCCGGGCTTCGAGGTGGTCCCGCAGTGCGCCGGGAGCCTGGATCTGCGGCTCGCCGCCGCGTTCGGGGCCTGTGACGGCCCGGCGCTGCTGATCGGCATGGACACCCCGCAGGTCACCCCGGAGCTGCTGGACGTCGACTGGTCGGCGTACGGGGCCTGGTTCGGGCCCGCCGCCGACGGCGGGTTCTGGGCGCTCGGACTGGCCGTCCCGGACCCCGCGCTGCTGCGCGGAGTACCGATGTCGGTCCCCGAGACGGGCGCGGTCCAGTACGAACGGCTGCGCGCGGCCGGGCTGCGCACCGGCCGGCTGCGCGTCCTGCGGGACGTCGACACCGCCGGGGACGCCCGCCTGGTCGCCGCCGAGGCCCCGGCGGGCGCCTTCGCCGCGCGGCTGGCGGACCTCACCCCGCGCCTCACCCGGCCGGTGCCGCGATGACCACGCTCACCTCGGGCGGGGCCCGGGCCGGCGGCCCGGTCACGGCCTGGTCGGCCGATCCGTACACGGTGGCCCTGCGCCGCGGCCGGGGGCCGCTCTACCTGCGGCGGGGCGACGGGTGGCTGCTCCCACTGGACGTGGAGCGCTGGTGCGAGGCTCCGGACGGCGCCGACCGGACGGTGCTGGGCCGCTGCCGGGGCGCCGTCCTCGACATCGGCTGCGGCCCCGGCCGGCTGGTCTCCGCGCTCGCCGCCCGCGGCCACCGGGCCCTGGGCATCGACGTCAGCCCGGAGGCGGTGGCCCGGACCGCCCGCTCGGGCGCCGCCGCCTTGCACCGGTCGGTCTTCGACACCCTTCCCGGCGAAGGCCGTTGGGACACGGCGCTGCTCATCGACGGGAACATCGGCATCGGCGGCGACCCCGCCGCGCTGCTGCGCCGGACGGCCGAGGTGCTCGCGGTGACCGGCTCACTGATCGTGGAGTGCGCGCAGACGGAGACCGGGGCCGACGTGGACGAACGCTGCGAGGTCCGGGTGGCCGACGGCCGCGGCGGCCTCGGGGCGCCGTTCCCCTGGGCCCGCGTCGGCCCGGCGGCCCTGGCCCGGCACGCGGCGGCCGCGGACTGGGTGCCGGCCGGCCGGTGGACGGCGTCGGGCCGGGCCTTCACCGTGCTGACGCGCGGGGCCGTGGCCCCGTAGCGGATCAGGGGGCGGTGGCCGGGCCCGGGCCGCCCCGCCGTCAGCGGAGTCCGCCGTACGCGGCCATGACGATCTCCATGCCGCGGTCGTCCGGCTGCCGCTCCCGGTCGAGCATCTGGTTCATGACGTAGGCCACCGTCATCCGTGCGTCGGGATCGCTCACGACGAGCGAGCCGCCCCAGCCGCCCCAGCCGAAGGTGTTGCCGAACTTCCCGAAGCCCGCCGTCCAGGACATCGGCGTCCCCAGCACGCGGTCCGGACCGCTGAACACCTCCTGCCACGCGGGCTCGCACCCCCGGGGGGACAGCAGCCGCACCCCGCCGGCCGTTCCCCGGTTCGCCAGGACCGACTGGACCAGGGCGACGGAGCGGGCGTTGCCGTAGCCGTTCACCGCGGGGATCTGCGCGCGGCGCCAGGCCGCGGCGTTGACGTCCCTGACCCGGACGGCGACGCCGGCGCTCTCCCGGGGTGCGCCGTCCGGTCCGGGCGGCGCGGCGGCGGCGTACGCGTCGGTCAGTGACGGCGGCGGGATCAGCGGTGCGACGCGGTGGTCGTGCTCCGCGGAGAGTCCGATGTGGAAATCCGCGCCCAGCGGCCCGGCCACCTCCTCCGCGAAGAACTCGCCGATACCGCGGCCGGTGACGCGGCGGACGATCTCGCCGATGAGGAAGCCGAAGGTGAGCGCGTGATAGCCGGCGGCCGTTCCCGGCTCCCATGCGGGCGCCTGCGCGGCGAGCCGCGCCGTCACGGCCTCCCAGTCGTAGAGCTCTCCGACCGCCCTCACCCCGGGCAGGTCCGCCAGCCCCGCCGTGTGCGACAGCACGTGCCGTACGAGCACGCCCTCCTTGCCCGCCGCGGCGAACTCGGGCCAGTAGGCGGCGACCGGAGCGGACAGGTCGAGGAGGCCCCGGTCGGCGAGGATCAGCGCGCACAGGGCCGTCATGTTCTTGGTCGTCGAGTTCACGCAGGTGAGGGTGGGGCTCTCCCAGCCGACGCGGCGGTCCGCGTCGGCGTACCCGCCCCAGAGGTCGGCCACGGGCTCGCCGTCGAGGTAGACGGCCGCCGAGGCGCCCACGTCCTCCTTGGCCAGCAGCCCCGCGAGTGCCTCGCGGACGGCGCCGAACCGCGGCTCGCAATATCCCTTAATGTCGTTCATGGACGTAAGCCTCGGGCAGCGCCACGTGGTGCCGCCCGACAATTCCCGCACGGGATGTGTCGGGTGGGAACGGAAGGACGGACAGCGTGCTGGAGCGGCTGAACCAGGCGTTGGAGCACCTGGAGTCCCGCCTCGACCAGGACATCGACATGGCCGAGGTGGCCCGGATCGCCGCGGTGTCGGAGTACCACTTCCGCCGGTTGTTCTCCGCGCTCGCCGGGATGCCGCTCCCGGTCTACGTACGGCGCCGGCGGATGACCCTCGCCGGGGCCGAGGTGCTGGCCGGGGAGCTGACGCTGCTCGACGTGGCGGTGCGGTACGGGTACGGCTCGGGCGAGGCGTTCGCCCGGGCGTTCCGCTCGGTGCACGGCATCGGACCGGGCGAGGCCCGGCGCACGGGCGCGGTGCTCACGGCGCAGCCGCGCATGTCCTTCCGGGTCGTCGTCGAGGGAAGCACGACGATGCGGTACCGGATCGTGGAGAAGGAGGCGTTCCGGGTCCTCGGCAGGAAGGCCCGGGTCCCCCTCGTGCACGACGGGACCAACGCGGCCGCCACGGCCCATGTGGAGAGCCTGGACGAGCGGGCGGTCGTACGGATGAAGGAACTGGCCGGCCTGGAGCCGGAGGGGGTCCTGTCTGCGGTGGTGCACCTGACCGACAGCCGGGAGGAGGGAGCCGAGGTGGACTACTGGGTCGGCGTGGTGACCGGACCCGGGACGACCGCCGAGGAGCTCGACGCCCTGGAGGTGCCGGCCGGGACCTGGGCGGTCTTCGACAACCACGGGCCCTATCCGAGCGCCCTCCAGGACCTGTGGCGCGACGTGTTCACCCAGTGGTTCCCGTCGAACCCGTACACGAGCCGGCCGGGTCCGGAGCTGCTGCGGACGCGGCCGGTGGAGGTCGGCGCGGAGACCGGCTCCCAGCTGTGGATCCCGGTCGAGCGGGGCGGCGGCTGACACCACGCCGGTTCGCCCGTCACCGCGCCGCCTCGTCACCTCGCGCGCCGGCTCCGGGGGAACGCGGCCGGGAGCGCCGCCACCGGCCGGTGGCCGCCGCGGCTCCGGCGGCCACCGCCACCGCGGCGAGCACCAGGAGCAGGTTCCGCCCGTACGGCAGCGGCAGGGCCGACGGGTTCGGCGGCGTCCCCGGTCGCAGCAGCAGGGGCAGGGTGACCAGGACGAGCACCCCCGCCGTGAGCAGGGCTCCCCGTACGAGGCCCCGTGCGGGCACCGCGGCGACCGCGAGGCCGGCCGCCAGGACGAGGGGCGCGATGATCCCGTCGTGCAGGACGACCGCCCCGCCCATCCACACGAGTACGTCGAAGGGGTCGGGCAGGTCCGCCAGCAGCCGGCCGCCGATGGCGATCAGCAGCAGCCCGGCCCCGCCCAGGAACAGGCGCACGCCCTTCACAGGACCTCCAGCAGGGTGACCCACTTGGTCTGCAGGACCCCGGGCCGGTTCGGCGCGATGACGCGCGCCGGGTAGCCGTGGTCGGCGGTCAGGGTCTGGCCGTTCAGTTCCAGCGCGAGCAGGGTCAGCGGGTCCTCGGCGTAGTCCCGGCCCATGTCCATCACCCGGTACGCGCCGCCCGTTTCCATCGAGGTGACCCTCAGCCCGGCCCCGGGCGGGGCGCCCGCCCGCGCCATCAGGTCGCGGATCCGCACTCCGCTCCAGCGCGCTTCCACGCTCCAGCCCTCCACGCACGCGATCGGCAGCCGCGCCTGCGCCCTTGGCAGGGACCGGAGTTGATCCAGCGTCAGGGTGTAGGGGGTGGGGCCCCGCACCTCCAGCCGCCAGTCCCGTACGGCCCGTTCGGTGACGCCGGCCGCCGCGGCCGTGCGGTTGACCGGGAGCCCCTGCGGTCCGTGGTCGGGGTGGCGGGGTGCGAGCAGGTCGAGGCGCTTCAGCGGGGTGAAGGACTGCCCGACGGTGGTGAGGGTGACGGCTCCGACGGCCGCGCCGACACCGAGCATCAGGGAGCGCCGGTCCGGGCCGTCCTGCGCGGGGAGTTGGAGCGTCCCTGGTGAACGGCGGCTCCAATGGGCTTTGATTTCCGGGGCCTTGACGGCCAGGTGGAGGAGCAGTGAGCCGGTCACCACCCAGGCGAGGGCGAAGTGCGTCTGGATGAAGCCGAACGGCCACGGGTACCACTCGGCGATGTTGAGGAGTCCGGTGAAGACCTGGAGGACGGCGGAGGCCACGAGCACCGCCACCGACAGGCGCTCCAGCCCGTGCCGGACACCGCGCACCGGGGGCCACACGAACAGCCTCGGGTACACCGCCCAGAGCTTGGCCAGCAGGAGCACGATCGCCGCGAGCCCGGTGGCGATGTGCAGGCCCTGGCTGAGCCGGTAGCCCCAGACCGGGCGGCTGGGCAGCGAGTCCGCGGCCCAGCCGGGCGGGTGCTGGAGGTAGTGGCTGATCAGGCCGGTCAGGAAGCAGACGGCGAAGGCCGCGCCGAGCCAGCGGCCCAGCGAGGTGGCGGTACGGGCGTCATGCAGGCGGCCGCCGAAGGAGGGCGGCCGGAACGGGAAGCGCGAGGCCGGTTCCGGCGGCGCAGGGGGCGGCGGCGGTGGCGACACCGGTGGAATCGGAGGTACGGGCGGAGTCATGCCCTCCATGAGAGCGCCGCCGGACCCCGCGCGGGCGGCCCGACACCTTACGAAACGCGGACGCCGGGCCCGGTCGCCCGCCCGGCGGCGTCCCGCGCTGCCAGGCTGGCCCGTATGGACCACCCCCGCGCCCGGACCCTCCTGACCGTGCTGCTGCTCGCCGCGCTGACCGCCGTCCTCGTCCCCGCCGTCCGCGAGGAGGGCTACTTCGCCGACCCGGCGCGGCTCACCTGGTGGTACGCGGCCGCCTGGACGCTGTTCGGCGCAGCCGCCTGGTCGCTGCGCCGGGTGCCGGAGCGGTACGTGGTCCCGCTCGTGCTGGCCGGCGCCCTGGCCGTCTGCGCGGCCGGGCTCGCCGGGCCGCCGCTGACCAGCACCGATTCCTTCCGCTACGCCTGGGACGGGCGGGTGCAGGCCGCCGGGATCTCCCCGTACGACCACGCCCCCGCCGATCCGGCGCTGCGCGCCCTGCGCGACGACTGGCTGTTCCCGCGCGGCGCGGCCGCCTGCGCCGGGCCCGACCGGGTGGGCATCGAGCCCGGGGTGTGTACCCGCATCAACCGGCCGTCCGTCCACACCGTCTACCCGCCCGCCGCGGAGGGGTACTTCGGGCTGGTCCACGCCCTGTCTCCGGCGGGCGTGCGGCACAAGGCCCTGCAGACCGGAGGGGCCCTGCTGGCGCTCGCCGTCACCGGGGCGCTGCTGCTGGTCCAGCGCCGCCGGGGCGCGCGGCTGCGTACCGCCGCGTACTGGGCCTGGTGTCCGGCGGTGGCGGTGGAGGCGGTGAACAACGCGCACGTCGATGTGCTCGCCGTCCTGCTGTCGGTGGCGGCGCTGGGGGTGGTGGTGCGCCGACGCGCCCTCGGCGGAGCCCTGTTCGGGCTGGCGATCGCGGCGAAGCTGCTGCCCGCGGTGCTGCTTCCGGGTGCGCTGGCCGGCGTACGGCGGTGGCGGGACGCGGCGGCGCTGCTGCTGCCCGCGGCCGCGGTGGTGGGCCTGGCGTACCTGCCGTACGTGCTGGTCTCCCGCGCATCGGTCTTCGGCTACCTGGGCGGCTACGCCGAGGAGGAGGGGTACGAGGACCCGGGCGCGGGCGGCCGCTACGCGCTGCTGCGCCTCGTGCTCCCGGACTCCTGGTCGGTGCCCGCGGTCGCGGTCGGGATGCTGGCGGTGACGGCGTACGTCTGGCGGCGCGGCGATCCCGAACAGCCTTGGAGCGCGGCGCTGTTGGTGACGGGTACGGCGTTCCTGCTGATGACGCCGGGGTACTCCTGGTACGCGCTGCTGCTGATCGCGCTGGTGGCGCTGGACGGCCGCGCCGAGTGGCTGGGGGTGGCGGTCGCCGGGGCGGCGGCGTACGTCTCGGTGCGCGCGCTGGGCGGGGCGACGATCCCGGTGGCGTACGGGCTGGCGGGCGCGGCCGTGCTCGTGGGGTGGTGGGTGCGGCGGCGGGCGGCGGCCCGGGGAGGGAGGGGAGTGCGCCCCGGACCGCCGCCTCGCGCTCCTCGGAGCGGTCAGCCGATGTGGAACGGGTCCCCGTAAACCTTCCAGTCCAGGGGGGTGTTGAGGTTCAGGTTGCCCTTCTTGACCCACACTCGCTGGGCGGTGTCGACGCGGCTGGTGTCGCTGTGCGCCTCCTCCTGCTTCATCGCCCAGACCCGGGCGTCGAGGAAGGCGTTGAGCCAGGTCTTCTCGTTGCCGCCCTGGGCCGGGGGCTTGGCCTTGGAGAGGGCGCGCTTGCGGATGTTGCGGAAGCTGGTGGAGTCGTCGCCGTCGCCGTGCATGACGATGGCGTCGTAGTAGATGAACTGGCCGAGCACGCCGACCCCGTCGGACTTGCCGCGGCTCACGGCCGGGTTGAAGTAGACCCGGTCGCGCTCGTGGTTCTGGGCCTTCTTGAAGTCGGAGTCGGAGGCCGCCTTCACCCAGTCCTTGGTGAAGTTGGGGTCGAGTCCGGCGTGCGAGTCGCTGCCGTCGACCTTCCGCAGGGCGGGGAGGTACTTGGCGAGCACGTTGCCCGGCTTGATCTGCGTGTAGTACTCGACGAGTTCGAGCATGTCGTGGGTGCCGGAACAGAAGCCGATGATGCCCGCCGTGTAGCCGCGGCCGTCGTCTATGTCCTCGATGTACTTGTACTGCGCCTTCCAGTTCAGCGAGGAGTTCTCGGCACTGGAGACGATCTGCATGGCGATGTCCTTCTTCACCGGATCGTCGAGTCCGACGGCGGCGGCCGACACCTGCGCGGAGGCCGGTGCCGCGGTGGGGGCGGCGGCGGTCGCGTGGGCGGTGACGGGCACGGCGAGAAGGGCGGCGCCGAGCAGGGTACTTACGGCCAGTCGCTTGCGGTGGGGGGTGAACACAGTGCCTCCATGAGGGAGTTGATGCTCGGGCGACTTCGTTAGGAAACTTTACTACCAGAAGTCGCACCACCTCAAGGCCCCGGTACGCCCCGCTCCGGGTGGACCTCCAGGCCTCCGCGTGGCGCCGCTGCGCTGCCGGGACGCGGCCAGGAAGGTCCAGCCGATCTCCACGGCCGGGTGCGGTCACGGCCGGGTGCGCGGTCAGAGCCGGGTGCGGTCAGAGCCAGCCGTTGCGCCGGAAGCCCCGGTGGATGACGAAGCACGCGACGGCCATCACGCCGAGCACGAAGGGATATCCGTAGGTCCACTTCAGTTCGGGCATGTGCTCGAAGTTCATGCCGTAGACCCCGCAGACCATCGTGGGGACGGCGATGATGGCCGCCCACGCGGTGATCTTGCGCATGTCCTCGTTCTGGGCGACGGTCACCTGCGCGAGATGGGCCTGCAGTATCGAGTCCAGGAGGGCGTCGTACGCGCCGATCTGGTCGGTGGCACGGGTCAGATGGTCGGCGACGTCCCGGAAGTAGGTGCGCATCTCCGGCGGGATGACGGGAATGGGCAGGGTGCTCAGCTGCTGGAGCGGCCGGCCCAGCGGGGCCACCGCCCTGCGCAGTTCCAGCAGTTCGCGCTTGAGCTGGTAGATCCGGCCGGCGTCCCCGCGGCCGCCGTGCTCGCTGAAGACCATGGTCTCGACGTCGTCTATGTCGTTCTGCACCGCGTCCGTGACGGCCACGTACTCGTCGACCACGTGGTCGGCCAGTGCGTGCAGGACCGCGACCGGCCCCTTGGCCAGGTGCTCGGGGAAGGCCTCCAGCTCCTCGCGGACCGACCCGAGGGTGCCGCGGCCGCCGTGCCGGATGGTGATGACGAAGTCGGCGCCCGCGAAGGCCATCAGTTCGCCGGTCTCCACCACCTCGCTGGTCGAGGTCAGCTCCTCGTGCTCCACGTACCGCACCGTCTTGAACACGGCGAAGAGGGTCTCGTCGTAGCGCTCGATCTTGGGCCGCTGGTGGGCCTGGACCGCGTCCCCGACGGCGAGCGGGTGCAGGCCGAGCAGCTCGGCGAGCCCGGCGAACTCCTCCTGCGAGGGCTCGTGCAGCCCGATCCAGACGAAGCCCTCGCCCGTCTTGCGGACGCGGCGCAGCGCCTCGCCCACGTCGGCGTGGCCGTGGCCGTCCTGGCGCACGCCGCCCCGGTAGACGATGCAGTTGACGACGGCGCTGCCGAGCGGGGAGCGGGCCGGGTGGCTGAGGTCGACGGCCCGCTTGTAGCTGCGGCGCACGGCCCGGCGCAGGTTGCTGAACATGGACAACGGACGTACTCCCCTTCGGCGGATCAGCGGCCAGTGTGCCACCGGCACGCGGACCGCATGAACGCCCCGCCCTCAGGCCCGGCGCTCAGGCAGCCCGGCCCTCAGGACCGGTCGATGAAGACGCTCGTGGACTTCACCCGCGCCGTCGCCCTCGCTCCGACCTCCAGGCCGAGTTCCTCCACGGCCTCCCGGGTCAGCAGCGACACGACGCGGTGCGGTCCGGCCTGGATCTCCACCTGCGCGTCGACCGTGCCCAGCTTCACGCCCGTCACGATGCCGGCGAAGGCGTTGCGCGCCGAGGTGTACGGGGCTTCCCCCTCGCCGTCCTCCTGCGCGACCTCCACGCAGAACGCGGCGAGGTCCGGCCCGTCGACCATCCGCCGGGTACCGTCCCGACGCGTCGGGAACCTTTCCGCGTCGGCCCACCGCCGGGCCGTGTCTACGCTGACGCCGAGCAGCCGCGCCGCCTGGCCGATCGTGTAGGACTCCATGCCCGCAGCCTAAGCCCTCCCCCGGCCGGTCCTCGCAGGCCAAGGGGTCCGGCCCCGCCGGGACACCCCCCAGCCAGGCCCCCTAGCCGAGCGCCCCCGCGGCCGCCCGCGCGACCGCCTCCGCCACCGTCGACAGCGCGGGCGAGTCCAGCTTCCACTGCTGCCAGTAGAGCGCGATGTCCAGGCTCCGCCCGGGTGCGATCACCACGAGCTCCCCCGCCTCCAGCAACGGGTCGGCCTGCACCATCGGCAGCATCGCCCAGCCCAGCCCGGCGACCGCCGCGTCGCAGAACCCCTCCGACGTCGGCACGTAGTGCCGTACCGCGGACGCCGTGGCCGCCGCGTCCCCCGTCAGCACCCGTACGAACTCGTCCTGGAGCAGGTCCAGCCGGTCGAACACGACGACCGGCGCCTCCCGGAGGTCCCGCTCCACCGCGTCCCGCAGATGCCGCGCCGCGAAGTCCGGGCTCGCGACGGGCAGGTACCGCACGAGCCCGAGCCTGCGCACCGTGCACCCCGCCACGGGCACCGGCTGCGAGGTGACCGCCGCCATCACGCGCCCGTCCCGCAGCAGTTCGGTCGCGTGCGCCTCGTCCTCCCGGTGCAGTTCGAAGCAGACCGGCGGGTCCTGCGGCACCCTCGTCAGCGCGGGCAGGAACCACGTGGCCAGCGAGTCCGCGTTGACCGCGATCGGCAGCCGCACCGGGCCCAGGCCCTCGGCCATGCCCAGCTCGGCCCGCGCGTCGCGCTCCAGCCGGACGAGCTGCCGGGCGAAGCGGACGAGGACCTCACCCGATTCGGTCGCCCGCACGGGCTTGGTCCGCATCAGCAGCACCCGTCCGGTCCGCTGCTCCAGCGCCTTGACGCGCTGGCTGACGGCGGAGGGGGTCACGTGCAGGGCGGCGGCCGCCGCGTCGAAGGTGCCCTCGTCGATCACCGCGAGCAGGGTCCGCACCTGGTCCACAGGCAGCTCATCCATCACAGCGGCTAATGGTAGGTAAGAATCTTTAGCTGTACTCCTCGCCGCGCCGCCACCTACGGTCGAAGACATGAACCACGGCATCATCCCGGCCGCCCTCGCGGGCTTCGGCACCGGACTTTCGCTCATCGTCGCCATCGGCGCCCAGAACGCCTTCGTCCTGCGCCAGGGCGTGCGCCGCCAGTCGGTCCTCGCCGTGGTCGCCATCTGTGCCCTCTCGGACGCGGCCCTGATCGCCCTCGGCGTGGCCGGCGTCGGCGCGTTCGTCACCGCCTGGCCGCCCGCCCTCACCCTCGTCGGACTCGTCGGCGGCGCCTTCCTGATCGGCTACGGAGCCCTGGCCGCCCGCCGGGTGCTGCGCCCCGACCCGGGCGCCGCCCTCACCGCGGACGCCACCGGCAGGGCCGCCGGCTCCGCCACCACCCGACGCGTGGTGCTGACCTGCCTGGCCATGACCTGGCTCAACCCGCACGTGTACCTCGACACCGTGCTGCTGCTCGGGTCCATCGCCGCCGGCCGCGGCGACCTGCGCTGGGCCTTCGGCGCCGGGGCCGTCCTGGCGAGCCTCGCCTGGTTCGGCGCGCTCGGCTACGGCGCCCGGCTGCTCAGCGGCCCGCTCGGCAAGCCCGCGGCCTGGCGCGCCCTGGACGGGCTCGTCGCGGCGACCATGGTCACGATGGGCGGCCTGCTCCTCGCCCGGGCCTGACCCCGCGCCGGCGTACGACGGGCACTCCCGCCGAGGTCCACCCCATGGACGCGCCCCGAGTGGGTACGGATCACCGTGCCCGCCGCCTCGTACCCCACCTCGTACGGCCCCCCGCATCACCAGGAGCCCCCGTGCCGGACCAGCCCCCGACTCCGACGCCAACCCCGCCCCCTACCCCTACCCCGCCGCCCTCCGCGTCCCCGTACACCGACTCGGTCCGCGCCCACTACGCCGCCCAGCCCTCGCCCCTCGTCGCCGCCACCGGGGTCGTGCTGGATCCGCGCGGTCGGGTCCTCGTCCTCACCACCTCGTACAAGGCGGAGCTCGAGCTCCCGGGCGGGGGCGTGAAGGACACCGAGACACCGGAAGAGGGGCTGGCCCGCGAGCTGAAGGAGGAGCTGGACCTGAGCGTGCCGGTCGGGCGGCTGCTCGCCGTGGACTCCCGCCCGCCGGGGCCGCTCGGCCGCTCCCTCGTCGTCCACGTCCACCTCGTCGGCCCGCTCACGCCCGAGGAGGCCTCCACCCTCTCCTTCCCGGACGGGGAGGTCACCGAGGCGCGCTGGCTCACCCCGGAGGAGGCCTACGAGGCCCTGGACACCCGGAAACGGTCCCGTCTGCGCGCCGCCCTGGCCGCCCTGCACTCCGGCTCCCTCGCGCACCTGATCGACGGGGTGCCGCAGCCCGGCTCCCCGGCCGGCCTCGACCCCGCGCGCCGGGCGGAGCTGGAACACGCGGGCGCCTACGACACCGCCGGCCACCGCGCCGCCCGCCCCAAGGCCCTGACGGCGGCGAGCGTGCTGTTCACCGACTCCGCGGGCGGGGTCCTGCTGGTGCGGCCCGCGTACGGTGATCCGGACCACTGGAACCTGCCCGGCGGCGGCATCGACAGCGACCTCGGCGAGATCCCGCGCGCCGCGGCCCGCCGGGAGGTCCTCGAAGAGCTCGGCCTCGACCTGCCCCCGGGCCCGCTGCTCGCCGTCAACTGGTCCCACCGGTCCGGCTATCCGGCCCGCGTCCGCTTCCTCTACGACGGCGGCACCCTGGACGCCACCACCCTGGCCCGGATCCGCCTGCCGAAGACGGAGCTCCTGGAATGGCGCACGGTCCCCCCGCCCGACCTGCGCCGCTTCACCAAACCGGCCCTCCGCCGCCAAATCGAAGCCTGCCTCACGTCCCGCACCACACCGGGCGGCCCCGTGGAACTCCACGCCGGCCGACTGGTGGACCAGGCCTAGGGGCCCCGGTCGCGCCGTCGGCGGGCGGCGCGACCGGGACGCGGCTCAGCTGATCGGGCCGAAGATCTCGGTGCGGTCGAAGTCGGCGTCCATGCCGTCCAGCACCGCTCCCAGTTGTTTCTCCTCGTACGTGAAGTGCGTCTCCATGACCGCCTCGATCCCGTCCAGATGGCGGTGCGCCACCTCCGGGTCGGTCGAGTCGGCCACCGCCTTCCGCAAGCCGCCGATGAGGTGCTCGATCATGTTGTGGTCCTGAGTCAGCTTCGCGATGACCGGGGCCAGGTCGGGTCGCGCCCGTACCAGTTCCGGGAACAGCGAACCGTCCTCGGCGCGATGGTGACCGGACAGGGCAGCGCAGAACCCGTGGCAGAACAACAGCAGGTCGGTGGCGGCGCCAGCGGGATCGCCGCCGTCCAGTCCCGCCCGCGCCAGCGCCAACGCAGTGCGCAGCTTGCCGTGCACCCGCTGCAGTTCCCCGCCCCAGGCGGTGACGCGGTCAGTCGACAAGGACGCCCTCCCGTCGCAGCCAGGCCGCGCACGCGGTCGTCCAGGACGCGGTGTGCGGCTCGCGCGCAATGAACTTGTGCGGCTCGCCGCCGTACTCCACGCCGTCGGCCAGGCCGATGCCGTGGCTGCCGCCCGGGTAGACGTGCAGCTCCACCGGTACCGCGGCCGCCGCCAGCGCCCGGGTCCACTCCAGGGCGTTGGGCAGGCCCGGCGGGTCCTGAGCGGTGGCCCATACGAAGGTCGGGCACACCGACGCGTCCACGTGCCTGGCCGGGGACAGCTCGTCCTTGATGGGCAGCAGTTCGCCGAGCAGGTTCTCGACCACCGCCGGCGGCAGCAGGTCGAGGTCGGCCAGCGCATAGGCCAGGATCGCGAAGTCCGGTCGGGGCGGGTCGGCGACGCCCTCCTCGATGGACAGGATCCGGCCGGTCATGAGCAGGCCGGCGAGTTGGCCGCCCGCGCTTGATCCGATGACACCGACCCGGCCGACGTCGAGGCCGTGGTCGCCGTTGCGGATGTGGTCCAACCCGGCCCGGGCGTCTTCGAGCGGGGCCGGGAACCGGTCCGGCAGCAGCCGGTAGGACAGGACGAAGGCGTGGATGCCGAGGCCGGACAGCCAGCGCGCGTAGCCTTCGCCCTCGTGCGGCGGAAGTTCCCGGAAGCCGCCGCCGGGCAGGACGAGGACGGCGGGTCGGGGGCCGAAGAACCGGTCCTCGGCGGGGTAAAGCGTGATCTTCTGTGAAATTGGGGTGGGAATGGCCGGAGCCACCTTTCGAGACGACGCCTCCATGCCTGACGATCGATCCGCCACCGGCACGCGACGCTGCCTGAAACTATAACCACCAAGGCCAGCTGGGCGGTTGCGTCGCACTGCCGCAACGGCGTCGCCCTCCCGCTCCGAGGCCCCGGGGCCGCCGGGGCCGCCGCCCGGAAGTAGCGGGGCGCCGGTCGGCTACTTCGGTTCGGTCGCGAGCTGGATCAGGTTGCCGCAGGTGTCGTCGAAGACGGCGGTGGTGACGGGGCCCATCTCCAGCGGTTCCTGGGTGAAGCGGACGCCGAGGGCGCGCAGGCGCTCGTACTCCGCAGTGACGTCGTCCACGGCGAACTGGGCGAGCGGGATGCCGTCCTCGACGAGCGCGTCCCGGTAGGTCTTGGCGGCCGGGTGGCCGGCGGGCTCCAGGAGGAGCTCGGTGCCTCCGGGCTCCTCGGGCGAGACCACGGTCAGCCACCGGTCCGGCCCGCCCAGCGGGACGTCGTGCTTCTTCACGAACCCGAGGATCTCGGTGTAGAAGTGCAGGGCCTTGGCCTGGTCGTCGACGAAGACGCTGGTCAGGTGGATCTTCACGGGGTGCTCTCTTCCGGTCCGGACGGGTCGGGCATGCGCCATCGCTCGGCGATCTGCCGCAGCGGGGCCGTGTTCAGGTCGTGGAACTTGTACCGGCCCTCCCGCCTGGTCTCGACGAGGCCGGCGGCCTCCAGCACGGCGAGGTGCTGGGAGACGCCCTGGCGCGAGATGCCGAGCCGGTGCTTCATCGTCAGCCGCGAGCAGATCTCGAACAGCGTCTGCCCGGACTTCTCCGCGAGCTCGTCGAGGATGGTGCGGCGGGTCGGGTCGGCCAAAGCTCTGAAGAGTTCGTCGGCCACCCCCACAGGATAGGCAAGCATTCACTTGCCTATCAACTCGGGACGCCCGGGACCGGGTGCGGACAGCCGTGCGCGCCCCCGCCGGTCAGTCCGGAATGGGCTCGAAGTCCCAGTAGGGGCGGACCCGCTCTCTCGCCGCGATGGTGCGGACGTGCTGGGCGCCGAGGGTGCTCGTGAGGCCCCGGATCCCCGCCTCCTCGTACGTGGCCGCCTCCTCGCGCACGCGTAGGGCGCGGAGGTCCGCGGCGAGGGCGATCTGCACGGTGAGCGTCATCGGGTGCTGCGACCCGAGCACCTGTTCCACGCCCCGCAGGGTCTCCCGGCCCAGCGAGAGCGCGTCCTCCTCACGTCCCATGAGGTGGAGGTGCCCCATGACGTTCAGCGCGCAGCCCAGTGTCCACGGATGCCGCTCCCCGACCGCGCCCCGCATTCCGGCCAGCGCCTGATCCGCCAGCGACAGCGCTACCTCGCGCTCGCCCCGTTCCCGCAGGATCAGGGCGAGGTTGCCCCTCGCGCCGCTGCTGTACGGGTGGGCGCTGCCCAGCTGCCCCTCGTACGCGCGGAGCACGTCCTCGGAGAGCCTGCGGGCCTCGACGAGGTCCCCGTACTCCCGGAGGTACGCGGCGTAGTCGCAGGCCACCGCGAGCGCCCCCGGGGAGTCGGCTCCGAAGAGGGCCGTGGCCCGCTCCCACACGGTCCGCAGCAGCCGCCCCGCGCCGGGGAGGTCTCCGGAGCCGCGCAGGCACAGTGCGAGGTTGTGCTCGGCGCGCAGGGTCATGGGGTGGGAGGGTCCCAGCACCTCCCCGACGAGCCTGACGCCTTGTTCCTGCCGGGTCTGCGCCTCCCGGTACTGACCCATCAGCCGCAGGTCCACTGCGTGGGAGATGCCGGAGGCGAGGGTGGCGGCATGCCGGTGCGGCAGGACGCGCTCAAGGCGGCGCAGGGTGTCCAGGTTGAGTGCGTAGGCTGCCGGGTAGCGGCCCAGCAACCGGTAGGCGGTGGCCAGGTCGTACTGGAAGTTCAAGGTGGCGGGGTCGTCCTCACCGAACAGATCCAGTGTGCCGTGCACTGCCGACACGATCCGCTCACAGGCTTCCTCGTACCGGCCGAGGGCCAGCAGGACGCGAGCGTGAGCGCCCTCCTCCCGCAGGGCTTGCGGATGCTCGCCCCCTCCCCGCCGCCCGCCGATCGCGAGGAGCTCGCGGGACAGCTCCTCGGCCCGGCGCAGCCGGCCGAGGTGGCACAGCACCGTGATGTGCTCGTACGCGAGCTCGCGCAGCGCGGGGTGGTCCGCGTGGAACATGGCCCGCCAGGACCGGTCGGTGTCCTCGCAGAGACTCAGGCAGGCCTGGTACTCGCCGGCGGCGACGAGGTAGCGCAGGCACTGCAGCAGGAACGCCTGGATGCGCGGGTCGCTGCTGCCGAGGACCCCCGAGGGTCCCAGGTGCGGGACGATTTCGGCGTACCGGGGCCAGAGCCGGGAGTCGGTGGGCCGGCCGGGGTCGGCCCAGACGAGTACCTGCTGAACGGCGCGGGCGAGCGGTTCGGCCTCGTCCTCGGAGAGGCTCTCGCGGACGAGGCGGTGCACCGTGCCGTGGATCTGTGCGGTGTCCGGCCCGCCGCCTTCTCCCGCGGGCCGGCCCGAGTGCTCCAGGCGCACGACGGAGAACTGGACCAGCTTGTCGAGGGCCTCGGTCCACCGGACGAGGTCGCCCGTCATCCCGGCGACCCGTTCCGGCACCTCGTCGGCGGGGACACCGCGCAGCAGCCGCAGCGGTACCGGGCCGGGGGCGAAGAAGACCAGCCGCCGGAGCAGGGCGAAGGCTTCGGGGAAGTTCGCCCGCAGGTTGTTGAGGAGGATGGCCAGCGCGGTGGGGAAGGCCATCGGGTAGTCGTCCGAGAGGGTGACGGCCTCGCGGGAGTCCGGGCCCTGCTCCAGCAGGGCGAGGTAGTCGCCCACTCCGAGCGAGGAGTCGGCGAGCCGGCCGGCGGCCTGTTCGAGCGCGAGCGGGTGGTCCTCCAGGGCCTCGGCGAGCCGGTCGGCCTCGGCAGCGGTGAGGTGCACCGCCCGGCGGCGGACGAAGGCGACGGACTCGGAGCGGTCGTAGAGCGGGACTTCGACGAGGCTGGTGTGCCGGGAGGGCCACGCACGGTTGTGGGAGGTGATGATGACGTCGCCGGGACCGGAGGGCAGCAGGTCCGTGAGATCGTCCGGGGTGTCGCAGCCGTCGAAGACGATCAGCCACCGGGCGTACGGAGTTCCCCGCCGCAGTGCTTCGTGCACGGCCCGGATCCGCTCGCCGTATTCCCTCGAGACGTGCGTCAGCCCGAGGGCGCCGGCCAGGGCGGCAAGGTGTTCGCGCAGGGTGGCCCGGTCCCCGGCGGGGACCCACCACACCACGTCGTACTCGGAGGCGAAGCGGTAGGCGTACTCGGTGGCGATCTGGGTCTTGCCGATGCCCGGGAGACCGACGAGGGTGACGGCGGAGACCTCGCGCGGGGCTTCGACCAGGGTCGTGCGCAGGTGGGTGATGAGCTCCTCGCGGCCGGTGAAGCGGGGGTTGCGGCGCGGGACGGGGCCCCAGACCTCGGGCGGGTCGTTCGGGAAGCGCGGGCCGCTCCGGTCGCGCCCGGTGCCGATCCGGTCGGTGGGCAGGTCCAGACGGCGCAGCACCCGGTACTCCGCCTCGTTCGCGTCCACGCCCCACAGGGTCACGGGCTCCAGCAGCGTCGCGGGCAGCGTCTCCTCGGTCAAGGCGGCAGCGGCGAACCGCTCCAGCTCCGACGGGTCGAGGCCCTGCCACGCGGTGTTCCACTCCCGGTCGGTGCGATCGCCCGTGGCGAAGAGGCGTTGGCTGAGCACCATCAGCACCGAGCCCCGGCGCGGCAACAGCCCGCGCAGTTCGTCCTCCAGCGGCTGCCCGGCGGCCGGCTCCCAGCGGCGCAGCTGGGTGCCCAGTCCGTGGGCACCCAGCCGGTGGGCCAGCCAGACCGCCCAGGGCCTGTTGAAACCGTTGTAGACCACGACGATGTTCCGGGGGCGGCTGCTCTCGTCGGTGTGCGTCGGAGCCTCGGCCCGCGCTCGGTCCCGCGCCAGGTCCCGCTCCCGCGCCTGCTCCGCGGCCCGCTCGCGTTCCTCCGCCCGAGCTCGATCGTCGGCCCGTACCTGCTCCTCGATCCGCAGGCGTTCCTCGGCCCGCGCCCGCTCCCGCAGGCGTTCCTCAGCGCGCGCCCGCTCCTCGGCCAAGGCGCGCTCCTCGGTCCGTACCCGCTCCTCGGCGATCCGCACCTGCTCCGCGGCCCGCACCCGCTCCTCGGCGCGTACCCGTTCCTCGATCCGCACGCGTTCCTCGGCCCGGTCGTCCAGCGCGGCCCGCACCTGCTCCGCGGCCCGCATCCGCTCCTCGGCCCGTACCTCCTCCACCGCCCGAGCCCGCTCCTGGGCCCGGGTCCGCTCCTCCGCTTGCGCCGCCCGCACCGCTTCCCGGCCGGTCGCGGCCTGGGCGTAGCGACGGGCCACCAGCGCGGAGACTTCGGCGAAGGCCTGCGGGGCGAGCAGTTCGCCCTCGTCGTCGGGCCGCTCCTCGCCGGTGAGGTACGCACGGGCGAGGGCGGGGAAGTTGTGGGCGCGCCGCCCGAAGTGGCGCTCCACGTACTCCCCGCAGTACCTGAGTACGAGGAGGGCTTCGCCCAGGGGCAGCGCCCGCAGCAGCGCCTCGCGCACTCCGGGCACGAACTCGTACCACCCGTCGGGCTCGGCCCGCCGCAGGAGTCCGCTGAGCAGGACCTCCGCGAGGACGGACGGTCCCGTACCGGGGGCCGTACTGCGCTGCACCAGCTGCATCACGGGGAGGCTGAGGGGGACGGCCGAGAGGGCCACGGCCAGTTGCAGGGCGGGGCGCGAGGCGGTCCGGCGGAACGACCCGATCAGTTCGGCGGGGGGCGGCGTACGGTCCACGGCGACGGGGAGGGCCGGTGCGTGGTCGGGGCCCACCCAGCCCGCCGCCGCCGGCAGCGCGATGCCCGTCGACGTCGACAGGAGGCGTGCCCACGCTCCCAGCCCCGCGCCGGTCGGCGCGAGCACGGGCACGGGGACCCGCCCCGCCGCGGTACCGCCTTCGAGCGGGAGGAACGCGAGCCGGCTCGCCAGCCCCTCGGGGCGCCGCAGCGTTCCCGGCAGCGCCGGCAGATGGGTGCGCCGCCACATGCGCTGGGGCAGCGGCTGGACCAGGGCTACGGGTGCCACCGCGCTCCAGCGGTGGAGCAGCCGCTGCATCCGTCCCGCGCGCCACAGCGGTCCGGCGCAGTCGCTGAGCACCAGCGTCAGCTGCCGGCCGGAGGGATCCCGCAGCTGCTCCGCTCCCCAGAACGGGCGGCTCCCGTCCCGGGCGGGGCCGATCAGCAGCCGTCCGTCCCCGGCCTCGCGCACGTGGTGGACCAGGATCTCGCGGAACGCTCCGGTCCCGGCGAGGATCTCGCTCAGTTCCCCCAGGGTCCGCTGCCACACCGGGGTCGAGGTCGACACGTCCATGACGAGACGGATCCGGGCCTCGCGCCGGGCGGAGGAACGGCTGACGGGCAGCAACAGGCCCGTCTGCGCCGCCCGCTCCGCGGTGGCCTGTTCGTCGAGCTGGTCCCGCACCGGGCGCGTGGGTGCCCGGTAGCGCTGGAGCGGGCGCAGGGCTCGCACGAGGGTCAGGGACTGCGGCAGGGTGGTGGCCATGGGGACCCGGACCCGTTCGAGGCCGTCGGCGGGGCCTTCGCCCCGGGCGCGGCGGTGGGGGTGGTCGGCGTACAGCCGGGTGCGCTCCGGCGGTCCGGCCGGGCCTCCGGCGGCTGCGGGGCCCCCTTCGGCGGCGCCGGCCGGGCCCGGTACGTCCCCGGCCGGGTCGCGGGCGTCCCCGGCAGGGCCCTGCGCGTCCCCGGCCGGAGCACGGGCGAAGGGCGGTTCGGCCGGTGCCGGGAGCGAGGGCGCGGCCGGGTCCACGTGCCGGGCCAGCCAGAGCGCCTCGGCGAGCTCGCGGGCCGTCGGCTCCGCGCCCGCGGACAGCAGCCTGCGCACCAGCTCCGCGAGCGGAGCGGGTCCGGCGGGCACACCGGCCGGCGCACCCGTCGGCACACCGCCCGGCGCGGAAGGCAGCGGGGGTCCGGGCGGCGACGGGGGCGCGGGCGGCTGCGGCGTGGCGGGCTCGGGGGGCGTGGCGGGCTCGGGGGCCATCAGTTCGGCCCGGGCTCACCGTGGTCGAGGGGTCGCATCAGCAGTTCGGCCAGCCGCTGCCGGTCGGACTCGTCGCCGGGCACCGTCTCCCGTGTCAGGTAGATGGCGTTGAGGAGCTGGTCCGCCGTGCGCAGGGCGCCGGGCCGGCTCTGGAGGAACTGCTGGATCAGGGCGTCGTTGGCCTCGGCGTCGGCTTCACCGAAGTGGGCGCGGACCATGGACCGGAGGCGGCCGGTGCCCCATTCGTCGTCCTTGGGCGACGACAGTTCCAGACGCAGGCAGCGGCGCAGCAGCGGGACGGGGAAGTCCCGTTCGCCGTTGCTGGTCATCACGACCACGGGAAAGGCCCGGCAGCGGATCTTGCCCTTGGTGACCTCGGCCTGGGTGTCGTCGTCGGTATCGACCTCGACGGCCTCCTGGACCGCCTGGAGGCGCTGGAGTTCGGGGATGGTGAACTCCCCTTCCTCCAGTGCGTTCAGCAGGTCGTTGGGCAGGTCGATGTCGCTCTTGTCGAGCTCGTCGACGAGCAGCACGCGCGGTTTGTCGTACGGCAGCAGCGCGGTGCCGAGCGGGCCGAGGCGGAGGTAGCGGCCGATGTCCCGGGTGTGGTCCTCGCCTCCCTCGCGGGCCAGCTGCATGTCCTGGAGCCGGGCGATGGCGTCGTACGAGTACAGCCCCTCGCGCAGCGTCGTACGGCTGACGACCGGCCAGTGCAGTACGCGGCCCAGGCCCAGTTCGTGGGCGAGGGCGTGCGCGAGCGTCGACTTCCCCGAGCCCGGCTCCCCGGTCACGAGCAGGGGGCGCCGCAGGTACAGGGCGGCGTTGATCATCTCCAGTTCGGCCGGGCGCCAGGCGAGGCCCGCGGATCCCATGGCCGCGTCGGAGCCCAGCCGCCGGGTGGTCTCCGCGCCCAGGGGCGGGGGCCCCGCGACCACCGGGGAGCCGTCGAAGTCGCGCCAGGGGGGCGGCTGCGGCAGCCGGTCGACACCGTCGTGCGGTTCGCCGGCGCCCCGGAAGACGAACCAGTCGGGGGTGGTCATGACGTGCTCCTCGGATAGCGGTCGCGGTGGGGCCGACGGCCGGCGGGGTCAGGGCGAGTTCAGCAGGCCCGCCGGCTCGGGGAGCGGACGGTCCGGGTCGTCGTAGAGCAGGGCCAGCGGTTCGGCCCAGTCCGCATCGGCGTCCGCCCTGCTGATGCGCTCGCGCAGCATCCGCAGTTCCTCGGGCAGGGCCACGGCCTGCCGGGCCCGGCGCAGCAGCCGTGCCACCCGGTCCTCCAGGTCCCCGCAGGGCGTGCCGCAGCCAGCCCGGTGCGGGTCGCCGCGGCGCCACAGGGCGACGGCGTATCCCGCTCTGATCACCTCGCGCAGCGGCTCGGCGCCGTCCCCCGCCGTTCTGCACACCAGCGGTACGGCGCCGGCCGGCGCCGCCTCCAGTACCTCGCTCCCCGCTTCGGGCCATCTGAGGGGCAGTGTTTCCAGGTCCCCCTCGGCCACGCCCAGCCAGCGCTCCCTGTGGAGCTCCCCGGGGGTCGCGGCCCTTTCCAGCGGGCGCAGCACCACCTGCCGGTGGACGCCGAAGGGCCGGTCGGCGGGGTCCGGCCGGATGCTCCGCGCGACGAGGCGGGAGCGCCACAGGTGCACGTCCTCGTCGAAGCACTCGACGGGCAGAGCGAATTCGAGCCGTGCGGGCCTGTCCTCGGTGTCGGTCCGGCCGAAGATCTCGTGCAGCGGCTCGCTCAGGAGGTACGGCAGTTCGGCGAGCGAGGCACCCTCCGCCCCGTCCCCCTCGGCCCAGGCGTGGAAGCAGCCCGCCTCCTCGGCCCAGGTCCAGATCCGCCAGTGGAAGCGGTCCTGCGGCCGGTAGGCGTCGGGGCGGAGTTCGACCGCGATCACCGGGCCGCCCGCCTCCGTGCCCGCGGCTCGCGCGGCGACCCAGGCGGCGATCCTGGGCGTCTTCAGCAGTGCCCGGTAGTGGACGGGCAGTTGTCCGGCGCGTTCCTGTACCCAGCGCTCCAGTTCGGCGGCCGGCCCGGGCCGTTCCGCGGCGCAGGTCCGGGCCACGAGGAGGAGGTAGTGCAGGAAGGCGATGTCGTCGCCGTCGGCCGTCTCGTAGAGCCAGCCGTGTCCGTCGCGCCAGTCGCGGGCCGCCACCACCCCCGGCCACAGGGGCTCCTCGCCCACCGCCACCTCGATGAGCGCTTCGAGTTCCCGCGTGGAGACGGGCGGGGGCAGTTCGGCCAGCAGGGCGGACGCCGCCGCACTGTCCCTCGGGGTCCAGACCCGCTCGCCCGAGGGGACGACCCCTTCCTGCGCGGCCACCCAGGACTTCGCGGCCGAGCCGGGCTCCTCCCGCATGCGGTGGTGCCACTGGTCGTGGGCGCGGATGAGCTCCCGGTACGGTTCGCTCCCCAGCCCGTGCTCACCGCCGACGGGCACGGCCCGTGCGAACCCGCGCAGTGCCGTGGCGGCGATGGCCAGCCCGCCGTCCTTGCCGCGCCTGCGCGCCTTGACCACACCGAGGACGACGCCGCGGTCCCGGTCCAGCACCGGGCCGCCCGAGGCCCCGTGGGGGATCTCGGTCTCGGGACCGAGGGTGAGTCCGCTCGGTCCGTCGCTGCCGTTGATGACGCAGTGCCCGCTCCACCTCTGGGGCGCGGAGCCCTCGGCCGCGCGCCACCCGTAGACCGTCACCCGCGAGGGTGCGTCGCTCCGGTCGCCGAGCCGTACGCACGCGTGCCGGACCGAGTCGTCCGCCAGCCGGATCAGCACGAGGTCCTGTTCGGGGTCGAACCCCCCGCCCAGCCAGTACCCGAGCCGTGCCGGAGCGGTGCCGTGCAGTCCGTGCACCAGGAAGGTGCCCACCGCCTCCGGCCGCTCCACTCCGGGGATCACGTGGGCGCAGCTGAGCACCCAGCCGGGAGCGACGAAGAACCCGGTGCCCCAGAGCCTGTCCGGGTCTCCTTCGGGCCCGATCCGCACCGTGGCGCGGCGTGTGAGCTCTTCGAGTTTCGCCGCCGTCATCCGCTTGCGTCGTCCGGGCCCGGGCCCACCCTGCCTTCGGCTTCTCGGCGGCTCCAGGTGAGGGTGACCGAGATCGCGGCCTTGGCCTCGCCGTCCGCCAGCATGGCGACGGCCTTGCCCGGTTTCACGGCCAGCTCGATCCCGAAGGTGGCGCTGACCTCATCGGGGCGGGCGGCCCGCGCGGATTCGAGTACGGCTGATCCGATGCCGCTGACCAGCTCGTTCAACTGGTCCACCCGGGCGGTCAGGTGGTCGAGCGCGCCCACGTCGTCGTACGCGAACTCGTCCGATCCGCGGGGAGCGTCCTCGGGGCGCATCACGCTGACGCGCGCCAGTACGGTCTCCCCGTTGGGCAGTTCGATCTCCTGGATCTGCCGTTCCATAGCCTCTCCCCCAGCCACCGGACAACTGGGCTTCATGTGAGCCACGTTGACCTTGCCGGAGGCCATTGTGCAGGGTCGTGTCCGGATCGTGCAGGGAGATGACCCGACTCGGAACGTTCGGCTGAATCCTTTTCGGATCTCCGCGCCTCTTGTCCTCGTACCGGCCGAACGGGCCGGCGGAACTCAGGAGGAACCACCCATGATGATCACCGGACTCGTAGTGATCGGAGCCCCCATGTACGCAGGTTCGCCCTCTCGCTCTGCGCCTCGCCCCAGGACGCGGAGGACGCGGCGCAGGAGGCGCTGATCATCCTCTACCGGAAGATCGGCACCTTGCGGGCCACCGGCGCCCTCGCCTCGTGGATGTTCCGGATCGTGCGCAACGAGTGCCTGCGGCAGGTACGGCTGCTCCTGGCGCGGAGCGACGAGGCGCCGGCCCGGCCGGAGCCGGCGGACCCGTCCGCCGAGGACGCGGTGCTGCGCCGGCTGGAGGCGGAGCGGATCGCGGCCGCGGTCAGCACCCTTCCCCGTGACCAGCGCCAGGTCCTGATCCTGCGGGACGTCCAGGGCCTGCCCGGCAAGGCCGTCGCCGATGCGCTCGGCCTGAGCACTGCGGCGATGAAATCGCGGCTGCACCGCGGACGCGCGGCGCTGCGCGACCAATTGACGGCGATCGACCCACCAGTAGTCGAAGGAGAACCACGACGGTGAACACCACGAACACCGTGAAGCCCGCACGATCCACGCCGCCCGCGACACCCGGGGCGCCCGCGACGCCCGCGACGCCCACGCCGAACTTCGCCAGCAGCTCCATCCCGCGCCATCTGGCGCGCGGCGCCCTCGGTTTCGGGCTGGTCATCGGCTCGATCGCCCTGGTGCCGACCGCCGGCCCGGTCGCCCTGCTGGCGGCCCCCTTGGCCCTCGTCGCCTTCCGCGGCTGCCCCACGTGCTGGATGGTCGGCCTGGCGCAGACCATCTCGCGCGGCCGCCTGGAGCGCCGGTGCACGGACGGCGTCTGCGCCCTCACCAGGACACACCCTGCGGCGAAGCCCTACGATGCGCCTGCCCGGGCGGGAGTCCGGGCCACAACTGAACCGCGGCGTGACGGGGGGAAGCCGGTGGGAATCCGGCGCTGACCTGCAACCGTGTGCGGCGCCCGGCGCCGCGAGTCGGAGTGCCAGCCGCGCCGCACGTACCGCTCGCCCGATGTACGGCTCGTACGCTTCGTCTTCGCCCCCCACCGTGGCGCCCGCCGCTGCGCTAGGGCTTGATGTTCTGGTTCAGGTGGAAGAGGTTGTCCGGGTCGTACGCGCCCTTGACCTGGACCAGGCGGTCGTAATTGCCCTTGTAGTTGGCGCGGATGCGGTCCTGGTCGTCGTCCGCCATGAAGTTGACGTAGCCGCCCTCCTCCGAGTGCGGGGCGGTGGCCTCGTAGTAGTCGCGGACCCAGGCGGTGTTGGCCTCGTTGTCGGCGGGGTCCGGCCACATGCCCGCGATGACGGTGGCGAAGGAGGCGTCCCGGTAGGCGAAGGCCGTCGCGTCCGGGGCCACGCGGTGGCAGGCGCCGTTGATCGGGTAGATGTGGACCGTCGAGTTCACGGCGGGTACGCGGGGGCCGTGCACCAGGTGCGCCTCGATCGCTTCGTCGCTGAGCTCCGTCACGAAGTTGGCCTTCCAGTAGTGCTGGAGACCGGGCGGCACCAGCGCGTCGAAGGCGCTGTTCAGCGCGGGATACGGCATCACGCCGACGTGCTCCGCGACCACCGGGGCGAAGTCGTGGAAGGGCTGGAGGGCCCGCTCGCCCTCCTCCGTCGGGCCCGCCCAGCAGGACACGATCAGGATGAAGGTGTCGCCGTGCCGGTCCTGCGGGATGAACGGCAGTGGCGGGGCGATCTGGAAGGCCGGGAACCCGCCCAGCTGCTCCGGCGCGTCGGCGATGAAGTCCCGGAAGGCGCGCAGCACGGCGCCGGCGCTGTCCAGTTCGTAGAGGATCGGCCCGCCGTAGATGTTCTCGACCGGGCTGAGCCGGAATTCGAGGGAGGTCACCGCGCCGAAATTGCCGCCACCGCCGCGCAGCGCCCAGAAGAGGTCCTCGTGCTCCTGCTCGCTCGCCACGACGAGCTGTCCGTCGGCCGTCACCACATCGGCCGAGACCAGGTTGTCGCAGCTCAGGCCCAGTCCTCGGTCGAGGTAGCCGATGCCTCCGCCGAGGGTGAGGCCGCCGACGCCGGTGGTGGAGATGATCCCGCCGGTCGTCGCCAGACCGAAGGCGTGGGTGGCCGCGTTGAAGTCGCCCCAGGTCGCGCCGCCCTCGGCGCGCGCCGTCCGCCGTACGGGGTCGACGCGGACGCCGTGCATCGCGGACAGGTCGGCGACCACGCCGTCGTCGCAGGTGCCGAAGCCGGGCACGCTGTGCCCGCCGCCCCGGACCGCCAGGTCGAGCCCGTTCTCCCGGGCGAAGTCGACGGCCGCCATGACGTCGCCGGCGTTGACGCAGCGCACGACGACGGCCGGCCGTCTGTCGATCATGGCGTTGTAGACCGTGCGGGCTTCGTCGTAGGCCTCGTCCCCCGGAGTGACGACGGTGCCGCGCACCCTTTCGCTCAGCTGGTCCAGAGTGAGGTTGCCCATGGCCGTCGCTCCTCTTGCCCCGGCTCGGGACGGTGTGACCTCCGGCGAGCTCCGGGCTGTCCGCCAGTGGATGGCCCCTCGATTCACGCTACGCCGAATGGGTGGAGCGGCAATCCGAACCGCTCAGCCCTCGGCCGGGGCGCTCCAGCTCGCCCGCCGAAGGACCTCGGCCAGCTCCCGGGGGTCGGGGGCGGCGTCCGCGGGATCGTCGGGCCACTGCTCGACGATGGCGGTCGCCCACTCCGCCCAGGTGGCGACGAGCCGGTAGTAGTCCGTGAGGAAGCGGCCCACGAGCAGGGTCTGGGCGGCACGTTCCGGGAACGGCGCCTCGCCGGCGAGATGGGCGCGCGCGGTCGCGGCGTTGCCCTCGTTGCGCTCTTCGGCCCAGGCCCGGGCGTCACGGAGGGTGGCCAGGGTGTCGGCGCTGGTGCCGGAGTCCGCGAAGAACACCTTCAGGAGCTGTTCGGACTCCAGGACCGGCCCGGCGCTCGGCTCGGGCAGCCAGTCGGCCAGCGCGCGCCGTCCCTCGGCGGTGATGCTGTAGACGGTGCGCGGCCGCCGTCCGACCGCTTCTCGCGCCGCCTCGGCCAGGCCGCGGCGGACGAGCTTCTTCGGCTCCTCGTACAGCTTGCTCTGGGCCCGGGGCCAGATGCGGCCCAGGCTCCGGTCCATCTGCCGGGCGAGCTCGTACGTACTCCAGGGCCGGACGGAGAGCAGGCCGAGGATCGCGTACGACGTGGTGGTGAGCGCCGGGTCCATTGACATCGCCAGCCTCGAGGCGTATTCCGGAAATAGTCCCTTTGGGACTATTTGCCAGCATAGGCGGTGATGGTCATGATCAGCACGCTCCGGGTCGATCCCGCCAACGCCGAGCAGGCCCGTGCCTGGGACGGCCAGGAGGGCGCCTACTGGGCGGAACACGCCGATCGGTACGACCGGGCGATCCGCGCCCACCACCCGCACCTCCTCGCCGCGGCCGGCCTGGCCGCCGCCGACCGGGTGCTGGACATCGGCTGCGGCACCGGCGAGACCACCCGCGACGCCGCGCGACGGGCGAGCGGCGGCCGGGCCCTGGGCGTGGACCTGTCGGCGGCGATGCTGCGGGTGGCACGGCAGCGTACGGCCGCCGGAGGACCGCACAACGCCGACTTCGTCCAGGCCGATGCCCAGGTCCACCCCTTCCCCGCCGCGGCGTTCGACGTGGCCGTCAGCCGCACCGGGACGATGTTCTTCGCCGACCCGGTCGCCGCCTTCCGCAACATCGCCGGCGCGCTGCGACCCGGCGGACGCCTCGTACAACTGGTCTGGCAGGCGGCGGTGGAGAACGAGTGGTTCCTCTCGTTCACCCGGGCCCTGGCCGCCGGACGCCCGCTGCCCACGCCCGCGTCCGGCGCTCCCGGACCGTTCGGGCTCGCGGACCCGGAGCGGGTCCGGACCGTGCTCGGGGCCGCCGGCTTCACCGGGATCCGGCTGGAACCCCACAGCGAGGCGATGTGGTTCGGCGAGGACTCCGCCGACGCGGAGCGGTTCATCCTCGGCATGCTCGGCTGGATGCTCGACGGACTCGACGACGCGGGCCGGCGGCGCGCGGTCGACGACCTGAGAGCCACCCTCACCGCCCACGAGACCGCCGACGGCGTCCTCTACGCCTCGGCGACCTGGACCATCCACGCGACGCGCCCGGCCTGACGGCCACCGGCCACCGGCTACCGGCTGAGCGACTTGAGGGCGGCCGCGTCGTACGGCTTCAGCTCGTCGAAGCGGTTGCCGAGGACCTTCGCCGCCCACTGCGGGTCCTGGAGCAGCGCCCGGCCGACGGCGACCATGTCGAACTCCTCGCGTTCCATGCGGTCCAGGAGGTTGTCGATGTCGCCGAGCGCCGCGCCTTCGCCGGCGAAGGCGCGCAGGAAGTCGCCGTCGAGGCCGACCGAGCCGACGGTGATGGTGGGCCGGCCGGTGAGCCGCTTGGTCCAGCCCGCCAGGTTCAGGTCCGAGCCCTCGAACTCCGGGATCCAGTAGCGCCGGGTGGAGGCGTGGAACGCGTCGACGCCGGCCGCCGCCAGCGGGGCCAGGACGGCCTCCAGTTCCGCGGGGGTCTGCGCGAGCCGCCCGTCGTAGGCCTCCTGCTTCCACTGGGAGTAGCGGAAGATCACCGGGAAGTCGGCCGGGACGCGCTCGCGGACCGCGGCCACGATCTCCGCGGCGAACTTCGTACGGGCCACCGCGTCGCCGCCGTAGGCGTCGGTGCGGCGGTTGGTCCGCTCCCACAGGAACTGGTCGATCAGGTAGCCGTGCGCGCCGTGCAGTTCGACACCGTCGAAGCCGATCCGCGCGGCCTGCGCCGCGGCGTCGGCGAACGCGCCGATGACCTCGTCGAGGTCGGCGCGGGTCATCGCCTTGCCGGTCCCCTCGGTGCCGTCGACGCGGATGCCGGAGGGGCCCACGGCGGGGGCATCGGGGTACGGCGCCTCGCCCTGCTTGCGCACCATGCCTATGTGCCACAGCTGGGGCACGATCGTGCCGCCCGACTCGTGCACGGCCGCGGCGACCTTCGCCCACCCCGCCAGCTGCTCCTCACCGTGGAACCGCGGCACCCGGTCGCTCTGCCCGGCGGACTCGTGACCGACGTAGGTGCCCTCGGTGACGATCAGACCCACACCCGCGGCGGCCCGGCTGGCGTAGTACGCCCGCACGTCCTCGCCGGGCACGCCGTCGGGGGAGAACATCCGGGTCATCGGCGCCATCGCGATGCGGTTGGGGACGGTCAGGCCGTTCAGCCGGACGGGCCGGGAGAGGATCTCGGCCGCGCGGGAGGCGGTGGACGTGGTGACGGTCATGCGGGTCCTCCGGGTTGAGCTGTGGCTCGCCGGGTGACGACGAGAAGTGCATAGTACACACGCTATGTATCATGCATATTGCAGAGGTCCGCAACAATGGGGCGGTCCGAAGGAACGGAGAGGCGCAGTGCTGGAGAAACTGGAGCGGGAGCTGATGCTCCTCGCGCGACACCAGGTGCTGGCCCGGCGCGAGCGCGACCCCGAACGCCTGGAGCGGTCGGCCTACCTACTGCTCTGCCGGATCGACACCCAAGGCCCCATGTCCATCGGGCAGTTGTCGGAGGCCTTCGCACTCGACACCTCGACCGTGAACCGCCAGACGGCCGCGCTGCTGCGCTGCGGACTGGCCGAGCGCGTCCCCGACCCGGACGGCGGCATGGCCCGCAAGCTGCGCATCACGGACGAAGGCGGACGCCGCCTCACCGAAGACCGCGAGGTCAACCGGTCCTGCCTGGCCCGGGTGGTCGCCGACTGGTCCCCCGAGGAAGTCCGGCAGCTCGAGGAGGCCCTGATCCGCCTCAACCGCAGCGCCGAGTCCCTCGAAGGACGACACTGGCCGCGCACGGAGGAAGACGGCACCCCGCAGCCGTAGCAGCGACCGCACACCGGTCCGCGCCCGCCACTACGCCGCTACGCCGCTAGCCGGACCTGGCCTCAAGCGGCCGGCCGAACGCATCCCGGCGCGTACCGGCCCGCCTCAGCCGGCGCCGTCCCGCAGCGGATAGTGAATGATGACCGCGCCGCCGGTGGCGTAGTGGGCGACATCGGCGGCCAGTCGCCGGCCGTGCGGCGACGCCAGCGCCGCGTCCATGGCGGCGGCGTCGGCGAACTCGGCTTCGAAGACCGCGAAATACGGCGCTTCCCCCTCGAGCCCCGCCACGTCGAAGCTGTAGCGCCGCGCAAGCGGGCCGGGCCAATTCATGACCAGCGGAAGGTGCTTGGTCACGTAGTAGTCGCGGAAGTGGTCAGGGTCGGCGGGCTCGGGATACAGGACGACGAGTTTATGCATGACGACCTCCGTCCAGAGACGTCAGCCGGCTGCCCCACTCGCCGTACGACGGTTCCCGCAGGGCGGCCGTCGGTGGGCACTGCGCATCCTCTGGGAACTGCGCGCGGGGCCGCTCGGCGCCCGCGCGCTGCTGGCACGGTGCGAAGGGCTGTCATCCAGCGTCCTCCACCAGCGGCTCCGCGAGCTCACATCGAACAGACTTAATTGGGGTGCGAGTTGTGCACAGGAGGCTCGATCGTGCGCCATCGCGCACACCGTGTGGTCCCCAACTGGTCCCCAGACAGCAGACTCTGCCCTGCCATCAGGCACCCGGCAGCGAGGCCTGCAGTACGCCCCAACCGGACTGCGGCCGAGCGATCGCCTCATGGGCGGTGCGCAATCTCCGCCCGGCCGCGACTGCCCTCCCCGGAGGCGCTCAATGCAAGGCAGGCGGCCACAACAGAGAGCGAGGCGAGGGCCGCGAAGAAGTGGGGGTAGCCGCCGAGTGGGCCCGCGAGGGCCGCGCCGGCCCAGGGGGCCAGGGCTCCCGCGATGTGGGCCGGGGCGCCGAGGAGTCCTGAGAGGCGGCCGTAGTGGGTGGTGCCCCAGCGGTCGGTGACCGCGGTGGCCTGGAGCAGGGTCAGGTTGCCGCGTACGACACCTGCCAGGACCGCGAGGGCGATCAGCAGGGGCATCGGGCCAGGGACGAGGGCGAAGGCCGCGGTCGTCGCGCCGCCCAGGGCGATCAGGACGACGGTGCGGGTGGTGACCGAGGTGCGGGCGGACAGGCCGGTGTACAAGGTGCGGCCGAGGGTCTGGCCGACGCCGCCGAGTCCCAGTGCCCAGGCGGCGGTTGTCGCGCTGGCGCCGCGTTCGGTGAGGAGCGGGATGATGCCCATGACGACGGCGTACATCGCGAAGCCGGAGAGGGTGAAGGCGACGGCCAAGAGCAGGAAGGGGCGGCTACGGGCGACCGGGGTGTGGTCGGTTGACGCCCTGGCGGGCAGGGCCGGGGGCCAGGGAGCGCGTAGGGCGAGGGCGTGGGCGGGGATGGTGATGGCGGCAAGGATCACGGCAAGGACGACGTAGGTGGCTCGCCAGCTGAGGTGTTCCGCCAGGGCCGCGGTCAGCGGAGCGAAGACCGTGGAGGCCAGCCCGCCTGCGAGGGTGACGATCGTCAGGGCCCGGACCCGGTCGGCCCCCCACCAGCGGGTGAGGGCGGCGAAGGCCGGTGGGTAGAAGGTGGCGGCCATGGCCATGCCCGCGAGGATCCAACCGCAGGTGAAGACGGGCAGGTTCGGGGCGGCTGCGATGAGGAGGATGGCCAGGGTGCCGATCACGGATCCGGTGGTCATCACGGCGCGAGGTCCGCAGCGGTCGAGTATCCGGCCGATGGGGATGCCGGCGACGGCCGAGACGACGAGGGCGAGGGAGAACGCGGCGGTCGCGGCGTTGGTGGACCACCCGGTGTCGGCCGTCACGCGTGGGAGCAGGACGGGGAAGGCGTAGTAGACGACGCCCCAGCTCGTGATCTGGGTGGCGCAGAGGGCTGGGAGGACGCCGCGTGGCCGCGACTGGACCCCCGTCCCGGTCGCGGCCACGTCGGCCTGAGTGTTGGTCACCTCGGTCAGCAGCCGCCGGAGACGGTGGCGGGGGCGCCGATGGTGAGGGTGGCCGGGGCGGCGCAGCAGCCTCCGCCGCTGGTCTCCTCGGCTGCCGCGGGCTGGTCGAAGAGGCCGGCGCCGCCGCAGACTCCGGTCTCGGGGAGGGTCAGTTCGACTCGCTCTGCGGCTTCGTGGTCGCCCGCGAGGGCGGCGGCGATGGAGCGGACCTGCTCGTAGCCGGTCATGGCCAGGAAGGTGGGGGCGCGGCCGTAGGACTTCATGCCGGCGAGGTAGACGTCCTGCTCCGGGTGGGAGAGCTCGGCGGCGCCGTGCGGGTAGACGGTGCCGCAGGAGTGCTGGTTGGGGTCGATCAGCGGGGCCAGCTCGGTCGGGGCCTGGAGGCGTTCGTCCAGGCCGAGGCGGAGTTCGCCGAGGAAGGTGAGGTCGGGGCGGAAGCCCGTGAGGACGATGAGCTCGTCGACGGGGTCGAGGCGGCGTCCGTCCTCGCCGACGAGGACCAGGCGGCCGTCGGAGTCGCGCTCGATGGTCTCGGTGCGGAAGCCGGTGACCGCGTCGGCGTATCCGCCGTCGATGGCGGCCTTCGCGGCGAGGCCGAGGGCGCCGCGGGCGGGCAGCTGGTCGGCTTCGCCGCCGCCGAAGGTCGACCCGGAGATGCCGCGGCGCAGGATCCACACCCCGTGCGTCCCGGCGCCGCCGTCCGCCTGGGCGAGGCCGGCGAGGTAGGCCAGGGCGGTGAAGGCGGAGGCGCCGGAGCCGATGACGGCGGTGCGCTTCCCGGCGTAACGGGCGCGGACAGCGGGGTCCTTCAGGTCCGGGACGCGGTACGCGATGCGGTCGGCCGCGACCTTCTCGCCGAGGGCGGGCAGGCCGCTGCCGCCGGCCGGGCTGGGGGTGGACCACGTACCGGAGGCGTCGATGACGGCGCGGGCGAAGACGCGGGCCTCGGTGCCGTCGGCGGCGGTGTAGTGGATGACGAAGGGCTGGTCCGCGCGGTCGGCGTCGACGATGCGGTCGCGGCCGGTGCGGGAGACGCCGGTGACGGTCGCGTCGTAGCGGACGCGCGCGCCGAGGACGTCGGCGAGGGGCTGGAGGTAGAGGTTGGCCCAGTCGCCGCCGGAGGGGTAGGTGTCGGCGTCGGGCTTGGTCCAGCCGGTGGGGGCGAGGAGCTTCTCGGCGGCCGGGTCGACGACCTCGCCCCAGGTGGAGAAGAGGCGTACGTGGGCCCATGCGCGGACCGCGGAGGCCGCGGCGGGGCCCGCCTCCAGTACGAGGGGCTCGATGTCCCGCTCGACGAGCCGGGCCGCGGCCGCGAGGCCGATCGGACCGGCTCCGATCACGACGACGGGCAGGGCTTCGGTGGATGCGTTCACGACGGGCTCCCCTGACTACTTCACTGCTTCGACGTTTGTCGATGTCCTGACGGCTCCAGACTGACACCTCACATCGACGTTCGTCAACATAGACATCCATCTAATTTCTCGGGATGATGGAGGCATGTCGACCACGAAGGTGTTGCCCCTGCTGGAGCCGGACGCCGTCGCGGCGTGCTGCCCGCCGCTGACGGAGCGCCCGCTGACGGCCGAGGAGGCCGAGCGGACTGCGCTGATGTTCAAGGCCCTGGGCGATCCCGTGCGCCTGCGGCTCTTCTCCGCCGTCGCCTCGCACGAGGGCGGCGAGGCGTGCGTGTGCGACATCTCGGATGTGGGCGTCTCCCAGCCGACCGTTTCCCACCACCTGAAGAAGCTGAAGGACGCCGGCCTGCTCTCTTCCGAGCGGCGCGGCACCTGGGTCTACTACCGCGTGGAGCCCGCAGTGCTCACCGCCATGGGCGCCATCCTCACCCGGGCCGGAACCGTATGAGCCTGCGCATCGAGCCGCTGACCTGGGCACACGCGGACCCGGCCCTGGCGATCTACCAATCCGGGATCGACGAGGGCAACGCCACCTTCGAGACCGAGGCCCCCACCTGGGCAGCTTTCGACACGGCAAAGCTGTCGGAGCATCGCTTCGCCGCAGTCGACCCGGGCGGGAAGCTGCTCGGCTGGGTGGCGGCGTCGAGGGTCTCCGACCGCTGCGCGTACGCGGGCGTGGTCGAGCACTCCGTCTACGTCCACCCCGGCGCCCGGGGCCGCGGCGTCGCCCGCGCCCTGCTGGACACGCTGATCGCCTCGACCGAGGCGGCGGGCATCTGGACGATCCAGTCCGGGATCTTCCCCGAGAACACCCCGAGCCTGGCCCTGCACCAGCGGGCCGGCTTCCGCGTCATCGGCACCCGCGAGCGCATCGGCCTCCATCACGGGGTGTGGCGCGACGTCGTCCTGCTGGAGCGCCGCAGCCCGGCGATCAGCTGACCGTGCTCCCGCCGTCGAGGGTGAGCTGGCGGTGGTGGAAGTCGAAGTGCCGGGTCGGGTAGCGGTAGATGTCCGCGAGGGTCATGCAGTCCTTGAAGAACGGGTCCCACCGGACGGGGTAGTGCATACCGCGTGCCAGGCCCGCTTCCGGCTCCGCGTCGAGATGACGTAGCAGCGAGTCGGTGACCCGGTCGAATGCGGCGCCCATGCGACGCGGCCCGTACACCTTCACCGCCCCGCACGGACCCAGGTAGTTGACCAGGTCGAAGGGCGCGGTGCCCGCGTTCAGTGCCCGCGCGAACCCCCTGCCGAGTTTGCGGGGGAGCCGCCCGAGGACGCGCACCAGGACGAGCAGTGCCCGGACGACCATGAAGCCGAAGAGCATGTGCCACAGCAGCTGTTCGTTGGTCCACTTGGTGCCGCTGGAGGGCCTGGCGAGCTCGTCCCGCGACGCGGTGTCGAGGAGGCGGTGGAAGGTCTGGCGGGCGCGCTCGTAGTCGTCGTACACGGCCTGCCGGTCCATCGGGGTCGGATTCGCCATGACCTGCCGGCTCTCGGTCGGGGTCCGGGGCTCCGCCCCGGGCTTTGATGATGCCCGCTCCAGGGCTGCCTCTCACCGGCGCCGGGTGCGTCAATCGTCCTGGAGGAGCGGGCCGAAGGTCTGCTCTGCGATCTCGACGGCCCGGTCCTGGCCGACGGCCTGGCCGTGGACCTCGGGGTGCTCTTGCCGCCACTGCTCGGCCGAGGCGCGTCCGGTGAAGAAGTTCAGCGCGTCGCAGCACACCGTGGCGGCAGGGCCACCGCCCGCGCGGCGGCCGACGAACACGACGGCGTCCGCCGGCTCCCATCGGGCGGTGCCGCCGGTGAAGGCGACGGTGACCGGCTCGCCGTTGACGGGGTCCGAGGAGGAGATCCGTACGTCCTGGCCGCCGAGCATGGCGGAGATGCCGAGCGCGTCGACGGCGCACATCGACCACACCTCCACTCCTCCGGGCAGCCGCACGCGATGCCGGGTCCGGACCGCGGAGAACGGGTATGCCGCCCGGATCCGCCCCGCCTCGTCGAGGGCCAGGAAGTCCTCCCGGTCCAGTTCGGCCAGCACGCCGGCGGCGGTCCGGCCGGCGAGGGCGGCGACGGCCTCCAGCACGGACGCCTCCGGCGCCGCGCCCTCGGTGGTGAAGTGCCGCAGCACCGCCTGGTGGACGACGCGCAGACCACGCTCGTCCGGGGCTCGCCGGCCCCGGCCGGCCCGCCCGATCGGATCGAGCAAGTCCGCCTCGCAGCACTCCTGGCCCCCGGCGGGCTCCCGGGCGAGAGCCGCACCGGACAACACCTGGCGCAGGTCCTCCACGCTCGGCGCCCCGTCCACCCGGCCGTCCGCGTCCCGGTAGAGGCGGCAGGACACGCTCGGCGGAGCACCGGCCACCGCGAACGGGTCGGCCCCGTCGAGCAGCACGGTAGGCGAGCCGGTCATGCCCCAGCGGGCGGCCTCTTCCTGCTCGCGTACTTCGACGACCTCCACCTCGGCGCTCCGGGCGCCGAGCGCGGCGGTGATCCGCTCCCGGACCACGGGAGCGTTCGGGCAGTCCGGCACCGTCAGGATCGTGATCCGCATTTCCGCTGCGCTCCCCATTCGTGGCTTGTCGCCCGACCGTAGACCTTCCAGTGCGCTGGAAGGTCAAGGCGTAGCGTGGAGGGATGCGCATCGGTGACCTCGCGGCGGCCGGCCATGTGACGGCCAAGACCATCCGCTTCTACGAGCAGGCCGGACTCCTGTCCGCCCCGCCCCGCACGGCGGCCGGGTACCGCGACTACGCGCCGGAGGCCGTGAACCGGCTGGCGTTCATCCGCGACGCACAGGGCGCCGGCCTCACCCTCGCCGAGATCCGCTCGGTCCTCGAACTCCGCGACAGCGGCGAGGCCCCGTGCGGCCACGTCGCCCGCCTCATCAGTTCGCACCTCGACCAGATCGAGCAGCGCATGGCGGACCTCCGCAAGACCCGCGCCCTGCTGACCGGCCTGGGCCGCCGAGCAGCCGCGACGGATCCGGAGTCCTGCCCGGAAGGCGACATCTGCACCATCCTCCGGCAGCCCTGACATCCGGATGGCGAAGCGCGGCGGCGAGGCGAGCGGGGAATACCCCACTGGGCCATTCAGGGCTGATGTCAGGCTCCAATGGCATCAGGTTCAACTGATGTGAGAGCATCAGCGTGAGCTGACATCAGTTGATGCTGATGTGATCGGTTCCATCCGATCGACTTCGCAGGGCGCCCCCTGCCGACTGCGGCTCCTCGACGACGCGGCGCATCGCGCCGCGCGTTCGCCTCTCACCGCACAGAACCGAAAGCGAGTCCCCTCCATGACCGCGACCGAACCCGGCCCGACCGTGCAGCCGCCGGGCGCCGAGAACTCCTCGATCGTGCGCAAGCTGTCCACACTGGACCGCTTCCTGGCGGTGTGGATCCTGCTGGCGATGGGTGTCGGCCTGGGACTCGGGCGGCTCGTCCCCGGCCTGAATGACGCGCTCGCCAAGGTCGAGGTCGGCGGGATCTCGCTGCCCATCGGCATCGGGCTGCTGGTCATGATGTATCCGGTGCTGGCCAAGGTCCGGTACGACAAGCTCGACGCGGTGACCGGCGACCGGAAGCTGATGGTGTCCTCGCTGGTCATCAACTGGATCGTCGGCCCGGCGCTGATGTTCGCGCTGGCATGGACCTTCCTGCCGGACCTGCCCGAGTACCGCACCGGCCTGATCATCGTCGGCTTGGCCCGCTGCATCGCCATGGTCGTCATCTGGAACGACCTCGCCTGCGGCGACCGCGAGGCCGCCGCTGTCCTGGTCGCCCTCAACTCCGTCTTCCAGGTCATCACCTTCGGTGCGCTGGGCTGGTTCTACCTCGATCTGCTGCCCCGCCGGCTCGGACTCGGAGACGGCCAGGGCCTGGACGTGCCGGTCTGGCACATCGCCCTGAACGTGATCGTGTTCCTCGGCATCCCGCTCCTCGCGGGCTTCCTCACCCGCCGCATCGGCGAGAAGAAGCTCGGGCGCGACGCGTACGAGGCGAAGTTCCTGCCGAAGATCGGCCCCTGGGCCCTGTACGGCCTGCTCTTCACGATCGTCATCCTCTTCGCCCTCCAGGGGAGGACCATCACCTCGCAGCCCCTGGACGTCGCCCGCATCGCGCTCCCGCTCCTCGTCTACTTCGCGGTGATGTGGTGCGGCACCTTCGCCCTCGGCAAGGCCATCGGCCTCGCGTACGACCGCACCGCCACCCTCGCGTTCACGGCCGCCGGCAACAACTTCGAGCTGGCCATCGCCGTCGCCATCGCCACCTTCGGCGTCACCAGCGGCCAGGCCCTCTCCGGAGTCGTCGGCCCCCTCATCGAGGTCCCCGTCCTGATCGGCCTGGTCTACGTATCCCTGGCCTGGCGCAAGAGGTTCACGACGGAGCGGGCAGCGACCCCCAACGAGGGCGCGCGCTGATGCACTGCCTCGACTGCCACACCCAAGGGACCGCAACCCCGGCCGTCGGCATCTGCCGAGGCTGCGGCGCCGCCGTCTGCACCAACCACGCACGCGTGGTCGCGTACGAGGTCCGCAGGCGGCCCCTCCTGGCGCCGCCCAGCGAGACCCCGGCCCGGAGCGTGCGCTGCTTCCCCTGCGCACAGGCCGACAACCGCTGACCAGCCCGAACGCACGGACCGACTCGGCCCCGCCTCCTGGCCCCCAAGCTCCGCGCCCTGGGAGACGAGACCCGCCTGACCCTGATGCTCCTGATCGCCGAGCGCCCGCGCACGGTCAAGGAGCTCCAGAAGGCCACCGGGCTGAGTCAGACCCTGGTCAGCCACCACCTGGCCCCCCTGCGCGAGCAGGAGCTGCTTCCTCGTCACCCTGCTGATGCGCAGAACCGGACCCGAGAAGCTCGCCCAATGGCTCGGCGGAAGCCACCTCAAGGGCATGGTCAAAGGCACCGCCTTCGGCGCACTGACCCCCTTCTGCTCGTGCTCGACGATCCCGGTCCTCGCCGGCATCCTCCGTGCCGGAGTGCCGTTCTCCACCGCCGTGGCCTTCCTGATCGCCTCGCCGATCCTGGACCCGTTCGTGTTCGTCGCCGTCGGCGCCCTGTTCGGCTGGAAGATGGCCGTCAGCTTCACTGCCGTCGCCGCCGTCGGGACCCTGCTCATCGCGCACGGCATGCACCGCTTCGGTTTCTCCTCGCAGGTCAAGCGCGTACGGGTCACCGGTGGCCAGGAGAAGGAGTACGCGCCCTGGCGCGGCCTGCGCGCCGAACTCCCCGGCGCCCGGCGCGAGGCCGTGATCGAGCTGAAGCCCATGGTCAAGCCGATGCTGATCGGCGTATCGATCGGCGCGCTCATCTACGGGGCCGTGCCCACCGACCTCATGGCCGCCGTGGCCGGAGACGGCAAGTGGTACGCCATCCCGCTCGCCGCGCTGATCGCGATCCCCCTCTACATGCGGGCCGAGACCGCGCTGCCCATTGGCTTCGCCCTGATGGAACGCGGCATGAACCTCGGCGCCGTCTTCGCCTTCGTCATTGCGGCGGCCACCATCAGCCCGCCCGAACTGACCCTCCTGACGAAGCTGTTCAAGCCCAGGTTGCTGACCACCTTCGCCACCTCGGTCTTCGCCCTCGCACTGGCCGGCGGATTCCTCGTCCCCCTGCTCGCCTGACCATCCCGCTTCCTCAAGCCACCCAGGAGATGCAGCTCATGAGCACCAAGACCGGCCTCTTCGCCAAGCTCTTCGGCAAGAACGACAATGCGCCCGCCTCCGACTGCTGCGACGTCCAGATCATCGAAGAGGACGAGACCGACCCTCAGCAGCAGGCCGATGCCCGCGGCGGCTCTGACAGCTGAACCGCACGCGGACCACCCGTACGGCAAGGGCGCCCCGTCGCAGCGGTGATCGAGCGTTCGCACCCGAGGCCGGCGCATCCTCATCCCGGTCCTGGTCGTTCCCCCGTCATGAAGAAGATCATGCTCGCGGTACTGCCCGCGCTCGCTCTGTCCCTCGCAGCTCCCGTGGCCCACGCCGACAACGACTCCAACTTCGGGGGTGGCGTGAACGCGGCGAACAACTGGAACTTCACGGCCGCCGCCGTCTGCATGCAGGAGGTCGCCGTCGTACCGGTCCTAGGCGACTGGGTCGGCGACCACGCAAACAACTGCTCCAACGGCAACGTGATCGACCACTCCGGCACGTGACGGGCCTACACGAAGGCAGGACGCCCCGACCCGCGCACCGGTCGGGGCGTCCTGCCCTCTGCCGTGCCACGCGTCAGCGGCGGCCCAGCAGCTGTGCGATCTCGCGGGCCGCGTCGCGGGCGGGGCGGCCGACGCCGATGAGGGTGGCCGAGGCCGGGCCGGTCCAGTCGCCGTAGCCGAGCAGGTGCAGCCGCGGCTCGTCGACGGCCCGGGTGCCGACGGTGGTGATGTGACCGTGGGCGCCACGCAGCCGCATCGACGCGAAGTGGGCGAGTGCGGGGCGGAAGCCGGTGCACCAGATGACCGCGTCCGCTTCGGCGAAGGTGCCCTCGGCCCACTCGGCGCCGGTGGCGGTGAGCCGGGTGAACATCGGCTTCGCGTGCAGGAGTCCGGCATCGCGAGCAGCGCGTACGGGCGGTACGGCCACGATGTCGCCGAGGGTGGCGACCCCGCCGGTGTCGGTGCTGCCCGCGTCCAGCGCCTTGCGACGGGCGGTGGCGGCATCGAAGAGTGCCCGGCCGTCGATGTCGTCGGCGAGGTAACGGGGCGGGCGCTGCGTGACCCAGGTCAACTGCGTGCTGGGCGCGAGGTCGGCGGCGATCTGGGCTCCGGAGTTGCCTCCGCCCACCACGATGACGCGCTGCCCGGCGAACTCGGCCGGGCTGCGGTACTGCACGGTGTGGAGCTGGCGGCCTCGGAACTCCCGCCGGCCCGCAACGGCAGGCAGGAAGGGGCGGGTCCAGGTCCCGGTGGCGCTGACGACCGCGCGGGCTCCCCAGTCGCCGGAGTCGGTCTCCACGCGCAGGCGGTCGCCGTCCCGGTGGACGGCCGAGACCCACGCGCCCCGCTGGACGGGGAGCTCGTACCGCTTCTCGTAGTCGGCGAGGTACGAGACCACGTGCGCCGCGTCGGGATAGACCTCGCCGTCCTGGCCGGGCATGAAGCGGCCCGGCAGCGAGGAGTACGCGGCCGGCGAGAACAGCCGCAGCGAGTCCCAGGTGTGCTGCCAGGCCCCGCCCGGTGCCGCCTGGGCGTCGAGGATGACGTGCTCGATGCCTAGGCGGCGCAGGTGGTAGCCGGCGGCGAGCCCGGACTGGCCGCCACCGATCACCACCACATCCGTGTGCTGCGTCATGCCGCGGGCGACCCGCCCTCGGTCTTCCCGCGCATGAAGATGACCGCGACCAAGGCCAGACCCACAACCGCGCCCACGAGCTGCACACCCACGAACGCAGGCACAGAGGCGGGGGCGATGCCCGCGAAGGTGTCGGTGAAGGCGCGGCCGATCGTGACGGCCGGGTTCGCGAAGGAGGTGGAGGAAGTGAACCAGTACGCGGCGCCGATGTACGAGGCGACGGCCACGGGCGCGAAGCGCAGGCGGTCGGTCCGCGCCAGGCCGAAGATCAGCATGATCAGGCCGGCGGTGGCCACGACCTCGCTGAGCAGCAAGTTCCCGGCGGAGCGGTCGTGGGTGGCCCACTTGACCAGGGGCTCGCCGAACATCGCGTCGGCCAGGATCGCGCCCGCGATGGCGCCGGCGATCTGCGCGGGCACGTAGACGGCCAGCTCGCGGGCGGTGACGCCCGCTCCGCTGCGTCGGCCGGTCCACCACTCGGCGAGGCTGACGACCGGGTTGAAGTGGGCTCCGGAGACCGGGCCGAGGAGGGCGATCAGGACGCCGAGGCCGAAGACCGTGGCGGTGGAGTTGGCCAGCAGCTGGAGGGCCACGTCCTGGGTGAGCTTCGTGGCCTGGATGCCGGACCCGACGACGACCGCGACGAGCGCGGCCGTCCCGACGAGTTCGGCGGCGGCGCGAGCTACCAGCGGGATGGCGGGCGCGCTCGCGCCGGCTACGGGCTGGGGCACGTCGACGGGTATCGCGGCATCCACTGCGGGGGCGGCGGCGACGGGCTCGGTGACGGACAAGGCAGGTTCTCCTCGGGCAGGTGAGGGGGAAACCAAGCGGGCTATGGGCAGGACCGCTTGATGTTCGCCTCGGAAGTGGCACGCGCGGCCTGCGCGAGGCCGGCGAACTGACCGGCGATGGCCTCGATGACTTCCGGGCGGAGTCTGTAGTAGATGAAGCGGCCGCACGGTTCCGTCTCCACGACCCCGGCCTCTCTGAGCACCTTCAGGTGGTTGGAGAGGTTGGTCTGCTTGGCACCGGTCTCCTCCACGAGGTGCGTGGTGCACAGCGTCTCGCGGGAGAGCAGGGTCACGATCTGAAGCCTGAGGGGGTCTGCCAGGACTCGGATCAGTTCAGTGTCGACTGACGTCATCATGGGCTGATACTGTCACATCAGTTGGGGCTGACACCAGCCCGAGCTGACCCTATTGGCTCCTTTGAACGGGATCGCCATGCCCACGCCCTCCTCGCCCCTCCTGCCGGACGAACGCCTGGCCACAGGGGCGGCCCGTCTCGCCACCCGGTACGCCGGCCACTTCGCGCCGGAAACCGTCCTCGGCCTGCTCGCCGACTCCTACATCCGGCTCGCCGAGCACGCCCGGATCCGTACGCACCTGGTCGTGCTGGCGGAGCGGCTGACCGCCGAGCGCCTGGACGCCCTCGCCCACACCCAGGGACTGACGAGCGGCGGCCGGACGCGGGTCCTGTTCGTGTGCAGCCAGAACGCGGGCCGCTCCCAGATGGCCGCAGCCCTCCTCGCCCACCGGGCGGGCGAGCGCGTCGCCGTCTCCTCGGCAGGCACCCACCCCGCCGACGAGGTCGAGCCGCACATCGCCCAGGCCCTCACCGAGGCGGGCGCGGACCTCACCGACGCCTACCCCAAGCCGCTGACCTCGGAAGTCGTCGAGGCGGCCGACATCGTGATCACGATGGGCTGCGGCGACGCCTGCCCCGTCGTGCCCGGCCGCCGCTACCTCGACTGGCCCGTCGCCGACCCCGACGGAGCGCCGATCGCCATCGTCCGCGACATCCGCGACGCCATCGACGCCCAGATCAGCGAGCTCCTCACCCAGCTCGCACCGTAAAGCTCGTCCCGCATCCCCACCGCAGTCGCCTCACCCCAAGGAAGAACAGATGTCCTCCGCTCCTGCCGCCTCCGTCCTGTTCGTCTGCATCCACAACGCGGGCCGTTCCCAGATGGCCGCCGGGTTCCTCCGCCACCTGGCCGGCGACCGCGTCGAGGTCCGCTCCGCCGGATCCGTGCCCGGCGAGCAGATCAACCCTTCCGCCGTCGCCGCCATGGCCGAGCTGGGCATCGACATCTCCGACCAGAAGCCGAAGGTCCTCACCCCCGAGGCCGCGCAGGCATCGGACTACATCATCACCATGGGCTGCGGCGACGCCTGCCCGTACTTCCCCGGCAAGACCTACCTCGACTGGCAGCTCGAAGACCCGGCCGGCCAGGGCGTCGAGGCCGTACGCCCCATCCGCGACGAGATCAAGGGCCTCATCGAGGGTCTCATCGCCGAGATCGACGCCAAGAAGCAGGCCTGACCCCGTGACCGACGCGACCACCACCGGCGCTGACGACGGCATACGCGACGTCATCATCATCGGCTCCGGCCCCGCCGGATACACCGCAGCCCTCTACACGGCCCGCGCCCAGCTGAAGCCCCTGCTGTTCGGCAGCTCGATCTTCGTCGGTGGCTCCCTCACCACGACCACCGAGGTCGAGAACTTCCCCGGCTTCCCGGACGGCGTCGACGGCCCGGACCTCATGACCAACATGCGGGCCCAGGCCGAGAAGTTCGGCGCCGAGATGATCGACGACGACATCGTCTCCGTCGACCTGACCGGCACCATCAAGGAAGTCACCGACTCCGAGGGCGCCGTCCACCGCGCGAAGGCGGTGATCATCGCGACGGGCTCCGGCTACCGCAAGCTCAGCCTCCCGAAGGAGGAAGAACTGTCCGGCCGCGGGGTGTCCTGGTGCGCCACCTGTGACGGGTTCTTCTTCCGCGACCGCGACATCGTCGTGGTCGGCGGCGGCGACACCGCCATGGAAGAAGCCACCTTCCTCACCCGCTTCGCCCGCTCCGTCACCATCGTCCACCGCCGCTCCACCCTGCGCGCCTCCCAGGTGATGCAGAACCGAGCCTTCTCGGACGACAAGATCTCCTTCCTCTTCGACAGCGAGATCACCGAACTGGACGACAAGGACGGCATGCTCTCCGGCCTCACCGTCCGCAACGTGATCACCGAAGAGACCCAACACCTCGACGTGACGGGCCTCTTCATCGCCATCGGTCACGACCCGCGCACCGAGCTCTTCACCGAACAGCTCGACCTGGACGCCGAGGGCTACCTCAAGGTCCACTCCCCGTCCACGCGCACCAGCCTTCCCGGCGTCTTCGCCGCGGGCGACGTCGTCGACCACACCTACCGCCAGGCCATCACCGCCGCCGGCACCGGCTGCGCCGCCGCCCTCGACGCAGAGCGGTACCTCGCCGCCCTCGCCGACGCACGCTAACCACCACACAAGAGAGGAGGCCGCACCATGGCCCTCAAGAGCGTGACCGACGCATCCTTCATCGAGGACGTCCTCCAGAGCGACAAGCCCGTACTCGTCGACTTCTGGGCAGCCTGGTGCGGCCCCTGCCGCCAGCTCACCCCGTCACTCGAAGCCATCGCCGCCGAACACGGCAACCGGATCAAAATCGTCAAGCTGAACATCGACGAGAACCCGGAAACGGCCGCCGCGTACGGAGTCATGTCCATCCCCACGATGAACGTCTTCATCGGAGGCCGGGTCACCAAAACCATCGTCGGCGCCAAGCCCAAGACTGCCATCGAGCGCGAATTGCGCGACCTGCTCAAGGCCTGATCCGGCACCGTTGGCCGAACGGGCAATTGGTGCCCAGCACACGATGGTCACCACTTGCCCGTTCGGGCGTGCTGAGACCTGCGTCGTCCTTGCGGGCGGGCCAGGGGGTCGATACGGGCGCAGAGACACGACCTGCGGCTCGGTCCCGGCAACCTCTGGGAAGCAGCGCGGCACACCGCCCGGCGTAGCGCGCACCGCCACCGCCGTCGGCGGATCAGTGGGCAGCTCAACCGGCACAGTGACGGGGTGGTCGTCATGCGTCGTGGCATGCCCGGTCTCCTTGCCGTCGACGAGAACCTCCACCACGACCGTGTGACCCGTCTGGACGGTGGCGCTGACCGAGTGCCCGGCATGATCACTGGGACGACGTCCACCTGCCCGAACAGGTTCTGTACGTCCGCTGCACCCTCTCCGCAATCGACAACAACCGCCTCGTCATCACCACGCCCAAGACACGTTCCAGCCGGAACTGGGTCGCCGTCTCACCCCGCGTCGCCACCGCACTCGAGCACCGGGCCCGGTCAAGGGCCCGCCGCCACAGCGACCCCAGCGATCCATTCACCGGACTCGTCTTCTGCACACCCGACGGCCAACCCCTGCGACCCCACACCGTCCTCGACCGGTTCCGGCAACTCTCCAAAGCGGCTGGCGTACCGCGGGTGACCGTTCACGACCTGCGGCACCTGGCCGCCACGATCACCATCACCGCCGGAGTCCCGCTCACCGTGGTCTCCAAGACGCTGCGGCACTCCACCCCCTCGACCACCGCGAACCTCTACAGCACCTCACCCAACAGGCCGCCCGCGAAGCCGTCGACACCATCGACCACACACTCACCGAAGCCGAGAGGACCGGCCGCCGGACGGACCGGCCAGCGTGGCTGCGACCACCAGGCGACCACGTCCAGCGCCTCCGCGAAGCCTTCCACCGGTTCCGCTCCCCCGCCCCGCCCATGTTCAGCACCATGGCGGACCAGCCCCGAAGCTGGCGTGCGACCACACTGCGACCACCAGCATTCCGGGCATGGAAAAGGCCGTCCTCTCGTGGATGAGAGAACGGCCTCCGACCTGCGTTTCCGCAATGGTCGGGACGACAGGATTTGAACCTGCGACCCCTTGACCCCCAGTGGGCCGGAGGAAAAATCAGGACATACAGCACAATCTCAAGGCGCGCAGCGTGCGCATACGTACATGCTGTGCGCCCATCGACGTGGGCGCTGGTCCCCAACTGGCCCCCAGGGGGCGCCACCTGGCCCTCGGGCCCGCTTCCGTTCGGCTCGACGCCCCAGGTCGCTGTCGTTCTCACGCCAACGCCAGGAGTCGCCCCAGGCGCTCTATGGTCGCCAGGCCCTCCGCCTCGACTGACGGGAGTGCCCTCCGCCGACCCGGCCGTTCGCTCGGGAACCGGACTGGGCCAGGGCGTTGACCGCCAAGTCGGCCTCTTTGTCGTTGCCGGTCTTCTGCGCGGCGAGGCTCTGGGTTCGCCAGCCCGGTGCTGCTGATCCATGGGGGGTGGCAGGATGCCCGGTCATGGCAACGAGAGATGGCAGCGATGAGGCGTACGTCGTTGGGTTGTGCGAGCGGATCCTCAGGGAGAACGCCCTGACGCAGCACAGGTTCGAGTGGCTGCTCGGAGATCCGGGATCAGGCGGCCGTCGAGTCCAACTGCCGGTCGACGCCTTCTGGCCGGGCCATCAGCTGGTGGTCGAGTACCGCGAACTGCAGCACGACCAGCCGATGCCTCACTTTGACAAGCCGAACCGCCTCACCGTCAGCGGTGTCCACCGCGGCGAGCAGCGCGCCCTGTACGACGCCCGGCGCGATGAGCAGATCCCCGCGCACGGGCTGCGCCTGGTCCTCATCCGCCCCGCCGACCTGGATGCGGACGGCCGCGGACGACTGCGCCGCAACGAAGCGGCCGACCTGGCGGCACTGAAGAAGATCCTGGCCCGCGCCAGTGACGAGGACCGGGTCACCGACACCTTCCGCACCTGGCTGCTGGCCAAAGGCTGGACACCCATCGATCCCACGGACCGGTGGACCGACCTGGAAGCCGTACGCGGCCGGGAACGGCTGATCTGCGAGGCCAAGGGCCGCACCAGTGAGAAAGGCATCGACGCCGACATCGCCTATGGCCAACTGCTGCGCCGCATGACGAGCCAGGACCCGCACACGCGCTACGCCCTCGTCGTGCCGTCCTCCTCCCTCAAGGCCGCCGCACGCGTGCCGGCCCACACCCGACAACTCCTGCACATCGACGTCTACGAGGTGACGGACGACGACCGGGTGTGCCGGCTGACCGACTGACGGGTGCCGGGGTACCGCGTCGGTTTCGGCTTCACCACCAAGGTGTCCTCCGAAGCCCACGCGCCATACGCTGCCACCTCGCTGCACGAACCGGACACCAGGCGTTGCGGCGCGGAATTGCCGTCCAGGCCAGTGAAGTCGACATCCGCCGGCGTGCTGGAGATCGCACCCCGCCTGCCCTGCCTGAATGCGGCTCTTAGACCGTGTCCTATGTGGTGAGGCGGGCGAGCCGCTTGAAGCAGCAGATGGCGGCGGCAAGTCCGAGAAAGGCCAGGTAGTTGCGGGGATCGCGTTCGTAGCGGTGGTTGAGCCGGCGGTAGCCGGTCAGCCAGGACATCGTCCGCTCGATCACCCATCTGCGGCGGCCAAGCCGTTCCGATGACTCGATGCCCTTGCGTGCGATACGGACTCCGATCCGTTTGCCGCGTAACCATTTTCGCGGGTGGGGGACGTCGTACGCCTTGTCGGCGTGGAGGCGTTGGGGTTTGAAGTGGCGGCCGCGGTAGGGGTCGTGTCTCGTTTGGTGGCCCATGACCATGGGCTTCAGGGCAAGGCTGTCGTGGGTGTTGGCCGCGGTGACGCCGACGATGAGGGGCAGTCCGTTCGCGTCCGAGATGATCGCCGCGAACAGCGTCTCATCAGGGGTGTCCTGCGTCCCGCCGCCCTGCGGGCGCACCTTCGACGGTGGGATCAGCGGCTCCGCGATCTCCCACAGCCCGTCCGGAACAATCCAACTCCAAGTACCCCGCCCCATACCGACATCAACGACGCCTCACCACATAGGACACGGTCTTATTGATCCGGAAGAATTGGGGTTCTGAGTCGTTGCTCCCTGCGTGAGTGAACTGGTGGGGACGCGGCAGTTGTCGCCTTTGGCGCAGGAGGCCCTTGGAAACCTGTTATGACTCACGGGAGTTCCTGGCATCCCCGTGGCCCGGCAGTTCATGGCCACGCCGGTCCGACGGGGCTGCTGGGCCGTTGGCGGTGACCGGCTGATTACCTCGGAGGTCATTGATGCCCTTCCGTGGGCCCGCCTACCTTCGGCACCGATCAGCGGCCCCACCGAGAGGCCGCTTCCGATCAGGGCAACGCCCTGATGTACGAGAGGAAGACGACAGTGGCTTCGACGCAGTACGACCGGGTTGCCTCATCCGCAAGGGCGACAGGATCCGACGGTTTCGCGAGGCTGGCGCTCAGGCTGGACGCCGTGGTCACCGGTCTCAACGGCATCGCCTACCTGGCGCTCGCCACGGTCCTCGAATCCTTCTTCGGCGTCCCGACGGCGGTCCAATACCCGGTCGGGGTGTTCCTGCTCCTCTACTCGCTGGGAGTGCTGGCCCTCGGGACGCGGAAGGAGATCAACCGCACGGGACTGACGGCGGTCATCGTGGCGAACCTGTTGTGGGTCGTGCTCAGCCTGGTGGCGGTGGGCTCCGGCCTGCTGTCCCCGACCGGCGTCGGCGCGGTCTGGACCGTGCTGCAGAGCCTGGTGGTCGGTGGCTTCGCCGCCCTCCAGTACGTCGGACTCAAGCGGCTGTGACCTCGTCCGGGCCCGGCCCGGGAGGGCCGCGGCGAGCAGCACGGCGCTCGGCGCCGGGAACACCCGCGAAGCAGCGCCACGTCATCGAGACGTCAGGGGTGCCCGGCAGGCGTTCGAGCAGGCGGACCCGTGCGTGGACGGGTGGACGGTAGGAGGCCCGGCCGCCGGGCGGCCGGGCCTCCTACTGGTTTTCTGCTCAGACCGCTGTGGCGCTCATCGCTGCGACGAGGCTCTTGGGGCGCATGTCCGTCCAGTGCTCGTTGATGTGGCCGAGGCAGACGTCCCTGTCCGCAGGGCCGCGGACGACTGTCCAGCCTGCGGGCACCTCGGCGAATGCGGGCCACAGGGAGAACTGGCCTTCGTCGTTGACCAGTGCCAGGTAGGAGTAGTTCTCGTTCTCGAACGGGTTCGTCATGACGTCCTCAATTCCTTTGGTGTGTGGAGTGGGGGGGTGTGGAGTGTGGGGTGGGGTTCGGCTCTTGGGTGGCGGAGCGGGCGTCTCACTCGTCCCAGGTCGCCTCGAACTCCTCCAGCTCCTCGGCGCTGAGTGAGATCAGCGGAGCGGTTGCCGGTACCGGCGTCGGCGTTCCCGCCGCCGGAATCTCGATCACGGTGGCGATGCGGGCGATGCCAGCCACCGTCTTCGCTTCGAAGACGTCGCGCGGGGCCAGCCCGAGGCCGACCTTGCGTGCCCGTGCCACCAGTTGGATCGAAGCGATGGAGTCCCCGCCCAGCGTGAAGAAGTCGTCGTCGATGCCGGCCCTCGCGATGCCGAGCACGTCGGCGAACAGGTCGCACAGCAGTTCCTCGTGCGGGGTGCGGGGCGCCCTGCTGTCCGGTGCACCGGCGAACTCCGGCTCCGGCAGGGCCCGGTGGTCGAGCTTTCCGGTCACGGTCACCGGCAGCGTGTCCAGGGCGACGAAGGCGGACGGCACCATGTAGGCGGGCAGGCTCGACTCGACCCGTCGGCGCAGTGCGTCGAGGTCCAGCCGGTCCACCGGGCCCGCCGCCGGGACCACGTACGCGATCAGGCGCTTGGTACCGGGCTGGTCCTCGCGGGCGACCACTGCCGCCCCTGCGACCTCGGGGTGGGACCGCAGGGCCGACTCGACCTCGCCGAGCTCGATCCGGAAGCCGCGGATCTTGACCTGGTCGTCGGCGCGTCCGACGAACTCCAGTTCACCGTCCGCCGTCCAGCGCACGACGTCACCCGTGCGGTACATCCGGGCACCCGGTGCGCCGAACGGGCAGGCCACGAACCGCTCGGCGGTCAGAGCGGATTGGCCGACGTACCCCCGGGCCAGTCCGGCGCCCGCCACGTACAGCTCACCCGCGGTGCCGGGAGCAACCGGCCGCAGCATCGCGTCGAGGACGTACACCTCGGTGTTGACGAGCGGGCGGCCGATCGGCGGCGTTTTCCCCGCGAGCAGCGGCCGGGAGATCGTCGCGCAGATGGTCGACTCGGTCGGACCGTAGGCGTTGTGCATCTGCCGCCCCGGGGCCCATCGGTCCACCATTTCCTGCGGCAGTGCCTCACCGGCGACGACCAGGGAGGAGATCGACGGTACGGACTCCGCGTCGATCGCCGCCAGCACCGAGGGGACGACGACGGCGTGCGTGACGCCCTGGGCGGCGATCAGGTCGACCAGCTGGTCGCCTGGCAGACGTGACTCGCCGGGGGCGAGCACCAGCCGGGCCCCTGTGAGGAGCGACATGCACAGCTCGAACACGATGGCATCGAAGCCGGGCGAGGAGAACTGGAGCACCACGCTCCGGGGGGTCAGCCCGGTGGCGGCCACCTGGGCCCGTACCAGGCTCGCGATGCCCTGATGGGTGACCTCGACGCCCTTCGGCACGCCGGTCGAGCCGGAGGTGTAGATCACGTACGCCGCGTTCTGCGGACGGGCGGCGGCCGGTCGTTCGGCCGGGCCGAGTCCGGCGGCCGACCGCCTGGCCACGGAGTCGCGGAAGGCCGCGTCGTCGGCGAGGATCCGGTGTCCGGCGAAGGGTTCCCCGGCCCAGACCGACCCTGCCGAGGTGATCAGGCAGAACGGTGCGGCGTCGGCCAGGACGTGCCGTACCCGCTCCGGCGGGTACGCCAGGTCCACCGGCGCGAACACACCGCCGGCCTTGAGCACCGCCAGTACCGCGGTCACCCAGTCCATGCCGCGGGGCAGGGCGACGACCACCCGGGTCTCGGGGCCGACCCCGGCGGCGAGCAGCTCGCGGGCCCACTGGTTGGCGCGGCCGTCGAGCTCGGCGTACGACCACCGGGTGCCCTCGCACACCACGGCCACCGCGCCACCGTCGCGTGCCACGTGCCCCTCGAACAGTTCCGCCATCGTCGCGGCCTCGACCGGGCTGTGGGTGTCGTTCCACTCCTTCACCACCAGCGACCGTTCCCGCTCGGACAGCGCGTCCAGCCGTCCGACGAGCCGCCCGGGGGCCTTCGCCGCCGTCACGAGGAAGCTCTTCAGCCGCTCCAGCAGCTGCCGCCCCTGCGCCGCGCCGTAGAGGTCGGGCCGGTAGTTCACCTCCAGCCGGAGCCGCGCGCCCGGGTAGACCGTCAGGCTCAACGGGTAGTGGATGACCGGGGTGTCCTCCTCGGTGAGGGGGCCGACCTCCAGGCCAGGGGCGCGCAGGGTGTCGGCGTCCCACGGGACGTTCTGGAACGCCGTGGAGGTGTCGAAGAGTTCGCCGAGTCCCAGGTGGCGCTGGATGTCGGTCAGTCCGAGGTGGTGGTACGGGGTGAGGTCGGCCTGCTGCCGCTGGATCTCGGACAGGAGCCCTTCCAGGGGCTGGGCGGGGTCGATGCGGACGCGCACCGGGACGGTGTTGATGAGCAGGCCGACGATGTCGTCCATGCCGGGGATCTCGGGCGGGCGGCCGGAGACGGTGGCGCCGAAGACCACGTCCTGCTGCCCGGTGAGGCCCGCCAGCAGGAGCGCCCAGACGCCCTGCACGACCGTGTTCATGGTCAGTCCGCGGCTACGGGCGACGGCGGTCAGCCGCCGGGTGGTCTCCTCGTCGAGGTGGTCGAGGGTACGCACGGGGAGCACGGTCAGCGACGTCTCGGCCCCGGGGGCGACGAGCGTAGGTTCCTCCAGCCCGTCGAGGGCCTGGCTCCACGCGCCGCGGGCCTTCTCACCGTCCTGGGCCGAGAGCCAGGCCAGGTAGTCCCGGAAGGAGACCGCCGCGGGCAGTGCGCCGTCGTCGCCCCGGGTCTCGTAGAGGTCGAAGACGTCGGCCAGCGCCCGGGTCATCGACCAGCCGTCCCAGATGAGGTGGTGGCTGGTGAGGACCAGCGCGTGCCGCTCGGCGCCGAGACGGACGAGCAGGACCCGCAGCAGTGGCGGTACGGCCGGGTCGAACCGGTCGAGCCGGTCCTCGCGCAGCAGTTGCTCGATATGCGTCCGCTGCTCGGCCTCCGGCAGGTCGCTGAGGTCGAGTTCCCGCCAGGGCACCGTCAGTGCTTCCGGTACGACCTGGACGGCGTCACCGGAGCGGCGCACCAGGAAACCGGCGCGCAGGCTCGCGTGGCGTCGTACCAGTCCCTGGAAGGCCGCCCGGAGCGCGGTGACGTCCAGTGCACCGGTCAGGACCATCGGCGCCTGCATCACATAGGGGTCGGCCTTCTGGTCGTCGTAGTGGGCGTGGAAGAGGAGGCCTTCCTGGAGGGGGGTGAGCGGCCAGATGTCGTGGAGCGGACCCGAGGGCGCGAACGCTGTCTCGATCTCGGCGCGTTCGTCGGTGCTCAGCGTCACCAGCGGCCCGTCCACGGGGGCGAATCCGGTGGTGGGCGCCGCCTCGTCGGAGATCTCCGCCAGGGCTGCGACGGTCCTCGCGGTGAACAGGTCGCGAGGGGTGAGGTGGAGTCCGGTGTTGCGGGCGCGGGCGGCGAACTGGATGGAGGCGATGGAGTCGCCGCCGAGTTCGAAGAAGCTGTCGTCGATGCCGACGCCGCTCACGCCGAGGATTTCGGCGAACAGCTCGCACAGGATCGCTTCGCGCGGGGTGCGCGGGGCGCGGCTGTCGGCTGCTCCGGTGAACTCCGGCTCGGGCAGGGCCCGGCGGTCCAGCTTGCCGATGGGCGTCAGCGGCAGCGCGTCCAGGGCCATCACCGCGGCGGGCACCATGTAGTCGGGAAGGCGCGCGGCGACCGCCTCGCGCAGTGCGTCGGTGTCGAGGCCCTCGGGAGTGCCGGTCGCGGGCACCACGTAGGCGACCAGACGCTTCACCCCTGGCTGGCCCTCACGTGCGAGCACCACCACCTGGCCCACCGGTGCCTGGGCTCCCAGCACCGCTTCGATCTCCCCGAGTTCGATGCGGAAGCCGCGGATCTTGACCTGGTGGTCGGTGCGTCCGACGAACTCCAGCTCACCGTCCGCCGTCCAGCGCACCACGTCCCCGGTGCGGTACATCCGGGTGCCGCTCTCACCGAACGGGCAGGCCACGAACCGTTCCGCCGTCAGGCCCGCTCTGCCGAAGTAGCCACGGGCCAGTCCCGCGCCGGCGATGTACAGCTCGCCCGGGACCCCCGGCGGCACCAGGCGCAGCGCCGCGTCGAGGACGTACACCCGGGTGTTCTCCAGGGGGCGGCCGATGCGGGCCCGGGTACCGCCGATCACGCGGCCGTACGTCGAGTCCACGGCGCATTCGCTCGGTCCGTAGAGGTTGTAGGTGGCCACGCCGCTCGCGCCGAGCTCGCTCCACAGCGACTCGTCGACCGCCTCGCCGCCGAGCGAGATCAGCCGCGGCCGGTATCCGGGGGTGCGCAGCAGGCCGGCGGACAGCAGTTGCCTGGCATGCAGCGGAGTGAGGTTGAGCGAGTCCACCCCGTGCCGTGCGCAGTAGTCGACCAGGCCCTGCGCGTCCCGGCGCAGTTCGTCCCCGATCAGGTGCAGTTCGTGGCCCGAGACCATCCGCAGCAGGTCGGCCCATGCCGCGTCGAAGCCCAGGGCGGCCACCAGCGCGACCTTGAGCCTGCGGGACCCGGTGCCGGATTCGGCGGGCAGGGAGGCGCTGATCTGGGCGTGGTGCAGGTTGACGAGGTTGCGGTGGGTGATGGCGACCCCCTTGGGGCGGCCCGTCGACCCCGAGGTGTGGATCACGTAGGCGAGGTGCGAGGGCAGCAGCGGCCGGACGCGTTCCGTGTCCCGCGGGTCGTGGGACGGGGAGCCGGTGCCCGGTGTGTCGACGAGCAGGAACGGTGAGCCGTTGTCCGCGGGAACCTTGTGGGCGGCGTCGGTCACGGTCAGCACCGCGGCCGGGCGCACCTCGGCGAGGAGCGAGGCGATGCGATCGGCCGGCCAGGACAGCTCGACCGGCAGGTGGACGCAGCCGGCCTTCATCGTTCCCAGCACCGCGACGACCGCGTCGACGGAGCGGGGCACCATGACTGCCACCGGCTCGTCCGGTCCTGCGGCCAGGGCGATCAGCCGGTGGGCGAGTCGGTTGGCACGACGGTTGAGTTCGCGGTACGTCACCTGCTCGTCGCCGAACACCACGGCGACGTCGTCGGGGGTCGCGGCGGCCTGGGCCTCGAACAGCTCCGGCACGGTCAGTTCCGGCACGGGAACCTGCGTACCGCTGCCCGCGTCGAGCAGCGGGAGGCGCTCCTGCGGGGTGAGGGTGTCGACCCTTCCGACGAGGCGTGCGGGGTCGTTCGCGAAGACGGTGAGGAGTCCCTCGACCCGCTCCGCGACCCGCTCGGCCTCCGGGGCGGTGAACACGTCGGGCCGGTAGCTGACTTCGATGCGCAGCTCGTTCCCGGGGAAGACGTCGATGCTGAGCGGGAAGTGCGTGAACCCCTGGGTCTCGTCGTCGAACGGGCTGACCTCCAGGCCCGCGGTGCACAGCACGTCGTCGTCCCACGGGATGTTCTGGAACACGGTCGAGGTGTCGAAGAGTTCGCCGAGTCCCAGGTGGCGCTGGATGTCGGTCAGTCCGAGGTGGTGGTACGGGGTGAGGTCGGCCTGCTGCCGCTGGATCCCGGACAGGAGCCCTTCCAGGGGCTGGGCGGGATCGATGCGGACGCGAACGGGGACCGTGTTGATGAGCAGGCCGACGATGTCGTCCATGCCGGGGATCTCGGGCGGGCGGCCGGAGACGGTCGAGCCGAAGACCACGTCCTGCTGACCGGTGAGCCCCGCCAGCAGGAGCGCCCAGACGCCCTGCACGACCGTGTTCATCGTCAGTCCGCGACTGCGGGCGACGGCGGTCAGCCGCCGGGTGGTCTCCTCGTCGAGGTGACCGAGGCAACGGGTGGGCAGGGCCGCCGCGGTGCTGTCGGCACCGGGGGCGGCCAGGGTGGGTTCCGCCAGGCCCTCCAGGGCCGAGGCCCACGCGGTGAGTGCTTCGTCCTGGTCCTGGACCGACAGCCAGGCCAGGTAGTCCCGGAACGGCACCACGTCGGGCAGCTCCGCGCACCCGTCCTGGGCCTCGTACAGGCCGAAGACGTCACCCATCGCACGCGACATCGACCAGCCGTCCCAGAGGATGTGATGCCCCGTCAGTACGAGGACGTGGCGCTCGGGTGCGAGCCGGACGAGCAGGGCGCGCAGCAACGGCGGGGCGGTCAGGTCGAACCGGACGTGGCGGTCCTTCCGGAGGAGGTCGCGCAGGCGTGCCTCGCGCTCCGGTTCCGGGACGACGGTCAGGTCGATCTCCCGCCAGGGGATCGTCGCCCCCGCGGGGATCACCTGCACGGGCCGGCCGGCCCGGCGCACCAGGAAACCGGCACGCAGATTCGCGTGGCGCTCCACCAGCCCCTGGAGCGCACCGCGCAGCGCACTCGGGTTCACCCTTCCCGACAGGACCAACGGCATCTGGGTGAGGTAGGCGTCCGGCGGCCCGGCGGAATCCCGGTCCGTCCCGACGCCGTGTCCTGCGCCCTGCCCGTCGTACAGGGCGTGGAAGAGAAGGCCTTCCTGGAGGGGGGTGAGCGGCCAGATGTCCTGGACCGGGCCCGCCGCCGCGAACGCGGCCTCGATCTCGGTGCGCTCCTCGTCCTCCAGGGCCACCAGGGGGCCCTGGACCGGTACGAAGGCGGGGGCGTGCGTCGTGAGGGCGGCAGCGGTCTCGGCGAGCGCGGCCACGGTCAGGCGGGCGAAGACGTCGCGTGGTGTGAGGTTCAGTCCGGCGCTGTGGGCGCGGGCGGCGAGCTGGATGGAGGTGATGGAGTCACCGCCCAGCTCGAAGAAGCTGTCGTCGATGCCGACCGTCGCCACGCCGAGGACCTCGCAGAACAGCTCGCACAGCAGCACCTCGCGCGGGGTGCGCGGGGTGCGGCTGTCGGCGGCTGCGGTGAACTCGGGTTCCGGCAGGGCCCGGCGGTCCAGCTTGCCCGTCGCGGCGACCGGGAAGCTCTCCAGCACGACGAAGACCGCGGGCACCATGTAGTCGGGGAGGCGCGCGGCGACCGCCTCGCGGAGGGCGTCGGTGTCCAGTGCGGCGGGAGTGCCGGTCGCGGGTACCACGTAGGCGACCAGACGCTTGGTGCCCCGTTCGTCCTCACGGGCCATCACCACCACCTGCCCGACCTCGGGCACAGTGCTGAGCACGGCCTCGACCTCACCCGGTTCGATGCGGAAGCCGCGGATCTTGACCTGGTGGTCTGTGCGTCCGACGAACTCCAGCTGGCCGTCCGCCGTCCAGCGGACCACGTCCCCGGTGCGGTACATCCGGGTGCCGCTCTCGCCGAACGGGCAGGCCACGAAGCGTTCCGCGGTCAGGTCCGGACGGTTCAGATAGCCCCTGGCCAGCCCCGCACCTGCGATGTACAGCTCGCCCGAGACGCCCGGGGCCACCGGCCGCAGGGCGGGGTCGAGGACGTAGGTCCGCATTCCGTCCAGCGGGCGCCCGATGGGCATCGACGCGGGCAGGCCGTCCGAGGGGGCCAGGGCGAAGGCGGTGGCGAAGGCGGTCGTCTCCGTCGGCCCGTACACGTCCACGACCACGAGGCCGGGGCAGGCCTCGCGCACCCGTCGCACCGCTTCCGCGCGCACGGCCTCGCCGCCGGTCCACAGTTCGCGCAGTCCGGCCAGGCAGCCGGGGTCGTCCTGGGCGAACGAGTGGAACAGCGCCGTCGTCAGGAACATCCCGGTGACGCGGTGCCGCTCGGTCAGTTCCCGTACGAGCAGGGCGGTCAGGGGTTCGGCGGGCGCGAGCACGACCCGGCCGCCGGAGAGCAGGGGCACCCACAGCTCGTAGGTGGAGCCGTCGAAGGTGAGTGCCGAGTGGGCCAGTACGACCTCGTGCCCCTCGGAGAACCGGCTGTCCCGTGCCAGCGCCACCACGTCGGCATGGGTCGCCTCGACGCCCTTGGGCACACCGGTCGACCCCGACGTGAACATCACGTACGCGGCACTGCTGGGGAACAGTCCGCCCGCGCGCTCCGCCTCGGTGAGGTCGGCCGGGGAGCGGCCGGCGACGGCGGTCCTGGTCGCCTCCTCGTCGAGGAGCACGTGGGTTCCCGCGAAGGGCTCCCGGGACCACGGGGAGTCACCCGAGGTGACCAGCAGTGCGGGGGCGGCGTCCGTGAGGACGGCCCGGGACCGCTCGTTCGGGGAGGCGGGGCCCACCGGTACGAACGAGCCGCCCGCCTTGAGCACCGCCAGCACGGCGGTCATCCAGTCCATGCCGCGGGGCACCGCCACGGCGACGCGCGCTTCGGGGCCCATGCCCGCGGCGATGAGTTCGCGGGCCAGCCGGTTCGCCCGGTCGTTCAGCTGCCGGTAGGACCACTGGTCGTCACCGTGGGCCAGGGCGATCGTGTCGGGGTCGCGGGCGACCTGTGCCTCGAACGCGGCGACGATCGTCGAGGTGGCGCCCTCGCGCACGGCTCCGGCACCGCTCCACTCCTTCAGTACCAGCGACCGCTCCTGTCCGGAGAGCAGGTCGATCCGGCCGACGGGGAGGCCGGGGTTGGCGGCGAGGAAGGTGAGCAGCCTGCACAGCCGCTCCACCAGGGCTTCGGCGAACGCGGTGTCGAACAGGTCGCCGCGGTAACTGACCTCGAAGTTCAGGCCCTTGCCCGGGAACACCGCGAGGCTCAGCGGGTAGTGGGCGAATCCCGGCGAGTGGCTCTCCTCGGACGACAGCAGGTCCATGTCCTGGCCGCGGAGGAATCCGGCGTCCCAGGAGTCGTCGTGGGCCGTTTCCCTGGAGAAGTTCTCGAACGCGGTGGAGGTGTCGAAGAGTTCGCCGATTCCCTGGTGGCGCTGGATGCTCTGGAGGCCGAGGTAGTGGTACGCCGTGAGCGCCGACTGCTGCTCCTGGATGCGGGCCAGCAGCGCGTCCACCGGCTCCTGCGGTTCCAGACGGACCCGGACGGGGACGGTGTTGATGAGCAGGCCCACGATCTCCTCGACGCCAGGTACCTGCGGCGGGCGGCCCGAGACGGTGGAACCGAAGACCACGTCCTGCTGTCCGGTCAGACCGGACAGCAGGAGCGCCCAGGCGCCCTGCACCACCGTGTTCATGGTCAGCCCGCGGGTCCGTGCGACCGATTCCAGCCGGGCGAAGGCTGCCTCGTCCAGGCGGCCGACGGTCCTGGCGGGCAGCGAGGGCAGCGAACCGTCGACGCCGGGGGCGACCAGGGTGGGCTCTTCGAGTCCCTCCAGGGCCGCGGCCCACGCGGTGAGCGCCTCGTCCTGGTCCTGGACCGACAGCCAGGCCAGGTAGTCGCGGAACGGCACGACCTCCGGAAGTCCGGCGCTCCCCTCCCCCAGCCCGCGGCCGAAGACCTCGCCCAGCGCCCGCGACATCGACCAGCCGTCCCACAGGATGTGATGGCTCGTCAGTACCAGGACGTGCCGCTCCGCCGACAGGCGGACCAGCTTCGCGCGCATCAAGGGCGGTGCCACCGGGTCGAACCTGTCCAGCCGGTCCTGTGCCAGCAGTCGGCCGAGCCGTGCCGGGTGCTCCGCTTCGTCGACGCCGCTGAGGTCGACCTCGCACCACGGGAGCTCGACCCCGGCCGGCACCACCTGCACCGGCGTACCGGTACGACGTACCAGGAAGCCCGCGCGCAGGCTCGCATGCCGGTCCAGCAACTCCGCGAACGCCGCCCGCAGCCGCCCGGTGTCCACCTCTCCCGACAGCACCAGCGGTGCCTGGACCAGATAGGGGTCGGCCTTGTCCTGGTCGTACAGGGCGTGGAAGAGCAGGCCCTCCTGGAGCGGGGTGAGCGGCCACACCTCCTGCACCGGGCCCGACGAGGCGAACGCGGCCTCCACGTCCGCCTGCTCGTCGGCGTCGAGCGGCACCAGCGGCCCCTGGGCAGGTACGAAGTCCGACCCCGCCACGACCTCCGTGGCGGCCTCGGCCAGCGCCGCGACCGTCTCGCCCTCGAAGATGTCGCGGTACTCCAGGGCGAGGCCCGCCGCGCGGGCCCGGGTGACCAGTTCGATCGAGGCGATGGAGTCGCCGCCCAGTTCGAAGAAGCTGTCGTCGATGCCGACGTCCGTCGCCCCGAGGATCTCTTCGAACAGGGTGCTCAGCAGATCCTGGCGGTGCGTTCGGTGTGTTCGCGGCGTGCGGGAGTCCGCCGTGCTGATGGCCTCCGGCGCCTGCGCGGTCTGCACGGCGGGCTGGTTCATGTCTCTTCTTTCCCTTTGCTGATCGGCGAATGGGCGGGGCGGCGTGTGCCGGTGTGGCGGGGCGGCGTGTCCCGGTGTGGCGGGCGAACGCCGGTGTGGCGTGCGTCCGGGAGGGCTACAGGGGCTACGGGGGCTACAGCAGGACCCGGCTCAGGGGCCGGACGCCGTCGGTGGACAGGTCGCGGCTGACGACGATCTTGCGGAGCCAGCGGTCGGTGCCGTCGTAGCGCGCCTGGAAGGACTCGCGGGCGTGCACGACACTGCGGTTGTCGAGGATCAGGAGCGTTCCGCGGGCCGCGACCAGTGGCCGTCGCACCCGTTCCAGCTCGTCGAGCAGGGCGCGCAGCGCCCGTTCGGCCGCCGGGTCGTCATCGACGCAGCGCATGAACGGCACGTCCAGCCGGACGTGGGGGTTGCGCGGATCGTCGAAGAGAACGGAGACCGGCTCCGGGCGGTCGCGCATCTCGACGGCACGCCGGAGCGCGGGATCGCCGGGCGCCCTCAGCGCCAGCTGCCGTATGTGCTCGTCGTCGGGAAGGATGTGGAAGCGCTTCTCGGACAGCAGGGCACGGTCCTCGTCACGGAGGACGACGTCCTGCACGGCCGCCACGTACGTCGGGACGACGTCGGGGTTGCGCACGCCGAAGAGCAGCAGGTAGTCGCAGGAGTCGGGGCGGAACGCGTCGTCGGTGTGGAAGTTCAGATACGCGTCGCTGCCGTGCCCGCTCTCGCGCCGCTCGTCGCCCCTGATCGGGAAGACGTCCTGCACCATGCGTCCGTACTGGAGCGTCGCCCAGGCGAACGGGTCGCCCAGCGCCGAGCCGCACATGGCCAGGTAGATGTCCGACTCGACGGTGGACCCGTACCCCTCGGGCCGCTCCCAGTGTTCCGGGGTCGGCCCCGCGGCGGCGTCGTCGACGGGGAATCCGTGAACCTGGCAGACGGCCGATGCCGGGTCGTCACGGAATTTCTCCAGGAATCTCCGCAGGCCGACCGGAAGGATTTCCTGAAAGTCCTGGTACTTGTCGTAGAACTCCGGTTCGACCGGCGAGAGGCCGCCTTCTCTCAATTCGCTCACGGATTTCATGAGGCCATCGACCTCGTCGCCGCTCAGTGTGTAGTCAATTGAATTTCTCATGACGTCTCCCCTCGGATGGTGCGTTACCGGGAACGGATTTCGATTCGGTCCGTCTCGGCCGTCGCGCAATGCGCCGTACCGAAGTCGGAAGTCGTGGAACCGGTGATCTCCCCGCCGTCGATGACGAGTTCCTGGCCGGTCATGAAGCCGGCCTCGGGCGAAGCGAGGTAGTGGAAGGCCGCCGCGATCTCCGCAGGATCTGCGTGCCGGCCCGCGGGAATCCGGGCGTTCACCTCCGCCAGCATCCGCGGTGTGTACTCCGCCAGCTGCATGGGCGTCAGCACCGCGCCGGGCGAGACGCAGGCCACCCGGACCACGGGGCTCAGCTCCATCGCGAAGGTCCTGCACAGTGCCGCCACACCGGCTTTGGTGGCGTTGTAGTCCGCGTAGTGGGGGAACCCTCTATGACCGTTCACCGAGGCGGTGGCCAGCAGGATTCCCTCGCCCCTGGCCACCATCCGGCGCGCTGCCGCCCGCCAGGTGCCCAGCACGCCGAGCAGGTTGACGTCGACGACCCGGCGCGCCTGCTCCTCGGTGATGTCCAGTACGCCGTGCCGGATGCTGATGCCCGCGTTCGCGATCACCACGTCGAGGCGGCCGTGCTCGTCGTGAATGCGGCCGAGCGTGCTGTCGACGGCGTCCCAGCCGGCGACGTCCGTCTCGCACCACGTCACGCCCTCGTGCCGGGCCAGGGGCCGCTGCGTGTCCAGGTTGTAGACCCGGTCGCCGCCCTCGGCGAAACGTGCCGCCGTCGCAAGCCCTATTCCACTTGAGGCACCGGTTATCGCGATGATCCGCACGGCCGAGCTCCTTGCTGCTGAGGTTCGTTGCTTTTTTATGGTGGCAAAGTGCGGATTCCCGGAACAGGCAGCGGCCCGGCAATTCTCATGAGGTGTGGCGCACTCCGGAAATACCGGTTCCCTGCCGTGCCAGTACTGCCGCCATTCCGGCAGGTGTGCGGCCGCGGAATACGACAGAGACATCGACAGGAGCGCCGAACACCTCGCGCATACGTCCGGCCAGTCGCAATGCCCGCAAGGAATCGCCGCCGAGCGCAAAGAAGTCGGCGTCCGCGGAGAGCTCCTGCCTGCCCAGTACCGCCCCGGCCAGGGCGCACAGTTCCGCCACCGCGCGGGGTGCCCCCCGCGTGACGGGGGCGGGCGCGGCGGGGCCCGTGGTCACGGGAGCGACGGGCTCAGACGCGGGCCGCAGCAGGCCGTCGACCCGCACGGACGGGTCGGCGGCGAATTCCGTCAGCAGCGTCCGCAGGCGCCCGAGGGCCTCCTCGGCCTGTGCGGCGGTGACGAGTTCGGGACGGTGGCTGACCTCCAGGTACAGCCGGTCACCGGGAACGGCCATGAGCTTGAGCGGGTAGTGGTACGCGTCGCGGCCCGAGAATCCGGCGATCCGCAGGCCCGTACCCGGCAGCTCGGGATGATCGGCGGTACGCGGGAAGTTCTCGAACACCATGGAGGTGTCGTACAGCGGCCCCAGCCCGGCCACGCGTTGTACCGCCGCCGGGCCCAGGTGCGCGTGCGGGGCCAGCGCGACCTGCTCCGTCTGCACCCGGTCGAGGAGAGCCGCCAGTGTCTCGGCGGGGTCCAGCCGGACCCGTACGGGCACCGTGCTGATCAGCAGCCCGACCATTTCCTCGACGCCGGGCAGCTCCGGCGGGCGCACCGACACCGTCGCCCCGTACACCACGTCCCGTTGGCCGGTGAGGTGGTGGAGCACCAGCGCCCACGCCCCCTGCACCACGGTGTTGAGCGTCAGCCCGCAGGAGCGTGCCCGGGCGGCCACTTCGGCCGTGAGGTCCTCGGGGAGTTCGACGCCGGAGCTCAGCGGCAGCGACGGCAGGGAACCGGTGTCCGCGGCCACCGCGAGCAGGGTGGGGCCACTCAGGCCGTCCAGCGCCGCCCGCCAGGCGCACTCCGCGGCGGCCGTGTCCTGCGCGGCCAGCCACTCGTAGTAGCGGCGTACCGGAACCGGGGGTGTCCGGCCGACGTCCTGGGCGTCCGGCGACCAGAGCGCGAAGAGGTCCCGCAGCATCAGGGAGACCGACCAGCCGTCGGCGAGCAGGTGGTGGCTGGTGAAGACCAGCGCGTGGCGCTCCTCGCCCAGCCGCAGCAGGGTGAAGCGAAGCAACGGGGCACGGGACGGGTCGAACCTGCGGATCCGGTCCTCGGTGAGGAACGCGTCCAGCCGTTCTCGTGCACGGCCGTCCTCGGTCGGCCCGTCGCCCTGCGGTCCGTCGCCCCTCCGTCCGTCGTCCGCCGGTCCGTTGCCCGTCCGTCCGTCGCCCCGCAGGTCGTCCTCGTGCCACGGCACCGGCACGCTGCCGGGGATCAGCTGCACCGGGGTGCCGGAAGCCGTCTGGGTGAAGGCCGCGCGCAGCGCGGGGTGCCGGTCGGTCAAGGCCTGGCACACGGCACGCAGTCCCTCCGCGTCGAGTGCGCCCTCCAGCTCGACGACCAGCTGTACGTGGTACACGTCCGGTGCCTGCCTGTCGTAGCAGGCGTGAAAGAGCAGCCCCTCCTGTACGGGGGTCAGCGGCAGGACGTCCTGAAGTCCGCGGTCCGCCCACGCCGACTCCAGAAGTTCCAGCTCCCGCTGTCCCACCACGGCCGGCAGCACGTCCGTGGGGGTGAGCCCGCCGGAACCCTGCCGGGAGGTGTGCGCGACCAGCGCACGGAGCGCGGCCAGCCAGGCCTCCCCCAGCCGTCGCACATCGTCCTCGGCCAGCAGCGCGCCGGGCCAGGTGAACGAGGCGACCAGCTGCGGGCCGGTCGGCAGGTCCTCGGTCACCGCGTTGATGTCGAGCACGTGCGGCAGGGACAGCCCGGCGTCCGCCGCCGGACCCGTGGCGTCCGACTCGGCCGCGGGCTGCCAGTGTCCGCCGTCGGAACCCGCGAAACGGCCCAGGTAGTTGAAGCCCAGCTGCGGGACGGGCAGCGCGCCGAGCACGGCGGCCGTCTGCGGATTGAGGTGGCGCAGCATTCCGTAGCCGATGCCGTGGTCGGGAATCGCGCGCAGCTGCTCCTTGACCCGCTTGAGGGCCGTGCCCAGCAGGGGTCCTACCCCGTCCGCCTCCTCCCAGTCCCGCACGCCGGGATCGAGGCGTACGGGATAGAGACTGGTGAACCAGCCCACGGTGCGCGACAGGTCGAGCTCCGCCGCGATCTCCTCGCGGCCGTGCCCCTCCAGGTTCACCAGCACCCCGGTGCCCTCGCCCAGGCCGCGCTCCCGCCGCCACGATGCGACCGCCAGTGCGAGCGCCGTCAGCAGGACGTCGTCGATTCCCGCGCGGTAGGCGGCAGGCACCGTGGTGAGCAGGGGCTCGGTGTGTTCGGCGGTCAGTCGCAGGGTCAGCGACCGGGCGGTGCCGTGCACGTCACGTGTGTGGTCCAACGGGCTCGCCGCCAGCGCGGGATCGTCTCCGGCACGCAACATGCCCTCCCACAGCGGGAGTTCGGCGGTCCTGGCCGGATCGGCGGCCGCTTCGGACAGCCGGTGCGCCCAGGTACGCAGCGAGGTCGGGACGGGGGCGAGGTCGGGTGTTCCGCCGCCCTCGACCGCCTCCCACGCCGCCCGCAGATCAGGCAGCAGGATCCGCCAGGAAACGCCGTCCACGACGAGGTGGTGGGCCACCACGAGCAGCCGTCCCGCGTCCCGGGGACCGGCGTCGAACCAGACGAAGCGCACCATCCGCCGCTCGTCGGGGGCGAGTTCGGCGACCGCGCGGGCCGACTCCGTGGTGATACGGGCCCGCAGAGCGGCGGCGTCCAGCCCCTCGACTCCGACGCGGCGCACGCAGTCCTCGGCCCGTACGGCCGCGGCCGGTGCGATGTCCAGCTCCCACGTGGGGCCCGCGTCCCGCGCCGTGCACCGCATCCGCAGGGCGTCGTGTCTGTCCAGCACCGCCTGTACGGAGGCGGTGAGCAGGTCCGTGCGGGCGAGCGGGGGCACCTGGAGCAGGGTCGCCTGGTGGAAGCCGTCGCTCGGCCCCTTGCGCTCGCTCAGCCAGTGCGTGATCGGGGTCGCGGGCATCTCTCCGACGCCGGCCCCGGGCGCCTCCTGCACGGCGTCCCGCGCCGGGCGCGCCACCAGGGCGAGCGCGGCGACGGTGCGGTGGGTGAACACGTCCTTGGGGGTGAGCGCCAGTCCGGCCCGGCGGGCCCGCGCGACGAGCTGGATCGAGACGATCGAGTCGCCGCCCAGGTCGAAGAAGCTGTCCTCCGCTCCCACCTCCGGCACGGCGAGCACCGCCGCGAACAGCTCCGCGAGCTGCTTCTCGACGGCGCCGTGCGCCGCTCTGCCGCCGACGGCGCGAACGAGCGCGGGAGCCGGCAGCGCCTTGCGGTCGAGCTTGCCGTTGGGCGTCAGGGGCAGCTCGGCCACCTGTACGAGCGCCGCGGGCACCATGTAGTCGGGCAGCGCGGCCGCCGCCAGGTCCAGCAGCTCCTGCGGGTCAGCGGCAGGTCCGGCCGGCACGGTGTAGGCGACCAGGCGCTGCACGCCCGGCTGGTCCTCCCGCACCACGACCGCGACCTGGGCGACGGCTTCGTGCCGGGCCAGTACCGCCTCGATCTCGCCGAGCTCCACGCGCAGGCCGCGGATCTTCACCTGGTCGTCCGACCGCCCGAGGTATTCGAGGTCACCGTCGGGGGTGCGGCGCACCACGTCCCCCGTGCGGTACATCCGCTTTCCCTCGGGGGCGAACGGGTTGGCGACGAACCGTTCGGCTGTCAGCCCCGGCCGGTCCACGTATCCCGAGGCGAGCTGCCGCCCTGCCAGGTACAGCTCGCCGGGTACGCCCGGGGCGACCGGACGCAGGGCCGGATCCAGCACGTACACCTGGGTGTTCCACACCGGCCTGCCGATCGGGACGGACGTACTGGCCGTGTGCTCCTCGTCGGGGCGGCAGTCCCAGTGGGTGACGTCGACGGCCGCCTCCGTGGGTCCGTAGAGGTTGTGCAGGCTCGCGCCGAGGCGCTCGAAGAAACGGTTCTGGGTTTCCGAGGACAGCGCCTCCCCGCTGGAGAAGACCTGCCGCAGGCTGGTGCAGCCGTCGGCGGTCGGCTCCTGGAGGAAGACCTGGAGCATCGAAGGGACGAAGTGGGCGACGGTCACCGACTCGCGCCGGATCAGGGCGGCCAGATAGGCGGCGTCCTTGTGTCCGCCCGGTGCGGCGACCACCAGCGCCGCACCGGTCTGCAGCGGCCAGAAGAACTCCCACACCGATACGTCGAACCCCGACGGGGTCTTCTGCAGTACCCGGTCGCCCGGCTCCAGCGGGTAGCGGTCCTGCATCCACAGAAGCCGGTTGACGATCGCGGAGTGCGGCACCACGACGCCCTTGGGGCGCCCCGTGGAGCCGGAGGTGAAGATCACGTAGGCCGGGTCGGCGCCGACCGGCCGCCGGGCCGGGGCGGCCGGGGCGGCCGGGGCGGCCGACGGCAGCGGCTGGTCGAGGAGGAGCCGGGGCACCGGGCACGGCGGCAGGAGCGCCGCGACCGCGGCGGTGGTCAGCAGCAGCCGGGGGGCCGAGTCCTCAAGGATCCAGCCGATCCGCTGCGCCGGGTAGTCGGGGTCCACAGGGACGTAGGCGGCCCCGGCGGCCAGTACCGCGTGCAGCGCCACCACCAGTTCCACCGAGCGGGGCACCGCCACCGCCACGAAGTCCCCGCCGCCCACTCCGCGCGCCCGCAGCACATCCGCGAGCTCCGCCACCCGGCGGGCGAAGGCCCCGTAGGACAGCGAGCGGTCCTCGAACACCAGGGCCGTGGCCTCGGGCGTGCGGGCGGTCTGTGCCGCGAACAGGGCGGGCAGAGTCGTGTCCGGCACCGGCTGCCGGGTGTCGTTCCCCTGGTGCACGGCCCGCGCCCGCTCCTCCTGCGTGAACAGCTCGATGCGGCCGACCAAGGTGCGGGGGGCATCCAGATACGTGCTGAGCAGCATGCGCAGCCGGGTCATGAGCCGGTCGGCGGCAGGTCCTTCGAAGAGGTCGCCGTCGTAGCTGAGTGCCAGTCGCAGGGTCCGGCCCGGCTGGGCGGACAGGTTGAGCGGATAGTGGGTCCAGCCCTCGGGCTGCTCCTGGGCCGCGTCCTCCGCAAGAGTGACCCGCAGGTCGCGGTAGGTCGGTACGGCATCCCAGTCCAGCGGTGCGCTGGCGAACGCGACGGCGGTGTCGTACAGGTCGCCCAGACCGGCGCCGCGCTGTATCTCGGCCAGACCCAGGTGGTGGAACGGCTCCAGATCGGCCTGCTCGCGCTGTACGCGGGCGAGGAGCGCCGCCAGCGGCTCGGCCGGGTCGAGCCTTACCCGTACGGGAGCGGCATTGATGAACAGGCCGACCATGCCCTCGACGCCGTCCAGCTCGGCGGGCCGTCCCGACACCGTCTGGCCGAACACCACGTCCTGGCGTCCCGTCAGACCGCTGAGCGTCAGCGCCCAGATGCCCTGGAGCACGGTGTTGAGGGTCAGCCCTGCGGCGCGTACGGCTTCCGTCAGGTCGGCGGTCAGCTCCGGGGAGAGCTCGGTGGAGGCCAGCCTCGGCAGCGTCGCCGGTCCCCGTGCGGGGCGGCCGGCGGCGATGAGGGTCCCTTCCTCCAGCCCGTCCAGGGCGGCGGCCCAGGCGTCCTGCGCGGCCTGCCGGTCCTGGGCGGCCAGCCAGGCCAGGTACCCCTCGAAGGGCACGACGCGGACGAGACCGGCCGGGTCGGCGTCCTGGGCGTACAGCGTGAACAGGTCGTCCAGCACGATCTGGAAGGACCATGCGTCGAGGAGGATGTGGTGGTACGTCATCACCAGGACGTGACGCCGGTCGGCCAGGCGCACCAGTGTCAGCCGGATCAGTGGCGGACGTGCCATGTCGAAGCCCTCGGCCCGGTCCGCGGCCCGGTAGCGGTTCAGCCGCCGTTGCTGCTCGTCCGGCAGCAGGCCGCGGAGGTCCAGCTCGGACCATGGGACGCGGACGTCGCGGCGGACGAGCTGGACCGGCAGGCCGGACTTGCGGAGCTGGAAGCCGGCGCGCAGTGCCGCGTGCCTGCCGAGCACCTCGTCCGCGGCCGCCCGCAGCGCGTCCGCCGACAGCGGCCCGTCCAGCGCGAGCGCGACCTGGATCGCGTAGACGTCGATCGCCTCGTCGTCGTACAGCGCGTGGAAGAGCATTCCCTCCTGGAGCGGAGTCAGCGGCAGTGCCGCCTCCAGGGACGACCGCGCGGGAGGCGGGCTCTCCTGCGTCCTTGTGCTGGTGGGCATCGCGGCTCCTTCGTCCGGCTCACGGGCTTACCCTCGGATCTTGCCGACCGGCCGCCCGCCGACTCCAGGCAGCGGAAGGGCAGTTGCGCGGTGAAGCGCGGCGGCCCGCCCCTGCCGGTTGTCTGCCTGCTTGCCGGTGCGCGCACGCGGAAGCGGTGAAGGGTCCCCACGGATGCCTGGTGCGTTCCGTGGAAGCCCTCCACCACCTGGGGGCCGCGCGTGGTCTCAGACCGGCAGCGGCTCGGACACGGCGTGGACGAGACCGGCAATCGCGTCGAGCACCGCCTGGCTGGTGTCGGTGTCGAGGAGGAAGAAGTGCCCGCCGGGGAAGACCTCGACCGTGCATCCGCCGGTGGTCAGCTCCGCCCACTCGCCCAGTTCGCTCACGTCGATGTCCGGGTCCTCGCTGCCGCCCAGGACCAGGAGCCGCTCCCGCAGGACGCCTCCGGCGATGACCTCCGCGGTCCGCAGGTCGAGTGCGGCGTCGCTCCGGAACAGCTGGAGCAGCCGATCGCGCCAGAACGCGTCGCGGACCAGCTCGGGACGGGTGTTGCCGACCCTGGCGAGGAAGGAGACGATCTCCTCGTCGCTGAACCCCTGCAGGGCGGAGCGCCCGGCGGAGCGCGGCGGACGCCCGCTGAGGACCAGCCCCTCGCAGGATCCGGGATGTGCCAGGGCGAAGGCCACGGCCAGTCCGGCACCCATGCTGTGGCCGAAGAGATACGTGGGCAGTTCCTCCCGTGCCGCCAGTCCTTCGGCGACGCCGCTCACGATCTCGGCGACCGTGGTGGCCGGTGGTTCCCCGAAGCGGCGCTCGCGCCCCGGCAGGGCGGCGCCCAGCACCTCCACCGTCTCGGGCAGCCGGTTGAGCAGGGGGCGCAGGGACGTCGGGCCCGAGGCCCCGTAGGGGAAGACGACCAGCCGCGAGGTGGGGCTCCCGGTCGGTTTGCGCAGGGGGAATATCCAGTCCGGTGCCTTGGTCATGGGAATCTGGACCCTTCTATGGAGGAGGTCCGCAGCGCGACGAGCACCGGCACGACGGATCCGGTGCCTCGTGCGGCCAGGGCGGACAGCAGTTGCTGTGCGTGGGCGGTTCCGGACGAGAGCAGGCTCTGCCTGTCCAGCCGTCGGTCCTGGAGCTGGCGTTCGGTGACCCGGAGGTACGGGGAGTCGACCTCTTGGACCGTCACATCGGCGGCGTGGGTGCCGGTCAGCCAGCCCTCGACGACCTCGCGGGCCGACCCGGCCGACCGGGGCACCTCGACGACGGTCAGTACGTGCGCGGTGCCGCCGGGGCGCAGGACGTACGGGGCGACGGCCGCGGTCCGCCGGAGCACCTGCCGTGCCGTGCTCTGGCCGAACTCGCCGGCATCGCTCTCGATCCGCGGCATGGTCGGACTGTTGAAGACGAGGCTGCCGAACCTGCCGGTGTCGCCCAGCTCTGCGCGGCCGAGCGCGGTCGGGTCGGTGAAGTCCGCGACCGTGAAGCGGACGTCGCGTCCGTTGAGGAGGGCGTTGGCCCTGGAGAAGCGGACGCTGCGCGGGTTGAGGTCGAATCCCGCGACCCGGCCGCATCCCGGGCCGGCGTTCAGCGCCAGGAATCCGCTGCCGCACCCCACATCGAGGAACGACCCGTCGATCCGGTCGACCGCGTCGAGTGCCAGCAGGCTGGACGCGTGCGGCGGCATGGCGAGTTCGGCCGCGTCCCTCGTCACCACCTGCTGCGGAGCCGGGTTGTCGAAGAGCCGGTCGGACAGGAAGAACCGGGAGCGGTAGGGGGTCAGGGAGGCGGTGCCCAGGTAGTGGTCGCCGGACCTGGTAAGGAGGGCGAGTTCCTGGAGCAGGTCGGTCAGTTCGGGCTTGAGCGCGGCGTGCACCCACAGGTCGGGCACCGCGCGGTTGAGGAGGAACAGGGACGTCAGGACGCTCGGCGGCGCGTCCGCCGGGGCGGGGCGCGTGTGGTCACTGAAGAAGGCGTACCGGGCGGGATTGCTCAGCAGATGCCCGGAGCTTGGCGCCCGGAGCAGCCCGGCTGCCCGTTCTTCGCCGTACTCCGCCTCCCGGAGGAGGGCGGCGACCGAGCGCAGGGCTTCCCCCGCCTCCCGCGAGGTGAACACCGGGCCGTCGGCGAGGCTCGTCGCAGCGGTCATCGGCGATCACCCCGCCTGCGGGGTCGCGAGCTGGTTCTCGGCGATGAGCCCGGCGATCTCCCGCAGCACGGGGTGGTCGTAGAAGGCGTCCAGGGGCAGGACTCCTTCGCCGAAGGCGTCCTCGACCGAGGCGATCAGCCGCATGGCCGCCAGCGAGGTGCCGCCGCACGAGAAGAAGTCGACGTCCGCGTCGTCCACCCGCAGGCCCAGGCCGCGGCAGGTGGCGACGACCCATCGTTCGATGTCATCGGCGGTGTGCGTGTCACGTGTATCCATGTCCGGTCTCTTCTCAGGTCGAAAGGGCGTGGTCGTCGGCGCGGAGCAGCGCGGCCAGTTCGTTGATGGTGGAGAAGGCGTAGAGATCGGCGACCGTGAGGCGCCGGTCCGGCAGCGCGTTGTCGAGGATCGTGTGCACGCGCACCAGGCTGAGCGAATCGCCGCCCACGTCGAGGAACCAGTCGTCGGGTCCGAAGTCCCGGTGCCCGAGCACCTCGTGCCAGGCCTGGGCGATGATGTCCTCCATCGAGGCGACACCCGTGCAGGGCAGCTCCTGCGCCTGCGCCTGCTGCTGGTCCTTCTCTTCCAGTACGCGGCCGGGGTGCGCCGCCTGTTCCGGCGGGGTGGCGGCGGTGCCGACGGGGGCGGCTCCCGCCGTCAGCGCGGCGATGTCGATCTTGCCGTTCTTCGTCATGGGGAGCTCGTCGACCACCGTCCACAGATGCGGGACCGAATAGGCGGGCAGCGTGCGGGAGACGAAGGCCCTCAGCGCGGCGGCCTGCGGGGGCACGCCCTGCGGGGTCACGGCGGCGAGGATCTGCTTGTCGCCGTTGCCCACGGAGACCACGACGACGGTGGCGTCGTGCACCTCCGGGTGTTGACGCAGGAGCCGGGCCACACTGTCGGGTTCGATCCGGAAGCCGCGGACCTTCACCTGGCTGTCGCGGCGTCCGTGGAAGCGCAGGTTACCGTCGGCGTCCCAGCGCGCGAGGTCGCCGGTGCGGTAGAAGAGACGTCCGTCGTCGTCGGTGCCGAACGCGCGAGCGGTCTCGTCCGGCATGCCCACGTACCCGAGGGCCACTCCTTCGCCGAACGCGACCAGTTCGCCGATTCCGCCCGGTGGCACGGGGCGCCCCGTACCGTCGAGGATCTTGATGCCGGTACCCAGGATCGGCCGCCCGATCGGCAGGGCGCCGCCGGTGACGCCGGTGAGGTCGTCGATGTGGTGGGCGGCGGTGATGGTGGTGTTCTCGGTGGGCCCGTAGCCGTTCGTCACCCGGATTCCCGGACAGGCGCGCACGATGGCCGCCACGTGCGGAGGAGAGATGACGTCGCCGCCGGTCATCAGCTGGACGAGACCGCGGAAGGCGTCCGGACGGAAGTCCGCCACCAGCCGGAAGAGACCGGACGTGAGGAACATCCCGGTGACCTCGCGCCGCTCCAGGAAGGTCGCCAGTGCGTTGGGGGTCACATGGGCGTCGGGGTGGACCTCGATCGTTCCGCCCGCCAGCAGCGGGTAGAAGATCTCGATGGTGGAGGCGTCGAACGCCAACGGGGCCAGGCGGACGTAGCGTTCGTACGCCCTCGCAGGGAACAGCTCCGTGTCCAGGGCGAGTCTGACGACGCCGCGGCAGGGAACCATCGCGCCCTTCGGGACCCCGGTCGTACCGGAGGTGAAGGCCACGTACGCGGCGCGTTCGGGGTCCGCCGGTGCGGCGGCGGGCGCCAGTCCCGTCCGCGGCGGGTCCGCGGGATCGACGACCGCCATCGCGATACGGCCTTCCGTGGCCGGACCCAGCGCCGCGAGCCCGTCGGCTGTGCCGAGGATCACCCGTACCCCGGCCCGTTCCAGGATCGACGAGGTCGTCCTGGCGGGGCTGCCGGAGTCGATGCCGACATAGGCCGCACCCGTCCGGAGAATCGCCAGGACGGCGATGATCTCCTCGATGGAACGGGGGGCGACGAGGGCCACCCGGTCGCCCTCACGGACGCCCGCCTCGCTCAGCAGGGCCGACTGGGCGGTGACGGCGGCCATCAGCCGACGGTAGGTCACCCTGCGGTCCGGGTCGCCGTCCCGGACGGCGACGGTGTCCGGACGGCGCTCCGCCGCTGCCTCGATCAGCTGCCACAGTCCCTCGGTGGGCTCGGTACCTGTGCCCTGCTCCCACTGGTCCAGCAGTCGGCGCTGGGCGCCGGTCACGGTGGTGATCGCGGCCAGCGGGCCTTCCGGGTCGGCGGCCATGTCGACGAGCGCGCGGTCGAAGCCACCGGCCAGCGAGGTGGCCTCGCCCGGCGTCAGTACGGTGGTCGCGTATTCGAGTTCGAGCGCGGCAACCGGATCCCAGGACATCACGTGCAGCATCGCGTCGTACATCGTGCCGCCGGTGTGGCCGATGCGGATGCTGAAGCGCACGTCGCCCGCGGTCAGCGTCGCGGGCAGTACGTCGTTCTGCGCGGCGAAGACGATCTGCGCCAGGGGGTTGCGGGCCGGGTCCGCGCCCGTCGAGAGTGCCGTGGCGATGTCCTCGAAGGGGACGTCACCGTGCCGGAAGGTGTCCCGCAGCGCCCGGGCCGTCAGCCGTACGTAGTCCGCGACGCTCGCCTCCGCCGGTGTTTCGCAGGCGATCGGGGTGAGACCGGTGGCACCGCCGATGACCTGCATGGTGGTGCGGGAAGTCCGGCCGTTCGTCGGCACGCCGACCACCAGCCGGTTCTGTCCGGCGCGGCGGGCGACCGTCAGGGCCCAGGCCGCCAGGAGGACGACATTGCGGCTCACCTTCAGGGTGCTCGCCAGCTCGACGCATCCCGTCCGGGCCGCCTCGGTGAGCAGGAAGGGAACCCTGGCCCCCGTGAAGGCACGGGTCTGCGGACGCTCCAGATCACCCGGCAGTTCGACGACGGTCGGCCAGCCTTCGAGCAGGGCCGCGCGGGCGGCGACGGCTTCGGGAGCAACCCCGGTCCGCTCCGCCGCGACGAACACCTCCATGCCCGGCGCCTCGGCGTCTGCGGGGTCCCCGTCGGCGTATCCCTCGGCGATCTGCTCCCACAGCAGGCCGTAGCTCCAGCCGTCCAGCAGCACGTGGTGGGCGAGGACGGACAGCACCGTGCGCTCCGGTCCGGCGGCGGTGAGTACGAAGACCAGGGGCGGTTCGGCGTACGGTCGCAGCAGCTGCGGCGCCAGCGGGGAGATCAGCCTTTCGGCCAGGCCGACCACGTCCGTGCCCGGCGGCTGCGGCGGCAGTTCCTGCTCGATGACCTTCGGGCCCCGGGAGCGGGCCACCCGGCGGCCGACCATGCCCGTGTCGGCGTCGCGTGTGAAGACGGTGCGCAGCGCGGAGTTGCGCCGCACGACCCGGGCCAGCGCGACGGTGAGCCGTCCGGTGTCGAGCGGACCGGTGATCTCGGCGCTGGTGAGCACGTGGAAGGGGGAGGGTCTGCCGGTCAGGGTGCCCTCGACGGAGAGCATTCCCTCCTGCACACGGGTCGCCCTGGTGTGTACGTCGTGTGACTCATCGGGAAGCACGGTGGCTGGCCTCAACTCTCTCGTGGGCCGACGGAACGGACAGGGTGTCGAGTCCCCTCTCGTCCGGCGTGAAGTGGACGGGCAGGGAACTGAGCCCGGTCAGGAAGTTCGAGTGGAAGTGCTGGACCTCTCCGGTGACCTCGATCTCCGCGACACAGGTCCGCAGCGCGTCGAGCAACGCGGTCACCTCCACCCGCGCCAGATGGGCGCCGAGGCAGAAGTGGGGTCCGTAACCGAAGGTGAGGTGCTTGTTCGGGGTACGCCCCAGGTCGAAGGTGTCGGGGGCGGCGAAGACGCTCTCGTCGCGGTTGGCCGAGGAGTGCCACACGGTGACGATGTCGCCTGCCTGGATCTCCTGGCCTGCCAGCACGACGCGGTTCAGTGCGGTTCGGCCGAAGTGCATGGTGGGTGAGGCCCAGCGCAGGGCCTCTTCGGCGGCCGAGTCGAGGGTGACACTGCCCTCCCGCAGGCGCCGCCACTGCCCGGCGTCACCGGCCAGCATGTGGACCACGTCGTTCATGGTGAGCCGGCTGGTCTCCTCGCCGCCGAGGATCAGGCTGTAGCAGTTGAGCACCACCTCGTCCCGGGTCAGCGGCTTGCCGTCCACGAGGCTGTTGGTGAGGACGGTGATCACGTCGTCGGTCGCGTGGCCCCTCCGCTGTTCCATGAGGTCGGCGAAGTACAGCAGGATGTCGCTGCGTGCGGCCCAGGCCTCCGGTACGGACTGGCCGGCCGTGTCGGAGCTGAGGGCGGCCCGGGTCCGCGACAGCAGGAACTCCCTGTCGCTGTGCGGGACTCCGAGCAGGTCGGAGATGGTGGAGATCGGGATGTTCTCCGAGATCTCGGTGGCGAAGTCGCACTCGCCCCGGCGTACCGCGTCGGCGACCAGCCGCCGGGTGTTGGCCCGCACGCGGCGGGTCACGCCTTCCATGGCCCGTGGCGAGAACGCCTTGAGCAGCGCGTTGCGCATCTGGCGGTGCCGGGCGCCGTCGGTGACCGCGCACATGCGGCCTGCCGCCGAATCGCCTCCGGCCAACAGCGTGACGAGTACGTTGCCCTTCTCCGACGTGTAGTTCCGGGTGTCGCGGTACACCGTCATCACGTCCTGGTACCGGCTGACGACCCAGAAGCCCGGGCGGCCCTCGGCCCCGGGGTGCCGGTGGACGGGGCGCTCCCGGCGCAGCGTTCTCCAGTAGCCGCTCAGATCGGTTCCCGCGAACGTCTCGGGGTCCGTCAGGTCGACGGCGTCGAGGGACTCGTCGGGCCAGGTGGTTCCAGAAGCCTCGGCATGCACGAAGCGACCTCCGGTGCGTGGCATGCAGGGCGCATGCGGAAGGGAATCGCCGCCGGAATTCCGGTGGCTCGAAAGGGATGCGTCGATTGGAGTCCAGGGCCTGCCACCGCCGCCAGGCAGCGGACCGGCAGATTCGCGGCCGGTGAATTGCCCACGACCTTGCCCGCGCCGTGCCTGGCCGTGAACCGGTGCACTGCACAAGGCTCCTGGCGGAGCATCGTCAGCAGAAGGAGACCCCTCGATGGACCGGCCCGATGACAGAGCGCCCGATGACAAAGAAGTCGATGGCAGAGGAGCCGACGGCAAGGCCCCCGTCGTTTCGCTGTGGCGGAACACGGACTACCTCGGATGGTGGACGGGCAATACGCTCTCCGCGGTGGGGACGAGCGTCTCGTCCATCGCCTATCCGCTGCTGGCCCTGTCCCTCACCGGGTCGGTGACGAAAGCCGGGTTCATCGGTTCGGCGAATCTCATCGGGGTGCTCGTCACCACGCTGTGGGGCGGCGCGCTGGCGGACCGGGTGTCGCGCCGCGCCATCCTGGTGGCCGGGCCGCTCGTACAGGCGGCGGTCCTGACCGCGGTCGGCCTGTCCGTGCACAACGGTCGCATCAGCATCCCGCTGCTGGCCGTCACCGCGCTGGTGAGCGGACTGTGCTCAGGGGTCATCCTCGGTGCCAGTACGCCGTCGCTCCGGCGGATCGTTTCCAAGGAGCAGTTGGCCACCGCCAACGGGCAGGCGATGAGCCGCGACATGGCCGCGCAGCTGGTGGGACCGCCCCTGGGCGGTGTCCTGTTCGGGCTCGGCCGCAGCATTCCCTTCTTCGCCGACGCGCTCTCCTTCGTCTTCGCCGCGCTGGGGGCGCTCAACATCCGGCGTCCGCTCGGGCCCGACCGGGCGCCGGACGGGCCGCGCACCACGATGCTCCAGGACGTCGGCCAGGGGATCGGGTTCGTCCGGCGGCATCCTTTCCTGCGGTTCGTCGTGGTCATGGCGTCCCTGCTCAACATGATCGACCAGGCGTTCCTTCTGCTGCTCATCGCCGTGGTCGCGCACCGAGGCGGCGGCCCGACCGAGATCGGCCTGGTCAGCGGTGCCGCGGTGGCCGGGGCGCTGGTCGGCGCGGTCTTCGCCTCCTCCGTCATGAAGCGGGTGTCCGCACGCCCTCTGCTGTGCGTGTCGGTCTGGCTGCTGACGGGTTCCTTCGCGCTCACGGCAGTGGTGCCCGAGGTGTGGCAGATCGGCGTGGTCGTCTGCCTGGCGGGGCTGACCGCGGTCCCCGTCAACGTCATCCTGCAGACGTACGTCATGCAGCTCGTCCCCGACGAACTGCTGGGCCGGGTGGCGGCGGTGAACCGGTTCGGGGCGTACTCGCTGGAGTGGGCCGGCCCGATGCTGGCCGGCGGTCTGGTCTTCGTGTTCGGAGTGGCGGGAGGCGTCCTGGCGCTTCTCGTCCTGCTGGTTCCGCTCGGTGTCACGGTCACGGCTTCCCGGTCGCTCGACATCCTCGCCACCCCGGTCAACGAGGTGAACGAGGCGACCGCAGAGCGGCCGTCCCTCCAGCCCGCGGCCTGACCGCGTGGCTCGTACCACCCGGTGGCCCGGTCGGGACAGGACGCTCGGGCGGTGGCCCGGTCGGGGCAGGAGCCTCGGGGCGGGCGCGAACAACCCCGTGGAGGTGCCTCCCTGTCGGGAGGCACCTCCACGGGGCCATGGTGCTGCGGGGGCTCACCCGCTCAGCGCCAGGGCCTGTTCCTCCGCGACGGATCTGAGGGGCTCCGCGGCCGGCGCTGCCGCCAGGAAGGCGTGGACGTGCCGCAGCATGCGGTACTCGTACCGGCTCCCCCGGTCCACCTGAAGGAGGGAGGAGTCGACCAGCTCGGAGAGCATGTCGATCGCTGCCGTGTCCCAGGCCTCCTTGCCTGCGGCCCCCCGGCCGTCCGCGGCGAGGACCTGGGCCGCGGGGAGCCGGGCCAGACCGGCCAGGAAGTCCCGCTGACGTTCGTCCAGCAGGTTCAGGCTCCAGCGGACGCTGGCCTCGACCGACTGCTGGTGGGGCAGCATCGAGTGGTCCGCCGAGCCGAGCAGCCTCCGCGCACGGCTGTCGGAGCGCAGCGTGGGCAGCGACACCATCCGCAGCCGCTGGGCCGCGAACTCGACCAGCCGGGGCAGCAGATCCAGGTCCTGGCACAGCTCGCCGAGCTGTGCGCGTTCACCGGACAGGTCCAGCGTCGGGCAGACCCTCTTCAGTCTTTCCAGCAGCAGTTCCACCGCCGCCTCCACCGTCAGCGACGGGATCTCCCAGAGGGTGACCCCGCTCCACCGCGGAGGGCGGCGGGAGGTGATGAGTATGCGCAGCTGTGGATGGCCGGCGGTCAACCGGTCCACCAGCCGGTCCGTGGTTCTCGGCAGGTGCTCGGTGTTGTCGAGTACCAGCAGCAGGCGCCGTCCGGTGTCCGGCGTCCCGTCGTCGAGCAGCCCCTCGACGGCTCCCCACGCCAGCTCCATGACCGAGTCGAGGTCCAGGTCCTGTTCCGAGGGGATTCGGCCCATCTCGGCGACGGCCACGCCGTCGGCGAACAGGCGGCAGACCTTTTCGGCGACCGCCTGGGCCACCCGCGACTTGCCGACTCCGCCGGGTCCGGTCAGCACGGTCACCTGATTTCCAGTCACCAGTTCCGCTATCTGCCGCACTTCGCTCTCCCGCCCGATCATCGGTGTGCGCGGCGGTTTCGGCCCTCGCCAGACGTCCTTGCCGGGGCTGACCATGTGCATCCATTCGGCGACGGCGGAGGAGGAGGACGAGTCCGCGCCGTCGGCGGGCAACGCATGCAATTCCTGGCGCAGGCCGGGGTCGAGAACGGCGAGGAGCATGTCGACGGAGCTGCGGCGCGGCTTGACGATCTGCCCGCGTTCCAGATTCCTGATGGTCCGGACACTGATTCCCGACAGCTCGGAGAGTTCCTCCTGCGTGTATCCGCGCATCAGACGCAAACGGACCAGTGCGTTGTTGGACATGTCAGTTCCCCCAGTTCCCTTCGTGCGGCGTTGCCGCAGGCTTCCGGCAGCGGGACGCACCAGCGGGTGCGTCGGCAAGGGGAGTATCCGTCCGACCGTTCCCGTTCGCCTCCCGCGGGGATACCGAAAGGGGCCATTCGGGGAATGGCCCCTCGCCGCGCCGCGGGGAACACCCTGCGACGCGGCGTGCGACTGCTTCGTCCGGCCGCTTCAGCTGTGTGCTCAGCTGTGTGCGGGCTGCTCCCTCCCGGGCCGGACTGCCGCCGGGCCGGTGGGAAGCAGTCGGCCGATCGCGGCCATCATCGCCCCGGGATCGGCGTACGGATATCCGTGGTCGCCCGGAAGCGTCGTGACGGTGAACTCCCCGGCGGCGCAACGCTCCCAGTGCGGCAGGGCATCGGGCGGCGTGACCAGGTCGTCGGCCCCGCCGAAGGCGTACAGCGGAGTGTCGATCCGCGTCGGTTGCGGCACGAGGTAGGACTCCGCGTAGCCGAGGTCCATCCGTACGGCCCGGGTGACCTCCGTCAGGAACGCAGGGTAGTCCAGCAACTCGGCCGGCAGCCCTCCGTTGTCGGACAGCCAGGTGAGCAGGGTCCGTTCGTCGCTGTGGGCGAGCCTGCGACGCGGCGGCACCTGGGGAGCCCGGGTGCCGGAGATCAGGGCGGCCAGTGGGGCGCGCACGTGGTCCCGTTCGGCCCGTACGGCAACCTCGTAGGCGAGCATTCCGCCGAAGCTGTGCCCGAACAGCAGGTACGGCATGTCGAGTTCGGGGCGCAGCCCCTCGTAGAGCGCGTCGGCCAGGGCGCCCATGCCCACCGGCATTCGTTCGCGGGCCCGGGTGCCCCGCTCCGGGAGTTCGACCGGAGCCAGTTCGACACCGTCCGGGAGGTGCGCGCGCCAGCTGGAGAACGCACCGGCTCCACCACCGGACTGCGGTATGCAGATCAGCCGTACCCGCGGCGTTCCGGCGCGGCACCTGCCGGTGATCCAGCGACTCTGGGGCTCAGGTCTCATGCTTTCGGCTCCCTGTTCCTTCTCCTGCTCGGGACGACCGCACCGTCGGTCCGGGACAGGAGCCTCCCAGTGCGGGACGGCGGGCCGCCAGGACAGAGAGAGGCAACTCAACGGCAAATGGCGGCTGTTGTCGGCGAGGTAACGCCGAGGGAGAGGAACGGTATGGCGTGCGGAGATCCTTCCACCCGGAAAAACGTTCACGGAGGAGTACCACATGACACATCCCACGCCCCCTCGCGATGACGGGCTGGTGGAGATCGAACTGAGCGATGTCCTAAGGGAATTCGCGGCGACGGAGCGATGCTCCCGGAGCTCCGCGGCCTTTCGTAGGGCCGAAGGCGCCGAGCCTGGAAGGAGATTCACCATCGAGACCATGACCACGGACGGCATGCACCGCGTTGTCGCACTCCGGTCCGAGGACTGTGTGCCTGTGACCGGGGAGGACCGGGCCGTGCTGCGGTCCACGGTCACGGCTCTGCTCGATCTCACCGACCATCAGGAAGGAGCGGCACGGACCGAGGTGACCCTGTCGGCGCACGGCCCCCGCATCGCGGCGTGCTTCCTCGAAGGCGGTCACAAGACCCCCTGAATCTCCGGGGGAACGGGGGCGGGAACCGCACAGGAACCGTTCGGGAAGCCCTTCGGCGAATGTCTGTCTCGTCAGCAGGACACCAAGCGGGGGGAAGCGGAATCATGGGACGCAATCTGACGGGACTCATCGCGGTGGCCATGATGGTACTGGTTCTCGGCACGGCGGCCGCGGTGGAGTCCGGTGCGTCGGACGGACCGGGGAAGGGATACCACGTCATCGCCGAGGACAAGGGACCCACCGCTGTCAGGGTGTGAACTCCGCCCGAGGTCCGCACTCCGCCGCACCCTGCTCCGGTGCGGTCAGCTCCTGCGGCAGGACCCGGGAATCCCTAGTTCCGCGAACAACTCCTCGGCGGACCCGCGATGTTCGTCGGCGGTGCGTCCGTCGCCCAGTGCCCCGGCCGCCTCGGCCATGCCCGCCAGCGCGTACGCCTCCTCGGCCCGGTAGCCGACCGAGGAGGCGAGTTCGTACGCGCGGCGGTGCACGGTCAGCGCCTCGTCGTACTGGTGGTTCCTGCGGAGCAGGCGCGCGACCAGGTTCTCCACCTTGGCCCTGCGGAGCGGGGAAAGGCTCTGCCGGACAAGGGCCCGGGCCTGCTCCGTGAACTCGGACTCCTGCCGGGAGCGGCCGAGCCGGTGGGCACTCTCGGCCGACAGGGCCAGGACCAGGGCCACCTGCCCCGGCTCCCGCGTGGCGTCGCACAGCTCCCGCGCACGCGCCAGCCGTACCTCGGCCTCGGCGTACTCTTCGAGGCCGAAGTGGGCGAAGGCCAGATCGGTGAGCGCCACCAGTTCGTTCTCGTGCTGCTCCAGCCGCCCCGTGAGTTCGACGGCCCGCAGGGCCGCTTCGAGGGCCTCGCGGTAACGGCCCCACTGCTCGTACAACGCGCTCAGAATGGTGAGGCTCTCGGCCTCGGCCCGGACGGAGCCCAGCTCCCTTTCCGTCGCGATCGCCTCCTGGAGGTCGGCGAGCGCCTCGGGGAAGCGTCCGAGGAGACTCTTGTACAGACCCAGTGTGCTTCCGCAGTGGGCTTCCGTGTGCCGGTCTCCGAGAAGCTGGGCCACCTTGCGCCCCTCCTCGGCCACCTCGATGCCCTCCACGAAGCGGCCGAGCTTCCAGCAGGCGACGCCCAGGTTGGACAGGGCCACACCCAAGAGAGCCAGGTCGTTGAGGCGACGGGCCGCGGCGACCGCGGTCCGGCTCAGATCCGCGAACTCCTCAAGATAGCCACTTGCGTTGAGCTGGAACGACAGATTGCGTGCCAGGCAGGCCGCATGCCGGTCGTACCCGCGTGCCTCGGCCAGGTCGACGGTGGCGAGCAAAGTGGTGTGCTCCCGCACGAACCACGCCCCGGCCTGGGCGGCACTGTGGATGTCGGGCAGTTCGGTGGGAGCCTCGGACACCCCGGTGGGCCGCCGCCGACGGCCGGGGAAGAGGAACTCGCACGACACCTCGGTCGCCGCGAGGTAGTAGTCAAGGAGCCGCCCGACCGATGTGGCGTCCTCCTCCGCGGTCGTCCCGCAGAGCAGGCCCCGGGCGAAGGCGCGCACCAGATCGTGCAGGCTGTAGAGGCCCATCTCCGGTTGCTGCAGCAGGTGGACGTCCAACAGGAACTCCAGGACGTCCTCGGCCTCCCGGGTGGCCAGACCCAGCAGCGCCGCTGCCGAGCAGAGGTCGATGTCGCCCCCCGGGTGCAGCGCGAGGACCCGGAAGGCGGTACGGCACTCCTCGTTCAGCGCCTGGTAGGAGAGTCGCAGGGTGGCGGCGACGCTGCGCTCGCCGAGACTCAGCTCGTCCAGCCTGCGGGTCTCGTCACGAAGCCGGTCGGTCAGGTACTGCACGGTCCAACGGGGCCGGTTGTGCAGCCGGGCGGCCGCGATGCGCAGGGCCAGCGGCAGGTGCCCGCAGAGCTGGGCGAGTTCCCTGGCGGCCTCGGGTTCCGCGGCGACCCGGTGTGCGCCCACCGTCTCGGCGACCAGGGCGGCGCTCTCGTCCGGGGCCAGCACGTCGACGGATATCCACTTCGCTCCGTCCAGGTCGACCAGCCGCGCACGGCTGGTCACGATGGCCAGGCAGCCGGGCGACGTGGGCAGCAGGGGGACGACGCCGGCGGCGTCCGGTGCGTTGTCGAGCAGGAGCAGCACCCGCTTTCCCGCAAGAGTGGACCGCCACAGCGCTGTGCGGCCCGGCACGTCCTCCGGGATGCTCCCTCCCGGCACATCCAGTGACCGCAGCAGGATGTCGAGTGCGGTGCCCACGGTGACGGGCAGCTCTCCGGGGGTGTGGCCGCGCAGGTCGATGTGCAGCTGTCCGTCCGGGTGGGCGGCTGCGAGCCGGTAGGCGGCTCGTACGGCCAAGGAGGTCTTGCCGCTGCCGCCCATGCCGTCGATCGCCACGATCCGGCTGCGGTCGTCCGCCTCGTGCGCGCACGCCAGCAGTTCTCTCAGCTCCCGCTCGCGCCCGGTGAAGTCCGCCAGGTCGTACGGCAGGTCGCAGGGCACCCGGTGCGCGGTGGGAGGGGTGACGGCCGGAGTCACTGCCGGAGGGGAGACGGGAGCGGCAAGTTCCGGGCTCTCCCGGAGGATGCCCTCATGGAGCCGGGTCAGTTCCGGTCCGGGGTCGATGCCGAGCTCCTCGGCCAGTAACTCGCGGACGGCGCCGTACTCCCCCAGCGCCTCGGCCTGCCTGCCCGACCGGTACAGCGCGAGCATGAGCTGTCCCCGGAAGGCTTCCCGCAGCGGATGGCTGGTGACCAGCTCCCGCAGTTCGACCACCAGCATCGATGCCTCGCCCAGGCGCAGCCGGAGATCGAAGTACCTCTCCGCCGCGGCCAGCCGCCCCTCTTCGAGTGCTACCGCCGAGGCGTCGACAACAGGGCCGCCCTGCCCGGAGAGCACCGGGCCCCTCCACAGCGCGAGGGCCGCGTTCAGTGCCTCGACCGCGTCGGCGGGCGCTCCCGCCGCCGACGCCAGCCTGGCGTCGTGGACCCGCGCCTCGAACTCGCACAGGTCCAGTTGGGGCACCGACACCACGGCGCGGTAGCCCGGCCCGTCGGTGACCAGCACACTGCTGCCTTGAGGAATCCGCCGGCGCAGGTCGGCGACGGCCTTACGCACCTGATGCGCGGCGGTCGCCGGAGGCTCCTCGTCCCAGACACCGGCCACCAGACGGGAGACGGGCAGTACTTTGCCGTGCTCCAGGAGCAGCATGACGAGCACGCGCTCCTGAATCGCTCCGCCGAGCCGCAGCCGGTTCCCGTCCGTCCACACCTCCAACGGCCCGCAGATGTTGAAGCGCAACTGTCTCTCGTCCGGTTCGGTCCCTGTGGATTCCGATTCCGTCATCCGTAGCCCCCCACGTACCCCCTGGTTAGCTGGATGATAGACGCCGCGATCACGCTTGGATACGCAACGTGAGATCGGAGTCGCGCAGGCCTCTGGCAGGACTACCTCCCCTCGTCGAGTGCACGGCCCGGAGGAGATGTCACCGGCTCCAAAGGCGCTGACAGACCGCTGTTTGATGCCTCTGTACGCACCGGGGCCGCGGCCTTACGAGGGGTCTGGCGGGGAGCTGTCCGGCTGCCCCGGGGGGGGGCCGGCGCACGCGACCTCATCGCGTGGGCCCCTGAGTCCCGCTCCCCCGTCCTCACCTGCAAGCGAGGCTCGATGTGTCGCGCCCCAAGGAGTTCGCAGGGGAAACTCAGTCGGCGTCAGTCGGCGTCACCAGGGTGTACATCACCGACCGCTGCTGCTTGTGGCGCTGGATGCGGCCCTTGGACACCAGGAACTCAAGGGCGTTCCTCACCACTTGCGGGGTCGGATAGCGGCTCGGGTGCTTCTCCAGGAGTTCATCCCTTAGACCGTGTCCTATGTGGTGAGGCGTCGTTGATGTCGGTATGGGGCGGGGTACTTGGAGTTGGATTGTTCCGGACGGGCTGTGGGAGATCGCGGAGCCGCTGATCCCACCGTCGAAGGTGCGGCCGCAGGGCGGCGGGACGCAGGACACCCCTGATGAGACGCTGTTCGCAGCGATCATCTACGTCCTGGTCAGCGGATGCGCCTGGCGGTCACTGCCTCCCTGTTTCGGGATATCGAAGTCCACGGCCCACCGCAGGTTTCTAATCTGGTCCCGGGCCGGAGTGTGGGGCCGGCTACACGAAGAGATTTTGCACCGCCTCGACGACGCCGGCCTGCTCGACCTGTCGCGCGCCGTCCTGGACTCCGCCCACGTTCGAGCTAAAAAGGGGGCGAACTCACAGGTCCGAGCCCCGTGGGCCGAGGCAAGTCGGGCTCCAAGATGCACGTCCTGTCGGACGCGAACGGACTGCCCCTCATCGTCGGCGTCACCGCGGCCAACACCCACGACAGCCTTGCCCTGAAGCCCATGGTCATGGGCCACCAAACGAGACACGACCCCTACCGCGGCCGCCACTTCAAACCCCAACGCCTCCACGCCGACAAGGCGTACGACGTCCCCCACCCGCGAAAATGGTTACGCGGCAAACGGATCGGAGTCCGTATCGCACGCAAGGGCATCGAGTCATCGGAACGGCTTGGCCGCCGCAGATGGGTGATCGAGCGGACGATGTCCTGGCTGACCGGCTACCGCCGGCTCAACCACCGCTACGAACGCGATCCCCGCAACTACCTGGCCTTTCTCGGACTTGCCGCCGCCATCTGCTGCTTCAAGCGGCTCGCCGCTCGCTTCCAGGACCTGCAGCAGCCCGACGGGCCCCGCGTTGCGGTTCGCGTGAATGGCGTTCGCTGGGCCGCCAGGACGTCGGCTCTCCCATACGAAGGGCACCTCGCCATCCAAGGGCGGTGTGTTGGGGCCCAGTTGCGCAGCATAGGCGAAGAGGTCGTCGCTGAGGTGCTCAACGGTTTCCCAGCAGTCCCATTCCAGCGAACCGGCCTTGCCTTCCCACGCGGCTGGGGGCGCCTCGCGAAGAACTGCCACAGCGAGTTGCACGGCAAGGTCGAGGTCGTCCGCGGTGACGGGGGGCTGGGAGAGGCCAATATCGGCTGATCGGGACATGGCAGGACCGTACCGCGACCGGAGGGATCCACCCCTCCTCTTTTGATCACCGGCCCAGCAACCCGGCGAAGGTTCGCGGTCACAGCACTTAGCCGCCGCCCTTGGCGCACAAACAACGGGAAAGCACAGGTCACAGGGGCGCATGGACCGTGGTGGTCGCGGGTGGTCGCACGAGACTGGAGGTGTCGACCCTTCCTCCGCCTCCTGGAGGCGATCCTCATGCGTACCATCGGCGACCGCGGCCGCATCTACCGTAGGTGTGGCTGCCGGGACACCCACCGTCACCAGCTCGGAGCGCACTGCCCACACCTGCTCACCGACGGTGACCACGGGACGTGGACCTTCGCCGTCGACGTCCCGGCACCGCGCCGCCGCCGGACGACCGTCCGCCGTGGCGGATTCGTCAGCCACGACGCCGCCGAGGGGGCGCTGCGTAGGTTCCTGGAGGGCGAGGCCGGCGGGTTCAACGCCGACCCGAACCAGAGCGTCGCCGACTACCTGACCTCCTGGCTCGCCGCCAAGGCCCTCGTGCTCAAGCCGACCACCATGGCGCGATACCGGGACTACGTCCACAACGACCTCGTCCCCGCCTTCGGCACCCTCAAGCTGGACGAGCTCGGACACCGTCACATCGCCGCATTCGTCACCAGCGAGCTCGCCGCCGGTCGCGGCCAGACAACCCTCTACCGATGCCTGGCCACCCTCTCCAGCGCCCTCGGCGACGCCTTCCGCCAACACCGCCTCCCCCACAACCCCGCCAGTCCCCCGGCTCTTCACCGTCCACCGTCGCCGGAACGGAGGATCTGGACCGCGGACGAGGCCGTCCGCTTCCTCCAGCACTGCCATCAGGCCGACCCCGAGATGGCCGACCTGTTCGAGTTCCTCATCGGCACCGGCATGCGCAAGGGCGAAGCCCTCGGCCTGCACTGGGACGACGTCCACCTCGCCGAAGGCGTCCTCTACGTGCGCTGCACTCTCTCCGCCATCGACAACAACCATCTCGTCCTCACCACGCCGAAAACCCAATCCAGCCGCGGCTGGGTGGCGATCTCTCCCCGCGTCGCCACCGCCCTCCGACACCGGGAACGATCAGCACCCCGAACCCGCGGAGACCCCAACAACCCATTCGCCGGGCTCGTCTTCTGCCGGGCCGACGGCCTCCCCCTCGAGCCACACGTGGTGCTCGACCGACTCCACCAGCTCTCTGAGGAGGCCGGCGTCCCCCGGATCACGGTTCACGACCTGCGACACCTGGCCGCCACGATCACGATCACCGCGGGCGTGCCGCTGACCGTGGTCTCCAAGACGCTGCGGCACTCCACCCTGTCGACCACCGCGAACATCTACAGCCACCTCACCCAGCAGGCCGCCCGCGAAGCCGTCGACACCATCGACCACACACTCACCGAAGCCGAGAGGACCGGCCGCCGGACGGACCGGCCAGCGTGGCTGCGACCACCAGGCGACCACGTCCAGCGCCTCCGCGAAGCCTTCCACCGGTTCCGCTCCCCCGCCCCGCCCATGTTCAGCACCATGGCGGACCAGCCCCGAAGCTCGCGTGCGACCACACTGCGACCACCAGCATTCCGGGCATGGAAAAGGCCGTCCTCTCGTGGATGAGAGAACGGCCTCCGACCTGCGTTTCCGCATGGTCGGGACGACAGGATTTGAACCTGCGACCCCTTGACCCCCAGTCAAGTGCGCTACCAAGCTGCGCCACGTCCCGATGCCCGTTGACCTGGGGTTTCCCCTGGTTGAACGCGCAGGAGAACGATACCGCACTTCGGGAGGTGCTCGCGCGCACCTTTGGCGCGAGGGCGGGGCGAAGGGCCGCCGGGTGGCTGTTTGACCTCAAGCGGACTTGAGGTTGCACGATCGGTCCATGACACGGACAGCAGCCGCGGATGCCACGTTCCGCTACGAAGACCTGGGCGCGCTCATGGCGCTCATGACCGGGGCCGAGAAGCACGGCCCCGCCGCCACCTCCACGCTCGACGCGCTGTGGGTGCTCTACGACCGGGTCCTGCGGGTCGGGCCCGACAGCGCCGGGGATCCGGAGCGGGACAGGTTCCTGCTGTCGAAGGGGCACGGGCCGATGGCGTACTACGCCGTCCTCGCCGCCAAGGGGTTCTTCCCGGTCGGCTGGCTCGACGGGTTCGGCGCGTACGACTCGCCCCTCGGGCACCACCCGGACCGCACCTTGATCCCCGGAGTGGAGATCGGCAGCGGTTCGCTCGGGCACGGGCTGCCGCTCGCCGTCGGCAGCGCCCTCGGGCTGCGGGCCCAGGGGCTCGCCGACCCGGCCGTGTGGGTGCTGATCGGGGACGCCGAGCTGGACGAGGGGAGCAACCACGAGGCGATCGCGTACGCCGGCTCGGCCGGTCTGGAGCGGTTGCACACGATCGTGATCGACAACGACTCCGCGACCCACGGCTGGCGGGGCGGCATCGCCTCCCGCTTCGAGGCCGCCGGCTGGTCGGCGGTCACCGTGGACGGCCGGGACCACGCGGCGCTGCACACGGCGTACACCACACCTCATCCGGGCCGACCGCACGCCGTGGTCGCCCGGGTCGAGAAGAAGCATTGAACAGGCACTGCACCAGCAGTGCCCACGCACTAGCCGCCTCCGAGGGGGAGACATGGACACCATGCGCGAACGGTTCATCTCGGTCACATCGCGTGCACTCGACGAGGATCCCCGGCTGGCCGTCGTGCTGGCCGAGATCACCATGGACGGCTTCCGGCCCGCCCAGGACCGCCATCCGGACCGGGTGATCAACGTGGGCATCCGCGAGCAGCTGCTGGTCAGCGTGGGCGGCGGCCTGGCCCTCACGGGGCTGCGCCCGGTGGTGCACACCTTCGCCAGCTTCCTCGTGGAGCGGCCCTTCGAACAGGTCAAGCTCGACTTCGGACACCAGGGCACGGGCGGGGTGCTCGTCAGCGCGAGCGCGAGCTACGACTGGCCGGCCGGCGGGTTCACCCACATGGCGCCGGGCGACGTGGCCCTGCTGGACACCCTGGACGGCTGGACCGTGCACGTCCCGGGCCACCCGGACGAGGCCGAGGAGCTGCTGCGCCACGCCTACGCCGCCGGGGACGACAAGGTCTACGTCCGGCTCTCCGCGCAGTCGAACGCGGCGGCCCGCCCCGTGGCGGGCCTGGGCTTCCAGACCGTACGGGAGGGGCGCGCGGGCGTCGTCGTCGCCGTCGGGCCCCTGCTGGACAACGTGCTCGCCGCGACCGAGGGCATGGACGTGAGCGTGCTGTACGCGCCGACCGTACGGCCCTTCGACGACGCGGCGCTGCGCTCCGCCGTCGGGCACGGCGCGGCCGACGTGGTGCTGGTCGAGCCCTACCTCGCCGGGACCTCCACGGCTGCCGCGAGCCGGGCGCTCGAAGCGGTCCCGCACCGGGTGCTCGGCCTCGGGGTCGGCCGGGCCGAGCTGCGCCGCTACGGCACGATGGACGAGCACACGGCGGCCCACGGACTCGACCCGGCCGCGCTGCGCGCGCGGATCACGGCCTTCACCCGGCGGTGACGGGCCCCTTCGGCCCGGGGCGGTCCAGTTCCGGATGGGCCGCCGCCAGGCGCTTGGGGGCCGCCTGGCGCCAGGAGTCGGTCAGGATCGAGCGCAGCTCAGCCGCGTCCTCCACCGCCGCCAGCCGGACCCGGAGCCACGCGTAGTTGTCGTCGTGGCCGGGCCGTATGAAGAACTTCTCCGGCTCCGCCGCGATGAGCTCCTCGCGGTCCTCCCGGGGGCACTTCACCCCGATCGAGGTGTCGTCGTCGGCGAGTGCGGCGAAGATCTTCCCGCTCTTCCCGTTCGCTCCGCCACCCACCCTGAAGGTGGGCATGCCCCAGGCGAGCTTCTCGCTGCTGTCCGGGAGCGACAGTGCGATCTTCCGGGCGTCCTCCGCCGTCGTGGCCATCCCCCGACTCCTCTCCGGTCCGTTACGGTGCCGACCCTCGTCTCCGACCGTAGACCCGGGCACTGACATTCACCCCCGGGCCGCGAGGTCCTCCCGGTCGTGGACCAGCTCCACCAGCTCCGCCGCCAGCGCCTTCACCTTCGCGAGCCCCGCCAGTCCCCACCGCCTCGGCACCACGTCCACCGCGCACACCGTCCCCAGGACGATCCCGCGCCGGTCGGTGAGCGGCGCGCCCGCGTAGGACCGCACCCCGCTCTCGTCCACGACGGCGTTGCCCGCGAAGCGCGCGAAGTCCCGTACGTCCTCCAGCACCAGCGCGCGCCTCCGGACCACCACGTGGGGGCAGTACCCGTGGTCCCGGGGGAGCGCCCGCGCCGGATAGCCGCTCGCCGCCGCGTCGGGCGCGTGGTGCAGGCCGGCGAAGAACTGCCGTTCCTCGCTGATGAAGTTGACGCCGGCGTACGGTGCGTCGAGTTCGTCCGCGACCCGCCGCGCGAAGGCGTCCAGTTCTCCGTCCACCCGCTCCCCCAGCCCCAGTTCACGCAGCCTCAGCACGCGCGCGGGCGCCTCCCGGTCCACCGGTGTCAGCAGCAGGTGTCCGGTCGATTCGTAGTACGTCATGGTGTCTCCCCCACATCACGTCACTCCGCGCGCCGCGCGGACCTCGTGGACTGTATGGATTGCACGGAGTGCATGGACTGCACGGATTGCACGGACTGCGTGGCCCTCATGGGCATGGCCTGCTCCGGGTACGTCGCGCGGTTCGGATGGAGCAAGTGGTGGACCAGGGTGGCCAGCACCCCCGTTCCGGAGCTCGGCAGGCGTGCGTCGCAGCGCACGACGGGCACGTCCGGGCCGAGCCCCATGGCGTCCCGGACCTCGTCGGGGGCGTAGCGGTGCCCGCCGGCGAACTCGTTGACGGCGACGACGAAGCGGATCCCGCGCCGCTCGAAGAAGTCCACGGCGGGGAAGCAGTCGGCGAGGCGCCGCGTGTCGGCGAGCACCACCGCGCCCAGCGCGCCCGCGCACAGCTCCTCCCAGAGGAACCAGAAGCGCTGCTGGCCGGGGGTGCCGAAGAGGTAGAGCACGTGCCGCTCGTCCAGGGTGATCCGGCCGAAGTCCAGCGCCACGGTCGTGGTCGTCTTCGCCTCGACCCCGTCGAGCGGGTCGGCGGCCTCGCTCAGCCCGCTCAGCAGCTCCTCCGTGCTCAGCGGCTCGATCTCGCTCACCGCGCCCACGAAGGTGGTCTTGCCCGCCCCGAACCCGCCCGCGACCAGGACCTTCAAGGTCGCGGAGGATCCGCGGGCGGCCGGCTCAGAGCCGTTTGCGCAGGCCATCGAGCACCGCCCGGAGCAGGGACTGGTCGTCGTCGGCGAAGGAGCCGCCGGTGGGGAAGCACGGCGCGCGCACCGTCACGGCCCCGTGTTCCATCAGGTCGCCGAGGACGACCTTGACCACCACCGCCGGCAGCCGCAGGTGTCCCGCCACCTCGGCTACGGTGACCGCGGCGGAGCCGGCGCACAGCCGGAGCGCGAGGGCGTGTTCGGCGCCGAGCGGGGCGCGCGGGCGCACTCCGGTCGCCGTCACCAGCGACAGCAGGTCGAGGGCGACGGACGGACGTGTCCGCCCGCCGCTCGCGGTGTACGGGCGGATGACCCGGCCCGCCGAATCGTCCAGCCACGGCGCATCGCGCGGTCCCCCCGGTGCCGTTGCCCCCCTCGCTCGGGCCCTCATCGCTCCGCGTCGGCGGCGGGCCGCCTCGGCGGGGCCGCCAGGTACGGGCGGACGCTCTTGACCAGCATGGCCATCTCGTAGCCGAGCACGCCCGCGTCGGCCTCCCGGTCGGCCAGTACGGCCAGGCAGGTGCCGGATCCGGCCGCCGAGACGAAGACCAGGGCGCTGTCGAGCTCGACCACCACCTGCCGGACCTCGGCGCCCTCCGCGAACCGGGACCCGGCGCTGCGGCCCAGCGCGTACAGCCCGGAGGCGAGGGCCGCCAGGTGGTCGGCGCTGTCGGCGTCGAGTCCGTGCACGCAGGTGACGAGCCCGTCGGCGGTCAGCAGGACCGCGCTGCGCGTGTACGGCACGCGCTGGACCAGACCGCTGAGCAGCCAGTCGAGGTCCGAGAGCCGACTGGTCGTGGTCGCCACTTCGCCGCCCATGGGGGTGCGCTCCTTAGCTGTCGGGTGAGAGGCCGGGGTCACGTCTGGTGCTCCGACTGGGCGAGGCCGAAGCCCCGTTGGAAGGCGGCCATCAGGCCGGGGTCGTGCACGGGCCGCTCCGCGCCTTCGGCGCCGCCCGGGCGGGGTACGGGGGCCTCGCGCAGCTGGGGCGCGAGGTGCTCCTGGGCCCGCCGTCGGGGCAGCGGCGGCCGCTCCGCGCCGTCCCGGGCGGCCGGTACGGCGGAGAGCGGCGGCGCGACCGGCGCCGCGACGGTCGTCACCGGTACCGCGACGGCGGGTACCACGACCGTGACCGCGGGCGCCGCCACCGCGGGCGCCGCCACCGTGACCGCAGGCGCCGCCACCCTGACCGGCGACGCCGTCACCACCGGCGGGGCGCCGGAGGGATCCGGCCCGGGCAGGGGCATCCGTACCGGCTCCAGCCGTGGCGCGCCCGCGCCCTCGCCGGTCCCCCACGAGGTGGCCCGGGAGCCGCCCAGGACGTCGGCCGCGCTCGGCGCCTCGGCCCCCAACAGCTCCTGGGGCAGGACCAGTACGGCGAGCACGCCGCCGTAGATGTTCGACTTGAGCTCGACGGCGATCCCGTGCCTGCGGGCCAGCGCCGAGACGACGAACAGGCCGATCCGCCCGTCGGCGAGCAGGTGCCGGACGCTGATCTGGTCGGGGTCGCCGAGCAGGGCGTTCATCCGGTGCGCTTCCTCGGGCGGCATGCCGAGGCCGCGGTCCTCCACCTCGACCGCGATCCCGGCCGTGACCCGCTCCGCGCGCACCACGACATCGGTGTCGGGCGCGGAGAACACGGTGGCGTTCTCGACGAGTTCGGCCAGCAGGTGCACGACGTCGGCGACGGCGTGGCCGCGTACGGAACCACCCGCGGGGGGCACCACCTTGACCCGAGTGTACTGCTCGACCTCCGCGACCGAGGAGCGCAGTACCTCGCTCAGGTCGACGGGCCGGGTCCACTGGCGGCGCGAGGCGGCTCCGCCGAGCACCGCGAGGTTCTCCGCGTGGCGCCGGATCCGGGTGGCGAGGTGGTCGACGTGGAAGAGCTCCTTGAGCAGGTCCGGGTCCTCGACCGTGTCTTCCAGATCGTCCAGCAGCGAGATCTCGCGGTGCACGAGGGACTGGAGGCGGCGCGCGAGGTTGACGAAGACCTCGACCTTGCGGTCGCTGTCGGAGGGCGTGACGGGCCCGCCGAGGCGGACCAGGGTCGCGTGGGCCTGTTCGCGGGCGCCGCGCAGCTCCTGTGCGAGCAGCCAGAACTCGTCGATTCCCGCCGTCTCGGGGCCGAAGGACGGCGCGGCCGGGCCGGCGCGCACCGGGCGGGCGGGCAGCTCGCCGCGCTCCAGCCGGTCGGCGGCGGTGTGCAGCTCCTGGCGTCCGCGGACGCTGGAGCGGCGCAGCGCCTCGCAGCGGTCGCGCACGGTCTTGGCCGCGCGCTGGGCCCCGAGCAGGGCGGCCGCGAGCGCTCCCGCGAAGAGCAGGGCGCAGCCGCTGAGCACCGGCCACAGTCGGGGGTCGCGGGCGCCCGCGCCGCCGCCGAGCTGCAGCGCGAAGATCACCGCGGCGGCGCCGCTGAGCCCGGCGGCGAGCGTGGGCAGCAGGGCGGCGCGGATCAACTGGGGCCGTATCTGCCGACCGGGACCGGTGACGGCATGTCTCGACGGGGAGTGGCGGGCGGCGCGGAGTCCGGACATCGTCGTCCTCGGTATGTGGGGCCCGGCCCCCGGGCTTCCCGGGATCCGGTGTTGATCACCGGATACCCACGCTAGACCGCACGCTCGGCCCCAGGACGGCGAGTTGGGGAACTTCGCCCGGGTGCTTCCCGCTCCCGATGGAGCGCTCGCACGACAGCCCGAATGCGCCGGGAGCGCGCACTCCCCGGCGTCCTGCGGGCACGCGCCGCCTCCCGGAGCCCCGCCCGCACCTCGCTCCCCTCCCGCCGACTCCCGCCGCACTGGCCCCGGCCGTCACGGCGACCTGCCCGGCCAACACCCACGTGCTCGGCGGCGGCGCCCGCACCACCCCGGCCGGCGTCGGCAGCCTCAAGCCGATCGCGAGCTTCCCCAGCGACGCCGCCGGAACCCCGGTCGGCGACGGGAGCTCGGACCCGTCGTACCGGACGGCCGCCACCCACAGCGGCGGTTCGCCCTCCCCGGGCAGCTACTCCGACGTCTGGGCGCTGTGCCTGGACGTGCGGCACGGGCACAAGCCGTAGCTTCCCTCCGGGGCAGCACCGCGACACCCGCGGCACACCGGAGCGGGCCCTCCCGCGTCAGGAGGGCCCGCTCCGGCTCCGCTCCGGCTCCGTTCCGGGCCGACGGGTCTACGACCCCACCGCCTCCGGCTCCTCACGGGTCACCGCTGCCGGTCTCCCGGCCACCGCGGGCCGGGCCGCCGCGACCGGCGGGGGCGAGCCCGCGGCCACGAAGGGACGCCACCACGGCGCGCTCGGCGCGTCCGGCGCACCGGGCTCGAAGGGCTGCCCGGGCACCGGCAGGGCGATCGCCGCCCCGGCCCGCTCGGCGGCGGTCACCGTGCCCTCGCCCGGCTCGTCCCACGGGTGGGGCGCCAGGTTGAAGGTGCCCCAGTGGATCGGCAGCATCGTGCCGCGCGCGGCGCCGCCCTGGAGGTCGAGGTGGGCGCGGATGCCCTCCTCGGGCGTCATGTGGATGTCGGTCCAGAACTCCGAGTACGCCCCGATCTGGATCATCGTCGCGTCGAAGGGCCCGTGCGCCGCGCCGATCTCCTTGAAGCCGGGGAAGTAGCCGGTGTCCCCGCTGTGGTAGATCCGGTGCTCGTCGCCCGCGACGACCCAGGAGGCCCACAGGGTGAACTGCTGGTTGCGCAGGCCGCGGCCGCAGAAGTGCTGGGCCGGGGTGGCGGTGAGCGAAAGCCCGGCGACCTTGGTGGTCTCGTTCCAGTCGAGCTCGCGCAGCCGGTCGGCCGGGACGCCCCAGCGCTCCAGGTGCGCACCGACGCCCAGCGGGACGGCGAAGACCGTGTCCGTGCCGGCCAGGGCCTTGATCGTCGGCAGGTCGAGGTGGTCGTAGTGGTCGTGCGAGATCACCACCACGTCCACCTCGCCCAGCGAGGCCAGCGGTACGGGTACCGGGTGCAGGCGCTTGGGCCCGGCGAAGGGGAAGGGGGAGCAGCGCTCGCCCCAGACCGGGTCGAAGAGGACCCGGCGCCCGTCGATCTCGGCGAGCACGCTCGAGTGCCCCATCCAGGTCAGCCGCAGGCCGCTGACCGGGGGCTTCGAGAGCTCCGCGAGGGTCGTCGGGTAGACCGGGATGGGGGCGCCGGGGCTACGCCGGAGCCGCTGCTCCTTGTGGAAGTAGATCTTGGCGAACTCCGCCATGGACCCGGAGGGCCTGGTCCGGGTCCCGGCCGGGTTCTGGAAGATTCCGTCGGCGAAGTTCGGCGAACGCCGGATCCGCTCCAGCCGGGCACCGGACGGGTCCGCGCCGAAGGCTTCGGGCCGCAGTGCGCGCAGCCGTGGACGCAAGGGACGGGAGCCGGTCAAGGCGCCTCCAGTGTGGGGGGTGTGGGCAGGGCGTTCTCATGGTTACCACCATCCCAACGCGTGATACCCCCCAAGGATTCCGTTACGCGCCCGCGAACGCGCCCCGGCCTCGCTCCCGCCCGCCCCCGCACCACCTCTACAGCGGCAGCAGGTCCGGCCGCTTCGCTTCCACGTGGTCCCCGGAGGACTCCCCGCGCAGCCTGCGGCCGATCCACGGCACGAGGTGCTCGCGCGCCCAGTGGATGTTGTCGCGGGTGGTGTCCACCGACCCGCGCGGCCGCATCGGGGGCCAGGGCTGGTCGGGATCGGCCGGCGTGTCGAGGCCCAGCACCTGGGCGGCGCGCAGGGCGACCCTGGTGTGCCCCTCGGGCGAGAGGTGGAGCCGGTCGTCGTCCCAGGCCCGCCGGTCCTGTACGGATTTCAGCGACCAGAGGTCGAGCACGGGGCACTCGTACCGGTCGGCGATCGAGCGGACGTGCGCGCTGAACGTCGCGATCTTGCCCCGCATGTGCTTGAGGACGGGCACGTCGCGCGTGTCGAAGCCGGTGGTGATCACGACCAGGCCGACGGATCCGGTGAGGTCGCGCACGGCCGCCTCGTACCGTTCGGCCACGTCGTCCGGATCGCTGCCGGGCCGGATGATGTCGTTGCCGCCCGCGCAGAAGGTCACCAGGTCCGGCGCGAGCTCCTTGGCCCGGGGGACCTGCTCGGCCACGATCTGGTCCAGCAGCCGGCCCCGTACGGCCAGGTTCGCGTAGCGGAACCCCGCGTCGTCACCGGAGTGCTCGTGCTGCTCCTCGCGCCGGTCGGCCAGCAGGACGGCCAGCCGGTCCGCCCAGCCGAGGAAGGTGTCCCCCGGTCCCGGGTCCCCCACGCCCTCGGTGAAACTGTCCCCGAGCGCCGCGTACGAGCCAATGGTCTTGGTCTTGGATGTCGTCGTCGCTGCCACGGGAGCCCATACTTCACCGCGGATCATGACCTACGCGACCGTAGCCAGGGCCTTACGGACCGTGATCTTCGCCACCCCGTGCCCGGGGAATAACACGGGTCGCTTCGCGCACATCAGCCCCACGCGCCTCCACTGGTACGCACCTCGTCCGCCGCGCACCCGCCGGTAGGGCCCGCATAATGGATGGAACGGCGCGCGGAAGGGGACGTCTCGTGCCATCGGCTCCGCCGGGGGGCGAGGAGGCTCACGGCCCGTTCTGGTCCGAGCCGGGGGCGATGCTGGAGCACGTGCCGGTGGCCGTCTTCGGTCTCGATGACGGCGACCTCGTCTGTTACTGGGGGCCCGGTGCGCGGGACCTCTTCGGGTACGACTCCACCGCCGTCCTGTCCGGGCCCGGCGCCGCTCTCTTCGCCGACGGGCCCCGGAGCGCCGCCGACGCGTGCGCCCGGCTCGCGGAGCGGGGCCGGACCCTCGGGTACTGGAGGGGCCGGCTGACGGCACGGCACCGTGACGCCACGCTCTTCGAGTGCGGGTTCCGGGCCTTCTCCATGAGGGGAGCCGCAGGACGTTCGCTGGTGATGGTCCTGGCGAGCCGCAGCGACGAGCTCGATCGGGTCAAGACCAACCTCGCCTTCCTCGACGCCCTCTTCGAGACCTGCCCCATCGGTCTGGTCATGCTCGACCCGGACCTCCGGTACGTCCACCTCAACCAGGCGCTCGCCGACATGGACGGCCTCCCGATCGCGTCGCACCTCGGGCGGCCCATGGACGAGATCATGATCATGTCCGACGGTGGCGAGTACGGGCGCATGCTCCGGGCCGTCGCCCTGGGCGGGCCGCCGGTCGTGGGGATGCTGGTGGGCACGCGCCCGCGCGGCCATCCGGACCGCGACCAGGTGCGGTCGGTGAGCTTCTTCCCCCTGACCCAGGCCGTCGGCTCGCGCCCCGGAGTGGGCGGGCTGATGGTGGACGTGACCGACCGGGAACGGGCCATCCTGGAAGCCACCGCCGGCCGTCGAAGGCTGGCCCTGCTCGACGGGGCCTCCACGCGCATCGGGACCACCCTGGACGTGAACCTCACGGCCCAGGAGCTGGTCGACGCGTCGATGCCGGACTTCTGCGACGGCGCCGTGGTCGAAGTCGTGGAGTGGATGGACGAGGCGGCGGAGTTTGATCCGGCGCGGCCGCTGATCACGCGCCGGATCGCATCCGGGACGATCCTGCCCCCTCCGGCCACCGAGCTCGTGAGCGGGCTGGAGACGGTGCGGTATCCGCCCGGCTCCGTCATCCACGACATGCTGCGGACCGGCCGGGCCATCTCCGCCGTGGTGAACGAGGAGTTCCTCACCCGGACCGTCCTCATCGAGTCACGCGCACGGCTCCTGGCCGAGAGCGGGTTGGCCTGCATCCTGGTCGCCCCGCTCATCGCCAGGGGCACCGTCCAGGGGATCGCCATGTTCGGCCGGTCCGCCGACCGGCCGGCCTTCACCAAGGACGACGTCAGCCTCGCCGGTGAACTCGCCTCACGCGCCGCGATCTGCCTGGACAACGCCCGCCTGTACGGCCGCGTCCAGAACATCGCGCTCACCCTGCAACGGGCCCTGCTGCCCAGCGCGTTGGCGACCAGCCCCTACGTGGACGTGGCCCACCGGTACATACCCGGCAGCCGGATCACCGAGGTCGGCGGCGACTGGTACGACGTGATCGGCCTGCCCGACGGCCGGGTCGCCCTCGTGGTGGGCGACGTGATGGGGCACGGCGTGTCGGCCGCGGCCTCCATGGGCCGCCTCCGCATCACCACGAAAGCCCTGGCCAGGCACGGCAGCAACCCCGCCGACCTGCTCACCGAACTCGACGCGTGCGCCCAGGAGGCGGGCATCGAGCTGGCGACGTGCCTGTACCTCGTCTACGACCCGAAGAGCGGTCGCGCCCGCATCGCCAGCGCCGGCCATCCCCCACCGCTGATGCTCCGGCCGGACGGCACGGTGGAGACGATCGGCGAGGTCCTGGGAGTTCCCCTGGGCGTCGGTGGCCACCCTTTCCGGACGACCGAAGTCGAACTCCCCGGGAACACGACCCTCGCCCTGTACACCGACGGCCTCATCGAGGCGCGCGGCCGGGACATCGACGCCGGCCTGGAAGCCCTGCGCACCGAACTGCAAAGGTCCCCGAGCCCGTTGGAACCCATGGCGGACCACATCCTCACACGCCTGCTGCCCACCCCACCGACCGACGACACGGTTCTCGTCCTCGCCCGCGTCCACCGGGGAGTGCCCCCGGTCAGGGTGTGATCGGGTGACGGGTCAGGAACCCGGCCAGGGCTTCGGCGACCGGTCGGGACCGTTCGATGTGGAGCAGATGGCCCACGCCGTCGACGACGCACTCCTCGACGTCAGGCACGTACGCGCGGAGGAATTCGGCGACCTCGACCCACAGCGGTTGGGTGTTGCCGCCCAGCACGGACAGCACCGGTTGGCGGATCGCCGCGGCGTCGTCGGGGCCGAACCGCCACTCGGCCAGGGCGGGGAGTTCGATCCCGAAGAGCGTGTCGGCGTCCTTGACTCCTTGTGCGACGCTGCCGGGCACGCGCTCCTCGAGCAGGGTTCGGCAGCGTTCCCAGTCCATCCCGCCGGCGAGGGACAGGAACAGCTGGAAGGCGCGTTCGGGATCGCCGTCGGCGTACGCCTCGAAGGCCGGCGCGGCCTGCGCGAAGAACGCCTCGCCCGCGGGTACCGACAAGAGGGAGAGCTCCAGCAGGGCGACCGTGGCGATCCGGCCGGGGTGGTCCTGGGCGAGCTGGGCGGCGACCGCCCCGCCCGTCGAGTGCCCTGCCACGTGGACCCGGTCGATGCCGAGGTGGTCGAGCAGTCCGATGGCATCCGCGACGTGATCGGCTACGCCGACCGGCCCGGGGGTATGGGTGCTGCCGCTCCAGCCCCGCTTGTGATAGGTGATGAGCTGGTAACGCTCAGTGAGCGCCGGTTCGGTGACCAGCGGGAGGAACCCGTCGGGGAGGACCGGTCCGATCAGCAGGACCGGCTCCCCGGTTCCCCGGATCTCGTGTTCCAGCCGGATGTCGTTGAGCGTGACGGTGTCCATTTCGTCCTCCACTGGGGTTGTGGCTCACCATGGAGGCGTAAGCACGGCTCTTACCGCTGTAACCCACTCGCCCCGGGACGGAAGGAAGACGTCCGTGGCCCACACCTCCGGCGCAGCGATCGCCCTGGGGCGGGCGCGGAACGCCGCGGCCCGGGGAGCATGGGCGGACGCCTACGCCGGCTACCAGGAGGCCCGGGAGGCGGGCGGGCTCGGCCCGGCGGAGCTCACGGAGTTCGCCGCCGTCGCGTATGCCGCTGGACACCTCGACGTCGCGATCGAGACCTGGGAGCGGCTCCACGAGGAGCTGTCCCGGCTCGGCGAGGACAACGGCGCGGCCGGAGCCGCCGTTCGGGTCGCCATGCACCTGCTGTTCGACACCGCGCTCATGGCTCCGGTACGCGGGTGGCTGCATCGCGCGGAACGCCTCCTCGACCCTGCGACGGCGACACCCGTTCACGCGTGGTTCGCCGCGGTGCGCGCCTTCGAGCGGCTCCTCAGCGGTGACCTGGGCGCGGCACGGGTCTGGGCGGACCGTGCGATCGAGACCGGCTCGCACACCGACCCGGCGGCAGCGGCGATCGGGCGCGTGGCCCAGGCCCGGCTGGCGATTCTCGACGGCGACGTCGAAAGGGGCCTGGAGCTCCTCGACGAAGCCGGCACGGCGGTGATGGCCGGAGATCTCGACGCGCTGTCGACCGGAGTCGTGTACTGCGAACTGGTCTGCGCGCTACAGGGCCTGGCCCAGTACGACCTGGCCGAGCAGTGGACCGAAGCGATGGAGCGGTGGGCGCGCACGAACGCGATCGGCAGCCTGCACGGCCGGTGCCGGGTGCACCGGGCGGAGATCCTCCGCCTGCGGGGCCAGTGCGCGAACGCCGAGCGGCAGGTGCTGCTGGCGTGCGACGAGCTCCGTCCCTACGTGCGGCGCGAGCTGGGCTGGCCGCTGACGGAACTGGGCCGGATCCGGCTGCACCGCGGCGACCTTCCCGGCGCCGAGGAGGCGCTGATCGCCGCCCGTCGCCTCGGGTGGGATCCCGAACCCGGTCTCTCGCTCGTCCGGCTCGCCGGCGGCGACGCCGACACGGCGGCCACCGCGATCGGTGAGGCGCTGGCCCGTCCCCTGCCGGTGCCGTCGAAGGAGCTGCCCCCCACCTCCGAGCTGCGCCGGGCACCGCTGCTGGACGCGCAGGTCAGGATCGCCGTCGCCCGCGGCGACCTGGAGACGGCGCGGGCCGCCGTCCGCGAGCTCGAAGAGGTCGCCGTCCGCTTCGGAAGCACCGCGCTCGCCGCATCGGCAGGGCGAGCTCGGGGCGAGCTCCTGCTCGCCGAGGGTGATGCGGCCCGGGCGTCGGCGCTGTTCGCCGATGCCGTTCGTGCCTGGAGCGAGGTCGGCGCCCCCTACGAGACGGCCGAGTGCCGGCTTCGGCTCGCGGACGCTCAGCGCGCCCTGGGCAACCTCCGGGCCGAGACCGTCGAACGGGCGGCGGCGGGTACCGAGCTCGAACGGATCGCCCGGGCGCCCGCGACCGACGAGCCCCGGGCGGAAGCGGCGGAGCCGGACACGTTCGTCCGGGAGGGCGACTACTGGAGGGTCGTCTTCGACGGTCGGCGCATGTCCGTCCGCGACAGCAAGGGCATGCACCACCTCGCCCGGCTCTTCGCCGCGCCGGGCCGGGAGTTCCACGTTCTCGACCTGGCCGCCGCCGACAGCGATGATCCCAGCGCTGCCGGCAGGCTTTCCCGCGCCGGCGACGCCGGTCCCCTCCTGGACGACCGCGCCAAGCGGATGTACCGGCGGCGGCTGGCCGACATCGAGGAGGACATCGAAGACGCCCGCGCCGACAACGACATCGCCAGGCAGGAACAAGCCGGCCTCGAACGTGAATTCCTGGTCGCCGAGCTCACCCGGGCCGTCGGACTCGGCGGGCGGGACCGGCATGCCGGCGCGGCCTCCGAACGGGCCCGGGCCGCCGTCACCCAGGCCGTGCGCAAGGCCATCGGCCGCCTCCGCGACGGCAGTCCGGCGCTCGGTGACCACCTCGACCACACGGTCAGCACCGGGACCTACTGCGCCTACGCCCCGGACCCGCGCCTTCCTTCCGGCTGGTCCACTTGACGGGTGGACCCGGACGGCCTTGCCCGTGGTCCCGCGAGCGGCAAGATCACGATGCGGCCGGGCGGCTTCGGAGAGTGCGTAGCCCGTGGGACCGGGACCCCCCTCCGGTCCCGGCCCCACGGCTCAGACGAGCAACCGGGTTTCGGCGCTCGGCAGCTTGTTCCACCAGTGGCCGTACCGCCGGTAGACCTCCGGTTCGCGGTCGGCCAGGAAGGCCGTCAGCGCCCGGGCCTCGCCGGCGAGCTCCTCCCAGACCTCCTCCGGCAGCGGGTGGAAGGCGGTCGCCTCGATCCCGGAGCCGGCCGGACGCCACACCCCGGCGACACGGCCGTCGACCAGCAGGGTCGCCAGGGTGTCGCCGTTCATCCGGGCGACGAGCTTGCGGTACTGCGGCGGGACGACGCGGCTCCGGTCGGCGTAGGCCAGCAGCACGCTGTCCCACATGGCCATCAGCCGGGGCGGCGCGGGCGTGTCCTCCTCGGGACGCGGTGCGCCCGGGACGTCGAAGAGCTCCTCGCCCTCCGGCCCCACCAGCCGGTCGAGCCGTCCGGAGAGTTCCAGCGCGCGCAGCGCCTGGCGGACCCTGGCCCGCTGGACCAGGGAGAACTGCGCCACGTCCGCCGCCGACGCCGGCCCGAAACCCTCCAGGTAGCGCAGGACGAGCGTCCGCAGGGACTCCTCCGAGGCCTCCGGGTCCGCCGGCACCGTGCGCGGCCGGCTCGGGGGCGCGACGTACGACGGCCGCTCCCCGAAGGACCACGGCGCGGCGGTGGGCGCGTGCAGCAGCGGAGCGTACTGCCGCAGCCCCCACCAGGCTCCGGGCCGGGGCGCCGCTCCCAGCCGCTGTCCGAGCCAGGCCTCGCACTCGGCCGTCGTACGGGGCCGGTCGGCGAAGTCCAGCAGCTGCGGCACGAGGACGTCGGCGTCCTCGGCCGTCAGCCCCGAGTCCGTGAAGCGGGTCCCGAGCCGGGCGGCCCGTACGGACGGCTGCACGGCCTCCCGGAAGGCCGGGTAGTCCTGCGCGTGCACGGCGTGCAGGGTCAGCCGCATGAGCGTCGACTTGACGACCTCGCGCCCCGTGAAGGCGGCGTCGAGGCCGGCCGGGTCGAAACCGGCGAGCCGGTTCCACAGCGCGAGGTAGGGCGAGGCCGCGTGCTGCGCCTGGAGGGCGACCACCCGGCGGACCCCGTCACCGACGCTCATCTCCTCGCGCCGCAGCAGCAACTGCCGTGCGAGGGTGGAGCGGTTGAGCTCCCTTGCGCTGACCTTCATGCCACGACCGTCCCGTCCCCTGTCGAAACGTGCAGCCTAACCGGCACCTCCGACAGCGCCCCGGATTCAGATGCTGACGCCCTTCGAGCGGAGGTAGGCCAGCGGGTCGATGTCCGAGCCGTACGAGGGCCCGGTGCGGATCTCGAAGTGCAGGTGCGGGCCGGTCGAGTTGCCCGTGGAACCGGAGAGGCCGATGCTCTGGCCGCCGGTGACGCTCTGACCGGACGAGACGGACAGCTGGGAGAGGTGCGCGTACTGGCTGTACTTGCCGTCGGCGTGCCGGATGACCACCTCGTTGCCGTACGAGCCGCTCCACCCGGCGGAGACGACGGTGCCGGCGCCGACCGCCCTGACGGTGGTTCCGGAGCTCGCGCTGAAGTCGACACCGGTGTGGTAGCCGCTGGACCACATGGCGCCGGAGACCCTGTACGCGGTCGACATGCCGCCGCCGACCGGGGCGACCCAGCCGGTCGAGGCCGAGCCGCTCTGCTGCTTGGCGGGCGCCTTCGGGGCGGGCGCGGCGACCGCGTCGGAGGAATCCGACGAATCACCAGAAGTGGAAGAACCGGAAGGATCGGAAGAATCCGAGGAACCGGAGGAAGCGGACTTCTTGGCCGGCTTCGGCGTTTCGGCCGGCGCGGACTTCGACGGCGCGGACTTCGCCGCCGCGGCCGGAGCCGCGCCCTTGGCGCCGAGCGTGAGCTTGAGGCCCGGGTGGATCAGCGACGGGTCGGCGCCGACGGCCTCGCGGTTGTCCGCGTAGAGCTGCTCCCAGCCACCGGTGAGGTGCCGGCTTTCGGCGATCTTGGAGAGGTGGTCGCCCGGCACCACGGTGTAGACGGTGGGGGCGCCCTGCGCGGCGGCCGGCGCGGCCTGGAGCGCGGCGGCGGCCTGCGGGGCCACGGCCTGCGGGGCCTGGACCGGAGCGGCGGCGGGCGCCGCGGCCGGGACGCCCGCGGCGTGGGCGCCGGTGGCGCCGAGCAGCGGAAGCGCGAGGGCCGCGCCACCGGTGCCCGCGACGGCGAACCCGCGGGATATCGAGCGGGACTTGGGACGGCGGTGCTTACCCGTTCCGGACATGTCGAATTCCTCTCCGACGCCTGCGAGGTGAGCTGTCGGGTTCGGACTGGAGATGTCCGGCCGCCCCCGTGCCGGTGAACGGCACATGTACGGCTTCACCCCGAGCTGTCCCGTTGTAAAGATCTCAACCGGAGATCCGGAACAGCGGCTTACCTGGTTCCCCCGCTCCTGCCACGCGCGTGAATAGTCGGGTGCGGTTTCCGGTCGGCGGCAGGATTAGGCGGTCCGTCCGGATCGATCGCGAACGTAATCGAGTCCGGCCGTGCGGAACAAGTCATGAATTCCCCAACGGAATCTTGAAGATGACGGGCCGCCGGAATTCCGGTCACCCTCCGTCCATTCCTCCCCTTCAACAACCGCCCCAGCAAGGCAATTCGCCATTCGTGATCAGCCACTCACGGTCACCGTATGATCTGGCTCACGGGGGTGTGTCCGATCTCGCCTCTCGCTATGGCAAGTTGCCCAGAAGTAGCGTAATTCGGACACCATCAACGACGACGACACGGAGGAGCCCGGTGACCCAGCCGATACCCCAGAGCCCCCACACCGATCTGGCGCCGCAGGAGCCGGCGCTGACCGGAGTGCGCAACTTCCGCGACGTGGGCGGATTGCCGACCACGGACGGTCGACGGGTCAAGTCGGGACGACTGTTCCGAAGCGGACATCTGGCGCATGCCACCGAAAGCGACGCGGAATTCCTCGCGTCGCTCGGACTGCACACCGTCTTCGACTTCCGCAACGGAGCCGACCACGCGCTGGAGGGTCCGGACGTGGAGCTGCCCGGTGTGCGCAACGTCGGCATTCCGCTGTCGGATCCGGCCGACGGCCGGGAGTTCTGGAAGATGGTCCGCGACGGGGACCTGGCGCAGCTCCGCGAGCTCCTGGGCGAGGGCAAGGCCGCCGCTCGGATGTCCCGTTCGTACCGGACGATGATCCGGACCCGTACCGCCGAGCACAGCCGGGTGGTGCACGCGCTCGCCGAGGACAGCGTCCCGGCCCTCATGCACTGCGCCGCCGGGAAGGACCGGGCCGGCCTGTCGATCGCCGTCACCCTGCTCGCGCTGGGCGTCGAACGGGAGGCGATCGTCGCGGACTACCTGGAGTCGAACGCCCCGCACAACCGCTACCGGGTCCGCCGGGGCAGCGATGCGCCCGAGGCCCGCGCCCCCGAGGTGATGGAGCTGCTCGCCCCGCTCTTCGACGCCCGCGCCCCGTATCTGACCACGGCCTTCGACGCCATCGACGAAGAGTGGGGCGGCGTGCAGCGTTACCTCGCCGAGGGCCTCGGGCTCGCGCCCGAGACCCTCGGCAGGCTCCGCGACCGGCTGCTGGACTGACGCCCCACGAGGTGGGCCGTCGCCCGCCGAGCCGCCGGCCCGGCGATTGACTCAGCGGTTGGCGACGGCCTGCCTCACCAGCGTCCTGCCGAAGTCCCACATCAGCGCGCCGCCGCCGTGGGCCTCGTCCATGACCGCGCGGAAGGCGCCGACGAACCGGTCGACGTCCGCCTCGTCCACGATCAGCGGCGGGATCAGCTTGATCACTTCCAGATGGTCCCCGGAGACCTGCGTGAGGATCCGGTGCTTCTGCAGCAGCGGCACCACGACCATCTGCGCGAACAGCCCCTTGCGCGCCGCCTGCAGCATGCTCCAGCGGCTCCGCAGGCCCAGCGAGGACGGCCGGCCGAACTCGATGCCGATCATCAGCCCGCGTCCCCGTACCTCGTGGAGCAGCTCGTACTCGTCCACGAGCGCGGCGAGCCGCCCGCGCAGCAGGTCTCCCATCACGCGGGCATGGGCCACCACCTGCTCGTCCTCCATGACGGAGAGGACGGCGAGCCCGGCCGCCATCGCCTGCGCGTTGGAGCCGAAGCTGGCGGAGTGGACGAGCACCCGGTCCATGGAGGAGTAGACCTTCTTGAAGATCCAGTCCTTGCCCAGGGTCGCGCCGACGGGCACGTAGCCGCCGGAGAGGGCCTTGGCCACACAGACCAGGTCCGGTTCGACCCCGGCCTCGTGCTGGTAGGCGTAGAAGTCGCCGGTCCGTCCGAGGCCGGTCTGCACCTCGTCCGCGATCAGCAGCGCCCCGTGCCGGTGCAGCAGCTCCTGTGCGGCGAGCAGGAACCCGGGCGGGGCGGCGAGCACCCCCTTGCCCTGGATCGGCTCGACGACGAAGGCCGCCACGTCCCCCTTCTTCAGCTCCCGCTCCAGCGCGGCCAGGTCCCCGAGCACGATCCGGGTGTCCGGCAGCAGCGGCGCGAACCCGTCGCGGAAGCCGGCCTCGCCGTTGACCGACAGCGAGCCCGTCGTGAGCCCGTGGAAGGCGTGGTCGCAGTAGAGGACCCTGGGCCGCCCGGTGGCGTACCGGGCGAACTTCAGGGCGGTCTCCACCGCCTCGGTGCCGCTGTTGCCGAAGAAGACCCGGTCCAGGTGCGGACTGTGGGAGAGCAGCTTCTCGGCCAGCAGCCCGGGCAGCGGCTGGCAGTCGAAGCGGGTGAGGTCGGCGAGCTGGGCGTCCAGCACGTCGTGCAGGGCCTGCCTGACCACCGGGTGGTGGCGGCCCAGGCCCATCACCCCGAAGCCGGCCAGCATGTCGAGGTGGTCGTTGCCCTCGGCATCCCAGAAGTGGGCTCCCTCGGCCCGCACGTAGACCTTGTCGAACCCGATGGTGTGCAGCATCCGCGGCAGCTGGTGGTTGAGGTGGCGGGCGTGCAGCTCGTACCGCTCGCCACCCCGCTCGGCCAGCAGGGCGCCGAGGTCGAAGCCGGTCATGCCGACTTGTCCCTGCTCCCGCCCCCCACGGTCTCGCGGACCGCCCGCAGCGACTCCTTCAGCGAACCCATCGTGGCCAGGACGGCCGTGGGCTCGTACCCGCAGTGGGCCATGCAGTTCGCGCAGCGCGGGTCCTTCCCGCGGCCGTACTTGCTCCAGTCGGTTTCCTCGATCAGTTCCCGGTACGAGGGCACGTACCCGTCGCTCATCAGATAGCAGGGGCGCTGCCAGCCGAAGAGCGAGTAATTCGGAATGGCCCAGGCGGTGCAGGGGAAATCGGCTTTGCCTTCCAGGAAGTCCAGGAAGAGCGGGGAGTGGTTGAGCCGCCAGCGCCGCCGGTTGCCTCCGGCGAAAGCCTTCTTGAAGAGTTCGCGTGTCTGTTCGACGCCGAGGAAGTGCTCCTGGTCGGGAGCCTTTTCGTAGGCGTAGGCCGGCGAGATCATCATCTCGTCCACCTGGAGATCGTCATTGAGGTAGTTGAGGACCTCGATGATGGTCTGCGGGGTGTCGGTGTTGAAGAACGTGGAGTTCGTCGTCACCCGGAATCCGCGGCGCTTCGCCTCCTTGATGGCCGCGACCGCCTCGTCGAAGACCCCTTCCTTGGCCACCGACTCGTCGTGGCGCTCGCGCAGTCCGTCGATGTGCACGGCGAAGGCGAAGTACGGGGAGGGCGTGAACTTCTCGATCTTCTTGCGGAGCAGCATCGCGTTGGTGCAGAGGAAGACGTACTTCCGCTTGGCCACCAACTGGCGCACGATCTCGTCGATCTGCGGGTGCATCAAGGGCTCGCCGCCCGCGATGGACACCATCGGCGCGCCCGATTCCAGCACGGCGCCCACCGCCTGGGCCACGGGCATGCGCTGCTTGAGCACCCCGGCCGGGTGCTGGATCTTCCCGCACCCCTCGCAGGCCAGGTTGCAGGCGTAGAGCGGTTCCAGCTCGACGATCAGCGGGAACTTCTCACGCTTGCGGAGCTTCTGTTCGAGCAGGTACGTCCCGACCCTGATGGTCTGTCGCAGTGGCATGGCCATCTGGCTCACCTCCTGGGGAGCAGCAAAGAACGGTGCCATTCATAAAACGCGGGCAGTACGGCACGCAGTACGCGAAAGGCCGATATTCCCCCGCGAACGGTGCCGATGCGGACGAGCTCATGCTCCGGAGCGTCCACGATCACCCGGACGGCCGCAACCGGACGCTCCGCGCCCCCCGGGACGCTCCCGCCCCGGGTCGCGGCCCACAGGGTGGCGGCCGATTCCATGTCGACCCCGATGGAGCCGGTGGCGCGCAGCTGGGCGCGTTCCTGGCCCCGGACGACGTGGTCGGATCCGGTCAGTGCGCCGAGGTGTACGGTCCGGCCGGGTACCGCCCGGGCCAGCGCCTCGGCGAGCAGGGCGGTACCGGCGCAGGCGACCGTGCCGCGCGGGTCCCGGGTCTCCTCGGCGACGATCAGGTCGCCGGGGCTCATGCCGGGCAGCAGCCCGGCGCAGAAGCCGGTGGCGAGCACGGCGGCGCCGTGCAGCTCCGGCTCGGCCAGCTTGCGGCCGACGGCGCGCTCGGCCGCGCGCGGGCCCATGCCGGTGCGCAGGACCTCGTACCGCTCGGGCGCGCCCCGCTCGCGGCCGCCCCGGTACGAGGTGCTGCGCAGGGCGGTCCGCTCGATGCGCAGGGCGCAGGCGATCAGCAGCGGCGGCGGGGCGGCCACCGCGGGGCCGGCGGCCATCAGGACTCCCCGGGCAGCGGGGCGGCGTGCGGGAGGGCGGCCGGATCCGCGTACCGGCCGCCCGGGCCGAACGGTTCTCCGTAGAGGTAGCGGCCGAGGGCGGTGAGCGGGAAGACCTGGCGGTACAGGTGGTAGTTGATGGAGAAGTCCCAGGGGAACCCGGTGCCGGTGAAGTACGGCTCGTCCCAGGTGCCGTCGGGGCGCTGGGTGGAGACGAGGTAGCCGATCCCCCGCCGCACGGACGGCGCGTCGCGCTCCCCCGCCGACAGCAGGGCCATCAGCGCCCACGCCGTCTGCGAGGCGGTCGAGGCGCCCTTCCCGGCCCAGGACGGGTCCCGGTAGGAGCGCTGGTCCTCGCCCCATCCCCCGTCCTCGTTCTGTACGGACTCCAGCCAGTCCACGGCCCGCCGGATCGCGGGGTGCGAGGGGGCGAAGCCCGCTGCGGTCAGCGCCGGTACCACCGAGCCGGTGCCGTAGACGTAGTTGGTGCCCCAGCGGCCGAACCAGCCGCCGTTCGGGTCCTGTTCGGCGAGGAGCCAGGCGATGCCGCGCCGGGTGCGCGCATCGCCCGCCCGGCCCTCGACGGCGAGCATCTCCACGACGTGGGCGGTGACGTCGGCCGAGGGCGGGTCGATGACCTCGCCGAAGTCGCAGAAGGGCAGCTTGTTGGGGTAGGGGCTGGTGTTGTCGGCGTCGAAGGCGCCCCAGGCGCCGTTCTTCGACTGCATGCCGAGGTTCCAGGAGACTCCCCGGGCGATGGCCCCCTCCACCCGCTCCGGTTCGGGGTGCTTGACGCGGCGCAGCGCCAGGACGACCTCGGCGGTGTCGTCGATGTCGGGGTAGTTGTCGTTGTGGAACTCGAACGCCCAGCCGCCCGGGGCCAGTCCGGGCCTGCGCACGGCCCAGTCCCCGCTGCGCACGATCTCCTCGCCGAGCATCCAGTCGGCGGCCTTGACCAGGGCGGGGTGGTCCGGACGCAAGCCCGCGTCGGCCAGGGCGATGGCCGCCAGGCAGGTGTCCCACACCGGGGACTGGCAGGCCTCGATCATGCGGCCGCCGTCCGCGCGCCAGACGGCGAAGCGGTCCAGGGACTCCAGTCCGGCGCGCATGACCGGGTGCCGCAGGTCGTAGCCGAGCAGGTGCAGGGCGATGACGGAGTACACGGCGGGCGGCTGGATGCCGCCCCAGCAGCCGTCGTTCTCCTGCCGCTCCACGATCCAGCGGCCGGCGCTCGCCATGGCGGCCCCGCGCAGCCGGCGCGGGGCGAACCGGCGGTAGACGTGCAGGGCCTTGTCCATCCGCTGGAAGGCGCCGTCCCAACTGGCGAGCGGCGCGAGCTTCTTGACGGGGTACGGGGTCCGCGCGTCGGTGTGCAGCTCGTCCAGGGCGAAGGGGGCCGGGCGGACCGGGCGCAGGGCGGAGACCACGGTGAGGGGGACGATCGTCTGCCGGGCCCAGCAGCCGAAGTCGTAGATGTTCAGCGGCACCCAGGGCGGCAGGAACAGCAGTTCGGGCGGGAGTTCGGGCAAGTGGTCCCAGCTCCACCAGCCGAACAGCGCCAGCCAGATGCGGGTGAAGACGCGGGCGCCCGCGATGCCCCCGTGGGCCCGGATCCAGGCCGAGGCGCGGGCCATGTGCGGGGCGTCGGGTGCGTCTCCGGCGAGGCGCAGGGCCACGTAGGCCTCGATGGTCGCGGAGAGGTCGCAGGGGCCGCCGTGGAAGGTGGCCCAGGTGCCGTCGTCCTGCTGCTCTCCGCGGATGAACAGGGCCGCGGCCCGGGTGGTGGCCTCGTCCCGGATCCCCAGGAACTGGCGCAGCAGCAGGTCCTCGGCGTCCATGGTGACGTTGGTCTCCAGGTCGCCCTTCCACCAGCCGGCCTCGTCCTGCCGCTCCAGCAGGTCCCGGACCGCCCGCTCGGTGGCCTCGCGGACCCCGTGCAGCCCTGCGGGGCCGGGGTCCGGTCCGGGGCCCGGTACCGGGCCCGGCGGCCCGGCGGACCCGGTGTCGTTCGGGTCGGCGCCGCAGGCATGGGCGCCGCCGTTGGTCGTCGCAGTCATGGCTTCCCCTTTGCGCGCAGTGTCCTCTGCTGTCATCCGCTGTACTGGGGGCCGCCGTCGGACGGTACTACCGGCAGGCAGTACCGTCCGGCGACTGACGATTCATATGCGCGTACGGGTGGCGATCACCTCTTGCGCACGACGACGAAGTCGGCGAGCGCCACGAGCTGGTCGCGCACGCGCTGGTCCATGTCCACGTCGTCGAGGGCCTTGATGGCGATCTCGTACTGGCGGCGCGCCTCGTCGGCGGTCCACCGGCGGCCGCCGGCGGCCTCGATGAGCGCGGCGCGGGCCGCGAACTCCTCCTCGGAGAAGTTCTCGAAGTCGTTGCTCTTGGCGTCGGCGGCGAGCAGCTCGGTGAGCTCCTCACTGGCCGGTCCGCCGGCGGCGAGGGCGGCGACGACGGGGAGCGACTTCTTGCGCTGGCGCAGGTCGCTCCAGGTCTGCTTGCCGGTGGACTCCGGGTCGCCCCAGATGCCGAGGAGGTCGTCGACGGCCTGGAAGGCGAGGCCGAGGTGGTAGCCGTACTCCTCCAGCTTGTCGGCCGTACGGTCGTCCGCGCCGCCGAGCACGGCGCCGATGGAGACCGCGCAGGCGAGCAGGGCGCCGGTCTTGTTGCCCTCCATCTCCAGGCACTCTTCGACGGTGACGCTCTCGCGGTGCTCGTAGGAGATGTCCTGGGCCTGGCCGTCGATGAGCTTGCGGCTCGCGGTGGTCAGGCGGCGGGCCGCGCGGCCGGCCTCGACCGTGCCGAGCTCCAGCAGCACCTCGTTGGCCAGGGCGAACAGGGCGTCGCCGACCAGGATCGCGAGGGCGGGTCCGTGGACCTTCCACACCGTGTCGCGGTGGCGGCGCTGCTCGTCGCCGTCCATCAGGTCGTCGTGCAGCAGCGAGAAGTTGTGGACGAGTTCGACCGCGACGGCGCCGGGGATGCCGACCTCGGCGGCGGCGCCGGCGGCCTCCGCCGAGAGCAGGGCGAGGGCGGGGCGGACGGCTTTGCCGCCGTCGCCGTCCGCCGGGTTGCCGTAGGCGTCGATCCAGCCGAAGTGGTAGGCGGCGACGGTGTCCATGGGCGCGGCGAGCCGGTCCACGGCGGCGCGGAGCACGGGCGTCGAGAGCGTACGGCCTCGTTCGAGGAGGGCGAGCGTGTCCGCCTTCTCCCCGCCGGCCGGGCCCGCACTGGCGTCCGTGTTCTCGACGGCCGGATTCCCCGGGTTCACTGGCTCTCCTCTGGTTCCTGTACGTACTGCGGTGCTTGGTGCTGCGGTGGTGCCGGTGGTGCCGGTACCGATGGCGCCGACGGTGCCGGTGGTGGTCATACCGCCTCCTGCAAGGGGTGTTCGCGGTGGCGGCCCAGCGGGACCAGCGCGGCATGGGCCGCGTTCAGTCCGCTGCGGACGGCGCTCTCCATGGTCGCGGGCCAACCCGTCGCGGTCCACGCACCGGCGAGGAACAGCCCCGGCGTGTCGGTCCGGGTTCCCGGCCGCAGCCGTCCGACACCGGGGGTGGGGGCGAAGGTCGCGGTGCGTTCCCGGGTGACGAAGAAGTCGCGCACCTTGGCTCCGCGCGCGGCGGGCAGCAGCCGTTCCAGCTCGGGCAGGTACTTCGCGCGCAGGACCGAGACGGGCTCGTCGATGTCCTCGTGGGCCACCGACTGGGACAGCGCCAGGTACTGGCCGCCGTCGGGGAGTCCCGAGGAGTCGGTGCGGTCGAAGACCCACTGCACCGGGGAGCCGAGGGCCGCGAAGAAGGGCTGCTTGAGGACCTTGCGGTCGTACACGACGTGCACGTTGAGGATCGGCGCGGTGCCGATGTCGAGCAGCTTGTCGGGGTCGGCGAGCGCTCCGGCGGGCAGCAGTCCGTGCGCCTCGCGCTGCGGGACGGCGAGGACGACGGTGCCGGCGTCGAACGAGCCGCTTTCGGTGGCCACCCGCCAGCCGTCCTCCGGGGTGCGGGAGATGTCCGTGACCCGGGTGCGCAGCTCGGTGCGCACCCCGGCGGCGTCCAGGGCCTTGCGGGCGAGGGTGTCGTGCAGGTCGCCGAGCGGTACGCGGGCCCAGCCGATGTCGGCCGCGCCGTTCTCGGAGAGCAGGCCGGTCTTGAAGACCATGGCGGCCAGGCCCAGCGAGGACTGCCCGGCGGTCGCGTTGAGCGTGGCGATGCCGACGAGGTCCCACAGGGCCTCGATGGTGCGCGGGGACTGGCCGTACCGGCCGAGCCAGGTGGCGAAGTCCACGCCGTCGAGCGCCGGGTCGGCCGGGTCGAGGCGGCGCAGCGCGAGGGCGGCGCGCCCGACGGAGGCCCGCTCGGCCAGCGAGAGGTGCGGGTAGCGGGCCAGCGAGGCGGCCAGGTGCAGCGGTACGGGCAGGGCGCTGCGGCGCAGCCGTCCGAGCCGGGGGCCGCCGGGGTGGGCGACGTCGAGGACGGGTACGTCGAGCCGGTCCTGCAGGGGTGCCAGGTCCGCGCCGTCGATGCGGTCGAGGAACCACCGGTAGGCGGTGCAGCAGCGCAGGTAGACGTGTTGGCCGTTGTCCACGGTCAGTTCGCCGCGCTTGAAGGAGAACGCCAGGCCGCCGAGGCGGGGCCGGCCCTCCAGCAGGGTCACCCGCAGGCCCGCGTCGGCGAGTTCCAGCGCGGTGGTGACGCCGGCGAGCCCGCCGCCGACGACCACGGCGTGCTGCGCGCTCATGCGTCCTCCTCCGTCGCTCCCACAGACGCCGCCGGGCGCCGCGGGGTTGCTCCCGTCCGCCCCGCCGGCACGGCTCGCCGGCCCGCCGTCATCAGAGCCGCCTCCTGGCGCTCTGGCGCGCGATGGTCCGCGCGTCCAGGCCGGAGAGGCCGCGGACGGCCACGTACGCCTTCTCGTGCGGCGGCAGCGAGACCCGGCCGCGGAGCACGGCTTCCGGCTCGCGCTCGATGCGGTCGAGCAGGCGCCGGTAGATGCCGGCCATGGCCGCTACGCAGGCGCCGCTGCGCCGGTCGAGCAGGGGCAGCAGCCGGTAGCCCTCCACGAACAGGGCGCGGGCGCGCCGGACTTCGTGGTGGACGAGGCCGGCGAAGTCGGCGTCGCGGGGCATCCGCTCGCTGCGGAAGCCGTCGGAGCAGCCGAACTTGGCGAGGTCCTCGGCGGGGAGGTAGGTGCGTCCGTTGTGGGCGTCCTCGCGAACGTCCCGCAGGATGTTGGTGAGTTGCAGGGCGAGGCCGAGGGTGTCGGCGTACTCGCCGGCCCGTGCCGCGTCGTGCGCGCCGGTCGCACCGGAGCTCGCGGTGCCGAACACGCCGAGCGAGAGCCGGCCGATGGCTCCGGCCACGCAGCGGCAGTAGACCTTGAGGTCGTCCCAGGTCTCGTACGTCTCGCCGCGGACGTCCATGAGGACGCCGTCGATGAGTTCGTCGAGCCCTTCGAGCGGGATCGGGAAGCGGCGCGAGGCGTGCGCGAGGGCGACCGCGACCGGGTCGGTGTCGTCCTCGTCGATCTCCTCGGCGCGGATCCGGCCGAGCAGGGTGCGGGTCTCCTCCAGCCGGGTCAGCTTGACCTCGGGCGGCAGCGTGCCGTCGCCGATGTCGTCGACCCGCCGGGAGAAGGCGTACAGCGCGGACATGGCTTGGCGCTTGTCCGCGGGCAGCAGCCGGATGCCGTAGGCGAAGTTGCGCGCCTGCGAGCCGGTGACGGCCTCGCAGTAGCTGTAGGCAGCCGAAATCGGTGCGGACATCGCTGTCGGCACGGACGGCGCGCCCGGTGCGGAAGCGTGTGTGGGGCCCTCCACGGTCGGGCTCACCCCTTTCTCGGCGCTGTGCGCAGGACGGCGGCCACCTCGCGGAGCAGGCCGCTCTTGGTGGCCTTGGGCGGGCCGGGAAGGACGTCGAACCCGGCGGCGGTGACGGCTCGCAGGGCGGCGCGTCCTCCTCCCACGAAGCCCGCGAGCAGCAGCCGGAGCCTTCCGTGGACGCTGCCCACGAGCGGCGTGCCTTCGTCGAGGAGCTCCCGCGCCCGTTCGGTTTCGAAGGCGACGAGGGCGCGTACGGACGCGCCCGCGGACGGGGCCTTCAGGTCGGTCTCGGTCACGTGGAAGCGGCGCATGTCCTCGCCCGGGAGGTAGACCCGGTCCCGGGCGAGGTCCTCGGCGACGTCCTGGAGGTGTTCGGCGATCTGCAGGGCGGTGCAGACGGCGTCGGAGCGGCGGATCCGCTCGGGGGTGCTGGTGCCGGTGAGGTCGAGCACGAGCCGGCCCACCGGGTTCGCGGAGAGCTCGCAGTAGCCGACGAGGTCGCCGTACGTCGCGTAGCGCGCGACCCGCTGGTCCTGGCGGTTGGCTTCGATGAGCCCGAGAAACGATTCGGGGGTGAGCCCGTGGGCGCGCACGACGGGCTGCAGGGCCAGCATCAGGGGGTGGCGCGGGGGCCCGTCGGTGCCGCCGAAGACCCGGCCCAGGTCGGCTTCGAGGGCGTCGAGCATGGCGGTCCGGTCGTCCACGGCGGCGGGGTCGAGGCCCAGCAGCACGGCGTCGCGGCCGCCCGGGGCGAGGTCGCCGTCACCGATGTCGTCGACCAGGCGGGCGTACCCGTAGACCGCCATCAGGCCCTCGCGCCAGGCGCGGGGCAGGAAGGCGGGGGCGACGGGGAAGTTCTCGGAGCGCGCCTTGTCGAGGGTGGCGGCGCCGGGGCGGGCGGGGAAGGAGCCGGAGGCATCGGGCAGCTCGTGCGGCCGGGGGCTGGTGCCGTGCCCCGGGGTCACCGCCAGCCGCCCGCGGCGGGGACGGCCGTCGTGCCTGGGGGCCGGAGAATTCCCGTAGCCATTGCCGTCACATCTCCCGTTCTACACTGCCAACCCAAAACATCCTATTTCGGACACGCCGCCGCGTTTTCCCCGGGGCGTCCTGGGCTATTCACCTATGGGGGGAATCGCCCCCTCTTGCCCTCGATTGAGCCTGGCCCAGCTTACGCTGTACAACGCCGCCGGGCCTCGACGGGTATTCGCTCCGCACACAATGTCGCCCGCACGCCACCCGCCAATGTCCGCACGTCACCCGCGGGAAAAGCGGCCCGTCCCGTGCGTCCGGCGCCCTTACGGCATGCGACGGCCCCCGCCGCCGGACGCGGTGGGGGCCGTCGGTGGCGGCCGTGGACGGGGAACCGTCAGCCGGTCGCCTTCTCGTATGCCGAGACGACTTCCTCGGTGGGGCCGTCCATCAGGAGTTCGCCCCGCTCCAGCCACAGCACCCGGTCACAGGTATCGCGGATGGAGTTGTTGTTGTGGCTCACCAGGAAAACGGTGCCGGCCTTCTTGCGCAGTTCGCGGATGCGCGCCTCGGAACGCACCTGGAACTTCCGGTCACCGGTGGCCAGCGCCTCGTCGATCATCAGGACGTCGTGGTCCTTCGCCGCGGCGATGGAGAAACGCAGGCGCGCCGCCATGCCCGAGGAGTACGTGCGCATCGGAAGGGAGATGAAGTCGCCCTTCTCGTTGATCCCCGAGAAGTCGACGATGTCCTGGTAGCGCTCCCGGATCTGCTCGCGGGTCATGCCCATCGCGAGACCGCCGAGGACCACGTTGCGCTCGCCGGTGAGGTCGTTCATCAGCGCCGCGTTGACACCCAGCAGCGAGGGCTGGCCGTCGGTGTAGACCTTGCCGGACTCGCAGGGCAGCAGACCCGCGATGGCACGCAGCAGGGTGGACTTGCCGGAGCCGTTGGAGCCGATGACACCGATGGCCTCGCCCCGGTACGCCGTGAAGGTGACCCCGCGCACGGCGTGGACCCGGCGGACACCCGGTGCGTCGCCGCCCCGGCGGACTATCTTGCTGAGCGCCGCCGTGGCGCTGCCCTTGCCGGAGCTGCCGGTGTTGACCCGGTAGACGATGTGCACGTCGTCGGCGATGACGGTGGGGACGTGCCCCTGGTTGTTCTCAGCCACGGCCGTAACGCTCCTCAGCCTTCCAGAAGTACACGAATCCGCCGACGCCGATCAGGACGGCCCAGCCGACCGCGAATGCCCAGACGTGCGGCGGCAGGTTCTCCCGGCCGTACCCGTCGATGAGCGCGAAGCGGATCAGGTCCATGTAGATGGCGGCCGGATTCCACTGCAGGGCGTCCGCGATCCACGCGGGCTTGCCCTTGAGCATCTCGCTGATCGAGAACATGACGCCCGAGGCGTACATCCACGTACGCGTGACGAACGGCATGAGCTGCGCGAGGTCGGGGGTCTTGGAACCCATCCGCGCGAAGATCAGGGCGAGACCGGTGTTGAAGGCGAACTGGAGGACCAGCGCCGGAAGCACCAGCAGCCAGGACAGGCTCGGGTAGTTGCCGAAGCCGATCGTGACCACGAACACGACGATCATCGAGAACATCAGCTGCTGGAGCTGCTGCAGCGAGAACGAGATCGGCAGCGAGGCGCGCGGGAAGTGCAGGGCGCGGACCAGCCCGATGTTGGACGGGATGGCTCTGACACCCGCCATCAGCGAGCTCTGCGTGAAGGTGAAGACGAAGACGCCGATCACCAGGAAGGGAATGTAGTCGTTCTTCTCGATGCCCCGGCCGGCATTGAGGATCAGGCCGAAGATCAAGTAGTAGACCAGCGCGTTCAGCAGCGGGGTCGCCACCTGCCAGATCTGGCCGAGCTTCGCCTGGCTGTACTGGGCCATGAGCTTGGCCCGGGAGAACGCGATGATGAAGTGGCGGCGGTCCCAGAGCTGGCGCACGTAGGCAACCAGGCCCGGCCGGGCTCCGCTGACGGACAGGCCGTACTTCCTGGCGAGCTCCGAGGGGCTCAGCCCGGCGTCATCGGACGGCCGCTTGCTCGTGGCAAGGGCTCCGTCCTGGGTTGTGTCACTCACAAGATGAAACTTTCCGTCTTCATGATGCGGCAGAAGGTGGCATCGGGCCTGAGTCGATCGGTTCGTGATCGCGCCATGGTCTCAGACCCGGACGTGTCAGATGACAGGCGGTCGGCCCAGCCGGGTCAGCCGCCAGACCGTACGCCATTTCATGGGGCGCCGTGGACCACAGGAGGTCGTCCAGCCCTCCTTGAACCCGCCGAACCAGGCCTTGAGCGCGGGACCCGAAGGCTTGCGCAGGAGCGTCAGCAGGAGCCAGACGCCCACGTAGACCGGGACCAGCGGGGCGGGCAGGTTGCGGCGTGCGAGCCACACCCGGTTGCGAGCCACCATACGGTGGTAGACCGCGTGCCGGGAGGGGGCCGTGGCGGGGTGCAGGAGCACCATGTCCGCCCGGTAGTCGATCAGCCACCCGGCGTCGAGCGCCCGCCAGGCCAGATCGGTCTCCTCGTGCGCGTAGAAGAACTGCCCGGGGAGGTCTCCGACCTGTTCGAACACCTTCGTGCGGACGGCGTTGGCGCCGCCCAGGAAGGTGGTGACGCGCGAGGAGCGCATCGGGTCGGAGGCCCGCAGCCGGGGGACGTGCCGCCGCTGGGTCTCGCCGGTTTCCGGATCGGCGATCCGGAAGGTGACGATGCCCAGCTCGGGGTCCTCGGTGAAGGCCTGCCGGCACAGCTCGGCGGTGTCGGTGCGCTCCAGCAGACCGTCGTCGTCCAGGAAGAGCAGGACGTCCGCGTCGAACCCGTCCGAGCCGGTGCCGCCCGCGGTGCGGAAGGCCTCGATGCCGACGTTGCGGCCGCCCGGGATGCCCAGGTTCTCGGGCAGCTCGACGGTGCGCACACCGGCCGCCGGGTCCGCCAGGCCGGTGAGCCGTACGCCCTGGCCCACGACGACCACCTCGACCGGGGCCCCGTCCTGCCGGGCCACCGAGTCGAGGAGCGCCTTGAGCTCGTCCGGGCGGTTGCCCATGGTGATGATGACGGCGCCCAGCCGCAGGGGGGCCGTCACTTGAGCCTGCTGGAGGCCAGGACCGACACCAGGTGCAGCACCGTCTGGAGCATGGCGATGCCGGCGAGCACCGCGACGCCGAGGCGGGAGAAGTACAGGTCGCCGCGGACCTGGTCCAGGACGGCCAGCAGCAGGATGAGCAGCGAGGCCTCGATGCCGAGGACCAGGCGGTGGAACTTGAGCGCGGCGGCGGCCCGGCGGGCGAGCGCCATGCCGGACGAGCGCGGCGTGGCCGCCGCGTCCTGGACCACGGGCTTGCCGGCCTGGTGGCGGGCTACGCCGACCAGGTCGGTCTCGGCCTTGATCAGGATCGCGCCGAGCGCCGCGAGGGTGCCCAGGAAGGCCCACAGCCAGTCGATGCGCCCGGTGCCCCACAGGTCGGAGGCGCGCAGGCCGAAGCCGACGAGCACCGCCGCGTCGCACAGGTAGGCGCCGACCCGGTCCAGGTAGACGCCGGACAGCGAGAACTGCTTCTTCCAGCGGGCGACCTCGCCGTCGACGCAGTCGAGCAGCAGGTACATCTGGACCGCCACCACGCCGAGGACGGCGCCCCAGACGCCCGGCACGAGCAGGGCCGGGGCGGCGAGGACTCCGGCGAGGGTCATCACGTAGGTCAGCTGGTTCGGCGTGACCTTGGTGGTGACCAGGAGGCGGGTGATGCGCAGGGAGATCTCGCGCATGTAGAGGCGCCCGCCCCAGTGCTCGCCGCTGACCCTGTCCTTGACGCCCGCCGGGTGAACGACGGGGCGGAGTTCAGCTACGGATGGTCTTGGCATAGTCGGCGTAAGCGTCCCTGATCTCGGCTGCGGACAGGTTGAGGTGTTCCAGGATCGTGAAGCGTCCCGGACGGGTCTGGGGGGCGTACTCGACGGCCGCGACGAACTCGTCCACGCTGAACCCGATCTCCTCGGGCAGCACGGGCAGGCCGTGACCGCGCAGCACCCGGACGAAGAGCTCGGACTGCTCCTTGGCGCCCCGCAGGTGCATGGCGAAGGCGGCACCGATGCCGACCTGCTCGCCGTGGAGCGCGGAGCGTCCCGGGTAGAGCAGGTCGAAGGCGTGGCTGATCTCGTGGCAGGCGCCGGACGCCGGGCGGGTGTCCCCGCTGATCGACATGGCGATGCCGGTGAGGACCAGCGCCTCGGAGAGCACCGTGAGGAACTCGTCGTCGCCGCAGCCGCCGGGGTGGCGCAGTACGGACTCTCCCGCGGTACGGGCCATGGCCGCGGCCAGACCGTCCACCGGCTCGCCCGTGATCTTGTGCGAGAGCTCCCAGTCGGCGATCGCCGAGATGTTGGAGAGGCAGTCGCCGATCCCGGAGCGGACGAACCGCACCGGGGCGTCGCGGATCACGTCGAGGTCGATCACCATGGCGATCGGCGTCGGGACTCCGTAGGAGCCCCGGCCGTTGTCGTTGTCCAGGGTGGCGACCGGCGAGCAGATCCCGTCGTGCGCCAGGTTGGTGGCGACGGCCACCATGGGCAGGCCGACCCGCGCCGCGGCGTACTTCGCCACGTCGAGGATCTTGCCGCCGCCCAGGCCCACGACCGCGTCGTAGCGGTTCCCCTTTATGTCGTCGGCGAGCTTGACCGCGGAGTCGATGGTCCCGTCGACGACGGAGTACCAGTCGGCGTGCGGCAGCACGGGCTCCAGCTTGGCGCGCAGCACCGCGCCGGAGCCACCGCTGATGGCGATCGCGAGCTTGCCGGACGACGAGATCCGCTGGTCGGCCAGGAGGCCGGCCAGGTCGTCCATCGCGCCGCGGCTGATGTCGACGACGAGGGGCGAGGGGATGAGCCTCGTCAGTACTGGCATGCGATCGTCCGGCCCTTGGCGAGGTCGTCGTGGTTGTCGATCTCGACCCACTTGACGTCGCCGATGGGGGCCACGTCGATGGTGAAGCCGTCGTTGACGAGCTGCTGGTAGCCGTCCTCGTAGTAGAGGTCGGGGTCGCGCTCGAAGGTGGTCTTCAGGGCCTCGGCCAGGGCCTCGGCGGCCTCCGGCTCGATGAGGGTGACGCCGATGTACTCGCCGGTCGCGGTGGACGGGTCCATCAGCTTGGTGATCCGCTGAACGCCCTTCTCACCGTCGGTGATGACCTTCATCTCCTCGTCGGCCAGGCTCTTGACCGTGTCGAGGGCGAGGATGATCTTCTGGCCCTTGCCGCGGGCGGCGAGCAGGGTCTTCTCGACGGAGACCGGGTGGACGGTGTCGCCGTTGGCGAGGATCACGCCCTGCTTGAGGACGTCACGGGCGCACCACAGGGAGTAGGCGTTGTTCCACTCCTCGGCCTTGTCGTTGTCGATCAGCGTGATCTTGACCCCGTACTTGGCCTCCAGGGCCTCCCGGCGCTCGTACACGGCTTCCTTGCGGTAGCCGACGACGATGGCGACCTCGGTCAGGCCGACCTCGGCGAAGTTGCCGAGGGTCAGGTCGAGGACCGTGATGCTCTCCTCGGCGCCTTCGGGTCCGACGGGCACGAGGGCCTTGGGCAGGGTGTCGGTGTAGGGACGCAGGCGGCGTCCGGCTCCGGCAGCGAGGACGAGGCCGATCATGCTGGTTCTCCTTCGTCATGTACGGCGGGTGCCCCGGAGGAAACCCAGAAGCGGATGCTCTCCACGAGCACCACGAGTGCCACGAACACGGCGAGGGCCGTGAGCGCGACGGGGAAGTCCACGGCGCGCGACGCCAGGACGGAGGCCAGGACCGTGATCAACAGAACCCGGCCTTCGTGCCCGCCGATCGTCCGCACCAGCCAGTGCGGGGGCGCGCCGGTGCCACCGCGGATGCGGTAGACCGTGTCGTAGTGATGGTAGGCGACCGCCGCGACCAGTCCGAATGCCGCGGGAAGGGCCCCGGGAACGTCCGCCTTGGCGGCGAGGATCAGGACGGTGGTGTATTCGGCGGCCCGGAAGACGGGCGGCAGCAGCCAGTCCAGCGGGGCCTTGAGCGGCTGCGCGACGGCGGCTCCGGCGGTGAACACGTACAGCCCGGCGAAGAGGATCGGCAGGGAGCTGCCGAAGGACGACTCCCGTGCGGCGATCAGCAGCATGACCGCCGATCCCACCCCGCTCACCATGAAGGCGGGCGCGGTGTAGTGCGGCAGCCTGCTCAGGCCGCGGGCGATCAGCTCGCCCAGCGGGCCGGTGTCCGTCAGGTCGCCCAGCGCCCGGGCGGCGCGGTCGGTCCGCTGCGCCTTGCGGGTCAGCGAGCGCAGGACCCGGCCGGCGGTGGTGTAGAGCGCGCCGAAGGCGCAGCCGACCAGCAGGGCGTAGAAGACGATCCGCGGGGTGGTGAAGGCGATGAGGACCGCGATCATGGCCCAGCGCTCGCCGATCGGCAGGATGATCATGCGCCGGACCCAGACCGTCCAGCCGACGCTGTCGAGCTTGTCGGACAGGGCCGCGGTGGGGCTCGTATTGGCGGTGGCGTCGTGGTTGGCCTCGTTGAAGGCGAAGTCCACGACGTGCCGACAGGTCATGAGGATCATGGCGCCCAGGGCCAGGGCCCAGACGTCGTCGCCGTTCCTGGCCGCGCCGAGCGCGAGGCCCGCGTAGAAGGAGTACTCCTTCGCGCGGTCGAAGGTGGCGTCGAGCCAGGCGCCCATCGTCGAGTACTGGAGCGAGTAGCGGGCGAGCTGCCCGTCCGTGCAGTCCAGGACGAAGGAGACGAGCAGCAGCACGCCGGAGGCCACGTAGCCCCAGCGGTCGCCGGTGGCGGCGCAGCCGGCCGCGATCAGCGCGGTGATCAGCGAGGCGGTCGTGACCTGGTTGGGGGTCAGTCCGCGGCGCGCGCACCAGCGGGCGATGTAGCGCGAGTACGGGCTGATGAAGAAGGTGGTGAAGAACCCGTCGCGGGACTTCACGGCGGTGCGCAGCCGGACGGCCTCGTCGTCGACGGCGGCCACGGCGGCGGTCGCCGTCGCGCGCTCGGCGGTGGTGGCGGGCACGGCGGCGACGAGGGTGCCCAGCTCGGGGCGGTGCACGGGGGTGCCGGCGGCCTCGACGGCGGCGGCGAGCCGGTCGGGGTACGGGCCGTCGCCCACCGGGGCGTACGCATCGAGCGCGGCGGCCCGGTCCAGGGCCGCGCGGGCGCCGGGCTGGACGGCGAGGGCCCCGGTGACGGCGCAGGCGTCGAACCGCGGGTCGGTCAGCGCGAGCCGCAGTGCGTGCACGTGGCCGACGAACTCCCCGTCCACGACGGCCACCCGCTGGTCGGCGGGTACGAGCGCCAGCGCGGCGGCGGTGTCGGACGGGGTGGCCGCGGGGTGGACCTCGAAGCCGAGTGAGCGCAGCTCGCCGGCGAGCGCTGATCCGGGCACCGGCAGGCCGGTAAGGATGACGGTCGGCAGACGAACTCACTCCTTGCACGCACACGGGTTAACGGGCGCCGGGTGGGCCGGCGGCACGTCGGCAGAGGCTATCGGATGAACGGAAGCGGGGGTTCACCGCCTGTTTACGCTCCGATAAGCCGAAAATCACGGGCTTGTCGGCCCTGTGGCGATCATCATTGACGATCGGAAGCGGCGATCACAAACCGCCGCCGGCACCTCGGCTGTTAAGCTGGCCGCAGACGCGTACGAGTTTCGCAAATGCGTCGCAATCGCCCGAATGTCACATGAGACGTGAGAAAAGAAAGAGGTGGGGTTGATGACCGTCGCAGGCGTCGCCGCCCAGCGCAGCGCACTCCGGTACATCCCCCTCTCCTTCCGGGCGTCCGGCCGGGTCTGATCACACCGATCACCCCCGTCGGCCGGAGCCCCCTTTCAAGGGTTCACGTTGACCGACAACACCGGTAACACCAACAACTCCCACACCACCGATTTCAGCACGCAGGGCGACCTCTTCTTCGAGGCCTTCTTCGCGCTGCACCGCGGGCTGCCCCGGCAGTCCCCCGGCTCCGAGGCGACCACCCGCCACCTGCTGTCCCTGTGCGGACCGCTGCCCGAGCGGCCGCGCGCCCTGGACCTGGGCTGCGGTCCCGGCCCCAGCGCCCTGCTGCTCGCCGCCGAGGCGGGCGGCCTCGGGGCCGACGTCACCGCCGTCGACCTCCACGACGGCTTCCTCGACGAGCTCCGCGCCGCCGCCGCGGCCCGCGGGCTCACCGACCGCGTCCGCGCCGTCAAGGCGGACATCGGCGACCTCGCGTCTTACCCGGACGGAACCTTCGACCTCGTCTGGGCCGAAGGCTCCGCCTACAACATCGGCTTCGCCACCGCGCTCGCCCGGTGGAAGCGACTGCTCGCCCCCGGCGGCACCCTGGTGCTGAGCGAGTGCGAATGGACCGTCGGGGAACCCTCCGCCGGGGTCCGCGCCTTCTGGGACCCGCACTACGCGCTGCGCTCCACCGCCCGCAACCTGGCCGCGATCCAGGCCGCCGGCTACCAGGTGCTCGGAGTCCACCGGCAGCCCGACTCCGACTGGGCCGCCTACTACGGTCCGCTCGGCGAGCGGACCGCCGCGGCCGCGGAACCCTCGGGTCCCGAAGCCGCCGCCGCGCTGGGCTTCGTACGCGAGGAGATCGACGTACGGGAGCGGTACGGGCACGAGTACGGGTACACCGCCTACGTCCTGCGGCCGGTGACGGCCGGGGACGGCGGCGGCTGGCCCGTCCGCCCCGAAGCGGCCGGGGACGCGGCCGCCGTGCACGCGGTGAACTCGGCCGCCTTCGAGACCCCGGCCGAGGCCGACCTCGTGGACGCGCTGCGCGCCGACGGCTCCTGGCTGCCCGGCCTCTCCTACGTGGCCGGGGCCCCGGACGGGTCGGTCGCGGCGCACGCCCTGCTGACCCGGTGCACGGTCGACGGGGTGGCCGCGCTCGCGCTCGCCCCGGTGGCCGCGGCTCCCGCGCTCCAGCGCTCGGGCGCCGGCAGCGCGGTCGTACGGGCACTGCTCGCGGCGGCCGCGGAGCGCGGGGAGAACCTCGTCCTCGTCCTCGGGCATCCCGAGTACTACGGGCGCTTCGGGTTCGTGCCGGCTTCGCGCTTCGGGATCAAGGCGCCCTTCGAGGTGCCCGACGAGGCCATGATGGCGCTGGTGCTCGACGATTCGGTGCCGGTTCCCACGGGCACGATCAAGTACCCGGCCCCGTTCGGAGTTTGATGCCGGGTCCGGCCCCCGGCCGGATGAACTGACCGATCCGCACGCTCCGCCCCCCGCCGCATATCACGCGGCGGGGGGCGGACATGCGCGGATCACCGAAGTGGGGGCAATCCCCATTTGTACGGCAGACTGAAAGCCGAAGTCCGAAGCGAAGGATGGGTATGCCGACCACACCAGCCACCGCCGCGAACAGTGCGACCACCGGCACCGGCGCTCAAGAACCGATCATGCTCGAACTGGTCGACGAGTCCGGCAACACCATCGGTACGGCGGAGAAGCTCGCCGCTCACCAGGCGCCCGGTCAGCTGCACCGGGCGTTCTCGGTGTTCCTCTTCGACGAGCAGGGCCGGATGCTGCTCCAGCAGCGCGCCCTCGGGAAGTACCACTCCCCCGGCGTCTGGTCGAACACGTGCTGCGGTCACCCCTACCCCGGGGAGTCGCCGTTCGCGGCCGCGGCCCGGCGGACCCACGAGGAGCTGGGGCTGTCGCCCTCGCTGCTCGCGGAGGCGGGGACGGTCCGCTACAACCATCCGGACCCGGCGTCGGGGCTGGTGGAGCAGGAGTACAACCACCTGTTCGTGGGACTCGCGCAGCGGTCGGTGCGGCCGGATCCGGAGGAGATCGCGGACACCGCCTTCGTGACCGCGGAGGAACTCGCGAAGCGGCACGCCGAGGTCCCGTTCTCGGCCTGGTTCATGACCGTGCTGGACGCGGCCCGGCCCGCGATCCGCGAGCTGACGGGCGACGCGGCGGGCTGGTAGCAGCCGGCCCCGGGGTTCAGACCGCCGAGGTCGGAGTGGCCGCGGGTGAGGCGAGGGCCGTGGTGAGCGGCAGCGCCGCCCAGATCACCTTGCCGCCCGTGGAGGTGTGCTCCACGTCGCAGACCCCGCCGGCCTCCAGCGTGATCTCCCGGACCAGGAGGAGGCCCCGGCCGCCGGTCTGGCCGAAATCGGCCTCCAGCGCCTTGGGGCGGTACGGGTGGTTGTCCTCGACGGCCACCCGTACCCACTCCCGGCCGATGGCGACCTCCACCGCTACCTCCGGCGAGAGCACGGCCGCGTGCCGGACCGAGTTCGTCACCAGTTCGGAGACGATCAGCAGCAGGGAGTAGACCAGGTCCCGGTCGGCCGGCACCTCCTGCCGGCCGAGCAGGTCACGGACCGCGCGGCGGGCCTGCGGAACGGATTCTTCTACTGCGGGCGCCGTGAATCGCCACACCCCTTCGTACGCGAGGGGGCTGGCCGCGACCTCCGGCTCCTCCCCCTTGACTGGCGGGACGCTCCCGCTCACATCCATCTCCCGGCCCCCGTCTTCACGCTCGATCGTCTGCACACGTCAAGAGTGGGGACCGGACCGCTCCGCGCCGGACCACTGACCAGAAGTCAGCATCAATCGGACACTTTCTGACCACTGGCGTATGACAGAGTCAGTTGTTCGACCGTTCCTGATCTTCTGGGGGCCGCATCTCGGCCGCCTCGTGCGCCTCGGGCGCTGCCACTCCCGCCCCTCCAGGCGTCACCGGAACCTCGTCGTCCCTGACCAAGCCCAGGATGCGGCGGGCTCCCATGCCCACGGCGATCAGACTCAGGCCGTCGAACAGCAGCGCGAGGGAGAAGAACGCTCCGATCACGTACAGGCTGCTGCCCGGCCAGTTGGCGAGGATCAGGAGGCCCAGCAGGATGCCGAAGGCGCCCTGGACCAGGGTCAGCCCCAGGTGCGCGCCGCGCACCACGACGGCCCCGGCCAGCCGGAACACCCCGCCGGTGAGGAACAGCAGCGCGGCGAACATGGTGAGCGCCTCCGCGCTCGCTTCCGGGCGGCGCAGGATCACGAAACCCGCCGCGATGTTGATCGCGGCGACGATGACGGCGAGCCAGAAGTAGTTGCTCTTGCGGGACTGGATCGCCTGGAGCAGGCCCACCACACCGCCGGCCAGCAGCAGCCAGCCGAAGAGGAACATCGTGGTCAGGGTGGCGACGCCGGTGTAGACGAGGCCCACCAGACCGGCCACCACCAGGAGCGCCCCGAGCAGGGCCATCCACGCGAAGCTGCGGCTGACCTTCTTCTTGTCGGCCTTGCCGTCCTGTGGACCCGTACGGTCCGTACCCTCGGCACGGTCTGCGCCCATGGACGCCACCTCCTCGCTGCCCCCGACGGACCCTCGGACCCCGTGACTGCCTGCCGGTCCACCGAGCTGCCGGTGACCGGTCTCTTGATCATAGGATCGACCGTCCGGGATAGCATCCGGCGCATGGACGCCGCCCTGCTCTCCTCCGTCGCCGACGGGGTCGCCACCGTCGTGATCTCGCACCCCGCCAAGCGCAACGCCATGACGGCCGCGATGTGGCGCGGGCTGCCCGAGCTGCTGGCCGGGCTCGCGGCGGATCCCGCCGTACGGGTCCTGGTCCTGACGGGGGCCGGCGAGACCTTCTGCGCGGGCGCCGACATCTCCTCGCTGACCGGGGACGAGGACCCGCAGGCCCTGGCCGTGGCGGCGGAGGAGGCGCTCGCCGCCTTCCCCAAGCCCACGCTGGCCGCGATCCGCGGGTTCTGCGTGGGAGGCGGCAGCCAGCTGGCCGCCGCCTGCGATCTGCGCTTCGCCGAGGAGGGGGCCTCCTTCGGGGTGACGCCGGCGAGGCTGGGCATCGTGTACCCGGCCTCGTCCACCCGGCGCCTCGCGTCCCTGGTGGGCCCGTCGGTCGCCAAGTACCTCCTCTTCTCCGCCGAGTTGATCGACGCGGAGCGGGCGCTGCGCACCGGGCTGCTGGACGAACTGCTGCCGGCGGGTCAACTGGCCAAGCGTGTAGCGGAGTTCGCCCGGATCCTGGCCACGCGTTCGCAGCTCACGCAGAGTTCGGCGAAGGAGTTCGCGGACGGCCGCACGGACCGGGACGCCTACTGGGCGGCGCAGGCCGCCGCGAGCGGCGACATCGCGGAGGGGGTCGCCGCGTTCCTGGAACGGCGCGCGCCCGCCTTCACCTGGACTCCGCCGGCGCAGTGAGCCCGCGCAGCCGCGCGACGATGTCGGCGGGCGCCCTCTCGGGGGAGCCCGCGTCGTAGGGCGGCCGCGGATCGTACTCGGTCATGAGCTGCACGGTCTGCGCGTACGCGTCCCCCGCGATGCGGCCGAGGAGCGCGAGCCCCATGTCGATGCCCGCGGACACCCCGGCCGCCGTCACGTACTTCCCGTCGAAGACGACCCGCTCCCCGGTGGGCTGCGCCCCGAACGGGGGCAGCCGGTCCAGGTACAGCCAGTGGCTGGTGGCCCTGCGCCCGTCGAGGAGGCCCGCGGCGGCGAGCAGGGTCGAGCCGGTGCAGACCGAGGTGGTCCAGGTGGTGGTGGCGTCGACGGTCCGCAGCCAGTCGAGGACGGCGGGGTTCTTCATCTCCCCGTCGGTGGCCGGCCCGCCGGGCACCAGGACGATGTCCGGCCGCGTCACCTCGTCGAGGCCCTTCGCGGCGACGAGGGCCAGCGAGCTCTGGTCGGCCCGTACGGGCCCGGGCCGCTCGGCCACGAACACGGTCTCGGCGCCCGGGAGGCGGCCGAGGGTGTCGAAGGGACCGATGGCGTCGAGGGCGGTGAACCCGTCGAAGAGCAGGACGGCGATCTGCATGGCTCCTCCGGAGCGGTGGTCGGGGTGGGGCGGTTGCACGGCCCGGGGTGCGGCCGGGGCGTGGTCGGGGCGTGTCGGGCTCGGTTCCTGGGGTCAGGGGTCAGGGGTCAGGGTGGGCAGGGGTCAGGCGTCAGGGCCCGGCTGCGGTGGGGTGCCGAAGCGGCGGCGGTATTCGGCCGGGGGCTGGCCCAGGGTCTTCACGAAGGCGCGGCGCAGCGCTTCCGGATTGCCGTATCCGCAGGCCCGGGAGATCTGGGCGACGCCCTCGCCGCCCTCCTCCAGCAGCCGCCGCGCGTGCTCGACCCGGACCCGCTCCACGTACCGCCCCGGCGTCACCCCCGTCTCCGCCTGGAAGGACCGCGCGAAGTGCCGGGGCGACAGCGCGGCCCGCGCGGCGAGGGCTTCCACGCTCAGGTCCTCCCCCGGGTGCTCCGTGATCCAGTGCTGCACCTCCCGCAGCGGTTCCCGCTGCGCCGTCTGCGCCGCGAGCTGCGCGCTGAACTGCGCCTGGTTGCCGGGCCGGCGCAGGAAGACGACCAGGTGCCGCGCGATGGACAGCGCCAGTTCCCGCCCGTGGTCCTCCTCCACCAGGGCCAGGGCCAGGTCGATGCCCGCCGTGACCCCGGCCGAGGTGGACACCGGCCCGTCGCGGACGTAGATCGGGTCGGGTTCCACGGTGACGGCCGGGTAGTCCCGGGCCATCCGCTCGCACGCGTACCAGTGGGTCGTCGCGCGCCGTCCGTCCAGCAGCCCGGCCTCGGCCAGCAGCAGGCCGCCGGTGCACACCGACACCAGCCGCTCCGCGGAGCGGCCGTACGCGCGGAGCCAGTGCGTGATCCCCGGCGCGAAGTCCCCCGTGTACCGGCCTCCCGGCACCAGCAGGGTGGTGCCGGCGCCCGGGCGCTCGCTCTCCAGCTCCCCGTCCGGGACCAGCCGCAGTCCGCTGCTCGTGCGGACCGGGGCGCCGCCCGGTGAGACGGTGCGGAGCGCGTACCGCGCCGGTCCGGGGTGGTGGTCGGCGCCGGAGAACACCTCCATCGGCCCCGTGACATCCAGGCTCTGCACGCCGTCGTAGAGGACGACGAGCACGTTTCGCGACGACATGACTCCATCATGTGGCACCCCGCGCGAGGGCCGCAATGACGTGGACCCCACCTATCCGGCCATACGGGTGCCGATGCGATCCTGTCCTGTCCCCGCCGCCCCCCCTTCTCCCCCTCGCTCCGGAGCCCGTCCTGTACCCCGTCGCCGCCGCGTGCCTGTCCGCCGCCCTCCTGCTCGGGGTGCTGGCCTTCGCCGTCCTGCGCCCGCGCGGGCTGCCGGAGGCCGCGGCCGCCGTGCCCGCCGCCGGGCTGCTCGTCGTCCTGGGCGTCGTACCGCCGGCCGACGCGTGGGCGCAGACCCGTGAGCTGCTGCCGGTGGTCGGGTTCCTCGCGGTGATCCTGGCGCTGGCCCGGCTGTGCGCCGACGAGGGGCTGTTCAAGGCCGCCGGCGCCGCGGTGGCCCGGCGGGCGGCCGGGCGGGGGCCGGTGGCGCTGCTCGGCGGAGTGTTCGCCGTCGCCTCGGTGGTCACCGCCGCGCTGAGCCTGGACGCGACCGTGGTGCTGCTGACCCCGGTGGTGCTCGCGACCGCCTCCCGGCTGGGGGCCCGGCCGCGCCCGCACGTCTACGCGACCGCGCACCTGGCGAACTCCGCCTCGCTCCTCCTGCCGGTCTCCAACCTCACCAATCTGCTCGCCTTCGCCGCCAGCGGGCTCTCCTTCACCCGGTTCGCCGCGCTCATGACCCTGCCCTGGCTGGCGGCGATCGGCGTGGAGTACGCGGTGTTCCGGCGCTTCTTCCGCAGCGACCTGGCGGCGCCCCCGGAGCACGTACCGCAGGCCGGGGAGCGGGCGCCGCTGCCCCGGTTCGCGGCCGGGGTGCTCGCGCTGACCCTGGCCGGCTTCGCGCTCGCCTCCTTCGCGGGGGCGAGCCCCGCCTGGGCGGCGCTGGCGGGCACGCTCGCCCTGGCCGTACGGGCGCTGCGGCGCCGGGAGACCACCCCGGCGGCGATCCTGGGCTCCACGGCACCGGCCTTCTGCCTGTTCGTGCTGGCACTGGGGGTGGTGGTGCGGGCGGTCGTGGACCACGGGCTCGGGGACGCGCTGGAGTGGGTGGCCCCGGCCGGGGATTCGCTGCCGGCGCTGCTCGGAGTGGCGGCGGTGGCCGCCGTACTGGCCAACCTGATCAACAACCTGCCCGCGGTACTGGCCCTGCTCCCGGTGGCCTCGGCGGGCGGCGCGGGGCCGGTGCTGGCGGTGCTGATCGGGGTGAACATCGGGCCGAACCTGACCTACGCGGGCTCCCTGGCCACGCTGCTGTGGCGGCGGATCCTGCACGCGGACGGGTACGACGGCGTCACCCTCGGGGCCTTCACCCGGCTCGGCCTGCTGACCACCGTGCCGGCCCTCGCCGCCGCGGTGACGGCCCTGTGGGCGGGCCTTCGGCTCCTCGGCACGTGACCCGCCGGCGGGCCGCGGCCACGTCCCGGCCCCGGGATCCGGACGCGCGGGGCGCGGATAGGATCGGGGCATCATGACTGCAACCCTCGTCGCCAAGAAGCTCACCGCCGCGCACGGTGAGCGCACGCTCTTCGCCGATCTCGACCTCGTCGTCGCACCCGGCGACGTCATCGGCCTCGTCGGCGTCAACGGCGCCGGGAAGTCCACCCTGCTGCGGATGCTCGCCGGGATGGACGCCCCCGAGACCGGTGAGCTGCGCCTCTCCCCGCCCAGCGCGGCCGTCGGCCACCTGCCGCAGGAGCCCGAGCGGCGCCCCGGCGAGTCGATCCGCGAGTTCCTGGCCCGCCGTACCGGTGTGGCCGCGGCGCAGGCCGAGCTCGACGCGGCGACGCAGGGCCTCGTGGACGGCACCCCGGGCTCGGACGACGCGTACGCGGACGCCCTCGACCGGTGGCTGAACCTCGGCGGGGCCGACCTCGACGAGCGGGCCCTGCAGGTCGCCGACGACCTCGGGCTGTCGGTCGGTCTCGACCTGCCGATGACCGCGCTGTCCGGCGGCCAGGCGGCCCGCGCCGGACTGGCCTCGCTGCTGCTGTCCCGCTACGACGTCTTCCTGCTCGACGAGCCCACCAACGACCTCGACCTCGACGGTCTGGAGCGCCTGGAGCAGTTCGTGAAGGGGCTGCGCGCCGGCACGGTCGTGATCAGCCACGACCGCGAGTTCCTCACGCGCACCGTCACCAAGGTCCTCGAACTCGACCTGGCCCAGCAGCAGATCAACCTCTACGGCGGCGGCTACGACGCCTACCTGGAGGAGCGCGAGCGGGCCCGCAACCACGCCCGCGAGCAGTACGACGAGTACTCCGACAAGCGCTCCGCGCTGGAGGACCGGGCCGCGATGCAGCGCGGCTGGAGCGACAAGGGCGTCAAGAACTCCAAGCGCAAGGCCACCGACAACGACAAGTCCGCCAGGAAGGCCGCCGCCGACGCGAGCGAGAAGCAGGCCTCGAAGGCCCGCCAGACGCAGCGCGCGATCGAGCGGCTCGATGTGGTCGACGAGCCGCGCAAGGAGTGGGAGCTGCGCATGGAGATCGCGGCGGCCCCGCGCTCCGGCTCGGTGGTCGCCACCCTGCGCGAAGTCGCGGTCCGGCGCGGGGACTTCGCCTTCGGACCGGCGAGCCTGCAGATCGACTGGGCGGACCGGGTCGCCATCACCGGCGCCAACGGCGCCGGAAAGTCGACGCTGCTCGCCGTGCTCCTGGGCCGGCTGGCGCCGGACTCCGGCTCCGCGAACCTCGGCTCGGGCGTCCTGGTCGGCGAAGTGGACCAGGCCCGCGGCCTGTTCCTCGGGGACGAGCCGCTCATCGAGGCCTTCTGCGCCGCCGTGCCCGACACCGAACCGGCCGAAGTGCGCACCCTGCTGGCCAAGTTCGGCCTGAAGGCGGCGCACGTGACCCGCCCGGCGGCCACCCTCTCCCCCGGCGAGCGCACCCGTGCGGCCCTGGCGCTGCTCCAGGGGCGCGGGGTGAACCTGCTGGTGCTGGACGAGCCGACGAACCACCTCGACCTGCCGGCGATCGAGCAGCTGGAATCTGCGCTCGAGGCCTACGAGGGCACCCTGCTGCTGGTCACCCACGACCGCAGGATGCTCGACGCGGTCCAGGTGACCCGCCGGCTGCACGTCGCGGACGGCAAGGTCACCGAGCTCTAGACCGGAGCCCGCCCAAGATGCCGGGCGGCGTGAGCGCGACTAGCCTTTGTGGGTGAGAGCCGCAACCGCGGAGCACGTCCCCATGGCCGGCCGTTCCACGGCGCCAGGGTCGGCGGACCTGTGCTTCCGCATCTTCGGCGGCCCTGCATCCGATCCCGGACCGCGCCCACGCGTACGCGGCCCGCGGTTCCGTCCTCCACGCCTCGCAGAGGTTCGAGGAGGGCGGAAGGAAAGGGAAAATTCTCATGTTTGCAACGAGAGCGAAGCGCCTCTTCGTGGTCTCCACCGCCGGTCTCCTGATGGCCGGCGGGGCCGCGCTCGGCACGGCGGGTACCGCTTCGGCGGCGACCCCGGCCCAGCACGTCAGTTACGTCGCCGGTGGCTGGGACCACGACGACGACAACGGCTGGCACCACGGCGGCTGGTGGGACGACGATGACGACTACGGCTACGGCGGCTACGGAGGCTACAACCACGGCGACTGCTGACTGCTGACCCGTCCGCCAACCCAGACGTGCGCGGCCCTGCCACAGGGCCGCGCACCGGGCTGCCGCGACGCCCGCGTCAGCTCCCGTCCGGCCGGTCCGCCGGGGCCCGCCGGGTGCGGGCCATCTTCCGGGCCACGAAGGCCCGCGGGAGGTGGCGGACGGCCAGGGCGTACGCCCGGTAGTGCCGGCCGGTGATGCTCACCGGGCGGCGCAGGGCCAGGTCCTTCAGGGCCTGGTCCACCACCTCGTGCGGCTCCAGCCACACCGCGTCGCGCAGGGCGGTGACGTCCATCCCGGCGCGCTCCTGGAACTCGGTGCGGGTGAATCCCGGCACCACCGCCAGCACCCGGACCCCGTACGGCTCCATGTCCACGCGCAGCGACTCGCTGAAGGCCGTGATCCAGGCCTTCGCGGCGCCGTAGGTCCCGGTCGGCAGCAGTCCGGCCACCGAGGAGACGTTGAGCACCGCGCCGCGGCGGCGCTCGCGCAGGCCCGGCAGCACCGCGTGGGTGAGCCGGAGCGGCACCTTGACCAGCAGGTCGAGCATCCGCTCCTCGTCCTCGACCGGGTTGTACGGGAACGGCGCGGGGAGTCCGAAGCCGGCGTTGTTGACCAGGATGTCGACGGGCCGGGCCCGGTCGGCGAGCCGCGCGGTGACGGCTGCGAGAGCGCCCGCGTCGAGCAGGTCGGCGGGGAGCACCTCGCAGACGGAGCCGAACTCCCGGGCGAGGTCCGCGGCGACCTCTTCGAGGCGGTCCTTGTCGCGGGCGACGAGGACGAGGTCGCAGCCCTTCGCGGCGAAGCCGCGGGCGAAGGCCGCGCCCAGTCCGGCGCTGGCCCCTGTGATCAGTACGGTGGTGGTCAAGAGACGTTCGCTTCCTGGCAGTCGGGCGTCTTGCGTGTCACGCGGTGAAACCGGCCGTGGCCGGCGAGGCGTAGGCCTGGGCCACGTCCACGAGGAAGCGGGCCTCGCCTTCCAGGTCCCCTCCCTCGGCCGAGGTCTGGAGGGCCGCGGGCAGCTCCAAGGCGTTCTCGTCGGACCGCTGTTGCGGGATCCCGGCCAGCTTCGCCTGCCGTGCTTCCTTCAGTACGCAGGCCAGCGCGGCCGCGCTGGCCCGCTGTTCGGGCACTCCGCTGCCGGCCACGTGGCTGCGCGCGAGCTCGGGCACGCCGGGGGCGACGTACTCCCCCAGGATCAGGATGGCGTCGCGGGTCTCGATGACCTTGCGGTAGACGAGCAGGTTGCGCGGGACCGGCGGCCACAGCAGTTCCAGCACCCGGCCGGCGCGCGGCTCGTTGAGGGCGACGTGCGGGACGGCGTGTACCAGGTCGCGCCAGAGCGGCCACAGCCGCCAGGCGGTGGCGGTGTCGGCGGCCGTGCGGCGGAAGGTGAACAGCGTCGGGACCAGGATCGCGGCGGCGCGGAGCAGTCCGTGCACGTTCATCAGCAGCGGGTTGGCGGGGATCGCCCAGGTGAAGCCGAACAGTGCCTTGAGCAGGTACACGAACCAGAACACCCCGGCGAGCGCGGTGCCGAGGCCGAACAGCAGCAGTCCGGCGGCGAGGCCCCGGCTCTCGGCACGGCGGCTGTAGCGCCAGCAGACGGATACGCAGACGGTGTTGGCGATCAGGTGGGCGGAGATCAGCACCAGCCAGTACGCGAGGGAGGGCACCGGGTCGCCGACGGGCGGGATGGTGTGCGTGCCGTGCTCGGGCGCGGCCGCGTCCAGGACGACGAGGACGGTCAGCCAGAGGACCGTACCGGCGCCGGAGGCGATCTGGAGCCGGCGGCCCCGGGTGGCGGCGGCCACGAAGTAGAGGACGGCGCCGGCCGAGAGGACGCCGATGAGGTTGCGCACGAGCCCGATGGTGTGCGCGTAGGCCGGGTCGCGGCCCATGGCGTAGGCGACGACGTCGGGGAGGTTCAGGGTCATCGCGGCCGCGGCGGTGGCGACGGCGAGCCACAGGCCCCGCTGGTGCGGGGCGCGCAGGGCGCCGGGCGCGCGGAGCAGGACGGCGATCCAGAGGCACACGACGCCGGGGACGGCGAGCGCGTCGCCGAAGGCGATCAGATCAGAAGCCACGGTGGACGGGCCCCCGTCCGCGCCGCTCGTAGCCCATCGCCGACTCCAGCCGGGCGAGCGTGTCACGGCCCGCGGCGCCCTGGCCGAGGTGCGGGCCGCGGGTTCCGGTGCGGATGCGGATCATGCTGGCGAGCATCTCCGCCTCCCGCTCCTGGCGGGTGGTGTAGTTGGTGCGCCCGAGCACGGTGGGGACGTATCCGTCCGGCCCGCCGGCGCCCGGGGAGTCCTCGGCCGGGGCTTCCAGCGAGTGGTGCCCGAAGAGGATGTGGCCGATCTCGTGGAGCACGATGTGCTCCCGGTGCAGCGGGGTGGTCTGGGCCTCGTAGAAGACGTAGTCCACGTCGGCGGTGCCGACCCACAGGCCGCACACACCGGACTCCGCCGCCTCCTTGGGCAGCGGGTGGAGCCGGATGGGGCGGCCCCGTTGCTCGGCTATCCGCTCGCACAGTCCGTCGAGCGAGAAGGGGTGTCTCAGGTCAAGACGGCCGAGAATCGCCTCGCACCGTTTGCGCAGACTGGGTTGAGGGTGGCGCATGTGTTCCCTCTTCGGACCCTTTCTCGGGCAACGATGATAGGCGTGCGTGGGCTGGGGCATGACGTCCTTAGCCTTCAAGGCGACCTCGGGAGTGCGGTCCTGAGGGGAAAAAACGGAAGCCCGCTCGCCGAAAGACGAACGGGCGTTCCGTCATCCCTACAGATCATCCGGATGAGTTGGCAAGGTATGTCCCCATGTCGGGTGCCTATTCAGCCAATCCGGCACGCACTGCCACGAACGGCTAGCGCTTGCGGCCGCCCCGCTCGTCGGGGCCGCTGAGCCCCGCGCGGCGCAGGGCGTCGGCCATCGCGCTGTTGGCGGGGGCCGGAGCGCCGCCGCCCTGACGCTGGCCGCCGCCGCCCTGACCGCTCTGGCCGCCCTGACCGCCTTGGCGGCGGCCCTTGCCGCCGTCGCGGGAGCCTCCCTGGCCGCCCTGACCGCCCTGACCGCGCTCGCCGCCGCCCTGACCGCCCGGGACGCGCTGCTGCGGGGGCCGGCCGCCGCCGCGCCGCTCGCCCCGCTCCTCGCGCTGCCGCGGAGCACCGCCGTCGGCGCCGCCGCCGCGCTCCGTCTCGTCCTCCAGCCGCAGCGTCAGCGAGATCCGCTTGCGCGGGATGTCCACGTCCATGACCTTGACCCGGACGATGTCGCCCGGCTTCACCACGTCGCGCGGGTCCTTGACGAAGTTCTTCGACAGCGCCGAAACGTGCGCCAGCCCGTCCTGGTGGACGCCGATGTCGATGAAGGCGCCGAAGGCGGCCACATTGGTGACCACACCCTCCAGGATCATCCCGGGGGCCAGGTCGCCGATCTTCTCGACGCCCTCCTTGAAGGTCGCCGTCTTGAACGCGGGCCGCGGGTCCCGGCCCGGCTTCTCCAGCTCGCGCAGGATGTCCGTGACCGTCGGCAGGCCGAAGGCCTCGGTGACGAACTGCTCCGGCCGCAGCGAGCGCAGCACACCGGTGTTGCCGATCAGGGCCGCCACCTCGCTGCCCGCCGTCTTGCCCATGGTGCGGACCACCGGATAGGCCTCGGGGTGCACGCTGGAGGAGTCCAGCGGGTCGTCCCCGTCGCGGATCCGCAGGAAGCCCGCGCACTGCTCGTATGCCTTCGGGCCCAGCCGGGCCACGTCCTTGAGCCCCTTGCGGTTGCGGAAGGGGCCGTTGGCGTCGCGGTGCGCCACGATGTTCTCGGCGAGTCCGCCGCTGATGCCCGACACGCGCGAAAGCAGCGGCGCGGAGGCGGTGTTGACGTCGACGCCGACACCGTTCACACAGTCCTCGACCACGGCGTCGAGCGAACGCGAGAGCTTCACCTCGGACAGGTCGTGCTGGTACTGGCCGACGCCGATCGACTTCGGGTCGATCTTCACCAGTTCGGCGAGCGGGTCCTGCAGGCGCCGGGCGATGGAGACGGCGCCTCGCAACGACACGTCCATGTCCGGGAGTTCGGCCGAGGCGAAGGCCGACGCCGAGTACACGGAGGCGCCGGCCTCCGAGACCATCACCTTGGTGAGCTTCAGCTCGGGGTTGCGGGTGATGAGGTCCGCGGCGAGCTTGTCGGTCTCCCGGGAGGCGGTGCCGTTGCCGATGGCGACGAGCTCGACCGCGTGCTCCTTGGCCAGCCGGGCCAGCTTGGCGAGCGCGTCGTCCCACTTGTTGGCGGGCACGTGCGGGTAGATCACCTCGGTGGCGACCACCTTGCCGGTGGCGTCCACCACGGCCACCTTCACGCCGGTGCGGAAGCCCGGGTCCAGCCCGAGCGTGGCCCGGGTGCCGGCGGGTGCGGCGAGCAGCAGGTCGCGCAGGTTCGACGCGAAGACCCGTACCGCCTCGTCCTCGGCGGCGGCGCGCAGCCGGGAGCGCAGGTCGATGCCGAGGTGCACCTGGATCTTCGTACGCCAGGCCCAGCGGACGGTGTCGGCGAGCCACTTGTCGCCGGGGCGGCCGCGATCGTTGATGCCGAAGCGCCGCGCGACCATGCCCTCGTATGTGGAGGGCCCGGGCGTCTCGCTCGGCTCCTCCGGCTCCAGGGTGAGGTCGAGCACGTCCTCCTTCTCCCCGCGGAGCATGGCGAGCACGCGGTGCGAGGGGAGGGCGGTGAAGGGCTCGGTGAAGTCGAAGTAGTCGGCGAACTTGGCGCCCGCCTCCTCCTTGCCCTCGCGGACCTTCGCGGCGAGCCGGCCGCGGCCCCACATGCGCTCGCGCAGTTCGCCGATGAGGTCGGCGTCCTCGCCGAACTTCTCGGTGAGGATGGAGCGGGCGCCCTCCAGGGCGGCGGCCGCGTCGGCCACGCCCTTGTCGGCGTCCACGAACGCGGCGGCCGCCACGGCCGGTTCCACGGACGGGTCGGCCAGCAGCCCTTCGGCGAGCGGCGCGAGGCCGGCCTCGCGGGCGATCTGCGCCTTGGTGCGGCGCTTGGTCTTGAAGGGGAGGTAGATGTCCTCCAGCCGTGCCTTGGTGTCGGCCGCGTTGATCCGGGCCTCCAGCTCGGCGTCGAGCTTGCCCTGCTCCCGGACGGAGTCGAGGATCGCCGCGCGCCGGTCCTCCAGCTCGCGCAGGTAGCGCAGCCGTTCCTCCAGGGTGCGCAGCTGGGCGTCGTCGAGCATCTCGGTCGCTTCCTTGCGGTAGCGCGCGATGAACGGCACGGTCGAGCCGCCGTCGAGCAGCTCGACGGCGGACTTGACCTGCCGCTCCCGTACGCCGAGCTCCTCGGCGATCCTGCCTTCGATGGACATCGTCACTGTGCGGTCCCGCCTGCCTTCGTACGTGTTCGTGCTGCTGGTCCGTGCTGCGTACTGCGTGCAGCGTGCTGCGTCGGAAGGCTGCCAATTGTGGCAGGTGGCGGCGGCGGACGTCGGGAGCCGGGCCCGGTCCGGTCTCAGGCCTTGCCCATGAGGTCCCCGGGGAAGGCTCCGGCGACGAAGGCCTGCACGGTGAGACCACCGCCGATCTCCGCGAGCCGGGCGACTCCGGCCGCGCCGAGGTGCTCGTACGGAGCCTCGTCCAGGCGGTCGGTCTCCGTCTCCAGCGCTTCGCGCAACGCCGCGCCCTCGGGCGTGAGCTCACCGTCGGAGTCGAGCAGTCCGCGCTCGCGCAGCCGGTCCGCGGCCGCGTCCAGGTCGGACTGCTCCCAGCCGCGGATGTACTTGAGGTACTTCGGCGTCATGCCGTGGCCGCTGGCCGTGTGGCTGACCAGGGCCTCGACCGGGTCCAGACCGACGGTGAGCAGGGCGACCAGGTGTCCGTCGCCGCGGTGCTCGCGCAGCAGGGTGGTGGCGTGCCACAGCTTGAGGTGCGGTTCCTCGGGTACGGGCAGGTCCGCGTGGGCCGAGTAGAGCGTACGGGCGTGCCGGGTGCAGGCTTCGGACGCGCGCATCGCCAGCCCGGCGGCCTCGGCGATCTCGGGGGACGCGATGGTCTCGTCGCCGAGGAGCCGGCGCAGCGTGGTGTCCACGGCCCGCAGCCGGGCGGCGAGGACCTGCGCGGGGGTGGCGGTGTCCCAGACGGCGGGCAGGTGCCGGGCGACGAGGTCGTGGCGGTAGTTGTAGAAGGTGGCCGTCACCGTGCCCGCGCCGACCGCGCCCATGGCCGCGGAGCGGGAGGAGAGGTTGACGGCGTTGCGGTCGGTGATCCCGAGGGCGGCGAACTCCTTGCCGAGGTCGGGCGAGAAGTAGACCGTGGAGTGGAGCGGGTTGATCGCCCCGTGCCAGCAGCTGCGTGCGGCGTGCGCCGGAAGAGTCATGCGGGCAGGCTAACGACTGCTTGGTATGGAGAGAAGTGCGGTGCCCCCTCTCCTGCAGGGCTCTGCCGGAGAGGGGGCGGTGCGGCGCTACTTCAGTTCGGCTCCGGTGGCGACGACCACGCCGTAGAGCTCGGTGACCGTGGCGAGGGCCGCCTGGTGGATCTGCTGCGCCGTCAGGGCGCCCGCCGGGCTTTCCAGCGCGCGCGTCGCCGAGGCGTCGGCGACGACCGTGGGAGCGTAGCCGTGCAGGAAGGCGCCCTCGGTGGTGAACAGGGTGCACATGTTGGTCATGAACCCGGCGATGATCAGGTTCTTCCGGCCGGTGGCTTCGATGATCTCGTGGAGGTCGGTCCGGTGGAAGCCGTTCGGGACGGACTTGGTGACGACGGCCTCGCCCGCCCGGGGGGCCACGGACGCGTGGAGGCCGCCCTGCTCGGTGTCGATGCCGTAGCCGCCGTCACGGATGTGGACGACGGGGGTGCCGGCCTCGCGGGCCCGGGTGAGGAGCCGGGAGGCGGAGGCCAGCGCGGGCTCCCAGCCGTCGAGTTCCATGACGCCGCCGGTGTAGGTGTTCTGGTAGTCGACCAGGACCAGGACCGCGTTCTCGAAGGTCGCGGGGGTCTCGTCGAAGCCGTTGAGCTGACGCAGCGTGGTGGTAGCCATAAGGGTGCCGTTCTCACGAGGGTGGGGTGGCGGCCGTCGCGGGGCCACAACGGCAACGCTAGGAGGCCGCGCACGTCCGGGCAATGACGGCTGAACCGCAGATCCGGACATCGATCCGCGCAGGCCGGGGGCGGTGCGCGGGGTCTCGCCGCCGCCCGGACGGACGTGTTCCGCACGGGCGTTTTTCAGACGCGTGGCGATCGTGTGACAGGAGGGGCCATGGACATGACGTGGGGTCCCGCGCGTGAATACGGTCGAACGGAAGCCACTCCCCTACCACTTGGAGTTCAAGGTGCACCGCAAAGTCATCGCCCCGAGCGTGCTCGCAGCCTCCCTTCTGCTGGTGATCCCGGCGTCGGCGGCGAGTTCCGTTCCGGGCGCACCGGGTATCGGCGATCCCTACTACCCGGCCAGCGGCAACGGCGGGTACGAGGTGTCCCATTACGACCTTCGCCTCCAGTACCAGCCGAAGACCGACCTGCTGGAGGGCACCGCCACCCTGCTCACCACCGCCAAGCAGGACCTGTCCCGCTTCAACCTCGACTTCGGTCTGGACGTCAGCGAGATCCGGGTCAACGGGGTCAAGGCGAAGTTCGCCAAGTCGGGCGTCTCGGAGCTGGAGGTCACCCCGGCCTCCCCGCTCCAGCGGGGCCGGCAGTCGAGCGTGGTCGTCAAGTACGCGGGCAAGCCCTCGGAGTTCAAGGTCGACGGTTGGTCGGCCTGGCAGCGCACCCCGGACGGCGGCGTCGCCGCACAGGAACCCGATTCGGCCGTCTGGTGGTTCCCGAGCAACGACCACCCGCTCGACAAGGCCACCTTCGACGTGTCGGTGAACGTGCCCGACGGCACCCAGGCCATCAGCAACGGCGTCCTCCAGTCGCAGAGTTCGCGCCTGGGCTGGACCCGGTACAACTGGCGCTCGAACAAGCCGCAGGCCACGTACCTCGCCACCCTGGCCATCGGCAAGTTCGACATCACCACGGACAAGACGGCGAGCGGGCTGCCGATCCTGAACGCCTACAGCCAGGACCTCGGCGACAACGCGGGCGCGGCGCGCGCCAGCGTGGAGCGGACGGGCGAGGTCGCCGAGTGGCTGGAGGGGGTCTTCGGGCCGTACCCCTTCAACGCGCTCGGCGGGTACGTGCCGAACGTGCCCAGCGGGTTCGCGCTGGAGACGCAGACCCGGCCGTTCTACAGCCCCCGGCAGTTCGCGAACGGCGCGAACGTGTCCGTGGTCGTGCACGAGATCGCCCACCAGTGGTACGGGGACAGCGTGTCCGTCGACGGCTGGAAGGACATCTGGGTCAACGAGGGCTTCGCCCGCTACAGCCAGTGGCTGTGGTCGGAGAAGGAGGGCGAGGGCACCGCGCAGGAGCTCGCCGACTGGGCGTACGGGCTGCGGGCGGCCGAGGACCCGTTCTGGCAGGTCAAGCCGGGTGACCCGGGTCCGGAGAACCAGTTCCACGGTGCCGTCTACGACCGCGGGGCGATCGCCCTCCAGGCGCTGCGCAACCAGATCGGCGACGAGAAGTTCTTCCGGATCCTGAAGGGGTGGCCGACCGAGCGGGCCTACGGCAACGCCAAGGTCGGGGACTTCGTCCGCTACGCGGAGAAGGTCTCGAACCAGCCGCTCGCGCAGCTCTTCGAGACCTGGCTGTACACCCCGGGCAAGCCGGCCGCCTCGGCGCTGAACACGACGAGGACGCTGCCGGCGGCGGCTCCGGGCACCGGCACCCTGCGGTCCCCGGCCGCGAAGCCGGCGGCCGAGCCGAAGTCCTGGAAGAAGATCGCCGAGACCAACACGGTCCACGAGGGCCACTGATCCACGGCCGACCGGCCCACGACCGACCGGTCCCCGGCCGTACGCGGCTCCGCGCGCCGCCGCCCCTCAGGAGGCGGCGGCGCGTTGCCGCGCGCGGGCGGCGCGGGCGATCGGGAGGTAGCGCAGGCGCTCCGGCAGCAGGGGTACCAGCAGCCGCAGGGCCGTGCTGAAACGGCGCAGGCGGCGCTCCTGGGCCGGGCTCCATTCCAGGCCGATGGCGGCGCGTGCCTCGGGCGGCATGTAGCCGGCGGTGACGAAGGCCCGGAAGCGCAGGAAGGCGGCCCGCAGGACGGGCCAGGTCAGGCGCAGCAGGAGCCGGACCGGCAGCGGGCCTCCGGCGGGGCGGGGCAGGGGCGCGTCGGTGGCGAGGAGTTCGCGGGCGACCTTGGTGGGCTCGATCTCCTCGGCCAGCATCCGGTGGTAGTACGGCCAGTACTCCTCGATGCTCTGCGGCATGTCCCGGTCGTGCAGACCGAGGATGCGGCCGACCTGGAGCCACTCGCGGTAGAGCTGGCGTTCCTGGGCCGGGGTGAAGCGGCGCAGCAGGTAGCGCCCGGCGTAGAGGTAGACCGGGAAGCCGGTGGCGTGCACCCAGGCGTAGCAGGCCGGGTCGAGGGAGTGGTAGGGGCGCCCCCGGGTGTCGGTGCCCTGGATCTCCTTGTGCAGGCGGCGCACCCGGCGCCCTTCGGCCGCGGCGTCGGCTCCGCCGTACACCCAGAGCTGGACGGAGCGCAGGGAGCGCTCGCCGCGGCCCCAGGGGTCGGTGCGGAAGACGGAGTGCTCGTCGACCCCGGCGCCGATGGCGGGGTGGGCGACCTGCATGGTGAAGGCGGCGGGCAGCATGAGCAGCGCGCGGACGTCTCCGGCGATGGTCCAGAGCACGCCTCCGGGCGGCGGGGGCTCGGGGTCGTTCCGCTTCGTGTCCATTCGTGTGCCCCCAGGGTGTCGACCAGCCGTTCTCCCAGTATGCAGGGGGTCCGGCGGCTTCCGCCGAAGCCTGTGGACAGTGCATGCTGCGGCCATGAACCTGTCCCCCTGGGCCTTGCTGCAGGACCTGGCCCCCTGGATGCTCGCCGGTGCGGCCGTGACGCTGGCCCTGGTCCTCGCGGTGCTCGTCGCACTGTTCGGGGTGCCGTACTTCCTCCTGCGGCTGCGCCGTCACGGGGAGAACGCCTCCGAGCCGGACGGTATCGGCGGCTTCACCTGGACCTCCGCGCACGACTCCGCGCCGGACGACGACCGGCGGGCCGGCTGAGGCCGGCCGCGGAAACACCGAAGAAGTAGCACTGCGTCCAGAAACCCGTGTCACAGGTGTTACCGCGAAGTAACCCTGGCTGCTTGGATGGCGGAGCCGATCTTCCCCCACAGGAACGAGGGAGACCTCCATGCCCCAGATCCAGCCCCGCAGGGTCCGTGCCGCCGCCGCGGCCGTCGCCGCCGTCGCCGTCGGATCGCTCGTGGCGACCACGGCTCCGGCCGCCACCGCCGCGGAGAGCGCCACGCCGCGGCTCAGCGTCCTGTCGTACAACGCGTTCCTGATGAGCAAGAGCCTGTACCCCAACTGGGGCCAGGACCACCGGGCCGCGGAGATCCCCAAGACCTCCTGGTACCAGGGGCACGACGTGGTCGTGCTCCAGGAGGCCTTCGACAACGCCGCCTCCGACGCGCTGAAGGCCAACTCGGCCGCGCAGTACCCGTACCAGACCCCCGTCGTGGGCCGCAGCAAGAGCGGCTGGGACGCCACGGGCGGCGCCTACTCCTCCACCACCCCGGAGGACGGCGGCGTCACGATCCTCAGCAAGTGGCCGATCGTGCGCAAGGAGCAGGTGGTCTACAAGGACGCCTGCGGCGCCGACTGGTGGTCCAACAAGGGCTTCGCCTACGTCGTGCTGAACGTGAACGGCACCAAGGTGCACGTGGTCGGCACGCACGCCCAGTCCACCGACCCCGGCTGCGGCGCGGGCGAGGCGGCGGAGATGCGCGCCCGCCAGTTCCGGAACATCGACGCGTTCCTGGACGGCAAGAACATCCCGGCGAGCGAGCAGGTCATCGTGGCGGGCGACCTGAACGTCGACTCGCGCACCCCGGAGCTCGCCACCATGCTGGCCAACGCCGACCTGGTGGACTCCGACACCCGCACGGGGCACACGTACTCCTTCGACACCGCGCTGAACTCGATAGCGAAGTACCGCTACCCGACCGACCCGCGCGAGGACCTGGACTACGTGCTCTACCGCAAGGGCAACGCCCGCCCGGCGAACTGGGAGAACAACGTGGTCCTGGAGCAGTCGGCGCCCTGGACGGTCTCCAGCTGGGGCACCTCCTACACCTACACCAACCTCTCCGACCACTACCCGCTGATCGGCCGCTGACCCGCCGCTGATCCGCCACGGCGAAGGGGGGCGCCCGCCGCGATCCGGCGGGCGCCCCCCTTCCCCGTTCTCGTCGTTCCCGGGCCGCGGCCGTCAGCCGTTGGCCTTCGCCCGCTCCCACTCGCTCGCGTAGTCGTTGAAGATCGCCCGCAGGTGGTGGCCGATCTTCAGGTAGTCCAGGTCGTCGAGGTTGGCCAGCGAGACGCGCACCGACCACTGGGGGCCGTCGAAGCCGCCGCCGTTGAGGAGGACCACCGAGGTCTGCTCGGCGAGCCGGAACAGCGGGTCGACGGGCTCGTAGTTCTTCTCCAGGAAGTCCGCGAAGTCCTTGCCGTGGACCCGTTCCGCCTCGGCGAGCAGGTCGAGCTCGATGTAGTACCCGGCCCGCTTGTCGTCCTCGGAGATCTTCATCTGGGCACCCTCCAGCAGCAGGTCGAGCCTGCGGTGGACGATCTGCCGGATGCGCTCCTTGTACGCCTGGCCCTCGTCCAGCATGTCGAAGAGCGAGAAGAGCACCATCATCGTCTGCTGCGGCAGCGAGAGGCCGGCCGTGTGGTTGAGGGCCACCGACCGGGAGTCCGCGACGAGCCGGTCGATGAAGCGGATCTTCTCCGGCTCCAGGCTGAGGGTGCCGTACCGCTTGGCCAGCCGGTCCTTCTGGTCCTGGGGGAAGCCCGCGACCATCTCGTCGATGACGTTGTCGTCGTGCAGGCCGATGACGCCGAGGCGCCAGCCGGTGCAGCCGTAGTGCTTCGAGTACGAGTACACGAGCAGGGTGTTGCGGGGCAGGTCGGCGGCGATCGAGCGGAAGCCGGGCACGAAGGTGCCGTACACGTCGTCCGTCACGATCAGCAGGTTCGGGTTGCTGGTGGCGACGATGTCCTTGATCTGGTTCGCCACGCGGTCGCTCAGCGCGAGCGAGGGCGGGTTGGACGGGTTGACCAGGCAGACGAGCTTCACGGAGGGGTCGGCCAGCTTGGCGACCTCCTCCTCCGGGTAGCGCCACTGGCGCACGCCGGTCTCGGCGAAGAGGCTCGCGGAGACGTTGACCACCTCGAACTCGAAGGTGTCGAGCTCGGGGATCTCGATGTAAGGGGTGAACACCGGGGTCATCAGGGCGATCTTGTCGCCCTTCTTCAGGATCCCGTTCTTCATCAGCGAGTCGAAGATGTAGCACATGGCGGCGGTGCCGCCCTCGGTCGCGAACAGCGACAGGTTGTTGCCCGCCGGCGGCTTCTTGCCGAACATCTCGTCGGCGACGTAGCCGCGCACGATGTGCTCCGCGTGGGTCAGCATCCGGTCCGGGACCGGGTAGTTGTCGCCCGTGATGGAGTCGGTCAGCTCGTGCACGAAGGCGTCCTTGTCGAACGGCCAGCGCTTCAGGGCGTACTGGACGCAGGCGGACAGCATCTCCACGCCCGGCAGGTCCGGGTGGCGCCGGGCCCAGGAGTCGAACCGCTCCCCGATGCCCTTCTTCTCCGGCATCCCGCCGAGGTTGTCGGCGGTCCACACCCGGCGGGACTCCTCCAGTGCGAAGTAGCCCAGTGCGTAGAAGGCCTCGCGCGGCCCGGTGGCGATCCAGTTCGGGTTGCCGCGGCCCGCGTTGAGCATGGCGCGGGCGGTGGTGTCCTTCTGGCCCGGCTTGTCGGCCTGGGCGGCCGTGGCGAGCTGGATGAACTTGTCCTTCAGCTCGAACGGGCTGAGCTGCGCGAAGGACTGGATCTCCTCGCGGCTGAAGGTGGTCTTCGGCACGGTGACTTCCTTTGGTTCGAGGGGGCTCTGTGGCGAGGGGCTCTGTGGCGAGGGTCGTTCAGTGGTTGAGGATGACGATGACGGCGCCCCAGATGGTCAGCAGCACGTTGCTGATCGCGTAGGGGATCGTGTAACCGAGCGTCGGCACCTGCGATTTGGACTGTTCGTTGACCGCGCCGATCGCCGCCGTGGTGGTCTGGCCGCCCGCGAGGACGCCCATCAGGATCGGGAAGCGGATCTTCTGGACGTGGTGTCCGACGAGGAAGCCGACCAGGAGCGGGATCAGCGTGGCGATGGCGCCGAAGAGCAGCAGTCCCCAGCCGGCGGTGGCCAGCCCGCTGGTGAAGCTGGGCCCGGCGTTGATGCCGACGACCGCGACGAACAGGCAGAGCCCGAGGGTGTCCATGAACCACTGCGCGCCGGGCGGGACGTTGCCGTACGTCGGGTACTTGCCGCGGATCCAGCCGAAGACCAGGCCCATGATCAGCGCGCCGCCCGAGGTGGACAGCGAGATCGGGACCCCGCCCGCGGTGAGCGCCGGGATGCCCAGGCAGCCGCCGAGGAAGATGCCCAGGCCCACCCAGATCATGTCGGTGGCGAAGCTGGTGGGCACCGGCTTGCCGATGGCCTTGCCGGCCGGGTCGACCAGCCGCTTCGGGCCGGACAGGATCAGGGTGTCGCCGCGCTCCAGCTGGGTGGCGAGCCGATAGGGGAACTCGGTGCCGGAGCGGTAGAGCTTGTCGATGTAGACCCCGACCATGAAGGGCTCGGCGCGCAGTTCCGCGATGGTCTTGCCGAGCTGTTCCTTCTCCGAGGCGACCACGTGCAGCGTCTCGGTCTGGTAGCCGAGGAGTTCGACGTCGTCGGTCTCGGGGCCGATGTGGGTGCGGGCGTCGAAGTCGACCAGGGACCCGCGCAGGGCGCTCACGGCGACGATGTCGCCTTCGAGCAGCGTGGTCTGCTGGGTGTGGTCGATGATCGTCCCGTCCCGGCGGACCCGGGTGAGGTAGATGCGGTGGCCCAGTGCCTTCTGCTGGTTCTCGAAGTCGTCGATGGTCCGTCCGACGAGATCGGGCCGCTGGATGGTGTAGGCCCGCAGGACGATCTCGTAGTACCCCTCGTGCAGGTCGGGGTTGTCGCTGGGAGCGTCCATCTCCTGGGCGATCTGGGCGCTCTCGGCCGCCAGGTTGCGCCGGTAGAGCCGGGGCAGCACGTTGGCCAGGAGCATCGCGCAGAGGATGGTGCCGAGCGGGTAGGTGACCGCGTAGCCGACGGCGACGAAGTCCTGCTGCTCCTTGATCTGGTCGGCCGAGAGGCCCGGCAGGTTTCCGATGGCGTCCTGGGCCACGCCGATGACGGCGGACTGGGTGAGCGCGCCGCCCAGCAGACCGGCGCTGAGCCCCGGTCCGTAGCCGAGCATGACGGCGAACCCCCAGGAGACCAGCAGGCCCGTGACGCAGACGATGACCGCGTTGACGACCTGCGGGAGGCCGTCCTTCTTCAGGCCGCGGAAGAACTGCGGCCCGACCTTGTAGCCGAGGGCGAAGAGGAACATCGTGAAGAAGAGGTTCTTCACGGTCCCGTCGATGGTGATCTTGAACTGGGCACCGAAGACGAGTCCGACGATGAGGCAGCCGGTGACGGCGCCCAGCCCGATGGCCTTCCAGCGCAGCTTCCCGACGAGGAAGCCGAGTGCGACGGTGATGAAGACCAGGAGTTCCGGGTGTGGCTGGAAGATGTTCCGGTTCAGGAAGTCGATCATGTGGGCGCCGTCCGGGTGGGGTGGGTGACGTGGAGGGGCGTCGTCAGGCGCCCAGGATCCCGACGAGGATCGGTCCGGTGAGTGGGAGCAGGAAGTTGGACAGCGCGTAGGTGATCGTGTAGCCGAGCATCGGCACCGAGCTCTGCGCCACCTGCGTGACCGAGGTGATGGCCGGGGTGGAGCACTGCTGTCCGGCGATGGCGCCGATCAGCAGCGGCTTCTCGATCTTCAGCAGCTTGCGCCCGACGACCAGCGAGATCGTGGCCGGTACGAGGACCATGGCGATCCCGGCGAACGGCAGCAGGGCCCCGTACTCCTTGAGCAGCGGCCAGGCCTGCGGGCCCGAGGTCAGACCGGTGCAGGCGATGAAGACCGCGAGCCCCATGTCCTTGATGGTGGTGGCGGCTTGCGGCGGGAAGGCGCCGAAGGTCTGCCGGCGGGAGCGGAACCAGCCGAAGAGCAGACCCGAGATCAGGCAGCCGCCGCCGGTGCCGAGCGAGAGCGGGACCCCGCCGAGGCGGACCACGAGCTGGCCGATGAGCGAGCCGAGCGCGATGCCGAGACCGAGGTAGATGAAGTCGGTGGAGTCGTTCTTGGCCACCGTGCCGATCTTCTCCACGATCCGGTTCAGGCCCGAGCGGGCGCCGACGAGGGTGACGACGTCACCGCGCTCGACGACGGTGTCCGGGTTGGCGGGCAGGTGCTGCTCGCCGCGGAGCACGTCGGTGACGTACACGCCGCTGCGGCCGAACTCCTTGTGAGTGGTCCGGATCTCTTCCAGGGACTTGCCGGCGACCGACTTGTCGGTCATGGCGACCTGCCGGGTGGCCAGCGGGGTGTCCACCCCCGGGATGCCGGGGGTCTCCGGGCCGATGGCCCGGCCCGCCGCGATGGCCTCGGAGCGCCGTCCGACGACGAGGACGAGGTCGGAGAGCACGAGTTCGAGCTCCGGGGTGGGGGCGAGGTCCTTGGAGCCGCGCCGGACGGCCTCCACGGTGACCCCGCCGCCGAAGGCCTCTTCGAGGTTCCCGACGGTGCGGCCGTCGGCGAGGGTGACCAGGTGGGTACGCCCGACCAGGCCGGGCATGGCCTCCTGCTCGTCGCTCTCCAGGCCGCCGGAGCCGCCGCCGCGCATCTTCTCCCACAGCTCGCGCGAGGCGTCCGCCAGGTTGACCCGGAGCAGCATCGGCATGATCTGGCTGGTGTAGATGACGATGGTGACCAGGCCGAAGAGGTAGCAGACCGTGTACGCGGTGGCCACGTGACCCTGGTACGTGGAGATCTGCTCCGCGGTCAGGTCGGGCAGTTTGCCGATCGCCTCGGTGGCGGTGCCGACCACGGCGGATTCGGTGGCCGCGCCGGCGAGGATGCCGGAGGCGGTGCCGACGTCGAGGTCGAAGGCCTTGGCCAGCAGGTAGGCGAGGCCGAGCACGCTGACGAGCTCGATGAAGCAGAGCGCGAAGAAGCGCATGCTCTTGCGGTTGAGGTTGGCGAAGAACTGCGGTCCGGCCATGTAGCCGAGGGCGAAGATGAAGAGCGCGAAGAAGATCGTCTTCACGTCGGCGTCGATCTCGATCTTGGCCCAGGCGCCGAGCAGCAGCGACACGATCAGCGTGCCGCAGATGCCGCCGAGGGTGATCGGGCCGACGCGCACCTTGCCGAGGAGGTATCCGGCCGCAAGGCAGAGGAACAGGGCGAGTTCGGGGTGGTCTTGCAGCACACCCATGGGCGATCAGCCGCCCTTGCCGGGCGGCGTGGCGAATTCAGGGCATATGCACATTCCCTCACCCTTGCCCGGTGAGCTTCCATCCGCTCACCGGGCAGGGCCGTTCGTGTGACGGACCTTGCTACGAAGCCTCGTGCGGGCCCTCGGACGGCGCTGCGGACGCCTCCTCATACGGCTCCGCGTACAGCCCCTCGATCAGCTCCGCGTACTTCTCCCGGACCACCCGGCGGCGCAGTTTCAGGGACGGGGTCAGCTCCCCCGACTCCGGACCCCACTCCCCGGTCAGCACCCGGTAGCGCTTGATCTGCTCGGTGCGGTTCAGCCGGGCGTTGGCGGCGGCCACGGCCCGGGCGATCTCCTCCCGTACGGCCGGATGCGCGGCGAGCTCCGCGGGCGTGGCGGCCTCGATGCCGCGGGCCTGTGCCCAGGCCGGGCCGAGTTCGGGGTCCAGGACCAGGAGGGCGACGAGGTAGGAGCGGCCGTCGCCGTGCACCAGGGCCTGCCCGATCAGCGGGTGCTCCTTGACGGTGTTCTCCACGAGGGCGGGCGAGACGTTCTTCCCGTTCGAGGTGATGATCAGTTCCTTCTTGCGGTCGGTCAGCCAGAGGAACCCCGCCTCGTCGAGCCGCCCGATGTCCCCCGTCGGGAACCAGCCCGCCTCGTCGCAGGCGCTCTCCACCGAGCCGTCCGGGAGGAGGTATCCGCCGAAGACCGTCTCCCCGCGCGTGAAGATCTCCCCGTCCTCCGCGATCCGCAGCTCCAGCCCCTGGATCGGGCGGCCCACGGAGCCCAGCCGGAAGCCGTCCGGGCTGTTGACCGTGCAGACGCCGGAGGTCTCGGTGAGCCCCCACGCGTCCATGATGGTGATCCCCCAGCCCGCCCAGAAGCGGACCACGTCGATCGGCATCGGCGCGGTGGCGCTGGCCGTCCAGACCAGGCGGTCCAGCCCGGCCAGCGTCAGCAGCGGGTCCAGCACCCGCTCCTTGGCCGCGGCGTACGAGGCTTCGAGCCCGGCCGGGACCTCCTCGCCGCGCTCCCGGTGGCCCGCCCGCTCCCGCGCCAGGTCGTTGGCGGCTTCGATGGCGCGGCGCTGCTCCTCGGGCAGCCGCCCGAGCACCGCCCGTACGGAGGCGGCCAGCTTCTCCCACACCCGGGGCACGCCGAAGAACTGCACCGGGTGCAGCTCGCGCACCGCGACCGATACGGCGGCCGGGTCGGCGCACAGCCGGACGTGGGCGGCCCGCAGGAGCGGGAGGTAGATGCCGAGGATCCGCTCGGCTATGTGCGCGAAGGGCAGGTAGCAGAGGTGCTCGGCGTGCTCGGGCAGCTCGATGTGCCCGTCGAGGCGGACGGACTGGAGCACGATGTTGCGGTGGGTCAGGCGCACCCCCTTGGGGTCGCCGGTGGTGCCCGAGGTGTAGACCACGGTCAGCGGGTCCTCGGAGCGGGACTCCCGCCAGGCCTTCTCGAAGGCCTCGGAGCGGTGCAGCCGGGCGCCCCCGGCGTACACCGACCCGTAGGTCGAGTGCGGGCCGGCTTCGGCGGCCTCGGCCACGACGAGCCGTTCCAGCGGGGTCCCGGGGTCGCTCAGCAGCGGCTCCCACCGGGCCAGCTCCCGGGCGCCCTCGACGACGGCGAGCCGGGCCCGGCTGTGGCGGGCTATGTGGGCGATCTGCTCGGGCGCGGAGGTCCCGTACACGGTGACGGGGACGGCACCGAGGTGGACCAGGGCGAGGTCGGTGAGCCAGTGCTCGGGGCGGTTCCCCATCATCAGCAGGACGTGCTCGCCGCGTTCGACGCCCAGGGAGGCGTAGCCGGCGGCGAGGACGGCCACCTTGCGGCGGACGTCCGACCAGCTGAGGGTGGTCCAGGCCGTGCCGTCGGGGCCTTCGCGCCACGAGAGGGCGGGCAGGTCGCCGTGCTCGGCGGCGTTGCGCGCCAGCAGGGCGGGCAGGGTGAGCTCGTCGGGAGGTGCGGGCAGTCGCAGTTTCGTGGGCATGGGCAGCTCCTGGCCGTTTCACATCGTTGGTGCGACAGCAATACTGTTGAACACGAACCGTGTCGATCGAAGCCGTGCCGAATAGAACCGTGCCGAACAGAGACGCGCTGATCAGAGAGCAAGGCGGAGAGCCCATGACCACCCAGGCACCGGAGCCGGCGTCGCTGACCGTCGACGAACTGGCGGCCAGGGCGGGTGTGACCGTCCGCACCGTACGGTTCTACAGCACCCGCGGGCTTTTGCCCCCTCCCGTGATCGGACCCCGTCGGGTGGGCCACTACGGGCCGGAGCACCTGTCCCGCCTCGCGCTCATCGAGGAGTTGCAGCACCAGGGCATGACCCTCTCCGCCATCGAGCGCTACCTCGACGCCTTGCCCGACGACCTGAGCGCGCACGATCTGGCCATCCACCGCGCGCTGGTGGCGACCTGGGCCCCGGACGCGGCGCTGGACTCCTCGCGCGCGGAGCTGGAGAAGCGGGCGGGGCGGACGCTGACGGAGACCGACATCCGGCGGCTGACGGCCATGAACGTGCTGACGCGGACCCCGGAGGGCTTCCGGGTCGACGTGGGACTGCTGCGGCTCGGGGTGGCGCTGCTCGACGTACCGATCGCCCACGAGACGATCCTGGTCGCGCGCGAGGTGCTGCTCGGGCACGCGCGGACGGCGGCGCACCAGCTGACCGCGCTGTTCCGGGACGAGGTGTGGGGGCCGTTCACGGAGGGCGAGAGCGACCCGGAGCGGGTGGAGTCGATGAAGGCGCTCTCCGCCCATATGCAGCCCATGGTGGTGCAGGCCCTGGTGACCGCGTTCCAGCGCTCGCTGAAGGAGGAATTGCGGGCTGCCTTCGTGTCCGAGCCGGTAGGTTCAGGCCATGGCGATGATCTACAAGACCACCATGAAGCCCGGTAAGACGGAGCTTCTCACTGCCTGGCTTCCGACGCGGCCGTGGTACGCGTCCACGGGACACGCCCCCGAGCTCGACCGCTCGGGCGGGTTCCGGCTCGACGACCCGGAGGGTGAGGTCGGCATCGAGTTCATGGTGCTCACCGACCACTCGGGCGGCCGGGAAACCTCCTACCTCGTGCCGCTGACCTACCGCGGCGCCCCGCTCGACGGTGCCGGAGCCGCCCTGGTGGGCACCTCCGAGCACGGGGTGCTCGGCACCCGCTGGATCTACGACGGCGCCCACGACCCGGTGCTCGTGGGCCAGTTGCTCGCACTGATCCAGGGCCGGGCCGTGGCGCAGGACCAGTGCGACAGCGGGGTGAGCGACCCCTCGGTCACCGCCTGGTACGAGGGATCCGGGCTCCCGGCGGCCCTGCGGGGGCGGCCGGAAGTCACCGACACCGCGCGGGGCACGGACATCGGCCTGCCGGGCGCCCCGGAATCCGGCGCGGCGCCCGCCCTGACGCTCGGCCTGACGCGCGTCCTGCGGCCCGGGGAGCACGGGCCGCAGGACGGATCGGGGGCCGTCGGCCGGCTCACCGCCGGCTGGACCACGCTGGACGGGGCGGCGTACCGGGGCCCGTTCGCGGAACTGCGCACCGCCGGCCACGCCGCCTCCTGATCCCGCCCCTCGGTCCCCTCAGCCGGCTCAGTCGGCGTACGTCTCTCCCCGCTCGGCCTTCTCCACCAGGGAGGCGGGCGGGGTGAAGCGCTCGCCGTACTTCTCGGCCAGCTCGCGGGCACGGGCCACGAACCCGGCCGGTCCGCCCTCGTAGCCGTTGATGTACTGGATCACCCCACCGGTCCAGGCCGGGAAGCCGATGCCCATGATGGAGCCGATGTTGGCGTCGGCGTACGAGGTCAGGACCCCCTCGTCGAAGCAGCGGACGGTGTCCAGCGCCTCGGAGAAGAGCATCCGCTCCTTCATGTCTTCGAAGGGGATCTCGACGCCTCCGCCCCCGGGGGCCTTGGCGAAGTGCTCGCGCAGCCCCGGCCAGATCCCGGCGCGCTTGCCCGCCTCGTCGTACACGTAGAACCCGCCGCCGCCGCTGCGCCCGGGGCGCCCGAACTCGTCGACCATCCGGTCGATGACGGTGTCGGCCGGGTGCTCCGCCCAGTCCCGGCCCTCGGCCTCGAAGGCCTTGCGGGTCTCGTTGCGGATCTTGCGGGGCAGCGTGAGGGTCAGCTCGTCCATCAGGGAGAGCACCTTGGCCGGGTACCCGGCCTGGGCCGCGGCCTGTTCGACGGAGGCGGGCTCGATGCCCTCGCCGACCATGGCGACGCCCTCGTTGATGAACTGGCCGATGACCCGCGAGGTGAAGAACCCGCGCGAGTCGTTGACCACGATCGGGGTCTTGTTGATCTGCCGTACGAGGTCGAAGGCGCGGGCGATGGCCTCGTCGCCGGTGCGCTCGCCCTTGATGATCTCGACCAGCGGCATCTTGTCCACGGGCGAGAAGAAGTGCAGTCCGATGAAGTCGGCGGGCCGCGAAACCCCTTCCGCGAGGCCCGTGATGGGCAGCGTGGAGGTGTTGGAGCAGAGCAGCGCGTCGGGGGTCAGGTACTCCTGGATCTCCTGGAACACCTTGTGCTTCAGGGCGGTGTCCTCGAAGACGGCCTCGATGACGGCGTCGCAGCCCGCCACGTCGGCGGGGTCCGCGGTCGGGGTGATCCGGGCGAGCAGCTCGGCGCGCTTGGCCTCGGTGGTGCGGCCCCGGGAGAGGGCCTTGTCGAGCAGCTTCTCGGAGTACGCCTTGCCCTTGGCGGCGGCCTCGGGGGTGACGTCCTTCAGCACCACCTCGATGCCCGCGCGGGCACAGGAGTAGGCGATGCCGGCGCCCATCATGCCGGCGCCGAGCACGGCCACCTTGGCGACCTTGCGGGGCGCCACGCCCTGCGGACGGCTGCGGCCGGCGTTGACGGCCTGGAGGTCGAAGAAGAACGCCTGGATCATGTTCTTGGCGGTCTGCCCGGTGACCAGCTCGGTGAAGTAGCGGGCCTCGATGGTCAGCGCGGTCTCGAAGTCCACCTGGGCGCCTTCGACGGCGCAGGCCAGGATGTTGCGCGGGGCCGGGTACGGGGCTCCGTTGAGCTGCTTCTTCAAGTTGGCCGGGAAGGCCGGGAGGTTGGCGGCGAACCGCGGGTTGGACGGCGTACCGCCCGGGATCTTGTAGCCGGGGACGTCCCACGGCTGCTTGGACTCCGGGTTCGCGTCGATGAAGGCGTGCGCCTTGGCGAGCATCTCCTCGGGCGTGGCGGCCAGTTCGTGCACCAGGCCGTTGTCCAGGGCGCGCTGGGGGCTGTACTGGGTCCCCTGGAGCAGCACCTTGAGGAGCGCGTCGGCGATGCCCATCAGGCGGACGGTCCGGGTGACACCGCCGCCGGCCGGGAGCAGGCCGAGGGTGACCTCGGGCAGGCCGATCTTGGAGCCGGGCGCGTCGAGGGCCACCCGGTGGTGGGAGGCCAGGCAGATCTCGTAACCGCCGCCGAGGGCCGCGCCGTTGATGGCGGCGACGACGGGCTTGCCGAGGGTCTCGATGCGGCGCAGCGAGGCCTTGATGGCGGTGCCGGTGTCGAAGGCCAGCTGCGCGTGCTCGGGGCCGAGCCGGACCATGTCCTTGAGGTCGCCACCCGCGAAGAAGGTCTTCTTGGCGGAGGTGAAGATGATGCCGCGGATGGAGTCCTTCTCGGTCTCGGCGCGGTCGGCGATCGCCGCGATGGAGTCCTTGAAGGCCTGGTTCATCGTGTTGGCGGACTGGTCGGGGTCGTCGAGGACCAGGGTGACGACGCCGGTCTCGTCCTGTTCCCAGCGGATCGTGGTGGACTCGCTCATGTTCGCAACTTCCGTGTCAGGGGTGGGATCAGGGATCAGGGGGATCAGGACGGGTCAGAGGCGTTCGACGATGGTGGCGACGCCCATGCCGCCGCCGACGCAGAGGGTGACGAGGCCGTAGCGCTTGTCCTGGCGCTCCAGTTCGTCGACGACGGTGCCGAGGATCATCGCGCCGGTGGCGCCGAGCGGGTGGCCGAGCGCGATGGCGCCGCCGTTGACGTTGACCTTGTCCAGGGAGACGCCCATGTCCTTGACGAAGCGCAGCACGACGCCGGCGAAGGCCTCGTTGATCTCGATCAGGTCGATGTCGTCGATGGTCAGGCCGGCCTTTGCAAGGGCCTTGCGGGTGGCCGGGGCGGGGCCGGTGAGCATGATGGTGGGCTCGGAGCCGGAGACGGCGGCCGAGACGATCCGGGCGCGAGGCGTCAGGCCGTTGCGCTCCCCCGCCTCGCGGGAGCCGATCGCGACGAGGGAGGCGCCGTCGACGATGCCGGAGGAGTTGCCCGCGTGGTGGACGTGGTCGATCTTCTCGACCCAGTGGTACTTCTGCAGGGCGACGGCGTCGAAGCCGCCGAGTTCGCCGATGTCCGCGAAGGAGGGCTTCAGCCGGGCGAGGGTGTCGGCGGTGGTGCCGGGGCGGACGAACTCGTCGTGGTCCAGGACCACCAGGCCGTTGCGGTCGGTGACCGGGACGATCGACTTGGCGAAGCGGCCGTCCTTGATGGCGGCGGCGGCCCGCTCCTGGGACAGGGAGGCGTACTCGTCCACGTCGCGCCGGGAGAATCCCTCGATCGTGGCGATCAGGTCGGCGCCGATGCCCTGCGGGACGAAGTCGGTGTCCCAGCCCGTCATCGGGTCGTTGAACCAGGCTCCGCCGTCCGAGGCCATCGGGACGCGGGACATCGACTCCACGCCGCCCGCGAGGACCAGGTCCTCCCAGCCGGAACGGACCTTCGCGGCGGCCATGTTGACGGCTTCGAGGCCCGAGGCGCAGAAGCGGTTCTCCTGTACGCCCGCCACGGTGTCCGGCAGCCCGGCGGCGATCGCCGCGATCCGGGCGATGTCGGAGCCCTGGTCGCCGACCGGGCTGACGACGCCGAGCACGATGTCGTCGATGGTGCCGGGGTCCAGGCCGGGGTTGCGCTCGCGCAGGGCGTGGATGAGGCCGACGACCAGGTCGATCGGCTTGGTGCCGTGCAGGGAGCCATTGGCCTTGCCCCGTCCGCGCGGCGTGCGGATCGCGTCGTATACGTACGCTTCGGTGCTCACTGGTCAAGCCTTTCGGGGGTGCGGAGGCGTGGGGAGGGTCAGGAGGGGCAGGGGGAGGTCAGGCCAGCAGGGAACGGCCGATGATCTCCTTCATGATCTCGGTCGTACCGCCGTAGATGGTCTGGATGCGGCCGTCGGTGAAGGCCCGGGCGACCCGGTATTCGGTCATGTATCCGTATCCGCCGTGCAGTTGCAGACAGCGGTCGGCGACCCGCTTCTGGAGTTCGGTGGCCCACCACTTCGCCATCGAGGCGTGGACGTGGTCCAGTTCCCCGTTGGAGTGGTCGGTGATGCAGCGGTCGAGGAAGGTGCGGGTGACCGCGCACTCGGTGGCCATCTCCGCGATCTCGAAGCGGACGTGCTGGAGCTTGGAGAGCGGCCGCCCGAAGGCCTCGCGCTCCTTCACGTACTGCGTGGTGATCTCCAGCAGGTACTCGGCGGCGGCGATGCCGGCCATCGCGATGCCCATCCGCTCCTGCGCGAGGTTGGTCATCAGGTGGACGAAGGCGCCGTTCAGCTCGCCGAGCAGGTTCTCCTTGGGGACGCGCACGTCGTTGAAGAACAGCTCGGCGGTGTCCTGCGCCTTCTGGCCGATCTTGTCGAGGTTGCGGCCGCGCTCGAAGCCCTCCGTACCGCGTTCCACGACCAGCAGCGACATCCCGTGCGCCCCGCCCTCGGGGGTGGTCTTCGCGACCACGATCACCAGGTCGGCGAGGATGCCGTTGGAGATGAAGGTCTTGGAGCCGTTGAGCACCCAGTGGTCGCCCGCGTCCTCGGCGGTGGTCCGGATGCCCTGGAGGTCGGATCCCGCGCCCGGCTCGGTCATCGCGATGGCGGTGATGATCTCGCCGGAGCAGAATCCGGGCAGCCAGCGGCGCTTCTGCTCCTCGGTGGCCAGCGAGGTCAGGTACGGCCCGATGATGTCGTTGTGCAGGCCGATGGCGAGCCCGGCGGCGCCCGCCCGGGTGAACTCCTCGGCGATCACCGCCGCGTACCGGAAGTCGGTGTTCCCGCCGCCCCCGTACTCCTCGGGGACGGCCAGGCCGAGCAGCCCCTGCCGGCCGGCGGCCCGCCAGGCCTCGCGGCTGACGATCCCGTCCTTCTCCCACTGCTCGTAGTGCGGCAGCACCTCCTTGGTGAGGAAGGTGCGGACGGTCTCGCGGAACGCCTCGTGGTCGGCGTCGAAGAGCTGGCGCTTCATCAGACGGCTCCTTACAGCCAGTTCTTCACGGTTTCGATGAGCCGGGCCGGCTCGGTGCCCACGGGCGTGACGTTGAGCATGGTCACCCCGGCGGCCCGGAAGGCCTCGACGCGCTCGCGCACGTAACCCTCGGGTCCGCACAGCGTGGTGAGCTCGCACAGTTCGTCCGGTACGGCGGCAGCCGCATCGCGCTTGCGCCCGGAGAGGTAGAGCTCCTGGATCTTCCGGGCTTCCTCCCCGTACCCGTAGGCGACGGCCAGGTCGTTGTAGAAGTTCTTGCCGACCGCGCCCATGCCGCCGACGTACAGGGCGATCTGCGGGCGTGCGAGGTCCCGCAGCGCCGCGGCGTCCTCGCCGATGGCGAGCAGTCCGCCCGCCGCGACCCGGAGCGGGCCGAGCTCGGGCGCACGCCGGGCCGCGCCTTCGGCGAGGGCTCTCCCCCACACCGCATCGGCCTTCTCCGGCACGAAGAGGGTGGGCAGCCAGCCGTCGGCGATCTCGGCGGTCATCCGCACGTTGGCCGGTCCCAGCGAGGCCACGTAGACGGGGATGTCCGCGCGGACCGGGCGGGTCAGCATCTTCAGCGGCTTGCCGTGCCGGCCGCCCTTCTCCGGCGGCAGCGGCATGTCGGTGATGCCGTGGTGGTCGATGGTCTCGCGGCGCCAGATGCGCCGGCACAGCTCGACCGTCTCGCGGGTCCGGCCGATCGGCTTGTCGTACGGCTTTCCGTGCCAGCCCTCGACCACCTGCGGGCCCGAGGCCCCCAGGCCGAGCATCGCCCGGCCGCCGGACATCGCGTCCAGGCCCGCCGCGGTCTGGGCGATGAGGGCGGGGGTCCGCGAGTAGACGTTGAGGATGGCCGAGCCTATCTTCATCCGCTCGGTCCGGGCTGCCAGGTAGCCCATGATCGTCGGGGCGTCGAAGCCCCAGGCCTCGGCCACCCAGACGGCGTCGAGCCCGGCCGTCTCCAGCTCGGCGGCCGCGTCGGCGGCGCGGCGCGGGTCCGCGGCGTAGTCGAGCATCATCGAGAGTTCCATCAGGCGTCGGGCTCCTTCCCCAGCAGCCCCGGTACGCCCCAGTCGGCCGCCACGGACTCCGTGTGCGCGCCCGGCAGCGCGGGGCCGCCCACGACGGCGGCCGGGGTCGCGGAGAAGCGGGGCGCGGGGGCGGGCTGGGTGATCCCGGCGGCCTCGACGAAGGTGCCGCGGGCGGCCAGGTGCGGATGGTGCGGGGCCTCGCGCAGCGAGAGCACGGGCGCCACGCAGGCGTCGGTGCCCGCGAAGACGGCCGTCCACTCCTCGCGGGTACGGGTCTTGAAGCGCGCGGCGACGGCCTCGCGGAGCTCGCCCCAGCGGGCCAGGTCCTTGCGGGCGGGGGCCTCGTCCTTGATGCCGAGGAGCTCCACGAAGCTGTCGTAGAACTGCTGCTCCAGCGCGCCGACGGCCATGTAGCCGCCGTCGGAGGTCTCGTAGCTGCCGTAGAAGGGGCAGCCGCCGTCGAGGAGGTTGGCCCCGCGCCGGTCCTGCCAGCCGCCGGCCGCCATCATCCCGTGGATCATCGCGGTGAGGTGCGCGGTGCCGTCGACGATGGCCGCGTCGACGACCTGGCCGGTGCCGCCGGGGGTGCGGGCGTGCTGGAGGGCGGCGAGGACGCCGATGACGAGGTAGAGCGAGCCGCCCGCGTAGTCGCCGACCAGGTTGGCGGGGACGGCCGGGGGTTCGCCCGGGTTGCCGATCATGCCGAGGGCGCCGGTGACGGCGATGTACGCGATGTCGTGCCCGGCGGTGTGGGCGAGCGGGCCGTCCTGGCCCCAGCCGGTCATCCGGCCGTAGACGAGCCGGGGATTGCGGGCATGGCAGTCGGCCGGGCCCACGCCGAGCCGTTCGGCGACCCCGGGGCGGAAGCCCTCGATGAGCACGTCGGCGCGCTCGACCAGGTCCAGCACGCGGGCCGGGCCGTCGGCGGACTTCAGGTCGACGAGGACGGAGCGCTTGTTGCGGTTGGTGATGTCGTAGGCCGGGTTCACGGCCAGCCCGCCGCCGCCGGGCCGGTCCACCCGCACCACGTCGGCTCCCAGGTCGGCGAGGAGCATCGCGGCGAACGGGCCGGGCCCGATGCCCGCCAGCTCGACGACGCGCACGCCCGCGAGCGGGCCCCCGCCGCTCCCGGGCACGCTCCCCGTCACGTTCCCTGTCACTGCCATCGAGCCCCCAGCATCCGGTGGCACCACTGCCGCCACTGTGTGACACAACTGATGTAACACCAGTGATGCTAGGAACCTGTTCCACGGAGCACAAGAGCAAGCGCTTAGCCGGTTGGCCCGTTTCCCGCGGCGGCGGACCCCGCTCCCCGCGCGTCGAGCTCCTTGAGGTCTCGCTTGAGCGCGACGGTCCGGTAGCTCTCCTCCACCCACTCGCACAGCACCTCGGCCGAGGGCGCCCCCTTCTCCCCCAGCGGCACGGAGACCCAGCCGGCCTTCCCCAGTCCGTATCCGGTCGGCTCCGCGCCGGGCGCGGTCATGGCGTGACCGTGCAGCGCCTCGTCCTTGAGCTTCACGGAGATCCCGGGCGAGGGCCCGTCGGCGTTCCCGAGGAAGACGAAGATCTTCTTGTTGACCTTCACCACGCAGTCCTCAGGACCCCAGGGGAACTCCTCCCGCGCCTGCGGCAACCCCAGGGCGAACTCCCGGACCGCTTCCCACTTGCGCACCCCAGCCTTCACTCGAACCTCCACTCACCGCGGGCCTCACCCGCTCGCACGGACCGTCCCCTCCTCACGCTAGACCGGCCGGTCGCGACGAGCCCGGAGGAATCGGACCACAGTCCCCAATCAGTGCAAACGCAAACAGATAAACCCGCGTGATCCGCGGGCCGGGGATTATGTAGTCTGAGCGGGCTTTCGGCCCTGTTCCAGGGCTCACAGACATTTGGGGGGGCTCGGTGTCTCATCGCCGACTCGTAGCATCCGCGACCATCCTCGCGGCGGGTATTTCGCTCATACCGGGGCTGGCGAACGCCGCCGACTCCGCGCCGGGCAAGGTGCAGGGGGTATCCACGCCCGATCTGGACTCGGCCATCGAGGCCAAGACCACCACGTTCGACAGCCCGGCCGACCGCTCGGTCAAGGTCCCGGCCGCCGGCAAGGGCAAGGCGGCCGGCACGCTGGCGGCCTCCGAAGGGAACCCGGACCTCGCGGTGGCCCTGCACGGCACCACGTTCAACGCGCACTCGCTCGAACTGAGCATGGGCGTCACGAGCGCGGACGTCGACGTCGAGCTCACCATCGACTGGGGCGACGGCACCACCGGCACGGCGAGCGCCCACGGCACCGAAGCGGCGCACGTGGAGCACGTGTACCGCGAGGTCGGCACGTACACGGTCAAGGTCAAGGTGACCGACGCCGTCAACAACGTCTCCGCCGAGAACTCCGTCAGCGTCACCACCGAGGGCTCGGACTTCACCCCGTACACCCCGACCCGTCTGCTGGACACCCGTGTCGCCAAGGACCCGGTCCTCGGTTACAAGTCCGCGCGGGTCAAGGTCGCCGGCTACGGCACCATCCCGGCCGGTGTGACCGCGGTGGCCCTGAACGTCACCGTCACCAACACCTTCAGCCCCGGCCACATCACCGCCTTCGCCTCGGGCACCGAGCGTCCGACCACCTCGAACCTCAACTTCGAGCCCGGCCAGACGGTCCCCAACCAGGTCATCGTCCCGGTCGGCGCCGACGGCTACGTCGAGCTCTACAACGGCACCTGGTTGGGAGTCGACCTGATCGCCGACATCACCGGCTACTTCACCCAGTCCGCCGCCAGCGGCTACACCGCGCTCGCCCCGGAGCGCCACGTCGACACCCGGGAGGGTCTCGGCACCCGCAAGGGCCAGATCCCCGGCTACGGGACCATCACCACCAAGATCGCGGGCAACCGCGGCGTCCCCGCCGGGGCCAAGGCCGTGGCGCTCAACGTCACGGTCACCAACCCGCGGAGCGACGGCCACCTGACCGTCTTCCCCGCCGGGAAGGCCGCGCCGAACGCGTCCAACCTGAACTTCACCACGGGCCAGACCATCGCCAACTCGGTGATCGTCCCGGTCGGCACCGACGGCAAGATCAGCATCCGCAACGGCGGCTGGAACCCGGCCGACGTGATCGTCGACGTCGTCGGCTACTACAGCCCCGACAGCGTCAGCGCGTACCTCCCCTTCAACCCGGAGCGCGTGAAGGACACCCGCGAGAACAACAAGCCGCTGCCCGGCCGCCACTACAGCGCGCTCGGACTCGGCGACGGGTACCCGAACACCACGGCCTTCGTGCTGAACACCACGGTGACCAACACCAAGGGTGCCGGCTTCCTCGCGGTCGCTCCGGACCCGAACACCATCGCGGACTACAAGAACGGGACCAACGTCGAGGTGCCGATCCCGACCTCGTCGAACCTGAACTTCACCGCGAACAAGACCGTCCCGAACCTGGTGCAGGCGGGCCGCGGCAACACCGGCGTCATCGACTTCTTCAACTGGAGCGACGCCAACATCGACCTCATCGTCGACATCTTCGGCATCTACATGGACAACTGATCCACCCGTGGTGCACGGGGTGCGGCCCGACACGGCCGCACCCCGTGCACCACGGTGGATCACGGTGCCCCGCGGGCACGGCCGTCCAGGCCGCCCCCGGGGCACCATCGCCGTACGCCTGGCCAGGGAGGGCCCGCGTACGGCCACCCGCGGGCCAGGGAGGCCCTGCGGGTTCTCCGGCCCCGTTCGCGGACCGGCAGACACACGACATTGGGGGGGCTCGGTGTCTCATCGCCGACTCGTAGCATCCGCGACCATCCTCGCGGCAGGCATGTCACTCATTCCGGGTCTGGCCCACGCGGCCGACCCGGCACCGGCACCGGGCAAGGCCCACGGGGTCGCGCTGCCCGACCAGGACCTGAGCGAGGTGCGGCCCACCAAGACCTTCACCAGCCCGGCCGAGCGCAGCACCAAGTCCGTGGCCCCGGCCGCCGGCACGCCCAAGGCCGCCGGCACTCCGCAGGCACAGACCGCGGCCGACCCGACCTACAAGGTCGGGCTGACGGCCGCGCACACCAGCGCCCACGGGATCGAGCTGGCGGCCAAGCTCACGGCCGAGGCCGACCAGTCCCTCTACGTCGCCATCAACTGGGGCGACGGCGGGGCGCCGGACTACTACTACACCACCGGTTCCGGGCTGGAGAAGCGACAGCACACCTACGCCGAGGTCGGCAACTACGTCATCACCGTCACGGTCGAGGAGGTCGGGACCAGCACCTCGGTCACGAACACGGTCGCGGTCACGACGATGGGCTCCGAGTTCACCCCGCACGCCCCGACCCGGCTGCTCGACACCCGTGACGGCACGGGCGCCCCGAAGGGCAAGGTCGGCGGGAACAGCTCCACGCGCGTGAAGGTCGCGGGCGTCGGCAAGATCCCCGCCGGTGCGACCACGGCGGTCCTCAACGTCACCCTCACCAACGCCACCGCGGCCGGCCACATCACCGCCTTCGCCTCGGGCACCGCCCGCCCGACGACCTCGAACATCAACTTCGAGCCCGGCCAGACGGTCCCGAACCTGGTCGTCGTGCCGATCGGCGCCGACGGCTACGTGGAGCTCTACAACAGCGGCCTGGGGACGGTCGACCTGATCGCCGACGTCACCGGCTACTTCACCCAGTCCGCCGCCAGCGGCTACACCGCGATCACCCCGGAGCGCTTCGTCGACACCCGTATCGGGCTCGGCACCCGCAAGGGACAGGTCGAGGGCTTCAAGGGCTTCGGCACCGCGATCTCGGGTGTCCGCAGCGTCCCCGCCGGGGCCACCGCCGTCGCCCTCAACGTGACCGTCACCAACCCGAAGGACGACGGCCACCTGACCGTCTACCCGGGTGGCACGAAGGCTCCGACCGCCTCCAACCTGAACTTCCGCGGCGGCCAGACCGTCGCCAACTCGGTGATCGTCCCCATCGGCGCCGACGGCAAGATCAGCATCCGCAACGGCGGCTGGAAGGGCACCGACGTCATCGTCGACGTCGTCGGCTACTACAGCCCCGACAGCCAGGCCGCGTACGTGGCGTACCAGCCGTTCCGCTGGCTCGACACCCGCGAATGGAAGTGGGGCCCGCTGCCGGGCCGCTACTACATCCCCATGAGGCTCAGCACGAAGTACCCGGGCACCAAGGCCTTCGTCATGAACACCACGGTGACCAACCCCAAGGGCGTGGGCTTCCTCGCCGTCGCACCGGACCCGAACTCGAAGGAGGCGTACGACGGCAACTACGACAGCCCGCCGGACACGCCCAGCTCCTCGACCCTGAACTTCACGCCGGGCAAGACCGTCCCGAACCTGGTCCAGGCGAGCACCGGCTACCACGGCATCATCGACGTCTTCAACCAGAGCGACGCCGACATCGACGTCGTCGTGGACATCTTCGGCGACTACGAGGTCGACTGATCCACCGGTGAGCGGTGAATGCGGCTGAACCCAGCCACCGCACACAGCGCCCCGGGAACGGCCGTCCAGGCCGCTCCCGGGGCGCTTTCCGGCGCCCTCCCGGCAACGAACGTCCAGGTGAAGGCAACAGGACGGCAACGGGACGGCAACGGAAAGACCCCCGTCTCGGGCCGGCCCGCGGGCTCTGTAGCCTGAGCGCCCTTTCAGCCCTGATCAGGGCTCACTGACATTTCGGAGGCTCGGTGTCATATCGCCGACTCGCTGCATCCGCAGCCGTTTTCGCAGCGGGCATTTCCCTCGTACCGGGCATGGCTCAGGCAGCCGGGCCGGCCAACGGCAGCGTCCAGGGCATCAGCACTCCGGACCTGGTCCAGGACGTCCTGGAGGACGCGCCCAAGTCCACCAGCCCCGCCGGACAGTCGAGCCTGCGGACCGCCCCGGCCACCAAGAGCGCGCCGACGGCCACGACGCTGTCCGCGACCGCCGAGGGCAACCCGGACCTCAAGGTGGGACTGACCGCGACCCCCCTCAGCGCGCACGCGATCGAGCTCCAGAGCGAGATCACCAGCGCGGCCACGCCGCTCACCGTCGTCATCGACTACGGCGACACGCACTCGACGGTCACCCACGCCTCTGGCAGCCAGACCCTGACCGAGCAGCACACCTACACCGAGCTCGGCACGTACACGGTCAAGGTGACCGTGACGGACAGCACCAACAACGTGGTGGCCTCCAACCAGCTGTCCGTCACGACCCATGGCTCGGACTACACCCCGTACGGCCCGAAGCGACTGCTGGACACCCGTAACGGCACCGGTGCGGTCGCGGGCAAGGTCGCCCGGTACACCTCCGCACGGGTGAAGATCGGCGGCAACGGCACCATTCCCACCGGCGTGACCGCCGTGGTCCTCAACGTCACCGTCACGAACACCACGAGCGGCGGCCACGTCACGGCCTTCGCCGGCGGCACCACGCGTCCGACCACGTCGAACGTCAACTTCGCACCCGGCCAGACCGTCCCGAACCTGGTCATCGTGCCCGTCGGCGCCGACGGCTACGTCGACCTCTACAACGGCGGCTGGGAATCGGTCGACCTGATCGCCGACGTCACCGGCTACTTCACCCGGTCCGCCTCCAGCGGCTACACCCCGCTGGACCCGGCCCGCTTCGTCGACACCCGCACAGCCCTCGGCGCCCCCAAGGGCCAGGTCCCCGGCTACGGGATCTTCAGCACCCAGATCACCGGCCTCCGCCAGGTGCCCGCCTCCGGGGTCACCGCCGTGGCCCTCAACGTCACGGTCACCAACCCGAGGAGCGACGGCCACCTGACCGTCTTCCCGAGCGGGCAGCAGGTGCCGACCGCGTCCAACGTGAACTTCACGACGGGCCAGACCATAGCCAACTCGGTGATCGTCCCGGTCGGCCCCGACGGCAGGATCAGCATCCGCAACGGCGGCTGGAACCCGGCCGACGTCATCGTCGACGTCGTCGGCTACTACAGCCCGCAGAGCAAGGGCTCCTACCTGCCCTTCGAACAGCCTGCGCGTTTCGTCGACACCCGTGACCCCAATGACGACGTGTACGGCCCTCTGCCCGGCCGCGACTACATCCACGCGCCGCTGTCCGCACCGGGTTACGGCATCACGGGCTTCGTGCTGAACGCCACGGTGACCAACCCCAAGGACAGCGGCTTCCTCGCGGTCGGCCCCGAGCCGAGCACGGGTGAGCCCGTGGCGCCCACCTCCTCGACCCTGAACTGGACGCCCGGCAAGACCGTCCCGAACCTGGTCCAGACGAGCACCGGCGAGACCGGCATCGTCAACTTCTGGAACCAGAGCGACGGAGACATCGACCTCGTCCTCGACGTCTTCGGCATGTACCAGGAGGACTGATCCACGAGGCCGAGCACCCGCCCGGCCGCCCGTACGGCGCCCCGGGGAACGGCCGTCGCAGGCCGCACCCGGGGCGCCGTCCGCCGTACTGCGGCCACGCGCTAGCCTCAGCCACCACCGACACCGTCTGGGAGGCTCCCGATGAACGCAGCTGGCCGGCACGAACCGCGCACCGCGGAACGGGAGTACGACCTCGTGCTCTTCGGAGCGACCGGGTTCGTGGGGGCGCTGACCGCCGAGTACCTCGCGGCGCACGCCCCCGCGGACTGCCGCTGGGCCCTCGCGGGGCGCGACCTCGCGAAGCTGGAGCGGCTGCGCGAGCGGCTGACCGCCCTCGACCCGCGCTGTGCGGACCTGCCGCTGCTGCGCGCGGACGCCCGGGACGCCGCCGCGACGCGCGAACTGGCCGCCTCCACCCGGGTGCTGGCCACGACCGTGGGGCCGTACGTCTGGTACGGGGCCCCGCTGGTGGCCGCCTGCGCGGCGGCGGGCACCGACTACCTGGACCTGACCGGCGAGCCGGAGTTCGTGGACCGGATGTACGTCGAGCACGACGCGCGGGCGCGCGAGACCGGCGCCCGGATCGTGCACGCCTGCGGCTTCGACTCCATCCCGGCCGACCTCGGGGCGTACTTCACGGTCGGACAGCTGCCGGCCGGGGTGCCGCTGACCGTGGACGCCTTCCTGCGCTCCAACGCCCTGTTCTCGGGCGGCACCTTCACCACGGTGCTCACCGCGCTGGGCCGCGGACCACAGAACCTGGCCGCCGCCCGTGCCCGCCGGATGCACGAGCCCCGGCTGCTGGGCCGGCGGGTACGGGTGCCCCTGGGCGCACCGCGCTTCAGCCGGGAGACCGGCACCTGGGCCGTGCCGCTGCCCGTCCTGGACGTCCAGGTCGTGGCCCGGTCGGCGGCCGCGCTGGAGCGGTACGGCCCGGACTTCCGCTACCGCCACTACGCTTCCGTACGGCACCTGCCCGTCGCCGTGGGCGGTACGGCGGCGGTCGGCGGGGTGGCCGCCCTCGCGCAGATCCCGCCGGTGCGCCAGTGGCTGGCGGACCGCTGGGAGCCGGGCCAGGGCCCGGACGCGGAGCGGCGGGCGCGGAGCTGGTTCAGCGTGCGGTTCGTGGGCGAGGGCGGCGGCCGCCGGGTCTTCACCGAGGTCTCGGGCGGCGACCCGGGGTACGGGGAGACCGCGAAGATGTTCGCGGAGTCCGCGCTCTGCCTCGCCTACGACGCCCTGCCCGAGCTGTCCGGCCAGTTGACCACCGCCGTCGCGATGGGCGACGCCCTGCTGGACCGGCTCCGACACGCGGGCATCCGCTTCCGGGTGGCGGCCTCCGACTGAGGCGCGGCGCGGGCGGGCGGGCTCGGGCGGCCTTACGCGGTGGCTTCGCGCAGGGCCCGCCGGCACAGCGAGTCGGCGTGCCGGGTGGTCTCCGGGATCCGGAAGCGGGGGCTCAGCGCCAGGGCGTGCGCGCAGGCGTTGTCCAGGGACATCCGGTGGCCCACCGAGACGTACACGGGCTTGATCCCGTCCTGGGTGCGCAGCGCCCGCCCGACGACCTCGCCGTCGGGTGCGCGGAGCGGGGAGAGGTCCCCGCGCCGGGCGCCCGGTTCCTCGTAGGTGAAGGTGAACGGGTTCTTCGCGACGCCGATGGCGGGCAGTCCGGTGACCACCCCGAGGTGGCAGGCGAGCCCGAAGCGGCGCGGGTGGGCCAGCCCGTAGCCGTCGCAGACGACCAGACCGGGCGTGACGGTCAGCGCCTCCAGTGCGGCGAGCACGGTCGGCAGTTCGCGGAAGGCGAGCAGTCCGGGTACGTAGGGGAAGCTGACGCGGCCGACGGAGGTGGCCTCCTCGACGACCCGCAGGGTGGCGGCGTCCAGGACGACGGCCGCGGCGGCCACCAGGTCGCGCTCGTCGTCGTAGGCCACGTCCACCCCCGCGATCAGCCCTTCGCCGGGCGGGGGTCCCGTCTCGTCCAGGACGACCCGGTCGCGCAGTTCGTCCTGTATCGCCTTGGCCCCGGCCTCGTCGGCGGGGGTATTCGCACGTGTCATAGTGGTGCGAGAGTAGCCTGGCGATCATGTTCGTCATGGAGCTCACCTACACCGCGCCCGTCGAAGCCGTCGAAGAGGAGATGGACGCGCACATCGCCTGGCTGGACGGCTACTACGCCGCCGGCATCTTCCTCGCCTCGGGCCGCAAGGTCCCGCGCGACGGCGGCATGATCCTGGCCGGCGGGGTGTCCCGCGCGGAGATCGAGAAGATCGCGGCCGGGGACCCCTTCACGGTGGCGGGCGTCTGCGCCTACCGCATCACCGAGTTCATCGCGACGAAGACCTCGGCGGACCTGGCGACGGTGCGGGAGAGCCCGGTGGTCTAGCGGGGAGGCTCCGGACGGTCCGCTCAAGGCGGTCCGGAGCCTGCCTTGGGCCTGTGGAGTGAGCGGGAACCAGCCGTACTGCGGCCGGTTCGGGGCCTGCCGACGGACCCCGGATGCCCGCGCCACCCGTCACCCTGTGCGATCACACAGGCATGTTCCGGCCATTCGGTGACACAGCTCACTCCAGGTCGCGTGCACGGATTCGCCACTTCACGCGTCTATCCCGTTGCCGGACCCCCACCCCGGGGCCCGGCACGAGATCCGCCGCAAGGGAGCGAGCCTTGATCACTGTCATCGAGCAGGCCGTGCAGGCCCGACTGGTCGCCACCGCACCGAAGGTCGACACCGTACCCGTCACGCTCTGCTACGACCGGTCGGATCCCTTCGCCGTCCGGATGGCCTTCCCCGCGCCCGCGACCCTGGAGGGCGTCGAGGTCTCGTGGACGTTCTCGCGGGAGCTGCTGGAGTACGGGCTGAACCGCCCGTCCGGCTGCGGGGACGTGCGCGTGCGCCCGTACGACGCCGACCGGACCACCGTGGAGTTCCACGCCCCCGAGGGGGTCGCGATCGTGCTGATGGTGACCGCGGAGCTGCACCGCTTCCTGGAGCGGGCCTCGACGATCGTGCCGCCCGGCCTGGAGCACCTGTACCTCGACATGGACCAGAGCCTCGCCGAGCTGATGCGCGACTCCTGCTGACGCTCCGCCCGCCGCGTTTAATTCGCTTGCCCGCCGCTCCGGCCGCCCCGTAGCTTCGTAGACGCCCCATCGCCGTCGAAACGGAGCAGGACGTTGCTTCTCTGAGGTCCGAGACACCGACCACCGCCCTCATCCGCGGTCTCCTGTGTCTCCCCCGCGTTGCACTCACCACTCACGCAACCTGGAGGCCTCCATGAGTCCTGCTCCCACGTTCATCACCTGCTCCGACCTGTCCTTCGACTGGCCCGACGGAACCCCCGTCTTCGACGGGTTCCAGCTGGCCGTCGGCCCCGGCCGTACCGGCCTGATCGGTCGCAACGGCTGCGGGAAGTCCACCCTGCTGAAGCTCATCGCCGGGGAACTGACCCCGACCGACGGCCAGTTGACCGTGGCCGGCACCGTCGGCCAGCTGCCGCAGACCGTCACCTTCGACACCTCCCTACGGGTGGACGAGGCGCTCGGCGTCCACACCACCCGGGCCGCCCTGCACGCCATCGAGGCGGGCGAGGCGACCGAGGCCAACTTCGCGGCCGTCGGCGACGACTGGGACGTGGAGGAACGGGCCCTCGCCACGCTCGACCAGCTCGGGCTGGGCCGGATCGGACTGGACCGCACCACCGGCGAACTGTCCGGCGGGGAATGCGTACTGCTCCGGCTGGCCGCCCTGCTGCTGGGCCGTCCGGACGTCCTGCTGCTGGACGAGCCCACCAACAACCTCGACCTGCGGGCCCGGCGCCGGCTGTACTCGGCCGTCGAATCCTGGTCCGGGGTGATGCTCCTGGTCAGCCACGACCGGGAACTGCTGGACCGGGTCGACCAGATCGCGGACCTGCGCGACGGCGAACTCCGCTGGTACGGCGGCAACTTCACGGACTACGAGGAGATGCTCGCGGCCGAGCAGGAGGCGGCCGAGCGGATGGTCCGGGTCGCGGAGGGCGACGTACAGCGCCAGAAGCGCGAACTGGCGCAGGCGCACGCCAAACTGGCCCGGCGCAAGCGGTACGGCCAGAAGATGTTCGAGAACAAGCGCGAGCCGAAGATCGTCATGGGTGCCCGCAAGCGCGCGGCGCAGGAATCGGCGGGCAAGCACCGCATCATGCACACCGAGAAGCTGGCCGAGGCCGAGGAACGCCTCGACCAGGCGGAGCTGGCGGTGCGCGACGACGCCGAGATCCGGATCAAACTGCCCGCCACCCAGGTCCCGCCGGGCCGCCGCGTGCTCACCCTGAGCGCGCTGCACCCGGTCCACGGCTCCGCGATCGCGGGCGAGTGGGAGCTGCGCGGTCCGGAGCGGATCGCACTGGTGGGGGCCAACGGCTCGGGCAAGACCACACTGCTGCGCACGATCGCGGGGGAAATGGCCCCGCTGTCGGGCGAGTCGGTGACCCACGTCCCGGCCCGGTTCCTGCCGCAGCGGCTGGACGTACTGGACGACGAGCGCTCGGTCGTGGAGAACGTGGCGCGGTTCGCCCCGCACGCGACGAACAACCTGATCCGGGCGCGGCTCGCGCACTTCCTGTTCCGGGGTGCGCGGGCGGACCGGCCGGCCGGCACCCTGTCGGGCGGCGAGCGGTTCCGGGCGACGCTGGCGGCGCTGCTGCTCGCGGAGCCGGCCCCTCAGCTGCTCATGCTGGACGAGCCGACGAACAACCTGGACCTGGCGAGCGTAAGGCAGTTGACCGATGCGCTGGATTCCTACGAAGGGGCGCTCGTGGTGGCGAGCCACGACGTGCCGTTCCTGAAGTCGATCGGCATCACGCGGTGGCTGCTGCTCGACGACGGGCTGCGGCCGACGACGGCCGAGGAGGTCCACCGCTCGCTGTGGCACGGCTAACGCGGCAAGGGCAGTAAGGCCCAGGACTTGGTGCCGCCCATCGGGGTGAGCACCGGGGTCAGACCCCAGTCCCCGCCGCAGGCCTCGACCACCGCCGACAGCAGCCACATCCCGCGGCTGCGCCGGCGCCGGCACTCCTCGCTCGCCTCGGGCGAGGAGTGGGCCGGGTGTTGGTCGAAGACGACGATCCGCAGCGCGTCGAACTGCCAGCGGACCTTGAGCACCATCTCCTTGTCGGGCGTGAACCGGTAGGCGCAGGCCACGAGTTCGGAGGCGGCCAGGGCCGCGTTGTCGCACAGGTCGGGCAGTCCGTGCCGGTCGAGCAGGGACCGCAGGGCGCCCCGGGCGCTGCCCGCACAGTGGGCGCCGCCCGGCAGGCCTATGGAGTAGCTCAGTTTCTCCGCCCCTGGCGGTGCCTGCCGGAACTCGTGGACCGAGCGCAGGCCACGGAGAGTGCCCGTCATCGTGCTGCTCCAAGGTTCTGAGGTGCTGAATGCGCTGATGGCCGTGTGGTCGTACAAGAGCTGGAGGTCGCCCCGTGTGAGACTTGCGCTACCGACCGTAGCGCAACGTGGTGCACAGTGCTACTACTTGTACGACGACTTGATGTTTTCTCATGGCATTTCCGGACTCGTGAGGGCACTCCTGCATGCCCCGGCCGGAGGAGAGGGGACCCGTGCCACCGAGGAGTACGCCGACCGCGCGCCAGCAGCGCCTGGGCTCCGAGCTGCGCAAACTCCGCGAGCAGTCGGGCATGTCGGTACAGCAGGCGGCCGCGCTCATGGGGGTGGACCGCACCAGGATCCCCAACATCGAATCCGGCCGGATCGCGATCGGCGCCGAGCGTGTCCGCACCCTCGCCTTCAACTACGACTGCCCCGACACGGGGCTGGTCGACCTGCTCGCCTCCATGGCCCAGGAGCGCGAGAAGGGATGGTGGGAGCAGCACCGGGGGATGCTGCCGCCCGCACTCCTGGACATCTGCGAACTGGAGCACCACTCCGTCGCATTGCACACCGCCGTGACCACGCACATACCCGGGCTGTTGCAGACCGAGGCGCACGCGCGGGCCGTGTTCGACACCGCAGACCCGCCGCTGCCCGAGCCCGACCTGCAGGCGCGGCTCGCCCTGCGGATGCACCGCCAGCAAGTGTTCGCGCGCGAGGCACCGCCGTTGTACGAGGCGGTCGTGCACGAGGCCGCGCTGCGCATGCAGTTCGGCGGTCCGAAGGTGGCCAGGGCGCAGCTCGAACACATACTGGAACAGTCGGAGCGGGCGCGTACGACCGTCCGCGTGATTCCGTTCACCGCCGGCGGGTTCCCCGGCGCAGGCCAGTCCTTCACGTATGCGGCCGCCACGATCAGCGAGCTGGACACCGTGCAGCTGGACAGTTCGCACGGCTCGATGTTGCTGGATTCGCAGATGAAGCTGCTCCGCTACCGGGGCCTGCTGGAGCGGCTGCGCTCCCTGGCACTGCCGGCCCGCGACTCCCGCGATTTCATCCGCGCCATCGCGCAAACCCTCTGACCGGGCCGACCGGCCGACCGGCTGACTGACCACCGAGCCGGATCCGACGAGGAGACGAGAGAACGACATGGGCACGACGACCACGACCGCGACCACCCCAGCGACCCCGTCCGCGACGGCCGGCATCGCCTGGGACGAGGCTTTCTGCAGCGAGGGGGCGAACTGTTTCCGCTTCGGGCGGGACGCCGAGGGGAAGGCGTACATCGGAACCACCGACTCCGCCGCCTACGTCACCGACTCGATCGATGCGCTCCGTGCGCTGATCTCGGCCGTCAAGGCGGGAGCAGCGGACCACCTTCTGGCATGACTTTGGTCCCTTCAGGCCACTGCACACCCCCCTCAAACTGCACAGATAACGGGACGTAACCAGACAGAGGTCCCCTTGGGGCTTGGCTGGTCTTGATGTCGCGCTTAACCTACGACTCCGTAGGCTACGGAACCGTAGGTAAGTCTCTTTGCACTCAGGAGTACCCGTGACGATCACCTCTCCCCACCTCGGCAGCTCGGAGGCGTGGACGGACGCCAAGCTGCTGTTCGCGCTGGAAGAGGTGGTCGAGAAGGAACTCAACCGCCATCTGAAGGTCACCAAGGACTGGATGCCCCACGAGTACGTCCCGTGGAGCGACGGCCGGAACTTCCCCGGCTTCTTCGAGGACGGCGAAGCCTGGGACCCGCAGCAGTCCAAGGTCACCGAGATCGGCAAGATCGCGCTCGTCGTGAACCTGCTGACGGAGGACAACCTCCCCAGCTACCACCACGAGATCGCCTCGCTTTTCGGCCGCAACGGCGCCTGGGGCACCTGGGTGCACCGCTGGACCGCCGAGGAAGGCCGTCACGGCATCGTCATGCGCGACTACCTGCTGGCCTCGCGCGCCGTGGACCCGGACAAGCTCGAAGCATTCCGGATGCAGCACATGTCGGAGGGGTTCGAGTCGGACAACCGCCACTCGATGCTCCACTCCGTGGCGTACGTGGCCTTCCAGGAGCTCGCGACCCGCATCTCGCACCGCAACACCGGCCACCAGTCCGGTGACCCGGTCTGCGACCGCATGCTGGCCCGCATCGCGCAGGACGAGAACCTGCACATGGTCTTCTACCGCAACCTGCTGGGCGCGGCCTTCGAGCTCGCCCCGGACCTGACGATGCAGGCCGTACGGGACGTCGTGGTCGACTTCCGGATGCCCGGACACGGGATGCCCGGCTTCGAGCGGATGGCCGCGCAGATGGCGATCGGCGGGGTCTACAACCTGCGGATCCACCACGACGACGTGCTGAGCCCCGTGATCCGCTTCCTGAAGATCATGGACATCGACGGCCTCGGCCCCGACGGGCAGAAGGCCCAGGAGGAGCTGGGTCTGTTCATGGACGGCCTGGACTCCGAGGCCCGCAAGTTCGACGAGCGGCTGGCCGCCCGCGCGGCGCGCATCGCGGCCCGCAAGGCCTGATCGCACCGCTCGATCGCACCGCCTGGTCGCACCCTCTGATCGCACCGCGTGATCGCACCGAGGCCGCCGACCTGACCGGTTTCCGCTCGCTCGGGCGGGTGACGACGATTGCCCTGGCAGAGCCCCGCTCTGCCAGGGTTTCGCGTCATGACCGCCATGACGCCGCTCCACGTCGAGATCGACCAGCTGGCCCGCCTCGCCAACGCCCTGGACACCTCGCTGGCCGCGCTCCGCGAGGCCCGGCGGGAGCTGGACCACGTACGGGCCGACCAGCTGGGCACGGCGGACCTCGACGCGGCGTGCGACGGCTTCCAGGAGAGATGGGGCCACGGCACCAAGGAGCTCGCCGGGCGGATCAAGACCGTGCGCGAGGGCGTGCGTCGCAGCGCCGCCGATTACGCGGAGCTCGACGAGGCCATCCGCGCGGCCTTCCGGCAGGCGGCGTCCGCCCGTGACTGACTCCTCCGCGGCCGGCTCCCGCTCGGCCGGCGCCTCCTCGGCCGGTCTCTCCGCGCTCGGCTTCGATCCGGCTCCGGGGAGCCCCGACGCGGTACGGGCCCTGGCGAAGAAGCTCGGCTCCTCCGCGGACCGCCTCGCGGAGACCTCCCGCGTCGTCGACGCCCTGGTCTCCCACAGCTCGGCCTGGCAGGGCGAGGCCGCCACCGCCTTCCGCGCCTCGCTGTCGCAGGAGCTCCCCCGCCACCTCCACGCGGCCCACACCTCCCTGGCGGAGGCGTCGCGCAAGCTGGCCGGCTGGCACGACACCCTGGCCGCCCACCGCACCCTGGCCGCCCGCTACGCCTCCCTGGCCGCCGCGGCCACCACCGTGGAGGCCCTCACCGACGCCCGCCGGCTGGCCCGCGAACTGGCCTCGGAGCACGCGGCGGCGGCCCGCAGGGTGGCGGACACGCTGACCGCGACGGCGGAGCGGCTGGCGCCGAAGGAACCCGGGGTGCTGGAGTCGGTCTGGAACAAGATCGTCGACGATCCGGCCGACGCCCTCTCGAACGCCGCGGCCATCCTGGGAGCCGCCGGAGCGGGCATCGCCCTCTTCTTCCCGCCGGCCGGGATGGCGGTCATGCTGGTCGCGGGCGGGCTCTCGCTGGCCGCCCTGACCGCGCACCTGGCGGACCCCGGCTTCCGCAAGCCGCTCGCCGAGGGTTTCACCCGGGGCAAGTTCGACGCAGCGTTCTGGAAGAACGGCGTGACCCTGCTCGGCGACGGCCTCGGCGCCGTACCGGGCGTGGCCGCCGTCGCCTCGGGCGCGAGGGCCGGTACGGTCGCGGCCCGCGCGGCCATGGCCGTCCCCGAGGCCGGCGCCCTGGCGGGTGTCTCGCCGGGCGCGGGTGCCTTCGCCCGCACGACGTGGAACACCGCGGACGAGCTGCGCAAGGTGGAGAGCCCGCTCGCCGCGTGGGCGCTGCGGTCGTCGACGCCCGAGGTCCGGGAGCGGGTGGGGGTGGCCGTGGCCACCACCGGAGCGGCCACGGCCGCCGCCGACTACACCGGCGACGACGCCGCCGTGGACCGCGGCTCCACAGCCGTGGACGGCACCCGGCTCGCGGTGGAGGACGGTCCGTCCACGGTCGCGAAATCGGCCCGCCTCTGGACGCTGGTGCAGCCGTGACGAGCCGGTACGTCCCACCCGTCTGGTTCCGGCTGCCTCCCGGGTTCCACGACATCGGCCCCGAGGACCGGGGCGCCCTGGAGGAGGTCGCCGGGGTTCTGGGGGCCCTGGGCGGCTTCGGTGACTCCGGCGGCTTCGGCGGCTCCGGCGGCTTCGGCGGCTCGGGCGGCTCCGGCGACGGCACGGGTGCCGCTCCCGGAACCGGTGCGGGGGCCCAGCTCGGCCGGCTGATGGACCGCCTCGACGAACTCGCCGGTCAGCCCGGCCTGCACCTGGTCCACACTGCGGTCGGCCTCCACCCCGAGGGCCCGGAGGCCGTCTCCACCTCGCTGTTCTCCCTCTCCGTCCGGCCCGCCGACGAGTTCGGGCCAGGGGCCGGGTCCGGGGCCGGTGTGGCGCGTACGGCCCTGGCCCTCGCCCGGTCCGCCTCCGGGAGCGACTCGACGCGCAGGTTCGTCGACCTGGCATCGGGCCTCCCGTGCGCCCTGGTCTGCGGGACCGTCCCCGCCTCCGGCACCGCCCGGGAGCTGTTCCAGGCCAGGGCCGTCACGGCGCATCCGGAGGGCCGCCACCTGTTCCTGCTCGACCTCACCAGCGCGGCCACCGAGCACGCAGGTGCGTACACCGCCATCCTGGAGGCGGTCGCGCACACGATCGCCTTCGCCGATCCGGCGCCCCGGACGCCCGGGGCGCCGGGCGGCGCCGGGACCTCGCGGATCCTGGAACTGCTGGGGTGACGCCGCCGCCCGTCGGGGGCCTTGCGGCCGGGGCCCGTCGTTCGGGTCAGGGCCGGCGGCGCAGGGCCTGGCGCTCGGATTCGGACAGGCCGCCCCAGACGCCGAAGCGTTCGTCGTTGGTCAGGGCGTAGTCCAGGCAGGCCTTGCGGCCCTCGCAGGCCCCGCACAGCCGCTTCGCGTCGCGCAGCGAGGAGCCGGGTTCCGGGAAGAAGAAGCCCGGGCCCGTCTGGGCGCAGAGGGCGAGCTCGTACCAGGCCGGGGCGGCGGTGGCGGTATCGGTGGCGGTGGTGTTCATCGACATGCCGCAGAGCCTGTCCGCCGGTGATGGACGTCCGATCAACGCCTGATCAACAGCACAGAGTGAACGACCGTGCGTGCGATGACTTCGGTACCATGGCGGTATGACAGACGGACGCGTGGAGCGCGGGAACCAGACGCGGCGGACCGTCCTGGAGCGGACGATGGGCATCGCCTCGGTGGACGGCCTGGAAGGACTGTCCCTGGGGAAGATCGCCACGGATCTGGGGCTGAGCAAGAGCGGCGTGTTCGCCCTCTTCGGCTCCAAGGAGGAGCTGCAGCTCGCCACCGTGCAGGCCGCCCGGGCCGTCTTCGTCGAGCAGGTCGTACGGCCCGTACGGGACGAGCCCGCCGGACTCGCCAAGGTGTGGCGGCTGTGCGAGAGCTGGCTCGGCTACTCCGGCCGCCGCGTCTTCCCCGGCGGCTGCTTCTTCTACTCCGCCTCCGCCGAGTTCGATTCGCGTCCCGGGCCCGTCCACGACGAGATCGCCAAGATCCGCGGCGACTGGACCCGGTACATCGAGCGGCTGCTCGACGAGGCCCGGCTGGCGGGCGGGTTCCGCGGGGCCGCCGCGGACGTGGACGTGGAGCAGCTCGCCTTCGAGATCATGGCGATGATGGAGCTGGCCAACGCGCATTCCGTGCTGCACGAGGACACCACGGCCTACGACCGGGCCGCGCGCGGCATCCTCTCCCGGCTGCGCGCGGCGACGGCCGCCCCGGAGGAACTCCCGGAGCGGCCGCCCGTGCTCGCGTTCCCGGTCGCCGGCTTCTCCGCCGTCGACGCACCGGCCGTCAGCCTCCCGGCCGCGACCGCTCCGGGCGCGACCGGCCGCTGAGCCGCATCGCGGCGCCCGCGACCGCCGCGGCGAGCGCGGAGAGCGCGATCAGCAGGAAGATCCCGCGCCAGTGTTCGCCGGCCCCGCCCCCGGTGAGGAGGGCAGCCGTACCGGCGACTCCGAGCGCCCCGCCGAGCTGGCGGGCCGTCATCAGCAGGCCGGTACCGGCCGCGAAGCGCTGCGGCGGGAGTCCGGCCGAGGCCGTGGTCGAGAGAGCGGTCAGCACGGCTCCGATGCCGAGACCGCCGAGGAGTGCGGCGGGCAGGAAGATCTGGGCGTACGAGGTGGACTCCCCGACCCAGCCCCACAGCAGCAGGGCGTTGGCGGCGAAGAGCAGCGAGCCGACGGTGACGGCGGCCCATTGGAGGCCGGCGGGGACCCGGCGGCCGACGAAGAGCGAGCCGGCCATGGCGAGGACGGCGCCCGGTGTGACGCCGACGCCTGCTTGCAGGACCGAATAGTCCCAGCGCTCGACGAGGTAGGACGGGCCCATCAGCAGCCACGCGTACATGGCGATGCCGAAGAGCAGGGCGCCGATGTTGGCGCGGGCGAACAGCGGGTCGCGCCACAGGTCCCGGTCGACGGCCGGCGCGGGATGACTGCGCGAGCGGCGCAGCGCGAGGGTGCCCGCCAGGGCCCCGCCGATGACCAGGACGAGCACCTTGGGGTCGGTCCAGCCCCACTCCGCGCCCTGGGACAGCCCGGCCACCACTCCCCCGATGCCGAGGGCGAGGGCCGTCGTACCGACGGGGTCGGGGAGGCGGCGTGCGGTGCGCGGCTCCCCGGGGATCGCGCGGGCGGCCGCCCAGGCGACGGCCAGTCCGAGCGGGACGTTGACGAGGAAGATCGCGCGCCAGTCCCACCACTCGACGAGCAGTCCGCCGATGCTCGGGCCGACGGCGGCGGCCAGTCCGCCCGCGGCCGACCAGGCGCCGAGGGCGGCGGCCCGGCGGGCGGGCGGCGTGTGGGCGAGTACGAGGCCCAGCGCGGCGGGGATCATCCCGGCGGCGGCCGCTCCCTGGAGGGCGCGGGCCACGATGAGCAGGTCGGCGGTGGGGGCCGCGCTGGCGGCGAGCGAGGTCAGGGTGAAGGCGAGGGTCGAGCCGAGGAAGAGGGCCCGGCGGCCCAGGGTGTCCGCGAGCCGGCCGGCCGCGGCGAGCAGCGCGGCGAACAGGACGGCGTAGGCGCTGACGACCCAGGTCAGGCGGGCGGGCGACACCTCGGGGAAGGCCCTGCGCAGGTCGGGGAAGGCGACGTTGACGACGGTGGCGTCGAGGAAGGCGAGGAAGGTGACGGCGCTGGCCAGCGCGAGCACCCGCCCGCCGCCGGGGCCGCCTTCGACCCCGTGCCACCCGGAATCGGGCGTGGCGGCGGAGCCGGCGGCGGACGCGGGCGCGTCGGGTTCGGGGCGGGTGGAGGTCATCGGGTGGCTCCCGCGGTCTCGGCCGGGCTCGCCGCACGGGTCTGCGACGGGGGTGCGGTCAGGAACTCGACGGCGGCGGCAATGACGCCCTTGTCGAGGAGGACGCGGCGGTGGCCGAGGCCGCTGGTCTCGATCAGGCGGGCCCGCTCCCCGTAGGCCGTGGCGATGGCGCGGGACTGGGCGGGGGCCGCGGTGTCATCGTCCGCGTCGTGCACGAGCAGGATCTCCGAGGGGACCTCCTCGGGGTGGTGACAGGCGCCGAGGCGGGGCCAGATGTCGGGCTCGGTCGGGAAGAGCCGGCGCTGTACGTGGCGCCGCATGGCGTCCTCGACGGCCTGGTTCACGCCCAGCATCGCGCGGAACCGCGCGGCGAGGAAGTCGAAGTCGGCGATGGCGCCGATGCCGACGATCCGGTCGGCACGGATCCCGTCGCGCAGCGCGAAGAAGGTGGAGACCACCCCGAAGGAGTGGGCCAGGACGGCGGAGAACTCCCCGTGCCGCGCCCGCAGTCGGCGGATGATCTCGCGCTGCCGGAGGATGGTGGTGGCCCGGCCTCCGGACGCTCCGTGACCGGGTGCGTCGAAGGAGACCACGGTCCGGCCCTCGGCCAGCAGCGCCTCGACGAACCCGGCGAAGCGCGAGGCACGCGAGGTCCAGCCGTGCACGATGAGGACCGGCCGGTCGCCGTCGCCCCAGCGGTACGTGGTCACGGGTATCCCGTCCACGACGAGCCGCCCGGTCACGGCCCGGGCCATGACCCCGGCTTCGCCCGGCTTCACCTTCGGCCGGCCGAGCGGCCGCACGAACAGCGCGAACGCCACCCGCCCGACCGGGCCCGGGGCGACCCGGGCGGTGATGTTGAGGGTGGTGCTCAGGAGTGAAGCCATGGGGTGCATGCCCGGTTCTCCGGATCTCCTCAGAGTGGCCGGCGGTGCCGGCGGGTCAGGATGATGGCAAAATATTAGCACGATCGTTCGTGTTGTTATAAATGGATGGCACGAGCAGGCTTCCTCGCAGGACCGCCCCCGCCAACGAAGGTAGACGACGCCGATCCGCAAACCAGGACGAACTGCCTTCCGTATCAAGGAATGTGATGACCACCCCCGCCGGACCCCCGGGCGCGCCCGGGGGGGGTACCCCCACCTGGGCCGGGTGGGCCGCCGGATGTCCTCGGCCCCCGTCCGCCCCGGATCCTGGTCCGAGTCAAGGGAGACGTCGGCGAACGGGGACAGCACGATGACCGGTACGGGCACAAGCACGGGCACAAGCACGGGCACTCGCTCACGCAAAGGCATGCGGCACCGGCGGGCGGCCGCGGCCGCGGTGCTCCTCGCCCTCGCGGTCACCACCGCGGGTCCCGCCGCGGCCGCCACCGCCACCTCGGGCCACCCACCCACCGGCCCGGTCGGACCGGTCGGACCGGTCGGGATCTGGCGGCTCGACGGCTACGGCACCGTGCTCCGCGTGGAGGCCGGACGGCTCCAGGAGTACCAGGTCACCGGGATCAGCTGCCTGCCCGGCGCGAGCGCACGGCGGGTACCGGGCAGCGGCGGCTCGGCAGCCTTCCGCTACGCCACCGAGGACGACGAGGTGCTCACCGTGCGCCCCGGATCGGTGCACGTCGAAGGCTCGGTCGGCGACCGCGCGACCCGGCGCCTCACCTCCCTGCCCGAGCGCTGCCGCGAGGCCCAGGAGCCCGGCCCCGCCTCGGACCCGGTCGCCACCTTCGACGTGTTCTGGCAGACCTTCGCCGAGAACTACCCCTTCTTCGCCGCCAAGGGCGTCGACTGGAACGCCGTACGCGAGAGCCACCGCCCCCGGGTGCACGCCGGCACCACCGAGGACGAACTCTTCGCCGTCTTCGAGGAGATGCTCGCCCCGCTGCACGACGCGCACGTCCACCTCTCGGACGGCGGCGACCGGTTCTTCGGCAAGGTACGCCCGGGCACCGTGATGCCGACCCTCGAACTCGAGACCCGCGTCAAGGCGTACATCCAGGAGGTGGACCTCGACGGCCGGGCCCCGCAGGAGTTCGCCCAGGGACGCATCTCCTACGCCGACCTGCCCGACGGCCGCGGCTACCTACGCCTCTCCGGCTTCGGCGGATACACCGCGAGCGGTGACTTCGCCTCCGAGAGCGCCGAGCTCGACCGCGCCCTGGAGAGCGTCTTCACCACCGAGCGCACCGCCCGCCTGCGCGGACTGGTCATCGATCTGCGCATCAACGGCGGCGGCTCCGACGAGCTCGGCCTGCGCCTGGCGGCCCGGCTCACGGACCGCCCGTACTTCGCCTACGCCAAGCGCGTACGCGACGACCCCGCCGACGCGAGCCGGTTCACCCGCCCGCAACCCCTGTACGTCCAGCCCGCGCGGGGCCCCCGCTACACCGGACCGGTCGCCGTGCTCACCGGCGGCTCCACCCTGAGTGCGGGCGAGACCTTCACCCAGGCCCTGCTGGAGCGCCCCGGCCGGACGGAGCGCATCGGCGAGCCGACCCAGGGCGTCTTCTCCGACGTCCTCGGCCGCACCCTCCCCAACGGCTGGGAACTCGGCCTGCCCAACGAGCAGTTCCTGACCCGTACCGGGAAGACCTTCGACGGTCCGGGCATCCCGGTCGACGTCACCACCCCGGTCTTCACCGAGGCGGAGTTCGACGCCCGCCGCGACTCCGCCTTCACCACCGCCCTGCGCCGCCTCCCCCGGGCCTAGGGCGCGCCTTGCCGATCAGTCCTCGTGCTTCGCGCGGCTCGGCTGGACGCGCTTGGGCTCGCCCGGCATCTTCGGATAGTCCGGGGGGTACGGCATGTCTCCCAGGCCGTGGTCGTGTTCGTGGCGGTCGGCCAGTTCCAGCGCGGCGTCCAGGGCGAAGGCGTGCTCGTCCATGTCCGCGTGCAGGTCGCCCAGTTCCGCGAAGCGGGCCGGCATCGTCACGATGTCGAAGTCGCGCGGCTCCGCCTCGTCCAGCTCGTCCCAGCGCAGCGGCGCGGAGACGGGGGCGTGCGGGCGCGGGCGGATGGAGTACGCGGAGGCGATGGTGCGGTCGCGCGCCGTCTGGTTGTAGTCGACGAAGATCCGCTCGCCGCGCTCCTCCTTCCACCAGGCGGTGGTGACCTTGCCCGGCATCCGGCGCTCCAGGTCCCGGCCGATCGCGATGGCGCACCTGCGGACCTCCGTGAAGGTCCAGCGCGGTGCGATCGGCACGAACACGTGCAGCCCGCGGCCGCCCGAGGTCTTGGGCCAGCCGCGCAGGCCCAACTCCTCCAGCAGTACGCGCAGTTCGTGGGCGACCGCGACCGCGTGGTGGTAGTCGGTGCCCGGCTGCGGGTCCAGGTCGATGCGCAGTTCGTCGGGACGGTCCGTATCGTCCCGACGGACCGGCCAGGGGTGGAAGGTGAGGCAGCCCAGGTTGGCGGCCCACAGGACGGCGGCCGGCTCGGTCGGGCAGATCTCGTCGGCGGTGCGTCCGCTCGGGAAGGCGATGTGGGCGGTGGGGATCCAGTCGGGCAGGTTCTTCGGGGCCCGCTTCTGGAAGAAGGACTCTCCCTCCACCCCGTCCGGGAACCGCTCCAGGGTCGTGGGCCGGTTGCGCAGGGCGCGGGTGATCCCGTCCGCGACCGCGAGGTAGTAGGCGGCCACGTCCCCCTTGGTGAGGCCGCGCTCGGGGAAGTACACCTTGTCCGGACTGGACAGCCGGACGGCCCGGCCGCCCGCCTCCAGCTCGATCGCTTTGCCCGCTGCACCCATGTGCGCCACGGTAGGCGGACCCGCGCGGACCCGCACACCGAGCGGGCGCGGGCGTACCACCCCAGAATCGGAGACATGGATCTGCCGGTCATGCCACCCGTGAAGCCGATGCTCGCCAAATCCGTGTCCGCGATCCCCCCGGGCATGCAGTACGAGGCCAAGTGGGACGGCTTCCGTGCGATCGTCCACCGGGACGGGGACGAGATCGAGATCGGCAGCCGCACGGGCAAGAGCCTGACCAGATACTTTCCCGAACTGGCGGCGGCGCTGAAGGAGAATCTGCCCGACCGCTGCGTCGTCGACGGCGAGATCGTCGTCATCCAGGGCGCCCGGCTCGATTTCGACCGGCTCAGCGAGCGGATCCATCCCGCCGCCTCCCGGGTGAAACTGCTCGCCGAGACGACCCCGGCCTCGTTCGTGGCCTTCGATCTGCTCGCGCTGGGCGACGAGGCCCTCCTCGACGCACCGCTCGCCGTCCGTCGTGCCGCCCTGACCAGCATGCTCTCCACCGCCCGGCCCCCCGTCCACCTCGCGCCCGCGACCACCGACCCCGCGCTCGCACGGGAGTGGTTCGAACGATTCGAAGGCGCCGGGCTCGACGGGGTCGTCGCCAAACCCCTCGATCTCCCCTACCGGCCCGATGCCCGCCTCATGTTCAAGATCAAGCACGAGCGTACGGCCGACACCGTGATCGCGGGTTTCCGTTTCCACAAGAGCGGTCCGATTGTCGGATCGCTGCTCCTGGGGCTGTACGACGCCCACGGCACCCTCCAGCACGTGGGCGTCTGCGCCGCCTTCCCGATGAAGCGCCGCGCCGAGCTGATCGACGAGCTCGACCCGCTCCGGATGCCCGACCCGGCGGGGCACCCCTGGGCCGCCTGGGCCGAGGAGACCGCCCACGAGAGCGCCCGGCTGCCCGGCGCGCAGAGCCGCTGGACCGGAAAGAAGGACCTGTCCTGGGTACCGCTGCGCCCCGAGTGGGTCTGCGAGGTGGCCTACGACCACATGGAGGGCGACCGGTTCCGGCACACCGCGCAGTTCCGCCGGATGCGGCCGGACCGGGAGCCGCGGAGCTGTACGTACGCCCAGTTGGAGGAGGTCGTCGGCTACGACCTCGCCGAGGTCCTGAGCACGAAGGCGACCTGAGGCCCGCTGCACGGCCGGGCGGCACGGGAGCCGCGCGGCCCTGCTCACCGAGGGCCGCGGACCCCGGCCCTCAGCGCGCCGTCAGTTTCTCCCACTCCGCCCGGCTCGGGCCGGCGGTGTTCGGTGCGTAGTCGGGCCGCGCCGCCAGCCAGCGCGCCACCCGCGCCCGGATCTCCGGGTCGGCGTACGTCCGCTCCGGCGGATCGGCCAGGTGGCGGACCCGGGCGCGGGCCCGCATCACCTCCGGGTCCTCCAGCGCACAGTCGAACAGCGCGGCCATCTCGCGGGCCGTCCCCGCGCGCCCGGCGCGGGCCCGGAACCGCTCCCCGATGGCCCCGTCCGCGACCACCTGGAAGTCGAACCAGGGCTTGAGGGTGCGCACCGCCCACGCGTGGTACTCGGCGGCGAACCGCACCGATCCCGGGTCCTGGTGGGCCGTACGGGCCACCCTGCGCGCGGCCCACAAGGTGAGCGAAGCGCCCTGCCCGAGCGTCGGGTTGGTATGGGTGACGGCGTCTCCGACCGGCACGAAGCCGCTGACCACCGGGCCCCGCTCGTCGGCCAGGGCGCTCCAGCGGTTGTCCAGCCCGCCCGAGGCCAGTACCCCGGACAGCGGTTCGGCGCCCAGCCCCAGCCAGGCCGCGCCGGGCGGGAAGGCCCGCGCGGCGGCCTCGAACACGGCCGGATCGCGCAGCGCGGACCGCGTGGCGTCCCCGGTGTGCACGAACAGCGTCACGGCGAACAGCCGGTTGTCGGCCGGGAAGACCGCGCATCCGGCGAAGCTGCCGCCCGCCACCGCCCAGGGGCGCCGCGGCCCCTCCTCGCGGCCCTCGGGCGGCCGGTACCAGCGGCAGAAGTAGGCGAGGCCCGTGCGGTGCCGCTCGCTCCACGACGCCGGGCCGGCAGCCGATCGCCGCCAGCCACCGATCGGAGCCGCCGCGCCGGCCGCCCGCGTCCACGACGAGGTCTCCCTCGTAGACCCCCGCCTCCGTGGTCACTCCCGTCACCCTCACCCTGGAAGCAACAGCCCCGGCCGCGCTCCCTGCCACTCCCCCGTCCGCACCCCCACCCGCCTCCGCGATCAGCCCGCTCACCGGCTCCCCGTACCGCGCGACCACCCCCGGCTCGGCCCGTACCGCCGTGGCGAGCGGTCGACCGGTGAGTCGATGAACCGACGCGCCGTACGACGATCGGACCGCGGGAAGCCTGCGCGGGCCGCGCCCGGCCGAAACCCGCACGGCCGGCTTGGACGTAGGGTCACAGCCGGGCCGCTCCGCGCACCGCCCCGGCACACCGATCCACCGAACCACCGAAGGACGGCCCATGAGCACAGCACCCGGCGAACCCACCGCACGCGCGGTCCCCCGACCCCACGCCGTCGTCGGAGTCGGCGTGGTCGTGGTCGGCGACGACGGCCGGGTGCTGCTCGGCCGGGCGCACGACGGGCGCTGGGAACTGCCCGGCGGCAAGGTCGACCCCGGGGAGGGCTTCGAGCAGGCGGCCGCCCGCGAACTGGCCGAGGAGACCGCGCTGCGGGCCGCCCCCGAGCAGATCCGGATCGTCTCCATCCTGCTCGACGCCGGCTCCGGCCTGACCCGGCTGACGGCTGCGGCCGTCACCTCGGCGGCCGAGGGCACTGCCACGGTCACCGAGCCCCACAAGATCGCCCGCTGGTCCTGGTTCGCCCCGGCCGAACTCCCGGCGGCCCTCTACGCCCCGTCCGCGGCCGTCCTGCGCGCCTGGCGGCCCGAACTCACCCGGACCCTCCCGCACGTGGCCTCGTACGACTACCCCACGCAGACGCCTTAGCGCCCGGCGGCCCTGGGCCGGGTCCTAGCCCGCCGCCGTCGCCGCGGTGGCCGCCGTCGTGGCCACCGTGATCGCGGCCATCGCCAGCTGCATGTCGCGGATCGCGGTGCGGATGCTCTCGGCGGCCCACTCGCCGTCGGCCATCGCCGCCGTGCGTGCGGTGATCTCCTTGCGCGGGATTCCCGGGAAGGCCAGGCCGTGCAGGCCGGCGGCGTGGATCACCGCGATGAGGCTCGCGGTGCGCTCGTCCGGTTCCGCGCCCTTGGAGACCGCGGCGGCGAGCCGCTCGCGCAGTTCGCGCTCGACCGCCCCGTCGGCCTCCGGATAGCGGCGTACCGGGAACAGCCCGAGGGCCTTGCGCCGCTCCTCCACGACCACCCCGCGCCCGCACAGCCGCTCCACGACCGGGCCGACGGCCTTGGCCTGGTCCTTCGTCAGCCATTCGGTCACCCGGCGCCTGGCGCGGCCGCGCATCCAGGCCCGTATCGACTCGATCCGGCCGTCGAGGAGTTCCTCCCCCGTGGGCGGGGCGTCCACGAGCTCCATGTACTTGCCCGAGACCCGTACCCGCTCCGCGAGGACCAGGTCGAGCAGGAGCGCACCCGCCACGGCCCAGCCCACCGACTGCCGCTGTTTGACCGACCCGGACTCGTCGTCCAGCGACAGCAGCATGATCTCTTCTGCCAGTGTGATCCGCATCCCGGCACCCCCGTACCCGTAGAACCTGTAGAGCCTGTAGAACCCGTTTCCCCACCAGACGTCCGGACCCGCCGGGAAGTTCCCCGGATCCGGGCTACGGCCGCCCCGCCATCGAGCGCGGGGCGAAGTTCCCGTCCCCGAGGTCCTCCGCGAGCAGGCGCTTGGCGATCGCGTCCGCCGCGGCCCGCAGCTCCGCGCTGCGCGGTCGGCCCCGGTCCTTCTCCAGCTGGTCGCCGAGCCACTTGGCCCACGCGTCCGAGATGACGCCCGCTTCCCGCTCCCCCGCCGGGGTCTGCGTGTAGAAGCCGTTCTGCCGCGTCATGTAGCCCTCGTCCACCATCCGTTCGAAGACCGGCAGCAGGACCTCCGGGGGCAGGTGCCGGCGCGACGCGATGAGTCCCAGGCTCGCGTAGCCGACGGTGCGGGTCAGCAGGTCCACCTGCATCACCGCCCACGCGCCCGCCATGTCCAGCCGGGTGTCGGAGGAGTTCACGATCCCGCGCGCCGTCTCCGGCCCCATGCTCCGCACCAGCTTGCCGACCGCCAGTTCCAGCAGCTTCGCCGAGTCCCCGGAGGCCGTGGCCGGCGAGCCGAAGCCGTCGCCCATGTCCGTGGAACCGGCCCGTGCGCTGTCGCGCAGTTTGACCTGCTTGAGGAACAGCGCGACGACGAATCCGACCACCGCCACCGGCACGGTCCACAGGAACACCGTGTGCAGGGTCTCCGCGTACGCGTTGATGACCGGCCCGGCCGCCGCCGGATCCATGCCTTGCACGCCCTGCGGGCTCTGCGCCGCGGCGCCCAGCTGCTGCGGGTCCTGTCCGGTGGCGCGCGCGGCCTCCTCCACGCCCTTCGCCAGCGCGGGCTTCAGGGTGTTGGCGTAGATCGTGCCGAAGACGGCGGTCCCGAAGGCGCTGCCGAGCGTACGGAAGAAGGTGACGCCCGAGGTCGCGGTGCCGAGGTCGGCGTAGTCCACGGTGTTCTGCACGGCGATGGTCAGCACCTGCATGCACAGGCCGATGCCGGTTCCGAGGACGAACATGTACAGGGATTCCAGCCAGGCGCCGGACTGCGGTCCCATCCGGGAGAGGAGGTAGAGCCCGAGGCCCATCACGGCGCAGCCGACGATCGGGAAGATCCGGTAGTGACCGGTCTTGCTCGTGACGTTGCCGCTGAAGACCGACGCGATCAGCAGGCCGATGACCAGCGGCAGCGTCCGTACGCCCGAGACGGTGGCCGAGTCCCCGTCCACGTACTGCAGGTACGTGGGCAGGAAGGTCATCGCGCCGAGCATCGCGAAGCCGACGACGAAGCTGAGGACGGAGCAGACCGAGAAGACCGGGTTGCGGAACAGCCGCATCGGCAGCATCGGCTGCGCGGCGCGCACCTCCACCAGGCAGAACAGCGCCAGCGCCACGACACCGCCGACGAAGAGCCCGACGATGAGCGGCGAGCTCCAGGCGTACTCGTTCCCGCCCAGGCTCGTGGCCAGGATCAGCGCGCTCGCGCCGATCGCGACCATGGCGATGCCCAGGTAGTCGATGACCGGCTTGCCGACGGCGCGTACGGACGGGATCGTCTTCGCGGCCGCCACCACGACCAGGATCGCGATCGGCACGTTGACGTAGAACGCCCAGCGCCAGGTCAGGTGGTCGGTGAAGAGTCCGCCGAGCAGCGGCCCGATCACCGTCGCGACGCCGAAGACGGCGCCGATCGCGCCCTGGTACTTTCCGCGTTCGCGCAGGGGGACCACATCGGCGATGAGCGCCATCGCGGTGACCATCAGCCCGCCGGCGCCGATGCCCTGGATGCCGCGCCACACGATGAGCAGGGTCATGTTGCTCGCGAGGCCGCACAGGAACGAACCGGTGATGAAGACGATGGCGGAGACCTGGAAGACCAGTTTCCGGCCGAAGAGGTCGCCGAACTTGCCGACGAGCACGGTCGCGACCGTCTCGGTGAGCAGGTAGGCGGTCACCACCCAGGACATGTGGTCGCCGCCGCCGAGGTCCGCCACGATCGTGGGCAGCGCCGTGCCCACGATCGTCTGGTCGAGGGCCGCCAGCAGCACGCCGAGCATGATCGTGCCGAACACGATGTTGCGCGAGCGCCGGTCGAGGACCGGGGGTGCCGCGGCGGATATGGCAGGAGCTGCACCTTCGGCTGTGGTCACACCTCGCACTCTCACAGCGCCCCCGCCCGGCCGCATGCGGCGTTAGCCCATCCGGGGTGGGGCGCGAGGGCCGTCCGCGCAGGTGGACGGGGTGCTCGGCGCAGGCATACGGAGTGTCAGGCGCACCTGGCCGGAGTGTCCGGCACACCTGGCCGGAGCGTCCGGTACACCTGGCCGGAGCGTCCGGCACACCCGGACGCCCCGTCAGCGCAGGTAGCCCAGCCCCGGGTGCTCCGCCGCGTACCCGGACACCAGCCGCCGGGCCACCCCGACCGAGTCCACCAGCGGATGCAGCGCGAAGGCCTTGACCGCGTCCGCCCGCGATCCGCTCGCGGCCGCGGCGAGGACCTCCCGTTCGGCGGCCTTGACCGAGGTCACCAGGCCCACCGCGTGCAGCGGCAGCGGATCGACGGCGACCGGGTGGGCCCCGTTGGCGTCGACCAGGCAGGGCACCTCGATGACGGCCTCGGCGTCGAGCACCGACAGGGTCCCGCGATTGCGGACGTTCAGGATCAGGGTGGCGCGCTCGTCCCGGGCGATGGCGCGCATCAGGGCGAGGGCCACCTTCTCGTACCCGCCCGACTCCAGGTCGCTCTCCTCGCGCTCGCCGACCCCCGCGACCTCGCGGTTCTCGGCCATGTACGTGGCTTCGCGCTCGGCCCTGGTCCGGTCCCAGGCGGCCAGCGCCGCCCCGGGCGCGGGATCCGGCCGCCCCGCCTCGGCGTAGAACCCCCGCTGCTGGTCGCGCAGGAACGCCCCGCGCGTCTGCTTGGCCTCCTGGTAGGCCCGTACCGTGTCACGGTTGAAGTAGTAGTAGTGCAGGTACTCGTTCGGGATCGCGCCTAGCGAGCGCAGCCACTCGGCCCCGAACAGCCGGCCCTCCTCGAAGGATTCCAGCGCCCGCGCGTCGGCCAGCAGCCGCGGCAGTTCGTCGCGCCCGCCGATCCGCAGTCCGCGCACCCAGCCCAGGTGGTTGAGGCCGACGTAGTCGATCCAGGCGTCCTCGGGCCGGGCCCCGAGCAGCCGGGCGATCCGCCGCCCGAGCCCGACCGGCGAATCGCAGATGCCGATGACCCGGTCCCCGAGCTCCTCGGCCATGGCCTCGGTGACCACCCCGGCGGGATTGGTGAAGTTGATCACCCATGCGTCGGGGGCGGTACGGGCCACCCTGCGCGCGATCTCGCGGGCCACCGGCACCGTCCGCAGGCCGTAGGCGATACCGCCCGCGCCCACCGTCTCCTGGCCCAGCACTCCCTCGGCCAGGGCGATCCGCTCGTCGGCGGCCCGCCCCTCCAGCCCTCCGACGCGAATGGCCGAAAACACGAAGTCGGCGCCGCGCAGGGCCTCGTCGAGATCGGTGGTGGCCGTGACGGCCGGGGCGTCCGCGATCCCGGCGGCCTGGTCCGCGAGCACCCGTGCCATGGCACGGAGCCGGCCGGAGTCCTCGTCGTACAGGGTCACGTGCGACACCCTGCCCTCGGCGTGGTCGCCGAGCAGGGCTCCGTAGACGAGCGGTACCCGGAATCCGCCTCCGCCGAGGATCGTCAGCCGCACGCCCTTACCGCCTTTCGCAGTGCTCCGGTGCCAGGGTGTCGTGGCACCAGTCTCCCCCGCCGGATCAGTCCACCGGCGACGGCACGGCCCGCAACCGCGGCTGCTGGTGCTGCTGCGCGCCCGGACCGCCCGGCAGCGGGCCCGTCGCCGCGCCCTGCGGCGTGGAGAGGACCAGCGTCATCCGGGTCAGCCCCATGCCGTCGAGCATCGGGCCGGATTCCGCCACCATCCGGCAGCGCACCAGGCCCCAGCCCGGGTCCGGGTGGCGCACGGTGCGTACGGCGCCGTCCTGTTCGGCGGCCTCGGTCCCGTGGGTCGTCAGCCAGTGCGGCACTCCGTACCGGTAGGCGGCCTCCATGAACGGGTCGCGGGCCACCTCCTGGCGGATGCTGCGCAGCCCCTCGTCGTCGGGGGCGGCGGCCAGCGCGGTCGCGAACCGGGCCAGCAGTGGTACGCACCAGGCCGGTTCGTGGTCCTCCAGCACGGCCGCGGCGTCCGGGTGGAACAGCACGAAGCGCAGGAAGTTGTCGTCCGGCAGGGCGGTCGGATGCGGGCGCACCGACTGGAAGAGCCGGTCGAACGCCGAGTTGGTCAGGGCCACGTCCCAGCGGTGGTCCACGAGGAAACTCGGGTAGGGCACGGCCTCCATGAGGGCCGCGTAGTCGCACAGGTAGTCGCGCTGCGCCGGATCGTCCGGCAGCCGGTTGTCCTCGGCCGCACGCCAGGTGGGCGGCGGGTCACGGTCGACCATGATGCGGAAGAGCCAGAAGCACTGCCGCTCGCTCATTTCCAGGGCCTCGGCCAGGGCGAGCAGCTTGCGGTCCGTCCACTCCTTGACCAGGCCGCGCTCCCAGTTTCCGTACGCGCGCACGCTGATGCGCAACCGCGCCGCCAGGTCTTCCTGGCTCAGCCCCAGTTCCTCCCGGCGCTGGCGCAAAATCTCCTTGCGTCGCTCCGACCGCACGGCGCCGCGTGCGGACTCCTCGCCCGCGAGGCGCTCCCCACCGATGTGGGCGAGGCCATCGGACGGGCCCACCGCTGCGAGATGTGGCACCGAGAGCTCCCCCCTCTTCCTTACGGTCTGGATCTTCATTTCCGTGTGGCGATCCTGCTACCGACTTCATTCGAGTGTCAACTATTGTGGCAATTCCAGCCTCTGGGGAGCTCGTTCCCGCCACAGATGTGGCACGTTCTAGCCGTACGGACCGAGACCGGATAGATTCCAGAAGCCGACCACGTGCCCGTACCCCGACCTCGCGCGATCTAGGAGAACCACTGGTGACAGACGGCTTCCCGGCTCCCGTCGCGGTGGCCAACACGCTCCTGGCAGCCACCGTCACGCGAGTCGCAGAACTCGCGGGCAAGCTGGGCCGCGACCGGAACCAGGTCTTCGACCTGCGCCGCCTCTCCGAGGCCTCGGGCGTCCCGGCCGACGTGGTGCGGAGCCTGCTGGACGGCCGGCCCGCCGGCGAGCCCGATCTCCAGACCCGGTTCCTCCAGCGCCTCGACCTCCTGCGCCGCACCCGCGTCAAGCCCAACGGCCGCCGCTACACGCAGCAGGAGATCGCCGACGGCGCCGCCATGTCGCGCCAGCAGGCCGGGGCCCTGATCAACGGCGACCGGCGGCCGACCATGGAACACTGTGACGCGATCCAGCGCTTCTTCGGGGTGCACGCCGGATTCCTCACCGCCCATGACGCGGACGCCCTCACGGACGCCCTCCAGCGCACCGAGCAACAGCTGCTCCAGGACTTCGCGGGCCGCGCCAGAGAAACCGCACCCGCTCCGGCCGCTTCGGCGGGCGATCCGCTGGCAAGACTTCTCCAGAACCACGGCGTACGGGGCATCGCCTGGAGAGCCGCCCAACTGCCCAGCGACAAGCACCGGGACAAGGTGACCGAATGGCTGGACATGCTCCTCGAAAGCGTAAAACCGAACGAATCCTGACCCAGTCGAAAGTCTGGGTCTGATCCTTGAGTCCTGATCCGGATCCGCGCCGACGGGGAGAACGGTGAGCATAGGCAGAGAGCAGCGGCGGTTGTGCGGGGAGCTGGTGGCAGGCATCAACCTGACCGCGCCCGTGGAGCCCGTGGACCTCTACGCCGCCCTCTGCGAGGGCATGAGCAAGCACCGCGGCCGCCGGGTGGACTTCCGGATGGCCTCGTTCCCGCCGGGAACGGCCAGCGGTCTGTGGCTCGACATGGCGGACCGCGATCTGGTGGTCATCGAGGAACGCACCGCACCCGACCACCAACTGGTGATCCTCGGGCACGAGCTGTGGCACATGAAGGCCGGCCACTGCAGCCACCACGTCGACGGCGCCGCCGTCGCCGCCCGGCTGCTGACGGACGAGGCAGACATCGGCGAGACCGTGCGGCGCGTCGCCGCGCGCACCCGCGCCGACGTCCAGGAGGAGACCGAAGCGGAAACCTTCGGTTTACTTCTGGGCAGCCGGTGCAGGACCTGGCTCGCCGGATCGGCGAGCCACCGGGCACCGGCGCAACGAGACCAACTGGCGGGCCGCATCGAGGCCGCGCTCGGATACCGGGGGCACAGGAACGACCATTGAAAGGCCAGGACTACTACACGCCGGCAGCCGCGATGGCGATCGCACTCGCCTTCAAACTGCCGACGCTACGCAAAAACTGGCGCGATCCGCTCCTCCGGTCCGTCTGCTCCCTGCTCACCCTGGCCGGCGCCGTCTTCACCTTCGCCGCCCCGCCCACGATCGCGGCGGTCAACCGCTGGACCGGCATACCCAACTTCTCCGCCCCGTTCGTCTACTGCCTGATCACCGCCTTCAGCGCCGCCTGCCTCGTGCTCATCGTCAACTGGCGCGGCGGCCCCCCGGAGGAGACCCGGCGCGTCTCGCGCGCCTGGATCCTCGGCTACTCCGTCGTGATCGTGGCACTGATGGTGCTGTTCGTCCTCGGTGACAGCCCGGTCGAGCGGCTGCGGGACTTCGACACCTACTACGCCAACACCCCCTTCACCCGGGAGATGATCGCCCTCTACCTGGTGGCCCACAACGTGGCCGCCATCGTGATGGTCGCGATGTGCTGGCGCTGGTCCCTGCAGGTGCGCGGCTGGCTCCGCGTCGGCCTCGTGATCATCGTCATCGGGTACGTCTTCAACCTCTGCTACGACGCCACCAAGATGACCGCCGTCGTCGCCCGCTGGACCGGCCACGACCTGGACTGGCTGAGCACCTCGGTGGCACCGCCCGTCGCCTCCATCGGAGCCAACGTCAGCGCCATCGGCTTCGTCCTCCCCCTGGTGTTCCAGCGGCTGTCCGACAGCTGGCAGTACTGGTCCACGTACCGGCGGCTGGGCACGCTCTGGCGCGAGCTGCGCATCTGCGGCCCCAAGGGCGCCCCCAGCGTACGGATGGCCTGGTGGTCCGCCGTGGAGCTGCGCATGATCCAGCGCGAGTCGGACATCCACGACGGCTTCCTGCACCTCGGCCCGTACTTCGACCAGTCCCACCGGGACGACGCCCTCGCGCGGGCCTTCGCCGCCGGCGCCGACGAGGAGACCGCGCGGGCCGTCGCCGACGCCGCCATGGTCGCGGCCGCGGTGCGCGCCCGGGCGGCCGACCCCGAGGGGCGGGTCATCGGGGCCAGTGACGAGGGGGCCCCGCCGCCCGCCGACGGTCCCCGCGACCTCGTGCGGATCTCGCACGCGCTGCGCAACTCCCGCGTGGTGGCCGAATGCCGCCGGCAGTCGTCCCTGTCGGGGAGCTGAGCCGAACCCCGGGGGGCTGCTCCCCGGGGCCGGCTCCCGGTGATCAGCTCCCGGCGGCCAGGGTCAGCGACGGGAACAGGTCCTGGAACGGCGCCGCCGAGTCGATCCCGTCCCGGCCGAAGGGCGCGTCGAAGCTCCACACCATGAACAGCAGGAACACGATCAGCGCGCTGAACAGCCCCGCGAGCAGCAGCTCCCGCCCCGAACGCCGGATCTGCAGGGTGAAGATCAGCCCGACGGTGACCAGCCCGCCCGCGACCAGCCCCAGCCAGACCACCCCCGGCAGGGTGGACTCGTCGCTCTGCGTCCGCTCGTGGCGGGCGTCGTCGGCGGCCGCGATGTGGTCCAGCAGCGGCTGGTAGGCCTGGGCCTGCAGCTCGTTGCCCGGGCTCTGGTGGGTGACGTCGCTGCGCAGTTTGCCGAGCAGTTCGCCGCCCTCCGCGGACACCGGGGCCCCGGAGGTCAGCCGCGGCCAGTCCACGCTGACGGTGTGGGACACGTACGCGTTGACCTCGCCGCGGATCCGGTCGCGCACGGCGGCCGGGTAGACGTCGGCCCGCTGGGTGACCTCGTACAGGGACTGGGCCTCGCGGCGCACGCTGTCCTCGGCGGCGCCGCGCGCCTCCCAGACGCCCGCGATGGCCAGGCCGAGGACGATCGCGTAGACCACGCCGACCATCATCACCATGTACTCGAGGACGTCGGGGGTTTCGCTGGTGTCCTCGTCGTCGGCGACCCGGCGGTGCCGGATCGCGGTGAAGGCGAGGACGAGGGCGCAGACGAGCGCCATGGCGATGGCCAGGACCAGCCATTCGGACACGAGGGTTCTCCGTAGGTCGAAACGAGCGGACTGAGCGGACTGGGGGTGGGGGCGTGGCTAGCCGCGGCTCCTGGAACGGGGCCGCAGCGCGACGGCCGCGAGCACCGCCGGGGTCGTGACGACGACCATGAGCATCAGGGTGGACATACCGTCCGGGCCGCGCCGCGCCAGGGCCGCCGAGTGGTACGGGCGCACGTGGAAGCGCCCCGCCGCCCCGGCCCCCGCTGCGACCCGGTGCGGAGCCACCGCTCCGCCCGGAGCGGCCTCCAGGACCCCGGCCTGCTCCGCCGCGGCCGCCCGCGGCTGCGCCACCGGAGGCCTTGCCTGCGCCGTCGACCCCGGCCCCGGCCGCGCCCCCGCGCCGGCCGGAGCGGGGGCGAGCGGCCCCAGCCCCGGGTGGCGCACCGTCGGCGCGGCCGGGCCGGGCAGCGGCAAGCGGACGGTCGGCCGGACGGCCGGAGCCGACGCCGAGGGCGGCAGTGGCGGCACGGGCGGCCTCGGCCGCGCCCCGGCGGGAACACACAGGTCGACCCGGGCTCCACGATCGTGGCCGTCTCCGGCGACCGCCACGTGACCGTGCAGCGGGCAGAGCGCCGCCACCAGGCCGGCCCCGGCGAAGTACTGCCAAGCGGTCACCGCGCGTTCTCCCGATTCCGCAGCAGGGATGAGGACTACGCCTGAAGAAACGATCACGGCGGTGCTTCGATACGCGGCAGACAGGTCAAGATCGGCCCTCGGCAGCCCACTTCAGGCCACCGCGGGTCCGGCCGGCGCCCGGCCCGTCCCGTCCCCGCACCGAAAGGCGTGCCCGTGTTCACCACCCCGGTGCGCCCTCGCGCGCCCCCGACCCGCGGCCGGTGTTCACCCGTCCGGACCACTCCGTCACGGCGCGGCCCGCTCCTCCCGCCGATGATCGGAGAACCCGATCCCGCAGCTCAGCGGGGTCGCCCCGGGGAGCACAGGGACGGTGGCAGGTGGACGCGGACGGCTCGCAGACCCTCGAAGCACAGGTCGACGCCCTGATGGACGGCCTCCGGGCCGACCTGGAACGGCTCGCGTCGATCCCCTCGGTCGCCTTCCCCGGATACCCGCCGGAGCCGGTCCTGGAGGCGCACGACCTGATCGTCTCCCTGCTGCGCGAGGCGGGCGTCCCCACCATCGAGCGGATCGACCTCCCCGACACCGCCCCGGTCGTCTATGGCGAGATCCCGCCCCCGCACCCGGACGCCCCGACCGTCCTGCTGTACGGGCACTACGACGTCCAGCCCGCCGGCAACCCGACCCTGTGGCTCTCCCCGCCCTTCGAGCCGACCCCCGTCCCCGGCGTCCCCGGCGCCCTGCGGGCGCGCGGGATCGCCGACGACAAGTCGAACGTGATCGCGCACCTGGGCATGCTCCGGGTCTACGGCGGCCGGCCGCCCGTCGGGATCAAGCTGGTGATCGAGGGTCAGGAGGAGTACGGCAGCCCCTTCGACGACTACCCGCCCACCGATCCGGAGCGGTTCGCCTGCGACGCGATGGTCATCGCCGACCTCGGCAACCTGCGGCCCGGCACCCCGACCCTGACCACCGGTCTGCGCGGGGCCTGCGAGGTCGTGGTGGAGGTGCGCACCCTCGCGGAGGCCCGGCACAGCGGGGAGTTCGGCGGAGCCGCCCCCGACGCGCTGCTGGTCCTGCTCCGGGCGCTGGCCTCTCTGCACGACGAGCACGGGGACGTGGCGGTGCCCGGGCTGCGCCGCGATCCCTGGGAGGGAACGACCTACACCGAGAAGGAGTTCCGCGAGCTGGCCTCCGTCCGGGACGGGCTGCCGCTGATCGGCACCGGATCGCTCGGCGAACGGCTCTGGAGCGGTCCCGCCGTCACCGTCATCGGGCTGGACGCCCCGGACGTGGCGGGCGCCGCCTCCGCCGTGGTGCCGTACGCGCGGGCCAAGCTGAACCTGCGCTTCCATCCGCTCCAGGACGCGAAGGAGGCCCGGTCCGCGCTCGTGAAGCACCTGCGCGCGCAGCGCCCCTTCGGCATCCCGCTCACCGTCACCCCGGGCGACACCGGCCCCGGCTTCGAGGCGCGGACGGGCGGGCCGGCGTACCGGGCGGCGCTGACCGCGCTGAAGGAGGCCTGGGGCACGGAGGCCTCGTACGTGGCCACGGGCGGCTCCATCCCGCTGGTGAACGGCCTCGCGAGGGCGGCTCCGGGCGCGGAGGTGCTGCTGTTCGGCGCGCAGGACAGCATGTGCAATCTGCACGCGCCGAACGAGCGGGTGCTGCTGTCGGAGGTGCGCAACACGGTGGTGGCGATGGCCGCCTTCGTCCGGGAGTACGCGGCGGACTTCGGCGCGGCCGGTCCGGGCGCCTCCGCCCAGGACCCGTCCGGAGGCGCCCGGTGACCACCGCGACCCCGCCGCCCTCGCCCCCGGCCCCGCCTCCGCCGCCCGCCGCGCCGGCTCCGCCCGAGGGGCCGGCGCCCGCACGGAAGTTCTCCTTCCCCAGCGCGCTGACCATCCTGGCCATCGTGACCGTCGGGATCTGGCTGCTGGCCTTCCTCGTCCCGGCCGGCGAGTACGACCGCAACGACAGCGGTGCGCCCGTCTCCGGCACCTACCACCGGGTCGACGGCACCCAGAGCTTCACCGATCGCCTGAACGACCTGTTCCTCTCCCCCGTCAACGGGCTCTACGGCCTCCAGGACCCCAAGACCGGCCAGGTCGGGCCCACCTTCAGCGGTGATCTGTACGGCAGCGCGGGCGTGTTCCTCTTCGTGCTGGCGATCGGCGCCTTCATCACCGTCGTGTTCGCCACCGGGGCCCTCGACCGCGGCATCGCCCGCCTCGCCCACCGGCTGCGCGACCGCGGGGCGCTGCTGATCGCCGCCGTGATGGTGGTCTTCTCGATCCTGGGCACCGTGGAGGGCTTCGCCGAGGAGACCCTCGGGTTCTACGGCCTGCTGGTTCCGATGATGCTGGCCCTCGGCTACGACCGGCTGGTCGCCGTCGGCGCCGCCATCCTCGGGGCGGGCGTCGGCGTGCTCTGCTCCACGGTGAACCCGTTCGCGACCGGTGTGGCCTCCTCGGCGGCCGGCATCTCGCTCGGCGACGGGATCGGGCTGCGCTTCCTCATGTGGATCGTGCTGACCACCGTGACCGTGCTCTATGTGATCCGGTACGCGCGGCGGGTCCAGAAGGACCCCTCCAAGTCGATCTGCGGGTTCCTGCCCGGGGACCGGGAGCAGAAGGCCACCGGCGCCGAGGAGGAGGAACCGGAGCTGACCCGGCTGCACAAGACCGTGCTGGTCCTGCTGGTCCTCGTCTTCGCCTTCATGATCTTCTCGGTGGTGCCCTGGTCGAGCGCGCTCACCGGCGACGCGGACGCCACCCCGTACGCCTGGGAACTGGACTGGTCCTTCGCCCAGTTGGCGGCGCTGTTCATCTGTGCGGCCGTACTGATCGGCCTGGTCGCCCGGATGGGCGAGGCCAAGCTCAGCTCCACGGTCATCCAGGGGGCCGCCGACTTCATCTCGCCGGCCCTGGTCATCATGCTGGCGCGCGGGGTCACGGTCATCATGAACAACTCGCAGATCACGGACACCGTGCTGCACTCCATCGAGGGCGTGGTGAAGGGGACTTCGTCCGGGGTCTTCGCGATCATCGTCTTCCTCGTGAACCTCCCGCTCGCCTTCCTGATCCCCTCCACCTCCGGGCACGCCACGCTCACCATGCCGATCCTGGCCCCGCTCGCCGACTTCGCGGGCGTCTCCCGCGCGCTGATGGTGACGGCCTGGCAGTCGGCGAGCGGCTGGATGAACCTCTGGGTCCCCACCACCGCCGTCACCATCGGCGGTGTCGCGCTGGCCAAGGTCGGCTACGACAAGTACCTGCGCTTCGTCTGGCCGTTGCTCGGCATCCTCTTCGTGCTGATCTGCGGGTTCCTGGCGCTGGGCGCCGCGATGTGACGCGTCAGTGCCGCCGGACGACGACGAAGTCGGCGAGGGCGGTGAGCTGTGCGGCCGTGAGGAAAGCGCGCAGGGGCGCGACTCCGAAGAGTCGCGCCCCTGCGTGAGTTGCCGCCTGGAAGGCCGGTGGGCCTAGGCCTCCGGGTTGCCGCCGAAGCGCTCGCGGTACGACTCAAGGTCCTCTTCGGTGACCCGCGGGAAGAGCACCGCCGGAACCGTGAACGGCGTGCCCGCCGGCACCGCGTCGAGCGAGGCGGCCTGCTCCGGGGTGACCCAGGTGGCCGTGTCGTCGGCGAGGTCGAACGCGGAGCGCATGGCGCGCGCCGAGGCCGGGATGAACGGCTCGGAGACCACCGAGTAGAGGTGGATGAGGTTCATCGCCGTGCGCAGGGTGAGCGCCGCGCCCTCCAGATCGGTCTTGACCTCGGTCCAGGGGGCCTTCTCGTCGAGGTAGGCGTTTCCGGCGGACCACAGGGCGCGCAGCGCGGCCGCGGCCTTGCGGTACTGGAGGGCGTCCATGTGGCCCTCGTACTCGGCCAGCAGTTCGGCGATCTGCGCGCCCAGCTTGGCCTCGACCTCGCCCGCGGGGCTGCCGGCGGGGACCTCGTCGCCGAACTTCTTGCGGGAGAAGGTCAGTACGCGGTTGACGAAGTTGCCCAGCGTGCCGCCGAGGTCCTTGTTCACCGTGGCGGCGAAGTGCTCCCACGTGAAGGAGGAGTCGTCGGACTCGGGCGCGTTGGCGATGAGGAAGTAGCGCCAGAAGTCGGCCGGGAGGATCTCCAGCGCCTGGTCGGTGAAGACGCCGCGCTTCTGCGAGGTGGAGAACTTGCCGCCATAGTACGTCAGCCAGTTGAAGGCCTTGACGTAGTCGACCATCTTCCAGGGCTCGCGGACGCCGAGCTCGGTGGCGGGGAACATCACCGTGTGGAACGGGACGTTGTCCTTGGCCATGAACTGGGTGTAGCGGACGTCCTCGGCCTCGTACCACCAGGACTTGTAGTCGCGGTTCGCCGGGTCGGCGTCCGCCCACTCCTTGGTCGAGGCGATGTACTCGATCGGGGCGTCGAACCAGACGTAGAACACCTTGCCGTCGGCGGCCAGTTCGGGCCACGTGTCGGCGGGGACCGGGACGCCCCAGTCGAGGTCGCGCGTGATGGCGCGGTCGTGCAGGCCCTCGGTCAGCCACTTGCGGGCGATGGAGGAAGCGAGCTGCGGCCACTCCTCCTCGTGCTCCGCGACCCAGGCCTCGACCTCGACCTGGAGCTTGGACTGGAGGAGGAAGAGGTGCTTGGTCTCGCGGACCTCCAGCTCGGTGGAGCCGGAGATGGCCGAGCGGGGCTCGATCAGGTCCGTGGGGTCCAGGACGCGGGTGCAGTTCTCGCACTGGTCACCGCGGGCCTTGTCGTAGCCGCAGTGCGGGCAGGTGCCCTCGACGTAGCGGTCCGGCAGGAAGCGGCCGTCGACCGGCGAGTAGACCTGCCGGATCGCACGCTCCTCGATGAAGCCGTTCTTCTCGAGCTGGCGCGCGAAGTGCTGGGTGATCTCGCGGTTCTGCTCCGAGGAGCTGCGGCCGAAGTAGTCGAAGGACAGCTCGAAGCCGTCGTAGACCGCCTTCTGGGCGTCGTGGGCCTGCGCGCAGAACTCGGCGACCGAGAGGCCGGCCGCCTTCGCGGCGAGCTCGGCGGGGGTGCCGTGCTCGTCGGTGGCGCAGATGTAGAGGACGTCGTGGCCGCGCTGGCGGAGGTACCGGGAGTACACATCCGCCGGAAGCATCGACCCGACCATGTTGCCCAGGTGCTTGATCCCGTTGATATAGGGAAGCGCGCTGGTGATCAGGTGTCGAGCCATCCTCGGATGCTCCATTTCATATATGCCGGTACGACGTGACGTGCGGTTCATCGTATCGAACCGCCGAAACGCCACGCGCCCGCATTTCTTCGGGGTGGACTGGGGGGTACAGCGCAAAACTGACGGGTGCAACGCAAAAGCGAGGACTGTGACCTCTCCGTCACGGCCCTCGCGCTGCGGCCATGGTACAGCGGGCCGGGCAGCCGCCGAACCGCCGTCCGCCCCGGTGGGACACCGTCCGCGGCGGCCGCGGACGGTGCCGCCGCGGACGGTGCCGCGGACCGCGGACCGCGCCGCGGAGGGTGGCCCCGGCGGCGGGCGGTCAGTCGCGGCCGCCCCGGGCGCCGTCGATCGCGGTGATCCGGACTCCGCTCGCGAGTCTGGCCGTCAGGGTGGCCGCGGGGCCCTGCGGACCAGCGACGGGGACGGTCAGGGTCCGGCCCGCTGCCTCCGCGCGGACGGCGCCGGCCGCCGTGATGCCCGCGACCTCGCGGCTGCCCGCCGCCAGCAGGTACCAGCGGCCGGCCGGCGACCTCCACCGGGTGCCCGCGAGCAGGTGCTGTCCGAACCGTCCGCACGCGGCGGTCGCGCGGGACCGCGCCACGTCCTGCGGAGCTCCGGCGGGCAGGCGGAGCTGGACCAGGACGTCGCCCGGGCCGGCCCAGCCGGAGGCCCGGGTGCAGGTCCAGACGGCCCGGCCCGCGCCGTCGGGGAGTGCGGAGTCGGCGAAGTCCCAGATGTTGACGGCCCGTACCCCGCCGGCGCCGTACTCCCGCAGCCGGCAGGCGACCGGAGCCCAGGCCGCCCGCGCGGCCGGGCCGGTGGCCTCGCGCGGCTGGCGGGCCGCCACCGCGCCCGGACCGTCGGGCAGCGGCGTGTAGGTCAGGTGTACGGGGGTCAGCGCGCCCAGGTCGGCGAGGACGAAGGCGTGCTTCTCCACGATGCGGGCGGAGGAGGTCAGCTCCAGTACGGGCCAGGCCGCGCAGGCGCCGCCTTCCGTACGGGGCACCGCGGCCTCCTCGGTGACCCCGTCGGCGGAGACCGCCAACGGCTTGGCCCCCTCCTCCGTCCGGAGCAGGTCGCGGGTGCCGGCCCGGGCGATCCACGGCGCGAGCAGGTACCTGGCCCGGCCCCCGTCCGTGTTGTCGTTCCCGGTGCCGGTGCCGGTGCCGGGATCTGGACCGGTCCCGGTCCCCTTCCCCGGGGAGCGGCTCAGGGTCAGCGCGGCCGCGGTGGTCACGTTCGCCTCGTCGGTACGGGCGAAGGCGAGCTCCCGGCCGCGCGGCCCGTCGGCTGCTTCGCCGTAACGCACGACCCGGTCCCCGTCGAGCAGCAGCACGACCGCCCGCCCGTCGACGTCCCCCGCGTACAGCAGCTGCGGCGCGTGCAGCGGTGCGTCGGTGGCCGTCCCCGGCGCGGCCGTCACCGCCACCTCCCGGGGCCGGGCGGCCCAGGCCGCCAGGGCGCGGGCGAGCAGGCCCCGGTCGGCGGTGCGGGCGCCGCGCGCGGGCCAGGCGGTGAAGTCGACGCGGGCGGTGTCCGCCCAGGCCTCGGCGGGAACACGGACCAGCCGGGCGGGGTCCAGCGCCCCGGCGACGGCCGGTCCGGCGAGGGGCGAGGCCTCGGGGCGGGGCGGCGACCCGTCGGCCGCGAGGATCCCGGCGGCCAGGGCCAGGGCGGCCGCGGCGGTCCAGCCGGCCCGGGTACGGCGCCGCCGGCGCAGCAGGTCGGTCGGGCGGGCACTGACCACGGCGGCATCGAACTCGACGCCGCCCGGCCCCCGCAGGAGCGTTTCCCCAGCGGTGTTCCCGCCTGCGCCCCCACCGCCGTGACCACCGGCATGCCCGGCAGCGCCGTGGAAGCCGCCACGGCCCGTCGCCCCCGCCACGGGCCCGGCCCACGCTCCGCGGCCCGGCGACAGGGCACCTCCGCGCACCGTTCCCGGATCCGTCGCGGACCGCGCCTCCCACGCCCACGGCCCGGCGCCCGGGCCCACTTCCGAGCGCCCGGGAGCGCCGCCCGCCCACTCCCCCCAAGCGGCCAGCGCCTCCCGCACGGCGTCCGCCGGGTCGGCGACCCCGGCCGCGCCGAGGAGCCGGGCCACCGCCTCCTCGGGCAGGCCGTCCATGCCGTGCAGGACGAACGCCGCCCGGACCGGCCCCGGCGCCGCGCCCAGCACCCGGGCCGGCTCGTCGATCCCGCCCGCCGGGGGCCACAGCCGCAGCCCCCAGACGAAGGGCGGCACCGGCGGCCACCCGAGCCCGGCCGCGGCGAGGCGGGCCCGGCCGGTCGGAGCGAGGCTCGCGCGCAGGACCCGTACGCGCACCTGGGTCAGGGGGCCGCCCGGCCCGTCGGGACCGGCCGGGGCCTCCTGTGCGCTGCCGAGCCCGCCGCGCGGGAGTGCCCGCTGGACCGCCTTGTGCGCGAGGAGGACCCGGGTATGGCGGCCGAGGGTGACCGGGAGCGTCACGTAGGCGAGCCGTACCAGTTGGGGGTAGTGCTCGACGAGGACGGCCTCGGCCTGCTCCACGGCGGTGGAGCCGAATCGCTGTGTTGTGCCCACTCTCCGACAAACGAGTGAATCTTGGGATGGTCACACGCCGTGCTCCCCGACGGGGCACGAAACGGGCGCACAGGAGAACGGCATATGCGTTTGCGCTGGTTGAGCGCGCGTGCGATCGACATCGATCAGCACGTGATCATCACCTAACGTAATTCTTCCAGCTTTCGTCTCTGCGCCCTCCGAGTGCGCCCGCGCTGATTTCCTTGCCCCGCACACGGGATGGGGTGGAGCGGTGAGCGATGGCAGCGGTCTTCCGGAGGAGTCCGGTGGCGGGGCCGTGGGTCTGCCGAGCCGGCGACGGCGGCCGGCGCCCATGAGCCAGTGGAACGCGACGGCACGCCTGTCGTACTGGGCCTTCCACGCCGACCGGCGCCCGGCCTACATGCGGTTCGCGTACCTGCAACTGGGCTCGGACGCGGCGGCCGAGGAAGCGGTGGACGCCGCCTTCGACTCGATCATGTGCGAATGGCTGCGGATGCTGCACATGGACCGGCTCGACGCCTACGCGTGGACCGTCCTCAAACAGCGGCTCATCGACCGCCAGTTCCGCCGCAGCCCCTGGCCGGAACCGATGGACACCAGTGCCTTCGAGGCGGCGCTCAAGGAGGCCCACGCGGAAGCCGACCAGTACGAGGTGCTCACCGACACCATCCGCTTCTACTCCGCCGTCTCCCGGCTCGCCGAACGGCAGCGCGACGCCGTGCTGTTGCGGTACGGGCTCCAGTGCACCCCCGGCGAAGCCGCCGCGATCATGGGTGTGGACGAGGCCACGGTCCGCTCGCAGCTCGGCCAGGCCCAGCGGCGGCTCGCCCGGCTGCTCGACACGTCCGCCGAGTCATGAACCGCAACACGAGCCGCGGAACCCGTCGCGAGGACGGCGGACTCCCGCGTTCCCTGGAGCAGTTCCTGGCCCGGGCGAGCGTGCGCGACCGCTATCCGCACTACGACCTGGGCGCGGCGGAGGCCCGGCTGCTGCGCGGCGCCGACTCCACCGCCGCGGGACCGAAGCCGCTGCCCGCTCCGGCTCCCCGGCGCGGCGGAACCCACGCCCGGCGCCGCACGCTGGGCTGGAGCGACCCCCTGCGCGACCTGCCGCTGGACTCCGAACGGGCCGGACGCGACCTCAAGGCCGCCTGCCTGGCCTCCGTGTGCGCCACGGGGGCCCCGGAGCGGCTCGACGCCTTCGAGAGCGGCGGCCACGCCGACCTGCCCGGAGCCGTGGTCTTCGGCTGTCTGCTGCACCTGGCCGGGCTGCGCGAAGGGGCCCGGTTCTGGTGGCAGTTCGCCGCCGGCTCCGGGCGCAGCCGCACCACGCACGCCGCGTACTGCCTCTTCCTCGACCACTCCCGGCGCGGCGAGCACCACGACGCCCGGGTCTGGGCCCGGGAGCTGGGCCGGCGCCGCTTCCGGCCGAGCGGGCGCCGGGATCTCCGCGAGGTACGGCTCTGCGCGCAGGCCGCCGTCCTGCGCTACGTCGACCAGCTCGACGACCCCGACCTGGGCCCGGTACCGCTGCCCAGGCCCGGGGTGTCCCGGGCACTGGACGCGTTCCGGCCGCCGGCCGCTCCGGCGCGGCCGCCCCGGACGGGGGCGGGCCGGCTGGGTTCGGGCCCGCTGCGCCACCCCGCGCTGACGGCGGCGGCCCGCGGGACCGTGGTCCAGCCCGGCGGGGGCGAGGCCCTGACGGCCGCCCGGCGCGCCCTGGCCGTCGTACGGGTCCTGCAGCGGCGGCCGCTCGGCGTACGGGCCGGGCGGCTCGGGCGGGAGGCCGGTCTGACCGAGGCGGAGCTCGGGCCGCTGCTGTCGATGCTCTGCGAGGAGGGGTACGCGTACCGCTCCGGCGTCGGGGTCTACGCGCCCGGGCCGGCCCTCGACCGGCTCGCGGCCCCCGGCGGCCGGGGCCTGGCGGCCCAGTTGCAGCGCACGCTGGCCCTGGCGCGGGACAGCGCGGGTGCGGCCGTGTACCTGAGCCGGTACGCGGAGGGGGAGGTCCGGATCACCCAGATGGCGGACGGGCCCGGCGCCCCGCCGGTACAGGAGTGGGTGGACTTCCGGGACGCCGCGCACGCCAGTGCGGTGGGCAAGTGCCTGCTGAGCCAGCTCGACCACGACGGCCGCGCCGACCACGTGGCCCGGCACCGGCCCGCCCGGCTCACCGAGCGGACCATCACCGACAGCCGGGCCCTGTTCAGCGCGCTCGACGCGGTGGCCCCGGGGGCCCCCGTCTTCGACCTGCGCGAGTACGCCCCCGGCGTGGTGTGCGCGGCGGTCCCCCTGGCGCTCGGCGACGCGGCGGGCAGCCTCGCCCTGTCGCTGCCCGGCGGGCACGCGCACCGGCTGGGCCGGGCCACCGAGGCGCTCCGGCTGAAGGCGGTTCCGGTGCTCCTGGCGCTGCTGCTGGCGGGGGCGATCCCGCCGGACGCCGCGGACTCCCCGGAGGAGGAGGCGGCAGCGGAGGGGGCGTCGGGCGCGGCCGGGGCGGCCGGGCCGGAGCTCCGGGCGCAGCCGGAACCGCGGCCGATGCCGCTACCGGTCACGGCGGAGACCCTGCGCCAGCTGCGCCGGGTCTTCCGGACCCCGCTGACCCGGGCCACCGGCGGGGCGGACGGGCCGCACCTGGTCAGCGACAGCGCCTCGGAGGCGGCGTACCTCTTCGACGCCCCTCAGGGCGACGGAGCCCCCGGGCTGGCGCTCCCGCGCACCTTCGCCCCGCTGGTCCCGGGCAGCCTGCGGACGGCCGACGGGCAGGACGGGCTGGTGGTGCTGCGCACCTGACGGGGACCCGAGGCCCGGAACACGGGGCGTGGCGGGTTCAGGGGGCGACGGAGCCGGGTGCGCCGGGGACGAAGGTGGCCACGGCGGTGTCGAAGTGCCGCTTGGCGGCGGCGAGTTCGTCTACCGGTGCGGAGACCCAAATGTCGTACATCCGGCCGTTCTGGTCCCAGCAGAGGTCGTAGGTGTGCCGGGGGCCCTCGGCCGGATCGAAGCCGTTCCAGGTGAACTCCCAGAGCGCCGCCGGAAGTTCGTGGTGGGTCGTGGAGACGACGGTGCCGCCGCGGTAGCCGGGGTTGGTGTCCGGGCCCTTGGCGTGGGCCTGCCGCATCACGCCGAGCGGACCGCCGGGCACCGGCATCTTCACCCGGATCCCGACGCGGAAGGCCCCGTCCGGGGAGACGTAGAAGACCCGTTGGTCGTCGGTGGCCCGCTGGTACCCCTCGGGCACGGCGATGGCGAAGCCCTGCGGGTCGGCGAAGGTCCGGTACCCGGAGGGCGGCGGCCCGCCCGGGGCCACCCCCACCGGACTCGGGCTGGAACCGGCCCCGCTCGGGCCCGCGGGCGGGCTCGCGGAGCCTCCGGGAGCCGCCGGCGCGCTCCGTGATGCCTGCGCCTCGTCCCCCTCCCCCTCCCCCGCTCCGAACAGCGAGCGCAGCGGGTCGACGCCCACCACCACCCCGCCCGCCACCAGGACGACGACGGCCGCGGCCGCCGCGAAGCCCAGGCCCCGCCGGGTGGCGACGCGCTGCCTGGCCGTCGGGCGCGGAGCCACGGCCGGGGCCGTCAGCCCCTCGGACTGCGACACCGACGCCGGCGCGGGTCCGGCGGCGGGGGCGGAGCCGTCGGCGGGCACGGGCACCCGGGCGGCCGGTACGGACATGTGCTCGGCGGGTACGGGCACCCGGTCCGCGGCTACGGTCATCCGCTCGGCCGGACCGGCCGGGCCGCCTCCGGCCGGGCCGCCGCCCGCCAGGTACGCCGACAACAGCCGGTCCGCCTCGGCCGCCGCCATCCTGCGCTCCGGGTCGCGTTCCAGCAGGCCCCGGATGACCGGCAGGAGCGGCCCGGCCTGGGCGGGCGGCCGGATCTCCGCGGAGACGACGGCGTGCAGGACGCCGCCCAGCGAATCGCGGCGGAAGGGAGATTCCCCGGTCAGCGCGGTGCACATGAGCGTGCCGAGCGACCACAGGTCGGCGGCCGGACCGGCTTCGGCTCCCCGCATCCGCTCGGGAGCGGTGTACTCGGGGGAGCCGACGAAGGCACCCGTCTCGCTGATGGTGGTGGCTCCGGAGAACCGGGCGATGCCGAAGTCGGTGAGCACCACGCGGCCGGTCCCCGACTCCATGAGGACGTTGGCCGGCTTCACGTCCCGGTGGAGGACGCCGCGGCCGTGCGCCGCGGTCAGGGCGCCGAGCAGGGCGAGTGCGGTCCTGGCCGTCTCGACCGGGGTGAGGGTCTTCCCGCGGGAAATCAGGTCGGCGAGGGACCCGCCGTCGACGAGTTCCATCACGATGCAGGGGCGCCCGTCGTGTTCGACGACGTCGTGGACCACGACGACATGGGGGTGGCGCACGTGCGCCACGGCCCGCGCCTCGCGCAGCGCCCCCGCGGCCACGCCGTCCCCGTCGCCCTCGCCGACGTGCAGTTCCTTGACGGCGACCGGACGCCCGAGCAGTTCGTCGGTGGCCCGCCAGACGGTGCCCATCCCGCCCCGGCCCAACCGGTCTTCCAGGCGGTACCGCCCGGCCACCACGACACTGCCGCGCACCTCGTCCTGTGCCACCGCGCTCCCCCTCAACCGGTCCCGGAGCCATGATGCCGTAGCCCGCTCCACCAGCGGCCTGAGCACGGCGCACTCTAGAATCGCGTCGCGCGGCACCGGCACAGCTCTACGGGGGGGGCACACGTGGAACCCACAGCCATCGGGCTCAAGTTGGCGACGGCCGTGATCGGCCCGCTCGTCAGGAAGTTCTTCGTCGCCGACGCCCCCGGGGCGGGGCTGGTCGACAAGCCGGTCCGGCTCTCCGGGTACGTCTCGTTCAGGGGCGAGAAGCGCACGCTCACCGAGTCCGACGTGCGCACCCTGGCCGCCACCCTCGTCCAGCAGGCCCTGAGCACGGGCGAACGCCGGATCCCGGCGGACGAGGAGAACGCCGTCACCGACGCCCTCGCCACGACCCTGTACGCACTGGGCGACCTCACGATCACGGACGTCGACGCCGTCCGCCTCGGCCCGGAGGCCTTCGCCCGCGAACTGCGCCGCGCCGCCGACCGCCCGGAGCGCCACCTCTCCGCCGACGCCACGTACTTCTACGAGGCCCTGCTCGGCGCCGCCTCCCTGCACATCCTGGAGTTCTTCACCCAGCGCAAGACCTTCACGGCCCGCGCACTGGTCGGCCAGACCCGGGCGGTCGCCGAACTGACGTCGAAGACGGATGAGTTGATCCGACGCACCCCGCTCCCCGACGCGGCGGACGCCGCGTTCGAGGCGATGTACCTGCCGTACGTCGCGAAGAAGCACTCCAAGCTCACCATCTACGGCATCGACCTCAGCAACTCGCCGGCGCGCTGGCCTCTGGACGTGGCCTACCTCAGCCTGGAGGCGGCGCCGCTGGGGCGCACGGAGATCTCCTGGGACGCCTACGAGACCGCGGAGGATTTCCTCGCGGTGCAGCGGACCCTGGAACCCCAGCCCGCGGACCAGGCACTGGCCCGCACCCCCCGCGTCCTCCTGCGGGGCGAGGCCGGCTCGGGCAAGACCACCCTCGTCCAGTGGCTGGCGGTCACCGCCGCACAGCAGGACCGCCCGGACTGGCCGGAATACCTCCGCGACCGGATCCCCTTCGTACTCCCGCTCCGTACCCTCACCCGCCACGGCGAACGGCTCCCCGCCCCCAAGGACTTCCTCGCCTCGATCGGCTGCCCCCTCGCCGGCTCCCAGCCCGCCGGATGGGAACACCGGGTGCTCACCGCCGGGCGGGGACTGGTCCTGATCGACGGCATCGACGAGATTCCGGAACCCGAACGCGAGCGGACCCGCCGCTGGCTGCGGGACCTCATCGACACGTACGCCGGCAACAACAACCGCTGGCTGGTCACCTCGCGCCCGTCGGCCGTGGGCCAGGACTGGCTGACCGAGGAAGGGTTCGGCGAACTGGCGCTGTCCGCCATGGGCCGCGCCGACACCGCCACCTTCATCAAGCGCTGGCACACAGCCGCCCGCGGCGGGTCCGAGTCCGCGGCAGAACTCAACGGGTACGAGGCCCAGCTCCTCACCGCAATCCGCACGAAGTCCGACCTCGGCAGGCTGGCCACCAACCCCCTGATGTGCGGCCTGATCTGCGCACTCCACCGTGACCGGCGGGGCTATCTCCCGCACGGCCGCAAGGACTTGTACGAAGCCGCGCTGTCGATGCTGATCAGTCGCCGCGATCGCGAACGGGACGTCAACGTCCCCGACCTTCGGGAAGAGCCACAGCTCGAACTCCTCCAACGGCTCGCGTACTGGCTCATCAAGAACGGCCGCACGGAGATGGACCGCTCCCAGGCCGAGGACATCATCGGCCGCGCCCTCCCCGCCGTCCCGGAGGCGGCGGCGCTGGGCAGGGCATCAGCCGTCTTCGACCACTTCCTCCAGCGCAGCGGCCTGCTCCGCGAACCGACCCCGGGGACGGTGGACTTCATCCACCGCACCTTCCAGGACTTCCTGGGCGCACGGGCCGCGGTGGAGGAGGGCGATTTCGGCCTGCTCGCCGCGCACGCGGCCGACGACCAGTGGGAGGACGTCATCCGCATGGCGGTCGCCCTGGCCCGACCCCGCGAGCGGGTGACCCTCTTCGAGGACATGCTGAGCCTCGGAGACGGCACCGAGGACCAGCGCGTCCGCTTCCGCGTCTACCTCCTCGCCGCGGCCTGCCTGGAGCACGCCACGACGCTGGAACCGGCCGTCCGCGCGGCGGTGGAGGAACGCACCGCCAGACTGATCCCGCCGAGCGACGACGACGAGGCCCGCGCACTCGCACGAGTGGGTCCCCTGATCCTGGACCTGCTCCCCGGCCCGGACGCCGTCGATTCCCCGGACGCGCGCCACGTGGTCGTCGCGGCCTCCCACGTCGTGTCCGACGCCGCCGTTCCCTTCCTCGCCCGGTACGCCGCCGAATGGGACTCGCCCCTCGAGATCCGCCGTCAGCTCGTGTGGGCCTGGTCGCGCTTCGACACCGTGCGGTACGCGGAAGAGATCATCGCGCAGCTGAACCCGGAGGGGCTGGACTACACCGTCACTTCCGATGAACAGATACACCTCCTGGAGCGACTGGGGGTGTCCCCGGAATCCCTGGACGTCAGGAGCGATCCATCCGTGGAGGTGCTCACCTCATACCTCTCCCGGCATGCACTGACGGGCTTGCAGTTCTTGAACTCCACCCTGCCGGACCTGTCCTTCCTGGCCGGCCAGACGCGGCTCGAGTCGTTCACGGCTCGCGAGGGCGACCCGATCGCCGACCTCTCCCCGTTCGTCGGGCTTCCCGTCCGGCACCTGAACATCGACCTCGATGCGAACGTGGACCTCCGTCCCCTGGGGCAGCTGCCGGACCTCTGCAGCCTCTCCGTCTCCAGCGCGGAACTCCGGGGATGGGCGCCCGCCGACTTCCATCCGGATGCCCCCCTCCAACACCTCGACATGTTCAGCCACTTTCCTCACGAGGCGGAAATCAGGGGAATCAGCCGCTTCCCCCTGCTCGAATCCCTCGGATTCTCCGGCGCCGCGACGGCCGCAGACTGGCAGGAACTCTCCTCCCTTCGGTCGCTCTCCCGGCTCTTCCTGGACGCGGTCTCGTTCGACGTCCTTCCGTCCGACACCGTCCTGGCGGAACTCACCCATCTCGACGTGAGCGGCCTCGACGACACCGTCACCGGACAGAAGATCATCGGCAGCCTGCCACGCGCCTTCCCTCGCCTCATTCAGTGCAGGCTCTGGGGCAAGGTGGCTCTGACCGGCATCGTCGACGTCTCCCCCCTGGCAGGTGCGCACGCCTTGGAGGAGCTCCGCATCAGCTTGTCTGCGACCCAGCTGTACGGCCTCTCCACGCTGCCCTCCCGGATCCTCGTCCACAACGACTTCTGACTGGACATTCCGTCACCTTGCCCGGGCGATCGACGGGAGCCTGCGGGTAAGGTGTCGAACCGTGGCTGATCGTCGAACGGCAATCATGGAAGGCGCCGCGCGGGTCATCGCCCGGCGCGGCGTCCGCGGCCTGCGCGTGGAGGAGCTCGCCGCCGAGGCGGGCGTGTCCACGGCCTTGATCTACTACCACTTCAAGGACCGCGCGGGGATCCTCCGCGCCACCCTGGAGTTCATCAACGACCGCGCCGGCCGGTACACCACGGAGCGCGACCCCGCCGATCCGCCGCTCGACGCCCTGGGCGAGCTGGAGCAGACGCTCCTGCTGGAGTTCCAGGACGACCCCGCGGTACGGGAGAACAGCACGGCCTGGGGAGAGCTGCGCGCCAGCGCGGTGTTCGACCCCGACCTGCGGGAAGACCTCGCCGGCGCCACCCGCGTGTGGATCCAGGAGGTGGGCGACCTGCTCGGGCAGGTCCATCCCATGGCCCCCGCCGCCACCCTCTCCGGCGCCGCCGAGCGGCTGACCGCCCTGGTGGAGGGGCTGAGCTCGCGCTGGCTCAGCGGCAGCCTGCCCCTGGCGCACGCCCGCGAGCTGATGGTGTCCTCCATCGCCGCCGAGCTGGACCGCCTCTCCCGCACCGCCTGAGCCGCGGGCGCAGGTCTCGTAAGACACCCCTCCCTCCATGGGGATCACGCACGTCCCGCGCCTTGACTGAATTTTCAGTCAGTGACAGAGTTCTGGCCATGGCCGCTCTCGGCCCGCACCCCCACGTGATCCGGAGGCTCCTCGATGCACGACTCCCCCGACGACAGCCGCTCCCTCTTCGGCCGGTTCTTCGGCTCCGCCCCCTCCCGCAGGCGCGTCCTCGGGGCCGCCGGACTCGGAGCGGCGGGGGTCGCGCTCGGTACCGCGGCCGCCGCGGCGCCGGGGGCGCTCCGGGCGCCGAGCGCGGCGGTGCAGCGCTGGCGGGTGGACCTCGACGACGTTCCCCACGCCCGCACCTGGATGTCCTGGCCCTCGCGCTCCTCGATCTGGGGCGGCCGCGCGCTGACCGGGGTCCAGGAGGACATCGCGCTGATCGCGAAGACGATCGCGCGCTACGAGCCCGTCGTGATGTGCGCACCGGACTCCTCGACGGCCGCCACCGCCCGTTCCTGGTGCGGCCCGGGCGTGACCGTGACCACCGCCATCGGCACCGACGACCTCTGGATGCGCGATATCGCACCGGTCTTCCGCCGGGACGGCCGCGGCGGGCTCGACGCGATCGGCCTGAACTTCAACGGCTGGGGCAACAAGCAGGCCCACTCCTACGACGCCCACGTCGCGGAGAGCATCGCCTACGAGTCCCATCTCCCCTTCAGCAAGACGGACTTCGTCGGCGAGGGCGGGGCGATCGAGACCGACGGCGACGGGACCGTGATGGCCACGGAGAGCAGCCTCGTCAACAAGAACCGCAACCGGGGCTGGAGCCGGGCCGAGGTCGAGGACGCCGTTCTGCACGCGTACGGCGCCGACAAGATGATCTGGGTGCCCGGCATCAAGGGCAAGGACATCACCGACGACCACATCGACGTGACCTCGCGCTTCATCCGACCCGGTGTGGTCATGGTCCAGGTGCCGCCGGCGGGCCGCGACGACGTGTGGGCGCGCGATGCCCGCGAGCAGTTCTCCATCCTCTCCGCGGCCACGGACGCCCGGGGCCGGCGACTGACCGTCATCAAGGTCGACGGTCCCGACACCACGCGCTCGAAGAACCCCGAGTTCGTCGACTCGTACATGAACTTCCACGTGGTCAACGGGGCCGTCATCACGGCCCAGTTCGGGGACTCCGCGAAGGATGCGGCGGCGAAGCGGGCCCTGGCGGCCGCCTTCCCCGGCCGGACCGTGGTGCAGCTCGACGTCGACCGGCTGATGGCCGGGGGCGGCGGCATCCACTGCTCCACGATGGCCGAACCGCGCCCGTAGAACCCGCCGGTGCCGGTACCGCGAGTACCGGCACCGGCCGTACACCGGGGCGGCCCGCCCTTCCCTTCACAGATGAGGCCGTATGCGACTGACACCGACCGAGCGGGACCGGCTGCTGATCTTCACGGCGGCGGAGCTGGCCCGCGCCCGCCGCGCGCGCGGCGTGAAGCTCAACGTCCCCGAGGCCACCGCCCTGATCACCGACACGGTGTGCGAGGCGGCGCGGGACGGCCGCAGGCTGGCCGAGGCCATCGAGGCGGGCCGCCTCGTGCTCCGTGCCGACGAGGTGCTGCCCGGGGTCCCCGACGTGGTCACCTCGATCCAGGTCGAGGCCGTCTTCGACGACGGTACGAGGCTCTGCGTCATCGACGACCCCTTCCGGCAGGAGGGTTCGCTGGGGGCCGACGCCCCGGGCGCCGGCCTGCCCGGGGACGGTGCGGGCTACGGCCGCGCCGCGCCGACGGTGCGGCTGGCCGTGCGGAACACGTCGAGCGTGCCCATCAGCGTCACCTCGCACTTCCACTTCTTCGAGTCGAACCCGCGGCTCGCCTTCGACCGCGCCGCCGCCTACGGCACCCGGCTCGCCGTACCAGCGGGCTCCTCGGTCCGCTTCGACGTCGGAGCCACCGTGATGGTGGAGCTGCTTCCCATCGGCGGGGCGCGCGTGGCCATCGGTTTCGCCGGTCTCGTCGACGGCCCCCTGGACGCGCCCGGTGCGCGCGAGGCCGCCCTGGCCAAGGCCCGGGCCACGGGCTACCTCACCTCGTACGAGGGCAGCGCGACTTCGCACAAGGACCAGGCACAAGGACAGGAGCAGGCATGAGCGGCAGCGTCTTCGACTCCGCGGGCTGCCACGGCCGCCCGGGCGCGGCCCCGGCGGACGGCACCGACCCGCACGACTACATGACCGTCCACGGCCCCCGGGCGGGCGACCGCATCCGGCTCGGCGACTCCGGGCTCATCGTCCGCGTGGAGTCCGATTCGCAGAAGCCCGGGGACGAGTTCCTGGCCGGTTTCGGCAAGACGGCCCGCGACGGGCTGCACCTGAAGGCCGCCGCCGTCCGCGACACCTGCGACATCGTCATCAGCAACGCCCTGGTCATCGACGCCGTCCTCGGCATCCGCAAGACCAGCATCGGCATCCGCGAAGGACGCATCCACGCCATAGGCCGGGCCGGCAACCCCGACACCCTCGACGGGGTCGACGTCGTGGTCGGCACGGGGACGACCATCGTCTCCGGCGAGGGCATGATCGTCACGGCCGGAGCCATCGACACCCATGTCCACCTGCTCTCCCCGCGGATCATGGAGGCTTCCCTGGCGTCCGGGGTCACCACGATCATCGGGCAGGAGTTCGGCCCCGTCTGGGCGGTCGGCGTCAACTCGCCGTGGGCGCTGAAGCACGCCTTCAACGCCTTCGACGCCTGGCCCGTCAACATCGGCTTCCTGGCCCGGGGTTCCTCCTCGGACGCGGCCCCGCTGATCGAGGCCCTCGCCGAAGGCGGCGCGTCCGGCTTCAAGGTCCACGAGGACATGGGCGCGCACACCCGCGCCCTGGACACCGCCCTGCGCGTGGCCGAGGAGCACGACGTACAAGTCGCGCTGCACACGGACGGGTTGAACGAGTGCCTGTCCGTCGAGGACACCCTGCGGGTACTGGACGGCCGGACCATCCACGCCTTCCACATCGAGGGCTGCGGCGGCGGCCACGTCCCCAACGTCCTGAAGATGGCGGGCGTCGAGAACGTCATCGGCTCCTCGACGAACCCCACCCTGCCCTTCGGCCGCGACGCCCTGGGCGAGCACTTCGGCATGATCGTCTCGGCGCACGACCTGAAGGTCGACCTGCCCGGCGACGCAGCCATGGCCCGCGACCGGATCCGCGCCGGGACGATGGGCGCCGAGGACCTCCTGCACGACCTCGGGGTCATCGGCATCACCTCCTCCGACGCCCAGGGCATGGGCCGCGCGGGCGAGACCGTACGCCGCACCTTCGCCATGGCCGGGAAGATGAAGGCCGAGCTCGGCCCGCTGGACGGCGAGGGCTCCTACGGCACGGCGGAGAGCGGCGACGACAACGAACGCGTACTGCGCTACATGGCGAAGCTGACCATCAACCCGGCGATCGCCCACGGCCTGGCGCACGAGGTCGGCTCCATCGAGGTCGGCAAGCTCGCGGACCTGGTGATGTGGTGGCCCGAGTACTTCGGCGCCAAGCCCCAACTGGTCCTGAAGGGCGGCTTCCCGGCGTACGGAGTCACCGGCGACCCGAACGCGTCGACCGACCGGTGCGAACCGCTGGTCCTCGGCCCGCAGTTCGGTGCGTACGGGGCCACCGCGGCCGACATCTCCGTGGCGTTCGTCGCGGAAGCGGCCGTCCAGAACGGGGACATGATGCCCACCCGGCGCCGCCGCGTGGCGGTCCGCGGGACCCGGGGCATCGGGCCGAAGCACATGCTCCGCAACAGCCGTACCGGCAGCGTCGACGTCCATCCCGGCACGGGCCTGGTGTCGCTCGACGGGGAGCCGCTGGTCTCCGAGCCGGCCGACTCCATCTCCCTCGGGCGGCTCTACTTCCTCTAGGCCGCGTCCCCCGCGGCGTCCGGGCGGAGGTCCAGCATGCAGAACACCTTGTCGTAGCGGCGTTCGCCGACGGCGACGAAGCGTGGCAGCCGCCCGTACTCGGTGAAGCCGAGGGAGGCGTAGAGCCGCAGGGCCCGGGTGTTGTCGTCCCGCGCATCCAGCGTGAGGACCTCGATCCCGGCCCTGCGGGCGTCTTCGACGAGCGCGGCTGTCAGCGCCCGGCCGAGCCCGAGTCCATGGGCCCCGGCGGCGACGGCGAGCTTCTCCAGGTCCGCGTGCGGCCGGTGGGTGGGGCGGGCGTAGCGCTGCCAGTACCCGAGCCCGACGAGCCGGTCTCCGAGGTGGGCCGCGCGCAGGGCCGCGTCCCCGGTCCGTACGGCGGCCACGACGCCGTCGAGGAGCCGCGCCACTTCCTCCGGCCCGGGCGGGTCGACCCAGCCCAGCGCGGCGCCCCCGGCGACCAGCTCGGCCAGGATCCGGTGCGCCGCCCCGGCGAACCGGGCCGCCCGTTCCGGGTCGGACACCAGCTCCAGGGCATCGACGATCACCGCTCCCGCGGCCGCGCCGCCCGTCTCCCGATCCATGACCGGCAGCCTATGCGGCCAGTTCCCCGTCGATCGCGTCGGCGAGGAGCCGGCGGGCGTGCTCCAGGGGCAGCGAGCCGCTCAGCCACCGGACGCTGAGGCCTTCGAGGAGGGCCGTGAGGCGCTCGGCGGCGGCCGCGTGCTCGGGGGCCGTGCCGGCGGGGCGGGCCTGGGCGAGGAGGTAGGAGATCTCGTGGACCCAGCTGTGCGTGGCCTTGGCCACGTCCTCGCGCAGGTCGGGATCGAATACGGCGCTGGCCCTCAGCTCGCCCCAGGCGGTGCTGTTCTCCCGCACCTCCGGGGTCTCCTGGAGTTCGAGGAGCAGGGTCCGCTTGAGCTCGTCGCGGGGACTTTCCGGGTCGTCCGAGCCGTCCTCGCGTTCGGCCGTGTAGCGGTCGGCGCGGTCGCTGATGAACTCCAGCGTGCGGCGCAGGATCCCGGCGCGGTCGGTGAAGTGGTAGTAGATCAGCGAGGTGGACACGCCCGCTTCGGCGGCGAGCTCCCCCACCCGGAGCCCGCGCACGCCGCGTCGCGCGATCACTCGCGTGGCGGCTCTGAGTATTTCCGTTCGACGGTCTGACACGAAGGGTCACTCTACCCGTCGACTCCGTCACCTGGGGCTTTTCCTGACCGTAACATCAGGCACCCGTTTCCACGGGTAAAGCCGTGATCATGCCGGTTCGGGGGCCCTTCCCCACCCCGCCCCCTACGCGGTGTGACCGATTCCGCATCAGCTTGGCCAGAACCATTGACTGAATTTTCAGTTTGGTGGACGATGCGGGCACCCCTTACAAACACTGACTGAATTTTCAAACAGGAGTGGATCATGACGAGTTTCCGCATGCCGGCCGAGTGGACGGACCACGAGGGCTGTCTCATGGCGTGGCCGACCCGGCAGGAGCTGTGGGGCGACGTCTTCGACGAGGTCAAGGCCGAGTACGCCCAGGTCGCCACCGCGATCGCCGCCTTCGAGCCGGTCACCATGGTCGCGCTGCCCGGCAGCGGCGACGAGGCCCGCGCGCTGTGCGGTGAGGGCGTCGAGGTGATCGAGCTCCCGCTCGACGACTCCTGGTTCCGGGACTCCGGACCGATCTTCGTGCTCGGGCAGGACGGCCGGCGGGCGGGCGTGGACTTCCGCTTCAACGCCTGGGGCGGCAAGCACTTCCCCTACGACACCGACGACAAGATCGCCGCGGCCCTGCTGGCGCACCTGGGCGTGGACCGCGTCGACTCCCGGATGATCCTCGAAGGCGGCGCGATCACGGTCGACGGCGAGGGCACGCTGATCACCACCGAGCAGTGCCTGCTGCACCCGAACCGCAACCCGGACATGACCAAGGAGCAGATCGAGGCCGAGCTGATCGCCCGCCTCGGCGTCACCAAGGTGATCTGGCTGCCGTACGGCGGTCTGCTGGACACCGAGACCGACGGACACGTGGACGGCGTCTGCGCCTTCGTCGCCCCCGCCACCGTCGTCGTCCAGCTCCCGAGCGACCCCGCGCACCCCGACTACGAGCGCATGCGCGTCAACCGCGCCGTCCTGGAGGGGTCCACCGACGCCGCCGGCCGCCCCTTCACGATCATCGACCTGCCGCAGAGCAACCTCGTCGAGGTCGACGGCAAGGAGACCGAGGTCGGCTACCTGAACTTCTACATCGCCAACGGCGGGGTCGTCGTCCCGGTCGCCGGCACCGACGAGGACGAGGGCGCCCTCGCCGTCATCGCGTCCGCCCTGCCCGGCCGCAAGGTCGTCGGAGTCCGCTCGCGCGTGATCGCGTACGGCGGTGGCGGCGTGCACTGCATCACCCAGCAGATCCCCTCCGCCGGCCGCACCGCCTGACCGGCTCGCCCCCTTCGCCGTGCCCGGGCCGGCGGCCCGCCCCCGAGCCTCCCCTCCTCGACCCGCTCGCCGCCTGCCCGTACCTCCCCGCCCCGCATGGAAGAGAGAGCACCGATGCCCAGATCCCTTCCCTGGTCCAGAGCCGCCAGGTCCGCCGGCACCGCCGTCCCCGGCACCGCCGCCACCGGTGGCGCCTCCACCGCCCGCGGGTACGTCACCCGCCGCTCCGCCGCCCGCCGCTCCGCGCTGCCCGTCGCCGCGCTGACCGCCCTCGGCCTGGTCGCCGCCTGCTCCGGCCCGCCCAAGGGCGACGGAAGCGCGAAGGACGCGGCCTTCAAGCTGTCCGCCGGCACCCCCGCCGCCGCGGGCGAGCTCGACTCCTTCACCTGGGCCGTGTACGCGGAACCGCCGACGCTGGACTACATCTCGGCCTTCGACTACCCGGCGAACACGATCCTGTCGAACGTCTGCGAGAGCCTGATGCGGTGGACCCCGGAGCTCACCATGGCTCCGGGCCTGGCCGAGAAGGCCACCAACCCCAATGACCTGACCTGGGTCTACGACCTGCGCCCGGGCGTGCGCTTCCACGACGGCGGCACGATGAGCGCCGACGACGTGGTCTACAGCCTGGGCCGTCAGATGGACCCGGCGAACGGGGCCGCCTGGAACAGCAACTTCTCCAACGTCGAGGCCGTCACCAAGACCGGCCCGCTCCAGGTGACCGTCAAGCTGAAGCAGCCCGACTCGCAGTTCCCCCAGTACATGGCGACCGCCGCCGGTGTCGTGGCCTCCAGGGCCGGGGTGGAGAAGGCGGGCGAGGACTACGGCACCACCGGCAGCCTGGACTGCACCGGCCCCTTCAAGCTGGGCACCTGGAACAAGGGCCAGTCGATCGAGCTCCAGCGCTTCGACGGCTACTGGGGCACCAAGGCCAAGTCGGCGAAGGCCGTCTTCACCTTCCTCACCGACCCCAACGCCCGTACGAACGCCCTGCTCAGCGGCGAGGCCGACGGCGGCTACCTGATCCCGACCGAGAGCTACGACCGGCTGCGCGCGAGCGGCGCCGGCACCCTCTACTTCGGCGAGGGCCTCAGCACCGTCAACGTCAACGTGACGAGCATGAAGGGCGCGCTCGGCGACGTCCGCGTCCGCCGGGCCCTGTCCCTGGCCCTGGACCGCCGCGGCTTCGTCAAGGCGGGCCTGGGCGGCGCGGGCACCGTCACCAGCTCGCTCACCACCAAGGCGATCTGGGCCGGCGCGCCCGCCGCCATCCGCGCCTCCGCCTTCGACACCCTGCCCTCCCCCGACCAGAACGTCGAGGCGGCCAAGCGGATGATCGAGGAGGCCGGCGCCACCGGCAAGACGCTGACCATAGCGACCAGTTCGATCGGCCAGGACGTCTCGGTGCTGGCCACCGCGGTGCAGGACGCCGGTACCCGGATCGGTCTGAAGATCGAGCTGAAGACCATCGCCCCCAACGCCTTCACCTCGCTGTTCACCGACCCCGCCGCGCGCGAGGGCATCGACATGTTCCCGGAGACGTACTACGACTCCATCACCGACCCGATGGACATGCTCAGCAACTTCCAGACCGGGGCCTACCAGAACTACGCCGGCTACAGCGACGAGTCCTACGACGCGCTGACCGACAAGGCCCGGGCCGAGTCCGACCCGGCCAAGCGCTTCTCGGCGGCCGCCGAACTCCAGAAGAAGGCCTCCGACCAGGTGCTGTGGATCCCGGTCGCCGAATGGCCGACCGCGGTCTTCCTGAACAAGCGCATCACCGGCGCCCCGACCACCATCTCCTACCTCTACTCCCCGTGGGCCGCCGGCGTCGGGGCGGCCGCGCGATGAGTTTCCTGCGCTTCGCCGCACGGCGGCTGGCCGAAATGGCCGCCACCCTGCTCGGCGCCTCCTTCGTGATCTTCGGCGCGCTGTACCTGGCTCCGGGCAATCCGGCGAGCTTCCTCCTGGGCGGCCGCTCGGCCTCCCCGGAGGCACTGCAGGCGATCAACGAGCACTACCACTTGGACGACCCCTTCGCCGTGCGGTACCTGAACTGGCTCGGCCAGGTGGTACAGGGCGACTTCGGCCGCTCGATCACGTACCGCACGGACGTGTCGCGGCTCCTCGCGGACCGGCTGCCCAACACCCTGATGCTGATCTCGATGGCCCTCGTACTGGTCCTCGTGTTCGGGCTGCTCCTGGGCTGGATCGGCGCCGTCCGCGGCGGGGCCGCCGACTCCGCGATCCTGGTGACGACCACCGTCGCCATCGGCACCCCTTCGTTCGTCGCGGCGGTCCTGCTCCAGGGCCTGTTCGCGGTGAAGCTGGGCTGGTTCCCCACCGGCGGGGCCGGCGACGGGTTCGGGCAGATGCTGTGGCACCTGACCCTGCCCGCCATCGCCCTGGCGCTCTACCTGATCGGCATGCTCGCCCGGGTCACCCGGGCCGCGATGCTCGAGGTCCTCGGCCAGGAGCACGTCACCGTCGCCCGCAGCCGGGGCGTGTCCGCGAGCCAGGTCGTCCGCCGGCACGTGTTCCGCAACGCGCTGGGCACCGTGCTCACCACCGGCGGGCTCATCGTCTCCACCCTGCTGGTCTGCACCGTCCTGGTGGAGACCGCCTTCAGCGTGGGCGGCATCGGCCAGCTCCTCGAACTCTCCACCACCACCAAGGACTTCCCCACCGTGCAGGCCATCTCCCTCATCATGGTCGCGCTGTTCATGACGGTGAACCTCGTCGTCGACCTGCTCCATCCGCTGGTCGATCCCCGGGTCACCCTCGGCCCCGCGAAGAAGGCCTCGTGAGCTCCGTCCTGGTGCGCCGGCCGGGCCTCGCCCGGCTCCGGACCTCCCGCGCCCCCCTCTCCCTGTTCTGTACGGGCTTCGTCGCCCTCGTCGTCCTCGTCGCGGTGCTCGCCCCCTGGATAGCGCCCTACGATCCCAACTCCGTCGACCTCGCGAACGCCCTGGCGGGCCCCTCCGCCGATCACCTCCTCGGCGTCGACGCCTCCGGGCGCGACACCTTCTCCCGGCTGGTCCTCGGCGCCCGTACCTCGCTCCTCGGCCCGCTCGGCGTGGTCGCCTTCTCCACCGCGGCCGGCGTGGCGATCGGCACCGCCGCCGCCTGGCGCGGCGGCTGGCTGGACTCGGTGCTCTCCCGCAGCACCGAGCTGGTCTTCGCCTTCCCCGGCATGCTGCTGGCCATCCTGATCGTCTCGGTCTACGGCGAGGGCCTGCTCGCCCCCGTCCTCGCCCTGGCCATCGCCTACCTGCCCTACGTCAGCCGGCTGACCCGCTCCCTCGTGCTCGCCGAGCGGGCCCGCCCGTACGTGGAGGCGTATCGCGTGCAAGGACACTCGGGGGCGCAGATCTGCCTGCGCCACGTGGTCCCCGCCGTCATGCCCGTCGTCCTCGCGCAGTCCGCGATCAACTTCGGCTACGCCCTGATCGACCTGGCCGGCCTCGCCTTCCTCGGGCTGGGCGTACCGGCCCTGACCCCCGACTGGGGCCGCATGGTCTTCGACGGCAACGCCGCCATCCAGGCCGGCTATCCGCTCTCCGCGATCGTGCCGTGCGTGGCCATCGTGCTGACCGTGGTCGCCTTCAACGTCGTCGGCGAGGCCTGGGCCGACAAGGTAGCCAGGAGGGCCCGATGAACGCGCCGACACCGCGTGCCGCACTGAACACCCTGGAGATCGAGGGCCTGCGGCTGCACCTGCCGGGGGCCGTCCGGCCCGTCCTGGACGGCGTCGGGCTCACCGTCGGCCCCCGGGAGACCGTGGCCCTGGTCGGCGAGTCCGGCTCGGGCAAGAGCCTGACCTCGCGCAGCGTGCTGCGGCTGCTGCCCGAAGGGGCCCGCACGGAGGGCGAGGTGCGGGTGGCCGGGGACGACGTGCTGACCATGTCACCGGGCCGGTTGCGGGTGCTGCGCACCAGCACGGCGGCGATGATCTTCCAGGACCCGCGGGCCGCGGTCAATCCGATGCGCCGTGTCGGGGACTTCCTCACCGAGAGCCTGCGGCTGAACGCCAAGGCGACCAAGGCGGTCGCCGAGCACCGGGCGGTGGCCATGCTGGAGGCCGTCGGCCTCACGGCGGACGCGCTGCGCAAGTACCCCGGACAGCTGTCCGGCGGCATGCTGCAACGGGTCGTGATCGCGGCCGCGCTGATGGGCGATCCGGCCCTGATCCTCGCCGACGAACCGACCACGGCACTGGACGTCACCACCCAGGCCGAGGTGATCGGCCTCCTCGGCGAGCTGCGCGACCGCTTCGGAACGGGGCTGCTGTTCGTCACGCACGACCTCGGCCTCGCCGCCGCGATCAGCGACCGGGTGTACGTGATGTACGCGGGCCGGATCGTGGAAACGGGCCCGGCCGCCGAGCTGTTCGCCCGCCCCCGCCACCCGTACACGGCGGCCCTGCTGAACTCCACCCCCCGGCTGGACGCGCCCCGCGGACGGCTCGCCGCGATCGAGGGACGGCCGCCGAGCCTGCGGGAGGAGCTGACCGGTTGCCCCTTCGCCGCACGCTGCGTGCTCGCGACCGACGTGTGCACCCGGGAGGCCCCGGCCCTGCTCCCGGTCGCCGGGGATCCCGGCCGGCTCGCCTCCTGCCACCACGGCGAGCTGATCGCCGAGCAGGAACGCGAACGGGAACGGGCCGGGACCCAACGGACGGGGACACAGCGGAAGGAACTCCACCCATGACGACCGCTACTGGCACGAGCGCCGCCACCACGGCGGGCACGACGAAGACCGTCCTGGAGGTCCTGGGCCTGCACCGGACCTACGGGAGCGTCCGGGCCGTGGACGACGTGTCGTTCCGGCTGGCCGAGGGCGGCTCGCTGGGCATCGTCGGCGAGTCCGGTTCGGGCAAGACGACCACGGCCCGCATCGTGGTGGGCCTGGAACGCGCGGACGAGGGCCGGGTGCTGATCCAGGGCCGCGACCGGGGCGAGCTCGGGCGCGGCAAGGCGCGCCGGCTCGCCCGGGCCCGCGAGGTCCAGATGGTCTTCCAGGACCCCTTCTTGTCCCTGGACCCGCGCACCACGGTGGGCGCGGCCCTGCGGGAGACGCTCGCCCTGCACTTCCCCGGCGCCGACCACACGCGCCGGATCACCGAACTGCTCGACCAGGTCGGCCTCGGCTCCCGCGAGGCGGACGCGCTGCCCCGGCAGCTGTCGGGAGGACAGCGCCAGCGCGTGGCGGTAGCCCGTGCGCTGGCGGTCGAGCCGGCCGTCCTCGTCCTCGACGAGGCGGTGGCCGCCCTGGACGTCTCGGTGCAGGCGCAGATCCTGAACCTGCTCTTCGACATCCGCGAACAGACCGGCATCGGCTACCTGTTCATCACCCATGACCTCGGCGTCGTGCGCTGTGTGACGGACGACGTGATCGTCATGCGGAACGGCCGGATCGTCGAGTCGGGTCCGACGCAGCAGGTGCTCGCCGACCCCCAGCACCCTTATACGCGCCTGCTCCTGGAGTCCGTACCCCGCCCGGGGTGGGATCCGCGGAGCATCGCCGCCGCGCGCCGCGCGCTGTAAGGGGGCCGTGGGTGCGGCGGCTCCCACGGCCCGGCGGTTCATCACCCATCCAGGTAAGAACTGATCGGAGATCAGAGATGAACGAGCACGTCGCACGGAGGCTGGACAGACGAGGGTTCCTGACGGCAGCGGGCGCGACCGCGGCCGGCGCCGCGCTGGCGGCGGTCGGCGGGCAGGCCTTCGCGGCCGCCCGTCCCGCGGCGGCGAACGCCGCCGCGGGCTTCGCCGTACCGATCGACACCGTCCGCCACACCCGGACCTGGATGGCGTGGCCCGACAGCTCCGCGATCTGGGGCCGCCGGCTGGCCGGCGTGCAGGCGAACATCGCGCTCATCGCGAAGACCATCGCGAGGTACGAGCCGGTGGTCATGTGCGCCAACTCGGCGAGCGTCTCGAAGGCCAAGAGCGCCTGCGGTTCGGCGGTCACGGTGATCGGCTCGATCCCGGTGGACGACTGCTGGATGCGCGACAGCGGCCCGGTGTTCCGTACCAACGGGGCGGGCGGTCTGGACGCGGTCGGCCTGAACTTCAACGGCTGGGGCAACCAGCAGACCCACGCCAGGGACTCCCTGGTCGCCGGCCGGGTCGCCGCCTACGCCGGAGTGCCGTTCAGCACCGCGGCGTTCACCGGCGAGGGCGGCGCGGTGGAGGCGGACGGCGCCGGCACCCTGATGGCCACCCGCAGCTCCCTCATCAACCCGGACCGCAATCCCAACAAGACCCAGGCCCAGCTGGAGGCCGCCATGTGCGCCGCCTACGGCGCCTCCAAGGTCATCTGGTTCAAGGGCGTCCTCGGCCGGGACATCACCGACGACCACGTCGACGCCACGTCCCGGTTCCTCGCGGAGGGGCAGGGGATGGTGCAGATGCCGCTCGCGAGCGACACCGACGCCTGGTCGAACGACGCGCGCCAGCAGTACCAGATCCTGTCCACCAGCACGAACGCCCTGGGCCACCCGATATCGGTCACCAAGCTCCAGGGCCCCGACTACGACCGGATCCGCTCCACCAGCCCCGACTTCGTCGCCTCGTACGTCAACTTCTACGTGTGCAACGGCGCCGTCATCTCCTCGCAGTTCGGGCACGCCACCGCGGACGCCGCGGCCAAGGCCACCCTCCAGCGGGCCTTCCCGGGCCGGGTGATCGAGCAGCTCAACACCGACAGCCTCGGCGCGGGCGGCGGCGGCATCCACTGCGTGACCCAGCAGCAGCCGGTCGCGTAACCGCTCCCCCGCACGTCCGGCCCCCCGCTGTCGGCGGGGGGCCGGATCGCTCTACGGGCCTACGGGGCTGCGTCCCCACGGCTCCACCGCCCTACGGGGCGACGTCGTCCCAGGCCATCGCGCTCATCCGCCAGCCGTCGGGCGTCCGGACGTACTGGGTGGTCTTGTGCCCGGAGCCCTCGAACCACGTTCCGTCGAGGTATCCGGACTTGCGGTACTCGCTGAAGCGGTGCGCGATCGAGCCGAAGACCTCGGTCCGCTCGGCGACCTCCCATTCGCGGAACTCGGTCAGCGTCCCGTCGGTGAGGATCTTCTCCCGCGGCTCGATGAAACCGTCGAGGTCGTAGATCACGGGGTCGGCCCCGATGTTCTTGATGATCATCCCCTGGGGGATGAACACCTCGCGGACGGCGCCCAGATCCGGCCGCCCGCCGTCGGCGTTGGTGAAGGCGCCGAGGAAGACGCTCATCAACCGGTCCAGCTCGGCCTTGACTTCGGACACGCATACCCTCCCGAGGGCGAAGATTCCCGGCCGATCTTCGCCTACCCCCGGCAGGAGGGCAATGGCCCGGGCACGCCCGCCACCGGCCCGGTCCGCACACCCCTCCGCGTGCCGGACCGGTCCCGGACACGAGGGCGCGTTCTACTGGCAGGCGCGGACACCCCGCCCCTCACCAGGAGGCCCCATGAGCAGCGCCCCCGACCATCCGCCGCCCGCCCCCACCGGGTCCTACGCGCCGACCGAGCGGACGATCCCCGGCAGGATGCGGCAGTGGGCGTCCTACGACCGGAACCTGGTCCACTCGATCCTCGACGAGGCCTTCGTGTGCCACCTGGGCTTCGTCAGGGACGGCAGGCCCGTGGTCCTGCCCACCCTCTACGCCCGGGTCGGCGAGCACCTCTACCTGCACGGCTCGGTGGACTCCCGCCCCGTGCGCCTGGCCGGGGCCGGCGCGGACCGGCCGGAGGGGGACGGCGGCGGGGGCCTGGACGTCTGCGTGACCGTCACCCACCTGGACGGGCTGATCCTGGGCCGGTCCGCCTTCCGGCACTCCGTGAACTACCGCTCCGTCGTGGCCCACGGCGTCGCGCACCGGGTCGACGGTCCCGAGGAGCGGGGCAGGGCGCTGAGGGCGATCGTGGAGCACGTGGTCCCCGGCCGGTCGTCGGACACCCGCCCGCCGAACGCGGAGGAACTCGCCGACGTCGCCGTGCTGCGCCTCGACCTGAACGAGGTCTCCGCAAAGTCCCGCGTCGGCGGCCCCAACGACGAACCCCGGGACGACGGCCTCCCCCACTGGTCGGGACAGGTCCCGCTGCTGCGCACCTACGGCGCGCCCGTCCCCGCCGAGGACATCACCCCCGGCGTGGAGCTGCCCGAGTACCTGAGGCTCCTGGTCCACCCCGCGGGCCCCACCACCGGCTGAGCGGTCCCGGGTACGACGAAAGAGCCGGCCAAAGCGACGTGTTGTCACTTTGACCGGCTCTGTCTGGTCTTTCGACCTCTTGTGTCCGAGGGGGGACTTGAACCCCCACGCCCGATAAAGGGCACTAGCACCTCAAGCTAGCGCGTCTGCCATTCCGCCACCCGGACTAGGTGGTCGGCCCCGGTTTCCCGCGGCGACATGGACAACAATAGCAAAGGTTCGGCGGGGTTCCGACCAGGTATTTCGTCCGGGCCGAGTCCGACGCGCCGCGCTGACCTGCGGGCATGTCCGGGGGGTGGGTCCGCCGGTCGAGCGAGACGCCGTGTCTCGCCGCACTAGGACTCCCGGTTCGCGCGCTCTCCCGCCACCAGGTCCTCATGGTGCTGCCAGGCGTAGAGGGTGTCCCCGTCCATGTAGCCGAAGTACGTGGCGCAGCGCAGGCCCGCCTTGCCCCGGGAGTCCTCCGGGAACCAGTCCGCCCGGAGCTGGATCTCCTTGGCCTCGGACGCGGGGACCGGAGTGCACCGGGCCGGCGGCTTGCCGCCCGGGAGGGACGCCTTCAGGAGGCGTTCCCCGCCCGTGGTCTTCATCGAGTACCGGACCGACCGCGCCTCGTCGGGCAGCCAGCGCGGGACGGAGGGACGCTTCGACTTCGCCTCGGCCCCGGTCGCGTACGCGCTGGCCTCCTGGTGCCGGTTCGAGAGCCAGTCGTTCGCCGCCGACACGGCTATCGCGGCGGCGACCCCGAGGGTGACGACGACTCCGGCGGTGATCAGGGCGACCTTTTTGTGGATCATGGTGCGTTTGCTCCCGTTGCTGTCCGTTTGCGTGGTTCCATCCTCCGGCGGTCCACCCGCGGATCCCTCAGCCCGCCGGGCGGGATCGGCGTACCCCTCAGGTCGCACGGCGGGCGCCGTGCGGGCTCCCGGATGCTGATACCGGCTGGACACGGCCGGGCCGAGACGATCGGATGGGCGCCGCACGTTCGAGTCCAGGGGGGAATCACATATGGAATCCGAGCATCGCGTCAGCACGCTGGAGCTCTTCTTCGACCTCGTCTTCGTCTTCACCATCACCCAGCTGACGGTGCTGCTCGCGGACGACCTCACCCTGCGCGGCGCCGGCCGGGTGCTGCTGATCTTCACGGTGCTGTTCTGGATGTACGGCGGCTACGCGTACCTGACCAATCAGGTACCGCCCGACCGGCCCGTGCGCCGCTTGCTGATCCTGCTCGCCATGGGGGCGTTCCTGGTGTGCGCCCTGGCCGTGCCGACGGCCTTCGGTGACGGCGGGGTCGCCTTCGGGCTCGGCTACCTGGTCGTCGTGATCATGCACAGCGCGCTGTACAGCCAGGCCCACGGGCGCGGGGTGCTGTGGTTCGCGCTGCCGAACGCACTGTCCGCGCTGTCGGTGACGGCCGCCGGGCTGTTCGACGGGGTGGCGGCCCTGGGCCTGTGGGCCCTGGCGCTGCTGTTCCAGTTCGTCACGCCCGCCATCTCGCGGCGGGCGGCGGCCACCGGGGCGGACGCCGTCGAAGGCAAGACCATCGAGGATCAGCTCGGCGGGATCGGAGCCGCGCACTTCGTGGAACGGCACGGGCTGCTGCTGATCATCGTCTTCGGCGAGTCGATCATCGCGGTCGGCATCGGCGTCGGCTCCATGCCGCTGACCTCGGGAATCATCGTCGGCGCGTTCCTGACGCTGGCCGTCGGGGCCGCACTGTGGTGGATGTACTTCGTGCGCGACGAGGGGCGTGCCGAGCACGTCTTCGCGGGCTGCCCGCCGGACCGGCGCTTCAAGCTGGCGCTGCGCGCCTACTACTACTGCTTCATCCCGATGCTGCTGGGCATCGCCGCCTTCTCGGCGGGCGTCAAGAAGAGCATCGGGCACCTGGGCGAGCAGCTTCCGGCCGGGCCCGCCCTCGCGCTCGCGGGCGGGGTCGCCTGCTATCTGGCCGGGGACGTCGCCTTCCGGATGGTGCTGGGGATCCGGCCGGTACGGTTCCGGGCGCTCGCGGTGGTGCCCGTACTGGCGACCGCCGCGGCGGGCATGCGGATCGGCGCGGTCTGGCAGCTGACCGCGCTGGTCCTGGTGCTCGTGGCCGCGCTGGCGGCGGAGTCCCGCGGCCCGGGCCCCGACCCCGCAGTCGACCCGCAGGCGGCCGAGCCCGCGACGGGCACGGCCGCGGGCCCCGGGCCGGGTGTCACGGGCAGCTGATGACCTGGCCGGCGTAGGAGAGGTTGCCGCCGAAGCCGAAGAGGAGGACGGGCGACCCGGAGGGGATCTCGCCGCGCTCGACCAGCTTGGACAGGGCCATCGGGATGGAGGCGGCCGAGGTGTTGCCGGAGTCGACGACATCGCGGGCGACGACGGCGTTGACGGCGCCGATCTTCGCGGCGAGCGGCTCGATGATCCGCAGGTTCGCCTGGTGGAGGACGACCGCGGCCAGGTCCTCCGGGGTGATCCCGGCCTTCTCGCAGACCTTGCGGGCGAGCGGGGGGAGCTGGCTGGTGGTCCAGCGGTAGACGGACTGGCCCTCCTGGGCGAAGACCGGCGGCGAGCCCTCGATGCGGACCGCGTTGCCCATCGAGGGCACCGAGCCCCACAGGACCGGGCCGATGCCGGGCTCCTCGCAGGCCTCGACCACGGCCGCGCCGGCGCCGTCGCCGGTCAGGACGCAGGTGGTGCGGTCGCTCCAGTCGGTGATCTCGGTCATCTTGTCCGCCCCGATGACCAGGGCCCGGGTGGCGGCGCCGGCCCGGATCGCGTGGTCGGCGGTGGCCAGGGCGTGGGTGAAGCCCGAGCAGACGACGTTGATGTCCATCACGGCGGGGCTGGAGCCCATCCCGAGCTTGGCCGCGACGCGGGCGGCCATGTTCGGGGAACGGTCGATCGCGGTGGAGGTGGCGACGAGGACGAGGTCGATGTCGTCCGGGGTCAGACCGGCGCTCGCGAGCGCCTTGCCCGCGGCCTGGTAGGCCAGCTCGTCCACCGGCTCGTCGGGTCCGGCCATGTGCCGGGTCTTGATCCCGACGCGGGACCGAATCCACTCGTCGTTGGTGTCCACCATGGCGGCGAGGTCCTCGTTGGTGATCACCTTCGAGGGTTGGTAGTGCCCTAGCGCCACCACGCGTGAACCGGTCATGGGTGGGGTCCCCCCTTGTAAGGCAGTCAGGATGTACCAGCTTCGCCTGCTACTGGTGGGTACAAGGGCGCGTGACCCGACAGGATTCAGTGCCCGGAATTTGGAGCTTCCCGAGGGGCTTCCAGCCGGGGAAGGTGCCCGGAGCGGATCCGGGAGAATGGGTGCTTCCAGGCGTGGGACAAGCCGGTCAACGACAGAACAGGTGGACTGATCACATGGGACGGGTCACCGAACGCCGTCGCGTCGTCCGGATCCGGAACGGCGTGGCGGGGGCCCGGGCGGACACCCTGGTGGCCGAAGAGCCGCTGGAGATACGGCTGAACGGCAAGCCGCTGGCCATCACGATGCGCACCCCGGGCGACGATTTCGCGCTGGCCGTGGGCTTCCTCGCCAGCGAGGGCGTGCTCGCCTCGGCGTCGGACGTCCGGGCCGTGACCTACTGCGAGGGCGCCGCCGAGGACGGAACGAACACCTACAACGTGGTGAACGTGCAGCTCGCCGCCGGAGTTCCGGTGCCCGACATCACGCTGGAGCGGAACGTCTACACCACCTCCTCGTGCGGCCTGTGCGGGAAGGCCAGCCTGGACGCGGTGCGCACCGCGACCCGGTTCCCGGGGCTCGCGGACGATCCCGTACGGGTGGGCGCGCGGCTCCTCGGGGAGCTGCCGGACCGGCTGCGCGCGGAGCAGAAGGTCTTCGAGCGCACCGGGGCCCTGCACGGCGCCGGGCTGTTCTCGGCGGGGGGCGAGCTGATCGACGTACGGGAGGACGTGGGCCGGCACAACGCGGTGGACAAGATCGTCGGGCGGGCGCTGCAGGCCGGGCGGCTGCCGCTGGCGGGCTCGGTCCTGCTGGTGTCGGGGCGGGCTTCCTTCGAACTGGCGCAGAAGGCCGTGATGGCGGGCATCCCCGTACTGGCGGCCGTATCCGCTCCGTCCTCGCTCGCGGTGGACCTGGCGCTGGAGTCGGGGCTGACGCTGGTCGGGTTCCTGCGGGGCGGGGACATGAACATCTACGCGGGCGAGGAGCGGATCGACCTGACGGCGTGAACCGCGGCCCGGCGTGCGACCCGCGGTCGGCGTGACCCGTGCCCCGTGACCCGTGACCCGTGACCCGTGGCCAGGCGCCGCGCCGACGGGCGGCGGGGCGGCGGGGGCCGTCGTGCGGCCCCCGCGCCCGCTCCGCACGGGCTACTTGTCGGCCAGGTGCCCCGCGCCGGTGTGCTCGGTGCCCGCCGGGGCCTCGATGGTCCGGCTGTACGGGTTGTCCTTGGACGCGGGCTCGATCTTCTTCGCGGCCACGTGCGGGGTGCCGGCCGGTGCCTCGACCGTGCGGCTGTGGGAGGCACCGTCCTTGGCGGTGCCTCCGCCGTTGTCCGCGGCGTTGGCGGCTCCGCCGAGGGCGAGCGTGGCGAGCAGGGCGGCGGCGGAGACGGCGACGATGCGCTTGCTGAGCTTCATGAGGGGCTCCCTGGTGGTTCGGGGTTTCTTGCTGACACCCAGAACCTAGAAGAACCGGACATTTCCTTGCTCTAACGCTTTCCGGCCCTGCACCCCCTGCCTCCTTACGGCGCCCCGATCAGCGCTTGCGGCGGCCGCGGCGGGAAGCGGGCTCGGCCGGCTTCGGCTCCGGGGGGTCGATGCGGTGGAGGTCGAGGGTCGCCGGGAGCGGGGTGGCGCCGGGGCCGCCCGCTTCGGCCCAGGCGATGATCTCGTCGGTGGCGGTGTCGTCCAGGGCCCAGCCGAACCAGACCGCACGGGCGCCCCGGCGGCGGGCCTCGGTGGTGGGCTGGACCACGATGACGTTGGCCTGCGCGCAGGGGCCGAGGCAGTCGGTCGTACGGACGGCCAGGCGCCCGCCGGAGGCGTCGGCAGCCTCGCGCAGCCGGGCCAACTGCCCCTCGTGGTCGGTGCCGGGGTTCTTGCGGGGGTCGCCACAGCAGCAGCCCCTGCAGACCACCAGGGTGCAGGGGCGCGGGGCATGGGCGGAGAGCGGGCGTATCCAGGTCACCGCCGCACGTTACCGGGCCTGCGGGACCGGGTGTTGAGGGCTGTGCGAGACCTCCGCCACATGCCCGGCGGCGCGTTCGGGCCGCTCAGTGGCCTGCGGGGCCCGGGCGGCCTGCGTGCCCTGCGGGGCGGGATCGCCCTGTGGGGCCTGCGGGTCCCGTGCGCGACGGCGGGCCAGTACCGCGCAGACCATCAGCTGCATCTGGTGGAAGAGCATCAGCGGCAGCACGGCGAGGCTCGCCTGCGCTCCGAACAGCACGCTGGCCATGGGGAGTCCGGCGGCCAGGCTCTTCTTCGACCCCGCGAACTGGATGGCGATCCGGTCCTCGCGGGTGAATCCGAGGCGCTTGGCGCCGTACCAGGTGGCCGCCAGCATGACGGCGAGGATGACCGCCTCCACCGCCATCAGCCCGCCCAGGCGCGGGAGGCTGACCTGGTGCCAGATCCCCGCGACCATGCCCGCGCTGAAGGCGGTGTAGACGACGAGCAGGATCGAGCCGCGGTCGACGTAGCCGAGGACCTTCTTGTTGCGGACGAGGAAGCCGCCGACCCAGGGGCGCAGGGCCTGGCCGAGGAGGAAGGGCAGGAGCAGCTGGAGGACGATCTTCACCAGCGAGTCGAGGGAGAAGCCGCCCGCGCTGTTGCCGAGGAGGCCGGCGGCGAGGAGCGGGGTCAGGAAGATCCCGATGAGGCTGGAGAAGGAGCCCGCGCAGATCGCGGCGGGGACGTTGCCCCGGGCGATCGAGGTGAAGGCGATGGAGGACTGGATGGTGGAGGGGACCAGGCAGAGGAAGAGCAGGCCGCTGTAGAGGGGCGGCGTGAGCACGGTGGGGACCAGGGCGTGCGCGGCGAGGCCCAGGAGGGGGAAGAGGAGGAAGGTGGAGGCGAGCACGGTGAGGTGGAGCCGCCAGTGGCGCATGCCGTCGAGGGCCTCGCGGGTGGAGAGCCGGGCGCCGTAGAGGAAGAAGAGCAGGGCCACCGCCGCGGTGGAGGCGGCCTCGGCCACGGAGGCGGCCGCGCCGCGGGCGGGCAGCAGGGCGGCGAGGCCGACGGTGGCGAGCAGACCCATGATGAACGGGTCCACGGGGAGCCAGGCGGGGAGGTGCGGGCGGCGCATGGGGATGCTCACTTGCTGAGGTCGGCGGGGGGCGGGGAAAGGCGGAACGGGACTCGACGGCTTCCCTTTCCTTCACTTTCATTCTCGGGGGCGGGGTGGTGATCGGGAAACCCGTACACCGCTCTCACTGTCATCACGGAACATGATGAGCGGGCGTAGGGTGGGTGGTGTGTACGACCCCGTTCAGCTGCGCACCTTCCTGACCGTCGCCCAGACCCTGAGCTTCACGCAGGCCGCCGCCCGGCTCGGCGTCCGCCAGTCCACGGTCAGCCAGCACGTGCGCCGGCTGGAGGAGGCCACGGGCCGGCCCCTCTTCCTGCGCGACACGCACAGCGTGGAACTCACGGAGGACGGCGAGGCCCTGCTCGGTTTCGCCCGCTCGATCCTGGAGGCGCACGAGCGCGCGGCGGCCTTCTTCGCGGGGACCCGGATCCGGGGCCGGCTGCGCTTCGGCGCCTCGGAGGACTTCGTGCTGACCCGGCTGCCGGAGATCCTGGAGGCCTTCCGGCACGAGCACCCCGAGGTGGAGCTGGAGCTGTCCGTGGAGCTTTCGGGGACCCTGCACGAGCGGTTGGACGCGGGGCGGCTGGACCTCGTACTCGCCAAGCGGCGCGGGGACGGCGACGAGCGGGGCCGGCTGGTGTGGCGGGACCGGATGGTGTGGATCGGCGCGGAGGGGCTGCGGGTGGACCCGGACCGGCCCGTTCCGCTGATCGTCTTCCCGCCGCCGGGCATCACGCGGGCGCGGGCGCTGGACGTGTTGCAGGCGGACGGGCGGCCGTGGCGGATCGCCTGTACGAGCGGCAGCCTGAGCGGTCTGATCGCGGCGGCCCGGGCGGGGCTGGGCGTGATGGCCCACACCCGGGGGCTGATCCCGCCGGGGCTGGTCCGGGTGAGCGGCCTGCCGGACCTCGGAACGGTGGAGTTCGCCCTGCTGCGGGGCCCCCGAAGCTCCGCCGCCGCGGAGGCCCTGGCCGCGGCAATCCTGTCGGGAGCCGACCGCCTGACGCGGGCGGCCTGACCCGCGCCGCGTAGGCCGCGGCTCCCCTGACCTGGGAGTCAGGGCGGGCCGGATGTGCTGCCGTTCGCGGAGCCGTGCGTTTAGGGTCTGCGTACGCCAACCGGTCGCGGTGCGGCGGGAATTCGTAGGCGACGGACAGAACGAGCAGGGGGACGCACGTGAAGATCGCGGTGCTGGGAACGGGTGAGGTCGGGCAGCGGCTGGCGGGGAAGCTCGTGGAGGTCGGGCACGAGGTCACGATGGGGTCCCGTACGGCGGACAACACCGATGCCGCGCGGTGGGCGGCCGGGACGGGCGGTGGGCACGGGACCTTCGCCGATGCCGCCGCCTCGGCCGAGCTCGTCGTCAACGCGACCGGCGGGCTGGTCTCGCTCGCCGTACTGGAGGCCGCCGGGGCCGGCAACCTCCGGGGCAAGACCGTCGTGGACGTCTCCAACGCGCTGGACTTCTCGGAGGGGTTCCCGCCCAAGGTGGTCACCCCCGACGGCCACAGTGTCGCCGAGCAGCTCCAGAAGGCGTTTCCCGAGGCGCGGATCGTCAAGACGCTCAACACCATGAACAATGCCGTCATGGTCGAGCCGGGCCGGGTGCCGGGCCACCACACCGTGTTCGTGAGCGGCGACGACGCCGACGCCAAGGCCGAGACCAGCGCGCTCCTGCGCTCCTTCGGCTGGGCGCCCGAGCAGATCACCGATCTCGGCGACCTGTCGAGCGCCCGCGCCACCGAGGCCCTGATGGCGCTCTGGCTGCGCCTCTACGGGGTGCTCGGCCCGGTGGACTTCAACCTCTCCGTGGTCACGGCCCCCGGCACGTCCTGAACGCACCGCCTGGACGCACTGGCTGGACGCACCGCCTGAACGCACCGCTGAGGAGGTCTTGTGGAGGTCTTCCTTCCGTGATCACTGGCGGGTAGGCGTGGGATAGCGTCGCCGCGCCGTACGGAGAGGAGCGGGCCTTGCACGAGATCACCGTCCCACCGGTCGTCACGGGCTCACCCGTCGGCGGCCTCGCCGACGCCGTCTTCCTGCACGCCCGCGAGGACCCCGGCCGGGTCGTGCTCGGCCGCAAGTCGGACGGGGTCTGGGGGGACGTGACCTCGGGCGAGCTGGCCGCCGAGGTGCTCGGGCTCGCCAAGGGGTTGCTGGCGCAGGGCATCCGCTTCGGGGACCGGGTCGCGATCATGTCCCGTACCCGGTACGAGTGGACGCTCTTCGACTTCGCCCTGTGGGCGATCGGCGCCCAGCCGGTCCCCGTCTATCCCTCGTCCTCCGCCGAGCAGGTGCACTGGATCCTGTACGACTCCGAGTGCACGGCCTGCGTGGTGGAGGACGAGGACCAGGCCATGACCGTCGGGTCGGTGATCGAGCGGCTGCCGCGGCTGCTGCGGCTGTGGCAGCTGGACGCGGGCGCCGTGGACGGGCTCGTCCAGGACGGGCTCCAGGTCGCCGAGGACGTGGTGCACCGCCACCGGAGCGCGGTGACGCCCGACGCGACGGCCACCGTCATCTACACCTCGGGGACCACCGGCCGCCCCAAGGGCTGTGTGCTGACCCACGGCAACTTCATGTTCGAGGCCGACACGATGGTGACCCGCTGGGAGTCCGTCTTCCAGGCCCGGCCCGGAGAGCAGCCGTCCACCCTGCTGTTCCTGCCGCTCGCCCACGTCTTCGGGCGGATGGTGGAGGTGGCGGCCGTCCGCGCCCGGGTCAAGCTCGGGCACCAGCCGGTGCTGGCGGCGGCCGAACTGCTGCCGGACCTGGCCGCGTTCCGGCCCACCTTCGTGCTCGGGGTGCCGTACGTCTTCGAGAAGGTCTTCGCCGCCGCCCGCCGCAAGGCCGAGACGGAGGGCCGGACGGGGCCCTTCGACCGGGCGGTGGACACGGCCGTACGGTACGCGGAGGCGCGCGAGCAGAAGGCGTTCGGCATCGGGCCCGGGCCCTCGGCGAAACTGCGCGTGGAGCACCAGCTCTTCGAGAAGCTGGTGTACGGGAAGGTCCGCGAGGCGCTGGGCGGCAGGGTGCGGTACGCCATGTCGGGCGGCTCGGCGATGTCGCGCCGGCTGGGGCTGTTCTTCGACGGCGCCGGGGTCACGGTCTTCGAGGGCTACGGGCTGACGGAGTCCTGCGCGGCGGCCACGGCGAACCCGCCCGGGGCCATCAAGTACGGCACCGTCGGGCGGCCGATCCCCGGCGGCACGGTGCACATCGCCGAGGACGGGGAGATCTGGCTGTACGGAGCCCATGTCTTCTCCGGGTATCTCAACGACCCGCACGCCACGGAGGCCGTCCTGCGGGACGGCTGGCTGGCGACGGGGGACCTGGGGCGTCTCGACGCGGACGGGTACCTCACGATCACGGGGCGCAAGAAGGAGATCCTGGTGACCTCCAACGGCAAGAGCGTCGCGCCGGCCGCCCTGGAGGAGCGGGTCCGCTCGCATCCGCTCGTCTCCCAGTGCGTCCTGGTGGGCAACGACCGTCCGTACATCGCGGCCCTGCTCACCCTGGACATGGAGGGGGTCGCGCACTGGATGGCGATGCGCGGCCGCCCCCGGCTGCCGGCGGCGGAGCTGGTGCTCGACCCCGACCTGACGGCGGAGGTCCGCCGGTCGGTGGTGGCGGCCAACACCCTGGTCTCCCAGGCCGAGTCGATCCGCACGTTCCGCGTGCTGGCCGAGCAGTTCACCGAGGAGCGGGGGCTGCTGACGCCCTCGCTGAAGCTGAAGCGGCGAGCCATAGAGAAGGCCTATGCCATGGAGGTGGCGGCCCTCTACCCGTCCTGACGGGCGCCACCGGCACGGCGCAGCGCGATCACGCCATCGGTCCGAACCGTTACCTGACGGGCCGTCACTTTACTTGTCGTTGATATTGACGATGCGTCAGGTCGCACACAGAATGCGGGGATTCCGACCGGAGGGGATCCACACATGTTGCGACCGATCCGCACCCTGGCCGCCGCGGCAGCGGCGCTCGCGCTCGTCTCCGCCTGCAACTCCGCCTCCAACAGCGCTTCTCCGGACAAGCCGGGAGCCGCCGGCAACTCCCGCGGGGTGACCGCCGACTCGATCAAGGTCGGCGGCCTCGTGTCGATGACCAGCGCCAGCGGCTACAGCAAGAAGGCCACCGACCTCGGGGCGAAGGCCCGCTACGCGAGAGCCAACACCGAGGGCGGGATCAACGGCCGCAAGATCGACTACATCGGGGCCGAGGACGACGGACAGGACCCCGCCAAGAACCTGGCGGCGGCCCGCAAACTCGTCCAGCAGGACAAGGTCTTCGCCGTCTCCCCCATGAGCTCGGTCACCTTCTCCGGCGCCGACTTCCTGGAGCAGGAGAAGGTACCCACCTTCGGCTGGGGCACGCTGCCCTCCTTCTGCGGCCCCAAGTACATCTACGGGTTCAACGGCTGCCTCGTCCCCACCCCCGGCGGCACCATCAACCAGACCTGGCCCGAGGGCATCGGCCAGGTCCTCGGCGGCGCCGCGGGCAAGTCGGTCGCGATCATCGCCAACGACAGCGACGCCGGGAAGTTCGGTGTGCGCACCTTCCAGCAGGGCTTCACCAGCGCCGGGTTCAAGGTCTCCTACGCCAAGGCCTCGGTGCCCGGCACCGCCGTGCCGAGCGACTGGTCGGCGTACGTCAAGGAGATCCTCGAGAGCAACGACGGCAAGGCTCCGGACGCGGTGGTCTCCGTCATGCAGACCCCCAACAACATCGGGCTGTTCACCTCGCTCAAGCGCAGCGGGTACAAGGGGCTGCTCTCCGACCCGACCGACTACGACCCGGGTCTGCTCGCCCAGGACGCCACCAAGCAGGCCCTCGACGGCGTGCACGTGCTGCTGCAGTTCGAGCCGTTCGAGTCGACGAACCCGAAGATGGCCCAGTTCAAGGCCGACATCAAGGCCGCGTCGGGCGGGCTGGAGGTGCCGCTCAACATGCACATGCTGACCGGGTACATGTCGGCCGACCTGTTCGTGTCGATCGCGCAGAAGGCCGGCAAGAACCTGACCGTCGAGTCCTTCCAGGCCGCCGCGCAGGGCTTCTCCGACACCGACACCCTCGTCGGCAACCGCGCGGAGCCCAAGGGCCAGAAGGACAGCTTCGGCTGCGGGGCGCTCGTCCAGCTGAAGAACGGCGCGTACGAGGTCTCCGTACCGTTCAAGTGCTACGAGCCCATCCCCTTCAAGTAGGGGTACGGGAAACGGAATGGGAGATCTGCTCGCCTTCGTACTGAGCGGTCTGGTGTCCGGCGCCCTGTACGCACTGCTGGCCACCGGGCTGGTGCTGTCGTACTCGGCGTCCGGGCTGTTCAACTTCGCGCACGGGGCCACCGCCTACCTGTGCGCGCTCGCCTTCTACGAACTGCACTCCGGGCTCGGCTGGCCGGCCGTCCCGGCGGCGCTGCTGGTGGTCCTCGTCCTGGCACCCGGGCTCGGGTGGGCGCTGGACCGGCTGATGTTCCGGCGGCTCGCGCAAGTCGGCGAGACGGCCCAGATCGTGGCCACCATCGGACTGCTGGTGGCCCTGCCGGCGGCCGGGCTGTGGACGGTGGAACTCCTGACCGCCGCGGGAGCGCCGCTCAAGCCGGCGGAGAACCAGTTCGGGCTGCCGGGGGTGGGGCCGAGCCCCGCCACGTCCTGGCAGCTCACCACGGACGTGGGCATCGACTCCGACCAGCTGATCACCTGGGTGGCCACCGCCCTGGTGGCGGTCGCCCTGTGGGTGCTGATGCGGCACACCCGGCTCGGGCTGCGGCTGCGGGCCGCCGTCGACAACCGCTCGCTCACCGAGCTGCGCGGGATCGACGCCGACCGGCTGTCCTCGGTGGCGTGGATGATCGCCTCGGGGCTGGCCGGGCTGGCGGGGGTCCTGGCGACTCCGCTGCTGGGGCTGTCCGCGCACGATTTCACGCTGTTCCTGTTCGTGTCGGCCACGGCGGCCGTCATCGGACGGTTCGCCTCCGTCCCGCTCGCCTTCGCGGGCGGGCTGGGGCTCGGCGTCCTGCAGAACCTGGTCGTCGGCTACGCGTCCTTCGCCGACTCCATCACCGGCTTCAGGACGGCCGTGCCCTTCCTGATCCTGTTCGGGGGGCTGCTGGTCCTCACCCGGCGGGCCCGGGCCGCCGGGACCGCCGCCGTGGACGTGGCCTCGCCCGACCATCTGGCCGGGGCCCCGTGGGTGCGGCGGTGGGAGGTGTGGGCCGCGGGCGCCGTCCTGCTGGCCACGGCCTTCTACACCGTGACCACCCCGTTCTGGAGCGGGCTCCTCGCCCAGGGGCTCGCGCTGGCCCTGGTGTTCATGTCCTTCACCGTGGTCACCGGGCTCGGGGCGATGGTGTCCCTGGCCCAGGGCACCTTCGTGACCGGGGCCGCGCTGGTGGCCGGGCTGCTGATGAGCCGCGGGTGGCCCTTCATCGCGGCCCTGGCCGTCGGCACGTGCGTGGCCGCCGTCCTGGGCGCGCTGGTCGCGCTGCCCGCGCTGAGGCTCGGCGGGCGCTCCCTGGCACTGGCGACGCTGGCCCTGGCCTTCCTGGCGGACCAGGTGCTCTTCCAGATGCGGTGGCTGCGCAACGGGGACTCCGGGTGGTCGATCCCGCGCCCCGTCATCGGGCCCGTGGACCTGTCCGACGACCGGGCACTGGGCGTGGCCCTGCTCGTCCTGGTCGCGGCGGTCGCCGCCGGGCTGAGCGCGCTGCGGGGCTCCCCCTCGGGCCGGGCCATGCTCGCCGTACGGTCGGCCCCCGCGGCCGCGATGGCCTCCGGGGTGTCCGTGCTGCGGACGAAGCTGCTGCTGTTCACGCTGTCGGCGGGGCTGGCCGGGTTCGGAGGCGTCATGTACGCCTCGTACAACACCCGCATCACCGCTACGGACTTCACGGCGATGACCGGGCTGGTGTGGCTGGCGGTGGTCGTCGCGGCGGGTGTGCGCAGGCCGCAGTACGCGGTGGTGGCGGGGCTGGTCTTCGCCGTCGCGCCGCGGATCATGGCGGACTACGTGACGGAGTCGGCGCATCTGCCGGTGATCCTGTTCGGACTGGCGGGGTTGGCCCTGGCCAACGATCCCGACGGCTACTGCGCGGCGCTCCCGGTCCGCCTGGCCCGCCGCCGGGCAGCTTCCGCGACCGGTCCCGCCGCCTTGGCCTCCGCCGGGGCCGGGGCCCTGACCTCTGCCGGAGCCGGAGCCGGAGCCGAGGCCTTGGCCGGAGCCGGAGCCGAGGCCTTGGCCGGAGCCGGGGCCGGGGCCCAGGCCGGAGCCGGAGCCGTTCCCGCGGCTCGGGTCGGTGGCGGAGCCGGGGTGGGCCCTGCGGGGCTTTCCCCCACCCCGCCCCTTCCCGAAACCGGGCTCCGCCCGGACCCTTCGGGGGCTCCGCCCCCGGACCCCCGCTCCTCAAACGCCGGAGGGGCTGAGATTCGCTCTGCGAATCCAGCCCGCGCGGCGTTTGAGCGCACCGGGGAACTGCCGCACGCAGGGCAAGCACCCGCAGTCGGGCTCACCTCCGCACGACCGGCGGAGCCACCCGCCGAACCGCCGTCGCTGGAGCTGCGCGGCGTCACCGCCGGGTACGACGGGGGGCTCGTGCTGCACGGGGTGGACCTCGTCGTGCGGCGCGGCGAGATCCTCGCCGTGCTCGGGCCCAACGGGGCCGGGAAGAGCACCGCCTGCCGGGTGGCGGCCGGAGCGCTGGCCGTCGTCGGCGGGACCGTGCTCGTCGACGGGCGGGACGCCACCCGTGACGGCGCCGTGGGCCGCTCCCGGGCCGGGGTGCTGCTGGCCCCCGAGGGGCGGGGGATCTTCCCCTCGCTCAGCATCGAGGAGAACCTCTCCCTCTACCTGAGGGACCCTGCCGAACGCGCCGCCGTCTACGACCGGTTCCCCCGGCTCCGCGAGCGCCGCACGGTCACCGCCGGGTCGTTGTCCGGCGGGGAACAGCAAATGCTGGCCCTGGCACCGCTGTTGCAGCGGCCGCCCGGGGTGCTGATCGCGGACGAGCCGTCCCTCGGGCTCGCCCCGCGCGTGGTGGACGAGGTGTACGGGCTGCTCATGGAGCTCCGCGCCGCCGGCACCGCGCTGCTGCTGGTGGAGGAGAAGGCGGCCGAGATCCTCGGGATCGCCGACACCGTCGCCTACCTCGCGCAGGGCCGGGTCTCCTGGTGCGGCCCGCGCTCCGAGGTGGAGGCGGACCGGCTGACCGAGGCCTACCTGGGGATGGCGACATGAGAGAGGACCCCTATGTGCTGGAGGCCCGCGGCGTCAGTGTCCGGTTCGGCGGGGTCAGGGCGCTGACGGGCGTGGACCTCGGGATCCGGGCCGGCGAGGTGTGCGGGCTGATCGGGCCGAACGGGGCCGGGAAGACCACCCTGTTCGACGTCCTGTCCGGGATCCGGCGGCCCGACCAGGGCCGGATGCTGCTCGACGGGGTGGACGTCACCCGGCGCTCCCCCGTCTGGCGGGCCCGGCACGGAATGCGCCGGACCTTCCAGCGCCAGCAGCTGTTCGGGCAGCTCAGCGTCGCCGACAACGTCCTGGTCGCCCAGGAGTGGCGGGGCGGGGGCGGCGGCCTCGCCGCCGATCTGGTCGCCTCGCCCACCCGGCGGCGCCGGGAGCGGGAGCGGCGGGAGCGGGCCGCGCGGGTGCTGGCCGACTGCGGCATCGGCGCGCTCGGGGACGCGTACGCCGGCGGTCTGCCGGTGGGGCGGGCCCGGATGGTCGAGCTGGCCCGCGCCGTGGCCGATCCGCCCCGGGTGCTGCTCCTGGACGAGCCCGCGTCGGGCATGTCCGCGCCCGAACGCGAGCAGCTGGCGGCGGTCGTGCGCCGGCTCGCCGAGGAGGAGGGCTGCGCGGTGCTGCTGGTCGAGCACAACGTCGCCTTCGTGATGGACCTCTGCACCCGGGTGGTCGTCCTGGACCTGGGCACCGTCCTCGCCGAGGGCACGGCCGCCGAAGTACGGGCCAACGCGCTGGTCCGCGAGGCGTACCTGGGGGCGTAGGGCGTGACCTGTCCTGTTCCCGCCGTACGAATTCACCCGTACGGCGGGAATAGGCCACGCCGGGGCCCGGTTGTCGCCGGTCGTACGGGCCTGCGCGCCAGCGTCCGTACCGACCGTCAGCACCCGCACCAGCGACGACCAGAGGGAACGACCCACGTGAACCAGGTCCCCGGCATCAAGCTCAACAACGGCACGCTCATGCCCCAGCTCGGCTACGGCGTCTGGCAGGTTCCGGACGCCGAGGCGGAGCAGGCCGTCCGTACCGCGCTGGAGGCGGGCTACCGCAGCATCGACACGGCCGCCATCTACGGCAACGAGGAGGGCACCGGCAAGGCCATCGCCTCCGCCGGGGTGCCGCGCGAGGAGCTCTTCGTCACCACCAAGCTGTGGAACGGGAAGTCCGAGACCTGGGGCCGGGACAACGTGCTGCGCGAGTTCGACGCCTCGCTCGCCAAGCTGGGCCTCGACGAGATCGACCTGTACCTGATCCACTGGCCGCGCCCGATGCGCGACGACTTCCTCGCCATCTGGAAGACCTTCGAGGAGATCGCGCGGAGCGGCCGCGCCAAGGCCGTCGGCGTGTCCAACTTCCGCCCCGCCGACCTGGAACGGCTCGGCGCCGAGAGCTCCCTGGTCCCGGCCGTGAACCAGATCGAGCTGCATCCGCTGCTCCCCCAGACCGAGCTGCGCGCCCTGCACGCACGTCTGGGCATCGCCACCGAGGCCTGGTCCCCGCTCGGCCAGGGCAAGGACCTGCTGACCCTGCCCGCCGTCACGGCGATCGCCGCCAAGCACGGCCGCTCGGCCGCCCAGGTGGTCCTGCGCTGGCACCTCCAGCTGGGCAACGTCGTGATCCCGAAGTCCGTGACCCCGGCGCGGATCCGGGAGAACCTCGACGTCTTCGGCTTCGAGCTGGACGCCGAGGACGTGGCCGCGCTGGACGCGCTCGGTGCGGGTGGGGCGGGCCGCCGGATCGGTCCCGACCCGGCCGAGTTCGACTACTGAGCCGCCGGTGAGCGAGCCGACGAGAGGGACCAAGGCGCCCGACGGCGTCTACCGGATCCGCAATGCCGCGAGCGGGCTGCTGCTCCAGGTGGAGAGCGGCAACCGGGTCTGGGTCGGGCCGGACGGCGAGCCGGCCGAGGCCCGGCAGTGGGAGATCACTCCGGTGCACAGCGGCGGCGGGATCTTCCACCTGGTCAGCGTCCACAACGGCAAGCGGCTCGACGTCGCGAACGCCTCGACCGAGAGCGGCACCCGGGTCCAGGTGTGGAAGGCGAACGCCTTCGGGGCGCAGGAGTGGGTCGTGGAGGAGCACCTCGACGACCCCGGCGTGGTCTCACTGATCGCCGCCATCAGCGGCCTGCCGCTGGAGGCCGACGAGGAGGGACGGGCCCGGCAGTGCGAGGACACCGACTCCCCGGCGCAGTGGTGGCGCCTGGAGCCCGCCTGACGGCGGCGGGGCGGGGGCCGGGGCAAGGCGGCCGGGGCAAGGCGGCCGGGCAAGAGCCGCCCGGTCGCTCCTGCCCGCGCCCTCGTGTCCGTGCCCTCGCCCCCGCGCCCTCGTCCCCGCCGGTCAGGCCCGTACGAAGCCGTGCAGCCGGTACGTCGGCTCCGCGCGCGGGGTGTCCGGGCCGGGCAGGAGTTCCAGCCGGTCCGCGAGCTCGCGCGGGGTGATCCCGCGCGGGTGGACCCGGGAGGCGTACCGCCCGGCGAGCAGCGCTTCCGCGGCCCCGCGCGGGGTGCGGCCCTGGCCGTGGCCGGTGAAGAGGGTTTCGCCGGCGGGGTGCAGGCCCACCGCGGCCGCGTGGCCGGTGACGGCCTGGGCGGAGTCGGCGGGGGTCGCGGTGAGGTGCTCGGCGAGCACCGCGTCGATGTCGCTGCCCACGTCGTGGGCGGCGTCCTTGTCGACGGTGGTGACGAACACCCCGCCGGGCCGCAGCACCCGCCCGGCCTCCGCGATCACGGCGGCCACCAGGCCCGGTGAGCGCAGCAGGTGCAGCAGCCAGACCGCGCTGACCGCGTCGAGCGAGCCCGTGCGGAACGGGAGCCGGGTCCCGGAGGCGAGGACCACCGGGATCCCCCGGGAGCGCGCCATGGCGGCCATCCCGTACGAGGTGTCCGCGCCGAGGGCGCGCAGGCCCGGGCGGGCGGCGGCGATGCGGGTGCTGACGATGCCCGTGCCGCAGCCGAGGTCGAGCAGGGTGACGGTGTCCGGCGGGAGCAGGCCGAGGACCGCCGCGGCGGCGGCCTCGGCGCGCGGGACCCCGCCGCGGGTGGCGTCGTAGGCCCCGGCCTCGGCGTCGTAGTCGAGGAGCGGTCTCAGCGAGGGCATGGGCATGGGCATGGGTGGTGCTTCCGGCATCAGGCGGCGCCGTGGGCGGGGGCCAGGGATTCGACGCGCTCGGCGAGGGCGAAGTCGGCGTCGGTGACGGAGTCCCCGGCGTCGTGCGTGTTCACGGAGAGGCGGACCGTGTTGTAGCCGAGGGTGAGGTCGGAGTGGTGGTTCAACTCCTGCTGCACGCTGGCGATATGGCTGACCAGCGCGCTCGCCGCGAAGTGGCTGCCCAGGCGGTAGGTCCGGACGATCCGGTCGTCCTCGAAGGCCCAGCCGGGGAGTTCCCTCAGCCGGTCCTCGATCTCCTTCTGCGAAAGCGGCTCTCTCGACATCCGCAGGCTCCTTCCCCGTACACGACATCCACGACGTACCCGACGTACGCGTCTGCCCGATTGACCTGACGTGGAGTCAAGGTTCCCACAGCCCGGACCGGAGGGAAGGTTTCGCGCCATAGTGCGTGCGGGTACTTCCGCGCCTTCCGTGACCAGCGCGCCGCCCCTATGCTCCTGCGCCGGACGTGACTGTTACCGCCGGTAATACTGCCCGCCGGTCAGAGCGCCCGCCGGCATGGCGCCGGACGTCGACGGCATCGAGGGAGCATCAACGTGACGCGCACAGGAAACTCCAGGCGCACCTTCATCGCGGGGGCCGCCGCCACCGCGGGCGCGTTATCGGCCGCCGGGAGCCTCCCGGCCACGGCCGAGGCCGCCACCGGGACCACCGCCGGAGCCGCCGCCGCGGGACCCGCCGCGGCCGGGCAGGGACACCGCGTGGCCGTCCTCGGCGGCGGGGTCGCCGGCCTCACCGCCGCGCACGAACTGGCCGAACGCGGCTACGCCGTCACCGTGTACGAGCGCCGGGCGCTCGGCGGCAAGGCCCGCAGCATGGACGTCCCCGGCAGTGCCCGGGGCGGGCGCCGCCCGCTCCCCGCCGAGCACGGATTCCGTTTCATCCCGGGGATCTACCACAACCTGCCGGACACGATGCGGCGCATCCCCTTCCCCGGCAACGCCAACGGGGTCTGGGACAATCTGGTCGCCCCGCGCGAGATGATGTTCGCCCGGGCGGCCGGCCGCGAGGACCTGCGCGCGCCCATCCCCTGGCCGGACCACTCCCCCGCCGAGCTGACCCCCGACGAGCTGCGCCGGGCCCTCACCGGCATCCTCCAGTCGCTGGTCCGCCTCCCGCTCCACGAGACGGCGTACTTCGTCGACCGTGCGCTGGTCTTCCTCACCAGCTGCGACGAACGGCGCAACGAGCAGTGGGAGCGCACCCCGTGGTGGGAGTTCACCCGGGCCGCGCGGATGTCGAGCGAGTACCAGCGGATCCTCGCCATCGGCGTCACCCGCAACATCGTGGCCACCAAGGCCGAGGAGGCCTCGACCCGTACCGTCGGCACGCTCGGCGAGGCCTTCGTCTTCAACCTGCTGGGCCGCGGCGCCGACGGCCCGCCGGACCGGATCCTGAACCTGCCCACCAACGAGGCGTGGATCGACCCGTGGGAGGCCCATCTGCGCGCGCTGGGCGTGGAGTTCAACATCGGCTGGACGGTGCGCGAGGTCCGGTACGCGAACGGCCGCGCGAGCGGGGTCATCGTCGAGGATCCGGCCGGAGCCGTCCGGACCGTCACCGCGGACCACTACGTCAGCGCGCTGCCCGTCGAACACGCCCGCCGCACCTGGAGCGCGGCGCTGCGCGCGGCCGACCCGATGCTCGGGCGGTGCGACCTGCTGCGGACCGACTGGATGACGGGCATCCAGTTCTACCTCACCGAGCGCGCACCCCTCGTCCACGGTCACCTCAACTGCATCGACTCGCCCTGGTCGTTGACGGCGATCCAGCAGGCCGAGCACTGGCCGGCGCGGAACTTCCCCGCCGACTACGGGGACGGTACGGCCGTGGACTGCCTGTCGGTGGACATCTCGGAGTGGGACAAGCCCGGGATCCTCTACGGGAAGACGGCCAAGCAGTGCACCCGCGAGGAGGTCGCCCGCGAGGTGTGGGCGCAGCTGAAGGCCTCGCTCAACGACACCGGGAAGACCCTGTTGTCGGACGGAAAGCTGCACTCGTGGTTCCTGGACCCGGGGGTGGACGGGATCGGCACCCCCCACCCGACCAACCAGGACGAGCTGCTGATCCACCCGGCCGGGACCTTCCACAACCGGCCGAGCGCGGGCACCCGGATCCCGAACTTCTTCCTCAGCGGGGACTACGTGTCCGTCGACATCGACCTGGCGACGATGGAAGGGGCCAACGCCTCGGCCCGGGCGGCGGTCAACTCCCTTCTGGACAGGGATGGTTCAGCGGCTCCCCGGTGCACGGTCCGGCCGCTGTACCGGGCCCCCGAGGTGGAGTCCGCCAAGCGGCACGACCTGTGGCGCTACCGTCTCGGTCTGCGGAACGTCTTCGACGTGGGGTGAACGGGCCGCGGTCGCGCGGCTGGGCTACCGTCGCGGTATGACGACTGCTGCGCCCCTGACGGTCGGCGCCCTGCTGCGCACCTGGCGGGAGCGGCGCGGGCTCAGCCAGCTGGAGCTGGCGGGCCGCGCCGACTCCTCCTCCCGGCACATCAGCTTCGTGGAGACGGGCCGGTCCCGGCCGAGCGAGGAGATGGTGCTGCGGCTCGCCGACCGGCTGGACGTCCCGGTGCGGGACCGCAACGCCCTTCTGGTGGCGGCGGGTTACGCGCCCCGGTACGCGCACACCCCGCTGGACGACCCCTCGATGGAGGTGCTGCGCGAGGGGCTGGAGCGGCTGCTGACCGGCTACGAGCCGTATCCGGCGCTGGTGGTGAACGCCACGTACGACGTGGTGGCCGCCAACCGGGGCATCCTGATGCTGATGGAGGGGATGCCGGAGCACCTGCTGGCCGGCCCCCTCAACGCGATGCGGCTGACCCTGCACCCGGAGGGCCTCGCCTCCCGGATCCGCAACCTGCGCGAGTGGCGGGGGCATCTGCTGGCCCAGATGGAGCGGCAGATCGCACTGGCCCGTTCGGCGCCGCTGCGCGCGCTGTACGAGGAGGTGTCGGCCTATCCGCCGCCCGCCTCTGCGGTGGGGCCCGGCGAGGACGGGCCGCACGAGGACGGGCCGCACCAGGACTGGCCGCACCAGGACGGCCCGGTGGAGGCCGTCGCGTACCTCGCGCTCCCCCTGCGGATCGAGCACGACGGGCACCTGCTCTCCTTCGTGTCCTCCATCTCCACCTTCAACACCCCGATGGACGTGACGGTCGCCGAGCTGGCCATCGAGACCCTCCTGCCGGCCGACCCGGCGACGGTGAAGTACCTGCGATCACTGTCGCCCTGAGCCCGCGCGCAGCGCGAGCTGCTGGAGGAGGGCGAAGGAGGCGACGATGAGCGCCTGCGCCGGGATCCACACCGCCCCGGCGGTGGTGGGCGTGAACCAGACGACGAGGGCGACGAGGCTGAGCGCGGCCCAGGCCCAGTTGCCTTCGATGACGAGCTTGACGGGGAAGGCCGGGGGCTGCCGGCGCGAGGCCAGCAGGCCGACGCCCGCCCCGTAGAACAGCATGAACACCCCGAGTCCCAGCAGCAGCCCCTGGTCGAGGCCGAGCAGTCGGCCGAGGGGCGCGGAGAAGGCGACGTAGGCGAGCCCGTTGCCGCCGCTGACGACGGCGTCGAGGGCGAGGAACCGGCGCAGCGCGGTCTGCGGGACGGTGGTGCGGGCTACGGCGGTGAACAGGGTTGCGGACATGGCGGATCAGCCTCCGTCGAGGGTCGATTGCGCTGGTGGAGTACGGACGACCCGGGCCCCGGAGCCGAGTGCGCGGCCCCGGAACCCGATGCCTCCACTGTGGCGCCGCGGCCCCCGCCGGGTCGATTACCTCCGGAGTAATGGGCGCCCTCCGATGCGTGGGGGCCCCACCTTTTTTGAGGCGGACGGAAAGAAAGGTGGGGGGTACTCCTGTTCGGCCACGAAGTGGGGGGATAGGCTTCACGCAGAGCAACCACATCGAACCCCCTCTCTGCTGACGGAGAAACGCCTGGTGCGAGCCGCCGACCGGCCTGACCTCACCGCGGCCTGGGCCCGTGTCGTGGCGTCGGCGGAGCGACACGGCCAGGACCCGGCACGGGTGCTCGCCGCGGAGCGGCTCAGCCACCTGTCCGGGGTCGCCCCGGACCGCGTTCCCGCGGTGCTGGCGGGCACCGCCCCCGAGCTGCCGCTCTGCGACCGGGTGCACCAGCGCTTCCTGCGGCTGCGCGCCACCCGGCGCGACAAACACGGCAGGGAGTGGTCGCTCGCCGCGATCGCCGAGGACTTCGACGCCCCCGGCGCCTCCCTCGGCCCGCTCAACGCGGGCACCGGACTTCCCCGGCTCGGCCACGCGGCGGGCGTACAGCGGTTCTTCGGGGTCTACCCCGGATTCCTGCTCGCCGACAGCAAGAGCGCGGTGGAGCGCGCCCTGGCCACGGCCGGGCCCGGGGGCCGGGCGGAGGGCGCCACGGGCGACCTCGAACACCTCTCCTACCTCACCGGCATCACCCCGCAGGACATCCGGCTCACTCTCGACGGCAGACCGCCCCGGCTCCCGCTCAAGGAGCAGGTGCGCAGCCGCTTCGAGCACCTGCGCCGCACCCGCCCCCGGGACGACGGACAGGCCCACTCCCTCTCCGCCATCGCCGGCTCCTTCTGCGCCTCGGGCCAGTCGCTGACCCGCCTCACCCAGGGCGAGGGGCTCCCGAACCTCGCGGCGGCCGCCGGAATCCAGCGCTTCTACGGGGTCGAGAGCGGCTTCCTGATGGCCGGGGACGCCGAGGCGCTGGCCGCCTGCCTCGCCGGGATCGAGCGCGAACTGGAATCCGCGCAACGGCCCGCCGAGAACCCGATGCTCGCCGTGATGCGGGCGCACGACGTGCGCAGCATCGTGACCCGGGCGGGCCGGCTCTCACCGGACGGCTGGAAGTCGCTGGCGGACCACCTGGACGATCTGCTCGCCCGGGAAGGGCAGTTGGGCCGCCCGGCCGTACCGCCCGCACCGGCCGCACCGCCCGCGCCGGGCGGCGCCGACGACATCGACCGCAGTTCCGAAGAGGGAGCGCGATGAAGACCACACGGGCCATGCGGAAGCTCGGCGACGACCTGCTGGCGACGGCCTGCCTGACCCCTCCCGCCGGGGCGGCCGAGATCATCGGGAGCCTCTGCACCGCCTACGGGCGCGTCCGCGACGGGCGCCGGGTCGAGTTCCGGTTCGCCCCCTTCCCGCCCGACACCGCCAGCGGGCTGTGGCTCGGGATGGAGGACCGCGACCTCCTCGTCATCGAGGAGCGCACCCGGCCCGAGCACCAGCTCGTCATCGCCTGCCACGAGCTGTGGCACGTGGACGAGGGCACCTGCGGCCGCCACGGCCCCGGCATGGCGGTGGCCGCCCGGCTGACGGGCCCCCACGGCAGCCTCTCCGACATGCTGGGCTCCGACCGCGGGCTGGGCTCGGTCGTCCGGCAGACGGCCGCCCGTGCCGACCAGGAGGATCCGGCGGAGATCCGCGCGGAGACCTTCGGGCTGCACCTCGGCAAGATCCTCCAGGCATTCCTCCCGCCACCGCGGGAAGAGCAGGTCCCCGAAGCCGTCGAACGGATCAAGAGCTCGTTCGGCTGGGGGCGTTGAGCGCGGCCCCGACGACCACACCCGGCGGCCGCCACCGCCTCCCCGCCGACGTTCTTCCTCCGCCGCTGCGCCTTCGCACGGCCCTGACAGAGAGCACCACACGATGACTCACTCCTCCCCGCCTTCCGCCCCGCCGCGACACGCCGTCATCATCGGCGGCAGCCTGGCCGGCATGCTCGCCGCCGCCGTCCTCGCCGAGCACGCGACGGTCACGATCATCGAGGCGGACACCCTGCCGGACGGTCCCGAGCCCCGCCGCGGACTCCCGCAGGCCCGCCACACCCATCTGCTGTGGTCGGGCGGTGCACGCGCCATCGAGGAGATCCTGCCGGGCATCACCGACGACTGGACGGCAGCCGGCGCCTTCCGCCGCAGCCTCCCCACCGACCTGGTCTCCAAGACCGCCCAGGGCTGGCTGCCGCGCCACGAAGAGATGCAGTTCAACATCTCCTGCAGCCGTGACCTCCTCGACTCGGTGGTCCGCTCCCGCGTCATCGGGCTGCCCGGGGTCACCACCCTGCAGCAGAGCCGGGTCCGCGGCCTGGAGGGCACCGCGGCCCGGATCACCGGGGTCCGGGCGGACACCCCCGACGAGGAGAACCGCCTGATCGCCGCCGATCTCGTGGTCGACGCGAGCGGCCGCGGCTCCCGGGCCCGCAGCTGGCTGGAGGCGCTCGGCGTCAGCGGCCTGAAGGAAGCCGAGGTCGATTCCGGACTCGTCTACGCGACCCGCATCTTCGAAGCCCCCGAGGGAGCCCACGCCCTGGGCTTCCCCATCATCAACGTCCAGTCCGACCCCCGGGTGCCCGTACCCGGCCAGACCGCGACGATCGTCCCCATCGAGAACGGCCGCTGGCAAGCCACCCTGTCCGGCACCCGCGGCGGCCAGCCCACCGCCGACCCGGAGTCCTTCATCCCGTTCGCCAAGGGGGTCCGCGACCCCATCGTCGGTGAACTCCTCGAAGGCAAGAAGCCGCTCACCGACGTCTCCGTCACCCAGGGCACCGCCAACCGCCGGATCTTCTTCGAGAAGGCCGACCTCCCCGACGGCTTCTTCGCCGTCGGGGACTCGGTCGCCACCTTCAACCCGCTCTACGGCCAGGGCATGACGGTCGCGGCCCAGGGCATCCTGGCCGTCCGTACGCTGCTGCGCGCGAAGGGCCTCTCCCACGCGGGCATCGGCCGCGCGGCGCAGCGGGCCATCGCCCCGCAGGTGGCCGTCGCCTGGGACCTCGCCACCTCGCAGGACATCCTGTACCCGGGCGCCACGGGCATGAATCCGCGCCCCGGTGCCGGGCTGCTCAACGGGTACGTCGAGCGGCTGATGACCGGCGCCACCACCAGGGCCTCCCTCACCGCCGCCCTGCTCCAGGTCATCACCATGAACCGGGCGCCCACCTACTGGATCCGCCCCGGGGTGGTCTGGGAGGTGCTGCGCACATCGGACCGGGGCGCGCTGAAGGCCGCTCCGCTGACCTCCGCCGAGCGGACCGTGGCGGGTCTGGACCAGGACGGGCCGGCCGGCACCGGCGGCCCCCTCGGACCGGTCGACCCCGCCGGCCAGGCACGATGACCGAAAGCCTCGTCCTCTACGTCCCGGGTGCGGTGATCGCCACGGCGCTGATCGTCAAGGCGCCGACGTTGAGACGGGGTTGGGAGCAGCCCCTGCTGCGGGCCGTGTGCACCCTCCTCGTCGGGGGTTCGCTCGCGGTCTTCCTCTCGGCGCCGCCGACCATCGTGGCCGTCAACCGGCTGACCGGCGTCGTCAACTTCTCGGCTCCCCTGGTGTACAGCCTGCTCACGGCCTTCTCGGGCGCCTGTGTCGTGGTGATCCTGCACTGGAGCGGGACCCCGGCCACCGTCGTGCGCCGGGCCACCCGGCTGACGGTGGCCGCGTACGGCGCGGTGGTGGTGGCGATCGTGACCCTGTTCGCCCTGGGCGAGGCTCCCGTCGAGCGGCTGCGGGACATGGACACGTACTACGCCGACACGCCCTTCCTGCGCGAGATGATCATCTGCTATCTGACGGCGCACACCGTGGGCAGCACCGCGCTCACGGTGCTGTGCCGCAAGTGGCTGCGGCGCCTGTCCCCCTCGATGCTGCCGCTGCGCCCGCTCCGTACGGGACTTGCCCTGCTGATGCTGGGAGGCGCTTTCGACCTGGTCTTCCTCGCGGCGAAGTGGACGGCGATGGCAGCGCGCTGGAGCGGCCGGGACCTGGACTTCCTGTCCACCACCGTGGCCCCGCCGCTGGCCGCGGCGGCGGCCCTGCTGGTGGGCGCCGGTTTCCTGGTGCCGCTGGTCGGGGGTTCGGCGCCCTGGAAGGACTACTGCCGCTACCGGCGGCTGCGGCCGCTCTGGGCGGCGTTGCGCGGGTTCTCCCCGGGCGGGCTGCGGCCCGTACCGCTGACCTGGTGGTCACCGGTCGGAATCCGGCTGGTCCACCGCGAATCGGTGATCGACGACGGCATCCTGGCACTCGCCGGCTGGTTCGACCCCGCCGTGCGCGAGGAGGCGTACGGGGCCGCGCGCGCTCAGGGCCGGTCCGAGGAGGAGGCCGCCCTGGTGTCGGACGCGGCCATGCTGGCGGCGGCCTGCTGCCGCCGTGCGGAGGCAGACCGGGCGGGGGCGGAACGGGCGGGTGCGGAACGGGCAGCGGCAGAACGCGCGGAGGCCGGCCCGGAGACCGCCCCCGCGGCCGGGCCCCACCCCGGTTTCCCGGTCCCGTACCGCCTGGACTCCCGCCCGCTGACCGAGCTGGCCCACGCGTTCCAGACCTCCCCGATCGTGGCCGGGGCCCGCGACCGGGCCGCGCGCTCCTGACTGCGGGCCGCCTGCGCCGGCCCGGTCAGGTCGTGGCCGCCAGCGCTTCGCGGGCCGCGGCCGCCTCGCCCGTCAGGACCTTGAGCCGCTTGGTGAAGAAGACCATCACCGCGCCGGCCGCGATCACCATGGCGCCCTGCCACAGGAAGTTCCAGCTCTGTCCGATGACCGCGTCGAGCCGGGGCAGCTGGGCGCCGATCGCGTCTCCGGTGGCGGCGGCGAGGAACCAGACGCCCATCATCTGGTTGGTGAAGGCCCGCGGGGCGAGCTTCGTGGTGACCGAGAGGCCCACCGGGCTCAGGCACATCTCGCCCATCACCTGGATCACGTACACGCCCACCAGCCACATCAGCGAGACCTTGACCCCGCTGGAGGCGATGGCCGCGGCGCCCGACATGACCACGAAGGAGGCGCCGGTCAGCAGCAGGGCCAGGCCGAACTTGAACGGGGTGCTCATGTGCTTGCCCCGGCGCACCCAGAAGGCGGCGAAGACGGGCGCCAGGATGATCACGAACAGCGAGGGCAGCGCCTGGGTCCAGCTGGCCGGGATGTGCCAGCCGAGGAGGGACAGGTCGGTCTTCTGGGCGGCGAACAGGTTCAGCTCGTTGCCCATCTGGTCGTAGACCAGCCAGAACAGCGTGGCGGCCAGGAAGAGCCACACGTAGGCCCGCAGCCGGGTCTTCTCGACCCGGTCGATCTTGGGGCTGCGGTACATCGAGAGCAGCACGCCCGCCGGGACCACCACGGCGACGACCGTCAGCACGAAGGTGATGTTGTCGATGCTCAGCGCGTGCGAGGCGGCCAGCAGGGTGACCAGCACGGCCGTGAAGACCAGGCCGTACGAGGAGGACTTGCGCACCTTGGCCCGCTCGGCGGGGGTGAGCCGGACCACGGGCTCCGGGCGCAGCTGCTGCGAGAGCTTGCGGCCGCCGATGACGTACTGCACCAGGCCCAGCGCCATGCCGACGGCGGCGGCGCCGAAGCCGAGGTGCCAGTTGACCTCCTCGCCGAGGTAGCCGACGACGAGCGGGGCGATGACGGCGCCGAGGTTGATGCCCATGTAGAAGATCGAGTAGCCGGCGTCGCGCCGCTGGTCGTCGTCGGCGGCGTACAGCCGGCCGACCAGTGCGGAGATGTTCGGCTTGAGCAGGCCGGTGCCGATGACGATGAGGACCAGGCCGGGCCAGACGAAGACCGGGTTCGGGACGGCCATCAGGACGTGACCGGCCATGATGACCACGCCGCCCCACAGGACGGCCCGCCGGGCGCCGAGGAAGCGGTCGGCGATCCAGCCGCCGGGCAGCGCCAGCAGCGAGATCATGGCCATGTAGACGCCTTCCACGGCCTCCGCGGTGCCCTCGTGGAGGCCCATGCCCCCGTGGCCGCGGGAGGCCGCCAGGAAGTGCACGAGGATGGCGACCATGCCGTAGAGGCTGAAACGCTCCCACAGCTCGGCGAGGACGAGGGTGGCGAGCCCGCGCGGGTGGCGCTTCCCGCCCACCGCCGCCGCGTCCGGTGCTGCGTCCGACGCCGGGTGCTTCTGCATATCCATCGAAGGCTTCACATATTCAGTGGAGCCCTCCCGCGCCGGACCGGGATCCTCCTTTCGGCCCGTTACCGGGGGAAACGCAACGCCCCGGACCGAAGGGCCCGGGGCGTTCGCCGTACGGCGGGGGGTGCGGGACGGGTCAGAGGTCCGCGAGGGCCAGGCCGGCCTGCGCGGCGGCGGCCTGGACGGTCTGCTCCAGCAGCACCGCGATGGTCATCGGGCCGACGCCGCCCGGAACCGGGGTGATCAGCGAGGCGCGGGCGGCGGCCGACTCGAAGTGGACGTCGCCGACGTTGCCCTCGTTGTAGCCGGCGTCCAGCACCACGGCGCCCGGCTTGATGTCCTCGCCGCGGATGAACTCGGCCTTGCCGACGGCGGCGACCAGCACGTCCGCCTGGCGGACGATGGACGGCAGGTCCACGGTGCGGGAGTGGCAGTAGGTGACGGTGGCGTTCTGCTCCAGCAGCAGCATCCCGGCGGGCTTGCCCAGGATCGCGCTGCGGCCGACGACCACGGCGTGCTTGCCGGTCAGGTCCACGTCGTAGGCCTCCAGCAGCCGCATGATGCCGCCGGGGGTGCAGGAGACGAAGCCCGGCAGTCCGAAGCCCATGGCGGCGAAGGAGTGCATGGTGACCCCGTCGACGTCCTTGCCCGGGGCGATGGCCTCGAAGGCGGCGCGCTCGTCGATGTGGTGCGGGACCGGGTGCTGGAGCAGGATGCCGCTGATCTCCGGGTCCTCGGAGAGCGCGGTCAGGGTGGCGACGAGTTCCTCGGTGGTCGTCGCGGCCGGCAGCTCCACGTGGCGGGAGGTGATCCCGGCCTTGGCGCAGCGGTTCTGCTTCATGCGGACGTAGGTGACGGAGGCGGGGTCCTCGCCGACCAGCACGGTCGCAAGACAGGGCGCGGTACCGGTGCGCTCGGTGATCTTCGCCGCGTACTCGGCGGTCTGCTCCGAGATGCGGCGGGCGAGGGCGGTGCCGTCCATCAGGGTGGCGGTCCGGGCCTGCTGGGCGGTCGTCTGAGGTGTCATCGGGGCTCCTGGGCGTCGCTGCGGGATCGCGGTTCGCCCAGGCGCGCGGCAGTCGGCGTACGGGATGCGGGTGTACGCCGGGCCGCTCCCCGGTGGTGATCCACCCGAACGCCAGTCACGGCCCGCCGCCCAGTGTAGGCGACCGCCTCCCGACAAGTCCGCGGGGTCCGGCGTGGGCACCGGCCCGGCAATCCGGTGGATGGACGGCGCCGGACCTGGGACGATCGAGACATGACGCGCACTTTCGACCATCTCGTCGCGGAAGCGGAATCCGTCTCCGTGGACGGCTGGGACTTCTCCTGGCTCGACGGCCGCGCCACCGAGCAGCGCCCCTCCTGGGGCTACCAGCGCCTCCTGGCCCGGCACCTGGCGCAGGTCGGCTCCGCCCTGGACATCCAGACCGGCGGCGGAGAGGTACTCGCCGGAGCCGGGCCCCTGCCCGGCCTGACGGTGGCCACCGAATCGTGGCCGCCGAACGTCCACAAGGCGACACAGCTGCTGCACCCGCTCGGCGCGGTGGTGGTCGCGGACACCGACGAGCCGCCGCTGCCGTTCGGCGACGGGGCCTTCGAGTTCGTCGCCAGCCGGCATCCGGTGACGATCTGGTGGGAGGAGATCGCGCGGGTGCTGAAGCCCGGCGGCACGTACCTCTCCCAGCAGGTCGGCCCGGCGAGCGTCTTCGAGCTCGTGGAGTACTTCCTGGGGCCGCAGCCGGAGCAGGTCCGGCGGGCCCGGCACCCCGACGGCGCGGTCGCCGGGGCCACCGAAGCGGGACTGGAGGTGGTCGATCTGCGCTCCGAACGACTGCGGACGGAGTTCCACGACATCGGAGCCGTGATCTACTTTCTGAGGAAGGTGATCTGGATGGTGCCCGGCTTCACGGTCGGACAGCATCGGGACCGGTTGCGCGAGCTGCACGAACAGATCGAGCACGAAGGCCCGTTCGTCGCACACACCGCCCGTTTTCTCATCGAGGCCCGCAAAACGGGCTGACAAAACGGGCGGACGCGACCACCCGCGACCGGCTCCCCGGTCACGGCGTGGCGCAGGTCACTCAATTCAGCGCGTAACGAATCTACTCGGGCATGCGATGAACCGACAGGTGTCCTCGTGCGGCCCGGAATACAGACCCCCCTCGGGTCTGTTTCCCGAGTTCGCGCGATGATGTCCCGCCACCCCTTTATTTGTTCGCAACGAGAGGCTCCTTGTGTCGCTCAGCCCGTCCCGTACGTTCCCCACGGAGATCGCCGAATCCGAGGCCCTGGTCGCGCTTGTCGAGCGTGGCCGCGAGCAGGGTCACATCAACGGTGATGACGTGCGCCAGGCCTTCGAGGCCGGCCGCATCCCGGTGGACCAGTGGAAGCGGGTCCTGCGCAGCCTGAACCAGGTCCTGGACGAGGAGGGCGTCGCGCTGCACGTCAGCGCCGCCCCCGCCACGAAGGCTCCCGCCAAGAAGGCGCGCAAGGCGGCCGCCGCCCCGGCGCGCACCGTCGCCAAGAAGGCTGCCGCCCCGCCGCGCCTCATCGGTGCGCGCAAGACGGCCGCCACCACCCCCGCCGCGGCGATATCCGACCCGTCGGCCTCCGGGACCGAGGAGGAGGTGGCGGCAGATGCCGCCGCCGCGCCGAAGAAGCGTGCGGTCAAGAAGACCGCCGTGAAGAAGACCGCCGTGAAGAAGACGGCCGCCACGAAGAAGACCGCCAAGGACGGCGACGAGGGCGACGCCCCCGTGGCCGAGGGCGAGGACTGGGCCGCCGAGGACCTGGACGAGGGCGACGAGAAGGAGACGCCCAAGACGGGCGGCAGCGCCGGCTTCGTCCTGTCCGACGACGACGAGGACGACGCCCCGGCCCAGACCGTCATGGTCGCCGGTGCCACCGCCGACCCCGTCAAGGACTACCTCAAGCTCATCGGCAAGGTGCCGCTGCTCAACGCCGAGCAGGAGGTGGAGCTGGCCAAGCGCATCGAGGCCGGTCTCTTCTCCGAGTACAAGCTCGAAGAGGAGGAGGACCACAAGCCCGCGTTCAAGCGCGAGCTGGAGATCCTCGTCGAGGACGGCCGCCGGGCCAAGAACCACCTGCTGGAGGCCAACCTCCGCCTCGTGGTCTCCCTCGCCAAGCGCTACACCGGCCGCGGCATGCTCTTCCTGGACCTGATCCAGGAGGGCAACGTCGGTCTGATCCGCGCCGTGGAGAAGTTCGACTACACCAAGGGCTTCAAGTTCTCCACGTACGCCACCTGGTGGATCCGGCAGGCGATCACCCGCGCCATGGCCGACCAGTCGCGCACCATCCGCATCCCCGTCCACATGGTCGAGATCATCAACAAGCTGGCCCGTGTCCAGCGCCAGATGCTCCAGGACCTCGGCCGGGAGCCCACTCCGGAGGAGCTGGGCAAGGAACTCGACATGACCCCCGAGAAGGTCATCGAGGTCCAGAAGTACGGCCGCGAGCCGATCTCCCTGCACACCCCGCTGGGTGAGGAGGGCGACAGCGAGTTCGGTGACCTCATCGAGGACTCCGAGGCGGTCGTGCCGGCCGACGCGGTCTCCTTCACCTTCCTCCAGGAGCAGCTCCAGTCCATCCTGGGCACGCTCTCGGAGCGCGAGGCCGGCGTGGTCTCCATGCGCTACGGCCTCAACGACGGCCAGCCGAAGACCCTCGACGAGATCGGTCGCGTGTACGGGGTCACCCGTGAGCGCATCCGCCAGATCGAGTCGAAGACCATGTCGAAGCTCCGCCACCCGTCGCGCTCGCAGGTGCTGCGCGACTACCTCGACTAAAAAGTCGGGTCACGCCCCTCAGGCCAGTCGGAAGACCGGCCCGCGGGGCGTGAACGGCAGGGAGGCACCCTGCGGGATCAGATAGGCGTGCTCGCGCCGGATCCGCAGGGTGTCGCACTCGCCGTCCGTGATCACGAGGACCGGGGCGCCGGGCGGGAAGTCCTCCGCCCGGTGCAGCAGGTCGATGCCCGGTTGCAGGACCGTTCCGCCCCGGCCGCGGACCCGGACCCGCCCGGCGATCTCGGTCGGTGGCAGATAGCCCGCGTCGTACGGCGCCGCGTCGCAGAACACGACGCGTGCCGCCGGTACGTCGCGGGCTTCCGCGTACGAGGCGATCGCGCCCAGCGCCTTGCCGAGCAGGGCGGCGTTCATCGACCCCGAGGTGTCGAGGACCACGCCGAAGGTGCAGCGGGCGGTCTCCTCGACCGGGAAGTACCGGCCCGCGCGCGGGATGTCCGGCGTGGCGGCCTGCCGGCGGGCCGGGCGGGCGTAGGACCGTACGGCCACGGGCCGCGGCACGTACGCGTCGAACCAGCGGGCGAGCGCCGCGTCCCACGGCACCGGCGGGTGGGCCAGCGCCCGGATCTCCTGGATCAGCCCGGCGGGCAGCAGTCCGCGCTCCCCGTAAGCGTGCAGGTCGAAGCCCTGGACCAGGCCGCGCCGGTAGAAGTCGTCCAGGTCCGTGTACGGACAGCTGGCCGGGTGCGGCAGCGGCTCGCCCAGGATGTCCCCGCGGCCCTTGCCGCGCAGGGTGGCGAGGCGGCGCATGCGGCGCAGGTCGGACGTGATCCGGTCGTAGACCTCCTCGACGGAGAGGTCTTTGAGCGCCGGGTCGTGGAGCAGCCCTTCGGGCATCTCGCCGACGTCCATCTCCACGAGCCAGCCGTTGACCACGTAGTCGGCGGCCACGTTGTGCAGGTACGGGTCGCGGGCGCCGCGGCGCTCCCCGTGGCGCAGGGCGGCGTGCAGCATCTCGTGGGCCAGGATGAACCGCCATTCCCCGTCGGTGAAACTGCGCAGCGGGTTGACGTAGATCTCCCCGGCGCTCGCGCTGACGGCGGCGATGTCGATGCCCTGGGCGCGGGCCAGCTCGGCGTCGGCGACGATCTTCAGTCCGGCGGCGAGGCCCCCGAGCAGCGGGTACGAGGAGACGAACCAGTTCAGGGCCCGGTCCCACGGGTGGAGGCGGACCCGCTCACCGGTGACCCGGTCGCGGCGGCCGCCGGCCACGTCCATGGCGGCCGAGACGCTGCGGGTCAGGGCGTGCGCGAAAGCGGCCTCCCAGTCGGGGACGGCTGAGTTCCACGCCCGCCACGCCACCAGGACCTGGTCGGGGTGGTCCCCGGCGGTGCCGCAGTTCTCGTGGGCGGCGGGGATTCCGTCGCGGCGCCAGCGGGCGGCGAGCAGGTCCTCGTCGCCGCCGGGGTGCTCGGCGGGCAGGCGGTCCGGGGTCCAGCCGGGTGCGAAGCTCGCCAGGAAGCGGTTGACGACGGCGCAGCGGGCGGCCAGGTCGAAGCGGTCGGGCTGGGGGCGGTCCTCGTCCTTGGCGGCGGGCACGTGTCCGAAGCCGAGGTGGAGCAGCGCGTGGGAGAGCGTCCAGGCCCATGCCTCGGGTGTGGCGCGCCGGGTGGGGTGGACGTGGACGGTGCCGTTGGAGTCGACGGCCGCCAGTCCCCCGGCGGGGGTGGCCGCGCACTTGGCCTGGCGGCAGACGGTGGCGGAGACGGCGGCGAGGGCCGGGTTCCGCTTGACCAGGGCGAGGCCCTCGGCGAAGGCCTGGGCGGCCGGGTCGGGCTTGGCGTCGGCGGAGTTCTTGCGGGTGGTGCGGCTCACCGGCGGGCCTCGACCAGGCGCGGCATGTCGCGGGCCGCTTCGACGAGGAACCAGGCGGGCAGCACGGGCAGGCCGTCGGCATCGTCGGCGATGACGGTCTGGGCGACCTCGACGGAGATCTCGGCGAGCTGGACGAGGAGGGACTTGGCCCGGTGGGCGGCCTGCCGGACGGCGGGCGAGACGTGTTCGCGCCGTGCGGGCAGCTCCTTGACCAGTCGGCCGCGGAAGGCGTCGGCCAGGTAGTAGAGCAGGTCGCGGTCGGCGGGGCGGGTGGGCCAGTTCGCGTCGCCCTTCATGATCGCCTCGATGCCGAAGGAGTGGCGGACGATCTTCGCGTAGCCGCAGAAGGAGACGGCGTGTGCCGGGGTGAGGGTGCCGTGGGCGATCACCTTCAGGGTCGTCTCGTCCAGGTCCGGGCCGAAGGAGTGCAGGGCGTCCGAGAGCATGTGCCAGGAACGCGGCGTGGAGAACGGCTCCTCCGTCTTCGGCGGCTGCGACCACAGGTGGTCGGGCCGGTCGGTGAGGTAGTCGGTGACCCACGGGTGGATGCCGTGCTCGCCGGCCCAGACCAGCCAGTCCCCGGCGGAGGAGTTCAGGTGGACGTGGGTGAGGCGGTTGACCAGCGCGGAGGCGATGGGGCGGGCCAGGGCGTTGTCGGTGGCCCGGTTGCCCGCGCCGATGACGATGGAGCCCGCGGGCAGCTCGTAGGAGCCGATCCGCCGGTCGAGGATGAGGGAGTAGAAGGCCTTCTGCACGTCGGGGCCCGCGGCGTTGAGCTCGTCGAGGAACAGGCAGTACGGCTCCTCGCGGGCGATGGCCTCGGGCGGGCAGAACACGGAACGCCCGTCACGGATCTGCGGTACGCCGATCAGGTCCTCGGGCGCGAGCTGGGTACCGAGCAGGCTCACGCACTCCAGCCCCAGCGAGTCGGCGAACTTCCGCACGAGCGAGGACTTGCCGATGCCGGGCGCTCCCCAGAGGAACACGGGCCGCACGGTGGCGAGGCCGAGGAGCAGTTCGGGGAGCTGGGCGGGGGTGACGGTGACGGCAGCCTGCACGGGCGGGGATGTCCTTAGGGGTACGGGGTACCCGGACCGGGTCCGGGTGCGCGGTGCGCGGTGCGCCCAGTGTGGGCGCACCGCGTGTCCCGGAGCATCCGGTTTTTCCCGGGGCGTCCCCGCGGAGCTCAGGCCGCGGAGTGCTCCAGCAGGTGCTTGAGCTTCTCCTCGCTGCGCGGCATCTCCTTGCGGACCATGGGCCTGACCGCGAGCGGGACGAACGCCCTGCCCATGCCGTGGGCCTCGAAGTCGACGGCGAGGGTCACGCGCGAGCGGGTGCCGCCGTCGAGGGGTTCTATGTGGCCCCGCACGTCCGGCCGGACCGGCCCGTCGAGGCCGTGGAAGTGCCAGCTCCTCGGCGGGTCGAGTTCCATGACCTGCATGGTCGTGGGGATCCTCCGCTTGCCGATCTGCCGGGTGATGACGACCTTCGAACCTACGTGGACGGGGAGGTCCCCCATCGGCACGGCCGACACGGCACTGTCCTGCCACTCCGGCAGGTGCGTGGGGTCCGTGATGTACGAGTAGACGTCCTCGGGACTGCGGTCAATGTCGATGCTGTTGCTGATCGCGGACATGGCGACCCCTTGGAGCCCCCCTGATGGACTCTGCTTCCACCGTACGCCCCGGGCGGGCCGGCGCGCGATGCCTTCAGCCGGAGGCCTGGGTCGTGTCCGCAATGTCATTGCGGGAGCCAGAGCCGTAGGCAGGCGAGGGTGAGGAGGGCTGTGTAGTGGCGGGCTCCTTTGTCGGGTGCGGCTCCTGGCGGGTGCGCAACCGGTCGGCCGGCAACGTGCCCGCCATCGCGATCAGACCGCCGCCGAGCGTGGCGACCGGCGTTCCCCACTCCATGCCCTGTCCACCAGGCGGTGTTCCGGAAGGGGTCCGCCCTCCGTCGTCGTGTCCCGCAGATCGTGCCCGTCGGCATCGCGGGCGTGCGGCGGGCGGTGGAGGTGAAGGCGCCCGCCTCGGGCACGGGTCCGAGGCGGGCGCATTCTGGGCTATCTACGTGGGTCCGCTCCGGATGGCCCCAGGAGGGAGCCGGGAGCCGCTCGGGTCGTCGGGCCGGGGCAGGCTGGCCGGCCTCAGAGGAGGGATACCTTGTACTTGGCGAGGGCCTCGGGCACCGGCTGGTAGAACGTCGTGCCGCCGACCGAGCAGTTGCCGCTGCCGCCGGAGGTGATGCCGAGCGCCTTCGTGCCGTCGTACAGCGCGCCGCCCGAATCGCCCGGCTCCGCGCACACGTTGGTCTGGATCATGCCGCGGACCGTGCCGCCGCCGCTGTAGTGGACGGTGGCGTTCAGAGCGGTGACCGTTCCGCTCTTCGTGCCGGTGGTGGAGCCGCTCCGCTTGACGGACTCACCCACGTAGGCGTTGGCGGCGGTGAAGCCGCCGGGGTGGCTGAGCGAGGTGTTGGCGTAGCGGACCAGCGCGTAGTCGTTGCCGGGGAAGCTCGAACCGACGGTGGGGCCGATCAGCGTGCTCTGGGCGGAGTTGGTGTACCAGGTACCGACCACGTTGCCGCAGTGACCGGCGGTGAGGAAGGAGTACGTGCTGCCGCTGACGACGTTGAAGGCGACCGAACAGCGGTAACCGCCGCCGTAGATGGCATCGCCCGGGCCCAGCAAGCGGGTGAACGCCCCGGCGGTGCGCTCGATTCGTAGCGCACCCGCCTCGGCCCCCGCCGCCTTTCTGATCTTCGTGAGGTCGGCGGCGGACACCGTGCTGTCGGCCGTCACGACGACCCGGCCGCTCGCCTGGTCCACGTACCACGCGGTGCCCGCGACATCGGCCCCCAGAACAGCCTGGTCGACCTTGGCCAGCTGCGTTGCGCCGAAGGACTGCGGGGTGGCTGCCCGGGCGGTGGGGATGGCGAGTGCGGTGGCCGTCAGCAGGCCTGCGGCGACGACGGCGAGAGCGGCTCGCCTCGCGGTGCCGGCGGGGGAACTGGTGCGCGTGATCCTCACTGATCTCCTCCTCGGAGCGTCGGGGCCCATGGGGTCGGGGCCCTGTGAGGCGCATTTCAGGGCATGGCGTGTCCCTGACAAGCGCTCGGGCGAGTATGCGGAAGGCATGGCGCCGCGCACAAGACCGCGGACCCCGGCCCGCTCCGTCAAACGCTCACGGGTGGCCCCCGTGGTCGCGCGCAGGGTTGCGGCAGCCCGTCACGGCCCTTCCGTACCCCGTCGCCCACCCCGGTTGTCGCCGGTGCCACCCGGGGCCGGCGAGGGCCCCAAAAGTCGGTGAGGTCCGAGGGGTTCTCAGTGCAATTTCACATTGCTATGTTACGCGTCACTGCCGCATCCACCCCTGCCCACCTGTCAGGAGACCTCCTTGCCCGCTTCGAGATCCGTGCGCGCTTCCCTGCTCACCGCCGCGATAGCCGCGGCGCTCGCACTGTCCGCGTTCCCCTCCGCCCAGGCCGCCGCGTCCGCCCCGGGTTCCGGGGCCGCGTCCGCGTCCGTATCCGCGTCCGGGTCCGCGGCGAAGGCGGGGCCCGCGCACACCAACAACGGTCGCGACAAGGGCGACCGCGTGGAGCGGGCCGCCACTTCCGCGTCCGCCACCCAGGCCGCCGGCGGGGGCAGCTGTCACTCGCCGAAGTGCAAGGCCGAGCTGGAAGCCCGGCTCTTCCCGTACACGTACACCTACGACAAGGGCGCGATCAAGGTCCGCACCGCGCTCGACCGGGCCACCGTCGACCAGCTCTACTACGCGAGCAAGCAGGTCAAGACGCAGTTCCACCGCGTGCTCGGCACCGATCAGCCACTCGCGGGCGACACCAACGCCACCCTCACCGTCGTGCTCTACGCCTCGCGCGCCGACTACGTGGCGTACCAACCGGTCCTCACCGGTCTGAGCACCGAGAACGGCGGTATGTACATCGAGTCCACGGCTACCTTCTACACGTACCAGCGGCGTGTTCCCCAGGACTCCTCGCTGACCCTGGAGGAGCTGTTCCGGCACGAGTACACCCACTACCTCAACGGCCGCTTCGCCGTTCCGGGCACCTTCGGTTCCGGATCCTGGTACAGCGGTGACCGGACCACGGCGATGGACGAGGGGACGGCGGAGTTCTTCGACGGAGCCACCCGCGACGACGGGGTCGCGGTGCGCAAGTCCCTGATCCAGGGGGTCATCGACGACACGGCGGCCGGCGACCCGCGGATGACCGTCGACCAGCTCCTGCACGCGACCTACGCCGGGGACGGCTTCCGGTTCTACGACTACGCGGGCACCTTCTACGAGTACCTGTGGCGCGACAAGCCCTCCGAACTCCAGGCCATGTACCGGCTCCTGCGGCCCAATGACGTCACCGGATTCGACGCCTGGCGCAACCGTCTCGGTGCCGACGCGGCCGTCCAGCGCGGCTACGACACCTTCCTCGACGTACAGATCGCCAAGGTCGGCGACCTGTACGTTCCGAACACGGCGTTCCAGCCCACCGGGACCCTGACCCACGACACCGCGGCCCAGGTACAGTCGGCCCTCGCCGCTGTCAGCGGGACCACGCCGCAGTGCGCGGACACGGGCGCCACCGGCACCAACCGGCGCTTCGTGTGCACGGGGCAGCTCACGGCCACGCTGAGCAGCGCGACCAACCCTGACCTGGTCTTCAAGGACATGTCGGCTGCCACCGACAGCCGGCTGATCGAGCGCGCGCTCGGCAGCGGCACCAACTTCCAGGACACCAACTGCTGGTTCGGCCCGGCCGCGATCGCGGGAAGCGCCGGAACCTCGTCGTACACCTGCGAGGGTCCGCTGCGGGGCTGACGTCCGCGTCGCGGCCCGATGGGCGCCCACAATCGGTTGCGGAAGTGGGCCACCTGGCCGCCGACAACCGCTGCCGGCCCCTGGCCTTCGTCATCACACCCGGCCTAGGCCGGGTCCGCGCCCGGGGCGACGGAGGCCTCCGGGGGGACCGGAACCTGGGGGCCGTCCGCCTCGGTGAGCCAGCGGCGCAGGACCTGGTGGACCGCCTCCGCGCCCACCAGCTCGCCGTCCGGCCGGTACACCGGCTCGGACAGCTCCACCGGCCACATCAGGAACGGGTGGCCCTGCTCCCCGCCCAGGCCGCCGTGCGAGCCGATCTGCTCCTCGAAGGCGTGCACCGAGCCCGTCTCCGGGTCGTAGGCCGAGTTCACCATCACGTCGGCCACGTGCGGGAAGGTGTCGGTCCGCCGGACCGCCGCCGCCGCGCCCGGGCCGAAGGGGGCCAGCAGTTCCTCCGCCGCGCCCGGCTCGTCCAGCCTGGCTTCGGCCCCGCCGGCCGCCAGGACGGTCCCGTCGACGAGCAGGAACCCGACGCCGGGATGGTTCGCCAGGGTGGAGAGCAGCGCCGGGTGGGCGCGCTCGATGCGTTCCCTGGACGCCCGCCCGGGCAGGTCCGGGAAGGAGATCAGCCCGAGGTTGCCGGAGGCCAGTACCACCGGGTCCGGGCCCGCCCCGGGACGCACCTCCTCGTCCGTCTCCTCCACGGGCCGGTGCAGGGCGGCCCGTACGGCGGCCCGTGCCTCGGCCCCGCTGTGCGTACGGCCGGCCTTCCGGGACACCGGGAGCCCGCAGCCCGCGCGGACCAGGTCCTTCAGGGTGAGCCCGTACCGGGCCAGGAAGGTCTCCCCCGGGCTCTGGCCGTGGTCCGAGAGCAGCACGATCCGGTACTCCCGGGGTGCGTGCTCGGCGACCCGGGCGATGAGCGCGAGGCTGCGGTCGAGCCGGGCGAGCACCTGCTCGGTGTCCCGGGAGCGCGGGCCCGAGTGGTGGGCGACCTCGTCGTAGGCGACCAGGTCGGCGTAGACCGCGGCGCGCCCGGCCAGCATGTCGCCGATCACCGCGGCGACCACCACGTCGCGCTCCACCACCGTCGCGAAGGCGCGGATCAGCGGGTACAGCCCGCCGCGCGCGACCCGTGGCCGCTCCCCGCGCAGGCGGCCGCGTACCGACTGGGTGATCTCGCGGGCCACCTCGGCGACGAAGGAGAGCGCCGTGCGGACCGCGTTGGCCGGGTCGGAGAAGTACGCGAAGTACCCCGCGCGGGACCGGTTCTGCGGGCCCCGCCGGGCGGAGACGGACAGGACGAGCGCCAGTTGGCCGGCGCCGCCGCTGAAGAGGTTGCCGCGGCTGGCCCCGTCGAGGGTGAGCAGGCCCCCGTCCCCGGTGCGTTCGACGGCCCGCCGCTGGAGCTCGGCGGCGCTGGTGGGCCGGTTGCAGACGACGACCTCGCCGGTGTCCTTCTCGTACCAGCGGAAGGCCGGGACGTCGAAGTTGGAGCCGTGCAGGATGCCGAGCTGGCTGGCGCCGGTCTGGCTGGACCAGTCGGTGCGCCAGGAGGTGATGCGGTGGCTGCGGTCGAGCCAGTCGGCCACCGTCGGCATCAGCCCGCTGCCGGCCGCGCGGCGCAGCACCTCGTACCCGACCCCGTCGAGCTGCAGGAACACCAGGGCGGGGGCCCGTTCGTCGGCCCCGGGCACGCCCTCGCGGTGCTGGCGGCGCCGGCGGCGGTCGGCGAGCCGGTAGAGCCGGCGCCGGTAGGCCTCGTCGTCCCGGACGGCGAGGGCGGTGGAGGTCGCGGACGCGACCGCGGACATCACGGCGGCGACCACCACGGCCGTCTCGGGATCCGCCGCGCCGCGGCCGGCCGGGATCAGGCTGAGCGCCAGGAGCAGCAGCGAGCCGTTGAGGAAGAAGACGAGCAGCCCGAGCACCAGGGCCGGCACGAGCAGCAGGGCGCGTACGAGAACCGGCCACACCAGGGCGCTCAGCAGACCGAACGCGCCGGCTCCGATGGCGGCCGTCAGACCTATCTGCGTGATGCTGTCCTCGTCGCCGCCCGCACCCGCCTGGAGCCGGAAGTCGGGGAGGATTCCGGCCAGGGCGAGCATGGTGAGGGTGGACACCGCCCAGACGATGACCACCCGCATCAGGGCGCCGCCCGTACTCCGCCACCGGCCTCGCAACACGCCGAACCCGCCTCACCACCGTGGCCCGCACCGCGCCGACGGGCCCCCGTCCCCACGGTGTCCAGGCTCGCACAACGGCGCCCGACCGGCCGGGTGACACGGGCGGCGGATGTGCGTACGGGGGCGGCCGCTCGCTCGGCGCCCGAGGCCGCGCGGTTCCGCCCGCGCCTACGTGCCGTCGTATCCGGCGGTCGGCATCGAGAGCCGGCGGTGCACCTCGGCCTTCATCGCGGAGGTGTAGCGCGGTTCGTCCAGACCGGCGGTTTCCAGCCGTACGCCGCGCCGTGCGCACTCGGCGGTGAACTCCCCCACGGAACGCAGCGCACGGGTCAGCACCCGGTGGTTGGCGGTCACGAACAGGTCGACGCGGCCGGCGTCGATGTCGTTCCACAGGCCGCAGTGGTCGGCGCGCAGCCCGTAGACGAACAGTTGGCGGGTCACGACGTAGCCCCGGTCGGCCGCCCAGCGGGCGCACATGGCGTGCTGGCTCCGGGTGTCGACGGCGAAGGGATCCGTGTCCAGATCCTCCAGCGGGGCCAGGCTGGCGATCGCGGCCACGCGCAGCTCATCCATGCCGCCCGACCCTACTCCGATCCGCCGCCGGGGAGGAGGGGGCGGGGAGGCCCGGTTCCACGGTTCCGGTGCCCCGGTTCCGGGCGGTTCGGGCGGGCAGCCTTTAGGCTCGGACGGGACCCGGTGGCAAACGGGACGAGGGGAGGGGATCAGGGGCCTGTGGAGATCACCTGGTGGGGCCACGCCACGTGCACGGTCGAGGACTCAGGTGTCCGGCTGCTCACGGACCCGCTCTTCGCACGCCGTCTGGCGCACCTGCGGCGCCGCCGCGGGGCGGTGCCCCCGCCGGAGGCGGCGGTAGCCGACGCGGTACTCGTCTCGCACCTGCACGCCGACCACCTGCACCTGCCCTCGCTGGCGCGCCTCGCGCGCGGGACCCGGCTGCTGGTGCCGCGCGGGGCGCCCGGCGCGGTGCCGGGGCTGGCGCGGATGGCCGGGGTGCGGGGGCTGGCGCTCACGGAACTGGAGCCGGGCGACACGGTGGCGGTGGGGGACGGCGTACGGGGCGGCGGCGTACGGGTCCGGGCGGTCAGCGCGCGGCACGACGGGCGGCGGCTGCCGTTCGGCCCGCGGCTCGCTCCCGCGCTCGGGTACGTGATCGAAGGCTCCGCGCGGACCTACTTCGCCGGGGACACCGGCCTGTTCGACTCGATGGCCGACGAGGTCGGACCGGTGGACGTGGCCCTGCTGCCGGTCGGCGGCTGGGGGCCCAACCTGGGCCCCGGCCACCTGGACGCGGCGGGTGCGGCGCGGGCGCTGGCCCTGCTGGCGCCCGCGGCTGCGGTCCCGGTGCACTGGGGTACGTACTGGCCGATCGGGATGGACGCGGTGCGGCCCCACGAGTTCCACGCGCCGGGCGAGGAGTTCGCGCGGTGTGCGCGCAGGGAGGCACCGAAGGTGACGGTCCGGCTGCCCGCGCACGGCGAACGGGTGCGGCTGCCGTGAGGGGTCTGTGGCAGCTCGCGGAGTCGGCCGCGCAGGTCCCGCCGGAATCCACCCAGCAGGCGATCGGCTATCCGACCCTCTTCGTCCTGGTGGCGCTGGGCGCGCTGGTCCCGGTGATTCCGACGGGCGCGCTGGTCAGCACGGCGGCGGTGGTGGCGTTCCACCAGGACTCCCTGCCCTTCGGGCTGTTGCTGGTGTTCGGAGTGTCCTCGCTGGCCGCGTTCACGGGGGACATGGCGCTGTACTGGCTGGGCCGGCGCGGGGTGCGGTCGAAGAACGGATCGCGCTGGCTGGAAGCGCTGCGCCGGCGGGCCACCCCCGAACGCCTCGCCCAGGCGCAGCGCAAGCTCGACGAGAACGGCGTCCTGGTCCTGGTGGTCTCGCGCCTCCTGCCGGGCGGCCGCATCCCGGTGATGCTGGCCTGTCTCCTCGCGGAGCTCCCCCTGCGCCGGTTCGCCCGCGGGGACGGCCCCGCCTGCCTGGCCTGGGCGGCGACCTACGGCCTGATCGGCATCGTGGGCGGCTCCCTCTTCGCGGAACCCTGGAAGGGCGTGGCCCTGGCGGTGGCCCTCACGATCCTCATCAGCACGGCCCCGGCCTTGTGGCGCCGTATCCGTCCGCACGGCTGACCTCGCCGGTCCAGGAACCCGCCCTACGCGCGGCACCGCTCCCGGGGGCCAGCCCCCGGACCCCCGCTCCTCAAACGCCGGAGGGGCTGGATTTTCGCCGGCGTCAGCCGAAATCCAGCCCCTCCGGCGTTTGAGGAGCGGGGGTCCGGGGCGGAAGCCCCAGGGGGTCCGGGGCACAGCCCCGGGGAACGGGCGAAGGGCGGGTAGGGGAAATCCGCCCCGCGCAGCGGGGGCTGCGCCCCGCAACCGCACGCCCGCAGCCGGCCGCGGCTAGAACGCCCGAGACGCCCCGACCGGGAGGTCCCAGAGATGCTCCCGGGGCAGCCCGGTACGGGCCCACGCGGCCCGCACCCGCTCCAGCGGCTCCATCACCGGCTCCGACGAGAGCACGAAGGTCCCCCAGTGCATGGGAGCCATCCGCCGCGCCCCCACGTCCAGACAGGCCTGCACGGCCTCCTCCGGGTCCGCGTGGACGTCCCGCAGCCACCACCGCGGGGCGTACGCCCCGATCGGGAGCAGCGCGAGGTCGATGCCGGGGTGCCGCCGCCCGATCTCGCCGAACCAGTGCCCGTAGCCCGTGTCACCGGCGAAGTAGACCTTCTTCACCGACCCGGTTGCCCCTGCCCGCCCGTCGGAGGAACTGAGCATCCAGCCGCCCCACAACGTCCGGCACGCGTCCATCAGCGACCGCTTCGACCAGTGGTGCGCCGGCACGAACTCGAACCGTACGCCGCCCAGTTCGGCCGACTCCCACCAGTCGAGTTCGGTGACCCTGGTGAACCCGCGCCGCCGGCACCAGCGCGCGAGACCTGCCGGGACGAAGAGCGGCGTCGTGCGCGGGAGGCGCTTGAGGGTGGGGGCGTCGAGGTGGTCGTAGTGGTTGTGGCTGATCACCACGGCGTCGACCGGCGGCAGTTCCTCCCAGCGCACCCCGACGGGGGTCATCCGGGCCGGGGTGCCGAGGATCCGCCGGGACCAGACGGGGTCGGTCAGCACGGTCAGTCCGCCGATCCGCAGGACCCAGCTGGCGTGCCCGGCCCAGGTGGCGGACACCGCCCCGGCGGCCACGGCGGGCAGCGGGGCGGGCGCGTACGGCAGGTCCGGGATGCCGCGCAGCCCCTCGGGGCCGGGCCGGAAGGCGCCCTCGCGGGCGAGCCGGGCGAACGCGCGCATCCCCGGCAGCGGGGTGGTCAGCCGGTCCGCGAACGAGCGCGGCCACAGCCGGTGTTCGCCCGGCTGACGCGGCCGCGCGTGCCGGACGCCGGCACCCGGACCGGGACCGGCACCGGGACCGGCACCGGCACCGGGGTTGGCACCCGCGCCGCCCCCGGCGCCGCCCCGGGTCGCCGCCGGGGGGACGTCCGGGCTCGCCCCGGCCAGGGAAGCCGAGGGGGCGTCCGTCTGATCCCTCATCGAGAAGTCTCCGTTCACCGGCGGCAGTCGGGGGTTCCAGGGCGGGGGTTCCAGGGCGGCGGGGGCCAGGGCGGGGTCAGTCGGACAGCCCGGCCAGGACCGACCGGAGCCGGGCCAGGGAGTCCCGTACGTGGGGCAGGGCGAGCGGGTCGGTCGCGGTGAGCGCCGCGAGCCGCTCCTCCGGGGTGGCGCCGAGCAGCGGTCCGGTCGACAGCCGGACCCGCGGGGCGACGGGCTCGTCCGCGAACCGCTGCCCGCCGGGCGTGGCCGCGCCGAGCCGTCCGCCCAGCCAGTCCTCCAGTTCCATCGCGTCGCCGACCCCCTGGCGGGCGAGCCCCGAGCGCAGCGGCGTCAGATCGGCGTAGAGGTGGCGGCCGGCCTGCGGGGGCCGGGCCAGCGCGCCGGCGGCGAGCAGTTCCCGGTGCGCCGCCCGGGCCACCGCGCCGTGCAGGGCGGCGGCTGCGGCGGCCCGGCCCGCGACGGCGGGGGGCTCGTCGAGGGCGTGCGCGGCCGCCCCGGCGACGGGGCCCGCGACGAACCCGCCGGTGGCGGTGAGCACGTCCAGGGTCCGGGCCCGGAGCCAGGTGCCGCGCGGTGTGCCGGGGAACCGGATGACGGCGGCGGGCCAGCCCGCGGGCAGCAGGGCGCCGGAGAGGTCCAGGAGCACCGCGGTGTCGTCCGGCAGCATCTCGGCGGGGCTGAGCACGACGAGCCTGTCGTGGGAGCCCGGTTGCCCGCCGGGGCCGTCCGCGCCCGGCCCGCCGAGGCGTCCGTGGGCCGGCCGGTGGACGGTGTCGCGCCAGGTCTCGTCGCTGACGACGAACAGCCCGGCGGCCTCGGCGGCCTCGCACGCCTCGCGGAGCAGCTCGGGCGGCGGGACGGTCGCGGTCGGGTCGTCGGCGACGGACAGCAGCAGCACCCGCGGGTCGCCGCCCTCGGCGCGCACCCGGCGCACCGTCTCCAGCAGGGCGTACGGATCGGGTACGCCGCCGCACTCGGCCGGGGTCGGCACGTGGTAGGCCCGCCGTCCCAGCAGCCGGACCTGCGGCGTCCACCAGGCGGGACAGGGCCGGGGCAGCATGACGTCGCCCCCGTACGCGCCGAGCAGCGCCAGCAGCAGGGCGGGCGCGCCGGGTCCGGCGGCCACGTGGTCGGGGTCGGTGGGGAGCCCGCGCCGCCCCCAGTGCCGGGCGGCGGCGGCCCGTACGGGCACTCCCCCGCCGGGCGGCTCGGGGGCCGAACGCCAGGCGGCCGCCGCGAGGACGGCCGTGAGCTCGGGCAGCACCGGCAGGCCGGGCTGGGGTGCGGGCGGACCGTAGCGGACCTGGCCCCGGCCCTCGGCCGTCGTGCGCTGGATCCCCGACACCGCGCGCCACCTCTCCCTGCCGTCCCCGCGCTCCCGACCATGCCTTTATACGGTTATTCAGCCGGTATCGCCCGTTGTGGCCATCAGGAGCAGCGCTCCGCGTCAGCCGCTCCGACCCACCATGGCGAGCAGCCGGGTCTGGGCGTTCGCCCCGGCCGGCACCTCCGGCGGAGCGTCGTACATGCCGCTCGCGGCCAGCCCGTCGGCGTAGGGCATGACCTCCTTGATGGAGAACTCGACGAGGCCGTCCGGCAGCCGGTCGTCGGCGCCGATGCCCCGCGCGAGGTCCCAGGTGTGGACCACGCAGTCGGCGGTCAGCTCCGAGCAGTACGCCGACCCGAGCGCGGGCCCGTACGAGAGCCGGACGGTGCGCTCCAGGGCCCCGGGGATCTCGAAGGCGGCGTGCGCGGCGGCCGAGGCCTCGTCCCAGGCGGCGGCCGGGTCGGTGCCGAGGACATCGCCGTTGAAGGTGCTGCCGATGTCCTCGACGGTGCGGCCGTCGGTGACCAGGGGCGGTATCCACAGCTGTTCGGCGGTGACGTGGTTGACCAGGTCGCGCACGCTCCATTCGCTGCAGGGCGTCGGCGCGTCCCACTGCGCGTCCGAGACCGCGTGGACGTACTGGCCGAAGAGCCGCAGCGCCTCGGCGTGCCGCTCGAGCAGCGGGTCCGGCATGGATCTCACCGTCCTTCGTTCCCCCGGATTCACTGTCCTCGCCCCCACCACACTCTGCCACCCGCTCACCCAATCCCCTTGATACACAGGGATGCTGTCCACATGTCAAAACGCATATCTCAGATGTCGAACTGATCCCTTACCGTGAATCCAACGCCTCGACAGCACTTCGACGACGAAGGAGCCATGTCCCATGAACGCCATGGATGCCACGGATGCCACGGATGCCACTCACACGGCGACGGCCACGGAGCCCCCGCACGAGACCGCGGTCTACACCCACGGACACCACGAGTCGGTGCTGCGCTCGCACCGCTGGCGCACCGCCGAGAACTCGGCCGGCTACCTGATCGGCGCGCTGCGCCCGGGGATGGCCGTCCTGGACGTGGGCTGCGGCCCGGGCACGATCACGGCGGACCTGGCGGAGCTGGTGGGGCCCGAGGGCCGGGTCACGGCGGTGGACGCGGCGCGGGACGTGGTCGACCAGGCCGCCGCGTACGCGAAGGAGCGGGGCCTGACCGGCATCGAGTTCGCCACCGCCGACGTCCACGCGCTGGACTTCCCCGACGACTCCTTCGACGTGGTCCACGCCCACCAGGTGCTGCAGCACGTGGGCGATCCCGTCCAGGCGCTGCGCGAGATGCGCCGGGTGTGCCGGCCGGGCGGGATCGTCGCGGCGCGGGACGCGGACTACGCGGCGATGACCTGGTACCCCGCGACTCCCGGGCTGGAGGAGTGGCTGGACCTGTACCGGCGGGTGGCGCGCGCCAACGGTGGCGAACCGGACGCCGGACGCCGCCTGCGCGCGTGGGCGCGGGCGGCGGGCTTCACGGACGTGACCTGCACGGCGACCTCGTGGTGCTACGCGACCGGGGAGGAGGCGGCCTGGTGGTCCTCGCTGTGGGCGGACCGCACGACGGCCTCGGCCTACGCCGGGATCGCGACCGGCGGCGGACACGCGACGCAGCAGGAGCTGTCGGCCGTCGCCGAGGCCTGGCACACCTGGGGCGCGGACCCGGACGCCTGGTTCTCGGTCCTGAACGGCGAGATCATCTGCCGCGCCTGACCCCGGCGGCGCGACCACGGCGGTCACGACCCCGGCGGGCCCGATCCCGGCGGGCCTGTCGTTCAGGCCGCCAGGCGTACGGGGAGCAGCTCGGGCCGCTTGGCCGTGCGGCCGTCTCCGGAGGAACGCCCGCGCAGCCGCCGCCCGATCCAGGGCCCGGCGAAGCCCACGGCCCACCGCAGCTCCCCGGCGACGCCCCGCAGGCCCGCCGGGGCGGCGGGCGGCGGGCCGGGCAGCGGGCGGGTCCAGCCCTCGTCGCTGCCGGGCAGCCCCAGGGCGTGCGCGACACCGGCGGCGATCATCGCGTGGCCGGACGGCGCGGCGTGCAGCCGGTCCGCGCTCCACATCCGCGGGTCGGTGGAGGCCTCGTGGCGGGCGAAGTCCGCGACGGCCACCCCGTGCCGCTCCGCCGCCCGCCGTATCCGCTCGTTCAGCGCGGTGACGCGCGGGGCCGCCCCCTTGGCGAGCGGGACGAGCTTGGCGATGTCGGGGAAGGTGACGGTGGCGACGCGGGCGCCCTGCGCGGTGAGCGCGGCGAACATCGCCTCCAGGTGCCCGGCGACCTCGTCGGCGTCGAACCGGGGCCGCAGCACGTCGTTGACCCCGGCGACCACGGTGGCCAGGTCGGGGCGGAGCGCGAGGGCCGGCCCGAGCTGCCCCTCGCGAACCCCTGCCGCCAGGCGGCCCCGGACGGCCAGGTTGGCGTAGAGGACGTCGGGCTCGTGCACCGCGATCATCTCGGCCAGCCGGTCGGCGCACCCGCGCAGCCCCGTACGGTCGTCCCCGTCGCCCACCCCCTCGCTCTGGCTGTCGCCGAGAGCCACGTACCGGGTCGGCCGTCGCTGTTCACTGCTCTCCACGGGATGCCCGCCTCTCGCTCAGAATGATCGTGGTGCGCTCGTACCAGGCCCGGTTGGCCCGCTCGAACTCCAAGCCGCGCAGACAGGTGAGGTAGGGGCCGATCCGTGCGCCGTGGCGCAGGAACTCCTCCTCCGTGCGCTCGCCGCGCATCGAGCTCAGCAGCTTCTCGAACAGCTCCGCCTTGGCCGTCGCGAAGGCGGTCCGCTCCGCGAGCTGCGCGATGAGCCCCTCCGTGTCGACGTGCTCGGCCGCCTGGACCTTCACGAGCAGGTCGTCGCGGATGACGCACGGCTTGGTCTCGGCAGCGGTGAAGCGCTCCAGCTCGGCCAGTCCGGCGTCGGTGACCCGGAACAGCCGCTTGTTCGGCCGGGTGTCCTGGACCACCTCGCGGCCCGCGATGAAGCCTTCCCGCTCCAGCCTGGCCAGCTCGGTGTAGAGCTGCTGGGGCAGGGCGTGCCAGAAGTTGGCCACGCCCGTGCCGAACGCCTTGGCCAGCTGGTAGCCGCTCAGCTCCTCGTCGAGCAGCGCCGCCAGTACGGCGTGGCGCAAAGCCATCGGTCGGTCTCCTCGGGATCGTGCGCGGCAGCGTCTTCTCAGGGACGCCCGGATCATGATAGTCAAGAAAGTGAGTAATCACATCGGTGACTATCAAGGAGTCCTCATGAGCACCGTCACCAGCACGGCCGACCGCTTCCGCGCCGCCGTCGCCGGCCATGACCTCGCCGCGCTGGACGCGCTGTTCACCGACGACGTCCGGCTCAACAGCCCGGTGAAGTCGAAGCCGTTCGAGGGCAAGCCGGCGGTACTGGCCCTCTTCCGCGTCCTGCTGCGCACGTTCGAGGGCTTCCACTACGTCGGCCACTTCGACGGCAGCGTCCAGTCCGCGGGCGTCCCGTTCGGGGCGGAGGGGGCCGAGGGGCCGGCGACCGTGCTGCCGTTCCGGACCACCGTGAGCGACCGGCAGGTGCACGGCATCGACATGCTGCACCTCACGCCCGAGGGCCTGATCGACGAGATCACCGTGATGATCCGCCCGCAGACGGCGGTCGTGGCGGTCGGCGAGGCGGTTCTCGCCGGCCTGATCGCCGAAGGCGCGGTTTCCGGCTGACCTGCTGGCCCGCCGACCCTCCGACCCGCTGACCGGCCGGCCCGCTGACCGCCTGACCGGACCTCGGACGGCGGCCCAGTAGACTCGGTGCCCGTGGCGGATACCCAGTACGAAGACCTGTTGAAGCTGGTGCTCACCTCCGGGACGGCCAAGGCCGACCGGACGGGCACCGGCACCCGGAGTGTCTTCGGGCACCAACTGCGTTACGACCTCTCGCAGGGGTTCCCCCTGGTCACCACCAAAAAGGTGCACCTCAAGTCGATCGTGTACGAGCTGCTGTGGTTCCTGCGCGGCGAGTCCAACGTCGGCTGGCTGCGGGAGCACGGCGTGACGATCTGGGACGAGTGGGCCGACGAGAACGGCGACCTCGGGCCGGTCTACGGCGCCCAGTGGCGCTCCTGGCCCGCCCCGGACGGCCGGCACATCGACCAGATCACCGAGGTCCTGGACACGCTGCGCCGCGACCCGGACTCCCGCCGGATGATCGTCTCCGCCTGGAACGTCTCCGAGCTGTCCAAGATGGCGCTCGCGCCGTGCCACGCCTTCTTCCAGTTCTACGTGGCCGACGGCAAGCTCTCCTGCCAGCTGTACCAGCGCAGCGCGGACCTGTTCCTCGGCGTGCCGTTCAACATCGCCAGCTACGCCCTGCTCACCCACATGGTGGCGCAGCAGGCAGGCCTGGAGCCGGGTGACTTCATCTGGACCGGCGGCGACTGCCACATCTACGACAACCACGTCGAGCAGGTCACCGAGCAGATCGCGCGGACCCCGTTCGAGTTCCCCGAGCTGAAGCTGCACCGGGCCGACTCCCTCTTCGACTACGCCTACGGCGACGTGAAGATGGCCGGCTACCAGCACCACCCGGCCATCAAGGCCCCGGTCGCGGTATGAACCTCGACACCAACACCAACACCGACCCCGACACCGGCATGAACGTCGGGCTGATCTGGGCGCAGAGCTCCGACGGCGTGATCGGCGCGGACAACGGGATTCCCTGGCGGCTGCCCGAGGACATGGCCCACTTCAAGGCCACCACCCTCGGGCATCCGGTGGTCATGGGCCGCAAGACCTGGGATTCGCTGCCGGCGCGGTTCCGTCCGCTGTCGGGGCGGCGCAACATCGTGGTGACGCGCGATCCCGCATGGGCCGCGGAGGGTGCGGAGCGTGCCGGGTCCATCGACGAGGCCCTGGAGATCGCGGCCGGGCAGACCGGACAGTCCGGGCAGCCGCAGGCGGCCGTCCCCGCCGCCGCGTGCTGGGTGATCGGCGGCGGAGAGGTCTACCGTGCCGCGCTGGCCCGCGCCGTCATGCTCTCGGTGACCGAGGTCGACACGCAGGTGGTCGGCGACACCCACGCCCCGGAGCTGGACCCGGCGTGGACCGTCGCCGAGGACGGCGGCTGGCAGTCCTCGGTGACCGGCCTGCGCTACCGCATCCGCACCTACGACCGCTAAGGACCGGCCGGCCGGCAGGCGAGATCCGAACGAGCCGGCCTAGTCGGTGGCGACCGCGCGCAGGATGTCCAGACGCGCCGCCCGCCGCGCCGGGCGCCAGCCCGCGAGGACACCCGCCGCCACGCCGACCAGGGCGACCAGGGTGAGCTGCAGCGGCGGGACGGAGAAGGCGAACGCACTGTCGCTCGCCCCTTCCGAGGCCTTCACCAGGACCCATCCGAGGACGCCGCCCAGCGCCAGACCGCCTGCCGTGCCGAACGCGGCGACCAGGACCGACTCCCAGCGGACCATCGCCCGCAGCTGGCCCCGGGTCTGGCCGACGGCCCGGAGCAGTCCCAGTTCGCGGGTGCGCTCGTGGACCGCGCGGGTCAGCGTGTTGGCGATGCCCAGCAGGGCGATCAGCACGGCGAGGGCGAGCAGCGCGTAGACGAGGGTGAGCATCATGTCGATGCCGCCCGCCGACGACTGCGCGTACGCTTCGCGCGTCTGTACCTCGGGGCCGCCGTACAGCGCGGCCGTCCGCTCGACCGCCGCCGCGCCGGCCTCGGCCGACACTCCGTCCTCGAAGGTGACGCTCACCAGCGAGTCCGTGTCCTGCGCCCGGTGCGGCGCCCAAGCCGCCCTCGTGATGACGTAGTCGCCGGCCAGCTCGGAGCACTCGTACACCGCGCGGATCGTGAAGGGCTGCTTCTGCCCGTCGGTGAAGGCGAGTTCGGCCGTGCTGCCGAGCCGCCAGCCGTGCCGCGCGGCCTCCTTCGCGGACACCGCGATGCCGTCCGTTCCCAGTGCGTCGAACCTTCCCGACACCGCGCCCAGGTCGAGGCCGGATGCGAGCGCGACGGGGTCGGTGACGGTCACCGCCCGCCCGGAGCCGTCGACCTCCGCGACCCCCTTGCCCAGGCCCACCGCGCCCGCCACCTCGGGCAGCGCCGCGACGGCCGGTGCCAGCTTCGGGCGCAGTCCGCTGCCGCCCGCGCCGAAGGACGGGGCGCTGATGGCCACGTCATCGGCGAAGGAACGCGACACGGTCCGGTCCATGGTGGCCTTCAGGGACGCGCCGAAGACGGTGAACAGGGAGGCGACGGCGACGCCGATCATCAGCGCGGTCGCCGTGGACGCCGTCCGCCGGGGACTGCGCCGCGCGTTGCGCGTCGCGAGGGCGCCGGTCACCCCGCGCAGCCGCTCCAGCGGCCGGCCGAGCATCCGGACGGCGGACAAGAAGGCCACCGGACCCAGGACGACGAACGCGGCCGTCGCCAGCGCCGCGCCCGCCCCGGACAGCCACAGCGACGGTACGGCGAGCACCCCGGTCAGGAGCAGGCCGACGGCGGCCGCGCCCAGCGCCGCGCCGGTGACCGTACGGGACCGGGAGGCCTCCGAGCGGTCCACCGCGCTGTCGAGCAGCGCGGCCAGCGGCGCCGTGCGTCCGGCCCGTACGGCCGGCAGCACGGCCGAGCCGAGGCAGACCAGGACCCCTACGAGGAGGGGAAGGGCCATCGACAGGCCGCTGATCACCAAGTTCCCTTCGGGGAAGGGGAATCCGATGGCCGGGAAGAGGGCCTGGAGCCCTGCGGCGAAGCCGATGCCGGCGAGCAGCCCGGGCGCCGAGGCGACGAACGCGACGACGGCGGCCCCGGCCGGCGTGCCGCCGACGACCTGGCGCCGGGAGGCACCGAGCGCCCGCAGCAGGGCGTTCTCGCGGGTGCGCTGGGCGACGACGATCGCGAAGGTGTTGTGGATGCTGAAGGTGGCCACGAGCAGCGCGATGCCCGAGAAGACGAGCAGCATGAGGGTGAAGAGGTCCAGGAACCGACCGGAGATCATGTCGGTGTTCTCCTGGGCCGATTCCTCTCCGGTGATCACCTCGACGCCCTGCGGCAGCATCGCGGTGAGCGTCTCCACCAGCTCGCCCTGGCTGGTTCCCGGACCGGCTCGCACCTGCCCGGCCCTCCGCGAGCCGGTACGGGTTGAGCTCCGGGTCCGCGATCCAGTTCCCGGCGAGCGTGGGCGGCCCCTGGCCACCGATCGGTTCGCCGTCGGAGCCGACGAGCTGTCCCGCGCCCTGGACGGCGGGGCCGCGGCGGCCACGCCCGGGGTGCGCCGGATCTCCTCCACGAGTGCGGTCGGTACGGGCTGCCGGGCGCCCTGGGCCTCGCCCGGGACGGTCACCACGCGGGAACTGCGGACCACGGCGTCGGTACCGCTGGTCGCACCGGCGAACATGCTGTCGAAGCTCGCGCGGAGGGTGTCTCCCATGACGAGCGTCGCGGCGAGGAAGGCGACGCCGAGCAGCACGGCCGTGAAGGTCCCGGCGAACCGCCGCTTGTGGGCGCGCAGCGAGGCCGTGCTCAGCCGCAGCACGGTGCGGGCACCGTTCGTGCTCATGACGCCTCCCCCGGGGCGGCCGCCGCCGACGGGCGGGTGTCGGTCGGCGGGCGGGTGTCGGCGGGCGGGTGTCGAACGACTTCAGCCGGTCCAGGACGCGGTCCGCGGTGGGACCCGCCATCCGGTCGACCAGCCGCCCGTCGGCGAGGAAGACCACCTCGTCGGCGTGGGCGGCGGCCACCGGGTCGTGGGTGACCATGACGACCGTACGGCCCATGTCGCACACCGCCCGGCCCAGCAGCCCGAGCACTTCCTCGCCCGAACGGGAGTCGAGGTTGCCGGTGGGCTCGTCGGCGAAGACGACATCGGGGCTGCCGGCGAGCGCGCGGGCCACAGCGACGCCTCCCCTCCCTTCGCTGGGGATACCCCATGCTGCTGGCCGCCGGAGAGTTCGGCGGGCCGGTGGTGCAGCCGGTCGCGCAGTCCGACGACGTCGATGAGGCTGTCGAGCCAGGCACCGTCCGCGCGGCTGCCCGCGAGGTCCTGCGGGAGGGTGATGTTCTCGGCGACGGTGAGGGTGGGAATCAGGTTGAAGGCCTGGAAGACGAAGCCGACGCGCTCGCGGCGCAGCAGGGTGAGCCCGCGGTCGTCGAGTGCGCCGAGCTGCGTACCGCCGATGGAGGCGGATCCGGAGGTGAGGGTGTCGAGACCGGCGGCGCAGTGCATCAGGGTGGACTTGCCGGAACCGGACGGTGACGGCGCCGAGCACCACGGCCGCCCAGATCAGCGGGAAGAACAGGATCCACGGGCCGGGCCCGTCGTACGCGAGGGTGGTGAGGGTGTTCATCTCGGTTCGGCTCCTCGGAAGTGTGGGCGTGTGCGTCACACTCCGAGACTGGCTCCGGGAGGGGGTCCGGGTCGTCGTACGGCCGGCTGCACCGCGCGTACCACCAGGGGAGTACGGGGCCTGGCGGGCGGGAATCAGCCGAGCCGGCCGGGCCGGACCAGCCCCGACTCGTAGGCCAGGACGACCAGTTGGGCGCGGTCGCGGGCGCCGAGCTTCACCATCGTCCGGCTGACGTGGGTCTTCGCGGTGAGCGGGCTGACGACCAGCCGGCGGGCGATCTCCTCGTTGGGCAGGCCGAGGCCCACCAGGGCCATCACCTCGCGCTCCCGCTCGGTGAGCCGGTCCAGGCCCAGGCCCGCGTCGTCGGCGGCGGGCTGCTTGGAGCGGGCCGCGAACTCCTCGATCAGGCGGCGCGTGACGCCCGGGGACAGCAGTGCGTCGCCGTCCACCACCGCCCGGACCGCCCGCAGCGGTTCCTCCGGTTCGGTGTCCTTGACCAGAAAGCCCGAGGCTCCGGACCGGAGCGCCTCGAAGACGTACTCGTCGAGCTCGAAGGTGGTGAGCATGACCACCCTGACGTCGGCCGGTGCCGCGTCCCCGGTGATCCGCCGGGTGGCGGCGAGCCCGTCGCACACCGGCATCCGGATGTCCATGAGGACGACGGCCGGGCGCAGCTCGCGCACCAGGCGGACGGCCTCGTCGCCGTCGGCGGCCTCGCCCACCACCTCGACGTCCGGCTGCGCGTCGAGCAGGGCCCGGAACCCCGCCCGGACGAGGAGCTGGTCGTCGGCGAGCAGAACACGGATCACGGATCCTCCTGGAACGGGACGGCCTTCGGTGCGGCCGCCGGGTCGGCCTTCAGCGGGAGCCGGGCGATCACGCGGAAGCCGCCGTCGGGGCGCGGGCCGGCCTCGATGGTGCCGCCGAGGGCCGCGGCCCGCTCGCGCATGCCCACCAGGCCGTTGCCGCTGCCGCCCGCCGGACCGCCCGTGGCCGGGCCGTCGTCGTCCACCCGCAGCTCCAGGACGCGGGGCTGCCAGGAGAGGCGGACCCGGGCGGTGCGCGAACCGGAATGCCGCACCACGTTGGTCAGCGCCTCCTGGAGGATGCGGAAGGCGGCGAGGTCCGCCCCGGGCGCCAGCGCCCGGGCGTCCCCGTCCGTCGCGATGTCCACGCTCAGCCCGGCCGCGGCGGCCTGCTCGGCGAGCTCGGGGAGCCGGTCGAGACCGGGGGCGGGCGCGCGCGGTGCGTCGCCGGGCGTGCGCAGGGTGTCGAGGACCTGGCGGACCTCGCCCAATGCCTCCTTGCTGGCCGCCTTGATGGTGGTCAGCGCCGAACGGGCCTGCTCGGGATCGGCGTCGAGCAGGGCCAGCCCCACTCCCGCCTGGACGTTGATCACCGAGATGCTGTGGGCGAGGACGTCGTGCAGCTCGCGGGCGATGCGCAGCCGCTCCTCGTTCACCCGGCGCTTCTCGGCCGCCGCCCGCTCGGCGCGGGCGAGGGCCCACTGTTCCCGGCGTATGAGGACGAGCTCGGAGACGGTGAGGATGGCGAGCACCCACGCGGTGACGCCCAGTTCCTGCGTCCAGGGCGCCGGGCCGTCCCCGGCGGGCGGGAGCAGGCGGTAGAGCCAGTGGCCGATGAGCAGGTGGCCGGCCCAGAGCAGCCCGACGGCCCCCCAGGCGGCTCTGCGGTGTCCGGCGACGACGGCTGCGAAGCAGGCCAGGGCCAGGCTGACGAACACCGGGCCGTAGGGGAACCCGGCGCCGATGTACACCAGGGTGACGGCGCTGACCCCGTACGCCACGGCCACCGGGTACCGGTGGCGCCACACGAGCAGCAGCGGTCCGAGCAGCAGCAGGAGCCGGGCGAAGCCGTCCAGGGCCACGCGCCCGCTCTGCTGCTGCGCGGCCCATCCCGAGCCGACCTGCGCGAAGACGGCCACGAGCAGCGAGGAGCGCCAGGCCGGGCCCCGCCCGGTCCGCTCCACCCATCGCTGCCACGGAGGAACCCCCGGGCGCTCGCGCTGCTCGTCCATACCGCCCACGCTAGGCCGTGCCCGGCCGGGCAGGCGTCACTCCGGCGTAGCGTTTCCGGCGTACTCCCCAGGTAGTACAGGGAGGAGACGGCGCAGCCGGCCGGGCCCGGCCTGATCGGCAAGACCCCGGTCCAGGGCATGTCGTCACACTCCCGCCTGCCGCCCGGCCGACCTTCGGACGACGGCGGGAGTTTGCCAACAGGTCCTAGTCCCCCGGCGGGCGCATCCGGAAGTTGTACGCGGCCGGCAGCGGGCGGTCCGTGAGGGTGGACCAGACCTCCGAGAGGGTCTCCTCGCCCTCGCGGAGGTCGGGCAGTTCGAAGCCCTCCTCGAAGACCCGGCGGGCCGCGCCCACATGGCCCTCCGCCGCGAGCAGCCGGGCCGCCGCCAGCCGGAAGCGGCCCTCCTCCCGCAGGGCGGGGCGCAGCCGGTCCCACACCGAGCGGGCCTGCGGCAGCAGGCCCGCCGCCAGCAGGGACGCCAGGGCCTCCCGGCCCAGCGCCGATTCGGCGGCCTGCCAGCTCGCGCCGCCCCGGCTCTCCTGGGCCAGGTCCTCGAAGGCCTCGGCGTACCAGCGGGCCGCCCGGGCCGGGTCGCCGGCCAGGTCGTCGGCGACCGCCAGGCACCGCAGCAGCGGCCACCGCGAGGGGGCCAGCGCCAGCCCGCGCTCCCAGCTCCGTACCGCCTGGGCGATGTCCCCGGCGTGCCACTGGGCGACCCCGAGGTGGTACTCGGTCAGCGGGTCCGCCGGGGCCGTCTCCAGCATGTCCCGCCAGTGCGGGGCGACCAGGCTCGGGCCGGGCGGGGTCACGCGGCGCGGGGCGGGGAAGACCCCGGTGCGCCACAGCTCCAGCCAGGGGGCCTGGTCCTCGTCGAGGGTGTCCTCGCCGAAGGGGGTGCCGGGCAGTTTGTGGCCCCCGCACAGCACCTCGAGGGCGCCCCAGCCGGAGCCGGCCGACAGCCGCTCCCCCGGTTCGGTGTCGGCGCACCCGCGCCACGCCTCGTACGCCGCGTCCACGGCCGGAGCGGGCAGCGCGGACTCCAGCGCCGTGCCCGCCGCGGCGCGGGCCGCCGCCCAGTCGTCCCCGTGCACGGCGACGGGGTCCGCGGACAGGGCTCCGTAGGCCTCCAGCCAGCTGAACTCCGCCCCCGCCTCCAGCCGCACGTGCTCCAGCTGGGTCCGGGCGAGCCCGGCCTGGATCTCCGCGTACCCGCCCGTGCCGGGCTCGGTCAGCCACTCCTGCCAGCGCCGGCCGCCCTCGCCCGCGCCCCAGACGAAGAGCTTGCGGCCGCGCAGCCGGGCCGTCGAGGTCTGGACGAGTCCCCGCCCCTCCGCGTCGAGGGAGGCGATCCAGGGCCGGGTCCCGGCTTCGACCTCGTAGAAGAAGTCGGCGGGGTACGTGCTGCGCAGCGGGTACGTGCGGTCCGTGCCCTCCCATCCGGGTACGGGGACGCGGCGCAGGGAGCGTTCGTACCCGAAGTGCCAGGCCTCGTCGGCCGGGGCCAGGACGCGGGTGGCGGCCTCCTCGGGCACGGCGATGTTGGACCACCAGTAGACGGGTGCGGGCCGCTCGTGCGGGTTGCGCACGCGGACGCCGACGTAGAGGAACTCCGAGTCCTCGGGCAGCCACAGGTCCACTTGGAACGGCAGGTCGCGCAGCCGCTCCCACTCCCAGAGCCGCACCATGACTCCCCCGTCGGGCGCCGGGACGAGCGCGGCGTGCAACGGGGCGCAGGACAGGGTGGTGTGGCCGGTGGCGCCGAGGTTCCACTCGATGCCGCCGGAGAACCAGGCGCCGTTCAGCGCGAAGTTGGCGGGCTGGAACACCGGATTGCGGTAGAGCAGTTCGCGTCCGGTGGGGAGATGGACGAGCGAATGGATCCGGCCGCCGAGACCGGGCAGGACGGTGGCGCGCAGGTGCGCGTTCTCGATGACGATCGTCTCGAAGTCCCGCTCGGTGCGCTGCCGTTGATAGCCGTCCCGGATCCGTGCGGGGAGCAGCGAGCGCAGTGGTTCGTACCCGATCTGGCGTGCCATGTCGCGTGGGAGGCCCTCGCGCGAGCGCTCGTCCAGCGTGTGCACCCCGCCGGAGTCGCGGAGGGCGGGCAGGGGGTTCTCGGGACCCAACGGGGCCGCGGGGAGGGTCAGTACGGAGCGGCGGACGGTGGTGGCCATGAGGGAAATGGAACACGCCACGGCCGCCGGTGCACAGGGATTCGGCGCATCACCACCGGTCAGGATTACGCAAAGCCTTCTCTCGCGCGGGCCGGTGTCCGATCCTGAAGGGCATGAGCGACGTGATCAGAAGAGGTCAGCTCTTCGACGGGGAAGAGTCCGAGAGCCGGTTCACGGGACCGACGACGGGCGACGAACGACGGATGCTCGTGGACATGCTGGGGGCTCAGCGCGCCACGCTCAGGCTCAAGTGCGCGGATCTGGGGCCGGAGTTGGCCGAGCGGTCGGTGGAGCCCTCCACGCTCTCACTGCTGGGCCTGGTCCGCCACCTCGCGGACGTGGAGCGGCGCTGGTTCCGGCAGGTGCTGGCCGGGCAGGAGGTTCCGCTCCTGTTCTGGTCCGCGGCGGCCCCCGACGGGGACTTCGACGGCGCGACACCGACGCCCGAGGTGATCCGGGAAGCCTGGCAGGCGTGGCGGGCGGAGGTGGGGTTCGCGCAGGCGTTCACGGAGCGGGCGCCGGACCTGGAGGTGTCCGGGAAGGACGCGTGGCGGGGCGAGGTCTCGCTGCGGTGGGTGCTGATCCACATGATCGAGGAGTACGCGCGGCACAACGGCCACGCGGACCTGCTGCGCGAGCGCATCGACGGCGCGATCGGGGTCTGAGCACGGCAGACCGGCACCCGACGGCGGGCCGGGCGGGGGCGGGCCGGGCTGCACCGGCCCGGCCCGGCCGGTCTGCGCGATCTACGCGATCTACGCGATCTACGCGAAGGCTCCCGCCACCAGGTCCGCGAGCAGGGCTCCGGCCCGCCCGTCCGGGTCCAGGTCCGGGTCGTAGATGGTGACGTTGAGCCCGACGCAGCGCGGGGAGCTGATCAACACCCCGAGCAGTTCGGCGAGTTCGTCGGGGATCAGGCCGCCGGGGTCCGGGCTGTCGACGGCCGGCATCACGGACGGGTCCAGGACGTCGGCGTCCAGGTGGACCCAGAACCCGGCGGTGGCCGGGGGCTGCAGTCCCGTCAGCGCGGTACGGGCCACCGGACCGGCGCCGCGGTCGCGGATCGCCCCGACCGTGGCGGCGAAGATCCCGGCGGCGCGCAGCTCGGGGAGGTCCGGGTCCCCGTCGCGCAGCCCGAACAGCCGGACGTCCTCGTCGCGCACATAGGGCCCGAGGCCCTCCAGGTCGGCGAGGTCCGCCTGGCCGCGCCCGGTGGCGAGCGCCAGTTCCTCGCCGCCGGCCGCTCCGACGGGCCCGTTGACGTCCTCGTTGCCGGGGTGACGGAAGTCGGCGGAGCCGTCGATCGCGGCGATGCCGTACCGCCCGAGGCGCCGCATGGCCAGGGAGGCGCCGAGCTGGATGGAGCAGTCGCCGCCGAGGACGACGGGGAACTCCCCGGAGCGCAGGTGGTCCTCGATCCGGTCGGCGAGGGCGACGGTGTACTCGGCGAGGGGGCCGGCGTGGAACACCCCGTCCCCCTCCTTCCAGTCGCCCCGGTCGTAGCGCGGCGGGACGACGACCCCGCCCTCGCGTGCGCCGAGGCGGGCCAGCAGGCCCTGTTCCCGCAGGGCCCCGGCCAGTTTGTACACGCCGGGAACGGCCCCCGGGGCCGGGGGGCGGAGCCCGAGATTGGACGGTGCGTCGAGGAGCACGAGGGTTCGCATGCACTCATCCTGTGCGATGCCGTACCCCGGGAGGAGGCATTTCGGCCGTGATCGCCCGGGCGTTCGCGGTCAGGACGGGTCGAGCGACCGTTCCGGGGCCCTGTAGACGCCGAGGCGCTGGCCCGCGGTGCCCTCCAGGTCCACCGACTGGGCGGTGAGGGTGATCCTGCCGACGCGGGGGTGCTGGAAGACCTTGTCCGCCGCCTTGCGGCCGGTCACGTCGTAGCGTTCCCAGAGTTTGGCGAAGTCGGGGCTCTTCAGGAGGAGTTCGCCGACGAGCCGGGTCAGGTCCGGGGCGTCGGGGGCGATGCCCGCGACGGCGCGCAGCCGGGCGACGCAGCCGGTGATCTGGCGGTCCCGGTCCGGGAACAGCTCGCGGGCGGCGGGGTGGAGGAAGAGGCAGCGGGCGAGGTTGCGGTGCTTGGCGGGCCAGTCGTCCAGCCCGGCGTACAGGGCGAGACCACCGGGGTTCCAGGCCAGCATGTCCATGCTGCGGCCGACGATGTAGGCGGGGTTCGGGCGCAGGGAGTCCAGCAGCGGTTCCGAGGTGGGGGCGCACGGTGCGGCCGTGCACCGGCGGGGGCTGGGGCGGGTCTCCTTGCCGCGTTCCATGCGCACGTAGTAGTCGATGCCGATCCCGGCGGGGGTGGCCAGTTCCTCGCGGCGCAGCCCCGGGGTGCGGCGCGGCCCGGTGCCGACGGTGAGGCCGGCCTGCTGGGGGCTGGTCCGCGTGCGGCGGGCGCGCAGGAAGGTGCCGAGCTCCGCGCCCTCGCTGTTCGTCCGGTGGGTCGGGGTGACCTCGGATGCCATGACTTCAGTGTCACACCGCGCCGCCCTGGCCGGCGGTGCGGTGGGGGGCCCTGGCGTTACCCCTGAACGGCCCGCCCTGCCTGCGGGCGCGGAAAGGCGCGAGGGTGGGTACACGAGAACCGTCCACCGTCCGTCCGCCGCCCGTCCGCCGGTGACCGCGCGTCGCGCGCAGCGGGCAGGGGCCGGGCGGGTGAGGGTGGACACCGCCGGAGAAGACGACGGAGCGGAGAGTGCCGATGCGGTACGTCAAGCTGCGTGATCTGGAGGCCGGACACGCCCGTCGAGGAGACGGCCGGTGCGGTCGCCGGGCTGGTGGCCGCGGGCAAGGTTCGCGCGTTCGGCCCGCCCGAGGCGGGACCGGACACCGTCCGGCGCGCCCACGCCGTCCACCCGGTCACCGCGGTGCAGTCGGAGTACTCGCCGTGGACCCGGGGCGTGGAGGAGCGGGTGCTGCCGGTGCCGCGCGAGCCGAACATCGGCCTGGTTCCCTTCTCCCCGCTCGGACGCGGCTTCCTGACCGGCACGATCCGCTCCACCGGCCGTGGCCGCCGATGACCGTGCGGCCGCCCCGATGACCCCGTACGTCCGAGCGACAAGGAAGACCCCCATGCAGCGCGTCACCCTGAACAACGGCGTCGAGATGCCGATCCTCGGCTTCGGCGTCTACCAGATCCCGGCGGAGCGGACCGAGCGGGCCGTCTCCGACGCCCTCGCCGCCGGCTACCGGCTGCTCGACACCGCGGCCGCCTACGGCAACGAGGAGGCGGTCGGCCGTGCCGTCAGGGCCTCCGGCATCCCGCGCGGGGACCTGTTCGTCACCACCAAGCTGTGGGTGCAGGACGCCCCCGCCCAGGACAACGCCCGGCGTGCCTTCGAGACCTCGCTGAAGAAGCTGGGCCTGGACCACGTCGACCTGTACCTGATGCACCAGCCCTTCGGCGACGTGTACGGCCAGTGGCGCGCCATGGAGGCCGTCAACCGCGAGGGCCTGGCCAAGGCCATCGGCGTCGCCAACTTCTACCCGGACCGGCTGCTGGACCTGACCTTGAACAACGAGGTCACCCCGGCGGTCAACCAGATCGAGACCCACCCCTTCTTCCAGCGCGGCGCCGACCACGAGCTCATGCGCGAGCACGGCGTGCAGCACCAGTCCTGGGGCGGATTCGCCGAAGGCAAGAACGACCTGTTCACCCACCCCGTCCTCACCGGGATCGGCGCGGCGCACGAGAAGTCCGCGGCGCAGATCGTGCTCCGCTGGCTCGTCCAGCGCGGCATCGTCACGATCCCGAAGTCGGTCGACCCCGGGCGGATGGCGCAGAACTTCGACGTCTTCGACTTCGAGCTCACCGACGACCAGATGGCCCGGATCGCCGCCCTCGACACCGGCTCCACCCTGTTCTTCGACCACCGCGACCCGGAGATGGTCGCCTGGCTCGGCAAGCGCCGCCTGGACAACTGACGCTGTGGCAGGATCCCGATGTGATCATCACCCCGAACACCGAACAGCTCCTCCTCGCGGCCGCGTACAACAACGCCGCGTGGTGCGCCGCCGTCTGCCGCGGCGGCGGCTTCACCGCCCAGGCCTGGAGCAGCCCGCGTCCGACCCCGCTCTACTACCCGGACGCCGTGACCCTGACCCGGGACACCGATACGGCCGCCCTGCTCGCCGGGATCGACACCGTCGCGCCGCGCGCCTCGGTCAAGGACAGCTTCGCCGTCCTCGACCTGGCTCCGGCCGGCTTCGAGGTCCTCTTCGGCGCCGAGTGGATCCACCGCCCGGCGTCCGCTCCATCCGCCGCCCCGGCCTTGGAGTGGAGCCGGATCTCCGGCCCCGTGGAGCTGGAGGCGTGGGAGACGGCCTGGGACGGCGAGGAGAGCTCCGGCCTGTTCCACCCGGGGCTGCTCATGGAGGAGGCCGGGGAGATCGCCTTCCTCGCGGGGCGGGACGCCGAGGGCCGGATCCTCGCCGGGGCCGCCGCCAACCGCACCGGCGAGGTGGTCGGCATCTCCAACGTGTTCACCGCCGACGGCACCCCGGACGACGAGGCCTGGGCGGGCGCGCTCGCCCTGACGGCCTCGCTCTGGCCCGGCCTGGCGCTCGTCGGCTACGAGTCGGGGGACGACCTCGACACGGCGCTGCGCCACGGTTTCACGGCCATCGGCCCGCTCCGGGTGTGGGTCCACTCGGGCTGACCGCCCGTCCCGGTCCCCTGAGTCGGAGCGGCTACGGACCGGCTGCGGGAGCTACGAGGCCTGCGGGGACCGCTACTTGCGCCGCCGGGCGAAGTAGGCCCCGCACAGTCCGCCCAGCACCGCCGCGATCAGCAGGGCGACGTAGAGCGGCATCGTCACCTGGGGGATCAGCAGCCGGATCTTGGTGGGGCGGGTGTTCTCGAAGATGAACACCAGGGTGAGCACCGCGAGCGCTGCGATGCCCGCGCGGCCCGGGGTGATCTGCCCGCGGCCCTTGCCGCGGCTCTTGGACGTGTGGGAGCTCATGGTCCCATCGTCCGGCCGCGGCGTCCCGGGGGCTCAGTCGGACAGGGCCAAACGGGGGATGTCCGCCCGCTCGAACCCGAACACCTGCGCGTACAGCGACAGCTCCGCCTCCAGCGCCCGGACCATCGTGTCCGCGCGCCGGAAGCCGTGCCCCTCGCCCTCGAAGGCCACGTACGCGTGGGGCACCGCACGCCCGCGCATCGCGGCCAGCAGCCGCTCCGCCTGCGCGGGCGGGCAGACCGGGTCGTCCAGGCCCTGGAGCAGGACGAACGGCGCGGTGATCCGGTCGGCGCGGGCCACCGGGGAGCGCTCGCGGCTGCGCAGGGCCAGGGTCTGCGGGGGTCCGGCGAGGCCGTCGATGTAGCGGGACTCCAGGTCGTGGGTCTCGGCGGCGAAGCCGGTCAGGTCCAGGACCGGGTAGATGATCGCCGCGCACGCGTACAGGTCGGTGGACGCCAGCGAGGCCGCGGCCGTCCAGCCGCCCGCGCTGCCGCCCCGGATCGCGAGCCGGTCCGGATCGGCGGTGCCCTCGGCGGCCAGGGACCGCGCCACGGCGGCGCAGTCCTCGACGTCGACGACGCCCCACTGTTCGCGCAGCCGTTCCCGGTAGGCGCGGCCGTAGCCCGTGGAGCCCCCGTAGTTGACCTCGACGACGCCGATGCCCCGCGAGGTGAAGTAGGCGATGTGCAGGTCGAGTACGGGTGGCACGTGGTCGGTGGGGCCGCCGTGCGCCCACACCACGTACGGGGGCAGCTCGTCGGCCCGCGCCCGCAGTACGGGATGGTGCGGCGGGTAGACGTGGGCGTGGATCTCCCGTCCGCCCCGGCCGAAGAAGGTCCTGCTCTGCGGCTCCGGGTAGTACGCGGGGTCCGCCCGGTCAGCGGGTCCCGGTCCGCCGGAGCCGACGGAGCCGACGGAGCCGATGGCCCCAACGGCCGTGCCCGCCGCGCCTGTCGGGGCCTTCGGGACCGTCCCGCCCGTCGGGCTTGTCGGGTCCGTCCCGTCCGCCCCCGGGAAGCCGCGGCCGCCCACCGCCCGGGCGTGCCCGGTGGCCGTGTCCAGCTCCACCACCTCGTACGCGCTGCGCGGGCTGGCCGCGACCCCGTAGACCCGGCTGCCGCTGACGGCGAGCGTGGGCTGCCAGGCCGTCCACGGCCCGGCCGCGTCGACCAGGTCCCCGCTCTCCGGGTCGAGCACGCCGAGCACCGAGGAGCCCCGGCCGTGCAGGACGGCGACGAGCCCGTCGGGGAGCGCGGCGATCCAGCGCAGCCCGGACTTCCACAGCGGCCCGCCGAACTCCTCTTCCCGGGGGCACAGGTTGACGGCCCCGCCCGTCTCCGGGTCCACCCGGTACGGGTTCCACCAGCCGCCCCGGTCGCTCACCGCGAGGAGCCTTCCGCCGGTGGTCCACTCGACCTGGGCGACGGCCTCCTCGGGTCCGCCCAGCACCGTACGGGCCTTCGCGAGCCGGCCGTCCGGGGTGACCTCGGCGAGCCTGAGCTCGGTACCGTCCCAGGGCATCCGCGGGTGGTCCCACACCAGCCAGGCCGCCTGCCGCCCATCGGGGGAGAGCCGGGGCCCGGTGCTGAACCGGTACCGGTCGTCGGTCAACTCCCGCACCAGGGAGCGGTCTTCCGCGGCGGACCCGTCCAGCGGTACGGCCGCCAGTACGCGGCGCACATCGGTCGGCGCGGTTCCGGTGAACTCCTCCAGCACGCACCAGACTTCGCCGTCGCGCAGCACCGGGTCGGCCCAGCGCAGCCCGCCGCCGACCGCCGAGACGGGGGTCAGGGCCCGCGGCGCGGGGCTGCCGGGCGCATCGGGCTCGTACGCGTACAGCCGCTGATCGGCGAAGTGGACGAAGACCACCAGCGGTCCGCCCAGGGGGCGTTCGGCGCCCGCCCAGGGCAGGCCGCCGTACTCGGTGACCCGGCTGCGCACGTTCCACGGCGCGGGCAGCGCGCAGACCGCGGGCCCGCCGTCCGCGGGGCGGCGGACCAGGGCGCGACGGCCGCCTTCGGTCGGCCGGGGCGCCGTCCACCACACCTCGGCGCCGACCGCGGCGACGTACTCCGGCCTCCCGTCGAGGGAGGCGGCGAGCGCGGCGCCGATCGGCGAGGGCCAGCTGCCGTAGGGGGCGGTGCCGTCGCCGCGCGCGGTCATCACAGGGTGCGCAGGGCGCGGTCGAGGACACGGACCCCGAAGTGCAGGGCGTCGACGGGCACCCGCTCGTCGACTCCGTGGAAGAGGGACCAGTAGTCGAAGCCGGGCGGCAGCTTGAGCGGGGAGAAGCCGTAGCCGGTGATGCCGAGCCGGGAGAACTGCTTGGCGTCGGTGCCACCCGCCATGCAGAAGGGCACCACGTGGCCCTCGGGGTCGAAGGTCTCCACGGACTCGCGCAGGATCCCGTACGTCCGCCCGTCCACGGGGGCTTCGAGGGCCACCTCCCGGTGGTGGAACTCCCAGCGCACGTCGGGGCCGGTGAGCTCGTCGAGGGTGGCGGCGAACTCGGCCTCGCCGCCGGGCAGCATCCGGCCGTCCACGTACGCGGTGGCGGTGCCGGGGATGACGTTGAGCTTGTAACCGGCGCTGAGCATGGTCGGGTTGGCGCTGTTGCGGACGGTCGCTTCGACGAGCGCGCCGGCCGGGCCGAGCTTGTTGAGGATCTGGTCGAGCTGGAATCCGGGGGCCCTCGGGTCCACCGACATCCCTTGCAGGGCGGCGAGTTCGGTGAGGCAGGCGGTGACGGTGTCGGTGAGGCGGACCGGCCACTCGTGCTCGCCGATGCGGGCGACGGCGGCGGCGAGCCTGCTGACCGCGTTGGCCCGGTTGGGCTTGGAGCCGTGTCCGGCGGTGCCGGTCGCGGTCAGCTTCAGCCAGGCGGTGCCGCGTTCGCCGGCGGCGATCGGGTAGAGGGCCTGTCCGGGCGCGGTGTGCACGGTGAAGGCACCGGATTCGCTGATGCCCTCGGTGCAGCCTTCGAAGAGCTCGGGGTGGTGGTCGGCGAGGAAGCCCGAGCCGTCGATCGCACTGTCCTCCTCGTCGGCGGTGTAGGCGATCACGATGTCCCGCCGGGGTCTCACGCCGGCCCGCGCCCAGGCCCGTACGACGGCCAGCACCATCGCGTCCATGTTCTTCATGTCGACGGCGCCGCGGCCCCAGACCACCCCGTCGCGGACCTCGCCCGAGAAGGGGTCCACGCTCCAGTCGTCGGCCTCGGCCGGGACCACGTCGAGGTGGCCGTGGACCAGGAGGGCGGGGGCGGTGGGGTCGGTGCCGGCGATCCGGGCCACCACGTTGGTGCGGCCCGCGGTGCGCTCCAGCAGTGCGGGCTCCAGACCGATGTCCGCCAGCCGCTCGGCGACGTACTCGGCGGCCGGGCGCTCCCGGCAGTCACCGCCGCCGCGGTTGGTGGTGTCGATGCGGATCAGGCCGGAGGTGAACTCGACGGCCTCGTCGAGCGCCACCCGGTCGACGGGGGTGTTCCCGGGCACCACGGTCTCCGGACCGGACATGTCAGCCATACTGCTCCTCCACCGCTGCCGAGACGATCGTGGTGACCGCCTTGAAGGTCCGGATCCCCTCGTACATCGTCCCGCTGGTGTACCCGACCCTACGCTCACCCGATCGCTCGACTCCGGGCACCACCGTGGCGGCCATCGCCAGGTGCTCGGCGTCGAACTCGACCTCCACCGCGAACGGCCCGCCCCGCACCGGTTCGTACCGGACGGCGAGGGCGGCGGCCTCCTTGGCGGCGGCCCGGATGTCGGCGGCCGTACGGGCCGGGGTGCGGCAGACGGCGGCGTAGCGCGAGACGTGGTCCTTGACGGCGACCGTCACCGCGTCCGGGGCGTAGCCGGCGGCGTCGGCGCAGGTCAGGTCGTCTCCGGTGACGAGGATGACCGGGACGCCGTACTCGGCGACCACGTGGGCGTTGAGCAGGCCCTCGCTGGCGCGGGTCCCGTTGACCCAGACTCCGGTGATGGAGTTGGCGAGGTAGGTGTGGGCGAGCACGCCCTCCTCGCCGGCGCCCGTGTGGTAGCCGACGAAGGCGATGCCGTCGACGTCCCCGTGCTGGACGCCCTCGACCATGGAGAGGGATTTGTGGCGGCCGGTCAGCATCTCGACGCGGGCGTCGAGCCGCTCCAGCAGCAGGTTGCGCATGGTCCAGTGGGCCTCGTTGACGAGGACCCGCTCCGCCCCGGCGTCGTAGAACCCGAGGACGGCGGCGTTCACGTCGGAGGTGAACAGGGTCCGGCAGCGTTCCCACTGCGGGGTCCCGGGCAGCACGTCGGCGGGCCAGGTGACGCCGGTGGCGCCTTCCATGTCGGCGGAGATGAGGATCTTCATCGGGCCCCCGGGCGGTCGGTAGCGCTCAGGGCCCCACCCTAGCCTTCCGACCCCCGCCGGACCCCGGGGCCACGCCCATGCCGCGCCCGGTCGCGGGCGGCTTCATTTCACCCGATCCGGTGAGGCCGTGTTCCGGGCCCCACCGGCAACGGCCTTGCTCAGCCCTCGACTTCGGTGGCCAGGTTGGCGAGGAGGGTGTCGTAGATGCGGGCCAGTCCCTTGGGCGCGAAGGTGCGCTCGAAGAAGCCGCCGATGCCGCCGGCGCCGTTCCACACGGTGATGACGACGGCCTTGGACTTGCCCTCGCCCGCCGGGGTGACCGTCCAGGTGGTGACCATGGAGGAGTTGCGGTCCTTCTCCACGAGCTGGCCGTCGGTGGGCTCGGTGACCTCCAGCAGGCAGTCGCGGACCCGCTTGCTCGTGGCCTGGAGCTTCCAGTGGACGAGGGTGCCCTCGCCGTCGCCGCCCTCGCGCACCTCGTACTCGCTGAAGTGCTCGGGCAGCACCTTGCCCCGGGTCCCGGTGTAGTCGGCCAGCGCGTCGAACACGGTCTCCGCGTCCGCCCCGATGATGCGTTCCGTGGTGGCCTCGACCTGCGCCATGGCGTTCCTCCAGCAGTTGTGTTCGCTCGTCACCGCGAAGCCAACCACCTCCGGGGCGGGCGCCCAAATCCGGGTCAGAGGTGGCAGCGCACACGGACGAGGAGGGTGTCTCCGGGCAGGGCCTCCAGGTAGCGCGCGGCGCCGTACCGGTGCGGCTCCACTATCGGCGCGGGGTGCGGGCAGGACGCCGGACCGCCGCAGGCCCCGTGGACCGGTCCCTCCTCTCCGCACCACCAGCCGTCGAGGGTGAGTACGTAGGGGAAGTAGGGCAGGCACGCGGTCTCCTCGTCCACGAACTCCTGCTTCCCGAGGCGCGAGACGGAGTGCGCGGAGCCTCCGTGGAGGATGCCGGTGAGGTCGTGGCCGCGGTGCGCGGCCTGTAGGGCCGCCATGCCCTCGCGGTAGGCGAGGACCAGCGGCTGGGCGTCGAAGGCGACCCGGGCTTCCGACTGCGCTCGCATCTCGATCCGGAACTCCTCGGGGTTCGACCAGTTCCGCTGCGAGACCTCGCGCTCCGGCACGAACGGCGGGTGGAGCGGGACCAGCTCCTGCCACAGGTCCCAGGCCGCAGCGGCCTGGGCGGCCCCCTCCGCCCGGATCTCGGCGAGAGCCAGCGCCTCCCGCGGGCCGCCGGCGCACCGGCCGGGCAGGCTGGGCCCCGGGTCCTCGTGCACGAGCCGCGGGTCGTCCTCGCAGCCCGGCAGCAGCTCGAAGCCGCCTCCGCGGACGCCGCCCGAGATCCACCACCCGTCCCAGATGTCGAACGCCTCGTCCCCGCTGTAATCCAGCTCGAACGGGGCCATCGCCTCTGCCACTGCCTCTTCGAGCCTGCCCCGGGCCTCACCCGGAAGGCAGACCACGATCCCCATGCGCGCCATCAGGCGAACCTCTCACGCGGCCCTGCCGCGATCAAGCGGGTATGGACCCCGCACGATCATGGGAACGTTTGTTCTATTCTCGGACCGAGAGCCGAGAGCCGAACCACCGAGGGAGGCGCACCATGCGCTGGGACAACCTGACCGCGGGCGCCACGGGCCCGGCTGCGCTCTTCGGCGCCGACTCCGTCGTGACCCGCACCTTCGACACCCCCGAGTTCCGCGGGATCACCTTCCACGAGGTCCGGGCCCGGTCGATCGTCAACCGGGTCCCCGGCGCCTCCCGGATGCCGTTCGAATGGACCGTGAACCCGTACCGGGGATGCAGTCACGCCTGCGTGTACTGCTTCGCCCGCAAGACGCACGGCTATCTCGACCTCGACACGGGCATCGGCTTCGACTCCCAGATCGTCGTCAAGACCAACGCCCCCGAGCTGGTGCGCCGCGAGCTCGCCTCGCCCCGCTGGACCGGCGCGCACATCGCGATGGGCACCAACGTGGACTGCTACCAGCGCGCCGAGGGCCGCTACCGCCTGATGCCCGGGATCATCGAGGCGCTGCGGGAGCGGGCCAATCCGTTCTCGATCCTCACCAAGGGCACGCTGATCCTGCGCGACCTCCCCCTCATCCAGGAGGCCGCGGCCGTCGCCGACGTCGGGATCTCCGTCTCCGTCGGCTTCACCGACACCGCCCTGTGGCGCACGGTCGAGCCCGGCACCCCCTCCCCCACCGCCCGGCTGCAGGCCGTCCGCACCCTCACCGACGCCGGCATCGAGTGCGGGGTGCTGATGGCCCCGGTGATCCCCTTCCTCGGCGACTCCCCGGAGCAGCTGCGGGCCACCGTCCGGGCCGTCGCGGAGTCGGGCGCGTCCTCCGTGACACCCCTGGTACTCCATCTGCGCCCCGGGGCGCGCGAGTGGTTCACGGCCTGGCTGGGCGAGCACCACCCCCACCTGGTCGGGCGGTACGAGCGGATGTACGCGGGCGGCTCGTACGCGCCCACCTGGTACCAGCGGATGATCACCCGTCAAGTCCACGAGCTCGCCGCCGAATTCGGCATCGGCCCCGGCGGCCCGCGACCGGCCCGGCGGATCGTCCTACCGGAGCGGCCGGACGGGCCCGCACCCGCGCCCGGGCCGACCCAGCTCAGCCTGCTCTGAGCACCCGTACGACCGTACGACCGACTGAAGGGTCATCACATCGGGCCAATCGGGGCCCCAATCCCCCCTTCCGGGCGCAGGTTCCGGGACGATTCCGCCCAGAACCCTCGGCTGGGAGGCCCCATGCTGCACCCGATGCTGCACCCCGTGAAGAACAAGCCCGGTCCCGCTCTGAGGCGCGCCGCCGTCCTGCTGGCCGTGTCCACCCTCGCCGCCGCCCTGGCGAGCCCGGTCACGGCCGCGGCCACGGCTCCGGCGGCCCCGGCCCCGGCCGCCGAGGCCCTGAAGTGGTCCAACTGCGCGACCTCCCGCTACCCGACGCTCCAGTGCGCCTCCCTCAAGGTTCCCCTCGACCACGACAGCCCGGCCGGCCGGCAGATCTCCCTCGCGCTGACCCGGGTCCCCCACACGGCCGCCCGCTCCCAGGGCCCGCTGCTGGTCAACCCCGGCGGTCCCGGCGGCAGCGGCCGCACCCTGGCCGGGTTCATCGCCTCCGCACTACCCAAGGACGTGGCGGCCCAGTACGACGTGATCGGCTTCGACCCCCGTGGCGTCGGCAAGAGCGAGCCCGCCCTGGACTGCGGCGCGGGCCACTTCACCCCCGTACGGCCCGACTCGGTGCCGCTGGACGAGGAGACCGAGCGGGCCAACCTGGAGCGGGTGAAGTCCTTCGCCGAGTCCTGCCAGACCAAGCACGCCGACGTCCTCCCGTACATCGGCACCGTGTCGGCGGCCCGTGACCTCGAAGTGCTCCGTACCGCCCTGCGCGCGGACAAGCTGAGCTACTTCGGCTACTCCTACGGCACCTACCTGGGCGCGGTGTACGCCAAGCTCCACCCCGACCGCGTGCACCGCCTGGTCCTGGACTCGGTCGTCGACCCGGCCGGGGTCTGGTACGAGGACAACCTCGCCCAGGACCAGGCCTTCGACTCCCGCCACAAGGCCTTCATGGCCTGGGTGGCCCGGTACGACTCCACGTACCACCTGGGCACCGACCCGGCCGAGGTCGAGGCCCGCTGGTACGCGATGCGGAGCGCGCTGCGCACGGCCCCGGCGGGCGCCAAGGTGGGTCCGGCGGAGCTGGAGGACACCTTCATGCCGGGCGGTTACTTCAACGGCTACTGGCCCCACCTCGCGACGGCCTTCGCCGCGTTCGCGGTGGAGGGCGACCCGAAGCCGCTGGTCTCCGCCTACGAGAAGTTCGGCGCGGTGGAGCCCTCGGCGGGCAACAGCTACAGCGTGTACACGGCCGTGCAGTGCCGGGACTCGGCCTGGCCCCGGAACTGGAACCAGTGGCGGGCCGACATGTGGCGCACGCACGCCAAGGCGCCCTTCATGACCTGGAACAACGCCTGGTACAACGCCCCCTGCGCGTTCTGGCCGGGCGAGCCGCTGGAGGCCCCGGACGTCACCAACTCGGCGCTCCCGCAGGCGCTCCTCTTCCAGGCGACCGAGGACGCGGCGACCCCGTACGAGGGCGCGGTGAGCATGCGGCGCAAGCTCGCGGGCTCGGCGCTGGTGGTCGAGGAGGGCGGCGGCAACCACGGCATCGCCCTGAGCGGCAACAAGTGCCTCGACGAGAAGCTGGCCGCGTACCTGCGGACGGGCAAGGCCGCGGACGCCGTCTGCCCCGCCCAGGCGGCCCCCACCCCGACCCCGGCGACCCGCGCGGTCCCGCCGTCCGCGGGCGGCGCGGCGCTGCACGGACTGCTGGGCTTCCGGGGCTAGACCACCTCTTTCGGATCTTGCCGTTCAGGCCCGCCCCACAGAGGGCAAGATCGTGTCCATGACCACCTCACAGGACAACCACCTCACCCGCATCGCCGCGCCCGAGGGCGTGGCCCCCGGCACCGGCTACAGCCACGTCGTCTGGGGTACCGGCCGCTTCGTCGCCGTGTCCGGGCAGTGCGCCTTCGACGAGAAGGGCGAGCTGGTCGGAGAGGGCGACGCCGCCGCCCAGGCCCGGCAGGTGTTCGAGAACCTGAGCCGGTGCCTGGCGGCCGCCGGGGCCACCTTCGACGACGTGGTGAAGCTGACGTACTTCGTCACGGACGTCGCCCACCTCCCGGCGGTACGGGAGGCCCGTGACGAGGTGATCGCCCCGGACCGCCTCCCGGCCTCCTCGGCGGTCCAGGTGTCGGCGCTGTTCCGGCCCGAACTGCTGCTGGAGGTCGAGGCCTTCGCGGTCGTCCCGGAGCCGGCCGGGACCGGGTCGCGCTCCGGGACCGAGACCGAGACCGGGTTCCGGACCGGTCCCGGGGCCGGTTTCGGGACCGGGTTCAAGACCGGCTTCGCTCGCTGAGGTCCAGCCCCCGCAGGGCCGCCGTCGCCGCCACGGCCAGCCGGGGGTGGGACTGGGCCCGGGTCAGGACCTCCCGGGCCCGCTGGTCGGCCAGCGCGCCCAGCCCCTCCACACAGGCCAGGGCCACCCGCCAGTACGGGTCGTGCGGCGCGAGCAGCCGCGACAGGGTGCGGATCAGCGCCGGGGCGGACTCCGGGGCGCGCAGCGCCGCCAGCAGCCGGACCGGGTGCAGGGCGTAGGCCGTGCGCAGTTCGTTGGTGGCCAGCGCCGCCGCCGCGCGGGCGGTGCGCGGGTCCCCGAGGACGGCCAGCGCCTGCGCGGCGGCCTCGCAGCGCGGCGGGTCCCGGTGGTTCAGCAGCAGCACCAGGGATTCGAAGGCGCGCCGGTCGCCGGCCAGCCCCAGCCGGTACGCCGCCAGTTCGCGGGCCCACAGCGGCAGCCCGGCGGAGGTCAGGGAGACCGCCAGGGCGTCGGCGTCCGCCGCGAGCAGCGCCTCGTACTCCGGTGCCTGCGCGGCTTCCGCCCGCAGGCGCTCCAACACGTCGTTCACCCGCCCACCCTAGGGGGCCGCGACGGTCGCCGTGCCGGGTTCCGGGACTTGTGCGGGCCCTGCGGGCGACCGTTTGATCGATGATCGATGATCGGTACATTTGGGCGGTACAGGTCACATCTCCCCGCTCTGGCGGAGCAGTTGCCGGCGGGTTACTGTCCCTACAACACGTACGAGGACGGCCTGGTGACGCAGCCACCTCGTACCAGTCGGTTCTGCACGACCCGTACGGCTTCCGTACGACCTCACGGTGTGACCCCGGGACAGGGCTCCGCCGCTTCCGCCCCTCCGAGCCGCTTCCCTCCGGGCACCCTCCTTCCGGGATCCCGCGGCCTGGGCTTCTCCGCACGGCTCTTCCGTACGGCATCCGCGCGCGCCGTGCGCCGCGCGCCCCCTCAGTCGTCACCCTCTTCCACTGGAGTCCCGCGATGGACCTTCCGTCCACGTCCAGTCAGTCCTCCTCCTCCTCTTCCCGCCCCGCCCTGCAGACCATCGCCGTCGTCGGTCTCGGCACGATGGGCTCCGGCATCGCCGAGGTCCTCGCCCGGGCCGGCCGCGAGGTCATCGGCATCGACGTGAGCGAGGCCGCCGCCCGCCGGGCCACCGCGGCCCTCGCGGCGGCCACCGCCCGCTCCGTCGTCAAGGAGCAGCTCACCGAGCAGGAGCGCGAGGCGGTGCTCGCCCGCTTCCGCACCTTCTCCGAGCTGGGCGCCGCCGCCGAGGCCGACCTCGTCATCGAGGTGGTCCCCGAGTCCTACGAGCTCAAGCAGCGCATCTTCCGCGAGCTCGACGCGATCGTCCGGCCCACCGCGATCCTGGCCACCGGCACCAACGCCCTGTCGGTGACGCGGATGGCCGCCGAGTCCCAGCGCCCGGAGCGCGTGGTCGGCCTGCACTTCTTCAACCCGGTCCCGGCGATGAAGCTGGTCGAGGTCGTCTCCAGCGTCCTGACGGCCCCGCCGGCCGTCGAGGCGGTCACCACGCTGGCCCGCGAGCTCGGCAAGGAGCCCGTCGCGGTCGGCGACCGCCCGGGCTTCGTCGCCGACGGCCTGCTGTTCGGCTACCTCAACCAGGCCGCCGCCATGTACGAGGCGAAGTACGCCTCCCGCGAGGACATCGACGCGGCGATGAAGCTGGGCTGCGGCCTGCCGATGGGCCCGCTCGCGCTGCTCGACCTGATCGGCGTGGACACCGCCCGCACCGTCCTGGAGGCCATGTACACCTCCTCGGGCGACCGGCTGCACGCCCCGGCCCCGATCCTGGGCCACCTCGCCGAGGCGGGCCTGACCGGGCAGAAGTCCGGGCGCGGCTTCTACACGTACGAGGCCCCGGGCAGCCAGGTCGTCGTCCGTGACCTGCAGACCCCGCCGGACGGGGAGCTGGTCCGGGCGAGCCGTCCGGTGAACTCGGTGGGCGTGGCCGGTTCGGGCACGATGGCGAGCGGGATCGCGCAGGTCTTCGCGCAGGCCGGCTTCCCCGTGGTGCTGGCGGCCCGCAGCCAGGAGAAGGCGGACGCCGCGAAGGCGGCGATCGGCAAGTCGCTGGCCCGCGCCGTGGACCGCGGCCGGCTGACGGCGGAGGCCGCCGCCGCCACCGTGGGCCGGATCACGGCGGCGGGCTCGCTGGACGCCTTCGCCGACGTGGACCTGGCCGTGGAGGCCGTCGCCGAGGACCTGGAGGTGAAGCAGGAGCTGTTCCGGGCGCTGGACAAGGCCTGCAAGCCCGGTGCGGTGCTCGCCACCACCACCTCCTCGCTCCCGGTGATCGCGATCGCCCGTGCGACCTCGCGGCCCGAGGACGTGATCGGGATGCACTTCTTCAACCCGGCTCCGGCGATGAAGCTGGTCGAGGTGGTCCGGACCGTCCTGACCGCCGACGACGTGCACGCGACGGTCCGCGGGATCTGCGGTCAGGTGCGCAAGCACGCGGTGGACTGCGGGGACCGGGCCGGCTTCATCGTGAACGCGCTGCTGTTCCCGTACCTCAACAACGCGATCAAGATGGTCGAGCAGCACTACGCCGGCATCGACGACATCGACGCGGCCATGAAGCTGGGCGGCGGCTACCCGATGGGGCCCTTCGAGCTCCTCGACGTGGTCGGCCTGGACGTCTCGCTGGCCATCGAGCAGGTCCTGCACAAGGAGTTCCGCGACCCGGGCCTGGCCCCGTCCCCGCTCCTGGAGCACCTGGTCGCCGCGGGCTGCCTGGGCCGGAAGACCGGCCGCGGATTCCGTGAGTACGCCCCCCGCCGGTAACCCGCGGCAGGCCCAGGGGGCCCAAGAGCAGGATGCGTGGGGAGGGCTGCTCGGGTCCGCCGGACCCTCACGGCGGACACACCCTCCCGAGGAGCACTGTGTGCCCAGTGCCGGCCCTCCCCCGCATCCCATCCCGTCCCACCCCCCTCGGGAGCGCTCTCCCGCACGAATGAAGTACTTTCGCTCTATGTCCCAGCCCGCCAAGACCTCACCCCGCGCCTCCGCGGTCTCCGACGCTCCGGAGACCCCGGCCGGCACCAAGGCGGCCGCACAGCGGCTCAAGATGCGCCGCGAGCTCGCGGCGGCCGCCATGGAGCTCTTCGCGAACAAGGGGTACGAGGCCACGACGGTCGACGAGATCGCCTCGGTGGCCGGGGTCGCGCGCCGGACCTTCTTCCGGCACTTCCGGTCCAAGGAAGAGGCGATCTTCCCGGACCACGACGACACCCTGACCCGCGCCGAGGCCGTCCTCGACGTGGCCCCGGCGCACGAGCACCCGCTCGACACGGTGTGCCGCGGGATCAAGGAAGTCATGAAGATGTACGCCGCCTCGCCCGCGGTGTCGGTGGAGCGCTACCGGCTCACCCGCGAGGTGCCGGCGCTGCGGGAGCGGGAGATCGCCTCGGTGGCCCGGTACGAGCGGCTGTTCACCCGGTACCTGCTGGCCCATTTCGACGAGACCGACCACCACGACGGCAACGACGACCCGCTGCTGGCGGAGGTCGCCGCCTCGGCGGTGGTCACGGCCCACAACCACGTGCTGCGGCGCTGGCTGCGGGCGGGCGGGCAGGGCGACGTGGAGGCACAGCTGGACCACGCCTTCTCGATCGTGCGCAAGACCTTCGGTTCCGGGATCGGCGCGGGGCGCACGCTCAGCGCGGCGCCCGCGCCGGAGCCCGCCGCCGCACCGGCCACGGTGCGCACGCAGGGCGAGGTCCTGGTGGCGGTGGCCCGTACGGACGCCCCGCTGGACGAGGTCATGCGGACCATCGAAGAGGCGCTCAGAAACAAGTAGGCGACACGCCTGCGCGACACACGTCACAGCGGCCGCTCCCGTTTTGGGGGCGGCCGCTTTCGTTTGTCCGAGTTGCCCCTACTCGCGGGTAACTCTGATCGATCATCGCTCATCCGTGCAGGTCAATCGGCAAATGAGAGAAAGTTTTGGCACGCGGTGCCTTGCTGAGTGACACGGGGTGCCATACGTTGAATCTCGTCCGGATGTCCCCGCGGTCCAGCCCACTCGGCACGGAACGCGCCCCGGATGCCTGCGTCACCAGGCCCCCGCACCGCCCCACCACAGGCAACGCGCAGCTCCACCCCAGCCGAATCGACGGCGCCCACACACATCGCTATGCCGCTCAACGCACCCCGTTTCCCTCAGCGCACCCTCATCAGCGCACGGCCGGAGGCAACACCGTGAAGGACATCCTGGACGCGATCCAGTCGCAGGCCGCGACGGCCGCCGACTTCGCTGCACTGCCGCTCCCCGACTCGTACCGCGCGATCACCGTGCACAAGGACGAGGCGGAGATGTTCGCCGGGCTCACCACCCGCGAGAAGGACCCCCGCAAGTCCCTGCACCTCGACGAGGTCCCGCTCCCCGAGCTGGGCCCGGGCGAGGCCCTGGTCGCCGTCATGGCCTCCTCGGTCAACTACAACTCCGTGTGGACCTCGATCTTCGAGCCGGTCTCCACCTTCAGCTTCCTGGAGCGCTACGGGCGCCTCTCGGAGCTCACCAAGCGCCACGACCTGCCGTACCACATCATCGGCTCCGACCTCGCGGGCGTCGTCCTGCGCACCGGTCCCGGCGTGAACGCCTGGAAGCCGGGCGACGAGGTCGTCGCGCACTGCCTCTCGGTCGAGCTGGAGTCCTCCGACGGCCACAACGACACGATGCTCGACCCCGAGCAGCGCATCTGGGGCTTCGAGACCAACTTCGGCGGCCTGGCGGAGATCGCGCTGGTCAAGTCGAACCAGCTGATGCCCAAGCCCGACCACCTCAGCTGGGAGGAGGCCGCCTCCCCCGGCCTGGTCAACTCCACCGCGTACCGCCAGCTGGTCTCCCGCAACGGCGCCGGCATGAAGCAGGGCGACAACGTCCTGATCTGGGGCGCCAGCGGCGGGCTCGGCTCGTACGCCACCCAGTTCGCGCTGGCCGGCGGCGCCAACCCGATCTGCGTGGTCTCCTCCCCGGAGAAGGCCGACATCTGCCGGGCGATGGGCGCCACCGCGGTCATCGACCGCAACGCCGAGGGCTACAAGTTCTGGAAGGACGAGCACACCCAGGACCCGAAGGAGTGGAAGCGCTTCGGCAAGCGCATCCGCGAGCTCACCGGCGGCGAGGACATCGACATCGTCTTCGAGCACCCGGGCCGCGAGACCTTCGGCGCGAGCGTCTACGTCACCCGCAAGGGCGGCACCATCACCACCTGCGCCTCGACCTCGGGCTACATGCACGAGTACGACAACCGCTACCTGTGGATGTCCCTGAAGAAGATCATCGGCTCGCACTTCGCGAACTACCGCGAGGCCTGGGAGGCCAACCGCCTGATCTCGAAGGGCAAGATCCACCCCACCCTGTCGCGGGTCTACTCCCTGGAGGAGACCGGCCAGGCCGCCTACGACGTCCACCGCAACCTCCACCAGGGCAAGGTCGGCGTGCTCTGCCTGGCCCCCGAAGAGGGCCTGGGCGTGCGGGACCACGAGATGCGCGCCACGCACCTCGACTCCATCAACCGCTTCCGCAACATCTGAGACCCCTCAAAGGCCAAAGGGACAGCCTGAGATGACAGAGCGCCAGAAGGACCGTCCGTGGCTCATGCGGACGTACGCCGGCCACTCCACGGCCGAGGCGTCCAACGAGCTGTACCGCCGCAACCTCGCCAAGGGCCAGACCGGCCTGTCGGTCGCGTTCGACCTGCCGACGCAGACCGGATACGACCCCGACCACATCCTCGCCCGCGGCGAGGTCGGCCGGGTCGGGGTCCCGGTCTCCCACCTGGGCGACATGCGGCGGCTGTTCCAGGACATCCCCCTGGAACAGATGAACACCTCGATGACGATCAACGCCACCGCCATGTGGCTGCTGGCGCTCTACCAGGTGGCCGCCGAGGAGCAGGGCGCGGACATCGCCCAGCTCCAGGGCACCACCCAGAACGACATCGTCAAGGAGTACCTCTCGCGCGGGACGCACGTCTTCCCGCCCGGGCCCTCGCTCCGCCTGACGACGGACATGATCGCGTACACGGTCAACCACATCCCCAAGTGGAACCCGATCAACATCTGCAGCTACCACCTGCAGGAGGCCGGGGCCACCCCGGTCCAGGAGATCTCGTACGCGATGTCCACGGCCATCGCGGTCCTGGACTCCGTGCGCGACTCGGGCCAGGTCCCGCCGGAGCGGTTCGGCGAGGTCGTCGCCCGGATCTCCTTCTTCGTGAACGCGGGCGTCCGCTTCATCGAGGAGATGTGCAAGATGCGCGCCTTCGGCCGCATCTGGGACAAGGTCACCCGCGAGCGCTACGGCATCGAGAACGACAAGCAGCGCCGCTTCCGCTACGGGGTCCAGGTCAACTCCCTGGGCCTGACCGAGGCGCAGCCGGAGAACAACGTCCAGCGCATCGTGCTGGAGATGCTCGCGGTCACCCTCTCCAAGGACGCCCGCGCCCGCGCCGTGCAGCTGCCGGCCTGGAACGAGGCGCTGGGCCTGCCCCGGCCCTGGGACCAGCAGTGGTCGCTGCGCATCCAGCAGGTCCTGGCCCACGAGAGCGACCTGCTGGAGTACGAGGACATCTTCGCCGGCTCGCACGTGATCGAGGCCAAGGTCGAGTCCCTGGTGACCGAGTGCCTGGCCGAGATCGACCGGATCCAGGAGATGGGCGGCGCGATGGCGGCCGTCGAGTCCGGCTACCTCAAGGGCGAGCTGGTCTCCTCGCACGCCGCGCGGCGGGCCCGGATCGAGGACGGCCAGGACAAGATCGTCGGCGTCAACTGCTTCCAGCAGACCGAGGAGAACCCCCTCACCGCCGACCTGGACGGCGCCATCATGACGGTGGACGGGGCCCTGGAGGCCCAGACCGTCGAGCGCATCGGCCGCTGGAAGGCCGAGCGCCAGGAGTCCTCGGACCGGCAGGGCGGCGGCGACCCGTTCGTCTTCCCCACGGTGATGCAGGCCCTGGACCGGCTGAAGGAGGCCGCCGCCGGGGACGAGAACCTGATGGAGGCCACCCTGGAGTGCGCCCGCGCCGGTGTCACCACCGGCGAGTGGTCGAGCGCGCTGCGCGAGGTGTTCGGGGAGTTCCGGGCGCCGACCGGGGTCTCCTCGGCCCCGGTGGCCGTGACCGCCGAGGAGGGAACCCCCATGGCCCTCGTCCGCGCGAAGGTCTCCCGTACGGCCGACGAGCTGGGCTCCGGCCGGCTGCGCCTGCTGGTCGGCAAGCCCGGCCTGGACGGGCACTCCAACGGCGCCGAGCAGATCGCCGTACGGGCCCGCGACGCCGGCTTCGAGGTGGTCTACCAGGGCATCCGGCTGACTCCCGAGGAGATTTCCTCGGCGGCCCTGGCCGAGGACGTGCACTGCGTGGGACTGTCCATCCTGTCGGGCTCGCACAGCGCGCTCGTCCCGGACGTACTGGAACGCCTGCGCGCGGCGGGGGCGGGTGACATCCCCGTCGTGCTCGGCGGCATCATTCCGAATGCCGACGCCGTGGCGCTCAAGGAGGCCGGGGTGGCGGCGGTCTTCACCCCGAAGGACTTCGGCATCACGGAGATCATCGGCAAAATCGTCGATGAGATCCGCAGGGCCAACAAGCTCCACCCGCTCGGCGACGCCGACGAGATCATCGACACTGACACCCTTGCAAGCACGGAGGTCCCCGCATGACCACGCCCTCTTCCCCGGTCAACCGGCTGCGGCCGCGCCGCTCCTGCCTCGCGGTGCCGGGTTCCAACCCCCGGTTCCTGGAGAAGGCCCAGGGCCTGCCCGCCGACCAGGTCTTCCTGGACCTGGAGGACGCCTGCGCCCCGCTCGCCAAGGAAGGCGCCCGCCACACGATCGTGGACGCGCTGAACCAGGGCGACTGGACCGGCAAGACCCGCGTGGTGCGCGTCAACGACTGGACCACGCACTGGACGTACCGCGATGTGATCACGGTCGTCGAGGGCGCCGGCCAGAACCTCGACTGCATCATGCTGCCGAAGGTCCAGGACGCCCAGCAGGTCGTGGCGCTCGACCTCCTGCTGACGCAGATCGAGAAGACGATGGGCTTCGAGGTCGGCAAGATCGGCATCGAGGCACAGATCGAGAACGCCAAGGGCCTGGTGAACGTCGACGCGATCGCCGCCGCCTCGCCGCGGCTGGAGACGATCATCTTCGGGCCGGCCGACTTCATGGCCTCGATCAACATGAAGTCCCTGGTCGTGGGCATGCAGCCGCCCGGCTACGGCGCGGACGCCTACCACTACATCCTGATGCGGATCCTGATGGCGGCCCGCATGCACGACCTCCAGGCGATCGACGGCCCCTTCCTCCAGATCAAGAACGTCGACGGCTACCGCGAGGTCGCCGGGCGCGCGGCGGCCCTGGGCTTCGACGGCAAGTGGGTGCTGCACCCCGGCCAGGTCGACGCGGCCAACGAGGTCTTCTCCCCCTCCCAGGAGGACTACGACCACGCCGAGCTGATCCTCGACGCGTACGACTGGTGCACCTCCGAGGCGGGCGGCAAGAAGGGCTCGGCGATGCTCGGCGACGAGATGATCGACGAGGCCAGCCGCAAGATGGCGCTGGTCATCTCGGGCAAGGGCCGCGCCGCCGGCATGCAGCGCACCACCAAGTTCGAGATCCCGGAGGGCTAGGCACCATGCAGTTCGGACGCACCTACGAAGAGTTCGAGATCGGCGCGGTCTACAAGCACTGGCCCGGAAAGACGGTCACCGAGTACGACGACCACCTCTTCTGCCTGCTGACCATGAACCACCACCCGCTCCACATGGACAGCAACTACGCGGAGAACACGACCGACTTCGGCAAGAACGTCGTCGTGGGCAACTACATCTACTCGCTGCTGCTGGGCATGTCGGTGCCGGACGTCTCCGGCAAGGCGATCGCCAACCTGGAGATCGAATCGCTGCGGCACGTGGCGCCGACCTTCCACGGCGACACGATCTACGGCGAGACCACGGTCCTCGACAAGACCCCGTCGAAGTCGAAGAACGACCGCGGCATCGTCTACGTGGAGACCAAGGGCTACAAGCAGGACGGCACCCTCGTCTGCGTCTTCCGGCGCAAGGTGATGGTCCCGACCGAGACGTACATCAAGGAGCGCGGCGGCGAGCAGCCCGGCCGCCCCACGCTGAAGGAACAGGGGAAGTAGAACCATGAGCCGACTTGCCCAGACCGCCGGCCTGACGGACGACCAGAGGGACATCCTCAAGACCGTCCGGGAGTTCGTCGACAAGGAGATCATCCCGGTCGCGACCGAGCTGGAGCACCGGGACGAGTACCCGCAGCAGATCGTCGACGGCCTCAAGGAACTCGGCCTCTTCGGCCTGATGATCCCGGAGGAGTACGGCGGCCTGGGTGAGTCGCTCCTCACCTACGCGCTGTGCGTCGAGGAGATCGCGCGCGGCTGGATGTCCGTCTCGGGCATCATCAACACGCACTTCATCGTGGCGTACATGCTCAAGCAGCACGGCACCCAGGAGCAGAAGGAGTACTTCCTTCCGCGGATGGCGCTGGGCGAGGTGCGCGGCGCGTTCTCGATGTCCGAGCCGGGGCTCGGCTCCGATGTGTCGGCCATCACCTCCAAGGCGGTGAAGGACGGCGACGAGTACGTCCTGAACGGCCAGAAGATGTGGCTGACGAACGGCGGCACGTCCACGCTGGTGGCCGTTCTGGTGCGCAGTGACGAAGGACACCCGGAGGGCACCGCGCCCCACAAGTCGATGACGACCTTCCTCGTGGAGAAGGAGGCCGGCTTCGGTGAGGTGCGTCCCGGCCTGACCATCCCCGGCAAGATCGACAAGATGGGCTACAAGGGCGTCGACACGACCGAGCTCATCATGGACGGACTGCGCATTCCGGCCAATCGGGTCCTCGGCGGCCAGACCGGCCGAGGGTTTTACCAAATGATGGACGGGGTCGAGGTCGGCCGCGTCAACGTGGCGGCCCGTGGTTGCGGCGTCGCGCAGCGTGCGTTCGAGCTGGGTGTCTCGTATGCCCAGCAACGTCACACTTTCGGCAAGGCCATCGCCGAGCACCAGGCGATCCAGTTCAAGCTGGCCGAGATGGCTACCAAGGTCGAAGCCGCCCATGCGATGATGGTCAATGCAGCACGCAAAAAGGACTCCGGGGAACGAAACGACCTCGAAGCAGGGATGGCGAAGTACCTCGCCTCCGAGTACTGCAAGGAGGTGGTGGAGGACGCGTTCCGTATCCACGGTGGCTACGGCTTCTCGAAGGAGTACGAGATCGAGCGCCTCTACCGAGAGGCACCCATGCTGCTCATCGGTGAAGGTACCGCCGAGATCCAGAAAATGATCATCGGGCGACGCCTGCTCGAGGAGTACCGGCTCCAGGGCTGAAAGTCCCTTTTGCGGTAAATCATCCAGTGGTTTTCCGTAAAAGGGTCACTAGCAGTCACTGGCTCACGGCCATCGACTCGGCTTCTGGCTTGCCCAGTTGTTGCGCGCAACCGATAGCATTCCAGTAAAGCCGCCGTCCCGTCCCCCCGTTTGCGGCGCGGCATCACCCGCTACGAAGGTCATCCATGCCCCACAGCCAAACCTCTGCACCTCGCGTCGGCCTCCTCGGTGGACGCCTCGCGCGCGGAGCATCGCCGTGGCTTCTGCCGACCGTCGCCACCGCCGCCGTCAGCCTCGTCCGGGCCCGCAAGTCCGGGCGCTGGGCGGCAGTGGCCGTGCCCACCACCGCGCTCGCGGCGGGCATGCTGTGGTTCTTCCGCGACCCCGAGCGTGAGATCACGCAGGGCCGGGTCATCTCCCCCGCCGACGGTGTGGTGCAGAGCATCATGCCGTGGAAGGACGGACGGACCCGCGTCGCGATCTTCATGAGCCCCCTGAACGTCCACGTCAACCGGGCGCCCCTCGCGGGCACGGTGACGTCCGTGGAGCACATCCCCGGTGGATTCGTTCCGGCGTTCAACAAGGAGAGCGAGAACAACGAGCGCGTCGTCTGGCACTTCGACACCGAACTCGGCGACATCGAGATGGTGCAGATCGCCGGCGCCGTCGCCCGTCGCATCGTCCCGTACCTGCCGGCCGGCACCAAGGTGGAGCAGGGCGAACGCATCGGTCTGATCCGCTTCGGCTCCCGCGTCGACATCTACCTCCCCGAGGGCGTCGAGGTCGCGGTCGAGGTCGGACAGGCCACCACCGCGGGGGTGACCCGAATTGACCGTGACTGAACCTGAAACTCCGGCGAACCTGTCGACGCCGGCGACCGGCTGGGTTCCCGAGGCCTCCGAGGAGGAGTCCACCGAGGACGACATGCCGCTGTCACTGCGGCTGTCGATAGCGGACACCCTGACCCTCGGCAACGCGACCTGCGGATTCATGGCGGTGTACTTCACCACCACCGGGATCCTCATCCCGCACCTCACCGGCAGCGGTGAGTCGGGCATGGCCCGCAGCAGCGCGGCCACGGCCGTGATACTGATGCTGCTCGCCGCGGTCTTCGACCTCTTCGACGGCATCGTGGCCCGCAAGCTGCGCAGCTCGCCGATGGGCGCGGAGCTGGACAACCTGTCCGACCTGATCAGCTTCGGGCTGGCTCCGGCGTACTTCGTGCTCGTCTACGGCATGGTCGCCGACGACGCGGTGCAGAAGATGTCGGCGCTGGCGGCGATCGTCGTCCTGCTGGCCGTCGTCCTGCGCCTCGCGAGATTCAGCTGCGTGGCGATGAAGGACGGCATGTTCCAGGGCATGCCGAGCCCCTTCGGCGCGCTCACGGTCGTCTCGATCGTGCTGCTGGAGCTGCCGTTCATCCCGACCCTGCTGGCGATCGTCGGCGTGGCCTGGCTGATGGTGAGCCGGGTCGAGTACCCCAAGCCGCGGGGTGTCCTCGCGGTGGCGATGCTGAGCTGGATCGTCGCGGCGATGGGCCTGCTGGCCGCGTGGGCGTTCGACGCGCCGGGCGGCGGGCTGCTGCTCCAGACCGGCTGCGCGCTGCAGATCGCTCTGGCGGCGACCATCCCGCTGTTCGCGACGACCCGTCGCGCGAACACGTTCCGCCACAACCGCCGCGAGGCGAGGGCCACCCAGGCCCCGTAGCCACGGCTGTACGCGTACGAGAGGGCCCCCGACCGCCACCAGGCAGCCGGGGGCCCTTCCGCATGCCCGGGGCGGTTAGGGGGCGCGGTGACGCGGCTGCGGGGATGACCGCGTGCAGCGGCGATCCGGTGCCGGACCGGAGGCAAGGCGCGGATCGCGCATAGCCTTGGTGTCGGAAAACCGCCAGCCCGGGGGGCGGACGGCCGGGAGGATGGGAGCCATGTACACCGATACGGAGCGTTGCGTTCGGGCCGTCCAGTCGAAGGACGCGCGGTTCGACGGCTGGTTCTTCACCGCCGTGCGGACCACCGGCATCTACTGCCGCCCCAGCTGCCCCGCCGTACCGCCCAAGGTCGAGAACATGACCTTCCTGCCCAGCGCCGCCGCCTGCCAGCAGAGCGGGTACCGGGCCTGCAAGCGGTGCCGGCCCGACACCTCGCCCGGCTCCCCCGAGTGGAACGCCCGCGCCGACACCGTCGCCCGGGCCATGCGCCTCATCCAGGACGGCGTGGTCGACCGTGAGGGCGTCCCGGGGCTGGCCACCCGGCTGGGGTACTCCGCCCGCCAGGTGGAGCGCCAGCTGGGCGCCGAGCTCGGCGCCGGGCCGCTCGCCCTGGCCAGGGCCCAGCGCGCGCAGACCGCCCGGCTGCTGATCGAGACCTCCGGGCTCCCGATGGGCGACATCGCCTTCGCCGCCGGGTTCTCCTCGATCCGGACCTTCAACGACACCGTCCGCGAGGTCTTCGCCCTGGCCCCGAGCGAGCTGCGGTCCAAGGCGGCCGGCCGGGGCGCCGTCCCGGGTGCCGGACCCGGCCGGGTGCCCGGGACCATCAGCCTGCGGCTCCCCTTCCGGGCCCCGCTCACCCCCGACAACCTCTTCGGCCACCTCGCCGCGACCGCCGTCCCCGGGATCGAGGAGTGGCGGGCGGGCGCCTACCGCCGCACGCTCCGGCTCCCGTACGGCACCGGCGTCGTCGCCCTCACCCCGCGACCCGACCACATCGGCTGCCGGCTCGCCCTGACCGACCTGCGCGACCTCACCATCGCCATCAGCCGCTGCCGCCGGCTCCTGGACCTCGACGCGGACCCCGAGGCCGTGGACGAGCAGCTGCGCGCCGACCCGCTGCTGGCCCCGCTCGTGGCCAAGGCTCCCGGCCGCCGGGTGCCGCGTACCGTCGACGCGGAGGAGTTCGCCGTACGGGCCGTGCTCGGCCAGCAGGTGTCCACCGCCGCGGCCCGTACGCACGCGGCCCGCCTGGTACGCGCCCTCGGCGAGCCGGTGTCCGATCCCGACCCCGAGGGCGGGCTGACCCACCTGTTCCCCACCTCGCAGGCGCTGGCCGGGCTGGACCCGGAGTCGCTGGCCCTGCCGCGCAGCCGGCGGACCACCTTCACCACGCTCGTCTCGGCCCTCGCCGACGGCTCGCTCCCGCTCGGCATCGACAGCGACTGGGAGGCGGCCCGTGCCCGGCTGGGCGCGCTGCCCGGCTTCGGGCCGTGGACCACCGAGATCATCGCGATGCGGGCCCTGGGCGACCCGGACGCCTTCATTCCGGCCGACCTGGGGATCCGGCGGGCCGCGAAGGGGCTCGGGCTGCCCTCCACGCCCGCGGCGCTGACGGCCCGCGCGGCGCACTGGCGGCCCTGGCGCGCGTACGCCGTGCAGTACCTGTGGGCCACCGAGGACCACGCGATCAACGTCCTGCCGGCCTGACCGTCCGGCCGCCGACCCCACCGACTTCCGAGGAGTACGAACCGTCATGAGCAGCAGCACGAGCAGCACCAAGCAGCACACCGTCGTGGACAGCCCCTACGGGCCGCTCACCCTCGTCGCCGCCGACGGGGTCCTCTGCGGCCTCTACATGACCGGGCAGCGCCACCGCCCGGCCGAGGAGGCCTTCGGGGAGCGCGTCGCGGCCGGTGAGGCCCCCTTCCCGGAGGTGGTGCGGCAGCTGACCGCGTACTTCGCCGGGGAACGCACCTCGTTCGACCTGCCGGTCCGGCTGGAGGGCACCGAGTTCCAGCGCAGCGTGTGGGAGCAGCTCGTACGGATCCCCTACGGGCAGACCTGGTCCTACGGGGAGCTGGCCGCCAAGCTCGGCAAGCCGAACGCCTCGCGCGCGGTGGGCCTGGCCAACGGGAAGAACCCGGTCGGCATCATCGTGCCGTGCCACCGCGTGATCGGGGCGTCCGGCTCCATGACCGGCTACGGCGGCGGCATCGACCGCAAGGTGCGCCTGCTGGCCTTCGAGTCCGGAGCCGAGCAGCTCTAGACGATCATTTCCAACCGGTACTCCTGAGGGGGACACGGCATGCCCAGCAACCGTCTCATGCGCATCCAGAGCACCGAGTTCCAGGACATGGCCGAGCGGGTCCTGCGCGTCACCGGGCTCACCTCCCGCCTGAACGTCCTGCCCTTCGAGGACGAAGCGGGCAAGGCGGAGCTGTTCGAGCAGATCCTCGGCAAGCCGCTGCCGCCGCGGGTCACGATCTACCCGCCCTTCTACACGGACCACGGCCTGCGCCTCGAACTCGCCGAGCGTGTGTTCATCAACCAGAACTGCACGTTCCTGGACTACGCCGGCATCCGGCTCGGCGAGCGCGTGATGGTCGGGCCGAAGGTCACCTTCATCACCAGCGGCCACCCGGTCGACCCCGGGGAGCGGCGGCTGTACCTCACGGGCGCGCCCATCGACGTGGCGGAGAACGTGTGGATCGGTGCCGGTGCCACGATTCTGCCCGGCGTCAGCATCGGCCGTGACGCCGTGATCGCCGCCGGCACCGTCGTGGCCGACGACGTTCCGCCGGCGAGCCTGGTAACCGGCGCCAAGGGCACCGTGCACCGCCAGTGGTGACGGCCGCTCCGGGGCCGCGCCCGGGCCGCGGTCCGGCTCAGGCCGGCGGTGCGACCGCTTCGAGGCCGGCGACGGTGCCGGACATGACGGCACGGACGTGCCGGGTGAGGTGCTCCACGGGCCAGTCCCACCAGGCCAGGGCGAGCAGGCGGGCGATCTCCCCGTCGGTGTGGCGGGTGCGGATGAGGGCGGCCGGGTTGCCGCCGACGATCCCGTAGTCGGGGACGTCGTCCACGACCACGGCGCCGGCGGCGATGATCGCGCCGTGCCCGATGCGCACCCCGGGCATGACCATCGCGCCGTAGCCGAACCAGACGTCGTTGCCGACGACGGTGTCGCCCCGGCCGGGCAGGCCGGCGAGCAGGTCGAAGTGGTCGGCCCAGGACCCGCCCATGATCGGGAAGGGGAAGGTGGAGGGGCCGTCCATGCGGTGGTTGGCGCCGTTCATGAGGAACCGGACCCCGGTGCCCAGCGCGCAGAACTTCCCGATGACCAGCTTCTCCGGCCCGTAGTGGTAGAGCACGTTGCGGGTCTCGAAGGCGGTGGGGTCGTCCGGGTCGTCGTAGTAGGAGTACTCCCCCACCTCGATCAGCGGCGAGGTCACCAGCGGCTTCAGCAGGACCACGCGCGGCTGGTCCGGAAACGGGTGGAGCACCGTCGGGTCCGCGGGCAGGGAGGTCACGGCTAGATGACCACCAAGGGGACCAGCAGCGCGAAGGCGGCGCCGGCCTCGACCGCGTAGGCGTACAGGGACGGGTGCTGGACGGGGGCCGCGAGCAGGACCACGCTCTGCTGGACGGCGGCCGCGCCGACCCATTCGGCGTCGGCTCCGAGGCCGCCCTGGTACCAGCCCTCGCAGGCGCCGGGGCCGGTGACGGCGAGGACGTCGTCCTCGCGGCGGTAGAAGGCCTGCCAGCCCTCGGCCGGCACGGACCAGGCTTCGAAGTCGGTGAACTGGGCCCAGCCGCCGTCACGGATCGCGGTGTCGAACATCCAGACGGGCACCCCGTCGGGGGTGACCTCGCCGCTCTCCTGCTGGTCGGTGGTGAAGTGGACCATGGGCAGGGCGTCGGGCCCGTCGGCGGTGCTGGGCCAGGCGTACATCGTGATCATTTGCTGAATTCTGTCCTGCTCGGTGTAGGCACGGAATAACGAGCGGAACGGGCTACGAGGCCTGCGGCCTGCGGCCGTTCTCCAGCTCCACGGTGCCCTCGCCGGTCCGCAGCACCCGGCACGCCTCCACGGTGCGCAGGCCCAGGGATCCGAGCAGATGCTCCGTCAGCTCGGCCGGGTCCACCAGCCGCCACGAGATCAGCTCCTCTTCCTGGAGCTTGATGGAGGCGAGCTGCGCGGCGTCGAGCACACCGCCGTCGTAGAGGTACGCGACGAGCGGGGGCCGGCCCTCGCCGGTCGACCAGTCGACGGCGAGCAGCCGGCCGAGCGGCAGGTCGATGCCGATCTCCTCGGCGCTCTCCCGGCGGGCGGCCGTGCGCGGGGACTCCCCCGTGTCGGACTCGATAGTGCCGCCCGGCAGCGCCCAGCCCTCCCGGTAGTTGGGCTCGACGAGGAGCACCCGGCCCTCGGCGTCCCGGAAGAGGGCGGCCGCTCCGGCCAGCACCCGGGGCAGGCTCGCGATGTAGGTGGCGTAGTCATCGGTGGTCGTCACGCCGCAACCCTACCCAGCCGCCCCGGGGCCGGGGATCACTCCTCCGCGGCGCCGCCGCCCGGCGGGCCGTCCTCGCGGTCGCGGTTCCTCGATTCCGCCACCCGGCGCAGGCGGGGGTGGCGGGCCGGGCCCTGTTCGGTGATGGCGTCGCCGACCATGGCCTTGACCGCGTCCCGGAGTCCGTGGAGGGCGTGGTGGCGGACGGGGCCAGCGCCGGGGTCCTCGCGCAGCTCCTTCACCAGGGCCCAGCACAGGAGCAGCATCACGACCACGAACGGCAGCGCGACCAGGATGGTGGCCGTCTGGAGGGACTTCAGGCCGCCCGCGACGAGGAGCACGGCGGCCACGGAGGCCATCAGCACGCCCCAGGTGACCACGAGCCAGGTCGGCGGGTGCAGGGAGCCGCGGCTGGTGAGCGAGCCCATGACGAGGGAGGCGGAGTCGGCGCTGGTGACGAAGTACGTCATCACCAGGAGCATCGCGATCCACGAGGTGACCGTGCCGAGCGGGAGCGCGTCGAGCATCGCGAAGAGCGTGGCCTCGGTGCCCTCCTTGGCCTTGGCTGCCATGTCGGCGACGCCGGTGGAGTCGAGGCGGATCGCGGTGCCGCCCATGACGCAGAACCAGACGACGGTGGCGCCGCTGGGCACCAGGAGCACGCCCACGAGGAACTCGCGGATGGTGCGGCCGCGCGAGATGCGGGCGATGAAGGTGCCGACGAAGGGCGCCCAGGAGAGCCACCACGCCCAGTAGAAGATCGTCCACGCGCCGAGCCACTCGCTGTCGGTGAAGGCGCCGGTGCGGGTGGCCATCGGGAGCAGTTCGTGCAGGTAGCTGCCGATGCTCGCCGGGATCACGTCGAGGATGTAGACGGTCGGGCCGAGGACGAAGACGAAGGTCATCAGGGCCGCGGCGAGCACGATGTTGATCGTGCTGAGCCATTTGACGCCCTTGTGCAGCCCGGAGAAGGCGGAGAGCACGAAGGCGGCGGACAGGGAGCCGATGATGATCAGCTCGACCGTGGTCGAGTCCTCGATCCCCGTCGTGATGTTGAGCCCCTTGGCGACCTGGAGGGCGCCGAGGCCGAGGCTGGTGGCGGTGCCGAAGACGGTCGCGAAGACGGCGAGCAGGTCGATGGCCTTGCCGGGCCAGCCGTTGGCCCGCTCCTCGCCCATGAGGGGGACGAAGGCGGAGCTGAGGCGGTTGCCGCGGCCCTTGCGGAAGGTCGCGTAGGCGAGGGCGAGGCCGGCGATGCCGTAGATCGCCCAGGGGGTGAGGGTCCAGTGGAAGAAGGAGTAGTCGAGCGCGGCGCGGGCGGCGTCGCCGCTGCCGGGGGCCGCGCCGGAGGCCGGGGGCGGGTTCAGGTAGTGGGTGAGCGGCTCGCCCACCCCGTAGAACATGAGCCCGATCCCCATGCCCGCACTGAACATCATCGCGATCCACGCGAGGTTCGTGAACTCGGGCTCCGAGTCGTCCTTGCCGAGGCGGATCCGGCCGAAGCGGCTGATCGCGAGCACGACGCACATGACGAGGAACACATCGGCGGCGATCACGAAGAGCCACGCGAAGTTGTTCAGCACCCAGGCCAGCGCGGTGCTCGACGCGGAGTCGAAGGAGCCCTTGCCCAGCGCCGCCCAGGCGACGACGGCCAGGACGGCGATGACTCCGATGGTGACGACGGTGAGGTCGGGAGTTCCCTCAGTGCCGTCGGCGGGGCCTGCCGACCCCCCACCTGGGGAATCCGGACGTGGCTGTTCCAGTGAATCCGTGCTCATGCGGCCACACTATGCAGGCGTATATCCCTATTTAGGGGTATGCCGCGCCGGGTGTGGCCCAGGCCACCCATGGGCATAGGAGGATCCTCCGGATAGGCTCATGGACGGCGCGACTGCACTGTTCGATAGCAAGGGATTAGCAAGGTGACGGACGGAGCAGTAACTGAGACCGCGCGCGTGCTCATCGCCGCGGACAAATTCAAGGGCTCGCTCACGGCCGTTCAGGTCGCGGAGCGGGTGACGGCCGGCCTTCGCAAGGCCGTACCGGGCGTGGAGATCGAGACCCTCCCCGTCGCGGACGGCGGCGACGGTACGGTCGCGGCCGCCGTGGCGGCCGGTTTCGAACGCCGGGAGGTACGGGTCACCGGACCGCTCGGTGACCAGGTCACGGCCGCTTTCGCCCTGCGCGAGGGCACCGCGGTGGTCGAGATGGCGGAGGCCTCCGGGCTCCAGCTGCTGCCGGCGGGTGTCTTCGCCCCGCTGACGGCGACCACCTACGGCTCCGGCGAGCTGCTGAAGGCCGCACTCGACGCGGGAGCGCGCTCGATCGTCTTCGGTGTGGGCGGCAGCGCCACCACCGACGGCGGTGCGGGCATGCTGGCCGCGCTGGGCGCGGTGTTCCTGGATGCGAACGGTGAACCGGTCGGTCCGGGCGGCGGCGCGCTGGCGGCTCTGGCCTCGGCGGACCTGTCGGGCGTCGACCCCCGCATCAAGGAGATCGACTTCGTCCTGGCGAGCGACGTGGACAACCCGCTGACGGGTCCGAAGGGCGCTCCGGCGGTCTACGGCCCGCAGAAGGGGGCGTCGCCCGAGGACGTGGCGACGCTGGACGCGGCCCTGGCGCACTTCGCGGTGGTGCTGGAGAAGTCGATCGGCTCCCTGGCCGCCGAGGCGGCGGTTTCGCCCGGCGCGGGCGGAGCGGGCGGCATCGGCTACGGGGCACTGCTGCTCGGCGCCTCGTTCCGTCCCGGCATCGAGCTGATGCTCGAGGTGCTCGGCTTCGCGCCGGCGCTGGAGCGGGCCACGCTGGTCATCACCGGCGAGGGTTCGCTGGACGAGCAGACCCTCCACGGCAAGGCCCCGGCCGGTGTCGCGGCGGCTGCTCGCGCGGCGGGCAAGCCGGTCGTCGCGGTCTGCGGCCGCCTGCTGCTCACGCAGGAGGCGCTGGAGGCCGCCGGCATCCGGAAGGCCTACCCGCTCACGGACCTGGAGCCGGACCCGGCGGTGAGCATCCCGAACGCGGGGCCGCTGCTGGAGCGGGTGGCGGAGAACATCGCGGCCGACGTCCTCTGACGAGGCGTCCGCCCTACCCGGCGGCCCGGATCCCCTGACGGGGGTCCGGGCCGTCGGCGTGTGCGGGGCGCCGCCGCTCCGGCTCGGCCGGTACCTGGGGGGTTCCCCTACCCGCCCTTCCACCGTTCCCCGGGCTCCGCCCGGACCCCTCCTGGGGCTCCGCCCCAGACCCCGGTCCTCAAACGCCGGACGGCTGGAAAGACCGAACGCCGGGGGGCTGGAAAGATTCACGCGCCGGACGGGCCGGAAGCCTTGGCCGCCGTGAGGAGCTGGGTGGTGGTGACGATGCGGGCGAAGCCGCCGCCCTGGAGGTTGACCGCGGTGGCGGTGACCAGCTGGTCGGCCGTCAGCCGGGGTGCGTCCGGGCCGGGTTCGGCGGCCAGGTCGAAGGTGTGCGTGGCGTCGAGCGGCACGAGGACGTCGTAGCCCAGGTTCCCGGCCATCCGGGCCGTGGTCTCGACGCACATGTTCGTCTGGATCCCGGCGATGACGAGCTGTCCGACGCCCTGGGCGGTGAGCCAGTCGGCGAGGTCCGGGGTGCCGTAGAAGGAGGAGTTCACGGACTTGGTGACGTGCAGCGCGGCCCGGTCGGCCCGCTCGGCGACGAAGTCCTTGAAGGCGTAACCGGGCTGGTCCGGCGCGAGGACGGAGCCGGCCATGCGGGAAGCGTGCTGCACGAGAACGAGGGGCCGGCCGGTCTCCTGCCAGGCGTCCATCAGCGCGGCGATGTTGTCCTCGGCGGCCGGGTTGCTGCGCGGTCCCCAGAAGTCGGGGTCGTCGAAGCCCTGTTGGACGTCGATGACCAGCAGGGCGCTGTTCGCGGCGATCTCGATGCCGGTCGCGATCGCGGGGCTCGCAGTGGCCGTGGCGGTCGTCGCCGTGGTGGTCGTCGTGGCCGTGGTGGTCGTGGTCGCCGTGGTCGTGCTCTCGTTCTTCATGGCTTCATCCTGGGCGGACGCTCCCCTTCGGACCAGTACCACCCGGCCCCCGAACCGATGGGATCCTGCCAATGTGGCAGATCCGGGCCCGGAGTGGCCCGAAGTCCGGCTCCGCCGCAGGTCGGGGGCCTCGCGGTGGCTTCCGCCGGGGGCTCGGCCCTCCCCTTCGGCGGGGCCTCCGTGGCAGACTCACGGCCATGCACCGCGTTGCGATCGTCGTTCAGCCCGGCATCCGCGCTTTCGACCTGGCCGTCATCACCGAGGTCTGGGGGCACGACCGCGGCCACCGCGGGGTGCCGCCCTTCGAACTGCGGCGGTGCGCCCTCGACACCGGCCCGATCCCGCTCCCCGGAGGGCTGACCCTGACCCCGGACCGCGGACTCGACTGGCTCGCCGACGCCGACCTCGTCGTGGTCCCCGCGCTGGACCGGCCCGGTGACCCGACGCCCGAGCCGGTCCTCGCCGTCCTGCGCGACACCCACGCCCGGGGCATCCCGGTGGCCGCCCTGTGCGCCGGCGCCTTCATCCTCGCCGAGGCCGGGCTGCTGGCCGGCCGCCGGGCCGTGACCCACTGGTCGCTGGCCCCGGCGCTGGCCGGGCGGTACCCCGCCGTGCGCGTCGAGGAGGCCCCGCTCTACGTGGGGGACGACGGGCTGTGGACCTCCGCCGGGGTCGCCTCCGGAATCGACCTCTGCCTGCACCTGGTCCGCGAGGCCCACGGCTCCGAGGCCGCCGCCGCCATCGCCCGCGCCATGGTGACCGGCCCCTTCCGCACCGGCGAGCACGCCCAGTACCTGGACCGGCCGACCCCGGTCGCCGACCGGACCGCCGAGGCGCTGGCCCTCGTACGGGAGCGGGCGCTCGGGCGGCTGCACGAGGCACTGGACGTGGCCACGCTGGCCCGGTGGGCCGGGATGTCCCCGCGGTCCTTCGCGCGGCACTTCGCCGCGGCGACCGGCACCACCCCGCACAAATGGCTCCTGGGTCACCGTCTGGACGAAGCCCGCAAACTGCTGGAGCGCACCGATCATCCGGTCACCGAGGTGGCCCGGCGGGCCGGATTCGCCAGCGAGGTCACCTTCCGCCAGCACTTCACCTCGTACGTCGGCACGAGCCCCCGCGCGTACCGTGCGGCCGCTACCGCACCAGGACCCCCGGGGCCTCCCCCAAACACCGCCGACAGTGTTAGAAATGGCTCATGACCGGACGTTTTGGCCCACCCAGGGGCTCCGGAGGAGCGCCCGAGGACGGGCCCTCGCCCGAGGACGGGTCCCCACCCGGAACCGGGCCCGGACACGAACCGGGAACCGGCCCCGGACAAGGCCCCGGACACGGGCCCGGCAGCAGTCGCGTGCGCCGCCTCGCACACCGCCTCACCCGCCCCCTCTCCCGGCTGTTCTCCCACCTCTCGCTCGGTGCCCGCAGCGTCGCCGGCCAGGTCTTCGCCCTCCAGGCCGTCCTCGTGCTCGTGCTCATCACGGCCGCCGCCTCGGCCCTGTTCTTCCAGGCGCGGTACGACAGCCAGCGCGACGCCCGCAACCGCTCCCTCGCCGCCGCCGAGGCCTTCGCGCACGCCCCCGGGCTCCCGGCGGCCCTGGAGTCCGCCGACCCCACCGCCGTGCTCCAGCCGCTGGCCGAGGACGCCCGCCGGGCGTCGGGCGTCGATTTCATCGCCGTCATGACCACCGACGGGGTCCGGTACACCGACTCCCGCCCCGAGCTGATCGGCCGGCGCGCCACCGGTGACCTCTCCCGCGCCGCGGCCGGACAGGCCTTCACCGAGACGTTCCAGGGGAAGCCGAGCGACGTGGTCCGCGCCGTGGTCCCCGTACGGGACTCCGCGGGCGCGGTGGTCGGCCTGGTCGCCACCGGCATCGAGGTCGAGAACGTCGGCGACGTGGTCGAGGGCCAGCTGCCCCTGCTCCTCGGCGCGGCCACCGGCGCCCTGCTCCTCGGCACCGGCGGCGCCGCCCTCGTCAGCCGCCGGCTGCGGCGCCAGACCCGGGGCCTCGGCGAGGCCGAGATGACCCGGATGAACGAACACCACGAAGCGGTTCTGCACGCCGTCCGCGAGGGCGTCCTGATCATCGACGCCGAAGGCCGCCTGCTGCTCGCCAACGACGAGGCCCGCCGCCTCCTCGACCTGCCCTCCGACGCCGAGCTGCGGCACGTGGGCGACCTCGGCCTCGATCCGCCCACGGCCGCGCTGCTGGCCTCCGGGCGGGCCGCCACCGACGAGGTCCACCGCTCGGGCGACCGGCTCCTCGCCGTGAACGTACGCCCGACCAAGCCCCACGGCGGCCGCCCGTCCGGCACCGTGACCACCCTGCGCGACTCCACCGAGCTCGCCGCGCTCTCCGGCCGGGCCGCGGTGGCCCGCGACCGCCTCCAGCTGCTCTACGACGCCGGCGTGCGCATCGGAACCACCCTGGACGTGGTCCGCACCGCCGAGGAGCTCTCGGAGGTCGCGGTCCCGCGGTTCGCGGACTTCGTCACCGTCGAGCTGCTGGAGCCGGTGCTGCGCGGCGAGGAGCCCGGCGGCGGCACGCACACCGAGATGCGCCGGGCCGCCATCAGCGGGATCCGCGTCGATTCCCCGCTCCAGCCGGTGGGCGACGTCATCCGCTTCGTGGTGCCGACCGCGCCGATGGCGACCGCCCTGGACGCCGGGCGGGCGGTGCTCGCCGCCGATCTGCACGCCGCCTTCGGCTGGCGGGCCCAGGACCACGACGGCACCCGGGTGGCCCTGGACTACGGGCTGCACTCGCTGATCTCCGTACCGCTCCAGGCCCGCGGGGTGGTCCTCGGCATGGCCAACTTCTGGCGGGCCGACACCCCCGAGCCCTTCGACGAGGAGGACCTCTCCTTCGCCGAGGAGCTGGCGGCGCGGGCCGCGGTCTCCATCGACAACGCCCGCCGCTTCACGCGCGAGCACGCGGTGGCGGTGACCCTCCAGCGCAGCCTGCTGCCGCGGGTGCTGCCCGATCTGAGCGCCGTGGACGTCGCGTTCCGCTACCTGCCCGCGAAGGCGGGGGTGGGCGGGGACTGGTTCGACGTGATCCCGCTCGCCGGGGCCCGGGTCGCGCTGGTCGTCGGCGACGTGGTGGGGCACGGGGTGCACGCCGCCGCCACCATGGGCCGGCTGCGGACCGCGGTGCACAACTTCTCCACGCTCGACATGCCGCCCGACGAGCTGCTGGGCCACCTCGACGAGCTGATCAACCGGATCGACCAGGACGAGTCCTCGGCCGACGAGGACTCCGGGGAGGGCGAGTCCTCGGGCGTCACCGGCGCCACCTGCCTCTACGCGGTGTACGACCCGGTGTCCGGCCACTGCGCCATGGCCAGCGCCGGACACCCCGGCCCGGCACTGGTCGCGACCGACGGGCGGGTCGAGTACCCCGAGCTGCCGATCGGGCTGCCGCTGGGCGTCGGCGGGATGCCCTTCGAGGCCGTGGAGCTGCGGCTGCCCGAGGCGAGCCGGCTCGTGCTGTTCACCGACGGGCTGCTGGAGGACCGCGACCGGGACTTCGACACCGGCCTCGACCTGCTGACCGAAGCCCTGTCACGGCCGGACCGCAGCCCCGACCAGGCCTGTGCCGACGTACTGGCCGCGCTGCTGTTCCCGGCGCCGAGCGATGACATCGCCCTGCTCATCGCCGACACCCGGCGGCTCCCGGCCGAGCGGATCGCGGAGTGGGAGGTGCTCCCGGACCCCTCGGACGTGTCCCGGATCCGCCGTGCGGGCTCCGCGCAGCTCACCGCGTGGGGCCTGGAGGACGTCACCTTCACGGCCGAGCTCATCCTCAGCGAGCTGATCACCAACGCCATCCGCTACGGGACCCCGCCGATCCGGGTCCGGCTGCTCCGCGACCGCACCCTGATCTGCGAGATCTCCGACGGCAGCAGCACCTCACCGCACCTGCGCTACGCGGCCACGACCGACGAGGGCGGGCGCGGCCTGTTCCTCGTCGCCCAGTACGCGGAGCGCTGGGGCACCCGCTACACGGACCGCGGCAAGGTGATCTGGGCGGAACTCCCCCTGACGGGCGCGGCCGAGCCGGCGCCCCCGGACGTCGTGGACCTGGACGCCCTGGAGGACCTGGCCTGGTAGCCGGGAGGCCGCCGCGCCCTACGACAGGCTCTGGAGCCGGGCGGCCAGCCGGGCCTTCGCCTCCGGCCATTCTTCGGCGAGCAGGGAGAAGTACACGCTGTCGCGCCAGGTGCCGTCCGGGCGGCGGCGGTGGCGGCGCAGGACGCCCTCGCGCTGCGCTCCGAGGCGGGCGATCGCGGCCTGGGAGCGGGTGTTGAGGTGGTCGGTCTTGAGCTGGACCCGGCCCATGCCGAGGTCCTCGAAGGCGTGGGTGAGCAGGAGCAGCTTGGACTCGGTGTTGACGGCGCTGCGCCAGTACGCGCGCCCGTACCAGGTCCAGCCGATCTCCAGGCGTTCGTCCTCCGGGCTGATGTCGAGGTACGTGGTCCAGCCGACGGCCTTGCCGCTCGCGAGGTGGATGACGGCGAAGGGGAGGTAGTCGCCCTCGAGCACGGTGTCGAGCACGGCGCCCAGCTCCTCCTGGGTCCGGGGCGCGGGGCCGCCCTGCCAGCGCCAGACCTCCTCGTCGCGGCCGCCGGCCTCGTACAGGTCGGGGAGATGGCTCCTGGTCAGCGGCTCCAGGCGGACGTGGCGGCCGGTCAGGACGACGGGGGAAGGCGACTTGGCAGACATGGCGGAAAAGATAATCCCAGTTTGCGCTAGAGACAAGTCACTATTGCTCTAGAGCAATCACCGCATGCGGGCCAGCAGCACCGCCACGTCGTCCTGCGGGGCCTCCGGGAGGAGACGTTCCAGGATCGTGTCGCACAGGGCCTCCAGCGGCTCTCCCGCGCCCCTCAGGGCGCCCGCCAGCCCCTCCATGCCCTCGTCCAGGTCCCGGTCCCGGGACTCGATGAGGCCGTCCGTGTAGAGCACCAGCAGGCTGCCCGGCTCGAGCCGGACCTCCTGCGTGCGGAACTCCCGCCCGCCCGTGCCGAGCGGGGTTCCCGGCGGGCCGTCCAGGAAGGTCACGGCCCCGGCGGCCGTGACCACGGCCGGCGGCGGGTGCCCGGCCCGGGCGATGACGCACGCTCCCGTCACCGGGTCGTGGACGGCGTAGACGCACGTGGCCATCTCGTCCTCGCCGAGGTCGGCCACCACGGCGTCCAGCGAACGGAGCATCTGCTCCGGGGTCACCTGATGCCGCGCCAGGGTCCGTACCGCCGTGCGCAGCTGGCCCATGACCGCCGCCGCGTGGATGCCGTGGCCCATCACGTCGCCGATCACCAGGCCGGTCCGGCCGTCCGGCAGCTCGATCACGTCGAACCAGTCCCCGCCGACGTCGTGGTCGCTGGCCGGCAGGTAGCGGCCGGTCAGCTCCAGGCCGGCGACCTCGGGGAGCACGTTGTTGGTGAGGCTGCGCTGGAGCGTCAGGGCCGCCGCGCGCTGGGTGGTGTACATCCGGGCGTTGTCGATGTTCAGGGCCGCCCGGGCCACCACCTCGTCGATCAGCACGCAGTCCTCGTGGTCGAAGACCTCGCGCCCGCGCACCCGGGTCACCACGACCACCCCGAGCACCCTCCCGCGGGCCACCAGCGGGACCATGCGGGCACAGCCGAGGGTGGCCAGGTACGCGCGCAGCGCGGACGCGCGCGGGTCCTTGATCAGGGCCGGGATGTCGGCGGTGAAGAGGTTCATCGCCACGCCTTCGGTGATGACCTGCTCGTAGGCGGTGCCCGCCGGGATCTGGAAGGTCTGCCCGGCGGTCAGTTTGGCGGTGGGTGCTCCCGGGTCCGGGAAGAGGGAGGCCAGGCGGCGCAGCACGCCTCGCGTCGAGGCCCCGGCCTCGTCCGGGTCCAGTACGGCTTCCAGCAGCTGTACGTCGGCCGAGTCCGCGAGCTGCGGTACCAGCACCTCCACGATCTCCTGGGCCGTCTGCCCCAGGTCCAGCGTGGTGCCGATGCGGGTACCGGCCTCGGAGAGCAGGGCGAACCGGCTGCGCGCCCGCTCCGCCTCCGCCTGGGCGCGCTGCCCGTCGGTGATGTCGATGAGGGAGGCGATCAGGCCGAGCCGCCGCCCGGATCCGTCCAGCAGCGGGGCGTAGGAGCAGGACCAGGTCCGGTCGTGGTCGGGGTCGGCGGGGGTGCGGCCGGTGCGGCGGACGTCCACGACGGCGGAGCCGCACTCCAGCACCTTGCGCATGAGCCGTTCGAGCGCGGAGGCGTTGACCCCGGGCACGACCTCGGTGAGCCGTTTGCCGACGTGCTCGGCGGCGGACACCCCGTTCATCCGGGCGAGGGCGTCGTTGACGCGCAGGAAGCGCAGGTCGGGGCCGAGGGTGCCGAGGCCGATCGGCGACTGGGTGAACAGGCTCTGCAGCGCGGCGAGCGAATCGCGCATCCGCAGGACCTCGGAGGTCTCCACGGCGATCAGCATGGAACCGGTGCGCCCCTGCGGATCGGGCGAGGGCAGGATCCACATCTCCATCGGGACCTGGTGCCCGTCGCGGTGGCGCACGGGAAGGGTGCCGACGACCGTCTCCCCGGCCTGGACCCGGCGGGTCAGCTGGTCGGCGAGCGCGTGGTTGGCGTCGGGGACGAGCACGTCGGAGCCCGGCCGGCCGAGGATGTCCTCGGGGCGGTGGCCCAGCAGGTCCTGGGCGGCCAGCGACCACTCGACGACGAGCCCGTCGGCGTCCTCGCGCCACAGGGCGATCGGCAGCAGCTCGCTCAGGACGCCCGCGTACCCGACAGCAGCCACCGGCTGGTCCGGTACCTCGCTCGTCTCCTGGTACGTGTCCAATGCGCCGACCTCACCCCAGGGGGCCCTGTTCCTACCGATTCACCCTAGCCGAGGCTGCACTGACCGGCGCTGCGTCGGGTCGGCCAGGCCCTGCGGGGCGTGTCCCCCACCCACCCGCAGGGTCCGTCCGTTACTCCCAGTCGTCCCAGGGCGGGTCGATGTCCTCGTCCTCCGGGCCGAAGAGCGACTCCTCCGCCCGTGGGGCCGGCGTGGACTGCGCGGGCACGGCGCCAGCGGCGGCCCGTGCGGCCGGAGCCGGGGTGGCCGCGGCGGCCCGGGCGGGTGCCGCCGGGGCGGCTGCGGTCTCCCCCGCGCCCGGCTCGGGCTGCGCGCCGCCCAGGGTCCGCAGGATGCCTTCGGCGTACTTGGCGAGCTTCGCCTCGCCGACACCGCTGATCGTGCCCAGCTCCGCGACCGTCCCGGGCAGCTGGGTCGCGATCTCCCGCAGCGTCGCGTCGTGGAAGACGACGTACGCCGGCACGCCCTGCTCCCGCGCGGTCTCGGCGCGCCACGCGCGGAGGGACTCGAACACCGGCACGGCGGCCGCCGGCAGGTCGACCGGTACCCGGCCGCCCTTCCCGGAGCGCGATCCGCCGGACTCCCTGCGGGAGGAACCGGCGGGCGGCGCCGTCTCCTTGCGCATCGGGACGCTCCGGCGCCCGCCGAGCACCTCGCCGCTGGCCTCGGTCAGCACCAGGGTGCCGTAGTCGCCTTCCACGGCCAGCAGTCCGAGCGCCAGCAGCTGCCGTACGACCCCGCGCCATTCGTTGGTGCCCAGGTCCGCCCCGATGCCGAACACCGAGAGCCCGTCGTGGTCGAACTGGATGACCTTGGCCGTCTTCTTGCCCTGCAGGATGTCGATGATCTGGCCGGCGCCGAACTTCTGCCGGCGCTCCTTGGCCAGCCGCCACACCGTGGACAGCAGCTTCTGTGCCGCGACCGTCCCGTCCCAGGACTCGGCCGGGGTCAGGCAGGTGTCGCAGTTCCCGCAGTCCGGGGCACCGGTCTGTCCGAAGTACGCCAGCAGCCGCACCCGGCGGCAGCCGACCGTCTCGCACAGGGCGAGCATCGCCTCCAGGTGTCCGGCCAGCGCGCGGCGGTGCGCTTCGTCGCCCTCGGAGCCCTCGATCATCTTGCGCTGCTGGACCACGTCCTGGAGCCCGTACGCGAGCCAGGCCGTGGCGGGCTCCCCGTCGCGGCCGGCGCGGCCGGTCTCCTGGTAGTAGCCCTCGACCGATTTGGGCAGGTCCAGGTGGGCCACGAAGCGCACGTCCGGCTTGTCGATGCCCATGCCGAACGCGATCGTGGCCACCACCACGACCCCGTCCTCGCGGAGGAACTTCGACTGGTTCGCCGCGCGCGTCCGGGAGTCCATGCCCGCGTGGTAGGGCACGGCGTCGATGCCCTGCTCGACCAGGGCGGCCGCCGTCTTCTCCACCGAGGCCCGCGAGAGGCAGTAGACGACCCCGGCGTCGCCGGGGTGCTCGGTGCGGATCAGCTCCAGCAGCTGCTTGACCGGGTTGTTCTTCGCCACGATCCGGTACTGGATGTTGGGCCGGTCGAAGCCGGCCACGAAGTGGCGGGCTTCCTCCAGGCCGAGGCGCGCCGCGATCTCGGCGTGCGTGGCCTCGGTGGCCGTCGCGGTGAGCGCGATCCGGGGCACCTTCGGCCAGCGCTCGTGCAGCATGGACAGCGCGAGGTAGTCGGGCCGGAAATCGTGGCCCCACTGGGCGACGCAGTGTGCTTCGTCGATGGCGAAGAGCGAGACCGTGCCCCGGTCGAGCAGCCGCTGCGTCCCTTCGGTGCGCAGCCGCTCGGGTGCCAGGTAGAGCAGGTCGAGCTCGCCGGCGAGGAAGGCCTGCTCGACCGCGCGCCGGTCGTCGGACAGCTGCGTCGAATTGAGGAACCCGGCCCGCACTCCGAGCGCGTTGAGGGCGTCGACCTGGTCCTGCATCAGGGCGATCAGTGGGGAGATCACCACTCCGGTGCCCGCTCTGACCAGCGCCGGGATCTGGTAGCAGAGCGATTTGCCGCCGCCGGTGGGCATCAGCACCAGCGCGTCGCCGCCGCCAGCCACGTGCTCGATGATCTGCTGCTGCTCGCCGCGGAACGAGTCGTACCCGAAGACGCGGTGGAGCACCTGCTGGGCGTCGGGGATCTCGACGGCTGCTTCCGAAGGGGTCATCCCAGAAGCCTAGCGACCTCCTCGGACACATCCGCCCGGATCCCCTCGACCCTGTGGATATCCGGGAGGTACGCCACGGCTCCGCACGCGGCGGCGCGGCCGGGCCCCTCGACGGCCCGACCGGTGACACAGTGGAAGACCTCCCGTATCTCCCGGCCTCCGAGAGGAACACGCGATGTGGCAGCCCGACGGGTGGGACGTGCGCGTCCGCCTCGGCGTCCTCACCCCCCACGCCGATGTCGGCCCCGAGTCGGAGCTGCGCGCCATGGCTCCGGCCGACGTGGGCGTGCACGCCGCGCGGGTGCCGTTCCGCGCGATGGGGCGCGGCGGCGCGATGGACCCCACCATTCCGCTCGCCCCCGTACGGGCCTTCGCCGAGCCGCCGCACGTGGACGATGCCGCCGAGCTGCTGGCGGCCGCCCCGGTGTCGGTGATCGCCTACGCCTTCACCAGCTCCGCCTACGTCATCGGCCCGCGCGGGGAGGGGTACATGCTGGACCGGCTGCGCGAGCGCACCCACGGGCTTCCCGTGGTCGCCACCTGCGCCGCCACCGCCGAGGCGCTGCGGGCGCTGAAGGCCGGCCGGCTCGCCCTCGTGGACCCGCCGTGGTTCGACGAGACGCTGAGCGACCTGGGCCGCGGGTACTACGAGGACGCCGGGTTCGAGGTCCCGTACGCCGCCCCCTGCGGCCTTCCCAGCGGGCAGACCCTCATCGGGCCGCGGGCTCTGCACGACTGGGTGGCCTCGCACGTCCCCGACACCGCGGACGCGGTCGTGATCGGCGGGAACGGCTTCCGCGCCGTCGGGGCGATCGCGGCCCTGGAGGCCACCCTGGGGCGCCCGGTCCTGACCGCGAACCAGACCCTCCTCTGGGCGGCCCTGCGCGCGGCGGCCACCCCGACCACCCCCGTCACGGACTACGGCCGGCTGTTCTCCACGCCCTGAGCGCCGCCCCGAGAGCCCCCGGGATCCTCCGGAACCTCGCCGGCCGCATGCGCGCCGTGCGGCCGGCCGAAATATGATGAGCCCGGGTCTTTCGCGCAGCGGAAGCAGAGGCACATGGACGTATCGCGGAGCGGTCCGTGACCCCGCGCCGGCCCGCCCGGCCCGCCAGCGCGGATCTGCTGAGCATGCTGGGCCGGCTCACCGCCCAGGCGCGGGCGGGAGCGGAGCTGCAGCAGGCCCGGGTGGAGCTGGCCGAGGCCCTGCAGCGCGAGCTGCTGCCCGCCTCCCTGCCCGTACTGCCGGGGCTGAGGACCGCGGCCCGGTACGCGCCCGCCCGGCGCGGCCTGGACATCGGCGGCGACTGGTACGACGGCTTCCGGGTGGCGGGTGGGGCCCTCGCCTTCTCCATCGGCGACGTCCAGGGGCACGATGTGGCGGCCACCGCCTTCATGGGGCAGGTCCGGGTGTGCCTGCGCGCCGTGGCCGCCGTCGTCCTCGATCCCGGCGAGGTGCTGAGCCAGGCCAATGACGTGCTGCTCTCGCTGGACAGCGAGCTGTTCGCGACCTGCAGCCTGCTCCGCTTCGATCCGCGTACGTGGGAGCTCCAGACGGCCCGGGCCGGCCACGTCCCCACCGTCTGGGCCACCGTCGACGGCCGGTACGGCATCGCCGAGGACGCCGGCGGTCCGCCGCTGGGCACGGTCTCCGGGGCCCGGTACCCGGTGACCCGCCGGAGGCTGACGGAGGCGGGCTCCCTCGTCCTGGTCACCGACGGGGTGGTCGAAGGGCCGTCGTTCCCGATCGAGGTGGGGCTGGAGCACGTGGCCCGGATCGCCGGGGACGGGGCGGGGGCCGATCCCGACGAGCTGGCCGCCGAGGTGATGAAGGTGACCGACTTCACCGGCCACGCCGACGACGCCGCGGTGCTCGTCCTCAGCCACGACGCGGCCGCACCACGCTGACCCGTCCCCGTCCCTGTCCGTCCCCGCCCCACGCCCGCAACCGGCCGCCCGTCCTCGCGTGTCACGCCCTGCCGGGGCGCCCGGGCCGTTGTCTGATGCAGTGGTGCGCACCGTGGAATGGCGACGTCCGGCCGAAGCCCTCCTTCGGATCCTCGGGGTCGCCGTCGCCTACTACGCGACCGGTCGGCTCGGCCTGCTGCTGCACGTCGGTGTCGACGGGGCGGTGGTCACACCCCTGTGGCTGCCCACCGGCATCGCCCTCGCCTGCCTGCTGTGGTTCGGGCCCCGGATCTGGCCGGGCATCGCGCTCGGGACCTACCTCGCCATCGAGCGGATCAGTGCGTTCGATCTCGTCGACATCGGCATCATCGCGGGCAACACCCTCGCTCCGCTGTGCGCCTACGCGCTGCTGCGCCGGGTGGACTTCCACCCCGCACTGGACCGGCTGCGGGACGGGCTGGCGCTGGTCTTCCTCGGTGGTCTGGTGCCGATGCTGATCAGCTCCACCACCGGGACCTGGACGCTCGTGCTCACCGGCGACCTGCCGCTGCCGAGCTTCTGGCCGGTGTGGTCGGCCTGGTGGGCCGGCGACACGATGGGCATCCTCCTGGTGACCCCGCTGCTGCTGGTCATGCGCCGGACCCCCCGGCTGCCCCGGGACCCGTCCCGGGCGGCCGAGGCGGCGGCTCTGGCGGTCACGGTCGCCGCCGTCACCCTCACGGCCACCCGCAGCTCCCTGTCCCTGCTCTTCCTCGTCTTTCCCCTGCTGATCTGGGCCGCGGTCCGCTTCCGGCTCCCCGGCAGCGCCCCGTGCGCCCTGCTCGTGTCCGTCATCGCGATCACGGCGGCCACCGACCGCACCGGGCCCTTCGCCGGCCACACCCTCTTCGAGGTCATGGTCAACCTCCAGGCGCTCAACGGGGCGGCCGCCCTGACCGCGCTGCTGCTGGCGGCCCTCGTCACCGAGCAGGACAACGTCCGCCTGAAGATCGAGGAGGTCTGCGAGGACCTGGCCGACGTGGTGGCCCGACTGGCCCCGCCGAAGGACTGACCGAGGACACCCCCTAGGCCGGCAGGACCGCCCGGGGTCCGTCCGCCGGGTCGAGGACCGCCGCGATGCCCCGGGCGAGGCAGGGGATCCGGTGCGCCGGGATTCCCGCGATGTTGATCCGCCCCGAGGTGGTGCCGTAGATGGCGTGCCGGCGGCGCAGCCGGAGCATCTGCTGCGGCGTGAGCGGCAGCATGGAGAACATCCCCTTCTGCCGGGCCAGCGACCGCGCCTGTTCCGCACGGCCCAGCGCGCTCAAGTGGGCTGCCAGGTCGGCCCGGTTGGCCATGATCCGGCCCCGCATGACGTCCAGTTCCGCCCGCCAGGCGGCCCGTAGGACCTCGTCCTCCAGGATCGTGGTCACGACGGCCGCGCCGTGCTCGGGCGGCATCGAGTACAGCGTCCGGGCAGCGTTCTGCAAGGCCGTCTCGGCGTGCCGCACGGCCTGGGCGGAGGCGCCGAGAACGATCGCGCAGCCGACGCGGTCGCTGTAGAGGCCGAAGTTCTTGGAGCAGCTGACCGCGATCAGCATTTCCGGCACGCGCGCCGCCAGCATCCGCGTGGCCAGCAGGTCGGCCTCCAGGCCGTCGCCGAGCCCGTGATAGGCGAGGTCGACGAAGGGCACCCAGCCGCCGCGGACGGCCGACTCGGCCAGGGCCTCCCAGTCGTCGAGGAGCGGGTCCACGCCCGTGGGGTTGTGGCAGCAGCCCTGGAGCAGGACGACGTCGTCCCGCCGGGCGTCCCGCAGTTCCCGCAGCACGCCGGCCGTGTCGAAGCCGCCCTCGGCGTCGCGCCAGCCGTACGGACGGACTTTCAGCCCGGCGGCCTCCAGGATGGGCCGGTGGTTGACGTAGGCCGGATCGCTGACCCACACCGTGGCGCCCGGGCGGGTCCGCCAGATCAGGTCGGCCAGCAGCCGCAGCGCGCCGGAGCCCGCGACGGTCTGGACGGCCGCGGCCCGGTCGGCCGGTCCGCCCGGGCCGGGGCCCAGGACGAGGTCCAGCAGGGAGCGGTTGAAGGCGGCGTTGCCGGAGAGCCCGCGGTACTCCTTGGACTCCGAGCGCTGTGCCAGGCGGATCTCGGCCTCGCGCACGGCGGCCATGACGGGCGTGGTTCCCGTCTCGTCCCGGTAGACGCCGAGGACGAGGTTCAGGCGTTCGGGCCGGTCGTCGGCGCCGAACTCGTAGGTCAGGTCCCACAGCGGGTCGGTGGGCGGCGGCGGGAGGAGCTCAAGCATCTGCGGGAACCTCGGATCGGGGGCGGCGGTTGGCGAGGACGACGCCGGAGGTGATGAGGGGTACGCCGATGAGCACGGCGAGGCTCGGAGACTCACCGAGCAGGGGGACGGCGAGCAGGACGACGGCGACGGGGCTGAGGCTGCCGACGACGGAACTGCGCTCGGCGCCCAGCCTGCGGATGGCGAAGGCGTACAGCAGGCCCGCGCACAGGCCGACTCCGAGGCCCTGCACCACCAGGAACAGCAGGATGTCGCTGCCCGCGGCGTGCGCGATGCCCGTCGGGAGCGCTCCCGTCAGGACCAGGACTCCGATCACCGCGAAGGAGGGCAGGCACAGCAGGCCGATCGATCCGACGGGATCGAGGTCCACCTCGCGCAGTCCCACCGTGTAGAGGGCCCACAGTCCGCTGGCCACCAGGAGCGTGCCGGTCCCGGCGAGTACGTCCGTGTCCACCGGAACGACGTGCCGCCAGACGAGGGCGACCACACCGGACGCGATCAGCGCGAGCCCGGCCGCCTGCGTTCCCCGGGGAACCCCGTGGCCGCGGCGGACCATGATCCCGGAGACGAACAGGGGGACCATCCCGGGGACGATCGACCCGACGAAGGCCGCGGAGGTCAGCGCACCGCCGTGCATCGCCGCCAGGAAGAAGGGCACCCCCGCACCGCAGACGATCTTGAGTGCGACGCCCGGCCGCACCGCGGCGATGCGGCGGCGGCGCCGCCACAAGGCCGGGAGCAGGACGAGGAGGGGGACGCCGAACCGCAGCAGGGCCGCGTCGGCCGGCAGGAGGGAGGAGGTGCTCAGGGCGCGGGCGCTGAGCGCGAAGGCCGCCCAGATCGCCACGGTCAGCAGGAGGGCCAGCATGCCCTCGGCTTGCGGGGAGAGCCCGAAGCGGCCGGGGTGTCCGGCCTTCGGGCCCGCCGCGTCGGGAGGCGCGGTCGCCGGGGTGGTGTTCGTCGCGACCAAGGAAATTGCTCCAGCCTCTGAGAGCGGACCGGTCCGGCCCGTTCGAGGGCAACGCTAGAGCTTCGGGCGGGGCAGTCGATTGCCAGTTCTGCCTCTCAGACATACGTTTGGGGCAGAATCTGCCAAGGAGCGGCCGTGGATGCAGTCGATCTGCAAATCATCAGGGAATTGCAGGCCGACGGGCGCCTGTCCAACCAGGATCTCGCCGACCGCGTCCGGCTCTCCCCGTCGCCCTGTCTGCGCCGGGTTCGGCGCCTGGAGGAAGCGGGCCTCATCCGCGGCTACACCGCCATGGTCGACCAGGTCGCCTTCGGACTCCCGGTCACCGTGTTCGTCCGGATCCGCCTCGAACGGCACACGGCGGAAGCGGTGAGGCTGTTCGAAGAGCACGTCGCGGTCATCGAGCACATCCAGGACTGCTACCTGATGGCGGGAAGCAGCGACTACCTGCTCCGTGTCGTCATCGAAGACCTCGAAGCCTACGAAGCCCTGGTGCGCCACCGGATCCACGCGATCCCCGGTATCGCCTCGATCGAGTCGAGCTTCGCGTACGGCAGCGTCAAGCAGTCCCGGACGTACCCGCGGCCCGCCCCGGGCACGTCGAGGCGGGCACCGGCCTCCTGAGCCGGTCCCGGGACTGCCCGCTCGCCCGGTCACCCGCTCACGGGACTCACCCGCTCACGGGGCCCGGCCGGTCACCCGCCGATCGGGCGGAGGCGGAGGCTGCGGCGAGGTGGCGGGCGACCTGGGCGGGGTGGGTGAGCTGGGGGTAGTGCCCGGCCCCGTCGATCTCGGCCACCGGGTGGCCGACGGCCTCGACCAGCGGATCGGCCGAGCCCACGACGATCCGGACCGGGACGGTCACCCGGTCCAGCAGCGCCCGCGACCGCCGTCGTCCGGAGACGTCGGTACGCACGGCCGCGACCACGCGGTGCGCCACGCCGCGACGGCGCAGGTCCGCCGCGGCGCTCTCCACCTCCGGCCCCTCGGGGACACCGAGCGTCCGGGCCAGCCGGGCCGCGGACATGCGGCGCATCAGCGCCGCGGCCAGGCCCGAGCGGGCGAGCCGGGGAGCGGGTGCCTGCAGGAACGCCGGGGAGATGAGCACGAGTCCGCCGATGCGGTCCGGGTGATCGACGGCGAAGCGCAGCGCGGGTCCGCAGGCCAGGGAGTGTGCGACCAACGTGGGACGGGTCCGCACCGGGCCCAGCAGGTCGGCCAGCCAGGCGTCCACCGGCCGATCCGTGGCGGCCGAGCGGCCCAGGCCCGGCAGGTCGGGGGCCAGGACCGGGCCGGGGAGGTGGGCGGCGAGGGGCGCCCAGAGGTCGGCGTTCATCGGCAGTCCGTGCAGCAGGACGTGGTCGGGGCGGTGCCGCTCTCCGCTCACCCAGGTACGGCCGCCCGCCACGTCGCGGAAGCCGTACGGTCTCAGCCAGGGCGATGCGGCGCCGAACCGGGCGGCCACGAGGTCGTCGGCCCACCCGCGCAGGGCTTCGGCGGCCGGGGGCATCTCCAGGCCGGCGCTCGCCGCGAAGGCGCGGGCGGAGGCCGTCGGGTAGCGGTCGGTGGACAGGAACGCCAGGGTCTCGGGGTCGGCGCCGGTCAGCTTGCGCGGCAGGCGCCGCAGCAGACCGGCGGGAACGGTCCGCCGAGGTGCCCGTACGCCGGTGTGGTCGGCGATCGTACCGATCAGCCCGGGCAGGAGCGGGGTGCTGTCGTCGAGCACCCAGTAGTGCTCCCCCGCGGGCGATGCGGGAACCTCCGCGAGGAACCGTACGAAGTAGTCGATCGTGGTGACCGGCAGGAAGGTGTCGGGGCCGCCGGGCAGGGCGGGAAGCCGGCCGTTCCACAGGTCCTCGACGAGGGAGGCCAGGCCGATGTACTGGCCCGGCCCGATCACGGTGCTCGGGTTCGCGATGGTCAGCGGGACCCCCAACTCGCGGGCCCGGGCGCGCACCGCGAGATCGCCTTCGACCTTCGATGCCTCGTACGCGCCCAGCCCGGCGCAGTCGGGGCGGCCCTCGGACCCGCTCACCCGGTACCCGCTGATGTGCACCAGCCGCCGCAGTCCGGGCAGCCCGGCGGCCCATTCGAGCACGTGGAGCGCCCCGGTGACGTTGGTCGCCCGCGCCTCCCGCTCGCCGAGGCCGAAGGCGAAGCGGCCGGCGGTGTTGTAGACGTCGCGCACCTCGGGCAGCCCTGAGAGCGGCTCCGTGATGTCGGCGGCGACGATGTCCAGCCCGCGGGTGTCGACGCCCTGGGAGGTCAGCCAGGGGGTGAGGGTGTCGTTGCGCACGGCTGCCGCCACCCGCTGCCCCCGGGTGAGCAGTTCGGCGACGAGCGAGCGGCCGATGAAGCCGGTCGCGCCGAAGACGATCGCGTCCATGAGACTCCTTGAATAGATCGGTCTACATATTTTGAGGTCAAAAAGAAGCCCGCCGGTCGCGGCGGGCCGTCTCAGGTCAGCAGGGTGCCGATCTGGCGGGAGACGCTGTCCAGCGGCCCCCTGCTGCGGTGCGCCCGGGCCAGCAGGAGTGCACCCTCCACCAGGGCCAGGATCGTGACGGCGAGGTCGTCGGCGTCCGGACGGCCCACCAGTTGTGCGTGCAGGGCCTCCTGCCACGAGGCGTAGACCTCCGAGCACGCCTCGTGCAGCGGATCGTTGGTGGCGGCCATCTCCAGCGCCACGGTGGCCACCGGACATCCCTTGCGCCAGTCCGACTCCTCCAGCCGGTCGCCCAGGTGCCGCAGCATCCCGTCGACGAACTCCGCCACGGACCCACTGGAGTCGGCCAGCCCCCCGAGGGATTCGCCGATCATTCCGCCGGCCCGCCGGACGGATTCGCCGACCAGCTGGTCCTTGCCGCCGGGGAAGTGGAAGTAGAGGGAGCCGCGGGGCGCGCCACTGGCCGCGATCACTTGGTTGAGCCCGGCGCCGAAGTATCCGCCGGCCTCGATCAGCTCCTGCGTCGCGTCCAGCAGTCGGTCGCGCGTCTCGGCACCCTTCTGTCCCATGGCGCGATACTAGACCGATCTACATATTCTTTCAATCGCCCCTCACGGTCCGGCCGGGCCGGTCAGGCATCCACCGCCGCCGCGAAGGCCGCGTAGGCCCGCTCGTCGAAGAGGACGAACCGCACCTCCTCCACCTCGGTCCGGGCCTCCCGTACGGTCTCCACCGCGATCCGCGCCCCGTCGTCCATCGGCCAGCCGTAGATGCCGGTGGAGATCGCGGGGAAGGCGACGCTACGGGCTCCCAGCCCGTCGGCGACCCGCAGCGACTCCCGGTAGCAGGAGGCCAGCAGCTCGGAGCGGTCCTCGTCGCGGGACCAGACCGGGCCGACCGTGTGGATCACGTGCTCCGCGGGGAGCCGGCCGGCCGTGGTGGCGACCGCCCGGCCCGTCGGGAGGCCCTTGCCGTAGTGGGAGCGGCGCAGGTCCTCGCAGGCGGCCAGGATCTCCGGGCCGCCGCGGCGGTGGATGGCTCCGTCGACCCCTCCGCCGCCGAGGAGCGAGGAGTTCGCGGCGTTGACCACCGCGTCGGCCTCCTCGGCCGTGATGTCACCCAGAACGAGCGTGATGCGCGGCATCGGATTCCCTTCCTTCGCAGGTGGTGCAGGGTATCGACTCCTCGACGCCCGCTTCCATCGAAATCAGCGCGCTGTGGTCTCGGTGGCATCGGCCTTCCGCGCGGGAGGGGTACGCGGCTCCGGCCGGGTCGGGGCACTGGCGGGAGCGGCCCCGGCCGCCGTCGCGGTGGGAAGGATGCGGCTCAGCAGCGGCCCGGTGAGTGCCGTGGTCGTCACCGCCATCACCACCATCAGCGAGTACAGCTTCGCGTCCAGGAGGCCGAGCTCCAGACCCACGCCGAGCACGACCAGTTCGGTGAGTCCGCGCGTGTTCAGCAGGGCGCCGAGCGCAGCCGCGTGGCGGCCGTCCAGCCCTCCGATGCGGGCGCCGACGTACGCGCCGGCGAACTTCCCGGTCACGGCCACGGCCAGGATGGCGGCCAGCTGGCCGAGGTCGGATGCGTTCAGGCCGGAGAGATCGACCTTCAGGCCGGACAGGACGAAGTACACGGGCAGCAGGAGCAGACCGCACAGCGGTTCGACCCGTTGCAGCACCCCGTCGCGGAGCGTGCCGTCGGTTCCCCGCGGCAGTACGGCACCGAACAGGAACGCGCCGAAGATGTAGTGCAGCCCCAGCCATTCGGTGAAGGCGGCCGAAACCAGGAGCCCACCGAGCACGAGGGCGAGGAAGTTCCGGTTGCCGGCCCGGCCGCCCGGCTCGTCCTCCGAGACCCCGCGGGCCGCCCGGCGGAGCAGCGGGCGGACCACGGCGACCATCAGCGCCACGTACGGCAGCAGCAGCGCCAGCCGCCAGTCGAAGCGCTCGCCCGTGGCGATGGCCACCACCACGGCGAGCAGCGTCCAGGCGAGCAGGTCGGTGATGGCGGCGCAGGCCAGGGCGGTGGCGCCGATCCGGGTGTGGGCCAGTTTGCGGTCGGCGATGATCCGCGCCAATACGGGAAACGCCGTCACGGACATCGCGACCGAGAAGAACATCACGAAGCCGACGGACGAGCCTTCGTGATGCGAGGACATCAGCGTCCACGCCAGTGCGGCGCCCATCACCAGCGGCAGCAGGGTCGAGCAGAGGGACGTCCACAGGGTGACTCGTCCCCCGCCCCGCAGGATGCCGAGGTCGAGCTCACTGCCGACGACGAACATGAAGAGCGCGACGCCCACTCCGGCGAGTGCGTTGAGCAGGGGCCGCACCTCGGTGGGGAAGACGACTCCGGAGAGCTGGCTGCCGAACAGGGTGGGCCCCAGCAGTACCCCGGTGAGGATCTCTCCGATCACCGCGGGCTGACCGAATCTGCGCGCCAGTGCCCCCATCGCCCGTGCCAGACCCAGGATCACGGCCAGGCCCAGGAAGAGGTGGACGGCCTGTGACTCGGTCACCGCTGCTCTCCGGGCGCATGCGGCTCATCGCGTCCCACGAACGGAGAGACAGAGCAACTGATCATCACGAAGACTCCTCACAACTTGTCGTGTACGGCACGTCGAAGCACGCACGTCGAAGCACGCACGTCGAAGCTCCGGTGGTTCAGGGCGACTTGGGAAGCTCACCCCGTTCGACCGGAGCCTCGTTGGCTACGTGACGGGCCGGCTCGGCCTCCTCACCGCCCGGCCGGATCGCACTCCTCGCCGCCCGGCCGGTTCGGCCTCAGAGACCCGCGGTACCAGGCTCCGACGCCCGGATGGTTCCCAGGAAGGGATGCCAGACGTGCTTCGGGTCGCTCTCCACCTCATTGATGACCGCCCGCATGGCGGTCAGGGCCCTGGGGTGCTCCTCGTACATGTCGCCCTGGAGGAGCTGTAGTACGTCCAGCCGGAACCTCGGGTGCTGCACGAAGACTCCGAAGAGGAGATTCAGCCGGTAGTAGATCGAGATGAACTCGTACCAGTTCCGCGTTCCGATCTTCTGGAGGCGAGCGTACTCGGCGAACTGTTCGGCGTCGTAGCGGTCGGCCTTGAAGGCCGCGACGATGTCCTCGCACGCCAGCCGGGCCGTGTTCATGGCGATGCCGACACCACTGGAGAAGATGGGGTCGACGAAGCGGGCCGCGTCTCCGACCATGACGAAGCGGTCTCCGCTGACCCGGTCCATCGAATAGCTGTAGTCGCCCTCGGCCTTGAACGGCCGTACCCGCTCACACTTCTTCAGCTCTTCCGCGAGGTCCGGCCGCGAGTTGACGAATTCCCAGAAGAACTCCTCGCGGTCCGCGTTGAGATTCCCGAAATTCTTCTTCTGGGTCACCACCCCGATGCTCGTGATGGTGTCCGTGATCGGTATTTGCCAGACCCAGGTGTCGCCGATCGGAAGGAAATGGACGTGAATGTTGTCGATTTCCTTGGGCGACTTGGCAAGCGCCTTCCGGTCGAGGCCCTCGAACCAGGTGTGGATGGCGTACTGGTTGAAGTGCGGGTCCGGCACCTTCAGCTTCTGCTGCCGGCCGAGAAACGTGCTGCGACCCGACGCGTCGACCACGACGCGCGAAGTGAAGTCCACGGAACGGGGGCCCATGCCGACGGTCACGGTCACCTTGTCCGGGTCGTCGAAATCGACCTTCTGCACGCGGACGTTCTGGAACACCTTCGCGCCCAAGGACTCGGCGTTCTTGAGCAGGATGAGGTCGAACTTCCCGCGGTCGACGTGGTAGGTGAAGATCCGGTCGACCCCCTCCTGCGCGCGCTCGCCGAAGGCGACCTCGGCATGGCCGTCGAAATCCAGGCCGTCGAAATCCAGCGCCAGGGGGGCCGCGTGGACCTTCCGGTACGTGTCCGGGGTCGTCCACGAGGCTCCGTACTTCTTGGGGAAGCCGGCCGCCTCGATCTCCGCCATCGCGCCGGTCTCCAGCAGAACGCGCGTGGTGGCCGGGACCAGCGACTCACCGACGTGCGGCCGGGGAAAGATCTCGCTCTCGAACACCGCCACCGAAAGCCCGGCCTTGGCGAGATACGAAGCGGTGGTGGAGCCGCCCGGGCCGCCCCCCACTACGATCACATCAAAGTCCACGGTCATTCCAACCCCTCTTCGAATGGCTCGACTCAATAACGCCGAATGGGCGTCGATCAACAGTCAATCCATGGAACAGTCGGCAGCGCAAGCTTCTTCATCAAAGGTGGTAGTGCCGCCTATCCGAAGTGCCACTCGCGTTCCGTCGGGGCAGAAGTTACATCGGGAATTCATGTCGCTTTGATCGGCCGGATATACGGATCGAGTCAGGGGATTCATCCCGCGAGGAGAAATCCGGGGCGCACGCCGCCGCCATTGACACGAACACCGTGGGTTCGGGCCCGGAGGCCCGCCGGACCGCTCCCGGCACTGGGCCGGCAGGGGGAAACCGGACCGTGTCGGGCGGCCGGGAGGGGGTTGTGATCACAGCCGTCCCTAGGTTTGCAGCGCGGCCGGGGCATCCGGCCGACGGGTCCCGGGGACCCCCCGGATCCACGGTGCGCACACCCCGCGGGAGCGAAACCCCCATGGCAATCCCCTTGATCAGGACGGCCGCCCGGCTGGGCCTCTGCGTCGTCACGGCCCTCGCCGTCTGTCCGCTGGTGTCGGCATCGGCGTCGGCGAGCGGGTCACCGGACCTCGTGGTCCCCCGGGACCATCCGACGATCCAGGCAGCGGTCGACGCCGCCGCCCCCGGTGACCGGATCACCGTCCGGCCGGGCGTCTACCGCGAGCAGGTGGTGATCGGCAAGAACGTGTCGATCACCGGGTCCGGCGACGGGAAGACGACGATCAAGGCCCCGCAGACGCTGACCCCCGGCGACGACGGCGCCAACTCGATCGTCGAGATCCACAACGGCGCGTCCGTCTCGCTGTCCAAGCTCTCCGTCAGCGGGCCGGGCTCCGGCACCTGCGACAGCGGCGCGCTCGGCGCCGGCATCCGCGTGCTCGGGGGTGCGAGCCTCGACCTCCGGCACGCCGCCGTCACCCACATCACCGACACCCCGGCCGCGGGCTGCTTCCGCAGCGCGAACGCCGTCCTCATCGGCGACCTGCCGACCGGTACGGGTTCGGCGACCATCCGCGACACCAAGATCACCGGCTACCAGGGTGGGGGCGTGATCGTCCTCAACGAGGGGTCCACCGCCACCATCGAGCGCAGCACCGTCACCGGGCACCCGACCCTGTCGACCGACGGCATCGAGTTCGTGGCGGGCGCGGTCGGCCGTGTCGTCAAGAACACCATCAGCGACAACGAGTGCCGGGAACCCGACCCGGGCTGCGGCCCCGACTTCTTCAACGAGTTCCAGCACGCGGGCATCGTCGCCGACGCGCCCGGCACCGTCATGGAGCACAACCGGATCGTCGGCAACCAGGTGGGCATCTACGCCGCCGGTACGGGTCTCACCATCGCCAACAACGACCTCCGGCGGAACTCGTACGTCGGAATCGCCCTCCAGGACGGTTCGTTCACGGTCCGGAAGGACCGGATCACGGGCGGGGTGCACGGTGTCGCGGTCATCGCGTCGGCGGTCGACACGGACGCGGTGCTCGACGGCGTGAAGATCACGCAGACCTCGGGCGCGCCGGTACAGACCTTCGAGTGCTGCGGCTTCACCGCCACGGCGACCGTGAACCCGTAGCGGCTTCCGGCCCGGGCCGCGTCGCGTCCACCCCTGCCCACCCCTCCCCCGCTACGCACCCTTGCCGTCCGCCTCCTCCAGGCGGGCGGCGAGGCGGGTGAGCGCCGGCAGGGCCGCGCGGAGCGCCGCGCGGTCGGCGTCGGGCAGGCCCGTCAGCGCGTGCTCCAGGCGGCGTTCGTGGGCGCGCGTCCAGGCGGCCAGTCGCAGCCGGCCGGCGTCGGTGGCGCTGACGGCGGCGGCGCGCCGGTCCTCGCTGTCCACCTCGCGCGTGACCAGCCCGTTCGTGGCCATGGTGGCGACGAGTCCGCTCACCGTGGACTGCGCGAGGCGCTGACGGGTCGCGAGTTCGCTGACGCGGACCGGGGAGTGTTCGACGCAGACCTGGAGCAGTTCCACCTGGGCCATGGGGAGCTGCTCCCAGGGGTACTCCGCACGGATCGAGGCGCGCAGGGCCCGGCGCAGCCGGGTGACGGCGGCGGTCAGCTCGCGGGCTTCGGGCGAGTCCGCGCCGGGCCGCGCGTCCGGGGCGCCGGGCGTGCCCGGCATGGGTGCCATGCCCACCACGCTACTCGCGCTCCGCCGCGGCGGCCGGGTACGCGGCGGCCGGGGCCGGGACGGCTCCCGGGCCCCTCCCGGAGCCCGGGACGGCCATCGCAACGGCCATGGCGACGGTCGCGGCCAGCAGGATCAGCACCGCGAGGCGTCCGCCGGCGCCGCCCGTGTGCAGGGCCAGGGTGACGAGGGCGACGCCGATCGCGGTACCGAGCCCGCGGGCCATGTTGATCAGGCCGCCGCCGGTGCCGGGAGCGTCCTTCGGCACCGCGCGCATCACCAGGGCGTTGTTGGCGGGGGCGAACAGGCCGAGTCCGAGGCCGAGTACGCCGAGCGCGCAGGCGAGCGGTACGGGTGCGGGGGGCAGGAAGAGCAGGGCGGCCAGGGCGCACCCGGTCAGCGCCGCTCCGTACAGGCAGCGCGCCCGGTCGGTGACGGCGGCGGGCAGCGCCCGGTCACCGCCCACCGCGCCGAGCGCGAACCCGGGGGGCAGCGCGGTGAGGGCCGTTCCGGCGACGAGCACACCGTGCCCGGACCCGAGGAGGAGTACGGGGACCAGCACCAGGGGGCCGAACAGGACGAGGTAGCCGCACAGCGCCGCCGCGAGCCCGCCCCGGATCCCGGGGGTCTTCAGCAGCGCGGGGCCGATCAGGGGTGCGGGGGCCCGCCGCTCCTGCCGGACGAGGGCGGCGGTGGCCCCGAGGGCCACCGCGCAGGCGGCCGGACCGGTCCAGGGCGGCACGTGCAGCCCCGACAGGGAACTGAGGGCGACCAGCAGGGCGGCGGTGGCGGTGGCGAGCCACAGGACTCCGGCCCGGTCGAAGCGGCGTACGGGGGCCCGGTCGCGGGTGCGCGGGAGCAGGTAGTGCCCGGCGGCCAGGGCGATCAGCCCGACGGGCACGTTGATCCAGTACGTCCAGCGCCAGCCGAGCCCGGCCACGAGGGCGGCCCCCACGGTGGGGCCGAGCGCCAGCCCGACGGCCTGGGCGGCGGCCTGGACGCCGAGCGCGGTCCGCAGCCGTGCGGCGGGCGTGCTGGTCTTCACCAGGGCGACGCTGTTGGCCTGGAGCATGGCCGCGCCCACCGCCTGCACCACCCGGAATCCGATGAGGGCGATGAGGGTCGGGGCGAGGCCGCAGGCCGCGGAAGCTGCGGTGAAGAGCGCGAAGCCGTAGAGGTAGGAGAGTTTGCGGCCGTGGGCGTCGGAGAGCCGGCCCACGGGCACCAACAGGGCCACGAGGGTGAGCAGATAGGCCAGCGAGACCCATTCGACGCCCGCGAGGGGAACCCCGAACTCGGCCCGTACCCCGGGATAGGTCATCGTCACGATGCTGGCGTCGAACTGGCCCATGAAGGCGCCGAAGCACACGGTGGCCACAGCCAGCCGCCAGGCGCCGGTGCGCGAGCGCACCCAGGCGGGCCGGGGCCGTTCCCGTACGAGAAGGGCGGGGGCGAAGGGGAGGGACATGAGGGCTCCTTTCGTGCCGGCCGTGCCGGATCCCCCACACACGAAGATTACATCGGGCACCGATGCATCTACCGCCGAAGAAAAGGCGGAAAGACCCGCCCGGCGGGGGCCATAAGGCCGGGACGCCGCTTCCACCACGACCGGACCGGTAATTCGCGGCGGAATTCTTTACGGATTTTCCCGGCATTTTTGGCTCCCTATACTTAACGCCGTCTTATTCGTTTTCCGTTCACCGTGGAGGCCGATCCGGCGCCGTGGCCCTGCTCTTCGACTTCACCAACGGGTTCCACGACACGGCGAACGCCGTGGCCACCGCCATCGCCATCGCCACCGGCGCCCTGCGCCCCAAGATCGCCGTGGCCATGTCCGCGGTGTGCAACCTCGCCGGTGCGTTCGTTTCGGTGGCGGTCGCCAAGACGATCTCCGGGGGCATCATCGACGAACACGCCGGAATGCGTCCGCCGGTCATCCTCGCCGCCCTGACGGGGGCCGTCCTGTGGAATCCGGCGACCTGGCTGCTCGGAATTCCCAGCAGTTCCTCGCACGCCCTCGTGGGCGGGCTGATCGGCGCCACCGTCGCCTCGGTGGGCCTCCAGGGGGTCAACGGGACGGCCGTGGTCGGCAAGATCCTCATCCCCGCCGCGCTGTCTCCGCTGATCGGCGGGCTCGTGGCGCCGCGGTGCGCGCGCCGGGCAGGTGCTCGCGGCCGCCCTGGTGTCCCTGGCGCACGGCACCGGCGACGGGCAGAAGACCATGGGCGTGATCACGCTGACGCTGGTCACCACGGGCTCCCTGCCCGCGGGGTCCGCTCCCCCGCTGTGGGTCATCGTGACCGCGGGGCTCACCATGGCCCTGGGTACCTACACGGGCGGCTGGCGGATCATCCGCACGCTCGGCACGGGCCTGACCCGGCTCGGCCCGCGGCAGGGCTGCGTGGCCCAGACGAGCGCGGCGGCCGTCCTGCTGGCCTCCTCGCACCTGGGCTTCGCGGTGTCGACCACGCACGCCGTCACCGGCAGCGTCGCCGGGGCCGGGCTCGCCACCCCCGGCGGGGTCCTGAGCCGGACGACCGTGCGGGCCATGCTCGTCTCCTGGGTCCTCACGCTGCCCGCGGCGGGGCTCGTCGCCGCCCTGGCCGTCCTGCTCACGGAGCAGGGCGCCTGGGGCCAGGACACCACGGCCGCCCTGCTGTTGTGCGCGACGCTCGCCTTCTGGGCCCGGTCCCGCCGTACGGCGGTCACCGCGCGGAGCGTCGCGCCGGAGCCGGCCGCCGCCACGGCCGGTTCCCCTGCCACCACGACTGCGGCCGCCTGAGCCCCGGTCCGCATCTCCTCACGTAAGGTCCCCGAGGTGAAGGAAACGGACGGCACGGTGGCGGCGGAGGGCCTGCGGTCCCGGATGACCGCCGGCTTCGGCGACGGAAGCATGGTCGTGCGCGCGGCGATCTCGGCGGGACTCGCCTGGTGGATCGCCTCCGTGCTGCTGCACTCCGACTCGGCCTCGCTGGCCCCCGTCGGCGCCATCCTGGCCACGCAGACCACGCCCTTCGCCACCGCACGCAAGAGCCTGCAGCGGGCGGCCGGCATCCTCTTCGGCTTCCTGCTCGGTGTGGCGGCCACCGCGTCGATCGGCACGAACACGGTGAGCGTCGTCCTCGTGGTGCTGGTCGGCATGTACGCGGGACGCGTGATGAACCTCGGTTCGCAGATGCACCAGATCGCGCTCACCGCCGTGCTCGTGATGGGCGCCGCCACCAGCTTCGGGTACGGGGCCGCCCGGCTGGAGGACAACGTCGTCGGCGTGCTCGTCGGCACGTGCGTCGGCCTCGCGCTGCCCGCCCCCGGTTTCACCCGCCGCGCCGGTGAGGAACTGGCCCGCCTGAACCGGCAGATGGCCGCGCTGCTCACCGAGATCGCCCACGGCCTGGCCGAGGACGGCTGGGCCGCGCGCACCGGGGACTGGGTCCGGCGGGCCCGCTCCCTGTCCAGGGAGCTCGACGCGGTGCGCCGGGCCGTCCGCGAGGCCGAGGACGCGATCCGCTGGAGCCCGCGCGGCCGGTTCGCGCGGCCCCGCCTGGACCGGCTCGCCGAAGCCACCCAGTGCCTCGACCACGTCGGGAACCAGGTCCGGGGGATCACCCGCGGCCTGTACGACCTGACCTTCCGCGAAGGCCGCCCGCCCGCCCTGCACTGGGCGCAGCACGAGGAACCCCTGCTGCCCCTGCGGGCCGACGCCCCGGCCGGGCTGGACGGGGTACTGGCCGCGCTCGCCGCGATGCTGGGCGGCCTGGCCGGCGTCCACGTACGGGAGGACGCCCCGCCGCCCGAGGCACGGGCCCGCCTGGCGGCCCTCCTCGGCGAGGCCGAGACCGGCTTCCTGCGAACCGCACTGGTGCAGTCCCCCGCCTACGCGGACTGGCGGGTCCTGTGCACCGCCGGGATCCTGGAGGACGCCCGGAAGATGCTCCACGAACTGGACCCCTCCCTCGGCCCCCACAAGGCCGCTTTCGGGTAAAGGCTGTCCCGTAACTTGAGGAAGCGGTCAGAAACTTTCGGCAGGGCAGGTCAGGTCAGGTTGGTCGGCCGGCCTGTGCGGTGTGGACCTGTCGATGTGTTTCGTCCCAGCGGCGCGGTATGAGTTGAAGCGTCGTCTGTACTGGTCAGCGGGGCTTTAGGTGTCCCATGGTGTCCCGCCGGAATGGGATGTGCGGCGGGCGCGGGGTGTGCTGGTCTCCCACCGCGAGGGACTGCAGAGAAACGGTCTGCCGGCCCGCGTCACCCTCACCACTCCGGGAGCCCCGAATGTCCACTACCGCTGTTGTCGTCACCGTCCTGACCGCCCTGTGGGTGGGATTCTCCGGCGTGTCGCTGCTGAGGCGCGCCGCGTTCGTCGTCGAGCCCCTGGTGGTCTACGGGGTGCCGCGTTCGTGGTGGACCGCCCTCGCGGTCCTCAAGCTCCTCGGCGCGATGGGTTTGCTGGTGGGGTTGGGGGTGCCCGTACTCGGTGGGGCCGCGGCGGCGGGCCTCATCCTCTACTTCCTCGGCGCGATCGTCACGGTCCTGCGGGCACGCTCGTACAAGACCGTCGCGTTCCCCGTCCTGTACCTGGCACCCGTCGTAGCCACAGCCACCCTGGCCTTCGCCTGAATGCCGTTCCTCAACGCGTCCCACCCGTCCGCGGACGGGTGGGGCCGTCTTCAGGACGGCTTCAGGCCGGCTTCAGGACGCCTTCGCGCGCAGGTGGCGCCAGACGGCCTTGGCCGCGTTGTGGCCCGACATGCCGTGTACTCCGGGGCCGGGCGGGGTGGCCGAGGAGCACAGGAACACCGCCGGGTGGGGCGTGTTGTACGGGGACAGGGTGAGCTTGGGACGCAGCAGGAGCTGGAGCCCGGAGGCCGCTCCGCAGGCGATGTCGCCGCCGACGTAGTTCGGGTTGCGGGCGGCGAACTGCGGCGGGCCCGCCGTGGCTCGGGCGAGCACCAGATCGCGGAACCCGGGGGCGAAGCGCTCCAGTTGACGCTCGACGGCTTCGGTGAGGTCGCCGTCCCAGCCCGCCGGAACGTGCCCGTACACCCAGAAGGTGTGCTTGCCCTCGGGCGCCCGGCCGGGGTCGACCAGGCTGGGCTGTGCGGCGATGAGGAACGGGGTGCGCGGGACCCGCCCGCCGGAGGCCAGTTGCAGGGCGGCGTCGATGTCGCGGGTGCGCGGACCGATCTGTACGGTGCCGGCCCGGCGCGGCTCCTCGGCGGTCCAGGGGACGGGGCCGTCCAGGGCGTAGTCCAGCTTGAACACGGAGGCGCCGTAGCGGTAGCCGTCGTAGACCCGGCCCAGGCCCGCGATGCGGGCCAGCGCGGTCGGGGAGGTGTCGAAGACGTACGCCCGGGCCGGCGGCAGGTCGTCGAGCCGCTTGACCTCGAACCCGGTGTGGACGGTGCCGCCGAGGTCGCGCAGGTACCCGGCGAGGGCGTCGGAGATCGACTGTGACCCGCCGCGCGGCATCGGCCAGCCGTTCGCGTGGGCGGCGAGGGCGAAGACCAGGCCGACGGCGCTGGTCCCGATCCCGCCGAGCGGGGCGATGACGTGCGCGACGAGCCCGGCGAACAGGGCGCGGGCACGGTCGTCGCGGAAGCGGCTCAGCAGCCAGGTGGAGGGCGGCAGCCCGGCCAGCCCGAAGCGGGCGAGGGTGAGCGGGTCACGGGGCAGTGCGGTGTCCGGCAGCGACATGAAGTCCCGGGCCAGGGTGTCCCACTTGCCGAGGAACGGATCCACCAGCCGCCGGTACGTGCCCGCGTCGCGGGGCCCGAAGGACGCGGCCGTCTCCGCGACGGAGCGGGAGAGCACGGCGGCCGTGCCGTCGTCGAAGGGGTGCGCCATGGGCAGCGGGGCGTGCAGCCACTCCAGCCCGTACTGCTTGAGGGGCATCGTGGAGAAGACCGGGGAGCCGGCGCCGAGCGGGTGCACCGCCGAGCAGGGGTCGTGCCGGAAGCCGGGGAGGGTGAGCTCCTCGGTCCGGGCCCCGCCGCCGACGGTGTCCGCGGCTTCGAAGACGGCCACCGAGAAGCCGCGCCGGGCCAGTTCCACGGCGGCCGTCAGCCCGTTGGGCCCGGCCCCCACCACGACCGCATCGAGGATCGACGGCACTTGCGACTCCTTCGTCCGGCGGCGCCACCGCCCCCAGGGTATTGCGCCTGTCCATAGGCGGATCCGCGATCCGCGCCGACTCCGTTCGCTCTGGGATGAGCGGCAGGCCGGCCGTGCGCCCGGCAGTGCGTACGGCAGCGGTGCCGGACGCGGGCCCGGCCGCCGTCCTACTCGCCCCGCAGCAGCTCCCGGATCCGTACGGCCGTGGCCTCGTCCCGGCCGACCGCGAACGGCAGCGCGTTGTCCCGGTCCACCCGGAAGGGGACCCCGTCGACGGTGCTCTGGGAGCCGCCCGCCTCGGCGACCAGCAGCAGCCCGGCCGCATGGTCCCAGGCCGAGGGCCAGTTGAAGGCCAGGCCGTCCATCTCTCCCCGGGCCACCTTCAGATACTCCAGGCCCGCCGAACCGCAGGGCCGGGAGGCCACTCCGGGCACGTCGAGGCGCGCCAGGACGCGCCGCTCGGCCTCCGTGGTGTACAGCGGGTGAGCGGTCGCGACCCGCAGTTCGGCGCCGGGATCCGGTGAACCGCTCAGGATCCGCTCGCCGTTGACGTACGCGCCCTGTCCGCGCACGGCGGTGGACATCTCCTCCAGCGCCGGGGCGAAGGTCCAGGAGGCGAGGAGCTCCCCACGGTGCGCGAGCGCGACCAGGGTGCAGAACTCCGGCTCGCCGTGCACGAACTGGCGGGTCCCGTCGACGGGGTCCACGATCCACACCGGGGCGTCGGCGCGCAGCGCCCCGTAGACCGCGGGATCGGCGTGCACCGCTTCCTCGCCGACCACGGCCGAGCCGGGCAGCAGCCGGGTCAGGGCCGCCGTGAGGTATTCCTCCGCCTTGCGGTCGGCGTCGGTCACCAGGTCGTGCGGGCCGCTCTTCTGGTCCACCTCGTGGTCCGCGAGCTGCCGGAACCTCGGCATGATCTCGATCGCCGCCGCCTTGCGCACGGCTTCGTCGACGTCGGACAGGTTCCGGGCGAGGAATTCATCGATCATGCCTCCAGCAAAGCACGCCCGGCTGACAAACCCCACCGCCGGACCCGGCGGGCGGCCGGCCCCCGGGTGGACCGCGGATGAACGCGCCGCCCGGCGGGCGGTACGGGGAGGTACCGGTCGGCAGCGGGCGGTGAGGACCGGGCCGTGAGGACCGGGCCGCGAGAACCGGGCGACGAGCACCGGGCGACGAGCACCGGGCCGCGAGGACCGGAACGTGGTCCGCCTCCTGGTGGGCTCCGGCCGCCCGTGCTACACCGGCCGGGCCCGGCCCTCCCCCCTCCCCCACACCACCGTATGGGAGCCCTTCATGCGCCGCCCCGCCCGCCGCCCTCTCCCCTCCCGCCCCTTCCTCCCCCTCCGCCGCGCCGCCGCCCTGCTCGCGGCCGCCGCCACCGCCGCGGCCGCGCTCGTGGTCACCGCACCCGCCGCCCCCGTGGGCGCCGCGTCCGTCCTGCCCTCGCTGCCCGCGCCGAACGCCGCCGGGCTGACCCTGCGGACCTGGTCGGTGGCCGCGGGCCAGAGCGAACGCATGGGCGATGCCTCCGTGACCTCCGCCGCGGTCTTCGCCGCGCACGGCGGCGCCCCCTCGATCGATCCGGTCCAGGTGCCGGTGCGGGTACGCATCCTGCTGCCGGAGGACTACCAGCGGGACCCGGCGCACCCCTACCCCGTGCTGTACCTGCTGCACGGCGGCTCGGGCGACGTGGAGCAGTGGTCGAAGACCGACGAGGGCAATGTCACGGCGAACCTGAAGGACTCCGCCTTCAAGGGCATCGTCGTGATGCCGGAGGGCGGCAAGGCCGGCTGGTACAGCGACTGGCCCGGGCACACGGACGGCTTCTTCGCCCCGCAGTGGGAGACCTTCCACGTCCGGCAGCTGGTCCCGTGGATCGACGCCAACTTCAACACCGTGCGGGCGGCCTCCGGGCGAGCCGTCGCGGGCGTCTCGATGGGCGGCTACGGGGCCCTGCGCTACGCCGGCCGCCACCCGGAGCTGTTCTCCGCCGTCGGCGCCTTCTCGCCCGGCACGGACATCTACGACCCGGGCGCGCAGAGCATCATCGCCAACTCCACCTGGCAGGCCGGGGCTTCGATCCTGTGGACGGGCCTGTTCGACGGGAAGTTCCGGGTGACCGGCGACACCCCGTACCGGATGGCCACGGTCTTCGGCCCGCCGAGCACCTGGCCCGGGCAGAACCCGGTCAACCTGGCGCTCGACGGCAAGTACGCCTCGTACAGCGGGAAGACGGCCCTGTACGCGGGCGGCACGGGCGGTACGGGCGAGAAGGAGATCGGCGCGATGACCGCGGCGCTCCACCAGGACCTGAAGGACCGCGCGGTCACCCACCGCTACTGCCGGGGCCCGGGCGACCACGCGTGGCCCTACTGGGGCCCGGAGCTCAGAGACTTCGTGGCCTACGCCTACGGCCCCGCACCAACCCCGCAGGCCCCGGCCCCCTGCCCGAACGGCTGGGGGCCGGAGACTCCGTAGCCCGCTCCGGGCCGGCCGGCGGCGAGGCCGCCGCCGACCACCACGGGCTGCCGGATCAGTGCTCGAACGCGCCGTCCTGGAGATACTGCGGGCCCTGAGCTCCCTGCGCGTACTGCGCGCCCTGCTCCGCGGACACCTCGTGCAGCCCCTGCGGCGCGACGCTGCTGTGGTTGTCCGCGAAGGCCGGGCCCGCGCCCAGCCCGGCCAGGGCGAAGGCGGCGGTGGCGGCTATGGCGGCGGCTCTGATGTTCATACTGGTCCCCCCGGGTCCGGCCGGCCCCTGGTCGGGCCGGCTCGGGAACAGGCTGTCAGGACCGCCCGGAGTCCTGCAACAGCATCGGGGCGATCCGCTCAGCGCGCCCCGGCGCCGAGGTCCTCCAGGAGCGAGCGCCCCGCCGCGCGGTGCTCGGCGGCCGCGGTGGGGTCCGTGTCGTCCAGCAGGACCGCGATCCCCTCGTGGGCCAGCGCCTCCTCGTGCCGGTACCCGAGCCCGGGGGCCAGCTCCAGCGTCTGCCGGTGCAGGCTCAGGGCCTCCTCGGGGAGTCCCGCGAGCCGGCAGGTTTCGGCGTAGGCACCGAGGAAGCGGACCTTCCAGTGTTCCTCGAACAGCTCCTCCAGCAGCGCGAACGCCTCCCGGTGACTGGCCAGGGCCTCCTCGTACCGGCCCATCCGGCGCAGCCCGACGCCCAGGCAGTTGAGGGACCACGCCTCGTTGTTGACGTGCCCGTCCTCGCGAGCCAGGGCCAGCGCCCGGTGCAGGTGCTCCGACGCCTCCTCGGGCGACTCCGCGGCGATGGCCACGCCGAGGGTGATGCGGGCCGTCAGGGTGGGCGGCCACGCGGGGTCCGGGTGGGACACCTCCAGCACCTCCCGGGCCCGCCGCGCCGCCTCCTCGCGGTCGCCGAGCTGGAGCAGCGCCCAGGCCTCCGAGGCGGCCGAGTGGGCCGCGCCCGCCGGGAGGCCGGCTTCCCCGTACAGCTTCCCGGCCAGCCGGAAGAGTTCGAGCGGCTCCTCGGCGCTCCCCCGGTCCCAGCTCAGATAGCCGCGGCGCAGGGCCAGTTCGGCTTCCGAGCGGGTGTCCCCCGCCTGGACCACCCGTAGCGCGGCGGCCTCGTACGCGGCTGCCGCCTCGGCCATCCGACCCGCGTTGTAGCGCGCGAAGCCCAGGTCGCTGTACGCCTCCGCCAGGCGCAGCGGATCTCCCAGGCGTTCGGCGGCGGCCAGCGAGCGCTCGAAGAGGTGGTTGAGGTGGGTCGTGCCGCAGCGCCGTGCGAAGTACGCCCGCAGGAAGCGCGGCAGCTCGCACACGTGCGTGTCCGCCCCGACGGCGACCGCCGTCTCGAAGGCGGCGATCATCGTCTCGTACTCCGAGGTGAGCCAGGCGCAGGCCGCGTGCTTGTCGGCGAACCGCGGCAGTTCGGCCGGGGGGCGGCCCGCGGAGGGCGGCCGTCCCGGCGAGAGCACCGGCATCGCGGCGTCGGCCGCGGCGGCCGCGTGCACGAAGTAGTCGAGGAAGCGGCCCAGCGCACGCTCCCGCTCGGCCGGGGAGTCCTGCTGCGCGCACGCGCCTCGCGCGTGCTGGTGCACCAGGTCGTGCAGCCGGTAGCGGCCCGCCGTCGGCTGCTGCACCAGGTGCGCGTCGACCAGGTCCTCCAGCATCTCCCGGGCGCCGCGCAGCGGTACGTCCGCCAGGGCCGCGGCCGCGTACGCGTCGAAGGACCCGCCGGGCAGCAGGCCCAGCATCCGGAACAACCGGGCCTGCGCCCGGTCCAGTTGCCGTACGGACATGGCGAAGGCGGTGTCGAACTCGTTCGCGCCCTCCGCCAGCCGCTCCACGAGGATGCCCACCGTCCAGCCGGGCCGGTGCCGCAGCCGGGCCGCGGCCAGCCGCAGGGCCAGCGGCAGGTGGCCGCAGAGCCGCAACACCTCGGCGGCGGAATCCGGTTCGCGGGCGAGGCGCCCTTCGGGGCCGCCCGGGTCTCCGCTGGCCCGGGCGAGCAGCTCCGCGCTCTCCCGCGGGCTGAGCACGTCGAGCGAGACCGGGGGCACTTCGTCCAGGCCGAGCAGCCGGTTGCGGCTCGTGATCAGGACGACGGAGTCGCCGGCGCCGGGCAGCAGCGGGCGGACCTGCTCCGCGTCGGCCGCGTTGTCGACGACCACGAGGGCGCGCCGGCCCGCCAGTTCCGCGCGCCAGCAGGCCGCCAGCTGTTCGAGGCCCTCCTGCGGGACCCGCTCGGACGGCACGTCGAGCGCCCCGAGCAGCATCCGCAGCGCCGAGTCCGGATCGAGGGGGTCCCGGCCCTCGGTGAATCCGTGCAGGTCCACGTAGAGCTGGGCGTCCGGGTAGTCGGCGGCGAGCCGGTGCGCGGCGTGCACCGTCAGGCAGGTCTTGCCCACGCCCGCCATTCCGTCGACGGCGACGCCCCGGTGGCTGCCCACCGCGGCGAGTACCGCGGCGAGTTCGCCCTCGCGTCCGGTGAAGTCGGGTACGTCGCGCGGCAGATCGTTGCGGGGTCTCGACTGGACCTGGCGGCTGGTCTTCGGGGGCGCCGGCAGCGGGTTGGCGGACCCGATCTCCCAGAGGGGCCGCAGCGGGCGGGGATCGCGTTTGACCAGCCGGCAGAGGGCGACCACCGCGGACCAGGGCGGCGCGGTCTGGCCGCTGAGGTAGCGCGAGAGCGAGGAGGAGCTCAGTCCCGCGTCCTTCGCGAGGGCCCGTACGCCGAGCCCGGAAAGCTCCTGGAGCAGCCGCAGCCGTGCGGCCAGCTCTCCCTGTGGGTCGGCCCCGGCCGACCGCCGTTCCATGTCCACGGTTCCCCCCGTATCCCTGTCCCGCCGCGCCCGAATTATCCGGGGCCGCATATCCGCTGGTCAAGGATGTTCCGCCTGTCCCAGGGTGTCCCACCGTCATCGCCGCGGCGGGCCGGTGCGGCTGTTATGGAGTCACACCCCGAGGGGGAGCCGGAGAACCGGAGCCCCGGAGGACCTGACCTTCACAAGAGGAGCACACCGAGATGCAGTCCCGCATGCAGAACCCCGCCGTCCTCCTGCCCGGCGCCATGCAGCCCATCCAGGAGCTCTTCAAGGCCGTGCACTCCGGTGGAGTGGACGGGCAGACCCTGGAGCTGGTCCACCTGCGGGTGAGCCAGATCAACGGGTGCAGCTCCTGCGTCGACAGCGGCGCCAAGGCCGCCCGCAAGGCCGGGGTGAGCGAGGAGCGGCTGGCCACGGTCGCCGTCTGGCGCGAGACCCCGTACTTCACCGAGGAGGAGCGGGCGGCCCTGCTGCTGGCCGAGGCCGCGACCCGGCTGGCCGACCGTTCCGACGCGGTGAGCGACGAGGTCTGGGACACGGCCGCCACCTACTTCGACGAGATGCAGCTCGCCTCGCTCATCCTGATGGTCGGTGTGACGAACCTGTTCAACCGGCTCAACGCCACGACCCGCCAGATCGCCGGCGCGTGGTGACGCCGGGCGCGCACCGCACCGCTTCCCCCTCACGACGATCCATCCCCACACCCTTGCTCCCGGGAGGAAACCCGCCATGACGAACACCCGCCAGACCACGAAGAGCACGACCCCGGCCGCCGGCTCGTTCGAGGGGTTCACGGACGAGGAACGCGCCGCGATGAAGGATCACGCCAAGGAGCTGAAGGCGGCCGCGCGCCGCGGATCCCGCGCCGACAAGGCGGCGGAGGAGGAGGCCTCCGTCGTCGCGAAGATCGCCGAAATGCAGGACTCCGACCGGGTGATGGCGGAGCGGATCCACGCGATCGTCAAGGAGACCGCGCCCGGCCTCGCGCCGAAGCTCTGGTACGGGATGCCCGCGTACGCCCGGGACGGCAAGGTGGTCTGCTTCTTCCAGAGCGCGGAGAAGTTCAAGGCGCGCTACGCGACGCTCGGCTTCAGCGACCAGGCCCACCTCGACGCGGGCTCCATGTGGCCGACTTCCTGGGCCCTGACGCAGCTGACGGCCGCGGACGAGGCGTTGATCGGCACGCTCGTGAAGAACGCGGCACACTGAGACGAAGACCGCCGCCCGTCGACCGCCGCCCGCCGACGCAGTACCGAGGAGAACGATCGATCGTGCTCGAGCCCCATGTCCTCACGATCGGTTCGCAGTTCACGCCCGCCGCGCAGGCACCGTCGGACGCGCAGGCACCGTCGGACGCTTCACCGGTCGCGTCGACGGCCGTGTGGCTGGTCGACACCGACGACCGGGACGGCGCGGCGGCCCGGCTGGCCCCGGAGGTCCTGGACCCGGAGGAGCACCGGAGGGCGGCAGGGTTCAAGCACGAGGAGGACCGGCGCCGCTACGTCGCCTCCCACGTGGCGCTGCGGGTGCTGCTCGGGTCCTGGCTGGACCTCGCCCCGGGCCGGGTACGGATCACCCGTGCACCGTGCCCCTCGTGCGGCGGCCCCCACGGACGGCCGGTGGTGGCGGACGGGCCCGGCGGGCCCGGCGGACCCGTCCACTTCTCCCTGTCGCACAGCGACCGGCTCGCGCTGATCGCCCTGGGCCCGGTGCCGGTGGGAGCCGACGTGGAGGTGCTGCCCCCGGTCTCGGCCGTGGGCGAGCTCGCCGGGCAGCTGCACCCGAGGGAATCCGCGGAGCTGGAGGCCCTGGACCCGGCGGAACGGCTCGCGGCCTTCGGCCGCGTCTGGGTGCGCAAGGAGGCCTACCTCAAGGGCCTGGGCATCGGACTCGCCCGGGGCCTCGCCCTCGACTACGTGGGCGCCGGCGACACCCCGGCGGACGGTTTGCCGGGCTGGTCCCTGACGAACGTGGCCGTCCCGCCGGGCTTCACCGCGGCCGTGGCGGTGGCCGTGGCCGTGGCCGTGGCGGTCTGAACGGCGCGACCGGCGCGACCGGCGCGACCCGCGCGGACGGCTACCCGCCGCCCCGCCTCAGGAGGTCCAGTGCGGCCCGCAGGTCGGCGGCGGCCCGGGCGGTGAGGGGCGCGCGCGCCCGCGGGTCGTAGCCGCGGGGTGCGCCTTCGACGAGGACGATCAGGGCCAGGTAGGCGCGGTACATCGCGATCCGCAGGCGCTCGCCGGCCGTGAGCGGGGCCGGCCGGTAGCCGGACAGGAAGGCCGGGTCCCGGGTGATGTCCTCGAAGAGCGCGGTGGACACCAGGTCGGCGAGCGGATCACCCCAGAAGGACCGTTCGCCGTCGAGGATTCCGGTGATTTCCAGGCGCCCGTCCCGCTCGGCGAGCAGGATGTTGCCCTCCCACAGGTCGAAGTGGACCAGCGAGGGGGTCCTCACCTGGTCGAGGAGCCGGCCCCGGGCGCGGACGAGGCCGAGGACCTCGTCGGGGTGGACGGGCAGCGGGGAGCGGAACCGGCGGGCGTCCGCGCAGACGTCGGCCAGCATGCCCTCGAAGGCGGTCCGCCAGCTCGCGGCGGCGCCGGCCGGCGGATGCGCGTACGGGTAACCGAACGAGGAACCCCGCACCCGGTGGAGTCCGCGGACGAGGCGCCCGAGGTCGGTACGGAGCCTGGCCTGGTCCCCGGCGCCGATCCCTGGGCGCAGCTGCGCCCAGGGATCGCCCTCCAGGTGGGTCATCAGGAGGTAGTCGCCGTCGATCGCGCTCCGGTCGAAGCGCGTGCTCGTAGGTCATGAGGGGCGTGCCCGCGGGTGGCGCGACCTTGAGCACGGCCGGCTCCCCTCCCGCGCCCCGGTCCAGGGTGAGCAGGTGGACGGAGTTGAAGGTGCCGCCGGCCAGCTCCTGGCTGCCGAGCACCCGGGTGTCCGGCCCCCGGGCGTGCGCGACCGCGCGGGCGATCTGTTCGTCGGTCAGTGTCCGCTTCATCGCGCGCGTCCTCCGGTCACCGGGAGCTTCCGGCGCCAGATCCACCGGGGAGAGCGCTCTCCCAACGGCGGCAACCTAACGCTCACCCTCGGCCGGAGTCAAGGAACCGGACGCGATCAACTCCCCTACGGACAAACCTTCTTCCCCGGTAAGTCCCACGGGTTGCCGTACAGGCCGCAGGGGTTGGCAGGCCACCGAACCCGACCGGGCCCCGATTCACGGATGTTGCTCCAAGGCGTTCCCTCACGGAGTGGCCTGGGCTAACTTCTGACCTCAACTCCCCCACCCCCCTCCCACCCCACCCTTCCCAGCTCCGGGCGGATCGTCATGAGTCGTTCCATCGTGTTGCGCGATGTCAGCAAGAGATACGGGCGCAGCTCCCTCGCCGTCGAGCGCGTCTCCCTCACCGTCGAGCCGGGCGAGTTCCTGGTTCTGCTGGGGCCTTCGGGCTGCGGCAAGTCCACCGTCCTGCGGATGATCGCCGGACTGGAGGAGATCACCGAGGGCGCGCTGTACCTCGACGGCGAGTACGCCAACCACATACCGCCGAGCGAGCGGGACATCGCGATGGTGTTCCAGAGCTTCGCGCTGTATCCGAACATGACGGGCCGCGCCAACATCGGATTCCCGCTCAAGCTGCGCGATCCCCGCGGGGATCACGAGCCGCAAGTGGAGGCCACGGCCCGGATGCTGGGCATCGAGGACCTCCTCGACCGCTTCCCCGGCCAGCTCTCCGGCGGCGAGCGCCAGCGGGTGGCGATGGGCCGGGCCATCTCCCGGCGGCCGTCGGTGTTCCTGATGGACGAGCCGCTCTCCAGCCTGGACGCGAAGCTCCGCGGCCACCTGCGGGCCGAGATCGCCCGGCTGACCGCCGAACTCGGCGTCACCACGGTCTACGTCACGCACGACCAGTCCGAGGCCATGTCCCTCGGGCACCGGGTGGCGGTCATGCGGGGCGGTGTCCTCCAGCAGGTCAGCTCACCACGGGACACCTACGCCCTGCCGGCGAACGTGTTCGTCGCGGCCTTCATCGGCACCCCCCGGATCAGCCTGCTCCAGGCCGTCGTCCACGCGCCGCTGGGCGCGGGCATGTGGATCGATCTGGGACGCCACCGGCTCGCGCTCCCCCAACCCCTCAGCCCCGACCACCAGTTGCTCCGGATCCAGCAGGGCCGTCCGGTCATCGTCGGGCTACGTTCGGAGGCGGTCCGGATCGCACCGCCGAGCCAGGCACGGCCGGGCGAGGCGGCCATGACGGGCATCGTCGAGCACGTCGAGTACCAGGGACACGAGGCGCTGGTCCACGTGGACACGGGCTCGCGCCCCGCGGTGGTGGCGGAACTGGAGGCGGCGCGGCACCCGGCAGCCGCTCCCCGGCGAAGCCCCAGGCGGCAGCAGAGCGGCCTGGGCCGGCTCAGGACCCGGGCCGTGGAACGGCTGTCCGGGTCGGTGGCGGTCCTGGACGCACCGCCGGAATCCCCCCGGGGGCCCGAGGCGGACGCCGCCCCGGATCGGCTGGGGGCGGTGCGCAGCGACCTCGTGGTGCGCACGGGACCGCACGTCCGGGTGCGGGTGGGGGCGCAGATCCCGCTCCTGGTCGATCTCGCGCAGCTCTACGTCTTCGACCATGCGGGTCAACGGGTGTCCCCGGCCGGTGACGGGGTCGCCCCTCTGGAGAGGTAGCGCCCGGATACGGGCCGGCCCACCGCGCGGGCTGCGGGGTGGGCCGGGCGGTCAGTGTGCCGCCCGTTCCTGCAGCGTGGTCCGCCAGGCCGGGAGCGGCTCCTCGCGTTCGGGTTCCGTGCGGTGTCCGCCGCGGGCGAAGAAGTCGGCGAGGGGCAGGATTCCCGCGCCGACGGTGACGGCGTCTGGGCCGAAGGTTCCCAGGTCGATGCGGACGTTGGCCGCCGGATACGACAGGGCGTAGGAGGTGGCGTAGGACCGTACGGATTCCAGGAAGCGGGTGCCGAGCTGCAGGCCGGCCCAGCCGCCGACGAGGATCCGTTCGGGCTGGAAGAGGTTGATCAGGTCGGAGAATCCCGCGCCGAGGTATTCGGCGGTCTCCTCCAGGACGGCCAGGGCGGTCGTGTCGGCCCGGGGGGCGGCGCCGTCGGGGCCCGGCTCGGGGTAGGCGGCGGCGAGCATCGCGGTCAGCGCGGTCTCCTCGTCGGCGTCGGCCGGCGGGCGTCCGCCGGCCTCGGCCCAGCGTTCCAGGAGGGCTTCGGCCCCCGCGTACGCCTCCAGGCAGCCCTGGGCTCCGCAGCGGCAGCGGCGCCCGCGGACGCGCACGGTCAGGTGTCCCCACTCGATGGCGCGGCCGGTCCGGGTGTCGTCGCTGACCACGCAGGCGCCGACGCCGGAGCCGAAGAGCACGACGACGGCGTTGTGCGCCCCGCGTCCGGCGCCGAACCACATTTCGGCCTGGCCGAGGGTTTTGGCCCCGTTGTCGATGTAGTACGGGACGGTTTCGGGCAGCAGGTGGGAGTCGCGCAGCATCCGCTCCAGGGGGACCGCGTCCCAGCCGATGGTCTGGCCGTGGACGACGGCGCCGTCCTCGGTCCGCGCGACGATGCCGGGGACGCCGATGCCGACGCCGAGGAGCCGCTCGGGTGCGATGCCGGCCGTGCGCAGGACCTCGGCGATGCCCTCGCGGAGGTGTCGCACCACGACGGTGACCTCGTAGCGGTCGATGCGGCGGGGCCCGGCCGCCTCCAGGGGGCGCTCCACGCGTGCGAGTTCGGTCAGGGTCAGGTCGAAGAGCTCGATGCGGATGCGGGTCTCGCCGACGTCCACGCCGATCATGTAGCCGCTGTCGGGGCTGACGCGGAGCAGGGTCCGGGGGCGTCCGCCGGCCGACTCCACGCTCCCGGCTTCCTCGACCAGGCCGTCGGTGACCAGCTCCGCGACCACGTTGCTGATCGAGCCGGAGCTCAGCCCCGTGGCGGGGCCCAGAGAGAAGCGGCTCAGGGGGCCGTCGAAATACAACCGTTGCAGAACAGCGGTTCGGTTCTCCCGCCGCAGGTCACGCACTGTTCTGCCGCTACGTACTCGCACTCTGTCCCCTGTCATCGATGCCCGTACCTGCAAGATACCTGCGTGAACGCTCTTGACGAGTCCTTCGCTTGAGGTTTAACTCACATCCTAAATTAAGCCATGTGGTTTTGGGGGCGAACCGCGGAACGTCCGCCCCCCACCCCGCAGTCGGCATCCCGTTCCTTCCTGAAAGGCCCATGGAGCCATGCGCAGAATCAGAGTCGCAGCGGTCGGCGCCGTCACCCTCTCCCTCGCCCTCGGGGCGGCTGCCTGTGGTGGGGGCGGCTCCACCGGCGGGACCGGGTCCAACGAGCAGCCGAAGACGCTGACCTACTGGGCCTCCAACCAGGGATCGAGCCTGGAAGTCGACAAGCAGGTCCTCCAGCCGGAGCTCGACAAGTTCGAGAAGCAGACGGGCATCAAGGTCAAGCTCGAGGTCGTGCCGTGGGGCGACCTGCTCAACCGCATCCTGACCGCGACCACCTCCGGCCAGGGCCCCGACGTCCTGAACATCGGGAACACCTGGAGCGCCTCGCTCCAGGCCAGTGGCGCGCTGCTCCCGTGGGACGCCAAGAACTTCGAGAAGGTCGGCGGCAAGGACCGGTTCGTGGAGTCGGCGCTGGGCTCCACCGGCGTCCAGGGCCAGGACCCGGCGGCCGTCCCGCTGTACTCCATGGCCTACGCGCTCTACTACAACAAGAAGGCGTTCGCCGACGCCGGCGTCACCAAGCCCCCGACCACCTGGGACGAGCTGGTCTCCACCGGCAAGCAGCTGACCAAGGACGGCAAGGCCGGGTTCGGCGTCGAGGGCTCCAACCTGTCGAACAACATCCACCAGGTCTTCGTCCTGGGCAAGCAGCACGGTGCGGACTTCTTCACCGCCGACGGCAAGGCCGACTTCACCTCCGACGGTGCGGTCAAGGCCGTGAAGCAGTACGTCGATCTGATGGCCGACGCGCAGATCGTCGCCAAGGGCAACGCCGAGTACTCCCAGAACCAGTCACTGAGCGACTTCGCCAAGGGCAAGACCGCCATGGTGCTGTGGCAGACCGCGTCGGCCACGTTCGCCGCGCAGGGCATGAAGGAGGACGAGTGGGGCGTGGTCCCCGCGCCCGTCCAGTCCGGCGCGCCGGGTCAGGGCACCTCCACCAACTCCATGGTCGCCGGCATCAACATGGCCGTCTTCAAGAACACCAAGAACATCGACGGCGCCACGAAGTTCGTGAACTTCATGACCGGTGACGAGGAGCAGAAGATCCTCAACAAGGCCTACGGCTCCATCCCGCCGGTGAAGTCCGCGCAGGCGGACCCCGCGTTCAACACCCCCGGCCTGGCCGTCCTGCGCGACACCCTCGCGAAGAGCGCCGCCGCCCTCCCCCAGGTCGCCGAGGAGTCGCAGTTCGAGACGGTGGTGGGCACCGCGGTCAAGGAGCTCTTCGCCGACACGGCGGCCGGCCGCCCGGTGACGCTGGAGTCGGTGAAGGCCAAGCTCGAGAAGGCCCAGCAGCAGATGCCCAAGAAGTAGGCACGGATACCGGATACCTCATGACCACCACCGCACCCCCTCGTACGGGCAGGCGGACGGTACGGAAGAACCAGCCCGGAGCGGCGCCGCGCACCCGCCGCTCCGGGCGGCTCCGCCGGATCTCCCTGCCGTACCTGCTGCTGCTCCCCGCACTCGTCCTCGAGCTCCTGGTCCACCTGATCCCGATGGTCATCGGCATCGTGGTCAGCTTCAAGGAGCTCACCCAGTTCTACCTGCGCGACTGGGGCAACGCGCCCTGGTCCGGCCTGGACAACTACGCCCTGACCGTCGATCTCGACGCACCGGTCGGCCAGGCGCTGCTCAGCTCCTTCTTCACCACGTGCCTGTTCACCTTCTTCTCGGTGGGCCTGTGCTGGCTGATCGGCACGGCGGCCGCGATCTTCATGCAGGAGACGTTCAGGGGCCGGGGCATCCTGCGCACCATCTTCCTGGTGCCGTACGCACTGCCCGTCTACGCCGCCGTCATCACCTGGGCCTTCATGTTCCAGCGCGACAACGGCCTGGTGAACCACGTCATCCACGACCAGCTCGGCCTCACCGACAGCCCGCCGTTCTGGCTCATCGGCGACAACGCCTTCATCACCCTGCTGGTCGTCTCGGTCTGGAAGGGCTGGCCCTTCGCCTTCCTGATCATGATGGCCGGCCTGCAGAACATCCCCCGCGAGATCTACGAGGCCGCGGCCCTGGACGGGGCGGGCGTCTGGCAGCAGATCCGCCGCATCACGCTCCCCTCGCTGCGCCCGGTCAACCAGGTCCTGATCCTGGTGCTGTTCCTGTGGACGTTCAACGACTTCAACACGCCGTTCGTCCTGTTCGGAAAGTCGGCGCCGGAGTCGGCCGACCTCATCTCCATCCACATCTACCAGTCCTCGTTCCAGACCTGGAACTTCGGCACCGGCTCCGCGATGTCCGTCCTGCTGCTGCTGTTCCTGCTCGTGGTGACCGGCCTCTACCTCCTGTTCACCTCCCGAGGAAGGAGCGCCACCGATGCCTAAGCACACTCAGGCGGTGCAGTCCCGGTCGCCCATGGCGCCCCCCAAGTCGTTCCTCGCGAGCCGGCTGGTGTTCCTGACGCTCCTCACCGGCTTCGTCCTGCTCCCGGTGTACGTCATGATCTCCAGTTCGCTCAAGCCGCTGCAGGACGTGTCGGGGAAGTTCCAGTGGATCCCCTCGGGCCTGACCGTCCAGCCGTACTTCGACATCTGGAAGACCGTCCCCCTCGGCGACTACTTCATGAACTCGCTGATCGTGGCCGGTTCGGCGACCGTCTTCTCCGTCGTCATCGCGATCTTCGCGGCCTACGCCGTCAGCCGCTACTCCTTCCGGGGCAAGCGGGTCTTCACCGTCACGGTGCTGTCGACGCAGATGTTCCCCGGCATCCTCTTCCTGCTGCCGCTGTTCCTCATCTACGTCAACATCGGCAACGCCACCGGGATCGCACTGTTCGGCTCGCGCGCCGGGCTGATCCTCACCTACCTGACGTTCTCGCTGCCGTTCTCGATCTGGATGCTGATCGGGTACTTCGACTCGGTCCCCCGGGACCTCGACGAGGCCGCCAAGGTCGACGGCTGCGGCCCGCTCGGCGCCCTCTTCCGCGTCATCGTGCCCGCCGCGATCCCCGGCATCGTCGCCGTCGCCGTCTACGCCTTCATGACGGCCTGGGGCGAAGTGCTGTTCGCCTCGGTGATGACCAACGACGCGACCCGCACCCTCGCCGTGGGCCTGCAGGGCTACTCGACACAGAACGACGTGTACTGGAACCAGGTCATGGCCGCCTCGCTCGTCGTGAGCCTGCCCGTCGTCGGCGGCTTCCTCCTCCTCCAGCGCTACCTCGTGACCGGGCTGACCGCCGGCGCGGTCAAGTAGCCCCTCCTCCCCTGACCTTCGAAAGGTTTGCTGTGTCGGATTCCATTGACCTCGGCGCCTTCCCCCAGAACTTCGCCTGGGGCACGGCCACTTCCGCGTACCAGATAGAGGGAGCCGTCAAGGAGGACGGCCGCGGGCCGTCCATCTGGGACACGTTCTCCCATACCCCCGGAAAGATCGACAACGGGGACACCGGCGACGAGGCCTGCGACCACTACCACCGGTGGCCCGAGGACATCGCCCTCATGAAGCAGCTGGGCACCGACGCCTACCGCATGTCGATCGCCTGGCCGCGCATCGTCCCCGACGGCTCCGGACCGGTCAACGCCCGGGGCCTCGACTTCTACGACAAGGTGATCGACGGGCTCCTGGAGGCCGGCATCACCCCCTCGGTGACCCTCTACCACTGGGACCTCCCCCAGGCCCTGCAGGACCGCGGCGGCTGGACCGTCCGGGAGACAGCCGAACACCTGGCCACCTACACCTCCGCCGTCGCGGAACGGCTCGGCGACCGCGTCACCCAGTGGGCCACCCTCAACGAACCGCTCTGCTCGGGCTGGATCGGCCACCTGGAAGGCCGCATGGCCCCCGGCCTGACCGACCTGACCGCCGCCGTCCAGGCCTCGTACCACCTGCTGCTGGGCCACGGCCTGGCCGCCCAGGCCATCCGTGCCGCAGCACCCGGCGCGCAGATCGGCCTCGTCACCAACCACTCCACGGTGGTACCCGCCACGGACCGGCCCGAGGACATCGCCGCCGCCGTCCGCATGGACGGGCACACCAACCGCTGGTGGCTCGACCCCGTCTACGGACGCGGCTTCCCCACCGACATGCGGGAGCTGTACGGGGTGGAGCTGCCCGAGCGCCCCGGCGACCTGGACATCATCGCCGCACCCCTCGACTGGCACGGCCTGAACTACTACTTCCCCGCCACCGTCACCGACGACCCCGACGGGCCGGTCCCCTTCGCCCGCGAGGTCCGCCTCCCGGACGTGCCGCGCACCGGCCTGGACTGGCAGATCGACGCCAACGGCATCGAGTCCCTGCTGCTGCGCCTCACCAACGACTACGGCGTGCGGAAGCTCTACGTCACCGAGAACGGCTCCGCGTTCCCCGACACCGTCGGCCCCGACGGCGCGGTCGACGACCCCGGGCGCACCGCCTACCTCGAACAGCACCTGGCGGCCTGCGCCCGCGCCGTGCGCCAGGGCGCCCCGCTCGCCGGCTACTACGCCTGGTCCCTGCTGGACAACTTCGAGTGGGCCTACGGCTACGACAAGCGCTTCGGCCTCGTCCACGTCGACTACGCGACCCAGAAGCGCACGGTGAAGACCAGCGGCCGCCGCTACGCGGACATCGTCCGCAGCCACCGCGGGCTCCACGCGTAAGTCCGGCGGCCTGGCGGCCTGGCGGCCCGGCGGCCCGGCGGCCCGCCCACGGTCCCGGCCGGATTCCGTTCCCCGCCGGCACCGTCGACCGTCCTCGCCCCTCCCTCCGCCCCTCCCTCCAACCCCTCCCCCCGGCCCCTGCCCCGCCCCCTCGCCGCCCGCAGAACGCTCGGCCGGAACACCCGGCCGAGCCTGCGGCGGTGGGCCCGGGCGGACGGATGAAGCATCCGGAACTTCCCCTGCCATATGCCTACCGGCCTGCGCGTTCCGGTGCTTATGGTGTGGCTCCGGACCATCCCGGGCCCAGCACCCTCCCGGCTCCCCACGGGAGGGTTGCCGTGCGTCCGGGTTCGGCCCGGCCCCGTGCTCGCGCAGAACCCGACGAGCCCCCGGGCCATCAGGCCGTTCGCGGTGAACACCCCCGCCCGCGCGCCGGAATGCCCCCTCAGCAGCCGTGGCACGACCACCCCACGGCTGCTCACGGCTGCCCGCCGCTGCCCACCCGCAGCATGACCGGGGCGGCCCAACCCCTCACCGGACGACGGAATGTGACAGGTCGTGAGAGATCCGTCCGTCTCCACCTCGGAACTTAATGAAAGCTGAAAGAAAAGGCGTCACGCTCCTTGACCGGCCGATCGCGTTACGGGCAAGGTCTGGAGAGCGCTCTCCCGTTTCAGGTTCGTTAAAGGAGCACCAATGCCCACTGGCATACCTGTCGATGCGTTGCCCCGCGGACGACGGCCCGCCTCCCCCCGGAGGGGGATCGCCGGGGCGGTCACGACCGCTCTCTTCGGCAGCCTGCTCGCCCTGGCACCGGTGGCCCCCGCCGCCTCGGCCGAGCCGGCGCCGGTGTCCCAGGGCAAGGCGGTGACGGCCTCCAGCCAGGAGCACTACGGCACCCCGGCCACCGACGCCGTCGACGGCAACGACGGCTCGCGCTGGTCCAGCGCCGCCTCCGACGCCCAGTGGCTTCAGGTGGACCTCGGCGCCGCCACCGAGCTGAGCAAGGTCGTGCTGCAGTGGGAGGCCGCCTACGCCAAGGCGTACCGGATCGAGTTGTCGCTCAACGGCACCGACTGGTCCACGGCGCACTCCACGACCACCGGCGCCGGCGGCACCGAAACCGTGAACATCACCGGGACCGCCCGCTACGTCCGCATGCAGGGCGTCTCCAGGGCCACCGGCTACGGCTACTCGCTCTGGGAGTTCAAGGTGTTCGGCACCAGCGGCGGCGACGGGGGCGGGCCGACCCTGCCGGGCGGCGGCGACCTGGGCCCCAACGTGCACGTCATCGACCCCGCCACGCCCGGCATCCAGGACAAGCTGGACCAGGTGTTCCGCGAGCAGGAGTCGGCGCAGTTCGGCAGCGGCCGGCACGCCTTCCTGTTCAAGCCGGGCACGTACGACAACATCAACGCCCAGATCGGCTTCTACACCCAGATCGCCGGGCTCGGCCTGAACCCGGACGACACGACGTTCAACGGCGACGTGACCGTGGACGCCGGCTGGTTCGGCGGCAATGCCACCCAGAACTTCTGGCGCTCCGCGGAGAACCTCGCCGTCAAGCCCGTCAGCGGCACGAACCGCTGGGCGGTGTCCCAGGCGGCTTCCTTCCGCCGGATGCACGTCAAGGGCGATCTCAACCTCGCCCCCGCCGGGTACGGCTGGGCCAGTGGCGGCTACATCGCCGACAGCAAGGTCGACGGCACGGTCGGCCCGTACTCGCAGCAGCAGTGGTACACCCGCGACAGCGCCATCGGCGGCTGGACCAACGGCGTGTGGAACATGACCTTCTCCGGTGTCGAGGGCGCTCCGGCCAACTCCTTCCCGGAGCCCCGCTACACCACCCTCGACACCACTCCCGTCTCCCGCGAGAAGCCCTTCCTCTACCTGGACGGCAACGAGTACAAGGTCTTCGCACCGGCCAAGCGCACCAACGCCCGCGGCACCAGCTGGGCGGGCGGCGCGGCGCAGGGCGAGTCGGTCCCGCTGAGCAAGTTCTACGTGGTCAAGCCCGGAGCCACGGCCGCCACCATCAACAGCGCGCTCGCCCAGGGCCTGAACCTGTTGTTCACGCCCGGGATCTACCACGTCGACCGGACCATCAACGTCAACCGCCCCGGCACGATCGTGCTGGGCCTGGGCCTGGCGACCGTCATCCCGGACAACGGGGTGACCGCGATGAAGGTCGCCGACGTGGACGGGGTCAGGCTCGCCGGCTTCCTCATCGACGCCGGACCGGTCAACTCCCCGACCCTGCTGGAGGTCGGCCCGGCCGGTGCTTCGGCCGACCACTCCGCGAACCCGACGACCGTTCAGGACGTCTACATCCGCGTCGGCGGAGCGGGCGCCGGCAAGGCGACGACCAGCATGGTCGTCAACAGCGACGACACCATCGTCGACCACACCTGGGTGTGGCGCGCCGACCACGGCGAGGGCGTGGGCTGGGAGACCAACCGCGCCGACTACGGGGTGCGGGTGAACGGTGACGACGTCCTGGCCACGGGTCTGTTCGTCGAGCACTTCAACAAGTACGACGTGGAGTGGTACGGCGAGCGCGGAAAGACGGTCTTCTACCAGAACGAGAAGGCCTACGACGCCCCGAACCAGGCCGCCATCCAGAACGGCGCCACCAAGGGCTACGCCGCCTACCGGGTCGACGACTCGGTGACCACCCACGAGGCGTGGGGCCTGGGCAGCTACTGCAACTACAACGTGGACCCGAACATCCGCCAGGACCACGGCTTCAAGGCCCCCGTCAAGCCCGGAGTGAAGTTCCACAGCCTCCTGACGGTGTCGCTCGGCGGCAACGGCCACTACGAGCACGTCATCAACGACACCGGGGCGTCCACGGTCCCGGCCGGCACCTCGACGGTTCCCTCCACGGTGGTCTCCTTCCCCTGAGCCGCCCCGCCTCCCCCACCGGTTCCGGCGGTCCCCCGCGGAACCGGCCCCCACTCCCCGGGCCCGGTTTCCACCCTGCCACCGCGGCCCGGGGGCATTCCCCCGCAATTGACACCAGGAGCCGCAATGTTCCCCCCTCCCTCCACCAGAACCAGTCCCCGCCGCACGCGCTGCGCGGCCGCCCTCGTCACCCTCGGCGCGCTCTTCGCGTCCTCGCTCACCCTGGCCGGCGCCCCCGCCGCGGTCGCCGCGGAAACCCTGCTCTCCCAGGGCAAGCCGGCCACCGCCTCCTCCCAGGAGGGCGAGGGCTACTCCGCGGCCGCCGCGTTCGACGGGAACCTCACCGGTACCCGCTGGGCCAGCCAGTGGCGCGACGCCGAGTGGATCCAGGTCGACCTCGGCGCGAGCCGCAGCCTCAGCCGCGTCGTCCTCACCTGGGAGGGCGCGTTCGGCAAGAACTACGAGATCCAGGTCTCGGACGACGGCACGAACTGGCGCACCGCCAAGTCCGTCACCGGCAGCGACGGCGGCACCGACGAGCTCGCCCTCTCCGGCAGCGGCCGGTACGTACGGATGAACGGCCTGGTCCGCTCCGGCGGTTACGGCTACTCCCTCTGGGAGTTCCAGGTCTACGGCACCACCACGCAGGAGCCCCCGGTCCAGGGCGCCGTGCGCGTGGCCGGCTCCCAGAGCAACTGGCAGCTGACCGTGGGCGGGCAGCCGTACACCGTCAAGGGCCTGACCTGGGGCCCTTCCTTCGCCGACGCCCCGAAGTACATGCCCGACGTGAGGTCCATGGGCGTCAACACCATCCGCACCTGGGGCACGGACGCGTCGAGCAAACCCCTGCTCGACACGGCCGCGGCGAACGGCATCCGGGTGATCAACGGCTTCTGGCTGCAGCCCGGCGGCGGACCCGGCTCGGGCGGCTGCGTCAACTACGTGACGGACGCCGCGTACAAGAGCACCATGCTGACCGAGTTCGCGAAGTGGGTGGACACCTACAAGTCGCACCCGGCGACGCTCATGTGGAACGTCGGCAACGAATCCGTGCTCGGCCTGCAGAACTGCTACAGCGGCACCGAACTGGAGGCACAACGGGGCGCCTACACCACGTTCGTGAACGACGTGGCCAAGAAGATCCACACCATCGACCCGGACCACCCGGTCACCTCGACCGACGCCTGGACGGGGGCGTGGCCGTACTACAAGCGCAACGCCCCGGACCTCGACCTGTACTCGATGAACTCCTACGGCGACATCTGCGGGGTGAAGCAGGACTGGGTGGACGGCGGTTACAACAAGCCCTACATCATCACCGAGACGGGACCGGCCGGCGAGTGGGAGGTGGCGAACGACGCGAACGGCGTTCCCGATCAGAAGACCGACGTGCAGACCGCCGAGGGCTACACCACCGCCTGGAACTGCATCACCGGCCACCAGGGCGTGGCCCTGGGCGCCACGATGTTCCACTACGGCATCGAGCACGACTTCGGGGGCATCTGGTTCAACCTGCTGCCCGACGGGCTCAAGCGGCTGTCGTACTACGCGGTGAAGAAGGCGTACACCGGATCGACCGCGGGCGACAACACGCCGCCGGTCATCAGCAGCATGGTCGTCGACAAGGCCTCCAACGCCCCGGCCGGGGGCGAGTTCACCGTCCGCGCGAACATCAGCGACCCGCAGAACGACCCGCTGACGTACAAGGTCTTCCTCAGCGGAAACTACGCGAACGGCGACAAGCGCCTGGTCGAGGCGCAGTGGCGCTCGACGGGCAACGGGACCTTCGCGGTCACCGCTCCCGAGAAGCTCGGCGTCTGGAAGGTGTACATCCAGGCGGAGGACGGCCACGGCAACGCGGGCATCGAGACCAAGTCCGTCAAGGTGGTCGCCCCGCCCGTGAGCGGCACGAACGTGGCGCTGAACAAGCCGGCCACCGCCTCCTCCTTCCAGGCCGGGTACGGCGACTGCCCCTGCGCTCCGGGCAACGCGACCGACGGCAAGGCCGGTACCCGCTGGGCCAGTGACTGGAGCGACCCGCAGTGGATCCAGGTGGACCTCGGTGCTTCCACCGCGATCCGCACCCTGCAACTGGTCTGGGACCCGGCCTACGCCAAGTCCTACGAGGTGCAGCTCTCCGACGACGGCACCAACTGGCGCACGGTCCACTCCACCACCACCGGCAACGGTGACATCGACACGATCAACGTGTCGGCGACCGCCCGCCACGTGCGACTGAACCTGACGGCACGCGGCACCGCCTGGGGCTACTCGCTCTACGAGTTCGGCGTCTACAGCTGAGCACGTGACGGCGCGGCACTGAACGCGGAGTACCGGCTGCCCTGACCCGGTCGGCCCTCCGTACGGGCCCGGCCCTCCCCGTCCGAACAACGGGGAGGGCCGGGTCTTCTCCCATGGGTGAGGAGCGGATGACGTGAATGGGGTGGGGATGGGCGAGGACATGCTCGATCGACTGCTGGAGAAGCTCGATCTGGTGCAGAAGGTGCGGCTGCTGTCGGGGGCGACGACGTGGCGGACGGCGGGCGAACAGGCCGTCGGCCTGCGCGAGATGGTGACCTCCGACGGTCCCGCAGGGGTGCGGGGAGAGGCCTGGGACGAGCGGCTGACCTCCGCCCTGCTGCCCTCGGCGTCCGCGATCGGCGCGCTGTGGGACGAGGACCTGGTCGAGGAGCTGGGGGGCCTGCTCGCTTCGGAAGCGGTCCGCAAGGGCGTGGACGTCGTCCTGGCGCCGACGCTCAACCTGCATCGCACGCCCCTGGGCGGCCGGCACTTCGAGTGCTTCTCGGAGGATCCCCTGCTGACGGGCCGCACGGGCGCGGCGCTCGTCCGGGGCATCCAGGCGGCGGGGGTGGCGGCCACGGCCAAGCACTACGTGGCCAACGACTCCGAGACCGGGCGGATGCACGTGGACGTGCGCGTCTGCGAGCGGGTGCTGAGGGAGGTGTACCTGGCTCCGTTCGAGGCTGCCGTCGGGGCGGGCGTATGGCTGGTGATGGCGGGCTACAACAGCGTGAACGGCGCGACCATGACCGCCAGTCCGCTGCTCGCCGAGCCCCTCAAGGGCGACTGGGGCTTCGACGGGGTGGTCGTCTCCGACTGGGGCGCGCTGCGTTCGACCCTGGAACCGGCCCTCGCCGCACTCGACCTGGCGATGCCGGGACCGCAGGGCCCGTGGGGGGCGTCCCTCGTCCAGGCCGTGAAGGACGGCCGCGTGCCCGAGCGGGCCGTCGACGAGAAGGTGCGGCGCCTGCTGCGACTGGCCGAACGCGTGGGGGCGCTCGCACCGAGCCGGCGGCCGCGCACCCCGGCATTCGGGCCGGACGACACGCGGGCGCTGCTGCGCCGCACCGTGGCCGCCGGATCCGTGCTGCTGAGCAACCGCGAGGGGCTCCCGCTCGACCCGTCCTCGCTGGCAAAGGTCGCCGTCATCGGCGTGCACGCCGCCTCCCCCCGGGTGCAGGGCGGAGGCAGCGCGGGGGTCTTCCCCTCGCACGTGGTCACTCCGCTCGACGGGATCCGCGCCCGGCTGGACGGTCTGGCCCAGGTGGTGCACGTACCGGGTCCGGGACTGGACGTTCCCCCGGCGCCCCTCGACACCGGCTGGTGCAGCGACCCGCGGTCGGGTGAGCCCGGTGTGCTGCTGCGCCTCCTGGACGAGGCGGGCCGTGAGCTGCACGCGGAACACCGGCTGTCCGGGCGGCAGTTGGAGCCGCCCGTGGTTCCCGCCGCTCGGACGGTGGAGATCAGCGCGCTCGTACGGCCGGGGGCGACGGGGGAATGGACCTTCGGCATCGCCGGCTTCGGCCGCATGGAGCTCGTCCTCGGCGGCCGGACCGTGCTGGAGGGCGCGTTCCCCTGCACCACCGACGACCCGGCCGTCGTCCATGTGAACCCGCCCCTCCACACGGTGCGGGCGACCCTGGACACGACGGAGCCCGTTCTCCTGACGGCCCGGCGCGAGCTGGTCCCCGGCGCCGGGCGCGCCACGATCGTCGCGGCGGCGCCCCCGGATCCGCAGGCGGCGGCCGCGCTCGCCGAAGCGGTGCGGGCGGCCCGCGACGCGGACGCGGTGATCGTGGTCGTCGGCACCACCGAACACACCGAGACCGAGGGCCACGACCGTGGCGACCTCTCCCTGGGCGGCCACCAGGACGCACTGGTCCGCGCCGTCGCGGCGGTCAACCGGCGCACCATCGCCGTGGTCAACAGCGGCGGGCCCGTCGAACTGCCCTGGCGCGACGAAGTGGGCGCGGTGCTGCTCACCTGGTTCCCCGGGCAGCAGGCCGGCGCCGGGCTCGCCGACGTCCTGTTCGGGGACGCCGAGCCGGCCGGCCGCCTCCCCACCACCTGGGCGGCCGCCTTGTCCGACGCACACGTCACCCACGCGCACCCCGTCGACGGCCGGCTCGCCTACGGGGACGGCCTGCACATCGGGCACCGGGCCTGGCTCCGCACCGGCAGGCGGCCCGCCTACTGGTTCGGCCACGGTCTGGGCTACACCACCTGGGAGTACGAGGCGGTCCATGCCCCGGCGCAGGTCACGGAAGGCTCCCCGTTCACGGTCCGCGTCCGGGTGCGCAACACGGGCGACCGGCCCGGCCGCGAGGTCGTTCAGGTGTACCTCGCCCGCCCGGAATCCACCGTCGAGCGTCCGGTCCGCTGGTTCGCCGGCTACGCCGCGGTCCACGCGGAAGCCGGCGCGTCGGCGACCGCCGTCGTGGAGGTGTCGCCGCACGCGCTGCGGCACTGGTCCGAAGCCGAGGAGGCCTGGCGCACGGAGCCCGGCAGGTACCGGATCACGGTGGGCCGCTCGGCCGGCGACCTGGTGTGGAGCGGGTCACTGGAGATCAGCGGAACGACGGGATGATGTCGGCGCCGTACGCGTCGATGGTCGTTTCCCGGGCGTCGTGCATGTCGTAGAGGGCGAACTGGTCGACGCCCAGGGCCTGCAGGGCGCGGAGCTTCTCGATGTGGGCCTCGGCGGGGCCCAGCAGGCAGAAGCGGTCGACGATCTCGTCGGGGACGAAGTCGGTGGACGGGTTCCCGGCGCGGCCGGCCTCACGTCCCTCGGCCAGGTCGCGGATGACGTCGATGGCCTCGCCGAGGCGGGCCAGGGTGTTCGGCGCGCGGCCGGCGACCCGCATCGCCGAGTCCCCGCGGCCGATCCCGCACACCGTGCGGTTGCCGTACATGTCGTTGAGGGTGGCGAAGGTGGAGGCGGTGACCTCCCAGGTGCGGGTGCCCGGGTTGGTGACCATCGGACCGACGCGCATGCGCTGGGTGTTGGCGAGGATCTGGCTGTAGATGACGAACGGCTCCTGCCACAGCACGGCCGAGTCGAAGGTCCAGCCGTAGCGGAAGCCGTTGCGCTCGCCGCGCTTCATGAGGCTGATCACCTGGGAGGCGGGCGGATCGGTTTGCAGGACGAGGCCGAAGTCCATGGCTGGCTGCTCCTTGCTGCGTGCGGGCTTGCGGCTTACAGGTACTGGCAGGTGGAGCGGGGGATGAAGGCGCCGTGGCCGGCCCGGCCCGTGAACTCCCGCCGGTCGATGACGAGTTCGCCGCGCGAGAGGACCGTGTCGACGCGTCCGGTGATCCGCTTGCCCTCGTACGCCGAGTAGTCCACGTTCATGTGGTGCGTCTCGGCGGAGATGACCTGCTCGGCGTGCGGATCGTAGAGGACGATGTCGGCATCGGAACCCGGCGCGATCGTGCCCTTCTGCGGATAGAGGCCGAACATCCGGGCCGGAGTCGCGCACGCGATCTCGATCCAGCGACGCCGGCTGATGTGCCCGTCCAGGACCGCCTGGTGAAGGAGGTCCATGCGGTTCTCCACCCCCGGGAGACCGTTCGGGATCTTCGAGAAGTCTCCGCGGCCGAGCCCCTTCTGCCCCCGGAAGCAGAACGGGCAGTGGTCCGTGGAGACCACCTGGAGATCGTTCGTACGCAGCCCCCGCCACAGCGCCGCCTGGTGCTCGCGCGGTCGCAGCGGGGTCGAGCAGACGTACTTCGCGCCCTGGAAGTCCGGCTCTTCCAGGTTGTCGGTGGACAGGAAGACGTACTGCGGGCAGGTCTCGCCGAAGACCGGCAGGCCCTTGTCACGAGCTGCGGCCAGCTCCGCGACCGCCTCCTCCGCCGAGACGTGGACCACGTAGAGGAGAGCCCCGGCGACCCTCGCGAGCTGGATGGCGCGGTGGGTGGCCTCCGCCTCCAGCAGCACCTTGCGGACCTCGCCGTGGTGGCACGGGTCCGTCTCCCCGCGCGCCAGGGCCTGCTCGACGAGCACGTCGATCGCGATGCCGTTCTCGGCGTGCATCATGATCAGCCCGCCATTGCCCGCGGCCCGCTGCATGGCCCGCAGGATCTGGCCGTCGTCGCTGTAGAAGACCCCGGGGTAGGCCATGAACAGCTTGAATTAGTTGAGGCAATCTCACATGTCTATTGAAAACCCTTGAACACTCCCACAGGTGCATCGATGCCGGAGACGCGACGCCCTTCAGTCGAGGCAGGCAAGGACCTTCTCAACGACGCCGGAGCGTTGCCGTCTTCCGTCTACCCGGAACAGGATCAGCCACACCAGATACCCGGCAAGCAATGATCGAGATGTCACGCATTCATTGACACCAACGATCAGCGAGTGCAACCTTCAAGTATTACCGTGCGAACAGAGGAGTGACTTGTGGAAGATTTGGAGATAGAGCGCAAATTCCAGGTGGTGCGCGACTGGAAGATCCCGGAGGACAGCCGTCGGGCCCGCATACGGCAGGCTTACCTGTCGGCGCCGGAGGCGGACGTGGAGGTACGCATCCGTGCGGTGGACCATACGTTCCTGATGACGGTGAAGGCGCCGTCCTCCGAGTACGACGGGACGGCGAACGTCCGCTCAGAAGTGGAATTCCCGATTTCCGGCGAGGACTTCCTGCGGCTTTGGAAGCTGACCACCGACCGACTGGAAAAGGACCGCTGGTCAGTTCCACTGGGGGAGGCGGTCGACGGGCCCGAGGCCGTGGTCGACGTATATGGCGGAACGCATGAAGGGCTGCGGGTGGTCGAGGTTGAATTCGATGACCTCGAGCAGGCGCAAGCATTCCGACTGCCGCACTGGTTCGGCCCGGAGGTGACGGGCCTCAGCGAATGGGGCAACCGATACCTGAGCCGATCGCACCCCCGCCCCTGAAACATCACGAATCCAGCATGCCCCCGTGGCGGCCCCCGATATCCGGTGGGGGTCGCCACGAATGGCACCGCCTGAACGGATTTCAGGTCAAGGATGTGCGAGCGGCGGCGCGGCGGGCTGCGAAGAGAAGCATGCCCGATCCGGCCACGAACCAGACGGCACCGACGGCGAGTTCCGATACCACCAGAGAAGACTCCCAAGGGGCGCCGTTGATGCCGGCGTCCGCCCATCTCATGGCGTGGGTGAGCGGCATCGCCTCACTGACCGGCTGAAGGAAGCCGGGCAGGTCGTGCACGGGAACCAGGGTGCCGGTCAGCACCATGAGGGCCAGGTCAGCGGCGTTCGGCCCGATGAAGATGTCCTCCACCACGAGGGCCAGTGCCGAGAGGACCATGCCGAGTCCGGCCGTGGTGAACACGCCCAGTGCGAGAATCGCCGCGAACATCGGCACGTCGAGCGGGAACACGCGATAGAGGAGGCAGCAGATCACGTAGGTACACAGCCCGCCCACGAAGCCGTCGACGATGTGCGGGAGGGCGCGCTGGCAGGCGGTGCCGAGTTTGTTCTGGGGGGACGCCAGCCATGAGCCGAGGGTTCCGAACGACCTCTCGTTGCCGATGGCCAGCGCCATGCCGTAAACGACGGCACCGGCACCGGCAAGCAGGCTCGAGCCGACCAGCATCCTGCCGATGCCCGCCCCGTAGTAGGACGACAGCGAGGTGAAGGTGATGGCCATGCCGATCGGCCGGACGATCCGGGAGCTGAGGTACCCGAGCGGGTTGAGCCAGGTGAACAAGGCCCGGTAGGAGAGCAGCGCCCCACGCACAACGTCGTACGAGCTGTCCCGGAAGCGGTGCAGGGTGGAGGATCGCGTCGCCATGGACATCAGAACTCCAGAGGAAGGGCCTGGTGGCGGGCCAGGTGCTCCACCCGCCGGACGGACAGGACGACCAGGGCGGTGAACACCGCGGTGAGAGCCAGGGCGTACAGCAGTTCCATGTGGTCGCCGCCGCGTACCCACGCCATGGCATGGGACTGCGGGAGGAGTTCGGACACGGCCCGGGCCGGTCCGGGAAGCGCCGACTGCGGTACCACCAGGGCGCTGAGCGCCATGACCAGGCCGGTCAGGCCGTTGGTCATACCTGCGGAGTACGGGTAGCGCAGCACGCAGAACCCGAGCAGGCCCACCACGGCAGAAGTGCCGAGAGCCAGGATGACACCCCCGGCCAGCCAGCGGCCCCAGGCGAAGGTGTCGTCAACGCCCCACAGCAGAGCGAGAACGACGAACGTGCCGGGTATGGCCGTCAGCGACTGGACGGCGATACCGGCCAGGCGTCCCAGGACGACCGGCACCATCCCGCCCGGGCTGCCGAGGGCGGCGTATAGCGTCTTCCACCGCTTCTCCCCCATCATGCTGAAAACGACCAGCACGATGATCGAGTCCAGCATGCCGATGCCGGCCGAGCCCACGGCCAGGTCGCTGGTGGCCTCCTGCGCACCGCCGGCCGCGACAGCCATCCTGTGCACGAGGAACGCGAAGACGCAGGGCATGGCCAAGGTGGAGAAGACAGCCATCGGGCTGGAGGCGTGCAAGCGCAGCTGGTCGACGACGGCCCGCTGGAAGGTGGGCAGGAAGACCAGGCGGAGACGGACGGCGGACGTCCGGAGGGGAGTGGTGCTCATGACGCCGACACCACGTCCAGAAAGACTTCCTCCAGGGTGGGAGGGGTGACGGAGATGCTGTTCGTGGCCGAGGGGAACGACTTCAGGATCCACTCCACCGAGGCGGCACCGTCACGGACCCTCAAGGTGGCGGAGCCGTCGCCGCTCTCCTGGCTGAGGAGTCCCGGGCACTGGCCCAGCTGCTCGGGCACCACACCGTCGGTGAACTCCACACGGACGGAGTGGCCCATGCGCTCGGCGGCAGCCGCTCGCAGACCGGCAGCCGTCGACTCGGTGTGGACCCGTCCGTCCTTCATCAGCACGATGCGGTCGCTGAGCTGCTCGGCCTCCCGCATGTCGTGCGTGGTGAGGAGGATGGCGCGGCCTTCGCCGGAGAGCCGGGACACCAAGGCACGCATGGAGGCGGCCGACTGCGGGTCCAGGCCGGCGGACGGCTCATCCAGAATGATCACCGCCGGATCGTGCAGCAACGCCTTCGCGATGTGCAGCCGCTGCTTCATGCCCCGTGAGAACGACGAGACCATGTCCTTGCCCCGGTCGGCCAGGCCCACCGCCTCCAACAGCTCTTCGGCCCGGCGGTCCAGCGCCGAGCCGTGCAAGCCGTACATCAGACCGAAGAAGGTCAGGTTCTTCAGGGCCGACAGACGCGGGTAGAGGCCGTTGTCACCGCCGAGGGTGAACCCGCAGGCAAGGGAGGCGCGCCGCCGGTCGCGGACCACGTCGTGGCCATCGAGCAGCACGGTCCCGGACGTGGGGAGGAGCAGCCCGGTCAGCATCTTGACCATGGTGGTCTTGCCGGCCCCGTTGGGGCCCAGCACGGAAACGAGTTCACCGGCACGGATGGTCAGGTCGATGTCGTCCACGGCTCGGCGGACCGACCCGTCCGCCGAAGTGAAGTCCCGGCGGAGGCCTTTGACGACCAACCGGGCTGACTCCATCCCCTGGTCAGGAACGGATGCAGGGATTTCTGCCACCATGGCACGCGTACTTTCTGGAGAGCAAATGGGAGGTCTTGCCTGTCTTGTCTTCCGGCCAGCGGGACCTACGGTGTGGAGGCCAGGCCCGCAAGGTTCATGACGATCGGGGAAGCCGCCGTGGAGAAGGGGCCTGGCGCATGGGAGACCGCGCCGCCGACGGCCTCGATCGCCGCCAGGAAGTCGAGGGCCTCTCCCCCCACGGCGAAGGGAGCGAAGACCTCGCGCCGTCGCCCGTCCTCGGAGCGCACGATGCGCAGACGGAACGCCAGCCGGCCCCCGGAGCGCAGGAGTTCCACGCCCAGGCTCCGCACGTCGACGACCACGGCGTGCCCGCCGGAGCGGAGGTCCGGAACGTTGCCGCAGGGTGCGAGGCGTACGTTGTTCGCGGACGGCTTGGGGAAGTTCTCGGTGGGGTCCCATCGTGCGTGGCCGGTCAGCTGCCCGCCTTCCGGCGACGCTGCTCCTGCAAGGGTGCGCAGGCGGGTGGTGATCCGGTTCTGGACTCCGTCGCGGGTGACCAGTTCGGTACGTGAGGTGGCGGTTCCCTCGCAGTCGAAAGCGCCGACCGCCCGGCCGTCCGGTGCCCGCGGGTCGTCGATCACCGAGGTACGCAGAGGCCGGGCCTCGGACAGGGGCGTGGCCAACAGCGTGGCGGTGAGGTGCCGGAGCAGTTGGGCAGCGGCGGTAGGGGTGAAGACGACCTGGTCGCCGTCGAACGACCGGGTGCCCGGGACGTCGCTGCCCGTGGCCAGGGCCAGTTCCCGACCGAGGCCCTCAATATCAAGGGCGGCGGTGTCGTTGGCGTAACGGGTGAGGACCGTGGTGCTGCCCGTGTCCGGGCAGATCGCGGCGGCCTGCAGCTCCACGCCCCGGCGTGTACCCGTGGCACGGACGCCGGCGGACCGGGCGAAGAGCGACTCGCTGACGATCTCCGTCAGGTGCACGCTCCGCAGAACCATGGCCGGGCCGGCTGCGCATCGGATGCCGTCGATGAAACGGGACGGGTCTGCGGCGATGCTCTCCAGGTCCAGGGACCGGCCGGTCTGCTCCCAGTGCCCGGTGAAGGTCGCCGAGGGGGTGCGCGAGTCGGCGGTCGTGGCAGGGGAAGGAAGGCTGCCGGCCAGGTCCTGCAGTTCCCGACCCAGCCGGACCAGGTCCGGCACGTCGGGTGCGGCGACGTCGGGCAGGTTGAGGTAGAGCTCCCGGCCGTCGGCGGCGAGCACCAGGTATCCACCGGGGGTGCCGCCGCGCACGGCAAGGCTCTTGCGACCGGTCTCCACCTCGACCGCGAGGCTGCGCCGAGCAGTCCGTTCGAGGAAGAGCCGGAATCGTTCGCCGGGGTGGAGGCTCTGCTCCACCGCATCGGCGACGGCCAGAGCGCCGGGTATCGCGCTCTCGATCTCCCTCATCCCGCACTCCAATCCAGGGCTGCGAAACGCATGGTGGGCGAGTAGATGCCGATGCCGATCATCTGGCCCTGTTTGCCGCAGCTCACGCTGTCGCTGCCGAGGTCCGGCCCGATGCCCTCGATGCGCGCCAGGGTGTCCAGCGCGTCACCGAAGAGACTCACGTCGCGGACCGGGATTCGGTGTCCGTCGGGTGTGATGAAGGAGCAGTCGAGAGCGGAGAACGAGTACTCGCCGGTCATCAGGTTGATCATCCCGGCGCCGAGGCATCCCACGTACAGCAGGCCTTCGGGGCCGACGGCGAGGAGCGCCGCCGGGTCGTCGTCTCCGGGGCGGACGACGGTGTTGCTGGCGCGGGGTATGGCCGGATCCCGGTAACTGCGGCGGCGGCCGTTGCCAGTCGGGGTGTCACCGCTCCGGTGAACCGTGCGTACCGAGGCGAGCGGCATGCCGACTTCTCCCTCCGAGAGGAGGGTGGTGGCACGGGCCGGCGCTCCTTCGTCATCGACGGCGTACGAGCCGTAACCGTCCGGAAGGGTGGGGTCGTCCTCGACGGTCAGGGCACCGGGCAGCACTCCGGGCCGGCGCAGTCTGGTGGTGTACGGGCTGCCCAACGCGAAGTTGTCGCCTTCCAAGGCGTGTCCCACCAGCTCGTGCAGCAAACCGGCACCGGCCGACGGGCCGAACACGACAGGGGTGCGGCGTGGGCCTGTGAGTACGGCTACGGAGGACTCCAAAGCATGATCCAGAGCGACCCGGACGAGATCCGCGGTTCCCTGGCCCGCAGCGGTCTCCCCTGCCGGTCCTCGCACCACTCGTCTGTTCAGGCCCCGGTACGGACGCCCGTCGACGGTCACTGTGGCCTTGACGCGTTGGCGCAGCACCTGGTCGGCGCAGGCCGCGCGGACGCCGTCGGTGTCGGCGGTGGCGAAGACACGGGAGGTGAAGTCCTCCATGACCAGGAGCGAGTAGTCGGTTCGGGGATCGCGGACCGGCCACTTCCCGGCCGGAACAGGGGAGTACCCGAGGGAGCGTGCGCCGGTTCGCAGGGCGTCGAGGGGTGCGTCGCTCGTCGACGCGGATGCGGACGAGTCCAGCCAGGAGGCCAGCCGGCCCAGTGCCGACGGCGGGACGTGCCGATACCGCCAGCGGGTGCCCTGCCGGACCAGGCAGCCCACACCGGTGAGCGGTTCGACGCACGTGGCGAGCGTCCGTCCGTCGGATGTCTCGGAGTGGACCGCCAGACTGTGGGAGACATGGACCTGGACGTAGTCCGCGGCGCCGGCCAGTTTCGTCAGTGTCCACTCCGCGAGTTCGAGCAGACGCTGTCGGTCGGGTGCTGTCGCGTCGCGTCGGAGGCCTTCCTGACCGTTCATGCCGAGGCCCTCAGACCGCGTCGAGAGCGGAGTACGGGGTCTTGGAGACGAGGGACTTGGACTCCAGGGCGTCGAGGACGGACTCGACGCGAGCGGTGTCCATCGCGGCCAGGGAGGGAACGTGCGCGGCCAGCGACGCGATGCCGGCGGCGATCGCCTCCCGTGAACGGCCGTCGCACAGCGCCCATACGTAGGCGACAGGCTCCTTGAGGACCAGCTGGCGACGCAGCTCCCAGTGCAGCAGGATGCCGGCGTCCACAGTGAGAACGTTGTACGAGGGATTGCGCCACAAGCCGTCGGTGGCGGGAGGGGCGTCCTGCGCCCGTACCGGCCACGCGTCGACCGGCACCTCCGCCGACCCCAGCAGCTGGGCAACGGCTATCCAGGTCTGGGCGAAGAAAACCAGTGCCTCGGCCTGCTCCGTACCGCCTTCGGCCCAGCTGCCACGCTGGTACGTGGTGAACGCGTCCATCGGGAAGTTCTTCAGCCCGATCCGGCTGAGCTGCTTGTAGACCCACTTGTTGCTGAAGTACAGGTCGCCGGAGGCGGCGGCGACGGCCTTGCCGGCGTGGGCGGTCAGGCGCTGACCGGCGTACGCGGCGGTGTCGAAGTCGCCCTCGACGGCGGCGCCCAGGAAGTCCTCCAAGGCGCCGTTGATCGCGATGGCCGCGTAGTTGACGGCGGTGCGCCGGATGGCGGGGAGTGCGGTGTCCACCTGCCGGCGGAGGGCCTCGAGCGCGGGCGAGGCCACGATGATCTCGGACGTGCGAAGGCGGAAGACGAAGTCCAGGGGATCCGCGAGCTTGTGCAGGTCCGTCAGCCGGTCGCGGCGCAGCTCGAACGAGACGACGTCCTCGACGGTCTTGCGAGCGGCGGCGAGGGCGAATCGCTCGACGTCGACGCGGTGGCCATCGACGCTGTACTGCGTCGGGAAGTTCTCGTCGGCGTCGTCGGCGTCGCCCAGCACGAACAGGTCGGCATCGCTGGTCGGGTTCCCGAGGCCTGCGGTGAGGCTACCCGCCAGGTACACCGAGTCCACCGCCGGGTTCTGCTCGGCGATCACGTGGCCCAGCTTCCGGGCCGCTTCCATCTTCTCCGCCACGACCGAGCGTCCCATGTCCGAACAGATCCCTTCGTCCGCCGTGGCGGGAGCCGGTCGGCTCCCGCCACGGGTTATGTCAGATGTTGCCGATGTTGCCGATGTTGCCGATGTTGCCGATGTTGCCGATGTTGCCGATGTTGCCGATGTTGCCGACATTCTCCTCGGCAGAGTCGAACTCGACGATGTCCTCGTCGACCTCGATGACGTCCAGGTTCTCCATTGCGCACCTCCTTTGCGTGAGACAAGGCCCTCATGGGCGGCGTACGCGGACCCGGGCGGGACCGCACGGCAATCGTGCGAGATGCTACGACTACCGAGATTTGGGGGGGCCGGCCACCACGAAAACGTCAGGCATTGCAAAGGAATTTCCGTGCAATTGCCGAGCCGCATTCATCTTTCAGGCATCGACCCAAACGCGCAAGTCCACAGGCCCGTTCACCCGAATCGAGTGTGGACTAAAAAACGATATCAAACAATCAGGCCACTCGCGCCGACCACAAAAGGCCCGCCTCCGTGCCGGAATTGAACCAAAATACCGAACTCGGAACGTTCCTCTTTCCCGTTCCCGACAATTCGTCAATTGATCTGAGAGAAAAGTGGTCAGGCCGAACGCTGGATCACGGAGCCCGGCCCCCGGGCGGGGTCGATGACGACCGCGGCAACCCGGTACGCGGGATTCAGGACGGACCAGATCTCGTCCAGCAGCTCGGGGCCGTCGTGCGAGACGACCCTCGTCTCGTCAAAGGGCGAGGCCACGGAGACGGTCTGCCCGTCCGACCGGTACGTGGTCAGCAGCACCGCTTCACCGGGCTCCAGGTCCTGCACGGTGAGGGTCATGACGTTGGTGGTCAGGCGGGATCCACTGCTCGGGCGGGCGGCGCCGAGCACCGCCGTACGGCCCCCGTCACGGCTGAGCAGTGCGGTGATCCGCGAAGTGCGGATCGGCGGGTCGGGCTCGTACTCCAAGCCTCCGAGCGAGTCGGCGGGCGAGGCACCCTTGCGCAGGCGCCCGGTCACCTCGGAGACCTGCTCGCCGTTGCCGAACACCAGCCAGGCGGGGGTGGCCAGGGCGGCAGCGTAGTGGCGCAGCGGGTCGTGCTCGGTCTCCTCGGTCGGCCCCACCAGGAGCTCGTCACCGATCAGGCGCAGGGCGCGGTCCTTGGACGCGGCGCTGCGGCCGGTGAGGAAGTAGGCGCCCAGCACCGTCCCCGAGAGGGTGCGCGCGCACAGCACTCCTCGGCCCGGGTACGGGTTCGAGGACAGCAGGGTCTTCAGGTCTGTCATGGTTGTGCCTTCTCCAGGTGAGAGCCCACAGCTCGGAGCTCGTCGATCGTCAGCAGGGCCGTGAGAGTGACGCCCAGCCGGGCCAGCCTTTCGGCGGCCCCATTGTGGCGGTCCACCACCACCCAGGCGCCCACCACTTCGTGGCCCAGCTCGCGCAGGCGCAGTGTGGACCGCTCCAGGCTGGCTCCGGTCCCGGCCACGTCGTCCACCAGGGCGAAGCGGCTCGCCGGGGGAACGGCGGTGCTCAGCACGCCGACCACGCCGTGCTCCTTGGGTTCCTGACGGAGCGTCCGGGCGGGCAGCCGCCGCCCTCGGTCGAGCGCCGCCAACGAGACGGCCAGCGCCAGACCGCTGCCGGCCACGGCCTCGCCTCCGACGTGGTCCGCCCGCGCGGGGATCAGGTCTGCGAGGACGCCGGCAGCCATGGCGAGGGCGGTGGGATCACCGAGGATCCGATGCCCGTCGAGGTAGTCGCGGAGCAGTGTTCCGTCGCCGCGCCGGGCCTCGATGAACGGGTTGACGTCCCGCAGCGCCCTGGCGAGCGCGCCGGTCCGTCGACTCACCGTGCGGCCTTCGCGGTGAACGCCTCGTCCACCCATCGGCAGACCGTGTCCGCGGTCCCCTCGATCCCGGTCACCGAGGTGTCGATGCCTCGCAGGTAGCCGGCTTCCTCGAGACGCCGGAAGCCGGCGTACACCCGGCCCATGTGGTCCAGATCGATGGGGCGTTCCGCTTCCTCGGGGCGGGACCTGATCCGTTCGACGGCAGTCTCCAGAGGGCAGTGGACGAGGACCGACAGGTCGGGTTGGGGAACGTGGGCGGCGGCGTCGACGAACCAGGACTCGAACTCGTGGCCCCGGGCCAGCATGTTGGCCATCGTGGTGTACAGGTAGCGGTCGCAGATCACCACGCCGCCAGCCATCAGGTGAGGGATCATCAGGGCGTGGGCGTGGTACAGCCGGTCGCCGAGCGTCAGCAGGTAGAGCGCGCGATAGAGCTCCTGCTGTGCGCCGCCGATCTCGGAGAAGCCGCGGAAGACCTCGTGCGCGCGGGCGCTCCGGGTCGGCTGGAAGGTGTCCAGGACGTCGTGACCGGCTGCCCGCAGCCGCTCGCCGGCCTGCCTGATCAGGGTCGTCTTGCCAGCTCCGTCGGTGCCCTCCACGACAAGGAGGAAGCCGGGCGTGGTCAGCGGCGTGAGCGCGGGAAGGTTCAGGCGGTCGGCGGCCTCGGCCGCCGTCGCGATGGGGGTCGGCATGGCTCAGGCGATCCCTTCGACCACGTGCACCTCGCCGGGTGCCACCTTGATCGTCATCAGCGAGTGGACGGGTACCCCGAGGTCCCGCTCGAGCAGTTCGCGGCCACCGTTGTCGGCCTTCTCGACCACCACGGCCACGGAGGCGATCTCCGCACCGAGGTCCCGTACGGCCTCGATCAGCGCCGCGACGGTGCCACCGGTGGAGAGGGTGTCGTCGATGACGCAGACCCGGTCCCCGGGCTCGATCCCGTTGACGTTCAGGGTGCTGCGGTCGTACTCGCTGGAGAAGGCGACCTTCCTGCTCGGGAAGTCGTACGGGTAGTGCCTGGCCATGGCCAGAGGCAGCCCGGTCATCAGGGAGAAGGCGGTGCCGATCGGGGCACCCTTCTCCTCCTCCACCAGAACCTTGGTGACGTCGGTCAAGTCCACGCGGGTTCTCAGGTGCGACGTCACGTACCACAGCAACTCAGGCCTCAGGGCCGGGAGTTGGTCGCACAGTTCGTTGACCGTCGTCAGATAGGAACCGGTGTCCAGAATGTCTGCCCCGAGATACACATCTCTCAACATGAGGGGCCCCCCTTCTCAAAGTACTGTCGGATGGCATGAAGATCGGGCTTGCCCGAGGCCGTACGCGGTGTGGCTGGCACGATGTGCCAGCGGCGCGGAACCATGAAGGAGCTCAGCCTGCGCCGCAGGTGGTCGGCGAGGTCACCGGGTCGCAGGTCGCCCGCGTTCCCTTCGACGAGCGCGGCGACGACCTCGCCGCGCGTCGCGTCCGCGAGACCGATGACCACGGCGTCCTGGACGTTCGGGTGCTCCAGCAGTGCGGCTTCCACCGTTTGCGGGGCGACCTTGGAGCCCGCAACGTTGATCAGCGTCTTGGCCCGGCCGGTGAGGTGGAGGAGCCCGGCGGCGTCGAGGTAACCGAGGTCTCCGGTGTCCACCGCCCCTGGGCCCCCCGGGACCGGCACGAGCCGCCCGGCTTCACCGACGTAGAAAGAGGGGGTGCCGCGCCGGGTGACGAGGATCCTGCCGACCTGCCCGGGGGCCAACCCCTGCCCGCGTTCGTCCACGACGGTGATCCGCACCCCGGGCAGGGGGCTACCGACCGAGGCGGGCGCCTCCCGGGCGTGCGTACGGTTGACGGTCGCGATCCCGCCTTCGGAGAGACCGTACTCCTGCACCAGCGGCACCCCGACCGTCTCCAGCCAGTCGGCGGCGAGGTCCGCGTGCAGCGGGGCTCCGCCGGTCATGGGCATCCGGACGCCGCTCAGCGCACCGGCCCGCACCCGGGGGGAGCGCAGCAGCGACCTGAAGACGAACGGCGTGCCGCACAGCACGGCCGGCACGTACCGCTCGGCGAGCTCCGTGGTCGTCGCGGGGTCGAAGGACGGCACCACCACGGTGGGCGCACCCACCGTGAGCGCGGCCAGGAAGAGACCGGACGCGAAACTGTGAGCGACCGGGGTGCCGCACAACAGCGTGCTTTCAGGGGTGAGTTCCAGACCGGCGGCGACGGACTCCGCCTCGTCGAGGAGGTTCTCCTCGCTTCGCGGTACGCCCATGGCCGTGCCTGTCGTGCCGGAGGTCAGGTGCACCAGCGAGGCCTCCCGCCACCAGGCGTGCGGCGAACGGATCTCACCCGGCAGCGGCTCGCTCACCTCGCCGATCAGTGCTGTGGCGGAGAAGGCGTCGGCCTGCCGGGCGACCGAGAGCCGAGGCATGGCGGGCGGGAAGCAGACCACGGTGACACCCTGGGCGCGGAGTGCCAGGGCGTCGATGAGCCAGCCGGTGTCGCCCGGACGGTGCAGCGCGGCGACAGCGGGAGCCGACCCGCTCCCTTCCGGCAGCTCCAGCGCCCGTCGCCGCACGGCCGCCGCGAGCTGACCCCAGGTCAGCTCGACGGACGGATCGGCGATGGCGAGCTGATCGGGCCGCCGCAGCGCGTGCTCCGTCAGCAGGGAGATGAAAGGATCAGACACGATCGGTCCGCTGGTAGCGCACGACGGCCGAGGGGGCGGCCTCGGCCGTGGTGACGACGGTCAGTGAAGTGAGGGGGCCGCCCGCGAGGCGGTTCAGGGCGTGAAGATGCCCGTCGAGGGGAGACGCCGCTCCGGGTTCCGAGTGGATCAGACGGTGGGGAGACGTCAGTCCCGGCAGGAGTTCCGACAGGGTGTCCTCGTCCAGTCCCGCCGCGTCCAGCCAGATCTCGTCGGCGGGCTCGTTCCCGTCCACCTCGGCGATCGCGGCGAGCAGCGCGGCAGCGGATCCCGCCCGGGACGTCGGGGCGACCCGGCGGACGGCCGCGAGTTCCACGGTGCTTCCCGCCTCGGCGGCCTCGGGGGTGCCCAGGAGCAGGGCCGTGGCCGCAGCAGGGACCCCGGGGTCCGTCTCGTATCGCCAAAGGCGGTTCTCCGGTGCGTCGTAACCGGCCGCGAAGACGGCCTGCTCTCGGCCGGCGGCCACTGCGTCGGCCGCCGAGAGCAGCGCCTCCACCCCTCCCGTCGCGCCGAGGAAAGCCTCCACCCGGCCCGTGATCCCGAAGGCGGAGGAGCACTGAGAGGCCGGCACGTTGAACGTTGACCTGGCAAAGTCCAGCGGGTCCACAGACCGGCCGCCTCGCCCCCGAATCGCAGCCTGCATCCGGGCATGGTTGGCCTGACTGCCGAAGGCCGTGCCGGTCAGCAGGCCACCGCGCCGCGCCGCCTCCGCGGCCATGGGCCCGGACGCACCCAGCAGGGCGCCGATGGCGGACCCAAGTAGCTCGGTCACGCGGTCCGGCGCGGGGGTCCGGGCGAAGGCCGGGGACTGCGGTTCGCCGAGGTCCCGCGCCGCATCGGACGTCCGGTCGTCAAAGGCGGACACCTGCACCAGCTGCTCCGGTTGCGCCTGGGCAGCCAGGTGCACCAGGACTCTCCTCCGTGGTGGGCGGGCAGCGGTACGGAACTCGCCCGGACGATCGAGCACGACGGTGCAGTTGACGCCTCCGAAGCCGGACGCGTGAACCAGGGCCGGAGCCTGCGGACCGGACGGGCCTCTGCCGTCGGCCGGCGTCAGCGCTTCGAAAGCCGGATCCGGCTCGTCGACACCCAGGACCGGTGGGAGCCGAGTGGTCCGCATGGCATCGATCGCCGCGATCGCGGAAAACAGCCCGGCGGCACCCTCGGTGTGACCGCAGCTGCTCTTGGTGGCCGTCACGGCCATCCGGCCGCCGGACGGGCGCAGCACCTCGGCCACAGCTGAGGCCTCGGCGGCGTCACTGGCCACCGATGCCGTCCCGTGCGCGTGGTACACCTGGATCTCTTCCGGGCCGCGGCACGCATCCGCGAGGGCGTTGCGCAGCGATCGGGCAATGCCCTCGGCGCTGGGGGTGGTGATGTGGGCTGCGTCGCTGCTGGCTCCCCAGCCGGCGAGGACTGCGAGGACCTCGGCACCGCGGGACCGCGCGTGGGCGGCGTCCTCGAGTATCAGGAACGCTGCTCCCTCGGCCAGCACGAAGCCGGACCGGTCCTTCGCGAAGGGGCGGGTGACGGTCGGGCTGAGCAGCCGCATCGAGTGAAAGCCCGCGAAGACGACCTCGGTCAGCACATCGACCGCTCCCACCGCCATCACGGGGGTCTCACCGCCGCGGATTCGCTCGGCGGCCCATGCGAGCGCTCCTGTGGCGGAAGCGCAGGCGGAGGAGATCGTGACGTGCGGCCCGTCGAGCTGCCACTGCTCGGCCAACCAGAGCGCCGGCCCCTCCTTGCGGAGGACCGTTGAGTCCGTGTTCGCGGCGAGGGCAGGTCCAGCGGGGTCCAGCGTCTCGTCGGGCAGGTGCCACCCGGCGCTGGTCGAGGCCATGGCCAGGCCGACGCCCGGCACGGCGCCGGCGGTCAGTCCCGCCTGGGCGAAGGCCTCGGCGAGGGCCCGCTCGGCCCACTCGGCGGGAAGGTTGCGGCTGCGGTCCGTCAGACCGGCGGCTCCCGCGTGGTAGACACCGGAGTTCCTGTAGCCCGCGGGCTCGAAGGTCCGGGGCGGTTCGCTGGGCCGGCCGGTGCGCAGGCCCGCGGTGAAGGCGGCGACGCTCTCCCCGAAAGGCGATACGCAGCCGAGGCCGCTGACCACGATCTCAGGCACGGTCAAGTTCGACGCCCCCCTGCAGCCGCTCGATCAGGAGCATGAGGTCCGCTACCGTCTGCACGCCGTTCAGGTCCCCGTCGTCGATCTGCAGATCGAAGAGGTTCTCGACGTCGACGGCGAGCGACAGCCGCTCCAGGGAGTCGAACCCCAGGTCGGTCAGGCGGTCGGATGCCTGGATGTCACGCCCCGCAAGTTCCTCGCTGCGCTTGCGCAGGACCTCGCAGAGCGAAGCAAAGACTGAAGGGTTCATGACAGTGACTCCAAAGGCTAGAGGTGGGAATGTCGCCAACGGCTCGGTCGAAGACAGGGCCGGCCCTCACGGAGAGCAGGCCTACCTTCAACTGGCGGGCGGATCAGAACCGTCGGGAAGGTTCCGACCGATACGAGGAGGGTCCGGCCAATCGACCGACGGAACCGGCATGACCTAAGGCTCTCGAACGGGACTCGCCGTCACCGTTGTCGACGATGCGATGCGCCGACCTGGTCGACATCGAGCCCTCGCGTCGACGGCCGGCACCGCCCTCCGTACGACTCGACACGTCAAACACGGGGGCGTGAAGCGGCACAGACGGACCGAAAGCGGCCCTCGGCCACCGACCGACCCACCTCACGATCGCGAGAACCCCCGAAAGCCGGCCACTGCACGAGAACTTCACCCCTGAACGATCGATCGATGGAACTTCAGCCGTCTCATCGCGGCCCCCCGAGGAGAGGCCGGCGCCCATGGCGAGCACTCGCCGGCACGCTCACACCCCTCCACCCCGACCGAACACCTCCGTAGATTCCTCCAAAGAGGGGGGGTGGTCGATCTTGGCGATTCAGATAGTTGCACAGCCATTGGGAAGCCGCCAGGTGTTTACCCCCAGGTCAGAGCGGTGATCTGGATCACGCAGCTCGCCTGGAACCTTGGCCCCCCTTGGCCGGACCTCGACTCACACCGACTCCCGACATCACCTCAACTCGGCAGGACCCGGTGGTTCCAGGGGAAAGCGCGTCGAGCTCCACCAAAGGACTTCAGAGTGCCCACCGATCAGGCGGTGAGGGAGGGCAGGGGCCTGCGAGCCCTTCGCGCGGTGGCGCAAGAACCCTGCATCTCAACCCTGTTGCACAGAAGCCTTGTTGGCCACCAGACCCTGTCGCAATGGACCTCGCACACCCTCGGCGTGGGCGACGATGTCGACCGTCAGCCGCGAAGGGTGGCCGGCGGTACCGACTGCGGCCCTCGATGCGGATGAGCATCTCGCTCGTGCACCCACTCGAGCACACGACGTGCTTGAAACTCGCCCCGGGCTTCCGGACCGCGATCGATCCTGCGACGACGAACAGGACCACTCGAGCGAGGCCGACGGCATGGTATGAACATCCAAAGTGCGACTGTGCCGTCTCCGTGCGCTCGGCCCACTCCCGCTGTCTCCTCCACGGCCTCTACCGTGCGGGTCCTCGCCGATCCGCGATCGGCGAGGACGATGCGAAAGAGGCCGTTCGCGGGTCAGGAGGTGAGAGCGGGGATGATGTCGGAGCCGTACGCGTCGATGGTCGTTTCCCGGGCGTCGTGCATGTCGTAGAGGGCGAACTGGTCGACGCCCAGGGCCTGCAGGGCGCGGAGCTTCTCGATGTGGGCCTCGGCGGGGCCCAGCAGGCAGAAGCGGTCGACGATCTCGTCGGGGACGAAGTCGGTGGACGGGTTCCCGGCGCGGCCGTGGTGGCTGTAGTCGTAGCCCTGGCGGGACTTGACGTACTCGGTCAGCTCGTCCGGGACCATCGAGGAGTGCTCGCCGTAGCGGGAGACCAGGTCGGCGACGTGGTTGCCGACCATCCCGCCGAACCAGCGGCACTGGTCCCGGGCGTGCGCCAGGGCCTGCGCCGAGTCGTCGGCCGTGACGTACGCCGGGGCCGCCACGCAGATGGTGATCGAGGCGGGGTCCCGGCCGGCCTCCGCGGCAGCCTGGCGGACCGCCTTGATCATCCACTCGGTGAGGTAGAGGTCGGCGAGCTGCAGGATGAACCCGTCGGCCTTCTGGCCGGCGAGTGCGAGGGCCTTGGGCCCGTACGCCGCCATCCACACCGGGAGCTTCCCGTCAGTGATCCAGGGGATCCGGATGGCGTTGCCGTCGACCGCGGCCTCACGTCCCTCGGCGAGGTCGCGGATGACGTCGATGGCCTCGCCGAGGCGGGCCAGGGTGTTCGGCGCGCGGCCGGCGACCCGCATCGCCGAGTCCCCGCGGCCGATCCCGCACACCGTGCGGTTGCCGTACATGTCGTTGAGGGTGGCGAAGGTCGAGGCGGTCACCTCCCACGTGCGCGTACCAGGATTGGTGACCATCGGACCGACGTGCATCCGCTGGGTATTGGCGAGGATCTGGCTGTAGATGACGAACGGCTCCTGCCACAGCACCGCGGAGTCGAAGGTCCAGCCGTAGCGGAAGCCGTTGCGCTCCGCGCGCTTCATAAGGCTCACGACCTGAGAGGCCGGCGGGTCGGTTTGCAGGACGAGGCCGAAGTCCATGCATGGCTCCTTGCTGCTGCTGTGTGCGGGCGTGCGGCTTTACAGGTACTGACAGGTGGAGCGGTGAACGAACGCCCCGTGACCGGCCCGCCCCGTGAACTCGCGGCGGTCGATGACCACCTCGCCGCGCGAGAGGACCGTGTCGACGCGTCCGGTGATCCGCTTGCCCTCGTACGCCGAGTAGTCCACGTTCATGTGGTGCGTCTCGGCGGAGATGACCTGCTCGGCGTGCGGATCGTAGAGGACGATGTCGGCATCGGAACCCGGCGCGATGGTGCCCTTCTGCGGGTAGAGGCCGAACATCCGGGCCGGGCTCGCGCACGCGATCTCGATCCAGCGACGCCGGCTGATGTGCCCGTCCAGGACCGCCTGGTGAAGGAGGTCCATGCGGTTCTCCACCCCCGGCAGCCCGTTCGGGATCTTCGAGAAGTCCCCGCGGCCCAGCTCCTTCTGCCCCCGGAAGCAGAACGGACAGTGGTCCGTGGAGACCACCTGGAGATCGTTCGTCCGCAGGCCCCGCCACAGCGCCGCCTGGTGCTCGCGCGGACGCAGCGGGGTCGAGCAGACGTACTTCGCGCCCTGGAAGTCCGGCTCCTCCAGGTTGTCCGTGGACAGGAACAGGTACTGCGGGCACGTTTCACCGAAGACCGGCAGGCCCTTGTCCCGGGCCAGCGCGAGCTCCGCGACCGCCTCCTCCGCCGAGACGTGGACGACGTACAGCGGGGAGCCCGCCACCCGGGCGAGCTGGATGGCGCGGTGGGTCGCCTCGGCTTCGAGGAGCACCTTGCGGACTTCCCCGTGGTGGCGGGGATCGGTCTCCCCGCGCGCCAGAGCCTGCTCCACGAGCACGTCGATCGCGATGCCGTTCTCGGCGTGCATCATGATCAGCCCGCCGTTGCCCGACGCCCGCTGCATCGCCCGCAGGATCTGCCCGTCATCCGAATAGAACACGCCCGGGTATGCCATAAACAATTTGAACGAACTTACGCCTTCCTCGACGAGTCCGTCCATTTCCTTGAGGGAGTGCTCATTGACGTCGGACACGATCATGTGGAATGCGTAGTCGATCGCGCACTGCCCGTCGGCCTTCGCGTACCAGGTGTCCAAGCCCTCTCGGAGCGAGTGCCCGGGTGTCTGCACCGCGAAGTCGACGATCGTCGTCGTCCCGCCCCAGGCAGCGGCTCGGGTCCCGGTCTCGAACGTGTCCGACGCGAAGGTGCCGCCGAACGGCAGCTCCATATGCGTGTGCGCATCGACCCCGCCCGGGATCACGTACCTCCGCGAGGCGTCGATCACCCTGTCTGCGGTCCACTGCTGGCTGCCCGCTGTCGCCATCGCCACGACACGGCCGTCCTCGATCAGAACATCCGCGTGCAACTCGTCGGAAGCCGTAATGACAAGGCCGCCGGTAATGAGAGTTCTAGTCATGCCCGAGAATTCCCTTCGCCTTGCAATTCCGAACCAAGAGGGGCGCAGAGCGGAACACCGCAAGGAATACGGTGTTCCGGTCGGCGGCACCACCGTAGCGACCCCGGCAGCCGACACCGCTGGGCCTCGCACCGTTCAGCACAAGGCGCCCGCACCCGCTAGGTGGCCGAGCCGCCGTGGAAATTCCTGGTCACGCGAGCCAACGAAACTCTTGAAGGAGGTGACCCCCTCCCCCACCAGGTGGTCCATCTCCTTCAGGGTCCGCTCGTTGACGTCCGAGAGGATCATGTGGAAGGCGTAGTCGACGGCGCACTTGCCGTCGGCCTTGTCGTACCAGGTGTCGAGGCCCTCGCGCAGGGCGTGCCCCGGCGTCTGGACGGCGAAGTCCACGATGGTGGTGGTGCCGCCCCAGGCGGCGGCCCGGGTGCCGGTCTCGAAGGTGTCGGAGGCTGCGGTGCCGCCGAAGGGCAGCTCCATGTGGGTGTGGGCGTCGCCCCCGCCGGGGATGACGTACTTCCCGCTCGCCTCGATCGTCCGGTCGGCCGTCCAGGTTTCGGCGGCCGCCGTGCCGTGTGCCGCGAGGGCGGCGACCCGGCCGTCCTCGATCAGCACGTCGGCGTGCAGTTCGTCGGATGCGGTGATGACGAGTCCGCCGCGGATGAGGATGCGGTTGCTGCTCATGTACGTCTCCCCCGGTGCTAGTTGAGGGTGCGGAGGGCCTCGGCGAGGATTTCGGCGCCCTCTTCCGCCTCGGCGACGGTGAGGGAGAGCGGCGGCGCGATGCGCAGCACGCTCGTGTTGTGGCCGCCGCCCTTGCCGAGCAGCAGGCCGCCGGCCCGGGCGGCCTCCAGTACGGCCGCGGCCGCGTCCGGGTCGGCCTGGTCGGTGCCGGGTTTCGTCAGCTCCAGGCCGGCCATCAGGCCCCGGCCGCGTACCTCCCGTACGGCGGGCACGGTCGCCGCGATGGCCCGCAGCCGTTCCAGGAGCAGGCCGCCGACGCGGCGGGCGTTGCCCTGGAGGTCGTGTTCGAGGAGGTAGGAGAGGTTGGCGACGCCGGCGGCCATGGTGACCGGCGAACCGCCGAAGGTGGAGATGGAGTTGGAGTCGAGGCAGTTCATCACCTCGGCGCGGGCCACGACTCCGCCGATGGACATGCCGTTGCCGATGCCCTTGGCGAAGGTGATGATGTCCGGCGGGCCGTTCTGGGCGTGGGCCTGCCAGCCCCAGAAGTGCTCGCCGGTACGGCCCCAGCCGGTCTGCACCTCGTCGCTGATCCAGAGGATGCCGTGCCGGTCGAGGACCTGGCGGAAGGACCCGTACAGCCCGTCGGGCGGTGAGGTGAACCCGCCCACGCCCTGCACCGGTTCGGCGATGAGCGCGGCGACCCCGCCGCGCGCCTGGCCGAGCACGTCCTCCAGGTCGGCGACGGCCGCGGCGGTGAAGGCGGTGTCGTCGAGGTGGGCGAAGGGGCCGCGGGTGCGGACCGCGCCGTGGACGTAGTACGTCTGGAGCGGCGAGAGGCTGGTCGGGGACCAGCCGCGGTTGCCGGTGATCGAGACGGTGGAGAAGGACCGGCCGTGGTAGCTGTTGCGCATCGCCAGGATCTGGTTGGAGCGGCGGTACGTCGTCGCGAGCAGCAGGGCGGTGTCGTTGGCCTCGGTGCCGGAGGTGGTGAAGAAGACCCGGGCGTCGGGGATGCCGGACAACGCCGAGACGCGCTCGGCCAGTTCGATCATCGGGCGGTTGAGGTACAGGGTGGAGGAGTGGATGATCCGCCCGGCCTGTTCGGCGACGGCCTTGGTGACCTCGGGCAGGGCGTGGGCGGTCATCGTGGTGAGGATGCCGCCGAAGAAGTCGAGGTAGCGGTTGCCGTCCGCGTCCCAGACGTGGCGGCCCTCGCCGTGGGTGAGTTCGATGGGGCGGTCGTAGTAGAGCGCGAGCCAGTCGGGCAGGGCGGAGCGGTGCCGGCTGTGCAGGGGGATCGGGTTGGTCACGGCTGTACGAGTCCTCCGTAGGCGTCGGGGCGGCGGTCGCGGTAGAAGGCCCACTGGTCGCGGACCTCCTTGATGAGGTCGAAGTCGAGGTCGCGGACGAGGAGTTCCTCTTCCTTGTCGCTGGCGACCTCCCCGACGAACTGGCCGCGCGGGTCGACGAAGTAGCTGGTGCCGTAGAAGTCGTTGTCGCCGTACTCCTCCTGGCCGACGCGGTTGATGGCGGCGACGAAGTACTCGTTGGCGACGGCGGAGGCGGGCTGCTCCAGCTGCCACAGGTACCCGGACAGGCCGCGGGAGGTGGCGGACGGGTTGTAGACCAACTGGGCTCCGTTCAGGCCCAGTTCGCGCCATCCCTCCGGGAAGTGCCGGTCGTAGCAGATGTAGACGCCGATCCGGCCCACGGCGGTGTCGAAGACGGGGAAACCGAGGTTGCCCGGGCGGAAGTAGTACTTCTCCCAGAAGCCCCTGACCTGGGGGATGTGGTGCTTGCGGTACTTGCCGAGGTAGCTGCCGTCGGCGTCGATGACCGCGGCGGTGTTGTAGTAGAAGCCCTCGGACTCCAGCTCGAAGACCGGTACGACGATCACCATGCCGGTCTCGCGGGCGAGGGCCTGCATCCGCTGGACGGTGGGGCCGTCGGGGACGGCCTCGGCCCAGCGGTAGTGCTCGGGCTCCTGGACCTGGCAGAAGTAGGGGGCGTTGAAGACTTCCTGGAAGCCGATGATCTGCGCACCCTGGGCGGCGGCCCGGCGGGCGTGCTCCTCGTGTTTGGCGATCATCGACTCGGTGTCTCCGGTCCAGGTGGCCTGGACGAGTGCGGCGCGGACGACTTGGGCCATGAGCTGCTCCTCGCGACGGGTACGCCGGCTTCTACGCACGTAGAGGGTGTACGACGGCTGCGCGTAGGGAGTTGAAGGTAGGCCTCGGCCAGGCCCGGGGCAAGACCGCCTTGCGCGGTTGGAGTAGTCGATCAGCAAACGCAGGAGTTACGCCGGCACGTGGTCGTTTCCGGTCAGGCGACGGGCAGATTCGCGACTCGAAGGGCGTGCAACAGGTCACGGTGATGAGCCCCCGAGAGGGCTTCGGCGGCGCGGAGCAGCCGGGGCGCGAACCACCGGGGATCCCGGCGGGCGAGGCGGGCCGACTCCTCGGCGGTGCGGACCCGGACGAAGGCGGCGAGCAGGGCGTCGGCCTGCGGGGTGTGGCCGGCCTCCCCGAGCACGAGGGCGATCTCGGCGATCTCGGCGGCCGGGCGGGCCGCGCCCTGGCGCAGCAGGGCGCCCTGGTCGGCCGGCCCGAGCGCGGCGGCGGCCGCGGCGAACCGGGCGGGCGGCAGCGAGGCCGCCTCCCAGAGCAGGGTGGCCCAGTCCGCGGCCAGCCCGGCCCGCGCCAGCTCCTCCCCCAGCCGGACCAGCCGCTCGGCGGGCCCGGCGGCCGCCTCGCAGAGCAGCGCGTGCGCCTCCCCGCTGCGCCCCTGCCCCCGCAGGGCCACGAGCCCCTCCACGAACCCTCCGGACCCTCCGGACCCCCCGGCCGCCTGCGCATACGGACCCCCGCCGGAGGCGGAACCGGCCCACTCGGCGGAGTCGGCGTGCGGGCCGCCGGGGCGGGCCTGATCCGGCCAGGGAGTGGGCTCGCCCTGCGGGTGGGGCCGGAAACCCGGGTCGGGGGCGGGGGCGTGTCCCGTGTTCCAGGCCGGGGCGCCGGGCCGGTGGGCACCTTGGCCCGTGGAGCCGGAGTCGGCGCCCGGTCGGCCGGCAGCCGGATTCCAGGCCTCGTGCAGGGCTCCCCGCGCCGGGTCGGGATGTCCGGCCCCGGCTGCCGAAGCGTCCTGTACCGGCGCCGGGTCCGCCGCCGGGGCGGGCTCGGCCGCCGGGCGGGCGGGCCGCCCGAAGCGGGCGCCGCGCAGGGGCGGGTCGGACGACGGCTGCCCCGGGGGCATGGTGACGGCCTGGGCTTCGGGCGCGGCCGCGCCCGCGTACCGGGCCCCGCCGCTGCGCCGCGCACCGCGCAGCCACCGCCCCTCGGCCCGCCCGACCGGCTCCGCCACCGCTTCCGGTGCCGCAGCCGAGGCCGAGGCGGATGCCGATGCCGAGGCCGGGCCCGATGGCGAGGCCGATGCCCTGCCCGGCGCCCAGCCCGATGCCACGTCCGATGTCGCGCCCGACGCCCAATCCGACGCCCAATCCGACGCAGCATCCGGCGCCGCCCCCGACGCCCAGCCCGACGCAGCGTCCGGCGCCGCCCCCGGCGCCCGGTCCGGCGGCGCCTCCGAGGTCACGCCCGGTGCCCGGCCCGACGCAGTGCCCCGGGCGTCCGTCGGCGACCCGGGCCACGCCGCGTCCGGGGACCCGGTCCGCATGTCTTCGCGCGGACCCGGCCACGCCGCGGAAGGCGCCGCGCCCGGTGATGTCGCGGCGCGCTGTGCGGGCACGCCGTTCAGGGGGTCCGGCCGCACGGGCGAGGGGCGTCCGGGGTGGTCGGCCCCCGGGGCCACCGCTTCCAGGCGGGCCGTCAGGTCCTCGTGGCGGGCCGCCGCGCGGGCGGCGTCGTCGCGGGTCCAGGAGAGTTCCCGGGACAGGGCCTCCGCCTCCGCCGGGTCCGCCGATTCCGCGAGCCGCGCCGACAGCACGCGCAGGGCGGCCCGGGCCCTGGCCGTCTGCTCGGCGGCCGATGCGAGCAGCGTGCGCAGCTCCTCCGCCCCGCCCGGCAGCCGGTCCCAGACCCCGACCGCGGCGGCCCGCAGACCGGCCGCGTACCGCGTCTCCCGGGCCAGCGCCTCCGCTCCCGTCGATGCGGCCAAGTCGCCGAGCAGTGACTCCAGTACGTCCCACGGAGGCATCGCGGCCCCGTCCAGACAGGCCCGCATCCCCTCCGGGTCCCGCCGCAGGAACTCCCCGTACCAGCCCGTCCCTGGATCCAGTCGCTGTGTCAATCCCCGCATGTAGCCGGAGAGTTGGCCGATCACCTGCGAAGTCGCGGTCTCCATCCCCGCATTGGATCCCACTGGTGTTACGGGCGGGCTACAGGAGTCTCAAAGCTTGACGGCGGGCGGGGCAAGCTTGACCGCGATCGCGGTGTGCGGCCGCTCGCGCCGGACCACGGCGGCCGGCACGTCGAGCATCCAGAACTGCCAGGTGTACTTGCGCGTCATCAGCTTCCGCACCCGCTTCAGCCCCGCCGCGTCCAGCAGCCGCGCCTCGCCCTCGGCCGAGGCGGCCCCTTCGGCCACCCGCCCGCGCACGTCGCAGGCCACGACCGTGACCCGCCCGTTGTTGCGGATCCGCTTGACCTTCCACGCGTCGTTGCGCGTCCACACGTACAGCTCGTCGCCGTCCGCCACCGCCCACACCGGCGTGGCCACCGCCGTGCCGTCCTTGCGGAAGGTGGTGAGACTGACGTACCTCGCTCTGCCCAGTTCCTCGATCGTCATGCGCCCGACCCTACGCGGCCGGTCAACGGGGGGTGGCGGCCCGCTCCAGCAGGCTCCGCAGCACGCCCTGCTCCTCCGGGTCGAGCCCGGACACCGGCGAATCCACGGAGAGGAGGTCGAGGAGCCGGGCGCGCAGGGCGGTGCCCTCGGGCGTGAGGACGAGCTGCTTGGCACGGCGGTCGGTGGGGTGCGGGTGCCGCTCGATCAGGTGCTGCTTCTCCAGCTTGTCGACGACGAAGGTGGCGTTGGAGGGCTCGCAGCTCATGCGCTCGGCGAGGTCCCGCATGGTCATCGGCCCGCTCATCTCCCGCAGCGCGGTGGCCTGGGACGCGGTGAGGCCGAGGGTGGCGGCGCGCTCCCGCACGTGGTCGGCGATCCGGTGGGCCAGCCCGTCCACCAGCCCGCACAGTTGCCGCTCGGCGATGGCCCGGTGCTCGGGGGGTGTCGTCATGGCGCCAGTTTAACAAGTCCCTCAAGCCAGAATATTTACAACTTGAATGATTCAAGCTTGATGTTTATGGTTGGCCTCGCCACCCCGGCGGACCGGCCGGGAGCGGCCTGACGACCACTCACGGGGGAGCCCTCATGCCCGATTTGACGACGGCGCGCGGAGAACGACTGCGCCGGCCCGCGGGAATCCGCTCGCTGCGGCTCGGCGACACGAAGGTCTCGTACGTGCCCGACGGCGACGTACGGCTCCGGCCGCTGCCGCTGCTCCCGGACACCACCGACGAGGTGTGGACCGCGCACCCGGAGTACCTGGACGCCACGGGCCACCTCGTGGGAAGCGTCGGCGGCCTGCTGGTGGAGCACGGCGGCCGGGCACTGCTGATCGACGCGGGCTTCGGACCGCAGACCCACCGCGCCCCGGACGGTCCCGTCGGCGTGATCCACGGAGGCGCGCTCCCGGACAGCCTGGCCGAACTCGGCCTCGACCCCGGGGACATCGAAGCGGTGGCCTTCACCCACCTCCACTCCGACCACATCGGCTGGGCCGTCCACCCCTCCCCCGACGACGCGGCGCCCCTCTTCCCCCGCGCCGAGTTCCTGATCGCCGCGCCCGAGTGGGACCGGCTCGACCTCCTCGCGGCCGAGGGCACGACCGAGCGGGTCGCTGCCCTCGCGCCGCGCGTGCGCACCCTTGACGACGGGGAGGAGGTCTTCCCCGGGGTGCGCGTGCGGATCACCCCCGGCCACACCGTCGGGCACGCCGAGTACGTCATCACCGGGGGCGGCCGGCGCCTGATCGCCTTCGGCGACGCCGTGCATTCGCCGATCCAGATCGACCACCCGGACTGGTCCTCGGCCTTCGACCACGACCTCGCCCGGACCGCCGTCCACCGCCGCCGCCTCGTGGCCGAGCTGGCGGAGCCCGGAACCATCGGCTTCGGCGTCCACTTCGCCGACGTGGTGTTCGGCCACGTCCGGCAGGCCGACGACGGCGACGGCGACGGCGACGGCCCGGCCTGGCACCCCGTGGACGCCTGAGCCCAGCCGCGCCCGGGGCATCGCCCCGGGCACCGCCTCAGGCAACCGGCGCCGCCGCCTCCCCGTGGGTGAGGGTCTCCCACGCCACGAACAGGTCGTCCGTCCCGGCCGGCCGCGTCTTCTCGACCAGCTCTCGGGTGTAAGGGAGTTTCGCCCCCGTCCGCACCGCGTAGTGCTGGAGCGCGACTTCCAGGTCGGGGCCCATCGTGCGCTCCAGCTTGCCGCCGCACAGCCACTCGGGGGCCTCTTCGCCGAGCTGGTACTTCGCGTGGAACTCCAGTGCCGCCCGGAGCCGCTCGCCCTGCTCGCCGTACAGGTCGACGCCCTGGTGCCAGGCCGTCTCCGCGATGTGCGCGGACGCCGCGAGCGCGTAGCCGACGTGCATGAGGTTGCGGCAGGTCTCCTGGGCGACGCCGTCGACGTACGTCCCCTGGCCGAACCAGTACGCCGCGACCTTGTCCGGCGAGTCCATGCCGGTGCGCGGCGGGGCCAGCGGGTGCGCGCCGTCCCGCTTGAGGTAGAAGTACGCCGGGACCCGCTCCCGGAACCGCTCCAGCGACTCCCGGAAGGCGGCCCGGTCCTCCAGGAAGACGGAGATGCCCAGGGCGGCGTCGGTCATGGCCAGCTCCCAGTTGCCGTTGTACGCCGGCACCTGCGCGCGGACGGCCGGGAGGTAGGCGGTGCGCAGCATCTCCTTGAAGCGGGCGACCCGTTCCTCCCCCCATGCCGGATAGTCGGCGTGGACGATCTCGGCGGCGCGCGCCCAGGTGGAGCCGGACCAGGCGGCCTGGAGGCCGGCGTTGTCCTCGGCGTGGCGTTTCATCACGGCCGACCAGCCGTCCATGATCTGCACGGCCTTGCGGGCGTGGGAGGTCTTGCCGTTCACCGACCACAGCAGGGCGTGGGTGTAGGCGGCGATCGCGTCCTGCCGTTCGTCCAGGCAGGACTGCGGCCCCGAGTTGAAGGGGCAGGGCACCACGTCGGCCGGGTGCGGCTGATAGTCGAGGGAGGCGTAGCGGCTCTTCAGGAGCGCCTGGTACGCCGAGTTCCACGGCTCCTTGCCGGCCGCGACCATCTGCTTCGCGTGCTGGAGCCGGGTGTGGCTGACGACGACGCCCGGGTGGCGGAAGACCACGTCGCCCGGGTCCTTGGCGTGGGCGCGGCCCTCGGGGGCGGCGCACGCCGCGAGCAGCAGGCCGCCCGCGAGGAGGGCGCCCACGAGTCCGAGGCCGAGTCGCTTGGATGTGGATGCGTTCATGTCTGACACGCCTTCACGCTTGCCCCGCGCCCCGGCCCTCCCACCGCCGATTGGGCCGTTCGGCCTGCGGGCCCGCCCTAACGGCACGCCGAAGGGCGGGCCCGGCGGCCGAACGGCCGCGGCCCGCCCGCTCCCCCGGACCTCACACGGGCACGAGGGCGCAGCGCCGCATCACTTCGTCCAGGGAGAGCCCCAGGGCCCCGGCCAGGGCGGCGACGGTGAAGAAGGCCGGGGTCGGGGCCCGGCCGGTCTCGATCTTGCGGAGGGTTTCGGCGGAGAGCCCGGCGCTGGCCGCGACCTCGACCATGCTGCGGCCACCGCGGGCCGTGCGCAACAGGGCGCCGAGCCGCTCGCCGCGCTCGCGCTCTTCGGGGGTGAGGGGGGTACGGACCATGCCCTCATCCTACCCCGGAGCCCAATAAGTATCCCGTTACAGTTATACCGGTATGGTTATTGGCATGGTGGAACTCAAGACAGACCAATCGATCGACCGGATGCGTGCCGCGGGCCGCGTCGTCGCGCACGCCCTCGCCGCCGTCCGGGAACGGGCCGCCGTCGGGGTGTCCCTGCTGGAGCTCGACCTGGCCGCGCGCGAGGTGCTCCGCGAGGCCGGCGCGAGCTCGCCCTTCCTCGGCTACCGGCCGCGGTTCGCCCCGGTCCCCTTCCCCGCCGTCATCTGCGCCTCCGTCAACGACGCGATCGTGCACGGCATCCCCGACGGCTACCGGCTGCGCGACGGCGACCTGGTCAGCATCGACTGCGGCGCGAAACTGGCCGGCTGGGTCGGCGACGCGGCCGTCAGCTTCACCGTGGGCCGGGCCCGCCCCGCCGACCTGCGGCTCATCTCGACCGCCGAGGCCGCCCTCGCGGCGGGCATCGCCGCCGCCCGGCCCGGCAACCGCGTCGGCGACATCGCCCACGCCATCGGCGGCGTCTGCCGCGCCGCCGGGTACGGCATCCCCGACGGCTTCGGCGGCCACGGCGTCGGACGCTCCATGCACGAGGAGCCGGGCGTGCCCAACGAGGGCCCGGCGGGTCAGGGTACGAAGCTGCGCGCCGGCATGGTGATCGCGATCGAGCCGATGCTCATCGCGGGCGGCACGGACGACTACGCCTGCGACGCCGACGGCTGGACCCTGCGGACCGTCGACGGCAGCCGCGCCGCGCACGCCGAGCACACGGTCGCGATCACCTCCGCCGGCCCGAGGATCCTCACCGCCCTGTAGGCCTCACCGGGCTGCAGGCCCCCGGACGGCGAGCCCCACCGGCCCGCGAGCCCCACCCGCCGGATCCGGCCCGGGCCCGCGGCTACCCCCGCGGGTGCACCACCATCGCCGAGCCGCCGCCCCGCCGGGTCGTCTCGGCCGCGGCCAGCCACCGCCCGTCGGGCAGCCGCTGGACCCCGGTGGCCGCGCCGATCTCCGGGTTCTGCCGGAAGCCCTGTCCGAGCGCCTCCAGCTCGGCCCGGACCGGGCTGTTCCACAGGCCCGGCTCCAGCTCGGTGGTGGTCTGGTTGCGCTGGCTGGCCCGCGGCGCGGCGATGGCCTCGACCAGCGGCAACCCGCGGTCCAGGTGCCCGGTCAGGGTCTGGAGCACCGTGGTGATGATCGTCGCCCCGCCCGGGGAGCCCAGCGCCAGCAGCGGGCGTCCGTGCTCCAGCACGATGGTCGGGGACATCGACGAGCGCGGCCGCTTGCCGGGTCCCGGCAGGTTCGGGTCGGGGACGCCGGGCGCCGCCGGGGCGAAGGAGAAGTCGGTCAGCTCGTTGTTCAGCAGGAAGCCGCGCCCCGGGACGGTGATGGCGCTGCCGCCGGTCGACTCGATGGTCAGCGTGTAGGAGACCACGTTGCCCCAGCGGTCGGCGACGGTCAGGTGCGTGGTGTTCTCCCCCTCGTAGGTGGTGGGGGCGGCCTGTCCGGAGCCGCCGCAGGCGACCGGGTTGCGGGGATCCCCCGGAGGCAGCGGGCTGGTCAGCGCCTTGGCCGGGTCGATGAGGCAGCCGCGCGTGTCCGCGTACCGCTGCGAGAGCAGCTCCTTCGTGGGCACGTCCTCGGCGGCCGGGTCGCCGACCCAGCGGCCCCGGTCTGCGAAGGAGATCCGGGAGGACTCGATGAAGCGGTGCAGGTACTGGGCTTCGGAGAGCGCGCCGAGGTCGCTGCGCTCCAGGATGTTCAGCGCCTCGCCGACGGTGGTGCCGCCGGAGGAGGACGGGGCCATGCTGTACACGTCCAGGCCGCGGTAGCCGACCCGGGTCGGGTCCTGCCGCTTGGTCGCGTACGCGCGCAGGTCCCCGGCGGTCAGGTCGCCCGGGCGGACCACGCGGGTGGCGGCCGGGTCCACCGGGGGCGTGCGCACGGCCCGGACGATGTCCTCGGCCAGCGGGCCCCGGTAGAGCGCGCCCGCACCCTTGCGCCGCAGCTCCGCGTACGTGGCCGCCAGGTCGGGGTTCTTGAAGGTGGAGCCGACCACCGGGAGGGCGCCGCCGGGCAGGAAGAGCTTGCTCGTGTCGGGGAAGTCCCGGAAGCGGGCCTGGTTCAGCTCGGTCTGGGCCCGGAAGGTGGCGTCCACGGTGAAGCCCTCGCGGGCCAGCTTCTCGGCGGGCTTGAGGAGTTGGCCCAGCGGACGGGTGCCCCAGGACTCCAGCGCGCTCCGCCAGGTCGCCGGGGTGCCGGGGACCCCGACACCGCGGCCGCTGGTCTGGCCCTCGGCGAAGGGGATGGGCAGGCCGTTCTCCTGGAACAGCCCGGCGGTGGCCGTCGCCGGGGCGGTCTCGCGGCCGTCGATCGTGCTCACCCGGCCGGAGCGGGCGTCGTAGTACACGAAGTAGCCGCCCCCGCCGATGCCCGCGGAGTACGGCTCGGTGACCCCGAGCGCGGCGGCCGTCGCGACGGCGGCGTCCACGGCGTTGCCGCCGGAGCGCAGGACGGCGATGCCGACCGCACTGGCGTCGGCGTCGACGCTGGCGACGGCCCCGCCGTAGCCGGTGGCCACCGGGACCTTGGGCGGGGTGGCGCTCGGCGACGACGGGGCTACGGCCCCGGTCGAGACGAGCGCCCCGGCGAGCGCGACGAGCGCTAACTGACGTGCGGCGGGACCACGCATTCGGTTCCTCCAGTCGACTGCCTGTCAGACCTTGGAGCGGCAGCGTAACTTCCGTGCACCCACCGCGTCATGAAGGCAGTGTGACGGCTACGATCCGCCGCATGAATGACGACGTCCGCAACATCGTGCTCGGGGTGATCGCCACCGCATGCAGCGGCGGGTTCGGCTGGTTCACCCGGACCTACCTGTGGCGCCGTGCCCTGCGCCGCAAGCAGGCCTTCTTCGGCCTGCCGACCGGTTCCGACTCCCTGTTCGTGGTGAACCGGCACATGAGCGGCACCGAGTTCTCGGTGAACCGCAAGGACGCCTTCGCCCTGCTGGAGATAGCCGGCCTGATCAAGGACTGCGGGGCGAACCTGCAGCTCGTCACCCACGACGGGGCCCGCCAAGGCTTCGGCGAGCGTGCCGAGTTCTGTGTCGGCGGGCCCGTCTCCAACGCCCGGACGGCGGCCCACCTGTCCTCCATGCTGCCCGGGGTCCACTTCGACGACAGCCGCGAGCGCTCGCCTGAGCGGGGTGCGATCACCGTCGGCGGAGAGAAGTACCGCTGGCAGGAGGGCCTGGTCGAGCACGTCCTGCTGGCCCGGCTGACGGCCGGGGCTGGGACCCGGCCGGTGTTCCTCATGGCGGGCCAGACCGCCAACAGCAATCATGCCGCGGCCCGTTACCTCGCCAGACACCACAAGGCGCTGGCCCGCACCTACGGACAGGACTCCTTCTGCATCCTGCTGAAGGTGATCAACTCCAATGCCTACGGCCCGGACGTGACCGAACTGGTCGCCGACGTCACCCGCCCGGCCCGGACACCCGCAGCGGCAGCCGTGTGATTCCGTTGATGAAGTTCGACACCAACCGGCGCGGCGGGCCCGCCAGTTCCGGTGCCGGCATGGCTGCGATCCACTCCTCGTAGAGGACGCGGAGCTGGAGCCGGGCGAAATGCGCGCCCAGGCACACGTGTGGGCCGTCGCCGAAGGAGACGTGCGGGTTCGGTGCGCGCCCGAGGTCGAGGCGGCCGGGGTCGGTGAAGACGCGCTCGTCGTGGTTGGCCGAGGCGTGGAAGACCACCACCTTGTCGCCCGCCCGGATCCGCCGGCCGGCGAGCTCGGTGTCGGCGGTGGCGGTGCGCCGGAAGCTCAGCACCGGCGGGTGGACGCGCAGGAGTTCCTCGACGGCCCGGTCCAACGGGGCCCGGCCGTCGGCGAGTCCGGCGTAGGCGTCCGGGTCGCGGGCCAGGGCGAGCAGGCCGCCGGGCGCGGCGCTGCGCACGGTGTCGTTGCCCGCGACGGTGAGCAGGAAGAAGAACATCTCCAGCTCCGCGTCCTCCAGCCCGGCGAGCGCGAGGGTGGTCATCACGTCGTCGCCCGGGTGCGCCCTTTTGTACGCGGCCAGTTCGCGGGCGTAGCCGAACATCTCCCCCAGCAGCGCCGGCGAGCGCGGGTTCAGGGGTGTGCCGTCCGGACCGAGCCGCGGAGCCGGGGCGTCCTCGGGGTCCTGGTATCCGATGATCCGTACGGTCCACTCCAGGAGCAGTCCACGGTCGGCGGCCGGGACGCCCAGCAGGTCGGTCAGGTTCAGCAGTGCGTATTCGTCGGTGACGGTGCGCACCAGATCGGCGGCCCCGTCCTCGGCGCCCTCGCGGGCGGCGCGCAGCAGCGTACGGGCCCGGCCCCGGACCCGGGCGGCGAAGGCGTCGACGCGGGCCGGGGTGAAGGCGCGGGCCACGGTCCGGCGCAGGGTCCCGTGCTCGGGGGGATCCTGGTTGAGCATGGTGCGCCGCAGGAAGGGCAGGTCCGCCGGGTCGGGGTCGCGGATCTGGGTGGCGCCCCGGTGCGAGGAGTACGTGCGGTGGTCGCGCAGGACCCGGACCACGTCGGCGTGCCGGGTGACGGCCCAGAACCCGGGGCCTGCGGGCCAGCCGAGCACCTCCGGCTCGCTCTGCCAGGCCACCGGGTGCCGGTCGCGCAGCAGGCGGTAGCGGTCGTACGGGACGCCTTCGCCGTAGAGGCGCGGGTCGAAGACGTCGGGGGCCGGTCCTTGGTCCATGCGCACACGGTGGCGGGGACGGGCCCGGCCCGCAAGGGGCCCCGCGGGAGGGGTGACGGAGGCGGCGGCGGGCCGCGGCCGGGCTCAGTCCTCCGGCCTGACCTCGCAGGTGGCGCCCTGCTCCTTGCCGTCGGAGCCGACCAGGAGGATCTCGGGGGCCGGCCGGATGCTCACCGCCGCGAGGGCCGTGCACGCCAGTTGGCGGCGGGCCGGCCCGGACAGCGGCTCGACCGGGAGGGGCAGGATCACCCGGACGGTATTGCCGGACGCGGCCACCTCGACCGGTCCGCGGGCCAGGCCCTTGACCTTGGCCTCGGGGGTGATGGTGTCCGGAAGCGGGATCGCGGTGGTCAGACCGGCCGCCCGCGCGGCCTCGTTCGGCCCCTCCAGCAGCATCCCGATCGTGAAGCCGACGTCCGGCCGCTGCACCCGGTCGGTGACCGGGAGCGGGACGAGCGCACCGTCGGGCGCGATGAAGTACAGCAGGCCCGGGTCCGGCGCGGTGGCCAGTTTCACGGTCCCGGCGCGGCCGCTCTCGACGACCCCGGTGGTGGCGATGCCGCAGCCGGTGGCGAGCAGCAGCGGGACGGTCAGCGCGGCCGCGACCGCGGCCCTGCGCACCCGGGTCATACGCGGGCCTCCAGCGGCATGTCGAGGGTGAAGAGCGCACCGCCGCCGGGGCTGTTGGCCGCGTGCAGGGTGCCGCCGTGCAGGCGGACGTTCTCCAGCGTGATGGCCAGGCCCAGACCGCTGCCCGTGGAGCGGGTGCGGGCGGCGTCGGCCTTGAAGAAGCGGTCGAAGATGTGCGGCAGCACCTCGGGAGCGATGCCGGGCCCGCTGTCGGCGACCTCGACGAGGAGCCGCTCGCCCTCGGGCCGGGTCTCGGTGCGGACGCCGACGCGGACCGGGGTCCCGCCGTGTTTGAGGGCGTTGCCCACGAGGTTGGCGAGGACCACGTCGAAGCGGCGCGGGTCGAGCCGGGCGCGGACGCCGGGGGGCAGGTCGGTGCTGACCCGCCCGTCGGTCCAGTGGCGGCGTTCCAGGGTCTTGGTGACGGTCTCGGCGACGTCGACCTCGTCGAGGTTGAGCTCGGCGGCGCGGGCGTCGAAGCGGGAGATCTCCATGAGGTCCTCCACGAGCACGGCGAGCTTCTCGGTCTCGGCGCTGATCAGGCGCAGCGCCTTGGCGGTGTCGGCGTCGAGGTCCTCGGCGCCCTCGTCCAGGACCTCGGTGACGGCGAGCATCCCGGCGAGCGGGGTGCGCAGTTCGTGGGAGACGTCGGCGGCGAAGCGGCGGGCACGGGCTTCGGCCTCCCGGAGTTCACTGACCGACTGTTCGAGTGCGCGGGCCGTCTCGTTGAAGGTGCGGGCGAGTCCGGCGAGTTCGTCGGAGCCGCGCACCTCGATCCGGGTGTCGAGCCGGCCGCGTCCCAGCCGCTGGGCGGCCTTGCGCATGTCCCGTACGGGCCTCAGGACGCTGCGCGCCGCGAGCAGGGCCGGGATCAGGGCGATCGCGAGGCCCGGTACGGCGCCCGTTCTGGCGGCGGTGACCAGGGCCTCCACGGTGGTCTGCTCGGTGTCCAGGGGCACGACCGCGTAGAAGACCGCACCGGTGGTCTCGTAGCCCTCGTCGTACTTGAAGACGGCGGGCATGCCCACGACGAGGGAGAGGTTGCCGGCCCGGTCCTGCGTGCGCTGGAAGGCTCCGTGCGGATGGGCGGTCACCTGCCTGCGGAGCTGTTCGCTGACGGAGGGCGAGGAGGTCGCGCCGCCCTGGTTCGAGCTGGCGCGGAGCTTTCCGTACTCCCCGTAGACGATCCAGGGGTGCGGCTGGCCGCGCTTGCCCAGTTCCCCGACGAGCCGCTGGAGTTCCGGCTGCCCCATGGGCAGTTGGGTGTACTGGGAGTCGACCAGGTCGCGCAGGGTGCTGACGGCGGTGTCCTGGCTCTGCTTGAGGATCGCGTTGCGGGCCTGCTGGTAGGTGAGCGCGGCCGTGCTCACCGCGCAGATGGCGGCGACCAGCAGGAAGGCGGCGATCAGCCGGGTGCGCAGGCCCAGCGGTGCGAAACGTCTCATGCGGGCCGCTTACAGGGGGCCGAAGCGGTAGCCGAAGCCGCGCACGGTCTGTATGTAGCGGGGGGCGCCCTCGGGGTCCTCGATCTTGTGGCGCAGGCGGCGTACGCAGGCGTCCACCAGCCGGGCGTCGGCGTGGTAGCTGTGCTCCCACACGTATTCGAGGAGCTGCTGGCGGGAGAAGACCTGCTCGGGCGAGGCCGACAGGTGCAGCAGGAGCTTGATCTCGCTGGGGGCCAGGGGCACGCGCTCGCCGTTCTTGGCGACGGTGAGCCCGGCCCGGTCGACGGCCAGCTCGCCGTGGAACTGCACGTCGGGGCGGCCGCCCGCGGGCTCGCTGAGGCGGCGCAGCACGGCCTTGATGCGGGCTTCGATGACCTCGGTGCGGGCGGGCTTGACGATGTAGTCGTCGGCGCCGGCTTCGAGGCCGACGACTATGTCGAAGTCGTCGCCGCGTGCGGTGAGCATGATGATCGGGACCTGGCTGGTCTCGCGGATCCGGCGGCACACCTGGACGCCGTTGATGCCGGGCAGCATGAGGTCGAGGAGGACGAGCTCGGGGTGGAAGCTCGCCATGAGGCCGAGTCCGGCCTCGCCGGTCTCGGCGGCGCTCACGTCGTGGCCCCGGCGGCGCAGGCCGAGACCCACGCCCTCCCTGATGGAAGGGTCGTCCTCGATCAGCAGTACGCGTGGCATCGGGTCAGTATTCCAGGCTCGTCGATCGGTCCCCTCCCGCTTTCGGCCGATATGTGCGGCCGGAAGCGGGGGACCGCCCGGACCGGCGGGTCCTAGCGGCCGAGCTTGCGTCGTACGGAGTCCAGTAGGTCGGTGATCTCCGTCAGCCGCAGGGGGCGGGCGAGGAGTACGACGCACAGGACGATCACCGCGGTTCCCACCGCGACCCCGGCGAAGTTCCCGAGGGGCCCGGCGAGGTGCGCGAACCGGTCGACGCAGCGCGCCGCCGCGTACCCGGCGGCGCCCGCCGGGGCGCAGGCGGCGAGGAGCCGCAGGTGGGTCCGTACGGCGGTGCTCCGGCGTTCCGTACGGGTCCCCGTGCGCGGGCCGAGCCGCCGGGACAGGACGTACGCGGTGACGGCCGCGCCCGCGGTGAAGGCGATCGAGCAGGCCGCGGCCATGCCGGTGACCGCCCAGCGCGGGGGCAGCAGGAGGTACGCGGCGGCCGAGAGCCCGGCGTTGAGGGTGGCGATGGAGAGGTTGAGGAAGAAGGGGGTCCGGGTGTCGGAGAGGGCGTAGAAGCCGCGGGAGAGCACGTACTGCGCGGAGTAGGCGATCAGGCCGGGTGCGAAGGCCGCGAGCATGCCGGCCATGACGGCGACGTCGGCGGGGCCGGTGCGCCCGTACTCGAAGACGCTGCCGGTCACCCAGGGGGCGAGGGCGGCGAAGAGCGCGGCGGCGGGGACGATCAGGGCCGCGCTGGAGCGCAGCGCGTAGGAGACGTCCTTGCGCACGGCCCCGAGGTCGCCGTCGGTGGCCGCGGAGCTCATCCGGGGCATGAGGGCGGTGACGAGGGAGACGGTGATGATGCCCTGCGGGACCATCCACAGCAGGTAGGCGTTGCTGTAGGCGGTGTATCCGGCACCGCCGGCGAGGCCCTCGGCGACGGCGTGCTCGCCGGTGGCGGTGGAGAGCCGGGTCACGACCCAGTACGCGAGCTGGTTGGTCAGGACGAGCAGGACGAGCCAGCCCGCGTTGCGCAGCGGGCGGGCCAGTCCGCTGCCGCGCCAGTCGAAGCGGGGGCGCCAGCGGAAGCGGGCGGCGCGCAGCGAGGGGATCAGACCGAGGGCCTGGACGACGATGCCGGCGGTGGTGCCGATGCCGAGCAGCCGGGTCTCGGAGGCGCTCAGACCGTCCGTCGCGCCGTGGGAGACGTACAGGAAGAGCCCGAAGACGGCGATGACGACGAGGTTGTTGAGGACCGGGGTCCACATCATGGCGCCGAACCGGCCGCGGGCGTTCAGCACCTGTCCGAGCAGTGTGAACAGCCCGTAGAACAGGATCTGCGGGAGGCAGTACCGGGCCAGGGCCACGGTGACGGACTCCTGGCCGCCGCTGTAGGGGGTGTACGCCGAGACGATGAGCGGGGCGGCCAGTACGGCGGCGGCGGTGATGACCAGCAGGGCGGCCGTGCAGACGGTGAGCAGCCGGTCGGTGTAGGCGGCGCCGCCGTCCTCGTGCTCCTTGGCGGCGCGGACCAGCTCGGGCACGAAGACGGCGTTGAGGGCGCCGCCGATGAGCAGGATGTACAGGATGTTCGGGACGGTGTTGGCGACCGCGTAGCCGTCGCCGAGCAGGGTGGTGCCGAGGGCGGCGACGATCACGGCGGAGCGGACGAAGCCGGTGGCGCGGGAGACGATCGAGCCGGCGGCCATGAGCGCGCCGCTGCGCAGCACCGAGGTCTTCTTCGGTGCTGCGCGGTCGGTGCGGGCCGCGGTCGCGGCTTCGGTCGCTCTGGGGTCTGCGAGGGTCACCGGCGGGCCATGTACGCCTGGAACGCCTTGTAGAGGGCCGTGTTGGCGCATCCGTCCATGGAGGTCTCCCACTCGCCGAGGGTTTCGACGACCTGTCCGCCGGTGCCGAGCTTCCAGCGCAGCAGCCCGAAGGAACGTTCGTCGGGGTCGAGGGTGGAGGGTACCCCGCGCATGTCGTATTCGTCCGCTCCGAGTGCATGTGCGTCACACATCATGCGCCACTGCAGGGCGTTGCTGGGGCGGACCTCGCGGCGGTGGTCGGCGGAGGCGCCGGTCTGGTACCAGACCCGGCTGCCGGCCACGATCATGGTGTGCGCGGCGAGGATCTCGCCCTGGTGAACGCCCAGGTAGAGGCGCATGCGGCCGGGTTCCTCGGCGTTCAGGACCTCGTACTGCTGCTGGTAGTAAGCGAGCGAGCGGCCGAGCCTGAAGCCGTCGCGCTCCTCGGTGATGCGCAACAGCCGGTAGAACTCGGGCAGCTCGGCGGCCGTGCCGAGGACCGTCTCGACCCCCGCCTTCGTGGCCTTGCGCACATTGCGCCGCCACTCCTGGTTCAGGCCCGACCACAGTTCGTCGAGGGTGCGTCCGGCGAGCGGGACGCGGAAGACGTGGCGGGGCTGGGCGTCGCCGTCGTCCTCGCCTCCGCAGCGCTTCCAGCCGCGGGTGCGCAGCCGGTCGGCGAGCGCGGCGCCGACCGGGTCCACTTCGGTGGCGAGCACGTCGGAGATCTGCCGGCCCGGGCCGGTGCCCGCCTTGGCGGTGGCCGCGTCCCAGCGGCGGTAGGCGGGGGTGGGGCCGATGCGGACGGCGAAGGCGCCGGAGGCCTTGAGGTGGTTCTTGAGGGGGGTCAGCCAGCGGTCGATGTCGGGGTCGGCCCAGTCGGCGACGGGCCCCTCGGGGAGGTAGGCGAAGTATTTCCGGGTGCCGGGGAATTGGCGGTAGAGCACGAGCCCGGCGCCTTCTATTTCACCGCCGGGGTAGTGCCATCCGACCCTTTCCGATCGCCAAAGGTCCTTTACGCCGCCCCAGGACGGGTACTGGAGAAAGCTGGCGCGTCCGTGCCGCGAAAGGAATCCCTGATATTCCGCTTCGGACAGCGGGCGCACGGTGAGCTCCCTGTCCCGGCTTCGGGTCTGGTCCTGCTGGGTGGGGGTCACGAGCAGTGCACACACGGCTGACCGGCCTTCCTTTACGCCCCGTACATCGCGTAAGTCCTATATGTCCGAACGAATCGGTGGATACACAGGACTCTCACAGCCGTCCATGACGGAAGTGCGCGGCGATTGTGACCGGACGATGACCGTATTGCTGCGGTCCATGTCACACAGGAATTCCTGAACTTTTCCCGATCTCCTGCAACCTAGAGTCGTTCCGTACGCATCTTCTATTGCGGACGATCATTACTTCGGAGGGGTTTTCGTTGAGCCGCACACGCCGGGTCTTCTCTGTACGCAGCCGTACCGCCGTGGCGGCCGGCACCGCATTGCTGGCCGCCTCGCTGGCCGCCTGCGGGGGCGGCGCCGCTTCGGGAGGCGCGGGCAAGGCTGAGATGAAGCCGAAGCCGGACATGGCGGTCTCGGTGAACCTCGCCGGCGACCAGGTCAAGGCGGGCCAGCCGGTGACCGTGACGATCGCCGAGGGCAAGCTCGCGGCGGTGAAGGTCACGGACGCCAAGGGCGGCGAACTGGCCGGGCAGATATCCGCCGACGGGAAGACCTGGACCTCGCAGGGCAATGCCCTGCCCTCGGCCGATTACAAGGTCGAGGCCCAGAACACGGACAGCCAGAGCGCCACGACGACGTTCAAGACCTCGGCCCCCGACAAGGTGAACAAGGTCTCGATCAACATCCCCAAGGGCAGCACCGTGGGCGTGGCCATGCCGGTCTCGATCGTCTTCGACAACCCGGTGAAGGACAAGGCCGCGGTCGAGAAGCAGCTGAAGGTCACCACCTCGAACAACACCGAGGGTTCCTGGGGCTGGATCACCGACTACTCGGGCAAGGACCGGGTGGACTGGCGGCCCAAGGAGTACTGGAAGTCCGGCACCGACGTGAAGGTCCAGATGAACCTGAACGGCGTCGACTCCGGCCCCGGCGGCGGGATGTTCGTCAAGGACTACGCCACCGAGTTCAAGATCGGCAAGGACCGCGAGGTGAAGGTGGACCTCGACACGAAGAAGGCGACGGTCACCGAGGGCGGCCAGGTCGTCAGCACCATCCCGGTCTCGGCGGGCACTCCCGGCGGCAAGAAGGCCTCGTGGGACGGGAAGATGGTGCTGATGGCGAAGGAGGGCACCATCCGGATGGACTCCCAGACGGTGGGCCTGGGCGACTCCTACGACAAGATGGTCGACTACTCGATCCGGCTGACCTGGTCGGGCATGTACGTGCACGCCGCCCCGTGGAACACCGCCAACTTCGGCCGCGCCAACACCAGTTCCGGCTGCGTGGGCATGAGCGACGAGAACGCGAAGGCGTTCTTCGCAGCGGCCCAGGCCGGCGACCCGTTCGAGGTCGTGGGGCAGGGCTCCAAGGGCAATCCGGACCTCGGCAACGGCTACGGCGAGTGGAACCTCACCTGGGAGCAGTGGCAGGCCAAGAGCGCCGCGGCCGGAACCCCGCAGGTCGGCTGAGCGCGACCGGGCGACGCTCCCTCCCCTTCTGTGAAGTTGACCATCATTCAATCGTTACCGGCACGTAACTTACTCATGGGTTACTTCCGGTAAGCCCCTCCCGTTACCGTCGGGTCACTTTGACACCCGGCACACGCGAGGAGCGATCGATGGTCCGCACGGTCCGCACCACCAGCACCGCGACCGCCATGGCGGTCGTACTGGCAGCAGCCGCCCTGGGCCTGGCCCCCCATCAGGCCCAGGCGGCTCCCACCAGCACGACCGCCACCGTCTCGGCAGCGTCGGCGCCGTCAGCGGAGCTCCGCTTCCACGACATCCCCGGCTCCGGCGGCATCACCCTCAAGGGCAACGTCTTCACCCCGGCGGGCGCCGGGGCCGGCGCCGCCGGCTCGAAGTATCCGCTGATCGTCCTGCCGACCAGCTGGGGCATGCCGCAGATCGAATACATCGCCCAGGCCAAGAAGCTCGCCGACTCCGGCTACGTGGTGGTCAGTTACACCTCCCGCGGCTTCTGGCTCTCCGGCGGCGAGATCGAGACCGCCGGCCCGAAGGACACCGCCGACGTCTCCGCCGTCATCGACTGGGCGCTCGCGAACACCCCGGCCGACGCCGCACACATCGGCATGGGCGGGGTCTCGTACGGCGCGGGCATCAGCCTGCTGGCCTCCGCGAACGATCCGCGCATCAAGGCCGTGGTCGCGCTCAGCGGCTGGGCCGATCTCATCGAGTCCATCTACTCCGGCCGTACCCAGCACCTCCAGGCCGCCGCCCTGCTCGGCGGCGCCGGCTTCCTCACCGGACGCCCCGGCCCCGAACTCCAGCAGATCCTCGGCGACTTCCTCGGCTCGAAGCTGGACCGGGAACCGCAGATGATCGAGTGGGGCAAGAAGCGCTCGGCCGCGGAGAAGGTGGAAGCGATCAACGCCAACGGCGCCGCGATCATGCTCGGCAACGCCTGGGGCGACACCATCTTCCCGCCCAACCAATACGCGAAGTTCTTCGAGAAGCTGACCGGCCCCAAGCGCCTGGAGTTCCGCCCCGGCGACCACGCCACCGCCGAGCTGACGGGGCTCCTCGGACTGCCCAACGACACCTGGACCAACGCCCACCGCTGGTTCGACCGCTACCTCAAGGGCACGGCCAACGGGATCGACACCGAGGCCCCCGTGCAGGTCAAGCCCCGCAGCGACGGCGGGTACGAGGGCTACGCCGACTGGAAGTCGGTCGGCTCCGGCGGCGCCGAGAAGCTGATGCTCTCCGACAGCGAGCACCTCTTCACCGGCATCGACTCCGGCGCCAACGGCGGGATCGTCATGCTCTCCAGCCTGCTCGACCAGATCGCCCAGGCGCCCCCCACCGCCTCCATCCCGCTGCTCCCCCGCGCCTTCGCCGCCGTCTGGCAGTCACCGCGCTACGAAGAGGAGCGCCGCGTCCGGGGCACGGTCAGACTGCACACCACCGTCACGCCCTCGAAGTCCGACGGCACCTTCGTCGCGTACCTCTACGACGTGGGCCCGCTCGGGATCGGGAAGCTGATCAGCAACGCCCCGTACACCTTCCACGGCAAGCCGGCCGGCCAGTCCTTCGGTGTGGACCTGGAGCTCTTCTCCACGGCCTACGACGTCCCGGCCGGGCACCGCCTCGCGGTCGTCGTCGACACCGTCGACCCGCTGTACATCGAGCACAACCCGACCGGCGGGCAGCTGACCTTCTCCTCGCCGCGCACCGATCCCTCGTACGTCTCGGTGCCGCTGCGCGAGCAGTGATCCACGGCTGCTGCCGGGCCGGGTGTGGCTCTGGGGGACGCCCTCCGGATCAGATCCGGCCCGGCAGCGCCGTTCCCGGGTCGGCCGTGTCGATGTCGATGTCGACCGCCTTGGTCTTGGGGTTGCGCCGCTCGCGCCGGGCCACCCAGGTGGCGAACCAGGACAGGAGCATGCACATCCCGATGTAGATCGGGGAGATGATCATCACGACGGGGATGAAGGGCAGGTCGTAGTCGAGGTTGGAGGCGATCAGCTTGCCCGCGTGCAGGAACTCCTCGTAGGTGATCAGGTAGCCGAGCGAGGTGTCCTTCAGGGCGACCACCAGCTGGCTGATGATCGTGGGCAGCATCGCCCGGACCCCCTGCGGGGCCAGGACGTAGGTCATCACCTGGGTCTTGCGCATGCCCAGGGCGTACGCGGCCTCACGCTGGCCCTTCTCCACCGAGTTGATGCCCGTCCGGAACACCTCGGCCAGCACCGAGCCGTTGTACAGGGTCAGTCCGGCGACCAGCGCGGGCAGCGGCTGGACCTTGAGCGCGACGAAGATGAAGAAGATCATCACCAGTACCGGCATGGCCCGGAAGAACTCCACGCACAGCGTGGACAGCCAGCGCACCGGCCGGTGGACCGAGAGCCGGCCCGTCGCGAGCACCGCGCCGAGCACGAGCGAGAGCACCGAGGCGTAGGCGAAGGCCTTGAGGGTGTTCCAGAGCCCCTTGAGCAGCAGCTCCTGGATGCCTTTGTAGGTGAAGGGGCTCCACTTGGCGGAGGTGAACTGGTTCGTGTCGAAGAGCAGGTAGAGCAGCCAGCCGAGCAGCCCGAGGATGACGGCCGTCGAGGCGATCCCGTAGAAGAAGTGGCGGCGCTGGGCGCGCGGGCCCGGCAGGTCGTAGAGGGCGGTGGACTCCAGGTCACCGTGGAGCGCGTGCGCGGTCATCGGGCGACTCCGAAGCGCTTTTCGAGCACGTTGAACAGCGCGCTGATGGACAGGGTGATGATCAGGTAGCCCACCGCGATCCAGACGAAGGTCCAGATGATGCTGTAGCCCAGCTCGTTGAGGGTCTTGTACGTGCCCAGCAGCTCGGTGACGCTGAAGGCCCCGGCGATCGCGGAGTTCTTGGCGAGCGCGATCAGCGTGGAGCCGATGGGCGGGATGACGGACCGGAAGGCCTGCGGCAGTACGACGGTGCCCAGCGTCTGGCCGAAGGACATGCCGAGGCTGCGGGCCGCCTCGCCCTGGCCCTTGGGCACGGTGTTGATGCCGGAGCGCAGGGCCTCGCAGATGAAGGCCGAGGTGTAGCAGCCCAGGGCCAGCACGGCGAAGAGCTCGAAGGGCAGGACCAGACCGAAGCGCGGCAGGCCGAGCAGGACGGCGAAGAAGAGCAGGGTGAGCGGGGTGTTGCGCAGGATGGTCACCCACACGGTGCCGAAGACCCGGAAGGAGCCGACGGGGGCGACGCGGAAGGAAGCCATCAGGAAACCGAGGACCAGGGCCAGGAGGGAGGCGTAGACCGTGAGTTCCACGGTGCCGAGGAAGCCCTTCCCGTAGAGCGAGAAGTTTTCGGTGAGTACGTCCATGGCGGTGCGCTCTCCCCTCAGCTCGCCGGGTAGCGGTCGATGGCGGGCGGCGCGGGCGCCGGCTGGCCGGAGAGGCCGAGCGTGGCCTCGTAGGCCTTCTTCCAGTTGCCGTTCTTCTCGTTCTCGGCGAGTGCGTCGTCGAGGGCGAACCGCAGGGCGTTGTCGGAGCGCGGGACGCCGATGCCGTAGGGCTCCTCGGAGAAGGGCTTGCCGACCACCTTGAGCTCCTCGGGGACCTTGGCCGCGTAGCCGAGGAGGATGGAGTCGTCGGTGGAGACGGCGTCGACCTGGTAGGTCAGCAGGTTGTCCACGCAGACCGAGTACGTGTCGTAGGCGACGAGGACGGCCCGCGGGAACTCCTTCTGGAGCCGCTGGTAGGGGGTGGAACCGGCGGCCGAGCAGACCTTCTTGCCATCGAGGTCCTCGGGGCCCTTGATGTCGGTCTCCCCCTTGCGCACCAGCAGGGACTGGCCGGCCATGAAGTAGGGGCCGGCGAAGCCGACCTGCTTCTTGCGGTTGTCGTTGATCGTGTAGGTGCCCACGTAGTAGTCGATCTGGCCGTTCTGCAGGGCCGTCTCGCGGTTGGCGGAGGCGATGGTCTTGAACTCGATCGTCTTGGGGTCGAAGCCGAGCGAGGCGGACATCATCTTGGCGATCTCGATGTCGAAGCCGGAGTAGCGGCCGCTCGCGGGGTCCTTCTCCCCCATGTACGGCTGGTCCTCCTTGGCGCCGACCACGAGGTGGCCGCGCTTCTTGGCCTTCGTCCAGGTCGGGGAGTCCGGCAGCTGGAAGCCGGCCCTGACCTGGTAGACGGGCAGGTCCTCGGGCTGCGGGCCCTTGACCGGCGGACTGCCGGACTTCCCGCATCCGGCGAGGGCGCCGACGAGCAGGAGGGCCAGGGCCAGGGCGAGGGCGGCGGCGCGGGCGCGCGGGGGCTGCATCGGGTGTCTCATCGGGCCGCCCCTCAGTGCTTGAGGATCTTGGAGAGGAAGTCCTTGGCCCGGTCGCTCTCGGGGGCCGTGAAGAAGGCCTCCGGGGTCCGGTCCTCGACGATCTTTCCGTCGGCCATGAAGACGACGCGGTTGGCGGCGGAGCGGGCGAAGCCCATCTCGTGGGTGACCACGACCATGGTCATGCCCTCGGCGGCGAGCTGCTGCATGACCTCCAGCACCTCGTTGATCATCTCCGGGTCGAGCGCGGAGGTGGGCTCGTCGAAGAGGAGGGCCTTGGGGTTCATGGCGAGTGCGCGGGCGATGGCCACGCGCTGCTGCTGGCCGCCGGAGAGCTGGGCCGGGAACTTCTCGGCCTGGTTCGCGAGGCCGACCCGTTCCAGTAGCTCGCGGGAGCGCTTGTCCGCCTCCTCCTTCTTGCGCTTCCTGACCTTGATCTGGGCGAGGGAGACGTTGGCGAGGACCGTCTTGTGCGCGAAGAGGTTGAAGGACTGGAAGACCATCCCCACGTCCGCGCGGAGCGCGGCGAGCTCCTTGCCCTCGGCCGGCAGCGGTTTCCCGTCGAGCGTGATCGTGCCCGACTCGATGGTCTCCAGCCGGTTGATCGCCCGGCACAGGGTCGATTTCCCGGATCCGGAGGGGCCGATGACCACCACCACCTCCCCGCGGCCGACGGTGAGGTTGATGTCCTGGAGGACGTGCAGTTGTCCGAAGTGCTTGTTGACGTCCCGCAGCTCGATCAACGGATCGACGGCCATACGCTGCCCTGCCCACTTGTCGGTGTGTCGAGGTCAGCGCAAACTATCCAGCCGCGGAAGGGCACTTCACCGCGACACGCCTAAAAGCCGCATAAAGGCCCGCGAGGTCAGCCTTACGTGGCAGCTCAGCCTTCCGAGGCCTCGGCGTACGCCTGGCTGAGCTCGGGGGATCCCGTCATCGCCCAGGACACCCCCGACTCGACCACGTTCAGTTCGCGGCCCGAGGCGAGCCGGATCATCGGCTGCCCGTTGGGCCACACCTGCCAGGCGGCGCCCGGAACGGAGCGGATGATCACGGTCCCGAGGTAGAAGCCCGCGTCGTTGCCGAGCCACGGGGTGATCTCCGGATCCCGGCGCCAGCGCGGCATCAGCTGGTCGATCTCCTCCAACGAGCGCGGGCTCTCGTCGAGTTCGAGCCCGGCCGAGCGCGCGTGGGCGCGCAGCATCTCGCATTCCGCGAACAACTCGTTGATGCCCTCCGGATCGTCCGCGAGGGCCGCGGCGAGTCCCGCACCCCGGTCCGTTTCATGTCGGTTGATCCAGTTGGCCAGGAAAGGGATGTTCATGGGGCCAGCCTGACACCAGGATCCGCGACCGGCCATAGGACGCGCCTGAGGATCACGGGCCGCGGGGACAATCGGCGTGCACCGGACGATCACCCTGAGCGAGACTGCCACGATGAACTCCGAGGCCCCGGGCACCCCGCAGGAACGGGCCCTTCGCCATGTCACGGGGCTGTCGTCCGGCGATCCCGTCGATCCGGCCCTGCGCGTGACCGTCAACTTCCACCCGGACCGGCAGGTGCGCGGCAGGACGGTCCTGGACGCCCTGGCGCGCGAGGGCACCTACCGCTCACAGTTCGTCACGGGCGTGAGCAACGGCGGCCTGACCGCCCACCCCGGCGGTGACCGGTGGCGCTGGGAGAGCAGGATCTTCGACCGGGCCTACGACGGGGCGCCCGCCCACGAGCGGCCCGTCTACGGGGCCCTGAACTTCCGCCACAAGCCGGCCGGCGGTGCACCGCGCTTCGGATCCGCCCACTTCCGGCTGACCGCGCGATCCCTGGCACGGACCACGTTCTGCTATCCCGACAGCTTCCTCGAACCCTCGGACTTCGGTGTCGCGGCCCGCATGCCGCTGATCCGGCTGGCCGAGGCCGACGACCAGGACGACCTCGACGACTACGTCGAGGCCCAGGTCCACGGACCGGTCGAGCTGGACCGCGACGTGGAGGCGCTGGTCCTGGACCCGTGCTACCGCGGCACGGCGGTGGAGGCGGCGGCACGGCGTCTGCCCTGCGCGCTGGAGTGGCACGGCGGGTTCGGGCTCCGTGTCGGGGAGCTGCGGCTGCACCCCGGCTACCGCGGACAGGAGTACGTCGACCTGGGCGCGGCCATCGCGGTGGGCGGCAGGCTCGATCCCCGGATCATCGGGGACGCCCTGCTCGCCGGCCGCGGTGACGAGCAGGCACTCAAGAAGGTGTGGCACTGCCTCGCACGCTTCGGTGCTCCGGCCGGGCAGGACCCCGGGGCCGGACCTCCGGGCCGGGGCGGTCGGGCCCCGGTCAGATCGTGACCGGGCCGTGGGCGGTGGCGAACTCGACCGCGACCAGGCCCGGCTCCTCGTCCTCGACCCAGGTGACGTCGATCTGGTCGAGGGGGTGGTCGGCCGGTTCGCCGAGGAATTCGGCGATGGAGGCGGCGTCGCCGGCGATGGAGACCCCGTGGATGGTGGTGGAGGTGCGCGGGTCGGCGCTCGGGCGCTCCTCGGCGGGGACCGACCACTGAAGGAAGTAGGGCAGTTGCGGTTCTTCCAGCAGTTCCAGCAGGCCAATCTGCTTCCACCGCAGGTCGAACCCGTCGGGGCGGACCCGGTGGCCTTCGGCCGAGGTGCGGCCGAGGCGGGCCTCGACCGGGGCGATGTCCTCGACGGAGACCACCCAGCCGAGCCAGCCGCCGCCCTCGGCGGCGCGGCGCGCGACCGCCTGGCCGAAGGGTGCGCGGTCGGCGGCGGGGTGGTCGAGTGTGGTGACGACCTCGACGTAGGTGCCGCCGCTCAGCGGGAGAATGAAATTTCGGGTGCCGAACCGCGGATGCACGCCACCGTCGACGAACCCGGCGCCCAGGGCCGATCCGATCCACTGGACGGTCGAGACGAAGCTGTCGCGGGCCACCGCATAGGACACGTGATCAAGTCGCACCGCGTCATCATCACCCGGCGACCCGCACACATCCCGACGCCACGCCCGCCGCCCCGGCCTCGTCCGCCGTGGATTCAGCCGTGGAGCGGATCGATCAGACCTCCAGGTCGACGACGACCGGCGCGTGGTCGGAGGCGCCCTTGCCCTTGCGCTCCTCGCGGTCCACGTAGGAGTCGGTGACGGCCTTGGCGAAGGCCTCGTTCCCGTAGACCAGGTCGATGCGCATGCCCCGGTTCTTCGGGAAGGCCAGCATCCGGTAGTCCCAGAAGGTGTACGGCCGGTCGTACTTGAGCGCGCGCGGGAAGACGTCGGAGAGCCCGGCCGCCCGCAGCTGCTCCAGGGCGGCCCGCTCGGCCGGGGTCACGTGGGTGAGGCCCTCGAAGACCGCCGGGTCGTAGACGTCCTCGTCGGTCGGGGCCACGTTGAAGTCGCCGAGCACCGCGAAGGGGCGCTCCCCCGCCGCGTCCTCGGCGATGGCGGTGGACAGGACCCGGAACCACTCCAGCTTGTAGCCGTAGTGGTCGTGCTCGACCTCGCGCCCGTTGGGCACGTACACCGACCAGACGCGCACGCCGCCGCAGGTGGCGGAGATGGCGCGGGGCTCCTGGACGCCCTCGTAGTCGGGCCCGCCGGGCAGCCCCACGACCACGTCCTCCAGGCCGACCTTGGAGAGCAGGGCCACGCCGTTCCACCGTCCGGTGGCGTTGACGGCCGACTCGTAGCCCAGCGCACGGAGCTCCTCGTACGGGAACTGCTCCGCGGAGCACTTGGTCTCCTGGATGCACACGACATCCGCGGCGGAGCTCTCCAGCCAGGCCAGCAGGCGCGGCAGCCGGGCGGTGATCGAGTTGACGTTGAACGTGGCGATACGCATGCCGTCCAACCTACCGCCCGGCACCGACAGTCACAGGTCGGCGGCGTGCCCCGGGGTGAGTCGGCCGTACTCGGCGCCGCCGAGGTTGCCGATCTGGTTGGCGTAGATCGGCAGTACGAGGTCGGTCAGACCGGCGTCGTGGATGGCGAGGGTCTGGCGCGGCTTGACCTCGCGCACGTAGTCGATCACCTCGGCGATCTTGTTCCAGGGCGCGTGCACCGGGAGCATGAGGGTCTCGACGGGGGTCGCGGGCACGGTCAGCGCGTCCCCCGGGTGGAAGACGGAAGCGTCCACCAGGTAGCCGACGTTGGTGATCCGCGGGATGTCCGGGTGGATCACGGCGTGCAGCTCGCCGTGCACCTGGACGTCGAAGCCGGCCGCGGTGAAGGCGTCCCCGTGCCCCACGGTGTGGACGCGGCCCGGATAGGCGGGGGCGAGCTTCTCCGCGACGCTGCGCAGGGTCCACAGCCGCGCCGCCGGGTTCGCGTCGAGGGCGGCGCGCAGCCGGCCCTCCTCGAAGTGGTCGGGGTGCTCGTGGGTGACGAGCAGGACGTCGGCGCCGAGGCCGGCGTCCGGTTCGCTGAAGGCGCCCGGGTCGATGACGAGCACGCGCCCGTCCTTCTCCAGCTGGACGCAGGAGTGCAGCCGCTTGGTGAGCTTCATGATCCAAGGCTAGCGTCGCGGGCGCCGCTGCACGGTGGGAAGACGGAGCCGACCGGATTCGAACCGGCGTCCTCGCAGTTTTGGAGACCGCGCGCGACGACCTCTGCGCTACGGCTCCGCCCCCGGGGCGCACTGTACCCGCGGGGCAGGGGCCCGGTGCGGCTTACGGCACCGCCGTGGAGACCACGTAGACCTTGGGGTAGCTGGGTTTGCTGAGGTCGACGGTGATGTCGCGGGTGGGCCGGGGGTCCGGGGCGTCCAGGGTGGTCCCGTACCAGCTGCCCTTCGAGCCCCAGCGCCAGCCCGCGGTCGCGGTGTCGCTCGGGGAGATCGACACCCCGCGGGTCAGGTCCTCCCGGCTGGTGCCGACCTCGGCGAGGAAGGTGTCGAGCTCCTCGGGGGTGACTCCGAACTGCACGTACAGGCGGCTGGTGTGCCAGTTGTTGGTCTCCAGGTACCCGACCCGCGAGGCCTTCACCGGGATCGGGACCTCGTAGATGCTGCGCTGCACCTTGGAGGGCCAGGCGGTGCGGACCTTGGCGGCGCCGACCTTGGCGGCCTTGTCGCGGCCGCTCTGGCGGCTCTGCTGGGCGGAGACGGCGAGATAGCCCGCCGGGACGCCGACCAGCAGCAGGATGATGATCGCCGTGATCCAGCGGCGGCGCACCACGTGTTTGCGGTCCTCGGCGGGGGTGGGCGCGCCGGACCGCTCGTCGGGGGACGGGGCCTGGCGGGGCAGGGAGGGCGGTGTCACTGCTGGTCCTGGTCTTCGGGGCCGGTGGCGGTGTCGCGCCGGCCGAACTGCGCGTAGCGCTCGTACCGCTCCACGCGCCGGCGCGTGGCACGGCGGAAGCGGCGGGCGACGAGCCGGGAGAGGTCGGCGGCGCCGACCATGCCGGCCTCGGGGCCGAGCTGGGCCTTGGCGATGCGGGCCTCGGGGCGGTAGCCGCGGCCGGTGAGGTGGCGGCGGAAGGCGTCGCGGGCGGGGCCGATCAGCAGGTCGTCGGCGGCGCTGACACCGCCCCCGATGACGAAGCAGGAGGGGTCGAGGGCGGCCGCGAGGTTGGCGATGCCGACGCCGAGCCACTGGCCGATGTCCTGGAGGAGCTCGACGCACATGGCGTCGCCCTCGCGGGCCAGCTCGGTGATGAGCGGCCCGGTGATCTCGTGGACGTTGCCGCCGACCCGGGCGATGAGGTTGTACGCGACCGGGGAGTCGGCGGCGGCCAGCTCGCGGGCCTCGCGGACCAGGGCGTTGCCGGAGCTGTACTGCTCCCAGCAGCCGCGGTTGCCGCAGGGGCAGCGGTGTCCGCCGGGGACCACCTGCATGTGGCCGAACTCGCCGGCGACCCCGTAGCGGCCGCGCTTGACCTGGCCGCCTTCGAGGATGGCCCCGCCGATCCCGGTGCCCAGGGTGATCATGACCAGGTGGTCCTCGCCCCGGCCGGCGCCGAAGCGCCACTCGGCCCAGGCGGCGGTGTTGGCATCGTTGTCCACCATGACCGGGACCGCGAGCCGGGACTGGAGCGCGTCGCGCAGCGGTTCGTCGCGCCAGGCCAGGTGGGGGGCGAACAGGACGCGGGAGCGGTCGGCGTCGACCCAGCCGGCGGCGCCGATGCCCACGGCGTGCACGTCGTGCCGGTCGGAGAGGTCGAGGACCAGCTCCACGATGGTGTCCTCGACCACCTTGGGGCTCTTGGACTTGTCCGGGGTCTCGGTCCGGATCTTCTCCAGGATGACCCCGTCGGCGTCGACGACCCCGGCCATCACCTTGGTGCCGCCGATGTCGATGCCGACGGTCGGAACGCGCGGGGCGGTCAGGTGCGACCTGCGCTCACGGGTCCCGATGGTCCGCAGGACGGTGCCTCGCGCCGCCCCCCGGTGGGCGAGCGTGAAGTCCCGGTACGTGCTCATCGAGTCGTGTCGTCCCTCATGGTGCGGCGGGGCCCGCGGTGGGGCCGGATGCCGGATCGGATGGAGTGGCCGGTGGGGTGGCGGATGCGCTGTCAGGTCCTGATTCTGCCACTCGCTCCAGTTCGTGGCTCAGTTCGTCGAGCTCGGAGCCGCCCGCCATCTGCCGGGTGAGCTCGTCCAGGGTGATCGAGTCACGGGTGTGGCTGCCCGCCATGGTGCCGCGCTTGAGCAGCACGAACCGGTCCCCGACCAGGTGGGCGTGGTGCGGATTGTGCGTGATCAGGACCACGCCGAGGCCCGCGTCACGGGCCGCGGCGACGTACTTGAGGACCACCCCGGACTGTTTGACGCCGAGGGCGGCGGTGGGCTCGTCGAGTACGAGGACCTTCGCGCCGAAGTGGACGGCGCGGGCGATGGCCACGCACTGCCGCTCGCCGCCGGACAGGGTGCCGATGGGCTGGTCCACGTCGCGCAGGTCGATGCCCATGCGCAGCAGCTCGGCGCGGGTGGTCCGGCGCATGAGTTCCACGTCGAGGCGGCGGAAGGGGCCGCGGCCCTTGGTGGGCTCGGAGCCGAGGAAGAAGTTGCGCCAGACGGGCATGAGCGGGACCACGGCGAGGTCCTGGTAGACGGTGGCGATGCCGTGGTCGAGGGCGGCGCGCGGGTTGGCGAGGACGGTCTCCTCGCCCTCGATCTCGAAGGTGCCGGCGTCGTGCCGGTGCAGCCCGGCGATGATCTTGATCAGGGTGGACTTGCCGGCGCCGTTGTCGCCGAGGACGCAGGTGATCTCGCCGGCCGAGACCTCCAGGGAGACGTCCTGGAGGGCGCGGATGTTGCCGTAGTACTTGCTGACCCCGGTCAGCTTCACCAGGGCGGGGGCGGCCGCCGGGGACTTCTCGGTTCCGGTGTCGGTCATCGTCACTTCGCCTCCGCCCGCTTGCGGACCCATGCGTTGAGCAGCGTGGCCAGCAGCAGCATCGCGCCGAGGAAGAACTTGAACCAGTCCGGGTTCCACTGGGCGTACACGATGCCGTTGCTGGTCATGCCGAAGATGAAGGCGCCCACGGCGGAGCCGATGGCCGAGCCGTAGCCGCCGGTCATCAGACAGCCGCCGATGACGGCCGCGATGATGTAGAGGAACTCGTTGCCGACGCCCTCGCCCGACTGGACCACGTCGAACGAGAAGAGGATGTGCTGCCCGGAGATCCAGGCGCACAGCGCGACGCCCATGTACAGGCCGATGCGGGTCTTCACGACCGGCACGCCGGTCGCGCGGGCCGCGTCCGCGCCGCCGCCGACGGCGAAGATCCAGTTCCCGGCGCGGGTGCGCAGCAGGATCCAGGTGGCCACGGCGACCAGGACCAGCCACCACAGGATGGTGACCTTGAGGGTGACCGAGCCGAAGGTCCACTGCGAGGCGAAGAGCGCGCGGGCGGAGGAGAAGCCCTCCATGTCGGCGATGGTCTTCGTGGAGACCGAGCCGCTGATCAGCTTGGTGAAGCCGAGGTTCAGGCCGGTCAGCATCAGGAAGGTGCCGAGCGTGATGATGAAGCTGGGCAGTTTCGTGCGGGTCAGCATGAAACCGTTGAAGAACCCGATCCCCAGGGTGACCAGCAGCGATACGAGGACGCCCACCCAGACGTTGGCGGTCATCTGGTAGCTGAACATCGAGCTGAGCAGCGCCGACGAGGTGACCATGACACCGGCGGACAGGTCGAACTCGCCGCCGATCATGAGCAGGGCCACCGGGACGGCCATGATGCCGATGGTGGAGGCCGAGTACAGGATCGTGCTCAGGCTGGAGGCCCGCAGGAAGCTGTCGGCGGCGAAGGAGAAGAAGACGAAGACGGCGGCCGCCCCGACCACCGCGCCGAGCTCGGGCCGGCCGAGCAGGCGGCGCAGCAGCGAGGTGGGTGCGAGCCGCTCGTCGCGCGGGGCGGGGGCGGGGGCCTGGGTGGTGGTGCCGGTGCTCATCGGCTGCCCCGGTTGATGAACTTCTCCAGCGTGGCCGCCTCGGTGCCCGTGACGATCTGCGGCCCGGTGAGCACCGGGCGGCCGCCGCCGAGCACGTCGGCGTTGTAGCGGTAGAGCCAGAGCAGGTCCACGGCCTCGTAGCCCTGGAGGTAGGGCTGCTGGTCGACGGCGAATCCGAGGGCGCCGGACTTCAGGTCGCGGGCCACGGAGGCGTTCAGGTCGAAGGTGTCGACCTCGGCCTTGCTGCCCGCCGCGTCCTTGGCCTTGACGGCCGTGGGGGCGAAGGGCGCGCCGAGGGTGACGATCGCGTCGACGGAGGGGTCGGCCTGGAGCTTGGCCTGGAGGGCGGCCTGGACGGACGGCATGTTGGTGCCCTCGACGTACAGGTTCTCCATGGTCCCGCCGGACTCGCCGAAGGTCTTCTTCGCTCCGGCGCAGCGCTGCTCGTGGCCGACGTTGCCCTGTTCGTGCAGGACGCAGACGGCCTTCTTGCGGCCGCGCTTGCCCAGCTCGGTGCCGACCGCCTCGCCGGCGATCTCCTCGTCCTGGCCGATGTGGGTGAGCGCCCCGTACGCGGCGGACTGGGCGGATCCGGAGTTGACCGTGATCACCGGGATGCCGGCCTTGACGGCCTTGGCGAGGACGTCCTTGAGCGCCTCGGGTTTGGCGAGGGAGACGATCAGCCCGTCGACCTTCTGGTCGATGGCGTTCTGGACGAACTGGGCCTGCTGCTGTGCCTGGTCGTCGTGGGCGTAGACGAAGTTGATGTTGTCCTTCGCCGCGGCCTCCTTGGCGCCCTTCTGCACGATGTCCCAGAAGGTGTCGCCGTCTCCCGCGTGGGTGACCATCGCGAAGGTCCAGCGCGGGGTGGAAACGGCGGGCCGGCCCGCCGCCTCGGCCTTCGCGCGGTCCTCGGCGCGCTTGCCGCCCGTACTGCTGCAGCCCACGAGGGAGGCACCCAGTACCGCCGCGAGCACCGCGCCCACGAGGCGTACCCCTGTCCGAACCCTAGCCACGTCTGCCCGTGCCTTTCGCTTGTCGGGTCGCTTGCCGGGCCCTTCCGCGAGCGCTGTCCCGCCGCGGTGCCCGGTCGCCGAAACGGTCATATGTTTCACGCCGCAGCCGCCCAGTATCCGTCACAGTGCACCATGCAAGGTCATCGGGGCCATTGCGGAACGTGCCGGACACAGCGGGACAGATTGACAGCTCCCCCGGACGGGGTCAGGTTGAGTGCATGCGCATCGGGCTCATCGGAACGGGCCGGATCGGTTCCTTCCACGCGGCGGCACTGGCCCGGCAGGCGGACGCGAGCTCGCTGCTGCTCGCCGACGCCGACCCCGCGCGGGCGGTGCGGCTCGCCGACCGGCTCGGGGCCACCGCCGCGCCCACCGTCGAGCAGATCTTCACCTGGGGCGTGGACGCCCTGGTGGTGTCCTGCGCCACCGAGGGGCACGCGGACCTCGTCGTACGGGCGGTCCGCGGCGGGCTGCCGGTGTTCTGCGAGAAGCCGGTCGCCCCGGACCTGGAGCGCACCCTGACGGTGCTGCGCGAGGTGGCGGCGGTCGGCGGGGTGCTCCAGCTCGGCTTCATGCGCCGCTTCGACGCGGGCTACACGACGGCGCGCGAGCTGGTCCGCTCCGGGGCCCTGGGCCGGCTGCACACCGTACGGACCACGACCGCGGACCCCTCGCCGCCGAACGCCGCGTACCTGCGGACCTCGGGCGGGCTGTACCGGGACTGCCTGGTGCACGACTTCGACATGGTCCGCTGGGTGACGGGGCGCGAGGTGCGCGAGGTGTACGCGACCGGGTCGGACGCGGGGCCGCCCGCGTTCCGGGAGGCGGGCGACATCGATACGGCCGCCGCCGTCCTCACCCTGGACGACGGGACGCTGGTCTCCAGTACCGGTACGCGGTGCAACGGCGCCGGGTACGACGTACGGATGGAGCTGGCCGGGGAGCTGGACCAGGTCTCCACCGGGCTGGACGACCGTACGCCGATCGCCTCGACCGAACCGCAGGGCCCGCCCCCGGCGACCAAACCGTGGCCGGGGTTCCTGGAGCGCTTCGCCCCCGCCTACGAGGCCGAGCTGGCGGCCTTCGTCCGGCTGGTGTGGGGCGACGGCCCCAACCCGTGCGACGGGGTCGAGGCGCTCGCCGCGTTCCGGGTGGCGGAGGCCTGCGAGCTCTCGCGGCGCGAGCGGCGCCGGGTGGCCCTGGAGGAGCTCCCGGACCTCTGAGGCCCGTATCCGGGCAGTCCGGGCACCCGGGGTCCCCAAGCCGGCCGACCCGGCCGCCCCGCCCGTTGCTGCCGTCCCGCGGCTCCCGCGCACGCCCGCTACCAGCGCACCGGGTGGCGGGTCGTTCCCCGGACCAGGGTCCCGGGGGCCCATTCCAGGACGGCCGGCTCCTCCCGGAGGTCCGGGAAGCGCTCCACCAGGGACCGGATCGCGATCCGGCCCTCCAGCCGGCCGAGCGGGGCGGCGACGCAGTGGTGGATGCCGTGTCCGAAGGCGATGTGCCCGCCGCGGCCGGGGCGGCGGATGTCGAAGGTCTCGGGGCGGTCGAAGCGGGCGGGGTCCCGGTCGGCCGCGGCGAGGCAGACGAGCACGGCGGAACCCGCCTCGATGAAGGTGTCGCCGATCTCCAGGTCCGTGCCGGCGAAGCGGAACGTGGCCGTCTCCACCGGGCCGTCGTAGCGCAGGATCTCCTCGACGGCGCCGTCGATCAGTCCGCCGGGGTCGGCGCGCAGGGCGGCGAGCTGGTCGGGGTGGGTGAGCAGCGCCCGCATCCCGTTGGAGATCAGGTGCACGGTGGTCTGGTGCCCGCCGACCATCATCACGACGGCCATGGCGACCAGCTCCTGCCGGGAGAGCCGGTCTCCGTCGTCCCCCCGGCTGGTCGCCCAGTCGCTGAGCAGGTCCTGGCCGGGGCGGGCGATCTTGGCGTCGACGAGCTCGGCCGTGTAGGAGGTCATGGCGCGCACGGCCGCGTTCTCGGCCTCGACCCCGGTGGGCGAGACCATCTCGGTGATCCAGCCGTGGAAGGCGCCGCGGTCGGCCTCCGGAACCCCGAGGAGCTCGCAGATCACGGTCATGGGCAGCGGCTGGGCGAAGGCCTCGATCAGGTCGGCGCGGCGCCCGGGGAGGGCCTCCATGGCGTCGAGCAGTCCGTCGACGATCTCCTGGACGCGCGGGCGCAGTCCCTCGATCCGGCCGGAGGCGAAGGAGCGCGAGACGTGCCGGCGCAGCCGGGTGTGGTCGGGCGGGTCGGCGCGCATCATGTTGGCGCTCGCCTCGGTCTGCGCCCGGTCCGTGTAGAGCCCGGAGGTCAGCCAGTTCTTGGACACCGCGGGGTGGGTGAGGGCCTGGCGGGCCTCCTGGTGACCGACGATCAGCCAGACCTCCTGGCCGTCCGCCGCCTTCACCCGGTGGACGGGCCCCTCCGCACGCATGCGCGCGTAGTGGGGGTACGGGTTCTCGTTGAAGTCTTCGGCGATCGTACTGAGGTCCAGAACGGGCATGTCGCCACCCTAGACCGGGAGTTGATCGGTCCCGAGCGGCTTTCGGCCATTCGTTCAGCCAGCCGCGCGACGCCCCCAGGCGGTACCCGCGAGCACCAGGGCGACCCCCGCGAAGCCGGCCGCGCCGAGCCGCTCGCCGCCGAGGGCGATGCCCGCCGCGGCGGCCCAGAGGGGTTCGGTGCCGAGCAGCAGGCTGACCCGCGAGGGCGAGGTGCGGCGGACGGCCCACATCTGCACGAAGAAGGCGAACAGGGTGCAGAAGACGGAGAGGAAGGCGAGCCCGGCCCACTCGGCCGCGCCGAAGTCGGCGGCGGCCGCCCAGGGGCTCGCCCCGGTGCCGGGCAGCAGGGCCAGTACGGCGAACACGGCGACGGCGGTCCCGAGCTGGACGGTGGTCAGGGAGAGCGAGTCGGCTTCCTGCACGGCCTTGATCCGGGCCATGAGCAGGACGTGCGCCGTCCGGGCGAGCGCGGCGCCGAGGATGAGGAGGTCGCCGAGGCTCGGGGTGGTGAAGCCCGCCCCCTGGGTGAGCAGCACGACTCCGCTGACGGAGACGGCCGCGGCGCCGAGGAAGGCGGGCGAGGGGGCTTCGCGCCGGACGGCCGACTCGGCGAGCGGGGTGAAGATCATGGTCAGGCTGATGATGAGCCCGGCGTTGGTGGCGGAGGTGTGGACGACCCCGTAGGTCTCCAGCAGGAAGATTCCGCCGAGTACGAGTCCCAGGATCCCGGCGCCGCGCAGCTGGGCGGGGGTGAGCGCGCGCAGCTTGCGCCGGCCGGCGACGGCGAGGACGGGCAGGACCAGCGCGAAGCGCAGGACGAGCACCGCGATCACGGTGTGCGTGGTGGTGACGCCCTTGGCGGCGAGGTAGCTGCCGCCCCAGACGACGGCGACGAGCAGGACCGGCAGATCCGCGAGCCAGGCCCTGCGGGGGGCGGCGACGGGTGCGGGGGCGGCGATGGTGGACACCGGTTCTCCAACGGCAGAAGGCAGGTGGAGACTTCGGCGGCTCGCACGGGGGGCGAGCCCAAGCTACCCGAGCATGATCGGCCGGTCGAGCCTTTTGATCCCGGGCCGGCCCACCCGCGGGCGGGCCGGGGCCCCGCGTCACTCGAAGGTGCCGAACGCGGCGCGCCCCTTCGGCCGGTAGCTGTGGATGGCCGTGCCGGCCGAGGTGGTGCGGGAGCCCGTCAGCTCGAAGGCCGTCGGCAGCCCGCCCGTCGGGAACAGCCGCCGCCCGCCGCCCAGGAAGACCGGGAAGACCAGCAGGTTCAGCTCGTCCACCAAGTCCCGCGCGAGCAGCCACTGCGCCAGGGCGCCGCTGCCGTGCACCTGCAGTTCCCCCTCGGTGGCGTCCTTGACCCGTACGACCTCGCTCTGCAGCTGCTCCCCGTCGATCGCGGTGGCGGGGCCCCAGGCGGGCTCCTTGAGCGTGGTCGAGGCCACGTACTTGGGCAGCCGGTTCAGCCTGCTCGCGACCGGGTCGGCGGGGTCGTCGTGCTGCGGCCAGTACGAGGCGAAGATCTCGTAGGTCCGGCGCCCGAGGAGGAAGGCCCCGGCCCGGTCGAAGACCTCGGTGATGAACTCCCCCATGCCCTCGTCGGCGAAGGGCACGAGCCACCCGCCGTACGCGAACCCGCCGCTGGGGTCCTCCTCCGGGCCGCCCGGGGCCTGCATCACGCCGTCGAGGGTCAGGAAGGTGGTGAGGGTCAGCTTTCCCATAGCACTGCGCTCCTTGGCTCCGGTACGTGCACTGTCACGGGTTCAGACTCCCGGGCCGCCGCGAACTCATCGCTCCGGCGCGCGCGAACGCGATGTCCGATTCCCGCCAGCGCCGTTGCTCCCCGGAGGATTTCATTGAACTCGCAACCAACCGATGCGGGAGGAAGACAAGATCGAGGCGCTCGGTCGGCGCGGCCTGGCCCTGCGGGCCGACGCGGGGGACGCCGAACGGGCCGCCGGGGCGGTGGAGGAGACCGTACGCGGCCTGGGCCGGCTCGACGTCCTGGTGAACAACGCCGGGGTGGGCGTGCTCGGACCGCTGGAGGGGCTGACCACCGCGGACGTGGACCGGGTCCTCTCGGTCAACGTCCGGGGCACCTTCCTGGCCTCCCGGGCCGCGGCCGGCCGGATGGGCCGGGGCGGACGGATCATCACCATCGGCAGCTGCATGACCCAGCGGGTGCCGGGCCCGGGCGGCACCCTGTACGCGATGAGCAAGGCGGCGCTGACCGGCCTGACCAAGGCCCTCTCACGTGAGCTCGGCGAGCGCGGGATCACCGCGAACCTGGTCCACCCGGGCCCGGTGGACACCGACATGAACCCGGCGGACGGCCCCTACGCCGCACCGCAGTCGGCCATGACGGCCCTGGGCCGCTTCGCCACCCCGGAGGAGGTGGCCGCCATGGTGTCCTTCCTCGCGGGACCGGACTCCGGCTACGTCACGGGCGCCGAGTTCTCGGTGGACGGCGGCCACGCGGCGTAGGCCGTCAGGGAAACGGCAGCCAGCGGCCCTGCTTCATCAGGTCGCGTCCGGCGATCTCGTTCACCTCGCGCCAGGCCTGGATCCACACGGGCGTGATCCGGAAGTACGGGTAGGGCGTCTTGAGGGCGCTCGGGTCGAAGCCGGAGTGCGCGGCGAAGGCCTCGATCTCGCCGGGCGCGAGGTCCGCCGCCTCCAGCCGGGTCGCGGTGCCCTCGACGAGGACCACGTCGCGGGTGGCGCCGAAGGCCAGCCGGGCCCGGCCGCCGTCGGCGAGGTTGCGGCCGGTGGGCAGGGTGCGCCCGGTCGACAGCAGGAACGTCGCGCCGTCCCACCGGAACGAGAGGGGCACGAGGCACGGGACGCCCTCGGCGTCCGCGGTGGCGACCCAGACGTCGACGTCCTTCTCGAACCTGGCCAGCGTGTCCTCGTACCGCCGGCGCATCGTGCGCGGTGCACCGTCCGTCATCGTCCGCCCCCCGGGTGTCTGCCGTAACGGCAGGGTAGCGGCCCGCGCACGCGGGAACGCCCGCAGGGGCGCACCGTCGAAACGGTGCGCCCCTGCGGGGTGTTCGCGCATGCCCCGGGGGTGTCGGCCCCCGGGGCGGTCACGAGGGTGGCGTCAGCCGCCCAGCTCCTGGTGGCGGGCGGTGTGCGCGGCGGTGCCGGCCTCCGTCAGCGCACCGAAGAGGCGCAGGCGGGAGAAGCCGCCGTCCGGGAAGATGTCGATGCGCACGTGCGTGCCGACCGCCGGGGCGTCGAGCACGAAGCGGTGGTTGGTGTCGGGCTGCAGGCGGGTGCGCGGCAGGAACTCCGTCCACTCGCCCTCCTCGCCCGTCTTGATCGACAGCGAGGCCCAGCCGGCCGAGTTGCCCTTGAGGTACGCGGTGTCGATCTCGACGGCGCGGATCTCGGACTCGGCGACGAGCTGGTAGCGGATCCAGTCGTTGCCGTTGTCGCGGCGACGGGCGGTCTCCCAGCCGTCGTCCATCTTGCGGGAGCGGCCCGGGTTGATGGTGTTGGTCGGCGGGGAGTAGAAGCGGTTGGAGGCGTCCTGGACGGAGCCGCCGTTCTCCAGGGCCACCACGTCGAAGGAGCCGAGCGCCGCGAGCCACTTGGGGTCGGGTACGACCTCGCCGTAGACGCGCAGGCGGGCGATGCCGCCGTCGGGGTGCTGGTTCACGCGCAGGTGCGTGAAGCGCTGCTCGACGTCGATCTCGAAGCCGTTGGCCGCGTGGCCGCCGACCGGGGTGCGGGCGACGATGGTCGTCCACTTGATGTCGTCGCCCTGGAGCTCCGCCGGGGTCGGCGCGAGGGCGCCTTCCCAGTTGGTGGCCTCGACGGAGACGGCCTGCGGCATGTTGCCGCGGAAGTGGGCGGTGTCGACGACGATGCCGCGGATGACGCCGGGGGCGCCCAGCCGGACGAGCGCCCAGTCGTGGTCCTCGGGGGTCGGCCAGGGCTGGGTGGCGGAGATGCCGCGGCGGCGGCGGGTCTCCCAGCCGTCCATGACCTTGCCCTTGTGGCCGAAGTCCTCGGGGTCGAAGTGCGCGGCCTCGGAGATCAGCAGGTTCTCGCGCTGGGCGAAGAACTCGTCGTTGGCCTCGATGACACCGGCGCCGAGCTCACGGGCGGCGAGGTTCGCGTACTGGGTGAACGGGAAGTCCGCGCTGCGGTAGTCCGCGTACGGGTCGCCGCCTCCGTACGGGTTCGCGTTGCCGGTGAAGGATTCAATCGCCACTGTCAGTTCTGCCTTTCAAGGAGTCGGCCGGTGGGCTCGGACGGGGTGCCGTGGTCGGCGATCTGCGTGCCGCGCAGCCAGGTGGACTTCACGACGCCGTGCAGGGTCTTGCCCGCGTACGCCGTGACCTGGTTGCGGTGGTGCAGTTCCGCGGGGTCCACGGTGAAGGTCTCTTCGGGGGCCAGCACGGCGAAGTCGGCGTCGCGGCCGGCCTCGATCGCGCCCTTGCTCGCCAGACCGGCGAGGGCGGCCGGGGCGGCGGACATCCAGCGGACGACGTCCTCGAGGGTGCGGCCGCGCTTCTTCGCCTCGGTCCAGATGGCCGGAAGGCCCAGCTGGAGGGAGGAGATGCCGCCCCACGCGGTGGCGAAGTCGCCGGTCTTGAGGTCCGCGGTGGAGGGGGAGTGGTCGGAGACGATGCAGTCGATCGTGCCGTCGGCGAGCGCGTCCCACAGGACGTCCTGGTTGGCGGACTCGCGGATGGGCGGGCAGCACTTGAACTCGGTGGCGCCGTCCGGGACTTCCTCGGCCGTCAGGGTGAGGAAGTGCGGGCAGGACTCGACGGTGATCTGCACGCCCTCGGCCTTGGCCGCGGCGATCAGCGGCAGCGCGGAGGCGGAGGACAGGTGCAGGACGTGGACGCGCGCGTTCAGTCGCTTCGCCTGGTCGATCAGGTTCTGGATCGCGGTGTTCTCGGCGTCCTGGGGGCGGGAGGCCAGGAAGTCGGCATACTTGGGGCCCGCGTTCTGCGGCGCGGACTCCAGGTGGTGCGGGTCCTCGGCGTGCACGATCAGCAGGCCGCCGAAGCCGGTGATCTCGGCGAGCGAGGCGGCCAGCTGCTCCTGGTCGAGGAGGGGGAACTCGTCGACGCCGGAGGGCGACAGGAAGCACTTGAAGCCGAAGACGCCGGCGTCGTGCAGCGGGCGCAGGTCCTTGACGTTGTCCGGCAGGGCACCGCCCCAGAAGCCGACGTCCACGTGCGCCTTGGTCCGGGCCACGTCCTGCTTGACCACCAGGTTGGCGGTGGTCGTGGTCGGCGGCAGGGAGTTGAGCGGCATGTCGAGGATGGTGGTGATGCCACCGGCCGCGGCGGCGCGGGTGGCCGTCCAGAAGCCTTCCCACTCGGTACGACCGGGGTCGTTCACGTGGACGTGGGTGTCGACCAGGCCGGGGAGGAGCACGTCGTCGCCGAAGTCCTCCAGCCGGGCACCGGCCGGTACGTCGGCCTCGTACGGCAGCACGGCCGCGATCTTCCCGCCGGCGACGGCCACCGAAGCGGCACGCGTCCCCTCGGGGGTGATGACGCGCGTCGAGCGCAGTACCAGTTCCACAGCCAGGTCGGACACCGGAACCTCCCCATCTACTTCCACAGAGCGAAATTCAACGTTCTGTTGACGGAGTCTTCACGTCGATCCGGAACCAGTCAAGAGCGCCCGGACGGACCACTGACGGCGGCGTATCGCAATTGGAGGTTTCCACAGGATGGAATTAAGATTTCGCTATGCAGAATGTAGCTACCACCACCAGGAACCGGACCGGTAACTTCCCGGGGACCTCCGCCACCAGGACAAACCGCCTCTGACCGGCGGGGACGGCATTGCCCCGGCTCTAGGGCCGACGCAGACCGACCGGTAGGCTGCTTGCTTGCCTGCCAGCACCGAAAGGACCGCGCCCGTGCCGACGTCCAGCGCCAGCACCACCGACGCCTCCACCAAGCCCACCGCCGCCAGCGGTGGCGTCCAGTCCCTTGAGCGCGCCTTCGATCTGCTCGAACGCATGGCCGATGCCGGGGGCGAAGTCGGCCTCAGCGAGCTCTCCGCCGCCAGCGGTCTGCCGCTGCCCACCATCCATCGCCTCATGCGCACCCTCGTGGCGTGCGGCTATGTCCGGCAGCAGCCCAACCGACGGTACTCCCTCGGACCCCGGTTGATCCGCCTCGGCGAGTCCGCGTCGCGGCTGCTGGGCACCTGGGCCCGCCCCTACCTGGCGCGTCTGGTGGAGGAGACCGGCGAGACCGCGAACATGGCCCTGCTCGACGGGGACGAGATCGTCTACGTCGCCCAGGTGCCGTCCAAGCACTCGATGCGCATGTTCACCGAGGTCGGCCGCCGGGTGCTGCCGCACTCCACCGGCGTGGGCAAGGCGCTGCTCGCCTACACCCCCGCGGACGAGGTACGGGCGCTCCTCTCGCGCACCGGGATGCCGGCCGCGACCGAGAAGACCATCACCACCCCCGAGGGCTTCCTGGAGGCCCTGGAGGTCGTCCGCCGGGTGGGCTACGCCGTCGACGACAACGAGCAGGAAATAGGAGTCCGCTGCCTGGCGGTCTCCGTGCCGAACTCGCCGACCGCCGCCGCGATCTCCATCTCCGGCCCGGCCGGCCGGGTGACCGAGGCCGTCGCCGAGTCCTTCGTGCCGATCCTCCAGGGCGTCGCGGCCGAGCTGTCGGTGGCCCTGCAGAGCCAGAACCCCGCGTAGGGGACCCGCGTACGGGAAAGGCCCCGGCACCCCTTCGAAGGGGTGCCGGGGCCTTCCTCGTAGGTTCTACGGGGCCGGGACGGGCTCCGCGCCCTGCGTCAGACGGCCGTCCGTCATCGTCGCCGTGGCGTCCATCCGCTCCAGGTGCGCGTGGTCGTGGGTGACCAGCACGGTGGCGGTGGAGCGCTCCCGGGTGAGGGTGACCAGCAGGTCCAGGATCGCGGCGCCGCGCTCGTGGTCGAGGGCGCTGGTCGGCTCGTCGACCAGCAGCACGGCGGGCTCGTTCATCAGGGCGCGGGCGATGTTGATCCGCTGGCGCTGCCCCCCGGAGAGCTGGTGCGGCCGCTTGTCGGCCTTGTCGGCCAGTCCCACCGCGTCCAGCAGCTCCAGGGCCCGCCGGCGCAGGGCCCGCGCGGGCCGGCCCGAGAGGTGGGCCATCACCTGGAGCTGTTCGGCGGCGGTGAGCGAGGCCAGCAGGTTCGGCTGCTGGAAGACGATGCCGATCTTCTCCCGGCGCAGCGCCGACTTCTCGCCCGCGCCGAGCGTCGAGGTGTCCTGCCCGGCGACGACCACCCGACCCGCGTCGGGCGTGACGAGGGTGGCGGCGACCGCCAGCAGGCTGGACTTCCCGGAACCGGAGGGGCCGACCACCGCCGTCAGGGTGCCCGCGGGCACCTCCAGGCCGACCGCGTCCAGCGCCGTGAGGCGGCCGTCGCCGTCCGGGTAGGTGAGCGTGACGTCGTGCACGAGCAGGGTCATCGGGCGCTCCCGAGAGCGGTCAGGGGGTCGACGGCGGTGATCCGCCGGATGGACAGGGCGGCGCCCAGCGCGCCGAGCGCGATCATGACGGCGGCCGGGACCAGCACGGTCGCGGCGTCGAGCACGAAGGGCACGTCCCCGCCGCTGATCAGCGCTCCGAAGCCGGCCGCGAGCGCGGTGCCCGCACCGGTACCGAGCGCCAGCATCACCACGGCCTGCCCGAGGGCGTCCTTGAGGAGGTACGGGGTGGAGGCACCCAGCGCCTTCAGCACGGCGATGTCCCCGCTGCGCTGGATGGTCCACACCGTGAAGAAGGCTCCTATGACGAGGGCCGAGATGGCGAAGAGGAACCCGCGCATCAGCTGGAGCGAGCCGTTCTCGGAGGTGTAGGAGCCGATCGCGCCGAGCGCCTCGTCGACGGTCTGCGCCTTGGTGGCGGTGGCCTCGTCACCGGCCGCCCAGTCGACTCCGTCCTTGCCGTCCAGGGCCACGACGGTGGCGAGGGTGTCGATGGAGGTGCCGGGGTTCCCGATGCGCTGCCAGTCGTTGAGGTCCATCCAGACGACGGGGGTGTGGCTGTAGGCGGCGGTGCCGGAGACGGCGGCCACCGTCATCTCGACCTGGCCGATCCGGAGCTTGGCTCCGGCGGTCAGCCCGCCGAGCTCCTTGGCGGCCTTCTCCGTGAGGACCACCCCGCCCTGGGTGAGCCCGCTCCCCCGGGGTGCGAGGGGGCCCGCCGGATCCACACCGAAGACGGACACGGCCGCCGTGCGCTCACCCGAGACGACGTTGGTGGTGCGGATGCCCAGCGGCTGCGCCGAGGTCACCCCGGGCTGCTCCCGCCAGGCCAGCCAGGCCTTCTCGGGCACCTGGGAGTTGGTGAAGGAGACCTTCTGGTCCCCGGCGGGCGCGGCGAACGCGAGGCGGGTGGTGGCGGGCAGGCCGGTGATGGCCGAGATGTTCTCCCGGGCCAGGCCCGCGGTGAGCCCGGACAACAGGCCGACCAGCAGCGTGATCAGCAGTACGACCGAGCCCATCAGGGCGAAGCGGCCCTTCGCGAACCGTAGATCTCTCCATGCGACGAACATGTTCCCCACCTTGGTCTTCCGCGTGGACACAAGGCATCGCGCCACAGTAGAGATCCTCGTATCGAAGGACGCACCAAGACATCAATCCTTTGGTTGACCGGGGCCTCCGGACCCGGACTTACGCTGGTCAGGCCATGACTGCTCCCCTCGCACCCGCACCCGCCGGCGTCCGCACCCTCACCCCCGTCTCCCGCATCCTGCGGCTGTGCCTGCACGCGCTGCTCTTCGGCCTGCTCGCGCTCGCCGCCGGGCGGGCCGTCGCCGACTCCGCGCCGCGCGCCGGCTGGGTGGTCGCGGCCTGCGCGGTGCTGGCCGCCGTGTACCTCGCGGGCGTACTGACCCCCGCGGTGCACCGCTCGGCGCGCGCCGGGGCGGTGTGGCTGGCCGGACTGTGCGCGGCCTGGGCCGCGCTGCTGGTGGTCTCCCCCGACGGGCTGTGGATCGCCTTCCCGCTGTACTTCCTGGAGCTGCACCTGCTGCGGCTGCGCTGGGGCGTGGCCGCCGTCACGGTGACCGCGGCGGCGGCGATCGGCGGCTTCCTCGCGCACAGCAGCGCGGTGACCCCGGGGGCCTTCCTCGGGCCGCTGCTGGGCGGCGCCGTGGCGGTGGCGACCGTACTGGGCTACCAGGCCCTGTACCGGGAGAGCGAGCGGCGCCGCGAGCTGATCGAGGAGCTCATCACCACCCGGGCCGAGCTGGCCGCGGCCGAGCGGAGCGCCGGAATCCTGGCGGAGCGGGAGCGGCTGGCCCGGGAGATCCACGACACCCTCGCCCAGGGCCTGTCGTCCATCCAGCTCCTCCTGCGGGCCGCGGAGCGCAGCCTGCCCGAGGGTTCGGCGGCCCTTCCGCACATCGGCCGGGCCCGGGAGGCCGCGCAGGAGAACCTCGCCGAGGCACGGCGCTTCGTACGGGCCCTGACGCCTCCGGACCTGGAGCACGGGTCCCTGCCGGCCGCGCTGGAGCGCTTGTGCTCGGCGGCGCCGGGCCCCCGGGTCCGGTTCTCCCTGAGCGGCGCCCCGCGCCCCCTCCCCACGCCCTACGAGGTGGCGCTGCTGCGGATCGCGCAGTCGGCGCTGGCCAATGTGGTGCGGCACGCGGAGGCCGGGCGCGCCGAGATCACCCTGACCTTCATGGACTCCTCCGTGACCCTGGACATCGTCGACGACGGCAAGGGCTTCGACCCCACGTCCGCGCCCTCCGGCGACGGCGGCTTCGGGCTGCCGGCGATGCGCTCGCGGGCCGAGACCCTCAGCGGCCTGTTCACGGTCGAGTCCGCCCCCGGCCAGGGCACCGCCGTGGCCGTCACCCTTCCCCTGCCCGCGGAGGCCCTGTCATGACGATCCGGCTGCTCCTCGCCGACGACCACCCCGTGGTCCGGGCCGGGCTGCGCGCGGTGCTGGACACGGAGCCGGACTTCGAGGTGGTCGCGGAGGCGGCCACGGCGGAGCGGGCGGTGGAACTGGCCGACTCCGCCGGGGTCGACGTGGTCCTGATGGACCTCCAGTTCGGCCCCGGCGGAGGCATGCACGGCTCGGCGGCCACGGCCCTGATCACGGCCCGGTCCCCGTCCCCCCGGGTGCTGGTCCTGACCACGTACGACACGGACGCGGACATCCTGGCGGCGGTGGAGGCGGGCGCCTCGGGCTACCTCCTCAAGGACGCCCCGCCGGAGGAGCTGGCGGCGGCGGTCCGCACCGCGGCGGCCGGACAGTCGGCACTGGCCCCGGCGGTGGCGCTGCGCCTGATGGACCGCATGCGGACCCCGGCGGAGGCCCTGACCAAGCGCGAGCTGGAGGTCCTCCAGCTGGTCGCGGACGGCCTGTCGAACCAGCAGATCTCCAAGCAGCTCTTCCTCAGCCAGGCCACGGTCAAATCCCACCTGGTCCACATCTACGCAAAACTGGGCGTGGACTCCCGCACCTCGGCAGTGGCCACGGCCGCAACCCGCCGCCTGATCCGGACGCCGTAGCTCGAATCCAGCCTCGCCGGCGTTTGAGGCGCGGGGTCTGGGGCGGAGCCCCAGGGGGTCCGGGCGCAGCCCGGGGAACGGTGGAAGGGCGGGTAGGGGACAGCCCCGCAGGGCCCGCCCGACCGCCCGGGCCGGGGCCCGCGCAACCCCGGCCGGCGCCGGCTACGCCACCCAGTACGGCCGGTCCACCGCCGAAGGCAGCGGCACGCCTCCGTGGAAGGCCTCCGCGAGCCTTCGCACCCCCTCGTCCAGCCGCTCCGCCGCCAGCGTGTACGGGATCCGCAGCCGGTGCTCGAAGGTCCCGGGATCCACCCCGAACCGCGCGCCCCGCCCGATGTTGACCCCGGCCGCCGCCGCCCGGTCCGCCAGCGCGGAGCTGACCGGCTCCCCGAGGTCCACCCAGAGCGAGAGCCCGCCCGGCGGCACCTGCCAGGACCACTCCGGCGTGTGCCGCTCCAGCGAAGCGACCAGCGCCGCGCGCTGCCCGCGCAGCCGCTCCAGCCGTGCGGGCAGCGTCCGTTCCAGCCCCTCCAGCAGCGGGAGCGCCACCAGCTGGTCCAGGACCGAGCCGGTCATGTCGGCCGTCACCCGTACCGCCGTCAGCTCCGTGATCATCTTGGCGGTGGCCCGGATCCACCCGACTCGCAGCCCGCCCCAGTGGGTCTTGCTCAGCGAGCCGATGGTCACCACGTGATCGGCTCCGCCCTTCGGCGCGAGCGAGGCCAGCGGGGCGGGCGCCGGCACGTCGAGCGCGATGTCGGCGATGGTCTCGTCGACCACCAGCCAGGTACCGGTCCGCCGGGTCGCCGCCAGCAGCCGCAGCCGCTGCTCCTCCGGCATCAGCGCACCCGTCGGGTTGTGGAAGTCGGGGATCACGTAGGCGAGCCGCGGCACGGTCTGGCGCAGCGCGGACTCGGCGATCTCCAGGTCCCAGCCCGCGTCGGAGACGGCGATCGACCCGGTGCGCAGCCGGGCGTGGCGCAGGGCGTCCAGGGCGTTGGCGTAGGTCGGGTTCTCGGTCATCACCCGGTCCCCGGGCCGGCACAGCAGGCTCGTCACCAGGGCGAACGCCTGCTGCGCGCCCGCCGTGACGAGGATCTGCTCCGGCCGGGTCGCCAGTCCCCGCCGGGTGAACCGCTCCGCGATGGCGGTCCGCAGGTCGGGCAGCCCGAAGGGGTGGTAGCCGGGGCTGCGGGCGAAGGCCGGGAGTCTGGGCGCGGCCCAGGCCACGGCCTCGGTGAGGCTGTCCTCGGGGGCGCCCATGGCGGCGATGGCGAGGTCGATGCCGGGATCGCCGTCGGCGCTGTAGCCGCCGGCGCCGACGAGGGCGTGCGCGCCGACCGGGCGGTGGCCTTCGGGGAGCTCGGTCCAGGTCCCGGAACCGCGGCGGCTGCGGACGTAGCCGCTCTCGCGCAGGAGGTCGTAGGCGCCGGTGACGGTGGCCCGGCTGGCGCCGACCGCCTCGGCGAGCTCGCGTTCGGCGGGCAGGCGCACGTGCAGGGCGATCCGGCCGTCGAGGATCAGCGTGCGGACGGCGTCGGCCAGGGCCCGGTAGCCGGGGCGGGCGCGTACCTCCGCCGGGAGCAGGGCCGCGAGCTGGCGGCTGCCGATCGTTCTGTCCGCCGTCTGGACCACTCGCCCGTTTGCCATGCCAACCTCCCCTGATTGGCTCTGCCAGCCAGGCCAATCAAGGACCAGACTCGCTGCATTGGCCGCCGATTGGCAAGGAGATGCCGCAATGTTGACGAGGCTGACCGACCGTGACGAACGGGCCCTGCTCGCCGCCGCCGAGAACCGCATCGCCGAGCCGCTGCGCGTGGGGGCCGCGCTGGCCGCCGTACGGCGCCTCCTGCGGCGCGAGCGAGAATCGGTGACATGTCACCCCGCAGCAACACACCAGCCGAACACGGGCACGAGCCCGAACACGAGCGCGAGCAGCAGCACCACCAGCAGCAGCCCGCGGCGACAGCCCGCCTCTCCGCTCCCCCGGTGATCGCCGGCCTGCTCCTCGCGGCCGGCGGCGGCCGGCGCCTGGGCGGCCGCCCGAAGGCCCTGCTGACCTACCGGGGCCGCCCGCTGGTGGAGAACGCCCTACGGGTCCTGCGCGAGGCGGGCTGCGGCCCGCTGCACGTGGTGCTCGGCGCCTCCGCGACCGAGGTGCGCGAGCGCGCCGACCTGAGCGGCTGTGTGGTGACCGACAACCCGGACTGGGCCGAGGGCATGGGCTCCTCCCTGCGGGTCGGCCTCGCCTCGCTGGCCGGTACGGGCGCGAGCGCGGCCCTGGTCTCCCTGGTGGACCAGCCGGGCATCGGCCCGGAGGCGGTGTCCCGGGTCCGGGCCGCCTACCGTTCCCCGGCGAGCCTGGTGGCGGCGGCCTACGCCGGCGAGCGCGGGCACCCGGTGCTCTTCGGGGCGGACCGCTGGCCGGACATCGTGGCGACGGCCACGGGCGACAAGGGCGCACGGGTGCACCTCGCGGCGCACGCGGCGGAGCTCACGCTGGTCGAGTGCGGCGACGTCGCGGAGGCCTTCGACATCGATACCCCTCCCGACCTGGCACGACTCGCCTGAGCGCGCTGTGACCACGATGGCACTGAGGGCCACCAGGCACGGGCCGGGAACCGGAATCTGTCGACTCAGAGAATCTCGACATCAACAAACCATTGAACTTCCACCATGAGGAAATTACTATCCACTGGTCAGAAGCGCCCTGAACCCCCAGACGGCGCCCGCGACCGTATCCCGGAACTCTCCACACCCGACGGCACTGCGTGCCGTCCAGCGCGAGCATTCCCCGCGGCCGCCAGGCACCGCCGCTGAAGGAGTGACAGATATGTCCGCACCAGCGCCGTCATCGCTGGCCATCGTCGACGCCGAGCCCCTGCCCCGGCAGGACGAGGTCCTCACCGACGCGGCTCTTGCCTTCGTCGCGGAGCTCCACCGGCGGTTCGCCCCCCGCCGCGCCGAACTCCTCGCCCGCCGCTCCGTGCGCCGTGCCGAGATCGCCCGCACTTCCACGCTCGACTTCCTCCCGGACACCGCACAGGTCCGCGAGGGCGACTGGAAGGTGGCGCCGGCCCCGGCCGCGCTGAACGACCGCCGTGTGGAGATCACCGGTCCGACGGACCGCAAGATGACCATCAACGCCCTGAACTCGGGCGCCAAGGTCTGGCTCGCCGACTTCGAGGACGCCTCGGCTCCCACCTGGGAGAACGTCGTCCTCGGCCAGCTCAACCTGATCGACGCCTACGAGCGCCGCATCGACTTCACCGACGCCCGCACGGGCAAGGCGTACGCCCTCAAGCCCGCCGAGGAGCTCGCCACCGTCGTGATGCGCCCGCGCGGCTGGCACCTCGAGGAGCGCCACCTGCAGTTCGAGGGCGGCCCGGCCTCCGGCTCCCTGGTCGACTTCGGCCTGTACTTCTTCCACAACGCCAAGCGCCTCATCGCGCTCGGCAAGGGCCCGTACTTCTACCTGCCGAAGACCGAGTCCCACCTGGAGGCGCGCCTCTGGAACGAGATCTTCGTCTTCGCCCAGGACTACGTCGGCATCCCGCAGGGCACCGTCCGCGCGACCGTCCTGATCGAGACGATCACGGCCGCGTACGAGATGGACGAGATCCTCTTCGAGCTGCGCGACCACGCGGCGGGCCTGAACGCCGGCCGCTGGGACTACCTCTTCTCCATCGTCAAGAACTTCCGTGACGGCGGCGAGAAGTTCGTCCTGCCGGACCGCAACGCGGTGACGATGACGGCGCCCTTCATGCGGGCGTACACCGAGCTGCTGGTCAAGACCTGCCACAAGCGCGGCGCGCACGCCATCGGCGGCATGGCGGCCTTCATCCCGTCCCGCAAGGACGCCGAGGTCAACAAGGTCGCCTTCGAGAAGGTCAAGGCCGACAAGGACCGCGAGGCCGGCGACGGCTTCGACGGCTCCTGGGTCGCCCACCCCGACCTGGTCCCGATCGCGATGGCCTCCTTCGACGCCGTCCTGGGCGAGAAGCCCAACCAGAAGGACCGCCTCCGCGAGGACGTCCACGTGGCCCCGGGCGAGCTCATCGCGATCGATTCCCTCGACGCGAAGCCCACCTACGACGGCCTGCGCAACGCCGTCCAGGTCGGCATCCGCTACATCGAGGCGTGGCTGCGCGGCCTCGGCGCCGTCGGCATCTTCGGTCTGATGGAGGACGCCGCCACCGCCGAGATCTCGCGCTCGCAGATCTGGCAGTGGATCAACGCCGGCGTGGTCTTCGAGAACGGCAAGCTCGCCACCGCCGACCTCGCCCGCGAGGTCGCGGCCGCCGAACTCGCCGCGATCCGCGCCGAGGTCGGCGAGGAGGCCTTCACCTCCGGCAAGTGGCAGCAGGCCCACGACCTGCTCCTCCAGGTCTCCCTCGACGCCGACTACGCGGACTTCCTCACCCTCCCCGCGTACGACCAGCTCATCGGCTGACACCCCGTCTTCGGCTGAATCGCACAGCAGCCGAAAACCCCGGCAGTAACGACAGCGCCCCCGAAGCCTTCCGGCTCCGGGGGCGCTGTCGTGCGTCCGCGACCGGCTCGTCCGACCGGTCGGCGCCGAACGACCGGTCGGTTGTTACTTGTTCGTAACTTACCTGTACCTAGCGGTAACAACGCGCGGGGTGGCACCTTTCCGAGTGCCACCGGCCGGAGGTAACCCCCACTTACCCCGCCATGCGCCGGAGTTGTTCCCGGATGCCGCATGGCCGACCGCAGGAGTTCCGCAGTGATCGGAATGCGCAGCGACAGCATGGACCGGGCCCGTCGAGTGCGACGACTGGCCGGGATCGGGATGGCAGTGCCGCTCGTCGCCGGGGCACTGGTCGCCGGAGGGGCCGGGACGGCCGTGGCCGGACCGGGGAGCGGCCCCACGGCCGTGGTGTCCCTCGGCGACAGCTACATCTCCGGGGAGGCCGGACGCTGGAAGGGCAACAGCCTGACCAACAGCGGGAACCGGACCGGCACCGACCGGGCCTGGGTGAGCGGCAGCAGCTACGACCCCGGCAAGGTCTACGGGGCCACCGCCGGCGGATGCCACCGGTCGGACTCCGCCGAGGTGAAGAGCGCCGGGCCGATCGCCGACGTCGCGATCAACCTGGCCTGCTCCGGGGCGGTCTCGCAGAACGTGTTCCGCGCCTCCAACGGCGGCGTCGCCTTCAAGGGCGAGGCCCCGCAGGCCGATCAGCTCGCCGCCGTGGCCGCGAGCAACAACGTCAAGGTCATCGCGCTGTCCATCGGCGGCAACGACCTCGGCTTCGCCGACATCATCAAGGAGTGCGCGTACGACTTCGTGCTCTGGAACTCCTACTGCTACGACGACCAGCAGGAGGGTGTGAACGCGAAGATCGACGGCGTCATGGCCGACGTCGGCAAGTCCGTGGACGAGGTGCGGGCCGTCATGCGCGGCGCCGGGTACGCCGACTCCTCGTACCGGATCGTCCTGCAGTCCTACCCGTCGCCGATCCCGCGCGGCGCGGAGAACCGGTACACCCAGAGCGACTGGAGCCGGCTCAACACCGGCGGCTGTCCCTTCTGGAACAGGGACTCCGACTGGGCGCGGGACTCCCTCGTCCCGCAGATCGCCGGACGGCTGAAGGCGGTCGCCGCGGCCAAGGGCGCGCAGTTCCTGGACCTGAAGGACATGATGCAGGGGCGCGAGGTGTGTGCGAAGGCGAGCAAGCAGGTCACCACCGCGGCGCCGGCCTCGGCGAAGACGAGCGAGTGGGCACGCTGGATCGACAGCAGCGAGACGCAGGGGCTGGTCCAGGAGTCCATGCACCCGAACTACTTCGGACAGCTCGCGGCCGGGCGCTGCCTGGCCCTGGCCGTGGCCCAGCCGGCGGCAAGCGGCTTCGCCTGCAAGAACACCGCGGGGGCCGACCAGACCGGGATGTACCTGACTCCGGCGCCGTAACCGAGGGCACGACGCCCCCGTGCCGGAGCACCGGCCGGGGGTGGCGTCCCCTACACGGTCGGCCGGTGCGGGAGGGGCGTCCCTCGTAGAGGAGTTCGGAGCCGGCCCAGCAGACGACGGCCCATATTCGGATGATCGCGTGCGGTGGCGGCTGAGATGCTCGCGGTATGACCTCAGCCGGTACCGCCCGATCCGCTCGTCCGCCGCGGCCCAGTCTCTACATCTCCGTCGACGTCGAGGCCGACGGGCCCATTCCCGGGCCGTACTCGATGATCAGCTTCGGGGCCTCCGTGGCGGGGCGGCAGGACGGGGCTTCGTATACGGCCGCCGATCCGGAACAGGACACCTTCTACCGGGAGTTGCGCCCCATCAGTGAGGCGTACGTACCGGAGGCGCTCGCGGTCAGCGGGCTGGACCGGGACCGGCTGCTCCGCGAGGGAGCCGAACCGGCCGTCGCCATGGCCGAGTTCTGCGCATGGGTACGGGAAGTCTCCGCGGGAGCCCAGCCGGTGATGTGCGCCTACCCGGCCTCCTTCGACTGGACCTTCCTGTACTGGTACTTGATGAGCTTCGGCGGCGACAGCCCCTTCGGCCACTCGGGCTGCCTGGACATGAAGACCCTCTACGCGACCAAGGCCGGGGTCCCGCTTCGCGCCGCCGTCAAGGGCCGCATGCCGCGCGAACTGCTCTCCCGGCGGCCGCACACCCATCACGCGCTGGACGACGCGATCGAGCAGGCCGAGCTGATGAGCAACCTGATGACGTGGGTGCCGCCCGGTCGGGCCGGCCGGCCCGGACCGGGCCGCTCAGGCCGATAGGTCCGGTAGGAGGTCGCGCAGGGGGGTGCGGGTGCCTGAGGTGTAGGCGGCGCGGAAGGCCTGGGGGGTGAGGCGGGCGCGGACCGCCTGCTGGACCCGGGGGGACGAGGCCGCGTGCGGGCGGGTGCGGGAGACCGCGCCGAGGAGGCGGGCGGCTTCGGCGTAGCGGCCCTGGTCCGCCTCCAGTTCGGCGAGGAGTTCCACCGAGAAGGCCTGCCCGAGGGTGTCGTCCAGCGCGAACTGGGTCCGCAGCGCGCTCAGCAGTTCGGTACGGGCCCGTGCCGGGTGCCCCTCGTGGCGCCGGACCAGGGCGTGGGCGTAGCTCACCCAGGACCGGGCCCACAGGTCGACCGAGCCGTCCGGCGCGCGGCCCGGCGGGCCGTCCTCGACCGGGACCGAGGCCGGGTCCGTACGGGCGACCGCCAGGGTGTGCGCGGCGCGCAGGGCCTCGCGGCCGGGGCCGAACTCCGGGTCCGCCGGAAGGAGTTCCAGGCCCTCCCGGTACTCCGCCGCGGCGTCCTCGTACCGGCTCTCCCACAGCGCGATCGTTCCGCGCAGGTGCGCGAGGTAGGCCAGGCAGGCGTCCTCCCCCTCGTGCACGGCCTCCGTCCACGCCTCCACCAGCAGGGGGTCCGCGCCGTCCGACTCCCCGAAGGCGGCGACCAGCCACGCCCCGAGCCACAGCGCCCGGGCGGGCCGGGGCGCCGGGTGCACCGCCAGGGCGCGTTCCACGTGCCTGCGCCCCTCCGCCGCCATCCCGCACGCGGACCACAGGAACCACAGGGACACCGCGATCTCCAGGGCCGCGCCCGGCCCTCCCGCGGCGAGCGGGTTCATCGCCGCGCGCAGCTCGGGGAGTTCTCGCAGGGCGAGGGCGCGCGCCTCGCGCTGCGCACCGGCGCGCCACAGCCCCGCGGCCCGCTGCGCCACCACCCGGCAGCGTTCGCGGTGGCGCCGGGCCGTCGTCGCGCCGTCCCCGGCGGGTCCGTGCGCGAGCCGCCGGGCCGCGTACGCCCGTACGGACAGCGGCAGCCGGTAGCGGCCGGGGCCGGCGTCCGCGAGCAGGCCCGGGGCCAGCCGGAGCAGCGCCTCGACGGCCGTGTCCGGGGTGAGCGCCCCGAAGCCGCATACCTCGGCGACGGCCGCCCGGTCGAAGGAGCCCGCGAAGACGGAGAGCCGTTCCCAGAGCAGCCGTTCGGCGGGCGAGGCCAGCCGGAGCGAGCGTTCGGCGTCGCCCCGGGTGCTGCGGCCCGCGCCCCCGGCGAGGAAGCCGAGCGGGTCGGAGCCGAGCCTGCGGAGCGCCTGCGCGGGCGCGTACTGGTGCGAGCGCCCCGCCGCGAGCTCCAGCGCCCCCGGGATCCCGTCGAGCGCCCGGCACAGCGCGGCCACGGCGCCCGCGTTGCGGTCGGTCAGCTCGAAGAAGGGGTCCGCGCCGCGCGCCCGCTCCGCGAAGAGCCGTACGGCCGCGTAGCCGGCGACGTCCGCCACCGGGAACCACCGGATGGGGTCGGGCGCACCGTGCCCGGGCAGGACCGACGCGGACGGGGGCAGCGGCTGTACGGAGGGCGCCGTCGGCACCGACAGCGGCGGTACGGGGAGCACCGCTTCTCCGCCGATCCGCAGCCGACGCTGCGACGTGGCCAGAATCCGTAGCCCCGGAAGCCGCAGCAGCTCGGCCGCGAGCCCCGCACCGGCCTCCCCCAGCTGTTCGCAGCCGTCGAGCACGAGCAGCGCCTCACGCCCCGCCAGACGGTCGGCGAGCTCCGACCGGAGGCCGCCCCAGCACCGCTCGGGCAGGCCCGCGAGCTCCACCCAGACGGCCTCCAGGCCGTCCCGGTCGCCCAGGGTGCGGACGGTGCGCACCGCGAGCCGGGTCTTGCCGATGCCGGCCGGCCCGGTGAGCGTGACCAGGCGTTCCGTGGCGAGCAGGGAGGCGAGGGCGGTGAGCTCCCGCTCCCGCCCGATGAAGCTCGACAGTTCGGCGGGCACCCCCTGCCGCACGCCCGAGCCGGCCTCCCCCACACGTCCTCCCGCTCTGTCCGGCACGTGCGCACCGTCATGTGGTCAACAGTTGAACGCACAAAGAGAGATGATCGGTTCATAATCCCGTTGTTCCGTCACCGACCGGGAGAACCACCAAGGGGAGGGTATGAACTCGGCCATTTCCGCCATCGACGACACGGATCGGGCACTCGTCCACGCACTCCAGCTGGCACCCCGTGCGAGCTGGGAACTGCTGGGTCCGGTCCTCGGCGCACGCCCGGACACCCTGGCGCGCCGCTGGGAGCGGCTCACCGGATCCGGTGAGGCGTGGCTGAGCGGGCTCGGGCTGCGCACCGGCGTCACGAAGCCCTGTATGGCGTGGGTGGAGGTCACGTGCACCGCGGGCACCTCGCCTTCGGTGGGGGACGTGCTCGTGGCGGATCCGCACGCCCTGGGCGTCGAACACACCACCGGGAGCCGGGACCTGCTCGTCTTCGTGGCGGTACCCGACCTGCCGACGCTGTACTCCTACCTCTCGTGCCGGGTGCAGCGGATCCCCGGCGTGGTCGGCACCCGCACCTCGATGGTGACGGCGGTGCACTACGCCCCCGACCGCTGGCGCCTGGACCAGCTGACCCCGGGCCAGATCGGCCTGCTGACCCGGCGGACCCGGCGGCCGGCGGCTTCCGGTGCCCCGGACCGGCCGTCGGTGGCGCCTCTCCAGGAGGAGGACCGGCCGCTGGTACTGGCACTGGCCTCGGACGCACGGCGCACGGTGGCCTCGCTGGCCCGGGAGTTCACGATGAGCGAGTCGACCGTACGGCGCCGGCTGGCGCGGCTGGAGGGCGGGCAGAGCCTGCGCTACAGCTGCGCGCTGGCTTCGGCGCTGTCGGGCTGGCCGGTGTCGGCGACGCTGTGGGCGGAGGCCTCCGAGTTCGAGCTCGCCGACTGCGCGGCGGTCGCCGCCGGGCTGCGCGAGACCCGCATCTGCATGTCCGTCAGCGGCCCCTGGAACTTCATGATCAGCGCCCGGCTGCGCACGGTGGAGGACCTCTCCCGCTACACGGCGGAACTCACCCGGCGGCTGCCGGGCCTGCGCATCACGGACTCGGCGCTGGCCCTGCAGGTCCGCAAGACGGAGGCCCAGGAACTGGACCGCCGCGGCCACCGCGTGCGCACGGTCTCCCCGGACATCTGGTCCGACCCGGTACCTGACCAGTTCAGCCTGGCCGGCGTTTGAGGCCCGGGATCCGGCAAACCAGCCTCGCCGGCGTTTGAGGCGCGGGGTCCGACAAACCCAGCCTCGCCGGCGTTTGAGGCGCGGGGTCCGACAAACCCAGCCTCGCCGGCGTTTGAGGCGCGGGGTCCGGGGCGGAGCCCCGGGAACCCCGGCCGAAGCCGGCCCGCACGGCCCCCGGTCCGCCCCGCCAACGCGTACGGCGGCGCGGACGCCAACCCCGCAGTGGGTGACGTACGCACCGCCGTATCGCGCTCACGGGCCGAGCAGAGCCCGCTCGCCGCGCACCGGCCGGGACCAGCCCGGTCAGCGCTCACCGGCCGGGACCAGCCCGGTCAGTGCACCAGTACCGGATCCGGGGCGGCCGAGGCCGATCCCTTCTTGGCACCGAGGTGGTTGAAGGCGAGGTTCAGCACGATGGCCACGACGCAGCCGGTGCTGATGCCGGAGTCGAGGACGACCAGCAGGTCCTCGGGGAAGGCGTGGTAGAAGCCGGGGGCCGCGATCGGGATCAGGCCTATGCCGAGCGAGGCGGCGACGATCAGGGCGTTCTCGCCGGTCTCCATGGCCGCGCCGGCCAGGGTCTGGATGCCGCTGGCGGCCACCGAGCCGAAGAGGACGATGCCCGCGCCGCCGAGGACCGGCAGCGGTACGACACCGATGACGGAGGCGGCGATGGGGCACAGGCCGAGCAGGATCAGGATGCCGCCGCCGGCCGCGACGACGAACCGGCTGCGGACCTTGGTCATGGCGACCAGGCCGATGTTCTGCGCGAAGGCGCTGCACATGAACCCGTTGAACAGCGGGCTGAGCGCACTGCCCAGGGTGTCGGCGCGCAGGCCGCCCTCGATGGTCTTCGCGTCCGCCGGGCGGCCGACGATCTTGCCCAGCGCGAGGATGTCGGCGGTGGACTCGGTCATGCACACCAGCATCACGATGCACATCGAGATGATCGCGGCGACCTGGAACTGCGGCGCCCCGAAGTGGAACGGCGTCGGGAAGCCGACGAGATCGGCGTTGCTGACGGCGTCGAAGTTCGTCATGCCCAGCGGCAGCGCTATGAGCGTGCCGGCGACCAGGCCGAGGAGGATGGAGATCTGCTGGAGGAACCCGCGCAGGAACTTGCGCATCAGCAGGACGATCGCGAGGGTGACCGCGGCCATGGCGATGTTCTTCATCGAGCCGTAGTCGGCGGCGTGACTGTTGCCGCCCTGCGACCAGTTGAAGGCCACGGGGAGCAGCGAGACGCCGATCAGGGTGATGACCGTACCGGTGACGACCGGCGGGAAGAACCGGACCAGTTTGCCGAAGTACGGGGCGGCGAAGAAGCCGAGGACTCCGGCGACGATGATCGCGCCGAAGATGATCGGGATGGCGTTGTCGCCCTCACCCTTTCCGATGGCGATCATCGGGGTCACACCGGCGAAGGAAACGCCGTTGACGAAGGGGAGTTTGGCGCCGATCTTCCAGAAACCGAGGGTCTGGAGGAGGGTGGCGAGCCCTGCGGTGAAGAGCGAGGCGCCCATCAGGAAGGCGGTCTCGGTGGTGGAGAGTCCCACGGCCGGGCCGACGATCATGGGCGGGGCGACTACACCCGCGTACATGGCGGCCACGTGCTGGAGACCGCTGGTGAACATCTTCAGCGGGGGCAAGGTCTCGTCGACCGGGTGCTTCGCCCCTGAGTCGCCTGCGACCTGCGGTACTGCGACTGCGTCTGCGTCTTTGCGAAACCTGGGCGCCTGGGCCACGGCTTCCTCCGAACTGTTTAACACGCCGGCAGGGACGTGATGTGTCTGGGAGGTGATGCGAAAGCTGTACGAGTCGAGCCGGTATGGAGTTGTGAGTACTGCTGCTACTGCTACTGCTATTGCTGCTACGGCTGTTGCTGCCGCTACGGCTGTTGCTACTGCTGCGAATGCTTGTCCCAAGGGGTGCGGAAACGATTCGCCCGAGTCGTTTCCACGCAGGGGCGGCCCGGGAGCCGCCGGCAAGGAAGTCGAAAGAGAGCTGGAGGTGCCGTAGCACTGGCGCGGTGCACGAGCTGCGGGGCGCGTGGCACGGGCTGCGGAGCTACTGGCACGAGTCACCGCTCCCGGGGCGCCCTCGGAAAACCTCGGGCGCTACCCGGGAACAGCTGCCGCGGACCCCGCTCGGGTCCACGGCCGCCGGCCGGGGGCCGTCCCCCCCGGCCGGACTCCGTGGGATCAGGCCTGCGCGGAGATCCGCGCGAGGCGCTGGGCCTCTTCCCGAGTGGACACGGCGATGGCGTCCTCGTCGGCGAAGAGCAGACGGTTGTTCTCGACGATCTGCTTGCCGTTGACGAACGACGCGGTGACCGGGGCCGCCGCACCGAAGACCAGCGCCGTGACCGGGTCGGCGATCGAGGAGTGCAGGAGGGTGTTCAGGTTCCAGAGCACCAGGTCGGCGCACTTGCCGACCTCGAGCGAACCGATGTTCGAGGCGCGGCCGAGGACCTGGGCGCCACCGAAGGTACCGAGGCGCAGGGCCTGGCGGGCGTTGAGCGCGCGCTCGCGGTGGACCGGGTTCAGGCGGTTGATGAGCAGCGCGTTGCGCAGCTCGGTGTGCAGCTCACCGGACTCGTTCGAGGCGGTGCCGTCCACGCCGAGGCCGACCGGGACGCCGGCGGCGAGCATGTCCGGGACGCGGGCGATGCCGGCGGCCAGACGGGCGTTGGAGGACGGGCAGTGCGCGACACCGGTCTTGGTACGGGCGAACGCGGCGATGTCGGAGTCGTTCATGTGGACGCTGTGCGCCATCCACACGTCCTCGCCGAGCCAGCCGGTCGACTCGAAGTAGTCGGTCGGGCCCATGCCGAACAGTTCCTTGCAGAACTGCTCTTCCTCGACGGTCTCCGAGCCGTGCGTGTGCATGCGCACACCCAAGCGGCGGGCCATCTCGGCGCCCTGCTTCAGCAGCTCGGTGGAGACCGAGAAGGGGGAGCAGGGGGCGACGGCGACCTGGGTCATCGCGTCGAAGGAGGCGTCGTGGTACTTCTTCACGGTCGCCTCGGTGTCCGCGAGGGCACCTTCGAGGGTCTCGACCGCGTGGTCCGGCGGCAGGCCGCCGTCCTTCTCGCTGCGGTCCATCGAACCGCGGGCGAGGGTGAAGCGGACGCCCATCTCGGACGCGGCGCGGATGATCGACCCGGAGAGGTCGCCCGAACCCTTGGGGAAGACGTAGTGGTGGTCCATCGCGGTGGTGACGCCACCCTTGGCCATCGCGGCGAGGGAGCCCTGCGCGGCCGTGTACGTCATCTGCTCGTCGATGCGCGCCCACGTCGGGTACAGCGCGACCAGCCAGTTGAAGAGGTTGTGGTCGGTGGCCAGACCACGCGTGATCCACTGGTAGAAGTGGTGGTGCGTGTTGACCAGACCGGGAGTCACGAGGTGCCCGGTGCCATCGATGCGGCGGACGACGTTCTCGAGGTTCTCGGGGGCCTTGCCCGCGCCGACGAACTCGATCTTGTTACCGGCGAGGACCACGTGACCCGAGGCGTACTCGGTGTCATTGGCGTCGACGGTCGCAATCGCACAGTTTTCGATGACGATGCGCTCTACGGCGCTGTCATTGGCTGCCGATGCTGCCATGGGACTTCCTCGTGCTTTCAGTGGCGGTGCGGGCACGGCAAAACCCAGGGGATTTGAGTGCCGGAGCCGGGGGCCTTGACAGCTGACAGTACTGCCGCCCCGTGTGGTGCGTCCGGGTGCCGATTCAGGAAGTTGAAAGTGTTGAGAGTACTGACGGGTGTCGCGCCGTCCCGGGGCCACTGCGGAGCCCCGGGACGCGCGTGCCACATCAGAGGTTGGTCATGTCCACGGGGATACGGGCGTCAACGCCGTCGCGGAGGACCGTCGCCTCGATCAGACCGTACGGGCGGTCCGCGGCGAAGTAGACCTCGTTGTCGTTCTTGAGACCGAAGGGCTCGAGGTCGACGAGGAAGTGGTGCTTGTTCGGGAGCGAGAAGCGAACCTCGTCGATCTCCGAACGGTGGTTGATGATGCGCGAACCCATCTGGTACAGGGTCTGCTGCAGCGACAGGGAGTAGGTCTCCGCGAAGGCCTGGAGCATGTGCTTCCGGGTCTCGGCGTAGGACTTCTCCCAGTTGGGCATCCGCTGCTCGTCATCCGACCAGGCGAAGCGCCAGCGAGCCGAAACCTGGGTCGCCAGGATGCGGTCGTAGGCCTCCTTCAGGGTCGTGTACTTGTCCTTCACGTAACCCCAGAACTCGGAGTTCGTGGAGTTCATGACGGTCAGGTCCTTGAGGCCGGAGATGACCTCCCAGTTCTTGCCGTCGTACGTGATCTGGGTGACCCGGGTCTCCATGCCCTCGCGGACGAAGGAGTGGTTCACCTCGTCGGAGCCGATGAACTTGGAGTTCGCGTCCGAGGTCGCGATCCGGGACCAGGAGTACTCCTCGATCCGGATGCGGGCCTTCTGGATCGGCTCCTGGCTGTTGACGAACCAACGCGCCAGGTGGATGCCGAACTGCTCGGCGGACTCGATGCCGTACTCCTTGGCGAACGCGTACACCGTGTTCTTGGTGGTGTCCGTCGGAAGGACGTTCGCGTTCGATCCGGAGTAGTGGACGTCGTCCATGTCGCCCGAGAGGGCGACCGAGACGTTCAGGTCCTTGATGTGGTGGGTGTCGCCGTCCCGCGTGATCTTGACTACGCGGTTCTCTGCTTTGCCGTACTGGTTCTGGCCCAGAATGGTGGCCATGCTAGCTCCCTCGGTAAACGGAGTAGCCGAACGGGTTGAGCAGCAGCGGTACGTGATAGTGCTCGCCCGGGTTCACCGCGAAGGTGATGGTGACCTCGGGGAAGAACGCACCGCTGTCCCTTACGCGGGGGGCGTCCTGCTGTGCCTCGGCGGCTTGCTTCTTGGAGAAGTACGTCTCGGTCTCGAAGTCGAGGCGCACGTGGGTGGTGCCCTCCGGCAGCGCCGGCAGGTCCTTGCAGCGCCCGTCGGCATCGGTGGCGGATCCGCCCAGGGCCGCCCACTCGCCGTCGAGACCCGTACGGGCCGACAGGGAGATCGCGACGCCTTCGGCGGGCTTTCCGATGCTGGTGTCCAGGATGTGCGTGGACACCGACGCGGTGGTCTCAGTGCTCATGCTCGGTCTTACTCTCCTTCTACGGTTTCCACGAGACGGGTCAGGCGGATCCGGTTGATCTTGACGAGCTCGCCACGAGCGATTTCCCGCTCCTGTTCCGGCGAGTTCTCGATCCGGACCTTGACCGCGTCCCGCATGAACTCACCGGTCGCACCGGTGGCGCAGATGAGGAAGACGTGGCCGAACTTGTCCTGGTAGGCCAGGTTCAGTTCGAGGAGCTCGGTCTTGAGCTCCTCAGAGGCACCGGCCATGCCGCGCTGCTCGCGGGCGGAGGTCGGGTCTCCCGGCTTCGGCCGGCCGATCGGCGCGTGTCCACCCATCGCCTCGCCCAGGTCCTCCGCGGTGAGCTCGGCCATGGCGGCCTCGTTCGCGGAGAACAGGGTGTCGACGCTGGTGAAGGGGCGCTGGGCGAGCAGCTTGCTGCCCCATGCCGAGCTGGCACACACCTCGTGCAGCTCGGCCGTGGCCGCACTGTCGTCCAAGGCGTTGAACCGGGTGAGACCCGGGGTCGGACTCGAAGTCACGGTAGGCCTCCGTGGCCTGTTGTTGCTTTGACGGGCTGCGCATAGCTAACGCCCTCGACAACACGGCGTCAACACTTTGTTGAAACTTCCCGTACACAAAAGCCGCCGCCCGGGTGAATTGGGCGGCGGCTCGTCACGGTGAGTCATTCAGGATTCACTCTTGGTTGGTCCCTCCGGACCCTTTGGGAGTGTTTGAGTCCCTGTTCAAGTAGTTGTAGACCGTGAAGCGACTCACGCCCAGGGCCCCCGCAACCGTTTCCACGCCGTGCCGGACCGAGAAGGCGCCGCGCGCCTCCAGTATCCGTACGACGTCCTGCTTGGACTTCCGGTCGAGCTGGGACAACGGTACGCCGTGCCGGCGCTCCAGCGCCGCCAGGATGTGGTCCAGCGAGTCGGAGAGCTGCGGAAGCCTTACGGCGAGCAGGTCCTGACCCTCCCAGGCGAGCACGACGTCGTCGGGCTGGGCCAGGGACGGATCCATCAGCTCGCCGCCCATCGCGTCCACCAGCGGCTTGATCGCCGCGACGAACGGGTGGTCCCTGGGCTCGGTCATGGCGTGTCCTCCCCGGTCCCGATCACATTGACCTGGAGGGAGACGCGGGTGGCTCCGGCCTCCAGGGAGTTGCGCAGCAGCGCGGTGACCGCGCTCAGCACCGCTTCGGACTCCCCCTCGGCCGTGTTACCGAACGGGCCGACATCCACCGCGTCCAGCTGGGCCGTCTGAATGACCTCGCGAGCGGCTACGGCATGGGCAGGGGCCTCTTCTAGATCGAAGGGCTCGGTCGTGAACTCCACTCTCAATCGCACGCCGCTCAAGCTACCTGGCAGTCAGGACTTTTCGGGAGGCGGCACTTGACAACGAGGCCGCCCTGCTTGCAGTCTTCCATCAGGCAGAAACTAACTTCCGCAATACGGAAGGAGCGCACACCCCTCATGGGATACACGGACCAGCGCTTCGATGTAAATCTTTCGATCCTCTTCACGGAACTCCCGCTCCTGGAGCGTCCCGCGGCTGCCGCCGCAGCGGGCTTCACGGCGGTCGAGCTGTGGTGGCCCTGGATCGAGACCCCCACCCCCGCTCAGGAGGAGCTCGACGCCCTCAAGACCGCTCTTGAGGACGCCGGCACCCAGCTGGTGGGCCTGAACTTCTACGCCGGCCAGCTGCCGGGGCCCGACCGCGGTGCGGTATCGGTTCCCGGTGAGGAGTCGGAGCGCTTCAACGCCAACATCAACGTGGCGGCGGACTTCGCCGCCTCGGTCGGCTGCAAGGCGCTGAACGCCCTCTACGGCAACCGCGTCGAAGGCGTGGACCCGGCCGTTCAGGACGAGCTCGCGCTGAAGAACCTGGTCGTGGCGGCTCAGGCCGCGGACCGCGTCGGCGCGATCCTCCTGATCGAGACCCTGAACAAGCCCGAGTCGCCGCTCTACCCCCTGGTGAGCGCCCCGGCCGGCATCGAGGTAGTGGACAAGGTGAACGAGGCCACCGGCCTCGGGAACGCCAAGTTCCTGCTCGACCTGTACCACCTGGCGATGAACGATGAGGACCTCTCCGAGGTCATCGAAAAGTACGCCGCCAAGACCGGACACGTCCAGATTGCGGACAAGCCCGGACGAGGTGCCCCCGGCACCGGCGAGCTGCCCCTCGAAGAGCTGCTCGACCAGCTCCAGAAGGCCGGCTACCAGGGCTTTGTCGGTCTCGAGTACAAGGCCGCCGACGCCGCCGCCTCCTTCGCGTGGCTGCCCGCCGAGGCCCGCGCCGCGAAGTAAGCGGAAAAGTCCGGGCGAACAGCCAGGCACCTGACGAACTTTTCGTACGAAGCATTAAGAGAAGGACCCTCATCATGAGCAACCTCCCCAAGATCGCATGGGTCGGCCTTGGCATCATGGGCTCCCCCATGGCCGAGAACCTCCTGAAGGCCGGTTACTCGGTCACCGGCTTCACGCTGGAGCAGGACAAGCTGGACCGCCTCGCCGCGGCCGGTGGCTCCGCCGCCGGTTCGATCGCCGAAGCCGTCAAGGACGCCGACGTCATCATCACGATGGTGCCCGCCTCCCCGCAGGTCGAGGCCATCTCCTACGGTGAGAACGGCATCCTCGAGAACGCCAAGTCCGGCGCGCTGATCATCGACATGTCGTCGATCACCCCGCAGACCTCGATCGACCTGGCGAAGAACGCCGCCGCCAAGGGCATCCGCGTCATCGACGCCCCGGTGTCCGGTGGCGAGGCCGGTGCCATCGAGGCCGTCCTGTCGATCATGGTGGGTGGCGAGCAGGCCGACTTCGACGAGGCCCTGCCGGTCCTCGAGACCCTCGGCAAGGTCATCGTCCTGTGTGGCCCGCACGGCTCCGGCCAGACGGTGAAGGCTGCCAACCAGCTCATCGTCGCGGTGAACATCCAGGCGTGCGCCGAGGCCGTCGTCTTCCTCGAGAAGTCGGGCGTGAACCTCGAAGCCGCTCTGGACGTGCTCAACGGCGGTCTGGCCGGCTCCACGGTCCTGACCCGCAAGAAGGCCAACTTCCTGAACCGCGACTTCAAGCCCGGTTTCCGGATCGACCTGCACCACAAGGACATGGGCATCGTCACCGACGCCGCCCGCAACGTCGGTGCGGCCCTCCCGGTCGGCGCGGTCGTCGCCCAGCTGGTCGCCTCGCTGCGCGCCCAGGGTGACGGTGGCCTGGACCACTCCGCGCTGCTCCGCGCGGTCGAGCGCCTCTCCGGCGCCCAGATCTGAGCTCCGCTCGGATAGGCGGCCCGCTCACCGGGCCGCCACCCGCCCCGCTCGCGGGGCCCTGAGTTTCCGGATGGTGCCGGTGCTGACACCTGTCCTGTCGCGCCCAAGTGCCGGCACCGTCCGGATTACCTCTCCTCCACTCTTTCTTTCAACAAACTGTTGACGTCGAGTTCATGCCGAAATTAGGCTGTTCCGCATGACGGAAGACGGATTCCGTCAGCAGTTCCCCGTACGGAAGGTCACCATGTCGAAGCGCACGCTGACGACCGAGTCTGGCGCCCCGGTCGCCGACAACCAGAACTCCGCTACCGCCGGCGTCGGTGGCCCCCTGCTGATCCAGGACCAGCAGCTCCTCGAGAAGCTCGCCCGGTTCAACCGCGAGCGCATCCCGGAGCGCGTGGTGCACGCCCGCGGCTCGGCCGCGTACGGCTACTTCGAGGTGACCGACGACGTCACCGCGTACACCAGCGCCGCGTTCCTGAACACGGTCGGCAAGAAGACCGAGACCTTCCTGCGGTTCTCCACCGTGGCCGACTCGCTGGGTGGTGCGGACGCGGTCCGCGACCCGCGCGGCTTCGCGCTGAAGTTCTACACCGAAGAGGGCAACTACGACCTCGTCGGCAACAACACCCCGGTGTTCTTCATCAAGGACCCGATCAAGTTCCCCGACTTCATCCACTCCCAGAAGCGCGACCCCTTCACGGGCAAGCAGGAAGCGGACAACGTCTGGGACTTCTGGGCGCACGCCCCCGAGGCGACGCACCAGATCACCTGGCTGATGGGTGACCGCGGCATCCCGGCGTCGTACCGTCACATGAACGGCTACGGCTCCCACACGTACCAGTGGACCAACGCCCAGGGCGAGGCCTTCTTCGTCAAGTACCACTTCAAGACGAACCAGGGCATCCGCTGCCTGTCGGGCGAGCAGGCCGCCGAGCTCGTCGGCTCGGACGCCAACTCGCACCAGACCGACCTGCTGCAGGCGATCGAGCGCGGTGTGAACCCGAGCTGGACCCTCTACGTCCAGGTCATGCCGGCCTCCGAGGCCGCGGACTACCGCTTCAACCCGTTCGACCTCACCAAGGTGTGGCCGCACAGCGACTACCCGCTGCAGCGCGTGGGCCGCCTGGTCCTCGACCGCAACCCGGACAACGTCTTCGCCGAGGTAGAGCAGGCCGCGTTCTCCCCGAACAACTTCGTCCCGGGCATCACCGCCTCGCCGGACAAGATGCTCCAGGGCCGTCTCTTCGCGTACGCCGACGCCCAGCGCTACCGCCTCGGTGTGAACCACACCCTGATCCCGGTCAACGCCCCGAAGGCCACGAAGGCCGACAACTACGGCCGCGACGGCGTCATGGCGCTGCGCAACGGCTCGCGCTTCGACAAGAACTACGAGCCCAACTCGCACCAGGGCCCGGCCGAGACCGGTCTGGCGCTGGGCGCCCCGAAGGCCGTCTCCGGCTACACGGGCACCCACGAGGCTCCGGCCCACACCAAGGACGACGACTTCTTCCAGGCCGGTGAGCTCTACCGCCTGATGTCGGAGGCCGAGAAGCAGCGTCTGGTGGCGACCATCGCCGGCGGCCTGTCTCAGGTCACCCTCGAGGACGTCATCGAGAAGAACCTGGCTCACTTCCACGCCGCGGACGCCGACTACGGCAAGCGCGTCGAGGAGGCCGTCCGCGCCCTGCGCGACGCCTGAGCCCACAAGCTGCGCCGGGATCCTGACGGGAGGTCAGGATCCGGGTGCTGAGCCCACACCGCGGACCCGGATGAGGGGTGGTACGCGGTGAGGGCAGGACGAGGACCGTGGCGAGCGTGCGAGCCAGTGCGGTGGTAATGGGTTCCGAGGCCCGTCTCTTGACCTGAGGGAGACGAAGCCGGAGTTCTCGTCGCCGTTCGCCACGGTCCCAGCCAAAAATCCTCTCCTCTATATACAGGGGCCACGCACAGAGCCCCCTGTAGCTGAAGGAGAACCTCCCCCACCCTCTCCGCCCGGCGGTGCGAACGTCCTGTCGCGCCAGCCTCGTACCGTCGGGCGGTAACAAGCAACACCCACTCAAAGAGCCGAGTCACGGACGGTCCCGTGACTCGGCTCTTTGTCATGCCCGGGGGCCGAGGGCCCACCCGCGGCCACCTGCGGGGTCTTCACGCGGTGGGAAACCGTTGGCGACGCCGGCACGGCGGCTGGCAAGGTGCGGTACATGACGCCGCAGTATCAGATCCGCGCCGACTACGACGCCCGTACCATCGTGGTCTACCAGGCGTACCCGGCCGCGATCGCTGACACCGCCCTGCGGGCGGGGCGCTTCGTCACACCGTTCTCGTTCCAGCGGATGACGTGGATCAAGCCCTCGTTTCCGTGGCTGATGCACCGCAGCAACTGGGGCCGCAAGCCGGGGCAGGAGCGCGTCCTCGCCGTGCGGATGACACGAGAAGGCTGGGAGCAGGCTCTGTCCCAGGCCGTACGGACGACCGCGATCCCGACGGCGGTGGCACGAGCCGCCGTGCACCTTCAGTGGGACCCCGAGCGCTCGGTGCGTGGCGCGGCTCTGAACCACTACAGCATCCAGGTCGGCATCGGCCGCCACCTGATCCGCACGTTCGCCGAGGACTGGGTCGTCGGCCTCACCGACCTCACGCCACAGGTCCGAAAGGCCGCGACGCTGCTCCGGAACGGACGCGCGGCCCAGTCCCAGCGACTTCTGCCCGCGGAGCGCGTCTACCCGATCAGCCGGAGCACGGAAGAGCACCTTTGGCCGATGTAGGTCTCCGGCCCCTGCGTCGTGCCGCCTGGTGGGACGCTTCCGGGACCTGGGATCCCTGGGGCACGCGGAACGGCCCCCGTTCCTCCTGGAGGAGGGACGGGGGCCGTTCGGTGGTGCTAGACCAGCCTGATGGGACTAGGCGGGCAGGGTGTTGCGGAGTGCGGTGGGGGCGTGACCCAGCTCGGTCGCGACCTCTTCGAACTCGGTGACGTCGCTCATGTCGACCGTCTTGCTCATCGAGATGTTGGTGATGCGCTCGAGGATGGCCTCGACGACGACCGGGACCTGGTGCTCCTGGGCCCACTTCTTGGCCGTCTCGAAGGCCTCGCCCAGCTTGTCCGGGTCGGTGACGCGGATCGCCTTGACGCCCAGGCCCTCGGCGACCTTGACGTGGTCGACACCGTAGACACCCAGCTCGGGGGTGTTGATGTTCTCGAACTCGAGGTTGACCTCGAAGTTGATGCCCAGACCGCCCTGCGCCTGACGGATCAGGCCCAGGTAGGCGTTGTTCACGAGGACGTGAACGTAGGGGACCTTGTGCTGGGCGGCGACCGCCAGCTCCTCGATCATGAACTGGAAGTCGTAGTCGCCGGACAGCGCGACGATCGGGGTCTCCGGGTCCGCGGTGGCGGCACCGATCGCGGCCGGGATGGTCCAGCCGAGGGGGCCGGCCTGGCCACAGTTGATCCAGTTGCGCGGCTTGTAGACGTGCAGCATCTGCGCACCGGCGATCTGGGACAGACCGATGGTGGTGACGTAGCGGGTCTCGGGGCCGAACGCCTTGTTCATCTCCTCGTAGACGCGCTGCGGCTTCATGGGGATGTTGTCGAAGTGCGTGCGGCGCAGCAGCGTCGCCTTGCGCTCCTGGGCGGAAGCGGCCCAGGCGCTGAAGTCGGGCAGCTTGCCCTCGGCCTTGAGCTCCTTGGCGATCTCGACGAAGAGCTCCAGGGCCGCCTTGGCGTCCGAGGCGATGCCGAAGTCCGGGGCGAAGATCTTGCCGATCTGGGTCGGCTCGATGTCGACGTGGACGAACTTGCGGCCCTTGGTGTAGGCGTCGAGGTTGTAACCGGTGTGACGGTTGGCCCAGCGGTTGCCGATGCCGAAGACGAAGTCCGACTCGAGGAACGTCGCGTTGCCGTAGCGGTGCGAGGTCTGGACACCGACCATGCCGGCGGCCAGCTCGTGGTCGTCCGGGATGACGCCCCAGCCCATGAGGGTGGAGATGACCGGGACGTTCGTCAGCTCGGCGAACTCGACCAGCAGGTCGGAGGCGTCGGCGTTGATGATGCCGCCACCGGCGACGATCAGCGGACGCTCGGAGTCGAGCAGGAACTGCAGGGCCTTGCGGGCCTGGGCGCGGGTGGCGCTCGGCTTGTAGACCGGCAGCGGGGAGTAGGTCTCGGGGTCGAACTCGATCTCCGTCAGCTGGACGTCGATCGGGAGGTCGATCAGGACCGGGCCCGGACGGCCGGAGCGCATCAGGTGGAAGGCCTCCTGGAACACGCCCGGAACCTGGGCGGCCTCCAGGACGGTCGTCGCCTTCTTGGTGACCGGCTTGGCGATCGAGGCGATGTCGACGGCCTGGAAGTCCTCCTTGTGGAGCTTCGAGACCGGAGCCTGACCGGTGATGCACAGGATCGGGATGGAGTCCGCGATCGCGGAGTACAGGCCGGTGATCATGTCGGTGCCGGCCGGGCCCGAGGTACCGATGCAGACGCCGATGTTGCCGGCCTTGGCGCGGGTGTAGCCCTCGGCCATGTGCGAGGCGCCCTCAACGTGGCGGGCCAGCGTGTGCGCGATTCCGCCCACGTTCTTGAGCTCGCGGTAGAACGGGTTGATCGCAGCACCGGGGACGCCGAACGCTTGTTCGACACCCTCGAGCTTGAGGATCTCCACTGCAGCGGCGGCGGCTGTCATACGAGGCATCGAGTTCTCCTGCGGGTCTGGCGGTCAGGCTTTTCCGTAATCCGGAAGTTTTGTTCTGCTATACGGAACAAGCTAAGCGGGGACTCCCCACAACGTCAAGGCGGTACGGCACCCCGGAACCCACCAAAAGCCACGTCTTGGGCAGTGAGTTGTACGAAAAACCAGGGCTCGACTGAAAATCGGGGGTCTACCCACCCCTCCGGTGGCAGGTGGTGGACCATGGGGCTACGCACAGCGACGAAGGGGGTCCAGGTCTCATGGCGGATGCGGTACCGGTGCGCTGCCCGGCGTGCCTGCGCGAGAACGGCTACGCCGCCCCGGTGTTCCCCTGCGCCTGCGGGAACCCGGTCACCCCTCCCCTGGACCTGACCTCCCCGCCCCGGGAGCTGACCCACCGCACCTGGACGCAGAGCTGGGTCGCGGTGCGGTGCGGGGCCTGCGGGCGGGAGAGCCAGTGGCCGCACCCGGAGGTGGGGTGCACCTCCTGCGGGACGGTGGTGCTGGTTCCGGTGCATCCGCTGGAGCCTGTGGGCGGGGTTCCGGGGATGCTCGGGGGGCCGCTCGCGGGTGCCGGCTCCGGCGGGGTCCCGGATGGTGCCTCCGGCGGGGATGTACGGACTCCCCCTCGCGCGCCGGAGACGCCCGGGCGGCCGGGGTCGCCCGCGGGACCGGCCGCGGCAGCCCCGGGACGCGATCCGATGCGGGGCCCGTCGCACCACACGGGCGGCCCGCCCCCGGCCACCGACCCCGCGGTGCCCCGCCCCGACTTCCGGCCCGTGACCATCCGTACCGCCCGGGACGCGGTGGTCACCGCCGCGCTCTACCTGCGCTGGCTCGGCTTCCAGGACGTGCGCCAGCCCGACGGGCGGCCCATCCCGGCCACGGCGGTGGACCTGCGGGCCCCCGGCCTGGTCGCGCAGGTGGACCCGACCACGGCCCCGGCCGGGCTGCGGGCGGTGGAGTGCGTCTGGCTGAACGGGCTCACGGCCTGCGCGACCAGCGTCTACTTCTCGCTCGCCGGATATACGGATGACGCGCGCGCCCGCGCGGACGACCTCGGGATACCCCTCTTCGTCATGGACCTCACGGGCATGCCCCAGCCGGTCAACGACCCGGCGGAGGACCTCCTCGGCATGGGGGCCTAGGCTCGGGGGTATTACGTGTGTTTGCCTGCCGAGGAGAGCTTGATGAGCCTGTACGACATCCCGCTGACCACCCTGTCCGACGAGCCCACCAGCCTCGCCGCGCACAAGGGCAAGGCGATCCTGCTCGTGAACACCGCCTCGCAGTGCGGCCTCACCCCTCAGTACTCGGGGCTGGCCCGCCTGCAGTTCAAGTACGAGGAGAAGGGCTTCACCGTCATCGGCGTGCCCTGCAACCAGTTCGGCGGCCAGGAGCCGGGCAACGCCGACGACATCCAGACGTTCTGCGCGGCCGGCTTCGGCGTCACCTTCCCGATGCTGGAGAAGTCCGAGGTCAACGGTGAGAACCGGCACCCGCTCTACAAGGAGCTCGTGAAGGTCCCGGACGCCGAGGGCGAGGCCGGTGACATCACCTGGAACTTCGAGAAGTTCCTGATCTCCCCCGCCGGCGAGGTCGTGGCCCGCTTCCGCCCGCGCACCGAGCCCGAGGCCGCCGAGGTCATCGCGGCGATCGAGGCACTGCTGCCGGCCTAGCACCGCCTCGGGGGCCGGTACGGGGCTGCGCGCGCAGCCCCGTACCGGCCCTCGGTCGTCCGCGGAGCCCGGGGTCAGTTCACCTGCCGCTCCAGGCCCGACCAGTACGGCTCGCGGAGCTTGAACTTCTGGATCTTGCCGGTGGCCGTACGCGGGATGGTGTCGCGGAACTCGACCGTCGTCGGGGCCTTGTACCCGGCCAGTCGCTGCTTGCAGTGGGCGATGATCTCCGCCTCCTGGACGGCCTCCCCGTCGGCTCCCTCGGCGAGGACCACGAGGGCCTTGATCGTCTCGCCCCATTTCTCGTGCGGCACACCGATGACGGCGACCTCCGCGACCGCCGGATGGCTGAAGATCGCGTCCTCCACCTCGATCGACGACACGTTCTCGCCGCCGGTGATGATCACGTCCTTCTTCCGGTCGGAGATCGTCAGATGGCCGTCGTCCTCGTCGACCGTGCCGCCGTCACCCGTGTGGAACCAGCCGTCCCGCAGCGCGGCCGCGGTCTCCTCCGGCTTGTCCCAGTACCCCTCCAGTACGACGTTCGACCTGGCCAGGACCTCGCCGTCCGCGGAGACCCGCAGCTTGACCCCCAGCGCGGGCAGCCCCGCGCGCGAGAGCCTGCGCGCCCGTTCCTCGGCCGGCAGCTCCGCGTCGGCGGGCCGGGTCCGGTTGAAGGTGAGCAGCGGGGAGGTCTCGGTCAGGCCGTAGATCTGGGTGAACTCCCAGCCCAGCTCCTCGCCCATGCGCTGGATCGTCCGGCTCGGCGGCGGGGCGCCCGCGCAGACGACGCGCACCCGGTCGCGGCCCGGGATCTCGCCCTCCCAGCTCGCCGCCGCATCCAGCACGGTGTTCCACACGGCGGGCGCACCGCACATCAGCGTGACCCCGTGTTCCTCGACCCGGCGCAGGATCTCGGCGCCGTCGACCTTGCGCAGCACGACCTGCTTGACGCCGAGCCCGGCCATCACGAAGGGCATGCCCCAGCCGTTGCAGTGGAACATCGGCAGCGTGTGCATGTAGACGTCACGCTCCCAGACCCGGGTGTGCAGGCCGAAGGTGAGCCCGTTCACCCAGATGTTGCGGTGGGTGAGCTGGACCCCCTTGGGGCGGGCGGTGGTCCCCGAGGTGTAGTTGATCGTCGCGGTCGCGTCCTCGTCCGGGTGCGACCAGGGGCGCGGCTCCACCCCGAAGCGCATCAGCTCGGCGTCGGTCCGCGGGCCGAGGACGAAGCGGTGGCGGGCCTTGACGCCCGACAGCGCCTCGTCCAGTTCCGGGTCGACGAGCAGTACCGAGGCCCCGCTCTGCCGGACCACGTAGTCGACCTCCTCCGGCTTCAGCCGGAAGTTGACCGGTACGCAGACGCGCCCGCTCATCGGCACCGCGAACAGCAGCTCCAGGAGCCGGGCGGAGTTGTGGCTGACCACGGCCACGCGCTCGCCCTCGCCGACCCCCAGCGCGTCGAATCCCGCCTGCCAGGCCCGTACGCGCTCGCCGAGCCTCCCGTAGGTCGAATCGGGGACGGGTGGACCGGGCTGATCCGGCTCGTCCACCACGCCCGGGCTGGACGAGAACCCCAGCTCCGCCCGGTCGAGGAAGTCCGTGACGGTCATGGGAATCCGCATTGCTCTCTCCTAGGTCCCTGATCCCGAACAGCTGCCTGGACGACGCGCCGCCGCCCCCGTCCGTCGGTGGTCGAGCGGCCCGCCACGAACGAGAACGAGTGCGGGTGATCCCGGTCGTGCCAGGCATCGTGCCGTGTCCGGCGTACGGGCCACCAGAGCGCGGCGGGGCCGGGTCACCCGGCCGGCCGTCGTCCCGGTTCAGCCGCGGATGGACCCGAACCGGACGGAGCCGCCCGCAGGGCCCTCACCCGCGCTGTCGCCCATGGCGGCGAGCAGGGCCTCCCCCTCGGCGACGATCTCCGCCTTACGGGCCTTGGAGACGGCGGAGAACAACTCGACGGTGAGCACCCCGCCGCCGTTCCCGCCACCGTTCCCACCGCCGTTCCCGCTGCCCTTCCCACCGTCCAGCGTCCAGAGCCCGGCGAGGAACCCGTCGACGAGCAGCGTGCAGTGGGCCTGGTTCCCGGACCAGGTGCTCCCCTTCAGCTCGGGCGCGATCACCCGGGAGCGGTCGGCATGGGAGAGGAGCAGGTTGTCGAACTCGGGAAGGAAGCGGGGCGGCGCGGGCTCCTGGGCATCGGGGCGGGGCCCGTCGGGCAGATCGAAGAGCTCGACGCCGTTCTCGTCCTGGAACACCTCCAGCCCGGGCCTGAGCCGCTCGAAGGCCTCGCGCAGCCGGGTGAGCCCCGCCCAGGTCTGCATGTCCTTGACGGAGGCGGGCCCGAAGGCCCCGAGGTACCGCAGAACCACGTCATCGATCCCCGACCCCTCGGGACCGGACCCCGCTGCCACTCCCCCTCCCCCTCCCACTCCCCCTCCCCCTCCCCCTCCCCCTCCCCCTCCCACTCCCCTTTCCTCTCCCACCCACTCGCTCAAGGTGGTGAGGCGGACCTGGCCGCTCTTCCCCCAGACCCCGCGCGGGGTGACCTGGACGAGCGGCAGCCGGCAGCGCGCGGCGACGGACAGCGACTGCGGGTCGGCTCCGGGCCACTCCTTGAGCAGTTCCTCCCGTATCTCCGCCATGGTCCGCGGTTCGGCCTCCACGAACGCCCGCGCGCGCTCGGCCAGCCGGTCGAGGTCCACGCCGACCAGGCCCTTGCGGAAGTAGTTGATCTCCCGGTCGCGGGCGGGCTGCACGAGTGGGCGCAGGGTGAGCGCGTCGTGGACGGTGTGGGTGTGGATGGTGGACCTCATGGTGACCATCCGGACCACCTGCCGGGACTCCATCAGCCCGGCGAGCTCGGCCGGCCCGAATCCGGCGAGGCGGGCGTGGAGCTGGAAGTACGGCGGCTTCACGTTCTGCGCCTGCAGCCCCAGCAGGTGCCGCGTGGCGTCCTGCGCGGACATCTCGGCGCGGGTCAGGAGCAGCTGGCGGGCGAGCGTGGCACGGTTCAGCGCACGGGTGTCGAGTACGGGACGCGTCGTCTTGGAGGCCATGACAGCAACGTAGCGGCCCATGCGGACACCTTCTGTCCGCAACTCCGGACCGGCCGCACCCGCGCGCACGGACTCGGATGAACCCCTAGGTCCATTCACCCGGATATCCTGCCCCTTGCCCGTAAACACCCGTTCGACCGGGAGCTGACCTGCGATGTCGGAGCGACCAGACCGCCGCCCCTCGCCCCCGTCCGCCTCCGCGCCCGCGAAGCGTGCGGGCTGGCGGCGCCCGGCCGCCCCTCCCACCGCTCCCCCGGCCGCACCCCCGCGGGCCCCGAAGCCGCCTCCGCCGGCCCCCACCCCCGCGGACCACCGCAGCGTGATCGACTCCGCGGTCTACCGCGACGGGGTCCGGGTCGCCTCCCCCACCACCCTCGCCGACACCTTCCGCCAACTCCGCGAACAGCCGGACGGCATGGCCTGGATCGGCCTGCACCGCCCCACCGAATCCGAACTGCACTCCCTGGCCGACGAGTTCAACCTCCACCCGCTCGCCGTCGAGGACGCCCTGGAAGCCCACCAGCGCCCCAAGCTGGAGCGCTACGGAGACACCCTCTTCGTCGTCCTGCGGGCCGCCCGCTACCTGGACGCACTGGAGGAGGTCGACTTCGGCGAGCTCCACATCTTCGTCGGCCCCGACTTCCTGATCACGGTCCGCCACGGCGCGGCCCCGGACCTCTCGGCGGTCCGCCGCCGCATGGAGGAGTCCCCGGAGCTCCTCTCCCTCGGCCCGGAGGCCGCCCTCTACGCCATCCTCGACGCGGTGGTCGACGGCTACGCCCCCGTCGTCGAGGGCGTCCAGATCGACATGGACGAGATCGAGACCGAGGTCTTCAGCGGCGACCCGGAAGTCTCCCGCCGCATCTACGAACTCTCCCGGGAAATGGTCGAGTTCCAACGCGCCACCCGCCCCCTGGTCGGCATGCTCCACAGCCTGATGGCCGGCTTCGCGAAGTACGGCACGGACGAGGAACTCCAGCGCTACCTACGCGACGTAGCCGACCACGTCACCCACACCAGCGAACGCGTAGACGGCTTCCGCCAGGCCCTCACCGAAATCCTGACGGTCAACGCCACCCTGGTCTCCCAACAACAGAACGCCGAAATGCGCGCCTTGGCCGAGGCCGGCTTCGAACAGAACGAGGAGATCAAGAAGATCTCGGCCTGGGCCGCCATCCTCTTTGCGCCTACACTCGTTGGCACCATCTACGGCATGAACTTCGACTCCATGCCGGAACTGGGCTGGAGCCTCGGGTACCCCTTCGCAATCGGTTTGATGGGGATGGTTTGCGTCAGTTTGTACGTGATTTTCAAGCGTCGGGACTGGCTATAAGCGGAGGCTCACCCCTTCACGCAGCACGCGCGATTTACACCTGCACTTCCCGCGCAAGCCTCCCATTTGGGACTCTGGGGAGTCCCTGGGGAGAAGTGATGCGGACGATCTCCTAGTGCTGTCCTTGACGAGCCCCTGACCAGGGCTTTTTGGCATCCAACGACCGGTGGGGAGAATCCGGGGAGAATCGACTGGCCTCACGAGCTGTCGGCCGCACGCCGGAGCAACGCGGGCTATCGATCTGCGGCGTCTACCAAACCTGACGGCGTCGGGCCTCATCACGGACAGTGAGAGCAGACGCTGCGCTCAGCGGGGCCCAAGGCCAGCCAGGGCGACCGGTCATGTCCCGCCTTCGCCCCAACGCCGTTCCGTTTCCCGCCCGTCCCCCCGTCAGGCATGCACACGGCCATCCGCCATCACCAGCCGAACACGACGCAGCGCCTGGAGATCGCTCAGGGGATCACCATCGACGACCAGGAGGTCCGCGCGGAGGCCGGGGAGCAGGCGCCCCGTGACCTTGCCCAGCCCGAGTGCGTCCGCCGCCTCGCAGGTGGCCAGGTCGACGATCTCCTGCGAGGTGCAGCCCAGATGGGCGAAGAACTCGAGACTGGACACGAAGTCATCGAAAACCGCCCGGCTCACGCCCGCGTCCGTGCCGGTGAGCAGCTGCACCCCGCGCTCGCGCATTTGGCGGATCCCGCCGAACATCTCCTCCGCGCGCTCATGTCCAAAGCGCTCGGCGAAGCCGCGCCAGTCGGGGCTGGCCGCCGGACAGACCCCGATGCCCCGGGCGGCGATCTCGTCGACGACGTCGTCGAGGAGCCGGAAGCCATCCTGGTCGATCCACGTGCAGTGCTCGATCGTGCTCACCCCGGCCTCCACCGCCGCGACGATGCCTGCGGTGCCGTGCGCGTGCGCCGCCACCGGGAGGCCGGCACTCGCCGCCTCCTGCACGATGGTCCGGAGCTCCTCGGCCGTGAACTGGGGCGCCCAGATAGGCGGCCCGCCCTTCGTGATGCCCCCGCCCGTGGCCATCACCTTGATGAGGTCCACGCCCCGCTCCACGTTGCGGCGGACCAGCGCCCTGGCGGCGTCCTCGCCGGACACCTCTCCGCCCAGGAACCAGCAGTGTCCGCCGGGTCCCGTCACAGGAGTGCCGGCCGCCAGGACACGCGGTCCGAGCAGCCGTCCCGCCCTGACGGCGTCGCGGAACTGCGTCACCAGTCCGTTCCGGTCGCCGAGGTCGCGCACGGTGGTGACGCCCGCGTTCAACAGACCGAGCGCCCGCTCCGCAATGCCTTCGGCCACCGTCGCATCGTCCGCCTCCCGCAGCGCCGCGACCGGATCGGGCCCCGCGTCCAGAACGAGGTGGACGTGCGCGTCGACGAGCCCCGGCAGCAGCGTGCCGTCGGGGAAGTCGTGACGGAGAATGCCCGCGGGGGCCCGGGACTCCACCTCGCGGCGCGGTCCGGTGTCCACGATGACGCCGTTTCGCACCAGCACGGCGCCGTCCGCCAGGACCTGGCCGTGCGGTCCGGTCACCACTCGCCCGGCAGATATCAGGGTGTCCATCGTCACTCCTCGTTCAGGATTGTGCTGTCAGGGCTTCGGAAAGCCGGATCAACTGCCGTACATCGCTCTCCAGTCCGCCGTCGCCCTCGCCGGGCAGCGCGACCGGAACGGCCTGGGAGGGCGCGTCCTCTCCGGAGGCGTACGACCGCAGCGCGGACCTCAGATGGCGCGCCGCGACCTCGGGCGTGAGTGGCGCCTCGGCGTCGGCCGTGGCCGCCTCCAGCGCCAGATAGGGACTGATCCGGACGAGCCCGTCCCGGCACTCGATCACACGCCGGTAGTAGCGCCGGTGCACGGCCCGCGGACTCAGCACGTCCCAGCGACGACCGCCCCCGGTGCGCTCGAGCGCGTCCTCCGGGAACGCCAGGTGCAGAGCCTCCCAGAGGCGTGCCAGCTGGTGGTAGACGCGGCCGTGGTGCCACCACAGACGGATGCTGGCCCAGCGCGTCACCAGCCCCGGGTAGACCACGCCCGCTACGAAGAGGGGGATCGCGAGGTCGAGCAGGAGCTTCGCGCCGGTGATCACCGGGTGGGGCACACCACCGCCGAGCAGGCGCACGAGCGTCAGGCACTCCCGTGCCGCCGAGGCCAGCACCATGCCGGCCAATGCGGTGGCCACCATCCGCAGCCCGGTCGCCAACGGCCGGCTCGCCAGCCGCGCGTACCGCACCGTCCAGAACAGCGCCGCCGCCACGGCATACGTAAGGTAGGCGCCGGCCGAGAGGTAGAAGACCGCGACACCGGGGACCCTCATGTCGGCCGTCGCGTACGTGTGGCCCCGCTCGGTGTGCGGCGTCACAGCCATGGCTGCCGAGGCGATCACCGCAGTCGCGGCGAACGGCACCGCATGCCACCGCACCCGTGTCCGGGCCGAGGTCGGGTCGGACGCCGAGTGGATGAAGAAGCACCCCAGGAAGTACACGGCTCCGAGCAGGCAGAGGTTCTGCAGCAGCTTCGCGGCACCGTCCCCGGCGAGCCCGTCGACGAGGCGGATGACTACGGGCAGGCCCAACGGGAAGGAGAGACCCGCACTGAACATGCAAAGGAAGACCGCGCGCAGTAGCCGGTCGGAAGGATCGCGTACGACCTGCCGCCCCGTCCAAAGCAGCGAGCCGTACAGAACAACAGCGAGCACCAGGGACAGCACGCTCACAACCACCCCTGCCGGTCCGCGAGCGCCGTGTGCACCCGTCGGGCCGAGACGTCACCCGGCGCGCGGGGCGTGACCCGGTCCAGCACCGACGCCCACTCGAGGATGATCGTGGCGACGAGTTCCGCCTCCCGCTCCCTCTCCTCGGCGTAGGAGGTGCGCCGGAGCGCGCGGTTGATCACCTCGATCGAGAGGTCCGGCAGCACCTCCTGCCAGACGGCGTCCTCGGACTCGTCGCTCCCGTGGTCCGCCAGGATGTGCCCGACCTCGTGGAGCACGATGTGGTCCTGGTGCGCCCGGCTGGTCTCCTTCTGGTAGAAGATGAAGTCCGCCTGCGCGCCGGCGATCCACAGACCGTACGGGCCGGGGACGGGCAGCGAGTACGGGACCAGCCGGATCGGCCGTCCGCGGTGCTCGCCGAGGAGCCGGCACAGCTCGGGGACCCGCAAGGGGGCGGTGACGCCGAGTTCCCTGAGGATGCTCCGACATCGTTTGCGTAACGTACGTTCGTTCACGGGCCAACTCCGCTGGTGGATCTCCTGGGGCCTGGAGACTCCATCCAATGGCGTCAGACCATCATGATCCAGGACGATTCAGGCCATCGTCCTGGCCGGGACCGCCCTCGGCCTGCTCCAGGCGGTAGACCACGTCCAGCAGATCCATCACCTGTTCGCGGTGCTTCTGGGACAACTGACCCGCCCTCATCGCCATCAGCTTCACATCACTGCCCTGCGACGCCTCGTGCAGCTGTGCCTGCGCGGCGGCGAGGGCCGAGAGCTGCTCCTCGATGCGCGCGGTGGCCGAGTCGTCCACGAAATAGGCCGCGGGGACTCCGAAGAAGGCTGCCAGCGCCTGCAGATGACGCAGCGTCGGATTGGTCTTCTTGCTCTTCCGCAGCTGCCAGATGTAGCTCTGAGAGATCGACACTCCGGTATCCCGGATGGCAGAGGCCACCTGCTCGTTGCTGTACTCGTGGCCGGGATCCGGTCTGACGGTCTCGAAGAGCCTGTTCAGCTTGTCGGCGAACCCACGTTCCGGTTCCTCTGGCATGACGTCCACCCCCCTGGTCCAGCCAGCCCTGTTCTTCCACTCGGATGAATCGGTGCAACGTCCACTATCTCCATACTGGTTGAAGAGCGTCAAGGTGCGGACTACGGTACGGCTGCACCAGCCATCAACCGATGTGAAAGAACGGTCTACCCAAGAATCGACATGGGTCTATGCCGGACCCGGGGAACGACGAAGGCAGCCATCGGCTCCGCACCGACCACGCGGAAGCCGTCCCTGAGGCTGCCCCATGCCCTGGCGAGTCGACGGCGTGGCGCGAGTGCTTGAGCACAACGTGAACCAGAAGGGGGAGCAGCACATGTCAACTGCGTCCGGAACGGGGAACATCAACCTCCACAGCCGTGCCGCCGAGATACCGCTCTACGCCCAGATCCGGGCGAAACTCAGGATGGACATCGCGTCGGGCCTCTACCCCCAGGGTGAGTACCTTCCGCCCGCCGACCAGCTCGGCAAGGAGTACGGCGCCAACAAGAACACGATCCTCCGCGCGCTGCGGATGCTGCGCAGCGAAGGCATCGTGGACTTCGGGCGCGGACGCGGTGCCGTCGTCCTGCCGGCTTCCGGCCCGGTGGGCCTCGACGACATCTCCGACCAACTCCAACGGGTCGTCAACCTCGCAGACGTCTCGGGTATCCCGCGCGCCGCCATCATCTCCGCCATCGAACGGATGCCCAGGATGGCCGCCCGCCACGGGAGGGCGACGCGGCGCGGGCTGCCGACGGTGCGCGGCCGCAGGCCGGGATGGAGCCAAGGAAGCTCAAGCGGAGAGTGACCAACAGGCCAAGAAGACCAGGCCGATCCCGCACGCCCGGACCGGCGGATCCTTCTCGCGCCGGTCCCTCTTCTGCCAGGTGGCGGCCCCTGACAAGAGGTGCCGGGAGGACCGGCCGCCCCGACCGCGGACCGTGTCGACCACCGGTTGCTCCTTGAGCGGCGGGTGGCCACCGATCGAGGATCTTTCCAGGCGGCCACCGAATTCCCGGGAAACGGGGTCGTCCCGTTGGAAAGCAACTCGAGAAGGGATGAGAACCATGGCCAAGAAGATCTACGAGGTTCCGGCTCTGTCCAAGGCCGGCGACTTCCGCAAGGACACCGGATTCCTGAAGCGCGGACCGCACGAGCCCAAGGTCCGTCTGCCCCTGGGCTGGTAGTCCGATGACACGCCACGGCGAGGGATGGTTCGCGCTGTTTCCGGACTGTGAGGCCGCCCTCGCCGTGGCCTCCCGGCTCGGGACACGAGCCGAACGCACCCTCACACACCCGTCAGGACGACCGTTCGTGCTGGGCAACTGGGCCACGTCCGTCCAGGCCCGCAACGACCGGGGAATCTCCGTGACGCTCGTCGGGCACACCCCCGTCGGCGCACCCGAACTCAGCGCGCACATCGCCGGGGTGCGCGATCCCCGCGAGGTCCACCGGGTCACCGCGCGCCTCCCCGGTGACTTCCACGTCATCGCCGAGGCACACGGCGAGATCCACGCGCACGGCACCGCCTCGGGGATTCGCCGGCTCTTCCACGCCGCCGAGGACGGCGTCACCGTCGCCGCCAACCGCTCCGACGTCCTGGCCCGGCTGTTCGACGCGCCCCTCGACGAGGACGTCCTCGCCCTGCGACTGTTGGACTCCGTCCCGCACCCGCTGGGCGACGTCCCCCTGTGGCGCGGTGTGCACTCCGTCGTCCCCGGCGAACTCCTGCGCTTCGGCCGCTCCGCCCCTCGGACGGTCCGCTGGTGGCAGCCCCCGCAGACACAAGTCCCTCTCGCCGAGGGGGCGGAGGCGCTCCGCACGGCGCTGGACGAAGCCGTACGCCTGCGGGTGGACGCAGCCGGAAGCGTCAGTGCCGACCTCTCCGGCGGCCTCGACTCCACCACCATCTGTGCCCTCGCCGCAGGCGTGAGCACCGCACCGTTACCCGCGCTCACCATGCCCAGCAGGGACCCGGGCGACGACGACGTACACTGGGCCCAGCTCGCCGCCGCCGAGATCGACGGCCTGGAGCACATTCTGCTCGACATCGACGAGATCCCACTCTTCTACAGCGGTCTGCTGGACGTGCGCGGACCCGTCGACGAACCCCTGCCCACCATCCTCGACCAGCCGCGCCAGCTGGTCGGCCACGACCGGCTCCTCGCCGGCGGGTCGCGCCTCCACCTCACCGGCATGGGCGGCGACCACGTCCTGTGGGGGCATCCCGCCCACCACCGTGACCTGCTGGCCACCCGTCCCCTCACGGCACTGCGCAGCATCCGCGGCTACCGCGCCCAGAACCGCTGGTCGCTGCGCGAGACCCTGGCCGTCCTCGCCGACAGCCGCCCCTACGGCAGGTGGCTCGCGGACGTCGCCGACGACGTCACCGCCCCTCGACCCGCCCCGCACAGCCCGGACGTCTTCGGCTGGGACATCCCGCCCCGTCTGCCGGTCTGGGCCACCGCCGACGCCGCCGCCTCCGTACGCCGGAGCCTGCGGGAGGCCGCCGGCACGGCACAGCCCCGCGGTACCACCCGCGCCCTCCACAACGAGATCCACACCCTGCACCACGGCACGCGGGCCACCCGAATCCTGCACCAGGTCGCGGAGCACAGCGGGCTGCCCCTGGCGAGCCCCTTCCTCGACGACCGCGTCGTCGAGGCGTGCTGGTCGGTCCGCTCCGAGGAACGCGCCACGCCATGGGAGTTCAAACCGCTGCTCAAGCGCGCCATGCGCGGCCGGATGCCCGACGCACTGCTGCGCCGCACCACCAAGGGCGAGGCCTCGGCCGACGCCGCCAACGGGCTGCGGGAGAACCGCGAACGCCTCGCCGAGCTGTGGCGGGACTCGCTGCTCGCCAAGGCCGGACTGGTCGACGCCGACAAGCTCCTGGACATCACCCTGCGGCCCTCGTCGCCCGAACTCCGGCACGGCGGCCTCGACGCCACGCTCGCCTGCGAGATCTGGCTCCGCACCATCTGAAGGGGAACCCATGCAACTGCGCGAGGACGTGTCCGTGGTGGACACCGACTACGGCAAGATCCTGCTCGACGGCAGTACGGGTGAGTACTGGGAGCTCAATCCGACCGGCAGCTCGGTCCTGGCCGGCCTGCTCGACGGCACCCCGGCGAAGGACATCGCCGATGCCCTGTGCGCCGAGTTCGACGTCGACGCGGACCGGGCGCAGTCCGACGTGAGCACCCTGCTCTCCGCCCTGCGCGACGCCCGGCTGGTCAGCCCATGAGCTTCCATCCGATCCCGGAGACCCATACCGGGACGTCGTTCGCCCAGCGCGCCGGAGCCCGCCTCGCCGTTGCGGTGGGCCGGCCCCTGCTGCTCCTGCCGCCGGCCCGGCTCGCGCGGGTGCTCGGCGTGGTGTCCCGCGGGGCCCGCCCGGCCGGCCATGACCGGACCTACCGGGCCCGGCAGGCCGTCACCACGGTCAGCGCCGTCTGCGCCGGCCGTGAGGGCTGCCTGCCGCGCTCGGTCGCCACGGCCCTGCTCTGCCGCGCCCGCGGCGAGTGGCCCACGTGGTGCGTCGGCGTCCGCGCCGCGCCGCCCTTCGGCGCCCACGCCTGGGTCGAGGCGGAGGGCCGACTGGTAGGCGAGGAACTGCCCGAGAGCTACTTCCGGAGGCTGATCACCGTGGGCTCCGGGAGCGAGGAGAGGAGCCCTTCATGATCGACCACGCGGATCCGCCCGGCGCGGCGACCGGAACCGGCCGGGGAACCGAGGGCGAGCCCGGGACCGTGGCGCGCCCGGGGGAGAACCCCGCCGACGGTGCCCGCCCGGGCACCCGTGACCTGCTGCGCCTGCTGCGCGGCAGCGGCCGGACCGTGGGGGCCGCGCTCGCACTGACCGTCGTCGGCACCGCCCTCGGGCTGCTCCAGCCGCTGCTGACCATGCGTCTGATCGACCGGGTCTCCGCCGACCGGGCCGTCACCGCGCTCGTCGTGACGCTGGCTGCTCTCTTCCTCGTCCAGGCCGCCCTCGAGGCAGCCGGTCAGTACCTGTTGGACGTGACCGGCGAGAGCGTGGTCCGGCGCCTGCGCCGCGGACTCGTCGAACGGCTGTTGTTCGTCCGCCTCCGGGACCTCGACAGCCGGCGCGCCGGCGACCTGCTCTCCCGGGTCGGCACCGACACGACCATGCTGCGGGACATGGTCGCGGGCAGCTTCGTCCAGCTCGTGACGGTCACCATCACCGGAGTCGGAGCCGCCGGACTGATGCTGTGGATCGACCCCGTCATGTTCCTCGTGGTCGCCGGGACGCTGGTGATCGCCGCCGTCCTCGTCGCGGGCGTGATGGCCGGCATCCGGACCAGCACCGAGCAGGCCCTCGCCGGTGTCGGTGCGATGACCGCCGACCTCGAACGCGCCCTCGGCGGCATCAGGACCGTGCGGGCCGCCCGCGCCGAACACCGGGAGGCCGAGCGCATCGGCGCGGACGTCGACGCCGCCTACACCGCCGGCGTCCGCTCCGCGAAGCTCGGCTCCGTCGTGGGGCCCGCCATGGAGATCGCGGTCAACGGCTCGTTCCTCCTCGTCCTGCTCGTCGGCGCGGTCCGGGTTTCCGACGGCTCCATGTCCGTCAGCGAACTCGTCGCGTTCCTGCTGTTCGCCACCTACCTGGTCATGCCGCTCGCAGGCCTCTTCAACGCGCTCAGCCTGATCCAGCGCGGCCTCGGCTCGCTCCGCCGGATCGAGGACGTCCTGCGCCTGCCCGTCGAGCAGGACCCGGAGGACGGTACGCCCGTACCGCTTCCTGGCCCTGCCGCGTCGCCCGCGACCCCGCTCCTCGAACTGCGCCGGGTCTCCTTCGCGTACGACGACCGTCCTGTACTGCGCGACGTCTCGTTCTCCGTGCCGCGCACCGGCCTCATCGCCTTGGTGGGCCGGTCCGGCGCCGGCAAGACGACGATCGTCTCCCTCGCCGAGAAGTTCCACGAACCGGACGGCGGACACGTCCTCTTCGACGGCGCCGACGTCAGGGGCGTCGATCCGCGCGACCTCCGGGCCCGTATCGCCCTGGTCGAGCAACACGCGCCCCTGCTGTACGGAACCCTGCGGGACAATCTCGTCTACGCGAAACCCGGGGCGGATGAGAGAGAAATCCGGGAAGTGCTCCGGATGGTGAATCTCGAAGAACTCGTGGAACGTCTGGCGAACGGGCTGGAGACAGAAGTCGGCGATCGGGGATTCAACCTCTCCGGCGGCGAACGCCAGCGCGTTGCCATAGCCCGCGCCCTGCTCGCCCGGCCCGAACTCGTGCTCCTCGACGAACCCACGTCGCAACTCGACCCCATCAACGAACGGGAACTCACCGACGTCCTGCGGGACATCTCCCGGGAACGCGCCCTCCTCGTCGTCGCCCACCGCATGTCCACCGTCCGGGCGGCCGACCGGATCGTCGTCCTCGACGACGGTCGTGTCGGCGCCGAGGGCACGCACGAACAACTGCTCGCCGAGAACCCGTTCTATCGCAGGCTGACCACCGACCACCTCACGCGGCCGCTCGGCCGGCCCGCCCCAGACAGGAGCGTCGCAGCACCGTGAGCCCCACCACTCCCCGCACCCCCACCGCACCCCACGCAACCGCCGGCGCCCGCGCGCCGGGCGCACCGCACTGGACACCGGCCCTGGAACGGGTCAGCCGACTCACCCCACGCGAGCAGGAGACCTTCCTCCTGCTCGCCGAAGGGCTCTCCAACGAAACGATGGCCCAGCGGCTGCACGTGACCGAACGGACCGTGCGCGCACATGTCGCCGCGGTCATGGAGAAGCTCGAACTCTCCTCACGCCTGACCGTCTGCCTGGCTTCGTACGTGTTCTCCACGGAGCGCGCGGACGCCGGGAACCGGCTTGGTCCGTAAAGAGTCCCGAAACGCCATCCGTTCGGAATCCGGTCCCACGGCGAATACTGTCGCCACGGCCAATGGAACGGACGCAAGAAGCTCGACATGATTTCCCTGGCGCCGGAAAAACCTCCGGAGCCCCGGCGAATCAATTCGCCGGGCGGAATGACGAAAGGAAAGACATGTCTGACGCATTCGACCTGGACGCCCGGATCTCCGCCCCTGCCGGCCCCGCCGGCGAGCAGGCGCCCCCGCCGTCCATCTCGGGGATCGCCACCCGCACCGTCTGCACCCGAGTGACCTGCCAAGCCAGCAAGACCTGTGTATGCACCGCGATGTGCACGGTCTTCTGCGTGGGCGGCAAGTAGCCACGGGCCAACTCCCGACGGGTGCTGCCGTGGTCGAGACACGGCAGCACCCGTCGTCGCAGAGCGAGAGAAGCACGCCGATCAGACAGGGGCCGACCACCATGCACCTCACCCACCACGGTACCGAAACCTGGGCCCGCGTGGCAGACGACGACCTCGTGAGCCTGGCGCGGACAGCCGTCCGGCAGGTTCTGAGGGAGACCGCCACCACCGCCCAGGTCGAGGACCTCGCGCTCCGCGCGGCCGAGCAGAGCGACACCGCCGGCGCCTGGTTTCCGCCCAGTCTCACCCACGGCCAGGCCGGTTCCGCGCTGCTCCACCTGTACGCCGCCCGGGCCGGGCTCGGCGACCTGGACACGGCCTCCGGCCACATACGCGAGGCGGTACTCTCCACCCAGACCGAACCTCTCCAGCACCACGGTCTGTTCGCCGGCACCAGCGGCCTCCTCCTCGCCCTCGCGGACGTCACCCGCGACGAACCCCGCTTCCGCCCCAGCCTCGACCGGCTGACGGATCAGCTGGCCGAGCAGGTCCTCGCCGCGCCACCGCACCGCACCGAACGGGCCGTCAGCGACCTCGACTACGACCTCGTCACCGGCGCGGCCGGCACCCTCGCCCAGCTGAGCTCCGTCCCCGAGCCCTCCGAGCGGGTCACCGAGGCCGCCGCCGTACTCGCCGACTACCTCATCTGGCTCGCCGGACCCGCCGGGACCGCGGGCACCCCGCACCGCTGGCTCATCACGCCCGCGTACTACCCACCCGTCGGCGACTACCTCGCGAGGTACCCGCACGGGTACCTCAACCTCGGTCTCTCGCACGGCGTCCCCGGCATCGCCGCGGCCCTCGCCGCCGCCTGGGCCTCGGGCAACCGCCGCCCGGGCCACCTGGAGGCCGTCACCGCCCTCAGCGGCTGGATCCGCGCACAGGCGGACACCGACACGCACGGCCCCCTGTGGAGCGACGGCACGCCCGTCGACGAACACGGCCACGAGGTCTCCGCCGGATGCGTGCACGACCGGATCGCCTGGTGCTACGGCACCTTCGGCGTCGCCGGCGCCCTCCTCACGGTCGCCGAGGCCACCCTCGACGACGAACTGCGCGCCGAAGCCGTCGGCGCCTTCGAGGGCGCGCTCGCCCGCCTCGGGGACCTCCGGCCACTGTCGCCGACCCTCTGCCACGGCCTCGCCGGACTGGTCATGCTGGCACTGGAGTTCGCCCCCTGGAGCGCCGCCGCCCGCGAGCGGCTGCCGGAACTGGTCGGGGACCTCCTCGACCGCCACGAGCCGGACCGCCCGCTCGGGTTCGCCGACCTGGAGGAGCCCGGCAAACCCGTCGACGACCCGGGACTGCTCACCGGGGCCACCGGCGTCGCGCTCACGCTGCTCGCCGCCACCGGCGACCGGCGGCCCGACTGGTTCCGCGCCTTCCTCGGCCGGTGACGCCCATGACCCCGTACGAGCCCGCCGGCTTCTTCCTCCTGCGCTCCCCGGCCCTGCCCGCCCGCACCTGGCTCGACGTGACCGCGGACCCCGACGACACCACGCGGGCCCTCGTCGACCTCGCCCGTCGTCCGGACGTCACGCGCGCCCTCCTCGTCGCCAGTGGGGACCTGGCCGACAGTCTCGACCGCATCGGCGACCTCAGCGAGAAGCGCCTGCGCCGGCTGCACTCCGGGCTGCTGCGCTACGTCACGCGCATGGCGACCCGGCCCACGCCCTTCGGGGCCTTCTCCGGTGTGGCGATGGGCGAGTTCGGCCCCGCCACCACCGCCCGGCTCGGCCGGCCCGAGGAGCACCGGCTGCGCGTGCGGGCCGACATGGGCTGGCTGCTCGGGCTGATCAAGCGCCTCGACGAGTCCGACGACCTGCTCCGCAGGCTCCGGCTCGTCCTCAACCCGATGGCGGACACGGCCGGCGACCGCGTGGTCCTGCCGCAGGCCGACAAGTACGGCCGGCACGACGCCCGTAGCGTGCGCATCCGGGCCACACCCGCCGTCGAGCTCGTCATGCGGACCGCCGCCTTCCCCGTCCCGTACGAGCGGATCACCGCCGAACTCTCTGCCGCCTTCCCCGAGGTCACGGCCGAGACCGTCGAGGGCCTGGTCCGGCAGATGTGGGACCTCGGCTTCCTCATCAGCGACCTGAGGCCCCCGCAGACCGCGGAGCGGCCCGAACACCACGTCCTGAAGAGGCTCACCGGCATCCCTGCCGCGCAGGAGACGGCCGACCTGCTCAGCACCATCGCCGACCTCGCCGACCGGGCGGACGACGTCGCCTCCCTGCGCCGGCTCGCCGCCGCACAGCACGACCTCGTCCCCGGACACGACGGCCGCTCCTACCAGGCCGATATGGCGCTACATCTGGACGATCCCGTCCTGAACGCGTCCATCGGCGAGGCCGCGGCCGAGGCCGTAGGCGTTCTGGTGCGCCTGAGCGCCGCCCACGGCAGGCGCAACCACCTCACGCGCTACCGCGAGGAGTTCACCGAACGCTATGGCGAGGGCACCCGCATCCCGGTGCTAGGTCTGCTCAGCCCCGACACCGGGCTCGACGCCCCGCCGACCTACACCAACCCGCCGCGCAGCATCGAACTGCCGGGGGCGACGCCCGAGCACACCGCCCGGCTGGACGCCCTGCTCGTCGAGTTCGCCCAGCAGGCCTGGTGGGACAAGTCCTTCGAGGTCGAGCTGACCGACGCCTGGCTGGAGCGCCTCTCCCCGCGCGGGCCGGTGCCCGACCCGCCGCCCGCCATGGAGGTCTACCTCCAGCTACACGCCGCCGACAGCGCCGCCCTCGACCGGGGGGACTGGCGGGCCGTCCTGCGCTACGACAGCCTCACCTACGGTGGCCGCACCTTCGGGCGCTTCAGCGAGCTGCTGGGCGAGCCCACCTCCGAGCGGCTGCGCGGGTACGCCCGCGCGGAGGAGGCGCTCTTCCCCGACGTCGCCTACGCGGAGCTCGCGTTCCTGCCCCCGTACGGCCGTGCGGCCAACATCACCCTGCGCCCCGCCGTCCGGCCGTACGAGATTCCCGTCAACACCACGCCGTCCGTCGGCCCGGACCAGGTCCTCCCCCTCGCAGACATCCTCGTCGGCGTCAGCGGGGAGCGGTTCCACCTGTGGTCCCGGAAACTCGACCGGGAGGTCGTGGTCGCCCAGCACCACATGCTCAGCCCGGCGATGGCGCCGAACGTGGCCCGGTTCCTGCTCGAGGCCTCCCAGGACGGCTGTGTCATGCCCTCCGGTTTCCACTGGGGCCCCGCCGAAGCGGCCCCCTTCCTGCCGCGCGTCACCCGCGGGCAGATCGTCCTGCGCCCCGCGCAGTGGCGGCTCACCAGAAGTCCCGCGGCCGCCACGGACCCTGCGGGCGCACACGGCAGGACCGGTCTCGCGGCACCCGCAGCCGGCACACCGTCCACGCACCCGCTCGACGGCTGGCGCCGGCGCTGGAACGTGCCCCGCCACGTCTATCTCGTCGAGTCCGACCAGCGGCTGCTGCTGGACCTCGACCACCCCGCCTGCCGCGCCGAACTCCGTGCGGAGCTGGACGAGCGCGGTACCCTCGTCTTCCACGAGATGCTGCCGTCCTTCGACGGCATGTGGCTCCAGGATGCCGACGGCGAGCACTACGCCGCCGAGGTCGTCGTCCCCGTCCTCGCCCGCGGCGCGGTCCGCGCCACCCGTGCTCCCGTGCCGCGGCAAGGCCGCGCGGTGCCCGTGGAGCGCCATCTGCCCGGCGGTGCCTGGACGTTCCTCAAGGTCTACGCGGCCCCCGAGCGGCAGGACGAGATCATCGCCGGCCCGCTGCTCGACCTAGTCGCGGGACTGGGCCGCGAAGGGCTCCTGGACCGCTGGTTCTACATCCGCTACGCCGACCCCTTCCCGCACCTGCGCCTGCGGGTCCGCGGCACCGACGCCGACCGTACCCTGACCGAGGTCACCGCGTGGGGACGCGATCTCGTCGCCCGCGGACTGGCCCTGGACATCGAACTCGCCGGCTACGCACCGGAGACGGCCCGCTACGGCGGCCCGGAGGTCTTCGACACGGCCGAGCGGCTCTTCAGCGCCAACAGCGAAGCCACCGCTCTGCTGCTGTCGCGACAGCCCGACATCAGGCCCGAATTCCTCGCCGTCGCCGCGCTGGACACCCTCCACACCCAGTGGGGCATGCCGCCGGGCGGCGGGCTCGTTCACCACACCGGCGGCCACGACGAGGCCCACGTCCGGGACACCCGAACGCTGTTCCGCGAACACCGCGCCTACCTGTGCGAACTCCTCAGCCCGTGGGAGCGCGACCCGCACGAGGAAGGGCGGGCCCACCGGCTGCTCCTCCGGGAGACGTTCGCCGCGCAGGCACCCGCCGTTGCCGAGACGGCCGGAGCCGTCCGCGAGGCGGCCCGCCGCGGCCTCCTGGTCGGCTCCGAGGACTCCATCCTCGCCAGCCTCGCGCATATGCAGATCAACCGGCTCCTCCCCATCGACCTCCAACGGGAGGCCCGCAGCCACGCCCTATGGGCCCACGTCCTGCGCGCCGTCCGGGGCCGCGCGGCCGCGAAGGCCAGGGAGGGCCGATGATCTGGCTGCGCGTCGGCACGCTGTTCTGGCGGCTCAGCCCGCTGCGGGTATCCGCCTTCACCGGCGTCTCCCTCCTCCTCGCCCTCATACCGGCCGCGCAGATCGGGCTGGTCGCCGCCGCCGTGCAGGGTGTGGCCGACGCCGTCACAGGCGACCGGGACGCCGGACGGGCCGCGCTCACGGCGGGCGCCGCCCTTCTCGGGGTGGGCCTCGCCAGTCATGTACTGGGCACCTTCCTGCAGTACCTCGACACCCTCCTGCGGCTCGAACTCGCCGCTCGCGTCGGCGAATGGGTGATGCGCAAGGGCACCATGCTCGACCTCCAGCAGTACGAGGACGCCGAGGTCTACGACAAGATGCAGCGCGCCTTCCAGGAGAGCAGCGGAGGCCGCGTCTACCAGGTCTTCACCCAACTCCTGGAGGTCGCGAGGGAGTTGGTCACCCTGGTGACCGTCAGCGTGGTGCTGTTCTCCTGGAGCCCCTGGATCGCCCTGGTGATCCTGCTCTCGCCCATGCCGTCGGTCGTCTCGTACATGCTCTTCAGCCACAGGGCATACGAGATCGAGTACGACCGGACCGCCGACCGGCGGCGCGCGTACTACTACCAGCACCTCACCACCACCGACCACTCCTACAAGGAGGTCCGTCTCTTCCAGCTCGGCCCTCACCTGGTGGACCTCTACACCCGGCTCATCCGCACCTTCTTCGACGTCGACCGCCGCCTCGCCCGCAAGCAGTCCGTGCTCGGCGGCGTCCTCGGTCTCCTCAGCGTCGCCGCCTCCTCCGGCGCCGTGCTCTGGGCGATCCACACCACCACCCACGCCGGGCAGGTCGGGCAGCTCGCCGGCTACCTCCAGGCCGTCGGTTCGGTCCAGGTCTCCGCTCACGGCATGCTGCTCGGCATCGCCGCTCTCTACAAGGACAGCCTGTTCCTCGGCAATCTCTTCGACTTCTTCGCCCTGCCCGAGCGTCAGATCAAGGGCGGGACACGCCCGTTCCCGGACGCCCTGCGCAAAGGCATCGAGTTCCGCGACGTCCGCTTCGTCTACCCCGGCACCGGCCGCGTCGTCCTGGACGGCGTCAGCTTCACCCTGCCCGCGGGCGAATGCGTCGCGCTGGTGGGACAGAACGGCTCCGGCAAGACGACGCTGGTCAAGCTGCTCACCCGGCTCTACGAGCCGACGAGCGGCCAGATCCTCGTCGACGACATCCCGATCGAGGAGTACGACCTCGACGACCTGCAACGCCACATCGGCGTCATCTTCCAGGACTTCATCCGCTACGAGCTGCCCGTCCGCGACAACATCGGCCTCGGCAGCGTCGAAGCCCGCGAGGACACCGGGCGCGTCGCCGAGGCGGCACGGGCCGCCGGCGCCGACGGGTTCGTCGAGGCGCTGCCCCGTGGCTACGACACGACACTCGGCCGCCACTTCGAGGACGGCCACCAACTGTCCGGCGGCCAGTGGCAGAAGATCGCCCTGAGCCGGGCCTTCATGCGCCGCGCTCCCGTCGTCGTCCTCGACGAGCCGACGGCCTCCATCGACGCGGAGGCCGAAGCGGAAATCTTCGGCCGGATCAAGGACGTCGCCCGCGGCGCCACTGCCCTGGTCATCGCCCATCGCTTCGCCGCAGTCCGGATGGCCGACCGGATCGTCGTCCTGGAGAACGGCAAGGTCATCGAGCACGGAGTGCACCAAGACCTCCTGAGGGCCGACGGCGTGTACGCCCGGCTCTTCCGTATCCAGGCTTCGGGCTACCTGACCGAAGCCGCGTCCCCCTGAAGGCCGAGTGATGCGCGTATCCGTCCTGTATCCCGCCATGCCGACGGACCCCCGGCACGTCGCCCCCTTCGCCGCGCTCGTCCGCGACGAAGGAGCGGCCCGCCTCTGGCAGGGCCAGTCCCTCTGCGCCGACACCCAGCAGGTCTTCGCCTACCTGGCCGGAATGGGCTACCGCGTCCCGGTCGGGACCAGTGTCGCCCTCATGCCGCTGCGGCATCCGCTGGACGCAGCGATCCAGGCCCGCTCCCTGTCCGTCCTCACCGGACACCGCACGACCCTCGGACTCGGTCCCGCGACCCCCGACGTCGTCGCCGGACTGCACGGAAAGCCGTACGACAGCCCACGCGACGCCTGTGTGGAATACCTGACCGAGGTGCGGCGCCTGATCGGGACCGAGGACGGAGTCGCCGGACCCGGCATCGGCGCCTCCATCGGTCTGCCGGGCCTGCCGCACCCGGGAGTGGAGACCGGGCTCGGTGTGCTCCGGCCGACGCTCGCGCGGGCCGCGGGCCGGGCGGCGGACGCGGCGATCAGCTGGATGACCCCGCCCGGCTACGTCCGCGACACCCTGCTGCCCGCCATGGCGAAGGGCGCGGCCGAGTCGGGCCGCCCGGTGCCCCGCATGGTCACCGTTGTGCATGCCGCCGTCGACCGCCCGGGACGCCACGCCTACCGGCTCGCCTTCGCAGCGGCCCACGTCCACCTCGCCGGGCCGCACTACTGCGACATGCTGCGCCGCGCCGGACTGCGCGTCCACCACAGCCGCCCGGGCCTCGGCGCCCGCGCCCTCGTCGACTCCGGAGTCTTCCTCTACGGCACGCCCGGGAACATCGCCGCACAGCTGGCCGAATTCGATCGGGCGGGGGTGGACGAAGTTGTCGTCAACGTCGCGGGAGTGTATTCCGAGCATGGCCGACCGGACGCCGTACAGGACCTCCAGGAGATCCTCGCGGCCTGCCGGGAGGCGACGAACTGACCCAGGAACGGGTGCGGAAGGCCGGGGCACGCCCGCGTGCCGCCCTCCCGCACCCGGTGAGGAGAGGCAAGACGGTGCCCGACGACATCGCCCGATGGCTGAACGAGCACGCCAACCCCTTGAGCACCCTGACCCCCGGCGCGCCGGTGGAGGACCTGAAACCCCTGGGCGAGGCACTGCGGGGAACACGGATCGTCGGTCTGGGGGAATCCACCCACGGCACGGGCGAGTTCTTCCGGCTGAAGCACCGCATCGTGGAGTTCCTGGTCCGTGAGGAGGGGTTCACCACCCTCGCCATGGAGGCCAGCCAGTCCGCGGCCCGCGCGCTCGACGCGTACGTCCGGTACGGCACGGGCGCCCCCGAACGGCTCGTCGCCCGGCTGGGCTTCTGGACCTGGCGCACCCGCGAGATGGTCGACCTCGTCGAGTGGCTGCGCGCCCACAACCGCGACCTGCCCGAAGGGCGCCGGGTCCGCTTCGTGGGAACCGACCCCCAACTCTGCGCCGACTCCGTCGAGGCCGTCGCCGCCCTTCTGAGCCGGGCGGCACCCGATCAGGCCGGACGCGTGGGCGCCTTGGACGTACTGGCCCTGGCCCGCCCGGGCTCGCGTCCGGACCCGGAGAAGGCCTTGATGCGGCAGGCCGAGGAGATCGTCCGCCTCGTCGCGGACCACGCCGGGCGGCCGGGTTCCGGCGACGACGCCGGCGAGGCGCTGGAACACGCGCGGATCCTGGTCCGCGCCGCCGACCTGGTGACGCGGCCCTTCGCAGCCTCGGCCGGCGAGGACGGCGTGCTCGCCGCGCGTGACCGCTACATGGCCGAGGCCGTCGCACGGCTCGTGGACGACGACCCCGGTGCGCGCGTCATGGTCTGGGCACACAACGGGCACATCGCGAAGGGCACGTACGGGGACCAGGTGCCGGCCCTCGGCAGCAGGCTCCGCGAACGGTACGGCCACGCCTACTACGCGCTGGCCCTCCTCTTCGGCAAGGGGTCCTTCCTGGCCCGCTGCGGCAACGACCTCCAGCGCCCGCCGGCCCGCCACCGCATCGGCACCGGCCTCCGCTCCCTGGAGGCCAGACTCACGCACGCCCTGCCCGGCGACTACTACGCGGACTTCCGCGCCGCGGGTTCCTCCTCCGACGCCGCGCCCTGGCTGCACGCCCCGCACGCGCAGCGCAGCTTCGGCGCCAACGTCCAACGGTTCCTCTACCGCTTGAACACCGCCCCGCTCGTCCCGGCCGAGGACTATGACGGCATCGCGTTCGTAGCCCGCTCGACCTGCTCCCACTTGCTACCCCTGGCGGAGGACTGAGATTCCCTCACGGCCACAGGTCGAGCGCGGCGTTCAGAGTGAGCTGCCACATCGGTTCGGCACCGGTGCCGAATGCCGCGGCGAGCCCGTACCCCACGGACGTGTCGTACGGGTCCCTGGCGCGCTCGGACTCGCCCGCCGCCTCCCAGTCGGCCGACACGCGCCCGTCGCCGCTCGAAGTGAAGACGCCGAGCAGCCGCTCGTCCCGCAGCAGCCGGCTGGTGCCGAGGGAGTCCGGAACCAGCAGATAGCTGCACTCGCGCGCCCCTGAGACGACCTCGACCCGGTACGAGCGCCGGGTCAGGAATCCCTTGGACGGCCGCAGGGTCTCCTCCGCGCCGTCGACGAGCAGAGTGAGGTGCTCGGGGTCGCGCGTCCCGATCGGCACATGGCTCTCCGGCACCGTGTGGGGGGCCCGCCGGATGTCGACCGGCGGCAGACCGTCCCCGCTCACGCCCAGCGTCCCGGCCTCGTGGTCGAGTTCGATCCGGACCGCGCCGAAGAGCGGATCGTCGTCGGGCACGTACGCGTACGGATTCATCGGGACCCTTGCCTCCTGTTCATCCTGGTGATCGTCTTCCCCCAGTCTCGTCCGGACGCGGTGGGCCGGTTCCCTTTCCAGCCAGAGGCGGGCCGGTGGGCGACGGCCACCGGCTCCCGCCTCGCTGCCACTACGTCGCGTAGCCGGTCACGCCAGGCGCTTCGCGGTCCCGACCAGCGGCGATCCGTCTTCAGAGGCAGCCGCGGCTGGGGAGAATCCGGGGAGAACGAAGCCTCGTTGGGGACCGGCTGGGGAGGATCGGCCGTACAAACGGGCAGCACGACGAAAGGGTCGGAAAGGCCGATCGTCGCAGGTCGGACCGTCTGTTCGGGCGATTTCCGCAGGTCAGCGGCGTGAGGGTGACGACTTCAAGAAGATCTCCTCGTGGGCGGCCATCCTCTTCGCACCCACACTCGTGGGAACCATCTACGGCATGAACTTCGAGTCCATGCCCGAGTTGGGCTGGACCTTCGGATACCCCCTTGCGATCTGCCTCATGGGGATGGTCTGCGTCAGTTTGTACGTAATTTTCAAGCGGCGGGACTGGCTCTAAGCCCCTCGCGTGACGCTCAGTCATCCTTCGCGCTTCGCTTTCGCATCACTCACAGGTCGGCCCAGGAGCGGCCGGGGGGGGGCTGCCCCTGACCAGGTCTTTTGTGGCATCGGCAGGCTCTGGGGGAATCTGGGGAGAAACGAACGGCAGTCGGCGCCGTCCCCGATGGGCCCCAGGGGCAGAAGGCCCTGACCTGTCGCAAGTATCATCCGTGCGAGCGACGCCAATCGCGAGGCTTCAGCGACTCGCCATACGCCGCACCGCGCCCACAGGTCGCGTCCTCTCAGCACACCCATGCCGCCCGGGAAGCCGGCGAGATGCGGAGGGGCACCGTCCACGAGGGCGAGCGTGCCCCGCCCTGCCCGCCTCGGCGGGTTCCCGAGAGCGCAGCCGTCGCGGGTACGCATACCGCGGGGCCCTGGTTTCGGGCATGCCGGTGAGCATGAGCAGCAGGTACGCACGGCTTCGGCCGTACACCCTGCCGGGCTGGCACGACCATGGGTGCTCCAAGGTCCGGACCACTCTTCCAGGGGCCCAACAGAAAGCGCCTGACACGGACGCCATCCGATCACCCACGCGCAAGGCAATCGCGTCAAGACCGGTGATGGTCCGGCCAGATGCCCGAAGGATGCGCCGTTTGACCGCACGCGCTCCGGCTCCTCTGTGCACGCCGTGCCGGGTGGTCGGCCGCCGCCTCCTCGTGGGAGACCACGGGATCTCCCACCAATGTCCGCTCCCCGTCGTACGCCGGCCCGTCGCGCGACAGGGTGTCCAGCAGCCGCTCGCGGGCGTACACCCGGGTCAGTTCGGGGAACGCGTAGTGGGCCCCGTCGTCCTCCCACTCAACGATGTTGATCAGGTGGCTGTCGACGAAGAGCTGGAGCAGGCGCTCCACGCTCCGGCTGTCGCTGCCGAGGAGTTCGACGACGGACTCGGCGGTGAACCGCCTCGGCGGGAGGATGCTCAGCAGCCGGAAGACGCTCTGCTCCACGCGTCCGAGCCCCTCGTAGCTGAGGTCGTACCGGGACCGTACGTCGAGTTCCCCCAGACTGAGCTCGTCCAGCAGCTTCTCGGAACAGGTCAGTTGCAGGGCTAAGCCTGATAAGGAAAGCCCCGGACTGCCGCCGAGGCGACCCCCGATGCACCGCACGGCCAGGGGATGACCACCGACCGTCTCCATCAGCTGGTTGGCGGCGCGCCCCTCCCGCTTGACCCGGGCGGATCCGATGATGCGCGAGAGCAGCTCCCTGCCCTCCGCGGTGTCCATGGCATCGAGGTTGACGTTCCAGGCACCGCCCAGGCCGTGCAGGCGCCTGCGGCTCGTGATGATGACGGAGCACTGCGGATCGCCGGGGAGCAGCAAGCGTACGTCGGCCAGCGACGACACGTCGTCCAGCAGTATCAGCAGGCGCCGGCCGACCGTGGTGGACCGGAACAGCTTGGACCGCTCCTCCAGGTCGGCGGGGATCTCCGATTCCGCGATCCCCAGGGCACGCAGGAATCCGTGGAGCGCTTCCGCCGGGTCCGGGCCCGTGCCGGCGGAGCCGCGCAGATCCGCGTAGAGCTGGCCGTCCTCGAAGAACGACCGGATGGTATGGGACATGTGCACCGCGAGCGCGCTCTTCCCCACCCCCGGCATGCCGCTGATGACCGCGACGGCGGTGGCGGTGCGGGGTGGCATGCCTTCCCCGCCGCCGGCCAGGGCCGCCAGGGCCTGGCCGGCGATGGACTCCCGTCCGGTGAAGTCGGCTATGTCCGGAGGGAGCTGCGCAGGAACAGGAATGCTCGAGGGAGCGGGGCGGGGCACAGCGGTCACCATCGCCACCGCCGTCTCCTCGACTTCGGGAGGCGTGGCCGCGGCCTGCCGGTGCTCGATCAGGACGGGCTGCCGGTGGCGCTCGTACGGCGCACCCACCGTGGCCTCCGACAACAGGGCCTGATGGAGCGCACGGAGCTCCTTGCCCGGTTCGAGACCGAGGTTGTCGATCATGCTGCGCCGCAGCACTTGATAGACCTCCAACGCCTCGTGCCGCCGCCCGGAGCGGTGGAGCGCGATCATCAGCGAGGCGTGCACGTTCTCGTGCAGCGGACGGCTGAGCACGAGCGACTTCAGCTCGCTGATCAGCTCCTGATGGCGCCCCAGTTGGAGATCGGCCTCGATCCGCAGGTCGAGGGTGCGCTCCCGGGACTCCTCCAGTCGCGTCACGTAGGAGGACAGCAGGCCACCCGGCACGACGTCGACCAGTGCGGAGCCCCGCCAGAGCGCCAGGGACCGCCGAAGCGCCTCGGCCGCCCCCGCCGGGTCTCCGTTCTTCAGTTGCAACTTACCCTCGTCGGCTTCCGCTTCGAATCGGTGGAGGTCGACACTCTGGTCGGGTATGGCCAGCGTGTATCCGCCGGGCCTGGTGAAGAGGATTTCCTCCGAATTGCGCGCGGTCAAGATCTTTCGGAGTTTGTAGATGTACGTCTGAAGCGTGGTCATCGCACTCGTAGGAGGATCGCTCTCCCACAGTTCGTCGATCAGTTCCGAGGTTTGCACCAGGGTATTCCTCCGCATCAGCAGAAGGGCAATGACCTGGCGAGGTTTGGGTGCGGTGGGCACGACATTTTGTGCCCCATCAAGAATTTCTAATGGGCCAAGCATCCGGAAGTCCATGTCAACGTCCCCCGTTCAACGATGCTGCGTCTTTGCAAGAGATTCTGCCGCCGCCGAACTGGAGTCAGGTCACGGAGCGACTTCTCCCGAAATTTTGCACTACGTTAACCCTTTCGTTACGACTAGACAAGGCCATATTTGCCCGTAGCAGTACGGGAAGGCGGAGGGAGTCCACGGGGCGTCCGCCCGAAGGCACCGCGGAGCTGTCCGGGATTCCGCTGCGAATTTCACGTCGACCACCCACGAAAATGAGCCGGTTCTTTTCGGCGCGCCGCCACACGCAGGCGCCCCCGCGCCCGCTTGAGCTCGGCACGATCCTGGCTCGACCGTGAGGGGCGGGGCGCTCTCCCTGCCGCCACCTCGGTCGGACCAGGCGTACGGTCCCGTCACTCTTTGCTCCGCCGTCGCATGACTGTGACCGCGCACGACGGGGCACCTGCGCGTGGGGGGCGTCATGAGGCAACCATCGGATCCCACCCTCGAAGAACGATCGAACGCATCTCCAGGTTCCACTGGGACGACATGCATTCCGTCACGCAGCACCGAGGGCGGCCCCAGCGGTGCGTGCACCGCGGCAACCCGGGCCGCCGAGGTACGGATCGACAACCTGGCCTCCTGCTACGGAGGTTCAGGGAGATTCGAGGTCCTTGCTGGCAGCCCGCACTGTACTGGGCCCTGCGCGCCGTCGAAGGCCCCGTCTCCACCGGAGTATCCGAGGACTCCGGTACGGCCACCCTTCTCGACGCCGCGGACGCGGAAGACCGCTGAGTACGCAGCACGGCCCTGTCCTTCCGGCGCAAAGGAGTCCCTGGTGAATCGAATCGCCCCTCCGCCCCCGTTCCCGCCCGCTCTCCGTACGCTCCAGGACCGGCTCGCGAGGTCGGCCCTCACGGAGGAGAGCAGGGTCCATCAACCGGGCTCGTTCGCCTCGTGGTTCGCCGATGCCCGCGAACGGTCCGACCTCCGGGTCGACCGTGTGGGCCTCGACGACCTGCGGGGCTGGGACCGGAACCCCCGCACGGGAGCGCTGCGGCACAGCAGCGGCGGCTTCTTCGCCATCGATGGGCTGGACGTCCGCTCCCCCTCCGGTCCGGTGACCCACTGGCAGCAGCCGATCATTCATCAACCGGAGGTCGGCGTCCTCGGCCTGCTGGCCAAGGAGTTCGACGGAGTGCTGCACTTCCTCATGCAGGCCAAGGTCGAACCGGGAAACAGGAACCATCTGCAGCTCTCCCCCACCGTGCAGGCCACCCGCAGCAACTACCTGCGGCTGCACAAGGGGCGCGCGGTGCCCTATTTGCAGTACTTCCAGGAAAGGACCCGGCACCATGTCATCGCCGACGTCCTCCAATCGGAACAGGGCGCGTGGTTCTTCCGCAAGCGCAACCGGAACATCGTCATCGAGGTCACCGAGGACATCACCGTCCAGGAGGACTTCCGCTGGCTGACGCTCGGTCAGATCTACCGGCTGCTGGCGGTAGAGGACGTCGTCAACATGGACACGCGCACCACACTGTCCTGTCTCCCCCTGGCCGGCGGCGGCCTCGACGGCCTATTGGACACCGGCGACGGCTTCCGGGAGGCCCTGGCCCGCTCGTGCGCCGGGGATCCGGGCGGCGTTCACAGCATCGACGAGCTCCAGAGCTGGATCACCGAGCACCGCGCCCAGGGCGACCTCACCACCCGCCCGGTGCCGTTGCAAGAACTGCGCGACTGGCACAGCTCGCCGGAGCGGATCTCCCACGCCAGCGGCCGCTTCTTCTCCGTGATCGGGGTGCGCGTCTCGGCCGGCACGCGCGAGGTCGGCGGCTGGTCCCAGCCCATGCTCGAACCGCACGGCACCGGGGTGATCGCCGTGCTGGTCAAGGAGATCGACGGCGTGCTCCACGTCCTGCTGCGAGCCAGCGTGGAGCCCGGCTACCTGGACGGGGTCGAGCTCTCCCCCACCGTCCAGTTCACCCCCGAGAGCGTTCCGCCCGGCGCGGCCTGGCCCCGCTTCGTCGACGACGTGCTGTCCGCGCCGCCGGAACGCATCAGGTTCGCCTGCCTGCTGTCCGAGGAGGGCGGCCGTTTCCACCACGCCCTGAACCGCTACCTCGTCGTCGAGGCCGACGGCGAGGCCGGCCTCATGGAGGACCGGGACTACCGCTGGCTGACACTGCACCAGCTCAGCACCCTCCTCCGGCACAGCCACTACCTCAACGTCCAGGCCCGTAGCCTGGTGGCCTGCCTGCACAGTCTGCTGGCACCGCAGCCCGGTGAGACGCCGAGACTGTGAGCCGGTGAGACGGTCGGACACGGACGAGTGGTGGCGGCCCACCGGATTCCCCGGTGGGCCGCCACCACTCGTCGCACCGCCGTGGATCAGGCGGACCGCAGGGCTCGATCGATCGCCAGGCACTCGGCGTAGTCGGGCAGCAGGCCGTCCGACGCCGCCTTCTCCAAGGTGGGTGCCGCGAGGTCGCGCTCGGACAGGATCGGCTCGATGTCAGCGGGAATGGGCAGGGCCAGTTCCGGGTCGAGAATCGATAGCGCCAGTTCGTTCTCCGGAACGTACTCCCCGGAGAGCAGATAGGAAACGACGGTGTCGTCCTCGAGCGCGACGAAGCCATGGGCCACGCCGACCGGGAAGTACACGGCGCGAAATGCCTCGGTGTCCAGCAGCACGGCATCCCAGCGACCGAAGGTCGGCGACCCGACCCGGATGTCCACCGCGATGTCGAGCGTCTTCCCGCGCGCGCAGTACACGTACTTGCCACAGCCCGGCGGTGTCAGGGTGTAGTGCAGTCCGCGCACCACACCCCGCCGTGACCTGCTGTGATTGGTCTGGGCAACCCGGAACAGCGAATGCCCGGTGACTTCCGAGAACGCTGACTCCTGGTAAGGCGACACGAAGATGCCACGTCCATCGTCGAAAACCCGTGGGGTGAATTCAAGTGCGCCCTCGACGGTCAGTTCCCGCGACTGCATGGAGGAAACCATGACGGACTCCCATTCAAAGCCGTATTTTTCGGTCTGCGGCCCGTGAGCGCCTGGGTCCCGTGTCCGGCGTACCAGGATTCGGTATTCTCCACTGGGCCCGCGTGCTGCTGCCGATGATGGTGGCCCCGGGCTCTCGCACGAGCCTCAACAACGGCTGGACGGTGCCTAGGCGTCGGGCTTGGCGACGTACTCGCGCAGGTGCCGGGCGGTGAGGGTGTCGCCGTGGGCCACGAGATCGGCCGGAGTGCCGGTGAACACGATCCGGCCGCCGTCGTGGCCAGCGCCCGGTCCGAGGTCGATGAGCCAGTCGGCGTGGGCCATCACGGCCTGGTGGTGCTCGATGGCGATGACCGTGTTGCCGGCGTCCACGAGCCGGTCGAGCAGGCTCAGCAGCTGGTCCACGTCGGCGAGATGCAGTCCGCTCGTCGGCTCGTCCAGGACGTAGACGGCGGCCTTCTCCGCCATGTGGATGGCCAGCTTCAGGCGCTGGCGCTCGCCGCCGGACAGAGTGGTGAGGGGCTGGCCCAGGCCCACGTATCCGAGGCCGACGTCGGCGAGCCGGTCGAGGATGACCCGGGCCCGGCCGGTGGTGAAGAAGTCGCGGGCCTCGTTCACCGTCATGGCGAGCACCCCGCTGATGTCCTTGCCCCGCAGCGTGTAGGTGAGCACCTTGGGGATGAACCGCTTGCCCCCGCACTCCTCGCAGACCGTGGCGACCCCCGCCATCATGGCGAGGTCCGTGTAGACCAGGCCGATCCCCTTGCAGTTCCGGCAGGCGCCTTCGGAGTTCGGGCTGAACAGGGCCGACTTGACGCCGTTGGCCTTGGCGAAGGCGGTTCGGATCGGGTCGAGCAGACCGGTGTACGTGGCCGTGTTGCTGCGCCGGGATCCGCGGATCGCGGACTGGTCGACCACGATCACACCGTCCCGGCCGGACAGCGATCCGTGGACCAGTGAACTCTTGCCCGATCCGGCGACACCGGTGACGACGGTCAGTACGCCGAGGGGCACCTCGACGCTGACGTCCTTGAGGTTGTGCAGCGCGGCGCCGGTGATGCGGAGGTGTCCGGCGGGCTGCCGCGTCTGTTCCCTCGTCCGTACGCGGTGGTCCAGGTACCGTCCCGTCAGCGTGCCGGAACGGCGCAGCCCGGCGACGTCGCCGGTGAAACAGACTTCGCCGCCGGACGGTCCCGCGCCCGGGCCCAGGTCGACCACGTGGTCGGCGATCTGGATCGTCTCCGGTTTGTGTTCCACGACGAGGACCGTGTTCCCCTTGTCGCGCAGCCGGAGCAGGACGGAGTTCATGCGCTGGATGTCGTGGGGGTGCAGTCCGACGGTGGGCTCGTCGAAGACGTAGGTGACGTCGGTGAGGCTCGATCCGAGGTGGCGCACCATCTTGACCCGCTGGGCCTCGCCCCCGGACAGGGTGCCCGACTCCCGGTCCAGGCTCAGATAGCCGAGGCCGATCTCCGCCAGGGATTCGAGCAGTTCACACAGGCTCGCCAGCAGCGGCGCCACCGATGGAGCGTCGATGCCCCGGACGAACCGGGCCAGTTCGGTGATCTGCAGGGCGCAGCACTCGGCGATGTTGAGGCCGTTGATCCGACAGGACAGTGCGGCGGGGTTCAGCCTGGCGCCGCCGCACGCCCCACAGCGGGTGAAGGCCACCGCCCGGTCGACGAAGGCCCGGATGTGGGGCTGCATGGCTTCCCGGTCCTTGCCCAGGTAGAGGCGGCGCACCTTGACCATGAGGCCCTCGTACGTGGTGCCGGTGCCACTGTGCAGGAGCTTGACCTTGGTGGCGGTCCTGTGCAGCAGGTCGTCCCACTCAGTGGGGCTGTAGTCCTTCACCTTGACGTCGGGGTCGAAGTAGCCGGCGTGGGCGATCGACTTCCAGTACCAGGAGTCGACGTTGAAGTTCGGCACGGTGATCGCGCCCTCGTTGAGGGAGCGTTCGACGTCCAGCAGTTCGCCGACGTCGAGCGTGGAGACCCGGCCGATGCCCTGGCAGTCGGGGCACATGCCCTCGGGCACGTTGAAGCTGAACGCTCCCGAGGTGCCGATGTGCGGGGTCCCCAACTGGCTGAAGACGATCCGCAGCATCGTGTGCGCGTCGGTGGCGGTGCCGACGGTGGAGCGGGAGTTGACGCCCATGCGTTCCTGGTCGAGGACGATGGCCGCGCTCAGATTGCGCAGGGCGTCGACATCGGGCCGGCCGAAGTTCGGCATGAACGACTGGATGAACGCCGTATAGGTCTCGTTGATCAGGCGCCGGGACTCGGCGGCGATCGTGCCGAAGACCAGCGACGACTTACCGGAGCCGGAAACACCGGTGAAGACGGTGAGGCGGCGTTTGGGGATGTCGAGGGAAACATCGGCCAGGTTGTTCTCCCTGGCGCCCCGGACCTCGATCACGTCATGGCTGTCAGCCGCGGGCCGTTGAGTGTCGGTCTGACCTAAGGAAGTCATCGGATCACCCTATTTTACTTGCTCAAGACGTGTAAACACGGTGGGAAACCCCCACAGGGTCGACGAGATACCCGTCTGGCCTGGTGAAACCGGGGATACCGAATCGACAGCCGGCCTTCGTCCAGTCGCGCTCCATCTGTTCTCGAGCGCTTTCGAAGGTGACGGCCGGACGATGGCGGGCCGGACACCGGTTCCCTTCGCCCCTGCGGCGTCGGGCACCCGTCCGTCTCGTCAGTCTTTCTCGGTCCGTAGGACTTCCTGGGAGCACACGTGGACAAGACAACGTACAAGGCCCATGTCACGGCCGCCTTCGACCGCGCCGCCGGGTCCTACGACCGGCTGGGGGTCACCTTCTTCACCCCCATGGGGCAACGCCTCGTCGAACGAGCCGCCCCGCAACCCGGGGAACGCGTGCTGGACGTGGGCTGCGGACGGGGGGCGTGCCTCTTCCACGCCGCGTCGCTCGTCGGCGACTCGGGCCACGTCCTCGGCATCGACATCGCACCGGCCATGATCGAGGAGGCGCGCAAGGAGGCGGCCTCCACGGGTGTGGGCAATGTCGAACTCCGGGTGATGGACGGAGAGTTCCCCGATCTGCCGGCCCGCTCCTTCGACGTCGTGACCGGCAGCTACAGCCTCATCTTCTTCCCGGACGCACGCGCCGCCCTGCCGCGCTACGCGGAACTGCTCGCCGACGGCGGGCGCATCGCCTTCACCAGTCCGGTGTTCGACGACGACACCTTCCCGTTCCTCCCCCCGGTCTTCACCGAGCTCATCCCGCGCTCGCTGCTGGAGAACCTGCCGCCGCAGTGGCGGCCGGAGGAGCTCCAGCAGCGCTTCAACAGCTGGCTGGCGAAGGAGGCGGACCTGCGCCGGACCCTGGAGTCCGCAGGGTTCCGCGAGGTGGAGATCACCGACGAACCGGTCGACCTCGTGGCCCCGTCCGGCGAGGCGTGGGTGACGTGGTCCCACACCCAGGGCATGCGTCTGCTGTGGGAGCACCTGCCCGACGACGACCGGGAGCGGCTGCGGATCCGGCTCACCGAGGCGCTGAACGAGATGCGTACGGACGGCGGGCCCCTGTCGATCGAGACACCCGTGCGCTACGTCACGGCGAGCGTGGCCCGTTGACCTCCCGTACGTTGACCTCCCGTACGTTGGCCTCCCGTCGGACGGCCCGACGGGTCGCCTTGCGCAGCAGCGCTTCGGCGGGCCCTTCCCTGTCCCTTCGGCGCAGCAGTTCGGCGATCAGCACACCACCGCACCAGGTACCCAGGGCGACGAGCGCCGATCCGAGGACGCCGACGCGGTCACCGAACCCGAAGGCGTACGGGGCGAACAGCACCAGCCAGACGACCGACTGCCCCACGTAGCAGCTCATCGACCGCCGGCCGCACGCGGCGACCGCGGTCACGGTCCTGCTCCGCCGGCCCTCCAGGCGCAGCGCGAGCAGGGCGACCGCCGCGGCCAGTCCGCAGCCGCCCGCGTACCCCGTCAGGACGTGCAGGGCGCTGATCCCGAACGTCACGTCCGAGGGGGCGGTGGTCCACAGCCCGGAGGTGATCAGCGCCAGGGGAAGACCACCGACGACGCTGATGGCGGTGCCCGTCACCGCCACCCGCCGCAGCAGGGCCCGGTGGCGGCCCGGCTCCTCCAGGATCCGGAGCCGGGCCGCACGCTCACCGATCAGGAACGGGCCGAGCGATATGAGGGCGAACAGCGGCGTGGTGAACACCCAGGTGCCGACCCGGTACGCGGCGTCGGACGCCGGGTCGGCGGCCAGGAACATCGCCGCCGCGGTGTCGCCCGGGTCGCCGGAGGCGCTCGCGGACAGCACCCTCCCGTACAGCACCGCCCCCATGACGACACCGGCGCCCACCACCGTGAACAGCGTGCGGTCACGGGCGCTGGTCAGGCCGACCGCGACCAGCCCGAGCAGCCCGTAGGCGCCGAGCACGTCCCCGGCGAACAGCAGCAGCGCATGGACGAACCCGAACAGCAACAGCCATCGGGCGCGCCGCCGCAGCACCGCGCGGGCCCCGGGTTCGTCCCGCCCGCGCTCCCTCTCGCGGGCGAGGATCCGGCCCGTGCCGTAGCCGAACAGCAGGGCGAACATGGGAAAGCTGCGGCTGTCGGCCAGTACGGTGAGCAGCCCCGCCGTCAGCGCGTCCGGTGGCGAGCCGGCGACCGGCGGATACCCGCGGATCACGGCGGCGCTCCCCTTGACGAACATGTGGGCGTGGACCAGGGCGACGATCAGCAGCATGAGGCCCCGGGCGAGATCCGGGGCGAGAGCACGGTGCGGCGTGGCCCCGGATCCGGACGGACCCCAAGCGCCCTCGCTCATCGGTCCTCCCTCCCGAGGTGTCAGTCCCGCTCCGCGAGCACCAGGTGGACGCTGCCTCCGACGTAGACCCCCCACTGGGAGACCGTGGCCCGGAAGCCGAGGCCGGTCAGCCTCGACACGACCTGGCCGAGCCTGCCGTCGATGTCGTGGACTTCGAGGAGGACCCTGCGGATACGGGGCCAGCAGGCGGGATCGATGCCGTCGAGGACGGAGAGTTCACCACGTTCGACATCGATCTTGAGGAGGCCCACGCGGTCCACGGCGTGCTCCGCCATGACGGCGGTCAGCGTGGTCACCTCGACCGTCACCCGCTGGGTCACGTTGAAGGTCCGCCGCACGACCTCTCGGGTCTGTTCGTCCGCTCCGATGTTGTCGAGATGCGCTTCGAGGTTGCGGGCATCGTCCTCGGCGTCGTCGTACAGGGTCGAGGCCGAGGCCACGTAGGGGCGGTAGGTCAGCTCGGACTTCCCGGGCGCGGCTCCGAGCGCCTGCCGGACCGCGGTCGCACCGGGAAGGTGACGGGCGAGGTTCTCGTCGAGACAGGTGTAGGCCTTGGGGGCGGGCTCGAAGGCGATCAGGCGGCTTTCGGGTGCCAGCCGGGCGAAGAGCAGGGACGCCAGCCCGACGTGCGCGCCGACGTCGATGACGGCCTCGTCGGGGCGCAGGCCCTCGGCGGCCCTGCGGTAGGGGGCGGCGTTGCTGATCTCCTCCCAGAGGGTGTGCGCTTCCGCTTCCTGAACCACCGACACCGTCCGGCCGTCGGGCAGTTCGCAGTGGGTGACCGGAAGGTCGGTGGGCAGTGCGTCGGGGAGATCCCAGGGATTCGGCATGGCGACGAATGTGCGGCACCGGTCTCGAAGAGCGCACGAAGAGCTCTGGTTCACCGGTGACCGGGCCGATGGGCCCGGTCACCGGCCCGGTCACGTGCCGTGCCGGTGCTCCCTGGTCATTCTCTCGAGGACCGGCACGACCTCGTTGGGCGTCGGCATGGCGCGGATCTCCTCCCGGAGATCCCTGGCCCGCTCGGCGTACGAAGGCTCGTCGAGCAATTGGAGGATCTTCTCCCGCAGCACCTCGGCGGTCAGGTCACGGGCGGAGACGGCCAGGGTGGTGCCGGACTTCTCGTACTCCTCCCCCATGTCCTCGCTCACCCACTCGTAGCCGACGATGACGACCTGGGGCACGCCGTGCAGGTCCGCGGTGGCCTTCGTCTGGTAGCCGGCGTGGTGCACGATCACCGAGCACGACGGGGCCAGTTCGTTGAGCGGGACGAAGTCGGTGGTGCGGATGTTCTCCGGCAAGTCGGGCAGGGCGCCGCGCTGTGCCGGGTCGAGGGCGGCGATGATCTCGACGTCCAGTCCGGCCAGGCTCTGGAAGAGGGCAGCGAGGGTGTCATTGAGCCGGAACCGCTCGGACTCCTCGCTGGTGATGGACGTGCCGAGGGTGACGCACACGCGCCGGCGCTCCGCCGGTTGGTAGAGCCACTTGGGCACCGCACAGCGCCCGTTGTACGGGACGTAGCGCATCGGGACCGTGGGCAGATCGAGCTCCTGGCGCAGGCTCCCGGGCCGGGTATCGACGACCCACTGACCCGTCAGCATCGTTTCGTCGAACCGCCGCTCGCTGCCGAGGCGTTCGAGCGTCCAGTTGAGCCACTCGGCCGTCGGGTCCTCGCGCAGCGGTTCGGGCTGCTGGTCGCGGTGGCGTACGAAGTGTCCGCGGGTGACCATCTGGAGGGCCAGCTCGGGACCGGACACCAGGCGCGCGTGGGCGGCGCCGGTCACCGCGGCGACGACCGCCCCCGCGATCGAGAAGCTCTCCCAGATCACCAGGTCCGGCTGCCAGCTGCGGGCCACCTCCACGAGCTGGTCGATCTGCGCGTCGTTGTTGAGCGGCTGGTAGAGCGCGGGGACCACCATGTTCTCGTAGGCGAGATGGTCCTCCCAGGTCGCCTTGGAGGGGTCCTGCTTGCTGGTGCCGATCTCGTTGAAGAGGGAGATCGCCTCCTTCTGGAAGCCGTCGAGCTGCTCCCAAAGGGTCGGCGACTCGATCGGCACCGCGGTCAGGCCCGTCTGGGTGACGGTGTCGACGAGCCGTTCGTTGCAGGCCGCCTGCACTTCGTGGCCCGCGGTACGCAGGGCCCAGGCCAACGGGACCATCTGGTGGAAGTGATTGCCCTCGATCGATGTGAACAGGACTCGCATCGCCGGATTCCTTTCTGTGGGAGCCGGTCAGCCGGTGGCGAGCGGGCAGCTGAGCAGGTACCTGGTCACCGGCGATCGACGGCTGCGCAGGTGCGGGGCCGACCTTCGGGGCCGCGGGCCCGCGGCCACCAGTGCGCGGACGACCGCTTCGGCCTGGGCGCGGGCGAACGGCAGCGTCACCCGGTGGTACAGCGCGGGGACCAGCGTGCCGCTCTGGCGGCCGGTGACGAACCGGTCGGGGTCGGGAAAGACGTCGGGATCGCGGTTCGCCGCCGCGACGAGCACCACCACCCGCTCCCCCGCCGACACGCGCTGCCCGGCGAACTCGACGTCGGCGCGGGCGACCATCGGATGGAGCTGCACCGGGGAGTCGTACCGCATGACCTCGCTCACGACCAGAGCCGCGTGCTCGGGGTCATCGGCCACGCGCGCCCACTCCTCGGGGTGGTCCACCACCGCCAGCACGGCGCCGGCGACGAGCCGCGCCGCGGTGCGTACCCCGGCGGTGGCCAGCAGCACCGCCGCCTCCCGCGGGTCGGCGGCCGGATCGTCGTCCGGCCCCACGAGGAGCGCGCGCAGCCGGCCGACGGCGGCCACCGCATGCCGGGTGGCGTCCAGGCGCTGGGGGCACATCAGGCCGTCGAGGACGACCCCGGCGGCGGCGCAGGCCCCCGCGAAGTCCCGGTGGCCGCGCGCGGACAGCCCGAAGGCCTCGGCGAGCAGGTCCACGGGAACCCGCTCCGCGAGGTCCGTGACGAGGTCGAAGTTCCCCTCCAGGCCGCCGACCACCCGCTCGCACACCGCCGTAACGGCGGAGGCGGTGACGACGCTGCGCGCGGACTCGCGCAGCCGCTCGTAGTACGCGCTGTCGCCACCGAGCCCCGCATCCTGCGCCGGCACGTGGGCGTCCTCGTCCTTCACGGGGCCGTGCGGCCACGTCTCGCCCAGCAGCATCCCGGCGAGGCCGTGATCCGCCGTCACCCAGGCGCCGGTGGTGCTGCGCCACAGCGGACCGAGCGCGCGGATCCGTTCGTAGCCCGGATGGGGGTCCTCTGCGTGGCCGCGGAGCACATCGGCGTACGGATCGCCCTTGACCTGGTGCAGCCACACCTCCCCGTGCGCCCTCTGCAGCCGCCTGCCCAGCTCGCCGATCTCCATGCGGTTCCATGTCCCGTGAATGACGCTCACCTTTGACGGTCTCCTCTAGACGAGGGGGAACTTCTCGTTGTTCAACGGATCTCCGGGCGCCATGTGAGAGATGTGGGCGTCCTCGGTCCCGGGCCAGTAAGTGGTGTCGGCGTCCATGTAGACGATGCCGTGGCCCATCCGGGGGCTGTCAGTCAGGTTCGCCCCGGCCATGTGCACGGTGCGGCAGTGGTGGAAGGCGACGTCACCGGCCCTCAGCGGGACGGTGATCCGGGGCTGCCAGTCGTAGTCCGGCCAGATGTCTGAGATGGCCCGGTGCTCCGCGAAGCTGGTCATGTGGACCTGCCGGTGGGCGGCGTCGCGCAGATGGGAACCGGGCACGTAGCTGAGGCAGCCGCTCTCGACCGGTACGTCGACCAGTGCGACCCACGCGGTGAGCGTCCGGTCGAGCCCGTGGAGCGGGAGGCCCGTCTCGTCGTCGTGCACGAGCGTGGGCAGCGTGGTCAAGGTCTTCTGGCCGGCTTTGAGGAGGATGTCGGTGCTGTAGAGGCGCAGCGGGGCGGCGGCGAGCCGCTTGGCGATCGCGGTGATCGCCGGGTGCAGCGCCAGGTCGCGCAGCGCCTCGTGCTTGAGCCAGGCCTGGGCGACGAAGTGCACCTGCACCTCGTCCTCGCCCGCGCCCCAGATCTCCGGGCCTTGCTGGGCGACCACGTCCTCGGAGGCGGCCCTGAACCGCTCCACCTCGGAGCCGGAGAGGACCTGGGGGATGCGGACGAAGCCGTTCTCCTGGTAGTAGCGGTGGGCCTCGTCGTCAAGGACGTCAGCCGTGATCGGGTCGGTCGTTCGGGCCGTCATGGCGGATCCACTCCTTCGTCGTGGTGGTACGGACGTGGGACGGGCCGGAGCCGGGTGGGCCCCGGCCAGGGCCGCGTTCAGCGGGACAGCACCTGGGCCAGAACCGCGCGCAGGGTCGCGGCGGGGTCGTCCGGCCGGGTGGCGGTGCGCCAGGCGACGATGCCGTCGGGCCGGATCAGGCTGGCGCCGCCCGTACCGATGCCGAAGCGGCAGGCCAGTTCGCCGTCGGGGTCGCTCAGATCGGTGGCCAGGCCGTGGACCGCGATGGGCACGCCGAGTTCCTTGCTCGCGGCGAGGGCCCACTCGGTCCAGCCGGCGCCGTCCGTACCGGTCATCAGTAGCCAGCCGGAGCCGAAGAGGTCCACGGTGGAGATCCGCTCACCCGCCCGCCGCACCCACACGTGCGGCATCCGGAATCCGGGCCGGCCGGTGGGCCGGGACGGGGACTCGAACCGGGAGGTGTCGTCGTCGATGACGACGGCGTCGGAGCGGTACCGGAACCCGAGGATCACCTCGGCGTAGCCGACGGGCTCCGCCGTCCGGTCCTGGAGGTGCGGGGCGAGCCGGGAGGCGTAGAGGTGCATGGACTCGTCCATGACGAGCTGGGCCACGAGCCTGCGCTCGGGTTCGTAGCTGTCCAGCAGCCGCGGACCGGCCTGGCCGGTCAGTACCGAGAACAGCTTCCAGGCCAGGTCGTATCCGTCGCCGATGGCCGTGTTGCCGCCGAGGCCGCCGGTGGGCGGTACGACCTTGGCCGAGTCGCCGACCAGGAACACCCGGTCGGCGCGCCATCGTTCGGCGATGCGGGCCGCCATCTCCCAGCGCTGGATGTCCAGCACCTCGGGGTCCAGGTCGGGTGCGTCCAGGCCGATGCGGATCAGCTCGACGCAACGGGCGGGGGTGAAGTCGTCGGCGGATTCGCCGCGTTCGGGGTGGTACTCGACCAGGAAGGTGTGCCGCTCGGGCCGGTCGCTGCCGATGAAGATGCCGCTGAACTGAGGGTTGCGCAGGTAGTACAGCCCGGACGCGTCCGACGTGAGCACCCCGGACAGATCGGCTTCGAAGATCATGCCGACCACGTGGGACAGCGAGCCGTGGCCGTGGCGGGCGATGCCGAGCCCTTCCCTGATGGGGCTGCGGTCGCCGTCGGCGGCTACGAGGTAGCGCGCCCGTACGGTGGTCTCCACGTCGCTCTCGCGGTCGCGGAGCAGCGCGGTGACCCCGTCGGCGTCCTGTGCGTAGGAGACCAGCTCGGTGCCGAACCGAATCAGCGCTCCGTCCTCGAGCGCCCGGGCCAGCATCAGGGGCTCCAGCTGGTCCTGCCAGGCCAGCGCCCACGGCATCGGGGAACAGGACGCGGTGGTGGCGACCAAGTGGTCGAAGTCCTCCTCAAAGGTACCGAGCACCTCGCCCCGCACGGTCTCGGCGACCCGGGTCGTGAAATGGCCCTTGGCGCCGCGGTGGTCGGTGGCCTGCTGCACCTGCTCGGCGATCCCACCGATCCGCAGCAGTTCCATGGTGCGCGGGTTCTGGCCGATCGCCCTGGGGTGGATCGATGTCGTCGGATGCTTCTCGGCCATGAGCACCCGTACACCGAGCCGGGCGAGGAACATCGTCGTGGCGAGCCCGCCCAGGCCCGCGCCCACGACCAGGACGTCGACTTCCGTGTCAGCTGTGGCCATTGTCATCTCCCCGATTCGTGCGGCGCCCGGTCGGACATCCGTTGACCGAGGCCGAGACTCGCCCGTGGGCTTCGAAGTTCGCTGGAGGCCCGACGACGGAGCCTCGTGCGGCGCTGCGGGATTCCTCGAGCGCCGTGCGAAGGCGCACCGGCAGGGTGAGGTCCATGCGAGTGCTGTTCACGCCGTTCCCGGCGAGCACCCACGTCCACACCCAGGTACCTCTGGCGTGGGCGATGCGGGCCGCGGGACACGAGGTCCGTGTCGCCACCCGGCCGGACGTGCTCGAGGACATCAACAACGCCGGCCTGACCGCGGTCGCGGTCGGCGGGATCCTCGACGTTCCGGCCACGATGAACCCGGAGTACACAGACGAGCCCGACGAGATCCGTGACGAAGCCTGGCTGGACGTCCTCGACATCACCGAGACCCGGCCGGAGAAGCTGACCTATCCCTATGTGCACGGGGTGCTCACCGCGTGGACGTCGTTCGTCTACCAGAACACCCTGCCGGACGATACGACCGAGGAGCTGATCGACTTCGCCCGCTCCTGGCGGCCCGACCTGGTCGTCTGGGACACCATGTACTACCCCGGCGCGCTCGCGGCGCGGATCAGCGGCGCGGCGCACGCCCGGCTGATGTTCGGGCTGGACCTGGTCGGGCTGATGCGCCGGCACTACCTGCGCGGGATGGCCGAACTGCCACCCGCGCTGCGGGAGGATCCGCTGGAGGAGTGGATGAGCCGGATCCTGCGGCGGCACGGCCGGACGTTCACCGAGGACCTGGCCGTGGGTCAGTGGACCATCGATCCCGTTCCGCCGTCGCTGCGGCTGCCCGTCGACCTGCCGTCCGTGCCGGTGCGTTACGTGCCGTACAACGGCGAGGCGAAGGTCCCCGGATGGCTGCGAGAGCCTCCTCTGCGGCCCCGCGTGTGTCTGACCCTCGGCAGGTCGTTCCGCGAGGTGGTCGGCGCCGACCGGACGTCCGTCGGCGATCTGCTGGCCGCGGTGGCGGAGCTGGACGTGGACGTCGTCGCCACCTTCACCACGGACCAGCTCGATCCGGGCCAGGCCGTACCGGACAATGTGCGGGTCGTCGACTTCGCCCCGCTGGACGCGCTGCTGCCCACCTGTGCGGCGATCGTCCACCACGGCGGTTCGGGGACGCTCCAGACCGCGCTGGCGCACGGCGTCCCCCAGGTGATGGTGCCGGCCAAGATGTGGTGCAACGTCCCCAAGGCGCAGCGGGTACGCGACGCGGGCGCCGGGCTGTGCATCGATCCGCGGGAATTGACGCCGGACGGACTGCGTGCCGCGCTGGTCCGGGTACTGGAGGAGCCGTCGTTCCGCACGAGCGCGGACCGGCTTCGCCGGGAGATCGTCGGCACTCCGGCGCCCGCCGACATCGTCCCGTTGCTGGAGAAGCTCACAGCCGAACACCGGGCGCGATAGAGAGCCCGGTGTGTCGGTACGCCGCGGCCGTGGGGGAAACGACGTCCCCACGGCCGCGGCGTCTTCATGCGGATGCGGGCGGACTGCTCCCGATCCGGGGGAACGGGGTGGTCGAGAAGATCACCTCGACCGGGACCTCGAAGTACTCCGCGATCCGCAGGGCCAGGTGCAGGCTGGGGCTGTACTCGCCGCGCTCCAGATAGCCCACCGTCTGGTAGTGCACTCCGAGGGCATCGGCGAGCTGCCTGCGGGTGATGGCGCGCTCGACCCGGAGCACGGCGATGCGGTTGTGGACCGTCTCGGTCCCGGCACCACCCCGGGAACGCCCTTGCTCACCGGTTGCCCGCCAGCCCGCCGCGGACGCGTCGGTGCCGGCGGCGGGCCGGGGGGCCGCCGTCCCGGTCTCCGGCTCCGACGTGCCCCGGCGCGTCATTCCACGCTTACTGCCGGATTCCTTGTCACCCAACTCGCTTCAATGCCTCCTGCTGCCGTGCCTCGACCTTCGATCCCGTCTCGCCTCGCACCGTACGGCTCAGGACCTTCGGCGCGATCACCAGAGCGAAGACGGCCCAGGCGAGCAGCACGACCGCGGTCATGGGCCTGCGCCAGGAGTCGCCGAGCTCGACCGCGACCGCCGCGTCGGGCAGCAGCGCGGCGCGGGTGCCCAGCCCGACCCAGTACACGGGGAAGACCTGCGCGATGCCCTGGAGCCATCCCGCCAGCGAGGTGATCGGGTAGAAAATACCCGAGATCGCCATCAGACCCATCGTCGGGAAGATGCCCCACGTGTTCGCGCCACGCGGGTTCTTCACCATCGCGCCGATGATCAGGCCGATCGGCAGCGTGGCGAGCAGTCCGAGGGCCAGCACCCACAGCAGGTTCAGCCACTTGGCGAGGTCCCCGGTCATCAGGTCGTCGAAGAGGAACACGCTGGGCACCAGGATGATGACCAGCGTGAGCAGGGTGCTCAGCGCGATTCCCAGCACCCGGCCGGCGATGTAGCCGACGAGGCCCTGCGGTACGGTCCTGGCCCGCAGCAGCGTGCCGTCCTCCCGCTCGGCCGCCAGCGCGAACGCCGCACCGCCCAGGGCCTGGAAGGCCAGCAGTCCGCCGATCATGCTCGGCATGGACAGCGTCGCCAGCGAGAGCTCGGTGCCCTCCACGGTCGAGTTCCGCATGAAGAACAGCACCCCGAGGAAGACGCCCCCGAGGAAGAGGTAGTAGATGATGTCGCCGGGCGTGGTCAGGCTCTGCCTGAACTCGGTCCAGCCGCGGCGCAGACCGAGCCGTACGGCGTACAGGGTGGGATTCACCGGCCTGCCTCCCGGAACGCGGCGATCGCCTCTTCGGACCGGCCGGCCTCGTACTGCCGGACCATGGCCATATAGGTGTCCTCCAGGCTGGCCCGGCGCACTTCGAGGTCACGGACCCGGTCCCCGTGCTGCTTGAACAGCTCGTGGACGAACATGCTGGCGTCGGGGGTGGCGTGGACGAACTGCTCGCCGTTCAGGCTCCAGCGGACCTCGGCCTTGCCCGAGGTCTGCCTGGCGAGTTGGTCGGCGCTGCCGTCCGCGACGATTTGGCCCCCGGCCAGAATCAGAATGCGGTCGGACAGTTTCTCGGCCTCGTCCAAGTCGTGCGTGGTGAGCAGGATCGTGGTGTCCTCCAGGTCGGAGAGCCGGTGCACCACGTCGTGGAAGTCCCGGCGCGCCTTGGGGTCGAACCCGACCGTGGGCTCGTCCAGGAACAGCACCTCCGGCCGTCCCACGATGCCGATCGCGACGTCGAGGCGACGGCGCTGCCCGCCGGACAGGGACCCGATCTTCTGGTCCGCCTGCTCCTCCAGGCTGACCATGGAGATCAGCTCGTCCACGTTCCGCGGACGGATCCGCTCGGCCGTGGAGTAGGGCCGGTAGAAGTCGCCCAGCTGGGCCAGCAGCTCCCGGACCTTCCACTTCCCGTGGTCGCGCCATGACTGGAGCACGATGCCCAGCCTGGCGCGCCACTGCTCGTCGCCCTTGGCCGGATCGACTCCGAGCACACTGACCTCACCCGCCGAACGGGTGCGGAACCCCTCCATGATCTCGATGGTCGTGGTCTTTCCGGCGCCGTTCGGCCCCAGCAGAGCGAGGACCTCACCCCGGCGGACGCTGAAGTCAACTCCGTTCAGCACGTCCTTGGACCCGTACCGCATGCGCAGTCCGCGGATGTCGATCACCCGTTCACCTGCCGAGCCGTCCGACGGTCCCTCTGCCTGACTCGACTCGCGCAGATCGCTTAACCCTGCCATAGGCCCCTACCTTTCGATCAGACCTCTTAGATCAAAGATAGTATCTCTACTATGACCTGTACAAGTCGCACGGCTTGAGAGCCGCATGGCTTGAGGGACACCTGGCACCGCAAGGAAGTCGGCTCAGAGGGTGAGGGGCAGCTCGAGGACGGCTCCGGTGACCCCGGACCGCAAGCGCCGCAGCACGGGTCCGTCGCGCCGCACTGCCGGCACGTCCGCCGCCAGGACGCGGAGCCCGGCCTCGGCCTGGAACCGCACCAGCGGGGCGAGCAGCGACGTGGGCAGGCCCTCGGGGAGCGCCAGCTGCTCGCCGCTCCGCTCCCTGGCCGGGTCGAAGGCGGACGGATCCGCATGGACCGCGGAGTCCCGGTTGGCCGCCTCGACCGCCACCACGACCTGGCTGCCGGCCGCGACGGCCGTCCCGGCAAGTTCGAGGTCCTCGTGCGCGTACAGGGGCACGAGCCGGACGGGCGGGGCGTACCGCAGCGTCTCCTCGACCACCGCCGGTGCGAGATCCAGGTCCTCGCACAACGACCGCCACAGTGCGGGGTGGTCGAGCAGGGCCGCCACCGCGTCGCAGAGCAAGGTCGCGGACAGCTCGGACCCGACGAGGGCCAGCAGCATGCACACCGACCGCACTTCCTCCTCGTGCGTCACCGAAAGCAAGGCGGTGACGAGATCGTCCCCGGGCTTCTCGCGCCGCCGCGCGATCAGGTCGTTGAGCAGGGACCGCATGCCCTCGACGGAGGCGATCAGCTCGTGTGCCGTGCGCAGGTGCGGCGAGCACACCGTGGCGTCCAAGGCGCCCGCCGCACCCCGGCACAACGCGGCGAAACGGTCGCGGTCCTCCTCCGGTACGCCGAGGATCTCGCGCACGACGTCGGCGGCGAACGGGTCCGCGATGTCCGCCCGGAGATCGAACCCGGTGCCCGCGGCCGCGAGGGCACGGCGCAGCGCCCGCTCCGCCGCGGGCCGCCACCGCTCCAGGGCCTTCGCGCCGAGCAGCGGCTCCAGCAGCTCGCGCACGCGCTCACAGTCGGCCCGGCCGGCCGTCAGGAAGACCTCGCCGAAGGGGAGGATCTCACGCAGCGCGGGCACTTCCCACGGCATGGGCTCACGCTGCTCGCCCTCGTCGTCCGCGGCGGGTGCGTCCGCGTCGGGGTGCCGGACGCTCAGCCGCCGGTCACCGAGCGCGGCCGCGGCGACTTCGTGACGGGCCGTCACCCACGCCTCGGCGCTGCTCCAGTACAGCGGACCCCGTTCCCGGATCAGTTCGCCGAGCCGGTGCGGATCGTCGTCGGCCGCCCGCACCAGCAGGGCGTACGGGTCGTCCTTCGTGCCGATGATCCACTGGACGCCGCGGTGCGTGAGCAGCACACGGCCCAGTTCGCTCTCGGTCATGCTCACCATGTGCGCAACTCCGCTTCTCCGGGGGCCTGCTGTGGTCGGACCCGATGTCGGGTCATGTCAGGGAGAGCCCGCCGTCGACCGGCAGTACGGCGCCGGTCAGGTAGCGCGCTTCCGGCCGGGTGAGGTGCGTGACCCACCAGGCGATCTCCTCGGGGGTGCCGACGCGGCCCTGGGGTGTCAGGGCGCCGACGTGGTGGAGCATGCCGTCGTACTGCTCCGGCGACATGCCCGCCCGTTGCGCGAACCCGGAGTCGACCAGCCCGGGGGCGACGCCGACGACCCGGATGCCGCGCGGTGCGAGTTCGACCGCCCAGCTCCGGGTGAGGAAGTCGAGCGCGGCCTTGGCGGCGCCGTACACGCTGTTGCCCGGCCAGGCCCGGGACCCGCGCGCACCGGACGAGCTGATGTTCAGCACGGTGCCGCCGCCGTCGGCGGCGAGGGCGTCGAGCGCGCACCGGGTGAGGAGCACGGGCACCGCGAGGTTCGTGGCGAGCTGGCTGGTCACCTGCTGCGGGTCGACGTCGGCGAGGGCGCGGTGGCCCAGGGCCGCCGCGTTGTTCACCAGGATGTCGATGCCACCCAGTTCGCGCACCGCGGTGTCCACGACCTTCTGGGGCGCGTCGGCCTCGGTGAGGTCGACGGCGAGCGTCCTGATCGTGTCGTACCCCTTCGCGGTGTCGGCGAGGTCGGCGGCCGTGCGGCCGACGACGAGTACGGCCACGCCCTCGTCGGCGAAGGCGTGCGCGGTGGCCCTGCCTATGCCGGAGCCGCCTCCGGTCACCACGACCGACCGCGGGGCGGGGGGCAGGGGGGCTGTGTCAGACATCGTTCCTCGCAGGGTCGTCGTGTCGCGTGGCTCCGTGGCGCCGGTGTTCGGCGGTGAGCGACTCCAGTACCGGGACGATGTCCCGGGGAGAGGGAGTTGCCAGCGTCTCCCGGCGCAGCCGGCCGGCCGCTGCCGCGAACGACGGCTCCGTCAGTACGCGGGTGAGCGCGTCGCGCAGGGCGTCGGCGGTCAGGGTCTGCGCGTCCAGGCGCAGACCGGCGCCCGACCGTTCCACGAGGTCCGCGCGGATTCCGTTGTCCCACATGGTGCCGGGCACCAGGATCTGCGGGACGCCGTACAGGAACGCCGTGTGGACCGTGCCGGACCCGCCGTGACTGATGATGGCCGAGCAGCTCGGCAGCAGCGCGTCCATCGGGACGAAGTCGACGGTGCGGACATTGGCGGGAAGGCTGGTGACCTCCCGCAGCTGGCGGGCGTTCAGGGTGGCGACCACTTCGACGTCCAGTCCGGCGACCGCCTCGATCAGCTCGCCGATGGACGCCTGGTCGCCGCCCATCACCTCACGGTGCGACACCCCGAGCGTCAGGCACACCCGGGGGCGCCGGGGCGCCTCGTGCAGCCAGGGCGGGATGCCTCCCCTGCCGTTGTAGGCGACGCAGCGGACGGGGACGTACGGCAGATCCACCGGGAGCCGCAGGGAGGTCGGCACCGGGTCGACGGTCCACTGGCCGGTCACCAGGTCCTCGGAGAACGCGCCGCCGTATCGCTCCATCACCCAGCCCAGCCACTCCCGCATGGGGTCCTCGCGCAGCGCGGCGGGCCGCCCGCCCACCTCCGCCAGATAGCTCTCGCGCATACGGCCGACCAGGTCCAGGCCGAACATCAGCCGGGCGTGCGCCGCGCCGGTGACCCGGGCGGCGACGGCTCCGGCGAAGGTCAGCGGGTCCCAGATCACCAGGTCGGGCCGCCAGCCGCGGGCGAAGTCCACCAGGTCGTCGATCATCTCGGTCGACGAGTAGTTCTGGAACACCGCCGAAGTCATCGCGGTGAACACGCCGTGCATGTGGTCGTAGCTCAACTTCTCCGGGCGCAGTTCGTCCATGGCCAGCAGCAGCTGGGCGTCCGGTGCATCCTCGTCGTACGTGTCGCGGGAGGCGTCCTCGCGTTCCCGCAACTCCTCCATCACCTGGTCCTCATTGAGTTCCCGGCCGACCGGGACCGCGGTCAGGCCGGTGCGGGCGATCACGTCCCCGAGGTCGGGATGGCTGGCCACGCAGACCTCGTGCCCGGCGGCCCGTAGCGCCCAGGCCAGCGCCACCTGGGCGTGGACGTGGTTACGGGCGCCGAAGGTGGTGAACAGGACCCGCATCAGCGCTCACGTACCGCTCGCTCGGCGTACTCCTTGGCGAGCAGCATCGTCGCCGTGCTGTTGCGGCCGAGCGCGTCGCGGACGAAGGAGCGCGCGTCCTCGACCGTGGCGCCCTCGCCGAGGACCGGGACGACCGCGTCGGGGTTGAGCACGACGGTGTGCGTCGAGGTGACGGTGCACCCGGACGGACTCTTCTCGATCCGCCAGCGGCCGTTGTGGACGGTCATCAGCGCGGGTGTCTTCAGCTGCTTGTAGACGATGGTGTCGGCGGGGAAGCAGACCCGTACCGACTTCGTCGTGTGGACGGCGCCGTTCGGGGTGAGCGTGTCCATCTCCAGCAGCTGCAGATTCGGGGTGCTCTCTTCCAGCTCGACCCGCTTGACGTGTGGCAGCCGCTCCTCCCACTGCCGCGCGTCGTAGAGGAAGTCGTAGACCTCGGCAGGGTCGCCGGCCACCTCCACCACGTCGTCGAACCGCAACGACAGATCGCCGGCACCGGCCCCGGGGACCTGTTCCGCGGCCCGCCGGAGCGCGCCCAGTTCCGCGTCGCTGTTGCGGTCGATGGCCCGGGTGATCCACTCCACGCCCTCCGGGTCGTCGTCAACGGCCCGGAACTCGTGGGTCAGGCGGACCAGGGTCCGGGAATCCGACAGCGGCTCGACGATCCATTCGCCGCCCATGGCGGCGACCGGCGGCTGGGACACCTCCTGGCGGAAGCTCACGCGCAGCCCCCCGGAGTCGAGGACGCGGCGCGAGGTCCACGTCTTGACGGAGTCGTTGGCGGTCGCCCAGATCCGGATGCGCTCCTCGCCGGCGGTCCGCTCGAGGACGTCCACGTGCACGGTCGGGGGAAAGACCCGCGGCCACGCGTCGACGTCCGCGATCAGGCCGAAGACGGTGCGCGCGGGTGCCTCCACGATGATGCTGTGCTCGGCTCGGTGGTTGTTCGTCATGGTGCGGGTCTCCTGGTCCTCGGACGGGCCGTCAGTAGTTGCCCAGTCCGCCGCAGACGTTGATCGCCTGCGCCGTGACCGGGGCGGCCTGGTCGGTGATGAGGTAGCCGACGAGCCCGGCGACCTCCTCCGGGGTGGTGTACCTGCCGAGCGGGATCTTCGCCTCGAACCGTTCCAGCACGTCCTCTTCCGTGATGTCCCAGGCCGCGGCGTACCCCTGCCGCACCCGCTGCGCCATCGGCGTCTCCACGTAGCCCGGGCAGACCGCGTTCACGGTGATGCCGGTCTTCGCCAGCTCCAGGCCCAGCGCCTTGGTGAATCCGACGACGCCGTGCTTCGACGCCGAGTACGGGGCACCCAACACCACGCCCTGCTTGCCGCCGGTCGACGCGATGTTGATGACCCGGCCCGTGCTCCGGTCGAGCATGCCGCCCGTGGTGAGCGCCTCACGGGTCATCCTGAGAACGCTGTTGAGGTTGGTGTCGATGACGTCGAGCCACAGCTCGTCGGTGATCTGCGCGGTCGGACCTCCCCCGCTGCGGCCGGCGTTGTTCACCAGCACGTCCACCGGGCCGTACCGGTCGACGGCGGCCCGGACGAAGGCGCCGACCTGTTCGGTGGAGCGGACGTCGCACGCCTGGCCCGAGACGTCGTACCCCTTGTCGCGCAGCCGCTCGACGGTGAGTTCTACGTTCTCGGGGTCACGGGCGCAGATGAACACGCGCTGCCCGAGTTGGCACAGCATCGTCGTGACGGCGAGCCCGATGCCGCTGGTGGCACCGGTGACCACCGCGTGGCGGTCGTCTGGAGTGGACATGTCTCTCCTCATCGTTGTCGGGTCACGACCGCGGCCGCGTTGAAGCCTCCGTGGCCCCTGGCCAGCACGAGCGCGGCGGACACCGGTACGGTGCGGGGGACCCGGACGAGGTCGATCCCGTACTCGGTCACCGGCTGCCGTACGTTCGCCGTCGGCGGGATCACCCCGTCACGGATGGACAGCACGGCCGTCGCCAGGTCCAGTGCCGCGCCGCCGGCGCCGAGCCGTCCGGTCATCGTCTTGGGCGCCGTCACCGGTACGCCGTGCGGGCCGAAGACCTCGCGGATGGCCTCCGCTTCGGCGCGGTCGAGTTCAGGGGTGCCCGCGGCGTCGGCGAACACCACGTCGATGTCGCCGGGTTCCAGTCCGGCCTCGTCGAGGGCGAGTTCGGCGGCGCGCCGCAGGTTGGAGGGCCGGCCCGTCCCGGGCGCCGGGTCGAACGTGGACGCCTGTCCGGCGATCTCCGCGTACCAGGACCGTACGCCCCGGGCGCGTGCCGACTCCGGAGACTCGAGGACGAACAGCGCACCGCCCTCACCCGGTACGTAGCCGGAGGCGTCCACGTCGAAGGGCAGGTACGCCCGCCCCGGGTCGTTCACGGTGCTGATCCGGCCACTCGCCAGCTGCGCGACCCAGCCCCAGGGCGACGGTGAGCCGTCAACGCCGCCCGCGATCACCATCTGGACGCCGTCGCGCAGCTGTCGCCGGGCCTTGTCCAGTGCGTCCAGCCCGCCGGCCTGCTCGGTGACGACCACGCCGCCCGGTCCGCGCAGTCCGTGCCGGATGGAGATCTGCCCGGTGTTGACCGCGTAGAACCAGGCGAACGACTGGTAGGCGCTGACGTGCTCCGGGCCTTTGCTCCAGAGGTTGTGCAGTTCCCGGTGGCCGAAGGCGAATCCGCCGGCCGAGCTGGCGGTGACGACGCCGATGCCGTACTCCGGCAGTGCGCCGGGCTCCACCCCGGCGTCCTTGATCGCCCATTCGGCGGCCACCAGCGCCAGCCGGGTCATGTGGTCGGTCTGTGGGAGCAGCCGGTTCGCGATGCCGTGTTCCTGCGGATCGAAGTCCGCGATCTCACCGGCCAGCCGGCTGGGGTAGCGCTCCGGGTCGAAGCGAGTGATCGGGCCGATCGCGGCCCGCCCGGCCAGGGTGCTGCTCCAGTGGGAGGAGATGCCCAGGCCGGTCGGCGCGATCACGCCCATGCCCGTGATCACAGCGGTGGGTGTCATGACGCCGCCCTCTCCGGGCTCCGCAGCACCATCGCGCTCTGGAAGCCCCCGAACCCGCTGCCCACGGTGAGCACGGTGTCCACGCGCTGCTCACGCGCCGTCAACGGCACGTAGTCCAGGTCGCACTCGGGGTCGGGCTCGTGCAGATTGGCGGTGGGCGCGATGGTGTCGTGCTCGATGGTGAGCGCGCAGGCCGCGATCTCCAGCGAGCCGATCGCGCCCAGGGAGTGCCCGATCATCGATTTGATGCCGCTGACGGGCACCCGGTAGGCGTGCTCGCCCAGAGCACTCTTGAAGGCCGCCGTCTCGTGCCGGTCGTTCTGGAGGGTGCCCGAGCCGTGTGCGTTGACGTAGTCGATGTCGTGCGGCGAGACCGCGGCCCGCCGCATCGCCACGCGGATGGCCTCGGCCATCTCCCGGCCGTCCGGGCGCAGTCCGGTCATGTGGAAGGCGTTGGAGCGGGAGGCGAACCCGCTGATCTCCGCGTACACGTGCGCACCGCGGCGGCGGGCCTTCTCGAGCTCCTCGAGGACGAGGACCGCCGCGCCCTCGCCGAGGACGAACCCGTTCCTGGTGCGGTCGAAGGGCCGCGACGCGTGACCGGGGTCGTCGTTGCGCGGCGTGGTCGCCTTGATCGCGTCGAAGCAGGCCACGGTGATCGGCGAGATCGGGGCGTCGGTGGCGCCGGCCACCATCACGTCCACCGAGCCGTCCCGTATCAGCTCCACCGCGTGTCCGACCGAGTCCAGTCCGGAGGTGCAGCCGGTCGAGATCAGCGACACGGGGCCCTCGGCACCGACGTCGCGGGCGACCTCAGCGGCGATCGAGCTCGGAACGAAGTAGTCGAAGAGGTGCCGCCCGGCATAGGAGCCGTCCACGTGCCAGTGCTGACCGCCGTCGCTGACGACGGAGTACTCGTCCTCGAGGCTCATGGTGCAGCCCACGGCGCTGCCGACGGCGACGCCGGTCCGAGCGGGGTCCAGTTCCGCGAGGTCCAGCCCGCTGTCGGCGACGCTCTCCCGGGCGCTGACCACGGCGAACTGCGCGGCGCGGTCCATCCGCCGGATCTGCTGCGGAGTCAACCCCTCGCCCAGCGGGTCGAAGTCGACCTCGGCAGCGATCTGCGAGCGGTACGGGCTGGGGTCGAAGAAGCTGATTCTCCTGGTGGCCGTGCGCCCGGCGGTCAGGGCGTCCCAGAAGGGCTTGCGCCCCACGGCGTTGGGAGCGACGACACCGATGCCTGTGATGACGACTCGGCGGCCCGCGGGCATGGCCATCAGCGGGCCTCCGTCGCTGCCCGCTCCGCCGACACGTACTGCCGCGGAACGTACAGGCCGGGCTCACTGGTGCTCATTTCCCGCAACCGCGCGACGTGCTGCGGGAAGGACGCGGCGCCCACCGCCGCGCGGAAGGCGTGCGCGTCGCGCCAATGAGCGATGTTGACCCAGCGGGTCGGGTCCTCGGCGTGCTGGTGCAGGGTGTACCGCAGGAACCCGTCCCGGTCGGCCAGGTGCCGTCCCGCCTCGGCGAAGGCCTTCTCGAACTCCTCCGGCGACGCGCGCACAGTAAATCTGTTGATGAAGGCGACCACCCCGCTTCCAGTGGGATCAAGGTCGTTCGGCTGCATCTCACGCCTCTTTTCAGGTCCGCCGTCGGGCTCTGACGATGTGGCGTCGTCCAACGTGGGCGTCGGCTCTCGCAGCGCGCTCAACAGCCTCTGAACCCCGCGCCGTTCACGGCCCGGCGGGGGATCGAGCGGCCCTGGAGCAGGGGGTCGAGCGATCGTCGATCCGCTGCCGATCGTGGTGTTGGGATGCTCGTCGGCAACGAGCACACCGAGAGCCGGAGGCACACCGTGAGTCAGAACCTCGAAGCCGTGCGGCGGATGATCAAGGCGTACAACACGGGCAGGACAGACGACGTCCACGAGTTCATCCACCCGGAGTATCTGAATCCGGCCACGATCGAGCACGGGATCGGTGAGGGCCCCCAGGCGTTCGCGATGGCGGTAGCCTGGGTGCGGATGACCTTCTCCGAAGACGCACACCTGGAGGAGGTCAAGATCGAGGAGCGGGGCGACTGGGTGCGTGCGTACCTGGTCCTCTACGGCCGGCAGGTCGGTCCGATGGTGGGCTTCGCGCCGACCGGGCGCCGCTTCTCCGGGGAGCAGATCCACTTGCTGCGCATCGTCGACGGCAAGATCAGGGACCATCGGGACTGGCCGGAGTACCAGAGCACGTACCGCCAGCTCGGCGAGCCGTGGCCCGAGCCGGACGGCTGGCGCCGCTAGAGCGAGACCGTATGAGGAGCCGATCAGATGACCGAACAGCGGACCGTCGACTTCTGGTTCGACCCCGTCTGCCCGTACACGTGGATCACCTCGCGGTGGATGGTGGAGGTCACCAAGGTGCGGCCGGTGACCGTCCACTGGCGGGTGATGAGTCTGTCGGTGCTCAACGAGCACCGGGACGACAACCCCGAGGGCGAGTGGGAGGACTACATGTGGGCGCCGGTGCGCGTGTGTGCCGCGGTGGAGGAGCGGTTCGGTCAGCAGGCGCTCGGTGACCTGTTCACGGCCATGGGCAACCGCTTCCACCTCCAGGGCGACTGGGGGAACCTGACGGCGGCCCTCGCGGATGCCGGGCTGCCGGAGGAGATCGCGGAGGTCGCCGAGTCCACCGCGTACGACGAGGCCATCCGCTCCTCGCACGCGCAGGCCGTCGCCCTGGCCGGCGGCGACATCGGCACCCCGGTGGTGTCGGTCGGCCGGCCCGGTGGCGAACGGGTCGGCTTCTTCGGGCCCGTCGTCTCCCCCGCACCCACCGGGGAGACGGCCGGGCAACTGTGGGACGGTCTTCTGCTGGTGGCCGCTGTTCCGGGCTTCTACGAGATCAAGCGCACCCGGACCGACGAGCCCCGGTTCGATCTGGCCGACTGACGCGGCACATCGGGCCGGGGCTCGCGCCGGTCACCGGCGCCCGTGCACGTGCTGGAGCACGGCTTCGGCGAGCGGCCGGTGCACCGAGCTCGGCAGCGCGTGTCCCATGCCCTCGATCTCCACCAGATCCGCGCCCGGGATCAGATCGGCGAGGTGGCGTCCGTGCGGCGGCGGGGCGATCGGGTCCCGCATCGCCTGGATCACCCGGGTGGGGACACGGACGTCTCCCAGCTCGGGGGCGCGCTCGCGCGGCGGCGGCTGCACCGCGTAGTGCACGTGCGGCTCGGTGAGGGAGCCCGCGTGGTCGATGGCCTGCCGTTCCCACCGCCGGAAGTCGGCCTCGTCGAAGGCGACCTCGTCCCCGGAGAACAGCTTCCACCGGCGCACCCGCCGCTCCAGTTCCGCCTCCAGGCCGTCCACGTCCTCGTTCATGACGGCGAGCGCCTTCAGGAATCGTTCCTGCGGCAGCGGGAGGCCGTCGGCGGACGGCTCCCCTGCGAGGGCGCGGCGGATGCTGCCGGGGAAGTCCACGTCGAGTGCTCCGCCGAGCATCATCGACATGCTCAGCATCCGCTGCGGGTGGTCGAGCGCGACCAGCTGGCACAGGACCGTGCCCATCGACATGCCGACGAAGTGGGCCCGTTCGACGTCCCAGCCGTCGAGCACCGCGACGGCGTCGGCGGCCAGCCGGAGATAGCCGTACGGACGCTCTGCCGGGTCCCAGACCGAGGAGCGGCCCACCCCCCAGTGGTCGTAGCGGATCACGTGCAGCCCGCCGGCGACCAGCCGTTCGACGAACTCGGCGGGCCAGCTCATCGCGGTCAGGTTCCCGCCGGCGACCAGCAGCAGGGCGGGGTCGGCGGGATCGCCGAAGTCCTCGCTCCACAGCTCCGCTTCCCTCGACGTGACGATACGTTGTGCCACTTCGGCATTCCTCTCGGCTCGGGGAGCCCCGGGAACCCTGGTCCCGTGGCTCGACGGTTGTGGGAGACGGGCGGGCTCAGCGCACGGCGAGCTCCCAGAGACAGGAGTCCAGCGGCACGCTGGGCGACACCAGGGGCCCGGTCCTGGAGACGATGTCGAGACCGGCGGCGTCGGCCAGATCGGCCCATTCGCGGTCGGTGCGGACCCGGCCGCCGAGGAACACCAGCATGCGCATGTCGAGCACGCTGAAGTACAGGTCCGATGTCCGCGTCCCACCGGACGGTGCCTCGGCCCTCTCGAGCAGAACGATCCGGCCTCCCGGCCGCAGGGCGTCACGGCAGCGCCCCAGGATCCGCAGCGCGTCCGTGTCCGACCAGTTGAGGAGGACGAACGACAGGACGACGACATCGGCGGACACCGGCAGTTCGTCGAAGAAGTCGCCGACGACGACGTCGATGCGGCCGTCCAGTCCGGCCGCCGCAATGCGCTCGCGCGCCCTCCGGGCTGCTCCCGGCAGGTCCAGCAGCGTGCCGCGCGCCTTGGGCGCGGCCCGCACGATCGCGCTGAGGAGGCCGCCGGGCGCGCCGCCGACGTCGAGCACGTGCCGTGCCCGGCTCCAGTCGTACGCGGCGACGGGCACGGCGAACGCCGCGTCCTCCCGTGTCGTCATCAGGGTGTCGAACGACGCCCCGAGCTCTTCGTGCTCGGACAGGTCCGTCCAGAACGGCTTGCCGTACTGGTTCTCGTACTGCGGCCGCCCGGTACGGACCGCCTCGCGCAGATCGAGGAACGTCAGGTCCGCGCGCCCGACGGCCAGGTCCAGGTCGAGCCAGGAACGCTGCCGTGACGGATCGTCGTCGGCGAGCAGGTCACCGATGCGGGTCGGCGCGTAGCGGCCGGGTCCGGTCTCCTCCAGCACCCCGGCGGCGGCCAGGTGCCGCATCAGCCGCGACAGCGCGTCCGCGTCCGCTCCGGTGACCTCGGCGAGGGCCTCGGGGCTCGTGGCGCCCCCGCGCATGTGGTCGACCAGCCGCAGGGTGGCCGCGACCCGCAGCGCCATGGGGGTCACCAGGTTCGACATCCGCACCAAGGTGTCGACGGGCCGTTCGTCCTCACCGGCGCCGCCGTCGGCTCCGCCGTTCGCACCGCTCACGACGCGTTGCCTTCCAGGTCGGTGCCGAGCGCGCGTGCGCTCAGGTGGTCGACGGCATCGGCGTAGGTGAAGGGCTGCATGAACCAGCCCGCGCGGACGTCGCGGTAGTGGCGGGACAGGGGGTGGTTCGTGGTGAACGACGCCCCGCCCACCAGGGTCATGCAGTCCTCGACGATGCTCGACGCGGTGCGGTTGACGATGAGCTTCGCGTACTGGAAGGGGGCCATCATCAGCCGGCCGCGCTCCTGGGGGTCGACCGTCGCCCGGTGCGCGTAGTGGTCGGCGTTGGTCAGTGCCGCGGCGAGTGCCGTGCGGAGCGCGTACAGCTTCACATCCAGCTCGGCCACCAGGGTGCGGACCGCGGCCGCCGGCTGTCCGCCGCGCCGGGTGATGTCCGCGACGGTGAAGTCGCGTGCCGCCTGCGCGATCCCCGCGTACACCCCGAGCAGTCCGATCGAGCTGACGGTCTGGCCCGCCATCGCGGCGTCGTTGCGGACGCCGACCGGTCCGCGCAGGAAGACGTCGGTCTCGGGAACGGGACAGTCCTGGAAGACGACCTCGGTGCTGGCGGAGGCCCGCATGCCCATGCCGTTCCAGTTGTCCGGCGCCTTCAGGCCGGGGGTGTCGGCGGGGAGGAAGGCGGAAGCCAGCAGCGGGGGCCCGGAGGCGGGGCGGGTCTGCGCCGCGACGACGACGTGCGTGGCGAACGGGGCCATGCTGACCAGGATCTTCCGGCCGGTCAGCCGCCAGCCGCCGTCGGCCGCGGGCACCAGCTCGGTGGTGACGCCGGCGTCCTTGAGGGCGCCGCTGATCAGCGCCCCGTCCGTGCCCATCAGCCGCAGCAGCCGCTCGGCCAGGGCGCGCCCGGTGCCGTTGCCGTGCTCCCGCTCGTACGACATGGTGATCCCGCGGCTGAACTGCATGTGCAGCGACAGCGCGACGGACGCGTCGGCCTCGGCGATCCGTTTCACGGCGAGGCACACGTCGTGGACGCTGCTCACGCCCAGTCCGCCGAACTCACGCGGCACGGTCGCGCCGAGTACGCCGTCGGCGCCCATGCGGTGGACGGCGTCCAGCGGGAACGCGCCGTCGCGGTCGTGCTCGCTCGCACTGGCCGCCAAGCGCGGCAGATGTCTGCTCAGTATCTCCAGCAGTGCGTGGCCCTCGGGTGTGAGCGGCTCGGTGAGGTCCCCCGCCTTCGCCGCGGCCGTGCCGGTGGCGTGCTCCGTCATGACCTTTCCGTCCTTTCCTTCCGGATGACGTCCGCGGGATGCGTCGCCGCCAGATATCGGTCGATGGCGGACCGGTGATAGCCCGGTCCGAATCCCAGCCGGTCGACCTCGGGCACCAGCCGCCGCAGTTTCCGTACCGACGGGCAGTGTTCGATGCTGTCGTCGGTGACCTGCCAGTGGGCCGTGACGCCGAGCCGCTGTTCGAGGTACCGCACGACCGTGGCCACCTCCACGCAGTCTCCGGAGGCGACGTTCACCGTCTCGTCGCACACCCCGGTACGGAGCAGGCCGTCGACGACGGCGGTGAAGTCCGCCACGTGGATCATGTCCCGGCGCGCCCCGCGCTGGACGCGCACCCGGCCGTCCAGCACCTGGGTGATCAGCGCCGCGAGAAGGCGGAAGCCGGGTTCGTCCGGGCCCAGCACATAGCCGAGCCGCAGGATGAGGTGGCGTACCCCGGAGGCTTTGATCACCTGCTCTAGGTCCAGCTTGTGCTGGCCGTAGCGGGTGGAGGCGACCTGCGGGCCGTCCTCGTCGCCCCGGCCGCCGGGCCCGCCGTACATGCTGACGGTGGAGAAGAACACGAGCATCCGGTCGCGCCGCAGGCACCCCCGGATCGTGTCGCCGACGAGCCTGGTCTCACGCTGGTGTTCCGCGTCGGACAGCGGGTGCGTGGGAACGCCCGCGGCCAGCACCGTCACTCCGGGGTGCTCGGCCGAGAGCGGTGCGAGATGCCGTGCGAGGAACCCGTTTCCGATGATCTCCATCTGACAGGACAGCCCTTCGACTCGCTGGGGGCACCGACCCTGGCAGCCGTATGTCGCAAGATGCTCGAAAGGTCTCGGACGGCGGACCGAGGCCCGGTCCGCACGTCCGTTCAACAAGGCTCCGTGCGCCTTCAAGGACACCGGTCGAAGGTGACACCACCACCCCATCCCTCTCATGAGGCGAGGAGTCCCCATGCGCGTACTGTTCGTCAACTCCCCAGGGCTGGGGCACATCTTCCCCTGCGTGCCCCTGGCGCACGCGCTGACCGCAGCGGGTCACGATGTGCTGTATGCCCAGGGCGGTGACGTCGGCGCGGTGGCTGCCGCGGGCGTCAACGTCGTCGATGTGACCCCCGGGCTCGACTACGCGACGGTGTTCCGGCCCGAGGAGATCGACTTCAGCGTCGACGGCGGGGACGAGTTCGTCGCCGCGCTCTTCGCCAGGGTCTCGGGCGTCACCGTCGACCGGGTGGTGGAGGTCGCCCGTGGCTGGTCCCCGGATCTGATCGTCCACTCACCGCTCCAGGGCGCCGGCCCGCTGGTGGCGCGAGCGATCGGCGTGCCCGCCGTGTCCGTGGTCACCGGGCCGGCCGACAGCGCGCCCCGCATCGCCGGTCTGATGCGCGATCACATGAAGGAGGACTATCTGCGGCACGGCGTCACGCCGGCGCCGGCGCCCGGCCTCCGGCTCAACTCCATGCCGCCGAGCCTGCTGAAGCTGCTTCCGGAACGGGTGCGCGCGGACGACGACGTACCGGTCCGCTACGTGCCCTTCAACGGCAACGGCGAGCTGCCCGGCTGGCTGCTGGAGGCGCCGAGGCGGCCGAGGATCGCCGTCACGCTCGGGTCGATCGCCGGTCTGTGGGGTGGCCTCGCCGTGCTGGCGCCGCTCATCGCCGCGGCGGCGGACACCGACGCGGAGTTCGTCGTCACGCTCGGCGGCGGCGATCCGGCGCTGCTGGGTGAACTGCCGCCCAACGTGAGGACGGTGGACTGGCTGTCCCTCGGGCCACTGCTGAGAACCTGTCACGGGCTGATCCACCACGGCGGGTCGGGCACCTCGGCGGTCGCGATGGCCGCGGGCGTGCCCCAGTGCGTGATGCCGCTCAGCCCGGACCAGAAGGACAACGAGCGGGCGGTCGTCGAGCGGGGCATCGCCATCGGGGCATCGGCCGAGACGATCGGTGCGGCGGAGTTCCAGGCCCTGCTGCAGGACGAGGGGCTACGGACGGCCGCGGCCGAAGTGCGCGACGAGGCGGCGGCGATGCCGTCTCCCGCCGCGCTCGTCGGGCGCCTGGAGTCCCTGGTGTGAGGGGTCGGCCGGTGGGTCGCGGGCGCCGGTGGCGCGTCAGCGGCCCGGCGGCCGGACGGACATCGCGTGGCGGAACACGTTCCCCGGGTCCCACCGCGCCTTGACCTGCTGGAGCCTGGGGTAGTTGTCCCGGTAGTAGAAGGTGTGCCAGGGGACCCCGGAGGTGTTCCACTGAGGGTCGGCGAGGTCGGCGTCCGGGTAGTTGATGTAGGCGCCGCCGTTGGCCGCGTCGGGTACGGGGACGCCGCCGGTGTCCGCGTACACGTCCCGGTACAGACCGCGCACCCAGGCCAGTTGCGCGTCGCCGGGAACGCCGGGCCACCAGGAGGTCTCGTACGAAGCGCTGAAGAGGGAGTCGCGGTGCGGGATCGCCGTCGCGGCCGCGGGCACCGAATTGATCCTGCCACCGAGGGTGGAGAGGTACACGGCCGATGCCTGGTGCTCGCCATCGGCCTGGGTCAGATAGCGGTGGAGGGTCCGGACCTGCGCCTCCGTCCAGGCCTTACGCAGGAGCGCGGCCTTGGACTTGAACGGGTACCTGCCGCCGGCGTAGGGGTCGACGGTCAGCGTGGACTTCATCCACAACGCGGTCGACTCTTCGGTCTCGTGGCGCACCCCGGTGTTCGCCGTGATCGCCTTGACGTACTCGTCGAGCAGCTTCGTGCCGTGCGGCAAGGAGCCGTCCACGTTGGCCACGAGGGTGAAGCGTCCGGACGCCTGGTGGTTGAGGATGAGCCAGCTGCTGAGCGGTGCGTAGCGGGAGCCGGTGCCGGACTCCTTCTCGTGCCAGGTGCCGTGGTTGCGGAGGATCCGTACGAACGCGGACTCGGTCATGTCCGCCCACGACCAGCCGATGGTGACGGAACGTATCGTCGCCGGGGGTTTGGGCAGCAGGGTCGTGGGATCGCCGCCCGGGCGCGCGCCGGGCGAGCGCATCAGATAGCGGGTGACGATGCCGAAGTTCCCGCCTCCTCCGCCGGTGTGAGCCCACCAGAGGTCGTGGTGGGGGTCGGCTGGGTCACGGGTGGCCAGCACCAGGCGGGCCCGGCCGCCGCGGTCGGCGACGGCCACCTCGACGCCGTAGAGGTGGTCCGCGACGAAGCCGTGGTGGCGCGACAGCCCGCCGTATCCGCCGCCCACGATGTGCCCGCCGGCGCCGACCGAGGGGCAAGCACCCGCCGGTATCGTCACCCCCCAGCCCAGGTAGAGGGTGCGGTACACCTCGCCGAGCGTCGCGCCGGACTCGATGGCGAAGGCGTTGTGCTTGGAGTCGAAGTAGACGGACTTCATCTCGGAGACGTCGACGACGACCTGGACGGCCGGGTCGTCGACGAAGTTCTCGAAGCAGTGTCCGCCGCTGCGGACGACGATCCGCCTGCCGGTCCGCAGGGCGTCGTCCACCGCGGCGACCACCTGGTCGGCGCGGTGGACGAGGCGTACGGACTCCGGCCGGGCGGAGAAGCGCCCGTTGTATCCCCTGGCGATCAGCTCCTCGTACCGAGGATCGCCCGGGCCTATGGTCTTGGCCGGGGGCGGCGGAAAGCAGCCACCGGCCCCGGTGTCCGCCGCCGCCGCGACCCCCGTACCGGCCCCTGTCAGTACGGCGGCACCGCCCGCCACGACGCTGCCCGCGATGAAACCACGGCGCGAGAAATCCTTCACTGCCACTCCCCGTTTTCGTTGCGGCCACTCGGTCACTCGTCACTCGGTCACTTGGTCTGTTCGGGTCGTCAGGGCCGTACGGGCTCCGCTCCGGCGCCGCGCCGGTTCGCCTCGGCAAGCTGTTCGAGGACGGGTACGACGGCGCTGGGCGCAGGCATGTCCCTCGACTCCTGGCGCAGCCGGGCGGCGGCACGCGCGAAGGAGGGTTCCTCCAGCAGCCGGCTGAGGAGGCCGCGCAGCATGGCGGCATCGGCCCGCTCCGGTTCCGCGACCCGGATCCCGGCTCCGCTCTCCTCCAGCAGGCGCGCCTTGTGATCGGTGTCCCACACCCCGTCGGGCAGGATCAGCTGCGGCACCCCGCAGCTGAGCGCGGTGTTGAACGTGCCCGCACCGCCGTGGTGGATCACTGCGGAGCAGCTGGGGAGCAGGGCTTCCAGTGGGACGAAGTCCACGACGCGGACGTTGTCCGGCACCTCGGTGACGGACGCGAGCTGGGCCTTGTTCAGGGTGGCCACCACCTCGACGTCCGCTCCGGCCACGGCCGCGAGCACCTCCCCGAGCGGCACCCGGTCGGCGCCGAGCAGCTCACGGTGCGAGACCCCGAGTGTCAGGCAGATCCGCCTGCGCTTCGGCGGCTCACGCAGCCAGTCCGGGAGGACGGAGCTGCCGTTGTGGGTCACGAGCCGCATCGGTACGCGGTCCGGCCCGTCCAGGAAGCGCAACGAGGGCGGCAGCGGATCGATGGTGCGCTGCCCGACGACCAGGTCCTCGCCGAACTCCCCGCCGTACCGTCGCATCGTCCAGCCCAGCCACTCCTCCATCGGGTCCTCCCGCTGCCCCGGGGGCAGCCGGCGCACCGCGTCGAGGTAGGACTCGCGCATCCGGCCGATGAGGTCCAGGCCGAACAGCAGCCGGACGTGGGCCGCGCCGCTGGCCCGGGCGGCGATGGGGCCCGCGAAGGTGAGCGGGTCCCAGACGACCAGGTCAGGCCGCCACCACCGGGCGTGGCGCACCAGGTCGTCGACCATCGCCGGCGCGGAGTACTGCTGGAAGACCTGGGTGGTCACGGCGGTGAAGACCCCGTGCATGTACTCGTACGACAGCTTCTCGGGACGGATCTCGGTCATGTCCGTCCAGTACTCGAACCGCTCGGCCATCGCACGGTAGTCGTCCGCGCCCCCGGTCTCGTCCCAGGTTCCCGGGTCCTGTGCCGCAGGCTCTCCGGACGCGGTCCCACCGGACCCGCCTGAGCCGTCGTGCTGTTCGTACGACTCCATGTGTGCCGCCAGGTCGAGCGCGGCACCGGCCGATACGGCGATCAGGCCGGTGCCCGTGATGTCGTCGGCGAGATCGGGCTGGCCGGCCACATGGACCTCGTGGCCGGCGGCCCGCAGTGCCCATGCCAGCGAGACCTGCGCGTACAGATGGGACTTCGCTGTGTGTGTGGTGAACAGGACCCGCATCGGGCACCCTTCCTCGGCTGGCGTGATCGAAGCGGGAGCGCGGGCGCTCAGACCACACGGACGTCCGGGACGTAGAGGATCCATTTGCCGCCCGAGGCGCGGAACTGCTGTTCCTTGGCGATGATCTCCTCGGCGTGGTTCCAGGCGAACAGCACGGCGTAGTCGGGGTACGGGTTCTCGAAGTCCGCCCGCGACCGCACCGGGATGTGCGAGCCCGGCGTCAGCCGTCCCTGCTTGTTCGGGGTGGTGTCGGAGATGAACGAGATGAGTTCGGGCCCGATGCCGCAGTAGTTGGCGACAGTGGCGCTCTTGGCCGTGGCCCCGTACCCGACGACCGTACGGCCCTCGTCCCGCAGCCCGCGGAGCAGCGCGACCAGATCGTCCCGGGCCCGCTCCACACGGCCTACGAAGCCCTGGAGGGTCTTGAGCTCCGACAGGCCGCGCTGCCGCTCCTCCTCCAGCAGCTCGGCGACCGCGGGCGCGGGGGTCCGCCGCCCCGCGCGGGCAATGGTGTAGCGGACCTCGCCGCCGTGCACGGAGAGCCGTTCCACGTCGACCAGTTCAAAGCCGAACCGCTCGACCATGGCGCTCACGGAGGAGACAGAGAAGAAGTAGTAGTGCTCGTCGTAGATCTGGTCGAAGGAGGCGAGGTCGACGATGTCGGCGAGGTACGGGTCCTCGAAGACGAACACCCCGTCCGGCGCGAGCAGCGCGTCCACTCCGCGGAAGATCGAGTCCAGGTAGGGGATGTGGCAGATCGTGTTGGCCGCGAAGATGACCTGCGCGTGCCCCTCCGCCTTGCGGATGTCGGCCGCCGTCGACTCCTGGAAGAACTCGGTGGACACCCGGATGCCCTGGCGCCGCGCGATGTCGGCCACGCTCTGCGACGGTTCGACGCCCAGGTGCCGGACTCCGGCCTCGGCCAGGACGCGGAGCATGACGCCGTCGTTGCAGCCCAGCTCGACCAGGAAGGCGTCCTTTCCGGTGAGTTCGGTCTCCAGGAAGTGCTGCGCGGTCGCCTCGAAGTGCCCGCGCATGACGGAGGATCCGGACGACAGGTACGGATAGTGGCTGTTGAACATCAGATGGCGCGGTACTTCGTCGGTGAGCTGGACCATGGAGCACTCACCGCAGACGCCGACGGCCAGCCGGAAGAAGAACTCGTCGCCGAGGTACTCGGGCTCGAGGAGCCCGCTGGAGAGCGGTTGCTGTCCGAAGTCCATGAACTCGTGCAGCCGACCGCCGCAGATCCGACAACTGGGCACGGTGATGTCCTCTTCCTTGAGTAGCGGATGAGCGAAGTGGCGATCGTCATGGCGTGCGAGGGCGGATGGGCCCGGCCCGGGTGCTCACAGCCCTCCCGGCCAGTCGCCGTCGCCGCGCAGCAGGGCCCTGGCCAGGTTCTGGTAGAAGGCCACGACGCCCGGTTCCTTGGGGCTGAGATGGCCGCGCGCGGCGAAGCGGGACCCCACCGCGCGCTGGACGGCCTCCAGTCCGTTGCGGTCCTCGCTGTTGATCATGCCCGCGTACGACTCGGCTTGTCGGCGCATCTCGTCGAGGTCGGCGCCCTCCAGCGCCGCGCGCGGCACGAGGATCCCGCCGCGGACCAGCGTCCGGTCGATCGTCTGCGGGATGAGGCTGAGCCAGATGACCATCTCGCCGGCCGCGGCCAGGCTCGCCGCGGGGAAGACGAAGATGCCGTACAGATGGGCCTTCTCCTCGTCGGTCAGCGGCAGGGCGTAGGTCTCCTGCGGCTCCGTGAACGGGACGAGCAGGCGCAGCGCCCATGGAGAGTCGACCCGTACGTCCGTGGGGGACCCGCCGGGCGTCGACGATTGGAGGGTCTCCGGGTGGAAGCCCATCACGTGATAGTTCTCGTGGGCGTTCTCGACGGCGACCTTCCAGTTGCAGGCCCATTCCTCGCTCCAGGACCCGAGCTGCGCCATGCCGTCGAATTGATAGTTGGTCAGGTCATTCGAGATCCGCCTCAGTTCGGGGGCCAGGGGCGCTGCGGCCGCGTCGAGGTTCACGTACACGAAGCCGTGCCACTCCTCCACCGCGAAGGCGGGCAGCCGGCAGTTCTCGGGGTCGAAGTCCGGGTTCTTGCGCATGTGGGTCGCGCCGATGAGCCGGCCGTCGACTCCGTACCTCCACAGGTGGTACGGACAGGTGAAGGAGTCGGCTCGGCCGGCGGCGCCGGGTTCGACGAGCGGCATCATCCGGTGCCGGCAGATCGGTGACATGCCGTGGAGCACACCGTCCGCGTCGCGGGTGACCAACACCTGCTCGCCGGCGATGTCGACCGAGACGTAGCTGTTCGGCTCGGCGAGTTCGTCGCGGTGGGAGATGAGCACCCAGGAGCGCCCGAAGACGCGGGTGCGTTCCAGCTCGTACAGCTCGGGCGAGGTGAACGCGCGCGGCGGCAGGCTGAGCTGGGGCGCCAGGTCCAGGTAGCGGCGTAGTTCCTCCAGTAGCGCGGCGACCTCACTCGTCGGCGACCAAGCGCCCTCGCCAGTGCCGTTGACCGCGCCACCGTGACCGGCGCGCGCCGTGCCCGGGTGTTTCTCGCCGGGGGTCCGGCCTGTGCTCACTCCTGTGCTCACGGTGGGACTCCAACCTGTGCCGCGGGTCCGTGGTGCTCTCACCGTGGCAGGACGGATTCGAACCCTGCTCGACAGCACGGCCCGTGGCCACGAAGGCCCCCGGGGCCCCACGCGTCCAGCCGCTCTCCGCTGTTCTTCTAGCACCCCGCCCGACGATCGGTGCTCCCGGACCCATGTCCCCTTCAGGTGCGCAACGAATGAGGTCGCCGTGTACGGAGCCGAACTCGCCGAGATCTACGAGCTGATCCACTGCAGCCGTGGCAAGGACTATCTCCAGGAGGCGGCCGCGGTGGAGCGGCAGGTGCGGAAGCGAAAGCCGGATGCCGCCACCCTGCTCGACGTGGCCTGCGGCACCGGGGCTCATCTGCGCCGCTTCGACGAGCTGTTCGACGAGGTGGCCGGGCTGGAGCTGTCCGAGCCGATGGCCCGGTTCGCGCGGGCGGCGCTGCCGCACGTCCCCGTACACGTGGGCGACATGCGGGACTTCGACCTCGGCCGCACCTACGACGTCATCACGTGCATGTTCGGCTCGATCGGCTATCTGTTGACGGAGTCCGCGCTGGTCGACGCGCTGCGCCGGTTCGCCCGGCATCTGACGCCCGGCGGAGTGCTGGCCGTCGACCCGTGGTGGTTCCCCGAGACGTACCGGCACGGTCATGTCACCGGCAGCACGGCGACCGTCGGGGAACGGACCGTGTCCCGGGTCTCCCACTCCGCACGGGAGGGGGCCGCGTCCCGGATGAACGTGCACTATCTGGTCGCCGACGGTGCGTCGGGCGTACGGCACTTCGATGAGACGCACCTGATCGGCCTGTTCTCCCGGGAGCAGTACGAGGCTGCGTTCAAGGCCGCCGGTTTCGGCGTCGACTACATCCCCGTCGAGCCCGCCGGCCGGGGCCTCTTCGTCGGCGTGCCGTCCGCCGGCTGACCGGCGAACGGGTGCGCGCGACGGTTCAGGACCTCCGGATCAGCTGCTCGTTGGCCTGATCGAGGAACTCGTTCAGCGTCCGTATCCGGGTCTCCGCGTCCGGCATGCCGATCGAGTACCTCCGCTCGACCTGGCTGATCGCCTCCAGCAGGGCGAGGGAGTCGTACCCGAGGACCTTCAGCTCGACCTCACCGACATCCTCGGCGTTCAGGTCGACTTCCTCCGCCTCGCCGGCGCACTCCCGGAAGATCTCGACCAGCACCGGCAGCGTCAGTTCACTCATCACACATACCTCTCTGCTTGTGGGGAAGGATGCGCTCGCCGCCGAGCGGTGGGGGCGGCCGGGCCATCAGCCCGCCGCCTCCCACATGTCACGCAGGGAATCGCGCAGCGCGATGACCGGCCGCCAGCCCAGCACCCGTTCCGCGTGCCGGGTGTCGGCCTTGGTCCAGCCACCGCCCTTGCTCTCCACCGGCCCGCCGGTCTCCTTGATCGTCTCGGGCGGGAATCCGGCGACCTCGATCAGGGTCGTCACCAGCTCGCGCATCGTCGGCGCCTGGCCGCGCCCGATGTTGAACACCGTGCCGGGGGCCGCCGCGTCGGCGGCCCGCAGGACCGCCGAGGCGACGTCGCGTACGTCGATGTAGTCGCGTGCGGCATCCGCGATCATCAGTTCCAGCCGCTCCCCCGGCGTCACGGCGCGCAGCCGGTGCAGCACGGTGCCCAGGAAGCTCGCCTCCGACGGGTGGGGCCCGCACACATTGACCGCGCGCAGCACGACCCCGTCGACGTCCCCGGCGCGGGCCGCCTCCAGCACGGCCTGCGAGCCGGCCAGTTTCGTACGGGCGTACGGGGTGCTCGGATCCGGCGCCACCGACTCGTCGATGCTGGTACCGGGCGGTACGAAACCGTACTCGTGGATGCTGCCGACCTGGACGAAGCGCGGGCGCGTGGGCAGCGCGGCGACGCCCGCGAGCACGCGGTCCACCAGCCGCACATGGGCGTGGTGCATCGCCTCCTCGGTCACCGCCCATCCGCCCGTGGCGTTGACCACGACCTCCACCTTCCGCGAGGCGAGGAGTTCGGCGATCTCCCGAGGAGCCGCCGATGCGAGGTCCAGCGGGACGAAGGGGTGGTCGGAGGTGTGCGGCGCGGGCCGCCGGGCCACACCCAGCACCTCGTGTCCCGCGCGCGAGAACACCGCGCTCACCTGTCGTCCGATGCTGCCGGTCGCGCCCAGCACGGCCACCGTGCCGGGCCGGCTCGCGTCACGCGAGGTCACCACACCGTCCACCCTTCCTCGCTGTCCTCGATCGCCGTGGCTCTTGCCCGCGCCGGTGTCACGGGTGCCGGTCGTCACGTGTGACCCGGCGTTCGCGCACCTTCAGCTCGCCGTCCACCCGCACCAGCACGTCGTCGCACACGCACATCAGATGGAGCCTGGGGCTGCCGCCCTGGGGCGTGGCGATGATCTGCGCGTACGAACGGACGCTCAGCTCGCCGTCCTCGCGCGGCTGGACCGACACCATGCCGAGCAGATGCCTGTGCACCTCGCCGGCCTCGGCCAGCGCGGCGGCGGCCTTGTTGACCCCCGCGGCCAGGGCGACCCGGCCGACGACGGGTTCCGGCAGCGAGGGCGGCGCGAACGATCCGCCCTCGGTGAAGGTGAGCGCCCAGCCCTCGCCGTCCCCGGCGTCCAGCAGATGCATGTGGTGGGCGTAGAACTGTTGCACTTCGGCATAGAGGGACTCGACCGACGACGAGGTTCCCATCGGTACTGCCACCGCGTCCTCCTCACGCTAGCCCCGTTCGGGTCCGAACGGGCGGTACCTGCGAACGATTCCCGACGCCCTTCGACATCGGCTCGAACGCGACGTGCGGGAGCCGAGTGAGGCTTGAGCGCTTCTCCGTTCGGGCGGAGCACGATCTGGCTCGTCGGCGCGAGCGGTTCGGTACGGAGGAGGTCCGTGTGCGGTTGATCGACCTGTCATCGGCGGTGGATGCCACGGCATACGAGCCGGATCCCGTGGTGCACGAGGTACTGACCCCTCGCCAGGGGGCGGAGCACATGAGCGCGGAGATGCGGACGCACTTCGGGCTCGGGTTCGATCCGGACGAGCTGCCCGACGGGGAGTTCCTCTCGCTCGATCGGATCACCCTGACCTCGCACACCGGCACGCACGTCGACGCGCCGTCGCACTACGGCTCCCGGGCCGGGTACGGCGACGGCGTGCCGAAGCACATCGACCGGATGCCGCTGGAGTGGTTCTGCAACCCGGGGATCGTGCTCGACCTCACCGACGCGCCGACCGGTGTCGTCGGCGCGGAGCGGCTGGAGAAGGAGTTCGAGCGGATCGGCCGCACCCCGGCTCCGATGGACATCGTCCTGCTGCACACCGGTGCTTCGGCGCGGGCGGGCACCCCGGAGTACTTCACCGAGTTCGCCGGGCTGGACGGGCCGGCCGTGCATCTGCTGCTGGACCTGGGGGTGCGGGTGGTCGGGACGGACGCGTTCAGCCTGGACGCCCCGTTCACCGACATCATCGAACGGTACCGGCGCACGGGTGACCGTTCGGTGCTGTGGCCGGCCCACTTCGCCGGCCGCGACCGGGAGTACTGCCAGATCGAGCGCCTGGCGAACCTCGACGCCCTGCCCGCGCCGTACGGGTTCACCGTCGTGTGCTTCCCCGTGAAGATCGCGGGCGCGGGCGCGGGCTGGACCAGGGCGGTCGCCATGGTCGACGAGTGACCGGGCCTGACCGGGCCTGACCGGGCCCCCTTCGACCGACACCGACAGGAGAGCAGATGTACGGACAGGAGCTGGCGGAGGTCTACGAGATCTTCTACCGCAGCCGGGGCAAGGACTGGCCGTCGGAGGCCACCGCCGTCGCGGAACTGGTGCGGTCGCGGTGTCCGGAGGCGGATTCCCTGCTCGACGTGGCGTGCGGCACCGGGGCGCATCTGGAGACCTTCGGGAGGCTGTTCAAGCACACCGAGGGCCTGGAGATCGCAGAGCCCATGCGGGAGCTGGCACATCAGCGGCTGCCGGAGGTGACGGTGCACCCCGGCGACATGCGCGCCTTCGACCTCGGCCGCACCTTCGACGCGGTCGTGTGCATGTTCTGCGCCATCGGCTACCTGGGCACCGTGTCCGACATGCGGGACGCGGTGCGGTCGATGGCCCGGCACCTGCGCCCCGGTGGTGTGCTCGTCATCGAGCCGTGGTGGTTCCCCGAGGACCACGTCGAGGGCTACGTCGCGGGTGACCTCGGCCGGGAGAACGGCCGTACCGTGGCCCGGATCTCGCACTCCACCCTCCAGGGCCGCGCGACCAGGATGGAGGTGCGTTTCCTGGTCGGCGACCGCGACGGCATCAGGGAGTTCACCGAGGTCGACGTCCTCACCCTCTTCACCAAGGACGAGTACCTCGCGGCGTTCACCGACACGGGATGCACCGTCGAGTTCCTCCCCGGCGACCCGACCGGCCGCGGTCTGTTCGTCGGTGTACGGCAGTAGGACCCAGCCAGGCGCGTGCCGGAGACGAGCGGAGAGAAGTGACTCAGCCATGACCACTTACGTATGGGACTACCTGCGCGAGTACGAGAACGAGCGGGACGACATCCACGACGCGATCGAGACCGTGCTTCGGTCCGGACAGCTCGTGCTCGGCGCCAGCGGACGCGGCTTCGAGGAAGAGTTCGCCGCCTACCACGGGGTCGGGCACGCGGTGGGCGTCGACAACGGCACCAACGCGATCAAGCTCGGGCTCCAGGCGCTCGGCGTGGGCCCCGGCGACGAGGTGATCACCGTCTCGAACACCGCGGCACCGACCGTGGTGGCCATCGACTCCGTGGGGGCGACGCCCGTCTTCGTCGACGTCCACCCGGACACGTACCTCATGGACATCGAGCAGGTGGCCGCAGCCGTCACTCCGCGCACCAAGTGCCTGCTCCCGGTGCACCTGTACGGCCAGTGCGTCGACATGACGGCGTTGCAGGCCGTGGCGGACGAGCACGGCCTGCTGGTCTTCGAGGACTGCGCGCAGGCCCACGGCTCCCGCCGGGGCGGACGGCTCGCCGGTACGTGGGGGGCCGCGGCGGGGTTCTCCTTCTACCCCACCAAGGTGCTCGGGGCCTACGGCGACGGTGGTGCCGTCATCACCTCGGACCCGAAGGTGGACGCCGGTCTTCGGCGGCTCCGGTACTACGGCATGGAGGAGCGCTACTACGTCGTCCAGACGCCGGGGCACAACAGCCGCTTGGACGAGCTGCACGCGGAGATCCTGCGCCGCAAGCTGCGCAGGCTCGACGCGTACGTCGAGGGCCGGCGTGCGGTGGCGCGCAGGTACGCCGAGGGACTCGCCGACACCGATCTGGTGCTGCCGTCGCTCGCGCCGGGCAACGACCACGTCTACTACGTCTACGTCGTGCGCCATCCGCGACGCGACGCCATCATCGAGGCGCTGAAGAGCTACGACATCTTGCTGAACATCAGCTACCCGTGGCCGGTCCACACCATGACGGGCTTCTCCCACCTCGGATACGCCAAGGGGTCCCTGCCGGTCACCGAGTCGGTGGCCGACGAGATCTTCTCTCTGCCCATGTACCCCTCGCTGGACCCGGCGGTGCAGGACAAGGTGATCGGCGCACTCCACGACGTCCTGGCGACGCTGTGATTTCTGTCCCCACCGGACGGGACGGCGCCGGGGGCCGCCGGGTCCGCATGGGCGTGCTCGGCTGCGCGGACATCGCGCTGCGCCGGATGCTCCCGGCCATCGCGGCGGCCGATTCGGCCGAGCTGGTCGCGGTGGCCAGCCGGGACGCCGCGAAGGCGGAGCGGGCGGCGGCCCGGTTCGGATGCGTCGGCGTCAAGGGCTACCGGACGCTGCTGGAGCGGGACGACATCGACGCGGTGTACGTCCCCCTCCCGCCTGCGCTCCACTTCGAGCTGGTGGCCGAGGCGCTGCGGGCGGGCAAGCACGTGCTGTGCGAGAAGCCCCTGTGCACGACCCACGCGGAGGCCGCCGAGCTGATGGAGCTGGCGCGGCGGCACCGCAGGATCCTCGCCGAGAACTTCATGTTCCTGCACCACTCCCAGCACGCCGGGGTCCGGTCGCTCATCGACGCGGGTGCCATCGGCGAGCTGGAGGTGCTGTCCGGTTCGTTCGGCGTACCGCCGCTGGATCCCACGGGATTCCGGTACGCCTCCTCGCTCGGCGGCGGCGCGCTGCTGGACGTCGGTGTCTACCCACTGCGGACGGCGCAGATGTACCTGTCCGGCGAGCCGGAAGTGCTGGCGGCCACCCTCCGGGTGGACGCCGCGACCGGCGTGGACGTGGCAGGTACGGCCCTGCTGTGCGCCCCCGACGGCGTCGCGGCGCAGCTCGACTTCGGCTTCCGGCACTCGTACCGGTCGCGCTACGCGCTGTGGGGCCGTGAGGGTCGGATCTCGGTGGAGCGGGCGTACACCCCGCCGGAGGTGCTGAGGCCTGTGGTCCGGCTCCAGCAGCAGGACCGGCTGACCGAGCTGGCGATGCCCCCGGACGACCAGGTGCGCAATGCGCTGGCCGCGTTCACCGCCGCCGTCCTCTCCGGCGGGGACGGTCCGGTCGGCGAAGCCGCATCGCTTCTCCAGGCACGGCTGGTCGAGGACGTCCGGAAGGCGGCCCGGATCGTCACCGTCTGATCAGCCCCCCCCGGCCCCTGCGCGAGGGAGAGGCGTCGTACGTAATTTTCAAGCGGCGGGACTGGCTCGGCGCCTTGCGCCTCTGTACGAGCGGGTGATCCGGGAGGCGTAGATGCCCGAGGACCTGCACGCTCCTCAATACCGACGTGCTGCGGAGCCACCGGCCGGCCCTCTGCCTGCCCGGCCCGGCGAGGGCCGCCCGGGAGTCCCGCTTCCCCTGGCTCGCCAGCGCTTCGGCTAGCGACTCCCGGGCGGATACGCCGTCCAGGCCCGGCACCCCCGGCCGAGGCCGCTTCGCCTCAGCCGTGGGAGATCGTCGTTGTCGGTGGTTGCGCATGGAACGCCGTCCGTACGACGCGGGCTGCGACGAAGCCGGTCAGGGCTGTGGCTGCCGCCAGGCCGATGCCGGTCGCATCGAGCGGTTCGGTCTCCAGGATCGACCGGAGCGCGGGGAGGTAGAGCGCGGCGGCCGCGAGGAGTGCCGAGGCGAGGACCGCCAGGGGGAGGAAGAGGTTCTCCTTGGTCAGCAGGCGGGCTCGCAGGCCCAGTACCACTCCGAGCTGGCCGGCGAGCAGGGCGAGGAAGAGCACGCTCTGCCAGGGCAGGTCCCAGGCGCGTGCGGTGAGGGCGGCCGCGAGGCAGGAGGCGGTGACGACGACGGCGAGCAGGAGGAGTCGCTGCCAGGCGCCGGCGCCGAGGATGTGCTGTCCGGGCGGGCGGGGCGGCCTGTTCATGGCGCCTGGTGAGACGGGTTCGGCGCCCATGGCGACACCGGTGAGCCCGTGGGTGAGGAGGTTGATCCAGAGGATCTGTCCGGCCCGCAGGGGCAGGGGGAGGCCGATGAGGGGGCCGGTGAGCATGACGAGGATCTCGGCCGCTCCGCCGGCCAGGCCGTATACGAGGAAGCGCCGGATGTTGTCGTAGACGCGACGGCCTTCCTCGACCGCCGCGACGACGGTCGACAGTTCGTCGTTGGTGAGCACGAGGTCGGCGGCCTGCCGTGCGACCTCCGTACCGCGTGCGCCCATCGCGACGCCGATGTCGGCCTGGCGCAGGGCGGGTCCGTCGTTCACGCCGTCGCCGGTCATCGCGGTGACGGCGCCGTGGGAGCGCCAGGCTTCCACGATGTCCAGCTTCTGCTGCGGAGTCGTACGCGCGAATACGCGGACGGTGGTGAGGTCCGCGACCCGACCGGCGGCGAGGTCCGTACCCGTGACCACGTTCTCGTGCGAGCCGTCGGCGGACAGCAGGCCGACCTCGGTTGCCACGGCGCGCGCGGTGGCGGGGTGGTCTCCGGTGATGAGGATGGGGGTGATACCGGCGGCCCGGCAGGCGGCGATCGTGGCCGCGGCCTCCGTTTTGGGCGGGTCGCTGATGGCGACCAGGCCGAGCAGGTGGAGGCCGGACTCGGCGTCGGCCGGGTGGTGGGGGACGTCGTCCCGCGTACCGGAAGCGACGGCGAGGACGCGGAAGCCATGGGCGGCCAGCAGCGCGGCCTGCTGTTCCGCTGTGTGGAGCAGGTCCGTGGGGTCGGCGAGGACGGCGGGGTCGAGGATCGCTTCGGGCGCGCCCTTCAGGCACACGAGCACCCGGTCCTCGGGCGTGGTGTGCAGGGTGGTCATGCGTTTGCGCAGGCTGTCGAAAGGGGCTTCGTCCGCGCGCGGATGGCTCTCGTGGAGGTCGGCCTGATCGGCACAGCCCGCTTTGGCCGCGGCCGTCAGGAGGGCCGCCTCGGTGGGATCGCCCATGGGGGTCCAGCGGTCGTCGGGCGGGGTGAGTCCCGTCGGTGGCCGGATCGAGGCGTCGTTGCAGAGCGCTGCCGCGGTCAGCAGTTCGCGTAGAGGATCCACCTCCACCGGCGTCGGGCGTCGGCCGGCGATCAGGACGTCACCTTCCGGCTCGTAGCCGACGCCGGAGAAGTCGGCCGTGGCATGGGGCATCCAGACCTGCTGGACCACCATGCGGCCTTCGGTGAGGGTGCCGGTCTTGTCCGTGGCGAGGACCGATACGGAGCCGAGGGTCTCGACGGCGGGAAGGCGGCGTACGAGCGCGTGCCGGGTGGCCATGCGGCGGGCGCCGAGGGCGAGGGCGAGGGTGACGACGGCGGGCAGGGATTCCGGTACCGCGGCGACCGCGAGGCTGATGGCGGTCACTGCCATGATCCCGACGGGTAGGCCTTGCAGGAGGCCCAGTACGAAGACGACCAGGCAGAGTCCGAGTGTGGCGGCGGCCAGGATCCGTCCGAGGGAGGCGAGGCGGTGCTGCAGCGGGGTCGGTTCCCGCCCGCCTTCGAGGAGGGCGGCGATCCGGCCGAGTGCGCTGGCCGCGCCGGTAGCCGCCACGGTGGCCACGCCCCTCCCCCGAACGACGACGGTTCCGGCGCTCAAGGTCGTACCCGGTTCCTTGTCCACCGCGACGGACTCGCCGGTGAGCATGGACTCGTCGACGAGGAGGGCCGATGCTTCGGTGAGTTCGGCGTCGGCGGCGACGATGTCGCCTTCGCCGAGGAGGAGCACGTCACCGGGTACGACGGCGGTGGCGGGGACTTCGCGCGGTGTGCCTTCCCTCAGTACGCGTGCTCCCGGGGCCGACATGGCCGAGAGGGCGGCCACCGCGTTGTCGGCGCGGATCTCCTGGGTCACGCCGACGGTGGTGTTGAAGAGGATCACCAGACCGATGACGATGGAGTCGGCGTGGTCGCCGATGGCGATCGTGAGCAGGACCGCGCCGATCAGGACCATGACCAGGGGGTCTCGGAGCTGTGCCAGCACCCGCGCGTACAGGGGTGTCGGCGACTGGGCGGCGATTTCGTTGCGGCCGTGCTCGACGAGGCGGCGCTCGGCCTCCCGTTCGGTGAGTCCGCGGGGCTTCCGTGGGGCGGCGGGTGCCTGGCTGGCCGCGGGCGCGGACATCAGGTCCCTTGCGCGACGGGGACCGTGATGACGGGGCAGTGGGCCCGGTGCAGCAGTCCGTGGACGACGGAGCCGAGCCGCATGCCCGTGTAGCCCCCGTTACCGCGGCGGCCCAGCACCAGGGCCAGGGCGTGTTCGGCTGCCTTCGCCAGCTCCTCGACCGGGTGGCCTGCGAGCACTTCGTGGGTGAGCGCGACGTCCGGGTACTTCTCCGACCAGCCGGCGACGGTCTCGGACAGCATGCGGCGCTGCGCCTGAAGACCGGCGTTCTTGTCCTGGAACGAGAGCAGGGGTTGGTGCCACACCGAGATCGCCCGCAGGGTGCATCCGCGTACGCTCGCTTCCTCGAAGGCCACTGCCAGCGCCGCCTTCGACGATTCGCTGCCGTCGACCGCGACGACCATGTACGGCGACTGTTGGCTGACGTGCTCCGCATCACCGACGACCACGACCGGACAGTGCGCCTGCGCGACGACGGGCACCACCAGCGAACCGGCGCTGAGGAATTCCTCGGTGCGGCTGAGGTGTCGCGAGCCGAGCACGAGCATGGGGGCCTTCAGGGAAAGCCGGCCGAGTACGGGGGCCGGAAGCCCGTCGAGCAGGTGGGCGGACGGTTCGAGATCCGGGTGACGCGAGCGCGTCCACACGGCGGCCGCTTCGAGGGTTTCCGATCCGGTCCGGCGCAGGTCGATGCGGTGCGTGCTCCCGTCGGCGTGCTGGGTGTCGTGTTGCGGTGGCACCACCAGTGCGAGACCCAGTCCGAGCGCCCGGCGGTGCGCCTCGTCGGCTGCCCAGGCCAGGGCCATGTGCCAGTCCCTGACCGGGTCGATGCCGACGACGATCTCTCGGCCTGTCATGTTCTCCCTCACGACTCGCTCCCCTGATCGTTGCCGTGCCGCGGGATGAGCAGAACGGGACAGCGCGCGTGGTGCAGGAGGCTGTGGGTCACGTGCCCCAGCGTCCGGCCGATGTAGCCTGGCGAGCGCCTCCCGCCGACGACCAGCAGGTCCGCGTCCTGCGAGGCCTCGGCCAGTACACCGGCCGCCGAGAAGCTCTTCTCCAGGTCGGCGTGCACGGTCAGATCCGGGAATTCCTCGCGGATCAGGCCTGCCATTGCCGTCAGACGCTCCGCGTGCCGGCCGCTGATCTCCTCGACGTCGTCGAGCATGCTCACGACGTTGCCGACGGATCCCAGCAAGTTCCATACGTGCAGCAGCCTCAGCGACGACTTGCGCAGCCCGGCTTCGCACGCGGCGTACCGGACGCAGTCGAGGTCGTGTTCGTCACGGACACCGGCCAGCACGCTGCCCGTCTCGACACGCGGGTCCGTCCCCCGCACCACCGCCAAGGGGGTGGTGGCACTCGCGGCGGCCTTGAGTCCGACGGAGCCGAGCATCAGCGAGGTGAACCCGCCGAGACCGCGGTTGCCGACGACGATCGTGTCGTGGACGCCGGCGGCCCGGTGGAGGCTGGGTACGGGTGCGTTCCGGCTGAACTCCGTGGTGACGTGCAGATCGGGATGGAGTTCCGCGACGGCCGCGGCGGTGTCATCGAGTAGTTCGCGGCCCGCTGCGCGGACCCGTTCAAGGGTTTCCACCGATGCGTATACGGCTCTGCTGTCCGTGTCGGCGGCGTGGAGGACGTGCAGGGTGCTCCCCCGCCGTGCGGCTTCGGCCGCGGCCCACAGGACTGCCCCGCGTGCGGGATCCGACCCGTCGACGCCGACGATGACCGTCCCGAGTTGCGGACCGGCAGTGATGCCTTCCATGGTTTCTCCTGATCGAGGGCCATCGTGCTGTGCCGTCTCACGCTGGCATCACGGGAGCGTCGCCGGCGAGGGCCATAGGGGCCAGAGCAAGGGCCGACTGGTCCCTCCCCGGCTCCGGGAACCTGCACAAGCCTCCGCGGACGGACCCGGTCGGCCCTCGTACAGGACCGTTCGGCCCTCGATACGGGCGTCGGCCGGGCGGATGGTGGCCCTGTACGGGCGTTGCACACCAACCCTCAGCTCCCCTGCATGACGACGTACTGGAGGCCCGCTCGTGAAGCACACCCAGGTCGGCGAGGTGATGACGGCAGATGTCGTCTCGGTGGACCGTTCGGCGACGTTCAGGGAGATCGCCAAGCTCCTCGCCGACTACGACATCACCGGACTGCCCGTCGTGGACGAGGACGACCGGGTGGTCGGCGTCGTCTCCGAGAGCGATCTGCTCGCCCGCAAGGCCCTGACGGCCGCGGACATCATGTCGGCTCCCGCTGTCACGGTCCACGCTCAGGAGAGCGTCTCGGAGGCCGGGCAGCTCATGACGCGCCTGGGCCTGCACCGCCTTCCGGTCACCGACGAGGAAGAACGTCTCGTCGGCATCGTCACCCGGCGTGACCTCCTGCGCGTCTTCCTTCGCCCCGATGCCGAGATACGGCGGCAGGTGAGCGAGGACGTATTGTCCGGCAGCATCGGGGCGCCCACCGGGGCGGTGGACATCCACGTCCTGGACGGTGTCGTGACCCTCGCGGGCCGGCTGGAACGGCAGAGCCAGGTCCCCCTCGCCCTGCGGCTCACCGCACGACTGGACGGTGTCGTCGCCGTGGTGGACGAGCTCACCGCCCGCACGGACGACTCCCGTCTGATCCCGCCGGAGCGCGGAGCGCAACCCATCACCTGGTGACCGCGAAACACCCCGCGCAGCCTGAGGAGGCCACCGTCATGAACCACCACGTGACCGTCGGCGTCGACGGCACCCCCCAGAGCCTCTCGGCAGCCCGGTTGGCAGCCCGTCCTCAATCCCTCGGTCGCACGCGAGGTCGTCCGCACCGTCGCCCAGATGCTCGACGACGTGCTCGTGCCGTGGCGGCTGAAGTTCCCGGACGTGCGACTCGAGGAGAGGACGCTCATCGGATCGGCGGGACGGGAGCTCGTCCAGGCCACCACGGGCACGGACCTCGTCGTCATCGGACGCCGCATCCGCCGCTCCCCCATGGGCACGCACCTCGGCCCGATCGCCCACGCCGTGCTCCACCACACGCCGCGCCGGTCGCCGTACTCGCTCACCACTGACCGCGGGCCCCTCGGCCCCGGCGACGGCTGCCGAGGGCGGCGGTACCGACGGCCCGATCGTGGCGGGAGTGGACATCGGGCGATCCAGCTCGTGGACGCCTCCAGAACCGCCTAGTCCACGGGAAGCCGGAACCAATGCTCGTCTCCGGCCGCCACCACGACGGCCTGTTCGCCGGGCAGCATGAGGGCCAGAGGACCGTGGCGGGATTCCGGCACGGTGATGCCGAACCTGCCGTGGAGCAGTCGGACGCGGACACCGCGGTGCCCCCGGTGGCAGAGCGTGAAGGAGACGGGCTCGATCTTCCGTAGGGGGACGGGATCGATGTACAGGCCTTCGGGGCCGGTCTCCAGGCCCGTGACTCCCCGCTCCGCGAGGTCGAGGGTGCCGGCCATGGCGCCCAGGTGGATCCCCTCCCCGGTGGTCCCGCCCTGGATGTCCGTGACGTCGCCGAGGAGTGCCTCCTCGCAGTACTTCCAGGCGTCCGGATCCTTCTGGCGGGCCAGCACCCACCCGTGGACGAGGCTGCTGAGCGTCGATCCGTGGCTGGTGCGCGGCAGGTAGTACGAGACGGTCTCCCGCCACACCGCATCGTCGAGCCGGTAACCGAGCCGGGCGAACAGGCCGTACAGCTCGGCGGGCCGGAAGAGGTAACCGAGCATGATCACATCGGCCTGTTTCGACGCCTGATAGCGGTTGACCGTATCCCCTTCGGCTTCCAGGATCCGGTCGAGCCGGCGCACGTCGCCGTAGCGGGCGCGGTAGGCCGCCCAGTCCAGCTCGGCCAGGTCTCCGTATCCCTCGAACTGGCTGATGACGCCCCGGTGGAACGGGACGTACAGGCGGCGGGACACCTCTTCCCAGTGCTCCAGCGCGCCGCGGTCCAGGGCGAGCCTCTCGGTCAGTTCCGTCCGTCGAGCGGGGGGCAGTTCGTCGAGCAGTTCGAGCCCCTGGTGGATCACCCAGGCGGCCATCACGTTGGTGTAGGCGTTGTCGTCGATTCCGGGTTCCGCGGCCGCGGGATAGGCGTCGTGGTACTCGTCCGGGCCCAGCACACCGCGGATGCGGTAGCGCCCCCGTTCCGTGTCGTAGACGGCGGCGCCGGCCCAGAAGCGGGCGATCTCGAGGAGGAGTTCCGCGCCGGGGCCGTGCAGGAAGCCGGTGTCCCCCGTGGCCCGCCCGTAACGGCAGACGTTCAGGGCTATGGCGGAGCCGACATGACGCTGCAGGTGCGAGTGGTCGGGCAGCCAGCGGCCCGAGCGGGGATTGAGGTGCAGGGCCTGGCTCTCCTCCTGTCCCGAACTTCCGCTCTGCCAGGGGAACATCGCTCCGCTCTGCCCTGCCAGCCGGGCAGCCTCGCGGGCGGCCGGCAGCCGTCGGTGGCGGTACATGAGCAGGGCCCGCGCCACTTCCGGGAAGTGCAGCGTGATGTAGGGCAGGACGAAGAGTTCGTCCCAGAAGACGTGGCCCCGGTAGGCCTCACCGTGCAGGCCCCGCGCGGGGACACCCACGTCCAGCTCGGCGGTGTGCGGGGAGAGCGTCTGGAGCACGTGGAAGAGGTGGAGGCGCAGGATCCGGCCCGTCTCCCCCGACACGGTCAACTCACCTTGCTCCCATAGCCGTTCCCAGGCCGAGCGCTGGGCCGTGAGCAGTGCCGGGAATCCGGGTGCCCGCGAAGCGTGTTCGATCGCGCGCGGCAGGAGATCTCCGGCCGGCCTGTCGAGGGAGGTGTACAGGGCTGCGGTCTTCACCACCGTCGCGGACCGTCTGGGAGCCACGGGCAGTCGATACGTCTGCACCGTCCCGACTGCGGTGTGGCTCGTCATCATGGGTGCGCGAGGTCGGGTGACCGTCCTGACGGCGAGTCCGATTTCGGTGCGGGAAGTGGTGGTGCGGCAGGCGATCCATGCGACGCCGTGCGGCGCGAAGCCCGTCCGGTGGTCCGTGAGGTGGTGGCCGTCGAGCCCGCCGTAGCGTTCCACTCCCGCGTTGGCCACGTCCCCGTCCAGCCCTGATTCCACTTCGATCAGGCCGCTCCATCCGTACGCGTGGAAGGTGGTCCGCTGGGCCGCGAGGTAGGGGTCTCCCATGTGCACGACGCGGACGTGCGTGACACCGAGGCGGCGGCCGCGGCCGTCCTGGAAGAGCATGTGCCGGGTGAGCGTCCCTCGGCGCAGGTCGAGCACCACCTCGTAGTGCAGCATCCCGGGATCGTCGGGGGTCAGCCAGTCTCCCGGGAGTCCGCCGTCGGCGATGCAGCGGTACCGCAGCGCCGTCCAGTTCGGCAGGTTGACCATGTCCTCGTTGTCGACCTGCTGTCCGGCCACCTGCGAGGTGAGCCGGTTGGAGCAGCCGGCGGCGTACGTGGCGGGATAGTGCACGGGGCCCGCCGGGGTCTCGGGGGCCGCGCCGCGCGTGGCGAACCTTCCGTTGCCCAGTGTGCACAGGGCTTCGACCAGACGCTCCGTTCGGGGGTCGTAGTGGTCGTACTCCCAGGTCCACGAGGCGGTCACGGTCGTGCCCCGCAGACGAGGTCGGCGACCGTGAGGAGTTCTGCGGTGACCAGGTCCGCGCCGCGTTCCCGTAGTGCCCGTGCCGTGTCGGGGTTCTTCGTCCGGTCGAGGCCGATGACGAGGCCGAAGTGGCCGCGTCGGCCTGCTTCGACACCTGCGAGGGCGTCTTCCACCACCGCGCAGCGGGCGGGGTCCATCCCGAGCCGTACGGCCGCTTCGAGGAACAGAGCGGGGTCCGGCTTGCCCGCGAGCCCCAGGTCGGCAGCGTCCGTACCGTCCACCACGGCGTCGAAGCAGCCCAGAAGCGAGGCTGATCCGAGAAGCGGCCGGGCATGCCGGGAGGCCGATACGGCGGCACAGCACACGCCGTGCGCCCGCAGCCGGGCGAGCGCCGGAGCGACGTCGGTGAAGGCATGGACGGCCCCGGACCGCAGGGTGCTTACGAACGCCGCCTCCTTGCGCGCGGCCACCGCCCAGACCGTGTCGTCGCCCGGTGCGCCGTCGGGGCTGCCGGTCGGCAGATCGATCCCACGGGAGTCCAGGAAGGAACTCGCCCCGTCCAGCCGGGGCTTGCCGTCGACCCACTGGCGGTATTCACGGTCCGCGTCGAAGGGAGGCTGCCGCCCGTTCCCGGACGCGGCCCAGGCATCCAGACAGCTGTCGAAGGCAGTCTTCCAGGCCGCGGCGTGCAGCCGCGCCGAGTCGAGCAGTACCCCGTCCGTGTCGAACACGACGGCGTGCGGGGCGCTCACCCGGATCCCACACGACGGCCGGTCATCCTGGTGGGGGTAATGGACATCCAGTGCGTACGGGGTCCGCCGGCCCAGGGCAGCGAGCGGGCGACCGAGAACAGGTGGCTGACCCGCGCCCCGTCCGTGATACCGGACACCTCGCCGACGGCCATGACGCTCCAGCCCTCTCGCATCACGTCGTCGATGTGGTCCACCTCGAAGGCGACCTCGGTCCCGGATGCCTCGGCGAGCCGCGAGTCGGCCGCCGTGCGGAACGCGATCTCGTCTCCCACAACGACGTAGTTGACGGGGAAGACGGCAAGTCCTTCCATGCCGGAGAACCCGACCCGGCCGATGCCGTGGGTGGAGAGCAGGCGGAGGCACTCGGTCTCGCTCAGCACCCTCGACTCGGAATCGCGCATCGCGGTCCCCATGCCCGGGGGACTGTCGGTCGTTCTCCCGGTCAGCTCGGCAACTGTGGTCCCCAGCCCGTCCGCGAGACCCACGAGCATGCCCATGCTGGGCGCCGCCGCCCGCTCCTCCACGTAGGCGATGTACGACGCGGCGGCCCCGCAGCGCTCCCCGAGTTCCTCACGCGTGAGTCCCAGCTCTTCGCGGCGGGCGCTCACGCGTCGTCCGAGGTCACCACGGGCAGCCGGAACCTTGATCGGGGACGCGTCTGCTGTGGTCTCTCCCATGATCGTCACACCCTTGCGGTTCGTAGCCGGTACAGGAACTTGGCGACGCGCTGGGCGTCAACCTCAGGCTGCACCCGCTACAGGTGCACGGACAGGGGCCGGACGGTCCCCTACCGGGGCCTGTCGGGCCCATGCGGCCCTCTCCTCGGGGTGTGACGGTGGAGGCCGGTTTCCCCTGCCGGAGGAAGGCCTGTCATGTCCGAGGCAGCTTCGATTCCGCCCCGCACACCGCTGTCCGATTCCGGAACCAGCCGGCGGTGAAGTTCCATGGTCATCGCGTGGATGGCACGGGTCAGTTCCGTATTGGTCTTGAGTTCCAGCTCCTGCTCGACGAAATCGTGGTCGGCCTTCGCCTGCTGGAACGCTGCCTGCCGGTTCTGTCCGATCATCACGAACGTCGACAGGAAGATCGCCTCCAGGGAGACGACGAGCGTCAGCATCGGCCAGGGATTCGCCTCCACGAACAGCATCCAGAGGGCGAAGCCGATCGCGTGGAGATGGACGAACGGCATGGAGCCGGCGAACTTCGTGATCGCGTCAGCGACGCGCGACTGGACATCGGCGGCCTGACTCGTGCGGTGTGCGACGACAACCGGATGGTGCCGCGCCTCGTCCTCGGTTGCGTTCACCTGCCTGCCTCCTCGGGACGAGCACCCGTGACACGGCTCCGTGTCCCGCATCGTCTCGAAACCATCGACCCTTCTCGGCGAACCGCCAGAGCCCGCCGTCGGCCGGGGCGACGTGACCCGGCAGAGGCCCAGCCGCCCACGCTTCACCCCCCGCCGACGGCACAGAAGGGGCCGACCGGCCCCATGTGGGGGCCGCTCCTGCCCTTCCCGCCTCCGGCCCCGTAGGAGCACGGTTCACGCATCGACTCAACCGGCGCATGCCCCGGCCTGCGGTTCGAAGGAGCTCTCATGACCACCACGTACCGGATCCCGGAGCTGGACGCGCACTGGCGTGCCGCGAACTACCTGGCCGTCGGCCAGATCTACCTCATGGACAACCCGCTGCTCGCCGAGCCGCTGCGGCCGGAGCACATCAAGCCGCGGCTGCTCGGCCACTGGGGCACCGCCCCCGGCCTGAACCTCGTCCACACCCACCTGAACCGGGTGATCAAGGAGCGTTCCCTGGAGGCCCTGTGCATCTGGGGACCCGGCCACGGCGGGGCGGCCGTCCTCGCCAATTCCTGGCTGGAGGGCACGTACAGCGAGACCTATCCGGACATCGGCCGGGATGCGGACGGGATGCGCAGGCTGTTCCGCCAGTTCTCCTTCCCCGGCGGCGTGCCGAGTCACGTCGCGCCGGAAACGCCGGGCTCCGTCCACGAGGGCGGTGAGCTCGGCTACTCGCTCGCCCACGCGTACGGGGCCGCCTTCGATCATCCCGGCCTGCTGGTGGCCTGCGTCATCGGCGACGGCGAGGCGGAGACGGGGCCGCTGGCCGCCTCCTGGCACTCGAACAAGTTCCTGGACCCGGTCCACGACGGCGCCGTCCTGCCGATCCTGCACCTCAACGGATACAAGATCGCCAACCCGACCGTGCTGTCGCGGATACCGGAGCGGGAGCTCGACGCACTGCTGCGCGGCTACGGGCACGAGCCCCTCTACGTCTCCGGCAGCGACCCCGCCCTCGTCCACCCGGCCATGGCCGGAGCCATGGACCGGGCCCTCGACCGTATCCACGCCATCCAGCGGGAAGCCCGGGCCGCGGGCACGGATCCGGGCGCCGGGCGTGCGCCCTGGCCGGTGATCGTCCTGCGGACCCCCAAGGGCTGGACGGGTCCCGCGGCCGTCGACGGGCAACCCGTCGAGGGCACCTGGCGCGCGCACCAGGTGCCGCTCGCGGGGGTGCGCGAGAACCCCGAACACCTGAGGCAGTTGGAGAGCTGGATGCGTTCCTACCGGCCGGAGGATCTCTTCGACGCCGAGGGCCGCCCCGTCTCCTCCGTACTGGCCTGCGTACCGAAGGGCTCTCGCCGCCTGGGCGCGAGCCCGTACGCCAACGGCGGCAGGCTGCTGCGCTCGCTCCCGCTCCCCGCCCTCGACGCGTGGGCCGTCCCCGTGGAGAAGCCCGGAAGCACCCTGCACGAGCCGACCCGCGTCCTGGGCCGCTACCTCGCGCAGGTCATGAGGGCCACCGCCGAACGGCGGGACTTCCGGGTCGTGGGGCCGGACGAGACGGCGAGCAACCGCCTCGACGACCTGTACGACGTCACCGGCAAGGCCTGGCAGGACATGACGGAACCCACCGACCAGAACCTGTCCCGTGACGGCCGGGTCATGGAGATCCTCTCCGAGCACGTGTGCCAGGGCTGGCTGGAGGGGTACCTCCTCACCGGCCGCCACGGACTGTTCTCCACGTACGAGGCCTTCGCCCACATCGTCGACTCCATGGTCGGCCAGCACATCAAATGGCTGGGGAGCGCCCGCGAGCTGAGCTGGCGCGCGCCCGTCGCCTCACTCAACTACCTGCTCACCTCGCACGTCTGGCGCCAGGACAGCAACGGCTTCTCCCACCAGGACCCCGGATTCGTCGACCACGTACTCAACAAGAGCCCCGAAGTCGTACGGGTCTACCTGCCGCCGGACGCCAACACCCTCCTCGCGGTGGCCGATCACGCGCTGCGCAGCCGTGACCAGGTGAACGTGATCGTCGCGGGCAAGCAGCCCTGCTTCGACTGGCTGCCCATCGGGGAGGCCCGCGCGCACGTGGCGCGCGGCGCCGGAGTCTGGGAGTGGGCGGGGACCGACCACGGCTCCCGCGAGCCGGACGTCGTGCTCGCCTGCGCCGGCGACGTGCCCACCATGGAGGTCCTGGCCGCCGCGGCCCTGCTCCGCGAGCACCTCCCCTCGCTGGCCGTCCGGGTCGTCAACGTCGTCGACATCGCCCGGCTGATGCCCCACGAGGAACACCCGCACGGCATGACCGACACCGAGTACAACGCCCTCTTCACCACCGACAAGCCTGTGGTCTTCGCCTACCACGGCTATCCGTGGCTCATCCACCGGCTCGCCTACCGCCGGACCGGCCACGCCCAGCTGCACGTCCGCGGCTACAAGGAGTCCGGAACCACGACCACCCCCTTCGACATGGTCGTACGCAACGACCTCGACCGGTACCGGCTCGTCATGGACGTCATCGACCGCGTCCCCGGACTCGCCGGTCGCGCGGCGGCCCTGCGCCAGACCATGTGCGACGAGCGGATCCGCCACCACGACTGGATCCGCGCCCATGGAACCGACCTGCCGGAGGTCGCCGACTGGTCCTGGCCCTACTGATCGTCCCGCCCGGGGCGGTACGGGTGGGCCGCCCGGGTCGGGGAAGGTACCGAACGGCCCTTCCCGGACGGGCCGAAGGCGGCGGAGGGTGGAAGCGGACCCGAACGGAGAACCGCCATGAGCACCTCTTCCCCCCACCGGCTCACCTCCTCCCCCATCCGCTTCGACCACGCCCTCTCCCCGGAGCACTGCGTCAGTCTGCTGGCCCTGGCCCACGAGGCGAACTTCGACGCCGGCGCGCGACTGTTCAACCAGGGCGGGCACGCCGGCCGGTTCTGGGTCGTCCGGTCGGGCAGCGTCGGCATGGACGTGCACGTACCCGGCAGGCAGGCCGCGGTGGTCGAGACGGCCGGTCCGGGCGAGCTCGTCGGCTGGTCCTGGCTGTTCCGTCCCTACACCTGGCACTTCGGCGCCGAGGCCATGACGCCGGTTCGCACCGACGAGTTCGACGCCGCCGCCGTCCGGGCGCTGATGGACTCCGACCCCGCACTCACCTCCGCCATGTGGCAATGGGTGGGGCAGGTGCTCGCCCACCGGCTCGTCTCCGCCCGGGTCCGGCTCCTCGACCTGTACGCGCCCCACGGCAGCGGAAGCCGTATCTGAGACAATTGTCCCCAGACGTATCCGACCCGAGGGTGTGGCGTGGATGTCCGATGCACCAGCTGCCGCCCCGGCGCCCATCCGGGTGTTCCTCCTCGACGATCACGAGGTCGTCCGGCGCGGACTGCACGACCTGCTGGACTCCGAGCCGGACATCGAGGTGGTGGGTGAGGCGGCGACGGCCGCGCAGGCCCTGGCCCGGGGGCCGGCGCTGCGGCCCGACGTCGCGGTGCTCGACGTACGGCTGCCCGACAGCGACGGCATCAGCGTCTGCCGCGAGCTGCGCTCGCGCATGCCGGATCTCGCCTGCCTCATGCTGACGTCCTTCGACGACGAGGACGCCCTGCTCGACGCCATCATGGCGGGCGCGGCCGGGTACGTACTGAAGCAGATCAAGGGTTCGGACCTGGTCGCCGCCATTCGGACGGTGGCGACGGGCCAGTCGATGCTCGACCCCGCGACGACGGCCCGTCTGATGAGTTCACTCCGGGACCCGACCGCCGGGAAGCCGCCCGGGGACAAGCGGCTGACGGTGCTCTCCGAGCGCGAGCGAGCCGTACTCGAACTGATCGGCGAGGGCCTCACCAACCGTCAGATCGGAAAAAGGCTCTTCCTGTCCGAGAAGACGGTCAAGAACCACATCTCGCGGCTGCTCGCCAAGCTGGGCGTCGAACGCCGCGTGCAGGCCGCCGTCATCGCCGCCGAGGTGCGCGAGCACGACGAGACCGGCCGCTGAGGCCCGCACTCACCGGGTGGGTCCGATCGGGATCCGCCAGTCCAGACGGGTTCCACCACCATCCGGGCCCGGCGAGACGGACAGCCCTCCCCCGCGGGCCTCGGCGCGCTCCGCGAGGTTGCGCAGACCGCTCCGACGGCCACCGTCCGTGACGCCCACACCGTCGTCACTCACCGTCACGTCCAGCATGCCGTCCGCCAGGACGATCCCGACCGCCGCCCGCGCCGCTCCCGCATGGCGGGCCACGTTGGTCAGGGCCTCTCCGAGCACGGCTACCACGTCGTCGGCGACCGGCACCGGAACATCGGTGTCGATCAGCCCCTCCATCCGCAGGGCGGGCGCGAAACCGAGCAGCGCCGCCGCCTCACCCACGGCCCGAACCGCACGGACCCGGAGTCTCGGGGTGCTGCCCGCCCCTTCGTGGTCGCGGAGTCCGAAGATCGTCGACCGGATGATCTTGATCGTCTCGTCCAGGTCGTCGATCGACCGGCTCAGCCTCTCGGAAGCCTCTGGGTGCTCCACGAAGCGCTGGGCGCTCTGCAAGGTCATTCCCGTGGCGAAGAGCCGCTGGATCGCGAGATCGTGCAGATCCCGGGCGATCCGGTCACGGTCCGCCAACAGGCTCACCTGCTCGGTGTCCCGGCGCCGGTCGGCCAGCTCCAGTGCGAGGGCTGCCTGCCCCGCGAAGCCGGGCAGGGGCGCGACCTCGGCCGCGGCGAACGCCGGCCGCCCCGTACGCCGTGCCAGCATCAGCACGCCCCGCAGCTTCGCCCTCGTGCCCACCGTGACCGCCACGGCCGGCCCGAAGCCCGTCCACGTGTCCGGCTGCGCCGCGGCCCGGGCGTCGGTGGCTATATCACCCAAGGTGACCAGCCCGTCCCGTGCCAGGACGACGGCGGCCAGGATCCCCTCGCTGCCGGGCAGCACGATCCCGCGGTGCGCTTCGGCGCCCTCGCCCAGGGCGAGCGAGCCGCGCAGCTCGCCGCCGGGCCCCACCTGGTAGAAGACGCACATCTCGGCCGAGATGATGTCCCGGGCCCGCTCCAGCATGCCTTCCAGCACCTCGATCTCGGAGGAGCCGGACAGCAGCGCGCTCGTGAAATCTGAGCTGGCCGCCAGCCAGCGCTCCCGGAGCCGGACCTCCTCGTACAGACGGGCGTTGTCCACGGCGACGCCGGCGGCAACCGCGAGGGTGGACAAGACCCCCTCGTCCTCCGCGTCGAAGCCCTTCCCGCCCCGCTTCTCCGTCAGGTAGAGGTTGCCGAACACCTCGTCCCGGACCCGGATCGGTACGCCGAGGAAGGAACGCATCGGCGGGTGGTGCTCCGGAAACCCGGCGGAGGCCGCGTGCTCCGAGAGGTCTCCCAGACGCAGTGGCCGCGGGTGCCTGATCAGCTCGCCCAGCAGTCCGTGTCCGGTGGGCAGGGCCCCGATCCGCGCCCGGAGCTGGTCGCTGATGCCCACCGGGAGGAACTCGGCGAGTTTCTCGTCGTCCCCCACCACGCCCAGCGCACCGTACTCCGCGTCCACGAGGACCACTGCGGCCTCCACGATGCCGCGCAGCACCTGGGCCAGGTCCAGCCCCTGCCCCAGCGACATGACCGCCTCCAGCAGGCCCGTCAGCCGGTCACGGGTGTCCCGCGCGTCAGTGATCTGCGCCTGGAGCGCGTCCAGCCTCGGCTGCGGAATCCGGCTCGCCGACGCGTCTCGATCGTCCCCGGCCATGGACACCTCCGGCGGCGTCGAAGGGCTGCGCTTACCCGCCCGGTCTTCAGCCTAGTCCTCCTGCGCCCGGCCTGCGGCCGTCTCGATCAGCATGCGGGGCTGGGGAGGCGATGCCCTCGGAGCGATGTCCGTCATGCCGCGTCGCTCCCCCGCTCCTCGTCGTGCCGTGGAACGAGCTCCACGGGGCAGTGCGCGTGGTGCAGGAGACTGTGCGTCGTACGTCCCAGGGTGGGCCCGAAGTACCCGGGCGATCGCCGTCCTCCCATGACGAGCAGGTCCGCATGGCGCGATGCCTCGACCAGGACCGAAGCCACCGACACGCTCTTTTCCGCGTCGGTGTTCACCGTCAACGCGGGAAACTCCTCGCCTACGCGGTCGGCGACGGACTTCAGACCGCGGACATGGCGGCCGGCGAACTCGTTGACGTCGTCGAGCATGGTGACGGCGGTTCCGGCGTGCTGGAGTACGTTCCACACGGTCAGCAGGTGCAGCGTTGCTTTGCGCAGCTCTGCTTCGCGGGCGGCGCGGCGCGCGCATTCGAGGTCGTACTCGTCGCGAACCGCAGCCAGCACCACGCCGCTCTCGGCGAGGTCGTCGCCGCGCACCACGATGACGGGGGTCGTGGCGGCTGCCGCGATCCTCAGACCGACCGAACCCAGCATCAGCGACTCGAAGCCGCCCAGCCCGCGGTGACCGACCACCGTCATGCCGTACTTCGCCCCCACTCGGTGCAGACCGGAGACGGGGTCCCTGCGGCTGTACTCCGTGGTGACGTGGAGGGTCGGGAACCGCTCCGAGACCGTAGCGGCCGTGAGCTCCAACAGGTCACGGCCCTCTGTGTGGACACGTTCGATGATCTCCGCCGACAGGTAGAAGACCCCGTCGGCGGTGTCTGCCGCGTAGAAGATGTGAAGGGTGCTGTTGCGTCGGGCTGCCTCGGCGGCGGCCCAGAGCGCCGCTGTCAGCGCGGTCTCCGATCCGTCGACACCGACGACGACCGAGCCGAGGTCCGGACGGTGCTGGGTGGATCCTTCCATGGCTTCCTCCTCTGTCGAACAGCGACGGGGGTGTCTTCACACTGCCACCCTGACCCGTGCGAGGAATGGGCCGCAGGGGCCGGGCAAGGGACCGAAGGTCCCTTGCCCGTTGCACACCGCCTCATCGCCCCCTCACCGCTGGGGACCGGTCAGTCCTGGCACAGGACCCGTTCGGCCCTCGCTCTGCGGGCGGACGCGGCGGATGGTGGCTGGTGAGGGCGCTCCGCACGATGCGCTCACTGGCCGAAGCCGACAGGAGGGCCGCAGATGAAGCACGCCAAGGTCGGCTTCCTGATGACCGACGAGGTCGTCTCGGTCCTCGGGAGGACTCCGTCCGCGGACGTGGCCGCGCTGCTCGTCGAACACGACATCAGCGGCATGCCGGTCCTGGACGCGGACGAGCGCGTCCTCGGGGTCATCTCGCGGACCGATCTGCTCGTCCAAGACCACCTCGCCGCCGAAGACTTGATGACCGCGCCGGCTGTGACGATCCACGCCGAACAGACCGTCACCGAGGCCGCCCGCCTCATTACCCGACGCGGGGTGACGCGGCTGCCGGTCATCGACGAGGAGGACCGCCTGGTCGGCATCGTGACGCGACGGGACCTGCTCCGCGTGTTTCTGCGCCCGGACCACGAGATACGCCGGGTGCTGGTCGAGGACGTGCTGGCGGACACGATGGGCATCGGTGCCGATGCCGTGAGCGTGGGTGTCGTGGACGGGGTCGTCACCTTGGACGGCCGACTGCCCAGGAGCAGCCAGATTCCCGTCGCGCTCCGGCTCGCCGGACAGTTGGACGGCGTGGTGGCGGTCATCGACCGGCTCACGGCCCACTCCCACGACACCCGCACCCGCACCGCTCCGCCGGACCGCGGTGCCGAAGACGTCCGCCACTGATGCGGGATGTGGACCGTTCGGCCCCTGCCCGTCCCATCCGCACCGCGCGAGCATGGAAGCGAGGCAGGCCCGACGCACCCGGTCACACCCGAGCGGCGCCCTGCAGACGGACCCGGGTCATCCCCTTGCTCCGCCACCGCACTTCGTGAGGAGCACCTTCATGGAAGTCCTGATCTTCGCCCTGATCGCCCTGGCCGTGGTCGTCCTGATAGGGCTGACCATGGCCCTGAAGATCGTCAAGCAGTACGAGCAGGGCGTGCTGTTCCGCTTCGGCCGGCTCATCGGAACCCGTGCGCCGGGCCTGCGGGTCATCGTGCCGTTCGCGGACGTCCTGCACCGGGTGTCCCTGCGGATCGTCACCATGCCCATCCAGTCCCAGGGCATCATCACCCGGGACAACGTGAGCGTCGACGTCTCCGCGGTCGCCTACTTCCGCGTCGTCGACGCCGTGAAGTCGGTCATCGCCATCGAGAACGTGGGCGCGGCCATCAATCAGATCGCCCAGACCACCCTGCGCAAAGTCGTCGGCCAGCACACCCTCGACGAGACCCTCTCGGAAACCGACCGCATCAACCTCGACATCCGCGAGATCCTCGACGTCACCACCGCCGAATGGGGCGTTGAGGTCACCCTGGTCGAACTGAAGGACATCCAGCTGCCCGACAGCATGAAGCGCGCGATGGCCCGCCAGGCCGAGGCCGAACGGGAGAAGAGGGCCAAGATCATCAACGCGGAGGGCGAGTCGCTGGCCGCCGCCGCACTCGGCGACGCCTCCGACACCATGATGGCCCATCCCCTCGCCCTGCAACTGCGCAACCTGCAGAGCCTCGTGGAGATCGGCGTCGACAAGAACACCACCGTGGTCTTCCCCGCACCGCTCATGAGCACCATCGGAGAACTCGGCGCCTTCCTCGCCCGCGAGACCGCGGCCGCGACCGCGACCGTCCAGACACCGCGCACGGCGGAGACCACCACGCCGCTCGCCAGCCCGTCCCCGCCGAACGGAGCGCGAGCGGTCAAGACCGTGTGACCGAAAGTCGGCGCCGCCGTGCGGAGGACGTTCTCCGCACGGCGGCGCCGACTGCTGTGCTGTGGGGTGCGTTCAGTTCCAGCGGCCGGCGTACAGCGAACCGCCCAGGACCACGCCGTCGTAACCGCGGACGTCGTCCACGTCCTGGGCGGGCGCGACGACCACCTCGAAGCCGTCGTCGCGCAGTGACCTGCCGATCTCCTCCGCGATGCCGGCGGTCGCACCGTGCTTGCTGCCGTAGGCGACCAGTACCCGCTGTGCGCTCATGGGCCTGTCTCCCTTCCTGCATTCTCAGTACGGCAGGACGCGCCCCGACGGCGTGCGCAAGTCAAGGGGCGGGGGGCGGTGCGGCCGTGGCCGGGGTGCCGAGATCTGGATCCGAGGCATGGTGGATCACCTCTTCGGGAGCGAGACCCGGAACAGGTCCGCACTCCAGAATCACCCGGTGGGAAGATCGCTTGGCAGGGCCGACAGGGACAGAGGAGGGGGCCGACCGGCCCCAGCGTCAGCACCTGGGCCATCACGCCTTCTGGACGCGCGACGGGTTCGATACCGCCAGGTCGTCGTGGCGCGGCCCGCCCAGCACGACCTTCAGCGCGCCCGTCTCGCCGGCGCGGGAGAACACCTCGTACGCCTCTTCCATCTGCCCCAGCTCGAAACGATGGCTGATGAGCGAGGAGGTCGGCAGGCGGCCCGCCGCCAGCATGCGCAGCAGCATCGGTGTGGAGCTGGTGTCCACGAGCCCGGTGGTGATGGTGACGTCCTTGATCCACAGGTCTTCGAGGTGCAGGGTCGCGGGCTTGCCGTGGACGCCGATGTTCGCGACCCGGCCGCCGGGGCGGACCATCCGGGTGCACATCTCGAAGGTCTCGGGCACGCCGACGGCCTCCATGACCACGTCCGCGCCGAGACCGTCGGTCAGGTCACCCACGAGCATTTCCGGTTCCTCGGCGGCGTTCACGACCGCGTCCGCCCCCAGCTCGCGCGCCTTCGCCAGCCGGGACGGCGCGAGATCGACGGCGATGACGCGGGCCGGCGAGTACAACCGTGCCGTGGCGATGGCCGCGAGACCTACGGGGCCGGCGCCGACCACGACGACGGTGTCCCCGGGCCGGACGTCGCCGTTCAGCACCCCCACCTCGTAGGAGGTGGGGAAGATGTCCGCGAGCAGGACGGCATCGGCGCTGTCGACCGTGCTCGGCAGCGGATGCACGGAAAGGTCGGCGAACGGCACGCGGACGTACTCGGCCTGCGTGCCGTCGATGGTGTGCCCGAGCACCCAGCCACCGCCCCCGCGGCACTGCCCGTAGCGGCTCTCACGGCAGAACCGGCACCGGCCGCACGAGGAGATGCAAGAGACCAGGACCCGGTCGCCGGGGCGCACCGAGCGGACATCACCTCCGCACTCCACCACCGTGCCCACGGCCTCGTGACCGAGCACACGGCCTGGAGTCACCTCCGGCAGATCACCCTTGACGATATGCAGGTCCGTACCGCAGATCGTCACGGCGTCGACGCGCACGATCACGTCGGCGGGATCCTTGATCGCCGGATCCGGCACCTCCTGCCACACGGTGCTTCCCGGTCCCTGGAAGACGAGTGCCTTCATGACGCCACCTCTCCATGTCTCCCGTGCTCCGGCAAAGGTCACCTCAGGCTCTCCCCGCCGCCCGGTTCCCGGACAGGGCCGGACGGTCCCGCACCGGGGCCCGACAGGCCCCTCCGGCCCGTGGCGTGGACGTGTGATGGTGGATGGCGGGGTCTCCTTCACCGGGGGACGCCACCGATCTCCGGGACGGCCCCGGGAACCCTTCGCCTTCTCATTGAGGACCACCACTCCATGACCTCCAGTCCACGTCTCGTCCGCGACGTGATGACGAGAACCGTCGTCAGCGTCACCCCCCTCGCCGAGTTCAAGGAGATCGTCGCCGTCATGAAGCAGTGGCGAGTGACGGCAGTACCGGTCATCGAAGGCGAGGGCGAAGGCGAGGGCGAGGGCGAGGGCGCGGCCAGGGTCATCGGTGTGGTCTCGGAAGCCGACCTGCTTCCGAAAGAGGAGTTCCGCGATCACGACCCCGGTCTCATCGAGCAGATGCGGCGGCTCGGTGACACGCTGAAGGCCGGCTCGACCCTCGCCAAGGACCTGATGACGACCCCCGCCGTCACCGTTCGGCCCGACACCACCCTGGCCCAGGCGGCGCGGCTCATGGCGGAACGGAACATCAAACGACTCCTGGTCGTCGACCCGGCCGGCACCCTCCAGGGCATCGTCAGCCGCACCGACCTGCTCAGGGTGTTCCTGCGCCCGGACAGTGAACTCGCGGACGAGGTACGGCGCGAGGTGGTCGGCCGACTGTTCCCCCTTGCACAGCACAGGGTGCGGGTCGACGTCCACCACGGCGTGGTCACCCTCTCCGGCGGCATCCTCGACGCATCGCTCATTCCGGTGGCAGCACGTCTCGCGCGCGCCGTGGAAGGCGTGGTCGACGTCAACTGCGCGCTGACCACGTCGGTCGCGCAGACGGCCGGGGCGTAAACGCTCCGCCTCAGCGGAAGTACCTGATCAGAACCCCTTTCGATCTCCGTACCGGAGTAGAATGGAGCTACCGGGAGTATTTCGCGCATCGGATGCAACTCAGGTGTCATTTCCGGCGATCAATACGCTGGGCCGTCGAACTGCGGGCGGCCCGGGGACAGGTCTCCACCATGACCGTCATCCTGGAACGCACCACGCCTGCCGCGGCACCCGCGCCTCCCGCTGCCGCGCCTCCTCGCCCCGCTCGCCTCGTGCTCACGCCGAAGACCACCCTCTCCGGGCAGCTGGACGGCGCCTGGTGGCCCCGCTCCCGTGACCTCGCAGCCGAACTCCCCGTTCTCGTCGCCGCCTTGGCAGAGCCCTGGGGGCGCATCACCCGCGTCACCGTTAACCCCACCCGCTGGCCCGTCATCCCGCACAAGGTGCCCGTCGCCGGACACACCCTGCACGTGGGCTGGTTCACCGAACAGGACCCCGACAAGCTGATCCTGTTCTCCTACACGGTCGGCCGCTGGGACCTCCTCGTCGTCCCGCCCCAGACCGCCCCCGCCGCCGCGGCCCGCCTGATGGCTGCCGCCGCCGTCCCCGGCAGCGTCCTGACCTGCCGCGCGCTGATCGCCGCCGAAGGAGTCATCGGCCGACTTCCCGACCTCCGGAACCGCGAAGACGCCTGGGAGAGCGAAGGCGGGGCGCGCGCATCCGACATCGGCTCCCTCGCCAGGCTGCCGGTCGGCCCGCTGTCCGCAGGCGCCTGGTGGTGAGCCCCGTCCGCTGCTGAGCCTCCCTCAGGCCGGCACGGCGGCACGTCGACGTTCTGCTCAGGTCCTCCCCGGTACCGGAGGTCTTCAGGACTAGCCTTCGCATCATGCTGCGCATTGCCGACATCCGGACCGGCCGCTTCGTGGAGATTCCTTCCGGACGCCGCCACCTGCTCCGCATCTGTGTCCACCTGTCGGCCATCGGCGCCCGGGTCGGCGCGGTGGACCTGCGGGCACCCCTGGTCGGTGACGTGCTGGCACGTACCGCGGAGCTGCGTGGTCTGCAGGCCCTCACGGTCCTCGTCACACCGGACCTGCCGCATGAGCAAGGCCAGGCGCTCGATCGCGCCATGGCCGTTCTCGGCATCCACCCGCCCGCCACCGTCGGTGCACACCAGGTGACCGAGACGCTCTGCGCCGCTGCCGACGTGCACCTTCTCGCGTACGGCGCTGCCACTCAGGACGAGGTCGGCGGAGTCCGGGTCGACGTGGGCCGGGTCAGCCCGGCACCACAGGACGGAGACATCCCGGACGGAGCCGCTCTCCCCGCCCTGGGTCTTCTGGACGAGTTCGCCCTGGCGGGGACCGATCCGCTGGCCGTAAGGCTGCTGTTGCTCGGGCACGCCCACCGCACGCCGGTCACGGTCGCCGACTCCGGGCTCACCGAGGCCCGGCGGACGCTGCGGCGCTGGCGGCAGCAGGTGGCCGACTGGGCGCAGGAGCCCTCCAGATCGATCCCCGCCGACGCGCTGCGACAGGCCCAAGCCGCGCTCGCCGACGACCTCGGCGTCCCAGTCGTCCTGGACGTGCTGCGCAGCGTGGCCGGGCGCGCCGATGTGCCGGCCGGTGCCAAATTCGAAACGTTCGCCTTCCTCGACCGGATCCTCGGGCTGGACCTCGCGCGCGAGGTGGGGCACCAGCGCCCGGCGACGCCATGACGTCAGGCAACTCCCGGCGCCCGGTCGTCCTGCGGCCCTGCCTGGCCGCTGCCGGCCCACCACGAACGACGCTGATGCTGATCGGGCAAGCCCCCGGCGTGCAGGAGCTGTTGCTGATGCTTGCCGGTGAGGCTGACGGCTACGCGCTGGAGCAGAGGGGCGAGCCGCGTGGCCATTGGCATCCAGGCACACACCACCTCCTGCTGCAGCGCGGCCCTTGGGGGCTGCCACTCCTCACGGGAACGGGACCCCACGCTTCGTTCGTACGGTGACGGCGAGAGGCCGGCGGGTCAGCTCATCGGGGAGGACGGGCCGTCCCCGCCGGCTGTCAGGGGCCGATCGGAACAGGGACGCTCACATGCGCAGCAGCCGCAAGGTGATCTCCCGGTACTGGCGCATGGCGAGCCGCAGGTCTTCCGTCTCGGCTTCGGTGCCGCGGTCCCGGTGGGTGGAGCCGATGGCGCGCCGCCGCTCCACGAGCGCGGCCGTCACGCGGGTGGTGGCGTCGGCCAAGGCTCTGTCGGCTTCCTCGACCGCCTCGCGCGGGCTCTGGACGAAGGTGCCGAGGGCGTGTTGGAGGTGCAGGGTCAGCCTGTCCCGGTCGCTCTGCGCGAGCAGTGACACGGGGACCGGGGTGTCCGTGCGGGCCTCGGTCGAACCCTCGACGGGCACCGTAAGAGGAGCCGGGCCCCCGCGAGGGGGGAGCGGGCTCCGGACCGGGGATTGCCGTGCGCGTTCCTGGTCGTAGGTCATCGCGTGCTACTTCCCTCGGCGTGGGGACGCTGCGGACGGTGCCGGCCCGAGTCGGCCGGATGCTGTGCGACCAAGGCGTCGAAGAGGTCCCGGGCCCCGGTCATGGCCCTGCGGCTCTGCTCCGTGCTGCCTCGGCCGTGGACGGCCCCGTGCAGGCCGCGATAGCCGTCGACGTGCTTCGCGTGGTGGACGGAGAGCGCGGCGAGCTGCTCTTCGAACGGCCCGCCGACCGGAAAGCCCCGGTCCGACGTCAGCCGTGCCAACAGCGCGTCGGCCTCGGCGACCGCCTCCTGCGGGGAGTCGACGAACCGCTTCTGGATCACGGCCCATTGGGCCGCGTACTGCTCCCGGGAAGCCGATGAAAGCGGCCGTTCCCTGACGGAACCGTGCCGCTTCAGGCGTTCGCCGAGTTCTCGGTCCGCGGCCTTGGTGTCCCCTTCGTGGCGGGTCACGAGGCGTTCGTACTCGGGGCCGAAGCGCCGTTTCAGACCGCGCCCGATCCGGCGGTGGCCGAGCGTGGCCAAGAGGACGGCCGTCACGGCGACGAGGGCCGCGGCAACGAGGGCCGCGATGATGATCACGGACCTGGACATGGCGGCCCCCCGCTGTTCCGGGCTCGTAAGTCGTTGTGCTGCATACCCGTCGACTCTCCTCGTTCTATGTCGCGTCGGTGCCGGCAGGAGGAGAAGAGTCCGGCAAGGGCACGGCCGGGACCTGCACAGCGGTCACAGGGGGGTGCTACCTGCGTTCCGCGGGGTCCGGGCGAAGCGAAGGGTGGAAGGCCTGGCTCCGGAGCTTTCCCGGATGGTACGGCCCAACACCGTCTGCGTCAGTCAACGCCGGGCGGTGTCGCCTGTCAATGGGCCCGACGACTGTCGCCGGGCGCCTCGGGGGACTACGCTGCTGGATGAAGCCCCGGTCCCCGGCAGCGATGATCTGTTCCGCTGTGGAAGGGACCGCTCGTGTCCGTCGTGCTTCTCGTGCTCCTGGTGGCCCTGATCCTCTTCGGCTACTCCAACCACCTGCTGTGGGTGGCCACTGCCGTACTGCTCTTCGCACTCGTGCGCCGCCGACGGCGGGGCGGCTCGGGCCATCAGGGCGACCGCCGCGGCTACGACGACCACCACGGCTACGACGACTACGGCGACTACCGGGACCACCGTGACCAGCAGCACCGCTGGGACCGCCGCTATGCCCGACAGCACCGTGGCCGCCGGAACCGTGAGGACCGCCGCGACCGCGACCGCGAAGAACCGCACTGACGGTCAGGTGACCAGGTCGGCGAGGGGCTCGGTTCCGTCGATGAAGGCGCCGGCCAGGTCGGACAGGCGCCGGTTGTGCGCGCGGGCGTAGCTGCGAAGTGCCGTGAAGGCCTCCTCCATGCCGATGCCCTGGCGTTCGGCGAGCTTGCCCTTGGCCTGCTCGATCAGCACACGGCTGCTCAGCGCGGTCTGCAACTGCTCGTTGAGCACTGTGCTCTGCTGGGAGGAGCGCTGCTGCAGGAGGCTGATGGTGGCAACGTCGGCCAGGGCCTGGGCGATGGGCGTGGCCGCCGGATCGAAGGGCCCCGGGAGGGTGCGGAACAGGTTCAGCGCTCCTACGACCTCGTCCCGCAGGCGCATCGGCAGGGCCTGGACCGCCGAGTACCCGCTGTGGCGGGCCTGCGCGGTGAAGCGCGGCCAGCGGGCGGCTTCCGTGCTCAGGTCCGGGATGGTGACGGGTACGCCGGTGTGGAAGCACTCGAGGCACGGGCCTTCGTCGTTCTGGAGCTGGAACAGTTCGAGCAGGCGCACCCGCTCGTCGGAGGCGGCCATCACGCGGAGTTCACCATTGCGGTCCGCGAGGAGTACGCCGGCCGCGTTCACATCGAGCATGCCGACACATCTGTCGGTCAGCATGCGGAGGAAGTCGATCAGGTCGAAGTCCGCGACCAAGTTGTCCGCAAGTTCGACGAATGCCTTGGCGAGGAGCTGCTCATTCATCGTGTACACCTTCTGTTGTCAGGCATCGTCGGGGGCGCTCCGTTCCTCGTACACGTCCCGGTCCGGCGAGAACCGCAGCCTGCGGGCCACCACGTCGGCTGCCACCTCGGCGAGCCGCCGTCCGTGGGCATAGGCGTAGGCGCGCAGGCGGACGAACGCCTCCTCGATGTCCACACCGAGCTGGACGGTGAGCATGCCGGTGGCCTGGTCGACCTCGGCCCGGTAGCCGCCGAGCTCCTCGAGCGGCCCATCCGCCGAGTCGATCCGGGCACCGAGGAGCACGAGCGTGGCGGTGTCGGCGAACACCATGGCATCGGCCAGTTCTGCGGAGTCCAGCTCGACCGGCACCTCGGAGTAGAGGTCCAGCACTCCGGGACTGATCCCACCGATCCGCAAGGGGAACGCGAACACCGCCACCGCACCGGCGGTGACGGCTTCCAGGGCGAACACGGGCCATCGGAGCCGTTCCCCGTAGGCCCGCAGATCGGGAGCCAGGACGGCCGCCCCAAGGGCGAAGGCATCCACACCGGGGCCCTCGCCCAGCGTGAGCTGAAGTTCTTCGACCCGCTCGCTCACCGGGTCGGTGGCGTACAGGGGATGGCCGGCCGAGGCCTTGGACATGGCCGACACCCCTGCTCCGTCGATCGGAAGCGCGGCCACCGCGGCCGTGCACACGTCCACCACCGCGATCCGTTCGCCTCGCCGAGCCGCCTCCTCGGCCACCAGTACCCGGATCCTGGCCAACCGGCCACCCGTCACCGCTCCGGCCGCCGGGTGCCGGCGGGGAGCCCCTGGCCGGACGCGGCTGCCGGCGCCCTCCCGAGGGGCAGCACCAGCGCCCGGTGCAGCGCTGTGCCGGGCGGCCTGTGGACCTCGCCGACCTCGCGCCATCCCCAGGACCGGAAGGCCGCCAGGCCCCTGACGTCGGACTCGGGCACCAGGGTGGCGCCGAGCGACGCACGATGGTCGTCCAGCAGCCGCTCCTGCAGCCGCCTGCCGAGGATGAGGGCCTGTCCGTGCGGGGCGACCACGACTTCGGTGACGGCGAAGACGTGTCCGGAGGCAGTGAGTTGTTCGATGTCACGGGGAAGGGGCCCGAGAAACCCCCTCCACCAAGAGCCGTCGCGCCGCAGGGGGAAGCCGAAGACGCATCCGAGCAAGGTGGCCCGCTCCGCGACCAGCATGGCGAATCCGGGTCGCCTGACATCGCCCGTGAGGCGGTGCAGGAAGGCTTCCCGGCTGCTGTGGGCCGTACCCGCCAACGGGTGGGAGGATTCCACGTACAGGTCCGCCACGTCCTCTTTCAGTCCCTCGGCCTGCCATCGGTTCAGCCGCCGCAGGCGGATCGCGGACATGTCGTCGGGACCGTACGGAACCCCGCGGCGGCCCCTCTGAGAACGCCCCAGCGGCGACGTGTCCGTCACAGCACACCGCCCAGGGCGGTGGGGAACGCAGGGGCGGGACGGTCGCCGAGCAGGAAACCTGAACGGGTGATGTCGATGATCCGGACCAGTACGGGCGGCGGGTGGTGCAGCCTCAGGGTTCCTCCCGCCGCTGTGATGCGCCACCACGCGGAGAGGAGGACGCCCAGGCCACTGCAGTCGCAGAAGGTGACGGCGGACAGGTCGATGTCGACGGTGCGGACGCCGTCGTGCAGGCATCGCTCCAGTGCCGCGCGCAGCGAGTGGACGGTGCATATGTCGAGCTCACCGGCCGGAGCGATCAGCACCCGGCCGTTCTCGTCGTACCTGTGGGCGTTCGGATCGGGGACACGCATGATGGGGCGCCTCGGTTCGGGACCAGCCGGGCAGGACCGGTCGGCGCCGGACTCCCCGGCTCCTCCGGTCACTTCCCGGTGCGGATGTGCGCGCGGCGGGCAAGGCCGGTCCGGCAACCTGCTTTCCAGGATGGGGACGAACCACGCCCTCGGATGCGCCGGGGCCGGCGGATCGTGAGTCCGGGCCACGACACGAGATCTGGCAGGCAACGCGCCGTCAGGGTCTGGAACGGGGACGTTCTGTTCGCAGCATAGCCCGGTGCCGGTCTGGGCGGAGGGGCGTAGGCAGGCCTCTTCTGGCTGGTTGCCGACCGGCGTGGGGGGCGCACCGCCGTGCGCCCCCCTGCGAGCCGCAGGCGCAGAAACGATCGCGCCTGCGGCTTTGGCGTATCCGGGCAGTGCCGAATAGCGGTGGTTTGTTGACGGCGGGGAGGAGAGGTCAAGTGGGTGGCGCACCCCCAGGGCCTTGAAGCCGGGCTCGCACAGCAGGTGGACGGTCTCCGTGCCGAGGCCCTTGCCCCACTGGGCCCTGGTTCAGGGCGAAGCCGATGTCGGCCGCCGGCTGCGGTTCGGTCACCAGGCGCGCGTAGCCGATCAGCCTGTGTTCACCGAGCGGGGTGATGACAAGGCAGTACTCGGTTCGCGGGGTGTCCTTCGCGGAGGCGATGGACCGGTCGACGATCCCCTGGGCCTGGTCGCGGGTGCGGGGCTCGAAGCCGAGGCGCCGGGTGGCCTCGGGGTCCCCGTAGATGGCCAGGAGGTCAGCGGTGTCCTCGGGTTCGACTTCGCGCAGCGTCAGGCGGCTACCCCTTCGCAATCCTCCTGATGGCGGTCGTCTGCGTGAGCCTGTACGTCATCTTCAGCAAGCGCGTGATCGTCGTGCCGGAGTACTCACGTGGCCCCACGGCGTCCTGGCCCGGGTGGGTGGCGGGCCAGGAGGCGGCCGTCTGGTTGCCCGCTCCGTCGTAGGCGTACCTCTCGGTCCAACCCTCCGCCCGGACGGCGGCCACCCGGCCGGCCGCATCGTAGGCGAACGCGATGGGGAGGCCGGCCGCGGTCAGTGCGGTGAGGGAGCCGACCGCGTCGTAGGTCCAGGTGCTGACCGCCCCCGTCGGGGTCGTGCGGCCGGTGCGACGGCCGAGCTCGTCGTGCGCGCACCCCGTCGTCCGGCCGTTCACCGTCTCGGACTTGAGGCGGCCGTACCGGTCGCGCAAGCGCGTGAGCGTTGCATCCGGGCCGACCGCTTCCGCGAGCTGATCGCCGGAGTCGTACGCGAAGATCGTCACGGCGCCGGCGGCGTCCTTGCGGACGACCCGGTCCAGCTCGTCCCGCTCGTCCCGCCCGTAGCGGATGGTCTGGCCGAGCACGTCCGTCCGGGACACGAGCCGCCCAGCCGCATCCCTTCCGTACGTCAGCGTCCGGTCGCCGAAGTCGGTCTCGGCCGTGACCCGGCCGACCGGGTCGTACGCGTAGTCCAGGTCAATCCCTGGGGGTTGGTGACCTGGGTGAGGTGGGGGTCGGTGTCGTAGCGGAACGCGTAGCGGAACGCGAAGCGGAAGCCGTCCGGCCCCGTGCGGGCCGTCAGGACATCGAAGTCCGCATACTCGAAGGTCGTGACCCCGCCGAGAACGTCCACGTGGGCAACGCAGTTGCCCTCCCCGTCGCATGTCCACGACTGCTCGCTGAACCGGGTGGTCGCTCCGGACGGCTCCGTGACCGACGTCCGGATGCCGTTGGTGTCGAACTCCTGGCGCCTGGCGTTGCCGTCAGTACCGACCGTGCGTGTCGGGAGCCCGATCTCGTTGTACTCGGCCCGCGCCTGCCGTCCGTCCGGGCGCTCCACCACGGTCGTGCGGCCCCGCTCGTCGAAGACGCGGCGGCTCACGCGGCCCAGCGGATCGGTCCGGGACAGCAGTCGGTTGCGGTCGTACTCGAACCGGGTGACCGCGCCCATGGGCCCTCACCGGCACGGACAAGGGCCACAAGGTCAAGTACCGCTACCGCCCGCAGGACTTCGCCGATGTCTGGCGCCCCGGCGAGCCGCATCACACGGCAGCGGAGTGCAGGGTCGCCTCCCCCATCACCTCGATGCCCGTGCGCTCCCCGGGGCGGGCGGCGGCCGGGCTGGGGACCCGGACGTCGATGGGCTCGTCGATGCCTTCGACGGCGACGGTGACCATGGCGTCGTGGCCGTAGAAGCGAACGTCGGTCACCGTGCCACTGGCTTCGGCCGCGTCCGGGTCGGTCAGCCGGAGCTGCTCCGGCCGCAACAGTACGACGCCCTCGCGGAGCCCGCCGGGCGGGTCCGCCAGGGGGATGCGGCCGAGCGCGGTGGCCGCCGTGTCCCGGTCCGCGGTGCCGGTGACGAGGACCGCGTCACCGACGAAGGCGGCGACCCAGGGGTCCGCGGGACGGCTGTACACCTCGTGCGGCGTGGCGCACTGGGCCACGCGGCCCTCCCGGACGACCGCGACGAGGTCGGCCGTGGAGAGTGCTTCCTGCTGGTCGTGGGTGACGAGCAGGGCGGTGGCCCCGGTGGCGCGCAGGGCCGCGCGCACGTCGGCCCGTACGCCGGTGCGCAGGGCGGCGTCGAGGGCGTTGAACGGCTCGTCGAGCAGGACCAGGGCGGGCTTCGGTGCCAGGGCCCGGGCCAGCGCGATGCGCTGCTGCTGGCCGCCGGACAGCTCGTGCGGCATGCGGTCGCCGTAGCCGGCGAGGCCGACGAGTTCGAGCATTTCCTGCGTACGAGATCGGCAGGCGGACCGGTCGAGGCCGGTCAGGCCGAAGGCTACGTTGCGGGCCACGCTCAAGTGCGGGAAGAGCGCGCCCTCCTGGGGCACGATGCCGATGCGGCGGCGTTCGGGCGGGAGGTGGACTCCGGGGCCGGTCAGCGTACGTCCGTCGAGGGTGACGGTGCCCGCGTCGGCGCGCAGGAAGCCCGCGATGATGCGCAGCAGCGTGGTCTTGCCGCAGCCGGAGGGGCCGAGGACGGCGGTCAGCGCGCCGCCGGGGACGGTGAGGTCGAGGCCGTCGAGGACCGGCGCCGCACCGGGACCGTACGCCTTGGCCAGTCCGGCGATCTGCAGATCGGTCATGTGCGGTGCCTTCCGAGGAGGTAGGACGGGATGGCGGCCAGCAGGATCAGCGCGGCGGCGTAGGGCGCGGCGGCGGCGAAGGATCCGGTGCCGGTCTCGGTCCAGAGGCGGGTGGCCAGGGTGTCCATTCCCGTGGGGCGCAGCAGGAGGGTGGCGGGGAGTTCCTTCATGCAGACGACGAAGGTGAGCGCGGCTCCGGCGGCGACCCCGGGGGCGGCCAGCGGCACGGTCACCTCGCGCAGCACGCGCAGCGGGGAGCGGCCCAGCGAGCGGGCCACGTCCTCCAGGACGGGCGGGGACTGGAGCACGGCGGCGCGGGTCCCGGCGACGGCGACGGGCAGGAAGAGCACGGCGTACGCGCAGACCAGCAGCGGGAGTTCCTGGTAGATCGGCTCGGCGTAGCGGACCGCGAAGAAGACCAGCGACAGGGCGACGGTGATGCCCGGGAGCGCATGGCCGGCGTAGGCCGACTGCTCCAGCAGCCCGGCCGTCCGGCCTCGGTACCGTGCGGCGATGACGCCGACCGGCAGGGCGAGCAGGGTGGTGAGCGCGGCTCCCGCGGCGGCGACGCCAAGGGTGGTGGCAGCCGTGTCGAAGAGTGTCGCCGGGTCCCAGGTCGCGGAGTTCCCGACGGCCAGCCAGTACCCGAGGGTCGCCAGCGGGGTGAGGACGGCGACGCCGGTGACCGTCGCGCACCAGGCCAGCGCGGGCAGCCGCCAGTGGCCCAGCAGTGCGGGGACGGCGGGGCGCGCGGTGCCGCCGCCCGTTCGCGCGTGGCCGGCCCGGCCGCGGGTCCGTGCCTCGGCGGCGACCAGGGCGATCGTCATCACGACGAGTACGAGACTGAGGGCGGCCGCCGGGGTGCGATCGAAGCTGGCCCGGTATGAGGTGTAGATGCCGCGGGTGAACGTGTCGTACCGCATCAGGGACACGGCGCCGAAGTCGGAGAGCACGTACAGCGCGACGAGTACGGCTCCCCCGGCAGCCGCAGGCCGCAACTGCGGCAGTGTCACCCGCAGGAAGGTCTTGAGCGGGCCGTGGCCCAGCGAGCGGGCGACCTCCTCCTGCGCCGGGTCGGTGCCGCGCAGGGCGGCGGTGACGGGCAGGTAGACGTACGGGAAGCTCACCAGCGTGAGGGCGAGCGCCGCCCCCGTGAAGCCGGCCAGCTCCGGGAAGGCGGACAGCCAGGCGAACGCGGCGACGTAGCTCGGCACGGCCAGGGGCAGGGTGACCAGCACCGACCAGGCCCGGGCGCCGGGCAGATCGGTGCGTACGGTCAGCCAGGCCAGTGACACGCCGATGATCAGGCAGGCCGAGACGACCACGCCGGCAAGTCCGAGGCTGCGGCCGAGCAATTGGGCGGTGCGTTCGTTGGCGATGACGTCCCAGGCGAAGGCGGGGCCGCGCTCCAGCGAGCGGACCGCGAGGTAGCCGAGGGGCAGCAGTGCGAACACCGCGGCGACGGTCGCCGGGACCAGGAGGACGGCGGGCGGACGGCGCCCGGCACGCGATCGCCCGGCCGGCGGGGTGACGCCGGTCGGGCGGGCGGCCGGATCCGTCTGCGTGCCGGGATCCGTTGAATGCATGCGGGTCAGACCATCCCGGCTTCCTGGAGCAGCTTCAGGGTCTCCTGAAGCGAGTCCAGCTTGCCCAGGTCGATCTTGGGCGATTCGAGGGACGACAACGGCGGCAGGCCCTTGACCGAGCTGGTCACACCAGCAGCCAGCGGGTATTCCTTGGTGTCGTCGGCGAAGTACTTCTGCGCCTTCTCCGAGAGCAGGAAGTCAACGGCCTTCTGCGCGGCCGGGGTCTGGTCGCTGCCCTTGATGACACCGACACCGGCGACGTTGACGAGGGCGCCGGGGTCTCCTCCGGAAAGGAAGTGGATCTTCGCCTTGACCTTGCCTTCACCCTTCTCGGCGACGCGCTCGTACCAGTAGTAGTGGTTGATCAGTCCGAGGGAGACCTCGCCCTTGCCGACCGCGTCGAGGACCTTGAGGTTGTTGTCGTACACCTTCGGCTCGTTGACCTTCAGGCCCTTGAGCCAGGCGCGGGTGGCGTCGTCGCCCTCCAGGACGCGCATGCCGGTGACGAAGGCCTGGAAGGAGGCGTTGGTCGGGACGTAGCCGATCCTGCCCTTCCACTCCGGCTTGACCAGGTCGTGGACGGTGTCCGGGGCCTTGGCGACCTTGTCGGGGTCGTAGGCGAGGACGCGGGAGCGTCCGGAGGTGCCCACCCAGTCGCCCGCGCCGCCACGGAACGCCGGGTCCACCTTGTCGAGCGACTCCTGGGGCAGCTTGTCCAGCAGGCCCTTGCTGGACAGGGCCCCGAGGGCGCCGGCGTCCTGGGAGAAGAACAGGCCGGCCTTGGTCTTGCCGCCCTCTTCCTGGATCTGGGCGGCGAGTTCGGCGCTCTCGCCATAACGGACGGCGACCGTGGTGCCGACGGCCTTCTCCAGCTCGTCGAGGAGCGGCTTGACCAGCTTCTCGTTGCGGCCCGAGTAGATGACAAGGCCCGCGTCGTCCTCGTCGACGCCGCAGGCCGCGACGGCGGGGAGGAGGAGTGCCGCCGCGAAGAGCGCGGTCAAGCGTCGGACCAAGGGGCGTCGCATGGGAAGCCTTCCTACAAGGGCAGCGGAGAACGGGTACCGCCCCATAAGTAAGGTAAAGCTAACCTAAAGGTCAAGGGTGACGCACGCAACAATCCGGCCGCACTCATCCATCGGCGGAGCCGACTCTACCGCTTATTTTCCTGTGGATCTTCCATGAGCCATCTGTGACTTTCCTGTGACTATCGGGCGAGGTAAGGGTTTCCTAAGATTCGCCCGTGACCGTCCTTCCCGACCTGTTCCCAGGCACCGCGTCCGTCCCGTTCGCCCTCGGCCTCGCCGCCCACGGCGACCGGACCGCCGTCATCACGGCCGACGGTCGGGTCAGCTACGCCGAGCTGGCCGTACGCGTGGCCGAGACGGCCCAGCGTCTCGGCCGGGAACGCCGTCTGGTTCTGCTGGTCGGCGCCAACACCGTCGAAGCCCTCGTCGTCCACCTCGCCGCCCTCACGGCCGGACACCCTGTGCTCCTGGTGCCGGGCGACCATCCCGAAGCCGTCCAGTCGCTGATCGACGCGTACGACCCGGATGTCGTGGCCCATGCCGAGGGCGGGCAATGGCGGCTCGACGAGCGGCGCGAGGTCTCGGCGCACGAGCTCCACCCGGACCTCGCCCTGCTGCTGAGCACCTCGGGCTCGACCGGATCGCCGAAGCTCGTCCGGCTGTCACACGAGAACCTCCAGGCAAACGCGGAGTCCATCGCGCAGTACCTGGACATCCGGGACACCGACCGCGCCGCGACCACCCTGCCCCTGCACTACTGCTACGGCCTGTCCGTCGTCCACAGCCACCTGCTGCGTGGCGCCGGGCTGATCCTGACCGACCTTTCGGTCGCGGACACCTGCTTCTGGGACCTCTTCAAGGCCGCGCGGGGGACGGCATTCGCCGGGGTTCCGTACACCTTCGACCTGCTCGACCGGGTCGGCTTCGCCGCCATGGCACTGCCCCACCTGCGCTACGTCACCCAGGCCGGCGGCCGCCTGGCACCCGACCGGGTCCGGCGGTACGCCGCACTCGGCCGCGCCGCCGGCTGGAAGCTCTTCGTCATGTACGGCCAGACCGAGGCGACGGCCCGCATGGCCTACCTGCCGCCTCGCCTCGCGGAAACCCGCCCCGAGGCGGCGGGAATCCCCATCCCCGGCGGCTCCTTCCGCCTTCAGCCACTACCCGACCGCCGTGATGACACCACCGGTGAACTGGTCTACTCGGGCCCCAACGTCATGCTCGGCTACGCCCGTTCCCCCGGCGACCTCGCGCTGGGCCGGACCGTGCACGAACTCCACACCGGCGACATCGCGCGGCGCACTTCCGATGGGCTGTACGAGATCGTCGGCCGGAGTAGCCGGTTCGCGAAGATCCTCGGCCTGCGCATCGACCCCGGGCAGGTCGAGGCGATGCTCTCCCGGCACGGCGTCACCGCCCTGTGCGCCGGTGACGACGAGGCCCTCCGGGTCGTGGCCGTAGGCGCCCGCGACTCCGAAGCCCGCAGGATAGGCAGGCTCGTGGCCGACGAATGCGGTCTGCCGGCCCGTGCGGTCCGCGTCCGCATCCTCCCGGACCTCCCCCGTCTGCCCACGGGCAAGCCCGATTACCGGGCTGTCCGCGAACTGAGCCGCCACGCGCCTGATACCGCCACCGGCCCCGAGCCCGCCCCGGATGACGTCCCGGAAAGCCTCTGCCTGCTCTATGCGCGGATCCTCGACCGCACGGAGGTGACCGACGACAGCTCGTTCGTCAGCCTGGGCGGAGACTCCCTCTCGTACGTCGAGATGTCGATCCACCTCGAAGAGCGACTCGGCCACCTGCCGGCCAACTGGCACACGACACCGATCCGGGACCTCTGGCAGCCCGAACAGCCGGTTCCCTCCTCCCGCAAGCGGGTGCTGGAGACCAGCGTCGCGCTCCGCGCCCTGGCGATCTTCTGCATCGTCGGATCCCACATCCATGTCTTCGGCATCAAGGGCGGCGCGCACATCCTGCTGGCCGTCGCCGGCTACAACTTCGCCCGCTTCCACCTCACCGCCGCCGAACGGCGCGTACGCATACGCCGGGTCGGGACCAGCATCGCTCGCGTCGCGCTGCCGAGCATGGCCTGGATCGGCCTGATCATGCTCCTCAACGACGACTACACGCTCGCCAACCTCTTCCTGCTCGACAGTGTCTTCGGGCCGGAAGACCTACAGACCGGGATGCAGTTCTGGTTCGTCGAGGCCCTGGTCTACATCCTGATCGCCGCCGTCGCGATCATCAGCCTCCCGGTCGTGGACCGGGCGGAGCGCCGCTTCCCGTACGCCCTGCCCCTGGCCCTCGCCGGCCTGGGACTACTCACCCGATACGACCTCGTCGGTCTGCCGGACCACGAGCAGATCCCTGACGCCATCACCGTCTTCTGGCTCTTCGCCCTCGGCTGGGCAGCGGCGAAGGCCACTACCGTGCGGCAGCGCCTCCTGGTCACCGCTACGGCCCTGGCCACCGTGCCGGGCTTCTTCCCCGGAGACCCCGGCCGCGAGGCGATCATCATGGCCGGCTTCGCGCTGCTGGTCTGGGTTCCCACCGTCCCCAGCCGCGAGCGCCTCAACCAACTGGCCGGCCTCCTAGCGACCAGCTCCCTGTACATCTACCTGACCCACTGGCAGGTCTTCCCGCTCATCGACGGATTCTCCCGGCACCTGGCGTTCCTCGCCGCGCTCCTCTTCGGCGTCGCCTACGCCGCCGGCGCCGCCCGTCTGATGAGAGGACTGTCGGCGCGCACGAAGGCCGGCTGATACGCAGGGGGACCCCGTGTGGGCGGGGGAATCGGCCGCATATACGGGCAGCAGCGCGAAAGACTCGGAAGGCTTCGCGAGCCTGCTGATGGCGGTCGTCTGCGTCAGCCTGTACGTCGTCTTCGACCACCCGTTTCATCAGGCCGTCGCCAGGTCTTGCTTCGAGAGGCTCCTCGTCGCTCAAGGAGCCCAGCGGGGAGCCTCGTCGTCAGGCGTGTCCGGACTCGCGAAGTGGAAGGGAACTGAGAGCTGAGCAGCCAGGGCGCGGCCGGCCCGGTCGGCGGCGGCCGCCGACGGGTGACGCGGACCATCGTCTGTTCCGAGATACAGGCAGGCTGCTGAGCGAAAGATCGTGGCCAACGGGTGTTCACCTACGGGGTCGACGGTGACAGCCGTCAGGTGCACGAACCAGCCGTGGACGGTGTCGCCGTCCCACACCGCCTCGATTGCCACGATGCGGCCGTCGCTCCCGGCAGCGCGGTAGGCCAGGGACTCAAGGTCAAGGGGACTGTCCGGCGTACGGGCGACTCTGTCGCCGTAGTGGAGATAGCGGTCACCGACTATGAGCTGTGCGGTACCAACCCCTATGCCGTGGGCGGCGAGGCCGACGTCGACGACGATTCTGATCGCTCCCAAGTAGGAGTCCTGAAGAACGTACCCATCGATCTCATCGCGGATCCCAGCGGGCAGCATCTCCCACCACTCGCTCCTGGCCGTCTTGTTCATCTGGTCAGCGCCTCCTCCACGCGACCCGCTGCAGGGCGCGCGACATGGTAGTCCCGGCGCCGAGTCGCCTGCCTGCCGGGTGTGCCGGCGATCCCCCTCGAAGATCCGGAAGAGGGTCCTGACCTGGTGCGGCCCCTGCGACAGGGACATCGCAGGCCCCTCGCCGGCGCCGCTCTCCGATCCGCTGCCAAGCATCGCTGTAGCCCCCGGCCATGAATCATGGGCCGGAAGGCGCTCAGCTCATCGGCAACGGCACTGAGCCAGCTGCCCGGGGAGTGGTCTCCCGGCGGTTCGAGCTCCATTCCCTGTTCTGCCACGGCGACTGCGTGGTCGGCCTCGTCCAGTCCGAGTGCGGCGCATCGCCTCAGCGAGCAGCTTCGTGGTCCCCCTGATCCTTACGGCGTCCTCCGCCGCCGCGCGATGCCGGGCCCGGTACGTCATCGCCGCCGGCCCCCGCCACCGTGCCTCGATGGCGTCCATGCGCAGCAGTTGAGTCAACGGTCGACCAGCCGTGGACTCGGGGTCCTACCCGTGGACTTCCGCGTCGGTGCCGACCGGGCCGCGGGGAAGGATTCGGTCCAGCCATTTCGGCAGCCACCAGTTGGCCCGGCCGAGGAGGGTCATGGTCGCCGGTACCAGCACCATGCGTACGACCGTGGCGTCGATGAAGATCGCGGTGGCCAGGCCGAGCCCGAACATCTTGATGGAGGGGTCGTCGGCGACGGCGAAGGACAGGAAGACCGCCACCATGATGAGGGCGGCCGAGGTGATGATCCGGGCCGTGCCCGAGACGCCCTCGACGATCGCCGTGCCGTTGTCGCCGGTGCGCAGGTACTCCTCGCGTACGCGGGAGAGGAGGAACACCTCGTAGTCCATCGACAGGCCGAACAGGATGGCGAAGAGGAACATCGGGATGAACGACACGATCGGAACCGTCGCTTCCAGCCCGATGAGTGCGCCTCCCCAGCCCCACTGGAAGACCGCGACCATGATGCCGTAGGCCGCGCCGATGCTCAGCAGGTTCAGCAGTACCGCCTTCAGCGGTACGAGTATCGAGCGGAAGACCAGCATCAGCAGCAGGAACGACATCGCCAGCACGGCGGCGACGAGCGCCGGCAGGCGTTGGCTGGTGCGTTGGCCCACATCGGACAGGCTCGCGGCGGCGCCGCCGACGTGGACCCTGGCCGGGCCGTCAGCGATCGCCGTGGGCAGCACGTCGGTGCGCAGCCGGGCGATGGTGTCGGTCGTGGCCTTGTCCTGAGGGCTGGTGGTCGGGAACACCACGAGGGTCGCGATGCCGGTGGCCCGATCGATGTGCGTCGGCGCGACGGACGCGATGCCAGGATCCGCCGCGACCGCCTCGACGAGTCGGTCCAGCGCTCCCGGATCACCGGTGAGGTCCGCGGCAATGACGAGGGGACCGTTGGTGCCCGGGCCGAAGCCCTCGGCGACGAGGTCGTAGGCCCGGCGCTCGGTACGGCTCTGGGGCAGTGAGCCGTCGTCGGGCAGGCCGACGCGCAGGCCGAGCACGGGCAGCGTCGCCGTCAGCAGCAGCGCCGCGGCGCCGACCGCGTACGGCACCGGGTGGCGGCTGACGTGCCCGATCCAGCGACGCCACCCGGCGGCGTGGGCGGCGCCTTCCGCCGGGTCCCGGCGCCGTGCGAGTCGGCCCGGCTTCCTGGTCCGCAGGGCCCGGCCGATCCGGCCGACCCGGGCCAGGCGCGGGCCCGCCGCGCCGAGGAAGGCCGGCAGCAGCGTCACCGACGCGAGCACCATCGTCAGGACGACGATCGAGACGGCAACCCCGCCCACCGTCATGAACGGCACGTTCGCGACCGCCAGGCCGAGGATCGACACGACGACGGTGCCGCCGGCGAAGACCACCGGCCGCCCCGCCGTTGCCACCGCCCGTCCGGCCGCCACCTGCGGATCGAGCCCGCACGCGAGGTACTCCCGGTGCCTGGCGAGCACGAACAGCGCGTAGTCGATGCCCACTCCGAGCCCGACCATGCTGCCCAGGACCGGTGCGAAGGTGGGGACCTCCGTCACCCCCGCCAGTACCGTCATCGTGGCGACCCCGACGGTCAGCCCGAAGACCGCCATGCCGATCGGCAGCGCGGCGGCGACGAGCGACCCGAACGCCAGGAACAGGATCGCGGCCGCGGCGAGGAGGCCGATCAGCTCGCTCACGCCGCCGTCGGGGTCGGAGAAGGCGTAGAAGAGGTTCCCGCCCATCTCGATGCGCAGCGGCAGCTCGGCGCGCAGCCGGTCGCCGAGATCGACGAGGGCGTCGAGGTCCTCGGCCGACAGCCGGTTCTGGTCGGGGTACTGCACCCGGACGACCGCGATCCGCCCGTCGGCCGAAACGAGGCCGCCACGCACGGCGGTGTCCCCGCCGGCGTCGAGCGCCCCCGCCGGGTCGCTCGTGCCGAGCACGTGCGGCAGCCGGTTCACCTCGGCCCGCAGCCGCGTGAGAGCGGTGCGCGCGCCGTCGTCGTCGAAGAACGTCGCAGCGCCGTCGAGGGGGGTGACGACCACTTGGGCGGTCATCCCCTCCTGGCCGGTGCCGGCCCGCTCGATCAGTTCCGCGGCCCGCTGGGAGTCCAGTCCCGGAGCGGTCATCGAGTCCGCGGTCCGCCCGCCGAAAGCGACGGCGGCGAGGACGGCGAGCGTGGCGGCGATCAGCCATGCCGTGATCACCCGCCAGGGATGGCGGGCGGCGCTTGCGCCCAGGCGCAACAGGGCTTTCGAGAGCATCGGGTCCTCCAACCACCTCGTCTGCCGTCCTTGTACGGCCGACCATGCCGAGGCTCGTCGCCACGGCGCTCCGCGGCATCGGCCCGCGGGCCGCGCATCCGTCGTCCCCGGGGTGGAGTGACGACCCGTCCTTTCGGCCGATGCGCGGGACGCCGCGGTCCCTAGGCTGAGAACCGTGCTCCGAGACGACTTGCGAACCCTGTGGACCGAACCCCGGCCGCCCGACGCGCCCGCCCGGGTGTGGCGGGACTGGGCGCTGGTCGCCGCGGGCCTTGCCGGTGTGGCGCTGGAGGCCACCCTGCGCGAGAACGTCGTGTGGCGGCCGGTGGCGGTGGTGCTCACCGTATGGCTGTGCCTGCTGCCCCTGTGGCGCCGGACCCGCCCGCTGGCGATGGTGACGCTGGCGTTCGGCTCGGTGAGCCTGCTTGCGGTGGCCTCGCTCGTCGCCGCACCGCGCGAGCCCGTCGGCCTGTACACCGGCGGGGTCGTGCTCGTGCTGGTGTACGCGCTGCCCCGGTGGGGATCGGGACGCGAGATCATGCTGGGCGACGCGGTGATCCTCTCGGTCGGCGCGCTGTGTGTCGTCACGGACGGGACCTCGGTCGTCGAAAAGGTCGCGGCCTTCGTCGTCCTCCTGCTGCCCGGCGTGGTCGGGGCCGCCGTGCGGTTCCGGGTGACCGCTCGCGAGCGGCAGTTGGAGCAGGTGCGCTCCCGCGAGCGCGAGCAGCTCGCCCGGGAACTGCACGACACGGTGGCCCACCACGTGTCGGCCATGGTGATCATCGCCCAGGCGGGCCGGGTGCTCGCGGGCACCGACCCGTACGCCGCCGTCGAGGCCCTGGAGGGGGTCGAGGAGGAAGGGGCGCGCACGCTGGAGGAAATGCGCGCCATGGTCGCCGCGCTGCGCGACCGCGGGGTCGGCGCCGAGCTGGCGCCCCCTGCCGGAGTCGCCGATCTGGAGCGCCTGATGCGCACCCCGAGTGGTCGCCTCAGGGTCGACCTGGGGCTCGCCGGCGAACTGGACGCGCTGCCCCCGGCCGTGGACGCGGCCGTCTACCGGATCGTGCAGGAGTCGGTGACCAACGTGCTGCGCCATGCGGTCGACGCGACCGAGCTCGTCGTTCGGGTCGCCGCGGAACGGCACACGGTACGGGTGAGCGTGCGCGACAACGGCCGGCGCACCGGCCGGGGTCGCGACGGATACGGACTTACCGGACTGCGCGAGCGCGCGACGCTGCTTGGCGGCACACTACGAGCCGGGCCGGGTACCGACCGGGGCTGGCACGTCCAAGCCGAACTGCCGAGAGCGAGGAGCGAGAACGGTGTCCATTCGCGTCCTCGTCGCTGACGACCAGACGATCATCCGCACCGGGTTGCGGATCATGCTGAACGCCCAGCCCGGCATCGAGGTGGTCGGCGAGGCCGCCGACGGGCGGGAAGCGGTGCGTCTCGCCCGTGAACTACGCCCCGATGTCTGCCTGTTCGACATCCGCATGCCCGTACTCGACGGGCTCGAGGCCACCCGGCTGGTCGCCGGCCCGGGCGTCGCCGACCCGCTGGCCGTGGTCGTCATCACCACGTTCGACCTCGACGAGTACGTCTACGGCTCACTGCGTGCCGGCGCCCGCGGATTCCTCCTCAAGGACACGGGACCGGACCTTCTGGCGCAGGCCGTACGGTCGGCGTCCGACGGCGAGGCGCTCATCGCGCCCAGCGTCACCGTCCGTCTGCTCCAGACCTTCGCGGACCTGCCCGTCGGCCGGCCCGTGGCCCAGCCGGTCTCCCCCGTCACCGCCCGCGAGGAGCAGGTGCTCCTCGCCGTCGCTCGCGGGCTCACCAACACCGAGATCGCCGATGCACTGCACATCAGCCTCAGCACGGTGAAGACGCACCTGGCCAGCCTGATGGCCAAACTCGGCGCCCGCAACCGGGTCGAGATCGCGATGTGGGCCTACGAAACGCGCCGCATCCTCCCCGGAACCTGAGCCGGGTGCCGGACCGGCCATGTCCCATGAGTCCCCGCCCGGACTCCCGACGGCGGAGCGCATCGCCCATCCGTGCCGGTGCGGGCCAGGGTCTGCTCGGCTGGCTATGGAGCGGCTTTAGCGCCCGCCCCTAGCATGCGAGCCATGACGGTCCTGCCTGATGACGGGCTCTCCCTGGCCGCCGAATTCCCTGACGCGACGCATGAGCAGTGGCAGCGCCTGGTAGAGGGCGTACTGCGCAAGTCGGGCAAGGAAGTTTCCGGCGAGGCAGCGGAAGACGCGTTGTCCACGAAGCTTGAAGACGGGCTCACCACCCGCCCGCTGTACACCGCGCCCGACGCCGCGGCCGACACCGGTTTCCCCGGTTTCGCGCCGTTCGTGCGGGGCGGCCGCGCCGAGGGCAGCGCCGCCTCGGGCTGGGACGTGCGCCAGCGGATCGCGGGCACCGACCCCGTACGGGTGAACGACGCGGCCCTGGCCGATCTGGAGAACGGCACCACCTCGCTGTGGCTGGCCGTCGGCGACGCCGGTCTCCCCGCGGAGGGCCTGGGCCGTGCGCTGGAGGGGGTCTACCTCGACCTCGCGCCCGTCTCCCTGGACCCCGGAGCCCAATTCACCGAAGCCGCCCGGGCGTTCCTCTCCCTGTGCGCCGAGCGCAAGATGCGGCCATCGGCCGTCCACGCGAGCCTGGGCGCAGACCCATTGGGGCACGAGGCCCGGACGGGCGAGGCACTCGACATGTCAGCAGCCGTCGAGCTGGCCCAGGCGACCAGCTCCGACTATCCCCATGTACGCGCTCTGACCGTTGATGCCCTGCCCTACCACGAGGCGGGCGGCAGCGCCGCGGAGGAGCTGGGGCTTTCCCTGGCCACCGGGGTCACCTACCTCCGCGCCCTCACCGAAGCCGGTCTGAGCACCGAAGCGGCCCTCAGCGAGCTGGAGTTCCGCTACGCCGCCACCGCCGACCAGTTCCTCACCATCGCCAAACTCCGCGCCGCCCGCCGCCTGTGGGCCCGGATCGCCGAAGCCTGCGCAGCCCCGGCAGCCGGCGCCCAGCGCCAGCACGCCGTGACCTCGCCGGTGATGATGACCCGCCGCGACCCGTGGGTGAACATGCTGCGCACCACCGTCGCCTGCATGGCCGCCGGCGTGGGCGGCGCCGACGCCGTCACCGTGCTCCCCTTCGACCAGGACCTCGGCCTGCCCGACGCCTTCGCCCGCCGCATCTCCCGCAACACCTCCACGATCCTGCTGGAGGAGTCCCACCTGGCCCGCGTCATCGACCCGGCCGGCGGCTCCTACTACGTCGAGCAGCTCACCGACGAACTCGCCCACGCCGCCTGGGAGTTCTTCCAGACCATCGAGAAGGCCGGCGGCCAGGCCGCCGCCCTGCGCTCCGGCCTGGTCGCCGACCGCCTCGCCACCACCTGGGCCACACGCTCGAAGAAACTCGCCACCCGACGCGAACCCATCACCGGAGTCAGCGAGTTCCCACACCTGTCCGAAAAGCCCGTCATACGGGAACCCGCCCCGGCACCCCTCACCGGCGGACTCCCCCGCGTCCGGCGCGACGAGGCGTACGAGGCCCTGCGCACCCGCAGCGACGCACACCTCGCGGCAACCGGCACCCGACCCACCATCTTCCTGGCGGCCCTGGGCCCGGCGGCCGCACACACCGCCCGCGCCACCTTCGCCTCCAACCTGTTCCAAGCAGGCGGCATCACCCCGATCCACGACCCCGTATCAGTAACCCCGGAGACAGCAGCAGCGGCCTACGCGGCAAGCGGCGCGGATGCGGTCTGCGTGTGTTCGAGCGACGCGCTCTACGCGGAGCAAGCCGAGGCCGTCGCCGAGGCACTGAAGGCGGCAGGTGTGCGGCTGGTGTTCCTGGCCGGCCGGCCCGGGGCGTACCCCAGCGTGGACGAGTACGTCTTCGCGGGCTGCGACGCGGTCGCCGTGCTGTCCTCCACCCTCGACCGGATGGGAGTCTCGTCGTGAGCATCCCCGATTTCTCCGAACTCCCCCTGGACGGCGCCGCCCCGGCCGCCGGCTCCGAGGACCAGTGGCGCACCGCGCTGAAGGAGTCCACCGGCTCCGACGCCACCGAACTCCTGTGGGAAACCCCCGAGGGCATCGGCGTACAGCCCCTGTACACGGGCCGCGACCTGGAGGGCCTGGACTTCCTCCACACCTACCCCGGTGTCGCCCCGTACCTGCGCGGACCGTACCCGACCATGTACGTCAACCAGCCCTGGACGATCCGGCAGTACGCGGGTTTCTCCACCGCCGAGGAGTCCAACGCCTTCTACCGGCGCAACCTGGCGTCCGGCCAGAAGGGCCTGTCGATCGCCTTCGACCTGCCCACCCACCGCGGCTACGACAGCGACCACCCCCGCGTGACCGGCGACGTCGGCATGGCGGGCGTGGCCATCGACTCGATCTACGACATGCGCCAGCTCTTCGACGGCATCCCGCTGGACAAGATGACCGTGTCGATGACGATGAACGGCGCCGTACTACCCATCCTCGCCCTCTACATCGTGGCGGCCGAGGAGCAGGGCGTCTCGCCCGACAAGCTCGCCGGGACCATCCAGAACGACATCCTCAAAGAGTTCATGGTCCGCAACACCTACATCTATCCGCCGAAGCCCTCCATGCGGATCATCTCCGACATCTTCGCCTTCACCTCGCAGAAGATGCCCCGCTACAACTCCATCTCCATCTCCGGCTACCACATCCAGGAAGCCGGAGCCACCGCCGACCTCGAACTCGCCTACACCCTCGCGGACGGCGTGGAATACCTGCGCGCCGGGCAGGCCGTCGGCCTGGACGTGGACGCCTTCGCACCACGCCTGTCCTTCTTCTGGGCGATCGGCATGAACTTCTTCATGGAAGTCGCCAAGCTCCGCGCGGCCCGCCTCCTGTGGGCGCGCCTGGTCAAGCAGTTCGACCCGAAGAACGCCAAATCCCTCTCCCTGCGCACCCATTCACAGACATCGGGCTGGTCCCTCACCGCACAGGACGTCTTCAACAACGTCACCCGCACCTGCATCGAAGCAATGGCCGCGACCCAGGGCCACACCCAGTCCCTGCACACCAACGCCCTCGACGAAGCCCTCGCCCTCCCCACCGACTTCTCCGCCCGCATCGCCCGCAACACCCAGCTCCTCCTCCAGCAGGAATCCGGCACCTGCCGCTCCATCGACCCCTGGGGCGGCAGCGCCTACGTCGAGAAACTGACCTACGACCTGGCACGCCGGGCCTGGCAGCACATCCAGGAGGTCGAGGCGGCCGGCGGCATGGCACAAGCCATCGACGCCGGCATCCCCAAACTCCGCGTCGAAGAAGCCGCAGCCCGCACGCAGGCCCGCATCGACTCCGGCCGCCAACCGGTCATCGGCGTCAACAAGTACCGCGTCGCGACCGACGAGCAAATCGACGTCCTCAAGGTCGACAACTCCTCCGTCCGCACCCAACAGATCGTCAAACTCCGGCAGTTGAAGGCTGAGCGCAACGAGCCCGACTGTCGAGCCGCATTGGAGGCGCTGACCCGCGCCGCCGGCGGCGAAGGCAACCTGCTGGAACTGGCCGTGCGCGCCGCCAGGGCCAAGGCCACCGTCGGGGAGATCTCCGAAGCGCTGGAGAAGGTGTACGGGCGTCATACGAGCCAGATCCGTACGCTGTCCGGCGTGTACCGGGATGAAGCGGGCCGGTCCCCCTCCGTGGACCGTACCCGCACCTTGGTGGATGCCTTCGAGGAGGCGGAGGGCCGCCGGCCGCGCATCCTGGTCTGCAAGATGGGCCAGGACGGACACGACCGCGGCCAGAAGGTCATCGCGACCGCCTTCGCCGACCTCGGCTTCGACGTCGACGTCGGCCCCCTCTTCCAGACCCCCGAGGAAGTCGCCCGCCAGGCCGTCGAGGCCGACGTGCACGTGGTCGGCGTCTCCTCCCTCGCCGCCGGCCACCTCACCCTCGTACCCGCACTGCGCGAAGCCCTCGCCACCGAGGGCCGCGAGGACATCATGATCGTCGTGGGCGGCGTCATCCCTCCCGCGGACGTACCCACCCTCCTCGAAATGGGAGCGACGGCGGTGTTCCCGCCCGGCACCGTCATCCCCGACGCCGCACACGACCTGGTCACGCGGCTCGCCGCCGACCTGGGCCACGAGCTGTAGGGGCCGCCGTGCCACCGCGGATCGACATCACCACCTACACCAAGGGCGTACTCGACGGGAAACGCGCATACATCGCACGCGCCATCACCCTCGTCGAATCCACCCTGCCCGCACACCGGACCCTGGCCCAGCAGCTGTTGACGGAACTCCTCCCCCACGCGGGACGAGCCCGCCGCATCGGCATCAGCGGAGTCCCAGGCGTCGGGAAATCCACCTTCATCGACGCCTTCGGCACCCTCCTGACAGGCCTCGGCCACCGCGTGGCGGTCCTGGCCGTCGACCCCTCCTCCACCCGCACAGGCGGCTCCATCCTCGGCGACAAAACCCGCATGGAACGCCTCTCCGTCGACCCCGCAGCCTTCGTCCGCCCATCCCCCTCCGCAGGAACACTGGGCGGAGTGGCAAAAGCAACCCGCGAATCGATCATCGTGATGGAGGCCGCGGGCTACGACGTCGTCCTCGTCGAAACAGTGGGCGTCGGCCAATCCGAAACCACCGTCGCCGGAATGGTCGACTCCTTCCTCCTCCTCTCCCTCGCCCGCACCGGCGACGGCCTCCAAGGCATCAAGAAAGGCGTCCTGGAACTCGCCGACGTCCTCGCCGTCAACAAAGCCGACGGCCCACACGAACGCGACGCAAAGTCCGCGGCACGCGAACTCTCCAGCGCACTGCGCCTGATGCACCCCGCCGACGCCGCCTGGACCCCACCCGTCCTCACGTGCAGCGCCCGCGAATCCACCGGCCTGGAGGAGGTCTGGAACCGCCTGGAACAACACCGCCTACTCCTCGAAGCAGGCGGCCGCCTGGCATCAAAGCGCGCAGCCCAACAAGTCGAATGGACCTGGTCAATGGTCCACGACGAACTCCTCGAACGCCTCCGCTCCAACCCGGCAGTACGGGACCTGGCCCCGACCCTGGAATCCCAAGTCCGGGCGGGCACCCTGACCCCCACCCTGGCAGCCGACCGCCTCCTGGCAGCCTTCACCCACTCCTGACCGTACCCACAAGGCCTGCGCGCGGTGTGCTCAGCGATGACTCCGCAGTTGGCTTCGCCCATGACTTCGCCCTTGACTTCCTACTCATGACGCACGAGGAGCACCTTTCATGACCGTCAGCGATGAGCGGGTGGCCCACCCGACGGACGCCCGTGGGCGCGTGGCCGAGCTGCACGAGCTGCGTGAGCAGGCGCGGCGTGGCCCGAGTGACCGGGCGACCGAAGCGCAGCACGCCAAGGGCAAGCTCACCGCCCGTGAGCGGATCGCTTTGCTGCTCGATGAGGGTTCCTTCAAGGAGGTCGAGCAGCTGCGTCGGCACCGGGCGACGGGGTTCGGTCTGGAGGCCAAGAAGCCCTACACCGATGGTGTGATCACCGGCTGGGGCACGGTCGAGGGCCGTACGGTCTTCGTGTACGCGCACGATTTCCGGATCTTCGGCGGTGCTCTGGGCGAGGCCCACGCCACGAAGATCCACAAGATCATGGACATGGCCATCGCGGCCGGTGCCCCGCTGGTCTCCCTCAACGACGGTGCCGGCGCCCGTATCCAGGAGGGCGTTTCCGCGCTCGCCGGGTACGGCGGGATCTTCCAGCGCAACACCAAGGCCTCGGGTGTCATCCCGCAGATCTCGGTGATGCTCGGGCCGTGCGCCGGCGGCGCCGCGTACTCCCCGGCGCTCACGGACTTCGTGTTCATGGTCCGGGAGACCTCGCAGATGTTCATCACCGGCCCGGACGTGGTCCGCGCGGTGACCGGCGAGGAGATCACCCAGAACGGCCTCGGCGGCGCGGACGTGCACGCCGAGACCTCGGGCGTGGCGCACTTCGCGTACGACGACGAGGAGACCTGCATCTCCGAGGTCCGCTACCTCATCACGATGCTGCCCTCCAACAACCGCGAGAACCCCCCGGTCCACGAGACCACCGACCCCGCCGACCGCCGCTCCGAGGTCCTGCTGGACCTGGTGCCCGCCGACGGCAACCGCCCCTACGACATGCTCAAGGTCATCGAGGAACTCGTCGACGAAGGCGACGTCCTGGAGATCCACGAGCGCTGGGCCCGCAACATCATCTGCGCCCTGGCCCGGATGGACGGCCAGGTCGTCGGCATCGTCGCCAACCAGCCCGGCCACCTCGCCGGAGTCCTGGACATCCACGCCTCCGAGAAGGCGGCACGCTTCGTCCAGCTCTGCGACGCCTTCAACATCCCGATCATCACCCTCCTGGACGTCCCCGGCTTCCTGCCGGGCGTCGACCAGGAACACGGCGGCATCATCCGCCACGGCGCGAAGCTGCTGTACGCGTACTGCAACGCGACCGTGCCGCGGATCTCGCTGATCCTGCGCAAGGCCTACGGCGGCGCCTACATCGTCATGGACTCCCAGTCCATCGGCGCCGACCTCACCTACGCCTGGCCCACCAACGAGATCGCCGTCATGGGCGCCGAAGGCGCCGCGAACGTCATCTTCCGCAAGCAGATCGCGGACGCCGAAGACCCCGAGGCCATGCGTGCGCGCATGGTCAAGGAGTACAAGGCCGAGCTGATGCACCCTTACTACGCGGCCGAGCGAGGCCTCGTCGACGACGTCATCGACCCCGCCGAAACCCGTGAAGTCCTCGTCGCCGCACTCGCGATGCTCCGCAACAAGCACGCGGACCTGCCGTCCCGCAAGCACGGCAACCCGCCCCAGTAGACGCCCCGAACCAGGCTGATCCTTAGTTCCCCTTAAGCCCGGTGGCCCATCATGGCGACGACTGTCACAAGAGGTGATCATGAGCCGTGAAGATCGCGGAAGAGGCGCCCCGCACGACGACGACGTCGCCGCAGCCGCAGCCGGCCCACGGTTGGTCGCGATCAGCGATCTGCACGTGCGGCATACCGAGAACAAGGCGTTCACCGAGGGCCTGCGTCCCGGCTCGGACGAGGACTGGCTCATCGTGGCCGGCGACGTCGGCGAGTTGGTCGAGGACATCGAGTGGGCGCTCGGCCTGCTGAGCGACCGGTTCGCCAAGGTCATCTGGGCCCCGGGCAACCACGAGCTGTGGACCCCGCGCGAGGATCCGGTGCAGCTGCGCGGCGAGCAACGGTACCGACACCTGGTGGAGATCTGCCGGAGCCTCGGCGTGGTCACCCCGGAGGACCCGTATCCGGTCTGGCGGGGCGCGGGCGGTCCGGTCGCCGTGGCGCCGCTGTTCGTGCTCTACGACTACTCCTTCAGGCCGGCCGGGGTCACCTCGAAGGCGCACGCGCTGCGGATCGCCGAGGAAGCCGGCATCGTCTGCACCGACGAGTTCCTGCTGCACCCCGACCCCCACCCGAGCCGAGAGGCCTGGTGCCGGGAGCGGCTGGGGGTCACCGAGGCGCGGCTGGCGGAGCTCGACCCCGGGATGCGCACCGTTCTGGTGAACCACTTCCCCTTGGTCCGCGACCCCACCCGGGTGCTCTGGCACCCGGAGTTCGCGCTGTGGTGCGGCACCGAGGCCACGGCGGACTGGCACCGGCGTTTCCGCGCCGAGGCCGTGGTCTACGGACACCTGCACATCCCCCGGACCACCTGGGCCGACGGCGTCCCCTTCCAGGAGGTCTCGCTGGGGTACCCCCGGGAATGGGGCAAACGCCCGACCGCGCCCGCCGGCTTGGTGCAGATCCTGCCGCGCGGCACCCTACCGGGCGGCCCCTCGTGATCGACGACCTGCTGCCCTCGGCCGTCTCGGTGGTGGAGGCCTTCGAGGACGTACCCGGGCGCTCCGAGTTCCCCGAGGAGGAGGCGGTCATCGCTCGGTCGACGCCGGAGCGGCAACGGGAGTTCCGCACGGTGCGCGCCCTGGCACGGTCGGCGCTCGCGGACCTGGGCGTGGCCCCGGCGCCGCTCCTCCCGGGAACGCGCGGCGCCCCCGGCTGGCCGAGCGGCGTCGTCGGCGCCATGACGCACTGCACCGGCTACCGGGCGGCAGCCGTCGCGCACGCAGGGCGGGTGTCGGCGATCGGCCTCGACGCCGAACCGAACGCGCCGCTCCCGAACCAGGGCGTGTGGGAACTGGTCGCCGGCCCCGGCGAGCGGGCGGCCGCCGCCCGCCTGACGGCCCGTCTGCCTCACGTGTGCTGGGACCGGCTGGTGTTCAGCGCGAAGGAGAGCACGTACAAGGCGTGGTTCCCGTTGACCGGCCGGTGGCTCGACTTCGAGGAGGCCGAGATCGAGCTCCGCCCGGACGGGACCTTCGTGTCACGGCTGCTGATCCCCCCTCCGTACGTGAACGGAGTGCGGCTGGACGGCTTCCGGGGCCGCTGGATGGTGCGCCGGGGTCTGCTGGTCACGGCCATCACCGTCGCGGCGGCCGGCGCTTGACGCTTGGCGCTTGGCGGTCGGTGGTCGGCGCCCCCCACTCGGCTCCCAGTCGGCGCCCCCAGTCGGCGCTTAGCGCGGATTTAGGGTCGGGCGCCATGCTCGCGGAAGGCGATGTCGCCCCCACGACACCACAAGGAGCTGGGATGAGCCAGAGCTATGTCCGCGCCTGCGCGCTGGCCGATGTGCCCGAGGAAGGGGTACTCGCTGTCAACGTCGACGGGACTCAGGTGGCCGTCGTGCGCAGCGCCGGCGAGGTGCACGCGCTCGAGGACCGCTGCTCGCACTCGGACGTACCGCTGTCGGAGGGCGAGGTGTACGACGGCGTGATCGAGTGCTGGCTGCACGGCTCGTGCTTCGACCTGCGCACCGGCAACGCCGACAGCAACCCCGCCACCAAGGCCGTTCCGGTGTACAGCACGAAGGTGGAGGGCGACTCGGTCTTCGTCAGCCTGCCGACCGACAACCAGGGAGTACCGCGATGACCCTTGCCACGACCGACGCCCAGGTGTGGATCCGGCGCTTCCACCAGGCGCCGGCCTCTGCCCCACGGCTGGTCTGCCTGCCGCACGCGGGCGGCAGCGCCAGCTACTACTTTCCGTTCTCCGCCGCGCTCTCGCCCGCGGCCCAGGTTCTGGCCGTGCAGTACCCGGGCCGCCAGGACCGCCGGAACGACCCCACCCTGAGCAGCGTGCCCGAGCTCGCCGAGGCCGTCTTCGGGGCTCTGGCCGACGTGCCCGACCTGGGCGAGTTCGCGATGTTCGGCCACAGCATGGGCGCGGTGCTCGCCTTCGAGGTGACCCGCCTGCTCGAGCAGCGGCTGGGCATCCAGCCGGTACGGCTCTTCGTCTCCGGCCGCCGGGCACCGTCCAGGGTTCGGCACGAACGCGCCCACACCCTGAACGATGACGGTTTGGTGGCCGAGCTGACCACCCTCGACGGCACGGACTCCCGGCTGCTGGCCGATCCGGAGATGCGCGAACTCCTGCTCCCCATGATCCGGAGCGACTACCGCGCCATCGAGACCTACCGGTGCGATCCCGCCGCGACGGTGTCCTGCCCGGTCTCCGTGCTCACGGGCGACAGCGATCCCCGCACCAGCGTCGAGGAGGCGCGGGACTGGCGTCGGCACACCAGCGCCGACTGCACGGTCCGCGAATTCAGCGGCGGCCACTTCTTCCTCAATGACCACCAGCCGGAAATAACGAAATTCATCACCCGTGCAACCGGGTGGTAATTTCTAGATTAAATCCCGCACCTCGCGGGGAGCGGTGACCCACAGGACGACACTGGCCTGAGGGTCACCTCTCAGGAGGCGAAAGCCGCCAATTCTCGATCATCGCGAACGTCGCCGACGAGAATTGCATGCTGCAGATCACGCAACGCCCGGCAGGGCTCCACCCCGAGCTCGTTGTTCAGGGTGATTCGCGCGGATTGGTAGACACGCAGGGCATCGGCCTGGCGGTCCCCCTGATAGAGGGCCAGCATCAATTGGCGGTAGAACGTCTCCCGCATCGGGATCTCGGAAATCAGCTGGAACAGCGGGCCGACCAGCTGCCGGTGCCGGCCCATCGCCAGCCGTGTCTCCATCTGGAGCTCGAGGCACTCCAGCCGGGCTTCCTCGGCCCACGCCACGAAGCCCTGGATGATCGGGCCGTCGCCGCTCAGCTCGCCGAGCGCCCGCCCCCGCCACAGCCCGAGGGCGGCGCTGAGCTCGCGATCCGCCTGCTCCAGCCGGCCCATCAGCAGGTGATCGCGTCCCGAGGTCATGCGCTGCTGGAACTCGTGGACGTCGAGCGTGTTCTCGCCGAGCGAGAGCAGGTACCCCGGCACCCGGGTCACCAGCCCGCTCCCGGCGGAGCCGGGGCGCGCCAGGAACTTGCGCACCTGCGATACGTAGACGTGCAGGGAGGCATTGGCCCGGCGCGGCGGGTCCTCGTGCCAGATTTCGGTGATCAGCTGATCGACGCTGACGATCTGGTTGGCCCGGATCAGTAACGCCGCGAGCAACCCCTGTACCTTTCGTGCGTTCAGATACGTTTCGCGACCCTCGTCCAGGACTCGGATCGGGCCCAGTATTCGATACTCCATGTTTCGTTATCCCCCATGCTTATGCCGAGCAGTTCCGGGCAGCAGGCATGTCAGCCGTACGGCCCGAACCACACACTGCCAGAGAATCACTCAGGCCCGCATCAGGGAAACTACGTAGACGTCCCGCACGCCCGATTGACAAGCGGATCGCTTGATATCATCATCACCCGGGGCTCGGATTACGCTGCCGTCAGCGGCACGAGGATGTCGTCCACGATGGAGACCAGGTAGTCGTCCGGAACCTTCGGGCCCTGGTGCACGACATAGTGGACGATCATGGCCGGACCGACGGTCGCGACCATCTCGGAGTCGGCTCCCGTGCGGAGCCGGCCCCGGCCGACGCCGGCCCGGAGCACCTCGAGGATCATCTCGTGACACGGGTCCATGACCCGCTGGCCGACGACGACGTGCATCATCCCGCCGGCCGCTTCGGCGGCCTCGCTCCGGACGACCTGGAAGACGGTGCCGTGCGTGACGGCGATGGCGTCGCGCACGCACCCCAGGAGTGCGAGGAAGTCCTCGCGCTCGTCACCGGACAGCACGATCGCGGAGGGGCTCGGCAGAACACTGCTGAGCGCCGAGGTGACCAGTTCCTCGCGGTTGGACCATCTGCGGTACAGCGCGGCCTTGCCCGTGCCCGCACCGGCCGCGACGCCTTCCATGCTGAGACCGGCGTAGCCGACGGTCCGCAGCTGCTCGAGGGTCGCGGCCAGGATGGCATCCTCCAACACCTTGCCACGCCTGCGCGTTCCCGAACTCCCCACGGCCGCCTGCCCGTTGGCCTCTGTCATGAACTCAACACCTCCGACTGAACGCCGCGCGCCGCCACTTGCGAGCCAACCCCCACCCACCTATAGTGAACGCCACCGTCTACTTTTTAAATCGAACTTTCGAATCATCACCCATCGGAGGGGACTGTGTCCACCACATCCACGCGCGCTGGAACGACCGGCGCCACCAGCGGCGCCGGCCGCCAGCGCAAGCCCGGAATCGCTCTCCTGGTGATCGTGCTGAGCCAGTTCATGGTCGGGCTCGATGCCACGGTCGTGAACATCGCGCTGCCCGACATCCGCCACGATCTCGGGTTCTCCGCAACCGGCCTGGCCTGGGTGAGCAGTTCCTACACCCTCGCCTTCGGCGGTCTGCTCCTGCTCGGCGGACGCATCGGTGACATCCTCGGCCGCCGCCGCGTCTTCATCGCCGGTCTGGTCCTCTTCGGTGTCGCCTCGCTGCTCGGCGGCCTCGCCAACTCGGACGAGCTGCTTCTCGTGTGGCGTGTCGTCCAGGGCATCGGCGCCGCTCTGGCCGCGCCCAACTCGCTGGCGCTGATCGCCAGCAACTTCGAGGACGGTCCGGAGAAGAACAAGGCCTACGGTGCGGTCGCCGGCTCCTACGCCGCGAGCCTGGCGCTCGGCCTGCTCCTCGGTGGACTCCTCACCTCGACGGTCTCCTGGCGCTGGGTCATGTTCATCAACGTCCCGTTCGCGCTGCTGGTCCTCGTGCTCGCCCCGAAGTACGTCGTCGAGGCGGAGCGCCACCCGGGCAAGTTCGACCTCGGCGGCACGATCCTGTCCGCCGGTTTCATGACCTCGCTCGTCTGGGGTCTGCTGCACGCCGCGGAGAGCGGCTGGGACAACACCGAGACGCTGGTCGCGCTCGGCGCGGCGCTGGTCCTGCTGCTCGCCTTCTTCGCCGTGGAGAGCAAGGTCGAACAGCCGCTCCTGCCGCTGGACCTGTTCCGCAGCCGCAACCGGGCCGGTGGCTACTTCAGCCTGGTCGGCCTCGTCGCCACCATGGGCGCGATGAACTTCTTCGTCAGCCAGTACCTCCAGGACGGCCTGGACTTCAGTCCGCTGACCGCCGGCTTCGCGTTCCTGCCGATGGCGGTGGCCATCCTGGGCGCCGGCGCCCAGGCCGCCAAGCTCCTCGGCAAGACGGGCCCCAAGCCGGTCATCCTGATCGGTGCGCTGCTGATCGGCGGCGGCATGCTGTGGATGTCGTTCGTCTCCGACTCGACCACGTACCTCAGTGGCGTGCTCGGTCCGATCCTGCTCTTCGGTGCGGGCGCCGGCCTGGCCATGACCGCGCTGTCCGGGGTCATCCTCTCCGACGTGTCGGGCAAGAACGCCGGATCCGCGGCGAGCGTCCTCGAGGTCATGCAGTGGATCGGCTTCACGCTGGGCATCAGCATCCTCTCCACGGTCTTCGGTTCGGCCAGCCGTGACGCCGCCGCCGCGGTTCCGGGTGACGCCCAGCACGCACTGGTCGAGGGTCTGGGCTCCGCCTTCACCATCTCCCTGGCCTTCGTCGTCTTCTCCATCCTGGTCGCGATGATCGCCATCAAGCCGGCCGCCCCGCAGCCCGAGGCTGCCGCGGCTCCCGCCGACGGGGCGGAGGCCTCGGCCTGACCCGGCCGCGCACTCCGTCTCCCCACCGACACCTCCGGAACCCCCGCCGGAGGTGTCGGTGTCTGCGTTGCGCGCAGGGCCGCGGCGCGGCCTTAAACACTCCTTCAGGGCCGGTTTAGCGGCGCGGTCGAGGCTAGGTCCAAACACCCCTGCCTGGCTTCAAGCCGCGAAGGAGTACGTCGTGAGTCGAACCGTCGTGATTGCGGGTGGTGGGCCCGTTGGCCTCATGCTCGCAAGCGAGTTGAGCCTGTCGGGTGTCGAAGCCGTCGTCATCGAGCGCTTCACCGAACCGAGCGACTACTCGCGCTCGTTGACCTTGCACGCCCGGACCGCGGAGGTCCTGGAACAACGCGGGCTGAACCGGTTCAGCGAGTACCCGCGGGTCGCCTCCTACAATTTCGGGCTCGTCGAGCTCCAGGACTACATCGACGACGAGACCCTGCTCCCGCTGCTCGTACCGCAGCGGGACATCGAACACCTGCTGGAGGAGCGGGCGGTCGAACTGGGCGCCGACGTCCGGCGCGGTCAGGAGGTCGTCGGTTTCGAACAGGACGAGGCCGGAGTCACCGTCACCGTGCGCCCCGCCGACGGCCCCGAGTACCGGATCTCCGGCGCCTACCTGGTCGGCTGTGACGGCGGCAGCAGCATCGTCCGCAAGCTCGCCGGGATCGACTTCCCCGGCACCACGTCCACCGCCGACGGCCTGACCGCCGACGTGATCACCCCGGAAGACGTGGAGGAGTTCATCCACCCCACGATCTGCCAGCCCGGCATGTACGCGTCGATTCCGCTGAGCCCCGGTCTGCACCGGGTGACCGCCTTCGAGTTCGGTGTGCCGAAGACGAGCAAGCACATCCCGCCCACCGTCGAGGAGTTCCAGGCGAAGTTCCGCAAGTGCGCGGGACGGGACCTGGGCATCCTGGCCACGGGTGAGGTCCGCCACCTCTCCCGCGTCGGGAACGCCACCCGGCTCGCCGCCCAGTACCGCAAGGGCCGCGTCTTCCTCGCCGGCGACGCCTGCCACATCCACCTGCCGATCAGCGGCCAGGGTCTGAACACCGGCGTGCAGGACGCGCTCAATCTCGGCTGGAAGCTCGCCGCCGAACTGAACGGCTGGGCGCCGGCCGGACTGCTGGACACCTACCACGCCGAGCGGTGGCCGGTCGGCGAGCGGCTCTGCTGGAGCACGAGCGCCCAGGACGGCCTGCTGTTCCCGCTGGACCAGGTCGCTCCGCTCCGGGAGCTGTTCACCGAGCTGGTGAAGATGGACGCGGTGAACAAGTTCCTGATGAACACCCTCAACGGGCTGGGCATCACGTACGAGATGAGCCCGAACGGCAGGGGCGACGAGCCGGTGCACCCGCTGGTCGGCAGCCGCGTACCGGTCGGCAAGCTGTCCACGGCCGAAGGCGAGATCACCTTCTCCGAGACACTGCACACCGGCCGCGGGGTCCTGTTCCTGATGGGCGGCGACGAGCTGCCCGAGGATCTGGCCACCCGGTGGGCGGACCGCGTCGACGTGATCCGGGCCGAACCGAGCCCCGAAGTCGGCGCGGCCACCCTGCTGATCCGGCCCGACGGATACGTCGCCCACGCGGATGACGCCGGCGCGGACCGCGATGCCCTGCGCGGCGCGCTGCTGACCTGGTTCGGCCGGCCTTCCTGACCCTGCGCACCGGTGTCCCCCCGAGGCCTCGCCCCGGGGGCACCCGTCGTCCCCGCACCATCGAGAAGGAGTCTGTTGTGAGTCAAACCGTTGTGATCGCGGGAGGCGGCCCGACCGGGCTGATGCTCGCCGGCGAACTGGGTCTGGCGGGCGTTCGCGCCGTCGTCCTGGAACCGCGCACCGAGATCGTCGAGCACTCCCGCGGAATGGCGGTTCACGGGCGCACCCTGGAGCTCCTGGAGCAGCGCGGGCTGGCCGACGACCTGCGCGCCCAGGGCATCTTCGCCTGGCCCCGCACGCCCTTCGCCTTCCTCTGGCTCGACCTGGACGGCGTGGGGCCCGAGGACTTCACCTACGGCATGCCGCAGTGGCGGACCGAGCGGCTGCTCGAGAAGCGGGCGGCCGAGCTGGGCGCGGACGTCCGGCGCGGCCACGAGCTGGTCGGATTCACCCAGTACGCGGACGGGGCCACCGTGACCGTGCGCTCCCCCGACGGCGAGTACGAGCTGGACGCGGCCTACCTCGTGGGCTGCGACGGGGCCGGGAGCGCGGTCCGCCGACTGGCCGGGATAGCCCAGCAGGACCACGGGTCGTCCTCTTACTACGGCGTTCTGGGAGACGTGGAGGTCGCCGAGGGCGAGGAGTTCGATGCCGGGCTCCACGCGGCCGGCGTGTTCGGCGCGATCCCCATCGGGCCCGGCACCCTGCGGCTCATGACCATCGAGTTCGACGCGGAGCCGGTCGCCGCGGACGTGCCCGTCACCGAGGCGGAGCTGAAGGCGAGCATCGAGCGGATCGTGGGCACGTCCCCGGACATCAAGGAGACCCGGTACCTCGCCCGGTTCGGCGAGCAGAGCACGGTGGCCGAAAGGTTCCGCGAGGGCCGGGTCCTGCTCGCCGGGGACGCCGCCCACGTGTCCTTCATATCGGGGACCCAGGGGCTGAACGCGGGCCTTCAGGACGCCGTGAACCTGGGCTGGAAGCTGGCCGCCGAGGTCCGGGGGGACGCCTCCCCCGGCCTGCTCGACTCGTATCACGAGGAGCGGTACCCGGCGGCGGTCCAGGCGTGCGCGCACGCCCGGGCCCAGATGGCTCTCATGCACCCGCTGTCCAAGGTCACTCCGCTGCGGAGGCTGTTCGAAGAACTGCTGAAGTTCGAGGAGGTCAACCGCTACCTGCTGGAGCTGCCCACACGGGTGCGGTACCCGGCGCCCGCGCCGCAGGACCACGCCCTGGTCGGCCGGCGGATCGGCGGCACCGCGCTGTTCACCGCCGAAGGGGAGACCACCGTCGCGGCGACGCTGCGCGGTGGCCGGGGCGTGCTGCTCCGGCTCACCGACGACGACGGCGGGGCCCCGGTCGAGGGCTGGCAGGGCCGGGTGGAGAGCGTGACGGCCAAGCCGGTCGCCGAGATCGACGCGGCCCTCGTGCTGCTGCGGCCGGACGGGCACGTCGCCTACGCCGGTTCGGACGCCGGGGCCCTTGAAGGGGCCCTGCGGACCTGGTTCGGCGAGCCCGGCCGCTGATCCGCTGCCGAGCCGAAAAGCCGTGTGCCCCGGGCTTCCCGCCCGGGGCACACGGCTTTTCCTCGGGGCCGGGGCCGCGGGAGACCGCAGCCGGCGGTTCGATCCGCAGCGGGGCGGCCGGTGACGCGGGCGGTGCGGCCCTCCCATACGGAAGGGACCGGCCCGTCGGCTGATGGCAGCCGACGGGCCGGTCCCTCGGGTCGTGCGGCCCGATCGGCCCGTTCCCTACCAGGTGACGGGGAGCTCCGGCATCGTCACGCCGTAGCCGCCCTCCGACCAGGGCAGGTCCTCCGGCGCCTTGGCCAGCCGGAGGTCCGGGAAGCGGTCCAGCAGGGCGGTCAGCATGAGTTCCAGCTCGGTGCGGGCGAGGTGCACCCCGACGCAGTAGTGGCGGCCGGCGCCGAACTGCATCGTGCTGGGCTGCCTCGGCCGGTCGAACCGTACGGTCTCCGGGTCCGGGAAGGCCTCCGGGTCGTAGGCCGCCGCCACCAGCGGGGTGAAGACCGCCTGGCCGGCCTTGATGGTGCCCGCGCCGGAGACCAGCTCCACGTCCTCGGTGGCCAGGCGCATCAGCCCGGTGGCACCGCCGCCGGGCGGGTTGTGCCGGAGCAGCTCCTCGATCGCCGTGGGGATGAGCGACCGGTCCGCCTGCAGGGCCTCCCAGAGGTGCCGCTGGCGGAGCAGGGTGAAGGTCATCCGGCTGATCGAGTTGGCGATGGTCTCGTTGCCGCCGATGATCAGCGTGCGGATCGTCGAGACCAGCTCCTCCTCGGACAGCCGGTCGTCGCGGTCGCGGGCACTGATCAAGTGGTCGATGAGCGCGTCGCCAGGCTCTTCGCGCCGACGCCGGGCCAGGGCCACGACGTAGTCGTTGAAGTCGGCGGCCGCCTTGTCGAGCTCTTCGCGGGGCATCGCGAAGGAAAGCCAGGCGGAGACCCACTTCAGCAGCTGCTCGCCGTCCTCTTCCGGGATGGCCAGCATCTTGCAGGTGAGCTTGGTCGGCAGCTTGTAGGCGAAGGACATCAGGTCGGCGGGCCGGCCGGCCTTCTCCATCTCGTCGAGGAGGAGGTCGATGCTCTCCTGGACCTGCGGGCGCCATGCGTCGGCGCGGCGCGGGGTGAAGGCCGAGGCCAGGATCCGGCGCAGCCGCAGGTGGTCCTCGCCGTGCATGTTGAGCATGATCGTGGGGTCTTCGAGCATGAGCAGGTTGTGGAACAGCCGCGGCGCCTCCGGGTCGGAGAAGTCGCGGGTGAACCGCCGGTCGTCGCTCATGATCTGCTGGATGTCGGCGTGCTTGAGGGCGAGCATCGCCCGGTCGCCGGTGGGCAGGGTGACTTCGCTCAGGGGGCAGACGGCCCGCCTGCGCTCGAATTCGGGCGGCGGGGACGACATCGGCCCGTCCTGGAACGGGAAGGGCGCGGGTGCGTCGGTGCTCTGGGGTGTCTCGGTCATGAGGTGACCCTCCTCGGGTATCGGACTACCAGGCCGCGGGAAGGCAGGGCATCCCGACGTTGAAGTTGCTGTGGTCCCAGGGAAGTTCCTCGGGCTTGATGGTCATGTGCAGGGTCGGGAACCGGTCCATCAGCGCGCTGAGGGCGATCTCGATCTCGGCCTTCGCCAGGTGCGCGGCGGGGCAGTAGTGCCGGCCGGCGCCGAACATCAGGGTCGACGTCGACTTCGGGCGGTCCAGCTTGAACTTCGTCGGCTCGGGGAAGGCCTCCGGGTCGTGCGCGGCGCCGATGATCGGCGTGGAGATCCACTGGCCCTTGCGGACGAGGGTGCCGGAGGGCAGCTCCACGTCCTCGGCGGCCATGCGCAGGATGCCCACGGAACCGCCGCCGGGCGGGTTGACGCGGAGCAGCTCCTCGACCGAGCCGACCAGCAGCGAGCGGTCCTCGACCAGCATCTCCCAGTGCCCGCGCTCGGAGAGGAGGGTGAGCAGCGCCCGGCTGATGCCGTTGCCGATCGACTCGATGCCCGCGACGACCATGGAGCGGATCATCGACTCCAGCTCGGCGTTCGACATCCGCTCGCCCTCGTCGTGGGCGTTGACCAGGACGTCGACCAGGGCCGTGCCCGGGTTGGTCCGCGCCCGCTCGACGGTCGCGTCGACCCATGCGCTGAACTCGGCCTGCACCGCCGCCATCGTCTCCTGCTCGGCCACGGAGACCCAGGTGCCGACCCAGCGGATGAGCCGCTCGCTGTCCGAGTCGGGCAGGCCGAACTGGCGGAGGATGAACTTGACCGGCAGCAGGTTCGCGAACTGGGTCATCAGGTCGGCCGGCGAGCCCTTGGCCTCCATCTCGTCGATCACCCCGTCGACGATCTCCCGGATCTCCTCGCGCCAGCCCTCGACGCGGCGCGGGGTCATCGTGGGGTTGATGATCCGGCGTAGCCGCAGGTGGTCCTCACCGTGCATGTTCATGAGGAGCGTGGGGTCCTCGAGGACCTCCATGTTGGGGAACAGCTTCGGAGTGTCGTCCTCGGAGAGGTCCCTGATGAACCGGCGGTCGTCGCTCATGATCGCGAGGATGTCGGCGTGCGTCACCGCCAGCAGCACCTCGTCGTCGAGCGGCAGGGTGACCTTGCTGACGGGACACTCCTTGCGGCGGCGGGCGAACTCGGGCGACGGCGTGCCCTGAGGTCCCTCCGGGAACGGGTACCGGTCGGGCCCCTGGGGGAACGGGAAGGCACTGGGACTGGCTTCGGGCGCGACGGTTTCGGACACAGAAGACCCCTTCAACGGGCGGAGCTCGGTCAGCGTTCGGCACGATGCTCGACCCGCGCCCTAAGGCACCGCTAAAGCGATTCCTGCGGCCCCGCGGCAGGTGCGCGGCGGGAATCCACGCCTCCACTGGTAGGGAACGGTCCCGTACCGTATCGTGAATTTGCGACTCAACTACCTGCGAGAGCAAGGATTTTGTACTGATGAATGACGCCAGGCTGGATGTCGGCCGTCTCGGATTGTGGACCAACCAGTTCGACAACGTGCCGATCTCGCAAGCGGTGGAGGCGACCAGGGAAATCGAGGAGCTCGGCTACAGCGCGCTCTGGCTCGGTGAGCTCTCCGGCCGTGAGGCCATGACCCAGGCCACGCTGCTGCTGTCGGCGACGTCCCGGCTGAAGGTGGCCACCGGCGTCGCCACCGTCTACGGGCGCGACCCCGTGACCACGGCCCAGGCGCAGCGAACGCTGCACGAGTGTTTCGGCGATCGGTTCGTGCTCGGCCTCGGGATCAGCCACCCCTGGTTCGTGGAGAAGGTTCGCGGGCTGTCCTTCGGCCCGCGCGTGTCCACCATGCACGACTATCTCGACCGGATGGACGCCGCCCCGTTCGGTCCCCCCGGGGCGCCGAAGCAGCTCCCGCGGGTGATCGGCGCCGTCGGCACCCGGATGCTGGAGCTGGCCGCCAAACGGGCCTCCGGCGCCGTCCCCTTCGGCATGCCGGTCGAGCACACCGCGCGCACCCGGGCCCTGATGGGCCCGGATGCGTTCCTGGGGGTGTTCCAGGCCGTGCTGCTCGGCCCCGAGGACGGGACGACCCGGGAAACGGCCTGGAACCACGTGGCGGAGTCGCTGCCGAACCGGGCGGACATGCTGCGCGGGCTCGGGTACTCGGTCGACCTGGCGGGCCCCGACGCCGAGCGGCTGGTCCGCTCCCTGGTCGTCTGGGGCGGCCGGGACGCGATCGCCACCCGGGTCAGGGAGCACCTGGACGCGGGTGCCGACCACGTCTCCCTGTCCGTGATCGGCACCCATGACGTACTGCCGCGCCGGCAGTGGCGCGACCTGGCCGGCCTGCTCGACTGACGGGCCGGCCGGCCCGCCGGCCCCGCCGTCGTCAGACGGCGAGGCCGGCGGAGAGCTCGTCGAGCAGGTGCCGCACCAGCGAACGGGGCGTCGGCCGGTCGATGACGACCACCGGCGCCAGTTCCACGCCCGTGGCCTCGACCAGGGCGTTGCGCAGTTCCAGTGCCGCGAACGAGGACATCCCGAGCTCCAGGAAACTCAGCTCGATGTCGACCTCGGCCACCGAGTCGAAGCCGAGGACCATGGCCGCCTGGGTGCGGACCAGTTCCAGCAGCAGTTCCTCGGCCTCGGCGTCCCCGAGACCCGAGAGCTTCGCACGGAGTTCCGCCCCGCCGTCACCCCTCGGGCCCGCCTCCGCCGAGGTGTGTTCCACGGTCTGCGACGGCAGTGCGGCGCTGCGTTCCGCGCGCCAGGCGGCCAGCGCCGGGAGTACCGCCCTGAGCGGTTCGAGGAGTTCCTCGTCCGCTCCGAGGAGGCCCGCGAGCCTGCCCGGGTCGGAGTCCGCCACCGCCGCCCACAGTTCGGCGTCGAACCCGGTGGGTTCCCCGCTGTCGTGCAACCAGTACCGGTTGCGGGCGAAGGCGTACGGGGGCAGCTCGGCGTGCGAGCCGCTGCCGCCGAGCAGCGCCTTCCAGTCGACCTCGACGCCCTGGACGTGGGCGGCGGCGAGCGCCGTGGTCACCGTGGCGAGCTCCGGACGTCCGCCGCGCAGTACGGGGGCCACCACCGCGGGCGCGGTGGCCAGGCACTCCTGGACCATGCCGGAGAGCACGGCGTCCGGTCCCAGCTCCACGAAGCGGTCCACACCGTTGCGCTCCAGCCAGCGCACGCCCTCCAGGAAGCGGACGGTCTGGCGGACGTGGCGGACCCAGTAGTCGGGCGAGCACAGCTCTTCCGCGGTGGCGAGCTCGCCGGTCACGTTGGAGACGACCGGGATGCTCGGAGGCGAGTAGCTCAGGCCCGCGGCCACCTGCCGGAACTCCTCCAGGATCGGATCCAGGTGGTGTGAGTGGAAGGCGTGGCTGACCCGCAGCCGCTTGGTCTTGACCCCTTGCCGACGCCAGTGCGTCGTCAGGTCGGCGACCGCCTCCGCGTCGCCGGATATCACCGTCGACTGCGGACCGTTGATCGCCGCCACCGCGACCCGGTGGCCGCTGGACAGCGACTCGTGGACGCGCAGGTGGTCGGCGGCGACGGCCGCCATCGCCCCGCCGGCCGCGACCGACTGCATCAGCCGTCCCCGGCCCGCCACCAGGGCCGCGGCGTCGGAGAGCGTCAGCACGCCCGCCGCGTGGGCGGCGGCGAGTTCACCGATCGAGTGGCCGATCAGGTAGTCGGGCCGCAGCCCCAGGTGTTCCACCAGGCGGAAGAGCGCGACCTCGACGGCGAACAGCGAGGCCTGCGTGTACAGCGTCTGGTCGAGCAGCGCCGCGTCCGCCGAGCGCACGGGGGCGAAGAGCACCGACAGCAGGGGCCGGTCCAGGTGCCGGTCCAGCTCCGCGCAGACCTCGTCGAGCGCCTCGGTGAACTCCGGCACCGACTCGTACAGTTCGCGCCCCATGCCGAGCCGCTGGCTGCCCTGACCGGTGAAGAGGAACGCGGTCCGGCCCGTGGCCGCGGCCTGGCCGCGGACCACGCCGACGGCCGGCTCGCCGGCCGCGATCCCGCGCAGTCCCCTGAGCAGGGCCTCCCGGTCCTCGGCGACGACCGCGGCACGGTGACCGAAGCGGGTACGGGCCGCCAGGGTCGCGGCGACGTCGGCGGAGGCGATCTCGGGCCGGTCGGCCAGGAACCGGCCGAGCCGGTCGGCCGCGTCCCGCACCGCGGTCTCGGTGCGGCCGGAGAGCAGCCACGGCACGACCCGCGGCTGCCGCGGCTCCCCCGCCCCTTCCCGCTCCGCCGGCTCGGCCGCCGGTGCCTGCTCCACGATCACGTGGGCGTTGGTCCCGCTGATGCCGAAGGAGGAGACTCCCGCGCGGCGGGGCGTGTCGGTCCGCGGCCACGGCACCGGCTCGCTGAGCAGTCGTACCTGTCCGGACGTCCAGTCCACGTACGGCGACGGGGTCTCGGCGTGGAGGCTGACGGGCAGGGTCTCGTGCCGGAGCGCCAGCACCGCCTTGATCACGCCCGCCACACCGGCCGCCGCCTGGGTGTGCCCGATGTTCGACTTGACCGACCCGAGCCACAGGGGGCGCTCCTCGGGGCGGTCCTGGCCGTAGGTGGCCAGGAGGGCCTGCGCCTCGATCGGGTCGCCCAGCGTGGTGCCCGTACCGTGCGCCTCGACCATGTCGACGTCCCGCGCGGCCAGACCGGCGTCTTCGAGCGCCCGGCGGATCACCCTTTCCTGGGAGGGACCGTTGGGCGCGGTGAGTCCGTTGCTCGCACCGTCCTGGTTGACGGCCGAGCCGCGGATGACGGCGAGCACGGGGTGGCCGTTGCGCCGGGCGTCCGACAGCCGCTCCAGCAGGAGCAGGCCGGCGCCTTCGCCGAAGCCCGTGCCGTCCGCGTCCGCCGAGAAGGGCTTGCACCTGCCGTCGGGGGCGAGCCCCCGCTGGCGGCTGAAGTCGGTGAACACCGCCGGGGTCGACAGCACGGTCACCCCGCCGGCGAGCGCCAGCGTGCAGTCGCCGCCGCGCAGCGCCTGGATCGCCAGGTGCATCGCGACCAGCGAGGACGAGCAGGCCGTGTCCACCGTGAGGGCGGGGCCCTCCAGCCCGAAGGTGTAGGCGACGCGGCCGGACGCCACGCTGGTCGCGCTGCCGCTTCCCAGGAAGGCCTCGTACTCGGCCGGCACGGTGCGCAGCCGGGTCGCGTAGTCGCCGTACATCAGACCGGCGAAGACACCGGTCTTGCTGCCGCGCAGGCTCCGCGGGTCGATGCCGCCGTGCTCGAAGGTTTCCCAGGCCACCTCCAGCAGCAGCCGCTGCTGCGGATCCATCGCGACGGCCTCGCGCGGGCTGAGCCCGAAGAAGGCCGGGTCGAACTCGTCGGCTTCGTACAGGAAGCCGCCCTCGCGGGTGTAGCTCGTACCGCTCTTCTCCGGATCCGGGTCGTAGAGGGACTGCAGGTCCCAGCCGCGGCCCGTGGGGAACCCGCCGATCGCGTCGGTGCCCTCGGACACCAGGTTCCACAGGTCCTGGGGGGTGCGGACGCCTCCGGCGAAGCGGCAGCCCATGGCGACGATCGCAACCGGCTCGGGGACCGCGGACTCCACCTCCCGCAGGCGCTCGCGGGTCTGGTGCAGGTCTGCGGTGACCCACTTCAGGTACTCGACGAGCTTTTCCTCGTTGTTGTCGCTCATTCGGGCCTCCGGCCTAGCTGCTGATCGATGAAGGCGAAGATGTCGCTGGTCGACGCGGAACTGATCTGGTCGGCGACTTCGGTGGATGTCGGGGCGGTGTCCCACTTCGCGAGGAGCCGCCGCAACTTCTGGGCCACCGCCTCGCGGACCTCCCCGTCGCCGGGCGCCGAGGTCACTGCGGCGTCCAGCCGTTCGAAGCGGTCCAGCTCGGCCAGCAGGCCCTTGGCGTCCGCCGGACGCTCGGCCTCCTGCGGGGCGAGCGCGGTGGCGATGTGTCCGGCGATCGCCGCCGGCGTCGGGTGGTCGAAGACCAGGGTGGCCGGCAGCCGGAGCCCGGTCGCGGCATTGAGCCGGTTGCGCAGCTCGACCGCGGTGAGCGAGTCGAACCCGAGTTCCTTGAAGGCGCGTTCCGGGTCCACCCCGCTCTCGTCGGCGTGTCCGAGCACCGCGGCCACGGTGCCGCGGACCAGGTCCAGCGTGACCTCCAGCCGCTGCTCCGCGGACAGTCCGCGCAGGCGCTGCGACAGGTTCACCGCCCGGGCCTTCGACGTCTGCCGGGACGGCGTCCGCACCAGCCCCCGGAACAGCGGCGGGAGGACGCCCGCGGCCGCCGCGGCGCGCAGCGCCGCCAGGTCCAGGGCGGCCGGAACGACCGCGATGGACCCGTCCGCCAGGGCCCGGTCGAAGAGGTCCAGGCCTTCCTGGGAGGTGAGGGCGCGGGCGCCGCCGCGTGACAGCCGGTCCACCTCTCCCGCGGACAGTCCCCCGGTCAGACCGGAGGTCTCCGCCCACAGGCCCCAGGCCAGCGAGGTACCGGGCAGTCCGGCCGCGCGGCGCTGGGCGGCGAGCGCGTCCAGGAAGGAGTTGGCGGCCGCGTAGTTGCCCTGTCCCGCGTTGCCCAGGGTGCCCGCCGCGGACGAGAAGAGCACGAACGCGCTCGGCTTCAGCTCGCTGGTGAGCTCGTGCAGGTGCCAGGCGGCGTCCACCTTGGGGCGGAACACCGCGTCCAGCCGCCGCGGTGTCAGCGACTGCAGTACGCCGTCGTCGAGTGCGCCGGCCAAGTGCAGGACGGCGGTCAGCGGGTGTTCGGGGTCGATGCCGTCGAGGACCCGGGCCAGCGCCGTGCGATCGGCGGCGTCGCAGGCGACGAGTGCGGCTTCGGCCCCGAGCGTGCCGAGCTCCTCCAACAGCTCGGCGGCGCCCGCCGCGTCCGGCCCCTGCCTGCTGATCAGCAGCAGGTGCCGGACTCCGTACGCGGAGACCAGGTGACGGGTCAGCAGCCGGCCGAGCGTGCCGGTGGCCCCCGTGATCAGGACCGTTCCCTCCGGGTCGATGCCGCCTCCGGGCGAGACGTCCTGCTCCGGCATCGCCCGTACCAGTCTGGGTGCCCGCAGTTGCCCTCCGCGCAGGGCCAGTTGGTGCTCTCCGGATGCCAGTGCGGCATCCAGGGAGACTCCGCCCGTGTCCTGCTCGGCGAGGTCGACGAGGACGATCCGGCCCGGGTTCTCGGACTGCGCCGAGCGGACCAGGCCCCAGACCGCGGCCGCGGCCAGGTCGGGTACCGAGTCGTCCGGGTCGGCGCTCGCCGCGCCACGGGTCACCACGGCGAAGCGGCTGTCCGTGTAGCGCTCGTCGGCGAGCCAGGTCCGGAGGGTCTCCAGTGCCAGCCCCGTCAGTTCGCGGACGGCTTCGGGCCCGGACCCGGGAGCCCCGGCGAGCGGGAGCACCAGCCAGTCCGGTGCCTCGCCGTCCGCGGTCAGGGCCGGGTAGGGCAGGGTGAACGGGTCGGGACCCGCCACCGCGACCCGTACGCCGGGGGCCGGCTGGGGCGCGGCCACGGCCGGCCAGGCGAGCGCGTACAGCGAGCGGTCGTCGCCGCCCAGGGCGCGCAGCTGCTCGGCCGGCATGGCCCGGACGGAGATCGACTCCACCGACGCCACCGGGACGCCCTCGGTGTCGGCGATCTCCAGGGCCATCGCCCGGGAGTCAGCGCCGACGGGCGACAGGCGCACCCGTACGGCGGAGCCGGCCGGCGCGTGCAGCCGGACACCGTTCCAGGCGAAGGGCAGCCGGACGGTGTCGGACACCTCCCCGGAGGCCATCGCGTGCAGGCAGGCGTCGAGCAGGGCCGGGTGCAGGGCGAAGCGGGAGTCCTCGTCGTCCTCGGGGAGCGCCACCTCAGCGAACAGCTCGTCGCCGGAGCGCCACAGTGCCCGCAGGCCCTGGAAGGCGGGCCCGTATTCGTATCCCTGGGCGAAGAGGTCGGCGTACCGGCCCTCGATGCCCACCTGCTGCGCACCGGCCGGCGGCCACTGGCCCGCGGGGAAGCCGGCCGGCCGCGCCGGGTCGCCCGGGGAGAGCAGGCCGGTGGCGTGCCGGACCCATTCGTCCTCGGCCGCGCCGCGCGAGTAGATCTCCACCGTGCGCCGGTCGGATGCCTCTTCGGGCCGGCCGACGGCCACCTGTACCTGAACGGCTTCCTCCGCGGACAGCACCAGCGGTGCTTCCAGGGTGAGTTCGTCGAGGGAGTCGCAGTCGACGCGGGCCCCGACGTGCAGGGCCAGCTCGACGAAGGCGGTGCCCGGCAGCAGTACCGTGCCCGCCACGGCGTGGTCGGCGAGCCAGGGGTGGGTCCGCAGCGACACCGATCCGGTGGCGATCAGGCCCTGGTCGCCCGCCAGGTCGACGCTCGCGCCGAGCAGCGGGTGCACGACCGCGGACATGCCCAGGCCCGCGGCGTCGCCCGCCGCGGCGCCGGTGGCCTCCAGCCAGAACCGGCTGCGCTGGAAGGGGTAGGTCGGCAGGTCCACCCGGCCCCGGTCACGGTCGCCGAGCAGCGGCGCCAGGTCGATCGGGGCGCCGAGGGTGTGCGCCTGGGCGACGGAGAGCAGGAACCTGCCGAGGTCGCCCTCGTCCCGGCGGAGGGAACCGACCACGCCCGCCGTCGCGTTCGCGGCTTCCAGGGTCTCCTGGATGCCGATGGCGAGCACCGGGTGCGGGCTGGACTCGACGAACAGCCGGTGGCCCTGGCCGGCGAGCCGTGCGATCACGTCCTCCAGGCCGACGGTCTGCCGCAGGTTCGTGAACCAGTACTCCGCGTCGAGCTCCGTGCCCCGCAGTGTCGTTCCGGTCACCGTGGAGTGGAAGGCGATGCGCGCCTCGCGGGGGGTGATCCCGGACAGCGTGGCGAGCAGCTCCTCCTTGATCTCGTCCACGTGCGCGGAGTGCGAGGCGTAGTCCACCTGGATCCGGCGGGCGCGGACGCCCTGCTCCACGCAGGCCGCCAGGAAATCGGCCAGGGCCTGCGCGTCACCGGAGACGACCGTGGAGCCCGGGCCGTTCACGGCCGCGACGCCGATCCGGCCGTCCCAGCCCGCGAGCAGCTCGCGGACTTCGGCGACCGGGAGCGGAACCGCGCCCATGCCGCCCTTGCCCGCCATCCTCGCGCCGATCAGCCGGCTGCGCAGTGCGACCACCTTGGCCGCGTCGTCCAGGCTCAGGGCGCCCGCCACGCAGGCCGCGGCGATCTCGCCCTGGGAGTGTCCGACCACCCCGGCCGGGCGGACGCCGTAGGACTGCCACAGCTCGGCCAGCGAGACCATCACCGCGAACAGCACGGGCTGGACCACGTCCACGCGGTCGAGCGACGGCGCGCCCTCGGCGCCCCGCAGCACGTCGAGGAGCGACCAGTCGGTGTACGAGGACAGGGCGGTGGCGCACTCGGCCAGCCGCTCGGCGAACACCGGCGAGCGGTCCGCCAGGTCGAGCGCCATGCCGGCCCACTGGGAGCCCTGGCCCGGGAAGACGAAGATCGCCTCGGCGGGATCGCCGGCCTGTCCCTGGACCACGTGAGGTGCGGGCCGGTCGGCCAGCAGTGCGTCCAGGCCCTGGAGCAGTTCCGTGCGGTCGGCGGCGACCACCACGGCCCGGTCCTCGAAGGCCGACCGCGTCGTCAGCAGGGCGTGGGCCAGGTCCGCGAGGGGCAGCGAGGCATCGGCGGCCACCAGTGCGCGGAGGCGTTCCGCCTGGTCCCGCAGTGCGGGGCCGCCGCGCCCGGACAGGACGAGGGGCACGGGCCCCTCGAAGGGATCGGAGGCCGCCGGGGCCTCCTGGTCCGGGGCCTGCTCCAGTACGACGTGCGCGTTGGTGCCGCTGATGCCGAAGGAGGACACGGCCGCGCGGCGCGGGTGGTCGGTCTCCGGCCATGCCCGGGCTTCGGTGAGGAGGCTGACCGCGCCGTCGGTCCAGTCCACCTCCGCGCTCGGCTCGCCGACGTGCAGGGTTTGGGGCATCCGGCCCGTACGGATCGCCTCGACCATCTTGATGATGCCGGCGACCCCGGCCGCCGCGAGGGTGTGGCCGATGTTCGACTTGATCGAGCCGAGCCACAGGGGATGTTCCGCGGGCCTGTCCCGTCCGTACGTCGCCAGCAGGGCCTGGGCCTCGATCGGGTCGCCGAGGGCGGTGCCGGTGCCGTGCGCCTCGACCACGTCCACCTGCTGGGCGCTCACTCCGGCGTTGGCCAGCGCCGCGCGGATGACCCGCTGCTGCGAGGGGCCGTTCGGGGCGGTGAGTCCGTTGCTGGCGCCGTCCTGGTTGACCGCGGAGCCCCGTACGACCGCGAGGATCCGGTGGCCGTTGCGCAGGGCGTCCGACTGCCGCTCCAGGAGCAGCATGCCGGCGCCTTCGCCCCAGGCCGTTCCGTCGGCGTCCGCGGAGAACGCCCGGCAGCGTCCGCCGGGTGACAGCGCCCGCTGGCGGCTGAACTCCACGAAGTTGCCCGGACCGGCCATGATCGTCACACCGCCGGCGAGCGCGTAGTCGCACTCGCCCTGCCGCAGTGCCTGGGCGGCGAGGTGGACCGCGACCAGGGAGGACGAGCAGGCGGTGTCCACGGTGACCGCCGGACCCTGAAGGCCCAGGGTGTACGAGATGCGGCCCGAGGCGACGCTCGTGGTGTTGCCGGTGGACAGGTATCCCTCGAAGCCCTCGGGAACCTGCGGGAGGCGCGAGGCGTAGTCGCCCGCGATCACGCCGGCGAAGATGCCCGTGCTGCTGCCGCGCAGTGCGGCCGGGTCGATCCCGGCCCGCTCCACGGCCTCCCAGGAGGTCTCCAGCAGCAGGCGCTGCTGGGGATCCATGGCCATGGCCTCTCGGGGGCTGATCCCGAAGAAGTCGGGGTCGAAGACATCGGCGTCGTGGACGAACCCGCCGGCACGCACGTAGGACTTGCCCACCGCGTCCGGGTCCTCGTCGTAGAGGCCGTCCATGTCCCAGCCGCGGTTCGTCGGGAACGGACCGATCGCGTCGGTGCCGTCGGCGACGAGCCGCCACAGGTCCTCGGGCGACGCGACGCCGCCGGGGTACCGGCAGGCCATGCCGACGATCACGATCGGGTCGTCGGAGGTCGCGAGGGCCTGACCGGCACCGGGCTGCGCCGGGCCGTCCTGCCCGCCGAGCAGCAGCTCGGAGCGCAGGAACTCGGCCAGGGCGACGGGGGTGGGGTGGTCGAAGACCATCGTGGTCGGCAGGCGCAGGCCGGTCACGGTGTTCAGCCGGTTGCGCAGCTCGACCGCGGTGAGCGAATCGAAGCCCGACTCGGTGAAGGCCCGCCCGGCGGTGATCGCCTCCGGGCCGGAGTGCCCGAGCACGGTGGCGGCCTGAGCCCGGACCAGGTCCACCAGCCGGCGTTCCCGGTCGGCCTCGGACAGGCCGGCGAGCTCGGCGCTCAGGGAGGAGCCGCTGGTGGCGGCGGCGCTGACGGCGCGACGCCCCGGAGTACGGAGCAGGCCGCGCAGGATTCCCGGCAGCTCGCCGGCCCCGGCCATCCGGCGGAGCGCCGGGAGGTCGAGCGCCGCGGGCACCATGAGGGCGCGGTCGGCCTCGGCCCCGGCCAGGAAGGCCCGCAGCCCCTCGGCGTCGGAGAGCGGGCGGACGGCGCTGCGGCCGATGCGGGCCCGGTCGCCGGCGGCCAGGTCCGCCGCCATGCCCGCACCGGCCCACGGGCCCCAGGCCAGCGAGGTGGCCGGGAGGCCGCGGAAGCGGCGCAGCTGGGCCAGCCCGTCGAGGAACGCGTTGGCGGCCGCGTAGTTGGCCTGCCCCGGGTTCCCGCTGATGCCGGCCAGGGAGGAGAACAGGACGAACATCGCGAGGTCGGTGCCCGCGGTGAGCTCGTGCAGGTGCCAGGCCGCGTCGACCTTCGGGCGCAGTACGGCCGCCAGCCGGTCGGCCGTCAGACCGCCGACCAGGCTGTCGTCGAGCACGCCCGCCGCGTGCACCACGCCGGTGAGCGGGTGCGCCGCGGGAACGGAGTCCAGCAGGGCGGCGAGAGCCGTCCGGTCCGCCGTGTCGCAGGCCTCGATCCGCACGCTCGCTCCGGCGGCCGTCAGTTCGGCCGCCAGCTCGCGGGCGCCTTCGGCCTCCGCACCCCTGCGGCTGGTCAGCAGCAGCCGGCGGACGCCGCGTTCGGTGACCAGGTGCCGGGCGATCCTTGCCCCCAGCGATCCGGTGCCGCCGGTGATCAGCACCGTGCCGTCGGCTTCCACGCCGGACGGCACCTGGAGCACGAGCTTGCCGACGTGCTTCGCCTGGCTCAGGAAGCGCATGGCCTCCGGCGACCGGCGCACGTCCCAGGCGGCGATCGGCAGCGGGCGCAGCACGCCCTGCTCGAACAGGCCCATCAGCTCGATGAGCATCTGCTGGATCCGGGCCGGGCCCGCCTCCATCAGGTCGAACGCCTGGTAGGAGACGCCGGGGTGCTCCTCCGCCACCCGCTCGGGCTCGCGGATGTCGGTCTTGCCCATCTCCAGGAAGCGTCCGCCGCGCGGCAGCAGCCGCAGCGAGGCGTCCACGAACTCGCGCGCGGTGGCGTCGAGCACCACGTCGACTCCCCGGCCCGCGGAGGCCGCCAGGAACTGCGCTTCGAAGTCCAGCGTCCGGGAGTTGGCGATGTGGGCGTCGTCCAGGCCCTGGCTCCGCAGTACCGGCCACTTGCCGGTGCTCGCGGTGCCGTAGACCTCCGCACCGAGGTGACGGGCGAGCTGGACGGCTGCCATGCCCACGCCACCGGCGGCGGCGTGTACGAGCACCGACTCCCCGGAGCGCAGGCCGGCGAGGTCCACCAGCCCGTAGTAGGCGGTCAGGAAGACGATCGGCACGGAGGCGGCCTGCGCGAACGACCAGCCCTCCGGTATGCGCGTGACGAGGTCCCGGTCGGTGACCGAGGTCGGTCCGACGCCACCGGAGAGCAGTCCCAGTACGGCGTCTCCGGGCGCGAGGTCGGTGACACCGGGGCCGACGTCCACGACGACTCCGGCGCCCTCGCTGCCGATCAGCGCACGGTCCGGGTACATGCCGAGGGCGATCATGACGTCGCGGAAGTTCAGACCCGCCGCTCGGACCGCGATGCGGACCTGCCCCTCGCCGAGCGGCTCCTCGGCGGGGACGGGGAGCAGTTCGAGGGCGTCGAGCGTCCCCGGGGTCGTGACGTCGAGCCGCCAGCCGTCCTCGGCGGGGGCCCGCAGGACGTCCTTGGCCGTCCGGCGGGCCAACTGCGGCCGGTAGGCCGCACCGTGACGGATCGCCAGCTCGCTCTCGCCGGCGGTGGCCGCCGCCGCGAGGACCTGGTCGGAGTCCTCCCGGCCGTCCACGTCGAGCAGCACGAAGCGGCCGGGGTTCTCCGACTGGGCCGTGCGCACCAGGCCCCGGACGGCCGCCGCGGCCAGGTCGTCACCGGCGTCGCCGGGGACCGCCTGGACGGCGGAACGGGTCAGGACCACGAGGGTGCTGTTGCGGTAGTGCTCGTCGGACAGCCAGTCCTGCACCAGGGCCAGGGCGCGGCCGACCAGACGGTGGGTGGCCCCGACGACGCCGTCGGGGTCGTCCGTCAGGGCCTCGGGGGCGGTCTGCGCGTACCCGAAGCGGGCAAGTACGAGACCGGGCGCCTTCGCGCCGGCGGGCGCCTGGGCCGCGAGGGAGGCCAGGTCCCGGTCACCGAGCTCCGTGAGGGCCTCGGCGGTGGCGGCCCGCTCGTCAAAGGGGGTGGCCACCCACTCCAGTTCGTAGAGGCCGTCCTGGACGGGCGCCGCGATCGACGCGATCTTGTCCGTGGCGACGGACCGCAAGGTCAGCGCGCCGACCGTGGCCACGGGCTGCCCGGAGTCGTCGGCGACGACGAGCGAGACCGTGTCGTTCCCGGTCGGGGTGAGCGCGACCCGGGCGCGGGTCGCACCGGTGGCGTGCAGGGTGATGTCCGTCCAGGCGAACGGCAGCCGGACCGAGCCGGCCGGCGAGTCCTGCGCGGTGATCGCGAGCGCGTGGAGCGCGGAATCCAGGAGTGCGGGGTGGATTCCGAAGCCGGCGGCGGCCTGGTGCTGCTCCTGCGGCAGCTCGACCTCCGCGTACACGGTGGCACCGACCTGCCAGGCCGCGCGGAGACCCGCGAAGGCCGGCCCGTAGTGATATCCGAGCTGCGCGAGCCCCTCGTAGAAGCCGTCGACGGACACCGCCGTGGCACCCTTCGGCGGCCATGCGGCGAGCGTCGGCGGCTCTTCCGTACCCGGCGCACCGACGAGCTGACCGGTGGCGTGGCGCAGCCAGTCACCCTCCCCGCTCCGCGAGTGCACGGCGACGGTTCGGCGGCCGGACCCGTCCGGTGCGTGGACGGTCACCTGGATCTGGACGCTGCCGGTGGCCGGCAGGACCAGCGGCTGTTCGAGGGTGAGGTCCTCGACGGTGGAGCAGCCGAGTTGGTCGCCCGCACGGATCGCCAGCTCCAGGAACGCCGTCCCCGGAACCAGAACCGTGTCACCGATCCTGTGGTCGGCCAGCCAGGAGTGGGTCGACAGCGAGAGCCGGCCGGTGAGGATGAGCGAGTCGCTGTCGGCGGGCTGGACCGTCGCGGAGAGCAGCGGGTGATCGGCGGCGGCCAGGCCGAGCCCGGCGGGGTCACTGCCGATCGGCTTCTTCAGCCAGTAGGGCTGCCGTTGGAAGGCGTACGTGGGGAGCTCGACGACTGCGGAGCCCGGGAGGAAGCCCTCCCAGTCCACGCCGACGCCGTGCGTGTGCACGGAAGCCAGGGCGGCGAGGAGGGAGCGCTTCTCGACACGGTCCTTGCGAAGCAGAGGGACCACGACGGTGCCCTCGGTGTCGGCCAGGCATTCGTTCGCCAGGCCGGCCAGGGTGCCGTCCGGACCCAACTCCACGAACGCCGTCACGCCGAGACCCGCCAGGGTCGCGATGCCGTCGGCGAAGCGGACGGCCGACCGCGCCTGCACAGCCCAGTACTCGGCCGTGAACTCCTCGATCAACTGCCCCGTGACATTCGAGACCACCGGGATCCGCGGAGCCGAGTACGTCAGCTCGCGGGCTACCTCGGTGAGCTCGCCCAGCATTCCGTCCAGGTGCGCGGAGTGGAAAGCGTGACTCACCTTCAGCCGGGTCGCCTTCACACCCTCGGCGCGGGCAATCTCCAGGACCTCGAGAACAGCCGCCTCGTCACCCGAAATCACCGTGCTGCCAGGGCTGTTGAACCCCGCCACATCCACACCAGTACGGCCCTCAAGCCAACCGGAAACCTTCTCCTCACCCGCATTCAGGGCCACCATCGCCCCACCCTCGGCAATACCGTCCATCAGACGCGCCCGCGCACACACAAGCCGCGCAGCGTCCTCAAGCGAGAGCACACCCGCAACATGGGCGGCGGCGAGCTCGCCGACGGAGTGACCCACCAGATAGTCCGGCGTCACGCCGTAGTGAGAGAGGAGACGGAAGAGGGACACCTCGATCGCGAACAGCGCCGGCTGAGTGAAACCGGTGCGCTGAAGCAGCTCCGGCTCACCCTCGATCACCCCGGCAAGCGAACGATCCAGGTGAACGTCCAGCGCCGCGACAACCTCATCGAACGCCGCCGCGAACACCGGCTCCGCCGCATACAACTCACGACCCATCCCCACACGCTGACTGCCCTGCCCAGAGAACAAGAACGCCACCGAGCCGGCCGATACGGGCCCGCCCGGGATCAGCGTCCGCAGTCCGTCGAGGAGCTCCTCGCGGGACTCCCCCACCACCACCGCACGGTGATCGAAACGAGCACGCGACACCGCCAGCGAACGACCCACCGCCGCGACATCCAGCTCCGGACGCTCCTCCAGGAACGACACCAGCCGGTCCGCCTGCTCCGACAGAGCAGCCCCCGTCTTGGCGGACACCACCCACGGCACCGGACCCGTAACGGGCTCGGCTACGGCTTCCTCGGCCTCGGCCTCGGCGGGAACGGCGACGGCCTGCTCCACGATCACGTGGGCGTTCGTACCGCTGACTCCGAAGGAGGAGACGCCGGCGCGGCGGGGGCGGTCCAGCTCTGCCCAGTCGCGCGGCTGCGTCAGCAGCTCCACCGCGCCGGCCGACCAGTCGACCTCGGGGGTCGGCTCGTCCACGTGCAGCGTGGGGGGCATGATCCCGTTGCGGATGGCCATGACCATCTTGATCACGCCCGCGACACCCGCCGCGGCCTGCGTGTGACCGATGTTCGACTTGATGGATCCCAGCCCCAGCGGGTTGTCGTCCTGGCGGGCCTGGCCGTAGGTAGCCAGGAGCGCCTGTGCCTCGATGGGGTCGCCGAGCTTGGTGCCCGTGCCGTGCGCCTCGACCACGTCCACCTCGGACGCCGACAGGCGGGCATTGGCCAGCGCGGCGCGGATGACCCGCTCCTGGGAGGGCCCGTTGGGGGCGGTCAGACCGTTGCTCGCACCGTCCTGGTTGACGGCGGAACCACGGATCACCGCGAGCACCTGGTGGCCGTTGCGCTCCGCGTCCGACAAGCGCTCCAGCACCAGCAGACCCACACCCTCGGCGAATCCGGTGCCGTCCGCGGAAGCGGACATGGACCGGCAGCGGCCGTCGGCGGACAGTCCGCGCTGCCGGCTGAACTCCACGAAGAGGCTGGGGCTCGCCATGACGGTGACGCCGCCGGCCAGCGCGATCGGGCATTCGCCGTCGCGCAGGGACTGCACCGCGAGGTGGAGCGCGACGAGCGAGGAGGAGCAGGCGGTGTCGACCGTGACCGCCGGACCCTCCAGCCCGAAGGTGTAGGCCAGCCGACCCGAGGCCACGCTGGTGGTGTTGCCCGTCAGCAGGTAGCCCTCCAGCTCGGGCGGGGTCTCACCCGGGCGCGTCGCGTAGTCCTGCGCGATCGCGCCGACGAAGACTCCGCCCTGCCGGCCGCGGACCGAGGCCGGGTCGATACCGGCTCGCTCGAAGGCCTCCCAGGCCGTCTCCAGCAGCAGCCGCTGCTGGGGTTCGATGGCGTCCGCTTCCCGGGGGCTGATGCCGAAGAACTCGGCGTCGAAGCGGTCCGCGTCGTGGAGGAAGCCGCCCTTGGTGACGTAGGTCCGGCCCGGGCTGTCCGGGTCGGGGTCGAACAGCGCGTCGGCGTCCCAGCCGCGGCCGTCGGGGAAATCGGTGATTGCGTCCACGCCTTCGTGGACGAGGTTCCAGAGCGACTCGGGCGAGTCCACTCCTCCGGGGAACCGGCAGGCCATACCGACGATCGCGATGGGCTCGTGCCGGCCGGCCTCGGCGTCGCGGAGCTCCCGGCGGGCCTTCTGCAGGTCGGTCGTGACCCGCTTCAGGTAATCGCGAAGCTTCTGCTCATTGGACATCGTGCGTCAACACCTTCGAAAGAGAGGCAGGTCAGGCAGAGCCGAGTTCACTGTCGATGAAGTCGAAGATCTCGTCGTCCGTGGCGGACTCCAGATCCCGCTCGTCATCGGGGGCCGCTTCCGCGTGGCTGTCCAGCGTCCGCAGGAGGTCCCGCATCCGGTCGGTCAGCAGTTGGCGGGCGGCTGCGTCCAGCAGGTCGAGCTGGAGCCGGTCCAGGTCGGCAACGACCGACTTGGCGGTGGTCTCCCGCTGCGGGACGACCTGGGTGTGGAGGAACTCGGCGAGTGCCTCCGGGGTGGGGTGGTCGAAGACCAAGGTGGCCGGCAGCCGCAGCCCGGTGGCGTTGTTCAGCCGGTTGCGCAGTTCGACCGCGGTCAGGGAGTCGAAGCCGAGCTCCTTGAAGGCCCGGTCGGCGGTGACCGCCTGGCCGTCCACATGTCCGAGGACGGTGGCGACCGCGCCGCGCACCAGGTCCAGCAGGGCCTTGTGCTGCTGCGGTTCGGGCAGGGCGATCAGCCGCTCGGCCAGCGAGGCCGTGCCCGCCGGGCCCGCCTCGACGACCCGGCGCCGGGCCGGTGCGCCGTTCGGCGCGTCGAGCGCCGCCAGCAGTTCGGGCAGTGCCTGCCCGCTCGCCCGCAGCTTCGTCATGTCGACGGGCGCGGCCACCACGAGCGGCCGGTGCAGGCCCGGCGCGGCGTCGAGCAGGTCCAAGCCCTGTTCGTCGGTGAGCGCGGCCATGCCCATCCGGTCGAGTCGGCGCAGGTGCGCGTCGTCCAGGTGTCCGGTCATCTCGCTGGTCTGCGCCCACAGGCCCCAGGCGATGGAGGTGGCGGGCAGGCCCAGAGTGGCACGGTGGGCGGCGAGGCCGTCGAGGAACGTGTTGGCCCCGGCGTATCCGCCCTGTCCCGCGTTGCCCAGGATTCCGGCCAGCGAGGAGAACAGGACGAAGGAGGACAGGTCCAGGTCCTTGGTGAGCTCGTGCAGCTGCCAGGCGGCATCGGCCTTGGCGCGGAACACGGTGGCCAGCCGTTGCGGGGTGAGGCCCTCCAGGGTGCCGTCGTCGATCACGCCCGCGGCGTGCACGACGCCGGTGAGCGGGTGCGCGGCGGGGATGGCGGCGAGCACCTCGGCGAGGGCCCGGCCGTCGGCCGCGTCGCAGGCCGTGATGGTCACCTCGGCTCCGGCGGAGCGGAGTTCGGCTTCGAGTTCGGCGGCGCCGGGCGCCTGCGAGCCGCGCCGGCTGAGCAGCACCAGTCGGCGTACTCCCTGCTCGGCGACCAGGTGACGGGCGACCAGTGCCCCCAGTACACCCGTTCCGCCGGTGACGAGGACCGTCCCCTCGGGGTCGGGCGGGCACGGCACGGTCAGGATCACCTTGCCGATGTGGCGGGCCTGGCTGAGGTAGCGGAAGGCCTCCGGCGCCCGGTGGATGTCCCAGGCCGATATCGGCATGGGCTGCAGTGCTCCCTCGTCGAAGAGGGAGCGGATCTCGTCGAGCATCCGGCCGATCCGCTCGGGGCCGGCGTCCAGTACGTCGAACGCCTGGTACCGCACTCCCTCCCAGTCGGCGCCGACCTCCGCCGCGTCACGGATGTCGGTCTTGCCCATCTCCAGGAACCGGCCGCCGCGCGGCAGCAGCCTCAGCGAGGCCTCCACGTACTCGTGGGCCAGGGAGTTGAGCACGACGTCGACGCCCGCTCCCCCGGTCGCGGAGAGGAACTGCTCCTCGAACTCCAGCGTCCGGGAGTTGGCGATGTGGTCGTCGGCGAATCCCAGTCCGCGCAGGGTCTCCCACTTGCCGGTGCTGGCGGTGCCGTATACCTCGACGCCCCAGTGCCGGGCCAGCTGGATGGCCGCGAGCCCGACCCCACCGGTCGCCGCGTGCACGAGCAGGGACTCGCCCGACCGCAGCCCGGCCAGGTCGGTCAGTCCGTAGTACGCGGTCAGGTACACCACGGGGATGCCGGCCGCCTGTGCGAAGGACAGGCCCTTGGGCATCTGCGCGATCAGTCGGTGATCGGTGATCGCGACGGGTCCGACGCCGCTGGAGAACAGGCCCATGACCCGGTCTCCGGGAGCGAATCCGGCCACGTCCGGTCCCACTTCGAGGACCACGCCCGCGCCCTCGCCCACCGGCGGCCGCTCGTCGTCGGGGACCATCCCGAGCGCGAGCAGCACGTCGCGGAAGTTCAGGCCGCCCGCCCGGACCGCCACCCGTACCTGACCGGGCCGCAGGGGCTCCAGCACCTCGGGGCAGGCGGTGAGGGAGAGGCTGTCGAGCTCGCCCTTGATGGTCAGCGACAGGCGCCAGGGCTCCTGTCCGGCGGGTTCGGCCAGTACGGCGCCCGGGTCGGCCCGCACCAGCCTCGGTGCCAGGACGGTGCCGGTGCGCAGGACCAGTTCGGAGGCCTCGGCGGCCACGGCGGCCGGCACCGCCTGCCGGCTGTCGGGGTGGCCGTCGACGGCCAGGTGCTGTACGCGGCCGGGGTTCTCGGTGCGCGCGGTGCGGATCAGGCCGGTCAGCCCGGCGTGCGCCAGGTCCCCGGACCGGGTGACCACGGTCAGTCGGGCGTCGCCCGCCTCCGGGGCGGCGAGCCACTGCTGGAGGAAGGAGAGCACGTCGACGGCGAGTTCCCGGGCCGAGTCGGCCACGTCCGCACGGCCCGCGGGTACGCACCAGAGCGCCCGCTCCGGCGCGGCCGCCCCGGCGGCGGTCAGCTCGGCCAGGTCGGCGTACTCCGCTACGGAGACACCTTCCTCGGTGAGGACCGGGGCCAGGCCGAACGGGTCGGCCCCGAACAGGGCCCACCGCTCGCCGGACCGTACGGCGCCGGTCACGTCCGCCGTGACGAGGTCCACCGCGAACAGGGACTGCGGACCGGCCTCGCGGTCCGCGCCGAGCTGGTCCGCGCTCACCGCCCGTACGGTCAGGGTGTCGACGCTCGCGACGGGCGTGCCCGTTGCGTCGGCGATCAGCACCGAGATCGCGTCGGGGCCGGCGGGCGTGAGCCGGACGCGCAGCGACCGGGCGCCGGCGGCGTAGAGGTGCACTCCGGCCCAGCTGAACGGCAGGCGGACCTGGCCGGTGTCGTCGGCGAGACCGATGGCGTGCAGGGTCGCGTCGAGCAGGGCCGGGTGGAGGGTGAAGCCCGAGGCGTCCGCTTCGTCGGCGAGCCGGACCTCCGCGTAGACGTCCTCACCGGCCTGCCATGCGGCGTGCACGCCCTGGAAGGTGGGGCCGTAGTGGTAGCCGCGTCCCTCCAGCCGCTCGTAGAAGCCTTCGACGGGCAACGGGGCGGCGTCGGCCGGCGGCCAGACGGCCAGGTCGGTCGCCGGCTCGGGAGCCGTGTCGGTCATGGTGCCGGTCGCGTGCCGGACCCAGTCTCCCGCTCCACCGCTGGGGCGCGAGTGGATGCTCAGCTGCCTGCTGCCGTCGGCGTCGGCCGTGCCGAGGAGCACCTGGAGGTCCAGGTCTCCGCTCTTCCCGAACAGCACGGGAGCCTGGAGGGTGAGTTCCTCGACGTGGCTGCAGCCGACCTGGTCGCCCGCGTGGACGGCCAGTTCGACCAGAGCGGCTCCGGGCAGGAGCACACTGCCCAGGGCCGCGTGCTCGGCCAGCCAGGGCTGGGTGGAGCGGGACAGCCGCCCGGTGAAGATCAGGGCTTCGGTGTCGGCGGTGCGGATCGCGGCGCCGAGGAGCGGGTGCTCCGAGCGCTGGAGTCCGAGGGAGCCCGCGTCACCGGTGCCCGCGGTCCCCGTGAGCCAGTGCCGTCGGCGCTGGAAGGGGTAGGTCGGCAGGTCGACGACCGCGCCGGGTCCGCCGAGTACGGCCGCCCAGTCGACGACCACTCCGTGGACGTGCGCCTCCGCGACCGAGGTCAGGAAGCGGTCCTGGCCGCCGTCGTCGCGCCGGAGCGATCCGACGACGACGGTGCCGTCCGCTCCGGCCTCGTCGGCCGTGTCGCTGAGGGACGAGGTGAGCACCGGGTGGGCGCTGGCCTCGATGAAGACGCGGTGGCCGTCGGCGAGCAGGGCCCGCGTGGCCGGGACGAGCTGGACGGTCTGGCGCAGGTTGCGGAACCAGTACGTGCCGTCGAGCTCGGTTCCGTCCAGCGGCTGCCCGGTGACGGTGGAGTAGAACGCGATGTCGCCGGTACGCGGCGTGATGCCGGCCAGCAGCTCGCGCAGCTCCTCCTCCAGGAGGTCGACGTGGGCGGAGTGGGAGGCGTAGTCGACCGGGATGGTGCGCGCCCGGTACCCCTCGGCCTCGCCGCGGGCGACGAGGTCGGCGAGGGCCTCCGGGTTGCCGGAGACGACCGTGCTGACCGGGCCGTTGTGTGCGGCGATGTCGATGGCGCCGCCCCAACGGGTGATGAGCTCACGGACCTCGTCGGCCGGCAGCGCCACCGAGACCATGCCACCCGTACCCGCGAGCTTCACGATCGCCCGACTGCGCAACGCCACGACCTTCGCCGCATCGTCCAGGGACAACGCCCCCGACACGGCCGCCGCCGCGATCTCACCCTGCGAGTGACCGATCACCGCGTCCGGCTCGATGCCCACCGACCGCCACAACGCGGCCAAAGACACCATCACCGCCCACAACGCCGGCTGGACCACATCCACCCGGTCGAACCCAGGCGCACCCTCAACACCACGCAACACATCAAGCAGCGACCAGTCCGCGAACGGAGCCAACGCCCGCTCGCACTCCACCAGACGCGCGGCGAACACCGGGGAGGAGTCGAAGAGTTCCAGCGCCATGCCCTGCCACTGCGAACCCTGACCCGGGAACACGAACACCGTCTTGCCCGCACCGGAGACCGCGCCCTGCACCAGATTCGCCGCCGAACCGCCCGAAGCCAGCGCCTCAAGACCCGCCAGCAACTCATCCCGGCCCGTGCCCGAAACCGATGCACGGAAGGGGAGATGCGGAACCCGCGTCGCGAGCGCCGAAGCCACCCGCACCGGATCCACCAACTCCGAAGCCAGCAGCTCACGCACCTGACCGGCACGCGCCGCCAGCGCCGCCTCGCTCTTCGCCGACACCACCAGCGGAAGCCCCACCACCACCGGCTCATCGACCTCGACCGGCTCCGGGCCCTGCTCCAGGACCACGTGGGCATTGGTGCCACTGATACCGAAGGAAGAGACGGCCGCACGGCGCGGACGCGACAGCTCGGGCCACGCCCGGTGCTCGGTCACCAGTTCCACGGCGCCCGTCGACCAGTCGACGTGCGGGGTCGGCTCGTCCACGTGCAAGGTCGCCGGAAGCTCCCCGTTGCGCATCGCCATCAGCATCTTGATGATGCCCGCCACACCCGCGGCGGCCTGCGTGTGACCGATGTTCGACTTGATGGAACCGAGCCACAAGGGCTGGTCCGCGGACCGGTCCTGGCCGTAGGTGGCCAGCAGCGCCTGCGCCTCGATCGGGTCGCCCAGCGTGGTGCCCGTGCCGTGCGCCTCCACGGCGTCGACCTCGGAGGCTTCCAGTCCCGCGTTCGCGAGGGCCTGGCGGATCACCCGCTGCTGGGAAGGCCCGTTGGGGGCCGTGATGCCGTTGCTCGCACCGTCCTGGTTGACCGCGGAACCACGGATCACACCGAGGATGGTGTGGCCCAGCCGCTGAGCGTCCGACAGGCGCTCCAGCACCAGAACACCGGCGCCCTCGCCCCAGCCCGTACCGTCCGCCGAGGACGAGAAGGCCTTGCAGGTCCCGTCCGGGGACAGGCCGCGCTGACGCGAGAACTCCACGAAGGTCGTCGGGGTGGACATCACCGTGACGCCGCCGGCGAGGGCCATGGAGCACTCGCCCTGGCGCAGGGCCTGAGCCGCCAGGTGTACGGCCACCAGCGACGAGGAACACGCCGTGTCCAGCGTCACCGCAGGACCCTCGAGACCGAACGTGTAAGACACCCGCCCCGACAGGACACTCGCGATCGTCCCCGTCAGCAGATGCCCCTCGAAGCCCTCCGGAGCACTGCCCAGCCGCAGCCCGTAATCGTTGTACATCACACCGGCGTACACACCGGTCGAGGAGCCGCGCAGCGAGGCAGGATCGATACCGGCCCGCTCCAGCGCCTCCCACGCGACCTCCAGCAGCACCCGCTGCTGCGGATCCGTGGCAGTGGCCTCACGGGGACTCAGGCCGAAGAACTCGGCATCGAACTCGGCGGCCTCGTGGAGGAACCCACCCTTACGGACATAGGACTTGCCGATCTTCTCGGGGTCCGGGTCGAAGATTCCTTCGACGTCCCAGCCGCGGTCGGACGGGAACTCGTCGATCGCGTCCCGGCCCTCCGCGACCAGCCGCCACAGGTCCTCGGGCGAGGCGACCCCGCCCGGATAGCGGCAGCCCATCCCGACCACCGCGATCGGCTCGTCGGTGGAGACCGCGGTGACCACGCGGGTGCGCGTGGACGCGGCCGACTGGGAGGTCTCGCCCACCAGGTACTCGGCCAGGACGGCCGGAGTCGGGTAGTCGAAGACCAAGGTGGCCGGCAGTCTCAGGCCGGTCAGTTCGTTGAGGCGGTTGCGCAGTTCCACCGCGGTCAGGGAGTCGAAGCCGAGCTCCTTGAACGCGTGGTCGGGCGTGACCGCCTCGGAGCCGGTGTGGCCGAGCACGAGGGCGACCTCCGCCCGGACCAGGTCCAGCACGGTGCGGGAGCGGTCTTCGGCGGAGAGGCCCGCGAGCCGGTCGGCCAGCACGCCCGATCCCTTGCCGGAGCCCGCGCCGGGGCGCCGTACGGCCTGGCGCACCAGACCGCGGAACAGCGTGGGGACGACCGGCATCCGGCGGACGGCGGCCAGGTCGAGGGCGACCGGGACCAGCAGCGGCTCCGCCGAGGCGAGCGCCGCGTCGAAGAGCGCGAGGCCTTCTTCGTTGCCGAGCGGGGCGATGCCCGACCGGCTGATGCGCTCGCGGTCGGCGGCGTCGAGCGAGCCGGCCATCCCGTCCTCCGCCCACAGACCCCAGGCGAGCGAGGTCGCGGGCAGGTTCTGGGCGCGGCGGTGCTGCGCGAGGGCGTCGAGGAAGGTGTTCGCCGCCGCGTAGTTGGCCTGGCCGGCGTTGCCGACGAGCCCCGCGATGGAGGAGAAGACCACGAAGGCGGACAGCTTGTGGTGCCAGGTGAGGCGGTGGAGGTTCCAGGCGGCGTCCACCTTGGGACGCATCACCCGCTCCAGATGACCCGCCGACAACGACGAGACCGTCGCATCGTCCAGCACACCCGCCGTGTGCACCACAGCCGTCAACGGCCGCCCGACCGCAACCTCGTCCAGCAGCCCCGCCAACGCATCGAAGTCCGACACGTCACACGCTGCGACCTCGGCGCGAGCGCCCAACTCCGCCAGCTCCGCCACGAACTCCGCCGCACCCGGAGTCTCACCACCACGACGCGACACCAACAACAGATGCCGCGCACCGTGATGCGAAACCAACCGACGCGCCACCAGCCGACCCAACGTCCCCAGAGCACCGGTCACCAAGACCGTACCCTCCGGATCCAACCCCTCCACCACACCCGCAACCGCACCCGCACCCGCGGCACGAGCAAGCCGCGGCACGAACAACCCACCACCACGCACCGCCACCTCGGGCTCACCCGAAGCCAACACCGCCGGCAGCAACTCCAGACCACCCTCATCGAGGTCGGCGAGCCGGAAGCGTCCGGGGTTCTCGGAGCGGGCCGACCGGACCAGACCCCAGACCGGAGCCTGGGCGAGGTCCCGGATCGGTTCGCCGGCGGTGGCGGCCACGGCTCCCTGCGTGACCAGGGTCAGCTCGCTGTCGGCGTACCGCTCTTCGGCGATCCAGTCCTGGATCAGGGTGAGTACCGCGCCCGCCACCTGGTGGGCGTCCACCGGCGTCGCGTTGTCGGTGACGGGGAGTACGGCGACGACCTGTGCCGGAACCGGGTCCGCGAGGGAGGCCGGCAGGTCGGCGCGGCCGTCGGGGCCGAAGGCGATCTCGACGACGGTCGGCAGATCGCCCTGTTCGACGGCCACCGGCGTCCAGTTGATCTGGAACGGCACCGGCGCGCCGGTGTTCGCCGCCTGGGCCTGCACGTCGAGCCGGGAGATCGTCGCGACCGGCGAGCCGGCCGTGTCCGCGAGGTCGAGCGCCACGGAGTTCTCGCCCAGCCGCTTGACGTGCACCCGGAGCGCGGTCGCTCCGACCCGGTGCAGCGTGACGCCGCTGAACTCGAACGGCACCCGGAGCGGGCCCGTCTCCGCTTCGAGGAGAAGGGGGTGCAGGGCCGCGTCGAGGAGGGCGGGGTGCACACCGAAGCGAGCGGCTTCGCCGTGCAGCCGGTCGGGCAGGGCGACCTCGGCGAAGAGGTCGTCACCGGAGCGCCAAGCGGCACGCAAGCCCTGGAAGGCCGGCCCGTAGCCGTAACCCAGGTCGTCGAGGCGCGGATAGAAGTCGTCCACCTCTACGGGAACGGCGTCCGTAGGGGGCCATTGCGTCAGCCCGGCGCCCTCGGCGGGCGCGCCGGCGGCGATGCGACCGGTGGCGTACCGGACCCACTCGTCCTCGCGCTCGGCGAAGACGGAGATGTCACGCCGACCGTCCTGACCGGCCGGGCCCACGGCCAGGCGGATCGAGACGGGGGCGGTACCGGTCAGGGTGAGGGGTGCCTGGAGGGTGAGTTCCTCGACGGTGGCGTAACCGAGCTGCTCGGCCGCGGCGCCCGCCAGCTCCAGGAACACCGTCCCCGGAACCAACACCGTCCCACCGATCGCATGATCAGCCAGCCACGGATGCGAAGACAACGACACCGACGCCGAGAACTGCACCGCGTCACCATCAGGCTCCGTGATCACCGCGGCCAACAACGGATGATCCACAGCCGTCAGACCCAGACCCGCCGCATCACCAGAACGCGGCGCATCCAACCAAAAACGCTCACGCTGGAACGCGTACGTGGGGAGCTCGACGAAGGCTGAGCCCGGGAGGGAGCCCTCCCAGTCCACACCCACACCGTGCGCGTGGACAGAGGCCAGGGCGGTCAGGAGCGACCGCTTCTCCGCACGCTCCTTGCGGAGCACCGGGACCACGACCGTGCCCTCGATCTCCGCCAGGCACTCACCGGCCAGACCGGCCAGGGTGCCGTCGGGGCCCAGCTCCACGAACGCCGTCACGCCGAGACCCGCCAGGGTCGCGATGCCGTCGGCGAAGCGGACGGCCGAACGCGCCTGCACAGCCCAGTACTCGGCCGTGAACTCCTCGATCAACTGCCCCGTGACATTCGAGACCACCGGGATCCGCGGAGCCGAATACGTCAGCTCGCGGGCTACCTCGGTGAGATCGCCCAGCATTGCGTCCAGGTGCGCGGAGTGGAAAGCATGGCTCACCTTGAGGCGAGTGGCCTTCACGCCCTCGGCCTTGGCTATCTCCAGGACTTCGAGAACAGCCGCCTCGTCACCCGAAATCACGGTGCTGCCAGGGCTGTTGAACCCGGCCACATCCACACCCGAACGGCCCTCAAGCCAACCGGAGACACGCGCTTCACCAGCGTTCAGGGCGACCATCGCCCCACCCTCGGCAACACCGTTCATCAGACGCGCACGGGCACACACAAGCCGCGCAGCGTCCTCAAGCGAGAGCGCACCCGCAACATGGGCGGCGGCGAGCTCGCCGACGGAGTGACCCACCAGGTAGTCGGGGGTCACGCCGTAGTGAGCGAGGAGACGGAAGAGAGCAACCTCGATCGCGAACAGCGCCGGCTGAGTGAAACCGGTCCGCTGAAGCAGCTCCGGCTCACCCTCGATCACCCCGGCAAGCGAACGATCCAGGTGAACGTCCAGCGCCGCGACGACCTCATCGAACGCCGCCGCGAACACCGGCTCCGCCGCATACAACTCACGACCCATACCCACACGCTGACTGCCCTGCCCAGAGAACAGGAACGCGACCGACGCACCCGGCACCACACGACCGGACACCACACCAGCCGCCGGCACACCCGCCGCCAACGCCCGTACACCCTCAAGGAGTTCCTCACGGGACTCCCCCACCACCACCGCACGGTGATCGAAACGAGCACGCGACACCGCCAGCGAACGACCCACCGCCGCGACATCCAGCTCCGGACGCTCCTCCAGGAACGACACCAGCCGACCCGCCTGACCCGCCACGGCGTCGACCGACTTGCCCGACACCACCCACGGCACCGGAACCGAATCGGGCTCGGCTACGGCTTCCTCGGCCTCGGCCTCGGCCTCGGCGGGAACGGCGACGGCCTGCTCCACGATCACGTGGGCGTTCGTACCGCTGACTCCGAAGGAGGAAACGCCGGCGCGGCGGGGGCGGTCCAGCTCGGCCCAGTCGCGTGCCTGCGTCAGCAGCTCCACCGCGCCCACCGACCAGTCGACCTCGGGGGTCGGCTCGTCCACGTGCAGCGTCGCGGGAAGCACTCCGTTGCGCATGGCCATGACCATCTTGATCACGCCCGCGACACCCGCCGCGGCCTGCGTGTGACCGATGTTCGACTTCAGCGAGCCGAGCCATACCGGGTTGTCTTCCCGGCGGGCCTGGCCGTAGGTGGCCAGCAGCGCCTGGGCCTCGATCGGGTCGCCCAGCCGGGTGCCCGTGCCGTGCGCCTCGACGACGTCCACCTCGGAGGCGGACAGGCGGGCATTGGCCAGTGCGGCGCGGATGACCCGCTCCTGCGCCGGTCCGTTCGGTGCGGTGAGCTGGCTGCTCGCGCCGTCCTGGTTGACGGCGGAACCACGGATCACCGCGAGGACCTGGTGGCCGTTGCGCTCCGCGTCCGACAGCCGTTCCAGCACCAGCAGACCCGCGCCCTCGGCCCAGCCGGTACCGTCCGCGGCCGCCGAGAACGCCTTGCAGCGTCCGTCCGGCGACAGCCCGCGCTGTCGGGAGAACTCCACGAAGGTGCCGGGCGTGGCCATGACGGTGACGCCGCCGGCCAGTGCGAGGGTGCACTCCTCCTGGCGCAGGGCCTGCGCCGCGAGGTGGATCGACACCAGCGAGGAGGAGCAGGCCGTGTCGACCGTGACCGCCGGGCCCTCCAGCCCGAAGGTGTAGGCCACTCGGCCCGAGGCGATGCTGCCGGTGCTGCCGGTCAGCAGGTAGCCCTCGAAACCCTCGGGCGCGTTGGGGATGCGGGAGCCGTAGTCGTCGTACATGACACCGGCGAAGACGCCGGTTCGGCTGCCCCGCAGTGCGGCGGGGTCGATGCCGGCCTGCTCGAAGGCCTCCCAGGCCGTCTCCAGCAGCAGCCGCTGCTGGGGGTCGATGGTCGTCGCCTCTCGGGGGCTGATGCCGAAGAACTCGGCGTCGAACCGGTCCGCCTCGTACAGGAAGCCGCCTTCGCGGGTGTACGAGGTCCCGAGGTGGTCGGGGTCGGGGTGGTAGAGGTTCTCCAGGTCCCAGCCGCGCCCCTCCGGGAAGGGGCCGACCGCGTCGCGCTCGGCGCTCAGCAGCTCCCACAGGTCCTCCGGGGAGGCGATGCCGCCCGGGAGCCGGCACGCCATGCCCACGATCGCGATCGGCTCGTGTGCGCGCTCCTCCAGGTCCTGCACGCGCTGACGGCTCTCCCGCAGGTCGACCGTTGCCCGCTTGAGGTAGTCGCGAAGTTTCTGCTCGTTGTCCATGTCTACCTGCCGAGTTCGTTGTCAAGTGCTGCGAAGAGTTCGTCGTCGGTTGCCAGGCCGAGATCGGTGTCGGTGTCGCCGGAAGCGCCGTCCACCGTCCGAAGCAGGCCGCGCAGGCGCGCGGCGTACGTTCCTGCCGGTCCGTCGCCGTCCGACGGGGCGGCGGCCGAGAGAGCGGCCTCCAGTGCGTCCAGGGCGGCCTGGACCGGGTCCGCCGCTTCGCCGACCAGTTCGCCCCGCAGGTGCTCGGCGACGGCTTGTGTGGTCGGGTGGTCGAAGACGAGCGTGCTGGGCAGCCGCAGTCCGGTGGCGGTGTTCAGCCTGTTGCGGAGTTCGACCGCGGTGAGCGAGTCGAAGCCCAGGTCCAGCAGTCCGCGCTGGACGTCGATCGTCCGCGGGGCCGGGTGGGCCAGGACGATGCCGACCTGTTCCCTGACGAAGTCGAGCAGCTGCTGCTGCTGCTCCGCCGCCTCCAGGCCCGCGAGCCGCTGCGCCAGCGGGATCTCCGCCGGAGCGGAGGCCCTCCGGGTGGCCCGGGGCCCGGTGCGCACCAGGCCCCGGTACAGCTCGGGCAGTGCGTCCCCGAGGGTGCGCAGGACCGCGAGGTCGAGTGCCACGGGCGCGAGCACCGGCCGGGTCCCGGCCCCGCCGTCGGCTTGTGCCGTCCCGCCTGCGCTCAGGGCCGTGTCGAGGGCCGCGAGTGCCTGGCCGGTCGGCATCGGGAGGATCCCGGTGCGTGCGAGCCGGGCGCGGTCGGCTTGGTCGAGGTCGTTCGCCATGCCGTCCTGCCACATGCCCCAGGCGAGGGACACGGCGGGCAGGCCGTCGGATCGCCGGTGTTCGGCGAGCGCGTCCAGGAAGGTGTTGCCGGCGGCGTAGTTGGCCTGTCCGGCGTTGCCCACCAGGCCGGCGACGGAGGAGAAGAGGACGAAGTCCGTCAGCTCCGGTCCGGCGGTCAGCTCGTGCAGGTTCCAGGCGGCTTCCACCTTGGGCCGCAGGACCCGGGAGAGGCTCTCCGGGGTCGTGGCCTCCAGCGTGGAGTCCTCGATGACTCCGGCCGCGTGCACGACCGCGGCGAGCGGGTGCTCGTCCGGGATCGTGGCGAGCAGTGCGGCCAGCGCGTCGCGGTCGGCCGCGTCACATGCCGCGACCCGTACGTCCGCGCCGAGTGCCGTCAGTTCGGCGACCAGGTCCTGTGCCCCGCCGCGCCGGCTGGTGAGCAGCAGGTGGCGGGCGCCGCGGGCGGTCACCAGGTGCCGGGCGACCTGGGCTCCGAGTGCGCCGGTGCCACCGGTGATCAGCACCGTGTGCTCGGGGTCGAACGCGGCCCCGGCGTCCGGGGTCCGGTCCGGTTGCAGGTCCGGGTGCGGGGTCCGGTCCGGGTGCGGGACCTTTGCGAGCCGGGTCACGTAGGCCTGTCCGTCGCGCAGTTCGAGCTGCGGCCGGGGGTCGGCCAGGGCTGCTGCGAGCAGCTCGCGGCCGGCCGGCGGTCCGGCCGTGATCACGTGCTGGAAGCGTCCGGGGTGTTCCGACGCGGCGGTCCGCATCAGCCCGGACAGCGCGCTGTGCGCCAGTTCCCCGGTGCTGAGCACGGCGAGCCGCGTTCCGGCCGGTGCGTCGGTGGCGAGCCACTCCTGCAGGACGGCCAGCACCTCCTCGGTGACCTGGCCGGTCTCCTGCGGAGCGGCGGGGCGTACCGGAAGGACGACCACGTCGGGTGCGGCGGCGCCGTCCGCCGTCGAGGCCGCGAAGGCGGCGAGGTCGGCGTGGTGTTCCGCGAGGAGCCCGAGGTCGGTCGAGCCGAGGACCGCGAGGGTCGTGCCGCTCCCGGCGGGGAGTTCCACGGCGGCCCGTTCCACCCCGTACACGTGCTGGTCGGCGGGGCGGGACAGCGCGGTCCCCGCCGGCAGGGCCCGCAGTGCGAGCGATGCGACGGTGGCGACCGGTGCGCCCGTGTCGTCGGCGAGGGTGACGGCGACGGTTCCGTCCGGGCCGGCCGACAGCTTCACCCGCAGGGTGTCGGGCCGTGACCCGGTCAGCTGGACGCCGCCGAAGGAGAAGGGGAGCCGGAGTTCGGCCGTCTCTTCCAGGAGCAGCGCGTGCAGCGAGGCGTCGAACAGTGCCGGGTGCAGGGCGAATCCGTCGGGGTCGACGGGCAGCCGCACTTCGGCGTAGAGGTCGTCGCCCGACCGCCATGCCGCCTGGAGGCCCTGGAAGGCGGGGCCGTAGCCGTAGCCCTGGTCGGCGAGGCGGTCGTACAGGTCCTCGACGGGCTGCGGTTCGGCGCCGGCCGGAGGCCAGGACGCAAGGTCGGGGTCGGGGTCGGGGCTGACGCCGAGGGCGGCCACGACGGTTCCGGTGGCGTGCCGGTTCCAGACGTCGCCGTCCCGGTCCCCGCGCGAGTGGACGGCCAGGGGCCTGCGGCCGTCCTCGTCGGGGCCGCCGACGGTGATCTGGAGTTGGAGCAGTCCCTCGTCGGGAAGGACCAGGGGCGCCTGCAGGGTGAGCTCCTCCAGGCGCTCGCAGCCGAGTGCGGCGCCCGCGTGCAGGGCGACCTCCACCAGGGCGGTGCCCGGGAGCAGGAGGGTGCCGGAGACGGTGTGGTCCGCGAACCACGGGTGGCTGCGGGCCGAGATCCGGCCGGTGAACAGGACACCGTCGGAGTCGGCGAGCGGAACCGCGGCTCCGAGCAGCGGGTGCCGTGCGGAGTCCAGTCCGGCCGAGCTGACGTCACCGCCGCCGGGCCCTTCCGTGAGCCAGTAGCGCCGGCGCTGGAACGGGTAGGTCGGCAGGTCCGCGGTGGGTCCGGCGTTCTTGCCGAACAGTGCCGGCCAGTCCACGGGCACCCCCCGGACGTGGGCGTGGGCCAGGGCCGTGACGGCGGTGTGTGCCTCCGGGCGCCCGCCGCGCAGCATCGGCACCAGGAGGGATCCCTCGTCGAGGAACTCCTGCGCCATCGCGCTGAGCACGCCGTCCGGACCGAGCTCCAGGAAGGTGCGTACGCCTTCGGCGTGCAGGGCGCGTGCCGCGTCCAGGAAGCGCACGGGCCGGCGGACGTGCCGCACCCAGTACTCGGGCGTGGTCAGTTCCTCGGCGCCGACCGGCTGCCCGGTCAGGGTGGAGACGATCGGGATGGTGGGTGCAGAGAACGCGAGTCCCTTCGCGACCGTCTGGAACGCGTCCAGCATCGCGTCCATGTGCGGGGAGTGGAAGGCGTGGCTGACGCGCAGCCGCTTGGTCTTGCGCCCCCGGGCCGCGAGTTCGGCTCCGATGGCATCGACGGCTTCCGCGTCGCCCGAGAGCACCACGGAGGTGGGGCCGTTGACGGCGGCGATGCCGAGCAGGTCCTCCCGTCCGGCGAGCAGCGGGAGCAGCTCCTGCTCCTCGGCCTGTACGGCGAGCATCGCGCCGCCGGCGGGCAGTGCCTGCATCAGCCGGCCACGGGCCGCGACGAGCTGCGCCGCGTCGGCCAGCGAGAGGACGCCGGCCACGTGCGCGGCGGCCAGTTCACCGATGGAGTGGCCTGCGAGGAAGTCCGGCCGTACCCCCCAGCTTTCGAGGAGCCGGTAGAGCGCGACCTCGGTGGCGAACAGGGCGGCCTGCGTGATGCCGGTCCGGTCGAGGGGCGCGGGGTCCTCGCCGAAGAGGACGTCGAGCAGCGGCGTTTCCAGCCACCGGTCGAGCTCTTCGCATACGGCGTTCAGGGCCTGGGCGTAGGCGGGGTAACCGGTGTACAGGTCCCGGCCCATGCCCAGCCGCTGGCTGCCCTGGCCGGTGAAGAGGAAGGCCGTACGACCTTCCACGGGGGTGCCCCGCACGGTCAGTGCCGCGAGTCCGTCGACCGCCTCCGTGGTGGTGGAGGCCACCACCACGGCGCGGTGCGCCAGTCCGGCGCGCCCGACGGCCAGGGTCCGGCCCGTCGAGGCCAGGTCGGGCTGCCCGGTGTCGGCGAGGGTCGCGCCCACCTGGTCGGCCTGCGCCAGCAGGGCCGCGTCGTTGTGTGCGGACAGCACCAGCGGCACGACCGGCATCGGCTCGGCCGGCGGGAGCGTCGCCCCGGTCGGCGGCTGCTCCACGATGACGTGGGCGTTGGTGCCGCTGATTCCGAAGGAGGACACGCCGGCCCGGCGCGGCCGCTCGGCCTCGGGCCACGGCACCGTCTCGGTGAGCAGTTCCACCTCGCCGGAGGACCAGTCCACGTGGGGGCTGGGCTCGTCGATGTGGAGGCTCTTGGGAAGGACCCCGTGCTGCATCGCCATGACCATCTTGATGACGCCGGCCACACCGGCGGCGGCCTGGGAGTGTCCGATGTTGGACTTCAGGGAGCCCATGAGGAGGGGCGACGGACGCTCCTGCCCGTAGGTGGCGAGGACCGCCTGGGCCTCGATCGGGTCGCCCAGGGTGGTGCCGGTGCCGTGGGCCTCCAGCGCGTCCACGTCCGCGGTGGTCAGACCCGCGTTGGTCAGGGCCTGGCGGATCACCCGCTCCTGCGACGGCCCGTTGGGGGCGGTGAGGCCGTTGCTCGCGCCGTCCTGGTTGACGGCGGTTCCGCGGATCACGCCGAGGATCCGGCGGCCGTTGCGCTGTGCGTCGGAGAGCCGCTCCAGGAGGAGGATTCCGGCGCCCTCGGCCCAGGCCGCCCCGTCCGCCCGCGCGGAGAAGGACTTGCACCGGCCGTCCGGCGCCAGTCCGCGCTGCCGGCTGAACTCTACGAACAGGGTCGGTGCGGCCAGTACGGTCACACCGCCGGCCAGGGCCAGCCCGCACTCACCGCTGCGCAGCGCCTGGGCGGCGAGGTGGAGCGCGACGAGCGAGGAGGAGCAGGCGGTGTCGACGGTGATCGCCGGACCCTGCAGGCCGAAGGTGTAGGCGACCCGGCCCGAGGCGACACTGACCGTGCTGCCGACCGACAGGTAGCCCTCCAGGCCTTCGGGGGCGTCCTTCAGGCGTGCCGCGTAGTCGTTCGCCATGACACCGGCGAACACACCGGTCTGGCTGCCCTTGAGCGAGGTCGGGTCGATGCCCGCCCGCTCGAAGGCCTCCCAGCAGATCTCCAGCAGCAGGCGCTGCTGCGGGTCGATGGCAGTGGCCTCGCGGGCGCTCACCCCGAAGAGCTCGGGGTCGAACTGCGGGGCCTCGTAGAGGAATCCGCCGTGCCGGGTGTACGAGGTGCCCAGGTGGTCGGGGTCCGCGTCGTACAGGCCGTCCAGGTCCCAGCCGCGGTCGTCGGGGAACGGGCCGATGGCGTCCCGCTCGTCGGACAGCAGCGACCACAGCTCCTCGGGGGAGGTGACCTCGCCCGGGTAGCGGCAGGCCATCGCCACGATCGCGATCGGCTCGTCGGAGGCGCCGGCGACCGGTTCGGCGACGGCCGCCGCGGCGGGCGCACCGAGCAGTTCGGTGCGCAGGTAGCCGGTCAGCTCGACCGTGTTCGGGTAGTCGAACACCAGCGTCGCGGGCAGCTTCAGGCCTGCGGCCGCGTTCAGCCGGTTGCGCAGTTCCACCGCCTTGAGCGAGTCGAAGCCCAGCTCGTTGAAGGCGCGGTCGGGCGCCACCTGGTCGGAGTCGGTGTGCCCCAGTACGGAGGCCACCACGCCGCGGACCAGTTCGAGCAGGGCACGCTCCTGGTCCTGCGGGGCCAGGGCCGCCAGGCGTTCCCGGAGGGAGTTGCCGCCCGTCTGCTCGCCGGCGGCGGCGCGCCGTGCCGGGCGCACCAGACCGTGGAAGAGCTCGGGGAGCGTGCCGTCCTCGCTCTGTGCCCGCAGTCCGGCGTAGTCCAGCAGTGCCGGGACGAGCACCGGCCGGCGGGTGGCGAGGGCCGCGTCGAACAGCGCCAGCCCCTGCTCGCTGCCGATCGGGGCGATGCCGCTCCGGGACATGCGGGCGAGGTCGGCGTCGTTCAGGTGACCGGTCATCCCGCTGCCCTCGGCCCACAGGCCCCAGGCCAGGGAGGTGCCGGGCAGGCCCAGGGCCTGGCGGTGAACCGCGAGGGCGTCCAGGTAGGTGTTGGCCGCCGCGTAGTTGGCCTGTCCCGCGGCGCCGACCGTACCGGCCAGCGAGGAGAACAGGACGAAGGCGTCCAGCCGCAGGTCCGCCGTCAGCTCGTGCAGGTGCCGGGCCGCATCGACCTTGGGCCGCAGTACGGTGTCCAGCTGCTCGGCCGTGAGGGCCTGCAGCGTGCCGTCGACGAGGACGCCGGCGGTGTGCAGGACCGCGGTGAGCGGGTGCTCCGCGGGGATCGCCCCCAGCATCGCGGCGACGGCGGCGCGATCGGCCGTGTCGCAGGCGACCACGGACACGTCGGCTCCGTGTGCGGTGAGCTCCGCCTCCAGTTCGAGCATGCCGGCGGCCTCCCGGCCGCGGCGGCTCGCCAGCAGCAGGTGCCGTACGCCGTGTTCGGCGACGAGGTGGCGGGCGAACAGCTGGCCCAGGGTGCCGGTGGCGCCCGTGATGAGCACGGTGCCCTCGGGGTTCAGGGCGGGCACGGTGTCGCCCGTCGTGGGCGACTTGACGAGGCGCGGTACGAGCAGTGCCCCGTCCCGCAGGCTCACCTGTGCTTCCGGTACGGCCAGCGCACGGCCGAGCTCGGCCTCGGAGAGGTCCCAGTCCGTCAGGTCCAGCAGGCCGAACCGGCCGGGGTTCTCGGCCATGGCGGTACGCACCAGTCCCCAGACGGGAGCCGATCCGAGGCCGGCCTCCGTGCGGGCGGTGGTCGCGTCACGGGTCACGAAGACCAGGCGCGAGTCGGCGAACCGCTCCTCGGTGAGCCATGCCTGGGCCAGCCGCAGGGCGCGGTGTGCCGCGGCGCCGGGGCCGTCCTCGCCGGGGAAGGGGACCACGACGAGTTGCGGGGTTCCGACGATGCCGGCGAGGTCCGAGTAGCTGCCCAGGGGGGCGGGCAGACCGTGGCCGGTCTCGTCGAGGACGGCCCACTCGGCGACCGGGGCGGTCTGCGGGGCGGTGGTCCACTCGACCTGGAGCAGCGGCCGGCCGGGGGTGCCCGAGCCGGTCAGCTGCGCGGGGTCGACGGCCCGCAGGCTGAGCGTCCGCACCGAGGCGATCGGCGCACCGCTCGCATCGGCGAGGGACAGGGCGGTGCCCGAGCCCTCGGGGGTGATCCGTACGCGCAGCACGCTGGCGTTCACCGCGTGCAGCCGTACTCCGGTCCAGGCGAACGGCAGCACCAGGCGGCCGTCCTCCGCGAGCGCGAGCGGGTGCAGGGCGGCGTCGAGGAGGGCCGGATGGATCCCGAAGTCGCCCAGGGGGACGTCCTTGGGGAGCGCGACTTCGGCGAACGTCTCCTGTCCTGCGCGCCACAGCGCCCGCAGGCCCTGGAAGGTGGGTCCGTACTGGAAGCCCCGCTCGGCGAGCGTGTCGTACGCCGCCGTCAGGTCGACCGGCTCGGCGCCGGCCGGGGGCCACGCCGTGTCGGCCGGTACGCCCGCCGGTCCTTCCGCGTGGCCCAGTACACCGGTGGCGTGCAGGGTCCACTGGTGGACGGGGGCGTCGTCGGACTCGGGCTCCGGGCGGGAGTGGACCGACAGGGCGCGCCGGCCCTCCTCGTCCGGAGCCTCGACCACGACCTGGAGCTGTACTCCGCCCCGGCCTGCCAGCACCAGCGGTGCCTGCAGGGTCAGCTCGTCGAGCTGGTCGAGGCCCGTGTGGTCACCCGCACGGATGGCGAGGTCCACGAAGGCGGTGCCGGGGAGCAGTACGGTGCCGGCCACGGCGTGGTCGGCCAGCCAGGGCTGCGTGTTCAGGGCGATCCGGCCGCTGAGGACCAGCTTGTCCTCGTCGGCCATCCAGAGCGCGGCGCCGATCAGCGGGTGCCGCTCGGCGGCCATGCCGAGCCCGCCCGCGTCACCGGCGAGCGCCGGGCCCTCCAGCCAGTGCCGTCGGCGCTGGAAGGGGTAGGTCGGCAGGTCGACGACCGCGCCGGGTCCGCCGGTCACGGCGGCCCAGTCGAGCGGGGCGCCCGAGACGTGGGCCTGCGCCGCGGAGGCGAGGAAGTCGTCGAGTCCGCCCTCGTCACGGTGGAGCGAGGGCACGGTGACGGCGCTGTCGTACGCGCTGTCGTCGATGGTCTCCTGGAGCGCGATGGTCAGCACCGGGTGGGCGCTGGCCTCGATGAAGACGCGGTGGCCCTGTTCGAGCAGGGTCAGCGTGGCCTCTTCCAGCTGGACGGTCTGGCGCAGGTTGCGGAACCAGTAGGTGCCGTCGAGCTCGGTGCCGGCCAGCGGCTGCCCGGTGACGGTGGACAGGAAGGGCACCTTGACGGGGCGCGGGGTGAGCGAGGACAGGGCGTCCAGGAGCTCGTCCCGCAGGCTTTCGACGTACGCGGAGTGGGAGGCGTAGTCGACGGGGATGCGCTTGGCGCGCACATGGTTGGCCTTGCAGTGGGCGATCATCTCCTCCAGAGCGGTCACCTCGCCGGCGACCACGACGGAACGCGGGCCGTTGTGTGCGGCGATGTCGATCGCGCCGCCCCAACGGGTGATGAGCTCACGAACCTCCTCGGCCGGCAGCGCCACCGAGACCATGCCACCCGTACCCGCGAGCTTCACGATCGCCCGACTGCGCAACGCCACGACCTTCGCCGCATCGTCCAGGGACAGTGCCCCCGACACCGCCGCCGCCGCGATCTCACCCTGCGAATGGCCGATCACCGCGTCCGGCTCGATGCCCACCGACCGCCACAACGCGGCCAAGGACACCATCACCGCCCACAGCGCCGGCTGGACCACATCCACCCGGTCGAAACCAGGCGCGCCCTCAACACCACGCAACACATCAAGCAGTGCCCAGTCCGCGAACGGAGCCAACGCCCGCTCGCACTCCACCAGACGCGCGGCGAACACCGGGGAGGAGTCGAAGAGTTCCAGCGCCATGCCCTGCCACTGCGAACCCTGACCCGGGAACACGAACACCGTCTTGCCCGCACCGGAGACCGCGCCCTGCACCAGATTCGCCGCCGAACCGCCCGAAGCCAGCGCCTCAAGACCCGCCAGCAACTCATCCCGGCCCGTGCCCGAAACCGATGCACGGAAGGGGAGATGCGGAACCCGCGTCGCGAGCGCCGAAGCCACCCGCACCGGATCCACCAACTCCGAAGCCAGCAGCTCACGCACCTGACCGGCACGCGCCGCCAGCGCCGCCTCGCTCTTCGCCGACACCACCAGCGGAAGCCCCACCACCACCGGCTCATCGACCTCGACCGGCTCCGGGCCCTGCTCCAGGACCACGTGGGCATTGGTGCCACTGATACCGAAGGAAGAGACGGCCGCACGGCGCGGACGCGACAGCTCGGGCCACGCCCGGTGCTCGGTGACCAGCTCCACGGCGCCCGTCGACCAGTCGACGTGCGGGGTCGGCTCGTCCACGTGCAAGGTCGCCGGAAGCTCCCCGTTGCGCATCGCCATCAGCATCTTGATGATGCCCGCCACACCCGCGGCGGCCTGCGTGTGACCGATGTTCGACTTGATGGATCCCAGACGCAGGGGCTCGTCGCGGTCCTGGCCGTAGGTGGCCAGCAGCGCGTTGGCCTCGATCGGGTCGCCGAGCCGGGTACCGGTGCCGTGCGCCTCGACCGCGTCCACCTCGTGCGGAGCGAGGCGGGCGTTGGCGAGGGCCTGGCGGATGACGCGTTCCTGCGAGGGCCCGTTGGGGGCGGTGAGGCCGTTGCTCGCACCGTCCTGGTTGACCGCGGAACCGCGGATGACGCCGAGGATGTTGTGCCCGAGGCGCTTCGCGTCCGACAGGCGCTCCAGCACCAGCATGCCCGCGCCCTCGGCCCAGCCGGTACCGTCCGCCGAAGCGGCGAAGGACTTGCAGGTCCCGTCCGGGGACAGGCCGCGCTGACGCGAGAACTCCACGAAGGTCGTCGGGGTGGACATCACCGTGACGCCGCCGGCGAGGGCCATGGAGCACTCGCCCTGGCGCAGGGCCTGAGCCGCCAGGTGTACGGCCACCAGCGACGAGGAACACGCCGTGTCCAGCGTCACCGCAGGACCCTCAAGGCCGAACGTGTAAGACACCCGCCCCGACAGGACACTCGCGATCGTCCCCGTCAGCAGATGCCCCTCGAAGCCCTCCGGAGCACTGCCCAGCCGCGACCCGTAGTCGTTGTACATCACACCGGCGTACACACCGGTCGAGGAGCCGCGCAGCGAGGCAGGATCGATGCCCGCCCGCTCCAGCGCCTCCCACGCGACCTCCAGCAGCACCCGCTGCTGCGGGTCGGTCGCGATCGCCTCGCGCGGGCTCAGCCCGAAGAACTCGGCGTCGAACTCGGCGGCTTCGTAAAGGAATCCGCCCTTGCGCGTGTACGACTTGCCGATCTTCTCGGGGTCCGGATCGAAGAGGACCTCCACGTCCCAGCCGCGGTCGGACGGGAACTCGTCGATCGCGTCCCGGCCCTCCGCCACGAGCCGCCACAGGTCCTCGGGCGAGGCGACCCCGCCCGGATAGCGGCAGCCCATCCCGACCACCGCGATCGGCTCGTCCATTCCCGGCGCATGGGCGACGACCGACGGGGTGGCGGCCGTTCCGGTCGCGTCGAGCTGGTCCAGCAGGAAGTCCGCCACGGCCCGGGGCGACGGGTGGTCGAAGACGAGGGTGGTGGGCAGTCGCAGCCCGGTCACCGAGTTGAGCCGGTTGCGCAGTTCGACACCGGTGAGGGAGTCGAAGCCGGTGTCCTTGAAGGCCTTGGCCGGGTCGATGTCGGCGTTGGCTCCGTGCCCGAGGACCAGCCCCACGGTCTCCCGTACGGTCTGGAGCACGGCCTGCGCGCGCTCTTCCGCGCCCAGTGCGATCAGCCGCTGGACCCACGACGAGTCGGCGCCGCGGGCGGCACCGGCCGCCTGGCGGCGGCGGACCCGGACCAGGCCGGTGAACAGCTCGGGAAGCGCGTTCTCCTCGGCGCGGGCGCGCAGGGCGCCCAGGTCGAGTTCGGCGGGGACCAGCAGCGGCTCCGCCGAGGCGAGCGCCGCATCGAACAGTTCGAGACCCAGTTCGGGCGTCAGCGGGACGATTCCGCTCCGCTTCCACCGCGCGACGTCGGCGTCGGCGAGGGTTCCGGCCATGCCGTCGGCGCTGTCCCACAGGCTCCACGCGAGGGAGGTGGCGGGCAGGTCCTGGGCGCGGCGGTGTTCGGCGAGGGAGTCGAGGAAGGTGTTCGCCGCCGCGTAGTTGGCCTGGCCGGCGTTGCCCATGAGTCCCGCGATGGACGAGAACATGACGAACGAGGCAAGGCCGAGGGACTCGGTGAGGCGGTGGAGGTTCCAGGCGGCGTCCACCTTGGGACGCATCACCCGCTCCAGATGACCGGCCGACAACGACGAGACCGTCGCATCGTCCAGCACACCCGCCGTGTGCACCACGGCCGTCAACGGCCGCCCGACCGCAACCTCGTCCAGCAGCCCCGCCAACGCATCGAAGTCCGACACGTCACACGCCGCGACCTCGGCGCGAGCGCCCAACTGCGCCAGCTCCGCCACGAACTCCGCCGCACCCGGAGTCTCACCACCACGACGCGACACCAACAACAGATGCCGCGCACCGTGATGCGAAACCAGCCGACGCGCCACCAGACGACCCAACGTCCCCAGAGCACCGGTCACCAAGACCGTACCCTCCGGATCCAACCCCTCCACCACACCCGCAACCGCACCCGCGGCACGAGCAAGCCGCGGCACGAACAACCCACCACCACGCACCGCCACCTCGGGCTCACCCGAAGCCAACACCGCCGGCAGCAACTCCAGACCACCCTCATCGAGGTGGACGAGGACCAGCCGGCCCGGCTGCTCGGTCTGCGCGGTACGGATCAGGCCGACGAGCGGGGCCGTGTGCAGCGCCCCGTCCGGCACGACGAGGACGAGCCGACTCTCCGCGAGCTGCGGTGCAGCCAGCCATTCCTGTACCGCCTCCAGCCCGCGCGCCGCCGTGGCATGGGTCCGGGCGAGTACATCACCGGTGGCGCCGGCGACGAGTTCCTGCTCGCCGATCACCACGAACTCCGGTACGGCCGAACCGGCGTCGACCGCGGCTCCGAGCGCGGCAAGGCCTGTGTAGGGCGCCTCGCCCAGCCGGACCCACCGCTCGTCGGCGACCGGCCCGGCCGTCGGGACGGCCTCCCAGGCCAGTCGGTACAGCGACTCCACGGCCGGACCGGCCACGGCGAGCTGATCGCGGGCGATCGGCCGCAGGGCGACCGACTCGATCGCCGCCACCGGAGCGCCGGCCCCGTCGGCGAGGGCGAGGCGGGCCGTGTCCTGTCCGGTACGGGTCCAGCGGACGCGCAGCACCGTGGCACCGACCGCGTGCAGTACAAAGCCGGAGAACGAGAAGGGGAGACGGATCGTGCTGTCGTCCTGCGCCGCGGCCGCGGCCTCCAACACCAGCGGGTGCAGAACCGCGTCGAGGAGAGCGGGGTGCACGCCGAAGCGAGCGGCTTCGCCGTGCAGCCGGTCGGGCAGGGCCACCTCGGCGAAGACCTCGTCGCCCGCGCGCCAGGCGGCGCGCAGGCCGTGGAAGGCCGGCCCGTAGCCGTAACCCAGTTCGTCGAGGCGGTCGTAGACGCCGTCCAGCGGGATGACGGTGCCATCGGCCGGGGGCCACTGGTCCAGGGACACGCCCGGCGAGGGGACGGAGGACGTGAGCAGGCCGGCCGCGTGGGCGGTCCACTGCTCTTCGCCGGTCCGCGAGTACACCGTGAACTGCCGGTCGCCGCGCGCATCGGCCCGGTCGACGGTCAGTCGCAGCTGGGCACTCGCCGTCGACGAGAGGGCCAGGGGTGCCTGGAGGGTGAGTTCCTCGACGGTGGCGTAACCGAGCTGCTCGGCCGCGGCGCCCGCCAGCTCCAGGAACACCGTCCCCGGAACCAACACCGTCCCACCGATCGCATGATCAGCCAGCCACGGATGCGAAGACAACGACACCGACGCCGAGAACTGCACCGCGTCACCATCAGGCTCCGTGATCACCGCGGCCAACAACGGATGATCCACAGCCGTCAGACCCAGACCCGCCGCATCACCAGAACGCGGCGCATCCAACCAAAAACGCTCACGCTGGAACGCGTACGTCGGCAAGCCCACGACTGCGGAGCCCGGCAGGAAGCCCTCCCAGTCCACACCCACACCGTGCGTGTGCACGGAAGCCAGGGCGGCGAGGAGGGAGCGCTTCTCGACACGGTCCTTGCGAAGCAGAGGGACCACGACGGTGCCCTCGGTGTCGGCCAGGCATTCGTTCGCCAGACCGGCCAGGGTGCCGTCCGGACCCAACTCCACGAACGCCGTCACGCCGAGACCCGCCAGGGTCGCGATGCCGTCGGCGAAGCGGACGGCCGAACGCGCCTGCACAGCCCAGTACTCGGCCGTGAACCCCTCGATCAACTGCCCCGTGACATTCGAGACCACCGGGATCCGCGGAGCCGAATACGTCAGCTCGCGGGCTACCTCGGTGAGCTCGCCCAGCATTGCGTCCAGGTGCGCGGAGTGGAAAGCGTGACTCACCTTCAGCCGGGTCGCCTTCACACCCTCGGCGCGGGCAATCTCAAGGACCTCGAGAACAGCCGCCTCGTCACCCGAAATCACCGTGCTGCCAGGGCTGTTGAACCCCGCCACATCCACACCCGAACGGCCCTCAAGCCAACCGGAAACCTTCTCCTCACCCGCATTCAGGGCCACCATCGCCCCACCCTCGGCAACACCGTCCATCAGACGCGCCCGCGCACACACAAGCCGCGCAGCGTCCTCAAGCGAGAGCACACCCGCAACATGGGCGGCGGCGAGCTCGCCGACGGAGTGACCCACCAGATAGTCCGGCGTCACGCCGTAGTGAGAGAGGAGACGGAAGAGGGACACCTCGATCGCGAACAGCGCCGGCTGAGTGAAACCGGTGCGCTGAAGCAGCTCCGGCTCACCCTCAATCACCCCGGCAAGCGAACGATCCAGGTAAACGTCCAGCGCCGCGACAACCTCATCGAACGCCGCCGCGAACACCGGCTCCGCCGCATACAACTCACGCCCCATCCCCACACGCTGACTGCCCTGCCCAGAGAACAAGAACGCCACCGAGCCGGCCGAGACGGGCCCGCCCGGGATCAGCGTCCGCAGTCCGTCGAGGAGCTCCTCGCGGGACTCCCCCACCACCACCGCACGGTGATCGAAACGAGCACGCGACACCGCCAGCGAACGACCCACCGCCGCGACATCCAGCTCCGGACGCTCCTCCAGGAACGACACCAGCCGACCCGCCTGCTCCGACAGAGCAGCCCCCGTCTTGGCGGACACCACCCACGGCACCGGACCCGAAACAGACGGCCCCTCCACCGGAGCTTCGATGTCCGCGGCCTGTTCGACGATGAGGTGCGCGTTGGTACCGCTGATGCCGAAGGACGAGATGCCAGCCCTGCGCGGGCGGTCGAGCTCCGGCCACTCCTGGGCCTGGGTCAGCAGCTCCACCGTGCCCGCCGACCAGTCGACGTGCGAGGTCGGCTCGTCAGCGTGCAGCGTCGCGGGGAGAACCCCGTTGCGCATGGCCATGACCATCTTGATCACGCCCGCGACGCCCGCCGCGGCCTGCGTGTGACCGATGTTCGACTTCAGCGAGCCGAGTCGAAGCGGCTCTTCGCGGTCCTGGCCGTAGGTGGCGATCAGGGCCTGTGCCTCGATGGGGTCGCCGAGCTTGGTACCCGTGCCGTGCGCCTCCACCGCGTCCACCTCGGACGCGGACAGGCGGGCATTGGCCAGCGCGGTCCGGATGACCCGCTCCTGGGAGGGCCCGTTGGGGGCGGTCAGACCGTTGCTCGCACCGTCCTGGTTGACGGCGGACCCGCGGATCACCGCGAGGACCTGGTGGCCGTTGCGCTCCGCGTCCGACAGCCGTTCCAGCACCAGCAGACCCGCGCCCTCGGCCCAGCCCGTACCGTCCGCGGCCGCCGAGAACGCCTTGCAGCGTCCGTCCGGCGACAGCCCGCGCTGACGGGAGAACTCCACGAACATGCCGGGCGTGGCCATCACGGACACACCGCCGGCGATCGCCACGGAGGACTCGCCCTGGCGCAGCGACTGCGCGGCGAGGTGCAGCGCCACGAGCGAGGACGAGCAGGCGGTGTCGACCGTGACCGCCGGACCCTCCAGCCCGAAGGTGTAGGCCAGCCGACCCGAGGCCACGCTGGCGGTGTTGCCCGTCAGCAAGTAGCCGTCGTATCCGCCGGACGGCTCGTGCAGCCGCGGCCCGTACTCCTGCGCCACGGCGCCCACGTACACGCCGGTACGGGTGCCGCGCAGCCCGGCGGGGTCGATGCCCGCCTGCTCGAAGGCCTCCCAGGCCGTCTCCAGCAGCAGCCGCTGCTGGGGCTCCATCGCCGCCGCTTCGCGGGGGCTGATCCCGAAGAACTCGGCGTCGAACGTGTCCGCGTCGTGCAGGAAGCCGCCCTTGGCGACGGAGGACTTGCCGGCACGGTCCGGATCGGGGTCGAACAGCGCGTCGAGGTCCCAGCCACGGTTGGTCGGGAATCCGTCGATGGCGTCGAAGCCGCTGCTGACCAGGCGCCACAGGTCCTCGGGCGAGGCGATGCCGCCCGGGAGCCGGCAGGCCATGCCCACGATCGCGATCGGCTCGTCGAGCGCGACGGCCTCGTACGCGTCGTCGTCCTGGTCCAGGCCGAGGAGCTGGTCGCCGAGGTGCTCGGCGAGGACGGAGGGGGTCGGGTAGTTGAAGAGGAGGCCGGCGGGCAGGGCGAGCCCGGTGGCCGCGTTCAGCGCGTTGCGCAGCTCGACCGATGAGAGGGAGTCGAAGCCCAGGTCCTTGAAGGTCGTGTCGACGTCCACGTCGCGGGCGGAACCGTGGCCGAGCACGGCCGCCACGTGCGCACGGACCAGTTCGAGTTCGTCGCCTCGTGGGGCGGACCGCTTCGGCTCGTTCCGCCGCGCGGCGGCGGGCCGGACCCGTACCGGCTCGTTCGCCGAGCCCTCCAGCCAGTAGGGCTGCCGCTGGAAGGCGTACGTGGGGAGCTCGACGACTGCGGAGCCCGGGAGGAAGCCCTCCCAGTCCACGCCGACGCCGTGCGTGTGCACGGAAGCCAGGGCGGCGAGGAGGGAGCGCTTCTCGACACGGTCCTTGCGAAGCAGAGGGACCACGACGGTGCCCTCGGTGTCGGCCAGGCATTCGTTCGCCAGGCCGGCCAGGGTGCCGTCCGGACCCAACTCCACGAACGCCGTCACGCCGAGACCCGCCAGGGTCGCGATGCCGTCGGCGAAGCGGACGGCCGACCGCGCCTGCACAGCCCAGTACTCGGCCGTGAACTCCTCGATCAACTGCCCCGTGACATTCGAGACCACCGGGATCCGCGGAGCCGAGTACGTCAGCTCGCGGGCTACCTCGGTGAGCTCGCCCAGCATTCCGTCCAGGTGCGCGGAGTGGAAAGCGTGACTCACCTTCAGCCGGGTCGCCTTCACACCCTCGGCGCGGGCAATCTCCAGGACCTCGAGAACAGCCGCCTCGTCACCCGAAATCACCGTGCTGCCAGGGCTGTTGAACCCCGCCACATCCACACCAGTACGGCCCTCAAGCCAACCGGAAACCTTCTCCTCACCCGCATTCAGGGCCACCATCGCCCCACCCTCGGCAATACCGTCCATCAGACGCGCCCGCGCACACACAAGCCGCGCAGCGTCCTCAAGCGAGAGCACACCCGCAACATGGGCGGCGGCGAGCTCGCCGACGGAGTGACCCACCAGATAGTCCGGCGTCACGCCGTAGTGAGAGAGGAGACGGAAGAGGGACACCTCGATCGCGAACAGCGCCGGCTGAGTGAAACCGGTCCGCTGAAGCAGCTCCGGCTCACCCTCGATCACCGCAGCAAGCGAACGATCCAGGTGCACATCAAGAGCAGCGACAACCTCATCGAACGCCGCCGCGAACACCGGCTCCGCCGCATACAACTCACGACCCATACCCACACGCTGACTGCCCTGCCCCGAGAACAAGAACGCCACCGACGCACCCGGCACCACACGACCGGACACCACACCAGCCGCCGGCACACCCGCCACCAACGCCCGTACACCCTCAAGGAGTTCCTCACGGGACTCCCCCACCACCACCGCACGGTGATCGAAACGAGCACGCGACACCGCCAGCGAACGACCCACCGCCGCGACATCCAGCTCCGGACGCTCCTCCAGGAACGACACCAGCCGACCCGCCTGACCCGCCACGGCGTCGACCGACTTGCCCGACACCACCCACGGCACCGGAACCGAATCGGGCTCGGCGACAGCAGCGGGCTTCGCGGCGGGCTCGGCGTCGCTCACGTCCGACAGGACGACGTGGCAGTTGGTGCCGCCCATGCCGAACGAGCTCACGCCTGCGTAGAGCGGCTGGTCCGGGCGCGGCCACGGTTCGCGGCTCAGCTGGACGGAGAGCTTCAGCTCGCCGAGGGGGATCTCCGGGTTGGGGGTCTCGAAGTTCAGGCTCGGCACGAGCTCGCGGTTGCGGATGCAGAGGGCGGTCTTGAGCAGACCGACGATGCCGGCGGCGCCCTCCAGGTGCCCGACGTTGGTCTTGACCGATCCGACGCGCAGTTCGGTGCCGTCCACGCGGCCGTCTCCGAGTACCGAGCCCAGGGCCGAAGCCTCGATCGGGTCGCCGAGCTTGGTTCCCGTGCCGTGCAGTTCCACGTACTGCACCTGGTCGGCGGAGACTTCGGCGCGCTGGTAGGCCTGGCGCAGGACGTCCTGCTGGCCGGCCGGGCTCGGCACGGTGAGGCCTTCGGTCGTGCCGTCGTTGTTCATCGCGCTGCCGTGCAGCACGCAGTAGACCGGGTCTCCGTCGGCGATGGCGGCGGACAGCGGCTTGAGGACGACGAACGCGCCGCCCTCGCCGCGCACGTACCCGTTGGCCCGCGCGTCGAAGGTGAAGCTGAGGCCGTCCGGGGACAGTCCGCCGAACTTCTCGGCGCCGATGGTGCTGTCCGGCACCAGGTTGAGGTTGACACCGCCGGCGATGGCCATGGAGGACTCGCCGCGGCGCAGGCTCTCGGCGGCCAGGTGCACGGCCACGAGCGAGGAGGACTGGCCGGTGTCCACGGCGGCGCTGGGTCCGTGCAGGCCCAGCGTGTAGGAGATCCGGTTGGCGATGATGCCGCGGTTCAGGCCGGTCAGCGTGTGGTGGGTGATGCCCTCGATCCCGTACTGACGGGTGAGGGCGGCGTAGTCGTCGGCGATGACGCCGACGAAGACGCCGGTCCGGCTGTCGGCGAGGCCGGACGGGAGGATCCGGGCGTCCTCCAATGCCTCCCACGCGAGTTCGAGCATCAGCCGCTGCTGGGGATCCATGGACGAGGCCTCACGCGGACTGATGCCGAAGAAGCCCGCGTCGAATCCGCTGACGTCCTCGAGGTAGCCTCCCGGCCGGGAGGGCAGTTCGGGACGGCCCGCGGGCGGCTCGCCGATCGCGCTGCGGCCGTCGCGCAGCAGCTGCCACAGCTGGGCGGGGTTCTCCGCGTGCGGCAGCCGGCAGGACATTCCGACGATGGCGATCGCTTCGGCCGATGTCGACGTGTGCGCCTGGAATTCACCCATGGTCGAGCTTGCCTACCTATCGTTGTGTGCGAAGCGTGAGCGGAGGCGCAGCAGCCGCAGCAGTGCGCCGAGCAGCGCCGGTTTGATTCCGTGGTGGCCGGTCAGCCGCATGAGGGACTGGACGATCCACAGCCGGCTCTCCAGAGCGTGGCGGGGGGATCCGTGCACGTCGTCGTTGTCCAGTACGTGCAGGTCGCGGACGTTCCTGCGCAGCATGGCCAGGTCCTCGGGCGGGATCACCTCGTCCCGGCGGCTCGCCAGGTAGTACACCGGGATGTCCAGCGCCTTGAGTTGTTCCTCGATGAGTGCCAGGCCGGGCAGGAGTCCGCCCAGTTCCTCGGTGGTGGTGCGGGCGAGGTGGGCCAGCGTGTCCACCGTGACCCGGGGGACCTGGCGCTGCCACTCGCCGTCGGTGAAGAAGGCGCCGACCGGTGCGCCCGCGGTGATGACTCCGCGGATGCGGTGGTCCGTGAGCGCGCAGCGCAGCGCGAGGTGCCCGCTGAAACTCAGCGCCAGCGCGGTGGTGTTCGCGGCGTCGGCGCGGTCGGCGACCGCGTCCAGCACGGCTGTGATCATGCGCCAGCTGTCCGTGTCGTACCGCATGGTGTTCTCGCCGACGCCGGGCATCTCCGCGACCACGGCCGCCAGTCCCAGGCGGTTGGCCAGCCTGAGCGTCGGAGCCCACTGCTCCTTGACGCTGATGATGCCGCCCATGATGAGCACCAGCGGGCGCGGGGCGGAGGCGTTCAGTCCGGTGGCCCAGCAGCGGACGCGGCCGCCGAGGACGCTGAGCTCCAGCGATTCGATGTCCTGCTGGGTCTTGCTCCAGCGTTCGAAGGCGCTGAGGTAGCTCTCCTGGGCGCCGGCCCGGCCGGGCCCGTCCACGTAGGGGAAGCGGGCCATCACGTAGCGGCGGTTGGCCTCCAGGAGGTCTCCGCCCTCTTCCAGGGCCTCGCCGGCCGCGCGCCAGACGGCGGCCCAGGAATCGGGTGCGCCGTCCGTGTCGCTGCCGATCCGGTCCAGGATCGGCTGGTACTGGGCGGCGCTCAGGCCCTGGGCCTTGGCGTGTACGACGATGAACTGTTTCAGTTCCGCGATGTCGTTCATGCCCAACCGCCCGGCCTCTCCAGCGCGTTCTTGATCTCGGTGAGGATGTCGGCCGCTTCGCCGCCGTCGATCACCCGGTGATCGAAGGAGAGGCTGAGCCGCATGACCGGGGCGGTGGTGACCTCGCCGTCCCGTACGACGGGCCGGGTGAGGATCCGTCCGACACCGAGGGTGATCGTGGTCCCGCCGACGGAGTGGAAGCCGTCCACCGCCCGGTGGCCGAGCGAGGTCACCGCGAAGGTGCCGAAGACCTCGGCGCGCCGGGCGAGTGGCTGGACGAAGCGCCGGAAGACGAACCTGCCCACGGGGGTCGGCAGGCCCTGGAGCTTGCGGACCCCGGCGAATTCGGCCATCTGCTCGGCGTCGCCGTCGCGGTAGTACGAGACCCGCTCCTGGATCTGTGCCAGGTCGGCCTTGGCCAGGTCGGGGAGGACCGCGGAGAGTACCGCCCGCTGTCCGTCGAGCGTCCGGTCCAGCGCCAGCTTGGCGTTGACCTCGGAGTAGTGCGCGATCCGGGGAAGCCTGCGGCCCTTGATCGCCGCGTTCGCCTGGGGGTGCGCGGCGAGGATCCGGGCGCCGGCGTGGAGCACGTAGCTGACCAGCGAGTAGCGCTGTCCCTGTTCGCGCGCCGCCTCCCGGTGCCGCAGCACTTCGTCCATGTCGACCTCGGTGTCGAGGAAGACCGGGGAGAACGAGCGGATCTGTTCGAGGAAGTACAGCGTCTGTCGTCGCTGTCGGACCACGGGCCGACCGGTCACGGACCGACCGCCAGCCTGTAGACGTCACCCAAGGTCGGTGCTTCGAGCAGGTCGGGGACGGAGACGGGCCGGCCGGTGCTGCGTTCGAGCGCCATCACCAGGGTGAGGAGGTGCACCGAGTCCCATCCGGGGACCCGGTCGAATCCGGTTTCCAGGTGATCGGCGGTGATCGGTAGTCCCACCTCGTCGCACACAAGGGTGACGAACTCGTCGACGGTGTTCACTCTGCGGTCCCTTCGGCGGGGGTGATCAGCTGGATGTGCTCGGGAGTCGGCGGGATCCCGGTGAGGTCGTGGGCGAAGACGGCTCCCGTGTCGTCCCGGGAGATCGGGGTGAAGCCGTTCCGGGTGTAGAAGTCGGCGACCTTGCCGTTCTTGGCGGTCGGCCGGTAGTGGCCGACGACCCGGTCCGCGCCGGTCGCCGCGGCCTGACGCAGCACTTCGGCCAGGCAGGCCTGCTCGATGCCGCGGGCGAAGACCCGGCAGCTGAGCAAGAAGTTCTCGATCTCGACGGTTGATCCGGTGCGGCGCAGGAACACCGCTCCGACCAGTCCGTTGGCGCCGAAGCGGTCGCCGGAGTGGATGCCGAGCACGGTGGTCGAGGCGTCGTCCAGCAGACGGCTCACGTCGGCCTGCTGGAGTCGCTCGGTCGTGAGGTTGAACTGGTTGGTGCGCAGCGTGATCTGTGCGGCGCGGGCCACCTCGGCCGGTTCCACGGGGCCGAAGCGCACCCACACTTCCAGCTCGCGGAGGTAGTCCTGGAGCGAGTCGAAGCTCTGCAGGAAGTCGTTGCGGACCAGCTCGTCGCGGTACGTGGCGGGCCGGGCCCGGTCCTCGTCGGTGACCTGTACGACGTCGAACCACCCGTCGTGCAGCAGCCGTTCCACGTGCCGTGCGGGCTCCCTGTCCACCTGTACGACGGCCACCTCGGGCAGCTCGTGTCGTACCAGCCCGCATTCGAAGGGGCTGTCGTCCACGAAGACGAAGCTGTCGACACCGATGTTGAGGTCGGCGGCCAGGTCGTTGAGGTTGTCGTGCTTGGGACGCCAGTTGGCGATCACGCGAACGAAATCGGGTTCGCGGAGCGTCATCTCGGGGTGCGTGCGCAGCGCGTCGCGGACCGGCTCGATGTCGTTCTTGCTGACCGCGGCCAGCAGCACGCCCTGGGAGCCCAGTTGCTTGGCTACCTTCTGGAACGTGCGGAATGCCTCGCCCTTGTAGCTGCCGGCGACCTCGATGCCCTCGGGCCCGCACTCGCCGAGAATGCCGCCCCAGACGGTCTCGTCCAGGTCGAGGACCAGGCACTTCTTGCTCCGGCCGGCGATGTTCCTGGCGAGGTGTCCCGCCTGCCTGGCGTACCGGGCCAGCAGGGCCGGCGAGAGGTTGGCCTTGGCGTAGCTGCTGAGCCGGGTCTCGGTGAGGAGGATGCCTTCGGTCAGCAGGGCGTCGAGGTCGAGCACCACGACGCCGGGATGCGCGTCGACCAGCCTCAGCAGGGCGGCGTTGGCCTCCCGCCACACGGCCCCCAGCTGGGCCCGGGAACGGTGGTCCACCAGTTGGGCGAGCACGGTCTGCGGCAGGGGCAGCGTGTTCAGGACGAGCGTTCCGCTGCCGTGGGCGGCGAACCGGTCGACCAGCCCGCGGATCAGAGCGACCTTGGCCTCGACGGCCTTCGCCACGTCGGCGACGTGCCAGGGGGTGGGTACCTCGTCGAGGACCGCCTTGTGGTCCAGGACGCACAGCACCAGGTCGGGCGATGCGGCCCACAGTTCGCTGTCGGGTGCGGACAGCTCCGGGACGTAGCTGCCGAAGTCGGTGAAGTGCGGTCGCAACAGCAGTCCGTGCCGGGCGAATTCGGCGGTCAGTGGTGCGAGCAGGCCGGAGAGGGTTCCGTTGCCGGTGACCGCCACCCGGATCTGGGGCGCGTCCGGGTTCTCCTTGCCGACCTGTTCGGCGTCGAGGCCGGCGAGCAGTTGCCCGGCCCGGGCGAGCTCGTCGTCCGCAAGTCCGGTGAGGACGCGGCGTACCTCCGGGTACCGCTCCGCGAGCGTGCCGGAGCGGTGGGCGGCGGTGAGATCAGCGAGCGTTTCCATGTCGGTTCAGACCTTCCCCAGGGCGAAGCCGGCCTTGATCCACTTGCTCGACTCGATCGCGATGCCGATCGCCCGGTCCCCGGGGGCCATCTCCGGCAGCAGCCGCTCCAGTTGGACGAAGGGCGCCGCGTTCCCGATGTTGGCGATCTCGGCCACGCAGCTGATCTCCTCCGCGCCGGGCAGACCGAGCTCCTTGACGATCCGGGCGGTCATCGTGCCGGAGAGCTGTGGTGCGAGCAGGTAGTCCACGTCGGTGTCGGTCCAGTCCAGCTCGTCCAGCAGTTCCCTGAGCACCTCCACCGCCATGCCGGGCACCAGCTGCTCGATGGCCTTGTAGTCCTCCTGGAGCGCGGGGGTGCCGGGGCGTCGGTTCGCCTGTCCGTACCAGTCCACGACCTGACCCGGCGGACGGCCCAGCCCGACGAGCCGGTTGAGGACGCTGTGCACCACGGCGGCGTCGGCAACGGGTTCGGTCGTCAGGACCGCGGCCCCCGCCCCGTCCCCGAACAGCACCACGTTGACGAGTTCCGTGGGAGCCATGGTCTTCAGGTCGAAGTCCACGTCGAAGTGCTTCGCGCACACGTCGCCGCCCAGTACCAGGGCGGTCCGGTACTCCCCGGTCCGCAGGAGCTGGCGACCGAGGTCGAGCGCGCCGACGGCTCCGGTGCAGCCCGACTGGAGCTGGTAGGTGGGGATCCCGTCGATGCCGAGCCGCTCGGCCACCATGTTGACCGTGGCCGGCATGAGCTGGTCGGGCGTGGCGGTGCCCAGGACCATCACGTCGACGTCCTCGGGCCGCAGGCCGGCGGAGTCCAGCGCCCGCCGTGCCGCCGTGGCGGCGAGCTCGGCGAGGGAGGAGCGGACTTCGCCGCTCTCCAGGTCGACGGCCAGGTGCCGGGACCGGGTGCCGATGAAGACGTCGACCCACTGCTCCCAGGAGGTGTCCATGTTGAACCGCCGGGCCAGGGCCGCATTGTCCACGGGCTGCCCCGGCAGCGCCGAGCCGGCCGCCATGATGCGTACCTCGGGCATGCTCATTCAGTCGGTCCCTTCGGCAAGTCCGCGTGGATCGTTGAGAGATGGTTGGTGTACTCACGAATCTGGACGGTGCGGCTAAAGCCACCCTGAAGGTGTTCCGAAGCCGTCCCCGGGGCCGGCCCGGCCGGCCCCGCAGACCGCCCTGTCAGGTGGTCGGGGCCATCCGCTCGGCCATCTGCGCCTGGAAGGCCTGCAGGTAGGCGAAGTCGAGGTACTCGTGCCCGCCGGTCACCAGACCGTCGCGCAGCTCGAGGAAGAAGGCGTAGCTGTTCCGGAAGTTCAGGCCGAGGGTCGAGCCCTCGGCGGAGGCCCGGATCGCGACCCGGTCCCCGTCGGCCAGCACGCTGTGGACCTGGTAGACGAGTCCGTCGACCCACACGGCCCGCATCCCGCCGACGCCCGTGAGGAATTCGGCCTTCGTCTGGAGCTCGGGCAGCGGGTGATGGCTCGCCGGGGTGGCGGCGGCGACCCGCCACGTGAAGTCGGCGGCCAGCAGCTTGTCGACCGCCGCCACGTCGCCCTGGCCGACGGCGTGCAGAAGTTCCTGCGCGATCTGCTTGTTCTGCTCCATTGCTTTCCTTCTCTCCCTGACGTCCACCTGTGAGCAGGGACGTTAGGAAGGCCCCCTTAAGCGGCTCTGTGCCGGAGCTAAGGCGCGCACGGCCGGTCGCCTTTAGACATCGACAAGGGAGGCCTAAGCGCCGCCGGTCAACGTCGGCGTGCAAGCGTGCCCAGGACTTATGAGGAGCCGACCATGCTGACCGAACCGCCGCAGACAGTTGAGGAACTCGGACGCCGGTGGAGCCTCTTCCAGCCGTGGCTCCAGGAAGACCCGGTCTCGCAGTTCGACAAGCTCCGCGAGTCCGCACCGATCGTGCGGTCGGAAGAGCTGGGCGGCTTCTGGATCCTGACCCGGTACGAGGACATCGAGTGGGCGGCCAAGAGCCCCGAGATCTTCTCGAACTCGAAGGTCAGCATTCCGCACATCCAGCTCTACGCCGGCAAGCAGATCCCCGTCCAGCTGGACGGGGAGGAGCACCGGCTGTGGCGCCAGACCCTCACGACCGTGTTCAACCCCGCCGTCGTCAACCAGATCACCCCTCAGATCCGCCAGGCCGCCGTCGAGCTGATCGAGCCGATCGCGAAGCGCGGGACCTGCGACGCGATCGCCGACTTCGCCATCCCGCTGCCGGCCGAGACCTTCCTGATCAACTTCGGCATCGGGCGCGAGAACCTCCAGCAGCTGCTCGACCACAAGGACTGGCTGCGCAAGAACGCGATGCGCGGCACCGACCAGGACCGCTACGCGGCCAGCAAGCCGCTGTGGGGCTTCTTCTCGGAGGCCGTCGACAAGCGCCGGGCCGACGGCTTCGAGGACGGCTTCGACGTCGTCAGCCTTCTGCTGAAGTCGAAGTTCGAGGGACGGGACCTCACCCAGGACGAGATCGTCAACGTGGTCTTCATGACCATGCTGGCCAGCCTGGACACCACGAACTCGATCCTGGGCCTGATCCTCCTGTACCTGGCCGAGCACCCCGAGATCCAGGAACTCATCGCCACCTCACCGGACAAGATCCCGCTGATCATCGAGGAACTGATCCGGTACCAGGCCATGGGCAGCTCGGCCCGCGTCCTGACGCAGGACGTCGAACGCCACGGGGTCACCATGCGCGCCGGTGACCAGGTGCTGATGTCCTGGGGCATGTCGGGTCGCGACCCCGAGGCCTTCGATCACGCGGACCAGGTGGACTTCGACCGGTCCGCGGTGCGTCACCTGAGCTTCGGCATCGGCCCCCACCGCTGCCTGGGCATGCACCTCGCCCGGCGCATCCTCAAGGTCGCGCTGGAGGAGTGGCACCGGCTCATCCCGAGCTACCACGTGACTCCCGGCTCGAACCGTACCCACCACTACCTCCCGGTCCGCGGCATGGACCGCCTCGACCTGACGGTCGGGTGAAGCGGGTGGTCACCGTCCAGGTCGACGAGTCCGCGTGCAACGGCCACGGGCTCTGCCAGGTGATGAGCCCGGCGGTCTACGAGGTCAACCCCGACACGGCCAAGAACGAGGCGGGCCGTTTTGAGGTGTCCGCGGCGCTCAGGTCGGCCGCGCTGAACGGCGCGAACGCCTGCCCGGAGCGGGCGATCACCGTCCTCGAGTAGCCGCGCCCGTCCGGGGGACGGGGACGGGCCGCATGCCCCCCCCCTCCCCCGGACCGCGCACTTCCGACCGAGCCCGTACGACCGGTCGGCCGGAAGCCGCTGGGCCCTGTCAGTCCTCGGCGGTTCCCCGCGCACCGCTTCGCTCGCTGATCCAACTGGCGAGATGCGCACGGGACTTGACTTGCAGCTTGCGATAGATGTGCGTCAGATGGGCCTCGACGGTTCGCGGGCTCAGGGACAGCTGGAGTGCGATGTCCTTCGTCCGTTCGCCGCTTCCCGCGAGTCGGGCGATCTCCGCCTCGCGCGCGGTCAGGAGGTCCATCCCGTCATCCTCGCCGGCGATCTGCTCCTCGCCGCCGAGCGGATGGTCCAGTTCCCACCGCAGATCCCTGACCTGCTCGTACGTCCGCCAGGCACCGCTCTTGCGGGCCAGCTCCCCGGCGAGCGCCAGCAGCGCCGGCGCTTCCTCCCGCGCGCCCGAGGCCATCGCGCACTGGGCGGCCAGGACCGCCATCCGCGCCTGCGGCACGTCCATGCCGACCTGGGCGAGGATCTGCGCGGCCTCCAGGTAGGCCCCCGTCGCCGCCCGGTGATCGCCCCCAGCGCGGAGCGCGTGCGCCCGCGCACCCAGAGCGAAAGCCCGGTGCGACCGCAGACCGGTGCGACCCGCGACGGTGAGGGCCTCGGCCGCCCAGGTGTCGACCGAGGCGGCGCCCACCAGGGAGGCCGCCATGGCCAGCACCTCCAGGCAGCGCGCGCGCTGCACCAGGGGGACACCCGGCAGGCCCGCGCCGTTGCCCATGTTCAGCATCAGGTCGATGCAGCGCTGCGGCTCCCCCGCCTCCAGAGCCGCCTCGGCCAACGCCAGCATGGCCGGGGCGCGCCCGTAGGTGAAGTCCGCCGGCAGGAGCGCCACGGAACGCTCGGCGAGGTCCACCGCCCTCTTGTGGCTCCTTCCGTCCATTGCGGTGGCGATGGTGGACTGCCGCGCGAGCGCCAGGCTCCGCAGGTGGACGGCGCCCATCTCCCGAGCACCCCGGTCCGCCTCGGTGGCGGCGCGCATGGCCTCGTCCAGCCTTCCGACCGGGGAGTACAACGCACTCAGCCCCAGCATCACGGAGGGCAGGTAGTGGAGGTATCCGTGGGAACGCGCCAGCATCCTGGCCCGCAGGAGGTGCCGTTCGGCATCGACGAAACGATCCAGGTACACCTCCACCCAGCCGAGCGTCGCAAGGTACTCGACCCTCGGGCCGAACTCGGCGTGCGGAAGCCGGTCGACCATCGGCACGCAGGCCTCGACGGCCTCGACGGCGCTCCCCAGGTCGCCGTCGACCAGCCGGTCCCGCGCGACCGCTATCAGGGCGCCGACGCGATCGGTACGGCTGCCCTGGCTGACCGCCAGCCGCAGGCAGCGCTCCGCCAGGATGCGCGACGCGGCGCTGTCCCGCTGGTCCCCGGCGAACGCCCGCGCCAGCATCAGCTGCATGCGCTGGGCCGGGGCGCCCGGAGGCAACTGGTCCAGTTCCTGCTGGACCAATTGACCCGCCTCGGCGTGACCGCCCAGTGCGCATTCCAGCTGCACGCACAGGGCCACCACGGCGGTGCGGACGTCCAGGGGCTCCGCCGGCATCTCGGACAGAACCTCCCGGTAGATCTCCCGGCTCCGCGCGGCCTGACCGGTCGCGACGAGGGCGCCGGCCAACTGCAGCCGGATGGCGACCCGCTCGGCCCGGTACCGGTCGCTGTTCCGAGTCACCTTCAGCATGAGCTCCAGCCAGCGCGTGGCCGTCACGGGACTGACGACGACGACGCGTTCCAGTGCGCGGGAGAGCAGCTCCAGGTCGCCCGGGCGAGGGTGCTCCAGCAGCCGCTCGACATGGACGCAGAGGTCGTCGGCGTGCGCGTTCCGGTCGAGGAGGACTTCGAGGACCCTTCGGTGGGCCGCTCTCCGCCAGCCCGGATCGGTCTCCCTGCGCACCGCCCTGCGCACCGTCGAGTGCCGGAAGGCGTATTCCAGCAGCGAGTCGGCCCGCTGCCGGACGAGATCGCGCGCCACGAGTCCGGATATCGCCACCGCCACCCGGGCGGCGTCCAGTTGGGCGACGGCCGCGACGGCGTCCAGGTCGAACCGGTCTCCGATGACGGCCGCCGCCATCAGCACCCCGTGTTCGGCCGTGTCGAGCGCCTCGACTTCGCCGAGCAGACGATCGGCCTGGTCGTCGTGGACACCGCCGATCAGGTCCGGCCGGTCTTGGTTGCCGACCTGCGCAAGGGTCAGCAGGTACGCCGGTACCCCGTCGCTCTGCCGGTGCAGCCGGCGTAGCTCGTGGTCGTCCGGCGCCATTCCCAGGATCTCCGCCGCCTGTACGACCGAAAGCGGACCGAGCCGGACCCGCTTCACGGTGCCCAGTTCGACGCCGTGGGAGAGCGTGCTGCGCAGGCGCGGCGAGGTCTGCCTGGGCCGGTGCGCGACCACCAGGAGGAGCCGGGATATCGGGAACCTCGCCAAGTGGTCGAGGAACTCGACCGACTTCGTGTCGGCGTGGTGGAAATCGTCTAGCACGGCCAGCATGCCCCTGCCGGCGCAGTGCTCGAGGAACACGCGCATCGCGTGGTTCAGGCGTGGCAGTTCGGACTCCGAGACGCTTCTGCGAACATCCCCGACCCGAGGCCGGGAAAGCAGCTTCCGCAGCACCTCCGCGCATCCGGCGGGAAGTTGGTCGAGCACGCCGAGCGCGGGACCACTGCGCAGGATCTCGACGAACGGATGAAGCCCGATCCCCTTCTCCGACTCGGAGCACCGGCCGACCAGGACCTCGATGTTGCGCCGCTCCGCTTCCCGCACCAACGCGGCGACGAGCCGGGTCTTGCCGACCCCGGGATCCCCCGCCACCTCCACGATGCGACCCGGTTGCCGCTCAACCGCCTCAAGCGTTTCCGCCAGAGTGTCCAGTTCTGTGCGATATACCGAATTTGATAGTAATTGCAACTGTGCATCATTCATTCCGCGCGTCACCTCCCCCGTACAAATGATCAACCTACACTCGGGGCCTCTCATCAGGGCAAACACTGCCGGAGTCCATGTCAAGTCCTGTATGGATGTGAAGATTCGGAAAATTCACGCTGGAATATCTCACCTATCTGCAATTCATCCGGAGCGCGGCCGTCCGGGGTCGGGGGGCCTCTGCACGGGCCGAGGGTGACACACACCCATGAGGCTGGATATTTCCAACAGGTTTCCACTGCCCGCCACTTGAGGTCCAGCCGTCGGCCACCCCCGGAACCTCCGATGCGTCCCGCCCGCGCGCCGCCCAATGATCGCTTAAGAGCCTGTCGTCATTCTTGTGCCGACCTGCAGCAGCGATCCGAAGCGGAGGCACGTGATGGGCAGGAGCCTCTGGTCAGCCGTCCTCCGGGGAATTCGAAAGATCGTGCCGGACTGGGAAACGCTCGGCCTGTGCTGGGCATCGATCTCGGTGGGAGCGGTGGTCCTTCCCCCGGTCCCCCCTTCCACCGACGCCGCCGACCCCCTCGCGGCCGACGCCTCCCTGTCGGGTCCACCTTCAGGCCATCCGGAGCGCGTGGATCCGTCCGCCCCCCTCAGCGACGTCGAGCGCGCGCTGTGGTCCCAGCTGACCTGACAGCGCCCGGACCTACTGGACGAGACCCACGTCGTGTCGGGCGTGGCTCGGTTCCCCCGCATCACACCCGTTGATCGCCGCGCGAGCGCCGGTGGCGTGACCTAGTGGCGCTCCCGGCTGGTGAGCAGCAGGCCTCGGGTCCATGCGGTCAGCTGGCGGACGATGGTGGTGGCCTGTGGGCTGCGGCGGCGGGAGAACGGGAGCACCAGGAGGGCGGGTACGGAAGCGAGCGTCACGATGACGACGGGCACGAGTGCGAGCCCGACGATGAGGACCCGCGCGGCCCATCGGGCGCCGGCGATGGTCGAGGTCCAGACGGTGGCCATGGATCGGGGTCCTTCCGGTGCGGCTGATGGACGACCTCAGCGTGGGAGGGCCGGGCTAGGCTGCGACAGCCGCAAGGCTTGCCGGTACGGGTGCAAGGCAATGAGGAGGCCGGGATGCCGGAGATGGCCCGCTCAGCTGCGAGTTCGTCCGCGACCGAGCGGGGCGAGGTGCCGGAGGTTGCGGCCCTCGGCAACACGTTGACGGGGCTGTTCAAGACCCTGGGCGTCTCGCAGGAGGCGTACGCGGTCCGCGTCACCTTGGACGCCGCCACCGTCTCCCGCTTCCTGCGCGGGCGCCGGGTCGCCACCGAGGACTTCATCGGCCGCCTGATCCGCGAGGCGGAGCACAAGCTCGGGGCCCCGCTCACGGAGGAGGCCAAGGCCGAGGTTCACCGCCAACGCCTCGCGGCCTTGCACGCCACCAACCCCTCCGGCTACGAACTGGAGTGCCTTCGCGACGAGATGATGCGCTCCCAGCGCACCATCACCCGGCTGACCCGTCAGGAGGAGGCGCTGCACGACCTGTTGGCGAAGCGTGAGTCCGAGGTCCTGGCCGTGAGGGGCGAGCTCGACGCCCTCAGCCGCGACTGGTCCGCGGACCTGACCGCCGCCACCCGCCGCGAGGTCGAGCTCCGCACCGCGCTCGACCAGCACACCTCCGTCCGCGACACCCTCCTCGCCGAGATCGCGAGGCTCCGCGCCGATCTGGCCGACACGTCCGCCCTGCGGGCCGACGCGGAGACCCGCTGCCGGGACCTGGAGGACCGGGTTCTGGCCATGGAGGAGGAACTGGCCGGGCTCCAGAAGCCGGATGGCGAGGGGCCGATCGAGTTGCTGTTGGAGCGACTTGAGGCGTTCCGTTCCAGCGGTGATGTACGCGCGCTGGGCCGCGAGTTGGCCGACGTGGCGTGGGCACGTCCGGCCGAGGAGATCGTGATGGTGCTGCAATGGCTCGGGGACGCGCGTGAGCGTTCCAGGGGGCAGTCCTTGCTCAGCGATGTCGCTCAGGCCCGGTCTCTCGCCGTGGTCACGGAGATCGGGGACCTGGTACTGCAGGGGCCGTTCTCGGCAACCTTCACACACCATCTCGTCGAGTGCGCCGCCCGATTCCGGTCCGTGCCCGAGCTGGCCGCGCTGCTGCGCGACTGGCAAGGCGGGCCCTGGCCCACATCGCCCGACGTCCTCGTTTGCCTGATGGATACGGACCGACCTGCCGCTGAGGTGTTGGAGGTGCTCTCGCTCCTGTCCGACGAACGAAAACTGGTCGGGCGGAGTCTGCTGGCAGCCGCAGGTACCTACCGTCCTCCCCAGCACATGGTGGCCGTTCTCGCGGAGCTCGCCCATCGCGGTGACAGACACCTCATCCGCATTCCGCTGGGAGACCTGATGAGGCGCATCCACGCCATGGGGCTGGGGCAGCCCTTTGCCGCCGATCTGATGACGCTCCCCGAGGACCGGCGGCGCGCACTGCTGGAACACATGGCCGAGGCACCGATGAGGACCCTGCTGGACTTCCTCGACACGCTCAACTCTTCGCCCGGGACGACACGAGCGGCCAGGGCGCTGCTCGACCGGATCACGGCTGCAGGCCGCGGGTCCGATGTGCGTTCGTACCAGGGAAAGCGCGCCCGGGCGTACCCGAACCACGAACCGGAGGACGTGCCGGACGGTCTCTGACCGGGGGTCACGGTGTCGGGTGGTCGCGGCGCCAGAAGGTGGGGAGCCACCAGCAGAGGCTGGAGCGGTCGTCGGGCCAGGGGATGCGTTCGTCCGCGTCCCAGTCCTCGAAGGAGTCCCGCGTCGGGTCGATGGGGCGCCAGGCGGGATCGAGTGGCTCGTCCTCGGCCGGAGGCCGGACGTACTGCCGGCCGTGCTCGTCGCAGGCGCCGAAGGTGCGGTAGTTGAGCTGGGCCTCGATGAGGGAGACCCGGTTCGCACCGGTGGACGTGGCCGGCCAGCGGAACTGGACCCCGTCGTCCTCCCAGAAGCAGACGGGGCAGATCTCGTAGGAGCCGGGCATGGAATCCAGCACGCGGTGTCCGCAACAGGGACAGGGGTAGCAGTCGCTCACCCGCGCAGTCTCGTCGCAGGTCCGGCCCGCGCGCCATCGGGATTCCCCGCCTCGGCGTGCCCGGGTGCCCCCTAGGACAGGTGGTTCAGCAGCCAGGTGACTTGGGCTCCGGGGATGAGCAGGCCTTCCGGGTCCGCGGGAGCCGTGGTGGTGTCGTCGAAGTCCTCGTCGCTCAGGCCGTCGGGGACGTCGCCGACGGTCAGCTTGACCCTCTTCGGTATCTGCGGCCAACTGCCCCGTCCGGCCAGGTCGGTCCGCTCCTCCGGGGAGGGCGCCGCCCCGTTGAAGGAGAAGTACGTCCCCGTCCGGTGGTTCTCCTGCCCGTACTCCATCCCGGCGAGGGCGTGGCGGACCGCCAGGGCTCCCCTGCCGATGCCGCCCGCGGCGAGGGGGGCGTCGCCGGTCTGCTCGGCCGCCGTCCGCCGGAGGGCTTCCACGACCGTGTCCGCCAGGTCGGCGAGGGGGGCGGCGCCGTCGTCGAAGCCGACCAGGATCAGGTCGTGGCCGCGGGCGCGCACCGCGTCGCCGAACGAGTCCGTGGTGGAGTGGAGCCGGGCCCGGAGTGCGGCCAGGTCCGTCTCCCCCGGCCCCGCCTTGCTGGCCAGCACGAGCGGCTTGACGATGCCCTTGTCGCCCGAGGGACGTATCCACACGGTTCCGCCGTCGAGCTTCCACTCCTGGTCCGATGCCATGAGCCCTCCAGGGGACGGGTTCTGCCGATGCCGATGCGGTTGCCGCGTCGGCGCACGAGTCAAGGGAACCGGCCCGGCCACGGCGGGGGAAGAGCGAAATCACGCCGCCGGGCCGAGAGTCGATCATGACCCGTCCTCTCCGGCACAGGACATCAACCGCGAGAGCGACCCCGCGCGCGCTGTCGGCGCACCCGTCGGGAACCGGCCGACCGGGCCCTTGCCCCATCGGAACGACCCTGCGGGTTTCGGTGTTTTCGGCCACCGTTCGCCGTGCCGCAATTCACCTTCGGGGCGGCGGAGAACGAGTCCGCCATTGCATTGTCGTTGCTCGATCCGACACCTCTTATACGCCGGTGTACGCCGCGCCGCCGCGCATCCCGCTTGCGATTCCGGTTCGCGGATCGGGTGTGCGCGGACGCTTCGGCCGCTCGCGCCCCGCCGGCCCCATCGCCGCGGCGCCATCACACCCTTTGCGCACGTCGCAATGCGGGGCAATAGCGATGAGAACACCCCTATCTCGGATCCCGTGCTCCGATCCTGACGAGATACTGATAAAGCTGGGCAAAGTCGTACATTCGCCCAGTGCTGACGAACCCGAGGTCCCGTCTGCCGACGGGCCCTTCCCCGATTGGACGGATGTGAGAGATCTCCGTCCCTCTCGTGAAGAACTGCTTAACGGATCGGTGGCGAGAGGTGGGGCCGACGGTCGATGCGGAGGGATCGAAAGGCCATGTCAACCCCCGGCCGTGACACTCCGGTTGGGGGGATGGGGCGCCATAGCGGGCGTCGGGGGAGGCGAAGATCCGGTGATAGCATCCCCGCATCTGTGATCTTGATTCATTTTGACGCAGATGCTGATTTGGATCGGCGGCATGATCACCGCGCAACACCTGGTGAACCGTGCCGATCAGCTGTGTTGCGGGGCCTCGCGAGGTGTATCTGCAGCCGTCCGCATGGCACGCGCCGGGAAAGGTTTCCATGAATCGAGACGCACTTGTGTGGTGCCTGGTTGCGGTGACGGCGATAGCCGTGGTCGCGGTCGTGGCACTCGTCGCCCGCAACAGAGCTCTGGGGGCGAAGAAAGAGCACACCGAGGCCGAACTGAGGCACCAACTGCTCGCGGCGGACAGCCACCTGCACGTGTCGCGCGCCGAGCTGCAGAGGTTCCGGGGCGAACAGGACGCCACGCTCCGCGCGGCCAAGGAAGCCGCGGAGGAGAACACCAAGTCCGTCCTCAAGGGCGCCGCCAGCCTCCTGCAGAGCCTCGCCGCCGAGCAGACGACGCTGCTGGACGGCATCCAGCGCAAGTACGGCGGACACACCGTCCTGAGCGACCTGTTGGACGTCAACCACGCCAACGCGCAGATGGCGCGCAAGGCTCAGGGCATCGCCGTCATGTGCGGTGCGCCGCTCGGCCGCCGCAACCGGCCCGCCAGCGTCTACGACGTCGTGCGCAGCGCCCAGGGCCAGATCCGAAACTTCCACCGGGTCGCCATCATGCAGCAGACCAGTCTCGCCCTGAAGGCGTCCGCGGTCGCACCCGTCGCCCTCGCCGTGGCGGAGCTGCTCGACAACGCCGCCAGCTTCTCGCAGCACGACGCACCGATCGAGGTGACGTTCCAGCGCGTCCAGAACAACCTGTGCATCGTCATCGACGACGCCGGCGTCAGCATGAACGACGAGGAGCGGCAGCGGGCGACCGCGCTGCTCTCAGGAGAAGTCGCCCCCCGTCTCTCGCAGCTCGGGACCCAGCCGAAGTTCGGCTTCCCGGTCATCGGCCTGATCGCGCGTCAGCACGGTTTCAAGGTCGACGTCACCGGAGTCTCCCGGTACGGCGGCGTCCGGGCCGTCGTCCTCTTGCCCGAGGAGCTGTGGACCATGGAGGAGATTCCGCCCGTCCAGGAGGCCCCGGTCAGCGAGATCCGGCGCGCCGCCGAGAGCCGGCCGCAGCAGAGCACGGCTTCGCACGGCACGGCGGCACACGCCACGACGCCGCCCGTCGCGACGTCGCGCACGATGCACGGGCTTCCCAAGCGCGGCGCGCGTCAGGCGCCCATCGCGAGCGTCCCCGATCCCGACACCACCGCGCCGGCGCCGCGGATCTCGGGAGAGACGGGCCGCGCTTCCGGGCGCAGCCTCGGTGCTTTCCAGCGCGGCACGCTCTCCGGCCGCAACCTTGACGCCACCTCGTTCGAAGGGCCCGAAGAGGCATGAGCGCAGACCTGTCGTGGATGCTCGAGGACATCGTGCACAACGTGCCCCGTGCACGGCACGCCGTCCTGCTGTCCGCTGACGGCCTTCCTCGCGGCGCGACCGAAGGCCTGGCCGAGAAGGACGTGCGCACCATCTCCGCGGCCATGGCCGGGATGCAGTCGCTCAGCCGGGCGACGGCCCACTTCGCCGGACCGGAGGAGGACCGGCAGTGGAACCAGACCATCATCGAGTTCTCGCACGGCTGGAGCTTCCTGATCGGGGCGGGGCAGGGCTCCTACCTCGCCGCCGCGGCCGCGCCCGATGTGGACATGCAGCAGATCTCCTTCCGCATGCACCGCCTCGTCGCCCGGCTGGGCAACAACCTCACCTCGCCGCCGCGCGTGCACACCGAGGACGCCGGAGGGCCGCGCGGCAGCGCACCCCGGCAGCCGGGCCCGGGCGACTCGGGATTCGTCCTCGGTGAGCTCGACCGGGTGATGTCGGAGGTGAAGGGCGCCCGCCACGCCGTGCTGCTGGGGTCGGACGGCCTTCCCCGCGGGGCGACCAAGGGGATGAGCCGCGACCTGGCGGACACGATCTCCGCGGCCATGACGGGCATCCACGCCTACAGCCGGGTCACGTCCCAGTTCGCGGGGGCCGTCGAAGACGCGGAATGGCGCCAGACGGTCATCGAGTTCCAGCACGGCTGGATCTTCCTGATGGCGGCCGGCCCCGACGCCTTCCTGGCGGCCGCCGCCGAACACGACTGCGACATCGAGCAGTTCACCACGCGTCTGCACGAGGTGGTGCCCGGGCTCACCGCGGCGGCGACATCGGGGAAGGGGACTGCTCATGTCTGATGGTCTCGGACACGACGACGAGCTGGAACTGACGTCTCCCTTAGTCCCCCTCTTCGTGATCACGAACGGACGGGCACTGCCTCCGGACCACGAGTACGAGCACACGACGCTCGTGACGGCGGCGGCGGAGCGCGGACAGGTGGCGGCGCGCACGCTGTCCCCGGAAGCGGGGCGGGTCATGGACCTGGTCGCGGACGGCTTCCTGTCCGTGGCCGAGGTGGCGGGGCACACGCACCTGCCGCTGGGCGTCGTCCGCATCCTGCTGGCGCAGTTGGAGGACGACGACCTCATCCTCGCGAGGACACCGATACCGCGCGCCGAACGTGTCGACAGAGAACTGGTCAGCGCCGTGCTCGAGGGCCTGAAGAATCGATTCGGAGCGTAACGCGTGTACCTGGATCCAGATGTCTCCCATGCGGTGAAGATCCTCATCGTGGGGCATTTCGGGGTCGGCAAGACCACCTGCATCGGCAGTCTCTCGGAGATCGAGCCCCTGCGGACCGAGGAGGAGATCACCGAAGCCAGCGTGGGTTTCGATGATCTGTCGGGCACGCCCGACAAGACGACCACCACCGTCGCCATGGACTTCGGCCGGCTCACCCTGAGCGACACCCTGGTGCTCTACCTCTTCGGAACGCCCGGCCAGGAGCGCTTCAAGGAGATGTGGGAGGAGCTCTCCCGGGGCGCTCTGGGTGCGCTGGTCCTCGTCGACCCCGAGCGACTGCACGAGTCCTTCCCCGTCCTGGACCTCGTCGAACGCTTCGGCCTGACGTACGCCATCGCCGTGAACCACTTCGAAGGCACCACGCACTACCCGCTCGACGAGGTGCACGAGGCCCTGAACCTCAGCGCCGAGACCCCTGTCGTGGAGTGCGACGTACGGGACGAGAACTCCTCCGCGCGGGCCCTCATCACCCTCGTGAAACACCTCATGTCCCAACTCGCCTAGGAGCGCAGGAATGCAACAGCCACGTGACCCGTACGAGATACCCCCCGGCTGCCCCGCGCACGGGAACGTCGAGATGTACGGCCCCTCCTTCGGAGCCGACCCCGACGGCCACTACGCACAGCTGCGTGCGTACGGCCCCAGTGCTCCCGTGGACATCGCCCCCGACGTGCAGGTCGAGCTCGTCACGAGCTACGACGCCGCTCTGTACGTCCTGCAGAACCCGGCTTCCTTCGTGCGCGACTCCCGCCGCTGGAACGCCCTGAACGAAGGCCGCATCCCGGCCGACAGCCCGGCGCTGCCCATGATGGGGTACCGCCCCAACGCGCTCTTCAGCGACGGTGCGGCACACGCCCGACTGCGGCGGGCCGTCACGGACAGCCTCGCCACGGTCAACGAGCACCAGCTCATCCGGCAGACCCAGCAGTCCGCCAACTACCTGATCAGCCAGTTCAGTACCGACATCCGTGGCCATGCGGAGCTGATGGCCGAGTACGCCCAGCCGCTGCCCCTGCTGGTCTTCAGCGAGCTGTTCGGCTGCCCGCCCGAGATCGGCGACCGCGTGATCGCCGGGATCAGCGGCATCTTCGAGGGAACCCCCGGGGCCGACGAGGTGCTCGGCGGGGCGCTCACCGAGCTGATCGCCCTCAAGCGGCGGCGGCCGACGGACGACCTGACGACCCGCCTGATGGAGCACCCGGCCGAGCTGACCGACGAGGAGGTGCTGCACCAGCTGGTCACCCTGCTCTCCGGTGGCACCGCGCCGCTGACCGCCGCCATCGGCACCAGCAGTGCCTTGTACCTCGGAGACGAGTGGCAGCTCGGGCTCCCGGTCGAGGACGCGGTGTCCCAGACCCTCTGGAACTACGCGCCGATCTCCAACTACGCGGCCCACTACCCGACTCACGACGTCGAGATCGGCGGCAGGGTGATCCGGGCGAACGACCCGATCCTCGTCTCGTTCGCCGCCGCCAACACCGACCCGAAGCTGACCGAGCACCGCGAACAGCTCAGCGCCAAGGCGCATTTGGCGTTCGGAGCGGGCCCGCACGCCTGCCCCGCCAAGGACCCCGCCTTCATGATCGCCGTGACGGCCGTCGAGGCGCTGCTCAACCAGCTCCACGACGTCGAGCTGCGCGTCCCGTTCAAGGCGCTCACCTGGGCGCCGAGCCCGTGGAGCCGCTCGCTGGTCACCCTCCCGATCCGCTTCACCCCGAAGGCGGTTGCCCAGGGAACCGGGCCGGTCGCGTCGGCCGGGGCCGCCTGGTCGGCGGGGTCGACCGCGGACCGGACGCCCCAGCAGACGACCACCCCCTCGCCCTCCCCCGCCGGTCCCTCGGGGACGCATGCCCCCGCCGCGCCGCAGCCCAAGGGCGGCCTGTTCAGCCGCTTCCTGGCGTGGACCAGAGGCGAATGAGGAATCTGTGATTCAGGTAACAACCTGAGTACCCAGTGGTAGTGGATGCCCAACGATCACGCGGGTATGCATGGCGGCTGGTTCTCAGAAAGGAGCCGCCATCATGGGCGTTGCCACCACACCGACGTACGACCGTCGGGCGTCGGCCTCCCTCTTCTCCCGTCTCCGGACGGCCAGAGGGCAGGCCGACCCCTTCCCCATATACGACGAACTCCTCGCGCGCGGCGAGGTGGTGCCCGCCCCCTGGGGTGGCTTCGCCGTGACGGGCTTCGCCGCCTGCGACCAGGTCCTGCGCAGCCGGCAATGGCTGGAGCCGGACAAGGCGTGGCGGGAGCGCCAGGGGCCCGGAACGCGCTGGAACGCGCCCTCCTCGCGCGAGATGGGCAACACCCTCGCCGCGCTCAACCCCCCGGACCACACCAAGGCGCGACGGGCGGCCGGCTCGTTCGACCGGGGCACGGTGGAGCGCATCGGCCGCAACGTGAAGCGGACCTCGGATGAGCTCCTCGATGCCTTCACCGAGCGAATACGCACCGGCGAGGCGGACTTCTCGCAACTCGTCTGCGAGGAACTGCCGGTGGCCACCATAGGGGACTGGCTCGGACTGCCGCAGGCCGACCGGCCCCGGCTCCGGGAGCTGACGCACGACCAGGTCTTCACCCAGGAACTGCTGCCCTCGGCCAGCCAACTGGCCCTGTCCGACGCCGCCACGGCAGAACTCCGCACCTACTTCATGGAATTGGTGCGCGACCGGCGCTCCCATCCCGGAGACGACCCCGTCACCCGGTGGATCCGGACGTGGGACGCGATCGAGCCCGACCGGGACAAGGCCGACGAGGCCGTCTACTTCCTGGTGCTGTTCGTCCTGCTGGCCGCCCTGGAAACCACCGCGACCCTCCTCTCCACGATGACGCTGCGGCTCGTCGAAAGCCCGGACCGCTGGGCCATGGTCGCCGACAACCCGGACCTCGTGGCCGGGTTCGTGGAGGAGACCCTCCGCTACGACCCGCCCACCCACGTGATCAGCAGGGTCGCCTCGCAGGACTCCGTGCTCGGAGGCTTCGAGATCCGGCGCGACGAGATGGTCCACCTCATGATCGGAGCGGCGCACCGGGACCCGGCCAGGCACGTCGACCCCCACCGGTTCGACCCCGAACGCGCCTCCGACCACCTCGCGTTCAGCGGTGGCATCCACTACTGCCTCGGCGCACCGCTGGCCCGCATCGAAGCCCAGACCCTGCTCCGCCAGCTGGTCCGGCGCCTCCCCCGCCTCACCCTCGTACGCCCCCCGTCGATGGCGCCCCGCGTGGCGTTCCGACGACTCCTGAACCTGGACGTAGCAGTCGCATGATCGAGCCGACCCCCATCCCCGCCCCCTCCCCCCGCTCCGCCGTTTCCCCCCTCACCACCCCCTCCCCCGCACAGGTCAGGACCGCTCCCAAGGCGATCAGCACCGAGCAGAACGGCCCCGTACTGCATGTCCGCCTCAACCCCTGGGGGCAGGACGACACGTTGGACGCCGCCGTCCTCGACGATCTCACCGCCCTGCTCGACGAGCTCCACGAGAGACCCGACGTCCGGATCCTGACGCTTTCGTCACTGGGTGCGGACTTCTGCCTGGGCGCCGACCGGGGCGAGTACCAGGAGGCGTTGACCGCCGATCCGTCCGGAGTGGGCCTGCGGCGCATCGCCGACAAGGCGCACCGCCTGTGCCAGGCGCTGGAGAACACCCACGCGGTCACCATCGCCCGGCTGCACGGGCGGGTCATCGGCGCGGGTCTCGCCCTCGCGGCCTTCTGCGATCTGCGCGCGGGCGCCGACACCAGCCGCTTCCGGATGCCGGAGGTCGGCATAGGGCTGCCGCCGGCGTGGGGCGGGGCGATGGGACGCCTGGTCTCCGAGGTCGGCGCGTCCAGGATCCGCGAGCTGATGCTCACCTGCGACGTCTTCGACGCCGCCACGGCCCACCGCATCGGCCTGCTCCACCGGACCGCCCCGCTCGACCAGCTCGACCAGGTGATCGACGACTGGACCCGGCCCCTCGTCCGGCGCTCCCCCGAAGCGCTCGTCCTGACCAAACGGATGCTGGCCGGCTACGCACGGGCCGACAGGACGGCGGACGTCTCCCTGCTCGACTCCCACCTGCTGGCAGCCAGCCTCCACCAGCACGCCAGGGGCTGATCCCACGGCACGGCGAGGTACCTGACCAGCCACGACCGGGTCGGGCACCTCGCGGCAGAGTCGCGTTCCACGCCTCTCAGGTGGTGAGGCCGGAGATCGCGTCGCCGATGTACTTGGCGCCGAGGACCCACAGCACGATGGTCATGATCGCGGAGTTGTGCCGGCTCATCCATGCCTTCCAGCCCGCCAGGGTGGCCACCGCCCGCTTTCCGCCGAAGAGGTAGACGGCGAGCGGCAGGATGACGCACAGCGAGGCGATCAGCACCATCAGCGCGGCCGCGACCGCCTTGCCCCCGGCGTCGGCGCCGCTGGACGCGATGGAGACGGCTCCGCCCAGTGCGAGGACGAGGTTCTTGGGATTGGCCACCGCGAGCGCGGCCGCGAGACCAGCGGACCGGCCCGGGGTGAAATGGTCGATGGCCTTCATCCAGGCCGGCGGCGGCGCCTCCTGCCCCTCGCGCGGACGGTCCTTGAACTGTTTGAGGCCCATCAGCAGGAACAGCACGCCCAGTGCCAGCTTGAGCCACAGCGTCCACGGGGCCGGCGCTCCCCCGCCGGCCGCGCCCGCGCCCGAGCCGGCCAGGACGACCACGGTCACCAGGGCGGCGAGCGAGACGACCCAGCCGAGCGCGAAGGCGGTTCCGTTGGTGCGCCCCCGTGGGGTGGCGAGCATGAGGATGACCGCGATCAGCGGGATCGGGCTGATGGCGATGCCGACCGCGGAGCCCAGCATCTGGCCGATGGCGTCACCCATGGCGGACCTCGACGGTCGGGATCCGGTGGGTGGTGCGGTGGTTGGTGCGGTGGGGGTCGGTCACGGGTTCCCTCGGCCTTCAGTCGCGTACGGAGAGCTTCGGCAGCTGCCAGGTGCGGTCGAGCACGGAGGGCTCCGGGCCGTACACGCGGATGGCCACGCTGAAGGGGCCCTCGGGGGCCGGGAGCCAGTTCGCCGCTTCCTTCGGGTCCGGCGGTGCGCGGGTGCGGACGTGCAGGGTCAGGCCGCCGTCCTCGTCGTAGACCAGCCCGGGCGTGCGGTCGCCGATCGAGTAGCGGTCGGCCTCGTTGGCCACCAGGAGCCGGTCCGGGAGCCCGTACATGGTGGCCGACCAGAAGAACCGGGCGGGCGGCAGCCCACCGGCGGGGAAGCGCAGGGTGTAGTCGTGGGCGGACGCGTCCGGGGGGCGGTTGCCCCGGTCGTCCTGGAGCCGGCCCGCGTACCAGGCTTCGGCGGACGGCAGCCCGTACAGGCCCTTGTCCACGCCGACGGCGCGCGTCAGGTAGTCGGCTCCGTGCTCGGCGCGGGTGCCGAACCAGCCCGTGGAATCGGCGGCGCCCTTCCTCGCCTCCTCCAGCAGGGCGTGCGCCTGCGCGATGCCCTGCTCGACGGCGGACCGTACGACGGGGTCGAGGCCGGCCGGGTCAAAGGTCCCCGAGCCGTCGACCCCGAGCGAGGCCAGCCGCTCGCGCAGTGCGCGTTCGGTGTCGAGGACGGGGAAGAAACCGAGGAGGAAGTCGAGGAGGGTGAAGAACTCGACGCTCCCCAGGGCCTCTTCGCGCCAGACCGGCCATTCGGGTTCCCGGCGCCGGGGCGGGCGCCGGCCTGCCGAGGAACGCGGACAGGGGGCGCAGCCGGTACCGCCGCTGGATCGCCCGCAGGTTCCGACGTAGGAGGTGTCGAGGTCGTGGAAGGGCAGGACGTAGTAGCGGTCGACGGCCGGTACGGACACCACCCAGGGCTCGGCACGCAGGTCGAGCCAGGCCCAGGAGTACGGGGTGTCGTTGTTGGGGGTGACCACGTCGGTGTTCGCCGGGGTGAAGGGCTCGGAGTAGTGCCGGAAGCGGCCGAAGCCGCCGGCGGACCGGGCGTCGGCGGGGTCGACGGCCTGCGCGTACATCGTGCGGTAGTTCTCCAGGAGGGGGTAGCCCCAGATCCATCCCTCCGTCGCGATGGCGCGTGCCGTGTCGGGCAAGGGGTTCACCATGAGAGTGCCGGCTCCTTCGTCCGCTGGGGCGTGGACGCCCCGCGCACTCCCACCCTCGGGGCGGACCTGTCCGCCCGGGCGGTTGGGTACGGCCGAACGGGCGAATCACCCTGACGATGCGCCAGGTGACGCGAAGTCATCGTCCGCTCCGGCCCTGCCCGATCTGCTCGATGACCTCCGCGTAGACGGACCGCTTGTCGGGCCGGGCGTGGTCCGCGGCGTGCCGGAGGACCGGGACGGCCGGGGCGCCCATGACGACGAGTCCCTCGGCCGCGGCCCTGCGGACGACGGGATGGGAGTGCTCCAGCAGGCCGGTCACCGCGGGGATCGCGGGTGCCCAGGTCGCGTGGCAGAGGGTCCGGATCGCCGTACGCACCAGGTCCGGCTGGGGGTCGTGCAGCAGGATCGAGGTGTGGTGGAGGTAGGTCTGGCGGTCCAGCACGGCCCGTGAGGTCCGGTGGGCGTGCAGGCGGACCTTGGGCCTGGGGTGGTGCAGCAACGCGCCGATCAGGTCCCGCAGGGCGGGGTCCCGGTCCGCGTCCGGTCCGCCGTGCTCCTCGGACAGCCGCGTGAGGGCTCGGCGCACCTGTACGGGATCGCCCGTACGCGCCAGCTCGAACAGCTCCTGCCGGGACGGGGGTCGGGACGCGGCCGCCGATGCGGCCGGACCGCGGTCGCGGAGCGCCGCCAGTGCGGCGGCGTCCTGCCCCGCGGTGTCCGGGCGGCGCAGCGGACCGTCCACGAGGAGCAGGGTGTCGGCGAGCTCGTCGCGTCCTTCGGCGCGCAGTCGCCGGCAGGTCCGCGTCAGCGCGGGGGTGCGCAGCAGGGTACGTCCGCCGAGCAGGCCGAGGAACCCCCAGGCGCCGGCGTCCAGCCGGTCCCCGAGGCGCTCCGCCAGCACGTCGGCGGGGACGTGGCGCAGCGCCTGCCGGACTGCTGAGCCGGTGGACGGCGGGTCGTGCTCCCACCATTCGAGCAGCAGCGGGACCAGCGGTTCCAGGTCCTGCGGGTCCAGCCGGCTCGCCACGAGGGCGACCCTGTCGTGCAGGATGCCGTCCGCGCGGAGTTCCGCCTCGTCGATCGCGCCCAGTGCGCGGGCCAGGCCGTCACCGACGGGTACGTCGATGCGGCCCCGGAGGTAGGCGCGGAGCACGGGCAGCCCGCACGCGAGCTCGGGCCATGCGAGGAGTGCGAGGGCCGCGGTGTGCCGGCGGCCTTGCGCAGGCGCCTCCAGCATGGCCAGCAGGCGGTCCCGCAAGGCGGCCGAACGGGGCTGGTCGAGGCCGTCGATGCGGACGGTCCGTGGGTGCGGCGCCTTGGCCCGGGCGGTTTCGGCGAGGGTCCAGGGGGGTGTGTCGAGGGGCTGGATCTCCGTCATCCAGTCGACGAGCGCGGCGCGGACCTCGGGTCCGGCCGGGGCGTGGACTTCGATCAGCGCGTTCAGGCGGTCCCGGGAGCTGCCGTGCATGCCGTCGCCCTGCCGGCAGCGTCGGCGGAACTCCTCCAGGGCGGCCGGCGTGCGGACCGCGGCCTCCAGCTCGGCGCGCCAGGCCTCGGCTGCGGCCGGGGCGGTGGCCGCGGTGTTCGCGGTGGGCGCGGGAGGCTGCGGGGCGGCGAAGGCGTCCCGCAGTACGGCGGTCTCGGCCCGGTGCGGATCGGAGCCCAACCGGGCCGAATCCATGGCCTGTTCGAGGTCGGCGCGGACCAGTACCGCGCCGAGGCCCCGCAGCAGCGTCAGTGGGGTGGACGGGCCGTCCGCGGGGGCGCGGGGCAGCGCGCGTACCGCCACGGCGACGGCCTGCTTCCCGACCGGCGGCAGGGTCGGTGCGATCGCTTCGAGCACCGCCATGAGCTCCTGCCGGTATTGCCGGTCGTGCCGGTCTTCCGCCGGGGCCTCGGCGAGCCCGTCGAGCAGGACTCCGGTGGACCGGGCGAAGGCCGCCAGTTCCCCGGTCGTCCACGGTGCCGGGCAGAGCCGGAGCGTGAGCCGCAGGACGCCTGCTCGCTCGGCGGGTTCGGTGGCGGCGGCGGCCAGGCGCAGCCAGTCCGGCAGCAGGGGCCGGAGCGCCGACAGGCGTACGGGATGCGGCGGCTCGTGCCGCGCGGCGAGGCGCAGCGCGGTCGGGGCGTGCCAGCCCTCCGTCGCCAGCGCGCCGACGTCGGGGTCCGCTCCGAGGTCGGCCGGCGGCCGGCGTGCGGGGGCGGGCGTGGTGATCCCGTGCCCGGCCATGGCCGCCGCCAGGTCCTGGACCGTCCCGGAGGCGAGGCCGACGCGACCGCTCGCCACCAGGGCGAGCAGCGCGGGGGCGACCGGTGATGCCTGGTCGTCCAGTGCGAGGACCGAGCGCACCGGCAGAACGCCGTCGAGGCCTGCCAGCAGCAGTTCCCGGGTACGGCCGGGGTCGCTGCGTTCGGCCGCGTGTCCGGCGGCGTGTGCGGTGGCGTGTCCGGCCGCGTGTTCGGCGGCGGCGAGGACGGTCGCCGCGTACGCGTCGCCGAGGACGGCGCGCAACGCCTCGACGAGGGTGGCGCGCAGGCCCGGATTGTCGTGGTTGCCGAGCCAGAAGAGCAGCGCCGGTACCGCCGCGGGCGTGCCCGCGCCGACCAGGACCGCGGCGGCGGTCTTCTTGACGTTCATGTTCGGGTGGCCGAGACATGCGGCGATCGCGGTGGAGGCCCAGCGGGCCCGCGCGTGACCGAGGGCGAGCAGCGCCTGCCGGACGGTCTGGATGTCCGGGGCGTTGGTCAGCGTGATCAGGGTCGCCGACAGGGCCTGCGCATCGTCCCCGGTGGCCTCGCGGGCGAGGAGCGCGATCACGTGCTTGCGCACGTGCCGGTCGCGGTGCCGCAACAGGCGGTGCACCCGCGCACGGGTGCGCGCGTAGGGGGCTCGGAGCAGGAGTTCGAGCAGGACCGCCTGTTCTGCGCTCGACAGTCCGGGCCGGTCCAGCAGATCGAGCGCCAGGGTCGCGACGAGAGCGTGCCCCGCCTCGTCCGGGGTCTGCGCGTCGAGCAGGCAGGCCGGTCTGATCCGTCGCCGCTCGTGGAGGCGGCGGCCCAGGCCGTGGAGCGCGTCCAGGACCTCCTGGGGTACCACGGGCTCCCCGGTCGGCGGTCGGTCCCCTTCCCGGTCCGGCAGTCCGGCCGGCAGTCCGGCCGGCAGTCCCACTCGCTGTACGTCGTCGGGGCGCGGGGCGGTCGCGCCATGCTCCCGGGACGCCGCCACCTCGGCCGCGACGCGCAGCAGCAGGTCCGCGATGACCGGCAGCGTGCCCGCGCCGCCGTGTGCGGCCAGGCGGCACAGTGCGGCCACCGGCTGGTCCGGGTCCAGATGGGAGCTCAGGAGGGCCAGTTCCCGCTCGTCCGGGCCGCCGAGATCCGCCGCGATGCGCTTCGGCAGATCGGTGGGGTCGAGGCGGACCAGGAGGGCACGCCGCCGTGACGGATCGTCGGTCAGGTGCCACAGCACCTCAAGGGCGCGGTGGCGTACCGCGCGCAGATGCGGGGCGATCTCCCCCGCGCCCTCCGCCGCGACGAGGCCGAGCCCTTCCCGCAGCGCCGTCGTCGTCCGGTGCCCGCCGATGGCCTCCAGCGCGTCCAGGACCGCCGCGGGCGCCGAGGGCAGGAGGGCGATCACGGCGTCTTCGGCATCCGCGTGGCGCAGCGCACGGATCGCTTCGAGAAACGGCCCCGGCGCGGGAGCCGAGGGGAGGACCCGTGTGACGGCGTCCCCGATGTCGAGGTCCTGCGCCCCCTGCCCGGCCAGGGCCACCAGCAGGGCGAGCCGCCGCGGCCAGCTCGGATCGCCGGCGGCGGCGTCGGCCAGGACGCGGAGCGTCTCGTGCCGGCAGGTGAAGAGGATCGTCGCGACCTCGTGGGGCGGAATCGAGTGATCGGCCAGCGCGAGGCCGATGACGGACGGGACGTGCGGAGCGTCCGGGAAGTGTCCGCGCCGGTGGAGCCCGCGCAGGCAGGTCACCGCGGGTGCTCCGAACAGCAGCGGGTCCCGTGCGGCGATCTCCGTCAGTGCGCCGATGTCGCCGCGGTCCGCCAGCTCACCGAGCAGTTCCATCGCGCGCCGGCGAAGACCCGGCGGCAGGTCCGGATCCTCGATGACCTGCCGGAGCGGGCCGCGGTGTCCGTGGTGGGCCGCGGCCGCGAGTGCGGCGTCGGCGGCCCCGGGCCGTGCGACCGCCGACGCGGCGGTGAGGAAGGGCGACAGCCGCCCCGCCGGGAGGGGCTCCAACGCCACCCAGGGCCGACCGAGTTCCTCCAGCGCGGCGGTGACGACGGCCGGGCTGTCGGCGCGGAGCAGGCCGGTCACGTGTGCGCGTACCCGTACGGGAGCCAGCAGGCCGGCGTGCAGCCCCTGCCGGGCCAGCCGCAGCCCCTCACCCTGCAACACCGGGTCGCCGCTTCCCACCAGCTCGTTCACGAGCTGCTCGGGCCGGTGCGCACCGGTGGCGGTCGCCTCGCGCACGGCCTGGTAGAGCAGTTCGCCCGGAGGCTCCCTCCGGATCACCGCGGGCTCGTTCAGGATCTCGGCGCGCAGCCAGGCGATCCGTACCCGGACCGGCAGCCCTGCCGTACGCCAGGACGGCCGGTGGGGCCCCCGGAGATACGGCCCGAGCCCTTCGTGGAGCCGTGCCAGGAGGAGCGCCTCCTCCGGCGTTCCCTCCACCGATGTGGGGAGGAGCCCCGCGAGCTCGGCCCTCTCGCGCTCGTCTCCCGTCCGGCCCGACGCGACGCGCTCGGCGAGCAGGGCCAGCCCCAGGTACCGCAGGCGGGGATCCTCGTGCCGGACGAGGAGTGCGAAGGCGGCCGGCGGGCAGACCAGCGGGTCCAGGTGGGCGGCCGGCCAGTCGGGATCGGCTCGACGTAGGGCGTCGCGGAGGGAGGTGTCTGCCGGCGTCGTCATCATCGGATGCTAACCGGGACGTTCCCGGCCCCACCAGCGCGTTTCCGCCCGCCCGGGAGCCCGGGGCGGGTCAGATCCAGCCCCGCCGGGCCGCGATGGCTCCCGCCTGGAAGCGGTTCGCCGCGCCCAGTTGGCCGTGCAGGTGGCTCATGCGGCGTCGCATGGTCCGTACGGACCAGCCCAGTTGGCGCGCTATCGCCTCGTCCTTCAGCCCGCTGACCAGCAGGGCGAGCAGCAGCCGGTCCTCCTCGCCGGGTTCCGCGGACTCCTCGCCCGGTCCCGCCGATCCCCTCGATCCCGGCGATCCCGGCGGTCCCGCCGGTCCCGCCGGTCCCGGGTGGGCGAGCAGCGGGGTCGCCAGGGTCCAGCACAGCCGCCAGTAGTCGGGCGTACACCGCGCGGTACGTCAGCCCGCCGCGCATCGCCGTCTCCTCCACCGGATTGGCGGTGGTCGGTGCGTAGGGCGGTCCCTGACGGCCTCGCCCGACGGCCGGTACCTCTTCGCCGGCGTCGACCAGGGCGGCGCCCACCGCCTGGAACTGGACGACTGAGGTCCGGGCCGGTGCGGCCGGTCTCCGCGGTCTCCACGATCGGCACGATCTTGACAAGTCCTCATGAGCATGACACCAGTGGGTGCTGCACCACTCCCACTCCCGTCAGCGGCACCACACCCCGAAGGGGGCGATCAGGGCATGCCCAGGCCTGAGAGCGCGGAACACGAGTACGACGTCGTCATCAGCGGAGCGAGCCTCGCCGGCAGCGCCGCGGCGATCCTGCTCGCCCGGCGCGGCGTCCGCGTCGCCCTGCTGGAACGCCGCTCGGACCCCGAGGCGTACAAGGTGCTGTGCACCCACTCCATGACGGCCAACGCCCATCCGGTGCTGGAGGAGCTCGGCCTCGTCCCCGACCTGGAGAAGGCCGGAGCCATGCACAACACGGCGCGCTGGTACACCCGTTGGGGATGGATCGAGCCGAAGCCAGCTCCGGGCGGGCCCGAGTTGCCGTACGCGTACAACGTCCGGCGCAGCGTCCTCGACCCGTTGATCAGGTCCCGTGCGGCCCGGACCCCCGGCGTCGAGCTGCTGCCCGGCCACCGCGTGACCGGGCTGGTCCGGGAAGCCGGACGGACCGTGGGGGTCCGCGCGTCGACCCCGGACGGCGAACGCGAGATCCGGGCGCGCCTGGTGGTCGGCGCCGACGGCAAGGACTCGGCCGTGGCCCAGCACGCCGGGATGCGCACCCGGACGTACGAGAACGCGCGCTTCGGCTACCTCGCGCACTACCGCAACCTTCCGCTGCCCGACGGGATCGGCCACACCTGGTTCCTCGAACCCGACATGGCGTACGCGTTCCCGAACGACGACGGGGTGACCGTCCTCGCGGTGCTCCCGGACAAGAAGCACCTCCCGGCCTTCCGGGAGGACCTGGAGGGCAGCTTCGCCGCGTTCGTCCGCGCCCTGCCCGGGGCACCGCCCCTCGACTCCGCCGAGCGCGTCTCGAAGATCATCGGCACGATCGACTACCCGCTGCACAGCAGGAAGCCGACCGCGCCGGGCGTGGCCCTGATCGGCGACGCCGCCCTCACCGGCGACCCCCTGTGGGGTGTGGGATGCGGGTGGGCGCTGGAGTCCGCGCAGTGGCTGGCACGGGCCGTCGCCCCGGCGGCGGCCGGTACGGGCAACCTCGACAGGGCGCTCGCCCGGTACGCGCGCGGACACCAGTGGCGGCTGAGCGGCCACCAGTACCTGGCGGCCGACTTCGCCAGGGCCCGTCCGTTCAATCCCGTGGAGCGGCTGGTGTTCTCGGCGGCGGCCCGCGATGCGTCGATGGCCCGGCACATGCACCGGTTCGCGTCCCGCCTGATCGGTCCGGCGCGCTTCCTGAGCCCTCTGGTGGTGGCCAGGGCCGCGGTCATCAACCTCAGACACCGCGAGGCACCCGTACCCCCGGAGGGCGCGGAGGGTGCGCAGGGCGGCCGAGGGGCCGCCTGATCCGCCGGTCCGGCGGCCCGGCGGCCCGGCGGCCCGGGCGGGATCAACCCGCGGGGCCCGCACCCCCGTTGCGGGCCGGGAGGAGGACACGGACCGTGAGTCCTCCGCCCGCGCGCGGCGCGGCCACGACCTCTCCGTGGTGCGTGGCGGTGATCGCCCGCACCACGGCGAGCCCGAGCCCGAAACCGCCGCCGCGCTCCCGGCCCTGGTGGAACGGCTCGAACAGGGCGGGCACCTCCTCCGCAGGCAGGACGGGGCCGGTGTTGGAGACCTCCAGGAACACCGTGCCGTCCCCGGTCCCGGTCGCGATCACGGCGGTGCCGCCCTCGTAGTTGTGGCGCACCGCGTTGGCCAGCAGGTTGAGCGCGACCTGCCGGAGCAGCGCGGGGTCCCCGTCCACCGGCGCGTCCCCCGCGTCGAGCGTGACCCGGACCCCGCCGGTACTGGCCTCCTCGGCCAGGTCGTGCACCGCGGTCCGGGCGGCGTCCGCCAGATCCGCCGGGCGCAGCGCCAGCGTGGCGGTCTCCGCGCGGGCCAGGGTCAGCAGGGCCGCGATCAGCCGCTCGATGCGCGCATTGGCGTCCAGGGCGCGCAGCACGGCGGGGCGCAGGTCGTCCGGGACCCGCCCGCGGGCCAGCGGGATCTCCAGCGCGGTGCGCAGCACGGTCAGCGGGGTGCGCAGCTCGTGGGAGGCGTGCGCGGTGAAGCTCCGCTGGGCCGTGAAGCTCCGGTCCAGCCGGTCGAGCATGGCGTCGAAGGTGTCGCCGAGTTCGCGGATCTCGTCGTACGGACCGTCCAGCGCGAGCCGCTCGTCCAGGCTGCTGCCGGTGCTGATCCGCCGGGCCGCCCCGGTCACCTGGTGGAGCCGGCGCAGGGAGCGGCCGCTCGCCCACCAGGCCAGGAGCGCGGCGAGCGCCGTGAAGACGGTGAGCAGCAGCGCGGAGCGGGTCAGCAGGTCGCCCAGGATGGCGTTCTGGAAGTGGTCGAAGGCCCGGGCCGGGGTCGTGAGGACGGCCTCGGTGGACCCCGGGGGCAGGTCGGCGGTCCCCGGATCGGGGGGCGGTGCCTCCGGGGTTCCGGCGGACGCGATGACGAGGTCGCGGTTGGCCTCGATGAGCTGGCGCGAGCTGAGCCAGTTCAGCGCCAGCACCCCGCAGCCGAGCACGGCGAAGACGGCCGTGGTCACCAGGGTCAGCCGGCCGCGCAGCGGCAGCCGGCCGGGGCCGCGGCGGCTCACAGCCGGTATCCGTAGCCGGTGTCGTGCACGATCAGCGGCGGATCGCCGAGCTTGCGGCGCAGCGCGTGCACGGTGACCCGTACCGCCGTGGTGGCCGGGTCGAGTCCCGTGTCCCACAGCCGCTCCCGCAGTTCCTCGGTGGCGACCGGGGCCCCGTCCGCGGCCAGCAGCAGTTCCAGGACGCCCAGTTCCTTCGGCGTCAGGTGCAGCGGACGGCCGTCGCGTTCGGCGACCCTGCGCACCGTGTCGAGGCTGATGCCGCGCCGGGTCAGCACCACCTGGGCCCGGCCCGCGGCGGAGCGGCGGCCGAGCGCGCGCAGCCGGGCGACGAGCTCCAGGTAGGAGAAGGGCTTGGTCATGTAGTCGTCGGCGCCCTGGCCGAGGCCTTCGACGAGGTCGGACAGGGTGTCCGCGGCGGTGAGCATCAGGATCCGGGCCGGGTGGCCCATCGCGGCGAGCGCGCGGCACACGGCGTCGCCGCCCAGTCCGGGCAGGTCCCGGTCCAGGATCACCACGTCGTAGTCGGCCTCGCCGGTCCGCCGGAGCGCCTCCAGGCCGTCGTGGGCGAGGTCGCAGACCATGCCCTCGTCGCGGAGCCCTTCGGCGAGCATCACGGCCAGTTCCCGCTCGTCCTCGACAATCAGCACCCGCATCGCGTCCCGCTCCCGTTCGCCCGTGCCGCCGCTGTTCCCTCCGGGCCGGCGCCGGGGACCAGCCTGCCCGCAGGCCGGTTAGCCGGTGGTTAGGCGCGCGATCACAGGGGGCTCACCGCGCGAACCGTAGAACTGGGCGTTCATCGGCAACACACAGGGAGCGTGGGACATGCGAGGCACGTCCGCAGCGATACGCGGCAGGTCGGTACGAGGACTGCGAGGGCTGCCCGCCGTGGCCGCCGCGGTGGCGGTGCTGGCCCTGGCCGGCTGCTCGGCCACAGCTCCGGCGCCCGAGGTCGCCGGGAGCGACGGCGGGGGCAAGGTCAAGCCGCAGGACGACAACGCGGTCCGCCGGGCCTGGGTGGACTGCATGCACCAGCAGGGGCAGACGAGCGTCGAGCAGGACAAGGACGGCAACATCGGCTTTCCGGCCGCGAGCACGGACTCGGGTCTGCCGTCCGGGTACGACACCGCCGCCCGGCTGTGCGACGAGAAGGTGCCCGGCATCCACCAGGTCCAGAAGGCCGACAACGCCAAGTTCGCGGAGATGGCCCGCAAGTGGGTCGAGTGCGCGCGCAAGAACGGCTACCCCGACATGCCGGACCCGGATCCCAAGGAGGGAACGGTCATCGTCCCGCGCGCCCTGTTCGACGCGGCCAAGTGGGATGCCGCTTCGCAGGCCTGCGAGGCCAAGTTCCCGCTGCCCGGCTACCGGATCGGGGAGTGAGCGTGACCCGCACCGTGGAACCCGCGGGTCCCCCGGACCCCGTGGAACCCTCAGGGCCTGGACCCGGACCTGGACCCGGACGCGGCAGGAAGCGCCGCAAGGTCCTCGTCCCGCTGCTGCTGGTCGCCGCGGTGGCCGGGGCCGGGACGGTCGCCGCCGCCCGCCCGTGGGACCGCGGCACCGGGGGAACCGAGCGGGCGGGCGTGCAGTACGGCCTCGCCCCGGTGGAGCAGGGCTCGCTCTCCAGCAGCATCCAGCTCACCGGCTCGCTCGTGTACGACGCTCCCACCCCCGTGGTCGCGGCCGGCAAGGGCACGCTCACGTGGCTCCCGGCCGTCGGCGCCGTCGTCAAGCCGGGACAGAAGCTCTACGAGGTCGACGGCCAGCCGGTGGTGCTGATGGCCGGCGACCGCCCGATGTGGCGCGACCTGGGCCCCGGTGTCCCCGCCGGCGCCGACGTGGAGCAGCTCGAACGCAACCTGCTCCGGCTCGGCCACGGCAAGGGACTCGGCCGGACCGCCGACCAGAAGTTCACCCCGGAGACCGCCACCGCCGTGAAGCGCTGGCAGAAGTCCCTGGGACTCCCGGAGACCGGCACGGTCCCCCTGGGCGCCGTCACCATGCTGCCGCAGGAGTCCGTGCGCGTGCAGCAGGTCGGCGCGCAGCTCGGCGCGGTGCTGGGCGCTTCGTCGGTGATGACCGTGACCCGCGAGGACCTCGTGGTCACCGTGCGGCCCGCCGAGAACCAGCTCTCGCGGTTCAAGCCGGACGGCCGCGTCCGCATCAAGTCGGCCGACGGCTCCGACGTGGAGGGGCGCATCCGTTCGCTGATCCGCGGCTCCGGCGGGGAGGACGGGTCCGGCGGGTCCGGCGGGCCGGGCGGCGGCTCCGGGGAGGGCCCGGGCGGCGCCAGGACCACCGTGACGATCGTGCTGGACGGCCAGGAACAGGCCCGGCGGGCGGGGCAGTCCGCGGTCACCGTCACCGTGGTGGGCGACACCGCCGACCAGGCGCTCATCGTTCCGGTCACCGCGCTGCTCGCCCTCGACGGCGGCGGCTACGGCGTACGCGTCTCCGACGGCCCGACCCCCCGGCTGGTCAAGGTCCGGCTCGGCCTGATCGCCGACGCCAAGGCACAGATCACCGGCGACGTCCGGCCCGGCGCGCAGGTGGTGGTCCCCAAATGAGCTCGTTCCCGGTGGAGAACACCGCCCCCGTCCTGGAGCTGTCCGCCCTCGTCAAGGAGTATCCGGGCACGCCCCCGCTGCGCATCCTGCACGGCATCGACCTCACCGTCGAAGCCGGTGAACTCCTCGCCGTCGTCGGGCCGTCCGGCTCCGGCAAGTCCACCCTCCTCGCCCTGCTCGGCTCGCTCGACCGGCCCACCTCAGGGCGGCTGCGCTTCGAGGGCCGCGATCTGGCCGGCCTGTCCGACCGGGAGCTGGCCGCACTGCGGGCGCACCGGATCGGTTTCGTGTTCCAGCAGTTCTTCCTGCTGTCCGGACTCACCACCGTCGAGAACGTCGCGACCGGGCTGCTGTACGCCGGGGCGCCGGTCTCCGAGCGGCGCGCGCGGGCCGTCGAGGCACTGCGGGCCGTCGGCCTCGGGCACCGGCTGGACCACCGCCCGGACCAGCTCTCGGGCGGCGAGAAGCAGCGCGTGGCGATCGCCCGCGCGCTGATCGGCCGCCCGGCACTGCTGCTGGCCGACGAGCCCACCGGAGCCCTGGACAGCGTGTCCGGCGCCGCGGTGGTCGAGCTGCTGCGCACCCTGAACGCGGACGGCACCACGGTGGTGGTCATCACCCACGACCGTGCGCTGGCCGCCTCGTTCCCCCGGCGGGTCGGCATCCAGGACGGCCGCATCGAGTTCGACGAACGTCTCCCGGAGCCCGCTGGAGCCGGCCGATGAAGAAGCCCCGTACCCGGCTCCGCCCCATGGACCTGCTGCGTTTGGGCATGATCGGGCCGCGTACCCGCAGGCTGCGTACCGCACTGTCCGCGCTGGGCATCTCGCTGGGCATCGCCGCCGTGGTCGCGGTCACCGGCATCTCGAACTCCAACCAGCAGCACCTGCTGGCACGGCTGGACCAGCTCGGCTCCAACCTGATCACCGTGGCTCCCGGCAAGGGGCCCGACCAGCAGCCGGTGCCGCTCCCGCTCACCGCGGAGAAGATGCTCTCCGCCATCGCGCCCGTGCAGCGGACCACCGCCACCGGGGCCACCAAGGCCCAGGTGTACCGCAACGACCTGGTGCCGCCGCAGCAGACCGGAAGCCTCACCGTGCTGGCCGCGCGCCTCAGCCTGCTGGAGGTGCTGCGCGCCGAACTGCACAGCGGGCGGTGGCTGGACGCCGCGAGCGAGAACCTCCCGGTGACCGTGCTCGGCGGCCAGGCCGCCCAGCGCCTCGGCGTCACCGGACCGGGCGAGCGGGTGTGGCTGGGCGGACAGTGGTACCAGGTGCTCGGCATCCTCGCCCCGAACGAGCTCGCCCCCGAGCTGTCCACCGCGGCCCTGGTCGGCTGGCCCCAGGCGGTCGCCCACCTGGGGGCCGACGGGAGCGCCGCGACCGTCTACCTGCGGTCGCACTCCGCACGCGTGCCGCAGGTCCAGGCGGTGGCCGCGGCCAGCGCGAACCCCGGCAGCCCGACCATGGTCGCCGTGAGCCGGCCCTCCGACCTCCTCCTGGCCCGCACCGAGACGGAGAACAGCCTCACCGCGCTCGTCCTCGTCCTGGCCGGCGTGGCCTTGCTGGTGGGCGGCGTCGGCATCGCCAACACCATGGTCGTCGGCGTGATGGAGCGCCGCGGCGAGATCGGGCTGCGGCGCGCCCTGGGGGCCCGGGGCGGCCAGATCTCGGCGCAGTTCCTGCTGGAGGCCGTACTGATGGGCTTCATCGGCGGGGCGAGCGGGCTGCTCCTCGGCGGCCTGACCGTGTACGGCTACGCGCTGGTCCAGGGCTGGCCGGCGGCCGTCCCGCTCTACACCCTGGTCGCCGGCCCCTCGGTCGCGGTGGTGGTGGCCGGGCTCGCCGGGCTCTATCCCGCACTGCGCGCCGCCCGTGCCTCCCCCACGGACGCCTTGCGTTCGGCGTGACCGCCGGGGACCGCCGGGGTCCGCCGGGGACCGCCGGGGAACACCCTCGCCCTACGCGTGCGCAGGTCCGGGATAGGGTGCCGCCGACGGATGTACTCGGTGGGGTGGGGCGGGACATGACACTGCGGGACGGGGATCCGCGGGCGATCGGCGGGTATGTCCTGATCGCCCGGCTGGGTTCCGGCGGGATGGGGACGGTGTACTCGGGGCGGGCTGCTTCGGGGCGGCTCGTCGCGGTGAAGCTGGTGCACCAGCAGTTCGCCGACGACCCCGAGTTCCGGACCCGGTTCCGGCAGGAGGTGGCGGCCGCCCGCCGCGTGAGCGGGGCCTTCACCGCCGCGGTGGTGGATGCCGACCCGGACGCGAAGCGGCCCTGGATGGCCACCCAGCTGGTGCCGGGACGGACCTTGGGCGCACGGGTGAAGGCGGACGGGCCGCTGCGCGGGAGCGCGCTGCGCGTTCTCGCGCTCGGACTGGTGGAGGCGCTGCGCGAACTGCACACCACCGGGGTGATCCACCGCGATCTGAAGCCGGACAACGTCATGCTGACGGACGACGGGCCGCGGGTGATCGACTTCGGGATCTCGCGGGCGGCGGGGCAGCAGACGCTGACCTCGACCGGGCAGATCCTCGGGACTCCGCCGTACATGTCGCCGGAGCAGTTGTCGGCTCCGGCGCGGGTGCGGGCCTCGTCGGACGTGTTCTCCCTGGGAGCGGTGCTGGTGTTCGCCGCGACCGGGCGGGGGCCCTTCGACGCGGAGTCGCACTACATGACGGCCTACCGCGTGGTGTCGGATGCGCCGGACATCGCGGGTCTGGCCGATTCGCTACGGGACGTGGTCGGGGCATGCCTGGCCAAGGAGGCGGCCGCCCGCCCGGGACCGGACGAGCTGCTGGCCGTGCTGGCGCGGATCCCGGCGGCCGACTGGGAGAGCCCGCTCCGCGAGGACGACGGCCCCGGCGGGGAGGCCCGTAAGCCCCTCGGGGCCGGGACCTGGACCGGCTCGGGTGCCGAAGACGGCGAAGCGGAGCCGGGGGCGGGTGCCAACACAGACGGCACCGGCACCGGTGACAGCGACAGCGGTCCGGAATCGCCCTCCGCGTCCGGAGAGGGATCCGAGGACACCGACGGGTCGCTCACCCGGCGGTCCGGGCCACCGACCGCCGGCCCCGCCGGAGACGTGGCGGCGGCCGGACGGCCCCGGCGGCCGCGCAGGCCCCGCAGGCGCGCTCTCCTCGCCGCGGCGCTCGTGGCTTCGCTGCTGGCCGGCGGCGGGCTCTACCTGCGGTTCTCCCCGCCGACCGGCGGTTCGCGGGACAACGCGAAGACCCCCGAGTCGTCCGCCGGGCCCTCCGGCAGCCCCGGCGGTGCCACGCCCGCGCCCTCCCTGCCGAAGCCCAACGGGACCCTCGCCCCGTACGTGGCCACCGAAGGCGGCAGCCCCGGCGGCAGCCGTGCCTACGCGGACGCGCCCGCCCGGCGCCCCGCCGGGTGGCGGGCCTGGGACGGCGGCGGCGACATGGGGTCCTGCGCGTACGCGGAATCCTCGCTGGTGTGCACCTCGCCCCGCCCCGGCATGGCCGCCGCCCTCAGCCGGTTCGACGCCGCGACCGGCGAACTGCTGTGGGGACACCTGCTAAAAGGCCCCGTGGACGGGCTGGCCCCGATGGTGGCCCCGGGAGCGACCGCCGGAACCCACACGGTGATCGCGCTCGACCGCAGGGGGTTCACCGCGCTGGACCTCGTCGAGGGCACCCCCCGGTGGGAGTTCCCCACCAAGGAGATGCTGCGGCGGCCGGTGCTGGACGCGGACGGCAGCCGGGTGTTCGCGGTCTCCATGTCCGGCACGGTCACCGCGCTGGAGACCCGGTCCGGGAAGGTCCTGTGGCAGCAGGCGGTGCCCGGATCCGATGACGGTTTCCCGGCGCTGCGCGTCGACGGGGACCGGGTGTACGTACAAGGGCGGTCCCAGAAGGACGACATGGGCTTCGAGAGCTTCGTGACCGCCCTCGACGGGGCCACGGGGAAGAAGCTGCCCTTCGGGACCCCCCGGGACGGTACCCGCTTCGCGATGCCCGGGACCTGCGAGACGCGCGGACTGACGCTGGGCCGGGACGAGAGCGAGGCGACCGTCTTCCTGTGCAACAAGGAGAACGGCGCCGGGGTGCTGCGCGGCGAGCCGGCGCGGCAGCGGAGCGCGGACCTCCCGTACGCCGGAACCACGCTGTCGGGACCTGCCGTGGCCGGGGACAAGGTGTACCTGATGGCGACCGCGGCGGGCGGCGAGCCGGGGTTCATGGAGCTCAACCAGGAGTCCGGCGGCGCCGTGTGGCGGATTCCGCTGGCGCAGGAGTGCACCGACCCGGAGCGCCCGGAGGCCTCGAACGCGGTGGTGGTGACCGACGGACTGGCGTACGTACGGTGCCGGACCTCGGGCGTGGTCATCGACCTGGTCTCCCGCAAGCAGACCGGCCGGTTCACCGTCCCGGGCGGCGTCCGCCCGGGGGCCGACGACGCGTTCGGCTTCCTGGTGGTGGGCGGGATCGTCTTCACCCCGACCGCCAAGGGATGGTCCTCCGTCGAACCCTCCCCCGTCTAAGGGACGTTCACCGGAAGCGGGCCGGCGCCCGCGTCCTGGCCGACCGGCGAGGGAGGGGGCCGGTGCAGAGGTCCGGTCCCCTCCCAGGGCGGCGAAGGGGGTCGCCGCCGCCGGTCAGCGGCCGATCAGCAGCCGCTCGTGTGCCAGCGGCAGGCCGTGATCAGCGCGGCGGCGTGCTCCTCGCCGCGGGCGTCCTCGGTACGGAGGTCCTCGGGCAGGACCTGGAGGGCGTCGATGTCGAACTCCGCCATGGCGGTCTCCTTCTGTGCGGATGGAACTGCGGAGGGACCCGCAGTGGGAACCGCAGTCGGAACTGCGGGTGGGGCGCCGGACCCGTGCGGGCCCGGCAGCCGGTGGCCGTCGGCCACCGGACACTCAGGGGTGGGCGGATCCGCCCTCGGGCAGCCAGGCACGCGGGCCGCCGTACCGCAGGCGCAGCAGCAGCGAGAGGCTCCCGGCCAGGCCGGTGGCGTACTCGGCCAGCACGGTCTTGCGGTTCTCGTCGGGCACCAGCAGCCGGCCGTCGCGCAGCACCGCCTGGGCCGCCATGTGCTCGACCAGCAGCTCGGCTCCCTCGCGGTGGCGTGCGTCCCCGGTGAGCTCGGCGGCGTCGAGCAGGAACTCGGCGTTGCCCGCGAGCCCGTGGCAGGTGGCGGCCGTATCCGTGACCCGGCCGGCCCGGACGGCGGCGGCCGCGCCCTCCACCAGCTCGGCCAGGTCACGCCCGTCGGGCACGTCGGCCAGGTCGGGTACATCGGCCAGCTCGGGCAGGTCCGGTGCGTCCGGCAGGTCCGGCAGGTCGGTCCAGCCCGTGTCGCGGGCTCCGGCCACCGCCCCGAGGCGGACCAGGAAGGTGCCCGCGCCGGAGGAGCCGCTGCACCAGTGCCGGGCCAGCTCCGGGGAGTCCGACAGGTGCCGAGCCCGGTCCACCGGCCACAGGGTGCCCGCCGGTCCGCGGCGGGCGGCCCCGGCGAGGGTGGCGCCCGCCTCCACGGCCGCGGCGCGCAGCCGTGCGTCGCCCGTCGCCTCCCAGGCGAGGAGCAGGAAGGTGCCGACGCCGGCGACCCCGTGCGCGAAGCCGTAGTGCCAGGCACCGGCCAGACCGGAGTCGAAGTCCTCGGGCACCGGCCAGAAGACGCCCTCGGGGGTGCGCCGGGCCGCTGCCAGCAGGCCTTCGGCGGCCCGCGCGGCCCGGTCGAGGAACCGGGGGTCGCCCGTGGTGCGCCAGAAGTGCAGCTGGGTCAGGCCGGCGCCGGCCGCGCCGTGGCAGACATCGGGGTTGGGCCACTCCACGGGCAGCGCGAGGGCCAGGGCCGAGGCGCGTTCGGTGAGCGCCGCGTCCTCCAGTGCGCGGGCCGCGTCGAGCAGGGCCCAGGCCGTGCCCGACCGGCCGAAGTGGAGTCCGGGCAGGTGCCCGGGCAGCGCCTCCTGCCGGTCAGCCGTCCAGAGCGCGGCCGCGCGCAGCCCCGTACGCAGGGATTCCCGGGTGACCGGGGGTGCGTACGACGAGTCCCGGGGGCTCCCGTGGGAGGCGCCGGAGCCGGAGCCGGCCGCGAGGTCGTCCGCGTGCCGCAGGGCCCGGGCGAGCAGGCCCAAGGGGCCCGCGGAGCCGTGCTGGAGGGCCACCGGATCGCAGGTCGCGCCGACGGAGTCCGCGGGCCAGAGCCGGTCGGGGTCGGCCGGGCGCATGGTGGCCAGCAGGTGGGCGATCCCGTCGTGCAGCAGCCGTGCCCGCAGGTCCGCGGGCGCGGTGCGTACGGCGGGCGCCGCGCGCACGGCGGGTGCCGCGGGCGCGGTACGCACCGCCGGCGCCCCAAGTGCCGCCGCCGTCGCCGGTGTCGGGCGGCCTGCGAGAAGTTCCTCCCGGGCCCGTTCCAGGGTCCAGCGGTCCGCGGGTGCGTCGCGCATCAGGCCGCGGATCAGCGGCCCGAACCGCCGTACGAGCGGCTGGTCCCGGCCCAGCAGCTCCAGCAGCCCGGACAGCCGCTCCTCGTCCGGGCGGGCCGCCGCTGCGGGCCGGTCCGCCGCGAAGAGCGGATCGGCGCCGGTCAGGGCGTGCAGGACGGTGGCGCCGAGGGCGTAGAGGTCCACGCCGGGACCGAACGCGGGGGCCACCGGGTCGGCGGCGCGCAGTTCGGGTGCGGTGTAGCCGGGGGTGGCGCCGAGCACCCAGCGTTCACCCTCCGCGGCGGCCATCTCCAGGTCGATCAGGCGGAGTTGTCCGTCGGGGGTGACCATGACGTTGTTGGGGTTGAAGTCGTGCAGGGTGAGGCCGAGTTCGTGGGCGGCGGCGACCAGGTCGAGCAGCTGCCGGACGAGGGAGCCGGCGGTCCGCTCGTCGGGGCAGGCGGCACCCTCCCTGATCAGCCGTTCGGCGACGGTCCGGCGCAGGGTGGCTCCGGGCACCGACTCGGCGACCAGGAAGGCGCTGCCCTGCTGCTCGAACACCTCGACGAGGCGGGGGACCCGGTCGGGGAACCGCAGGCCGAAGCGTTCCAGCAGGGCGGCCTCCCGGCGCAGCAGGTCCCGTACGTCCAGGCCTTCGAGGCCGGCGCCGACGTGCGGGCGGGCCTGCTTGACGACCACCCGGGCTCCGGTGGTGGTGTCCTCCGCCCGGAAGACGCCCCCCTTGGTGGAGTGCTGGATCGCGCCGCGCACGAGATAGCGCTCGTGCAGGAGCACGGGCTTCGCGGTGGCCGTACTGCGGGCCGGGGCGGCCGGGCGGTCCGGGAACGGGTCCCCCGCCCAGGACGGCGGGCTGTACCAGGCGTTGCGCTCGTCCGGCACCGGCCGGCCCGCGGGGTCGGTCAGCCGGGCGGCGTAGGCTCCGTCGGGGGTGAGCTCGGGGGTGGCGGCGAACACCCCGTAGCGGTAGTAGACCTGACTGTCCGGCAGATAGCGGCGGTCGGAGAGCACCGCGGGCCCGGGCAGCCCCACGGTGACCCGGTGCAACTCCTGCGCGAGCAGCCGGAATTGATCGTCATCGACCGGGTAGACCGTGATGAACTTGCCGGCCCCGCCCCGGGCGAAGCGCCCCGAGACGAGGGCGGCGACCCGCGCGGGACTCCCGGCGAACTTGAACGGAGCGCGGTGGCCGGTCAGCACCTCGGCGGCGCGGGCCAGGACCAGCGGGGCCGAGAGCGGGGTGGCCGAGACGTGGAGCTTCCACCCCTGGGTGCGGCGGGCGGCGCCCGGGGGCCGTACGTGACACCAGAACTCACCCGGTTCCACGGCCCAGTCCCCCGCCGCCCCGGCCGCGCCCCTCATGAGGACGGCGCGCACCAGGTCGGGCAGCAGGGCCAGGTCCGCGGGGCCCTCCGCGCGGCTTCGCCGCGGCCCGGTGAGGGTCGGGGCCGGAGTCTGGGGCAGTGATGACACGCTCTACGACCTCGCACTTCACTCTGCGCACGGTGGGACCCGAGGGACCGGGGATGGAGGTCCGGGGGTCCGGGGGGGGGGGGACGGGGACGGAGGGGTACGGGGACGGAGGGGGACGGGGACGGAGGGGTACGGGGACGGAGGGGTACGGGGACGGAGGAGCGGCGCCCGCCCTAGAGAACGGGCCGGATGTAGTCGTCGCCCCAGCTCGTGTCGAGAGGTTCCGCGGCGAGGAGGACCACGCTCACCGCGCCCCCCGTTCCCCCGCCGTGCGCGTCGTCCGTCCCCGGGCCCGCCCCCTGCTGCACGGCGAGCGGACCGCCGGCCAGCAGGGCCGCGAGGAGGAGGAGACGGGGCAGGGTTCGGGACATGGCGTGGCTCCTGGATGGGGAGGTCGTGGACCGGGCGGCGAGCGCCCGCGTCGGGCGGTTCGCGCCGTATGCCGGCATATCGGCCCGCCGGGATGCGGCCCGGCCGATGACAGAAGTTCATACCGGCATGCCCCGTTGGTCCAGTCCCGAGAGCTGGCAATAGCCTGCATGGCACGGAAGTAGCAGGGCCGCATTGCGGGGGAAAACATGACCATGCAGACCAAATCCATCGACCTGCCGAGGCTGGACGCCCGGGCCGTCGCCGTGTTCGAGCACGCGCTGTCGCAGGGCAGCCTCAAGAGACGGACGCCCGGGGCGCCCGAGCTGCCCGCGGCCCTCGGCCTGACCCCCGAGGAGGCCGAGGAGGCCTGCCGCACGCTGCTGCTGCTCCGACTGCTGCGCCCCGCCCCAGGCAGCCCCGGGGAACTGATCCCGGTGAGCCCGGACGCGGCCGCGGCGGAGGCGGTCGGCCCGCTGGAGGCCCAGGTGGCGCAGGCCGCGGCACACGCCCACTCGGTGCGCGAGGACCTGCGCTCCCTCATGCCGCACTATCGCGCCGCCCGGCGCGAACGCGACCACCGGCAGGGCGTGGACGTACTGCCGGACCTCGCGGCCGCTTCGGCGCTGCTCACCGAGGAGTCGGCGCGCTGCCGCGAGGAGGTGTTCAGCATCCAGCCGGGCGGCGGGCGGGCCGCGCACCGGCTCGGGGACGCCATCGAGCGGGACCTCGCGATGCTGCGCCGCGGGGTGCGGATGCGCACCCTCTACCAGCATTCGGCGCGGGCCAGCCTCTCCACCCAGGGGTACGTGGAGACCCTCACGGAGGCCGGCGCCGAGTACCGCACCGCCGCCGAACTGCCGGACCGGGCCGTGGTGTTCGACCGCTCCGTGGCGTTCCTTCCGCGGCGGACCGACGGCGGCCCGGGCGAAGGCGCCGTACTGGTGCACAACCCGGACGTGGTGGCGTACCTGTGCCGGGTCTTCGACCAGCACTGGTCCGGTGCGACCCCGTTCCGCGGTGGCAGCGGGGCCGCGTACAAGGAGGTCGGACCGAGCCTGCGCCGGGCACTGGTCGGGCTGCTGGCCGAGGGCGCCAAGGACGAGGTGATCGCCCGGCGGATGGGCATGTCCCTGCGCACCTGCCGCCGCCACATCGCCGAGCTGCTGGAGGAACTCGGCGCCGAGAGCCGCTTCCAGGGCGGCGCCCTCGCCGAACGCGCCGGACTCACCGGGGAGGGGTAGCCCGGCCGAGGGCGACCGCCGCAGCGGCTCCGCGGACTCCCGCCACCACCGCAACGGCCCCACCGGCGGCGCCGTCCCCGTCAGCGACGTGGTCGGCCCGGTCGGGGCCATGGTCCGGCCGCTGTTCCGATCCCTCAGCCGGTGTCAGGCCGGGGGAGCAGGCGGTTCTCGTGGGCGAAGACCACGGCCCGGATCCGGTCGCGGAGTTCCAGCTTGAGCAGGATCCGCCCCAGATGGGACTTCACGGTCGCCTCCGCGAGGTGCAGGGCGGCCGCGATCTCGGCGTTGGACAGGCCGCGACCGACCTCGACGAGCACCTCACGCTCCCGGGCACTGAGCCGGTCCAGCCGCTCGTCGCGGACGGCGGTGCCCCCGGCGGCCAGGTGCGGACGGAAGTCCTCCAGCAGGCGCCGGGTGATCCGCGGGGAGAGCACCGCGTCGCCCGCCGCGACGTTGCGGATCGCGGTGAGCAGCTCCTCGGGCCGGGTGTTCTTCAGCAGGAAGCCCGAGGCCCCGGCGCCGAGCGCGGCGAAGGCGTACGCGTCCAGGTCGAAGGTGGTCAGGATCAGCACCCTGCTCCCCGGGGAGACCTCGACGACCTGCCGGGTCGCCTCGATCCCGTCCGTCCCGGGCATCCGGACGTCCATCAGGACCACGTCGGGCCGCAGCTCCCGGGCGAGGCGGACGGCCTGGGCGCCGTCCGCGGCCTCGCCGACCGGCGCCATGTCGGGCTGGGCCTCCAGGACCATGCCGAAGGCCATCCGCAGCAGCGCCTCGTCGTCGGCGATCACGATGCGGATCGTCATACGGCGCCCGTCCCGCCGCTGCCCAGCAGGAGCCGGGTCCGCACACCCCAGCCGCCGCTCGGAAGCGGTCCGGCCCGCAGCGTCCCCCCGTAGACGGCCGCGCGCTCGCGCATGCCGGGGATGCCGTGGCCGGACGGTGCGGCGGCGGGAAGCGCCGGCCGGGGGCCGCTGTCGGTGACCTCCACGCCGACGCTCCCGGCCGAGCACTCGACCAGGACCCTCGCGCGGGTGCCGGCGGGGGTGTGCTTGAGGGTGTTGGTCAACGCTTCCTGCACCAGGCGGTAGACGGTGAGTTGTGCGGTGGCCGGCACATGGGCGTGGCCGCCGCGGACCTCCAGGCCGGTCGGCAGCCCGGCGGCGGCCATCTGGTCGGCGAGCGCCTCCAGCTGGGCGATGCCGGGCAGCGGGTGGCGCTCGGCGTCCGGCTCGTCGGACCGCAGGACGCCCAACGAGCGCCGCATGTCGGTGAGGGCCTGCCGGCCCGTCTCGGAGATCTGCAGCATGGCGGCGGTGGCCCGGTCCGGGGACCTGTGCTGGGCGTAGACGGCGGCATCGGTGAGCGCGACCATGACGGACAGGCTGTGAGTGACGATGTCGTGCATCTCGCGGGTGATCCGGGCCCGCTCCTCGGCGACGGCCAGCCGCGCCTGCTGCTCCTGGTGCAGCGCCAGCCGTTCGGCCCGCTCCTGCACGGCTGCGAGGTAGGCCCGGCCGGTCCGCACGTTCACCCCGAGGACGGCGGCGGCGACCACCGTCGCGGAGAGCGCGACGAACGGGGTCAGGAACGCGCCGTTCTGTGCCCAGCGCAGGCAAGCCAGCAGGGCCCCGCCCTCCACGACGGCGGCGGCGAGCAGCGTGCCGCGCCGGCCCGTGTGTGCGGCCGCCGTGTACAGGGCCACCAGCAGGGCGATGTCCCCGGGCAGTTGGAGGTCCGCCAGCCACTGGACGAAGGCCGCGGCCACCACGGCGGCGAACACCGCGAGCGGGGCCCGGCGCCGCCACACCAGGGGCAGCGTCAGGGCGGCGGTGAGCGCTGCCGCCGCAGGCAGGTCCCGGGCCGGGTAGGTGGTCACGACGTGGAGCAGGAGAAGCGCCGGCAGTACCGAGTCCCACGCCAGGGGCGGTATCCGGTCCCGGTGGCGCACCGTCACAGCTCTCCGCCGATCGGTCGTCGTGGCGGCCCGGCCGGGGCCGTCACCGTGTACAGCCGCAGCCTAGGCCTCGGGTCCGCGCCGCGCATGAGCCCGGCGTCGGAGCGCACTGTGCCGGGGTACGACCAAAGGAGGAGACCCGCCACCTCCCGCGGTCGCAGGCCGCCGCCGGTCCGGGGTGCCCGGTTGCCACTCCGGTCGCACCGCGGCCCGCCCCGGTTGCCACGCCAGTCGCAGTCGGCGGCGACCCGGGGCCGATGCGGCGGCGCGGGCCCGGCGCCGAGCATGGCCGGGTGACCCAAACCATCCCGGGGCTGTTCCTGTCCCCTCCGGAAGTCCTCGTCCTGCTGGGCGCCGTTGCGCTGCTGGTGGCGCGCTGGCTCCCCCCGGCCACCCGCCGGCCCGTCACCGTCGTGGCGGGGGCGGTCCTCGTGGCGTCGGCGATCGTGCTGGGCATCGTGGGGCTCCGCTGGCAGATGCTGCCGGTCCTGGCCGGCGCCGCCGTCGCCTCGGCGTTCGCCCTCCCGCCCCTGTTGCGGCGCGGTGCCGGCCGACCGGCGTGGCGGGCCCGCTGGTGGCTGGCCCTGCCGGGATCGCTGGCCTGCGCCGGCCTGATCGCCACCGGCCCGGCGGCCGCTTGGGCCTTCCCCGTGCCCGTCTTTCCCGAGCCGACGGGCGCCTTCGCGGTCGGCACACGGGTGGTGCAGTGGACCGATCCGCTCCGCCCCGAGAGCTTCACCGCCGATCCGGACGACCGGCGCACGGTCGTGGTCCAGCTCTGGTACCCGGCGCGGGAGAGCCCTGCGGGCGTCCCCCGGGCCCCGTACCTGGGACGTACGGAGGGCGAGGCGCGGACCGTCGCCGAGGCCCTCGCCGGCGGGGTCGGCCTGCCCGGCTTCCTGGTCGACGGCGTCCCGAGGGCCCGCAGCCGCGCGGTCGTCGACGCCCCGGTGGCCGGCGGGGGAGAGCGGTTCCCGGTCGTGCTCTTCTCCCCGGGGTCGGGCGGGGTGCGGTCCCAGAACACCGCCTGGGCGGAGGAGCTGGCCAGCCACGGCTACCTGGTCGCCGCCCTCGACCACCCGTACGACTCCACCGTCGTCGTCCTCTCCGACGGCCGCACCATCCGCGCGACCACCGCCTCCTCCTGGGACCGCGCCAGGGACGAGGAGCTGGCGACCGGCTGGACCGCCGTCCGGGCCGCCGACCTCGGCTTCGTCCTCACCCGGCTGGAGCGGCTGGACCGCGGTGAGACCGCCGACCCGCTGACCGGACGCCTGGACACCGGCCGCGCCGCGGCGGCCGGCCACTCCCTGGGCGGAGCCGCCGCCCTGCAAGTGGCCCGGCAGGACCGCCGGTTCGACGCCGTCGTCGACCTGGACGGCTACCCCCACGGCCCCACCGAGCCCGCCCTCCAGCAGCCGGCGCTCGCGCTCACCCAGGAGATCACCGCCGGCACCGACCCGCGCTACCTGCCCCGGCTCACCGAGGCCCTCGAGCACAGCACCGCGCCGAGCTACCGGCTCACCGTCCCCGGCGCCGGGCACCTCACGTTCACGGACGGCCCGCTCTACCTGCCGCCGGTGCCCTCGATCGTCGGCACTCTGGGCCGCACCGAGAGTCCGCGCGTCGTCGCCGCGGCCACCCTCGCCTTCCTGGAGGCCACTCTGCGAGGCCGCCCCGGCGACCCTGCCGACGCCCTCCGGGCCTACGGCACGGTCTCGTCATCAGGGGCTCGGGGGACCGCGACGCCAACCCCGTGATCTGCCCGAGCGGTTCGGGCCGTGAAACGCAGCACCGTCGAGAGGACCATCAACAGGCTGTTGAACTCCCGTACCGTCGCGACCCGTTGCGACCCGTTGCGACAAGCGCGGGGCCTTGCCCCGCGCTAGTGCTGTGACCGGAGAGGTTCACCGTGTCACGACGCCCGGTACGACAGGCGCGACGGGGCGGCCTGAGCGGACACGTTCGACCAGCAGCCGCCTACCGAAGACGGTCGGCCGGGCATTACGGTGGGACACGAAGACCTCCGTTGTGCAAGGGGTTCCTAGACAGCTCCCACCACACCGGAGGTCTTCGCCGTGTTCAAGACCAGCCGCGTGTCAACAACGCTCGTGATCAATACACCTAGGCGATACCGGGGATCTGCCGGTCCCTGAACGCCGTCCGGACGGCGTCCGCGGCGCCCGTCCCGTACATGCTGCGCGCGGTGGCGATCGTGGCGAGCGCCGCGTCGCGGAAGCTGGTGTCGGGGGCGAAGCCGAACTGCGCGTTGACGATGATGCGGTCGGCCGTCCTCGCGCCCAGGGCCCCGCGGATGTCGAGGAGGGCGCGCGACCAGATCTCGCCGTCCGCGTGCACCTCGCCGGTGCGGTCCGCGTAGACCTTGTTGCCGTCGATGCGGCGCAGGCAGTGCGGGGCCGCGCTGTAGCCGACCGAGTCCCAGTCGGCCACGCACGCCGGGTCCGACCCGCGCGGCCAGCCGCGGACGGCGGCGGCGTGCTCGCCGACCGAGACGGCCAGGTAGTCGCCGAAGGCCTCGCCTATCGCCCCGGCCTCCGGGGAGCTGCCGAAGCCGGGGACCTGGGCGTGGTGCACCGCGTGCCCGTACTCGTGGACGATGACCTCCGCGTCCTCGGCGTCGTCGACGCCGCCCTTGCCGAAGCGGATCTCGGCCTTCTTGTCGGTGAAGAAGGAGTTGTCGGCGCCCCACTGATTGAGGCGGACGGGCTGGGCGCGGTCGTTGGCTCCGGGCAGTTCGCTGCCGAAGCCGAGTCCTTGCAGGTACTCCTGCGCCTCGTTGACCCAGAAGTAGGCCATGACCTGCTCGAACTGCTCGTCGGCGCGGTTGTACCGGCCGGCGTCCGCGGCGGCCGCGGGCGCGCCCGTCTCCGACCGGATGTACGCCCACCGGCCGGAAAGGCCGCCGCTGCCGTCGAGGTTGCGCAGTACGACCGAGGTGTAGGCGGAGTCGGGCACGGCGGCGGCCGAGTCCTTGGCGTCGACGAGCGTCTGATCGCCGGTGGACTGGACGGGATTGACCATGAAGACGCGGCCCTGGGGCAGGCCGGCCGCCGAGCGGGACGGCGAGGCGTCGGCCGCTGCCGGCACGGCCAGGCCGAGCAGGGTCAGGGACGCGATCACGGCAGCGGTGCGGCCGCGGGAGGTACGGCGGGGCATGGACATCCTCCTGTGGTGGACGTGTGGTGCCGGAAGAACGTGCGTGGCGAGGTGCGGACGCGATCCTTGCTCAACGTCACCGCGTTTGACCAGCCCCGGAGCGAAGCAACCGATCCGCCGGTCTCCGGCCGGGGGGAGCCTTCCGTCCGGGTGAGTCTTCGGGCTTCGCGCCCGGGTGGCGCATGATGTCCCGCGTGCACAGTGCGGAGGAGTTCGGCGGAGCCGACAGCGAAGCGGGTATACCGGGAACCCGGGAGACCCCGAAAGGCCAGGGGGTCCCGGCGACCCGGGGCGCCCCGCCAGACATGACGGACGCCGTCCGGGCGGCGCAGCAGGGGGACGAAGCGGCCTTCCAGACGCTGTTCCGCGCGGTGCAGCCCGTACTCCTGCGCTACCTGACCGTCCTGGTCGGCGAGGACGCGGAGGACGTGGCCTCCGAGGCCTGGCTCCAGATATCCCGGGATCTGGGCTCGTTCAGCGGGGACTACGACGGTTTCCGCGGCTGGGTGTCGACGATCGGCCGGAACCGGGCCATGGACCTGCTGCGGCGGCGCCGCCGCCGGCCGGCCGTGAGCGTACCGGTCGAGTACCTGCACGACCGGCCGGCCCGGGAGGACACCGAGGGCGCCGCACTGGCCACGATGGGGACGGGCGCGGCCCTCGCACTGATCTCCCTCCTGCCCCGCGACCAGGCGGAGGCGGTGCTCCTACGGGTGGTCATGGACCTGGACGCGGACAGCGCGGCCCGAGTCCTGGGCAAACGAGCCGGCGCGGTCCGCATGGCCTCCCACCGCGGCCTCCGCAAACTCGCCAAACTCCTCGACCAGCAGAACGGGGATCCCTCACGGGTCGCGGGAGCGGCGGGGGCCGCAGGGGGCGTAGGGAGTGGGGGCATACCCGGCGAAGCGGGTGGTTCGGGGCGGGGCGAAAGAACTTCTGCCCCAGGAGTGACACCGACGACGGCTCCGACGCTGAAGGGCACGAAATGAGCACCCACCGATCCCGCCGGATCGACCACGCCACGGCCGAGCAGTTGCTCGCCGGCGCCCGGTCGCGGGTGTCGGGCACGCAAGATGCATCCGATATGCCCGAGTTGACGGAGTCGTCCGGCGCGTCTGGCGGCCACGAGGCCCTCGTGGGGCTGCTCGCCGCCGCCGCCGCTCCGGCGGGGAAGGACGAACTGTCCGGCGAGCAGGCGGCTCTGGCCATGTTCCGGGCCGCTCGACTCGCCCCCGCAGCCGATGCCTCGGCCAACCGCTCGGCCACACCGACGCCCGCAGCCGCAGCCGGATCCGCGGCCGCCCGCGCCCACGCCCCCGTACCGACGCCCCGGAAGCGGCCGCTGCTCGCCCCGGCGACGCTCCTCGGTGCGAAGGTCGCAGCCGCCGTGCTGGCGGCCGCTCTCGGTGGTGTGGCCGTCGCTGCCGGCACGGGCCATCTCCCCGCCGTCCTGGGCGGCGCCCCCGAGCGCGAGCGCCCGGCCGCCTCCCCCACGCCCGGAACCGGGGTCGCGGACGCCCAGCCCCCCGGGGCGTCCGGCCGCTCGTCCGCGGCGGTGCCCGCCGACCTGGCCGAGCTGTGCCGGGCCTTCACCCGCACCACGGGTCCGCGTCCCGAGGAGGTCCTGGCCGAGCGGCGGTTCGCCCCGCTGGTCGCCGCCGCGGGAGGCCGGTCCGCCGTTCCGGGTTACTGCGCCCCCGTCCAGGGCAGCGGACCGGACCCGACGGCCTCCGCGCCGGCCGCCTCCGCAGCGCCGACCGCCTCCCCGACGCGGAACCCGCGGGCCGCCACCCCCACACATCCCGGCAAGCACGAACCGACCCGGCGTCCCGTCACCCCTGGCCCGAGCGCCGGACAGCACGGTCCCGGCACCCGTCCGCCGGGACCCCCGAGCCCTGCCCCGTCCCCACCCGGCCGGGACGTCCCGCCCGGGCACCCCCCGGGGGCGAACCCCTGACCCCGGACGGAACCCGGTCCGGCGGAGTGCGGGGCGTCCCCCGTGTCCGCACCCCCGCCCGGGTCCCGTCCACCACCTGTAGAGGCTGTCCACCGATGCACCGACCACCGGGTTCCACGGCAGAACCGGAACCGCCGTATCCGCACGCCGCGTACGCGCCCGTGCCCCCTGCCACACCCTGGCCCGCGGACGCACCCTTCTACGAACCCCCCGCCGACCCGTGGCCCGCACCCGCCGCCACGCCCCGGCCCGCGCCCTCCTACGAACCCCCCACCACGTCCTGGCACGCACCCGCGCCCTCTTCCCACCCCGCCACCGCACCCTGGCCCGCGCCCTCCTACGAACCTCCCACCGGTTCCCGGCCCGCGGACGCACCCTCCCCCGAACCCCCCGCAACGCCGGCCCCCACGCCCGCGTCCGGACGCGCACGCACACCCGGCAGCAGCTCCTCCGCCCCCACCTCCGACCCGAGTCCCGTCTTCGTCGACTCCTCCGGCAGGCGCCAGCGCCGCGTCCGGCGTCTGGGGTGGCTGCTCGTCGTGCCGGCCGCCGGCTACATCGTGCTGCTGCTGAGCTCCCTCTTCGGCGGGCCCACGCTCTCCTCGCCGTTCCTGCCGCTCCCCCACCCCTCACAGGCGGCCCCGGACGCCGCGCCGAGCAAGGCTCCGGCCGCCTCCCCGGCCCCCGGGTCCACCGCCGCGCCGAAGCGCACCGGCGCCGCCGCCGTGAGCGGTACCGCCCAGGCGCCGGCGGCCCCGTCCGCCGCGGGCCCCGACCCGGGTGCCACTCCGAGGAACACGCCCAGTGCCACCGCCGCGCCCCCCGTGCAGCCGGCCCCCAGCACCACCCCCGGGAACACACCGGCCCCCGGCCAGACCAACCGCGGCAAGTCCACGTCCGCACCCGGCCAGGGCGGCAAACCCACCGCTCACCCGTGACCCACCCCCACCCCGCTCAAACGCCCGCTCAGGCACCAGCACCAGCACCAGCACAGGCAGGAAGCACCTCCCCTTGTCGAAGAACCGCCGCCTCCCCCGCGGCCGGCACAGCACCGTACGCAACGTCCCCCTGCGCACCCACTGGCTGCTGCTGACCACCCTGGTCCTGACCCTCTCGGCGGCCCTGCTGCTCCAGGGCTACGCCACGCACATGTTCGACACCACCGCCGACGGAGCCCACCGCGATCCGGGTCCGGCGGGCGCCGTCCCGGAGCAGATCCGGACGGGCGGTCCGGTGATCGAGGGGTCCGTGGGGCGGACGGCGGCCGTCAAGCCCCGCACCATCGCGCTGACCTTCGACGACGGTCCGGACCCCCGCTGGACCCCGCAGATCCTGGACGTCCTGCGGCGCAACGACGTCCGCGCCACCTTCTTCACCGTGGGCGCCCAGGTCGCCGCCCACCCCGAGCTGGCGCGCCGGATCGTCGAGGACGGCCACCAGATCGGCGTCCACACCTTCACCCACACCGATCTCGGCGCGGCCTCGCCCTGGCGCCGCTCCCTGGAGCTGCGCGAGAGCCAGCTGGTCATCGCCGGTGCCACCGGAGTCACCACCCCCCTGCTGCGTCCGCCCTACTCCTCGACCGGCGAGGCCCTGAACGACAGCGCCTGGGACTCCGTCGTCCAGGCCGGCACCGAGGGGTACCTCACCGTCCTCAGCACCCAGGACAGCCAGGACTGGCGGCGCCCCGGGGTCGAGCAGATCGTGGCCAACTCCCTGCCCGCGGGCACCGAGGGGCAGATCCTGCTCCTGCACGACGCGGGCGGCGACCGCTCGCAGACCGTCGCGGCCCTCGAACGCCTCGTCCCCCGGCTGAAGGCGGCGGGATTCCAGCTCGCCACCGTCACCGAGGCGACCGGCCTGCCCGCGGCCACGCACGAGGCCGCGACCGTGGACGCCTGGCAGGGGACCTCCCTCATCTACGCCCTGCGGGCCAGCGACTGGGTCCTGACCGCACTGTCCTGGCTGCTGTGGGCGGCCGGGGCCATCAGCGTGCTGCGCGCCGTGGCCGTCTTCACCGCGGCCCGCCGCCACGTGCGCAAGCGCCGGGTGCCGTGGGGAGCCCCCGTCACCGAACCGGTCAGCATCATCGTCCCCGCCTACAACGAGAGCGCGGGCATCGAAGCGGCCGTCCGCTCCCTGCTGGCCTCGGACCATCCGGTGGAGATCATCGTGGTCGACGACGGGTCCACCGACGGCACCGCCGACATCGTCGAGTCCCTGCGGCTGCCGGGCGTACGCGTCATCCGCCAGCGCAACGCCGGGAAGCCCGCCGCCCTCAACACCGGCATCGCCGCGGCCTCCTGCAACCTGCTCGTCATGGTCGACGGCGACACCGTCTTCGAACCGGACGCCGTCCGCATGATCATCCAGCCGTTCGCCCACCGCCGCGTCGGCGCCGTCTCCGGCAATGCCAAGGTCGTCAACCGCGGCGGCCTGCTGGGCCGCTGGCAGCACATCGAGTACGTGGTCGGCTTCAACCTCGACCGCCGCCTCTTCGACCTCGCCGAGTGCATGCCCACCGTGCCGGGCGCGGTGGGAGCCTTCCGCCGCGAGGCCCTCCTGCGCGTCGGCGGTGTCAGCGACACCACCCTCGCCGAGGACACCGACCTCACCATGGCCCTGTGCCGTGACGGCTGGCGCGTCGTCTACGAGGAGCGGGCCAAGGCCTGGACCGAGGCCCCGGCCACCCTCGGCGCCCTCTGGAAACAGCGCTACCGCTGGTGTTACGGAACCCTCCAGGCCATGTGGAAGCACCGCGGCGCCCTCACCCAGCGGGGCCAGGCCGGAAAGCTCGGCCGCCGGGGCCTGCTGTACCTCCTGATGTTCCAGGTGTTGCTGCCGCTGCTCGCTCCCGTGGTCGACGTGACGGCGGTCTTCGGTCTGATCTTCCTCGACCCGCTGCGGATCCTCGGCCTGTGGAGCGCCTTCCTGCTGCTCCAGCTCCTGATGGGCCTCTACGCCTTCCGCCTCGACAAGGAACACCCCGGACCGCTGTGGAGCCTGCCGCTCCAGCAGTTCGTCTACCGCCAGTTGATGTACCTGGTCGTCATCCAGTCCGTGTTCACCGCCATCGCGGGATCGCGCCTGCGCTGGCAGCGCATGGAACGCTACGGAAGCCTCCAGGTCCCCGTCGGCCCCCCGGCCGCCGTCGCTCCTCCGGCGCCCCGCGGCCCCGGCCACCAGGACGCCGACTGGTCGCGATGACCACGGCGGGTCACCGTTGACACATGACCGCACCCTCCCGGACCAGCTCCGCGCTCCCCACCGTGACCGGCCCCCCGGGATCGCGCGTGCGGCAGCTAGGCCCGAACTGGTACGCGAGCGTCATGGGCACGGCCATCGTGGCCAACGCCGGCGTGGCCCTCCCCTGGCACGTCCCGGGCCTGCGGACGGCGTGCACGGTGATCTGGGCGCTGTCCGCGGTGATGCTGGTGGTGCTGCTCATCACCCGGACGGTCCATTGGGCCCGCCACGGCGACCAGGCGCGCGCCCATCTCCTCGATCCGACGGTGGCGCCGTTCTACGGCTGCCTCTCCATGGCCCTGTTGTCGGTGGGGGCGGGCACGCTGCTGATCGGGAAGGACTGGATCGGCCTGGGCGCGGCCGTCGCCGTGGACACGGTGCTGTACACCGCCGGCACGGCCGTCGGGCTGCTCGTCGCCGCCGCCATCCCCTATCTGATGGCGCTGCGGCACGAGCTGAAGCCGGGCAGCGCCTCCCCGGTGTGGATCCTGCCCGTGGTCGCTCCCATGGTCGCCGCCGCGCTCGGACCGCTGCTGCTCCCGCACCTGCCGGCCGGCCAGTGGCGCCAAGCCCTCCTGCTCGGCTGCTACGCGATGTTCGGCATGAGCCTGCTGGCGACGCTGTGCCTGCTGCCCATCATCTTCGCGCGGCTGCTGGCGGGCCCGCGGCTGCCGCTCGCCCTGACGCCCACGCTCTTCCTGGTCCTCGGTCCGCTGGGGCAGTCCACGACGGCGGCGAACAACTTCGCCGATGCCGCGCCGCAGGTGCTCCAGGCCCCCTACGACGAGGGCTTCAGGATGCTCGCGGTGCTCTACGGGGTGCCGACGATGGGGTTCGCCCTGCTGTGGTTCGCGCTGGCGGGCGCGGTGGTCCTGCGGGCCCGGCGCCAGGGCATGGGGTTCTCGATGACCTGGTGGGCCCTCACCTTCCCCGTCGGCACCTGCGTCACCGGAGCGGAGGGCCTCGCCCGGCACACCGGCCTGACCGCCTGCGCCTGGCTCGCGGGCGGGCTGTACGTGTTCCTCGTGCTGGCCTGGCTCACGGCCGGGATCCAGACGCTCCGCGGACTGTTCGCCGGCACCCTCGCCCCGGCCACGTAGCGGATCGGGGCATGCCGATTCCCCGTACCGGCCACCTTGACCGGTACGGGGAATCGGCGTGTGCGCGGGGATCAGAAGAGGTCGGCGAAGAACTGGTAGCCGGTGGGGTCGCCGGGCATCTGCCAGTGGAAGCCCTGCAGGAAGAAGCAGGCCACGAGGTTGCTGACGGCGAAGACGGCCAGGACGGCCAGGGTGAGGGTGGCGGCGCGGCGCAGGGCGGGCGAGCCGGCCGCGGCATCGAGGGGCGCCGCCCGATCGGCCAGGACGAGGTTGATGCCGGCGGCGAGGGCGGCCAGGAAGAAGGTGATGGCGGCCCAGGTGTACAGGTGCAGGCCGAGCAGGGCCCCGGCGTACCCGGGGTCCCCGGGGGCGATGTGCATCAGCACTTGTGCGCCGGAGACGGTCCCGCCGATGAGGGCCGAGACGATGGCGACGCCCCAGCCGGAGGCGAACTCCCGGGTGGTCACCGATCCCTTGCGGGAGCGGGCGATGATCATGGCGGGCCCGAGGGCGCTGAGCAGCATGAACATCCGCTGGAGGAGGCACATGGGGCAGGGGTACTCCCACAGCCCGAACTGGAAGACGTAGGCGCCGCCGATGGTGGCGCACATCCCCAGCACGTAGACGTGGGCGAACCAGAGGCCGAGGCGCTGCGAGAGACCGGCGGGGCGGGTCCCCGCGGGGCGGACGACGGGGGTGGTGCCGGTTTCGGCGGTTTCGGCGGTTTCGGTGATGGACATTCCTGCTCCTCCTCAGAAGCTCAGGTTGAAGGCGCGGTCGAGGTGGGGGAGGAACGCGAGGAGCGTGACGCTCAGGGTTCCCGCCCACAGCAGGAGCCGTGTCCTGCCTGGCCAGTCGCGAAGGACCGCCAGGACGCATACGGAGATCAGGAGGAAGAGGATGGTGTACATGGTGTCCCTGCTTCATCGGAGGCTTACGCATTCATCCTCCGGCGGGGAGATCCGGGCCGGTAGCGGCAACGGATCAATGGATCCATAGAGCGGATCTATGACCCTCCGGCCCCTACGCCCCCGCGGCGAGCTGCCTGCGGGCCAGCGCGTACAGGTCCCGCGCCGGGCCGGTCGGACGCCGCCCGGTGGGCCAGACGGCGCGCAGCGAGCGGCCCAGTTCGAGGCCGGTGACCGACGGGGACCGCAGGGTGCCGGCGGCCAGTTCGTCGGCGACGGCGAGCGAGCTGAGGACCGCGGGGCCACCGCCGCCCGCCACGGCGGTCTTGATGGCGGTGGTGGAGGCCAGCTCCAGCAGGGCGGAGGGCTTCCAGTCGGGCAGGTGGGCCGTGATCGCGCGCTCGAAGGCGGTGCGCGTACCCGATCCCGCCTCCCGCTGGATCAGCGAGGCGGCGGCGAGTTCGTCGAGGGTGACGGCGGTGCGCCGCGCCCAGGGGTGCGTCGGCGCCACCACGACGAGCAGCCGGTCCCTGGCCACGGCGTGGCTCTCCAGCCCCTTCGGCGCGCGGGGGCTCTCGATGAAGCCCAGCTCGGCGCGGCCGTCCAGTACCGCGCGGGCCACGTCCGCGGAGTTGCCCGATTCGAGGGCGACGCTGGTGGCGGGATGCTGCGCCCGCAGCCCGATGAGCCACTTGGGGACCAGGTACTCGGCGACCGTCTGGCTGGCCGCGACCTTCAGGTGGGAGCTGCGCCGTTCGCGCAGGGCGTCGATGCCGGCGTCCAGCTCGTGCGCCGCGTCGATCACGGTCCGGGCCCACTCGGCGATCAGGGCCCCGGCCGGGGTGGGCTTCGAGCCGAGTGAGGAGCGTTCGAGTACGGGCATCCCGACGAGCTTCTCCAGGTAGCGGATGCGGGAGCTGGCCGAGGGCTGGCTGATGCCGTGCGCCTCGGCGGCCCGCCCCAGGCTGCCCAGCTCGATGACGCTGAGCAGCAGGTCGAGGGCGGGCAGGTCGGGGACGCGCGGCGAGATGGGCATAGAACCATTCTATGGATGCATCGATCCGGTGCCGCTACCGCGACGCGTGGCACCGGCCGATGGTGGATCCATGAGCACCAGGACCGCACCCCCCACCCCCGCGCAGCGCCGGCTGCTGCGCGATCTCGAACACCCCCGCGACGCCTTCCGGTACCTCGGGCCGAACTGGTTCGCCTCGGTCATGGGCACCGGCATCGTCGCCAACGCGGCGGCCTCCCTGCCCCTGCGGTTCCCGGGCCTGCGCACCGCCGCCACGGTGGTGTGGGCGGGCGCCGCCCTGCTCCTGCTCGCGATGTGCGCCGCCTGGGCCGTGCACTGGGTGCGGCACCGCGACAACGCCCGCGCCCACGGCGCCAACCCGGTGATGTCGCAGTTCTACGGCGCTCCTCCCATGGCCCTGATGACCGTCGGCGCCGGCGCCCTGCTGCTGGGCAAGGACGTGATCGGCCTGGACGCGGCCGTCGCCGTCGACTGGACCCTCTGGCTGACCGGCACCGCACTCGGCCTGCTGACCGCCTTCACCGTCCCCTACCGGATGATCACCCGGCGCGCGGCGGCTCCCGACGCGGCCTTCGGCGGCTGGCTGATGCCCGTGGTTCCCCCCATGGTCTCCGCCGCGATGGGCGCCCTGCTCATCCCCCACACCGGCTCCGGCCAGCTGCGGCTGACCATGATCCTGGCCTGCCTCGCGATGTTCGGCATCAGCCTGATCGCCGCGTTCCTGATCGTCACCATGATCTACTCCCGGCTGGTGCACCACCCCGAGCCCGCCGCGGGCACCGTCCCCACCCTCTGGATCGTGCTCGGCCCCCTCGGCCAGTCGGTCACCGCCGCCGGGCTGCTCGCCAACGCCGCCCCCTCGGCCCTGCCCGCCCCCTACGCCCAGGGCCTCCAGGTTGTCGCGCTGATCTTCGGGGTGGTGACCTGGGGATTCGCCATGCTGTGGCTGGCCCTCGCGGCCGCCGTGACCGTGCGGGCCGTCCGCACCGGCGGACTGCCCTTCAACCTGACCTGGTGGGGATTCACCTTCCCCGTGGGCACCTGCGTCACCGGGAGCACCGTCCTGGCCGCCCACACCGGCGCCGACCTGTTCGTCGGGGCCGCCGTCGCCCTGTACGCACTCCTGGTCGCCGCATGGGCCGTGGTGGGAATCCGTACGGCACGCGGCGCCCTGCGCGGCACCCTCTTCCTCCCTCCCCCCGCCGCTCCGGCCGTCGCCGCCCCCGCCCGCCTCACCACCGTGCGAGCCGCCTCGTGAACCTCGCACTGGCCCCGGAGACCATGGCCCGCTGGCAGTTCGGCATCACCACCGTCTACCACTTCCTCTTCGTACCGCTCACCATCAGCCTGGCCGCCGTCACCGCGGGGCTGGAGACGGCCTGGGTGCGGACCGGCAAGGAGAAGTACCTTCACGCCACCAAGTTCTGGGGCAAGCTCTTCCTGATCAACATCGCGCTGGGCGTGGTGACCGGCATCGTCCAGGAGTTCCAGTTCGGCATGAACTGGTCCGACTACTCGCGGTTCGTCGGCGATGTCTTCGGAGCGCCGCTGGCGTTCGAGGCGCTCATCGCGTTCTTCCTGGAGTCCACCTTCATCGGCCTGTGGATCTTCGGCTGGGACAAGCTGCCGAAGAAGCTCCACTGTGCGTGCATCTGGATGGTCTCGATCGGCACCGTCCTCTCCTCGTACTTCATCCTCGCGGCCAACTCCTGGATGCAGCACCCCGTCGGCTACGCCCTCGACCGGGCCACGGGCCGGGCCCGGCTCACCGACATCCTCGGGGTCCTGACCCAGCACACCACCCTCGTCCAGGCCTGGCACACGCTGTCCGCCTCCTTCCTGACGGGCGCCGCCTTCGTCGTCGGCATCGCCTCCTTCCACCTGTGGCGGGCCAAGCGCACCGGGAGCGGGCCCGGCAAGCGGACCGCCGTGATGCGTACGTCGCTGCGCCTGGGGCTCACCCTCGCGGTCGTCGCGGGCGCGGCCACCGCGCTGAGCGGCGACAGCCTCGGCCAAGTCATGTTCGAGCAGCAGCCGATGAAGATGGCGGCCGCCGAGGCCCTGTGGGACACCCGGGCACCCGCCCCCTTCTCCGTGTTCGCGGTCGGGGACGTGAGCCGGGGACGCAACGACGTCGCCATCGAGGTGCCCGGGGTCCTGTCCTTCCTCGCCCACCACGATTTCACCGGCTCCGTACCCGGCATCAGCGACACCGCCCGCCAGGAGGCGGCCCGCTTCGGCGGGAAGCCCGAGGACTACGTCCCCAGCGTCTTCATGGCCTTCTGGGGCTTCCGGCTGATGATCGGCTTCGGCATGGCCTCCTTCGCGGCCGGCGCGGCCGGCCTGTGGCTGACCCGCACGAGACGCCGGCTCGACCCACACCTGCGCACCGCTCCGGACGCAGTGCCCCGGCTGATGCTGACCCGGCGCCGCGAGCTCGGGCCCCGGCTCACCAAGTGGGCCTGGCTGACCGGAACCCTGACCATGGGCTTCCCGCTGATCGCGAACTCCTTCGGCTGGATCTTCACCGAGACGGGCCGCCAGCCGTGGGCCGTCTACGGGCTGCTGAAGACCAAGGACGCGGTCTCACCCGGGGTATCCACCACCTCGGCCGTCATCTCCCTGACCGTCTTCACCCTGCTCTACGCCGCACTCGCGATCGTCGAGGTCAGGCTCCTGGCCAGGTACGCGAAGGCCGGCCCGCAGACCGACTCGGCGACGGACCCCGCGGCCGACCCCGGGACCGGCCCCGGTACCAGTCCCGGGACCGCCCTCGCGTCCGGCTCCGCCCGGGCGTTCACCTACTGACCTGACCTGACCCACCACTCCAAGAGGACCGCCCCGTGCAACTCCACGACCTCTGGTTCGTGCTCATCGCCTTCCTCTGGACCGGCTACTTCTTCCTGGAAGGCTTCGACTTCGGCATCGGCATCCTCACCGGCCTCCTCGCCCGCGACCCCGAGGAACGCGGCGTGCTCCTCGCCACCATCGGGCCGGTCTGGGACGGCAACGAGGTCTGGATGCTGACCGCCGTGGGCGCCACCTTCGCCGCCTTCCCCGACTGGTACGCCACCTTCTGCAGCGGCTTCTACCTGCCCGTGCTCGCCGTCCTGGTGTGCCTGATCGTGCGCGGCGTCGCCCTGGAGTACCGGCACAAGCGCGAGGACGAGCGGTGGCGCCGCACCTGCGACCGCTGCGTGTTCTGGACCTCGCTGGTCTGCTCCGCACTGTGGGGGCTGATCTTCGCCAACATGGTGCGGGGCATGCCCATCGGTGCGGACGGGAACGTCACGGGCACCCCGCTCGATCTCCTCCACCCTTACGCCCTCCTCGGCGCGTTCGCCACCTTGTGCCTCTTCACCCTGCACGGCACCCTCTTCGCCGCACTCAAGACGAAGGGCGCGGTACGGACCCGGGCCCGGGCCCGGGTCCGCCCCCTCGCGAACATCACCACCGTGGCCGTCGGCGCCTTCCTCTTCTGGACGCAGGTCCACCACGGCCGTCAGGTCTACGGGCTCATCGTCCTGGGCGTGGCCGTCGTGGCGCTCCTCGCCACCGTGGAGCAGAGCGCGACGCACCACGACGGCCGGGCATTCGCCCTGTCCGCGACGGCCGTTGCCGCCACCGTCGCCGTCCTCTTCCTCTCCCTGTTCCCCGACGTCATGCCCTCCTCCACCAACCCGGCCTGGAGCCTGACCGCCGCCGGCTCGGCCGCGAGCCCCTACGCACTGAAGATCCTGACCTGGGTCGCCGCGTTCATGACCCCGGTCGTCCTCGCCTACCAGACGTGGACGTACTGGGTGTTCCGCAAGCGCGTCGGCTGACCCGGCGGCTCGGGAACGGGTGCTCGGTTTGGCGGGTGCGGGGAATCTCAATACGATCCGGCGATGATCACTAGAAGATGGGTGAGGGCCAGTGCGTGCGGCCTGTTCGTCACCCTCGCTGCCGGGTTGTTCCCGGCAGGCGCCGCCGCCGGGGAACCGGTGGCCAAGGAAGCACCCAAGGTCGAGTTGGTGCTGGACGTCAGCGGCTCGATGCGCGCACAGGACATCGACGGGCAGACCCGGATGTCCGCCGCGAAACAGGCGTTCAACGAGGTACTGGACGCGGTACCCGACGAAGTGCAGCTCGGCATACGGACCTTGGGCGCCAACTACCCCGGCCCCGACAAGAACCTCGGCTGCAAGGACACCAAGCAGCTGTACCCGGTCGGCCCGTTGGACCGGACCGAGGCCAAGGCGGCCGTCGCCACGCTGGCCCCCACCGGGTGGACGCCCATCGGGCCGGCGCTGCTGGGAGCCGCCGAGGACCTGAAGGGCGGCGACGCCACCCGGCGGATCGTGCTCATCACCGACGGCGAGGACACCTGCGCCCCGCTCGACCCCTGCGAAGTGGCACGGGACATCGCGGCCCAGGGGATCCACCTGGTCATCGACACGCTCGGGCTCGTTCCCGACGTCAAGACCCGCGACCAGCTGATCTGCATCGCCGAGGCCACCGGAGGCACGTACACCTCCGTGCAGCACACGGCCGAACTGTCGGGCAGGGTGAAGCAGCTGGTCGGCCGGGCGGCCACTCCGGTGGTCAATCCGGTGGCCACCGAGGGTGCCAAGCAGTGCACGGGAGCACCGGAGTTGAAGCCCGGTCTCTACAGTGACCGCGAAAGCTTCGGGGAGCACCGCTGGTACCGGGTCTCCGTGGCGCCCGGCAAGGAACTGCGGGCCTCGGTCAGCATCGGCGCCGACCGTGCGGTGAACAACGACTACGGCGTGCTGCTGCGCGCCACGACGCTGAGCGGCCGGGAGATCGTACGCGGCCAGGAAGCCGGTGACGGGCGGACCGACCTGATCTCGTCCGGGCTGCGCTATCCCAAGGCCGGGAGCGCCGACGACGAGGAGCCGGCCGAGACGGTGTGCCTCCAGATCAGCAACTCCTTCTCGGCGCCCGCCACCGTCAAGACCACCCCGGGCATGCCGGTCGAGCTGACCATCGACGTGGTCGACGGCCCGGACGGGGCCTCCGACGTGGCCTCCTTCGGCCTCGGACGCGGCTGGTGGCTGCTCGGCGCACTGGCGCTCACCGGCCTCCTCGCCGGACTGGTGTGGGGCTGGGTCTCCCGCTGGCGTATCGCGGTCTGGAGGACCAACTGATGAGTGCCCTGAGACGTGACCGACACGACGGACCCACAACCCGCAGGCCCGATCGGCGCGATCGGCGCGTGCGACGCGCACTGACCGCCGCCCTGCTCGTGGGCGGCGGCCTGCTCGGGGTGGCGGCCTCGCCGTCGCCGAGCCCGAGCGGCGGCGAGGAGGGTCCGACCGAGGCCGGCACGGCCTTCCGTACCGCCACCCCGCTCCAGTTGGGCCAGGGGGCCACGGCCGACGCCTCCACCGGCGACTACCTCTACTGGGTGCTCCCCCTGGACTCGGGGCAGCGCGCCACCGTGCGGGCCTCGGTCACCCTGCCCGCCGCGACCGGCCGGCACTCCGCCTCCACGTGGCAGCTCGACGTGTACGACGGCCTGCGCCGCCGCCAGCCCTGCACGTACGGCACGCAGACCGGCACGGCCGCCAAGGACGCGGCGACCGTCGACCTGTCCTGCACCCTGCGCCCGGTCCGCTCGGGCGCCGATCAGTGGGCCAACGACCCGCTGCCGGGCGCCTATTACCTCCGGCTCACGGTCACCGACCTCGCGCCGGAGGACCTCGGCCAGCCGGTACGGGCCCGCGTGCGGGCCGAGGCCCAGGACGTCGGCGGCGCCTACGCGGCCGACAACGCCCTGGCCGTGCCGCTCGTCCCCGGCGCCGGCACGGCGGCCGGCTTCGCACCGGCCGACGGCTGGTCGGGCACCTGGTGGTCGGACCGCTGGCTCTGGACGGCGGCCGGCGGACTGCTCGCCGCCCTCGCGGGCATCGGCGGCTACCGCCTGACCCGCGGCGCGGGCCGCCCGGGACGGGTACCGCCCACCGCCTGATCCGGCACGCCCGGGTGCGGGACCGGCAGGCCCCGCACCCGGGAATCCGTGCAGCATCCACACGCCGGAGCCGTTGCCTCCCCCGGGATCCGCCGAGATGATGCGCCACACACGCACATCGGGGAGCGGCACGTGGACGACGGCGAAGCGGCACGGGGCGACCAGTACGACGACGAGTCGGAGGACTACGTCGCCTACTGGCAGGGGCGCGACTACGAACACGCGGCGGAGATGGCCGCCGTCAAACGGCTGATCGGCGACAGCCGCTACGGACTCGTCTGCGAAGTGGGCGGCGGGTTCGGGCGGTTGAGCCCGGTCCTCAAGGAGTACGCGGACCGGGTCATGATGTGCGACCCGAGCGCCAAGCACGTGGCCATCGCCGGGCGGCTGCTGGCCGGCCGCCCCGGGATCACGGCGCACCACATGCGCCCCGGACACCTTCCGCTGGACGACGGATCCGCCGATCTCGTCTCCATGATCCGCGTCATGCACCACCTCCCCGACCCCGCCCCCACGCTGCGCGAGATAGCGCGCGTACTGAGGCCCGGCGGCCGCGCCCTGATCGAGGTCGCCAACTCCGCGCACATGCTGAACAAGCTGCGCTACGCGAAACGGCTGCGCGGCATCCCGCGCGGGCCCGTGGACATCCGCTCCGCCGAGAAGGCGGCCGAGGGCGGGATCCCCTTCGTCAACCACCATCCGGGCACCGTCGTACGGCAGTTCACGGAGGCCGGCCTACGGGTGGAGGACAAGCTCTCGGTGTCCAACATGCGCAGCGGCCGCCTGAAGCGCAGCGTGGGCGAGGACCGCCTCCTGGCGGTGGAACAGCGCATCCAGAGCCCCCTGGCCGCCCTCAACTTCGGCCCCAGCCTGTTCTTCCTGCTCCGTCGGGGCGGGTAGCTCAGGGCTCAGCCAGCTCTGCCCCTCCGTCGGCGCCGCCCAGGGTGAACGTCGCGGCGCCCGACGGGGCCAGGAGGGACCGCCACGCCTCGGGTAGCCCCGCCGGGTCGGTGAAGGCCGCGTTCACGAACTCCCCGTGGTCCGCGAAATCGACCTCGTCGAAGGTCACCCGGTCCGCGAAGAACGTGCCCTTGAAGAACGTCCGTCCGGAGAAGGTGGCATGGTCGAAGGAGGCCCGGCCCTCGAAGCGGACCTCGTCGAAGACCGCACCCGAGCCCCATACACTGGACGTGAAGGTGGCGGGCCCCACGAAGGTGGTCCGCCCCCAGTCGCTGTGGCCGTGGAAGACCGTGTGCCCGAGGCCAGCGGCACCGCGCACCCGCATCCGGCCCATCTGCGCCCTGTCCCACACCTCGGCGCCGGTCATGTCAAGGTCCCGGGCGAACACGGCCTCCGCGAATCCGGCGTTGCCACCGAAGTCCGCTCTGGCGAAGCGTGCTTCGCGGTCGAACACGGCCGCGTCGAAGGTCGCGCCGCGCCGGAAGTCGGTCCGGCCGAAGGACGCACCCTGCTTGAAGTGGGCCGCATCGAAGCCCGCCCGGCCCTCGAAGACGGCCCGGTCGAACGAGACCCTGCCCTCGAACTCGCCCCCGGGCGTATCCCAGTCGCCGGTGAAGCGCGCCCGGTCGAAGCGCGCACGCCCCATCCTCACCTGGCGCAGCCCGGGCTCGCGCAGCGCGAGCATCAGGTGGTCAAGCAGCTGTTCGTCGACGGTGGTCCCCCGCAGGTCCACCGGCGCGCCCGGTCCCAGTGCGTGGAGGTACTCGTCCCGTTCCACCGCCGACACGTGGGCGAGACAGCGCAGGCGGTCCGGCAGCCGGACACCGATGCATCCGCCCGGATCCACTTGCGTGGCTCCGTACCCGCAGCGCGGCCAGCCGACGCCCGGGTCGTCGATCCTCAGCTCGGCATCGATCAGCGCCCGCCCCACCTCGGCGGGGGCGCCGGTCCAGACCCACCCGCGCGGAGGCAACTCCATGGGCGGCAGCGGCTCGGTCGTGAGGGATTCCAGCCCGCCGACGGCGAGCAGCGATTCGCCCTTCGCGATGACGAGCGTTCCCGGTTCGTCGGCACGGACCACCGGCAGACGGCGGTTTTCCATGCGGCGGACCAGAGCGTGGGCCTCGTGCGCCGCCGGGCCCCGCAGATCGGGCGTGAACAGCCCTCTGGCCACGCCCACCAGCAGAGACATTTCCCATTCTCCGGAGCCCGCGCGCAGCCGCTCCAGTTCCCGGGGGAGCGCGGCCAGCAGCGCGCCGGCCCTGCCGAGGGCGCCCGGATCCTCGATGGGCACGAACAGCACCCCGTCTCCGTCGGAGTACACCCGTCCGCCCTCGTCGGGCTCCCCCTGCGACCACAGGAGGATGTCGGTCACCACCTCCTCCACCGACCGGTGGTACGGCCCCCGGTGCAGAAGGACGCGTACCGCCAGACAGACTCCCGAGCGTTCGTCTTCGGGAACCCCGTGCGCCGCCACGGCCTCGCGGAAGCCGGGCTGCTCCCTCAGCGCCTGCCCCGTCAGGAACACCATCCGGTCCGGCAGCACGGTGTGGACGATGCCCGCCAGCAGGCCGTCACGGGAGACCGGGGAGCCCACGTAGTGGGTCCAGGCCTCAGGCTCGGCGGAGAGCCGGACGAGCTCCCCGTTGCGCTCCCCCTCGTACGGGAGGACCTGGCCGGTCAGCGCCACCGCCTCGCCCTGGTCGGTGGAGCCGTCCACGACCAGGTGGTCCCCGGGGGCCGCGAAGCCCTCCGCCCAGACCGGCTCCCTCCAGTCCCCCGGGTCCACGAGGTCCTCCTCGGCGGCGAGCAGGAGCACTTGGGGCGCCGCCCCGTCTCCCCAGGCGCGTTGGCAGAGGACGTCCTGCCCGTCTGCCGCACGCACCCACGCGGAGGTGTACGGCCCGCCGGCCTGCGCCTCGCCGACCGTCAGCACCAGCCGGGGCGACAGCAGCACGCCCACCGCCAGCGGCTCCCGCTGCGGCTCGAAGCGGATCCGCACCACCCGGTCGGCCAGCCCCGACACCGGTCCATCCGCGAGGGCGAACGGCATGGCCCCCGGCGCCAGTTCGCGCCGACCCTCGCCCCGGGGCCCCCGGCGGATGGCTGTGAAGTCCCGGCCGGTGCCGCGCTTGTGGGACATGTACTCCCACACGCGCCGCCGCACCAGCTCCCGTACCGCGGCCACGTCACCGCGCAGCTGTGACCCGAGCAGGGCTTCCCGTACGCCGGGCAGGAACTCGAACTGGACGCTGTCGGCGGACTGTTCGCCGTCCCACGGGGCGAGCAGCCCGCCCAGCGCCACCTCCGCGAGGTGACCGTGCTCGGACTCCCGCAGCAGGGAGCGGCGTACGAGGGTCATCACGGGCAGCGTGAGCGGTACGGCGGCCAGGTGGTCGGCGAGGCGCTGGGCGGTCGGGGAGGCGCTCGCGCGGAAGCGTTCCACCGCCTCCAGGGGGTCCGGGAAGAACTTCGGGGCCCCGGGTGCCCTCCCGTACGGAGCTTCGCGCGCGGGTTCCGCGTCGAGGCGCAGGCACGCGAGGCGCCGCCAGCGGCCGTCGCCGGACACCACCCGCACCAGCCGGGCCAGGCTCCCGGAGGCGATGCCGACGACCGGGATCACCGCGCCGCCGCCGCGGGCCCGCCGGGTCATCGGGACCCGCTGCCAGGAACGGGTGGCCGCCGCGGGCCGGTCCGCGCGCACGGCGAAGGGGACCGGCCGGACCGCCCCGCGCGTCCAGAGCCGCTCGGGCAGGACGTTCAGTACGGCCACGGCGTTGTGCGCCGACCACTGCCGGAGCACACCGCGCAGCGGGGCTTCGCGCCAGCCGCCGGCCACCGTGTCGGAGAGCACCAGGATCAGCCGCCGTCCCGCCGGGTCGACCAGTTCCCGGGGGTTGCGGGGCGGGCTGTCGCGGTGGTGCGCGACCATGGGCACGCCGCCGGGGCCGGTGCCCGTGAGCCGCCAGGTCCGTACGTCGCGGAAGACCCCGCTGCGGGTGAGGAGTCCGCGCACCTCCTCCACCAGGTCGGACCAGAGCAGCATCGAGTGGTGGGAGTCGACGAGCAGGGCCACGTCCAGCCAGCGGCTCTCGGCGGGGCGCAGGACCGGGGTGAGCACCATCTGCTCGATGCTGCGCTCGACGGTGAGCTGTTCGTCCAGCTCCTCCCCCGGGCCGCCGATGCCGCGGCGGCCGATCGGGCGCAGGGCGCGCATCAGGGCGAGCGGGTCGTCGAGGGTGGCGGCGCGCGGCAGCCGCACCGCCGTGCCCCGGCGCGCCGGCGGCGCGGGCGCGCCGCCTGGGGCGCCGCCCGCGGTCCGGCCGGCGGAGGCGTCCGCGGTACCGCCGGGTGCGGGGGCGGGCGCGCGGGCGGGGGCGGGGAAGTACTGGACCCCCGGTTCGACGGCGCCGCCGCGCGCCTTGGGGGGTGACTCCGTTCCGTCGGCGGCGGGTTCGGGTCCGGCCGCCGGGGGTGTCACGGGAGGCTCCAGGCGGAGGGCGGCCGCGTCCACCCGTGTCGCGAGCCACAGGATGTCGGCGATCTCCTCCGCCCCGAGCCCGGGGCGCGGGCCGTTGTCCTCGGCGGCGCCTTCGGCCAGGGCCGCGAGGAGCTTCTCGATCACGCGGAGGGCCCGGTGAGGTGGTGCATGACGGTGTCGAGGAAGCGCTCGCGGTCGCCGGGGGCGGACCAGGCGCCGGCCAGGCGCAGCTGGATGGCGTTGAGGAGCTGGTCGGTGGCGAGGTCGCCGTCCTCGGCGCGTTCCAGGAAGCTCTGGACCAGATCGCGGTACTCCTCGCTGTTCTCGATGTCGACGCCGAGCCGGCCGCGCACGATGCGGGCGAGCTTGTCGGGGTCCGGCGGGTCCAGGTGGAGACGGACGCAGCGGCGCAGGAAGGCGGGCGGGAAATCGCGTTCGCCGTTGCTGGTGAGGACGACGATGGGGAAGTACCGGCACTGGACGCGGCCTTGGGAGATCCGGACGGCCTCCTCCGTGTCGTCGTCGGTGCCGATGGCGACGGTCGGGGCCTCCTTGACGAGGCGGGCGAGCTCGGGGATCACGAAGCCGCCGTCCTCGAAGACGGTGAGGAGGTCCCCGGGGAGGTCGATGTCGCTCTTGTCGATCTCGTCCACGAGCAGGACGCGGGGCCGGTCCTGGGGCAGCAGGGCCGTGCCGAGGGGGCCGAGGCGCAGGTAGCGGGCGATGGACGGACCGCCCTCGGGGGACGCGGCGGCGGATCCGGGGGCGGGGGCGGATGCGGAGGCGGATGCGGAGGCCGCCTGGGCGCGGGCCGCGGGCGGCTCGGCGCCGGGTGTGCGCAACTGCTCCAGCCCCGCCTCCTGGAGCCGGCCGATGGCGTCGTACAGGTAGAGGCCGTCGCGCAGGACGGTCCGGCTGGTGACCGGCCAGTGCAGTACGGGGCCCAGGCCCAGGTCGGCGGCGATGCTGGAGGCGAGCGTGGACTTGCCGACTCCCGGTTTGCCGGTGATCAGGAGCGGCCGGCGCAGGTGCAGGGCCGTGTTGACCACGTCCTTCTCCAGCTCGTCGGGCACGTAGCCCTCGCCGCGCCGCCAGGTGCGCTCCCAGGCCGGGCCCTCGCAGCCGGGGGGCGCGTACCCCGGATCGGGGACGCCTTTGAAATCCCGCCAGGGCGGTGGCGGTCCGGCCTCCAGCCTGGCCCGGCGCTCGGCGGCCTCGCCGGTCCCTTGGTACAGCCACCAGTCCTTCACCACAGCCTCTGCCTCCATCGTCGGTGTCGCGGGCCGTCGCCGCGAACGGTCATCGGGGTCGGTGCGGAGTCGGGGTCCGGCCCCGGGTCGGCTCCCGGATCCACCCCGGCGTCGGGTCCGGAATCCGCTCCCTGGTCGGGTACGGGATCCGCTCCCGGGGCCGGGTACGGGGTCCGACCCCGGGTCGGATACGGAGTCCGCTCCCGGGTCAGGTCCGAGATCCACCCCGGCGTCGGATACGGAGTCCGCTCCCGGGTCGGGTCCGGGATCCACCCCGGCGTCGGGTACGGGATCGGAGTCGCCTTCGGCGTCGGCATCGGCATCGGGTTCAAGCCAGGGACCGGAGGATGAGGGTGTCGTCGGGATCGTCCCACAAGAGGACCAACCGGTCTCCCCCCGGCGGCAGTCGGCGATCGCCGCCGGGGGCGCCCGTGCCCGCGACGGCCGCCGCCCGGCGCACCGCGCGCACGCGGGCGGGCAGCGCGAGCACGTCGAGCGCGCCGGGGTCGGGCGGCCGCCCGTCCTCGCCGGGCGGCGCCAGCAGGTCGAGCAGACCTCCCGCTGCCCCCTCCGCACCGGCACCGCCCGCCCCGGCGTACGCGAAGCCGCCCGGATCCGTCTGCGCCGCCCCCGGCTCTCCGGCCCGCCCGGAGCCGGCCGGCGCGGGCCGGGCCCGGTCCGCACCCACCCGGTCCTCCCCCGCCGGAGCGGGGCCGCGGTGCCAGAGGGCCACCGGGACACCGCCCTCGAGCACCGCCTCCACCACCGCCGAGGTCCGCGCCCCGGCCCGGGTGTGGGCCAGTACGCACGCGGGCGCCGCCCCCGCACCCAGTTCCATGCCGAGTCCGTCGTCCGCGTCGGCGTCGGCCACCACCCGGACCGCGTCCGGGTGCCGGCCGCCCTGGGCCCACAGCCAGCGCCATTTGCCGCGCCATTCGGCGCCGGTGTCCTCGCGTTCCTGGGGGCAGCGCACCACCACCTGGTAGACCACCCCCAGGGGCCGGGTCCGCCCGCCCGGCCCGCGCGGGACCTGCCACTGGTCGAAGTCGAGGTCGAGGAGCTCGTACGGCACGTGGAACTCGATCCGCTCCACCGCACCGGACAGCCGCCCGGCCTCCGCGTCGGCGCCCCACGCCTTCGCCACCGCCCCGAGGTGCCGCACGAGTGCGTCCCGTACCGCGTCCAGCCGGACCGGCTCCCCCTCCGATTCCCAGATGTGCTCGGTCGCCTCCCGGCGCAGCCACATCCGGGCGCGGAAGCCGTCCTCTCCGCCCGGCGGGGTCTCCAGCCGTACGTGCAGCGCCGTCTTGCGCGCGGGCGGGGGCGGGGGCGGCAGCGCGGGCAGGCCGAGGCGTTCGCGGGTGGCGCGCACCCAGTCGCGCACCCGGGCCGCCCACCGCTCGTCGCCCGCCGCGCCCTGCTCGGCGAGGAACCGTACGAAGGGCACCGCGAGCGGCATCCCGCCCGGCCCGCCGTGCCGTTCGTCGAGGTCCTGGGCCACCTCCAGCAGGCTGTCGCCGGGCAGCCCGCCCCGGGCGGGGGCAGCGCAGCCGGCGGCCTTGAACGCCCAGAGGTACGCCTCGTAGGCGCAGCGCGGCAGGTCGCGGTCCCCGAAGAGCTCGCCGAGCCCGTCCCAGGCGCTCTGGTCGAGGCGGCCCGCGCGCGGCGGCGCCAGCCCGGGGACGTCGTCGTCGAGGAAGGAGGAGGCGTCCCAGTTGCGGTCCACGACGAACTGCGGGAGCTGCCAGCCCTCGCCGCGTTCGCGCAGGCCCAGGAAGGTCCGGTGGATGGAGCGGGCGGTGTCTGCGAGCCCGGAGACGGCCTCGCGCACCGGGCGTTCGCCGAGTTCGGCGAGGAGCTCCTCGGTGAAGCGGCCGGCGCCGCGTTCGGCGTCGTTCTTCGCGGCCTCGCCCTCGCGGGAGGCGTACAGCCGGAACTGGCGCCGCCCCGGGACGGTGGCGCCGCCGCCGTAATCGTTGGCCCCGAAGTTCCAGCGGGCCTCGCGGGGTGCGTCGACCCGGCAGGCGTCCACCAGGACGGCCTGGTGGCGGAAGACCTCGCGCTTGACGAGGCTGGTGCGCCACCAGCGCAGCGCGGAGTCGAGGTTGAGGTGGAGGATCTGGCCGGTCCGGGCGTCCGCGGAGGGCAGCATCAGGTCGCCGCGGTGCGGTTCGGTGTAGCCGTGCCCGGCCCAGAAGATCACGAGCAAATCACCGTCGCACGCCGGGAGTTCGTTGAAGAGCACCGCTTTCGTGTTGGCCTCGGTCGCCGGGCGGTGCGTGCCGCGCAGGGCTTCCAGACCGGCGGACGCCGACCAGTCGAGGGAGTCCGGATCGTCGAGCGGGGACAGCAACAGCCGTACGTGGCCCGGCGGTACCCCGCCGGGTCCGGTGAGCCAGCGGGCGAAGCGCAGGGCGTCGCGGGCCGGGCCGCGCAGGTTCCAGTGGCGGCTGATCTCGTACTTCTCGACCCCGGCGACGAGCGCGAAGGTGCGCGGCCCCAGCTCGGAGGGCAGGGCGTCCAGGGGGTTCACCCGATCTCCGCTTCGGCCACCGCCCGTTCGATGTGTGCGTAGAGGGAGTCCTGTTTCCAGTAGGCGCTGTGGCAGGCCGGGAAGGGCTGGCGGCTGCCGATCTCCTGGTCGCTGACGCGCGGGTCGCCCGGGAAGACGGGCTCGGCGAGGTACGAGAGCACGTCCTGGCGGTCGTAGACGTTGAGCCAGCGCGGGAAGGCGTACGGGAGCTTGGTGCCCGGAACGATCCCGGCCAGGGCGCCGAGTTCGTAGAGGAAGGGGGCCTGCGAGCCGACGGTGACGAGCAGTTCGACCCCGGGCACCGGTTCGCCGCGGGCGGCCGCGAGGGCGAGGAGGTCCACCAGGGCGATGCCGCCGAGGCTGTGGCCGATGAGCACGGTCGGCCCGGGCTCGGCGGTGATCCGGTCGAGCAGGAAGGCGCGGAGGTCGGCGCCGCGGGCCTGGTAGCGCAGGATGTCGCCGAGGGCGGGGGTGGCCCCGACGGTGAGGGAGCCGCGCCAGGCGTTGAGCAGCGGCTGGGTGGTGACGCGCATCGCGAGCCGGCCGAGGACGGCGGCGGCGCGGGCGCCGGGCACTCGGGCGTCGCCGCCGAGGCGGGCGGTGATCAGCTCGACGAGGCGGTCGCGTTCGGTTCCGGTGCAGTCGGCCTCGGCTCCGGCCGAGGCGAGGGCGGCGGCGGTGACCGCGCGGGCCAGGGCCTTGGCCAGCTCCCGGGCCTGTGTTTCACCGGCTGCCCGGTCCCCCGCGCGGGCGGCCTCGGCGGAGCGGGAGACGCTCTCCAGGGCGGCGGGGAATCCGGCGGCGAGTCCGGTGCCGAGCAGCAGCGCGGCCTGTTCTCCGCCGTCGGCGACCCCACGGACCCCGGCGAGCAGCTCCAGCACGCGGTCGCCTGCGGACTGCACGCCGGGCATGGCGAAATAGTCCCCGCCAGGATCGTCGGGATCGCCGGGATCGCCATCGGACCGGCCGCCGGCTCCGGTGTCCCAGCCGGCTTCCGCCAGGACCCGCAGTTCACAGAGCGGGTCGGCGAGCAGCAGCCCCCACTCGGCGATCTCCTCCTCGTCCGGGCCGGGGACCGTACCGGGGGCGCTCAGTCCGGGCACCGAACGCCCGTCTGCGCTGAGGGTGGCCCCGTACCGCTCCCCCCAGAAGCAGGAGTCGACGCTCGCTCCGGGGAACCGGGCGGTCAGCCGGTCCCGGACCAGGGCGAAGAGCAGGTCGTGCCGCTCGCGCCGCACGCCCGTGCCGTGCACAAACAGAAATCGCATCGCGGTTCCGCCCCCTCGCACCGTCGTCCCCGCTCGGCACGATAGCGCCGCACGGCGAACGGGGCCCTCGGAACGTCGAGTTCGGAGGGGGCGGGGCGCCCGCCCGGGCGGGCTCGGGCAGGCACCCGCCGTTCCCCTGTCCCACACCTATCAATCACCTGTCACATGTGAAATATTACTCCCGCTCCGGCCAACCCGGCCGACCGGAACCTCTCGAAAGGTCAGCTACGTTGCGCAGACTCGCTGCGGTGGGTGCGGCGATATCACTCGCCCTCCTCGCCGCCCCCGCGCTCGCCGCCACCGCACCCCCGACCCCGGCGCCGGCGCCCGCCGGGCAGCAGCAGCCCGATCAGGCCGCCCCGCCGCCCGCACCCCTGGAGCTCCAGCGCCAGGCCCTGCGCCGCCAGGCCCTCGAAGAGGTGGCCGCGGGCCGCCCCGGCGGCCTGCGGGCCGGGGCCGACGGCAGGCTGCCGCGCCAGGCCAAGATCGGCAAGCGGTACGTCGAACTGGCCCAGGAGCGCAAGGACAAGGTCTTCGTGATCCTCGCCGAGTTCGGCGACCAGGTCGACAACACCACGGAGTTCGAGGGCAAGCCGCGCTTCGGCGGCACCCCGGGCCCGGCCCACAACACGATCGGCAAGCCGGCCGCGGACGACAACCACACCCTGTGGCGCAAGGACTTCGACCGGTCCTTCTACGAGAAGCAGTTCTTCTCCACCGACCCGCAGTCGGCTTCCCTGCGCGCCTACTACCGGCTCCAGTCATCCGGCCGGTACGACATGGACGGCATGGTGACCGACTGGGTCAAACTCCCCTGGAACGAAGCACGTTACGGCACCGACAACTGCTCCGAGTCCGGCCAGTGCCGGACCAACTGGGACATGATCCGGGACGCCACGGAGTCCTGGTACGCCTCCGAGCGCGCGAAGGGCCGTACGCCCGAGCAGATCAAGGCGCAGCTCGCCGAGTACGACGTGTGGGACCGCTACGACGCCGACCACGACGGCAACTTCGACGAGCCGGACGGCTACCTCGACCACCTCGTCGTCGTCCACGCGGGCAAGGACGGCACCTGGGGCGGCGGCACGCAGGGCAAGGACGCCGTGTGGGCACACCGCTGGTTCGCCTACTGGAACCAGGCCGGCAGCGCGGGCCCGGAGGGCAACAAGGCGGGCGGCACCCCGGTCGGCGACACCGGCATCTGGGCCGGGGACTACCTGACCGGCGGGGAGAACAGCGGCGCGGGCCTCTTCGCGCACGAGTTCGGCCACGATCTGGGCCTGCCGGACCTGTACAGCTCGGACGGGGACAACAGCGTCAACTTCTGGTCCCTGATGTCCTCGGCGTCCTACCTGGGCAGGGGCCGCAACTCCACCGGCGAGTTCCCGGGCGACCTCGACCCGTGGAGCAAGCTGCAGCTGGGCTGGCTCCGGTACACGGAGGCCGACGCGGGCCGCACGACGCGGGCGACGCTCGGGGTGTCCGGCTACAACACCGAGGACCCGCAGGCCATGCTGGTGCACCTGCCGCCGTCCGCGACCACGACCGAGCTGGTCGACCCGTACGAGGGCGCCAGCCAGTGGTGGAGCGGTACGGGTGACTTCATGGACAACACCCTGTCGCGCACCGTCGACCTCACGGGGCTCGCGGCCGGGACACCGGCCCGGCTGGACGCCCGCGTCTGGTACGACATCGAGCAGGACTTCGACTACCTGACGGTGGAGGCCTCCACGGACGGCGGAGCCGCCTGGACGGCACTGCCGGGCACGGTGGACGGCGCGCCGATCGGGACGAAGGGTGTCTCCGGCACCTCGGCCGGCTGGACGCAGCTCTCGGTCCCGCTGACCCAATTCGCGGGCACTTCCGTCCAGTTGAGACTGCGCGTCACCTCCGACAGCAACACCCACGGCAAGGGCGTCACCTTCGACGACATCCGCGTCACGGCGGGCGACGACGGCCGGGTGCTGCTGCGCGACGGGGCGGAGCAGGGCGCCAACGGCTGGACGGCGGTCAAGTGGTCCCGTACGGAGGGCCGTACGGGCAGCGAGCAGCACCCGCGGGCGTACTTCGTGGAGAACCGCCGCTACACCGGCTACGGCCGCCAGCTGCGGACCGGGCCGTACAACTTCGGCTTCACGGGCGACAAGGTGGAGTTCTACCCGTACCAGCAGGGCGTGCTGATCTGGCTCTGGGACACGGCGTACAGCGACAACACCACCAAGGCGCACCCCGGCGGCGGCATGCTGCTGCCCGTCGACTCCCGTCCGGATCCGCTGACCCACGCGGACGGCACGCTGCTCAACGCACGGGCGCAGACCTTCGACGCGCCCTTCTCGCTCGGGAGGAGCGACCGGATCGTCCTGCACAAGGCGGGCGTCCCGACCGTGATCCCGGCCCGGAGCGGCGTACCGGTCTTCGACGACCGCCACGGCACGTACTGGAACGCGGGGCTGCCGCAGCTCGGAGTCAAGGTGCCGGACACCGGGACCCGGCTCACGGTGGTGAAGGAGGCCGCGGGCGGGGCCCTGACGACGGTGCAGCTCAGCCCGTCGAAGTGACCCGCCGAAGGTGAACGGGGGGAGGGCCGGCGGACACCGCCGCTCAGTGGCGCACCAGACAGAACGGGTGCCCCGCCGGATCGGCGTGGCCCCGCCGGCCCTCCCCCGCCCCACCCCCTAAGCGCTGCTGCGTGCCTCCCGTTCCGCGGGCGGGCCGTGGTGCGGCGGGTAGGCGGTGGTTTCCGGGGTGTCCGGGAGCCGCGGCTTGGACAGGACGCGGACCATCGTGACGGGGTCCAGGAGGGTGCCCGGCGGGCGGGTCAGCGACAGCACCCCGAAGAAGCGGGCGGCGATCACCGGGTCGGAGTTGGCTCCCGCCATCACCCGGGCCATGTAGCGCTGCAGGATCCGCGTGGCCCGGTCCGGCGGGGGGCCTTCCGTGACCGCGTAGCGCATGTCCTCGCTGGTGGCGATCTGCCAGGGCACCGCGGCCACCGTGCTGGTCCGGCGCTGGATGCGGCGGGAGGCCGCGGCGATCCGCTCCGGGTCCAGGGTGCGGATCTCCTTGGCCAGGGCCTCCGCGGCGAGCGCGGCGACCGTCATCCCGTGCCCGTACACCGGGTTGAAGCGGCAGATGGCGTCGCCGAGGACCAGAAAGCCGGCCGGCCAGCGCTCCAGGCGTTCGTAATGCCGCCATTCGTTCGCCGTATTGCGGAAGGCGGTCGGCGCGGACAGCGGGACCGCGTCCCGGATGGCGTCGTACAGGGCCGGACTGCGCAGGCTCCGCGCGAACGGCAGGAACTCCTCCTCCCGCACGGGCGGGGCGTGTTCGCCGTTGCCGACGAGGGTCACCAGCCAGCGGTTCCCGTCCAGCGGCATCAGCACGCCGCCGCGCGGAAGGTCCGGCCGGCCCTGCACGTACACGCCCTGCCAGCTCCGGGACGGATCCTCCGGCATCTCGAAGTAGCGGCTGGAGTAGCCGAGATGGGAGTCGTAGCGGGTGACCGCCGGCGCCGCGTGGCCGATCTCCGTGAGCCAGGCGGGGGCCTTCGAGGTGCGGCCGGTCGCATCGACGACGAGGCGTGCGGCCAGCCGCTCACCGTCGCGCAGCCGCACACCGGTCACCGTGCGGCCGTCCGGCCCGGCCACGAGTCCGGCGGCCGTCGCACCGCCCCGGATCCGCACGCGGGGGTTGCGCAGGACCTCCGCGCGCACCGTCCGGTCGAGCAGTTCCCGGCTCGCGAGCAGGACCCTGGCCCCCGGCACCGGCCCGAACCAGTCGGCCGGGCTCAGCCAGAGGAAATCGCGCGGCGATTCGACGAGGACCGCCCCCGCGGCCAGCAGCTTGCCGGTGGTGCCCGGCAGCATCCGCTCGATCAGCTCCACGCCCCGCGCCCACAGGACGTGCGTGTGCCGGGACTGGGGTATTCCGGGCCTGAACACCGGCTCGCCGTGCGGTAGTTCGTCCCGTTCGAGCACGGTGACCCGGGAGAACCGCATCGCGAGCACCCGCGCGGCCAGCAGTCCGGCCATGCCCGCGCCGAGGACCACGGCATGGTCCCCGGCGCGGCCCTCGGCATGATCCCCGGCGTGGTTCTCGGCATGATCCCCGGCGTGGTTCTCGGCGTGCTCCCCGGCTCGGCCCTCGGCGTGCGGTCCGGCCTGCGGGCCGGTGGTACGTAGGTGGTTGTCCGTCGCGTCGTCGTCCATGCCGCCGAGTGTGACTGCCGACGGGGCGCCCTGGTCAGGGCCCGGACGGGGCGCCCGGAGGCTCGACGGGGGCGGACGGGCTCATACCGGGGCGCGCCCCCGCCGGGTCAGGGGCAGAGGGCGGTCCAGGTGACCTTCACGAGCCCTCCGTCGTCCCCGCGGAACTCGCTCGTACGGGTGCCCGGCCGGTCGGTGTACGGATCCCAGGCCACCGTGCCCCGGGCGACCAGGTCATCGGCCGAGGAGGCGTCGTAGTCCCAGAGGAAGACGCCGATCTCGAACGGGCCGGGGCCGTACGTGGCCCCCGAGCCGACGCGCTGGTAGAAGTACGGGTCCGGGTTGCTGCGGTTGCCCTGGTTGGGGAAGGTCGACGGGGCGGAGCCGGAGCGCGACCACACGGCGGTGCGCGCACCGTCGCCGGTCCGGACCGCGATGTCCCCGTAGAGCGCGGGGCGGGTCGTGCCGTCGTCGAAGTAGGTCAACTCCGCCTGGTCCACCCGGACCCGGCAGGCGGGAACGCCCTGCACCGGGGTGACGGTGTAGGTGACGGAGGCTACGCCGCCGTCCACACCGGCCATCTCGGCGGTGAACCGGCCGAAGCCGAGCGCCGGGTCCCAGTGGACGCGGCCGGCGGCCATCACGTCGTCGTTGTTCCCGGCGCTGTAGTCGGCGTCGGTGAGGTAGGCGGTGACGGTCGCCCGGCCGCTGAAGACCTGGCTCCGGGAGGAGTCGTCGAGTCCGAACCAGGGGTCGTGGTCGGGGAAGGCGGTGGCGCCGGACCGGTCGCGGCGCCAGAGGGAGCGGGCCGTCCCGTCGGTGGTCAGGGTGAGGCCGTCGTAGAGCTCGGGCCCGCTCTCGCCACCGGAGGTGAAACGGGCCGAGTCGACGGTGATCCGGAACGGCCCCGTCTTCAGCTCCACTTCGCTCACCGGGTCCTTGGAGAACTCGGCGACGATCTGCCGGCGCACCCAGTCGTTGCCGAGCAGCCCGTAGTGCGAGGGGCAGCCGCTGTCTCCCACCGGCAGGACGTGGTTCACGGCCCCCGCCAGCTCGGTGGAGCGCGGGGCGCGGCTGTCGCCGGGCGGGATCTGCTGGTCGCAGGTGGAGCTGATGGTGGTGTAGCGGGTGGCGCCCGGGGTTTCGTCGCCCGCGTTGAGGGAGTTCAGGAAGGGGCTGCCCGGGGTCATGTCCGCGAGCGAGGCCGCGTGGATGTCGCAGAAGGTCGCGAAGGGTCCGCAGGGTGCGGCGTCCCCCGCCCCGTGGTTGGGCCCGCCGAGCGAGATCCAGGCGCGGACCCGGGAACTCCCGCCGTCCTTCAGGTACTTGCGGGTCAGCAGCGAGCCCATGCTGTGAGCGACCACATCGACGGGCCGGCTGCCGAACCGCTCGGTGAGGAAAGCACCGAAACGGGCGGCGTTGGAGTCGTTGGTGGCGGCCCAGTCGTAGCCGAATTCGGCGAGGTCGCTGGAGAGCCACCCCTGGTCGTGCAGATGGTCCTCCAGCCCGTCGAGGGAGGCCGCGGTGTCCCCGAAACCGTGGACGAGCACGACCGGCGTACGCCGCTGCGCACGGGCGGCGTCCTCCGCGGAGTCCGCGGCCCGTGCCGTCGGGGCGGTGAGCAGGGTGGCGACGAGCGCCGCGGCGAGGGCCGCGGCCAGGGCGACGAGCATCGGGAACAACAGGGGCACGGGCAGGGCGGATCTGCGCATGGCTCTCCCAGGGGGATGCTTCCACTCGACAGCCTGAAGTGACTGGCGAGTAGCAAGTTAGCCCCCGGGGATTCAGCGCGAAAGAGACGCGTACGAGACTCCGGTGAGCTTTTCGGAGGCACCCCAGAGACGTTCGCCGGACTTGTCGTCCAGGGTCCATTTCGCCCGCCAGGAGCGGTGCGGTGCGCCCCGGATGCTGAACCGCGGCCCGATGAACTCGTCCGGCCGGACCCCGGGGGCGGTGGCCGCGTACAGGGTGGGCAGCGCGCCGGAGGCCGCGGGCTGGGCGATGACCCCGTTGCCGATGACGACGCCGAGGCCGTTGGCGGCGACCGCGAGCCGCGAGGTCAGCGTGGTGCCCGCCTGCGGGGCCGCGGCGACGTGCAGGTTCGTGGCGGAGTAGCCGGGGTGGGCGGCGGCCGCGACGATCCCGGATCCGGCGCTCGCGAGGCGCCGGGCGAGCTCGTGGGTGAAGAGCAGGTTCGCGGTCTTGGAACGGCCGTAGGCGATCCAACGCCGGTAGCTCCGCTCACCGTTGAGGTCCTCGTGGTCCACGTCTCCGAGGGCGTGGAAGCCGCTGGAGACATTGACGATCCGGGCGCCGGGCGGGGCGTCGCGGAGCCGGGGCAGCAGCAGGCCGGTGAGGGCGAAGTGCCCGAGGTGGTTGACCCCGAACTGCGTCTCGAACCCGTCGGCGGTCCGGCCGTACGGCAGCGCCATCACACCGGCGTTGTTGACGAGCAGATCAAGGGCGCCGTCCCGCCGCCGCCCGTACGCGGCCGCGAACTCCCGTACGGAGGCCAGATCGGCCAGGTCCAGTGCCATGAACTCCACGTCGGCGCCGGGCACTTCGCCCCGCAACGCGAGTTCGGCGGCCCGGCCCCGCGCCGCGCTCCGGCAGGCGAGCACCACCGCCGCGCCGCGGCGGGCGAGTTCCCTGGCGGCGGCGTAGCCGATCCCGCTGTTGCCCCCGGTGACTACGGCCGCCCGTCCGCTCTGATCCGGAATCCGGCTCGCCTTCCAGCCCGCCATGGCCACGCCTCCCCTCCCGGCGGCCCCACGGCCCACCGGCCCCCGCACCCTACTCCCGGCCTCCCGTCCACCCGGGCCGGGTCCGCCAAGAGCCGCCAGGTGCCGTCAGGCCGTCAGGCCGTCAGGTACCGCCGGGGGCCGCCGGGTAACGCCAGGAGCCGTCAGTGGCCGAGCACGAGGCCCGTGACCGCCAGCACGCCCGCCAGGAGGGATCCGAGGGCGAACAGCTTCGCTTGCCTCACGCCGCCCTCGCGATACCTGCGCTCCTTGCGGACGTTCGACATCGTCCCCATGACCACGATCTTCGTCTTCTGCGGGTGGTGGACCAGGGGGTAGGAGTCGCCGACCACGTGCGCGGGTCCGAAGTTCGCGCCCGCCCTGTGTACGGCGGACCGGCCGTCCGGGGTCCTGAACTCGTACGCGACGTGCGCGAAGCCGAGCTTGCCGAACGGCACCAGCTCCACCAGGCGGGCCTGCGTCTCGATGCCGGACTCGGCCAGTTCCTTCATCTCCTTCGCCGCACCCCCCTCCCCTTTCATGCCCATCAGCCCGAATATGCAGCCCGGCAGGGAGGCGAGCGCGAAGCAGACGAGCACGACAGTCACCATGCCCACAACCTACGACACCGGGAGGCCGCACTGAAACCCCCACAAACCCCCTTCACCATCAGGGTCTTGGCGCCTTACGATCACGCGCATGTCGATCACTTCGCCCCTACCCGTCCTCCGCGGCGACAAGGGCACCGAACTCCGTTGCGCGGGCGAGCAGCTCCTGCTGCGCCGCCCGGACGACGAGGTGCGCATCCCCCTCGCCGCGATCGCTCTGGTCCGGGCCGAACGGCGTGACGTGGCCGTCGAGTTGACGGCGCCGGCGGGAACCGAGCCGACCGCGTACCGGGTCGAGGGCGTCAGCGCGGTCGCCGCCACCGTCTTCGCGGACGCGGTGAACGCCACGCTGCCCGAGCGCGCCTCGGGTGAAGAGGCGCTCGACGGCGCCGCACTCGTCGTCACGCGCGGCTTCGGGAACGCCGACGAAGAGGAAGAAGAACGGGGGCCGGCCGGGCTCAGGCGGGCTGGGTTCGCCACCGCGGTCGCGGTCGCGCTGCTCGCCGCAGCCGTGGGGTTCGCCGGCGAGGACGCGGGCCGCGCGATCGCGACCCTGCTGCTCGGGGAAGTCGGCGTCGGGCTCGCCTTCTACGCCGCCCCCGTCATTCCGGATCTGTGGAGCCTGTGGTACTTGCCTCGCCACGGCATCACCGTGGAGGGGCGGCAGGTCTACCGGAACGGCGACACCACCAACGCGTACGTGGACACCGGCGGTGTGACCCGGTACGTCCGCGGCAACAACAGGGGCGGGCCCATCCGGGTCGCCTACCACCCGCGGAAGCCGGAGACCGCGGTCGTCTGCGTGGGGCCGGACGGCATGAGAAGCCGGCTGGGCGCCTTCTTGACCATCAGCGCCTCCGCTGCCCCCTTCCTCTACGGGACCTACCGCCTGGCCCTCCCCGCCTTGGGCGGCTGACGCACCCGAGCCGCCCCGCCCCGACCCCGGGGCCCGCCCGCCGGAGGCGCAGCGGGGGCCCAGTAGGCTGCGGGTCCACCCGCTTCCCGTACCCCGAGGTCCACCCAGTGAGCTCCGCACCGCCCCCCACACCCGTGTCGGTCGTCGGCCTCGGCGCCGACGGCTGGGACGGGCTCACCGCCCCCGCCCGGGCCGCGCTGGCCGGGGCCGAGGTGCTGATCGGCGGGCCCCGGCAGCTGGACCTGCTCCCGCCCGGGGAATGCGGCGGCGCCCGCGTGGCGTGGCCCAGCCCGCTGCGCCCGGCCGTGCCGAAGCTGATGGCCGAGCACGCGGGCCGCCGCATCGCGGTGCTGGCCAGCGGCGACCCGATGTTCTACGGGATCGGCCGCGCCCTGTCCGAGGAGCTCGGACCGGACGCCCTGCACGTCCTGCCGCACCCCTCCTCCGTGTCCTACGCCTGCGCCCGCCTCGGCTGGCCGGTGGAGGACACCGAGGTGGTCACGGTGGTCGGCCGTCCGGTGGCCCGGCTCGCGGCCGCGCTGTACGAGGGCCGCCGGGTGCTGGTGCTGAGCGCCGGAGCAGTGACCCCGAACGAGATCGCCGCTCTGCTTCGAGAGCGGGGCTTCGGCCCCAGCCGGATGCGCGTCCTGGAACAGCTCGGCTCGGAGCGCGAGGACACGTACGAGGGCCTCGCCCAGAGCTGGGAACACCCGCCCGGCGACCCTCTCAACGTCGTCGCCGTCGACTGCCGCCGCGACCCCCGCGCCGAGGCCCCGCGGCTCGGCTCGACCCCCGGCCTGCCCGACACCGCCTACGAGCACGACGGCCAGCTCACCAAGCGCCACGTCCGCGCCGCCACCCTGTGCGCCCTCGCCCCCGCCCCCGGCGAACTCCTGTGGGACATCGGCGGCGGCTCCGGCTCCATCGGCATCGAGTGGATGCGCACGCACCCCTCCTGCCGGGCGGTGACCGTGGAGCGGGTGACGGAGCGGGCCGCGCGGATCACCCGTAACGCGGCCGCGCTCGGCGTACCCGGCCTGCGCGTGGTCACCGGCTCCGCGCCCTGCGCGCTCGCCGGGCTGCCCTCCCCCGACGCCGTGTTCATCGGCGGCGGCCTGACCGCGCCGGGCCTGCTCGACGCGGCCTGGGAGGCGCTGGCCCCCGGCGGCCGGCTCGTGGTCAACACCGTCACCCTGGAGTCGGAGGCGGTCCTCGCCGACCGCTACCGCCGCCACGGCGGCGAACTGGTCAAGCTGGCCGTCGCGCACGCCGTACCGGTCGGCGGTTTCACGGGCTGGCGCCAGGCGATGCCCGTCACCCAGTGGACGGTCACCAAGCCGCACCCGTCCCACCCGCACCCCGCGCCCGACCAGACCGACCTGCCCGACCTGCCCGACCCCGAAATGGTGGATCAGACGACATGACCGTGTACTTCATCGGTGCGGGCCCCGGGGCCGCCGACCTGATCACGGTGCGCGGCGCCCGGACGCTGGCCGCCGCCCCCGTCTGCCTGTACGCGGGCAGCCTGGTCCCGCGCGAGCTGCTCGCCGAGTGCCCGCCGGACGCCCGTCTCATCGACACCGCGCAGCTGAACCTGGACGAGATCATCGCCGAGTGCGTACGCGCGCACGCGGCGGGCCAGGACGTGGCCCGGCTCCACTCCGGCGACCCGTCCGTCTTCAGCGCCGTCGCGGAGCAGATGCGGCGGCTCGACGCGGCCGGCATCCCGTACGAGGTCGTCCCCGGCGTCCCCGCCTTCGCCGCCGCGGCCGCCGCGCTGAAGCGGGAGCTGACCGTCCCCACCGTCGGCCAGACCGTGATCCTGACCCGGATCTCCCAGCAGGCCACGCCGATGCCGCCCGGCGAGGACCTCGCCACGCTGGGCCGCAGCGGGGCCCTGCTGGTGCTGCACCTGGCCACCCGCTACGTCGACCGGGTCGTCGACGAACTCCTGCCGCACTACGGGCCCGAGTGCCCGGCGGCGGTCGTCGCGATGGCCAGCCGGCCCGACGAACTGATCCTGCGCGGAACGCTGGCCGACATCGCCGCCCAGGTGAAGGAGGCCGGGCTGGTCCGCACGGCCGTCATCCTGGTGGGCCGCACCCTGGGCGCCGAGCAGTTCCGCGACAGTCACCTGTACTCCGCCGAGCGCGACCGGCATGCGTGTTGATCCGGGTGGCCGCGGCCCGCTTCCGCACGTCCTGATCCTCGGCGGAACCACCGAGGCCCGGCGCCTGGCGGAGTCGCTGACCGGCGCCTCAGACGCCCCCGGCACCCTCGACGCCTCCGCCGCCCCCGCCGCCCTGCGGGTCACCACCTCACTGGCCGGCCGGGTCGCCGATCCGGTGCTCCCGCCCGGCGAGACCCGGATCGGCGGCTTCGGCGGTCCGGACGGGCTGGCGGCCTGGATCGCCGCCCACGGGGTCACGCACCTGGTCGACGCCACGCACCCCTTCGCGGAGCGGATGAGCTTCAACGCGGCCGGGGCGGCCGCCCTTTCGGGCGTGCCGCTGCTCGCGCTGCGCCGCCCCGGCTGGTCCCCGGGCCCCGGGGACGACTGGCACTTCGCGGACTCCCTCACCGAGGCGGCCGCCCTGCTGCCGGGCCTCGGCACCCGGGTCTTCCTGACCACCGGCCGGATGGGCCTGCACAGCTTCGCGCACCTCACGGAGCCCTGGTTCCTGGTGCGTTCGGTGGATCCGCCGGCCGCGCCCGCGCCGCCGCGCCTCGAAGTCCTGCTCGCCCGCGGCCCGTTCACCCTCGCCGACGAGCGGGGGCTGCTGGCCCGCCACCGCATCGACCTCCTGGTCACCAAGGACAGCGGCGGCTCGGCCACCGCCCCCAAGCTCACTGCCGCCCGCGAGGCCGGTGTCCCGGTGCTCGTCGTCCGCCGCCCGCCGGTGCCGGAGGGCGTCCCGCAGACCGGCTCCGTGGACGAGGTGCGGACCTGGCTGTCCGGCCGAGCCTGAGGGGATGGGGCCCGCCACGCCGACGGATCGCGGAGGATCGATTCGCCGTTCGGAGCCCTCCTAGGGTCGTGCCCGCACCGCCCGACCCGCCCCCACGGAAAGGGATCCACTCCCTCATGAAGCTCCGCACCACCGCCGCAGCCGCCATGGCGGCCTTCGCCCTGATCCTGTCGCTGCCCGGTTCGGCCTCCGCCGCCGAAGGCTACTTCCACTACAAGTACGTCGACGCTTACGCGCAGGAGCAGCACGTGACCCTGCACGACCCGCACAGCGGCAAGTGCGTCAACCTCTACGCCGTCGGCGACGACGAGGTGCAGCCCGGCTACGGGCCGCACAACGACACGGACTCCGCCGTGGTCGTCTACACGGGAGCCAACTGCCAGGGCCCCGAGTGGAAGCTCCGCGCGCACGGCAACCCGGCGCGCGACGACCTCCTGGTCCGCTCCGTACGCTTCGCGGTCACCCCCGGCTAACGGCCGGAGCCCCTTGGAACCGGCCCCGCCGAGCACCTGCCCGGCGGGGCCGTCGGGCCCCAGTGGGGCTCGTACTGGATCAGCCGTACCGGCGCGGGGTCCAGGTCACACGCGACCCGTCGGGCCGCTCGGTCACCCGGGTCTGCGAGGAGCCGATCAGCAGGATCGTCCGCATGTCCACCTCGGACGGCTCCAGTTCGGCCAGCGTGACGATCCGTACCGACTGCTCCGGTCCGCCCACGTCGCGCGCGACGACCACCGGGGTCTGCGGTGCGCGCAGCTCCAGGAGCAGTTCGCGGGCCTGCGCCACCTGCCAGGTCCGGCTGCGCGAGCCCGGGTTGTACAGGGCCAGTACGAGATCCGCCGCGGCGGCCGCGCGCAGCCGCTCCGCGATGACCTCCCAGGGCTTGAGCCGGTCGGAGAGGGAGATGGTGGCGTAGTCGTGGCCGAGCGGGGCTCCGGCCGCGGCGGCCGCCGCGTTGGCGGCCGTGACCCCGGGCAGGACCCGTACGGGCACGTCCTCGTACCCGGGCTGCCCCGCGACCTCCAGGACGGCGGTGGCCATGGCGAAGACCCCGGGGTCGCCGCCGGAGACCACGGCCACCCGCTTGCCGCGCCGGGCGAGGTCGAGGGCGAACTCGGCGCGCTCCGACTCGACCTTGTTGTCCGAGCCGTGCCGGATCTGGCCCGGCTTGACCGGGACCCGGTCCAGGTACGTCGTGTACCCGACCAGCACCTCGGCGTCGGCCAGCACCCGCCGGGTCTCGGCGGTCAGCCACAGCGGTCCGGCCGGGCCGGTGCCGACCACGGCGACCTCGCCGGGACCGGACGGCACGCTGCCCGGGTTCCCGATCCGGCTGGGCAGCACGGCGACGGCGAAGTAGGGCACGGATTCGGGGTCGGTGTCCGCGAGGAGGCCCGTCCGCTCCCCCGCCATCGTCGCGCGCTCCACGTAGCGCGCCTCGGCGAGCCGGCCGCTGTTCTCCATGGCCCGCCGGATGGCGGGGAAGGTGCGGCCGAGCTTCATCACGACCGCCGAGTCGGTGGCGGCGAGGCGGGCCGTGAGCTCCTCCTCGGAGAGGGTGCCGGGCAGGATCGTCAGCACCTCCTCGCCCTCGACGAGCGGGGTCCCGAGCCGGGCGGCGGCGGCGCTCACCGAGGTCACCCCGGGGATCACCTCGGTCTCGTACCGGTCGGAGAGCCGCTTGTGCATGTGCATGTACGAGCTGTAGAAGAGCGGGTCGCCCTCCGCGAGCACGGCGACGGTCCGGCCGGCGTCCAGGTGGACGGCGAGCCGGGCGGCGGAGGCCTCGTAGAACTCCTCCATCGCGCCCTGGTAGCCGCCGGGGTGGTCGGTGGTCTCGGTGGTGACCGGGTAGACCAGCGGCTCCTCGATGTGGTCGTCGCGCAGGTGCTTCGCGGCGATGGAGCGGGCGATCGAGCGGCCGTGGCGGGCGGAGTGGTACGCGACCACGTCGGCCTGCGCGATCACCTCGACGGCGCGCAGCGTCATCAGCGAGGGGTCGCCGGGGCCGAGCCCCACTCCGTAAAGCCGTCCGGCGCTCATTCGGCCACGCTCGCGATGGCGTTGACGGCGGCCGCGGCCATGGCGCTGCCACCGCGCCGACCACGGACGATCAAGTGGTCGAGTGCCGAGGGGTGTTCGGCGAGGGCGTCCTTGGACTCGGCGGCGCCGATGAAGCCGACGGGGACCCCGATGACCGCGGCGGGGCGCGGGGCTCCCTCCTCGATCATCTCCAGCAGCCGGAAGAGCGCGGTCGGCGCGTTCCCGACCGCGATCACCGAACCTTCCAACAGGCCCCGGTCCCGCCAGACTTCGAGGGCGGCGGCGCTGCGCGTCGTGCCCATCTTCGCGGCGAGCTCCGGCACGGCCGGGTCGGACAGGGTGCAGATCACCTGGTTGTCGGCGGGCAGCCGCTTGCGGGTGACCCCGCTGGCGACCATCTGCACGTCGCACAGGATCGGCGCGCCGGCCTCCAGGGCGGCACGCGCCCGCAGGACGACCTCGGGCGAGTAGCCCAGGTCCCGGGTCAGGTCGGTCATCCCGCAGGCGTGAATCATGCGCACCGCGACCTGGGCGACCGAGGCGGGCAGCCCGGAAAGGTCCGCCTCGGCGCGGATCGTGGCAAAGGACTGGCGGTAGATCTCGGCGCCGTCCTTCTCGTACTCGAACACGGTGTACTCGCTCATTTCTTCACTGCGTCTTCGGACACTCGGGGTTGGCTGCGCGCGTCGGCGACGGCCTGGGCAAGTTCGTGGGACGGCACCGGGCGACCGTCGAGGCGGTACCCGCCGGGGGTGGCGACGAGGTCGATCCAGGCGGCGCCGCGCGGATGCCCGCACCGGCGCTCGCACCCGGACCAGTGCACGGGTGCGCCGCCGGGCCCGGTCGGCGCCGCACCGGCCGCACCGGCCGCACCGGCCGCGGCCACGACGGCCCGCGCGTCGGCGCGCACGTCGGACAGCGCCTTGGCGCAACCCGGCTGCCCGGTACAGGCGGTGACGGACTCCCAGGGGCCGTCGGGCGCGACGGACAGGCCGGCGGCCACGAGCTGCGCGTAGCCGTCGACGGGCCGCCGGGTGCTCGCGCGGGGCAGGACGATGCTCCGCCAGGGGGTGATCCGCAGCTCGCCGTCACCGGCGCTTCCGCCGCCGGTGCCGCTGCCGCCGTCGGCGTCCGTGGCTCCCCCTCCGCCGCCCGCGACCCGGACCAGTACCCGCCACTGCTCCGCGGTGAGCCGGCCGAGCGGGGGCAGGACGCACAGCGGCGTACGGTCACCGGTACCGGGGCCCCACGGCTTGGGCGGCGGGGCGTACGGCCAGGCCACCTCGGGAACGAGGTCCGCCGCGATGCCGGCCGCCCCGAGCCGTGCCGCGAACTCGACGGCCTCCAGGGCGTGTACGGCGGGCAGTTCGGACACCCGCCAGGCGCGGGTGCCGGCGGCGTCCGCGGAGTCGAGGAAGTACTCGGCCGCGAGCAGCGCCGCCCGGGGTGCGTCGGCGGGGTCCACCTCCACGGCGTCCCGGGCCGCGCCGAGCCGGACCAGCGCCCGGCCCCGCGGTGCGCCGAGCAGGGTGACATCGGGGTCGAGTGCGGCGACGTCCCCGCGCCCGTCGTCGATGGCGAACAGGAACCGTCCGGACAGGCCCGTCGCGCGGGTGCTCGCGCACAGCAGCCGGTCCAACTCCCCGACCCAGGGCGTCACATGGGGCCGCTCGGAGCCCAGGATCCCGGACAGCGGGGTCGCCACGACGTTCCGTACCCGCTCGTGGCCGGGGGCGGGCAGCAGTCCGGCCGCGTCCAGCAGCTCCGCCAGCCCCGCGCCGCAGCCTTCGGCGAGCCCGCGCAGCTGCACGTTCCCGCGCGAGGTGAGTTCCAGGTGCCCGTCCCCGAACCGGTCGGCGGCCAAGGCCAGCGCCGAGGCCTGCCGGGCGGTCAGCAGACCCCCGGGGATCCGGACCCGCGCCAGGTACCCGTCATCGGCGGCGTGCAGGCGCAGCGCGCCGGGGCAGGCGTCGCCGCGATCCCGTATGACGGGTTCGTCCCGCGCTGTGGCGGAGGGGGGCGTGGGCATGGCGGCGAGCATACCCACGATTCTGCGCCCACCCCCTGTGTCGATCACCACCCCGAACCAGCCACCCCGAACCGCACCCGATCCCACCCGACCCCCGCCCAATCCCACCCGGCCGGCGTTCGACACCCGACGCCCGCCCAATCCCACCCGGCCGGCGCTCGACACCCGACGCCCGCCCAATCCAGCCCCGCCGGCGTTTGAGGCGCGGGGCCCGGGGCAGAGCCCCGGCAGCGGCGCCGCACCCGACCGCACCGCCGGCACGGCACCGGCCCAACGCCCGGACCCGGCCCGAGACCCCCGCTCACCAGCCCCCTAAGATGAGTCCCAGGCGGCCAACAGGCCCGCCATCGCCGAGGACGGCGACATGGGAGGAAGCCCGGTGCGAATCCGGCGCGGTCCCGCCACTGTGAATCCGCGCGGCAGCGAGCCGCACCGGATGAGTCAGGAACTCCCGCCGTCCTCACTGCCCGGGGCGCGGAAACCCCGAGGAAGGCCTGCCGCCGCATGATCCTGCTGCTGTCGACGTCCGACACCGATCTGCTCAGCGCCCGCGCAGCGACCGCCGGGGACGCTCCCGTCCCGTACCGGTTCGCCAATCCCTCCCGCCTTCCCCTCGACGACCTCCCGGGTCTCCTCGACGGCGTCACCCTGGTCGTCGTACGCCTCCTCGGCGGCCTGCGCGCCTGGCAGGACGGCCTCGACCTGCTCCTGGCCCCCGGCCAGACCCGCCCGGTGGTCGTACTGACCGGCGAACAGGCCCCCGACGCACAGCTGATGGAAGCCTCGACCGTCCCGATCGGCATCGCTGCCGAGGCGCACGGCTACCTCGCCCACGGCGGCCCGGCCAACCTGGAGCAGCTCGCCCGCTTCCTCTCCGACACCGTGCTGCTCACCGGCCACGGTTTCGAGCCCCCGGCGGCCTCCCCCACGTGGGGCCCGCTGGAGCGCACCCCGCAGCGCACCGAAGGGCCCCGGATCGCGGTGCTCTACTACCGCGCGCACCAGATGAGCGGCAACACCGCCTTCGTGCACACGCTCTCCGAGGCGATCGAGGCCCACGGCGCCCAGGCGCTCCCCCTCTACGTCTCCTCCCTCCGCTCCCCGGAGCCGGAGCTCATCGAGCAGCTCGCGTCCGCCGACGCGATCGTGACCACGGTCCTCGCCGCGGGCGGCACGAAGCCCGCCACCGCCTCCGCGGGCGGTGACGACGAGTCCTGGGACGCCGGCGCCCTGGCCGCCCTCGGCGTGCCGATCCTGCAGGCCCTGTGCCTGACCGGTTCCCGGTCCGCCTGGGAGGAGAACGACGAGGGCCTGTCCCCCCTCGACGCCGCCACCCAGGTCGCCGTCCCGGAGTTCGACGGCCGCCTGATCACCGTCCCGTTCTCCTTCAAGGAGCTGGACGAGGACGGGCTGCCCGCCTACGTCGCCGACCCCGAGCGGGCCGCCCGCGTGGCCGGCATCGCCGTGCGGCACGCGCGCCTGCGCCACATCGAGCGCCGCGACAAGAAGATCGCCCTGGTCCTCTCCGCGTACCCCACCAAGCACTCCCGCATCGGCAACGCGGTCGGCCTGGACACCCCGGCCAGCGCCGTGGAGCTGCTGCGCACGCTCATCGCGGGCGGGTACGACTTCGGTCCCGTCGAGGACGTCCCGGGCCTGGTCTCCGGCGACGGCGACGAGCTGATCCGCGCCCTGATCGAGGCCGGCGGCCACGACCAGGACTGGCTCACCGAGGAGCAGCTCGCCCGCAACCCGGTCCGGATCCCGGCGGCCGACTACAAGCGCTGGTTCGCCGAGCTCCCGGCCGATCTGCGCGCGAGCGTGGAGCAGCACTGGGGCGAGGCCCCGGGCAACATGTTCGTGGACCGCTCCGCGAACCCCGAGGGCGACATCGTGCTGGCGGCCCTGCGCCGCGCCAACCTCCTCATCCTCATCCAGCCGCCGCGCGGCTTCGGTGAGAACCCGATCGCGATCTACCACGACCCGGACCTGCCGCCCTCGCACCACTACCTGGCCGCGTACCGCTGGATCCAGGCCCGGGCCGAGGACGGCGGTTTCGGCGCCGACGCGATGATCCACCTGGGCAAGCACGGCAACCTGGAGTGGCTGCCGGGCAAGAACGCCGGCCTCTCCGCGTCCTGCGCCCCCGACGCCGCGCTCGGCGACCTGCCCCTCATCTACCCGTTCCTGGTCAACGACCCGGGCGAGGGCACCCAGGCCAAGCGCCGGGTGCACGCCACCCTGGTCGACCACCTGGTGCCGCCGATGGCGCGCGCGGAGTCGTACGGCGACATCGCGCGCCTGGAGCAGCACCTCGACGAGTACGCCCAGATCTCCGCGATGGACCCGGCGAAGCTGCCGGCCATCCGCGCGCAGATCTGGACGCTGATCCAGGCCGCGAAGCTGGACCACGACCTGGGTCTGGAGCAGCGTCCCGACGACGACGGCTTCGACGACTTCCTGCTGCACGTCGACGGCTGGCTGTGCGAGATCAAGGACGCCCAGATCCGCGACGGTCTGCACGTCCTGGGCGGCGCCCCGACCGGCGACGCCCGCGTCAACCTGGTCCTCGCCATCCTGCGCGCCCGTCAGATCTGGGGCGGTACGACGGCCCTGCCGGGTCTGCGCGAAGCGCTCGGCCTCGACGAGTCCGCGGCCACCCGCACCACCGCCGACGAGGCGGAGGAGACGGCCCGCGCGCTGGTCCAGGCGATGGAGGACGCGAACTGGGCGCCGGAGGCGGTGGCTTCCGTGGCCGCCGGTCATTCGGCGGAGGTGGCGGCCGTACTGGACTTCGCGGCCCGCGAGGTCGTCCCGCGCCTGGCCGGCACCACCGACGAGATCACCCACGTGGTCAGCGCCCTGGACGGCGCGTTCGTCCCGGCGGGCCCCTCCGGTTCCCCGCTGCGCGGTCTGGTCAACGTGCTGCCGACCGGCCGCAACTTCTACTCGGTGGACCCGAAGGCCGTCCCCTCGCGCCTCGCGTGGGAGACCGGCCAGGCCCTGGCCGATTCCCTCCTGACCCGCTACCGCACGGACAACGGCGAATGGCCCGCCTCCGTCGGCCTGTCCCTGTGGGGCACGAGCGCGATGCGCACCTCGGGCGACGACGTGGCCGAGGCCATGGCGCTGCTCGGCGTCCGCCCGGTCTGGGACGAGGCCTCGCGCCGCGTCACCGGCCTGGAGCCGATCCCGCTCGCGGAGCTCGGCCGGCCGCGCATCGACGTGACCCTGCGCATCTCGGGCTTCTTCCGCGACGCGTTCCCGCACGTCATCGGCCTGCTGGACGACGCGGTGCGGCTGGCGGCCTCGCTGGAGGAGCCCGCGGAGGACAACTTCGTACGGGCCCACGCGCAGGCCGACCTGGCCGTGCACGGGGACGAGCGGCGGGCCACCACCCGCATCTTCGGCTCGCGCCCGGGCACGTACGGCGCGGGCATCCTGCAGCTGATCGACTCCCGCGACTGGCGCACCGACGCCGACCTCGCGGAGGTCTACACGGTGTGGGGCGGGTACGCGTACGGCCGGGGCCTCGAAGGGCGCGCGGCGCGCGAGGAGATGGAGACCGCCTACAAGCGGATCACGGTCGCGGCGAAGAACACCGACACCCGTGAGCACGACATCGCCGACTCCGACGACTACTTCCAGTACCACGGCGGCATGGTGGCCACCGTCCGCGCCCTGCGCGGCACGGCCCCCGAGGCGTACATCGGGGACTCGACCCGGCCCGAGACGGTCAAGACGCGCACGCTGGTCGAGGAGACCTCGCGGGTCTTCCGGGCCCGCGTCGTGAACCCGAAGTGGATCGAGGCGATGCGCCGCCACGGTTACAAGGGGGCCTTCGAGCTCGCCGCCACCGTCGACTACCTCTTCGGCTACGACGCCACGACCGGCGTGGTCGCCGACTGGATGTACGACAAGCTGACCGAGACGTACGTCCTGGACCCGGAGAACCGCGCCTTCCTGGAGGAGGCCAACCCCTGGGCCCTGCACGGGATCGCGGAGCGGCTGCTGGAGGCCGAGTCCCGCGGCATGTGGGAGAAGCCGGACCCGCAGGTGCTGGAGGCGCTGCGCCAGGTGTACCTGGACACGGAGGGCAACCTCGAAGGCGAAAGCGACTAACCGGGCACCGGCTGGATCAGACTGAGCCGCATGTGCCACTACTGCGGCTGCCGCGAGATCCCCCTGATCAAGGAGTTCATCGCCGAGCACGAGGCGGTGACGAACGCCGCGGGCGACGCGCTGCGCGCCCTGGACTCGGGGGACCTCCCGAGGGCACGGACCCTCGTCGCGGAGATGACGGCCGTCCTCCTCGCCCATTGGAAGGGCGAGGAGGACGGCCTGTTCGCCGTCATGGAGCGGGACCCGGAGTACGCCGCGTACATCGCGGCACTGGTCGGGGAGCACCGCGAGCTGGCGGCCTTCCTCGCCGGCGCCGACGTGGCGGACCCGGCGGACGCCGCGGCCCTGCGCCGTGCGGTGGAGGAGCTCCACCACCACATCGCGAAAGAGGAGGACGGCCTCTTTCCCGCTTCCCTCACCGCCCTGACGGGCGACGACTGGGACCTGTCCATCAAGGCCTGGCGCGCGGCCCATCCCGACGGGGACCTGAGGCCCGCCGGGTAGCCGGTGCGCCGGCCCCGCTTACTTGCTGGTCTGGTTCAGCGCGACCAGCGCCTGCGCCCAGCGCGCGTACTTCAGCTGGCCGAAGTCGGCGACGGTCTTCACGCCGAAGGCCTCCAGCAGCAGCTCGCCGTCCTTGTCGGTGACGCCCTTGAGCGCGGCCACCGGCGCCGCGAGCACCTCCGCGAGCGGCTTGTCGGCCCACGCCTTGTCCAGCACCTTGTCGAGGTCGATCGCCATGAGAGTCCCTTCGGAATTCCAAAGTATGAACTGATGTCACAAACCTAGAACAATCGGACAAGCATCCGGGGGTGCGACACCAGCGCCTTGGGGATCGCCGCCCGCCCGCCCGACCAAGGGGCGGGCGAGCCCCCTCACCCCGATGGATTCCACGTATAATCCGCCCCGTTCACCCTGCACTTCGCGTCGGATATCGGAATCGAAAAGGCTGTGACCAAGAAATGAATTCACTGCGGGCGCTTCTCGACGGCGGGATTCCGCTGGTGGCCGTCAGCTTCGACGACAGCGGAACCGAGCCGCGCGCCCACGCCGCGAAGAGCGCCGGCGTCGACGTGGCCGAACTGCGCGTCGACCGGTACGCGGCGACCGGAACGGACCACGTCCTGGCCCAGGTCGACGAGTTCAAGACGCTGCCGGTCCTGGCCACGATCCGGTCCGCCCGCGAAGGCGGCGAGTGGCAGGGCACCGAGGCGCAGCGGCTCGAACTGTTCCGTGCGCTCGCCCCTCGGGTCGACGCCGTGGACATCGAGCTTTCCTCCGGGGAAATCCTGTCCGAGGTGATCGAGGCCGCCCACCGGCACGACACGGTGGCGCTCGTCTCCTATCACAATTTCGAATTCACCCCGGCCACCGAGGAACTCCAGGCCGTCATCGACGACGCGAAGAGCGCCGGCGCCGACGTGGTCAAGGTGTCCACGATGGTGCGGTCCGAGGACGACGTACGACGGCTGGCCTCGCTCCTGCTGCGCGCCGGAGCCGAGGACACCCGGCTGATCGTCATCGCCATGGGCGAGGCCGGGGCGGTCTCGCGCGTCTTCTTCCCCGCCCTCGGGTCCCGGATCACGTACTCCTTCTTCGGTGCCAGCTCCGCCCCGGGCCAGCTCGACTTCCCCGAGACCTTCGGCCTGCTGCGCAAGTTCTACCCGGCGTTCGACGAGCGGAAGTCCGCCGGGGCCTGAGCCCCCGGCGGCCGGGGAGGGCGCCGGGGAGGCGGCGACCCTCCCCGGCCACCTCCTCGGCCACCTCCCCGGCTGCCTCCTCGACCACCCCTCCCGTCTCCCTACCGGTCACCGGCCCCATCCGCCACAGAACGACGCACACGTCACCTGATGAAGTGAACTCCCCCTTATCCCACCGGCACCCGGGGTAGGGCCCTGCTGATCTCGTGAGGGAACCGACGAGACAGTCAGATGAAAGGCCCACCCTGCCGTGACGCAGCCGTTTCAACTGCCGGATTTCTATGTGCCTTATCCGGCACGACTGAACCCCCACCTGGAGGACGCCAGGGTCCACACCAAGAAGTGGGCCCGCGACTTCGGGATGCTGGAAGGTTCCGGCGTCTGGGAGGAGCGCGACCTCGACTCGCACGACTACGCCCTGCTCTGCTCCTACACCCACCCCGACTGCGACAGCGAGGCGCTGTCCCTGGTCACCGACTGGTACGTGTGGGTGTTCTTCTTCGACGACCACTTCCTGGAGATGTTCAAACGCTCCCAGGACCGCGCGGGCGCCAAGGCCTACCTCGACCGGCTCGGCGCCTTCATGCCGATGGACCTGGCGGACGGGTTCCCCGAGGCCACCAACCCCGTCGAGGCCGGACTCGCCGACCTGTGGGCCCGTACCGTCCCGGCCATGTCGATGGACTGGCGGGAACGGTTCTCCCTGTCCACCAAGAACCTGCTCGACGAGTCGATGTGGGAACTCGCCAACATCAACATCGGCCGGGTCTCCAACCCCCTCGAATACATCGAGATGCGCCGCAAGGTCGGCGGCGCCCCCTGGTCCGCCGGGCTCATCGAATACGTCTCCGCGGAGGTTCCGGCCCGCGTCGCGCACTCCCGCCCCCTCGGCGTGCTGCGCGATTCCTTCTCGGACGCCGTGCACATCAGGAACGACATCTTCTCCTACCAGCGCGAGGTCTCCGAAGAGGGCGAACTCTCCAACGCCATCCTGGTGTTGGAGACCTTCCTCGGCTGCACCACCCAGGAGGCGGCCGAGGCCTCCAACGACCTCCTCACCTCCCGGCTCCAGCAGTTCGAGCAGACCGCCCTCGCCGAACTCCCCCAGCTCTTCGCGGACCACGCGATGAACCCGGCCGAGATCGCCGCCGTCCTCGCCTACGCCAAGGGCCTCCAGGACTGGCAGTCCGGCGGCCACGAGTGGCACATGGTCTCCAGTCGCTACATGAACAAGGAGGCCCGGGCCACCGCCCCGCTCACCCTGCCGTTCATGCCCTCGGGTCTCGGCACCACCGCCCTCGACCTCCGCTCCATCCTCGCCCCCCGCGCCCTGGACATGCGCCGGCGCTCCTTCACCCACGTCCCCTTCGAGCACACCGGCCCGTCGATCGTCCCCGACGTCTACATGCCGTTCCCGCTCACCCTCAGCCCCCACCACACCCGCGCCCGCGAGGAGTCCGTCGCCTGGGCGAGGCAGATGGGCCTGATCGATCCGCAGCCCGGCGACCCCGGCTCGGCGATCTGGAACGAGGAGAAGCTGCGCGGCTACGACTTCGCGCTCTGCTCCGCGGGCATCGACCCCGACGCCACCCCCGAGGCCCTGACCCTCAACGCCTGCTGGCTGACCTGGGGCACGTACGGGGACGACTACTACCCGGTGGTCTTCGCCCAGTCCAAGAACCTCTCCGCCGCCAAGGCCACCACCGCGCGGCTCGTCGCCATGATCCCGGTGGACCACGCCGAGCAGCCGGTGGCACTGACCGCGATGGAGCGGTCCCTCGGCGACCTGTGGGTGCGCACCAGCAAGGACATGACCCCCGAGGTCCGGGCCGAGTTCCGGGCCACCCTGGTGAGCATGCTGCAGAGCTGGCTGTGGGAGATGGAGAACCAGATCCAGAACCGCATCCCCGACCCGGTGGACTACGCGGAGATGCGCCGGCACACCTTCGGCTCGCACCTGACGATGTACCTGTGCCGGCTGGGCCAGGCGGGCCGGGGCATCCCCGACGACATCTACGCCTCGGGCACCATCCGCTCCCTGGAGAACGCGGCCGCCGACGCCGCGTGCCTGATGAACGACATCTTCTCGTACCAGAAGGAGGTGGAGGTCGAGGGCGAGGTGCACAACTACGTGCTCGTCACCCGCAACTTCTTCGACATCGGCTACGAGGAGGCGCTGCACATCTGCCACTCGCTGATGACCCAGCGCACCGAGGAGTTCGAGCACATCGTCGCGGACCAGCTGCCGCTGCTCTACGAGGACTGGAAGCTGGACGCCGGGGCCCGGGCCGGACTCGACGCGTACGTGGGCGAGTTGAAGGACTGGCTGGCCGGAATCCTGAACTGGCACGTGAAGACGGTCCGTTACCGCGAGGAGGACCTGCACCGCCTGGGCGACGGGATCTCCACCGGAGTCCTGAGCTCCGGCTTCGGCATGTCGGCGGCCCGGATCTCCCTGCCCGCCCGCTGAGCCGGGTCCGCGGCGCGGGGGCCGTCCTCCCCCGCCGCGGATCCTTCGCCATGGATCCCTCGCCGCGGATCCTCCGCCGCGGATCCTTCAGAACTCGTCCGCCGTGTGCGGCAGCAGCGCGGTGCGCAGTCCCGCGTCCAGTGCCGCCGCCGCGCCGGGGGTGTGCTCCACCACCAGTGCGGCCGCGGCCAGTTCGACGGCCCGGGTCCCGCCGAGGTAGCAGGCCGCGAGCTCCCGTACGTCCAGGGTCAGGTCCGCGGCCCGGCCCGCGGCGGGCTCGTACGCCGCCCCGTCCGGCCCGGCCGTCAGGAGGAACCGCCCCGCGTTCGCGGGCAGCCGTACGTCGGTCAGCTCCAGTACGAGTTCCACGGGCGCGGCCCACGACCGGGCGGTCAGGGCCGCCGCCACGTCGACCAGCCGCAGCCAGAGCGCCGGGAACGCGGCGGTGACCCGGACCTGGTCCCGGTCGGCGGCGAAGTGCAGCAGCGGGTCGTCGGCCGGCCGGCCCCATGCCGTGACCCGGCCCGTGAGGTCGAGGGAGGCCAGGCACTCCCACAGCGCGGCGGCGGCCTGCGGGGTGTCGGCCTCCAGCTCGTCGACCCGGACCAGGCCCGGGGTCCGCACGCCCCCGGTGTCGCCCTCGGGCTTCGTGCGGTAGAGGACGTAGCCCGCGATCGGCTCGCCGGGCTCCCCCAGGACGATGATCCGGGGCGGGCTGAGCTCCTCGTCCTCCTCGTCCTGCTCGGTGAGCCACTCCTCGGTCCAGCGCCGCTCGCCGCGGGTGGGCCGCCCGGCCCGGACCGCGCGGGCCGCCTCGTGGTACGGGCCCACGACGGCGACGGCTTCCTTGGGGTCCGCGGTGGCGACCAGTCGCAGCGGCCGCCGGTCCGCCTCGATGCGCAGGGCCAGCGGCCGGGTGGAGTCGATCTCGATGGTGGCGCCCTGGGTGGCGCTGCCGTAGCCGAAGCGCCCGTAGATGGCGGCTTCGGAGGCCCACAGGGCGGCGACGGGACTGCCCTGCGCCCCGGCCCGCCGGAGCATCTCCCCCATCAGGGCGGTCAGTACGCCGCGCCGGCGGTGGGTGGGGGCGACGGAGACGAAGGTGAGCCCGGGGCAGGGCAGGTCCGCCCCGGGCACCGAGAGCCGGAAGGCGTGCGCGGCCATGAATCCGACGATCGCCCCGCCGTCGTAGGCCCCGATCCGCAGGCAGTGGCGGAGCAGCTCGTGGTGCCGCTCGCGCCCCTCCTTCTCCGGGCGGTCGTGGAAGACCAGGTACGCGAGCTCCAGAGCGCGGTCGATGTCGGCCTCGGGCACCTCGCGGATCTCCACCATGATCCGGAGACTAATCGGTCATGGCGGACCAGTCACTTCATAAGGGCCGATTCTCGCCCCGTCCGGTGGCCGGTCAGCGCGCCGCGGGCCCCGTCCAGTCCGCCGGGACGTGCCCGAGGCGGATCCGCTGCGGGTGGTCTCCGACGGGTACGGACACCCGCTTCGCGCCGGTGGCGAAGTCGATGGCCGTGACCTGGTCGGCGCCGCTCTCGGAGATCACGCAGCCGGAGCCGTCGCCGTCGACCGTGGCCCAGTAGGGCTTGGCGGCGGGGACGAGGGGGCCTTGCTCCAGGGTGGCCCGGTCCACGACGGTCGCGTAGTCGTCCATGGTCCCGGCGACGCACAGTTTGGATCCGTCCGGGCTCATGGACATGCCGTGGTGGCGGGAGTCGTTGACCCAGGTGGTGCGGTCGGTGCTGGTGGCGGGGTTCTCGGGGAGCGTCTTGATCCGGGTGATCCGGTCGGCGGCCACGTCGTACTCGACGAAGCCGTTGAAGAAGGACACCTGGAAGTACAGCTTCGACTCGTCCGGGGCGAAGGACACGGGCCGCACCGCGTCGGACAGGTCGGAGCGCCCGAAGGCGTCGAGACGGGCCCGCATGTCGATCACCCGGACCGGGCGGAGGGTCTGCGCGTCGGCGACCGTGATCCTGCGGTCGCCCTTCGTCCAGTCCAGCCAGGGCGCGTCGAGGGCGGAGGTCACGTCACCGATGGAGCTGTTCCACAGGAAGCGGCCGTCCCGGGTGAAGGTGTTCTCGTGCGGTTTGTCGCCGGTGGCGAAGGAGCCGGCCTGGCGGCCGCTGGCGATGTCGAGGACGTGCACGGTGTTGGCGGTGGAGGCCGAGACCGCCACGCGGGTGCCGTCCGGGGAGACGGCCATGTGGTCGGCCCGGTAACCGGCCACGGGAAAGCGCCAGTTGATCCGGCCGGTGCGGACGTCGATGGAGACGACGTCGGCGAAGCTGGGACGGGAGGCGACGACGGCGGAACCGTCCGGGGTGGTGTACATGTCGTCCACGAACTGGTCGTGCCCCTCGCCGGCCGTGGCCCGGACTCCCAGGAAGTAGGCGAGTTTCACCGGGTTGAGGTAGATCTCCCGGAGCCGCTCCGCCTTGTCGGGGACCATGTCGATCCGGCCCACCTTGGCCAGGCTCCCGGTGGAGGCGAGGACGTCGGCGGTGCCCTCCCAGTTGTTGCCCACGAACAGGACCTCGCGCGGGCCCGGGCCGGCGGGCCCCGCGCCCGCCGGCAACCCGGCGCCCGCCGCGGGCCCGGGACCCGCCGCGAGGGCGGCCAGGGCCAGCGCGGCCACGGCCGCCAGAGCGGTCAGGACACGGCGGTTGCTCGATCGGCTGGCAGACATCCGGTCAACTCCGTTACGGGAAGACGCTGTTACCGGCCGGTAAGATAGACGGAACAACGAAAGGGCGCAACCCCCACGGGGGTTGCGCCCTTTGCGCACCGTGTTACAGCCCGTCAGCTCTTCAAGCTACGGAACCGATCCTGCTGATCACCGTGTTCGCGACGTCCGGGTGGATCGGGATGTGGGCGCCGGTCAGGGCCGCTCCGGTGCCGCCGCGCCGGTTGGCGACGATCTCGGCGGCGATGGACAGCGCGGTCTCCTCCGGGGAGCGGGCCCCGAGGTCCAGGCCGATCGGGGAGCGCAGCCGGGCCAGTTCGAGCTCGGTCACGCCGACCTCGCGGAGCCGCTTGTTGCGGTCCTCGTGGGTGCGGCGGGAGCCCATGGCGCCGACGTAGGCGACGGGAAGTTTGAGGGCCAGTTCGAGGAGCGGGACATCGAACTTGGCGTCGTGCGTGAGGACGCACAGGACCGTCCGGGCGTCGATCTCGCCGGCGGAGGACTGCTCCTCCAGGTAGCGGTGCGGCCAGTCGACCACGATCTCGTCCGCTTCGGGGAAACGCTTCTTCGTGGCGAACACGGGCCGGGCGTCGCACAGCGTCACCCGGTAGCCGAGGAACTTGCCGATCCGCACCAGGGCGGAGGCGAAGTCGATGGCCCCGAAGACGACCATCCGGGGCGGCGGGACGCTGGACTCGACCAGCACCTTGAGCGGCTCTCCGCAGAGGCGGCCGTCGGCGCCGATCTCCAGCACACCGGTCTTGCCGGCGTCGAGCATGGCCCGTGCCTCGTCGGCGATGGCACGGTCCAGCTCGGGGTGACCGCCGAAACCGCCCTCGTAGGAGCCTTCGCCCCGGACGAGTACGGCGCGGCCCATGAGCTCGGCCGGACCTTCGGCGATCCGGGCGACCGCCGCCGCCTCCCCGCGGGCGGCAGCGGCCAGCGAGGCCGCGAACACCTCCCGTGCGGGAGAGCCCACGGGGACCGGGGTCACCAGGATGTCGATGATTCCGCCGCAGGTCAGGCCGACGGCGAAGGCATCGTCATCGCTGTAGCCGAAGCGCTCCTGGACGGTCTCGCCGTCTTCGAGCGCCTGCTGGCACAGCTCGTACACCGCACCCTCCACGCATCCACCGGAGACCGAACCGATGGCCGTACCGTCACTGTCGACGGCGAGGGCCGCTCCGGGCTGCCTGGGTGCGCTCCCGCCGACCGCCACGACCGTGGCGACGGCGAAGTCACGTCCCTGCTCGACCCACCGGTTCAGTTCTTCGGCGATATCCAGCATGGGGCCTCCTCGGAGGGGTTCAGATTCCAGTATCGGATACGTGGAGGGTGCGGCTCTTGGTACGGATCAGGTCCGCCCGGCTCAGCTGACGCCGAGCCATCCCTCGATCGGGTGGAGCGCGAAGAAGACCAGGAAGATTCCGGTCAGCGCCCACATGAAGGCACCGATCTCGCGCGCCTTGCCCTGCGCCAGCTTGATGACGACGTAGGAGATGACACCGGCGGCGACGCCGGCCGTGATCGAGTACGTGAAGGGCATGATCACGACGGTCAGGAAGACCGGGATCGAGGTGGCGCTGTCGGCCCAGTCCACGTGGCGGGCGTTCTGCATCATCATCGCGCCGATGACCACCAGGGCCGCGGAGGCGACCTCACCCGGGACGATCTGCGTGATCGGGGTGAAGAAGAGGCAGAGCGCGAAGAACAGACCGGTGACGACGGAGGCGAGGCCTGTGCGGGCACCCTCACCGACGCCGGTGGCCGACTCGACGAACACGGTCTGGCCGGAGCCACCCGCGACGCCACCGATGGCGCCACCGGCACCGTCGATGAAGAGCGCCTTGGACAGGCCCGGCATGCGGCCCTGGTCGTCGGCGAGCTTGGCCTCGGTACCGACACCGATGATGGTGGCCATCGCGTCGAAGAAGCCGGCGAGCACGAGGGTGAAGACGATCATGCCGACCGTCATGACACCGACGTCGCCCCAGCCGCCGAAGGAGACGTCACCGAAGAGGGAGAAGTCCGGCATCGAGACCGCGGAGCCCGAGAGCACCGGCGGGCCGCTCTTCCAGGCCTTCGGGTCGATGTCCGCGACGGCGTTCAGGATGGCCGCGAGGACGGTGCCGCCGACGATGCCGATCAGGATCGCGCCGGGGATCTTGCGGGCCTGCAGGGCGAAGATGACGAGCAGGGTCACGCAGAAGAGCAGGACGGGCCAGCCGGCGAGCTCGCCGCCGTGACCGAGGGTGACGGGGGGACCGAATTCCGAGCCCTTGCCGACGAAGCCCGCGTTCACGAGGCCGATGAGGGCCACGAACAGGCCGATGCCCATGGTGATCGCGTGCTTGAGCGCGAGGGGGATCGCGTTCATGATCATCTCGCGGAGGCCGGTGACGACCAGGAGACAGATCACGACACCGTAGATCACACACATGCCCATGGCCTGGGGCCAGGTCATCGCGGGTGCGACCTGCGAGGCGAGCACGCCCGACACGGACAGACCGGCGGCGAGTGCCAGCGGCACCTTGCCGACGAAGCCCATGAGGAGCGTGGTGATGCAGGCGGCGAAGGCCGTCGCGGTGATCAGGGCCGCGGGGGCCATGGTGGTGCCCGCGACGTCCTTGCCCGAAAGGAGCAGGGGGTTCAGCAGGAGGATGTACGCCATCGCCATGAAGGTCGTGATACCGCCACGAACCTCGTTGCCGACGTTGGATCCGCGCTTGCTGATGTGAAAGTACCGGTCGAGCCAAGACAGGCCGGCGGGGGTCGGAGAGCCGTCTCCGGCCTCCTCCGCACTGGTCTTGGGCTCCACAGAGGACTGGGTCATGGTGCCTAACTCCCAAGGTTCAAAGGGGCACCCGCATAAAGATTGGAGACACGGGATTTGGGAAAACGCGTTTGGCTGCACGACCCGGGGTGACGGCCCGAGGCGACGCAAATGGTGCACTGCGTGTACTGCGGGTACTGCGAGGGTTCTGCGGTACGGCTGGTACTCCTGGTGTCACCTGGGGTAGGCGGTGCACCGGGGGGTACTACGGGGGGGTACTGCCGGTGAAAACTTGACCGCGAGCGGTGCGGTGCTGATGACTCCGGACTTCTGCGCTCCGGGCGGTGCGACTGGAAGTGTGACGTTCCCGTGCCACACCGCCCGGAAATCTGGGGGGGTCCGGGGGCCTCGCGGCCCCCGGACCAGGCCGTCCTAGAGAGTGCCGGTGAGCAGTTCCGGACGGATCGGCGTCTTGTTGATCTCCAGACCGGTCGCCGCCCGGATCGCCGCGATGACGGCCGGGGTGGACGAGAGGGTCGGGGCCTCGCCCATACCGCGCAGGCCGTACGGGGCCTTCGGGTCGGCGAGCTCCAGGACGTCGACCGGGATGGTCGGGGTGTCGAGGATGGTCGGGATCAGGTAGTCCGTGAAGGAGGGGTTGCGCACCTTCGCGGTCTTCGGGTCCACGATGATCTCTTCCATGATCGCGACACCCAGGCCCTGGGTGGTACCACCCTGGATCTGGCCGACCACGGAGAGCATGTTCAGGGCCTTGCCGACGTCCTGGGCGGTCGCCAGCTCGACGACCTTGACGAGGCCGAGCTCGGTGTCCACCTCGACGACCGCGCGGTGCGCGGCGAAGGTGTACTGGACGTGGCCGTTGCCCTGGCCGGTGACCAGGTCGAAGGGCTCGGTCGCGGCGTGGCGGAACTCGAGCTCGATGTCGATCGCGTCCTCGCCCTCCAGGATGTCGGCGAGGTCCGCGAGGACCTCTCCGCCGTCCGTGACGACCTTTCCGCCTTCGAGGAGCAGCTCGGCGGTCGCCCACGCGGGGTGGTACGAGCCGTTCTTGCGCCGGCCGATCTCCAGGACCGCCTCGCGGACGGCCTCACAGGTGTTCTTCACGGCGCCACCGGTCATGTACGTCTGCCGCGAGGCGGACGTGGAACCGGCGGAGCCGACCTGCGTGTCGGCCGGGTGGATGGTCACCTGCGTGACACCCAGCTCGGTACGGGCGATCTGCGCGTGGACGGTGATGCCGCCCTGGCCGACCTCCGCCATGGCCGTGTGGACCATCGCGACGGCCTCGCCGTTGATGACCTCGAGGGTCACGCGGGCGGTGGAGTAGTCGTCGAAGCCCTCGGAGAAGCCGACGTTCTTGATGCCGACCGCGTAGCCGACGCCGCGGACGACGCCTTCACCGTGGGTGGTGTTCGACAGACCACCGGGCAGCGCGCGGACGTCCGCGCTCTCGCCGGCGGACTCCCACTGGCGCTCCGGCGGCAGCGGACGGGCCTTGACCCGGCGCAGCAGCTCGGCGACGGGCGCCGGAGCGTCCACGACCTGGCCGGTGGGCATGATCGTGCCCTGCTCCATGGCGTTGAGCTGACGGAACTCGACCGGGTCCATGCCCAGCTTCGCCGCGAGCTTGTCCATCTGGGCCTCGTAGGCGAAGCAGGCCTGGACGGCGCCGAAGCCGCGCATCGCGCCACAGGGCGGGTTGTTCGTGTAGAGCGCGATCGCCTCGATGTCCACGTCCTCCAGGACGTACGGACCGACCGAGAGGGAGGAGGCGTTGCCCACGACCGCCGGGGAAGCGGACGCGTACGCGCCGCCGTCCAGGACGATCTTGCACTTCATGTGCGTGAGCTTGCCGTCCTTGGTGGCGCCGTGCTCGTAGTACAGCTTCGCCGGGTGACGGTGCACGTGGCCGAAGAAGGACTCGAAGCGGTTGTAGACGATCTTGACCGGCTTGTTCGTGGCCAGGGCCAGGAGGCAGGCGTGGATCTGCATCGAGATGTCTTCGCGGCCACCGAACGCGCCGCCGACGCCCGAGAGCGTCATGCGGACCTTCTCCGGCGGCAGGCCCAGGACCGGGGCGATCTGCTGGAGGTCCGAGTGCAGCCACTGGGTGGCGACGTACAGCTCGACACCGCCGTCCTCGGACGGCACGGCCAGGCCGGACTCCGGGCCGAGGAAGGCCTGGTCCTGCATGCCGAAGGTGTACTCGCCCTCGACGATGACGTCGGCGCGCTTGCGGGCCTCTTCCACGTTGCCGCGGATGATCGGCTGGCGGTGCACGATGTTCGGGTGCGGGACGTGACCGATGTGGTGGTCGTCACGGCCCTCGTGGATCAGCGGCGCGCCCTCGGCGAGGGCGGAGGCCTCGTCCGTGACGAGCGGCAGCTCACGGTAGTCGATCTTGATCTTGGCGGCCGCGCGGCGGGCGGTCTCCGGGTGGTCGGCGGCCACGAGGGCGACCGGCTCACCGTGGTGACGGACCCGGCCGTTGGCGAGAACCGGGGTGTCCTGGATCTCGAGGCCGTAGTTCTTCATCTCGGCCGGCAGGTCGTCGTACGTCAGCACCGAGTAGACACCCGGCATCGCCAGGGCCTCGGAGATGTCGATCGAGACGATCTCGGCGTGGGCCACGGTGCTGCGGAGCGTCTGGCCCCACAGCATGTCCTCGTGCCACATGTCCGAGGAGTACGCGAACTCACCGGTCACCTTGAGGGTGCCGTCCGGGCGCAGCGTGGACTCGCCGATGCCGCCCTTGTTGTGCTTCTGCGTGACGTTGGTCGGCGTACCCGCCGGGACCGTGCGCGTGTTCTGGGCCATGGTCAGACCGCCTCAGACTGACGGGCGGCCGCGAGGCGGACCGCGTCGAGGATCTTCTCGTAGCCCGTGCAGCGGCAGAGGTTGCCGGACAGGGACTCACGGATGTCCTGGTCGGACGGGGAGGGGTTCTCCTCCAGCAGCGCGTCCGCCTGGACCAGGAGGCCCGGGGTGCAGAAACCGCACTGGACGGCGCCGGCGTCGATGAACGCCTGCTGGATGGTGGAGAGCTCGACGCCCTCGCCGGTCTGGGAGTCGCCCGGCTTGGCCTGCCACTGCTTGGCCGCGTCCAGGGAGACGCCGCCCTTGCTGCCGCAGCCGCCGCCGGTGCCGCAGGCACCGCCGTGGCCGTGCTCGTCGCGCTGCTTGGCGAACTCCGCCAGGCCCTCGACGGTCACGACGTCGCGGCCCTCGACCTGACCGGCCGCGACCAGACAGGAACAGACCGGCACGCCGTCGAGACGGACGGTGCAGGAACCGCACTCGCCCTGCTCACAGGCGTTCTTCGAACCGGGCAGGCCCAGGCGCTCGCGCAGGACGTAGAGAAGGGACTCGCCCTCCCAGACGTCGTCGGCTTCCTGCGGACGGCCGTTGACAGTGAAATTGACGCGCATGATTACGCAGCCCCTTCAAGCGAGCGGCCGTTGTTCGAACCGCGGTACTGCTCCCACGTCCAGACGAGCTGGCGGCGAGCCATGATGCCGACCGCGTGGCGACGGTACTTCGCCGTGCCGCGGACGTCGTCGATCGGGTTGGCCGCGCCGGAGGCGAGGTCACCGAACTGCTTGGCGATCGACGGGGTGATGACCTTGCCGGACTCCCAGAAGCCACCCTCTTCGAGCGCGGCGTTGAGGAATTCCTCGGCGGCCTTCGCCCGGATCGGGGTCGGCGCGGCCGAACCGATACCGGTACGGACCGTGCGGGTCTCGGGGTGCAGCGCCAGGCCGAACGCGCAGACGGCGATGACCATCGCGTTGCGGGAGCCGACCTTGGAGTACTGCTGGGGGCCGTCCGCCTTCTTGACGTGGACGGTCTTGATGAGCTCGTCGGCGGCCAGCGCGTTGCGCTTGACGCCGGTGTAGAACTCGTCGATCGGGATCAGGCGGGATCCGCGTACGGACTCCACCTCGACCTCGGCACCCGCCGCGAGGAGCGCGGGGTGGGAGTCGCCGGCCGGCGAGGCGCAACCGAGGTTGCCGCCGACACCGCCGCGGTTACGGATCTGCGGGGACGCGACCGTGTGCGAGGCGAGCGCGAGTCCCGGAAGCTCCGTGCGGAGGTTCTCCATGATCTGCGTGTACGGGACGGAGGCGCCCAGACGTACCACGTCCTCGCCGACCTCCCACTCCCGCAGGAGACCGATGCGGTTCAGGTCCAGGAGGTACTCCGGCCGACGGTGGTCGAAGTTGATCTCGACCATCACATCGGTGCCACCCGCAATCGGCACAGCTGTGGGGAACTCGGCCTTAGCGGCGAGCGCCTCCTCCCAGCTGGCGGGGCGAAGGAAGTCCATGTGCGGCTCTCTTCTTCTTAATCGGGTCGTTCACTTCAAGCCAGGAGGCCGTTGGGCCCTCGACTGGTCGTTCACGTGCTGTTAACGCGGTGTGGACTCAGTACAGCGGCCATCCGTCCCTCGGGTGCAGTCACCGAAACCATGAAGGAGTTGGCTGGGGACCTCCCTCGTCTTGTAGATTCGTATGAAAGGCAGGATGCGACGACCTGCCCGATTTCCAACGGCAACATTCGAGACAGATCGGCGGCGACATCATGCGGCTGCGCGCACTGCTGGAAACCGAGGCGCTGGGGCTGCGGCTGCTGGGCGGCGAGGAAGAACTCGACCGGACGGTCCGCGGGGTCATGACGACCGACCTGAGGGATCCCAGCCGATACCTATCCGGAGGGGAACTGGTCCTCACTGGCCTGGCATGGAGACGAAATTCGGCCGACTCCGAGCCGTTCGTACGAATCCTCGCGAGCGCCGGCGTGGCCGGGCTCGCGGCCGGCGAGGCGGAGCTGGGTGACATTCCCGACGACCTCGTCACGGCGTGTCTGCGCAACCGTCTCCCGTTGTTCGCCGTAAACGAAGACGTTGCATTCGCCACCATCACCGAGTACGTGGTGCGGCAGGTGTCGGGAGAGCGCGCCGGGGACCTCGCGGCCGTCGTGGACCGCCATCGCCGGCTCATGACCTCCGGTCCGGCCGGTGGCGGACCCGATGTGGTGCTCGATCTGCTCACCACGGACCTCGATCTCCGGGCCTGGGTGCTCTCGCCCACGGGCCGGCAGATCGCCGGGGCGGGCGAGCCGCTGGCGCCGGGCATCTGCGCGGCACTGGCGAGCGAGCACCTCGCGGCGGTCCGGACGGGCCGCAGGGGCCCGCACCGGATCTCCCTCCAGGGTATTACCTACTCCCTCTTCCCGATCAGGGGACACGGGCGCGGCGCCGCAGGTCCGGCGGCCCGGGACGTCCGCGAGAGCGTGCTCTCCGACTGGCTGCTGGCCGTGGAGGCCGACGCCGGGGACTGGCCGGCCGAGCGGCTCGACCTGCTCCAGGGCGTCACCCAGCTGATCGCCGTCGAGCGGGACCGCCGCGACGCGGCCCGTACGGTGCGCCGCCGGCTGGCCCAGGAGGTCCTGGAGCTGGTCCAGACGGGCGCTCCGCCCGCCGAGATCGCCGCCCGCCTGCGGGTGGCCGCGCCGGTGCTCCTGCCCGGTCTGGGCACCGCCCCGCACTGGCAGGTCGTCGTGGCCCGGGTGGACTGGGACGGCGGTGACATCGCGGGCGGCCCCGTAGCCCAGTCGCTGCTGGAGGAAATCCTCGTAGACCCCTCCGTCTCCGGTCCCGAACCCTCGGACCGGATCGCCGTCGCGCACGCCGGGGACGAGGCGATCGCCCTCGTACCGCTGCCCGCGCCCGCCGGGGAGCCCGGCGAGGAGAAGGGCCCCGACACCGCCCTGCACGCGGAAACGCTGCTCGCGGCCGTACGGGACCCCCTGGCGGCCGGGCTCGCCGACGACGGCCGGCTCACCCTGGGCGTCAGCGCGGCCGTGTCCTCCGCCGAGGGCCTGCGCGGAGCCCTGGAAGAGGCCCGGCACGCCCGCCGGGTCGCTGCGGCCCGCCCGGGCCGGGTCTGCGCGGCCGGGCACCACGAGCTGGCCTCGCACGTCCTGCTGCTCCCGTTCGTCCCGGACGACGTCCGCCGCGCCTTCACGGCCCGGCTGCTGGACCCGCTGCGGGACTACGACCGCCGCCACCGGGCGGAGCTCATCCCCACCCTCGAAGCCTTCCTGGACTGCGACGGCTCGTGGACCCGCTGCGCGACGCGGCTGCACCTCCACGTCAACACGCTGAGGTACCGGGTCGGGCGAATCGAGCAGTTGACGGCGCGGGACCTTTCCCGGCTGGAGGACAAGCTCGACTTCTTCCTGGCACTGCGGATGAGCTGAGAAGATCCACCGCCTGACCGGCCGGGGGGCCGGTCGGGACCGAGTGGGGGCCGAGTCCGGGCCGGGCGGGGGCGGCTGATGATCCGTCCGGACTTTGTGAAAGAGTTCACCCGACCCCTTGGCCGAACCTGCCGATCCGTGCTCTCATTTCGCCCCAGGGCTCAACGACGTGCTGCTTGGTTGCTTTGGGGAGGGCAATGTGGCGGATACCGCCATGTCCAGTGCCGGAACTATCGGGGGAGACGACCCCCTCCAGCGGGCGATATGGCGGCTGCGCTCGCGCGGCTGTTGGACCGACGCGGCGGCCCTGCTGACGCCGCACCTGCACGATGCCGGAGCCGCCGTACAGCGGACCGGACTACTGGTCGAACGCTGCCTCTTCACCGGGCAGGGCTGGGCCGAGGCGGAAGACGCGCTGCGCGTCGCCGAAGCGGTCTCCCAGGACGACGACGACCGGGGCGCGGCCGCCTGCGAGCGCGGGCACCTGGCGTACGCGGCGACCGTACTGGGCGTGCGCGACCGGGCCGACGAGGCCCGCTCCGCCCTCGGCCGGGCGGCGGCACTGCTGTCCCCGGGCTCCCGCACCCGCCCCCTACTGGACTTCCGCCGGGGCCTGGTGGCCGAACACCTGGCGGACGCCCCCTCCTCCGCCCTGCCGGCGTACCGGCGGGCCCACGCGGGCGCCCTGACCCACGGCGACACCCTCCTCCTGTCCTTCACCTGGCGGCACCTGGCGGCGCTGGCCCTGCGGGACGGGGAGGTCGCCGAAGCCCGCAAGGGCTTCGCGGAATCCCTCCGCATCCGGGAGGACCTCGGCTTCCTGATCGGCACGGCCCCCGCCCTGGCGGCCCTGGCCGAAGCCGAACCCGAACCGGAAGCCACCCGCCTCCGCGCGGAGGCCCGCCGCCTCTTCCACCTCCTGGGCGGCATCCCCACCTGGCTGGCCGACCAACTCCACCCCACGCCCACGCCCACGCCTTCCTGACGCGCCGCTCGCGCGGTGCGGCCCTGGCGGGCCTCACCGGCATCGCGCCGCTGCGCCGGACTCCGTCCGGCGGTGGCCGGTCGGTGTGCCCGCCACCGCCGTCCCGGCGCCGGTGTGCGGCTACAGCCGGCTCGGCCCTGCGGGGCTGAGTCCCCGACCCGCCCTTCCACCGTTCCCCGGGCGCTGCCCGGACCCGCGCCTCAAACGCCGGCGAGGCTGGGGGACACCCCCGGCCCCGCCGGACGGGCCCCGGGCTCCGCCCGACCCCCTGGGGCTCCGCCCCAGACCCCGGTCCTCAAACGCCGGACGGCTGAAATGCTCCCCACCCCGGCCCCGGCGCCGACCCCCGCAGCCACCACGACACGACCCGCCACATACAGGCCGACGCCGGCCACAACCCAGCCCCGCCGGCGTTTGAGGCGAACCCCCGGCCCCGCCCGGGGAATGGGTCAGCGGGACGTGAAGTGGGTGCGGATCAGGGACTCCGCCTCCGCGAGGTTGCCCGTGGAGAGGGCCGCCAGGACCGCCACGTGCTCCGCCGCGTCCGCGACGAGGTCCGCCCGCCGGATGCGCCGGGGCCCCGGCAGGGGCCACTGGGAGCGCCGGTGGAGGTCCTCCGCCACGAGGAGGAGCTGCGCGTTGCCGGCCAGCGAAAGCACCGCCCGGTGAAACGCCCGGTCCGCATCCGCATACCGCGCCGAATCCCCCGCGGCGGCCGCCGCCTCCCCCTCCGCCGCCGCAGGCACCACCGCGGCCCAGTCCCCGGCCGGCACCGTACGGGCCAACCGCAGCATCACCGGAACTTCGAGCAGCGCCCTGACCTCGGCCAGCTCCGCCAGCTCCCCCGGGGTCCGGGTCAGGACCCGGAAGCCCCGGTTCGGGAGGCATTCGACGACCCCCTCCAGCGCCAGCTGCTGCATCGCCTCGCGCACGGGCGTCGCGGAGACCCCGAACCGCTCCCCCAGGGCCGGGCCCGAGTAGATCTCCCCCGGTGCCAGCTCACCCGCGAGCAGCGCCGCGCGCAGGGCGTCGAGGATCTGCCCGCGCACGGAGTGGCGCACCACTTTGCGGTCCTGCTGTGCCGGTACCCGGGCTCGGGCCGTATCGCGCACTCGGTCCTCCACGGGTTTCGACCTGCCCCGAAGAGTAACCCTCCTTCCCACACCCCACACAGATCAGGTAAGGTAAGGCTTACCTGTTAACGATCGTGTGACTCGGTGATTCGGTGGTTCGCGCATGACCGTCATGACCGTCAGGGCCGACGCTGCCGCCACGGCCGACACGCCCACCCAGGGCGGCGTCCGCCACGCCGGCTCTCCGGTGGCGGACGCCTACGCCCGGCTGACCGGGGCCTACGGCGGACTGCGCGTCACCGAGCTCGCCCCGCACGAACCCTCCCCTCGCGGTGTGGGGTGGGTCGGTGCGGACGAGCTCGCGGCGGGCGGCGACGCCCTGGAGACGTTCCTCGCGTGGGACGAAGCGCAGATACTCCGCGACTACGGGCGCCCGGGTCGCGCCGACGTGGTGGCGGGGTTCGGGCTGCACCGGTACGCGTGGGAGGCGTGCCTGCTGTTCACGGCTCCCTGGTTCCTGGACCGGCGCGTGCCGCTCCTGCCCCCGGAGGCCGTGTCCTTCCACCGGACCGACGGCCGGATGGCCGTCCGCGTCCACTCCTTCGCCTGCCTGCCGGACGACCCGGCGGCCGCGCTCCCCGGGGCCCGGGTCGTGCCCGACGAGGACGCGCTGCGCGCGGAGGTACGGGCTGCGGTGGCCCAGCACCTCGAACCGGTCATGGAGGGCTTCGGCCCGCGGACGCGGCGCGGACGGCGCGCCCTGTGGGGCATGGTCACCGACGACGTGGTCGAGAGCCTCTGGTACGTGGCCAACCTGCTCGGCGAAGCCGAGGAGCAGCGGGCGATGCGCGAGCTGGACACGCTCTTCCCGGGCTCGACCGCCCCGTACACCGGTGGCGCGGGCTTCCGCACCCTCGAAGCCCCTGGCGGCCGGCAGCTGCCCACCCGTGACCGGGCGAGCTGCTGCTTCTTCTACACGATCCGCCCCGACGACACCTGCGCCACCTGCCCCCGCACCTGCGACGCGGACCGGATCGCCCGCCTGACGGCGGACAGCTGAGAATCGGCCCGACGCCTACGGCGCCAACGTGCGCAGTACGCAGAACTCGTTGCCCTCGGGATCGGCCATGACCACCCAGCTCCGGTCCGGCCCCTGGCCCACGTCCGCCCTGGTGGCGCCGAGCCCGAGCAGCCTGGTCACCTCGTCCTCGGTACTGGCGTCGATGGGGCTGACGTCGAGGTGCAGCCGGTTCTTCACGGTCTTGCCCTCGGGCACCCGGACGAACACCAGGGTCGGCGGCATGTGACGGGCCCGGATGTCCTCGACGGTCGGCACCCAGGAGCCGATCTCGACCATGTCCTCGCGCTGCTCGATCACCTTGAAGTCCAGGACTTCGGACCAGAAGGCTGCGAGCCGCCCGGGATCGTGGCAGTCGACGGACAACTCGGTGAACCTGCTCGTCATGAATCTCCCGGACAGTGCGGACCCGCGGCATCGCCCATGGCGCCCACGGCATCCACGGCCACGGCGCTGACCGCGCCGACGGTCGGCCAGTGTCACCCACCCGGGCGTACGGCCGCCACCGAGTTTGCGCGGCGCCGCCTCCACGACCCCAACCCACCCGTCCGGCTGACGAGAATCGAACTCAACTCACCCAGTACGAGCGGACGTTCGATCCGCAACACCCTATCCGGCGGGCTCCGCCCCTCGTTGGCGTCCACTTGCCCCGAAACCCGCGTGTACGGCTCACCGGCTGCGCCACTATGGCGCCCGGAAAGCCGCACCGGCCACAAGCCGAACAGCCGCATACGCGAGGCAAGGGACAACCGCATGAGACTGACCGACATATCGCTGGACTGGCTGCTGCCCGGCAGCCTGCTGATCCTGGGCGTACTTGCGGCAGTGGCGGTACTGGCCCGGGGCAAGCGCGAAGGCGAGAAGGCAGGGGTGGCCGAGGACAGCTGGGAGCGCAGCGAGGAGCGGCGGCGGCGCAAGGAAGCCGTCTACGGGACCGCCTCCTACGTCCTGCTCTTCTGCTGCGCGGCGGTCGCCGCGGCGCTCTCCTTCCACGGGCTGGTCGGCTTCGGCCGGCAAAACCTCAACCTCTCCGGAGGCTGGGAGTACCTGGTCCCCTTCGGTCTCGACGGCGCCGCCATGTTCTGTTCGGTGCTCGCCGTCCGCGAGGCCAGCCACGGCGACGCGGCCCTCGGTTCGCGCATGCTGGTCTGGCTGTTCGCGGGAGCCGCCGCCTGGTTCAACTGGGTGCACGCCCCGCGCGGCCTCGGCCACGACGGGGCTCCGCAGTTCTTCTCCGGCATGTCGCTCTCGGCGGCCGTGCTCTTCGACCGCGCCCTGAAGCAGACCCGCCGGGCCGCACTGCGCGAACAGGGCCTGATCCCGCGGCCGTTGCCGCAGATCCGGATGGTTCGCTGGCTGCGGGCCCCCCGGGAGACCTTCGGTGCGTGGTCGCTGATGCTGCTGGAGGGGGTCCGCACGCTCGACGAGGCCGTGGACGAGGTGCGCGAGGACAAGAAGGAGAAGGAGAACGACCGACACCGCCGTCGGGAGCAACACCGCCTGGACCGGGCGCACATCAAGGCGCTCGGCCGGCAGAACCGGGCGTTCGGGCGCGTGGCCCGCGCCCGTCAGGTCGAGGTGCCGGGGCTGGCCCCCGGAGCGGGCTCCGCGCCGGTCGGCGCGGAGCCGGCCATAGCGGAAACCGGACAGCTGCCCCTACGGCGCCGGCCCTCCCTGCAGGCCGTGAGCGGAACCGAACCCCATCACACGGCTGATACGGCCATCTCGGCCACCGGCCCCCGGACGGTGGACCTCACCGCCGAGGACGATACGCAGACGCTCCCCCGACTCGACTCCCTGGAACGCAAACTGAAGGACCTGGAGCAGCAGTTCGGCTGATGCGGCCGATGCTGTCGATGTGACGGGGTCCGGGCCGTCCGGGATCCGCGTCGCGGGGTCCGCCCGATCACTCAGGCGGGCCCCGCTTCCTTCGCCCCGTCGAGCTCGAACCACACCACCTTGCCGCCGCCCAGCGCCAGCCCGAGCGCGTCCACGCCCCAGGCGTCGGCGAGCGACTGCACCAGCACCAGTCCCCTGCCGTGCGTACCGTCGTCGGCGGACGGTACGTGCGGCCGGGGCCGGCGGGCGGCGTAGTCGCGGACCTCCACCCGCAGCCGGTCGGCGGCGAGCGTCGCGGAGACCTCGGCGCCCTGATCGGTGTGCACGAGCGCGTTGGTGACCAGCTCGGTGATCAGCAGCTCGGCCACCTCCGCGGCCTCCGCTCGGCACCGATGGCGCATCAACTCCCTTAAATCCCTGCGGACTTCACCGACCGCTTTCAGATCGGCCCGCCGCACGCTCCGGGTGATTCCGGATGCGTGCACCGCCGTCCCCTCCTCGGCCGACGGTTCGCGCGGCACCGGCCGCCCTCTCCGCCACAACTTCCCGGCCTTCGCCCCCACCCGCACGGCGATGTACCTCCCGTATGCCCGCTGCCCCGACGGCCCGCCTGTCGAACAGGCCTACGGGATGCATGCCCCCCGGGGGAATCCGCACGCATCCAGGCTCAAGGGCGCGGCACGTTACGGAGGTTGGATCGCGCCATCTGGATCATCCGGCCCACCCCGCCGTCCAGCACGATCTTGCTGGCCGAAAGTGCGAATCCGGTCACCATTTCAGCGCTGATCTTCGGTGGAATGGACAGGGCGTTGGGGTCCGTGACCACGTCCACCAGAGCGGGCCCCTTGTGCTTGAAAGCATCCTTCAAAGCCGCTGTGAGCTGCTTGGGCTTCTCCACCCTGACCCCGTACGCGCCCGCCGCACGGGCGATCGCCGCGAAGTCGGGGTTCTTATTCGTCGTTCCGTACGAAGGAAGGCCGGAAACCAGCATCTCCAACTCGACCATGCCGAGGGATGAGTTGTTGAAGAGGACCACTTTGACGGGGAGGTCGTACTGCACCAGGGTGAGGAAATCTCCCATCAGCATGGAGAAACCACCGTCGCCCGACATCGACACCACTTGACGTCCGCGATCGGTGAACTGTGCGCCGATGGCCTGCGGAAGGGCGTTGGCCATGGAGCCGTGACTGAAGGATCCGATGATGCGGCGCTTTCTGTTCGGGGAAAGATAGCGCGCCGCCCATACGTTGCACATGCCTGTATCCACGGTGAACACAGCGTCTTCGTCGGCCAGTTCGTCGAGCACCGCGGCCACGTACTCAGGGTGGATGGGCGTGTGCTTCTCCACCTTGCGCGTGTACGCCTTCACCACTCCCTCCAGGGCGTCCGCGTGCTTCTTCAGCATCCGGTCGAGGAACCTGCGGTCCGTCTTGGCCTTCACCCGGGTGTTCAGCGCGCGCAGGGTCTCCCGTACGTCGCCCCAGACCGCTAGGTCCAGTTTGGTGCGGCGGCCGAGGTGTTCGGGCCGGATGTCCACCTGGACGATCTTGACGTCGTCGGGGAGGAAGGCGCTGTACGGGAAGTCCGTGCCGAGCAGGATCAGCAGATCGCACTCGTGGGTGGCCTCGTACGCCGCGCCGTAGCCGAGCAGCCCGCTCATGCCGACGTCGTACGGATTGTCGTACTGGATCCATTCCTTGCCGCGCAGGGCGTGCCCGACGGGGGCCTTGACCCGGCCGGCGAACTCCATGACCTCCGCGTGCGCACCGGCGGTGCCGCTGCCGCAGAAGAGGGTGACCCGGTCGGCCTCGTCGACGAGCCGGACCAGCTTGTCGATCTCGCCGTCGCCGGGCCGGACGGTCGGCCGCGCGGTCACGAGCGCCTGCTCGGTGCTCTGCTCCGGGGCGGGCAGGGAGGCGATGTCCCCGGGCAGCGACACCACGCCGACGCCGCCGCGCCCGATGGCGTGCTGGATGGCGCTCTGCAGCACGCGGGGCATCTGCCGGGGGCTGGAGATCAGCTCGCTGTAGTGGCTGCACTCGGTGAACAGCCGGTCGGGGTGGGTCTCCTGGAAGTAGCCGAGGCCGATCTCGGAGGAGGGGATGTGGGAGGCCAGCGCGAGGACCGGGGCCATGGAGCGGTGGGCATCGTAGAGCCCGTTGATCAGGTGGAGGTTGCCGGGTCCGCAGGAGCCGGCGCAGGCGGCGAGGGAGCCGGTGATCTGGGCCTCGGCGCCGGCCGCGAAGGCGGCGGTCTCCTCGTGGCGCACCTGGATCCACTCGATGCCGCCGGTGCGGCGGATCGCGTCGACGACGGGGTTGAGGCTGTCCCCGACGACTCCGTACATCCGGCGCACGCCGGCGCGCACGAGGATGTCGATGAACTGCTCCGCCACGTTCTGCTTGGCCATGGAGGGGGCGCCCTTCCCTTTTCCGGTTCGGCTCTGCCGCGTGCGCCTCCCATCCACGCACGATCCGCCCGGTTACGCCTCCCAGACCGCGGCGGCCGTCCGGTCGTCGGCGTACCCCTTGAGGCGCAGCTGGGTGTCCGCGAGGAAGGCGGCGAGGCCCGGCGGGGATGCGTCGGCCCAGCGGGCGGCGAGCTCGGCGGAGAGCGGCTCCTCCTCGCGCATCGGGTCCGCGAGGCCGCCGGAGCACAGGAGCAGGGTGTCCCCGGGCCGGGCCACGGAGGCCCGGAAGCGGAAGCGGAATCCGGCGGGCTCGGCGGGCGGGGCCGAGGGGGCCGACGGGGCGGGGGCCACCGGGGTGGGCGCGGGCTCCTCCAGGTCCCGCCACTGTCCGTCCCGGAGCCGGAACAGTCCGCCCGCGCCCGCGCCGAAGCAGACCCGGGTGCGGCAGCCGGGGTCGACCGGGAGCAGCACTCCGCGCAGGCCGGCCGTGTAACCGTCCTCCGGGAGCCCGAGCTCGGCGGCGCGGGCGCGCAGCTGCCCGTAGCCGCGGTCGGTGAGCCGCTGGAGCCCTGAGCGCAGGGCTTCGCGCCGGCCGTCCCGGATGTCCTGCGACAGCCGCTCCTGGCTGCGCCCGACGGCTCCGGCGACCGAGCGGCACACCTCGGCGGCGGCTTCGGCGGCCCCGGGCGCGGCCCGGTCCCCGCCGGCGAGCACGACCAGGACCAGCGCGTCGGGGCCGCTGCCGAAGCGGGCGGTGAGCAGGAAGTCCCGCCGGGCCTCGCCCCGGAACCGGGCGGAGTCCCCGCGCACGGAGGCCGCGCGCAGCGTGTAGCCGCCGTACTGGGCCCCCTCCAGCACGGTGTCCGGGGTCAGTGCGACGAGCCCGGCCGGGTCGGCGGCGGGCAGCGCGATGGGCTCCGCGGCGTAGGTGGGCGGCCGGTCCCCCAAATGCGCCACGACGGGCCGCGGCACCCCCAAAACCCCGACCCCACCCGCGACCCCGTCCCCGGAGCCCCCTCCTTGACCACGCCCCGCCGGGCCCCCGTGGCCCGGTCCCGTCCGGCCCTCCTGACCTGCCTCACCATCCGGCCCGCCGGACCCGGCCCCGCTTCCAGAGCCCGACCCGAAGCCGACATCGGCACCGCCCCCGGACACGGGAGCGGAACCCCAGCCCGCCCCGGAGCCGGGATGCGACCCCAGGGCAAAGCCGGTCTCAGGACCGGAAACGGATCCGGACCTGGGATCTGAGCCAGGACCCGACCCGGAGCCGAGGCCAGTGCCTGCCCCGGAGCCAAGGTCGGAACCAGTGCCGGACCCGGAGCCGAGGCCGGAACCAGTGCCGGACCTGGGGCCGGAGCCAAGGCCGGTGCCGGAGCCGGAACCGAGGCCGGTGCCGGAACCAGTGCCTGACCCGGGGCCGGTGCTGGGGCCGGTGCTGGGGCCGAGACCAGTGCCGGAGCCGAGGCCTGACCCGGTGCCGGCGCCGGGGCTTGAACTGGGGCTGGCACCCGGGCCGGAACTGGGGCCCAGGCCGGAACCGGAACTCGTTCCGAGGTCGGGTCCGAACCTGCGGTCTGCATCGGACCCGAAGCCAGACCCGGTCCCTAGACCGGAGCCGGGGCCGGAACCTGAAGCCGGGGCAGACGCGGAAGCGGAACCCGATCCTGGGGCCGAGCCCGGGGCCGAGCCGGGGCCCGGACCCGTCCACGGACCCCGACCGGCATCCGCGCCCGCACCCGATGTCGGGTCGGACACGTCCGGGCCCGGGTGCCCTGCTCCGGCGTACGGGCCGTCGGGGGCGCGTCCGACACCCGCCGGGTCCGGGGCCGGGGGCGCGGCCTCCGTGGTCGCATCGTCCCGTAGGCCCCAGCTCCAGTCGGACGGCTCCCCCGCCTCCTCGGCGGGCAGCGCGGGCGGCACGGCGACGCTCCCGAGCGCGTACCAGGTCTGGCCGCCCTCCCGGGGATCCCGCGGCGGCGGCAGCACCGAGCCGCCGTACGCCTCCTCCGGCCCCGACGTCCCCGCCTCCGGCCAGGAAGCACCCACGGGCGGCTCCGCCTCAGGCACCAACCCTCCAACGGCCGCGGGCGACTCCACCACGGGCCGGGGAGCAGGCCCCGCCGGCCCCGCTACCCCCTCGGGCACCGGGCCGCGATCAGCCACAGGCGGCTCCACCACCGGCCCGGGAGACACCACCGGCGGCTCCGCCTCCACCCCCGGCCCGCCAACGGCCACAGGCGGCTCCGCCACCGGCCAGGAATCAGGCACAGGCGGCTCCGCCACGGCACCGGGTGGAATCACCGGCTCCGGGTCCGGGTCGGCGGTGGGTTCCGTCAAGGGGGCCGGGGTTCTCCGGGGGTTGGGTACCGGTACCGGGTTCGGGGCGACCAGGACCGCCGCCGAGCGGAAGCGGTGTTCCAGGGTGTCCCGGGGGTCGGGTTCAGGTCCCCCGTCGGGGTCCTCGTAGAGCTTCTGCCACCAGTCATCCGCGCCCGCGTCCCGCTGACTCATGGCCCTCATTGTCGGGCTCCGGCGCAGCCGAAATCCGGCGAACGCAGGAAAAGGGGGGCCCATCGGACCGCCGTCCGATGGACCCCCCTGCTCTATGTCGTACGACTTACCGAATGTCGTACGCCCGCGCGACCATCTGGGTGACGGTGGCGCCGTTCTTGTCGGTCAGCTCGACCTTGAGCATGACCCGCTTGCCCGCGGCTCCGGCGTGGTCCACGGTCGCGGTCCACTGCCCGCCGCGCTCGCCGACCTTCGCCTCGGTCCAGCTGCCGCCCTCGTCGTACGAGTACGACAGCTTGGCCGACTTGAGCGCGCCCGGCGCGTAGCCCGCGTGCCCGCTGACCGAGAGGCCGATCTTCTGGCCGTTGGCCGCGGCCAGCGTCTTCATGCCGTCCAGCGGGGCGGAGATCCGCGGGAAGATGACCGGCAGCGCCTGCGAGTACTGCGTCGCGTCCAGCTTCGAGCGGAAGGTCCAGGTGGTCTGGATCGCGGAGGAGCGCTGCCAGGTACGGGCCGGCTGGCCGAACTTCTCCAGGTACTGGGTCAGTTCGTACGTGGCCTCGCGGTCCGGGACCTCGAAGGCACCGAACGGGTATCCGGTGTCGCCCAGCGACTCGCCGTCGACCTTGAGCGAGACGTTGCCGAGGTCGCCGAAGCCGCCCTGCTGGGCGTAGTGCCCGGTGTCGCCCCAGATGGCGGAGGCGAAGCCGATCAGGTTGCCCTGCCGCTCGGCGGCCAGCTGCTCCTTGCCCGCGGTGTCGCGCGGCGCCACCGGGCCGATGACCCCGTCGTACCAGTTCTCGGCGCGCTTCGAGCCCGCCTTGTACGTACGGTGCTGGTCGGTCATGAACTCGCCCCACGGGAAGCTGCTGGAGACCAGGTGGTCCCAGGCGGTGTCCCCGGCGGAGTAGTACTCGGTGCGCTTGCCCGGTACCGCGACGGTGTCGATGGAGCCGAAGTACACGGCGTTGCCGAGCGGGCGGTAGGCCCCGGTCACGTCGACGTAGTCGGCGGCGACGCCCATCGACTGGTAGGCCGATTCGACGGCGCCCAGGTCACGGTCGCGCACCCGGTAGGTACGGTCCCCGTGGACCTGGCCCTTCTCGATCTGGGCCAGGTTGTAGACGTACGGGCTCTTCGCGCTGCCCTTCCAGCTCAGTGTGACCGGGCCCTTGCCGAGCTTGGCCAGCAGGGCCTGACCCTCGGCCGATTCGACGGTCAGCACGGGGAGGGCGCCGCCCGCGTAGCCGGTGAAGGCCTGCCAGCGGCCGGGGGCCTCGCGGTAGACGAGGACGGCCTTGGCTCCGGCCGCCTTCGCGTTGCCGGCGATCTCGTACGCCGAGCCCTCGTCCGCCGTCTTGACCAGCACGATCGCGTTCTTGGCGGCGACGGCCGCGAGCTCCTCGGGCGTGCCCGAGCCCGCGTTGACGAGCGGGGCGCTGCCCGTGCCGTCGAGGTTGTCGCTGCCGGTGGAGGCGGTGAGCGGGTGCAGCACCGGGCCGCCGTCGGCCTTCAGCTCGGAGAGCAGCGGCGCGGCCGCCCGCCAGTAGCTGCCGAACTCGTAGTCGCCCTCCTTGGCCGTGCCGTCGACCGAGGCGTAGTAGCCGCGGATCGTGCGGCCGCCCATGGCGCTGCCGGCGTGGACCCACGCGTCGCCCCAGGAGCGGGAGAAGGCGAGGGTGGTGGCGCGTGCCTCGGCGGGCTTGTCGGTGGCGATGCTCAGCCTGGCCGCCTTGCGGGCGTCCAGCACGATCACCGTGTCCTTCTTGATCTCCGTCTGCGGACGGCCGAGGTAGGTGAGCGAGTCGTACATCCGGTCGCCCTCTCCGGCGTCGGGAGTACCGACGAAGGCGGAGAGGAAGTACGAGCCCGGGCGGACCCGGTAGACCTGGTCGGCGGCGCCCTCGTTGAAGCGGCGCTCACCGGTGGCGTCGTCGGTGCCGATCAGGTCCAGGGAGGACGGGCCCGCGGCCGGCTTGCCCGCGCGGTCGATGAGCTTGACGCGCACCGTCACCGTCTCCGGCTCCACGTAGAGGGAGAAGGGGGTGGAGACGTGCACGCCGTTCGCCGTGGCGACGACGCGGCCGGTGACGTCCCCGTACTGGGAGCGCTCCAGCTTCGCGGCGGGGTCCAGGGCGAGCGGCACCTTGACGGTGGCTCCGGCCGGGACGGTCACGGTGCGCTTGTCCAGGCGGGCGACCTGGCTGCGGACGGCGGAGCCGTCGTTGCCGGTGACCTTCTGCACGGAGAGGTTCAGCGTGACGGGCTTGGTCCCCGTGTTGGTGTACGGGACCTCGATGCCGGTGCGGTCGCTGCGGTCCTGCGGCCAGTTGAAGGTGCCGCCCTGGAGCGCCGGGGCGCCGGTGACGGTGGTGTCGACGGCGGCCTTGACGTCGAGCCGGCCACCGCCGGTCTCCCGTACGTCGCCCGGGACGGCGGTGTTGGCGGAGCCGACGAGCGCGGCCTTGATCTGCTGCGGGGTCCAGTCGGGGTGGCGCTGCTTGACGATGGCGGCGGCGCCCGCGACGTGCGGGGTGGCCATCGAGGTGCCGGACATGGACGTGTACGCGTACACCCCGCGGCCGCCCATGGCCGCGGCGGAGATCTGCACGCCGGGGGCGGCGATCTCGGGCTTGAGGGTGTGGTTCAGGCCGGCCGGGCCGCGGCTGGAGAAGGAGGCCGTCTTGTCGTCGCGGTCGACGGCGCCGACGGTCAGCACGCTGGGCGCGCAACCGGGCGAGGAGACGGTGTTGTTGCCGGGTCCGGAGTTGCCGGCGGCGATGACGAAGAGGGTGTTGCCGCTCTGGGCCAGCGCCTCGGTGGCCGCGGCCATCGGGTCGTCGCAGGAGAGCTGGGAGGGGTCGCCCAGGCTCATGGAGACGACGTCGGCCTTGCTGTCCACGGCCCACTGCATGCCCGCGATGATCCAGGAGTCCAGGCCGTAGCCGGAGTCGTTGAGGACCTTGCCGCTGAGCAGCTGGGCGCCGGGGGCGACGCCCTTCTTGGCGCCGGCGCTCGCGGCGCCGGAGCCGCCGACAGTGGAAATGGTGTGGGTGCCGTGGCCCTGGCGGTCCTCGGCGGTGTCCGAGTCGGTGAAGTTCTTGGCTTCGGCGACCCGGCCCTTGAGGTCGGGGTGTTCGAGGTCGGTGCCGGTGTCGAGGACGGCGACCTTGGTGCCCGTGCCGTCGAATCCGGCGGCCCACGCGGCGGTGGCGCCGACCTGCTGGGTGGAACGCTCCAGGTTCGCCTGGACCTTGCCGTCCAGCCACAGCTTCTTCAGCGGGGCGGAGGCGGCCGACCGGGCGCGCGCGTTGACGTGCGCGCCGGTGACGTCGGCCCAGAAGTCGGCGGCCTTCTCCTTGTCGGCGGCGAGGGCGACACCGCCGATGGAGCCGAGGACCAGCGACTGCTCGGCGCCGCGCGGAACGGGCGGGGCACTGCGCGCGAGGCTCGCGGAGCGCTCGTACACGGCGATCAGCGGGAGCTTCTTGGCGTGCGTGTCGTCGTAGCCCTGCCGGATCAGGCCGGTGACGTTGAAGAGTTCCTCGTCGACCTTGCCCGCGGCGAGGGCCGTGACCGCGCTCTCGGGGTAGACGTAGAGGTCCTTGCCCGCCTGGCGGGTCTGCACGATCGGCTGCGAGCCGTCGGCGCGGGGCATCGCGGTGGCGGCCGTACGGCCCTGCGCGTCGGTGGAGACCAGGATCCGGTCACCGGTGACCAGGGTCACCGTCACGGGCCCGGTGGGCTGCTTCGCGGCCTCCCGGCTCCCGGTGAGGGCCTTCCCTGCCGTGCCGGATCCTGCTCCGGACGCTCCGTCGCTCGGCTGTGCCGTGGACGGGCCCACGGCCGTGACGGCCAGGACGGCCGCGATGGCCGCTCCCAGTGCCGTACGCGATATCGGGCGCATCGCTCTCCCCAGATGAATTCCGGCCAACTACTGCATTGCACGGCGAAACCGCCGCGTAAATGGCTTCTGGCCAGCGGATGTTGGTGCTGCGGTGGCGCCACCTTGGCAGAGGGGCGGGGGGTGCGGCGATGATGTCGGCGGCGGGTTTGCGCCGTGGCCGCTTCCCGCCAGGAACGGCTCCGAGAAGGTTGGGTGGACAAGGTGCTGGGTGCGATAGGCCTCGACGAAGGACAGGAGTCCGCTTACCGCGCGCTGGTCGCGCTGGGGGCGGCGGAGATACCGGACCTCGCGCACCGGCTGACACTGCCGGTGCAGCAGACCGAACGGACCCTGCGCCACCTGGAGCGGCACGGGCTCGCCGCCCAGTCCTCCGCGCGCCCCGGCCGGTGGGTGGCGGCCCCGCCCGGGGTCGCCCTGGGGGCCCTGCTCACCCAGCAGCGGCACGAGCTGGAGCAGGCGGAACTGGCGGCGGCCCTGCTGGCGGAGGAGTACCGGGCGGAGGCCGCCGAGCCGGCCGTGCACGACCTGGTGGAGGTGGTGACGGGCGCGAGCGCGGTGGCCCACCGCTTCCACCAGCTCCAGCTCGGCGCGGTGGAGGAGGTGTGCGCGCTGGTCAGCGGCCGGCCGCAGGTGGTGACGGGCACGGACAACGAGGCGGAGGAACGGGCGGCCGTACGGGGCGTCGCGTACCGGGTGGTCATCGAACGGGAGGTGCTGACCCTGCCGACCGGGATCCGCGAGGCCTCCACGGCGCTGGCCCGCGGCGAGCACATCCGGGTGTCGGCCGCGGTGCCGACCAAACTCGTCATCGCGGACCGGACGCTCGCGATGGTCCCGCTGACGGCGCGCGGCGCGGAGCCGGCGGCGCTCGTCGTGCACGCGTCGGGGCTGCTGGAGTCCCTGATGGGCCTCTTCGAGGCGGTCTGGCGGGAGTCGCTCCCGCTGCGGCTGGGCTCCACCGGGGCGCCGGAGGAATTCGACGGCGGACCCGACGCCACGGACCTGGAGATCCTCACCCTCCTGCTGGCGGGGATGACGGACGCGAGCGTGGCGAAGCACCTGGAGCTGGGCCTGCGGACGGTGCAGCGGCGGGTCAAGGGCCTGATGGAACTGGCGGGGGTCACGACCCGGCTCCAGCTCGGCTGGCACGCGTACGAACGGGGCTGGGTGGCCCGGTAGCCCCAGGTCAGGCAGGCTGAGCAGATGGATCTGCCTCAGCTGCCCCAGTTGCTGCTGGTGGGGCTGGTGCTGGTGCTCGGATTGCTCGGGGTACTGGTCCCCGGCGCCCCCGGCACCCTCCTCGTCTGGGCCGGACTCCTGTGGTGGGCGCTGCACGAACGGTCGTCGGTGGCCTGGGGCCTGCTGGCGGGCGCGACGGCGCTGCTGCTGATCGTCCAGGTGGTGAAGTGGCAGCTGCCCCCGCGACGGCTCCGGGGGGTCGGCGTCACCCGCCGGATGGTGGTGTACGCGGGTGCGGGGGCGGTACTGGGCTTCGTGCTGATCCCGGTCGTCGGCACGGTCCCCGGCTTCGTGGGCGGCATCTACCTCTGCGAGCGGCGCCGCCTGGGCACCCACGGGGAGGCGTGGGCGTCGGTACGGGCGGTGATGCGGGCGGTGGGCACGAGCGTGCTGGTGGAGCTGTTCGCGTGCCTGCTGGTGGTGGGAGCCTGGGCAGGCACGGTCCTGTGGACCTAGCCACGCCGTCCCCGGCCCCGTCCACATCCCCGGCCCCGTCCTGCGGACTAGGGCTTCGGCCCGATGCGCCGCCCGGGCCCGGCTGGGATCGTCTCCCCCATGACGGAGACGACGGACAAGACGGAGTTCCAGGGTTTCAGTGAGGCCGAGCTGACCTACCTGCGTTCGCAGCACCTGGGCCGGCTCGCGACGGTGGACGCGGCCGGGCAGCCGCAGGCGAACCCGGTGGGGTTCTTCCCGCAGGACGACGGGACGATCCTGGTGGGCGGGCTGGCGATGGGCACGACGAAGAAGTGGCGCAACCTCACCAGGAACCCCCGGCTGTCCCTGGTCGTGGACGACCTGGTGAGCACGCGTCCCTGGACGGTGCGCGGGATCGAGATCCGCGGCCGGGCCACCCTGGAGGTGGGCCCGCACTCCCTGGGCCCCCACTTCAGCCCGGAGGTCATCCGGATCCACCCGGACCGCGCCCTGTCGTGGGGCCTGACGGGCTAGCCCGCTCCCCCGCGGGCCGGGGCCGCGTTCGGTGTGGCTGGATGTGGCCGCCGTCTGCCCGAACGTGCCGCCAACGTGCGGGCAATTTCAGCCCGTCCGGCGTTGAGGACCGGGGTTTGGGGCGGATCCCCAGGGCGGGTCCGGGCGGAGCCCGGGGAACGGGCCCCCGGGCCGCGTGCGGCCCGGGGGCGGGGGTCGTCAGGCTCGGCCCGTGCGCTTCGCGGAATAGTTCGCGCGGCCCTCCGCCGAGCGGAGCCTCCAGTCGCGCCTGATCTCCGCCCGGAGCCGCGCATCGGTCTTCGCGACGATCCGCTGGTTCTCCCGCAGCAGCTTGCGGTAGCTGTCCAGCCGCCGTTCGGCCAGCTCCCCGGAGTCCACCGCGGCCCGCACCCCGCACCCCGGCTCCGCCTCGTGCGCGCAGTCCTGGAAACGGCACCGCTCCGCGTACTCCTCGATCTCCGAGAAGACCTGCCCGACGCCCGCCTCCGCGTCGAAGAGCCCGACGCCCCGCAGCCCGGGGGTGTCGATCAGCACGCCGCCGCCCGGCAGCGCGAGCAGGTTCCGCGTCGTGGTGGTGTGGCGGCCCTTGCCGTCGACGTCACGCGTCTCCTGGACCTCCATCACCTCCGCCCCGAGCAGGGCGTTGGCCAGCGTGGACTTGCCCGCGCCGGAGATCCCGAGGAGCACGCTCGTACCGCCCCCGACCACCGCGGCGAGCACGTCCGTGCCCTCCCCGGTCACGGAGGACACCGTGAGGACCCCGACCCCGGGGGCCGCGGCCTCCACGTCCTGGACGAGGTGTCCGAGGGTGACCGGGTCCGGGACCAGATCCGCCTTGGTCAGGACCACGAGGGGCTGCGCCCCCGATTCCCAGGCGAGCGCGAGGAACCGCTCGATGCGGCCGAGGTCCAGCTCGACCGCCAGCGACACCGCGATGATCGCGTGGTCGACGTTCGCGGCGAGGATCTGTCCCTCGGACCGCTGGGAGGAGGTGGACCGCACGAAGGCGGTCCGGCGCGGCAGGTACGTCTTCACGTAGCGCGGATTGCCGTGCGCCTCCAGCACCGCCCAGTCACCGGTGCAGATGACCCGGAGCGGGTCGTGCGGGGTGACGAAGGCGGTGTCGGCGCGGACGATGCCGTGCGCCGTCATGACGTCGCACTGGCCGCGGTCGACCCGTACGACCCGGCCGGGCAGGAGGCCCTGGTCCGCGTACGGGGCGAACTCGGCCGCCCACGCTTCGTCCCAGCCGTAGGGGGCCAGGGCGTGCGGAAGCGATGGGGAGGACGAGGAAGAAGAGGTGAGAGAAGAGGTGAGGGAGGAAGCCGAGGAGGCGGAGAGAGACAAGGGAAACCCTTCACAGGGTGGCCCCGGCGGTGCGCGCCGCTGGCGCGAAAGAGGTGAGAGGTCAGCCGGAGACCACAGAAGTGACATTGATGGTCTTCTGAGTGCGGGCAACGCCCTGCGCCATGACAGTCATCAATGAACTCACCTCCGGGTCTGCATACGTACTGACGAGCGGTCCCGTACCGGTCTCGGCGGGAACGTCCCCACCGTAACAAGCACCCCCGGGACCGCGCCACTTCTTTTACGGGGAGTCCGAAGCCGGGTTTCGAACTTACCGCCGGTCAGGGCGGACCGGGGAAATCAGCGGTCAAGTCGGTTACAGAGATTAAGCTGTTCCGCATGGAGAGCAGCGGAACCGCAGATTCTGAGACGCTTTACGAGACACCCGCCGCCCCCGCTGCGCCGCGGAACGCCTTGATGGCCGAGACGGCTCCCGACACCCGGCGGCGGATCCTGCGGGTCTCCATGGAGTTGTTCGCCGTCCACGGCTTCCACGAGACCTCGCTGCGGGAGATCGCCGAACGGGTGGGCGTCTCCAAGCCGGCGGTGCTCTACCACTTCCCCGGCAAGGCCGACATCCTCGGCGCCCTCGTGGAGCCGATGCTCCGCGATCTGGCGGCCGCCCTGGCCCGCGCCGCGGCAGCCGGCGCGGGCGACGGACCCGCGGACCGGGCCCGGTGGGCCGCCATCGAGGGGGTGCTCGACGTCTGGCTGGAACACCGCCGGCTGCTCCGCCTGAACCTCCAGGACACGGCGCCGGCCGCCCCCGGCCCGGCCTTCGCCCGCCTGCGCGACGCCATGCTCCGGGCCAACTTCCTGGTCGCGGGGCCGAATCCCGGCTTCGCGGAGCGGGTGCGGGCCGCCCAGGCCGTCGCCATGCTCTCCGACCCGGTGGTGCTCTTCGCCGACGCCCCCGTCCCGGCCCTGCGCGAGGCCGTGCTGGACGGCGTACGCCGCCTGCTCGACGGCCCGCGGGAGCCGCGGGGAACGCACGGGCCCGACGCCCCCGCCCGGCCCGTGCCGGGGGGCCGGCGCGGGCGGCCCGCCGCCATGAGCCCGGCCATGATCGAGGCCGCCCGCCGGATGCACGCGGCGGGCAGCGGGGCCACCGCGATCGCCGCCGCGCTCGGCGTCTCCCGGGCCACGGTCTACCGGCACCTCCCCCAGGAGGAGGACACCGAGTGACCGGCCGGCCGCCCGCCACCGCCGGTGTCCGATTCGTTCAAGACCGGCCCGGCCGGGCGTGCCTAGGGTGAGTTCATGACTCCCCGACTCGACATGATCGGCATCATCGTCTCCGACATGGCCGCATCGCTCGCCTTCTACCGCCGCCTCGGCATCGACGTGCCCGCCGGGGCCGAAACCCAGCCGCACGTCGAAGCCGTCCTGCCGGGCGGGCAGCGGATCGGCTGGGACACGGAGGAGGTCATCCGCTCCTTCGACCCGTCCTGGACCCGCCCCACGAGCGACGGCCGGGTGGGGCTGGCGTTCCTGTGCGACTCCCCCGCCGAGGTGGACTCGCTGTACGCGGAGCTGACGGAGGCCGGGCACACGGGCCACCTGAAGCCCTGGGACGCCTTCTGGGGGCAGCGCTACGCCGTCGTCCTGGACCCGGACGGCTCCGGCATCTCCCTCTTCGCACCGGCGGAGCCCGCCGCGTAGGCCCCCGGCGTGGTCCCGGCCAGGGCCCGCGCCTCGCGGGTGTAGTGGGCCTGGTCGGCGTATCCGGACGCCGCCGCCACCGCCGCCTGCGGCAGCCCGCGCCGGGTCAGCGCGAGGGCCCGCTGGAGGCGCAGGATCCGGCCCAGGGTCCGGGGCCCGTAGCCGAAGGCATCGAGCGAGCGGCGGTGCAGTTGCCGCTCCCCCAGGCCGACCGCCCCCGCGACGGCGGCCACTCCCTGCCCGGCCCGCAGCCGGGCCGCGACCTCCGCGACGAGCGGGTCGGGGGGCCCGCCGTCGGCCGTGCGGAGCCGTGCCAGCTCCTCCAGTCCCGCGCGGGGATCCCCGTACGAGGCCACGCGCGCGGTGAGGCGCCGCACCTCGGCGGCGGGCCACAGGTCGGCCAGCTCGACCCGCCGGTCGCGCAGCAGCCGGGCCGGTACGCCGAGCAGCGCGGGCGCCGTGCCGGGGGCGAGCCTGATCCCGGCGAAGCCGGAGCCCGGGACTTCTCCGGCGGGGTGCGGGGCGGTGTCGGGTCCGGCCACCAGGAGCCGGCCGTCCACCCACAGCAGGTCCATGCACCCGTCGGGCAGCACGATGCCGGAGCCGGCCCCGCCGGCCCGCCAGAGCACCGCTCCGGCGACCGTCCGGGACGGCCGTTCCTCGTACCCCGAACCGGGCACGGAGTCCGCGGGATCCGCCACGGACACCAGGCTACGGCGACGGCCGGCGGCGGGCAGCAGCCACGGGCAGCAGCGGCAGGCACCGGGCAGCGGCCATGGGCAGCGGCAGCGGCCGCGGTCGGCGCCGGGCAGCGGCCGTCAGTGCTTGCGCAGGCGGGAGTGGTAGTCCTCGGGCGGCAGGAACTTCGACCAGCGCTCGGGGAACTCCGAGGGCATGCCCCCGTCCTCGTCGCCCTCGTCGTCCTCCGACTCCCCCTCGGCCAGGGCCCGCCAGGCGGCCGCCCGGGCGACGAGCTGGGCGGCCTCCGCCTCGCGGACCCGCTCGTTCGCCTCGCGCGCCGCCGCGGTGGCCACGGAGGGCCAGACCCGGTCGATGGCTGCGTTGACGGCGGCCCCGACGAGGACGGCGAAGGCCGAGATGCCGATCCACAGGAGGATCGCCACGGGGGCGGCCAGCGATCCGTAGATGGTCGGGCCCTCCACCGTGTTGGTGAGGTAGATCCGCAGCAGGAACGAGCCGAGCACCCACATGGCGAGGGCGACCAGCGCGCCGGGCACGTCCTCGATCCAGGGCGAGCGGACCGGGACGGAGACGTGGTAGAGCGTGGTCAGGAAGGCGATGGAGAGCAGCGTGACCACGGGCCAGTACAGGACCGCGATCACTTCCGTGCTCCAGGGCACCAGCCGCACCACCGCGTCCGGGCCGACCACCATCAGCGGCAGCACGATGGCGCCGATCAGCAGGGCGGCGATGTAGAGGACGAAGGCGAGCAGCCGGGTCTTGACGATGCCGCGGTGTCCGTCGAGGCCGTACATGACGGTGATGGTGTCGATGAAGACGTTGACGGCGCGCGAGCCCGACCAGAGGGCGAAGGCGAATCCGAGGGAGATGAGGTCGGGGCGGCCCCGGCCGGTGACGTCGTCGAGCATCGGTTTGGCGATGTCGTTGACGCCCCGGTCGGAGAGCACGGTGCCCACCGCGCGCAGGATGTTCTCCTCGATGCTGGCGACGGTCGTACCGCCCGACCAGCCGTCCACGTACCCGAGGAGGCCCAGCAGGCCCAGGAAGAGCGGGGGCAGCGAGAGCAGGGTGAAGAAGGCGGCCTCGGCGGCGAGTCCGAGGATCCGGTACTCGATGCACGAGTTCACGGTGTCTTTGAGCAGCAGCCACGCCATCTTGCGCTTGGAGACGTTGCGGTAGAGGGCGCGGGCCCGGTGGAGGCGTCCCGGAATCCGCTCAGGTGTTTCTTTCGCGTGCTGCACGTCCTTACGGTATCGGCATGGCAGCCACCACCCACACAGTCAGCAATCAGGCCCCGCCGCTCGTGGGCCACGACGTATACGGCAGCGACCGGGTCCTGAGCGAGGGGGTCGAGCGGCACCTCGCGGACGCCGCGCCCGAACTCGCCGCGGAGGTAAGGGAAGAGCTCACGGATCTGGGGCGTGCGGCCGGGTCCCGGCAGGCCCAGGACTGGGGGACGCAGGCGAACGAGAACCCGCCGAAGCTGCGGACGCACGACCGGTACGGCAACCGGATCGACGAGGTGGAGTTCCATCCCTCGTGGCACCGGCTTCTCGGGCACGCCGTGGGCGCCGGGCTCACCGACGCGTGGGGGCGGCCGGCGGGTCATCTGCGGCGGGCGGCCGGGTTCTTCGTGTGGTCGCAGGCTGAGGCGGGGCACGGCTGCCCGGTCTCGATGACGCACGCGGCGGTACCGGCGCTGCGGACCGATCCGGAGCTGGCCGCCGAATGGGAGCCGCGGCTGACCTCGCACGTGTACGAGGAGGGGCTGCGGCCGGCCGGGCGGAAGGCCGGGGTGCTCTTCGGGATGGGCATGACGGAGAAGCAGGGCGGCAGCGACGTCCGGGCGAACACGACGGCGGCGGTGCCGCTGGACGCCTCGGGCGAGTACCTGCTGACGGGGCACAAGTGGTTCTGCTCGGCGCCGATGTGCGACGGGTTCCTCGTCCTGGCGCAGGCGCCGGGCGGGCTGACCTGCTTCCTGGTGCCTCGGGTGCTGCCGGACGGGACGCGGAACGTCTTCGCGATCCAGCGGCTGAAGGACAAGCTGGGCAACCGGTCGAACGCGTCGAGCGAGGTGGAGTTCGACGGGACGTGGGCGCGGCGGGTGGGCGAGGAGGGCCGGGGGGTGCGGACCATCATCGAGATGGTCGCGGCGACCCGGCTGGACTGCGTGATCGGTTCGGCCTCGCTGATGCGGCAGGCGCTGACGCAGGCCGCTCACCATGCGGAGCACCGCTCTGCTTTCGGAGCACCGCTCATCGATCAGCCGCTGATGCGCAACGTGCTCGCCGACCTCGCCCTGGAGTCGGAGGCCGCCACCACCCTCACGCTCCGCCTCGCGGCCGCGTACGACGCCGTCCAGAGCTCGGGCAACGAGCAGGAGCGGGCCTTCCTGCGCATCGCGGTGCCCGCCGCGAAGTACTGGGTGACCAAGCGCTGTACGCCGATGGTCGCGGAGGCCCTGGAGTGTCTGGGCGGAAACGGCTACGTCGAGGAGTCCGGGATGCCCCGGCTGCTGCGCGAGTCCCCGCTGAACTCCATCTGGGAGGGATCGGGCAACGTCCAGGCCCTCGACGTGCTGCGCGCCCTCCAGCGCGAGCCGCAGGCGCTGAACGCCTTCCTCCAGGAGGTCGGCCTGGCGCGCGGCGCCGACCACCGGCTTGATTCGGCCATCAAGAACCTGCTGACCGAGCTCGCGGACCTGGAGGGCATCGAGGCCCGGGCCCGGCGGGTGGTGGAGCGGATGGCCTTGGTCCTGCAAGGATCCCTGCTGGTGCGCTGGGCCCCGCCGGAGGTGGCCGACGCCTTCTGCGCCTCGCGCCTGGGCGGGGACTGGGGCGCGGCCTTCGGCACGCTGCCGCACAGTCTGGATCTGGGATCCGTGGTGGAACGGGCCCGGATCGCGGGCTAGCGGAGGGCCCCAACCCTCCGGAAGCAGGCTCATGCGGAGGGCCCCAACCCTCCGAAAAGCACTGTGGTGCGGGATCCGGGCCCGTTGACCTGGATCAGGGATGGCGCCGCGCCGACTCGGCACCACCCCTGATCCGAGAAGCCCCGAGGAAGGAGCTGTCACGTCGCTCGGCGACGTGCGCACAGTTTCGATCGGGCGACCGGGACTTGGCGAGAGTTGCAAGACGTTGCAACCTTTGACTCGGAACCGTCCTTCGGACGTACCGGTCCGCGCCGGGAAGCGGCGCGCACCGGACGGCCCGGCCGGGCGGCAACCGTCGTACGCATGTTCGGCACGGGGAGGTTCCGGTGGTCCACACCACAGGCAGCGCGGTCGGTGCGGCACGCATCTCGGCCATGGACGCGCGGGAGGCCGCGCGTCTGCTCAAGGGGGTGCGGGCGGCCGCGCTCGCCGGGGACCGTCCGCCGGCGGCGCCGCGCCCGGAGATCGCGGAGTCCTGGCGCCGGATGATGGCGGGCGGGGTCCACCCGGACCGCGACAGCCGCTCGCGGATGCTGTCGGCCGCCGAGACCGAGGAGCGGCGCCAGACCTCTCCGCTACGGGAACTGCTGCCCGTCCTGCGCGAAGGACTGCTGCCCTCGCTGGACGAGGCCCTGCACATCATGGTCGTCGCCGACGCCGACGGGCGGCTCCTGTGGCGGGAGGGCCACTCCTCGATCCTGCGCAACGCGGACCGGCTCGGCTTCGGCGTGGGCGCCCACTGGGACGAGGCCGTGGTCGGCACCAACGGGGTCGGCACCGCCCTGGTGACCCGCAGACCGGTCCAGGTGTTCTCGGCGGAGCACTTCGTCTCCAGCCACCACGACTGGACCTGCGCCGGAGCCCCCGTACGGGACCCCCGCGACGGCTCGCTGCTCGGAGTCCTCGACGTCAGCGGGCCGCTGGCCACCATGCACCCGGCGACCCTGGCGTGGGTGAGCTCGGTGGCCCGCCTCGCGGAGCGGGAGCTGCGCGTACGCCACCTGGAGTCGCTGGAACGGCTGCGGACGGTGGCGGCCCCGCTGCTGGCCCGGATGCCGGGGCGGGCGCTGGCGGTGGACGCCAACGGGTGGACCGCGGCCGTCACGGGGCTCGCCCCGACGGAGCGGATCCCGCTGCCCAAGACCTTCGGACCGGGCCGGGTCTGGGTGCCGCAGCTCGGCGACTGCCTGGTGGAGCCGCTGCCGGGCGGCTGGCTGGTGAACGTCACGGAGGCCCGTACCGGCGCCGGGGCGGCGGCCCGCGTCGTCCTCGACCTCAGCCGGCCCGGAGCGTGGCGGGCCACCGTCTACGGGGCTTCGGGGAGCTGGTCGCAGGAGCTGAGCCCGCGCCACGCGGAGCTGCTGTTCCTGCTGGCGGAGTCCCCCCGGGGGCGGTCGGCGGCGGAGCTGGCGCAGGAGCTGTTCGGGGATCCGACGCGCACGGTGACGATCCGCGCGGAGATCTCCCGGGTGCGCCGCAACCTCGGCGGGGTGCTGGCCCACCGCCCGTACCGCTTCGCGCACGACGTGGAGGTGGAGCTGATCCGCCCGGCGAACCCGGCCGCGCTGCTGCCGCACTCCACCGCGCCGGCGGTGATCAGCGCCCGGCTGGGCCTGGCGGGGACCGGCGTGATTCCCTGACGTCCATGAGCACGAGCACACTGACCACCTGGTCCCTGGAAATGACCGCGCCGTCCGACCTCGTCGCGGCGGCGGTCCCGGGCCCGGAGATCCGGATCGTCCGCTCGGAGGTCCCGTCCCCCGAGTTCAGCCGGTTCCTCTACGCCTCGGTGGGCGGCGACATCCACTGGACGGACCGGCTGTCGCTGACCCGCGCGCAGTGGGTGGAGCAGCTGGACCGTCCGGGCGTGGAGACGTGGGTGGCGTACGACCGGGGCACCCCGGCGGGGTACGTGGAACTCGACCCGCAGCCCGACGGTGTGGTGGAGATCATGTACTTCGGTCTCCTCCCCGAATTCCGGGGGCGGCGCATCGGCGGCCACCTGCTGACCGTGGGCATCGAGCGGGCCTGGTCCCTGGCCGAGCGCTGGCCGGAGCTGGCCCCGACGCGGCGCGTCTGGCTGCACACGTGCAGCGACGACGGCCCGACCGCCATGGCGAACTACCTCCGGCGCGGCTTCAAGGTCTTCAAGGAGGAGACGGAGGAGAAGGCCGTCGCCCCCACCCCCGGCCCCTGGCCGGGCGCGTAGCCGCTCCGCGGCGAGGGGGGGGCGGGGCCCTGCGGGGTTTGCCCCCTCCCCGCCCTTCCACCATCCCCCAGACTCCGTCCGGGGGACCCCCAGCCGGGCTCCGCCCGGACCCGCGCCTCACACGCCGGCGAGGCTGGATACGCCCTGGGACCACCGGGCCCAAAGGGGCTGGTGAGGTGACCCCCGTCACCGGGATCTTGCGATGCGAGACGAGTTCGTCCGGATTGTGGACAGTAGTGGACTCCTCCAATCGCCCCATGCCACGCTTCCGCCATGAACGGAGCTGGAATTGCCTTGGTGAGTCGGCGGCACGTCGACCTCGGCCGCATGTCCAGCGCCATCTGTCCGGCGCGCTGACGCACAGCACCGCCGCGACAGCGCCCCGCACCGACGTCGCCGCGGAAGCGAACACACCGCACGCCGTCAGCCACCACCGCAGTCCCCTGTAGGCCGGTCGTCGCCCCAAAAAGGCGGCGAAACAGCCACATCCGCTCCACGCGCGCCAGGGGTCACGCCGCCGCTCCCCCTGCCCCTGCCTCGAGCCGCCCAAGAAGGACGTACCGCCATGGCCGCCACCCCCGATACGACCGCAGCCGCCGCACCCGCCGCCGCCGCGCGCCGCAAGACCGGCCGTCACCGCGGTGAGGGCCAGTGGGCCGTCGGACACCACACGCCCCTCAACGGCAACGAACAGTTCAAGAAGGACGACGACGGTCTCAATGTGCGGGCGCGCATCGAGAACATCTACTCCAAGGCGGGCTTCGACTCGATCGACCCCAACGACCTGCGCGGCCGTATGCGCTGGTGGGGCCTCTACACCCAGCGCAAGCCCGGGATCGACGGCGGCAAGACCGCGATCCTGGAGCCGGAGGAGCTGGACGACAAGTACTTCATGCTGCGCGTCCGCATCGACGGCGGCCGGCTGACCACCGAGCAGCTGCGCGTCATCGGTGAGATCTCCGAGGAGTTCGCCCGCGGCACCGCCGACCTCACGGACCGGCAGAACGTGCAGTACCACTGGATCCGCATCGAGGACGTCCCGGAGATCTGGCGCCGTCTGGAGGCCGTCGGCCTCTCGACCACCGAGGCCTGCGGTGACACCCCCCGTGTGATCCTCGGCTCGCCCGTCGCCGGCATCGCGCTGGACGAGATCATCGACGGCACCCCCGCCATCGACGAGATCTACGCCCGCATCGTGGGCAACCCCGCCTTCTCGAACCTGCCCCGCAAGTTCAAGTCCGCGATCTCCGGCTCGCCGCTGCTCGACGTGGCGCACGAGATCAACGACATCGCCTTCGTGGGCGTGAACCACCCCGAGCACGGCCCCGGCTTCGACGTCTGGGTCGGCGGCGGTCTCTCCACCAACCCGAAGCTGGGTGTGCGCCTGGGCACCTGGGTCTCGCTCGACGAGGTCCCGGACATCTACGAGGGCGTCATCTCGATCTTCCGCGACTACGGCTACCGCCGGCTGCGCACCCGCGCCCGCCTGAAGTTCCTCGTCGCCGACTGGGGCCCGGCCAAGTTCCGCCAGGTCCTGGAGGACGAGTACCTCAAGCGCAAGCTGACCGACGGCCCCGCGCCGGAGCAGCCCAGCGGCCAGTGGCGCGACCACGTCGGCGTGCACCAGCAGCAGGACGGCAAGTTCTACGTCGGCTTCGCGCCCCGCGTGGGCCGTGTCGACGGCGCCACCCTGACGAAGATCGCCGCCGTCGCCGAGCAGCACGGCTCCGGCCGGCTGCGCACCACCGCCGAGCAGAAGATGATCGTGCTCGACATCGAGGCGGGCCAGGTCGACTCGGTCGTCGCGGCCCTGGAGGCGCTCGACCTGCGGGTCAACCCGTCCCCGTTCCGCCGCGGCACGATGGCCTGCACCGGCATCGAGTTCTGCAAGCTGGCCATCGTCGAGACGAAGGCGCGCGGCGCCTCGCTGATCGACGAACTGGAGCGCCGCCTGCCGGAGTTCGCCGAGCCGCTCACCATCAACATCAACGGCTGCCCGAACGCCTGCGCCCGTATCCAGGTGGCGGACATCGGTCTCAAGGGCCAGCTGGTCCTGGACGACGAGGGCAACCAGGTCGAGGGCTACCAGGTCCACCTGGGCGGCGCCCTCGGGCTGGAGGCCGGATTCGGCCGCAAGGTCCGCGGGCTCAAGGTCACCTCGGCCGGTCTGCCGGATTACGTCGAGCGGGTCGTCTCGCGCTTCGAGGAGCAGCGCGAGGACGGCGAGCGCTTCGCCGCCTGGGTCGGCCGTGCCAAGGACGAGGACCTGTCGTGAGCGAGCGCGCCGCACCGTTCTACTGCCCGTACTGCGGCGACGAGGACCTGTTCCCGAACGAGACGGGTCACGGCGCCTGGGAATGCAGGGCCTGCAATCGAGCCTTCCAGCTGAAGTACCTCGGGCTGCTGGCCCGGGGTGTTCAGTCCAATGACGCTGGAGGGGACGAGATATGACCACGATTCAGGACGCGAGTCTCAAAACCCTGGCCGAGCAGGCGGGCCGGGACCTGGAAGACGCCTCCCCGCTGGAGATCCTCACCTGGGCGGCCGAGACCTTCGGCAAGAAGTTCGCCGTGACCTCCTCCATGGAGGACGCGGTCGTCGCCCACCTCGCCTCCCGCGCCTTCCCCGGCGTGGACGTGGTCTTCCTCGACACGGGCTACCACTTCGAGGAGACCATCGGCACCCGTGACGCGGTCGAGGCCGTGATGGACGTCAACGTCATCACGCTCACCCCGCGTCAGAGCGTCGCCGAGCAGGACGCCGAGTACGGTCCCAAGCTGCACGACCGCGATCCCGACCTGTGCTGCGCGCTGCGCAAGGTCAAGCCGCTCGAAGAGGGCCTGACCGCGTACGACGCCTGGGCCACGGGCCTGCGCCGCGACGAGTCCCCGACCCGGGCGAACACCCCGGTGGTCGGCTGGGACGAGAAGCGGCGGAAGGTCAAGGTCTCGCCGATCGCCCGCTGGACCCAGGACGACGTGGACGCGTACGTCCTGGAGCACGGTGTGCTCACCAACCCGCTGCTGATGGACGGTTACGCCTCCGTCGGCTGCGCCCCCTGCACCCGCCGGGTGGCGGAGGGCGAGGACGCCCGCGCCGGCCGCTGGGCCGGGCGCGGCAAGACCGAGTGCGGGCTGCACGGCTGATGACCACCACGAGCACGGCCACCGGCACGGACACCGGCAAGACCAACGCACGTACAGAACCGACGGAGACGAACCAGATGAGCGTGAGCGACCAGGGCGCCACCGTGTGGCTGACCGGGCTGCCGAGCGCGGGCAAGACCACCATCGCCTACGCGCTGGCCGAGCGGCTGCGCGCCGAGGGCCACCGCGTGGAGGTCCTCGACGGCGACGAGATCCGCGAGTTCCTCTCCGCCGGCCTCGGCTTCAGCCGTGAGGACCGGCACACCAACGTGCAGCGGATCGGCTTCGTCGCCGAACTCCTCGCGTCCAACGGCGTCAAGGCGCTCGTCCCGGTGATCGCGCCGTTCGCGGACAGCCGTGAGGCCGTCCGCAAGCGGCACGCCGCCGAGGGCACGAGCTACCTCGAAGTGCACGTGGCCACTCCGGTGGAGGTGTGCTCCGAGCGTGACGTGAAGGGCCTGTACGCCAAGCAGGCGGCGGGCGAGATCTCCGGTCTGACCGGGGTCGACGACCCGTACGAGGCACCGGAGTCCCCGGACCTCCGTATCGAGTCGCACACGCAGTCCGTACAGGAGTCCGCTTCGGCCCTGCACGCGCTGCTCACCGAGAGGGGTCTGGCATGACCGCCACCGTCGCACACGTCCACGAAGGGACGGACGCGCCCTACGCGCTGTCGCACCTCGACGCCCTCGAATCGGAGGCCGTGCACATCTTCCGCGAGGTGGCGGGCGAGTTCGAGAAGCCGGTGATCCTGTTCTCCGGCGGCAAGGACTCCATCGTCATGCTGCACCTGGCGCTGAAGGCGTTCGCGCCGGCGCCGGTGCCGTTCACCCTGCTCCACGTGGACACCGGCCACAACTTCCCCGAGGTCCTGGAGTACCGCGACCGCGCGGTCGCCAAGCACGGACTGCGCCTGCACGTGGCCTCCGTCCAGGAGTACATCGACGCCGGCAAGCTCCGCGAGCGTCCCGACGGCGTCCGCAACCCGCTGCAGACCGTCCCCCTCACGGAGGCGATCCAGCAGCTGAAGTTCGACGCGGTCTTCGGTGGCGGCCGTCGCGACGAGGAGAAGGCCCGCGCCAAGGAGCGCGTCTTCTCCCTGCGCGACGAGTTCTCCCAGTGGGACCCGCGCCGCCAGCGCCCCGAGCTGTGGCAGCTCTACAACGGCCGCCACGCCCCGGGCGAGCACGTGCGCGTGTTCCCGCTGTCCAACTGGACCGAGCTGGACGTGTGGCAGTACATCGCCCGCGAGAAGATCGAACTGCCGGAGATCTACTTCGCCCACGAGCGCGAGGTCTTCCAGCGCAACGGCATGTGGCTGACCGCCGGCGAATGGGGCGGCGCGAAGGACGGCGAGACCACCGAGACCCGCCTGATCCGCTACCGCACCGTCGGTGACATGTCCTGCACCGGTGCCGTCGATTCCGACGCCACCACGCTGGACGCCGTGATCACCGAAATCGCCGCCTCCCGGCTCACCGAGCGGGGTGCGACCCGCGCCGACGACAAGCTGTCCGAGGCCGCGATGGAAGACCGCAAGCGCGAAGGGTACTTCTAAAATGACCTCCACCACCGAGCAGTTCGCCGACCTGTCGGCGACCACGCTGCTGCGCTTCGCGACCGCGGGCTCCGTCGACGACGGCAAGTCCACCCTGGTCGGCCGTCTCCTGCACGACTCCAAGTCGGTCCTCACCGACCAGCTGGAAGCCGTGGAGCGGGTATCGGCCAGCCGCGGTCAGGACACCCCCGACCTGGCGCTGCTCACCGACGGCCTGCGGGCCGAGCGCGAGCAGGGCATCACCATCGACGTGGCCTACCGCTACTTCGCGACCGCCCGGCGCCGGTTCATCCTCGCCGACACCCCCGGGCACGTGCAGTACACCCGGAACATGGTCACCGGCGCCTCCACCGCCGACCTGGCCGTGGTGCTGGTCGACGCCCGCAACGGCGTGATCGAGCAGACCCGCCGGCACGCCGCCGTCGCGGCCCTCCTCCGGGTCCCGCACGTGGTCCTCGCCGTCAACAAGATGGACCTCGTGGGCTACGAGGAGGCGGTCTTCGCGCGGATCGCCGAGGAGTTCACCGCGTACGCCACGGGCCTGGGCGTCCCGGAGATCACCGCGATCCCGATCTCCGCGCTGGCCGGCGACAACGTGGTGGAGCCTTCCGCGAACATGGACTGGTACGGCGGCCCCACGGTGCTGGAGCACCTGGAGACCGTCCCGGTCAGCCACGACCTCACCGCCTGCCCGGCGCGTTTCCCGGTGCAGTACGTGATCCGTCCGCAGACCGCCGAGCACCCGGACTACCGGGGCTACGCGGGCCAGATCGCCTCCGGCGTGCTGCGGGTCGGCGAGGCCGTCACCGTCCTGCCGTCGGGCCGCACCTCGGTCATCGAGGGCATCGACGCGCTCGGCGAGAGCGTCGACATCGCGTGGGCCCCGCAGTCGGTGACCCTGCGCCTCAAGGACGACATCGACATCTCGCGCGGCGACCTGATCGCGCCGTCGTCGAGCTCCCCCGCCACCACGCAGGACGTCGTGGCGACGGTCTGCCACGTGGCGGACCAGCCCCTCGCCGTGGGCGCCCGGGTGCTGATCAAGCACACCACGCGCACGGTGAAGGCGATCGTCAAGGAGATCCCCTCGCGGCTGACCCTGGACGACCTGTCCCAGCACCCGAACCCCGGGCAGCTGGTGGCCAATGACATCGGCCGGGTCGTCGTCCGTACCGCCGAGCCGCTCGCGCTCGACTCGTACGCCGACTCGCGCCGCACCGGGTCCTTCCTGCTGATCGACCCGGCGGACGGCACGACCCTGGCGGCCGGCATGGTGGGCGAATCCTTCGTCTCGACCGCCGGGCCCGATAAGGGCGCAGTTCAGGCTGATGAGGAAGGGTGGGACTTCTGATCATGCTTGCCGATATTTTCTCCACCTTCGCGAAGGAGGGCGGCCGCGTAGGCAGCGGCTCCCTCGGCAGCGGCCAGGGAGGGGTGGGGCGATGTGCGTGATGACGTACGCGCACCGCATGCGCGCCCACACCCCCCACGAGCCGTACCTGCCCTTGTTCAGCAAACGAAGACGTGCGTCGTGACACGACGCTACGAGAGGAAGCCCTCCCGTGCCTGCCATCGGTACCCCGCGTAAGACCCTGCGCCGCAGCATCGTCGCCGCTGCCGCCCTCCCGCTCCTGATCGGCGCGCTCGCCTCGTGCGGCTACGGCTCCGAGGCCAAGAAGGACGACGCTCCGAAGGCGAACGTCGCGGACACCTCCGCCAAGAAGCTGTCGGCTTCCGAGGTCCGCATCGGCTACTTCCCGAACCTGACGCACGCCACCGCGCTGGTGGGCCTCCAGGAAGGCCTGATCGCCAAGGAGCTCGGCTCCACCACGATCAAGCCGCAGTCCTTCAACGCCGGCCCGTCCGAGATCGAAGCCCTCAACGGTGGCTCTCTCGACATCGGCTTCATCGGCCCCTCGCCGTCGATCAACGCCTACGTGAAGTCCAAGGGCTCCAACCTGCGGATCATCTCCGGCTCCGCCTCGGGCGGCGTGAAGCTGGTCGTGAACCCGGAGAAGATCAAGACCCTGGACGACCTCAAGGGCAAGAAGATCGCCACCCCGCAGAAGGGGAACACGCAGGACGTCGCGTTCCTCAACTGGATCGCCGAAAAGGGCTGGACGGTCGACCCGGAGTCCGGCAAGGGTGACGTCTCCGTCGTCCGCACGGACAACAAGGTCACCCCGGACGCCTTCAAGCAGGGCTCGATCGACGGCGCCTGGGTGCCGGAGCCCACGGCCTCCAAGCTCGTCGCCGACGGCGGCAAGGTCCTCCTCGACGAGACCGCCCTGTGGCCCGACAAGAAGTTCGTGATCACGAACATCATCGTGTCGCAGAAGTTCCTCACGGAGCACCCGGACGTCGTCGAGGCCGTGCTCACGGGCACGGTGAAGACCAACGAGTGGATCAACGCGAACCAGGAGAAGGCGAAGGCCTCCGCGAACGCGAAGCTCGCGGCGGAGGGCGGCAAGCCGCTCGACGCGGCGGTCATCGACCCGGCGTGGCCGAGCATCCTGATCACCGACGACCCGCTGGCGGCGACGCTGAAGACGCAGTCGGAGTGGGCGGTCAAGGCCAAGCTCATCGAGCAGCCCGACCTGAACGGCATCTACGACCTGAAGCTCCTGAACAAGGTGCTCAAGGCCGCCGGCAAGCCCGAGGTCTCCGACGCCGGTCTCGGCGCCAAGTAGCCCCTCCGGCAACCCCCTTCAGAACCCTTCAGTAACCCCTTCAGTACCCGTCCCGAATCCCAGGAGGTGACGACCATGGCCACCATGCTTGCCAAGGCTGCCGAGGGCACCGTAGCGGAGCAGACGCACGCCGCTCGGATCGAGCACGTCTCGAAGTCCTTCTCCGGCCCGGCCGGATCGCAGCTCGTCCTGGACGACATCAGCCTCGATGTCGCTCCCGGCGAGTTCGTCACCATCCTGGGTGCCTCGGGCTGTGGAAAGTCCACGCTGCTCAACCTGGTCGCCGGACTGGACAAGCCGTCCGCGGGGTCGATCGAGACCCCCGGCGGCCGTCCGGCCCTGATGTTCCAGGAGCACGCCCTCTTCCCGTGGCTCACCGCGGGCAAGAACATCGAACTCGCCCTGCGCCTGCGCGGGGTGCCCAAGGCCGACCGCAAGCCGGAGGCCGAGCGGCTGCTGGAGCTGGTCCGGCTCTCCGGCTCGTACGGCAAGCGGGTCCACGAGCTGTCCGGCGGCATGCGCCAGCGCGTGGCCCTGGCCCGGGCGCTCGCCCAGGACAGCCAGCTGCTGCTGATGGACGAGCCGTTCGCGGCGCTCGACGCCATCACCCGTGACGTGCTGCACGGCGAGCTCACCCGCATCTGGGAAGAGACGAACCTGTCCGTCCTGTTCGTCACGCACAACGTCCGCGAGGCCGTACGGCTCGCGCAGCGTGTGGTCCTGCTCTCCTCGCGCCCCGGCCGGGTCGCGAAGGAGTGGACCGTGGGCATCCCGCAGCCGCGCCGCATCGAGGACGCGGACGTCGCGGAACTGTCCCTTGAGATCACTGAACACCTGCGTGGGGAGATCCGCCGCCATGGCCAGCACTGACACCACCGCCGAGGTCCAGCCCAAGGCCAAGACGGACGACCTCGCCGGACTCGAAGCGGGTCTCGACGCGCTCGACGCCGTCCAGACCCACCGCACCCCGGTCCGCGAGGTCCTGGTCAAGAAGGTCCTGCCGCCGGCCATCGCCGTCGGCCTGGTCCTCCTCGTCTGGCAGATCCTCGTCGCGGCGAAGATCACCGACGAGACGAAGCTCCCCGCCCTGTCCTCCGTCTGGGACAGCCTGTCCGACATGTGGATGAAGGGCACCCTGCTCGAGGTCATCTGGACCAGCGTGTCGCGCGGTCTGCTCGGCTTCCTGCTGGCCCTGGCCATCGGCACCCCGCTCGGTCTGCTCGTCGCCCGGGTGAAGTTCGTCCGCGCCGCGATCGGCCCGATCCTGCAGGGCCTGCAGTCGCTGCCCTCGGTCGCCTGGGTGCCCCCGGCGGTGCTCTGGTTCGGGCTCAACGACGCGATGATGTACACCGTCATCCTGCTCGGCGCCGTCCCGTCGATCGCCAACGGCCTCGTCTCCGGCATCGACCAGATCCCGCCGCTGTTCCTGCGGGCCGGCCGCACCCTGGGCGCCACCGGCCTGCGCGGCGCCTGGCACGTGGTCATGCCGGCCGCGCTGCCCGGGTACCTGGCCGGCCTCAAGCAGGGCTGGGCCTTCTCCTGGCGCTCCCTGATGGCCGCCGAGATCATCGCCAGCTCCCCCGACCTGGGCCTGGGCCTGGGCCAGCTCCTCGAAAACGGCCGCAACAACATCGACCTGCCCGGCGTGTTCCTCGCGATCATCCTGATCCTGGTCGTCGGCATCGCGATCGACCTGCTGATCTTCAGCCCGGTCGAGCGGTGGGTGCTGCGCACCCGCGGCCTGCTGGTCAAGAGCTGATCACCGTGTCGGCGCACTCCACGCACGGCCCCGCCCTGCTCGTCATCGCCCACGGCAGCCGCGACCCGCGGCACGCGGCGACCGTGCACGCCCTCACCCGGCGGGTACGGGCGCTGCGGCCGGGGCTGCGGGTGGAAACGGCCTTCCTGGACTTCGACACCCCGACCGTCGACCAGGCGGTGGCCTCGCTCTACCTGTCGGGCGTACGCGACATCGTGGCGCTCCCGCTCCTCCTGACGCGGGCGTTCCACGCGAAGTCCGACATCCCGGCGGTGCTCGCCGGAGCCACGTCCCACCTGCCGGACCTCTCGGTCCGGATCGCGGATGTACTGGGCCCCTCCCCGCTGCTGCTGGCGACCCTCGAACGCCGCCTCCGGGAAGCCGGCCTCACCCCGGCGGACCGCGCCACCACCGGTGTGGTGCTCGCGTCCGCCGGTTCCTCCGACCCGGAGGCGATCGCAGTGATCGCTGAAATCGCGCGGGAGTGGCGGCACACCGGTTGGTGCGCCGTGCGGCCTGCGTTCGCCTCCGCCGTTCTCCCCCGGACGGAGGACGCCGTACGCGCACTGCGCGCGGAGGGCGTCCGCCGGATCGCGGTGGCCCCCTACGTCATCGCCCCCGGCCGGCTCCCCGACCGCATCGCGGCGGGCGCCGAAGCCGCGGGCGCCGACGTGGTCTCGGCCGTCCTGGGCCCCTCCCCGGAACTGGCCCGCCTGCTGCTCCAGAGGTTCGACGCGGCCCTCCGAACCCCGTCCCGCATCCCGGCCCTGGCGGCCTGACCCGCCTGCTGCGCTCTCCCGCTGCGCGGGGCCGTCCCGTCCCCTACCCGCGCAGCGGCACACCCGCGGCTCAGCCCCGCGCCGCGGCCTCGTCGGCCAGGGCCGTCAGGTCCTCGACGGACATCGCCCCGGGCGGCAAGCCCTCCCGCGCAAAGATGTTCGCCGCGTGCCGCAGCGTGTCGTTGACCGGCGTGGCCACCCCGTGCAGCCGCCCCAGCAGCACGATCTCCCCGTTGAGATAGTCCGCCTCCACGGACCCCGTCCCCCGCGCCAGGCTCTGCCAGGACGACCCGCCCCGCACCACTCCGGCCGGCGCGTCCACCTTGCCGTCGCGGGCGGCCGCCTGCTCGGCGTCCGAGGCCCAGTCGATGCCCGCGGCGGCGAAGGCCGCCTTCGCCTCACGCACGGCCCGCAGCAGCAGCGCCGCCTTCGCGGGCTCCGGCTCGGGGCCGGTCGTCGCCTGGACCGCGTTGCCCAGGTTGCCCAGCAGCTTCGCGTACTTCCACCGCATCACGTCCTCGACGACCGGCGCCCCGAACCCGGCCTTCTCCAGGTCGCCCGCGATCCGCCGGACGGGCCCGTCGGCTCCCCCGGCTGCCTTGCCGAGGTGCAGGATCCCGGTCAGCGGAGCGCACAGCGCGGAGACCACACCCGGCTCCAGGAAGGTCGCCGGCAGCCACACGCAGACCCCGTACACGCGCGCGAAGCGCCGTAGGGCGAGGCGTTCGCTCTCCACGCCGTTCTGCGCGCACAGCACCGGCAGCCGCTGGGCCGCCGTACCGCCGCCCGCGACCTCCGCGTCGGCCCACGCGTCGAGCGCGGCCGCCGCGTCCTGGGTCTTCACGGTCAGCAACAGCACGTCGTCGGGGCGCAGTTCACCCAGCTCGGCCGGGCCCGTGACGACGGGCAGCCGGTGCACCCGCTCCCCGTCCGCCGTGGTGAGCCGCAGCCCGTTCGTCCGCAGGGCCTCCGCGTGGGGGCCGCGCGCGACGAGGACGACCTCACTGCCGGACTCCGCGAGCCGTCCGCCGATGGTCGCGCCGATCGCTCCGGCGCCGATGATGATGTAACGCATGCCCACGAGCCTGGCACATCCGCGGGCCTGGGTTACGGTCGGGCCATGTCTGTTGACGTGGATGAGACGTTCGCCCTCGGCGGGGACCTGCCCGTACGCCGCCTCGGACTCGGCACCGGCGGCCTGGTCGGCGCGGGCTACTGGGGCCCGCGCGCGGAGCGCCCCGCATCGGTCGCGCTGCTGCGCACCGCCGTCGCCCGCGGGGTCACCCTGATCGACACCGCCGACAACTACGGACCCCACCTGGCCGAGGAACTGGTCGCCGAGGCCCTGCACCCGTACGGGGAGCGGCTGGTGGTCTCCACCAAGGGCGGGGTGGTGCGCACCGGCCCCGACCAGTGGCACGCGGCGGGCCGCCCGGAGGACCTCCGCACCATGTGCGAGGCGAGCCTGCGCAGGCTCCGGCTGGAGCGGATCGACCTGTACCAGCTGCACCGCTTCGACCCGGCCGTCCCGCCCGCGGAGCAGCTGGGCACGCTGGCCGAGCTCCGGGCGGAGGGCAAGATCCGCCACATCGGGCTGAACACGGTGACGGCGGACCAGCTCCGGGAGGCCCTGTCCCTGGTTCCGGTGGCCTCGGTCCAGAACCCGTACAACCTCCTGGACCGCTCCTCGGCGGAGCTCCTCGCCCTGTGCGAGGAGCGCGGCATCGCCTTCCTCCCGTACTACCCGCTGGGCAGCGGCGCCCTGACCCGGGAGAGCGCCGCCGCGCTGACGGCGGTCGCCGCCGAACACGGTGCGTCCACCGGCCAGATCGCCCTGGCCTGGCTCCTGCGGCACTCCCCGGTCCTCTGCCCCACCACGGGCACGGGCTCCCCGGACCACCTCGCGGAGAACCTGGACGCGGCCACGGTCCACCTGACCCCGCACGAGATGACCCTGCTGAACGGGCTGGCGGACTAGGGCCGTTCAACAGGGGCGCGGTGCCGCGGCCCGGCCCCGGGGTCAGTTCCGCGTGAGTTCGACCAGCTTGGCGACGGTGTTCCAGTTGCGGGTGGTGACGTCCAGGCCCTTGACCACGGCCGGCTTCGCGAGGGCCTCGGCGAGTGTGGAGCGGCCCAGGCCGTTCGGGGCGTAGAGGTAGATGACGCGGTCGCCGACGCGGTACTCCTCCGGGAGGTGCGCGGGGGCGTCGATCGAGGCGAAGCGGGACTCGGCGGGCTGCTCGGAGCAGAAGGTGGCGTGGAGCTGTTTGCCCTCGAGGTCGGCGGCCGGGAAGGGGCAGGCGTCGGCCACGGCGCGCAGGTAGGCGCCGTCGACCACCAGGCAGGGGACGCGGAAACCGAAGTGGGCTTCGATGGCGGCCTCCAGCTCGCGGGCGAGGACGGCCGGGGCCTGCCCGCTCGCACTGGCGAAGACGGCGTTGCCGCTCTGCAGGTAGGTCTGCACGTCCTCGTGGCCCAGGCCGTCCAGGACCTGGCGCAGCTCGGCCATCGGGACCTTCTTGTTCCCGCCGACGTTGATGCCCCGGAGCAGCGCCGCGTACGTGATCTTGGCCGTCTTGGTCGTCTTGGTCATGTCTGCACGATAGGGCTCACCCCTGACAGCGCATCCGGCATCGGCGGGGGAAGGGGGTCAGCCGGTTGCGCGGCGTAGGTGCAGGTGCCCGTCGAGCGGGTAGGCGGGCGGAGCCGACGGCAGGATCCTGTCGAACGGGTAGCCGCTCTTCTCGGCGACCCGGCAGGATGCCGCGTTGTCCACCTGATGGAGGAGTGCGAGGCATTCCAGACCGTCGGCCCGGAAGGCCTCGAAGGCCCAGGCGGTGAGGGTGTCCAGAGCGCGCGGGGCCACGCCCCGCCCACGGGCCCGCGCCGCCGTCCAGTAGCCGACCTCGGCGGAGGCATTGCCCGGTCCGGCTCCCTTCAGCACCACGTGGCCCACCACCTGCGGCGGCACCGCGTCGAGGGCGGTCCCGGACGCCTCGGGCGTCTCCTCCAGGACGGCGAAGCCGAAGCGCGTACCCGATGCCCAGTCCCGCTCCCGATCCCGCACCCACCGCAGTCCCTCGTCCGCACGCTCCACGGGAGGGCTCGCCCAACGCCGCAGGTCCGGGTCCCGGTACGCCTCGACCAGCGCGGCGACGTCTTCCGTGCACCAGGGGCGAAGGACGAGAGCGGGAGCAGCCGGCGTCGCGGGCGCACGAAGGGTGACGGGAGCGTTCATGATCGGATCGTACGCAGCGGCGTCTCGGCCTGTTTCCGAGCGCGCAGTGCGTGGATGGACCAGTCGAGGACCGGGTGGAGGCTCTCCGGACGGGGCCAGCCGTTGATCACCGCGAGCAGGGAGAAGTACCGCTCCCTGCGCGGGTCGTCGATGCGTTCCAGCCGGGCCAGGAGCTGCTCGCGGGACGCGGCGGGGTCCCGGGAGTCGAGGAGATGTGCGGTGCGGGCCGTCAGGGCCGCAACGATCGCATCCGCCCGGGGTGAGGCCGGGTCGACGCCGGCCGCCACGGCCGGGGCGACCCCGTCGCGGACGATCGCGGCCAAGTCGTCCTGCGAGCGCGGTGGAACGTCGGGGAGGCGTCCGGCGGCCTGGTCCTCGACCAGGTGCCGCACATGAGCGCGGAACTCCGGGTCCTCGGCCAGTTCGGCCAGTTCCACCCACGCGTGGATCTGTTCCGCATCGGGGTCGTCCGGCAGGTGCGGAGTCATGGAGCGCATGACCCCTGCGAACGCGGAGTCGGTTCCCACGCCGCCGAAGGCCGTGTCGAGGAACTCGCCGACCAGCCGTTGGCGTTCCGCTTCGGAGAGGTTCGCCAGCCTGTGCATCAGATTCGTCTCCTCGGGGTCGGCTCCACGCTGCGCCACGGCGGTCAACACCGCGCGCCGCAGCCGCAGGATCCGTATCTGCACGTCCAGCGCCTCCGCCTGCGCCGCGGCGACTTCCGGCAGCGCGAGTTCCCGGTCCATGACCTTCCGGATGGCGGCGAGGTCCAGTCCCAGGTCGCGCAGGGTCCGGACGAGGTCCATGCGTGCGAGGGCGCCGTCGTCGTAGAGGCGGTAGCCGGCCGGGCTCCGGTGGGTGGGCGGTACGAGCCCGCAGTCGGAGTAGAAGCGGACGGTCTTGACCGTGGTGCCGGTTCGCCGGGCCAGCTCGCCGATCGAGTGGAGCGCGTGGAGCGCGTGGAGCGCGTGGAGCGCGTGGAGCGCGTGGCCGTTCATCTGCCCATCTTCGGGTCTCCCCCTGCCGGAGACTCAAGCCCCTGCGGGGTCCCCGCGCTCGCGGCCGGGACCCCGCTGTTCCACCGGGCGGGACGGCGGCCCGTCACCGTCCGTCGGGCAGTTCGGCCTCGATCAGGTCGGCCGCCTGGCGGGTGCCGCCCTCCGTCGCCATGTCGCGGCGGATCCGGTCCGCGCGGGCGGCCACCTCCGGGTCGCCGACCAGGGCGAGGACGGCCTCGCGCAGGGTCGCGGCGTCGGCCTCGGCCATCGGGACGTGCCGGGCGACGCCCAGGGCGGCCAGCATGTCGGCGTTGCCGAACTGGTCGACGGCCTGCGGGACCGCGACCATCGGGGTGCCGGTGGCCAGTCCCTCCTGGCAGCCTCCCGTGCCCGCGTGGGTGATGAAGGCGGCGGCCTGGCCCAGGATGTCCAGTTGGGGAACCCAGCGGTGGACTTCGACGTTGGCGGGGATCTCGCCGATCTCGGCCTCGTCGGTGAACTTGCCGATCTGGAGCACCACGTGCCAGTCGGGCAGGTCCCCGAAAGCCTCCGCGCAGGCCCGGTAGAAGGCCGGCTGCTTGGTGAAGGTGGATCCGAAGGAGACCAGGAGGACCTTCTTCCCCTCGGCGCCGGCGGGACGCGTCCAGGTGCCCTGGGTGGCGCTGCGGTCGCCCTGGCAGGCGCCGACGAAGGTGTACACGGCTTCGTCGACCCGGTCGGCGTTCGGCTGCAGGGCGCGCGGCATGAGGACGACGCTGCGGCGGGGGCGGCCGACGAACCGGTCGCTGTCCTCGTCGATGCCGTTCTCGTCGAGCCAGGCCCGGAACCGGGCGTAGTACGCCTTCCCGCGCTCGGAGGCGCGCAGTTCGGCGAACATCGGCTCGGCGACCTCCTCCTCGTAGCCGGTCCAGGCGACCAGGGTCGGGGAGAGGGAGACCGCGGGGACGCCCCAGCGGTGGGCGAGGACGATCGCCGGGTAGGCGGTGATGTCGTGGAGGACGAGGTCCGGCTCGTCGCCCTCGAAGGCGGACGCCAGCTGCGGGAGGGCCTGGACGGCGTCGGCGAGGAAGGGCTCGATGTTGTCGATGAGCTCGGTGCCCCACGCGTCGGGGTCCTCGTCGGTGGGGAGGGTGGAGTTCCAGATCACCGGGGTGGCGCCGGTCTCGGCGATCCTGTCCGCGTACGCGGCGGGGACGGCGTAGCTGACGCGGTGGCCGCGGGCGACCAGTTCGCGGATCACTTCGATGCTCGGGTTCACGTGGCCGGCGGCGGCGATGGAGAACATGGCGATGTGGGCGGGCTTCGCGGTCATGGTCATGAGGAGACCATAACGAGACGAGACGTCTCGTGCAACCTCTTCGGGAAGTCCGCAGGCGCGAGGGAAGAGCCGGGACGCGCGGGCCGGGTGCGAAACTTGTCCGGTCATGAGCACCCGGGTACGCCCGGTGCCGCCCGGGACACCCGGGGAATCGGACGGGACTGCGGAGACGGCATGGACGAGGCACGGGCCCGGGAGGCCCTGACGGCGGCGGGCCTGGCACGGGCAGGGTCGCCCGCTCCCCGGCTGCTGGCCCTCGGCGAGAACGCCGTCTTCGCGCTCGACGGCGGCCTGGTCGCCAAGGTCGGCCGGGAGGCGGCGCTGCTGCCGCGCGCCGAGCTGGAGCTCGAGGTGGCGGGCTGGCTCGCGGAGTCCGGGGTCCCCGCGGTCCGCGCGGCCGAACCGGAGCCGCGACTGGTGGACGGGCACCCGGTGACGCTGTGGCACCGGCTCCCCGACGCGGTCCGCCCGGCCGGCCCGGAGGACCTCGCGGCGCTGCTGCGGCAGATCCACGCCCTGCCGGCGCCCCCCTTCGCCCTGCCCCCGCGCGACCTGCTGGGCGGGGTGGAGCGCTGGCTCCGACTGGCGGGCGGGGCGATCGATCCGGCGGACGCCGCGTACCTGCGGGCCCGCCGCGACGGGTACGCCGCCCAGGTCGCCGCCCTCACCCCGCACCTCGCGCCGGGCCCGATCCACGGCGACGCGCTGCCCCGCAACGTCCACGTGGGCCCGGCCGGGCCGGTGCTCGTCGACCTGGAGACGGTCTCCGCCGACCTGCGCGAGCACGACCTGGTGGTGATGGCGCTCTCCCGCGACCGGTACGGCCTGCCCGGCGCGGCGTACGGGGAGTTCACGGCGGCGTACGGCTGGGACGTGCGCGACTGGGAGGGCTGCGCGGTCCTGCGCGGCGCCCGCGAAACGGCCAGCTGCGCCTGGGTCTCCCAGCACGCCCCGGCCAACCCCAAGGCCCTGGCGGAGTTCCGCCGCCGGGTGGCCTCCCTGCGCGAGGGCGACCCGGAGATCCGCTGGCACCCGTTCTAGGGCCTGTCGTCACACTGCGGGCTCCACGCCGTCCACCGCGATCGGCGGCCGGACCGCTGCCCCCGCCGCCCTCGTGGGGGTCAGGCCGCCGCGCCGGAGCCCGTACGGCCCTGCCACGCACGTCCGATGCCGCGCAGCATCGCCGGGTACACCCCGAGGTGGCGGAAGGGCTTGATGCCCACCATGTAGACGGCTCCGAGGAGCCCGTTCGGCTTGACCAGGACGGCCATCTGGCCGTGGTAGCCGCCGGCTCCGTCCGCGTCCGGGACCCAGCCGATGTGCAGGATCCCGTGCACGGTCCGGTTGGCCGTCTCCGCCGCCCATTCGTCATGGGTCTGGTAGACGGAAGTGAACGGGAACGTGCTGAGGTCCGGTCCGCCGGGCCCCTCGGCGAGGTCCGCGGGCAGCCTCTCCCGTAGCGCCGGGATCCTGCCGCCGACGCCGTCGGCCGGCTTGTCCCAGCCGAACAGTGCCCCGAGCTTCCAGCGGATCGCGAAGAGCGCGCGCCCCACAGCGGAGTCGACCATGCTCCCGTTTCCGGACGCGAACTGCTCCACGAGCCGTGCGAGGTCGTCCGGGCCGCCCGGCGTGGGGAGCTCCCACACGTCCTCGACCCGGAAGTCGCCGGCGATCTCGTGGATCCGCCAGGCGCGGCCGGTGTGCGCGGTGCTGGGAAGTCTCATGAGCGAGCCCCGATCTATACGATGCCGTATAGAAAAGACTACACCGATCTATACGGCACCGTATAGATCGGGTCGACGGATCGAATGCACGTCAGGGGAGGCGACACCGTGGGCGCGACCCGCACGCCACGTCGCAACTGGATCGAGGAAGGGCTGCGCGCCCTCGCCGCCGGAGGCCCGGAAGCCGTCCGGATCGAACCGCTCGCGCAGGCGCTCGGCGTGAGCAAGGGCGGCTTCTACGGGTACTTCGGCAACCGGGACGCCCTGCTCGCCGAGATGCTCGACACGTGGGAGCGCGAGGCCGCCGAGGCCGTGATCGAACAGGTCGAGGGCGCGGGCGGAGACCCCCGGGCCCGGCTGAAGCGGCTGTTCGCGATCGCCGGCGCCGCCGACACCCCGGCGCGGGGCGTCGCGACCGACCTCGCGATCCGCGACTGGGCGCGGCGCGACGAGTCCGTCGCGGAGCGGCTCCGGCGCGTCGACAACCGCCGCATGGACTACCTGCGTTCGCTGTTCGGCGCGTTCTGTCCCGACGAGACCGACGTCGAGGTCCGCTGCATGATCGTCTACTCGCTGCGGATCGGCAATTTCCTCATCGCCGCCGACCACGGCCCCCGGAGCCGCTCCGAGGTCATGGAGCACACCCGGGACTGGCTGCTGCGCTAGCGGAAGCGCGAGCCCCAGCCCGCCCCCTAGCCCGCCGTCAGATCCGGTACGGCACCACGGGCCAGGCCCGCTCGACTATCGCCTCGGGGTCCGAGGTGCGCCGCAGGTAGCTCTGCAGCGAGGCCGCCTGCTCTGCCGCCGCGCGGACCTGGAGCTCGTGCAGGTCCGCCAGGGCGACCGTCCCTATCGCCGCGTGCACGGCCCCCATCCGCTGTGCGGCGCGGGCCGCCGCCAGCGCGTCCGCGCCCGCGTCGTGGGCGGCTTCCAGGCTCACCCCGTAGTGCTCGCAGAGGGCCTGGAGGGTCCGCCGGCCCTTGCGGTAGCGGTCCGCGTGCTTGTCCAGGACCAGGGGGTCGATGACGGGCGGCGCGCTCGCCTTGGGCCAGCGCTCGCCCAGCGGACGGATCCCGTGGCGGCGGCACTCGCGGTCCAGCAGGGTCAGGTCGTACCGCGCGTTCATCACCACCAGCGGGGTTCCCGAGCTCAGCGCCTCCACGAGCGTCCGGGTGATCTCCTCGATCGCCGGGGCCGCGGCCATCCCCCGCGAGCGGGCGTGGTCCGTGGAGATGCCGTGGATGGCCGAGGCCTGCTCGGGAATGGGCACGCCCGGGTCGACCAGCCAGGTCCGCTCCCGCGTCACCTGCCCGTCCGGCCCGACCGTGACGACGGCCGCCGTCACGATCCGGTCGGACTCCGTGTCGGTGCCCGTGGTCTCCAGGTCGAAGGCCACCATCGGCCCGCCGTGCCAGTCCCCCATCCGGTCCCCCGCCCAGTCCCCCGTCCGGTCCCCCATCACGTGCCCCCCGTACCCGTCCCGCTACGTCAACGGCTTTCAGCCTGACACGGGCCACTGACAACCCCGGAGCCGGGTCCGCCCCCGCTCACGACACCGGCCGGGAGTCCTGCCAGATCGACTCGAATTCTTCCCGGTAGGTCGGGAACAGCCCGTGCTCCTGATCGGGCCGCACCTGGGAGGCCCGCCCGCCGCCCCGCAGGACCAGGACCGGCGCCTCCATGCCCCGGGCCCGGCGCAGGTACGACTGGACCACCGCGATGCCCGAGGACTCGCCCTCCACCAGGTACGCGGTGAAGCGCGGGGTCTCGTCGAAGACGTGGATCTCGAAGCGCGAGGGGTCGCGCAGGCCCGCCCGCACCCGCCGCACGTGCAGGATGTTCATCTCCACCGAGCGGCTCAGCTCGCCCTTGCGCAGGCCGAGCTCCCGCTCGCGCCGCTTGACCGCGCTGCTCGCCGGGTTCAGGAACAGCAGCCGCACCCGGCAGCCGGCTTCCGCGAGGCGTACGAGTCTTCGGCCCGAGAAGTTCTGGACCAGCAGGTTGAGCCCGATGCCGATGGCGTCGAGCCGCCGCGCGCCGCCGAAGAGGTCCTCCGCCGGGAGCTGGCGCTGCAGCCGTACCCGGTCCGGGTGGACGGAGATGACGTCCGCGTACCGGTCGCCGACCAGGTCCTCGACGGCGTCGATGGGCAGCCGGTCCGCCGCCGGCGAGCCCGCGCCGCCGCCCAGCACCTCCAGCAGTCGCGCCGACGCCCGCTCGGCCTGTTCCAGGACCGCCCGGGACAGGGCCCGGTTGCGCGAGACGACGTTGCGCGTGACCTCCAGCTCGTCCAGCGCCTGCTCGATCTCGCGCCGGTCGTCGAAGTACGGCTCGAAGCAGGGCCAGTGCTGGACCATCAGTTCGCGCAGCTGGGGCAGGGTGAGGAAGCTCAGCACGTTGTCGTCGGCGGAGTCCAGCAGGTAGCCCTTGCGGCGGCTGACCTCGCGCACGGCGACCGCGCGCTGCACCCACTCCTGGCCGGCGGGGCCCGCAGCGGCCACCACCCAGTCGTCCCCGCCGTGCACGGGCTCGTAGACGGGCCGGAGCACGGCCCCGACCACGGAGCGCAGCCGCTGTTCGATCAGGTTCAGCCAGATGTACGCACGGCCGGCGCGCTGGGCCCGGGTCCGGACCTCGCTCCAGGCGTCCACGCCCCAGTCCAGCTCGGCACCGGCTCCCGCCTGCGCCTTCCCGGTCCCGCCTGCTTCCGGCGGGGCCAGCGACACGGCCCCGGCGGGAATCCCGCCGGCCGCTCCGCCCGCGGCGTCCGCCGGGCCGCCCTCGTGACCACCGTCACCAGGGGGCAGCTCCAGACCTCCCGAGCTCACCCGTGCACCGCCTCCTGCGTCTGGACGCCCGTCTCCAGTGATCACGGAAGGGTACTCCGCGCGTGCGGCACCCTGCAGCCCGATGCGGGCCCCAGCGGCCCGACGCGGGCTCATGGTCCGCACCCGGTCCGTCCGTTGGCCCATTATCCGCTCTGCCGACGATCGGATATGCCCATGGTCCGCCGAACCTCTTATCAGCTCTCCGGGTCACCCGGTAGGACCCTCCCAAGTCCCCACGCGAAAGCCCTCTTTCGGGGAAGATCTGGCAGTGACGTGGTCCACGCCGGATCAGCCCGACACAGAGGGGAAGAGTCGTTTTCTATGCAGGTCTGGCCGGGACAGGCGTATCCGCTCGGTGCCACGTACGACGGCGCCGGCACCAATTTCGCGGTCTATTCGGAGGCCGCCCGACGCATCGAACTGTGCCTGCTGCACGACGACGGTTCGGAGACCGCGATCGAACTGCGCGAGACCGACGCGTTCGTCCGGCACGCCTACCTGCCGGGCATCATGCCCGGTCAGCGCTACGGCTTCCGGGTGCACGGGCCGTACGAGCCCGAGCGCGGCCGGCGCTGCAACGCGGCGAAGCTGCTCCTGGACCCGTACGCGCGGGCCGTCGCGGGGAGCGTGGACTGGGGCGAGGAGGTGTACGGCTACCACTTCGGCCGTCCCGACTCCCGCAACGATCTGGACTCCGCGCCCAAGAGCATGAGTTCGGTCGTGGTCAACCCGTACTTCGACTGGGCCAACGACCGGCCGCCGCGCCACGAGTACCACCACACCGTGCTCTACGAGGCCCACGTGAAGGGCCTGACCATGCGTCACCCGGACCTCCCCGAGGAGCTGCGCGGCACCTACGGGGCCCTCGCGCACCCCGCGGTCATCGGGCACCTGACCAAGCTCGGGGTGACGGCGCTGGAGCTGATGCCGGTCCACCAGTTCGTCAACGACCACCGCCTCGTGGACGACGGGCTCAGCAACTACTGGGGCTACAACACCATCGGCTTCTTCGCCCCGCACAACGGCTACGCCTCGGGCGACCGCGGCCAGCAGGTGCTGGAGTTCAAGTCGGCGGTACGGGCCCTGCACGAGGCCGGCATCGAGGTGATCCTCGACGTGGTCTACAACCACACAGCCGAGGGCAACCACCTGGGCCCGACGCTGTCCTTCCGGGGGCTCGACAACGCCTCGTACTACCGGCTCGCGGACGATCCCCGGCACTACATGGACACCACGGGCACCGGGAACTCGCTGCTCATGCGCTCCCCGCACGTGCTCCAGCTGATCATGGACTCGCTGCGCTACTGGGTCACCGAGATGCACGTGGACGGCTTCCGCTTCGACCTGGCGGCCACGCTGGCCCGCCAGTTCCACGAGGTGGACCGGCTGTCCTCGTTCTTCGACCTGGTCCAGCAGGATCCGGTGGTCAGCCAGGTCAAGCTGATCGCGGAGCCGTGGGACCTGGGCGAAGGCGGCTACCAGGTGGGCAACTTCCCGCCGCTGTGGACCGAGTGGAACGGCAAGTACCGGGACACCGTACGGGACCTGTGGCGCGGGCAGCCGCGAACGCTCGCGGAGTTCGCGGGCCGGCTGACCGGCTCCTCCGACCTCTACCAGGACGACGGCCGGCGGCCGCTGGCCTCGATCAACTTCGCCACCTGCCACGACGGTTTCACCCTGAACGACCTGGTCTCGTACAACGAGAAGCACAACGAGGCCAATCGCGAGGGCAATCGGGACGGCGAGACCCACAACCGCTCCTGGAACTGCGGGGTGGAGGGGCCGACGGAGGATCCGGAGATCGGGGAGCTGCGCGAGCGTCAGATGCGCAACTTCATCGCCACGCTGATGCTGTCGCAGGGCGTGCCGATGATCAGTCACGGCGACGAGTTCGCCCGCACCCAGGGCGGCAACAACAACGCCTACTGCCAGGACAACGAGCTGGCGTGGGTGGACTGGCCGGAGCCCGGCAAACCGGCGCCCGCCCTGCTGGAGTTCACCCGGCGGATGGTGTGGCTGCGGCGGGAGCACCCGGTGTTCCGGCGGCGCCGCTTCTTCCACGGCCGGCCGGTGGAGGGGACGCACGACGAGCTCTCGGACATCGCCTGGTTCACCCCGCACGGCGAGGAGATGCGGGCCCGCGACTGGCAGGCGCAGCACGCGCGGGCGCTGGCGGTGTTCCTGAACGGGGAGGCCATCTCGGAGCCGGGCACCCGCGGGGAGCGGATCACCGACGACTCGTTCCTGCTGATGTTCAACGCGGGGGCCGAAGCACAGGACTTCACGGTCCCGGCCGGGCACGGAGCCCAGTGGCGCCTGGTCGTGGACACGGCGCGGCCGGAAATGCTGGCACCCGGTACCGGGCCGCAGTACGCGGCCGGGGACCGGGTGACACTGACAGGACGGTGTCTGGTGGTGCTTCAGCGCCCGGCGTAGGCGCTGATTCGGCGCCCGGCACGGGCACCGCTTCAGTGCCCGGCGTAGGCGGCGCCCTCCAGGAAGGCGTCCGGACGGGCGCCGCCTCCGGCCACCACCGGGGCGTGCGTCCGGGCCGACGGCACCCGGGTGACCAGGGCCAGGACCAGACACAGGGCGGCCGCCCCCACGGCCACCGCGAAGGCCGCGGAGGGCCCGTACCACTCGGCGAGCCGCCCGGAGACGGCGAGCGAGGCGGCCTGGCCGGCGACGAGCGAGCTGGCGGCGAAGGCCATCGCCTCGGCGAGCCGGGAGGGGCTCACCGCGCGCTCGGTGATGGCGAAGGCGGTGATCAGGTGCGGGGCGTAGGCGGCTCCGAGCACGGTGACGACCACGTACAGCGGCCACAGGGTCTGCGTGAAGAGCAGCGGTACGGAGAGCACGAGCGCGGCGGCCGTGGCCCAGCGCCAGCGCAGCCGCAGGCCGAAGCGGGCGGGCAGCGCGCCGAGCGAGAGGCCGACGGCGGCGCTGACGACGCCCATGGCCGCGTACACGATGCCGGCCTGGCCGGGGACGCCCAACTGTGCGGTAAGGGCGGCGATTCCGGCCTGGCAGGATCCGAACATGGCGCCCTGCAGGGCGAGGGAGCCCCGTACGGCGAAGACCACGCGCGGCGGGCGGACCCGGGTGCGCTCCTTCTCCCGGCGGACTCCCGCGGGCACTCCGGCCGTGACGGCGGCGGTCGGGTGCAGTGCGTAGAGGCTGCCGAAGACGGCGACGAGGGCGGCCGCGCCGCCGAGGGCGACGGCCGGGTGCAGGGCGAGGGTGGCCAGGCCCACGAGGGCGGGCCCGAAGACGAAGGAGACCTCGTCCAGGGTGCCTTCGAGGGAGTGGATGGCGCCCACGACGCCCTCGTCGGACTTGGCGCGGTGCGCCAGGGCCACCGAGCGGGTACGGGCGAGCGGCCCGATCAGCGGGACGGAGGCCCCGGTGACGAAGCCGATCGCGGCGAGCGGGACGGTGGCGAGGTCGGCGAGCGCCCCGGTCACCAGGGCGGCGGTCGCCACCGCGTTGACGGCCGCGGCCGTCAGGACGACGGAACGCTGCCCGTGGCGGTCGGCGAGCCGGCCCAGGACGGGCCCGAAGACCACCTGGCCGGCGGAGAGGGTGCCGCCGACTATGCCGGCGGTGGCGAGGGAGCCGCTGGTCTCGGCGACCAGGAGGACGCTGCCGAACTGCGACATCGCGACGGGCAGTCGGGCGAAGAAGGAAATGAGCGGGAGTAGGGGCCCGGTCAGGGCAATGACTTTTCGATAGGTGTTGACGGTTCCAAACACTTGAGCAACGTTAACCCGGCGCAGTCACCCGGATGCATTGGGTAATGGCACGGAATCCCGCATCCTGGGTACGTACGTTCTCATGAGCCTGCCCCCGCGCACCGGTCGCCCGAGTCCCGAGTTCAACCGGCCGGAATCCGATGGACCACCGGCCGTCACCCCGGCGTCGACCTACCGCCTCCAGCTGCGCCCCGAGTTCACCTTCGGGCATGCGCGGGCCGTCGTACCGTACCTCGCCTCGCTCGGGGTGTCGCACCTGCACCTGTCCCCCGTGCTGGAGGCCGTGCCCGGTTCCTCGCACGGGTACGACGTCACCGACCACACCCAGGTCAGGGTGGAACTGGGCGGGGAGGACGGGCTGCGGGCCCTGGCCGCCGAGGCCCGTGCGCACGGGCTCGCACTGGTGCTCGACATCGTGCCGAACCACATGGCTCTGCCGGCGCCGCTCCGCCTCAACCGGCCCTTGTGGGAGGTGGCCCGGCAGGGTCCCGGCTCGCCGTACGCGCGCTGGTTCGACATCGACTGGGAGGCGGGCGGGGGACAGCTGCTGCTGCCCGTGCTCGCGGAGCCGCTGGACCCGGGGGCCGTGGAGGTCTCGGTCGGGCCGGGGTCCGCCCCGGGGCAGGACGACCGGGCCGTACTGCGGATCGGGGAGCTGGAGTTCCCGCTCCGGGAGGGCACGGCCGGGCTGGAGCCCGCGGCCCTGCTCGCCGCCCAGTGGTACCGGCCCGCGTGCTGGCGGGAGGCCAGGACGGGGCTCAACTACCGTCGCTTCTTCACCATTTCGGAGCTGATCGGGGTGCGCGTCGAGGACCCCGAGGTCTTCGCCGTCACGCACGCCAAGGTGCTGGAACTGGTCCGGGACGGGGTCGCCGAAGGGCTGCGGATCGACCACGTGGACGGCCTGGCCGACCCCGCCGGATACCTGCGGCGGCTGCGGGACGCCGCGGGCGCGGACTGCTGGGTGGTGGTCGAGAAGATCCTGGCCCGCGAGGAGCGGCTGGCTCCCGGCTGGCCGGTGGCCGGGACCACCGGGTACGACGCGCTGTACCGGGTGGACGGGGTGCTGACCGACCCGGCCGGGGCCGCGCGGCTCGACGCCCGGTTCCGCGGGGCGACCGGGCAGCCCCGGTGGGAGCGGACCGCCGCGGCGGGCGCCCGGGAGGTCCTGACCGGGGACCTGGCCGCCGAGCTGGCCGCGCTGGAGCGACTGGCGGGGAAGGAACTAGCCTCCGCCGTCCGGGAGTTGCTCATCGCCTACCCCGTCTACCGGCCCTACCCCGGCGATCCGGACCTCGCGCCCGAGGCCCTGGAGCGGGCCGCCGCGGAGGCCGGCGCGGCCCCGGTGGCGGGCGTACGCGAACTCCTGCTGCGGGACCCGGCCTTCGCGGCCCGCTTCGCCCAGACCTCGGCGGCCCTGCGCGCCAAGTCCCTGGAGGACAGGGCGTTCTACCGCTACGCCCCGCTGCTGTCGGCCACGGAGGTGGGCGGGGATCCCGGGGCTCCGGCGGTCACGGTGGCGGAGTTCCACGCGTACTGCACCGAGCAGGCGCGGCTGTGGCCCGGCTCCGGGACCGTGCTGACCACGCACGACACGAAGCGCAGCGCGGACGTCCGGGCCCGGATCTCGGTGCTCTCACAGGACCCCGATTCCGTACCGGCGCCTGCCGGGGCGGATCCCCAACTCGCCTGGGTGGCCTGGCAGACGGCGTTCGGGCTCGGGGCCGACGGCGCCGCCCCGGAGCGCGCCGACCGGCTCTCCCAGGCCCTGCTGAAGGCCGTCCGCGAAGCCGCCCTGCACACCACGTGGACCGAGCAGGACCCCGCGTACGAGGCCACGGTCCCGGGGTACGTCCCGGCCGCCGCACCGGAGCCGTCCGGGCCCCTGGCGGCCGCGGCCCGCGCCAACCTGCTCGGCGCGGCGCTGCTGCACCTGGCCATGCCCGGGGTCCCGGAGGTCTACCAGGGCGCGGAGACGGAGTACCGGGCCCTGGTCGACCCCGACAACCGGCGGCCCGCCGTCTTCCCCCGGGAGGCCCTGGCCCGGCTGGACGCGGGCGCCGCGCCCTCCGGCACGGCCGAGGAGAAGCTCGCCCTCACCGCCGCCCTGCTGCGGCTGCGCCGGAGCCGGCCCGGGCTGTTCGCCGGCTACGCGCCGCTGCCCGCCCGGGGCCCGGCGGCGGAGCACTGCGTGGCCTTCGCCCGCTCGGCCGGGCTGGTGGCGGTGGCCACCCGGCTGTCGCACCGACTGGCCGGGGCCGGCGGCTGGCGCGACACGACCCTGCCGCTGCCTCCGGGCCGGTGGCGGCGGCAGGCGTTCCCCGGGCCCGCGGAGGGCGGGCACGAAGCCCCGTACGAGGGCGAGGCGCCGCTCGCCGCACTCCTCGGCGGAGCCTGGCCGGTGGCGGTCCTGCTCAGGGAGGACGCGGACCCGGTGTGACCAGCAGAAACGCCCCTCCTTCCCGTACAACCTCCGGGGCCGGTCGGCGGTCGAACCCCCGTACAGTCAATGACATGTGACACGGGGGCGAAGAGCCTGGAGAGCGCGCTGCCGACCGCCTACATCCACAAGGACGAAGACAACCGGTTCATCGTCATCACCAGTCCGCAGTACGCCCACATCCCGCACCCCACACCGGTCCGCGTCGAGGTGCGCCGGGCGGGCACCGACAAGGTCGTCGCCGTGGTCGACCGGCTCACCTTGGACGTCGACAACGGCGGCACCTCCGAGTTGGGGGACGACACCTGGTGGCACCGGGGCGACGACCAGTCGCTCGTCCTCGACGAGATGGGGGACCACGAACTCGACGTGTACGCCAAGTACCGCGACGGCAAGGAACTGGTCCGCCGCAACGCCGGACGGTCCACCTACGCGGTCGACGCCCGGTTCGAGGCGAGCTCCGGTCGGACCGAGTTCTCCCTGGACGACCTGGGCACCCGGGTCACCGGCACGGTCACCGCGGTCCACCCGCGCAGGGGCGTACGCCTGCCACTGGCCGGAGCGAAGGTCCGCGTCTCGCTCGGGGACGGCACGGTGAAGCTGGTCTCCACCACCAAGTACGGCAAGCTCACCATCAGCGGCAAGGTCGCCGTCGACGGCATCACCAGCCAGCAGGCGCCCATCGAGATCCAGTACCAGACGGCCCGCGGCGACTGGGAAACCCGCCACTCCCTCGTGGTGCCCTACGACAAGACGTTCACCGTGACGGTCAGCCAGGGTTCCCGGTATGCCACCCGGTGGCGGGTGCACACTCCGGGCACCAGCAACATCGGCCCCAGCACCGGCACCCGGGTGATCCACCAGACGCGCACGTGGACGGAGTTCACCAGTGTCAGCGCCGCACCGCGCCCCGTGGCGAAGGGACAGCAGCTGACCGTCTCCGGAGTTCTGCGGACCTACGACCCCGCCAAGGGGTACGCGGTCCATCCCGGCCAGAAGGTCCGCTACTACTTCCGGCCCGACGGCTCCACCGTGACACAGGAGATGGGCACCTCCGTCTCCCTGGCCGACGGAGCCTTCAGCAAGACGTTCACCGCACAGACCAGCGGCTACTGGTGGATCCGCTTCGTCGATGCCGACGCCACCCATCTCGCCACCGGCTACTACCCGCTGGGCCACGTCAACGTCACGGGCTGACCCGGCGCCGATCGGCGAACTTCCCGGTCACAGCACTAGGGCACGCGCAGGGCGGGAATGGGACCGTCTGTGACCCTCATCCGTGACATGTGCTACCCCACCCCCCACGAACTGGCCCTGGCCGCACGCGCCCTGGCCGATGAACACCCGGCCCTGGCCCGGCTGCGCCAGATCGGCGCGTCCCGGGCCGGGGAACCCCTGTGGCTGCTCTCCGTGGGCGCCACAGACTCCGCCCACACCGTGCTCGTCGTCGCCGGGGCCCACGCCAACGAGCCCGTGGGCGGTGCGACCGCCCTCTCGCTCGCGCGCCGGCTCATCCACGAAGCCACGGGCACCGGCGACGCCGAGGCCGAGGCCGAGGCCGACAGCGCGGCAACACGCACCGCCGCCGGGGCGGCCCTCGCCCCCGCCGCCACCTCCGCCGGAACGGCCTGGCACTTCCTGCTCTGCGCCGACCCCGACGGCGCCGCCCTGCACCGCACCCCCCGCCCGTACTCCCTGCTCGACTACCACCGGAACTTCTTCCGGCCACCCGGCCCCGAACAGCCGGAGTGGGCGCCGTCTTTACTGCCCCCGGACCGTCTGCCGCCTGAAACCCTCGCCCTGACCCGGCTCATCGACGAGCTCCGCCCCGCCCTCCAGGTCTCCCTGCACGGCACCGACCTCGGCGGCTCCTGGGTACAGCTGACCCGGGACATACCCGGCCTCGCCGAGCCCTTCGGCAAATCGGCCGCCGAGCTGCACATTCCGGTCGAGACCAGCGCTTCCGACGCCTCCGGCTGGCCCTCGCCGGGGGCGGGGATCTTCGTGATGCCCGAGCCCGGGGCCACGGCCGAGGGGCCCTTCCACCCCGAGGACACCCGGCTCAGCACCTGGTACCACGCCCACCGCCACTCCGGCACCACCGCGATCGTCGAAGTCCCCATGTGGGCCTCGGACCTGGTGGACGATCCGGCCCCGCACCCCGACCCCCGCGCCGCCCTGCGCATCCTGGCCGGCCGGCTCACCGCCGACGCCGCACGGGTGGCGGCCCTGCGGGAGGGCGCGGGCGGCGGTACGGATCCGGGTGCCGCGGCCCTGCTGCGCGCGGTCGACTGGACGCTCGCGCTGATCCCCCGGATCACCGCCGAGTGGACGGGCCCCGCAGCTCCCGCCGAGGCGACGGCCGCGTACATCGGGAGCATCGACGCCTTCGGCCGGCGGCTCTCGCTGCGCGCCGCGGCGATGCTCCTCCGGGTGCTGCGCGCCCAGGGGCAGCCGGCGGCGCCGGCCGTGGACCGGCTCGTCACGGGGTGGTGCGAGGAGTTCGCGGACCGCTTCCAGGCGCGCTGGGTCCCGGTGGCCACGCAGGTGGAGCACCAGTCCCGGGTCGTCCTCGCGGCCTACGACCGCCTCGTGGCGGCGGGCCGGTAGGCGAGCGGGCGATCAGATCGGCGGGGGTGGAGGGCGCGGGCTACTCCACCGGCAGGGCGTACCGGAGCTTCGGCTTGCCGGTGGCCCCGAGCCGGTCGTAGAAGCGGATCGCGCCCTCGTTCCAGTCGGGCGTCTGCCACTCGACGTGGCCGAGGCCCAGCTCGCGGGCCAGCGCGGCCACCCCGTCCATCAGGGCGGCCCCGAGACCGTGCCCCCGGGCCTCCTCTGCCAGGTAGAGGCAGTCCATGTGGAGGTAGTCGCGGGCCTCCCAGAAGGAGAACTCGGCCGAGCAGGCGGCGTACCCGGCGACCTCGCCCTCCGGGGTCCCGGCCAGCAGCACCCACAGCCGGGACCCGTCGGCGAACAGCTGCGCGCCGAGCCGCTCGGCGAGACCGGCCGGGCGGGGCTCGGACCGCTCGTACACCATGTGCTCGCGCATGAGCTCGAGCAGCCGGGGCAGGTCCCCGGGGCGCGCGGGCCGTACGACGGGGGCGGGGACGGCAGACATGTGTTCCATGGGTGTCATCCTCCGCGCGGCCCGCGTCCGCCCGCCCACCGGGGCCCGCACCTCCGGACCCGCGCCCGGGCCCGCGCCCGGAACCGCGGCCGCGGGCTCAGCCGCCCGAGAGCCTGAAGGTCATCCGGCCGAAGCCGATCTGGTCCCCGTCCCGCACCACGGCCGAGCCCGTGACCCGGCGCCCGTTCACCGTGGTCCCGTTCGTCGAGCCGAGGTCCCGCACCACCCAGACCCCGTCCCGGACGCTCAGTTCCGCATGGGCGCGCGAGACCGTCTCATGGCTCAGGCGCAGCCCGTTGCCCGGGTCGCGGCCGATGCGCAGCGGTCCGGCGCTCGGGTGCGGGAGGAGCAGCGCGGGCAGCTTCTCCGCGGCCCAGGCCCGCCGTACGCCCACCGACACGGCCGAGACCCGTCCCACCCAGCCGAACAGCCGGCGGGTCCACGGGCTCTCCCCGGCCTCGCGGCCCTCCAGGTCCGCGGTGAGCACGGCGAGGTCCTCGGAACGGCGGGCGACGAGGGCGAGTTCCATGCGGCGCAGGAAGGTGTCGTGCGACAGCTTGCCGACGGCGGCGCCCTCCCTGAGCTGGCCCAGGGCGCGGTCGCGCTCGGCATCGGAAAGCCGCGGGGCGGGGAAGGCGGGGAACTCGAAACTCGACGTCACCAGGTGATTGTCGGCCTGTCGGGGGCAGAGTGTCCAGAACTCCCGCGACGAGCCGGGGATGATGGCCCGGACACGCAGGTAGGGGTACCGCCGCCAGACGAGGGGACCGTCCGTGCAGTTCGAGGTGTGGGCACCGCTGACAGACCGGGTCGCACTGCGGCTCGACGGGGCCGCGTACGCGATGGCGCCCGATCCGGAGCGCGCCGGCTGGTGGGTCGTGGAGGCCCCGGCCGCCGACGGTTCCCGGTACGGGTTCCAGCTGGGCGGCGCCCCGGAGGCTCCCGCGCCCGGGGACGATCCGCCCGAACCGGTCCACACCGGGGACGACCCGCGCGACCCGGTGCACCCCGGGCACGATCCGAGTGGCCCGTTCCACCCCGAGGACGACCCGCGCGACCCGGTCCACCCCGGGCACCCGGAGCACCTCGGACACCACGGGCACCAGACGGGCCCGGCGGCCGCCGGCCCGGCGGCCGTCCCCGCAGGACACGTAGGGCCCGCGGGACATGTTGGCCACGTGCATCCCGTACGGCCGGACCCGCGCGGGCGGCGCCTGCCGGACGGCCCCGACGGCCCCTCGGCCGTGGTCGACTTCGCCTCCCTCGCCCCCGCCGAGCCGGCCCCCTCCCCCCGGGTGCCGCTCCAGGACGCCGTCCTGTACGAGCTGCACGTCGGCACCTTCACCCCCGAGGGCACCTTCGATTCGGCCGCCGCACGCCTCGGTCACCTCACCGCCCTCGGCGTCACCCACGTCGAGCTGATGCCCGTCTGCCCCTTCCCCGGGCGGAACGGCTGGGGGTACGACGGGGTCGCCCCCTGGGCGGTGCACGAGCCGTACGGGGGTCCGGCCGGGCTGGTCCGGTTCGTGGAGGCCGCGCACGCCGCCGGGCTCGGCGTGGTGCTCGACGTGGTCCACAACCACTTCGGCCCCTCCGGCAACCACCTCCCCGTCTTCGGCCCGTACTTCACCGAGACCCACCACACCCCCTGGGGCGCGGCGGTGAACCTGGACGCGCCCGGCTCCGACGAGGTGCGCGCGTACTTCCTGGGCAGCGCGCTGGCCTGGCTGCGCGACTACCGGATCGACGGGCTGCGGCTGGACGCGGTGCACGCGCTCGCCGACGGGCGGGCGCTGACCTTCCTGGAGGAGCTGTCCGCGGCGGTGGACGAACTGGCCGCCGAGACCGGCCGGCCGCTGTTCCTGATCGCGGAGTCCGACCGCTGCGATCCGCGCACCACGAACCCGCGTTCCGCCGGGGGCCTGGGCCTGCACGCTCAGTGGAACGACGATTTCCACCACGCCCTGCACTGCACGCTGACCGGTGAGTCCCAGGCGTACTACGCGGACTTCGCCGAGGCACCGCTCGGGGCGCTGGCCAAGACCATGACCCGGGCCTTCTTCCACGACGGGACCTGGTCCTCCTTCCGGGGCCGCCACCACGGCCGTGCGGTGGACCGCGGCCGCACCCCGGCGCACCGCTTCCTCGGCTACTCCCAGACCCACGACCAGATCGGCAACCGCGCGCTGGGCGACCGGCTCGCGGCCTCCCTGTCCCCCGGGCTGCTGGCGTGCGCGGCGACGGTGGTGCTGACCGGGCCGTTCGTGCCGATGCTGTTCATGGGCGAGGAGTGGGGCGCCGGCACTCCGTGGCAGTACTTCACCGACCATCCCGACGAGGAGCTCGCCGAGGCCGTACGGGCGGGCCGGCGGCGGGAGTTCGCGGAGCACGGCTGGAAGGCGGAGGAGATCCCCGACCCCCAGGACCCGGCGACCCGCGACCGCTCCTGCCTGGACTGGGCCGAGCCGGGCCGGGAGTCCCACGCCCGCCTGCTGGACTGGTACCGCGCCCTGATCGCGCTCCGCCGGACCCACTCCGACCTGCGCGATCCCGATCTGGCGGCGCTGCGGATCGCCCATGACGAGGAGCGCCGCTGGCTGACGTTCCGCCGGGGCGACGTCCGCGTGGTGGTGAACCTCTCCGGGGAGCCGGTCACCGTCGCGCTCGGCCGCAACGGGGTCCGGGTGCTGGCCGCCTGGCTGCCCGTCGAGCATCCGGACGCCGACGGGCGGGTGCACGTACCGGCGGAGTCGGCGGTGGTGCTGGGGCCTTAGGGCGCACGCCCCGGGGCCCGTAAACCCGGTCGCGGGAGTGCCGGGCCGTCTGATGGGATCGAGCCCATGAAGATCGAATCCGACGAGGAATCCGCAGGCGCCGAGGGGCAGTCGGGCACGGCCAAGTACGACCGGATCGGGGTGGGTTACCGGCAGATCCGGCGGCCCGATCCCCGGCTGGCCTCGCTGATCGCGGGCGCGCTGGGGGACGCCCGCACGGTGGTCAACGTCGGCGCGGGCGCCGGTTCGTACGAGCCGCAGGACCGCGAGGTGACGGCCGTGGACCCGTCCCGGGTGATGCTCGACCAGCACCCGGGGACCCGCAAGGTGAAGGCCGGAGCGGAACAACTGCCCTTCGAGGACGGGGCGTTCGACGCGGCGATGGCCGTGATGACCGTCCATCACTGGCCGGACCCGGCGCGCGGGCTGGCGGAGTTGCGGCGGGTGTCCCGGCGCCAGGCCGTCTTCACCTGGGATCCGGAGCACAGCACGGAGCTGTGGTTCTTCGAGGAGTACCTGCCGGAGATCGGGGAGCGGGAGCGCTCCACCTTCGTCCCGCTGTCCGTGGTGACCGGGGCGCTGGAGGCGCACACCGTACTGCCCTTCCCCGTCCCGCACGATTTCACCGACGGGTTCCGGGCCGCCTTCTGGCGCCGGCCCGAGTCCTACCTCGACCCGGCCGTACGCGCCGCCAGCTCCACCTTCGCCGGCCTGCCGGCCGCCGTAGTGGAGCCGGCCGTCGCCCGGCTGCGCGAGGACCTGCGCTCGGGGGCCTGGCAGCGGCGCCACGCCGACCTGCTGGAGCGGGAGAGCGTCGACTACGGCTACCGCCTGGTCCTCGCCGGGTCCTGAGCCCCGGCGAGGTGGCGGCCTCCCGCTGCCGCGCCTACTGCACGATCGCCAGCTCGCGTGAGGCGTTGTTGAAGCTGCGGCAGCCGTTCTCGGTGACCGTGATGATGTCCTCGATCCGGACCCCGAACCGCCCCGGGAGGTAGATCCCCGGCTCCACGGAGAAGCACATGCCGGGGACGAGGGGCTGTTCCTCCCCTTCCACCATGTACGGCGGCTCGTGCGTGGTGACTCCGATGCCGTGGCCCGTGCGGTGGATGAACTGCTCGCCGTAGCCGAATTCGGTGATCACCGCGCGGGCCGCCCGGTCCACGTCCTGGCAGGCGGCGCCCGGCCGGGCCGCCGCCACGCCTGCCAACTGGGCCTCGCGGACGATGTCGTGGACGCGCTGCTCCTCTTCCGTGGGCTCGCCGACGTGGACGGTACGGGAGATGTCGGAGCCGTACCCGTGCTTGAGGCCGCCGAAGTCGAGGACCACCATGTCCCCGTCCCGGATGACCCGGTCACCGGCCTCGTGGTGCGGGTTGGCGCCGTTCGGGCCGGAGCCGACGACGGTGAAGTCCACCTGGGAGTGGCCGTGCACGCGCAGCAGCGCGTCCAGGTCGGCGGCGACGTCGCTCTCCCGGCGCCCGGCGAAGGGGACGTGGAGGATCTGCGCGTACGCGGCGTCGGCCGCCTCGCCGGCCGCCGCGAGCCGGGCCAGCTCGCGCTCGTCCTTGACCGCGCGCAGCATCGGCAGCGCATCGGTCAGCGAGGCGTACGAGGTGTTCGGCAACTCCCTTTGCAGGCCCAGCAGGTGCAGGGCCCAGGTGTTGTCGCTGACTCCGAAGCGGCCGGTCACGTCCAGCAGCGGCGAGGTCACGGCGTACGGGTTCTTCCCGTCGGCCCAGTCCCGCAGGGTCAGCGCTCCCGCTCCGGGGGACTTCGCCGCGTCGGGGGCTTCCAGGGCGGGGACGACGAGGACGGGGTCCTGCCCGGCGGCGAGGACGAGCAGGGTCATCCGCTCGGTGTCGACGGGCCGGTACCCGGTGAGGTGGGCCAGGTCGGGCCCGGGGGCGACCAGCAGGCCGGCCAGCCCCGCATCGGCGGCGGCCTGCGCGGCGGCGGCCATCCGGGCGGCGTAGTCGGCGGCCGTGAAGGGATCGGAGTCATGGTCCATGCCCCCGATCCTCCCGCGCCCCACCCCCAGGCGGCAGGGGGCCGCGCCGGTCACCCGGCTCCGTCCCCCGCACTGCCGCTAGGCGGAGGGACGGCCCCGCAGGGCTTCGCTTCGGGTCATGTCGGGGTCACCGCCCGCAGCGCCCACTCCAGGGGACCGCGCCGCAGCTCCGTGCCGCGCAGGAAGTGGCCCCAGGCGAGGCAGCCGATCACCGCGGCGGCCGAGAACCCGGCCAGCGCCTCCCACCCGGTCCAGCCGCGCAGGAACACCGCCAGTGCGAGGGCGTGCGCCACGTACACCGTCAGGGCCATCGCCCCGACGGCGGCGAGCGGTCGCAGCAGTCGCGTCGCCGCCCGGCCCGCGCGGTGCGCGGCCAGCGCGAGGAGGCCTATGAGGGCCGCCCCGACGCCGGAGTTGCCGAGGGTCTCCAGCGGGGTCTGGCTGTACGGGCCGGCCACCAGCAGCCAGTCCCAGGAGGTGCTGGGGACGGCGCCGAACTGCTCCCCGAGCACGGCCGCGACCGGGTCGGGCTCCGCCGCCGCCCAGGGGTGCTCCCGGGCGACGGCCTCCAGCAGCGGCCCGCGCCGCCCGCCGGGTCCCAGCGCGAGCCAGGAGGCGCCGTAGCCCGCGACGGCGGCCGCGGTCCCGAGGCCGGTCAGCAGCCACAGCGACCGCGCGCTCCGCAGGTCGGCGAGGCGGCCGAGGGCCATGCCCGCCAGGATGTACGGGAAGTAGGTGAGCAGCGGGTACGCGCCGGAGAGGAGCAGCTCCCGCAGCATCCCGCCGGCCCCCGCCCAGCTCGCCAGGTCGGCGGGGACGGGGGTGGCACCGCGCCCTCCGGTGCGCAGCCCGAGGGGCGGGCCCAGGAGGTAGGAGAGGACCGGGCCCAGCACCACCGAGGCGCCCGCGACGGCCGCCAGGGTGCGGGTGCGCAGCCGGGTGAAGGGTTCGGCGGCCAGGAAGTAGACGGCGTAGAAGGCCAGGATCACGAGGATGCCGGGCGAGAGCGCGGCCAGGCACAGGCCGAGTGCTCCGAGGATCGCGCAGCGGGTCAGGGTGGCCCGCAGGGGCGGCGGTCCGGCGGCGCGGGAGCGGGCGAGCGCGAGGGAGAAGCCGGCGATGAGCGTGAAGACGGCGGGGGCCCGGCCGTCGGCGGCGACGAGCAGCCAGCCGGGGCCCTCGGGCGCGGGCGGCGGGCCGACGTGTACGGCAAACATGCCGAGGACGGCGATGCCTCGGGCGGCGTCCAGGCCGGTCAGTCGGTTTGGTCCCATACGGGTAGGGATGGCGATCCGGGGCGCGGGGTTGCCTGCGGGGGCGGCGGGAGGGGCCGCCGGAAAAGGCGTCGCGGGACCACCCCGCTGATCAGCTATGCTGTGCTTGCACATCGAACGGGTGGTCCGCCGCCCTTCGTGGTGGGTGTAGCTCAGTTGGTAGAGCACCTGGTTGTGGTCCAGGTGGCCGCGGGTTCAAGTCCCGTCACTCACCCTGTTGATCCCGTGGGGGTTACGAGTTTTCCTCGTAGCCCCCACGGGTTTTTTCGTTCCCCCGGGGGGCGTGGCGCGTCGCGGCCGGCCGGGCCCGCGTGCCGGAGTCCTGGCAGGATCAACCGCATGAAAAGCGACATCGGGGGCACCCCGGCGCTGCTCCTCGCCGCCCTCGTGGCGGCCGCGGTGTTCGGGGCCGCGGTGTGGCTGTGGCCCCGGCTCGCGGGGGCCGGGGTCCGGCCGGTGCTGGGGCGGGTCGGGCTCCAGCTCGCGATCACCCTGACGACCGGGTCGGCGCTGCTGCTCGCGGTGAACTCCTCGTACGGCTTCTACGGCTCCTGGCGCGACCTGCTCTCCCTGCGCCGCGAGGACCCGGTGGCGGCGGGCGCGGACGCCTCGGTGCGGGCGGCGCTGCTGGTGCGGGGGACCCACTCCTGGCGGCACGCGGGCACCGACGACCCCGCGGTGATCGGCCGGATCGAGGCGGTGACCGTGCGCGGGGCCCGCAGCGGGCTGTCGGGGCAGGGGTACGTGTACCTGCCGCCGCAGTACGCGGGGGCGTCCGCCGGGCGGCGGGCGGAGTTCCCGGTGGTGCTGGCGCTGAGCGGGTTCCCGAGTACGCCGGGGGTGCTGGTCGACCGGCTGCGGTATCCGCAGCACGCGCTGGAGGCGGTGCGGGCGGGGCGGATGCGGCCGGCGGTGCTGGTCCTGATGACTCCGACGGTGGCGCCGCCCAGGGACACGCAGTGCGTGGACGTGCCGGGCGGGCCGCGGGCGGAGACCTTCTTCGCGCGGGACCTGAGGGCGGCGGTGTCCTCGTACTACGGCCTCACGCCGGACGCCCGGGGGTGGGGCGCGATGGGCAATTCGGTGGGCGGCTACTGCGCCCTGAAGCTGGCCCTGCGCGCCCCGGACGCGTACCGGGCCGCGGCCGCACTGTCGGCCCCGTACGCGGCGGCGCGGGACGCGGACACCGGTGACCTGTTCGGCGGCGACGCGGGCCGCCGGCAGGAGAACGACCTGCTGTGGCGGTTGCGGAGCCTGCCGCAGCCGCCGGTGTCCCTGCTGGTGGCGAGCAGCCGCAGGGGCGAGCACCAGTACCCGGCGACGCTGGATTTCATCGACGCGGTACGGTCACCCGCACGGGTCTCCTCGATCGTGCTCGCGCGCGGCGGCCACAACTACGAGACCTGGGCGCGCGAGGTGCCGCCGGCTCTGGAGTGGCTGGTGGGGCGGTTGAGTCCACCCTGAAGGCACCGCCAGAGGCCCCGCCCGGGCTCCGCTCAGACCCCGCTGAGGCCCCGGCCTGCGGACATGTAGCCTGAGACGGATTCCGATGAACGGGTTCAGGAATCGGGTGCCGGATGAGATCGTCCGGGTGGGGGGACAGGCCCCGCCTGCCGGGTCATCGTCGGGGCACGGAGTCTCGGCACGTTCTGATGGGAAGTACACGAAAGCATGACGAGAATCTTCCTCGCGGGCGACTCCAGCGTGACGAGCCGGCAGGCCAGCATGGCCCCGATGGTGGGCTGGGGCCAGACCCTGCAGCTGTTCGTGCAGGGCGCCGAGGTGATCAACTGCGCGCGCGCCGGAGCGAGCACCCGCAGTTTCCTGGAGCGCGGGCGGCTCGCCTGGATCCTGGAGAACGCCGTTCCCGGCGACCTCATGCTCATTTCCTTCGGTCTCATCGACATGAAGCCCGGTGACGGCCGCTTCACCGAGCCGTTCAAGGAGTACCAGGGCTTCCTGCGCCAGTACGTCAACGCGGCGCGCGACCGGGGCATGCACGCGGTCCTCATCACCAGCCACGAGCGCCGCGTCTTCGACAAGTACGGCAACATGCGCCGGCCCCTGGGCCAGTACCCCGCCGCCATGCGCGAGGTCGCGGCGCAGCTCGCGGTGCCGCTCATCGACCTGAACGAGTGGAGCGTCGCCTGGTGGCGGCACGCCGGCCCCGACGGGACCAAGGCGCTCTTCCTCTACCTGGAACCGGGCGAGCACCCCAACTACCCCAAGGGCGTGGCGGACAACACCCACCTGCGCGCCCACGGCGGCGTGGAGTGCTCCCGGTTCATCGCGGCGGAGATGCAGGCCCGCGGGCTGCTGCCGCCCACGCACTTCCGCAACCTCCAGGCCCAGTTCGATCCGGAGCAGGCCGTCGAGTTCCTCCCCGACGACGTCTTCGACCAGCAGACCAAGGAGCGGGTCGCGGAAGTCCGGCGCTGACCTACCCGCGCAGGAAGGCCTCCACCTCGGTGGCGAGGGCCACCGGGGTCTCGTGCGGCGGGTAGTGGCCGGCGCCGGGCAGCGGCTGGACGCGGCAGTTCGGGTACCAGACCTGCCAGGTGGCCCGCATGAAGTCGGCGGTGAGCGCGAGGTCGTACTCGCCGACGAGGGCCAGCACGGGGACGGTGGAGCCCTTCACGGCGGCGGACAGGTCCAGCGGCTGCCAGCTCGCCAGGTACCCGGCGAAGGCCTCCGGCCGGGACACGGCGAGCGAGTGCGCGACCATCCGCTCCAGCCAGTACGGGCTCGCGCGGCGGCCGGTGACGATGTCGAGGATGGCGCGGCGGTTCTCCTCGCTGCCCGCGGCCCCGTAGAAGAGGTCGTGGGTGGCGTCGTCCATCTCGTAGGGGGCGGCGGGGACCGGGTTGATGCCGATCAGCTTCTCGACGCGCTCGGGGGCGCGCACGAGGACCTGCTGCATGGCCTTGCCGCCCATGGAGTGGCCGAGGAGGGAGAAGGTGTCCCAGCCGAGCTCGTCGGCGAGCGCGAGGACGTCGTCGGCGATCTCGGGGAGCGTGTAGCGGCCGGGGACGTCCCGGCGGTCGCCGTAGCCGCGGTAGTCGAGGAAGGCGTACGAGAACTCCCGCGGGTCCAGGTAGTCCAGTACGGAGCCCCAGTTCGCGGACGTGCCGAACCAGTCGTGCAGCACGATGACGCGGACGGGGCCGGTGCCGGTCCTGCGGTGGGCGATGGCCATGCGTTCTCCCTCGGTGACGGGGCGGAAAGAATTGCCGCCGTACGTTCTGCCCACCGCGCCTACCATCACACCGTGAAGACCCCACCTTCCGTCCCCGTCGAACGCATCCGGGTCCGCGACGGGAAGAGCGCGGACGGCCACCCGTACCACCCGGCGCGGTACGAGATCACCGACCCGGCCGAGGTCGCGGAGGTCCTTGCCGTGTGGCCCGCCGAGCGGGTGACCGAGCCGGACTCCGGGGGAACGGCGGAGGCGGACCCGGAGATCGACTACTTCATCTGCATGTGCATGGAGCACGAACCCGACCCGTTCGACGCCACGGACGACCCGGCGATCCGGCACGCACCGCCCGCCCGGCCGGAGCCGCTCGCCCGGCTGCTCGACGCCGGCGCCCCGGACGGCATCCCGGCCCGGCACCGGGCCCGCTGGGCGGCCGCCGCGCCCGGGGCGCTGCGCGGCTACGCCGAGGCCATGGCCCGGGGCGAGGATCCGCCGCGCCCGGCACGGATCCCGCTGGCCGCCGCCTTCTCCTGGCAGGGGGCCGTACGCGAGGACCCCACCGACGCGGCCTCGCTCCTGGCGGAACTGGCCCCTCCGCGACTGCTCGTGAGGGCCTCCACCGAGGACCTGGCGTGGGCGGTACGGGAGACCGACCGCGGCGGGCTCGACGCGGCCGTGCGGTTCTTCGCGAGCGAGGAGTTCACCACCCGGCACCCCAAGCGGCGCCGGGTCCCGGACACCGCCCGGGACCTGCTGCTGCGGCACGCCCGCAGCCACCGTCCCCGCGACCTCCCGGTCCTGGAACGGCGGCTGCTGCGCATGCCGGACGACCGCGTCAGACGGTCTTGATCGCCGGGTCCGAGACTCCGGCCGCGCCCGTTTCCACGTGGCCGGCGAAGCGGCGCAGGAAGGTGGCGTCCGCGTCGGAGACGACGTTCACGTCGTACCAGCGGGCCGTCCCGGACAGCACCACGGTGTGCGCGACGGTGCCGCCCGCCGCGACGCGCACGACCTGGGCCGCGCCGCCGTAGGCGTTGGTGACGGTCAGGTTGACGGCCGCCGTGCCCCCGTTGGTCAGGGACAGCACCAGGTTGCCGGTGGCCTTGTCGTGGCGGGCCGTGGCCTCGGGGCCGGCCTTCTTCGCCGGGCCCTTCCAGGTGCGCAGGAAGCCGTTCGGGCCCCAGACCGTGAGGTTGACCTGGTTGCCGGTGGAGCTGCTCGTGCTCCAGGTGTCCGACAGGGTCTTGCCCGCCTCGACCGTGTAGGGCCAGGGGCCGTCCGTACGGTTGCCCGAGGTGCTGTGGAAGTGGGCGCCGAGGGAGGGACCCGAGGAGAAGGTCAGGGTGAACTTGCCCGTGGAGACCGTGGCCTTGCCGTCCACGTACGGGGCGTAGCCCAGTGCGCGGGTCGGCTTGGCGCCCGCCTCTTGCTTGGGCAGGGTGCCCGTCGCCGGCGGGGCCGGGTTGTAGGACGCGTGGCGGTTCTTGTCCGGCGGTACGTACGCGGCCGTGGAGGGCAGGGCGGCGGGCGCGGCGTCGGCCTGGGTGAAGTCGAAGGCCGAGGTCAGGTCGCCGCAGACGGCGCGGCGCCACGGGGAGATGTTGGGCTCCTGCACGCCGAAGCGCTTCTCCATGAAGCGGATCACCGAGGTGTGGTCGAAGGTCTCGGAGCAGACGTAGCCGCCCTTGCTCCACGGGGAGACCACGATCATCGGGACGCGCGGGCCGAGCCCGTACGGGCCGGCGGCGTAGCCGGAGACTCCCCCGGTGTACAGGTCGCCGGTGACGCTCGCCGTGGACAGGCCCCAGGCGGAGGACGCGGGCGGGTACGGCGGGACGACGTGGTCGAAGAAGCCGTCGTTCTCGTCGTAGGTGATGAAGAGGGCCGTCTTCGCCCATACGTCGGGGTTGGCCGTGAGCGAGTCCAGGACCTGCGAGATGTACCAGGCGCCGAAGTTCGTCGGCCAGTTGGAGTGCTCACTGAAGGCTTCGGGGGCGGCGATCCAGGAGACCTGCGGGAGGGTGCCGTTCACGACGTCCGCACGCAGTTTGTCGAAGTAGGTGCCGCCCGCCTTGACGTTGGTGCCCGTACGGGCCTTCTCGTAGAGGGCGCTGCCGGGCTGGGCGTTGCGGTAAGTGTTGAAGTACAGGAGCGAGTTGTCGCCGTAGTTGCCGCGGAAGGCGTCGTTGATCCAGCCCCAGGATCCGGCGGCGTTCAGGCCGTCGCCGATGTCCTGGTAGACCTTCCAGGAGACTCCGGCCGTCTCCAGGCGCTCGGGGTAGGTCTTCCAGCCGTAGCCGGCTTCCTGGTTGCCGAGGACCGGGCCGCCGCCCACGCCGTCGTTGCCCGTGTAACCCGTCCACATGTAGTAGCGGTTGGGGTCGGTGGCGCCGATGAAGGAGCAGTGGTAGGCGTCGCACACCGTGAAGGCGTCGGCGAGCGCGTAGTGGAACGGGATGTCGTTCCGGGTCATGTACGCCATGGTCGTGGCCGTCTTGGCCGGGACCCACTTGTCGTACTTGCCGTTGTTGTACGCCTGGTGGCCGCCGGCCCAGTCGTGGTTCAGCCCCGTCAGGAACTGCATGCCGAGGTCGTTGATCTGCGGGTTGAAGGGCAGGATGTCCTTCGTGCCGTTGGACTGGTGGAAGACGGACTTGCCGTTGTCCTGGATGACCGGCCTCGGGTCCCCGAACCCGCGGACCCCCTTCATCGCACCGAAGTAGTGGTCGAAGGAACGGTTCTCCTGCATGAGGACGACGATGTGCTCGATGTCCTGGATGGTGCCGGTACTGCCCTGGGCCGAAATCGCGGCGGCCCGCGCGATGCTCTCGTTCAGCATCGTGACGGCGGCGGCGCCACCGGCGATCTGCAGGAACCTGCGCCGATTCAATTCAGTCATGGAGAACGACCTCTGCGGGTGAGACGGGTGCGGGGGGATGTCGATGGGCGCCCCAAGAACAGCGGCCCCGGGGTACCGGTCGGCATTGCTTGAATGACTGTGGGCCGTACACCTGGAGAACGGAATACCTCGTCAGGCGGTTCATGCCCCACGCGCCCCTTCCCTTCGCGGCCGCCGTCCGGGTGCGGCGGGCCGGCCTGATCGGCGAGACGCTCCCGAGGCTCCCGGGTACTCACCCGGCCGGCGGGCGGGATGAGCATCCGTACTCAGGACCGGGACCGGACGGCGCGTCATGGTGAGGACATGCCGAATCAGCCGTCCCAGCCCTCCGTACCGCGCCCGCGGCTCCGCGCCGGGATCACCGCCGTCGCCGGCATCCTGCCCGGGGACGTCCTCTCCTCCGACCGGCTCCAGCGAGAGATCGCCGACCGGGCCGGGATCAAACTGCCGCCCCGGCTGCTGACCCAGGCCACCGGGATCCGTACCCGCCGGATCGCGGGCGACGGGGTGTACGCCTCCACGCTCGCCGTGGGTGCGGCCCGCCGGGTCCTGGACACCGCCGGGCTCGGGCCCGCCGACATCGACCTGCTGCTCTTCGCCTCCGCCTCCCGCGACGTCGCCGAACCCGCCACCGCGCACATCGTGCAGGCCGAACTCGGCACCAAGGCCCACGCCCTGGACGTCACCAACGCCTGCAACAGCTTCGTCAACGGCATCGACCTCGCCCGCGCCATGATCCTCGCCGGCCGGGCCCGGCGGGCCCTGGTGGTCACCGGGGAGACCCCCAGCCGGGCCGTGCGGACGGCGCCCGCCGACTTCGCCGAGTTCCGCGCCGGCTTCGCCGGCTACACCTTCGGCGACGCGGGGGCCGCCGTGATCGTGGAGCCGGTGGAGCGCGGCGGGATCCTCGACGTGGACACCGAGACCCACTCCGAGCACTGGGAGGTCGGGGGCATCCCGGGCGGCGGTTCGCGCCACCCGCGCGGGGACGCGTACACGTACTTCCGCGGCGACGGGCACGAACTGCGCGGGGTCTTCGAGAAGGTGGGCACCGCCGTCATCGACCGGACCCTGCACCGCACGGGCATGGGCTGGGACGACTTCTCGAAGGTACTGGTGCACCAGGTGACCGTCCCCTACCTGGAGCGGTTCGCCGAGCTGACCGGGGTGCCGGCCGGGAAGCTGGTGGTGACCGTGCCCGAGCTCGGCAACATCGCGAGCGCGACGATCGGCGTGCAACTGGACCGAATATTCGATGAACTGGAGCCCGGAGAACGGGTGTTGTTCGTCGGACTCGGTGGCGGGATCAGCATCATGACGATGGTCTGGGAGAAGTCGTGAGTGCGGCCGGAAAGCTGTGGGTGGTGGTGCCCGCGCACGAGGAGGAGGCCCGGATCTCCGGGACCCTTTCCGCGCTCGCCCGCCAACGGGACCGGGATTTCACCCTGTTGGTCGTGGACAACGCCTCGGCCGACCGGACGGCCGCCGTGGCGCGGGAGTTCGCGGCGGGCGCCCCCTTCGCCGTGGAGGTCATCGAGGAACCGGAGAAGGGCGTCGGCTCCGCCGTGGACACCGGTTTCCGGTACGCGATCGGGCGCGGCGCGACCCTGCTCGCCCGCACCGACGCCGACTGCCTGCCCCACCCGGGGTGGACGGGCGCGGCGCGGGCGGCCCTGATCCGGGACCCCGGGCTGGTGTGCGGGCGGATCGTGGCCCGGCGCGACGAGCACGGGCCGCTGGGGCGGGCCGGGTTCGGGCTCCTCGTACGCCTCGCCGGGCTCTTCGGCCGGCTGCGGCCCGAGCACGCGCGGCGCCGCGGCTACCGCGCCCCGTACCGGATGCACGCCGGGAACAACATGGCCATCACCGCCGAGCTGTACCTGGCCGTCGGCGGGATGCCCCGGCGCCCCTCCCCCACCGACCGGCTCTTCCTCAACGCGGTGCGCCGCCACACCGACCGGATCACGCGCTGCCGGGCGATGGTCGTGGAGAACTCCACGCGCCGGCTGCGTGCCTACGGGATCGCCGGCACGGCCCGCTGGTACCTCGGCCGCGGCAGCGGCCCGCACGGAACGGACGACCCCCGCTGATGCTGGACCGCCTCGACCACGCGCTGCGCGCCCGCCCCGAGCGGCCCGCCGTGCTGACCGCCACCCGTACGGGAGCCACCCGGACCGCCGCCACGCGCGGGGAACTCGCCGAGCTGGCCGATGCGTTCGCCGCCGCGCTGTACGCACGCGGGCTGCGCGCCGGGGACACCGTCGGGGTCGCCGTACGCCCCGGGCCGCGCGCGCTCGCCGTCCTGCTCGCGCTGTGGCGGCTCGGTCTGCGCGGGGCCGTCCTCGACCCCGGAGCCGGACCCGACGTGCTGCGCGCCCGGCTGGCTTCGGCGCGGCCCGCGCTGGTGCTGGCCGACGCCGCCGCGCAGGCGGTGGCCGGATGGGCGCGGCCGCTGGCCCGGCGGGCGGCCGGGCTGGAGCTGCCGGAACTGGCCGGGCTGGGCGCACCGGTGGCCACGGTCGGGCGGCGGCTGCCGGGGTGCGCGCCCGCGCTGGACCGGCATGCGGCGCGCGGCGGGGTTCCGCCGCGGTGCGCGGGCGACGGGGACGCCGACGCCGTCATCGTGTTCACCTCCGGGACCACCGCGCGGCCCCGAGCGGTGGTGCACACCCGGGCGAGTCTGGCCGCCGGGATGGAGACGGTGTCGGCGCTGTTCTCCGGCGACCCCGGGGAGGCTTCCACCGCGGCCGGCGAGCCCGTGCTCGGCGGCACCTTCTTCGTGCTCGTCCCCGCCCTCGTGCGCGGCGCCCCCGTGGCCCTCCCGGCGCGTTCGCCCCGGGTGCTGGCCCGCCAGCTGGCCCGGCTGGCGCCCCGGGACACCTACCTCACGCCGCCGCAGCTGCGGGACGCGCTGCGGGCAGGGGCCCGCTTCCGGGGCCGGGTGTGGACCGGCTCGGCTCCGGCGAGCGCGGAACTGCTGGGTCGCGTGAGGGAGTCGGGGGCCGACGAGGCCTGGGGGGTGTACGCGCTCACCGAGCTGTTCCCGGCCGCCGCGGTGGAATCCCGGGAGAAGGCCGCGTACGCGGGCCCCGGCGACCTGGTCGGCGCCCCGCTGCCCGGGGTGCGCGCCGCCTCCGACGCGGACGGACAGCTGCTGCTGACCGGCCCCGGGGCCCGGCACCGCTACCTCGGCGAGGACCCCGATCCGTGGGTGCGTACGGGCGACCGGGCGCGCCTGGACGGCACGGGCCGGATCGTGCTGGAGGGCAGGGCCAAGGACATGGTGCTGCGCCGGGCCGAGAACATCTACCCGGGCCTGTACGAACCGGCCCTGCACGTGCCCGGGGTGGAACTGGCGCTGCTCGTGGGGGTACCGGTACCCGCGGACGCGGGCGACCGGCACCGCGACGGCAGCGACTACGGCGACGAGCGGCTCGTCGCCGTGGTCCAGCCCTGCCACGGGGCCGCCGAGCCCGCGCTGCGGTCCGCACTGGCGGGCCCGCTGCGCCGCATGGGCACGGCCGCGCCCGACGCCCTGCTGTTCGCGCGGATCCCGCTGTCGGGACGCTCCCGCAAACCGGACCGCGCGGCAACGGCCGCCCTGGCGGCCCACCGGCTGAGCTCCGGGTCCGCGGGGAACGGCGCGCCGGCCGAGGCCTCCCGCGCGCGGCGGGCCGCCCCGTGACGGCCGCACCGGCGTGGCGGGCCCGCGCCCGCGCCGTCGGGCAGCGGGTCGCGGCAGCCGCCCGGCCCCGCCACGGGACGGAGCCGCGCACCCCGCCGCCCGCCACCACCCCGTGGCGGGCCCGCGCCGCGGCCTTCAGGCAGCGGGTCACGCCGCCGGTCATGACACCGGTCGCGGCGCGGCTCGGCGCGCGGGTCATCGCACCGGTCGCGGCACGGCTCCTCGCGCGGGTGAAGACACCGGTCCCGGCGCGGCTCCTCGCGCGGGTGAAGACACCGGTCGCGGCACGGCTCAGCGCGCGGGTCATGGCCTCCCACCGCCGCTACACCCGCGCGAACGGCGACGCGCTCGCGGGTTCGCTCACGTACGCCCTGCTCGTCGGGACGGCCCCGGCGGTGCTGCTGGCCGGTTCGCTGGCCGGCCGGGCCGGGGCGGGCGCGGACGGGGTCCGGCGGGTCGTGGACGGGCTGGCCGCGGCCCTGCTGCCCGCCGCCGCGGCTCCGGCGGCCGGGCGGCTGCCCACCGCGGCCCCGCACTGGCGGCCGCTGCTGGTCCTCGCCCTCGGCTGGTCGGTGGTGCGGACGACGCGGGCGCTGCGGACCGGCATCCGGGCCGTGTGCGGGCAGAACGCGGGCAGCGGGAACCCCGTGCGCGACGCGGCCCGGGACCTCGCGGGCGCGGCCGTGCTGTGCCTCGCGGGCGGCGCCGTCGCCGCGGTGGTGGCGGCGGGCGGTCCGGCCCTGACCGTCCCCGCGCTGTGGGCGCTGTTCTGGGCCGTCCTGTGGCTCGCCCCGCACCGGGCCCCCGGCAGGCCCCGGCCGGCGGCCATCGCGGGTCCGGCGCTCGCGGCGGCGCTGGCCTGCCGGCTGCTCGCCCTCGCCGCGGACCCCTATCTCGCCGCGACCGCCGAACTGCACGACGCCCTCTACCGCCGGGCGGGGCCGCTGATCGGCCTCCTCGTCTGGGGCAGTCTGTGCGCCCGCGCGCTGCTCCGCGCGGCCTCCTGGGCCGCCACCGCCAACCCGCCGGAAGGAGCGAGGAGTTGACGAAGCCGAACCTGTGGGTGGTCGTGCCCGCGTACAACGAGGCGGCGGCCATCGGGACCGCCCTGGCCGCGCTCGCCGCCCAGCACGACACCGGATTCGCGCTCGTGGTCGTGGACAACGCCTCCACCGACCGGACGGCACAAGCCGTACGGGACTTCGCGCGCGCGGCGCCCTTCCGCGTCGAGCTGGCCCGGGAGGAGCTGCCCGGCGCCGGGACCGCCGCCGACACGGGCTTCCGGTACGCCATCGCCGCCGGCGCCACCCACCTGCTGCGCACCGACGCCGACTGCCTGCCCGCCCCGGACTGGACAGCCGTCGCGAAGGCGGAGTTCGGGCGGGGCGCCGAGATGCTGTGCGGCCGCAGCGTGCCGCGCCGTGACGAGGGGCCCGGCCTCCTCGAAGCCCGGCTGCTGCCGGCGCTGATCCGGCTCACCTCGCTCTACGGCCGCTACCGCCCGTCCCACCGGCACCCGCGCTACCGCGCCCCGTACGTCCTGTGCCACGGCCACAACCTCGGCATCACCGCGGCCCTCTACCTGCGCTGCGGCGGCGCCCTGCGGGTGCCGCTGCACGAACGGTCCGAGGACGTGGACCTGCTGAACCGGGCCCGCGAGCACAGCGACCGGATCGTCCGCGCGGAGCACCTGGTGGTGCAGAACAGCTTGCGCAGGCTGCGCAGTTGGGGGCCGCGCCGCACCCTGCTCTGGTACTGGGACCGGCGCTACCGGCCCGCCGACACCGCGGAGGCACACGTCCGATGACCACCGACCCGACGATCCGCACCCTGCCCGACACACAGCCGGGCGCGAAGCTTGGCACGCAGCCGGGCACGGAGCCGGGCGCGAAGGCCCGCACCCCGGCCGGCACCAAGGCCCGCCGCCGGGACCGCCGGGTCTACCTGCGCTCCCACCCGCTCCTGTTCGCGCTGCTCGCCGCCACCCGCGGGCGGCCCGTGCGCCGGCTCGGGCGCGGCACCCTGCTCGTTCACGGCGCCGCGGCCTACCGGGAGGCGCTGACCCGGCTGCCGCTGGACCGCGCCGCGCCCGGCACCACCGGCGGCGCGGCCCGGGCCGCCCGGGTGGAGGACGTGCTCTTCGACCAGGAGGGCACCGGCCACCGGGCCGGCCGCCGGGAGCTCGCCGAGCTGCTCGGCGCGGCCGGGACCCGGGAACTGCGCGCGGTGTGGCACCCGTTGCTCCTGCGGCGGCTCGCGCCGCTGCCGCTCGGGGGCACGGTGGACCTGGTCCCGCTGGCCCGGGAACTGGCCGGCTCGGTGGTGTACGCGCTGCTGCGCCCCGACTCCGCAGCCGACGCCTGCGCCTCCCCCCTCGCCCTCGCGGAGGCCGCCGCCGGGGCCGCGGCCGCCTCCGTGCGCAGCCACCTCCCCGGACCGCCCCGCCCGGGCGCCGGTGCGGCGGCGATCCGCGCCGCCGAGCGGCTGCGCGGGCTCCTGGGGCCGGGGGCGGACGCCCGGGCCGCCATGCTGGCGGTCGCGGCCGTCAACACCACCGTCGCGGCGCTGCCCCGGGCCGTGGCCTGGTGCGCGGACGCCGGGTTGTGGGACCAGGCGGCGGACCCGGCCCTGTGTCCCGCCCTGGCGGACGAACTCCTGCGCGTGACGGCGGCCTCCCCCCTCCTCCCCCGGGTGGCCGCGGCCGAAGGCTCGGTGGGGGGCTGCCCGGTCCGGGCCGGGGACCGGCTGCTCCTGGTGGCCCGGCACGCGGCCGGTGGCCACCTGCGGGACCCCGACGGGCGCCGCCCCGCCGAGCCGGGCGTCGCCCGCCTGGTCTTCGGCTCCGGGCCGCACGCCTGCCCCGGAGCCCGCCTGGCCCGGGAGCAACTGGCCGGCGTCCTGGCGGCGCTGGCTCCGCACCGGCCGGTCGTGACCCGGGCCCGGGTGGACCGCCGGGCCGCTCTGCCCGGCTGGCGTTCGCTGGTCGTACGGGCGGCGGCATGAGCTCCCGCAGGCCGTCCGGCGCGGCCGGGATCCGGATCGCCGTCACGGGCGCGAGCGGCTTCTGCGGCGGGCACGTCGCCCGCGCCGCGGCGGCGGCCGGGGCCCGGGTGGTGTGCGTCGGCCGCAGGCCCGGTCCGCTCGGGGAACACCGCTTCTGGGACGCGTCCCTCGGGGAGCCGGACCTCTCGGGCACGGACCTCGTCGTGCACTGCGCGGCGGCGGTCGGCGATCCGGCGCCGGGCTCCCCCGCCGAGGCGGTCATGCACGCGGTCAACGTGACCGGCACCGAACGGCTGCTGCGCGCGGCGGGCGGCCGCCCGGTGGTCTGGGTCGGCAGCGCCAGCGTCTACGACCCCCGCCGGGACCGCACGCTCGTCCGCGAGGACCACCCGCGCACGGGACACCTGAACGCCTACGGCCGCACGAAGGCCGCCGGCGAGTCCCTGGCGCTGGCCGCGGGCGCGGTGGTGCTGCGCCCGCGCGCCGTGTACGGACCCGGCGACACCCAGCTCCTGCCCCGGCTGCTCTCCCGGGTCCGCGCCGGGACCCTGTTCCTGCCGGGCCCGGACGTCCCGCTCAGCCTGACGGCGGTGGAGAACCTGGCCGCGGCCTGCCTGGCGGCTCCCGACTGGCCGCAAGGCGCGTACAACATCGCCGACGCCCCCCCCTACCGGCGTGACGCGGCGATCCTCGACGTCCTGCGCGCCCACCGGGTCCGCGCCCGTGTACGCCACCTCCCGGCGGCCCTGGCCCGGGCCGCGGCGAGGATCTCGGAATCCCTGTCCTCCGGCGAACCGGCCCTCAGCCGCTACGCGGTGGACCAGCTCGCCCACCCGGTGGTCCTGGACCTGACCCGGGCCCGCGCCCAGGGCTGGACCCCGACCCGCACCCTGCCGGACCACCTCGCCACCCTGCGGGGGTGAACCGCGGGAAGAAGACGGCGCCAGGGGAAGGATCCGAGCACGCTCCCGGAGGACTCGTCGACAGGCAGGAATCCCTGCTGCTCCTCCGCATGCCTCGCGCGGACCCTCCGTTCGGGTCACTACGGCGGTGGCGGCAACTGAGGAGCCTGAAAGCGGGAACCGATTGCGATGGTCCGTGATCCGCATACCAGAGGAGAACGCCGTGCAGCGGTCAATGCCGAGGGTTGTTTCAGCAGCCGCAGCATCCGTGGTGATGTTGTCGGTCGTGACCCTGACCGGGTCGGCCGCCTTCAGCAAGACCACTGATGCCGCCGGAAGCAGAAGGCCTGCCGCACGCGAGCCCGTTGCCCTCACCGGATCCGGGCGAGTGACAGGGCACGTCTACTGGAGCAGCTTCACGAGCGGAACGATCGGTCGCGCAGACTTGAACGGGCTGAACGCCACTCAAAGTCTGGTCGCAGGCGCCTCGAATCCCGCCGGGATGGCAGCCGGCGCTTCCGCCCTCTACTGGACCAACAACGGCGCCGACACAATCGGGCGAGCAGGACTCGACGGGCAGGACGTCGACCAGGGCTTCATCACGGGGATCCCGGGCCCACGGGGCGTGGCGGTCGACAGGCACCACATCTACTGGACCAGCGGCGGCCTCAACTCGATCGGCCGGGCAGGGACCGACGGTCAAGGCGCCGACCAGAACTTCATCGGCGGGACCACGAGCCCCTTCGGAGTGGCGGTCGATGCCCACCACGTCTACTGGGCCAACGCCGGATCCAACACGATCGGCCGGGCAGACATCGATGCCCGGGACGTCGACCAGAACTTCATCACGGGGGTCACGGCCCCGCGCGGCGTGGCGGTCGACGCGCACCACGTCTACTGGGCCAACGCCGGATCCAACACGATCGGCCGGGCAGACATCAATGGACGGAACATCGACCAGAACTTCATTGTCGGCGCCTCCGGGCCCGCCAACGTGGCGGTCGACACCCACCACATCTACTGGGCCAACGCCGGATCCAACACGATCGGCCGGGCAGACATCAATGGACGGGACGTCGACCAGAACTTCATCACGGGGGTCACGGCCCCGCGCGGCGTGGCGGTCGGCTCAGGCAGGGGCCACTGTCCGGGGACCGGTCGCAAGCCCGCGGCGCCGGCTCCCGGACCGGCTCGGGTCCGGGAGCCGGTCCGGGGAACCGGTCCGGTCAGCCCTCGGTGCCCGCGGGGGTGAGCCGCAGGGAGATGCTGTTGATGCAGTAGCGCTGGTCCGTGGGGGTCGGGTAGCCCTCGCCCTCGAAGACGTGGCCCAGGTGGGAGCCGCACTTCGCGCACACGACCTCGGTGCGGACCATGCCGTGGGCGACGTCCGCCTTCAGTTCGACCGCGTCGGAGTCCTTCGGGTCGTAGAAGGACGGCCAGCCGCAGTGCGACTCGAACTTCTCCGTGGAGCGGAACAGTTCGGAGCCGCAGCCGCGACAGCTGTAGACGCCCTCCGTCTTGGTGTCCGTGTACTCACCCCGGAAGGCGGGCTCGGTCCCGGCGAGGCGCAGTACCTGGTACTCGGACGGGGTCAGCTCCGCCTGCCACTGCTCGTCCGTCTTCTCTACCTCGTACGACATGACTGATCTCCCGTTCTCCCGCTCTTCCCAGAGCCGTCAGTTCGACAGACGGGCCAGGATGGCCGGCCCCAGGTCCGTGACATCGCCCGCACCCATGGTGAGAACGAGATCGCCGGGCTTGGCCATTCCCGCGATGACGTCGGCGACGGCTTCCTTGGAGTGCTCGGGGGTGACGTCGGCCCCGGCGGCGCGGGCGGCGTCGATGATGATCTCGCTGGTGATCCCGGGGATCGGGTCCTCGCGGGCCGGGTAGATGTCGAGGACGACCGAGGCGTCGGCGAGGGCGAGGGCCTGGCCCATCTCCTTGCCGAGTTCCTGGGTGCGGGAGAAGAGGTGCGGCTGGAAGACGACCAGGATGCGCGAGTCCCCGGCGGCGCCGCGGATGGCCTCCAGGTCGGCGGTCATCTCGGTGGGGTGGTGCGCGTAGGAGTCGATGACCTGGACCCCGGCGGCCTCGCCCTTGAGCTGGAGGCGGCGCTTGACCCCGGTGTACTTGCCGAGGGCGGAGGCCAGGTTGTGCGCCGGGATGCCGAGCGCGACACCGGCGGCGAGGGCCGCGACGGCGTTGTGCGCGTAGTGGCGGCCGGGCACCGACACGGTGAAGGTGAGCATCCGGCCGTCGACGACGACCGTGACCTCGCTGGTCAGCCCGCGCGGGGTGATCTTCGTGATGCGGACGTCGGCCTCGGGCTCCTCGCCGTACGTGACCACCTTCAGCCCGTCGTTGCCGCGGACCCGGCCGGCGATCTCGGCCGCGCCCGCCTGGCCGTGGGCGATGACCAGGGTGCCGCCCTCGGGGATCTTGCCGACGAAGGTCTCGAAGGACTCGTAGATCTCGTCCATCGACGCGTAGTTCGCGTGGTGGTCGAGTTCGGCGTTGAGGATGATCGCGACCTGGGGCGTGTACTTGTGGAAGCTGCGGTCGCTCTCGTCGGCCTCGGCCACGAAGATGTCGCCCTCGCCGTGGTGGGCGTTGGAGCCGGGGGCGTCCAGGTCGCCGCCGATGGCGTACGAGGGGTCCAGACCCAGCGCCGAGAGGGAGACGGCCAGCATCGAGGTGGTGGTGGTCTTGCCGTGGGTGCCGGCGACGGCGATCGGCCGCAGTCCGTCCATCAGCCCGGCCAGGGCGTCGGAGCGGTGCACGACGGGGATGCCGAGCTCGGCGGCGCGGGCCAGCTCCGGGTTGTCGGCGCGGATGGCGCTGGAGACGACCACGCAGGTGGCGTCGTCGGCGAGGTGACCGGCGGCGTGCCCGATGTGAACCGTGGCGCCGTGGGCGCGCAGCGCCTGGGCGGTCTCGGAGTCACGGGCGTCGCTGCCGGCCACCTTGGCGCCGCGCTGGGCCAGGATCTTCGCGATGCCGGACATGCCGGCGCCGCCGATGCCGATGAAGTGGGGCCGTTCCATGGCGGTCGGCAGGCCGGGCTTCATTCAGGTAGCTCCAGGATCGAGTGCGTACGTACGGCAGCCGGATGTGCGGATACGGGGTTCCGTGGATACGCTGCTCCGCGGTCCGGCCGCCTCCACCCTATTCCTTGTGGGCGAAGAGCTTGAGCACCGGAACGCCGACCTTGTGGCGCGCCCGCGAGGCCCAGTCGCGGTGGAAGAACTCCTCCACGTAGTGCGGGGCGGTCAGCACGATCACCTCGTCGGCGTTGGTCTCGGCCACCACCGCCTTCAGCTTGTCGAGCGGGTGGTCTTCGACGATCTGCCCGACGGCCTTGGCGCCCTTGGCCCGCAGCGACGCGAGGGAATGCTCGATCGCCAGTTCGGCCGGGCCGCGGGCGGCGTCGCCTTCCGGTTCGTCGCCCTCGCGCATGGCCTCGGGAAGCTCACCGAGCGCTACGTCGTCGATGGCGCGCAGCAGCCGGTCCCGGTCGCCGCGGGGCTGCATGAGGACGATGAAGGAGACCGGCTCGTCTCCGTGGAGGGTCGTGACGAAGTCCACGTCGACGGGGGTCAGCGGCTGCTCGATCATCAATACGCTCGTGAACACGGACGCCCTCTCCTTCGTGGGCCGAGACCGGCCGGCCGGCCCCTGCGGAAACCATCCTGCCCCGCTGTCGCACGGGGCCTGCGCGGTTATACCTGCCCACTACTGTGCCCAGCGGAAGCTAAGCGGAACGACAAATTCCGCCTCTCTTCAGATCCGACGGTAACGCGTGAAGAGAAACCCGGCCTCTTCCAGCAGGCAGGCCGGTGCGAGCCGGTGCGGAACCGTGACGGACGGCCCCCCGGAGATCCGCTGGGCGTCACCCGCCGTGAGCATCGGCGAGATCGTCAGGCACAGCTCGTCCAGCGCGCCCGCGGCCACGAACTGACCCAGCAGCCGGGGCCCGCCCTCGGTGAGCTGGCGGCGCAGCCCGCGGTCCGCGAGTTCCCGTACGGCCCGGGCCGGGTCCACGCCCGCCCCGTCGCCGGCCACCACCACCCGCGCCCCGGCCTTGGCGGCCTCGGCGACCCGGTCGGCGGGGGCGGCGGCGCCCGTGAGCACCAGGGTGGGCACCAGCGGGGAGGCGAACAGCGGCAGCGAGAAGTCCAGGTCCAGGCCCGCGGAGACCACGGCGATGACCGCGGCGGGCCCCTGCCCCGCGGCGGCCCGGCGGGCGGCGAAGGCCTCCCGGGCCCGCGCGGGGCGGTAGCCCTCCTGGCGAACCGTTTCCGCACCGACGACCACGACATCGGCCAGGGCCCGCAGGGTGCCGAAGATCCGCATGTCGGTCTCGTTGGAGATGGGCTGGGAACGCCCGTCGTGCTGGGCCGCGCCGTCCAGCGTGGAGACCATGTTGGCCCGCAGCCAATGGCTGTCCGGGCCGAGCTCCGGGTACTCGTACGCCTCGGCGAGTTCGTCCAGCGACCACTCACGGTCGGTCTGGTCCGCTGATGTCTGATCGGTCACAGGGAACAGGCGTCGCATCGGTGCAGTGTGCCACGCCCCGTAGAGTTAAGAGCTGTGTCAACATCACTCTCGCCCTCAGCCTCAGCCTCCGGGCGGCCCCCCATAGCCGACGCGGGACCGCAGTCCCTGTGTGCCCGCGAGCCGCGGGTGCCCGCCGAACGGCTGGTGGCCGAGATGGTGCCGCCCCCGCGCTTCGACGCGGTGCGCTTCGACACCTACGACCCCGACCCGGCCCAGCCCAGCCAGTCCGAGGCCGTCACCGTCCTCGCGGACTTCGCCGCGGGCCTCGGCGGAGCGCACGCGAGCGGCTCGGGCAAGAAGCGCTGGTTCTCCAAGAAGCCCGCACCCCCCACCGGACCGCGCGGGGTCTACCTCGACGGCGGCTACGGCGTCGGCAAGACCCACCTGCTCGCCTCCCTCTGGCACGCCACCCCGGCGGAACCGGCGCTCAAGGCCTTCGGCACCTTCGTGGAGCTGACCAACCTGGTCGGCGCGCTCGGCTTCCAGCAGACCGTGCAGACCCTCGGCGGGCACCGCCTGCTGTGCATCGACGAGTTCGAGCTCGACGACCCGGGCGACACCGTCCTCGTCTCCTCCCTGCTCAGCCGCCTCGTCGAGCAGGGAGTGGCGCTGGCCGCCACCTCCAACACCCTGCCCGGCAAGCTCGGTGAGGGCCGCTTCGCCGCCGCCGACTTCCTGCGGGAGATCCAGGGGCTCTCCGCCCACTTCCGCCCGCTGCGCATCGACGGCCAGGACTACCGCCACCGCGGCCTGCCCGAGGCTCCCGCCCCGTTCTCCGACGAGCAGGTGACCAAGGCCGCGTACGCCACCGACGGCGCGAGCCTCGACGACTTCCCCGGGCTGCTGGAGCACCTGGCGCGGGTCCACCCCAGCCGGTACGGGGCCCTGACCGACGGCATAACGGCCGTCTGCCTCACCGATGTCGGCCCGGTCCCGGACCAGTCGACGGCGCTGCGGCTGGTGGTCCTCGCCGACCGGCTGTACGACCGCGAGGTCCCCGTCCTGGCGGCGGGCGTTCCCTTCGACCGGCTGTTCAGTGACGAGATGCTGAACGGCGGCTACCGCAAGAAGTACTTCCGGGCCATCTCGCGGCTCACCGCGCTGGCACGCGACGCGAAGCCCCTGGTGTCCCAGTAGGTTTGGAGACGTCGGCCCGTTCCGCGGGCCGGCCGTTTCCACTTCTGCGAAGGGATCCATCATGGCTGGCGCTACCCGCAATGCACATGCCGTCTGGGAAGGCGACCTGTTCGAGGGCAAGGGCGAGGTCACTCTCGACTCTTCCGGCCTCGGCAGCTACCCCGTCTCCTGGCCGGCGCGCACCGACGCGGAGGCGAACGGGCGGACCAGCCCGGAGGAGCTCATCGCCGCCGCGCATTCGAGCTGCTTCAACATGGCCTTCTCGAACGGTCTCGCGAAGGCGGGCAACCCGCCCGCCAAGCTGACCACCTCGGCCGCCGTCACCTTCGTGCCGGGCAAGGGCATCACCGGGATCCACCTCACCGTCGAGGGCGAGGTGCCGGGCCTGGACAACGACGCGTTCGTCGCCGCGGCCGAGGAGGCCAAGCAGAACTGCCCGGTCAGCCAGGCCCTGACCGGTACGACCATCACCCTCAGCGCGAAGCTGGCCTGACACCCGCCCGTCCGGCGCGGCCCGAACCGGCCGCGCCGGGCACCGGCGGCAGGGGACGGCGCGGCGGAGCCGGCCCCACCGGGCACCCGTGGTACCACGGCTCGGTGCTCTGTCCTGACCCACCGCCGGGAGTACCCCATGCCGCCCAAGCCGCCGATGTCCCTCAGCCGGCGCAGCCTGCTCGCCGCCGGTTCCATCACCTTCGCCGGGGCGCTCGGCGCCCTCTTCGCCGGAGCCGGCCCGGGAACGGGAGCGAGTTCGGGTCCGGCCTCGGGTTCGGGTGCGGGCCCGCGCAAGGGCCCGGCCGCTAGTACGGGCGCTGGTACGGGCGCGAGTACGCGTGCGGCCGCACCAGTCTCCGCCCAGGGCTACGGGCCGCTCGTGACCGACCCCGCCGGGCTGCTCGATCTGCCCGCCGGGTTCACGTACCGCGTCCTCTCCCGCGCCGGCGACCCGCTGCGCTCGGGCGAGGGCACCGTCCCCGGCAACTTCGACGGCATGGCCGCCTTCGACGCCGGGCGGGGCGGCGTCCGGCTGGTGCGCAACCACGAGAACCGCACCACCGCCGCCCGGCGGGTCCCTCCCGTCGAGGGGCTCACCTACGACCCGGCCGCCCTCGGCGGCTGCACCCTCCTCGACCTGGACCCGGCCGGCCGGGTCACCGCCGAGCGCGTCGCCCTCGCCGGCACCGCCGTCAACTGCGCGGGCGGCCGTACTCCCTGGAACACCTGGCTGTCCTGCGAGGAGACCGAGGACCGGGCGGGCACCGCCGGGTACACCCGCGACCACGGCTACGTCTTCGAGGTCGACCCCGCCGACCCCCGCCGCTCCGGCGCCGTCCCGCTCACCGCCATGGGCCGCTTCTCGCACGAGGCCGTCGCCGTGGACCCGTACCGCGGTGTGGTCTACGAGACGGAGGACGCCTTCACCGAACCCTTCGGGCTGTTCTACCGGTTCCTGCCCGCCCGCCCCCTCGGCGGCCTCGGCTCCCTGCGCGCGGGCGGCGAGCTGGAGGCCCTGCGGGTCCCCGGACTGGCGAACCTCGCGGTGGTGGACGAGCCCGGGTCCGAGTTCCCGGTGGAGTGGGTCCCCGTGCCGGACCCGTCCGCGGCCCGCACCCCGATCCGGCTCCAGGACTTCGGCCCCGGCGGGATCACCCACGCCCAGAAGCTGGAGGGCTGCTACTGGGGCGACGGTGGCGTCCACTTCGTCTCCAGCTACTCGCGCACCAGTGAGGGCTCCCCCGCCGACCACCACGGCCAGGTGTGGTTCTACGACCCGCTGCGCGCACGGCTCCGGCTGGACGTGGTCTTCGGCCCGGCCGCCGACATCCAGCTGCCCGGCGACTCCCCGGACAACATCTGCCTGGCCCCCGACGGCGGCCTGATGGTGTCCGAGGACGGCGGCGGCGCGCAGTACGTCTTCGGCGTGACCCCGGGCGGCGAGGTCTACCCGATGGCCCGCAACGCGGCCGACACCGGGAAGCCGGGGGCGCCGGAGTGGGGCGAGTTCGCCGGGGTCACCTTCTCCCCGGACGCCCGGACGATGTACGTGAACGCCTACGCGCCCGGGACCACCTTCGCGGTGACGGGTCCGTGGCAGTGACCCGTACTGTCTTCCGGCCCCTCCGTACCGCCTTCCGGCCCGCCCGGCCTGGCCTTTCGTCACGTCGCGGTCCACTGCGTTGTGGTGGAGGATCGTAGGGAGTCGACGGATCGAGGTAGGTAGCGGTGGCCAAGAAGGACAGCAAGTCCGCCAAGGGCGCCAAGGGCGGGAAGGCGAAGGCCGGGGCGTCGGCCGAGGCGGAGAAGCCGGAGAAGGCGGCCAAGGGCGCAGGCTCCGGGAAGCCCGCCAAGGCGCCGAAGGCCCGCAAGGCTCCCAAGGGCGCCTCCGAGAAGACTGCGGAGCCTGCCGCGCCCGCAAAGGCGGAGAAGAAGGCCGATCCCGACACCGCTGCCGGCACCGGCACCGGCACCGGCACCGGCGGGAAGCCGAAGTCCAAGCCCCTCTCCCTGCGCGAGCTGCTCCGCATCTCGGCGGAGAACTCCAAGGGTTCCAAGAGCGGCGCCCGCAAGTCCGGCGGGCACGGCCACGGACAGGGGTACGAGTACGGGTACGACGCCCCTCTGAGCCCCCTGCTCCGCGTCCCCTCCGGCGAGCGCGTCGACCTCGGGGCCTTCCACACCGGAGCGACCCCGGCCGGTCCCACCGACAAGGCGGCCGGCGTGGCGGCCACCGCCCTGATGGGAGAGCGGCTCGCCTCCCTCCAGGAGCGGCTCTACGCCGCCAGCACCGCCGGCGACCGCCGCCGCGTCCTGCTCGTCCTCCAGGGCATGGACACCAGCGGCAAGGGCGGCACCGTCAAGCACGTGATCGGTCTGTTCAACCCCTCCGGCTGCCGGATCAAGGCCTTCAAGGCGCCCACGCCGGAGGAGCAGAACCACCCCTTCCTGTGGCGCATCATGAAGGCGCTCCCCCAGCCGGGCGAGATCGGCATCTTCGACCGTTCGCACTACGAGGACGTCCTCATCGCCCGCGTCCGCGACCTGGTGCCGCGCAGTCAGCTGGGCCGCCGCTACGCGCAGATCAACCGCTTCGAGAAGTCCCTCGCCGACGACGGCGTCACCGTGGTGAAGGTGTTCCTCCACATCGGCTACGAGGAGCAGCGCAAGCGGCTCCTGGAGCGGCTCGACAACCCGGACAAGCACTGGAAGTTCAACGCGGGCGACATCGAGGAGCGCTCCGCGTGGCCCGCGTACCAGCAGGCGTACGAGCTGGCCCTGGAGCGCTGCTCCACGGACGCCGCGCCCTGGTACGTCGTCCCCTCGGACCGCAAGTGGTACCGCAACTGGGCCATCAGCAAACTGCTGCTGGAACATCTGGAAGGCATCGCGCCGCAGTACCCGAAGGGTGACTTCGACGTGGAGGAGTGCCGCACCCGCCTGCTCGCCACATAGTCATATATTTTGCGCATGTGACCATCTCAGTGCGCAGGACGACGGCTGCCGTCGCGGCCGTAGCAGCTCTCAGTGCCGCCCTCGCCGCGTGCGGGGGCGGCACCGGTACGCCGGACGCCGGCGGCCAGGCCCGGCTGGGAGCCTCCGCGGCCCCCTCCGCTCCGGCCCCCGCCTCCCCCTCCACCGCGGGGTCCGCCACCCCGCCGACCGGCCCCCAGGGCAGTCCGTCGGCGCCGCCGCAGGCCGGGGCTCCGGGCAAGGCACCGACCATGGCGCCCGGTCCGGGCGGTCTGACCCCCGTCTTCGACCGGGCGAAGCAGCAGACCGACAAGACGGTGGCGCTGACCTTCGACGCCGACATGACCTCCGATCAGGGGCCGCGCGCGGCGGGCGGCGAGCACTTCGACAACCCGCAGCTGATCTCCGCGCTGCGCACCCTCAAGGTGCCCTCGACGGTGTTCATGACGGGCCGCTGGGCCGAGGAGTACCCGGACCAGGCGAAGTCCATCGGCACGGACCCGAACTTCGAGATCGCGAACCACTCGTACAGCCACCACGCCTTCAAGTCCCCCTGCTACGGGCTCCCCACCCTCGACGAGGCGGCCGCCCGCGCCGACGTGGACCGGGCCTTCGAGGCCTTCCGCAAGGCGGGCGCGGTCAACACCGTCCCGTACTTCCGCTTCCCCGGCGGCTGCTACGACGACCAGGCGCTGCGGGCCATCTCCACGGCCAAGGTCACGGCCGTCCAGTGGGACGTGGTCAGCGGGGACGCGTTCGCGAAGGATCCCGACGCGGTGGCCGAACAGGTCCTGGCCGGGGTGAAGCCCGGCTCCGTCGTGGTCATGCACTGCACGCGCAGCGCCGCCCCGGTCACCGAGGAGGCCGTCCGGAAGATCGTCCCGGAGCTGCGCAAGCGCGGCTACCGCTTCGTCAAGGTCTCCGAGCTCATCGGAAGGTAGCCCGTGCTCCGGCTGAACCCCGGGCCCCGCGGGTTCAGCCGGAGCAGGCCGTGCGCTGCGCGTCCTGCCACTCGCACACCGGGCACAGCACCACGCCCGGTGTCGCGACCCCGTACTCGGTGGGCTTCCCGCACTCCACGCAGTCGGCGTAGGGCGGCCCGGCCACCCGCCCGGCGGGGGCCGCGGGGGCGGGGCAGTACGAGGAGTCGGGCGCGTGCTGCTCCGTCTGGTCCATGCGTACGAGCCTACTGCGCGGTCAGTGGGCGGCGGCCGACTCGGTGGCCTCGCTCGGGCGGACGATGACGAAGCCCTCGCCGCTGAGCTTCAGCTGGACGGCCTCGCCGGAGCCGCCGCGGATCATCGAGCCGACGGACTGGGATCGGTGCAGTGCCGTCTCCAGGCGGGCGCTCCAGCCGACCACCGCGTCGGTGTCCACGTGGACCGGGGCCTGCGGGGTGACCGGGATGACGATCGGATTCCCGTCGCAGACGACGGCGAGCTTTCCGGTACCGGTGAAGAGGCTGTTGAAGAGGCCGCCGCCGGTCATGCCGGCGCCCTTGAGCATCTTGATCTCGTAGCCGAGGGTCGGGTCGAAGCACAGGACGTTGCGGCCGTTGACGGTGAGGGCGTCCCCGGGCTCGAACTCGATGACGAAGCAGTGGCCCGCCCGGTGCGCGAACCAGGCCTCGCCCTGCCCGCGCACGGCCATCAGCGGGAGCCCCTCGCCCGTGACGGCCCGCCTGAGCAGGCGGCCGATGCCCTCCCCCTTGCGCTCGAACTGCAGATTCCCCCGGAAGGCGACCATCGAGCCCTGGCGGGCGAACATCTCACCGTCGACGGCGTACTTCACGGACTTGGCGTTCTGCAGGGTCATACCGGGTACGGCGGACGCCTCGGCCAGGTTCCCGGAGTCGAAAAGATCGCTCTTCATGCCTGCGATCCTCGCCCGTCCCGGGCACCTCGGGCATCAGCCTGGAGGCGGAGGCTGGCATCCTTGGCCGGATGAGCACCGAGGACACCCGCCACGACACCCAGGTACCCGCAGTCGGGTCCGACAGCCCTTTCCGGCAGGAGCGGATCGCCCGCGACGACGCACCTCAGTACGTCCTCCCGCTGGTGGTGCGGATCGAGAAGAAGCAGCCGCCGGCCCGGACCGACGCCCTGGAGACGGCCGCCCGCGCCGTGCTCGCCCTGCTCACCGACGAGCGGTCGGCCGGCGAGGGCGAATGGGCGGCGGCGGTCCGCGACTGGCAGGACGCGCGGATCCGCAAGGTGGTGCGCAGGGCGCGCGGCGCGGAGTGGCGCAAGGCGGAGACCCTGCCGGGCCTCACGGTGCACGGCGCGGACTCGGAGGTACGGGTCTTCCCGCCGGTCCCGCTCGACGGCTGGCCCAAGGAGCTGGCCAAGCTCCAGGTGTCGGGCACCGATCTGGACGACCCGGAGCCGGTCGCACCGACGGAGGCGGGCCTGCCGGTCCTCTGGCTCAACCCCGGCCTGGACATGTCGGCCGGCAAGGCCATGGCCCAGGCCGGGCACGCGGCGCAGCTGGCGTGGTGGGAGCTGACCGGCCCGGAGCGGGCCGCGTGGCGGGAGTCGGGCTTCCGGCTGGCCGTACGGACGGCCGCGCGCGAGCGGTGGGCGGAGCTGTCCGGGAGCGGACTGCCGGTGGTGCGGGACGCGGGGTTCACGGAGATCGCGCCCGGCTCCTGCACGGTGGTCGCGGACCATCCGGCGCTGCGGGCGCGGCTGTAGCCCGGGCGGCAGCGGCCGTGGCCCGGCCGTTGCGCGGCTGTGGCCCGGCCCCGGCGCGGACCCGCGGGGCCCCTCCGTCCCGGAATCCGTAATCCGGGACGGGACGGGCCGGGCCGGGCCGGGCCGGGAACCTCAAATGTTGCTCTGAACGTCCCCCTCGGCGGGTTGGCTCGACTCCGTCGGGGCCATGACATCGGCACACGGACCGATGAGAGGGGGCGAGGGGACATGAAGCCCATGGCACACCTGGGGGTGGGCATCGGCTGGCGGCCGGAGATCGCGGGGGCGGTCGAAGGCCTGCCCGGCCTGGACTGGGTCGAGGTGGTGGCGGAGAACATCTGCCCCGGCCACCTGCCGGAGTCCCTCGTGCGGCTGCTCGAACGCGGGGTCCGCGTGGTGCCGCACGGCGTCTCGCTGGGGATCGGCGGCGCCGACCGCCCGGACCCGGCGAAGCTGGCCGCGCTCGGGGAGCGGGCGGTGGCGCTGGGGGCTCCGCTGGTCACCGAGCACATCGCCTTCGTACGGACCTCCTCGGTGGCGCCGGGACCGGTGCTCGAAGCCGGGCACCTGCTGCCCGTGGCGCGGACCCGGGACGCGCTGGACGTGCTCTGCGAGAACGTACGGATCGCGCAGGACGCGCTGCCGGTGCCGCTCGCGCTGGAGAACATCGCGGCGCTGGTGTCGTGGCCCGGGGAGGAGCTCACCGAGGCGCAGTTCCTGACCGAGCTCGTGGAGCGGACCGGGGTGCGGCTGCTGATCGACGTGGCCAACCTGCACACCAACCGGGTCAACCGCGGGGAGGACCCGGTCGCCGTACTGGACGGGATCCCGCTGGAGGCGCTGGCGTACGTGCACGTCGCCGGGGGCGTGGAGCGGGGTGGGGTGTGGCACGACACGCACGCGCATCCGGTGCCGGCCGCCGTGCTTGACGTGTTGGCTGAGCTCCGGGCCCGGGTGGACCCGCCCGGGGTGCTGCTGGAGCGGGACGACGACTTTCCGGCCGACGCCGAGCTGGCGGGTGAGCTGGCCGCGATCCGCGGGGTGCTGGGCGGCCCTGCGGGGGCGGAATTCCCCTACCCGCCCTTCCCCCGTTCCCCGGGCGCTGCCCGGACCCGCGGCTCAAACGCCGGCGGGGCTGGATCGGGCGCCGGCGGGGCCGGGTCCGGGGGTGTGTCGGACGCCGTGCGGACGCGGGTCGGGATCGGGCAGGCCGCGTTGTTGTCCGCGCTGGTCGCCGGGACTCCCGTGCCCGAGGGGTTCGACCGGCAGCGGGTACGCGTACAGGCGCGGGCGCTCGCGGCCAAGCGGGCCGGGATCGTGGCCGGGCTGGCGCCCGAACTGCCCGGGATCCTGGGCGGGGAGGACGCGTACCGGGAGGCCTTCCTCGGCTATGCCCGGCACCGGCCCATGACCGCCGGATACCGGCGCGACGCGATGGACTTCGCCGAGCACCTGCTGGTCCGGGACCTGCCCGCCGATCCCGCCGCCCGGCGCCGGCTCACGCGCTGGTGGCGGGACCGGGCCGGGGCCCGGCCGCCGGGCCGGGCCGTGCGCTGGGCCCGCGCCCTCGTGGGGAGGGCGGCGTGACCTTCTTCGACCTGCTCGCCGTGGCCGTCTGGATCGGCGTCATCGCCTCCGGCGTCCTGCTCCTGCGCGGCCTGCGGCGGTCGCGGCCGTCCGCCCTCGGCCCCGCCCCGCGCCTGCACGACCTGTCCGAGGCCGCCTTCATGGCCGGCGGGCCCGGCACGGTGGTGGACGCCGCGCTCGTCTCGCTGCTCTGCGACGGCCGGATGCTGGTCGGCGGGCCCGGCATCGTCCAGGTCCGGCCCGGGGTGCGGGGCGGCGACCCCGCCCAGCGGGCCGTGCTCCAGGCCTGCCAGGGCGCCCCGTCCGGCTGGCTCTACCAGATCCGCTACGCCGCCATGCGGGACCCGGCCGTACAGGAGACCGGCGACGCGCTGGCCGCCCGCGGGCTGATCGCCACCCCCGGCGGCCGCCACCGCTGGCTGCGCCACGGGGTGATCCAGGCCGTGGTGTGCGGGGTCCTGCTGGTCCTCTCGCTGCCGCTGTCCTTCGTCGCCTTCGTGCTGCAGGAGGGGGCCGGGACCTTCCGCGTGCCGTTCATCGCCGAGGTGCTGCCCGTGCTGCTGGGCGGCATCGTCGTGGGCACCGTGGGTGCCTCCCGCGCCCGGCAGCGGATCACCCCGGCCGGGGCCGCGGCGCTGCGTGCCGTACGAGCCCACTACGGGGCCGACCAGAGCCCGTACGTCCAGACCTCGCTGTTCGGGCTGCGCGGCCTGCGGGACCCGTACCTGCGCGAGCAGTTGGTACCCGCGGCCCGCGGGACCCGGCTGGCGGCGGCCCAGTCCCGTACGCGTTCCCCCGGCTCGGGATCCTCCTGGGAGTCCGGGGCCGAGGTGCTGCCGGTCGTCGTCTGGTGCGCGGGTTCCGACGGCGGCGGGTCCGGCGGCGGCGGATCCGGCGGGTCGGGCTGCGGCTCCTCGGGCTCGGTCTGCGGGTCCTCCGGGAGCGGTTGCGGGGGCGGCGGATCCAGTGGTTCCAGCTGTTCCGGCAGCTCCGGCGGGTCGAGTTGCTCCAGTGGCTCCAGTGGCTCCAGTTGTAGCAGTTCGTCCAGCTCCAGCTGTAGCAGCAGTTCCTGACCGTCCATCACGGACCCGTCACGAGCTGCTCACACCTCGGCAGAATCCTGTACCGGCCCGTTCCACCTCTTGTAGAACTCGGACATGTTCTGGGTCCTGTTCCTCCTCCTTGCCTGGGCAGGGCTGCTGTTCGCGTGCACCCGCCTCCTACAGGCCGCCGCCGAACCGGCGGACCCCGCGCCGGGCACCGCCGCACGCCACCACCACGACGAGCTGAGCCTGTACGAGGCCGCGTACCTCGCCGGCGGCCCGGAGCGGGTGGCCGAGCTGACGCTGCTGTCGATGCAGCGCCAGCGGCGGCTGCTGCTCGCGTACACCGGCTGGGCGACGGTGGTCGACCCGGTGGGGCGCGATCCGCACGAGTGCTCGGTGCTCGGCGCGTTCGGCCCGGACGGACAGGAACCGGTGACCTCCGTACGGGCGGTCGCGGCGCGGGATCCCGCCGTACGGGCCCTCGCGGACCGGCTCGGGGAGGCCGGGCTCGCGCTGCGCGACGGGGCCCAGCAGGAGGTCGACGCAGGGGTCCGGGCGGTCCGGCAGGCCACCGGCCTGGTCCTCGCCATGGCGGCGGCAGCGCTGTGCGTACCCGATCCGGGGACCACGACCACGATGATCCTGTGCTGGTTCGCCCTGCCGCTGATCCTGGCACTGGGCTGTCTGGCCATCGCCCGCGTCGAGGGGCACGCGCAGTCCGGGTGGGCCTCCCCCGCCGGCCGGCGGCTCCTCGTGGAGCTGGGGCGGGAGCGGGCCGTTCGCGGCTCGCTCACCGCGGTGGCCCTGCGGGGGCTGCGCGCGGTCACGGATCCCGAGCTGCGGGCGGCGCTCGCCTACGGCAGGCGGGGGCGGATTCCGCGGCAACAGGGGCATTGAGCGCGACACCGGCCGGTGGTCCTGTACAGGAGGCCGCCCGCCGGATCTCATCGGACGGTCCGATGAGATGAGAGGCCCGCCATGCGCATGCCCCGGGTGCCCGCCACGGTCGCGCTGGCCGCCCTCGCGCTGGCCGCTTCCCTGCCGATGACCTCCACCGCCGGGGCCGCTCCCCCGGGCCCCTCGCCTTCCGGCCCCGCCCGGGCCGCCGCCGAGGCCTCCGGGGCCGAGCTCGTGGCCCGGCGGGCCGCTGCCGCCCCCGCGCGCGGGGGGCTCCCGGGGGCGGGCGGAGATCCGGCACCGGACCGTCAGGGCGCCCGCGACGGACTGGAGTTCGGGCCGTGTCCGGTCGCCGAGGGGCTCGGGCCGGACGTGCGGTGCGGCACGCTCCGGGTCCCGGTCGACTACGCCCGGCCCTTCGGGGAGCAGACCGAGATCCTCGTCAGCCGGGTCGCCGCCTCCGGCGCGGGCGGGGTCCGGCGGCAGGGGGCGCTCGTGTACAACCCCGGCGGACCGGGCGGGAACGGCCTGTTCTTCCCGCTCGTCGCCGACCTGCCCGAGTGGCGCCGCACCGGGGCCGCCTACGACCTCGTCGGATACGCCCCGCGCGGGGTGGGCCGCTCGGGGCACCCGCTCTCGTGCCAGGACCCGGCGCAATACGGCCGGGCCCCGGCCGAGGCCGCCGGCGCCCGGCCGGACGCCGCCGCCAAGGAGGCGCGGATCGCCGCCGCGCGGGCCTACGCCCGCGGCTGCGCGGAGCGGGCCGGGGCCGCCCTCGGCTCGTACACGACCCTGAACAACGTCCGCGACCTGCACGTGCTGCGCGCCGCGCTCGGCGAGAGCGGGCTGACCTTCATGGGGGCCTCGTACGGCACGTACCTCGGCGCGGTGTACGCCACCCTCTACCCCGGCCACGTCCGCCGGATGGTCTTCGACTCGGCCGTCGACCCCGATCCGCGGAAGGTCTGGTACCGCAACAACCTCGCCCAGGCCCCCGGCTTCGAGCGCCGCTGGGCCGACTTCCGTGCCTGGGCGGCCCGGCACGACGCCGCCTACGGGCTGGGCTCCACCCCCGAAGCGGTGCAGGCGAGTTACGACCGGGTGCGGGCCGCGCTGGCCCGCGAACCGGCGGGCGGGGTGGTCGGTACCGGGCAGCTGCACTCGGCGTACTTGCGGGCCGCCTACTACGACGAGGTCTGGCCGGGCCGCGCGGCGGCCCTGGCGGCGTTCCTGCGCGGTGATCCGCGCCCGCTCGTCGCGCTCGCCTCCCCGGACCCGGCAGCGGCCGCCGCGGGCGAGAACGCGACCGCCGTCTACACGGCGACCCTGTGCAACGACGCCCCGTGGCCCGCCGACTGGGAGACCTGGGACCGCGACAACACCGAACTGGCCCGCACGGCCCCCTTCGAGACCTGGACCAACGCCTTCCTGAACCTGCCCTGCGCCTTCTGGCCGGTGGCCCAGCGGCAGCGGCCGGTGGACGTGGGGCTGCGGCCGGACGCCCCGCTGCCCCGCACGCTGATCGTCGCGGCCGAGCGGGACGGCGCCACTCCGTACGGGGGCGCGCTGGAGCTCCAGCGGCGGCTCGGGCCGCGGGCCGGGCTGGTGACGGAGCGGGGGGCCGGCACCCACGGGGTGGTCGGCGGACGCAATGACTGCGTGGACGCTCACGTGGAGCGGTACTTGCTGACAGGTGACACAGCGGGATCGCATGTCACGTGTGCGCCGCATCCGGAGCCCGCACCGGTGTCGCTGGACGACCGGGCAGCGACTGCCCGGGGGCACCCCAGGGCACTGCTGCCGCCAGTCGTCTGAACTTCCGGGCGGGATCTCCGGCTGCGTCGATTCGGGGGCAGGGCCTCCCGATCCCCGGAGGACGCGGTCAGCGTTCCTCCGGTCCTTCCCCCCAGGGGAGGTCTCTAGGCGAGTCCGGCCACCAGATCGGCGACGGACTTGCGGCGCCCGGTGTAGAAGGGCACCTCTTCGCGGACGTGCATGCGGGCCTCGGAGGCGCGCAGGTGGCGCATGAGATCGACGATGCGGTACAGCTCGTCGGCCTCGAAGGCCAGCAGCCACTCGTAGTCGCCGAGCGAGAAGGAGGCGACGGTGTTGGCGCGCACGTCGGGGTAGCCGCGGGCCATCATGCCGTGGTCCTTGAGCATGCGGCGGCGGTCCTCGTCGGGCAGCAGGTACCAGTCGTAGCTGCGCACGAAGGGGTAGACGCTGACGTAGTCGCGCGGCGTCTCGTCGGCCAGGAAGGCCGGGATGTGGGACTTGTTGAACTCCGCCGGGCGGTGCAGGGCCATGTTCGACCAGACCGGCTCCAGGGCGCGGCCCAGCTTGGTGCGGCGGAACAGGTTGTAGGCGGTCTGCAGCTCGTCGGAGGTCTCCGCGTGCCACCAGATCATGATGTCCGCGTCGGCGCGCAGGCCGGAGACGTCATAGGTGCCGCGGACGGTGATGTCCTTGGCGGCCAGCTGGTCGAACAGCTCCTGGACCTCGTCGGCGAAGCCGGCGCGGTTCTCGGGGAGCACGTCCTTCAGCTTGAAGACGGACCACAGGGTGTAGCGGATGACCTCGTTGAGGTCCTTCGCCTTCTTCCCCGCGTTGGGAATCTTCTCTGGTGCAGTCATGTGTCTATTGTCCCGTGTGCTGATCAGTGGTCGGTGCCAGGGGTGCCCCAGCGGTCCCCAACGTGGCGATCACCACGTCGGCGGCCTTGCCCGCGCTCGCGATGCAGGCCGGGATGCCGACCCCGTCGTACAGCGCTCCGCACACCGCGAGGCCCGGCAGGGCCGCGACGGCGGAGCGGATCCGGGCCACCCGGCCGAGGTGGCCGACCGGGTACTGGGGCAGCCCGCCGTCCCAGCGGGTGACGGTGGAGGCCACCGGGCGGACGGTGGGCGCGAGGCCCACGGCCTGGCCGAGGTCGGCCAGGGAGACCTCGACCAGCTCCTCGTCGGAACGCTTCAGGTCTCCCTCGTCGCCGTGGCGGCCGACGGAGGTGCGCAGCAGGAAGAGGTCGGGATCGGTCCCGGCCCAGGCCCACTTGTTGCTGGAGAAGGTCGAGGCCTTGATCGTCCGGCCGTCCACGGGCGGTACGAGGAAGCCGCTCGCGCCGCCGTCGGCGATCCCGGCCGGCAGGTCGGAGCGGCGCAGGGCCATCGTGACCAGGGCCATGGAGGCGTACTCGACCCCGCGCAGCTCGGAGGCGGCGGAGGGCGCGATCCGGTCGAGCAGCCGGGCGGCGGGCCCGGCCTGGACGGCCAGCACCACCGCGTCGGCCTCGATGGCCTCGGCGCCGCCCGTACCGTCCGCGGGACCGGCGACCACGCGCCAGCCGGTGGCGGTACGGGTCAGCTCGCGCGCGGGGGTGTCGAGGAGGATCCGGGCTCCGGCCGCCCGGCAGGCCTCGGCGACGGCGAGCGGGAGCCTGCCGATGCCGCCGTCGATGCCGGAGAAGACGGGACCGGTCTGCCCCGCCCGGGCCGCCCGGGCCTGCAGTTCCCGTACGCCCTCGCCGAGGGAGGCGTGGGTGCGGGCGACCTCGAAGAGCTGCGGGACGGCGGCCCGCATCGAGATGCGGTAGGCGTTGCCGGCGTAGACCCCGCCGAGCAGCGGTTCCACGAGCCGGTCGACGACCTCGTGGCCCAGGCGGGCGGCGACGTACTCGCCGAGGGCCACGTCCTCGCCGATCTCCGTGCTCCCGACGGGTCCCAGCGCCTCTTCGGCCCCGGCCCGGGCCAGGCCCTCGGCCGAGAGCACCCCGGATGCGGCGAGCGGGCCCAGGTCGCCGGGGACGCCCATGACGTGACCGCCCGGCAGGGGCCGCAGCACGCCGCGGGTCCACAGGCGGGCGGTGGCGGTGGCCGGCGGCTGCAGGGCCTCGCCGAGGCCCACGGCGCGGGCCAGTTCGAGTGCTTCGGGGCGGCGGGCGAGTACGGATTCGGCGCCGAGGTCCACGCGCAGTCCGGCCAGTTCGCCCGAACGCAGCTTGCCGCCGAGGCGCGGGCCGGCCTCCAGGAGGGTGACGCGCAGCCCCTCGGCGAGCAGCCGGTGGGCTGCCGCGAGGCCCGCGATCCCGCCGCCGATGACGACGACGTGGCCGGCGGGGGCCGGCCGGTCCGTACGCGTGTCCGCTTCGTGCATGGACACATCGTCTCAGACCGCTCGTCGGGCGATCGCCGAGGCCTGACCGTGACCGCTTCGGCATCACCTCGGGACCGTGCGTACGAAACCCGGGACGGGACCCTGGACGTCAGAACGTCAGAACGTCAGGACCTCGAAGCGCAGACGGCTGCGCATCCGCCGATTCGGACACCTACCAGGGGGACCCAACGATGCAGACCCAGCACAGACGTTACGGGCGGTACGGACGGCGTTCGGCGACGGCCCTGGCGGCGCTCTCCCTGACCGGGGCGCTCGTCCTCACCGGCTGCTCCGCCTCCGACGGCGCCACCTCGGACAAGGCGGCGGTCGCGGCGGACTCGAAGGGACAGGAGGCCGCCGGGCAGGGCGGGGCGGCGGCTCCGGCCCCGGCCGCGTCGGGGGCCCCGGCCCCGAACGCCGACAAGAACCAGCCGCAAGCGCCCGCCGTACGCACCCAGATCATCCGGACGGCGACCCTCGGTGTGGAGACGGCGGACGTCCAGAAGGCGACGGCCGGGGCCCGGTCGGCGGCGGAGAACGCGGGCGGGTACGTGGGCAACGAGACCACCGCCCGCGAACCCGGCGGGTCGATGACCTCGACGGTGACCGTGCGGGTGCCGGGCGAGCGCTTCGACGCGGTGCTGGCCGCGATGGAGGGCAGCGGGAAGCTGCTCAACCGCAAGGTCGAGGCGCAGGACGTGACGCAGAAGGTCGCGGACGTCGACAGCCGGGTCAAGTCGCAGCAGGCGAGCGTGGCGCGGGTGCGCGAGATGATGGAGAAGGCCTCGGGGCTGTCCGAGGTGGTCACGCTGGAGTCGGAGCTCAGCAAGCGCCAGGCCGATCTGGAGTCGCTGCTCGCCCAGCAGACGGCGCTGAAGGACCAGACCTCGCTCGGCACGATCACGCTGACGTTCTCGGAGCCGGGGAAGCCTCCGGCCAAGGAGCCGGTGAAGCCGGATCCGGGCTTCTCCGACGCCCTGGCCGGCGGCTGGAAGGCCTTCGCCTCCGTGGTCCTCTACCTGCTGATGGCGCTCGCCGCGGCCTCGCCGTTCCTGCTCAGCGGTGCGTTCCTGCTGCTCGCCTTCCGGCAGTACCGCAAGTGGCGGCCGGCGAAGGGCAAGCCGGGCGCCGCGCGGCGCCTTCCCGCGCAGGGCGGGCCGAAGTGGCCGGGGCACACGGCAGCCGCTCCGGCGGAACCGGCGGAACCGAACGCGACGCCGCCGCAGGTCCAGGACTGACCACCCGTCCGCCCGTAGCGTGGTCCCCGCAGACTTCGGCGGCGGGGAAGGGCGGTACGGGCGCATGGGGAACGGCACGGAACGGCTGGTGGTGGTCGGCGGTGACGCGGCGGGGATGTCCGCCGCGTCACAGGCCCGGCGGCTCAAGGGCCCGGCGGAGCTGGAGATCACGGCCTTCGAGCGCGGGCACTTCACCTCGTACTCGGCGTGCGGGATCCCGTACTGGATCGGCGGCCTGGTCGGCGGCCGGGACGAGCTGATCGCCCGGACGCCCGAGGAGCACCGCGCGCGGGACATCGACCTGCGGACGCGGACGGAGGTCGTGGAGCTGGACCTCGCGGGGCAGCGGGTGCGCGCCCGGGAGCTGGAAACGGGCGCCGAGTACTGGACGGAGTACGACAAGCTCGTCCTCGCCACCGGCGCCCGCCCGGTCCGCCCCCGGCTGCCCGGCATCGGCGCGCACGGGGTGCACGGGGTGCAGACGCTGGACGACGGGCAGCGGCTGATGGCGGACCTGGAACGGACGGCGGGCCGCCGGGCGGTGGTCGTGGGCGCCGGCTACATCGGCGTGGAGATGGCGGAGGCCCTGCTCGGTCGGGGCTTCGAGGTCACCGTGCTGCACCGGGGCGAGCAGCCGATGTCCACCCTGGACCCGGACATGGGCGGCCTCGTCCACAGCGCGATGAACCGCATGGGGATCCGTACGGTCGCCCGCGCCGAGGTGACGGAGATCCTCACCGACACGGAGGGCCGGGCCCGCGCGGTGACCACGGCGGCCGGGGACGAGTACCCGGCGGACGTGGTCGTCCTGGGCATCGGCGTCGAGCCGCGCACGGCCCTGGCCCGCGCGGCGGGCCTGCCGCTGGGCGAGTCGGGCGGCCTGCTCACCGACCTGTCCATGCGGGTCCGCGGCCACGAGAACATCTGGTCGGGCGGCGACTGCGTGGAGGTCCTGGACCTGGTGGCGGGCCGGATGCGGCACATCCCGCTGGGCACGCACGCGAACAAGCACGGCCAGGTCATCGGCTCGGGCGTGGGCGGCGGCTACGCGACCTTCCCGGGCGTGGTCGGCACGGCCGTGAGCAAGGTCTGCGACCTGGAGATCGCCCGTACGGGCCTGCGCGAGCGGGACGCCCTGTCCGTCGGCCTGCGCTTCGTCACGGCGACGATCAGCTCGACGAACACGGCGGGCTACTACCCGGAGGCGGCGGAGATGACGGTGAAGATGCTGGCGGAACGCCGCACGGGCCGGCTCCTCGGCGTGCAGATCGTCGGCGGCGCGGGCTCCGCGAAGCGCGTGGACATCGCCGCGGTGGCCCTGACGGCCGGTATGACGGTGGAGCAGGTGGTGTCCCTGGACCTGGGCTACGCCCCGCCGTTCTCCCCGGTCTGGGACCCGGTCCTGGTGGCGGCCCGCAAGGCGGTCTCCGCGGTACGGGCGGCGGGGGTCTGAGACCTGCGGGGCTGTCCCCTACTCACCCTTCCCCGGGCTCTGCCCGGACCCGCGCCTCAAACGCCGGCGGGGCTGGAATTGCGCCGCGCGCGATCCAGCCCCGCCTGGCGCAAGGGGCCCGCTAGACCGCCGTCTGGGTGTGGACGTAGTCCACCAGGCGGGTCAGGGCGTCCGGGTTCGTCGTCGGGAGGACGCCGTGGCCCAGGTTGAAGATGTGGCCCTCCAGGTCCGCCGCGGCGTCCAGGACCTCGCGGGTCTTGGTCTCCACCGCCTCGGGGGTGGAGAAGAGGACCGCCGGGTCCAGGTTGCCCTGGAGCGCCTTGCCGGGGCCGACCCGCTTGACGGCCTCGTCGAGGGAGACCCGGTAGTCGACGCCCATGACGTCCGCGCCGGCCTCGCCCATGAGGCCGAGCAGCTCGCCGGTGCCCACGCCGAAGTGGATGCGCGGGACCCCGTACGAGGCCACGGACTCCAGGACCTTCGCGGAGGCGGGCATCACGGAGCGGCGGTAGTCCGCCGGGGCGAGCGCGCCGACCCAGGAGTCGAAGAGCTGGACGGCGGAGGCGCCGGCCTCGATCTGCACCTTCAGGAAGGAGGAGGTGATCTCGGCGAGGCGGTCCAGCAGGTCGGCCCAGAGCTCCGGGTCCCCGTACATGAGGGCCTTGGTGTGCTCGTGGTTCTTGGAGGGGCCGCCCTCGACCAGGTAGCTCGCGAGGGTGAAAGGCGCACCGGCGAAGCCGATCAACGGCGTGGAGCCCAGTTCACCCGTGAGCATGCCGATCGCCTCGGTGACGTACGAGACGTCCTCCGGGGTGAGGTCGCGCAGCTGTGCGAGGTCCTCGCGGCGGCGGATCGGCTGGGCGACGACCGGGCCGATGCCCGGCTTGATGTCCAGGTCGATGCCGATGGCCTTCAGCGGGACCACGATGTCGGAGAAGAAGATGGCCGCGTCCACGTTGTGGCGCCGGACCGGCTGCAGGGTGATCTCGGTGACCAGGTCGGGCCGCATGCAGGATTCCAGCATCTGCGTGCCCTCGCGCACCTTGCGGTACTCGGGGAGCGAGCGCCCCGCCTGCCGCATGAACCACACGGGGGTGTGCGGTACCGGCTCGCGCCGGCATGCCTTCAGGAAGGCGGAATCGTACGTCTGGCTCGGCGTGCCCGTGGGGCGGGTGTTGGCGCTCACGGCTCAAATCTTCGCACGTATGAAGAAGTGCCCGGCCCGGCGCGGGTGTCCCTGCGCCGTACGGGCGCTCGTTCCGCCTAGTCTTCCCCGCATGGCTGCGGCTCAGGGACGATTTTCAGATGGCGCTGACGGTACGGACAGCGCGAAGGACAGCTCCGTCCCACTCCCGTTCCGGCGGGCGGTCGACGGCTTGAAGAAGGCGAGGCTGCGGCAGGGGATCGAGATCGATCCCACCAAGCCGCCACAGAGACTGGCACCCCACGCGTACGCGCTGGAGGCTGCGGTCGTGGACGGTGACGAGGACCTGGCCGACGGCCGGCTCATCCTCTTGCACGACCCGGCCGGGCACGACGCCTGGCAGGGCACCTTCCGGCTGGTGACGCTCGTACGGGCGGAACTGGAGTCGGAGATGGCCGTGGACCCGCTCCTCCCCGAGGTGTGCTGGTCCTGGCTGACGGGGGCGCTGGACGCGCGCGGGCTGACGTACGGGGAGGCGAGCGGGACCGTCACCATGGCCGCTTCGCACTACTTCGGCGGGCTCGGAGAGCGGCGTCCGGCGACACAGATCGAGATCAGGGCCTCGTGGACGCCGCGCGAGGGGGTGGGCGGGGTGCCGGACACCGCCGCACACCTGTCGGCATGGTGCGAACTGCTGTGCCAGATCGCGGGGCTGCCGCCGGTCGGACCGACCGAGACGGTGACCGGCGTGGTGTCGCTGCCCCAGCGGCGCGGTCCGCATCACCCTCAGGGGTAACACCGCGAGGCCACGGCCCGTACCGGCGCGCGGATCCGCGCGCCGCCGACGGGTCGGACACGGGGGCCGGATGTCGTTACGGGGCGCCCCTTGCGGGCTTCTGATCACCCTATGATCGATCGTGCGTCCGAATTGCCCGAATTGTTACTCACCAAATCGTGATCATTCCCTAAAGCCGGGCGGGTGACGTGCCGAAGGAGTCATAGACCATCCGCACGGTTCGCACCGGCTTCCTTCCCCGAGCCGGCCGTCCCGCCACTCCCCCCCAGGAGGCCTAGGTGTCCGTTCTTCTCGAGCAGCCCGCAAGCCTGGTCGCCTACCGCCCGAACAAGCCGACGGCCATGGTCGTCGTGGCCGACCCGCGCGTGCGTTCCACCGTGACCCGCCATTTGTGGGCCCTCGGAGTACGCGACGTGATCGAGGCTTCGTCCATCGCGGAGGCCCGTCCACGCATCGGCAGCCCGCGCGACATCTGCGTGGCCGACGTACACCTGCCCGACGGTTCCGGTCTCACCCTGCTCTCCGAGACCCGCGCCGCCGGTTGGCCGAACGGCCTGGCCCTGTCCGCCGCCGACGACATCGGCGCCGTACGCAACGCCCTCGCGGGCGGAGTGAAGGGCTACGTCGTCACCGGCACCCGGACCAACATCGGGCTCCCGTCCCGGCCCGGCGCCGCCCCCATCGGCGCCGCCGCGGCCCGTATGCACCGCCGCCCCCCGGGTGCCCCGAGCCACCCGGGCGGCTACCGAGAGCTCTCCGGCCGCGAGGTCGAGGTCCTGCGCCTCGTCGCGGAGGGCCAGTCCAACAAGGCCATCGGCGTTTCGATGGGCCTGTCCGCCCTGACCGTCAAGTCCCACCTCGCCCGGATCGCCCGCAAGCTGGGCACCGGCGACCGGGCCGGGATGGTCGCCGTCGCCCTGCGGACCGGGATCATCCACTGACCCGGCCGATACCCCCCGAAGGACCCCGGGAGAACTCCCGGAGAACCCGGGGAAACGTCCGTCCTCCCCCCTCGCGCCCGTCGCCGGAACGTTCCGGCGACGGGCGCGCCGTATCCACGGATACCCTTGACCGGTGACCGACGCCCAAGAAACCGCAGCAGGCCTGCGCACCACCACCGGGGGCGGCCCCCCGGACGACGAGGTTTCGTCCGACGGGCTGCCGATTCCCTTGCTAGAACCCCGTGAGGGCATCCCTCCGGTGGTCGCCGACGCGGCCGCGCTCGCCGAGGTGGTCGCGGCCTTCGCCGCGGGCACCGGACCCGTCGCCGTGGACGCCGAGCGCGCCTCCGGCTACCGCTACGGCCAGCGCGCCTACCTCGTACAGCTGCGCCGCGAGGGTGCGGGCTCCGCACTGATCGACCCGGTGGGCTGCCCCGACCTCTCCTCCCTCGGCGAGGCCCTGTCCGGCACCGAGTGGATCCTGCACGCCGCCACCCAGGACCTGCCCTGCCTGCGCGACATAGGCATGGCGCCCACCTCCCTCTTCGACACCGAGCTGGCCGGCCGCCTCGCCGGCTTCCCGCGGGTCGGACTCGGCGCGATGGTCGAGGGGGTCCTCGGCTACGTGCTGGAGAAGGGCCACTCCGCCGTCGACTGGTCGACCCGTCCGCTCCCCGAACCGTGGCTGCGCTACGCCGCGCTCGACGTGGAGCTGCTCGTGGACCTGAGGGACGCGCTGGAGAAGGAGCTGGACCGGCAGGGCAAGCTGGAATGGGCGCACCAGGAGTTCGACGCCATCTGCGCCGCACCGCCCGCGCCGCCGCGCAAGGACCCGTGGCGCCGTACGTCCGGCATGCACAAGGTGCGCCGGCGCCGGCAGATGGCCGTGGTCCGGGAGCTGTGGGAGTCCCGGGACCGGATCGCGCAGCGACGTGACGTGTCACCGGGCAAGGTGCTGGGTGACGCCGCGATCGTCGAGGCCGCGCTCGCCATGCCGCTGAACGCGCAGGCCCTCTCCGCCCTGCCCGGCTACGGGCAGCGCATGGGCCGGCGCCAGCTGGACCAGTGGATGGCCGCCGTGGACCGGGCGAAGGCCCTGCCCGAGGCCGAGCTGCCGCTGCCGGGGGCGACCCCGGCGGGTCCGCCGCCGCCGCGCTCCTGGGCGGACAAGGACCCGCAGGCCGCGGCGCGGCTGGCCGCGGCCCGGACGGCCGTGTCGGCGCTGGCGGAGGGGCTGAACCTGCCGCAGGAGAACCTGATCACTCCCGACACGGTCCGCCGGCTGTGCTGGGAGCCGCCCGAGCGTCTGGAGGCCGACGCGGTGGCCGAGGCCCTGGCGGGCTACGGAGCCCGCCCGTGGCAGATCGAGCAGGTGACGGACGCCCTGGTCACGGCGCTGGGCGTGACCGTGCCCGTGGCGGCTCCGGAGCCCGAGCAGGAGCCCGAGGACTGACGCACCCGCGCCCGCGGGACATGGCGGAGCCCCCCGGCCCTTCGGCCGGGGGGCTCCGCCATGTCCCGGTTCCGCTACAGCCGGGCCCGGCTTCTTTTGAACACGCTCAAAGACCACTAATTTTTGAACGTGATCAAACATGGGTGGGGATACGACACGTGGCTGGCCGATTTCGAAACCGAACGGGAGCGCCGGGCCGAGCGCGGCGATCCGGACTGGAGCCGGGCCGCCGCACTCCCTCCGGAGCTGGTCCGGAGCCTGCAGCGGTTCCAGGTCGGGGAGGACGGGGACGGCTCCGCGCTGATCGGCAAGGCCGACCGGGCGGGTGACCCGGTGTACGCGCGGGCCGTACGCCTCTTCGTGGCGGAGGAGCAGAACCACGCGCGGATGCTGGCGCTGCTGCTGGAGGCCGGGGGCGCCGGAATCCTCGCCGGGCACTGGAGCGACACCGTGTTCGTCCGGCTGCGGCGGCTGCTGGGCCTGCGCGTGGAACTGCTCGTGCTGATGGTCGCGGAGGTGGTGGCGCTGCGGTACTACCGGGCGGTGCGGGACGGCAGTGCGGACCCGCTGGCCGCGGAGGTCGCGGGCCTCATCCTGGCCGACGAGGAACGCCACGTCCCCTTCCACTGCCTGCGGCTGCGCGAGGCCCTGACCCCCCTCCCCGCACCGGCCCGGCGGGCGGCCGTGCTCGGCTGGCGGGCCATGCTCGCCGCCGCGGCCGCGGCGGTCACGGTCGACCACGGCCCGGCCCTGCGCACCCTCGGCGTCCGCCGCCGCGCCTTCGTGACGGACACCGTCCGCGCCTCGGCCCCCATGGCCGCCGCCATCGCGGCCGCCGACCCCCCTGACCCCGCAGGCCCCGTACGCACCCCGAGGGGGCGCCTGCGGGCGCCCGCGGGCCGGCTCGGCCGCACCCTCGCAGCGCGTACGCGGCGGGGCGGCGGAGTGTGACCTTCGCCGCTCCTTCCAGGGGGGCTGTCCATGCCAGTTACCGGCAAGTAGCATGGAGAGGTGAGCGGGCGCTCAGCAATGAGCTCGCCCCCGCGCAGCAGTGCACACCCGCACCTGGAGGAGAGCCAACGTGCCTCGTACCGTCAGGGACGTCGTCTTCGTCGACGGCGTCCGCACCCCGTTCGGCAAGGCGGGCCCGAAGGGCATCTACAACGAGACCCGCGCCGACGACCTCGTCGTCAAGGCCATCCGGGAGCTGCTGCGCCGCAACCCGGACCTGGACCCCGCGAAGATCGACGAGGTCGCCATCGCCGCGACCACGCAGATCGGCGACCAGGGCCTGACGCTGGGCCGTACGGCCGGCATTCTCGCGGGCCTCCCGCAGTCCGTACCGGGCTACTCCATCGACCGCATGTGCGCCGGCGCGCTCACCGCCGTGACCGCCGTCGCGGGCGGCGTGGCCTTCGGTGCGTACGACGTCGCCCTCGCCGGCGGTGTCGAGCACATGGGCCGCCACCCCATGGGCGAGGGCGTGGACCCGAACCCGCGCTTCGTCTCGGAGAAGCTGGTCGACGAGTCCGCCCTGTTCATGGGCATGACCGCCGAGAACCTGCACGACCGGTACCCGACGATCACCAAGCTCCGCGCCGACGAGTACGCCGTGCGCTCGCAGGAGAAGGCCGCCAAGGCGTACGCCGACGGCAAGATCCAGCAGGACCTGGTGCCGATCTCGGTGCGCAACAACAACGAGGCGGCCGGTGAGACGGGCTGGGGCCTGGTCACCGCCGACGAGCCGATGCGTCCGGGGACCACCCTGGAGAACCTGGCGGGCCTCAAGACCCCGTTCCGGGTGCACGGCAACGTCACCGCCGGCAACGCCGCCGGTCTCAACGACGGTGCCACGGCCGCGATCATCGCGTCCGAGGACTTCGCCCGCGAGAACAACCTCCCGGTCAAGATGCGCCTGGTCTCGTACTCCTTCGCGGGTGTCGAGCCGGAGGTCATGGGCTACGGCCCGATCCCGGCCACCGAGAAGGCCCTGGCCCAGGCCGGTCTGACGATCGACGACATCGGCCTCTTCGAGGTCAACGAGGCCTTCGCGGTCCAGGTCCTCGCGTTCCTGGAGCACTACGGCATCGCCGACGACGACGCCCGCGTCAACCAGTACGGCGGGGCCATCGCCTTCGGTCACCCGCTCGCCTCCTCCGGCGTCCGCCTGATGACCCAGCTGGCCCGCCAGTTCGAGGAGCAGCCGGAGGTCCGCTACGGCCTGACCACCATGTGCGTCGGCTTCGGCATGGGCGCCACGGTCGTCTGGGAGAACCCGAACTTCACCGCCGAGGGAGACAGCAAGTGAGCACCACCACCACTGAGCTCCTGAAGGGCGCGGCCGAGCTGTTCCCGGACGAGGTCGTCACGCGCGCGCTCGTACGCCACCTCGACCTGCCCTTCGGCGCCGGGCGCTTCGCGCTCGTCACGCTGGACAACGGCCTGGACCACACCAAGCCGACCACCTTCGGCCCGCAGTCCCTCGCCAACCTGAACGCGGCGATCGACCAGGTCGAGCAGGAGGCCCTCGCGGGCTCCATCGTCGGTGCGGGCCTGACCGGCAAGCCGTTCATCTTCGCGGTCGGCGCCGACCTCAAGGGCGTCGAGCTGCTGAAGAAGCACGACGAGGCGCTCGCCATCGGCAAGGGCGGCCACGACGTCTTCAAGCGCCTCGCGGCGCTGGCCGTCCCCACCTTCGCCTACTACAACGGCGCGGCGATGGGCGGCGGTGTCGAGGTCGGTCTGCACTGCACCTACCGCACCGTCTCCAAGGCCATCCCGGCCTTCTCGCTGCCCGAGGTCTTCCTCGGCCTGGTTCCCGGCTGGGGCGGCTGCGCCCTGCTGCCGAACCTGATCGGCGCGGACCGCGCGGTCTCGGTCATCATCGAGAACTCGCTGAACCAGAACCGTCAGCTCAAGGGCAAGCAGGTCTTCGAGCTCGGCATCGCCGACGCGCTGTTCGAGGGTGCGGACTTCCTGGAGCAGTCGCTCCTGTGGACCGCGAACGTGCTCAACGGCACGACCGAGGTCGTCCGCGACGAGATCGACCGCGGCGAGGCCTGGGACGCGGCGGTCGCCCGCGGCCGCTTCATCGCCGACTCCAAGGTGCACGGCGCGGCCCCGGCCGCCTACCGCGCGCTGGAGATCATCGAGGCGGCCAAGGACGGCGACCTGCAGAAGGGCTTCGACGCCGAGGACACGGCCCTGGCCGACCTCATCATGGGCGGCGAACTGCGCTCCGGCATCTACGCCTTCAACCTGGTCCAGAAGCGCGCCAAGCGCCCGGCCGGCGCCCCGGACAAGAACCTGGCCCGCCAGGTCACCAAGGTCGGCGTCGTCGGCGCGGGCCTGATGGCCTCGCAGCTGGCGCTGCTGTTCCTGCGCCGCCTGGAGGTGCCGGTGGTCCTCACCGACATCGACCAGGAGCGCGTGGACAAGGGCGTGGGCTACGTCCACGCCGAGATCCAGAAGCTGCTGGGCAAGGGCCGCATCAACCAGGACAAGGCCAACCGCCTGACCGCCCTGGTGACGGGTGTCCTGGACAAGGCCGAGGGCTTCGCGGACGCGGACTTCATCATCGAGGCCGTGTTCGAGGAGATGTCCGTCAAGCAGAAGGTGTTCGCGGAGGTCGAGGCGGTCGCCCCGGCGCACGCGATCCTCGCCACCAACACCTCCTCGCTGTCGGTCTCGGAGATGGCCTCCAAGCTCCAGCACCCGGAGCGCGTGGTCGGCTTCCACTTCTTCAACCCCGTCGCGATCCTCCCGCTGCTGGAGATCGTCCGCGGTGAGCAGACCGACGACGCCTCGCTGGCCACGGCCTTCGGTGTCGCGCGGAAGCTGAAGAAGACCGCGGTCCTCACGAAGGACGCCCCGGCGTTCGTCGTGAACCGCATCCTGACCCGCTTCATGGGCGAGATCCAGAACGTCATCGACGAGGGCACCCCGGTGGTCACCGCCGAGAAGGCCATCGAGCCGCTCGGCCTGCCGATGTCCCCGCTGGTGCTCCTGGAGCTCGTCGGCCCGGCGATCGGTCTGCACGTCTCCGAGACCCTGAACCGCGCCTTCCCGGAGCGCTTCACGGTGTCCCCGAACCTGGCGGCCGTGGTCAAGGCCGGCAAGCGCGGCTTCTACGTCTACAACGCGGAGAACGGCTTCAAGCCGGAGCTCGACCCCGAGGTCGCCGCGCTCCTGGTCCAGGGCGACTCCGTCCTGACCGAGGAGCAGGTCCGCGACCGCGTCCTGGACGCGGTGGCGCAGGAGATCGGCCTGATGCTGGAGGAGGGTGTCGTGGCCGAGGCCCAGGACATCGACCTCTGCCTCATCACCGGCGCGGGCTGGCCCTTCCACCTGGGCGGGATCACCCCGTACCTGGACCGTGAGGGCGTCTCCGAGCGGGTGAACGGCAAGAAGTTCCTGGCCCCGGGCGTGGCGAGCGTCCCCGCGTAACGAGCGGCAGCCGGTACCACGAAGAGCGGGCCGTACGGGAGGAGACCCCGTACGGCCCGCTCTTCACGTCTGCCGGTTCACTGCGCGGACCCGGTTCACTGCGCGGACCCGGCCCGCTGCGCGGAACCGGCTACCGGCTCACTGCTCGAAGAGGCCGATTCCGTTGGCCACCGGCCGCTCCGAGGGCTCCGCGCCCTCGGCCCCGCGCGGGGTGTTGCGCAGCTCGTCGCGCACGATCATCGTGGTCGAGCCGCCGCCGTCGAACATCAGGGCGTCCCGCGCCCCGAGCGAGGCCATGAGCTTGGCCGTCTGCATGACCGTGGCGCCCGCGTCCACCCCCGGCGCCCGGCCGTCGACGGTGACCAGGAGCAGGCTTCCGTTCCGGGTGACGCCGACAGCGGTCCGCGGGGCCGTCTTCGTGGCCGAAGTCGGCTCGATGATGTCGGGGACCCCGTCGCGCAGCAGCCGGTAGCGGCCGCCCACAGCCGTCTCGACGGGACCGGGGACCACCGCTCCGGACGCGTCGTTCATGACGAAGGACGTGGTGAGCGCGGCACCGGGCAGGGCGTGCGTGCGCAGCCACTCGGTGCCGGTCCCGATCCCGTAGAGGGTGCTGCCGTTCTTGGGAACGGCGCCTCCGGCGGGTTTGCGGACGTTCGTCACGCGGCCGTCGGTGTCGAGCAGGACCTCCATGCTGCCCGGCGGGCCGGGCGGCGTGCGCTCGCCCCACTCCGGGGTGAAGGCCACGAGCTCGTCGGTGTCCGTGCACAGCCCGCCGTACGGCTCCTGCATCGGCTCCTCCGTGACGGCCAGGACGTCACCGCCGACGCCCCCGCAGCCCAGGACGCGACCGGGCACCCGGTTGATCCCGTCCAGTTCCTGGGGCACCCCGTCGTCCGAGACCACCACTCCGTCGGTGGAGACCTCGTCGACCCGGGCGCTGAGCTTGCCTCGGTTGTAGCCCAGGAGCAGGGTGGGCCGGCCCTTGATCGCCTCGCTGAGGACCTTGCCGCCCTCGGTGTAGAGGCCGAGGGGGTCTCCGTCGTAGCCGGCGTAGCTCTTGCCGGTGCTGATGTCGAAGAAGGAGGCGTTGACGGCGGCCAGCGCCCCGAAGGACTCGGCCATCTTGCGCACCGTCTCGGCGTGCGCCACGGCGGGGCCGTGCATGCCCGCCACCCTGACCTTGGCGTCGGGACGGATGGTCAGGACCCGCACGTGCGAGGATTCCTGGCCGTCGAGCTTGCGGACGGACTCCTTGTACGTGACGCCTTCGGGCAGCCGGAGGTCCTCGGGCTGCGTGCCCGAGGGGGCCGGGTCGTCCGGGGGCCGGGGGGCCGCCGTGCATCCCGCCAGGGTGACGGCGGCGGCCAGTGCCGCGGCGGCGAGCCGCGTGCGCCTAGCCACGGACGGCGCCCAGCGCGCCGGGAGACGCACCGAGGTCGCCGACGCGGACGACCACGTGACCCTCGGCCACGTGCCCGTCCTGGTCCTCGTAGGTGCACACGAAGCGGTCGTAGCCGTGGAACGAGTGGGGGGCCTGGTAGGTGACCGTGCCGTCCGGGGAGCATCCGAGCATGCCGTACCGGGCGAGGGTCACTCCGGTCACGCGCAGTCCCTCGGTGCCGCCCGCCGGCAGCGACATCACTTCGCCGGGGCGCAGGTCCAGGCGCCGCGCCGGGATGCTGTGGCGGCGCACGTAGTAGCCCTTGTCCTCGATGCCCGAGGAGGCGGAGAGCTTGTCGCCCTGGAAGGGCATGACGCCGACGACCGCGCGCGGCACCACGACCGCGCCGTCCGAGCCCTCGTCCAGGACGCGTACCACGAGGGTCGCGGTGACCGGTTCGTCGCCCGACGCGAAGACCGCGTAGCGGCCGTTGGGAAGCTTGCGCAGACCCTGGAGGTCCTCGACGACCACTCCGTCCTCGAGGCTCTCGCCGAGGATGTAGCCGTACGTGCGGAACGCTCCGCCCGACGGGGTCACCGTCATGGCGATCTGGAACTGCGCGCCCGGCACCAGGGGGTACGCCGGGTCCGCCGTGGAGAGCACGTCGAGCACCCCGGTGTACGGCCCTTGAGTGGCCCAGGCTCGGACCAGGGGGAACCAGTTCCCGCTCACTTCATGCCTCCCGCGACACGTGTCTTGGTCATCTGATCGAAGACGGCGTCGTCGAGGAACTCCACCACCTGGTCCGCGTCGAAACCCGTCTCCAGGTTCCGGAAGAACTGCGCGGGCAGCATGCCCTGCGCCAGCAACTGGCTCGCGATGAACCGGGAGCACTCCAGCGCCCCGTGGCTGCGCAGGTGCACGTTGTCGGCCGCCCCTCCCGGGTAGTTGGGGTGCTCACCCGGCTCGAGGTGCACGAAGAGGCTCTTGGTGCCGTCCGGACCGAGTTGGCGCCACCAGCCGGTGCTCCACTCGTTCAGGTCGACCAGCGGCACGGTGAGCTCGACCGCCACCTCGCGCATCGCGGCCGGGTACATCATCAGTGGCCGGCGCATGTTGCCGAAGCGGTCGAAGACCCGGGGTTCGTGGCTGGTGACGAGCACCGGGTGGGCACCGCGGTCCCGCGCCTCGTTCACGTAGCGCCGCAGATCGGTCCGGAACTCGCCGAACGGCTCGGTGTACCGGCCGGGCCGCTCCTGCATGTCGCTGAGGCCGAAGGAGACGACCAGGAGGTCCTCCGGCTCGATGGCGTCCAGGATCCAGCCGAGGTGTCCGCGTTCCACGAAGCGCTTGGTGCCGGCGTCGGCGCGGGCGCAGTTGACCACCTCGACGCCCTGCAGGAACAGCGGGAGCGTCTGCCCCCAGCCGGCCATGGGCGCCATGCTGCGCCGGCGACTGCAGACCGTGGATCCGCCCGCCAGGTATATCGCCGTCATCGTGCGACCTTCACGTTTCTCAGAACTCCCCGTTTCCGCGTTCCCCGAAGTGCAGCCGGGCCCGCTCGTCACCCACGATGTTGGAGTCCATCGAGTCGATGACCTTGAAGGCGCGCTCACAGTTCGAGGTGTCGCGGAGGATGAAGAAGTCGTCCACGCGCTGCTTGTACTGCGGCTCGAGCTGGAAGTTCCGCTCGAGGACGCCGATGATCTCCTGCACCGCGTGGTCGACGGTCCGGCAGGCCGGGCCGAAGCCGTCCCTGTCGATGTCGAAGTACCCGCGCTTGTAGTGCTTGCTGTAGAAGGACTCGTCGTCGAAGTTCGTGTACACGACCGGCTTGCCCATGTACGCCACGTCGAAGAACACCGAGGAATAGTCGGTGACCATCATCGAGCACTCGCGCATGGCGAGCTGCACGTCGCGGCCCGTCGAGGACACGATGATCGAGGGGTGCTCGATCTTGAAGTGCTGGAGGTAGGGCCGGATCTCGTAGTGCGGCATGAACTCCAGCTCGACCCCGTGGTACTGGAGCGCGGCGAGCAGCCGCTCGTTGCGCAGCAGGGACGAGAAGAAGCGGTAGTACTCGGACGCCGCGAACGGGATCTCGGGCTTGGCCGCCTTGTTGTACGAGGGCGCCACGATGTCGCGGCGCCAGGTGGGCATGACCAGGACCCGCCGGAGCCCCGGCACCGGCTCCAGCGCGTCGAACCGGGGCATGCCCGTGGCGGCGACGCGCCCGTAGCCGTAGCCGCAGTGCTCCGCGGTGTAGGACCGCTCGCTGCGGCCCGTGCTGAGGACCATGTCGACGTTGGTGGTCTGGCCGTGGATCGAGGCGACGACGTCGTTGTAGCCCACGCCGTGCCCGAGGAACACGCGCTTGTAGCGCAGCAGGTCGCCGTAGCCGCGCAGGAAGGAGCGCTTGTTCAGGCCCGGGAAGCCGAGGTAGGCCTCCAGGTCGTAGGAGTTGATCAGGCGCTCGGCGTGCAGCAGGTACGCGCGGTGCTTCCACGAGAGCCTGTCGATGACCTGCCCGTACTGGGCGACCTTGTCCCAGTCGTGCGCGTCGCGGTTGATCGAGTAGTAGATCTTGCGCTTGGGCTGGTTCAGCCGGATCCACTTGAAGAGGTGGTAGCTGTTGTCCTGGGCGGTGTCCTCGCGTTCACCGATGATCCAGATGCCCCGGCCGTGCAGGTAGGGGTAGGTCAGCCAGTACATGAAGCGGGTGCGCCAGCCGGGACGGCCCGGGAGGGAGTTGCGCAGCTCCTCGCGGAAGCGGTGCAGCTTGTCCTTGCGCCGGGCCGAGAAGCCCTTCACCCAGCGCGCGGTGACCTGCTCCTCCTCGTCGATCGACAGGATGAAGCGCTGCTTGCCCGAGCTGTGCACCCCCTTGAAGCGGTGCAGGTTCATCCGGGCCGCGAGCTTGAGGTCGTGGTGGCGGTCCTCGTCGAGGACGCGGATCACCATGGTCAGCTCGGTGTTGGCGAGGGTGTTGAGCGCGGACGGGCGCGCCGTGGCGCGCCAGCCGGAGAACCAGTCCTGGTTCTTTCGGGTGCGCCAGCGGTCGCGGCGGTAAACCTGCTCGACGGGGAGCGCCACCTCGCGCCGTCCGTCGGAGAACACCAGCTGGATGCGGTTGGTGTACTGGGTGTCGATGTCGACGCCGGAGATCACGAGGAGGCCCTCGAACTGGATCTCGTCGCCCTGCCAGAGGAAGGTCTCCATGACGGCGTTGGACCGCGGGACGCGCAGCAGCTTCGTCTCCACCGGGTCGCTGGCGAGGCGGCGGTAGATGCCCTCGTCGTCGAGGTAGAGGCGGGGCAGGAACTCCGGCGCGCTCAGCGGGTCGGCGAAGAGTTCGAGGTTGCCCGTCACGATCGCGTGGTGCTGGACCTTGGACTGCGGGTGCGTGGCGTACTGCAGGATGATCTCGTCGGGGATCTTGCCGTAGACCGACGCGAGCAGGGGAAGGACCCCGGCGAGCTCCGTCTTGCTCATGATGCGGTGCATGTTGCGCACGTAGGGCTGGAGCGAGCGGACGACGAAGCGGTGGGCCAGGCGGACGACCCGGGGCGGTGCGCCCTGGACCGACGTCAGGACGTACTCGGCCAGCCGGACCCGGTCCACCGCCTTGGCGGGGTCGTTCCAGGGGCGGTCGAAGAGCGAGTTCTGCTTCTCTTCCTCGCGCTCGAAGAAGCGGGCACCCGGTGCGACGGTGACCGTCTTCGTGAACAGCAGGGCCGGGACGGTGAACCAGTCGTCCTCGAGGCCGTGGCCCGGGCCGCACCGGAAGCCGTGCTCGCGCACGAAGGAGGTCTTGAAGAGCTTGCCGCCGAGCCGGGTCGAGAAGACGAGGTACGGGGCGTCGGCCAGCTTGCGGATGGCGCCCTTGGAGGTGAAGTAGCGCTCCCACGGCTCGTCCTTGCCGAGCCACGGGCCCGGGAAGTTGTCCGCGACGCCGACGACGGCGTCGGCTCCCTTGGCCTTGCGGGCCGCCGTGAGCAGCCGGCCCACGGAGTCCTCGCCGAGGATGTCCCGGGCCCGCGCGAACATCACGTAGGGGGCGGCGACGTACTGCAGGCCGTTCTCGAAGGCGGTGCGCGCGCCGAGGCTGTGCTGGGTGACGACCATCGCGTTCGGGTAGTAGGCGGCGAAGGCCGCCAGCTGCTGGGCGGTGGTGTCGTTCGAGCCGTCGTCGACGAACACCACCTGGGTGCCGCCGAAGCTGCCCTGGGCCACGAGGGAGGAGAGGAACTCGCGCAGGTGGTACTCGTCGTTGTGGCACAGGACCACGAGCGCCGCGACGTACTGCTCGGGAGGCTGGACGGGGCCGGTCGGCTTGGCGTCCTGCCACCACAGCCAGGGGGTTCCCCGGTCGGAGGCCTTGGCCTGCAGTTCCTCGGTCTCCGGGCGCAGGCCCAGGTTCCCGCTGATGGTCTCGTAGACCTCGTGGACGCCCTTGGCGGAGGCGTACCGCAGGCTGGTGGCGTTGAGCCCGCTGACGTTGAGGGCGGTGGAGGCCCGTTCGCCGTCGTGGCGGAGCTGGACGAAGAAGTTCCAGTGCCCCGCGCGGTCGGCCTTGTCCAGGGTGGAGGTGAGGTCGACGGTGGCGTGGTAGCGGATCCAGTCCGCGTCGATCTCCACGCTGGAGACGGGGAAGTGGTAGTCGGTCTTGGAGCTGCGGCGCCGCAGCACCGCGATGAGCTCGACCTTGTCCTCGGGGCGGACCCGGCCGAACTGGTTGCGTATCGCGCCCGCTATGTGAAGTTCGCCGTCGATCAGCTCGACCGAGGTCGCCTGGTTGTAGAGGCGGGCTTCGGCGAGCTTCTGGCCGGTCAGGTCGAGCTCGGTGACTTCCAGGAAGCGCTCGGCGTCGGGGTGGCGCAGCAGCGACCCGGACCAGAACACCCGCCCGTCCCGCTCCACGACGTCGGAGCTGATGACGCTGCGGCGGCGCATGTAGTCGGACGCCGACACGGCGATGTCGACCCGGCCGTGCATCAGGCCGAAGGCGCGTACCCGCTCCATGGGCCCGCACAGCTCGTAGGTGGTGGGCTCCAGGGTGCGCAGGTACGGGGCCACGGCCGCGAGGAAGCCGTTGCGGTAGTTGCGGTCGCCGCTGCGGAGCTCGGGGGTGTACAGGCGCAGGTCGTGCGAGAGGAACTTGGCGGCCTTGCGGGCCAGCAGGTCGGGGCGGCCGACGCTGTGCAGGAAGCTGTCGGTGTACTGGTGCACCCGGATGCGGTCACCGATGCTGCGCAGCTCGTGGCGGCGGTTGGTGATCGAGGGCTGGTCGGACTCCCGCTCCCACATCCACCGGTAGACGGGGGTGGCGAGGATGGTGAACGAGCGCGCGTGGAAGTTCGCGACCGTGGAGAAGTACGTGTCCTCGAAGAAGACGCCCTCGGGGAAGCGGATGCCGAAGTTGTTGAGGTAGTCCCGCCGGTACAGCTTGCCGGCGGCGATCGGGTCCTCGAAGAGCTCCGGCATGGCCGACAGGCCCCCGACCGTCTGGTCGGCGGGGTACAGCTGCGGCTGCCAGACGGTGACCTCGTCGGTGGCCTGGTTGATGCGCACGACGCGGCCGGCGGTGACCTCCGACCCGGTGACGACGGCGGAGGAGAGCAGGGTCTCGACGGCCTTGAGCGGCAGCTCGTCGTCCGCGTCGAGGAACATCACGAACTGGCCGGCGGCCGCTTCGATGCCGTTGTTGCGGGGGGCGCCGCAGCCGCCGCTGTTGTGCGGCCGCTCGATGATGCGGACCCGGGGGTCCTGGCGGGCGAACTGGCGGGCGACGCCCCGGGTGCCGTCGGTGGAGCAGTCGTCGACGACGAGCACCTCGATGCCGCGGTGCGTCTGGGCCACGGCCGACTGGATCGCCCGGGCGAGAGTGGCGCTCGCGTTGAAGGCCGGAATGACGATCGTGACACCGTACGGGGAGATGTCGACCGGGTAACTCATCTGGGGTGGCGCTCTCGTTCGGCGTAGTCAGGTCGCTGCGAGTTCTGCGAGGGGATCTGGGCCAGCTGCATCGTGTCGGTCACGCTGCCCGTGAACTGATCCGTGTAGGCCCGCGGAAACGGCTCGAACCCGGGGTCCTCGTAGGGCTCGGGCGCGGGGAACATCTGGGCGGGGTCGATCCCGCCCAGGTCGTCCTCACCGCGGCGCCGGTGGCGTCCCGCGTGCAGGTGCGGGGCGATGGAGCCGGCCCTGGACGGGATGTTGCCCGGGTCGAGGCGTTCCATCGTGCGCGTGAAGTCGCGGGTGGAGAGCCAGAACTTGAACATGATCACGAGCTCGAAGCCGCCCATCAGCACCGCGGACGCCGCCGTGGTCCACAGGATGTGACCGATGACGGGGCCGACGATGAAGATGAACATCTGGAACTCGATGCCGCTGATGAGGTGCGGCCGGATGCGGCTCTGCACCAGGGCGTGGCGGAACCGTGCGTACCAGGGGAAGCTCTCGCGGAACTGCTGGTGGAGGTCGATGACCTCGGCCTGCTCGACCTGCGCGGTCTCCCGCTTGAGCTCGTCGGCCTGACCGAGGGGGTTCTCCCGCAGGAGGTCCTCGATGAAGACGACCTTCCGCTCTTCCTCTTCGATGCCCTCTTCGGCCTGGCGGGCGAGCGTGACGGCCTCGATCTTGTTACGCATGGACATGCGCATCTTGTAGATCTGGAGGGCGTCGACGTAGCGGAGCATGTCGAGGAAGATCACGACGAGGGCCGCGAGGAGGTAGACCTCTTCGTCGTGCTGCAGGAACTGCCCGCCCATGAGGGCCAGCGCGCAGAAGAGCACACGGATGCGGTCGAAGACGTAGTCGAGCCAGCCGCCGAAGATGGTGCCGTTGCCCTTGAGGCGGGCGAGCTTCCCGTCGATGCAGTCGAGGATGAAGCTGATGTGGTACAGCCCCGCGCCGATGCACAGGGAGAGCCAGTCACCCTGGAGGAAGAAGTAGGCCGAGCCGAGGCCGACGTAGAGCGCCGCCCACGTCACACGGTTGGGCGTCACGAAGTTCCAGCGCGCGAACACGCAGACGAGGCGGGTCGCGATCGGATCGACCAGAAGGACCGTCCACCAGGCGTCCCGTTTCTTGCACGTGAGCTTCTGGACGGCCTTCAGTGACAGCTTGGACATAACCCCTCAGTCGTCAACGGCGCGAACCTGGTCAACAGAGCGCCTGCGCCCACCCCACGAGACACGAAGACGAGCGCCGCCCCCGTGACGCCGAACGTTCACCTATGGTCCAGGTAAATGGGCGCTGAATGACCATAACAAGTCACGCGTGGCACCATCCAGCACGCAAGGCGACCACCGCTGTGCTTAAACCTGCATATCGGTGACTTAAACGATCCTTAGTGGACAGTCCACGGAGTGAACTCCAAGCCTTGAGATCCCAGTTGCTGGCGCGCCACGCGGAGGGAACCGTCCATTCCCACTGTGGCGATCACCACACGGCCCCGGCTGTCGAAAGCCGCGGCGGGCGGAACCACCGAGGGCTCCCCGGATTCCTCCCACCAGACGCCGGTGTCCGGCCGCCCGTCGGGGTAGGCACCGATCGCCGTCACTCCGCCGGTGCCCTCGCGCACGAGCACCGTGCAGCCCCATCCCTGGATGTCGGCTCCCGTCACCCCGGTGACCGGCCCGATCCCCTCGGGCCCGCCGAGGCCGATGGGCACCTGCGCGCCCGGCCACCAGACGCAGACCTCGTTGCTCCCCGCGTAGCGGAAGCGCACGACCCCGCCGTCCGGGGCCACCGAGAGGCTGCCGGGGTACGGGCTCACGGGGATCCGCCGGTTCTCCACCCAGGCCGCCTTCACGTCCTGCTGGAAGAAGTGCCCCGCGGACGCGGTGTCGCGCGCCCTCGCCACCAGCTGCACCCCGCCCTGCGCGGCCGGGAAGGCGACCAGCTCGTCGGCCACCCGCAGCCCGCCCAGCGCTTCCCAGCCCGACATGCGCCCCTTCGGGGTCTGCCGCCGCACGCTGACGCTGTGCCCGAAGTTGCGCACGAACACGTGCAGCACGCCGTTCGCGTCGAAGGTGGCCACGGGGAAACCGGTTTCCCGGGCCATCTGCCAGCTCGCCGCGTTGGGATTGCCGACGGTGGTCCAGGGGCCGAGGGGCCGGCCCGTCTGGTACTGGGCGGCGTACACCACCTCGACGTCGGAGCCGCTGTCCTTGCGCTTGGTCCGGCTCAGGCCGATCAGGTACGCGTAGCCCTCGGGGCCCCGCAGCACGGTCAGCGCGGGCAGCAGCTCCGGGCCCTGGAGCAGTTCCGGTCCGCTCCAGCCCTCGGCCTCGGTGCGCCCTTCGGTCCAGCGGACCACGCCGGCGGCCGTCGGCAGGTACGCGGAGAGCCGCCCGTCCTTGCCCGTGAGCAGCCACTGGGAGGGGCGGGGGTAGCGGGAGCAGGCCGCGGCGGGCAGCGCCGGGTCCGCGCCGGCCCGGCGGCAGTCCACGAACACCGGGGCGCCGACGGCGAGCTGGTAGCGGCGTGCGGCCCGGAGCGTGCTGCGCGCCACCTGGCCGCGCGCGGCGGGCTCGCTGACGATCGGGAGCTTGCGCTCGCGGTCGAAGTCGGTGTGCGCGGGGTCCGGATCGAGGGTGCGGACGCGCACGGGTCCGATCTCGTGGAGCACGTCGAGGATCTGGCCCGTGAGATTGCCGTCCGCCGCGTACAGGAGGAACGGTTCCCCGGGGAATCTGCACCCGCGCCGCTTCGCCTGTGCCACGGCCGCTTCCATCGCCCGCTGCTCGGCGGGTGCGCCGCCGTCGAGCCAGACCAGTTCGATCACCGATCCGGCCGGTTCGGAGTTGATCAGGGGCACGGCGTCGGCGGGGCCGGCGACGACGATGGCCACCGCGGATGCCGGGCCCGCCTGGGGGTGGGACAGCTGCTCGCGAGATGCGTCACCGCGTCGCGCACGACGTCCGGCATTTCGGGCCATGGCTCCCGCTCCCCCTCCCCCTCACTGTGGGGACTCCTGTGTTTTCCGCATCACGGCCGACCAGGAGGACGATAAGCGCACTCCCATTCGACTTGGAAATCTGCTTATAGTGCAGCGGCATCCGGCCACCCTTGCCCGCTGCCCTCCGACCCAGGGCCCCGAGGATTCGAGCAGTATGACCCAAGACACCACCGTACGCAGTCGTCGCCGAACCGGAGGGCGCGGGGTGCGTCCGCGCAGACGGCGCGTCCTGAGGATCGTCCTGCTCGTACTGGTCCTGCTGCTGCTCGGCGCTGCCGGCACCGGCTGGTGGGCATACAACCACCTCAACGGGAACATCGACAGCGTCGACCTGGACCAGGCGATCGGTGTCGACAACCGGCCGGCGAAGGTCCCGGACAGCGGGCAGAACATCCTCGTGCTCGGCTCCGACTCGCGCGCCGGCGCCAACGGTGAGCTCGATCACGGTGATGTCAGCGGTTCCCGCTCGGACACCAACATGCTGGTGCACATACCCGAGGGCCGTAAGAAGGCCACCGCGATCAGCATCCCCCGCGACACCCTCGTGACCCGGCCGGACTGCAAGGACAAGAACGGCAAGACGATCCCGGGCGCGAACCGCGTCATGATGAACGCCATCATCGGCACCGGTGGCCCGGCCTGTGTCGTCAAGACCGTCGAGCAGATGTCCGGAGTCCGCGTCGACCACCTCGTGAAGGTGGAGTTCGCCGGCTTCAAGGAGCTGGTGGACGCGCTCGGCGGCGTGGACGTCACCCTCGACAAGCCCATCAAGGGCGGTCTGGATCTCGCCGCGGGCACGCACCGCCTGAACGGCACGGACTCGCTCAAGTTCGTCCGTACCCGCCACGGTTACGGTGACGGCAGCGACCTCGGACGCATCGACCTGCAGCAGAAGTTCATGATCGCGATGCTGTCCGAGATCAAGAAGCAGGACATCCTCACCAGCCCGGCCAAGCTCTACAAGCTCGCCGACGCCGGCACCAAGGCGCTGACCACCGACGCCGAACTCGACTCCCTCAAGGGCCTGTCGGACTTCGCCCAGAGCATGAACGGCGTGGATCCGGAGACCATGGAGACGATCATGCTTCCGGTCGCCTACGACAAGATCGACGAGAACCGCGTCGTCGCCGTGGAGCCGCAGTCCGGCCAGCTGTGGGACGCCCTGCGCAAGGACGAGCCGATCCCGGCCTCGGCCAAGAAGTCCCCCGCCACCGGCGGCTGACCGACTCCGCCCCCGGCTCGCAGCCCCGGCCCCGCAAGGGTGCCGGGGCTCGTCGGCGTTACGAGCCCTCGCCGCCCAGCACCACGCGCCAGTCACCGCTCGCGTGCCACTGCCCCGGCGGATACTCGAACCGCACCTCTCCGAGGAGTACGAACCCTGCTGCCCACGGTCTCGCCGTCGGCGACGACCCGGAGCATCCGCCCGGCCCCCGGCTCCCGGGCGTTCATCGCCAGGTAGCGCTGGTGGCGCTCCCGCAGCTTGGCCTCGGTCTCCGGACCGCCCAAGTGGTCCGTCATGGCCGGCTCGTTCTTGCGCAGCAGCAGCCAGAAGTCGTCTTCCGACCAGGGCTCCAGTCCCACGGTGATCTCCATGACCCCACCGTAGGACGGGCTCAACGCCCCTCACGTGCCGGGTTCGGGGTCATGCCCTCGCCCCGGCCCAGCCGGCTGTGCTGCTTCCCGTAGAGGTAGTAGACGGCGATGCCGATGACCATCCAGATCCCGAACCGCAGCCAGGTCTCGGCCGGCAGGTTCAGCATCAGCCAGACCGACGCGGCGATCGACAGGATGGGCACGAGCGGCACCCACGGGGTGCGGAAGGACCGGTGCAGGTCGGGCCGGGTGCGGCGCAGGACCATCACGCCGAGCGCGACGACCACGAAGGCGAAGAGGGTGCCGATGTTCACCAGGGTCGCCAGCTCGTTGATGCTGGTGAATCCGGCGACGATGGCGATGATCACGCCGAGCAGGATCGTCGGCCGGTAGGGCGTACGGAACTTCGGGTGGGTCCGCGAGAAGAAGCGCGGCAGCAGGCCGTCGCGGCTCATCGCGAAGAACACCCGGGTCTGGCCGAGCAGCAGGATCATGCACACCGTCGTCAGGCCCACGGCGGCGCCGAAGCTGATGATGCCCCCGTAGACCGGATGGCCGGCGGATTTGAAGGCGTCGGCCAGCGGGGCGCTGACGGAGAGCTCCTTGTAGTTCTGCATGCCGGTCACCACGATCGAGACCGCCACGTAGAGCACGGTGCAGATGATCAGCGAGCCGAGGATGCCGCGCGGCATGTCCCGCTGCGGGAGTTTGGTCTCCTCGGCGGCGGTGGCCACCACGTCGAAGCCGATGAAGGCGAAGAAGACCACGGAGGCGGCGGTGAAGATGCCCATGACGCCGAAGTTGGTGGGCTCGTAGCCGAAGAGCAGCTGGACGAGCGGGGCATCGAGTCCGGAGCCGCCCGTCTGGGGTTCGGCCGGCGGGATGAACGGCGTGTAGTTGGACTTCGTGATGAAGAACGCGCCGGCGATGATCACGATGAGCACCACCGTGACCTTGATCGCGACGACCACCGCGGTGATCCGCGCGGACAGCTTCACCCCGACGACCAGGATCACGGTCAGGACCAGGACCAGGACGAAGGCGAGCAGGTCGAAGTGGCCGCCCGGAACGTCGGGGCCCTGGAGCGAGGCGGGCAGGTGGAGGCCGGCGTTGTCCATGAGCGAGCGGACGTACCCGGACCAGCCGACGGCGACGACGGCGGTGCCGAGCGCGAACTCCAGCACGAGGTCCCAGCCGATGATCCAGGCGGGCAGCTCGCCGATCGAGGCGTACGAGAAGGTGTACGCGGATCCGGCCACCGGAACCGTCGAGGCGAACTCGGCGTAGCACAGGGCGGCCAGCGCGCACACGACGCCGGCGGCGACGAACGCGAGGGCCGTGGAGGGACCGGCGGTCTCCTTGGCGACCTTGCCCGTGAGGACGAAGATGCCGGTGCCGATGATCACGCCGACGCCGAAGACGGTCAGGTCCCAGGAGGAGAGCGACTTCTTGAGCTGGTGTTCCGGCTCTTCCGTGTCGAGGATCGACTGTTCGACTGATTTGGTACGGAAGGGACCGTTCAGGTTCCTACTCACCGACGCACCTCCGCAGGGCAGACCGCATCGAAACGAAACGGGCCGGAAGGCCCACCCTCCAAGGGTGAACCTCCCGGCCCGTGACGTGCAACCGCAGATGATCAGTCGACGGCGGCGGCCGGCTCGCTGTCGTAGCGCCCGTCCAGCTTGGCCACCAGGCCGGTGACCTGCCGCGCGATGTCCGGGGCGGTCAGACCGATCTCGGCCATGACCTCCTTGCGCGTGGCGTGGTCCAGGAAGCGCTGCGGAATGCCGAAGTCACGCAGCGGTACGTCGACCCCCGCGTCCCGCAGTGCCTGCGCGACGGCGGAGCCCACACCGCCGGCGCGGCTGTTGTCCTCGACGGTGACGACCACGCGGTGGCGGTCGGCGAGCGGGGCCAGGGCCTCGTCCACCGGCTTGACCCAGCGGGGGTCGACCACGGTCGTGGAGATGCCCTGCTTGTCGAGCAGGTCGGCGATCTCCAGGCACATCGGGGCGAGTGCGCCGACCGAGACGAGCAGTACGTCCGGCCGGGTGACCTCGTCGGCCGGACGGCGCAGCACGTCCATGCCGCCGATCCTGCCGACGGCCGGGACGGCCGGGCCGACGACGCCCTTGGAGAAGCGCACGACGGTGGGCGCGTCCTTCACCAGGACGGCCTCGTTCAGCTGGGCGCGCAGCTGCTCGGCGTCGCGCGGGGCTGCCAGGCGCAGGCCCGGAACCACCTGGAGGATGGACATGTCCCACATGCCGTTGTGGGAGGCGCCGTCGGTGCCGGTGACACCGGCGCGGTCCAGGACGAAGGTGACCCCGCACTTGTGCAGGGCCACGTCCATCAGGACCTGGTCGAAGGCGCGGTTGAGGAAGGTCGCGTACACCGCGAAGACCGGGTGGGCGCCGCCGGAGGCCAGGCCGGCCGCCGAGGTGGCGCCGTGCTGCTCGGCGATGCCGACGTCGAAGATCCGGTCCGGGTAGGCGTCGGCGAACTTCTTCAGGCCGACGGGCTGGAGCATGGCCGCGGTGATGGCGACGATGTCCTTGCGGTCCCTGCCGAGCTTGACCATCTCGTCGGCGAAGACCGAGGTCCAGCTGGCGGCGTCGGTGGAGACCGGCAGGCCGGTGTCCGGGTGGATCACGCCGACCGCGTGGAAGCGGTCCGCCTCGTCCTGGACGGCCGGCTCGTAGCCCCGGCCCTTCTGGGTGAGGCAGTGCACGATGACCGGCCCGCTGAAGCGCTTGGCGCGCTGCAGGGCCGATTCCAGGGCCTCGATGTCGTGGCCGTCGATGGGACCGATGTACTTCAGGCCCAGGTCCTCGAACATGCCCTGCGGGGCGATGAAGTCCTTGAGGCCCTTCTTGGCACCGTGCAGGGTCTCGTAGAGGGGCTTCCCGACGACCGGGGTGCGCTCCAGGAGGTCCTTGCCGCGGGCCAGGAAGCGCTCGTAGCCGTCCGTGGTGCGCAGGGTGGCCAGGTGGTTCGCGAGGCCGCCGATGGTGGGGCCGTACGAGCGCTCGTTGTCGTTGACGACGATCACCAGCGGGCGGTCCTTGGCGGCGGCGATGTTGTTCAGCGCCTCCCAGGCCATGCCGCCGGTGAGGGCCCCGTCGCCGATGACCGCCGCGACGTGGTGGTCCTCCTTGCCGAGCACCTCGTTGGCCTTGGCGAAGCCGTCGGCCCAGCCGAGCACGGTGGACGCGTGCGAGTTCTCGATCACGTCGTGCTCGGACTCGGCGCGCGAGGGGTAGCCCGAGAGGCCGCCCTTGGTGCGCAGGCCGCCGAAGTCCTGGCGGCCGGTGAGCAGCTTGTGCACGTAGGCCTGGTGGCCGGTGTCGAAGAGGACCTTGTCCTTGGGCGAGTCGAAGACCCTGTGCAGAGCGATCGTCAGCTCGACGACACCGAGGTTGGGGCCGAGGTGCCCGCCGGTCTTGGAGACGGCGTCGACGAGGAAGGTCCTGATCTCTGCGGCGAGCCGGTCGAGCTCCTCCTGGCTGAGCCGGTCCAGATCGCGCGGTCCCTTGATGCGGGTCAGCAGCACCCGTGCCTCCTTGCAGTCGCTTGCTGGTCTGCCGAGTCTAATGTTCGCCACTCGGGCGTCAGTAAAGCGCGGTCCCGGTCAGGTCACACCTTTGTCATACCTGTACACATCAGTACGGAGCCACACCCCCCAAAAGGGGGAATACCCGCACATCCGTGCGTACACGCCTACGCACGGGTGCCCGGCACCACACGAAGTGGCACCGGGCACTGTGACGGTTCTTACCGCCGCGTCAGACCGCGCGCACGCCGGTCAGGCGCGCCCGGCCGTCTTCTGCGTCTTGCGGGTGACCGAGTCGATCACCACGGTGGCGAGGAGGACCGCGCCGGTGATCATGTACTGGATCGGCGTCGCGATTCCCTCCAGGGCCAGACCGTACTGGATGGAGGTGATGACCATGACGCCGAGGAGGGCGTTCCAGGTCCGGCCGCGGCCGCCGAAGAGGCTGGTGCCGCCGATGACGGCCGCCGCGATCACGTTCATCAGCAGGTCGCCGGCGCCGGCGCTCTGGTTCGCCGCCGCGATCTTGGAGGCCCAGAAGAGGCCGCCGATCGCCGCGAAGGTGCCGGCGATCGCGAAGACCGTGATCCGGACCCGGTTGACGTTGATGCCGGCACGCCGGGAGGCCTCGACGCTGCCGCCGAGGGCGAAGACCTGGCGGCCGAAGGCGGTGCGCCGCAGCAGGAAGTCCGTGCCGACCAGGGCCAGCAGGAAGAGCACGATCGCCAGCGGCAGGCCCTTGTACTGGTTGAACACCATGGCCGGACCGAAGGTGAACACCGCGAGGAGCCCGGTGCGCAGCAGGATCTCGCCGAGCGGGCGGGAGGGGACCCCTGCGGCGGCGCGGCGCCGGTTGTCGGAGAAGGTGGCGAGGAAGTACCCCACCACGGCGAGGGCGGCGAGCCCGTAGCCGACGGCCACGTCCGAGAAGAAGTACGTGGTCAGCTGCCCGACCACGCCCTCGGAGTCGAGGTTGATCGTGCCGTTGCTGCCCAGGATCTGCAGCATGGCGCCGGACCAGAAGAGCAGGCCCGAAAGGGTGACGGCGAAGGCCGGGGCGCCGATCTTGGCGAAGAAGAAGCCGTGGAGGGAGCCGATCAGGGCACCTCCGGCGATCGCCGCGAGGATGGCCAGCCATTCGTTGACGCCGTTGGTGACCGACAGGACGGCCACGATCGCGCCCGAGACGCCGCTGACCGAGCCGACCGAGAGGTCGATCTCGCCGAGCAGCAGGACGAAGATGATGCCGACGGCCATCATGCCGGTGGCCGTCATCGTGATCGCGATGTTGGTGAGGTTCTCGGCGCCGAGGAAGTTCGAGTTCAGCCCCTGGAAGATGCTCCAGATGATGATCAGGCCGAGGACGACGGGCACGGAGCCCAGGTCGCCGGCCTTGAGCTTGCGGCCGAACTCGTTCACGTACCCGGCGAAGCCCTGCTCGCGGACGAGCAGGCGGGGGTCCACGGCCGGTATGGCGTCGTGGGCGGCCGCCGGATTGACGGGGTCTATGTGCTGGGTGCTCACTTGCGGGCCTCCCCGGTGCGGGCCGCCCGGCGGGTCACGGCGTTGTCCGTGGCCCCGGTGATGGCGGAGATGATCTCTTCCTGCGACGTGTCCTTCACGGAGAAGACGCCGTTGTTGCGGCCCAGCCGCAGGACGGCCACCTTGTCGGCCACGGCCTTCACGTCGGCCATGTTGTGGCTGATGAGGATGACGGCGTGACCGCGCTCGCGCAGCCGCTCGACCAGGTCGAGCACCTGTGCGGTCTGCTCGACGCCGAGGGCGGCGGTGGGCTCGTCGAGGATCACGAGCTGGGGCTCGCCCAGCATGGAGCGGGCGATCGCCACGGTCTGGCGCTGGCCGCCGGAGAGCGAGGCGATGGGGATGCGGACGCTGGGGATCCGGATGGACAGGGTGGTCAGGAGCTCGCGTGCGCGCCGCTCCATCTCCACCTCGTCGAGGACGCCGAAGCGCTTGAGCTCGCGTCCCAGGAAGAGGTTGCCGACGACGTCGATGTTGTCGCACAGCGCGAGGTCCTGGTAGACCGTCGCGATGCCCAGGTTCTGGGCGTCGTGGGGCTTGGTGATCGAGACCGGGCGGCCCTCCCACTCGATGACGCCGTCATCGATGGGGTGCACGCCGGCGATCGTCTTGACCAGCGTGGACTTACCGGCGCCGTTGTCGCCGACGAGGGCGACCACCTCGCCGGAGTGGATCTCGAGTTCTACGTCGGTGAGGGCCTGAACGGCACCGAACCGCTTCGAGACCCCTCGCAACGCCAGTACGGGCGCAGCGGACACATGAACCATCTCCTTGCCGCCTGACCGGCGGGGATGTCGTACAAAAAGAGCAGGACCACGGGGGATGCGAGAGAAACGTTTCTGTTCTGTCCGGCGCCCCGCCGGTGGCGGGATGGAGGCGGGAGCGCCGGACAGGCACGGGGGGCCGGCTCGGCGAACCGAGCGGCGGGGGGCCTTACTTCAGGCCGGCGGTGGCGCAGGCGGCCGCGTACTTGTCGGTGCAGATCTCGTCGACCGTGTAGACGTTGTCGCGGATGACGGTGTCCTTCACGTTCGCCTTGGTCAGCGAGACGACCGGGATCAGCAGGGACGGGACGCCCTTGGTGGTGGGGCTGTCGACCTTGGCGGTCGCGGTGGTCGCGATCGACTCGCCCTTGGCGAGGGCGACGGCCATCTTCGCGGCGGCCTCGGCCTCGGGGGCGTACGGCTTGTAGACGCTCATGAACTGCTCGCCCGCGACGATGCGCTGCACACCGGCGAGTTCGGCGTCCTGGCCCGTGACCGGGGGCAGGGGGTCCACGCCGGCGGCCTTGAGGGCGGTGATGATGCCGCCGGCCATGCCGTCGTTGGCGGAGTAGACGCCGATGACCTTGTCCTTGCCGAGCGCGGAGAGCGCGGCCGCCATGTTGGTGTTGGCGTTCTCCGGCTTCCATTCGACGGTGTCGTACTCCTTGCCGACGTTCACGTTGCCGTCGAGGACGGAGTGCGCGCCCTTCTTGAACAGCGCGGCGTTCGGGTCGGTGACCGAGCCGTTCATCATGACGATCTGGCCGTCCTTGGCCTTGGTGCCCAGGGCCTCCAGGAGCGCCTTGCCCTGGACCTTGCCGACCTCTTCGTTGTCGAAGGAGGTGTAGGCGTCGATCGGGCCCTCGGCGAGGCGGTCGTAGGCCACGACCGGGATGCCGGCCTCCTTGGCCTTCTTGACCGAGCCGGCGATGGCCTTGGAGTCCACCGCGTCGATGATCAGGACGTTCACCTTGTTGGTGATCATCGTGTCGACCTGCGAGTTCTGCGTGGTCGCGTCCTGCTTGGCGTTGGCGTAGACGACCTCGCCCTTGCCCGCGGTGAGGTCCTTGACCGCCTTCTCGATGAGCGGCTTGTCGAACTTCTCGTAACGCGCGGTCTGGTTCTCCGGCAGGAGCAGACCGACCTTGATCGCGCCACCCTTGACGGCGCCGGTCGCGGAGTCCTTCTTGTCCCCGGACTCCTTCGCGCTGCCACAAGCGGCGAGCGATACGGCCATGGTGCCGGCGGCAACGGCGACGGCAACTCTGCGCATACGCGTGTTCATTACTTGAACCTCCCTGACGAGGCCGCAGCACTGCGGCCGAGGTGGATGTGAGTCAACCCCGGCCGCGAGTTTGTCGTCAAGGAGTGAATGCTTAACGAGATGACAACGACGCCATTCGTTATCTAGCTGAAGACAAGACGGCGGGAGCTCGCACTCCACTTCCATTTTCCGCCAAAAGCGTCGAATCGCCCATCTCGCTCAGTACGAGGGCCAGCGCTCCCAGCACCTCGGCCCGCCCGCCCAGGGACCCCGTGAGCACCGACAGCTGCCGGGCGGCACTGGGGATCGCGTACCTCCCCACGGATTCACGGATGGGGGCCAGCACCAGTTCACCGGCGTCCGCGAGCGAGCCGCCCAGGACCACCCGGCTCGGGTTCAGGAGGTTGCACAGACTGGCCACGCCGCTGCCGATGTGACGGCCCACGTCCGTGATGACCCGACGGCAGCCGGGGTCCCCGTCACGGGCCAGCTCCACCACCCGTTCCATCGTCAACTCCGGTCCGTGGCTGCTCTGCAGGAGCGGCAGCACATAGCGCGCCGCGGCGAAGGTCTCCAGGCAGCCGCGGTTGCCGCAGCGGCAGACCGGACCCGATTCGTCCAGCGTGATGTGCCCGATCTCCCCGGCGGTGCCGCCGGGTCCCCGGTAGATCTGCCCGTTGATGACGAGACCGGCTCCGACACCGCTCGCGACCTTGATGTACGCGAGGTCCTTGACCCCGCGCCCGCTCCCCCAGACCAGCTCCCCCAGCGCCCCGAGGTTCGCGTCGTTGTCCACGTAGACGGGTACGCCCAGGCGCTGCGAGAGCTCGCGCCGGGGGTTGATCCCGGCCCAGCCCGGCAGGATCGCGGTGGACCCGAGGGTGCCGGACTCCAGGTCGATGGGGCCCGGTACGCCGAGCCCGACGCCGATGACCTTGTCGCGGCCAATCCCGATGCCCTCGACGAGCCGTCCCACCAGGGCTTCCGCCCGGTCGAAGCCGTCGACCCAGGAGGCGTCCACGTCCAGCGGCTCGGACTCCTCGGCCAGCACCTGGTGGGCCAGGTTCCCCACGGCCACCCGCAGGTGGGTGTGGCCGAAGTCGACGCCGATCACGATGCCGGCGTCCCCGCTGAGCGAGACGCTGCGCGCCCGCCTGCCGCCGGCGGAGGTGTCCGTGACCTCGACGGTCCCGGCCTCCTTCAGTTCCCGGACGATATTGGAGACCGTGGCCGCCGACAGTCCGGTGCTCCGGGCGATCTCCGCCTGGGTCAGCGAACCGGCGAGCCGTACCGCCCGTACGACGCGCTCCAGATTGGCGCGATGCAGTGAGGACTGCGATCCGGGAGTCTGCACGACTCATTCACTCCTGCCCATAAGCAACGGCAAGCCGTCGCCCCCCGGCCGGGGCCAGTCAGCGGCTGCATGCCCCGGCTGACACGAGACCCCGGCGTCTCTCCAACTTGTGAACCCTTAGTCGAGCCTTTGCGCATCGAGACGTCAAGGGGCCGACGCAGTACGAAACGGTCACTACCGGCCATAAGTATGAGAGAAACCTCCATCCTGATCGTGCTACGGTCGCCGTGGCGCTGGTCTTCCGCGGCCTTCACGGCCGGACCGCGCCCCTGCAATGAAGCGCGACGCGAGGAGGTGTTCGGGATGAGTCCCGATCGAAGTCCTTGCAGCGCTCTCTCCGGCTGAGCTCCCCGAGCGGCCGGTTCTTCTTCCGAGTGTGCACGATCGCGGCCCACGGCTGCCCCCGTGCGTTTCTGCATTCATCTTCGCAACCCCTTCCGCATGCCCTGACGTCCGTCGGGCCTGCGTCATCCATGCCCACCGGCGTGCCCCGCGGCCGTAACCGCCGCCGCGCGCCGACCCATGATCACTCCACGTGACCGTGCGGCTGCGCGCTGCCCGGACGCCGTGGAGGGAGGTATTCGTCATGACCATGCTCACCCCCCGTACCCCCACGAAGCTCGCACCCCCGGGCCGGGCCCGCCGCGAGCGCAAGGCGGCCGAGCTGGAGGCCCGTACCCGGGTCGTCGGCGAGCGGCTCGCCGGGATCAGCGCCCGTCCGGGCGTCCAGGTCCTGCAGGAGGTGGACGCTTCCCGCAACGGCCTCACCCACGCCGAGGCCGCCCTGCGCCTGGAGCGCCACGGCTCCAACGTCATCGCCCAGGAACGCGCCCCGCGCTGGTACGTCCAGCTGGCGAAGGCGTACGCGAACCCCTTCATCGCCGTCCTCGTCTTCCTGGCCGCCGTCATGTACTGGCAGGAGCCCGGCGACCCGGGCGTCGTCATCCTCTCGGTGATGGTCGGGATCAGCGGCCTGCTGCGCTTCTGGCAGGAGTACCGCTCGGGCCGGGCGGCAGACGCGCTCAAGCAGCTCGTCACCACCACCTGCGCGGTGCAGCGCCGGGCCGGCAGCGGTTCCGGACCCACCACCTTCGAGATCCCGATGGACCAGGTGGTCCGGGGCGACGTGGTCAAGCTGGGCGCCGGCGACCTGATCCCGGCCGACCTCCGGCTCATCACCGCCAAGGACCTGATGGTCAGCCAGGCCGCCCTGTCCGGGGAGTCCCTGCCGGTCGCCAAGGCCGACACCCGCACGGACGACCTCGGCCAGAGCGAGACCACCGACCCCGTCGAGGCCGACAACCTCTGCCTGATGGGCACGTCCGTGACCTCCGGCACCGCCACCGGGCTCGTCGTCGCCACGGGCTCCGACACCTACTTCGGCTCGATGGCCGGCTCCCTGGTCGGCGAGCGCCCGGAGACCAACTTCGACACGGGCGTGCGCAAGGTCAGCTTCCTGCTGATCCGCTTCATGCTGGTGATGGTCCCGATCGTCTTCATGATCAACGGCTTCACCAAGGGCGACTGGGAGGCCGCCTTCCTCCTCGGCATCGCCGTGGCGGTCGGCCTGACCCCCGAGATGCTGCCGATGGTCGTCTCCGCCAACCTGGCGCGCGGCGCGGTGGCCATGTCCAAGCGCAAGGTGGTCGTCAAGCGGCTCAACGCCATCCAGAACCTGGGCGCGATGGACGTGCTCTGCACGGACAAGACCGGCACCCTCACCGAGGACCGCATCGTGCTGGACCGCTACCTCGACGTGCACGGCGACGAGGACAACGAGGTCCTGGAGTACGGCTACCTCAACGCGCACTTCCAGACGGGCCTGAAGAACCTGATGGACCAGGCGGTCATCGACCGCGTGGGTGAAGCCGAGGAGGTTGTCGTCGATGCTCGGTTCTCGATGGTCGACGAGATCCCCTTCGACTTCGCCCGGCGCCGGATGTCCGTGGTCCTGAACCGCAACAGCATCGTGGGCGGCTCCGGCCGGCCCGAGCACGTCATGATCACCAAGGGGGCCGTCGAGGAAGTCCTCGCCCTGTGCACCCACATGACGGACCGCGGGCAGAAGGTCGAGCTGACCGAGCAGCTGCGGTGGCACGTCACCCGCATCGCCGAGGACAACAACCGCCAGGGCCTGCGCGTCCTGGCCGTCGCCACCCGCACGATGAGCACCCCCCGCGACACCTACACCGTCGCCGACGAGGACCAGCTGACCCTGGTCGGCTTCCTCGCCTTCCTCGACCCGCCGAAGGCCGACGCCGCCCGGGCCCTGCAGGGCCTCGCCGACAAGGGCATCGCGGTCAAGGTCGTCACCGGCGACAACGAGCTCGTCGCCGCCCGGGTCTGCGCCGATGTCGGCCTCACCGTCGGCCACGTGGTCAATGGCTCCGAGATCGAGACCCTCGACGACGCCGAACTGCGCGCGCTGGCCGCCCGTACGACGGTCTTCGCCAAGGTCAACCCGGTCCAGAAGGCCCGGATCGTACGGGCCCTGCAGGCCGACGGCCACACGGTCGGCTTCCTCGGCGACGGCATCAACGACGCGGCCGCACTGCGCGACGCGGACGTCGGCATCTCGGTGGACACCGCCGTGGACATCGCCAAGGAGTCCGCCGACATCATCCTGCTGGAGAAGGACCTGACCGTCCTGGAGCAGGGCGTGATCCAGGGCCGGACCACCTTCGGCAACACGATCAAGTACATCAAGATGACGGCCAGTTCCAACTTCGGCAACGTCTTCTCGGTGCTGGTGGCGAGCGCCTTCATCCCGTTCCAGCCGATGCTGGCGATCATGCTGCTGGTGCAGAACCTGGTCTACGACATCGCCCAGCTGGCCACCCCGTGGGACCGGATGGACGAGGAGTACCTGCGCAAGCCGCGCAACTGGGACGCCAAGGGCATCGGCCGGTTCATGCTCTGCATCGGCCCGATCAGCTCGATCTTCGACATCGCGATGTTCGTCATCATGTGGAACGTGTTCGCCGCCAACACCGAGGCGCACGCTGCGCTCTTCCAGTCCGGCTGGTTCATCGAGGGCCTGCTCTCGCAGACCCTGGTCGTCCACATGATCCGTACCCGCAAGATCCCCTTCATCCAGTCGCGGGCCTCCTGGCCGGTGATGGTGATGACCGTCCTCGCGGTGCTGACCGGGCTCTTCCTGCCCTTCTCGCCGCTGGCCGCCTCGCTGGGCTTCGTACCCCTGCCGGCGAGCTACTTCCCGTGGCTGATCGGCGTCCTGCTGGCGTACTGCACGCTCACGCAGCTGCTGAAGACCGTGTACATCCGCAAGTTCGGCACCTGGCTCTAGAACTCGAGGAATGAAGGGAGAAGGCCGATGATGCTCACCGAATGGGAGATGGCCGGGCACCTGGTCGCGGCGCTCGGATTCGGGGCGGCCATCGGCCTGGAACGGCAGTGGCGGGCCCGGATGGCGGGCCTGCGGACCAACGCCCTGGTGGCGGGCGGGGCCGCGCTGTTCGTACTGCTCTCGCAGTACGGGTTCATGAGCGAGGTCTCGGAGGTCCAGTACGACGGCTCGCGGGTCGCCGCCCAGATCGTCTCGGGGATCGGCTTCCTGGGCGCCGGCGTGATCATGCGCGACGGGCTGAGCGTCCGGGGCCTGAACACGGCCGCCACCCTGTGGTGTTCGGCGGCCGTGGGCTGCCTCGCGGGCACCGGGATGTTCGTCCTGGCGGCCTGCGGCACGGTGGGCGTGGTGGGGGCGAACCTCCTGCTGCGCCCGCTGGGCCGGCGGATGGACCGCGAGCCGGGGGGCGGGGCCGAGGTGGCCACCGACTTCCACTTCGAGGCCGTGTGCCTGGAGGCGGAGGAGGCCCACATCCGCCACCGGCTGGTCGACGCGCTGGGCCGGCCTGGCTACCAGCTGCGCTCGATCCGCAGCCAGGACGGCCCGGAGGCCGGCCTGGTGACGGTGTCCGCGCTGCTGACCGCCGAGGGCGAGGGGGGCCGGATGCTCGAGGAAGCCGTCAGCAACCTCTCTCTCGACCCCTCCGTCTCGGCGGTCAGCTGGTCGGTCGTGCCCGACCCGTCCGCCGCTTGAGCGGATGCGCTCCTTGAGCGGACGCGTTACTTGAGCGGACGCGTTACTTGATCGTGGCGGAGGTCAGGCCCGCCTGGATCTGCCGCTGGAAGGACAGGTAGACCACCAGCATCGGGATCATCGCGATGGTCACACCGGCGAACAGCACCGGCAGGTCCGTCTCGTAGCCCATCTGGTACTGCAGCTGGATCAGGCCCTGGGTGAGCATGTAGCGCTCGGGGTCCGATCCGGTCTGCGGCTGCATCAGCACGGACGGCAGGATGTACTGGTTCCACTGCCCCAGCACATTGAATATCCCGACGCTGATCAGGCCGGGCTTGGCCATCGGCAGCATCACCTGGAAGAAGACCCGGGTGTGCGAGGCCCCGTCGATCACCGCCGCCTCGTGCACGGCCGTCGGCAGCGTCCGGAAGAACGAGTGCATGAAGAAGACGGTGAACGGCATCGAGTACGCCACGTACACGAGGATCAGGCCCTGGTACGAGTTGAGCATGTCCAGCCGCTTCACCATGAAGAACAGCGGGACGAGCGCCAGGAAGACCGGGAACATGGCCCCGCTGACGAAGAAGTAGTAGACCGGCCTGTTGCCCGTGAAGGGGTAGCGGGCCAGGACGTACGCGGCCATGGAGCCGAGCAGCATCGTCAGCGGGACCGAGAACACCATCACGATCAGCGTGTTGGCGAAGTAGTCCCCGATGCCCTTGTCCCAGGCCCGCCCGAAGGCGTCGAAATGCCAGTTGGACGGCCAGCTCAGGGCCGAACTGCCGATCTGCACGTCGGTCTTGAAGGAGCCGAGCACCAGCCAGATCAGCGGCAGGACGATCAGTATCCCCCACACGGCGAGGAAGCCGTGCGAGAAGACGTTGAGCACCATGCCGTCGGAACCGCTCCTGCTCTTCCCGCGGGGCTGCCCGGTGGCGGCGGAGCGCTTCTCGGCCGCCGCCTCGCCCGGTGCTTTGATCACAGTGGTCATCGTGGTCTCCCGCTAGAACTCGACGTGCTCGCGGCGAGTGGCCCGCAGCGTGATGGCGGAGAGGATCAGGGTGAGGACGAGCATCACGACCCCCATGGCGCAGGCGTAGCCCGCATTGCCGAAGTAGAGGAAGTTACGCATCAGCACCGTCGCCATGACCTCGCTGTGGTGGTCCGGTCCGCCGCCGAACTGGCCCGAGGTCATGGTCGACACGAGGACGAACATGTCCATCGCGGCGATGCCCAGATAGACCGCGGAGGTCTGCACAGAATCCCACAGCAGGGGCAGCGTGACCTTGAAGAAGGTCTGGGCGCGCCCCGCGCCGTCGAGCAGCGCGGCTTCGTAGATGTCCTTGGGGACCGACTGCATGGCGGCCGAGAACAGGACGAGGTAGAAACCGACCCCGTGCCAGACGACGACGAGCAGCAGGCACCAGAGGACGAAGTTGGGCTCGTTGAGCCATTCGATGGGGTGGGCCGGGTCGACCAGGCCCAGTTTGGTGAGGAAACCGTTCAGCAGGCCCCCCTCGTCACTGCGGTACACGGCTCCGAAGAGCACCGCGAGGATGGCGAGGGAGAGCACCTGCGGGAAGAAGTAGATCACCTTGTAGAGGGCGGAGCCCGCCACCCCCTGGACCCCGCCGGCTCCGCTGCGCCCGCCGGCGTTCAGCATGAAGGCGAAGAACAGGGCGATGAGGATGGTGATCGTCGGGACGAACACCAGGAGCAGCAGGTTGTTCAGCAGCGCGCCGCCGAAGACCTCGTCCTTCATCAAGGCCGAGTAGTTGTCCAGCCCGACGAAGTCGAAAGTCGGTGACTGACCCGTCCAGTTGGTGAAGGAATAGCCGAACGTCTGAATGTACGGCCAGATGACAAAGGTCAGGTACAGCGCAAGGGGCAGGATGAGGAAGCCGGCGATGAAGCCGCCCCGCCCCTTGCTGTTTGCTACGTGGCTCATGGTGTCCGTCCCTGGTGTTTCCGGGTGCCCGGTGGACGCGGTGTCAGCTGCGCTTGTTGTTCTTGGCGTTCGGGTCCTCGGTCGCCTTGTTTACCGCAGCCTGGGCCCGCTTGATCCATTCCTTGGGCTGGATGCGCTTGGCCATCAGCTCATTGGACGCGTTCTCGAGCTCGGTGCCCATGGCGCTGTACCAGTCGGCGTAGCGGTAGTTGAACGTGTTGTCCCCGGCCGACTTGAGGGCGGCGACGGCCGACTGGGTGCCGGAGCGGAGCTTGACCGACGGGTCCACGCCGTCCTTGAGGACGGTGAGGGAGTTGGCCTGCTGGGCGAACAGGGTCGACCACTCGCGGGACAGCATCGAGCGGAGGAACTCCAGGCCGCCGGCCTTGTTGGCGGCCTTCTCCGGGACGATGAAGGGCTCGCCGGCGCCGGCGCGGATGGCCTCGAAGGGCAGCTTGGAGTCCGGCAGGATCGGCATCGGCAGGAACTGCATGTCGAAGTCGTCCGGGGTCTGCTTGAGCTGCTCGTTCTCCAGCCAGGAGCCGGAGGTGATGAAGGCGGCCTTGTACTGGTTCCACTGGGTCTGGGACTCGGTGTGCGTCAGGCCGTTGGTGCCCGGCATGAGCAGGTCCTTCTCGACCAGCTCGTAGACCGCCTCGACGGCCTCCAGCGCGACCGGGTTGTCCGCGAAGGCGTTCGGCTCCAGGTTGTCGATCGCCTTCATGGCGTCCAGGCCGCCCTTCTTGGCGATCAGGTCCATGATGGCGACGTTGATGTAGTACGGGTACTTGCCCTGGTGGGCCAGGCCGCCGATGCCGGCCGCCTTGGCCTTCTGACAGACGTCCATGAACTCCGCCCAGGTCTTCGGCGCGGCCCAGCCCTTCTCCTTGAAGAGCTTGCCCGAGTACCACAGGCCCCACACGGTGTAGACGTACTGCAGCGCGACGAACTTGCCGCCGATCATGCCGCCTTCGATGGTCCCGGGCATCAGCGTGTCCCGGACCTTCTTGGTCGGGTCGTCGAGCGACGGGGCGTCGAGCACCACGGTGAGGTCGGCGAGCTGGTTGCCCTTGGCGAGCACGTCGAGCTTGATCTGCTGGGCGCCCGAGTCGTCGACGACGTCCGGCGGGTTGCCGCCGTTGAAGCGCGGCTGCAGCTTGGAGGTGATCTCCTGGGTGGCGAGGTGCGAGGAAGTGGTGCCCCACTTCTTGTCGAACGCCGCTTCCCAGGCCTTGGCGTAGTCGTCGCCGTAGCCGCCCTTGAAGACGACCACGTCGAGCTTGCCGCCCTTGGCGACGCCGAACGGGTTCTCCTTGGTGACGGCCACCTTGGACTCGTTGCCCTTGGTCGTCTCGTCAGAGCCGGAGGCGCACGCGGACAGGAAGCTCATCGTCGGTACGGCGATCAGGCCGAGTGCCGCGGAGCGCTTGATCAGGTCCCGGCGGCCGAAGCCCTCACCGTTGCTGTGCTCGCCGTGGGCGGAGGTGGATCCCATGCTCAAGTCCTCGCCTTCGTCAGGAGTGTGAAGGAGGAAGGAAAGTGCGACTGCTGCCGCCCAGCGGACATCACCGCAGGTCCCCGCCGTCCCCCCGTCCGGTGCCGCTCATTTCGCGGTGACCCGGACGGGCACAGGTATAGTCCACTTCCGCTCCTGTGAGCAAGATCATGTACCGGTATGGGCCCCGGCTTTTCCGAGTTGAGACCTCACCGTCACCTGACCTGGACCGTCGGAGCCGCCCGCAGAAACGGAAGGGCCGTACCTCCTTAACGGAAGTACGGCCCTTTGGTGCCGATTTGCGCTTAGCCGCGAATGAGGTTGCGGAGCACGTACTGCATGATTCCGCCGTTGCGGTAGTAGTCCGCCTCACCCGGGGTGTCGATGCGGACGACCGCGTCGAACTCCACGCCGGTGTCGGTGGTGACCTTGACCGTGCGGGGGGTGGTGCCGTTGTTCAGCTCCTCCACACCGGTGAAGGAGAAGGTCTCCTCGCCGGTGAGGCCCAGGGAGGCCGCCGTGGCGCCCTCGGGGAACTGCAGGGGCAGGACGCCCATGCCGATCAGGTTGGAGCGGTGGATGCGCTCGTAGGACTCCGCGATGACGGCCTTGACGCCGAGCAGGGCGGTGCCCTTGGCGGCCCAGTCGCGGGAGGAGCCCGAGCCGTACTCCTTGCCCGCCAGGATGACCAGCGGGATGCCGGCGGCCTGGTAGTTCTGCGAGGCGTCGTAGATGAAGGCGACCGGGGCGCCCTCGACGGTGAAGTCGCGGGTGAAGCCGCCCTCGGTGCCCGCCGCGATCTGGTTGCGGAGGCGAATGTTGGCGAACGTTCCGCGGATCATGACCTCGTGGTTTCCGCGGCGGGAACCGTACGAGTTGAAGTCGCGGCGCTCGACGCCGTGCTCCGTGAGGTACTTGCCGGCCGGGGTGTCGGCCTTGATGGCGCCGGCCGGGGAGATGTGGTCGGTGGTGACCGAGTCGCCCAGCTTCGCCAGCACGCGGGCGCCGGCGATGTCGGAGACCGGGGTGGTCTCCATCGTCATGCCCTCGAAGTAAGGGGGCTTGCGCACGTAGGTGGACTGCGGGTCCCACTCGAAGGTGTTGCCCGTCGGGATCGACAGCGCCTGCCACTGGGCGTCGCCCGCGAAGACGTCCTGGTAGGACTTGTTGAACATGTCTTCGCCGATCGCGTTCGCGACGACGTCGTTGACCTCGGCCTCGGTGGGCCAGATGTCCTTCAGGAAGACCGGGTTGCCCTCGGAGTCCGTGGCGATGGCGTCCCTGGTGATGTCCACCTTCATGGAGCCCGCGATGGCGTACGCGACGACCAGCGGCGGGGAGGCCAGGTAGTTCATCTTGACGTCGGGGTTGATGCGGCCCTCGAAGTTGCGGTTGCCCGAGAGGACCGAGGTGACCGCGAGGTCGGCGTCGTTGATCGCCTTGGAGATCTCCTCCTCCAGCGGACCCGAGTTGCCGATGCAGGTGGTGCAGCCGTACCCGACGAGGTTGAAGCCCATCTTGTCGAGGTACGGGGTCAGGCCGGCCTTGTCGAAGTAGTCGGTGACGACCTTCGAGCCCGGGGCCAGGGTGGTCTTGACCCACGGCTTGCGGGTGAGGCCCTTCTCGACGGCCTTCTTCGCCACGAGCGCCGCGGCGACCATGACGTAGGGGTTCGAGGTGTTGGTGCACGAGGTGATCGCGGCGACGGTGACGGCGCCGTGGTCGATCTCGAAGGAGGTGCCGTCGGCGAGGGTCACCGGGGTGGGCTTGGTGGGCACACCGTTGGCCGCGGCCGGGGAGTCGGACGCCGGGAAGGACTCCTTGCCGGCCTCCTCGTCGTCGTTGACGTAGTTGCGCACGTCCTGCGCGAACTGCTGCGAGGCGTTCGCGAGGACGATGCGGTCCTGCGGGCGCTTGGGACCGGCGATGGAGGGGACGACCGTGGAGAGGTCGAGCTCCAGCTTCTCGGAGAAGTCCGGCTCGGCGGCCGGGTCCAGCCACAGGCCCTGGGCCTTGGCGTAGGCCTCGACGAGCGCGACCTGCTGGGCGTCGCGGCCGGTCAGGCGCAGGTACTTCAGGGTCTCGCCGTCGATCGGGAAGACCGCGGCGGTGGAACCGAACTCCGGCGACATGTTGCCGATGGTGGCGCGGTTCGCGAGGGAGGTGGCGGCGACGCCCTCACCGTAGAACTCGACGAACTTGCCGACGACGCCGTGCTTGCGGAGCATCTCGGTGATGGTCAGCACGAGGTCGGTGGCGGTGGTGCCGGCCGGCAGCTCACCGGTCAGCTTGAAGCCCACGACGCGCGGGATCAGCATGGAGACCGGCTGGCCGAGCATCGCGGCCTCGGCCTCGATGCCGCCGACGCCCCAGCCCAGTACGCCCAGGCCGTTGACCATCGTGGTGTGCGAGTCGGTGCCGACGAGGGTGTCGGGGTACGCCTGGCCGTTGCGGACCATGACCGTGCGGGCCAGGTGCTCGATGTTGACCTGGTGCACGATGCCGGTGCCCGGGGGGACGACCTTGAAGTCGTCGAAGGCGGTCTGGCCCCAGCGCAGGAACTGGTAGCGCTCCTTGTTGCGGCCGTACTCCAGCTCGACGTTCTGGGCGAACGCGTCCGCCGTGCCGAACTTGTCGGCGATGACCGAGTGGTCGATGACCATCTCGGCGGGCGAGAGCGGGTTGATCTTCGCGGGGTCGCCGCCGAGGGCCTTCACGGCCTCGCGCATGGTGGCGAGGTCCACGACGCAGGGGACGCCGGTGAAGTCCTGCATGATCACGCGGGCCGGCGTGAACTGGATCTCCTCGCTGGGCTGGGCCTGCGAGTCCCAGTTTCCGAGCGACCGGATGTGGTCGGCGGTGATGTTCGCGCCGTCCTCGGTACGGAGCAGGTTCTCCAGCAGGACCTTCAGGCTGTAGGGAAGGCGGGCGGAGCCCTCGACCTTGTCCAGCTTGAAGATCTCGTACGACTCGTCGCCCACCTGCAGCGTGCTGCGGGCGTCGAAGCTGTTCGCCGACACGACAGTCTCCTTCATGCATGAATTCGCGCGTATTGCCGCAATCCTGCCGCGAGGCACTCTGGCACTTTCCGCTAAGGTGAGGCTAAGTTAGGTAACCCTTACCAGCGGGGCGGCTGCGGCACGTCCGGGGCAGATATCTCGATGTCGAGATAACTCTAGTACATGCCGGGGGGCCGGGACGAGGCACGCACCCTCAGCCCCGCCGGTACGACTCGTCGCCCAGTGGATTCCGCATGTCCGGATTCGATGAGCTTGACCAGGGACGAAACCGCCGATTCGGCGATCCGTTCCGGATCGAAGGTGACGGTCGTCACGGACGGTTCGTTCGCGGCGTACGCCGGGTCCTCGCTGGCGCAGACCAGCAGCAGGCCCCTCTCCCCCGGGTCGGCGCCCGGTCCGCCGCCGGGGATCGCGATTCCGTGGCGCGCGGCGGCGGCCAGCACCTGTCGGCCCCCGGGGTCGTATACGCAGTAGACGGCGTCGGGCCGGTCCGCCCGGCCTCCCCGGTCCGCCCGGTCTTCCCCGTCCGCCCGGTCTTCCCCGTCCGGCCCCGCGAAGGCGGAGTCGAAGGCGTGCCCGGCGTCGTCATTGGGGTCGAAGGGGATCACCAGCGGAGTCCGCCGATGCTCGGCGCACCAGTGTTCATAGGCTGACGTGACGGCCCCGGTGTAGAACTCCCGGCCGTAGCCCGCGTGCAGCGCGATCCGCCGGGCCCCGGAGGCCGCCAGGTGGTCGAGCACCTCGCGGGTGGTGGCCGTGTGGTCGTTGTCCACCCACACGTCGTCCGGCCGCGGATCGGCCGGGGGCCCGTCGAAGACCACCGGCACCCCCCGCGCCCGCAGTGCGCGCAGCACCGGGTCGTCGGCCGGACTGTCGAGCAGCAGCATCCCGTCCACCGCCAGGGTGTGCCACAGCGGCTCGGCGCCGCGGTCGGCGGGCAGCGTGGTCAGGGCGTAGCCGTGGGCGTGCGCCGCCGAGGTGGCGGCGATGAGCAGCCGGGCGTAGTAGGCGATCCGCGCGAAGTCCCAGGCGAAGCCGGCGTACGTGGTCACGGCGATGCCCAGGCTGCGGTTGTGCGGGCCGCGCCGGGCTCCGTAGCCGAGGGCCCCGGCCACCTCGCGCACCCGGCGGCGGGTGGACTCGCCGAGGCGGCCGGTGCCGTTGAGCGCGTGGGAGACGGTCGCGGTGGAGACCTCGGCGGCGCGCGCTATGTCGGCGAGGGTCGGACCGGGCACGGGCGCGGGCGGGGGCATCGGGGGCGGGCCGGAGGCGTGAAGGGGGGCGGGCACGGCGCCATCGTACGGATTTCGTCGCCGGAGGCGGCTTCTGGTTAAGCCCTTAATCAAACAGCGTCCTGGCCACGCCAACGTTTGGGAGTGTGCATGCAGTCTTCTCCTTCCCCCCGGTCCCCGCTGTCCGCCTTCACCCCCTTCTCGCGCCGCGGGCTCCTCGCCGCCGCCGGAGCCGCGGGCGCGGCGGGTCTGCTGGGCGCGGGGCCCGCCGCGGCCGCCGCGGCCGCCGCCCCGCCCGCCGGCGGGCGGAACTCGGCCGCGCTGGTGATCCGCAACGCCTCGGTGTTCACGGGGGTCACCGGGACCGAACGCCGGGGGCCCGTGCGGGCCGTCGCGGTCGGCCGGGACGGAAAGATCCTGGCCACCGGGACCGACGCCGCGCTGCGCCGGTACGTGGGCCGGGACACCGAGGTGGTCGACGCCCGCGGCAACACCGTGATGAGCGGGATCCACGACGGCCACGTCCACCCGCTCGGAGCCGGCGAACGCTCGCTGTCCCCCTCGCTGGAGAGCGCGGAGACCACCCAGGCCGAGCTCCTGGAGATCCTGACCGGCTTCCTCGCCGACACCGGCGGCGCGGGCGCCGAGCCCGACGGCTGGCTGGTGGTGGAGGACTGGAACCCGGTCGGGCTGCTCCCCACGGGCACCGCTCCGCACCACTCGATGCTGGACGCGCTCCCGACCCGGCGGCCCGTCGTGCTGATCGGCGGCGACGGGCACAACTGCTGGGCCAACCAGCGGGCCCTGGACATCGCCGGGATCACGGCGGCCACGCCCGACCCGGTGGGCGGCAAGGTGGTCAAGGGTGCCGACGGGAAGCCGACGGGCGTCCTCAAGGACGACGCCCAGGGGCTGGTGCGGCACCTGATACCCGAGCACACCCGCGCCGAACTCGTCGCGGCGTGCGCCGAGGTGCTGGGGCTGGCCGCCGCGTCCGGGATCACCACGATGATGGACGCCCTGGTGGGGCGGCACGAACTGGAGCTGTACCAGGCGCTCTCCGCCGCGGGCCGGCTGCCGCAGCGGATCGTCCCCGCGATCCGGCTGGACGCGGACCAGGCCAAGGACCCGGCGGGCTCGCTGGCGTACGCGCGGGGCCTACGGCGGGAGTTCGAGGGAGTGCGGGGGCTCCGGTTCGGGATGATCAAGGTGTTCCTGGACGGGGTCATCGAGTACCCGGCGCAGACCGCCGCCCTGCTGGAGCCGTACCTCGACGGGAACGGCAAGCCGACCGCGAACCGCGGCGAGCTCTACACCTCGGCGGCGGACTACGGCCGGCTCAGCGCCGCCTTCAACCGGGCGGGCTGGCAGATGCACGCCCACGGCCTCGGTGACCGGGCGGTGCGCACCGCCCTGGACGGGTACGCGTACGCCCGGCGGGTCACGGGACAGCGGGACGCCCGCAACGCGGTGGCGCACCTGCAGATCGTGGACCCCGCGGACCTGCGGCGCTTCGCGCAGCTCGGGGTCGCGGCGTGCATGCAGCTGCAGTGGGCCGCGCGGGACACCTGGACGGTGGAGGCGCTGCTCCCCTACATCGGGCCCGAGCGGCACCGGTGGCTGTACCCGGCGCGCAGCCTGGAGAAGGCGGGCGCACGGCTCTCGGGCGGCTCGGACTGGCCGGTGGACGCCCTCCAGGTGTGGAACCAGCTCCGGACCGCGATCGACCGCCAGGGCGCGGAAGGGGCCGGCGAGCTGTACCGGGAGCAGGAGGCGCTGAGCCGGGACACCACCTTGCGGATGCACACCTCGGGCACGGCGTGGCAGCTCCGCCAGGAGGAGCTGACCGGCACCGTGGAGGCGGGCAAGGCGGCGGACCTGGTGCTCCTGGACCGGGACGTGACGCGCTGCCCGGTGGCCGACATCAGCGGGACGGGCGTACGGATGACCCTGGTCGGCGGCCGCGTGGTGCACGAGGCGGATTCGGCGTCGGGCCGGGCGGCTTCGGCCCGGCTGGCCCGCGCGGCGGCGGCGGGCGCGCGCCCGGCCTCGTACGCCTCGGTCCACGGCGGCGGCAAGGGGCGGCACCACGCCTGCGGGCACTGAGGGTTGCGGGGGCGGGGGGCTTGTGAGCCCCCCGCCCCGGGCGGCCGCCGGTCAGCCCGCAAGGCCGTGGCGTGCGGCCCAGGCCGTGACGGCGGCGGCGATCTCCTCGGGCCGGTCCTCCGGGCAGAGGTGGGCGGCGGCGCCGCAGTACTCGGTCTCCAGCGCGGAGATGTTCTCCTCGCTCCACGCCACCAGCTCGGGGCCGACCATCAGGGCGGGCGAGCCGTCGAAGGTGAGCAGGAGCTTGGGCACCTGCGGGCTGGCGGCCAGCCAGGCGTCGTACTCCCCGACCCGGGCGACCACGTCCGCCGGCTCGCCGCCGATCGGCAGGGAGCGGGCCCACCGGAGCAGGGGGAGCCGGCTCTCCGGGGTCGGGTAGGGGGCGGCGTAGACGGAGTGGTCGGCCTCGCTCATCGGGTTCAGCACCGTCTTGCCGATGCTGTCCTCGATGAAGAGGTTCCGCTCCAGGATCATCTCCTCCCCCACCCCCGGGGTGCGGATCGCCTCGAACCGGGCGCGGGCGGCGGGCGGGTACTCCTCCCAGGTCATCGGCCGCAGGATCGTCTCCATGAAGGCGAGCCCGCGGACCTGCTCCGGGTGGCGGGCGGCCCGGTCGAAGGCGAGCGCCCCGCCCCAGTCCTGGCCGACGAGGACGACCTCGTCGAGTCCGAGGGCGTCGAACCAGGCGTCGAGGTAGCGGGCGTGGTCGGCGAAGCGGTACTCGCCGCCGGGCTTGCCGGAACGGCCCATCCCGATGAGGTCGGGGGCGAGGACGCGGACCCGGCCCCCGATCCGGGGCAGTACGCCCCGCCACAGGTGGGAGGAGGTCGGGTTGCCGTGCAGGAAGACGAAGGGGACGCCGTCGGGGGCGCCGAGCTCCTCGTAGTACATGGTCGAGTCGAGTACGTCGATGACGGGCATGGGGAACCATCCGCTTCACTCAGGCCACTCAGGCCACTCAGGGCATTCGGGCCATTCGGGCAATCGGGTCACTCAAATTCGTTGGCGTCACGAACGTTCGCGACACCAACGAAGTTAAATCGTTAGTGCCCCGAACGCAAGGGGTACGATCCCGCCATGACCACGGAAGAGGACCAGGGCGCCTCCGCCCTCCCGGCGCGGCTGCGCGAACTGCCCAGCCGGCTGCTCTCGCAGGCCTCGGCGCACGCCACACGGCTCGTCACCGAGGGACTGAGCGGGGCGGACGCGCGCAAGTGGCACTACGCGACCCTGGTCGCCCTGGACGAGTTCGGACCCGCGAGCCAGGCGGCCCTGAGCGGCCGGACCGGCATCCACCGCAGCGACCTGGTCGCCGTCATCAACGAACTCGCCGCGCGCGAGCTGGTCGAGCGGACCCCCGACCCCGCCGACCGGCGGCGCAACGTCATCACCCTCACGACCGCCGGCCGGCGCCGGCTGCGCAAGCTGGAGCAACTGCTCGCCACGGCCCAGGAGGAACTCCTGTCCCCTTTGTCCGCACCGGAGCGCGAGCAGCTCGTCGGACTGCTCGGCCGGCTCGTCGCGCACCACGCACACGGCGGCCCCACCATGGGAGCTGACGACCGGTAAGTCCCCTTTGGCGCCTGTTGACACCCATTGACACCCGTCTGCCGCACCCAGCGCGGGCAACATCTCATATCTGAGATACGGTGCATCCATGGCAGACGACTACCTCGTACGCATCGGCAAGCTCATCCGTGACGCCCGGCAGCACCGTGGCTGGACGCAGAGTCAGCTCGCGGACGCCCTGGGCACCAGCCAGAGCGCCGTGAACCGGATCGAGCGCGGCAACCAGAACATCAGCCTTGAGATGATCGCGCGCATCGGGGAAGCCCTCGACAGCGAAATCGTCTCCCTGGGCTACGCCGGTCCGATGCACCTGCGCGTGGTCGGCGGCCGCCGCCTGTCCGGCGCGATCGACGTCAAGACGAGCAAGAACGCGTGCGTGGCCCTGCTGTGCGCCTCGCTGCTCAACAAGGGCCGTACGGTCCTTCGCCGGGTCGCCCGCATCGAGGAGGTGTACCGCCTCCTGGAGGTCCTGAACTCCATCGGCGTCCGCACCCGCTGGATCAACGACGGCGTCGACCTGGAACTCGTACCGCCGGCCCGCCTCGACATGGACGCCATGGACGCGGACGCGGCCCGCCGCACCCGCAGCATCATCATGTTCCTGGGTCCCCTGCTCCACCGGATGGACCACTTCAAGCTGCCCTACGCGGGCGGCTGCGACCTCGGCACCCGCACCATCGAGCCGCACATGATCGCCCTGCGCCGCTTCGGCCTGGACATCACCGCGACCGAGGGCATCTACCACGCCCAGGTCGAGTCCGGCATCTCCCCGGACCGCCCGATCGTGCTGACCGAGCGCGGGGACACCGTCACCGAGAACGCGCTGCTGGCCGCCGCCCGGCACGACGGCACCACCGTCATCCGCAACGCCTCCTCCAACTACATGGTCCAGGACCTGTGCTTCTTCCTGGAGGCGCTCGGCGTCCGGGTCGACGGCGTCGGCACCACGACCCTGACGGTGCACGGCGTCCCGAACATCGACGTGGACGTGGACTACTCCCCCTCCGAGGACCCGGTCGAGGCGATGAGCCTGCTGGCCGCGGCGGTCGTCACGGAGTCCGAACTCACCATCCGCCGGGTCCCGATCGAGTTCATGGAGATCGAGCTCGCGGTCCTGGAGGAGATGGGCCTCGACCACGACCGCTCCCCCGAGTACACGGCCGACAACGGCCGCACCCGCTTGGTGGACCTCACCGTCCGCCCGTCGAAGCTCGAAGCACCGATCGACAAGATCCACCCGATGCCCTTCCCCGGGCTGAACATCGACAACGTCCCCTTCTTCGCCGCCATCGCGGCCGTGGCCCAGGGCCAGACCCTGATCCACGACTGGGTGTACGACAACCGCGCCATCTACCTCACGGACCTCAACCGCCTCGGCGGCCGCCTCCAGCTCCTGGACCCCCACCGCGTCCTGGTCGAGGGCCCCACCCGCTGGCGCGCGGCGGAAATGATGTGCCCGCCGGCCCTGCGCCCCGCGGTGGTCGTCCTCCTGGCGATGATGGCGGCCGAGGGCACCTCGGTCCTGCGCAACGTCTACGTCATCAACCGCGGCTACGAGGAACTGGCGGAGCGCCTCAACTCGGTGGGCGCCCAGATCGAGATCTTCCGGGACATCTAGAAAGCCGGACGCAAGGCGTCGAAGCAGGCCCCTGCCTTCGGGTGGGGGCTTCTTCATGCCCGCGGAACGGCGATCCCGGACCGGCGCCTCGGGCCCGAGGGAAGCGCCCGTACCTGCCCGGCCCTTGGGACGGGTCTCCCTTCCTTCACCGGCGGAAGCTAGCCTCCCGCCGTGACTACGGACATCAAAAACAGGTACGCCCTCGTCAAGCTCCGCGCCGTCGAGCCGATCCCGTGGAGTGTCGACGAGGACCCGCTGGGCCGCACGAGCTACGGGTGGGAGGACGGGATGCCCCTGGAGGACATCTACCGCAACAACCGCGGGCGCTGGGGTTACCGGAGCCAGCCCGGCGCGGCACCGTGGGGCGGCGCGCCGAATGGGCCGGTTCTCGGCGTGACCGGGATCAGATTGCCCACGTCGTCCCGGGCGGCGCCGCCTCTGGTGCCGTCGTGATGGCGGTCAGGACCAGTTGGCGCGCCAGGGCTCGTAGTGCGGGTTGTCCTCGCAGCGGTCCATGATTTCCACCTTCTTCACCGTGTCCACCGGGCAGACGGCCACGATGAACGAGCGGGCGATGCCGCCCGGGAAGGCCACCTCGACCTGGGAGGCGTACTTGTGGGTGTCGCCGATGGTCTGGTTGACGTCCACCCCGCCCGGGGCGTCGATGTAGTAGTTCCAGCCGCTCTTCCAGGACTTGTACAGGTCGTGGTTGTACGTCGTGGAGACGTACGGGGAGGGCTGGTTGACCAGGACGTAACTCTCGATGTCGTACTGGCCGTTCAGGGTGTCCCTGGGCAGGAAGCCTTCCTCGAAGACCACCGACGGCGGGCGGCCGTCCGAGCGGTAGAGCTGCTTGCAGTTGATCCGCCAGGACGGGGAGGGCGTGATGCGCTGCACCTCCACGCGTTCGTCGGCGGCGGCGAAGAGGTGGTCCTGGACCCGGGGGCAGGAGTTCGCGGGAGCGGCCGCGTGGAGCGATCCGAGGGGGGCGGCCGGGGCGGCGGCGGACGCGGAGGCCGGGGGCAGCAGGGCGGCGGCGAGGGCGGTCGCGAGCACGGCGGCGCGACGGCGCAGGGCGCGGAGGGTGATCATGGGGCCACTTTGGTGTCGGCGCACCGCGCCAGGAGGCATCCTCACTCGTTGGTGAGCGTGTCGGATTCCGTCTCGACTCACTTGGATCGGGAGTGAGTTGATGGTGGAACGATCCTGCGGGGCCGGAGCGCGCCCGGGGGGCCTGGGTAGGCTCCCGTGTCGCGGCGGATCGGCGCCGCGTGATCTTGGGGGTCATTTCATGTCTGAGCATCGGGGCCGCACCATGGCCGCCGCCGTGGGGGTCGCCGTCCTGCTCCTCGCCGGGTGCGGGGAGCCGGCCGCCTCGAAGGGTGAGGGCTCCGGCGCACCGGGATCCGCCTCCGCCCCGAGCGCGTCCGGCGGGCCCGGGATGCCTGAGCTCGTCGGGAAGAAGTCCGTCGAGGCCGAGGCCCTCGTCAAGCCGGTGCTCGCCAAGCCGGTCGAGGCGCGCAGCGCCTACGACGACGTTCCGCTCGCCGCCGACCACGGCCAGTGGGTGGTCTGCTTCCAGACCCCGGTGGCCGCCACCCTCCTGGCGGGCGACGCCTCGGTCGAGATCTCGCTCGCCGCGCCCGGGACCCCGTGCCCGGCCGCCGCCGGCGCCTCCCTGCATCCGCCCAAGGGGTCGAGCCCCGCCAGGACACCGGTCCCCTCCGCGGACCCGGGCCATCCGAAGCCGAAGCGGCCGACGTCGGGCCCGACCCCGGCCCCCGGCCCGAAGGACGTCAGTTACCGCAACTGCGCCGAGGCCAGGGCCGCCGGCGCCGCCCCGATCCGACGCGGACAGCCGGGCTACGGCAGGCACCTCGACCGGGACGACGACGGCATCGCCTGCGACTAGCCGGAGGGTCCGGAGAGTCCGGAGAGTCCGGAGTGAGCGGCCCCGCGCTGCGGCGATATTCGGCCTGATGGGCCGGCAGCCCTCGCACCCGGTGGGCGGGCACCCTCAGAATCGGCCTGTCGGCACAGTTCTGAGGGCGGAGCCATGACAGCAGCGCAAGCACCACGGACAGGCAGCAGCGACCGTACGGGGATCCCCCGGCTGGAGGGCGTCCCGCTGCTCGGGTCGCTCGCCGACCTGAAGTCGGACGCCCTGGGTACGTACCAGCGGGCGCAGCGCCTGCACGGCGACGTCGTGCGGATCACGGCGGGTCCGCCGGGGCTGCGCACCGAGCTGCACTGCGTGTTCTCGGCGGAGGGGGCGCAGCAGGTCCTGGCCTCGCAGGCGGCCAACTTCCGCAAGGACAACGCCATTTACCAGGAGGTCCGCGAGGCCCTCGGCAACGGTCTGCTCACCAGCCAGGACGAGGACTATCTGCGCCAACGGCGGTTGGTGCAGCCGCTGTTCACCAAGCGCCGGGTGGACGGGTACGCGGACGCCGTCGCGACCGAGACCGCTTCCACCCTCGGCGCCTGGGAGGCGGCCCCGGACGGGGTCGTCGACGTCGCGGACGAGATGATGACCCTGGCGCTGCGCGCCGTCGCCCGGATCCTCTTCGGCACCGATGTCGACGCCACCGCCGACGTCGTGGACCGGTCCTTTCCGGTCATCACCGCCTATGTGATGCGCCGCGGCTACTCCCCCGTCAACGTCCCCCGCGACTGGCCCACTCCGGGCAACAAGCGGGCCGCCGCCGCGATGGACGAGCTGTACGCGGTGTGCGACGGGATCATCGCCGAGCGCCGCAGCGAGAGCAGCAAGAGCAGCAAGAGCAGTGCGAGCAGCGAGAGCAGCAACAGCAGTGGCGCCGGAGCGGGCGAGGATCTGCTGTCGCTGCTCGCCGCCGCGAGCAGCGCGGACGACGGGGAGTTCGACGCCACCGAACTGCGCGAACAGGTCCTGATCTTCCTGCTCGCCGGGCACGAGACGACCGCCACCTCGCTGGCCTTCTCCCTCCACCTGCTGGCCCGCCATCCGGAGTTCCAGGACCGGGCCCGCGCCGAGATCACCGCGGTGCTGGGCGACCGTACGCCCGGGGCCGCCGACCTCGACCGGCTCCCCTACCTCACCCAGGTGCTCAAGGAGGCCATGCGGCTCTACCCGGCGGCCCCCGTACTCGGCCGTCGCTCGGTGGCCGCGGCCGAGGTCGACGGGCACACCATCCCGGCCGGCGCCGATGTGATCGTGGCGCCCTGGGTGACCCACCGCCACCCCGGCTACTGGCCGGACCCGGAGCGTTTCGATCCCGACCGGTTCACCCCGGAGGCGGAGGCGGCCCGGCCGCGTTATGCCTGGCTGCCCTTCGGCGGCGGGCCGCGCGCCTGCATCGGGCAGCACTTCTCCATGCTGGAATCGGTGATCGCGCTGGCGATGCTGCTACGGGCCTACGAGTTCGAGGCGGTGGACACCGAGGTGTCCGTCGTCGCCGGGATCACGCTGCGCAACACCAGTCCGGTGCGCTGCCGCATCCGGCGCCTCGGGACCTGACCGTCAGGTCCCCGCCGCCGGTGTGTGGTTGCCCTGGAGGCGGGCGAGGTCCGAGGGCCGCACCTGGATGACGAAGAGCGCGATCAGTGCCGTGACCAGGGTGAACACGGCTGCCGCCACGAAGGCGGCGCTGACGCCCGAGGTGAGGACCTGGTCGCTCCAGGGCTTCGGGAACTGCTTGGTCTTGGCGAAGAAGAGCTTCTGTTCCGGTGTGGCGGTGCGCAGGAAGGAGCCCACCTGGTCCTTGGCCTCGTTGCGGCTGGCCGTGCCGAAGACCGTGACCAGGATGGACAGGCCGAGCGAACCGCCCACCTGCTGCATCGCGTTCAGGAGGCCGGAGGCCGCGCCCGATTCCCGGTCGGGGACGTTCGAGAGGGCCATCAGGGTCAGGGACACGAACTGCATGCCCATGCCCGCGGAGAACAGCAGCATCGGGCCCAGGATGCTGCCCAGGTACGTCGAGTGGACGTCGGTCTGCGTGAGCCAGGCCAGTCCGGCGGCCGAGAACAGGGAGCCGGCCACCATGAACGGTTTGGGGCCGAACTTGGGCAGCCCCTGGGAGGTGATCCCCGCCGTCACCGCGATCATCGCGCTGACCGGCAGGAAGGCGAGCCCGGCCCGCAGCGGGCTGAAGCCCAGCACGTTCTGCACGAACAGGGTCAGGAAGAAGAACATGCCGAAGATCGCGCACGCGAAGAAGAGCATGATCGCGTACGTGCCGGCCCGGTTGCGGTCGGCGAACATGTGCAGCGGGGTGATGGGCTGGGGCGAGTGCCGTTCGTTGACGACGAAGAGGGTCAGCAGGACCACGGCCGCCGCGAAGGAGCCGAGCGTCAGCCCGTCGAGCCAGCCGTCCTGGGACGCGCGGATGAATCCGTAGACCAGGGCCACCATGCCGAGGGTGGAGAGCAGGGCGCCCGCGAGGTCGAAGTGTCCGGGCCGGCGCGCGGATTCGCGGATCACCTTAGGGGTGACCAGGGCGATCAGCAGGGCGATCGGGACGTTGACGAAGAGCACCCAGCGCCAGTTCAGCCACTCCACGAGCACCCCGCCGGCCAGCAGACCGATCGCGCCGCCGCCGGCCGAGACGCCGGCGAAGACCCCGAAGGCCCGGTTGCGTTCGGGTCCTTCGCGGAAGGTGGTGGTGATCAGCGCGAGGGCGGTCGGGGAGGCGATGGCGCCGCCGACGCCCTGGAGGGCGCGGGCGCCCATCAACTGGCCGGCGTTCTGGGCGAATCCGCCCAGCAGCGAGGCCAGGCCGAAGAGCAGGACTCCGAAGATGAAGACGCGCCGCCGGCCGAGGATGTCGCCCGTGCGGCCGCCGAGGAGCAGCAGGCCGCCGAAGGTGAGGGTATAGGCGTTGACGACCCAGGACAGGCTCTCGGTGGAGAAGTCGAGTGCGGTCTGGATGTGCGGCAGCGCGATGTTCACGATGGTGATGTCGAGAACGACCATGAGCTGGCAGGAGGCGAGCACGAGCAGAGCTAGTCCGTGATGGCCTTCGCTGTCTTGGACCTTGCCGTCGGTCCCGGTGCTGGTGCTGCTCGGCGTAGCGTTCGGGTCCACTTTTTCGACGCTAAACCTGTATGGGGGGTGTCACCACTCGAACGGCCTAGGGCATGTGACATATGCCGTGTGATATATACCGTGTAGTATTTCACATGACACACTGATTCCATGGATCGCATGGATGACTTCCTCAGGCTCTCCGCGAGCACCGCCCGGTTCACCTACGGCGCCCCGCGCGCCTTCTCCTTCGGCGACGGAGGCCGGCTCCTCTGGTTCCTCCGCTCCACCGGCCCCACCGATCCCTTCGACAGCCTCTGGGTCCTGGACACCGCCACCGGCGCCGAAACCCGGCTCGCCGACCCCCGCGAGCTGTCCCCCGAGCCCGGGCCCCTCCCCGTCGTCGAGCGCCGGCTGCGCGAACGCTCACGGCTCGTCGCCGCCGGGATCGGCTCGTACGCGCTCTCCGCCGACGGGCTCACCGCGGTGTTCGCGCTCTACGGCCGCCTGTACGAGGTCACCCGCGCGACCGGCTCCGGAGCGCCCGCGCAGCCCAAGGAGCTCCCCACCGCCGGGCCCGTCTTCGACCCCCGCCCGAGCCCCGACGCCTCGCGCATCGCCTACGTCACCGGCGACGCCCTGCACACCGTCCCCGGCGGCCGGGTCAGCCCCGAGGACGGAGCCCGATGGGGCGTCGCGGAGTTCGCCGCCGCCGAGGAGCTCGACCGGCACCGCGGGCACTGGTGGTCCCCCGGTGGCGAGCGCCTGCTCGCCGCCCGCGTCGACGAATCCGCCCTCCAGCGGCGCTGGTTCGCCGACCCGGCGCACCCGGAGCTGCCGGCCGAGGACTTCGCGTACCCCGAGGCGGGCGGCCCCAACGCCGACGTGCAGCTCTGGGTGCTCGGAGCGGGCCCGGACGCCGCCGTGCGGCTCGTCTGGGACACCGAGACCTACCCCTACTTCTCCGACGCCGAGTGGCTCCCGGGTGACACCGCGCCCGCCGAGATCCTGCTCACCGTGCACGACCGGCTCCAGCAGAACGTCCTGCTGCTCTCCGCCGACCCGGACACCGGCCGCACCCGGGAGCTGTCGCGCACCACGCACCCCCAGTGGGTGGACCCGATGCTCCCCGGTACCCCGGCGCGCCTGGCCGACGGCCGGATGCTCACCTCGGCCGACACCCCCGGCGGAGCCGCCCGCGCGCTCGCGCTGGACGGCGTGCTCCTCACCGGGGACGGGCTCCAGGTCCGCAAGGTGGCCGGCACCCACGGGGACCACCTGCTGATCGAGGCCGGGCAGCGCGACCCCTCCGAGCAGCAGGTGCTCCTGCTGGACCCGGACACGGGCGACCTGACCCCGCTCGCGGACGGGCCCGGCGTGCACTCCGTCCAGGCCGCGGCCGGGTCCCTGCTGCTGACCTCCGCCGACGCCGACGGGATCCGCCGCGTCCTGCTGACGGCCGACGGGCGGGAGTTCGTCCCCGGCGACCTGTCGCAGCCGCTGCCGTACCGGGTGGTCCCGGTGCTGGAGCGGGTCACCGAGCACGGGGTGCCCACCGCCCTGGTGCTGCCGCGCGGGCACGTGCCCGGCACCCGGCTGCCCGTCCTGATGGACAGCTACGGCGGCCCCGGCATGCAGGACGTCAGCGCCGAGCCGCGCCGCTGGCAGCACCGGCAGTGGTGGGCCGACCAGGGCTTCGCCGTGGTCACCGTCGACAACCGCGGCACCGCGTACGTCTCGCCGCGGTACACGCACGCCATGTACCGGGGCTTCTCCGAGGTCACCCTGGAGGACCAGGTCGCCGCCCTCCAGGCGCTCGGGGCGCGCCACGGCGACCTCGACCTGACCCGGGTGGGCATCCGCGGCTGGTCGTACGGCGGGTATCTCTCGGCGCTCGCGGTGCTGCGCCGCCCGGACGTCTTCCACGCGGCGGCGGCCGGGGCCGCGCCGACCGACCTCCGGCAGTACGACACGGCGTACACCGAGCGGTACCTGGGTCTGCCCCAGGAGCACCCGGAGGTGTACGAGCGGGACAGCCTGCTCGCCGACGCCGCGGGGCTGCGCCGGCCGCTGCTGCTGGTCACGGGGCTGGCCGACGACAACGTCCACCCCTCGCACACCCTGCGGCTCTCGCAGGCCCTGACCGACGCGGGCCGCCCGCACCAGCTCCTCGCGCTGCCGGGGGTCACCCACATGACCCCGGGCGGGGTGCGGGAGAAGGTCATGGCGCTGGAGCTGGAGTTCTTCCGCAAGGAGCTGGGCCTCGCCTGAGCCGGCACCGGAACGGAGGAAGGGCCCCGGAGCGAGATCATCGCTCCGGGGCCCTTCCCGTACCCGGGTTCCCCGCCGGTCCCCCGGGCGTCCGCGGCTACGCCATGTGGCAGGCCACCTCACGGGAGGCGACCGTCCGCAGCAGCGGCCGTTCGGTGCGGCAGATCTCCTGCGCCACGGGGCACCTGGGGTGGAAGGTGCAGCCCGGGGGCGGGGCGGCCGGACTCGGCGGATCGCCGAGCAGCACGATCCGCTCGCGCCGCCGCTCCGCCGCCGGGTCCGGCAGCGGTACGGCGGACAACAGCGCCCTGGTGTACGGGTGCTGCGGGTTCTCGTAGAGCGACTTCTTGTCGCCCATTTCCACGATCCGGCCGAGGTACATGACGGCGACCCGGTCGCTGACCCGTTTGACGACCGAGAGGTCGTGCGCGATGAACACGTAGGCCAGGCCCAGTTCGGCGCGCAGCCGCTCCATCAGGTTGACGATCTGCGCCTGGACGGAGACGTCGAGCGCCGAGACCGGTTCGTCGGCGACGATCAGCCGGGGGTTGGTGGCGAGCGACCGGGCGATGCCGATGCGCTGCGCCTGGCCGCCGGAGAACTCGTGCGGATAGCGGTCGATGTGCTCCGGGATCAGTCCGACGAGCTCCATCAGCTCGGCGGCCCGGCGGCGGGCGTCCGCCGCGCTCGAACCCTGCACCAGCAGCGGGTCGGAGATGATCCGGGCCACCGTCTGGCGGGGGTTGAGGGAGGAGTGCGGGTCCTGGAAGACCATCTGGAGGTTCCGGCGCAGCGGGCGCAGGGCGCGCTGGGAGAGCCGGCTGATGTCCTTGCCGTCGAACTCCACGCTCCCGGAGGTCGGTTCGAGCAGCCGGACCAGCATCCGCCCGGTGGTGGACTTGCCGCAGCCCGACTCCCCTACGAGGCCCAGGGTGCGGCCGGCCTCCAGGTCGAAGGAGACTCCGTCGACGGCGCGCACGGGCGCCCCCCGGCGCCCGGTCACGGTCCGTTTGCCGGGGAAGGCCATCGTGAGGTCGCGGACGCTCAGCAGCGGCGGCGGGAGCTCGGCGCGGGCCGCCGGGACCCGGGCGGTGCGGGGACCCGTCTGGTTCGGCGTGGTCATCGGGTCACCTCCCGGACGGCGCCCGCGAAGTGGCAGGCCGTCTCGCGGCCGGCGTCGCCGTACGGCCGGAGTTCGGGCCGCACGGTGGCGCAGCGCTCCCGGTCCTCCTCGCCGCTCGCGGCGGCCACGGCGCACCGCGGGGCGAACGCACAGCCCGGGGCGGGGGCCAGCAGGGAGGGCGGGGAGCCGGGGATGGCCCGCAGCGGCTCGTCGTCGGCGTCGTCCAGCCGGGGCAGGGAGTCGAGCAGCCCCCGGGTGTAGGGGTGGGCCGGGTCGGCGAACAGGTCGTCCACCGGGGCCTGTTCGGCGGCGCGGCCGCCGTACATGACGAGCACCTCGTGGGCGACGCGGGCGACCACGCCCAGATCGTGGGTGATCATGACGACGCCGAGCCCGCGCTCCTGCTGGAGCCCGGCGATCAGCTCCAGGATCTGCGCCTGCACGGTGACGTCGAGCGCCGTGGTGGGCTCGTCGGCGATGAGCAGGTCGGGTTCGCAGGCCAGCGCCATGGCGATCATCGCGCGCTGGCGCATGCCGCCGGAGAACTGGTGCGGGTACTCCCCCGCCCGGCGGGCGGGTTCGGGGATGCCGACCTCGCCGAGCATGTCGACGGCGCGCCGCTTGGCGGCGGCCCGGCCGGCCCGGAAGTGGACCCGGAAGTGCTCGGCGATCTGCTCGCCGACCGTGTAGTAGGGGTGCAGGCTGGACAGCGGGTCCTGGAAGATCATGGCCATCTTGCGGCCGCGCAGCTTGGAGAGCTCCTTCTCGGTCTTGGTGGTCAGCTCCTGTCCGTCGAGGGCGATGGAGCCGCCGATCTCGGCGCCCCGGTGCAGGCCCATGACGGCGAGGGAGGTGACGGACTTGCCCGAGCCGGACTCGCCGACGATGCCGAGCGTGCGGCCGGCCTCGACGGTGAAGCCGAGGGAGTCGACGGCGCGTACCGTGCCGCGCGGGGTGGTGAACGTGACGTGCAGGTCGCGGACTTGGAGCAGCGGGGCCGCGGGGGCCGCGGCTTCGGGAGGAGGAGCCATCAGTACCTCACCCTCGGGTCGATGACGGCGTACAGGAGGTCGACGGCGAGGTTCGCGACGACGATGAAGAAGGCGGCCAGCAGGGTGACCCCGAGCACCACGGGCTGGTCCGAGCTGACCAGGGCCCCGTAGAACAGCCTCCCGATGCCGGGGAGTCCGAAGATGGACTCGGTGATGACGGCTCCGGCGAGGAGGCCGCCGAGGTCCATGCCGAAGATGGTGAGGATCGGGGTCATCCCGGAGCGCAGTCCGTGTTTGACGACGACGGTGCGCTCGGGCATTCCCTTGGCGCGGGCGGTGCGGATGTACGGCTCGGCCATGGCCTCGATCATCGAACCGCGGCTCTGGCGGGCGTACATGGCGGCGTAGAGCAGGGCGAGGGCGGTCCAGGGCAGGAGCAGGTTGCTCGCCCAGGCGAGGGGGTTGTCGGTGAAGGCCTGGTAGGTGGGGTAGGGCAGGAGCCCGGCGATGCGGATGACTCCGTAGATGAGCATCACGGAGGTGAAGTACACGGGCAGGGAGGCGGCGGCGACCGCGCCCACCATGAGGACCTTGTCCGTGGCCGTGTCCTTGCGCAGGGCGGCGGTGACTCCCGCGCCGAGGCCGAGGACGAGCCAGAGGGCGGCCGCGCCGACGGCGAGGGAGGCGGAGACCGGGAGCCGGTCCATCAGCAGGTCCCACACGGGCAGGGAGTTCTCGTACGAGTAGCCCAGGCAGGGGAAGTCGCACTGGACGGCGTACTGCCCGGTGCCGAGGGTGCGGCCGGTGAAGATCCCGGTGAGGAACTCGCCGAACTGCCGCCACAGCGGCTGGTCCAGGCCGAGGTACGCGCGTACGTCGGCCAGCCGCTCGGCGCTGCAGGTCTTGCCGCAGGCGGCCGCGGCCGGGTCGGAGGGGAGCACGTAGAAGATGAGGAAGGTGATGGCGGCGATGGCCAGGAGGACGCCGGTGAGGGCGAGCAGCCGGCGCGCGAGGTAGAGGATCACGTCCGGCCGCCCCTCGGGTCGAGGATGTCGCGCAGGGCGTCGCCGAGCAGGGTGAAGGCGAGGACCGCGAGGAAGAGGAAGAGGCTGGGGATGACGAAGTACATGGGGTCGGTCTCGTAGAAGGCCACGGACTCGGCGATCATCTGGCCCCAGGAGGGGGTGGGCGGGCGGACGCCCACGCCGAGGTAGCTGAGCGCGGCCTCGGTGCTGATCATGCCGGGGATGAGCAGGGTGGTGTAGGCGATGACCGGTCCGGAGACGCCCGGGAGGATGTCGCGGGTCAGGATCCGCCAGGAGCTCGCCCCGCCGACGCGGGCGGCGTCCACGTACTCGCGGTGTTTGAGCGAGAGGGCCTGGCCGCGGACGACGCGGGCGACGCCGGGCCAGCCGAAGACGCCGATGACGACGGTCATGAGGACGATGCGGTTGACGTCCTTGGCCACCGACAGCATCGCGATCATGAAGATGAGGGACGGGAAGGACATCGTCAGGTCCATCAGCCGGGACAGGATGGTGTCGGTGCGGCCGCCGAAGTAGCCGGCGGCGATTCCGGCGGCGGTGCCCGCGACGACCACGATGGCGGTGGCGGCGAAGGCGATGAGCAGCGAGACCTGGGCGCCGTGGACGACGCGGGCGAACAGGTCGCGGCCGGTGACGGGTTCCACGCCGAGCCAGTGGTCGGGGCTGATCCCGCCGAAGGAGCCCAGCGGCTGGCCGCCGAGGTAGGGGTCGATGGCGGACTTGTCGAACTCGTCCGGGGACCAGCCGCCCAGGGCGCCCAGCCAGGGGGCGGTGAGGGCCATCAGGACGAAGAGGAGGACGACGCAGAGGCTGACGCGGACGGCGGGGCGGCGGCGGAGTTCCCGCCGGGCGAGCTGCCAGGGGCTGCTGCCCGGGGGGACGGCCGCGGCCGGTGCGCCGTCCGGGGCTGCCGGACGGGCGGCGCCCGGTCCGGCGGCGCCCGGTGCGGTGGTGGTCATGGTGTCAGGGGTCCCCGCGCCCTCAGCCCTGGCTCTTCGACGGGTCCTTGAGGCCGATGGTGGCGTAGTCGAGCTGGCCGACCCAGACGGGGTGGCCGAAGGCGCCGGCGATGTTGGTGCCGACGAGCAGCGGCTTGCGCTCCAGCAGGACGGGGACGGCCGGGGACTTCTTCATGATCTCGGCGTCGAGGTCGATCCAGGCCTGGTTGGCCTCCTTGGCGTCGGCCATGGCGTTGATCTCGTCGATCCGCTTGATCGTGGCGTCGTCCTTGAACTGGGAGTAGTTGCCCGAGTTGCCCTTGGCCTTGATGGTGCGGCCGTCGAAGACGAAGGGGAGGAAGGTGGAGCCGGAGGGGTAGTCGGGGCACCAGCCGGACAGGACGAGGTCGGGGGCGGTGGTGGTGTCGCCGATGACGTCGTAGTAGGCGCCCGGGTCGACGGTGTCGATGACCACCTCGATGCCGGCGCGGGCCAGGCCCTGCTGGACGGCTTCCGCCTTGCCCTTGTCGCCGGTGGAGACGGCCAGGGAGACCTTGAGGGTCTCCTTGCCCGCGGCCTTGAGGAGCTCCTTGGCCTTGGCCGGGTCGCCGGAGGGGGCGATCTTCAGGGTGTCGGCCTGCTTGCCGCCGGAGAGGGCCGGCGGCAGGTAGGCGGTGGCGACCTCGTTGAGGGCCGGGCCGCCGCCCGCGGTGACCACGGCCTCCTTGTCGACGGCGTACTGGAGGGCCTCGCGGACCTTCGGGTCGTCGAAGGGGGCGCGGGAGTTGTTCATCTGGAGCATCTCGGTACAGCCCTGCGACTCGGCCAGCAGCCGCGACTTGATCTCCGGCTTGGGCAGCACCTTGGGGGCGCTCTCGGGCCGCATGTCGGACCACTGGACGGAGGAGGCGTCGGCGCCCTCCCCGGCGATGATCCGGTCGTCGATCTGGCCGCCCTTGAGGCCCATGACGACCACGAACTTGTCGGGGTAGGCCTTGCGGACGGTGTCGGTCTTGGCGTCCCAGTGCTCGTTGCGGACCAGGACGAGCTTCTTGTCGCGGTCGTACGACTCGATCTTGTACGGGCCGGAGGAGAACGGGCGGGCGTCGTACTGCGTGCCCTTCTCCTGCGACTCGGGGACCGGGGCGAAGGTGGGGAGGGTCGCGGTCGCGGAGAACTCGGCGACGGGCCGCTTCAGTTCGAAGACGATCGTGCGGTCGTCGGGGGTCTTGACGGAGTCGAGGTGCTTGCCCTGGAGCGGGCCCTTGTAGCCCTCGGCGCCGGCGAGGTACTGGGCCGCGTAGTCGGGGCCGCCGGTGAGGTCGGGGGCCATGGAGCGCTCGACGTTGTACTTGATGTCCTGCGCCTTGATGGGCGAGCCGTCCTCGTACTTCACGCCTTCCTTCAGGGTGAAGGTCCAGGTCTTGCCGCCGTTGGAGGGGGTGCCGAGGTCGGTGGCGAGGTCGGGGACGAGCTCGCTGCCGGCCTTGCCCGGCTCCGCCTTGAAGGTGACCAGGGTGCGGTAGAGGAGGCGGGTGCCGAAGTCCATGGTCGGCATGACCCAGTTGCGGGCGGGGTCGAGGTGGGAGAAGTCCTGGTTGGACAGGACGGTGAGGGTGCCGCCCTTGACGGGCGCGCCGCCGAGGATCTTCCCGTCGTTGGCGGAGGCGGGGTTCGACGCTCCGCCGCCGGCGGCGGAGCCCTTCTTGGGGTCGGAGCAGCCCGAGGCGCCGAGTGCGAGTGCGGCCACCAGGGCGGTGGCGAGGGCGAGTTGGGTGCGCTTGGTCATGGGTCACTCCAGTGAAGGGCCGCGCTCTATGATGTGACCGGTAACATAGTAATGTGAAATTGTACTGACAAGGGGTTGGACCCAGGTTGGACCCACCGTTATCCAGCCGTGTCCAAATCGGCACGGGCAGCCGGGTGTTGGACATGCCGAACGCCGGGCGCGCTGCTGCTGCGCCCGGCGTCGTGGTCTCCGGATCCGGTCCCGACCCGGGGTGGGCCCGGGGTGGGACCTGCCGCTAGAGGCCCGAGCCCAGGCGGCCCTTGGTGCGGCCCACCGGTTCGTCGCGACCCTGGGCCCAGAGGGAGCGGACGTGGCCCAGGTGTCGGGTCATGCAGGCTTCGGCCGCCTCCGCGTCGCCGCTGAGCATCAGGTCCAGGAGCTCAATGTGCTCCTCGGCGGAGGAGACCAGCTTGCCGGCCTCGTCCAGGCCCGTCAGCCCGTACAGCCGGGACCGCTTGCGCAGGTCGCCGACGGTTTCCACCAGGCGGTCGTTGCCCGAGAGTCCGAGCAGGGTGAGGTGGAAGCGGCGGTCGGCCTCCAGGTAGCCGATGAGGTTGTGCTCGCGCGCGCTGGTGACGATCTCCTGCGCGATGGGGCGCAGGGCCTCCAGGGCCTCGGGCGTGGCGATCTTCGTGATCCGGCCGATGGTCGGGACCTCGATCATCGTGCGCAGCTCGGTGTACTGGTCCAGATCGCGCTCGCTGACCTCCGTGATGCGGAAGCCCTTGTTGCGGACCGGCTCCACCAGGCCCTCGCGGGCCAGGTCGAGCATGGCCTCGCGCACCGGGGTGGCCGAGACGCCGAGTTCGGCTGCGAGGCCGGGGGCGGAGTAGACGCTCCCGGGGCGCAGTTCACCCGCTATCAGGGCTGCCCGCAGGGCGTGGCCGACCTGGTCGCGGAGCCGTTCCTGAGCCTTGATGAGACTGTGCTGCTTCAGGTCACCCATTGCATTTCCTCCGAGACCGCTCACACCACCGGCGTGCGGAGGAACAGCGTACAATGTCACGTTGCGCTCGCTCCTCAGTGGACACCTCTCCCGGCGGCCTCGAACAGTGCGACCGCCACAGCGAGATCTTCCCAGGCCATGCCCACGCTCTTGAAGAGCTGTGGACAACTCGCCGCCCCCGGACCCGGCATCCGGCCCGCGACCAGGTCGGCCAGGGTGCCGGTGATATGACCGGCGCCGATCGCCCCTTCCGCCTCCGGCACCAGCAGGTCCCCCGCCTCGCGCAGAGCCGCCGCACGCGACTCCACGTACACGGCCGCCCGCCGGACCAGCGCCGTGTCCACCTCGCGGGCGTCCGGCTCGTGCGAGCCGACCGCGACCACGGTGGCGCCCGGCGCGATTAGCCGCCCGTCGAAGAGGGGTTCGCGGGAGGTGGTGCAGCAGATCACCAGGTCGGCGTCGGCCACCTCCGCCGCCACCCCCGTCCGGGCGGGGACGCCCAGCCCCCGCGCGTGCGCCGCCAGCTTCTCCGCGCCGGCGGCGCTGTCCGCGGACCCCGCACGGGCCACGACCACCACCTCCGCCAGCTGCCGCATCGCGTGCACCGCTTCGAGGTGCCCGTACGCCTGCGGACCCGATCCGAAGAGCAGCAGCCGCAGCGGCCGCCCGGCCGGGGCCAGGTGGCGCAGCGCGAGCGCCGAGACGGCCGGGGTGCGCAGGGTGGTCAGCGCCGCCCCGTCGAGCAGGGCGAGGGGGCGCAGGGTGGGCCCGTCCAGGAGGAGGTAGGACCCGGTGATCCGGGGCAGCCCGAGCGCCGGGTTCCCCGGGGCCACCCCGGCGATCTTCACGCCGGCGTAGGCCCCGGTGGCGGCCGGCATGAGCAGCAGCTCCCCGCCGCCGGGCACGGGCAGGGCGCTGCGCGGCGGGCAGGTCTCCGGGTCCAGCCCGGCCCGCAGGACGCCCGCCAGCGCGTCCGCGGCGGCGGCCGGGGTGAGCAGCTCGGCCATCTCGGCGGCCGACAGCTGGGGGATCACAGCAGGAAACCGGTTCCGAGCGCGTCCTGAGGGTCGACGCTGAAGAGATGTTCACCGGTGCGGTAGGCCGTACCGGTGACCTCCGTGACCACGCCCTCCGCCACCCGCGCGGCGACGCGGCCGGTGAACACCGTGCCCACGACCGACTCGTGCAGCAGGTCCTCCCCCTCCCCCAGCCGCCCGTCCTCGGCCAGCAGCGCGAGCCGCGCCGAGGTGCCGGAGCCGCAGGGCGAGCGGTCGATCTGCCCGTCGGCGAAGACGGTGACGTTGCGCTGGTGCGGCCCGAAGGGGGTGTCGGGGAGCTCCTCGTAGAGGGTCACCCCGTACACCCCGGAGAGCAGCGGCCCGTCCGGGTGCCAGGTCCCGGGGTGGGTGGCGAGGGCGGCGCGGATCTCCTTGCCCGCCCGCACGAGCGCGGGCAGGGAGGCCAGGGTGACGTCCAGGCCGAGGTCCCGGGCGGGCAGGGAGGCGTAGCAGGCCCCGCCGTGCGCGATGTCCACCTCGGCCATGCCCAGGGTGGTGGCGACGGGCACCTTGCGTGCGCTGGTACGGGCCGGGACGTTGCGGAAGGTGACCCCGGTGGTGCGGCCCCCCGCACGGTGCACGGTCGCGGCGACCCGCCCCGAGGGCACGTCGATCCGTACCTGGACGTCCCCGTCGTCCGGGGCGGCGACCCGGCCGGTGTCCACGGCCCAGGCGCCCAGTGCCATGGTGCCGTGGCCGCAGGCGGTGGAGTAGCCGTCCTTGTGCCAGAACAGCACCCCGAAGTGGGCCCCGTCGTCGTCGGGCGGGACCACGAAGCCCCCGTACATCCCGGCGTGCCCGCGCGGCTCCTGCACGAGGAGCCGGCGTACGTCGTCCAGCGGGCCGCGCCGGGGGGCCGTGCCCGATCCCCCCGGCCCGATGGCCGTGGCGCAGCGCTCGGCGACGGTGTCCCCGGGCACGGGCGGCGCTCCCCCGGAGGTGAGGTCGACGATGCGGAAGGGCTCGCCGGCGGTGTGGTAGTCCACGGTTCGTACGACGGTCACAGGATCGCTCCTAGGACGCCCCGGGCTTCAGCCAGGGACGGAACGGGGCCGCCCGGCATCATGGGCGCGGAGCGCCGGAAGTCTCTTCGCATCTATCGTGACCTGCGCTTTCTGGCATTGTCAGTGGTCCGGTCTAGGTTGATCGCATGACGGCTTCTCAGGCGACGGAGCGTGCCGGGCCTGCCCGGTTCACCTACCGGCTTCGCATGTCGTCCACCGCGCTCGCCGAACTGCTGGGTGAGTGGGACCGGTGCCGGTGGATCTGGAACGAATGCTGCGCCCGGTCGAAGAAAGCTCATGCCGAGGACGAGGGGTGCGGGCCGGCCAGGCTGGACAAGATGCTCACGGAAGCTCGCAACCGGAACCCCTGGTTGGGTGCTGGCAGCAGCGTGCCGCAGCAGCAGTTGGTACGGGACTTCGGGAAGGCCCGCGCCAAAGCGTTGAAGGACGTCAAGGCCCGGTTGTCGATGCGGCAACGGGCCGGAATGCCCAGGTACAAGAAGAGAGCCGAAGCTGCTCCGACGCTCGACTACACCCGCCGCGGTTTCCGGATCAAGGACGGCCGCCTGTACCTCGCGGGCGGATTCAGCCTGACCGTGGTGTGGTCCCGCGACCTTCCGGCGGCCCCGTCGTCGGTACGGATCTACCGCGACAGCCTTGGGCACTGGTACGCGTCCTTCGTCGTCTCGGTCGAATCCCAGCCCCTCCCAGAGATGGGCGCGGTGATCGGGATCGACTGGGGTGTGAAGGAAACCGCGACTACCACCAGTGACGCCTACGACCTCCCCCATGCCGGGCACGGGCGGAAGGCCGCCGCCGGGCTCGCCCGCTATCAGCGGATGACGGCCCGCCGGAAACCGGCGAAGGGCAGGCCCGGATCGAAGGGCTACCGGACGGCGAAAAGGCTGACGGCGAAGCTGCAGAAGCAGGTGGCCCGGCAACGCCAGGACGCCGCCCGCAAGTGGGCCAAGACCGTCGTCCGCGACCACGACGCTCTCGCGGTGGAGGACTTCCACCCCGCGCACACCACCATGGACTGTGCGCAGTGCGGAGCGAGAACCAAGCACGCACTACCTCTCTCAGAACGTACCTACACCTGCACCGCGTGTGGAGCCGTGTCCCCCAGGGACAAGAACTCCGCACACGTCATGCTGGTCCGGGCTGGTCTCAACCCGGCTGGTGCCGATCGTGGAAGGCCTGACGGCCCGCCGGGCCGTCAGGCTGCGTGAGCCAGGAATCCTCGGCCCTCAGGGCGGGGAGGACTCAAAACAGGAACCCTCCGGGGAACGGGTCGGACGGGTCGAGGAAGTACTGGGCGGTGCCGGTGATCCAGGCCCGTCCGGTGATGGTGGGCACCAGGGCCGGCAGGCCGCCCACCGTGATCTCGCCGACGAGGCGGCCGGTGAACTCGGTGCCGATGAAGGACTCGTTGACGAAGTCCGTGTCCAGGGGCAGGAGTCCGCGGGCGTGCAGCTGTGCCATGCGCGCGCTGGTTCCCGTACCGCAGGGCGAGCGGTCGAACCAGCCGGGGTGGATGGCCATCGCGTGCCGGGAGCGGCTTGCGTCGGAGCCGGGGGCGGCGAGGTAGACGTGCTTGACCCCGGCGATGGAGGGGTTCTCGGGGTGGACGGGCCGGTCCGCGGAGGCGTTGATGGCCTCCATGACGGCCAGGCCGGCGGCGATCAGGTCGTCCCCGCGCTCCCGGTCGAAGGGGAGCCCGAGGGCGTCGAGTTCGACGAAGGCGTAGAAGTTGCCCCCGTAGGCGAGGTCATAGGTGACCGTGCCGTATCCGGGGACCTCGGCCTTGAGGTCGAGGCCGACGCAGAACGCCGGGACGTTGGTGAAGGTGACGGCGGTGGCCGCCCCGTCCTCGACCCGGACGTCGACGCTGACGAGCCCGGCCGGGGTGTCGAGCCGGACGGTGGTGACCGGTTCGACGACGGGCACCATGCCCGTCTCCACCAGGACGGTGGCGACCCCGATGGTGCCGTGCCCGCACATGGGGAGCAGGCCCGACACCTCGATGTAGAGGACGCCGAAGTCGGCGTCGGGGCGGGTCGGGGGCTGCAGGATGGCGCCGCTCATCGCGGAGTGGCCGCGCGGCTCGTACATGAGCAGGGTCCGGATGTGGTCCAGGTGCTCGATGAAGTGGAGCCGCTTGTCGGCCATGGTGGCGCCGGGGATGACCCCGACTCCCCCGGTGATCACCCGGGTGGGCATGCCCTCGGTGTGCGAGTCCACCGCGTGGTAGACGTTTCGGGTGCGCATCAAGTCCCCCTCGGACTTCTCGACTCTCGGACTGGGTTAGTTGAGGCCCTCGGCGAGCGCCTTCTCGGTGGCGGCGCGGACGCCGGCCTCGATCTCGCCGGTGAGCGGGAAGCGGGGCGGGCGGGTGGGGCCGCCCGGGCGTCCGGCCAGGTCCATGGAGAGCTTGATGGCCTGGACGAACTCGGTCTTGGAGTCCCAGCGCAGCAGCGAGTGCAGGGACTTGTAGAGCGGCAGGGCGGTGTCCAGGTCTCCCGCGACGGCGGCGCGGTAGAGGGTGGCGCAGGCCTGCGGGAGGGCGTTGGGGTATCCGGCGATCCAGCCGACGGCGCCGGCCAGGGCCAGTTCGAGCAGCACGTCGTCGGCGCCGATCAGCAGATCCAGCCCCGGGGCGAGCTCGGCGATCTCGTAGGCGCGCCGCACGTCCCCGCTGAACTCCTTGACGGCGACGATCGAGCCGTCGGCGTGCAGCCGGGCGAGCAGGGAGGGGACGAGGTCCACCTTGGTGTCGATGGGGTTGTTGTACGCGACCACGGGGACGCCGACGCGGGCGACATCGGCATAGTGGGCGCGCACGGTGTCCGCGTCGGCCCGGAAGGCGTTCGGCGGCAGCAGGAGCACGGATCCGCAGCCGGCCTCGGCGGCCTGCTCGGCCCAGCGGCGGGATTCGGCGCTGCCGTAGGCGGCGACTCCGGGCATCACGCGGGCGCCGTCGCCGGCGGCCTCGACGGCGGTACGGACGACGGCGGCGCGCTCCTCGTCGGTGAGGGTCTGGTACTCGCCGAGGGAGCCGTTGGGGACGACACCGTCGCAGCCGTTGGCGATCAGCCAGGCCACGTGTTCGGCGTAGGCGTCGTGGTCGACGCTCAGGTCTTCCCGCAGGGGCAGGGTGGTGGCGACCATGATGCCGTGCCAGGGGCGGGTGCGGGTGTCCGTACCGGCGGGCGCGGGGGTGTGCGCGTGGGTCATGAGGATGCTCCCTAGAGTGATGTGTGACATTTTACTAGTGGGTGTGACGTGGCCACAAGAGGCGCGGCCACCCTGTCGGCGTTCCCGTCAGGGAAGTTCGGGGGGAAGCGCGGCGAGGTGCCGGAGAGGAACCGGGCAGGACAGCGGCCTGCGGTCGGGGGCGGGATCGGCCCCGGCAAGGGCCGCTACGGCCGGCACGCACATCCGGCCCTGGCACCAGCCCATCCCGGCCCGGGTGAGGAGTTTGACCGTACGGGCGTCCCGCGCACCCAGGTCCTCGACGGCCTCCCGGATCCGGCCCGCCGGGACCTCCTCGCAGCGGCACACGTCGGTGTCCTCGCGCAGCCAGCCGGTCCAGCCGGGGCCCGGCCGGTGCGCGCCGGCCATCGCGGCGGCGAAGGCGCGCAGCCTCGTACGGGTACGGACCAGGCGCGCCGGAACCGGCCGGCCCGCGACCGAGTGGGCGGCGATCTCCCCTTCGGCCAGGGCCAACTGGGCTCCGCCGATGCCGCCGGTCTCCCCGGCGGACCAGATCCCGGGGACGGAGGTGCGCTGCTCGGCGTCCAGTTCCAGGGCGACGGTGGCGTCCGGGCTCGGGCGGGTCGCGCAGCCGAGACCGGTGGCCAGCTCCAGCTGGGGCACCAGCCCGTGGCCGACGGCCACGGCGTCGCAGGGGATGCGGCGGCCGGTACCGGGGACCGGGCGCCAGTCCCGGTCGAGGCGGGCCACGGTGACGGCCTCGACCCGGTCGGTGCCGTGCGCCTCGGTGACGGCGTGCCGGGTGAGCAGGCGCACCCCGTGGCGGAGCAGGGCCCCGCCGTACGTGGCGCCTTCGGCGAGCTTCCCGGGGTTGCGGAGCAGCGCGGGGACATGAGCTGCGTAGCCGCTGTACGCGGCGGCCTCCACGACCACGGGCACCCGGGCTCCGGCGGAGGCCAGCGAGCCGGCCACGGCGAGCAGCAGCGGCCCGCTCCCGGCGACGACGACCCGGCCGCCCGGCAGCACGAGCCCGCCCTTGAGCATGGCCTGCGCCCCGCCGGCCCCGACGACCCCGGGCAGGGTCCAGCCGGGGAAGGGGAGCTGGCGCTCGTAGGCACCGGTGGCGAGCAGGACGGCACGGGCCCGGACCGTGGCGGCGGCCTCCTCGTCCCCGGCGACGGCGTGCAGGGTCCAGCCGGGGCCCACGGGATCCGGGGTCACCGTCCAGACGTGGTGCTGGGGCAGGTACGTGATCTGCCCGGCCGACACATGGGCCCGCAACGCGGCTTCGCGCGAGGCGAAGTCGGACCACCCGTGGTGCAGGGCCTCGGGGCGGGCCGCACCGAGGCCGGGCGCGGGGTGGCGGAAGTACTGCCCGCCGGGCCGCTCCCCCGCATCCAGCAGGGTGACGCGCAACCCCAGACCGGCGGCCGCGACCGCGGCGGCGAGGCCGGCGGGGCCGGCGCCGACGATGGCGAGGTCAGACGGCGAGGTCGTCATGGCCGGTCCCTTCCTGGCTGGTGACGTGGTCGCCCGGGCGGGCGGGGACGAGGCACGCGCGCTGGTTCGGGCGGCCGTTGACGGTGACGAGGCAGTCGTAGCAGCTCCCGATCCCGCAGAACGCTCCGCGGGGGGCGCCGGTTCCGCGGGTGGTGCGCCAGGCGAGGATGCCGGCGGACCACAGGACGGCGGCGACGCTCTGGCCGGACTGGGCCGACAGTTCGCGGTCGTCGAAGCGGAGGCTCCAGGTTTCCGCGGGGGTGCCGCCCACCAGGTCGCGGGGCGACCTTCGCCGCCCCCTCGTAGCTTCGCTCATCGCTTCCGTCCTCCTCGTTCCTCTGACTCGGCACGTTCCCGCACCGCGGTTGCTGTCCCCTGCGGGGCCGTCCCCGCCCCACCCTTCCACCGTTCCCCGGGCCGACCCGGACCCGGTCCTCAAACACCGGACGGCTGAATTGGCTGCGCCCGGTCGGGGACGGGGGTGGGGTGGGGTGTCGGCCGGGACGTAAAGCGTGATGTGTGGCGCGGGAACACGCCGCGCCCTGTCGAAGTCGGGCGCAGGGCGCCCAAATCATGCAGTCCAGGCCGACACCCCACCCAGCCCCGCCGGCGTTTGAGGCGCAGGGGCCCGGGGACTGGTCCCCGGCAACGGCGCCGCACCCAAAGTCATCCCGCGGACTCCGCAAAGCGCCCCGGAGCGAAGGCCCCCGGGTCCATGACGGGGTCCACCCCCGTCAGCGCCGCAGCGATGAGCACCCCCGTAGCCGGAGCCAGCCCGATACCCGCCCCCTCGTGCCCACAGGCGTGAAACAGCCCCGGAACCCGGGAATCCGCCCCGATCGCCGGGAGGTGATCCGGCAGGTACGGCCGGAAGCCGTGATACGTGCGCAGGACCCGCACATCGGCCAGGACCGGAAAGAGCGCCGCGGCCTGCGCCGCCAGCCGCCGCAGCGCCTCCGTGGACAGCGACCGGTCGAAGCCGACCCGTTCGCGGGTGGCGCCGATCAGCACCGGCCCCGCCGGGGTGCCCTCGACCACCGCCGAGGACTGCAGCGCCGCCGACCCGCTCGCGACGTCCGCGATGTAGTCCGCGGCGTAGACCTTGTGCCGCACCACCCGCGGCAGCGGCTCCGTCACCAGGACGAACCCCCGCCGGGGCAGCACCGGAAGGCCGACTCCGGCCAGCTCGGCCACCGCCCCGCCCCAGGTTCCGGCCGCGTTGAGCACCGCCGGGGCGAGGAGGTCGCGGCGGGCCGTACGGACTCCGCGGAGTTCGCCCGCCGGGCCCCGGAGGAACTCCGTGACCTCCTCACCGAGGTGGACCACGACACCGGGCGCCGCGGCCAGCAGCTGCGCCGCCGCCTGGGCCGGCTGGACCTGGGCGTCCTGCGGGTAGTGGAAGCCGCCCGCCAGGTCCGGGGCGAGGTGGGGCTCCAGTTCGCGCAGCTCTCCCGGGCCCACCTCGACCGCGTCGACGCCGGCCGCGCGCTGGCCGTCCGCGAAGCCCCGCAGGGCCTTCACGGTGGCCTCGTCCGCGGCGACGACCAGGCCGCCCTTGGCCTCGTACTCGATCTCCCCCGGGAGTTCTAGCGCGAGTTCGCGCCAGAGCCGCGCCGAGAGCAGCGCGAGGTCCAGCTCGGGGCCCGCCTCCTTGTCGGAGACGAGGAGGTTGCCTTCGCCGGCGCCGGTGGTGCCGCCGGCGACCGGGCCGCGGTCGACGACGGCCACGCTCAGTCCGGCGCGCGCCGCGTAGTACGCGCACGCGGCTCCGACGACGCCGGCGCCGATGATCACGAGGTCCAGGGGGTGTCTCTTGGGCACGACAGTAATATGTCACATATCTCTAGAGGTGGACAGGGCTGGATCCAAGCCGAACCCAAGCCGATTCCAAACCCGACCCGAGCCCGACCCGAGCCCGGCCCAAGCCGACTCCAGGCCGGACCCGAGCCAAGCCCGAGCCCGGCCCGGGAGGCCCGATCTCAGCCGCGCAGCGGCCCCTCGCAGCTGTAACTCGACGTCCCCGCAACCCGGTTGCTCCAGATGTCCAGCGCACCGAAGGAACAGTTCATGTCGGCCAGGTTGTTCGAGGCCGCGCCCGCCCGGTCGAGGATGAAGTAGTCGACCGTCTCGGACATGTCCTTGAAGTTCTGGTCGTCGCTGCGCCAGTCCTTCAGGTTCGCCGTGATCCTGCCGGTACAGGTGAACCGGCGCTTGCCCGGCTCGCCGTTCTCCACGCAGTCCGGCGTGTTGTACGTGGCCGTCGCGAAGCTGGACTTCACGTCCGCGAGCACCGCGTCGCGCAGCTGCGCGTTCGGGGTGAAGGCGGTGTTCGGCACGTACAGCTGGTCGACCTTGGCGATCTGGGCGTCCAGGAACCGGTCGTAGCCGCTCTGGACGGCCGCGTCGCGGCCCATCCGGGTGCGCCAGGCGTCGAAGCCCGCCGGGTTGTCGGCGCGCAGGTATCCGTACATCTCGCGCAGCTTCGAGGGCTGCTCGGTCCACAGGAACTCGAAGAAGGCGCCCGAGTACCCGTAGAAGCGGAAGCCGTCGTTGGCGTACGTGGCGTGCAGGAGCTGGTCCACCGACATGCGCGGGCCGCCGCCGGCCGTGTCGGCGATGATGCTCTTGATCAGGGACTTGCGCACGGCGATGCCGTTGTCGCGGGTGGCGCCGTCGAAGAACTCGGCGGTGCCCTCGTCCATGGCGGTCGTACGGTCGCCCTGGTACCAGGCGCCCTGGCCGAAGGTGCCGGGGACGGCGAAGCGGCCGTTGAGGTAGTGCACGTACTCGTGGCGGAAGAGCTCTTCCAGGGTGAGCTGGGAGTCCTGCGGGACGCGGCGCTGGTAGGTGTAGAAGGTGGCGCCGTTCTCGATGTAGATGCCGCCGTTGTTGGTGCCGTAGCCGGTGAGGACCGGGTGGTAGTTCACGTAGTCCGCGCGGGAGGCGTAGAGCACGATGTTCAGGGTGGTGTTGGTGTCCCCGGCGATCGGCTGGTCGGCGCCCACGACCCGGTGGTACTGGGTCTTGACCTGCTTGCTCGCGTAGTAGAGCTGGTCGACGGTGGCCCGGTCGAGGGCGGTGCGGACCTTGATGGCGCCGCTGTCGTACGTGTAGGTGTTCGGGAAGAGCTCCCGCTCGATGTCCTCCTTGCACACCCCGTACGGCTTGCACGCCTGGTAGAAGTTGAGCCAGGAGACGGCCTTGGCCCACGGCTCGCTGCCGTCGCCGAAGGCGGCCCGGGCCGGGGCGAGGAGCGCGCCGAGGTCGGCGGTGACGGCATCCTTCAGCCCGGCGATCTGGCCGAAGCGGCCGAACTCGGCGATGGCGTCGCGCGCCACCCAGGCGTTCGCGGTGCCCTTGAGGTGGGCGTACGTCGCGAAGTTCTTGAAGGTGGCGCGGTACGGGGCGTCGGCGGCGGCCGCCGCGTGGAACGCGGTGTCGTTGTTGTACACGCCGAGGTAGTTGACGGAGAGGGCGGCGAGCGCCGCGCCCGCCCAGGCGGTGTCCAGGTGCGTCGCGGTGTGCGACGGGTCCATGGTGGCCAGGACGTCCCTGATCAGGCCGAGCTGGTGGTGGCGCAGGCCGGGGGCGCTGCCGGCGTAGAGGGCCTCGCGCAGGGTGCGGGCGTTGGAGCCGGTGGCGTCGAAGGTGCGGGCGGCGCCCGCGAAGGCGGCGATGGCCTGGCGCATGGCGTCGACGGTCGGGGCGTCGGTGACGTCGATCTCGGCGCGGGAGTGGTCGTGGTAGGCCACGGCGTGCAGGTAGGTGAACATCTCCTCCAGGTGGGAGGAGCCCAGGCCGTCGTGGGAGGCGGCCAGGCCGGATATCCGGCGGGAGACGGCCTGCACGTGGGCGTCCGACATGACGGGGGCCAGGCGGGCGTCCCAGGTCCAGATGAGGCCCGAGAGGCAGCCGCCCTTGGCCGCCGTGACGGCCGGGTCGGCGAGGAAGTCGGCGAACTGCTCCGGGGTGAGCCCGGTGATCCCGTCGAGGGTGCAGGGGACGCCGGTGGCGGTGCTTCCCTGGGCGGAGGCGGCGAGCCTGCCGCTCTTCGTGGCGGTCACGGCAGCGGGCGCGGTGACGGCGCCGGGTACCTTGCCCTCGGCGAGGGCCTGGCCGCCCGGGACCTGGCCGCCGGGGGCCGGGGCGGGCGCGGGGGCGGCCTGCTGCGCGTCGGCGAGGTGCTCGACCTCGTCGAACGGGTTCGCACCGGCCTCGGCGCCCGCAGCGCCCCCGGTGAAGGTGCCGGGCGCGGCGGGACCCGCCGTGTTGGCGCGGGCGCCGGTCTCGGCGGCCTGGGTCACGGCCTGGCCCGCGGTGGCGAGGAGGGTGACCGCGACGGCGGCGGAGAGGAGGGACGTGCGCACAACTCTGTGCTGGGACACCAAGAACTCCTGGCTGGGAGGGGCGGTGGGGGAAAAGTGCGGAACTGCCCTGCTTCACGCGGCGTTTGGCGGGGATTAACGGTGACTAACACAGCGCGGTGTGAGCTGTAACATAGTAATGTGAAATTGCACTGACAAGACCTGTGCGCCCACCAGTTCGCATCTTCTTGAGGGAGCCCCTGTGACCGACACCCCCTCCCGCCCCACCGCCGGGCTCAACATCGGCAGCCACGACCTGCCGGTATCAGCCGAGTTGTCCCGCTTCATGGCGTCGGACTGGGCGGCCTCCCCCCTGCCGGACGCCGCGCGGGTCCCCGCGTACGCCGTCACGCCCGCCCGCCGCGCACGCCTCTCCGCCCGCTTCCCCGGCGAGCGGCTGATCATCCCCGCGGGTGAGCTGAAGGTCCGCAGCCACGACTGCGACTACCGCTTCCGCCCGCACAGCGCGTACGCCTGGCTGACCGGGCTCACCGGCGAGGACCAGGTCGGCCACGTCCTGGTCCTGGAGCCGGCCGGCCCGCACGGACACGAGGCCGTCCTCTACCTCCGCCCGCGCTCACCGCGCAGCGGGGGCAACGAGGAGTTCTACCGCGACCGCCGCTACGGGGAGTTCTGGGTCGGCCGCCGCCCCGACCTCGAGGAAGCGGAGCGGCTCTCCGGCATCCGCTGCGCCCACCTGGACGCGCTGGGCTCCCCGACGGGGCGCAATGCCGCCGCGGACCCGGAGCTCGCCGTCGCCCTCTCCGAACTGCGCCTGATCAAGGACGCCTGGGAGGTCGCCGAGCTGCAGCTCGCGGTCGACCACACCACCGCCGGGTTCGAGGACGTCGTACGGGACCTCCCGCGCGCCCTGGCCCACCCGCGCGGCGAGCGGTGGATCGAGGGGGTCTTCAACCGCCGCGCCCGGGCCGAGGGCAACGGCACCGGCTACGAGACGATCGCCGCGTCGGGCGCGCACGCCTGCGTGCTGCACTGGATCCGCAACGACGGCCGGCTGAACGCGAGCGACCTGCTCCTGATGGACGCGGGCGTGGAGACCGACGGCCTCTACACGGCGGACGTCACCCGCACCCTCCCCCTGTCGGGCCGGTTCTCCCCCGTCCAGCGGCAGGTGTACGAACTGGTCCTGGCCGCACAGGACGCGGGCATGGCGGCGCTGCGGCCGGGCGCGAGCTTCCGCGACTTCCACCGGGCCGGGATGCGGGTGATCGCGGAGGGGCTCGCGGAGTGGGGGGTGCTCAAGAACGCCGAGGGCGATCTGCACCGGCGCTACACCCTGTGCAGCAGCGGGCACATGCTCGGGCTCGACGTGCACGACTGCGCGCAGGCGCGCGCGGACACGTACCTGGACGGGGTCCTCGAAGAGGGCCAGGTCCTCACCGTGGAGCCGGGGCTCTACCTCCAGCCCGACGACGAGACCCTCCCGCCGGAGCTGCGCGGCATCGGCGTCCGCATCGAGGACGACCTGGTGATCACGGCCGAGGGCGCCCGCCTGATGTCGGGCGCCCTGCCGCGCACGGTGGCGGGCATCGAGGAATGGATGGGGAACCTGCTGGAGGACGGCGGCCGGTAGCGGGCCGCGAAGCGGAGCGGGCCCCGGCGCGGTTCACCGCACCCGGGCCTCGCGCCCCGGCGTTCGGCCAGTCACGTTCGGCCAGTCACGTTCGGCCAGTCACGTTCGGTCAGTCGTTCCAGTTGTTCCCGTTGCGGTAGCCGCCGTCGTTCCGGCCGCCGTCGCCGTCACGCCAGTTGTTGCCGTTGTCGTGGTTCCAATTGCCGTTGTCGCGGTCGTGGTTCCAGCCGTCGTTGTCGTTCCAGTTGTCGTGCCGGTTGTTGTCGTGCCAGTTGTCGTTGTTCCCATTGCTGTTGTCCCAGTTGCTGTTCCAACTGTCGACGTCCCAGTTGTTGTTGTCCCAGCACCAACTGGGGCGGTCCGCGCGCGAGGTGTCGCAGCAGTAGCGCCACCAGTCGTCCCCGCGCCAGTCGCTGCCGCGCCAGTTGGAACACCGGTCGTACGTCTGCGGCAGGCCCGAGGCAAAGGCGCTGCCGACCGGCATCAGGCCGAGCGTGATCCCGGCGGCCCCGGCCACGGCTGCCGCAACGAACCCACGGCGCATACTCATACACCTCCGAGAATGAAGGGTCGATTTGGTGCGGATTACTCCGCTATGAGCCATTTCCACCCTCCCCCCTCCCCTGCCCACTGTCAAAGGCACCCGCGCGGCACCCGCGCTCACCAGCGAAAAGTCCCGCGGGAGTGCTACGGGAGCACCGCCAGCCCGTCCAGCTCGACGAGCGCCGCCTCGTCCCACAGCCGGACCACGCCCACGACCGCCATCGCCGGATACTCCCGGCCCGCCAACCGCCGCCAGATCCGGCCCAGTTCGGGGGCGCAGTCCCGGTAGTCGGCCACGTCCACGGCGTAGACGGTGACCCGGGCCAGATCGGCCGGCGAGCCGCCCGCCCCCGCCAGCGCGGCCAGCAGGTTCGCCAGCGCCCGCTCGAACTGCTGCGGCAGCGTCGCTCCCACCACCTTCCCCGCGCCGTCGAGCGCCGTCTGCCCGGCCAGGAACACCAGCCGGCCCCCGCTCGCGACGACGGCGTGCGAGAAGCCCGTCGCCGGGGACAGCTCCTCCGGGTTGATCCGCTCCAGGCTCACGCCTCCCCCACCTCCCGCGCCTCCCGGGTCCCCTGCATCGCCTGGGCCTCCTGGGTCTCCCGCAACTCCCGCACCTCCCGCGCCTCCCGGTAGAGCTCCTTGGCGATGATCGTGCGCTGCACCTCGCTCGCCCCCTCGTAGATCCTCGGCGCCCGCACCTCCCGGTACAGGTGTTCCAGCAGGTGGCCCCGGCGCAGGGCGGCCGCCCCGTGCAGCTGTACCGCGTGGTCGACGACGTACTGGGCCGTCTCGGTGGCCAGCAGCTTCGCCATGGCCGCCCGCCTCGGCACCTGCGGGGAGCGCGCGTCCGCGTCGTAGGCCTCCGCCGCCGCGTAGACGAGGAGCCGGGCCGCCTCGGTCCGGGTGGCCATCTCGGCCACCCGGTGCGCCACGGCCTGCAGGTCGCCCAGGACCCCGCCGAAGGCGGTTCGGACGGCCGTGTGCGCCACCGTCGCGTCCAGGGCGGCGCCGGCCATCCCGACGGCGAAGGCGCCCACGCTGGGGCGGAAGAGGTTCAGGGTGTCCATGGCCACCCGGAAGCCCCGGCCCGGCTCCCCCAGCAGGTCGGCCGGGCCCACCGGGACCCCGTCGAAGGCGAGCGCGCCGATCGGGTGCGGGGAGAGCATGTCGAGCGGCTCCCCCGAGAGCCCCGGCCGGTCCGCCGGGACCAGGAAGGCGCTGACCCCCTTGGCTCCCGGGCCTTCGCCGGTGCGGGCGAAGACGGTGTAGAAATCGGCCTCGGGGGCGTTGGAGATCCAGCACTTCTCCCCGCTGAGCCGCCAGCCACCGCCACCGCCACCGTCGGCCACCGCTTCGAGCGCCAGCGCCCCCGCGTCCGATCCGGCCCCCGGCTCGCTCAGCGCGAAGGCCGCCACCGTGCGCCCGGCCCGGACCCCGGGCAGCCAGCGCTCGCGCTGGGCGTCGGTGCCCGAGCGCAGCACCGGGTACGCGCCCAGTCCCTGGAGGGCGAGGGCCGTCTCCGCCTCCGTACATCCGTAGGCGAGGGATTCGCGCAGCAGGCACAGTTCCAGCGCGCCCGAGGTGAACACCCGGTTCAGCAACCCCTCTTCGCCCAGTGCGGCCAGCAGCGGCCGGTTGACCCGGCCCGGCTCCCCCTTCTCCGCCAGCGGCCGCAGCCGCTCCGCCGCCAGTGCGCGCAGCCGCGCGCACCACTCCTCCTGGTCCACCCCGAGCGCGAATCCCGTGAATCGGGTCATCCGTATGCCCCAGCCTCTATCGCGTCCTGTTGACTCCCGTCACCATGACGATACGCTCGTGCTGCGTTCGCACGGCCCGGCTCTTCCACTTCGGTCCACAGTCCATACGCAGGGTCCGGCCCCCACCCGGGGCGCGGGCCGTCGCAAGGGGGCGAACCCGCCTTGGAGCTCAAGCCTTCCGCTCACCGAGACACCTTCGCGCGCGACCACCTGCCGCCCGCGCACGCCTGGCCGCAGCTCCTCTTCGAACTCCCCGGGCTGGCCTACCCCGACCGGCTCAACTGCGGTGTGGAGCTGCTGGACGCCACCATCGCCCGGCTGGGCCCCGACCGCCCCGCCTTCCGCGGCGCGGACGGCACGGTGTGGACGTACGGGGAGCTGCACGCCCGCGTGGACCGGCTCGCGCACGTGCTCACCACCGATCTCGGCGTGGTCCCCGGCAACCGCGTGCTCCTGCGCGGCCCGACCGGCCCCTGGCTCGCCGCGTGCTGGCTCGCGGTGATGAAGGCGGGCGCGGTGGCCGTCACCGTCCTGGCCCAGCAGCGTGCGCAGGAGCTGGCCACCGTGTGCGCGATGGCCCGGGTGAGCCACGCCCTGTGCCAGGCGGAGGTGGTGGACGACCTGGTCAAGGCGGGGGTGCCGGGCCTGCGGATCACCGCCTACGGCGGCGCGGACCCGGACGACCTGCTGCGCTTGATGGAGCGGCATCCGGAGCCCTTCCCGGCGGTGGAGACCTCCGCCGACGACGTGGCGCTGATCGCCTTCACCTCGGGCACCACCGGGCGCCCCAAGGGCTGCATGCACTTCCACCGCGATCTCCTCGCGGTGGCCGACACCTTCTCCCGCGAGGTGCTGCGCCCCCGCCCCGAGGACGTCTTCGCGGGCAGTCCGCCGCTCGGCTTCACCTTCGGCCTCGGCGGCCTGGTGGTCTTCCCGCTGCGGGCCGGCGCCTCGGCGCTGCTGCTCGCGGACGGCTCCCCGCGCCGGCTGCTGCCCGCGCTGGCCGAGCACCGGGTGTCGGTGCTGTTCACCGCGCCCACCGCGTACCGGTCGATGCTGGACACGCTGGGCCCGTACGACACGGGCGCCTACGACCTCTCCGCGCTGCGCCGCTGCGTCTCGGCGGGCGAGAACCTGCCGGCCGCGACCTGGCAGGCCTGGTACGAGCGCACGGGCCTGCGGATCATCAACGGGATCGGCGCCACCGAGCTGCTGCACATCTTCATCTCGGCGGCCGACGAGGACATCCGGCCCGGTACCACCGGCCGCGTGGTACCGGGCTGGCAGGCCCGGGTGGTGGACGAGGCGGGGCTGCCGGTCGCGGACGAGGTGCCGGGGCTGCTGGCCGTGCGGGGGCCGGTGGGCTGCCGCTACCTGGCGGACCCGCGGCAGGGCGAGTACGTACGGGACGGCTGGAACCTCACGGGCGACACCTACGTCCGCGACGCGGAGGGCTACTTCCGCTACGTGGCCCGGGCCGACGACATGATCATCTCGGCGGGGTACAACATCGCGGGACCCGAGGTCGAGGAGGCCCTGCTGCGCCATCCCGACGTGCTGGAGGCAGCCGTGGTCGGCCGCCCCGACGAGCGGCGCGGGCAGATCGTGGTCGCGTACACGGTCCCCCGGGAGGGCGCGGTCCTCACCGAGGACGCCCTGCGCACCTTCATGCGGACCGAGCTGGCCCCGCACAAATGCCCGCGCACCTTCGTCTTCCTGCCCACCCTGCCCCGGACGGCGACGGGCAAGCTGCAGCGCTTCCGGCTGCGCGATCAAGAAGAGCATTTAGAGTGAAGCCGTGGTCGAGCAGCACACCCCGCGATCTCTGATCGTCACGTTCTACGGCGCCTACGGGCGGGCCTTCTCCGGCCCGGTCCCGGTGTCCGCGCTGGTCCGCCTGCTGGGCGCGGCCGGCGTGGACGCTCCGTCCGTCCGCTCGTCGGTGTCCCGGCTGAAGCGGCGCGGCTTCCTGCTGCCCGCACGGACCGGGGACCGCGCGGCGGGGTACGAGCTCTCCGGGGAGGCGCGCCGGCTCCTGGAGGACGGCGACCGCCGGATCTACGGGGCCGCCCGCCCGGCGGAGTCCCGGGAGTGGCTGCTGGCCGTCTTCTCCGTCCCGGAGCAGGAGCGGGCGAAGCGGCACCTGCTGCGCTCCCGGCTGGCCGGGCTGGGCTTCGGCGCGGTGGCCCCGGGCGTCTGGATCGCGCCGGCCCACCTGGACGGGGAGACCCGGCACACCCTGGAGCGGCTGCACCTGACGGGGTACGTGGAGCTCTTCCGCGGCGCCCACCTGGGCTTCGCGCCGACCGCGGAGTCGGTGGCCCGCTGGTGGGACCTGGCGGCGCTGGCCAAGCAGCACGAGGAGTTCCTCGACCTGCACGAGCCCGCCCTGCGCGCCCTGCAGACGGGCGCGGCCGACCCCGCCCCGGAGGCCGCCTACCGCGGCTACCTGCTCGCCCTGGACACCTGGCGCCGGCTCCCGTACGCCGATCCGGGCCTGCCGCGCGAGCTGCTCCCCTCCGACTGGCCGGGCGACCGCTCGGCGGCGGTCTTCGCGGAACTGCACGAGCGGCTGCGGGACCTGGGGGCGGGCTTCGTGGAGCCGTGAGCCCGGCGGCCCGGAAAAAGGGGGCTGTACCGCGCGCCGGACGCGGGCGATCATGGGCCATGACGTGGACCTTCACCCCTGATCTGGCGGCCTGGCTGGCCGCCGTGCGCCCCGCCGTGGCGGCGCAGCCCGTCCCCCACACCCAGCTGGTCACGGTCATCGACGCGCTGGAGCGGCAGGGCCTGGACGCCTTCGGGTCCGAGCCGCCCCTCTTCGGCTGGTGGACCGGGGCCGACGGACTGGTCGCGGGCGCCGTCGTCCAGTGCCCTCCGCACCCTCTGCTGATCGGCACGCTGCCCGCCGGAGCCGTCCGGGAGCTGGGGGCCGCGCTCGCCTCCGAGCCGCTGCTCGCCGGGGTCGACGCGCTCAACGCCCGCCGTGAGGACGCGAGGGCGCTGGCCGACTGCTGGGGGAAGCCGACCGAGGTCGTGGAGGAGAACCGCCTCTACCGGCTCGCCGGACTCATCGCCCCCGACCCCGCTCCGGCGGGGCGGGCCCGCCCCGCCGGAGCGGCCGATCTGCCGTTGCTCCTGGAGTGGGTCACCGCCTTCAAGCAGGAGTCCGGCGAGGGCGGCGGCGCCTCCGAGGCGGCCCTGCGCGACCGGCTCTCGTACGGGGGCATGCTGCTCTGGGAGGACGCCGGGACCCCGGTCTCGCTGGCCGGCTTCTTCCGCCCGATCGACGCGGTGACCCGGATCGGCCCGGTCTACACCCCGCCGGAGCTGCGCGGCCGCGGGTACGCCGCCGGGGCCACCCACGCCGCGACCGAGGCGGCGCACGCGGCCGGGGCCGCGGAGGTGCTGCTCTTCACCGACCTGGCGAACCCCACCAGCAACCGCGTCTACCAGCGGCTGGGCTACACGCCGGTCGAGGACCGGGTGGAGGTGGCGCTGGCATGAGCGCCCCCGCGGACGACGTGGAACCGCTCGAACCCTGCTGGATGCTGGCCGCGAACGTGGTCCTGTGGCGCCGCTACGGCGAGGGCGGCCAGGGCCAGCGCCCGGGCACGAAGATGTTCAAGGGCGGCGCGAAGGTGTACGTCCACGACCTGGTGAGCGGCTGGGAGGGCTGCCAGGTCGTCGGCCGGCCACGACACGGCCGCGTGTACCGCTGTGCGTACCTGGCCATCCGCCACCTGCACGGCTTCCGGCCCGTGCTCGTACGGTCTCCCACCGTGCTGCGGATCACCGAGGGCTCGGTCTTCTCCGACAAGGAGGACGCCGAGGATTACGCGGTGCTCATGGAGTACCGCGCCTGGGAGCTCCGCTCCGGCGCCGGGCCGTACTGGCCGCATCCGGAGCCCTGCCACTGCCACGAGTGCCTGACCCTGCGGCCGCACCGCTAGGCGGGCGGGACCCTACCCCCGCCCCGTCGGCGGCTTGCGGCTGCCCGCGCGGTAGGGGGCGGGCCAGGGGGCGGCCGGGCCGGTGTAGGACTGGTCGGCGGCCGCGTGCAGGGTCCAGTGCGGGTCGTAGAGGTGGGGGCGGCCGAGCGCGCAGAGGTCCGCCCGGCCCGCCAGCAGCAGGGAGTTGACGTCGTCCCAGGAGGAGATCGCCCCGACCGCGATCACCGGGACGTTCAGGGCGTTGCGGATCCGGTCAGCGTACGGGGTCTGGTACGCGCGCCCGTACTCGGGGGTCTCCTCCGCGACCACCTGGCCCGTGGAGACGTCGATGGCGTCCGCTCCGTGCGCCGCGAAGGCTCGGGCGATGGCCACCGCCTCCTCGGGCGAGGTGCCGCCCGGCGCCCAGTCGGTGGCCGAGAGGCGGACCGTCATCGGCCGGTCGGCGGGCCAGACGGCGCGGACCGCGTCGAAGACCTCCAGCGGGAAGCGGAGCCGGTTCTCCAGCGGGCCGCCGTAGGCGTCGGTGCGGTGGTTGGTCAGCGGGGAGAGGAACCCGGAGAGCAGGTAGCCGTGCGCGCAGTGCAGTTCGAGCAGGTCGAAGCCGCTGCTCGCGGCCCGGACGGCGGCGGCCGCGAACTCGGAGCGGACGGCGGCCAGGTCGGCGGCGCCCATCTCCCGGGGCACGGCCGAGACTCCGGGGCGGTAGGGCAGTGCGGAGGCGGCCACCAGGGGCCAGTTCCCCTCGGGGAGCGGGGCGTCCATGCCCTCCCACATCACCCGGGTCGATCCCTTGCGGCCCGAGTGGCCGAGCTGGACGCCCAGCGCGGTGCCGGGCGCCGCGGTGTGCACGAAGTCGGCGATCCGGGCCCAGGCGGCCGCCTGCCCGGCGGTGTAGAGGCCCGTACAGCCCGGGGTGATCCGGCCTTCGGCGCTGACGCAGACCATCTCGGTCATCACCAGGGCTGCCCCGCCCAGGGCCCGCGCGCCGAGGTGGACCAGGTGGAAGTCGCCCGGTACGCCGTCGCCGTCTGCGGAGTCGGCCGAGTACATGTCCATCGGGGAGACCACGACCCGGTTGCGCAGGGTCAGGCCCCGCAGGGTGAACGGGGTGAACATCGGCGGGGTTCCCGGCTCCTCCGGGCCGCCCTCGGGGGCCTCGGGGGCCTGGGGGCAGCCGAAGTCGCGCTCCACCGCGCGCGTGAAGCGCGGATCGCGCAGCCGCAGGTTGCCGTGGGTGACCCGCAGGCTGCGGGTGAGGAGGTTGAAGGCGAACTGCCGGGCGGGCTGCTCCACGTACCCGGCGAGCTCCTCGAACCACCGCATGCTGGCGGCCGCGGCCCGCTGGGTGGAGGCCACTGCCGGCCGGCGTGCGGCCTCGTAGGCGGCCAGTGCGGCCGGGACGTCCGCCTCGGCCTCCACCGCCCGGGCCAGCGCGAGCGCGTCCTCCACGGCCAGTTTGGTGCCGGAGCCGATCGAGAAGTGCGCGGTGTGCGCGGCGTCGCCGATGAGCACCGTGTTGCCGTGCGACCAGCGCGCGTTGACCACCGTACGGAACCGCGTCCACGTGGAGCCGTTCCCGCGCAGCGGCCGTCCCCGCAGGGCCTCGCCGAAGATCTTCGCGCAGCGCGCCGCGGATTCCGCCTCGTCGCAGAGGTCGAAGCCGGCGCCGTGCCAGACCTCTTCGCGCATCTCGACGATCACGGTGGAGGAGTCGGCCGAGTACGGGTAGGCGTGCAGTTGCATCACCCCGTGCTCGGTCTCCGCGATCTCGAAGCGGAAGGCCTCGAAGGGGAAGTCGGCGGCCAGCCAGATGTACCGGCACCGCCCGCCCGTCAGCGTGGGCCCGTAGTGCTCCGCCGCGGCCTCCCGGATCCGGCTGTGCACCCCGTCGGCCGCGACGACCAGGTCGTACGAGGCTGCGAGCGCCTGCGGCTCGGGGGCCGGGGTGCGGAAGCGGAGCCGGACCCCGAGGCCCGCGCAGCGCTCGTGCAGGATCTCCAGGAGCCGGCGCCGCCCGAGCGCGGCGAAGCCGTGGCCGCCGGAGGTCAGCAGCCGGCCCCGGTGCACGATGTCGATGTCGTCCCAGCGGACGAACTCGGCGCTCAGGGCCGCGTAGACCACGGCGTCGGCCGCTTCGATGCCGCCGAGCGTCTCGTCGGAGAGGACCACTCCGAAGCCGAAGGTGTCGTCGGGGGCGTTCTTCTCCCACACGTCCACCGCGTGCCCCTGCCGGGCCAGCAGCGCGGCGGCGTACAGCCCGCCCGGGCCCCCGCCGACCACGGCGACCCGCAGGGCGGCGCTCTCCCGGCCGGTGCTCGTCGAACCGGTGCTCATCGAACCGGCACTCATCGCACTACCGGCCCTTCCACTGGGGCGGCCGCTTCCCGGTGAAGGCCGCGTGGAACTCCCGGTAGTCCTCGCCGTTCATCAGCAGCGCCTGGGTGTTCGCGTCGAGTTCCACCGAGGCGGCGAGCGGCATGTCCAGCTCGGCGGTCAGCAGGGCCTTGGTCTGCGCGTACGCGAGGGCCGGACCGGCGGCGAGGTGCGCGGCGAGCTCCGCCGCCCGTACGGAGGCCTTGCCCTCCTCGGTGACCTCGCTGAGCAGCCCGATCCGCTCGGCCTCCGGGGCCCTGACCTGCTCCCCCAGCATCAGCAGCCGGGTGGCGTGTCCGAGCCCGACGACGCGGGGCAGCAGGTACGCGGCACCCATGTCGCCGCCGGAGAGGCCGACCCGGGTGAAGAGGAACGCGAAGCGGGCGGTGGGGTCGGCGATGCGGAAGTCGGCGGCGAGCGCGATGACGGCCCCGGCGCCGGCGGCGACCCCGTGGACGGCTGCGATGACGGGGAAGGGGCATTCGCGCAGGGCGCGCACGACCTGTCCGGTCATCCGGTTGAAGTCGAGGAGCTGGGCGGTGTCCATCGCGAGGGTGGCGCCGATGATCTCGTCGACGTCGCCTCCGGAGCAGAAGCCGCGCCCTTCGCCGCCGAGCACGAGGGCGCGTACGGACCGCTCCCTGGACAGTTCGGCGAGCAGGTCGCGCAGGTCGGCGTAGGCGCCGAAAGTGAGCGCGTTGAGCTTCTCGGGGCGGTCGAGGGTGACGGTGGCGACGCCGTCGCGCAGGTCCACCCGGAGGTGGTTCCAGCGTTCGGTCGCGGGTGTGGAACCGAGGAAGGGACTCACCCTCCCGACGGTATCACCGGTCCATGACTGTCGTCAGGGAAGCGCGATAACTGTGCGTCCGCGGCCCGCCCGGGGCGCCACACGCACCGAACGTCCCGAGCCGATGTGCCCGACGTCCCTTGCGATCACGTCGGGGTGCCCTACGGCAGGACATTTCCACTTCGTATCGTTGAAAACAGGATTTCCCCCGCACCCCTCCACCCACGCCCCCCCCCGACCCCACGACCCCACGGAACGGACGGTCCTGCCTTGCCCGACGCCTCCGCCTGGCGGATAACCCTGCCGCACACGACAGCGGCCGTACCCATCGCCCGCGCCCTCGTCCGTACGGCCCTCGCCGACATCGACGCGCCCGCCGACAGCGACACCGCCGAACTGCTCACCGCCGAACTGGTCGCCAACGCCGTGGAGCACACCCCCGGCGACGCCCCCATCGAGCTCGTCGTGGAACTCCTGGCGAACGGCTGCCAGGTCGAGGTCCACGACGGGGACCCGCAGCCCCCCGCCGACCTGACCGCCCCCGGCCCGGACGACGCCCATCCCGACCCCTGGCAGGAGCACGGCCGCGGCCTGCTGCTGATCCGGACCCTGAGCTCGGCCTGCGGCCACCGCGCCACCCCGCACGGCAAGGCCGTGTGGTTCACCCTGCCGTCCCGGCCGGCCCGCTAGGGCACCTGGACCCCGGCGCCTGCGCTCCGGCGCATGACTATGCGGCCGGCCCCGCGAGGGTCGCGACGAGCACGGCCTTGATGGTGTGCAGCCGGTTCTCGGCCTCGTCGAAGACGACGGAGTGCGCGGACTCGAACACCTCGTCCGTCACCTCCAGCGATTCCAGCCCGTGCCGCTCGTGGATCTCCCGGGACACCTTGGTGCCGAGATCGTGGAACGCCGGCAGGCAGTGCATGAACTTCACGTCCGGGTTCCCGGTGGCGCGCAGCACGTCCATGGTGACGGCGTACGGGCTCAGCGCCTCGATCCGCTCGTCCCAGACCTCCTTGGGCTCCCCCATGGACACCCAGATGTCGGTCACCACGAAATCGGCCTGCCCGACGCCCTCCGCGAGGTCCTCGGTGAGCGTGATCCGGGCGCCGCTGGCAGCCGCCAGCTCGCGCGCCGCGGCCACCACGGGGGCGGCCGGCCAGTAGTGCTCCGGCGCCACGATCCGTACGTCCATGCCCAGCAGTGCGCCGGTCACCAGGTAGGAGTTGCCCATGTTGAAGCGGGCGTCGCCGAGGTAGGCGAAGGCGATCCGCTCCAGCGGCTTGGCGCAGTGCTCGGTCATCGTGAGCACGTCGGCCAGCATCTGCGTGGGGTGCCAGTCGTCGGTGAGGCCGTTGAAGACGGGCACGCCGGAGTGGGCGGCGAGCTGCTCGACGGTGTCCTGCGCGTCACCCCGGTACTGGATGCCGTCGAACATCCGGCCCAGCACCCGCGCCGTGTCCTTGACCGATTCCTTGTGGCCCATCTGGGAGCCGGAGGGGTCGAGGTACGTGGTGTGGGCGCCCTGATCGGCGGCCGCGACCTCGAAGGCGCAGCGGGTGCGCGTGGAGGTCTTCTCGAAGATCAGGGCGATGTTCTTGCCCTGGAGGCGGCGCAGCTCGGTCCCGGCCTTCTTGGCCGCCTTGAGTTCGGCGGCGAGCTCGACCAGGCCGCGGAACTCGGCGGCGGTGAAGTCGAGCTCCTTGAGGAAACTGCGGCCGACAAGATCGGTGGCCATGGGGGCGCTCCAGAGTCACGGTGACAGGGGATGCTGGAAGTCTATACGACGGCCTGCATTGATATACAGAGCGTTCGCATACGAACCCGCCCCTCGGCCTCCGCCCCGCACCCCGGGCCGGCCCGGCCCGGCCTGGCCTGGCCCGGCCCGGCCCGGCTAGGTCACCGCGTCCCGCTCCACCGGGCAGCTCATGCAGCGCGGTCCGCCCCGCCCCCGCCCCAGCTCGCTGCCCGGGATCTCGATCACCTCGATGCCCTGCTTGCGCAGGTGGGTGTTGGTCGTGACGTTCCGCTCGTACGCGACGACCACGCCCGGCTCCACGGCCAGCACGTTGCAGCCGTCGTCCCACTGCTCGCGCTCGGCGGCGTGCACGTCCTGGGTGGCCGTGAGCACCCGGATCGCGTCCAGCCCGAGGGCGGCGGCGATGGCCCGGTGCATGTGCTCCGGCGGATGGTCGGTCACCTTCAGCTCGCTCGGCCCGCCGCCGGGCTCGATCGTGTAGGAGCGCAGCATGCCCAGGCCCGCGTACTGCGTGAACGTATCCGCGTCGACCATCGTCATCACCGTGTCCAGGTGCATGAACGCACGCCGCTTGGGCATGTCGAGCGCCACGATCGTCGTCGCCGACCCGGCGGCGAACAGCCCGCGCGCCAGCATCTCCACCGCCTGCGGGGTGGTCCGCTCGCTCATCCCGATCAGCACGGCGCCGTTGCCGATGACCAGGACGTCGCCGCCCTCGATGGTGGAGGGATAGTCGGCCTGCCCCTGCGACCAGGTGTGGAAGGGGCCGGAGCCGGTGAAGAGCGGGTGGTGCTTGTAGATGGCCTCGAAGTGCACGGTCTCGCGCTGCCGGGCCGGCCAGCGCATCGCGTTGATGGACACCCCGTCGTAGATCCAGGCGGAGGTGTCCCGGGTGAAGAGGTGGTTCGGAAGCGGCCCCAGCAGGAAGCCGTCCAGCTCCAGGGCGTGGAAGCGGACCGACACCGGCTCCGCGTGCCGCGCCAGGAACTCCCGCTTGGTCATCCCGCCGATCAGCGCCTCTGCCAGGTCCGCCGAGGGCAGTCCGTCGAAGACCGCCCGCAGGTGGTCGGCGGCGAGCGGACCGTACTCCTTCTCGTCGAAGACCCGGTCCAGGACGAGGTGTCTCGCCTCCGGGATGTCCAGGGCCTCCACCAGCAGGTCACCGAAGAGGTGCACCTCCACGCCCCGGTCGCGCAGGACGTCGGCGAAGCCGTCGTGCTCCTGGCGGGCCCGGCGCACCCACAGCACGTCGTCGAAGAGCAGCGCGTCCTTGTTGCTCGGCGTGAGCCTCTTCAGCTCCAGGTCGGGCCGGTGGAGGATGACGCGGCGAAGCCGCCCGGTCTCGGAATCGACATGGAATCCCATGCCGTACACGTTCGCAGACCGGGCGGCTTTTTGACGTGGCGTCGGCTCAGCGGGTTCGGACCGCCGGATCCCGGCGGCGGGCCGGGCCCGCCGGTTCAGCGCAGGCCGAGCAGGGCCTTCGGGGTGCCGGTGAGGTCCGGGGCGATGACGCCCAGCGCGGGGGCGGTCACGTTCGGCAGCCCGTGGTTGGACGCGTCGGGCATGGTCAGCGGGGAGCCGACGAGCAGGCCCGGGGTCCGGGTGCGCATCGTGGTCGCGGGGGCGTCCAGCGAGCCCTCGCCGTCCGTCTCCGGCTTTCCGGCCAGGTTCGGCACCGGGGAGGTGAGGAGGGTGTCGCCGAGCTCGGTGCCGATCGGCACCGCCGGCAGCAGTGGGGTCGGCAGCATGTCGCCCTTGTGGAAGCGGGGCGCCTCGGGCGCTCCGACCACCGGCACCGGCACTCCGGTGGCCAGGTGCGGGACGTCCACGCCCAGCGTGGTCCGCACCGCGTCCAGGGGGACTCCCACCGGCACCGCGTCGGCCATGGCCGGGGTGGCCGCGCCTGCCGCGGCCATACAGGTCATGAGTGCCGCAATGCTTCCGCGCGCGGTCATCTTCATAGGTGACGTTCCGTCCTTCCAGGGTCGCGGACATTCCGCTGCCCTGGATGAACGATCCCGCCGGTCGTTTTCCCGGAGTTCTCCGCGAAAGTTCCCCCATACGACCTAATGAGCGGCCGTACGGGGGTCCTTCCTTGACGCCAAGTGCTGCGGCCCGGAGCCCTCAGAGCCGCGGGTCCACCGGCTCCGACTCCAGCGCGAGGACGGCGAAGACCGCCTCGTGGACCCGCCACAGCGGCTCCCCGGCCGCCAGCCGGTCCACGGCCTCCAGACCGAGCGCGTACTCGCGCAGGGCGAGCGAGCGCTTGTGCCCGAGGTGGCGCCCGCGCAGCCGCTCCAGGTGGTCCGGGCGCGTGTACTCGGGACCGTAGATGATCCGCAGGTACTCGCGTCCGCGCACCTTCACCCCCGGCTGCACGAGCCGGCCCTTGCCGTCCTTGGCGTACGCCTGGAGCGGTTTGACGACCATGCCCTCGCCGCCGGCGGCCGTCAGCTCCAGCCACCAGTCGGTGCCCGCCCGTACCGAGGCCTCGTCGGCGGTGTCCACCAGGATCCGGCCGGTGCGGCGCAGCAGTCCGGTCCCGGCGGCCTCGTCGGCGGCGACGAGCCGGTCCAGCCAGAACAGCTGCTCGTCATGGGGTACGGCCGCCAGCGAGCGCCCGGCCGCGGCCAGCAGCTGGAACGGGGCGAACCGTACGCCGTCCAGCCCGTCGGTGCTCCAGCAGTAACGCCGGTACGCCTCGGTGAACTTCGCCGCGTCCGCGGCGCGCCCGCGCTGGCGCTCCAGCAGCTCCCCGGTGTCGACGCCCCGGGCCGCGGCCGCCTCCAGGGCGGCGAGGGCCTCCGGGAACACGGCGCCGGAGGCCGCGCCCACGGCGGCGTACTGGTTGCGCAGGAGGCCGGCGGACTTCAGTGACCAGGGCAGCAGTTCGCCGTCGAGGAGCAGCCAGTCGGTGGCCAGTTCCTCCCACAGCCCGGCGTCGGTGACCGCCGAGCGGATCCGGCCGAGGACCTCCTCGGTGACCTCGGGGTCCTTGAAGAAGGGCCGTCCGGTGCGGGTGTAGACGGACCCGGTGGGACCGTCGACCCCGAACCGCTCGCGGGCCGCGGCGGCGTCCTTGCAGAGCAGCACGGTGGCGCGGGAGCCCATGTGCTTCTCCTCGCAGACGACCTGCGCGATGCCGTCCTTGCGGTACTGGGCGAAGGCCTCGGCGGGGTGCTCCAAGTAGCCCTCCGTCTGCGAGGTGGCGGTCGGCGCCATGGTCGGCGGGAGGTACGGGACCAGGCGCGGGTCCACGGCGAAGCGGCTCATCACCTCCAGCGCGGCGGCCGCGTTCTCCTCGCGGACGTTGACGTTGCCCAGGTGCCGGGTCTCGACGATCCGGCGGCCGTGGACGTCGGCCAGGTCGAGCGGACGCCCGTCGTGCCCGCCGGGAACCTCGGTGACGAGCGGCTTGACCGGCTCGTACCAGACCTTCTCGGCCGGTACGTCGACCAGCTCGCGCTCGGGCCAGCGCAGGGCGGTCATCCTCCCGCCGAAGACGGCTCCGGTGTCGAGGCAGATGGTGTTGTTGATCCAGGCGGTGTTCGGGACGGGGGTGTGGCCGTAGACCACGACGGCCTTGCCCCGGTAGTCCTCGGCCCACGGGTAGCGCACGGGCAGCCCGAACTCGTCGGTCTCGCCCGTGGTCTCCCCGTACAGGGCGTGCGAGCGCACCCGGCCGGAGGTGCGGCCGTGGTACTTCTCGGGCAGCCCGGCGTGACAGACCACGAGCTTGCCACCGTCGAGGACGTAGTGGCTGACCAGGCCCTGGATGAAGGTGCGGACCTCCCGGACGAACTCCTCCGGCTCCCCTTCGAGCTGCTCGATCGTCTCGGCGAGGCCGTGGGTCCGCTGGACCTTGGATCCCTTGAGGTGACGGGCGAGCTTGTTCTCGTGGTTCCCGGGCACGCACAGGGCGTTGCCGGAGCCGACCATGCCCATCACCCGGCGCAGGACGCCCGGGCTGTCCGGGCCGCGGTCGACGAGGTCGCCGACGAACACGGCGGTGCGGCCCTCGGGGTGGGCGCCGTCCTCGTAGCCGAGCTTTCCGAGCAGGGTCTCCAGCTCGGAGGCACAGCCGTGGATGTCGCCGATGATGTCGAAGGGGCCGGTGAGGTGCGTGAGGTCGTTGAAGCGCTTCTCCAGGACCACCTCGGCCGACTCGACCTCCGCGGGCGTGCGCAGCACGTGCACCTTGCGGAAGCCCTCGCGCTCCAGGCCGCGCAGCGAGCGCCGCAGGTCGCGGCGGTGGCGCTGGATGACGGCGCGCGGCAGCTTCGCCCGCTCGGGGCGGGCCGCGTTGCGCTCCGCACAGACCTCTTCGGGCAGGTCGAGGACGATCGCGATGGGCAGCACGTCGTACTCGCGGGCGAGCTGGACCAGCTGCCGGCGGGACTCGGCCTGGACGCTGGTGGCGTCGACCACGGTGAGGCGGCCGGCGGCGAGCCGCTTGCCCGCGATGTAGTGCAGGACCTCGAAGGCGTCCTTGCTGGCGCCCTGGTCGTTCTCGTCGTCGGCGACCAGGCCCCGGCAGTAGTCGGAGGAGATGACCTCGGTCGGCTTGAAGTGCGTGCGGGCGAAGGTGGACTTGCCGGAACCGGTGGCGCCGATCAGGACGACGAGGGACAGATCGGTGACGGGAAGTACGCGCTTGCGGTCGGTGGTGGTACTGGCGTCGGTGTCGGTGGTCATGCTGCCTCGCCCTCCTTCGGGGTGTCGGTGTTGGTGGTGCTGATGGTGCCGGTGGTCAGGGTGAAGACGGCCATCTGGGTCGGCGGGCCCACCTCGGGGTCGTCGTCCCCGACGGGCAGGTACGCGACGGAGTAGCCGTGCCGGGAGCCGACGCCCCCGGCCCAGGTCCGGAACTCCTCGCGGGTCCACTCGAAGCGGTGGTCGCCGTGCCGGACGTGCCCGGCGGGCAGGGTCTCCCAGCGGACGTTGTACTCGACGTTCGGGGTGGTCACGAGGACCGTGCGGGGGCGGGCCGAGCCGAAGACCGCGTACTCCAGCGCGGGCAGCCGCTCTAGGTCCAGGTGCTCGATGACCTCGCTGAGCACGGCCGCGTCATAGCCCGCGAGCCGCTTGTCGGTGTAGGCGAGCGAGCCCTGCGTCAGGCGGACGCGGGAGCTCTGCCGCTCCCCCATCCGCTCCAGCCGCAGCCGCTTCGCGGCGATGTTCAGCGCCCGGACGGACACGTCCACGCCGACGATCTCGGTGTACGCCGGATCCTTGAGCAGCGCCTGCACCAACTGGCCCTGGCCGCAGCCCAGATCGAGGACGCGGGCCGCGCCGGCCGCGCCCAGCGCGGCGAGGATCGCCTCGCGGCGCAGCACCGCGAGCGGTACGGGCTTCTCCTCCGTGTCGATGGTCTCGTCGACCGCGTTGTCGAGCTCCTCCACCTCGCTGCCGTCGGCCTCGGCGAGGCGGACCAGCTCCAGGCGCTCCAGGGCGTCCTGGGTCAGCCGCTTGTGGCGGGCCAGGTAGCGGGAGGTGATCAGCCCGCTCTCCGGGTGGTCGGCGAGCCAGCCGTCTCCGGCGCGCAGCAGCTTGTCCACCTCGTCGGAGGCGATCCAGTAGTGCTTGGAGTCGTCGAGGACGGGCAGCAGGACGTACAGGCCGCGCAGTGCGTCGGACAGCCGCAGCTCGCCCTCCAGGACGAGGCGTACGTACCGGGAGTCGCCCCACTCCGGGAAGGTCTCGTCGAGCGCGACCGGGGTGGCCGTGACCGATTCCCAGCCGAGCGGGCCGAACAGCCGGCGCACGAGCTCGGCGCCGCCCCTGGCGGGCAGCACCGGGATCTCGATGCGCAGCGGGCGCACCTCGTCGGGCAGCTCGGGGCGGGCCGCGCACTGCCCCTTCAACGCGCTGCGGAACACGCCGCTCAGCGCGACGGCCAGCAGCGAAGAGGCGGCGTAGGGGCGGTCGTTGACGTACTGCGCGAGCGCGGCGTCCGGCGTGCCGCCCTGGCCCTTGCCCTGACCGCGGCGCACGAGCGCGACGGGGTCCACTTCCAGCAGCAGGCCCGCCGTGCACCGCTCGTCCGTGGCTTCGGGGTAGAAGACGTGGGCGGTGCCATGGGAGGTGGAGAACGCCTGCGTCCGGCCGGGATGCTTGTGCAGCAGGAAGCCCAGGTCGGTGGCGGGTCGCTCGGCCGTGCCGGTCGTGGAGATCGTCAGGAACATGCGAGCGATTGTTGCTGGTCAGCGGTGTTGCCCGCGCCCTATTTTCCGGCGGCGCCTACCGTCGAAACATGAGCGGCATCGTCGTTGTGTACGAGCTCGACCATCCGGCGGCGGGATCCGTCCACCGGGTGCACGCCGCGCCCACCGCCCCGGGAGGCGGCTCCGAGCGCGGCCCGCGGACCATGTGCGGCAAGGACACCTTCGCCATGGAAACGGCCGACTGGAAACCGTCCGAACATCCGGACGCCTGGTGCCCGCCGGAGTACGCCGACGCCGTGTGCCCCGGATGCGAGGCGGTGATGGGCGAGGACTAGACCGTCTCTTCGATCGGGGGTCCCGGTTCGGGGTCTCCAGGGTGATGACGTATCCATCATGACAGGTCAGAGGCCGTTTTCGTAGGACGGACGGCACAGCCGATTTGTCTTGTTCGGGGCCCTGTGCGGATCACAGAATCTCCCTCATGAATCCCACGGAGAACATCAATCACGACGCCGTGCTGCGAGCCCGGGTGGCGCTCCTCGGATCGGGCACGCTGCCCGTCCGGGAGCGGGTGGCCGCCTATCGCGTCCTCGTCCGGGTGAGTCCGTTGGCCTATCTGCCGCTGCTGGCGGCCGCGTTGTTCGCGTACAGCCGTCAGGAGTTCGCCCACCGGCCCGGGATAGCGCTTGCCCTGCGCGCCGAGTCCGTCGCCGCCGCGCGCCGGATGTGCGCCCTGGAACCCGAGGAGACCCAACTGCTCCTCACCGCGCTCGTGCACTACCGCGAGCAGCTGCTCCTGACGGAGCGTCCGGAGGAACTGGCCGCCGTGGAAGCGGAGATGACCGCTCTCGTGGCCTCGGGCGGCGGGTCGCCGGGCGTGCGCTGGGACCTCAGCGGAGCGTAGCCGCCAGGTCCGCGATCCGGTCCGGGCCGATGCGGCAGCAGCCGCCGATGAGGCGGGCTCCGGTGCGCCGCCAGGCGGCCGTGGGCCAGGGGGCGGGGGTGGCCGGGGCCCGCCAGGTGGCGGTGGCGGGCTCCCAGACCGAGCCGTCGTTGGGGTAGGCCAGCAGCGGTTTCCCCGTGACGGCGGCGGCCGCTTCGAGGGCGGGCAGGACCTCCGCCGGGTCGCAGCAGTTCACGCCGACGGCGATGACCTGCGGGGACCCGGCGGCGAGGGCGAAGGCCTCGGGCAGCGGCTGCCCGGCCCGGGTGCGGCCGTCCGCCACCGTGTAGCTCAGCCAGGCCCGGGCTCCGCTCTCCGCGAGCACGGCGAGCAGGGCTTCGGCCTCGGTGGCGTCCGGGACGGTCTCCAGGGCCAGCAGGTCGGGGCCCTCGGCCAGCAGCGCCGCGATCCGGGGCCGGTGGAAGTCGGCCAGCTCCCGCACGCTCAGGCCGTACCGTCCCCGGTACTCGGAGCCGTCCGCGAGCACCGCCCCGTACGGGCCCACGGACGCGGCGACCCACACCCCGTGCTCCGCGGCCCGGGCTGCCTCGTCGGCCAGCCGCACGCTGCGCCGCAGCAGGGCCGTGGTGCGCTCCGGGCCGTGGCCGTGCCGGGCGAAGGCGGCGTACCCCACCTGGTAGCTCGCGGTGATCAGCACCTCGGCGCCGGCCCGCGCGTAGGCGGTGTGGGCGGCCGTCACCTGTTCCGGCCGCTCGGCGAGGACCCGGCCCGTCCACAGGCCGCCGGACAGGTCGCAGCCCTGGTCGGCGAGCTGGTTGCTCAGCCCGCCGTCCAGGAGCACGGTCCGCCCGCCGGGGCGGGCCAGGGCCTCGGCGAGCGGCCGGGATGCGCGGGGCACGGTGACCGCCCCGTCAGCCGAGCTGGGACTGGACCCCGGTGGAGATCAGCTCCAGGTGGTCGAGATCGCCGAGGTCGAGCAGCTGGAGGTAGAGGCGGGAGGAGCCGACCGCCTCGTAGGCTCCGATCCGGTCGACGACCTCGGCCGGGGAGCCGGCCAGGCCGTTGGCCTTGAGCTCCGCCACGTCGCGGCCGATGGCGGCGGCCCGCCGGGCCACCTCGGCGTCGTTCTTGCCCACGCACACGACCAGCGCGTTGGAGTAGACGAGGTCGCCGGGCTTGCGGCCGGCTTCCTCGACGGCCGTGCGGACCCGGCCGAACTGCCGCTCGCTGTCCGCGATCGAGGCGAAGGGCATGTTGAACTCGTCCGCGTACCGGGCGGCGAGGCGCGGGGTGCGCTTCGCGCCGTGGCCGCCGATCAGGACCGGGATCTTGTCCTGGGCCGGCTTGGGCAGCGCCGGGGAGTTCTCCACCTGGTAGTGGACGCCGGCGTAGTCGAAGGTGGCTCCGGGCTCGGTGGCCCACAGGCCGGTGACGATCTCCAGCTGCTCTTCCAGCCGGGCGAGGCGCTCGGCGGGGAAGGGAATGCCGTACGCCTTGTGCTCCTCCTCGAACCAGCCCGCCCCCAGCCCGAGTTCGATCCGGCCGCCCGACATCTGGTCGACCTGTGCGACCTGGATGGCGAGCACGCCGGGGAGGCGGAAGGTGCCGGCCGTCATCAGGGTGCCCAGCCGGATCCGCTCGGTCTCACGGGCCAGGCCGGCCAGGGTGATCCAGGCGTCGGTGGGACCGGGCAGACCGTCGGCCGCACCCATGCGCAGGTAGTGGTCCGAGCGGAAGAAGGCGTCGAAGCCAAGGTCCTCGGTGGCCTTGGCGACGCTCAGGAGGGTGTCGTAGCTCGCGCCCTGCTGGGGCTCGGTGAAGATACGGAGATCCATGTCTCCATCCTGCCCCTTCGGCCCCGGCCGGGTGAATCTGCGTCAACCGGGCGGTCGCCGCCGCCCGCGCCAGTGACCAGCCCGGATGGGGATCGTTGGCTCGGACGGAGCCGGACCGCCCGGCCCGCGCGCCGGCGGCCTTCGCCGGTGCGTCCACCGCCCCCTTCCGCCCCGGAAGGGCCAGGGCCGAGGAGGCCGCCATGTCCCAGGAGTCCGCGCCGGAGACCCTCCGGCAATCCCGTCAGGACTGCCAGACCGGACAGGCAGCGCACGACCACGCACGCCAGGAGTCCGCGGTACCCGCCCAGGGCGGCGCGCCGAAGGGCCTGCTGCAGCAGATGGAAGAGCTGATGGCCGCCCTGAACGCCGACCTCTCCCAGCTCGACGCCGACCTCCAGTCCTCCACCGACCGCAGCCCCGGCACTGCGCTGCACCAGGGCGGCCGCACCCCGGAGGGCGGAGACCGCCCGTCCTACCGGTCCTCCTGACCGCCCGGGTCCCGTCGCGCGCGGCGGGACCCCACCGAAGCACCCCCGACGCCGAAGCACGCCTGATCAGGCCGCCCCCGTCCGGCCACACCCCGGGGAGGGCCGTCCCGGCTCAGGGCACGCCGGCCCGGCCACGCCGTCTCAGGCCACCCCGGAGGCCGATCCCCGCTCGCGCACGGCCAGCCGTCGCAGGATCGCCCGGACCCGGTCGCTCGACTCGTCGGCCGCGTCTATCGACTCTATGCACTGCCAGTACAGACCCTCATCGTCCGTCCCGCAGGCCACCCCGACCAGCGCTATGCCCACTTCGCCGAGCAGCGCCTGGAGCCCGAGCAACGCCTGCCGGGCGTCCGTCACCTCGGTCAACTGCGCGGCCCGGGGCGGGAGATCGGGCGCATAGCCCTCTCCCCGCAGAGCCGCCCGGTCGAGCACCCCGCAGCCTCTGCTCCCCGCTTCACCCAGCCCCCGTGCCTCCGATCTCAGCTCCGGCGGCCCGGTGACGGCCAGCCAGCTCCCGATGCCCTGGGCGAGGGCCTGCGCCTGCCAGGCCTCGCCCACGATGTCCCATGCAGCCCCGCTCTGCGCCAGCGCGTGCCGGCCGGCTGCGATGAGCCGTACCGCGTCCATATGCCGTCCCCCGTCCGCACGACATCTTGCCGTTCTCTCCACTACCCAGAGTGAGGGCAACGGGCCGGTAAAGCCAGGGGTATTCGGAAATTGTGGACACCGAAGATGGTTGTGGATATCGCCATCACTCCGAAGAGTGACGATCTGCCCCCGGAGTGCCCGGGACGGGGAACCTCAGCTCGTTCCGGTCGATCTTCGCGGCGAGCGCATCCAGCACATCGACCCCGAGAACCTCACAGAACTGCAGCAGATAGGCGAGTACGTCCGCCACCTCATCGGCCACTCTGTGTGCGGTGTCCGGCTTCTCCATGACCTTGGCGGACTGTTCGGGCGTCAGCCACTGGAAGATCTCCACCAGTTCGGCCGCCTCGACGCTCAGCGCCACCGCCAGGTTCTTGGGCGTGTGGAAGGGCTCCCACCCGCGCGCCGCCGCGAACTCGGCCAGCCGCCGCTGGAGCCGGTCGATCCGCTCGCCGGCCCCCTTCTCTTCCCCGGTCGCTCCACGTTCTTCGCTCATGCACCCAGGTCTACCACCGAGACCCCCGCAACCCCCCGGGCGGCCGTCGCGCAGGCCTCGCCCGCCGAGGCCGCCAGCCTGACCTGCCCGCGCCCGCAGGCCAGTACGGCCAGCCGCAGCAGTTCGGCGGTCTGCCGACCGTCCAGGTCCCGGTCGAAGCCGTCCGCGAGCACCGCCAGCGTCTGCCGTGCGGAGGGCAGTTCGGCCGCCGGGTCCACGTCCAGGACCCCCGGCCCGGTCAGCAGCACCAGCGCGAGGGCGAGGAAGCGCAGCTCGCCCGCGCCCAGCCGGGCCAGTTCGGTGGCGGGCCTCGACGGGCCCCGGTCCAGCAGGCCGGTGACCGGGCCGCCCTCGGGAGCCCGTACGTCCAGGCCGGCCACCCACCCCGCGCACCCGGTCCGGGCGGCCCCGGTCAGCAGCCCGTACCGGGTGCCGCACTCCAGGCGGGTCCGGCGCAGCACGTCGGCCAGGTTGGCGCAGTCGCCCAGCAGTCGCCCCTCCCCCGGCGCGACGGGCTCCCGCATCCGTTCCGGGCGGGGGTCGCAGGGGAACACCGAGCGCAGCGCGACCACCACTTGCTCGGCGGCGGCCAGCACCTGCCGCTGCCCCTCGGTGGCCCCGGCGACGCGCAGCGGGAGCAGCGCGGTCCCGAGGCGGTCGTCGGGCAGCGGGGCCCGGGTGACCCCGGTGGCTCCGCCGGTCAGCCAGGCCGCCTGGACGGACCGTCGCCCGGGGTCGCGCAGGGCGGTGGCGAGGAGGACCTGCCCGTCCACGGAGAGCCGTTCACCGACGATCCGCAGCGCGGGCTCCGCCTGGACGGCGAGGTCGAGCCGGACCGGCCCGGCGGGGCCGTCGACCGTGCAGCCGATCCGGAACCCCCGGCGCCGCTCGGCGTCGGGCGCCGCGCGGTCGGGGATCCGGGCCCGCGGGTCGGGGAACACCTCGTCCAGGGTGGCCCCGGAACCGAGGGCGGCCAGCGCCCCGTAGGCCTCCAGGACCTGGGACTTGCCGCTCCCGCTCGGCCCGGCGAAGAGGGTGACGGGACCGAGGGCGAACCGGGCCCCGCGGTGCGCCCCGTAGGCGGAGAGCCTCAACTCGGTCACGGCCGGCCGCAGATGCGGGGCGCCTGCGGCGGGCTGGACCGGAGCCGGGGCTTGGGCCGTGGCCGGGGCCGTGGCCTGGGGCGGAACCGGGGCCGGGGCCGGGGCCGAGGCCGGGGCCGGAACCGGGGCCGGGGCCGGGGCCGGGGCCGGGGCCGGGGCCGGAACCGGGGCCGGAACCGGGGCCGGGGCCGGGGCCGGAACCGGGGCCGGGGCCGGAACCGCGGCCTGGGGCGGAACCTGGGCCGAGGCCGGGACCGAGGCCGGAACCGGGACCGGAGCCTGGACCGGGGCCGCGGCTAACCCCGGGCCGGCGGACACGGTCGAAGCCGTCGCGGTGGCAGGCCCGGTCGGTGCGGCGGGAGGCGTGGCGGTGGCCGCGGAAGGGGGCGCCGGGGTGGTGAGGGGCAAGGTCATGCGCGGGACGGTACGGCCCGCCGGACCCCCCGAGGGTCCGGCGAACCGTTCCGCCCGCGGGACCTTCCTACGATCGGGGGACGGCCGCGGCCGCGATCCCCTCCACCTCGGTCCCGACGGGCGCCAGCAGGAAGACGTTCCGGTCGACCCGGTGCATCCCGCTGCCGAGGCCGAAGACCACGCCACTGCTGAAGTCCAGGATCCGCTTGGCGACTTCGCCGTCCGCGCCCGTGAGGTCCAGCAGCACCGGGATCTGCGCGATCAGGTACTCCGCCACCTCCCGCGCGTCCGCGAAGACCTGGACCCGGATCACCACGAAGCGGCGCTGCTCCGCCGCGGACGCCCCCGGAACCGTGGGGATCGTGCGGTGATCCACCCGGGAGGGCCACTCGTTGCGACTCCGCAGGGGGACCACCTGCGCGAGCCCCTCCCACTGTTCGTCGGTGACGTCGTACCTGCTCACCAGGCCGCCTCGGCCTTGCGCTTCATGTGCATCCCCCCATCCTCTCGCGTTTCACCCGTTCAGCCCAACACCGACACGAGGCAGCTGAGACACCCCGGCGAGCCGACCCGGGCTACCCCTCACCCGCCGGGTAGGTTAGGTTAGGCATACCTAAGTACATGCCATCTCGCCACTCGGGACGACGGAGATCCACATGCACCTGCCCCTGCCGCTGCCCACCGACGCCGAGCGGGTCCGGTCCATCCTGGCCGCCGCCCACTCCATGACCGTCGTCACCGACGGGCAGCGCACGGAGATCCGCCACCTCGACGGCACCGACCCCCTCGGCCGACTGCACCTGCACCCCGCCGAGCCGGGCGGCCGCGCCGAGCAACGCCCCGCGATCCGGCTGGAGTTCACGGACATCGCGCCCACCCCCGTACGGGACCGCGTGCGCGCCCGGGTCACCCTCGTCGGCCGCCTGCTCACCCCTTATGCGGACGAGGACTCCGAGTCCACCTGCGTGGAGTTCGGCCGGGCCGTCCTCGAAACTGCCGGCGGCGCCCGCTCGTACGTCGGTCTCGACGAGCTGGACGCGGCCTGCCCCGACCCGCTCGCCCCCTACGAGGCCGGGATGCTCACCCACCTCCTCGACGACCACGCCGAACTCGTCACCCTCCTGCTGCGCCTGGTCCGGCCGCAGCCGGCGACGGGGGCGCGGCCGGCTTCCGAGGCGGGGGCCGGGGCCGCAGTCCTGCGCGCGCTGCCCCTCGCCATGGACCGGTACGGGATCACCCTGCGCCTGGAGGAACGGCGCGGCCACCGCGACGTACGGATCCCCTTCCCCTCCCCCCTCGACGACGTGGAGCAGTCCGGGGCGCAGATCCAGGCCCTGTTCAGCGCGGCCCGGCGCAGCTCTCACCGCAACACCCTGCCCGCCTGAACGACCCTCCACGGAACGGGTGATTCCGGAAGAAGGGCCCCTCGCCCTCGGAATACGGACGTCGGGCCCCCCGTTGGGGATGATCATGAAGGCAATCACATACACCGCATACGGAACGCCTGACATCCGGCGGATTCAATTGGTCGTCGCAACACCCTGATCTCGGAGGTGTGCGGCGTGGCTACGGCGGAATGGAGTTTGAAGACCAGCGATGTTCCGGAGGGGAGGCGTCGGCAGTGGCGTGCTGACCGTGCGTTGCGGCCGGCGATGCGTTCACCGGGGCGGCCTGATCCCTCTCGGGTCGTGCAGCGCCAGTTTTGGCGGCTGATCGCCACGGGGGTCACGACGGTGGAGGCGTCGCTGGCGGTCGGCGTGTCATGGCCGGTGGGTGCGAGGTGGTTTCGTCACGCTGGCGGCATGCCTCCGATCACGTTGGCCGAGCCCTCGGGCCGCTACCTGACGTTCGAGGAGCGCGAGGAGATCGCGATCCTCAGGGCGACGGACAAGGGCGTGCGCGAGATCGCCCGCGCTCTGGGGCGTGACCCGGGGACGATCTCTCGGGAACTGCGCCGCAACGCCGCCACGCGCGCCGGCAAGCAGGAGTACCGCGCGACGGTCGCGCAGTGGAAGGCCCAGCAGGCGGCCAAACGTCCGAAGAGCGCGAAGCTCCTGGGCAACGACCCGTTGCGTGAGTACGTGCAGGAGCGGCTGGCCGGGAACGTCCGCCGGCCTGACGGGACAGTCGTCGCGGGGCCGCAGGCACCTGAGTGGAAAGGGCTGAACAAGCCGCACCGGCAGGACAGACGATGGGCGATGGCATGGAGCCCGGAACAGATCTCGCACCGGCTCCCTGTCGACTTCCCCGAGGATGAGTCCATGCGTATCAGTCATGAGGCGATCTACCAGGCACTGTTCATCGAGGGCCGTGGCGCGCTCAAGCGGGAACTGGTCACGTGCCTGCGCACTGGCCGGGCGCTGCGGGCTCCCCGAGCGCGGTCGCAGAACAAGCCGCGGGGGCATGTCACCGCAGACGTCGTCCTCAGCGAACGCCCCGCCGAGGCCGGGGACCGTGCGGCCCCGGGACACTGGGAGGGCGACTTGATCATCGGGACGGGCCGCTCCGCGATCGGCACGCTCGTCGAGCGCAGCAGCCGCTCCACGCTCCTGGTGCACCTGCCCCGGCTCGAGGGCTGGGGCGAGAATCCGCCCGTGAAGAGCGGCCCCTCGCTCGGGGGCTACGGCGCGATCGCGATGAACACGGCACTCACCACGTCGATGACGCAGTTGCCCGAGCAGCTGCGCAAGACCCTCACCTGGGACCGGGGGAAGGAACTCTCCGGTCATGCCCAGTTCGCTCTCGACACCGGGACGAAAGTGTTCTTCGCCGATCCGCACTCGCCCTGGCAGCGACCGACGAACGAGAACACGAACGGGCTACTGCGCCAGTACTTCCCCAAGGGAACCGACCTGGCCAGATGGTCTGCCGAGGACCTCGAGGCCGTCGCCCTGGCGATCAACAATCGACCCCGCAAAGTTCTCGGCTGGAAGACTCCCGCCGAGGTCTTCGGTGAGCAGCTACTCTCGATCCAAGAAGCCGGTGTTGCAACGACTGGTTGAACTCGCCTCCTCACCCTCACCGAGGTTCCGGAGCCCAAGGTCGCTCCGGGCGAGGTCCTCGTCCGCGTCAAGGCCGCCGGCGTGAACCCGGTGGACTGGAAGCTCGCCTCCGGGTACCTCGACTCGATCCTCGAAGTCCGCTACCCGGTCATACCCGGCTGGGACGTCGCCGGCGTCGTCGAGGCGGTCGGCGAGGACACCTTCGACTACGCCGTCGGCGACGAGGTGTACGGCTACGTCCGCAAGGAGTGGGTGGAGCTGGGCACTTACGCCGAGCTGGTCTCCGCCCCCGTCCGCACCCTCGCCCGCAAGCCGCGCGAGCTGACCTTCGAGCAGGCCGCCGGCATCCCGCTGGCCGGGCTCACCGCCTACCAGTCGCTCACCCGCGTGGGAGTGAAGGCCGGCGAGACCGTGCTCATCCACTCCGCCGCCGGCGGCACCGGCTCCTTCGGCGTACAGATCGCCGTCGCGCTCGGTCTGCGCGTCATCGGCACGGCCGGCGCGCACAACCACGACTACCTGCGCTCACTCGGTGCCGAGCCGGTCCTGTACGGCGAGGGCTTCGCCGACCGGGTCCGCGAACTGGCGCCCGAAGGGGTGGACGCCGCCCTGGACTTCTACGGCGACGACGTGATCCCGGCCCTCCGGTCCCTGGTCAAGCCGGGTCAGGGCCACCGGTTGGTGTCCATCGCCGACCACACCGCGGCCGCCCAGGGCGCCCACCAGCTCTGGGTCCGCCCGGACACCGCCGACCTGACCCACCTGGCCGAGCTCGCGGACGCGGGCAAGCTCACGGTCAACGTGGAGCACGCGCTGCCGCTCGCCGACGCGGCGAAGGCCTGGGAGCTGAACGCCACGGGCCGCACCCGCGGCAAGATCGTCCTGACGGTCTGACCGTCTGCCGCGGTCGGCTGCGGTCTCCAGCGGTCTCCAGCGGTCGGCAGCGGTCGGCGGCCGTCGGCCCCTCGCTCAGGCTCAGGACGTGATCGGCGGCGCCGTCCCGCCGCCGCCCGCCGGGCCGAGCGAGGGGCCGACCGCCCGCAGGGCGCCCGGTGTCCGTCCCTCGCCCCAGCCGATGTCCCGCCGGTAGCTGCCGAGCAGTCCGCGGCCGGCGAGCCCGGCCTCGTCCCGTACGGCCGGGTCCTCGGGCACCGGCCGGGTCAGCGGGGACACGAACAGCGCGTCCACCGGGCAGTTGGCCTCGCACAGGAAGCAGGTCCGGCAGTCCTCCTGCCGGGCGAGCAGCGGGATCCCCTCCGGTCCCCGCTCGAAGACGTCGGTCGGGCAGACCTCCACGCACTTGTCGCCGGGGGTCCCCCCAGGCCGAAGGCCGAGGGGGCGATGCACCGCTCGGCCGAGACCAGTTCGATCATGCGACCAGCTCCGCCGGCCGCGTCCACACCCGGTCGAGCCCGCCCGTCACGATGCGGTGGTGCTGCGCCGGGTCCTGCCCCGGGTGGTCGAGCCGGCGGGCCATCCCGCGGCTCTCCGTACGGGCCAGCGCGGACGCGTACATCCAGCGGGCGTGCGCCGTCATGGCCGCCGCCTGCCGGACCTTGACCAGTCCGGCGCCCTCCCCGCGCAGGGAGCGCAGCTGCGCCCAGACCGCGTCGAGGGCGCCGAGCGAGCCGGTGAGGACGGAGCCGCGGCGCAGGTAGTTCTTGTCGTACGGCAGCACTTCCTCCTGGACGAGGCGTACGAGTTCCCGTGCCTCCGCGGGCCCGGCCGCGGATCCGGTGTCCCCGGTCGGCCGCAGGCCCGCCCCGCCGGCGCCGGTGACCGGCCGGAAGGCGGCCCGGCCCGAGCCGAGGGAACGGGCGTACCGGGCCGCGCCGGCCCCGGCCCAGCTGCCCGAGGACATCGCCCAGGCGGCGTTGTGGCTGCCGCCTCCGGTGAAGCCCCCGCAGATCTCCTCCCGGGTGGCCGCGTCCCCGGCGGCGTACAGCCCGGGGACCGTGGTGGAGCAGTCCTCCCCGGTGATCCGGATCCCGCCGGTGCCGCGGACGGTGCCCTCGGCCAGCAGGGTGACGGAGAAGCGGTCGGTGAAGGGGTCGATGGCGAGCCGGTCGAAGGTGAGGAAGAAGTTCGGCTGCGCGCGCCGCATCGCGGCCTGCGCGGTGGCGTCGGCCCGGTCGAAACGGGCGTAGACCCGGGCTCCGGTGAGGAGTTCGCGGGCGATGGCGGACCGGCCGCCTTGGCTCGCGGCGCCCTCCAGGACCTCGCCGTCCTCCCGGTAGAAGGAGGCGAAGGAGTAGAAGGCCGTCTTGGTGACGGAGGTGCCCTCGGGGGCGATCCCGTAGGAGTTGGAGAACTCCGTGCCCGACAGCTCGGCCCCCGCCTCGGCGGCGAACAGCGCGCCGTCCCCGGTGTTGGTGTTGGTGCCGAGCGCGCCGCTGAGGAAGGCGCAGCCCCCGGTGCCAGGACGACGGCGCCGGCCCGGACCCGGTAGGGCTCGCCGGCCTGGCGGCGGTAGCCGGCGGCGCCCGCGGCGGCGCCGTCCGCGTCGGTGAGCAGCTCGGTGACCGGGCTGTGGTCCAGGATCCGGACCCCGGCGCGGCGGATCGGATGCGCATCCGCCGCATGTACTCGGGCCCCTGGAGGCCGTTGCGCAGCGGCCGGCCGTCGGGGCCGGTCGGGAAGGGGTAACGCCCTTCGTCCGCCAACTCGTTCATCCGGTCGTACGTCTCGCGAGGACCCGGGACATCCACCGCCGGTCGGCGAGGTACCCGCCGAGCCCCTCGCGGCTCGCCATCGCGGCCTCCCGGGCCGCCGGTTCCGGCGGGACGTACCAGACGCCGGTGCCGCCGGCGGCCGTCGCCCCGCTGGTGCCGCAGTAGCCCTTGTCGGCGAGGACCACGGAAGCCCCGGCGGCGGCCGCCTTGAGGGCGGCCCAGGCGGCGGGGCCCCCGCCGACCACGAGCACGTCGGCGACCTGCTCGCTCACGCTCCGGCTCCGGGAGCTGCTCCGCGCCCGGCCGCCGCCGCGACGGCGGCGGCGGTGTAGCGGTTGGCGGGGCGCGCCAGCCCGTAGTTCTCGCGCAGGGTCCGGCCGGTGTACTCGGTGCGGAAGAGACCACGGCGCTGCAGGATCGGCACGACCTGGTCGACGAAGTCGGTGAGGCCGGTGGGGAGTACGGGCGCCATGATGTTGAAGCCGTCGGCGGCCCCCTGGGTGAACCACTCCTCCAGCTGGTCGGCGATCTGCTCGGGTGTCCCGGCGAAGACGCGGTGGCCGCGGCCCGCGCCCAGGCGGGCGATCAGCTCGCGCAGGGTGAGGCCCTCGCGGCGGGCGAGTTCGGCGACGAGCGTGAAGCGGCTCTTGTTGCCGTTGACGTCCCGCTCCTCGGGCAGGTCGGGCAGCCCGCCGTCGAGCGGCAGCCCGGTGAGGTCCACGTTCAGCATGTTGGAGAGCTGCGCGAGGCCGTACTCCGGGATCTGGAGCTCGGTGAGCTCCTGCTCCAGGGCCCTGGCCTCGGCCTCGGTGGAACCGATGACGGGGGCGATGCCGGGCAGGACGAGCAGTTCGTCCTCGGAACGGCCGTACTTGGCGAGGCGGGACTTGAGGTCCTTGTAGAAGGTCTGCCCGTCGGCGAGGGTCTGCTGGGCGGTGAAGACGGCCTCGGCGTACTGGGCGGCGAACTCCTTGCCGTCCTCGGAGGACCCGGCCTGGACGAGCAGCGGGTGGCCCTGCGGGGTGCGGGGCACGTTGAGCGGTCCGGCGACGCCGAAGTACTCGCCGCGGTGCGCGGCGGGGTGGAGCTTGTCGGTGTCGGCGTAGATGCCGCGCTCCTTGTCGAGGACGATCGCGTCGTCCTCCCAGCTGTCCCACAGCTTGGTGGCCACGTCGAGGAACTCCCGGGCCCGCTCGTAGCGGAGGTTGTGCTCCAGGTGCTCCTCGCGGTTGAAGTTGCGGGCCTCGTCGACGCTGCCGGAGGTGACGATGTTCCATCCGGCGCGGCCGCCGCTGATGAGGTCGAGGGAGGCGAACTTCCGGGCCAGGTTGTAGGGCTCGTTGAAGGTGGTGGAGACGGTGGCGATGAGCCCGATGTGCTCGGTGACGGCGGCGATCGCGGAGAGCAGGGTGAGCGGCTCGAAGCCGCCGACGGCGTTGTAGCGGGCCTTGCCCCAGAGGGCGACCCCGTCGGCGAAGAAGATCGAGTCGAGCCGGCCGCGCTCGGCGGTGCGGGCCAGTTCCTGGAAGTAGCGCAGATCGGTGATCCGCTCGGGGCTGCTGGACGGGTGGCGCCAGGCGGCGTCGTGATGCCCGGCGTTCATGAGGAAGGCGTTGAGGTGGAGGGTCCGGGGTGCGGTCATTTCTTGTCCTCGGTTCAGGGCAGCCGGGCGCGCGGCGCCCGCAGGGGGATCGTGGGTCAGGGCCTCAGGAGGGGACGCGCCATGTGCTCAGGCGGCGTTCGATCGTGACGAGGATCTGGTTGAAGGCGAGGCCGATCACGGAGATCGTGACGATGCCCGCGTACATCTGCGGGATCGCGAAGTTGAACTGCGAGGCGTTGATCAGGTAGCCGAGGCCCGCCTTCGCGCCGATCATCTCGGCGGCGACCAGGACCAGGATGGAGACCGCCCCCGCCAGGCGGATGCCGGTGAAGATGACCGGCACCGACGCGGGCAGGATCACCTTCTGGAACAGCTTCGGCGTGGACAGGTCCATCGAGCGCGCCAGTTTCACCAGGGTCGGATCGGCGTTGCCCACGGCGCTGATGGTGTTCAGCAGGATCGGCCAGACGCAGGCGTAGACGATGATCGAGACCTTCGAGGTCTCCCCGATGCCCAGCAGCAGGACGAACACCGGCAGCAGCGCGAGCGCCGCCGTGTTGCGGAACACCTCCAGCAGCGGCCCGAGCAGCGCCGCCACCGGCCGGTACCAGCCGATCAGCAGCCCGAGGGGGACCGCGACGGCCACCGCGATGCCGAATCCGCCGAAGGAGCGGGCCAGGCTGGCCTTGCTGTGCTCGGCGAGCTGCCCGTTGCCCAGCAGCTCCCACCAGGCCTTGGCGACCTCGCTCACCGGCGGCAGGAACGTCGCGTCGACCAGTCCCAGCCGCGGCGCCGTCTCCCACAGGGCCAGCAGGGCGAGGATCGCCGCCGAGCGCAGCGCCACCGCCCGCAGCACGCGCAGCACGCGCAGCGCCACGGCCGTGGCCGGCGCCCGTACGGGGGCCCGCGCGGGGGTCCGTACGGCCTCGGGCGCGAGGGTCCGTACCGCCGTCGCCTCGGTCTCCGGCGCCGGCTCCGGCTGCGTCTGCGTCTGCGTCCCGGCCTCCGGCTGCGTCCCGGCCTCCACCGCCGCTTCCACCGTGGTGCTCATACGGCGACCTCCTCCTTCTCCAGTTGCTGGGCGCGGGCCACCTCGTCGTGGAGCAGGGTCCAGATCTCGTGGCGGTAGCGGGCGAACTCCGGGCTGGAACGCAGGTCTTCACCGGTGGCCCCGGTGGCCCGGTCGCCGAACGACACCGGGACGACCTGCTTGACCCGCCCGGGGCGGGAGGTGATGACGGCCACCCGCTGCCCGAGGTAGACGGCCTCTTCGATGCCGTGCGTGATGAACACGATCGTCTTGCCGGTGCTCTGCCAGATCCGCCGCAGTTCGTCCTGGAGGGACTCGCGGGTCTGCGCGTCGAGCGCCGCGAACGGCTCGTCCATCAGCAGCACGTCCGGGTCGTACGCGAGCGAGCGCGCGATGGCGACCCGCTGGCGCATGCCGCCGGACAGTTCGTGCGGGTGCCGGTCCTCGAACCCGGTGAGACCGACGAGCTCCAGGAACTCCCTCGCCTTCGCCGCCCGTTGGCGGCGCGGGACGCCGGTGGCCTCCAGGCCGAACTCGATGTTGCCGAGCGCGGTGCGCCACGGCAGCAGCGCGTACTGCTGGAAGACGATGCCCCGGTCGAGCCCCGGCCCGGTGACCGGCTTGCCGTCGAGCAGGATCCGGCCGGAGGTGGCCGGGGTCAGGCCGCCGAGCAGGTCCAGGAGGGTGGACTTGCCGCAGCCGCTGGGGCCCACGACGACCACGAACTCCCCCGACCCGATCTCCAGGTCGATCCCGTCGAGGGCGGTGAACTCCTCCTTGACTCCGTTCTTGTTCTTGCTCTTCGTCGGGAAGGTCTTCGTCACGGACTCGAACACGATCTTCGCCATGCCGGATCAGCCCTTCCCGAATCCGTTGAACTCGTTGGTGTAGAGGTCGGGCGCCTTGAGCTGGCCCTTCTTGATCTCGCCGCGGTCGCCGAGCCAGTCGAGCCAGAGCTGGAACTCCTTGTCCTCGATCCGTCCGCCCTTCTCGGCGACTCCGTAGGAGCGCCAGAACTGCAGGGTCGCCGTGTCCTCGTTGCGGCCGCGCTTCTTGACGATCTCCGTCATCCGCGCGACGACCTCCTCGCGCGCAGTGGTGCGGGACCACTCGATGGCCTTGGCCACGCCGGTCACGAAGCTCCGTACGGTGTCCGGGTTCTGCTTGATGAAGCGGTCGGTCATGATGTAGGTCCCGGCGCTGAACGGGCCGAGCAGTTCCACATCGGTGAACAGCGGGCGGATGCCGCCGGCCGCGAGGGCCTTGTCGCGCAGGACTCCGGTGAGGACGCCGACCTCGATCTGCTTCTGCCGCAGCGACTGTTCGGTGTTGACGGGCGGAACCACGAGGGGCTCGACCTTGGCCGCGTCCTCCTTGGAGAGCCCGCCCCGGCTCAGGTAGATGTCGAGCAGGGCCTGGTAGTGGGCACCCAGGGTGTTCATGCCGACCTTCTTGCCGATCAGGTCGCGGGCCGAGCGGATCGGGCTGTCCTCCAGTACGTAGTAGCCGCCGTAGGAGTACTGGTCGGAGCCGTAGGAGGAGATGACGGCCTTGATCGGGGCCTTGGTGGAGGCGAGCTTGATGACGGCGCCGTTGAAGGCGCTGCCGAAGTGCGTCTGGCCGGTGGCGGCGGACTGGATGTCCTGGGGGCCGCTGATGGTGTTGCCGACCCAGTCCAGGGTCACGTTCCCGAGGTAGCCGAGGTCCGCGGCGAGCTCGGGCAGCGTGACCGCGCCGACCGCTCCCTGGTACTTCAGGGAGGTGATCTGCTCGCCGCTGGAGCCGCCGGTGGCGGTCGCCGTCCCGCAGCTCACCGCGGCCGCCGAGATGCCGAGCAGGGTGAGGAACTGGCGTCGGGAGGTGCGGGTGGTGGTGAAGCCTGCGGACATGGCGATTCCTTGTCGATCCGGGTGGGGCGGGTAGGGCAGGTGAGACGGGTCAGGCGGGTCAGGCGGGTGATTCCGTACGGAGATCAGCGCGCGGTGGCGAGCGCGGCGGCCTGGGCGGCGCGCAGGGCCTCGGCGAACTCGTCGACGGCCTGGTAGAGGTCCAGCTCCGCCTCGGGCCGCAGCCGGTCCGGGCCCGCCCCGCGCTCGACGGAGGAGTCCAGGACGAAGCGGCCGGCGGTGACGTGCCGGGCGCCGAGCGCGGCGAGGACCGGGCGCAGGGCGTAGTCGATGGTCAGGACGTGGGCGAGGCTGCCGCCCGTGGCCAGCGGGAAGACCGTCTTCCCGGCCAGCCCGTCCTGCGGGAGCAGGTCGAGGAAGGCCTTGAGAAGACCGGTGTACGAGGCCTTGTAGACGGGTGTCGCGATGACGATCCCGTCGGCTTCGGCGACGGCTTCCAGGGCCCGGCGGATCTCCGGCTCGCCGCGGCGTGCGGCGAGCAGATCGGCGGCGGGGAGCTCCCGGACGGCGAGCTGCGCGGTCTCGAACCCGGCGTGGTTCAGGCGGCGCAGCACGTGGTCGGCGACCACGTCGGTACGGGAGTGGACGGACGGACTGCCGGTGAGGGCGAGCAGCTTGGGCACGGAGCGCTCCTTGGCTGACGGGGAGGGTGGAGTGGGACGGGTCGTTCGGGGCCGGGCGGGGTGGGGCGGGGCGGGGCCAGGCGCGGTGCCCGGCGGCTCGGGCTTCGGAGGTTCAGGCTTCGGCGGCCGAGGCCGAGGCTCCGGAGGCGATGCCGAAGGCCGGGTCCGGCACGGCTTCCGGGCTGATCAGCCGGGACGGGACCCCGTCGGGCCCGACCGGGACGTCGCCGTCGACGGTCACGCGGCGCAGGGTGCGCTCGTGGTCGTCGGAGTCGTCGACGCCGTAGTGCTGGGTGGCGCGGTTGTCCCAGATCGCGACGTCACCGGCCTGCCACTGCCAGCGGACGGTGTTCTCGGGGAGCTCGATGTGGGCCTGGAAGAGGTCCTGGAGGAGGCGCGAGTCGCGGCCGGTGAGCCCGTTGATCCGCTGGACGAAGTTGCCGAGCAGCAGGGTGCGTTCGCCGGTCTCGGGGTGGACCCGGACCACCGGGTGCTCGGTGAGGAACTTGGTGGAGGTGAACACCTCGCGGTACTGGGCGAGCGCCTCGGGCAGGGCGTCGGGCTTCAGGGCCGCGTAGTCGTACTCGTTGGAGTGCACGGCGCGCAGGCTGTCGGCGAGGACGCGCAGCGGCTCGGGCAGACCGGCGTAGGCGGTGGCCGTGTTGGCCCACAGGGTGTTGCCCCCGTACGGCGGGATGGTGACGGCGCGCAGGATGGAGAAGGCGGGGTAGGCGGGGACGAAGGTGACGTCCGTGTGCCACTGGTTGGCGCGGGCTCCGTGGTGGGAGTCGATGCCGAGGGCGTAGCGCCCGTCGGCGGAGGGCACGGTGGGGTGCGCGACGGGCGCTCCGAGCAGCTCGGCGAAGGCCTCGTGGCCGTCCTCGTCGAGGTGGTCCTGACCGCGGAAGAAGACGACCTTGTGGGCGAGCAGCGCGGCCCGGATCCCGGCGACGGCCTCGGCTTCGAGCTCGCCGCCGAGCCGGACTCCGCCGATCTCGGCGCCTATGCGACCGCCGATCTTGGTGACGGTGAGGTCGGTGCGGGTGGCAGTGGACATGACGGGCTCCTTGTTTATTTCCGCAGAGGAAGAAATGAGGGGAAGCGAGGACGGACGAGGACGAGGGAGGTCCGGCCGGGGAAGACGGACGGGTGGTGATGGTGTGCGACGGGGGCGACGAGGTTCGGCGGGCGGCGAGCGTCAAAGGGCAGGGGCCGGCGGCGGGGCAGCGAAGTTCAGCGGTCAGAGTCCGACGAGGATCGCCGGGCAGCCGGCGAGCGGCCGACGACGGGGCGAGCGGGCGCTACCCGGGTCCGATCGGCCTGAACCCGGAGCTCTGAACCCGGAGCCCTGAACCGGGAGCCCTGAACCCGGAACCCTGACCACCGACAGTCCGCCGGTGACACGGCGCGAGCCCGTACGACCTCCCCGGACGGCGGGGCGCGAACGCCCGCCCGCTCGGCACGTCGGTGATGCAAGGGCCTCGGGAGGCTCAGGGGCGCAGACGCTCAGGAACAGCGCGGGGCCGTACAGCGACGGCCCTGACACTCGCCCGGCGCGGTACAGAGGCCGGGGGTGTGGAGCCGCGGGGCGAGGAACTCGGTCGCGGTCATGTCCCGGAGACTGCCAGCGCCCCCACCCCCGGTCAACCCCACGGAACACCCCCCACCATCACCCCGAACCCCCGGCACACACCCCCCACGACCTGCGCTTTCACCATGTCCCGCCACTCCCGGAACGGCCGAAACCCATGGCCTGATTTCACGCCACCGCAACGCACCCGCCACGCACCACCCCCTCCGGAAGCCACGCACGCCGCGGGTACGCCCTGCCCGGTGGTCAGGTGTTCGCCGACGCCTTCCGCACCTTCGCCGTCGACTGGAGCCCCGAGGCGATCCCGCCACCCCAGACCACCAGACCGACCCCAACCCCACCCACCGACACCGAGCCCGACAGCCCCGCCGCCGCGTGAAGCGCGGGGCCTGGGGCGGAGCCCCGGCAACGGAACGGAGCCGCACGACACCACACCACCCGGCCACCCAAATCAGCCCCGCCGGCGTTTGAGGCGCGGGGTCCGGGGCCGAGCCCCGGGAGCGGCGCCGCACGGTGCGACCCCACCCGCCCCCGCCGAGCGCAGCGACACGGCATGATCGGGACCACACCCCACCCCCCGAGGAGCCCGCCCGTGCCCCCCACCCCCGGTGACAGCCGGGCCGCCGCCAACGCCGCCTCCGTGCTCCGCGCCGTCCTGGCCCACGGCCCCCTCGCGCGGAGCGACATCCCGAAGCTCTGCGGTCTCAGCCCGGCCGCGGTGTCCCGGCAGACCACGGCCCTGCTCCGCGCCGGCCTGCTGCACGAGCACCCCGAGCCGGAGCAGCCGCCCGCGGCAACCGGGGCCGGGCCCGGCACGGGGCCCGGCCCCGGCCGCCCCCGCATCCCCCTCGACCTGCACACCGGCCCCCTCGGCGGCCCCCTCGCCGCCGGCCTGCACATCGGCGTGCCCGCCTCCACCTTCAGCCTCGTGGACCTGCGCGGCCGCGTCCTGGCCCGCCGGGCCTTCCCGCACGCGGGCCGCTCCCCCGGCAGCCTCCCCGCCGACATCGCCGCCGAACTCGGCCGGTTCCTCCAGGTCTCCAACCCCGCCGGCCGCCCCCTGCTCGGCGTCGGCGCGGCCCTCGGCGGCTGGGTCCGCCCCGCCGACGGCACCGTCGTGCGCCACGACGCCCTGGGCTGGCGCGAGCTCCCCCTCGCCGCCGAGCTCTCCGACCGGCTCGGCCTGCCCGTCTCCGTGGACAACCACGCCCGCGCCATCGCCCACGCCGAGATCCTCTTCGGCCGCCCGGAGGCCCGCTCCAGCCTCCTCCACCTGTTCATCGGCAACGTCGTCGACGCCGCCTTCGGCATCGAGGGCACCGTGCACCAGGGCCCGGAAGCCGCCGCCGGGGACGTCGCGCACCTCCCGGTGCCCGGTTCGCGGACGCCCTGCGCGTGCGGGCGTACGGGCTGCCTCCAGGCGAGCGCCTCCGACGGGGTCCTCGGCGCCGAGGCCGTGCGCCGCGGCATCGTCCCGGAAGCCGCCGACAATGCAGTCAACCTCCTGGTCGACGCCGCCGCCACCGGCGACCCCCGTGCCGACCGGCTGCTGCGCGAACGCGCCCGTACGGTCGGCCGGGCCGCCGCACTGCTCCTCGACGTGTTCAACCCGGCCGTCATGGTGGTCGCCGAGCTGGCCAGCATCCTCCACGACGGCTACCTCGACGAGATCCGCGACGCGGCCGGTGACCAGGAGCGTTACGGGCGGCGGATCGTCGCCCCGCAGGCGGGTCCGGCCGTACTCCCGGTAGCCTCCGCGACCGTCCTCCTCGCCCCGCTCTTTCGTGACCCCTCCCGACTCACATGAGAGGGCGAGATCACATCCGGTGGTTATAGGTCGTTCACAGGTACCCCCCTAACATTCGAGCCATGACGGTCCTGCCTGATGACGGGCTCTCCTTGGCCGCCGAATTCCCTGACGCGACGCATGAGCAGTGGCAGCGCCTGGTAGAGGGCGTGCTGCGCAAGTCGGGCAAGGAAGTTTCCGGCGAGGCAGCGGAAGACGCGTTGTCCACGAAGCTTGAAGACGGGCTCACCACCCGCCCGCTGTACACCGCGCCCGACGCCGCGGCCGACACCGGTTTCCCCGGTTTCGCGCCGTTCGTGCGGGGCGGCCGCGCCGAGGGCAGCGCCGCCTCGGGCTGGGACGTGCGCCAGCGGATCGCGGGCACCGACCCCGTACGGGTGAACGACGCGGCCCTGGCCGATCTGGAGAACGGCACCACCTCGCTGTGGCTGGCCGTCGGCGACGCCGGTCTCCCCGCGGAGGGCCTGGGCCGTGCGCTGGAGGGGGTCTACCTCGACCTCGCGCCCGTCTCCCTGGACCCCGGAGCCCAATTCACCGAAGCCGCCCGGGCGTTGCTCGCGCTGTACGCCGAGCGCGCGGTGGCCCCCGAGGCCGCCCACGCCTCCCTGGGCGCCGACCCGCTGGGCCACGAGGCCCGGACGGGTGAGGCACTGGACCTGGCGGAGGCCGCCGCGCTCGCCGCGGACACGGCCGCCTGGCCCCATGTACGTGCTCTGACCGTTGATGCCCTGCCCTACCACGAGGCGGGCGGCAGCGCCGCGGAGGAGCTGGGGCTCTCCCTGGCCACCGGGGTCGCCTACCTCCGCGCCCTCACCGAATCCGGTCTGAGCACCGAAGCGGCCCTCGGCGAGCTGGAGTTCCGCTACGCCGCCACCGCCGACCAGTTCCTCACCATCGCCAAACTCCGCGCCGCCCGCCGCCTGTGGGCCCGGATCGCCGAAGCCTGCGCAGCCCCGGCAGCCGGCGCCCAGCGCCAGCACGCCGTGACCTCGCCGGTGATGATGACCCGCCGCGACCCGTGGGTGAACATGCTGCGCACCACCGTCGCCTGCATGGCCGCCGGCGTGGGCGGCGCCGACGCCGTCACCGTGCTCCCCTTCGACCAGGACCTCGGCCTGCCCGACGCCTTCGCCCGCCGCATCTCCCGCAACACCTCCACGATCCTGCTCGAGGAATCCCACCTGGCCCGCGTCATCGACCCGGCCGGCGGCTCCTACTACGTCGAGCAGCTCACCGACGAACTCGCCCACGCCGCCTGGGAGTTCTTCCAGACCATCGAGAAGGCCGGCGGCCAGGCCGCCGCCCTGCGCTCCGGCCTGGTCGCCGACCGCCTCGCCACCACCTGGGCCACACGCTCGAAGAAACTCGCCACCCGACGCGAACCCATCACCGGAGTCAGCGAGTTCCCACACCTGTCCGAAAAGCCCGTCATACGGGAACCCGCCCCGGCACCCCTCACCGGCGGACTCCCCCGCGTCCGGCGCGACGAGGCGTACGAGGCCCTGCGCACCCGCAGCGACGCACACCTCGCGGCAACCGGCACCCGACCCACCATCTTCCTGGCGGCCCTGGGCCCGGCGGCCGCACACACCGCCCGCGCCACCTTCGCCTCCAACCTGTTCCAAGCAGGCGGCATCACCCCGGTCCACGACCCCGTATCAGTAACCCCGGAGACAGCAGCAGCGGCCTACGCGGCAAGCGGCGCCGACGGCATGGCCGTGCTGTGCTCCAGCGACGCGCTGTACGAGGAGCAGGCCGAGGCGGTGGCCGCGGCCCTGCGCTCGGCCGGCGCGACGACCCTGTTCCTCGCGGGCAAGCCCGGCACCTCCGCGGCGGCAGTGGACGAGTACGTCTTCGCCGGCTGCGACGCGGTCGCCGTGCTGTCCTCCGTACTCGACCGGATGGGAGTCGCGTCTTGAGCACCGACCGCACCCCCCGTATCCCCGATTTCTCCGAACTCCCCCTGGACGGCGCCGCCCCGGCCGCCGGCTCCGAGGACCAGTGGCGCACCGCGCTGAAGGAGTCCACCGGCTCCGACGCCACCGAACTCCTGTGGGAAACCCCCGAGGGCATCGGCGTACAGCCCCTGTACACGGGCCGCGACCTGGAGGGCCTGGACTTCCTCCACACCTACCCCGGTGTCGCCCCGTACCTGCGCGGACCGTACCCGACGATGTACGTCAACCAGCCCTGGACGATCCGGCAGTACGCGGGTTTCTCCACCGCCGAGGAGTCCAACGCCTTCTACCGGCGCAACCTCGCCTCCGGCCAGAAGGGCCTGTCGATCGCCTTCGACCTGCCCACCCACCGCGGCTACGACAGCGACCACCCGCGGGTGACCGGCGACGTCGGCATGGCGGGCGTGGCCATCGACTCGATCTACGACATGCGCCAGCTCTTCGACGGCATCCCGCTGGACAAGATGACCGTGTCGATGACGATGAACGGCGCCGTACTACCCATCCTCGCCCTCTACATCGTGGCGGCGGAGGAGCAGGGCGTCTCGCCCGACAAGCTCGCCGGGACCATCCAGAACGACATCCTCAAAGAGTTCATGGTCCGCAACACCTACATCTATCCGCCGAAGCCCTCGATGCGGATCATCTCCGACATCTTCGCCTTCACCTCTCAGAAGATGCCCCGCTACAACTCCATCTCGATCTCCGGCTACCACATCCAGGAAGCCGGAGCCACCGCCGACCTCGAACTCGCCTACACCCTCGCCGACGGCGTGGAGTACCTGCGGGCGGGTCAGGCCGTCGGCCTGGACGTGGACGCCTTCGCACCACGCCTGTCCTTCTTCTGGGCGATCGGCATGAACTTCTTCATGGAAGTCGCCAAGCTCCGCGCGGCCCGCCTCCTCTGGGCGCGCCTGGTCAAGCAGTTCGACCCGAAGAACGCCAAATCCCTCTCCCTGCGCACCCACTCGCAGACATCGGGCTGGTCCCTCACCGCGCAGGACGTCTTCAACAACGTCACCCGCACCTGCATCGAAGCAATGGCCGCGACCCAGGGACACACCCAGTCCCTGCACACCAACGCCCTCGACGAAGCCCTCGCCCTCCCCACCGACTTCTCCGCCCGCATCGCCCGCAACACCCAGCTCCTGCTCCAGCAGGAGTCGGGCACCTGCCGGTCCATCGACCCGTGGGGCGGCAGCGCCTACGTCGAGAAGCTGACGTACGACCTGGCACGCCGGGCCTGGCAGCACATCCAGGAGGTCGAGGCGGCCGGCGGCATGGCGCAGGCCATCGACGCGGGCATCCCCAAGCTCCGCGTGGAGGAGGCGGCGGCCCGCACGCAGGCCCGCATCGACTCCGGCCGCCAACCGGTCATCGGCGTCAACAAGTACCGCGTCGCGACCGACGAGCAAATCGACGTCCTCAAGGTCGACAACTCCTCCGTCCGCACCCAACAGATCACCAAACTCCGGCGGCTGCGCGAGGAGCGCGACGAGGCGGTCACCCAGGACACCCTGCGGGCCCTGACCAACGCGGCCGAGCGCGGGGACGGCAACCTCCTCGCCCTGGCGGTGGACGCGGCGCGTGCGAAGGCCACGGTCGGCGAGATCTCGGACGCCCTGGAGAAGGTGTACGGGCGGCACGCGAGCCAGATCCGTACGATCTCGGGTGTGTACCGAACCGAAGCAGGCGAGTCCCCGTCCCTGGAGCGCACCCGCACGCTCGTCGACCGGTTCGAGGAGGCGGAGGGCCGCCGGCCGCGCATCCTGGTCTGCAAGATGGGCCAGGACGGACACGACCGCGGCCAGAAGGTCATCGCGACCGCCTTCGCCGACCTCGGCTTCGACGTCGACGTCGGCCCCCTCTTCCAGACCCCCGAGGAAGTCGCCCGCCAGGCCGTCGAGGCCGACGTGCACGTGGTCGGCGTCTCCTCCCTCGCCGCCGGCCACCTCACCCTCGTACCCGCACTGCGCGAAGCCCTCGCCACCGAGGGCCGCGAGGACATCATGATCGTCGTGGGCGGCGTCATCCCTCCCGCGGACGTACCCACCCTCCTCGAAATGGGAGCGACGGCGGTGTTCCCACCCGGCACCGTCATCCCCGACGCCGCACACGACCTGGTCACGCGGCTCGCCGCCGACCTGGGCCACGAGCTGTAGCCGCCGTGGCCCGGATCGACATCACCACCTACACCAAGGGCGTACTCGACGGGAAACGCGCATACATCGCACGCGCCATCACCCTCGTCGAATCCACCCTGCCCGCACACCGGACCCTGGCCCAGCAGCTGTTGACGGAACTCCTCCCCCACGCGGGACGAGCCCGCCGCATCGGCATCAGCGGAGTCCCAGGCGTCGGAAAATCCACCTTCATCGACGCCTTCGGCACCCTCCTGACAGGCCTCGGCCACCGCGTGGCGGTCCTGGCCGTCGACCCCTCCTCCACCCGCACAGGCGGCTCCATCCTCGGCGACAAAACCCGCATGGAACGCCTCTCCGTCGACCCCGCAGCCTTCGTCCGCCCATCCCCCTCCGCAGGAACACTGGGCGGAGTGGCAAAAGCAACCCGCGAATCGATCATCGTGATGGAGGCCGCGGGCTACGACGTCGTCCTCGTCGAAACAGTGGGCGTCGGCCAATCCGAAACCACCGTCGCCGGAATGGTCGACTCCTTCCTCCTCCTCTCCCTCGCCCGCACCGGCGACGGCCTCCAAGGCATCAAGAAAGGCGTCCTGGAACTCGCCGACGTCCTCGCCGTCAACAAAGCCGACGGCCCACACGAACGCGACGCAAAGTCCGCGGCACGCGAACTCTCCAGCGCACTGCGCCTGATGCACCCCGCCGACGCCGCCTGGACCCCACCCGTCCTCACGTGCAGCGCCCGCGAATCCACCGGCCTGGAGGAGGTCTGGAACCGCCTGGAACAACACCGCCTACTCCTCGAAGCAGGCGGCCGCCTGGCATCAAAGCGCGCAGCCCAACAAGTCGAATGGACCTGGTCAATGGTCCACGACGAACTCCTCGAACGCCTCCGCTCCAACCCGGCAGTACGGGACCTGGCCCCGACCCTGGAATCAGCAGTCCGAGCAGGCACCCTGACCCCCACCCTGGCAGCCGACCGCCTCCTGGCAGCCTTCACCCACTCCTGAGGGAACCCCAACCCCATCCAGCCCCGCCGGCGTTTGAGGCGCGGGGTCCGGGGCCGACCGAATCCAGCCCCGCCGGCGTTTGAGGCGCGGGGTCCGGGGCCGACCGAATCCAGCCCCGCCGGCGTTTGAGGCGCGGGGTCCGGGGCGGAGCCCCGGGAAACGGAGAAAGGGCGGGGCGGGGAGCAAGCCCCGCGCAGCGGCACCCCCGACCCCGCCCCGGAATCCGGCACGGCGGGCACCGGGAGCCCGGACCACCGCCAGGGTCAGGCGGCGACCAGCACGGGCCCACCGGTGGCCAGGGTCAGGCGGCGACCAGCACCGGCCCACCAGTGGCGAGCATCCGCCGAAGCACCCGCACCCGCTCCTCGACCTCTTCCTCGGCGAGCAACGCCGCCAGCACGGCGACCCGCGCCTGCGGCGCCCGCAGCGTCCCCGTCGGCACGGCCCCGGCCGCGACCAGGTCCACCGCGCCGCCGTGGGTGTAGATCTCCGTCACCGGCCCGGCGGCGACCCGCGTGGTCAGCGCCACCAGCACGCCCTGCGCGACGGCCGCCTTCACCGCGTCCACCACCTCCGGCGTCGCGTTGCCCGCGCCCGTTCCGACCAGCACGATCCCGCGCGCGCCCGCCGCCACCGCGGCGTTCAGCAGCACCGCGTCACCGCTCACGTGGTGCACCACGACGTCCACCCGCGGCGGCCCTTCCGGCGCCTCGGGCATCGCGGGCAGCGGCAGCGGCTCCGGCCGCACCGGCGTGCGCAGCACGGTGACCTTGCCGAAGCCGACCTTCCCGAGCAGTTCCTTCGACGGGTCGGCGAAGGCGTCGAGCGCCACGGCCTGCGCCTTCACGGTCCCGCGGGCCGCGTGCACCCGGCCGGCGAACGTGATCAGGACGCCGAGCCCGCGCGTCTTGGACGCGGTGAGCAGGGCATCGTAGAGATTGCCGGGACCGTCCCCGTCGGCCGCCCCCATGGGCCGCTGCGAGCCGGTGAAGACCACGGATCGCTCATCGTGGTGGTGCAGGTCCAGCAGGAACGCCGACTCCTCCAGCGTGTCGGTGCCGTGCGTGACGACGACCCCGTCCACCCCCGGATCGGCGAGCACCTCGTGCACGGTCCGCAGCAGGGTCAGCTGGTGCGCGGTGGTCAGCCGGGGGCTGTTGACGCTGAACAGGTCGACGACCTCGACGCTCACGCCCTCCGGCAGCGGAGCGGTGGCCATGACCTCGGCCCCGTCGGCGTCGGCCGCGAAACCGGAACCCTGCCAGCGGCTGGCGATCGTCCCGCCCGTACTGATCACGACGATGCGTCCCATGACCACGACCCTTCCCTCACACAGCCCGAAACGGCCCGCACAGATTTTCTACAAACGGCAATAGTAGGCCGATCTACGCGCAATGCGATTGCGATTTCCCCCCACCCCGCAATAAAACCTGAGTGATAATTGCGCCATGGACGCGATCGACAAAGAAATCTTGCGCGAGCTCCAGGCCGACGGCCGGCTCAGCAACCAGGAACTGGCCCAGCGCGTGGGCCTCACCCCCTCCCCCTGCATGCGCCGGGTCCGCCAACTGGAAGAGGAAGGCATCATCCAGGGCTACCGCGCCGTGATCTCCCCCGAAGCGGTGGGCCGCGGCTTCGAGGTCCTGGTCTCCGTGGAGGTCCGCCGCGACCGCGAGGCCGTCGAAGCCTTCGAAGCGGCCCTCCAGGACATCCCCGACGTCATCGAGGCCTACCGCCTCTTCGGCAGCCCCGGCTGCCTCCTGCGCATCGCGGTCGCGGACCTCCGCGCGTACGAACGCCTCTGGATCGAGCAACTGACGGCCCTCTCGGGCGTCACGGAGGTCAACTCCCAGATCATCATGAAGCGCATCAAGGAACACACGGGCCTGCCGGTGTAACACGACGGCCGGGACGGGCTCTTGGAGCCCGTCCCGGCCGTCGCGTGCGCTCAGCCCTCTTCGGGCTCGTCCCGCTTGTAGTCGTCCTTGTGGTTCTCGATCACGCTCAGGATGTGGATCGCCGCATCGCGCAGCTCGGCCCAGTTGGTCTCCACACCGAACACCGGGGGAAGCGTCACGCCCTCCCCCAGCCTTTCCAGGAGGTCGAGGTTGACCTTGGCGTCGCTCAGGAGGTTCTTGAACACGCGGCGCACGTCGGAGATGTCCCTCGGAGGCTCCGGCGCCCCGGCCCCTGCCCCGCCTCCCGCACCGCCGGACCACTGCCCGTCCCGGCCGTCGTCGTCCGCGCCGTCCTCGTCATCACCTTCGTCCCCGTCCTCGTCCCCGTCCCCGTCATCGTCGTCATCGTCGTCCAGGGTTCCGAGGACCAGTGCGGCCCGCTCCTCGTCGGAAGCGACGACGACGTCCCATTCGAGCAGCAGGACCGGCTCGCCGTCTTCCCGCAGGACGCGGTCGTCCGCCTCCAGGTCGACCATCAGGTGCTGGTACGCGGCTCCGGCCGTGGACTGCGGGTCCCCCGGCAGGCCCAGCGCCTGCTTGGTGCCCGAGTTCCGGGGCAGCTGGCCATCCTCGAACCGCTGGGCCGCGAAGGCCAGGATCCAGAGGCCGAGGGCGTTGTCCGCCCGGGCGAGCCCCTCGATAACCTTGTGCGGGTCCGCGCGGAAGGGCACCTTGCCCGGCGCCCTGTACAGACCGACCGCCGATCCCACGTTCCGGGTGAGGATCTTGTCGGCGATCAGAGCCGTGCCGCCGGCCAGCGCCAGCGTCAGCCGGGCGTCCTGACTCCCCCCGAGCGCAGGCTCCACCAGCGCCGTGAAGTCGTCGGTCACTATGGGGACCCAGCCGTCGGCGAGGATCTCCTTGAAGAGGACACCGCCGTTGGACCAGGCGTTGCGGGCCTGCTGCGCGGCGGACTTCTTGGTGGACCGCCACGGATGGTCGACGATGGGGCCGAGCAGGCTGGCGTACCCCTTGTCCGTCATCCGGCGTTCGCCCTTGATCTCCTTGGCCCGGTTCCGCAGTTCGTCGGAGATGGCCGGCCGCGTCAGGGTGTGCAGCAGTCGCACGGCGCGCCACAGGCCCGTGCCCGGGATCCGCGGGTCCCCGTACACGGCGGAGACCTCCGAGGCCTTCCTCCGTCCGACGGCCAGTTCGTAGACCGGTTCGAGACCCTCCTGCTTCCGGCTCAGGAGGACGCGCTTGAGGGCCCGGCTGACGACCTCGACGTTCTGCGCGGAGCTGTCCCACGGCTTGAACTCCACGTGCACGGAGGCGAGGATCGAGCGCAGCGCGTCGTCGAACACCTCCTCGGCATTGAGCGAGTCCTCCCGGTCGTGCCCCCGTACGCCGACCGTGATGTGCGCGGGCACGACGTAGGACTGCGCGATCCGGATCGCCGACAGGGGCGGCGCCTCGTCCACGGCCAGGGAGGCGATCTCCTTGGTGAACTGCGCCCGCTGGCCCTTGCGCCAGTTCTCCCGGGCCAGCGCCATCCGCTGGGTCAACGGCCTGACCGGGTCGTTCGCGGACGGCCGCTGCTCGGCCACCAGCACCTCGGCCGCCAGCTTCCCGACGTCCTCGGGGTCGTCGTCCGGTCCCGCGAACACGTTCCACGCGCTGGCCAGCCGGGTGATCCCGTCCCGGGCGATCAGGCCGTAGACCGGGTCGGAGCCGTCCTCGAACTCGTAGACGACCGGGTGCACGATCAGTGCGCGGGTGACCCGGCGGGCAAGGATCGACTCGACGTAGGAGTTCTTGTAGAGGGTGGCCGAGATGGTCTGCTGTACGTGCTTCCGCAGGTGCGCGGGGCTCTCGTAGAGGTACCGGAGGATCGCCTGCGGCTCCCCGTCCTCGGCGACCCCGCCGACCCGGGGGTCGTCGACCCCGAGCAGTTCCTGCCCGGTGCGCGGCTGGATGGCCGGGAAGATCTCCGACAGCCAGAGCCGGGAGTGCACGGAGCGCAGGGTCGCCCCGTCCACGTGCTCTTCCAGGAGCAGGCCGGCGCGGGCGTCCTGCGACTCGCGCAGTTGCAGGGTCACCGTCTCCGGCGTGACCGCGCCCCGGGCCACGGCGTGCCACGCGTCCTCGGGCAGCGAGACCAGGGAGCTGTTCAGACCCGCCTTGACCAGTTTGCTCCGGTCGTCCATGGCGGAGGGTTCGGGGAGCTCGCGGTCGACGGTGGACACCTCGACCTGCTCTTTGCCCCAGGTGACGATGATCGGCGAGGCCGGACGGTTGGATGGGGACGCGGGCATGGAGCCACTCCTCTTGGTGGGTCGATATGGGAGACTGGAAACGCGGTTCTGGCCCCGCCTCGTGCGGGCTCCCAGGTCCTGCCCGGCTGGGCCCCGGATCCGTCCGGGGCCCAGCCCCTTTCGTTTCGCGCCCTCAGCGGGCGCGGGGCCCTTCGGCGTGCGGGAACGTCTCGGCGAACCAGTGCCACATGGACTTGCGGGATTCCCTCTTGGCGACCGCCTGGTAGGCCGCGTACGCGAGGAAGTCGGCGGCCTGCAGCAGGTCGCGGGTGCGGGCGGGCTCGAACACCGGATCGCCTACGAGGTACCGGCCCTGCGGGGAGAGCGTCCGGTGGGCCTCCCGGAGCGCGGCCTCCCTCCCGTCGCCGTCCACGATCAGCCGGCCGTACGTACCGTCCTCGGCCAGCTCGGCGTTCAGGTCGCGCACGAAGGCCGCGAACAGCGCCGGGCGGTCCCGCGCGTAGTCGACCGTCTCCCGGTAGACGGAGTGCACCCGGACGCCGGGCATCCCGGCGATGACACGGAGGCCGCGGAGGATGACCTCCTGCGTGTGCTGCCGGTGGAATGCGGGGCTGCTGCTCCGCGAGCGGCGGAACTGACCTCGGGGTCCGGCGAGTTCGACGGCGTGCAGGGCGACGGAGGCCGGTATCAGGAGCCGGGTGTCCGCTGCGAGTTCCTCACGGAACTCGCGCCAGAGCCGCTCGGCGGTGGCACGGTAGGGCCGGTCGATCCCTAAGGCGGCGAAGTGGATGCTCGTACTGCCGTCACCGCCGTCGTCGACCTCGTAGTCGCGGTGGGGCGTCGCGCCGTTCTCAGGAGACACGGGGAATCAACTCCGCAGGCACGCACGGGCTGGTCCGGACGGCATTGCCGGGGCCTGTCCGCACCGCCTCCGGGGAGGGGTACGGGCGCGGGGTGCTTCACTACCGCGCGGCGCGCCGGCCGACCCCGCCGCCGCCGGTTGCCGCTCGGCCCGGGATCAGACCTCATGGGAGGTACCACCCGGGCTAGCAGCCGCCCTCGGACCGTCAACCACCCGACCCTCAGGGCCTCCAGGATCAATTCCCGGAGCCACGCGTCACAGCGGTGCCTCGCACCACGCTGGAATCAACGATACCGACGAAATCCCGATGTGGTGAAACAAATCCTCTATTCCTACCCGGAGTTGAAGATCGGCACACTCCGCGCACCGGATCACCCCTCCGACGGCGCTCCGCACGTTGACCACGCACCGAGCATTCGGTTAGCCTTACCTAAGTCAGACGGTCGGCGATGACGCGTATCCCGGAACCCGCCGTGGCGGTCCGACTCCCCCTGTGACGGACGGACTGCCCATGCTGTGTTCGAGGTTGATCAACGCGAACATCATCACCATGGATCCGAACCGTCCCGTGGCCCGTGAGCTGGGGATCTGGCGGGGGCGGGTCGTGGGGCTTGACGAGGATGTGGCCTCGTTGGCCGCGCGGGAGGTCGTCGATCTGCAGGGTGCCACCGTGTTGCCCGGGTTCATCGACAGTCATGTGCACCTCGCCTGGACCGGGCTGAAGCAGAGCACCCCGAGCGTCGCCCCGTGCGAGCGGGTCGAGGACGTGCTGGCGGTGGTGGCGGAGGCGGTTGCCCGTTCGGTGGGTGGGGACGGGGCCTGGGTCGATGTCATGGGGTACGACCAGCGGGCGCTGGGGCGGCATCTGACCGCCGCCGAGCTGGATGCGGTCAGCCGCGGGCGCAAGGTGTTCCTGATGCACGACTCGGGACACGGGTGCGTGGTGAACAGTGCGGTGTTGGGGCTGCTGCCTGACGGTGTTCCGCATCGGGACGGCTTCCTGGCCGAAGCCGCCATGACCGCCGCGCGGGCGCTGCGGCTGCCGTACGGGCAGGGCGAGATCGCCGACGCCGTCGAGCGGGCGGCCCGGACCTGTCTCGCCGAGGGCGTGACCGCCGTGGCCGAGGCGGGCATCGGGGGCGGGCTGCTCGGCCACAGCCCGGTGGAGCTCGGCGCCTACCAACTGCTGCGGGACCAGGGGCGGCTGCCGCTGCGGGTGCAGCTCATGCCCGCGGGCGATACGTTGCGGCCGCGCGGGGCGCACCGGGAGGACGGTGTTCCGCGGGCTCTGGACCTGGGCATGCGCACCGGGTTCGGAGACGACTGGCTGTCGCTGGGCGCGCTCAAGATCTACACCGACGGCGGGATGATGGCCCGTACGGCCGCGCTCACGGCCCCGTACGCGGGCACGGACCACACCGGCCAGCTGCAGGACGATCCCGAGCGCCTCACCCGGATGATCATCGACGGCCACCTCGGCGGCTGGCAGCTCGCCGTCCACGCCATCGGGGACCGCGCCGCCGACCTCGCGCTCGACGCGCTGGAGGAGGCGCAGCGGCTGCGGCCCCGCCCGGACGCGCGGCACCGGATCGAGCACGCCGGGCTGATCCGCCCCGACCAGCTCCCGCGCTTCGCGCGGCTGGGGGTCAGCGCGGTCGTCCAGCCGGCCTTCCTCCACTCCTTCGGGGACGACTACGCGGACGTGATGGGCGAGGAGCGGGCCCCCTGGATGTACCGGGGGCGCGGGTTCCTGGACCACGGGGTGACCCTCGTGGGGAGTTCGGACCGGCCCGTCACGGACGGGGCTCCGCTCCGGGCGATCCAGTTCATGGTCGAGCGCCTCTCCGCCTCCGGGCGGCCGGTCGGGCCGGACGAGGCGGTCACGGTCGAGGAGGCGCTGCGCGCCTACACGGTCGCCGGTGCGTACGCCTGCCGGTGGGACGACAGCGCCGGCAGCCTCGCCCCGGGCAAGCGGGCCGACCTGGTCGTCCTGGGTGACGACCCGCGGTACGTCGAGGCCTCCCGGATCGCCGGGATCGAGGTCGTGGCGACATTTGTCGACGGAAACGAAGCGACGGACAAAGGAAAGCTGTGAGCAGTCAGGTGAACGTCCTGGAACGGTTCTCCCCCCTGTGGGAGGCACCCGAGATGCCGCCGCGCTGGGTGATCTGGCACGCGGGCGCGGGCGATTCCTTCGTCTTCGACCGGGAGTTCAACATGCCCGTCGACGTGGACGACACGCTCCTCGGGGAAGTCATGTGCCGGATGCGCGAGGCCGGGGCCCCGGAGGGTGACGATTACCCCGGCCGCCCCTGCGGATGACGGACGCGGCGGAGCGGAACGGAACGGACGGCCCGGCGCGGCCCTGGCTCACCTCGCCCGGACCGGGGCTGTGGGCGGTGCGCGTGAGTCTGTACGCGGAGGGGGCGCGGGAGCGGGAAGGGATGCTCGACGACGGCGAGCGGGCCCGGCTCCAGGGGTTCAGGCACGCCGCCGACCGTGACCAGTACCGGGTCGCGCACGTCGTGCTGCGGCAGTTGCTGGGCGAGCGGCTCGGCCTGGACCCGGCGCAGGTGCGCTTCTTCCGCGAGCCGTGCCCCGGCTGTGGCGGGCCGCACGGACGGCCGGCCGTGGCCGGCGTGCCGCTGCACTTCTCGCTGTCCCACGCGGGGGACGCCGTACTGGTGGCCTTCGCGGACCGTCCGGTCGGCGTCGACGTCGAGCAGCGGCCGGCCCCCGCGCTGGCCGCCCAGGTGGCCTCGGATCTGGCGGAGGTCCTCCATCCCGCCGAGCGCGCCGAGTTGTCGGCGCTGCCGGCCGGCGAGCGCCCCGCCGCGGTGGCCCGCTGCTGGTCCCGGAAGGAGGCCTACCTCAAGGGAGTCGGCATCGGCCTCGGCGGGAACCCGGCCCTGACGTACGTGGGGACCGGCGCCTCCCCCTCGGCCCCGCCGGGATGGACCGTCGCCGACGTGCCCGCCTTCCCCGGCTACGTGGCCGCACGCGCCGTCCGTACGGGCCGACTTGGCTCCGTAAGCTAGGTAAGGCTAACCTTACCTCGACCGTTCCGCCGGGAGGCCCTGCCCCCGCACCCGCACACGGCGGAACCGAGGAAGGAACACCTTGACCACGGCCACGCTGCCCCCTGCCGCCGCGCACGCCACCCTGTCGCCCCGCACCCCCGCCCTGCGCCGGTACGAGGTCCCCGAGTTCTCGGTGCGCCCGGCCCGCCGGGACGACGGCTCCGCGCTCGCCGCCCTCTCCCGGCCGTTCGTCCACGCGGGGGCGCTGCGCGAACGCCCGCTCTCCCTCTACCTCTCCCGGGCGTCCGACTTCCTCGTCGCCCAGGCGCCCGACGGAACCCTCGAAGGCTGCGTCGGGCTGCGCGAACACCCCGCCGCCGGCGTGCTGTACAACTTCTGCGTCGCCGCCCACCGGCAGGGCTCGGGCATGGGCGCCCGCCTGCTGCACGCGGCGTTGGCCCGGGCCCGTGCCCGCTCCCTGACCACGCTGTTCACGGCGACCACCGGCAGCGGCCGCCTCTTCCTCCGCCACGGCTTCCTCCCGGCCTCCCCGGCCCTGGCGCCGACCGACTGGGCCGGGTCCCTGGACCCCGCCCGCGGCGCCCGCGTCCTGTCCCTCGCCCTCTAGGGGGTACGGAGAGACGGTGAAGGGGCGGGTCCCCGAGGGACCCGCCCCTTCACCGTGCGCCCGGGCCTACGCGGCGTCGAGGATCGCGGGCAGCGCCGCCACCAGGGCATCGGCCCGCTCCTGCGGCAGTGTCAGGGCGGGAGCCAGCCGTACGACGCCCGCGCCCGCCGCGTTCACGAGGAACCCGGCGTCCTGCGCGGCCACCTGCACGCGGGCGGCGACCGGCTCGGCGAGGACGACGCCCAGGAGCAGGCCGGCGCCCCGCACTTCGCGGACCAAGGGGTGTTCCAGTGCCTCGATGCCGCGCCGCAGCCGCTCCCCCACCCGCGCGGCGTGCGCGAGCAGCCCTTCCTTCTCGATGGCCTCCAGGACCGCGAGCCCGGCCGCGCACGCGACCGGGTTGCCCCCGAAGGTGGATCCGTGCTGACCGGGGGTCAGCAGCCCGGCGGCGGCGCCGAAGGCGACCGTGGCGCCGATGGGCAGGCCGCCGCCCAGCCCCTTCGCCAGGGTGATCACGTCCGGCTCCGCTCCCGGCTCCGCCTGGTGCGCGAACCAGTGGCCGGTGCGGCCGATCCCGGTCTGCACCTCGTCCAGGACGAGCAGGGTGCCCGTGGCGCGGGTGATCTCGCGGGCCGCCCGCAGGTAACCGGGCGGCGCCGGGACGACTCCGGCCTCGCCCTGCAGGGGTTCGAGGAGGACCGCCGCCGTGTGCTCCGTGACGGCCGCGCGGAGCGCCTCCGCGTCCCCGTAGGGAACGTGCGTGACCTCGCCGGGCAGGGGCAGGAAGGGGGCGCGCTTGGCCGGCTGGCCGGTGAGGGCCAGCGCCCCCAGGGTGCGCCCGTGGAACCCGCCCTCGGTGGCGACCAGGTGCGGGCGCCCGGTCCGGCGGGCGATCTTGAAGGCGGCCTCGACCGCCTCCGCGCCGGAGTTGGCGAAGAACACCCGGCCGGGCCTGTCCAGCAGGGCCAGCAGCCGTTCCGCCAGCGCGACGGCCGGCTCCGAGACGAACAGGTTCGACACGTGGCCGAGCCGGGCGACCTGGTCCTGAACGGCCGACACCAGGGCCGGGTGGGCGTGCCCGAGGGCGTTGACGGCGATCCCGCCGGTGAAGTCCGTGTACGCGCGGCCGTCCTCGTCCCAGACCGTGCTGCCCTCGCCCCTGACCAGGGCCAGCGGGGGCGTACCGTACGTGTCCATCATCACCGCGCGCCAGCGGTCGGCGAGCGGTGTCCTCGTGCCGTCGGCGATCACGCGCCGTCCCCCTCGCCCTTGTCGTCCTTGTCGTCCTTGCCGCCGGACCCCTCGGGCCCGGGCTCCTCGTCCGGCACCACCGTGGTGCCGGGTCCGTCCTCGGTGAGGACCCCGCGCAGCAGCGCGTGCGGCACCCGGCCGTCGATGACCTGCGCCCGGGCGACGCCGCCCTGTACGGCGCGCAGGCAGCCCTCCATCTTGGGGAGCATGCCGCTGGCGAGCTCCGGGAGCAGTGCGTCCAGTTCGCCGGCCGTCAGGCGGTCGATCACCTCGGTGCTGTGCGGCCAGTCCGCGTACAGCCCCTCGACGTCGGTCATCACCACGAGCCGGTCGGCCCCGAGGGCCACGGCCAGTGCCGAGGCCGCGAGGTCGGCGTTGACGTTGTAGACCTGGCCGTCCTCGCCGCGCGCGACGGGCGAGACCACGGGGATGCGGCCCTGCTCCAGCAGGGCGGAGATGGCGCTGCCGTCCACGTCCACGATGTCGCCGACCTGGCCGATGTCCACCGGCAGGCCGTCCACCCAGGCCGGGCGCCGGACGGCGGTCATCGTGTGGGCGTCCTCGCCGGACAGGCCCACGGCGAACGGTCCGTGGGCGTTGATGGCACCGACCAGGTCGCGCTGGACCTGGCCGGTGAGCACCATGCGCACCACGTCCATGGTCTCCGGCGTGGTCACCCGCAGACCGGCCTCAAAGCGCACCTCCAGGCCGAGCCGGTCGAGCAGTGCGCTGATCTGGGGCCCGCCGCCGTGGACGACGACGGGCCGCAGGCCCGCGTGCCAGAGCTCCACGACGTCCTGGGCGAACGTCCGGTGCGCGGACCGGTCCACCATGGCGTTGCCGCCGAACTTGACGACGACCGTCCGGCCTTGGAGCTGCTCCTGCCAGGGCAGGTCCCGGGGGGCCGGCACGGTGGCCTGCGTCTGCACCTGCGCCACCATCTCCGCCTGTGCCTGCGTCTTCGCCTGCTCATGCGTCGTCTCCGCCGTCATCCCGACCCCGTTCACGAGCTGTAGGCGCTGTTCTCGTGCACGTACTCGGCCGTCAGGTCGTTGGTCCAGATGACGGCCGAGGAGTCACCGGAGCGCAGGTCCACCGTGAGGGCGATCCGGCGGCCGGACAGGTCGACCTTCTCGCGCGGCTCTCCCTCGGCGCCGTCCCGGCACACCCAGACGCCGTTGATGGCCACGTCCAGCCGGTCCGCGTCGAAGACGGCGGACGTGGTGCCGATCGCGGACAGCACCCGGCCCCAGTTCGGGTCCTCGCCGTGCAGCGCGCACTTGAGGAGGTTGTTGCGGGCCACCGAGCGGCCCACCTCCACGGCGTCCGCTTCCGAGGCCGCCCCGACGACGGTCACCTCGATCTCCTTGGACGCGCCCTCGGCGTCCGCCACCAGCTGGAGCGCCAGGTCCCGGCACACGGCGTGCACGGCCGCGGTGAGCTCCGCGGGGTCGGGCGTGCTGCCCGAGCTGCCCGAGGCGAGCAGCAGCACGGTGTCGTTGGTGGACATGCAGCCGTCCGAGTCCACCCGGTCGAAGGTGGTGCGCACCGCCGCGCGCAGCGCGGAGTCGAGCACCTCGGCGCTCGCGTCGGCGTCCGTGGTCAGGACGACCAGCATGGTGGCGAGGCCGGGGGCGAGCATGCCGGCGCCCTTCGCCATGCCGCCCACCGTCCAGCCGGGGCCGGTGGCCACCGCCGTCTTGTGGACGGAGTCCGTCGTCTTGATCGCGACGGCCGCCTCCTCGCCGCCCTCGGGCGAGAGCCGGTCCGCGGCGGCGGCGATGCCGGCCGTCACCCGGTCCATCGGCAGCCGGACCCCGATGAGGCCGGTGGAGCACACGGCGATCTCGTCGGGGGCGGCCTCCACGGCCCGGGCGGTGTGCTCCGCCATCGCCCGGGTGTCTTCCGCGCCACCGGGACCCGTACAGGCGTTGGCCCCGCCGGAGTTGAGGACGACGGCGGAGATCCGCCCGTCGGCGAGCGCGCGGCGGGACCAGCGTACGGGCGCGGCCTGTACGCGGTTCGAGGTGAAGACACCGGCGGCGGCGCGGGACGGCCCCCGGTTCACCACCAGGGCCAGGTCCGGGTCACCGGACTCCTTGATGCCGGCGCGCACGGCGCCGGCAAGGAATCCCCGGGCGGCGGTCACACTCACGGAGCCACTCCATTCATGGGCAGGCCCAGCCGTTCCGGCAGGCCGAGGGCTATGTTCATGCTCTGCACCGCGCCACCGGCGGTGCCCTTCGTCAGGTTGTCGATGGCGCTCACGCAGATCAGCCTGCGGGCGTCCCGGTCCACGGCGATCTGCACCTGGGCGGTGTTCGAGCCGAGGACGGCGGCGGTGGTGGGCCACTGACCGGGCGGCAGCAGCCGTACGAACGGCTGGTCGGCGTACGCGGCTTCGAACACGGCGCGCACCTCGTCCTCCGCGAGCGCCTCCGCGGCCGGGCTCAGCCGGGCCGAGCAGGTCGCGAGGATGCCCCGGGGCATGGGCGCCAGGGTGGGCGTGAAGGAGACCGTCACGTCCTCGCCCGCCGCGCGGGACAGGTTCTGGGCGATCTCCGGGGTGTGCCGGTGGCCGCCGCCGACTCCGTACGGGCTCATGGAGCCCATGACTTCGGTGCCGAGGAGGTGCGTCTTGAGCGCGCGTCCGGCGCCGGAGGTTCCGCTGGCGGCGACGATGACGGCTTCGGGCTCGACCAGGTGCGCCGCGTAGGCGGGGAACAGGGCCAGGCTGACCGCGGTGGGGTAGCAGCCGGGGACGGCGATCCGGGTGGCGCCGTTCAATTCCGCTCTGGCCCCCGGGAGTTCGGGCAGGCCGTAGGGCCAGGTGCCGGCGTGGGCGCTGCCGTAGAACCGCTCCCAGGCCGCCGGGTCCCGCAGCCGGAAGTCGGCGCCGCAGTCCACCACCAGGGTGCCGGGCTCCAACTCGGCTGCCAGTGCGCCCGACTGGCCGTGCGGCAGGGCGAGGAAGACCACGTCGTGACCGCGCAGGGAAGCGGCGGAGGTGTCCAGGAGGATCCGGTCGGCGAACTCCGGCAGCTGTGGCTGTACGGACCCCAGCGGACGCCCCGCACTGCTGTGCGCGGTGAGCGCACCGATCTCCACGCCGGGGTGGGAGCTCAGCAGGCGGAGCAGCTCCCCGCCCGCGTAGCCGCTGGCACCGGCCACGGCGACCCGTACGGTCATGTTCTTCCGCTCTCTCTCGGTTCGTTGGGCTGTCCGTCGGCGGCCGACCGCCCGCGGGCGGGCGCCGCGGTCCGGGCGCCGGCGGTTGCGCTCAGGCGTCCTTGCGCGCGTCCCGGAACCCTCCGCCGAGCAGCAGCTCGCGGAGCAGGGTCTCGGTCGTGCACACCACCGCGCTGCGGGCCGCCCAGCGCAGGGCCATCGCGTGCTCCTCGGCGGAGAAGTCGGCGACGGCGTCGGCGACCACGAAGGGCTGGATGTCGTTCATGAAGGCGTCCGCGGCGGTCAGCAGGACGCCGAGGTGGGCGTGGACGCCGCAGACGATCAGCTGGTCGCGCCCCTCCGAACGCAGCAGCCTGCCCAAGTGGCTGCGGAGGAAGGCGTTGTGGCGCACGTTGGCCAGCACGCGCTCGCCCGGCCGCGGGGTGAGCGGCGGGATGATCGCGGCGGCGTCGGTGCCGTCACCGATGCCCGGCCCCCAGACGTCCGCGGCGAGGCCGCGCTGGCCCGGCGGCTGGGCGGCCGGCTCGGCGGTGAAGACGACCGGTATCCCGAGTGCCGTGGCGAGGGCGCGGAGGGCCGCGATGTTCTCCACGAGTTCCACGACCGGGGACCTGTCCGTGGGGAGCTCCCCCACGAAGTGGTTCTGCATGTCGTGGACCAGCAGGGCGGCGCGGCCGGGGTCGATGGCCCAGGACGCGCAGGAGCGGGGCAGGTCGGCGCGGTCGGGCATGGGGTAGGAGCCAATGGCCGGCAGGCCCATGACGATCCCCTCCCCCTGATGCCGTGCGCGCGGCTCCACACGGAGCCCCTTCGCAGTTAGCTTAGCCTAACCTAATTTAGCTCGATCCCGCTCGCGCGACCCATCGACAACCGGCCACGCGCGGCCACCCGTTGGGCCCGGGGGCGCCGGGCCGGCCCGCCCGGACGCAGCGCGGCCCCGGACGCGCCGCGAACGCGGCAGGTCCGGGGCCGTGCCGGTCAGGCTTCGACGGCCGTCACGAGGGACCGGGGGCGGAGGTCGGTCCAGCTCGACTCGATGAACTCCAGGCACGCCTCACGGGTGGTCTCGGCGAGGGCGACCGTCCATCCGCCGGGAGCGTCGGCGAAGGAGGGCCAGAGGGAGTGCTGACCCTCGTCGTTCACCAGGACCAGGAAGCGGCCGTCGGCATCGTCGAACGGGTTGGTGCTCATACTGGGGTTCCTCCAGGAGCCCGATGGGACCGGCGGGTGGCGTCGGTGTGCGGCGCGCGCAGTCCGACAGCGGGCGCCGAGCCCGTGGGGAAGGTCGATCGGGAATGAAGAGAGCCAATCACTTAGGTTAGGCTCGCCTAATTATAGAGCTTAACGTTTCCCCTTCCCCCTCACAAGGAGGCACCGATGCGTGCACTCGAACGGATCCTGGCCGAGGACGGCTCGGAGAGCCCCTTCGCCGCGTTCGACCTGCCCGCCACGCCCGGCACCGATGAGTTCTGGGCGGCCGCGGCTCCCGCGTCCGCGCCTTCCGGCGACGGCGGTTGGGTCACCCTGTTCCTGTGGCGCGGCAGCCCGACGGTCATCGATTTCGAGAGCTGGTCGGATCCGGTGGCGCTGCTCCGGTGGCGCGACACGGACTGCTGGTACGCCGAGGTGCGCATGCCCGCACGGCTCCGAGTGACCTACCGGTTCCTCGCCGATGACGGATCGTCGTACCCCGATCCCCTCAACCCGGAACGGGCCGGCGGCGAACGGTCCGTCGTGGCCACCCCGGACGCTCCGCCCCAGCCGTACTGGCCGGCCGTGGGCGCGGACGACGTACTGCCCCTGCCGCGCACCCGGATCCGCTGGGCGAGCGAACGGCTCGGCGGGAAGCGCACCGTACGGGTCCACCCGGTGGGCGGCGGCGGACCGGTGGTCCTGCTGCTCGACGGGGACGACTGGCTCTACCTCCACCCGGCCATGACGGCCTTCGACGCGGCCTTCGACGCGGGCGAGATGCCCCCGGCCACGCTGGTGTTCCTGCCCACCAAGGACCGGCAGGCGGAGTTCGGCTGCAGGCCCGAACTGTGGGAGGCGGTACGGGACGAACTGCTGCCGCTGGTCGCGGACAGCGGGGTGCCCGCGGACCTCGGCCGCCTCGTGGTCGCCGGGCAGAGCCTCGCCGGTCTGAGCGCGATGTACGCGGCGCTCGAATTCCCGGAGCTCGTGTCCCGGGTCGCCTGCCAGTCGGGGTCGTTCTGGTGGACCCCGGAGGCCTCCGGCCTGCCGGACCCGCTGGGCGGTCCGCGCGGCGGCACCATCGCCGCACGGCTGCGCGAGAGCCCCGCCCCGTCCGGACTGCGGATCGCCTTCGACCTGGGCGAGCACGAGACGCGCATGCTCCCCCACTGCGAGCTGGTCGAGGCCCTGACGGAACAGGCCGGTGCGACCGTACGGGTGTCCCGGTCGGCATCGGGCCACGACCGGGCCGGCTGGCGGCAGGCCCTGCTCAGGGACGTCGCCTGGGCGCTGGCCTGACCGCCCGACGACACGGCAAGGGGGCCTGGTCGCCCGGCGATCCGCCGGGCGACCAGGCCCCCTTCCGTTCACCGGCTCACACGCTCAGCGCGTGACCGCCGCGCAGTACGCCGGGTCGTTGGCCAGCAAGTGACGGTGCGTCCCTTCGGCCGTGACCACCCCGTCGTCCAGGACGAGGACCCGGTCGGCCGCGTCCAGCAGGGCCGGGCTGCTGGTGATGACCACGGTGGTGCGGCCCCGGCGCAGCTCCGCGATCTTGCGGGCGACGAGCTGCTCGGTGACCGCGTCCACGGCCGTGGTCGGGTCCCGCAGCACCAGCACGTCGGAGTCCGCGGCCAGCGCCCGGGCCAGCGAGAGCCGCTGGCGCTGCCCGCCGGAGAGGTTCGAACCGCGGTCGCGGACCTCGTAGTCGAGTCCCTGGCGGTGCAGGGCGACGACATCGGTGAGCATGGACGCCTCGACGGCCTCGGGCACCGTCCGGCTGGTGCCCGACGGGTCGATGTTCGTACGGAGGGTTCCCGCGAAGATCTCCCCGTCGTACGGGTTGACCAGCATGAGTTCGCGGACCGCCTCGACCGACAGGTCCGCGAGGTCCTGCCCGCCGAGCCGCACCGTGCCGCCGTACGAGGCCGGCGGCACGTTCACCGCCAGGATCGAGGCGAGTTCGGCGGCCGCCCGCGGCTGGTAGACCGCGATCGCCGTGAACTGGCCCGCCGGGACGTGGAACTTCAGGCCCTGGAGGGACTCGTAGCGGACGCAGTCGATCTCCAGGTCCCCGCCGGGTGCCGGGCGGGCCGTCCCCAGGGCCGCCACCGGCGGGGCGGACAGCACCAGGGCCATCCGCTCCGCCGAAGCGCGCGCCATCATCACGTACTTGGGCATGTCCGAGAACAGCCGGAGCGGTTCCATGATGAACTGCGCCAGGCCCACGGCCATGACGAGCTCACCGATGCTGATCTGGCCGTCGAAGGCCAGCCAGCCGGCGGTCAGGGTCACCGAGGCCGCGAGGATCGCGTTCAGGCCCAGCGCGGTGCCCGTGTAGACGCCGTTCACCCGGGCGACCGTGATCGCCTGCTCCTTCGCCTCCGTGCTGACCTTCCGGTAGGACCGGAACGCCGCGTGGTTGCCGCCGAAGCCGTGCAGCGGGCGCAGGCCCGTGATCAGGTCGGCGACCTTCGCCCCCGCCCGCGCCACCCGGGCCTGCTGCTCCTGGGTGCTGCTGCCGATCCGCTTCGACATCACGCTGAGGGACGAGAGGATCAGCGCCGTTCCCACCATGACCAGCAGGCCGAGCCGCAGGTCCGCCAGGCTCAGCGCGACGGCCGCGACCAGCACGGCGACCGAGGAGCTGATCAGCATCGGCACGACCTCGACGATGTCGGCGGTCTGGTCGGCGTCCTCGGTGGCGATGGTGAGCACCTCGCCGGACTTGAGGTCCACGTCCCGGGCCACCGGCTGGAGGCCGCAGGACGCGACCCGCACCCTCCAGTGGTGGGCCTCGGTGGTGTTGGCCTTCTGCAGGATGCGCATCCCGTACCGCCACGACAGCGACACGGTCGTGATGATCACGGCGAGCGCGGCGATCGAGAGGGCGAGCGCCCCGAGGCTCCGCCCCTTCATCGTGTGGTCGACGATCAGGCCGAGCGCGATCGGGAAGGCCGTCTCGCCCGCCTGGTACAGGCCCATGAGGACGGTGCCCCAGACCATGGCGCCGACGTTGCGCCGTATGGCGGTCCGGAGGATGTCGGATCCCGCGCGGCGGGATCCCTGGACGTCAGGAGTTGTCATCAAGGTGCCGGGCAATCGCTTCGGGGGTTCGCAGGGTGAGCAGGTCACGGATGGTGATCGTGGGGCCGAATTCACGGCGCAGGAGTCCGACCAGGCGTACGGCCAGCATGGAGTGTCCGCCGAGGGACACGAAATCGCTCACGGCACTCACCTCGTCGTCGTCCAGGTCCAGGGCTTCGGCGAAGAACTCGCAGACCAGGACCTCGGTCTCGGTCTCCGGGCCGCGCTCGCCCGAAGTGGTCAGCGCACCCAGCGGCTTGGGCTCCGGCAGGGCCTTGGTGTCGGCCTTCCCGTTCACCGTGAGCGGGATGGCGTCGACCTGAGCGTAGTGCGTCGGGCGCAGGTAGTCGGGCAGTCCGGTGCCCACCTCGGCGGCGACCGCCGCCAGGTCGGAGCCGGCTCCCAGCACGAGGTACGCGGCCAGCCGGTAGGCGCCGTCGACCTGCGGGTCGGGCTGGGCGACCGCGGCGGTGAACCGTACCGCCGGGTGCGCGGCGAACGCGGCTTCCACCTCGCCCAGTTCGACGCGGTGGCCCCGGATCTTGACCTGCTGGTCGGTGCGGCCGAGGTACATCAGGTTCCCGTCCGGCCGGCGGACCACCAGGTCGCCGGTGCGGTACATGCGCTCGCCGGGCGCACCGAACGGCGAGGCGACGAACCGGTGCGCGGTCTGGGCCGGCTGGCCGAGGTACCCGCGGGCGATGCCGATGCCGGAGACGTAGAGCTCACCGGGAACCCCGTCCGGCAGCGGCCGCAGCCACGGGTCCAGGACGAACACCTCGGTGTTGTCGATGGCCACGCCCACCACCGGGTCCTGGCACTCGAAGGTGCCGACCCCCAGGGTGTTGATGGTGTATTCGGTGGGTCCGTACAGGTTGTAGCCGACCGTGCCCTCGGTCTCGGCGAGCCGCTGCCACAGCGTCGGGGTGACGGCCTCGCCGCCCAGGAGCACCAGCGCGGGGCGCCGGTCCGGGTTGTCGAGCAGGCCTTCGGCCGCCAGCTGCTGCGCGTAGGTCGGGGTCACGTTGATGACGTCGATCCCGTGCTCACGGCAGTAGTCGACCAGTCCGGGTGCGTCGCGGCGCAGTTCCTCGTCGCAGATGTGCACCTCGTGGCCGTCGGCGAGCCACAGGAGCTCTTCCCACGACATGTCGAAGGCGAAGGACACGGTGTGCGCGATCTTGAAGATCCGGTTGCCGTGCTCCGCCAGCACCGGTTCGAAGATCCGGCGCTGGTGGTTGATCAGCATGTTGGTGAGTCCGGCGTACTCGGTCACGACGCCCTTGGGCCTGCCCGTCGAACCGGAGGTGTAGATCGTGTACGCCGGGTACCGCAGCCGGTTCGGGTCGTCCGGTGCGAAGGTCACGAGCGGCTCGGCCTCAGGGAGGGGCCGGTCCAGTTCGATCAGGTCGCCGGGTCCGGTCGGGCCGCCGGTCAGCCGGGGCGAGACGGCGCTGACGGTGAGGATCACCGCGGGCCGGGCGTCCGCGACGATCGTCGCGATCCGCTCGTCCGGGTGGTCCAGCTCCAGCGGTACGTACGCGGCTCCGGTGCGCAGTACGGCGAACAGCGCGACGATCCAGTCCAGCGTGCGCGGGATCGCCAGGCCCACCGTCTTCTCCGGGCCGATGCCGCGTCCGGCGAGCACGCCCGCCAGCAGGCGGCTGCGGTCCCGCAGTTCGGCGAAGGTCATGCTCCGGCCCTGAGCGACGAGCGCGATCCGCCCGGGTGCGCAGTCCGCCGCCCGGTCGAATCGGTCGACCACCGTGTCGGTGCCGATGTCCGTGCGCTCGGCCGGGCCGGGCACCGGGCCGAGGCCGGGCAGCGCGCCCACCGGTCCGGTGGCGCGGGCCAGGTCCTGGAGCAGGCCGACGTAGTCGTCGAGGAGCCGGCGTGCGCTGACGGAGTCGCCGTGGCGGTGCTCCAGCTTGACCGTGAGCCGGTCGCCGGGGGTGACGACCCAGGTGAAGGGGTAGTGGGTGGAGTCGTCCGACTTCACCTCGGTGATGCCGTGGCGGGCGTTCATCTCGGCGAGCCCGTCCAGGTCCAGGAAGTTCTGGAGCACGAACAGGTTGTCGAAGAGGGTGTCGTGGCCGCTGGCCCGCTGGATCTCGCCGAGCCCCAGGTGCTCGTGCTCCATCGCGTCGACCCGGGCCGCCTGTACGGAGGCCAGGTACTCCCCGACCGTGTCCTCGGGCCGGGCCCGCGTCCACGTGGGCACGGTGTTGAGCAGCACGCCGACGATGTCGGACAGGCCCTCGCCGTCGCGGCCGGAGACGGTCACGCCGAACACGGCGTCGCTGCGGCCGGTGTGGGCGCCGAGGAGCAGGCCGAAGGCGCCGGTGAGGACCGCGTTCAGGGTGACTCCGTGCGCCCTGGCCGTCTCCCGCAGCAGCTGCGACTGTTCGGCGGTCAGGGTGTGCAGGAGCGCGGGCGGCAGGTCCTCGGAGAGGGCCGGCGCGGGTCCGGCGAGCAGCGTCGGGCCGGAGAGCCCGGTCAGGTGCTCGGCCCAGAACCGCTCCGAGACCGCCGGGTCCTTGGCGGCGAGCGACCGGGCGTGGTCCTCGAAGCCCGGTACGGCCGGGGCCGAGGACGGCTGTTCGCCCGCGAGCAGGGCCCGGTAGGCCTCGAACAGGTCGCGGAGCACGATCGCGCGGGACCAGCCGTCCCACAGCAGCAGGTGGTAGCTGAGGAGCAGGCCGTCGCGGCCGCCGGGCAGCCGGATCACGGTCAGTCGGATCAGCGGCGGCTCGGCCGGGTCGAAGCCGGTGTTGCGGTCGCGGACGCGCAGGGCTTCGACTTCCTCGTCGGTCGACAGCTCGACCGTGTGGACGCCGGCCCGGCGGCCCGCCTTGAGGACCTGGACCGGGTTGCCGTCGTCGTCGGTGGTGAAGCCGGCGCCGACGACGGGGTGGCGGGCCATGACCACGGCCATGGCCTCGGTCAGCGCCTCGGTGTCGAGGCGGTGGTCGAGGGCGAAGTAGCTCTGTGCGACGTAGTGTCCGGCCGTGCCCGCCAGCTGGGCCTGGAAGAACAGGCCCCGCTGGAGCGCGGTGACCGGCGCCGTGCGCTCGGCCGTCACGGAGGCTTCCGCGAGGGATTCCAGGGCGTGCAGCCAGTGCGCGGTGATCTCGTCGGGGATCTCCTCGGCGAGGGTGAAGGTCGCGTGCAGGCTGCCGGTGGCCGCGTCGGTCCAGGCGTTGACCTCGACGGCGTACGGGCTGCCCTGGTCGCCGCCGGTGATGTGCAGGGCCTGGGACTCGCTGCCCCGGCCGAGGTAGTTGAAGAGCACCTGCGGGCGGGCGGTCAGCAGCGGGGCCGTCTGCGGGTTGAGGTAGCGCAGCCGGCCGTAGGCCAGGTGACCGGACTCGTCGGGCTGGCGCGCCGCGAGCTCGCGGGCCGCCGCGACGGGGTCGGTGTGCGCGGTGAGCCGGACGGGCGCGATGGCGGTGAACCAGCCGACCGTGCGGGTGTAGTCGTGGTGCTCCTCCACGGCCACCCGGCCGTGCCGCTCCAGCTCGATCGCGAGATCGGTGGGCGCCGGCTGGATCCGCGTCAGGGCGGTGCGCAGGGCGCCGCACAACAGCTCGGTGAGGGCGACGCCGAGCGCCGCGGGGGCGGTGCGCGTCACCCGGTCGCTGGCCTCGGGGCCGAGGACCACGGTGGTGTCGCGCAGCGCGCCGGAGGCGGGCAGCAGGGCGGGAGCCCGGAGGGTGTCGACCCAGTGCCCGAGGTCGTCGGCGCCGGCGGCGGACCGCAGGGTCAGCGCGTCGGCGTACTCGGCGTAGGAGGTGGTCCCCGGTGCGAGGGTCTCCCCGCGCAGGGCGGCGGCCAGGTCGTCCAGCAGGATCAGCCAGGACACGGAGTCGACCGCGAGGTGGTGCACGGTGACCACCAGGGTGCCGGTCTCCGCGAGCCAGGTGAAGGCGGTGACCTCCCCGGTCTCGGGGTCGAGCCGGCCGGCGGCCTCGTTGGCGGCGGCCGTGGCGTCGGCCGTGTCCGCGCGGACGACGGTCGCCCCGCGGGCGGGTTCGGTGCGCAGGGTCCACACGCCGTGCTCGGCGTTCAGGCGCATCCGCAGGGCCGGGTGGGCGGCCAGTACGGCACTCGCGGCGCGCTCGATGTCGGCGAACGCGGTGCCTTCGCCGACCTCGATGGTCCGGGCCTGGGCGAACCGGGCGAGGGAGCCGCCCAGTTCGCGCTGGCGCAGGATGATCGGCGTGGGCGCCAGCGGGCCGTCCTCGCGGCGCGCGGGCGCCGGAGCGGGGGCCTGGGTCTGCGGTGCACGCGTGCCCAGGAGCTCGGCGAGGGCGCGCGGCGTCTTCAGGAGGAACACGTCGCGGGGGGCGATCGGCAGGCCGAGCGCCCGGGCGCGGTTGACCACGGTGATGGCGATGATGCTGTCGCCGCCCGCGCCGAAGAAGTCGGTGTCCGCGTCGGCGGCCGGGTGGGACAGGGTGTCGGCGAAGATGCCGATCAGGGAGGCGAGCTGCGCACCGCTGTCCGCGCCGCCGGCCACCGGGGTGTCGTCCTGCGCGGCCCGCTCGATGAGGGCCTTGCGGTCCAGCTTGCCGTTGACGGTCAGCGGCAGGGCGTCCACGGTCAGGACCCGGCCCGGCACCATGTGCACGGGCAGCTTCTCGGCCAGGAGGGCGGAGAGCTCTCCGGGGACCCGGCCCACGACGTGTGCGACCAGGTGGTCGCCGCTGTCGGCCACGGTGACGGCCACGTCGACCACGCCGTCGAGGTCCCGCAGCGCGGACTCGACCTCGCCGAGCTCGATGCGGAAGCCCTTGAGCTGGACCTGGTCGTCGGCGCGGCCGGTGAACTCCAGCTCCCCGTCGAGGGTGCGGACGGCCAGGTCGCCCGTGTGGTACATCCGGGAGCCGTCGTCCGCGAACGGGTTCGCCACGAACCGGCCCGCGGTGAGGCCCGGCCGGCCGAGGTAACCGAGGGACACCTGGTCACCGGCCACGTAGATGGCGCCCACCTGACCCGGCGGCACCGGCCGGAGCCGGTCGTCGAGGAGGTAGGTGACCAGGCCCGGGATGGGGCCGCCGATGGGGCTCACGTCGTCGGCGGAGGCGAAGTCCGCGTCGGTCAGCACCCGGTGGGTCACGTGGACGGTCGTCTCGGTGATCCCGTACATGTTGACGAGCTCGGGCGAGGCGGCGCCGTGCCGCTCGACCCAGCCGCGCAGCCGTCCGAGGTCCAGTGCCTCGCCGCCGAAGATCACGCGGCGCAGGGCGGGGAGCGGCTCGGCGGCGTGCCGGTCGGCCTCGACGAACTGGTAGAAGGCCGAGGGCGTCTGGTTGAGCACGGTCACTCCGCGCTCACGGACCAGCCGGTGGAAGTCGACCGGGGAGCGGGTCAGGCCGTAGTCGGGGACGAGCAGCTCGCCGCCGTGCGCCAGGGCGCCCCACAGCTCCCAGACGGCGAAGTCGAAGGAGTAGGAGTGGAACTGGACCCAGACGTCGTCCGGGCCGAAGCCCATGTCCGGCTGGGTGTTGGCGAGCAGCGCGACCACGCTGGAGTGCGGGACGACGACGCCCTTGGGCCTGCCGGTCGAACCGGAGGTGTAGATCACGTACGCGGGGTCGTGCCAGCTGACCCCGTCCGCCGGGGCCGCGGCATCGGCATCGGCATCGGCATCGGCATCGTCCTCCCGCGGCAGTTCGTCGCCCTGTACGAGGACCCGGGCGGCGACTCCCGCCCGCTCCAGCAGGGCGGTGAAGCGTTCGCGCTGACCGGGGTCCACGAGGACGGCCTGCGGGGCGGCGTCGCCGAGGACGTACTCCAGCCGGTCGTCGGGGTAGGCCATGTCGAGCGGGACGTACGCGCCGCCCGCGCTGACGATCGCGACCAGGGCGACGACCTGCTCGATGGTGCGCGGGACGGCCACGGCCACGCGCCGGCCCGGCCGGACCCCGGCCGCGCGCAGGGCGGCGGCCAGTTCGTTCTTCGCGGCGGCGAGTTCGCCGTAGGTCAGGGAGCGGGTGGTGCCGTCGAGCGCGCACTGGGTGACGGCGGTGGCCGCAGGGTCCCGGTCCGCCGCGGCGTCGAAGAGGGCGCCGAGGGTGGTCGGGGTGATCCGTTCGGGGCTCCTGCCGCCCCCGGGCGCCAGGTCGCCGACGGGGGCGTCGGGCCGGGTGAGCAGGCCGGTGAGGGTGTGCGTGAACCGGTTCAGGATGTCCCGGGCGCTGCTCTCGCGGAGCAGCGCGCCGTCGTAGATCAGGTTGAAGCGCGGGCGCCCGTCGAGGGCCCGCTCCACGACCAGGGTCAGCGGGTAGTGCGGGGCTCCCTCGTTGACGAGGCCGGTGACGGCGAGGGTGTCGCCGGTGCGGCGCAGGGCGGCCACGTCGGTGGCCACGTCGAACACCACGAGGGTGTCGAAGAGGGAGCCGACGCCGGCCAGCCGGCCGATCCGGGCCAGCGAGACGTGCTGGTGCGGCAGGACCGCGCCCTGGTGCTCGCGCACCGAGGCGAGCAGTTCGCGCGCCGTGGTGCCGGCGGCCCACCGGGCCCGCAGCGGGACGGTGTTGATGAACAGGCCGACCATGTCCTCGATGCCGGGGACGTCCGCGTCACGGCCGGAGACGGTGGATCCGAAGACCACGTCGTCGGAGTGCAGGATGCCGCCCAGGGTCACCGCCCAGGCGCTGTGCACGGCCACGCTCAGCGGTACGCCGGCCGACCGGACCGCGGCGTCCAAGTCGATGTACTGACCCGACTCCACGGAGGTGTCGGCGAACCGGTCCGACGGGGTGTGCTCCCTGGCCACCAGCGAGGGGCCCGGCAGCTCGGCGAGTTCGGCGCCCCAAACGCGGTCGCTCTCGTCGGCGTCGCGCTCCGCGAGCCAGCCGACGTAGTCGGGGAAGCCGCTCAGCGGGTAGGTGCTGCCGGGCGCGTGGTATTCGGCGAGCAGCGCGCGGAGCATCGGGGGCACCGACCAGCCGTCGGCGATGATGTGGTGGACGGTCTGCACGAGGACGTCGCGGCCGGATTCCGGGTCGCGGACCAGCGTGAACCGCATCAGCGGGCCGGTGGCCAGGTCGAATCCGGCGCGGCGGTCCCGTTCGGCGAGTGCGTGCAGTTCCGCCTCGGTGATGCCGGGCCGCTCCAGGGTGGTGAAGGGCGCCTCGGCGCCGCTCTCCAGTACGGAGACCACGCGGCCGTCGGCGAGGGCCGTGAACCGGGCGGCCAGGTTCGGGTACAGGGTGAGCAGCCGGGTGGCCGCGGCCCGGAGGCGGGCCGGGTCGAGCTCGCCCTCCAGCGTCAGCAGCTGCTGTTCGACGTAGCTGCCCGCGGAGTCGTCGTCGAAGACCGAGTGGAAGTACAGGCCTTCCTGGAGCGGGGTCAGCGGGAGGACGGCGCGCAGCTCGGGTCCGTCCAGGGCGTCGACGTCGGCCTGGGTCAGCCGTACCAGCGGGAAGTCGCTGGGCGAGTGGCCGCCCTCGTCGAGCGCGGCCAGGGCGGTGAGGGCCGCCTGGAAGTATCCGCCGATCGCCTCGATGTCCTCGTCGGTGAACATCCCGTCGGGCCAGGAGACGGTGGTGACGAGTTCGTACGCGCCGCCGGTGGAGGGTTCGGCGATCGCGTTGAACTCCAGGGCGCGCGGCAGGCGCATCCTCGGGTCGCGCTTCTCGCCGAGCTGCCCGGTGGTGCCGGAGAGCTGCCAGTCCCCCGCCGCGCCCGCGTCGAAGCGGCCCAGGTAGTTGAAGAGGACCTGGGGTGCCGGGGCCGTGAAGGGGGTGTCGGACAGGTAGCGCAGGGCGCCGTAGGAGACGCCGTTGCTCGGTACGCGGGCGAGGTCTTCCTTGACGGCCTTGAGCGCGGCGGCCAGGTACCGGGGGTCGGTGAAGTCGCCGGTCGTGCCGGGGTCCACGGTCACCGGGAACAGCGTCGTGAACCAGCCGACGGTCCGCGACAGTTCGGGCTCCATGCCGGCGGCGCCCGCCACGTGGCGGCCTTCGCGGCCGTGGCCCTCCAGCTCGACGTGCGCGAAGGTCTGCTCCTGGCCGCGGCCCTGGCGCCACCGGGCGAGGCTGACGGCGAGCGCGGTCAGCAGGACGTCGTTGACGCCCGCGTGGAACTTCGCGGGGACCTCGCCGAGCAGCGCGGCCGTGGCCTCGGAGCCGACGGTGAAGATCCGGTGCCGCTCCCGCTCGACGGTGTCCGCTTCGGACGGGGCCCGTCGGCCCAGCGGGGCGTCGGGGCCCGGCAGGGGGCGCTCGAAGTGGGCGCGGTCCGCGTCGAAGTCCGCGCCGCCCAGGAGCTGGGTCCAGCGGCGGAACGAGGTGCCCACCGGGGGCAGTTCGATCTGCGTGCCCGCGGAGAACTGGCGCCACGCCGTGGCCAGGTCCTCCATCAGCACCCGCCAGGACACGCCGTCGACCACCACGTGGTGGGCGACCAGGACCAGCTGGCGGGCCTCGCGGCGCCAGACGGCCCGCAGCATCACGCCGCCGTCCGGGTCCAGTCCTTCGGTTGCGAGGGCCACGCACGCGTCGAGCGGCCCGTCGCTCTCCTGCCAGTCGGCCGCGGCCGCGCCGGCCTCCGGGATGTCGAAGCTCCAGCGGTCCCCGCGGACGAGCCGGGCGCGCAGCATGTCGTGCCGGGTGACGACGGAGTCGAGGATCGGGCCGAGGGCGTCGGCGGTGAGCTCGGCCGGGGTGTTCAGTACGACGGCCTGGACGAATCCGTCGATCGCGTCCGTGGTACGGCCCAGCCACTGGACGATGGGCGATCCCGGTACGGGACCGGTCGCGACGTCGGCGTGGTCCACCCGGGCCACGTCCTCGCGGCCGGCGACCGCCGCCAGGGCGCCCAGGACGCTGTTGGCGAAGATCTGGCCCGCGGTGACGTAGAGGCCCGCTTCGCGCAGGGCGCTCAGCAGCGAGATGGCGAGGATGCTGTCTCCGCCGAGCTGGAAGAAGTCCTGGTCTACGCCGACCTCCTCCAGCCGCAGCACGGAGGCGACGGCCGCGCACACGGCGCGCTCGTCGTCGGTGGAAGGCCGGATGAACGCCCCGGTCACGATCTCGGGTTCGGGCAGGGCGCGCCGGTCGAGCTTGCCGTTCGCGGTGAGCGGGAACTCGGTCATCACGACGATGTGGGCGGGCACCATGTACTCGACCATGTGCGCGGTGGCCCAGGCCTTGACCTCGTCGGCCCGCAGGTCCGTGGCTCCGGCGGCCGGGATGACGTACCCGACCAGGTAGGTGCCGCCCGCGCTGTTCTTCTTCGCGATGACGCAGGTGTGCCGGACCGAGGGGTGCTCGGCGAGGCCGACCTCCACGTCCTCCAGTTCGAGGCGCATGCCGCGGATCTTGATCTGGTTGTCGGCGCGGCCGAGGAAGTCCAGCGACCCGTCGGGGGCGAACCGGGCGAGGTCACCGGTGCGGTAGAGGCGGGAGCCGTCGGCGGCGAAGGGGTTCGCCACGAACCGGGACGCGGTCAGTCCGGGCGCGTTCACGTAGCCGCGGCCCAGGAGGAAGCCGCCGACGTAGAGCTCGCCGCCGACACCGACGGGGACGGGGCGCAGTTCGTCGTCGAGGACGTACAGCTGGGTGTTGGGGTTGGCCTTGCCGATCGAGGTCGACAGGCGCTCGGCCTCGCCGCGGTAGATGACGTGGGAGACGCCGATGGTCGTCTCGGCCGGGCCGTAGCCGTGGTACATGGGGATGTCGAGCCGGGTGCGGAACCGCTCGTACAGCTCGGGGGTGAGCACCTCGCCGCCGCACCACACGTGGCGCATGCTGTCGAGGCGGTCGGAGTCGCCGGCGATCTCCAGCAGGACGTCCAGCATGGAGGAGACGAGGTAGGTGAAGGTGACGCGGTGTTCGGCGATGACGCCGAGCAGGTGGTGCGGGTCGCGTTCGCCGCCGGGCCGCAGGACGACGAGGCGGCCGCCGCACACCAGCGGGAGGAAGATCTCGTTGATGGATATGTCGAAGGACAGCGGCGCCTTGAACAGCGAGGCGTCGTCGTGTCCGAAGCCCAGGATCTCGTTGACCTGCCACAGCAGGCGTTCGCTGATCGCCTCGTGGCGGATCATCGCGCCCTTGGGGCGGCCGGTGGAGCCGGACGTGAAGATCACGTAGGCCAGGGCGTTGCCGTGCGGGGTGATCCCGGTGTCCCCGGCGGGCTGGTCGGCGTACCGCCAGTCGTCGAGGTCGACGACGACGGCGGCCGGTTCCGCGGGGTCGTGCTCGCCGGAGCCGGCCAGCTGCACCACGACCCGCGCGTCGTCGATGACGACGGCGCGGCGCGCGGCGGGCCACTGCGGGTCGAGCGGGACGAAGGCGCAGCCGGCCTGGAGTACGCCGAGGAGGCCGATCACCATGTCGGCGGAGCGGCCCAGCGAGATGCCCACGACCTGCTCGGAGCCGAGTCCGCGTCCGATCAGGTGGTGGGCCAGCTGCGCGGACAGCTCCGCCGCCTGGCGGTAGGTCAGCGAGCGGTGTTCGTCGATGACGGCGACCGCGTCCGGCCGCAGGCGGGCCTGCTCGCGGAACATCTCCACGATGGTCGGCCGGACGCGGTCCGCCCCGTTGTCGTTCCACTGGGCGAGGGTGCTGAGCCGCTCCGCCACGCCGGTCGGGCTGATGGTGCCGAGGGGCCGGTCCGGGAACTCCGCCAGGTCGTCCAGCGCGAGCTGGGCGTCGGACCGGGGGACGCTCGCGGGGACCGCGATGGCCCAGCCGTCCGGGGCCGCTTCGCCGGTCTCCCAACCGCTGGGCGCCGTACCGCCGTTGTCGACCCATCCCAGGACGTCCGCGAAGAGCGTGCCGGGGGTCAGGTCGATACCGTCGGGGCTGACGCCCGTCGCCCAGTACGACAGTCCGATGGCACAGGCCTCGGCGATGGTCCGGTCGGAGTATCCGCCGGCACGCCGGCGCACGTCTGCCAGGCGCGTAGGAGAGATCAGCACGAGACGAGCGCTCGGTTCCATCATTGAAGACTCAACACCCTTCCAAGGTACGAAGGCTAGCCTAACCTAAATTAGGGTGGCCTAACTAGCGTCTCTCCAGGCCCGCCAGAGTCGCGCGTAGCGGCCACCCAGGGCCACCAACTCCTCGTGCGTGCCCTGCTCCACGACGCGTCCCGCATCCAGCACGGCGATCCGGTCGGCGGCCACCGCCTGGGTCAGCCGGTGGGCCACGAACAGCGTGGTCCGCCCGGCGCAGGCCGCCAGTACGGCCCGCTCCAGCTCGGCGGCGCCCTCGCTGCCCGCCTCCGCGGTCGACTCGTCGAGCACCACCACGGGAGCCCGGCCGAGCACCAGCCGGGCCAGGGCGACTTGGGCGACCTTCGTGCCGTCCAGCCGGGCACCGCCCTCGCCGACCGCGGTGTGCAGACCCTCGGGCAGCGCATCGACCCACTCGGCCGCCCCTACGGTGCCCAGCGCGGCCAGCAGTTCGGCGTCGGTCGCCTCCGGCGCGGCCAGTCGCAGGTCGTCGGCGAGCGGCCCGGAGAACACGTGCGTCTCCTGGGTCAGGATGCTCACCAGCGCCCTCGCCGCGGCCTCGTCCAGATCGGCGAGGTCGGTCGACCCGATCCGCACCGAACCGGCCTCCGGGGTCCCGATGCCGGCGATGAGCGCGGCCAGGGTCGTCTTGCCGGCGCCCGTCGCGCCCACCAGGGCCAGTGAGCCGCCCGCCGGGATCGTCAGGCTGACATCGCTCAGCACCGGCTCCTCGGCTCCGGGGTAACGGAACGTCAGCCCCTTCACCGTCACCGGGTACCGCCCCTCGCCCGCCGGCGCGGCGCTCGCATCGCCCACCAGGCGGTCCTCCGTGGACTCCGCCAGCACCCCGACGAGCCGGGTCAGGCTCGCGCCCGACTTCTGGGCCTCGTCGAAGGTGAACATGATCGCGCCCAGCGGGGTGAACAGGCGGTGGAACACCAGGGGCGCCGCCGCCACTTCGCCGAGGGTCGCCGAGCCGGTCTCCAGCAGGGCGTAGCCCACCACGAGGATCAGGACCAGGCCGATGAACTCCGCCCGGTTCTCCCGGCCGACGAACCGGCCGAAGAAGTGGAACACCTCGATGCCGAGGTCCCGCACCCGCCTCGAATCGTCGGAGACCTTCTCGCGGAAGGCCTCCTCCAGGCGGTGCGCCCGTACCGTCTCGATGCCGTTCAGGCCGCTGATCAGCGCTTGCGCGCGCTCGGCCTGGGCCACCGCGCGCTTGCGGTAGAGCGGGGCGGACCGGGGCAGGTACCAGCGCAGGGCCAGCGCGTAGGCCGGCAGCGCACAGGCGCCGGCGAGGCCGAGCCGCCAGTCGAGGCCGAACATGCCGACCGTGGCGATGGCCACCAGGACCCCGGCGGAGAACACCGTGGGGATGGCCGAGCGGATGCCCTTGGACAGGACGGCGACGTCGTCGCCGACCCGGGAGAGCACGTCTCCGCGGCCCACCTGCTCGACCCGGGCGCTGGGCATGCCCAGCACGGACCGTACGGCGCCTTCGCGCAAGTGCGCGAGCAGATCGGCGCCGAGCCGCCCGATCAGGTAGGCGGACAGGGCGGTGGCCGCCGCGCCGAGCAGCGCGGCGGCCACCATCCACACCCCGATCGTGACCAGGATCGAACGCGGTTCGCCCCCGGTCACCCCGTCGACCACCCGGCCGAGCAGCAGGACGGGGAGCATCTGGAGAGCCGCCCCGGCGACCGTGCTGAGTACGGCGCCGGACGTCAGCCAGGGCATCGTGCGGCAGTTCGCCGCGACCCATCGGGCTGCTTCACGCCCGGTCGTCGTACGCAGGGTTGCCGGGGCGACCCGAATGTCCGTGGTGCTCACACCTAGCCGACCGACTTGACGAGCTCGTCGATGGCGAACGGCAGGGCGGGCAGGGTGGCCTGGGACATGGCGGCACCGGCGGCCGGGCCCTCGCTGTCGAGCAGGTAGGACACCTTGTTGTTCTTGACGACCTTCAGGTTCGCGAAGAGCTCGGACTTCTTCATCGCGTCCGTGTCGGCCTTGTCGTTGATGACGAAGACGCGGTCGACGTCGATGAGGTCCATGCGCTCCGGGGACAGGGCGAAGGAGAACTTGCCGTCCGAGATCTTGTCGATCTCGGTCTGGCCCTTGAAGCCCATGCCGGTCAGCAGCTGGCCGCGCACGTCGGTGGTGGTGAAGGGGTTGACCGCGTCCTTGTACCAGGACACCGCGACGGCCGTCTGGGTGGCGAACTCGGGGTGCGCCTTCTTGACCGCGGCGAGCTTGTCCTGGATGCCCTGGATCATCGCCTTGCCCTCGGCCTCCTTGCCGACCGCCTTGGAGATCTGGAGGGCGTTGTCCGACCACGGAGCGCTGAAGGGCTCCTTCTCGGCCTTGGTGCGGCCGACGGTCGGGGCGATCTTCGAGAGCTTGTCGTAGGCGGCCTGGTCGACCTCGGAGTACACCGCGATGATCAGGTCGGGGCGCAGGGCCGCGATCTTCTCGAAGTTGGGGCCGGCGTCACCGTTGCTCATGATGACCTCGGGCTTGGTCTCGCCCCACTTGTCCTTCACCCAGGGCCACTGGGTGTTGATGTCGGGGCTCTGACCGGCCGGGTTCGGGTACTGGTCGGTCATGCCGACCGGCTTGATGCCGAACGCGAGGACGGTCTGGTCGTCGGTGTAGCCGACGGTGACGACCCGCTGCGGGGCCTTCTTGACCTCGGTGGAGCCGAAGAAGTGCTCGACGGTGACCGGGAACGCACCGGTGGCGGCCGGGGCGCCCGCGCTGTCGTCCTTCTTGTCCTTGTCGGCCGACTCGGAACCGCAACCGGCGAGGAGTCCTACACCGAGGGCCGCGGCGGACACGGTTGCCGCCAGCTGCCGCCAGGGCTTCATTCGTGTCGTTCGGTCGAGGAGCATGCGGGATCCCTTGCTTTCGTGCTGTCCACTGCGGCCCCACTTAGGGCAGGCAAACCGTACCCCGGGGAAGTGAGGTAAGCCTAGCCTAAGTTAGAAGGCTCTTGTTTCAGCTGCCCGCACTCTGGACATTGGGCCGCACATGGGTCCGCCCGATCGGCACGACGAGCGGCCGGTCACCCACCGGATCGTCAATCACCATGGCACGCAGGCCGAATGCCTCGTGGAGCAGATCGGCGGTCAGCACCTCGCGCGGATGACCCTGCGCCAGGACCGAACCGTCCTTCATCACGATCAGGTTGTCGCTGTAGCGCGCGGCCAGGTTGAGGTCGTGCAGCACCATGACCACGGTGCATCCCGACTCGTGCAGGTCGTCGACCAGGTCGAGCACATCGACGGCGTGCGCCAGGTCCAGATAGGTCGTGGGCTCGTCGAGCAGCAGCAGGTCGGTGCCCTGAGCGAGGGTCATGGATATCCACACACGTTGACGCTGGCCCCCGGAGAGGGCGTCGACGGGACGGTCGGCCAGGTCGGCCACCCCCGTCATGGCCAGCGCGCGCTCCACCACGGAGGCGTCGTCCGAGGACCACTGGCGCAGCCAGCTCTGGTGCGGATGCCGGCCCCTGGCGACCAGGTCGGCCACGGTCAGGCCCTCCGGCGCGACCGGCGCCTGGGGCAGCAGGCCGAGCTTCTTCGCCACGTCCCGGGTCCGCAGCCGGGCGATGTCCTCGCCGTCCAGGACCACGGATCCGCTGGTCGGCTTGAGCAGCCGCGACAGGGTCCGCAACAGGGTGGACTTGCCGCACCCGTTGGGGCCGATGATCGTGGTCACCACCCCCTGCGGGATCGTCACGTCGAGCGCGTCGATGACGGTCCGGTCGCCGTACCCGACCGTGACGCCCTTGGCCGCCAGCCGCGGAACCTCATCGGCCCCGGACCGGCTCTCGGTGATGTACTGAGCGACCACGGCTCCCCCTCTATTTAGGCTTGCCTAACCTTTCTATCACCTAGCGGCGGTTCGCCCGCACCAGGAGGTAGATGAGGAAGGGGCCGCCGATGGCGGCGGTGACCACGCCGACCGGCAGGGTGACCGGCAGCGCCGTACGGGCGATCAGGTCCGAGCCGATCAGCAGCAGCGACCCCACCACGGCGGAGGCCACCAACGGCGGCGTGGGGGACTTCGTCAGACGGAGCGCCACCTGAGGCGCCACCATGGCGACGAACGGGACCGGTCCCGCCGCGCTCACCGCGAAGCCCGCCAGGAGCACCGCGCACAGCAGCAGGACGGCCCGTACCAGCGCGTACCGCACGCCGAGGCCCGCGGCCACGTCGTCGCCGAAGTGCAGCGGCTTGAACTGGAAGGCCACGCAGGCCACGACCACCGCGAGGACGAGGGTGCCCCAGAGGGCCACCGACACCTCGTCCCACGACCGGTTGTCCAGGGAGCCGACCAGCCACGCCTGGGCCCGCGCCACGTCCCTGATGTCGGCGGTGACCAGCAGCCAGGTCGTGATCGCCTCCATCACGGCGCTCACGGAGAGGCCGATGAGGATGAGCCGGAAGCCGTCGACCCCGCGCCGCCACGCCATGAAGTACACCAGCAGTCCGGTGCCGAGGCCTCCCGCGAGCGCCGCCCCGGACAGCCCCACGGAGCCGACGACCGCCGCCGTGGCCCCGCCCGACACGGTCACCAGGCACACCGCGACCGCGCTGGCGCCGCCGGTGATCCCCAGGATGTCCGGACTGGCCAGCGGGTTGCGGGCGATGGACTGGGTGAGCGCCCCGGACATGCCGAGCGCGATGCCCACGACGAGCCCGGCCAGGGCCCGCGGCATGCGCAGGTCCATGATCACGAACTGGTCCACCTGCTCGCCCCGGCCGAAGAGGGTGGCGACCACCTGCGACAGGCCGAGGGGGAAGTCGCCCACGGCGATGGACAGGCAGAACGCCAGGAAGGCCGCCGCCGTCAGCAGCAGCGTGACCAGCACGATCCGGGGCCGCCAGACGAACGACATGCCGCCGAGCCGCACACCGGGCGCCATCGAGGGTTTCCCGGCCGGCTTGCCGGCGGGGTCCTTGGCGGGCTTCACCACTGTCACGTTCATGCGCTCTTGAACTTTCCCCGCCACACCAGGACCGCGAAGAACGGGGCGCCGAGGAGAGCGACGAGGACGCCCGCGTCCAGCTCTCCCGGCCGCACCACGACGCGTCCCACGATGTCGCAGACCAGAAGGACGACCGCGCCGAGCAGACCCGCGTACGGCACCAGCCAGCGGTAATCGGGGCCGGCCAGATAGCGGGCCACGTGAGCCACCATGAGGCCGAGGAAGGCGATGGGGCCGCACGCCGCCGTGGCCGCACCCGCCAGCAGCGTGATGGCGATGATGCCGACGGTCCGGATCAGCGTGATGTTCACGCCCAGGCCGCGCGCCACGTCGTCGCCCAGGTTCAGCAGGTTGACGGAGGGCAGGGTGGCCAGGGCCAGTACCAGCCCGACCACGATGAAGGCGGTCACCGGCCAGATGACGTCGAACCCGACGCCGGCCACCGATCCGGCGTTCCAGAACCGCAGGGCGTTCAGCGCCGCCTTGTCCGACAGCGCGATCGCCGTCGTCATCGCCATCAGGAACACCGTGACCCCCTGCCCGGCCAGAGCGAGCGTCAGCGGATTGCCCGCGCCCCGGCCGATGCTCGACAGCCCGAAGACGACCACACCGGCGAGCGCGGCCCCCAGGAAGGCGAACCAGACGTACTCGAAGGGGTCCGTGAGCCCGAGCAGGGCGATCGCCGACACCACGGCGAACGAGGCACCGGTGTTCACCCCGAGCAGGCCGGTGTCCGCGATGGGGTTGCGCGTGTACCCCTGGATCAGTGCCCCGCCGACGCCCAGGGCGATGCCCGCCACGATCGCGAGGACCGTACGGGGCACCCGTACCGTCTGCATGATGAGCCGGGCTTCGGAGAGCTTCTGGTCGGGGTCCGGATCCGCGAAGAGCCCGTGCCACGCCTCGGCGGGGCTCAGCGCCCGCGCGCCGACGGCGAGGGACACCAGCGCGGCGGCCACGAGGACGGCGAGGAGGGCGAGCAGCCCCGCGATCCGCCGCCGCCGGGCCTGCGCGACGACCCGGGAAGGCGCCGGGCGCCCGACCGCGGGCGGGCCGCCGGCCGGGAGGCGAGTACCAGTGGGCACGGACGTTCCTTCGGTATGGGGCAACTGCCGTTCGAGGCAACCGCTGCACGGGGCAACTGGTCGCACACTACTGCCGTGCCTCGGGGGCGAGAACGCCAGGGAGGCACGGCAGTGGCTGGACGGGGACCGGTCAGACGGCCGGCTGGCGGGCTCCGCCGCCCGCTCCCCCGGCGACCGGACGGGCCTGGTCGGGCACGGCCTTGAGGTTCCGGTCGAGGATCGAGTCGAGTATCTCGCCGACCCGTACGGCGGTGTTGGACAGCAGGGAGGAGGTGATGCCGTGCGTGTGCTCGGTTCCGCCCTGGAGGTAGATGCCGCAGCTCAGTTCGAGGTCGGTCGCCACCCGGTAGTCGCGCTCGACCCGGACGCGGCCCTGGTCGTCGCGGTGGCAGCGGTCCGCGACCTCGCCGAGCAGGCCCAGGCCGTCGGCCTGCTGGTACCCGGTGGCGCACACCACGACGTCGGCGTCGAGCACGCTCTCCTCGCCGGTGACGAGGGACTTGATGCTGGCGCGGACCCCGTCGGCCGTCTCCTCCACGCCCGTCAGGCGCGAGACGTTCAGGAAGCGGAGCCGCTCGGTGCCGAGCACCTTCTCCTGGTACGACTGCCGGTAGAGGTCGTCGATGAGGTCGATGTCCACCACGGAGTAGTTGGTGTTGCCGTGGTAGCCCATCAGCCGCTGCTTCACGTCCTCGGGGGCGGTGAAGTACTCGTCCACCGCCTGGGGGTCGAAGATGCGGTTGGCGAAGCTGCTGTCGTCCGCCGGGCTGTAGCCGTAGCGGGAGAAGACGGCGCAGACCTCGGCCTGCGGGAAACGGCGGTGCAGGTAGGCCACGTTCTCGGCGGCGCTCTGGCCGGCGCCGACCACGATGAAGCGGGTGGGCTCGCTGCCCTCCAGGCCGTCGATCTTCTTCAGCAGGTCGGTGTTGTGCCAGACGTGGTCGGTCCGCTCGACGCCCTCCGGCATGACCGGGCGCAGCCCGGTGGAGATGACGAGGTTGCGGGCCCGGTGGACGACGACCTCGTCGCCGGAGCGCGCCGTCACGTCGAGGTACTCGATGACGCCGTCACGCAGCACGGGCTCGACGGAGACGACCTGGTGGCCGTACGAGACCATGTCGTCGACCTTGGCGGCGGCCCACTCGAGGTAGTCGTGGAACTCGACCCGCAGCGGGAACAGGTTCTTGTGGTTGACGAAGTCGATCAGCCGGCCCTTCTCCTGCAGGTAGCAGAGGAAGCTGTATTCGCTGGTCGGGTTCCGGAGCGTCACCAGGTCCTTCATGAAGGACACTTGCATCGTCGCGTCGTCGATGAGCATGCCGCGGTGCCATCCGAAACGGGGCTGCTGCTCGAAGAAGTGGGCGGTGACCGCCTCTTGCCTTCCGACGCGCACGTTGTGCTCGCTGAGCGCGATCGCCATGGCGACGTTCGACGGCCCGAAGCCGATACCGATCAGGTCGTGGATCAGTGGTGCGTCGCCAGGAAGAGCCTGTGACATGTCACTCCCATTTGGTGCGGGACAGCCGCCTGCCAGGCGTCGTGTCAGGGGTGGGGGAAAGGGGTGTCCAGGCGCACCGGTGACCGGCAGCCGAGTGGAACTTAGGTAAAGCTAACCTGATCTGGACAGCCTGTCGACCAGGCAAACCAGACAAATCCCACACACCCGGGTCAATCGAGCCCAGAATCGGGGCTGTTGCGCCGTTAGGTAAGCCTTGCTTTACTTACGTTTGCTTATTCGCTCTTCCGAGGAGGAACCCCGATGCGGGTCGTCATGTTCGGCTATCAGACCTGGGGCCATCGCACCCTGAAGGCGCTCCTGGACTCCGAGCACGACGTCGTGATGGTCGTGACCCACCCCAAGAGCGAGCACGCCTACGAGAAGATCTGGAGCGACTCGGTCGCCGACCTCGCCGAGGAGCACGGCGTCCCGGTCGTCATCCGCAACCGCCCCGACGACGAGGAGCTGTTCCAGCAGCTCAAGGAAGCCGACGCGGACATCCTCGTCGCGAACAACTGGCGCACCTGGATCCCGCCGCGCATCTACACGCTGCCCAAGCACGGCACCCTGAACATCCACGACTCCCTGCTCCCGAAGTACGCGGGCTTCTCCCCCCTCATCTGGGCCCTCATCAACGGCGAGTCCGAAGTCGGCGTCACGGCGCACATGATGGACGAGGTGCTCGACGCCGGCGACATCGTCATGCAGCGCTCGATCCCGGTCGGCCCGACGGACACGACCACGGACCTGTTCCACAAGACGGTCGACCTGATCGCCCCGGTGACGATCGCCGCCCTCGACCTGATCGCCTCGGGCCAGACCGAGTTCACGAAGCAGGACCGCACCCAGGCCACCTTCTTCCACAAGCGGGCCGAAGAGGACATCCGGATCGACTGGTCCTGGCCCGCCGAGGACCTGGAACGCCTGATCCGCGCTCAGTCGGCCCCCTACCCGGCCGCCTTCACCTTCCACAAGGGCAAGCGCCTGGAGATCCTCACGGCCGTCGTCTCCGAGGGCCGCTACGGCGGCACCCCCGGCCGCATCTTCTACCGCGAGGGCGAGGGCGTGGCCGTCGTCGCCGGCGCGGACGCCCGCACGGGCCGCAACCACGGCCTGGCCATCACGTCCGTCCGCACGGAGGACGGCAAGGAACTCCCGGCATCGGAGTACTTCAAGTCCATGGGCGGCTACCTCACCACCCACCCGTAACCGGGCAACACCCCCAGAACCCCGGCCCGCCCCGGGCGCAAGCCCAGGGCGACGGACTCGTGCCGGGGCCGTGGCCCCGCCGGCAGGCTCAGCGCACGTCCACGTAGTCCTCACGGCCCTTGGTGGCGTAGTGCGTCGACGGGGCGTCCTCGTAGCGCATCTGCCAGGTGCCGTCCTCCTGCGCGGTGAACTTCCTGCTGAAGGTGCCGTTGGTCAGCGTCGTGGCGGTACCCAACTGCTTCCAAGCGCCGCCCGGGGCCGCCGGCTTGAAGAAGATCCGGACCGTCTGACCGGCGAACGGCTTCCAGGTGGTGCTGTACCTGTGCGTCAGCAGCCCCTTGGCGGTGATCGTCGTACCGCGGGCCACGCCCTCGGGGGTGACGTCGTCAGCCGTGATCTGCGTAGGCCGGCGGATGAACTGGAAGGTCTGGCTTGTGGTCGGTCCCACGTTCGCGGTGCCGTGGCGCAGGCGCCACAGACCGGGCTTGGCGGAGGAATACGGGTTCTTCAGGGTGAAGGGCGTGTTGTAGGTGGTGGTGGTGGAGCCGACGTAGGTCCAGGTCTTGCCGTTGTCGCCCGAGAAGTCGAAGTGGACCCGGGCGGACGCGCCGGCCGGGACGGTGCCGTCCTTGACGATCAGCTTGCCGGTGTAGGTGATGTTCCGGTACTTGTCCACGCTTCCCACAAGGCCCTCGAAGGCGCTCATGTGGGTGGCGTGCACGGCGAAGGAAGAGGACACGGGCTCGAACCAGGCACTGGAGAACCCGGCCGTCATCTTCGCATCGCCCGTGACGCGGAAGTCGTTCCATCCGTTGCCACAGTCGTCCCGCGGCAACGCGTAGACGACGCAGCCGTCCTTGGTGACACTAAGGCCGAGTAGATCGTCCGCATTCTTCTGCGTGCCGTCGTCGGCCGTACGCGTGAGGGTGGCGCGAACGGGGACCTTGGTGCCGAATCGCGCGGTCACCGTGGCGCCGGGCGAATTCACCTGCAGCTTCGTGGCCTGCTTGCGGATCGGCATGGACAGCTTGCTCGTCACGGACTTGGCGCCCAGGAGCGAAGCCTCCATGGAGGCCTCGCTCTCGTGGCCGCCGAGGGCGAAGGGGAAGACGAACCGTCCCGCCCCGTCGGTGGTCAGCTGCGCGTACCCTCCGCCGTAGGAGTTGATCTCGACCCCGGCGCCCGCGAACGGCTTGACTTCACGGGTCTTCGGATCCTCCGCGACCACCGTGCCCGAGGCCTGCCCCGAACGGCTGTCATAGGACACCGAGGGCAGCGAGGACTTGAAGCCGTCGATCTTCGGGTTGAGGGCGTAGTTCAGCACCCCCGGCCTGGTGCCGACCTCCTCGTTGCTCTTGCCCTCGTTACGGACCAATTCGATGTCGTAGGCGGCCATCTTGTCCAGCTTGGCGGACGCGGACCTGAAGATGCGGTCGTCGCAGGTCCGGTCCGTGCACTCGGCGGCGGCGAAGCCGCCGACCCGCGCGACGACCGCACTTGTGCCCCTCTCCCGCACCCGGACGGCGAGGGCGTCGCCGACCTCCCAGCCGTAGTAGGACCAGAACTCGACGCGAAACGCCCCGTCGGACCCGACCGAGGCGGTGAACTCGTACACGTGGTCCACATTCCCGCCCGCGGCCTGCGCTGCCGGGGCGGCGAGGAACGTGGACGCGGCGATACCGAGCGTGGCGCCAAGCACCGTGATGAATCGTTTAGTTGACATGGATGGTGCCTTCCGAAGCATGCAGGAGCGGGAAGCGTCGGCAGTACCGTCCTACGAGTGAGCCACTGCCACCCGTTCGACTCACGACACCGGGCGATGGTTGCCCCGGCCCGCAAAGTCACCCGCCCCGCCCCGCCCGCGACGGCGCACCGCGCGGCCCCGGTGAGCAACTGCCGGTTGGCCGGCCCGCGATGGACGGCGGCGACCATCACCCCGAGGCAGACACGAAAGGTCGGCCGGGCCAAGCCCGGCCGACCCCGATCCGCTCCCGCTCAGTCCGCAGGTCAGGCGTCCTTCGCCACGCGCTCCAGGATCGCCACGCACTCCACGTGGTGGGTCATCGGGAAGAGGTCGAAGGCGCGGAGGGTGCGGACCTTGTAGCCCGCCTCCTGGAAGTAGCCCAGGTCGCGGGCGAGGGCCGCCGGGTCGCAGGCCACGTAGGCGATGCGGCGCGGGGTGAGGCCGGCGACCTGGCGGACCGTCTGCTTGCCGGCGCCCGCGCGGGGCGGGTCCAGGACGACCAGGTCGCACTCGGTGATGCCGGTCTTCGGGAGGATCTGCTCGACCTTGCCCTGCTCGATGCGGACGCGGGGGAAGTCCGTCAGGTTGTGCCGGGCGTCCTCGACCGCGCGCTTCGTCGACTCGATGCCGAGGACGGCGCCCGTGTCGCCGAGGCGCTCCGCGAGGGCGCCCGCGAAGATGCCGACGCCGCAGTAGAGGTCGAGGGCCATCTCGCCCTTGCGCGGCATCAGGCCCTGCATGACGGCCTTGATCAGGGTGTCGGCGGCCTGGGGGTGGACCTGCCAGAAGCCGCCCATGCCGACGCGGTACGTGCGGCCGTCCGCGCGCTCGCGCACGAAGGGGCGGCCGTGGACGCGGTGGACTCCGCCGTCCTTCTCCTCGACGCGCAGGACCGAGACCGGCTTGTCGAGCTCGACGAGGGGGAGACGGCCGCCGGGGCGGGGGGTCAGGACGACCTGGCGGTCACCCGAGCCCGTGGCGGCGATGGCCTCGACGGTGGCCATCTGGGGCCAGTCCTGCTGCTCGATGCCCAGCTCGGTGACGCCCGGCGCGGCGATCATGCAGTGGTCGACCGGCTGGATGTCGTGCGAGCGGTGCTTGCGCAGGCCCGCGACGCCGGACTCGTCGATCGCGTACTGGACGCGGGTGCGCCACTGCGGGACCTGCCCGGCGGGCACCTTGTCGCCCTCGGCCGGCATGACCGTACCGTCCCAGCCGGCCTGCTCCGGGGTGAGCCCGGCGAGCCGCAGCAGCTGTTCGGCGATGACCTCGCCCTTGAGCCGGCGCTGGGCGCCCGGCTTGGCGTGCTGCCAGTCGCAGCCGCCGCACGCGCCCGGGCCGGCGTACGGGCAGGGGGCCTCGACGCGGTCCTTGGAGGGGTCGAGGACGGTGATGGCGTCGGCGCGCAGGAAGCGGGAGTCCGCGTCGCCCTCCGTCACGCGGGCGATGACCTTCTCGCCGGGCAGGGTGTGCCGGACGAACAGGACGCGGCCCTCGGCGGTGCGGGCGATGCAGTGCCCGCCGTGCGCGACGGGGCCGACCTCGACCTCGTACTCCTCCCCGACCAGTGACTGCTTCTCGTTCTGCTCGCTCGTCATGGTGGGGAGACTCCAAGGAGATGTGGATCAGAAGATCAGAATCGAAAAGGAACGGCCGGACGACCGACCCACCAGTTTACGTGGATCTCGTCCGGCCGTTCGCCAACCCGATGGGCGGGCTGCGGACCTAGCTACTTCCCCGCTGGCCCCGCCGGGTCCTTCGGACGCGGACGCGGGGTGTCGACCGGCCCGCGGCGCACCGCGCCCGGGGCGTTCCACTCCGCGCGCTTCTTCGCCCGCTTCTTCGCCAGCTCCGAGGACTCCAGCTGGTAGGGCACCGAGGTGACCATCACGCCGGGGGTGAAGAGCAGCCGGCCCTTGAGGCGCAGGGCGCTCTGGTTGTGCAGCAGGTGCTCGTACCAGCGGCCGACGACGTACTCGGGGATGTAGACGCTGACGGCGTCGCGCGGGTTCTCGCTGCGCAGGCCCTTCACGTACTCGACGACCGGGCGGGTGATCTCGCGGTACGGGGAGTCGAGGATCTTGAGCGGGACGTTGATGCCGCGCCGCTCCCACTCCTCGCGCAGGGCCTTGGTCTCGACCGGGTCGACGCTGATGCTGAGCGCCTCCAGCCGGTCCGAGCGGGTCAGCTTGGCGAAGGCCAGGGCGCGCAGGGTGGGCTTGTGGACCTTGGAGACCAGGACGATGGAGTGGACCCGCGAGGGGCGCACGCTGTCGTCGCTCGGGCCCTCGGCGGCGGCGATCTCCTCGGAGACCCGGTCGTAGTGCTTGCGGATCGCGGACATCGTTCCGTAGAAGATGACCATGCCGAGCAGGGCGACCCAGGCGCCGTGGGTGAACTTGGTGGCCAGGACGACCACCAGCACCATGCCGGTGAAGAACGCGCCGAAGGTGTTGATCGCCCGGGACCGGTGCATCCGGCGGCGGGCCGCCGGATCGCGCTCGGCGCGCAGGTGGCGGTTCCAGTGCCGGACCATGCCGATCTGGCTCAGCGTGAAGGAGACGAACACGCCGACGATGTAGAGCTGGATCAGCTTCGTCGAGTCGGCGTCGTAGATCCACACCAGCAGCATCGCGGCGCCCGCGAGCAGCACGATGCCGTTGGAGAAGGCGAGGCGGTCTCCGCGGGTGTGCAGCTGGCGCGGCAGGTAGCGGTCCTGGGCGAGGATCGAGCCGAGCAGCGGGAAGCCGTTGTACGCGGTGTTCGCGGCGAGGAAGAGGACCAGCGCGGTGGCCGCGGCGAGCACGATGAAGAGGAAGCTGCCGTTGCCGAAGACGGCCTCGGCGACCTGGGAGATGACCGGGTGCTGGACGTAGCCGTCGCCGACCGGGACGCCGTTCTGCAACAGGTCGACGGCGGGATTCTCGGCCATCCGGACGTTCGTGGCCATGGCCAGGCCGATGATCCCGCAGAACATGGTGACGGCCAGGCCGCCCATGAGGGCGAGGGTGGTGGCCGCGTTCTTGCTCTTGGGCTTGCGGAAGGCGGGTACGCCGTTGCTGATGGCCTCGACGCCCGTGAGTGCGGCGCAGCCGGAGGAGAAGGCGCGTAGCAACAGGAAGACCAGCGCGAAACCGGCCAGCCCCTGGTGTTCGGGTTTGATCTCCAGGCCGGCCGTCGGGGCCTCCATGGTGTCGCCCGTGACCAGGCCGCGCCAGGCGCCCCACGCGATCATCACGAAGACGGCGCCGACGAACACGTAGGTCGGGATCGCGAAGAGGTTCCCGGATTCCTTCACCCCGCGCAGATTCATCAGCGTGAGCAGCAGAATCACGATGATCGCCGAGAGCACTTTGTGCTCGATGACGAAATCGACGGCCGAGCCGAGGTTTTCGACGCCCGAGGAGACCGACACGGCGACCGTGAGGACGTAGTCGACGAGCAGGGCGCTCGCGACCGTGAGACCGGCCCGGGGTCCGAGGTTGGTGTTGGCGACCTCGTAGTCACCACCGCCGCTGGGGTAGGCGTGGACGTTCTGCCGATAGGAGGCGACCACCGTGAACATCAGCACGACGACCGCGACGGCGATCCAGGGGCTGAATTGGTACGCCGACACGCCTGCGATCGACAGGACCAGCAGGACCTCGCCGGGGGCATATGCCACCGAGGAGAGCGGGTCGGACGCGAACACGGGGAGGGCGATCCGCTTGGGAAGGAGGGTTTCCCCGAGGCGGTCGCTGCGTAGCGCCCGGCCGATCAGGATCCGTTTGGGCACGTCGGTCAGTTTGGACACGCAGAGGATCGTAAGCGTTCGAAATGCGGCTGACGAACCCCCCACCCCTATACGGCGTGAAGTCCCACCGCATCCAGGGCAAAGGAGACCCGCCTCCCGCCCAAATGGTCACACTGGTGACCGCCCGTGTGTAGCTTGGGCCATGGTCTGAGACCCTGTTTAACCAGACAGCAATGAGGCTGGAACCCAGCGAGCCGCTGACAGCCGGAAGGACGGCCGTGCACATCGTCATTATGGGCTGCGGAAGAGTGGGCTCCGCCCTCGCGCAGACCTTGGAACAGCAGGGGCATACGGTCGCGGTCATCGACCAGGACCCCACCGCATTCCGCCGGCTGGGAGCCGGATTCGGCGGCCGTCGCGTCACCGGAGTCGGCTTCGACCAGGACACGCTGCGTGAGGCCGGCATCGAGGAGGCGGGCGCCTTCGCCGCGGTGAGCAGTGGTGACAATTCCAACATCATCGCCGCCCGGGTGGCCCGTGAGATGTTCGGCGTCGAGAACGTCGCCGCCCGCATCTACGACCCCAAGCGCGCCGAGGTCTACCAGCGCCTGGGCATCCCCACCGTCGCCACCGTCCGCTGGACGGCCGACCAGATGCTCCGCCGGCTGCTGCCTTCGGGCGCCGAGCCGCTGTGGCGCGACCCGAGCGGCGGTGTCCAGCTCGCGGAGGTGCACACCTCCACCGCCTGGATCGGCCAGAAGGTCAGCCGGCTGCAGGAGGAGACCGGCGTCCGCGTCGCCTTCCTCACCCGGCTGGGCGAGGCCATGCTGCCGACGTCGGCGACCGTCCTCCAGGAGGGCGACCTCGTCCACGTGATGATGCGCACGGACGAGATCGACAAGGTGGAGGCCGCCTTCGCCGAGGGTCCTGAGGAGGCACACGCATGAGGGTCGCGATCGCCGGAGCCGGCGCGGTGGGCCGTTCCATCGCGGGCGAGCTCCTGGAGAACGGCCACGAGGTGCTCCTCGTGGACAAGGCCCCGACCGCCATCTCGGTGGAGCGGGTGCCGCAGGCCGAGTGGCTGCTGGCCGACGCCTGCGAGATCACCTCGCTCGACGAGGCGGCGCTCCAGCGCTGCAACGTGGTCATCGCCGCGACCGGCGACGACAAGGTCAACCTGGTCGTCTCCCTGCTCGCCAAGACCGAGTACGGGGTGCCCCGGGTCGTGGCGCGGGTGAACAACCCGAAGAACGAGTGGCTCTTCAACGAGTCCTGGGGCGTCGACGTCGCCGTTTCCACGCCGCGCCTGATGTCGGCGCTGGTCGAGGAAGCCGTCAGCGTCGGCGACCTGGTCCGGCTGCTGCGCTTCAGCCACGGCGACGCCAACCTCGTCGAGCTGACCCTGCCCGCCGACTCCCAGGTCGCGGGCAAGCAGATCAGCGAGATCACCTGGCCCGAGGACACCTCGCTGGTCACGATCATCCGGGGCAACCGGGTGCTCACGCCGCACGGCGAGGAGACCCTGGAGCCGGGCGACGAGCTCCTCTTCGTGGCCGCCCAGGCCCGCGAGGAGCAGCTGGAGGACCTCCTCCAGGCCGCGGACTAGCCTGCGGCCCGCTGAACGCCGAAAAGGGGCGGCTGACCATCACGGTCAGCCGCCCCTTCTCACGTCCCGGCTACGGGGCTGCGCGCCGGCGCCGGCCGAATGCAGCCCCGCCGGCGTGTGAGGCGCGGGTCCGGGACGGAGCCCCGGGGGCCCGGGCCAGCCCGCTCCCACCCTGCGCAGCAAGCCGCGCGCGCAGCGGCGTACGGCTCAGGCTCCCTGGCCCCCCGCGGCCTTCGCTGCCTTCGCCGCCTTCTCCGCGGCCTCCTCGGCCTCCCACTCCGCGATCACGTTGATCGGCGGCGGCGCCTGCGCCAGGAAGAGCCAGGTGAAGTACACGGCGAGCACCATCGGCGGCAGCTTCAGCGCGATCAGCACCCAGCCGAGCTGCGTCGCGTCGCCCCACCAGTACAGCGGGAAGAGGATCGCGTACTTCGCGAGGAAGATCAGGCCCCAGGCCAGGCTGGCCTTGACGTACGCCTTCTTGCGCCCGGGGTTGCGCGTGCGCCAGGACAGGTTCTCCTTGAAGACCGGTCCCAGGATCACGCCCAGCAGCGGGAAGCCCACCAGCGCGGAGAGCGTGAAGGCCACGCCGAGACCGGCGCCGTAGATCATACTCGGCAGGTAGAAGCCCTTCGGGCTGCCCGTGAACAGGGCGAAGGCCACGCCGACGCCCACGCCGAAGACCCCGCTGAAGGCGTGCTTGACGGTGTCCTTGCGCAGCAGCCGCACGATCACCAGCAGGACCGCGACCCCGCCCGCCGCGATGGCGGACAGCTTCACGTCCTTGGTGATCGTGTAGATCGTGACGAAGAGCAGACCGGGGAGCATCGTCTCCACGGTGCCCCGGATGCCGCCGAAGGCGTCGAAGAGGGCAGCCTGCGTGACGGCCTTCTGGTCCGCCGTCGGTTCCGCGGCGGGATCCACCGGCTGTGCGTCGGGCGTGGTCGGTTTGTCGAGTGACGTCACCGTCAGTGCTCCTGTCCGAGCGGTCGGAGTTCGTACTTCGGGTTGAAGAGCACCCGACGGCCGTGGCTCATCGAGATCCGCCCGGAGGCGATCATGCGACGGCCGGGTTCGATTCCCACGATCGAGCGACGTCCGAGCCAGACGACGTCCAGCGCGGCCGAGCCGTCGAACAGCTCGGCCTCCAACGCGGGGACGCCCGCGCGCGGCCGCAGGGTGACGGTCCGCAGCGTCCCGGTCACCTTCACTATCTGACGGTCGTGGCAGTCGCAGATCCGCGTGCACCCCGCGGCTTCTGCGTCCTCCTGCAGCTCCGCCGAATGCAGCTCCTCCTGGGAGGTGGACAGCCGCTCTATCATCCGGCGGAACCGGCCCGCCGGCCTGGCGGGCTTCGCCGGCTTCGCGGGCTTCTCGGGACGCGGTTCAGCACTCATACAGGAAGCGTACCGGCGCCCCCACTACCTCTCGAAGCGGTATCCCATGCCCGGTTCGGTGATGAAGTGGATCGGGTGCGAGGGGTCGGCCTCCAGCTTGCGCCGCAGCTGGGCCATGTAGACCCGCAGGTAGTTGGTCTCGGTCCCGTACGAGGGCCCCCAGACCTCCTGGAGGAGCTGCTTCTGGCTGACCAGTTTGCCGCCGTTGCGCACCAGCACCTCCAGCAGGTGCCACTCGGTGGGCGTGAGGCGTACGTCGCGTCCGGCGCGCACCGCCTTCTTCGCCGCGAGGTCCACCGTGAAGGTCTCGGTCTCGACGACCACCTCGTCCTCGCCGGCCCCGGCGCCCGGTTCCGCCCGCCGCACGGCGGCGCGCAGCCGGGCGAGCAGCTCGTCCATGCCGAAGGGCTTGGTGACGTAGTCGTCGGCGCCCGCGTCCAGGGCCTCGACCTTCTCGTCGGAGCTGTGCCGGGCGGAGAGGACCAGGATCGGGACGCGGGTCCAGCCGCGCAGCCCCTTGATCACCTCGACCCCGTCCATGTCGGGCAGTCCCAGGTCCAGGACCACCACGTCGGGGTGGCGGGCGGCCGCCAGTTCCAGGGCGCTCGCCCCGTCGGCGGCCGCGTCGACCTCGTACTTGCGTGCCTTCAGGTTGATCACGAGGGCCCGGACGATCTGGGGTTCGTCGTCCACCACGAGCACCCGGGTCATTGAGGTCCTGCCTTCTGTCGTATCGAATCGAGATCAAAATCCGCCGGGTGCCCCCCGGCCCGGGCGGGCTCCGGCCCGCCGTCCCCGCCGGCCCCTTCGGCCCCTCCCGGCTCCGGCCCCCCGGCCCCGCCGGGCGCGCTGCGCCCCTCGCCGTCCACGCTCACGTGGATCTGCGGCCGCCCGCCGGTCACCGCCCGGAGGGTGAGCACCATCGTGAGCCCGCCCCCGGGGGTGTCCTCGGCCTCCAGGGTGCCGTCCATGGCCTCGGCGAAGCCGCGCGCGACGGCCAGCCCGAGCCCGACCCCGGCGCCGCGCGGCGCGTCGCCGTGCCGTTGGAACGGGGCGAAGATCCGGTCCTTGGCCTCGTCGGGCACGCCCGGCCCGCGGTCCACGACCCGTACCTCGACCCGGTCGCCGAGGAAGCTGGCCGCCACCAGCACCTGTTCCTCCGGCGGGCTGTACTTCACCGCGTTCTCCACCACGTTGGCCACGGTCCGCTCCAGCAGTCCGGGATCCACGGCCACCATGGGCAGGCTCTCCGGGACGTCCAGCAGCACGCTGCCCTCGGGTACGCCGCCCAGCGCCATCGGGACCACCTCGTCGAGGTCGATCTCGCGGATCAGCGGGGTGACGGTGCCGGTCTGGAGCCTCGACATGTCGAGCAGGTTCCCCACGAGGTGGTCGAGCCGGTCGGCGCCGTCCTCGATGCCCTCCAGGAGCTCGGCCCGGTCCTCCTCGGACCATTCCACGTCGTCGGAGCGCAGGGAGCTCACGGAGGCCTTGATGGAGGCCAGCGGCGTACGGAGGTCATGGCTGACGGCGGCCAGCAGCGCGGTCCGGATCCGGTTGCCCTCCGCCATCCGCCGGGCCTCCTCCGCCTCTCCGACCAGCCGCTGCCGGTCGAGCACGACGGCGGCCTGGGCGGCGAAGGCGCCGAGCACGCGCCGGTCCTCGGCGGGCAGCACCCGCCCGGACAGGGCCAGCGCCATGTGGTCGCCGATCGGCATGTCCACGTCGGCGTCCTCGGGGCGGGCGACCGGGTTCGGGCCGACGCTGCCGGCCGGCCGCCAGGGCTCGACGTCGCTCTCGCGCTCCAGCAGCGCCACCGATTCCATGGCGAAGGTCTCGCGCACCCGCTCCAGCAGCGCGTCCAGGGTGGTCTCGCCGCGCAGCACGCTGCCCGCGAGGAAGGAGAGGATCTCGGACTCGGCGCGCAGCCGGGCGGCCTGGTGGGTGCGGCGGGCCGCGGCGTCGACGACGGAGGCCACCGAGCCCGCGACGCCGAAGAAGACCGCGATGGCCACGATGTTCTTCGGGTCCGAGACGGTGAAGCGGTGGAGGGGCGGGGCGAAGTAGTAGTTCAGCAGCAGGGAGCCGACGGCGGCCGAGGCCAGCGCCGGCCAGAGCCCGCCGAGCAGGGCCGCGGCCACGGTCAGGGCCAGGAACAGCAGCATCTCGTTGGCGAGGCCGGGGTCGGTGTCGATGTGCGTCAGCAGGGTCGCGAGGGCCAGCGGCAGGGCCACCCCGACCACCCAGCCGGCCACCAGCCGGGTCCGGCCGAGCCGGGCCGCCGAGCGGGCCACGGGCCGCAGGCCGCGGCCCTTGGCGACCTCCTCGTGCGTGACGATGTGCACGTCGAGGTCGGGCCCCGAGTCACGGGCGACGGTGGCACCGACCCCGGGGCCGAACACGTACCGCCAGGAGCGGTGACGGCTGGAGCCGAGCACGATCTGGGTGGCGTTGACCCCGCGGGCGAATTCGAGGAGCGCCTCGGGGACGTTGTCCCCGATCACATGGTGAAACGTTCCACCGAGGTCCTCGACCAGCGTCCGCTGGACCGCGAGCTCCTTGGGCGAGGCCGCGGTCAGCCCGTCGCTGCGGGCGATGTAGACGGCCAGGATCTCGCTGCCGGAGCCCTTGGCCGCCACCCTGGAGGCGCGCCGGATGAGGGTGCGCCCCTCGGGCCCCCCGGTGAGGCCCACGACGATCCGCTCGCGCGCCTGCCAGGTGGAGCGGATGTTGTGCTCGCCCCGGTACTGCTGGAGGTACTCGTCGGCCCGGTCGGCGACCCAGAGCAGCGCGAGCTCGCGCAGGGCGGTGAGGTTCCCGGGGCGGAAGTAGTTGGACAGGGCCGCGTCGACCTTGTCGGACTTGTAGATGTTGCCGTGAGCCATGCGGCGGCGCAGGGCCTGCGGGGACATGTCGACCAGCTCGATCTGGTCGGCGCGGCGCACGACCTCGTCGGGGACGGTCTCCCGCTGCCGTACGCCGGTGATCGACTCCACGACGTCGCCCAGGGACTCCAGGTGCTGGATGTTGACCGTGGAGATCACGTCGATCCCGGCCCGCAGCAGCTCCTCCACGTCCTGCCAGCGCTTGGCGTTGCGCGAGCCCGGCACGTTGGTGTGGGCCAGTTCGTCCACCAGGGCTATGGCGGGCTTGCGGGCCAGCAGGGAGTCCACGTCCATCTCCGTGAAGGTGGCACCCCGGTAGACGAGCTCCTTGCGCTCCACCTGCTCCAGGCCGTGCAGCATGACCTCGGTGCGCGGCCGCCCGTGGTGCTCGACGAAGCCCACGACGCAGTCGGTGCCGCGCTCGACCCGCCGGTGGCCCTCCGAGAGCATGGCGTACGTCTTGCCCACACCGGGGGCCGAGCCGAGATAGATCCTGAGCTTGCCGCGTCCCATGGGGCCATTCTCCGGGACGTCCGCGCCGTTCACGCGCCGATGACCTGCCGCGGGCCGATCCCTGACGGTTCCCTGACACCCCCGGGCCCGGGGCAGGCTCCCCCGGCCGCGGGTACGGCCGTGGGCCGCACCCCCGGAGGAGTGCGGCCCACGGCCGTACGGGATCGTGCCGGGGTCAGCGGACCTCGGTGATCTCCGGGCCGCGCTCCAGCTGGCCCATGCCACCGCCGAAGCGGGAGCCCTCCTGGTCCCCGGCGTCATCGGTCTGCACGCCGTCCGGCACCATCTGCGCGTCGTTCGGCAGCTTCAGGACGATCGGGTCGCGCGGGGCCATCGGGCCCTCGCCGCGGACCACGACGGTGTCCAGGAAGATCCGCTCGAGCACCCCGGCCGACTCCGGACGCACCGCGCCCTGGCCGGAGATGACACCGCGCAGGAACCAGCGCGGGCCGTCCACCCCGACGAAGCGGACCAGCTGGGCGCCGGTCTGCCCGTCCGGGAGCGGTACGGGGACCTGCGCGCGCAGCTCCCAGCCCAGCGGACCCTCGACCTCGTCGATGATGCCGCCCTGCTTGGTGATGCCCTCGGCGATCTCCTCGCGGACCTCGCCCCAGATGCCTTCCTTGCGCGGTGCGGCGAAGGCCTGCAGCTGCACGGCACTGTCGCCGAGCACCACGGTCGCGGCGACGATCGCGTCTCCGGCGACCTCGACGCGCAGCTCCATGCCCTCGACACCCGGTACGAGGATGCCGCCGAGGTCGACCCGGCCTTCCTCGGGGTTGCCGTGGACTTCCGAGATGTCCCACGGGCCGTCGGGACGCGGGGCCGGCGGCAGGTTCACCCTGCGCGGCTGGACCGCGTCTGTCTCCTGCGTGCCGTCCTGCTCATCGGCACCGACGCCGTCGACGACCTGCTCGGCCGCGCCGCCGTCCTTGACGGAGTCGTTCTTCTTGCGACGTCCGAACACGTCACTGTCCTTCCCGGTCGGATACGACCGAAGCGTAGCCATTCCCACCCTGCTGACCAGCGCCGGATCCGGCCACGGCCGCATGACCACCGGTGGAGCCGAAACCCCCCTCGGCCCGCGCCGAGTCGGGAAGCTGCGCCACCTCGCGGAAGCGCACCTGCTCGACTCGCTGGACAACCAGCTGGGCAATGCGGTCGAAACGCTCGAACCTGACGCTCTCGCGCGGGTCGAGATTGACCACGATCACCTTGATCTCCCCACGGTACCCGGCATCCACCGTCCCGGGGGCATTCACGAGTGCGATCCCGCAGCGGGCGGCCAGGCCCGAGCGCGGGTGCACGAACGCCGCGTACCCCTCGGGCAGCGCGATGGAGATCCCCGTGGGCAGGACCGCCCGCTCCCCGGGCTCCAGCTCCGCGGCCACCGTGGTGACCAGATCGCAGCCGGCGTCGCCGGGGTGCCCGTAGGCCGGAATCGGCACCTTCGGGTCGACGCGCCGGATGGCCACGTCCACGCCGGTGTTGTTCTCAGACATCAGGGGTTCACCTCGAAGGCGCGTGCGCGCCTGACCTGGTCCGGGTCGGCCATCGCCGCCCGGATCTCCTCGGGCCGTCCGTTGTCGATGAAGTGGTCGACCTTCACCTCGATGAAGAGGGCGTCGGCGCGCAGCGCGACCGGGCCCTGCGGTCCGCCTATTCGGCCGACCGCGCTGGAGTAGATCTTCCGGCCGGCGACGGCGGTGACCTCGGCCTCCAGGTGCAGCACGGTGTCCACGGGCACGGGCCGGACGAAGTCCGTCTCCAGTCGGCCGGTGACGGCGATGACGCGCAGCAGCCAGTTCAGGGAGCCCAGGGTCTCGTCGAGCGCCGTGGCGAGGACGCCGCCGTGCGCGAGGCCGGGCGCACCCTGGTGGGCGGGCTTGACGGTGAACTCCGCGGTGACGCGCACGCCCTCGCCCGCGCGGGCCGCCAGGTGCAGCCCGTGCGGCTGGCCGTCGCCGCAGCCGAAGCAGTGCTCGTAGTGCGCGCCGAGGAGTTCGCCGGGGGCCGGGGCATCGGGGTGCCGCACCGGCGCCGTGGCGTCGGCGGGGGGCGTCAACGCTGTGTTTCGTCCACTCACAGCCGCAGACCTTACCCGCGCGGCTACCCGCCGGTCGCCTCGTGGCAGGCTTGGCCGCATGCAGCTCTCCCCCGCGCTCCACGACGAGCGCCTGACAGCCCCCCGTTCCTGGTGGGCCATCACCGCCCTCACCGGCCTGGCCTGCGCACTGATGCTGTTCCCGCTGGGCACGCTGCCGATGCTGGCCGGGCTGGTCGGGGGCACCGCGCTGACGGGGCTGATGGTGAGTTCGTACGGTTCCCAGCGGGTGCGCGTGGTGGGCGGCGCGCTGGCCGCCGGAGAGGCCCGGATCCCGGTGGCGGCGCTCGGTGACCCGGAGGTGCTGGACGCCGAGGAGGCCTTCGCCTGGCGCACGTACAAGGCCGACACCCGCGCCTTCATGCTGATGCGCGGCTACGTGCCGACGGCGCTGCGCGTCGAGGTCACCGACCCGGCCGACCCGACCCCGTACGTCTACGTCTCCACCCGCGAGCCGCAGGCCCTGGCGGCGGCGATCCGCGCGGCCAAATCCGGCCCCGCCGGCGTTTGAGGCGCGGGGTCCGGGGCGGAGCCCCGGCAGCGGCGCTCAGCCCTTCGACTCCGGATCGGCACACTCGATCGCAGCCCTGGCGGCCCCGTGGAGGGGCTGGGAGGGCCGTTCCAGCGGCGGCAGCTGTGGCAGTGCGTCCCAGGACACGGCGCGGCTCCGCAGGTCACCACGCACCTTCTCGGCGAGTTTGCGGGTGTCCCGGCGGTTCATGACCGCTCCGACCGCGGCGCCGACCATGAACGGCATCAGGTTGGGCAGGTTGCGGAACATCCGCTTCATGATCTGCTGGCGCAGTTCGCGCTTCATCTGGCCGCCGAGGGCCGCGTTCAGCGTGGTCGGCTTGGTGAGGTCGACCCCGCGCTCCTCCGTCCAGGACGTGAGGTAGGCGACGCTGCGTTCCTTGAGGTTGCCGTGCGGTCGCAGGCCGTAGACCTCGTGGAGTTCGGCGATGAGCTTCAGCTCGATCGCGGCGACCCCGGTGATCTCGGCGGCGAGTTCGGCCGGCATGGCGGGAGGCACCGGCAGCATGGCGGCCGCGCCGATCCCGGCGCCGACCGTGGAAGTGGCGTTGGCGGCGCCCGAGATCAGTTTGTCGGCCAGCTGATCGGGCCCGAGGCCCGGGAACTGCGCGCGCAGGGTCGCGAGGTCCCGAACCGGAACGCGCGGTGCGTTCTCGATGACTCGGTCGGTGAGGTAGAGGGCGGCGGCCCTGGCACTTTCGCCGCCCTTGCGCACACCGTTCTTGACGGCTTGCAGCCGACGGACCCCGGAGTTCTTCCGGGGCCCCTCGCCGGCCTCGGAGGCCGACGGCACCGCCTCGGCGGTGTCGGGGAGCACGGCGGGTACGCCGGGGGCTCCAGGGCCTGTTTCCAGGCCCTCGGTTCCCTCCTGCGTCACCGCCGGATCACCAGCTTTTCGGAAGCGTCGCTTCCGAAATGGTGTCGAGCCAGTCACGGCCGACGCCTCTCAGTCGCATTCGCGGCAGATCGGCTGACCGTTCTTCTCGCGTGCCAGCTGGCTGCGGTGGTGCACCAGGAAGCAGCTCGTGCAGGTGAACTCGTCGGCCTGCTTCGGCAGGACCCGTACGGCCAGTTCCTCGTTGGAGAGGTCTGCGCCGGGCAGGTCGAGGCCCTCGGCGTTGTCGATTTCGTCCAGGTCGACGTTCGAGGACGACTTCTCGTTGCGACGAGCCTTCAGCTCTTCGATGCTGTCGTTGTCTACGTCGTCGTCGGTCTTGCGCGGGGTGTCGTAGTCCGTTGCCATAGTTCGCTCTCCCCCTCTGGGATTTAGCGGGTGTCTCAGCGCACGTAACGCGCGAGAGGCCGGACTTGTGCCCGACCTGAGGCGGAGATTTTGCCTCACATCAAGGTCTGTTACTCAATCGACACCCAGCCGCACATTCAGAAGAGCGATTGGCTGGGATGACGACCGGGACCGTACACGGTCCGGGGGCCGTCTTGCACAAACGCCACCCCATGTATTTCCCGCCGCTAGGGGGGCCGGAAACCCGGACTTCCCGGGCTTTCCGGCCCCGCCAAGGTCACTGAGCGCATAGGGACGGACACTCGACACTGTGATCGATCGCACAGAAGTCACTGCCTTCATGACCCAAGCATTCAGCCAACAGCGAACACGGGGTGGTCGCGATCACAGGGCATCACAAGGGCAGAGTGACACGCATCACGAGGCCACCGCCCTCGCGCGGGACCGCCTGGATCCTCCCGCCGTGTGCGCGCGCCACGGAGCGCGCGATCGAGAGGCCGAGCCCGACACCCTTGTCGCTGCCCGTGCGCTCCGTACGCAGCCGCCTGAAGGGCTCGAAGAGGTTGTCCACCTCGTACGCGGGAACCACGGGACCCGTGTTCGATACCAGCAGGACCGCCTGCCCGTGCACGGCCTCGGTGGTGACCTCCACCCAGCCGCCCTCGGGCACGTTGTAGCGGACGGCGTTCTGCACCAGGTTGAGCGCGATCCGCTCCAGCAGCACGCCGTTGCCCTGGACGACGGCCAGCGCGCGCTCTCCGCGGATCTCCACGCCCTTGGCCTGCGCCTCCCCGCGCGCCTGGTCGAGGGCGCGCGAGGCCACCTCGGCCAGGTCCACGGGCTTGCGCTCGATGATCTGGTTGTCGCTGCGGGCCAGCAGCAGCAGGCCCTCGACGAGCTGCTCGCTGCGTTCGTTGGTGGCGAGCAGGGTCTTGCCGAGCTGCTGGAGCTCCACCGGCGCCCCGGGATCGGAGAGGTGCACCTCCAGCAGCGTCCGGTTGATGGCCAGCGGGGTCCGCAGCTCGTGCGAGGCGTTGGCCACGAACCGCTGCTGGGCCGTGAAGGCCCGCTCCAGCCGGTCGAGCATCTCGTCGAAGGTGTCGGCCAGCTCCTTGAGCTCGTCGTCCGGGCCGTCCAGCTCGATCCGCCGGGTGAGGTCGGAGCCGACCACCCGGCGGGCGGTCCGGGTGATCTTGCCGAGCGGCGAGAGCACCCGGCCGGCCATCGCGTAGCCGAAGGCGAAGGCGATGATGCTCAGCCCCATCAGCGCCATCAGCGAGCGGCTCAGCAGGTCGTCCAGCGCGTGCCGGCGCTGTTCGAGGATGCACGAGTTGATCGCGGCGTTGAACTGGTCGACCGCCTGTCCCGAACCGCTCACGCCGGGGCAGCTGCTGCTGACCCGGATCGGGCCCCCGTCCACGATCGTGAACGGCAGCGCGTTGCCCTGCCGCAGCGCCTGGGCCGCCAGCAGGTAGATGATCGACAGCAGCAGGATGCCCGCGATCAGGAACATCCCGCCGTACAGCAGGGTGAGGCGTATGCGGATGGTCGGCCGCAGCCAAGGGAAAGGACCCTCGGGCTGGCCGGGGTCCCAGGTCGGTTTCGGTGGCGCGGAGGGTGGCGCCGGGGTCGCGGCCACCCGCGTCAGATCCGGTAGCCGGAACCGGGGACGGTCACGATGACCGGCGGCTCCCCCAGCTTGCGGCGCAGCGTCATCACCGTCACGCGCACCACGTTGGTGAAGGGGTCCGTGTTCTCGTCCCACGCCTTCTCCAGGAGCTGCTCGGCGGACACGACCGTGCCCTCGCTGCGCATGAGGACCTCCAGCACCGCGAACTCCTTCGGCGCCAGCTGCACCTCCTTGCCCTCGCGGAACACCTCGCGCCGGTTCGGGTCCAGCTTGATCCCCGCGCGCTCCAGCACGGGGGGCAGCGCGACCGTGGTGCGCCGGCCCAGGGCTCGTACCCGGGCGGTCAGCTCGGTGAACGCGAAGGGCTTGGGCAGGTAGTCGTCCGCCCCGATCTCCAGGCCCTCGACCCGGTCGCTCACGTCGCCGGAGGCCGTCAGCATGAGCACGCGGGTGGGCATGCCGAGCTCGACGATCTTCCGGCACACGTCGTCGCCGTGCACGAGCGGGAGGTCCCGGTCGAGCACGACCACGTCGTAGTCGTTCACTCCGACGCGCTCCAGGGCCGCGGCACCGTCGTACACGACGTCCACGGCCATGGCCTCCCGGCGCAGTCCGGTGGCCACCGCATCGGCGAGCAGCTGCTCGTCCTCGACGACGAGTACGCGCACGTCGTTTCCTTCCTCAGAGCCCGTCAGGGCAGGTGTGTCATGTGGCCTCCATCCTGCCCCTTTCGCCGGTAAACCGGCTGTAAGACGCCGCTCGCCGGTGGCCGGAGGGGACTCGGGGGTGACGCGGGAGGGGACTCCAGGGACGGAAGTGAGGATTCCCCGGCCTTACGAGGTTTCTGGGTCCAACGCGGCGGGGAGGACGACTTCACACCCCGAACACCTCCCTGACGGCGCACTGCCACGTGCCGCCGCCGACCCACGAAGAGGGGGCGAACCCACCATGGACGCATTCACCGCGGGTCTCCTGCAGCGCATCAGGAGCACGCAGTCGGACCTCAGGCAGGCTCGCGAGACGGGCGACGACTTCCTCGTGGAAGTGGAACAGGCGGAGCTGGAAGACCTCCAGCGCATCGCAGCCGATCACGGCGTTCCGGTCACCGTCTCCGCCTGCTGACTCCACCCGCCGGTGGCCGGCCACCGGTCCTCGCACACCCCCCGGACCCCGGAGGCCGCCACCCGGCCGCCGGGGTTCCTTCACGTCCCGCTCAGTCGTGCCAGGCCCCGGCTTCCTCCAGCAGCGGCCGCAGCGAGGCGAACACCGCGGGGGTCGCGGCCAGCGCGAGCTCGCCCGAGGCGGGCTCTCCCGGGCGGCCGCCCGTCACCGCACCGGCCTCCCGCGCGATCAGCTCGCCCGCCGCCAGGTCCCAGGGGTTCAGCCCGCGCTCCCAGTACCCGTCCAGCCGTCCGGCGGCCACGTCGCACAGGTCGATCGCCGCCGAACCGCCGCGCCGGACGTCCCGGACCAGCGGGATGATCCGCTGCGCGACGTCCGCCTGGTGCGCCCGACGGCTCTGGACGTACGCGAAACCGGTGCCGATCAGCGCCTGGTCCAGCGGAGCGGCCGGCCGGCAGGCGAGGCGGACGCCGCCCAGCCAGGCCCCCCGCCCCAGCACCGCGTGGTACGTCTCCCCGCGCATCGGCGCCGCCACGACCCCGGCGACCGTCTCGCCGCGGTACTCGGCGGCGATGGACACGCCCCAGGTCGGCAGCCCGTAGAGGTAGTTCACCGTGCCGTCGAGCGGGTCGATGACCCACCGCACGCCGCTGGTGCCGGCCGACTCCGAGCCCTCCTCGCCCAGCAGCCCGTCCTCGGGCCGCCGCTCCCCGAGGATGCCGGTGATCAGCTTCTCGGCCGCGATGTCCATCTCGGTCACCACGTCGATCGGGCTCGTCTTGGTCGAGGCGACCGCCAGATCGGCCGGCCGCCCGTCCCTCAGCAGCGCGCCCGCCCGGCCGGCCGCCTCCAGGGCCACGTCCAGCAGTTCGGTCTTCAGCTCTTCGGAGATCACGCCCGGCTCCCGTTCATCGACTTCTGCGGACTTCTCGTACGGACTTCGCTGCGCACGCCGGCGGCTATGCGTACGGGCTGTCCACGCCCGCGGCCGCCGGCCGGGGCCCGCGCGCCGGGCAGCAGCCCACGGCGCACAGGTCGTGGCTCGCGCCGAGCAGCCCGAGCGCGCAGCGCTCCACTGCCTCCCCGCGTTCCGCCGCGGCCCGCTCCAGCACGAGGTCCCGTACCGCCGCCGCGAACCGGGGGTCGGCGCCGACCGTGGCCGAGCGGGCGACGGGCAGCCCCAGCTCGGCGGCCTTCGCCGTCGCCTCCGTGTCGAGGTCGTACAGCACCTCCATGTGGTCCGAGACGAAGCCGATCGGCACCATGACCACCGCCGGGGCGCCCGACTCGTGCAGGGCCTCCAGGTGGTCGCAGATGTCCGGCTCCAGCCACGGGATGTGCGGGGCGCCGCTGCGCGACTGGTAGACGAGCTCCCAGGGCAGCTCGGTGCCGGTCTCGGCGCGGACCGCGTCGGCGATCAGCTTCGCGACGTCCAGGTGCTGCTTGACGTAGGCCCCGCCCTCGCCGTCGGCCGTGTGCTCCCCGGCCGGGCCGGAGGCGTCCGCCGCGGCGTTCGGGATGGAGTGGGTGGTGAAGGCCAGGTGCGCCCCGGCACGGACCTCCTCCGGCAGCGAGGCCAGCGAGGCCAGCACCCCGTCGATCATGGGCTGTACGAAGCCGGGGTGGTTGAAGTAGTGCCGCAGCTTGTCGACCTTCGGCAGGTCCGCCTCGGCCACGCCCTCTTCCACCAGCAGGGCTAGCGCGTCGGCGAGGTTCTCGCGGTACTGCCGGCAGCCCGAGTACGAGGCGTACGCGCTGGTCGCGAGCACCGCGATGCGGCGGCGCCCGTCGGCGGCCATCTCGCGCATCACGTCGTTCAGGTACGGGGCCCAGTTGCGGTTGCCCCAGTAGACCGGCAGGTCCAGCCCGTGCCCGGCGAAGTCCTTGCGCAGGGCGTCCAGCAGCTCGCGGTTCTGGCCGTTGATCGGGCTGACGCCGCCGAAGCCGAAGTAGTGCTGCCCGACCTCCTTGAGCCGCTCGCGCGGGATGCCGCGGCCGCGCGTGACGTTCTCCAGGAACGGCACGACGTCGTCGGGCCCCTCGGGACCGCCGAAGGACAGCAGCAGGAGGGCGTCGTAGGGGGCGGCGGGGCCTTCGGCCGAGCCGGGGGCGCAGGCGCGGAGCTGGTCAGACATGCTTCGAATCCTGCCACCCGCCGCCGTCCCGCGGAAAACAGGCCCGTCCCCCGGGACCGCCCGGCCCGGAGTACGGCACCGCCCGGCCCGGAGTGCGGGCCCTTCGGCCGCCGTCCGGATTCCTCCCCGCGCGGGCGGGTTGGGTGCGGCCGTAACCTGTATGGGCCAATGACGTCCCTTACGGAGGGCACCTTGCCCAGTCCCTACCGCGCGATCTTCGCCGCCCCCGGGAGCCGGGGCTTCAGCGCGGCCGGCCTCATAGGCCGGCTGCCGCTCTCCATGGTCGGCATCGGCATCCTGACGATGATCTCCGAGCTCACCGGCCGGTACTCGCTGGCCGGCGCCCTCACCGCCACCCTCGCGCTCTCCGCCGCCGGGATCGGCCCCCAGGTGTCCCGGCTGGTCGACCAGTACGGCCAGCGCCGCGTGCTGCGCCCGGCGAGCCTGCTCGCGATCCTCGCCATCTCCGGGCTGCTGCTGTGCGCGGCCAACCACGCGCCTGACTGGACCCTGTTCGTCTTCGCCGCGCTCGCGGGCTGCGTACCCAGCGTGGGCGCGATGATCCGGGCCCGGTGGACGGCCATCTACCGGGACTCGCCGCGCGAACTGCACACGGCGTACTCCCTGGAATCCGTCCTGGACGAGGTCTGCTTCATCTTCGGGCCGATCCTCGCCATCGGGCTCTCCACCACCTGGTTCCCCGAGGCGGGCCCGCTGGTCGCCGCGGTCTGCCTGCTGGTGGGCGTGTGGTGGCTGACCGCGCAGCGCGCCACCGAGCCGGCCCCGCACCCGCGCGACGAGGACTCCGACCGGACCTCGGCGCTGCGCTCCCCCGGACTCCAGGTGCTGGTGGCCACCTTCGTGGCCACCGGGGCCATCTTCGGCTCCATCGACGTGGTCACGCTGGCCTTCGCCGAGGAACAGGGGCACAAGGCGTGGGCCAGCTTCATCCTGGCCGTCTGGGCGGTCGGGTCCTGCCTCGCCGGCATCGTCTTCGGCCTGCTGCACCTCAAGGGCAAGGCCGAACGCAGGTGGGTGCTGGGCATCTGTGCGATGGCCGTGAGTATGATCCCCCTCCTACTGGCCGGGAACCTTCCGTTTCTGGCCGTGGCGCTCTTCGTCTCGGGCCTCGCCATCGCTCCCACGATGATCACCACGATGGCCCTGATCGAGGCGCACGTACCACGCGCGAAGCTGACCGAGGGGATGACCTGGACGGGCACCGGGCTCGCGGTCGGGGTCGCGCTCGGGTCCTCCGTGGCCGGCTGGGTCATCGACGCCGCCGGCGCGAAGACCGGGTACGTCGTCTCCATCTCGGCGGGGGCCGCCGCGGCGGCGGTTGCGTTCGCGGGTTACCGCCGGCTGACGAGGCCGGCGCAAGGGGAGGAGCCTTCCAACGATGGCGACGACGGGGACAGCAGGCAGCAGCGGGACACGGACCGCCGCGTGGCATAACTGGGCGGGCAACATCAGCGCCACGCCGACGCGCGTGGTCACCCCGGCATCGGTCGGGGAGCTCCGGGAGGCGGTCCGCCGGGCCGCCGGGGACGGGCTGAAGGTGAAGGCGGTCGGCACCGGCCACTCCTTCACCGCGGCCGCCGCGACCGACGGCGTACTGATCCGCCCGCAGGCGCTGGCCGGGATCCAGGCGATCGACCGCGAGGCGGGGACCGTCACCGTGGCGGCGGGCACGGTCCTGAAGGACCTCAACCTGGCCCTCGCCAAGGAGGGCCTGTCGCTCACCAACATGGGCGACATCATGGAGCAGACGGTCTCGGGCGCCACCAGCACCGGCACCCACGGCACCGGACGCGACTCGGCCTCCATCGCCGCCCAGATCCGCGGCCTGGAGCTGGTCACGGCGAACGGGGAGCTGCTCACCTGCTCCGAGAAGGAGAATCCGGACGTCTTCGCGGCGGCCCGCCTCGGCATCGGCGCGCTCGGCGTGGTCACCTCGCTCACCTTCGCCGTGGAGCCGCTCTTCTTCCTGACCGCCCGTGAGGAGCCGATGAGCTTCGACCGGGTGACGGCGGAGTTCGACCGGCACCACGCGGAGAACGAGCACTTCGAGTTCTACTGGTTCCCGCACACCGGCAACTGCAACACCAAGCGCAACAACCGCAGCCAGGGCCCGGCCGCCCCGCCCGGAGCGGTCTCCGCCTGGGTCGAGGACGAGCTGCTGTCCAACGGCCTCTTCCAGGCCGTCAACTCCTTCGGCCGCGCCGTCCCGGCGGCCATCCCCTCCATCGCCCGGATCGCGAGCCGCGCCCTGTCGGCGCGCACCTACACGGACATCCCGTACAAGGTGTTCACCAGCCCGCGCCGGGTGCGGTTCGTGGAGATGGAGTACGCCCTTCCGCGCGAGCGCGTCGTCGAGGCACTGCGGGAGCTGAAGGCCATGGTGGACCGCTCCGGCCTGCGGATCAGCTTCCCGGTGGAGGTGCGGACGGCTCCGGCGGACGACATCACCCTGTCGACGGCCTCGGGCCGCGAGAGCGCGTACATCGCGGTGCACATGTACAAGGGCACCCCGTACCAGGCCTACTTCACGGCCGCCGAGCGGATCTTCACCGAGTACGGCGGGCGGCCGCACTGGGGCAAGGTGCACACGCGGGACGCGGAGTACTTCGCCGGGGTGTACCCGCGCTTCGGGGAGTTCACCGCGCTCCGGGACCGGCTGGACCCGGACCGGGTCTTCGGCAACGACTACCTGCGGCGCGTCCTGGGCGACTGAGCCCTGATCCCCCGGGCCGCCTCAGGGGGTCTGCGACTCCTGGCCGGTGCCGGTGCCGGTGCCCGTACCGCTGCCCGTGCCGGCGTCCGGTGTCTGCTTGCCGGTGCTCGGCGTGGGCGTCGGAGTCGGAGTCGGCGTGGGGGTCGGGGTCGGCTTCGGCGTGGGCGTCGGAGTCGGGGTCGGGGTGGGGTCCGGGGAGCCCGAGGGGTCCGGGTCGGGCTTCGGGGTGTGGTTGCCGTTCGAGTGCGAGGGGCTCGGGGAGTTCCCGGTGTCCGGGCTCTTCCCGCCCTTCTCGCCGGTGCCCGTGCCCGACGGGTCCTCGGGCCGGTCGGGCTTGTGGTCGCGGGCCGTTCCGACGCCGCCGGTGAGGAGCGTCTTGCCGTCCGCGCTCACCGAGGTGCCGGCCACCGCCTCATAGGTCCCCAGGCCGCCGAGCGCTATGACGAAGGCCGCGCCGGAGGCCACGGCCGTCCGCTTCCAGCCCCGCATCCGGGTGCCGTGGACCGTGCCCGCGCCGAACTCCTCGTCGGGCGGCGGGCCGCCGGCGGAGACGGTGCCCAGCAGCATCGTGCCGTCCGGCGCCCGCCCCGCGGGGGCGGACCCGGGTCCGTCGACGGGGACCTGACGGGCCTTCGGCCGGGCCGTCTCGCGGAGCTGGTCGCCGGTGCGGCGGAAGAAGTGCTGGATGACGGGTCCGCCCGCGGTGGCCACCACGCTCACCACGCCCGCGCCGAGGATGGTCCCGTAGACGCCCATCTGCGAGGCCAGCAGGGCCGCCGCGACCGTGGCGAGGGAGGAGCCCGCGACCTGAGCCGCACTCAGGTCGAGCTTCTTCTTCTCCTTCTCCTGCTCCGGTTCCACGTCCAGCACCGTCTTCTGACCCATCGCCATCCCCTGCGTGTCCTGCCCCTCGCGCTCCAACGCCTTCTCCCGTTACTGACACATCAGCGAAACGGATAGTTCCGTTTCCGGAGATTCTGTGAAGCAGGACACCCGAAAACGGGCGCACGCGCAGGTCCGGCCGGATGCGGACCCGATCCAGGGCAGCCCAACTCCCGCCGTCCGGGACAAGTTCGGCGGCGCGGCGGTCCACCCAGGTGGCCCGAATGGAGTACTGTGGCGAGCCCTGGGGCCGTCCTTCCTTTCGGATGTCCGGACTCGGGAGAGGGGGCCGGCTGATGGAAAAACGGCACTCGAGACCGGCGATGCCGCGGTTTTGCACGGGATCCTGCTGCGCACAGTAATCGTTCGGTCACTGTGCGTGCCCAACAGGTAACCGTGCCATAACAGCGATCAAGGGCGCATGCCCGACACGCCGGTTTAACTCGGCAAGGTAGTGGCAGGCTGCACCCGGGCAGGCCACACTCGACTAGCGGAAGCAGCGACGCACGTGACGTCGGCAGGCACCACCCGGGAGGTCCCCATGCCCGAACTGCGTGTCGTGGCCGTCTCAAATGACGGCACACGACTGGTGCTCAAGGCTGCGGACAGCACGGAGTACACGCTTCCGATCGACGAGCGTCTCCGGGCTGCCGTGCGCAACGACCGTGCGCGCCTGAACCAGATCGAGATCGAGGTGGAGAGCCACCTCCGCCCCCGCGACATCCAGGCCCGCATACGGGCCGGTGCCTCCGCGGAGGAGGTCGCTCAGATGGCGGGCATCCCCGTCGACCGCGTACGCCGCTTCGAGGGCCCCGTGCTCGCCGAGCGCGCGTTCATGGCGGAGCGGGCCCGCAAGACCCCCGTGCGCCGGCCCGGCGAGAACACCGGACCCCAGCTCGGCGAGGCCGTGCAGGAACGGCTCTCGCTGCGCGGGGCCGAGAAGGAATCCGTCCAGTGGGACTCCTGGCGCCGCGACGACGGCACCTGGGAGGTCCTGCTGGTCTACCGGGTCGCGGGCGAACCGCACTCGGCGAGCTGGACGTACGACCCGCCGCGCCGGCTGGTCGTGGCCGTGGACGACGAGGCCCGCTCGCTGATCGGCGAGTCCGACGATCTGCCGGCGACCCCGGAGCCGAGCTTCCCGTTCGTGCCGAGGATCGCGCGGCTGCCCCGCGACCGGCCGCTGGACCGGGCGCTCGACCGCCAGATGGAACGCCCCACAGCGCCCGCTCCCCCGCCGGAGCAGGAGCCCGAGGAAGAGCGGGACACGCTGACGGCCCTGCTGGAGGCGGTACCGAGCTTCCGCGGCGACCTGGTGGTCCCGGAGCCGGTGACGGAACCGGAGGTGGAGGAGCCGCCCGCCGCTTCGGCGTCGGCCGGTGCGGGTTCCGCGTACGCGGACGTCCTGATGCCGCGCACCGTGGCGGGACACCGGGACCGGCTGACGGGCACGACCGACCGGCAGGCGGAGGCCGACGGGGTGCGTCCCGGCCGCCGCGCGGCGGTGCCGAGCTGGGACGAGATCGTCTTCGGCACCCGCCGCAAGAAGCAGGAGTAACCCGGACCCGCCCGGTCTGCGGCGGCAGCGGACACCGCCGCCGCAAACCGGGCGGGGGGGTCCTGCCGCTAGCCCGGCAGTTCGCCGACGGCCACCTCGCGCGACGGGTCCGCCGACCATTGCGACCAGCTGCCCGCGTACAGCGCCGCCGGGATGCCCGCCGCCGCCAGCGCCAGGACCTCGTGGGCCCCCGAGACGCCCGAGCCGCAGTACACCCCGACCGGGGTGGCGGTGTCGGCGTGCACGCCCAGGCCTTCGAAACGGGCCCGCAGCGCGTCGCGGTCCAGGAGCAGGCCGTCGGGTCCCGTGTTCTCGGTGGTCGGCGCCGACAGCGCCCCCGGGATGTGACCCCCGACCGGATCGATCGGTTCGACCTCGCCCCGGTACCGCTCGCCCGCGCGTGCGTCCAGCAGCACACCCGTCCGGGCCAGCGCCGCCGCCCCGTCCGCGTCCAGCAGTCCGATGGCACCCGGATTTGGCTTGAAATCACCCTCGCTCACAGGAGTGACCTCGTCGGACAGCGGACCGTCCCCGGCCTTCCATGCGGCCAGTCCCCCGTCCAGGACCCGCACCCGCGGGTGACCCGTCCAGCGCAACAGCCACCACGCGCGCGCCGCCGCCCAGCCCAGACCGCCGTCGTACACGACCACGGGCGTGTCCGCCGAGACGCCGGCCCGCCGCATCACCGCCCCGAACTCCTCGGGATCCGGCAGCGGGTGCCGGCCGCCGGAGCCCGCCGGGCCTGCCAGTTCCGCGTCGAGGTCGACGTAGACGGCGTTCGGGAGGTGTCCGGCCTCGTACTCGGGCCGCAGGTTCGGGCCGCCGAGCTGCCAGCGGACGTCGAGGAGCAGCGGCGGCAACGGGCCGGCCAGCTCCTCCTTCAGATCGGCGGCGGAGACGAGCGGTGAGCGGGGCGGGTTCGCAGTCATGCGGGCCATTTTGCTCCCCGCCGAACACCTGGCGTAACAAGCCTGACATCGACGGGCCGCACTGATCCGGACATCTCTCCCGGCTCCTGTGAAACCCGGCCGGTCGGGGCGCGCCGGGCCCGCCGGAGTGGAAGCATCAGCTCCGGGAAGGGTCACGAGCGTGACGACGGAGGAGACGGCTGACATGACCGAGGCATCGGAAGCAACGCGGCGCACGCCCGGCACGCCGTGCTGGGCGAGCCTGATGGTGCACGGCCTCGGGACCACCGAGGAGTTCTACGCCGATCTGTTCGGCTGGGAGTACGAGCCCGGCCCCGAACAGCTCGGCCCGTACGTCCGGGCCATGCTCGGCGGGCGGGAGGTGGCCGGCATCGGCGAGATGCCGCCGGACCGGCAGCTCCCGGTGGCATGGACCACGTACCTCGCCACGGACGACGCCGACGCGACGGCCGAATCCGTCCGCTCCTGCGGCGGCACGGTCGCGGTCGGCCCGCTCGATGCCGGGGTCGCCGGACGGGTGGCGATCTGCTCGGACCCGCTGGGGGCGATCTTCGGGCTCTGGCAGGCGGCGTCCCACCTCGGGACCCGGCTGGCCGGGGGGCCGGGCACCCCGGTGTGGCACGAGCTGGTCACGCAGGACACCTCGACGGTCGGGAAGTTCTACGAGCACGTCTTCGGCCACGAGGCCCGCGCGCACGCCGGTGCGGGCGATGCCGCCGACGAATTCGACTACCTCACGCTGTCGCTGCAGGGCCGGCCGGTGGCCGCCGTGCACGGGGTCGGCCGCTCCCTGCCCCACGACCGGGGGCCGCACTGGATGACGTACTTCGAGGTGGAGGACACCGACGCGGCCGCCGCCCGGGTCCTGCGGCTCGGCGGCGGGATCGTCCAGCCGCCGCGCGAGGGCCTGAGCGGCCGGCTGGCCGTGGTCACGGACCCGGAGGGCGCGGTGTTCACGCTCGTACGCGGCCGGGGCTGACCGGGGTCGGCCGCCCTAGCGGAGCGGCTCGGCGGGCTGCCGTACGGCGCTCCGCGGCGCCCTGGCCCTGACCATCAGGGCGGCGAGCACGGCGGCGAGCAGCACGCTGCCGAACGCCCACCAGAGGGTGTCCGCGTATCCGCTCAGCCGTCCCCGGCCGTCCGCCGTGGAGGAGGTGGCGAGGGTGACGGCGAGCAGCATGACGCCGATGGCCTCGCCCAGCTGCTGGACCGTACCGACGACCCCTGCCGTCGCACCGGCCTGCCGGGGGTCGGTTCCGGCGGTCGCGGTGTCGAAGAGCGGCACGTAGGCCAGACCGATGCCGAGGCCGATGAGGATCGAACCGGGCAGCACCAGCGGGACGAACTCGCCTCCGGCGTCGAGGCCGGTCAGGATCAGCAGTCCGGCAGCCGTGAGCACCATCCCCGCCGCGATCAGGGTTCCGGGCGCGACCCGGTGCGTCAGCCTTGCGGACACCTGCGTGGAGCCGATGAGGATTCCGGCGGCCATGGGGAGGAGGAGCCCGGCGGCGCCGGTCGCCGAGTAGCCGGCGGCCTCCCGGATCCAGACGCTCAGGAACGCGAACAGCAGGAGGGTGGCGATGCCGGCCAGGAACACGACGAGGAGCGCGCCGAGCCGGTTGCGGTCACCCGGGACGCGGCGCGTCGCGAGCATCGGGTTCGACGTCCTGGTCTGCTGCCAGAGGAAGGCGCCGAGCAGGACGGCGCCGCCCACGAGCGGGAACAGCACGAGGGGCACGGTCCAGCCGTGTGCTCCGCCCGCGAAGAGGCCGTACACGAGCGCGGCGAGGGCGGTGGAGCCGAGCAGGAGACCGGGCCCGTCGAGGCGGACGCCGGCCGGGTCCGGGCGGTCGCGCGGCAGGGCCAGGGCGACGAGCAGGGCGATCACGGCGATGGGGACGGCGACGTAGAAGCTCCACCTCCAGACCAGGCCGTAGGCGAAGCCTCCCGCGAACAGCCCGAGCAGCGAACCGCCGCCGGCGAGCGCGGCGTAGACCCCGAAGGCCCTGCCCCGTTCCCTGGGGTCGGTGAAGCCGGTGGCCACCAGGGAGAGTGCGGCCGGTGTCAGCAGGGCGGCGAAGGCGCCCTGGAGGGCGCGGGCCGAGATCAGCATGGCGGAGCTGGAGGCCGCGCCCCCGAGCGCGCAGGCCACCGCGAATCCGGCCAGCCCGATGACCACCGACTGCCGGCGCCCCACCCGGTCCACGATGCGGCCGCCGAGCAGGAGCAGCGCGCCGAACACCACCCAGTAGGTGACGAACATCAGGTCCATGCCGGCGTATCCGAGGCCGAACTCGGTGTGGACCAAAGGCATCGCCAGGTCGAAGACCGTCCCTTCGAGCAGCACCGCCAGCTGCACCAGGGCGGCCACGACCAGGCCCCGCCAGCGCCGGGCGTACGGATCGGCGGGGACTCCGGCCGCCTCGGGCGGCGCTACGGGCCACCCGTCGGCGGGTGTGGCCGCCGGGGGCGGTCCGAAGCCCTGCGCGGGGCCGTGGGCCGGGGCCGTGGGGGCGTACGCGGGCGGCGGCGGAGGGAGCTGGGGGCGCGGGGAGGGGACCCGGGGGTCGGCCGGCGCGGCCGGGGCTTCGTCCGGTCGCGCGGGGGCGAAGTCCAGCAACTGGGCGGCATGGCGGCCGAGTTGGGCCAGAACCTGGCCCGGCAGCCATTCCCCGGCCTGGTCGGCGGCCGTACGCTCGGCCACCTCCCGGGGGGTGGGCCGCCGGGTCGGGTCCTTGTGCAGGCAGGCCCGTACGAGCTCGACGAGCCCCTCCGGCACGCCGGTCAGGTCCGGCTCCTCCTCGGCGACCCGGAAGAGGTGGGCGTTCAGGCCGGTGTCCGCGGCGCCGAAGAGGAGCCGTCCGGTGGCGGCGTAGACGAGGACGGCGCCGAGGCAGAAGACGTCGCTGGCGGGGGTCAGTTCGAGGCCGCGGACCTGCTCCGGTGACATGAACCCGGCCGATCCGATCAGCATGCCGGTATGGGTGAGCAGGCTGTCCCCGGCGAGGCTGTCCATCGCGCGGGCGATGCCGAAGTCGATGACGCGCGGGCCGTCGACGGTGACCAGGACGTTGGAGGGCTTGAGGTCGCGGTGGATCAGGCCCGCCTCGTGCACGGCCTGCAGGGCGAGGGCGAGCCGGTTGGCGAGGGTGCGCACGGAGTGCTCGGGCAGCGGCCCGAAGTCCTTGGCGACCACGGCGTGCAGGTCGGGCCCCGGGATGTACTGGGTCGCGACCCAGGGCACGGCGGCCTCGGGGTCGGCGTCGAGCACGGCCGCGGTCCAACTCCCGCCCACCCGGCGCGCGGCGGCCACCTCCCGGGCGAAGCGTCTGCGGAACTCCGGGTTCCCGGCGTATTCGGCCTGTACGACCTTCACGGCGACGGTGCGCCCGCCCTCGGAGCGGCCCAGATAGACCAGGCCCATGCCGCCGGCCCCCAGCCGGGCGATCAGACGGTACGGGCCGATACGGGTCGGGTCTTCGACGATCAGCTGATCCACGCGCTGAGGATAGTGGAGCTATCCAACACATGGGAGTGCATCGGCGGAATCCGCGGAGTCAGCGAGTCAGTGGAAGTGGAACCGGCGGGAAGGCGCGGGCGGCTGCGACACCCCGCCACCACCTCACATACGACAGGACCGACCATATGATGACATTCCATCAACTATGAGGGCAGGCCGTCATGCCACGAGTCGACGCCACCGCCGCGGACCGGATGGCCACGGCCCTGTTCATCGAGCGCGCCTGGCGCAGCCCCAGTTCCACCCGCTTCTGGGTCCTGCTCGTGCTCGCGGCGGTCATCGCGTCCGCGGGCGTCGTCGGGGACTCGACGGCGACCGTGATCGGGGCGATGATCGTCGCCCCGCTGATGACCCCGATCCTGGGCAGCGCGCTCGCGCTGGTCCTCGCCGACCGGCACCAGGTGGTGCGCTGCGCGCTCCTGGTGCTCGGCGGGGCCCTGACCGTGGTGGCCATCGGCATGCTGATGGGATGGCTCGTCTCGCCGCCCGACGCCTTCGCCTCGAACAGTCAGGTCTCCTCGCGGATCAGCCCCCGGCTGATCGACCTGGTCGCCGCCCTGGCCACCGGAACGGTCGGAGCCTTCGCCCTGGTGCGCTCGGACATCTCCGACACCCTTCCGGGGGTGGCCATCGCCATCTCCCTGGTGCCGCCCCTGGCCGTCACCGGGCTCCTGATCACCACGCACCGCTTCCACGACGCGAGCCAGTCCGCGCTCCTGTTCGCCACCAACGTCGCGGCCATCGTCGCCACCGGGACGGTCGTCTTCCTCGCCTACGGGGTCCGGGCCGGCGCCGGCGAAGCGGGCCTCGCGGTGGGCGCGTTCCGCGGCCGGACCCTGGCCGCGGTGTCGGCCATCGTGCTGCTGGTCGCCGTACCGCTCACCGCGGGCACCCTCTCCGTCGCCCGCGACCGCGCGCTCGCGGCGAACGCGCGGCCGGTGGCCGAGCGGTGGGCCGCCACGGGCAACTGGCAGATCGCCTCGGTCGAGGCCCGCAACGGGGTCGTCGTGGTGGGCGTCCTGGGCCTCCCGCCCCAGCCCGCCCCCACCGCCCTGCGCGCGGCACTGGACCTGGGCGGCATGCGGGACGCCGCGCTCGAACTCCACCTGGTCGGCGGCCGCACCCACTGGTGCCCGGCGAACAGCGCCACGTGCACGGTCCGCGACTCCTCCCGCACCTGAACCGGTCAGCAGACGGGCGGTCAGTCCTCGGCGCTGGGGCTGCGCTCGCCGTGCTGTCGCAGGACGTCGGCGTCGCCGTGGAAGCGGTGGGCCCACCGGCGGCCGTCGAAGACGCTCAGGCCGGGGATGTGACGGGTCTCCAGCGCCAGGATCACGAAGGCCGTCGCCGCGGCGGCCAGGGCCAGGCGTCCCTGGCCGGCGGCCGCTCCGATGGCGGCCGCGGCGAAGATGGCTCCGGCGGTGGTCACCCCGTGGACGAGGTCGCCCTCCGTGAGGCTCTGCCGGAAGACCACGCCGCCCCCGATGAACCCGACGCCGGTGATGACTCCCGCCAGGGCGTTGGGCGCGCCGTCCAGGGCGAGGACGGCCACGAGGGCGGCACCGACGCCGATCATGGAGAAGGTCCGGTTTCCGGCGGCGGCTCCCCTCAGGGCGCGTTCGAAGCCGAGGAGGTAGGTGAGGACGAAGGCCACCGTGAGGTGGCCGATCGTGACGAGGGTGGAGGTGTCCGCCTGCCGGTAGTCCATCGGCCGCCCTTCCGGAGTCCTCCGCACGCGGAGGCACGGCTGTCCGTGCCAGTAGAGCGCGCGGGGGCCGCCCGGGCCGCCGGGCGCGCCGCCGCGGGGATCAGTTGTGCGGGGCCGTTCCGCTGACCCGGTGGTCGGCATGGCTGAGGGCTTCCAGGACGAGCCGGCGCAGATGCCCGTCGCGCAGGCTGTAGTGGATGCGCCGGCCCTCGCGGCGGGTGTCCACGAGGCCCGCCAGCCGCAGTTTCGCCAGGTGCTGGCTCACCGCGGTCCTCGACGCGGCGCACCGATCGGCGAGCGAGCCGACGTCCGACTCCTCCTGGGCGAGCAGCCACAGGAGGTGGAGCCGGGTGACGTCCGACAGCATCGCGAAGACCTCGGTCGCCTCGGTGAGGCGCGCCCGGTCGGGATCCCGTAGGTGCGCATCGGGTGCAGGTGGCTGGGGTTCGCGAGCAGGCATACCCCACAGGGTAGGTCGCTGCGGGGCCGTCCGGGACGAGGGCGGAGCGGGGGAGCAACGAGGGGGGAACGAGGGAGGAGCCGCGATCCATTGAATATGTGCGTAGGTGCGCATGTGTGGATACATTGGAGGCCCGCCCCACCACCCGGCCCGAGAGGAACCGCATGCCGAGCGTGCTGCGCGACCGCACCTACCGCCGCCTGTTCGGCGCCCAGGTCATCGCCCTGACCGGCACGGGCCTGGCCACCGTGGCCCTCGGCCTGCTCGCGTACGAGCTCGCGGGCGCCGACGCGGGTGCGGTGCTCGGCACGGCGCTCGCGATCAAAATGGTGGCGTACGTGGCCATCGCCCCGGCGGTCGCCGCGGTGGCCGACCGGCTGCCGCGCCGGGCCCTCCTGGCCGGCTCCGATCTGGTCCGGGCGGGGGTCGCGCTCCTCCTGCCGTTCGTGAGCCAGGTGTGGCAGGTCTACGTCCTGATCTTCCTGCTGCAGACCGCCTCGGCCGCCTTCACGCCGACCTTCCAGGCCCTGATCCCCGATGTCCTGCCGGAGGAGCGCGACTACACGCGGGCCCTGTCCCTGTCCCGGCTCGCCTACGACCTGGAGAGCCTGTTCAGCCCCGCCCTCGCGGCCGCACTGCTGTCGGTGGTCACCTACGACCGGCTGTTCCTCGGCACGGCGGCCGGATTCCTCGGCTCGTCCGCGCTCGTGATGTCCGCCGTCCTGCCCCGGCGGGCGCGGGCCCGCGCCGGATCCGGGCCGGGTGCGTACGCCAAGGCCAGTGCGGGGACGCGCCTGTTCCTCGGCGTCCCGCAGCTGCGGTCCCTGCTGGCCATGAACCTCGCGGTCGCGGCCGCCGGAGCCGTGGTCACGGTCAACTCCGTCGTGTACGTACGGGATTTCCTGGGGCTGTCCGCCGAGTCGGTCGCCCTCGCTCTCGGCGCGTACGGAGCCGGGTCCATGTCCGTGGCCCTGGTCCTGCCGCGGATCCTGGAGAACCGCCCGGACCGGCGGGTGATGCTCTCCGGCGCCCTGCTGCTCCCCGTGGCGTTCGGCGCCCTCGGCATCATCACCTCGGCGCACGGCGGCGGTTGGCGGCTGCCCGCGCTGCTGGGCACGTGGGCGGTGTTCGGGGCGGCGTGCTCGATGGTGCTCACGCCCGCCGGCCGGGTGCTCCGGCGGGCCGCGCCGGAGGAGGACCGCACGGCGGTGTTCGCCGCCCAGTTCTCCCTGTCGCACGCCGCCTGGCTGCTGACCTATCCGCTCGCGGGCTGGGTCGGCGCGAAGGCCGGGCTCGGGTGGGCGACGGCGGCCCTCGGCGCGATCGCGCTCGCCGCCACGGTCCTCGCCGCCCGCCTCTGGCCGGCCGGGGCGGGACAGCCCGGCGCGGCGGGGGTGGAGGCCGCGGTGGTGGAGGGCGCGGGGGCCCGGGGCCGCGCACACGAGGCCGCGGCGGCCCGGGGCCACGTACACGAGCACGAGCACCGCGGGCTGCCCCCCGGGCATCCGCACCTCCGCGGGGCGCGCCCGGCCGGTGCGGGGTGGCGGCACAGCCACCACCACTTCACGGACGAACTGCACGCCGCCCACGGCTGAGCCGGATCGAGGGAGACCGCGCCGACGGCGCGGAGCCGACGCCGTAGGGCGACGCCATAGGGCCGACGGACTGAATTCGATCACCCGTTAGTCACAAGCGATCACACCGGCCGCACCCTTTCTGACTATTTGTGTGAATAGATCACCGCACTGCTCCTCCTTGGGGCGAGTCCTCCTCCCCGAAGGGCAGCAGATGCGACGTGTCGTGAGAGGCCGCGCCGTTGGCCCGTACCGGCGCCGGCGCACGGCGGCCGCACTCTCCGCGGTGGCCGCGTGCTGCTTCCTCTCCGCGGCGCCCTCCGCGGCATCGGGCCCGGCGGACCCCGACAGCACCGCGTCCGAGTCCCCCGCCTCCCCCACGCCGTCCGAGCCCTCAGCATCCGCCGTACCCGCGGTGCCCGCAGCCGGTACGCTGCAGCCGTCCGCGGGGACGGCATCCGGCGACGGCACGGAACAGGCGGCCGGGCCCGGGGAGGACGCCACCGGAGCCGCCGCCTCGCGGCTCCCGGAGAGCGCGGATCTGGCGGTGTCGGGCACCCTGCGGCCGACGGCGGCCGCCGACCGGGAGAGCGCCGCCTCGGCGGCGCGGGAGACGTTCGACTACGTCGTGACCGTGACCAACCGGGGACCGTCCACCGCCCGCCAGGTGCGCGTCACCGACCGCTTGCCGCTCTCCCTGGAATTCGTCTCGTCCCGGGACGGCTGCACCGCGAGCGGCCGGACGGCGGTGTGCGGGCCGTTGGCCACGCTGGCGGTAGGTGCCTCGCACGCATGGGTGATCACCGTACGGCTCGCTGCCGGCTACGGCGGAGACGGTACGGACATCGTCAACGAAGCGGTCGTCGACTCGGCCACCTCGGACCCGGACTCCCGGAACAACACCTCCTCCCTCACCGGCCTGGAGATTCCGCCCAGCGCGCGGACGGCGGACCTGTCGCTCCGCAAGACGGCGGTGCTCGCGAAGGGGCGGGAGCACGTCAGGCCGGGCGAGAAGTTCACCTACCTGATCACGGTGCGCAACGAGGGCCCGGCGACGGCGCGGCAGGTCCAGGTCACCGACCGGCTGCCGTCCTCGCTGGCCCTGCTCTCCTCACCCGACGACTGCGCGGCCGCGAAGGACGGGGAGCGCCTGGTGGTCTGTCCGCCGCTGGGCCGCCTGGGGGCCGGCGAGAAGGCGGAGTACCGGATCACGGTGCGCGCCGTCACCGGGGACCGGGCGGCCCGGCCGCCGGCCGGCAGGTGCACGCCCATCGAGAACATCGCACGCGTCACCTCGGCGAGCTTCGACCCCGACCTCTCGGACAACTCCAACCGGCCGGGGACCACGGGGCCGGGCGGCGGCCGGCTGTGCCTGGTGTCCGAAGGCCGGGAGCAGCACGACGGACCTGGCGGGCACGACGGGCACGACGGTCGCGGGGACGGCCATCACGGCCGCGGCGACCACCACGACGGCCGGGAGCAGCACGGCGGCCGCGGCGACCTGGCCGACTCCGGGGCCACGGTCCCGGCCTGGCTGCTGTGGACCTCCACCGCGCTGGTGGCCGCGGGAGCGGCGCTGCGGACGGCCTTCCGGGTGCGACGCCCGTGACCGGCGGTTCCCCGCGGCGGACGCCCTCCGCACGCCCCGGCGCACGGCGACAAGACGAGGAACGTTCCGGTATGACGATGCCCCGGACTGCCCGGTGGCGCAGGGCCGCCGCCTTGCTGGGTACAGCGGCGCTGGTCCTGCCCGCAGCCCTGGCCCCGCCCGCGACGGCGGGCACGGCCGCCTCGGCCGGCGCCGTCGGCGGCCACCGGCCCCGTGCGCTCGCCTTCCCCGTCAACGAGACCTTCGACAGCTCCACCAACCTCGGCAGCACCAGCGGCAACGCGAGCTACCCGGAGGGCAGCGGCTGGCTGCGGCTGACGTCCGCGAGCTCCGCTCAGGCCGGCACCTGGAAGCTGAAGGACTCCTTCCCCTCCAGCCTCGGCTTCATCGCCGAATTCGGCTACGCCACCTACGGGGGAACCGCCTTCGAGGGCAAGCGGGGTGACGGCCTGTCGTTCTACCTGGCCGATGGCGCCGCCGCCGACGGGACAGGCCCTTCCGGCGGAGCCCTCGGCTACGCCTGCACGGGCGCGGCGGACGCCTGCGCCGTCTCGGGCGTACCGGGCGCGTACCTCGGCATCGGGCTGGACGAGTTCGGCAACTTCTCCTCGAACTCGGTCGGCAACGGCGGCCCGGGCGCCCAGCCCAACAAGATCGTGGTGCGCGGCGGAGGCAGCGGAAAGACGGGATACCGCTTCGCCACGTCCGCCGACGGGCCCGGCAAGACCGTGGAGACCGGCAGCCGCGCCAAGGAGCGCACGATGCGCGTGTCCCTCCTGCCCAGCGGTACGAAGATGCTTCTGTCGGTGTCGTCCGACAGCGGCCCCGGCACGGCCATGACCGCGTTGATCACCGACTTCGACGTCACGGGCATCACCAACCAGCCGAAGCTTCCGGCCACCCTCAAGGTGGGGTTCTCCGGGAGCACCGGCGGCGCGACGAACGTGCACGAGATCAACGGCCTCCGGATCAACGTGCCGGCCGATCTGACCCTCGCCAAGACGGGCTCCCCCGCGAGCGTGCCCGCGGGCGGCGGACCGGTGACCTACACCCTGGCCGTCTCCAACAGCCAGGCCAACGAGGTCACCGGCGCCGCCGTGCGCGACACCGTGCCCGGACTGACCGACGTGACCTGGACCTGCCGCGCCGGCACCGGCGGGACCTGCGGACGGGCCTCCGGCAGCGGGAACGTCCTGGACACCACGGCCGACTTCCTGCGGGGCGGCTCCGTCACGTACACGATCACCGGTACGGCCCCGGCGCAGCCCGTCACCCTGTCGAACACGGCCACCGTGACCGCCCCGGCGGACCGTACGGACACCAACCCGGCGGACAACAGCTCCACGGCCGCGGCCACGGTGGTGACGGCGCGCGCCGACCTGGCCGCGGAGAAGGAAGGAGTCGGCTCCGGACCGGTGGTCCCGGGGCAGGAGTTCGCCTACCGGCTCACCGCACGGAACCTGGGGCCCTCCCACACGAGCGCCGTCCAGGTGTCCGACACCCTTCCCGGGCCGCTGCGGTTCGTCTCCTCCGCCGACGGGTGCACCGCATCGGGGCAGCAGCTGTCCTGCCCGGTCCGCGAGCTGCTGGGCGCCGGGGCGCGCACCTCGTGGACCGTACGCGTACGGCTCGACCCGGCCTACCAGGGGGACGGCTCGGACCTCGGGAACGTCGCGGTCGTGCGGCACGCCCTGCCCGACCCGCAGCCCGCGAACGACACCAGCGCGGCCGCCGCTCCACCCGGCGGAGTGGCGGCCGCGCAGGCCGATCTCTCGCTGGTGAAGGCCGTCGAGGCCCGCTCCCCCGTGGCGCCCGGGGAGACCTTCACGTACACGGTGACCGTCCGCAACGGCGGCCCGTCCACGGCCCGGAAGGTCACGGTCGCCGACCCGCTGCCGGCGGCGCTCGCGTTCGTCGCGTCGGCCGGGGGCTGCACCGCCGTCGGCCGGGACGTCACCTGCGCCGCGGCGGCGTCGCTGGAACCGGACGGGGTCCGGTCGTGGACCTTCACCGTGCGCCTCGACCCCGCGTACACCGGTGACGGGACGGGCCCGCTGAACACCGCGACCGCCCGCGCGGACACGGCCGATCCGAACCCGCTCGACAACAGCGGCTCCGCCGGTGTGCCCGGCGGGCGCGTCCGCCCGCCGAGCGCCGACATCGAGCTCGCCAAGCGCGCGACGGCGGGCTGACGGGGCGGCTCCCCCTGCCCGCCCTCCCCCGAACTCCCGTACAGCTCCCCCTGTACGGTCCTCTCCCGCACGAAACGGAACGATGCGCGATGACGACGACACCAGGCCGGCGGCCTGCGGTGTGGGCCCTGGCTCCGCTGCTCTGCGCCGCGGCCCTGTGGGCCGGACCGGTCCCCGGGGCCGCCGCCCTGCCCGGCGGAGGGCCCAGGATCGAGGTGACGGCACAGCGGGCCAAGGCTCCCGGTGACCTGATCACCTACACGCTGACCGCACGGAACAAGGGCCCGTCGGTGGCCCGCAAGGTCACCGCGACGGACAAGCTCCCCACCGGGATCTCCTTCGTCGGCTCCTCCGACGGCTGCACCGCCATCGGACAGACCGTCACGTGCGGGCCCGAGCCGCAGCTTTCCGCCGGGGAGACCAAGAGCTGGAGCTTCCAGGCCCGGCTGAGTCCCTCGTACCAGGGCGACGGTTCCGACCTCGGCAACAGTGCCACGGGCAGCTCCGAGGCCACCGATCCCGATCCCGCCAACAACAAGCCGGATCCGGTGCTGCCTCCGGGGCCGTTCGATCCCGTGTCGGACCTGGCCACCGTCAAGACCCCGCTGGGCGCGGGGCCGACGGTGCCGGGCCAGGAGTACGAGTACGAGGTCCGTACGACCAACAAGGGCCCCTCCGACGCGCGCAACGTCGTGGTGACCGACGCCCTGCCCGTCGGGCTGGACTTCGTGTCCTCCGCCGACCCGTGCGCGGTGTCCGGACGGACCGTCACCTGCGGTCCGCTGGCCCGGCTCGTCCCCGGCGGCGAGGTGGTGTGGACCTTCAAGGTGAAGCTGGACGCCGCCTACGCCGGTGACGGCAGCGACCTGCGCAACACGGCGACCTCCGCCTCCGCGTCCAAGGATCCGGAGCCCGCCGACAACACCTCCCGCGCCGTGCTGCCGCCCGGTGGGGTCACCGTCCCGCAGGCCGACGTGTGGACGACCAAGCGGCCGGCCGACGACACCCCGGTCGCGCCCGGGCAGACCTTCGCGTACGTGGTGAGCGCGACCAACGACGGCCCGTCCCGCGCCCTCGGCACCACCGTCACCGACAAGCTGCCCGCGCAGCTCGCCTTCGTCTCCTCCCCCGACGGCTGCTCGGTCACCGACGGTACGGTCACCTGCGGCCCGGTGGCGGTACTGGAGCCCTCGGACTCCCGGACCTGGCGGTTCACCGTCCGGCTGGACAGCGGGTACACCGGCAACGGATCCGACATCCGCAACACGGTGACCGCCACCTCGCGGACCAAGGACCCCCGGCCGGAGAACAACACGAGCAGCCCGGCGGGCCTGCCCGGCAGCACCGTCAACAAGCCGACCGCGGACCTGGAAGTGGTCAAACAAGCCGTCGGTACCAAGCCGCCGGTGCCCGGCGAGAGCTTCGACTACCGGATCCGGATCACGAACCACGGCCCCTCGGCCGATGCCTTCAACGTCAAGCTGTCCGACGACCTCCCCGAGGGCCTCTCGTACGTGGCCTCCTCCCCCGCCGGCTGCACCGTCGCCGGGCATCTGGTGTCGTGCAAGCGCACCAGCCCGCTCAAGGTCGGTGAAACGGTCGAGTACCTGCTCACGGTCAAGGTGGATCCCGCCTACGCCGGGGACGGCAGCGACCTGAGGAACACCGCCCAGGTGACGGCCGACAACATCGACCCGGCGAGCGGGAACGACAAGAGCACCGCGACCGTGCCCGGCGGGCACGTCACGGAGCCCGCCGCGGACCTCGCCATCACCAAGAAGCCCGTCCAGACCAGCCCCGTGGCTCCGGGCGAGACCTTCGACTACGCCCTGACCGTCACCAACAACGGCCCCTCCCAGGCCGAGCAGATCACGGTCTCCGACACGCTGCCGACAGCACTGAGCTTCGTATCCGGCGACGCCACGTGCACTTCGGGACGGACCGTCACCTGCGGCGCGCTGCCGCGGCTGGCGCCCGGAGCGTCGATGACCTGGGTGATCAAGGTGAAGCTGGACCCGGAGTACACGGGGAACGGCTCCGACATCCGCAACACCGCCACCGTCGACTCCCTGACCGGCGACCCCAAGCCCGCGAACAACACGAGCGCGGCCGCCGGCCCGCCCGGCGGCACGGTCAAGGACCCGACGGCGGACCTGGAGGTCGGCAAGACGACCCCCTGACCCCGCACCCCCACGGAGGGCCGGCAGCGCACCCCGCGCTGCCGGCCTTCCGGCGTACGCCCACGGGGGCGCCATCGGGGGACGCAGCCAGGGCCGCCGCCGGGGGCGTAGCGCGGATTCACCCGAATGGCGGCGCTCGAATGTCCCATCGCTCCCCCGCCACGGACGCTGGGCGCAATGCAGGACCCTCGGCGTCCCGCCCGACGAAGGAGCCTCTCGTGGCACAGGCAACGCCCCCCAGCAGGGCCCCCAACAGCAGCTACACCCGTGACGGGCAGAACCCGTGGGCCGCGAGCGGCACCGTGTTCGCCGGCGTGCTGATGCTCGTCGAAGGCGTCCTCGGCATCCTGAAGGGAATCGTCGGCATCGCGAACGACGACGTCTACGCGCGCGTCGGCGACTACACCTTCAAGTTCGACGTCACCGCGTGGGGCTGGATCCACCTGGTCCTGGGCATCGTGCTCGTGGTCGTCGGCGCGGGCATCCTCAAGGGCGCGGACTGGGCCAGGGTCACGGGCGTGGTGATCGTCGCGCTGGACATCATCCTCAACTTCCTGTGGCTGCCCTACACGCCGCTCTGGGGCCTCATCTCGATCGCCATCGGCGTCTTCATCATCTGGGCCCTGTGCACGGACAAGGGCGACGCCCGCTCCACCTCCTCCTGATCGGCGCACCGAGGGCGTCCTTGCCGTCCACCACACCGGCCGTCGGCCGGTGTGGTGGACGGCAAGGACGCCCTCGGTGCGTTCATACCTCTGAGTGAGGCCGGTGGCGTTCTCGAGGGGCGGGGGCGGACTTCTGCCTAGGGTGACTCCCGGTGGGCGGGCGGCCGCTCCCATCGGCGTGTCGACTCATGTACGGGAGCTGGTGTGGCGCAGCAGCACACGACGTCACTCCGGCTCCGGCTCCGGTACCGCTTCGACCATCTGGTCTCGGGCGGAACGACCGCGCTCATCGGCTGGCTCGCCCTGGCCTGCCTGGCCGTCGTCGTCCCGGCGAGCATGGTCCTCGTCTGGTCAGACCGGTCCGCTCCGGCCACGCTCTCCGGCCGGCTCACCGCCGTGTGGGTCAGCGTCGGCCAGACCCTGAAGATCGGGGGCGCCGTCGGCTCCCCGCTCTACGTGCTGGCCTCCGTGTCCCTCGCGCTCGTGGCCCTGCTCTTCGTGTCGACCCTGGTCAGTCTGATCACCACCGGGATCAACCAGCGCATCATGGCGCTGCGCCTCGGTCACTCCACCGTGCTGGAGACCCGGCACACCGTCGTACTGGGCTGGTCGGACCAGGTCTTCCCCGTGATCGGGGAGCTGGTGGCCGCGAACGCGAACCAGCGCAGGTCCGCCATCGCGGTGCTCGCCCCGCAGGACAAGGTGGGGATGGAGACCGCGATCTCCACCCGCGTCGGGGACAGCGGCCGGACACGGATCATCTGCCGCAACGGGAGCACCACCGACCCCACCGAGCTGTGCCGGGTGAGTCCGCGCACCGCGAAGGCCGTGCTGGTGCTGCCTCCCACCGGGGACGGCGGTGACGCCCACGTGGTGAAGACGCTCCTCGCCCTCGACGCGGCCGTGCCCGGGTCCGGCGAGGGGGAAGCGGTGGTGGTCGCCGCCGTCCGCGACTCCCGCAACCACGCCACCGCCAGGCTCGCCGCCGGGCCCGCGGGGCACGTCCTGTGCGTCGACGACATCGTCGCCCGGCTTCTCGTCCAGACGGCCCGGCAGCCCGGCCTCTCCCTCGTCTACTCGGAGTTGCTGGACTTCGCGGGCGACGAGTTCTACCCGGTCGCCGCCGGGGACCTCGTGGGGCGGGCCTTCGACGAGGCGCTGCTGTCGTTCGCCACGTCCTGCGCGGTCGGCCTGCTGCACGCCGACGGGAGCGTCACCCTCAATCCCGCCCGGGGGGCGGTGATCGGCCCGGCCGACCGGATCATCGTCATCGCGCGGGACGACGACACGGCCGTACGGGCGGACGCGGCCTCCCTCGCCTCCCTCGTGGAGGAAGGGGCGATCGTGTCGCCGGGGCCCAGGGCGGCACCGGCCGAACGTCTCCTCCTGCTCGGCTGGAACCGCCGAGCCCCGCTCGTCATCGAGCAGCTCGACCAGTACGTGAGCCCGGGGACGACCCTGGACGTCGTGGCGCTCGGCGCGTACGCGGCCTCGTACGGCGCGCAGTCCGTCACCGCCGCGCGCTCCCGCCTCGAAGTCTCCCTCCACACCGGCGACATCACCGATCCGCTCACCCTGGCCAAGCTGGACGTGCCCTCGTACGACGGCGTGATCGTGATCGGTGAGACGGAGTACGAGGCCCTGGACGCCCCCATGGCCTCCCCCGCTCCGGCGACGGACACGGATCCGGAGGGGCGCGCGGACGACAGGACGCTGGTGACCCTGCTGCACCTGCGGGCCATCGGGCATGCCGCGCAGCGGGAACTCGCGCTCACCACCGAGATGTCCGACGACGGCAACCGGCTCCTCGCGCCGGCCCGGGGCGGCGCGGACTTCATCGTGAGCGGCCGGCTGATCAGTCTGCTGATGACCCAGATCTCGGAGAGCCCCTATCTCTCCGAGGTCTTCGAGGAGTTGTTCACGGCGGAGGGGCACGAGTTCCACCTCAAGCCGGCCGCGGACTACGTCCGGGCCGGCTCCGAGGTCTCGTTCGCCACGGTCGTCGAGTCGGCGCGGCGGCGCCGGGAATGCGCGGTCGGCTACCGGCTGCGCGCACGGAGCGCCACGGCCCCCGACCACGGGGTGCGGATCAACCCCGACAAGCGGGAGCGGATCCGGTTCTCCGAGGAGGACTGGGTGATCGTGCTCGCCGAGAGCTGAGGGCCGGGGGCCGAGGGCCGAGGGCCGCACCGGAGCCACCGGTGCAGCCGGGGCTGCACGGGCAGCGCGGGCGGCCGCTACGCGGTGTGGACCTCCAGGGCGGTCCGTACCGCCGATTCCAGGGCTCCCTCGATCCACGCGGGCTTGATCGACGTGTGGCATCCGGCGAAGTGCAGGTTGCCCTCGGCCTTCCGGACGTGGGGGAAGAGCTCGGTGTGCTGGCCGGGCAGCAGGACGGAGGCCTCTCCGTAGGCGTACGGGTCGCGCATCCAGGACTGGGTGCGGCCGACGCCGGTGTAGAACACCTCGATGCGCTGTCCGAACACTTCCTGGACGCCCGCGAGGGCGCGCGGGTAGCGCTCCTCGTCGTCCAGGGAGTCCCACTTCAGGGCGTCGTCCGACCAGCTGTAGGAGGCGAGGACGACTCCGCCGGCGCTGCCTTCGACCGGGTAGGAGGGCTGGAACATGAAGCGGTTGGGGTTGTCGGTGGCCGAGCCGCCGCCGATGACGCCGGCCGCCTCGGGCTGGTCGCGGCTGACCACGCGGCTGGCGGCGTAGTGGGAGCGCTGACTCGTGGAGATGTGGCCCTCGGGCACGGAGGAGTGGGCGCCCATCAGGGTGCCGTTCCCCGGGGTCTGACCCGTCTGGTACTTCCGGTACAGGCCGGGCTGCACCGCCTCCAGCTCGCGCTTCCAGTCGGCCTCGTCGAACTCCCACCAGCGGCGGCTGAATTCGAGCAGCACCTTGGTGGCGGCGTCGTAGTGCAACTCGGTGACCGCCCGCCGCTTGCCGTAGGAGAGCGCGGGGGTGATGGGGATGTGGCGCAGTCCGGAGAAGGGGACGGTGATGATCGCGGTGTCGGCGGTGAAGGTCTCGCGCCGTACGGGGCTGCCGCCGCGGCCCTCGGAGACGGTCTCCACGGTGACCTTGCCCTCGCCGTGGGTGATGCGGGTGGCGCGGCGGTCGAGCCGTACGAGGTCCTTGACGCGGGCGTACATGGCGTCGGCCAAGGTGGCGGTGCCGCCGGGCAGTTCGTAGAAGGCGGTGTCGGGGCTGATCAGCGAGGCGCCGATGAAGCTGTGCACGAAGGCGAGGTGCAGGCGGGAGGTGAGGTTCTCGACGGTTCCGATCAGGTCGATGGTCCGCTCGTCGAGCTTGGCCTCCTCTGTCAGGAAGCGATACATCGACATGTGGCCGTAGCGCTGGATGACGCGTGCCCAGCCCTCGACGAGTTCCCTGTCCTTCTTGCCCTCGATCTCCCCCCGCACCGGGGCGAAGGCATCGCGGACGATCTGCGAGGCGGGCACGGACTCGTACGCCTGCGGGACTCCGAAGGAACGATTGAGCACCTGCGGGGCGCGCGCGTAGTCGGCGCGGCGGACGCGGATGCCGTTGACGTGGATCCACGTCCGGTACGCGGGACGGCCTGCCGCGTCCACGTCGACCAGGTGGAAGCGCCGGCGCTTGAGGCCGAGGCCGTCCATCAGGCCGGTGACCAGCGGGTGGCTGTCGGGGATGCGCATCGCGCCGGCCTCGGCGTACTGCTTCGGGTCGGCGAAGGGCTGCGCGGCCTTCTCGTGGCCGCCGGTGCGGAAGGTCTTGATCCGGCCGCCCACCCGGTTGCCGTTCGCCTCGATGACGGTGACCTGATGGCCGGCTTCGCGCAGGAGGTGTGCGGCGGTGAGGCCGGCCGGTCCGGCGCCGACGATCAGCACCTTCTTCGCGGGGCGGCGCGAGCGCGGCAGGCCGTTCTTGAGGAGGATGTCGGCGTAGCGCGGTACGAGCGGCCGGTCCTCGTCGTCCCGTACGAGGATGGCCCGCGCGATCGTCAGGCAGGCGCCCCAGTCGGCGACCGCGGCACCGGGGACGGCCTGCGAGGTCTCGGCGGAGGTGACGGCGACCGTCAGCCCGCCGGCCGCGGCGACGGCGGCCGCGCCGGCGATGACGGTCCGGCGGGAGGGCCTGCGGGAGGGCGCCGGTGCGTGCTCGCCGGGGGCGCCGGAAGCGTCGGGGGTTTCGGGGTTGGCATCGGGATCCATGATCATGACCCAACTCTTGCCGCCCGCCCGGGCCGGAAGGACCGGAAAGCGCTCGCGCGGGCAAGGACCACCCGGACGTGCGTCGCGCGCCGCGCCGTGCTGACGAACTGGGTTTCGTACGGGCCACTTTGGAGCGGTGCCCGTTGCCCTCAGAGCGCGGGGAGCGGGACGGAGGCGGTCAGCACGGCGCCCTCTCCGGGCGACGACTCGATGGTCAGGGTCCCGCCGAGTTGCCGCATCCGGACCCGCATCGCCGGGACGCCGTGTCCGCGCAGGCCGGACGGGGCCCCGGGGAGGGCGACGGGGTCGAATCCCCGTCCGTTGTCCGCGACGTCGAGGACGACTTGGTCGTCGAGCCGGGTGAGGGTGAGCACGGCGGTGGTGGCCCCGGAGTGCTCCCGTACGTTGGCCAGCGCGCCCTGCGCGACGCGCAGCAGTGCGGACTGCACGCGTTCGGGCAGCGGTGCGGTCCGCCCGCCCGCGTCGATGTGGACGCGCACCGTGAGTCCGGCCCCGGACTCGCGTTCCGCGAGGGCGTGCAGGGCGGTGTCCAGGCCGCCGCCGCGGGCGAGGTCGGCGGGCGCCAGGTCGTGCACGAACCGGCGGGCCTCCGCGAGGTTGAGCTCGGCGATGGACGCGGCGGCACGGACATGGCCGCGGGCCTTGGCCGGGTCGGCGTCCCAGGTCCGCTCGGCGGCCTGGAGCAGTATGTGCTGGCTGGACAGGCCCTGGGCGAGCGTGTCGTGGATCTCCATGGACAGGCGCTGGCGTTCGGCGAGGGTTCCTTCGCGGCGCTCGGTGGCGGCGAGCTCGCGGCGGGTGCGGACGAGGTCGTCGATGAGGGCGTGCTGGCGGGCCGCTTGCCGTTGCATGTGGAGAAAGACGGCCGTGGTGAGCGCGGCGACGGCGGCCGGTCCGATCACCAGGTCGAGGTTGAAGCGGGGGGCCAGTGTCAGCTGCGCGAAGATCACGAAGAGCGTGAGGAACGCGACGAGGACGTATGCGGCGACGGGCGGCAGGGTGCGCAGCACGGAGTAGAAGAGCGGGACCGCGACCCACGCGAAGCTGGGCGCGAGGAGGACGAGGACGGCCCACACCGTGACGACCGTGCCCAGCCAGGCCAGCCGGGGGGCGGGAGGCCACGGTGCGCGGCCGTGGACCGGGGACGCCGCCTTCACCGTGAGGGAGGGGCCGAAGGCGTAGAGGACGGCGAGCACCACGGCGAGGGCGATCACCCAGGGGGCGCGGGCTTCCTGGGTGTGCCGCTGGACGAACCGGACCATCGACGTGCCGACCAGCACGAAGAACGTGACGCGCATAACCAGCGCGAGCCGCCGGTCGTCCGGGTCGCTGCCGGGAACCGCCGTGCCGGAGGGGCCGTTGGGGTCGGGCCGCACGTGCGCCTCCTGGCTGAGTCCCCGCATTGGACAAACAGCCACATTGTCGCCGAACGGGTCGGTGCCGGGATAAAACGATCGGATGACCCGCGTGTCACCCCTATGGCCCGCGGGCCACAGAGGCGTACGGAGCGTACGGAGCGTCAGGAGGGCGGGGTCGCCCGCAGGATGGACGAGAGGGTGCGGTCCAGGATGTCGGGGACGTCCTTGACCTTGAGGTGCCGTGCGTCGGCCTCGGCGCCCGCCGCGTGCAGCAGGCTGTAGAAGGTGGTGACCAGCCAGGAGAGCGGGAGGTCGGTGCGGAACACCCCCTCCGCCTGACCCCGGACCAGGACCCGTTCCACGCGCGCGAGGACCCTCTCGTGGTGCGCACGGCGGCGGGCCGGCGTGATGACCCCTTCGGAGGCGGCCAGCAGGAACGCGTGGCGCTCCAGGATCCGCCAGCCGGACCGCACCAGGCGGGAGAAGGCCTCGTCCGCCGGGCCCTCGTCGAGCCCCTGGGCCTGGAGGGCGGCGTCCGCCTGTCCGACGGAGTGGTCCAGTACCGCGTCGACCAGGGCCTCGCGGGACGGGAAGTGCGCGTAGAGCGTGACCCGGCTGACCCCGGCCGCGCTGGCGACGGCGCTCAGGCTCACGCCGGGGTCCCGCCGGAAGCAGTCGATCGCGGCGGCGACGATGGCCGCAATGCTCCGCTCCGCATCCGCGCGGCGGCGGGGCTCCCCCCGCTCCACTGCGGTAGCGCGGCGTGCTTTTTGAGACGGCGTGGACATGAGTGGGAGCGTATGCCACCTCCTTCGCGGCACGCCAGGTCGGCCTTGACCCCCTGCGGGCCGGGCCGGCGCGGGGGGCGGGCCGGTACGCGCCGCCAGGGGCTCCTGACGGGCCCTCAACTTGAACAGCACTGTACAAAATACGGGCTCCGTGCGTACCGTAAGCCTGACAGCACTGTTCAAGTTAAGGAGCATGCGGTGAACCCGGAGAGTCACACCCACACCGATCCGGCCGGGGCCGGGCATCCCCTCCGCGCCGCGACCGCGCACCACGGGCCCGCGGAGACCGGAGCACCGCCGGACCCGCGCCGGTGGCTGGTCCTCGCGCTGCTGTGCACGGCGCAGTTCATGCTCATCGTCGACGTCACCGTGGTGAACGTCGCACTGCCCACCATCGGCGGCGAACTGGGGCTGAACGCCGGCGCGTTGACCTGGGTCGTCACCGCGTACACGCTGTTCTTCGGCAGCCTGCTGCTGCTCGGCGGCCGACTCGGCGACCTGCTCGGCCGGCGCCGGATGTTCCTGGTGGGCCTCACGCTCTTCACCGCGGCCTCGCTGGCCTCCGGACTGGCCGAGAGCGGCGGCGTACTGATCACCGCCCGGGCGGTGCAGGGCATCGGCGCGGCCGTGATGTCGCCCGCGGCCATGGCACTGGTCATGACGGTGTTCGAGGGGCCCGAGCGCAACCGGGCGCTCGGCGTCTGGGCCGCGATCGGCGCCACCGGCGCGGCCTTCGGCGTCCTGCTGGGCGGGGTGCTGGTGTCCGGACCGGGCTGGGAGTCGATCTTCTTCGTCAACGTGCCGATCGGCCTCGCCGTGCTGCTGGCGGTCCCCGCCCTCGTCAAGGAGGCCACGGCCACCGGGCACGGATCAGCCCCCACCGGCTTCGACCTGCCGGGTGCGCTGACGATGACGGCCACCCCGGCCCTGCTCATCTACGGCCTCGCCCAGGCCCGGGACAACGGGTTCGGCGACATCGGCGCATGGCTCCCGCTGCTGGGCGCGCTCGTCGGAGCCGTCCTGTTCGTCGTCGCGGAGCGCTCCGCCGCCGCCCCCCTGGTGCGGCTCCCGTTCCTGGCCCGGCGCTCGCTCATCGGCGGCTGCCTGCTGATGCTCGCCGCGTCCGGCGTCCTGATCTCGGCGTTCTTCCTCTGCTCGCTCTACCTCCAGCACGTCCTCGGCTTCAGCGCGCTGCGCACCGGCCTGACGTTCCTGCCGGCCGCCCTGGCCACCCTCGTCGGCGCGCACCTCGGCTCGCAGGCCGTGGCGCGGCTGGGATGGCGGGCGACCGCCACCGGCGGCATGGCGGTCGCCGTCGCCGGGGCGCTCCTGCTGACCGGCCTGGAGCGGGACGGCAACGCGTGGACCCAGGTCATGCCGGGCTTCATCCTGCTCTCGTTCGGGCTGGGCGCCGGCTTCGTCTGCGCCGTCACCAGCTCCCTGCACGGCGTCGAGCACCAGGACGCGGGACTGGGCTCCGGCCTGGTCAACACCTGCCACGAACTGGGTGCGTCCCTGGGCATCGCCGTGGTCGCGGCGGTCGCCGGCGCGAGCCTCGAGGGCGCCACCCCGTCGGTCGACGGGTTCGCCGGCGCCTTCACCGCCTGTGCGGTCATCGCCGCCGTGGCGGCCGCGGCCGGCCTGACGCTGCTCCCCGAGGGCCGCCCCGACCCCTCGGCCGGGCCCGTGTTCGCCCACTGACCGGGGCCGGGGGGTCCGGTCAGCTCCGGTCCCGCACCGCCAGGGCTTCCCCGGCCCGCAGCGCACCCGCACCGGACCCGACGAGGCAGACCTTCCCGTGGTGCGTTTCGTCCAGCACCTCCCGCGGGTGCCCGTACCACTCGATCTCCGTCAGTTCCACGGTTCCGTCCGCCGGAGAGGGCAGCTGGTAGAGCGTCCCGGCGCGCGCGGAACCGTACAGGCTCCGCACCACGCACACGGCCCGTGCGGCTTCCTCGCTCACGACCGAGATGACGAGGAGCCGGTGGGCGTCAGGACTCACCACGGCGCGGACTTCGGCACGCGCCACCACCACACGCGGGTCCGCGGCGCCCGGCCGCGGGCGGTGCGCACCCACGGGCCTCCGTCACCAGACCCAGGCGGGACGAGAGCTGCCGGTTCAGGCGTCACCTCTCAGCCGCCGGGCGATGTCGATGTCGTTCTGGAGCGCGCTGAGACGGGGAAACGGCTCGCGGGTGGCGTCCAGCACGCAGACGTGGAGCTTGTCGCCGGCCTGCGGCGGCGCCACGTTCTCGTCCCGCCAGGACGGATGCTTCACCTGGTCGATGAATCCGAAGAGGCCGGCGGATCCGTCCACTTCCACCTTCGCGCCCACGGGAGCGACCGCGACGACCGTCACGTCGAGTTCTTGGTGGTCACGGAACCTCAATCGGGCCCTCCAAAGATTTTGACCCAGCTGCGGTTCTGGGTGAGTTCGTCGAACCGGTCGAGCTTGTCCACCGGTCCCAAGGAACCGACGGGCGGCCCATCGCCGCCGCCCGGGAAGCCGCGGGCCTCACGGTTCGTCTCCGGGGTCCGGGTCACGGCGATCCCTGCAAGTAGACGCGGATCCGGTCGAGCCGGGAGGCCTCGGCGGTGAAGGAGATCGAGCGGGTCGCGCTGGTCACCGACACCCGCTGGCGACCCGTCACCGTCTCGGTGAGGCACACCGTGCGGTCGTGGAGATCCGGGTGCTCCGCGGCGATGCCCGCCATCCGCAGTTCGTCCACGCCACTGAACACGACGAAGAAGCGAAGGGTGTTGTACGTCCCCTCCTGCCAGTCCGGCTCGGGGTGATCGGGCAGCCGCGAGCTCTCGAAGCCAAGGGTGACCGACGTCTCGCGCTCGTCCACGTGCACGTAGTACAGCGGGCAGGAGGAGAGATCCGGTGGCGCGTCGTACAGCACCGCGAGTTGCGGCCACGGGGGAAGGCTCAGGCTCATCTCGGACTCTCAGACCCGCTCGTAGAAGGTGTTGTCGTGGGTGGGCGGCAGCGCCGGGTAGAGCCTGCGCTCGATCAGGCGCGTGAAATGGCGCGGCCCGCCGTCGCCACCGTCTGCGTCCCGGGTGAAGACTCCGAGCCGCCCGGCGACCACGGAGGCGTTCGCTGTGAATGCCACCTCGGCCCCGGCCGCCGCCACCCGTACCGCGATCCGGTGCTCCGGCGGCCCGACGAGCACGGCCAGCTCCACGTCCGCCGTCACCGGCGGGCGCCACCCGTCCATCACGAAGTCCTCGACGTGCGAGAACTGGAGCTGACACTGCATCGTATCGCCGGGCCCCGTCTCCCACCGGTCCGGGAAACGGGGCAGGTCGAGCCTGAGCGTCGCGGCCGAAGCCCAGCCGTCCAGGTGGACGGAGCGGAGCCGGACGGCCGTCAGCGGGGGTAGCTCGTCGTAGTACGGGGCGAAGACCTCCGCGTTTACGACGAAATCATTCCAGGTCATAGTAATAATGCTCCTCCGTGCCCGGGATCTGGCCGTTCCGGGTGTCCTCTCCGGGGCGGACGTGTACGTGCGGCGGCTGGTATCCGGGCTCACCCGGCTTCTGGTGGCCGAACCAATGGTCCTGGAAGACGACGATGTCCCCGTTGGGCAGCTCGTACCACTCCTCGGTGTACCAGATCGGTTTGCCGTCCGGCCCCATCAGCTGCTTGCCCCCCTGCCATTCGGGGGTGGTCGCCTTCGTCCACGGGTAGACGTCCGAGGGCTCCAGCCCCTCGGGCACGCCCGCCTTCCGCAGCGCCAGCTCCTTCGTCTCCGCCAAGGTCCGGCCGACCTTGGGACATTCGGGCGCGAGGCCCAACGCGTCCGTCCAGGTCAGCGGGTTCGCCACATAGGTACGGGGGTTGGGCGCCGGGCCCAGGCCCAGAGGGTCGACGGAGAGATAACGGGCCGTCTCGGGATCGTAGTGCCGGAAGCAGTTGTAGTGCAGCCCGGATTCCGGGTCGAAGTACTGCCCGGGGAACCTCAACGGCGTGTAGCCGCGCGCGTCGGTGTTCCACGTGGTCGCGCCCCACACCGTCGCACGGGTGCGCCAGGCAATCCCGCCGGTCTCGTCGACGAGTTCCAGAGGGGTGCCGATCAGGTCGGTGACGATCGCGAAGAACCGCCTGTCGACATCGGCGCCACCGGCCGCCAGCCGCTCCGTCTGCGCGAGCGGCTGGAGTCCGTGGTGGTCCCAGGTCAGGGTGACCGACGGGGGCGGTGCGTCGTCACCGGGCTCCGGGGCCCTGGTGGAGGTCTCTTCGCACAGCGTCATGCCGTCCCAGACGAAGGTGACCTCCTCCGCCACCGTGACGCCGTCCGCCGCCATGCGCTGTTTGGCGCTGCGCCGGCCCATGGGGTCGTAGCGGTACCGCCACAGCGTGCCGTCCGGGGTGGTCACGGCCGTGAGCCGGTCCTCGGCGTCCCACGTGTACTGCCAGGTGTCCGGTCTGCGCGAGAGCCGGGTGCGACTGCGCCGGACGGCCCGGCCCATGGCGTCGTACGTGTAGACGGTCCGGCCCGCCCCGACGAGGTGGGTACCCTCGTACGCGCGGGGTCCGGTGGCCTCGGATCCGCCCGGGTGCGTGTCGGGCCAGGAGGCCTCGGTCTGATTGCCCGCCACGTCGTAGGCGTACCGCTCGCTCCAGCCGGAGGCCGTGACGGCGGTGACCCGTCCCGCCGGGTCCAGTTCGTAGCTCCGGTCACCCCCGAGGTCGTCGTTGACCGCGAGCAGGCTGCCGTCCGCACGGTAGGAGTAGCTCCGGCTTCGTGACGGCCGGCTCTCGCCGCCGGTGACGCGCTGCTCCACCAGACGCCCCAGCTCGTCGCGCACGAGGTCCAGCGCGAGCGCGTCGCCGACGCGGCGCCCCGTCTCCCGGCCGAGGGCGTCCCGCTCGAAGACGAGCCGGTGACCGGAAGTGGTCAGCGCGGTGCGGTGGCCCGCCGCGTCGTAGGTCCACTCGGCGGTCGCACCTGACGGGGTGGTGCGGGATACGACGCGGCTGAGTTCGTCGTACGAGCGCGTCAGGGTCCGGCCTTCGAAGGTCTCCCGGCAGATGCGGCCGGCGCGGTCGCGCAGGTACGTCAGGGTGCCTCCCGGTCCGGTCACCGAGGCCAGACGGTCCGAGAAGTCGTACGTGTAGTGGGTGGTCTCCCCGTCCGCCTCCTTCAGCACCCGGTTGTCGAGAACGTCGTACTCCAGGCGGACGGCCTGGCCCCCGGCGTTGATCCGGGTGACCAGGCGGCCTCCCGCGTCGTGGACGTAGCGGACGGTGCGGCCGTCGAAGTCGGTCTCCGACTCCGGCATGCCCGCGGCGTCATAGGTGTAGTGCCAGGTCAGCCCCCGGGGATCCAGCACCTCGGTGAGTCGCAGTCCGGCGTCGTGGGTGAAGACGTGGCGGGCGCCGTCGGGGCCGGTGCGGGCCGTCACCAGGTCGAAGTCGCCGTACTCGTAGCGGATGGTGGCACCGGCGGCGTCCGTGTGGGTGAGGCAGTTTCCCTCGCCGTCGTACGTCCACTCCTGGGCGGAACCGTCCGCTTCGACCCGCCGGGCCGGCCGTCCTTCCGGTGTCCAGTGCAGCTCGGTGGCGTGTCCCAGGGCGTCGACGATGCGGATGGCCCGGCCGAAGGCGTCCCGTTCGTACCGGGTGACCGCACCGACCGGGTCGGTGATCTCGACGGGGAGGCCCGCCCCGTCGCAGCGGATCCGGGTGGTGCCCCCGAGGGCGTCGGTGGTCGAGGTCAGGGCGCCCCTGTCGTCGTAGGCGTAGCAGGTGGTGCCGCCCACGGGTCCGGTGCGGGCGACCGGATTTCCACGCTCGTCGTAGGCGAACCGCCAGGTGGTGCGGTCCGCCCGGGTCTGGAGCACCGGTCGTCCCGCGGCGTCGTATTCGGTGCTCAGTTCCTTGCCGTCCGGCCGGACCACGTGGACCAGACGGCCTTCGGTATCGCGGCCGAAGACGGTGGTGCGGCCGAGCCCGTCCGTGAGTGAGGCCAGTCGGCCGCGGGCATCGTACGAGGACCGGGTCACGACCCCGAGCGCGCCGACCGACTCCACCACCCGGAACGAGGCGTCCACCAGATAGCGGCGCACCTCACCGGTGGGCGTAGAGGTCGTGGTGGTGCGCAGGCCCGTCGACGGGTCCGGCGGGCCGTAGGCGATGCTGAGGGTCAGGTGTCCCGCGGTCCCGCCCTGCGCGACACAGCGGTCCTCGTCGTCGTACGTGTACGAGTAGCGGCGGTCGTTCGTGTCCGTCCAAGAGGTGATGCGGCCGCGCTCGTCATAGGCGAGACGCAGCGGCAGGCCCGAGGAGTTCGTGACCTCGGTGAGGTTGCCGTCGGCGTAGCCGTACGCGAGGACGCGCGGGCCACCGGTGAGGTGGAGGCCGGTGACGCGTCCGTCCGTGGTGTCGAGGCGCAGGTGGTAGCCACCACTGTGAGCGATGCCCAGCGGGGTGCCGTCGGCGTCGTACTCGAAGGTGATCGTGTTGCCGTTGCGGTCCTCGATGTGGTCGATGACCGCATGCCCGTACCGGTCGTCCTCGGTCCCGATGCCGGCGGGAGCGGTGAAGTACCGGGTACGGCCCAGGGCCGGGTCGGTGACGGTGTAATCGCCCTCCGGCGTGCGGTCCAGCGGCCACCGGGGGCCGCTGGTCGCGAACACGGGCACCCCGGGGGCGGGGTGCGGGTACGCGACGACCAGGCCGTCCGCGGTGACCAGGACGACGCCCTCGGGGTCGATCTCCAGGTGCTCGTCGATGGTGGAGGACCAGGACGGTCCGAACCAACGGCCCGCCGTGTAACCGGACTCCGCACGACGGGTGAAGATCAGCGGCAGCGTGCCTGGCAGGACGATGTCCGTCTGGGGCAGGAACATCCGGCCGGTGGCGAGGTCGACCGGGTCGGTCCCGTCGCACCGCTTGTCGCAGTCCGGCTTGTCCCGCTGGTTCGGTCCGTCCGTGTCCAGGCCGGTGCGGCCCGGTCCCTTGAGGTCATCGGCGTGTTTGGCGGCGGAGCCGACCTTCTTCAGGCCGCCCAGGCCCTTGGAGCCGACGAGCTCCGGGATCAGCTTGCCGATGCCCTCGGAGGGATCCTTCATGAACTCGTCGAGCATCTTCTTGCCCGCACCGAGCGGGTCGTTGGCCAGCGTGACCAGACCCGCCGCCGTCGAGTTCAGGTTCGTCACGTACTCGGCGGGGTGGGTGAGGTTGTACGGATCCATCGGGTTCAGCGCCCGCGCGAAGTTCACGATCCCGGCCGTGCCCTTGATGACACCACCCGTCAGGTGCGTCTTCGCCAGGTCGAGGTAGTCCATCCCGTCGCCGAGCTGCTTGGCGTACGAGGGCTTCGGCGGGGCCGCGTCCCGCGCCGCCCGCACCGCCGTACGCACCGTCTCCGCGACGTCGTTGCGCTGCTTGCGGGCCGTGTCCAGCTTGTCCTGAGCGGCCGTCGCGATCGCGGTCCCCGGATCGGTGAAGTTCTCCGAGGGGCGGGGCGGCAGCGGGTCCTGCTTGGCCTTCAGCGCGTTGTTGTAGGTGTCGACCAGCTTGTTGTGCGCGCCGCGGGCCTCGGTGGAGACCTTCTTGGCCCGGTTGTACTCCTCCAGGGCCTCCTTGGCCTGCCCCTGAGCCCACTCCACGGTCTCCGCGAACCGGCCCATCGCGTCCGCGGCCTTCCCGAAGGCCTCGGCCGCCTTGAACCAGCGCGGCGGCTCCTTCGCCACCGCCTCCCTGAAGGAATCAGCCGTCTTGCCCTTCAGGCCGTCCGGCTCCCCCATCCCCTTCAGCCCGTTGCCGACCTTGTCGAAGGACGCCTTGAAGTCGTTCAGGTGGGAGACCTGCGCGCGGATCTTCGCCACACTGCCGTAGACCAGCTTGTTCGGGTCCTCGGTCTGACCCAGCTCCAACTCCGCGACGTCCGCGCCCAGCCGGTTCGCGGCCGAGCGGCTCTTGTCACGGATCCAGTCCCCGGCCCCGTCCAGCCCGACGTCCTCCGCCAGGTCCGCCGTCTTGTCGCCGGCCCACTCGACCGCGTCACCGACGTCCTCGACCCGGTCCTCGGCCCAGTCCTCGACCCCGTCCGGAACGAAATCCCGCCACCCCATCAGTGACCGTCCCCGTCACGCTTCGCCTGCTCCAGCAGGTCCTTCAGCGAACCGATCCTGCCCGTGGACGTCACGGTGTCCCCCGTGTCCGACCAGGTCTGGCGCATCTGCTCCTGGCTCTTCTCGAAGGACTCCCGGCTGTAATCGGGCTTGTAGACGTCCGCGGAGAAGATCTCTCCCCACGGCTTCTTCTCGATCTCGTCCTCACTGGCGTGCGGATTGCCGTACGCCGCGTTCGCGACCACCCGGAAGGTCCCGTGGAGGTACTGCTCCTCCTCCCACACCGTGCCCGCCGCGATCCCCAGCGACTGGGCGAGGGTGCTCGCGTCCTGCACCAGACTCCGCACGCCCCACTCCCAGCGCTCGCAGAAATCCTCGAAGTCGGTGGCCAGACCCGCGTGCCCGGCCTCCATCCCCGTCATCGCCAGGTTCTCGAAGCCCGCGCCCATCGAAGCGCCGGCCGCGTCCCCCGACTCCCGCAGCTCCCCGATCGCGGCCCGCAGACCGTCCTGAATGTTCTTGACCGCCGCCGGCGAAACCTCGAGATCCCCGTTCCCCGCCATCAGGCCACCTCCCCGCGGTCCGGACCGAGGTCCACGGCATGCGCGTCCGGGACGATCCCCGCCACCGGCGGGAAGAACATCGACCCGTCGCCGTCCGCGACGTTCACGGCCACACCCGCCGGACCGTCCGCCAACGGAACCACCGCGTCCACCAGCCGCGCACCCAGCACCGAGAGGAACTCCCACTCCCGGCCAGCCTCCGCCTCGCCACGCGCCGCCGCGAACCGGGCCAGCGCCTCCTCGTCGGTGAAGGCGTAGATCCAGCGGATGCCGCCGGACACCGCCGACATCAGACCGCCGTCAGGACCCCCGTCCAGCGGAACCAGCAGCACGGCCCGCCGGAACTCCCCGAGCAGGCGTGCCGGATCGCCCCGACCGTCCCGTATCGCCGCGATCTCTACGGTCAGTTCCATGGGTTGCATCCCTCCAGCGCCGGGCAGCGTCCTTGGGAAACACGCTACCGGGAACCCCATTGGTTCCCTCAGGCCCCCTGCGAGGGCCCTCGTCAGGCGTGGTTGACCGGGAGGACGTCCGGGGAGAGGGCGCCGGCGCGGACCGAGGCGCTCGTCATCTGCTTGCGGTGGTGGCGACGGCACAGGACCTCGTAGCCGATCTCCTCCGCCGGGCGGTTCACGTCCCCGACCACCACCTGGGCACCCTCGACGACCATGGCGCCGCCCACCGTGCGGGCGTTGTGCGTGGCGCGGGCGCCGCACCAGCACAGGGCCTCGACCTGGAGCTGCTCCAGCCGGTCCGCCAGCTCGATCAGGCGCTGCGAGCCCGGGAACAGCTTCGTACGGAAGTCCGTGGTGATGCCGAAGGCGAAGACGTCCAGGCCCAGGTCGTCCACGATGCGCGCCAGCTGGTCGATCTGCTCCGGAGCCAGGAACTACGCCTCGTCCACGATCACGTAGTCCGCCTTGCCGCCCGCCGACAGCTCGGCGACCAGGTACGCGTACAGGTCCATCCCCTCCGGCGCCTCCACCGCCTCCGTCACCAGACCCAGGCGCGAGGACAGCTTCCCCTCCCCCGCCCGGTCGTCACGGGTGAAGATCACGCCCTGCAGGCCCCTCGCGTCGCGGTTGTGGGCGATCTGGAGCGCCAGCGTCCTTTTGCTGGACCATCCGCCAACCCATTGAGTCGCGTCCGGGGCCGATGGAAGGGGCCGATCCCCGACCGCTCCGAATTGCACCTCTTCAAAGCAGCCGTGAGGGCCCCGATCCTGGCGAAGGTACAGTCGATTCGATCAACTGCGGCAACCCGAACCACTTCAGTACGCGCACGCTCGTGGAGGAGAACACGAATGGGGTTTGACGAGGAGTGGGCACGACTTCGGGCAGGGGCTGTTCAACGTGCGACGGAAAGCCCGGTCGGGACTGCGTTCCCCCAGGCTGCGGTTGATCCGGCCGCGGTGGCGCGGGATGCGGTGCTGAAGCAGCTGGCGGATTTCCGTAGCCGGGCAGTGCTGGTTCCCTTGGACGAGCGGGGCGGGCTGTGGACGGCGGAGCTCGGTGGACTGGACTGGCTCTGTGGCTTCTCGGGCGAGGAGACTCTGGCCCGGTTCGCGGAGGCACGTGGCGAGGCCGAGCGGGAGTGGCCGTACCGGCGGATCGTCGGTGCGCGGCTGTTGGATGAGGTGATCCCGGCGCTGGACTTCCCGTGTGGGGTGGCGCTGGATGCGGCGGGGCCGGGCGGGCTCGTCTTCCCGCCGGTGAGGGGGTTGGTGCCAGACGGTGCCGCGCTCGACGGAGATGGACGGGGGGAACGGGTATGACCGGGGACGGGGCTGATCTCGATGTGTCGAAGCAGGCGCTGGGGGAGATCGCGAAGGGGATCACGGACACCCTGGGAGAGCTGAAAGAGCTGGGGATGGTCGGCGCGGCCAGTATGGGCCGGGGATTTTCGGATCTGGGACTGTCGGGGATGGAGACCGGGCACGAGGGTCTGACGGCTTCGATGAAGACGTTCTGCGAGCGCTGGGAGTGGGGTGTGCGCTCGCTGGTGCAGCAGGGCAACCAGTTCGCTTTTGACGTGGGTCTGTCTGCGGGTGTCCTGCACGAGCAGGACCAGTACATCCAGGGCAGTTTCAAGGTGCTGACGAACTCCGCGATGGGCAATCCGTACGCGTCGGAGAAGGACGTCATCGGCCAGGACTGGGGCGAGGTCATCTCCGACAATCCGTACACGCAGGTCCGGGACGCTGATTACAGCCGGGAATCCTTCGATCGGGCCAACGAGAACAGCAGGGAGGCCTGGACGGGCGCGGTGCGGGATGTGAGCAGCTCCGACATGCTGCTCAGCAACCAGATCATCACCGCGACTGGGCTGCGGGACGAGGTGGACGGGGCGGTCGACGCCTGGGTCGGTCCGGCTCCGCGGGAGCAACCGCAGTCCGGGGGTGAGCGCTGATGCCGGACTGGGGCGGTCTTCTGGACAAGGGTCTGGAGAAGCTGGACGACGGCTGGGAGTCGACGAAGAAGGTCGTCGGCCAAAGTGTCGACAGGGCCACGGACGGGATCGGCGCGAGTCTGGAGTACGTCGGTGCGGACGACTGGGCGGACAAGGTCGAGGACTGGGGCGACGGTTTCGCCTCGGGTCTTGGGGCTTCGGTCAGTGAACAGCAACTGGGTCAGAGCAGGCAGGCCAACGAGCTGGTGCACGGCAAGCCGGCGTCGATTCGGGAGTCGGCCAAGCACCTGAAGGACTTCCAGGGCGCGTTCGACCGGGTCGGCGAAGGCATGCGGGCACTGGACTCGGGCCACTGGAAGGGACAGGCCGCCGAGGCGTTCCGCGCGAAGTTCGCAATGCACCCGACGGACTGGCTGCACGCCGCCGATGCCTGCGAGGCGGCGGCAGGCGCGCTGACCCGGTACGCGGAGACGGTGGAGTGGGCGCAGCAGCAGGCGCAGCAGGCCATCGACCTCTACGAGGTGGCGGTCAAGGCCGCCAGGGACGCCCACGAGGCGTACGCCGCGAAGGTCGACACCTACAGGACAACGGAGAAGGCGGGCAAGGATCCCGGTCCCGTGCCGCAGGAACCGGTCGATGTGGGCAAGGCCGACGGCAAGCGGGCGCACGAGATCCTCAACGAGGCCCGCAGACAGCGCAACGAGGCCGCGCAAACCGCGGCCAAGGTGCTGGCGGTGGCAGTGGCGCACGCCCCGAAGGAGCCGTCGGCGACGGACCGGGCGCTGGCCGGGATCACCGACTCCTACGGCAGCACGGCGGTGGAGCTCAACCACTTCGTCGGCGGCGTGGTCAAGGGGACGGCCGGCCTGCTCGACTTCGCCCGTGGTCTGAACCCGATGGACCCGTACAACCTGACCCACCCTGCCGAGTACCAGCAGAACCTCAACATGACCCTGGCAGGCCTCGTCTCCACCGCAGCGCATCCGGAGCGGATTCCGGGCGCCCTGATCGACAGCTTCAAGGACGACCCGTCCGAGGGCCTGGGCCGCCTCGTGCCCGAACTCGTCGGCACCAAGGGCATCGGCAGCGCCCGGGCAGGGGTGCGACTGGCCGAGGCGGCGGCCGTGAAGCCCTCAGCCTGGTCGCACCTGGCGCAGCCGGCCAAGGGCGTCACGGAGCGCGGTTCGATCCACGCCGACTCGGTCAGCCCGAAGCAGGCTCAGAAGTTCATCGACGATCAGTACCCGTGGCTCAAGGACATGAACAACACCGGCGCACCCGGCTATCAGTACAACTGCACGAACAACGTGCCGACTCTCGACAAAAGGCTGGACGGAGTCGAGGTATCAGCCGCACCAAAGACCGGCCCGGGTGACATCCCGTACAAGGAGCTCGGGGTGACTCCGGATGCGAAGAAGGTCGTACAGAGCTACGACGACATCATCAAGGACCTGGAACAACGCGGGCCGGATTCGCGCAGCGTCGTCGCCATCTCCCGCCATGGCGGGATCGGCCACGTCTTCAACGCTGTGAACACTCCTCACGGAGTGGTCTTCCTGGATGGCCAAACCGGAACGCTGGCCAGGTTGGAGACATTCAACGTCAGCGAAATCGCTCATGTCCCCTATCGCTAGCACTGTCAGGAACCAGAGATGCTCACGTTGAACGAGGCCGTGGAAGCGGCACGCCCCTACCTTGCACAGGCATTCGCCCACGAGCCATGGGCAGTCGTCGTACAGCCGCAAATGAGCGAGGAACACGACCTGGCCTGGATCATCAGGTACGACACGCAGCAAAGCATCGACACCATCGGCGGGGCGGCCGGCCCTCTCACGAGGATGGTCCTGGTCCCCAAGGACGGCTCTCCGGTGCGCTTTCCCCCCTCCCACCTCCCCCTGGACGAGTATTTCGCCTACGTTCGGCACGGCGGCTGGGACACCGCCGGCCTGGCGAGGACCGTGCGTGCCGAGCCGTGGCAGATGGCCCTGCAATGGCTGCTCACCACCTACCGCGGCCTGGTCGAACTGGCGAGCACCGCACCGGTCGCCGAGGATGCCGGCACGTGGCTGTTCGCGTGTCAGGTGATCGAGCAGCCCGGATATCCACGGACCCCGATGCTGGCCGCTTCCGTGGTGGTGCCCAAGGACCTTGGGGTGCCGTTCCATCCGGCGGCCGATGATCCTTGGGGCGATGCTGCGGAATACACGCAGAACCAGGTGGAGCGTGATCCGGAGAGGCAGGCGCTGCGACTGAACTCACGTGGCTGCGTGGTCACGGTGGCCGCTGCGATCGCGGGCCGGCCGTCGTCCCCACTGCCATGGCAGCCGGCTCACGAGGCGCCGGGGTGGTGGCAGCTGCTGCTACGGCGCTACTTTCCAACGGCGGAGCAGCTGCGGTGCGCCGACTGGGACGACGTGATCGCACAGGCCGAGAAGTCCGGGCCCGGCACGCAAGGCGTGGTGTGGGTCCGGCGGGCGATCCGCGGGACCGAGGTCAGCGGCCACCTCGTGTACGCGCACAACAACAACGGAACCGTGGTGTTCCTGGATGGGATGACCGGTGGTCTGGCTCGACTGGACACGGTCGGACTGCGTGAGCTGGTCTTCGCCCGGGTGAAGACCGGAGTTCCCCGGACGGCTGGTGACCTCGCGGCAGCCCGGATCAAGGGCGAGGAGTGGCTCAGGTCCACGTACACCGATCCCGTCGAGCTGGTATTGCCCGACGCCGGAGACGAGACGGCCCGCGGGTGGCTGTTCGCCTGCCAGACCACGGCCGCCCTGCGCAGCGGGGACTGGCGCCACGAGATGCTCGATGCCACCGTGGTAGTGCCCAAGGGGCCCGAAGAGCCGTTCCTGCTGCCCAACTCCGACCCCTGGGGGTTCCTCGACGCCTGGAACCGGGGCGAGGCGATGGGTCCGACACCCGCCTCCGGGGACGCCGACTGGTTCGCCCCGACGATGGCGAAGCTGGGACCGGTCCTGGAGGTCAGTGAATTCTCGACCATCACTGAGTCCGTACGGGCCCTCGCCGCACTGCCGGTCGGTGGACGGGCGCTCGTGTGGGTACGGCGCCAGGACGACCGCGGGCGCGAATCCACCGGTCTGCTCCTCACCGGGCTGCACACTCACGCCGGGCATGTGGGCCTCGTCGACGGATCGGCGGAGGAGCTGCGAAGCCTGGACACGTTCGGAGAGTCCGGAGTGCGTGTGATCCGCTACCGCTGACGGAGGCGAGAACGCTCCGCGCTTACCACGCCGGGACCCGGGGACGAGCCGCGAGGCTCAGCCCTGGTTGACGGGGAGGACGTCCGGGGAGAGGGCGCCGGCGTGGGCCGCGGCCGAGGTCATGCGCTTGCGGTGGTGGCGGCGGCACAGGACCTCGTAGCCGATCTCCTCCGCCGGGCGGTTCACGTCGCCGACCACGACCTGGGCGCCTTCGACGACCATGGCGCCGCCCACCGTGCGGGCGTTGTGCGTGGCGCGGGCGCCGCACCAGCACAGGGCCTCGACCTGGAGCTGCTCGATCCGGTCCGCCAGCTCGATCAGGCGCTGCGAGCCCGGGAACAGCTTCGTACGGAAGTCCGTGGTGATGCCGAAGGCGAAGACGTCCAGGCCCAGGTCGTCCACGATGCGCGCAAGCTGGTCGATCTGCTCCGGGGCCAGGAACTGGGCCTCGTCCACGATCACGTAGTCCGCCTTGCCGCCCTTCGAGAGCTGGGCGACCAGGTACGCGTACAGGTCCATCCCCTCGGTGGCCTCCACCGCCTCCGTCACCAGGCCCAGGCGCGAGGACAGCTTGCCCTCCCCCGCACGGTCGTCGCGCGTGAAGATCACGCCCTGGAGCCCCCGGGCCGACCGGTTGTGACCAATCTGGAGCGCCAGCGTGCTCTTTCCGCAGTCCATCGTTCCGGAGAAGAACACCAGCTCGGGCATCGGGAGTACAGCGCCTTTCGAAGGGAGGGTGAGGGGAGGCGGGAGCGTCAGGAGCGGATTTCGAGCAGCGGGACGAGCTGCTCGGCCGGGGTCATCGAGCCGTGCATGCCCGCGAGGGCCGACTCGTTGGGCTCGGCCCGCGAGGCGGTGATCGCCACGTCGGCCTGGGCGGCCGCGATGACGTCGCCGATGCGGCCGAGGACCCGCTCGTCGCATTCGCCCGGTGCCCCGAACCAGCCCAGTTCCAGGGCTTCGGCGCGGCTGGCGACCCAGAAGCGGTCGCCGAGCACCTCGCGCCAGACGGTCAGGACGTCGGCCTCGGCGCCCGGTACGGCGTACACGTGCCGGGCCCGGCCCTCGCCGCCCAGCAGGGCGACGCCCGCGCCGAGTTCCCAGTCGTCGTCGTAGTCGATGCGGGAGTCCTCGTCGAAGGGGACGTCCACCATGCCGTGGTCGGCGGTCACGTACAGCGCGGTGCGCGGCGGGAGTTGCTCGGCCAGGCGCTGGACGAGGCGGTCCACGTACATGAGCTGGCCGCGCCAGGCGTCGGAGTCGACGCCGTGCCGGTGGCCGGCCCCGTCGAGCTCGCTGTAGTACGTGTACACGAGCGAGCGGTCGCCGGCCGCGAGCCGCTCGGCCGCGAGGTCCATGCGCTCCTCGCCGGTCATCCGGCCGAGGAAGGTGCCGCCGCTCAGCGCGACCTTCGTGAGCGGGGTCGTCTGGAAGGCGGGCGAGGACACCTGCGCCGTGGCCACTCCGGCCGCGTCCGCCTGCTGGAAGACCGTCGGGTACGGCTGCCAGGGCTTGGGCGAGGTCCACGGGTGCCAGCGGAGCTGGTTCATCAGTTCGCCGGTGGCCGGATTGCGCACGGTGTAGCCGGGCAGGCCGTGCCGCGCGGGCGGCAGGCCAGTGCCGACGGAGGCCAGCGAGGTGGCGGTGGTCGCCGGGAAGCCCGCGGTGATCGGGCGGCCGGTGCCGCCGCGCGAGCTGGAGAGGAGGGAGGTGAGGTACGGGGCCTCGTCCGGGTGGGCCTTGATCTGCTCCCAGCCCATGCCGTCGACCAGGAACACGCAGTTGCGGTCGGCCGGGGTCAGCTCGGCGATCGAGGCCTCGAAGCCGGGCACGCCCTGGCCGGCCACGAGGGTGGGCAGCAGGTCGGCGAGCGAGCCGGTGCCGTAGTGCGGCACCGGGGCGCCGGCCAGGTCCAGCAGCTCGGGCTCGTCCTGCCAGCTCTGCGCGGCGGAGTACGACGCCATCAGCGGGCGGGGGTGGAGGAAGTGGCCGCGGTCGCTTCGCTGAGTGCCTGCGCGAACACCAGGGTCTGGCGGACCGCCTCGGGGCCGTCGCCGGCCTCGCTGACGCGCAGGCTGAGGTCGTCGGCGGTGGAGTTGCCGGTGTAGCCGTGGTCGGCGTCGCAGTTGGCGTCGCCGCAGGCGGCGGGCTCCAGGTCGATGCGCGAGACCGCGCCCCAGCCGATGGTCAGGACGACCTCGCGGGGCAGGGTGCCCGGGGTGTAGGACTCCGGGTTGGCGACGACGCGGCTGAGCACCACGGAGGAGATGCTGGCCAGCTTGACCGACTCGGTGGAGGTGGTCGCGTACGGCGACGGGGAACCGGCGTCGGCGGCCTGCTCATCGGTGTGGCTGACGATGAAGCGGTTGCCGGTCAGGACCAGCACGGTGACGTGCCGGCGCACCTCGTTGGAGTCGAAGGTCGTCTCCTGGTGGACCAGGTACGACGAAATCGGCTCGCCGCCCACCGCGGCCTCCACGGCCTCGGCCACGAGGGCCGGGTAGTAGCCGCTGCGCTCGATCGCCGTGCGCAGCCCCTGGGTCGTCGTACCGGATTTCGCCATGAGGTCCATCCTAAGGCCCGTACGGGCCGCCCCGGCCGCCCTGGGGCCCGTCGGACCTCAGTAGCTGGGCAGGGTCCGGGGGCCGAGGTCGCCGCGGGCGGGCGGGTGGGCGACGCGGACCGTCGCGCTGAGCACGGACAGTCCCTCGGTGGCGACGACGACGGGCTCCAGGGCGACCCCGACCACCTCGGGGTGGTCGTCGACGAGGCGGGAGAGGCGCAGGAGCAGTTCCTCCAGGGCGGGGGTGTCCACGGGGTCGCTGCCGCGCCAGCCGAAGAGCAGCGGGGCGGTGCGGATCGAGCGGATCAGGCTCGCCGCGTCCTTGTCCGTGGCGGGAACCAGCCGGTGGGCGGTGTCGCCGAGGAGTTCGGAGGCGACCCCGGAGAGCCCGAAGGACAGCACGGCGCCGGCGGCGGGGTCGATGACGGAGCGGATGACGGTGTCGACGCCCCGCGGGACCATCGACTGGACCACGGGGAGCAGCTCCTGCGGTTTGCCCAGCGCGTGGGTGAGCTCCTCGTACGAGCGGCGCAGCTCGGCCTCGGTGGTGAGGTCGAGGCGGACCCCGCCGAGGTCGGCGCGGTGGCGCAGGTGCGGGGCGGTGGTCTTGAGCGCGACGGGGTAGCCGAGGACCGCGGCGGCGCGGACCGCGGCGTCGGCGCTGGGGGCCGGGAGCGTGGAGAGCACCCGGATCCCGTACCGGGCGAGCAGCTCGCGGGCATCGGGGTCGTCCAGGGTGGCCACCGCCTCCTCCCCTACGCCGGCCAGCAGGCGGGAGAGCTGGCCGGCGGCCCCGCTCTCGTCGATGTCCTCGAACTCGGGCACCTGCCCGACCTCGGCGATGCCCCGGCGCCACTGCCCGTACCGGACGGCTTCGGCGACGGCCTTGACGGCCCGCTCGGCGGCGGGGTAGCTCGGAATCCGGGCGGTTCCGGGAGCGGGCACGGCCGCGCTCCGCGCACCGTCGGATCCCGGCTCCGGCCGGAAGGGCGCCGCCGCGGCGGCGGGCCCGGAGGCGGGCACGGCGCCGGAGGCGGGCACGGCGTCGGGCCCGCCGTCGGGCCCCGCTTCGGCGGCGGGCCCGGAGGCCAGGGCCGCCAGGGCCGTCGCGGGCGTGGGCAGCGTCGCGGGCAGCGCGTCCGCGGGGTCCGTCGGGGCGGTCGGCGCGGTGGCCGCCGAGAGCGCCTCGGCGAGGGCGCCCAGCTCCACGTGGACCACGGCCACCGGCTTGCCGGGGTGCGCGGCGGCCGCCGCCCGCAGGGCATCCGCCAGGTCGTCTGCGAGGGCGTGCTCGCTCACCCAGGGGATGGCGGTGACGACGACGGCGTCGGTGTCCGGCGAGGCCAGCGCGGCGGAGACGGCCGTGCGGAAGTCCTCCGGCGAGGCGGCCGTGGTCAGGTCGAGCGGCGGCAGCGGTCGCAGCCCCTCGGTCAGGCAGGCGTCGTAGGTGAGGACCCCGAGGGATTCGGAGTTGCCGAGGATCGCGACGCGCGGCCCGGCCGGTACGGGCTGCGAGGCCAGCAGCAGGCCGACGTCCACCAGCTCGGTCACCGTGTCGACCCGGATCACGCCGGCCTGCCGCAGCAGCTCCGAGACCGTCGCCTCGGGCAGCCGGGTGCCGGGGACCACGTGTCCGGCGGGGGTGTACCGGCCGCCCCGGGCGACGACCACGGGCTTGACGGCCGCGGTGCGCCGGGCGAGCCGGGTGAACTTCCTCGGGTTGCCCAGGGTCTCCAGGTACATGAGCGCGACGTCGGTGGCCTCGTCGTCGTACCAGTACTGGAGGATGTCGTTGCCGGAGACGTCGGCCCGGTTCCCGGCGGAGACGAAGGAGGACAGCCCCTCCCCGCGCCGCAGCAGCCCGGAGAGCAGCGCGATGCCGATCGCCCCGGACTGGGTGAAGAGGCCGATCCTTCCGCGCGCGGGGGCCGGAGCGGGGGCCAGGGAGGCGTTCAGCTCCACCTCGGGGGCCGTGTTGATCACCCCGAAGGCGTTCGGTCCGATCAGCCTCATCCCGTACGAGCGCACCTGGCGCACCAGTTCGCGCTGGCGGGCCATGCCCTCGGCCCCGCTCTCCCCGTATCCGGCGGACAGGACGACCAGCCCCTGTACTCCGTGTTCACCGCAGGCCGCCACCGCGTCCGGGACCCGGTCCGCCGGGACCGCGATGACGGCGAGGTCGACCGGGGCGCCGACGGCGCCGAGCGTGGGGTAGGCCCGTACGCCGTCGAGCAGATCGCGGGTGACCGCCTCGTTGACGGCGTAGAGGTGGCCGTGGAAGCCGCTGTCGCGCAGGTTGCGCAGGGCCGCCGCGCCCACGCCCGCGAGGGAGCGGCTGACTCCGATCACCGCCACCGAGCCGGGGGACAGCAGCCGCTGGACGGAGCGGGCCTCGGCGCGCTGTTCGCGGGCGCGCTGGACGGCGAGGGATTCGGCGGTCGGTTCGAGGTCGAGGGTCAGGTGGACGGAGCCGTCTTCGAAGCTGCGCTTCTGCTGGTAGCCGGCGTCGGTGAACACCTTGATCATCTTGCTGTTGGCGGGCAGCACCTCGGCGGCGAAGCGGCGGATCCCGCGTTCGCGGGCGACCGCGCCGATGTGTTCGAGCAGGGCGGAGGCGACTCCGCGTCCCTGGTGGGCGTCCTGGACGAGGAAGGCGACCTCGGCCTCGTCGGAGGGTCCGGTGGCCGAGCGGCCGTCGGCGCCGATCCGGTCGTAGCGGACGGTGGCGATGAACTCGCCGCCGATCGTCGCGGCGAGGCCGACCCGGTCCACGTAGTCGTGGTGCGTGAAGCGGTGCACGTCGCGGTCGGAGAGCCGGGGGTAGGGGGCGAAGAACCGGTAGTACTTGGACTCGTCCGAGACCTGCTCGTAGAAGCTGACCAGCCGGCCCGCGTCATCGGTGGTGATGGGCCGGATCCGGGCGGTACCGCCGTCCCGAAGGACGACGTCGGCTTCCCAGTGGTCCGGATACGAGGGGTCGGACTCGGTCGTCATGGGGTCACCTTAAGGCGCGAACGCGCCGAGTGGCCTGGGCGCGGCGCATCGGGCAAGCTGTCTCGAATCAGGGCAAGCTGGGGTAGGTCGAACGGCGGGAAAGTCGGGCCGAAGGTCGGTTCGACCATTCCGGACGTCGTGAGAGACTGGTCTAGACAACCGTAAGAACCTGAAGGGCATCACCATGGCAGAGCGCCGCGTCAACGTCGGCTGGGCCGAGGGCCTGCACGCTCGTCCCGCCTCGATCTTCGTCCGCGCGACGACCGCTTCCGGCGTCCCGGTGACCATCGCGAAGGCCGGCGGCGACCCCGTCAACGCCGCCTCCATGCTGGCGGTCCTGGGCCTGGGCGCCCAGGGCGGCGAGGAGATCGTCCTCTCCTCCGAGGCCGACGGCGCCGAGGCCGCACTGGACCGTCTCGCGAAGCTGGTCGCCGAGGGCCTCGAGGAGCTCCCCGAGACCGTCTGACCCTTCGGGTTCGACCCGCAGGACCTGCTCGACTTGCACGGCGAAGCCGTTGCCCCCGACCACCACGGCCGAGGGCAACGGCTTCGCTGCTTTTCGCGCTTCCGCGCGGGAGACATATGCGCACCGCCATTCCGGCGCGCTCTATTCCGGCGGGCAGAATTCAGGCCGCCAAAAGGCGCACGGGACGCCGGGCAAGGGCCGAATTACCGGGACCGTATACCCCCCCTTTGTATACGGCGTTTGTTAATGCGGAACGCTCGCCGTGTTTACGGCAGGTTGCAAAGTCCTCACGCGCATCCGGTGCGCCCCCGCCGCCCGGTCCACGTGCGCCGCGGTCAGCGCCCGGGCCCGCTCGGCGTCGCCCCGGGCCACCGCGTCCACGATCGCGCCGTGCTCCGCCCAGGACTCCACGGGCCGCACCGGGGCCTCCACCACGTACATCCAGGCCACCTTGTGGCGCATCTGGGTGAGCAGCGCGATGAGCCCGGGGCTGCCCGAGGCCTGGGAGAGCGTCTCGTGGAACCAGCCGCCCAGGGAGCGCAGATCCTCCCCCTGCCCCCTCCTGGCCCGCTCCTGGCCCAGTCTGACCAGGCCGCGCAGCACCTTGAGGTGGGCCTCGCTGCGCCGCCGGGCCGCGCGGGCGGCCGCGAGGGGCTCCAGGAGCATCCGCAGCTCCAGGAGGTCGGCGGCCTCCTGCTCGGTCGGCTCGGCCACGCAGGCGCCCGCGTGCCGGCGGGTGGTCACGAACCCCTCGGACTCCAGCGTGCGCAGCGCCTCGCGCACCGGGACGCGCGAGACCCCGTACCGGCGGGCCAGCACCTCCTCGGTCAGCCGGGCGCCGGGCCCGAACACCCCGGAGACGATGTCGTCGCGGATTGCTGTGCATACCGTGTGCGCGGGAATACGCAAGACCGGACCTCCGCCTTTTTCGTATGACTGTGCGCGTTGCGACTCTATTGCAACACACGATAATTTCCGAGAGCGGCCGGAAATACGAAACATTCACACGACGCGGAGCCCGAAACACGACGAAGGCCCCGGCTCTCAGAGAGCCGGGGCCTTCGCGGAAGACGTGTGGTGCGGAGCGCAGCGGGTCAGACGGTGACGCCGTGCGAGCGCAGGTACGTGACCGGGTTGATGTCCGAGCCGTAGTCGGCGCCGGTGCGGGCCTCGAAGTGCAGGTGCGGGCCGCTGGAGTTGCCGGTGGAGCCCGACAGGCCGATCTTCTGGCCCGGGGTGACCTGCTGGCCGACGGAGACGCTCAGCGAGGACATGTGGCCGTACTGGGTGTACGTGCCGTCGGCGTGCTTGATGACGACGTTGTTGCCGTACGCACCGCCGTAGCCCGCCTCGACCACGGTGCCGAGGCCCACGGCGTGCACCTCGGTGCCGGAGGCGGCGTGGAAGTCGATGCCCGTGTGGCTGCCGGAGGACCACATGCCGCCACCCGCGTGGTACTGGGTGCTGACGTAGGTGTTGTCGAGCGGCGACACGAAGGTGTTGAGGCGCTTGCGCTCCTCTTCGCGGGCGGCGCGCTCGGCGGCCTCGCGCTCGGCCTTCGCCTGGGCTTCGGCCTTCGCCTTGGCCTCGGCGGCCCGCTGCTTGGCGTCGGCCTCGGCCTGCGCCTTGGCGGCGGCGGCCTCTGCGGCCCGCTGCTGGGACTGGGCCTGGGCCTCGACGTCACCGGCGAGCTCGTCGGCCACCACGATGGTGTTGAGGCTGCCGGTGTCCTCGATGGAGGGGGACTGGTCCGCGGCGAACGCGGGGCCGGCCAGGGAGCCGACGACGCCGGTCGCGGCGAGGGCGGCTATGCCGGCATAGCCGGCGGTCCTGCGGCTCATACGGCTCGAACCACGGTGCTTGCCGGCGGCACTACTGCCAAACGCCATGAAGGGGCTGATCCTTTCCTTCCCTCTCGCCTACCGGGTTAGCTGACGGGTTCGGAGCAGGAAGGTCTCCTACGGACCCCCTCTTGCGAGGCGGTCCGATTCACCCCAGGGACACAAGTGGGTCCCCGGCTCCCCAGGCTCGCGCCTGACGGGGACTCGGCGATCGCTGTCCGGTGCCGCGGGGTCGCGGCGGTTACAACTGACGAACAGCACGGCCGACGCTAGGCGGATCATCAGTCAATCGCCAAACAGACACGCCCTTTTGTTGCGTACGCCACACCACATACAAGCAACCACACCACTAAACGGACAATGAACCCAAAAGGGACCCCGACGGACAAGCCGCCGGAGCCCCTTGAGCGGCGGGCCAGTTGACGGCCCGCCAGACACCACCCGGAGATCACCCGGAGATCAACTGACGATCAGTTGGTGACCACGGTCACTTCGCCGATCCCGAGGGCCCGCACGGGCTCCTCGATCTGCGAGGCGTCGCCGACCAGGACCGTGACCAGACGGTCCACCGGGAAGGCACTGACGACCGCCGAAGTGGCCTCCACCGTCCCGGTTTCGGCGAGCCGCGCGTACAACTGCGCCTGATAGTCGTCCGGCAGCTCCTGCTCGACCTGGTCGGCGAGCGTGCCCGCGACGGAGGCGGCCGTCTCGAACTTCAGCGGGGCCACCCCCACCAAGTTCTGCACGGCCACGTCCCGTTCGGCGTCGGTCAGGCCGCCCTCCGCGAGGGTGCGCAGCACCGTCCAGAGGTCGTCCAGGGCCGGGCCGGTGTTCGGGGTGTCCACCGAGCCGCTGATGGCGAGCATCGAGGCGCCCTTGCCGTCGGCGGTGGAGCGCAGCACCTGTCCGAAGGCGCGCACGCCGTACGTGTACCCCTTCTCCTCGCGCAGCACCTTGTCCAGCCGGGAGGTGAGCGTGCCGCCCAGGCAGTACGTACCGAGCACCTGGGGCGCCCAGACCCGGTCGTGCCGGTCCGCCCCGATGCGGCCGATCAGCAGCTGCGTCTGGACCGCGCCGGGCCGGTCCACGATGACCACGCGGCCCGTGTCGTCGGCGGTGATCGGCGGGACCGGGCGCGGGGCGGTGGTGTCACCGGTCCACGCGCCCAGGGTGTCGGCCAGGACGGCGTCCAGGTCGATGCCGGTCAGATCGCCGACGACCACCGCGGTGGCGGTCGCGGGGCGCACGTGGGCCTCGTAGAAGGCGCGTACGGCCGCGGAGTCGATGCGGGCGACCGTCTCCTCGGTCCCCTGGCGCGGGCGCGACATCCGCAGGGTGGCCGGGAAGAGCTCCTTGGAGAGCTGCTTGGCGGCGCGGCGCTGCGGGTTGGCGCTCTCGTGCGGGATCTCGTCGAGCCGGTTGCGCACCAGGCGGTCGACCTCGGCGTCGGCGAAGGCCGGCGAGCGCAGCGCCTCGGCGACCAGCCCCAGCGCCTTGTGCAGGCGGGAGGCCGGGACCTCCAGGGAGACCCGCAGGCCGGGGTGGTCGGCGTGCGCGTCGAGGGTGGCGCCGCAGCGCTCCAGCTCGGCGGCGAAGTCCTCGGCGGAGCGCTTGTCGGTGCCCTCGGACAGGGCGCGCACCATGATCGTGGCCACGCCGTCGAGGCCCTCGGGCTCCGCGTCGAGCGGGGCGGCGAGGTTGATCTCGACCGCGACCACCTGCTGGCCCGGGCGGTGGCAGCGCAGCAGGGTCAGGCCGTTGGCCAGTGCCCCGCGCTCGGGGGCCGGGAAGGCCCACGGCTGCGGGTCGCCGGCCTCGGGGCGCGGGTGGAAGGTCATCGTGACGGCTGCGGTGTCGCTCACTGCTCCGCCCCCTCGTTCTCGTCGCTCGCGTCGGTCTCTTCGGTGTCTTCGGCGTCGTCGGCCGCAATCGGCTCGTAGACGAGCACCGCCCGGTTGTCGGGGCGCAGTCGGGCCGCGGCCACGGCCTGCACTTCCTCGGCGGTGATGTCGAGGACGCGCTGGACGGCGGTCAGGGCGAGCTGCGGATCGCCGAACAGCACCGCGAAGCGGCACAGTTCGTCGGCGCGGCCGGCCACCGTGCTCAGCCGGTCCAGCCATTCGCGCTCCAGCTGGGCCTGCGCGCGCTCCATCTCCTCGGCCGTCGGGCCCTCGGCGGCGAACCGCGCGAGCTCCTCGTCGACGGCCGCCTCGATGGCGGGCACCTCGACGCCGCTGGAGGTCTTGACGTCCAGCCAGCCCAGCGAGGGCGCACCGGCGAGGCGCAGCATGCCGAAGCCCGCGGCGACGGCGCTCTGGTCGCGGCGCACCAGGCGGTTGTGGAGCCGGGAGGACTCGCCGCTGCCCAGGACGGTCAGCGCCACGTCGGCGGCGTCGCACTCGCGGGTGCCGTCGTGCGGGAGCCGGTAGGCCGCCATCAGCGCGCGGGCCGGAACCTCCTCGACGACCTCCTCGCGCAGCTGCCGGCCCATGATCTCGGGCAGCGAGCCGTCGCGCGGCGGCTGCTTGCCGTCGTGGCCGGGGATGGTGCCGAAGTACTTCTCGACCCAGGCGAGCGTCTTCTCGGGGTCGATGTCGCCGACGACCGAGAGCACCGCGTTGTTGGGCGCGTAGTACGTACGGAAGAACGCGCGCGCGTCCTCCAGGGACGCGGCGTCCAGATCGGCCATGGAACCGATCGGGGTGTGGTGGTACGGGTGGCCCTCCGGGTAGGCCAGGGCCGTCAGCTTCTCGAAGGCCGTGCCGTACGGGACGTTGTCGTACCGCTGGCGGCGCTCGTTCTTGACGACGTCGCGCTGGTTCTCCATGGACTCGTCGTCCAGGGCGGCCAGCAGCGAGCCCATCCGGTCCGCTTCCAGCCACAGCGCGAGCTCCAGCTGGTGCGTCGGCATCGTCTCGAAGTAGTTGGTCCGCTCGAAGCTGGTGGTCCCGTTGAGGGAACCGCCGGCTCCCTGGACCAGTTCGAAGTGGCCGTTGCCGGAGACGTTCTTCGAGCCCTGGAACATCAGGTGCTCGAAGAGGTGAGCCAGGCCCGTACGCCCCTTGACTTCGTGGCGCGAGCCGACGTCGTACCAGAGGCAGACCGCGGCGACCGGGGTCAGGTGGTCCTCGGACAGCACCACGCGCAGGCCGTTGGCCAGCCGGTGCTCGGTCGCTGTGAGGCCGCCGGAGCCGGCGTGAGCTGTGGCCGTGTGACCCATGGGCATGTGGTCCCTTCGATCGCGATGCAGAGATTCCTGTCAGACCTGCCACTGTATGCAAGCGTGTCGGGAGACGGAGAAGTTCCCGGCCCAGTCCTGGGTCGGAGTCGGCGTTGTCGGTGCCTCGGGCCACAATGGTCCGCGTCACCCCTGTCCGAAACCGCCCGCCCCCCGTCCCAGCCCCGTCCCACCCGCACCCCGTGAGAGCTCAGCTCATCCCGATTCTTGGTTAAGGAGCCGCGCAGCGATGGCCCGCCGCAGCACGAAGACCCCGCCGCCGGAGGATTTCGAGGAGAAGATCCTCGACATCGACGTCGTCGACGAAATGCAGGGCTCCTTCCTCGAGTACGCGTACTCGGTGATCTACTCCCGCGCCCTGCCCGACGCCCGCGACGGCATGAAGCCGGTGCACCGGCGCATCGTCTACCAGATGAACGAGATGGGCCTGCGCCCCGACCGCGGCTACGTGAAGTGCGCCCGTGTCGTCGGCGAGGTCATGGGCAAGCTGCACCCGCACGGCGACGCGTCGATCTACGACGCCCTCGTGCGCATGGCGCAGCCCTTCTCCATGCGGCTCCCGCTGGTCGACGGCCACGGCAACTTCGGCTCGCTCGGCAACGACGACCCGCCCGCCGCCATGCGGTACACCGAGTCGAAGATGGCCGACGCCGCCTCGCTGATGACGGACGGGATCGACGAGAACACCGTCGACTTCGCGGCGAACTACGACGGCCAGGAGCGGGAACCGGTCGTCCTTCCGGCCGCCTACCCGAACCTGCTCGTCAACGGCGCGTCCGGGATCGCGGTGGGCATGGCCACCAACATGGCCCCGCACAACCTCGGCGAGGTCATCGCGGCCGCCCGCCACCTGATCCGCTACCCCGAGGCGGACCTGGAAGCGCTGATGCGCTTCGTACCGGGTCCCGACCTGCCCACGGGCGGACGGATCGTCGGCCTCGCGGGCATCAAGGACGCCTACGAGAACGGCCGCGGCACCTTCAAGATCCGCGCCACGGTGGCCCTGGAGGACGTGACCCCGCGCCGCAAGGGGCTGGTCGTCACCGAACTGCCCTTCACGGTCGGTCCCGAGAAGGTCATCGCGAAGATCAAGGACCTGGTCGGCTCGAAGAAGCTCCAGGGCATCGCGGACGTCAAGGACCTCACCGACCGCTCGCACGGCCTGCGCCTGGTCATCGAGATCAAGAACGGCTTCCACCCCGAAGCCGTGCTGGAGCAGCTGTACAAGCTGACGCCGATGGAGGAGACCTTCGGCATCAACAACGTCGCGCTGGTCGACGGGCAGCCGCTGACGCTGGGCCTCAAGGAGCTGCTGGAGGTCTACCTCGACCACCGCTTCGAGGTCGTCCGCCGGCGCAGCGAGTTCCGCCGCGGCAAGCGGCGCGACCGGCTGCACCTCGTCGAGGGCCTGCTCGTGGCGCTGCTCGACATCGACGAGGTCATCCGGATCATCCGGGACAGCGACAACTCCGCACAGGCCAAGGAGCGCCTGATGGAGCGCTTCTCGCTGAGCGAGATCCAGACCCAGTACATCCTGGACACCCCGCTGCGCCGGCTCACCCGTTTCGACCGGATCGAGCTGGAGTCCGAGCGCGACCGGCTGGCCGGCGAGATCGACGAGCTGACCGGGATCCTGGACTCCGACAGCGAGCTGCGCAAGCTGGTCTCGGCGGAACTGGCCGCGGTGTCGAAGAAGTTCGGCACGGAGCGCCGTACGGTGCTGCTGGAGTCGGCGGGTACGCCGGTCGCGGCGGTCCCGCTCGAGGTCGAGGACACCCCGTGCCGGGTGCTGCTGTCCTCCACCGGGCTGCTCGCCCGTACGCCGAACGCCGAACCGCTCCCCGAGGAGGAGGGCGGTGCGCGCGCCAAGCACGACCTGATCGTCTCGCAGGTCGCGGCGACCGCGCGGGCGGACATCGGCGTGGTCACCTCGTACGGCCGGCTCCTGCGGCTGTCGGTGATCGACCTGCCGCAACTGCCCGACACCCACGCCGCGCCGAACCTGGCGGGCGGTGCCCCCGTCTCGGAGTTCCTCTCCGGGCTGGAAGCGGACGAGAAGGTCATCTGCCTGACCTCGCTGGACGAATCGGGGCAGGGCCTGGCGCTCGGCACCGAGCAGGGCGTGGTCAAGCGGGTCGTGCCGGACTATCCGGCCAACAAGGACGAGCTGGAGGTCATCACCCTCAAGGACGGTGACCGGATCATCGGGGCGGTCGAGCTGCGCACGGGCGAGGAGGACCTCGTCTTCATCACCGACGACGCCCAGCTGCTGCGCTACCCGGCGGGCCAGGTCCGCCCGCAGGGCCGCCCGGCGGGCGGCATGGCGGGCATCAAGCTCGCGGACGGCGCGAAGGTGATCCACTTCTCGGCGGTGGACCCGGCGCGCGAGGCCGTGGTGTTCACGGTGGCGGGCTCGCACGGGACGCTGGACGACTCGATGCAGTCCGGCAAGCTCACCCCGTTCGACCAGTACCCGCGCAAGGGCCGGGCCACCGGCGGCGTGCGCTGCCAGCGCTTCCTGAAGGGCGAGGACGTCCTGCTGCTGGCCTGGGCGGGCGCGTCCCCGGTCCGCGCGGCGGCGGCGAACGGCACCCCGGCCCTGCTGCCGTCCGTCGACCCGCGCCGGGACGGCTCGGGCACGGCCCTGCCGGCCGTGGTCGCGGCGCTGGCGGGCGCGGCGCTGTAGGAAGTTCAAGGTCATTCGGGTGGTACGTCCGTGGGACGTACCACCCGAATGGCGACTAGTGTTTTCCCTCTTGGCACTGTCGGGTGGGGCGGGGAGACACAGAACTGATGAGTCGTCGGTCGGACGGATCGATCAGGGACTGGGCCGAAGCCCAGCGCCGGACGCAGCAGATACAGCTGGTCCGGCAACGCGAGGCGGAACACCCCCAACGGCCCTACGAAGGCGGTGGGGTCCGGGGGCAACGGCAGCAGGCGGCCGACCGGCAGCACCACGACGCCGAGGCGCGACGGCGATCCGCGCAGCTGGACGCCGAGGTCGAGGCCCTGCGAGTCCTGTTGGTCACGGGGTGCAGGGCTCCGGCCTTCCGCACGGCAGCCATGGTCCGGCCGGAGCAGCTGGACCCGTTCGCCCCGGGAGACCTGGCGCACCCGGTGGCGCTCCCGCGCATCGAGCAGTTCCAGCACCAGAGCAGCGGCTGGACCCTCGGCTCGGGCCAGCGGGCACACGCCGAGCGGGACGCGCACGCGCGGTACACGGCCGCCTGGCAGGCCGCGCAGGCGGCCGAGACGCAGCGGCAGCACCAACTCGCTTCGTACCGACAGCAGTACGACGTCTGGGCCGCGGAGCAGGTCGCCGGGATCCGGGCGCACAACAGCGGGCTCACCGAGCTGGCCGCCGCGCTGCGCGTCGGCGACCCGGAAGCGGTGGTGGAGTACTTCTCGGCCGCCCTGTACGTCTCGACGGCCTGGCCCGAGGCGCTACCGAGGCAGGTGGCGGCCGCCTACGACCCGGGGGCACGACAGCTCGTGCTGGACTGGGAGTTGCCCGGGTACGCGGTTGTACCGGAGGCGAGGTCGGTCCAGTACCTGCCGAGCACGGGCCAGTACAGGGTGAAACCCCGCCCGGTGACGGAGCGGCGGGCGCTGTACCGGGACCTGCTGGCGCAGTGCCTGCTGTTGGTGCTCCGCGAGCTGTATGCGGCCGACGAGTTCGGGGTGCTGGATTCGGTCCTGGTGAACGGCTTCGTGGACCGCCCCGATCCCGTGACGGGACAGGAGGCGCAGTTCGTCCTCGCCACGGTGACCGCGGCGCGCACCACGTTCGAGGGACTGCGCCTGGAACAGGTCAGCGCGGTGGACTGCCTCGTGGAGGGCCTGCGCGGGCAGCTGTCGGCGAAGCCCGACCAACTGACCACCGTGCGCCCGGGGCGTCGCCCCGGTGAGGTCGGCACGGTCATCGGCCACGGTGGGCGCGCGGACTCCGAGGAGGAGCCCGACCTCTTCGCCATGGATCCCATCGCCTTCGAGAACCTGGTGGCCGAACTGTTCCGGGCCATGGGCATGGAGGCGGTGACCACGCAGCGCTCGGGTGACGGCGGCGTGGACGTGGAGGCGCTGGACCCGACCCCGATCCGCGGTGGGCGGATCGTGGTGCAGGTCAAGCGCTACCGGAACACGGTCCCGCCGACGGCAGTACGCGACCTGTACGGGACGGTCCAGGACCGGGGCGCGAACAAGGGGGTTCTGGTCACCACGGCGACCTTCGGGCCCGGGTCGTACACCTTCGCCAACGGCAAGCCCCTGGAGTTGGTGCCCGGGGCGGAACTCGTGGACCTGCTGCACCGGCACGGGCTGCGCGGACGCCTCGGCGGGGGCGCGCCCGACGCGGCCCCGGCCCCGGTGCCGGCTCAGCGGACGGCGGAGGAGCCTCCCCCCGCCGATCACAACGTGCTCGGCATGTCCTGGACCGGCGCGGTCGCGCTCGACGTGTGCGCCCTGGTCTGCCAGGGCAGCCGGGTACTGAGCGAGGAACACTTCGTGTTCTTCAACAACCCCCGCACCCCGGACGGTTCGGTGCGGACCCACGTGCACGCGGCGCCCGACAAGGCCGCGTTGCTCGTCGCCTTCGACTCTCTGCCGCAGGCCGCCGATCGGCTGGTCCTCGTGGCCGCGATCGACCCTGAGGCCGATCCGGACGCCGACCTCGCGGGCTTCACCGACGCCCGGATCCGACTCCTGGACACCGTCGGCGAGGAATTGGGTCAGTTGGAGGTCTCCGACGGCCGAGCCGGTGAAACGGCCCTGGTCCTCGGCTCCTTCCGGCGCCGCCCGAGTGGTGACTGGGACTTCGTCCTCGGCGGCAAGGGCTACCCGGGCGGACTGGAGCCCCTCCTCGGCGACTTCGGCATCGAGGTCGTCTGAGCGGGGCGGCTGCTCTCAGAAGTCCTCGGTGTCGGCGTCCGGCTCGAACTCCGTCTCGGGCGCCGGTTCCGCCGGGCGGTGTACGTAGCGCAGCACGCCCCACATGCTCTCCGGGGTGCCGTGCCACGGCTCCGGTTCGCGGCAGCTCTCCAGCTCGCGGAGCAGGGCGGGGCCGTCGGTGCCCGAGCCGATCATGACGAGCTGCGTCAGGCGCGGCTCGCCCCGGCCCCAGGGGTGCGGGGTGAAGCGGAGGAAGCGGCCGACCGCGTGGACCTCGTAGCGCTCCTCGTGGCCGGGGACGCCGAAGTAGACGGAGCCCTTGATCCGGTAGAGGCCGGCCGGGCGGCGGTCGAGGAACTCGATGAACCGGCGCGGGCCGAGGGCCTGCTCGGACACGAACTCCGTGCTCTCGTAGGTCGCGTGGACGTGGTCCGCGTGCTCATCGCCGTCGTGATCGGCGTCGTGGTCGTGGTCGTGTGCCTGGGCCAGCAGGTCCTCGAAGGACAGCTGGCCGCGCGTCTCGGTCCACGGGCGGCGGTCGAAGAGCAGCTCCGGGTCGATCCGCCCGTGGTCCGCGCCGACGACCGGGATGCCCGGTGCGCAGAGCCCGGCGAGCGCGGCCTCGATCCGGGTGCGTTCGGCGGCGTCGATCCGGTCGGTCTTGTTGAGCACCACCAGGTCGGCGACGGCCAGGTGCCGGTCGGTCTCGGGGTGCCTGGTCCGGGTCGCGTCGAACTCCGCCGCGTCGACGATCTGCACCATGCCGCCGTACCGGACGGCCGGGTTCTCGTTGGCGACGAGCATCCGGACCATCTCCTGCGGCTCCGCCAGCCCGCTCGCCTCGATGACGATCACGTCGATGCGGTGCACGGGGTCGGCGAGCTTCTCCAGGTACGCGTCCAGCTCGCTGCCGTCCACCGCGCAGCACAGGCAGCCGCCGCCGAGGGAGACCATCGAGTCCCCGACCTGGCCGGCCACCGACATCGCGTCGACCTCGATGGAGCCGAAGTCGTTGACGACGACCCCGATCCGGGTGCCGCCCCGGTTGCCGAGGAGGTGGTTGAGGACGGTCGTCTTGCCGGATCCGAGGAATCCGGCGAGGACGATGACGGGGATGCTGTTCACCCGGTCGATCGTAGCCAGCCTCAGCCGAGGGCGGGGACCGGCTGGGGCGGGGTCGGGCCGGTGTAGCGGGCCGACGGCCGGATGATCTTCGAGTCCGCCGCCTGCTCCAGGACGTTCGCGCTCCAGCCGACCACGCGGGCCGCGCAGAAGGTCGGCGTGAACATCTCGCGCGGCAGCCCGCACAGTTCCATGACCACGCCCGCGTAGAACTCCACGTTGGTGTGCAGCTCCCGTCCCGGCTTGAGCTCGGCGAGGATCTCCTCGACGTGCCGCTCGACCTCCACGGCGAAGTCCACGAGCGGGCCGCCGAACCGCAGGGCGATCCCGCGCAGCATCCGCGAGCGCGGGTCCTCGGTGCGGTAGACGGGGTGTCCGAAGCCCATGATCCGGTCGCCCGCGAGGACCCGCTCGCGGATCCACGGATCGATCCGGTCCGCCGTGCCGATGGCGTCGAGGGTGTCCAGGGCCCGGCTGGGGGCGCCGCCGTGCAGCGGGCCGGAGAGCGCGCCGATCGCCCCGGTGAGGCAGGCCGCGACGTCGGCGCCGGTGGAGGCGATCACCCGGGCGGTGAAGGTGGAGGCGTTGAAGCCGTGGTCGATCGTGGAGATCAGGTACCGCTCCACCGCGCGGGCCCTGACCGGCTCGGGTTCCCGTCCGGTCAGCATGTAGAGGTAGTTCGCCGCGTACGGGAGGTCGTCGCGCGGTTCCACCGGCTCCAGCCCCTGGCCGAGCCGGTACAGGGCGGTGAGCAGGGTCGGTACGGCGGCGCAGGCGGCCAGCGCGTCGGCGGCCCGGCGGTCGGGGGTCAGGTCGTAGACCGGGCGGAAGCCGGCAGAGGCGCCGAGCAGGGAGAGCCCCGTGCGCAGCCCGGAGAGCGGGCCGGACAGGGCGGTGGCACGGGCCAGGGCGGGCAGGGCGTCCCGGACCTCGGCGGGGAGCCGGCGCAGCGGGGCGATCTCGGCGGTGAAGGCGGCCCGTTCGGCGGCGTCGGCCGGCAGCACGCCGCGGAACATCAGGTGCCACACGTCCTCGAAGGTGCGGCTCCCGGCGAGCTCGACGGCCGAGTACTGGCGGTAGTGGTAGAAGCCCTCACGGCCTCGGACGTCACCGAGCTCGGTCTCGGTGACCACGACTCCCGCGAGTCCGCGGGGGCTTTCGGCGGGTGCGACGGTGATGTTCATGGATCGACCATCCATGATGGACTCAATCACTGTCAATATTGATTGCATCAATATATGTAGGGTGTGCGTCATGAGCGGCATGAACGACGAGCCCGGTGAGCCCGGTGAGCCCGGTGAGCCCGGTGAGCCCGGTGAGCGAAGGATCGGCACCCAGGAAGCGGCCCGGCTGCTGGGGGTGAAGCCCGCGACCGTATACGCGTACGTCAGCCGCGGCCAGCTCACGAGCCGCCGCGACCCGGTCGGACGCTCCAGCAGTTTCGACGCCCGCGAGGTGGAGGACCTGGCCCGGCGCAGTCGGCGCGAGGCCGCGGGGCCCGCCGGATCCGCCGCCTCCGCCGGGGAGCTCTCCGTACGCACCGCGCTCACCCTCATCGAGTCCGACCGGTACTACTTCCGTGGCGTGGACGCCGTGGAACTGGCCTCCCGGTACCGCTACGAGGAGGTCGCCGAGTGGCTCTGGACGGGGACCCTGGTGCGCGGGGCCCGGTTCACCGCTCCCCCGGAGTCCCTCGCCGCGGCCCGCCGGGCGGTCGCCGCACTGCCCGAGCACAGCGGTCCGATCGACCGGCTGCGGGTGGCCGTCGCCGCCGCGGCGGTCGCCGACCCGCTGCGCTTCGACCTGTCCGCGCCGTCCGTACTGGGCTCCGCGCGCTCCCTGATCCCCACCCTGGTCGGCGCCCTGCCCGAGGTGGGCCCGGCGCAGTGGGGCGGGGACGGCCGCCTCGCCCGGCAGCTGTGGCCCCGGCTCTCCGCCCTGGACCCCGACCCGGACGCGCTGGCCGTCCTGGACCTCGCCCTGGCCCTGCTCACGGACCACGACCTGGCCGCCTCGACCCTGGCCGTACGGGTGGCCGCGTCGGCGCGCGCGCACCCGTACGCGGTGGTCTCGGCCGGGCTCGGCGCGCTCGAAGGCCCCCTGCACGGAGCGGCCGGGCGGCTCGCGCACCGGATGCTGGTGGAGGTGCTGGAGCGGGGCGGCGCGGCTCCGGTGGTGGCGGAGTACCTGCGGGCCGGGCGCAGGGTGCCCGGGCTCGGGCACCGGCTGTACGGGGCCGAGGATCCGCGGGCGACGGCGCTGTTCGCACGGCTGGAGCCGCTGGCGCAGGCCGGCCCGGCGCTGGGCGCGGCGCGCGAGGTGGCCGGGGTGATGGCCCGGCACGGCGGCGGCCTGTACCCCAATGTGGACCTGGCGCTGGCGGTGCTCACCGTCTCCTGCGGGATGGCCCCGGAGGCCGGGGAGACGGTCTTCGCGGTGGCCCGTACGGCCGGATGGATCGCGCACGCGCTGGAGGAGTACGAGGAGCACCCGCTGCGGATGCGACCGAGCGGGCAGTACCACGGGCCCCGCCCGCCACAGCCGTTGCCGTGACGGGCGGGGTGTTGCGGGGCTCGGGGTTCCCTTGGGGGTGGGTGTCCCCTCGGGGTGCCCCGGCTCAGCCGGCGTAGGCCTCGAACTCGCCGAGCTGCCCGGCCGGCCAGCCGGTGTTGCCGGTGAAGGCCAGCCGCAGGTGGCGCAGGTTCGTACCGGCGGGAAGGGCGATGGTCACCTTGTTCCCGCTCGCCGGGTCGAAGACGTAGCCCTGGGCGGCGACGACGGTGGTGAAGCCCGAGCCGTCGGAGCTGCCGAGGACGGACAGGGTCTGGGTCCTGGCCCCCCAGGCGGCCGGCGGCGGAAGCTTCAGGACCACGCGGTGGACCGGTGTGGCGGCCCCGAGGTCGACCGTGAGCGACTGCGGGAAGGCGTTGTTGAGGCTCTCCCAGTAGCTGTTCGGGTCTCCGTCGACGGCCTTGGCCGCGTCATAGCCCTGGGTGTGCGAGGACTCGGCGACCGGCCGGCCCTGGGCCAGGTTGCGGGTGGGGTCCGGGGTCGGGGTCGGGGTGGGCGTAGGAGTCGGGGTCGGCGTGGGCGTCGGCGTCGGCGTCGGCGTCGGCGTCGGCGTGGGCGTGGGCGTGGGAGTAGGGCTCGGCGTAGGCGTGGGCGTGGGAGTAGGGCTCGGCGTCGGTTCCGGTCCCGGCTGGTCGGTCGCCGGGGGGAACGGCCCGCAGTAGGTGTTCGGCAGCTTGGTGTTCCAACCGGAGTTACCGCTGCCCTGCGTCAGCTTCAGCTGCGCGCCCAGGCAGCTGTAGACCGGCTCGGTGAAGCCGATCCGGGTGGCCCTGACGTTGCTCATGGACAGTTCGGCCGGGTCGTTGAACTGGAGCGCGAACGTGCCGGTCTTGTCGATGGTGATGTTGTCGAAGTGCACGCCCTTCGTGCTGCCGGACACGAAGTGGATGGCGGCGTAGGAGCTGTCCAGGATGTCGCTGTCGGTCACGTTGATCGCGGCCTTGTCGATGGAGCTCGCCCGGCTGTCGAACCACACGGCGCCGATCGGGAAGTTCCAGCCGTAGTCGGTGTTCCCGGTCCGGATCAGGGTGTTGCGGGCCAGGGTGAAGGTCCCCGACACGTCCGTCCCCTGGCCGGGGGTGACCCCGGGGTAGCGGTTGCCGACGTGCAGGCCGCCGCCGTTGGACAGGGTCTCGGCGGCCACGTTGTCGGTGACGCTGATGTCCTTGCCGCCGTAGATCGCGATGTTGTTGGCGAGGATCGGCAGGACGACGGTGTTGTGGCTGAAGGAGTTGGCGACGTTGTTCTTGGTGTCCGCCCACATGGCGAGGCCGTCGTCGCCCAGGTTGCGCAGGAAGGTGTTCTCCACGGAGGAGCGGGTGACGCCCCAGTGGAAGTTCACCCCGTCCGCCGTCTGGTCGAGGATCCGGCTGTTCCTGATGTGGAAGTTGTCCATCGGGCCGTCCATCCAGGCCCCGACCTTGGTCCGCTGCATCCACACGTTGTCGACGACGGAGTCGCTCATCGCCCCGCCGATGGCGTTGACCTGGTCGTCGTCGATGCGGTCGGCGATCTCGCCGATGATCGCGAAGTCCTTCAGCGTGACGTTTCTGCTCGGCCCGCCGCTCTCGTGCGGGCGGATCTGTCCGCCGTATCCGCCGCCCTGTACGTACTTCCCGTAGATCCCCGCCGCGCGGCCGCGGTCGGTGGGGTGGCGCCCGGTGAGGACGGAGTGCCAGGGTCCGGCCCCGCGCAGTGTCACCTTGTCCACCACCACGTGATCGGTCAGCTTGAAGGTGCCCTGCGGGATCCACACCTCCTTCGCCTGCGCCGCGCCCGCGTCCACCGCCTGCTGGAAGGCGGTCGTCGAATCGGCGGAACCGTTCGGATCGGCGCCGAAGTCGGTCACCGACAACGAGCCGGCCGGCCTCGTGCCCGGCGCCGCGACCTCCTCGAAGTCGGCGAGGTCCACGACCGCCCACGGGGTGGCGCCGAGGGAGGCCAGGGTGAGGCGGACCTTGGAGCCCGCCGGGAGGGTCTTCCCGAAGAGGGTGCGGGTCTCCTCGTAGAAGTGGTGCGGCTTGTCGCCGTTCGGCTGGTTGGTGAAGGGATAGCTGCCGTAGAACCAGCTGTACTTGGAGGTGAAGTCCAGGTCCTTCAGCTTGGTCCCGTCCAGCTTCAGCTCCACGGGTGCGCTGATCCCCGTGCCGGCCGCGTTGTCCGGCACGGAATAGCGCACGCTCATCGCGTTCGCGGGTTTGGCCAGCGTGAACTCGACGTACTCCCCCGCCGCGTCCAGCCGTACGGCGCTGCGCCCGGACGCCTCGGCGGGCAGGCTCGTGTAGGTCCGGTCGGGCCCGATCACCGATCCGTTGGTGGCCGCCCGCTCCGCCTCCTGTTCGGTGAAGGGCACGGTCGCCCCGCGCCCCTGGACGTCCAGCGGGGACAGGACGGCCGAAGCCGCCGTCGCGGTGGGGGCCGCCACCAGCGGGAGGGCGGCGGCCGCCCCGAGGACGGCGGTGGCGGCCAGCGCGGCGAGCAGCGCGTTGGCCGGCCTTCCGCGTGCTGCGATGCGTGCTGCTGCTGCGCTCATGACGGTGGGACCTCTCCCTGCGGTACGGGGGTGTGCGCGGGCGGCTCTACGGGGTGGGGCGCGCGGAACGGGCGGTCCGGGCGGTCCGGCTGCGGCGTCAGGTCCGCAGCCAGACCGCCGTGTCCTGCCCGAGCAGCCCCTCCGCATCCGGGGCGGAGCTGCTCAGCAGGAGGCTCGTGTGGGCCGGCAGCGGGACCGGCTCCGGGGACAGGTTGACCACGCAGACGAGCCCGTCGGGGCGGCCGAAGGCGAGCACTCCGGGCGGCGCGGGCAGCCACTCCAGCGACCCGCCGCCGAAGCCGGCCGCGGCCCGGCGCAGGCCCAGGGCCGTCCGGTAGAGGGTGAGCATCGAGTCCGGGTCCCCGGCCTGCCGGTCCGCTGCGTACGCCGGCCAGTCCGCGGGCTGGGGCAGCCAGGACTCGTTCCACGGCTCGTCGGTCCACGGCAGCGGGACCCTGCACCCGTCCCGGCCGGGGTCGGTGCCGCCGGAGCGGAAGTGCATGGGGTCCTGGATGCGGTCGAGCGGGATCTCCGCCTCGGGAAGCCCCAGTTCCTCGCCCTGGTAGACGTAGACGGCGCCGGGGAGCGCGAGGGTGAGCAGCGCGGCGGCGCGGGCCCGCCGGGTGCCGAGGGCCAGGTCCGCGGGGGTTCCGAAGGCCTTGGTGGCGAAGTCGAAGCCGGTGTCGGCGCGTCCGTAGCGGGTGACCGTACGGGTCACGTCGTGGTTGCACAGCACCCAGGTGGCGGGGGCTCCGACGGGGGCGTGCTCGGCGAGGGTCTCCTCGATGGAGGTACGCAGCCGGCCGGCGTCCCACGGGCAGCTGAGGAAGGAGAAGTTGAAGGCGGTGTGCAGCTCGTCGGGGCGCAGGTAGCGGGCGAAGCGCTCGGAGTCCGGCAGCCAGACCTCGCCGACGAAGATGGCCCCGTACTCGTCGGCGATGGCGCGCCAGGAGCGGTAGATGGTGTGCAGGTCGTCGCGGTCGATGTACGGGTGGATCTCGCCGGGCCCGGGCGGCCACGGCTCGGCCGAGCGGCCGGCCAGGTCGGGCAGGGCCGGATCCTTGGCGAGCAGGGCCGCGGAGTCGATCCGCACGCCGGACACTCCGCGCTCGAACCAGAACCGCAGGACTTCCTCGTGCTCCCGGCGGACGGCGGGGTGGTCCCAGTTGAGGTCGGGCTGCTCGGGGGTGAAGAGGTGCAGGTACCACTCCCCGTCCGGTACCCGCGTCCAGGTGGCGGCTCCGTTGAACTGCGAGGGCCAGTCCCCCGGCGGCAGTTCGCCGTGGTCCCCGCGACCGGGGCGGAAGTGGAAGAGCTCCCGTTCGGGGCTGCCGGGGCCGGCGGCGAGGGCGGCCTTGAACCAGGCGTGCTGGTCGGACACGTGGTTCGGGACGATGTCGACAATGGTGCGGATGCCCAGTTCACGGGCCTCGGCGATGAGCTTCTCGGCCTCGGCGAGGGTGCCGAAGGCGGGGTCGATGGTGCGGTAGTCGGCGACGTCGTAGCCGCCGTCGGCGAGCGGGGAGAGGTACCAGGGGGTGAACCACAGGGCGTCCACGCCCAGTTCGGCGAGGTAGGGGAGGCGGGCGCGGACGCCCACGAGGTCACCGGTGCCGTCCCCGTCGCCGTCGGCGAAGCTCCGTACGTACACCTGGTAGATGGCGGCCGAGCGCCACCAGTCGACGGCGTTTTCGGGCAGGGGAAAGTCAGCCACGGAGGGGTCCTTTCACGGCGGTCTCTTCACAGCGGTTCTCACGGGGGGCGACCGGGCACGGCGGCGGTGCGGGGTGGTTCTCACCCCTTGAGGGAGCCTGCCGTCAAGCCGCTCATGATGTTGCGCTGGAAGATCAGGAAGATGATGAGCGTGGGCGCCGAGGCCATCGCGAGCGCGGCGACGAGATGGTTCTCGGGCACTCCCCTGGCGAGTGAGTAGATGCCGACGTTGAGCGTCTGCAGGGCCGGGTCGGGGAGGGTGAGCATGGGCCAGAGGAAGTCTTTCCAGACCCCGACGATGGCGAAGATCGACACGACGCCGAGGACGGGCCGGGACATCGGCAGGACCACGGAGCGCAGGGTGCGCAGGGAGGAGGCTCCGTCGATGGCGGCGGCATCGAGGATCTCGCCGGGGATGGAGTCGAAGAATCGTTTCAGAAGGAAGATGTTGAAGGCGTTCGTGACCGAGGGCAGCCAGATCACCCAGGGCGTGTTGAGCAGGTTCCGCTCGATGAGCGGCATGTCCAGGACCGTGAGGTACTGCGGTACGACGAGGACGGTGGCCGGGATCATCAGTGTCGCCAGCATCATGCCGAGGACCGCTTTGCCGAAGACCGGCCGTAGCTTGGAGAGCGAGTAGGCGGCGGCCACGTCGAGGACGAGCTGGAAGGCCAGGGCGCCGAACGCGTAGTAGAGGGTGTTGAACAGCAGCTTGGCGAGGTCCATGACCTTCCAGGCCGCCGAGTAGTTCTCGGCGTGCAGGGAGTCCGGGACCACGGTCGGCGGGACCTGGGTGAACTCCGCGGTGCTCTTGAGGCCGTTGGCGACCATCCAGTAGAGGGGCCCGAGGAAGACGACCGTGAAGCCGATCACGACCACGGCCAGGACGGTCCAGTAGGCGATCTTGCCTCGGGTGCGGCCGAGTTGGGCCGGGGATATCAGCGTGCGCTCTGACATGTGGGTGCTCCCGTCAGTTCTCGTTGTCGCGGCTCAGCCGGACGTACACGGCGGAGAAGCCGGCGAGCAGGACGAGCAGGCACAGGCCCAGGGCCGCGGCGCCGCCGTACTGGTTGAAACTGAAGGCGTACTGGTAGATGAGGACGACGACGGTGGTGGTCGAGCCTTCGGGGCCGGCGCCGCCGGTGAGCATGAACGGTTCGACGAACACCTGCATCGTCGCGATGATCTGCATGAGCAGCATCAGCGAGAGGATGAGCTTGGTCTGCGGGATCGTCACGTGCCAGATCTTGCGCAGCACCCCGGCCCCGTCGAGTTCCGCCGCCTCGTAGAGCTCGCCGGGGATGCCCTGGAGGGCTGCCAGGTAGATCAGGGTCGCGCCGCCCATGTTCATCCACGTGGAAGCGATGACGACGGAGAGCATCGCGGTATCGGTGGATTGCAGCCAGTCTTGCGCCGGCAGGTGCAGGAATTCCAGAATCCTGTTGAAGACCCCGTATCCGGGGTCGTAGAAGTACTTGAAGAGCAGGATCGAGGCGACCGGCGGCATCATCACCGGGAGGTAGACCAGCAGGCGCAAGTAACCCTGTGCGTGCCGGAATTCGTTGAGCACGATCGAGACCACGAACGGGACGGCGAAGCCGAGTACCAGCGCGAGCCCGCTGAAGAGCAGGGTGTTGCGCCAGGCCTGCCAGAACGCCGGATCGTTGAAGACGTAGCGGAAATTGTCCCAGCCGACCCAGTGGACGGCTCCGCCCTCGGTCTTCTGGAAGGCCAGCAGGAACTCCCGGACCATCGGGTACCAGGAGAAGAAGGAGAAGCAGAGGACGGCACCGATCAGAAATCCGTGGGCCGAGAGGTTCCGCTTGAACGCCCGGACGAATTCCTCGCGAGAGGTACCGGGCAGGGTGGGAGCCGACATCGCCGCTCGCTCCTTGGTGGGTCGTCGCCATCGATTGCGCGGGGGTACGGGGCCTGCGGGCGGGTCCGGGCCGGGGAGGCCGCCCGGACCTCCCCCGGCCGGGACCGCTACTGGTTGGCCAGCACCTGGTTGACGGCCTTCTCGGCCTCCGTGAGGAGCTGCGTCGAGTCGGCGTCCTTGTTGGTCAGGACCGCCGACATCACCTTGTCGAGGACCTTGTAGACCTCCTGGGCCTTCGCCGGCTCGGCCTTGCCGGCCACCGGGTTGTCCAGGAAGGGCTTGAAGTTGACGACCGGCATGGTGGCGTTGGCGGCCTTCAGCTCGTCGTCCTTTGCCTTGCTGGCACCGGTGAAGAAGGCGGGCTGCGGAAGCCCGACCGGCAGGCCGTCGGCCTTGGAACGGTCGTACTGGAACTGCCCCTTGCCGACCGCGAGCGTCTTGAAGTTCAGCCAGGCGATGGCGGCCTTGACCTTGTCCGGCGAGCTGCCCTTCTTGATCATGTAGCCGTTGCCGCCGGCCAGCGTCGCGGCGCCGCCGGGGATGGGGCCCATGCCGAAGTTCTCGTACTTGCCGGAGAGCTGCTGGACCATGTAGGTGATGTCGTCGGGCGCGGCGAGGAACATGCCGAGCTTGTCCGAGGCCATCTGCTTCTGCAGGTCACCCCACTTGAGCAGCTGGGTCTTGCCCATGCTGTCGTCCTCCCAGCGCATGGCGTGGAGGTTGTCCACGAGCTGCTTGCCGGTCGGGTTGTTGAAGGCCGCCTTGCCGTCGGCTCCGACGACGTCGCCGCCCATGCCGTACATGGCTGCGGTGAAGTGCCAGCCGCCGGTGTTCTCGACGCTGTACTCGCCGTAGCCGGCGGTGCCGTTGCCGAGCGCCGCGATCTTCTTGGCGGCCGCGCGGACCTCGTCCCAGGTGCGCGGGGGCTGGTCGGGGTTGAGGCCCGCCTGCTGGAAGAGCTTGCGGTTGATCAGCAGGCCCATCGTGTAGTTGCTGGTGGGCAGCCCGTAGAGCTTGCCGTCCTGCTTGAGGGTGTTGACGACGTTCTTGTCGATGTCGTCGATGCCCGGAACCGTCTTGGCCGTGACGTACGCCGAGATGTCCTCGGCTCCGTCGTTGTCCAGGACCTGCTTGAGGTCGGTGAAGTACGCGTAGAAGACGTCCGGCTGCGACTTGGCCTTGAGCATCGCCGTGAACCGCGGGGGCTCCAGGCACTGGCCGGGGGTGGAGCGGCCGTCGATCGTGACGTTCGGGTAGGTCTTGTTGAACTCCGCCACGTCCTCCTTCCACTGCTTGAGCTCGGCGGCCTTCGCCGCCGGCGGCATGCAGTCGATGGAGATGGTGACCTTGGTCTTCGGGTCGAGCGGTGCGGAGGCGTCCGTGGAACCGCCGGACGGCTGGTTCTTGGTGTCGTCCCCGCTGCTGCTCGTGCCGCAGGCCGCGAGGGCGGTGACGGCGAGCGCCGAGACGAGGGCGGTCGCGGTGGTGCGACGGATGTTGGTTCTCATCGGTGGTCCCCTTCGAGCATCGAGCAGGAGGCGTGGGGCGTGTAAGGAGGCGAGCGCGGCACACTCAATCACCACCGACAGATGAACGCAATATCTCGCGCAGATTTCGCAAGAGATTGGCAGCGGAGCGCCGGGTGGCGCGGGCGGTGAACGCAAAACAGGGCCCCACAACGTCAGCGGGACGTTGCGGGGCCCTGTGGCCGGGGGTCGAACTCGGTGCAGCCCGGCGGGGCGCTACTCCGGACGGGGGCGCGGGGCCTGCGCGGTGGAGCCCCGCACGACGAGCTCGGGCTCGAAGAGCAGCTCCCCGGGCTGCACGGCGGCCCCCTGGATCTGCGCGGTGAGCAGCTCCACGGCCGCCCTGCCCATGGCCTCGATGGGCTGGCGGACGGTGGTCAGCGGGGGTTCCGTGCAGTTCATGAAGGCCGAGTCGTCGTACCCGACGACGGAGACCTGGCCGGGTACGTCCAGGCCGCGCCGGCGGGCGGCCCTGATGGCCCCCAGGGCCAGCGGGTCGCTCGCGCAGATGATGCCGGTCACCCCGCGGTCCAGCAGTCTCGACGTGGCCGCGTGGCCGCCCTCCAGGGAGAACAGCGCCCGCTCCACGTGTGCGGCGGGCAGCTCGGTGCCGGCCGCCGCGGCGACCGCCTGGGCGGCCACCAGCTTGCGCAGGGAGGGGATGTGGTCGGGCGGGCCCAGCACCAGCCCGATGCGCTCGTGACCGAGGGAGGCCAAGTGGCGCCAGGCCTGTTCGACCGCGACGGCGTCGTCGCAGGAGACGCACGGGAAGCCGAGGTCCTCTATCGAGGCGTTGATGAGCACCACCGGGACCTTGCGGTCGTGGAGCAGCCGGTAGTGCTCGTGCGGGGCGTCGGCCTGCGCGAAGAGCCCGCCGGCGAAGACGACGCCGGAGACCTGCTGCTGGAGCAGGAGCTCGACGTAGTCGGCCTCGGAGACCCCGCCGGTGGTCTGCGTGCAGAGCACCGGGGTCAGCCCCTGCTGGGCCAGCGCTCCGCCGATCACCTCGGCGAAGGCCGGGAAGATCGGGTTCTGGAGTTCGGGCAGGACCAGGCCGACCAGCCGGGCACGTTCGCCGCGCAGCTGGGTGGGGCGTTCGTAGCCGAGGACGTCCAGTGCGGTGAGCACGGACTGGCGGGTTGCGTCCGAGACGCCCGGCTTGCCGTTGAGCACCCGGCTGACCGTTGCCTCGCTGACCCCCACCTTCTTCGCCACTTGAGCAAGTCGTCGCGTCATGAGCGCAAGAGTAGCGCAAACAATGCAAGTTCCTTGCAGTTCGATTACGGCCAGTTTGGCCCATCGGAAACCGGCGCGGAACCCCCCGCGTCCCGCCGGCCCCGGCGGGCCTCCGGGCCGCGAGCGGCGGGGCACCCCGAAGGGATGCCCCGCCGCCCTCGTTTCCCGGTGCGCGCCGCCCGCTACGGCAGCTGGTTGATCTTGAACGTCGAGGTCGTGTTCCGCACGTCCACGGCGTTGTCGCTCATCCTCAGGTTCTGGATGGTGACCTCACCCACCGCCGGCCCTTGTCCCGCCTCGGGCATCTCGTTCGCCCAGAGACCGAAGCCGGACTTGGCGTCGAAGGCGTCACCGCTCTTCTTCGCCCCCGTGATGGTGATGTCCTTCAGAACGGTGTCCTTGATGGGATTGACCGGCTGACCTCCGACGTACTGCGTCTGGAACATGATTCCGCTGTAGGTCGGATCGACGATGTCCACGTTGTTGATGCGGATTCCCTGGAACACCTTGGAAGCCGAGAAGATCCAGATTCCGGGGAAGGTCTGCGCCCCCCAGAAATGGCCTCCGGCCCGGACAATCGAGATGTTCTCGAAGAGCGTCGGGTCGGTCCCGAATCCGTTCATCGGATACCCGAAGTCCAGCGAGCTGATGGTGATGCCCGAGTAGACGAGGATGTCGGCGATGTAGATGTTGCGGAAGGTGTTGTCGAAGCCGCCGTAGACGGCGACACCGGCCGCGCGCCAGGTCAGGATGGCGCTCAGGTTCTCGTAGACGTTGTTCTTCATGTCCGCGCCGCCCGCGTCGATGGCGGAGAACAGCGCGAAGCTGTCGTCACCCGTGGAACGCGCCTCGATGTTGGTCACGAGGTTGTCCGTGCTGCCGTTGGTCATGTTGATGCCGTCGGCGAAGGTGTCCCGGATCCGCGAGTTCTTGATCGTGATCCGGTCGGTGTTGGCGCCCCAGTACAGGCACACCTGGTGTTCGTTCCAGATGTTGTCGATGGTCATGTCGGTCACGTTGGAGAAGTCGAAGACCTTGCCGGGACCGTCGATGCGCGAGGTGTAGTTGCCGAAGTAGGCGAACCCCGTGAAGGACGAGCCCTTGGCGGTGCCCTCCGCGCGCCATCCGTTGTCGGTGTTGTCCTGCGAGGACGGGGCGTGGAAGCGGGTGAACCACGGCCCGGCGCCGACGACCTGCACGGCCTTTCCGTACACCTGGAACTTGCTCGCCGTGGCGTAGTCGCCCGGCGGCAGGTAGACGCCCACGAGCTTGCCCGTGGTGTCCATGCGGACCTTGTCCAGGGCGTTCTGCACGTCCTGGTGGGTGAAGCCGGCGGGCACCGTGTAGGTGGCCGGGTCGGGGTTGGGGATCACCGTGGCCTGTTCCAGGCTCACGAAGTCGATCGCGTAGGTGGTGGTGTTCGCCGCGTCCTTCTGGAGGCGGATCTTGCTGCCCGCCGGGACGGTCTCGCCGAGGAGGATGTTCGCCTCGTCGTAGATGTGCCGCGGGGCTCCGGCGCTCGGCGCGTTGCCCGGGCCGGCCTCGGCCCCGTAGAGCCAGGCGTACTTCGAGGTCAGCGGCAGGGCCTTCTTGAGGACGCCGTTGACGTAGACGTTGATGGTGGAGTCGATGCCGCCGCCGCCCGGGGCGTCCGGGATGGAGAAGCGGGTGACCAGGGTGTTCGTCGCGGCCCGGGTGGTGAACTCGACGTACTCGCCCGTCGCGTCCAGGTTCACGGCCTTGCGGCCCGAGGCCTCGCCGGCGATGTCGCCGACGGTCCGGTTGGGACCGACGACGTTGGCTCCGCCGCCGACCGCGCCGTCCTCCGCCTCGTAGGTGTCGTAGGGCATGTTCGCCCCGCGGCCGACGAAGAAGGGCTTGGTGGAGGTGTTGTTGCCGCGCTTGACCGGCAGTTCGTTGGCATCGTCGGCGAGGACCACCTTGACGGTGTACTTGCCGTTGGCCGCCGTCCAGTTGCCGAGTGCGATCGGCGCCGAGGAGGCACCGGCCGCGAGCGCGCCGCCGAAGGATCCGGTCAGCGTACGGATGGTGGCGCCGCCCGCGTCCTGGAGGGTGAGGGTGACGTTGTGGGTGCCCGCGGCGGCGGCCACGGTGCCCTGGTTCCTGACCGTGACGGAGAACTCCACGGACTGGCCGGCGGACGGGGCGCTCGGCGACCACCCGACGGACGAGGCCACCAGGTCAGAGCTGTCGACCGGGCGGACCACCAGCGGGGAGCCGGTGAGGCTGTTGTTGGTGTCGTTCTGTTCGACGACCGTGTTCGCCTCGTCGACGATCGCGCTCAGCGCGTAGCTGCCCGCGTCGCGCGGGCCGATGCCGGCCGTGACGGTGGCCGAGGCGCCGGCGGCCAGCGCGGGCACGTTGGCGGAGGCGATCTTCGAGCCGCCCAGCTGGAAGGAGACGGTGGTCGCCGGCGCCGGGGCCGGGCCGCTGTTCTTGACGGTGGCGGACAGCGTGACGGAGTCCGACTCCACGGGGGCGGCCGGGCTCGCGCTCACCGCGGTGACCTGGAGGTCCGGGTTGGGCGCCGCGACGCCCATGACCTGGAACTCGGCGATCTGGCCGTTGGAGGACCCGGTGTTGGAGGTGAAGCGCAGCTGTACGTCCGCGACCCGGGCGTTCAGCGGGATGGTGACGGTGTTGGAGCCGGAGGACGGGTTGAAGACGTAGTCCTTGGCGGCCACCAGGCCCGTGACGCCCGAGGCGCTCTGCTCGCGGCCGAGCACCTGGATGTTCTGGGTGCGGGTGCCCCAGCTGCTGTCCGGGTTGAGCTTGAGGACCAGGCGGTCGACATCGGCGTTGGCGCCGAGCTTGACGGTCAGGGTGCTCGGGTAGGCGCCGCCGGCTCCCTCCCAGTAGGTGGAGGTGCTGTTGTCGTTGGCGTTCTCCGCGACGAAGGTGTGGATCACGGAAGAGCCCTCGATGGGCTTGCCGACGGCCAGGTTGGAGCCGCCCGTGCCTCCGCTGCCATTGCGCGTCACGGAGTTGCTGTCGCCGGAGCGGTTGCCCGCCGCGTCCTTGGCCCGGACGAAGTAGCTCACGGTGGCGGTGGCCGGCTGGCTGTCGATGTGGCTGGTCGCGCTGCCCGCGACCGTGGTGAGCAGCACGTTGTTGGCGAACACCTCGTAGCCGGTGACGCCGACGTTGTCGGTGGAGGCCTGCCAGTTCAGCTTGATCTGGCCGGCGGCCGGCTCGGTGAAGGTCAGGGCCCCCGGGGCGGTCGGGGCCTGGGTGTCACCGGTGTCGCCGGCGCGGGTGACGCTGTTGCTGTTCGCCGACTGGTTGCCGGCCGCGTCCTTGGCCCGGACGTAGTAGGTCACGCTCGCGGAGGCGGGCTGGGTGTCGGTGTAGGTGGTGACGTTGCCCGCGACGCTGGTGCGCAGCTGGTTGTTGGCGTAGACCTCGTACCCGGTCACCCCGGTGTTGTCGGTGGCGGCGTTCCAGGTGAGCTTGATCTGGCCGGTCGCGGGCTCGCTGTAGGCGAGGGCGGTCGGGGCGGTCGGGGCCTGGGTGTCACCGGTGGTCGGGCCGTAGATCTCCAGCTCGGAGAGCTGCCCGCCGGGCTGTACGGAGTTGGCCGCTATCCACACCCGTACGTAGCGGGTGGTGGTGGCGTCGAAGGAGATGCTCACCGTGTTGGCGCCGGCGGCGTTGAACTCGTACCCCTTGGACGCCGTCAGGTCGAGGTGGTCCGTTCCGTTGGCGCTGCCCTGGATCTTGAGGGTCTGGGTGCGGGCGCCCCAGTTCTCGGGGAGCTTGAGGACCACGCGGTCCACGCGGACGGAGGAGCCCAGGTCGGCCTGGAGCCACTGGGGCATGGCGTTGTTGACGCTCTCCCAGTAGCTGGCAGTGTTGCCGTCGTTGGCGTTGCCCGGCACGTAGACCTGGGTGTTGCTGCTCGCGGTGAGCGTCTTGCCGAGGGCCAGGTTGGTACCGGACTCGCCGGGGGCGCGGACCTCCAGCTCGGAGAGCTGGGCGGCCTGCCAGCCGGTGTTGGCGGTGATGTCGATCCGCACGTACCGGGCCTGGGTGGCCGGGAAGGCGATGGTGACCATGTTTCCGGCGCCCTGGCCGAAGGTGTAGGTCGCCGAGCTCACCAGGGTGCTGAAGCTGGTGCCGTCCGCACTGCCCTGGACGGACAGGGTCTGGTTGCGGCTCTCCCATGAGGCGGGGAGCTTGAGCACCACCTGGTCGACGCGGGTGGTGGCTCCGAGGTCGGTCTGCACCCATTGCGGGAAGGTGCTGCCGGCGCTCTCCCAGTACGAGGACTGGTTGCCGTCGGTGACGTTGCCGGCCGCGTAGGCGCCGTTGGTACTGCTCGCCGTGGCGGGCCTGCCCGCCGAGACGCTCGGTCCGCCGGCGGCCACGGCGCTCAGAGCGGGCCAGCCCAGCATCAGCAGGGCCGTGCTGATCAAGGCGGCCAGGGTCCGCCATCTCCAGTTGTGCCTTCTCATATGTCCTCGTCCCTCGACATGAACTTTCTGAACCATGGGAGATAGGAATTTGCAGCGTGCGGTGCGAGAGTTGCAGAGCTTTGGCGAGTCGTCTACATCCCTGACCGCACTTTTATGCCGTCATCGCTTGCGCAAGCTGGGCGCAAATAACGCAAGCCATTTGCGTGATAGGGCCACATTCCACTTAGGCCCGAACCGGCCTACCGTTCGTACTCATGCGGTCCCTGCGGTTCCTCCCCATGAGCACTCGGCGCCTCGGGCTGCCCCGGCGGGCCGCCTCCCAGATCCTGTTGACCCAGCTGGCCATCGCCGCCGGGGTCCTCGCCCTGGCCACCGGCCTCTTCCTGGCCCCGCTGAGCGCGCAGCTCGACGACCAGGCCATGCGGCGCGCCCTGGCCATCGCCCAGAGCGCCGCCGCCGACCCCTCCCTGGCCGCCGGCCTCCTCGGCTCGGCTCCCTCGCCGGACAGCCCGGTACAGACCTCCGCCGAGCGGATCCGCTCGGCCACGGGCGCCGAGTACGTGGTCGTCCTGGACCTGGACGGCATCCGCCGCTCGCACCCGAGCCCCGACCGCATCGGGCGGCCCGTCTCCACCGACCCCGGCGAGGTCCTGGCCGGCCGCGAGGTCATGGAGATCGACGAGGGCACCCTGGGGCGCTCGGCGCGCGGCAAGGTCCCCCTGCTCGCCGCCGACGGGGAGATCGTCGGCGCCGTATCGGTCGGCATCGCCTACGACAGCGTCCAGGGCCGCCTGCTCGGCGCCATCCCGGGCCTGCTCGCGTACGCCAGCGGCGCCCTCGCGGCGGGCGCCCTCGCCGCCTACCTGCTCTCGCGCAGGATCCACCGGCAGACCCGCGACCTGGCCTTCTCCGATATCGCGGGCCTGCTCGCCGAACGCGAGGCGATGCTGCACTCCATCCGGGAAGGCGTGATCGCCCTCGACCGGGCCGGCCGGATCCGGCTGGTCAACGACGAGGCGGCCCGGCTCCTGGGCCTCGCCCCCGAGGCCGCCGGCGCCGCCACCGGCCGCGCCCTGGACGAGGTGCTCGGCGCGGGCCGCACCACCGACGTCCTCACCGGCCGGGTCACCGGCCGCGACCTGCTCACCGTCCAGGGCGCCCGGGTCCTGGTCGCCAACCGGATGCCCACCGAGGACGGCGGAGCCGTGGCCACCCTGCGCGACCGCACCGAGCTGGAACACCTGGGCCGCGAGCTCGACTCCACCAAGGGCCTGATCGACGCCCTGCGCGCCCAGGACCACGAGCACGCCAACCGGCTCCACACCCTCCTCGGCCTGCTGGAACTGGGCCTGTACGAGGAAGCCGTCGACTTCGTCACGGAGGTGGTCGGGGTGCACCGCAGCACCGCCGAGCAGGTCACCGAGAAGGTGCACGACCCCCTGCTCGCCGCCCTGCTGATGGGCAAGGCCACGGTCGCGGCGGAGCGCGGGGTCCCCCTGCGGCTGGCCGGATCCGCGCTGCTGCCCGACCGCCTGGTCGACCCCGGAGGCCTGGTCACCATCCTCGGCAACCTGGTCGACAACGCGCTGGACGCCGCGGTCGGCTCGTCCGCGCCGCTCGTCGAGGTCGACATCCGGGCCGACGGCCGCACGGCGGTCCTGCTCGTCCGCGACAGCGGCCCCGGCATCCCGGTGGCGTGCCGCGAGGAGATCTTCACCGAGGGCTGGTCGACCAAGCAGCCCCAGGCCGGCGCCCACCGCGGACGCGGGCTCGGCCTCGCCCTGGTGCGGCGCCTGGCCGAACGGCAGGGCGGCACGGTCCGGGCCGGCGAGGCGGCGGACGGCGGGACGGAATTCTCCGTCGTCCTCCCGGAGGCCCTGCGATGAGCACCTTCGACGCCTCCGGCGGCTTCGGTGCCTCCAGCCCGTCCAGCCCGTCCAGCCCGTCCAGCGCTTCCCCCGCTTCCACCGCTTCCACCGCTTCCACCGCTTCCACCGCTTTTGACGTACTGGTCGTCGACGACGACCTGCGGGTCGCCCGGATCAACGCGGCCTACGTGGCCAAGGTGCCCGGCTTCCGCGTGGCGGCCCAGGCCCATTCGGCGGCGGAGGCTCTGGCGCTCCTCGACTCACGCCCGGTGGACCTGATCCTCCTCGACCACTACCTCCCCGACGAGAACGGCCTCGACCTGGTCCGGCGCCTGCGCGAGCGCGGCCACCACACCGACGTGATCATGGTGACGGCCGCCCGCGACCTCGCCACGGTCCAGGCCGCGATGCGCCTCGGCGCCCTCCAGTACCTGGTCAAGCCCTTCACCTTCGCGGGCCTGCGCACCCGGCTGGAGGCTTACGGGGCCCTGCGCCGCACCCTGGACACGGGCGGCGAGGCCGAACAGGCCGAGGTGGACCGGATCTTCGGCGCCCTCGCCGCGGCCGGCGCCGACGCCCCGAGCGACCTCCCCAAGGGCCACTCCCCCACCACCGCCGACCTGGTCCGCGGGATCCTGCGCGCGGCCGAGGGCCCGCTCTCCACCCAGCAGATCGCCGACCGCGCGGGCATCAGCCGCCAGACCGCCCAGCGCTACCTCAAGCTCCTCGACCGCGCCGGCCGCGTCGTCCTCGCCCTCCGGTACGGCGAAACGGGCCGCCCCGAACACCGCTACGCCTGGCGTCCGCCCACGACCGGCTGACACCGACCGGCGGCGGCCGGTCGTGGGCGGACGCCCGGCCGGCCCTACACCGCCCCGGCGCCCGTCAGCGCGCGGACCTCGGTCTCCGCGTGCCGCCGCTCGTCCGGCTCCTCCGCCGAAGTCACGGTGCCCAGCCAGCCCGCCAGGAAGCCCAGCGGGATGGACACGATGCCCGGGTTCTGGAGCGGGAAGAGCTGGAAGTCCACGCCGGGGAAAAGCGATTCGGGGCTGCCGGAGACCACCGGGGACAGAGCCACCAGCAGCACGGCCGGAAGCAGCCCCCCGTACACCGACCAGACGGCGCCCCGCGTGGTGAACCCGCGCCAGAACAGCGAGTACAGGAGCACCGGCAGGTTCGCCGAGGCCGCCACCGCGAAGGCCAGACCCACCAGGAAGGCCACGTTCAGGTCCTGCGCGAGCAGACCCAGCGCGATCGCCACCGCCCCGATCCCGACCGCCGCCACCCTGGCCACCGCCACCTCGCTGCGCTGCCGGGCGTGGCGGCGCTTGAGCGAGGCGTACAGGTCGTGCGCGACGGAGGCCGACGAGGCGAGGGTGATTCCCGCGACCACCGCGAGGATGGTCGCGAAGGCGATGGCCGCCACGAAGGCGAACAGCACCGCGCCGCCGGTCGAGTCGGCCCCGCCGCCCAGGAAGGCCGCGAGCAGCGGAACCGCGGTGTTCCCCGAGGCGTTGGAGGCCCGGACCTCCTCCGGCCCGAGCAGCGCCGCCGCACCGAAGCCGAGCACGATGGTCATCAGGTAGAAGCCGCCGATCAGCCCGATCGCCCACACCACCGACCGGCGGGCCGCCCGCGCCGTGGGCACGGTGTAGAACCGGGACAGGATGTGCGGCAGCCCGGCCGTCCCCAGGACCAGCGCGAGCCCGAGGCTCATGAAGTCGAAGCGGGCCGTCCAGTCGCCTCCGTACTTGAGCCCGGGGCCCAGGAACCGGTCGCCGTGCCCGCTGCGCTCGGCGGCGCTGCTGAGCAGCTGGTCGAAGTTCCCGTGGAAGCGCAGCAGCACGAGCACCGTCAGGGTGATCGCCCCGCCCATCAGCAGCACGGCCTTGACGATCTGGATCCAGGTGGTGGCCCGCATGCCGCCGAAGGACACGTAGATCACCATGAGCGCCCCGACCCCGATGACGGTCAGCGTCCGTGCGGCCCGGCCCGAATCGGCGAGCAGCAGGCCCACGAGGCTGCCCGCACCGACCATCTGCGCGACGAGGTACAGCACGGAGACGACCACCGACGAGGTCCCGGCGGCGATCCGCACCGGCCGCTCGCTCATCCGCGCGGCGACCACGTCGGCGAGGGTGAACCGGCCGCAGTTGCGGACGAGTTCGGCGACGAGGAACAGGACGACCAGCCAGGCGACGAGGAAGCCCACCGAGTACAGCAGGCCGTCGTAGCCGAAGAGGGCGATGAGGCCGGAGATGCCGAGGAAGGAGGCGGCGGACATGTAGTCGCCGGCGATGGCGAAACCGTTCTCCATCGGGGAGAACAGCCGCCCGCCCGCGTAGAACTCCTCTGCCGAACCGTGCCGGTTGCGGCTCACCCAGGTGGTGATGCCCAGGGTGACGGCGATGAAGACGCTGAACAGGAGCAGCGCCAGGGTCTGGTGCTCCGTGGTCACCGGCCCGCCCCCCGTGCGCGGGTCCGCTCCCCGGCGTCCGCCCGGCGGACCTGCTCCTGCTCGAAGACCGTCCAGCGCAGGTCCAACGCCGCGCGGTCGCGCCGCAGCCGGGCGTGGCGGGCGTAGGCCCAGGTCAGCAGGAAGGTGCTGAGGAACTGGCCGAAGCCCGCGAGCAGGGCCACGTTGACGGATCCGAACACCGGCCGGGCCATCATGCCGGGCGCCGTCGTGGCGGCGATCACGTAGGCGACGTACCAGAGGAAGAAGCCGGCGGTGGCGGGGACGACGAACCTCCGGTAGCGGCCGCGCACCTCCTGGAAGGCGGCGCTGCGCTGCACTTCGAGGTAGATGTCCGACGCCGCGCGTGCGGGTGCGCCACCTGGGGAGGAGCTCGGCGGTGACGTTTCCGCTCCACCGCCCGCGGCTCCACCGGGCCCCTCGCCTACGCCGGCACCCTCGCCCTCGCCCCAACCGACGGCCAGCGCGTCGTACCAGGGGTCGTCCAGCCGGATCGTTCCGGCATCACGACCTTCGTGCTTGTCCACCGAACTCTCCTTGTCCGCCGCCGCAGTGGCCGCGTGCCCACAAGGATGTGCGGGAGGGACGGTTTCCGGACTGGTGTCCCGGTGCTCTTCACTCCATCAGGTGATGGAGCGAAGAGCACCGGTGTGCCAGTGCCAGGGAAGTGCCACCGGAGCTCAGCCGGTGGCCCCGGGTGGCCCCGGGTCCGGTCAGGCGTCGATCCGCGACCGGTCCAGGGTGGCGGCGGAGCTGGTGATGAACTCCTTGCGCGGAGCCACCTCGTTGCCCATGAGCAGGTCGAACACCGACTCGGCCGAGTCCAGGTCGCCGATGTTGATCCGGCGCAGGGTGCGGAAACGGGGATCCATGGTGGTCTCCGCCAGCTGGTCGGCGTCCATCTCGCCGAGGCCCTTGTAGCGCTGGATCGAGTCCTTGTAGCGGATGTTCTTGCGCTGGTACTCCAGCAGGGTCTGGCGCAGCTCGTTGTCCGAGTACGTGTAGACGTACTTGTCCTGGCCCTTCTTCGGCTGGACGAGCTCGATCCGGTGCAGCGGCGGCACCGCGGCGAAGACCCGGCCCGCCTCGACCATCGGGCGCATGTAGCGCTGGAAGAGCGTGAGCAGCAGGCAGCGGATGTGCGCGCCGTCCACATCGGCGTCCACGAGCAGGACGATCTTCCCGTACCGGGCGGCGTCGATGTCGAAGGTCCGGCCCGAGCCGGCTCCTATGACCTGGATGATCGCCCCGCACTCGGCGTTCTTGAGCATGTCCGAGACCGAGGACTTCTGGACGTTGAGGATCTTGCCCCGGATGGGCAGCAGCGCCTGGAATTCGGAGTTCCGGGCGAGCTTGGCCGTACCGAGCGCCGAGTCCCCCTCGACGATGAAGAGCTCGCTGCGCTCCACGTCGTCGCTGCGGCAGTCGGCCAGCTTGGCGGGCAGCGAGGAGGACTCCAGCGCGGTCTTGCGGCGCTGCGCCTCCTTGTGCTGGCGGGCCGCGATCCGGGTCCGGGCGGCCGCGACGATCTTCTCCATCACGGAGCGGGCCTGCTGCTTGTCGTCCCGCTTGGTGGAGGTCAGGAACGCCTTGAGCTCCTTGGCGACGACGGCCGCGACGATCCGGGTGGCCGCCGAGGTGCCGAGCACCTCCTTGGTCTGCCCCTCGAACTGCGGCTCGGCGAGGCGGACGGTGACGACCGCCGTCATGCCCTCCATCGCGTCGTCCTTGACCACGTCGTCCTCGGCGACGCGCAGCAGCTTCGCGGAGCGCAGCACCTCGTTCACGGTCTTGGTGACCGAGCGCTCGAAGCCGGAGATGTGGGTACCGCCCTTGGGGGTGGCGATGATGTTCACGAACGACTTCACGTTCGTCTCGTACCCCGTGCCCCAGCGCAGGGCGATGTCCACGCCGAGCTCACGGGTGACCTCGGTGGGGGTCATGTGGCCGCGGTCGTCGAGGACCGGGACGGTCTCCTTGAAGATGCCGGTGCCGGTCAGGCGCAGGACGTCGCAGGCCGCCTTGTCCTGGGCGAGGTACTCGCAGAACTCGCTGATGCCCCCGTCGAAGCGGAAGGTCTCCTCGGTCTTGCCGGCCCCTTCCAGGGCCCGCTCGTCGCGGACCACGATGGTCAGGCCGGGCACGAGGAAGGCCGTCTGGCGGGCGCGCTGGTAGAGCGTGTCCAGCGTGAGCTTGGCGTCCTTGAGGAAGATCTGCCGGTCGGCCCAGTAGCGGATCCGGGTGCCCGTCTTGCCCTTGGCGATCCGCTTGCCCTTGCGCAGACCGTTGGCGGGGTCGAAGGGGCTGTCGGGGCCCTGCTCGGTGAACATGCCGGGGACGCCGCGGCGGAAGCTGATCGCCTGCGTCGCGCTGCCCCGGTCGACCTCCACGTCCAGACGCGCCGAGAGGGCGTTGACGACGGAGGCACCGACACCGTGCAGGCCGCCGGAGGCCGCGTACGACCCGCCGCCGAACTTGCCGCCGGCGTGCAGCTTGGTCATGACGACCTCGACGCCGGAGAGACCGGTCTTGGGCTCGATGTCCACGGGGATGCCGCGACCGTTGTCGCGGACCTCCACGGAGGAGTCCTCGTGGAGGATCACCTCGATGTGGTCGCAGTAGCCGCCCAGGGCCTCATCGACGGAATTGTCGATGATCTCCCAGAGGCAGTGCATGAGGCCCCGGCTGTCGGTGGAGCCGATATACATGCCGGGGCGCTTGCGGACGGCCTCGAGGCCCTCGAGGACGAGCAGGTGCCGCGCGGTGTAGTTGGAGCCGTCCCGGTCTGCTCCGGTCAGCAGTGCGCTGGAAGGCACGGACGTGTCGGCGGTCACGCAGTTCGCTCCTCGCTGAATTCTTTTTCTGGCCCGGTCGGGCGCAGTGGTGGCTCGGTTGCCGTTGGAAGGGTACCGAGGCCTGGTAGAGCCGATGCAACGCCATCCCAGCCCCTTCACCAGCCTAGTGCAGGTCCGTACGCATGTTCGATCCCCCGTGAGGGTGAAGCAAACATCACGTTCCCTTCCGCGCATGAACCATTTAGTGTTCGGGCACGTCCTCATGAACAACCGGCACTCAGCCGGAGAGGGCAGAACTGCGACAAGCGAACGACCTGACAACGCGAAACCGTAAAGCAACGCAATACGGCTCCTTCGCCGCCAACCGGCAACGGCCGGCCAGCTTCGGAAGGAAGTTTCGAGGAAAAGCCGCGAGCGGGAACGTTTTCGGCCTGGTTGGATGTTGACCCTGGTACGACAGCTCGTCGAGCTAGAGAAGAGGCGACGTGACTACTGTTCTGACACCCGCGACCCCGCTGACGGCCGCTGACCGATGCGACCGTTGCGGCGCCCAGGCATATCTGCGCGTCGTCCTGCTGAGCGGCGGTGAACTGCTCTTCTGCGCCCACCACGGACGCAAGTTCGAGCCGGAACTCAAGAAGATCGCCGCGGAAATACAGGATGAGACCGAGCGGCTTACGTCCGCTCCGGCGGCCAGTGCCGCCGAACCCGAGGACCGCTGACACAAGGCCTACACCTCGCATCCGACGAGCCAGGACCGGCGATGCCGGTCGACGGGCGGTACCTCTGCGACCCAGAGGGACCGCCCGTCCTCATGTCCGGACGGGGTTCAGCGCCCCGCCGGGGCCCGGTCCCCCGCCACGAGGGCCCTCCCGGGCCCCTGAGCGGGGCGTACGTCCATCCCCAGCACTCCGCGGGCACCAGGACGGCCCGGTTCCCCCCGGGCCGCCTCCGGGCCGCTGACGGAGTCGCTGACGGAGTCGGCGACGAAGCCGATCAGCGGTGCGATCCGCGTGTACACCCCCGGGCTGTCCGCCCGCCCGCAGCCGCGCCCCCAGGACACCAGCCCGATCAGCCGGCCCTGGGCCACCAGGGGACCGCCGCTGTCCCCCTGGCAGGCGTCCTTGCCGCCCTCGCGGTCCCCCGCGCACACCATGGAGTCGGACCGGTACTGACCGTCGGCGTCTCCGGGGTAGGCCCGCCCGCACACCTCGTCCGCCAGCACCGTCACCCTGGCGGCCCGCAGCGCGTAGGCGTAGTCGCCGAAGCCGCTGGTGTCGCCCCAGCCGTATACGGCCGCCTCGGTGCCGGCCCCGTACGCCGGATGCCCGGGGCCGGCCATCGGCAGCACGTTCTGGGCGGCCACGGCTTCGACCAGCTCCAGGACCGCCAGGTCTCCGGCATTGCTGCCCGGGTCGTAGGCCGGGTTCACCCGGGCGGAACGCACCGCGATCTCCCTGCCCTCGCCCGCGCGCAGCTCCGTACGCCCGGTGATCACCCGGAAATCGCGGACGGAGTCGACCGGGCCGCCCAGCACCTGGCGCCCCAGGCAGTGGGCCGCGGTCACCACCTTGGTCGGGGCGACGAGGACGCCCCCGCAGAACTGCCCGCCGCGCGTACCCCCGAACCGGTCACGGCTCGCGAGGGCCACGACCCAGGGGGCATCGGCCACCTTCACCGGCGTTCCGCCGATCACCACGCTGTCCGCGGCGGCTCGCGGCGCCTGGAAGAGCGGCGCCGCCGCCGCTCCCGCCGCCAGGGTCAGCGCTCCCGCCAGGACACGGGCAAAGGGACGACGCATGAGGCCTCCTGACTCCGAGTGTGCATGACTCCACTCAGAGTGGGACGCCCGGTGGCCGTGCGCACCCGCGCGGCCACCGGCGACGACCTGCGGCGAACCCCTCGCCGCGCCCTGCTCCGTCTCCGGCCGGATCAGTCCGGATCAGTCGAGGTAGTCGCGCAGCACCTGGGACCGGGACGGGTGGCGGAGCTTCGACATGGTCTTCGACTCGATCTGGCGGATGCGCTCACGGGTGACCCCGTAGACCTTGCCGATCTCGTCGAGCGTCTTGGGCTGACCGTCCGTGAGGCCGAAGCGCATCGAGACCACGCCGGCCTCGCGCTCGCTCAGCGTGTCGAGAACCGAGTGCAGCTGCTCCTGCAGGAGCGTGAAGCTCACGGCATCGGCCGGCACGACCGCTTCGGAGTCCTCGATGAGGTCGCCGAACTCGCTGTCGCCGTCCTCGCCGAGCGGGGTGTGCAGGGAGATCGGCTCGCGGCCGTACTTCTGGACCTCGATGACCTTCTCGGGGGTCATGTCGAGTTCCTTGGCCAGCTCCTCCGGGGTGGGCTCGCGGCCCAGGTCCTGGAGCATCTGGCGCTGGACCCGGGCCAGCTTGTTGATGACCTCGACCATGTGCACCGGGATGCGGATGGTGCGGGCCTGGTCGGCCATGGCGCGGGTGATCGCCTGCCGGATCCACCAGGTGGCGTACGTGGAGAACTTGTAGCCCTTGGTGTAGTCGAACTTCTCCACGGCGCGGATCAGACCCAGGTTGCCCTCCTGGATCAGGTCCAGGAAGAGCATGCCGCGGCCGGTGTAGCGCTTGGCGAGGGAGACCACGAGGCGGAGGTTGGCCTCCAGCAGGTGGTTCTTGGCCCGACGGCCGTCCTCGGCGATGATCTCCAGCTCGCGCTTGAGCTTGGGCGCCAGCTTGTCGGAGTTGGCGAGCTTGTCCTCGCCGAAGAGTCCGGCCTCGATGCGCTTGGCGAGCTCGACCTCCTGCTCGGCGTTGAGGAGGGGGACCTTGCCGATCTGCTTGAGGTAGTCCTTGACGGGGTCGGCGGTGGCGCCGGCCACGGCGACCTGCTGGGCCGGGGCGTCGTCCTCGTCGTCCGAGATGACGAAGCCCTTGCTCTCGGCGCCTTCCTCCTCGTCCTCGGACTCGGCCTTGGCGGCCCCGGGACCGTCTTCCGTGGACTCCTCGTCGCCCGCTTCGTCGGAGTCCTTCTTGGCGGCGGTCTTCTTCGCCGCGGTCTTCTTCGCCGCGGTCTTCTTGGCGGGCGCGGCCTTCTTCGCCGCCGTCTTCTTCGCCGCCGTCTTCTTGGCGGCGGGCTCGGTCGCGGTCCCCTCCGCGAGGGCTTCGGCGTCGATGCCCCCCGGTTCCGCCGCCTCGGCCACCGCGTCCGGTTCGGCCGCGGCGGGCGCGGCCGCCGCCTTCTTGGCGACGGGCTCGGTCGCCGTCCGCTTGACGGGGCTCTTCGCTGCGACGCTCTTGCGGGTGGTGCGCTTGGGCGACTCCGCGGCACTGACCATCAGCGTCACACCCTCTTCCTCGAGGATCTGGTTGAGGCTGCGCAGAACATTCTTCCACTGGGTCGCAGGAATCTGGTCAGCCTCGAAGGCCCGACGCACGTCATCGCCGGCGATCTGCCCCTCGGCCTTGCCTCGCTCGATGAGCGCCATCACAGACTCGGAATCGGCGATCTCCGGCGGGAGCGTACGGGATGTGCTGGCCGACACGAACAACCTCTCGGAACGATGGAAACGGCTTCCGACCCCGGCCTGGTGGTGCTGGACCGGAGCCGACGACCACCGACTGGGGATGGGCCGGGGGCGCGGGCAGGGGCCGGGGAGCTGCACAGCACCCCCAAGGGCTGCTGTCTTCCCTCCGTCGGCCATCACCTCTTAGGTCATCGCGTGACCTCGCGGAGCGTTACGCCCAATCTTCGTGGCCCGAGTCACACCCCGTTTGATGCCATGCCGGTCATACCGTTATTTCTGCACGTCCGGTGTGCCCGAACACGCCCCGTTTCGCGGGCCGGACGACTCCCCGGAATCGGTGTCCCGGCGGCCGTGGGCCGGAGCCGGGAACCGGCCGGGGCGCTCAGCACCCCGGCGGGGAGCCAGACTCCGCTGCCGCCGGACCCTCCCCGGACTCCGTCCGGGGGTTCCGCCCGGGACCGGCGGCCCATTCGGCACTCCCACGCCACGCCCGTGCCCGCACCCGCGCGCTGCGGTCCGTCAGTGCTCGCGCGGGGCGGGGACCACGCGCTCGACCTCCGGATGCACCGTCAGAAGCTGGCGCATGGCGTTCTCCGCGCCCACCGCGTCGCCGGCGGCGAGGCACTCGACCATGCGCGCGTGGTGCGCGACGCAGGTCTCGCTGGGGCGGTCGCAGGAGGTGATGGGGCTGCCGGACACCTGGAGGGCGGCGGAGACGATGCCGGAGAGGTGCTCCAGCATGCGGTTGGCCGCGACCTGGATGAGCAGGGCGTGGAACTCGTTGTCCGCACGCGCGAAGGTGATCGAATCGCCCTGCCCGAGGGCGTGTCCCATGATCTCGACCATGTCGGCGAGGCGTTGCTGGATCTCCGGTCGGCCGTGGCCGGCGGCGAGGCGGGCGGCGAGCGGTTCGATGGTCCAGCGGAGCTCGCCCAGCTCACGGCGCTGGTCGTCGCGCTGCGGGCCGAAGGCGCGCCACTCGATGATGTCGGGGTCGAGCAGGTTCCAGTCGGCGACCGGGCGGACCCGGGTGCCGACGTTGGGGCGGGCGCTGACGAGGCCCTTGGCCTCGAGGACGCGCAGGGATTCGCGAACGACGGTGCGGGAGACCTCGAAACGCTGCCCGATCTCCTCGGGGACCAGCGGGCGGTCCGCGCCGAGGTCGCCCGAGACGATCATCTGGCCGAGCTGCTGGACGAGTTGGCCGTGCAGTCCGCGGCCGCGGCTGCCTGCGGCGCGGCGGCCGACCCGGCTCAACTCGACGTCGGATCCGTCCCAGTGGGGCACTCCCACCCGGTCGGCCCCCGAGGCCTCCGGGTAGGGGTAGCGGTCGAGTTCGCCCGCGCCGGCGAGGCCGGAATCGGCATGGCGGGCGGCGGTCATCATGGTGTGCGCAAGGGTACTCACGAATCCTTTGTCGGCCGTGTCTCCGCGACCCTTGAGGTCTTTGGTGAAAAGCACACGAAAGGGTGATCGGTGCCACCTACGCAATTGACGACTTATCGTAAAGAACCGGGCCTTTTGCGGGGAGTTGCGGTCCGCCCGGCTTGATGTGAACCACAACGGTCCCGTTGGGTCCGGACCGGCACCGGAACGATCACCAACGATCCCTCACAAACGGACGCGGCCGCGCAGTCCTGTGAACCCATAGGCGCACAACAGGACCATCAGCGACAACACCAGGGCCGTGCCGACCGGTTGGGCCATCACCCGGATCGCCCCGAGGACCACCCGGTCCGCCTCCGGCGGCCACTGCGCCCAGGCAAGACCGCGCAGCCGCTCCGCGAGACCGGTGACCGGGTACGCGGACGGGCCGTCCAGGGCCTTGCGCACCAGCGGTACGACCATGACCGGTACGGCGAGCACCGCGGCCAGACCGGCGGAGGCGGACCGGAAGACGCCGGAGGCCAGGACGCCGGACCAGGCGCAGCCGATGAGCAGCCCCGCCCAACTCGCCGCCGGGGAGACCCACTCCGCGGGCGTACGGAGCGGCGCGCTGCCGAACACCAGTGTCAGGGCGGCGGTGTCGGCGGTCACGGCGAGGGCGCCGAGCAGCAGCGCCAGGGCGGCGCTGACGCCGAGCTTCGCCGTGAGCAGCCCGAGCCGGCGCGGGACGGTGCCGCGATCGGCGGCGAGCGCGGGGTAGCGATACTCCTCGCCGAAGGCCAGAGCCCCGAGCAGTCCGGCCCCGAGCGCCGCGGGCGGCAGCGGGAGCAGCTCCGGCCAGGCGGCGAGCAACCGGTTCTGCGAGGTGTGGCCGGCCCGCGCCAGCACCAGCGTGGTGACGACGGAGACGGCGACGACGAAGGCGGCGGTGAGCACGGGGGTGGCCGTGCCGAAGGTCCGGTGCAGCTCGTAGCGCAGGGGCCGCAGCGGGCCGCCGAGCCGGCGCACCGTCGAGACGGGCCCGCTCGACCGGGCGGGCCGGGCGGAGCGTGCGGGCCGCGCGAAGCGGGGCCGGTCGCCGCCGCCCGCTCCGGTCGCGGCCGGCGTTCCGGTCGCGGCCTGGGCCTGGTCCTGGGCCTGGTTCTGGGACCCGGATCCGGCGCGGTCCCGGGCGCGCGGCAGCGACGGCTGCGCTCCCGCATCGCCGGTCTCGTCGGCGAGTTGGTGGACGAGCACGCCGTGCCGGAAGGCCGCCTCGCCGACCTCGGCGCAGTTGCTGCCGTAGACGGACAGCCGGCTGCCGCTCTCCTCCACGATCTCCACCGTGCGCTGGGCGGCCCGCGCCTCCCGGCCCAGTACGTCGGCCAGCCGGGCGGCGTGCGGGGTGCGTACGGCGACCCGCGGCCTGAGCCTGGTCCGGGCGAACTCGGCGGCGTCCTGGTCGGCGACGAGCCGGCCCGCCTCGATGCTCACGACCCGGTCCGCGCTGCGGGCGGCCTCCTTCGCGTCGTCGGTGGTGAACAGCACCGCACCGCCGAGGGAGGCGTGGCCGCGCAGCAGCCCGTGCAGCCAGCTCCGTTCACGGGGCGAGAGCCCGGCGGCGGGCTCGTCGAGGAGGAGCGTGCAGGGGTCGGCGAGCAGGGCGGCGGCCAACGCGACCCTGCGCTCCATGCCGAGCGAGAGCGAGCCGAGCCGCTGGTCGCGCAGTCCCGCGACGCCGACGACCTCCAGCATGGCGTCGGCCCGCGCGGCCGGTACGCCGGCGGCGGCGCAGAGCATCCGCAGCTGGCCGCGCACGGTGCGCGAGGGGTTGCCGGGGAGGTCGCCGAGGAGCACGCCGACCTCGCGGCCCGGATGCGGGATCCGGTGCAGGGGGCGCCCGCGGAAGTAGGTGACTCCGCGGCCCGGTTCGAGTTCGAGCATGAGCCGCAGCGCGGTGGTCTTGCCCGAGCCGGGCTCGCCGAGCAGCGCGGTCACGCTCCCGGGGCGGGCCTCGAAGGTGAGGTCGTCCACCAGGGGCGGGTGGTTTCGACGGGGGGTGCTGGTGAGTCCGATGGCCTGGAGCATCGCTTCTCTCGCGGGGGGTGAGACCGCTCTGCGGCAGGGTGAATACCGCTAACAAGATAACGCGATATGTCCGATTTAAGGCGCAGGCCGTCGCGCATCGCGCCCGTGTCGGCGCCGGATCCGCCGGCCACGGCCGCGGGAGCCCGGGCACCGGCCGGGCCATCGGCGCGGGTGGCGCCCCGGGGATGGTGCGGGGCGCCCTGGCGTCAGACTTCCGGGCGCAGCATCGGCGGGTTGAGCAGGGTGGCCCCGCCGGCCCGGAACAGCTGGGCGGGACGGCCGCCCTGACGCGTCGTCGTGCCCCCGGCCGGGACCAGGAACCCGGGGGTGCCGGTGACCTTGCGGTGGAAGTTGCGGGGGTCGAGGGCGACCCCCCAGACCGCTTCGTAGACCCGGCGCAGCTCGCCGACGGTGAACTCGGGCGGGCAGAAGGCGGTGGCCAGCGAGGAGTACTCGATCTTCGAGCGGGCCCGCTCGACCCCGTCGGCGAGGATCTGCTCGTGGTCGAAGGCGAGTCCGGCGCCGGTCTGGCCGTCCGTGGACAGGAGTTCGTCGACGGGGGCCCAGCGCGCGCTGTTGGCATCGCCGCCGGCCCGGGGCGCGGGCAGATCCGGAGCGAGCACCAGATGCGCGACGCTGACCACGCGCATGCGCGGATCCCGCTTCGGATCACCGTAGGTCGCCAGCTGTTCCAGGTGCGCCCCGTTGCCCACGTCCGGGGCGGCCGGGTCATGGGCGCAGAGGCCGGTCTCCTCGGACAGTTCGCGGGCCGCGGCCGCCGACAGGTCCTCGTCCCCGCGGACGAAGCCGCCGGGCAGCGCCCAGCGTCCCTGGAACGGCTGCTCACCCCGTCGGATGACCAGCGCGCAGAGCGCATGGCGCCGCACGGTGAGCACGACCAGGTCGACGGTGACGGCGAAGGGCGGAAAGGCCGACGGGTCGTAGGGCGACATGACGCGATCATAGTCGTCTGCCTGACGATAAACAGAGCTTTCGGGATCTTCGGACCCGGGAACCGGAAGCCCCGGCCCGCTGCGGCCCGATCGGCAGGGCGCCTCCTACCCGCCCTACCCGCCCAGTTGGAGTGCATCGGCGGCCTCCTCCACCATGCCCAGGCCCAGGCGGCTGATCCGGACGGCGAAGGGTTCCCCCGAAACCTGCAGCCCGGAGAGGCGGAGCCCGCCGAGCGGAGCACCGGGGAGCGGTACGAGGGCGACCGTGCCGGCGGGGGCGTCCGGTCGGATACCGGCCAGCGCGGTCAGTACGTGGACCCCCGCGGCCGCCGCGACCGCCGCCGGCCGGCAGGCCGCCGGATGCGGAAGCGGAGCGCTGCCCTCGGTGCGCTGCTCGGCCGCGTACATCTCCGGGAGGCGGTAGCCGAAGCCCTCTGCCGCGTCCAGCATGCCCCGGAGCAGCCCCGTGGCCTCCTTCTCGCAGCCCGCCTGGGCCAGGCCGGCCACGGCGACCGCGCTCTCGTACGGCCGCACCGCGCCCGAGCGGTACCCGAACGGGTTGTGCCCCGGCTCGCGCACCGCCATGCTGCGCAGCCCCCAACCGGAATCCATGGCCGGGGCTCCCAGCAGCCGGGCCAGCTGCTCCGTGCGGACCCGGTCGAGCAGGCCGCGCGCGAGCCGGCCGCCACCGAGCAGCCCGGTGTCCAGCAGGTGGGCGGCGGCCCCCGTCAGCCGGGGCAGGGGCCGCCCGTCGGGATGGAGGGCCGCCGCGGGCCGGCCGCCGTCCGGGCCGTCGACCCAGAAGCGGGCTGCGAACCGCTCCCGCAGCGCGGCCGCCCGGTCCCGCCACTCCTCGGCTCCGGGCCGCCCGCACCCGGCGAGCAGGTCGGCCCCGAGGAGCAGGGCGCGATGCGCGTGGGCCTGGGTTTCACAGCGCCGTGGTCCCGGATCGGGATCGGCCAGGAAGCCGTCCTCCCCGAAGGCGCCCCGGATCCACTCCAGGCACCGCTCGGCGGCGGGGAGCAGCTGGGCCACCTCCGCCTCGGGCATCCCCCAGAGCCGGGCTTCGGCGAGCACCGCGGGGAAGGCGAGCGTCGCCTCGGTCCCGGTGCATCCCGGGGGCAGCTGCGGTCCGGCTCCCCGGAGCGGCCCCGGGATCTTCCCCGCGTCGGCGCCCCGCCCTCCGGTCTGGGTCCGGGCCAGGATCCGCAGGGTGGCGGCGGCCAGTCCGGTGCCGAGCGGGAGCGCCATGCGGGCGGCCCACAGGGACTCCGCCGGGGCCAGCCCGAGCCGCCACGGCACTCCGGCCGCCGCGTAGCTGTCGGCCGGCTGCTTCGGATCCCTGAGCAGCAGGGCGCCCAGGTCCTGCACGCTCGTGCGCAGCCATGCCTCGGCCCGCGGGTCGTCGCCCTCCGCGCGAGCGTCGTCGGACAGCGGATTGGCCACCTGTCCGGCGGGGGCCCGGGCCCCTCGGTCCCGGGTGGTCCGCAGCTCGATGGTGCGGGACTCGCCGGGGCGCAGTTCGAGCTGCCAGCGCAGCAGCCCGGCCGAGGCCAGCGCGTCGTCCGGAGGCGGCTCGGCCGCGGTGACGGCCTGGGCCTCGCCGTTGGTCCAGCGCAGCCCGGCGGCGTGCACCGCCGCGGGCAGCTCGGGCCCGGCCCGGCCGGCGGCCACGTCGGCCAGCTCCGCCAGGTCGGTGCCGAGCGAGACCTCCACCGGGATCCGCAGCGGCCGACCGGTGAAGCTGCGCAGGGTGATCCGCTCGGTGCCGTCTGCGTGCCGGATCCGCTCGACTCCGACGTCGGGATCGGGCCCGGGCTCCGCCCCGGTCCGGACGGTCGCGGTGAAGGAGGCCCGGTCGGCGCCGAGGCTGCGGCCCTGGACGGCGACCGGATCCCGGCCGGCGACGCGCAGCACGCAGCGGGACAGCAGCCGGAGCCCGGCGCGGTAGATCCCGTCGGCGCCCCGCCCGGTGAGCTGGCCGTGCTCGGGCGAGATGACCAGGCAGGGCGCGGAGACGCAGATGACGGCACCGTGCACGGGTGGCAGGTCGGCCCTGCGGGAGGGGGCTACGCGGGCGGGGGGTACGGGGTGAGACATGGGTCGCCTTGTCTGCGCTCCGGGTGGATCGGCTGGGCGGCGGCGCGGCCGGATCCCCACCACCCCCCAGCGCAACGCCCCCGCCCCCGCCCGGGTCACGGGCCCCGGAGGGGGCTGCGCCCGGCGGAGCACCGGCCTTCGCGGGGCCGGCCGCCGCAGGACCGCTCGCACCCTTTCCCGCAGCCACCCCCGGATCACGGACCCGCACCCCTCGCCCCAGCCGCCCACCCGCACCGCACAGCCATCTCCGCCCCGGCCGCTGGCCCGCTCCCGAACCCGCCTGCGGTCCGCAACCCGGCCCGCATCACAGCCCGCAACCCGGCCCGCGGCCCCGCCCGCAGCCCCGCCCGTAGCCCGGCCGGCAGCCCCGCCCACATCCTGGCCTGCGACCCGGCCCCGGCCCCGGGCCGTGTCCCGGCCCCACCCGCGCTTCACTGCTCGCTCCCCGCGGTGCTCCCGGACTCGCGGCGGCCGCTCGCCCTGCCCGAACCACCCGCACTGCCCGCACTGCCCGCACTGCCCGAACTGCCCGCCCTGCCCGGGCGGCCCGGCGGCCTGGTGGCGGAGCCCGCCCGCCGGGATCCTGCGGGCAGCCTCCCGCGGCGCGGCTCCCGGCGCCGCCGCTCCTCCCGCAGGCACTGCCGCAGCCCCTCCGGGTCGATCCCCTCGTTGCACGCGTGGTGGAGCAGCTGCGCGAAGCGGTACCCGTCGTCCGCCCGCAGGGCCAGCCCCAGGGCGATCCTGGCCGTCGGCTCGTCCCCGGTGGACCAGGAGACCCAGCCCGCCAGGGTGAGGGGAGCCGCCGCGTGCTCCCCGTAGGCCCCGACGCAGCGCCGGGCCAGGGCGCGCCAGAGCCGCAGGGCGGGGGCCGCCTCCTCGCCCTCCATCCACTCGGCGGCGATGTCGCGGACCTCGCGGTCCTGGAGCCCGAGGATCAGCGAGGCGGCCTCGTCGTGGCCCAGTAGCCCGTCGTCCCAGGCATCGGCTCCGGAGCCGCCTTCGGACGGCGGTGCCAGGGTCATGCGCTGGATCAGCGCGCGGGCGAGCAGGACGGTCTCGGCCCCCACCTCCTCCCGGGTGGCCCCGTCGAGGATCTTCGGCACCAGCGCGACGGCCGCCCGGTCCAGGGCCCCTTCCATCTCGCCGGCCACCGTCCCGCGCAGCGGTGTCAGCCTGCGCTCGATCTCCCGGAGGGAGCCGCGCACCTGGAGTCCCGCGAACGTGGCCGCTGCCGCCATCACCGAGGTGCCCGGCGCGGCCAGCGCGGTGCCCTCGGCGGGACAGCACCGCCCGTCGGGGCAGCAGTAGGACCAGTACCGCCCGGCGGAGAGGCACAGGGCCTCCAGTACGGGCACGTCCAGGGCCCCGCAGGCCCGCCGGATCCGCTGGGCGAGCGGGCGCAGCCTGGTCATCACCCGCTGCGCGCTGTCGCCGCGGTGCGGGTCCTGGCAGAGGAAGACGATGATGCCGTCGGGCCTGGATCCGCGCCGCACGCTGCCGCGGATCAGACAGTCGGCGACCTGCCGGGCGGTGTCCTCCCATTCCTCGGGGGCTGCCGGGATGCCCACCCGGAGCCGGCCGCCGAAGCGCCCGGCCTCCCCGTGGACGGCGACCATGACGAGGGAGTCGCTCGGATGGAAGCCGAGCATGTAGGGCAGCGCGTCGGCCAGTTCGGCCGGACTGCGCAGCATGATCCGGGATGCGTCGACGCCTCCGGACGAACCGGTGGACGATTCGGATGAGGAGGCCGAGGACGAGGAGGACGAGGAGTCGGACGGGATGTGTGCTGCTTCGTGGTTGTTGTTCGTCATGTCCCGAAGGTCCCGTGTCCGACAGGATCCGGAAACCCCTGTGGATAACCCACGGCAGCGTGCCGGCGGCGCCGTGGGGCGCCGCCGGCACAGGAACACGATCAGGAACACGATGCGTTTTAGCGCGGCTCGTAGACCCGCTTGTGCCCGAACAGCCCGGCCAGCCGGTACGGCCCGGTGGTTTCCCTCGGCGCCGGGTAGTCGCCGCCGTCGACGGGAAAGGCCTGCTCGTGGCGTTCCCGGTAGTCGGCGTAGCCGATGTCAAGGCGCCGGGCGATCGCCTCGCGGTGCTGCTCGGACCGCAGGTGCGCGCGGTAGCCCGGGACGGGGATGCCGGCGAAGAACTCGGCGACGCTGCCCGACCCGTAGCTGAGCAGGCCGATGGCCTTGCCGGTCAGATCGTCGGCGTTGTCGAGCAGCGCGGCCAGCCCGAGGTACACGGACGCGGTGTAGCTGTTGCCGATGTCCTCGTTGTACGCCGTCGTCTGCCCGATGGCGCGGATGACCTCGGCCTCGTCGACTTCCCGCCCGCAGCTCTCGAGCAGGGCCCGGTGCGCCTTGTAGGCCATCTTCGTGAACGGCTGGTGGTAGCAGAACGCCGCGAACTCCTCGAACGCGCGGCCGCCTTGCTCGGTGTAGTCCTTCCACGCACCGTCCATGGCCTGCAAGTACGCGGAGACGGACTCCTTCCCGTCGACCAGGGCGGTGGTGAGATAGTTCGGCCGCCAGAAGTCCATGATGTCGGCGGTGAACACCCCGGACGGTTCCTCGATGCGCACCAGATCGGGGTCCGCGCTGATCAGCATGGCCACCGCCGCGGCCCCCTGGGTGGCCTCGCCCGGCTTGTCCAGCTCGTACTTCGAGACGTCACCGGCGATCACGAGGACCTGCTGCGAGGGATCCCGGTGGACGAGCCCGATGGCGAACTGCAGGGCCGCGGTGCCGCCGTAGCAGGCCTGCTTCAGCTCGACGACGCGGGTGGCGGAGGGCATCGACAGCAGCGAGTGCACGTGGATGCCGGCTGCCTTCGCCTGGTCGACGGAGGACTCCGTGGCGAAGATGACCGTACGGATCCGGTCGGCGCCGTGCCGGGCGAGGATGGGGGCGGCAGCGGCGGCCCCCATCGTCACGATGTCCTCGTCGGCGGCGGGCACGCTCATCGACCGCTGGCCGATGCCCACGTGGTACTTGCCCAGTTCGGTGCCGTTGTGGGCGGCCAGTGTCTCGTGGGTCAGGACGAGCTGGCCGGTGGCGAAGGAGAGGTCGTGGATTCCGACCGCGAGATCCCTGGGCATCTCTACCGTCCGATCTTCGCGGTCGAGTTCTTGCGCTCCAGTGCGACGTGCGCCCGCATGAGTTCGCCCGGATTGGTCTGCGCCGCCATGAGGGAGAGCTCACCGCACAACACCGTCGCGGCGATCATGACCGCGAGCCGCCGTGCGTTCTCGCCGGGCTCGCGCTCCTCGCGGCAGCCCAGGCGCACCAGGTTCTCCTCGACGAAGTCGAGTCCCTTTCCGTTGCCGACCGTTCCGACGATCAGGTTCGGCAGGGTGCAGGAGAAGTACAGGTCGCCGTCCCGGTCCTCGGCGACGGTCACGCCCTGGGAGCCTTCGACGATGTTGGCCGCGTCCTGGCCGGTCGCCAGGTAGAACCCGAGCAGCATGTTCGCGTAATGGGCGTTGGCGGATCGGATCCCGCCGGCGAGCAGGGTGCCGATCAGGTTCTTGCGCACGTTCAGCTCGGCTATCGCGGCGGCCGAGGTGTGCAGCACGTCGCGGACGATCTCGCGCGGTACGAGCAGCTCGGTGACCACGTTCTTGCCACGGCCGAGGATGCCGTTGATCGCGGTCGCCTTCTTGTCGGTGCAGTAGTTCGCGGAGATCGAGCCGTACGAGATCCCCGGAATGGCACCGAGGATGTGCTTCAGGAGCGCATCCGCGGCCAGGGTCGCCATGTTGTGCCCGGAGGCGTCGCCGGTGCTGAACTCGAACCGCAGGAAGAGCAGGTTGGCCACGATCTCGTGGCGGAACCCGATCAGTTCGACGAAGCGGCCGCAGGTGCGGACGACGGCGCGCAGCTCGTCGAACCGGGCGTCGACCTCGAGCGCCGCCAGGTACGCGGTCTGCGCGTCCTTGGCCGTGACGAGCACCGAGCGCGTCATCCGCTCGTCGATGAGGGTGGCGACGATGCCCTGCTCGACCAGCCTGGAGATCTTCGCCCCGCGGTTGACGGAGGGCCACAGGGGCGACTCGTACGTGGCGAGCGGGACCTCTGTCTCGACGTTCGCCACGTTCCCCGAAATCCTCAGGGGGCCTACCCATTTCATGGGAACGCCGGCGACCGCGTGCGTGTCGTTCATCGGATGTCTCCAACCGTTTCGTGAGCGGTGTCGTGGGAGTGGGAGTCGGCGTGGGAGTGGGAGTCGGAGTGCGAGTGGGAGTCGGAGTGCGAGCGGGAGCGGGTGGCCAGCCGGCGGGTGTCGATCCCGCGGTCGGCGCAGAAGGCGCGCAGGTCGCCGTGGACGAGTACGTCGCACCGGCTCAGATCGGCCGGGGTGCGCGCGCCCAGCGCGGTCATCAGGGCTTCCACCTGGTCGAGCCACGTGGTGATCTGCGCGATCAGGGCGGACGGGCCGCCGTCGAGAACGGTCCGCAGGAAGCCTCCGGACACGCCCACGGCGGCGGCGCCGAGCGCCAGTCCGCGCACCACGTCGAGCGGGTTGCGGACCCCACCGGACGCCAGTACCGGGATGGCGGCGTTCTGGGAGTCCAGCAGGCAGGCGGGGGCCGACTGGCCCCAGCCGTTGAGGTAGGCGTAGTCGGCGTGCTTGCGCCGGTCGTTTTCGATGCGCGCGAAGTCCGTGCCGCCGCGGCCGGCGACGTCGGCCACGCGCACGCCCATGTCGCTCAGCGCCGCTATGGTCTCGCGGCTCAGTCCGAAGCCGACTTCCTTCACGATCACCGGTACGTCGGGTCCGACCGCGTCCGCGATCTTCTCGATCTGCGGTCCCCAGGAGGAGAAGGAGCGGTCGCCCTCCGGCATGACCGTTTCCTGGATGACGTTGAGGTGGATCTGCAGGGCGTCCGCCCGCAGCAGGTCCACGGCCCGCCGCGCCTTCTCCACGGAGGCGTTGGCGTTGATGTTGGCCATGACGAACCCGTCCGGGTTCTCGCGGCGCAGCACGCCGAAGGTGTCGGCCACGGCCTCGTCGGCGAAGTACGCGCTCATGGAGCCGGTCGCGATGGGCACGCCGGTCTCCCGGGCCGCGATCGCCAGATCCCGGTTGATGGCGCCCGTCCGCACGCTGCCACCGGTCATCGCGTTGATGTACAGCGGCACCTTCCATTCCATGCCGCCGAACCGCGTGACCAGCGAGGCGTCGGACCGGTCGATGCCGGCCAGCGCGTGGTGGACGAAGGACACCTCGTCGAACTGGTTGTATCCGCCCAGGTGGCGTTGTTGCTCGGCGGCGAACCGCACGTGGTCGTCCTTGCGCTCAGCGATCATGCTGCGCTCCCTTTCGTCGACTGGAGATGGATCGGCACGGGGAGCACCCCTGCGGCGGCCCATTCCTTGCGCAGGTGCGAGATCTGCTCTTCCGCCGTGGCGTCCAGCAGCGCGATGCCGCAGTCGCCGCCCCCGGCACCCGACGGTTTCCCCGCGCCGCCGACGGACTCGGCGGCATCGCACAGCGCGGTCAGTGTGGTGGTGAAGATTCCGAGCCGGACCTCTTCGTCCAGTTCGGCGAGCATCCGGCGGGCGCCCCGGACCTGCCGGAGCAACTCGGGGCCGTCGCCCCGTTCGAGCGCGTCGGCCGAGGCGCGCACGCACGCGTCGCTGCGTTCCACGAAGCTCCGCTGGGACGCGCTGCCGTGCCACGCGCGCCGTCCGAGGCTCCCGACCAGCGAAGCCGTACTGGCCGGCCGGCCGGTCCAGCCCACTTCGACCGCCAGGCCACGGGGCGACGGCAGCCGTCGCAGACCGAACCCCGGCCACGGCGCGCGGAGCGACTCCGCGATGCCCCGGCGCCGCAACAGGTCGAGTACAGCGGCCCGATCGGGCGCTTGGTACTCGATCCACCCGCCCCAGACGCTCGCGGCGAGATCGCCGCCGGAGGAACGGGCGTCGAGCCGCGCCGTCGCGAGCATCGCGAGCCGGAACCGCTCCTCGTCCGACAGCTCCAAGCCGTAGTACGCGGCTACGGCGGACACCGAGGCGACCGTCACCGCCCCGCTGGATCCCAGGCCGAGCTTGGTTCCCTCGTGGTGCAGGCGACTGCTGATCGAGACCTGGACGGGGGCCGCGGACAGCCCCTGCTCGGCCAGCAGCCCGTCGACCACGTCGATCGCCGACACCACGTGGGTGAGCCCGTCCCGCACTCGCTGATCGTCGTCCGCGCCGAGTGCGACGAGCCCGCCGTCACCCCGGCGCAGTCGCGCCCCTCCCGGGCAGAGGTCGGAATCGATCTCTACGTCGGCGCCGCCGCCGGGGTGGGCTGCCGATACGGTGACGCCGACCTGCCGGTCGACGGCCGCGAGGATCGCCGGGTGACCTGGCTGCACGACCGCGTACTCACCGACGATGAACAGCTTGCCGGGTGCATACCGGGTCACGGCTCCCGTACCGGCCACGGTTCTCGTACCGGCCGCTCTGCTCGCACCGGCCACGCTGCTCGGGCCGGTCACTGCTCGTCCGCCGCCCGCAGCCGGGCTCCCGGCCCGCGCCGTGCGGTGAGCACCGAGCATCCGGGGGCGGCGGCCAGCAGCGTTTCGGCGACCCGGGGCGCGGCCTCGGGGTGGCAGAGCACCTTGACGTTGGGTCCGGCGTCCATGGTCGCGTAGGCCGCCACGCCGTCCTTGCGGAGCTCCAGGACGCTGTCGAGCACGGCCACCGTGGCCGGTGACAGGTAGCGCACCGCCGGCCGCGCGGCCAGCATGGTCGCGTGCATGCCGAGGGCGTTGCGCTCCGCGATCTCCCCCACCGCTTCGAGGTCGCCGCGGAGCAGCGCGGCGCGCATGTCGATCAGGTCTCCCTTGCTCGACGTCGCCCAGGCCTGGTAGAGCGGCGAGGTCTCGACGGTCCGCCGCATGGCCGCCCGGCTGGACACGGCCTTGGGGCCGGCGTTGACCAGGGCGACCACCAGGGCGGGGTCGAAGTCGGGGAGGGGCACCGGCTCGGCATAGGAGCTGAGGTCCGCCGCCTCGCCGACGCCCTGGCCCGCGTGGCACAGGGCGAAGCCGCCGAAGATCGACCGGGAGGCCGACGCGGAGCCGCGCCGGGCGAGGCGGGAGAGGGCGGTCGGGTCGAGGTCCAGCCCGTACGCGGCGGTGGCGGCGACGGCGAGGGCGGCGAAGCCGCTCGCCGACGAGGCCAGTCCCGCCCCGGTGGGGACGGCGTTGCGGGTGTCGACGGCGGCCCGTTCGGTGCGGCCGGCCAACTCCCGTACGAGATCCAGGAAGACGACGACGCGCCGGTGCGGCTCACCCTCGGCGGGCCTTCCGTCGAGGATGACGCTGTCGGCCCGCGCCTCGGGGTCGAGCCGGACCGTGGTGTGCGTCGGGAAGACGTCCAGGGTCATCGACAGGCTGTCGACGTACGGGATGACGAGTCCCTCGTCGCGCTTGCCCCAGTACTTGATGAGCGCGATGTTCGGATGGGCGACGGCGGTCGACCCGCGGCCGAGGAGGCTCTCCTGCGTCAGCCCCACGCTGTGGTCAATCGTCATGGTGTGCAAACCTTCCCGTCGGGACTACCCAGGTACGGACGGCGCCGGCTTCGTGGAGGCTCCGCACGGTCGCCTCCGCCTGGCGCGGCTCTGCGGCCAGCGCGATCACGCAGCCGCCCAAGCCGCCGCCGCTGATCTTGGCGCCCAGGCCGCCGGCCGCGAGAGCGGCGTCGACCAGCTCGTCGATCCGGTCCGTACTGAGCCCCAACTCGCGGAGCAGCTGGTGGTTTTCTGTCATCCGAGCGCCGAAGTCGCTCGTGCGGCCGTACTCGAGATCACGTGCGGCGGCGCGGGTCAGGCGCGAGACGCCGACGATGAAGTCCGCCTGCGTGTGCGCGCTGCGCTGGAACTTCCGCCACAGGAGCTCGACCGCTTCCTTGGTACTGCCACTGACCCCGCTGTCCGCCAGGACGAACAGCCCGTCGAACGCGTAGGACCGGCCTTCACCGGCGTCGCCGTCGGCCCGCTCGGGGGATTCCGCGGGGGCGTGTCCCGGCATGGGGACGGGCAGTTCCCGGGCCCCGCCGGAACGGAAGAGGAGGGGGGACGTCGCGCCGGTGGCGAGCGCGTCGATACCGCTCGACCTGCCGTGCGCCACCTTCTCCGAAGCCTGTACGAGATCGAACACCTCGCGGGCGTCCAGCCGGCGATCGAAGAGGTCGGCCAGGGCCAGCACGGCCGCCCGGGCGCAGGCGGCGCTGGAGCCGAGCCCACGGCCCTGCGGGATCGCGCAGTCGATGATCACGTCGACACAGACGTGGCCGTCGACACCCGTGATCGCCTTGAAGTCCGGGAGCAGGCACCGCAGGCCGTCCGCGGCCAGCGGTGTGACCGCCCCGGGCCCCGGGCCCGCCATGGCGAAGGAGATCCTGTCCGCGCCGTGGTCGGAGCAGCGCAATCGCCTGGCGGTCGCGGTCACCGGCAATTGCGGGACCGGAATGGCCAGTGCCGGTGCGCCGTAAACGACGGCGTGCTCGCCTAGCAGGATGGCCTTTGCGTGGGCGCGCCCCCATCCGACCCGTCCGTCTTCGAGGTCCGCGTCACCCGCGGAGACGGCGTGGTCGGCGAAAGCCTGCGCATTCGTCAGGGTCATCAGCGAGCTCGCTGCGTGGCATTGATCGCCATCATGGCGAGCTGGTCCTTTGCGGGGGCGGTGGCGCTGCTGGATTCCAGTACGCCCATGGCCCGGTCGGTCCGGTGCGCGATCTGGCGCTCGATCTGGTCCACGGCGCCGACCGTGACGAAGATGTCCCGAAGGGCGTCGATCTCGTTCTCGGAGAGCTCGGTGCCTATCTTCGCCCTGAGGAACCTCGCCGCGTCCGGATCGCATTCGTCCGCTTGTTTGAGCGCCGTCGCGAGCAGCACCGTGCGCTTTCCCTCTCGAAGGTCGTCGCCCGATGGTTTTCCCGTCACCGTCGGGTCGCCGAACACGCCCAGCAGGTCGTCCCGGAGCTGGAACGCGATTCCGATGTCCGCCCCGAACGCCCCGTAGGCGGCGACGAGGTCCGCCCCCGCGCCGGCGATCGCGGCGCCGAACTGCAGCGGGCGCTCCACCGTGTAGGAGGCCGTCTTGTACTGGTTGACGCGCAGGGCCGCATCGACGCTCTCGTCGTCGCTCGCCTGGTTGATCACGTCGAGCAGCTGGCCGTACAGGACTTCCGAGCGCACCGCGGACCACACCGGCCCGACCCGGGCCTGCGCCTCCGCCGACAATCCCGATGCGCGGACCATGACGTCGGACCAGGTCTGGGCCAAGTCGCCGACCAGGATGGCGGTTCCGGTCCCGAAGGCCTCGGGTGCTCCGGAGAAGCCCCGGGTCCGGTGCCGCGCGGCCAGCGCCACGTGTGCGGCGGGACGGCCGCGGCGGGTGTCGGACGCATCGATGATGTCGTCGTGTATCAAGGCCGACGCGTGCAGCAGTTCGAGCCCTGCGCAAGCGGTCAGCACCGCCGTGGCGTCCGGATCGTCCTGGTCGCCGCCGGCACCGAGCCAGCCCAGCCAGGCGAAGACCGGCCGGACTCGCTTGCCGCCGCGCAGGACGTAGTGCTCCAGCTCGGCGACCACTGCCGCGAAGTCCTGGCCGAGCGCGTCGGCTTCGGCCCGGCGCTGGCCGAAGAACTCAACTATCGCGGCGTCGATGGCAGTCGTATCCACGGCTGCCCCGAGATGACTGACGGTCATGCTCTCTTCTCCCGGTCGATGTGACGGTCATTCTCATCATCAATCTCGTACTTGTACTCGCATGTGCACGAATTCGCCGAGATCACGTCACCCGAGTCCGGGCCGTCAGCCCTTTCCGAATACACATCGGCCTCGCCGATTTCCGCAGAAGCCCATCCATGGCCTTAAGCCACCCCACACGTGATCAGCATGCTTCGATGTTAGCCACGGGGCGTCAACCTGCCCACTACTCAACCGAGTAGTGCCCACTGACAGGGGAAGTGCGCGTACGGGAGGGGTCCCACTCAACCGAGTGAGACATTCCCTCTCAGGGAAATGCGGGAGCATGTCGTGTCACGATGAGCCGACTTCTCGAATGATTGTCCCGACAACACGGGGGCGGCCATTCGAACCGCCACCTCACCACGGGAGTCACCATCCGATCCATCCGATCCATCGGAATCCTCGGTACCGGCGCGCACCTCCCGCCGACCGAAGTCTCCAACGACGAGATCGCCGAACGGGCCGGGGTCACGGACGAATGGATCGTCCGCAAGACCGGCATTCGGAGCCGCCGCCGGGCGGATCCCGGCCAGGCCACTTCCGACCTCGCCGCGGCGGCTGCCGTCCGGGCTCTCGAGCAGGCGGGTGTCGGCCCCGAGGAGCTCGCCTACATCGTCGTCGCCACGTCCACACCCGATCACCCGCAGCCGTCCACGGCGAGCATCGTCCAGCACCAGCTGGGGGCGGTGAACGCGGCGGCCTTCGACCTGAACGCGGTGTGCAGCGGTTTCGTGTACGCGCTGACGGTGGCCGAGCGGATGCTGTGCACCGAGCCGGGCGAACGCTACGGACTGGTCATCGGCGCGGACATCTACTCCCGGATCCTCGACTACTCCGACCGCCGGACGGCCATCCTGTTCGGTGACGGCGCCGGGGCCGTCGTCCTCGGCCCGGCCCCGAACGACCGCGGCATATTCGCCACTTCGCTGCTCACCCGGGGCGACCAGCACGAGCTGATCAGCGTGCCGGCCGGCGGCAGCCGGACCCCGACCACCGCCGGGACGCTGGACGAGGGCCTGCAGTACTTCCGGATGGACGGCCGGCGGGTCCGCGAGTTCGTGCAGGACAACCTGCCCGGGGCCGTGGGCGACCTGCTGGCGGGCGTGGGGCTGGACCCGCGCGAGGTGCGTCACGTCGTCGCCCACCAGGCGAACGCGGTGATGCTCCGGGAGGTCTGGCCCTCGCTCGGACTGCCCGAGGCCAGCTTCCACCTGGCCCTGGAGACCTACGGCAACACCGGCGCAGCCTCCGTACCCATCACCCTCGACCTCGCCCACCGCGACGGATCCCTCGCCGACGGGGACGTGGTCCTGCTCACCGGCTTCGGCGGCGGCATGTCCGTGGGATCGGCACTCACCCGCTGGCTACCCACCCGGCACGCGGGACCGGCCAGGAATCCGGCCTACGCCGCGGCCCCCGTGCGGTCGAGGTGAGGGCCCGGGGCCCGCGTTCTACTCGCCTTCGATCGAATAGATCGCGGCCCTGCTCGAATAGCTCGCGGCTCCGCGCGCCAGTTCGGCGCGGGTGTTGATGTTCAGCTTCCGGTAGATCTTCCTGAGGTGGTAATTCACCGTGTGCGCCGACAGGTGGACCCGTTTGGCGATCTGCTGGTTCGTCATCCCCGCGCTCACCAGATACGCGATGCGCCGCTCCGTGTCGGAGAGACCGGACCAGCACGCGGAATTGAGCGGTGCCGCCGCTTCCTCGGGCTTCGCCTGCGCGGGATCGGCCTTCGCTCCGTAGATCTTGGCGAGTTCCTCCGTCGCGAGGGCGACCGAAAGCGGGTCCGGCGACTGGGCGATGATGCGCGACAGTACGGACGGATCTCCACTCACCAAGGCGTTCGCGTGCAGGGCACTGAGGCCGAGCACGGAAATGCCGGGGTTGTCGCCCGCGAGGCCGTCGACGGTTTCGAGCACGCTGTTCTTGAGAGGGGTGTCCCCCACGTCCAGCGCGAGGCGGACCAGGAACGCGGCGGCGGCCGGATCCTCGATGTACAGGCTCCGCTGCGTCGGCAGATGGCTGTATTTGTCGGAGAACAGCTCGACGGCCGCCCGCGGACCCTCCCTTTTCACCGCGATGCGCACGTCCGTCCAGGCGTACTGCGGCGAGTAGAGCACCGCCTGGTCCGTCTCGAACTCGCCCTGCACCCTGTTCAAGTATTCGGTCGCCGCCGGCAGATCCCCCTTGTAGAGGAGGATGGTACTGAGCACCGAGCACGCAAGGGGCCGGAGCATCGCCACCGCGTCCCGGTCGACCGCGGTGGTCGCCAGCTCCGCCTGGCGGCGGGCCTCTCCGACGCGTCCCGCCTGGAGGAACAGCCGGGCGCGCATCGCCGCGGGCGCGGCGTCCCAGACGCGGGTGCCCAGTTCGCGCAGGCCGGCTTCCGCGTCGTCGATCAGCGACTCGGCCTTGTCGAATTCGCGCAGGTTGGCGAGCTTCCCGGCCAGTGCCAGCCGGAAGTGAAGGCGCCACACGGGATCCACGCCGTCGCTGTACCGCACCGCGGCCCGCCCCAGACTGAGCCCCTCGCCCAACTCCCCGGCGCGCCAGCGGGCATTGGACAGCGCCGTCAGCGCCATCAGCCCGGCAACGTCACCCGGCCCGGCTCCCTGTTCCCGCAAGATCCGCGCGGAGCGCTTCTCCGCCTCCTCCATGCCGAGCAGGGAGTACCCCAGGATCACGGAGGCTTCCGCGTCGAGCCGGGCGGAGGCCGAACTCGTGGAGCTGGAGAGAACGCGCTCCGCCGTGCGAATTCCGGCGGTCGCCTTTCCGTCCATGATCAGGCCGTGGGACTTCGAGTAGACCTCGCCCGGGTCACCCGCGGCCTCCCGGGACGGTTCGGCCGGACGGTCGGCCACCCACAACGGGTGCCCGGCCACCCAGAACTGCCGGTCGTGCGACGGCGCGTGCCTCCTGGAATGACCCAGCGCCTCGCGCTGCAACGCGCCCCGGGCGGGAGCGGGGATCGACTCGATGACCCCCGTCAGGAGGAAATCGCTCTGGAATACGAGTTGGTGTTCCGCCGCGACGACGAAGCCCGAAGAAATCGCTTCATCCAAGGACGAAAGCAGACTGGCCGCGGATTTGTCCAGCATTCTGGACACGTCCTCCAGCATGAAGGACCTGCCCAATACCGCGGCGACCTTGAGGAATCGCTGGCAGTCCATGCTGAGATCACCGAGCAAACGCTTCACGAATGACACCACGCGGCCCGGGACCCTGCGCTCCGTCAGCCCGACCGTTCCGCCGTACTCCTTTACGAGCCCTTCCTCCATGAGCCCGGTCGCGCATTCGGCAAGCAATCGAGAGTTTCCGCCGGCGTCGGCCGCGAAGTCGAGCAGCCCCTGGTCCGGTTCACCTCCGAGGATGTCCCGCAGGATCTGTTCGCCCACGATGTCTTCACGCCGGGCCGGTATTGCGCCGTTGACCATGGCCTTCAGACCGCGACTCTCCATTAGCAATTTCATTGCCATGACCCCGGCTTTCCCCCGTATGTAGTCCCGGCACCCAAGAACGGCCTGTCGGCATTGTCTGCACAGAAGGCTCGACCCTCCTGCGAGGATCTTACGAAGCCCGGTCCGGTCTTGACTTGGCAAACGGTTGCCACGGACTCCCGCATTAATGCGCTGTACACCTGCCCGGCGGCCGGGGGTGGCCGCCGGGCAGGTCCGGACGTACGAGCGCTGCGGGCGCCGGGGGCGCCGAGGCCTCTTGGGGCTCCTGGGACTCCGGGAGCTCCGGGGTTCTTTCAGCCCGCCAGGGCCAGGGTCAGGGGGAGCACCTGGTCGGCACCGCTCTGGCGCAGCAGGCGTGCGCCCACGGCCAGGGACCAGCCGGAGTCGGCGTAGTCGTCGACGAGCAGGACCGGTCCGGGGGTGGCGGCCAGAGCGGCGGCCAGTTCCTCGGGGACGGCGAACGAGGCGGCCAGGGCGCGCAGCCGCTGGGCGGAGTTGCTGCGGTGTGCGCCGTACTCGCCGGCCTGCGGGGTGTAGGCGAGGCTGCCCAGCAGCGGGAGCCGGCCGACCCGGGCCAGGCCCTCGGCGAGCGAGCCCACCAGCTGCGGGCGGGAGCGGGAGGGCATGGCCACGATCCCCACGGGCCGGGCCATCGCCCCACCGGCCCAGCCGCCCGGCGACCGGGCCCAGTCGGCCACCACCGTCACCACGGCCGCCAGCACGTCGTCCGGAACCGGGCCGTCCGCGGCCTGCTCCGACAGCAGCGGGCGCAGCCGGTTGCCCCAGCCGATGTCCGACAGCCGCCCCAGCGCGCGTCCCGTGGCCGCCTGCTGGCCCGCGGGGATGCGGCCCTTGAGGTCGACGCCGACCGCGGGCATGCCCGAGGGCCACATGCGGCGGGGCTCGACCTCGACCCCCGGGCGGTCCAGCTCACCGGTCGCCGCGTCGAGGGCCCCGTGGGACACGGCGGGATCGAGCCAGGGCCCGGCGCAGGAGTCGCAGCGGCCGCAGGGCGTCGCCTTCTCGTCGTCGAGCTGCCGCTGCAGGAACTCCATCCGGCACCCCGTGGTCGCCACGTAGTCCCGCATGGCCTGCTGCTCGGCCTGCCGCTGCCGGGCCACCCACTCGTACCGCTGCGCGTCGTAGGCCCACGGCTGTCCGGTGGAGGCCCAGCCCCCCTTCACGCGCTTGACCGCGCCGTCCACGTCCAGGACCTTGAGCATCGTCTCCAGCCGCGAGCGCCGAAGATCCACCAACGGCTCCAGCGCCGGCAGCGACAGCGGACGGCCCGCCTGCTCCAGCACGTCCAGGGTCCGCCGGACCTGCTCCTCGGGAGGGAACCCGACCGAAGCGAAGTACGCCCAGATCGCCTCGTCCTCCCGCCCCGGCAGCAGCAGCACGTCGGCGTGGTCCACGCCGCGTCCCGCACGCCCCACCTGCTGGTAGTAGGCGATCGGGGACGAGGGAGAGCCCAGGTGCACCACGAACCCCAGGTCCGGCTTGTCGAAGCCCATGCCCAGCGCGGAGGTCGCCACCAGCGCCTTCACTCGGTTCGCGAGCAGATCCTCCTCGGCCTGCAGCCGATCGGCGTTCTCCGTCTTCCCCGTGTAGGAGGCCACCGGATACCCGCGCTGCCGCAGGAACGCCGCGACCTCCTCCGCGGCCGCCACCGTCAGCGTGTAGATGATTCCCGAGCCCGGCAGGTCCCCCAGCCGCTCCCCGAGCCACGCCAGCCGGTGCGCCGCGTTCGGCAGCTCCAGGACGCCGAGCCGCAGGCTCTCCCGGTCGAGCGGGCCGCGCAGGACCAGAGCGCCCCCGCCTCCCGTGCCCAGCTGCTCGGCCACGTCCGCGGTGACCCGTGCGTTGGCCGTCGCGGTGGTGGCGAGCACGGGCACGCCGGGGGCGAGCTCGGCGAGCATGGTGCGCAGCCGGCGGTAGTCGGGGCGGAAGTCGTGGCCCCAGTCGGAGATGCAGTGGGCCTCGTCGACCACCAGCAGGCCGGTCGTGGCGGCCAGCTTGGGCAGGACCTGCTCGCGGAAGTCCACCGAGTTGAGGCGCTCGGGACTCACGAGGAGGACGTCGGTCTCGCCCCGCTCGACCTCCCCGTAGATCGTCTCCCACTCCTCCGGGTTGGCCGAGTTGATCGTGCGCGCCTGGATCCCGGCCCGCGCCGCCGCATCGACCTGGTTGCGCATCAGCGCCAGGAGCGGCGAGATGATCACGGTCGGGCCCGCGCCGCGACGGCGCAGCAGGGCCGTCGCCACGAAGTACACGGCCGACTTTCCCCACCCCGTGCGCTGCACCACCAGGGCCCGCCGGCGCTCCTCCACCAGGGCCGACACCGCCTGCCACTGGTCCTCCCGCAGCCGCGCCGAGCCCCGCGGGGCACCGACCAGCTCAGCGAGGATGGCATCGGCTTCAGCGCGGAGCTCCAGGTTTTCCATGCCCCCATGCAACCCGATGCCTAGGACAATCGGCCAATTCACCCAGCGTGACGTGCGGCCCACCACCCGTCCGCCGCGCCGCGCGAACACTGCGGCGGACCGGCCGCCGAGGAGGTGTTTCCCCTGGTGCCCGTGGTCCGGCCCTGCCCGAATGAGTCATCTTCGGCGTGGCGGGGCAAGGATATGAACGGCATACCGGCGAATTCCGGTCGGCGGCTCCAATTGCTCGTTGCCGCATGCTCACGGGCCACGCGAGAATTGTCTTGCTCCCGCTCGGCTCGACGGCGCATCCCTGGGCCGTGCCGCGGCGCGCCCGCACTCCAGCTGTGCCCGTACGCGGGCGTGTACCCGAAGGGAGGACCGTGACCTTCGGATTCGCCCCGCCCTCGACCACGTCCCTGACCATGGCCACCGGCGGCGCCAGCCGGCACGGCAGGCTGCTGGAACCCTCCGAGTGGACGGCGTCGGGCGTGCCGCTGCTGCGCAACCCGCGCGAGGTCGTCAGCGGACTGCATTCACGGCACGGTCCCGTCCCGTCCACGGCGGTGATCGCCGTGCTCGGGCCCGAGGAGCGGCTCGTGGCCAGCGCCTCCTTCGTGCAGCGCTCGACCGCGGCCGACGGCTGGGAGTACCGCAACGCCCTGCTCTCCCGGCTGCGCCGGGTCATTCCGCACGACCTGCGGCGACGGACCCCGGTACGGACCGCCGTGCTGCTGTTCTGCCGCGACGGCGACGAGCGCTGGACCGAGGAGGACGGGGCCTGGATGTGGGGGCTGCGGGACGCGTGCACCCTGCACGGGCTGCGCTGCGGCGCCTACATCACTCTGACCCGGGGCGGCTGGCAGGTGCTGGGCGAGGGCCGCGGCGGCCGGAGCCCCAGCTCGGAGTCCCGGCCCGAGCGCCTCGGCGATGCACCGTCCGAGTTCGCCCCGCTCTCCCTGCGCAGCGGCGGCGGGGCCTCGGAGGCCCTGCGCCGCACCGCCGCACGCTGAGTCCGTAGCGCCGCACGCGCGGCCCGGACCCGCCGGACCCACGGAGCCCGCAGGGCCGCGTACCCGGGAACGACCAACGGCCGTACACCCGGAACGGGCGTACGGCTGGTCAGGCCTCGGACTTCGGCAGGGCCGGCCACCGGCCCGCCCCGCCCGTCGACCGTGCGGGGGTACGGAGCGTCAGACGCCCGCGCCCAGCACGGAGTTGATCTGCTGCGGCTCGCCGCACACGATCAGGAGCGCACCGGCTCGCGCGAGCGCGACCGGGAGGGCTCCGGCGGCCGCGTCGACGGGTCCGCCGTTGGCCGCGAAGACCACGACGGGACGGCCGGCAGCGCGCTTGACCTGCGCCGCGTCCGCGTAGAAGACGTCGTCCCCGGCATCGTGCAGGGCCCAGTACGCGGCCTCGCCGAAGGACAGCTCGTGCGCGGCCCACGGGTGCGGGTCGCCGGTGGTGAGCACCAGGATGTCACCGGGCGCCCGCCCGGTGTCGAGCAGCAGGTCCACAGCCTCTTCGGCCGCGTCCAGCGCGCCCTCGGCGGATGCCGGGATCAGCTGGACCTGCGGGACGGCCGCCGAGACCGAAGGTGCGGTGGCGGCTACGGGAACGGGGGTGGCCTGCGGTTTCCGCGGCGCGGGCGGCGCGGGCCTGGGGGCGGGACGCGGACCGGGTACGGGGCGGGGGGTCTGCGCGGTGCGGCTTACGGCCGGCGTGACGCGGGGACCCTGGGCACTCTCGTGAATCTGAGGCTCCTCGGGGGCGGGGGTGAGAGGCATGAGCTGACAACTATCAAACACCGGTGCGAAACGTACCGGTTGGTGGCACGTACGTGCGATCAGAAATCGAAGCCGAGTTGGCCTCCGTTTTCCAGTTCCATCGATTCCTCGCTGCGGCGCACCTTCTTGAGGTGGCTCCAGCGGGGCAGCGCGTCGAGGTAGGACCAGGAGAGCCGGTGGTACGCGGTCGGCCCCCGCTCCTCCAGTGCCGCCCGGTGCACGGGCGAGGGGTATCCGGCGTTGGCGGCGAAAGCGAAGTCCTCGATTCCGCCACCCTGTTCGCCGATCTCGGCCATCATCCGGTCGCGCCGGACCTTGGCGATCACCGAGGCCGCGGCAACGGCGACGCAGGACTGGTCACCCTTGATCACCGTCCGGACCTGCCAGGGCGCACCGAGGTAGTCGTGCTTGCCGTCGAGTATCACCGCGTCGGGCCGCACGGGCAGCGCCTCCAGGGCGCGCACCGCGGCGAGGCGCAGGGCGGCGGTCATCCCGAGCTCGTCGATCTCCTCGGGGGACGAGTGGCCCAGGGCGTAGGCCGTGACCCAGTCCTCCAGGACGCCGACGAGCGCGTCACGGCGCTTGGCGGTGAGCAATTTGGAGTCGGTGAGTCCCGCGGGCGGCCGGCGCAGGCCGGTGATCGCCGCGCAGACGGTGACGGGACCGGCCCAGGCCCCTCGTCCGACTTCGTCGACCCCGGCGATGACCTTGGCGCCGGTGGTCGCTCGGAGGGAGCGTTCGACGGTGTGAGTGGGTGCTTCGTACGGCATGGCGCCAGCAAGGTTACGCCGCCCCGGGCCGCCTGCACACCCCGCCCCCTCCCCGCCGCGCCACCGCCCCCTTCGCGCCGCGCCCCGGCCACCTCGGCGCCGCGCCACCCACCCCGGCCCGTCTCACACCCTGGGCAGCGGAACCATCATCCCGTCGCCCACCTCGGCGATTTCCGCGTCCGCCCATTCGCTCCCGCACACCTTCGCTCGGTACGTCATCAGCACCGGAATGACCTCACCGAGAAGCGGACCGGTCACGTCCGACCGAATCTCCCCCCGCTCGTTTCCATGACGCACCAGCTCACCGATCAACCCATGCGCCGGTTCGCACAGCCCGGCCCGGACCAGGCACCGGAACCGCTCCACAGGGAGGTGATCGCACTCGTGAAGCACCACCCTCAACGCCTGCCCGTCCGCGCTCCCGAGGCGACGCCCTCCACGATGAGGGCGTGCCGGCCCGCGGTGCTCAGCCGCTCCAACGCGGCGCCGAGAATCGCCCGTTCGAGTTCGGGCCCGCGCCCCGGGGCCGCGCGGGCGTCCCGTACGGCGGGCCCCGCGCGGACCGGCGGCCCTAGGGCGTGTCCGCAATGACATTGCGGACACCCCCTAGTACTCGATCCGGCTCCCGAAGGCCCCCAGGCCCTTGCACTGCTCGTACGAGGCGCTCACCCCGCGCTCGCCCAGGATCTCCCGGGCCCGGCGCTCCCCCAGGCTCGTCGCGTACCAGGGCGTCCGGCCCGCCGCCGCCAGCTCCCTGGCGATCCCGCGCAGGGCGCAGGAGCGCTGGGGCTCGGGCAGCCGGTCCAGGGCGGGTACCGCGTCCGCCGACAGCGACTGGAAGTAGGCCAGGTCGATCTTGCCGTCCTGTTCGTACCGCGTGACGTTGCCCTCCGCGATCACCCCGTCCGGGGACATCAGCCCGAAGGCCAGTACGGCCGCCACGGCGCTCCCCGCGACCGCGCGGGGCAGCCATCGCGCGCCGAACACCCCTCCCACCATGATCAGTACGATGACCAGCCCGAGCCACAGCTCCACACCGGCGACCGACAGGCGCAGCCTGGTCAGCCCGTACGCGTCCACGTACAGGTCCATGCGGCGGAGCGCCGAGGCGACGACCACGAGGGTGAGCGCGCAGAGCGTGCCGAGCACGACGCGCACCAGCCGCCGGTCGCCGGCTCCGTCGCGCGGGGCCCAGCGCAGGGCGAGCGCGATGACGGCGAGGGTGAGCAGCGTGGCCCAGAGCAGCTGCCAGAAGCCCTGGCGCGCGTACGCGGCGTAGGTGAGGCCGGTGGCCTCCAGGACCTTGCGGTAGCCGCCGAAGAGGACGGCGAGCTGGACGGCGTTGAACGCGGCGAAGAGCAGGTTCAGCACGATGAGCGGAAGGGCCCACTCCACCCGCGAGCGCGCCTTCCCCGGGCGCACCGCGATCCGGTCCCAGCGGGAGGGGGCGGCGGCCGCGCGGGCGACGGCGATCGCGACGAGGAGGCCCACCGCGAAGAGCAGGAAGCGGACCGGGCCGCCGATGCCGCTGATGTCGGGGGTCAGCCCGCTCAGCAGGTCGGCGAACGCGGCGTCGGCGGAGGCGAACAGGGCGCCGAAGAGCGCCAGCAGGACCACGGCCACCACCACGGCCTTCGCCACCGGCAGCCAGCTCTCCCGGCGCCCTTCGCCGCGCGAGCGCAGACCGCTCCAGACCCAGCGCACCCCGAGGACGGCGGAGTCCAGGAGGCCGACGGGGCCGAGCAGGATGCCGGGCCAACTGCGGCTGCCGTGCAGGGCCAGGGCTCCCGTCAGGAGAGCCGCGAACAGGGCCAGCACGGCCGGCCAGGCGGAGGCGCGCAGGGCGGGGACGGCGAGCAGCGCGAGACAGCCGAGCGCCCAGAGCGCGGTCCACGGGCGCAGCCCGCGGCCGGCCGTACGGGCGGCAGCGTAGGCGGCCACGAGCGCCGGCAGGACCGCGAGGAGCAGCCCCGGGCCCAGCCCCTCGCCGAGGAGCAGGGAGGCGGCGAGGCCGGAGGCGAGCACGGCGCCCAGCACGACGGCCGGTACCGGTCCGACGGCGGCCGGGCGCGCGGCCTCGGCCCAGGCGAGCGGGGCCATCGACCAGGCGCCGGAGGCGGCGCGCTCCTTGCGCAACTGGTGGGCCTGCCAGGCCTTGGGATCCCAGCCGGGCGGCGCGGACGCGGGTGGTGCGGGCGCGGGTGGTGCGGACGCGGATGGTGCGGGCGCGGATGGTGCGGAGGGAGCGGACGCCGCGTCGGCCCCCGCGCCCGCGGCGTCCGCCGTCCCGGCCTTCTCCGTCCCGGCCTTCTCCGCGCCGGTGTTCTCCGCGCCGGTGTTCCCTGCTGACATCGGGTTCCCCTCCCCTGTCGGCCGCCCCGGCCGTCGGGCAGGGATAGCGAAGCCGACAGAGTAGGCCGGTCACCCGCAGTTTTGAACAGGCTCAAAAGATGCCTGTGGCAGGACCGTGACAAACAGAAGGGTGCGCGACTACTCCGCGGACTCCGGCAGCCAGGCCGGCAGCGCCTCGGTCCGGGCCAGCCAGGCCCGCGGCAGCACCGCGTCCCCGCGTGCGCCCAGCACCCCGCCGACGATCGCGCAGGTGGTGTCCACGTCGCCGCCCACCTGGGCGGTGGTCCAGAAGGCCCGCTCGTAGTCGTCCAGACCCCGCGCCGCCGACCACAGGGCGAACGGCACCGTGTCGTGGGCGCTGGTGCGCCGTCCGCAGCCCAGTACGGCGGCGACGGTGGTCGCGTCGCCGTAGTCGAGCATGTCGCGCGCCCGCCGCACCCCGGCGCCCACCGCGCTACGCGGAACGAGCGCGATCACCCCGTCCAGCAGGTCGGCGGCCTTCGGCGGCCCGGCCGGATCGGCCGCCAGCGCGGCCGCGGCGGCCACGGCCATCGCGCCGCACACCGCCTCGCGGTGCTGGTGGGTGGTGTAGGCGGAGATCTCCGCCTGGTGGGTGGCCTGCTCCGGGTCGTCGGCGTACCAGGCGCCCAGCGGGGCGACCCGCATGGCCGCGCCGTTGCCCCAGGAACCCTGCCCGTTGAACAGTTCCGCGGCGAGCGTGCGCCAGTCCGCGCCCTCGCGGACCAGGCGCAGCATCCGGTTCACGGCGGGCCCGTAGCCGCGGTCGAAGTCGTGGTGGTGTGCGAAGGAGGCGGCCAGCGCGTCCTGGTCCACCCGGCCGTGCCCGGCGAGCACGGCCACCACCGAGCAGGCCATCTCGGTGTCGTCGGTCCACTGCCACGGATCGCTGCCGGCGGGCAGCTCGCGCCGCTTGAGCAGCGGGTAGTTCACGGGGACGAAGTACTGGGAACCCAGTGCGTCGCCCAGGGCCAGACCTCGGAGGCTGGCCATGGCGCGTGCGTAGCGCCCTTCGGGAGAGGAGTCAGAGGTCATCCCGCGTCACTCTAGCCGTCCAGGTCATAAGGCTCGGGTGTGGTCCACCGCTCAAACGGGCGGTCCATCCGGTACCGGCCGTCGGAGCCCAGCAGGAGCACCCGGTACTCGCCGTTCCCCGGGTTGGAGAGGGCTTCGAACTCGGCCACGGACCAGTGGAACCAGCGCATGCAGAACAGCCTCATCGTCAGGCCGTGCGTCACGAGCAGCACGTTCTCGGGATGGTCCGGGGCCTCGAAGCTGCGGTAGAGGCTCTCCAGGAAGGCCCCGACCCGGTCGTACACGTCCGCGCCCGACTCCCCCTGCGCGAAGCGGTAGAAGAAGTGCCCGTACGCGTCCCGGTAGGCCTTCTGCAGTCGTACGTCCTCCCGCTCCTGCCAGTTCCCCCAGTCCTGCTCGCGCAGCCTCGGCTCCTCGCGCATCCGTACGCGCGTCGGGTCCAGGCGCAGCTCGCGGAAGGTCTGCAGGGTCCGGCGGTAGGGGGAGACGTACGCGCTGACGTGCTCGTCCCCGAAGAGATCGCGCAGGCGCACGCCGGCCTCGGCCGCCTGCTCGCGCCCGGTGCGGGTCAGCCGGAGGGCGTGGTCGGGCTCCCTCTCGTACACCGTGTCATCGGCATTGCCCTCCGATTCCCCGTGCCGGACAAGGACGATGCGCCGTGGTCGAACCATTCCACGACCCTATTCGGCCATCGCCGGGCCCATCGACCGGGCTCGCCGGTCGGGCCCGGCGGCGACCATACAGTCGGGTCGTCAGACTCACCCGGTCACACCGTCCAGGACGGTTCGAGGTCGACGACGTCCCCGGTGAGGGCCTCCACGTCGGCCTGGATCTGGGCGCGCAGCGACAGCCGTTCGACGCGTTCCTGCCGGTACTTGCCGTGTTCGGCCGCCGCGTGCCACATCGACAGCACCAGGAACTCGCGGCCGGGAGCCTCGCCGAAGAGGCCGCGGACCATGCCGGGCGAGCCCGCCATGGCCGGGTTCCAGACCTTCTCCTGCATGAGCGCGAAATGGTCCACGCGGCCTTCGCGCACCCGGGTGTGGGCGACCCGGACGACGTCGGCGTCGGTGAAGCGCGGTTCGAAGCCGGTCTTCACGTCGAAGCGGTGGTCGAAGAGCGTGACCCGCGCGTCGGTGTAGGTGCCGTTCTGGGAAGCGGCCAGCCGGTCGTGGGAGCGGGCCATGAAGGAGTCGTAGAAGGAACGGCTCTCCCAGAAGGTGAAGACGTGCGCCACCCCCTGCCGGCCCCGGCTCCAGCCGCCGCCCTGCCCCCGGAATCCGGGTTCGCCGGGCAGCCCCGCCCATTTGCGCTGCCCGCGCTCGAACCCGCGTCGGTCCGTCACCGTGCAGCGAATCCACTTGACCAGCACTGCGCCATCGTACGGGCCCGGCGGGGCCCGGGTCAGTCCTCGGCGCGGTACATCCGAAGGAGTTCCGCCGCGTCCCGCTCGGACAGCCGAAGCCCGAACTCCCGCCCGAGCAGGGCGAGCAGTTCTCCGGCCGGCACCTCCCGCCGCTCGGTCCGCCCGTCGGGGAGCAGCCGGGAAAGCTCCCGCCCTACGAGGGCCAGGCGCTCGGAGTCGCCCTGCCGCTGGACCACGACCCGGCCGACGAAGGCGGAGCGGGGGTGCGAGGAGCTGTAGTGGTTCAGCACCACGTAGTCGACGGGGTGGTAGGGCTGCGGGGAGAAGGCGTACAGGTCCCTCCAGACGCCCTCGCGGGGCACGCACAGCACGAGGACCCCGTCCGCTTCCTCCCGGACGCGGAACACCCACTCCCCCTGGCGCACTTCCGCGCCGGGGCGCGCCAGCGGCACGGGCTCGCGCGGCCCCTGCCAGCCGAACCCGGCGTCGCAGAGCCACGGTTCTCCCTCGACGGTGACGACGAGCACGGCGTGCGTCACCGCGGTCAGGGTGTCCCCCCGGGTGCGGTTGCGGGCGCCGCGTCCGGAGACCTCGAAGCCGATCCGCTCCAGGGCGGCGGCCAGCAGGGTGTTCTGCTCGTAGCAGTAGCCGCCGCGGCGGCCGTGCACGAGCTTGTCCTCGACCGTCTTGACGTCCAGCCCGACGGGGCGGCCGAACAGCACGTCCAGGCTCTCGAAGGTGATCGCACCGGCATGCGCCCGGTGCACTGCCTTCAACGTCTCCAGGTCCGGCCGGAGTTCCCCGCCGCTCCAGCCGATCCTCGCCAGATAGGCGTCCAGATCCAGTGCGTCACCGTTCCACATGGCTGCTCCCCCACACCGTGCCGTCACGTACGGGGCGCCCGGTCACGGCCGCCCCGGCACAATGATCGGCTCGCCGGCCCGGGACGCCAAACCGCTTTCACGCGGCCGGCACGGCACACCCCGCACCGGCGGCGGAGCCCAGCGGGTGCCACTCCACGGGCACGTCGCGCATCAGCAGGGCGCAGTCGAAGTGCGCCGTGCCGGCCGGGAAGCGCTCGGGGTCCTCGAAGAAGGAGGACTCGGCGCGGGTGACCTCGGTGGCCTCCACCCGCCACGCGTCCGTGTGCAGTTGCATGCCGTCGAGCCGTCCCTCGGCACTGGCCGGCGAGTATCCGCGGTCACCCTGCCGGAAGAACTCGGAGGCCTCGGCCAGGTCCCCGAACAGCCGGCTGCCGCGCAGTTCGTCCGCGACCCGGGCCACGACGCCGACCCGCGTGGAGGCGTCCTTGGTCTCGTACGCGACCCCGATCTCCTGCGGGGTCTCCCGTACGTCGAAGACGGCCGCCCCGTGCGCCCCGGGGAACAGCCGGCCGCCCGCCAGGACGTTGAGCCGGGAACCGCTGTCGCGGCGCGGGATCCAGACGCCCGCCTCGACCCCGTCCGGTCCGTCCCATTCGACGGAGATCCGGTGCGCCGCGTTCTCGCTGCGCACTCCGGTACCGGCCGGCGCCCACCTCGGCCGGGTGTCCCCGAGCCGCAGCAGGCAGATCCCGGCAACGGCCCAGCCGCCGACGAGCTGCGGCCTCATCCCGGCCGGCAGCAGTCCCGCCGCCACCTCGGGCTCGACCCGGTAGTTCACGAGCAGCCGCCGCTCGATGACACTCGCGAGCTTCAGACTGATCATTCCGCGCTCTCTCCCGACTCGTTCTTGCGCCGCTGGTGCCGCAGCACGATCTGCTCCGGGCACACCATGCTGAGGAACCGCCCGACGGAGGCGGCCAGCCGCTCCTCGACGAGCGTGTAGAGGATGCGGTTGCCGTCGCGCCGCTCCCGCACCAGCCCCGCGGACTTCAGCACCCCCAGGTGCCGCGACACGGACGGGGCGCTGATGGTGAACCGGCCGGCGATCTCCCCGGCCGCCAGCTCCCCGCCGCGCAGATCCTCCAGGATCTGGCGCCGCGTGGGGTCGGCGAGCGCCCGGAAGACGCCGGCATCGTCGTCGCTCTCGCTGTTCTCAGCCATGCGATCTTTTTAGCACATGAGCTAATTAGCTAAATACAGCACCACCCCGGCACGACCACGTCGGCACCGGGCCGAGGGCACGACGAAGGGGACCGGCCGATGGCCGGTCCCCTTCATGAGCCGCTGGTCAGCCGTCCGCGCGGGTGCGTCCCGCGCCGACGGCTACCGCCGGTGTCAGCTGCAGCCGCTGGTGGAGCCGCAGCCCTCGCAGATGTAGCAGGAGCCGGCGCGCTGCATCTTCGTACCGCAGGAGAAGCACAGCGGGGCGTCGGCGGAGACGCCGAGCTGCATCTCGACCAGTTCGGCGTTGGAGTGCGCCGTCTTGGCGGCCGGGGCCGGGACGATCGCGACCGGCTTGGGGGCCGGGACGGCCTGGACCGCGGCGAGCGGGGCCGCCTGGGTCAGGGACTCCGTGTCGAGCTCCTCGTCGAGGGGCTCGTAGGAACCGGTGTCCAGGTGGCGCTGACGCTCCTCGGCGGAGTGGATGCCGAGGGCCGAGCGGGTCTCGAAGGGCAGGAAGTCGAGCGCCACGCGACGGAAGATGTAGTCGACGATCGACTGCGCCATCCGCACGTCCGGGTCGTCCGTCATGCCGGCCGGCTCGAAGCGCATGTTCGTGAACTTCGCGACGTACGTCTCCAGCGGGACGCCGTACTGCAGACCGACCGAGACGGCGATCGAGAAGGCGTCCATCATGCCCGCGAGGGTCGAACCCTGCTTGGACATCTTCAGGAAGACCTCGCCGAGACCGTCGTCCGGGTAGGAGTTCGCGGTCATGTAGCCCTCGGCGCCACCGACCGTGAAGGAGGTGGTGATCCCCGGGCGGCCCTTCGGGAGGCGCTTGCGGACCGGGCGGTACTCGATGACCTTCTCGACCGCCGTGCGGATGGTCTCCTCGGCCTTCTCGGTGACCTCGACCTTCTCCTCTTCCTTCTTCTTCGCGGAGAGGGGCTGGCCGACCTTGCAGTTGTCGCGGTAGATCGCGAGCGCCTTGACGCCCAGCTTCCACGCCTCGAAGTAGATCTCCTCGATCTCCTCGACGGTCGCCGTCTCCGGCATGTTGACCGTCTTCGAGATCGCGCCGGAGATCCAGGGCTGGATCGCGGCCATCATGCGCACGTGGCCCATCGCGGAGATGGAACGCTCGCCCATCGCGCAGTCGAAGACCGAGTAGTGCTCCTGCTTCAGGCCCGGGGCGTCGACGACCACGCCGTGCTCGGCGATGTGGGCGACGATCGCCTCGATCTGCTCTTCCTGGTAGCCCATGCGGCGCAGGGCCTGCGGAACGGTGCCGTTGACGATCTGCATCGAGCCGCCGCCGACGAGCTTCTTGAACTTGACCAGGGCCAGGTCCGGCTCGACACCGGTGGTGTCACAGGACATCGCGAGACCGATGGTGCCGGTCGGCGCGAGGACGGAGGCCTGCGAGTTGCGGAAGCCGTTCTTCTCGCCGAGGCGGATCACGTCCTGCCAGGCCTCGGTGGCCGCGGCCCAGATGACGTTGTCCAGGTCCTCGGTGCGCGGCGCGACGGCGTTGGCGTCGGCGTGCTGCTTCATGACGCGCTTGTGCGACTCGGCGTTGCGGGCGTAGCCGTCGTACGGGCCGACGATCGCGGCCAGCTCGGCGGAGCGCTTGTACGCGGTACCGGTCATCAGCGAGGTGATCGACGCGGCGAGGGTGCGGCCGCCGTCGGAGTCGTACGCGTGGCCGGTGGCCATCAGCAGGGCGCCGAGGTTGGCGTAGCCGATGCCCAGCTGGCGGAAGGCGCGGGTGTTCTCGCCGATCTTCTGCGTCGGGAAGTCCGCGAAGCAGATGGAGATGTCCATCGCGGTGATGACCAGCTCGACGACCTTGGAGAAGCGCTCGGCGTCGAAGGACTGGTTGCCCTTGCCGTCGTCGTCGAGGAACTTCATCAGGTTCAGCGAAGCGAGGTTGCAGGACGTGTTGTCCAGGTGCATGTACTCGCTGCACGGGTTGGACGCGGTGATGCGGCCGGACTCGGGGCAGGTGTGCCAGTTGTTGATCACACCGTCGTACTGGATGCCCGGGTCGGCGCAGGCCCACGCGGCCTCGGCGAGCTTGCGGAAGAGCGACTTGGCGTCGACCGTCTCGATGACCTCGCCGGTCATGCGGGCGCGCAGGCCGAACTCGGTGCCGTTCTCGACGGCCGTCATGAACTCGTCGTTCACGCGGACGGAGTTGTTGGCGTTCTGGTACTGGACGGACGTGATGTCGTCGCCGCCCAGGTCCATGTCGAAGCCCGCGTCGCGCAGGGCGCGGATCTTCTCCTCTTCCTTCACCTTGGTGGCGATGAAGTCCTCGACGTCCGGGTGGTCCACGTCCAGGACGACCATCTTGGCCGCGCGGCGGGTGGCGCCGCCCGACTTGATCGTTCCGGCGGACGCGTCGGCGCCGCGCATGAAGGAGACCGGGCCGGAGGCGTTGCCGCCGGAGGAGAGGAGCTCCTTGGAGGAGCGGATGCGGGAGAGGTTCAGGCCGGCGCCGGAGCCGCCCTTGAAGATCATGCCCTCTTCCTTGTACCAGTCGAGGATCGACTCCATGGAGTCGTCGACGGCCAGGATGAAGCAGGCGGAGACCTGCTGCGGCTGGGGCGTGCCGACGTTGAACCACACCGGCGAGTTGAAGCTGAAGATCTGGTGCAGGAGCGCGTAGGTCAGCTCGTGCTCGAAGATCTCCGCGTCGGCGGGCGACGTGAAGTAGTCGAAGTCCTCGCCGGCCTTCGTGTACGTCTTCACGATCCGGTCGATGAGCTGCTTCAGACCGGTCTCGCGCTGCGGGGTGCCGACCGCACCGCGGAAGTACTTGCTGGTGACGATGTTGACCGCGTTCACCGACCAGAAGTCGGGGAACTCGACGCCGTACTGCTCGAAGTTCACCGAGCCGTCGCGCCAGTTGGTCATGACGACGTCGCGGCGCGCCCAGGTCACCTCGTCGTACGGGTGCACGCCCGGGGTGGTGTGGATGCGCTCGATACGCAGGCCGCTCTTGGCAGTCTTGGTGCCCTTGGCGCGGGAACCTCGTGCCGAGCTGCTCGCCGTCTCTGTCATGCCGTTCCTCCCAATGCGGGCAAAACGCCCTAAAGTGCCAGCGCTATTCCGCGGCACGGTGCTGTGTGTCTTGTATCTACGTCTTCTTCGCCGGACCCACCGGCCGTTCCACGACGCGCGTGCGACGGGGAACGGGCAGGCCGGTCAGTCGGCGGCGGAGGCGGGCACGGGGACCGGAGCGGTCCCACCGGGCTCGCACTCTTGGTGAGGCCGCGGCACGCGGAGTTCCGCGATGGCGGTCTCGAAGTCTTCGAGTGTGTCGAACGCCTTGTAAACGGACGCGAACCGGAGGTAAGCGACCAGATCGAGGTCCTGCAACGGGCCGAGTATGGCCAGACCCACGTCGTGGGTGGTCAGCTCGGCGCTCCCGGTGGCGCGCAGCGCCTCCTCGACCCGCTGGCCGAGTTTGGCGAGGGCGTCCTCGGTGACCGGCCGCCCCTGGCACGCCTTGCGCACGCCGGAGATGACCTTGGTACGGCTGAAGGGTTCGGTCACCCCGCTGCGCTTGATCACCATCAGTGAGGCCGTCTCCACCGTCGTGAAGCGACGGGAGCAGTCGGGGCACTGGCGGCGCCGGCGGATCGACGTGCCGTCGTCGGTGGTGCGACTGTCGACGACACGGCTGTCGGGGTGCCTGCAGAAGGGGCAGTGCATGGTTCCCTCACCCTCCTCTTGGCACGACTGAATCACCTCGTGAGACCCCTGAACGGCAGAGTCGAAGCTCTGTCGGAGGCTCTCGAAGCAGCCACAAGCATATGCGATGTCGAGGGCCCCGGCCGACCGAGGACCACAACTTCTGGGTGGCAGCGCTCATCCAACCACTAGATCTTGGGTTGTGGTGGATTTACACCGCTCCGCGTGTCGCGGCGTCCGGTGGCCGGATAACAGGCCTCGCGGTGCCACACTGGGCACAGACCCGGACGGCGGCGACCCGACCCGGAAGGGTACCGTAAGCAGTGGCTCCGGAGCCGAACCCCCGTTCGGCCCGGACGGCCCGTCGGCGGCATATACACCTCACGAAGTGAACACGGTGGGTGATCTCCGATTTTTCACTCGAACGTGTGTTTGGCGCAACCTTTCGAAAGCAACTACCGTTGTCCAGCTAGGGAGAACATTTCGAGAGGGGCCGACGTGACCACCACCGCAGACAGTGCCACCATCACTGCCCAGAACCGCTCCCAGAGCCGACTTGAGCCGGTGCATGCCATGAATGACGCAAGTCTGAACCCGGAGGCGGAGCCCGTACGCCCCGCACGCTCGCTGCCAGGGCGACCTCCAGGCATCCGCGCCGACAGCTCCGGGCTCACGGACCGGCAGCGGAGGGTCATCGAGGTCATTCGCGACTCGGTGCAGCGGCGCGGCTACCCGCCGTCGATGCGGGAGATCGGCCAGGCGGTCGGCCTGTCCAGCACCTCTTCGGTCGCGCACCAGCTGATGGCCCTGGAGCGCAAGGGCTTCCTGCGCCGCGACCCCCACCGCCCCCGGGCGTACGAGGTCCGCGGCTCCGACCAGCCCAGCTCGCAGCCCACGGACACCACGGGCAAGCCCGCGGCCTCGTACGTGCCCCTGGTCGGCCGGATCGCGGCCGGTGGCCCGATCCTCGCCGAGGAGTCGGTGGAGGACGTGTTCCCCCTCCCCCGCCAGCTCGTGGGCGACGGAGAGCTGTTCTGCCTCAAGGTCGTGGGCGACTCGATGGTCGAGGCCGCGATCTGTGACGGCGACTGGGTGACCGTCCGCCGCCAGCCCGTCGCGGAGAACGGCGACATCGTCGCCGCCATGCTCGAAGGCGAGGCCACGGTCAAGCGCTTCAAGCGCGAGGACGGCCATGTCTGGCTGCTCCCGCACAACGCCGCCTACCAGCCGATCCCCGGCGACGAGGCCACCATCCTCGGCAAGGTCGTGGCGGTACTGCGCCGGCTCTGACTGCCCGCGCCCTCATCCAGCCCTGGGACCTACTGCGCCGGTCCCAGGGCTGCTTCGTGTTACTTCCCGTCGGCCTGCGCCGCGGCGTCGATCGCGGCGAGCGAGCGGCGGACCTGATTGCGGTCCGTGGTGTACCAGAAGTCCGGCAGCGTGGCCCGCAGGAAGCTCCCGTACCGGGCCGTGGCCAGCCGGGGGTCCAGGACCGCGACGACGCCCTTGTCGCCGGTGGCCCGTACGAGCCGGCCCGCGCCCTGGGCCATGAGCAGTGCCGCGTGCGTCGCCGCGACGGACATGAAGCCGTTGCCGCCGCGCTCCTCGACCGCCTTCTGCCGGGCGCTCATCAGCGGGTCGTCGGGTCGCGGGAACGGGATCCTGTCCATGATCACCAACTGGCAGCTGGGCCCCGGGACGTCCACGCCCTGCCACAGCGACAGGGTCCCGAACAGGCAGGTCTTCGGATCGGCGGCGAAGGCCTTGATCAGCTCGCCGAGGGTCTCCTCGCCCTGGAGCAGGATCGGGTTCTCCAGCCGGCCGCGCAGCTCCTCGGCGGCGGCCTTCGCCCCGCGCATGGAGGAGAACAGTCCGAGGGTGCGGCCGCCCGCCGCCTCGATCAGCTCCGCGAGCTCGTCCATCATGTCGCCGCGGGTGCCCTCGCGGCCGGGGGTGGCCAGGTGCTTGGCGACGTAGAGGATGCCCTGCTTGGGATAGTCGAAGGGCGAGCCGACGTCGAGACCCTTCCACTGCGGCACGTCCTCGCCCTCGACGCCCTCCGGGGCCAGGCCCATCGACGCGGCCACTCCGTTGAAGTCGCCGCCGAGCTTGAGGGTCGCGGAGGTCAGGACCACCGACCGGTCCGCGAACAGCTTCTCCCGCAGCAGGCCGGACACCGACAGGGGAGCCACTCGCAGGGTGGCGCCGAAGCGGTCGTGGCGTTCGTACCAGACCACGTCGTACTCGGAGCCGGCCGTGATCCGCTCGGCCACCCCGTGCACGCTCTCCACCGCGGCGAGCGCCTGCTTGCGGACGGCGTCCTCGTCGTGGACGGACTTGTCCCGCGTGTTGCCGATCGCCGAGATCACGCTGCGCGAGGCGTCCCGCAGGGCCATCAGCGCGTAGCCGAGGTCCTCGGGGATCTCCTCCAGGCGGCCGGGGAGGGCCAGCTCCATGACCCGCTCGAAGGTCTCGGACGCGGTCTGCAGGGAGTCGGCGGTCTTCTCGTCGACCAGCTTCGCCGCACGCTTCACGGCGCGGTTGACCTGGCCCGGGGTGAGCTCTCCCGTGGCGACCCCGGTCACCCGGGACACCAGCTCGTGGGCCTCGTCGACGATCAGCACCTCGTGCTGCGGGAGGACCGGTGCGCCCTCGATGGCATCGATGGCGAGGAGCGCGTGGTTGGTGACGACCACGTCCGCGAGCTTGGCCCGCTCGCGGGCGGCCTCCGCGAAGCACTCCGCGCCGTACGCGCACTTCGTCGCGCCCAGACATTCGCGGGAGGAGACGGAGATCTGCGCCCAGGCCTTGTCGGAGACGCCCGGCGTGAGGTCGTCGCGGTCGCCCGTCTCGGTCTCGTCCGCCCAGTCGCGCAGCCGCAGCAGGTCCTGGCCGAGCTTGCTGGTCGGGGTGGCCGCCTCGAACTGGTCGAAGAGGCCCTCCTCCTCGTCCTGCGGGGCGCCCTCGTGCAGACGGTGCAGGCACAGGTAGTTGGAGCGGCCCTTGAGCATGGCGAACTGCGGGCGGCGGCGGAGCTGCGGATGCAGCGCCTCCACCGTCCGGGGCAGGTCGCGCTCGACGAGCTGGCGCTGGAGGGCCAGCGTCGCCGTGGCCACGACCACGCGCTCGCCGTGCGCGAGGGCCGGCACCAGGTAGCCCAGGGACTTACCGGTGCCGGTACCGGCCTGGATGAGGCGGTGGGAACTGTCGTCGATCGCTTCGGCGACGGCTTCGGCCATGGCCACCTGGCCGGGGCGCTCCGTGCCGCCGACGGCGGAGACGGCGGCGTGCAGCAGGTCGGGGAGGGAGGGCTTCGTCATAGCAGTGCCAACCCTACGGGGCTCCGCCGACAGTGACCGCACCGGCGAGCGGTCATGACCGGTGGAGGGGGTTCGGCACGGTGCCGTACCGCACGGCGTGCGGGCGGTCGGGGCGGTCGCGGTAGCCGTCCTCGTAGAGACGGTTCCTGTTCAGGCAGAGCCTCACGATGCGTTCGCCGAGGAGGTCGAAGAGCTCGTAGCGCTCCTTGAGCTCCGGGAAACGGGCCTGGTGGCGCAGGATCTCCGCCCGCACGAGGGACCAGAACGTGTCCTCCGGGACCCCGAGCCGGTCCTCGCAGAGGGCGGAGAGGTAGCGGAAGACGCCGACGAAGAGCCCCGAGTGGATGAACTGGGGCAGGAAGTCCGCGGGCTCGGTGAGCAGCACCGCCCGGACCTCGTCAGGCACGGCCGCCAGCTCGGGCAGCGGTTCGGCGCTGATGTTGACGTCGTCCACGAAGTCCTTGACCGCGAGCCGGACCGGGACGTCGTGCTCGTCGAAGATCACGACGGTGTTCTCTCCGTGCGGGGAGAAGACGGTGCCGTAGCGGTAGAGGAAGCGGAGCAGCGGCGGCAGCAGCGCGGCGAAGAGGCGCTGGAGCCAGACCGTGGGCGTCAGACCGGAACGGGCGACGAGCTCGGCGGTGAAGGAGCGGCCGCGGGGATCGGTGTGCAGGAGCGAGGAGAGCGTGCGGGCCCGCTCGCCGGGAGCGAGGTGTCGGGTCAGCGGCTCGCGCCAGATCGCGCCGAGGAGCTCCTTGTACTGGTAGGGGACTTCGGGGAGCGCGTCGTAGACGGGGTGGCGGACCGTGACGGAGGCGACCTCGCCGAGCAGGATCACTCCGCATTCCTCGCGGAGGAAGGGGTCGCCGTCGCGCAGGGAGTGGATCCAGGCGGTGACGGCGGGCGCCGCGAGGGCCAGGTCCGAGGGCAGGCCGCGCCAGACCATGGTGTTGAGGACGGAGAGCGGCAGCTTGACGCTGTGGCGGTCGGGGCGGGTGAGGTTGAGGAAGGTGCGGATCGACTGCTGGGGAAGACGGAGGTCGGGGTCGGCGGGGAGCGGCACCAGGGTGCCGGCGGCGAGGGCCGGGGCGAAGAGGGGCAGGAGGACCTCGTCCCACTGCCAGGGGTGGACCGGGAGGTAGAGGTAGCCGAGCGGGTCGAGGCCGCGGTCGCGCAGGGTCCGGTCGAAGAGGGCGCGGGTGACGGGGTCGAGCTCGGCGGAGTAGAGGCGGGCGGGGTCTTCCAGGCCGGCGGTGCCCCGGTAGTGCGCGAGGGAGGTGTGGGCGGCGAGCCAGGGCAGGCGCTGGGCGGTGCGGGCCTCGGGCGCCCAGGCGGCGGTGTCGGAGGCGGAGAGTCCGATCCGCCCCTTGTTGAGGACGAGCCAGGGGTGGCCGGTCTGGTGGCCTTCGAGGGCCGCGTAGTCGAGGTCGGCGAGGACGTCCGCGGTGAGCGCGGTGTGGTCGATGCGGGCGTCGGCCGCGAGCGTGGCGCTGAGCTCGCGGACGAGGTGGCCGAGAGTGGCGCCGTCGAGGCCGAGGAGGGTGCGCGCGCGGATGAGGAAGGCGTACGGGTCCCCGAAGGCGGCCGGCGACCCGGCGGAGGCGGACTGCGGGGTGAGGGTGATCGTGTCGGGGGTGACGTGCCAGCTGCCGTACGCGCGGCGGCGGGCCCGGAAGCCGAGGCTGCTGCCGTCGTCGAGGGTCAGCGTCCAGGCGTCGCCGGAGGCGGCCGGGGCGGGGACCGGGGTGATGATCTCCTCGTACGCGAACTCGCCGAGCATCTTCGCAAGCAGGCGGCGGGCGGCGAAGTCCCAGGTCAGGCGGTTCAGTTCGGGCGGCGTGCACGGGTGCTGGGGCGACGGGGGCACGGTGTCAGAGAAGTGGGGGCCTGGGGAGTCGGGGGCTGCGGGGAAATTCTGCACGGGACTCCTCGGATTCGGGAAAGTTGCTGCGCGGCGCAGGGTTTTCGGGGTGAGTAGTACGGGAAATGAAGGAATGGGCAGGAACGGAACGGCCTGGAGGTACGGGAAGCGCGGAGCGGCACTCAGAGGAGATTGCGCAGCGCCCGCTCGCGGATCATCAGGGCGGCTCGTTTGCCGGGCAGGTCGATTTCGGTGGGGCAGCGGAAGCCGGAGTTCAGGAAGGCTGATACGGAGGGGGTGTTGCGGATGTCCGGTTCGGCGATGACGCGCATGCAGTGGGGGCGGTTGTCGAGCACCAGGTCGGCGACGGCGCGCAGGAGCGCGGTGCCCAGACCTCGGCCGCGGTTCGTGCCGTCTCCGATGAGCAGGTGGATACCCGTGTCGTGGGGGCGCGCCGGGTAGTACGCGGAGAGCGGGTCGAGGTCGGCCCGGTAGATCTCCCAGTAGCTCATCGGCGTGCCGTCGAGGAGGCCGAGGCACGGGATGCTGCGACTGTCTCCGACCATCTGCGCCCAGACGTGGGCGGCGGTGACACCGGCCGGGCCGGCGAGTTCCCAATAGGCGTCCACCTGCGGGTCGTTCATCCAGCCGGTGAGCAGGTCCAGGTCGTGGTCGAGCCGTACGGGTTCGAGGCGGAAGACACCGGACCGCGTCGTGACGCCGCCCCAGGCAGCCGGGGAGTCGAGGAGATCGGCCTCGGCGAGCTGGGGAAGCGACTCGGCGCGCAGACACGGCACGTCGGTGCGGAACGCATCGGAGCGGAACCGATCCGTGAGGAGCACGCCGGTGTGGAGCACTCCGGTGTGGAAGTCGGTGGAGGGCATCGGGGGCTCTTCTCCGTTTCGGTGCTGACGCGTCAATCGTGAAGGGGGTTGGCGATGGTGACGTAGACGGACTGGGTGTCGACGGGGCCGACGAGCTCGTCCAGGCCTCCGAGGCGGGTGAGCAGATTCGCCTTGCAGCGCAGGGTGGGCGAGTCGAGCAGCCTCTCGGGGAGCGGGCCGAGGCCCCTGGCCTTGCCGAGGAAACGACGAAAGGCGGCCAGCAGGATGCGTTCGTCGGCGAGCCGCTGGGATCCGAAGGCTCCGATGAGACCGAGCACGTTGTTGATGCCGAGGTAGTAGGCGAAGCGTTCGTCGGTGACGGCGTCGGAGACGAAGGTGTCGCTCGTGGCGCCGATTCCGGGGAGCCGGCGCTCCAGCTCCGCGCGGCGGGATTCCCGGAAGTAGTAGCCCTGGTTGTCGCGGTAGCGGCCGCCGACCGGCCAGCCGGCCGGGTCGAGGAGGACCAGCGTGTTCTGCTGGTGCGCTTCGAGGGCGATGCCGGCGAGTGCGTCGAAGGCGAGGACCGGCAGGACGACGTGTTCGAGGTAGCGCAGGAACCACTCGGCGGCGACGGCGGAGGTCGTCCGCCCCGTGGTGGCGGCGAGCCCCGAGATGGTCTCGGCGAGCCGGGAGCTCATGCCGGTCCGCCCGGGCCACGGGCGGGGTGCGGTCAGTGCGGCGATGCAGAGGGCGTCGTCGCCCGGTCGGAAGGGGTTGTGCCGGAGCAGGACGTCGAGTCCGGGGACGGGTGTGCCGTCCGGGGCGTCGACGGCGACCCACGCGGGATCGCGGACGATGTCGAAGCCGGGGTGGGCGGACTGCCACCGCTCGGCGAGTCCGGTGCGGAGCAGCCGGTGCACCTCGATGCCTCGGTGGAGTTCCTTGCGGAGGTTCTCCCGACGGGAGTTGGTGATGCGCAGGCCGAGGGAGAGCTTGAGCATCGCGGGGGCGCCGGGCTGGTGGACGGTGCGGATGGAGGAGGTCGGGTACCAGGGGGCGCCGTACAGGCCCAGGTCGTACAGGAGTCCCGCGTCGCGGAGGGCGGCGACCGCGGGGCGCTGGAGCAGGTCGCGGGCCTGCCAGGGGTGAAGGGGAAGGGAGGCGGCGCCGTCGGGCACCGGGAGCCCGGGGGCGAGGCGGCCCAGGAGCTGGGCGGCGGGGACCGGGCGGCCGCGTTCGGTCCAGGCCGAGTCGGTGGCGAGGACGGCGGGTGCGACCGCCACCCAGTGCAGGGGGAAGGAACCGTGCAGTTCGGGTGAGTAGCTGCGCACTTCGGCTTCGGAGAGCCCTTCGCGGCTCTTCGGGGTCGGGTGCAGCGGATGGCCGAGGAGGAGGGACTGTTCGGCGGTGAGGAACCGGTCGGCGGCGACGGGGTCGGGTGCGGCCGGGCGCTGGCGGCGGTCGGTGATGAAATCGGCGGTCCGGTGCACCGAGTCGGCAACCCGCCCGACGAGGTCGGCGCCGCCGGGGGCGCCGTCGCCATGGGCGTTTCCCGCGGTGTCTCCAAGGGTGGCTTCGCCTTCACGGGAGATCAGCGCCGCGAGGGTGACCGCGTCCACGGCCGGGGCGTCGGCGGTGACGCCTTCGATGCGGGCCGGGCCGAAGCGGTGCCAGCCGGCTGCGGACCAGTAGCGGACGGCGACGAGCAGGGCGGCGCCCGATGCGGGGAGGGGGATGCGCAGGACGGGCCCGGCGGGCTGTTCGAGTCCGGTCTCGCGGACCCAGCAGCGCAGCAGGTTCTCCACCGAGGCGGCCTCGGCGGCGACCCTGGGATCGGGGTGGTCCAACGGCTCGGCCGCTCCCGCGCGGGGCCGGGCGGTACCGTCCTTCTGCCGTGGCACCGCGGCAGGTGACTGCGGCTCTGCCGGCGGCCAGGGCATGCCCGCGGCAGGCATGCCCGGAAGCCCACCTGCAGGACCGGTGGAGCCGTCACCCGGCGGCGCCGACGCCGTGGCCCGCTCCTCCGCTTCGGCTGCGCCGTGTCGTGGGGCCACCGCGTCCTGGGCAGCGATGGGCGTGCCGGTGGAACCCGAGGCCGAAGGGGCCACCTCAGAAGGCCCCTTGGGCACGGCCCTGCTCTGACCTCCCGAGGGCAGCTCGCCCGAACGCCCGGGTCCCGGAGGCGCCGGGTCTGCCGAGGAGCCGGGTCCGGTCGCCGCTCCCCGGACTTCCGCCCCGGACCGCCCGGCCTGGGCCTCCGCGGAGCCCCCGCCCGGCAACCCCTCAGCCAGTCCTGCCGGACCACCATCGGCCGCGTCCCCGGAACCCGGCCGCGAAGCCACGGTCGAGGACGCCCTGCCCAAGACCCCACTGAGAGCCGCTCCCCCGACCTGCGCCAAGCCACCGGCCACCGACGGCCAGGCGGCGGCCCCGCTCGAAGACCCACCGGACACGGCCGCATCGACGGCGGACCGAGGGGAGGCGTCCGCCGCACCGAGCAACGGCGGCCACGCCGTAGACCGCAGCGTCGACTCACCGGACACAGCCCCATCGGCAGAGGACCGAGAGGAACCGTCCGCCGGACCGAGCAACGGCGGCCACGCGGTAGGCGGCGGCCCACTGGCCACATCCGCGTCGACGGAGGACAGGGGGAAACCGTCTGCCGCAGCAGGATCGGCGGCAGGCTGAGGAGAACGTTCCGGCGAAGCGGGTGGCGCCTGCCCTGAGGGGGCTGCGAATGGAGGCTCGCTGCCCGGGGCCGCGGGCGAAGCGGGCGACTCGGGTCGGGTCGCAGCAGCCGAAGGTGACGCGGACGGAGTGCCGTCCGCGGGGAGGGAGGAGGTGGTTCGGGCCGAAACAGCCGTTCCAGCCGAGGCCGCATTGACTGCGGGCTGCCCGTCCGGGGCCCCCGCGACGGCCGGGGCTGGGCTCGTGCTGGGAGCCGTGGGCTCAGTACCGGAAGGCTCCCCGATCCGGATCGGCAGGTTCCCGGCGGAGGCCGTCAGGGAGGGCGAGGGGCGGCCGTCCGGAGAAGGTGCCAGCCCGGCGCCGGGGGCCGGGCCCGACGGCGACGTAGGTGCGGTTCCGGGCATCGGGGTCGACAGCGGCATGGGCACGGATCCAAGAGTCGGGGCCGACAGCGGCAGGGGGACGGATCCAAGGGGCGAAGCCGACGGCAGCGTAGGCCCGGACCCCAGGGGCGAGGCCGACGGCAGCGTAGGCCCGGACCCCAGGGGCGGGGCCGACGGCGGCGCGGGCTCGGACCCGAGGGGCGGGGACGAAGGCGACGTAGGCGCGGACCCCAGGGGCGAGGCCCACGGCGACTTGGGCCCGGACCCCAGGGGCCGGGACGACGGCAGCGTAGGCCCGGACGCCAGAGGCGAGGCCGACGGCGACTTGGGCCCGGATCCGAGGGGCGGGGACGAAGGCGACGTAGGCGCGGATCCCAGGGGCGGGGACGGCGGTGGTGGTGCGGCTGGGGCTACGGGGGCTGGCGCCGGTGCGCTCTCGGCGGCGGACCGGGGCCCCGGGGCGGGGGGCGGCGTCGGCTGGAGCACTGTGGGGGCGGTCAGGAGCAGAGAGGGCCAATGCCCGTCCGGAGCAGGTGAGCCCTGGGCGCCCCCAGGGGGTGCACCGATCGTGGGCGGTCCTCCGGGAGGAGCGGCTGATGCGGTTGAGCGGGGACCGGCCTCCTCCGGAGTCGGCCATGGTGAGGAGCCGATGGGGAGAGGCATGGAGGGCGTGTGCCCGTATCCGAAGGCAGGGGGAGAGCCCGGAGCGTCCGGAGAGGGACCCGGACCGCCCCCTACACCGGGTGGCGTGCCGAGGGGCGAGGCCGACATCCCCGATGGAGCGACGGGCCCCGGCATCGGCAGGGGTGCGGCCGCGGTCGGAGCAAGGGGGAGCCGTGACGGATCGGCATGGTCCGACAACGGCAGCACGGGGGCGAGCGAAGAATCCGATGAGGTGAGCCGATCAGCGGGCATCGGCGACGGGGTGACCGGCTCGGCCGGAGCCAGCAGGGACCGTGGCGCATCGTCAGGCGTCGAGCCGGGCGGCACGGAAGCCGCCGCCGACGGGAGCGGCGAGCCCAGCCGCTCGGCCGGTGCCGAGAGCGGCAGCGCGGGAGCAGGCGACGAGTCCGGCGACGGAGGAACGGAATCAGTCGCAGCAAGCAGTGACAGCGGCGGATCGGCGGGCGGCGCGGAGGCGGTCGTAGGGAGCGGCGAACCCAGCCGATCAGAAGACACCGTCGGCGGAGGGGCCGGGGCAGACGGAGAGTCCGGTGACGCCTGCGGAGCAGCGGGCATCGGCCTAGGCGGTGCGGACTCACCCGGAGTGGGTGGGGGCCGTAGCGGGTCGGCGACCACCGGCCCGGTAGGACCAGAGGCCGCCGGACGGCCAGGGGTGGGCCGGAAGCCGGGAGACGCCAAGGGATCAGCGGGCATCGGCCCCGGCGTCGCGGGCTCAGCCTGGGCCGGCGGGGACGGTAGCGGAGTGGTGAGCGCCGGCGGCGGGATGGACGCGGCCCGAGCCTGCGGGGGCTCCGGCGAAGTCGTGAGCGGAGGGGGCGGGGCGGCAGCGGCCTGAGGTGGTGGAGACCCCAGCGGAGCCGGGGGCGGCGGGGTGGCCGCGGTCGGAGTCTGCGGTGGTTGTGGGGGGTTGGCAGGTGGCTGCGCGGAGGCGGGTGGCGGGGAGGTGGGCCCCAAGGGGGTGCGCAGCGGGGCCGACGACACCGTGGACCCGGCCTGGGGAAGGCTGGATCCCAAGGCTGCGGACGGCGCCCCCGTGGACGGGGCCGACGGAAGGGTGGGACCCAAGGCGCCGGGCCCCAGCACCGTAGGCGTCGCCTGCGGAAGGGTCGGGTCCAAGGCTGTAGGCGGCAGCCCCGTGAACGGGACCGACGGATGGGAGGAGCCCGAGGTATCGGGTGGCGGCCGTGTGGGGGCCACCGGCGGGAGGGCGGAGTCCAAGGCCCCCGGAGGCGAGACCGAGGATGGGGCCGACAGCAGCACCGTGGGGGTCGACGACGGAAGGGTGCGGTCCGACTCTGCGGGCGGCAGCACCGGTGGCACCGCGGACGGGTCCGACGGGTGGGTGGGACCCGAGGTGCCGGGTGGCCGCACTGCGGGGGCCACCAACGACAGGGCGGAGCCCAAGGCACCGGACGGCGGGCCCGGGGGAAGGCTGGAACCCAAAGCTGCGGGCAGCGGCATCGTGGACGGGGCCGGCGGGAGCGTGGGATCCTCCGCGGCGGCTGGCAGCACCGTGGGCGGGACCGCGGACACCCTGACGGCAACCGACGGAAGAGGCGAACCCAAGGAGCCAGGCAGCGACACCACGGACGGGACCGGCGCAAGGGCGGGATCCCCCGCCGCGGGAGGCAGCACCGTGGGCGGGACCGGGGGCACCGTGGCGTCGGCCGACGGGAGGGTGGGACCCGAGGTGCCGGGCCGCAGCGCCGTGGGGGCGGCCGAAGGGAGGGCCGAGCCCGAAGTGACGGTCAGTGGCGGCGACGGCTGGAGGGGCGGGCCCGAGGTGGCGGTCGACAGTGGCGGCAGCGTGGGGGTTGCCGCCGCGAGGGCGGAGTCCAAGGCGCCGGGACGCGGGACCGAAGTGCCGGGAGGGGAGACCGAGGTACCGGTCAGTGGCGGCGGCGACTGGAGGTCCGGGCCGGAGGTGCCGGGCGACGGCGGCGGCAGCGTGGGGGCGGCTGCCGGGAGGACGGAGTCCAAAGCGCCGGGAGCCGGGAGCGAGGCGCCGGGAGCCGGGACTGAGGTGACGGTCAGTGGCGGCGGCGACTGGAGGGCCGAGCCCGAGGTGCCGGGCGACAGCGGCGGCAGCGTAGGGGCGGCTGCCGGGAGGACGGAGTCCAAAGCGCCGGGAGCCGGGAGCGAGGCGCCGGGAGCCGGGACTGAGGTGCCAGTCAGTGGCGGCGGCGACTGGAGGGCCGAGCCCGAGGTGCCGGGCGACGGCGGCGGCAGCGTAGGGGCGGCTGCCGGGAGGACGGAGTCCAAAGCGCCGGGAGCCGGGAGCGAGGCGCCGGGAGGCGCGACCGAAGTGACGGGCGGCGGGACCGAAGTGCCGGCAGGGGGGACCGGAGTGACGGGCGGGGGGGCCGAGGTGACGGTCAGGGGCCGCGACGGCTGGAGGGGTGGGGCCGCGGTGGCGGGCGGGAGGGGGTTGGGGGGAGGTGGGGGTGTGGGGTGGAGGGGGTCGGGCATGGGGGTCCTTAGCGGCGGGTGGCGGCGGGGATGGCGTCGGCGAGGCGGTCGAGGACGGCCGCCGCCTGTTCGTCGGTCAGGGTGAGAGGGGGGAGGAGGCGGACGACGCTGGAGTGGCGGCCGCCGAGTTCGACGATCAGGCCGCGGTCCAGACAGGCCTGGCGGACGGCCACGGCGAGCTCGGGCGAGGCTTCCCCGGTGTCGGGGTCGGCCAGTTCGACGCCGATCATCAGCCCGCGGCCCCGTACGTCCGCCACGCAGGGGTAGGACGGGATCAGGCCGCGCAGCGCGGTGAGCATGCGCGCGCCCAGGATCCGCGCGCGCTCCGCGAGGCCGTTCTGCCGGACGTAGGCCAGCGTCGCGGTGCCCGCCGCCATGGCGAGCTGGTTGCCGCGGAAGGTGCCGGCGTGTGCGCCGGGGGTCCACTGGTCCAACTCCGCCCGGTACACGATCACCGCGAGCGGCAGGCTGCCCCCGATGGCTTTGGAAAGCACCATCACGTCGGGGACGACCCCCGCATGGTCGACCCCCCAGAAGGCCCCGGTGCGCCCGACCCCGGTCTGGACCTCGTCGGCGATCAGCGGGATCCCCCGCTCCGCCGTGATCTCCCGCATCCTGCGCAGCCAGGCGTCGGGGGCGGGGTGGACCCCGCCCTCTCCCTGGACGGGTTCGACGATCATCCCGGCGGGCGCGGGCACCCCGCTCTTGGGGTCGTCCAGCAGGTTCCGCGTCCAACGGGCCGACAGCTCCGCCCCCTCGGCCCCGCCGACCCCGAACGGGCAGCGGCGGTCCTGCGGATACGGCAGCCGGGTCACCCGTACGTCCGCGGCCCCGCCGGACAGGGCCAGCGCCCCCGCCGTCATGCCGTGGTAAGCCCCCGTGAAGGCGAGCATCCCCGACCGGCCGGTCGCGGTGCGGACCAGGGTGAGCGCGGCCTCCACGGCGTCCGTCCCGGCCGGTCCGCAGAACTGGATGCGGGCGTCCGCGGCCAGCTCCGCCGGCAGGTTGGCGAACAGCTCGGTGGTGAAGGCGTCCTTGACCGGAGTCGCGAGGTCCAGCACGTGCAGCGGGGCCCCCGAGTCGAGGACCCCGCGGATGGCCTCGAGCACCACCGGGTGGTTGTGGCCCAGGGCGAGGGTCCCGGCGCCGGAGAGGCAGTCGAGGTAGCGGCGCCCGTCGGCCCCCTCGATGGTCAACCCCCGTGCGCGCACGGGCACGATGGGCAGGGAGCGCGCGTACGTCCGTGCCGCGGACTCCCGTTGTGCCTGCCTGCGCAGGATCCCCTCGCCCGGACCCCCATCCGGCCCCGGTCCCGCCCCCGGCACCGCCCCCGGACCCGGCCCGGTGAAGTGCCCTTTCTCCTCAACCCGGTCCGCCTGCCCCGGGACCTGCTCCCCGGCCGTGGCCTGCTCGCCCGTCCAAGCCGTCAAAGGCACGAGTGTCGCTCCTCCCGCACGGTTGCGTTGCCCTTCCGGGGTGCGCTTCGAACACCCACGCTGCTCCCCCATCCCCCGTACGTACCAACGACGGTGGCGGCGACGGATCACGGGTGGGCCCAAGATCCTTGCCCGGCCGGGATCCCGGCCCGCCTAAAGATCCCTGCCCGCCCCAACTTCCCTGCCCGCCCTGGATCCCGGCCCCGCCCCACAATCCTTGCCCGCCCGGGATCCCGGCCCGCCCCAAGATCCGCGCCTCCCGGGCTCCTTGTCCGGCCCGGGATCGCTTTCCGGCCCGGGGGAACCGGTGCCCCGGGCTGTGCCGTCCCCCACGGCAGCGGCATAGTGGGGTGCTGCAACCCAGGCGCCCGCCTACCTATCCAGGCACCATCCCGAACCAAGAACCATCCAGGGGGATTCACGACATGCGACCGATCCGACCGGTCACCGCGATCCTGTGCTCGGCCGCGCTCGCGCTGACCGCCGCGGCGTGCGGGCCCGGCGACGGTGAGACCGACGCCAAGCCGACCGTGGCGGTGAGCCTGCCCACCAGCCTGGACGGGGTGAAGATCCCCGACGGGCTCAAGGACAAGCTCAAGGAGCACGGCATCGACCTGGAGAAGTGGAAGGGGGGTGAGTGGAAGAACTGGAAGAAGGAGGACTGGCTCCGCGAGGCGGGCGACTACATCAACCCGATCATCGAGGACCTCTGGGACCCGGACCGGATGCGTGACGCCGCCAAGACGCCGCAGCCCCCCGCCGTCGACCCGGACGCGGGCAAGGACCAGGGCGTCACCGACCCGACCCCGGCTCCGGTGGCCGCCAAGGCCGCGACCCCGCCCTACCACCAGAGCGTCCCCGCCTCCGGCAAGGTCTTCTTCGACGGCCCCGAGGGATCGATGGTCTGCTCGGCGACCGTGGTCAAGGACCCGGCGCACCCCGGCAAGTCCAACATGGTCTGGACGGCCGGCCACTGCGTGCACGCGGGCAAGTCCGGCGGCTGGTACCGCAACATCGCCTTCGTCCCGTCGTACAACAACAGCGGCAAGTCCGCGGCCGCGCTCAAGGGTGCGCCCCGCGAGGAGGTCGCCCCGTACGGCGTGTGGTGGAGCGACTGGGCGCAGACCTCCGACCAGTGGATCGCGACCGGCGGTCCGACCGGCGGCGCGGGTGCCCCGTACGACTTCGCGGTGCTGCACGTGACCCCGGAGAAGGGTGGCGGCAAGTCGCTGGAGGAGACGGTCGGTACGGCGCTCCCGGTGGAGTTCAACGCCCCGGCCGCGCCCAAGATCGCGAAGATGACGGCCACCGGCTACCCGGCGGCGGCTCCGTTCGACGGTCAGAAGACCTTCCAGTGCGCCGACAAGCCGGGCCGGCTGTCGCTGAACGCGACCGACCCCACGATGTACCGCATCGGCTGCACGATGACCGGCGGTTCCTCGGGCGGCGGCTGGGTCGCGGCGGGTAGCGACGGCAAGCCCGCGCTGGTGTCGAACACCTCCATCGGCCCCGCCAAGGCGGGCTGGCTGGCCGGTCCCCGGCTGGGTCCGGAGGCGAAGGGCGTCTTCGACGCGGTGAGCGGCAAGTTCAAGTAGCCGCACCGGCACACCACATGGCTGAGGGCCCCCGCTGCCGCGGGGGCCCTCAGTCGTTCATCCGGTACGCGTCAGTGCTTCGCGAGCACGTACGGAGCGAACTCCGCCGCCAGTTCCGCGTGCACCCGCGCCTTGAGCAGGGTGCCCTCCGCCGTGTGCTCCTCGGAGATCACCTCGCCCTCGGCGTGTGCCCGGGCGACCAGACCGCCGCGCGTGTAAGGCACCACGGCCTCGATCTCGATCGCGGGCCGCGGCAGCTCGGCGTCGATGAGCGCGAGGAGTTCCTCCATGCCCTGCCCCGTGCGCGCCGAGACGGCGATGGAGCGCTTCTCGATCCGCAGCAGGCGCTGGAGCACCAGCGGGTCGGCCGCGTCCGCCTTGTTGATCACCACGATCTCGGGCACCTTGACGGCGCCGACCTCGCGGATGACCTCGCGGACCGCCGCCAGCTGCTCCTCCGGAGCCGGGTGCGAGCCGTCCACGATGTGCAGGATGAGGTCGGAGTCGCCGACCTCCTCCATCGTGGAGCGGAACGCCTCGACGAGGTGGTGCGGCAGGTGCCGGACGAAGCCGACCGTGTCGGCCAGGGTGTAGATCCGGCCGGACGGGGTCTCGGCCCGGCGCACGGTCGGGTCGAGGGTGGCGAACAGCGCGTTCTCCACCAGTACGCCCGCGCCCGTGAGGCGGTTGAGCAGCGAGGACTTGCCGGCGTTGGTGTAACCGGCGATGGCGACCGAGGGCACCTTGTTGCGGCGCCGTTCCTGCCGCTTGATGTCGCGGCCGGTCTTCATCTCCGCGATCTCCCGGCGCATCTTCGCCATCTTCTCGCGGATCCGGCGCCGGTCGGTCTCGATCTTGGTCTCACCGGGGCCGCGGGTGGCCATGCCGCCACCGCCGCCGCCACCCATCTGCCGGGACAGCGAGGCACCCCAGCCGCGCAGTCGCGGCAGCATGTACTGCATCTGCGCGAGTGCGACCTGCGCCTTGCCCTCCCGGGACTTGGCGTGCTGGGCGAAGATGTCGAGGATGAGCGCGGTCCGGTCGACCACCTTCACCTTGACGACGTCTTCGAGGGCGATGAGCTGGCCGGGGCTGAGCTCACCGTCGCAGACGACGGTGTCGGCGCCGCTCTCCATCACGATGTCGCGCAGCTCGCGCGCCTTGCCGGAACCGATGAAGGTGGCCGGGTCGGGCTTGTCGCGGCGCTGGATCACTCCGTCGAGTACGAGCGCGCCCGCCGTCTCGGCGAGGGCGGCCAGCTCCGCGAGGGAGTTGTCCGCGTCCTGCACCGTGCCGGAGGTCCATACGCCGACCAGGACGACCCGCTCCAGGCGGAGCTGGCGGTACTCGACCTCGGTGACGTCTTCGAGCTCGGTGGAGAGGCCGACCACGCGGCGCAGGGCCGCGCGCTCGGAGCGCTCGTACTGGGCGCCGTCCCGGTCTCCGTCGATCTCGTGGCTCCAGGCGACGTCCTCTTCCATCAGGGCGTCGGCCCGAAGGCTCTCGGTGAAGCTCTGCGGATCCGGCGCACCCTGTGCGTCGTCCCGCGCGTCCTGGGAAGGGGAAGAAGAGGAGGTCATTGGATCCTTACGTCGTTTTCGAATGCGTCCGCGTCAGGCGAAGCGGAGCCAAGGCCAAAGCTACTCCCGCGCGTGACATAACACTGTCACGTCCAACGTGTGACACTCCCCGGAGATTCCCCCGGAGCGCCCCGCGGAACGGCCTCGTCGATGGTGGCATGCCCGTTCCGCACGCGTCACACGCTTTTCGGGGCGCTCCACTCCGGGTGCCCCGGCATCGGCGGCGTCTTCTTCCCGTACAGCCACGGCTTCAGGAACGCCGCCAGGTCCCGGCCCGCCTCCTGCGAGGCCAGCCGTACGAAGTCCTCCGTGCCCGCGATCCCGTCCCGGTGCTCCCCCACCCAGCGCCGCTCCACCCGGTCGAAGGCCTTGACCCCGATCTCCTGCCGCAGCGCGTACAGGATCAGCGCGGCCCCGTCGTAGACCGCCGGGCGGAACAGCCCGATCTTCTCGCCCGGGGCGGCCGGCTTGGGCGCGGCCGGGGGGCCGCCCGCCGCCCGCCACTGGTCGGAGCGCTGGTACGCCTCGCGCATCCGCCGCTCCAGGGAGTACTTGCCGAGGCCGTCCGCGTACAGGGCTTCGTACCAGGTGGCGTGGCCCTCGTTGAGCCAGAGGTCGGACCAGGTGCGCGGGCTCACGCTGTCGCCGAACCACTGGTGGGCCAGCTCGTGGACCATCACGGACTCGACGTACCAGTCGGGGTATCCGCCGCCGCCCGCGAACAGCGCGCTCTCGAACAGCGACAGGGTCTGCGTCTCCAGCTCGAAGCCGGTACGGGCCTTCGCGATCAGCACGCCGTAGTTCTCGAAGGGGTAGCGGCCGACCCGGGCCTCCATCCACTCGATGTGCCCGTGGGTCTTCTTCAGCCAGGGCTCCAGCCGTTCCCGGTCCGCCGCGGGGACCACGTCGCGCAGCGGCAGTCCGTGCGGGCCGGTGCGGTGGATCACGGCCGAGTCGCCGATCGAGACCTGGGCGAGCTCGGTGGCCATCGGGTGCAGCGTCCGGTACGTCCACGTGGTCGCGGCGCCCGCCCGGCGGGCCGGCAGCGCGCCCGGCACCCCGTTGGCCACGGCGGTCATCCCGGCCGGCGCGCTCACCCGGAAGGTGAAGTACGCCTTGTCGGCGGGGTGGTCGTTGCACGGGAAGACCCGGTGCGCGGCGTCGGCCTGGTTCGCCATGGCCAGCCCGTCGTCGGTCACCACCCAGCCGCCGTCGCCGCGGCCGCGCGGGTCGCTCGTGTGCCGGACGGTGATGTGCAGGGGCAGGTCCGGCTCCACCGGCCGGGCGGGGGTGAGCACGAGGTCCTCGCCCACGCTCGCGAAGCCGGCGGGTTCCCCGTTGACCTCCGCGGAGGCCACCTTGCCGTGGGTGAAGTCGAGATTGACGGTTTCGAGGCGGGTGAGGCTGCGCGCGTCGATGACGGTGACCGCGTCGAGGGGGCTGCTGTTGTCCTTGTAGGCGAAGGACAGGTCGTACGAGAGCACGTCGTACCCGGGGTTGCCGAGCTCGGGGAACAGCGCGTCGCCGATGCCGAGCGCCTTGGGCGGGGGCACGACGGCGGCGACGAGGGTGAGGGAGGCCGCGGCCAGCAGGGCGGCGCGCAGGCGCGGGGAGGTGAGCTGCATCCCCCACCGCTTATCAGCGCCCGCCACGCGCCCGCGAACGGCGCGCGACGGCTCCACCCGAAAGGGGTCGGGCGGGCTACGCCCGGCTGACGTCACGGACCCCCGGCACGGCCCCGGGGGCTACGCCCGGCTGACGTCGTAGACCCCCGGCACGTCCCGCATGGCCCGCATCAGCGCCGGGAGGCCCGTCGCGTCGGGGAGCTGCAGGGTGTAGCTGTGCCGGACCCGCTGTTCGACCGGCGGCTCCACGGTCGCGGAGACCACCTCGACCCCCTCGCGGGCGATGGCCTCGGTCAGATCGGCCAGCAGGTGGGGGCGGCCGAACGATTCGGCGAGCAGGGTGACCCGGCAGTCCGCGGTCGCCCGCCAGTGCACGGCGACGGGGGTGCGCCCCACCGCCCGCATCTGGGCCACGGTCGCGCAGTGGACCCGGTGCACGGTGACGGCCCCGCCGCGTACGACGAACCCCTCGACGGCGTCCGGCGGGACCGGGGTGCAGCAGCCCGCGAGCCGCACGGTGGCGTCGGGCAGGTCGGCGACGGCGTTGCCCCCGCCGCTGCGGAGGCCGATCACCGAGAGCGGCGGCCGGGGCGCGGCGTCGGCGGGCCGGGCCCCGTCGGGGTGGGACTCCAGCCAGCTGCTGACGGCGATCCGGGCGGCCGGGGTCTTGGCGTGGTCCAGCCAGTCGGCGGTGGGCCCCGAGGAGGCGTCGTGCGCGAGCAGGAGCTGGACGGTGTCCCCGTCCGAGAGCCGGGAGGACAGGGAGGTCAGGCGCCCGTTGACCCGGGCGCCGATACAGCCGTGGGCCGCCTCGCCGTACTGCGCGTAGGCGGCGTCGATACAGCTGGCGCCGGCCGGCAGGCCCAGCGTGCCCCCGTCGGCCCGGAACACGGTGATCTCCCGGTCCTGGGCCAGCTCCGAGCGCAGGACGTCCCAGAAGGTGTCGGGGTCGGGGGCCGACTGCTGCCAGTCGAGCAGCCGCGACAGCCAGCCGGGCCGGGTCGGGTCGACCCGCTCCTCCTCGCAGTCGGCGGGCTCGGCCTGCTGCGGGGAGGTGTACGGATTGCCGAGCGCGACCACGCCCGCCTCGGCGACCCGGTGCATCTGCCGGGTCCGGACGATGACCTCGGCGACGTACCCCTCGGGCGTCGCGAAGGCGGTGTGCAGGGACTGGTAGAGGTTGAACTTCGGGGAGGCGATGAAGTCCTTGAACTCGGAGATGACCGGGGTGAAGCAGGTGTGCAGCTCCCCCAGCACGGCGTAACAGTCCGCGTTCTCCCCTACGAGGACCAGCAGGCGGCCGAAGTCGGAGCCGCGCAGCTCCCCGCGCTTGAGGGAGATCCGGTGCACGGAGACGAAGTGCCGGGGCCGCACGACCACCTCGGCGGCGATGCCCGCGTCGCGCAGGACGGCCCGTACCGAGTCGGCGATGGCGGGCAGCGGGTCGCGTTCGCCCGCGTGGGCCGCGATGAGGGCGCGGGTGTGCTCGTACTCCTCGGGGTGCAGGATCGCGAAGACCAGGTCTTCCAGCTCGGTCTTCAGGGCCTGCACGCCGAGCCGTTCGGCGAGCGGGATGAGCACGTCGCGGGTGACCTTGGCGATGCGTGCCTGTTTCTCGGGCCGCATCACCCCGAGGGTGCGCATGTTGTGCAGCCGGTCGGCGAGTTTGATGGACATCACGCGGACGTCGTTGCCGGTGGCGACGAGCATCTTGCGGAAGGTCTCGGGCTCGGCGGCGGCGCCGTAGTCGATCTTCTCGACCTTGGTGACCCCGTCGACGATGAAGCAGACCTCGTCGCCGAACTCCTCGCGGACCTGATCGAGGGTCACGTCGGTGTCCTCGACGGTGTCGTGGAGGAGCGAGGCCGTCAGCGTCGTGGTTTCGGCGCCCAGTTCGGCCAGGATGAGCGTGACGGCGAGCGGATGTGTGATGTACGGCTCACCGCTCTTGCGCATCTGGCCGCGGTGCGAGGTCTCGGCGAGCAGGTACGCGCGGCGCAGGAGCGACAGGTCCGCGTCGGGGTGGTGGGCGCGGTGCGCTTCGGCGACATGGCCGATGGCGTCCGGCAGCCGGTCCCGGGGCGTGGGGCCGAGCAGCGCAGCGCGTCCGAGTCGTCGCAGGTCAAGCCTGGTACGGCCGCGTCTGCGAAGTTCGGGGAGCGCTTCGGGACGTGCTTCGGGGTTCGTGGCCTCTGCACTCATGGGCACCTCCGGCGGCTTCGACCGGCGGTGGTGGGCATGGGGTGCGCCCGCAGGGCCGGTGCCTGATGCTACCGACCCCACCACGTGGCGCAGTCCACCTCTCGCTCAGCGTGAAACGGATCACCCATTAGAGGGAAGCTTCAGGCGAAAGCCGTTTCGGTGAGCCAGGCGGGATCGAACTCGCCCTCGGCCACGATCACGGCGGGTCCGGTCATCTCGATCCGCCCGTCGGGGTGCTCGGTGATGACCAGGGTGCCGCCGGGCAGATCGACGGTGTACGTGGCGGGCGCGCCGGTGACGGCCGGGTCCGCGCCGTCGCGGCGGATGGCGGCCACGGCGACCGCGCAGGCGCCGGTGCCGCAGGAGCGGGTCTCGCCGGAGCCTCGCTCGTGGACGCGCATGGCGACGTGCCGCGGGCCGCGGTCGACGACGAACTCGACGTTGACACCCGTCGGGTAGGCGGACGCCGGGCTGTACGGGGGCGGGTCCAGCAGCTTCCCGGCGTCGTCCAGGCTGTCGACGAAGGCCACCGCGTGCGGGTTCCCCATGTTGACGTTGCGCGCGGGCCAGGAGCGGTCGCCGACGGAGACGGTGACCTCGCCCTCGGGCAGCTCGGCGCGGCCCATGGAGACGGTCACGTCGCCGGTCTTGTCGAGGTGCACCCGCTTGACCCCGCCGCGCGTGGCGACGGCCAGGTCGCCCGGCTCCACGTGCCCGGCGTGCTGGAGGTAGCGGGCGAAGACGCGGACGCCGTTGCCGCACATCTCGGCGATGGAGCCGTCGCTGTTGCGGTAGTCCATGAACCACTCGGCCTCGTCGGCCAGGTGCGCGGCCTCGGGGTGCGCGGCGGAGCGCACGACGTGCAGCACGCCGTCGGCGCCGATCCCGGCCCTGCGGTCGCACAGCCGCGCGACGGCGGAGGCCGGCAGCTCGATGGCGTTGTCCGGGTCCGGGACGATCACGAAGTCGTTCTCGGTGCCGTGGCCCTTGAGGAAGGAGAGGCTGGTCTGCGTCACCCGCCCATGGTACCGAGCCGGTGCCCGGCACGGCCGGGCCGGCTCAGCTAGCGGAGCCGGGCCACCCGGTACACCGCGAGCGCCACGACGCCCAGCGCGACCAGCGCGTACAGCGCGTACAGCAGGGCGAGGCGCCAGTCGGGGCGCTGCCCCGAGCCGCGGGCCGGGAGCCCCGGCAGGGCGTAGCCCACGCGGCGCGCGGCCATCATGCCCCAGCCGCCCGCGCAGCAGCTGATGAGGAATCCGAGCATGGCGACGACCGCTCCGCCGTCGCCGAACTCGAAGGCGAGCGGGAAGGCGAACATCAGGGATCCGGCCGCGGCCAGCATGACGATGGGGGCGATCTGCCACAGCCTCAGCCGGCGCTGCGGGCGCAGTTCCACCTCGAACGCGGGGGCGGCGGCGGCCTCCGCCTCGGCGGAGTCCGGCGCGTCCGGGCCGTCGGGGGTCAGCCGCGCGGGATCCGCAGGCAGTCCGAGGCCGTCCGCGTCCGCGGGCAGGGCGAGGGCGTCGGCTTCCCCCGGCGCTCCGCCGAGCGGGCCGTCGCCTTCGGCGAGGGTGCTGTGAAGCATCGGGTCCGTTTCCCGTCGGGTGTCGTCCCGACCGGTGTCACGAGGGCCGGCCTCCATCGCCACGCGCCCTCCCCACTTGGACTTCGTACGCCGCCGTTCACCGCCGGTGACGGCACCGGCGGAAGTTTGATGATGGCACGCCGTCAGGCCCCGGACGGGCGTGCGGGGCGTCCCGATGCCATCACGTGATCAGGCTGTAACCGCTCGTTCGACCAACGACTGCGCGAGTCCGGCGAGTTCCGATCGGTCCTCGGCGGCCCCGCTGAGCCAGTGCACCCTCGGGTCGCGGCGGAACCAGGAGTCCTGCCGGCGGGCGAAGCGCTTGGTGGCGCGGACCGTTTCGGCGCGGGCTTCCTCCTCCGTGCACTCCCCGGCCAGGGCGGCCAGCACCTGCTGGTAGCCGAGCGCCCTGGAGGCGGTGATTCCGCCCCGCAGGCCCGCGGCCTCCAGCGTGCGGACCTCGTCCACCAGCCCGGCCTCCCACATCCGGTCCACGCGCAGCGCGATCCGCTCGTCGAGCTCGGGCCGGGCCACGTCCACGCCGATCTGGACCGTGTCGTAGACGGACTCGTGGCCGGGCAGGTTGGCGGTGAACGGCCGCCCGGTGATCTCGATGACCTCCAGCGCGCGCACGATGCGGCGGCCGTTGCTGGGCAGGATGGCCTGCGCCGCGGCCGGGTCGGCGGCGGCGAGGCGGGCGTGCAGGGCGCCGGGGCCGCGCAGGGTGACCTCGGCCTCCAGCCGGGCCCGGACCTCGGGGTCGGTGCCGGGGAACTCCATGGCGTCGAGCGCGCCGCGCACGTAGAGGCCGGAACCGCCGACGAGGACCGGCGTACGGCCCTGGGCGAGCAGCTTGTCGATCTCGGCGCGGGCGAGGCGCTGGTACTCGGCGACGCTCGCCGTCTCGGTGACGTCCCAGATGTCGAGGAGGTGGTGCGGGACCCCTCCGCGCTCCTCGGTCGTCAGTTTGGCGGTACCGATGTCCATCCCCCGGTACAGCTGCATCGAGTCGGCGTTGACGACTTCGCCGTCGAAATGACGGGCCAGGGCTACGCCCAGATCGGACTTTCCGGCCGCGGTGGGTCCTACGACGGCGATGACCCGCGGGGCGGGGGCTGCTTTCCTCACCGCACCAGTCTCGCAGCCCCTCGTCAAGGCGCTGCCATGTACCCGATCGAGCTACGTGACGGGACCGGGCCGGGGTCGTTGCCTTGGCGGGGTTCCGGCCGGGCGCGCGCCTGCCGTACGGCGGCCCGTCCACGGCGGAACTTCACTCACACGAGTAACGTTATAGGAGTAGACATGGGCATTTTGGACCGGCTTCTCGGCCGCAAGACCCAGGCGACGACCGAAGAGGCCGTTTCCGCGGATCTGACGGTGGAGTCCGCGACGGCCGACGAGGCCGGGACCGAGCAGGCTGTGGCGGAGGAGAGCGCGGCGGTGGAAGCCGTCGAGATCCCGAAGCAGCAGTCGGCGCAGACCACCGCGGACAGCGAGGCCGCAGAGGGTGCCCGTACGTAGCTTCGCTATTGGAAGGTGACCCATGGGCCTGCTGGACAATCTGAAGGCCAAGCTCGCGCCCGCCAAGGACAAGGTCGGCGACCTCGCTGCACAGCACGAGGGCAAGATCACCCAGAATCTGGAGAAGGTGGCCAAGGCCGTCGACTCCAAGACCAAGGGCAAGTACAGCGGCCAGATCTCTAGCGGCGCGGACAAGGCGAAGGATGCCCTGGGCAAGATCGCGCACAAGGACGCTCCCGGCGGGCCGACGCCGCCGGCCGCTTCCTGACGCGGTCCCGGAACCCCGGACTCACCGGCATCACGGAAGGGGCGCAGCACCACTCGGTGCTGCGCCCCTTCTCCGTTCCCCGCGTGCGTTGCTACCGCCGCTACGACCAGGCGGCGACGAAGTACCCGACCCCGTACGGGGCGTCCTCGTACAGCAGTCGTCCGTCCAGCCCCGCACCCTCGGCGGCGCCCGCGAGCACCTGCCAGGGGGCCCGTCCGGCGGCCTGGAGCTCGGCGGCGAGTTCCGCGTCGAGGGCGGCGAGGGCGGGCAGGTCGGCGGCGCCGAGCGCGCGGGCGGCCTCGGCGTCGAAGGCGGCGGCGCGTTCGTCGAGGTAACCGGGGGCCTTGAGGGACCGGCAGGCGCTGCCGTCACCCATCACGAGCAGGGCGACCCGCTCCTCGCGTGCGGCGAGCTCCCGGCCGGCCTCCAGACACCGCCCGGTGTCCAGCGGCCCGGCGACCCCGAACCCCTCCAGGGGCGCGGCGCCCCAGCCCGCCCGGCCGAGCAGCCAGGCGCCGACCGCGAGCGGGGTGGGCAGCAGCCGCGGCCCCTCCTCGCCCTCGCCCAGCCGTACGTCGGCCCCGGCGCCGAATCCGCGGAAGGTGCCGCGGGAGCCCTGGGGGTAGGCGCCGTGGTGGTCGGGGTCGCAGGCTCCGACCACGACGAGCAGGTCGGGCCGGGAGGCGGCGAGCACGGACAGCGCGTCGGAACACGCGGTCCGGGCGTCGCCGAGTTCGGCGGCGGCTCCCGTGGCGAGCTCCGGGAGGAGCATCGGCGGGGCGGGGCAGACGGCGGCGGCTACGAGCATGATCCGCAGCGTAGCCGCCCCGCTCCTTCTTGACGCGCTCCTTCTTGACGCGAAGCTCGCACCGCTGCGCGGGCTTCGCCCCGCTGCGCCGGACTCCGTCCGGCGGCGGCGCGTCAAAAGGACGTGCGGCGCGTTATGAAGGGCTGGCGCAGCCCGACGTCGTGGCCGGGAGGGGGGCCGGGACGCCCAGGGTCGGGATGCCGAGGAGGACGCCCTTCGGCTGGGCCGGAGCCGCGTTGCGCTTCTCCCAGGCGTCGCCGGCACGGGTACGGCGTACCGCCCCCGTCGGGCCCTCCGCGAGGAGGTGGTGGGGGGCCGCGTAGGTGATCTCGACCGTCACCACGTCACCCGGGCGGACCTCGCCGTCCGGCTTGGTGAAGTGGACCAGGCGGTTGTCGGGGGCCCGCCCGGACAACCGGTGCGTGGCCCCGTCCTTGCGGCCCTCGCCCTCCGCGACCATGACCTCCAGGGTCCGGCCGACCTGCTTCTTGTTCTCGTCCCAGGAGATCTCCTCCTGGAGGGCGACCAGGCGCATGTACCGCTCCTGGACGACCTCCTTGGGGATCTGCCCCTCCATGTCGGCGGCCGGGGTCCCGGGGCGCTTGGAGTACTGGAAGGTGAAGGCGTTCGCGAAGCGCGCCTCGCGCACCGCGTGCATGGTCTGCTGGAAGTCCTCCTCCGTCTCACCGGGGAAGCCCACGATGATGTCGGTGGAGATCGCGGCGTGCGGGATGGAGGCGCGGACCTTCTCGATGATGCCGAGGAAGCGCTCCTGGCGGTACGAGCGGCGCATCGCCTTCAGGATGGTGTCCGATCCGGACTGCATCGGCATGTGCAGCTGCGGCATGACGTTCGGGGTCTCGGCCATCGCCGCGATCACGTCGTCGGTGAAGTCGCGCGGGTGCGGGGAGGTGAAACGGACCCGCTCCAGGCCCTCGATGGCTCCGCAGGCGCGCAGCAGCTTGGAGAACGCCTCGCGGTCGCCCAGGTCGGAGCCGTAGGCGTTGACGTTCTGGCCGAGCAGGGTGATCTCGGAGACGCCCTCGGCGACGAGCGCCTCGACCTCGGCGAGGATGTCGCCGGGACGGCGGTCCTCCTCCTTGCCGCGCAGCGCCGGGACGATGCAGAAGGTGCAGGTGTTGTTGCAGCCGACGGAGATCGAGACCCAGGCGGCGTACGCGGACTCGCGCCGGGTCGGGAGCGTGGAGGGGAAGGCCTCCAGCGATTCGGCGATCTCGATCTGCGCCTCTTCCTGGATGCGCGCGCGCTCCAGCAGGACGGGCAGCTTGCCGATGTTGTGCGTGCCGAAGACCACGTCGACCCAGGGGGCGCGGTCCACGATGGTGTCGCGGTCCTTCTGCGCGAGACAGCCGCCGACGGCGATCTGCATGCCGGGGCGCTTGGTCTTCATCGGCGCGAGCCGGCCGAGGTTGCCGTAGAGCTTGTTGTCGGCGTTCTCGCGGACGGCGCAGGTGTTGAACACGACGACGTCGGCGTCACCGTCGGAGCCCTGGGGCGCGCGGACGTACCCGGCGTCCTCCAGCAGGCCGGACAGCCGCTCGGAGTCGTGCACGTTCATCTGACAGCCGTACGTCCGGACCTCGTACGTTTTCACAACAGTCGCCTCGCCGCTCTCGGTGCTCACTCAGCAAGGGTAAGGGTCGGGCGTGGCGGCCCGGGCCGGGTGCGTGCCGGAGCGGGTCCGCGGGGCCGGGCGGGCCGTGACAGGAGGGCCGGTCGGTGGCAGGATCGCGGCCATGCCTCTCGTACCGCCCCGGATCAGCAGGCGCCGTGCCCTGCGGGCCCTGGTGGCCGTACTGGCGGTGCTCTGCGCGCTCGTCTGGTGGCTGCGGCCCTTCGGCCGGCCGGAGCTCACGGGTGGGATCACCCTCAGCACCGGAGTCCAGAACGGGGTCTACCACCGCTACGGACTGCTGCTGGAGCAGGCGCTCGCCGAGGACGTGCCCGGGTTGCGGGTCCGCCTGAAGACCAGCGAGGGCTCGCAGCAGAACCTGCAGCGGGTGGCCGCCGGCGAGGCCGACTTCACGGTGGCGACGGCCGACGCCGTGGCCAAGTACCAGGTCGACCGGAAGCCCGGGGCGGAGCGGCTGCGGGCCCTGGCCCGCCTTTACGACGACTACGTCCAGCTCGTGGTGCCCGCCGGCTCGCCCGTCCAGTCCACCCGGGACCTGCGGGGCAAGCGGGTCGCCGTCGGCCAGGAGGGCTCGGGGGTGCGGCTGATCGCGGAGCGCATGCTCAGGGCGGCGGGACTGGACCCGGTGCGCGACGTCACCCCGGTGGCCATCGGCATCGACACCGTGCCGGCGGAGCTGGAGGCCGGTCGGATCGACGCCTTCTTCTGGTCGGGCGGGTTGCCCACCACTGCCGTGAAGGAGCTCTCGGAGCGGTTCGAGATCCGGCTCGTGCAGCTCGGCGACCTGGTGGAGGCGCTGCAGGCCAGCGGCAGCCCCGCGCGGTACTACCGGGCCGCGGTGATGCCCCAGGACGCCTACGACCGTGCCCGCAGCAACTCGGCGGTGTCCACCGTCGCGGTGCCGAACCTGCTGGTGACCCGGGAGGACGCGGGCACCGAGCTCACGGAGCAGTTCACCCGCACGGTGATCGACAGCCGGGACAAGATCGGGGCCAAGGTGCACGCCGCCCAGCTCGTGGACCTGAGGACGGCGATCTACACGGATCCCCTGCAACTGCACGAGGGCGCGGCCCGCTACTACCGCTCCGTCAAACCCTGAGACGCCGTCTCACGCCCTGAAACGCCGCCTCACGACTTCAGCAGCATCGTCGCCGCGGCGGCGGCCCCGATCAGGCCCGCGTGGGTGCCCAGCATCGCCGGGACGACCTGGAGGTCCTTGACGAAGGACAGGGTCGCGTACGAGGCCAGGTGCGCGCGGACCGGCCCGAAGAGGGTGTCCCCGCTGGCGGCGACGCCGCCTCCGATGACGGCGATGTCGGTCTCGACGAGGGTGGCGGTGGCCGCGATGGCCGCTGCGAGCGCCCGGCCCGCGCGGTCGAAGGCGGCCAGGGCGACGGGATCGCCCGCGGCAGCGGCGACGGCCACCCCGGCCGCGGTGGCGTCCCCGGCCGGGACCCACCCCTGGGCCAGGGCCCAGGCCGCGATGGCGGTGCCGGAGGCGAGGGACTCCACGCAGCCGCGGCCTCCGCAGGCGCAGGGCTCCCCGTCGAAGGCGACGCTGATGTGGCCGATGTGACCCGCGTTCCCGGTGGGGCCGGGGTGCAACTGGTTGTTCAGGACGAGTCCGCCGCCGACGCCGGTGGAGACCACCATGCAGAGCGCGTTGGCGTGCCCGCGGGCGGCGCCCAGCCAGTGCTCGGCGGCGGTCATCGCCACCCCGTCGCCGGCCAGCACCGTGGGGATCCGCGCCCCGTGCCGCGCGAGCTCGGCCTCCACCCGGGCCTGCACGGGGAAGCCCCGCCAGGCGCCGATGTTGACCGGGCTGACCGTGCCGCGCGCGGTGTCCACCGGGCCCGCACTGCCGATCCCGCACCGGACGGCCGACGCCCAGAGCGGGGACTCCGCGAGCTCGGCGACGACCTCCGCGACGGCGGCGAACACGGTGTCCCCGTCGGCGCCGCGCGGGGTGGGCCGCCGGGTGGTGGCCGTCATGGCGCCGTCGGAGTCCACCAGCGCTCCGGCGACCTTCGTACCGCCGATGTCGATCGCGACCGTCGGGCCGGAGTCGGCCTGCGCACCGGCGCGGGGGGCGGGGAATGCGGAGGTGGGGGTGGGAGTGGTCACGGTGGCGCTCCAGGAAGGGGGTCGGTTTCAGTATGCGGCCGGCGGCGGCGCCGTACTCTCACGGGGCTCCAGCCTGGGCAGCTCGCTCTCGCGGGACCTCGGCCGGCCCCCCGCGAGGAGGGCGAGGAGCTCCTCGGCGGCGAGCCGTCCGAAGCCCGCGGTGTCGCGGACCAGGGCCGTGAGCCGGGGCCGGGTGACCCGGCAGAGCGCGGAGTCGTCCCAGGCGACGACGGAGAGCCCGCCCGGGACCGGGATGCCCAGCTCGGAGGCGACGGCCACACCGGCCACCGCCATGACGTCGTTGTCGTAGACGATCGCGGTCGGCGGCTCCGGCTCGGCGAGGATCCGCCGGGTGGCCTCCGCCCCCTCGGCGTCGGAGTAGTCGGTGGTGACCGAGCGCACCTGTCCGGCGCCGAGTCCCAGCCGCTCGGCCTCGGCGCGCAGCGAGGCGATCCGGCGCTCGGTGTGGGCGAGCCCGGGCAGTCCCGCGACGTGCGCGATCCGGCGGTGGCCGAGCCCGTACAGGTGGTCGAGCACCTGCGCCATGGCGCCCGCGTCGTCGGCCCGGACCGCGGACAGGGCGCCGGGGGCGGCGGAGGCGGGAGAGGCGGAGTCGGGGGCGGCGGAGCCAGGAGAGGCCGAGTCGGGAGAGGCCGAGTCGGGAGAGGCGCAGGCCGGTCCCGTCTCCCCCACCGTGACGGCCGGCAGGCCGAGCTGTTCGAGCAGCGCGGGGCGCGGGTCGTCGGTCCTCGGGTCCACGACGACGACCCCGTCGACGCGCCGCTCGGCCCACCAGCGGCGGTAGACGGCGCATTCGGCGTCGAGGTCCTCGACCACCTGGAAGAGCAAGGCGATCCGGCCGGCGGCCAGCACCTCCTGGATGCCGGAGACGAGCTGGAGGAAGAAGGACTCGACGCCGAGGGTGTGCGCGGGCCGGGCGAGGACCAGGCCCACGGCGCCGGACTGTTCCCCGGAGAGGGCGCGGGCGGCGCTGTTGGGCTGCCAGCCGAGCTCCTCGGCGACCCGCCGGATGCGGGCGCGGGTGTCCTGGGAGACCCCGGGCCGGTTGTTGAGCGCGAAGGAGACGGCGCTCTCCGACACCCCGGCCTGGCGGGCGATGTCCTTGATGGTGGGTCTGCGGGCCATGGCCTGTCTCATCCCTCGCTGACGTGGACGGCAATGGCCGGACCGTACGCGATCCTGCCCTGACAGACCGCCTTGACCACGATCCAGTACTCCCCCGCGGGGGTCGCGAGCGGCGGCCGCAGCTCGAAGACGGCCTGGGCCTCGCCGTCCGCGGGGACCTCGACGGGCAGGACGGCGGGGGCCGTCATGTCCCAGGTGCCGAAGGGCGAGACGGCGTACGCCTGCCCCGTCAGGGGGGTGCGGATGCCGGTGGAGCCGATGCGGGCCCGTACGAGGGCCCGCCCGCCGGGGGCGACGGTGACGGCGGCCTCGGGCGCGGCCACCCACAGCCCGGCCGGAACTCCGGCCGGGCCGCCGGGGACGGTGACGGCGAGTACGTCCTCGAAGGTGCCCGCCGGGGTGGTGGCGAGGATCCGGACCAGGTGTTCGCCGGGTTCCGCTCCGGTGGCGGGCTCCACGGTGAGCGGGAAGGAGAGGTGGCCGCCGGCCGGGAGCTCGGCCCGCCGCCGGGTCCAGGAGGTCGTCCAGCCCGCCGGGGCCCGGACCTCCAGCGCGACCGGGCCGCCGTCCGCCCGTCCGTGGGCGGCGAGGGTGACCGTGGCACCGGCGGGGATCCCGTCACACGTCACCGTGTACGGGGCGTCGCCGAGCGGCGCGGTCCCGGTGTTGTGCAGCCAGTACCGGCTGAACACCGGCTGGTGCGCCTCCCGTTCGCCCTCCCGCAGCGGCATGCCGGATTCCGTGAGCAGCAGGAGCGTGGTCGTCGCGGCGCCCTGGACCTGCCCCTCGAAGAACCCGGTGGGGCGGTCCAGCAGATCGGCCTCGGCCGCCGGATCCGTCGGCCACAGGGTCTCCGCCATCACCGGGCGGCCGTGCGTCTCGCGCAGCCGGACGGCGAGGTCGCCGCGGTCGCCGGAGCCCTCGGCCCGCTTCACCGACTCGATCAGCACCCGGTCGGCCGGCTCCACCCCGAGCAGCGAGCGCGCGGGCGGCCGGGGTCCCTCGGCGGGGGCGGCCACGATGGCGGTGAGCGGCTTGTTGAACTCCCGTCCGCGGCGCGCGAGGTCCACCGCCCGCCAGTCCCCGGAGCCCGCGACCAGTGCGTGCTCGAAGACGTGGGTCCAGTGCTGGAGCTGGAAGGAGCTGCCGTCGGGGGCGGTGCGCCGCGGCGGGTCCATCCACTCCCCGCTCGGGCGGCCGGTGCAGGACCGCATCAGGGTGCTGTGCAGCCGCCCGGCGGTGTCGACGGCGAAGCTGGGCGTGCCGCGCACCAGGATCCCGACGGTGCGGTCGGCGTACGGCTCCTCGCGCGGGTACGCCGCCTCGTGCGCGCCCGCTGCGTCCGACCGGGCCGGGGCCTCGCCGTCCGACCGGGCCGGCGCCTCGCCCACCGGAGCCACGGCGTCGATCCGGCCCGACGCGGCGACGGCCCGGGCGAGCTGCTCCGGGGGGCCGGCGTGGACCAGGACCGGCAGGTCCCGCAGGCCCGTCAGATCGCAGCCGGGGCTCCAGAGCGAGCGGAGCCCCGCCCGGGCCGCCACCCAGACCTGCCCGTGTTCCCGTAGGGCTTCGCGCAGGGCCTTCTCGTGGGCGGGACCGGCCGACTCCAGCAGCGCCGCCGTGAAGGGGTTCTCCCCGGGGCCGCCGAGTGCGATGCGGACGTCGGGCAGGCTGCTGTCCACCGCGAGGTCGCCCCAGCGCGGCCCGGCCGCCCGGGTCGGGGTCGCGGTGACCCCGTGCCTGCCGAGGGCGGTGACCAGCTCCCGCAGCCCCTCGGCCCTGTACTGATCACGCAGCCCCGCGTCCGGGAGGACGATCTCCGCCGCGCCCAGGGCCCGGCCGCCCGGCCCGGTCATCGGGGCCGACAGCGCGAACCAGTTCAGGCAGGGGCTGTCCAGGGTCCAGGGGGCCCGGGTGTGGTCGGCCCCGGTGTCCGCCTCGGGGAAGGCGAACCCGCGCCCCACTGCGGAGGCGGCCGTCTCGGCGACCGGCAGCGCCCCGGGCACGTCGGCCGGGATCCGCAGCCGCAGCAGCTGGTCGGAGCCTTCGAAGGCGTGCACCGTCGTGGTGAGTTCCGCCCGGTCCAGGCCGTTCCACAGGGTGGTGGTCCGGGTCCAGCGGACGGGCCCGGTGCGCCCGGTGGCCACGATGCGCGAACCGAGCGGCCCGCGCTCCGCGCGGCAGGACTCGGCGGGCCCGGCGCCCGAACCGGTGCCCGGGCCCTTGGGCAGCAGGTGCCAGGGGCCCTCTTCGAAGTAGGGGTGCTTGTCGTACTCCTCCTGCACGACGAGCTCGTCCACCTCGCCGGGGGTGAGGATCTCCTGCCCGGTGCGCCGGTCCAGCAGCCGGGCCAGTCCGCCGCCGCGCGCGGGATCGGCCTCGGCGCGCAGGAACTCGTTCTCCGCGGTGTGCCCGGGCGCGGGCTCCCACCCGCCCGAACACGGCGGCTCCGACGCCGCGAGCCACCAGGTCCGGTGGCCGAGCGAGGGCACGTCCCCGGCGAGGAAGGCCACCTCGGCGGTCCCGCCGGCCACGGCCTCGACGTGCACGGGCGCAGCCCGGCCCACCTCGTCCAGGACGGTGATCAGGCGGGCGTCGCGGGCATCGGCGAGGCCGAGCGCCGCCAGCTCGACCCGGGTGCGGACCAGGTCGGTACGGGTCCACGAGACCGGGTTGTACACGGTGACGGCGAGCGGTCCGGGGCCCCGGGTGTCGGCCGCGGCGGTGAGCGCGGCGAGCGCCTCCTCCCGTACGCCGTCGGCCAGTTCGGCGGCCTCGCGCCAGGTGGGGAGCAGGTCGAGGTACACCTGGTCGGAGAAGGTCCCGGTGACGGCGTCGTGGTGGGCGGCGTGCAGCAGGTGGCGCCAGGCCTTGGACAGGGTCCGGGCGGGGTAGTCGGTCAGGCCTTCGGCGCAGGCGAGGGCGGCGAAGGTCTCGGCCTGTTCGAGGAGGTTCTCGGCGGCCCGGTGCGCCTGTTTCACGTCGGCGTAGGTGACGTCCTTGCCGGTGTAGACCGGGCCCATCTCCCGGGTGACCGGCAGCGGCTGCTCGCCGCGCGCCGCGAGTTCGGCGCGGACGGCGTCGAAGTGGGCGCGCGGGCCGGTGTGTTCCATGCGGGGCCAGCAGTAGCGGCGGTTCCAGGCGTGCTGGACGTCCAGGCCCCAGCGGTGCGGCCAGGAGAAGTCGGTGCCCATCGGGATCAGGACGTTCTTGGTCGCGGCGGCGGTGCGCAGCAGCTCGTACAGGTCCAGCAGCTGTTCGGCGGCGGCCTCGGCGTCCGGCGCCTGGTGGGAGAACCAGCCGGCGGAGTAGTGCGCGGGCAGGTAGTGCAGGAGCAGGCCCTGTCCGCCGGGGGCGATCCACTCGTACTCGGCGGGCAGCTGCATGGCGGCGGGGGCGCGCAGCTCGTCGCCCCAGGTGTCCATCATCGGGCCCCACTGGTGGTGGGGGCCGCGGGCCAGGACGGCGGAGTCGAGTCCGGCGCCGGCCATCAGGGCGGGGAAGGAGGGGTCGTGGCCGAAGACGTCGAGCTGCCAGGCGGTGCGCGGGTCGGCGCCGAGGGTGCCGCGGTGCAGGGCGAGGCCGTGGACGGCGGAGCGGATGGTGGTCTCGGCGGAGGTGAGGTTGGTGGAGGGCTCGTTGTAGGTGCCGCCGACGATCTCCACGCGGCCTTCGGCGATGAGCGCGCGCAGCTCGGCGCGTTCGGCGGGGTGGGTGTCCCAGTAGGGCTTGAGGTAGTCGACCTCGGAGAGCACGAAGCGGTACGCGGGGTCCTCGCGCGCCTGCTGGAGGTGGAGCGGGATCAGGGTGAAGGCCGGGACGCCGGTGTACTCCCAGCCGCGTTCGGCCTCGCCGGGTTTCAGCGGGGCGTCCCAGAGGGCGGTGTAGGCGGCCTGGGTGTTCCACCACATGGGGTCGTAGTGGAAGTGCGGGACCAGCCGGACGGTCCAGCCGGGTTCGGCGACGGCCAGGCCGAAGGGCAGCTCGGCGAGCGGCCGCCCGTCGGGGGTGGTGACGCGGACGGTGGCGGGCAGCACGGTCCCGGGGGCGGCGCCCGGGGTGCGGACGGCGACCTCGACGGTGGACTCCGGGACGGGCCGGGGGCCGGACCCGGCCAGATCGGCGCGGGCATCGGTGCCGGCGTAGGCCTCGGCGGCGTCGGCCCGCACGATGCGCGCGTGCGGGGTGGCGATGCCCTCGCCGTGCACCGCCACGTGCAACGGGCCGGCCGGACGGGCCCTGCGGATGCGGACCCGGACGATCTGCGAGGGGTTTTCCGGCGGGCCCGCGAAGAGGGCCGGGGTGGTGACCGTCGTGATGGTAATTCCGCTGTCCATTTCTGCACACTTCCCTGTGGGACAACACCGCTCATCAACAACTAAACCGCATTAGTGCGCTTAGCTTCGGGCGACCAGAACCCGTCTGTCAACTGGCCTGAAGCGCATAAGTACCAGAGCCTCGGAGGTCAGGACTTTCATCCCGCCAAGTCGGGACGTTCGGAGTTGATACTGCTGTTGACTTATCCCCCGCACAGGCGGCAGGTTGTGGGCATCCCGCGAATTCCCCCTGAACTCCAGGACCCTTCATGCACGACGGCAACGCCGCCCCCGCACCCGCCCGCGCCCTGCGTTTCGGCGCCAACTACACGCCGACGCGCGGCTGGTTCCACCACTGGCTCGACTTCGACCTCGACGAGGTCAAGGCCGACCTCGACTCGATCGCCGGCCTCGGCCTGGACCACGTACGGGTCTTCCCGCTGTGGCCGGTGTTCCAGCCGAACCGGACGCTGATCCGGCCGCGGGCCGTCGAGCAGCTCGTCGCGCTCGCCGACGCGGCCGCCGAGCGCGGGCTCGACGTCAACGTGGACGGGCTCCAGGGCCACCTGTCGAGCTTCGACTTCCTGCCCGCGTGGACCGGCACCTGGCACCGGCGCAACATCTTCAGCGATCCGCAGGTCGTCGCCGGGCAGGAGGAGTACCTGCGCACGCTGGCCGCCGCCCTCGCGGACCGGCCGAACTTCCTGGGCATGACGGTCGGCAACGAGATCAACCAGTTCTCCGACGATCCGCACCCCTCCCCCGACCGCATCACCCAGGAGCAGGCCGGTCGCTGGCTGGAGCGGATGCTCGCCGCCTGCGAGGCGGGCGCGCCGGGCCGCATGCACCTGCACGCGGAGTACGACGCCGCCTGGTACCAGGACGGCCACCCCTTCACCGTGGCCCAGGCGGCCCGTCTCGGCGCCGCGACCGCCGTGCACTCCTGGGTGTTCAACGGCACCGCCCAGCGCCACGGCCGGACCGGCACCGCGACCGAGCACCACGCCGCGTACCTGATCGAGCTCTCCAAGGCCTGGGCCCGCGATCCGCACCGCCCGGTCTGGCTCCAGGAGGTGGGCGCGCCCGCGCCGCTGATCCAGCCCGAGCACGCGGCCTCCTTCACCGAGGCGACCGTGGCGAACGCCCTGGACTGCCCCGGCCTGTGGGGCGTGACCTGGTGGTGCTCGCACGACGTGTCCCGGGAGCTCGCGGACTTCCCCGAGCTGGAGTACGGCCTCGGCCTGCTCACCAACGACCGCCGGACCAAGCCCGCCGGAGAGGTGATCGCCCGGATCACCGGGGAGTGGCGGGGCCGCGAGCACCGCCCGGCGGTGCGCCGGGCGGCGCTCGCCGTGGACGTCGGCGGCGCCGAGTCCGCGCCGAACCGCTCGGTGTGCGCCCCCGGCGGGGCCTTCTTCGAAGCCTGGGCGGCGCTCACCGCCCAGGGGGTGCGGCCGGCGGTGGTCCTGGCGGAGCTGGCCGGGGACGCGGAGCACCTGGCCGCCCGCGGCATCACCGAGGTACTGCACGTGTCCGACGTCCACACCGGGGCCTGACCGGGCCCACGGCGCCCGGTGGGCCCACCGGACCCCCGCCGGGCCCCGCCAACCCCCGGCCCCGCCCACGCCCGGCCCCCGCACCGCACCGCACCGCCCCACGGGCCCCCGTACCGCACCGCACCGCCCCACGGGCCCCCGTACCGCACCGCACCGCCCCACGGGCCCCCGTACCGCACCGCACCGCCCCACGGGCCCCCGTACCGCACCGCACCGCCCCACGGGCCCCGACCCGGCCCGCACCGGCCGCTACGGAGGAGAACCCCTCATGTCCGAGATCGACAACGGCGTCGACCCTCGCACCGCCCACCAGTCCGACCCCCACCGGCCCGGACCCCGCCCCGCCTCCCCGCGCCCGACCCGGCGCGGAATGCTGCTCGCCGGAGCGGGGGCCGGGGCAGCCACCCTGCTCTGCACGGCAGCCGGCCCGGCGGCGGCAGCCCCCACGGCCCCGGCACCGGCCCCGGGCACCGGCCCCGCACCGGTCGAACTCCCGGCGGGACTCGCCCCGTACGCCTCGTACTGGTTCCCCGACTCGCTGCCCGCCGGGACCCCGGGTCCCGGGATCACCTGGCGCTCCCTGATGCGGTGGACCCCGGAGTCCGACCCCGATCTGGCCCACAACACCGCCACCGTTGCGCTGGCGCCCCGCTTCACCCCGGTGCCGCCGAACACCACGGCGCGCGCCGGCCAGGCCCGTATCGCCTCGCTCGTCTCCTTCGGGAACACGGCCGGCAATCCGGCCCAGGGCTCGCCCACCGCCGACTACTACGCCCTCACCCACTGGGCGTACATCGACGAGCTGGTCTTCTGGGGCGGCTCCTCCGCCGAGGGCATCGTGCTCGCCCCGAACGCGCCCGTCACCGACGCGGCGCACCGCAACGGCGTCCGGGTGATGGGCAACGTGTTCCTGCCGCCCGTGCCCTACGGCGGCGACCTCCGGTGGACCCGCGATCTGGTCCAACAGGACTCCCTCGGCCGGTTCCCGGTCGCCGAGAAGCTGGTGGAGGTGGCGCGGGCGTACGGGTTCGACGGCTGGTTCGTCAACGCCGAGACCGAGGGCGGCGACAGCGAACTCGCCGCGCGGACGCAGCGGTTCCTGCGGGCCCTGCGCGCCGCCGGCGAACCGCACGGCCTCGGCATCACCTGGTACGACGCGATGAACTCCACCGGCGGGGTCGGCTGGCAGGGCGCGCTGAACGAGCTCAACCAGGAGTTCTACGAGGACCGCCGCGGCAGGGTCGCGGACACGATGTTCGTGGACTTCCGCTGGACCCCGGCGAAGCTCGCCGCCTCCGGCGCCCTCGCCGACCGGCTCGGCCGCAGCCGCCACGAGCTGTGGGCGGCCGTGGACACGGAGTCCAACGGCTGGAACTCCCGGGTGGACTGGGAGGCGATCGTCCCGCGCGGGAGCGAGCACATCGTCTCCTACGGCTTCTACCGGCCCGAGTGGACGCTGGGCCACCTCGCGGACCGCTCCCCCGGCGCCTTCCACCGCGCCGACGACCGGTTCTGGACGGGCGAGTCCCTGGACCCCGCCCACCCCTCCCCCGGAGACCCCTGGCGGGCCCCCGCCACCGTCGTCGCCGACCGGTCCACCGTGACCGCGCTGCCCTTCGCCTGCTCCTTCAACACCGGGCACGGGGAACGCTGGTACGAGAACGGCGAGCCCGTCTCCGACACCGGATGGAACCACCTCGGCCTCCAGGACCGGCTCCCGGGCCGCCGCTGGGCCGTGCACACCAGCGGGACCCGCCCCGAGGTCACCCTCGACTTCGCCCGCGCCTGGCGCGGCGGCTCCAGCCTCCTCGTCACCGGCGGGCTCACCGCCCCGGCCGCGATAGCCCTGCACTCGACCCGGCTGCCCCTGACCCGCTCCTGCGTCGTGGAGCTGGTGCACGCCACCGAGGCGGGCCCGGTGACGGTCGAGCTCGGCGTGGCCACCCGCGAGCCGTCCGGCCCGGGGCAGGAGATCCCGTACACCTGGCTGAAGGCGCAGACGCTCGGGACCGGGCAGGGGTGGCGCACGACCAGGGTCCGGCTGTCGGACCTGGCGGGCGAGACCGCCCACGGTCTGGCCGTACGGATCACCCGGCGCGGGAAGGAGCCGGTGCGCTGGCGGCTCGGCGCACTGACGGTGCGCGAGGCCGCCGCGCGGCCCCGCCCGGCGACTCCGGGCACACCGGCCGTGTCCGCCTCCTCCGAGCAGTCCGGCAAGGCGGCCGTCCGGCTGGCCTGGAAGCGGGCCGCCGGGCCCGTCCGCCATTACGAGGTGTCCCGCGTCCTGCCGGACGGCACCCGCCGCTTCCTCGGCGGCACCTGCGGCACGGCCCTCTTCCTGCCGGCCGTCGAGCGCGCCGGCCGGGAGAAGGCGGCCGTCTTCGACATCCGGGCCGTGGACGAGCTGTACGCCGTCTCCGCCCCCGCCCGTACCACCCTCACCTGGACTGGAGCCCTCTGATGCATGACGACCGCGCAGTGCTGGAGGGACGCCTCAAGCGGGTCCTCGACGAGCGGATCCGCCCTGCCGTGTACCCCCTGACCGCGCCGCTGACCATCGAGGCCTGGACCGCGCCGGGCCGCGAGCCGGTCCCGGTGGCCGAGGGCCTCGCGGCCCCGCACGGCCCGGCCGCCGTCGGCGACGCCTGGGGCGCGCCCTGGGACACGACCTGGTTCAAGGCGACCGGGACGGTGCCCGCGCACTGGGCGGGCCGGGAGGTGGAGGCCGTCATCGACCTCGGCTTCGACGAGCGGATGCCCGGCTTCCAGTGCGAGGCCCTGGTGTACACCCCGGAGGGTTCCCCGCTGAAGGCGATCAACCCGCGCAACCAGTGGGTCCGGGTCGCCGAGGGCCCGGTGGCGGGCGGCGAGCGGGTGGAATGGCACCTGGAGGCCGCCTCCAACCCGGTGATCCTGGACGTCGAGCCGTTCCGGCCGACGGGCCTGGGCGACCGGCACACCGCCGGGGACGAGCCGCAGTACCGCCTGACCCGCGTCGAACTGGCCGTCTTCGACCGGACGGTGTGGGAGCTGGTCATCGACCTGGAGGTGCTCGGCGAGCTGATGGCCGAACTGCCCGTGGACGGGGCCCGGCGCTGGGAGCTGCTGCGCGCGGTCGAACGCTGCCTGGACGCCCTGGACCTGCAAGCGGTGAACGCGACGGCGGGCGCCGCCCGCGCCGAGCTCACCGGGGTGCTCTCCGCGCCCGCCGACGCCTCCGCGCACCGGATCAGCGCGGTCGGACACGCGCACATCGACTCGGCGTGGCTGTGGCCGCTGCGCGAGACGGTGCGCAAGGTGGCCCGGACGACGTCGAACATGACCTCGCTGCTGGAGGGCGAGCCGGACTTCGTCTTCGCCATGTCGCAGGCGCAGCAGTACGCCTGGATCAAGGAGCACCGGCCGGAGGTGTACGCGAAGGTCAAGAAGGCGGTCGCGGAGGGCCGGTTCGTGCCGGCGGGCGGCATGTGGGTGGAGTCGGACACCAACATGCCGGGGTCGGAGGCGATGGCCCGTCAGTTCACCCACGGGAAGCGCTTCTTCCTGGAGGAGTTCGGCATCGAGAACGACGAGGCCTGGCTGCCCGACACCTTCGGCTTCGCCGCCGGGCTGCCGCAGATCATCAAGGCGGCCGGGTCCAAGCGGCTGCTGACGCAGAAGATCTCCTGGTCACAGGTGAACGCGTTCCCGCACCACACCTTCCAGTGGGAGGGCATCGACGGGACCCGGATCTTCACGCACTTCCCGCCGGTCGACACCTACAACTGCTCGGTGGACGGCCGGGAGATCGCGCACGCGGCCCGCAACTTCAAGGACAAGGGCGCGGCCCGGCACTCCCTCGCGCCGACGGGCTGGGGCGACGGCGGCGGCGGCACGACCCGGGAGATGATCGCGAAGGCCCGCCGGCTGCGGGACCTGGAGGGCTCGGCGCAGGTGGTGTGGGAGTCCCCGGCCGCCTTCTTCGACAAGGCGCAGGCCGAGTACCCGGACCCGCCCGTGTGGGTCGGCGAGCTCTACCTGGAGCTGCACCGGGCCACGCTGACCAGCCAGGCCAAGACCAAGCAGGGCAACCGGCGCAGCGAGTCCCTGCTGCGCGAGGCGGAGCTGTGGGCGGCGACCGCGGCGGTCCGCGCCGGGTTCCCGTACCCGTACGAGGAGCTGGACCGGATCTGGAAGACGGTGCTGCTCCACCAGTTCCACGACATCCTGCCCGGGTCCTCGATCGCCTGGGTGCACCGGGAGGCGGAGGCCACCTACGCGGCGCTCGCCGAGGAGCTGACCGGGATCGTCACCGCGGCCCAGCGGGCCCTGGCGGGCGACCCCGAGGGCGGCCGCGAGCTGGTCTTCAACGCCGCCCCGCACGCCCGCGCCGGGGTCCCGGCCGGGGGCAGCGCCCCGCTCGGCGTCCCGGTGGGGCAGGTCTCGGCCGGTCCGCGCGCCGGGGGCGGCTTCACCCTCGAAAACTCCCGGCTGCGGGTGGAGGTCGACGTTCGGGGCCTGGTGGTCTCCGCCTGCGACCTGGTCGCCGGCCGCGAGTCGGTGGCCCCGGGGCACGCGGCGAACCTGCTGCAGATCCACCCGGACTTCCCGAACATGTGGGACGCCTGGGACGTGGACTCCTTCTACCGGAACACGGTCACCGACCTCACCGAGGCCGACTCGGTCACCCTCACGGAGGATGCGGGTGCCGCGACGGTGACGGTGGCGCGCTCCTTCGGCTCCTCGCGGGTGGTGCAGCGCCTGACCCTGCGGGCGGGGCTGGGCCGGCTCGACATCGACACCGAGGTGGACTGGCACGAGACGGAGAAGTTCCTGAAGGCGGCCTTCCCGCTGGACGTGCACGCCGACCGGTACGCGTCCGAGACGCAGTTCGGGCACCTTTACCGCCCCACCCACACCAACACCAGCTGGGAGGCGGCCAAGTTCGAGGCCTGCCACCACCGCTTCCTGCACGTCGCGGAGCCCGGCTGGGGCGCCGCGATCGTCAACGACTCGATGTACGGGCACGATGTCACCCGCGACGTCCGGGCCGACGGCGGTACGACGACCACGGTCCGGCTGTCGCTGCTGCGGGCCCCGCGCTTCCCGGACCCGGAGACCGACCAGGGCCCGCACCGGTTCGGCTACGCGCTGGTGCCGGGCGCCTCGATCGGGGACGCGGTCCGCGAGGGCTTCGCGATCAACCTGCCCGAGCGCCGGCTGACCGGCACCCGGGAGACGGCCCCGCTGGTCCGCGTCGACAACGAGAAGGTGGCCGTCTCGGCGGTCAAACTCGCCGACGACGGCAGCGGCGACCTGGTGGTCCGGCTGTACGAGACCACGGGCGGCCGGGCCGCGGCCCGGCTGACCCTGGACTTCGAGCACACCGGCGTCCGCGCCACGGACCTGCTGGAGCGGCCGCTGGCCGAAGCCCCCGCGCTGGTGGCGGCCTCCGGCGCGCCGGCCGACGTACGGCTCGGTCCGTTCGAGCTGGTGACCCTGCGGTTCACTCGGCCCTAGGGGTTCACTCGGCCCTAGGGGTTCGCTCGGCCCCAGCGGTTCAATCGGGCAGGGCGGCGGGATCGGTGCGCGGGACGGCCACCGTCACGCGCAGCCCGTGCGGCGGGTTCTTCTCGTAGGAGAGGGACCCGCCGCCCGCCGCGAGCAGGATGCGGGAGATGGACAGGCCCAGCCCGGAGCCCTTGATGTTCTGGTGGCGTCCGCTGCGCCAGAACCGGTCACCGATCCGCTGCAGCTCCTCCTCGGTGAGCCCGGGGCCCCGGTCGGCGACCACGATCAGCACCCGGTCGCCGTCCACGGAGAGCGCCACCTCGACGTCCTCACCCTCCGGAGTGAACTTGAGGGCGTTGTCGATGACGGCGTCGAGCGCGCTGGAGAGCGCGATCGGGTCGGCCCAGCCGGTGGCGGCGGTCCGTCCCGTCCCGGTCAGCCGCACGCCCTTCTCCTCGGCGAACGGGCGCCAGGCCGTCACCCGCTCGGCGGCCAGCCCCGCGATGTCTATCAGGCTGATCTCGGCGGCGGCGTGCTCGGCCAGGGCCAGGTCGAGCAGGTCGTCCAGGACCTGGGTCAGGCGCTTTCCCTCGGTCCGTACGGAGGCGATCTCCTCGTTGCCCTCGGGCAGTTCCAGGGCGAGCAGCTCGATCCGCAGGAGCAGTGCGGCGAGCGGGTTGCGCAGCTGGTGGGAGGCGTCGGCGACGAAGGCCCGCTGCTGTTCCAGCACCTCTTCGACGTTGTCGGCCATCTCGTTGAACGAGCGGGCCAGGCGCCTGAGTTCCGGGGGGCCGCCGCCCGCCGCGACGCGGGAGTTCATCCGCCCGGTGGCGATGCCGTGGGCGGCGGCGTCCAGGGTCTGCACGGGCTTGAGCACCCAGCTGGTCAGCCGCAGGGCGGCGCCGAAGGCCACGAGCATGGCCGCGCCGAGCCCGGCGGCGATGAGCAGCCAGCCCCGCAGGATCCGGGAGCGCATCTGGTCGGTGGGCGACTCGGTGGCGACCACGGCGACCACGTCCCCGTCGAGGACGACCGGGGAGGCTACGAGGATCTTCCCGTGGATCTGCCAGGGCCACACCTGGCCGGGGTCGTGGCTGCGCCGTCCCGCGAGCGCCTCGATGAACGCGTCGCGCCCCTCGCCCCGCTCCGGCAGCTCCCACCAGCTGGGGGACCGGGCAATGGCGTTGTCGTCCCGGCGGAAGATGCCGACGCGGATCCCGTACAGGTCCTGGTAGCGGGCCAGTTCGTGCTGGAGGGTTTCGCGGCGTTCGCCGGCTCCGCCGGACTTCGAGCCCTCGGCGTCGATCACGAACTGGGCGAGCGCGGCGAAGCGGGCGCTGTCGTCGATCCGGTCGACGACCACCCGCTGCTGCTGCCCGGCCGCGAGGGCCACCGCGAGCGGGAAGCCGAGGGCGATCAGGACGCCCGCCATCAGGACGACGAGCAGCGGGAGCAGACGGGCGCGCACGACGGGTGGCCGCTAGACGGCGGGCGGGGCGGAGGCGGCGGGCGGCGCGGGCGCGGCCGGGGCGGGCGGTACGACGAGCCGGTACCCCACGCCGCGGACGGTCTCGATGAGCGCCGGCATGCGCAGCTTGGACCGCAGCGAGGCCACGTGCACCTCAAGGGTCCGGCCGGTGCCTTCCCAACTGGTGCGCCAGACCTCACTGATGATCTGCTCGCGGCGGAAGACCACGCCGGGGCGCTGCGCGAGCAGCGCCAGCAGGTCGAACTCCTTGCGGGTCAGCGCCACGTCGACGCCGTCCACGCTGACCCGGCGGGTGGAGAGCTCGATGCCGACGGTCCCGAGCCGGACCACGCCGGGCGTGCCCGCGGGGCCGGCGGCGGCGCTCTCCTCGGAGGCGCCGGTACGGCGGGCCACCGCGTGGATGCGGGCGAGCAGTTCGCCGGTGTCGTAGGGCTTGGTGACGTAGTCGTCGGCGCCCATGTTGAGCCCGTGGATGCGGGAGCGCACGTCGGCCCGCGCCGTGACCATGATGACGGGCGTGCTGGTGCGCTTGCGGATCTTGCCGCACACCTCGTAGCCGTCCTGGTCGGGCAGGCCGAGGTCGAGCAGGATCACCCCGTACGGGGAGGCCTGGGGCGGTGTTCCCGCTGCCAGCAGGGCCTGCAGGGCCTCCTCGCCGCTGCGGGCATGGGTGACCTTGAAGCCGTGCCGGGCGAGGATCGCGGACAGGGCGGCGGCGACGTGGTCGTCGTCCTCGACGAGCAGCAGTCTCATGTCGTCCCCCTCTCCATCTCTTGATCTCTTCGCGTTCGCATGGCGGACATCATGGGCCACCAAGCATCCACGCCGATGCGGACTCCCACGTCAAGACGGTTCCGGCCCGTCGGGGGTTCCGTTATGGACCCGGTACTGCCACGGCCGGTGCGGGACGCCCGCGGGTACGGAGCGTATCGGTGCGAGGCCGGATCGTTATGCTCAATTCTCCCTCAGATGTACTGACGCTGTGCGCGCCACGTCACTACTGTCCTCCCAACCGAGGAGGACGGAGCCACAAGCCGATGAGCGGAGTATCAGTGACCAAGGACGTGCGGGACGCGGCCGGTGCCGCGGACGACCTGGTCGTGCTGAGCAACGTCAACAAGCACTTCGGCGCGCTGCACGTGCTTCAGGACATCGATCTGAGCATTGCCCGCGGTGAGGTCGTCGTGGTGATCGGCCCTTCGGGGTCGGGCAAGTCCACGCTGTGCAGGACCATCAACCGCCTGGAGACGATCGATTCGGGCAGCATCACCCTCGACGGCAAGCAACTGCCGTCGGAGGGCAAGGCGCTGGCGAAGCTGCGCGCCGATGTGGGCATGGTCTTCCAGTCGTTCAACCTCTTCGCGCACAAGACGGTGCTGCAGAACGTGATGCTGGGCCAGCTCAAGGTCCGCAAGGCGGACCAGGCGGCGGCGCTGGAGAAGGCCAAGTCCCTCCTCGACCGGGTGGGTGTCGGCTCGCAGGCCGACAAGTACCCGGCGCAGCTCTCGGGCGGTCAGCAGCAGCGCGTGGCGATCGCGCGCGCCCTGGCGATGGACCCGAAGGTGATGCTCTTCGACGAGCCGACCTCGGCCCTCGACCCGGAAATGATCAATGAGGTGCTGGAGGTCATGCAGCAGCTCGCCCGGGAAGGGATGACCATGGTCGTCGTCACGCACGAGATGGGCTTCGCCCGCTCAGCCGCCAACCGGGTTGTCTTCATGGCCGACGGAAAGATCGTCGAAGAGGCCACGCCCGAGCAGTTCTTCAGCAACCCGCGGAGCGACCGCGCCAAGGACTTCCTCTCGAAGATCCTGCACCACTGACCTTCGCATCTGGTAGTGATCCGGTGACGGATCGTCGTCCAGCACGTACGTCTCACGTCTCACTTCACTGCTGTCTCACGTCTCACTTCGAGGGAAGTCCACCATGAAGCTCTCCAAGGTCGGCGCGGCCGCCGCCATCGCCGTTGCTCTCGCCCTGACCGCGACCGCCTGTGGCAGCGGCGACGACACCAAGCCCGGCAGCGACGCCGGCGCGTCGGGCGGGGCCAAGAAGGACAAGATCGTCATCGGCATCAAGTTCGACCAGCCGGGTGTGGGCCTCAAGACCCCCGACGGCAAGTTCACGGGCTTCGACGTGGACGTGGCGACGTACGTGGCCAAGGAGCTCGGCTACGCGCCCGACCAGATCGAGTTCAAGCAGGCCGTCAGCGCCGAGCGCGAGAACCTGATCTCCAACGGTGACGTGAAGCTGGTCGTGGCGAGCTACTCGATCAACGACAAGCGCAAGGAGAAGGTCGACTTCGCCGGCCCGTACTTCCTCGCGCACCAGGACCTGCTGGTCCGCGCCGACGACACCTCGATCACCAAGGCCGAGGACCTCAACAAGAAGAAGCTCTGCTCGGTCACCGGCTCCACGTCGGCGCAGAACGTCAAGACCAAGCTGGCCCCCGAGGCGGACCTTCAGCAGCTGGGCGGCTACTCCGAGTGCCTGACCGGCCTGGAGAACAAGGCCGTCGACGCCCTGACCACGGACAACGTGATCCTGGCCGGCTACGCCGCGCAGGACAAGAACAAGGGCAAGTTCAAGCTGGTCGGGCTGAGCCTGAGCAACGAGAACTACGGCATCGGTCTGAAGAAGGGCGACAAGGAGCTCCAGACCAAGGTCAACGCCGCCATCAAGAAGATGGAGGCGGACGGCGCCTGGGAAGCCGCCATCAAGAAGAACTTCGGTCCGTCCGGCTACAAGAACGAGCCGGCTCCCGCGGTCACCGAAGGCAGCTGACCCGGCGGCCGGTCCGCCGGCCGATCCATCGGTGAGGTCCGTCGCCGCCCGCCTGCCGCGGGCGGCGCCGTGCCCCACCGGCCAACCTGGCCATCCTGGGGAGAGCGCAGGCCATCGTGTTCGATTTTCTTGATTCCGGGCAGTACGACGTGCTCGGAGCCTTCTGGGTGACGGTTCAGCTCACCCTCTACTCGGCCGTCGGGTCCCTGATCTGGGGCACCGTGCTGGCCGGGATGCGGGTCAGTCCGGTCCCGCTGATGCGGGGCTTCGCCACCACGTACGTCAACGTGGTCCGCAACACCCCGCTGACCGTGCTGATCATCGGCTGTTCGCTGGGCCTCAACCAGACCCTCGGCGTCACGCTCGGCGGCGGCACCTTCAAGGACATCGGTTTCCGGCTCGCGGTCCTCGGGTTCATCGCCTACACCGGCACCTTCGTCTGTGAGGCGATCCGATCGGGCATCAACACGGTCCCGGTCGGCCAGGCCGAGGCCTCCCGTGCCCTGGGCATGAGCTTCCTCCAGACGCTCACCCTGATCGTGCTCCCCCAGGCCTTCCGCGCGGTCGTCGCACCGCTCGCCAACGTACTGATCGCCCTCACCAAGAACACCACGGTGGCAGCGGCGATCGGCGTGGCCGAGGCGGCGCTGCTGATGAAGGAGATGGTCGAGAACGAGCCCCAGGACCTCTTCGCCGTCTTCGGCGTCTTCGCCCTCGGATTCGTCCTTCTGACCCTGCCCACCGGCCTGCTCCTGGGCTGGGTGGCCAAGCGCGTGGCGGTGAAGCGATGACCTCGGTGCTGTACGACGCCCCCGGCCCCCGGGCCAAGGCCCGCAACTGGATCTACAGCGGCATCTTCCTCGTGGCGGCCGCCGCCGTCGCATGGTGGGTGTTGTCCGCCCTGGCGGACAAGAACCAGCTCGAAGCCGACAAGTGGAGCCCCTTCTTCACCGACGGCCAGATCTGGACGACGTTCCTGCTCCCCGGCCTCGGCGAGACCCTGCGGGCCGGCGCCATCGCCATGGTGATCGCCCTGCCGCTGGGCGCCCTGCTCGGCATCGGCCGACTCTCCGACCACGCGTGGGTACGCAGCGCCGTGGGCACCTGGGTCGAGTTCTTCCGGGCCATCCCGGTCCTGATGCTGATGCTCTTCGGCTCCGCCTTCTACGTGCAGTACACAGGCGTCGACTCCGAGATCAGGCCGCTGTACGCGGTGATCACCGGGCTGGTCCTGTACAACTCCGCGGTCATCGGCGAGATCGTCCGGGCCGGCGTCGAGTCGCTGCCGAGGGGTCAGACCGACGCCGCCAAGGCGATCGGCATGCGCAAGGGCCAGGTCATGTCCTACGTCCTGCTCCCGCAGGCGGTCACCGCGATGCTGCCGGCGCTGGTCAGCCAACTCGTGGTGGTCCTCAAGGACACCGCGATCGGCGGTGCGGTACTGGGCCTCGCCGAGCTGCTGTCCACCTACCGGCAGATCTCGGCGAACTACAGCAACACCATCCCGACCCTGGTCGTGATCGCGGCGATCTACATCGTGGTGAACTTCGCCCTCACCACCTTCGCCTCCTGGATGGAGGGCCGGCTGCGCAAGTCGAAGCGGACCACGGACGCGATCGTCCCGGTCAGCCAGTTCGACGCGGGCCAGAACGCGGGCGGCGCCGGCGGCGCCGCCTGACCGGACCGCCGGCGGAACATCGGACATGCGCTCGAACCCGCGTCCGGCATCCGGCCTGACAGCCGGTCAGTACACTGGCGGGACACGTGTGGTGCGACGGAACTCATCCGTCGCACCACTCGGCATTGTCCGGCCCGGCGTCACTTGACGCAGGCACCTCCAGTGGGTTGCATACGTTCTGTGATCACATACCGGACACCGGGAGCCACATCATGGACCCGGTGATCGTCGTCGGCGCGGGGCCCGTCGGGCTGTCCCTGTCCCTCGCCCTGGCCGGCCAGGGCGTGCCCTGCGTCGTGCTCGACGAGGGATCCGGCAAGGAAGAACCCCGCCCCGCCCGCACCGTCGCCCTGCACGCCGACACCGCCGCCATGGTGCACCGGCTGGGCTGTACGACGCTGCGCGACGAGGGTGCGTACTTCACCGCCTGGCGCACCATGCGGCGCGGGCGCGAATCCCAGCGGATCACCTTCGAGGACGGTCCGGCCCCGATCCACCTGCCCCAGCACGCCCTGACCCGCGGACTGCGCGACGCCGCCGCCGCGCACCCCATGATCCAGCTCGTCACCGAGAGCAAACTCGACGCCCTGGAGCAGGACGGCCGCGGGGTCACCGCCCACACCCGGGGAGCCGAGACCACGTGGTGGCGCGGGAGCCACCTGGTCGGCTGCGACGGGGCCCGCTCCACCGTGCGCAAGCTGCTCGGCATCCGCTTCCCCGGCCGCACCGCCGTCGAACGGCACGCCGTGGCCGCCCTGCGCACCGAACTGCCCTGGCCCGGTGAAGCGTTGCTGGACCGAAGCCCGCCCGAAGAGGTCACCGCACGGCCGCTGGCCGACGGGGCGTACCGGCTGGACTGGCTGCTCCCCGCGCGCGGGGACCTCGTCACCCCCGACGCGCTGGTGACCCTCATCCGCGACAGCCTCGCACTGTGGTGCGGGGGCACGACACCCCCGTACGAGCTCCTCGACACCGGGGTCCACACCCTGCACCACCGGCTCGCCCGGCGCTGGCGCGACGGCCGCTGCTTCCTCGCCGGGGACGCCGCGCACCTGCTCGGCGCGCTCGGCACCCAGGGCGTGGAGGAAGGCCTCCGGGACGCCGAGAACCTCGCCTGGAAGCTCTCCGTCGCCTGGCACCAGGGGGCCTCCGAAGCCCTCCTCGACAGTTACGAGGCCGAGCGCCGCAGGGCGGTGGCCGCCCGGCTGCGCGCCGCCGACCAGGCCATGCCCGCGCTGCGGGCCGGGGGCGGTCTGCGCACCTACCTCCCCGGAGCCTCGCGCGCCGCCGAACTGCTGCTGACCGACGGCCATTTGGGGCGCGGCCCGCTCGGCGCGGAGCCGGTGTACGCCCCGCCCGTGGCCGTCCACGACGTGCCCACCGCCACCGAGCCGGGCGGGGCCGTCGCGAACGTCCCGGTGACCGCCCCCGACGGCTCGACGGTGCCGCTGCGCGACCAGCTGGGGCGGGGCCGGCTCCTCGTGGTCCTCGTCGCCCCGGGCACCGGGGTCTGGGACCGGCGGCACTGGCTGGGCGCCGGCCTGATGCCCCGCCTCGCGGCGGCCGTCTCCGCGCTGCCGGTCCGGACGGAGCTGCTCGTGGCGGACGGCTACCCCGGGGCGGCGGCCCACACCGTGCTCCTCGTACGACCGGACGGGCATCTCGCGGCCACCTTCGCCGGGGTCGACCCGGCCGGGCTGTACGAGGCCGCGGACGCGGTCCGGCACGGAGCTCCGGACGCCGCACCGGCCCCGGCCCCCAGGGCCCTGCCCGCCGCCGCACCCGTGATCGATTGATGATCGATTGACCCTCCGGCCGAGTCGTGCTTCACTCGCGGACATGACCGGCAACGACGTACGCCTGTGGCGGAGGGTCCATATGGACCTGCTCCGCTACGCGGGCTGCGTGTGTCGCCCTTCCTGCTGATTCGCCTTCCCCCGCGCGCCCCCATGTGTGTGCCGCGCACTCTCGCGAACCCTCAGGACGGTCATCCTCCATGTCTGCACCCACGCACGCCCCGGCGGCGGCTCCGGTTTCCGCCCCGGCCCTCTCGGCGGCGGACCTCCTCGCCTTCACCCTGCGCATCGCCTCCGACCCCGAACTGATCGCCTCCCTCCCCCTCGACCCCGAGGGCCGGACGTGGATCCGGCTCGACGGCCCGGGCGGCAGCGAGGCCTGGCTGATCGGCTGGCCGCCCGGCACCGGAACCGGCTGGCACGACCACGCCGAGTCGCGGGGCGCGTTCACCACCGCGCGCGGACACCTCACGGAGAACTCCCTGACGGTCCGCCTCCCCTCCGAGGGCTGGCAGTCCCTGTCCCTGGCCCCCGACGTGGACCGCACGCGCCGGCTGGGCGCGGGCACCGGGCGGGCCTTCGGCGAGCACCACGTGCACGAGGTGCTCAACGAGTCCGCGAGCGAGCACGCGATCTCCGTCCACGCGTACTACCCGCCGCTGCCCCTGATCCGCCGCTACAGCCGCACCGGCCCGGTGCTCACGCTGGAGCAGGTCGAGCGTCCGGCGGACTGGCAGTGAGCGGCATCGACGCCCTCGTCGACCGGCTGCGGACCACGTACACCCGGGTGGACGCGGCCCAGGCGCACGCGGAGTCCCTGACCGGGGCCCTGCTGGTCGACATCCGGTACCAGGCCCTGCGCGAGCGGGACGGACTGATCCCGGGCGCGCTGGTGGTCGAGCGCAACGAACTGGAATGGCGCCTCGACCCCGAAGGCTCCCACCGCCTCCCGGAGGCGGTGGACCACGACGTCCGCATCATCGTCATCTGCAACGAGGGCTACGCCTCCACCCTTGCGGCGGCCTCCCTCCACGCCCTGTCCCTCCCCCGCGCGACGGACCTCACGGGCGGCTTCCAGGCCTGGAAGGCCGCCGGCCTCCCCGTAGTTCCTTCTTGACGCGGAGCACCCCTTCTCGACGCGAGGCACCCCTTCTCGACGCGAGGCACCCCTCCTCGACGCGAGGCACCCCTCCTCGACGCGAGGCACCCCTCCTCGACGCGAGGCTCGCACCGCTGCGCGGGCTTCGCCCCGCTGCGCCGGACTCCGTCCGGCGGTGGCCGGTCCGCGTGCCCGCCACCGCTGTTCCGGCGCGGGCCAGGTGGGCGGGTGCGGCTGGGTGGGCCCTGCGGGGCGGGGTCCCCTACCCGCCCTTCGCCCGTTCCCCGGGACTCCGCCCCGGACCCCTGCTCCTCGAACTCCGGAGGGGCTGGGCGCATCCAGCCTCGCCGGCGTTCGAGGCGCGGGGTCCGGGCATTCCAGCCGTCCGAGGACCGGGGTCCGGGGCGGAGCCCCAAGGCTTTTCAGCCCGTCCGGCGTTTGAGGACCGGGGTCCGGGCAGCGCCCGGGGAACGGTGGAAGGGCGGGTAGGGGAGCTCCGCCCCGCGCAGCGGCAACGGCCGCAGCCGGGACCCAGCACCGCGCAGGCGTCCGGGCCGACGCGGCCGCCTCCAGCCCCGCCGGCGCCTGAGGCGCGAGGGGCCGGGGGCTGGTCCCACGGGCACCACGGGCCCGGGGCGTAGCCACGAGGGTTAGCTCTTGGCGGCCGCGAGGTCCACCGGCCGGGGCCGCATCGCCACCCGGCCGGCGAGGCCCGTGGCGGACAGCGCCATCAGCCCGGCCGCACCCACGACCACCCCGAACACCAGCGGCAGCACCACCGCTGCCGCCGACCCCGTCATGCCCACGCTGAACGCGGTGAGTACCGCCAGCGCGATCCCCGACCCGAGCACCACCCCCATCAGGAGCACCGCCAGCGCCTCCACCCGCAGCATCCCCCGCACCTGCCGCCGCGTCGCCCCCGCGAGCCTCAGCATCGCGAACTCCCGCAGCCTCTCCCCCGTGGACATCGCCAGCGTGTTGGCCACCGCGATCGCGGTGAAGGCCAGGACGAGTCCCATGGCCAGCAGGTTGATCTCCGACCCGGCCGCCTGCCGCTCCGCCCGCGCGCCGTCCGCTTCGGCCGCCGACAGCACGGCCACGCCCGGGTACTCCCGTACCGCCGAGGCGAGCGCCTCCCGCGCCGCCGGCCCCGCGACCAGCACGCTCGAAGCCAGCGGGTCATCGACGTGCGCGGCCACCAGGCCGTGCGGCAGCGTCACGTCCCCGAACCCCAGCCCCCGCGCGTACACCGCGGACACGGTCAGGGTGACCGGCGTTCCGTCGCCCAGCGTCAGCGAGAGCGGGCTGCCCTGCTTCAGGCCCAGCTGGTCGGCGGCCAGTTCGCTCACCGCGACGCTCCGCTCCCCGAATCCCGTCAGGCTCCCGGCCGTCACTCCCGGGTTCCAGGTCCGGTCGAGCCCGGCCGGGGTCACGCCCTGCGCCGCGTACTTCGTCAGCCCGACCCGGATCGACGTGTGCACGATCTCGGTGGCCGCGAGGACCCCGGGGGTCCGGCGGATCCGCTCGGCGGCGGCGCCGGGAACCCCCGGCCCCCTTCCCTGGAGCACCCACTCGGCCCGTACTCCCTCACGGGCCTGCGCCCGGGCGGCGTCGCCGAGCGTCGGAGTGACGAAGAGCACGGTGCAGGCCATCCCGATCAGCAGGGTGAGCGGGGTGACCGCGGAGGCCATCCGGGTCGCGTTGCCGCGCAGGTTGGCGGTGGCCAGACGGCCGCCCGGACCGGCCAGCCGCAGCGGCCCGGCGAGCAGCGCGGCCGCGCCCTTGACGATCAGCGGGCCCAGCAGTGAGACGGCTCCGGCGAGCACCACGACGGCGAGGAAGGTGACCGGAGTCGAAGCCGGCTCGGTGCGCAGCCTGCCGAGTACGGCGACCAGCACCACCCCGGCCGCCAGCAGCAGCGCCCCGGCGGCGAGCCGGGCCCACGCGGGCCTGCTCTGCTCGACGGCGGCCTCGGCCAGTGCTTCGGCGGGGCGGACGCGGGCCACCCGGCGTGCGGTGATCCGGGCCGCGGCCCACGCTCCGAGCAGGCTCGCGCCGACGGCGGCGATCATCGGGAAGATCCCGGCGGTGCGCTCCAGGGTCACCGGGACGACCCCCGCGTCGACGAACCGGCCGTGCAGCCAGGCGGCCAGCGGCAGCCCGGCGAGGGCTCCGGCGATTCCGGCGGCGAGCCCCACGAGCAGCGCCTCACGGCCGATCATGCCCCGCAGCTGCTTGGGGGTGGCGGCGATGGCGCGGAGCAGGGCGAGCTCGCGGTGGCGCTGCTGGATCGACAGGGAGAAGGTGCCGACGACCACGAGGACCGCGACGAGCAGCGAGGTGCCGCCCATCGCGCCGCCCATGGAGACCAGCTTGATCCGGGCACCGGCCGCGTCGAGGAATTCCACGGGGCCCCGCCCGTCGCCGGTGGCCACCTGCGCGGTGGTGCCCTGGAGCGCCTGGCCGATCCGTTCGGCCAGCTCGCCGGCGTCCGCTCCGGCCCGGGGCAGTACCCCGATGGCGCTGACCCGGCCGTCGCGGGCGGCGAGCCGCTGCGCCTCGGCGTCGCCGAAGAACAGGGCGCTCTGGTGCGCGAGGCTCCCGCCGGAGGCGGCCGCGGCCGCGATCCCGTCTGACCGTATAGGTCTTGGGCGCACCGGTGGACTGCACGGTGAGCTCGGAGCCGGGCTTCAGGGCAGCGCGGGCCGCGAGTCCGCGGTCGACGACGACCTCGTCACCGCCCTGGGGGGCGCGGCCCTCGGCGAGCGTGAAGGGGGTGAGCGCGGCCGAGCTCCAGGCGTGGCCGTACGAGGGCTTCGCACCGTCTCCGCCCGGGCCGCCCTCGGTGAGCGGTACGGCCTGGAAGGTGAGCTCGGGGACGGCGCGCTCGACTCCGGGCACCGCGCGGACCGTGTCCACGGCGGCGGCCGGCAGCCAGGCCCGTTCGGCGACGGGCTTGGCCTTGTGCTTCGTTTTGGACTTGCCCTTCTTCTCCTTGACCGTCGTCGCGTGGACGTTCTGGTCGGCGGAGACGACCACCGGGGCGCCCGCGTAGCGCTCGGTGGCGATCGTCCCGCGGAGCCCCGTCTCGAGGAGGGTTCCGCAGGCGGTGACGAGGGCCGCCGCGCACAACAGGGCGAGGAAGGCTCCGAGGAAACCTGCTTTGCGGTCCCTGACGGTCTGGAGTGCGTAGCGCAGCATCATGGGGAAAACTCTGCCGCCGCGGCCGCCGCGGGACATTGGAGCGCCCCGGCGTCCTCCGCCGGGGGCTAACCCCACCCCACGCGGTACCGGCGCGCCGCTCCGCCCCGGCCCTGTGTCACCCCGTCAGATCGTCGGCGTCCTCGCCCTCCGCCTCCAGCGCGCGGCGGACCACCCGCAGGGCCATGCCCTCGGGGTACCCCTTGCGGGCGAGCATTCCGGCGAGGCGCCGGATCCGCTTGTCCCGCTCCAGGCCCCGGGTCGCGCGGAGCTTGCGCTCCACGAGCTCCCGGGCGGTCTCCTCCTCCTGGTCGGAGTCCAGCTGTTCCAGGGCCTCCTGTACGAGGGTGGGGGCCACCCCCTTGGTACGGAGCTCCTGCGCGAGCGCCCGGCGGGCCAGCCCCCGGCCCCGGTGCCGGGACTCGACCCAGGCCCCGGCGAACGCGGCGTCGTCGATCAGGCCCACCTCCTCGAACCGGGAGAGGACCTGCTCCGACACCTCCTCGGGGATGTCGCGCTTGGCCAGGGCGTCCGCGAGCTGCCGCCGGGTCCGCGGCATCCCGGTGAGCAGGCGCAGACAGATCGCCCGCGCCTGCTCCTCGGGACTCTGGGGCGGCAGTTCCCGGCGGTCCTCCCGGCCTGCACGCCCCTCGTGGCCCTCGTGGCCCTCCGTGCGACGGCCTCCCCGGCCGCCGCCCTCGCGGCGGCCCCGGCGACTGCCCTCGCGGCGGTCCCCGGCGCCGTCCGCGCCGTCAGCGCCGCCCCTTGCCTGCTCCCACACGGGTCAGCTCTTGGCGACGGCGGCCTTGACCGCGGTCTTGGCCTTCGACGCGGGAGCGGGCACGGCCGCGGTCTCGGCGGACGCGTCCGCGCCGGCCTCGGCCGTGGCGGCAGCCGCAGCGGTGTCCTTGCGGATACCGACGCCCAGCTTCTCCTTGATCTTCCGCTCGATCTCGTCGGACAGGGCGGGGTTGTCGCAGAGGAACTTCCGCGCGTTCTCCTTGCCCTGGCCCAGCTGGTCGCCCTCGTACGTGTACCAGGCGCCGGCCTTGCGGACGAAGCCGTGCTCCACGCCCATGTCGATCAGGCCGCCCTCGCGGCTGATGCCGTGGCCGTAGAGGATGTCGAACTCGGCCTGCTTGAAGGGCGGCGCGACCTTGTTCTTGACGACCTTGACGCGGGTGCGGTTGCCGACCGCGTCCGTGCCGTCCTTGAGGGTCTCGATGCGACGGATGTCGAGGCGCACGGAGGCGTAGAACTTCAGCGCGCGGCCACCGGTGGTGGTCTCCGGCGAGCCGAACATCACACCGATCTTCTCGCGGAGCTGGTTGATGAAGATCGCGGTGGTCTTGGACTGGTTGAGCGCACCGGTGATCTTCCGGAGGGCCTGGCTCATCAGACGGGCCTGGAGACCCACGTGCGAGTCGCCCATCTCGCCCTCGATCTCCGCGCGCGGCACGAGGGCCGCGACGGAGTCGATGACGATGAGGTCCAGCGCACCGGAGCGGACCAGCATGTCCACGATCTCCAGCGCCTGCTCACCGGTGTCCGGCTGGGACAGGATGAGGTTGTCGGTGTCGACGCCGAGGGCCTTGGCGTACTCGGGGTCGAGCGCGTGCTCGGCGTCGATGAAGGCCACGGTGCCGCCGGCCTTCTGCGCGTTGGCCACGGCGTGCAGCGTCAGGGTCGTCTTACCGGAGGACTCCGGCCCGTACACCTCGATCACACGGCCGCGCGGCAGCCCGCCGACGCCGAGCGCGATGTCCAGCGCGGTCGATCCGGTGGGGATGACCTCGATGGGGTCGTTCGGCTTGTCGCCGAGCCGCATCACGGCACCCTTGCCGAACTGCCGTTCAATCTGTGCGAGCGCGGCGTCGAGAGCCTTCTCGCGGTCGTTGCCTGCCATGGGTTCCACCCGATTTGCTTGAGTCGATCGCTTCACGCCATTGACGCTAACGCCTGCCACTGACAACGCGGTCCCACGTCCGTTTTGGCTGTGGATAACCAATAAGAATGCGTGTTCGATTTCCCTGTCAAGCGCGCCACGCCGGACCCGTCCGCCCCACCGGCGGCTGGCATGATCCACTCCCATGACGGACACCTCGGCGGACACCTCGGGCGGCGCCACCTCCAGCATGTTCCCCGCCGGCCGCACCGCGCTCATCGTGCGGATATCCGAAGCGGAACCCGTCGTCCGGGTCTGGCGGGACCGGATCGACCCCGCGGCCCGGGCCGGGGCCGGGGTGCCGGCGCACGTGAGCGTGCTCTACCCGTTCCTCCCGGAGAGCCTGATCGACGCCTCGGTCCACGCCGGGATCGCCGCGGCACTGAGCCCCCACCACGCCTTCGACCTGCGCTTCGAGCGGACCGGCCGGTTCCCCGGGATGCTCTACCTCGCCCCGGAGCCGGACGCCCCGCTGCGCCGGCTGACCCGCGCGGTCACCGAGCGCTGGCCGGACGTCCGGCCCTACGGCGGCCGCTACCCGGACCCGGTCCCGCACCTCACGGTGGCCCAGCGGGCCCCGGAGGCGGAACTGGACGCCGCCGAGGCGGACCTGAGCACCCGGCTCCCCCTCACCACCCGCGTCCGCGCCGTCGACCTGGTGGCCTACGACGGGACGGCCTGGCGGGAGCGCGCGAGCTTCACGCTGCGGGAGCCCGGAGCGTGACACGGCCGGAGCGTGACACGACCGGCGAGTGACACGACCGGGAAGCGGCGCCCCGGAGAGTGACAACCCAGGGTTGACACTCCTCCGACTGTCAACCTAGGGTTGCATTCATGACGAACCCTTCGGTGGAACCCGTTCGCATGACCAATCCGGTACGCCTCGACGACCTCATCGAGGCCATCAAGAAGGTCCACACCGACACCCTGGAGCAGCTCAGCGGCGCAGTCGTGGCCGCCGAAGCCCTCGGGGACGTCGCGGACCACCTCATCGGCCACTTCGTCGACCAGGCCCGCCGCTCCGGCGCCTCCTGGACCGACATCGGCCGCAGCATGGGCGTCACCCGCCAGGCCGCCCAGAAGCGCTTCGTCCCCAAGCCCGACAAGGCCGGGGAGGGCGCGGACGTCGACGCCGCACAGGGCTTCGGCCGGTTCACGCCCCGCGCCCGCAACGTCGTCGTCACCGCCCAGAACGAGGCCCGCGCGGCCGGCAACACCGAGATCGCCACCGCCCACCTGATCCTCGGTCTGCTCGCCGACACCGAGTCCCTCGCCTGGCTCGTCCTGCGGGCGCAGGGAGCATCCCCGGAGGGCGTGCGCGCCGCCGCGACCGCGGTCCTGCCCGCGCCCGTCGCCGAGGTCCCCGAGCTCGTGCCCTTCGACGCCGCCGCGAAGAAGGCGCTCGAGCTGACCTTCCGCGAAGCCCTGCGGCTGGGCCACGGCTACGTGGGCACCGAGCACATCCTGCTCGCCCTCCTCGAACTCGAGGACGGCGAAGGCGTGCTCTCCTCCCTCGGCATCGACAAGGCCGCCACCGAGGCGGCCGTCACCGAAGCCCTGGAATCCGTACTCGGCGCCTCCGGGGCGGAGTAGCGCTCCCTGCGGAGGCGCTCCCCCCGGAGGCGTCCTCCCCCGTCACCGCGTACCGCTTCACGTACGCGCCGAGGAAGGCCTGCATCGTGGCGACGGCCGGGATCGCGATGAGCGCCCCGACCGCGCCCAGCAGGGCGGTGCCCGCGATGACCGATCCGAAGGCCACCGCCGGGTGGATGTCCACCGTCTTCGACGTCAGCTTCGGCTGGAGCACGTAGTTCTCGAACTGCTGGTACACCACCACGAATCCGAGGACGTACAGCGCGTACCAGGGGTTGACCGTGAAGGCGAGCAGCATCGGCAGCGCACCCGCCAGGTAGGTGCCGATGGTGGGGATGAACTGCGACACCAGCCCCACCCACACCGCGAGCGCGGGCGCGTACGGCACGCCCAGCACCGCGAGGACGATGTAGTGCGCGATCCCGGAGATCAGCGCCATCAGCCCGCGCGAGTAGAGGTATCCGCCCGTCTTGGTGACGGCGATCTCCCATGCCCGCAGCACCTCCGCCTGCTTCTTCGGAGGCAGTACGGAGCACAGCGCGCGGCGCAGTCGCGGCCCGTCGGCGGCGAAGTAGAAGGAGAACAGACCGATCGTCAGCAGCTTGAACAGTCCGCCGAGCACGGTGGCGGACACGTCGAGCACGCCGCTCGCGCTGTTCTGCACGTACTTCTGCAGCCAGTCGGAGTGCAGCAGGCTGTCCTGGATGTCCAGCCGGGACAGGTCCGTGTGGAAGGTGTCGTTGATCGAGCCGATCAGCGAGTCGAGGTAGCCGGGGAAGCCCTCCACCAGCTCGACGATCTGCGCGGCGAGGACCGAGCCGAGCAGGACGACGAATCCGACGGCCGTGACGAACACCCCGAGGAACACCAGGAAGGTGGCGAGCCCGCGGCGCATGCCGCGGGCCGCCATCCGGGCCACGGCCGGTTCTATCGCGAGCGCGAGGAAGAACGCGATCAGGATGTTGACGAGCAGCCCGATGAGCTGGTGGAAGGCCCAGCTGCCGAGCTGGAAACAGGCCACCAGGGCCAGTACGAGGAGCACGGCGCGCGGCAGCCAGCGCGGCATCCGGGCCTCCGCCGCAGCCGCTGCCGGTCCCCCGGCGGAGGCGGGCGGCGAGGGAAGGACCGCGCCGGGAGCAGGCCCCCCATCGCCCGTTACGGGGCCTGCGGCCGGCGGATCCGCCGGTGCCTGCGGGCCGGCCGGCGGCGCGCTCCGGGGGTCTTCGTGCCGGTCGGTCGTCTCATCACTGGCTGCCACGCCGACCAGTCTGTCCCACCGGCGCCGCGAACCACGAAGCGGTCGCCGCGGCCCCCCACCGGCCGACCGGTTCGGCCGGACGCCGGTCCCCCGGCCGAACCGGCCGGCCGGACGCACCGCGCTAGCGCAGCGAGGCGGGCACGTCCACCGCCGAACACACCGCGCGCCACACGTCCTTGGTCTCCCAGCCCGCGTCCAGCGCCTCGTGGACCGTACGTCCCCCGAGCTCCGTCATGACGTGGTCCCGCGCGAAGGAGTCCGCGTAGCCCGCACCGAAGTGCTCGGCCATCCGCTCCCAGAAAATCGTCAACCGCATGCCTCCAGTATCCCGCCCCGGAGAGTGCACCCTCCCCGTTCGGGCCACTTCGGCGCAGCCCGGGCCCCTACGGTTCCTGGCATGCCTGGAGACGAAGCCCGCGCCCCGGCGGCGACGACCGCAATCACCGCGCCGAGCGCGCCGACGGCGACGAGCGCGCCGGCCCGCGCCGAGCGGTTCATCTGGCTCACGGCCCGCGTGCTGGAGCAGCGGCGGTTCGCGTTCCACTTCCTCGGCGGGGACGCGGACCCGGTCGATGCCGCCCTCGGCGCCTACCTCGGCGGCGACGGCGGGTACGGCCACGCCCTCGACCCGGATCTGCGCGGCCCGCTGAGCCACCCTCTGCACACCGCCCACGCCCTGCGCGTCCTGGACGGCCTGGGCCGCTGCGCCGGACAGCGCATCGAGCGGCTGTGCGCCCACCTGATCCGGGTCTCCACCCCCGACGGGGCGCTACCGGCGACCGCTCCGGCCTCCGGCGGCTACCCGGCGGCCCCCTACCACCCGCTGCACGACGATCCCCCGGGCGACCTGCTGGCCACCGGCCCCGTCGTGGGGATCCTGCACCGCAACCGGGTGTGGCACGCGTGGCTGTTCCGGGCGACGGACTTCTGCTGGGACCGGGTGGAGAACCTGCGCCACTGGCACCCCTACGAAGTCCGGAGCGCGGTGGCCTTCCTGGACGGGGTGCCCGACCGGGCCCGGGCCTCGGCGGCCGCCGACCGGCTGGGGCGCCTCGTCCGCGAGCAGCGGCTCGTCGTACTGGACCCCGCGCGGCAGGACGCGTACCCGCCGGTCCCCGGCCACGGCCCGGACGAGCACCTGTACCCGTACGACTTCGCCCACCGCCCGGAGTCCCTCGCCCGCGGCTGGTTCACGGACGCGGAGCTGTACGGCTCGCTGCGCTTCCTGGCCGGCCTGCAGCAGCCGGACGGCGGCTGGCCGGTGACCTGCGGCGCGTGGGCGCCGGGCAGCTCGCTGGAGCGGCGCCCGATCGCCACGCTGGAGGCGCTGCTGACCCTGCGCGCGTACGGCCGCCTCCCGGGCCCTAGCCTCCCAGGGCCCGCAGCCCCGCGGTGACGGCGACGGCCGCCGCTACCACGACGAGGAACGGGGCCCGCAGCAGCAGCGCGACCGCGGCGGCGGCGAGCCCGGCGGCGCGGGCGTCGAGCACGAGCTCCTGCCCGGTGGCGAAGGTCTGCTGCGCGGTGAGCGCGGCGAGCAGCGCGACCGGCAGCAGCGCGGCGAGCTTGCGCACCGCGGGCCGCTCCAGGGCTCCGGCGGGGACGAGCAGCCCGGCGAGCTTCACGGCGTAGCAGCCGACGACGGTGATCCCGATGGCGATCCAGACGTTCACGGCCGGCGTCCCTTCATCCACAGCACGATCGGCGCGGCCAGCGCCGCGATCAGCACGGGCACCCCGGCGGGCAGTACGGGCAGCAGGCCCAGCCCGAGGACGAGGGCGAGCCCGGCGACGGCCCGCTCGGTGCCGGTCCTCAGCATCGGCGCGAGCAGCGCGAGGAACACGGCGGGCCCGGCGGCGTCCAGTCCCCACGCCCGGGTGTCCCCGATGGCCTCGGCGCCGAGCGCGCCGAGCAGGGTGGTGAGGTTCCACAGGACGTAGAGGCTCAGCCCGGTCACGGTGAACCCGAGCCGGGCGGACTTCCGGTCGGGCTGGGCCAGGGCCACGGCGGTGGTCTCGTCGATCACCCAGTGCGCGGCGAACGGGCGCACGCCCTTGGGCAGCGCGAGCAGCTGGGACAGCCGCAGCCCGTAGAAGGCGTTGCGGGTCCCGAGGAAGAAGGCCCCGGCGGCGGCCGTGAACGGATTCCCGCCGGCGGCCAGGGCTCCGACCAGCGCGAACTGCGAGGCCCCGGTGAACACCAGCAGGCTCAGCACGCAGGCCTGGAGGGTGCTGACCCCGGACCCGGCGGCGGTCACGCCGAAGGCGAAGCCGGACAGCCCGACCGCCACTCCGACGCCGAGCGCGTCCCGCACCACGGCGGCGCGCGGCTTGTCCGCCGCGGGCACCCCGCCGGGAGCCGCCGCCCCGCCGCGGACCTCTCGGTCGGGTCCTTCTTGTATGGCCATCCTCTGTTCTCCCACGCCCCGAAACTACGTGGGCCGCGCCGTCCCGGTCTTGTACGTTCTTGCACCATGCACGAAGTGATCAAGGAAATGGCACAGCAGCTGGCGGAGGTGCCCGGCGTACGCGGAGTCATGCTCGGCGGCAGCCGGGCCCGCGGCGAGCACCGCCCCGAATCGGACTGGGACCTCGGCGTCTACTACCGCGGCCCCCTCGACCTCGCCGCGCTGGGCGCGCTGGCCGGACCGGACGTGGAGGTGGCCGGGCCGGGCGGCTGGGGACCCTGGGTCAACGGCGGAGCCTGGCTGAGCGTGGACGGCGTGGCGGTGGACTGGATCCTGCGCGACCTGGACCGGGTCGAGCGGGTGTGGCAGGACTGCCGCGAGGGCCGCTACGAGGTGGGCGTGCAGCCGGGACACCCGCTCGGCTTCTGGTCCCCCTGCTACCCGGGCGAGGTGGCCCTGGGCCAGGTCCTCGCGGACCCGGCCGGCGAGCTGACCGCCCTGCGCGCCTCGGTCTCGGCCTACCCGGAGCCGCTCCGGGACGCCCTGCTGGCCGGGGCCTGGGAGGCGGAGTTCCTCGCCGCGGGCGCCGCGAAGGGCGCGGCCCGCGCGGACGCCCTGTACGTCTCCCTGTGCCTGTCCAAGGCCTTCGGCCTCCTCGTCCAGGCCCTGTACGCGGCGGACCGCCGCTGGTGCCTCAACGAGAAGGGTGCCCTGGCCGCCGCCGAGCTCCTCCCCTCGGCGCCGCCCGCCTTCGGCGACCGCGTCCGCACCCTGCTGGGCGCGCAGGGCACGACCCCGGAGTCCCTGACGGCCACGGTGACGGAGGCCCGAGCCCTGATCGAGGAGACCCGCGCGGGGCTGGCCTAGCTAGGGGGTGTCCGCCGCCTCAGGGGCTCACCGAGCAACCCGGTGAGCTCCGCCTCGACGGCGGCGAGCAGTCCGGTGCCCCAGACGCACAGGGTCTGCTCCCACGGGTGGCCGAAGGTGCCGAAGCGCAGGCCGGGGTGGAGGTTGAGGTAGTAGTCGCCGTCCGGATAGACCGCCCCGGGCCAGGCCGGCTCGCCCGGTCCACCCACCCGGTGGGGATCGAATACGTAGCCCGTGTGCTGCCAGTCGAGCCAGACCAGCAGCTCCCCGGGGCGCGTGAGTGCCGTCAGCGCACGGTTGACGATCGCATCGGGGACGTCGAGTGCTTCTCCCTCGATGTCCAGCGCTTCGAGGGACCAGGTGACGGACGGAACCGGTTCGTCGATCCCGGGAAACCGGTGCGTGCTCGGACGGAAGCCGAACTCCTCCTCGAGGCGGGACCAAAGCCCGCTCTCGACCGTATCCCCGGTCTCCCGGACCGGTCGGGTCCGGGCCGGGTTTCCGCCCGGATGCCACCGGTGGGTGCGCACGGTCGTGAGTTCCTCGAACCCGGCGGCGGTGAGCGCGGTCCGCAGTTCCCCGTCGGCCTCGGCCACGCAGTACGGCGCCTCGCACCCCATCAGGAACGGCTGCGCGGCGAGCGGGGCGAAGGCCGGCACCAGTTCGGGGTACGGCCCGGTCAGTCCGCCGATCTCGACGAAATCGGAGTCCGCGAAGCGGCCCGCCCACCCGACGGCCGTCATGCGACCGCGGTCGAACAGCGCGACCGTGTCCCCCCGGCCGCTGGGGCCGTAAGCGGCCCATCCGTCGGCCTCCACCTCCGCCAGCGCCCTCGCGTGCGGGCCACCGGCCGAGGCCAGGTCCCGGGCCCCCGCCCCGGAGCCGACCGACCGCACCCGGCCACCGCTCCGCATGCGCGCGAGCCCCGCGAACTCCGCCACCATCAGCGACCGCTCCGGATCCGCCGTGAACCCGGCCGCCTCCAGTTCCTCGGCCAGGCCCGGCGGATCGGCCCCGTACACCTTCCACTCCACCGGCTCGCTCCGCGCGGCGAAGGCCTCCTGCTGCCGCCGCACCAGATCCGCGAGCTCCCCGCGCCCGATGTGCGTCAGCGGCCGGTGGCCAACCGTGCCGTGCGTGCCGTAGTGGGTCCGTACGAGGGGCCCGTCCCGCTCCACCACCGAGCCCGGCGGCGGCCACTCGGGCACCCGCCCCCGCACCTGCTGCGCGTACGCGCCCCACACCCTGGCCTGCCCCAACCGGTCCATGATCCGGACCCTAACCGGCCGCCCGCCCCCGCCGGTACGCGCCCGGCGGCACCCCCACGATGCGGGTGAAGTGCCGGTTCAGGTGCGGCTGGTCGGTGAAGCCGACGGTGACGGCCGCCTCCGCCGGCGGGATCCCCGCGTCGAGCAGCCGCCGCGCCCGCCGGACCCGGGCATCGGTCAGCCAGGTGTGCGGGGGCATGCCGTACCGGTCCCGGAAGGCCCGCAGCAGGGCGAAGGGGCTCGTGCCCAGCTCCGCCGCGAGCTGCTCCAGGGACGGCGGCTCCGCCATCCGTTCCTCCAGTACGGCCCGGGCCCGCTCCGCGTCGGCGGCCCCCGCGCGGCCCGCCGTCCGGGCGGGCAGCGGCCCGGCGTGCCGGGTCAGCATCCGGGCCACCACCCCGCGCAGCAGCGTGTCGGCGGCCAGCGCGTTGCCGGCCTCGGCGGCCCGGTGGACCTCGGTGATGGCCCGGGAGGCCTGCGGGTCGGCGACCATGTCGGCGGTGAAGCCGGGGGTCCCGCGCAGGGTCCCGATCTCGGTGGCGACCTCGGCGATCAGCGCCCGGGAGGGGTAGAGGGTGGCGTAGGCCCAGCCCTCGGGGACCCCGGCGCGGGCGGTGTGCGGGACCTCGGGGTTGATCAGGACCACGCTGCCGGGCCCGGCGCGCAGGGTGTCCCCCGGCAGGCCGATCTCCTCGACGCCGCCGGTGACGGCCGCGATGACGTACCCGTCGTGGGCGTGGCGCGGAAAGGTGTGGCGCACGTAGTGGGCGCGCAGGAGGTCCAGCCCGGGCAGTTCCGCGTACTGCCAGTGCCGCGCCCACTCCCGGCGGCCCTCGTCCGCTCCCGTGCCGCTCCCCATCCCCCCATTCTGCGCCCGGTCCGGCCGGGGTGTTTCCACAGGTCCGGCCGGTTGTCAGTGGGCGGGTGCACGATGGGGGCATGTCCGGTACCGCGCTCGACTCGTTCTCCCCCGCGACCCGTTCCTGGTTCACGGGGGCCTTCGTCTCGCCCACCTCCGCCCAGGAAGGCGCCTGGCGGGCCATCGGGGCGGGCTCGGACGTGCTGGTGGTGGCCCCCACCGGCTCCGGCAAGACCCTGGCCGCCTTCCTCGCCGCCCTCGACCAGCTCGCCTCGACCCCGCCCCCGGCGGAGACGAAGAAGCGCTGCCGGGTGCTGTACATCTCGCCCCTGAAGGCCCTGGCGGTGGACGTGGAGCGCAATCTCCGCAGCCCGCTGACCGGTATCCGGCAGGAATCGGTGCGCCTGGGCCTGCCCGAGCCCGAGATCCGGGTCGGCATCCGCTCCGGCGACACCCCGCCGGCCGAGCGGCGGGCGCTGGTGACCCGGCCGCCGGACATCCTGATCACCACGCCCGAGTCGCTGTTCCTGATGCTGACCTCGGCGGCCCGCGAGGCCCTGGCCGGGATCGAGACGGTGATCCTGGACGAGGTGCACGCGGTCGCCGGGACCAAGCGCGGAGCCCATCTCGCGCTGTCCCTGGAGCGGTTGGACGAGCTGCTGCCCCGTCCCGCCCGCCGGATCGGCCTGTCGGCGACGGTCCGCCCGGTGGAGGAGGTGGCCCGCTACCTCGCTCCGCGCGGCAAGGTGGAGATCGTCCAGCCGCCCTCGACCAAGGAGTTCGACCTGTCGGTGGTCGTCCCGGTCCAGGACATGGGCGAGTTGGGCGGCTCCCCCGCCACCGAGGGCAAGGAGGGCGGTGACAAGCCCTCCATCTGGCCGCATGTGGAGGAGCGGATCGCCGATCTGGTCCAGGCCCACCGGTCCACCATCGTGTTCGCCAACTCCCGCCGCCTCGCCGAGCGCCTGTGCAACCGGCTCAACGAGATCGCGTACGAGCGGGCCACCGGCGGCCCGCTGCCCGAGGGCCCGCCCCCGGCCGAGATCATGGCCCAGTCGGGCGCCGCCCAGGGTGCCCCGCCGCTGCTGGCCCGCGCCCACCACGGCTCGGTCTCCAAGGAGCAGCGGGCGCTGGTGGAGGAGGACTTGAAGGCGGGCCGGCTGCCCGCCGTGGTCGCCACCTCCAGTCTGGAGCTCGGCATCGACATGGGCGCGGTGGACCTCGTCATCCAGGTGGAGTCCCCGCCGTCGGTGGCCTCCGGGCTGCAGCGGGTGGGCCGGGCCGGGCACCAAGTGGGCGCGGTCTCCACCGGAGTCGTCTTCCCCAAGTACCGGGGCGACCTCGTCCAGGCGGCCGTGGTCACCGAGCGGATGCGCACGGGCTCGATCGAATCCCTGCGGATCCCCTCCAACCCGCTGGACGTCCTCGCCCAGCAGCTCGTCGCGATGACCGCGATGGACACCTGGCAGCTGGACGACCTGCTCGCCCTGGTGCGCCGGGCGGCCCCCTTCGCGGCGCTGCCCGACTCGGCGTTCACGGCGGTGCTGGACATGCTGGCCGGCCGCTATCCGTCGGACGCGTTCGCCGAGCTCAGACCACGCGTCGTCTGGGACCGCGTCGCCGGTACGATCACCGGCCGGCCCGGCGCCCAGCGCCTCGCCGTCACCTCCGGCGGGACCATCCCGGACCGCGGGCTCTTCGGCGTCTTCCTGGCCGGCTCCGACCCCAAGAAGGGCGGCGGCCGGGTCGGCGAGCTCGACGAGGAGATGGTCTACGAGTCCCGCATCGGCGACGTCTTCACCCTCGGCACCACCTCCTGGCGGATCGTGGACATCACCCGCGACCGCGTCCTGGTCACCCCCGCCCCCGGGGTCCCGGGGCGCCTCCCGTTCTGGAAGGGCGACCAGCTGGGCCGTCCGCTGGAGCTGGGCCGCGCGGTCGGCGCCTTCCTGCGCGAGCTCGGCGGCCTCACCGCAGAGGACGCCCGGCTGCGCCTGCTGGCGGCGGGCCTGGACGCCTGGGCCGCCGAGAACGTCCTGTCCTACCTCGCCGAGCAGCGCGAGGCCTGCGGCCACGTACCGGACGACCGGACCATCGTCGTCGAGCGGTTCCGCGACGAGCTCGGCGACTGGCGGGTCGTCGTCCACTCCCCCTTCGGCGCCCAGGTCCACGCCCCCTGGGCGCTGGCGCTCGGCGCCCGTCTCTCCGAGCGGTACGGGATGGACGCGCAGGTCATGCACGCCGACGACGGCATCGTGCTCCGCCTCCCGGACGCGGACCTGCTGAACATGGACCTGGACCTGGACCTGCTGGACCACGACCCGGCACGAGGGTCCTCCTCCGCCTCCTTCGACTTCGACGACGAGAAGCCCCCGCTCGGCGCGGCGGACGTGGCCTTCGACCACGGCGACATCCAGCAGATCGTCACCGACCAGGTGGGCGGCTCCGCCCTGTTCGCCTCCCGCTTCCGCGAGTGCGCGGCCCGCGCCCTGCTGCTCCCGCGCCGCAATCCCGGCAAGCGCACCCCCCTGTGGCAGCAGCGCCAGCGCGCCTCCCAACTGCTCCAGGTGGCCTCCGAGTTCGGTTCGTTCCCGATCGTGCTGGAAGCCGTACGGGAATGCCTGCAGGACGTCTTCGACGTGCCGGGCCTGACCGAGCTGATGGGCGACATCGAGGCGCGCCGGGTCCGCCTCGTCGAGGTCACGACGCCCGAGCCCTCCCCCTTCGCCCGCTCCCTCCTCTTCGGGTACGTCGCCCAGTTCCTCTACGAGGGCGACTCGCCGCTCGCCGAGCGCAGGGCGGCCGCGCTGTCGCTGGACTCCCGGCTGCTGGCCGAGCTGCTCGGCCAGGCCGAGCTCCGCGAACTGCTCGACGCGGAGGTGCTGACGGAGCTGGAGCGGGAGCTCCAGTGGCTGACCGAGGACCGGCGGGCCAAGGACGCCGAGTCGGTGGCCGACCTGCTGCGCCTGCTGGGCCCCCTCACCCCGGCGGACCTGGCCGCCCGCGGCGCGGAACCGCAGTGGGCGCAGTCCCTCGCCGCCTCCCGCCGGGCGATCCGGGTCCGGATCGCCGGCGAGGACCACTGGGCGGCCATCGAGGACGCCGGCCGGCTGCGCGACGCGCTGGGCACGGCGCTCCCCGTGGGCGTCCCGGAGGCGTTCACCGAGCCGGTGAAGGACCCCCTCGGCGACCTCCTGGCCCGGTACGCCCGTACCCACGGCCCCTTCACCACGGTCACCGCCGCCGCCCGCTTCGGGCTGGGCACGGCCGTGACGGACGGCGCACTGCACCGGCTCGCGGCGGCCGGCCGGGTGGTGCAGGGCGAGTTCCACCCGGCGGGCATCGGCCAGGAATGGTGCGACGCCACCGTTCTCCGCAGGCTACGGCGCCGCTCCCTCGCCGCGCTGCGCCAGGAGTTGGAGCCGGTCCCTCCCGCCTCCCTCGCCACCTTCCTCCCGCAGTGGCAGCACCTGGGCGGAGCCCTGCGCGGCATCGACGGGCTGGCCCGCGCGATCGAACAGCTCCAGGGCGCCGCGGTTCCCGCCTCCGCCCTCGAACGCCTGATCCTCCCCTCCCGCGTGGCGGGCTACTCCCCGACCCTCCTGGACGAGCTCACCACCACCGGCGAGGTCGTCTGGGCCGGGGCGGGCGCCCTGCCGGGCAAGGACGGCTGGGTCTCCCTCTACCTCGCGGAGGCGGCCCCCCTGCTCCTCCCCCCGCCGCACCCCCTGGAGCTCACCCCGCTCCACGAAGCGGTCCTCTCCGCCCTCTCCGGCGGCTACGGCCTGTTCTTCCGCCAGCTCACCGACCGGGCCCGCGCCCAGTACCCGGACGCCTCGGACGCGGACCTCTCCTCCGCCGTCTGGGACCTGGCGTGGTCGGGCCGCCTGACCAACGACACCCTGGCCCCCCTGCGCTCCCTCCTCGGCTCGGGCCGCACGGCGGGCGCCACCGCCCACCGCGCCCGCCGTACGATCCCCCGCGGCCGCTACGGCACCCTCACCGGCCCTTCCTCCCGTACGGGACCGCCCACGGTGTCGGGCCGCTGGTCCCTGCTCCCGGTCCACGCCCCGGACCCGACCCACCGCGCCCACGCCCTGGCCCGCACCCTGCTGGACCGCCACGGGGTGGTGACCCGGGGCGCGGTGGCGGCGGAAGGCGTGGAAGGCGGCTTCAGCGCGGTCTACCGCATCCTCTCCGCCTTCGAGGACAGCGGCCAGGCGCGCAGGGGCTACGTGGTCGAAGGCCTGGGCGCGGCCCAGTTCGCCATGGACGGCGCGGTCGACCGCCTCCGCGCCGCCGAGCGCACCCCGCCGCCTCTCGCCGCGGTGGTCCTCGCCGCCGCCGACCCGGCCAACGCCTACGGCGCCGCCCTCCCCTGGCCGGAGCCCCCCACCGGCTCCACCCACAAGCCGGGCCGCAAGGCGGGCTCCCTGGTGGTCCTGGTCGACGGCGAGCTCACCCTCTACCTGGAGCGCGGCGGCAAAACCCTCCTCGCCTGGCCCGACCCGGAAGACCCCCGCCTCACAGCCGCCCTCACGGCCCTCACCACGGCCTCCCGCAACGGCACCCTCCCCACCCTCACGGTGGAACGCATCAACGCCGCCCCCTCCCTCACCTCCCCCTACGCCCCACCCACAGAAGCCTCCGGCTTCCACGCCACCCCCCAGGGCCTCCGCCTGCGCCACTGATCACTTTCGCCAGAACAGGTGGTGGGTCACCCCGCTCGGGCTGGGCACGACGTCCAGGTGGAACCGGTCGAGGAGCTCGTCCGGGGACTCCCAGAGCCGTAGTCCGGACCCGAGCTTCACCGGCGAGACCGCCACGTGCAGGGTGTCGACGAGGTCGGCGTCGAGGAACTGCCTGATGGTGGTGACCCCGCCGCCGAGTCGGACGTCCTTCCCCCGCGCCGCCTCCCGGGCCTGAGCGAGGACCGCGGCAGGGTCTGCGTCGACGAAGTGGAACGTGGTGTCGGAGAGCGTGAACGAAGGTCGCTCGTGGTGGGTCATGACGAACACCGGAGAGTGGAACGGGGGCTCGTCACCCCACCAGCCCTGCCACTCATGGTCCTGCCAGGGCCCGCGCACGGGCCCGAACTTGTTGCGGCCCATGATCTCGGCGCCGATGTTGTGTGCGAAGTCCCGCGTGAAGTAGTCGTCGAGGCCCCGGCTGCCACCGGGGTCGGTGCGCATCGGCCAGCTCGCGGTGGCGCCGCACCAGGAGAACAGCCTCCCGGGATCGACATGACCGAACGGCCTCTCCAGGGTCTGGTCCTCACCGGCACCGATCCCGTCACTCGAGACGTTGAAGTTCTGGACCCTCAGCAGCTGAGCCACGTGCGTTCCTCCTGTGATCGCGATACCAGTGGTGAGAGGTGAGACTCTCCGAACCGGGCAAACTCATCGCTGCCTCCGCAGCATCGAGACAAACACTGCCGCTCGAGGATCCCCCAAGCCACCGGGCCAAGGCCCGGAGCCCGCAACGGGGCCCGGAACCGGGGCACCCGAGGCGGAGCCCAGAACCGGGTCCAGAACCCGAGTCCGGAACCGGGGCACCCGGGGCAGAGCCCAGAACCGGGTCCAGAACCCGAGTCCGGAACCGGGGCACCCGGGGCAGAGCCCAGAACCGGGGTCCGGGGCGAAGCCCCGGGGAACGGAGGAAGGGCGGGGCGGGGAGCATCCACCACGCCGCGGCGCCCCGCCCGGCCGCACCCCGCCGGCCCGCCCGGCCCGCCCGGCCCGACGGCCCGCCGGCCCGCCCCCGCAGGAGAATGGACGCATGCCCGAAGGAGACTCCGTCTACCGCGCCGCGGCCCGGCTCCGCGAAGCCCTCGCGGGCAGGGAACTCACCCGCTCCGACCTCCGCGTCCCCCGCTTCGCCACCGCAGACCTCACCGGCTTCACCACCCTCGCCGTCGTCCCCCGGGGCAAGCACCTCCTCATCCGCTTCGGCCAATCGGCACCCACCGAAGACACCGGCCCAGGGGCCACCCACCCCCTCCTCACCCTCCACACCCACCTCCGCATGGACGGCACCTGGCGCATCCTCCCCAGCCCCAGCCCCAGCCCCGGCCCCGGAACCCGCACCCCACCCCGCCCACCCGGCCCCGCCCACGAAATCCGCGTCATCCTCGGCACCACCACCCACACCGCCGTCGGCTACCGCCTCCCCGTCGTCGAACTGCTCCGCACCGCCGACGAACACCGCGTCGTCGGCCACCTCGGCCCCGACCTCCTAGGTCCCGACTGGGACGAGGAGGTCGCCGCCGCGAACCTCCTCGCCGCCCCCGCCCGCCCCCTGGGCGAAGCCCTCCTCGACCAGCGCAACCTGGCCGGCATCGGCAACATCTACAAGGCCGAGCTCTGCTTCCTCGCCCAGGTCACCCCCTGGACCCCGGTGGGCGATCTGCCGCCCGGCAACCTCCCCCGCCTCGCCGCCGCCGCGCACCGGCTCCTCGACGCGAACAAGGCCCGCCACCGCAACACCACCGGCAGCCGCCGCCCCGGCCAGGACCTGTTCGTCTACGGCCGCGCCCACCGCCCCTGCCTGCGCTGCGGCACCCCCGTCCGCGAGGCTCCCCAGGACGACCGCCCCACGTACTGGTGTCCCCGTTGCCAATCCGGCCCGACGCCTTAGTTGACGCCCCGTCAGATCCGGTCGTACCGTCCCCGCATGCCTACACCCAGCGCGTACGAACTCACCGGCCGCACCGCTCTGATCACCGGCGCCGCCAGCGGCATCGGCCGGGCCACCGCCGTACTCCTCGCCGAGGCCGGAGCCGCCGTGCACTGCGCGGACCGCGATGCCCAGGGCCTCGACGAGACCGTCGAGCTCGTCACCAAGGCCGGCGGCCGGGCCACCGCCCACCCCCTCGACGTGACCGACCGTGCCGCGATCAGGGCGGCGATATCGCAGGCCGGCCCGCTCGACATCACCGCCGCGATCGCCGGGATCATGCACAGCAGCAGCGTCCTGGAGACGTCCGACGAGGACCTGGACCGGGTCCTGGAAATCAACTTCAAGGGGGTGCTGCGCACCTGCCAGGAGGCGGCCCGCGCCATGATCGCGGCCGGCCGGCCCGGTTCGATCATCACCATGGCCTCCGGCGCCGTGGACGCCGCCCAGCCCGGCCTGCTCTGCTACAGCGCTGCCAAGGCCGCCGTCGTGCAGCTGACCAAGACCCTCGCCACCGAGGCCGGCCCGCACGGCATCCGCGTCAACGCCGTCGCGCCCGGCTGGATCCGCACCCCGATGACCGGCCGGCACAGCCCCGAGGTCCAGGAGCAGACCGAGGCGATGATGACGCGGATGTCCCCGCTGCGCCGCGTGGGCGAGCCCGAGGACATAGCCCAGGCAGTGCTCTACCTCGCCTCGGACGCCTCGTCCTTCATGACGGGCCAGATCCTTCGCCCGAACGGAGGAGTCTCCATGCCCTGGTAACCCACCACCCCGGAACCACCCACCACCCGGACACCCGGGCCTCAGCCACCCGAACACTCGACACCCCGGCCCAGGCCACCCGGCCCCGGCCACCCGACCCGAAATCCATCACGGGTCACGCGTCACCCAATGACCAGCCCCAGCTCACCAAGCCCCCGACGACCCCGACGACCCCGCCCCTGGCTCCCCGCCCCCCGGCGGCACCACGCCCGGCTCCCCGGAAGCCACAGACCCCGCAGCAGCCCGCTCCCCGCCGTTGCCGGCGACTCCGCCGCCACCCCCGGCTCCGCCCCCGCCCCCACGACCACCCGCGGCACCACACCCATCCGCCGCACCACGCCCACCCGCCGCCCCACGGCGACGACGGCCACCCACCGGCCCCGGCACACAGTGCACGGGCAGCAACCCCAGCCCCCACCCGCCGACAGCGACCGCCCCCTCCACCGGCCCGGCCTCGGCCGGTGCCAGCACGAGCCGCAGCACGGCCCACCACCACAGGACGCCCACCGACAGCGCGAGGGCCAGACCCACGGGTATACCCAGCAACCGCCGCACGGCCACCTCCAGGGGCCGGAGACCCGAACGGGCCCATCCTCCCGCACCCCGCCCGCACCCGCACCCCCTCGCGCCGACGCCGGAACGCCACCCGCGCGCCCACCGGAGCCACTTCCGCACCCTGAACGGCAAGGAGCCCCGGCCGGCACCCAAGGGCACCGGCCGGGGCTCCGGCCACACTCATACGCTCAGCACACACGCACGCACACGTACACTCGCGCGCGCAGGCCTTCGCTCACGCACGCATCACGCGGCTACGACGTTCACCGCTTCCACGGGTGCCTTGATGGTCACCCGTTCCGGTCCCGTGACCGAGGCCACGGATACCGAATTGAGCATCGGGCGGACCGGTGCGGACACCGGTTCGCTCGCCGCGGCGGACTGGGCCAGCTCGGCGAGCGAAAGCTCGTCGCTGACTTCCCGCATCAGCTCTGACATCCGTACGTCAAGCGCGTCGCAGATCGCGGAGAGCAGCTCGGAAGATGCCTCCTTCTGCCCCCGCTCCACCTCGGAGAGATAGCCGAGCGAAACTCGGGCGGACGAGGAGACTTCGCGCAGAGTACGGCCCTGGCGCTGGCGCTGCCGACGCAGCACGTCACCCAGCAGGCGACGGAGCAGAATCATCGGTGGCTCCCTCCTCTGACCGTGTAGCCGTAACCTTCACGCCCCACCGTACCGCCTCGCGCGGCGGCCGTGCGGGGAGCGATGTCGTGTTCACTCAGGGCTGCAAACATCAAATCCCCCCGTCCTGTTCCGTATCCTGCCCCCGCAGATTCTCGCGGAGTTCGCTCGCGAGCAGCTCGAGCACTGTCCGTGCACTCTCCCTACGGATTTCCGCGCGGGAGCCTTTCAACCTCAGCCGGGCCGTTTTCCTGCCCCCGGGACCCGCGACGGCGATGAAAACGGTGCCCACCGGCTGCCCGTCCTGCGGTTCGGGACCGGCCACTCCGGTGGTCGCGATGCCCCAGGAGGCGCCGAGCACACGCCGCACTCCGGCCGCCATCTCCTCCGCGACCTGCGGGTTCACCGCGCCTTCGGCCTCGAGGAGCCCGGCGTCCACGCCCAGCACCTGGTGCTTCAGCTCGGTCGCGTAGGCCGTGACCGACCCGCGGAAGGACTTGGAGGCTCCCGGCACGGCCGTGAGCTCCGCGGCCACCATGCCGCCGGTCAGCGACTCCGCAACCGCAACCGTACCGTTACTCTCCGCGAGGAGTCGCAACACATCGGCCGCAACCGCCCCACTGTCCTCAGCACCTCCTGCGGCGCCTTCGGCATTCCGCGCGGCTTCACCGGCCACCGAAGAACCGCCCGTCTCTTGCAGCACCGCGTCATCCCCCGGCAGGTTCACCGCGCGGCACGCTCCGCGGCGAGACCCTTGCGCCGGAGCACGACGGCCTGGCGGATGTAGTCCAAACCGGTGACGACGGTCAGGACGACGGCGACCGCCATCACCCAGAACCGCAGCGTCGCCAGCGGCCCGGTCAGCGCGAGCACGTACATGCCCACGGCCGTGCCCTGGGCCAGGGTCTTCAGCTTCCCGCCCCGGCTCGCCGGAATCACTCCGTACCTGATGACCCAGAAACGCATGAGCGTGATCCCGAGTTCCCGGCCGAGGATCACCCCGGTGACCCACCAGGGCAGATCGCCGAGCCAGGACAGACACACCAATGCCGACCCCATGATCGCCTTGTCGGCGATGGGGTCGGCGATCTTCCCGAAGTCGGTGACCAGGTTGTACGTACGGGCCAGATGCCCGTCGAAGATGTCGGTGATCATGGCGACGGCGAACGCCGCCCACGCCAGAGCCCGCCAGACGGGGTCATAGCCCCCGTCGGCGAGCAGCAGCATCACGAATCCCGGCACCAGGACCAGCCGGATCATCGTCAGGATGTTGGCGATGTTCCACAGGCTGGCCTGATTGACCGCCGCGGCGCCCAGCTTCGCGCCGGGCGCGGGCCGGCGGCCGGTCCCGCCCGCCGCAGATGCCGGGGCTCCGGTCATCCGGCCGCCTCCTCAAGATCCATGCCCAGGGGCTCCGCCACGAGGTCCACACCCAGGGTGCCGACCACCTTCGCGGTGACGATACGCCCCGGGACCAGGCCCGCGCCGTCCGTGAAGACGACCTGGCCGTCGGTCTCGGGTGCCTGGTGGGCGGCGCGCCCGTAGGCACCCTCGCCGTCCTCGGCCTCGTCGATCGGGACGACCGTCTCGACGAGCACCTCCAGCGTCTCCCCGATCCGCTCCTCCGCGCGCTGCGAGGTGAGCTCCTCGGCGAGGCGCTGCATGTGGGCGAGGCGCTCGGCGATGGTGTCGGCGTCCAGCTTGTCCTCGTACGTGACGGCCTCGGTGCCGTCCTCGTCGGAGTAGCCGAAGACGCCGATGGCGTCGAGCCGCGCGCTGGTCAGGAAGCGCTCCAGCTCGGCGAAGTCCGACTCCTTCTCGCCGGGGAAGCCGACGATGAAGTTGGACCGGACGCCGGCCGTCGGGGCCTTGCTGCGGATGGTGTCCAGCAGTTCCAGGAACCGGTCGGTGTCACCGAAGCGGCGCATGGCGCGCAGCACGTCGGGGGCCGAGTGCTGGAAGGAGAGGTCGAAGTACGGGACGACCTTGGGGGTCGAGGTGAGTACGTCGATCAGGCCGGGCCGCATCTCGGCGGGCTGGAGGTAGCTGACGCGGACGCGCTCGATGCCGTCCACCTCGGCCAGCTCGGGCAGCAGGGTCTCCAGCAGGCGGATGTCGCCCAGGTCCTTGCCGTACGAGGTGTTGTTCTCGGAGACCAGCATGATCTCCTTGACGCCCTGCTCCGCGAGCCAGCGCGTCTCGCCCAGCACGTCGCTGGGGCGGCGGGAGATGAAGGAGCCGCGGAAGGACGGGATGGCGCAGAAGGAGCAGCGCCGGTCGCAGCCCGAGGCGAGCTTGACCGAGGCGACCGGGCTCTTGTCCAGGCGGCGGCGCAGGGGCGCACGCGGACCGGAGGCGGGCGCGACGCCCTCCGGAAGGTCCTCGGGGGCGGCTGCCGACTCCTCGACGGGCGTCGACTGGGCGTGCCCCGGGAGCGCCACGTCGGCGTCCTGGCGCTGCGCCGGGCTGATCGGCAGCAGCTTGCGCCGGTCGCGCGGGGTGTGCGAGGCGTGGACGCCGCCGTTGAGGATGGTCTGGAGGCGGTCGGAGATGTCGGCGTAGTCGTCGAAGCCGAGTACTCCGTCGGCCTCGGGGAGCGCTTCGGCAAGTTCCTTGCCGTAGCGCTCGGCCATACAGCCGACGGCTACGACGGCCTGCGTGCGGCCGTGATCCTTGAGATCGTTGGCCTCCAGCAGGGCGTCTACGGAGTCCTTCTTGGCGGCTTCGACAAAGCCGCAGGTGTTGACGACGGCTACGTCCGCATCGGCGGCGTCCTCGACGAGCTCCCAGCCATCCGCCGCCAAGCGGCCTGCGAGCTCCTCCGAGTCCACCTCGTTACGGGCGCAGCCAAGAGTGACAAGGGCGACGGTACGGCGTTCGGGCATGGACTCAAGACTACTTCGTCCCGGCGCCGGCCCCCGCCTCCCGTCCCGGACGACAAGATCCCCGGGGTGCGGCGCGGCACCCCGGGGATCCGGAACGTTCTATTCCCTGCTGGTCAGCCTGCTGATCAGCCCGCTTGGGCCTGGCCCTGACGCGGGTCGTCCTTGGTGTATGTGAGACGTTCCACCTGTCCGGGCTGGAACTCGTCCTTGATCTCCTTGCCGTTCACGAAGAGCGTCACGACCCCGGCATCGCCGAGCACCAGGTCGATGGACTCCTTGTCCGTGAACGTCTTCGACTGACCCTCTTCGAGGGTGCCGTCGAAGAGGAGCCGGCCACTGTGGTCCTTGGCCGAGATCCAGCTCTCGCCGTCGTTGGCCGTCAGGACGACCGTGACGAGGTCCTTGGGCGCGGCGGCGATGGCGCTGTCCGAGGGCTCCGGCTTGGGAGCCGTCGGCGCCGGCGGCGCCTGGACCGAGGGCTTGGACGCGTTGGGGGTGGGTGCGGGCTTCGGCGCGGCGGAACCCTCCGCCACCGGCCGCTTGGTCTTGTCGTCGGCGCCGCCGAAGGCCGTGAAGCCGACGAAGCCGATCACGGCGACGATGGCGGCGACCATGGCGGCGGTCCAGTTGGGCCGCTGCCGTTCGGGGCGGATCCGCTCGGCTTCGAACATCGGCGCGGCGGGGGTGGGTGCCGGCCGGCCGCCGTGGGCCGCGTCATAGCTGTCGATCAGGGGTTCCGGATCGAGTCGTACGGCACGGGCGAGCGTACGGATGTGGCCGCGGGCATAGACATCGCCGCCGCAGCGCGTGAAATCGTCGGATTCGATCGCGTGCACGATCGGAATGCGCACGCGGGTGGTGGAACTGACCTCGTCGACAGTCAGCCCGGCGGCGATCCGGGCCTTCTTGAGGGCCGTCCCGATGGACGGCTCTTCGACGGAACGTTCGACGAGGCGGTCCTCGGACCGGTCGTCGGTCGAAGGCCGCTCTTCTTCGGGGGAGTTGGCGTTGCCGATGGACACGAGGGCGCCTTTCGAGCGTGTAGCCACCTGCTGGAAGTCCAGTCTAGGGGGGTGACGAAAGGGTGGAGCAACCGGAGGGGCGCCTCCCTACGCCATACGAATGGCCAAGGGGCTCCCGCCCGGTGCGGCGACCCGGAACGGACCGCCACCTCCCTCAACTAGACACGCGACCGGGGGAAACGGTTGCCCCCGATCCTTTGCCCATTACTCGGGAGTCTCCCCCCGGATCACCGCGAGCACGCCGTCCAGCTCGTCGGCCTTCAGCAGGACGTCGCGCGCCTTCGACCCCTCGCTCGGTCCGACGATCCCCCGCGACTCCATGAGGTCCATCAGCCGCCCGGCCTTCGCGAACCCGACCCGCAGCTTGCGCTGGAGCATCGAGGTGGACCCGAACTGTGTGGAGACCACCAGCTCGGCCGCCTGGCACAGCAGGTCCAGGTCGTCGCCGATCTCCTCGTCGATCTCCTTCTTCTGCTTCTGCCCGACGGTCACGTCGTTGCGGAAGACGGGAGCCATCTGGTCCTTGCAGTGCTGCACGATCCCGGCGATCTCGTCCTCGGTGACGAAGGCGCCCTGGAGGCGCACCGGCTTGTTCGCGCCCATCGGCAGGAACAGCCCGTCGCCCTTGCCGATGAGCTTCTCGGCACCCGGCTGGTCGAGGATGACCCGGCTGTCGGCGAGCGAGGAGGTGGCGAAGGCCAGCCGCGAGGGCACGTTCGCCTTGATCAGACCGGTCACCACGTCCACCGAGGGCCGCTGGGTCGCGAGCACCAGGTGGATGCCGGCCGCGCGGGCCAGCTGGGTGATGCGGACGATCGAGTCCTCGACGTCGCGCGGAGCCACCATCATCAGGTCGGCGAGCTCGTCGACGATCACCAGCAGGTACGGGTACGGGCTGAGCTCCCGCTCGCTGCCCGGCGGCAGTTTGATCTTGCCGTCGCGGATCGCCTTGTTGAAGTCGTCGATGTGCCGGTATCCGAAGGCCGCCAGGTCGTCGTAGCGCAGGTCCATCTCGCGCACGACCCACTGGAGGGCCTCGGCGGCCCGCTTGGGGTTGGTGATGATCGGCGTGATCAGGTGCGGGATGCCCTCGTACGCCGTCAGCTCCACGCGCTTGGGGTCCACGAGCACCATCCGGACGTCCTCCGGGGTGGCCCGCACCATGACCGAGGTGATCAGGCAGTTGATGCAGGAGGACTTTCCGGAACCGGTGGCTCCGGCGACCAGGACGTGCGGCATCTTCGCCAGGTTGGCCATGACGTAGCCGCCCTCGACGTCCTTGCCGAGCGCCACCAGCATCGGGTGGTCGTCCTCGGCGGCGTCCGCCAGCCGCAGGACGTCCCCCAGGTTGACCATCTCGCGGTCGGTGTTCGGGATCTCGATGCCGACCGCCGACTTGCCCGGGATCGGGCTGATGATGCGCACGTCGGGCGAGGCCACGGCGTAGGCGATGTTCTTCGCCAGCGCCGTGATCCGCTCGACCTTCACGGCCGGGCCGAGCTCCACCTCGTAGCGGGTCACCGTCGGGCCCCGGGTGAAACCGGTGACCTTCGCGTCGACCTTGAACTCCATGAACACGTTCGTCAGCGAGGCCACGACCGCGTCGTTCGCGGCGCTGCGGGTCTTGCCCGGCCCGCCCTTCTCCAGCAGGTCCAGCGAGGGCAGGGAGTACGTGATGTCCCCGCGCAGCTGGAGCTGCTCCGCGCGGGGCGGCAGCGCCTGGGTCTCGGGCGGGGCCTTGGTCAGGTCGGGAACCGACAGCGTCCCGGAGGCCGCCGCGGTGGTGTCGTGCGGCGGGGCCGCGGCATCGGCGGACTTCTCCTCCCGGGCGGCCTTCTCCTCGCGGGACGGCCCCTCCTCCCGGGCCGCCGGGACCGGAGCGGTGATCTCCGTACCTTCGCGCTCCACCGAGATGCCCTGGGTGAGGTCGGCGACCAGCGGGGAGGGCGGCATCCCGCCGTACACCACCCCGTCCAGCGCCGCGGCGGCCGCCGCGGCCACGTCGACGGCGTCCATCCCGCGGTCCATGGCCGGCCGGCCCGCGGCCCGCCGGGGGCGCCGCCGCCGGGCGAGCGCCTCCTCCTCGGCGGCCTCCGCCGGGTCTCCGGACCCGGCAGCGCCGGAACGGGCCCGCCACTGCTCGGCGTCATGCCGGTCCTGCCGGTCCGCGGCGGCCGAGGCCGCGCCCGCGGAGTCCCCGTACTCGTCGTCATATTCGTTCGGAGCGATGACCCCGAGGCGGATCCCCGCGCTGCGCAGCCGCTGCGGGATCGCGTTGACGGGGGTGGCGGTGACCACCAGCAGCCCGAACACGGTGAGCAGCACCAGCATCGGCACGGCCAGCGGCGCGCCCATGGTGAAGATCAGCGGCTTCGAGGCGCCCCAGCCGATCAGCCCGCCGGCGTTCTGCATGGCGGTGGTGCCCTCGTCGCGCCCGGGGGCTCCGCAGGCGATGTGCACCAGCCCCAGGACGCCGATGACCAGCGCCGAGAGCCCGATGCCGATGCGGCCGTTGGCGTCGGCCTGTTCGGGATGGCGGATGAAACGTACCGCCATGACGCCGAGCAGGACCGGCACGAGCAGGTCGAGCCGCCCGAAGGCGCCGGTGACCAGCATGGTCACCAGGTCTCCGACGGGCCCGCTCAGGTTCGACCAGGTCCCGGCGGCGACGATCAGCGCGAGCGCGAGCAGCAGCAGGGCGAGGCCGTCCTTGCGGTGGGCCGGGTCGAGGTTCTTCGCCCCCTGGCCGATGCCGCGGAAGATCGCGCCGACCGCGTGCGCGATGCCGAGCCAGAAGGCGCGCACCAGCCGCAGCACTCCCCCGGTGGGGGACGGCGCGGGCTTCGGCGCGACCTTCTTGACGGGGCCGCGCTTGGCGGCGGGAGCCGCCTTCTTGGCGGGCGGCTTGCGCGCTGGGGCAGCCTTCTTCGCCGGCGCCGTCGTACGGCCGGTGCGGCCCTTCGCGGTGCCCGCCGTGCTCTGGGAACCCTTACCGGACGTACTTGAGGCCATGCGCCCGAGGTTACCGGTGCGCGCGCCGGTGGACACGCGTGCCCACCCCTTCACCCGTTCGTGTCGTTCCGGGTCTGGAGTGGGAGACGCCATCGGGCTCGGCCCGTACCGGCGGCCCGCCCTGACGCTCCGCCAGACCTGACGGCCCGCCAAGCGGGCCCGCACGCACCCCTCCCGGGTCGCGAGCGGCCTCCGCGGCCGGGAACCCCAGCCGCACGACTCAGCCGTACGACTCAGCCGTACGACTCAGCCGTGCGCGGGCAGTACGGGAGCCCCGCCGCCGGTCCCCGGCTCCAGCGCGTCGAGCGCCCGGCGCAGCCCGGTGAGCTTGCGCTCCAGGTGCGCCGCGGTGGCCACCACCGAGGGATCGGCCGCTTCTTCACCGAGCTGCTTGGTCAGCGCCTCCGCCTGCTCCTCCACGGCGGCGAGCCGCGCGGAGAGCTCGGCCAGCAGGCCGGCCGTCTCCTTGGAACCGTCCACCGCGCCGTTGGAGCCGCCGCCCTCCAGCTGGAGCCTCAGCAGCGCCGCCTGCTCGCGCAGTTGGCAGTTCTTCGTATACAGCTCGACGAACACCGAGACCTTGGCCCGCAGCACCCACGGGTCGAAGGGCTTGGAGATGTAGTCCACCGCGCCCGCCGCGTACCCGCGGAAGGTGTGGTGCGGACCGTGGTTGATCGCCGTGAGGAAGATGATCGGGATGTCCCGGGTCCGCTCCCGCCGCTTGATGTGCGCGGCCGTCTCGAACCCGTCCATGCCCGGCATCTGCACGTCGAGCAGGATGACCGCGAAGTCGTCCGTCAGCAGCGCCTTGAGCGCTTCCTCCCCCGACGACGCCCGGACCAGTGTCTGATCGAGCGCGGAGAGGATGGCCTCCAGCGCCAGCAGATTCTCCGGCCGGTCGTCGACCAGGAGGATCTTGGCCTTCTGCACCATGCCCTGTCCTCCTCGCCCCGGCATGGGGCCTCCCCGGCTCCTGGCTCCGGCCTGTGCGCCGGGCCCCGCCCCAGAGGACGGCATCCTTGCGCCGTCCGTCCTTGTGCCGGTCATCGTAGCCCCAGTCCCGAGATCGCCACACCCTGTCACCAAGATGTCACAGCGCACGAAGCGGAAACGTGGTGGAAGGGCAGAAGGTTCCCTCGGGAGTCCCCCTCCGCCCGCCCGGTCACGCCCCGGCCCCGCGCATGTGCCCTTCCATGACCGACAGTAGGTAGTCGGGCTCGACCGGCTTGGTCACGTAGTCCGAGGCACCGGACTCGATCGCCTTCTCCCGGTCGCCCTTCATGGCCTTCGCCGTCAGCGCGATGATCGGCAGCCCCTCGAACTGGGGCATCCGCCGGATCGCCGAGGTCGTCGCGTACCCGTCCATCTCCGGCATCATGATGTCCATCAGCACGAGCGCCACGTCGTCGTGCTGCTCCAGGACCTCGATGCCCTCCCGGCCGTTCTCCGCGTACAGCACCGCCAGACCGTGCTGCTCCAGCACGCTGGTCAGCGCGAAGACGTTGCGCACGTCGTCGTCCACGATCAGCACCCGCTCGCCGTGGAAGTCGTACGTCCGCGGCGCCTGGGGCAGCGGCTCCTCCACGGACCACGCGTCCGCGTCGCCCTGCCCGGGCACCTCCGCCCGCAGCGGCGGCTCGGCCATCGCCTTGCGGCGCCGCCGGAACAGCGCGGAGGACCCCTGCCCGACCGGTTCCCCGGCCCGCGGCAGCGCCATCGGCGTCAGGGGTCCTACGGGGCCCTGCGCCACCGGCGCCGCCGGCAGTTCGGGCCGGACCTCCTCGGCGGCCGGACGGCGGTACAGCTCCCCGCGCGCCCCGCCGGGCGTCGGCGGCGCGTACCCCTGCGGGGGCAGCTCGCTCGGGTGCAGCGGCAGGTACAGCGTGAAGGTCGACCCGCGCCCGGGCTCGCTCGCCGCGTGGATCTCCCCGCCCAGCAGCCGGGCGATCTCCCGGCTGATGGAGAGGCCCAGGCCGGTGCCGCCGTACTTGCGGCTCGTGGTCCCGTCGGCCTGCTTGAACGCCTCGAAGATCACCAGCATCTTGCTCGCGGCGATCCCGATCCCGGTGTCCGTCACCGAGAAGGCGATCAGGTCGGCGTCGGCCTCGCGCAGCGAACCGGCCTCCAGGAGCTGCTCGCGGATCGCGATGGGCACATCGGTCCCGGCGGGCCGGATGACCAGCTCCACCGCCCCGGTGTCGGTGAACTTCACCGCGTTCGACAGCAGGTTGCGCAGCACCTGGAGCAGCCGCTGCTCGTCGGTGTGCAGGGTGGCGGGGAGCTCCGGGGAGACCCGTACCGAGAAGTCGAGCCCCTTCTCCGCGGTCAGCGGCCGGAAAGTGGCCTCCACGTAGTCGACGAGCTGGACCAGCGCGATCCGCGTCGGGGAGACGTCCATCTTCCCGGCCTCGACCTTCGACAGGTCGAGGATGTCGTTGATCAGCTGGAGCAGGTCGGAGCCGGCCCCGTGGATGGTCTCGGCGAACTCCACCTGCTTGGGCGAGAGGTTCTCGTCCGCGTTGTCGGCGAGCAGCTTGGCCAGGATCAGCAGGGAGTTGAGCGGGGTCCGCAGCTCGTGGGACATGTTCGCCAGGAACTCGCTCTTGTACCGCATCGAGACCGCGAGCTGCTCGGCGCGCTCCTCCAGGACCTGCCGGGCCTCCTCGATCTCGGTGTTCTTCACCTCGATGTCCCGGTTCTGCTGGGCCAGCAGCTCGGCCTTCTCCTCCAGCTCGGCGTTGGCCGCCTGGAGGGCCTTCTGCCGGTTCTCCAGCTCGTCGGAGCGCTCGCGCAGCTGCTCGGTCATCTCCTGCGACTGCTTGAGCAGCATCTCCGTCTTGGAGTTGACGGAGATGGTGTTGACGCTCGTACCGATCATCTCGGCGATCTGGCTGAGGAAGTCCTTCTGGATCTGCGTGAAGGGCTGGAAGGAAGCCAGCTCGATGACGCCGAGCACCTTCCCCTCGAAGAGCACCGGCAGCACGATCACGTGCGCGGGCGGGGCCTCGCCGAGCCCCGAGGAGATCTTCAGGTAGCCGGGCGGGGTGTTCTCGATGAGCACCATCCGCTTCTCCTCGGCGACCATCCCGATCAGTCCCTCCCCCGGCCGGAAGGAGATGGGCATCTGCCCGCCGGCGTACGCGTAACTCCCGCGCATCCGCAGCTCGTACGAGCCGTCCGCGCCCCCGTCGGTCCCGATCTCGGTGGTGCCCCCGGTCGGCAACGCCAGGAAGAACGCCCCGTGCTGCGCGGAGACCACCGGGGTCAGCTCGCTCATGATCAGCGAGGCCACGTCGTCCAGCTCGCGGCGGCCCTGCATCAGGGCGGAGATGCGGGCGAGGTTGCCCTTGAGCCAGTCCTGCTCCTTGTTGGCCAAGGTGGTGTCGCGCAGGTTGGCGATCATCGTGTTGAGGTTGTCCTGGAGGACCTGGATCTCGCCGGCGGCGTCCACGTCGATCTTCAGGTTGAGGTCGCCGCGCGTCACCGCGGTGGCCACGGCCGCGATGGCACGCACCTGCCGGGTGAGGTTCCCGGCCATCTCGTTCACGGACTCGGTCAGGTCCCGCCAGGTGCCGTCCACGTCCCGGACCCGCGCCTGGCCTCCGAGGATGCCCTCGGTCCCCACCTCGCGGGCCACGCGGGTCACCTGGTCGGCGAAGGAGGAGAGCTGGTCGACCATCGTGTTGATCGTGGTCTTGAGCTCCAGGATCTCCCCGCGCGCGTCGATGTCGATCTTCTTGGTCATGTCGCCCTTGGCGATGGCGGTCGTGACCATGGCGATCTGCCGCACCTGGCCGGTGAGGTTGGAGGCCATGAAGTTCACCGAGTCGGTGAGGTCCTTCCAGGTCCCGGAGACCCCGGGCACGTGCGCCTGGCCGCCGAGGCGGCCCTCCGTACCCACCTCGCGGGCCACGCGCGTGACCTCGTCGGCGAAGGAGGACAGGGTCTTGACCATCGTGTTGACGGTGTCGGCGAGCTGCGCGACCTCGCCGCGCGCCTCGACGGTGACCGTCTTGGTCAGGTCGCCGTTGGCCACCGCCGTCGACACCTGCGCGATCCCGCGCACCTGGGCCGTCAGATTGCCGGCCATGGTGTTGACGTTGTCGCTGAGGTCCTTCCAGATGCCGGTGACCCCGCGCACCCGGGCCTGACCGCCCAGGATGCCCTCGGTACCGACCTCGCGGGCCACCCGCGTCACCTGCTCGGCGAAGGAGGACAGCTGGTCCACCATCGTGTTCACGGTGGTGACGAGCTCCAGGATCTCGCCCTTGGCATCGACGGTGATCTTCTTGGAGAGGTCTCCCATGGCGACCGCCGTGGTCACCTCGGCGATGTTGCGCACCTGCGAGGTCAGGTTGTTCGCCATGAAGTTGACGGACTGGGTGAGGTCCTTCCAGGTGCCGGAGACACCCTTCACCTCCGCCTGGCCGCCCAGGATGCCCTCGGTGCCCACCTCCCGGGCCACCCGGGTCACCTGCTCCGCGAAGTTCGAGAGCTGGTCCACCATCGTGTTGAGGGTGTTCTTCAGCTCCAGGATCTCGCCCCGGGCATCGACCTCGATCTTCTGCGACAGGTCGCCGCGCGCCACCGCGGTGGCCACCTGCGCGATGTTGCGGACCTGCGAGGTCAGGTTCCCGGCCATGCCGTTCACCGAGTCCGTCAGGTCGCGCCACACGCCGGCCACACCGGGCACCTGCGCCTGACCGCCGAGCCGGCCCTCCGTACCCACGTCCCGGGCCACCCGGGTCACCTGCTCCGCGAAGGCCGAGAGCTGGTCGACCATCGTGTTGATGGTGTTCTTCAGCTCCAGGATCTCGCCGCGGGCGTCCACGTCGATCTTCTGGGAGAGGTCGCCGCGGGCCACCGCCGTGGTCACCTGGGCGATCTGGCGCACCTGGGAGGTCAGGTTCCCGGCCATGAAGTTGACGGAGTCGGTGAGCTCCTTCCAGGTGCCGGACACCCCCTCGACCCGCGCCTGGCCGCCGAGCCGGCCCTCCGTGCCCACGTCCCGCGCCATCCGCGTGACCTGGTCGGCGAAGGAGGACAGCTGGTCCACCATCGTGTTCACGGTGTTCTTCAGCTGGAGCATCTCGCCGGAGACGTCGACCGTGACCTTCTGCGACAGGTCGCCGTTGGCCACCGCCGTCGTCACCTGGGCGATGTTGCGGACCTGCCCCGTGAGGTTGCGGAAGGCGGTGTTCACCGAGTCGGTGAGGTCCTTCCACGTCCCGGCCGCGCCCGGCACCTGCGCCTGCCCGCCCAGTTCGCCTTCGACGCCGACCTCACGGGCCACCCGCGTCACTTCGGCACCGAAGGACTGGAGCTGGTCGACCATCGTGTTGACGGTGTTCTTCAGCTCCAGCATCTCGCCGGCCACGTTCACGGTGACCTTCTGCGACAGGTCGCCGTTGGCCACCGCCGTCGTCACCTGGGCGATGTCGCGCACCTGGGTGGTGAGGTTGCGGAAGACCGTGTTCACCGAGTCGGTGAGGTCCTTCCACGTCCCGGCCGCGCCCGGCACCTGCGCCTGCCCGCCGAGCAGGCCCTTCGCACCGACCTCGCTGGCCACGCGCGTGACCTCGTCCGCGAAGGTCCGTAGGGTCTCTGTCATCTGGTTGATCGTTTCGGCCAGCTGCGCGACCTCGCCGCGCGCGCTGACCCGGACCTTCTGCGACAGGTCGCCGTTGGCCACCGCCGTCGTCACCTGGGCGATGCCGCGCACCTGGGCCGTGAGGTTGCCGGCCATGGTGTTGACGGAGTCGGTCAGGTCCTTCCACACGCCCGCGACCCCGGGCACCTTCGCCTGGCCGCCGAGCTCACCCTCCGTACCCACCTCACGGGCCACGCGGGTCACCTCGGAGGAGAACGAGGAGAGCTGGTCCACCATCGTGTTGACGGTGTTCTTCAGCTGCAGCATCTCGCCGGCCACGTGCACCGTGACCTTGCGCGACAGATCGCCCTTGGCCACGGCCGTCGTCACGAGAGCAATGTCACGCACCTGGGCGGTGAGCCGGTACGCCATCGTGTTGACGGAGTCGGTCAGATCCTTCCAGGATCCGGACATTCCGCGCACCTGCGCCTGGCCGCCGAGCTTGCCCTCGGTACCGACCTCCAGCGCCACCCGCGTCACCTCGTCGGTGAACGCGGAGAGCTGGTCGACCAGGTTGTTGACCGTCCGCCCGACCTTCAGGAACTCCCCGCGCAGCGGGTGCCCGGCACCCTCCGCGGCCTGGGTCCGCAGGTCCATGCGCTGGTCGAGATCACCCTCGGCGACCGCCGACAGCACCCGGCCCACCTCGGACACCGGCCGGGCAAGGTCGTCCACCAGCTGGTTCGAGGCGTCGATCGCGGCCGCCCAGGAGCCCTCGCAGGCACCTGTTTCCAGCCGTTCGCTGAGCTTGCCCTCGCGGCCGACCATCCTCCGCACCCGGGACAGCTCCCCGGTCAGGTGGAGATTGCGGTCGGCGACCTCGTTGTAGACGGCGGCGATCTCCGCCATCACCCCGTCGCCGGACACCGTCAGCCTCTTGCGGAAGTTGCCGTCCCGCATCGACACCAAAGCCGTGAGCAGCCTGTTCAGGGCCGCGGTATCGACTTCCGTCGTCACGCCCCGCCGGGAGCGCCCTCCCTTCGGGCGCGTTCCCGTACGCCGCACCGCCGCGCCAGCCTCCACCGTGTCCCTCCCGAAAGGGTCGACCACTGTTCCACCGGGCATCTTGTTCATCAGACTGCGTCCACTTACGCCGTGCCCACTTATCTACCCGACTCCAAGCCCGCCCAGTGTTTCACCCCGGCCGAACCCGGCCATAACACTCCGGCACCATCGCACACCGGCCGCACCCTGCGGGTGGATTCCCAGACGACGGCACCATGGCGACCGTGAAGGTAAGTAACCTGGCATCCGTTGTCCACCGCGTCGAAGGAGACTTGTGATCACGGCACGGGCGGCTGCCAGTTTCGATCCACAGGGGCGTTCCGTCGCTGCTGCCCGCGCATTCGTCCGCGACACCCTCCAGGGCTGGGGTTTCGCGGACATCGTCGACGACGCGGTGGTCCTCACCAGCGAGCTCGTCACCAACGCCGTGGTCCACGCCGGCACCCGGGCCGAGGTCCTGTGCCTGCGCACCGAGGACGGCGTACGCGTCGAGGTCGCCGACCGCTACCCGGAACGCGAACTCCCGCTCCAGCACCCCGGCGAGCGCCCGTACGCCGATCCCGACCGCGAGAACGGCCGCGGGCTCATGCTCTGCGCCGCCCTCGCCACCCGCTGGGGCGTCGAGTACACGGCCACGCACAAGCACGTGTGGTTCCGGCTCGACATGCCGGACCGTCCGGTCGGTACCCGCTCCGCGGGACCCGTCGTCCCCGACCAGCTCCTCCCGCTGGCCGACAGCCGGGTCCGCGTCGCCGTCCTCCAGATCGACTCCGCCGGGACCATCTCCGCCTGGAACGAGGACGCCGAGATCATCTTCGGCCACCTCGCCTCGAAGGCGGTCGGCCGCCCGCTCGCCGAGCTCGCCGCCTGGCCGCAGACCCCCGGCACCGGTACCGGCATCGCCGAGGCCCTGCGCCTGTCCCGCTGGGAGGGCAGCTACGGCATCCGCGGCGCCGACGGCCGCGTCATCCCCATCTACGCCTCCCACCTGCGGGTCCGCGATGCCCACGGCGAGCCCTCCATCGTCTGCCTGCTCGTGCACGACGACGAGCGGGCCCTGCTGCAGAGCCCCGTACGGGTCCCCATGGACGGCGGCCAGCTGACCGAGTCCCGTCCCACGGACCCCTTCGAGATCTTCATCGGCTCCCCCGCCCCCGACGACCTCGACGGCCTCCTCCAGCGCACCGTGGAACGCGCCCGCGACCTCCTCGACGCCGACTCCGCCTTCCTCCTCCTCGCCACCGACGACGAGACCGAGCTCGAAGTCCGCGCCACCACCGGCCTGCCCTCCACCCGCCAGCGCTTCGCCCGCGTCCCGGTCGAAGCCGGCACCAACCGGTACGGCAGCGCCCGCATGCCCGCCGTCCACGAGGATCTCATCGTCGTCCCCGGTGCGGTACCCCTCCTGGAAGCCACCGGCATGCGCTCCGCGATCACCGTCCCCCTCAAGGTCGAAGGCCGCCTCACCGGCTCCCTCGGAGTCGCCTCCGAGATCCCCGGCCGCTACTCCAACGACGACGCCCTGCGCCTGCAGTTCGCCGCGGACCGCATCGCCCTCGCCGTGGAATCGGCCCGCCTCGGCGAGCTCGAACGACTGCGCCGCGGCTCCCTCTCCTTCCTCGTCGAGGCCTCCGACCTGCTCGCCGGCACCCTCGACCGGGACCAGACCCTGGCCCTCATGGCCCAGATGACCGTCCCCACCCTCGCCACCTGGTGCGCCGTCTACACCATCGCCGACCAGGCCTCCGACCCGTTCCTCTCCTACGTCCTGCACGAGGACGAAGAACGCATCGACGGCCTCAAGGCCCTGCTCGCCCAGGTCAGCCCGCCCGAGCCCGTCCGCGAATCCGGCGCCCGTCCCTGGCCCGAGACCTCCGTGGCGGTCGGCGGCGAGACCGTGGTCCTCCCGCTCCTCGCCCGCAACCGCGTCATCGGCATGCTGACCCTCGGCAAACCCTCCGAGGAGCACTTCCGGCAGGAGATCCTCGAACTCGCCGAGGACCTCTCCCGCCGCGCCGCGCTCGCCCTGGACAACGCCCGCCTGTACTCCGAGCGCACCGCCATCAGCCGCTCGCTCCAGCGCAGCCTGCTGCCGCCCGGCTCCCCCACGATCCCCGGCATCGAGGTCGAGGTCATCTACCGAGCGGCCGGCGAGGGCAACGAGGTGGGCGGCGACTTCTACGACGTCTTCCCGATCCGCCCCGGCGTCTACGGCTTCGCCATCGGCGACGTCTGCGGCACGGGCCCGGAGGCGGCCGCCGTCACCGGCCTGGCGCGCCACGCCCTGCGCCTCCTGGCCCGCGAGGGCCTGGGCGGCCCGGCCGTACTGGAACGCCTCAACGCGGCCATCCTCGACGAGGGCGACCGCAGCCGCTTCCTCACCCTCCTGTACGGCGAGCTGCACCCGCAGCCCGACGGCGGCGCCCACATGAAGGTCGTCTGCGCGGGCCACCCGCTGCCGCTGCGCCTGCGCCCGAACGGCGAGGTGACCTCCGCCGCCGACCCGCAGCCCCTCCTCGGCGTCCTCGACGACCTGGACCTCTACGAGCAGACCCTCACCCTGGACCCCGGCGACGTCCTCCTCTGTGTGACCGACGGAGTCACCGAACGCCGCGAGGGCACCCGCATGCTCGGCGACGACGGCCTCGCCGAGGTCCTCACCACCTGTACGGGTCTCACCGCCGGCGCCGTCGCCTCCCGCGTCCTGCGCGCGGTGGAACGCTTCGCCGCCGAACCGGCCTCCGACGACATGGCCATCCTCGCCTTCCGCATCCCCCGGCAGCGCGACGGCGACTGAGCACCGTCGCGCCACTGGCCTTACCGGCGGGGCCCCGCCACCAGGATCATGAACGACGGGGCCGCCATTTCCCCGGTCCAGGGGGCACGGCCCGTCTCGACGACCGATTCACGGCCGGTATCGGCACGGGACGGGGCCATGGGCGTGGACGGGGAGGCTCCGTCGCCGGCCAGGGCCGTCTTGAACGTGTGGGCGAGGTGTCGGATCCGTTCGGTACTCATGAGCGTTCCTCCCGTGGATCGAGGGCCTTGGAACTCCTTCTGATCCCATTGCGCCCCGAGCCCCGCCCCTGGTCACGGCCCGAAGATTCGGGGCTTGACGGGAGGCCCAGGACCCCCCTCACACACAGAAGGGCCCCTGCCACCAGGCAGAGGCCCTTCCACGCCGTCCCTCAGAGGCCGTCCCTCAGACGTCATCCCTCAGACGTCATCCCGACGCGTCAGCGCGATCCCGAGCACGTCCCGCACGTACCGCTCGACGAACTCGGGCAGCCAAGGATCACCGGCCATCCGCTCGAAGACCTTCACCAGACGATCGTCCGGCTGGTCGGTCAGCAGGACGATCCGCCAGGTATTGAGCGGCTGCTCGTCCGTACCCGCGACCCCGTGCTGTACGTGGAACAGTGGCTGGCGGTCATCCGCGTGCAGGGGAGCCCCGTCCACGTCGGCGAAGGTCTCCCGGCCGAGGAAGGTGACCACCTGCCGGTCGTGGTTCAGGTACGTCTCCTCGAGCACGAGCCCGTACGCGTCCGGCTCGAGCCACAGCCTCTGCCGCGACTGCCTGACGAACTCGGCCCCCAGCTCCGCACCCGTCCGCCCCGGCACCCAGGCGGAGGCAGAGCCCTCCTTGATGACGTACGGAATGAAGGCACCCGGATTGCCGGCCTTCCGGATCTCCATGTCCCAGATCCCCGCCCGGTCCAGGGCCACCGGTTCTGCGGCGACGTACCGCTCCCCCAGGATCCGGTTCACGTCCACGGCCGGCAGAACCGCCCGGGTGTACCTCTCGTCGGCCCAGGCCTGCTCGAACTCGGCCTCGGCCGGAGTCTGATCCGACATCACGCATCCCTCCCCATGAACAACATCCTCAAGATCAATCCGAAGGATACGCAGGGAACAATCAGGGAACGCAAAAAGGCCCCCGCCAATGGCGGGGGCCTTCTCGTTTTGGAGCCCTTTAACGGAATCGAACCGTTGACCTTCTCCTTACCATGGAGACGCTCTACCGACTGAGCTAAAAGGGCGGGTTGTTCGGCGGCGTCCTACTCTCCCACAGGGTCCCCCCTGCAGTACCATCGGCGCTGAAAGGCTTAGCTTCCGGGTTCGGAATGTAAACCGGGCGTTTCCCTAACGCTATGACCACCGAAACACTATGAAGTTAACCAACCGGATATGAACACAGTTCGTTACTTCAGAACTAACACAGTGGACGCGAGCAACTGAGGACAAGCCCTCGGCCTATTAGTACCAGTCAGCTCCACCCGTTACCGGGCTTCCACATCTGGCCTATCAACCCAGTCGTCTACTGGGAGCCTTACCCTCTCAAGGAGGTGGGAATACTCATCTTGAAGCAGGCTTCCCGCTTAGATGCTTTCAGCGGTTATCCCTCCCGAACGTAGCCAACCAGCCATGCCCTTGGCAGGACAACTGGCACACCAGAGGTTCGTCCGTCCCGGTCCTCTCGTACTAGGGACAGCCCTTCTCAATATTCCTACGCGCACAGCGGATAGGGACCGAACTGTCTCACGACGTTCTAAACCCAGCTCGCGTACCGCTTTAATGGGCGAACAGCCCAACCCTTGGGACCGACTCCAGCCCCAGGATGCGACGAGCCGACATCGAGGTGCCAAACCATCCCGTCGATATGGACTCTTGGGGAAGATCAGCCTGTTATCCCCGGGGTACCTTTTATCCGTTGAGCGACGGCGCTTCCACAAGCCACCGCCGGATCACTAGTCCCGACTTTCGTCCCTGCTCGACCCGTCGGTCTCACAGTCAAGCTCCCTTGTGCACTTACACTCAACACCTGATTGCCAACCAGGCTGAGGGAACCTTTGGGCGCCTCCGTTACTTTTTGGGAGGCAACCGCCCCAGTTAAACTACCCATCAGACACTGTCCCTGATCCGGATCACGGACCGAGGTTAGACATCCAGCACGACCAGAGTGGTATTTCAACGACGACTCCACAACCACTGGCGTGGCTGCTTCAAAGTCTCCCACCTATCCTACACAAGCCGAACCGAACACCAATATCAAACTATAGTAAAGGTCCCGGGGTCTTTCCGTCCTGCTGCGCGAAACGAGCATCTTTACTCGTAGTGCAATTTCACCGGGCCTATGGTTGAGACAGTCGAGAAGTCGTTACGCCATTCGTGCAGGTCGGAACTTACCCGACAAGGAATTTCGCTACCTTAGGATGGTTATAGTTACCACCGCCGTTTACTGGCGCTTAAGTTCTCAGCTTCGCCACACCGAAGTGTGACTAACCGGTCCCCTTAACGTTCCAGCACCGGGCAGGCGTCAGTCCGTATACATCGCCTTACGGCTTCGCACGGACCTGTGTTTTTAGTAAACAGTCGCTTCTCGCTGGTCTCTGCGGCCACCCCCAGCTCACGGAGTAAATCCGATCACCAGTGATGGCCCCCCTTCTCCCGAAGTTACGGGGGCATTTTGCCGAGTTCCTTAACCATAGTTCACCCGAACGCCTCGGTATTCTCTACCTGACCACCTGAGTCGGTTTAGGGTACGGGCCGCCATGAAACTCGCTAGAGGCTTTTCTCGACAGCATAGGATCATCCACTTCACCACAATCGGCTCGGCATCAGGTCTCAGCCTTATATGAGGGACGGATTTGCCTACCCCTCGGCCTACACCCTTACCCCGGGACTACCACCGCCCGGGCTGGACTACCTTCCTGCGTCACCCCATCGCTTACCTACTACAAGTCTGGTTCGCCGGCTCCACCACTTTCCTTTCCCCGAAGGGTCCGGAACGGCTTCACGGGCTTAGCATCGCCTGATTCGATATTGGGCGTTTCAAAGCGGGTACCGGAATATCAACCGGTTGTCCATCGACTACGCCTGTCGGCCTCGCCTTAGGTCCCGACTTACCCTGGGCAGATCAGCTTGACCCAGGAACCCTTAGTCAATCGGCGCACACGTTTCTCACGTGTGTATCGCTACTCATGCCTGCATTCTCACTCGTGAACCGTCCACAACTAGCTTCCGCTGCTGCTTCACCCGGCACACGACGCTCCCCTACCCATCACAGCGGGCGTTGGCCCTATTGCTGCAATGACACGACTTCGGCGGTACGCTTGAGCCCCGCTACATTGTCGGCGCGGAATCACTTGACCAGTGAGCTATTACGCACTCTTTCAAGGGTGGCTGCTTCTAAGCCAACCTCCTGGTTGTCTCTGCGACTCCACATCCTTTCCCACTTAGCGTACGCTTAGGGGCCTTAGTCGATGCTCTGGGCTGTTTCCCTCTCGACCATGGAGCTTATCCCCCACAGTCTCACTGCCACGCTCTCACTTACCGGCATTCGGAGTTTGGCTAAGGTCAGTAACCCGGTAGGGCCCATCGCCTATCCAGTGCTCTACCTCCGGCAAGAAACACGTGACGCTGCACCTAAATGCATTTCGGGGAGAACCAGCTATCACGGAGTTTGATTGGCCTTTCACCCCTAACCACAGGTCATCCCCCAGGTTTTCAACCCTGGTGGGTTCGGTCCTCCACGAAGTCTTACCTCCGCTTCAACCTGCCCATGGCTAGATCACTCCGCTTCGGGTCTAGAGCGTGCAACTCAATCGCCCTATTCGGACTCGCTTTCGCTACGGCTTCCCCACACGGGTTAACCTCGCTACACACCGCTAACTCGCAGGCTCATTCTTCAAAAGGCACGCAGTCACGACCGTTATTCCGAAGAATAACGGCGACGCTCCCACGGCTTGTAGGCACACGGTTTCAGGTACTATTTCACTCCGCTCCCGCGGTACTTTTCACCATTCCCTCACGGTACTATCCGCTATCGGTCACCAGGGAATATTTAGGCTTAGCGGGTGGTCCCGCCAGATTCACACGGGATTTCTCGGGCCCCGTGCTACTTGGGAGATTCTTAAGCAAGCCGCTGATGTTTCGTCTACGGGGGTCTTACCCTCTACGCCGGACCTTTCGCATGTCCTTCGACTACATCAACGGTTTTTGACTCGCCGACCGGCCGGCAGACCGATCAAAAGAATTCCCACAACCCCGCATGCGCAACCCCTGCCGGGTATCACACGCATACGGTTTGGCCTCATCCGGTTTCGCTCGCCACTACTCCCGGAATCACGGTTGTTTTCTCTTCCTGCGGGTACTGAGATGTTTCACTTCCCCGCGTTCCCTCCACACTGCCTATGTGTTCAGCAGTGGGTGACAGCCCATGACGACTGCCGGGTTTCCCCATTCGGACACCCCCGGATCAAAGCTCAGTTGGCAGCTCCCCGGGGCCTATCGCGGCCTCTCACGTCCTTCATCGGTTCCTGGTGCCAAGGCATCCACCGTGCGCCCTTAAAAACTTGGCCTACAGATGCTCGCGTCCACTGTGTAGTTCTCAAGCAACGACCAGTCACCCATCACCCTCATCCGAAGACGAAGTTCACTGGGGCCGGCATCGCGAAGATAAAGCCTTTCGGCCGTACCCTCAGATACCCAACAACGTGCCAAGCACCAGACCTCTTCCGAATCCTCTTTCCACGCCGAAGCAGTACTTGAGAATCATCAGATCATCTGGTGCCAACTAATCAACGTTCCACCCTGAGCTGACCGTGCAGAACGTTTGTCTGCAATCGGTACTGTGCTCCTTAGAAAGGAGGTGATCCAGCCGCACCTTCCGGTACGGCTACCTTGTTACGACTTCGTCCCAATCGCCAGTCCCACCTTCGACAGCTCCCTCCCTTACGGGTTGGGCCACCGGCTTCGGGTGTTACCGACTTTCGTGACGTGACGGGCGGTGTGTACAAGGCCCGGGAACGTATTCACCGCAGCAATGCTGATCTGCGATTACTAGCAACTCCGACTTCATGGGGTCGAGTTGCAGACCCCAATCCGAACTGAGACCGGCTTTTTGAGATTCGCTCCACCTCACGGTATCGCAGCTCATTGTACCGGCCATTGTAGCACGTGTGCAGCCCAAGACATAAGGGGCATGATGACTTGACGTCGTCCCCACCTTCCTCCGAGTTGACCCCGGCGGTCTCCTGTGAGTCCCCATCACCCCGAAGGGCATGCTGGCAACACAGGACAAGGGTTGCGCTCGTTGCGGGACTTAACCCAACATCTCACGACACGAGCTGACGACAGCCATGCACCACCTGTATACCGACCACAAGGGGGGCACTATCTCTAATGCTTTCCGGTATATGTCAAGCCTTGGTAAGGTTCTTCGCGTTGCGTCGAATTAAGCCACATGCTCCGCTGCTTGTGCGGGCCCCCGTCAATTCCTTTGAGTTTTAGCCTTGCGGCCGTACTCCCCAGGCGGGGAACTTAATGCGTTAGCTGCGGCACCGACGACGTGGAATGTCGCCAACACCTAGTTCCCAACGTTTACGGCGTGGACTACCAGGGTATCTAATCCTGTTCGCTCCCCACGCTTTCGCTCCTCAGCGTCAGTAATGGCCCAGAGATCCGCCTTCGCCACCGGTGTTCCTCCTGATATCTGCGCATTTCACCGCTACACCAGGAATTCCGATCTCCCCTACCACACTCTAGCTAGCCCGTATCGAATGCAGACCCGAGGTTAAGCCTCGGGCTTTCACATCCGACGTGACAAGCCGCCTACGAGCTCTTTACGCCCAATAATTCCGGACAACGCTTGCGCCCTACGTATTACCGCGGCTGCTGGCACGTAGTTAGCCGGCGCTTCTTCTGCAGGTACCGTCACTTTCGCTTCTTCCCTGCTGAAAGAGGTTTACAACCCGAAGGCCGTCATCCCTCACGCGGCGTCGCTGCATCAGGCTTTCGCCCATTGTGCAATATTCCCCACTGCTGCCTCCCGTAGGAGTCTGGGCCGTGTCTCAGTCCCAGTGTGGCCGGTCGCCCTCTCAGGCCGGCTACCCGTCGTCGCCTTGGTGGGCCATTACCCCACCAACAAGCTGATAGGCCGCGGGCTCATCCTTCACCGCCGGAGCTTTTAACCCCCGCCCATGCAGGCAGGAGTGTTATCCGGTATTAGACCCCGTTTCCAGGGCTTGTCCCAGAGTGAAGGGCAGATTGCCCACGTGTTACTCACCCGTTCGCCACTAATCCACCCCGAAGGGCTTCATCGTTCGACTTGCATGTGTTAAGCACGCCGCCAGCGTTCGTCCTGAGCCAGGATCAAACTCTCCATGAATGTTTACCGGTTATCCGGTGCACACGCACTTAGAGCGGGACAGTCATGTCGGAATAAGACCGACCGTCCACTGCGTCCTCGCTGTGTAATTGCCTGCAAGTGTCAGGGCCGAAGCCGCGACCTCACAGGTCTTTTTCAAAGGAACCTCATCCACCGAAATGGACGGGGTATCAACTTTTTGGCGTTGATTTTTGGCACGCTGTTGAGTTCTCAAGGAACGGACGCTTCCTTTGTACTCACCCTCTCGGGCTTTCCTCCGAGCTTTCGTTCTGTTCTGTTCTTGCGTTTCAGACTCTATCAGAGTCTGTCTCGCTTGTTTTCCGCCTTCCAGTTCTTCGCTTTCGCGTTTCCCTTTCCGGCGATTCCAACTCTACCAGATCATTTCCGTGCTCTGCTTCTCGAAAGTTGCAGTGGACTTGGATTTGAATTGGACGGCCATTGGAGAGCCATTCCCTTTCGGGCGAGCCAGACTTTATCAGGTTTCCCTGCTCTGGAATCCCACCCGCCCGCATCGACATGGCCGGGCACACGTGTGTGCCGGGGTGCCGTGCGAGGTGGAGACGTAAACGTACTGGAGCGGGGCCCCCGGATGCAAATCCGGTTGCCCCGCTCCGGCGTGGTCGCTACGGCGAGGCTCAGACCTCGACGACGACCGGGAGGATCATCGGGCGCCGGCGGTAGCCGTCCGAGACCCACTTGCCCATGGTGCGGCGGATGAGCTGCTGGATCTGGTGCGGCTCGGCCACGCCGTCCGCGGCGGCTCGGGCGATGGCTTCCTCGATCTTCGGCAGGACGGAGGCGAACGCCGAGTCCTCGATGCCGGAGCCGCGGGCCTGGATGTTCGGGCCGCTGACGATCTTGCCGGTGGTGCTGTCCACCACGACGTAGACCGAGATGATGCCCTCGTCGCCGAGGATCTTGCGGTCCTTGAGGTGGGCTTCGGTGACGTCGCCGACCGAGAGGCCGTCCACGTAGACGTAGCCGGCCTGGACCTTGCCCGAGATGCGGGCCTTGCCGTCGATGAGGTCGACGACGACGCCGTCCTCGGCGATGACGATGCGGTCCTTCGGTACGCCCGTCAGGGCGCCGAGCTCGGCATTGGCGCGCAGGTGGCGCCATTCGCCGTGGACCGGCATCAGGTTCCGCGGCTTGCAGATGTTGTAGAAGTACAGCAGCTCGCCCGCGGAGGCGTGGCCGGAGACGTGCACCTTGGCGTTGCCCTTGTGCACGACGTTGGCGCCCCAGCGGGTCAGGCCGTTGATCACGCGGTAGACCGCGTTCTCGTTGCCCGGGATGAGCGACGAGGCCAGGATGACCGTGTCGCCCGGGACGATCCGGATCTGGTGGTCACGGTTCGCCATGCGGGACAGGGCCGCCATCGGCTCGCCCTGCGAACCCGTGCAGACCAGGACGACCTCGTGGGCCGGCAGGTCGTCGAGGGTCTTGACGTCCACGACCAGGCCGGCCGGAACCTTCAGGTAGCCCAGGTCACGGGCGATGCCCATGTTGCGGACCATCGAGCGGCCGACGAAGGCGACCCTGCGGCCGTACTCGTGCGCGGCGTCGAGGATCTGCTGGATGCGGTGCACGTGGCTCGCGAAGCTCGCCACGATGATCCGGTTGTTGGCGTTGGCGAACACCGTGCGCAGGACGTTCGAGATCTCGCGCTCGGGCGGGACGAAGCCCGGGACCTCGGCGTTCGTCGAGTCCGAGAGGAGAAGGTCGATGCCCTCTTCGCTCAGGCGCGCGAAGGCGTGCAGGTCGGTGAGGCGGTTGTCCAGCGGGAGCTGGTCCATCTTGAAGTCACCGGTGCACACGACCATGCCGGCGCCGGTGCGGATGGCCACGGCCAGGGCGTCCGGGATGGAGTGGTTGACCGCGATGAACTCGCAGTCGAAGGGGCCGAGGTTCTCGCGCTCGCCTTCCTTCACCTCGAGGGTGTAGGGGCGGATGCGGTGCTCCTGGAGCTTGGCCTCGATGAGCGCCAGCGTCAGCTTGGAGCCGATCAGCGGGATGTCCGGCTTCTCCCGGAGGAGGTAGGGGACGGCGCCGATGTGGTCTTCGTGGCCGTGTGTGAGGACGATGCCCTCGATGTCGTCGAGGCGATCCCGGATGGACGAGAAGTCCGGCAGGATCAGGTCGATGCCCGGCTGCTCCTCTTCGGGGAAGAGGACACCGCAGTCGACGATGAGCAGGCGGCCGTCGAACTCGAAGACGGTCATGTTGCGGCCGATCTCGCCGAGCCCGCCCAGGGGGGTGACCCGAAGGCCGCCCTTGGGGAGCTTCGGCGGCGGACCGAGTTCAGGATGCGGATGGCTCAAAAGGTTCTCCTTCACCACGCGCGGCCACGTACCCGTCGAGGCACGTGGCGCGCATGTCATTCGTGCACTTGCTGTTGTCTTGTGTGGTTCTGCTTATTCAGTTGTGAAGTCTGATGTCAGAGCTGTACCCCGCCGGCGGCAAGATCGATCTTGAGCTGCGCCGTCTCTTCGGCGGTCAGCTCGACCAGCGGGAGCCGCAGCGGGCCCGCGGGCAGGCCCTGCAGGTTCAGCGCGCCCTTGGTGGTGATCACACCCTGGGTGCGGAACATGCCGGTGAAGACGGGGAGCAGCTTCTGGTGGATCTCGGTCGCCTTCTGGACGTCGCCGCCCAGGTGGGCTTCGAGCATCTCGCGGAGCTCGGGGCTGACCACGTGACCCACCACGGAGACGAAGCCGACCGCGCCGACCGACAGGAGCGGCAGGTTCAGCATGTCGTCGCCGGAGTACCAGGCCAGGCCGCTCTGCGCGATGGCCCAGCTGGCGCGTCCGAGGTCACCCTTGGCGTCCTTGTTGGCAACGATACGGGGGTGCTCGGCCAGTCGGACGAGTGTTTCCGTATTGATCGGGACACCGCTGCGACCCGGGATGTCGTAGAGCATGACCGGGAGCTCGGTGGCGTCGGCGATCGCCGTGAAGTGCCGGAAGAGGCCCTCCTGCGGCGGCTTGCTGTAGTACGGGGTGACCGCGAGCAGGCCGTGAGCGCCGGTGCGCTCGGCCTGGCGGGCCAGCTCGAGGGTGTGACGGGTGTCATTGGTGCCGATGCCGGCGACCACGTGGGCCCGGTCTCCGACCGCTTCGAGTACGGCTCGTACGAGGTCGTTTTTCTCCGCGTCAGTGGTGGTCGGCGACTCACCGGTGGTGCCGTTGATGATCAGGCCGTCGTTGCCTGCGTCCACCAAGTGGACGGCGAGCTGCTGCGCGCCGTCGAGGTCAAGTGCGCCATCCGCCGTAAACGGCGTGATCATGGCGGTGAGGACCCGCCCGAAGGGGGTCTGCGGAGTCGAGATCGGAGCCATGGGTAACACGCTACTCGCTGCCATGCTCGCGGTGTCCCCTCGGGGGACGTGATGAGGGTGTTGGAGCCCGGCACTGCCTGCTCGGGGGTTCAAGCAGTGCCGGGTCCGTTTGATCAGCCTAGATGAACTTTACGAAACGTGGCAATACGGACACTTCAGACTTGTTCCGTACATCCGTGCGGAACCGGGAGATCCGGGCATACGGGGCACCTGGGGCGGCGGGGCCGAACGGGCGGCCCGGGCCCCGCGTGCTCGCGGTCGGCGGAGCTGACGCAGCGCCATAAAGTTTGATTAATGTCCCGAAAATCGGCACCGATCGGGCCTTTCGTACGTCCTACTTCGTAGAACGTCCGCCCATCCTGCCCCCACCGCCCCAAGGGCCCTGACCGTGAGGAGAGTCGTTTCCCATGTTCCGCCGGCGCGAACCCGTCCCGTTCGCCTTCGTCGCCGAGGCCGACCGATTCCGCAGCAACGTCACTCCGCCGCCGCGCGAGAGTCTGAGCAAGACCCAGATCGCCGCCCGTAGTCTGGTCGGACTGACCGTCGTCGCGGGGCTCGTCGGATCCCTGCTCTTCGGCATCCCCGCACTGCAGCCGAGCCACGCACCGGCGAAGTCGCAGCAGTCGGAGGCATCCGAGGGGCGGTAGCCTCACGGGCACAGCCCAACCGAACGTGCATGTGAGTGAGGTCCTGCCGTGCCCCTGCCCTTCCTGACGGCCGACGGCGCATTCGACGCGCACGACACCGGGGAGACGCTCCCCTACGAAGACCCCGACCGCTGGCGCCGCCCGTACCGTCCGGGGCCCTGGCGGGTGGCCATCGCCGCCGTGCTGCTCCTGCTCGGCTCGTTCATGCTGTTCGCCACCGTGATCATCGTGGCCGCCGGCACCTGGACCGGCGCCCTGGGCGGTCTGCTCGCCTCGCTGGCCGTGGTCGGCTCCGCCCTGCGGCTGCTGCGCACGGGCGTCTGGGTGAGCCCCAAGGGGCTGCGCGTGGCGGGGTTCTTCACGACCCGCTCGATCCCCTGGAACCAGGTCGGCGAGGTCCGCACGGTGCAGCAGCCCGTGCGCTGGCTCGGACTGCCGAGGACCGTGCAGGGTCAGGCCCTGACGGTGGCCGCGCGCGGCGGAGCCGAGCTGCCGGTCCTGCTGACCGACCACAACGCCGATTTCCTGTCGCGGACCGAGGCCTTCGACCGGGCCGCCGGCTCGGTCGAGGCCTGGGCCGACGAGTACCGGGCCGTGCCGGCCTGAGGGAACCCGCCCCAGCGCCCCCGGAAGGGCGTCACACCCGCACGGGAAGCCCGTACAGGCTCAGGCTTGTACGGGCTTTCCGTCGTGCAGGGAGATGGCCCGCTGCATGGCCTTGCGGGCCCGGGGGGTGTCACGGGCGTCGTGGTAGGCGATGGCGAGGCGGAACCAGCTGCGCCAGTCCCCCGGCGCGTCCTCCGTCTCGGCCCTGCGGCGCGCGAAGACCTCGTCGGCCGAGTCCCGCAGGATCCGGCCGTACTTGTCCCGCTCCAGCTCGTCCACGGGCAGTCCGCCCTCGGCCTCCAGCTCGGCTCCGAGCTGGTTGGCCCTGGTGACGAACTGGGTGTTCTTCCAGAGGAACCAGACACCGATGACCGGCAGGATCAGCACGGCCACCCCGAAGGTGACGGTGAGCCAGGTCCCGTGCCGGATCAGCATCAGGCCCCTGCTGCCGACGAGGACGAAGTACACGACCAGGACCGCGGCCGTGATGAAGTAGAGGATCTTCGCGCGCATGGGTGCAGCCGCCTGCTCGTCAGCCGAGTTCGAGGAAGTTTTCCAGGCCGAACGTGAGGCCCGGAGTCTGCGTCACGCGGCGCGCGCCGAGCAGGATGCCCGGCATGAAGCTGCTGTGGTGCAGGGAGTCGTGACGGATGGTCAGGGTCTCGCCCTCACCGCCGAGGAGCACCTCCTGGTGGGCCAGCAGGCCGCGGAGGCGGATCGCGTGCACCGGGACCCCGTCGACGTCCGCGCCGCGCGCGCCGTCGAGGGCGGTGGCGGTGGCGTCGGGCTGCGCGCCGAGGCCGGCCTCGGCGCGGGCGGCCGCGATGAGCTGCGCCGTACGGGTCGCCGTGCCGGAGGGGGCGTCGACCTTGTTCGGGTGGTGCAGCTCGACGACCTCGACGGACTCGAAGTACCGGGCGGCCTGAGCGGCGAACTTCATCGTGAGGACGGCGCCGATCGAGAAGTTCGGCGCGATGAGGACACCGGTCGCCGGGGAAGCGGCGAGCCAGGTGTTCAGCCGGGCGAGGCGGTCCTCGGTCCAGCCGGTGGTGCCGACCACTCCGTGGATGCCGTGGCGGACGAGGAACTCCAGGTTCTCCATCACCGAGGCGGGGGTCGTCAGCTCGACCGCGACCTGGGCGCCGGCCTCGGCCAGCGTCTCCAGCTTGTCTCCGCGGCCGAGGGCGGCCACCAGTTCCATGTCCTCGGCGGCCTCGACGGCCTTGACCGCCTCGGAGCCGATGCGGCCCTGGGCGCCGAGAACTGCCACGCGCAGCTTGCTCATGTCATTCCTTAAAGTGCGTACGGACCCGGGCCCTGTCCCGGGGCCCGGGCAACGTGCTCCCGGGTTTCGCCCGGCTAGGCGACGGCCTCGTCCAGACGGGCCGCCTGCTTCTCCTTCAGCGGGCCGATCACCGCGAGCGAGGGCCGCTGGGCCAGGACGTCCTGCGCGACCGAGCGCACTTCGTCCGGGGTGACGGCCGCGATCCGGGCCAGCAGGTCGTCGACCGACATCTGGTCGCCCCAGCACAGCTCGCTCTTGCCGATGCGGTTCATGATCGCGCCGGTGTCCTCCAGGCCCAGGACGGTGGATCCGGACAGCTGGCCGACGGCCCGCCGGATCTCCTCGTCGGTGAGCCCGTCGGCGGCGACCTTGTCCAGCTCGTCCCGGCAGATCCGCAGTACGTCGTGGACCTGGTTGGGGCGGCAGCCGGCGTAGACGCCGAAGAGGCCGGTGTCGGCGAAGCCCGAGGTGTACGAGTACACGCTGTAGGCGAGGCCGCGCTTCTCCCGGACCTCCTGGAAGAGGCGGGAGGACATGCCGCCGCCGAGCGCGGTGTTCAGTACGCCGAGCGCCCAGCGCCGCTCGTCGGTGCGGGCCAGGGCCGGCATGCCGAGGACCACGTGGGCCTGCTCGGTCTTGCGGTTGACCAGCTCGACGCGGCCGGAGGTGCGGATCCGCTTGGTGCCGGAGCGCGGGCCGACCGGTTCGGCGTCGGTGCGGGTGAGTGCGCCGGCCTTCTCGAAGGCCGCGCGGACCTGGCGTACGACCTTGTTGTGGTCGACGTTGCCCGCGGCCGCCACGACCAGGTGGGTGGGGTCGTAGTGCTTCTTGTAGAAGCGGCGGATCCGGTCGGCGGTGAGCGCGTTGATCGTGTCGACGGTGCCGAGGACGGGGCGCCCGAGCGGGGTGTCCCCGTACATGGTCTGGGCGAACAGGTCGTGGACCATGTCGCCCGGGTCGTCCTCGGTCATCGCGATCTCTTCGAGGATGACTCCGCGCTCGGCGTCGACATCGGATTCGAGGATCAGCGAGCCGGTGAGCATGTCGCACACGACGTCGATGGCCAGCGGCAGGTCGGTGTCGAGCACCCGCGCGTAGTAGCAGGTGTACTCCTTCGCCGTGAAGGCGTTCATCTCGCCGCCGACCGCGTCGATCGCGGAGGAGATGTCGAGGGCACTGCGCTTCTCGGTGCCCTTGAAGAGGAGGTGCTCCAGGTAGTGCGTGGCGCCGTTGAGCGAAGGCGTCTCGTCCCGGGATCCGACGTTGGCCCAGATCCCGAAGGTGGCGGAGCGGACGGACGGCAGCGTTTCGGTGACGACGCGCAGTCCGCCGGGGAGGACCGTGCGCCGGACGGTGCCGATGCCGTTCGCGCCCTTGAGCAGTGTTTGGGTACGGGCGACGGCCCGCCCCTCCGAAGAGGGGCGGGCCGTCACACGGGAACTACGCGACGTCACTTGTCGGAGTCGTCCTTGTCAGCGTCGTCGCCGGCGGCCTCGCCGTCGATCACGGGGACCAGGGAGAGCTTGCCGCGGGAGTCGATCTCGGCGATCTCGACCTGGACCTTGGTGCCGACCGCGAGCACGTCCTCGACGTTCTCCACGCGCTTGCCACCGGCGAGCTTGCGGATCTGCGAGATGTGCAGCAGGCCGTCCTTGCCGGGCATGAGGGAGACGAAGGCACCGAAGGTGGTGGTCTTGACGACCGTACCCAGGTACCGCTCGCCGACCTCCGGCATGGTCGGGTTGGCGATCTGGTTGATCGTGGCGCGGGCGGCCTCGGCGGCCGGACCGTCGGCGGCACCGATGTAGATGGTGCCGTCGTCCTCGATCGTGATCTCGGCGCCGGTGTCCTCCTGGATCTGGTTGATCATCTTGCCCTTGGGGCCGATGACCTCACCGATCTTGTCCACCGGGATCTTGACGGTGATGATCCGGGGGGCGAACGGGGACATGGCGTCCGGCGTGTCGATCGCTTCCATCATCACGTCGAGGATGTGGAGGCGGGCGTCGCGGGCCTGCTTGAGGGCGGCGGCCAGAACCGAGGCCGGGATGCCGTCGAGCTTGGTGTCCAGCTGGAGCGCGGTGACGAACTCCTTGGTGCCGGCGACCTTGAAGTCCATGTCGCCGAAGGCGTCCTCCGCACCGAGGATGTCGGTGAGGGCGACGTAGTGGGTCTTGCCGTCGATCTCCTGCGAGATCAGGCCCATGGCGATACCGGCGACGGGGGCCTTGAGGGGCACACCGGCGTTCAGCAGCGACATGGTGGAGGCGCAGACCGAGCCCATGGACGTCGAGCCGTTGGAGCCGAGAGCCTCGGACACCTGGCGGATCGCGTAGGGGAACTCCTCGCGCGTCGGGAGGACCGGCACGATCGCGCGCTCGGCGAGCGCGCCGTGGCCGATCTCGCGGCGCTTCGGCGAACCGACGCGGCCGGTCTCGCCGACCGAGTACGGCGGGAAGTTGTAGTTGTGCATGTAGCGCTTGCGGGTCACCGGGGAGAGGGTGTCCAGCTGCTGCTCCATGCGGAGCATGTTCAGGGTGGTGACGCCCAGGATCTGGGTCTCGCCACGCTCGAACAGCGCCGAGCCGTGCACGCGCGGGATGGCCTCGACCTCGGCGGCGAGGGTACGGATGTCCGTGATCCCGCGGCCGTCGATGCGGACCTTGTCCTTGATGACGCGCTCGCGGACCAGGGCCTTGGTGAGGCTGCGGTACGCGGCGGAGATCTCCTTCTCGCGGCCTTCGAAGGCCGGGAGGAGCTTCGCGGCGGCGATCTCCTTGACGCGGTCCAGCTCGGCCTCGCGGTCCTGCTTGCCCGCGATGGTCAGCGCCTGGGAGAGCTCGCCCTTGACCGCGGCCGAGAGGGCCTCGTAGACGTCGTCCTGGTAGTCCAGGAAGACCGGGAACTCGCCCTCGGGCTTGGCGGCCTTGGCGGCCAGGTCGGCCTGGGCCTTGCAGAGGACCTTGATGAAGGGCTTCGAGGCGTCGAGGCCGGCGGCCACGACCTCCTCGGTCGGCGCCTCGGCGCCGCCCTTGATCAGGGCGATGGTCTTCTCGGTGGCCTCGGCCTCGACCATCATGATCGCGACGTCGCCGTCCTCGAGCACGCGGCCCGCGACGACCATGTCGAAGACGGCGTCCTCGAGCTCGGTGTGCGTCGGGAAGGCAACCCACTGGCCGCGGATCAGCGCGACGCGGACGCCGCCGATCGGGCCGGAGAAGGGCAGGCCGGCCAGCTGGGTGGACGCGGAGGCGGCGTTGATCGCCACGACGTCGTACAGGTGGTCGGGGTTGAGCGCCATGATCGTCGCGACGACCTGGATCTCGTTGCGCAGGCCCTTCTTGAAGGACGGGCGCAGCGGGCGGTCGATCAGGCGACAGGTGAGGATCGCGTCCTCGGAGGGGCGGCCCTCGCGGCGGAAGAAGGATCCGGGGATCTTGCCGGCCGCGTACTGGCGCTCCTCGACGTCCACCGTGAGGGGGAAGAAGTCGAGCTGGTCCTTGGGCTTCTTCGACGCGGTGGTGGCGGAAAGCACCATCGTGTCGTCGTCCAGGTAGGCAACGGCGGAGCCGGCGGCCTGGCGGGCCAGACGGCCCGTCTCGAAGCGGATGGTGCGGGTGCCGAAGGAACCGTTGTCAATGACGGCCTCGGCGTAGTGGGTCTCGTTCTCCACTAGCGTTTTCTCCATTTTCGTCGTCTCCGTCCGCCACCCGTGTGGTGGTGGACGGTTGCGGAGAAGCGCTCCTGGCGTGCGGGCCGGTCTTCGATCGAAGCAGCCGGGCGAAGCCGCGTACGGGCTTTCCGGATGCCACTACCGAGGACCGGCGGCGTGGGAGGGCGCTCCTCCTCTTCAGTTGTGCGCGTCTTGCGACGCGGACGCTTCCAGACTACAAAGCGTCCGGTACCTCGCGCACGTACAGCAAAGGGAGCGGCCCACTCAATGTGGGAACCGCTCCCTTCACAGCGTCTTTACTTGGCGCCGGCCGCACCGCGGCGGATGCCGAGGCGCTCGACCAGCGTACGGAAGCGCTGGATGTCCTTCTTGGCCAGGTACTGCAGCAGGCGGCGACGCTGGCCGACCAGGATCAGCAGACCACGACGGGAGTGGTGGTCGTGCTTGTGGGACTTCAGGTGCTCGGTCAGGTCCGAGATGCGGCGGGACAGCATCGCGACCTGGACCTCGGGGGAGCCGGTGTCGCCCTCCTTGGCACCAAACTCTGCGATGAGCTGCTTCTTGACTGCGGCGTCGAGCGGCACGCGTACTCCTTGTAATAGGTCTACATAGCCACCGAGTGCCCCAGGTCGAATTCTCTGGGGATCTTCCGTAACTCGGGAGGCGGGATCCGCTGAGCGCAGCCCCCGGAGGAATCCGGAGGCGCGTACACAAACGGCCGTCACACAGCGTACCAGGCTGCCGCTGCCCCTCGTCTCAGCTGGTGAGAGCGCGGGCCCGGGCGTAGACGTCGAGCACGGCCAGGGCCAGCGGGACCAGGCTGAGCAGGACCGCCGCCTCGGTGAGGTCGAGCAGCCGCCCCCAGAAGGGTGACAGACCCTTGCGGGGAATGACCAATGCAATTCCGGCGAAGAGGGCCGCGCCGGCGGCGACGGCGGCGGAGAGCCAGAGCGTACGGATCTCCAGGCCGCTGTGGTCCCCGTACAGCGCGAGCTCCTTGAGCAGGGCAAGCGGCGGGTGCATGGCGAGGCCCAGGACGAGCAGGCCCAGGGCGGCGAAGCCGGCCACCAGGGTGCAGGCGACCTGGGAGGTGTAGCGGAAGAGGCGGGCGCGCAGCAGCATGGCGAGCCCGGTCGCCAGGGCCAGGAGCCGGGCCCAGGTGTTGTCCGAGAAGCCGAGGACGGCGGCCGAGCCGACGGCGACGGCGGCGCAGCCGCCGACGAGGCCGAGGAGCATCTCGTGGCCGCGGCGGGCCTGGGCGGCGATGGCCTCGGCGTCGAGGGGGGCTCCGGAGTCGTGCCCGTCGGTGGCGGAGCGCTCACCGTACGGCTCGCTCTCGTAGCGGTCCGGGGTCTCGTACTCGGCGGTGGCGCTCTGCGGGGCGGCGTAGCCGATGGGCAGGCGGGCGAACCGGGCGGAGAGGCCGGGGAGGAAGGCGACGAGGCCGATGGCGGCGGGGGCGCAGACGGCCGCGGCGGAGGTCGCGCCGGCGTCGGCGGCGATGGCGGCGAACGTGGCCAGGGTCCCGGTGGCGGCGAGGAAGGTGGTCGCCACGAAGGGGGCGTCGCCGTCGGGGGTGAGGGCGACGAGGGCGACGGAGGCGACGAGCACGCAGACGCAGCCGAGCAGGAACTGGAGCCGGCCGGGGCCCTGGCCCGCGGCGGGGGCGATGATGCCGGCGCCGGCGAGCAGCAGGTGCGGTACGGCGGCGAGGCCGAGGGCGACGGCGGAGCCGCGGTCGCGGTAGACCCGGGCGCGGACGCCCGCGGCGGCGGTGAGGAGCACGCCGACGGAGCCGGCGATGATGCCGGGCAGTCCGTGCATGTCGTGCAGGACGGGGTCGGCGTACCAGAGGACGAAGCCGAGGAGGACGAAGAGGACGGCCGCGCCGGTCAGGCCCGCGCCGCGCAGCATGTCGTCGCTCCAGCGCTGGCGGTCGCGCACCACGGCGGCGGCGACGGCGTCGGAGACGTCGTCGAAGACGGCGGGCGGCAGGGATTCCGCGAAGGGGCGCAGGCTCAGCACTTCGCCGTCCAGGACCTGCTGGGCCGCGAGGGTGCGGGCGCCGTCGAGGACGGTGCCGGAGCGCAGGACCAGGTGGAAGCCGGTGGGTGCGCCGACGGGCTGGGTCTGGCCGGTGAGGCGCAGCAGCTCGGGGTAGATGTCGGCGACGGCGATGTCCTCGGGGAGGGCGACGTCTATGCGGCTGTCGGGAGCCACGACGGTGACCCTGCGGAAGCCGGTCGCCTCGGCGGTGTTCACCTGATGCCCCCCGGTGGGTGTGTGCGTTGGTGTGCGTGGGTGCGTGCGGGTGCGCCGGCGACGGTGGTCCGCCCGCCGGTGCGCAGCCGATTCGCGGATGCGCATGCCGCGCGCGCCACCCTACCGGGAGGCCCGATGACTGTCGGCAAGTAGGATCACCTCTCTGCGAAGGAGACCCCCTTCGCGCCCGGGACTTGAGGGCGCCGGTTGCGACGTCCCGTCTGTTTTCGAGGGATTGATGCTCCGGTGAGCCAGATCGTCGTCAAACGTCCGCCCCGGTCGCTGCCGCCCGAAGTGCCTTCGGACGAACTGAGGCTCGAGGCACCGCCGGAACTTCCGCGGGGGCAGCAGGAGGGCGTGCTGATGCAGCTCCTCCCGATGCTCGGGATGGGCTCGTCCGCCGTGTTCTTCTTCATGCCGGGTGCCGCGCCGTTCATGCGCATCATGGGCGTGCTGATGATGGTGTCGACGGTGGGCATGCTGGTGGCCCAGCTGGTGCGGCACCGGCGCGGTACACAGGGGCAAATGGCGGATGTCCGGCGGGACTACCTCAAGTACCTGGCTCAAACCCGCCGTCAGGTACGCAGGACCGCGCGGGCCCAGCGTGACGCGCAGCTCTATCTGCACCCGGCCCCGGAGCAGTTGTGGTCGGTGGTGGCCGAGGGCTCGCGGCTGTGGGAGCGGCGGGTCGGCGACGCGGACTTCGGGCAGGCCCGGCTGGGGCTGGGCGCGCAGCGCCTGGCGACCCCGCTGGTGGCGCCGGACACGGCGCCGGTGGACGAGCTGGAGCCGCTGACGGCGGGCGCCATGCAGCGTTTCCTGAGGGTGCACTCCTCGCTGGACGGGCTGCCGATGGCGGTGTCGCTGCGGGCGTTCTACCACGTGACGGTCTCCGGGGAGCCCGAGTCGGCGCGGGGCACCGCGCGGGCGCTGGTGGCCCAACTGGCCACGCTGCACTCCCCCGAGGACCTGATGGTGGCCGTGGTGGCGGCGCCCGGCTCGGTGGCGGAGTGGGACTGGGTGAAGTGGCTGCCGCACACCCAGCTTCCGGGTCAGATCGACGGGGCCGGCACGAAGCGGCTGTTCGGCGACGACCTCGGTGAGCTGGAGGGGCTGCTCGGTTCCCGGCTGGAGGGGCGGCCCCGGTTCAGCCGGGAGGGCTCCCCGGTGCTGGACCAGCCGCACGTGGTCCTCGTACTGGACTCGGGTTCCCGCGGGGGTCTGGTGCCGCCGGACTCGGTGTTCGCGGCGGCCGAGGGTCTGCAGGGCGTCACCGTCGTCGAGGTGGTGGCGGGCGAGCTGGACGAGGCGCGCGGCGGGCTGTCGGTCGTGGTGCGGCCGGGCCGGCTGCGGCTGGAGTCGGGTGCGGGCTTCGCCTACGAGGGTCTGCCGGACACCCTGTCGCTGCCGGCGGCCGAGGCGCTGGCCCGGCAGCTGGCGCCGCTGCGGACGGGCGGCGGGGACGAGGACGAGCCGCTGCTGGCCAATCTGGACTTCACCGACCTGCTGAACCTGGGCGACGCGGCCGCCGTGGACGTGGCCCGGACCTGGCGGCCGCGCTCCGCCGGTGAGCGGCTGCGGGTGCCGATCGGGGTCGGCGAGGACGGCTCCCCGGTGATGCTGGACCTGAAGGAGGCCGCGCAGGAGGGCATGGGTCCGCACGGGCTGTGCGTGGGCGCGACCGGTTCGGGCAAGTCGGAGCTGCTGCGCACGCTGGTGCTGGGGCTGGCCGTCACGCACACCTCGGAGACGCTGAACTTCGTGCTCGCCGACTTCAAGGGCGGTGCGACCTTCACCGGGATGGGGCAGATGCCGCACGTCGCGGCGGTCATCACCAACCTGGCGGACGACCTCACGCTCGTGGACCGCATGGGCGACTCGATCCGGGGCGAACTGCAGCGCCGCCAGGAGCTGCTGCGCTCGGCGGGCAATTACGCGAACATCCACGACTACGAGAAGGCGCGCGCCGCGGGTGCTCCGCTGGAGCCGCTGGCCTCGCTGGTGCTGGTCATCGACGAGTTCTCCGAGCTGCTGACCGCGAAGCCGGACTTCATCGACATGTTCATCCAGATCGGCCGCATCGGCCGGTCGCTGGGCGTGCACCTGCTGCTGGCCTCGCAGCGGCTGGAGGAGGGCAAGCTGCGCGGGCTGGACACGTACCTGTCGTACCGGATCGGTCTGCGGACCTTCTCGGCGGCGGAGTCGCGGACCGCGATCGGCGTGCCGGACGCCTACCACCTGCCGTCGGTGCCCGGTTCGGGCTACCTGAAGTTCGGTACGGACGAGATGACGCGCTTCAAGGCCGCGTACGTCTCGGGCACCTACCGCTCGGGCGGGCCGGACCTCTCGGTCGGGCTGTTCCCGGTGGAGCGGCGGCCCGTGCTGTTCACGGCGGCGCCGGTGCCCGTGGTGTACGCGGCTCCGGACCCGGCGTACCTGTCGGCGCGGGCGGCGGAGGCCGAGCGGGCCGCGCAGGGCGACGACGCGCTGGCGGACACGGTGCTGGACGTGATCGTGGGACGGCTGGAGGGGCAGGGGGTGCCGGCGCACCAGGTGTGGCTGCCGCCGCTGGACCAGGCTCCGCCGCTGGACCAGTTGCTGCCGGCGCTGGCGCCCTCGGCGGAGCGCGGGCTGCACGCGGAGGGGTACACGCGGCCGGGCGGGCTGGTCGTACCGCTCGGGCTCATCGACAAGCCGTTCGAGCAGCGGCGCGAGGTGCTGTACCGGGACTTCTCGGGTGCGGCGGGCCACATGATGGTGGTCGGCGGTCCGCAGTCGGGCAAGTCCACGCTGATGCGGACGCTGATCTCCTCGTTCGCGCTGACGCACACCCCGCGCGAGGTGCAGTTCTACGGGCTGGACTTCGGCGGCGGCGGTCTGTCCTCGCTGGCCGAACTGCCGCACGTGGGCGGGATCGCGTCCCGGCTGGACCCGGAGCGGGTGCGGCGCACGGTCGCGGAGGTGGCCGGGGTGCTGCGCCGGCGCGAGGAGTTCTTCCGCGCGAACGGCATCGACTCGATCGGCACCTACCGGCGCCGGCGGGCCGCGGGCGAGCTGCCCGGGGAGGCCTGGGGCGACGTGTTCCTGGTCATCGACGGCTGGGGCGGCTTCCGGGGCGAGTACGAGGCCCTGGAGCAGGTCGTCACGGACATCGCGTCCCGCGGGCTGGGATACGGCATCCACGTGGTGATCACGGTCGCCCGGTACATGGAGGTCCGGGCCGCGCTGAAGGACCAGATCCTCAGCCGGCTGGAGCTGCGCCTCGGCGATGTCATGGACTCCGAGTTCGACCGCAAGGTCGCGGCGAACGTCCCGACGGGGATGCCGGGCCGCGGCCAGGTCGCGGAGAAGCTGCACTTCCTGGGCGCGCTGCCGCGGGTCGACGGCTCGCACGCGGCGGAGGACCTGTCGGAGGCCACGGCCGCCTTCGTGGACGCGGTGAAGCAGAACTGGGCGGGCCAGGCCGCCCCCGGCGTACGGCTGCTGCCGCGGCTGCTCCACGCGGACCAGCTCCCCAAGGGCGGGGAGTACCCGGAGCGCGGGATCGCGATCGGCATCGACGAGACCGAGCTGGAGCCGGTGTTCGTCGACTTCGAGACCGACCCCTTCCTCCTCGTGTTCGGCGAGAGCGAGTCGGGCAAGACGAACCTGCTGCGGCTCATCGCGCAGCGGATCGCGGAGCGCTACGGCCCGGACCGGGCACGGCTGGTGGTCGGCGACTACCGGCGTGGCCTGCTCGGAGCGCTGCCGGAGGAACACTTGCTGGAGTACGCGCCGATGGCGAGCTCGCTGCAGATGCACATGGAGGCGCTGGCCGGGGTGTTCGCCCGCCGCCAGCCCCCGCAGGACGTCACTCCGCAGCAGTTGCGCGACCGCAGCTGGTGGACGGGCCCGGACGTGTTCATCATCATCGACGACTTCGACCTGGTGGCCACGAGCCAGGGCAATCCGCTGGCGCAGCTGGTGGAGTTCCTGCCGTTCGCGCGGGACACGGGGGTCCGCTTCATCATCGCGCGCAGCTCGGCGGGTGCCTCGCGGGCGCTGTACGAGCCGTTCATGCAGCGGATCAAGGAGCTGGGCGCGCAGGGCGTGGTGCTGTCCGGCGATCCGTCCGAGGGGGATCTGGTCGGCAACGTGCGGCCGCGTCCCATGCCCGCGGGCCGGGCCTCCTTCGTCTCGCGCAAGCGCGGGACCTCACTGATCCAGATCGGACGGATGCCGGGCATGTAGGGCGGGACGCCGCCCGGTGCGCGGGGGCGGGAGCCGGTGGCCCGGGAGGGTTCCGGAAAGCTCCCCGCGCGCGGCCGGCCACCGTCGATAATCGGCAGGGATCGCACCACCGAAGGAGAGGCCGCGCATGGGCACTCAGCAGGAGAAGGACGAGCTGTACGGGCTCGACATCAGCGGCGTCGAGTGGGAGGGGCCGCCCGGTACCTCTCCCGACGAGGAGCGGGTCGAGATCGCCCGGCTGCCCGAGGGAGCGGTGGCGATGCGGTCCTCGCTGGACCGGGACACGGTGCTGCGCTACACCGCGGCCGAGTGGGAGGCGTTCGTACTCGGGGCCAGGGACGGGGAGTTCGATCTCGACCGGGATCCGCGCTAGGGGCCGTACGGCTCCCGGAGACGGAGGAAGGGGCGCGCCCGGTGCGGGCGCGCCCCTTCTCCTCGTGCTTCGCCGTTCCCGGCGGTGCTTCGCCGTTCCCGGCGGTGCTTCGCCGTTCCCGGCGCTGCTTCGCGGGACCGCGGGCCTAGTAGGCCTCGGTGAACAGGCGCGAGGCCTTCACGTCGGTGGCGCGGTAGTCGTTCTTGCCGCGCTCGATCAGGTCCGCGACCTGGCGGAGCTGGGCGCGCATGTGGTCGGCCTTGGCGTTGTACTTGCGCTGCAGCTCGACGTACTGGGCGTGCGCCTCGCCGTCCCAGGTGTCGGTGACGACCGTCAGGGCCGCGCCCATCTCGTCGAGGTCCTTCTTGATGTTGTCCGAGACGATGCGGATGCGGTCCGCCATCCCCTGGAGGCTCTCGTACTGGACCTTGGTGTGCCCGTCGTTCGCGGTCATGCTCTTCTCCTTCGCACGGGGCGGGGCAGGTGGGTGAGGAAGCGGGTCAGATCCCGCGGGTCAGATCCCGTTGAGGGCGGAGGTGTTGCCGCCGCCGCTGGAGGCCTTGACCGCCTGGAACGCCGAGACCACGTCGTCGTCCTGCGCGTTGCTCAGGTTCTTGGTCTGCCCGACCGCGTTGTGCAGGACGCCGAGCAGCCGGCGGATCTCGTCGTGGTCCTCGTTGACGACGGTCTGCGCGGAGGTGAACCCCGACGCACCCACACCGGTCCAGCCCGCACCGACGGTGGCGAGGATGTCCGCCAGCTCCCGGGACTGCCGGGTGACGCTGTCGGCGGTCTCCGAAATCTTGTTCAGTGCCTGCTTTACCGGGTCATCAGCGAGTCCGAAATTGTTGGTCATCCGAAGCTCCTCATCTCTCAATTCGCCAGACAGAACCGGCGGATCGCGCGGCGGAGCGGTGCTTCGAGGGGGCGGTTTCAAGCCACGCGCCCCCGGTTCCCCTCCGCTTCACACACCATCCCCGATCACAGTCGTGAAGCCTCCGATCACTGTAGTCAGTTGATCGGCCTTACCCAACACAGCCCTTTGGGATCTGTTGATGAACCGTGACACCGTTCACAGCAAACGGCGCCGTCGGTTCCGGGCATCCCGGACCACCGTGGCGGTACCGGCGATCACGGCGATGAGCACGCCGCCGATGCCCAGGGCGTACGTGCCGAGCCGCTCGTCGCGTTCGCGCGCCGTCTCGGTCGTCTGCATCGCGGCCGGTTCCGGGGCCGCCGCGCGGGGCGGCCCGGCGTCCGGTACGGGGGCCTTGGGAGGCTCCGCTCCCACGGCCGACTGGGTGAGCGCGCGGACCGGGTCGACCACGCCCCAGCCCACGTAGTCGTCGTGGCCGTTGACGGAGCGCTCCGCGGTGTTCTGGAGCTGCCAGACCACTTCCTGCGCCGTCCACTCCGGGTGCTTGGCGCGCAGCAGGGCGGCGACCCCGGCGACGTAGGGAGCGGAGAAGCTGGTGCCGTTGTCCACGCACTGGCCGAAGCCGGGGACGGTGGAGACCATGTCGACTCCGGGCGCCGCGATCCCGACGAAGGAGCCGGGCTGGGAGAAGGCGGCGCGCTCGTTGTTGCGGTCCGAGGAGCCCACGGCCAGGACGCCGGGGAAGGCCGCCGGGTAGGTGGGGCGCTTCTTCCCGGCCAGGCCGTCGTTGCCCGCCGAGGCGATGACGACCACGTTGGCCTCCACGGCCTTCTTGACGGCCTGGCCGAGCTTGGAGTCCTGGGTCATCGGCACCTCGGTGTCCTGCGAGATGTTGATGACCTGCGCACCCTTGGCCACCGCGTGCGTGATGGCCTCGCTCAGGGTCTCGGCGTTGCCGTTGCCCTGCCCGTCGTTCTGCCGGATCGGGATGATCGTGGCCTCGGGGGCCAGCCCGACGAAGCCGGTACCGGGCTTCGGGCGGGCCGCGATCAGCCCGGCGACCTTGGTGCCGTGCCCGACGGTGTCCGCGGTGCCGTCGCCCTTGGCGTCGAGGAAGTCCCGGCCGGCCCCGATGTCGAGGGCGTCGCTGAGCTGCGGGTTGACCCGGTCGACGCCGGTGTCGATGACGGCGACGCGGATGCTCTTCCCGTCCTTGGAGCGGCCCTTGGTCTGCTCCCAGAGCTCGTCGAGCAGCAGGCGCTGGAGCGCCCAGGGCCGGTCCTCTATCTGCTTCTTCATCGGGAAGGTGCACTCGCCGGCGCCCGCGAGGCGCAGCGGGTACGGGGTCTCGCGCGGGTTCCCGTACGAAGGCTGCGGCGCGGCCCCCAGCGTGAGGGCGGCGGCCGCAAGCAGGGCGGCGAGGGCGGGCTTCGGTGTGCTCTGCCGCACCGTGCCCGGCTTCGCTGCGCCCGGCTTGGCTGCGCTCGGCTTCGGTGTGCTCGGCTTCGGTGTGCTCGGCATCACGAACCCTGGGGCTGGCGGGCGGAGTTGCTGTCGAGGCGGGGTCCCTTGGAGAGGAACTCCGACCAGGCGATGGGCACCGTCACCGGGACCACCTTCTCGTAGCCGAGCCGGGCCTGGGCCTGGCTCGGCGCGGGGCGGCCGTCGGAGGTGGCCGGCCCGCCGCTGCCGGGGCTCGCGCTCGGTCCGGGTGAGGGCTGGGCCGCGTCGCTGTCGCCGTTGGCCTGGACGGCGTACCGCAGGCCGGTGTCGGTGACCAGGAAGAGCGCGCCGCCCGCGGTGGTCTGGCGGCCCTGCGCCTGGGTGTAGAGGAGGCCGGTGCCCGGGGTGACGTAGGCGCTCGTGCCGGTGGCGGTGATGTCGACCGGGAATCCGGTGCCGGCCCAGGTGCTCAGCGTCTGGCCGCCCTGGGCGTCGACCGAGCGCAGCACGCTGCAGACGGTGTCGCGGGCGCCGTCCGCGGCGGCTCCGGTGGCGCGGACCTCGTTGATCCGGTCGGTCTTCTTCTGCGGCCATTTCGCGTCGCCCCTGAAGGGCGTGCGGTCCGGGTTGATGGACTGGAGGTCCACCTCGTGCGGCTTGCCGTGCATGTCCAGCCGGTCGGTCACGGGCGAGGAGATCATCAGCCAGGCGACGAAGTCGGAGACGGGCACGACCTTGCCGGGCACCACCAGGTAGTGCTGCGCACCCGCGCCGGTCACGGCCTTCAGCACCATGCCGACCTTGTCGTCGGTGCTGGCCAGGCCCTTGACCCCGGCGGCCGTCCCGGCCTTGGCGCCCGGCAGTTCGGGGAAGGCCAGGTCGTCGCCGGAGCCGAGGGTGGCCAGCCACTCCTCGGTGACGGGCTGCGGGACGGCGCTGCCGCCGACCAGGGCGTTGGTCATGGTGCGCGCGTCCGCGGTGCCCTCGGGGAACTTGTACTTCATGCCCGCCGCGTCGACGAGGTAGCGGGCCCGGCCCTGGCCGGTGCTCTGGACGTACAGGGCCTGGGACTCGGAGAGCCGGCGCCCGTCGTCCATCAGGTTCGCCTCGCGGTCGGCCAGTACGAAGGCGGCCGTCTGCACGCCCTTGCCGTTGCCGCCGGGCTGCTGGCAGACGGCCCAGCGCTTGGCCTTGCCCGCCTCCGCCGGGGCGGGGAGCCGGTCGGGGGCGTACGGGATGCCGATGATGGGGCCGCGCGGGAGCTTGCCCGCGTCCAGCACCTTGTCCTCGACTTGGACGACCTTGCCCTTGTTCGGGTCGAGCAGCAGCCGGGCGGAGGCGAGGTTGAGCACCGGGTGCAGGCGGGTCTGGTCCTTGCCGTCGACCTTGGTGGTCAGGACGACGTAGCGGGTCGTCGAGTCCTTGCCGACGATGACGTGGTCGCCGGGGGTGTCCCAGCCCTTGGGGGCCGTCGGCTTGAACATCCCCCAGGCTCCGAAGGCGGCGAGGACGAGCGCCGCGGTGATCACACCGGGCAGGACGGCGCGCAAGGGTCGCGGAGCACCCTCCTCCGACCCGCTCGCGGAAGGCTGAAGGAACGCGGCCACCGTGCGTCGCTTCGCAAAGGTGTACGCGTTGAGCTCGTCACGTCGTGAGGCCATGGCCGCCTGATTCTCCCCGCACGGCCCGGTCGGTGGGTACGGTCTCCGGGCCTCTATTGTCCGACCGGCCACCTACTATGCCTCTTGACGGAGGGCGGCTGGGGGCCGGGTAGGGTGAGGCAGCCGCTCCACGCCTTCCGGGCCGGGGGAAACAGGGGTGTTGGGGCGGGTTGGGGAGATTCCGGGGGCGAGCGGCCGGCTGTCGCGCGTGCTGCCGGGGCTCAGGGGTACGAACCCCGGAAAGGTGAGGTGCGCGAGTGATGGCCACTGCCGTGAGGCCGCGGACCGGGGCGCCCGCACCCGCGCCCGCCGGAGTGACGCCGCATCCGAAGTCCGGTCCGGGCCGTTTCGGGCCGTTCCGATTGCAACAACTCGTGCTCCTCCAGGTCGCCGCGGCGGCGCTGTTGGCGGCCTGGGTGGTGGAGCCGCTGCTGCTGGCACCGGCCGGTGTGCTCGCCCTGATCCTCGTCCTGCTCGCGGTCGTACGCAGGCACCGGCGCTCGCTGCCCGAGTGGATCGGTGGCGCGCTGGCGCTGCGCGCACGCCGCCGCCGGGCCGCCGCCACGGCGGTGCCGGCCGGCACGGAGCCGGGGCTGGCCCCGCTCGTCGAGGCCGAACCGGCGTTGCGGACGCTCACGTTCAGCGAGCGGGAACGGGAGCGGGACCGTGACCGGCGGCCCGTCGGAATGGTCGGCGACGGCACCTTCCTGACCGCGGTGGTCCAGGTCGACATGGACGCGACCGCGCTGCGGCCCGACCGGGCGGCGCGGCCGCTGCCGCTGGCCCTCGTACGGGACGTCCTCGAAGTGGACGGCATCCGGCTGGAGTCGGCGCAGCTCGTGCAGCACACCCAGCCGGCGCCGGCGCCGCACCTGCCGGCCCAGTCGATGGCCGCGCGCAACTACGCCCCGCTCCAGGCCCTGACCGGGAGCCCGGCGGTGCGCCTCACGTGGGTCGCGCTCAAGCTGGATCCGGAGCTGTGCCCCGACGCGGTCACCGCGCGCGGGGGCGGGCTGCCGGGTGCGCAGCGGTGTCTGGTGCGGGTCGCGGACCAGTTGGCGAGCAGGCTCGCGGGGGCCGGGTTCCACGCGACGGTGCTCACGGAGCAGGAGCTGACGGGCGCGCTCGCCACGTCCTCCTGCGCGAACCCGATGGCGATCACCCAAGCGGGGCGGTCGGCGGCCACGGGACGGCGTACGGAGGAGACCCCGCGGACCTGGCGCTGCGACGACCGGCGGCACACCACGTACTGGATCAGCCGCTGGCCCCAGTTGGGCGGGAGCGGGGCGGGACTTCCGCAGTTCGTCGCCCTGTTGACCTCCCTGCCGGCGCTGGCGACGAACTTCAGCCTGACGATGACCCCGGCCGCGCGGCACGAGGTCGCGCTGACCGGGCACGTACGGGTCACCGGGCGCAGCGACGAGGAGTTGGTCGCCGCGCGGCGCGGACTGGAACAGACGGCTCGGGGAGTCAAGGCCGGGCTGGTGCGGCTGGACCGGGAGCAGGTGCCGGGGCTGCTGGCGTCGCTTCCGCTGGGAGGAGCACGATGAGGGGCTCCGGCTCTACGAGGCGGTCCGCGCGGTCCGCGCAGGGTTCTGCGCAGGGTTCCGCGCAGGGGTTGGGACCGGGCTCGGCGCCGGGGTCCGCTCCGGGGTCCGCTCCGGTCGCGGCCAGGGGCTCGGTGCGGGGCGGCTTCGGGCTGATCGGACCGCGCCGGGAGCGGCACGTGGTCCAGGCGGCCGAGCTGGACGCTCTCGCGCTGCCCGTCGGGGACGACGGGGTCGTCATCGGCGTGGACTCGGGGGGCCGCCCGGCGGTCCTCGGCGTCAACCGGCCGACACCGTACGAGGTCACGCTGATCGGCGGCCTGTGGACGGCGCAGGTCCTGGCCCTGCGGGCGGCCGCCACCGGGGCGCGGGTGACGGTGGAGACCGGGCGCAGCCAGGTCTGGTCCGGGCTCGCGCAGGCCGCGGGCGGGGGCCAGCAGTGCGTGACCCTGCACGACGTGGGCCGGGTGCCGCCGCAGGGCGCGTCGGCGGGCAGTCCCGTCCTGGTGATCCGCGACTGCGGCATGCGGCCGCCGCGGGGCCGCGTGGCGGCAGGACCCTGGCAGTCGGTCCTGACCCTGCTCCCGTACCTGAGCCCGGCCGCTCCCCGCCTCGTGCGCAACGCCTCCCTGGTCGGCATCCAGCGGGTCTCCCCGGACGAGGCGGAGCAGCTCGGCCGCCTGATGCGGCTGCCCGCGGCGGCGGTGGAGTCCCTGCCGACGCTGGGCGACGGAGTCACCCTGTGGTGCACCGAGCGGGACCGGCAGTTCGTGATGACCCAGCCGACGGACGGCGAAACGGGCCTCCTGGGCCCGGCCCGCCGCATCGACTGACCCCTGGTATCCCGCCAGGCCGACGACGAATCCGGGGCTACGGGGCGCCTGCCCCCGGGGCGGGTGCGGTCGGGCCGCCTGGGCGGCGGACCCGGAGGCGACGCGCCCGGGTGCTCTCCGGCGGCCCCGCCTGCGCGGACCGGCGGAGCCGGGGGGCGGGCCGGCGGAGCCGAGGGTGCGGACCGGCAGAGCCCGAGGGTGCGGACCGGCAGAGCCCAAGGGTGTTTGGGTACCGTCCGGCGGAGCCGGGGGGACCGACCGGCGGAGCGCGGGAGACGGTCCGGCGGAGCAGGAGGTACCCCCGGTGACGGAAGGCAGAGCCGTCGGTCCTGCGGGGCGGAGCCGGGGGTGCCGAAGTGCCGGACGGCGGAGCCGTGGTGCAGGGGCGACTGCCCGTGGGCCCCGAGGTGCAGACGGCGGAGCCGGGGTGTCCGGGGCGACAGCCCGTGGGCCCCGAGGTGCAGACGGCGGAGCCGGGGTGTCCGGGGCGACAGCCCGTGGGCCCCGAGGTGCAGACGGCGGAGCCGGGGTGTCCGGGGCGACAGCCCGTGGGCCCCGAGGTGCAGACGGCGGAGCCGGGGTGTCCGGGGCGACAGCCCGTGGGCCCCGAGGTGCAGACGGCGGAGCCGGGGTGTCGGGGTACCGGAAGGCAGAGCCGCCGGTCCTGACCAGCGGAGCCGGGGCTGCCGAGGTACCGGACGGCGGAGCCCCGGTGTCGGGGCGACTGCCCGTAGGGCCCAAGGTGCGGACGGCGGAGCCGGGGGGTCCGGGTGGTCTCAGGCGGGACCGCTCGTACGAACCGGAGTACCTCGGGAGGCGGGTGATCGCTGGCCGAGCTCGGGGCACCGAGGTACCGGACGGTGGAGCTCGGGGCCTCAGGGGTGCCGATCAGCGGAGCCTGGGGGCCGCGAGGTTCAGCCTCACGGGGGGCCCGGGGGCGCGGGGTGGCACTCGGGAGGTGCCGGTTCGAGGGATGCGGCTCGGGGATTCCGGCTGGGCCGGGTCTGCATGTGCCAGGCATCCGGGAACCGGACGGCGGAGCCCGAGGGTTCAGCGGTACCGACCAGCGGGTCCCGGAATGCCGCGAGGTTCAGCCTCACGAGGGACCCGGGGTCACGGAGCAGGCACTCGAGAGGTACCGGTTCGAGGGACGCGACTCGGGGGCTGGATTCCGGCTGGGCGGATCTGTAGGCGCGGGGCACCGGAAACTCCACCGACCGGCAGTCCGCGGACAGGTCGGCTGCAGCAGGCAGTCCGGGAACCGGTGATGCGATGGTCAGCGACCGGGGAGCGGACAGAGCATGCACGACCGTGGAAGCGGCCTGCCGACGGGCCGGGAACGTGCGGGCCACTGAGCAGCAGGCCTAGAACCGGCAGGCCGGGGAGGAACCATCTGATCGGGAAGCCGCGGACCGGCACGGGCAGGTCGGGAGCAGCGGACCAGTAGGGAGTGGGCCAGGGGCCAGGGGCCAGGGGCCAGGGGCCAGGGGCCAGGGGCCAGGGGCCAGGGGCCAGGGGCCAGGGGCCAGGGGCCAGGGGCCAGGGGCCAGGGGCCAGGGGCCAGGGGCCAGGGGCCAGGGGCCAGGGGCCAGGGGCCAGGGGCCAGGGGCCAGGGGCCAGGGGCCAGGGGCCAGGGGCCAGCAGAGCATGCACGGGCGCGCCGTCAACCGGTCGGCCTGGAACCGGCAGCGCCCGGAAGGGTAGCGGCGCTCGGACGGGCAGTGCCGGGACAGGCAAGCTGAGCTGAGCAAGCCAGGACCGGCGGGCCACGGCCAGGCAAGCCCCGAACAGGTAGGCCCGGAAAGCGCAGCTCCACAACCGGCAGGGCCCGGACGGGCAGACCAAGAACCGGCGGGTCGAGCCGAACGGGACCGGGGACCGACAGGACAAGAGCAGGCAAGGCCATATCCGGCGGCCGGCAAGCGGCAGCAGCCCGACGGGCAGACCTTGAACCGGCCGACCGAACCGAACGGGACCCGGGCCGACGGGCCAAGACCGGGCAGGCCCCGAACCGGCAGGCCCGGAACCCGCAGAGCCGCAACAGGCAGACCAAGAACCTGCCGGCCGAGCCGAACGGGACCGGGGCGGACGGGCCACGAACAGGTAGGCCCCCAACCGGCAGGCCCGGAACCCGCAGAGCCGGGACAGGCAGGTCGGGAGCCCGCGGCGCCGGGGCGGGCGGGCTCGGAACCCGCAGCACGGGAACTGGCAGGCGCGGAGCCCCCAGCACCGGAACCGGCGGGCCCGGAGCCCGCAGCACCGGGTCGGGCAAGGTTTCAAGGGCGCGCCGGGGAAGTGCGGGCGGGTTGGGGACCCGCAGGGCGGGAACGGGTGGGTTGGGGACTGCACGCACGCGGCGGCTGGGTCGGGGCCGGCACGCGTGGGGCACTGGGTTGGGAGGCGGCACGAGGCGGGGCAGCTGGGTTGTTGTGGGCGGTACGCGCGGCGAGGGGCCTTGAGAGGCAGGGCGCGGCGCGGTGGGCAGGTCGGGAGCGGGGTGGCCGTGGCGGTGTGGCGGAGGGGCTGGGATTGGGCGGGGACACCGCCGTATGGGCAGGATGGGGCGGCTCGCATGCCGCGGTCGGCCTCGGGTACGGGCAGACGGGGGCGGATACCGGCTGCGGGACCCGATTAGGCTGGGCGGCGGCGTGGCGCGGTGGGACGCCGGACCAGTGTTCGACATATCAGGAGGACCAGTGAGCGGCGATCGGAACGAGAGGCGCGGCGGGACGTGGGACGTCCCGACGGACGATCAGTCCGACGCGGAGCCCGAGCTGACGGGCGAGTTCACCATCGACTACACCCCGCCGGCCTGGTACACGCAGGGCGCGGCTCCGGCCGCCGCCGCGATCCCGGGCCTGCCCGAGGGCAGCGGATTCGAGCCCCACCGGCCGCCGTCGGACCTGGAGACCCCTCCGACGGTGCGCATCGCGCCGCCGGCTCCGCGCGCGGCCTCGACCGCACAGGCACCGGCCCCGGCCGTGCCGTACCCGGGCAGCCCCGAGGCACCCACGGCGCTGAGCGCGGACTCCGCGGCCGCACCGTACGCTCCGGCCGCCGGCGCCTCCGCCCCGCCGTACCAGTCGGCCCCGGGCACCGCCATTCCGCCCCACCCGCCGACCCCGGGCGCCGGACTGCCGTCGTACCCGTCGACCCCGAACACCCCCGCCCCGGGCGCCGGAACGCCGCCGTACCCGTCGGCCCCGGATGGCCCCGCCCCGGCCCCGGACGCCGCCCGGCCGCCCTACCCGCCGACTCCCGACAACGCCGTCGCACCCCGTACGCCCGCCTCGGGAACCGGACTGCCGTCGGCCCCGGATGCCGTTCGGCCGTCGTACCCGTCGGCTCCGGACAGCGCCTTCGCGCCCCACGCGCCCGCCTCGGGCACCGGACTGCCGTGGCGCCCGTCTGTCCTGGATGCAGAGCTGCCGTCGAGCCCGTCGGGTCAGGACAGCCCTGCTCCGGTCTACAGCCCGGGCCGGGATTCCGAACTCCCGTCGTACCCGGTGGCGCCGGACGCTGCCGTACCGGCCCCGGGCATCGCCCTGCCGCCGGTCCCGTCGGCGGCGGCTAGTGCCGTCCCGCCCCGCACACCGGGATCCGACACCGGGCTGCCGCCCTACCCGGCTGCCCCGGCACCCTCCGACCCGTCTGCTTCGGACGTTGCCTTCCCGCCCCACGCGCCGCCGTCGGGCTCGGACGGCGCCCCGGCCGATGACCGGGCGTGGGGTCCGCAGGCCGGGGGTGGTGCCGGTCCGGTGGATGGACAGGGCTTGCCCCGGGAGGCCTACGCACCGGCGCCCGTCGGCGCTGAGGGTGTCGCAGCGGGGGCGGGTTCGGGCGGTGGACTGTCCAGTGGGGCCCCGGCCCCGGACGATCGGGACCCCTTGAGCGACCCGTACGCATCCGCCGGTGCGGAGCACGGCGCCCCGGCCGCCCGGCCGGACGCGTCGGCTGCGTACGCCGCCCAGCCCCCGTACGAGAACCCCGCACCGCCCGCTGTCGTGCGTACGCCCACTCCCCCCGCGGGGACGGTCGTTCCGGCGCCTCGCGCGGCGGACACGTTCGAGGGATCCGGCGGAGCCGACCCGGCGCCCGGTAGCGAACTCCCGCGGTGGCCTTCGGAGTTGGCCTCACCGCCCGGGTCCCCGGATCCTCAGGCCGGGTACGACATCCTGCCGCCGGCCCGGCCCCACCCGCAGCCGCAGCCGCAGCAGGCACCGGACGCCGGGTACGGATTCCCGCCCGCGCAGCCCCAGCCCCAGCAGCCGCAGACCCAGTACGCCGATCCTCGTGGCGGCCAGTGGCAGCAGGGCCCCCCCGGCCCGCAGGGGCCGCAGGGCCCCCACGGGCACGACCCCCGCTACGGCTCCCCCCAGCCCTCCGGCGGCGCCCCCCTCGGCTACACCGCCGCCGTCGAGCTGTCCTCCGACCGCCTGCTGCGCGGCAAGCAGAAGGCCAAGAGCGGCAACAACGCCTCCGGAGGCGGCGGCCTGTTCCGCTTCGGCGGCAAGGCGGCGGAGGCGGAGCGGCGCCGCAAGCTGGAGCTGATCCGCACGCCGGTGATGTCCTGCTACCGCATCGCCGTCATCAGCCTCAAGGGCGGCGTCGGCAAGACCACGACCACCACCGCCCTCGGCGCCACCCTCGCCACCGAGCGCCAGGACAAGATCCTGGCCATCGACGCGAACCCGGACGCCGGCACCCTCGGCCGCCGCGTGCGCCGCGAGACCGGGGCCACGATCCGGGACCTGGTCCAGGCGATCCCGTACCTGAACTCGTACATGGACATCCGCCGGTTCACCTCCCAGGCGCCCTCCGGGCTGGAGATCATCGCCAACGACGTGGACCCGGCCGTCTCGACGGCCTTCAACGACGAGGACTACCGCCGCGTCATCGAGACGCTCGGCCGCCAGTACCCGATCATCCTCACCGACTCGGGCACGGGCCTCCTCTACTCCGCCATGCGCGGGGTCCTGGACCTGGCCGATCAGCTGATCATCATCTCGACCCCGTCGGTGGACGGCGCGAGCAGCGCCAGCACCACCCTCGACTGGCTCTCCGCGCACGGGTACGCCGACCTCGTCTCGCGCTCCCTCACGGTGATCTCCGGGGTCCGCGAGACCGCCAAGATGATCAAGGTCGAGGACATCGTGCGACACTTCGAGACCCGCTGCCGCGGTGTCGTCGTGGTCCCGTTCGACGACCACCTCGCGGCCGGCGCCGAGGTCGATCTCGACATGCTCCGGCCCAAGACGCGCGAGGCCTACTTCAACCTCTCCGCCCTGGTCGCCGAGGACTTCATCCGCGCCCAGCAGCAGGCGCCCCCGAACCACTGGGGCCAGCCCCAGCCGCCCCAGCAGCCCTACCCGCAGCAGCAGCAGCACCAGCCGCAGCCCCCGTACGGGCAGCAGCCCTACCCCACCCCCGGCCAGCCCTGGCCCCAGCAGCCCGGTCAGCCCCAGCCCGGCGGGCCCCCGCGCGACCCGCGCCTGGGCTGACGCAGCCGGCACACGGGCGAGGGCCCGTACCGCCCCCGGAATCCCGGGACGGTACGGGCCCTCGCCCGTTGTCCGACCGTTCGTCGGCCGTCAGGCCGTCAGCGCTCCGCGTCGTACGCGTCCGTGAGCACCCGCGCGCGCTTCACGTCGTCCGCGATGGCCTCCAGCAGCCCGTCCAGCGACTCGAACTTCGCCATCCCGCGCACGTAGGCGAGGAAGTCGACGGCCACGTGCATGCCGTACAGGTCCAGCCCGACGCGGTCGATCGCGTACGCCTCCACGGTCCGCTCGGTCGCGTCGAACTGCACGTTCGTGCCGACCGAGATCGCCGCCGGCATCCGCTCGCCGTCCGCGGTCAGCCAGCCCGCGTACACCCCGTCGGCCGGGATCGCGGTGTGCGGCTGCGTCTCCACGTTCGCCGTCGGGTAGCCGAGCTCGCGCCCGCGCTGCGCACCGCGCACCACGACGCCTTCGAGCCGGTGCGGGCGGCCCAGGATCTCGGCCGCGCCGTCCATGTCGCCCTGCGCCACGAGCCTGCGCGCCAGCGTCGAGGAGAACGGCACTCCGCCGCCCGCCTCGCCGCGCTCCACCAGGTCCACGACCTCGACCTCGTAGTCGTAGGTCGCGCCGAGCTGCCGCAGGAACTCCACGTTGCCGGCGGCCTTGTGGCCGAAGCGGAAGTTCGGTCCCTCGATGACCGCCAGCGCGTGCAGCTTGTCGACGAGCACCTTCACGATGAAGTCGGCCGGGGACAGCTGCGAGAACTCCGCCGTGAAGGGCAGGATCAGCAGCGCGTCCACGCCCAGCCCGGCCATCAGCTCGGCCCGCCGGTCGTACGGGGCCAGGATCGGCGGGTGGCTGCCGGGGCGGACGACCTCGCTCGGGTGTGGGCTGAAGGTGACGACGACGGAGGGGACACCGAGCTCGCGGGCCTTGGCGACGGCCCGTCCGATGATCAGCTGATGACCCCGGTGGACGCCGTCGTAGGAGCCGATGGTGACGACGCCGCGTCCCCAGTCCTGGGGGATGTCCTCCAAGCCACGCCAGCGCTGCACTGTGACCGCTCCTCGCCCGAACCCTTTAGGCCCTGTCCTGGTTGCCGATTGCAGGTCTAAGACTGCCATGCCGGTGGCCGCTGCCCATCATCGGCGTCTTCCGGCGGGGACGCGCTGTGAGCGAGCGTCTCGACGGTCCGGCGCGCGCTCGGCCCCAGCAGCGCCGCCGCCTCTTGCGGCGCCCCCTCCAGCCAGCGGGCCACGAGTGCGCCGAAGGCCGGTTCGGCCCGCGCCAGCTCGACCGTGCGCCGCTCGAAGACCGCCGGCCCGCCCGGTGCCCGCAGCAGTTGTCGGCCGGTGCGCCGCAGCAGGTCCCGAATACGGTCGGGCGCGCCGCCGGCCGCCCCCGCCGCCAGCGCGCCGAGGAAGGCGTCGAGCACCGAGGGGTCGAGCTCCTCGCGGAGCAGCGCCTCGGCGAGCTCGCCGCGGAGCGTGTACGAGGACTCCGTGCCCGGGGCGGCCAGTACGCCGGCCAGCGCGGCCCGGACCGGAGGCGGACCGGAGCCCAGCAGGTCCCGTACGAGCGGGCGGAGCACGGGGGCGGCGGCCAGCCCCTGTTCGAGCCGCCGGTCCACGAACTCGGCGGCGTGCGCGGCGTCCTGCGGGTGCCGTGCGAGGTGGTCCCGTACGAGGTCGGCCGCGCGCCGCGCCAGGCCCGGCGTGGTCAGCGCGGCCAGTGCGCGCACCACCTCGCCGTCCGCCCGCTCCCGCAGGGCGGCGAACACCGCGTCCGGGTCCGGCAGCACGGGGAGCGCGGCGACCAGCGCGGTGGCGGGCAGCCGCCGGCCGGGCCCGGGGTCGCGGAAGCAGGCGAGGGCCTCGGGGAGGTAGCGGGCCCGTACCCGGGGGTCGCGGAGCAGGATCCCGAGAGCGCTGCCGTGCAGGGAGGCGTCGGCGGGCCGGGCGAGGAGGGCCTGCGCGGCGTAGCGCAGCAGCTCGCGGTCGGCGGGGGTGCGCACGTGCGGGGCGGTGAGCGGCCCGTACGCGGCGGCCGCGACCCGGCGGCCGGGCCGCTCGTCGTGGGCCCAGCGGTCCACGGCCCGGCTGAGGGCGGAGGGCTCGTCCTCGGCGAGCACGGCGAGCAGCTCGTCGGCGCGGGGGTGCGCGGCGGTGACGAGCGCCTCCGCGAGGTCGTCGACGGCGAGGCTGCGGTGGGTGTGCAGCAGGGCCTGGGCGGCGGTGGCGACGGTGGCCCCGGGCCGGCCGAGCAGCCGCCGCTCGTCGCGGAACCAGCCGCAGAGCAGCGGCTGCACGAGGCGCGGTGCCCGGACCAGCCGCCGGGCGGCGGCGTCGAGGAGCCGGTGGTCGTGGGGCAGCAGCCGCCGCAGCAGCTCGAACCGGTCCTCCTCGGTGACGCGCACCCGGGTCCAGAACCGCGCCCCGAACTCCCCCTCGTCCTCCCGGCCCTGGCCGGGCTCGGGCTCGGGCTGGCCCCCGGATCCGGTGATCCCGCCGGTCTGCGTGTCGGCATCCCCGGCGCGGAGGCGCCCCGCATGCCCGACGGGCCCGGCGCCGCCCGGGGCTCCGCCCTGGGCGGGGACCTGCGGGTGCCCGGTGGTTCCGGGTCCCGCCCACGCGGTGGTGGCCGCCGGGGCCGGGTTCCCCAGGGTGCCCGCGTACGCCGCGGAGCCGGCCGGCGTCGGGGCCGTAGCCGGTGCCGGTGCCGGGCGCGGCGAGTCCGCCCCGGGAGGGGTGCCTTCCGCCGGGGCGGGCCGGGCCAGGTGCTCGGCCAGGGCGTGCAGGACCGGGAGGTACGGCGTGGCGTCGGGGGCCCGCAGGAGGGTCTCGCCGACGAGGCGGGCGGCCCACCAGCGCGCCTCCGGGCCGGCGGCTGTGTCGAGCAGGGCCACGAGCCGCTCCAGTGCGGCGGTCCGCTCCCCGGGCGGGAGCAGGCCCAGGGCCTCCAGTACGGGTCCGATGCGGTGGCGGGGAACATCCCGGCCCAGGGTGTCCAGGGCGGCGGGGAGATCCAGGTGCGCGGCCTGCACCCAGTCGGCGAGCTCCTCGTGCGCGAAGCGGTAGCCCTCCCCGGCGGGCACCAGCAGCCCCTCGGTGAGCACCGCGGAGGCCCACCCCGACCGCCAGGGGAACAGTTCCTCGAAAGAGGCCCGGTCCAGCCGGCCCTGGCCCGGCCCCAGACACCGCCGGGCGGCTTCGTGCACCCGCCCGGCCACCCGCACGGCCAGCCGACCCACCCCGGGCCCGAACACCCCGGGCCCGAACACCCCGGCCATGTCAGACCCGTCGGCGCCGCCAGGGTCCGTCCCGTACACCCCGGCCGTATCCGACCTCCCGCCGCCACCCGCCCCGGGCCCGAACACCCCGCCCACGTCAGACCCGTCGACGCCGCCCGGGACCGTCCCGTACACCCCACCCGTATCCGACCTCCAGTCGCCACCCATGCCCGGCGCGTACACCCCGTCCGCCCCGCCCATGTCGGGCCCGAACACCCCGCACGTCTCCGCCGCCCCACCGGGTCTGCTGGGCTGCGGCAGGGCGGCGGACACGCGGACGGCCACGCGCAGGCACAGCAGGTCCAGGTGCGCGGCGAACACCTCGTCGCGGGACGGACGGCCCGCGGTGACCCCGGCCGCGCGGATCTCCGCGAGCAGCCGCAGGGTGAGGGGGTGCCGGGCGTCGGCTCCCGCGACGGCGTCGGCCGGGATCCCCAGCCGGGCCGCGGCGAGTGCCGCCTCCTCGGAGGTGAGGTCTCCGACCGGGACCGCGGGCGGCAGCCGCCGGGCGGGCCGGGCCGGGGTCCGGAGCACCCGCGGCGGGTAGAGCCGCCCGGCCGACTCCCAGTACTCGGGGCGGGCGGCCACGGCCAGCCGGGCTCCGGTCGCGTCCAGCCAGGCGGCAGTGGCCGCGGTCCACGGCCCGGCCCGTGCCGCGAGCCGCGGCGGCATCTCCTCGGGCCCGTCCAGGACGACGAGCAGGGCCCGCCCGGCCGAAGCCACGAGCGCGGCCAGCTCCGATGCCGGGTCCGGGCCCGGGGCGGCGGCCGGCACCTCCAGGATCCGCCCCGCCTCCGCCAGCGCCCGCGCCACCGCGTCGGCCAGCGAGGTGTCCCCGGCCAGCAGGTCGGCGCCGCGCAGCCAGAGGGTCGGGGCCGGGTGCGGGCCGCGGGCGCGGCGGGCCGCCAGGGCGGCGAGGGCGGTCGTGCGGCCGGTGCCGGGGCGCCCGACCAGCGCGAGGACCGGGCGGTCACCGGCGGTGAAGGCGTCGAGCTCGGCCGCGATCGCCGGGCGGTCCACCGGCTCCGGTCCCCCGGCGGCGAGGGCCGCGCCCAGGGTGGTCCCGGTGAGCTGCAGGGCTCCGGCGAGGTTCAGGTCGGCGCCGTGGCCCGGCACCGTGGCGGCGTTGCTCGCCAGCAGTACGGCGAGGGGTCCGCCCGGATCGGCGGCGGCCGCGGCGGTGAGGGGCACGGCGAAGCCCCCGGAGCGGTGCTCCGCCCGCAGAGCGGTGCACAGGACCGCGAGCACCGCTCCGGTTCCGGCGTCGAGCACCGGGCCCCCGCAGGCCTCGCCGCCGAGCCGCAGCGCGTCGCGGCCGTCGGTCCCGATGGCCAGTTCCAGCGCGGCCGGGAGCAGGTGGAACCGGCCCGTGCCCGTCGGAGGAGAGGACGCCGCCGTGGTCGTGGACGCCGCCGTGTAGGCGGCCTCGGCCCCGCCGAGCACCCGCGCCTGGCGCCAGCCCCGCGCGGACAGCCGTACGTACGTCCCGGGAGCGATCTCCGCCCGCGGAGCGACCGGCAGCGGCCGTACCCCGAGCCCGTCGCTCCGTACGAGCGCCAGCCCCAGCTCCGGCAGGGCGGTCACGTCCGAGGCCCCCGCCACCCAGGTCCGCTCCCCCGGCGACGGCCCGTGCAGGACCACCCGGGCCAGTCCGTCGACGGCCTCGTGGCTGGTGAGCACCGTCCCGCGGTCGTCCGCGACGAACCCGCTCCCCCGCGGCCTCCCGGCGAGATCGCAGATCCTGATCAGTTCCGCCGTCACCGCACCACTCCCCGCCGCGCCTGCCCCGTAGCCAGCGTGCCCCGTAGCCACGACGGTAGGCAGGTGAAGATCAGCGGGAACAGCACGCGAGGCGAAAGCGCCCCCTTACGCTCCCTCCATTCACTCCGAGCGCCTGCTCGGACGGGTGAATAAGGGCCTCCGGATGGATAGAGACCTACCCGAGGGGGGTCGTGGAGCGGTGAGCAGCAGTCCATGTGCGCTCACCGCTCCACGTCAAACGGGAACCGGCCGGAAACGAGAACCGGCCGGCCCGAAGGCCGGCCGGTCAACAGCATCAGGGAACGGATCAGGCGAAGACGGCGAGCGACTTCGCCTTGCCGTTCTTGCTCTCGACGAGCCCGAGCAGCTGCCCGTCCGGCCCGTAGACCGCGACCGCCTTGCCGGGCTCGTACTCGTCCGGCATGTCGATCCGCACGCCGTTCGCCAGCAGCGACGCCCGTCGGGCGTCGAGCTCCCAGCGCGGGAACGCGGCAGCCGCCGCGTCGCCGATCGGCATGACGGTCAGCTCCTCCTGGAGCTGGTCCAGCGTGCGCGCCCGGTCGATCTTGTACGGGCCCACCCGCGTGCGCCGCAGCGCCGTGAGGTGCCCGCCGACGCCGAGGTCGGCGCCCAGGTCCCGCGCGAGCGCGCGGATGTACGTACCGCTGGAGCAGACCACGGAGACGACGAGGTCGACGACCTTGGTGCCGTCCTCGGCCTCCGCCTCCCGCATGTCGTACACCTGGAACGAGGACACGGTCACCGGGCGGGCCGGGATCTCGAAGTCCTCGCCGTCACGTGCGCGCTTGTAGGAGCGCACGCCCTTGATCTTGATGGCGCTGACCTTGGACGGGACCTGCATGATCGCGCCGGACAGCTTGGCGATGCCCGCGTCCACGCCCTCCCGGGTGACCCCGGTGGCGTCCGTGGACGAGATGATCTCGCCCTCGGCGTCGTCCGTCAGGGTGTTCTGGCCCAGCCGGATGGTGCCGAGGTACTCCTTCTCCGTGAGCGCGAGGTGGCCGAGGAGCTTGGTGGCCTTCTCGACGCCCAGGACCAGCACGCCCGTCGCCATCGGGTCGAGCGTGCCGGCGTGGCCGACGCGGCGGGTCTTGGCGATCCCGCGCATCTTGGCGACCACGTCGTGCGAAGTGAAACCGGACGGCTTGTCGACGATGACCAGGCCGTCCGGCGTCTTCCCTGCGTTGGTGCTCATTACGCGGATGCGTCCCCGTCTTCGTCGGCGTCGGCGTCGTCGTCCTCTTCGGGCTTCTTGTACGGGTCGGCTTCGCCGGCGTACTGAGCGCCCGAGGAGACCTCGCGCACCTGGGCGTCGGAGGTCCGCGCCTTCTCGAGGAGGTCCTCGATGCTCTTGGCGGTCTCCGGGAGGGCGTCCGCCACGAAGGTCAGGGTCGGCGTGAACTTGGTCTGCGCCGCCCGGCCGACCGCGGAGCGCAGGACGCCCTTGGCGCTCTCCAGGCCCGCCGCCGCGCTGACCCGCGCCTCGTCGTCACCGTAGACCGTGTAGAAGACCGTGGCCTCCCGCAGGTCGCCGGTGACCCTGGTGTCCGTGATGGTCACGTGCGTACCGAGGCGGGGGTCCTTGACGCCGCGCTGCAGCTTCTCGGCCACCACCTCCCGGATGAGGTCCGCCAGCTTCTTCGCCCGCGCATTGTCGGCCACTGGTCCGTCTCCTTCTTCGTCTTGCGGTCAGTCTTCATCACCGTGGAGCCGCCGTCGTACCGACAGCAGCTCCACTTCCGGACGTGCCGCGACCAGCCGCTCGCAGCGGTCCAGTACATCCGAGAGGAACCCCGTGTCCCCACTCACCAGAGCGACCCCTATACGGGCCCTGCGGTGCAGGTCCTGGTCGCCCACTTCGGCCGCGCTCACAGAGAACTTGCGCTGGAGCTCGGCGACGATGGGCCGGACGACGGAGCGTTTCTCCTTCAGCGAGTGAACGTCGCCGAGGAGCAGATCGAAGGACAGAGTCCCCACGTACATGCAGTTCCGGATATCCCGCCGGTGCGGGTTCGGTGGCCTGCCGGCCGTCGCGCGGCAGGGTCATCAGAACCGTACACGCAACGGCCGGGGCCGATCGACGGATATTCCGCCGACCGGCCCCGGTGTTACAGCTACCTACGACACGGTGCGAACACCGCCTCGCGCTTACGCGCGGGGCTTCTCGCGCATCTCGTACGTCGCGATGACGTCGTCGATCTTGATGTCGTTGAAGTTACCGAGGTTGATACCGCCCTCGAAGCCTTCGCGGATCTCGGTGACGTCGTCCTTGAAGCGGCGCAGACCGGAGATGGTGAGGCTCTCGGCGATGACCTTGCCATCGCGCAGGAGCCGCGCCTTGGTGTTGCGCTTGACCTCGCCGGACCGGATGAGGACACCGGCGATGTTGCCCAGCTTGGACGAGCGGAAGACCTCGCGGACCTCCGCCGTACCGAGCTCGACCTCTTCGTACTCCGGCTTGAGGAGACCCTTGAGGGCCGCCTCGATCTCCTCGATGGCCTGGTAGATCACCGAGTAGTAACGGACGTCGACACCCTCGCGCTCCGCCATCTGCGCGGCACGGCCGGCCGCACGGACGTTGTAGCCGATGACGATGGCGTCGGAGCCCATCGCCAAGTTGATGTCGGACTCGGTGACCGCACCCACACCGCGGTGCAGGATGCGGATGTCGACCTCTTCGCCGACGTCGAGCTGGAGCAGCGAGGACTCGAGAGCCTCGACCGCACCGGACGCGTCGCCCTTGATGATGAGGTTGAGTTCCTGGACCAGACCGGCCTTGAGGACCGAGTCGAGGTCTTCCAGGGACACCCGGCGGACGCGCTTGGCGAAGTTGGCGTTGCGCTCACGCGCAGCACGCTTCTCGGCGATCTGACGGGCGGTGCGGTCCTCGTCGACGACGAGGAAGTTGTCGCCGGCGCCGGGGACGTTGGTGAGACCCAGGACCAGGACGGGGGTCGCGGGACCCGCTTCCTCGACGTTGTTGCCCTTGTCGTCGAGCATGGCGCGCACACGGCCGTAGGCGTCGCCCACGACCATCGTGTCGCCGACGCGGAGGGTACCGCGCTGGACGAGGACGGTGGCGACGGCACCGCGGCCGCGGTCGAGGTGGGACTCGATCGCAATACCCTGAGCGTCCTGCTCCGGGTTGGCGCGCAGGTCGAGCGAGGCGTCGGCGGTGAGGACGACGGCCTCGAGCAGGGAGTCGATGTTCAGACCCTGCTTGGCGGAGATGTCGACGAACATCGTGTCGCCGCCGTACTCCTCGGCGACCAGACCGAACTCGGTGAGCTGACCGCGCACCTTGACCGGGTCCGCACCCTCGACGTCGATCTTGTTGACCGCGACGACGATCGGGACGCCGGCGGCCTGGGCGTGGTTGAGCGCCTCGATCGTCTGCGGCATCACGCCGTCGTTGGCCGCGACCACGAGGATCGCGATGTCGGTCGACTTGGCACCACGGGCACGCATGGCGGTGAACGCCTCGTGACCCGGGGTGTCGATGAAGGTGATCTTGCGCTCTTCACCGTTGACCTCGGTACCGACCTGGTACGCACCGATGTGCTGCGTGATGCCACCGGCCTCGCCCGCAACGACGTTCGTCTTGCGGATGGCGTCGAGCAGTCGGGTCTTACCGTGGTCGACGTGACCCATGACGGTCACGACCGGCGGACGCGGCATGAGGAATTCCTCGCCGCCCTCGTCCTCGCCGAACTCGATGTCGAAGCCCTCGAGGAGCTCGCGGTCCTCTTCCTCCGGGCTGACGATCTGAACGACGTAGTTCATCTCGCCGGCCAGCATTTCGAGGGTCTCGTCGGAGACGGACTGCGTGGCAGTGACCATCTCGCCGAGGTTCATCATCACGGCGACGAGCGACGCCGGGTTGGCGTTGATCTTCTCCGCGAAGTCGGTGAGGGAGGCACCGCGCGACAGGCGAACGGTCTCGCCGTGACCACGCGGCAGCATGATGCCGCCGACCGACGGGGCCTGCATGGCCTCGTACTCCTGGCGACGCTGGCGCTTGGACTTGCGCCCACGACGCGCGGGACCACCGGGACGGCCGAAGGCACCCTGCGTGCCACCACGGGCATTGGGACCACCGGGACGCCCGGCGAAGCCGGGACGACCGCCGCCGGCACCAGCCGGACCGCCGCCGAAGCCGCCGCCACCGGGACGGGGACCGCCGAAGCCGCCGCCACCACCCGGACGCGAGCCCGGACCGGCCGGACGACCGGCGAAGCCGCCGCCCGCGGGACGACCCGCGCCACCGGCACCGCCGGGACGGGGACCACCGGCACCGGGACCACGGCCACCGGGGCCGCCACCGGGACGGGGACCGGGACCACCGGCAGCGGGACGCTGCGGCATCATGCCCGGGTTGGGACGGTTACCACCGGGAGCACCACCGGGACGCGGGGCGCCACCCTGCGGACGCGGCATGCCGCCCGGGGTCGGACGACCTGCACCGGCACCCTGGGGACGCGGAGCGCCACCGGGGCCGCCCTGCGGGCGGGGAGCACCCTGGCCGCCACCGGCGCCGGGGGCACCGGGACGGGGAGCGCCGGCCGGACGGGGCGCCTGCGGGCGCGCCATGCCGGTGGAGCCACCAGAGGTGAACGGGTTATTGCCCGGACGGGGACCGGCCGGACGGGCGCCCTGCGGACGCGGGGCCGAAGCACCGGGACCGGCGGGACGCTCGGTGCGCGCCGGAGCGGCACCGGCCGGACGCGGGGCGCCGGGACGGGCGCCGGACTGGCCGCCCTGGGCCGCCGGACGCTCGGGGCGCTGCTGCGCCGGACGCGGACCGGGGGTCGCGCCGGGACCGGCGGGACGGTCGGTGCGCGCCGGGGCCGCGGCGGCCGGAGCCGCCGGGGGCGCGGAGAACTCGGTCGCCACGGGAGCCGCCGGAGCGGGCTTCGGGGCGGCCGGAGCCTTCGGGCCGGGACGCGGACCACCGGGGGCGGCGGTCGGGGTCACCGGGGCGGGGGCGCTGACGGCCGGGGCCTCGGCAACGACCGGCTTGGGGGCCGGGGCGCCGGGCTTCGGGGCAGCGGGACGTGCAACAGCACCCGGGGTGGGAACCCCGGGCTTGGCGGGGGCGGCCTTGCGGGGCTCACCCGGCTTCGCAGCGGACTTGCCGGCGTTGCCGCCGGGGCCCTGCAAAGCATCGGTCAACTTGCGTACGACCGGCGCCTCGATCGTCGAGGACGCCGAACGGACGAACTCACCGAGTTCCTGGAGCTTGGCCATGACGACCTTGCTCTCAACTCCGAACTCCTTGGCGAGTTCGTATACCCGGACCTTAGCCACTTCGCTCCTTTTAGGTCCGGGTTACGCCGGACCGTGTCTACTTCATGCTCGTACTCATCGCGTACTCATCGAGGGGTGCTCATCGCAATCTCGACCTACTTCCAACTCGCGAGGTACCTGACCGCACGGTGATCCGTGCCGTACTACGTGCTTACGGTGTCGCCTCGGCCTCATCGGCCAGGGCTTTGTGCAGCTCCGCCGTGTCGAACGGTCCTGCGGACTTGAAGGCCCGGGAGAACGCCCTACGGCGGACAGCCTGGTCGAGGCAGACCACGGCGGGGTGCACGTAGGCACCCCGGCCGGGCAGCGTACCGCGAGGATCGGAGACACATTTGTCACCGACCGCCACGATGCGCAGCAGATCGCTCTTGGCCGCTCGCTCCCGACACCCCACACAGGTGCGTTCGGGGCATGCGCGGGCTTGCGTCCGGCCAGACACGCTTAAGTCTACCTCCCCGCACCGACCTCACCCCTTCGGGCGAAAAATCGAACGGATGTTGTCGTGATCACCGGTGCCGGGTCCGGCCGCCGAAACCTCGGCGGCGGACAGCCGTGCACGTCGGGCAGGGGCCTTGTTCGACCCCCGCCGTTCTTGTGTACCGCCCGGACAGCTCCGGGCGGTAGCGGTTTTATTCCCCGCGGCGCTCGTCGCGACGGTCGTCGCGGCGCTCGTCCCGGCGGTCGTTGCCCTGGTCGCCGCGGTCGTCGCGGCGCTCGCCGCGGTCGCGGTCCTCCCCGTCCGAGGGCTGCTCGGTGTCGGGACGGATGTCGATGCGCCAGCCGGTCAGGCGGGCGGCGAGGCGGGCGTTCTGGCCCTCCTTGCCGATGGCCAGCGACAGCTGGTAGTCGGGCACGGTCACCCGCGCGGACCGGGTGTCCCAGTCCACGACCTCGACCTTGCTCACCCGGGCGGGTGACAGGGCGTTGGCGACCATCTCCGCCGGGTCGTCCGACCAGTCGACGATGTCGATCTTCTCGCCGTGCAGCTCGGCCATCACGTTGCGCACGCGGCTGCCCATCGGGCCGATGCAGGCGCCCTTCGGGTTGAGGCCGGAGCGGTTGGCGCGGACGGCGATCTTGGTGCGGTGACCGGCCTCACGGGCGATCGCGCAGATCTCGACGCTGCCGTCGGCGATCTCCGGGACCTCCAGCGCGAACAGCTTCTTCACCAGGTTCGGGTGGGTGCGCGACAGGGTCACGGACGGACCGCGGACACCCTTCGCCACCCGCACGACGTACGACTTCAGGCGCAGTCCGTGCGTGTAGTCCTCGCCGGGGACCTGCTCCTGCACCGGCAGCATGGCCTCCATCTTGCCGATGTCGACGAGGACGTTCTTCGGGTCCTTGCCCTGCTGGACCACGCCGGTGATGACATCACCCTCGCGGCCCAGGAACTCGCCGAAGGTCAGGTCGTCCTCGGCGTCGCGCAGACGCTGGAGGATCACCTGCTTGGCGGTCGTCGCGGCGATGCGGCCGAAGTCCGACGGGGTGTCGTCGAACTCCTTGGCCTCCTGGCCCTCTTCCAGGTCCCTCGGGTCCTCGGTCGCCCACACGATCACGTGACCGTTGGTGCGGTCGAGCACGACGCGTGCGCGCCGGAAGCTTCCCTCGGTGCGGTGGTACGCGATGAGGAGGGCCGACTCGATCGCTTCGACGAGCAGGTCGAAGGAAATCTCCTTCTCCCGGACCAGACCCCGTAGGGCACTCATGTCGATGTCCACGACTACGCCTCCTCTTCCTTCTTGTCCTTGCGGTTGAACTCGATCTCGACACGCGCCTTGGCGATGTCGGTGAACACGATGCGGCGGGCGGTTGCCTTGCGGCCCTTCACGCCCGGGACCTCGAGGTCCATGCCCTCGTCGTCGACGTCGAGGATGCGGGCGATCACTTCCCCGCCGTCCGACGTCTGGAACTTCACGAGCCGGCCGATCGCCCGGATGTAGTGACGGTGCTCGGTCAGCGGGCGGTCCGCGCCCGGCGAGCTCACTTCGAGGACGTACTCGTCCTCACCCATCGCGTCGGTCTCGTCCAGCAGGTCCGAAACCTCGCGGCTCAGCTCGGCGCACGCGTCCAGCTCCACGCCCTCGTCGGAGTCCACGATGATGCGCAGCATCCGGCGCTTGCCCGCCTTGGACGTCTCGATCTCCTCGAGGTCCAGGCCCTTGGCGGCGACGAGCGGCTCCAGCAATGCGCGCAGCCTGTCGCTCTGGGTGGTGCTCATCCGGGTGACTCCTCGGCCGCGTGTGCTGTTGTGATTTCCGTCGTGCGTCAGGTCAAAGGGTATCCGGTCGCGGAGGGTGTTGCCGTCCGCGCTGCGGAGGGGCCCCCGGGTACCGTGATCACACCTTGCCCGCCATCAGCCCAGTCACACCCGGAGGACGTCCCCGTGCCCTCGATCCTGCCGTCGCGAAGAGGCCTGCTCGCCGGTGCCGCGGGCATCGCCGGAGCCGCGCTGCTCAGCGGTTGCTCCGACGACGGGCCGCCCGTCGCGGACCCCGAGGTTCCACTCGAACGGCGGATGCGCGAGACGGCCGTTCGTGAGAGCGAGCGACTGCTGGAACGTTACGACGCGACGAGCGCGGCCCATCCGGCCCTCGCGCAGCGCCTCGCACCGCTGCGCGCCTCGGTCGCGGCGCACGGGGCGGCCCTCGCCGACGACGGGTCCCCGGCCTCCCCGTCGGCGGCTCCCCGCTCCGCGACCCCGGCCTCGCCCTCCCCGGTCCCCTCCGGCGCCGCGGCCGCCGCTCCCCCGGTGCCGGTGCCCGCCGCGCCCGCCGAGGCGCTGACCGCCCTCGCCGACGCCGAGCGGAGCCTGGCCGAGGCCCGGACGATCTCCCTGGCCGGCGCCCCCGGGGAGCTGGCCAGGATGCTCGCCTCGGTCGCGGCGTGCGGCCACGTGCACGCGTACCTGCTGACCTCGACCCCGGGAGCCTCCTCGTGACCTCCACCCCCTCCCCCGCCGGCCAGGTCCTGGAGGCCGCGCAGGCCGCGCTCGCCGCCGAGCACGCGGCCGCGTACGGCTACGGCGTGATCGGCGCCCGGGCCGCGGCCGCCCGTTCCGCCGAGGCCCGCGAGGCGTACGGCGGCCACCTCGCGCGCCGCGACGCGCTGGCCCGCACCGTGCGTGAGCTGGGCGGTTCCCCCCGCCCGTCGGAGGCCGCGTACGCCCTGCCGTTCACCGTGCGCACGCCCGCCGACGCCGAGCGGCTGGCCGCCGGGATCGAGGACCGGGTGGCGGGCGCGTACTCCGATCTGGTGCGCGCCGCCGAGGGCCAGTTGCGCCGCGAGGCGGCTGACGCGCTGAGCGCCGCGGCCGTGCGGGCGGCACGGTGGCGCGGTGGCGGCGTAGCCTTCCCTGGGCTCACGGAACGCGCGGACACACCGCGGAGCTAGCGCGCAAGCATGCGCGACGAGCCCGGGCACAGCTGAAAGGGACCACGCACGCATGGCTTTCGAACCGCCGCAGCGGCTTGTACGGGCGCTCGGCGAGCTGCCGGAATCGGCGCACGTCTCGGACTGGCTGGAGCAGCTCCCCGGGCTGGCCGAGGCCGCGCTGGCCCGGCGCGGAGTACAGGCCCAGCGGGTGCAGGCCCCCGGCGGCCGCAGCAGCCTGGTCGTCCTCGTCCGGTACGCCGACGGAACCCCGGCCGCGCTGAAGCTGGCCCCGCCCGGGCTCCGGCCCGACCGGGAGCTGGCCGCGCTGGCGCACTGGGGCGGCTTCGGGGCGGTACGGGTCCTCGACACGCGCCATCACGAGGAGGACGGGGGGCTGCTGCTGGAGCGGCTGCACCCCGAGGTCTCGCTGCGCTCGCTGCCGGAGGCGAAAGCGCTGCTGGAGGCCTGCGGCACGCTGCGCAGGCTGTGGGTGGCCCCGGTGGCGGGGCACGGCTGGGAGACGGTCGCCGAGCGGACCTCCGAGCAGGCCGAGGCGCTCCGCAAGGCTCCCCCGGAGGCGGCCGAGCTGGCCTCGGCGGCGCTCGCGGCCCGCGAGGAGCTGACGGCGGCGCCGGCCGAGGAACTGCTGCTGCACGGGAACTTCCGGCAGGGCAAGGTCCTCGCCGGCGAGCGCGCTCCGTGGCTGGCGGTGGGCCCCGACCCGATGGTCGGCGAGCGGGCCTACGACCTGGCGCGGCTGGTACGGGACCGGTTGGAGGACCAGATGGCCTCCTCGGCGGGGGCCGCGGGCGCCCGGCGCCGGGTGAACAAGCTGGCCGACGCGCTGGAGGTGGACCGGGACCGGCTGCGGGGCTGGACCCTGTTCCGGGCGGTCGAATCGGGCAACCGGGCGCTGGCCGCCGGGCGTCGGCGGGACGCGGAGCTGCTGCTGGAGTTCGCGGGCTGGTTGTAGGGCATAAGTCCCTTGGGGGGACCTGCCCGGCAGGAGGCCGCCATGCTCCAGGAACTACTGACCGCCGGCGCCGTCGCGGGCGTCGGGATCGCGGCCTACGCGGGCGCCGCGGCCCGGGTGGTGAAGCAGTACGAGCGGGGCGTGGTCTTCCGCCTCGGCCGGCTGCGGGGCGGTGTCCGGGGGCCCGGCTTCACCTTCGTGGTCCCGGTCGTGGACCGGCTGCGCAAGGTCAACATGCAGATCGTGACGATGCCGGTGCCCGCCCAGGAGGGGATCACGCGGGACAACGTCACGGTGCGGGTGGACGCGGTCGTGTACTTCAAGGTGGTGGACGCGGCCAACGCGATCATCGAGGTCGAGGACTACCGGTTCGCCGTCTCCCAGATGGCGCAGACCTCGCTGCGGTCCATCATCGGCAAGTCCGACCTGGACGATCTGCTCTCCAACCGGGAGCAGCTCAACCAGGGCCTGGAGCTGATGATCGACAGTCCGGCCGTGGGCTGGGGCGTCCAGATCGACCGGGTGGAGATCAAGGACGTGTCGCTCCCGGAGACGATGAAGCGGTCGATGGCGCGGCAGGCGGAGGCCGACCGGGAGCGGCGGGCGCGGATCATCAACGCGGATGCGGAGCTCCAGGCGTCGAAGAAGCTGGCGGAGGCGGCGGAGGTCATGTCGGAGCAGCCCGCGGCGCTTCAGCTGCGCCTGCTCCAGACGGTCGTGGCCGTCGCCGCGGAGAAGAACTCCACCCTCGTGCTCCCGTTCCCGGTGGAACTCCTGCGCTTCCTGGAACGGGCGACCCCGCCGCCTGCGGCCGCACCTCCCGCGGCCCCTGCGCCCGCGGCGCCGCCGCTTGCGGGCCCGGCGGCCCCCGCTCCCGCGGTGGCGCCTGCGGACGCCGCTGCGGGGCTCGGCCCCGGGGCGGCGGGCGAGCCCTGCCTGGACGGCGCCCCGCCGCCGCCGGCGGGGCCGGACGAGCGCGGCTAGGCGCTGCGCGGAGCCCGTCCCCTACCCGCCCCGCAGGGCTACGCGGTCGCAGTCAGCCGGGCCAGGGCCTCCGTCAGGGGGAGTTCCTCTCGGGTGCCGGAGCGGCGGTCCTGGAGCTCGACCACCGACTCCGCGGACCGGCGGCCCGCGACCAGGATCCACGGGACGCCGATGAGCTCCGCGTCCGTCAGCTTCACCCCGGGTGACAGGCCGGGCCGGTCGTCCAGGAGGACGCGGAGACCGGCCCCGGCCAGGGATTCCGCCGCCGACTCCGCCAGCGCGAGCGGTACCGCCTTGCCCGCCGCCACGACGTGCACGTCGGCCGGGGCGACCGAGGCCGGCCAGCACAGGCCCCGCTCGTCCGCCGTCTGCTCGGCCAGCGCGGCCACCGCACGGGAGACGCCGATCCCGTAGGAGCCCATGGTGACCCGGACCGGCTTGCCCTCCTTGCCGAGGACGTCGAGCCCGAAGGCGTCCGCGTACTTCCGGCCGAGCTGGAAGATGTGCCCGATCTCGATGGCCCGGTCGAGCCGCAGCCCCGCGCCGCAGGCGGGGCAGGGGTCGCCCTCCTCGACGACGACCACGTCCAGGTACCGGTCCACCTCGAAGTCCCGGCCGCAGACCACGTTCCGGGCGTGCGTATCGGGCTTGTTGGCCCCCGTCACCCAGGAGGTGCCCGGCGCGACGCGCGGGTCGGCGAGGTAGCGGACCTTCTCCAGGCCCTGCGGGCCCACGTAGCCCCGTACGAGGTCGGGCCGGCCGGCGAAGTCCTCCGCCGTCACCAGCTCCACGACCGCCGGGGCCAGGTGCTCGCCGAGCTTGCCCAGGTCGACCTCCCGGTCGCCCGGTACGCCCACGGCGGTGATCTCGCCGTCCACCGTGACGAGGAGGTTCTTCAGCGTCGCCGAGGCGGGGACGCCCAGGTGCGCCGCCAGGGTCTCGATGGTGGGGGTGTCGGGGGTCGGGATCTCCTCCAGCGGGCCGTGCTCCCCCTCGGCCGGGGTCAGGGCGAAGCTCACCGCCTCCGTGTTGGCCGCGTAGCCGCAGGAGGGGCAGTCCGCGAAGGTGTCCTCGCCGGCCGGGGCCGGGGCCAGGAACTCCTCGGACGCCGAGCCGCCCATCGCGCCCGACACCGCCGACACCACCCGGTGGTCGAGGCCGAGCCGCTCGAAGATGCGTACGTAGGCCTCGCGGTGGAGCCGGTAGGACTCCGCCAGGCCCTCGTCGGACACGTCGAAGGAGTACGAGTCCTTCATCTGGAACTCGCGGCCGCGCAGGACGCCCGAGCGGGGCCGTGCCTCGTCGCGGTACTTGGTCTGGATCTGGTAGAGCATGACCGGCAGGTCCTTGTAGGACGTGCACTGGTCCTTGACCACGAGGGTGAAGATCTCCTCGTGGGTGGGGCCGAGCAGGTAGTCCGCGCCCTTGCGGTCCTTGAGCCGGAAGAGCAGGTCCCCGTACTCCGACCAGCGGCCGCTGACCTCGTACGGCTCCCTCGGCAGCAGCGCCGGGAGCAGCACTTCCTGCGCCCCGATCCCGTCCATCTCCTCGCGGACGATGCGCGAGACGTTGTCCAGGACCCGCTTGCCGAGCGGCAGCCAGCTCCACACGCCGGCGGAACTGCGCCGGACGTAGCCGGCCCGGACCAGGAGGCGGTGGCTGAGGGTTTCCGCGTCGGCGGGGTCCTCGCGGAGGGTCTTGGCCATGAGGCGGGACATGCGCTGCACGTGTTGCGTTGACATGACGGGAGGCTACCGGGGGCGCCGGGGCCCGCGGAAACCGTTTGAGCGCCTACAGGGGCAGGTGCCGTACCGGGGTCAGGGCCTGCGCAGCGGCAGCGGGGCGCCCATGACGGCGTACGGGAGGCTCGCGCTCGGGAAGAGGACCTGGCGGGCCAGGTCCGCGTAGCCGAGGGAGCGGTAGAGGCCGCGGGCGGGGCTGTCGGTGTCGATCGCGGAGAGGATCGAGCGTTCCTCGGCGGCGGTGTCGGTGATCAGGGTGATGAGGGTGCGGCCGACGCCCTTGCCCTGGAAGCCGGGGTGGACGTGGAGCTCGGTGATCACGAAGGAGCCGTCGAGCCAGCCCTCGTGGCCGCCGGCGCGCAGGTAGGGCTCGACGACTCCGGACCACCAGTGCGTGCGGTCGTTGGGCATGCCGTAGACGAACCCGGCGAGCTCCCCGTCCTCGGTGAACGCGCCGAGCGCGCGGGCGCCGCGGCAGGTCATGTGGCGCTGGACGATGTAGCGCCGGATGCCGACCTCCTCCTCGCTGAGCCCGAAGGCCACGGCCTGCACGCGCAGGGCCTCGTCGACCCGGGCGGCGAGGTCGAGGGGCCCGATCCGCAGTCCGGCGGGCCGGCCGGGGTCTTCTCCCGCGGGGGTTGGCGTCATGCGGCGACCTTACTGGCCGAGCGTGCGGTCGAACAGGAAGATCGGAAGGGGACGCTCAGAACAGCACGCTCATGAACGCGCCGACCTCGCGGAAGCCGACCCGGTGGTAGGAGGCGCGTGCGGCGGTGTTGAAGTCGTTGACGTAGAGGCTGACCACGGGGGCCACGTCCCGGAGCGCGTACGCGACGACGGCGGCCATCCCGGTCTCGGAGTGCCCGCGGCCGCGGAACTCGGGGGCCACCCAGACGCCCTGGATCTGGCAGGCGCGGGAGGTCGCGGCGCCGATCTCGGCCTTGAAGACGACCTTGCCGTCCTCGATGCGGGCGAAGGAACGCCCGCTGGCGACCAGCTCGGCGACCCGGGCCTGGTAGAGCAGGCCGCCGTCGCCGGTCATCGGGGAGATGCCGACCTCCTCGGTGAACATGGCCACGCAGGCGGGCATGATCAGGTCCATCTCGTCCTTGCGGATCCGGCGCACCCGGGGGTCCGCGGCCACCGCGGTGGACGGCTGCTCCATGACCATGAGGGGCTGGCGGGAGCGGACGTCGCGGGCCGGTCCCCAGCTGGGCTCCAGGAGCTGCCAGAGCAAGCCCGTCGCCTCGGCGGGGCCGACGATGGAGGAGCAGCGGCGGCCGGTGCGCCGGGCCCGGTCGGCGAAGGCCCGTACCGCGTCGGGGCCGGCGCAGACGGGCACCAGGTTGGCGCCGGCGTAGCAGAGCGCACGGAGCTCGCCGTCGGCGTACCAGCCCCACATCTCGCCGCCCAGGCGCCACGGGTCGAGCCCGGCGACCTGGACCCGGGAGGTGACGAAGGCGTTCTCGACCGGCGCGCGGCCGAGGATGTCGAGCGCGGCGTCGAGATCACTGGGCTCAAGGACCCGGGTGGTGGTCTGCGTCAACACTGGGGCCTCACCATGCAAGTCTGCTGATCTCCGCACTGTACCCGGACCGGCTCCGAGATGCCCCCGAGGCCCCTCGGGGCGCCCTCGGGGCGGTTCCGGCCGGAGGCCCGCACGCCGACGGGCCCGGAGCCGCATCTGCGGCTCCGGGCCCGTCAGGGGCTGCGGGAGGGGCTGCGGGAGGCTAGACGCCGATCGCGACGGTCGGCTCGCCCGACATCACGCCGTCCTTCTCCATCTGCTCGGCGATCTTCATCGCCTCTTCGATGAGGGTCTCGACGATCTTCGACTCGGGAACGGTCTTGATGACCTCGCCCTTGACGAAGATCTGGCCCTTGCCGTTGCCGGAGGCGACGCCCAGGTCGGCCTCACGGGCCTCGCCGGGGCCGTTGACGACGCAGCCCATGACCGCGACGCGCAGCGGGACCTCCATGCCCTCCAGGCCCGCCGTGACCTCCTCGGCCAGCTTGTAGACGTCCACCTGGGCGCGTCCGCAGGACGGGCAGGAGACGATCTCCAGGCGGCGCGGCTTGAGGTTCAGCGATTCCAGGATCTGGATGCCGACCTTGATCTCCTCGACCGGCGGGGCCGACAGGGAGACGCGGATCGTGTCGCCGATGCCCTCGGAGAGCAGCGCGCCGAAGGCGACGGCGGACTTGATCGTGCCCTGGAAGGCCGGGCCGGCCTCGGTGACGCCGAGGTGCAGCGGGTAGTCGCACGCGGCGGCCAGCTGGCGGTAGGCGTTGACCATGACCACGGGGTCGTTGTGCTTGACCGAGATCTTGATGTCGCTGAAGCCGTGCTCCTCGAAGAGGCCGGCCTCCCACAGCGCGGACTCCACCAGCGCCTCGGGCGTGGCCTTGCCGTACTTCTTCAGCAGTCGCGCGTCGAGCGAGCCGGCGTTGACGCCGATCCGGATCGGGGTTCCGGCGTCCTTGGCGGCCCGCGCGATCTCCTTGACCTTGTCGTCGAACTGCTTGATGTTGCCCGGGTTCACGCGGACGGCGGCGCAGCCCGCGTCGATCGCGGCGAACACGTACTTCGGCTGGAAGTGGATGTCGGCGATGACCGGGATGTTCGACTTCTTCGCGATCACGGCGAGCGCGTCGGCGTCGTCCTGCGTCGGGCAGGCCACGCGGACGATGTCACAGCCGGACGCGGTCAGTTCCGCGATCTGCTGGAGCGTGGCTCCGATGTCCGAGGTCCTGGTGGTCGTCATCGACTGCACGGAGACCTGCGCGTCGCCGCCGACGGCCACCGAGCCGACCTGGATCTTGCGGCTGACCCTTCGGTCGGCGAGCTTCGTCGGCACGGCCGGCATTCCGAGAGAGATGGCAGTCATCTGCTGTGCAACCCCAAGGTGTGGATTAGGTGCCGGTGATCGGCGGGCTCCGACCTCCGAGATTACGCCAACCGGCACGACACCCGTGCATCGCCGGTCGCGCGCCACTCGAACGTAGGGAGCCGGGCACGAAGAGTGCCCGGCTCCGGTGCGCATGCAGTACGGATGGCCCGTACGAGGTCCCGCCGAATCTTTCGATCAGGTGATTTTAATGGGATTGACCACGTCCGCGGCCAGGACCAGCAAGGTGAAACAGAGGAAAACTCCGGCCACCACGTACGCGGCGGGCATCAGCTTCGCCACGTCGAAGGGGCCCGGGTCGGCGCGCCGGAAGACCCGGGCGAAGGCCCGCCGCACCGACTCCCACAGGGCGCCCGCGATGTGCCCGCCGTCCAGGGGCAGCAGGGGCAGCATGTTGAACAGGAAGAGGGAGAGGTTGAACATGCCCAGCACGTTCAGCATGATCGACACCCGCTGCTCGCTCGGAATGTCCAGGGTGGCGATCTCCCCGTTGATCCGGGCCGCGCCGACGATGCCCATCGGGGAGTCGGCCTCGCGCTCGGCTCCGTTGAAGACCGAGTTCCAGAGGGCGGGGATCTTGCCCGGAAGCTCGGCCAGGCCCTGCACGCTGCTCTGGACGACCTCGCCGACCCGGTCCGCGGACTGGGTGAAGGTGAGCGGGGCGATCACGGACTTCGGGCCGACGCCGAGGTAGCCGGCCGAGACGTACTCGCCCTTGACGTAGCCGCCGTGGCCGTCGGTCTTGCCCACGCGGTTCTCCACGAGGCTCGCGTTCAGGGTGACCTTCTGCCCGTCGCGCAGGACGGTGAGGGTGGCGGGTCCGATGGTGTTCCGGATGTCCTTCTGGAGGGTGTCCCAGTCCTCGACCGGCCTGCCCTGGAAGGCCACGATCTTGTCACCGGCCTTCACGCCCGCGGCCTTGGCCGGGGCCGCCGGGTCGCCGGCCTTGCAGGTGTCGCGGTTCTCGCTCTGCTTGATCACGCAGTCGGTGACGGTCTGGACCTGGGTGGTCGTCTGCTGGACGCCGAAGGTCATCCACACGCCGAAGAAGATCGCCATCGCCAGGACCAGGTTCATGAACGGTCCCGCGAACATCACGATCACGCGCTTCCACGGCTTGCGCGTGTAGAAGAGCCGCGATTCGTCGCCCGGCTGCAGCTCCTCGTACGCCGCCGAGCGCGCGTCCTCGATCATCGAGCGGAACGGCGACGTGGAGCGGGCGGTGACCTTGCCGTCCTCGCCCGGCGGGAACATCCCGATCATGCGGATGTAGCCGCCCATCGGAATGGCCTTGAGCCCGTACTCGGTGTCGCCCTTCTTGCGCGACCAGATGGTCCGGCCGAAGCCGACCATGTACTGGGGCACCCGGATGCCGAAGAGCTTGGCCGTGGAGAGGTGGCCGAGCTCGTGCCAGGCGATGGAGAAGAGCAGCCCCACCACGAAGACGAGCACGCCGATCAAGGTCAGCAGTACGGTCATGCGCGCGCCTCCAGGGCGGCCCGTGCCGCCATCTCCTGTGCCCGGGCCCTGGCCCAGGTCTCCGCTTCAAGGACGTCCGCGACCGTGAGGGAAGTTCCCCCGGCCGGGATCCCGTGTTCATCGACCACGGCAGAGACCGTATCCATGATTGCTGTGAACGGGAGCCGACCGGCCAGGAACGCCTCTACGCACTCCTCGTTCGCCGCATTGAACACGGCGGGCGCGGTACCGCCCAGGGCGCCGACGTGCCGGGCCAGGCCCACCGCAGGGAAGGCCTCGGTGTCCAGGGGGAAGAACTCCCAGGTGGACGCCTTGGTCCAGTCGAAGGCGGTGGACGCGTCCGGGACCCGCTGGGGCCAGCCGAGGCCGATCGCGATCGGGCCGCGCATGTCCGGCGGGGTGGCCTGGGCCAGCGTGGAGCCGTCCGTGAACTCCACCATGGAGTGCACGTACGACTGCGGGTGGACCACGACCTCGATCCGCTCGAAGGGGATGTCGTAGAGCAGGTGCGCCTCGATGACCTCCAGGCCCTTGTTGACCAGGGTCGCCGAGTTCACGGTGATCACCGGGCCCATCGCCCAGGTCGGGTGGGACAGGGCGTCCTCGACCGTGACCGAGGCCAGTTCGGCGCGGGTGCGGCCGCGGAAGGGCCCGCCGGAGGCGGTGACCACGAGCTTGCGCACCTCGGCGCGGGTGCCCGCGGCCAGGGCCTGGAAGAGCGCCGCGTGCTCGGAGTCGACCGGGATGATCTGGCCCGGCTTGGCCAGGGCCTTGACCAGCGGACCGCCGACGATCAGCGACTCCTTGTTCGCGAGGGCCAGGGTCCGCCCGGCGCGCAGCGCGGCGAGGGTGGGCGCGAGGCCGATGGAACCGGTGATGCCGTTGAGCACGGTGTGGCACTCGGAGGCGGCGAGCTCGGTGGCCGCGTCCGGGCCGGCGAGGATCTCGGGCAGCGGCTCACCGGCCCCGTACTCGGCGTTCAGCGCCTCCTTGAGGGCCGGTACGACGTCTTCGTTCGCGACGGCCACGGTGTTCACGCGCAGCAGCCTGGCCTGCTCGGCCAGCAGCGCGACCCGGCCGCCGGCGGCGGACAGGGCCGTGACCCGGAACCGGTCCGGGTTGCGCAGGGCTAGGTCGATGGCCTGGGTCCCGATGGACCCGGTGGAGCCGAGGATGACGATGTCCCGACGGCCGGCCGCGGGGTCGAAGAGGCGGTGCGGATCGGCAAGGGGGGATGGGCGGTCGCTCATGGACCCATTGTTGCCGCAACTCAGGGGCGCCCGGACACTGAGCCCCCTTCCGTGACCCGAAGGAGAAGGTGCGGGAGCGTGCCGGCGAAGTCCGGGAGGGTACGGGCCACCCGCCACCAGGCGTCCGGGTCGGAGCCGATGGCCAGCGCGAACAGCCGGTCGGCCTCGGCCCGCGCGGCGATCACCGGGGCGGCCGGTGCGTGGCGGTCGGGGTGGTCCACCTCACCCAGCCAGTGGTCCTCGTCCAGGGCCCAGCAGGCGGGGGCCTTGTGCCGGATCACGTCCTCGCCGGTGAGCAGCCCCCGGGCGAGGCAGTCGCGCACCCACCGGATGTCCTCCTGGCCGGACTCCATGGGCACCGCGAGGCTCGCCAGGGCCAGTTCCCGGTCCACGCCCGCGACGGGATCGGCGGGCCGGGGCGCCACGGAGCCCACCGCCTCGGCGAGCCCGGGGACCGGTGGTCCCGCGGCGGGCTCCGGCAGGGTGCCGCGCACGATCCGGGCCACCAGGACCGGCAGGGTGCCCGGGAAGGCGGGGGCGTGGCGCAGCAGTTCCGCCCAGAGCCGGGGGTCGTCGCGCAGGGGGCGCAGCGCGCGGGCGACGGCCGTGCGCATGCCCGTCCGCTCGGGCAGGTTCCAGCGCAGGCCGCGGGCCCCGGTCAGGCCGGTGAGCAGCAGGGTGCGGTGTGCGGGGGCCACGTGGGCGACGAGTTCCTCGTGCGTGACCCGGCCCATGCGCACGGCGCGGACGGCGGGCCGGTGCCAGGAGGGCTCGTCCGCGGCCGCGGTGGCGAGCAGTCCGTGGACGGTCTCCCGGGGCAGGTCCTCGGTGAGCAGCAGGGCTTCGACGGAGCCGGCCGGCAGGGGCAGGCGGAGGTGTTCGGCGAGCAGCAGCCCGGGGTCGGGGTGGTGGTGGAGCGCCAGTACGTCCAGCGGGACCCGCGGCCCGCGCCGGCCGTGCCGGCGGAGCAGGCCGATGAGTTCGGCCGCGGTCAGCGGCCCCTCGCCGGGGTCCCGGCCCAGCTCGGCGCGGAGCACCGGCAGGAGTTCCGGCGGGGTCCTGCGGCGGGCGTACCGGGCGGGCCCGGGCAGGCCGGGCAGCGGCCGGCCCACGACGCGGGGGTTGCGGGCGACGTAGGCCCGGTCGGCCTCGCTTCCGTGGCGGAGCAGCAGGGTGACGGTCGAGGCCGCCAGCCATTCGTCCCGGCACAGGTACTTGAAGGCGGGCCCGTCGAGCCGGCCGATCATGTCGGTGACGACGTGGTCCGGTGCGTGGCGCAGGACGTGCGCCACGCACCAGGCCAGCCGTCGGCTGGTGCGGTCTTCCTCGGCCGTCGGCATCGTTCTCGTCCGCCTCGCGCTGTGCTGGTGGGGGTACCCGTACCCGTACCGGTACCCCTACTCATCCTCGTACATCTGTCTGATGTCCGGCGATGATTTCAGGTCAGCGCAGCGGCCGGTGGACGTTTTCCCGGGTGGAGGGGCCGGGGGTGGCGTCGGCGATCCACGGGCCGTCGCCGGAGGGGTCGAGGACGCCCTCCTCCAGCCAGGTGTAGGTGCCGGACAGGACCCCGGCCACGACCTTGCGGTCCAGGTCGTCGGTGTTGTCCCAGAGCCGCCCGAAGAGCTCCTCCACGCGGAGCCGGGACTGCCGGCAGAAGGCGTCGGCCAGCTGGTAGGCCTCGCGGCCGTGCTCGCCGGAGGCCCGCAGGTGCTCGGCGCGCACGCAGGCCGCGCTCATCGCGAAGAGCTCGGCGCCGATGTCGACGATCCGGCCCAGGAACCCCTGCTTGGTCTCCATCCGGCCCTGCCAGCGGGACATCGCGTAGAAGGTCGACCGGGCGAGTTTGCGCGACCCGCGTTCGACGTAGCGCAGATGGGTGGCGAGGTCGGGGTGGCCGCTCGGGTGGAAGGCCCGGTAGGTGCCGGGTACCTGGCCGGCGCCGGTGGCGAGCTGCGGCAGCCAGCGGGCGTAGAACCCGGCGGCGCGGGCGCCCGCCTTCGCCTTGTCGCCCAGGGCCTTCTCGGGGTCGATGAGGTCGCCGGCCACCGACAGGTGGGCGTCCACGGCCTCGCGGGCGATCAGCAGGTGCATGATCTCTGTGGATCCCTCGAAGATTCGGTTGATGCGCAGGTCGCGGAGCATCTGCTCGGCCGGGACGGCCCGCTCGCCGCGGGCGGCGAGGGACTCGGCGGTCTCGAAGCCGCGCCCGCCCCGGATCTGGACCAGCTCGTCGGCCATCAGGCAGGCCATCTCGGAGCCGTAGAGCTTGGCCAGGGCGGCTTCGATGCGGATGTCGTTGCGGTCCTCGTCGGCCATCTGGGAGGCCAGGTCGACCACGGCCTCCAGGGCGAAGGTGGTGGCCGCGATGAAGGAGATCTTCGCGCCGACGGCCTCGTGCAGCCCGACCGGCCGTCCCCACTGCTCGCGTACGCCGGACCATTCGCGGGCGATCTTCAGGCACCACTTCCCCGCACCCACGCACATGGCGGGCAGCGACAGCCGGCCGGTGTTCAGCGTGGTCAGCGCGATCTTCAGGCCGGCGCCCTCGGCGCCGATGCGCTGGGCGGCGGGGACCCTGACCCGGTGGAAGCGGGTCACGCCGTTCTCCAGGCCGCGCAGGCCCATGAAGGCGTTGCGGTGCTCGACGGTGATGCCCGGCGAGTCGGCCTCGACGACGAAGGCGGTGATCCCGCCGCGGTGGTTCTCGCTCTTGGGGACCCGGGCCATGACGACGAGCAGGTCGGCGACGACCCCGTTGGTGGTCCAGAGCTTCACGCCGTCCAGGACGTACGCGTCCTCCCCGTCCGGGACCGCCGTGGTGGCCAGGCGCGCCGGGTCGGAGCCGACGTCCGGCTCGGTGAGGAGGAAGGCGCTGATGGCGGTGGTCGCGCAGCGCGGCAGGTAGGCGTCCTTCTGCTCCTGGGTGCCGAACATCTTCAGCGGCTGGGGTACGCCGATCGACTGGTGGGCTGAGAGCAGGGCTCCGATGGCCGGGCTGACGGAGCCGACGAGGGCGAGCGCCTTGTTGTAGTACACCTGGGTGAGGCCGAGGCCCCCGTACTTCGGGTCGATCTTCATGCCGAGCGCGCCGAGCTCCTTGAGCCCGCGCACGGTCTCGTCGGGGATCTTCGCCTCGCGCTCGATGCGCGCTCCGTCGATCGAGGTCTCGCAGAACTCCCGCATCCGGGCCAGGAAGGCCTCCCCGCGCCGGACGTCCTCCTCGGCGGGGAGCGGGTGCGGGTGGATCAGGTCCAGCCGGAACCGTCCGAGGAACAGCTCCTTGGCGAAGCTCGGCCGCTGCCAGTTCTGTTCCCGGGCCGCTTCCGCGACCTGCCGTGCCTCGCGCTCGGTCACCTTGGGCGGTACGGGCTGTGCGGGCGGAACGGGCTGTGCGGGCTGTGTTGCGGACATGAGGGGGCTCACCTCGCCGCCGAGAGAGGGGGTGCTTACCGGTGGGTGCTACCAGTGAGTCGTACCCGTTTCGGGCGGCGGGGAAGCGGCGGTAAAAGGGGGACGCGCGCTCAGGCGCCGTGGCCGGCCACGGCCAGCCGGGCGACCTGTTCCGCGTGGGGGACGAGGTAGAAGTGGTCGCCCTCGAAGACGTGGGCCGCGAAGGCGCCCGTGGTGACCGTCGACCATGCCCGCGCGGCCGGCGGGGTGACGCGGGGATCGCGGTCACCCGTGAGGGCCATGACGTCGGCGCGCAGCGGCGGAGCGTCCTCGCGGCGCCGGTAGCCGTCGATCAGGCGGAAGTCGTTGCGGATGACCGGCAGGAACAGCTCGCGCAGGTCCGGGTTGTTCCAGACCGCCACGTGGGGACCGCCCAGCGAGGTGACGGCCGCGATCAGGTCTTCGTCAGTGCGCGGGGAGACCACGGCGGCGGGCGCGGCGAGTCCGCGGCCCGAGACGCACAGCCGCGTGACGTGGTCCGCGCCCGCGGCTTCGAGGCGCAGGAGGCTCTCGTACGCCACGGCCGCGCCCATGCTGTGACCGAGGAGCACCGTGGGCACGCGCGTCTGCGCCAGGAGCTCCGCGGCGATCTGCGGCACCAGCGCGTCCATCGTCGGGATCAGCGCTTCGCCGATGCGGGTTTCGCGTCCCGGGTACCGCACCGCCACGACGTCGACCGAAGGGTCCAGGTGCCGGGGCCAGTCGCGGAAGAAGTTCGCGCCGCCTCCGGCGTGCGGGAAGCACACCAGGCGCAGGGCGGGGTCTGCGACGGGGCGGTGGCGGACCAGGTAGGACACGTGCGACTCGATTCGTCGGCCGGGAATCGTCTCGCCCGGCGACGCGGGACCGCACGGACGGGCGCTCACGACCCTGCCACACCGTGGCCGGGGCCCCGGAAGGGGCCGGGGTGACGGGCCCCGGCGGGACCGGGCCCCAAGGCAAAAGGAGACGGCCGGAGCCCCCGCACAGTAGGCTCCGGCCGTCGGCTTGGTGGCCGTACGAGTTCGGTCAGATGTCGAGGCCGCTGAGGACCAGGACCCGCTCGTAGGTGTAGTCGTCCATCGCGTAGCGCACGCCCTCGCGGCCCACACCGGACTGCTTGACGCCGCCGTACGGCATCTGGTCGGCGCGGTAGGACGGGACGTCGCCGACGATCACGCCGCCGACCTCCAGCTCGCGGTGGGCGCGGAACGCGGTCTGGATGTTCCGCGTGAAGACGCCGGCCTGCAGGCCGAACTTCGAGTCGTTGACGGCGGCGAAGGCCTCGTCGGTGTTCTCGACCCGGCGCAGGGTGAGGACCGGTCCGAAGACCTCCTCGGTGGCCAGCGTGACGCCCTCGGGCACCTCGGCGACGACGGTGGGCTCGTACGAGGCACCCTCGCGCTTGCCGCCCGTGAGCAGCTTGGCTCCGGCGGACACGGCCTCGTCGACCCAGGACTCGACCCGCTTGGCGGCGTCCTCGGAGACGAGGGGGCCGACGTCGGTGGCGGAGTCGTTCGGGTCGCCGGTGACCTGCTCGCGGACCTTGGCGACGACCTTCTCGACGAGGCGGTCGTAGACCGTCGCGTCGGCGATCACGCGCTGCACGCCGATGCAGGACTGGCCGGCCTGGTAGTTCGAGAAGGTCGCGATGCGGGTCGCGGCCCAGTCGAGGTCGGCCTCGGAGGACCAGTCCTCCAGGACCACGGCCGCGGCGTTGCCGCCGAGCTCCAGGGTGCAGTGCTTGTGGGGCACGGCCTGCTGGATGGCGTAGCCGACCTTGTCCGAACCGGTGAAGGAGATGACGGGCAGGCGCTCGTCCTTGACCAGCTCCGGCATCTTGTCGTTGGCGACGGGGAGCACGGACCAGGAACCGGCCGGCAGGTCGGTCTCGGCGAGCAGCTCGCCGAGGATCAGACCCGAGAGCGGGGTGGCCGGGGCCGGCTTCAGGATGATCGGCGCGCCGACGGCGATGGCGGGGGCCACCTTGTGGGCGCACAGGTTCAGCGGGAAGTTGAAGGGCGCGATGCCCAGGACCGGACCCTTGACGAAGCGGCGGGTCAGGGCCAGGCGGCCGACGCCGCCGGCGTCGGTGTCCAGGCGCTGGGCCTCTCCGCCGTTGAAGCGGCGGGCCTCTTCGGAGGCGAAGCGGAACACGGACACCGCACGGCCGACCTCACCGCGGGCCCACTTGATCGGCTTGCCGTTCTCGGCGGAGATCAGCAGCGCGATCTCCTCGGTGCGCTCGGCGAGCCGGCGGGCGACGTGGGCCAGGGCCTCGGCGCGTACGTGGGCCGGGGTCGCGGAGAACTCTGCCGTCACGGCGTAGGCGGCGGCTACGGCCTCTTCGACCTGGGCGTCGGTCGGGACGCTCACGGTACCGACGAGGCGGCCGTCCCACGGGGAGTGGACGTCGAAGCTGTCGTCGCCCGTGGCCTGGCGGCCGGCGAGCCAGAAGGCGTGGGTGGAAGTCATGCTGATCCCGGCCCTTCGGAGTGTGTGCGGTGGGTCCTTGTCCCCTCCACCGTAGGACTCCGGCGGGGTTTCGGCGTTTGTCCGGGGTGGAGTACGTGCGTGGCGCGGCGCGCCGCTTTGTCAGTGTCGGGGCGGTCGCCGCCCGTGCGGGGCCCCGCCGGGGGCTGTACGAGGGGCCGGGCTGCCCGGCTACGCGGGCGGCCGGCTCGGCTGCGCCGGAGGTGGGTGCGGGTGCGCCGGGGCTCCGCTGCGCGGGGCGCGGGCTGCCGCTGCGCGGGGCGGCTGTCCCCTACCCGCTACCCGCCCTTCGCCCGTTCCCCGGGCTCCGCCCGGACCCGGTCCTCGAACGCCGGACGGGCTGGATACACCCAGCCTCGCCGGCGTTTGAGGCGCGGCCTGACGGGTCAGGGCGGAGCCCGGGGAACGGTGGAAGGGCGGGTAGGGGACAGCCCCGCGCAGCGGCCCGCCCAGGCCCCGGTCGGGGCTACGTCGGGGCCGAGGTGGCCTTCAGGGCGAGCCACAGCTCCATGCGGACGTCCGGGTCGTCCAGGGAGCGGCCGAGGATCTCCTCGACCCGCCGCATCCGGTAGCGCAGGGTGTGCCGGTGGACCCCGAGGTCGGCCGCCGCCGCGTCCCACTGCCCGTGGCGGGAGAGCCAGGCCTGGAGGGAGGCCACCAGGTCGCCCCGGCCCTTCTCGTCGTGCTCGCGCAGCGCCCGCAGCGTGCCGTCCGCGAAGGCCCGTACCGCGTCGTCAGCGAGGAGGGGGAGGACCGAGCCCGCGGCGAGATCCTCGTGTTCGACCATGGGCCGGCCGCGCCGCCGGGCCACGGCCAGGGCCTGGTCGGCCTGTTTGAAGGCCGCCGCCACCCCGGAGGCCGCCGCGGGCGCCGACAGGCCGAGGACCAGCTCGTCCGGCTCCGGTTCGGCCGCTTCCCGGCCGCGCCGCGATTCCAGCGCCTCCGCGTGTTCCACGCAGGCCTGGACGGCCGAGCCCCCGTCGGTCGCCAGGACCACGAGCCGGCCGGGCTCCGGCACCACCAGCAGGGTCTCCCCCGTGCGCGCCGCCGCCGATTCCACGGCGTCGGCCAGCAGCGCCAGTCCCTCCGGCTGGGCCGTGCCCGCCAGTGCGGGTTCCGCCACGAGGATCCGGAAGGGTGCGTCGAGCAGGGCCCCGTACAGGTCCCCGGCCACGGCCTGGGCGTGCTCCGCCTGACCGGCGAGCAGCATGCGCAGCACGGCGGCGCCGAGCCGGGACTCGGCGTCGTGCAGGGAGCGGGAGCGTTCCGTGGTGAGGGTCAGCAGGGCCACCGCGGAGTGGACGGCGTACCGCTCCGCCGTGCCGAGCGGGGCCCCGGTGCCGACCGCGAGGGCTCCGCGCGCCCGCCGCCCCGTGCCCAGCGACTGGAGTTCCACCCGGTCCTCGGAGCCGCCGACCACGGCGCTGGCCGGCGCCGGCCGCTCCCGCAGCCGTTCCACGTCGGGGGTGAGCCGGGCGGCCCGGCGCGCGGCCCAGTCGGGCGCGGCCGCGACGACGGCGCCCGAGGTGTCGTACAGGGCGGCCCAGCCGTGCACGTGCGCGGCCAGCTTCGTCAGCAGTTCGGCGGGCCCGTCGGGGGACAGCGCGGCCCGGGTCAGCTCGCGCTGCGCCTCGAAGCCGGCGGTCACGGCCCGGTACTGGTCGGCGGCGAGGGCGGCGGAGACGGCCTTGCTGATGGCGAGGAACGGGGTGCGCCGGGGCACTTCCAGCAGCGGCAGGTCCTCGGCGGTGGCGGCTTCCACGAGCGCCTCGGGCACGGCGTCGTAGTTCACGCCGATGGCGAAGCCGATGCCGACGACCCCGGCCGCCGCGAGCCTGCGCACGTAGCGCCGCATCTCCTCGGGGTCCTCCGCGTCCAGCTTCATCGCGGTGATGAGGAGGAGCTCCCCGCCCTCCATGTACGGCACGGGGTCGGCGAGCTCACTGACGTGGGCCCAGCGCACGGGGGTGTCGAGGCGGCCCTCCCCGGCCCGGACGCTGAGCTTGAGCGCCGAGTGCTGGACGAGCGAGGCGAGGGTGAGCGGCATGGGTACCGGGGCGCCTTAGGGAGAGGAGGGGTTCGGCGGCGAGGTGCCGACGGAGGATTCTCGCCGTGGACCACCCCCGCGGTTTTCGCCGTGCCGTACGAACGGCTCCCCTCGATTCTGCCATCCCGTACGGTTTTGCTCCGCCCGACGCCCCTCCGGCCTCCCCGCCCCGCCCCTGGGCCCTCAGCCCTGTCCCCCAAGCCGCACGAGCAGCGGGGCGGCCCGCTCGCCGCGGACGGAGGTGAGGGAGAGCACGGCGTGGCCGGGGGGCACGGTGTTGGCGAGGGCGGAGGCCGACCAGCGCTCCCGCTCCACCTTCCGCACGGTGACCGCGTCCGTGGTGACCGCCTTGCCGGTGATCACCTTGCGCACCGCGTGCACGGCCCGGGTGAAGGGCTGGTCGGCGTAGACCGTGCGGCTCGTGACGTCCCGCGTCTCGACCAGCTCGGTCCCCCAGGCGTCGGCGAACCACTTGCCGTCCCACGTGGTGACCCCGGAGAAGGCCATCCGGCAGCCGACCGTGCCGAGGAGCGGGGTACGCAGCCCTTCGGGTACGTCGTCCAGCGTGCGCAGCGCGAGCAGAACGCCCGCATTGGCCGACCGGAGCCCCTGCATGCCGCGCACGGCCTCGGCGGTGAGGGTGTGCGCGGCGTCGTCGAGGGCCAGGAAGGCGAACAGGGAGCGGTCGCCGCGGGCGGCGGCCGCCGCGTTGAACTGGGCGAGGAGCAGCCGGGCCAGCAGCCGGGAGGCGTCCGGATGGCCGCGCTCGGGGAGGTCCACACGTACCCGGACCGGGTGTTCCAGGGCGCGGAGGGAGAAGGGCCGCCCGCCGCCGGTGGTGTCGAAGAAGCCGTGGAACGCCGGCCGGTCGAGCAGCGCCACCCTATCGGCGAGAGCCGGTCCCGGGTCGCCGTGGACGGCGTGCTGCCGCGCCCGGGCATCGAGCTCGCGCAGCATGCCCTGCCGCCCGGCCCCCTCCAGCTCGTGGCGCAGCGCCCCGAGCGCCGCGGGCAACTGTTCGAGCAGTGCGCGCAGCTCGGGCACGGTCGGGAAGCGGCCGTACGCGGCGTGGAACGGGCCGAGGATCTGGGCGAGCGCCGTTGCGGCCCGGCGTACGTCGACGCCCGGCAGGTCGCCCACGAAGGCCTCGGCGAGGAAGGAGGCCGCCTCGTCGGAGTCGCCGGTCCCGCCGTAGAGGTCGAGGTCGTGGACGGATGCCGGGTCGCCCGGGCGCACCACGATGTCGTAGGCGTCGTCGGGTCCGAGCCGGGTTCCCGCGGCACCGACGGCGATCACGGCGGCCTGCCCGGCGAGTGCCTGGAGGGCGAGCGACTCCACGACCGGCCTGACCAGTCCGTGGGTCTTGCCCGAGCCCGAGGGGCCGACGGCGAGGACCGACGTACCCAGCACGCCGGGATCGAGGGCCAGACCGGTCCCGCGGCGTTCGTGGGGGTTCGGCTCGGCGCCGGTGACCCGGCCGAGCCAGACCTGCCCGACGGTCAGGTCGTGGGAGGCGGTGCGGACGGGCAGATCACGGGCGCCCGACGGATGGCCGCAGGCGCCCGCGCCCTTGCCCCGTACGGCTTCCACGAAGGCGGGGCGCCGTGACGGGTGCGCCTTCACGGACTCCCAGGCCCGCCGGATCCGTGCGTGGTCGACGTCGTTCATCCGCCCCTGCCGGGCTTCCGCCGCGAGCCGGTCCGCGGTCTCCGCCAGCCCGGCGGCACGCAATTGCGGCCATCCGGCCGGGGAGTCCGGGCCGTCCGGGTTCACCGGCCGCGGGGCATCGGCGGGAAGGGCGGAGGACCGGAGGCCGGTCACCAAGGCGGCCCAGCCGCCGAGGCGGGCGAAGACGACGAAGACCGGCGCGTAGATCAGGACGTAGAGGACGTTGGTGACCACCGACCCGCCCGTTTCGCCGAGCTCCGCGTACGGCAGGTGCCCGAAGACCAGGGGATAGACCACCAGGGTCTGGCTCTGGATCAGCAGCACGACGGCGAAGGCTCCCGCCGCGGCGCCCAGCGCGCGGTACCAGGGGCCGCGGGCCGCGATCAGCCGGTCGAAGGAGGTCCGCCAGCCGCCCATCTTGGCGAAGCCGAGGAACAGGCCGACGGTGACCAGCAGTACGTAGACCTCGAGGGCCGCCTGGCCCCGGTGGTCGATCGGGCCGTTGGTCAGACCGCCCTCCCACCAGCTGTCGGGGGTGAAGTAGTAGAGCGGAGCTCCGAGGAAGGGGAGGTTCCCGTCGAGGAAGGCCTGCCAGCACACGAAGAAGACGAGGAAGGAGAGCACGACCCGCGTGATCAGCGACCGGCCGTTGACGTCGGGCTCCGGTGCGGCCGGGGTGTAGGCGTAGCGCCAGATGCCGGGCTTCGCCTCCGGTCGCGGGGCGCTCAGCCAGGCGGTGAAGGGGGTCGCCGCGGGGGCCGCGGTCACGCCTGGAGCAGTGCCGCCCGGGGCGTACGCGGGCGGTGGCGGGGCCGTGACCGGTCGCGGCGGCATGGGCGGCGGGCCGGCCGGCCGGGGGATGTGGGGACCGCCGGCCCCCACATCGGGCGAGCCGCCGTAGCTGCCGCGGTCCCCGCCGTGCGTGCCGTCGGTGTCCATGAAACCTCTGCCCCCTGCCCGTTGCCGCACTGCGCTGCGCGCTCAATCTAGTGGCCGTCGCCGCCCCGCGGCCCGTACCCGGTCATGATCCACAAGACAGGCGCGGATTCCTTCCTATGGCCGTCACGGACAAGGACACGCGGGCACCACTCCCGAACGGAGCATGCAGGACCCCGCCTCCCGGGCCTAGCCTGCGGACAAAGACACAAGTGCGTCCGAAAACACCCCCACCCCCCAGGAGCCCCCTATGACCGCTGTCCCGCAGGAGCGCCGCATCGTCACCGCGATCCCCGGCCCCAAGTCGCAGGAGCTGCAGGCCCGCCGTCTGTCGACGGTGGCCGGCGGCGTGGGCTCCGTGCTCCCCGTCTTCACGGCCCGCGCGGGCGGCGGCATCATCGAGGACGTCGACGGCAACCGCATGATCGACTTCGGTTCCGGCATCGCCGTGACCTCGGTCGGCGCCTCCGCCGAGGCCGTCGTGCGCCGTGCGGCCGCGCAGCTCGCCGACTTCACCCACACCTGTTTCATGGTGACCCCCTACGAGGGCTACGTGGAGGTCTGCGAGGCCCTCGCCGAGCTCACCCCGGGTGACCACGCGAAGAAGTCGGCGCTGTTCAACTCCGGCGCCGAGGCCGTCGAGAACGCCGTCAAGATCGCCCGTTCGTACACCAAGCGCCAGGCCGTCGTCGTCTTCGACCACGGCTACCACGGCCGTACGAACCTCACGATGGCCCTGACCTCGAAGAACATGCCGTACAAGCAGGGCTTCGGCCCGTTCGCCCCCGAGGTCTACCGCGTCCCGGTCGCCTACGGCTACCGCTGGCCGACCGGCGCCGAGAACTGCGGCCCCGAGGCCGCCGCCCAGGCGATCGACAACATCGTCAAGCAGATCGGCGCCGAGAACGTCGCCGCGATCATCATCGAGCCGGTCCTCGGCGAGGGCGGCTTCATCGAGCCGGCCAAGGGCTTCCTCCCGGCGATCGTGAAGTTCGCCAACGACAACGGCATCGTCTTCGTCGCCGACGAGATCCAGTCCGGCTTCTGCCGCACCGGCCAGTGGTTCGCGTGCGAGGACGAGGGCATCGTCCCCGACCTCATCACGACCGCCAAGGGCATCGCGGGCGGCCTGCCGCTCGCCGCCGTGACCGGCCGCGCCGAGATGATGGACTCCGTGCACGGCGGCGGCCTGGGCGGCACCTACGGCGGCAACCCGGTGGCCTGCGCCGGTGCGCTCGGCTCCATCGAGACCATGAAGGAGCTCGACCTCAACGCCGCGGCGAAGAAGATCGAGTCCATCATGAAGGCCCGCCTGACGGCCATCCAGGAGAAGTACGACATCGTCGGCGACATCCGCGGCCGCGGTGCCATGATCGCGATCGAGCTCGTCAAGGACCCCGCCTCCAAGACCCCGAACCCGGAGGCGGCCGCCGCGCTCGCCAAGGCCTGCCACGCCGAGGGCGTCCTCGTCCTCACCTGCGGCACCTACGGCAACGTGCTCCGCTTCCTGCCGCCGCTCGTCATCGGCGAGGACCTGCTGAACGAGGGCCTGGACGTCATCGAGGCCGCGTTCGGCACGCTCTGATCGAACGTCTGACACAGGCGCTAGAACGCGGGGACGCGATCCTCGATCACCGCGCGGTCACTACCGCGGGTAACGGTCGGGCACTGTGAAGAAGGTGTGGGGGGCCGATGGCGGGAGCGTTTTCCTGCTGTCGGTCCCCCTTTCGCTGCCGTACGGTTTCTGCAGATGAGTGAGACACCCCGCTCCCGGGAAACCGGAAGCGACACCAGTACCGGGCTTCCCCAGCGCCGCACTGGGCATGCGTTCGCGCACACTCCTCACCGATCGGACAGCCGCACGCCCCAAACCCCCCGGGGCGCCCGGCAACCCGATCCGGGCGGCCGCCCCGGAACCACCCCCCCTGTTCCGGGGCGGCCGGCCACTCTCCTCTCGGCGAGTTCCGCCGTCTCCGCGCTCTGCGTCGCGCTCTTCGCCCTGACCACCTGGCAGGTCCTCGTGTCCGGGCCCCTGCTGGTCCCGGACGCCGCCCTCAGCCGGGCGCTCGTGCGCACCGTGCCCGACGCGGTCACCCAGCGCCTCTCCGACTTCGGCAACGTCCCGGTCGCGGTCCCCGTCCTGCTCCTCGCGGTCGTCCACGCCGCCCGGCGCGGCAACCGGTGGGGCGCGGCGGCCGCGGCCCTGGCCATGGCCCTCGTGCCGGCCCTGGTCGTCCCGCTGAAGGAGTGGACCGGCCGGCCGGGCCCCCTGGAGCCCTGGGCCTCCGGCTACTACCCCTCGGGCCACACGGCCACCGCCTACGTGGCGTACGTGGGCGCGGCCCTGCTCGTGCGCCCGTACGTCCGCGGCCGCTGGCCCCTCCCCCTCGCGGCCGCCCTCACCGCCCTGACGGCCGCGGGCCTGATCCTGCGCGGCTACCACTGGCCCCTGGACGTCCTGGCCAGCTTCCTGATGTGCACCCCCCTGCTGCTCGGGGTGCGGTGGGCCGCGGGATACCGTCGCCCCGGATGAGGACCGAGGGGGCATCATGGCGCCGGAACGGCAGAAGTACTCCGTCACGCACGGTGGACGGGCGCACGAACTGACGCCGTCGGGGGGCGAGGTGCTCCTCCCGCGCAGCGGCGTCAAGATCCATCACAGCGCTTCGTGCCGTCACCTCACCGATTCCGGCGACCTCCCGAAACATCCCGATCCCGACGGGGTGCTGTGGCGCGAGCTCCTCGACGCCTCCGATCCCGCCGCGTTCTCCGCCTCCCGCAAGCTGGTCAACGGTGTGGGCAAGCCGCTCACCGGCGTGTGCTCCTGCGCGCTGCGGGCGGTCACCGACGACCACGCCGACAGCCTCCCCTACTGGCCGCTCGACGCCGCGTTCGCGGCCTTCGCCCCGGACGCGCACCGGGCCGCGGTGGCGGCCGCCGACCGCGAGGCCGCGGAGTTCCGCGAGCGGTTCCCGTGGGAAGAGTGGCCGGCCCTGTCCCTGGACCGGTACGCGCTGGGGCAACCCGGGCTCCCCGGGCCCTTCTACAGCCGGGACCTGGAGTACGGGAGCAAGCCGCTCGGCAGCATCACCGGCGGCTCGGCGTACAAGCACTTCGTCTTCCGCCGCAAGGACGGCAGCTGGTGGCACGACCCCAAGTACCCCGATGCCGCGGCGGCGTGGGAGGCGGTCCGGGCCGGCATCGTCCAGGCGGTCGAGGCGGCGCGGGCCGGCCGGGTCGCGGAGATCGACGACATCCCGGCCGTCGCCTCCGGCATCACCGTCGTCGCCAAAACGCTGCGGATCTACGCACCGGACGCCATCCTGCCGGTGTACGCGGACCACCTCACCCGGCACTACCTGTCGCTCGCGGGCGGCGACGCGTACGGCGGGCTCCGGCCGTTCGCCCGCAAGCAGGCCCTCCGTCGGCTGTTCCAGGACAAGGAGGGCTCCAAGGACTGGCCGCCGCAGCTGGTCTGGCGGTTCCTGTCCTGGTGGGCGCCGCCGCGCGTGGCCCCGCGCATCGTCCGCGTCGGGATCGAGGACAGCGCCCGGCTGTGGCCGCAGTGCCAGGAGGGCGGCTACCTGGCCGTCGGCCACGACGCGCTGGGTGACCTGCACGGCTTCGCCGGCCCGGAGGAGTTCACGGCGGCCTCCGCGGCCGAGGTCCCCGGCGGCTCCGGCGGGGACCTCGGCCTGTGGGACCTGATCGGGCTCCGCGCGGGCGACCGGGTCGTGGCGATGTCGGACCGCGACACGGTGCTCGGCGTCGGCCAGGTCACCGGCGAGGGCTACCGCTGGCGCCCCGACCTCGCCGGTCACCGGCACACCGTGGCCGTGGACTGGGCGGGCAGCTACGCCGGAGTGCTCGCTCATCCGGTCGGCGACTGGGGCCCGGGGCTCGTCGCGGACGTCCGCCCCAAGCTCTGGGGGCAGATCCAGGAGCTGCGCACCGGGAGCGCCCCGGAGGCGGTGGAGGCGGAGTCCGAGCTGCTCCCGCCCCTCGGTGCCGGGCTGCAGCGGATCTCCGACGCGCTGGAGCGGCGGGGCCAGGCCGTTCTCTACGGCCCGCCGGGCACCGGCAAGACCCGCCAGGCCCTGCGCTTCGCGGTCCGCCGGCTCGGCGAGCTGTCCGACGACCTGCCCGGCCTGCGCCCGTCCGCCGAACCCGGTGACGAGGACTTCGACCGGACGCTGCGGACCCTCACCGCCGCCGGCCGGCTGACCATGGCGACCTTCCACCCCGGCTACGGCTACGAGGACTTCATCGAGGGCCTGCGCCCGCGGCCGGGCGACACCGGCCTCTCGCTCGAAGTGACCGCCGGCCTGTTCAAAGAGGTGTGCGCCAGGGCGGCCGCCGACCCCGGCCACCCGTACCTGGTCGTCGTCGACGAGCTCAACCGGGCCGACCTCCCCAAGGTCCTCGGGGAGCTGATCACGGTGATGGAGAAGGACAAGCGCGGCATGGCCGTCACGCTCCCGCTGTCCAAGGAGTCCTTCTCCGTCCCGCGCAACGTCCAGCTGCTCGGCACCATGAACACCGCCGACCGCTCGATCCGGCAGCTCGACTCGGCCGTCCGGCGCCGCTTCGCCTTCCTGGAGCTGCTCCCCGACGCGGAACCGCTGCGCGGTTCCTCGGTGGACGACCTCGACCTCGGGGTGTTCCTGGATGCGCTCAACCACCGGATCCGGCAGTCGCTGGACCGGGAGAAGCAGATCGGCCAGGCCTTCTTCCTGCCCGGCGGCGAGCCCGTCGGTACCGCCGCGGAACTGGCCGCGGTGATCAGGGACGAGATCCTGCCCCTGCTCCAGGAGTACGCCTACGACGACTACGGGCTGCTCACGGGCTTCCTCGGCGAGGCCGTCATCGACCCCGCGTCGCACACGCTGCGGGCGCTGCCCGACGAGGAACTGGTCGCCGCGCTGTACGCGGAGTTCCAGGTCGGCGCCGATGCACCGGCTGCGTGAGTACGGCAGCGCCGTCCTGCGCGGCATCCGGCTGAGCGACGCCGACCGCCGACTGGTCGAGGAACGCACCCTGGACCCGGTGCTGCGGATCCGGGAGCTCACCGGCGACCGGCTGGAGGTCGAGGCGAAGGCGTACGTGGGAGTCGTACGGCTCGACGCGTGCGAGATCCGGATCCTGCCCAAACACCTCGGTGACGGCCTGGACGTGCTGCGGATGCTGGAGTACGCGGCGGGCGGCCGGGTCCGGGCACTGGCCTCCGACCAGGGGTTCGCGGCGGGCGACGCGAACCTGCGCGACCTCGTCGCGCTGATGGTCACCGAGCACTGCGAGCGGCTGCTGCGGTACGGGGTCCGACGGGACTACGTCACCCGCGAGGGCGATCTGGCAGCCGTCCGCGGCAGGCTGCTGGCCGACCGGCAGGTGCTGCGCCACCACGGCCGCCTGGACCGGCTGGCCTGCCGCTTCGACGAGCACGACGCGGACGTCGTCGACAACCGGCTGTGCGCCGCTGCCATGGAGCGGGCCGCGCGCACGGCCGGCTCTCCCGCGGTGCGGGCCCGGGCACGGCGGGCCGCCGCGCAGTTCGGACCGCTGGCCCCGACCCCCCTCGGCGATCTGCGCCAGGCCGTCTCCACGCTCTCCTACCACCGGCACAACGAGCACTACCGGTCCGCGCACCTGTGGGCGCGGCTGCTGCTCTCCGGCGGCGGGATCGACGGGCTGTTCACCACCGGCCCGCTGGCCTCCCGGGCCCTCCTCATCGACATGAACCGGCTGTTCGAGGACTTCGTGACGCAGCTGCTCGGGGACGGCGCGGCGGGCAGTGGGCTGACGGTGGCGGGCCAGGCGGCGCAGCGACGGGTGCTCGTGAACGAGGCTACGGAGCGGCACTACAGCGAGGTCCGGCCGGACCTCCTGGTCCGCGGGGTGCGCGGCGGGGTGCCGTTCCGGCTGCCGGTGGACGCGAAGTACAAGCTGTACGAGAAGAAGAAGCTCTCGACGCAGGACCTCTACCAGGCCTTCCTCTACGCCCACGCGCTGGGGAGCCCGGCCGAGTGCGTACTGGTCCACCCCGCCGGGCCGGGCGCCTCGGGGGCGCGGGTCGCCGTACGGGACCACGCGGGCGCCACCTCGGCGCGCGTGCGGTCCGTGCCGCTGGATCTGCGGACGGTACTGGGTGAGCTGGCCGGGCCGCGGCCCCGGGAGGCCGCGGCCCGGGTGTGGCGCGAGGTCGTCGGTCAGCCGCCGAAGTAGGTGTCGAAGTTCTTCGAGAACTCCCAGTTACCGAAGCGGTCCCAGTTGATCGACCAGGTCATCAGGCCGCGCAGGGCGGGCCAGGTGCCGTGGGTCTGGTAGGAGCCGCAGGTCGTACCCGTCTTCTTCGTCAGGCAGTCCAGCGCCTTGTTGACCTCCGCAGGGGAGGTGTGGCCGTTGCCCGCGTTGGTCGTGGCCGGCAGGCCGATGGCGACCTGGTCGGCGCGCAGCGGCGGGAAGACCCGGGCGGTGTTGCCGGCCACCGGGAAGCCCGTGAGGAGCATGTCCGTCATGGCGATGTGGAAGTCGGCTCCGCCCATGGAGTGGTACTGGTTGTCGAGGCCCATGATCGAGCCCGAGTTGTAGTCCTGGACGTGGAGCAGGGTGAGGTCGTCGCGCAGGGCGTGGATGACCGGGAGGTAGGCGCCGGCGCGCGGGTCCTGGCCGCCCCAGGGGCCGGATCCGTAGTACTGGTAGCCGAGCTGGACGAAGAAGGTCTCGGGGGCCATCGTCAGGATGAACTCGGGGCCGTACTTGGCCTTGAGGGTCTTGACGGCCGAGATCAGGTTGACGATCACCGGGGTGGTGGGGGCGCGGAAGTCGGTGTCGCCCGTGGCGAGGGAGAGGGAGTGGCCCTCGAAGTCGATGTCGAGGCCGTTGAGCCCGTACTCGTCGATGATCTTGCCGACGGAGGAGACGAAGGTGTCGCGGGCGGCCGTGGTGCCCAGCTGTACCTGGCCGTTCTGGCCGCCGATCGAGATCAGGACCTTCTTGCCCGCGGCCTGCTTGGCCTTGATGGCCGCCTTGAACTCCGCGGCGGATTCGACGGTCGGGCATTCGCTGACGGGGCAGAGCTGGAAGCGGATGTCGCCCGATGTCACCGAGGTGGGCTCGCCGAAGGCCAGGTTGATGACGTCCCACGAGGCGGGCACGTCGGCCATCCGGACGTAGCCGGAGCCGTTGGCGAAGCTGGCGTGCAGGTAGCCGACCAGGGCGTGGGCGGGCAGGCCGGGGTTGCCCGGGTTGCCGCCTCCGCTCGGGGTGGTCACGGGGACGGCCGCGCTCTTGGGGGATTCGCCGGCCGCGTTCACGGCGCTGACCTGGAAGGAGTACGTGGTGGAGGCGGTGAGGCCGGTGACCGTCGCCGATGTGGCGCTGACGGTGGTCGGGTTCGCGCCGTCCCGGTAGACCTTGTACGAGGTGGCCCCGGTCGCGGCAGCCCAGGAGAGGCCGACGGTGGTGGCGGAGGAGGCGGAGGCGGTGAGCCCGGTGGGGGCGGCCGGGACCTGGGGGCCGGGTCCGGAGCCGCCGGGGTCCGGGCCGACGAGGGTCACGTCGTCGGTGAACTGCGGCGGCTGGCCGTACCAGCCCTGCGTGTACACGGTGACCGAGGTGGTGGCCGCGCCGGTACGGAAGCTCGTGCTCAGCTGCTTCCAGGCGCCCGGGGTCTGGGTCCAGGTCTGCGGGTCCGTGGTCCCGGTGCCGGTCGCGCCGAGGTAGACGTACGCGCCCTGCACCCAGGCGCTCAGCGTGTACGCGGAGTCGGGCTTGACGGTGACGGTCTGGGAGCAGCGGGCGTTGTCCTGCCCGGCCGGGGTGCCCTTGAGGGCGGAAGTGCCGCCGTGCACGGGGGTGCTGACGGCGGCTCCGCTGCCGGCCGAGCAGCTCCAGCCGTCGAGGCCGGCTTCGAAGCCGCCGTTGCGGATGAGGTCGGCGTCGGCCGCGGCGGCCGGCTGACCGGTGGCGAGGAGGCCGGCCGCCGCGAGGGCGGCGGCGGTAAGGAGGGACAGGGCCGAGCGTATGACGGTGGGTCTGGCGGGGCGAGCAGAACGGGTGGGGCGCACAACTGCCTCCGGTACATGGGGGGATGGAGCCGGGCCGCGCGCGGGGAAGCGGTGGGGGAAGGCGCAGCGGCGCCCAAGATGGTCCAGACCAATGCCCTTGTCAAGACTTCCCGCCTCCCCGCCCCACGACGCGCGCCGCCGCCTCGTGCATCGCGAGCTCCAGCACCACCGGATCGGTGAGCGTGCCCCGCCCGTCCGGGACCACGAGCCAGCGGACCCCGCCCGTGGCCCGGCCGGGGTAGGGGACCACGATCCAGGTCCCGCGCCCGGCTCCCCGTACGCCCGTCCCGATCCAGCGGGAGGCCGTGCCCGGGGGCACGAAGAAGCCCAGCCTGGAGTCGCCGAAATCGGCGAGCACCGGGCCGGGCCGGTCGAGCAGTGCGTTCAGTACGTCGAGGGTGGTGTGCCCCAGCTCCCCCGGCAGGATCAGCACGTCCCACCGGCGGCCGGCGGGCAGCAGGGCGACCCCGAGGGGGTTGCGCTCCCACTCCCACCGGCAGGCGTCCGGGTCGGGCGCCACCGAGACCAGCCATTCCACTGCCGTCTTGTCCCCCGGGATCGTCATCGCCCGGCCTCCGCTCTCTGTGATGAGGTGAAGCGTTCTCACAGGAGAGAGCGGGGCCGGGCGCAGGTATGACGCGGGTTTCGTTACTCCATGGTAGTGAAGCAGGTCACACCGCCCGGGGTGATGTGCGCCCGGGGCGTGCGGAGGTCGCTTACCCGATCAGCGCACCGGAACGGCGCGGCGGTGCGGGGCCGTCGGGCCCCGGCCTCAGCTGTCGAAGCCGAGGCCGAAGCGGTCCAGCGTCTTCAGCCACAGGTTGCGGTGCCCGCCCAGCCGGTCCGCCCGGGCCAGCGACCACTTCGTCATCGTGATGCCGGTCCACGCGAAGGGCTCCGGCGGGAAGGGCATCGGCTTGGAGCGGACCATCTCCAGCTCGGTGCGCTCGGTCTTCTCCCCCGCCAGGAGGTCCAGCATCACGTCGGCGCCGAAGCGGGTGGCCCCGACGCCCAGTCCGGTGTAGCCGGCCGCGTAGGCCACCTTGCCCGCGTGCGCGGTGCCGAAGAAGGCGGAGAAGCGCGTGCAGGTGTCGATCGCCCCGCCCCAGGCGTGGCTGAATTTCACTCCTTCCAGCTGCGGGAAGCAGGTGAAGAAGTGCTCGGCGAGTTTGAGGTAGGTCTCGGGCCGGTGGTCGTGCTCGGCGTCGAGCTTGCCGCCGAACGGGTAGATCGCGTCGTAGCCGCCCCACAGGATCCGCCGGTCGGGGGTGATCCGGAAGTAGTGGAACTGGTTGGCGCTGTCGCCGAGTCCCTGCCGGTTCTTCCAGCCGATCGAGGCCAGCTGCTCCTCGGTGAGCTGCTCCGTCATCAGCGCGTAGTCGTAGACCGGGACGGTCAGCGGGCGCACCCGCTTGACCAGCGACGGGAAGATGTTGGTGCCCAGCGCGACCCGGCGGGCGAAGACCCGCCCGTACGGGGTGCGCACGGCCATGCCGGCTCCCGAGCCGGTCAGGTCCAGCCCGCGCGTGTTCTCGTAGATCCGCACGCCCAGCTCCAGGCAGGCGCGCTTCAGGCCCCAGGCGAGCTTCGCCGGGTTGAGCATGGCGACGCCGTCGCGGTCCCAGATCCCGCCGAGGAAGGTCGGGGAGTCGACTTCGGCGCGGATGGCGTCCGCATCCAGCCATTCGGAGCGGCCTGCGAGGCCGAGCCGCTCGGCCTCCGCGTGGAACTCACGGAGCTCCGCGACCTGGTGCGGCTCGGTGGCCACGTCGATCTCGCCGCTGCGCTCGAAGTCGCAGTCGATGCCGTAGCGGGCGACCGCCTCCTCGATGGCGTCGAGGTTGCGGGCGCCGAGGTCCTCCAGCTTGGCGAGCTCGTCCGGCCAGCGGGCCATCCCGTTCGCCAGGCCGTGGGTGAGGGAGGCGGCGCAGAAGCCGCCGTTGCGGCCCGAGGCGGCCCAGCCCGCCTCGTGGCCCTCGATGAGGACGACGTCCCGGGCGGGGTCGCGCTCCTTGGCGATCAGCGCGGTCCACAGGCCGCTGTAGCCGCCGCCGATGACGAGCAGGTCGCAGTGCTCGTCCCCGGTGAGGGCGGGCTCGGCGGCGGGCTTGCCGGGGTCGTCCAGCCAGTACGAGACCGGCTTCGCTTCGGAAAGAGATCGTGCAGCGGTGCGCATGGCGTCTGGGGCCATGTCTTCCAACTCCCTACAGGTGTTACTTGGGCTGTGCTTTCTTGCGGCGGTTGGCGACCATCTGGCCGCCCAGCACCACCAGGACCGCGATGACGAACATCGCGGTGCCGATGACGTTGATCTGTACAGGCGTACCGCGCTGGGCCGATCCCCACACGAACATGGGGAAGGTGACGGTGTTGCCCGAGTTGAAGTTGGTGATGATGAAGTCGTCGAAGGAGAGCGCGAAGGAGAGCAGCGCGCCCGCCGCGATACCGGGGGCCGCGATCGGCAGGGTGACGCGCAGGAAGGTCTGCACGGGTCCGGCGTAGAGATCGCGGGCCGCTTCCTCCAGGCGGGGGTCCATGGAGAGCACCCGGGCCTTGACGGCGGCGACGACGAAGCTGAGGCAGAACATGACGTGGGCGATCAGGATCGTCCAGAAGCCGAGCTGGATGCCCATGTTGAGGAAGAGGGCGAGCAGGGACGCCGCCATCACGATCTCGGGCATGGCCATCGGCAGGAAGATCAGCGAGTTGATCGCGCCGCGCCCCCGGAAGCGGTAGCGGACCATCGCGAAGGCGATCGCGGTGCCCAGCACCGTGGCGCCGATGGTGGCCCACAGGGCGATCTGGAGCGAGAGCGAGAGCGACTCGCACATGTCGGCGACCCCGCAGGGGTCCTTCCACGCGTCGAGGGAGAACTCCTGCCAGGCGTAGTTGAAGCGCCCGGTGGGGTTGTTGAAGGAGAAGACCGTGACGACGACGTTCGGCAGGATCAGGTACGCGAGCGTGCCGAGCCCCGCGATCACGACGAGATTGCGGCGCAGCCAGGTGGTGGCGCTCTTCATCAGACCAGGTCCTCCGTCCCCGCTCGGCGGATGTAGATGGTGACCATGACGAGCACGATGGCCATGAGGATGAAGGACAGCGCGGCCGCCGTCGGATAGTCGAGGATGCGCAGGTACTGCGACTGGATGACGTTGCCGATCATGCGGGTGTCCGTGGAGCCGAGCAGTTCGGCGTTGACGTAGTCGCCGCTCGCCGGGATGAAGGTGAGCAGGGTCCCGGAGACCACGCCCGGCATGGACAGCGGGAAGGTCACCTTGCGGAAGACCGTGGCGGGACGGGCGTACAGGTCCCCGGCCGCCTCGTGGAGGCGGGTGTCGATGCGCTCCAGCGAGGTGTAGAGCGGAAGGATCATGAAGGGGAGGAAGTTGTACGTCAGACCGCAGACGACCGCGAGCGGCGTGGCGAGGACGCGGTCGCCCTCGGTCATGCCGAGCCAGCTGGTGACGTCCAGGAAGCCGACCGTGTTGAGGACGCCGACCACGGGGCCGCCGTCGGCCAGGATCGTCTTCCAGGCGAGGGTGCGGATCAGGAAGCTGGTGAAGAACGGGGCGATGACCAGCACCAGCAGCAGATTGCGCCAGCGGCCCGCCTTGAAGGCGATCAGGTAGGCCAGCGGATAGCCCAGCAGCAGGCACAGCGCGGTCGCGGTGCCGGCGTAGAGCAGGGAGCGCAGGAACTGCGGGTAGTACTCGGTGAAGGCGTCCCAGTAGGTCTGGAAGTGCCAGGTGACCTTGAACCCCTCTTCGAGGGAGCCGGTCTGCACCGAGGTCGAGGCCTGGTAGATCATCGGCAGCACGAAGAAGACGAGCAGCCACAGGATGCCCGGGAGCAGCAGCCAGTACGGGACCAGGCGCTTCTTCAGGGACGGCTTGTGCACCGGTGGCTCGGCGGAAACGGCGACCTCGGGCAGGGTCGCGGGGGCGGTCACGCGCTCTCCTCGACCGTCTCGATGCCGGCGTCGATGTCCTGAGCGGCGTCGAGGCCGAAGGTGTGGTCGGGGTTCCAGTGCAGTATCACGTCGGCGCCGGGGACCAGGCGGGCGTCGCGCTCGATGTTCTGCACGTACACCTCCAGCTCCGGGCAGACCGGGCTGTCGATGACGAACTGCGTGGAGACCCCGATGAAGGAGGTGGCCGCGATCTTGCCGGCGATCTTGTTGCGGCCGGCCTCGACGGTGTCCTCGGCGTCCGCGTGGACCAGGGAGATCTTCTCCGGGCGCACCCCGACCAGCAGCTTGCCGCCGGCGCGGGGTGTGGTCGAACATCGCGCCGCCGGGACGCGCAGCTTCGTACCGGCCGAGGAGACGACGACGTCGGACGCGCCGGCTTCCAGGACCTCGGCCTCGATGAGGTTGGAGGTGCCGAGGAAGTTCGCCACGAAGGTCGTCTTCGGGTTCTCGTAGAGGTCGGCGGGGGCGCCGAGCTGCTCGACGCGGCCGCCGTTCATCACGGCGACCGTGTCGGCCATGGTCATGGCCTCTTCCTGGTCGTGCGTGACGTGCACGAAGGTGATGCCGACCTCGGTCTGGATCCGCTTCAGCTCCAGCTGCATCTGGCGGCGCAGCTTGAGGTCGAGGGCACCGAGGGGCTCGTCGAGGAGGAGGACCTGGGGGTGGTTGATGAGCGCGCGGGCCACGGCGACGCGCTGCTGCTGGCCGCCGGAGAGCTGGTGCGGCTTGCGCTGGGCGAACTGGCCGAGCTGGACCAGCTCCAGCATGTCGTCGACCTGCTTCTTGACCGACTTGATGCCGCGGCGGCGCAGCCCGAAGGCGATGTTCTCCGAGACGTCGAGGTGCGGGAAGAGGGCGTAGCTCTGGAAGACGGTGTTGACCGGGCGCTTGTACGGCGGCAGGTGCGTGACCTCGCGGTCTCCGAGGCTGACGGTGCCGGTGGAGGGCTCTTCCAGGCCGGCGATCATGCGCAGGGTGGTGGTCTTCCCGCAGCCCGAGGCGCCGAGCAGGGCGAAGAAGGAGCCCTGGGGGATGGTGAGATCCAGCGGGTGCACGGCGGTGAAGGATCCGTAGTGCTTGCTGATCCCGGCGAGGCGGACGTCGCCGCCTTCGGTCTTGTCAGTCATGGGCCTGGGCCTTCGGTGGTGTGTCGTGGAAGGGGCAGGTGCCGGTACGGGTGTCGCCGCCGGTGGGACGCGGCGGGACCCGTCAGGCTCCGATGAGCTTGGCGAACTTCTCCTCGTACGCCGTCTCTTCCTCGCCGGTGAGGGAGCGGAAGGCGTGCGACTTGGCGGCCATCGCCTTGTCGGGGACGATCAGGACGTTGTCCGCGAGCGCCGGGTCGATCTTGGCCAGCTCGTCCTTGACGCCCTCGACGGGGCAGACGTAGCTGATGTAGGCGGCCAGCTGCGCCGCCACCTCGGGCTCGTAGTAGTAGTCGATGAGCCGCTCCGCGTTGGCCTTGTGCCGGGCCTTCACGGGGACCAGCAGGTTGTCGCTGGAGGTGATGTAGCCGGGTGCCGGGATCGCGTACTGGATGTCCGGGTTGCCGGCCTGAAGCTGGATGACGTCGCCGGCCCAGGCCAGGCAGGCTGCGAGGTCGCCCTTGTCGAGGTCCGCGGTGTAGTCGTTGCCGGTGAAGCGGCGGATCTGCTTCTTGTCCACGCCCTTCTGGAGCCGGCCGATCGCCTCGTCGTAGTCGGCGTCGGTGAAGTTCGCCGGGTCCTTGCCCTGGTCGAGCAGGGTCATGCCGACGCTGTCGCGCATCTCGGTGAGGAAGCCGACGCGGCCCTTGAGGGTGGGGTCGTCGAGCATCTGCGTGACGGAGTCGACCTTCTTCCCGCCGGTCGCCTTGGTGTTGTAGGCGATCACGGTGTTGATGCCGGTCCAGGGGTAGCTGTACGCGCGGCCCGGGTCCCAGTCGGGGCTGCGGAACTGCGGGATCAGGTTGGCGTAGGCGTGCGGAAGGTGGGAGGGGTCCAGCTTCTGGGCCCAGCCGAGCCGGATGATCCGCGAAGCGAGCCAGTCGGTGACGACGATCAGGTCGCGGCCGGTGTCCTGGCCGGCCGCGAGCTGGGGCTTGATCTTGCCGAAGAACTCGACGTTGTCGTTGATGTCCTCGGTGTACTTGACCTTGATACCGGTCCGCTTGGTGAACTCCTCCAGCGTGGGACGGGACTTCTCGTCCTCGCTGGTGTCCATGTACTCGGTCCAGTTGGAGAAGTTGATCTCCTTCTCCTGCTCCGAGTGGTCGTCGGAGGCCGCGGCGGTGCCCTCCGCGCGCTTGGCCGGCGGAATGCCGCAGCCGGCCAGCGCGGACAGGCCGCCGAGGGTGAGCGCTCCGACTCCGGAGGCGCGCAGCACGGAGCGGCGGGTGAGGGCGCCGCGCCCGGTGGTGAGGCTGCGCCGCATGGCGGCGAGTTGCGCCGTCGAGAGGCGGTCGGGCTCGAACTGCTCCATGGGAGGTGCCCTTTCGGGATGGGTGCGGGCCGCTGGTCGGGCGGCTACTGGTTATCTGTCCCCGAAGATCGTGCGGTGCCAGTCCTTCGCCGCCACCGCGGTGTTGTCGTACATCACGTGCTTGACCTGCGTGTACTCCTCGAAGGAGTAGGTACTCATGTCCTTTCCGAAGCCACTGGCCTTGTAGCCCCCGTGCGGCATCTCGCTGATGATCGGGATGTGGTCGTTGACCCAGACGCAGCCCGCCTGGATCTCTCGGGTGGCGCGGTTCGCCCGGTACACGTCACGGCTCCAGGCGGAGGCGGCGAGACCGTACGGGGTGTCGTTGGCCAGCGCGATGCCCTCGTCGTCGGTGTCGAAGGGCAGGACCACGAGGACCGGACCGAAGATCTCGGACTGGACCACCTCGCTGTCCTGGGCAGCGCCGGAGATCAGCGTGGGCCGGTAGTACGCGCCGTCCGCGAGCTCTCCGCCCGGGATCTCGCCGCCGGTGACGACGGTGGCGTACGCGCGGGCGCGCTCGACGAAACCGGCGACCCGGTCGCGGTGCGCGTGCGAGACCAGCGGGCCGAGGTCGGTCGACGGGTCGAAGGGGTCGCCGACGCGGACGGTCTCCATCAGCTCGGCGACCCGGGCGACGAAGGCGTCGTGGAGGGGGCGCTGGACGTAGGCACGGGTGGCGGCCGTGCAGTCCTGGCCGGTGTTGATCAGGGAGGCGGCGACGGCGCCGTTGGCGGCGGCCTCCAGATCGGCGTCGTCGAAGACGAGGAAGGGGGCCTTGCCGCCCAGCTCCAGGTGGAGCCGCTTGACGGTGGCGGTGGCGATCTCGGCGACCCGCTTGCCGATGGCGGTGGACCCGGTGAAGGAGGTCATGACCACGTCCGGGTGGCCGACCAGGTGCTCGCCCGCGTCCCGGCCGGCGCCGGTGACGATGTTGACCACGCCGTCGGGCAGGCCCGCCTCCTTGGCCGCCTGGGCGAACATCAGGGAGGTCAGCGGGGTGAGCTCGGCGGGCTTGAGGACGATGGTGTTGCCCGCGGCGATGGCCGGAAGGATCTTCCAGGCGGCCATCTGCAGGGGATAGTTCCACGGCGCGATGGAGCCCACGACCCCGATCGCCTCGCGGCGCACGTACGAGGTGTGGTCCCCGGAGTACTCCCCGGCGGCCTGCCCCTGGAGGTGGCGCGCGGCGCCCGCGAAGAACGCGGTGTTGTCGATGGTCCCGGGAACGTCGAACTCCGTGGACAGCTTGACCGGCTTGCCGCACTGCAGGGACTCCGCGTACGCGAACTCCTCCGCCCGCTCGGCCAGCACCCCGGCCAGCCGGTGCAGCGCGTCGGAGCGCTCCCCCGGGGTGGCCCCGGACCAGCCCGGGAAGGCCCGCTTGGCGGCGGCGACGGCGGCGTCCACGTCGGCGGTGGAGGCCAGCTCGTAGGTGAGCACCTCCTCGCCCGTGGCGGGGTCGACCACGGTGTGTGACCGACCCGAGGTGCCGGGCCGCAGCTGCCCGTCGATGTACTGCGCGCCTTCGGCGAATCGGCCCTTGACCTGGACCTTGACCTGGAAGCGGTTGCCCATCACGCTCTCACGCTCTCCGTAGCTACAGTTCGAGCTACAGCTCGAATTGAGTGCCGATCCTGGCAGAGGTACACCCCTCGGCCAAGTGATTCCGTTGTTGCCTTTTGATTACGCGACGGAATCGGTCGACCATGTGTCGAGGCGCGCCCGAAATCCCGTACGAAGTGTCAGTGGCTCCTGCGAGACTCGCATGCATGGAGAACATCGAGGAACTGATCGGGCAGGTCAGCCGGGGTGAGCGGCTGAAGTTCCTACCGTTCTGGGGACACCGTCCGCGGCCGGACGGGACGCTCGGACCGAGCTGCCTCAGTCAGTGGTGGCCGTCCGAGTTCACCGTGGGTGACGTGCGGTACGCCACCGCCGAACACTGGATGATGGCCGGAAAGGCTCGTCTGTTCGAGGACGCCGAGGCGGAGCGCGCGGCCCTGGAGGCGAAGAGCCCGGCGGCCGCGAAGAAGGCCGGGCGGCTGGTGCGCGGCTTCGACGACGCGGTGTGGGAGCGGGAGCGGTTCGCGCTGGTGGTGGAGGGCAGCGTGCACAAGTTCGGCTCCGATCCGGCGCTGACCTCGTACCTGCTCTCGACCGGGAAGCGGGTCCTGGTGGAGGCCAGCCCGATGGACCGGATCTGGGGCATAGGCCTGGCCGCCGACGACGAGCGCGCGCTGGACCCGGCGCGCTGGCGCGGCCTGAACCTGCTGGGCTTCGCGCTGATGGAGGCGCGCGAGCGGCTGCGGGCGGAGCTTTAATCGCTCGCGGCCGCCAGGGGTGTGCGTCTAGCGTGATCCTTGTCCAGGTGCGCAGGTGAGACCTACTTCCACTGTTAATGGGGCGGCCGCGGGTTCGAGTCCCGTCACCGGCTTCGGGCCGGTGTAGCTCAGTTGGTAGAGCACCACGTGGTTTCACCGACCTCGAACTCTGGACACCCACGTTCGCACCTCCCGGTGCGCAGGCCACGGCTACTTCCTCCACGAAACAACGCCGCGGCCACTTCTTTCTCGGGAGGCACGCGTGCGGAACGCCCGGTGCGCAGGCAACGGTTACTTCTTCGGATCAGAAGGCGGCGGGTTCGAATCCCGCCCGGCTCCGGCCGGTAGCTCAGCGGATTGAGCATCTGACTAGTCCGTCGCCGACTCTTGATCTCGGGCGTTCCGCACGTCACGTCCTCCCCCAAGTCCGCTGAATTCGGGGGAATTCTCATGGCTCGTTTCAACCTGCGCCGGCCCAAGGCCGCGCCCGCGGCCGGCTCGACCGCCGCGGCCACCTCGCCCGTCCGCTCGACCGGCGCCCGGGCTCGCAACCACCACGGCAGCCTCGGCTACGTCCGCGATCAGCGGTCCGAGCTGTTCCTGCTCGCCGTCGCCAACTTCGTGACCCAGCAGACCTCTTACGAGGGCTCCGCGGCCCGCGACGACCGCTTCGCCGCGCTCGTGCGCACGCTCGCCGTCGAGGATCCGCAGTGGACCGCCGGTCTGCTCGGCTGGCTCCGCGGCGAGGGCAACATGCGGACCGCCTCGCTCATCGGCGCCGCCGAGTACGTCAAGGCGCGGCTCGACGCCGGAGCGACCGCGGGGCCGTCGAACCGGCAGGTCGTGGACTCCGTACTGCTGCGCGCGGACGAGCCCGGCGAGCTGCTCGCCTACTGGACGGCCGCGTACGGGCGGAACGTGCCCAAGCCCGTCAAGCGCGGGATCGCCGACGCCGTGCGCCGCCTCTACTCCGGCAGCTCGCTGCTGAAGTACGACACGGCCTCCCGGGGATTCCGCTTCGGCGACGTCCTCAACCTCGTGCACGCCTCCCCCGACCCCGCCAAGCCCTGGCAGGGCGAGCTGTTCCGGCACGCCCTCGACCGCCGGCACAACCCGGAGACCGCCGAGGTCCCGCCGGGCAACCGGACCCTGCTCGCGCACCGGGCCCTGATGGAGCTGCCCGTGGCGGAGCGCGGGGCCGTGGTCACCGCGGCGGACGGCCCCGAGCGGCTCGCCGCGGCGGGCATGACCTGGGAGGCGCTGGCCGGCTGGCTGCAGGGGCCGATGGACGCGGCCGCCTGGGAGGCGGTCATCCCGTCCATGGGCGCGATGGCGCTGCTGCGCAACCTGCGCAACTTCGACCAGGCCGGAGTCTCGGACGAGGTCGCCGCGCGGGTCGCGGCGAAGATCTCCGACCCGGAGACCGTCGCCCGGGCCCGGCAGTTCCCCTTCCGCTACCTCGCCGCGTACCAGCACGCGCCTTCGCTGCGCTGGGCGTACCCGCTGGAGCAGGCGCTGGGCCACTCCCTGGCCCACGTACCGGCGCTGCCCGGGCGGACCCTGGTCCTGGTGGACCGGTCCGGGTCGATGTGGTCGCCGCTGTCGGAGCGCTCGCAGCTCAACAGGGCGGACGCGGCGGCCGTCTTCGGGACGGCGCTGGCGCTGCGTGCCGAGGACGCGGACCTGGTGCAGTTCGGCTCCACCAGCAAGGCGGTCGACTACCGGCGCGGGGAATCGGTGCTGAAGGTCCTGGAGCGGTTCGAGGACCTCGGCGGCACGTACACGGCGGAGGCGGTGCGCGAGCACTACGCGGGGCACGACCGGGTCCTGATCGTCACCGACGAGCAGGCCACCTACGCCTACGGCGGCGATCCCACGGCCCTGGTGCCGGACACGGTCCCGGTGTACACGTGGAACCTCGCCGGGTACCGGGTGGGCCACGCGCCCTCCGGGTCGGCGCACCGGCACACCTTCGGCGGGCTCACCGACGCGGCCTTCCGCATGGTGTCCCTGATCGAGGACGGCCGGGACGCCAGGTGGCCCTGGGAGACCGGGCAGGCGGACACGAGCGTCTGACACGGCCTGCCGACGGCACGGCGAAGGGCCGGGCCGGGACGTACGCGTCCCCGCCCGGCCCTTCGCCGTGCCCGCCGGTCGCGGATCAACCCCGGTGGAAGACCTGCGTGTTCTCGTACGGGGACGAGAACTCCGAGTCGTAGTCGGAGCCGTCTTCGGACATGCCCGCGACGACGACGAAGAACACGATGAACGCGCAGCTGATCACGATGCCGACCGCGCCGGTGATGATGCCGGCCAGCGCCATGCCGTCGTTGTCTGCCTCGCCGCGCTTGGCCTTCCCGCGGCCCAGCACTCCGAAGATGACGGCCGGAACGCCGAACAGGAGGCCGAAGTAGCACGTGACCACCGAGAGGATCCCGAGCACGAGCGCGGTGACGCCGAAGCCGTTGCTCTTGGGCGCGTATCCCGGGTATCCGGGGTACCCCGGATACCCGGGATAGCCCGGCTGGCCGGGATAGCCCGGCTGGCCGCCGTACGACGGCTGCGGGGCGCCCTGGTGGCCGGGGTAGCCGCCGTACGGGGCCTGCGGTGCGCCCGGCTGGGCCGGGTATCCGTACCCGGCCGGATCCGGCTGCGCCGGGTAGCCGTAGGCGGGCGTCGCCCCGGGCGCCTGCCCGGGCTGGGGCGCGGGCACCGGCGCGCCCGGAGGTATGCCTCCGGCCCCCGGCATCCCCGCGACGGTCTGCTGGTCGTGCACCCCCGGCGCGCCCGGCGCACCCGTCCCACCCTGCTGTTTGCCCAGATCGACCGCGGGCTGCTCCAGCGGCGCCCAGGGGTCTCGCGACTCGGGGCTCTGATCGGTCATACGGCGCCCCCCTCTCGTACGGCCATGCTAAGCGCTCCCTCCGACAGGCCCCTTCGACGGTGCGGATCCTGCCTACGATGAAGGCCGTTCCATCCGCACGCGCCCTTCGGAGGCACCCTCATGCCCGACCTGCATCCCTTCATCGCGGGGCTGCCCAAGGCCGAACTGCACGTCCATCACGTCGGCTCGGCCTCCCCCCGCATCGTCGCCGAACTCGCCTCCCGGCACCCCGACTCCAAGGTCCCCACGGACCCGGAGGCCATCGCCGACTACTTCACCTTCACCGACTTCGCGCACTTCATCGAGGTCTACCTCTCCGTCGTCGACCTGGTCCGCACCCCCGACGACGTGCGCCACCTCACCTTCGAGATCGCCCGCGACATGGCCCGGCAGAACATCCGCTACGCCGAGCTCACGATCACCCCGTACTCCTCCACCCGCCGCGGGATCGACGAGAAGGCCTTCATGGAGGCCATCGAGGACGCCCGCAAGGCCGCCGAGACCGAGCTCGGCGTGATCCTTCGCTGGTGCTTCGACATCCCCGGCGAAGCCGGCGAGGAAGCCGCGGCGGAGACCGCACGCCTCGCCCTGGACCTGCGCCCCGAGGGCCTGGTCTCCTTCGGCCTGGGCGGCCCGGAGGTCGGGGTTCCGCGCCCGCAGTTCAAGCCGTACTTCGACGCCGCCCGCGCCGCCGGACTGCACAGCGTGCCGCACGCCGGCGAGACCACCGGCCCCGAGACCATCTGGGACGCGATCCGCGAGCTGGGCGCCGAGCGCATCGGCCACGGCACCAGCGCCACCCGGGACCCGGAGCTGCTCGCCTACCTCGCCGAGCACCGCATCGCGCTGGAGGTCTGCCCCACCTCCAACATCGCCACCCGCGCCGTCGCCGCCCTCGACGAGCACCCCGTCAAGGAGATGGTGGCGGCCGGCGTGCTCGTCACCATCAACAGCGACGACCCGCCTATGTTCGGCTCCGATCTCAACAACGAGTACGCGGTGGCCGCCCGCCTGTTGGACCTCGACGAGCGCGGCCTCGCCCAGCTCGCGAAGAACGCCGTCGAGGCCTCCTTCCTCGACCCGGCCGGCAAGGCGAAGATCACCGCCGAGATCGACACGTACACCTCCGCCTGGCTGGCTTCCTGACGGTTCCGCAGAATGGGGTGCATGCGCACCCTGACTGCCGTAGGCCACCGCGGGGACCCCTACCGCGTCCGCGAGAACACCCTGCCCTCGATCCGCTCCGCCTTCGAGCGGGGCGCGGACGCGGTGGAGATCGACGTACGGATGACCCGCGACGGGGTCCCCGTACTGCTCCACGACGAGGACCTCCAGCGGCTGTGGGGCCATGACGTACGGCTCGAAGACGTCACGGCCCCGCAGCTGAAGGAGCTGACGGACGGCGGGATCCCGACCCTGCGCGACGCCCTGCTGGCCGCCGGTGCGGGCCGGGTCATGGTCGACCTGCCGGGTGCGACCGCCGAGACCGTACGGACCGTCGTCGGTCAGGTCCGCGAGTGCGGGGCCCGTGACCGTACGTACTACTGCGCCGGTCCGGCCACCATGCTGGCGGTGCGCGCCGCCGACCCGGGCGCCGAGATCGCGCTGACGTGGACCACCCTGGCTCCCCCGCGCCGGGTGCTGATCGACGCGGTGGCCCCGACCTGGCTCAACTACCGCTTCGGGCTGGTCGGCCCGGAGCTGGTGGACGCCCTGCACCGGGACGGCCTGCTGGTGTCGGCCTGGACCCCGGACACCAAGCGTGCGATGCGCGCGCTGCTCAGGGCCGGGGTGGACTCGATCACGACGAACCGGGTGGACGCGCTGGGAGCCGTACGGGCCGAGTTCGGCCGGTGATACGGGCCTGGGGGGAGCTCGGAGCGTGGGTCCGGCGGGCCAGTCCGCGCCGGCAGGACCTGGGGCTGACGCTGCTGGTGCAACTGGCCGTCACGATGCCCTTCGTGGTGCCCCGGTCGGCCGACGCGCCGCCCGCGGACTGGGCCTCGTACGCGATGACCACGCTCGGCGTGCTGCCGCTGGTCTGGCGGCGCCGGGCTCCGGTGGTGGTGCTGACCGCGATCCTGCTGGCCGGCGGCGCGTACAAGCTGGCGGTCGACGGCCCCGGGCAGCCGCTTCCGTACGCGGGGCTGCTCGCCTTCTACACGGTCGCCCTGCAGTGCACGGCCCGGGTCCGGCTGGCGGTGGGCGGGCTCACGGTCCTCACGGTCGCCCTGTCGGTGGGCTGGAACACCGGGACCGCGCGGGAGCTGCTCTTCACGCTCTTCGTATCGGGCGCGGCGTACGCGCTGGGGCGGCTGCAGCACACCCGGCAGGCGTACACGGCCGCCCTGGTGGACCGGGCCGCCCAGCTGGAGCGGGCCAACCGGATCGAGGCGGAGCAGGCGGCGGCCCGCGAACGGGCCCGGATCGCACGGGAGATGCACGACATCCTCTCGCACGCGGTCAGCATCATGATCGTGCAGGCGGAGGCCGGTCCGGTGGCCGTACGCAGGGCCCCCGAGCGGGCCGAGGCCGCGTTCGAGGCCATCGCGGAGACGGGCCGCGACGCGATGGCCCAGCTGCGCACGATGCTGGGGGTGCTGCGCACGGACGAGGCGGCGCCGCGCTCCCCGCAGCCCGGAATCGGGGAGCTGGCGGGGCTGCTGGAGCGGGTCCGGGGCAGCGGGCCGGAGGTGCTCTACGAGCGCACCGGGTCGGTGCGCGCCCTGCCGGCGGCGCTGGAGGCGACGGTGCACCGGGTGGTGCAGGAGGCCCTGACCAATGTGGTCAAGCACGCCGGGGCTTCGGCGGTGGCCGTGCGCCTGGAGTACGGGGAGCGGGAGCTCACGGTGACGGTCACGGACGACGGGCGGGGTCCGGTCGCGACGGCGGATGCGGGTACGGGCTCCGCCTCCGTGCCGCGGGCGCGGCCGGGCGGGCACGGCCTGATCGGGATCCGGGAGCGGGCCGCCGCCCACGGGGGCACGGCCCGGACGGGGCCCGGGCCGGACGGCACCGGCTTCGAGCTGCGCGTCGTCCTTGTAACGTCGGGCGCGGAGGTGGGGAAGTGACGATCCGTGTGGTGGTGGCCGACGACCAGGAACTGGTGCGCAGCGGCTTCGCGATGATCCTGGACGCCCAGGAGGACATCGAGGTGGTGGCGGAGGTCGGGGACGGGGCCGCGGCGGTCGCGGCGGTACGGTCCCTCGCGCCCGACGTGGCGCTGCTGGACATCCGGATGCCGGTGCTGGACGGGATCGAGGCCTGCCGGGAGATCTCGGGTACGAGTTCCTGCCGGACGGTGATGCTGACGACCTTCGACTCGGACGAGTACGTGTACGAGGCGCTGCACGCGGGGGCCAGCGGGTTCCTGCTCAAGGACGTGCGGCGGGACGATCTGGTGCACGCCGTACGGGTGGTGGCGGCGGGCGAGTCCCTGCTGGCGCCTTCGGTGGCCCGGCGGCTGATCGCGGAGTACACGGCGGCGACGGCCCGGCCGGCGGCCGGGGAGACGGCCGGGGAGGCGCTGTCCGCGCAGCGGTTGGAGGTGCTGACGGCCCGGGAGCGGGAGACGCTGCTGCACCTGGGGCGGGGGCTGTCGAACGCGGAGCTCGCGGTGGAGCTGATGGTGAGCGAGCACACGGTCAAATCGCATGTGGGCAACGTGCTGTCGAAGCTGGGGCTGCGGGACCGGATCCAGGCGGTGATCTGCGCGTACGAGACGGGTCTGATCGCGGCTGGCTCTCCGGTATCTCCCTCTGGAGAGTGAGACGAGGAGCATCTCCTCGCTCTCGGTGGTGAGTTGTCGTACCGGCAAAGACCCCTCTCGGTGGTGATCCGCAACCACCCCCGCGACCAGCAGCATTGAGGTCATCGGGGCGGAAGTCGCCCGGAGCGCCGACAGGGGGATCCCACCGTGAACGCAATGACCCGCACGCTGATCGCCACCACTCTGGTCCTGGGCGTCGCGGCCGGACCGGCCGTCGCCGCCGGGGCCGGCCCGGCGCGGGCTTCGGCCGCCGCGGCCCCGGCCGCGCAGAGCCCGGCACCGCAGAGCCCGGCATCGCAGGTCTCGACCCCGCCGAACGCCACGGCGCTGGAGCAGGCGATCGCGGGACTCGGGGCGGACCACAAGGACGCCACGGCCGCGCTGGTACGGGTCGGCGGCACGAGCGGCGGCTGGCAGGGCAGTTCCGGTGTCGCGGACATCCGTACCGGGCGCGCGGCGATCGAGGAGGGCCGGTTCCGGGCCGGGTCGGTCACCAAGGTCTTCACTTCGGCGGTGGTCCTCCAGCTCGCCGCGGAGGGCAAGCTCGACCTCGACGGGCCGGTCCGCCGGTACCTGCCCGGGACCGTCCCCGAGGCGTACGGCACGGTCACCGTCCGGCAGTTGCTCAACTACACCAGCGGAATACCGGCGGCCGACGGTCCGGGCGACTCCTTCGAGGCGCAGTGGGAGCACCGGTTCGACGTGACCGATCCGCACGACCAGATCGCCAACGCGGTGGCCAAGGGCCCCGAGTTCGTCCCGGGCACGGCCCAGCACTACCTGAACATCAACTACACGGTGCTGGGCGTGCTGATCGAGAAGGTGACGGGCACGACGTACGAGAAGGCCGTCGCGGCGCGGGTGCTGAAGCCGCTGGGGCTGCGGGACACCTCCTTCCCGGGCCGTTTCCAGAACCGCATACCCGGTCGCCACAACCACGGGTACCAGGCGGTGGCCCGGGAGGACGGTTCCACCGAGCTGCGGGACGTGACGGAGTGGAACTCCTCGGACCGGTGGGCGGCGGGCGACATCATCTCCACCACGGCCGATCTGGAGCGGTTCACCGTCGCCCTGTTCAGCGGACGCCTCGTACCGGCGGCGCAGCTGGAGGAGATGTTCACGGTCCCCGCGGTGAAGGACTTCGGCACGGGCAAGGCCGCGACGCTGACGGCCGGGATGGCGCGGATGAAGCTGCCCGACGGCACGGTCGCCTGGGGCAAGACGGGCGGCCGGCACGGCTACAACACGGCGATAGGCGGGACCCGCGACCTGTCCCGCACCCTCGTGTACTCGGTCAACTCGACCGATGCCAAGGGCCAGGACATGAACCCGGTGGCCCTCGGCATCATCATGGCCGCCTTCGCCGAGTAGCGCGGACTCAGCCCCGCGCCCCGGCCAGGTCCGCGACCGGGGCCGCCGGGACCGGGGCCGGGACCAGGGCCGGGCCGGGGTCCGTCGGCATGGCCTCCAGCCGCTTGATCATGCGGCGCAGGATCAGCAGCGGGACCACCCCGAAGACGCCGAACGACATGTCGATCAGCGACCAGGTGAAGGGGATCCCCCGGATGGGCCCGCAGATCAGGGCCAGCGGAACGATGCCGACGCAGGCGATCATTCCGGCCTCGATGATCCAGATGTTGCGCACGGGGTCGCGGTGGACCCCGTAGAAGAACACCGCGATCACCAGGTGGGCGAAGGCCAGCCAGTCGGTTCCGTAGAGGAGGAAGGGGTACTCGGAGTCCGCCCGCTCCAGCCCGTCGCCGACCCGGCGCAGCCACGCGTTGTCCACCAGGGCATTGGCCCAGTGGAGCTCGCTCACCAGGGGGAAGGCGGTGAGTCCGCTCAGCACCAGGCAGACGAGGAACAGGGCAAGCCAGGCACGGATCCGCCGCAGAAGGGCGCTTCTCTCGCTCATGGAAGGAAGCCTACTCAGCTTTCTGAACATGTTCAGCACAATTGCTGAACATGTTCAGTTCCGTCGCCGGATCGAGATCAGACCCCGACTCTCACAGACCGACGATGCCGTTCCAGCGCTTGGCGAAGGACGAGCGCTCGGCGGAGGAGATGTCGCGGGCCACGACGAGCCGCTTGCGCATGTCCTCGTCGGGGAAGATCAGCGGGTTCTCGGCCAGTTCGGCGGTCTCCTGGTCGTCCGAGGCGGCCAGCACCTCCCGGGCGGCCGGGACCGGGCAGACGTAGTTGACGGAGGCGGCGAGCAGCGCGGCCACCTCCGGGTCGTAGTAGAAGTCGATCAGCGCCTCGGCATTGGCCTTGCGCGGAGCCAGGTTGGGGATGAGCAGGCTCTCCGCCCACAGTTCGCCCCCTTCCTCGGGGACCACGAACTCGATGTCGGGGTTGTCGGCCTGGAGCTGGATCGCGTCCCCGGAGTAGGCCTGGCAGGCCAGCACGTCACCCTTGCTCAGATCGGAGGTGTAGTCGTTGCCGGTGAAGCGGCGGATGTGCTTCTTCTTCACCATGTTCTCCACCTGGTCGCACATCCGGTGGAAGTCGGTTTCGGTCCACTTGGTCACGTCGGCCCCGTTGCCCTGCATCAGCAGGGAGAAGGACTCGTCGAGACCGGAGAAGAGCGTGACCTTGCCCGCCAGGTCCGGGTGCCACAGGTCCTTGACGGACTTGATCTCCCGGCCGAGCGCCTTGCGGTTGTAGGCGATGCCGGTGATCCCCGACTGCCAGGGCACGGTGTGCAGGCGGCCCTCGTCGAAGGCGGGCGAGCGCAGCTGCGGGTCCAGGTGCTTCGACACGTTCGCCTGCACCGAGCGGTCCATCTTCTGGGCCCAGCCCAGGTGGACGAAGCGGGCGGCCATCCAGTCGCTGACCACGACCACGTCGTGGCCGGTCTGCTGGCGGTTCATCAGGGCCGGGCTGATCTTGCCGAAGAACTCGTCGTTGTCGTTGATCTCCTCGGTGTACCGGACCTCGATGCCGGTCTTCTCCGTGAAGGCGTCCAGCGTCGGGCGCCTGCTCTCGTCCTCTTCGTCGGTGTCGATGTAGAGGGGCCAGTTGGAGAAGGAGACGCTCCGGTCGCCGGCGGAGCGGTCCTGGCCCTCCCGCCGGTTCTCTGGGACGTAAGCGGCCGGGACACCACAGCCGGTGAGGCCGGCCAGCAGGCCCGCGGCACCGAGGCCGCGCAGCGCCGCGCGGCGGGAAAAGGCGAGTTCAGGCATGGGAGGAGCCTGGTGGAACGCCAAAGGGCGGGCAATAGACATGTTGTCTACTACCCGCCCCTTCAGGGCTGTGACCTGGTCGATGCGGCGGCCGGCAGGCCGCCCGCCCGGCCTTCGGTCAGCCGTCGAGCGAGGTCATGACGTGCTTGATGCGCGTGTAGTCCTCGAAGCCGTAGGCGGAGAGGTCCTTGCCGTAGCCGGACTTCTTGTACCCGCCGTGGGGCATCTCGGCGACGAGCGGAATGTGGGTGTTGATCCACACGCAGCCGAAGTCGAGGTTCTTGGACATCCGCATCGCGCGGCCGTGGTCCTTGGTCCACACGGACGAGGCGAGGGCGAACTCGACGTCGTTCGCGTACGCCAGGGCCTGGTCCTCGTCCGTGAAGGACTGGACCGTGATGACGGGGCCGAAGACCTCGTTCTGGATGATCTCGTCGTCCTGCTTGAGGCCGGAGACCACGGTCGGGGCGTAGAAGTAGCCCTTCTCGCCGACCTGGTGGCCGCCCGCCTCGACCTTGGCGTGGGCGGGGAGGCGCTCGATGAAGCCCGCGACCTGCTTGAGCTGGTTCGGGTTGTTCAGCGGACCGTAGAGCACGTCCTCGTCGTCCGGCTGCCCGGTCTTGGTGTCGGCCGCGTTCTTGGCCAGCGCCGCGACGAACTCGTCGTGGATCGACTCGTGGACCAGTACGCGGCAGGCCGCGGTGCAGTCCTGGCCGGCGTTGAAGAAGCCCGCGACCGCGATGTCCTCGGCGGCCTTGGCGATGTCGGCGTCCTCGAAGACCACGACGGGGGCCTTGCCACCGAGCTCCAGGTGGACGCGCTTGACGTCCTTGGAGGCGCTCTCGGCGACCTGCATGCCCGCGCGCACCGAGCCGGTGATGGAGGCCATCGCCGGAGTGCGGTGCTCGACCATCGCCCGGCCGGTGTCGCGGTCGCCGCAGACGACGTTGAAGACGCCCTTGGGCAGGATCGAACCGATGATCTCCGCCATCAGGATGGTGGAGGCCGGGGTGGTGTCCGAGGGCTTGAGGACCACGGTGTTGCCCGCGGCCAGGGCCGGGGCGAACTTCCAGACGGCCATCATCATCGGGTAGTTCCACGGCGCGACCTGGGCGCAGACGCCGACCGGCTCACGGCGGACGATCGAGGTCATCCCCTCCATGTACTCGCCGGCCGAACGGCCCTCGAGCAGGCGCGCGGCACCGGCGAAGAAGCGGATCTGGTCCACCATCGGCGGCAGCTCCTCGCTGGCCGTGAGGCCGAGCGGCTTGCCGGTGTTCTCCGATTCGGTGGCGACCAGCTCGTCCGCGCGGGCCTCGAAGGCGTCCGCGATCTTCAGCAGGGCCTTCTGGCGCTCGGAGGGGGTCGCGTCGCGCCACGCCGGGAAGGCGGCCGCGGCCGCGGCCATGGCGTCGTCGACGTCCGCCTGGCCGGAGAGGGGAGCGGTCGCGTACGCCTCGCCCGTGGCGGGGTTGACCACCTCGGTGGTCCGCCCGTCGGCGGCGTCCTTGAACTCCCCGCCGATGTAGTTGCGCAGACGACGCAGTTCGGTGGTCACTACAGCCACACTCCTGTGATCACATGTCCAATGGTTGAGACAGCTACTCAGCCTAGCCCCTCAGACGCCGTTTTCGACAGGCCCACACATCACGAACTACGGAATCAGTGAGATCTGACTCCAGAAACAACGAATTACATCGTTCTCGCCTTGCGGAACAGACGACTCCTCGTGCACAGTGAGGTCGTGGTCAGTCGAAGCGCAGATTCCAGGAACAGACAACCGTCCCCTTCGGTCGATGCTGTGTCCCTGGCGATCATCGAGCAACTGCAAGAGGACGGTCGCCGTCCTTACGCGGCGATCGGCAAGGCCGTCGGCCTGTCCGAAGCAGCGGTGCGCCAGCGGGTACAGAAGCTGCTCGACCAGGGCGTCATGCAGATCGTCGCCGTCACCGACCCGCTCACCGTGGGGCTCCGGCGCCAGGCGATGGTCGGCATCAACGTCGAGGGAGACCTCGACCCGGTGGCCGACGCGCTGACCGCGATGGCCGAATGCGAGTACGTGGTGATGACCGCGGGCTCGTTCGACCTGATGGTGGAAATCGTCTGCGAGGACGACGACCACCTGCTGGAAACGATCAACAAGAAGATCCGCGCGCTCCCCGGCGTGCGATCAACCGAAAGCTTCGTTTACCTGAAGCTGAAGAAGCAGACCTACATGTGGGGAACGCGATAGCCGTGAGCCAGGACCTCTCCAAGACCGCCTACGACCACCTGTGGATGCACTTCACCCGCATGTCGTCGTACGAGAACTCGCCCGTACCCACCATCGTGCGCGGCGAGGGCACCTACATCTTCGACGACAAGGGCAAGCGCTACCTGGACGGTCTCGCCGGACTGTTCGTGGTCAACGCCGGTCACGGCCGCAAGGAACTGGCCGAGGTCGCGTACAAGCAGGCCCAGGAACTCGCGTTCTTCCCCATCTGGTCGTACGCGCACCCCAAGGCCGTCGAGCTCGCCGAGCGCCTCGCGCACTACGCCCCGGGCGACCTGAACAAGGTCTTCTTCACCACCGGTGGCGGCGAGGCCGTCGAGACCGCCTGGAAGCTCGCCAAGCAGTACTTCAAGCTTCAGGGCAAGCACACCAAGTACAAGGTCATCTCGCGTGCGGTCGCCTACCACGGCACCCCGCAGGGCGCCCTGTCCATCACCGGCCTGCCGGCCCTCAAGGCCCCCTTCGAGCCGCTGGTCCCCGGCGCGCACAAGGTGGTCAACACCAACATCTACCGCGCCCCGATCTACGGCGACGACCCCGAGGCCTACGGCCGCTGGTGCGCCGACCAGATCGAGCAGGAGATCCTGTTCGAGGGCGCCGACACCGTCGCCGCCGTCTTCCTGGAGCCGGTGCAGAACGCCGGTGGCTGCTTCCCGCCGCCGCCCGGCTACTTCCAGCGCGTCCGCGAGATCTGCGACGAGTACGACGTCCTGCTCGTCTCCGACGAGACGATCTGCGCGTTCGGCCGTCTCGGCACGATGTTCGCCTGTGACAAGTTCGACTACATCCCGGACATGATCACCTGTGCGAAGGGCATGACCTCGGGCTACTCCCCGATCGGTGCCTGCATCATCTCGGACCGCCTCGCCGAGCCGTTCTACAAGGGTGACAACACCTTCCTGCACGGCTACACCTTCGGCGGACACCCCGTGTCCTCCGCGGTGGCGCTCGCCAACCTCGACATCTTCGACAAGGAAGGCCTCAACCAGCACGTGCTGGACAACGAGGACGCCTTCCGCTCGACGCTGGAGAAGCTGCACGACCTGCCGATCGTCGGCGACGTCCGCGGCAACGGCTACTTCTACGGCATCGAGCTCGTCAAGGACAAGGTCACCAAGGAGTCCTTCACGGACGAGGAGACCGAGCGCGTGCTCTACGGCTTCCTCTCCAAGGCGCTCTTCGAGAACGGCCTGTACTGCCGCGCCGACGACCGTGGCGACCCGGTCATCCAGCTGGCCCCGCCGCTGACCGCCGACCAGGGCACCTTCGACGAGATCGAGGGCATCCTGCGCCGCGTGCTCACCGAGGCCTGGACCAAGCTCTAACCAGCCGCGTCCCTCCACCGTCCCGCAGGCGGCAAACTGCCGGACCACACGGCCCGGATCCTCCGTTCGAGTGAGAACGCGGGGGTCCGGGCCGTGTGCTGTCACCATCCAAGACGTTCATCTCTTTACATCTCATTGCGGCGCCAGTGACCAAGCGGGCTCCGCTTCGTTCCCCCGGACGGAGGTGTACGCCATGGTGGCTCCACGGGACAACGCTCCGCCGGACAGCGCTCGGCACGACGGTGCCCGGCCGGACAGCGCTCGGCAGGACAGTGCCCCGCCCCAGGACGATCTGCTCTGGGCACGGTCCCTTCACTACTCCCACAGCGGCTCGCCGGGCCTCATCGGGGTCTCGGTCGGTGTCCGCGCGGGAGAGATCCTCGCCGTGACCGGCCCCCGCGGCAGCGGCAAGAGCACGCTGCTGCGCTGCCTGTCCGGACGGCTGCGGCCCGAGCAGGGCGAGGTCTGGTTCAACAGCGTCCCCGTGCACACCATGGGGACCCTGGCCCGCGAGCGGCTGCGCCGCGACCGCTTCGGCTGGATCGGCTCCGAGCCGCGGCTCCTGCCCGAGCTGCGGGTCTGGGAGAACGCCGCCCTGCCACTGCTGATCGCGGGCGCCGGCCACCGCACCGCCAAACGGGTCGCCTGCGAATGGCTCGACCGCCTCGACATCGGGGCCTTCGCCCGCAAGCACCCCGACTCCCTCAACCGGGCCGAGTCCCAGCGCGTCGCCCTCGCCCGCGCCCTCGTGCACCTGCCCGCCGTGGTCTTCGCCGACGAGCCCACGGCCCCGCTGCACCGCGCCGAGCGCTCCCTGCTGCTGCGCACGCTCACCACGGCCGCCCGCTCCCACGGCATCACCGTGCTGCTGGCCACCCACGACGAGGAGACCGCGGCCGTCGCCGACCGGCGGTTCTCCCTGCTCGACGGCCGCCCGGCCGCCACGGCAGCCGCGGCCGGGCTCTCCCCGACCTCCTTCCCCCAGCCCCCGGAGGACCAGGCCGCGTGCTCGCTCTCCGCCTAGCCCGCGGCTCCCGGCCGCTGGTACAACTGCGCCGGCTGCTCGTCGCCGCGGCCTCGGCCGGCAGCGGCTTCCTGCTGCTGTACGTGCTCGCGCAGGCCACCGCCCGGCCCGCCGGATCGTTCCCTCAGCTGCTGTGGGCCCTGGTCCCCCTCGCCGTCACCGTCCAGTTCGCCGTCGCCGTGGCCCGGACCGACCCCGCGACCCGGCCCCCGGAAGGGCTGGACGCCGCCGGGCTGGGACCCGTACGGCTCACCCTGGTCGCGACGATCTCCACCGCCGTGGCCTGCACCCTCGGCAGCGCCGTCGCCCTGGCCGTCTTCCTCCACCTGCGCGGGGAGGTGACCGGGCTGCCCTTCGACGGCGCCGGAGCCGAGCTGCTCCACGCCGACCAGCCCCTGCCCGTGGCGGCCGCCCTCACCCTGTTGGCCCTGCTGCCGCTGGCCGCCTCGATCGCCACCGCCCTCGCCCTGCGCCCGCACCCCCGGCCCGCGCCGCAGACCGCACTGCCCTGGGGCATCGCCCTCACCGCCTGCGGACTCGCCGTGCTGGCCTACGCCCGCCCCGGCGGAGCCGGCATGCCCGCGGGCTGGGCGCTGACCGCCCTCGGGCTCGCCCTCGCCGGACCCGGCCTGGCCTACGCCTGCGGGGCGCTGGTCCAGTCCGTCCGCCCGGGCGCGCTCCGGCTGCTGGCCGGGCGGGCCCTTCAGGAGGAGGCCCCCCGCCTGGGCGCACCCCTCGGTGTCCTGTGCGCCGTCGGGGCGGGCGCCCTCAGCGCCGTGGCCCTGCGCGAGCACGGCGGGCTCCAGGTCCCGCTCGGCCCGCTGACCGTGCCCGCCGCCGCCCTGGTGGCCCTGTGCGCGGCCGCCACCCTGCTCGTCTCCGCGGTCGAGGTCCACCAGGCCCGGGCCGCCACCCGCGAGACTCTGACCGGGCTCGGCGCCCCGGGCAAGGTCCTCCGTACGGCCGCGACCGTACGGGCCACCGCGCTGGTGGCGGTGTGCCTGCCGCTCAGCTGGGGTGTGTCACAGCTGACGTCGCTGGCATTGACCCGCTGAGGCGGGCTGCCCTTAGGGTGGGCCGAATGGTCAACCCACACATCGAGTCCGATACCGAGATCGAGACGCTCGCCGAGTTCGACCGGGTCGTGGCCCGCGGCTCGCTGAGCGGGTACCGGATCCAGTCGGTCAACCTGCTGGAGCGGACCTTCGCCCTCCTGTCCGCCGACGCCTCGGCCGCCGTGTTCCTGGGCTGCGCCATGGAACCGGACGCCTCGGTCAAGGTGCGCGCGGACGGCGCCCTGGTCTTCCCGCCCGTCCCCGACCTCCCCTTCAACCCGTACCGGGGCCTGCTCTACACGCCCGAGGAGCTCTTCACCGGGCTGTCGAGCGGCTACGAGAACACCCCGGACGCGGAGGCGTACGCCTGGTTGCAGGAGACCACGGCGGACGGGGACATCTACTCCTCGATGCTGCGCTCCATCCACGACGACGCCATCTCCGACGCCCTCGACGAACACCTCGCCGGCGCCCGCGTGGTCGGTGTGATGGGCGGCCACGCCATGGCCCGCGGCGGCGACGCCTACCGGGGCGCGGCCGAACTGGGCCGGACGCTGACCCGTTCCGGGCTGACCGTGGCCACCGGCGGCGGCCCCGGCGCGATGGAGGCGGCCAACCTCGGCGCGTACCTCGCCCCGGCCCCCGACGAGGCGCTGCCCGAAGCCCTGCGGATGCTGGCCAAGGCCCCGTCCTTCACCCCGTCCGTCTCCGACTGGGCGCGCGCGGCCTTCGCCGTACGGGAACGCTGGCCGGCGGTCACGGGCGGCGACTCGGTGGGCATCCCCACCTGGTTCTACGGGCACGAGCCGCCGAACCCCTTCGCCGGGCACATCGCGAAGTACTTCGCGAACGCCACCCGGGAGGACGGGCTGCTCGCCCGGTCCAACGCGGGCGTGGTGTTCCTGCCGGGCGCGGCGGGCACGGTCCAGGAGATATTCGACAACGCGACGCCCAATTACTACGCGTCCCGGGGCGAGCCCACCCCGATGGTCCTCGTCGACCGCTCCCACTGGACCGAACGGCTGCCCGCCTGGCCGCTGCTCCAGGCGCTGGCCCGCGGCCGGGCGATGGAGTCCCGGATCGCACTGGTCGACTCCGTGTCCGAGGTCCCCGCGGCCCTCGCCGCGATGAGCTGACCTCCACAACCTGACCTACGCAGGCAACTCCCCGCCCCTTTTCCACGTCTGGAAGAGGTACGCACTACGTAAAACCTGCCAGACGTGAACGGAGCCCTCGGGTGCTCATAGGCCTGCTCACCGCCATCGCGGCGTCCATCTGCTACGGCACGGGATCCGTCCTGCAAGCCGTGGGCTCACGGCGGGCGGCCCGGATGTCGCCGGCCGCCGCGGGGGTCACCCAGCACGGCGGCCCGAACCTCACCTCCACGGCGAAGGCCGCGATGACCTGGGAGTTCATCGTCGGCACGATCCTGGACTTCGTGGGCTTCGGCCTGGGCGCGCTGGCCGCCCGGCTCCTGCCGCTCTTCCTCTCGCAGACGGTCATCAGCGCCAACCTGGTGATCACGGCCGTGCTGAGCGTGAAGATGCTCGGCATCCGGCTGACCCGCAAGGAATGGACCTCCATCGGGGTCGTCTGCGCGGCCCTGGTGCTGCTGGCGACGGCCGCGGGCCACGAGGGCGGCCACTACGCGCCGCCCGCCACGCACTGGTGGCTGCTGGCGGTGACCGTGCTGATCATCGTCGGCGGCACGGTGGCCGTACGCTTCCTCGGCGCCCGGGCCGCGATCCTGGCGGGCCTGCTGTCGGGTCTGGCGTTCGGCGCGCTGGGCGTCGGGGTCCGCATCCTGAACGGCGTGGAGCCGTTCTCGTTCCCCTCCCTCCTCACCGACCCGGCCCTGTACGCCATCGTCCTGGCGGGGGTCGGCGGCATGTACCTGCACACCGTGGCGCTCCAGATCGGCTCGGTGAACGGCGCCACCGCCGCCCTGGTGGTCGGCGAAACCGTGCTCCCCGGAGCGATCGGCGTCCTCTGGCTGGGCGACGCCTCCCGCCCCGGCATGGCCTGGCTCGCGGTCCTCGGCTTCGTCCTGGCGGTAACCGGCGCCGTCGCGGTCGCCTGGTACGGCAACCACGAAGGCGCGGACGGCGACGTCCCCACCCCGGAACCAACCCCAGCCCCGGTCGCCTGAAACCAACCCCCCGGCGGTACTTTCAGCCGTCCGGCGTTTGAGGACCGGGGTCTGGGGCGGAGCCCCAGAAGGGGTCCGGGCGCTGCCCGGCCCCCTTCCCCAGCCCGTCCGGCGCTTGAGGACCGGGTCAGGGCAGAGCCCTGGGAACGGAGGAAGGGCGGGTAGGGGACAGCCCCGCGGGGCGCCCCGCAGGGGCGCCCCGCACAGCGGCAAAGGTCGCAGCGGGGACTCCGCCCCGCGCAGCGGCCCCTACTCCCCCGGCAGCACGACCACCTCGGCCGGGGCGAAGGACACCGCGACCCGGTCCCCGACCGCCGGCGCCCCCTCCAGCCCGCACTCCGCCTCCAGCACCGGCCCCACCTCAGGCCGCAGCAGCAGCGCGACATGCGTCCCCCGGAAGGTCCGCGACACCACCTCGCACCCCAGCCCGCCCCCGGGCGACAGCACGACCCCCGCCGGCCGGATCAGCACCTGGCAGTCCCCCTCCACGGCCCCCGGAACGGCCCCCGCGGGAACCGCGACCTTCCCCCACGGAGTGGAGGCGACCCCACCCGACACCACCGCCGGGACGACGTTCTCGAAGCCCAGGAAGCGCGCCACGAACTCGGACGCCGGCCGCTGCCACACCTCCAGCGGTGTCCCCGCCTGCGCGATCCGCCCGTCCCGCATGACGACCACCCGGTCGGCCAGCGCGAACGCCTCACCCTGGTCGTGCGTGACGGCCAGCACGGTCGTGCCCAGCCGCGAGAACAGTCCCTGCAACTCCACCACGAGCCGCTCCCGCAGCCCGCGGTCCAGTTGCCCCAGCGGCTCGTCCAGCATCAGCAGCCGCGGCGAAGGCGCGAGTGCCCGCGCCAGCGCGACCCGCTGCTGCTCGCCGCCGGACAGCGAGGCCACCGCCCGGCCCTGCGCCCCGGGGAGCCCGACCAGCTCCAGGAGCTCGGTGACCCGGGTCTCGGAGGACTGCTTCGAAGCACCCCGCATCCGCAGGCCGAAGGCGACGTTCCCGCCCACGTCCCGGTGCGGGAACAGCTGGTGGTCCTGGAACATCAGGCCCACCCCCCGCCGGTGTACGGGCACTGCGGCCTGGTCCGCGCCGCCCAGCAGCACCCTCCCGCCGGCGACGGGCTGGAGCCCGGCCACCACCCGGAGCAGGGTGGACTTGCCGCTCCCGCTCGGCCCCAGCACGCACACGATCTCGTGCTCGGCGACCGCCAGGTCCACGGCGTCCACGACCGCGCGCTCACCGAAGCGGACCGACACCCCTTCCAGCTGAAGCAGGGTCATCAGAACTCTCCGGAGGTCTTGTCGGGTCGCAGTCGCTCCAGCGCCAGCAGGGACACCGCGCACACCAGCATCAGGATCGTGCTCAGGGCCATCGCCTGCCCGTAGTTCATCTCCCCGGCCCGCCCCAGCAGCCGCGCCACGGCGACCGGCAGCGTCGGATGGTCGGGCCTTGCGATGAAGACGGTCGCCCCGAACTCCCCGAGGGACACGGCGAAGGCGAAGCCCGCCGCGATCAGCAGGGCGCGCCGCACCATGGGCAGGTCCACCTCCCGCCAGGCCCGCAGCGGTGAGGCGCCGAGCACGGCGGCGGCCTCCCGCAGCCGTCCGTCCACCGCGCGCAGGACCGGCAGCATGGTCCGTACGACGAAGGGAACGCCCACCAGCGCCTGCGCCAGCGGCACCAGGATCCACGAGGTCCGCAGGTCCAGCGGCGGCTTGTCGAGGGTGATGAGGAATCCGAAGCCGACGGTCACGGCCGACACCCCCAGCGGAAGCATCAGCAGCGCGTCGAAGCCCCGTACGAAACGGCCCGCGCGCCGGGTCAGCGCAGCGGCCGCGAGCCCGCCGACGACCAGCGCGATGGCAGTGGCGGCGAGCGCGTACTGCAGGGAGTTCCAGATCGCCTCCAGCGGCGGCACCAGGAAGGTTCCGCCGCCGGCGCCCACCTCCTGGAGCGCCCGGTAGAAGCCGAAGCCGTAGCCGCCGGGGGCGTCGAGCGACCGCTCGACCAGCACCGCGAGCGGCGCCACGATCAGCAGCGCCACCGTCAGCAGCACCCCGCCGAGCAGGGTGCGCTGGGCCCAGCCGCGCGGCCGGTGCGTGGTCCGCCCCGGGTCGACGAGCCGCAGCGCGGTCTCCCGCTTGCGCACGGTCCAGGCGTGCACGCCGAGGATCGCTCCGATGGCCGCGAACTGCACCATCGTCAGCACGGCGGCCGTGGGCAGGTCCAGGAGCTGCGCGGTCTGCCGGTAGACCTCCACCTCCAGGGTGGAGTACGCGGGCCCGCCCAGGATCTGCACGACGCCGAAGGAGGAGAAGGTGAACAGGAACACCATCAGCGAAGCGGCCGCGACGGCCGGGCCCAGCGCGGGCAGCGTCACCCGCCGCCAGGCGGCGAACCGCCCGGCGCCCAGCACCCGGGCGGCCTCCTCCTGGCGCGGGTCCAGCTGCGCCCACAGCCCGCCCACCGTGCGGATGACGACGGCGTAGTTGAAGAAGACGTGCGCGAGCAGGATCGCCCAGACGGTCGTGTCGAGGCGGATCCCCCACACCTCGTCCAGCAGGCCGTTGCGCCCCACCAGCGCGAGGAAGGCAGTGCCGACCACGACGGTCGGCAGCACGAACGGCACCGTCACGAGCGCCCGCAGCAGTTGTTTGCCGGGGAACTCGAAGCGCGCGAAGACGTACGCGCCGGGGAGCGCGATCAGGAGCGTGAGCGCCGTGGACGCGAGCGCCTGCCAGGTGGTGAACCAGAGCACGTCGCCGATGTCGGGCCGGGCCAGCACCTCGCCGATCCGGCCGAACTGCCAGCCGTCGTCCGTCTTGAGCCCGCGCCCGACGATCGCGGCGACGGGATACGCGAAGAACAGCCCGAAGAAGACGAGCGGCACGGCCATCAGACCGAGCCTGACGGCCGTGGCCCGCCCGCTCTCCTTCGCAGCCTCGCTCACTCGTCCTACTTCACGACGAGGGCGGACCAGGCCTTGACCCACTGGTCACGGTTCTTGGCGATGGCCTCCGGGGCGACCGTCTCGGGCTTCTCGATGACCACGCCGTGCTTGGTGAAGAGCTCCGGCAGCGCCGCGTCCTTGGTCACCGGGTTCACGAACATCTGGAGCGGCATGTCCTCCTGGAACTTCTTGGAGATCAGGAAGTCCAGGAGCGCCTTGCCGCCCTCCTCGTTCTTCGCGCCCTTGAGCAGACCCGCGAACTCGGTCTGGCGGAAGCACGTGCCCGTGGAGACGCCCGTCGGGGCCTCGGCCGGCTGCGGCTCGCCGTAGAGGACCTCGACCGGCGGGCTGGAGGCGTAGGAGACGACCAGCGGCCGGTCGCCCTTGGCCTTCTTGCCGCCCGCCGAGCCGGAGAAGCGCTCGTTGTAGGCCTGCTCCCAGCCGTCGACGACCTCGACGCCGTTGGCCTTGAGCTTGCTCCAGTAGTCCTTCCAGCCCTCGTCGCCGTACTTGCCGACGGAGGCGAGGAGGAAGCCGAGGCCGGGCGAGGAGGTCGCGGCGTTCTCGGTGACCAGCAGGTTCTTGTACTCCGGCTTGATCAGGTCGTCCAGCGTCTGCGGCGGGGCGATCTTCTTGTCCGCGAAGTAGGCCTTGTCATAGTTCACGCAGATGTCGCCGGAGTCGACGGGGGTGACCCGGTGCTCCTTGTCGAGCACGAACTCGGGCTTCACGCCGGCCAGCCCCTTGGCCTCGTACGGCGTGAAGATGCCGTTGTCGAGGGCCCGGGAGAGCAGCGTGTTGTCCACGCCGAAGAAGACGTCGCCGCGCGGGGAGCCCTTGGTGAGGATCTCCTGGTTCAGGGCCGCACCCGCGTCGCCGGACTTCAGGACCTTGACGGTGTAGCCGCTCTGCTGCTCGAACTCCTTGAGGACCGTGTCGGTCACGTTGAAGGAGTCGTGCGAGACGAGGGTGATCGTCTTGGACTTCGGGGCGTCGCTCGCCCCGGCGGACTTGTCCTTGGCGTCGCCGCCACCGCAGGCGCTGAGCGTGGTGACGCCGAGCGCGGCCGCGAGCGCGACGCCCGCCATCTTCTTGGTGGTGCTCATTGGTGCATTCCTCCTGGGATGTCCAGGAGAAGACGCGGCCCCGCCCGGCGCTCTGTGGAGCGGACGCCGGGCAGGGCGCAACAGCTTGAGTGATGACCGAACTTCCTACCCCGAATGACCGGGGCGAGGTTCAGAGGGTCTGCGGTGACGGATACCGCACTCTCAGCGCTGTGGCGCTCCCCTGTCGGAATATGAAATTGGTTTCGGCCACAGGGTACCCCGCGGCCGAAAGCAAACCTCAACTGGCGGAAATCAGCGCTCCGAGGCGGCGAGCTGGCCGCACGCGCCGTCGATCTCCTGACCACGGGTGTCGCGTACGGTCACCGGCACACCGTGGCGGGCGATGGCGTCCACGAACGCCTTCTCGTCCTCGGGCCGCGAGGCGGTCCACTTCGAGCCCGGCGTCGGGTTCAGCGGGATCAGGTTGACGTGCACGCGCTTGCCCTTGAGCAGCTTGCCGAGCAGGTCACCACGCCAGGCCTGGTCGTTGATGTCACGGATCAGGGCGTACTCGATGGAGATCCGGCGGCCGGACTTCTCCGCGTACTCCCAGGCCGCGCCGAGCACCTCGCGGACGTTCCAGCGGGTGTTCACGGGGACCAGGGTGTCGCGCAGCTCGTCGTCCGGGGCGTGCAGGGAGACGGCGAGACGGCACTTGAAGCCCTCGTCGGCGAAGCGGAGCATCGCCGGGACCAGGCCCACGGTGGAGACGGTGATCCCGCGCTGGGACAGGCCCAGGCCGTCGGGCTCCGGGTCGGTGAGGCGGCGGATGGCACCGACGACGCGGTTGTAGTTGGCGAGCGGCTCGCCCATGCCCATGAAGACGATGTTCGACAGCCGGGCGGGCCCGCCGGGGACCTCGCCGTCGCGCAGGGCGCGCATGCCGTCGACGATCTGGTGCACGATCTCGGCGGTCGACAGGTTGCGGTCGAGACCGGCCTGGCCGGTGGCGCAGAACGGGCAGTTCATGCCGCAGCCGGCCTGCGAGGAGATGCACATGGTGACCCGGTCGGGGTAGCGCATCAGCACGGACTCGACGAGCGTGCCGTCGTGCAGCTTCCACAGGGTCTTGCGGGTGGTGTCGTCGTCGCACGAGATGTGCCGCAGGACGTTCATCAGGTCCGGCAGCAGCTCCTGCTGGAGCTTCTCGCGGGACGCGGCGGGGATGTCGGTCCACTCGGCCGGGTCGTGCGCGTACCGGGCGAAGTAGTGCTGGGAGAGCTGCTTGGCCCGGAACGGCTTCTCACCGATCGCGGCGACGGCCTCCCGGCGCTCCTCGGGCGTGAGGTCGGCGAGGTGCCGGGGCGGCTTCTTCGCTCCACGAGGGGCGACGAACGTGAGCTCTCCCGGGACAGGGCGGGCCATGGCAGGTACTCCTTGTAAGACGAAAGGCGCGCCGCAGAAGCAGCGCGCCTTCCAAGAGTAACCGCCCCGCCTGTACGGGCGCCTTTTCGCAGGTCAGCCGGTACCGACGAACAGCGCCAGCAGCAGCCAGACCACGGGGGCCGTCGGAAGCAGGGAATCCAGCCGGTCCATGATGCCGCCGTGACCCGGCAGCAGGGTGCCCATGTCCTTGATCCCGAGATCCCGCTTGATCATGGATTCCCCGAGGTCACCGAGCGTGGCGCTGACGGCGACGGCGAAGCCGAGCACCAGGCCCTGCCACCAGACGCCCCCGTCGATCAGGAACTCCATGCAGAGCGCGCCGGCCCCCATCGCGAAGGCCACCGCTCCGAAGAGCCCCTCGCGGGTCTTTCCGGGGCTGATGCGCGGGGCGAGCTTGGTCTTGCCGAAGCGCCAGCCGACGGCATAGGCCCCGGTGTCGCTGACCACGGTCAGGAGCAGGAAGGTGATCACCCGCTGCGGACCGTCGTCGGCGGTGAGCAGCATCGCGACGAAGGTGGCCAGGAAGGGCACGTAGAACGCCGCGAAGGCGCCCGCCGTGACGTCCTTGAGGTAGTCCTCGGGCGGCTCGGTCATCCGCCAGACGAGCAGGGCCAGCACCGTCAGCGCCATGGCCACCCAGGCACCCTCGGCCCCGCGGACGTATCCGGCGATGACCATGGCCGCGCCGCCGATGGCGAGCGGGACCAGCGGGGCCTTGATGCCCTTCTTCTCCTGCAGCCGGGAAGTGAGCTCCCACAGGCCGACGACGACCGCCACGACGACGACGCCGACGAAGACCGCCTTGACGATGAGCAGCGAGGCGAAGATCACCGCGCCGAGGCCCACTCCGACCCCTATGGCGGCACGCAGGTCCCGCCCGGCCCGCTTCTTCTGCGGCGGGGGCGAGGCGTCCTGCGGTGCCGGCGAAGGCGGGGTCGGCGGGGGGCTGGGCATGGGCTCCTGCGGCGGCGTCTCGGCGCGGAAGAGGGAGCCGCCGTCAGCGGCGGCCCCCCGATCGCGTGCTTCCCGGTCGTCGAAGTCACGGCCGGCGGCATCGGGCACGATGGGCATGGGCCGAGTGTGCGGGCCCACCAGCGCATCGTAGGCGGGACCCGCCGGAACCGGCTCCGGCTGCCAGGAAGTGTCGTTCATCAGACTTCGAGGAGCTCGGCTTCCTTGTGCTTGAGCAGCTCGTCCACCTGCGCGACGTACTTCGCGGTGGTGTCGTCGAGCTCCTTCTCGGCGCGGCGCACCTCGTCCTCGCCGGCTTCCTTGTCCTTGACGAGCTTGTCGAGCGCGTCCTTCGCCTTGCGGCGAATGGCGCGGATCGAGACCTTGGAGTCCTCGGCCTTGGTGCGCGCGACCTTGATGTACTCCTTGCGGCGGTCCTGCGTCAGCTCGGGGAAGGTCACCCGGATGATGCTGCCGTCGTTGCTGGGGTTGACGCCCAGGTCGGAGTCGCGGATGGCCGTTTCGATGTTGCGCAGGGCGCTCTTGTCGAACGGGGTCACGATCGCCATGCGCGGCTCGGGGACCGAGAAGGAGGCGAGCTGGTTGATGGGCGTGATGGCGCCGTAGTACTCCGCCACGATCTTGTTGAACATCGCCGGGTGCGCACGACCGGTGCGAATCGCGGCGAAGTCTTCCTTGGCGACGACGACGGCCTTTTCCATCTTCTCCTCGGCCTCGAGGAGGATCTCTTCGGTCACCACGTGCTCCTGCATGTCAGAAATGGATGGTTCAGGCGGACGGGGCCTGCTCAGGCCCGGGTGCCCTGGTCGCTCACGAGCGTGCCGATCTTCTCACCCTTGACGGCTCGCGCGATATTGCCCTCGGCGAGCAGCTCGAAGACCAGGATCGGCAGCTTGTTGTCGCGGCACAGCGTGATGGCGGTGGCATCGGCGACCTTGAGGTCGCGCGACAGCACCTCGCTGTACTCCAGCGCGTCGAACTTCACCGCGTCCGGGTTCTTCTTCGGGTCGGAGTCGTAGACCCCGTCGACACCGTTCTTGCCCATGAGCAGGGCCTCGGCGTCGATCTCCAGGGCGCGTTGGGCGGCCGTGGTGTCGGTGGAGAAGTAGGGCATGCCCATGCCGGCGCCGAAGATGACGACGCGGCCCTTCTCCAGGTGTCGCACGGCGCGGAGCGGGATGTACGGCTCGGCGACCTGGCCCATGGTGATGGCCGTCTGGACGCGGGAGTCGATGCCTTCCTTCTCCAGGAAGTCCTGGAGGGCGAGGCAGTTCATGACGGTGCCGAGCATGCCCATGTAGTCGGACCGGGCCCGGTCCATGCCGCGCTGCTGGAGTTCGGCGCCGCGGAAGAAGTTGCCACCGCCGATCACGATCGCGATCTCCGCGCCGTCGCGGACCACCGCGGCGACCTCGCGGGCGATGGCGTGGACTACGTCGGGGTCGACGCCGAGTCCTCCGCCACCGGAGAAGGCTTCGCCCGACAGCTTCAGCATGAAGCGGCGGCCCTTCTTGTCCTGGTCGCTCTTGTCGTCGGAAGCGGTGTGGGTGTCCACGCCCTGATTCATGGAGATCTCCTCGTGCACATACGAAGAAGGCCATTGCCGGTGGGTCCTCGCGGTTCCCTCTACGGCAATGGCCTCCTCGTCAGATCTGCGGTCGCCCTGCGCGAACGCGGGCGACTGCTTCAGACCCTACCGGGGTCCGGTGTCCGTCGCGTACGGACGGACTCAGATGCCGACCTTGATGCGCGAGAAGCGCACCAGGGTGACACCGGCCTCGTCCAGAACCTTCTGGACGGACTTCTTGGCGTCCAGGGCGTACGCCTGGCCAAGCAGGGTGTTGTCGCGGAAGAAGCCGTTGACACGACCCTCGACGATCTTCGGCAGCGCGGCCTCCGGCTTGCCCTCGGCGCGGGTGACCTCTTCGGCCACACGACGCTCGGACTCGACGACCTCGGCCGGAACGTCCTCGGCGGACAGCCACTTCGGCGCGAACGCGGCGATGTGCTGCGCGACGCCGCGGGCGACGTCGGCGTTCGCCTTGTCCAGCTCGACGAGGACGCCGATCTGGAACGGCAGGTCGGGCATCGTGCGGTGCATGTACGCCGAGACGTAACCGCCGGTGAACTGCGCGAAGCGGTCCAGGACGATCTTCTCGCCGAGGTTGGCGTTGGCCTCGTCCACGAACGCCTGCACGGTCTTGCCGGGCTCGATCTCGGACACCAGGAGCGCCTCGACGTCAGCCGGGGAAGTGGCAGCGATGTGCTTGGCCAGCTGCTCGGTGACCGCCTGGAACTTGTCGCCCTTGGCGACGAAGTCCGTCTCGCACTTCAGCTCGACGAGGACACCGGAGGTGTTGTCGTCGGAGATGACGGAGACGACGGCACCGTTCTCGGCAGAACGGCCTTCGCGCTTGGCGACGCCCTTCTGACCCTTGATACGGAGTGCCTCGACGGCCTTGTCGACGTCACCGTCGGCCTCGACCAGCGCGTTCTTGCAGTCCAGCATGCCGACGCCGGTGAGCTCGCGGAGCTTCTTGACGTCAGCGGCGGTGTAGTTCGCCATGAGTCTGTGATTCTCTCTCGAAGTCGTAGATCTACGGGTGAACGGCGGAGGAGGCGCGCTCGTGGCGCGGCTCCCCCGCCGTCATCGTCCGTGCTGTGAGTGCCCGGCGCATGAACGCCGGGCGCTCTCAGTGGGTCAGGCCTGCTCGGCGTCGGCGGCCGGAGCCTCGACGACGGCCTCGGCCTCGGCGGCCGGAGCGGCCTCGGCCTCGACGGCGGGGGCGTCGACAACAGCCTCGGCGGCCGGGGCGGCCTCAGCGTCGTCGGCCTTCTTCTCGCCCTCGAGCAGGTCGCGCTCCCACTCGGCGAGCGGCTCGGCAGCGGCCTTCTCGCCCGGCTTCGAGTCGCCAGTGGCGGCACCGGAACGGGCGATGAGGCCCTCGGCGACGGCGTCGGCGATCACGCGGGTGAGCAGGGTGACGGAGCGGATCGCGTCGTCGTTGCCCGGGATCTTGTAGTCGACCTCGTCGGGGTCGCAGTTGGTGTCGAGGATCGCGACGACCGGGATGTGGAGCTTGCGCGCCTCACCGACGGCGATGTGCTCCTTCTTGGTGTCGACGATCCAGACGGCGCTGGGAACCTTCGACATCTCGCGGATACCACCGAGGGTCTTCTCCAGCTTGATCTTCTCGCGAGAGAGGACCAGGAGCTCCTTCTTGGTGAGACCCGAGGCCGCGACGTCCTCGAAGTCGATCGCCTCAAGCTCCTTCAGACGCTGAAGGCGCTTGTAGACGGTGGAGAAGTTGGTGAGCATGCCACCCAGCCACCGCTGGTTGACGTAGGGCATACCAACGCGCGTCGCCTGCTCGGCGATGGCCTCCTGGGCCTGCTTCTTGGTACCGACGAACATGATGGAACCGCCGTGGGCGACGGTCTCCTTCACGAACTCGTAGGCGCGGTCGATGTACGACAGCGACTGCAGCAGGTCGATGATGTAGATGCCGTTGCGCTCCGTGAAGATGAAGCGCTTCATCTTCGGGTTCCAGCGGCGGGTCTGGTGACCGAAGTGGACGCCGCTTTCCAGCAGCTCCCGCATCGTTACGACGGCCATGGCCATCTCCTTGTTTTCTCGGTTTGGTTCCTGACGCCCCTGTCGCGCCCTGCCCCCGTAGAGGGGACCGAGAGACGCTGTCACCTGGCCCTGAGGGGCCGGTGCTGGGGCGTGCGAAGTCGACCCGGTGACCCGGATCGCCACAAGAAGTGTACGGGACCCGGCGGTATGCCGGATGACGCGGTTGTCCACAGCCGCCCGCCCGTCCACAGGCCCGGGCACGACCGGCCCCGGGACCGGAACCCTGACCCCCATGACAAAGCTCCTGCTCACCCTGCTCCTGACCCTGCCCCTCACCCTGGGCCCACCGCCGGCCACGCCGGGCCCCCCGGGGCCATCGGGGACCCCGGGGGCGTCTCCGGCGACATCGGCGCCACCGGGCCCACCGGGGACCCTGGGCCTACCGGGGACCCTGGGCCCGTCTCCGGCGGCATCGGGACCACCGGGCCCGACCGGGCGACCGGCGGAGCCCCAGCACGCTCCGAGCACCCCGGGCGGACGCCCGCTCCCCTCCCCCCTGACGGTGATCCGCTGGTGGGACCCGCCACCGACCCCGTACGCCGCGGGCCACCGCGGGGTGGACCTGGCGGCCCCGGTGGGCTCGGAGGTCCGCGCGGTCGGTCCGGGCCGGGTCCACTTCGCCGGCCCGGTCGCGGGCCGCGGGGTCCTCTCGCTGACGCTCCCGAACGGCCTGCGCACGACGTACGAGCCGGTCCGCCCCCTGGTGGCGGAGGGAGCCGAGGTCACGGCGGGCCAGGTGGTGGCCGTCCTCACGGACGGCCCGCACTGCCCCCGCCCCTGCCTCCACTGGGGCCTCCTCCACACGGAGACCTACCTCAACCCCCTCGCCCTCCTCCCCCGCCCGACCCCCCGCCTCCTGCCGTTGCACGACCACCCGGCGCCTGGGGCTCCCCAGCCGTCCGCCACTGGAGCACCGGGGTCCGGCGCGGAGCCCCAGGGGACCCGGCCCCAGCCCGCCCGGCACTTGAGGACCGAACACCGGACAGCACCCAGGGCATCCCCAGCCTCGCCGGCGCTTGAGGCACAGGCCCGGGCACCGCCCCGGGGCCCCCAGCCCCACCGCCGCTTGAGACGCAGGCCCGGACCGGCCCGGGGCATCCCCCAACCTCGCCAGCGTTTGAGACGCAGGCCCGGGCAGCGCCCCGGGTATCCCCAGCCTCAACGGCGTTTGAGGACCGGGTCCGGGCTGGCCCGGGGGCATCCCAGCCTCGCCGGCGCTTGAGGCGCAGGTCCGGGCTGGCCCGGGGAACGGTGGAAGGGCGGGTAGGGGACAGCCCCGCAGGGCAACGGGCGACCGCACCGGCACGGCGCGGCGCGGAACCTAGGCCGGGCCCGGGCCCTGGTCGGAACCGCGGCAGGGCCCGGGGCAGAGCCGGGGCGGGCCCGGGAGCCGGGTCGGGTCAGCCTCCGACGCCCCGCAGGGCCATGGCCACCGCCGCGTCCGTGACGACGACGGGGTCTTCCCCCGCACCCGCCTCGATCCGCCGGACGGCGGCGTCCACCACACCCTGGAGCAGCATCGCGGCCAGCCTCGGCTCCGCCTGCCCCAGCGCGGCCAACGCCTCCACGATCATCGCGATCAGCGAACCGTGCGCCGCCCGGATCTTCTCCCGCGCCCCGGCGTCCAGCTCGCTCGCCGAGATCGCCACGACCGCCCGGTGCCTCTTGTCCCCCACCAGCCCCAGCTGGCTGCGCACATACGCCTCGATCTTCGCCTCCGGCGCCTCCGCCTCGGACATCGCCGCCTCGATCTCGGCCGCCCACACGGGGAAGTCCACCGCGCACAGCTCTTCGACGACGGCCGCGCGGGACCGGAAGTACTCGTACACGGAGGACCGGGCGAGGCCGGTCCTCTCGGCGAGGGCGGGGAAGGTCAGCGCTTCCGTCCCCCCTTCGGACAGCAGGGAACGCGCGGCGTCCAACAGGGCGCCGCGCTGCATCGACCGGTGCTCGGCCACGGAGGCCGCTCGAATCCTGGGCACGCTTCCACTCTACGGACGTACCGCAAGGCCGTCGCACGCTCTCGGTCCCCGCCCCCGCACCCCGGTGGCCGGTTCAGCGCCCGACGTCCGCCAGCTTCGCCCGCAGCTGCAGGACCGACTTGGTGTGGATCTGGCTGACGCGGCTCTCGGTGACCCCGAGGACGTTGCCGATCTCGGCGAGCGTGAGGCCCTCGTAGTAGTAGAGGGTCACCACGGTCTTCTCCCGCTCGGGCAGCGTGTTGATGGCCCGCGCCAGCAGCCGCCGCAACTCCCGGTCCTCCGCGACCTCCACCGGGTTGTCCGCGGCGGTGTCCTCCAGGGTGTCCATCAGGGAGAGGCGGTCACCCTCCCCGCCCACGTGCAGCAGCTCTTCGAGGGCGACCACGTTGGCCAGCGACAACTGGCTGAAAACGGCGTGGAGATCCTCCACCCCGATGCCCATCTCCCCGGCGACCTCGTGCTCGGTCGGGGTGCGCCGCAGCTGGGCCTCCAGCGTGGCGTAGGCCCGTTCCACGGCGCGCGCCTTCTGCCGCACCGAGCGCGGGATCCAGTCCAGCGCCCGCAACTCGTCGATCATCGCGCCACGGATGCGGGTGATCGCGTACGTCTCGAACTTGATGGACCGTTCGATGTCGAACTTCTCGATGGCGTCGATCAGTCCGAAGACTCCGGAGGAGACGAAATCGGCCTGCTCCACATTGGGCGGCAGGCCGACGCTGACCCGGCCCGCCACGTACTTCACGAGGGGCGAGTAGTGCAGGATCAGCTGCTCCCGCAGCCGCTCGTCACCCGAGTCCTTGTACGAGCGCCACAGCACCTCCAGGGACGAGGGCGCGGTGGACCGCTCGCTGCCGCGCGCAGCGGGGGGCACCGCAGCGCGGTCGGACCCTGAGGTGTGCTGGGGCATGCTTCGCCTTTGCCGGAGCCGGATTCCTTGGGAGCGTAGCGTGACGGAAGTGTCGCGGTGCGCGAAGAGTACGGGATCGCGCGGGCCCGCAAGGGCGCCCCGACTCGCGCGGGCGACCCGGGACCGGCGCCTGGCGCACGGTCCCGGCGGGTGCCACCGGGAAGACCGCGTCTCTCATCGGCTTCACTCTTTCACCGGAACGCCCCAGGTCAACGACCGCCTCGCCGGGCGACCGCGCTTTATGCGCCTCCTCTTGGCCGGTTCGAGGTCAACTGCCAGCCGTCGCCCTGCCGTTCGACGAACCCCAGAGAGTGAAGTTCGTACAGTCTGCCGATGACTTCATCAGTGCCGGTGCCCGCGGCGAGGGCCAGTTCCCCCAAGTCGGCCGGGCGCCCCGCCGGCAGGGCTTCGAGCACCCGGACCGCGTCGGGCCCCAGCAGGTCCCGCGCGATCACGGGGCCGCGCCGCTCGGGGGCCAGCTCCCCCATCCCCCCGACCAGCTCGATGACCTCCGCCGCGTCCGTGACCAGCGCGGCCTCGCCGCGCAGCAGTTCGTGCACACCGGCCGAGAGCCCGCTGGTGGCCGGGCCCGGGATGCCCATGGTGATCCTGCCCAGGGCCTGGGCCCGCCGGGCGGTGACCAGGGATCCGCTGCGGTGGGCCGCCTCCACGACCACCGTGCCCCGGGTCAGCGCCGCGATGACGCGGTTGCGCAGGACGAAGCGGCTCGGCGTGGGGTGACTGCCGGGCGGCAGTTCTCCGAGGAGCAGCCCCTGGGAGGCGATCCGGCTGAGCAGTCCGGCGTGCCCGCGCGGGTAGGCCACGTCCACCCCGCAGGCCAGCACGGCGACCGTGGCTCCGCCGGCGGCGAGGGCGCCGCGGTGAGCGGCGCCGTCGATCCCGTAGGCGGCGCCCGAGACCACCACCCAGCCGCGCTCGGCGAGTTCACCGGCCAGGCTCTGGGCCATGTGTGCCCCGTACGGGGTGCACGCGCGGGCCCCGACCACCGCGACGGAGCGCAGGGCCCAGGCCCGCAGGCTCGCCCTGCCCCGCACCCACAGCCCGACGGGCCGGGCGTCGCCGAGGTCGTCCAGCTGACTCGGCCACTCCGCCGACCCGGGGCAGACGAACCGGCCCCCGGTCTCGGCGGCGAGCGCCAGGTCCCGCCGGGGATCGGCCGCCGCGGCCCGGCGGCGGTATCCGGCGAGCCGCTCGCCGCCGACCCCGCTCAGCACCCCGGGCTCCGGCTCGGGCCCGGTCAGCAGCCGTATCAGCCCGACGGCCCCGTACGCCCGCAGCCAGCGCCCGCCGTGCTCCTCCCCGGGCTCCAGGACCCGGGTGAGCGCGGCCCGCGCGAGCACCTCACCGCCGGGCTCCGCCTGCGGCTCCGCGCCGCCCACCGGGAGCGCCTGGCCGGGCCCCCACTCGGATTCCCGCCCGGGTTCCCTTCCCGGCTCCCGCCCGGGCGCCCGGCCGCGCCCCGGGGCCGGCACCGCGGCGGTCATGAGGCGGTGTCCAGGTGCGCCGCGGCTCCGCGGGCGATTCCGGTGCGCAGTTCGAGGGCGACCGCCACGTCCAGGGCGTCGGGGCGGTCCCGGCTCCTCAGGTCGGCCACCGTCCAGGCGACCCTGAGCACCCGGTCGAGCCCCCGCGCGGTCAGCAGGCCGCGCTCCAGGTCCCGTTCGGCCTGGGCCAGGGCTCCGGGGGCGGCCGGCCAGCGGGTCCGCAGCTCGTGGCCCGGGACCTCCGCGTTGAGCCGCCAGGGCGTGCCGTCGAGCCGGGCGGCCGCCCGGTCGCGGGCCTCCCGGACCCGGGCGGCGACCACCGCCGTGGCTTCGCCGCGGCCACCCCGTCCCAGCAGATCGGAGCGGGTGACCGGCTCGACCTCGACCCGCAGGTCCACCCGGTCCAGCAGCGGCCCCGACAGCCGGGCCCGGTAGCGGCGGACCACCGAGGCCGGGCAGTCACAGCCGGTCCCGTGCAGGGTGTGCCGCCCGCAGGGACAGGGGTTGGCGGCCAGCACCATCAGGAACCGGGCCGGCAGGCGTACCACCCCGGCGGCCCGGGCGATGACCACGTGTCCCGCTTCGAGGGGCTGCCTCAGGGCGTCCAGGGCCTTGGTGCTGAACTCCGCGGCTTCGTCGAGGAACAGCACCCCCCTGTGGGCCAGTGACACCGCCCCTGGCCTGGCCACACCGGCTCCGCCTCCGACGAGGGACTGCATGGTCGCCGAGTGGTGCGGGGCGCAGTACGGGGGCCGGGCGACGAGCGGTTCGCCCGGGGGCAGGATTCCCGCGACCGAGTGGACCGCCGTGACCTCCAGGGAGTCCTGCCGGGTGAGCGGGGGCAGGATCCAGGGGATCCGCTCGGCCAGCATCGTCTTGCCCGCGCCCGGCGGCCCGCTCAGGAAGAGGTGGTGTCCCCCGGCGGCGGCCACCTCCAGGGCCCGGCGCGCCTCGTGCTGTCCGGCGACGTCGGCGAGATCGGGGAAGTCCCGCCCGTCGCGGTCGCGGGCCACCCCCGTGCCGAGTCCGGCGCCCGGGACGACCAGCCCGGCGAGCATCGGGTCCGGGCGCCCGGACGGATCCGGCGGCTCCTCCTCGGGTACCTCCCCCTCGGTGAGCACCGCGATCAGTTGCCGCAGGCTGCGCACCCCGAGCACCGAGACGTCCGGGACGAGCATGGCCTCGGCCGCGCACTGCTGCGGGACCACGACCTGCCGGTATCCGGCCTCGGCGGCGGCGAGCACCGCCGGGAGGATCCCGCGGACGGGACGCACCCGGCCGTCCAGCCCCAGCTCCCCGATGAGGACGAGATCGGCGATCACCTTCGGGTCGACCACCTCGGCGGCGCCCAGCACCGCGGCCGCCACGGCCAGGTCGAAGCCCGCGCCGGACTTCGGGACCGACGCCGGGCTGAGGCCGACGGTGAGCTTCTTCTGCGGCCAGGCGGCGCCCGAGTTCACCACGGCCGCCCTGACCCGGTCCCGGCTCTCGACCAGGGTCTTGTCGGGCAGTCCCACCAGGGCGAAGGTGGCGACCCCGGGCTCCAGGTCGGCCTGGACCTCCACCACCACGCCGTCGACGCCCACGAGGGCGACCGAGCAGGCCCGTGCGAACCCCATCAGGCCGCCCCCCTGACGTGCTCGACCACGGGCCCGCCGCGACGCGGCAGCAGGACGCCGACGAGGTCGATGCGCACCCCGCCCGGGGGTGGCCCCCCGTGGTCCGCCAGCCAGCGCCCGGCGAGCCTGCGCAGGCGCTCGGCCTTGGCGGGCCGCAGCGCGGCCATGGGATGCTCGAACTCCCCCGCCCGCCGGGTCTTGACCTCGCACACGACGAGGGCGTCCCCGTCCCGGGCGACGATGTCGATCTCCCCGCCGCGGCACCGCCAGTTCCGCGCGATCACGGTCATCCCGGCCTCGGTGAGCCGCCGCGTCGCGAGGTCCTCGCCGTACCGCCCCAATGCCTGCTGTGCCACGCCCTTCGCCTTCATCCGGCACCACCTCCGCCGCCGACGATCCCGCGTCCCCGCCCACCTAGTGGATCTTGGTGGACAACCGGGGTCATGTGGACAACCCCGTCACCCCGGCGAGAACATCGGACGAGGGAATCGGACGGAGGAATCGGACGGGGCGGTCAGGCGACGGAACCCGGCGACGGAATCAGCTGCCCGGAAGTTCGAGATCGCTCTTGTTGAGCTCCTCGATGTTCACGTCCTTGAAGGTCAGCACCCGCACCTGCTTGACGAAGCGAGCCGGTCTGTACATGTCCCAGACCCACGCGTCGGCCATCGAGACCTCGAAAAAGACCTCCCCCTGTACCGAGTGCACCTGCATCTCGTAGTCGTTGGTGAGGTAGAAACGGCGTTCGGTCTCGATCACATACTTGAACAGCCCGACGACGTCGCGGTACTCGCGATAGAGCTTCAGCTCCATCTCGGTCTCGTACTTCTCGAGGTCCTCGGCACTCATGGCATGTTCCCCTTCAGCCGTGCGTCCCCCTATTGTGCGCCAGGCCCGTGCGCCCCTAAACGATTTCCGGGGCCAGGTTCACGGGCGCACCCGGGGGACCGTCGTCGAGCAGCCTGCGGAGCAGCTCTGCGAGTCTGGTCGGGTACACCGTCTCATGGGCCGCAAGCAGTTCCTCGGAGGTCCACCACCTGGTGCCCGAGACGCTGCGGCGCTCCAGCTCGGTGAGGCCGCCCAGCACCGTCGCCGTCTGGGTCGTGCGGGCCAGGAAGTACCACTCGTCCTGCTCCCAGCGGCGCCCGTCGAAGGGGAACGAGCAGTAGCGGTGCCACAGCACCGGCCCCAGCTCCACGTCGGTGATCCCGGTCTCCTCCGCGAGCTCGCGGAGCGCGGCCTGTTCCCGGGTCTCGGCCCCTTCCAGACCGCCGCCCGGGGTGAACCACCAGTCGTCCGCCGGGTCTCCCGGCTCGAAGCCGTGCAGCAGCAGGATCCTGTCCTGCGGGTCCAGCAGGACCACCCGGGCCACCTTGCGCGGCCCGCCCGGCCCGGAGCCCGCCGCCGGCCACGCCGTCGCGTCAGCGGACATCGGCCCGCTCCCGCCTCCGCCCGCGCCCGAGAACCCGTACGACCGGCCCGTACGCGGCTCCGAGGACCACCAGGGCGGCTCCGGCCACCACCGCGGTCACCTGGAGCAGCAGCGGCCCCGCCACCGAGGTGCCGCCGGGCAGGGCGGCGTAGGTCTCGGGCCGTTCCAGCATCGACATGGAGGGCCAGGCGAGGGCGTCCACGCGGGCCTTCACCGCCGAGCGGGCCACCGTCCCCTGTCCGGCCTCCTCCAGGTGCGCACGGGAATCCAGCGAGGCTCCGCGCCGGTCGCCGAGCAGGAAGAGATTGCCCTCCGGCACCGTCACCTCGAACGGCGTCCGGGAGGCCGGCCCGCCCGGAGCGTCCGCCACGTCGAGCTGCTCCGCCTCGATGTACGGCTCGTCCAGCTCCTTGCCGTTCACGGTGAGCCGGCCGCCCGCGCCACAGCACTTGACGGTGTCCCCGCCGATGCCCACGACCCGCTTCACCATCGGCGAATCGCTCCACCGCTCGTCCCTGAAGATCACGACGTCCCCGCGGCGGACCTCGCCTCCGGCGATGCGCTGCGCCAGCACCCGGTCTCCGGGCTGCACCGTCGGCACCATCGAGTCGGTCGGCACCGTGTACGGCTGGTACACGACGGCTCCCCACACGAAACCGCCCAGGAAGAGCACAAAGCCGATGGCCACGGCGATTCCCGACAGCGTGCTGCCGAGAGCACCGCGGCCATCGCCGTCACCTGCTCGTATTGCTCGTGTTCCGCCCATTGCAAGCGCCCCCACACTCGGAGATCGTCGACCTGGGCGGCACCCTACCTGCCGGTACGCCCCGCGGTCAGCCTCTGCCTGCGCCAGAGCACGACCGGCACCGCGCCGGCGAACCCGAGCGCGGCCGGGCCGAGCCCGACCGGCGCCAGCCCGGCGGCGTCCATGCCGAGCGCGGTGGCCTTGGTCTGCGTGCCGATGCCCGGCTGGTCGTAGGTGTCCGGAATCGGCAGGGTGGACCAGCGGGTGATCGGCCAGGCCACCACCACGGCACGGCCGACGACATCGCTGACGGGCACGAAGCCCTGCGTGGAGTCCTGCTGGTGGTAGCGGGAGTCCTGCGAGTTCTGCCGGTGGTCGCCCATCACCCAGATCTTGTCCTTGGGCACGGTGAGCGGACCGAAGGGGAAGTCGTCGCACGGGGTGTTGCCCGGGAAGATGTACGGCTCGTCGAGCTCCTTGCCGTTGACGATGACCGGTCCCCCCTTCTTGCACTCGACCGTGTCACCGCCGATGGCGATCGTCCGCTTGATCAGGTCCTTCTCCTCGGCGGACGGCATGAGGCCGATCCAGCTGAGGGCCTTCTGCGCGATGTTGGGCTCAGGGGTGGCCTCACCGCTCAGCCAGTTCGACGGGTCGTGGAAGACCACGACCTCACCGCGCTCGGGCTCCGATCCGAACCACGGCGTCAGCTTGTCCACGAGCACCCGGTCGCCGCGCTGCAGGGTGTTCTGCATCGAGTCGGACGGGATCGAGAACGCCTGCACCAGGAAGGTCTTGATCAGCAGAGCGAGCAGCAGGGCGATGCCGACAAGGAGCGGCAGCTCCTTCCAGAACGACCGGTGCGGGCGTGCCGCGGCGCCGTCCTTCGCGTCGCCGTCGTTCTCGACGGCATCGGGCCTTGAGGAGTCGTTCGGCTCCTCGCCGCCCTCGTCGCGTCCGGACCGTGCACCAACCGCCACGTCCCCCACATCCACTCCTCGTTCGGAAATCGACGCCCGGACCTGATGAGGCACGGGCCCTCCCCTCCCCTAACGAGCGGGAGTTCCCGAAGGCGCGGGAGACCAAGGACACACTATGCGAACGGGGAGCCGCCCCGGCGCCTACGGGGCGCGCGGCGACCGCCGCGCGCCTGGTCGGGAACCATGCGGAAGGTGGCGGGCTGTTCCAGCCGGTGCCAGTGCCCGAAGGGCCAGGCGATCACCACGGCCTGGCCGACCACGTCCTTCTCGTCGATCGTGCCGTGGAAGGCCTCGTCGAGGTGGTAGCGGGAGTCGGCGGAATTCGCCCGGTGGTCGCCCATGACGAAGATCCGCCCGGCGGGCACCTGCACCTCGAACCGGATCTCCGAGGGGGCGTTGCCCGGGTTCACGTACGGCTCGTCGAGCGGGGACCCGTTGACGCTGACCCGGCCCCGGGCGTCGCAGCACTTCACGCTGTCCCCGCCGACGCCGATGACCCGCTTGATCAGGTCCTGTTCGTTCGCCGAGGGCAGCAGGCCGATGAAGGTGAGGACCTGTTTGATCTGCTTGACGCCCACCGGGTCCTCGGCGGGCTGCACCCCGTCGCCGCCCAGCCAGCCTCCGGGGTCCTTGAACACGACCACGTCCCCGCGCTCGACCTCGGAGCCGAACCACGGGGTGAGCTTGTCCACCAGGACCCGGTCGCCGATGCGGATCGTCTGCTCCATGGAGCCCGACGGGATGAAGAAGGCCTGGACGAGGAAGGTCTTGAGGATCAGGGCGATGCACAGCGCGACCACCACGAGCAGGGGCAGCTCCCCCGCCCGGCGGGTACGCCGTCTGCGCCGGACCCGGCGGGCGAGGCGACGCCGTTCGGCCCGGCCGCCCGGCTCCGTGGGCTCCGCCACCGGCTCCGGTTCCCCGTAGGCATCGGCGTACTCGTCCTCGTCCCCGTACCGGCCGTCGCCCCTCGGGCGGCCGCGGCTACCCACGGCCCCCGCCCACGGATCCCGCGTCACCCCAGCGCGACACCGGCCAGCCGATCCAGTCGGCCCGCCCGATCACCTTCTCCACCGGCACCATCCCCCCGCCCGGCTCCCCGAGATGGTCCCGGGAGTCCCGGGACTGGGACCGATGATCACCCATGACCCACAGGCTCCCCAGGGGCACGACGATGCGGAACGGCACTTTCGATCCCGAGTCGCCCGGGAAGAGGTACGGCTCGTCCAGCAGCACCCCGTTGACCTTGATCCGGCCCTTCTCGTCGCACACCACGTCGTCTCCGCCGACGCCCACGACCCGCTTCACGAAATCGGTGTCCGAGGGCTCGGCCAGCCCGAGCGCCGAGGCCGCCCCGTGCAGGGCTTCGCCGACGGGATTCGGGTCCGGGTCCTCCCGTACGAAGGAGCCTGCGCCGTCGAAGACCACGACGTCCCCGCGCTCCGGCCGGCCGCCGAAACGGTACGCCAGCTTGTTGACCAGCACCCGGTCACCGACGGCGAGCGTGGGCTCCATCGAGCGGCTCGGGATCAGGAAGGGCTGGAGCACGAAATTGCTGAACAGCAGCAGGAAGACGGTGCAGACCACGCCGAGCAGCCCGGCGCGCCGCCAGGTCAGCCAGGCGGCCTTGCCGGAGTCCGGGGCCGGATCCGCGGCCGAGTCCGGGCCTGCGCCTGCGTCCGGGGCGTGACCCGCTCCGGAAACCGCTCCGGAAACCACGAAACGCGACCGCCCCTCCCCCTCGTCGGGGGAAGAGTGGCCGCGCTGCGTGTGAGGTGCTTCGGTGTCCATCGGGGGCGAGCCTATCCGGCCGACCCCTCAACCCCGAGAGCAGATCAGCGGTCGCGCTTCTCCTTGATCTTCGCGGCCTTGCCGCGGAGCTCACGGAGGAAGTACAGCTTGGCGCGACGCACGTCACCGCGGGTGACGAGCTCGATCTTCTCGAAGATCGGGGAGTGGACCGGGAAGGTACGCTCCACGCCGACGCTGAAGGAGACCTTGCGGACCGTGAAGGTCTCGGAGACGCCGGCGCCCTGGCGGCGGATGACGACACCCTTGAACTGCTGGATACGGGAGCGGTTGCCCTCGATCACGCGGACGTGCACGTTGACGGTGTCACCCGGGCGGAAGGCCGGGAGGTCCGAGCGCAGGGTGGCGGCGTTGACGCCATCGAGCAGGTGAGACATGAGATTCGTCTGCTTTCTTCGCATGACGCCACAGGTCGCCGATGCGGGGTTTCCGGAGAGAATTCGGGAGCCGCGGGACTCGGCGGGCGACGGTCCCCCTGTGGCAGGGGCGCACGCGAGCACACAGCAGCCGCCTATTCTTCCACGGTCTGGGGCCTGCGCCAAAATCGGCCGTCGGGGGACGGCTTCCAGCCGAGGATGCTCAGCAGCTCGCGGTCCTTCTTGTCGAAGGCGGAGGCCTCGCAGCGCTCGATCAGATCCGGGCGGTTGGCCGCCGTGCGGCGGAAGGCCTCGTCGCGGCGCCACCGGGCGATCTTGCCGTGGTGGCCGCTGACCAGCACGTCCGGGATCCCGTGGCCGCGCCACTCCGGGGGCTTGGTGTAGACGGGCCCCTCCAGCAGGTTGGCCATGTCCCCGGGCGCGAAGGAGTCGTCGCGGTGCGATTCGGCGTTGCCGAGCACCCCGGGCAGCAGCCGGGCCACGGCCTCGGTGACGACGAGGACGGCCGCCTCGCCGCCGGCCAGGACGTAGTCGCCGATGGACACCTCGTAGACCGGCAGGCGCGTGGCGTACTCGTCCATGACCCGGCGGTCGATGCCCTCGTACCGGGCCGGGGTGAAGATCAGCCAGGGGCGTTCGGAGAGCTCGACGGCCAGTTCCTGGGTGAACGGCCGGCCGCTGGGGGTGGGGACGACGATGACGGGCCCGTGCGCGCCCGCCTCGTAGCCGTCGGCCAGGGCCGCGTCCAGGGCCTCGCCCCACGGCTCGGTCTTCATGACCATGCCGGGACCGCCGCCGTACGGGGTGTCGTCCACCGTGTTGTGCCGGTCGTACGTCCAGTCCCGCAGGTCGTGGACGTGTACGTCGAGCTGGCCGCGCGCCCGCGCCTTGCCCACCAGGGAGACGTTGAGCGGTTCCAGGTACTCGGGGAAGATCGTGACGACGTCGAGACGCATCAGGCGTCTTCCCCGTCCCGGGCCCCGGCCTCGCCCGCTCCGTCGGCCTCGTCGGCTTCCTCGTCCCGGGTGGAGACGACGATCGCCTCGCGCTCGTCGATGAGACCGGGCGGCGGGGTGATCACGCAGCGCTGCTCTTCGAGGTCGATCTCGGCGACGATCTCCTCGACGAAGGGGATCATCACCTCGGTGCCGTCCGGCCGCTCGACGATGAACAGGTCCTGCGAGGGCAGGTGGGAGATCTCGGTGATCCGGCCGATCACGGTGCCGTCCTCGAGGACGACGTCGAGGTCCATCAGCTGGTGGTCGTAGTACTCGTCGTCCTCGGCCGGCAGCTCCGCCGGGTCCACGTCGGCGATGAGCAGGATGTTGCGCAGCGCCTCGGCGCCGGTGCGGTCCTTGACCCCGGCGAAGCGCAGCATCAGCCTGCCGCTGTGCACCCGGCCCGTTTCGACCGTCAGTGGTCCCGCCGACGCCGGGTCGGTCCGGAGTACGGCGCCGGGCCCGAGCCGCAGCTCGGGCTCGTCGGTCCGCACCTCGACGGTGACCTCACCCTTGATCCCGTGGGCGCGGCCGATCCGCGCGACTACCAGCTCCACTGCATTTTCTCCTGTTCAGACGACGACGGGCCGGGGCGGGCACGAATGCCCTCCCCGGCCCGTGCCGGTGATTCAACTTCTCAGCGGACCTGGTCCACGTCGACGAGGTCGACGCGGATCCCCCGGCCGCCGATGGCGCCCACGACGGTACGCAGAGCACGTGCGGTGCGGCCGTTGCGGCCGATCACCTTGCCGAGGTCGTCGGGGTGGACCCGAACCTCCAGCACCTGCCCGCGGCGCAGGTTGCGCGAGGCGACCTGCACTTCGTCGGGGTTGTCCACGATGCCCTTCACGAGGTGCTCAAGAGCCTCCTCGAGCATGCTCAGGCCTCGGTCGACTCGGCGGTCTCGGCCTCAGCCTCGTCCGCCTTCTTGTCGGCCTTCTTCGCCTTCTGGGTGATGGCTTCGCCCTTGCCCTCGCCGATGCCCTCGAGGGCCTTGGCGAACTCGTCGAAGGAGCGACGCTTGTTCTCCTTCGTCGCCGGCTGCAGCAGCGGCGCGGGGGCCGGGAGGCCCTTGTGCGCCTGCCAGTCACCGGTGAGCTTCAGGATGGCGAGCACAGCCTCGGTGGGCTGGGCGCCGACCGACAGCCAGTACTGCGCACGCTCGGCGTTGACCTCGATGCGCGACGGGTTGTACGTCGGGTGGTAGATACCGATCTCTTCGATCGCGCGACCGTCCCGACGGGTACGGGCGTCGGCGACGACGATGCGGTAGTGCGGCTGGCGAATCTTGCCGAGGCGCTTGAGCTTGATCTTGACTGCCACTGGAGTGGTGTCTCCTGAACTTGACGTGGTTGGGCACATGAGATGCCACGTGGGGTTGCGGTACTCGGGTGCCCGATGGACGCGTCAGCCGGAGGAGAGAGGGGTCCTATGCGACTGTCGAGTACAGCTGTCCATTGTGCCACACGCCCGCGGCGCGCTCGGCCGGGAGGTCGCGGAGTGCGCCCGCCGGGTCAGGAGGCCACCGCGATGGCCACTTCCGGGATCCGGAAGGGCTTCATGCAGCCTCCGCACACGATCGGGGCCTGGGCCAGCACCGACGGGACCACGCGCACGTTGCGCCCGCAGTCGCAGACCGCCTTGACGCGGACTCCGCCGCCGGAGGACCCGTGCCGGGCGGCCGGACCGCGGAAGCTGCGCTTGGTGTCGGCGGCCGTGGCGACCGTGTGGGCCTTCAGTGCGCGCTGAAGGCGCTCCATGGTGGGGCGGTAGCGCTTCTTCGCCTCGGGATTGAGCGAGACCAGGGAGAAGCCGCTGCTCGCGTGCGGCTCGTCGGTGTGGTCCAGCCCCATCTCCTCGGCGATCGCAAGGAACCTGCGGTTGTGGTAGCGGCCGGCGCGCGAAGTGTCACGCACTCCGCGGGCTGCGGCGATGCCGTGGACTGCCTCGTGCAGCAGTCGCTCGAAGGAGAGCTCGGCGCCGCAGGCGGACGAGGACTCTCCGATCAGGGACTCGGGCGCGGCAAGGTCAGGCAGCTCGGAGTGGTACCGCTGAATATCGGCCCACGCCTGCGCCAGCTCTGCGGCGAGAACAGGTGGTGTCGTGCTCACGTCGTGACAACGAGCCGGGGTGCCCCGGTGTTCCGATTCCGGGCCATTCCAAATTTTTTGCACGTACCAGTCAGTTCAGTCTCATGCGTCCTGACGAGGACGGGTGCGCATATCTCCGGATGAGTCGGTACGTAGTGAGGGCTACCGACTGACACAGCCCCGGCGCGCGGCGGGTGCCGCACGCCGGGGCGTGAGAGCCGTCAGCCGGACCGGCTAGTACGAGCGCGCGACGATCGCGAGGTTACCGGGGGCGTCGTCCGCCTGCGGAACCGACCCGTCCTCGGCGATCAGGCAGCGTACGGAGACGGCCTGCTCGGCGAGCTTCGCCTCGCCCTCGGGGCCGAGGTCGGCCCACGGGATGCGCGCCCAGCCACCGGCGATGGCGGCCTCGGCGGCCTCCTCGATGGTCGAGACGTCGGAGGTGCGGGAGATGCGGCGCTCGCGGGACTCGCGCAGCAGCTGCTCCTGGTCCTCCTCCAGCACCTTGGGCAGCAGGGCGGCGAGGTCGGAGATCTGCACGGCCTCCTTGCCGCCCGGGATCCGGCGGGCCAGCATCGCGGTGCCGGCCTCCAGGTCGCGGGGGCCGATCTCGACGCGGACCGGTACGCCCTTGAGCTCCCAGTCCACGGCGCGGCGGCCGAAGGGGGTGTCGACGCGGTCGTCGACGAACACCCGCAGGCCCGCGGCCTTGAGCTGGGCGCCCAGCTCGCGGACCTTCGCCACGGCCTCGTCGCCCTTGATCGCCATGACGACGACCTGGACGTGCGCGAGGCGCGGCGGGACCCGCAGGCCGTTGTCGTCGCCGTGCGACATGATCAGGCCGCCGACCATGCGGGTGGAAACGCCCCACGAGGTCTGCCAGACGAGCTCCTGCTTGCCTTCCTTCGACAGGTACTGCGTGTTGAAGGCCTTGGCGAAGTTGGTGCCGAGCTCGTGGCTGGTGCCGAGCTGCAGGGCCTTGCCGTCGCCCATCATGCCCTCGAGGGTGAGGGTGTTGATGGCGCCGGCGAAGCGCTCCTTGGCGGTCTTGCGGCCCAGCACGACGTCGATGCCGAGCACGTTGGTCATGAAGTCGCCGTACACGTCCGTGTGGATGCGGGCGGCGTAGTCGCGGGCGTCCTCGTACGAGAGGTGGGCCGTGTGGCCCTCCTGCCAGAGGAACTCGCTCGTACGGAGGAACACGCGCGGGCGCATCTCCCAGCGGACCACGTTCGCCCACTGGTTGATCAGCAGGGGCAGGTCGCGGTAGCTCTGGACCCACTTGGAGAAGTACTCGTTGATGATCGTCTCGGAGGTGGGCCGGACGACGACCGGCTCGTCGAGCTCCTTGCCGCCGCCGTGCGTGACGATCGCGAGCTCGGGGGCGAAGCCCTCGACGTGCTCCGCTTCCCGCGTCAGGTACGACTGCGGGATGAACAGCGGGAAGTACGCGTTCTGGGCGCCCGCGTCCTTGATGCGCGCGTCCATCTCCTGCTGCATCCGCTCCCACAGGCCGTAGCCGTACGGCCGGATGACCATCGTGCCGCGGACCGGACCATTGTCGGCCAGCTCGGCCTTGTTGATCAGATCCTGGTACCAGCGGGGAAAATCCTCCGCCTGGGGGGTGAGAACGGGTGCCTTTGCCATGGCGCGAATGGTACGGCGCCCGGAGTGCCGAACGTGAATCGGGTGTGAATCGGGTGGCGCGCTCCTCTGGACGCGGGGGCGAATCGGGAGTTCTCTGGCAACGGGGGCATGGGGGCGACACGGAATCAGGAGCGCTCTTTCGATGACACCGACGCCGACGGCGACGCTTGTCGCGCGGGACTGGGCGGAGATCCAGGAACGGATGCTGGTACCGCTGTACGAGGCGGTCTACGACCGACTGGAGGTCGGGCCGGGAGACCGGCTGCTGGGCCTCGACTGCGGGGCCGGACTGGCCCTTCTGCTGGCCTCGGGCCGGGGAGCCCTGGCCACGGGTGTGGAGAGGGATCCGGCGCGCCGGACGCTGGCCCGCGAGCGCCTCCTGGAGGTCCTCGCGGCCCCTCCGGCGCCCGCGGTGCCCTACGACGTCCTGCTGGCCTTCTCGCCCTCCCCGGGCGCCCTCGCCGCGGCCCTGCCGGCGCTGCGCCGGCCCGGCGGCGCGGTGGTGCTGGCCGACTGGGGTCCGGCGGAGCGGTGCACGGTGCCCTCGGTCCTGGGCGGCGGGCCGGCCGCGCGGGACCTGGACGCGATGGCCGCCGCGGCCGGGCTGGTGCCGGACGGATCGGGGCGGGTGTTCTGCCCGTTCGGGTACGCCGACGTGGACAGCGCGGTGCGCGGGCTGCTGTCGACCGGGCTGTACGAGTGCTCCGACCCGGTGCAGGTGGAGAAGGAACTGGCGGAGGCGCTTCACCCGTACGAACGGGGTGACGGGGCCGTCTGGCTGCCGAACATCTTCCGCTACGTCATCGCCCGTACGGCTTGACCCGCGCGACCGTCGCCGTGCGGGGCCGCGGACCGGCCCCGCACGGCGCTCACGTGTGCGGCGCCGACTTGTGGAGGCGGGGAATCCCCGCGGCGGCGTAGGCGGCCGCTTCGTCCAGGGTTTCGTTCGCCATCAGGGCGTCCGCGAGGGCGTCCAGCTTGTCGCGGTTCTCGCGCAGCAGGAGGCAGGCCTTCTCGTAGCACTCGTCGACGATCCTGCGCATCTCGTGGTCCACCGCGTCCAGGGTGGCGGGGGCCGCGGAGAGGCCGTAGGGGCTCTGTCCGTCCGAGGGGATGGCGGTGAGGCGGCCGATGCGCTCGCTCATGCCCCAGCGGCCGACCATGCCGCGGACGATGTTGGTGACCTGTTCGAGGTCGTTCTCCGCGCCGGTGGTGATGACCTCGTAGACCACCTGCTCGGCAGCCATGCCTCCCAGGGCCCCGATGATGCGGCCGCGCAGGTACTCCTCCGTGTAGGCGTACCGGTCCGACTCCGGGGTGGAGAGGGTGACGCCGAGGGCGCGCCCGCGCGGGACGATGGTGATCTTGCGGACGGGGTCGGCGCCGGGCTGGAGCATGCCCAGCAGGGCGTGTCCGCTCTCGTGGTACGCGGTGCGGCGGCGCTCCTCGTCGGGCATGACCAGCGGCCGTTCCGCGCCGAGCTGGACCTTCTCCAGCGCGTCGGAGAGGTCCGCCTGGGTGACCTCCTTCTGCTGGCGCTTCACGGCGAGCAGGGCGGCCTCGTTGGTGAGGTTGGCCAGTTCGGCTCCGGTCATGCCCGGGGTCGTACGGGCCATCTGTGCGAGGTCGACACCGGCGGCGAGCGGGATGTCCCGGGTGTGGATGCGCAGGATGGCTTCGCGGCCGGCCTTGTCGGGCGGGGAGACCATGACGGTGCGGTCGAAGCGGCCGGGCCGGGTCAGCGCCGGGTCCAGGACGTCGGCCCGGTTGGTCGCGGCCAGCACGACCACGCCTTCGGAGCCGGAGAAGCCGTCCATCTCGGTGAGGATCTGGTTCAGGGTCTGCTCGCGCTCGTCGTGGCCGCCCATGGCCGCGCCGCCGCCGCGGGCCCGCCCGATGGTGTCGATCTCGTCGATGAAGATGATGGCGGGGGCCACTTTGCGGGCCTCGGAGAAGAGTTCGCGCACCCGGGAGGCGCCGACACCGACGATCATCTCGATGAACTCGGAGGCGGAGGCGGAGAAGAAGGGCACGCCCGCCTCACCGGCCACCGCGCGGGCGAGCAGGGTCTTGCCGGTGCCGGGCGGACCGGCGAGCAGGACGCCGCCGGGCATGCGGGCGCCCATCTTGCGGTACTCGTCCGGGTTCTTGAGGAAGTCCACGACGTCGTTGAGTTCGCCCTCGACCTCGTCGATGCCGGCCACGTCCTCGAAGGTCGTGCGCTTGGCGCCCTCCAGCTCGACCGGCTTGGGCGGCGTCTTGCGCCCGAGCCCGCCCATGCCGCCGCCCATCGCCGATCCCATCCGGCGGGCGATGACCACCCACAGGAGGACCAGCAGCAGCATCGGGGCCAGGGAGATCAGCAGGTTGGCCAGGAAGCTGCGCTGTTCGACGACCGGGGAGGCGGTGACGACGACGTTCTGCTTGGTGAGGTTGGCCCACAGGTCGTCGTCGGCGAAGGCGGGCCGCTGGGAGACGAACTTCTTGTAGGTGCCCTTGTCCCCGTCCGGCTCGGGCTGTTCGGCCTTCAGCTCGCCCTGGATGGCGTCGCCCTTGGCGTAGATCTTGGAGACGTTGCCGTTGGCGACCTGCTTGCTGAACTCGGTGTACGAGATGGTCGGCTCGTCGCCCTCGTTGAAGAAGGAGAGCACCAGGTTGGTGATCAGGTAGACGATCAGGGCGGTGAGGATCAGGCCGCGCCATCCGCCGGGCATCCGCTTCTTCGGCGGCGGGGCGGGGGGTGCGCCTTCGGAGCGCCAGGGCGTATCGGCCCGGTCGCGGGGCGGTACGGGGGTGGGGCTGGGCACGTGGCCTCCTTCTGCCGTCCTCCCGGCCGACCATAAGCGACAAACCGGACCGTCGCCCCCGGCGGCGGGCCACACGGCGAAGCCCCGGCCGGAGTGATCCGGCCGGGGCTCGCGTGGCTCCGTACTGCTACGTCACCGCTGCCTCGCTGCTACTTCATGAACTTCTTGAACTCGTCCGGAAGGTCGAAATCCTGACCGGGCTGGGCCCCACCGGTGGGAAGACCGAACGGGTTCCCGCCGGCGGCGGGCTCGATCGCCTCGGGACCGGCCTCGCGGCGCGCGGCTGCCGCGGCCTCTTCTTCCTTGCGCTTCATCGGGTTGCCGCTCTTGCGCTTGCCCTTGGCCTGCTTGACCTGCTTCTTCTGCCGGCCGGGGCCGCCGCCCATCCCGGGCATGCCCGGCATCCCCGGCATGCCGCCGCCCTGGGCCATGCGGGACATCATCTTGCGGGCCTCGAAGAACCGCTCGACGAGCGACTTGACGGCACTGACCTCGGTGCCGGAGCCCTTGGCGATGCGGGCGCGGCGCGAGCCGTTGATGAGGTGCGGGTCCTGGCGCTCGGCCGGGGTCATCGACTTGATGATCGCGGCGGTGCGGTCCACGTCGCGCTCGTCGATGTTGTTGATCTGGTCCTTGATCTGCCCCATGCCCGGCAGCATGCCGAGCAGCTTGGAGATGGAGCCCATCTTGCGGACCTGCTCCATCTGGGACAGGAAGTCGTCGAGCGTGAACTCCTTCGGGCCCTTCTGGAGCTTGGCCGCCATCTTCTCGGCTTCGGCCTGGCTGAAGGTCTTCTCGGCCTGCTCGATCAGGGTGAGCATGTCACCCATGTCGAGGATCCGGCCCGCCATGCGGTCCGGGTGGAAGGCGTCGAACTCGTCGAGCTTCTCGCCGTTCGAGGCGAACATGATCTGCTTGCCGGTGACGTGGGCGATGGAGAGCGCCGCACCGCCCCGGGCGTCGCCGTCGAGCTTGGAGAGCACGACGCCGTCGAAGCCGACGCCGTCGCGGAAGGCCTCGGCGGTGTTGACCGCGTCCTGGCCGATCATGGCGTCGACGACGAAGAGGATCTCGTCCGGGCTGACGGCGTCGCGGATGTCCGCGGCCTGCTGCATCAGCTCCTGGTCGATGCCGAGGCGACCGGCGGTGTCGACGACGACGACGTCGTACTGCTTGGTGCGCGCGTACTCGATGGAGTCCTTGGCGACCTGGACCGGGTCGCCGACGCCGTTGCCGGGCGCGGGGGCGTAGACGGCCACGCCGGCCCGCTCGGCCACGACCGAGAGCTGGTTGACCGCGTTGGGGCGCTGGAGGTCACAGGCGACGAGGAGCGGGGTGTGGCCCTGCCCCTTCAGCCACAGGCCGAGCTTTCCGGCGAGGGTGGTCTTACCGGCACCCTGGAGGCCGGCGAGCATGATCACGGTGGGCGCGGTCTTGGCGAAGCGCAGCCGCCGGGTCTCGCCGCCGAGGATGGAGACCAGCTCGTCGTTGACGATCTTGAGGACCTGCTGGCCCGGGTTCAGGGCCTTGGAGACCTCTTCGCCGCGGGCGCGCTCCTTGACGTTCGCGATGAAGGAGCGGACGACCGGGAGGGCGACGTCGGCCTCGAGGAGGGCGATACGGATTTCCCGCGCCGCAGCGTCGATGTCCTGCTCGGAGAGGCGGCCTTTGCCCCGGAGGGACTTGAAGGTCGCGCTGAGGCGGTCGGAAAGCGTATCGAACACGGTGGTCGCGATTCCTCGGGTCGGGGGCGTGTGGTCGTCCCCCAGGGTATCGGGCCGCGCTACCCCTTCGGCCCTGCGGGCGGCTTTCCTCCACCCCGCGCACATTCAGCCCGTCCGGCGTTTGAGGACCGGGGTCCGGGGCGGAGCCCCGGGGAACGGTGGAAGGGTGGGTAGGGGACGGCCCCGCGCAGCGGCCGCCCCCCGCTACACCAGGGCCGCCTGCACGGCCAGTGCCAAGGCTGCCGCCGCCGGGACGGTGAGGGGTTTGCCGTCCGCGTCGACCACGTACACCGTGTCCACGGCGTTCGCGCCGAGCGTGGACACGTGCGCACTGCGGACCCGCACCCCGGAGGACTCCAGCGCCCGCCCGATCCGGTGCAGCAGCCCGACCGCGTCGGGTGCGCGCACCTCCAGGACCGTGGCCAGGGAGGAGACCTCGGGCACCACCGTGACCCGGGGCGGCGGCGGGACCACCCCGCGCCGGCGCGGGTACGCCGCTTCGCGGTCCGCCAGCTTCGCCGGGACGTCCAGCGAGCCGTCCAGGGCCCGCACCAGATCGGTGCGCAGCCGTGCGGCCTGCGGCAGGGCGCCGTACTGCGCCGCCACCCGCCAGCGCAGGACCAGTACCTCGCCCAGCCGGTCGGGGAGCTCCATCGAGCGCAGGTCGGCCGCGCGCACGGTGAGCCGGTGCAGGGCCAGTACGCCGGCCACCGCGGGCAGCACTCCCGGCTGGTCGGGGACGGCGACCACCAGTTCCACGCCGACCGCGTCCTCCTCCTGGCGGGCGTGCAGGGCCAGTACGGGCTCCCCGGTGCGCAGCGCCTCCACCGCGAGGCGCTCCTGCTCCGTGGTCGGGATCTCCAGCTCCGTCACCTCCGGGGCCGCCCCGCGCAGCACGGCGGCGACCCGGGCGACCAGGTCGGCCACGAGCGAGCCGCGCCACGCGCTCCACGCCGCCGGGCCGGTGGCCAGCGCGTCGGCCTCGGTCAGCGCGTGCAGGATCTCCAGCGTGCCGGGCGACCCGACCGCCTCGGCGACGGCCTTGACCGTCGCCGGGTCGTCCAGGTCCCGCCGCGTGGCGGTGTCGATCAGCAGCAGGTGGTGGCGTACGAGCACGCCCAGCACGGCGACGTCCTCCGCGTCGAAGCCCACCCGCAGCGCCATGTCGCGCGCGATCGTCTCGCCGGCCACCGAGTGGTCGCCGGGCCACCCCTTGCCGATGTCGTGCAGCAGCGCCGCCATCAGGAGGAGGTCGGGGCGGCCCACCCGGCGGGTCAGCTCCGAGGCCCGGACCGCCGTCTCGACGAGGTGCCGGTCCACGGTCCAGGTGTGCACCGGGTTGCGCTGCGGCCGGCACCGCACCCGCTCCCAGTCGGGCAGCAGCTTCGTGATGATCCCCTCGGCCTCCAGGGCCTCCCACACGGCCACCGTCGGCTCCCCCGCGCCCAGCAGGGTCAGCAGCTGCTCCCGGGCCTCGGCCGGCCACGGCACCGGCAGCGGCTTGGCCTGCGCCGCGAGCCTGCGTACGGCGTGCAGCGAGACGGGCAGTCCGGCCTGGGCGGCGGCCGCGCCGAAGCGCAGGGGCAGCACCGGGTCCCGGTCGGGCCGCGCGGCCAGGGCCAGTACGGCCTCGCCGTCGGACTCGACGACGCCTTCGGCGAGCGGCGCCCGCTCCGGTACGGAGCCGCGGGTGCCGAGCAGCCCGCGGAGCCGGGGGCGGGCGGACCGCGCCCGGAGCACGCGCCCGACCTCGCGCCAGGTCACGTCACCGGCGTACGAGACCACCCGCGCGGCCTCGTACACCTCCCGGAGCAGGGCGTCGGCGTCGAGCAGACCGAGCTGCGCCGCCACCGGTGTCTGTTCCTGGAGGGAGAGCCGCTCGGTGGCCCGGCCGGTCACCAGGTGCAGCGCGTCCCGGGCGTCGAGCAGCCGGCGCCGGGCTTCGGCGAGGCCCTCGCGCGGGGCGTCGGCCAGCCAGGACGCGGCGACGGCCCGCAGCGCGGTGACGTCGCGCAGTCCCCCGCGGGCCTCCTTGAGGTCGGGTTCCAGCAGGAAGCGGAGCTCCCCGGCACGCTCGGCCCGCTCGCGGCACAGGGAGTGCAGCTGGGGCAGCCGCTTGGCCGCAAGGTTCCGCCAGTCCGCCAGGACGGAGGTGCGCAGTCCCGCGAGGAGCCCGGCGTCGCCCGCGACGGGCCGGGCGTCGAGCAGTCCTAGGTGCACCTTGAGGTCTTCGGCGGCGGTCTTGCGGGCTTCGCCGGGGGTGCGCACCGAGTGGTCGAGGGCGAGGCCGAGGTCCCAGACGGGGTACCAGAGCCGGTCGGCCAGGGCGGCCAGGGCGCGCGGTTCGGCTTTTCCGTCGTGGAGCAGGACCAGGTCGAGGTCGCTGCGGGGGGAGAGTTCGGCGCGGCCGTAGCCGCCGACGGCGACGAGGGCGGCTCCCCGCACGCCCGTCTCCCGTACGGCGGTGGCGAACAGCGCCTTCAGCCAGTCGTCGGTCAGGGCCGCCAGGGCGGAACGCCGGGAAGGCCCGGACCGCGACTCCTCCTGGAGGAGTCGCAGCCGGGCCGCGGCGTACCCGCTGGGTCCCTGGCCGGCGGTGTTGCCGCCGTCAGTGGTCTCTTCGACACTCGTCACCCAGAGGTTCCCATCACCTAGAGCGCGTCAGCGCCACGTTCGCCGGTGCGGACCCGGATGACCGAGTCCACGGGGATGCTCCACACCTTGCCGTCGCCGATCTTGCCGGTCTGGGCGGCGTCCACGACGATCCGCATCACGTCTTCGGCGTCGCCGTCCTCGACGAGCACCTCTATGCGGATCTTCGGTACGAGGTCCACGGTGTACTCGGCGCCCCGGTAGACCTCGGTGTGTCCGCGCTGGCGGCCGTAGCCGCTGGCCTCGGAGACCGTGAGTCCCTGGACCCCGAAGCGGTGCAGGGCTTCCTTGATCTCGTCGAGCCGGTGCGGCTTCACGATCGCGGTGATGAGCTTCATGCGTCAACCTTCTTGCTCGCGGCGGCAACGGGGGCGGGGACGGCGGTGCTCCGGGAGGAGGAGCCGCCGCCGGCTCCGCTGAAGTCGTAGGCGGTCTCGGCGTGTTCGACCTGGTCGATGCCGGAGACCTCGTCGTCCTCGGTGACCCGCATCCCGATCGTCTTGTCGAGGAGGAAGGCGAGTACCGCGGACGCCACGAGAGAGTAGGCGAGGACGGCGAAGACTCCGATCGCCTGCTTGCCGAGCTGCTCCAGGCCGCCGCCGTAGAAGAGGCCCGCCACGTCGGACTGGACCCCGCCGGTGGCGAAGAGACCGACGAGGAGGGAGCCGAGGACTCCGCCGACGAGGTGGACGCCGATGACGTCGAGGGAGTCGTCGTAGCCGAACTTGTACTTCAGGCCGACGGCCATGGCGCACACGACACCGGCGATGACGCCGATGGCGATCGCGCCGAGCGGGGAGACGGCTCCGCCGGAGGGGGTGATGGCGACGAGGCCCGCGACCGCGCCGGAGGCGGCGCCGAGGGTGGTGAAGGAGCCGTGGCGCAGCTTCTCGTAGCCGAGCCAGGCGAGCATGGCGGCGGCGGTGGCGACCTGCGTGTTGACGAACATGACCGCGCCGACGCCGTCGTCGTTGCCGAGCCAGGAGCCCGCGTTGAAGCCGAACCAGCCGAACCACAGCAGGCCCGCGCCGAGCATGACGAGCGGGAGGCTGTGCGGGCGCATCGGGTCCTTCTTGAAGCCCACGCGCTTGCCGATGACCAGGATCACGCCGAGGGCCGCGGCGCCCGCGTTGATGTGGACGGCGGTGCCGCCGGCGAAGTCGATGACCCCGAGCTCGAAGAGCCAGCCGCCGGCGCCCCACACCCAGTGGGCGACGGGGAAGTAGACGATCGTGACCCAGAGGGTGATGAAGAGTGCCCACGCGCTGAACTTGACGCGGTCGGCCAGCGCGCCGCTTATCAGCGCCGGGGTGATGATCGCGAACATCAGCTGGAAGACGGCGAAGACGTAGACGGGGATGGTGTAGCCGTCCCACAGCTCGGTGATGCCGATGCCGCTGAGTCCGACGTAGTCGGAGGTCCAGCCGATCAGCGAGCCGGAGTCGGCGCCGAAGGCGAGGCTGAATCCGTAGAGGACCCAGAGGATCGTGACGATCCCGAGGCTGATGAAGCTCATCATCAGCATGTTGAGGCTGCTCTTGACGCGGACCATGCCTCCGTAGAAGAAGGCGAGTCCCGGGGTCATCAGCATGACCAGGGCGGAGCAGATGAGCATGAACCCGGTGTTCGCGGAAGACAGCGTGGGGGCGTCTGCCGCGAGGGTCGTGATGGCTGATGCCATCGGCGTCTCCTCGTCGTCGGTACGTTCGCGTGCGGGCGATCGTGAAAACCTGAGCGGCGCTGGTTCGTGAATCAGGCCTGAGGGTGTTCCGGCCCGGGGGCTGGCCGGTTATTGGCCCTGAGATTCGCGCAGGCCGGTTTCCGGCGGCGCCGCTGGGTGTTTCGCGTCGATGACGAAGAGGTCTGGGCTGTTACAGCACGATGAACACGGCAACCAACAATTGAGCAACCACGACGGCGAACAACCACCTCCGCGAGAGCGGCGCCGGTTTAGGCGCAAAGAGGGGAGGCGGCGGGTGCAGACCCGGCCGCGGCGATGACCCGGGGAACCTGGCTGGGGGAGCCTGATCGGGCTTCACGGGGTGACTGCCGCGGCCGGGGGCCTTGGGGCGGCCGGGTGGCCGTCAGACGGCCTCCGCCGCCTCGGGGAGGCGGGAGGCGAGGTGGTCGGTCATCCGCACCACGTCGGCGACGTCGCCGTACTCACGCGCGGCGGTGTCGACGGTCTTGCGCAGCCGGGTGTTCACCCGTTCGGACCGCACCTTTCCCGCCACGTCGAGGGCGCGGCCGACGAGGACGGTGGCCTGCTCGGGCTCGCGCTGGAGCAGGTGCACGGTGGCCATGCCGATGAGGTTGAGGGCGTAGGAGCGCTGGTGCTCCTCGTCCTTCCCGAAGAGCTCGACGGCGCGCGCCATGACCGGCTCGGCGAGGGAGGCGTACATGGGGCTGCGGCCCGCGACGTAGGCCAGGTCCCGGTAGGAGTGGGAGTTCTCGCCGTTGAGCTCGGCCTCGGAGAAGAAGCGGATCCAGTCGGGCTCGGGCTCGGCGTCGAAGCCGACGTCGGAGAAGGTGTCCTCGGCCATCCGCACGGCCCGCTTGCAGCGGCTGGGCTGGCCCATGTTGGCGTAGGCGCGGGCCTCCATCGCATACAGCATCGCCTGGGTACGGGGCCCCGCGCAGTCGCGGCTGCCGTACTGGGCCAGGTGGATGAGCTCCAGGGCGTCCTCGGGGCGGCCCAGGTGGATCATCTGGCGGCTCATGCTGGAGAGGATGTACGAGCCCAGGGGCTTGTCCCCGCCCTCCTTGGCGGCGTGCAGGGCGAGGACGAAGTACTTCTGCGCGGTGGGATGCAGGCCGATGTCGTAGCTCATCCAGCCGGCGAGTTCGGCGAGTTCGGCGGCGACCTTGAAGAGCCGCTTCATGACCGGGGCCGGGTGGTTCTCCTGGAGCAGGTCGGTGACCTCGTGGAGCTGGCCCACGACGGCCTTGCGGCGCAGTCCGCCGCCGCACTGGGCGTCCCACTGGCGGAACATCACGGTGGTGGCTTCGAGGAGATCCACCTCGGGTTCGGAGAGCCGGGGCGGCCGGTGGCCGCTCAGGGCGCCCGTCGGCCCCGCCTCCCGGGGTCCCGGGTCGGCGGCCGGAACCGGTACGAGCCAGCGCTGCATGGGCTCGATGAGGGCGGGGCCGGCGGACAGGGCGAGCGAGGTCCCGAGGAAGCCGCGGCGGGCCAGCATCAGGTCGCTGCGGGAGAACTCGCCGAGCAGCTCGATGGTCTGCGGGCCGGCCCAGGGCAGGTCGACGCCGGAGACGGAGGGGGTCTGGTGGGCGGTGCGCAGGCCGAGGTGCTCGATGGCGACGACGGAGCCGAAGCGTTCGGAGAAGAGCTCGGACAGGATGCGCGGGACGGGCTCGCGGGGCTGTTCGCCGTCGAGCCAGCGGCGGACCCGTGAGGTGTCGGTGCTGATGTGGTGGGCGCCCATCTGGCGGGCGCGGCGGTTGACCTGGCGGGCGAGCTCGCCCTTGGACCACCCGCTGCGGACGAACCAGGACGTCAGCTGTTCGTTGCGGACGGTGGCGTCCTGGGAGGAGCCCTGAGCGGAGTCCCCGTCGGGCAGCCCGGCGTACGACACGTCGGACTCCGCACCCGTTCCGCTTGCGCCGTTGCCGCTCACTGGAACGCCCCCATCCGTCAGCCTCTTCCACACGAAACCCTTGCAGGGAAACGGTCTTCACAGGTCCTTCACGCATGCCTCCGGCATACCCGCGAACCCGTCTCCTCATCGCGCTTCGTGCACCGAAAGTAATCCTACGATCACCCCTTCGGCGAGGTCGATCCCGGAAACGCCACCATTCGCCACCCCTTCGAATGAACTCGCCACCCGCCAGGCGCGATTCACTTGACACGAAGGCGAGACCGATCGGTTGGACAGGAGTGCGCCGGGGCGTGCACGGCGAGGAGTGCGCCGGTCACGCGGGCAGCCAACCGAACCGGCCGAGGTCGTAACCACCGGCACGTCCGACCCGTTGGAGGGGGCATGGGCATGGGCTTCACGATCGGCGGCAGCCGCGGCACCAAGGAGTTCCGTTCCGGCGCTCGGCGCCGCGGCCGGACGTCGGAGTGCACGGCGGTGGCGGAGTACACCGGACTGTGGGGCTGGGACGTGGTCCCCGGCGCCCGGGCCGCGGGGCCCGCCCGCGACTGCTCCTGCGGTCATACGAATTGTGGTGCGCCGGGGGCGCATCCGCTGGCCCTCGCTCCGACCGTCCCGGCCGGCGCCACCCTCGACGAGGTCACCGAGACCTGGAGCGGGTACCCGGGGGCCGCGGTCCTGCTCCCCGCCGGGCGCTCCTTCGACGTCATCGAGGTCTCCGAGGAGGCCGGACGGCGGGCGCTGGTCCGGCTGGAGCGGATGGGCCTGCCGCTCGGCCCGGTGACCGCGACCCCCGACGGCCGGGCCCAGTTCTTCGTCGCCCCCGGGGCGGCGGCCGGGCTGCCGCAGCTGCTGTACCGGATGGGCTGGGACGACGCCGGTCTCGATCTGCGCGCGCTGGGCCAGGGCTCCTACGTCACCGCCCCGCCCTCGGACTTCGCGGGCCTCGGCCCGGTGAGCTGGCTGCGCCCGCCGGCCCTGGACTCGGCCGGGGATCCCCCGCAGGCCCGCCTCCTGCTGGGCACCCTCGCCTACCTCTGCCACCGGCTGCGCCGCCCGTAGCAGGCGGGCGGCCCGGCAGCCGGGCCGCCCATGGCAGTGCCCCCGGGTCCTGGGGACCGCGGGGGCACTGGCCGGCGTAGGAGCGTCGGGTGCGTTCAGTCGCCGATCAGGGCGTCGACGAAGGCCTCCGGCTCGAAGGGCGCCAGGTCGTCCGCGCCCTCACCGAGGCCGATGAGCTTGACCGGGACACCGAGCTCGCGCTGGACGGCGATGACGATGCCGCCCTTGGCGGTGCCGTCGAGCTTGGTCAGCACGATGCCGGTGATGTCCACGACCTCGGCGAAGACGCGGGCCTGGGTCAGGCCGTTCTGCCCGGTGGTCGCGTCCAGGACCAGCAGGATCTCGTCGAGCGGGCCGTGCTTCTCCACGACGCGCTTGACCTTGCCGAGCTCGTCCATCAGGCCGGTCTTGGTGTGCAGCCGGCCCGCCGTGTCGATGAGCACCACGTCGGCGCCCTCGGCGATGCCCTCCTTGACCGCGTCGTAGGCGATCGAGGCCGGGTCGCCGCCCTCGGGTCCGCGTACGGTGCGCGCCCCGACCCGCTCGCCCCAGGTCTGGAGCTGGTCGGCGGCGGCGGCGCGGAAGGTGTCCGCCGCGCCGAGCACGACGCTGCGTCCGTCGGCGACGAGCACACGGGCGAGCTTGCCGGTGGTGGTGGTCTTGCCGGTGCCGTTCACGCCGACGACCATGATCACGGCGGGGGTGTCCACGCCGCTCTCGGTCTTCACCGCACGGTCGAAGTCGGTGCCGAGGAGCGCGACCAGCTCCTCCTTCAGCAGCGCGCGCAGATCGGCGGGGGTGCGGGTGCCGAGGACCTTGACCCGCTCGCGGAGCCGGTCCACCAGCTCCTGGGTCGGTGCGACACCGACGTCGGCGATGAGGAGGGTCTCCTCGATCTCCTCCCAGGTGTCCTCGTCGAGGTGCTCGCGGGAGAGCAGCGTGAGCAGCCCCTTGCCGAGCGTGTTCTGCGACCGGGCAAGGCGGGCGCGCAGCCGGACCAGGCGGCCGGCGGTGGGCTCGGGCACCTCGATCTCGGGGGCGGGCGGAGCCTCGACGACCGGGGCTTCGGGCTCCGCGACCGGGGCCTCGGCCTCGGCCTCGGGCAGCACGACCTCTTCGATCGTGCGGCGCGGCTCTTCCGCCGTCGGTGCGGCGTCCTCCCCCACCTGCGGTTCGGCGGGCGGGGCAGTGATGGTCGGCGTGCTGGGCGGGGCCGTGGGGGGCAGCTGCTTCTTCTTGCGGCTGCTGACCACGAGCCCGCTGATCGCACCGACCGCGACCAGGGCGATGACTACGGCAAGGATGAGGATTTCCATAACGCTCCCCAGTATCGGCCACGCACGCCCCGAGCCGGGGACCCTGGAGGTTCATACCAGGACGTAAGCCTCTGTTTGTACTTTTTGCGGCAAACCTACGATGATGAACAGTCCCCCACGCCCCGCCCCCTCCCCCACGGAGTACACCTATGCCTGCCGAGACCGCCGTCGAGTCGCGCGGCCTGGAGCCCGTCCCGGACGCCGAGCGCCGCGGCCGGGTCCGCGAGCTCGTCCCGACCTGGGTGGCCGCCAACATCAGCGTGCTACTGCTGACCATGGGCGCCGGTCTCGTCATCTTCAACAAGCTGAACATCTGGCAGGTGCTCGTCGTCGCGATCGCCGCCCCCGTCGTCTCCTACGGCATCGTCGGACTGATATCCATCGCGGGCAAGCGCGGCGGCTCCCCCGGCATGGCGCTCTCCCGGGCCGTCTTCGGCCAGCGCGGCAACCTGTTCCCCGGCGCCCTGATCTGGGTCGCCCGCTGGGGCTGGGAGACCATCAACGCGGTCAGCGGCGCCTACGCCGTCCTGACCGTCCTCGACCTGGTCTTCGGCATCAAGAAGAACACCGCGCTGATCGTCGTCACCCTGCTCTTCTTCGTCGGCTGCACCTTCCTCGTCTCCGGCCTCGGCATCAACGCACTGCGCGTCTGCTCCAAGTGGTCCACGTACCTCTTCGGCGCCTTCAGCGTGCTCGTGCTGGGCTACCTGATCGCCGAGACCGACTGGTCCGCCGTCTTCGCCAAGCCCGCCGGCTCCACCGCGATGATGATCGCGGGCATCGGCACCATCGCGGCCGGCGGCATCAGCTGGGTGCCGTCCGGCCCGGACTTCACCCGCTACCTGCCCCGCACCGCCTCCGCCCGGGGCATGGTCGGCGCGACCATCGGCGGCGCGGCCGTCGTCGTGATCCCGATGGTGCTCATGGGCGCGGTGATGGCCGTCGCCACCCCCGACCTGGCCACCGCGCAGGACCCGGTGTCCTTCATCGGCGAACTGCTGCCGACCTGGATCGCGGTCCCGTACCTGCTGATCGCCCTCGTCGGCATGCTGCTCATCAACTCGATGTCCATGTACTCGGCGGGCTTCACCGCCCAGACCCTCGGCATCAAGGTCCCGCGCGCGGCGGCGGTCAGCGTCAACGCCGTCATCAGCCTGGTCTTCGGGTTCCTGCTGATGGTGGTCGCGACCAGCTTCTTCGGTTCGTTCATCTCCTTCCTGACCCTGCTGGCCGTGGCCTTCTCCGCGTGGATCGGCGTCTTCGGCGTGGACATGCTGCGCCGCACCTCCTACGACGGGGCCGCGCTGCTGGACACCACGCGCAGCAGCGCCTACTGGTACCGGGGCGGATTCGCCTGGCAGGCCATGACCGCCTGGGGCCTGGCCCTGGTGGTGGGCGCACTGTTCACGAAGGTCGACTGGTTCGCCGGCCCGCTGGCCACCACCTGGATCGGGCAGAACGGCCTCGGCTGGGCGGCGGGCATCGTCACCTCGGCCGTCCTGTACGCGGTCCTGCCGCGCACCCCGGCGGCTCCGAAGGCCCCGGAAGCCCCGGAGGCCGTTCCGGTGAGCCCGCAGGCCCCGGCGGACGAGCGGGTCCCCGCCGGATCCCTGTCCAACTGACGTCACGTCAGCTAACGTCCCCCTTCGCCCGCCCACCCACCTCCGGCGAAGGGGGACTTCTCCATGCCCATCACCGTGGCCCGGTTCAACCTCATCGACCCGAACGGCACCCCGGAAACCCTCTCCGCCCGCTACAAGGCCGCGCTGGAGATGGCGAAGTACGCGGACGACCGCGGGATCGACACCATCCAGACCGAGGAGCACCACGGCACCGAGAACAACTGGCTGCCCTCCCCCTTCGCCTTCGCGGGCGCGGTCTTCGGCGCCACCCGCCGGATCGCCGTCACCGTCTCGGCGATCATCGGACCGCTGTACGACCCGCTGAAGGTGGCCGAGGACATCGCGGTACTGGACCTGCTCAGCGGCGGCCGCCTCGTCACGGTGGCCGGCATCGGCTACCGGCCCGAGGAGTACGAGCAGCACGGCGTGGAGTGGGGCAGGCGCGGCAAGCTCCAGGACGAGCTGCTGGAGACCCTGCTGAAGGCGTGGACCGGCGAGCCGTTCGAGTTCCGCGGCCGTACCGTACGGGTCACCCCGCGGCCCTTCACCCAGCCGCACCCGCTGCTCCTGGTCGGCGGCAGCTCCGAGGCGGCGGCCCGCCGGGCGGCCCGGCTGGGGCTGCCGTTCTTCCCGAGCGCGCACCTGCCCGAGCTGGAGGCGTACTACAACGCGAAGCTCGCGGAGTACGGCACGGAGGGCTTCTGCATGATGCCGGCGGCCGAGACCCCGCTGCTGCACATCGCCGAGGACCCCGACCGGGCGTGGGACCAGTACGGAGAGCGGTTCCTGCACGAGGCCGGGATGTACGCCTCCTGGCAGTCCAAGGACATCCGCAGCGCGGTGCGTTCGGGTGCGACCACGGTGGCGGAGCTGCGCGCCGAGGGCGTGTACCGGATCCTGACCCCGGACGAGGCGGTCGCGTACGCCCGCGGCGCCGGCGAGGCGGGGAACCTGGTGCTGCACCCGCTGTGCGGCGGGATGCCCGTGGACGAGGGATGGCGGAGCCTGCAGCTCCTGTGCGAACAGGTGCTGCCCCGCCTCAAGGACTGAGACGGGGCAGCGCCTGTTCCGGGGGGAGGGGAGAGGGGCTGTCGGCGGGGTGGTCAGCCCATCTCCTCCAGCGCCTTGCCCTTGGTCTCCGGCACCCACTTGAGGATGAACGGGATCGAGAGCACGGCGAAGACCGTGTAGATGACGTAGGCGCCGGAGAGGTTCCAGTCCGACAGGGTCGGGAACGACACCGTGATGACCCAGTTGGCGATCCACTGGGCGGCGGCGGCCACACCGAGCGCGGCCGCGCGGATCCGGCCGGGGAACATCTCCCCGAGCAGCACCCAGACGACCACGCCCCAGGACAGCGCGAAGAAGAGCACGAAGCAGTTGGCCGCGACCAGGGCCACGATGCCCTGGGCGTGCGGCAGCGCGATGTCGTCTCCGGCCCCGGACTTGTAGGAGAAGGCCCAGGCCGCCAGGCCCAGAGAGATCGCCATGCCGACGGAGCCGATGAGGGCGAGCGGCTTGCGGCCGATCCGGTCCACGAAGATCATCGCGATCACCGTGCCGATGATGTTCACGACCGAGGTCTCGAAGGAGTACAGGAACGAGGCGCTCGGGTCGATGCCGACCGACTGCCACAGCGAGGAGCTGTAGTAGAAGATCACGTTGATGCCGACGAGCTGCTGGAAGACGGACAGCCCGATGCCGATCCAGACGATGGGCAGGAATCCGCGCTTGCTGCCGAGCAGGTCCTTGAAGGTGGACTTGTGCTCGGAGCGCATGGCGTGCTCGATGTCGGCGACGCGCCCGTCGAGGTCGATGTGCTCGCCCTCGACCTCGGCGAGCACCTTGCGGGCCTCGGCGTTGCGGCCGACGGAGATCAGGAAGCGCGGGGATTCCGGGATCACGAAGGACATCAGCCCGTAGAGCACGGCCGGGATCACCATCACGCCGAGCATCCACTGCCAGGCTTCCAGGCCGCCGATCTTGCCGCGCTGGTCGCCGTCCGCGAGGTTGAGGATCCCCCAGTTGACGAGCTGGGAAATGGCGATGCCGATGACGATCGCCGCCTGCTGGAAGGAGGCGAGCCGGCCGCGGTACGCGGGCGGCGAGACCTCGGCGATGTAGGCCGGGCCGATGACCGAGGCCATGCCGATGCCGAAGCCGCCGATGACCCGCCACACCGCCAGGTCCCAGAGCGCGAAGGGCAGGGCCGAGCCGATGGCGCTGGCCGTGAAGAGGACGGCCGCGATCTGCATGCAGCGGATGCGGCCGATCCGGTCGGCGATGCGGCCGGCCGTGGCGGCGCCGAGGGCGCAGCCGATCAGAGCGGCGGCGATCACCTGGGCGAGGGTGGCGGGCCCGACGTCGAAGCGGTCCCGGATCGCGACCACCGCACCGTTGATGACGGAGCTGTCGTAGCCGAAGAGGAACCCGCCCATGGCGGCCGCCGCGGTGATGAAGATGACGTGCCCGAGGTGGTCGGGCTGCGATGCCGGGCCGCCGCCCGGGGCCTGGGGCCGCGTCGTGCTGCTGCTCAAGGTGCGCTCCTGCGTGCCGGCTGCGGTGACGGGCTGAGGGTGTGATCCCTCCCAGTGGCGCACGGCTCAAGATCGGGCACCACCCGGAAGGGCCATCAGGGGCGCGCCTGCTCCGGACGGGCCCGGCCACACCCCGACTGGCCCCGCCCGGGCTCGTCCGGCCGCCCGGTCACGCCGTCACAACCGGCCGCCCCGTCAGCGCAGGCGCTGGCTGATGACCTTCGACACCCCGTCGCCCTGCATCGAGACCCCGTAGAGCGCGTCGGCGACCTCCATGGTCCGCTTCTGGTGCGTGATCACGATCAGCTGGGAGCTCTCCTGCAGCTCCTCCATGATCCGGATCAGCCGCTGCAGGTTGGTGTCGTCGAGCGCGGCCTCGACCTCGTCCATCACGTAGAACGGGCTGGGCCGTGCCTTGAAGATGGAGACCAGCAGGGCCACGGCGGTCAGCGAGCGCTCGCCGCCCGAGAGCAGCGACAGCCGCTTGACCTTCTTGCCCGGCGGCCGGGCCTCGACGTCGACGCCCGTGGTGAGCATGTTGTCCGGGTCCGTCAGGATCAGCCGGCCCTCGCCGCCGGGGAACAGCCGCGAGAACACCCCCTCGAACTGGCGGGCCGTGTCCCGGTAGGCCTCCGTGAAGACCTGCTCGACCCGCTCGTCGACCTCCTTGACGACCTGAAGGAGGTCGGCCCTGGTCTTCCGCAGGTCCTCCAGCTGCTCGCTGAGGAACTTGTGCCGCTCCTCCAGCGCCGCGAACTCCTCCAGCGCCAGCGGATTGACCTTGCCGAGCTGCTGGTAGGCCCGCTCGGCCGCCTTCAGCCGCTTCTCCTGCCGGGCGCGCACGAAGGGCTCCGGCCCGGCCTCCGGATCCGGATCCTCCCCGTCCACGGACGGGCTCGGCGGCACCGGCTGGTCGGGCCCGTACTCGGCGACGAGCCCCTGCGCCGCCATGCCGAACTCCTCCAGCGCACGGCTCTCCACCTGCTCGATCCGCAGGCGCTTCTCGGCGCCGAGCACCTCGCCGCGGTGCACGGAGTCCGTGAGCTTGTCGAGCTCGCCCTTCAGGCCGCGGCCCAGACCCCGGGCCTCGTCGAGCTCGCGCTCCCGCACGCCCTTCGCGTGCTCGGCGGACGTCCGCTCCTCCACGGCGCGGGTCAGCGACACCTCGATGTGCGCCAGCAGCCCGCGGGCTCCGGCGGCGACGGCCGCGGCCACTTGCGCCTCGTACCGCAGCCGTTCCCGGCGGCGCTCGGCCCGGGCCCTGGCCTCCCGCTCGGCCCTGGCCCCGCGGTCCAGGGAATCGGCCCGGCCGGCGAGCCCCTTCACCCGCTCCTCATGAGTCCTGAGCTGCAGCCGGGCTTCCATCTCGGTCTGCCGCGCGTTCGCCCCGTCGGCCGCGAGCCGGTCCCGGCGGGAGGTGTCCGGCTCCTCCGCCGCATCCTCGACGAGGTCATTCTCCTCAGCGACGGCGAGCCGTTCCGCACACTCCTCTACGTCGGCCAGCGCCTGCTCCAGCGCGTCCTGCGCCGTGGCTGCGGCCGCGGCGGCGCGCTCGGCTTCGCCCAGCGCCCCCTTCGCCTGCCCGGCGAGCCGCCCGAGCTGCTGCGCGACCCCGGCCCGGGCCCGCTCGGCGGCCCGCCGGAGCTCCCCGAGCTCCTCGACCCGGGCCCCGGCCGCCACCCTGCGGGCGTCCGCGGCCTCCTTCTCCCCCGCCAGCACCAGACAGCGGCCGTCCAGCCGGGCCAGCTCCGCCGCGGCCTCGTCGACGGCGGCCCGCACCTCGATCAGGCTGGGCACCCCGGCGGACCCGCCGTGCGCGAGGTGCGCACCGAGCACGTCCCCCTCGGCGGTCACGGCCACCAGCTCGGGCCGCGCGGCGACGAGCGCCTCCGCCTCGTCGAGCCCCCCGACCACCACGAAGTCCCGCAACACCCACGCCACGGCCCGAACGACCTCGGCGTCCCCGCGCACCAGCCCTGCGGCAGCGACCGCTTCCACCAAGGACGGCAAGGCCACCCCCGCCGACGGCACACTCAGCCCCATCGGCACTTGAGGCCCGGAGCCCGGCCCATCCGGGCCCGGCGCATTCAGCCCCGCCGGCGTTTGAGGCGCGGAGCCCGGCCCACTCGGGCCCGGCGCATTCAGCCCCGCCGGCGCTTGAGGCGCGGGGTCTGGGGCGGAGCCCCAGTTTCGGGAAGGGGCGGGGTGGGGGAAAACCGCCCCCGGACCCGAGTCCCGAGACGCGACCCGAGCTGAATCCGAGTCCGGGGCCGTGCCCGAATCCGGCGCCGGGGCCTGGCCCGGAACTCCGGCTCCGGCTCCGGCTCCGGCTCCGGCTCCGGCTCCGGCTCCGGCTCCGGCTCCGGCTCCGGCTCCGGCTCCGGTCGGCGAACCGCCGGAGGCCACCGCCTGGCCCGGGACCCCGGCCCCCGCCACCGGCCCCGGGGTGATCAGGAACGCGGCCCTCCCCGCATCTCCCTCCCGCAGGTACCGGATCGCTCCGGCCGCCGCCGCCGTCGACGTGACGGCCACCGCGTCCGCCGCCGCACCCAGCGCCGCCGCCACCGCGACCTCGTACCCCGGGGTCACGGACAAGCGCTGCGCCGCAGGCCCCAACAGCCCCTCCAGCCGCGCCGCGAGCAGCTCCGCCGTACCGTCCTTGCGGCGCAGCCCCATCGCCAGGGCATCCCGTCGCGCCGACACCGCCGCCCGCGAACGCTCCGCCGCCGCCAGCGCGTCCCGGGTCTCCCCGAGTCCGGCTTCGGCCGCCGCCAGCTCGGCCCGCGCCTCCTCGTACTCCCCCTGCCCGGAACCGGAACCGGCACCCGCCGCCGGGGATTCCTCCCCGACCTCCTCCGCCAGCGCCTCGTACTCCTCGCGCGCTTCCTCCGCCCGCGCCCGCGCCCCGTCCCGGGCCACGACCAGCCGGTCGATCTCCGCCTGGGCCGCGCCCGCACGGGAGCGGGCCGCACCGAGCCGGCCCGTCAGCCGCGCCAGCGCCTCGCGCCGGTCGGCGATGGCCCGCGCCACGTCCCGTAGCCGCCGTTCCTCGTCGGCCAGCGAGCGCTCCAGCTCGGCCCGGTGGGCGACCGTGTCCTCCAGTGCCCGCGCGGACGCTTCCAGCGCGGCCGTCAGCTCCGCCTCCTGCTCGCGGATCCGCGCGGCCTCCTTCTCCATCTCCTCCGGGTCCCGGCCCCGGCGCTCCTCATCGGCCGGAGCCGAGGCCGAGGTGACCCGGGCGTCCGCCAGCGACACCGTCCCGCGCACCCGTTCGGCAAGCTGCGACAGCTCGTACCAGGTCTGCTGCGCCCGCTGGAGCCGGGGCGCGAGTTCGCGTACGGCCTCCTCCAGTTCGGATTCCCGCCGCACCGCCGCCGCGAGCTGCGCCTCGGCGGCCTCCTTGCGCTCCTTCAGGGCCGCCTCGTCCGCGATCTCCGCGTCGAGCGCGCCCTTCAGCGTGACGAGGTCGTCGGCGAGCAGCCGCAGCCGTGCGTCCCGCAGGTCGGCCTGGATCACGGCCGCCCGCCGGGCCACCGCCGCCTGCCGCCCCAGGGGCTTCAGCTGTCGCTGCAGCTCGTTGCCCAGGTCCTGCACGCGTGCGAGATTGGCCTGCATCGCGTCCAGTTTCCGCAGCGCCTTCTCCTTGCGCTTGCGGTGCTTGAGCACCCCGGCCGCCTCCTCGATGAAGGCGCGGCGGCCCATCGGATCGGCGTGCAGTACGGAGTCCAGCTGGCCCTGACCGACGATCACGTGCATCTCGCGGCCGATGCCGGAGTCGGAGAGCAGTTCCTGGATGTCGAGGAGGCGGCAGGTGTCGCCGTTGATCTGGTACTCGCTGCTGCCGCCGCGGAACATGATCCGCGTGATGGTGACCTCGGCGTACTCGATGGGCAGCGCGCCGTCGGAGTTGTCGATGGTGAGCGAGACCTCGGCGCGGCCGAGCGGCGGGCGGCCGGTCGTGCCGGCGAAGATGACGTCTTCCATCTTCCCGCCGCGCAGGGACTTGGCCCCTTGTTCGCCCATGACCCAGGAGAGCGCGTCCACCACATTGGACTTGCCGGAGCCGTTGGGGCCCACGACGCAGGTGATGCCCGGCTCGAAGCGCAGGGTGGTTGCGGAGGCGAATGATTTGAAGCCACGCAGGGTCAGGGACTTGAGGTGCACGCCGCCGGACTCTACCTTTCACGTTCGGTTTCGCCCATGAAGGTGCAGGGCAGATCAGACGTTAAAGGAATGGGCCCCCCACCTGGCGCAACGCCGCCCGGCGACCTTGTCCGAGGTGGGAAAGGCGGGAAAGAAAGAAGGGACGCCGAAGCGTCCCTTGCAGATCATGCGGTTCCGTTGATGGAGCGACGAGGGAGCGCGGATCAGGTGAGCGCAGGCTCCGCCTGGGGTACGTCGAGGTCGATGCTGTCAAGCAGCGAGTCTCCGTGCTGTGCGGCGGCCGCGTTCAGAGCGTCGTTTTCGGACTGGATTCGTCCGAGCTCGGACTCGAGGTCCTGGACGCGCTGCTGAAGCCGTCGCATCTCGGCGAGGAGTCGCGGGTCGGAACCGCCGACGTAACCGAGAAGCGCCTTTGCCATGATGGATGGTCCTCCACACTGAGTGACCGACCGAAGCGGTGTGGGTCGTGAGGGAATCGCACCCGCGGATGTCCGGCAGCGACTGTCAGTCACTGCATCGATCTTTGGCTGACACTGTGTACTGCCAGCACTGCCAAACAGCTCAGGTGCGCGGGGCTTCCAGCGTCTCACCAAAAAGTTTGACGGTCAACACGATCACGCCCCGTATCGGCGGGCATCCCGGCTCCCGCAAGGGGCGTGGAGATCATCCTCGCCTCCGAGCCTTCCACGGATCCTGCGCGTCGGCAACGCGTCGGCGATGAATGCGCAGTTCCGACCGCATGCGGACCATCCGGCGATGTGTTCAGTACATGATCAGTCGATCGCTCACCGGATCGCGAACCCGTCGTAACCGCCGCGCGGTGTGCTCCAGATCTCCGTCACACCGTCCACGCTCCCGGGCGTGTCGGCGCCGTGCAGCCACTCCAGGAGCCGGTGGCAATTCTCACGTTGACCTTCGGCCACCACCTGCACTCGCCCGTCGTCCAGGTTGAGCGCGAAGCCGATCAGTCCGCCGATCTCCATGGCGTTCGCCCTGGTGAACCAGCGGAAGCCCACTCCCTGTACACGGCCGCGCACCCAGGCGGTCATCCGCACATCTTCGTTCATGCCTGAACGCTAACCGGGCAAACAAATCCGGGTCACCTCGCCCCCTCTCGCCATGGCGTACAGTCGCGCAGCAATGAGCTCACCCATTTGGGTGAGTAAAGGTTGATCTTGAAGTGCTGTGAAGCGCTGCGAAGCGCCGTGAAGCGCTGATCCCGAACCCCCAGGAAGGTGAGCCGCGATGGGACGCCACCGACTCCACGCCGCGCCGCGCCCCGGCGGCAAGCGCCGCGCCGCCCTGCGAGGGGGCCTGCTCGGCGCATCCGTGGCCGTGGTCCTCGGCACGGCGGCCGTCACCACGGGCTTCGTCCCGGTCGGCTCCTCCTTCCCCTACGTAGGGGTCAAGACCGCCGGCTCCGACGCGAAGACCGCGGACGCCGGGGCCAAGGCCTCGCCGGACCCCGGGACCGTGCTGGAGCAGCAGGGCGGCCTCGCCAACCTGTCCGGCCGGGCCCCCTCGGGAGCGGGCGCCACCCCTTCCTCCCCCGCACCCTCGGCCTCGCCTTCCCCGTCGGCCTCCCCTTCCCCTTCCCCTTCCCCGTCCCCCTCCACGGAGCCGGCGAAGACCCCGGAGGCGAGCCCTACTCCGACCCCGGTGAAGCCGAAGCCCTCCGCGCCGAAGACCTCCGCCCCCGCGGCCCCGCCCGCACCGCCCGCGTCGGCCGGCCACTCCGCCGAGGAGACCGCCGTACTGACCCTGGTGAACCAGGAGCGCGCCCAGGCGGGCTGCGTTCCGGTCCGGGCGAACCCGCCGCTGGCGGCGCTGGCCGGAGCCTTCAGCAAGGACATGGCCGTCCGGGGCTTCTTCGACCACACCGACCCCGACGGCAACACCCCGTGGGACCGCGCCACCAAGGCCGGCATATCGGGGATGGGCGGCGAGAACATCGCCCGCGGCCAGGGCGACGCGGCGGCCGTGATGAAGGCCTGGATGAACAGTCCGGGCCACAAGGCCAACATCCTCAACTGCGAGTTCCGCACCCTGGGCGTCGGCGTGTACAACGCCGCCGGCGGCCCCTGGTGGACCCAGGACTTCGGCTTCTAGCGGCCCGAAAACGGGCGGGGGCACGGTCGCGCGCGGCGGATATCGCCGCGCCCGACCGTGCCCCCGCCCGTTTCTCCGTACCGCTCCCGTGCCGGGCGGGCAGCGCCCCGCACCCGGGCCGTACGTCAGCCCTTCAGACCGCCGGACCGTCAGACCGAAGCCAGGGCGGCGCGGCCCGCGAGCAGGACACGGGTCTGCTCGGTGACGCGGGCGCCGAGGTGCTCGGCGGTGGCGATGTCGGCCTTGTGGACGAACTCGGGACCCTGGTCACCGTTGGACTGCGCGGTGGCGCCGTCGAAGAAGCCGAGGCGGTTGAGGTCGTTCTCCGAACCGGTGCTGGAGTTCCAGCCCGGCTTCAGACCCAGGTTGACCCAGCTCATGCCGTGCTGCGAGGCCAGGGTCTGGAAGTAGTCGAGGGTGTTGCCCTTGTCGCCGGACTTGGAACCGGAGTTGGTGAAGCCCGCGGCGACCTTGTCCTGCCAGCCGGCCACGAACCAGATCTTCGAGCTGGCCTCGGCGAAGACGTGGAAGGCGCCGGAGGCGGTGCCCATGTAGGTCGGCGAGCCGAAGATGATCGCGTCGGACGCGGTCAGGAGCTCCCACTTCGCTTCGTCGATCTCGTCGACCTTGATCATGTGCACGGTCGCACCGGCATCGACGGCACCGGCCTTGACGGCCTCGGCGATCACGGCGGTGTGTCCGTAGCCGGAGTGGTAGGCGATCGAAACGACGGGGTTGTGCGTGATTCCGGACAAGACGGTCTCCCTCGGAAAACACCGTGGGGGTACACGGCGTTGTGCGGCTGTGCGGCGTGATGCAACGACACCGAGGTAACCACTAACTTTTCGAAAGCGCAACCTGCCTGGCTGGCGCTGCGCAGTAGTAGGCTGAAACCATGCAGACTCCAGGGTGTGGCGAGACCGAGGGCGACGGCGTGCCCGAACAGGCCTCCGAAGCTTTCGACGTATTCGCTCGCACGTGCCCGTCCCGCGAGACGCTGGAACACGTCACGGGTCGCTGGGGCAGCCTCACGGTCGGTGCCCTGTCCAAGGGGCCGTGCCGGTTCAACGAGCTGCGCCGCCGCGTGGACGGCATCAGCGAGAAGATGCTCTCCCAGACCCTGCACGCACTGGAGCGCGACGGCATCGTCAACCGGGAGGCCCAGCCGACGAACCCGCCGCGCGTCGACTACGAGCTGACCCCGTTCGGCGTGGTGGTCGCGGAGCGCGTCGACGCGCTCATAGGGCTGCTGGAAGGCAGCATGCCCTCGGTGCTCTCGTCCCGGTCCGCCTACGACGCCACGCGCGAAGGCCGCTGGCAGCGCGGGCAGAAGTAGCTCGACCGGTTCATCCAGGGACTGCGGCGCATCGGAGTGCCGCAGCGCCGACAGGGCTCGTCCTCGCGCCCGTAGGCGTCGAGCGAGCGGTCGAAGTAGCCGGACTCCCCGTTGACGTTGACGTAGAGGCTGTCGAAGCTGGTGCCGCCGACGGCGAGGGCTTCGTTCATGACGTCCCGGACGTGGCCGAGGAGCTCCGTGCTCCGGGGGCGCGTGAGGGTGGCCGTGGGGCGCTCGTAGTGCAGCTTGGCGCGCCAGAGCGATTCGTCCGCGTAGATGTTTCCGACCCCGCTGATCAGCGACTGGTCGAGCAGCGCCCGCTTCACGGTGGTGCGCTTGGCACGCAGCGCCAGATGGTAGGCCGTCTCGTCGAACAGCGGATCCAGGGGGTCCCGCGCGATGTGCGCGATGACGTCGGGCAGCCCTTCCGCGCTGTCGGGGACGCAGGGGTGCAGCGACAGCCCGCCGAAGGTCCGCTGGTCGACGAAGCGCAGCTCCGTCCCGGCCCCGTCCCCGAACCGCACCCGGATGCGCAGGTGCTTCTCGTCGGGCGCCCCCTCGGGCTGCACGAGCAGTTGCCCGCTCATTCCGAGGTGTCCGAGCACGGAGTGCTCCCGGTCCTCCAGCGGCAGCCACAGGTACTTGCCCCGCCGCCTCGGCACCCCGAAGGTCTCCCCCGTGAGCCGCGCCGCGAAATCGGCGCCGCCGCCCTCGTGCCGGCGTACGGCGCGCGGATGCAGGACCTCGACGGCCTGCACGGTCCGCCCGGCCACCCAGCGCTCCAGCCCGCGCCGCACCACTTCGACCTCGGGCAGCTCGGGCACGGTGTTCCTCCGGGGGTTCGGATCGGGCTCTCTCCCGCGAGCGTACCGACTTGCCCTGCGGGGCCCGGCCCCCACCCGCTCTTCCGGGGGCTGCCGGCGTCCGGAAACGGGTCCGCCCCGCCACCTGCCGGAGCAGGTGACGGGGCGGGGGGTTCCCGGAAGAACGGGTCAGGCGTCCGGCGCAGGGTCGGCGGGGGTCGTCGCCCCGCCGTCCTCGGCCGGAGCGGCATCGGTCCCGGCCGGAGCCGCGATCCCCTTGTCCGCCGCGGTACTGATACCGCGCCACGCGGACTCGGCCGCCTGCTGTTCCGCTTCCTTCTTGCTGCGCCCGACACCGGTGCCGTAAGAGGTCCCACCGACGCGCGCGGCGGCGGTGAAGGTCTTCTCGTGGTCCGGGCCGGTCTCGGTGACCAGGTATTCGGGCACCCCGAGACCTTCGGCGGCCGTGAGTTCCTGGAGACTGGTCTTCCAGTCCAGGCCGGCGCCGAGGTTCGAGGACCTGTCGATGAGCGGGTCGAAGAGCCGGTGAACCAGCTCCGAGGCCGCGTCGAGACCCTGGTCGAGGTAGACCGCGCCGATCACCGCTTCAAGGGTGTCGGCGAGGATGGAGGCCTTGTCCCGGCCACCCGTGCCCTCTTCGCCCCGGCCGAGCCGGATGAAGGAGCCGAGTTCGAGGCCGCGGCTGACCTCCGCCAGTGCACGCGAGTTGACTACCGCGGCCCGCAGTTTGGCCAGTTGGCCTTCCGGCAGGTCGGGGTGGGTCGTGTACAGCGTGTCCGTGACCACCAGGCCCAGCACGGAGTCCCCGAGGAACTCCAGGCGTTCGTTGGTGGGCAGACCGCCGTTCTCGTACGCGTACGAGCGGTGGGTCAGCGCACGCACCAGAAGGGCGGACTCGAGTCGATACCCGAGCCGCCCTTCCAGAAGCACGTGGGACGAGGCCGCGTTGTTACTGACTGCCTGCTTCTCAGCGTTGGACAGCTCAGACATTGCGCCTCTCACCAGCCGCTCAGACCTCGAGGACCTGGCGCTTATTGTAGGTGCCGCAGCTCGGGCACGCAATGTGCTGGAGCTTCGGCTCCTGGCAACGCTCACACGAAACCAGGGTGGGGACCGCAGCCTTCCACTGCGACCGGCGGTGGCGCGTGTTGCTGCGCGACATCTTCCGCTTCGGAACAGCCACGGCTACTTCTCCTGCTTCTCGGCGGCGCTCTGAACTCCGTCGGAGGCAGTGCCGCTCATATTGTCCTTCTCGACGCCCTGATCGGTGACGAGTCCCTGCAATGCCGCCCAACGGATGTCGACGGCGTCATGGTGGTGGTCCGGGTCGTCGTTCAGGCTGAGCCCGCAATCGGGGCACAGTCCGAGACAGTCCTCCCGGCACACCGGCTGCAGCGGCAGTGCGAGCACCACCACGTCGCGCAGCACGGATTCGAGGTCGAACAAACCGTCCTCGAGAAAGAGCGTGTCCTCGTCGTCCTCGGCGTCGTCGGCCGGCTCCGCCTTGGAGCGGATCCGGTCGTCGGCGTCAGGGTACGAGAACATCTCCTGGAACTCCGCCTTGAGCTCGCGCTCGACGGCCTCCAGACACCTTACGCACTCCCCGGTCGCCCAGCCACGGACGGTGCCTGTGACAAGCACCCCTTCCATGACCGACTCCAGGCGGAGCTTGAGGTTCAGCGGGTTGCCCTGGGGCACTCCGATGACACCGGCGAGACCGAGGTCCGCCGGTGCCGCGATCTCGCGGGACAGCCGCAGCATGGCACCAGGACGCCGACCCAGCTCGTGCGTGTCGAACACGAGGGGGTTGCGGTGGTCGAGGTGGGTGTTCAGGGCTGTTCCCGCTTTCACAAAATCACTGGAGACTGCTGAAAATCAAGGTTTCCGCCACTCAGGGGCAGCATGGATCGCGGTGCATACGCGCGACCGAAGAGCCAGGATACCCGCCGCTTCGCCCTGAGCCCAATCCAGGTCCCCGGCGAGCTCAGCGGCCCTGCTCGTACTGACGCAGCTGGTCCAGATTGATCATGCTCGTGTCGAAGAAGCTGGTCTCGTCGAGCGCCGCCTGCTGGTCCTGCACGGGCTGCTGCTGGTAGCCGCCGTAGGGGTCGGGCTGCTGCTGCTCGTACGAGACCGCGTAGGGGTCGGGCTGCTGCTGGACCTGCTGGTCGACATAGTGCGCGGCGTAAGCCGCTCCAGTGGAGCCGGTGCTCGCACCGGAGTACGGGTCCTGGTAGGCGTACGCGTCCTGCTGGACGGGCTGGTGCACCGGCTGCTGGTAGGCGTAGGCGTCGTACGAGGGCTGCGGCTCGGGCTGGGCCTGCGCGGGGATCAGCGGCGCCTGCGGTTCGGCCAGCCCCGCGAGGAAGTCCGCGTCGCTCGAGGAACGCGACTGCTGGTGCCCCGCGGCGTCCTGGGCGGCCATGTGCGCGCCGAGGTCGTCCGTGGCCACGCGGCCGAGGAGCTTCTGGCGGCCCCGGCCGACGGCCTCCAGGGTCTTGGAGAGCACCGCTTCGAAGGTGGCCAGCTTGGTGTCCACGTACGCGTCCGCCTGCTGCCGCTGCGTCTCGGGGTCGTGGCTGCGCTCGGGCGCCTCGGCGTCGGGGTAGCCCTGCTCGTCGAGCCCGGCCCCCCGGCCCAGCAGCTTCTCGCGGCCCCGGTCCACCGAGCCGATGGTCTTGGTGAGCACGACCTCGAAGTTCGCGAGCTTGCTGTCGACGTAGTCGTCGGCCTCGGCCTTGACCTCGTCCGCCTCCCGGCGGGCCTCCGCCAGGATCCGGTCCGCCTCGTCCTGGGAGCGCCGCGCCACCTCCGTGTCGGAGATCAGCGAACCGCGCTGGGCGTGCGCCGACTCGATGATCCGGTCGGCCTCGCGGCGGGCCTCCTCGACCATCTGCTCCCGGCCGCCGATGAGCTCCTGGGCCTGTGCGAGCGAGCCCGGCAGCGCCTTGCGGACCTCTTCGAGCTGGGCGAGCAGCTCGGCGCGGTTGATCACGCACGAAGCCGACATGGGCATGGACCGGGCGCTGCCGACGGCCGCGACGATCTCGTCGAGCTTCTTCTGCACGTCCATGGGTGCTCGCACTCTCTCGGCCCCGGGCGGTTCCCGAGACGGACGGGACGACTGTAAGGCCACCGGCCCGGGAGCCGACACCGGCTGACTCCCGGTCAGGGGCGGCGGCGACCGGGGTCAGCGCCGGGGCAGGCGCTCCAGCAGTGCGGCGTGCACGTGCGCGGGCAGCAGGTGGGCGACGTCGCCGCCCCAGGCCGCGACTTCCTTGACCAGGGAGGAGGACAGGAAGCTGTAGGTGGGGTTGGTCGGGACGAAGAGCGTCTCGACGCCCGACAGGCCCATGTTCATCTGGGCCATCTGCAGCTCGTAGTCGAAGTCGCTGACGGCGCGCAGGCCCTTGACGATGGCCGGGATCTCCCGCTGCTTGCAGAAGTCGACGAGGAGCCCGTGGAAGGACTCGACCACGATGTTGCCGTAGCCGGCGGTCGCCTCGCGGATCAGCTCGATCCGCTCCTCGACGGTGAAGAGTCCCTGCTTGGACTGGTTGATCATCACGGCGACGTGGACCACGTCGTAGAGCCGGGAGGCCCTGCCGATGATGTCGAGGTGTCCGTTGGTGATGGGGTCGAACGACCCCGGACAGACGGCGCGGCGCAACTGCATTCCCTCGTTCCCGGGTGCGGGCTTCATGAGTCTTCGCTGACGGAAGCGGCGCGACCGTACCAAAGGGTGCCCTCGCCGTACTTCCTGGAGCGCAGCGGCTCGAAGCCGTCCGGCCACGGGAAGGCCCCGCTGCGGGTCCTGCGCTCCACGGTGACGAGCGCGTCCTCGGTGAGCCAGCCATTGGACCGGAGTGTGAGGAGGATCTCGCAGAGGTCGGCGTGCTCCACCTCGTACGGCGGATCCAGGAAGACCATGTCGTACGGGGCTCCGTGCGCGGCGCCGGCCGCGATCTGCTCGGCCCTGCCGGAGCGGAATTCGGCGCCGGGCAGGCCGACCGACGCGATGTTGTCCTTGATCGCCTTGGCGGCCTTGGCGTCGGGCTCGACCAGCAGCGCGTGGTCCGCGCCCCGGGAGAGCGCCTCCAGGCCGACGGCGCCGGAACCGGCGTAGAGGTCGAGGACGCGGGCTCCCTCGACTCCGTGCAGCGACTCCCAGGTGGAGAAGAGGCCTTCGCGCATCCGGTCCGAGGTCGGGCGGGTGCCGGTGCCGGGCGGTACGGCGAGGCGTCGCCCGCCGGCGCTTCCGGCGATCACGCGGGTCATCTGGGGTCCTTCGGTGAGCGGGGCGGAGGATGGTGCAGGCCTCCAACGATAGGTCGTGCCCGTCACCCCTTCTCCAGGTACTGCTCCCGCTCGGTGTCCAGCAGGGCGTCCAGGGCGGTGCGCAGGCCCGGCAGGTCCGTGAGCTCGGGATCGGCGGCGACCACGCGGGTGGCCTCCTCCCGGGCCTGGGTGATGACCTCCTCGTCCTCGATCACCGCGAGCATCCGCAGCGAGGAGCGGACACCGGACTGGGCCTGGCCGAGGACATCGCCCTCGCGGCGCTGCTCCAGGTCGATGCGGGAGAGCTCGAAGCCGTCCAGGGTGGCGGCGACGGCCGCGAGCCGGGCGCGGGCGGGGCTGGCCTCGTGCATCTCGCTGACCAGCAGGCACAGTCCGGGGGCGGAGCCGCGGCCGACGCGGCCGCGGAGCTGGTGGAGCTGGGAGACGCCGAAGCGGTCCGCGTCCATGATGACCATGACGGTGGAGTTGGGGACGTTCACGCCGACCTCGATGACGGTGGTGGCGACCAGCACCTTGACCTCGCCCGCGGTGAAGCGGCGCATCACGTCGTCCTTGTCGGCGGGGTCCATCCGCCCGTGCAGCACCTCGACGGACAGTCCGGCGAGGGGGCCCCGGGTGAGCTGCTCGGCGATCTCCAGCACCGCGAGCGGGGGGCGCCGGTCGCCGTCCTCCTCGGCCGCCGCCTTCTTCTTGGCGGCGGCTCCCTTGGCTCCCTTGGCGCCCTTGCCGTTCTCGTCCTCGCCGTCGCCGATGCGCGGGCAGACCACGTACGCCTGGTGGCCGTTCTCCACTTCCTCGCGGACCCGCTCCCAGGCCCGGGCGAGGAAGTGCGGCTTGTCCTTGGCGGGCACCACGTGGGTGGCGATCGGGGAGCGGCCGGCGGGGAGCTGGTCCAGTACGGAGGTCTCCAGATCACCGAAGACGGTCATGGCGACGGTCCGCGGGATCGGGGTGGCGGTCATGACGAGCAGGTGCGGGGGCTGCTTTCCCTTGGAGCGCAGGGCGTCGCGCTGTTCCACGCCGAAGCGGTGCTGCTCGTCGACGACGACCAGGCCGAGGTCGTGGAACTGCACCTTGTCCTCGATCAGGGCGTGCGTGCCGATCACGAGCCCGGCCTCGCCGGTGATCAGGTCGAGCAGCGCCTGGCGGCGGGCGGGCATCCCCATCGAGCCGGTGAGCAGGACCACTTTGGTCCCCCGGTCGGAGCCGCCGAGCATGCCTCCCTCGGCGAGCTCGCCCATCATTTCGGTGATGGACCGGTGGTGCTGCTGCGCGAGCACCTCGGTGGGGGCGAGCATCGCGGCCTGCCCGCCGGAGTCGACGACGGCGAGCATGGCCCGCAGCGCGACCAGCGTCTTCCCGCTGCCCACTTCGCCCTGGAGGAGGCGGTGCATGGGGTGGTCGGTGGCGAGGTCGTCGAAGATCTCCTTCGAGACGGTCCGCTGGCCTTCGGTGAGGGTGAAGGGGAGCTTGGCGTCGAAGGATTCGAGGAGACCGCCGGGGGTGGGTCGGCGGGGTACCGCCGGGAGCTGGGAGTCGGCGTGCCGGCGGCGGGCCAGGGCGACCTGGAGGACGAAGGCCTCGTCCCACTTGAGGCGCCCGCGGGCGTCCTCGATGTCGGCCTTGGTGACCGGGCGGTGGATCTTCAGCAGGGCCTCGGTGAGCGGGACCAGCCCGCGGTCCTCGCGCAGGGCGGGCGGCAGCGGGTCGACGACCTCCTGGGCCGTGGGGAGCACCGCGTCCACGCACTTGGCGATCTTCCAGGACTCCAGCTTCGCGCAGGCCGGGTAGATCGGGATGAGCTGGCTCGCGAAGGCGGTGGCCGCGTCCCGGTCGGAGGCGTCCGCGCCGAGGGGCTCGTAGGCAGGGTGGGCGAGCTGGAGCTTGTGGTTGAACATCCCGACCTTGCCCGCGAACATCGCGCGGCTGCCGGGGAGCAGTTCCTTGTGCGGTTTGTGGACGCCGGAGCCGAAGAAGACGAGCTGGAGCCGTCCGCTGCCGTCGGTGATGGTGACTTCGAGGCGCTTTCCGCCGCCCCGGCTGCCCTGGTACGTCAGCAGGCGCGCGTCGGCGACCTGCGCGACCACCGTGACGTGTTCGTCGATCTGGTCGGCGAGTTCGGCCAGCGAGGTCAGCTCGCCGCGCTCCGCGTACCGCCGGGGGTAGTGGTGGAGCAGGTCCAGGGCCGTGTGCAGGCCGAGCTGCTCGGCCAGCACCTTCGCGGTGGCGGGGCCGAGGGTCTTCTTGAGGTCTTCGTCGAGCGCGGGCACGTGTTCCATTGCACACCATGGGGCCGACAACCCGGCTATTCCACCCCGATGAGCAGCGGCGCGGACCAGCGGCCGCCCTGATAGGTGACGGTGTCCACGGCGAGGTGGCCGTGCTGGACGTACGCCTCCAGGCGCTCGGCCAGCGCGTCCGGTGCCTCGGGGCCCATGACGAGGGTGACCAGTTCGCCGCCGGATCCGAGCATGCGGGCCAGGACGGCCTCGGCGGTCTCGGCCAGGCCCGTGCCGATGACGGCCACGTCGCCGTCGATGAGCCCGAGCACGTCGCCGGCCTGGCAGATGCCGGCCGAGGTGAAGGACTGCCGCTCGGCGACGGCGAGTTCGCCGTAGCGGGTGGCTCCGGCGGCCGCCGTCATGGCGACGACGTCCTCGTCGAAGGTGCCGTCCGGGTCGTGCACGGCGAGCGCGGCCAGGCCCTGGACCTCGGAGCGGGTGGGGATCACGGCGACGCGTACGCCTTCGGCGCGCGCCTGCTGGGCGGCGGCCGCCGCGACCGCGCGCAGTTCGGCGCCGTTCGGGAGCAGGACGACCTCGCGGGCGTGCGCCTCGCGGATGGCGTCGGCCAGTTCGGCGACGGCCGGGGGCTCCCCGGGCCGGGCGAGCACGGTGGTGGCGCCCGCCTCTCCGCAGAGGCCGGCCAGCCCCTCGCCCTGGACCACGGCGACGACCGCGCGCTGGGAGCGCTCGCCGCGGGCCCGGCGGCGTTCGTCGCCGAAGTGCGTGATGCGGATCCGGTACGGCCGCCCGGCGACCACCGCGGCCTCCACGGCCGCGCCGGGGTCGTCGACGTGGACGTGGACGTTCCACAGCCCGTCGCCGCCGACCACCACGAGGGAGTCTCCGAGGGCGTCGAGCCGGTCGCGCAGCCGGTCGACCTCCGTTTCGGCGGCCTCCAGCAGGTAGATCACCTCGTAGGCGGGTCCGCCGTGCTCCTCCTCGGCGCAGGGCTCCTGCGGCCTCGGTACGGGCACGGCCCGGCCGCGCACCGGCTCGGGCGCCGGCTCCCGTCCGGACAACGTCTGCCACAGGGCCCCGAGCACGGCGACGAGTCCGCAGCCCCCTGCGTCGACCACTCCGGCCCGGCCGAGCGCGGCCAGCTGCCCCGGGGTTTCGGCGAGGGCCGCGCGGGCCGCGTCGTAGGCGGCACCGGCCACGTCGGCGGCGTTCCCGGTGGGTCCGGCGGCGGCTTCGGCAGCCCTGGCGGCGGCGGTGGCGACGGTGAGCATGGTGCCCTCCACCGGGTGCGCGACGGCCCGGTAGGCCTCCTCGGCGGCCCGGGTCAGCGCCTGTGCGAGCAGCCGTGCGGGATCACGGTCGGCGGGTTCGTCGCCGAGTACGTCGGCCACTCCGCGCAGCAGCTGCGCGAGGATCGTCCCGGAGTTGCCCCGGGCGCCTATCAGGGCGCCGTGCGCGAAGGCCCGTACGGCCTCGGGGAGGGAGGCTCCGGCTGTGCCGTCCGTCACTCCGGCGAGGAGGTCCGCGAGCTCGCGGTCGGCCGATTCCGCGGTCAGGTAGAGGTTGGTGCCGGTGTCCGCGTCGGCGACGGGATAGACGTTGATCGCGTCGATGTCCTCGCGGGCCCGGCCCAGTGCGGCCAGGGTCAGCGAGCTCCAGGTGCGTACCGCTTCGGCGTTCAGGGGGTACGGCTGAGGCTGGTGCGCCACCGGGCGTTCCTCCTTGTGCGGGCCAGGGTTCACCGCAGGGTAACGAAGGACTGCCGGGCGGGCGGGACCCCGGGGCGGGGGCGGCCGTGGACATGGTAGTTTTCTTGGACCGAGGCAGTCGTTGTATGCTGCTCCGGTTGCCCGATGAGAGTCGGGCCATTCCCCCCGGCAAACCACTTCAGATCCCTGATACCGGTGCGCCGGGATTCACTGTAAGTGCATCTGAAGTCTTTGGAGTGACCTGTGGCTGCCAACTGCGACGTTTGCGCCAAGGGGCCGAGCTTCGGCAACAGCATTTCCCACTCGCACCGCCGCACCTCGCGTCGCTGGAACCCGAACATCCAGCGTGTCCGTGCCGTGGTCAATGGGACGCCGAAGCGCCTCAACGCCTGCACCTCGTGCATCAAGGCCGGCAAGGTCTCGCGCTGACGCCTTCCGTCGTAGCGCAGCCCTTTCCGGTTGCTGAGAAGGCCGGTCCACCTGGTGGACCGGCCTCTTGCTTTGCCTGATCGAACATGATCAAAAACTGTAGGGCCTGCTCCATCCCGTGAACCCACGGGACGGGGCAGGCCCTACAGGCATGTCAGCCCGGGCTTCAGCGCCACTGCCACGCGTGGTCCACCGGTCCGATGCCCGCGCCCAGGGCGAACCCGGCGGCGATGGCGCCGGTGACGTACTCCTTGGCCTCGGTGACGGCCTCCGGGACGGTCCTGCCCTTGGCCAGGCCCGCCGCGATCGCGCTGGCGAGCGTGCAGCCGGTGCCGTGGGTGTGCCGGTTGTCGTGGCGGGGGGCGCGCAGCCAGCGTTCTTCGGTGCCGTCCGTCAGGAGGTCGACGGCCTCGTCCCCGTGGGCGGCGAGGTGGCCGCCCTTGATCAGCGCCCACGCGGGCCCGTACGCGAGGACCGCGTCGGCGGCCCGGCGCATGTCGTCCTCGGTCTGCACGACGACTCCGGTGAGCTGGGTCACCTCGTCCAGGTTCGGCGTGGCGACGGTGGCCCGGGGCAGCAGTTCTCCCCGTACGGCGTCCAGCGCGGTGGCGGCGAGGAGCGCGTCCCCGTGCTTGGAGACGCCGACCGGGTCCACGACGGCCGGGGCGGCGGTGGAGGCGAGCAGCTCGGCCACGGTCTCCACGAGGGCGGCGGAGGACAGCATTCCCGTCTTCACGGCCTGGACGCCGATATCGTCCACCACGGCCCTGTACTGGCCCTTCACGGCCTCCGCGGGCAGTTCCCAGACGCCTTTGACGCCCAGCGAGTTCTGCGCGGTCACAGCGGTCACCACGCTCATCCCGTGGACCCCGAGCGCCAGCATGGTCTTGAGGTCGGCCTGGATGCCGGCGCCGCCGCCGGAGTCGGATCCGGCGACGGTCAGGCACAGTGGCGGGTGCGGGCGGGCCGTACGGGGTCCGCTCATCGCGGGGTGTCCTCCGCGGCGGTGTCGCCGCCGAAGTGGTCCCATCCGCCGGTGGAGGCCCAGGGGGCGCCGTCGACGGTCACCTGGGGCAGTGCGGAGCGGTTCTGGACCTCGCCGATGACCTTCCAGCGGGCCGGGAGCTTCACGTCCGGCGGGAAGGTGGCGACGATCGCGTGGTCCTCTCCCCCGGTGAGGACCCACTGGAGCGGGTCGACGCCGACGGCCTGGCCGATGTCGTGCATCTGCGTCGGGATGTCGACGGACGCCGAGCGCAGGTCGATCCGCACCTTGCTGGCCTCGGCGATGTGCCCGAGGTCCGCGATCAGGCCGTCGCTGACGTCGGTCATGGCGGTGGCGCCGAGTCCGGCGGCCGCGGGACCCGCGTGGTACGGCGGCTCGGGGCGCCGGTGGGCCTCGACGAAGGCCCGCGGCGAGCGGAAGCCGCGCGAGAGCACCGCGAAGCCGGCCGCGGACCAGCCGAGCCAGCCGGTCACGGCGACGACGTCGCCGGGCTGGGCGCCGGAGCGCAGCACGGGTTCGTGGTTGCGCAGGTCGCCGAGGGCCGTGATGGCCACGGTGATGATGTCGCCGCGGACCACGTCGCCGCCGACCACGGCCGCACCGGCGACCTGGCATTCGTCGCGGATGCCGTCCATCAGCTCGGTGGGCCAGGTGGCCGGCAGTTCCGCCGGGACGACGAGGCCGAGCAGCAGCGCCGTCGGCACCGCGCCCATGGCGGCGATGTCGGCGAGGTTCTGCGCGGCGGCCTTGCGGCCGACGTCGTAGGCCGTGGACCAGTCGCGCCGGAAGTGCCTGCCTTCCAGCAGGATGTCCGTGCTCGCCACGACCCGCCGGTCGGGGGCCGACACCACCGCGGCGTCGTCGCCCGGGCCGACCCGGACCGCCGGGGTGGTGGTGAGCCGTGAGGTGAGCTCTCGAATGAGCCCGAACTCCCCCAGCTCGCCCACAGTGCCCTTCATCGCTGTGCCCCTTCTTGCCCAGTCCGCTTGCGGTCGCGAGCCGTCACAGCTCTGGGTACCGTCAACAGATACGTCAACTTCTGCTCTCCGTACGCCCCGCCCTGCACGCCGCCTGACCCGCGGGTCTCCCCGCGGCGCTCGGCAACGCGGTACCGTGGCGTCCCTTCTTCCCCGGGCCCACCCGTCATCCCCGGGCCCACCCGAAGGGTAGGGGAAATGATCCTCGTGGCCGCCCTGGAGGTTCCGTGGTACAGGCGTACATCCTCATCCAGACCGAGGTGGGCAAGGCGTCGTTCGTCGCCGAGTCCATCGCGCAGATCGCGGGGGTGATCCAGGCCGAGGACGTGACCGGCCCGTACGACGTGATCGTGCGCGCCCAGGCCGACACCGTGGACGAGCTCGGCCGCATGGTCGTGGCCAAGGTCCAGCAGGTGGAGGGGATCACCCGCACCTTGACCTGCCCGGTCGTCCATCTGTAGCCCCCGTCTACTCTTGGCCGGTGATGTCACGACACCGCCGGCCCTTCTCTCTGCTCGCCGCACTGACCGCGCTGGCCGCCTCGGCGGCCCTCGTGGGCTGTTCCCCGGGTGATTCCGAGGCACGGGTGGATCCGCCGTCCGCTCCGCCCGCCGATGTCGCGGGTCTCTGTGCGGCGCTGCACAAAGAGCTCCCGGGAACGGTGGCCTCGCTGGCCCGGACCCCGGCGCTGCCGGAGTCGGACCTGACCGCCGCGTGGGGTGGCTCGGCGATCGTACTGCGGTGCGGTATCCCCAGGCCCGCCAAGATGCTGGACGACAAGGCGGAGGGCGTCGACGTGAACGGTGTCGGCTGGCTCCTGGAAAAGCTGGACGACGGCGGCTTCCGGTTCACCACCGGGAGTCGGCTGGCGTACACGGAGGTCCGGGTCGACAAGGAGCATGCCACGGATGCGGGCATGCTGGTGGGCCTGTCCGCATCGATCGCCAAGACCGTGCCGGTGGGCATCTCCTCGTACTGACCCCGTACCGACCCCCGTACCGACCCTCCCGGGCCCGCCCGCGCGGAAGAGGACCGCCCGCCGCCCTCCTCGTGCGAGGGGCGGCGGGCGGTCCTCTTCCGTGTACGGAGCTTCGTGCGGGCCCGGTACGGGGGTCAGCGCAGTCCGGTGGAGCGGCGCAGGGCGGCCTGGATCAGGCGGTCCACCAGCTCCGGGTACTCGATGCCCGACTCCTGCCACATGCGCGGGTACATGGAGATCGGGGTGAAGCCCGGCATCGTGTTGATCTCGTTGATGACGAAGGTGCCGTCCTCGGTGAGGAAGAAGTCGGCGCGCACCAGTCCCTCGCAGGACGCGGCGTCGAAGGCCTCGATCGCGAGCTTCTGGACTTCGGCGGTCTGCTCCGGGGTGAGCGGGGCGGGCACGAGTCCGGAGGCGGAGTCGATGTACTTGGCCTCGAAGTCGTAGAAGTCGTGGCTGGAGACCGGCGGGATCTCGGCGGGCACGCTCGCGCGCGGACCGTCCTCGAACTCCAGGACCCCGCACTCGATCTCGCGGCCGCGCAGCAGCGCCTCCACGATGATCTTCGGGTCGTGGCGGCGGGCCTCGCGGATCGCGGCGTCCAGTCCGGAGGGCTCGTCGACCTTGGTGATGCCGATCGAGGATCCGGCGCGGGCGGGCTTGATGAACAGCGGCCAGCCGTGCTCGCCGGCGAAGTCCGCGATGCGGGCGAGGGCGCCCTCGCGGTCGTTCTCCCACTCGCGGGGGCGGATGGTCACGTACGGGCCGACGCGCAGCCCGAAGGACGTGAAGACCCGCTTCATGTAGTCCTTGTCCTGGCCGACGGCCGAGGCGAGGACGCCCGAGCCGACGTACGGGATGCCGGAGAGTTCCAGGAGGCCCTGGAGGGTGCCGTCCTCGCCGTACGGGCCGTGCAGGACGGGGAAGACCACGTCGACCTCGCCCAGCGCCTTGGGGACGGCGCCCGGCTCGGTGTAGACGACCTCGCGGCTGGCCGGGTCGACGGAGAGCACGACGGCGCCGTCCTCGGATTCGGCGAGCTGCCCCACGTTGGGGAGCTCGCCGCCGGAGATGGCCATCCGCGCGGGCTCGTCGGCGGTCAGCGCCCACCGGCCGTCCGTGGTGATGCCGATGGGCAGCACCTCGTACTTGGAGCGGTCGATGGAGCGCAGGACGGCGCCCGCGGTGACGACCGAAATGGCGTGTTCCGAGCTGCGGCCGCCGAACACGACGGCCACGCGGGGCTTGCGGCCCTGCTGCTCAGGGGTCTGGGGGAGGTTCTCGCTGCTCATATCGCCACGAGGGTACCCGCTCAAGCGTCCGGAAAGCAGTCAGCGCCGTTCCGGTTTGGCGCTGCGTCCCATGAGTTCCTTGAGCGCGACCAGGGTGGGCTTGCCGTGGTGGACGATGTCGACGACCGTGTCGGTGATCGGCATGTCCACTCCGTGGCGGCGGGCCAGATCGGCCACGGACTGGCAGGACTTGACTCCCTCGGCGGTCTGCTTGGTGACCGCGATGGTCTCCTCCAGGGTCATCCCGCGGCCGAGGTTGGTGCCGAAGGTGTGGTTCCGGGAGAGCGGCGAGGAGCAGGTGGCGACGAGGTCGCCGAGGCCCGCGAGGCCGGAGAAGGTGAGCGGGTCGGCGCCCATCGCCAGGCCCAGGCGGGTGGCTTCGGCGAGGCCGCGGGTGATGAGCGAGCCCTTGGTGTTGTCGCCGAGGCCCATGCCGTCCGCGATGCCGACGGCGAGGCCGATGACGTTCTTGACGGCGCCGCCGAGCTCGCAGCCGATGACGTCGGTGCTCGTGTACGGGCGGAAGTACGGGGTGTGGCAGGCGGCCTGGAGGCGCTGGGCGACGGCTTCGTCGGTGCAGGCGACCACGGAGGCGGCGGGCTGCCGGGCGGCGATCTCACGGGCCAGGTTGGGGCCGGTGACGACGGCGACGCGGTCGGCGGGGACCTTGGCCACCTCTTCGATGACCTCGCTCATCCGCTTGGCGGTGCCGAGTTCGACGCCCTTCATCAGGGAGACGAGCACGGTCTCGGGGGCCAGCAGCGGGGCCCAGGCGGCGAGGTTGCCGCGCAGGGTCTGCGAGGGGACGGCGAGGACCGTGAAGTCGGCGCCGGCCGCGGCCTCGGCCGGGTCGCTCGTGGCGCGGATGTTCGCGGGGAGTTCGATGTCGGGGAAGTAGTCCGGGTTGGTCCGGGTGCCGTTGATGGCGTCGACGAGCTCGCGCCGGCGGCCCCACAGGACCACCTCGCAGCCCGCGTCGGCGAGGACCATGGCGAAGGCCGTGCCCCAGGAGCCGGTTCCGAATACGGCTGCCTTCACGGGACGTGTCACTTGTTGCCCTCCCCTGCGGCCTTGCGCCGCTGCTGAGCCCTGGCGTTGCGATGGTCGTACGGCTGCGGGGGCGCACTCTCGCCCCGCAGTTCCTCCAGCAGCCCGGTGATGGCCGCCATGATGACTTCCGTGACCTCCCTGAGCACGTCCGGGGTGGGTTCCCGGTCGTAGTACGCGGAGAGGTCCACGGGCGGCCCGGCGAGGACCTGGAGGGTTTTGCGCGGGAACAGGTTGACCTTGTTCTCCTTGGCGTAGGGCGGCATCGCGAGATTCGCGCCCCACTGGGCCACCGGAATGACGGGGGCCCTGGTCATCAGCGCCACGCGGGCGGCGCCGGTCTTGCCGGCCATCGGCCACATGTCGGGGTCCCGGGTGAGCGTGCCTTCCGGGTAAAAGGCCACGCATTCGCCGTGCTCGATCGCGTCCACGGCGGCCCGGAATGCGTCCAGGGCGTTGGTGGACTCCCGGTAGACGGGGATCTGGCCGGAGCCGCGCAGGATCGCTCCGACAATGGGGACCTCGAAGAGGGCCGCCTTGCCGAGCAATCGGGGCACCCTGCCGGTGTTGTACTGGAAGTGCGCGTAGGACAGCGGGTCCAGATACGAGTTGTGATTGACGGCGGTGATAAATCCGCCCTCGGTCGGAATGTGTTCCATTCCCCGCCAGTCCCGCCTGAAGAGCACTACCAGCGGCGGTTTCGCGATGGCCGCCGCAAGGCGGTACCAGAAGCCGATTCTGCGGCGGGACACTCGGACACCTTCCTCTAGGACCGGTGCGCGGCTTGGGCACCCCGGGGACGGACAAGTGTGGCCCCGGGTCCGGTCTCTGTCGAGAACACCGTACGCCCCGGACACCCGGACCAGGCCCCGGGTGGTCCGGCATGAGGTGACAATGGGGCTCCGCATGACCTGGCCATGACCCGCACATGGTCTGAGCGGCGCGCGAGCGTGCCGGAGGGAAGGGGTCCGTCACGAACGCCGTCTGGAGTCTGGTCGTCCCGCTGAAGCCCCTCGCGGTGGCCAAGAGCCGTCTCGCGCCGGCCGTCGGAGCGTCCCGGCCGGGGCTCGCCCTGGCGTTCGCGCTGGACACCGTCGCAGGGGCGCTGGCCTGCACGGCGGTCGCGGATGTGGTGGTCGTCACGGACGATCCGGCGGCCGGCGCGGAACTGGCGCGGCTGGGGGCCCGGATCGTGCCGGACTCCCCGGCGGCCGGGCTCAACGCCGCACTGGCCCACGGGGCGCGGGAGATACGGGCGGGCAGGCCGGGGGCGGCGGTGGCCGCGATGAACGCGGATCTGCCGGCGCTGCGGCCACCCGAATTGCTACGCGTGCTCGAAACCGCTTCGGCATTTCCCCGGGCATTTCTGGCGGATGCGGCGGGAATCGGGACGACCCTGCTTTCCGCTGCTCCGGACGTGGAATTGGCGCCCTCGTTCGGCGGTCCCTCACGGGCCCGGCATTCGGCCTCGGGCGCGGTGGAAATGGCCCTCGCCGGCGTCGAGAGCATCCGGCGGGACGTGGACACGGGGGCGGATCTGCGCACGGTCCTGGCCCTCGGTGTGGGGCGCCATACGGCCCGATACAGTGCCCGTATGCAGGCGACCGCGTACACGTACGACACCCAGACCCGCAGCGGCAGTGTGCTGCTGGACGACGGCACCCCGGTGCCCTTCGGGGCCCCGGCCTTCGACGCGGGCGGCCTGCGGCTGCTGCGTCCCGGTCAGCGGGTCCGGATCGAGACGGACGGCGAGGGCGCGGGCCTGCGGATCACCCTGGTCACGCTGCAGACCTTCTGACCCCGGGCACGAGGGCCGACGCACCGCGGGCCGGTTTCCCCACCGTGGGGAAACCGGCCCGGCGTGTGTGACTCGTTGCCCTACTTGGTCTTGCGGGCGGTGGTCTTCTTCGCGGTGGCCTTGCGCGTCGCCGTCTTCTTGGCGGGCGCCTTCGTCGCCGCGGTGGCCTTCTTGGCAGCCGGGGCGGTCTTCTTCGCGGTGGCGGTGGTCTTCTTCGCCGTCGCCGCAGCCTTCTTGACCGTGGCCTTCTTGGCCGCGGGGGCCGCCTTCTTCGCCACGGCGGTCTTGGCGACCGTCTTCTTGGCGGTGGCGGTGACCTTCTTGGCCGTGGTCTTCTTCGCGACCGTGGTCTTGGCGGCGGCAGCGGCCTTCTTGGCGGGGGCGGCCTTCTTCGCGGCAGCCTTCTTGACCGTCGCCGAAGCGCCACCGGTGAGGCTGCCCTTGGGCGCCTTCTTCACCGATACCTCGCCGCCCTTGGGCAGCTTCTTGGTGCCGCTGACCAGGTCCTTGAAGCCCTGACCCGCACGGAAGCGGGGAACAGAGGTCTTCTTGACCCGGACGCGCTCACCCGTCTGGGGGTTGCGGGCGTAGCGGGCCGGTCGGTCGACCTTCTCGAACGAGCCGAAGCCCGTGACCGAGACCCGGTCGCCCCCGACGGTCGCGCGGACGATGGCGTCCAGTACCGCGTCGACGGCGTCCGCGGCCTGCTGACGGCCGCCCAGCTTGTCGGCAATCGCTTCTACGAGCTGCGCCTTGTTCAACGTCTTCCCCTTCGGAGACTTCGCCAGAACGAATGTGTTCAAGCTTATTTCGCACGTTAGGCGGATATATACCGCAAATCAAACACGAACCGGGCTTATCACCCTAGTGCCGCAACGTTGTAGGCCGTTACGGAGTTCCTTCGCATCAGTCGCCTTCAGGGAATCGACCCTCGTCGAGGTCCTTCATCAACCTGTCCAGGCGCCTTGCCGCGTCGGCGAGATCATGCTTCGCCACGGCCGTGACGACCAACAGCTTCCGGGACAGCGCCATCCTTACGCCCTCCGGGACTTGCAGTGTGCGCACCCTTGTGTGTGCTTCTTTCAATCGGTCGGCGACAAGTCCGTAGAGCTCAAGTTGACTGTCGCGTTCCATGCACAGATTGTGCCATCTGGGGCGAGTTGTCGCCTCACGGGGCCTCAACACACGACTGTGCCCCCTGCCGGACGGCAGGGGGCACAGTGTTGCCTATGTGATCACCCTAAGGCGAATAAGCGCTGCTCAGGCCGGAATCACGCCTGAATCGTGCGCGGCTTGAAGGCCGGCCGAACGCTTTCGTACGTGGCGATGTCCGCTTCGTTCTGAAGGGTGAGAGAGATGTCGTCCAGCCCCTCCAGCAGCCGCCAGCGGGCGTTGTCGTCGAGTTCGAACTCCGCGACGACGCCTTCGGCTCGGACCTGGCGGTCGACCAGGTCGACCGTGATCTCGGCGGTGGGGTCGGCCTCGGTCAGCTTCCACAGCTGCTCGACGGTCTCCTGCGGCAGGACCACGGTCAGCAGACCGTTCTTCAGCGAGTTGCCGCGGAAGATGTCGGCGAAGCGGGAGGAGATGACCGTCTTGAAGCCGAAGTTCTGCAGGGCCCAGACGGCGTGCTCGCGCGAGGAACCGGTGCCGAAGTCGGGACCGGCGACCAGGACGGTCGCGCCGGCGCGCTCGGGGCGGTTGGTGATGAACTCCGGGTCCTTGCGCCAGGCCTCGAAGAGCCCGTCCTCGAAACCGTCGCGCGTGATCTTCTTCAGCCAGTGGGCCGGGATGATCTGGTCGGTGTCGACGTTGCTGCGGCGCAGCGGGACGGCCCGGCCGGTGTGGGTGGTGAAGGCTTCCATCGTTCTCAGACTCCTGCGGGCGTGGTGGCGGCGGACGACCCAGCCAGGTCGGCGGGCGAGGCCAGGTGGCCCAGCACCGCGGTGGCGGCGGCCACCTGCGGGGACACCAGGTGGGTGCGCCCGCCCTTGCCCTGCCGGCCCTCGAAGTTGCGGTTGGAGGTGGACGCGGAGCGCTCACCGGGGGCCAGTTGGTCGGGGTTCATGCCCAGACACATCGAGCAGCCCGCGTGCCTCCATTCGGCGCCGGCCTCCTTGAAGACCTTGTCCAGGCCCTCCGACACGGCCTGCAGGGCGACGCGGACCGAGCCCGGGACGACCAGCATCCGTACGCCTTCGGCGACTTTGCGGCCCTCGATGATCCCGGCGACGGCGCGCAGGTCCTCGATGCGGCCGTTGGTGCAGGAACCTACGAAGACGGTGTCGACCTTGATGTCGCGCAGCGGCTGCCCGGCGGTCAACCCCATGTACTCCAGGGCCTTTTCGGCGGCGTTGCGCTCCGAAGCGTCCTCGTACGAAGCCGGGTCGGGGACGTTCGCCGACAGGGGCGCGCCCTGGCCGGGGTTGGTGCCCCAGGTGACGAACGGAGACAGCGTGGCGCCGTCGATGACCACCTCGGCGTCGAAGACGGCGTCGTCGTCGGTGCGCAGGGTCTTCCAGTACGCGACCGCCGCGCCCCAGTCCTCGCCCACGGGGGCGTGGTCGCGGCCCTCGAGGTAGTCGAAGGTGGTCTGGTCGGGGGCGATCATGCCCGCGCGGGCGCCGGCCTCGATCGACATGTTGCAGATGGTCATGCGGGCTTCCATCGACAGGTTCTCGACGGCCTCGCCGCGGTACTCCAGGATGTAGCCCTGGCCGCCGCCGGTGCCGATCTTGGCGATGATCGCCAGGATCAGGTCCTTGGCGGTGACGCCCTCGGCCAGCGCGCCGGTGACGGTGATCGCCATCGTCTTGGGGCGGGCCAGCGGCAGCGTCTGGGTCGCCAGCACGTGCTCGACCTGGCTGGTACCGATGCCGAACGCCAGCGCGCCGAAGGCGCCGTGCGTGGAGGTGTGCGAGTCGCCACAGACCACCGTGGTGCCCGGCTGGGTCAGACCCAGCTGCGGTCCCACGACGTGGACGACGCCCTGCTCGACGTCGCCCAGCGAGTGCAGGCGCACGCCGAACTCGGCGCAGTTCGACCGCAGCGTCTCCAGCTGGGCCCGGGAGACCGGGTCCGCGATCGGCTTGTCGATGTCGATGGTGGGGGTGTTGTGGTCCTCGGTCGCGATGGTGAGGTCGAGGCGTCGGACCTTGCGGCCGGCCTGGCGCAGCCCCTCGAAGGCCTGCGGGCTGGTCACCTCGTGCAGCAGGTGCAGATCGATGAAGAGGAGATCGGGCTCGCCTTCGGCGCGCCGGACGACATGGTCGTCCCAGACCTTCTCCGCGAGTGTCCTACCCATCGCTTTCCCTCCGGCCGGCCGGTTGTGCCGGCGCTTGATAGAGATCTTGTGCGCCTGATCGTCCGTACCCCACGTCCCGGACGACGGCTCGGACCCAGTGGTTCGTGGACCCGCACATACAGACTCGCTGGTTCTTGGAAAAATTGAACTTGCGTTTCACAGTGTGAGACGCGAATATCGTTTCATGGACAACTCTAGCGGCGTCGGCGTTCTCGACAAGGCAGCTCTGGTATTGAGCGCACTGGAGTCCGGTCCGGCCACCCTCGCCGGGCTGGTCGCGGCGACAGGGCTCGCACGACCCACGGCACATCGCCTTGCCGTGGCACTGGAACACCACCGGATGGTGGCGAGGGACATGCAGGGCCGGTTCATCCTCGGACCGCGGCTGGCGGAGCTCGCCGCCGCGGCCGGCGAGGACCGCCTGCTGGCCACGGCCGGACCGGTGCTCACCCACCTCCGGGACGTGACGGGAGAGAGCGCGCAGCTCTACCGGCGTCAGGGCGACATGCGCATCTGCGTGGCGGCCGCCGAGCGGCTGTCGGGCCTGCGGGACACCGTCCCGGTGGGCTCCACGCTCCCGATGAAGGCCGGCTCGGCCGCGCAGATCCTGATGGCCTGGGAGGAGCCCGAGCGGCTCCACCGAGGCCTGCAGGGCGCGCGCTTCACGGCGACGGCGCTCTCGGGCGTACGGCGTCGCGGCTGGGCGCAGTCGATCGGCGAGCGGGAGCCCGGCGTGGCCTCCGTCTCGGCGCCGGTGCGCGGCCCCTCGAACCGCGTGGTGGCCTCCGTATCGGTCTCCGGGCCGATCGAGCGCCTGACCCGCCACCCGGGGCGCATGCACGCCCAGGCCGTCATCGACGCGGCCGCCCGGCTGACCGAGGCCCTGCGCCGCTCCAGCTGAACACCTTCAACCCACCACTCCCCCGGGCCCGGGGGCGCGTGAGACGCCGCACACGTCCACACACGCGCCGCCGGGCCCGTACTTCTTGGCCCCGGGCCTGCGCCTTCACCTGTCCGTCCGGAAACAGCGAAGAGGCCCTCCGCGATGAACGCGGAGGGCCTCTTCTGTGCGTACCCCCGACCGGATTCGAACCGGCGCTACCGCCTTGAGAGGGCGGCGTGCTAGGCCGCTACACAACGGGGGCTAGCTGTCACTGCGGTACTGCGCTGGGCTACCAGGACTCGAACCTAGAATAAGAGAACCAGAAACTCTCGTGTTGCCAATTACACTATAGCCCACAGGTCTAGACCAGCTAGACACCGTACCCCCGACCGGATTCGAACCGGCGCTACCGCCTTGAGAGGGCGGCGTGCTAGGCCGCTACACAACGGGGGCCCTAGCGATCCTGCATCAAAAAATCCGGGTGCGACCCTGGAAATCTCACGGGAAGGATCTGTACCCCCGACCGGATTCGAACCGGCGCTACCGCCTTGAGAGGGCGGCGTGCTAGGCCGCTACACAACGGGGGCAAGCACTGCGTTACTACTGAACTGCGCTGGGCTACCAGGACTCGAACCTAGAATAAGAGAACCAGAAACTCTCGTGTTGCCAATTACACTATAGCCCACCAAAACGCAAGACCCTGAGGGACTTTCGTTCGGTTAGCGTCTCCGGCCCGGCCTTTCGGCCCGAGCGGGCGGCGCAGAAAGAACATTACCGGATGGCTGACCGTGCTCCAAAACGGGTATCCCCGGCCAGCACCTGCGGGAGCCGGTCGAGTCCGGCGATCCGGTGCACGCCCTCGGGTCCGGGGCCGCGCGATCCGTCGCGGTCGAGCCACACGGCCGTCAGTCCGGCGTCACGGGCGCCCCGCGCGTCGATCTCGGGCTGGTCTCCCACGTAGACCACTTCCCCCGGCTCCAGCCCCATCTCGGCGCACGCGGCGAGGAAGGCGCCGGCCTCGGGCTTGCTGACGCCCAGCTCCACGGCGCACACCAGGACCTCGAAGCGGTCGCGCAGGCCCAGGTGGCGCAGCTTGGGGTCCTGGTTGGCCACGGAGGAGTTGGAGAGCACCCCGTGGCGGTAGCCGCCCGCCAGGGCGTCCAGGACGGGCACGACGTCGGGGAAGAGCTCCCAGGCGGCCCTGTAGTGCTCCACGTACCGCTCGAACCAGTCGTCGGCCTGCGCGTCGGTCAGGGCGGGCTGCCCGAGGAACTCCCGCACCCGGTCCCGGCGCTGCCCCTGGAAGGTGCCCTCCCCGGCCGCGAACCGCTCCCAGTGCCGGTCGGTGATCCGCCGCCACAGCGCGAGCGCCTCGGCCGGAGCCCCGTACCGCTCCGCGAGCCCCTCGGCGACCAGGTGCGCCGCGAGCCCGGCCCGGTCGGCCCCGGTGTAGTCGAAAAGGGTGTCGTCGATGTCCCAGAGCACCGCACGGATCGCCATACGGCCGACCCTACGCGGAACGCCTCAGGGGCGGCGGCCGTTCGCTGATGTAGCGGTCGGCCGCCGCCCCTGAGGGACGTACGGGGTGGTGCTTACGCGGCGTTGAGCTTCGCCAGGGTCGCGTCGATGCGGGCCAGGGAGCGGTCCTTGCCCAGGATCTCGAGGGACTCGAAGAGCGGGAGGCCGATCGTGCGTCCGGTGACGGCGACGCGGACCGGGGCCTGGGCCTTGCCGAGCTTGAGGCCGTGGGCCTCGCCCGCGGTGAGGACCGCCTGCTTGAGGGACTCGGGGTCCGACCAGTCGGCGGCGGCCAGGTTCTCGCGGGCCGTGGTGAGCAGGGCCGCGGGCTCGCCCTTCATCGCCTTGTCCCACGAGGCCTGGTCCGAGACCGGCTCCTTCAGGAACAGGAAGTCGACGTTGGCCGTGATGTCGGAGAGGACCGTGAGGCGGGTCTGGGCGTACGGCGCGATGCGCTCCCAGGCGGCGGTGTCGAAGTCCTCGGGCGCCCAGTTGGCGTGCGGGGCCTGGAGCCACGGGGCGCAGCGGTCCGCGAAGACCTTCGGGTCGAGCAGCCGGATGTGGTCGGCGTTGATCGACTCGGCCTTCTTGAGGTCGAAGCGCGCCGGGTTGGCGTTGACGTCCGGGATGTCGAACTTCTCCACCATCTCCTCGATCGAGAAGATGTCCTGGTCCTTGGAGAAGGACCAGCCGAGCAGCGAGAGGTAGTTCAGCAGGCCCTCGGGGAGGAAGCCGCGCTCGCGGTACAGGTTGAGCGAGGCCTCGGGGTCGCGCTTGGAGAGCTTCTTGTTGCCCTCGCCCATCACGTACGGCAGGTGGCCGAAGGCCGGCACCGCCTTGGCGATGCCGAGCTCGATCAGGGCCCCGTAGAGCGCGATCTGGCGCGGGGTGGAGGACAGCAGGTCCTCGCCGCGCAGGACGTGGGTGATCTCCATCAGCGCGTCGTCGACCGGGTTGACGAGCGTGTAGAGCGGGGCGCCGTTGGCCCGGACGATGCCGAAGTCCGGCACGTTGTCGGGGGTGAAGGTCAGCTCGCCGCGGACCAGGTCCGTGAAGGTGATCGGCTCGTCGGGCATCCGGAAGCGGACGATCGAGGTGCGGCCCTCGGCCTCGTACGCGGCCTTCTGCTCGTCCGAGAGCTCGCGGCACTGGCCGTCGTACCCGGAGGGCTTGCCGGCGGCGCGGGCCGCGTCGCGGCGGGCGTCCAGCTCCTCGGTGGTGCAGTAGCAGTGGTAGGCGTAGCCGCCGTCCTGGAGCTTGCGCGCGACGTCCTTGTAGATGTCCATGCGCTCGGACTGGCGGTACGGGGCGTGCGGGCCGCCGACCTCGGGACCCTCGTCCCAGGTGAAGCCGAGCCAGCGCAGCGAGTCGAGCAGCTGGCCGTAGGACTCCTCGGAGTCGCGGGCCGCGTCGGTGTCCTCGATGCGGAAGACGAACGTACCGCCGTGGTGGCGGGCGAACGCCCAGTTGAAGAGGGCCGTGCGGACCAGACCCACGTGGGGGTTGCCGGTCGGGGACGGACAGAAACGTACGCGGGGGGTCGCGTTAGCCACGCTTGATCACCTTGTTGGTGAGAGTGCCGATGCCTTCGATGGTGACGGCGACCTCGTCGCCGACGTTCAGGGGGCCGACTCCGGCCGGGGTCCCCGTGAGGATGACGTCGCCCGGGAGCAGCGTCATGGCCTCGGTGATGTGCACGATGAGGTCCTCGATGGAGCGGACCATCTCGCTGGTGCGGCCGAGCTGGCGCTGTTCGCCGTTGACGGTGCACTGGATGGTCAGGTCGCTCGGGTCCAGATCGGTCTCGATCCACGGGCCGAGGGGGCAGGAGCTGTCGAAGCCCTTGGCGCGGGCCCACTGCTTCTCGCGCTGCTGGACGTCGCGCGCGGTGACGTCGTTGGCGCAGGTGTAGCCGAGGATGACGTCCTTGACGCGCTCGCGCGGGACCTCGCGGCACATGCGGCCGATGACCACGGCGAGCTCCGCCTCGTGGTGGAGGTCCTGGGAGAAGGACGGGTACGCGATCGGGTCGCCGGAGCCGACCACCGAGGTGGAGGGCTTGAAGAAGGTGATGGGGGCGTCCGGGACCTCGTTGCCCAGCTCCGCCGCGTGCTCCGCGTAGTTGCGGCCGACGGCCACGATCTTGTTCGGGAGCACGGGCGGCAGCAGCCGGACCTTGTTCAGCGGGACCTTCGTGCCGGAGAGCTCGAAGTCCGCGAACGGGATGCCCTTGATGATGTCGAGGACGAGCTCACCTTCGGCGCCGAGGGCAGTGCTGCCCTCGACCGCGCCGAACGCGACATTGCCGTCGATGGAGAACCTGGCGATGCGCACGTGTTGCGTCTGCCCCTCTGTATTTCCGCTGGCTGGAGTCTGCGGACTCCAGGCTAACGCGGTGGGGGCCGACGCTTCGCGCGGCTTTCGCCGGACACTCCCGTCACTACGCGGTGGCGACCGGCGCGTCCATGAGGATGGTGCGGCGCGGGTTCGCGGTCTGGCCCGGCAGGTCGACGGTGTGCTCCGGGACCGGCGCGGTCTGCAGCTCCTCGGCGTCCTTGAGGTGCGCGAGGGTGGTGCGGCGCGGGTTGGCTATGTTGCGGAACATCATCGTCGTCTTCATCGGAGTGCGAAGCCCTCGGCTCACTAGGTCGGATGGTGGCGGCGGATGCCGCCGGGATGCCTTCGGAGTGCCGCTTGTCGCTCGCGGCAAGCCTGTAAAGCTCAAGGCTAAACATCTGAATCCCCCGCCGAACCGGGAAGTAATGGCCACGGCTATGTGAGTTTGCTCACCAGTGACCAGGCATTACGGGCATAACGGGCAGTCAATTCCACCCCACAAAGCGGACATTACGCCACTGAATGCGTCATTCCGCTCCCGATCATCGCGACTGGGACAGCTTGCCAGGGGCGAGGTTTGGGCGGCGTAAGTCCGATTCCATATGAATTGGCCCGCACGTCGGGTAGCGCATGCGTCACCGGACGTGACCAACTGTCCAGGCCGGGACTCGCACCTTGTTGGAGATCCGCCTCTGTGCTGGAATTCGCGGGACCGCCGCGGGAATCAGCCGGCGCGCAGGTGGCGCGACACAGCGCCGAGCGCGGCGGCAACGGAGAGGGAGACGCGCCGGTCACCGACGACCACCATGGGGCGCATTGCCCCACGACTCGACACCGTCCCACCGGTCGCCCGGAGGGACGCCTGGTCCAGAGGTTGCGACGCTAGTGCAGGGACGATTCAAGAGGGATGACAAGGGGTCTCCCCAGGCCCGTCAGGGCCGTGGGGACGCCGCGCCGGAGCAGGACCCGCGCGGCGGGACCGACCGTGGCTCCTCGCCCCAGCACGCCCAGAACCGCGGGCCGGCTGTCGAGAGCGCAGGCCCCGACGGCTCCGCCGCGGTGAAGCCGAAGGGCCGCGCCAAGCCCAAGGGCGGCTCCAAGGCCGACGACGAGTCGGGCAGCCGCGACGTCGCGATACCCCAGACCCCCCGTGGGTCCGGTTCCCGTCTGGCCATGCAGAACTGGCGCATCAGCACGCGCCTGGTGTCGCTGCTGACCCTGCCGGTCGTCGCCGCCACCACCCTCGGTGGCTTCCGCATCAACGACTCGCTCAACGACATCGCGCAGCTGGAGCACATGCAGCTGCTGACGACGATGACGCGTCAGGCCACCAACCTGGCCGCCATGCTCCAGGCCGAGCGCGACAACTCCGCCGGTCCGCTGTCCGTCGACAAGTCGGGCAAGCCCAGCACCCTGGTCCAGGGCGTCCGCGACTCGACCGACTCCGCCGTGCGGGCCTTCGCCGCAGCGACCGACAAGGTCGACGTCGCGGAGGGCAACGACGAGACGCTCCGGTCGATCCGCAACAACATCCTGCAGATCGCACACGGGCTCAACAACCTCGAAGAGATCCGCAAGAACGCGTACCAGAACGGCGCCCAGCAGACCGTCACCGAGTACAACGCGCTGGTCGTCTCGCTGCTCTCGCTCTCGCAGGACATGGCCCAGGCCACCTCGAACCCCGAGATGATCAAGCGCACCCGTGCGCTGGCCGCGTTCTCCTCCGCCAAGGAGTACGCCTCGATCCAGCGCGCGATCATCGCGGCCGCGCTCCCCGCGGACCCGGCGCTGGCCGGCACCCTCACCGAGAACGACCGGCTGTACGCCCGCTCCGCCCAGAGCAGCGAAGAGCAGGCGCGCAAGACCTTCGAGCTCGTCTACCAGGGCAAGCCCGAGGAGCTCCTCGCGGCGCTCGGCGACGGCAACCAGGAGATCGCCACCGCCGACCACTACGCCCGCCGCGTCCTGGGCAACAAGGACCAGTTCGCCAAGGAGAAGAACCGGTCCTGGATGGACTGGTACGACGCGGACGACACCAAGCTCCAGGCCATGAAGGTCATCGAGCTCACCCTGCTCGAGGACATGGAGCAGAAGGCCCGCGAGCTCAAGAACGAGTCGCAGCGCGACGCCCTCATCAACGGTGCGCTGATCCTCCTCGTCCTCGGTGTCTCCCTCGTCGGCGCCTTCGTCATGGCCCGCTCGATGATCCGCTCGCTGCGCCGCCTCCAGGACACCGCGACCCGCGTCGCCCAGGACCGGCTGCCCGAGCTCGTCAAGCAGCTGTCGGAGTCCGACCCGCAGGACGTGGACACGACGGTGGAGTCCGTCGGTCTGCACACCCGCGACGAGATCGGCCAGGTGGCCGCGGCCTTCGACGACGTGCACCGCGAGGCCGTCCGCCTCGCCGCCGAGCAGGCCCTCCTGCGAGGCAACGTCAACGCGATGTTCACCAACCTCTCGCGCCGTTCGCAGGGCCTCATCCAGCGCCAGCTCTCGCTCATCTCCGAGCTGGAGTCGCGCGAGGCCGACCCGGACCAGCTGTCCTCGCTCTTCAAGCTCGACCACCTCGCGACCCGCATGCGCCGTAACGGCGAAAACCTCCTCGTCCTCGCGGGCGAGGAGCCGGGCCGCCGGTGGACCCGCCCCGTCCCGCTCGTCGACGTGCTCCGCGCCGCCGCGTCCGAGGTGGAGCAGTACGAGCGCATCGAACTCTCGTCGGTGCCCGGCACCGACGTGGCCGGCCGCGTCGTCAACGACCTCGTGCACCTGCTCGCCGAGCTGCTGGAGAACGCCACCTCGTTCTCCTCCCCGCAGACCAAGGTCAAGGTCACCGGTCACGCGCTGCCCGACGGCCGCGTGCTCGTCGAGATCCACGACACCGGCATCGGCCTCTCCCCCGAGGACCTCGCCGCGATCAACGAGCGGCTCGCCTCGCCGCCCACCGTGGACGTCTCCGTCTCCCGCCGCATGGGTCTGTTCGTGGTCGGCCGCCTGTCCCTGCGACACGGCATCCGCATCCAGCTCCGCCCCTCCGACTCGGGCGGTACGACGGCCCTCGTCATGCTCCCGGTGGACGTCGCCCAGGGCGGCAAGAAGCCGGCCCCGATGCCCGGCCAGGGCGGTCCCGGCGGTCAGGGTTCTCCCGGCGCCCCCGGTCAGGGCGGTCCCGGCGCACAGGCGCAGGGCGCCATCCCCGCTCCCGGCGCGCGTCCCCCCGTGGGCGCCGCCCCGCAGCGCGGCCAGGTGTCCGCCGGCAACCAGCGCGCGGCCCTGCCGGGCCGTGACGGCGGCCCCGGCGGCCAGCCCCAGGGCCCCGGCCCGCAGGGCGGACGGCCTCAGCAGGGTCCCGGCGGCCAGACGCAGAGCGCCTTCGGTTCGGGTGCTCCGCTGCCGGGCCGCGGCCCGGTCTCGGGTCCCGGCGGCCCGGGCGGCTTCGGCGGTCCGCAGGCCCGTCCGGTCGGCGCCCCCGCGGCGTCCGGTCCCGGCGGCTTCCCGCAGGGCAACGGCTTCGAGCGCCCGCAGCAGCCCCAGCAGGCGCAGCCCCAGCAGCCGGCACCGCAGCAGGCCCCGCAGCAGCAGGGTCAGCAGCAGGCCGGCGGTCCGGCCGCGCGCGGCCCCCGGCCGCAGCTTCCGCCGCGCGGCGGCGCACCCCGTCCGGAGCTCCCGGGCGCGGGCGCCGGACCCGCCGCGATGCCCCAGACCACCACGTGGGGCGCCGGTCAGCGCGGGCACGACGTACCGCGCGGCCACGACGAACTGTCGGGCCCCGGTTCCACGTCCGAGTTCCCCCGCCCCGACTTCAACGCCCCGGCCCCGCAGGCCGGCGGCCGCGACAACGCCGCCACGGGCCAGTTCGCCCGGCCCGAGTTCGGTGACCCGGCCTCCACCGGCCAGTTCGCCCGCCAGGACTTCGCGGACCCGGCCTCCACGGGGCAGTTCGCCCGCCAGGACTTCCAGGCCCAGCGGCCCGGCGGCCCCGGTGTCGGCGGCTACGTCCAGCCCGGCCAGGCCCCGCAGCCCCAGGGCAACTACGCTCCCGTACCGACTCCGCGCGCCGAGGCTCCGCGGCTGCCGCAGGCGCCCCGTCCGGAGGCCCTGCCCCCGGCCGGTCCTGGCACCGGCGAGGGCCGCAGCCCGATCTTCGACACGCTCGAGTCGAACTGGTTCCGCCAGGAGGCCGGCCAGCCCCCGGCGCAGGCACCGGCGGTGCCCCAGCAGGCGCAGCAGTCCGCCCCGGCGGCTCCGGCTCCCGTCTCCCCGCAGCGCCCGCAGCAGCACCAGCTGCCGCAGCGCGGCCAGGAGCAGGCTCCGGCCGAGTCCGCACAGACGGCCACCGGCGCCGTGCCGACCGTGAGCTGGCGCTCCTCGCCGAACGACGAGCTGATGCGGCAGGCCGAGCGCGTGCGCCAGCCCGCCGCCGGCGGTATCACCACGTCGGGTCTGCCCCGCCGGGTCCCGCGGGCGAACCTCGTGGCCGGCACCGCGCAGCAGCAGGCCGAAGCACAGGCCGGCCCCCAGGTTTCGCGATCCCCGGACGACGTCCGCGGCCGTCTCACCAACCTCCGACGCGGTATCCAGCAGGGTCGGCAGGCCGGCACCACCGGCCCGGCCACCGGCAGCTACCACATCGACCCCACATACCAGCAGGAGCGATAGTTGAGTTCGATGAGCCAGGCGGCACAAAACCTGAACTGGTTGATCACGAACTTCGTGGACAACACCCCCGGGGTGTCCCACACCGTGGTGGTCTCCGCCGACGGCCTCCTTCTGGCAATGTCCGAAGGCTTCCCCCGCGACCGGGCCGACCAGCTCGCCGCGGTGGCCTCCGGGCTGACCTCCCTCACCGCGGGCGCGTCCCGCATCTTCGAGGGCGGCGCCGTCAACCAGACGGTGGTGGAGATGGACCGCGGATTCCTCTTCCTGATGTCCGTCTCCGACGGATCCTCGCTGGCCGTACTGGCGCACCCCGAGTGCGACATCGGCCTCGTGGGTTACGAGATGGCCCTCCTCGTGGACCGCGCCGGCAGTGTCCTCACCCCGGACCTGCGCGCGGAACTGCAGGGAAGCCTGCTCATCTGACTGCCGCTCTCCCGGCCGGACGGTACTGCCGGCCGGGGGACCGGGGCCGCGGCCCCGGAACCCAGTACCACCGCCAGGCCGTCATACCGTCCCCCCACCGGCCGCCCCGTCAGACGGCACGCTGACCATTGCTGTCCAGCCCGGAGGATCAATGACCCCGCCCCCCGCCTATTCCGATCAGTACGGAGACTCGTACTCGGAAGGCGACCAGCCGCTGGTTCGTCCGTACGCGATGACCGGCGGCCGGACCCGACCGCGCTACCAGCTCGCCATCGAGGCCCTGGTCAGCACCACGGCCGATCCGATGCACCTGTCCGGGCTGCTCCCGGAACACCAGCGCATCTGCACCCTCTGCCGTGAGGTCAAGTCGGTCGCGGAGGTCTCCGCGCTGCTGAACATGCCGCTCGGCGTCGCACGGATCCTCGTCGCCGACCTGGCGGAGGCCGGCATGGTGGCCATCCACCAGCCGGGCAATGGAGAGGCCGGCGGAACGCCGGATGTAACGCTGCTCGAGAGGGTTCTCAGTGGACTTCGCAAGCTCTAACGGCGGAGCGGCTCCTCGCTCCACCACCTCCGCGAAGATCGTGGTGGCGGGTGGCTTCGGCGTGGGCAAGACCACGTTCGTGGGCGCCGTCTCCGAGATCAACCCGCTGCGCACCGAGGCCGTGATGACGTCCGCGAGCGCGGGCATCGACGACCTGACCCACACCGGGGACAAGACGACCACCACGGTCGCCATGGACTTCGGCCGCATCACCCTGGACCAGGACCTGATCCTGTACCTCTTCGGTACCCCGGGTCAGGACCGCTTCTGGTTCATGTGGGACGACCTCGTGCGCGGTGCGATCGGGGCGATCGTCCTGGTCGACACGCGGCGCCTGGCCGACTGCTTCCCGGCCGTGGACTACTTCGAGAACAGCGGTCTGCCGTTCGTCGTGGCCCTCAACGGCTTCGAGGGGCACCAGCCGTACACCCCGGAGGAAGTCCGCGAGGCCCTGCAGATCGGCCCGGACGCCCCCATCATCACCACCGACGCCCGCCACCGCGCGGACGCCAAGAGCGCGCTCATCACGCTCGTCGAGCACGCCCTGATGGCGCGGCTCAAGTAGCGGCTCACGCAGGGGCTCCGCGCAACGAGGGCTTCACCGGCTGGTTTTGGGGGGCGGGCTGTGTCATGCGACACGGCCCGCCCCCTTCGTTCATAACGTTTCGACAGAGAATTGCCGGTAGTTGGCGACACGGTGCGTTCGCCCGGTGTCGCTGCGCTCACAACTAGCCCCGTTTTTGCCGCAGGACGCTCTTTATGTCCGATTTATGTGGGGCATAAGGCTCTAGGAATGGCCGATTTCAACTGTTTGGAACACGGCCGTTAACCGTGCTGGAATTCAACGAACTAGCTAGTAGCACCGCCGAGAGGTTGTTGGTCGAGTGAGGCGAAGCAACTCGAGCCCCGCGGATGAACCCGCGCGCGGCAACTTCACCCCGCCGCCGCGCGCGGCCACGTCATCCTTTGACGTACCCGTGGAACCATCCGTGAGCGGTGGAAGCACCAGCAGGTTCTCGCCCCGCAACTGGCGCGTGCCGACCCGTCTGAACGCCATCCTGCTCGTCCCGGTCCTCGTCGGACTGGTCATGGGCGGCTTCCAGGTGAAGGGCTCGATCGACACCTGGAACGAGGCCAAGGACGCCGAGAAGACCGCCGTCATCGTCCAGGCCGCCGCCGAGTACGGTCAGGCGCTCCTGAACGAGCGCGACCTGACGGCCGACGCCCTGCTCCGGGGCCAGCGCGAGTCCGAGCCCGTCCTGAAGGCGTACTCCGCCACCGACGCCGCCAAGGCCAAGTTCGCCGAGGCCGCGAAGGACCTGCCCGCGGGCCAGGGCCTGGAACGCCGTCTGGAGCTCTTCCGCCAGGAGGAGCCGAAGCTGGAGCAGGTCCGCAAGACGGCCTACCTGCCGCAGCTGGAGACGCCGAAGAAGGCCCTCCCGAAGGCACTGGGCCCGATCCCGACCGAAGAGGGGTACGTGCTGGTCCAGCACTACCTCATGCAGTTCTCCAACGAGCTGGGCCTCGGCACCGGCAACGTGACCTCGTACGGCCGCATGGTCTACGCGCTCGAACTGTCCAAGGCCGCGAACTCGCTGCAGCGCTCCGTGGGCACGCACCTGCTGGTCCGGCCGAGTGCGAACGAGGACATCCGCAAGGCCCAGCTCGTCGCCTTCTCCTCGTACGCGTACCTCGAAGAGATCGCCATCGGCGAGTACGTCGCCGCCGGCACCGACGAGGACGTCGCACGCCTGCGCGAGATCATGGGCAAGAAGTCCGAAGAGGGTGCCCAGAAGCTCGCCGCCGCCAAGCAGGCGGCCGAGCAGGCCGGCACCGTCTTCCACGCCCCGCCCGTGGTCAACGACTCCGCGCTCACCGGTATGACCGAGGCGATAGCCAGCGGCGAGAAGCCCGCCAAGCTCGCGACGGACGGCACCACCCCGCAGGCGTGGCAGGCCGCCGCCACCGCCAAGTTCGACGGCTACGCCGAGCTGGAGAAGGAACTCCTCGGCAAGGCCCTCAAGGACTCCGTGGCCGTCTCCGACGAGGCCCGGGGCGACGCCATCCTGACCGGCGCCATCGTGGTCGTGGCCCTGCTCGCCGCCTTCATCCTGGCCGGCATGATGGCCCGCCAGATGGGCAAGGCGATGCGCCGTCTGCGCGGCGCCGCCTTCGACATCGCCGAGCAGCGCCTGCCGATGCTCGTCGACCAGCTCTCGCGCACCGACCCGGGCAAGGTCGACACCCGCGTGGTGCCGATCCCGATCGACTCCCAGGACGAGATCGGCGAAGTCGCCCGCGCCTTCGACCAGGTCCACCGCGAGGCCGTCCGGCTCGCCGCCGAGCAGGCCCTCCTGCGGGGCAACGTCAACGCGATCTTCACGAACCTCTCCATGCGCAACCAGTCGCTGATCGAGGGCCAGCTGAGCCTGATCACCGAGCTGGAGAACAACGAGGCCGACCCGGACCAGCTGGAGAACCTCTTCCGCCTGGACCACCTGGCCACCCGCATGCGCCGCAACGGCGAGAACCTCCTCATCCTCGCCGGTGAGGAGCCGGGCCGCCGCTGGGACCAGCCGGTCCCCCTCGTCGACGTCCTGCGCGCCGCCTCCTCCGAGGTGGAGCAGTACGAGCGCGTCGAGCTGTCGGGCGTCTCCGAGGCCGAGATCCACGGCCAGGCCGTGACCGACCTCGTGCACCTGCTCGCCGAGCTGCTGGAGAACGCCACCACCTTCTCCTCCCCGCAGACCAAGGTCCGGGTCAACGCGACGCGTCTGCCCGACGGCCGGGTGATGGTCGAGATCCACGACAAGGGAATCGGCCTGACGGCCGAGGACTTCGCGGACATCAACCACAAGCTGGCCAACCCGCCGACCGTGGACGCCGCGATCTCGCAGCGCATGGGTCTGTTCGTGGTCGGCCGGCTGGCCGACCGGCACGGCATCCGCGTCCAGCTGCGCCCCTCGGGCGAAGCGGCCGGCACCACCTCGCTGGTCATGCTCCCCGACGCCATCACCCACGGTGGCGGTGGCGAAGAGATCCCGGCGGACGACTTCACGGTCTCCCAGATGATCCCGCGCCAGCAGGCCCAGCAGCCGGCCGCGCTGCGCACGGCGGCCGAGCTCGGCTTCGACGACTCCCGCTACGAGGTCCACCGGGCCGACCAGCCGGGCTTCGACGAGCCCGCCGCCGACCCGGTCGGCCGGTCCCTGGGCCGGGAGGAGCGCCGGGCCGCGCTGGAGGCTCAGGTCAGCTACCCGCAGGCCCAGCCGCAGGCGCAGTACGACGAGCCCGCGGCGGAGTATCCGGAACCGCAGCCGGAGCACGCGTACCAGCCGTACCAGGGCTACGAGCAGCAGCCCGCGCAGGGCTACGACCTCGGTTACGAATCCGCTCAGGCCGGGCAGGGATACGACGCGTACACCCAGCAGGATTACGCCTATCCGGAACCCGAGTACACGGATCAGCGACAGGAACTCCCGGCCTACGACGGCGGGTACGATTCCCGTTCCACCGCTGCGGAGTGGCCCCAGCAGAACACCTACTCGGGCTCCTACCAGCAGGATTACGGGACCGAATCGGAATCACCGGCCGCTCCCGAACCGGCCCCGGAGCGCGTAGGCTTCGACCGTCCGGGCGCCACTGCCGACGCCGGTCACCAGGTGACCGGGGCGGGCCTGCCGCGACGCGGCAGCCAGCCGCAGCAGCGGCCGGGACAGCAGGAAACGGAGTCCTCCGGATCCCTCTTCGAGCAGCGGCCGCAGCGTCAGCAGCAGCCCGCGGCGCCGGAGAAGGCCCCCGGGGAAACGGAAGGCCCTGCCGACTGGCGCTCGAACAACGACGAGCGCTGGCAGCAGGCCGCCAAGCTCCGTGAGCCGAAGGCCGGCGGGGTCACCCCCTCCGGTCTCCCCCGGCGCGTGCCCAAGGCCAACCTGGTCGAGGGCGCTGCGGAGACGACGCCGCAGGGAGGCCCCGAGGTCTCCCGGGCCCCGGAGGACATCCGTGGCAGGTTGAGCAACCTGCGACGCGGCGTCCAGCAGGGCCGCAACGCGGGATCCGAGCAGTCAAGTAACAGCTATGACCAGGAGCGTTAGTGTGAGCGCGATGAGCCAGGCGGCGCAGAACCTGAACTGGTTGATCACCAACTTCGTGGACAACACCCCAGGGGTGTCCCACACGGTGGTGGTATCCGCCGACGGCCTCCTTCTGGCTATGTCCGAGGGCTTCCCCCGCGACCGGGCCGACCAGCTCGCCGCGGTGGCCTCCGGGCTGACCTCCCTCACCGCGGGTGCCTCGCGCATCTTCGAGGGCGGCGCCGTCAACCAGACCGTGGTGGAGATGGACCGCGGATTCCTCTTCCTCATGTCCGTCTCCGACGGATCCTCGCTCGCGGTGCTCGCGCACCCCGAGTGCGACATCGGCCTCGTGGGTTACGAGATGGCCCTTCTGGTGGATCGCGCCGGCAGTGTCCTCACCCCGGACCTGCGCGCGGAACTGCAGGGCGGTCTTCTCAACTAGCAGACAGGCAGTGCGTTTCGCGTCACTGCACCATAGGGTGCGGTGGCGCGGTTCCACAGGGAGTACTGCGTACTTGGAGTCGGAGGAGGAAACGTGACAACACCCGGAGGACATCCCTATGGCGGCGCGCAGCAGCCGCAGGGTGGGCACGACCAGAACCGCTTCAACTTCCCTTCCGCTCCCAGCAACCGGCCCGCGCCGGAGCACGACCCCGCCTCCGGGCAGCCGTACCAGCGGCAGCCCTACCAGCAGCCGTACAGCCGGCCGCAGCAGCCCGGGCAGTCCTACCGGTCCCCGCAGCAGCCTCCGCGCGGCGGGCGCCCGCAGGCTCCGCAGGCGCACAACCCGCTGGTGCGCCCGTACGCGATGACCGGCGGCCGGACCCGGCCGCGCTACCAGCTCGCCATCGAGGCGCTGGTCAGCACCACGGCCGATCCCGCGCGTCTGCAAGGGCAGTTGCCCGAGCACCAGCGCATCTGCCTCCTGTGCCAGGAGATCAAATCCGTCGCGGAGATCTCGGCACTTCTTTCCATTCCTCTTGGCGTAGCCCGGATCCTCGTCGCCGACCTGGCGGAGGCCGGCCTCGTAGCCATCCACCAGCCCGGCGGCGACGAGTCCGCCGGCGGCCAGCCAGATGTGACACTGCTCGAAAGGGTGCTCAGTGGACTTCGCAAGCTCTAACGGCGGAGCGGCTCCTCGCTCCACCACCTCCGCGAAGATCGTGGTGGCGGGTGGCTTCGGCGTGGGCAAGACCACGTTCGTGGGCGCCGTCTCCGAGATCAACCCCCTGCGCACCGAGGCCGTCATGACGAGCGCCTCCGCCGGCATCGACGACCTGACCCACACCGGGGACAAGACGACCACCACGGTCGCCATGGACTTCGGCCGCATCACCCTGGACCAGGACCTGATCCTGTACCTCTTCGGTACCCCCGGTCAGGACCGCTTCTGGTTCATGTGGGACGACCTCGTGCGCGGCGCCATCGGCGCCGTGGTCCTCGTCGACACCCGCCGTCTCGCCGACTGCTTCCCCGCCGTCGACTACTTCGAGAACAGCGGCCTGCCCTTCGTCATCGCCCTCAACGGCTTCGACGGGCACCAGCCGTACACCCCGGAGGAAGTCCGCGAGGCCCTGCAGATCGGCCCGGACGCCCCCATCATCACCACCGATGCCCGCCACCGCGCGGACGCCAAGAGCGCGCTCATCACCCTGGTCGAGCACGCCCTCATGGCCCGCCTGCGGTAGCCGTCCCGGTCGTACGCGAAAGCCCCCCGCACTCCGAGGAGTACGGGGGGCTTTTCACGTGGTGCCCGCGGGGCTTCCTTCGCGTACTAGCCCTGCCAGCTGCGCGGGCCGCGGAAGCCGGGGGTGCGCTCCAGGCGGCGCCAGCCGGCCTGGGAGCGGGCGGCGGCGGTGGAGGTGTTCTCGGGGGCGGCCGCGGCGCGGGCGAGCAGGATCGCGGTGATCGCGGCCAGCTCCTCGGGCTCGGCGTTGCCCTTCTCGACCTTCAGCAGGGTTGCGGTGGCGTTGCTCATCGGTGGCGGTTCTCCTTCTGCGTCTACTGGGGCGGGTTGCCGTGCTTGCGGGACGGCAGGTCCGCGTGCTTGTTGCGGAGCATCGCGAGTGCGGCGACGAGGACTTCACGGGTTTCGGCGGGGTCGATGACGTCGTCGACGAGGCCTCGCTCGGCCGCGTAGTAAGGGTGCATCAGCTCGGCCTTGTACTCCTTGACCATGCGCGCACGCATGGCCTCGGGGTCTTCGGCGTCCGCGATCTGCTTGCGGAAGATGACGTTCGCGGCGCCTTCGGCGCCCATGACGGCGATCTCGTTGGTGGGCCAGGCGTAGGTGAGGTCGGCGCCGATGGACTGGGAGTCCATGACGATGTAGGCGCCGCCGTAGGCCTTGCGCAGGATCAGCGAGATCCGCGGCACGGTCGCGTTGCAGTACGCGTACAGCAGCTTCGCGCCGTGGCGGATGATGCCGCCGTGTTCCTGGTCGACGCCCGGCAGGAAGCCGGGGACGTCCAGGAGGGTGATGATCGGGATGTTGAAGGCGTCGCAGAGCTGGACGAAGCGTGCCGCCTTCTCGGAGGCGTGGATGTCCAGGACTCCGGCGAGGTGGCCGGGCTGGTTGGCGACGATGCCGACGACCTGGCCGTCCATCCGGGCCAGGGCGCAGATGATGTTGCGGGCCCAGCGCTCGTGGATCTCCAGGACGTCGCCTTCGTCGACGAGTTCCTCGATGACCTTGAGCATGTCGTAGGGGCGGTTGCCGTCGGCGGGCACCAGGTCCAGCAGGACCTCGGAGCGGCGGTCGGCGGGGTCGGTGGTCTCGTGGACCGGGGGGTTCTCGCGGTTGTTGGAGGGCAGCATCGTGATGAGGTAGCGGACCTCGGAGATGCAGGTCTCCTCGTCGTCGTACGCGAAGTGCGCCACGCCCGAGGTCTCGGCGTGCACGTCCGCGCCGCCGAGACCGTTCTGGGTGATCTCCTCGCCGGTCACCGCGCGGACCACGTCCGGGCCGGTGATGAACATCTGTGAGGTCTCCCGGACCATGAACACGAAGTCCGTGAGCGCCGGGGAGTACGCGGCGCCGCCGGCGCACGGCCCGAGCATCACCGAGATCTGCGGGATGACACCCGAGGCCTTGGTGTTGCGCTGGAAGATCCCGCCGTACCCGGCGAGCGCGGAAACGCCCTCCTGGATACGGGCGCCGGCACCGTCGTTGAGGGAGACCAGCGGGGCACCGGCCGCGATGGCCATGTCCATGATCTTGTGGATCTTCGTGGCGTGGGCCTCGCCCAGAGCACCGCCGAAGATCCGGAAATCGTGCGCGTACACGAAGACCGTACGGCCCTCGACCGTGCCCCAGCCGGTGATCACACCATCGGTGTAGGGCTTCTTGGCCTCCAGACCGAACCCCGTCGCCCGGTGCCGACGCAGCTGCTCGACCTCCTTGAAGGAACCCTCATCGAGCAGCAAAGCGATCCGCTCACGGGCGGTGAGCTTGCCCTTGGCGTGCTGCGCTTCGGTCGCCCGGTCACTCGGGCCACGCCGCGCCTGCTCACGCAGCTCGTGCAGCTCGGCCACGCGCCCACGGGCGTCCGTCGGCTCGCTCGGAATCTGGTCCACAACGGTCATGTAATGACCTTACGAAGCCGGACGGGAAAAACCCTCCGTCGAATCCGCACAGTGTCAGGTGTCTTCCGCTGTCCGGGCCGGACAGAACCATCGTGGGAGCAGCCTGTCCCACCAGGTAGGACGTTGGTCCTTTGTGGGGATCCAACAAAACTCCGACCGCGCGGCCTCCAAGCGACCTCCAAGTGGCCGCCAAGGTGCCACCAAGACATCCAAGCCACTCGCAAGGACTCCCAGAGGTTGAAATTTGAACGGAATGGGTCTAGCGTCGTTGTTGTTGAAAGTTCAACGAGTGCCGACATCGAGCGGCACCCCTACTTAGGAGAAGCAGCCATGGGTCTCTTCACCCGCCGCGCCCAGGACACCACCGCCACCGCCGTCGCCACCCTCGACGTGGACCCGGCCCTCGCCGCGCTCACCGGCGACTACGTCATCGACGCCTCCCACAGCAGCATCGGCTTCACCGTCCGCCACGCGATGGTCACCAACGTGCGCGGCACCTTCGCCGACCACGAGGGCTCCCTGCACCTGGACGGCTCCGACCCGTCCCGCTCCACCGCCTCCATCGACGTGAAGATCGCCTCCGTCGACACCGGCATCGCCGACCGGGACGGACACCTCCGCTCCGGGGACTTCTTCGACGCCGAGACCTTCCCGCTGATGACCTTCCGCTCCACCGAGGCGCAGCAGCTCGGCGGCGACAAGTACCGCATCACCGGCGAGCTGACCATCAAGGACGTCACGCGCCCGCTCTCCATCGACCTGGAGTTCGGCGGCTCGGCCACCGACGTCTACGGCAACGAGCGCGTCGGGTTCGAGGGCTCGGCCGAGATCCTGCGCTCCGACTGGGGCCTGACCTGGAACGCGGCCCTGGAGACCGGCGGCGTGATGGTCAGCGACAAGGTGAAGCTGACCTTCGACATCTCGGCGATCAAGCAGGCCTGAGCCCGGTTCGGCTCCGAGCTGCGGGGCAGGGGCGGCTAGAAGTCGCCCCCGCCGAACCCGCCGCCGTCGAAACCGCCTCCGCCGCCGAAGTCCCCGCCGCCGAAGTCGGACGGGTTGAAGTCGGCCCCGGAGACGTCACCGCCGTCGAAGCCGCCACCGCCCCCGTCGAAGCCGTTCCCGCCTCCGAAGTCGGAGGCGTAGGCCGGACTGGACATCATCGAACCGAGCATCGTGCCCATGAGCAGACCGGGCAGGATGCCTCCGCCGAAGTAGCCGCCGGCCCAGGGACCGTACGCCGGGCCGGCGTCGTAGTAGGGGCGCGGACCGTGCTCGGTGTCGACGGTGCGGACCGCCGGGTCCTGGCCGTCGCGCAGCCGGACGGCGTCCGCCGCGCAGACCGGGACCGTACGGGCGGCCCCGCCCGCCGGGGCCCAGGCGGCGTCCTCGGTGCTCGGCCCGTGGCGCGGGTCGAAGAAGCAGGGCGCGCGGCGCTCGGGCAGCGGCCGGCCCTGCCGGCGCGCGTCGAGGCGGGCCAGGGCGTACCGGCCGTCTTCGAGGGCCTGGGTGACCCCCTTGACCTCCTCCGGGTGCTGCACGGAGGCCATGATCTGCTTGGCCTTCTCGTACGAGTCGAGGCCCTGCTCGTAGTCCGTGCGCATGGCGTCGTCGGCGCCGGGCTCACCGGGGTGGAAGTCGAGCCGCTCCAGCTCCTCGCCGAAGGCCGTGATGTCCTCGTCGACGACCACGCTCAGCCGGGCGATGGACTCGCGCCGGAGCTCTTCCTTCTTCTTGCGGTTGCGCTTGACCAGCGCGTACGCCCCGCCGCCGCCGACGGCGGCCACCACGCCGAGCCCGATCAGGGCGCCCACCGGGGCGCCGCCGTCGGCGCCCGCGGCGCCGGCCGTGCCCCAGGAGGCCGGGGCCTTGCCCTTGGCCTGGGCGAGGGCCTGGTCCACGAAGTTGTTGAGCTCGGTGTTCGCGGTCGTGTCGGCGGATCCGCCCGCCTTGACGGCGTCGACCAGGTTGCGGACCGCATTGCCCGGCATGACGGCCCGGTCGGCGCCGGCGTTGAAGCCCTCCCCGAGCCGGATCGCGTAGAGCCCGGTGATGCCCGTCTCGGTGCGGACCGTCTTGAGCACGCTGTCGGCGGGGAACTCGGCGGTGGCCGGCAGTACGGCCACGAACACCGGCTTCCCGGCGTCCTTGATCTTCTTCGCGAGCGCTTCCGCCTGCGCGGGCGGCAGCTGCGCCTCGGCGCGGGGATCCACGTAGACCGGGCCCTTCTTGAGGGCCTCCGCCACGGTGGTGGTCCCGTCGGCCGCCGACGCGTGCGGGGCGACCAGCAGCGCGGTCGCGGACAGCGCCAGCAGCAGAGCGGCCAGCAGCGATCCCATACGTACGGATATAAGCCTGGTCCTCATAGTCACGACGCTACCCGAACGGGTGCAATCCTGTGTGAGCTGGACATAAGGCCTATCGCCCCCACCGGCCGTCCCATCGCCCTACACTCCCCGACCGGGGGGATGGGGCGATGCGCGGATTACGGATGGTTGGACTGCTGGTGCTCGGGATCGGGCTGCTCACCTCGTGCGGGAAGCCGCCCATGCTCGACCTGGCCGCGCTCTACCGGGACGACTCCGGCCGGATCATGGTGGAGCTCGGGCAGTGCGGCGGCAAGGGCGAAACCAGGGGGCCGATCCTGGCGGTCACACCGGAGCAGGGTGACACCACCTATTGGTACAGCGGCCGCCAACCCGGCCGCCCCGGAGCCTTCCCCCTGTTCGCCCCGCCCGGGGCCTGGGCCGTGGAGGGCAAACCGGGCGGCCCCCGGGCCCTGGAGCCGGGCCACGACTATTTCCTCCACTTCACGGTCCTGGAGGACGGACACCGGGTCCTGCACACCTCGGCCAGCGATTTCCGCCACGAGGACATCGCGTCCCTACGCCCGGGGCAGGTCTGGGCGAACGGCGAGGCCATGAGCCGCGAGCGCTTCCGCACGTACGTGAAATCGGAGTGCTGACGCGGAAGCACCCGCGGTCACCGACTACTCCGCCGGCTCCACGCCCGCGTGCAGGAGGCCGTAGGTGAAGGCGTCTTCCAGGGCCTGCCAGGAGGCGGCGATGACGTTCGGGGCCACGCCGACCGTGTTCCATTCGCGACTGCCGTCCGTCGTGGTGACCAGGACGCGGGTCGTGGACGCCGTGCCGTGCGCGCCCTCCAGGATGCGGACCTTGTAGTCGATCAGCTCGAACTTCGCGAGCTGCGGGTAGAAGCGTTCGAGGGCCACCCGCAGCGCGCGGTCCAGCGCGTTGACCGGGCCGTTGCCCTCCGCCGTCGCGACGATCCGCTCGCCCTTGGCCCACAGCTTCACCGTGGCCTCGTTGGCGTGCGTGCCGTCGGGGCGGTCCTCGACGATGGCCCGCCAGGACTCGATGCGGAAGTACTTGCGCGCCCGCCCCTCGGCCTCGGCGCGCAGCAGCAGCTCGAAGGAGGCGTCGGCGGCCTCGTACGTGTAGCCCTGGAGCTCGCGCTCCTTGACCCGCTCCACCACCCGGGAGACCAGCGCGCGGTCCCCGCCGAGGTCGACGCCGAGCTCCTTGCCCTTGAGCTCGATGGAAGCCCGGCCGGCCATGTCGGAGACGAGCATCCGCATGGTGTTGCCGACCCGCGCGGGGTCGATGTGCTGGTACAGGTCCGGGTCGACCTTGATGGCCGAGGCGTGCAGGCCCGCCTTGTGCGCGAAGGCGGAGACGCCGACGTAGGGCTGGTGCGTGGAGGGGGTGAGGTTGACGACCTCGGCGATGGCGTGCGAGATCCGGGTCATCTCGGCCAGGGCGCCCGCGGGCAGCACCGTACGGCCGTACTTGATCTCCAGCGCGGCGACGACCGGGAAGAGGTTGGCGTTGCCGACCCGCTCGCCGTAGCCGTTCGCGGTGCACTGCACGTGGGTGGCGCCGGCGTCCACGGCGGCCAGGGTGTTGGCGACGGCGCAGCCGGTGTCGTCCTGGGCGTGGATGCCCAGGCGGGCGCCGGTGTCGGCCAGCACGGTCGCCACGGTCGCGGTGATCTGCGCGGGCAGCATGCCGCCGTTGGTGTCGCAGAGGACCACGACGTCGGCGCCGGCCTCGTGGGCGGCGCGCACGACGGACTTCGCGTACTCGGCGTTGGCCCGGTAGCCGTCGAAGAAGTGCTCGCAGTCGACGAAGACCCGGCGGCCCTGGGAGACCAGGTGGGCGACGGTGTCGCGGACCATCTCCAGGTTCTCGTCGAGGGTGGTGCGCAGGGCGAGCTCGACGTGCCGGTCGTGGGACTTGGCGACCAGGGTGATCACCGGGGCGCCGGATTCCAGCAGGGCGCGGACCTGCGGGTCGGTGGCGGCCGAGCCGCCCGCCCGGCGGGTCGCGCCGAAGGCGACGAGCTGGGCGTGCTTGAAGTCGATCTCCGCACGGGCGCGGGAGAAGAACTCCGTGTCGCGCGGGTTGGCGCCGGGCCAGCCGCCCTCGATGAAGCCCACCCCGAAGTCGTCCAGGTGCCGGGCGATCGTCAGCTTGTCCGCGACCGTGAGGTTGATGCCCTCACGCTGGGCACCGTCGCGCAGGGTCGTGTCGAAGACGTGGAACCCGTCATCGGGGCCGGTGCCCGAAGCCGGCGCAGTCGGCTGGGTCGCCTCTGTCGTCGTCATGCTGATCTGACTCCTGTCGGATGGGTGGTTCCGGATGCCGCCCGCGGGGCAGGCCGACGCCACTGCCCCCATCATCGCGCGCTGCCCGGTCCCGGCACGTTCGGGCCGGAAAACGAAAAAACCTCTCGCGGGTGCGAGAGGTCTGCGCGCGGGTCTGGGGCACGGTGGCCGCCTCCGCGAAGTTCTTTCGCGGCTCAGCGGCCACTGGGGACCGGCGCGCTGCTGTCCATAATCATGAGCTGAGCAGGCACGTCGGCAGTCTGCCATACCGCATGCCGCGGATGGACGGGGATCTCAGCATGCGGTCACACCTGTCCGCGGGGCGGGCGGGGCCGCCGGCTGGGGCCGGTCAGCCTCCGGCTCCGGCCCTGGGGGTCAGCGCCTCGCTGAGGAACTCGCCGACGTGCTCCAGGATGTCGTCCCGCCCTATCCCGGGCAGGCCGACGGCGACCTGGATGCTGAACCCGTCGAGCAGGGCCCGCAGCCGGGCCGCGAAGCGGTCCGGGTCGACCGGGCGGAACTCTCCGCGCGAGATGCCCTCGGCGAGCAGGGCCACCAGGTCGCGGTGCCAGGCGCCCTCGATGGCCCCCTGGCGGTCCCGCTCCCCCGGTCCCGCGTTCTGCGAGCGGTTCCAGACCTCCAGCCACAGCGTCCAGTGCGGATCCCGGGCGCCCTCGGGCACGTACAGGTCCACGTACGCCCGGAGGCGCTCGAGCGCCGGGCCGCGGCGGGACAGCAGGGCGCGGCGGCGGGTGCCGAGCGCCGCCTCGCTCCACTCCAGGGTCTGCAGCAGGAGCTCGTCCTTGGTGCGGAAGTAGTAGAGGAGGTGGCCGCTGCTCATGCCGACCTGGCGGCCGAGGCCGGCCATGGTCAGACCGTCCAGGCCGCGTTCGGCGATGGTGGCCATGGCGGCGACCAGTACGTCCTCGCGCGGCGGCGCGTTCTTGCGCGCGGCACGTACCTCACCCGCCACCATGGCCCACTCCTCGTCCCGGCCGCCCTCTCGGGCTCAGACCTTCGGCTGCTGCTGGGTGATGCAGTGGATACCGCCACCCCCGGCGAAAATCGTACGTGCGTCGACGAGCGTCACGGTCCGCTCGGGGAAGAGACCGCGGAAGATCTCCGCCGCCTCCTCGTCGCGCGGGTCGTCGAAGGCGCACAGGACCACGCCGCCGTTGCACAGGTAGTGGTTGATGTAGGAGTAGTCCACCCACTCCCCGTCCTCTTCCAGCACGGTCGGTGCCGGGATCTCCACGACCTGGAGCCGGCGGCCCTGCGCGTCGGTGGACGCGCGCAGGATGGCGGCGATGGTCTTGCCGCGCTCGTGGTCCGGGTGGGCCGGGTCAGGCTGGCTGTGGACCATGACCACGCCCGGGCGGGCGAAGGCGGCGACGATGTCCACGTGGCCCTGGGTGCCGTAGGTGCCGTAGTCGCCGGCCAGGCCGTACGGGAGCCAGATCGCCTTGGTGGTGCCCAGGTGGGCGTGGATCTCGGCCTCGACCTGCTCGCGGGTCCAGTCGGGGTTGCGGCCCTTGCCGAGCTGCACGGTGTCGGTGAGGAGCACGGTGCCCTCGCCGTCCACGTGGATGGCGCCGCCCTCGTTGACCAGCGCGGTGCTGTAGGTGCGGGTCCCGACGAGGCCGGAGATCTCCCGGGCGATCTTCGAGTCATGGTCCCAGCGGGCCCAGTCCTGGGCGCCCCAGCCGTTGAAGGTCCAGTCGACGGCGGCCAGCTCGCCCGCCTCGTTGGTGACGAAGGTCGGGCCGATGTCGCGCATCCAGGCGTCGTCGAGCCGGCGCTCGACCAGCTCGATGTCATCGCCGACGACGGCGCGGGCGCTCTCGGCGTCACCGGGCGAGACCACCAGGGTCACCGGCTCGTACGAGCGCACCGCGCGGGCCACGGCGCCCCAGGCCTCGCGGGCCTCGGCGAGCTCCTGCTCGTTGGTGAAGGTGGGGTTGGGGCTGGGCCAGGCCATCCAGGTGCGCTCGTGGGGCGTCCACTCGGCGGGCATCCGGAATCCGGCGTTCACGGGCGTGGTGTCGGTCATGGCAGGGGGGGTCCTTACAGACTGTGCTGACTTAAAGGAAGTACAGGCGGTTGAGGGAGACCGATTCGGCGGCTTCGGAGCGCAGCGGTTCCCCGTCGAGGGAGACGAGTCCGCTGCGCGCGTCCACATCGACCGCGCCCACCCGGGAGTTGAGGAGCAGGTTCCCCGGGCCGATGCCCCGGGTGCCGCGGACGGCGACGCGGCGCCTGCGGGTCGGCATCTCGTCGCTGCCCAGCGCCGCCGCGGCGGCCGAGACGAAGGCGACGGAGATATCGGCCGCGGTGGCCCCGTACGAGCCGAACTGCGGGCCGAGGACCAGCGGTTCACAGGTGTCGGTGGCGGCGTTGGGGTCGCCGGTGACCCCGTAGGCCGGGAAGCCGGACTTGAGGACCAGCTGCGGCTTGGCGCCGAAGAACTGGGGGCGCCACAGCACGATGTCGGCGAGCTTGCCGACCTCGATGGAGCCGATCTCGTGGGCCAGGCCGTGGGCGATGGCCGGGTTGATGGTCAGCTTGGCCATGTAGCGCAGGACGCGGGCGTTGTCGTCGCCCTCGCCGTCGCCGGCCAGCGGGCCGAGCTCGCCCTTCATCTTGGCGGCCATGGCGAAGGTGCGGCGGATGGTCTCGCCCGCGCGGCCCATGCCCTGGGCGTCGGAGGAGGTGATGCCGATCGCGCCGAGGTCGTGCAGGACGTCCTCGGCCCCCATCGTGCCCGCGCGGATCCGGTCGCGGGCCATGGCGGCGTCGCCGGGGAGGTCCGGCTTGAGGTCGTGGACGGAGACGATCATGCCGTAGTGCTCGGCGACCGCGTCCCGGCCGAAGGGCAGGGTCGGGTTGGTGGAGGAGCCGATGACGTTCGGCACGCCCGCCATCTTCAGGACGTTGGGGACGTGGCCGCCGCCGCAGCCCTCGATGTGGAAGGCGTGGATGGTCCGGCCGTCCAGTACCCGCAGGGTGTCCTCGACGGAGAGGCATTCGTTGAGGCCGTCGCTGTGCAGGGCGACCTGGACGTCGTACTCCTCGGCCACGCGCAGGGCGGTGTCCAGGGCGCGGGTGTGCGCGCCCATGTCCTCGTGGACCTTGAAGCCGGACGCGCCGCCTTCGGCGAGGGCCTCGATCAGCGGGGCCGCGTCCGAGGAGGAACCCCGGGCCAGGAAGCCGATGTTGACGGGCCAGGCGTCGAAGGCGTTGAAGGCGTGCTTCAGCGCCCACGGCGAGTTGACGCCGACGCCCCAGACCGGGCCGAACTCCTGCCCGATGATCGTGGTGACGCCCGCGGCGAGCGAGGCCTCCATGATGCGCGGGGAGAGCAGGTGCACGTGGGTGTCGACGGCGCCGGCGGTGGCGATCATGCCCTCGCCGGAGACGATGCTCGTCCCCGTGCCGACCACGACGTCGACCCCGTCGAGGGTGTCGGGGTTGCCGGCCCGGCCGATCGCGTGGATGCGCCCTTCGCGGATGCCGATGGAGACCTTGCGGATGCCGAGGACGGCGTCGATGACCAGCACGTTGCTGATCACCACGTCGCAGGTGTCGCGGACGGCGGCGGCCTTCAGGTGCAGCCCGTCGCGGGCCGTCTTGCCGAAACCGGCCAGGAACTCGTCCCCGGGCTTCTGCGAATCGGACTCCACGCGGACGGTCAGCCCGGAGTCGCCGAGCCGGACCCGGTCGCCGGCGCGGGGGCCGAAGACGGAGGCGTACTCGTGCGGGTCGATGTGCCGGCTGCCGGGTGCGCAGTGGTCGCTGTGCCTGGTCTGCTTGCTCACGCCTGGTCTCCGTCCGTGGCGTCGGTTCCTTCGGTTCCGCCCGTGGCGTCGGTTCCACCGGCTCCACCGGTTCCTTCGGCCCCGCCGGTTCCGAGGTAGCCGCAGGCGGCCGCGCGGCGCAGGGCTTCGGCCTTGGCGCCCGGGGCGTCCAGCGGTCCGTCGACCAGCCCGGCGAAGCCGATCGCGACGCGGTCCCCGCCGATGGGGACGAGGCCGACCTCGCCCTCGCCGTGCGGGTCGAACCGTACGGACGAGCCCGCCGGTACGCACAGGCGCATGCCGTACGCCGCCGCGCGGTCGAAGTCGAGGCGCGGGTTGGCCTCGAAGAAGTGGAAGTGGGAGGTGACGCTCACCGGCACCGGGGCGGTGTTGCGCACGCGCAGCTGGACCGTGGGCTCCGGCTGGGGGGCTCCGGGGCCGGGTACGACCGCGCCCGGGGCGTCCTCGCCGAGGCCGACGGCGCCCCGGATGGGGGACGAGACCACCGCGAGGCGGGATCCGTCGTCGAAGACGGCCTCCACGTGCACCTCGGTGACCACGTCACTGACGCCGGGCAGGACATCGTCCGGGCCCAGCACGGAGCGGGCCTCCTCGATGGCCTCCGCCAGCCGCTTGCCGTCGCGCGCGGCCTCGCAGACCGTGTCCGCGATGAGCGCGGTGGCCTCCGGGACGTTGAGCTTCAATCCGCGGGCCCGCCGGGCCCTGGCCAGTTCCGCAGCGCTGCGGAGAAGCAGCCGGTCGCGCTCCGTAGGGGTCAGCCGCACGCCGATCCACCACCCTTTGAGTCGATGGGTTAGAGCATCACTCTAACTCTTCATTTCCCTGCAATGAAGCATTGACCTGAGACCAGGGCTTAGGTCACATTGAGTGTCGCTCAAACAATGCATGCCACCCCCCGCCCTGCCAAGGGAGTCCCCCCATGCCCATCGAACAGCGCGGAGTCGACACCATCCCGGAGGAGGAACGGACCAGCGGCCCCCGTGACCTGATCTCGATCCTCCTCGGCTCCAATCTCTGCCTCGGCGTGATCGTCTTCGGCTGGCTGCCCCCGTCCTTCGGACTGGGTCTGTGGCCGTCGGTCACCGCCATCGTGACCGGCACCCTCGTCGGGATCGCCTTCACCGCGCCGCTGGCGCTCGTCTCCCTGCGCACGGGGACCAACCTCTCCACCTCCAGCGGTGCCCAGTTCGGCGTCCGCGGCCGGCTCGTCGGCTCCGTGGTCGGCCTGCTGCTCTCCCTCGGCTACACCGCGCTGACCCTGTGGATAGGCGGCGACGTGATGGTCGGCGCCCTGTCCCGGCTCACCGGGCTGCCGGACACCGGCCTCTCCCGGGCCGTGATGTACGGCGTGCTCGCCGCGTGCACCGTCGTCGGAGCCGTCTTCGGCTACCGGCTGCTGCTGCGCATGAGCAAGGTGCTCTCCATCGGCATGGTGCTGCTGCTGGCCGTCGGCGTGTTCGCCTACGCACCCGACTTCACCACCGCCGCTCCGCCGGACACCGCGTACCTGCTCGGCTCCTTCTGGCCGACCTGGCTGCTCGCCGCCGTCGCCGCCGGGCTCAGCGGGCCCGTCGCCTTCATCACCCTGCTCGGCGACTACACCCGCTACATCTCCCCGCGCAGGCACAGCTCCCGCAAGGTGCTCTGGTCCACCGGGCTCGGCCTGCTCGTGGGGCTGCTGATCCCGCAGCTCTTCGGCACCTACACCGCGCTCGCCGCCCGGGCCGGCGCCGAGTACGCCGGTCCGCTGGTCGACGCCGCGCCGTTCTGGTACCTGGTGCCGCTGCTGGTCGCCGCGGCGGCCGGATCGGTCGGCAACGCCGGGCTGATGCTCTACTCCATGGGCCTCGACCTCGACGCCATCGTCCCCAGGGCCACCCGTACCGTCTCCACCGTGATCGCCGCGGCCGTGGCCACCGCCTTCGTGTTCGTCGGCTCCTTCTCGTGGGACGTCCAGGCCGCGATGACCTCGTTCGTCCTGCTGCTGACCGCGATCGGCACCCCGTGGGCCGTGATCACCCTCATCGGCTACGTCCGCTGCCGCGGCCACTACGACGCCGAAGCCCTCCAGGTCTTCAACCGCCGCGCCAAGGGCGGGATCTACTGGTTCCGCGGCGGCTGGAACATCCCGGCCACCCTCTCCTGGGCCGTCGGCGCGGGCGTCGGCCTGCTCGCCGTGACCACCCCGTTCTACGAGGGACCGCTGCTGGCCCTGACCGGCGGCGTGGACTGCTCCTTCGTCCTCTCCGGCCTGGCCGGCGGCCTGGTCTACGCGGCCCTGACCGCCCGCACGGCCCACGCCCCGGCCGCGGAGGCCGTCGAGGAGCCGGTGGCCGCCTGAGCCGGCGATCAACCGTTCGGCCCGCGATGGCGTCTACCGGTACAGCGGCGGCCGAACAGGACACGGCCGCCACCAACGACACGGGGAGGCGTCGTGGAAGAACTCGCATATGTGGCGGGAAAGATCGTCAAGGGAGTCGCGGGCCTGGCCTACGCCTTCGGTGACACCCTCGTGGGCCTCGGCCCGGAGGGGAAGGACCAGGAGCGCAAGAAGAAGCGCGAGGGCGAGGCGGACGAGGAGCGCTGACCACGCCCCTCCCGCCGCGGCTCACATCCGAAACACCCGAAGGCCCCCCGCGCGATGTGCGCGGGGGGCCTTCGGGCCGTTCGGGGCAGGGCGGACTAGGGGCAGGGCTGACTAGCCGAGCGGGTGCATCCAGCCGTGGGTGTCGGCGTTGTGGCCGGTCTGGAGGTCCAGGAGGGCCTTGCGGAGCTTCATGGTGACCTCGCCGGGCTCACCGGTGCCCTGGGTCCAGTTCGCGCGCTCCGACTTGACCGAGCCGACCGGGGTGATCACGGCGGCCGTACCGCAGGCGAAGACCTCGGTCAGGGTGCCGTTCTCGTTGTCGCGCTTCCAGTCCTCGGTGGTGATGCGGCCCTCTTCGGCGGTGTAGCCGAGGTCGCGGGCGATCGTGAGGAGGGAGTCGCGCGTGATGCCGGGGAGGAGCGAGCCGGTGAGCTCGGGCGTGACGATGCGGTCGCCGTACACGAAGTACAGGTTCATCCCGCCCATCTCCTCGATCCAGCGGTGCTCGACGGCGTCGAGCCAGACCACCTGGTCACAGCCGTGCTCGGCGGCCTGGGCCTGCGCGACGAGCGAAGCCGCGTAGTTGCCGCCGGTCTTGGCGGCGCCGGTGCCGCCCTTGGCGGCGCGGACGTACTCCTCGGAGAGCCAGACGGAGACGGGCTTCACGCCCCCGGGGAAGTAGGCGCCGGCGGGCGAGGCGATCACGATGAAGAGGAACTCGTTCGCCGGGCGGACACCGAGGCCGACCTCGGTGGCGAACATGAAGGGCCGCAGGTAGAGCGAGGCCTCGCCGGAGTCCGGCACCCAGGCGCGGTCCTGCTTGATCAGCGCGTCGCAGGCGGCGATGAACAGCTCGGTCGGCAGCTCCGGCATCGCCATGCGGCGGGCGGAGGACTGGAAGCGCTCGGCGTTGGCCTGCGGACGGAAGGTGGCGACGGTGCCGTCGGGCTGCTTGTAGGCCTTGAGCCCCTCGAAGATCGTCTGCGCGTAGTGCAGGGTCATGTTCGCCGGGTCCATCGACAGGGGCGCGTACGGGACCAGCTCCGCGTCGTGCCAGCCGCGGCCCTCGGTCCACTTGATCGTGACCATGTGATCGGTGAAGTGGCGGCCGAAGCCGGGGCTCACCAGGATCGCGTCGCGCTCCGCGGCGGACAGGGGGGTCGAGGAGGGCTTCAGCTCGATCGTGGGCGTCGTCATGAGTGCTTGTCCTTCACCGGTTTTGTAGGGCGGACCGCGCTCACGGCGTACTAGGACGTCCGAGCTTCCCCGTATTCCGCGGCCTCGCGTTCGATTATCGCGCGGGAGGACGCTTCGGTGAAACGGGGTGAATGCGGCCCAGGAGAGATGGTGACACCCGGGGCCGCACAGGAAAAGCCGCCGGGTGCGGTGGTCGCGACCCGGCGGCTTCCTGGAGGTGGGGCTACCGGGTCAGCCGGCTACTCGCGCGGCGAGGGCGTCGCCGATGGCGTCGGTGGAGCGGAAGGTGCCGTCGCGCTCGGCCAGGTCGGCGGAGACCGCGTCCTCGATGCGGGCGGCCTGGGCCTCGTAGCCGAGGTGGCGCAGCAGGAGGGCGACCGAGAGGATCGTCGCGGTCGGGTCGGCCTTGCCGGTGCCGGCGATGTCCGGGGCCGAGCCGTGGACGGGCTCGAACATCGACGGGAAGGCGCCGGTCGGGTTGATGTTGCCCGAGGCGGCCAGGCCGATCCCGCCGGTCACGGCGGCGGCCAGGTCGGTGAGGATGTCACCGAAGAGGTTGTCCGTGACGATGACGTCGAAGCGCTCCGGCTGGGTGACGAAGAAGATCGTCGCGGCGTCGACGTGCAGGTAGTCGGTGGTGACCTCGGGGTACTCCTGGCCGACCTTGTCGAAGATGTTCTTCCACAGGTGACCGGCGTACACGAGCACGTTGTTCTTGTGGACCAGCGTCAGCTTCTTGCGCGGGCGGCCGTTGGCGCGCTCGTACGCGTCACGGACCACGCGCTCGACGCCGTAGGCCGTGTTGAGGCTGACCTCGGTGGCCACCTCGGCCGGGGTGCCGGTGCGCAGGCTGCCGCCGTTGCCGGTGTACGGGCCTTCGGTGCCCTCGCGGACCACGACGAAGTCGATCTCCGGACGGCCGGCGAGCGGGGTGGCCGTGTTGGGGAAGAGCTTCGACGGGCGCAGGTTGATGAAGTGGTCGAAGGCGAAGCGGAGCTTCAGCAGCAGACCGCGCTCCAGGACGCCCGACGGGACCGAGGGGTCGCCGATGGCGCCCAGCAGGATCGCGTCGTGGTGCTTGAGGGCTTCGAGCTCCGCGTCCGGGAGGGTTTCACCGGTGCGGTGCCAGCGCTGGGCGCCGAGGTCGTATTCCTTGGTCTCCAGCTTCACATCCTGGGGCAGGACCGCGGTAAGGACCTTGAGGCCCTGAGCCACGACTTCCTGGCCGATGCCATCACCGGGGATCACTGCGAGATTGATGCTGGTCGACATGGTGGAACCGTACTCCTTGTCCCATCCCTCAGACATATTGCGTCCACCATGTGGACGCAATATGTCCCGGGCCGGGAGCGCTCAGCGGCAGGTCAGTGGCCGGTCAGTGGCCGGTCGAGCCGCCGTTGTCGCGGCGGTCCAGCGCGCGCTGGAGGGCGGCGGCGGCGTTCTTCCGGTCCGCGTCGGCGGAGGCGGAGCGGCGGACGCGGCGGGTGGTGGTGGAGGGGGTGTGCGTCATGGTGATCGACTCCTTGAGATCACGGCGTGGCGGGGCCACGGATGAGGGGTTCCTTCAAGGCGCCGGAAGAGGCGGGGAGCGGTGCGCGGCAGGGGTTGCCTGCCATGGGGCGCGCGCTCTCGACCGCCATTCGCCGGATCGGCGAGACGTTCGGCTTCTACAACGTAGGCCAGCTCCCGCTGTATGTCTCCGCAATTACTCGGACTTCCTACTATCTGAGACGCCGAACCGCCCGGAAGACCCTCTCGCAGGCTCCGTTTTTAGCCGCTTACGGCACGAAGTTCCCTGATCAGAGCCCGTACAGCGAGAGTCGCAGCGGATTCCGGTGTGGTGACGTACCCCACGCGCCTCACCGGCCCCTCCGGGCCCAAACCGGTGAAATCCACGGCTCCGGTCGCCTCCCGGAGGGACAGCTCGGGCATGATCGCCATGCCGAGCCCCCGCCCGACCTAGGTCCGCGCGGCCCGCGGCCACCTCCCCGGCCGCGCCGGCGCCGAGCTCGCGCACCACCCGGACCTCGGGGCGGACACCGGGGTGGCGGGCGGTGAGCCGCTCCAGGGCGGGGGGCAGCAGGTGCAGGGCCGCGCTGCGGAACGCGGCGATCCGCAGCACGCCCTCCGGTGCCGCCGGGCCCGCGGCCAGGCCCGCGCCGCGCGCCTCCGCGCCCATGACCTCGTAGAGCCGCAGGATCCGGCGGGCGTGCCCGACGGCCCGCTCCCCCGCCGGGGTGGGCGAGGCGCCGGTGCGGCCGCGCTCGAAGAGCACCGCGCCGAGCTTGGCCTCGCTGCCGCGCACCGAGTGCGAGGACTTCGCCTACGTCCGCACCCCCGCCCCCGAGCCCCGGCCCGGCACCGCCCTGGTGGAGAACCTGCTGCTCTCCGTGGACCCTCCCCCAGCTACCGCTGGGAGGTGCCCCCGCACCGCGGGCTGATGGACGGCGGCGAGGGCGGCTTCGAGCTCGGCACCCCGCTCGAAGGCCGCTCGGTGGGCCGGGTCACCGCCTCCCGCGACCCGGGCCTCGCGGAGGGCGAGGACCTCTTCGTCTCGGCCGCGGCGGGCGGAGTCGGAACGGCCACCGGCCACATCGCCCGGCTGCTCGGCGCCCGCCGGATCATCGGCAGCGCGGGTTCGGCGGCGAAGGTCCGCCACCTCACCGGGGTCCTGGGCTTCGACGCGGCCTTCGACTACCACGACGGGCCGGCGGGATCTCGATGTACAACGGCGACCGTTCCCCCGCCGCGCCCCGCAACCTCTTCGAAGTCGTACACAAGTCGCTGCGCCTGGAAGGGGTATTGGTTCGCAATCACACCAATCTGCAGGACGAACTGGAGGACTTCCTCGTCCCCCACCTGCGCAGCGGCCGGATCGGTACCGACACCACCGTTGTACAGGGGTTTGATCACACGGTGGATGCCTTCCGGGGCATGCTCCGAGGGGACAATCCGGGCAAGATGCTCGTACGGGTCGACGACTGAATCAGGCCACCCCGATGTTCACCGACTTCTTACCGCACGGATGTAGACCTTTGGCGCGGCTACCGCCACGCTTGCCGTCAATGTGCCAGCGGGGCACTTGAGTTGGAGGCGAGCAGCCAGTGACACCTATCAGCCGCAGAGGATTCGTGGGAATCGGCGCCGGGCTGATGGCAGGGGCGGCCCTGCCCGCGATCGCGCCGACCTCGGCGGCCGCGGCCGCCGCGTCCGGCACGATCACCGACGTGAAGCACGTGGTGATCCTGATGCAGGAGAACCGCAGCTTCGACCACTACTTCGGCAAGCTGAAGGGTGTCCGCGGCTTCGGCGACCGCGCCGCCGGCAACATCCCGGGTGGCTGGGGCATGTTCAACCAGCCCAACTGGGGCGGCCGCCAGTACCCGTGGAAGCTCAGCTCCACCCCGCCGGCGGGCGGCGTCGACGGCGAGACCCTCGCCCAGTGCAACGGCGACCTCCCGCACAGCTGGACCTCGCAGCACGCGGCCTGGAACAAGGGCCGCATGGACAACTTCGTCACCGGCGTCGGCAACACCCGCACCCTCGGGTACCTCGACCGCGGCGACATACCGTTCCACTACGGCCTCGCCGACAACTACACCATCTGCGACGCCTACTTCTGCTCCACCCTGAGCGCGACCGGCCCCAACCGCACCTTCCTGTGGAGCGGCAAGATCGACGCGGGCAGCAAGGACGGCGGCGACGAGTCCGGGCTGACCTGGGAGACGTACGCCGAGGCCCTCCAGCGCGCCGGGATGAGCTGGAAGGTCTACCAGAACGCCCAGGACAACTACGGGGACAACGGGCTCGCCTACTTCAAGAAGTTCACGGACGCCGCCCCCGGCAACCCCCTGTGGGACCGCGGCATGGGCTCCGTCCCCAAGGTCACCGGCTCCACCCCCGACGACATCGCCGCCGCCATCCGCGCGGACGTCGTCGCCGGCACCCTCCCCCAGGTCTCCTGGGTCGTGGCGAACGAGGCCTTCTCCGAGCACCCGTACGCCCCGCCCGGCGACGGCGCGCACTTCGTGGACCTGGTCTACCGCGCGCTCTCGGCCAACCCGGAGGTCTTCGACTCCACCGTCCTCTTCCTCAACTACGACGAGAACGACGGCTTCTTCGACCACGTCCCGCCGCCCGTCGCCCCGCCCGGCACCGCCGGCGAGTACATCGACGGCGTCCCGATCGGGCTCGGCTTCCGCGTCCCGATGATCGTGATGTCCCCGTGGACCCGCGGCGGCTGGGTGAGCTCCGAGGTCTTCGACCACACCTCCGTGCTGCGCTTCATGGAGAAGTGGACGGCCGCGCTCGGCACCCCGGCGAACTGTCCGAACATCAGCGCCTGGCGCCGCAAGGTCACCGGCGACCTGACGGGCGTCTTCGACTTCGCGCACCCGGTCTACGGGGTTCCCGCGGGCCTCCCCTCCACGGCGAAGGTCATCGGCCAGGCGACCTGCGGCCCGATGCCCAACCCGGTGCCGCAGGACAACGCGCAGCCGGCGCAGGAGGCCGGGACCCGGCCCGCGCGGGCCCTTCCGTACCAGGTCAACGGGAACCTGGACCGCTTCGAGTTCGGTTCGGGCGGCAAGATCCTGGCCTGGTTCTCCATGGCGAACGCGGGCACCGAGGCGAAGCGGGCGGCGCACTTCTCGATCCACCCGCACCAGTACCGGGACACGGCCGCCTGGCAGTACACGGTGGACGTGGGCGCCACGTCGACGGACTACTTCAACATCGGCACGGGCAGCGGCTCCGGCAAGTACGACATCTCGATGTACGGGCCGAACCGCTTCCTGCGGCGCTTCATCGGCGACGCGTCGAAGGCGGGGAAGTCGATCGAGGTCGCGTCCCGCTTCGCGGTGGAGCCGGGCACCGGCAAGACGGCGCTCTACCTCAAGCTGACCAACTCCTCCGCCTCCCCGGTCACCTTCACGATCCGCGCGAACGCCTACCGCACGGACGGCCCGTGGACGTACACCGTGCCGGCGAACTCCTCGCGCGAGGACTACTTCAACGCCGTCGCCTACCACAACGGCTGGTACGACTTCACGGTCCTCGCCGACTCCGACGGCACCTGGTCGCGCCGGTACACGGGCCACATCGAGACGGGCGCCCCGAGCATCAGCGGCAGCTAGCTAGAGCACGTCCCCGTCGCGCCAGTCGAACCACAGCGGCCCGGCGGTGGGATCGAGCAGCACCCCACCGCCGGGCGGCGTCCACACGTACGTCGACCCCTCCTCCTCGGGCAGCCGCTCGGGCCCGCCGGGCCCGAGCACCCCGATCTCCCCGCCCCACACCCGCCAGCCGCGGCCCGCGTACAGCCGGGCCCCGTCGGCGGAGGCACTGAGCGCCCCGAGCACGTAGCCCCGCTCGACGACCCCCTCGGCCGCCGCCATCACCGCGCCGCCGAGCCCGCTCCGGCGCCGGTCGGCCCGCACCGCCACGGCCTCGACGTACCCGGTGCGCAGCGCCCGCCCCCGGTGCAGCACCCGCCGCTGCACGACGCTCCCGTGCGCGACGAGCTCGCCGCCCTCGTGCACCAGCACGTGCATCCCGCCGAGCGCGTGCTCGAAGTCCTCACCCCCGAAGTCCCCCTCGAAGGCCCCACCGAGCAGTTCCCGCACCCGCCGCAACTCCCCCGCACCGAGCTGCGCGGTGTGCCGCAGCGAGACGTCCCGTCCGGTTTCCCTGCCCTCGTCACCCATCCCGGGACCGTACCAAGCGGGCTCCCCCACCATCCGTATCCGCTATGCGGACATGAAATATCGCCCACCGGCCGGATTGGGCCGACGCGGGTCTGGCGGTCTGGACCATTGGCTCGGCAGACTCGGCCCATGTCTCCCGATACCCAGCAGTGGACCCCGATCCACGGGCAGCCGTACCGTCCCGCCCCCTACCGCCCCGAGCGGATGCCGGCGCAGGAATCCCTCGCCCGCGCCGCCGAGTTGCGCGAGCGGATGGACGGGCGCAGGACCGTACGCCACTTCTCCCCCGACCCGGTGCCCGAGCAGGTGGTCCGGGACGCCATCGCGTGCGCCGCGACCGCGCCCTCCGGGGCGCACCAGCAGCCGTGGACCTTCGTACTGGTCAAGGACCCTGCCGTACGGGAGCAGATCCGCGCGGCCGCCGAGCAGGAGGAGCAGCTCTCCTACGACGGCCGCCTCGGCGACGAGTGGCTCGCGGCCCTGCGCCCCATCGGCACGGACGCCGTGAAGACCCACCTCACCGATGCCCCGGCCCTGATCGTGGTCTTCCAGCAGCGCTACTGGCTCGGCGAGGACGGTACGAAGCACAAGCACTACTACGTCGACGAGTCGGTCGGCATCGCGGTCGGCATGCTCCTGTCCGCCCTCCACCTCTCCGGCCTGGCCGCCCTGATCCACACGCCGAGCCCGATGCGCTTCCTCTCCCACGTCCTGAACCGCCCCGAGAACGAGAAGGCCTTCGCGGTCATCCCGGTCGGCTACCCCTCCCCCGACTGCGAGGTCCCGGACCTGGTCCGCAAGTCCCTGGACCAGGTCATCGTGGAGGTCTAGGCGGACCGGTGGACCGCCGGACATGAAACCGCCCCCGCTCCGGACTTGGGGGTACCGGAGCGGGGGCGGGGTTCGGTGGGGCCGGTGTCAGCCCATGTGGGGGTAGCCGTAGTCGGTCGGGGCGACCAGGGTTTCCTTGATGGAGCGGGTCGACGTCCAGCGCATCAGGTTCGACGCCGCGCCGGCCTTGTCGTTGGTGCCCGAGGCGCGGCCGCCGCCGAAGGGCTGCTGGCCGACGACGGCGCCGGTCGACTTGTCGTTGATGTAGAAGTTGCCCGCGGCGAAGCGGAGCTTCTCCATCGCGTCGGCCGCCGCGTAGCGGTCCTGGGCGATGACGGCGCCGGTCAGGGCGTACGCCGAGACGGACTCCATCTGCGCGAGCATCGCGTCGAACTCGGCGTCCTCGTAGACGTGGATCGCCAGGATCGGGCCGAAGTACTCGGTCGTGAAGACCTCGTTCTCCGGGTCGGTGCACGCGATCACCGTCGGGCGCACGAAGTAGCCCTCCGCGTCGTCGTACGTGCCGCCGGCGACGATCTCGCAGGTCGGGTCCGCGATGGCACGGTCGATCGCGGCCTTGTTCTTCGCGAAGGAACGCTCGTCGATGACGGCGCCGATGAAGTTCGTCAGGTCGCGGACGTCACCCATGGTGATGCCGTCGACCTCGGCCGCGAAGGCCTCCTTGAAGCCGTCGTTCCAGATCGAGGCCGGGACGTAGGCGCGCGAGGACGCCGAGCACTTCTGGCCCTGGTACTCGAAGGAGCCGCGGGTCAGGGCGGTCTTCAGGATCGCGCGGTCCGCGGACGGGTGCGCGACGACGAAGTCCTTGCCGCCGGTCTCGCCGACCAGCCGCGGGTAGGACTTGTACGTCTCGATGTTGGTGCCGACCGTCTTCCACAGGTACTGGAAGGTCTTGGTGGAACCGGTGAAGTGGATGCCCGCGAGCTCCGGGTGGGTCAGCGCCACGTCGGAGACGGCGATGCCGTCGCCCGTCACGAGGTTGATGACGCCCTTCGGCAGGCCGGCCGCCTCCAGCAGCTCCATGAGGAGGACCGCGGAGTGGGTCTGCGTCGGGGACGGCTTCCACACGACCACGTTGCCCATCAGGGCCGGGGCGGTCGGCAGGTTGCCCGCGATGGCCGTGAAGTTGAAGGGGGTGATCGCGTAGACGAAGCCCTCGAGCGGGCGGTGGTCGCTGCGGTTCCACACGCCGGCGGAGTTCGCGACCGGCTGCTCGGCCAGGATCTGGCGGGCGAAGTGGACGTTGAAGCGCCAGAAGTCGACGAGCTCGCACGGGGTGTCGATCTCGGCCTGCTGCGCGGTCTTCGACTGGCCCAGCATCGTGGACGCGGCCAGCTTCTCGCGCCACGGTCCGGACAGCAGCTCGGCGGCGCGCAGGATGATCGCGGCGCGGTCGTCGAAGGACATCGCGCGCCAGGCCGGGGCGGCGGCCAGGGCGGCGTCGACGGCCTCCTGGGCGTCGGCCCGCGTGGCGTTCGCGTAGGTGCCGATGACCGACTTGTGGTCGTGCGGCTGCACGACGTCGAAGCGCTCGCCGCCGCCCATCCGCTTGACGCCGTTGATCGTCATCGGGAGGTCGATCGGGTTCTCGGACAGCTGCTTCAGCTGCGTTTCGAGGCGCGCGCGCTCCGGGGTGCCGGGGGCGTACGAGTGGACCGGCTCGTTGACCGGCACGGGGACCTGGGTTACAGCGTCCATGATGCGGGGTGCTCCTTGAGCTAGTGGGAGGGCCTAGTTCTTGGTGATCATCGAGCGGAGGAAGAAGAGCAGGTTGGCCGGCTTCTCCGCGAGGCGCCGCATGAAGTAGCCGTACCAGTCGGTCCCGTACGCCGTGTAGACGCGCATGCGGTGGCCCTCGGCGGCCAGCCGCAGGTGCTCCTCGCCGCGGATGCCGTACAGCATCTGGAACTCGTACTCGTCCAGCTTGCGGCCCGCCTTGCGGGCGAGCTCCTGGCCGATGGCGATCAGGCGCGGGTCGTGGGACCCGATCATCGGGTAGCCCTCGCCGTCCATCAGGATCTTGAGGATGCGGACGTACGCCTTGTCGATCTCGGCCTTGTCCTGGTACGCGACCTCGGCGGGCTCCTTGTAGGCGCCCTTCACGATGCGTACGCGGCTGCCGGCGGCGGCCAGGCGGCGGGCGTCGGCCTCGGTGCGGAACAGGTACGCCTGGATCACGCAGCCGGTCTGCGGGTGCGTGCGGCGCAGCTCCTCGTGGATGGCGAACATCGAGTCGAGGGTGGTGTGGTCCTCGGCGTCCAGGGTCACGGTGGTGCCGATGGCGGCGGCGGCCTCGACGACCGGGCGGACGTTGGCGAGGGCCAGCTCGTGGCCGCCCTCCAGCGCCTGGCCGAACATGGACAGCTTGACCGACATCTCGACGGTCTCGCCGAGGCTCAGGTGCGCGAGCTGCTCGATGAGGTCGAGGTACGCGTCGCGCGCGGCGTGGGACTGCTCCACGGTGGTGATGTCCTCGCCGACGACGTCGAGGGTCACCTCCAGGCCCTTGCCCGTCAGGTCCTCGACGATCGGGATGACCTGGTCGACCGTCTCACCGGGGATGAACCGGTTCACCACGGGCTTGGTCACCGGGGCGGCAGAGACGATTCGGCGCATCTTGTCGCTGCGCGAGGCGGCGAGGATCGCGGGACCCAGCACGGGGTACCTCCAACGGGGGCGGGCAGAAGCAGACATTCGGCCCGCGCCGGGACGACGGAGGCCATAAGGAAAACGCAAGTAAAACCACCGTGAAACCTAGGGATCTCCCCGATCCTCTGCCATCGACAGCTGTCACGCATCCGTGGCCCGGATCTCATACATCTGTCTGAAGAGCGGGTGCGGGGGTGGGAGAATGTGCGGGTGAAAGGCGATTACCAGGACCTGGTGGACGAGATTTCGGCGCTGCTCGGCGCTCCGGCGACGCTGGAGAACCGGGACTTCCGCCTCATCGCCTTCGGCGCGCACGACAGCGACGACGATCTGGCCATGGACCCCGTACGGACCCGCTCGATCCTGACCCGCCAGTCGACGGCGGCCGTCCGGTCCTGGTTCGAGGGCTTCGGCATCGCCCGCGCCACCGGCCCGGTCAGGATCCCGGCCGCCCCCGACGCCGGCGTCTTCCGCGGGCGGATCTGCCTGCCGGTGCGCTACCGCGGGATCGTCCAGGGCTACGTATGGCTCCTCGACCAGGAGCCCGGCCCCGACGCGCAGTCGCTGGCCGCCGCCATGGAGGTGGCCCAGCGGATCGGGCTGCTCCTCGCGGAGGAGGCCCGGGCGGGGGCCGACCTGTCCCGGGAGTTCCTCGCGGTGCTCACGGCCGGCCGCGGCTGGCAGCAGGACATGGCGGTGGCCGCCCTACGGGTGGCACTCGGTCCGGGCGGCGAAGGACCGCACGCCGCGGTCTGCGTGAGCCCGTGGCCCGGCGAGGCCCCGGCTTCGGTCCCGGGGGCGGCCGCCGTGTGCGTGGTGCCCTGGCGGGGGGCCGGCGAGCAGGAACCCCACCCGGACGGCGGCGGCCCGCCGGGGCAGTCCCTCGCGGTCCTGATCCGCCTGCGCGGCGCGGACCCGCTGGCTCCGGCGCTCACGGCGATCTCCCGCCTGATGCCCCGCGCGGCCGACGGGACGGGCAGCACACCGACCGGCTCCAAGGCCACCGCACCCGCGGCCGCCACCGGAGTGACCGCCGGGGTGTCCGACCCCGTACGGGCGCTCACCGCACTGCCCGCCGCCTGGCAGCAGGCCACCGCCGCCGCCCGGGCCGCAGCCGCCGGGCCGCGGCTCGGCCCGGTCGCGCAGTGGTCCGCGATCGGGCCCTACCGCATGCTGGCCTCCGTCGCCGAGGAGGCCCTCGACGACCCGGTGGCCCGCGCCCTGCGCGGTCCGGCCAATCCCGAACTGGCGCGCACGGCCGAGGTGTTCCTGGACTGCGCCGGCCAGGCGGGCCGCGCGGCGGCGGCCCTGGGGATCCACCGCCAGACCCTGTACTACCGGCTGTCCCGGGTGGAGCAGCTGACCGGCCTCGACCTGGACGAGGGCGAGGACCGCCTGCTCCTCCACATGGCCCTCAAGGCCGCCCGCCTGCACGGGTGAGTCCAGGGTCCGCGATGCGGATCAGGCCGGGTTAGCTCAGTTCCACCGCCCAGGCCTCGGGGCCGTCGTAGCGGAACGCGAGCAGGCCCGTGATCGAGCGGTTCTCGTGGATGCCCCGGACCAGGTTGGCGCGGCGCGGTACGCAGAACGCGTGGATGCCCCGGCCGAAGTCGATGACACCAGAGGCCGGTCCGGTGATGCGGTCCACCCGGCCCTCCAGGCGGGTCAGGAACGAGGGCGGCGGCGCGTTCTCCCGGCGGTTCCAGTCCCGCAGGTCGTCGTGGGCCACCAGCCGGCCCAACTCGACTCCCTGGCCGAGCCATTCGTAGTTGAACCGCCGGTTGCCGAAGCCGGCCGTCCGTTCCCGGCACAGCTCCAGCTTGCGCTTGTACTCCGGCATCGCCGAGTCCTGGCCTTCGAGCACGCGCAGTCCGGTGAGCACGTAGTCGTAGAAGAGCGCCTCCCGGCTGAAGGGTTCGGCCCGCGCCCAGGTGGTCACGTAGTCCGCGGCCCTGTCCAGCGAGGCCGGCAGGAAGCGGGCCGCCTGCAGCCATTCGCGCAGGCTGGCGAAGTCCCGGGGGTTGTCCATCAGGTTGTCGTTGAGCAGCTCGACCGCCTGCTTTATGTCCCGCGGGTTCGCCTTCCGCCAGGATCCGTGGCGCTGCCGGTAGACGCGGGCCAGACGGCGGCGGACCGAGGGCTTGTAGACGTCGGTCCGCTCCAGCAGGTTGCGCCAGCCCTGCAGCAGGGCCTGGTAGTCGTCGTAGATCTTCAGCAGTTCGACCTCGGCCTCCTCGGCCACGCGCGAAATCCGGTCGGATCCCCGGATCTCCAGCGCCGCGTCCAGCGCGTCCTCCGCGTCGCCCAGCAGGTCCCGGTACGCCACCGCGGAGGGCCTGGCGAGGAAGCGGGCATAGGTGTCGGCGCCCGAGGTGGAGTAGCCGAACTCGATGACCTTGATGCACATCTGCGCGAGCGTGATGTGCCCGTACTCGCTGGAGCCGTCCAGCTTCGAGACCTCCTGGAACGAGAAGCGCGCGGATTCCACGAGTTCCAGGATCGCGCGTTCCTTCTCCCGCGGTTTGCCCTTGGCGTCCCCGCGGTCCTCGGTGAACGACCTGATCTCGTTCCGGAAGACGACGCCGCGCATGTGGTGCAGCAGCGGGTCGTTCGACGCGATGGAGATCGCCCGGTCCACCGCCTTCAGGGCGGAGGCGAAGTCGCGCGAGTCGTAGGACAGCAGTCGGCCGTAGTGACCCCAGTAGTGGGACTCCTCGGGGAACGTCTCGACCAGCGCGTGCAGCACCTCTTTGCGCCCGGGGGCCGACAGGTGCTGCAACAGCTCGGTGTAGGTGCTCGTGTTGGTGCGGAACTCCACCGGTTCGCGCGCGTCGCGGATGGTGAACAGCCGGTCCAGCAGGATCTTGAGGTCGTCCGGCAGCCGGTTGTCGAACACCTCCCCCGCGTGCGAGATCAGCCGCAGGCACCACAGGGGCAGGGCCGCCAACCAGTCCCCCCGGCCCCGGGAGGCGGCCGGCGGGACCAGCAACTGCCGCAGCACCTCCTCCGCGATCAGACTGTGGGACAGCCGCCACATGCCGCGGCTCTCCTCGACCAGCAGGCCGTGGAGCCGCTCGTCGACGTGCCGCCGCAGCTCCACCTGGTGGGACGACGGCACGCCGAGCAACCCGGCGAACAGGTCCTCGGGCACGGGGACCCCGCTGAACCGGTGGGCGAGCGCGAGCAGTACGAGCACCTCCCGGTCGGTGTCGTTGATGCCGGTGACGAACTGCTCCACGTACCCGGACAGCCCTTCGAAGCCCTCCACGAAGGCGGTGAGCGCGTAGAAGAACGGCACGCTGCTGTCGGAGTCCTCCCCGGCCAGGGCGAAGAGGTCGTCCGCCCGCTCGGGTGCCAGGTGGGTGAAGTGGCCGGCCATCTCCCTGCGGTCGGTCCCGCGGCGCATCGGCCCGACCCGCAGCCCCAACTGGGGCAGCGGCGTCCGGACCGCCTCGCCCCGGCCCTGCGGGGGCGCGTCATGGGCCCGGCCGAGCGTGGTGCGGCGGGCGGTGATGAGGAGCACCACGGGCACCCCGCTCGCGCGCAGCATGTCGTACAGCCGGTCCAGAGTGGCCTCGGCGACCAGTTCGAGGGTGAGGAGCACGGGTTTGCCGGTGGCCCTCGCCAGGTCGCTGACGAGGTCGGCGAGGACCACGTCGTCCTGGACGGCCCGGGCCACGACGGTCGGAAAATCGTCCTTGAGCGTCCAGGCCACCCGCCGGGCGATGGTGGTGCCCCCTGCGCCGGGTGAGTGCCCGAGCATGACCCGCAGGGTGTCCCGCTGCTCCAGCGCGGCGCGCACCTGCTGCACGAACTCGCCGGTCACGGCCCTGGGCAGGTCGAGGTGCGCGTCGAGTTCGAACCAGGAGATGGGGCGGCCCCGGTAGAAGGCGCCCACCTCGAACTCACCGCCCTCCGACTCCGCGCCCACCTCGGTGTGGAGCAGGGTGGCGGTGTCGTTGAACCGGGCGAGCAGGTCCTCCGGGACGTCGATGGGGCCGTCCTTGGCGGGGATCCTCGGTGTGCGGCCACGGATGCGGGACCCCGACTGGTCCGGCAGCGCGGCCAGCAGGGCGCTGGGGTCGGCGTGGATCAGCTGCGGGCCGTATTCCGCGAGGGCGCCCGGACCGGTCGCGGAGACCATGACGGTCTTCACCCGCTCCCCGAAGACGTCCTGGCACTCCTCGATCACGGCCCGTTCCGCGCTGCCGCCCTCGCCGAAGCACACCACGGTCACCGGCCGGGCGGAGTGGCGGCTGAGGACGTCGAAGGACTTCCTGACGAACGGCAGGTACGCCGAACGCCACTGGCGCAGCCCGTCCCGGGGAGGGACCGGGTTGGCGTTGCTGAGTCCGGCCGCGGCGATCCAGGTGGTGCTGTTCTCTCCGAAGAGGATGTCCTGGCCCGGCAGGCGCAGCCGCGGTACGCGGCCGCTCTCCGTGGAGGCGTGCAGCCAGCCGCCGTCCGTGTCGGTGGCGGGGTTCAGCTCCACGACCACGTTCCAGCCGAGCCGGGTGAACTTCTCGCACGCCGCCGCGGACAGCGAAGCCGAGTCCAGTACGGCGATGACCGTACGCCGTGCGCTCCAGCGCTCACAGGCGGCGGAGAGCTCTTCCAGCGCCTCCGAGATGTCCCAGTCGCCCACGGGTGCCGCCTTGAAGCCGCATCCCGGTGCCTGGTCCGCCGGCGGCCGCAGGCCGCGCTGCCCGAACAGGCGGCCGAGCGCGGTGCATGCCAGTTCGTAGCACCAGGCGCGCTCGCGCGCGGCGACGGTCTGCTCCCTCGTCGCGAAGAGCAGGGCATTGGCGACGAGGGACAGCGCGTACAGATCGCGCCAGTCGTCCAGCATCGCCAGGTCCGCGGCGTACTTCTCGCCGGCCTGCGCGATGTCGTTGGCCAGGTCGCACAGCCCGGCCACCTGGAGGGAGAACCCGCTCTCCGACTCCGGGTCCACCAGGAACTCGGCCAGTGCCGCACGCTGCACGTCGGTGAGTTCCGGGAGATCGCGGATGATCAGCGACAAGGTCAGATGGGCGAGATCGCGCGAGAGCGGGGCGTCCCCCTCGTAGGCCGACAGATCGATGAGACGGTAGGCCTCCCCGGGCGGCTTCGACCTGACCGGCAACAGGATGTTGTCACTGTGCAGGTCGCCGTGCGCACGGCCGAGGATCGACATCACGTGGTCGGGGTCGAGGCCGCGCCACTCGGTCTCCTCCAGCCAGGCGAGGACGTTCGGCGCCACCTCGCCGGCCGACAGGGTGATCCACAGCGGGACGGTGCCGTCGTCCGGCTCGTACGTCAGCTGCCCGGCCAGGGCCTTCAGGGGGCTCCCCTTGTCGGCCAGCGTGCCCAGATTGCTGCGGAGGTACTCGGCCACCGACTTCCGGGGCATGCCCGAAGGGCGGGGGTTCCAGTCTTCCAGTACGGAGCTCGCCACCGCCGCGGCCAGCTCGGGCAGCTGCCGGCTGTGCCACGCGGACAGCACCCGCATGTTCAGCAGGCCGCCGCCGGCCACTGCCTGGAACATCACCTTGGCACCGCTGGCGACCTCCACCGGTTCGATCGGCTGGTCGACCAGATGCGTCGCGGCGAAGAGTTCGGGCGCCTCCTGCAAAGCGTTGCGATGCCGTTTCGGCTCACGTGCCGTATGGCGGCCCGGCGGGCAGATCTTCATGATCAGCCGACCGTCGAACTCCGGCCCGGACAGCACCACCGAGGCCAGCTTCGCGCCGCTCAGGCCCTGGGTGAGCCACCTGTCGAAGGCGATGCTCGTTTCCGTGCGCTTCTGCCATGCGCCGAGGGCCTCGACGATATCCGGGTCGACACCTTCCCGCAGTAACTCGCCGTCCAGCGTTGATTCCTGGCCGCTCTTCGCCGATTCCGCCATCGAGCCCTCCCCTGTGCTCCCCATCCCTCGCGGGCAGGCTAGTGCACGGAAGCGGCCGCCGTCCCCCCGCTTCGACGGAGCGTCAGTTCACGCTCCGCGGGCTCCCGCGCCGGCCCGCGTTCCGGCTCCGTTCAGCCTTCGGCCGAGGTGTCCTCGGCGGCCGTCGCCGCCAGCGCCCGCGCCGCCCGGCGCATGCCCTCCGTCAGTTGGGCCGGGGTCGCGGCCGACTCGGGGTCGAAGAGCCACTGGAGCATGAAGCCGTTCAGCAGGGCCTGGTAGAAGGCGCCGGTGGTCCGCAGCTCCTCCTCCGTCAGGTCCTCCTCGGGCACGCCGGTGAACATCGAGACCAGCCCCCTGCGGCCCTCCCCCTGCGAGGCGGCGAGCATCGACCGCAGTTCCGGCATCCGGCCCCCGGCCAGGGCGATCTCCATGCTGGCCGACCAGATCGGGCCGGATTCCTCGTGGCCGGCGTGCACCCCGTCCCAGACCGAGCGGAAGCGTTCCAGCGAGCCGCCGTCGCCCTCCACCCCGGCCGCGAACTGGTCACCCCACTCCTGGACCACGGCGACGTAGGCCTGCGCCATGAGGGCGTCCTTGGAGCCGTAGTGGTAGCCGATCGAGGCCAGGTTCGTACCCGAGGCCTTGACGATGTCGCGGGCGGTCGTGCCCACGAAACCCTTCTCGACCAGGCACTTCTTGGCGCCTTCGAGCAGATCTTCGCGATGTCCCATGCCTTCACGGTAGCCAAGACATCCGTCCAAGACAAACGTCCTACACGGCCGTTCTATACATACGTACTAGACAGCCGTTTATGACGCTTGTACATTGCTGCTCATGACGAACCCCGCAGCACGTCTCGCCGGTCGCCGGGAGTGGATCGCACTCACCGTTCTCCTGCTCCCCCTGCTCCTGGTCTCGATGGACGTCTCCGTCCTCTACTTCGCCGTCCCGGCCATCACCCGGGAGCTGGACCCCACCGCGACCCAGCAGCTCTGGATCTTCGACAGCTACGCCTTCGCCCTCTCGGGCCTGCTCATCACGATGGGTTCGCTCGGCGACCGGATCGGCCGCCGCAAGCTGCTGCTGACCGGCGCGGCCGCCTTCGGACTCGCCTCCGTCGCCGCCGGCTACGCCTCCAGCGCCGAGATGCTCATCGCGGCCCGGGTGCTGCTCGGGATCGGCGGCGCGACCCTGATGCCGTCCACGCTCGCCCTCGTGCGCAACCTCTTCCAGGACGAGCGGCAGCGCGCCAAGGCCATCGCGATCTGGTCCGGCGCCATGACCGGCGGCATCGCCCTCGGTTCCGTGCTCAGCGGGGTGATGCTGAACCACTTCCGGTGGGGCTCCGTCTTCCTGATCAACGTCCCCGCGATGCTGCTCCTGCTGGTCCTGGTCCCCGTGCTGGTCCCCGAGTTCAAGGACCCGGCGCCCGGCCGCTTCGACCTGCTGAGCGTTCCGCTGTCGATGGCCGCCGTGCTGCCGGTGGTCTACGGGCTCAAGGAGATCGCCGCCGAGGGCCTCACCCCGCTCCACGCCGGCTGCCTCGCCGCCGGCCTGGCCTTCGGGGGGCTCTTCGTGCGCCGCCAGCGCACCCGCGGCGACGCCATGGTCTCCGGGGCCCTCTTCCGGGAGCGCGGCTTCGGCGCCGGCATCGGCCTGAACACCATCGCCGCCTTCGCCATGATGGGCTCGGCCTACTTCACCACCCAGTACCTGCAGTCGGTGCTCGGCATGGGCACCCTGGAGGCCGCCCTCTGGAGCCTCGCCCCCTCGGTCCTCATCGGCGCCGCCGCACCGGTCGGCGCGGTCCTCGCCCGGAAGACCGACCGGGCCTACGTCATCTCGGGCGGCTTCGTCCTCGCCGCCGCCGGGTTCGCCCTGATCGGCCTGGTCGGCACCGACTCGCTGTGGCTGCTGCTGACCGGTGCCGGGGTCCTCGCCAGCGGCATCGTCACCGTGATGTCCCTGGTCTCCGACATGGCCCTCGGCTCCGCCCCCGCCGAGAAGGCCGGCTCCGCCGCCTCCTTGCTGGAGACCGGCCAGGAGTTCGGCGGCGCCCTCGGGATGGCCCTCCTGGGCAGCCTGGGCACGGCCGTCTACCGCTCCGACCTGGCCGGGTCCGAGCCCGCCGCACGGGAGACCCTGGGCGGCGCCGTGGCCACCGCCCAGGGGCTCGGCGGGGCGGCCGGCGGCCAGGTCCTGACCGCGGCCCGGGAGGCCTTCGTCCACGGAATGCAGTACGCGGCCTGGGGCGGTACGGTCCTGCTCCTCGCGGCGGCGGTGCTCGCCGCGGCCCTGCTCCGGGGCCGCGGAGCCCGGGCCCAGGCCCAGGCCCAGGCGGAGCCGGCCCCGGCCAACGAAGCGCTCGCGCACTGAGCCCCGTAGCGGAGCGGGACACACGAAAGGGCCCGGGGTCTCCCCCGGGCCCTTCGCGTCGTTCCGCTGCCGCAGCGTCAGCCGAGGCTGACCGTACGGGCCGAGACGGCGCCGATCTCGGTGGCGATGTCCGCGAGGACGTTCACCGGGGCCTCGGCGTCGACGGTGAGGACCGCGAGGGCCTCGCCGCCCTCTTCGGCGCGGGCGACCTGCATGCCCGCGATGTTCAGGCCGGCCTCACCGAGGATGCGGCCGACGGCGCCGACCACGCCCGGGCGGTCGGCGTAGCGCAGGACGACCATGTGGTCGGCGAGCGCCAGGTCCACGTCGTACTCACCGATGCCGACGATCTTCTGCAGGTGCTTCGGGCCCACGAGCGTGCCGGAGACCGAGACCTCCTGGCCGTCCGACAGGGTGCCGCGGACGGTCACCACGTTGCGGTGGTCCGGGGACTCCGAGGAGGTGGTCAGGCGGACCTCGACCCCACGCTCCTGCGCGAACAGCGGGGCGTTGACGTAGGAGACCGTCTCGTCGACGACGTCCTCGAAGACACCCTTGAGCGCGGAGAGTTCGAGCACCTTGACGTCGTGCTGGGTGATCTCGCCGCAGACCTCGACGTCGAGGCGGACCGCGACCTCGCCCGCCAGCGCGGTGAAGATGCGGCCGAGCTTCTCGGCGAGCGGCAGGCCGGGACGCACGTCCTCGGCGATGACGCCGCCCTGGACGTTGACCGCGTCGGGCACGAGCTCGCCGGCGAGCGCGAGGCGCACCGACTTGGCGACCGAGACACCGGCCTTCTCCTGGGCCTCGTCCGTGGACGCGCCGAGGTGCGGGGTGCAGACGACCTGGTCGAGCTCGAACAGCGGGGAGTCCGTGCAGGGCTCCTTCGCGTACACGTCGAGGCCGGCGCCGGCGACGCGGCCCTCCTTGATGGCCGAGTACAGCGCGGCCTCGTCCACGATCCCGCCGCGGGCGGCGTTGACGATGCGGACCGACGGCTTGACCTTGTGCAGGGCCTCGTCCCCGATGAGACCGAGGGTCTCGGGGGTCTTGGGCAGGTGCACCGTGATGAAGTCGGCGACCTCGAGCAGCTCGTCGAGCGTCAGCATCTTGACGCCCATCTGGGCGGCGCGCGCGGGCTGCACGTAGGGGTCGTACGCGACGATCTTCATGCCGAAGGCCGACATGCGCTGGGCGACCAGGACGCCGATGCGGCCGAGGCCGACGACACCGAGGGTCTTCTCGCTGAGCTCGACACCCGTGTACTTGTTCCGCTTCCACTCGCCGTTCTTCAGGGCGGTGTTGGCCTGCGGAATGTTGCGGGCCGTCGCGACGAGCAGGCCACAGGCCAGCTCGGCGGCGGTGACGATGTTCGAGGTCGGAGCGTTCACGACCATCACGCCGGCCTTGGTGGCGGACGAGACGTCGACGTTGTCCAGACCGACGCCCGCACGGGCGACGACCCTCAGCTTCTTGGCCGCGGCGATGGCCTCGGCGTCGACCTTGGTCGCGGAGCGGACCAGGATCGCGTCGACGTCCACGATCGCGGGGAGCAGCTCCGCGCGGTCGGCACCGTTGCAGTGCCGGATCTCGAAGTCCGGGCCGAGCGCCTCGACAGTGGCGGGCGACAGCTCTTCGGCAATGAGTACGACAGGTTTCGAGCTCACGTGGGTCCTCACAAGTCCAGTGCGGACGGCCGTCCCGACGGCCGCAGGCGGTGGAGGGGGGTAGCCGCGTGGAAGACGCACGACACTGTGGGCCTGACGCGTTGTGTTGAGCAGTGTAGTGGCGGATCCGGAACGGAATTCCGCCTGTACGGAAGGATCACCCGCACGAGATTGGCCAGGGTGGACAAGCGGTCCCCCGGAAGGCCCGTCGCGCGGGGGTCCGGCCGATGTGCCGCGGGGCCGGGACGCACCGTCCCGGCCCCGCGACGCAGCGGATCAGCTCTCGTCGTTGTCGACCCAGCTCATCAGCTTGCGGAGCTTCTTGCCGGTGGTCTCGAGCAGGTGCGCCTCGTCGGCGCTCTTGTACTCGTTGTACTTCGGCAGACCGGCCTTGTACTCGGCCATCCAGGTGTTGGCGAACTCGCCGCTCTGGATCTCCGCGAGGACCTTCTTCATCTCGGCCTTGGTGGCGTCGGTGATGATGCGGGGACCGGTGATGTAGTCGCCCCACTCGGCGGTCTCGGAGACCGACCAGCGCATCTTCTCCAGGCCGCCCTCGTACATGAGGTCCACGATGAGCTTCAGCTCGTGCAGGCACTCGAAGTACGCGATCTCGGGCTGGTAACCGGCCTCGGTCAGCGTCTCGAAACCGGCCTTCACCAGCGCGGAGGCACCACCGCAGAGAACGGCCTGCTCACCGAACAGGTCGGTCTCGGTCTCCTCGGTGAACGTGGTCTTGATGACACCGGCGCGCGTGCCGCCGATGCCGGCCGCGTACGACAGCGCCAGCTGGAAGGCGGAACCGGTGAAGTCCTGCTCCACGGCGGCGATGCAGGGCACGCCGCGGCCTTCCTCGTACTGACGGCGAACCAGGTGACCCGGGCCCTTCGGGGCGACCAGGGCGACGTCCACGTTGGTGGGGGGCTTGATGAAGCCGTACCGGACGTTGAAGCCGTGGCCGAAGAAGAGCGCGTCGCCCTCTTCCAGGTGCGACTCGATGGACGCGGCGTAGATCTCGGCCTGGAGCGGGTCCGGGGTCAGGATCATGATGACGTTCGCCCAGGCCGCGGCCTCGGCGACGGGCAGGACCTTCAGGCCCTGCTCCTCGGCCTTGGCCTTGGACTTCGAGCCCTCGTGCAGGCCGACGACGACGTCGACGCCGGAGTCACGGAGCGACAGCGCGTGGGCGTGGCCCTGGCTGCCGTAACCGATGACCGCGACCTTGCGGCCCTGGATGATGGACAGGTCGGCGTCGTTCTCGTAGAACAGCTCGGCCACTGGGATATCTCCTTGGTGCGCTGGTGTTGCTCCCACCGTACGGCGGGGAACGGAATACGTGGTTCTCGGTCTCGCCATACGAGCGAGCGAGAAACGAACGGGCGGGGCACGACCGGGCCGGTGTCACCGGCCCGGCCGGGCTCAGGCGCTGCGGTCGAGCGCGCGCAGGCTGCGGTCCGTGATGGACCGGCCGCCGCGCCCTATGGCGATCGTCCCGGACTGGACGAGCTCCTTGATGCCGAAGGGCTCCAGCATCTTGAGCATCGCGCCCAGCTTGTCGGTGCCGCCGGTGGCCTCGATGGTGACGGCCTCCGGGGAGACGTCGACGGTCTTGGCGCGGAACAGCTGGACGATCTCGACGATCTGCGAGCGCGTTTCGTTGTCGGCGCGGACCTTCACCAGAACGAGTTCGCGCTCGATGGCGTTAACGTGCTCCAGCTCGACGATCTTGAGCACGTTGACCAGCTTGTTGAGCTGCTTGGTCACCTGCTCCAGCGGGAGGTCCTCGACGTTCACGACGATGGTGATGCGCGAGATGTCGGGGTGCTCGGTGACACCGACCGCGAGGGAGTCGATGTTGAACCCGCGTCGGGAGAACAGCGCGGCGATCCGGGCGAGGATGCCGGGCGTGTTCTCGACCAGGACGGAGAGCGTGTGCTTGGACATGTGAGTCGTTCTCTCTCTCGGCTCTCTCGGCTCAGTCGTCTTCGTTGTCGCCGAAGTCGGGGCGGACGCCCCGGGCGGCCATGACCTCGTCGTTCGAGGTGCCGGCGGCGACCATCGGCCACACCATGGCGTCCTCGTGGACGATGAAGTCGACGACGACCGGGCGGTCGTTGATCGCGTTGGCCTCGGCGATGACCTTGTCCAGGTCGGCCGGGTCCTCGCAGCGCAGCGCCACGCAGCCCATGGCCTCGGACAGCTTGACGAAGTCCGGGACGCGGGTGCCCATGCGGGGGGCGGCCGACTCTCCGAGCTGGGAGCCGACGGCCGTGTCGGTGCCCGTCTCGCCCGCGTGCAGGACGGTGTTGGAGTAGCGCTGGTTGTAGAACAGGGTCTGCCACTGGCGGACCATGCCCAGCGCACCGTTGTTGATGATCGCGACCTTGATCGGGATGTTGTTCAGGGCGCAGGTGGCCAGTTCCTGATTGGTCATCTGGAAACAGCCGTCGCCGTCGATCGCCCAGACGGTGCGCTCCGGCATGCCGACCTTGGCGCCCATCGCGGCGGGGACCGCGTAGCCCATGGTTCCGGCGCCGCCGGAGTTCAGCCAGGTGCGGGGCTCCTCGTAGTTCACGAAGTGCGAGGCCCACATCTGGTGCTGGCCGACGCCGGCCGCGTAGATGGTGCCCTGCGGTGCCAGCTGGCCGATCCGCTCGATGACCTGCTGGGGGGAGAGCGTGCCGTCCTCGGGCAGGTCGTAGCCCAGGGGGTAGGTGTCGCGCCAGCGGTTGAGGTCCGTCCACCAGGCGGTGTAGTCGCCGGCGTTGCCGTCGTTGACCTCGGCCTGGACGGCCTGGATCAGGTCGGCGATGACCTCGCGGGCGTCACCGACGATCGGGACGTCCACGGCGCGGTTCTTGCCGATCTCGGCCGGGTCGATGTCCGCGTGGATGACCTTGGCGAAGGGGGCGAAGCTGTCCAGCTTGCCGGTGACGCGGTCGTCGAAGCGGGTGCCGAGCGCGATCAGCAGGTCCGACTTCTGGAGCGCGGTCACGGCGGTGACGGCACCGTGCATGCCGGGCATGCCGACGTTCTGCGGGTGGCTGTCCGGGATGGAGCCCAGGGCCATCAGAGTGGTGACGACCGGGACGCCGGTGAGCTCGGCGAGGACCTTCAGCTCGGCGGTCGCGCCGGCCTTCATGACGCCGCCGCCGACGTAGAGGACCGGCCGCTTGGCAGCGGCGATCATCTTGGCGGCCTCGCGGATCTGCTTGGCGTGCGGCTTGGTGACCGGCCGGTAGCCGGGGAGGTCCTGGGTGGGCGGCCACGAGAACGTGGTCTTCGCCTGCAGGGCGTCCTTGGCGATGTCGACCAGGACCGGGCCGGGGCGGCCGGTGGAGGCGATGTGGAAGGCCTCGGCGATGGTCCGGGCGATGTCCTCGGCCTTGGTGACCAGGAAGTTGTGCTTGGTGATCGGCATCGTGATGCCGACGATGTCCGCTTCCTGGAAGGCGTCGGTGCCGATCGCCTTGGAGGAGACCTGACCGGTGATCGCGACCAGCGGCACGGAGTCCATGTGCGCGTCGGCGATCGGGGTGACCAGGTTGGTGGCGCCCGGCCCGGAGGTGGCCATGCACACGCCGACCTTGCCGGTGGCCTGCGCGTAGCCGGTCGCGGCGTGGCCGGCGCCCTGCTCGTGGCGGACCAGGATGTGGCGGACCTTCTTGGAGTCCATCAGCGGGTCGTACGCGGGGAGGATGCAGCCCCCCGGAATGCCGAAGACGGTGTCGCACCCCACCTCTTCGAGAGAGCGGATGAGGGACTGCGCACCCGTGACGTGCTCAACTGCGGCGGTCTGGTGTCCGCCGGTACGGGCCCGCGGCTGCGGATGGTGGGCCCCGGTGGCCTGCTCGGTCATCGGCATTCTCTTCTCGAAGCTGAGGGTTTTACGAGGAGGGTTTTACGAGATTCGACGTTGCCAGTGCAACAAAAAACCCCTCGTGCCGGGAGGCAAGCGAGGGGAGCGCGTCGGGTGCGTTGAGCGGGGACATGCTGGTCCCAGCTTCAGCCGACGCGCTTTCCAAGTACGAGAATTCGGGTGCGCATGGCATTGACCCTCCCTCCGGCGGGAGGGTGATGTCAAGCGGGTGGGACGGGCGTCTCATTATGTGAGCCTCTGTGGATAACCATCGAGCCCCCTGGGGAACCACCGGCCAACGCTGGTTGGGCTGCGCCGCCCGGTACTGGGAACGTACCGCGCACGAGCGCCCGCCGCAGCCTGTACTCGTCCAGCGGTCCGGAGAAGGCCATTCCCTGCCCGTGGGTGCAGCCCATCGCGCGCAGTGCCATGACCTGCTCGGGGAGGTCCACCCCCTCCGCCACCGACTGCATGCCGAGGTCGTTTGCGATCCGCAACAGACCTGCGGTGATCTTGTGGAGCCGGGGGGACTCCACGACCCCCTCGACCAGGCCGCGGTCGAGCTTGAGCATGTCCACGGGGAGCCTGCGCAGCGCGCTGATGGCCGCGTAACCGCTGCCGAAGCCGTCCAGGGCGATCAGGACCCCGAGCCGGCGCAACGCCGCCAGGCGGCGCTCCAGGTCGTCGAAGGGCACCCTGGGGTCGGAGACGGCGAGCTCCAGGACGAGCGCGCCCGACGGCAGCCCGTTGCGGGTCAGCAGGGCTTCCACGGAGCCCAGCGGCATCGACCGGTCGAGCAGCCGCTGCGCGGTCATCCGTACGGCCACGGGGACGTCGTGCCCGGCCCGGTGACGCTCGGCGGCCTGCCCTACGGCCTCCTCCAGCAGCCAGCGCCCCAGCTCGGCGGTGCGCGAGGCGTCCGGCACGGCCGTCCGGGGGGCGGACCCGCCCTCGCCGGCCGCTCCCCCGCTGTATTCGGCGACCCGCAGGAACTCGGCGGGGGTGAACAGGATCCCCTGGGCGGAGCGCCACCGGGCCTGGGCCACCACGGCCGAGATCTCGCCCGAGGCCAGGGAGACCACGGGCTGGTGCAGCAGGGCGAACTCCCCGTCGTGCAGCGCGGTGCGCAGGCGGCCCGCCAGCTCCGCCTTGCGGACGACCTCGGCCTGCATCTGGGGCGCGTACATCTCGACCCGGTCCTTGCCGCCCGCCTTGGCCCGGTACATCGCGAGATCCGCGTTGCGCATCAGGTCCGAAGGGGTGATGCCGGGATCCGCGAAGGCCACGCCGATGCTGGCGGCGACCCGGACCTCGCTCCCGGCGATCCGGTAGGGCTGGGAGAGGGTGGTGCGCAGCCGGTCGGCGATCTCGTGGACCTGGTACTCGCGGGCGCTGCGGTCGCGGCTGCCGTCGCCCAGGATCAGGGCGGCGAACTCGTCGCCGCCGAGGCGGGCCGCGGTGTCCCCGGCCCGGACGGAGTCCTGGAGCCGGCGGGCGGCCTCGATGAGCAGTTCGTCGCCGGCCTGGTGGCCGATGGTGTCGTTGACCGCTTTGAAGCCGTCGAGGTCGATGAAGAGCACGGCGCTGCTGTGGTCCCCGGCCCGCCGGCCGGTGAGGGCCTGGCGGACCCGGCGGGTGAACAGGGCCCGGTTGGGGAGGTCGGTGAGCGGGTCGTGCTCGGCGCTGTGCTGGAGCTGCGCCTGGAGCCGGACCCGCTCGGTGACGTCGCGGCTGTTCAGGATGAGCCCGCCCTGGTGGCGGTTGACGGTGGACTCCACATTGAGCCACTCGCCTGCGCCCGATCTGAACCGGCACTCGATGCGGGTGGTCGGCTCCTCGGCGGGCGGCGCGGCCAGGAAGCGGCGCACCTCGTGGACGACGCGGCCCAGGTCCTCCGGGTGGATCAGGGTGGCCAGCTCGGTGCCGACCAGCTCTTCCGCCTCGCGGCCGTAGACCCCGGCGGCGGCGGGGCTGACGTAGCGCAGGGTCCCGGTGGGCGCGGCGATCATGATGACGTCGCTGGAGCCCTGGACCAGGGAGCGGAAGTGGTTCTCCTTCTGGGCCAGTTCCTGGGTCAGCGCGATGTTGTCGAGGAGCATGATGCCCTGGCGGATGACCAGGGCGAGCACGACGGTGCAGCCCGTGAAGACGACGACCCGGTCGACCTTCCGGCCGTCCACCACGTTGTAGAGGATGCCGAGGGTGCAGACGGCCGCCGCGAGGTACGGGGTGAGGGCGGGCAGGGAACCGGTGATGGGGCGGCTGTGCGGCCGCTCGGCGCGCGCGTGGGTCGCTCCGTGCCCGGGCCCGGGAGCGGGCCCGGGGCCGGGGCCGGGGTGCAGGCGGCGGGCGCCCCAGGGGGCGTAGGCGAGGAGGAGCGAGCCGGCGAACCAGCCGGCGTCGAGGAGCTGGCCCGACTGGTACTCGGCGCTGAGCAGCGGCGAGGTGAACAGCGCGTCGCTCAGCACGGTCAGGGCGAGGGCCGCGATGGCGGTGTTCACGGCGGAGCGGTTGGTCTCGGAGCGGCGGAAGTGCAGCACCAGCACCATCGAGACGAGCGCGATGTCCAGGAGCGGGTAGGCCAGCGAGAGGGCCGCGCGCGGGACGCTGCCGGGGGCTCCGGACTGGGCGGTGCGCGCGGCGTGCGCGAGGGCCAGGCTCCAGGAGAGGGTGAGCAGGGAGCCGCCGATGAGCCAGGAGTCGAGGCCGAGGCAGACCCAGCCGGCTCGGGTGACCGGGCGCTTCGCGAGGACGAGCAGGCCCACGATGGCGGGCGGCGCGAAGCAGAGGAAGGCGAAGTCGGCGAGGGAGGGCTTCGGCACGGCCTCGCCGAGGACCACCTCGTACCAGCCCCAGACGGCGTTGCCGCAGCAGCCCATGAGCGAGGAGAACGCGAACAGCAGCCAGGCCGGGCGCTCCCGGCTGTCAATGGCCCGGGCGTACGTGAAACAGGAGACGGCGGCCAGCAGGCCGGCGGCGCTGAGCCCGAAGTCGCCCATGATCTCGGCGAGTTCCTCGGATCCCCAGCCGAGGGCGGCGCCCACGGCGTACCCGCTGCTGACCACCGCGAGGAGGAGCTGCATCGCCAGCGCCTTGGCGCTGTTGCCACCGCTGCCGGCGAGGGGCCGGCGGGTCAGCAGCGCCGCCCCCGGGGTGCTCACCGGTCCCCCTCGCTGGCTGGTTCCGGCGCAGTCCAGTCCCGGCACCGTCGCCTCCGGCGGCTTCGCCGCATCGGATCCTTCGTCCATTGGCCGTGCATCGCCCGTCGCCCCCCAAAGTGTCCGATCACTCCCCAGCGCCAGACGTTCGTGGCGCAGCCCCTTGTTCCGGACGATACACCACTTTCGTCACTCAGGGACATAGTTTCTCTACGCTCCGTCACCAACAGGGGAGTTGTGTCCACCGAGCGCATCCGGACGAACGCGGAGCGTGCGCGCCGCGCGTCATTCCGTGATCAACACCGTGTTCTCCACGGGCTCTCCGGCGGCGAACCGGCGGAGCTGACGGGCCACCAGACGCTTGGCCCGCGGCTCGAACGCGGAGCTGCTGCCGCCCACATGGGGCGTGATCAGGACACCCGGAGCATGCCAGAGCGGATGGCCTGAAGGCAGCGGTTCCGGATCGGTGACGTCCAGCGCGGCGCGCAGCCGGCCCGACTCCACCTCCGCCAGAAGGGACTTGGTGTCGACGACGGATCCGCGGGCCACGTTCACCAGCAGCGCGCCGTCCTTCATGCGGCCGAGGAACGCGGCGCCCGCGAGCCCCCTCGTCTCCTCGGTGAGCGGTGTGGAAAGAATCACCACGTCGGCCCCTGGCAGGAGTTGGGGCAGTTCGGCGAGGGCGTGCACCGGCCCGCGCGCCGTGGTGCGCGCCGTCCGCGCGACCCGGACGATCCGCTCGCACTCGAAGGGCGCGAGCCGGTCCTCGATGGCCGCGCCGACCGCTCCGTAGCCGATGATCAGTACGGACTTGTCCGCGAGGGCCTCGTAGAACCCGAAGCGCCACTCCTCGCGGTCCTGGCCGCGCACCATGCCGGGGATCCCGCGCAGGGAGGCCAGGATCAAGGTGAGGGCCAGCTCGGCGGTGCTCGCGTCGTGGACCCCCTTGGCGTTGCACAGCCGCACGCCGGGGGCCAGGTCGCCGAGGCCGCCCAGGACGTGATCGACCCCGGCGGTCAGGGTCTGGACGACCCGCAGGCGGGGCATCGCGGGCAGCGGGCGCAGGGTGACGGCCGGGGACTTCATGTACGGGGTGACGTAGAAGACGCAGGCGGCCGGATCGGCGGGGAAGGTCTCCTCGCCGTCCCAGTGGCGGTAGCGGAAGGAATCGGGCAGGCCCTCGATCTCCTCGGCGGGGAAGGGGAGCCATACGTCGAGGGTCTCGGGAGTCTCAGCAGTCATGATCAGGAGGCTATGCCAGGGGATCCGGATCGAGCCGTTAGTTTGTGTGCCGGAACCGGGAGGACCAGGCGGGACCAGGGGGGACACACGGTGGAGCGCAGGTCGATCGGGGCGGGGGCGCTGACGGTGGGTGCCATCGGCCTCGGCTGCATGCCGATGAGCGCGGCGTACGCGCCTTCGCGCAGGCGGCGCGAGGACTCGCTGCACGCCGTGCACACGGCCCTCGACCTGGGGGCGAACCTGCTCGACACCGCCGATCTGTACGGCCCTTACACCAATGAGCTGCTGCTGGGCCGGGTGCTGCGCGAGCGCCGGCCCGACGCCTTCGTGTCCGCGAAGGCGGGACTGCGGGCCGACGGGGTGCACGTGGTGGCCGACGGGCGCCCGGGGTACCTGCGGCGGGCCTGCGACGCCTCGCTGCGGCGGCTGCGCACCGACGTCATAGACCTGTACCAGCTGCACCGGGTGGACCCGGACGTGCCGGTCGAGGAGTCCTGGGGCGCGATGGCGGAGCTGGTGGGAGCGGGGAAGGTGCGGGCGCTCGGCTTCTGCGCGCTGGGGGCGGGCGCCGGGCCGGGCGCGGGGCCGCGCGGGGACCGGGCGTACGAGGCGACCGTACGGCACCTGGAACGGGCGCAGCAGGTGTTCCCGGTGAGCGCGGTGCAGGCGGAGCTGTCGGTGTGGTCGCCGCAGGCGGCATGGCGGCTGCTGCCGTGGTGCGCGGCGCGCGGGGTCGGGTTCCTTGCGGCGATGCCGCTGGGGAGCGGGTTCCTGACCGGGACGCTGGTCCCGGGCGAGGGGTTCGAGCCCGAGGACGTACGGGCCAGGCATCCGCGGTTCACGGCGTACGCGATGGCGGCGAACCAGGTGCTCGTGGCCGGGCTGCGGCGGGTCGCCCGGCGGCACGGGGCGGAGGTCACGGCGGCGCAGGTGGCGCTGGCGTGGGTGCTGGCGCAGGGCCCGCAGGTGGTTCCGGTGCCGGGAACCGGGCAGGCGCACCGGGCGGCGGAGAACGCGCGGGCCGCGGAGGTGCGGCTGACCGCCGAGGACCTGATGGAGCTGTCGGAGCTGCCGGTGCCGATGGGAGCCTGAACCACTCGATCGAGTGTACGAGTGGCGGAACTTGGGGCATGGTCTGCGCTGTTGAGTCGTGTGAGGGCACGATCGGAGGACCGGAGGGGAGTACGGCGATGCGATACGGACACGGACACGGACAGGGGCCCGGGCAGGGGCAGGCGCAGGGCCAGGGCCAGGGGCAGGGCCAGGGCCAGGGCCAGGGCCAGGGCCAGGGGCAGGGGCAGGGGCAGCCTTACGGGCTGGGTCGGGGGACGGACCCGGAGCGGGGTCGGGCGGGCGTGCCGGTGCGGTCCTGCGCCGGACCGCGCGCCCGGGCCCGTGGGGTGCTGGCGGCCTTCGCCCTGACCGGGAGCGCGGCGCTGCTCGCGGCGGGGTGCTCGCCGCCGGCAGGCACCGGAGCCCGGCCGAGCGAGGCGCCACCGGGCACCGCGGCCGGCTCCGCGCCGCCGGGGGCCTCGGGCACGCCGTCCGCCTCCGCTTCGGCCTCCGGGCCGCCCGCGAAGGGCCGGGTGACGGTGACCGGCGTGGCCGCCCAGGGACTGGAGTCCCCGTGGGGCGTGGCTCCGCTGCCCGACGGGAACCTGCTGGTCGCCTCGCGGGACAAGGGCACGATCAGCCGGATCGACGTGAGCACGGGCGCCGTGACCCCGGTCGGCCGGGTGCCCGGGGTGGCCCCGGGCGGCGAGGGCGGGCTGCTGGGCCTGGCCCTCTCCCCGTCCTTCGCCTCGGACCGCATGGTGTACGCCTACTTCACCACCGAGTCCGACAACCGCATCGCCCGGCTGCGCTATGACGAGAAGAGACAGGCGGGCAATCAACTGGGCGCGCCCGACACGGTGTTCAGGGGGATCCCCAAGGGGCTCATCCACAACGGCGGGCGGATCGCCTTCGGCCCGGACAAGATGCTCTACGCCGGGACGGGCGAGACCGGGGAGACCGGGCTGGCCCAGGACAAGAAGTCGCTGGGCGGGAAGATCCTGCGGATGACCCCGGACGGCGAGCCGGTGCACGGCAACCCGGAGGCCGACTCGGTCGTCTACTCCTACGGGCACCGCAATGTGCAGGGCCTCGCCTGGGACAAGGACAAGCGGCTGTGGGCGGCCGAGTTCGGCCAGAACACCTGGGACGAGCTGAATCTGATCGAGCCCGGCGCGAACTACGGCTGGCCCGAGGCCGAGGGCAAGGCCGGCAAGCCGGGGATGCGCGATCCGGTGGCGGTGTGGAAGACGGACGAGGCCTCGCCGAGCGGGATCGCCTGGGCGCAGGGATCCGTCTGGATGGCCGGGCTCAGGGGGCAGCGGCTCTGGCGGATTCCGCTGGCCGGGGCGGAGCCGGTGGCGGAGCCCGAGGCGTTCCTGGCGGGCGAGTACGGCCGGCTGCGCACCGTGGTGGCCCTCGGTGGGGACAGATTGCTGCTGGTCACGAGCGAGACGGACGGGCGCGGGTCGCCGGAAACCGGCGACGACAGGATCCTGACACTGACGGTGGAATGACCGGCGGGCCCCGGCGGGGGAACGAAAGGCACGGTGGACGCGGTGTTCAACATGATCGAGGAGCTGTTCGGTCCGGGGCGCAAACACACGGACGAGGAGAAGAAGCGGCTGGAGCTCTCCCGGATCGACGTGAATGACGGCGACCCGGGAAAGGGTCCGATAGATCTGGACTCCGGCAAGGTGCTCATACGCACCAAGGAGCACCCGGCGGCTTAGCCCCGGTCCTCCGCCTTCACCTTCGCCTTCACCGCGTCCCGGCCGGCTGCTGGGTCACGGGGCCGAAGAGCCGGAGCCGGTGGGCCAGGGCGGCGGCTTCGCCGCGGCTCGCGACGCCGAGCTTCGCCAGGATGTTCGAGACGTGCACGCTGGCCGTCTTCGGGGAGATGAAGAGCTCCTCGGCGATCTGGCGGTTGGTGTGGCCCACCGCGACCAGCCGCAGCACGTCCCGTTCGCGGCTGGTCAGGCCCAGCGCCTCGACCGGGTCCACGTCCGGAGCGAGCAGGGCCCCGGCCGCGTCCACGGCGGTGAGCGGGAGCCTGGCGCGCTGCGCGAGCAGGGCCAGGTCCTCGCGGAGCCTGCGGGCTCCCAGCTGCTCGGCGGTGGCGTAGGCCTCCTGGAACAGCCCGGCGGCGGCCTCGCGGTCCCCGCCGGCCGCCAGCAGGGCTTCCACGAGCCGGTACCGCGCCCTGGCGAGCAGGTAGGGCCGCTCCAGGGGGCGTACGGCCGCTTCCACGGCCGTCCAGTCCCCGACGGTGTCCCGGGCCTCGGCGCGCAGCAGCTCGGCCCTGAGGTACTCGGAGTGGGCGCTCCACACCGGGACCGGGGTGGCCAGGGTCCGGGCTGCGGCGCGCAGCACGGTCAGCGCCTCCTCGCGGCCGGCCTCCGCGGCCGGCAGACCGCGGGCTTCGGCCTCGGCCGAGGCGGCGGCGAGCAGCAGCGGCCAGGCGTAGCGGTGGTTGCCGAGCGGGAAGCCGTGCTCGATGACGGCGGCCACCTCGCTGCGGACGTCGGCTATCCGGCCCTCCCCCGCGGCCACCCCGATGGCGAGGCGGAAGAGCGGGATCCGGTGCTGGGGCTGGCCGTCGTGGGACCCGAAGTGGGTGCGGGCGGCGGTGAGCTGGGCGCCGGCCTCCGCGAGTTCGCCGCGGGCCAGGGCCAGGTAGGCCAGCCGTACGACGGCCGCGGCGCGCGGGGCCGCGCTGCTGACGAGGGTCAGGGTGCGCCGGGCCTGCACCGCCGCCTCCTCCCAGCGGCCGAGGCTGTACAGGCTCTCCGCCAGGTTCCCCCGGATGTAGGCCTCGGAGTCCATCAGATGGGAGTTCTTGACCAGCTCGGCGCCTTCTTCGGCCAGTTCCACGGCTTCGCGGGACCGGCCCAGGCTTTCCAGATGAGAGGTGAGGTTCACGTGCGCGCGTCCCACCAGCATGCCGAGTCCGAGCTCGGCGGCCCGGTCCTTGACCGCGTACATCTCGGCGAGGCCGCGCTCCGGCTCCCCCGCGTCGACGAGCAGGCTGCCGACGGTGATCCGGGCGTTGAGTTCGGTGTCCTCGGCGCCGACCATCCGCGCGTACTCCACGGCGCGTTCGGCGGCGACCAGGTTGTCGGGCCCCGGCTTGTGGAGCATGCCCCAGCTGGCGGCCCGGACGAGGACGTCGGCGTGCACCTGGGACGGGGGCAGCCCGCGGACGAGCTCCTGCGCCTTCGCGAGCTCCTCCCAGCCGTCGCCGCGGGCGAGGCTGGCGATCATCCGGGAGCGCTCGGTCCAGAACCAGGCGGCGCGCAGCGGGTCGTGGTCGTCCTCCAGCTGCCGCAGGGCCGTCTTGGTCAGCTTCAGCGCGCGTTCGCGTTCGCCGCCGAAGCGGGCCGCGACGGTGGCTTCGGCCAGCAGGTCGAGGCGTTGCAGCGGGGTGGTCGCCGGGTCGCAGCCGCAGGGCGGGTAGACCTCGGTGTAGTCCGCCGGGCGCAGTTCGGCGCGTACCTCCTCCGGTACGGCCTCCCACAGGTCCATGGCCCGCTCCAGCAGGCGCAGCTGCTCGGAGTAGGCGTGCCGGCGCCGGGCGGCCACCGAGGCCGCGAGCACGGCGGGCAGGGCCTTGACCGCGTCGTTGGCGTAGTACCAGTAGGTGGCCAGGCGGATCACCCGCTCCTCCGCGCGGATCAGGGTGTCGTCCTGTTCGAGCTCCTCGGCGTAGCGGCGGTTGACGCGGGCGCGCTCGCCGGGCAGCAGGTCGTCGGAGACGGCCTCGCGGACCAGGGAGTGGCGGAAGCGGTAGCCGTCGCCGTCGGAGGTGGCCAGGAGGATGTTGGCGCCGACCGCCGAGCGCAGGGCCTCGATCAGTTCGTCCTCGGTGAGCCGGGTCACGGCGCGCAGCAGGGCGTACTCCACCGTGGAGCCGCCCTCGGCGACGATGCGCACGACGCGCTGCGCGGCGTCCGGGAGGACTTCGACGCGGACGAGGAGCAGGTCGCGCAGGGATTCGGTGAGGCCGGTGGAGCAGCCGCTGGCGCGGGAGGCGACGAGTTCCTCGACGAAGAAGGCGTTGCCGTCGGAGCGGTCGAAGACCGATTCGACGAAGTCCTCGTCGGGCTGCGAGGCCAGGATCCCGGCGAGCTGGCGGCGCACTTCGGCCCGGTTGAAGCGGGACAGTTCGATGCGCTGGACGGTGCGCAGCCGGTCGAGTTCCGCGAGGAGCGGGCGCAGCGGGTGGCGGCGGTGGACGTCGTCGGCGCGGTAGGTGGCGACGACGACGAGCCGGCCGCTGCCGAGCGCGCGGAAGAGGTACGAGAGCAGGTGGCGGGTGGAGGTGTCCGCCCAGTGCAGGTCTTCCAGGACGAGGACGACGGTGCGGTCGGCGGCGAGGCGTTCCAGCATCCGGGCCGTCAGCTCGAAGAGCCGGGCGGTGCTCTCCTCGTCGTGGGGGCCGCGCGGGGTCTCGCCGAGTTCGGGGAGGATGCGTGCGAGTTCGTCCTCCTGGCCGACGGCGGCTGCGGCCAGTTCGGCGGGGAGCAGGCGGTGCAGGGTGCGCAGGGCCGTCGAAAACGGGGCGAAGGGAAGTCCCTCCGCCCCGATCTCCACACAGCCTCCGACGGCTACGACCGCGCCGCGGCGGTCGGCCTCGCAGAGGAACTCCTCGGTGAGGCGGGTCTTGCCGACCCCGGCCTCGCCGCCTATGAGCAGTGCCTGCGGCTCCTGGCCGGCGGCGCGCGTCAGGGCGTCGGTGAGTACGGCCAGTTCGTCGGCTCGGCCGACGAACACCGGGCTGACAGATCTGGTCTCCACGCCGCCGAGCATCGCACAGAGGCCCTGCTCGTCGGCACTGGATATCGGTGCGCTTCTCATCACGTACCGGTTCGCACGGTCTCGCGACGCGGGTTACGCGGCGCGGGTGAACCGGCCGCGCTGCCCTCTCACCGACCCCTCCGGTTCCTGGCTCCGGGAGGAGTGGCGGCGGGCCTTCTTCGCTTCCCGGACCAGACGGTAGGCGTCGGCCTCGCGGATGAGGTCGTCGCGGCGGGCGGTGGCGATCTCGTACTCGAACATCTCGTGCTCCCTGGTTTGCGTTTCCCGGACACCTCGTTCGGTGTGATCCAAGATTCGCGCCCCAGGGGGTGCCGGCACATCGGGAGCATGCCGCATCTGCACGGGCCGGGGGGCCTTAGGCCGGGACCCGAAGTCCCCGAGGTGGCCTAAGGCAGTACCTAGGCGGACCCGCCGGGCACCGGCGAACGGCCTAGGCGGACCCGCCGGGCACGGGCGAACGGCCCGGGCGGGCCACCGTGCGGCTGCGGACGGACTAGCCGGCGGCGGGGGCCACGGGGAGGGCGAGGAGGTACATGAACGCGAAGGCGATCACGCCGATGACGGCGACGACCACGGCGGCCCAGGACACGGAGCGGACCCATGCCGGGAGGGTGCGGCCGGGAGCGCCGAAGGCCGGGCGGGCCAGTACGAACACGGCGATGAGCAGCGCGATCGTCGACAGGACGCCGTTGACCAGGGCGGTCATGTGCCAGGCGTTGCCGTACAGCGCCTCGATCTTGTCCGCGGTGGTGGTGGCGTTGGCCGAGCTGATCTGGCCCTTGAGGGTCTCGCGCTCGCCTATGACGCGGGAGGTCCAGCTGCCGCTGAGGGCGATCAGGCCGAGACCGGCGGCGACGATCGCGGAGGCTCCGGAAGCGACACCACTGCTCTGCTCCTCGTCGGCCGCGGCCTCGAGCTCGTCGAGCTCGTCGAGGCCGTCGAGGTCGGTGGCGAGCTCGTCACCCGTGACCTCGTCGGTGGTGGCGGTGTCCGCGGCGGCCGGGGCGGTCGTCTCGTCGGTGGCGGCCTTCTTCAGGTCGGCCGGGGAGTCCGCCTCGGGAGCGGTCGGGGCGGGGGTCTTGGTGGTGTCCATGCGGGGCACCGTAGGCGGCTTTTCTGAGAGGTTCCTGAGAATCCGGCCGGGCAGCGCGCAGCGCACCGCCCCGGGCCCCCGGAGGACTCGGGGCGGGGCGGCGGCGGGCGGGTACGGGCGGGTGCCGCAGGGGTGCCGGGCGGGTGCCGGGTAGGGGCGGTTACGCGGGGCGGTCCGCGGACCACTCGTCGGCGAGGATCGCCCAGACCTCGGTGTCCTGGCGGACGCCCCGGTGCAGGTGGTTCTGGCGCATGACGCCTTCACGGGTCATGCCCAGGCGCTCGGCCACCGCGAGGCTCTTCTTGTTGCCGGAGGCGGCGTGCCATTCGACGCGGTGCATGCCGCGCTCGCCGAAGGCGTAGTCGATCAGGACCCGGCAGGCCTTCGTCACCAGGCCGCGGCCGGCCGCGGCGGGCTCCAGCCAGCAGCCGATCTCGCAGTTGCCCGTCCCCGCGTCGAACGCCGGGAAGAGCACCCCGCCCACGAGGGTGCCGTCGAGGCGGATCCCGAAGAACCGCGCGCCGTCCTCCCCCGCCGTGACCGCGTACTTGGCCAGCAGGGCCCGGGCGGACTCCAGGTCGGCGGACCGGTCCGGGAAGCCGACGTACTGGCCGATGAACTCGCGTCCGCGTTCGATGTGGGCGAAGAACTCCTCCGCGTGCCGGGCTTCCAGCGGGAACAGCTGGGCGTCGTCGGCGAGGTCTATCGAGAACATGCGCGTTCTTCCTTGGCTGTCGAGCGGCGGCTATCGAGCGGCGGGTGGCCGGATCACCGGGAGCTGGTCGCGGGCTCGGCCGCGTCCTCGCTCGTGGCGGGGTCCGCGCCGGGCCGCTGCAGGGGAAGTTTCGCATGCGGACGGCGTTCGGGGGGCTCGATGCTGATCTTCGGGAGCCGTCGGTCCAGCCAGGCCGGCAGCCACCAGTTGGCTCCGCCGAGCAGGTGCATCAGCGCCGGGACGAGGAGGGTCCGCAGGACGAAGGCGTCGAGGGCGACGGCCGCGGCGAGCGCGATGCCGAACATGGCGATGAGCCGGTCGCCGCTGAGCACGAAGGCCAGGAAGACGGAGATCATGATGACGGCCGCCGAGTTGATCACCCGGCTGGTCTCGGCGAGGCCGACGCGCACCGCCCGCTTGTTGTCCCCGGTCTCCAGCCACTCCTCGTACATCCGGCTGACCAGGAAGACCTGGTAGTCCATGGACAGCCCGAAGAGCACCGAGACCATGATCACGGGGAGGAAGGGCTCGATCGGCCCCGCACTGCCCAGCCCCAGCGGTTCGCTGCCCCAGCCCCACTGGAAGATCGCGACGACGACTCCGAAGGAGGAGGCGACGGCGGCGACGTTCATGGCGGCCGCCTTGACCGGGATGCCGATGGAGCGGAAGGCCAGCAGCAGGAGCACGCAGCCGAGCGCGATGACCACGCCGACGAAGAGCGGCAGTTTGCCGACGATGACCTCGGCGAAGTCGTCGTACCCGGCGGTCACGCCGCCGACGTGCACCTGCATGGAGTTGTCGTCGCCGGCGCGCGGGATGACGTCCGCGCGCAGCCTGTCGACCAGCTCGCTCGTGGCCCGGGACTGCGGAGAGGAGTCCGGTACGACGGTGACGACCGCCGTGTCGCCGCTGCGGTTGAAGACCGCCGGTCCGGCGGAGGCCACGCCCCTGGTCGTACGGATCGACTCGGCCAGCGCGTCCACGGCGACCCGGTCGCCGGCCCCGCCCAGGCGGGCGACCACGGTCAGCGGGCCGTTCATCCCCGGGCCGAAGCCCTCCGCGAGCAGGTCGTAGGCCTTGCGGGTGGTGGACCCGGCCGGGTTGTTGCCCTGGTCGGAGGTACCGAGGTGGAGGGAGAGCGTGGGCAGCGCCAGCACCACCATGAGCACCGTGGCGACCAGGCCGAGCAGCTTCGGGTGGCGCTCCACGAAGACCGACCAGCGGGCGGCGAAGCCGGTCACCGCCTCGGGCAGCGGCCCCTCGGCGGCCAGCTTGCGGCGCTCGCGGCGGGACAGCGCGCGCATGCCGATGTACGAGAGGAGCGCGGGCAGCAGGGTCACCGAGGCGGCGACGGTCAGGACCACGGTGAGGGAGGCGGCGATGGCGACGCCGTTGAGGAAGTTGAGCCGGAGCACCAGCATCCCGAGCAGCGCGATGCAGACGGTGGCCCCGGCGAAGACCACGGCCCGGCCGGTGGTGGCGACGGCGCTCTCGGCTGCTTCCGCGACCGGGAGTCCGCGCTTGAGGCCCTTGCGGTGGCGGGTGACGATGAACAGCGCGTAGTCGATGCCCACCCCGAGGCCCACGAGGGTGCCGAGCATCGGAGCGAAGTCGGCCACCGGCATCGCGTGGCCGAGCAGGGTGATGCCGAAGTAGGCGGTGCCCACGCTGACCAGGGCGGTCGCGATGGGCAGCAGACTGGCGGCCAGCGAGCCGAAGGCCAGGAACAGCACCAGCGCGGCGATGGCCACACCGATGACCTCGGCGAGGTGCGCGGAGGGGGCTTCGGTGAGGCCGATGGCGCGCCCGCCGAGCTCGACCTGGAGCCCGTCGGCCTGGGTCACCGGGTTCCGCGCGGCATCGACGACGGCCTTCGCCTCACCCTTCGGCACCGAGTCGGCCTGCCGGTCGAAGGTGACGACCGCGTAGGCGGTACGCCCGTCGGGGCTGATCCGGGCCCCGCTCTCGGGTCCGGGACCGTAGGGGCCGGCCACCGATCCGACACCGGGCAGCCCGGCTATGGAGTCGAGGGCCCGCGTCATCCGCTCCTGCACGGCCGGCGTCCGCACGCTCTGCCCGTCCGGAGCCCGCCACACGATGGTGTCGGTGTCCCCGCCCTGCCCGTGGAAGCCTTCCCGCAGCAGGGCGTGCGCCTTGGCGGACTCGGTTCCGGGGACCTCGTAGTCGTTGGAGAACGCCGCACCGGCCCCGACCGCGGCAGCGGCGGTCCCGCCGAAGGCGAGGAGCCAGATCAGGACGGCAACGAGTCGGTGCCGCATGCACCAGCGTGCGAGGGCTGACAACGGACGGGCTCCCTGGTGGTTCGGATCTTTACCGGGGAACGGCCCGTCGGAAAGAACGCGTGAACACTGAAAACTGAACGCTGGGCGTGGGTTTGGGCGGCGTCTGGAATTGTGGTGCGGGTGGTGGTCTACACCTCCTGCGCCTTCTCACCTTCTACGCCTTCACGATCGCAGCGTCCCGTGATCGTTGGCGGCCATCGTGGGCAGCGTCACAGGCGTTCGGGCAGGTGCGGGACCATGGTCACACGGGGTTCGGAGCGGAGGTCCGGGCGGACTGGTCGGTGGGGTGGTCCGCGGGACGGCCGATGGGGTGGTCGATGGGCTGCTCGTCGGCCCGGTAGCCCGGCAGCGAGGGCCAGCGCACGGTGAGCACCACCGCGTCCTCCTCCGCGTACCAGGAGTGGTCGACTCCGCGTCCCCACACGACGTAGTCCCCCTGTTCGGCCAGGACGACGCTCCGGCCGGGGAACTCCAGTCGGAACCGGCCGCTGATCAGCACCTGCAACGCGGTACGGGACTCCCCGCGGACCCAGCTCGCCCGCTCCTCCCCCTTGGGGTGGACGCCCCACTTGATCTCCACGTCCTCGCTGTGGCGGGGATCGCCGGGCTCCTTGAAGTGCCCCAGCAACCAGCCCCGGTCGACGGCGGCATCGGGGGTGGCCTTGCCGGTGTAGACGGAGGGGTGGGTGGGGTGCGTGGGGTGGGTGGGGTCGCTCACGGGGTGAGGTTAATGCAGTTGTCGGACCCGTCGGCGGCTGGTGAGCTGGCCGGATGACGATGGATACGGATGACCTGCTGAAGGTGCGCGCCGAGTTCGACTCCGTGATGCGACGGGAGGCCCTGCCCGACACCAGTGACGCGCGCGTGGAACGGGCGGGCGCGGTCGTACGGCAGATCGTGCCCGGATCCGGAGGGAACATGGTGCTCTGGTCGGACCTCGACGAGCACACGGCGGACGCGGTGATCGCGGAGCAGGTGGCGTTCTTCACGGAGCTGGCCGAGCGGGGCGAGGTCCCGTCGGCGGAGTTCGAGTGGAAGCTGTACGCCCACGACCGCCCCGCCGACCTCGGAGACCGGCTGCGCGCGGCCGGCTTCGTGGCGGAGCCCGCGGAAACGCTTCTGGTGGGGCGCGCGACAGACCTCGCCACCTTGTCGGTGGAGCCGCCGGAGGGCATCACGTTGCGGGTGGTGACCGACGAGGAGGGCGTGGACCTGATGATGGAGGCCCACCGCAACGCCTTCGGCGCGGATCGCCCCCGCATCAAGGACCTGATGCTGAACCTGCTGAGGGACGAGCCGGACACCATCGAAGCCGTCGTCGCGATGGCGGGCGACACCCCGGTGAGCGCGGCCCGGATGGAGATGCGCCCGGGGAGCCCCTTCGCAGGCCTGTGGGGCGGCGGCACGGTCCCGGAATGGCGGGGCCGCGGCATCTACCGCCTCCTGGTGGCCCACCGCGCCCGCGTGGCGGCGGACCGGGGCATCCGCTACCTCCAGGTCGACGCATCGGAGGACAGCCGCCCGATCCTGGAACGGCTGGGCTTCGGCGTGGTGGGGGTGACCGTGCCCTGGGTCTGGGAGGGATAGGGGAGCTCGGAGCTCCGCCGACCGACTCCCCCACCCCCTAAGCCGCCAGCTCGATCCCCCTCCGGGTCAGCTTCAGGGTGTACACCGTGTCCCTGCTGAGCAGGCGGCTCACTCCCGTGGCCAGGGCCACTGCCAGCATGAAGGGGGCGATCAGGGTGTACTCGCCCGTCAGTTCCACCATGACGACCACCGCCGTGATCGGGGCGCGGGCGCTGCCCGCGAAGACGGCGGCCATGCCGACCAGTGCGAAGGCGGGGGCGTTGGCCGGGGAGGTCAGGAGGCCGAAGGCCGCGCCGAGGGTGGCTCCGATGAAGAGGGACGGGGCGAAGACTCCGCCCGAGCCGCCGATGCCCATCGTGGTGCTCGTCGCCAGGATCTTGCCCAGCATCAGGAGGAGCAGCAGGCCCAGGGCGTACTTCCCGTGGACCGCGCCCTCCAGAACGGGGTAGCCGACTCCGTACATCTGGGGCAGCGCCAGGAGGATCAGGCCGAGCAGCAGTCCGCCCACCGCCGGGCGCAGCCATTCCGGGCCGCGCCACAGTCGGTCGCACAGGCCCTCGGCCGCGTAGAGGAAGCGCGTGAAGCCGATGCCGACGGTTCCCGCGAGGACTCCGAGGGCGGCGAAGAGGAGGTACTGCCCGGGGTGTCCTACATGCATCGCCTCCAGGACCAGGAACGGCCGGTCGCCGAAGACCGCGCGGGCGATGGCGCAGGCCGTGACGGAGGAGAGGGCGAGGTACCCGAAGGTGCGGGAGGACCAGCGGCGGAGGATGAGTTCCATCGCGAACACCACGCCGGCGAGCGGTGCGTTGAAGGTCGCGGCGATGCCGCCGGCCGCGCCGCAGGCGAGGAGCAGTTTGGTGTGCTCCTCGTTGGACTTCAGCAGCCGCCCGAGGGTGGAGCCGAGTGCCGCGCCGATCTGGACGATGGGGCCCTCGCGGCCGACGGAGCCGCCGCCGCCTATGCAGAGGGCGGAGGCGAGGGATTTGACGGCGGCGACGCGGCCCTTGATCCGTCCGCCGTTCCGGGCGACGGCCAGCATGACCTCGGGGACCCCGTGTCCCCGGGCCTCGCGGGCGTAGCGGTGGACGAGCGGGCCGTAGACGAGACCTGCGGCGACGGGGGCGAGCAGGACGAAGTACGGGCCGAGGAAGCGTGCGCCGGGGTGGGCTTCGTGGCCGGCGGCCGCGTAGTCGGCGTGGCCGGAGAGCAGCTCCGTCGCCCCGATCACCATCCACCGGAAGAGCACGGCTCCGACGCCCGCTCCGACGCCGATGAGCAGCACGGGACCGACGGCCTTGAGATGGGAGATGTGGGTGATACCGGCGAGGCGGGTAATACGGGTGGGACGGGTAATACGGGTGATGCGGGTGGGGCTTTGCGGCATATGTTCAGTTTAGGAACAAAGAACGGAACGCAGGTAGGGGCGAACGCCTTCCACCCCCCGGGACCAACGGGGCAAGATCTCAGCCATGGCCGCAACAGAATCCGCCCACCGCGTCGCCCCTCCCCTCGCCGGGGGCGAGCGCGAAACGCTCCGCGCGTACCTCGACTTCCACCGGGCCACCCTCGCCTGGAAGTGCGAGGGCCTCACCGACGAGGAGCTGCGCCGCCAGTCGTCCCCGCCCTCCACACTGTCCCTGCTCGGGCTGGTGCGGCACATGGCGGAGGTGGAGCGGCACTGGTTCCGGCGCACCTTCGGCGGGGCGGACGTCCCCCACCTGTGGTCGGACACCCACGACTTCCAGGCCGCCTACGACGCCTCCGGCTCGACCCGCGACGAGGCCTTCGCGGCCTGGCGGGCGGAGGTCGAGCACTCCCGCGCGGTGGAGGAGGCCGCCGAGTCCCTCGAGGTGACGGTGCGCGTCGAGAAGTGGGAGGAGGACGCTTCGCTGCGCCTGCTCATGCTGCACATGATCCACGAGTACGCCCGCCACAACGGCCACGCGGACTTCCTCCGCGAGGCCGTCGACGGCGCCACGGGCGCCTGAGCGGCTCCACGACGGACCCCGGCCGCCACGGCGCCCGCGCGGCGCGGACGCTCGCCGGCCCTCCGGGCAGAGCGGTCACGCCCTTCGCGCGGGCGTCGATGCCGCCGGTTCCCCGCCCGACACCCCGAGGTCGGCCCGCATCGCCGCCCGCATCACCCGGAGCGGTTCCCAGATCCCGTGTTGGGCGTCACCCGCGGTCTCCATCGACTCACCCGGGTCGGGGGCACCCCGCTCCAGGCGCTTCACCTGCCCGTAGACCGCCGTCAGGGCATGGTGGACCAGCGTCGCGGAGGCGAGGACGGGGTCGGGTGCGACCATCTGCGCCTCGGAGTAGCGGTCGCGGAAGGCGTCCTTCGCCGCGTCGAGCGCGACCCGGTCGGCGTCCTCGACCTGGCGTTCCCGCAGGGTGTGCAGATGCCGGTTGAGGGCCGTGGTGAACTGCCGGGCGTCCCGGTTGAGGTCCGCGTAGCAGGTGCGCCGCAGCTGCAGGTTCTCTCGCACCGCCTCGTGCCTGCGTACGAGTTCGATCTCGCGGGCTTTCCCGCGCGCCGCGCCGCGCTGGGTGAGCAGTGCCGCGCCCAACGTGCCCGCGACGCCCGCCACAGCTATCACCATCGCACCGATCTCCACCGGTCCCCCCGCCCCCAGTCCGTCTTCCCCGCGCCCAGTGTGCCCGACCCCCTGCCCGTTGATCCCCGAAAGGGGTGCGTGCGGGCCGATTCCCATTGACCTCGCCAACCACCTCACGCGAAGCTGATGCCCACTCAAACCACCGGCGCTGGGGGGAAATTGACCAGCCAGAATCTACACATCGGGCCGGACTCGGCAGCAGACCGCTACCGATTGCTCCGGTCCATCGGGCGCGGCGGGGAGGCCGTGCTCTACCTCGCGGAGATCGAGCTCGCGGGAGGGTCCGAGCCCGTCGTCGTGAAGGTGCTCGACTCCAAGACCACGATCACCCCGGACATCTTCGACCGGATCAGCCAGAAGTGGAACGAGCAGGCCGAACTGCTGCGCTTCGTCCACCGGCCCGGTGTCGTGGGCGTACGGGAGCACTTCGAGGGGCCGCCGATCCACCGGCCCGGGGAGTCCTCGACGCTGACCGGGCGGGCCCTGGTCCTGGTCATGAACCACGTCGACGGACTCGACCTGCGGGACTGGCGGGCCGAGCGGACCCTCGCGACGGCCGCCGAGCGGCGCGAAGTGATGCGCACCCTGGAGCAGTTGGCCGACGTACTGGACTGGCTGCACTCGGGGAAGGCCACCCCGTCCGGGCGCCAGGTGATCCACGGTGACCTGTCACCCGGCAACGTGATGGTCGACGCGCACGGGCAGGCCACGCTGGTGGACTTCGGCCTCAGCAAGCTGACCGCCGACCACCAGACGGCCGAGGTGTGGTTCACCCAGGGCTACGCGGCGCCGGAGGTCTTCGACGGGAAGCGGACCCCGGGCGCGGACCGGTACGCCTTCGGGGCCATCGCGTACTTCCTGCTGAGCGGGGAGTCCCCGCCCTCGACGCCCGAACTGCTCGCGCAGGCCCTCGTACGGTTGCCGCAGTTCGCGGTACTGGACGCGGAGCAGCGGGCGCGGATCACCTCCGTCTACGCCGCCGACCCGCTGAAGCGGCCGCTGAACCTGGCGGGCTGGATGAAGGACATCCGCCGCGCGGTGGTGTCCACCACCACGTCCACCTCCCAGCGGGCGGTCCAGGACGCGGCGCCGGTCCCGTTGCCGGCCGCGCCCCCGGTCCCGGCCGCTCCCCCGGCCCCGGCGGCGGCACCGCCGAAGCCGGTGGCCCCGCCGCAGCAGCCGGCGTCCGCGCCGCCGGCGGCGGCCCCGACGGCTGCACCGGCGGCGGCTCCGATGCCGGCCCCGCTGCCGGCTCCGACCGTCCCGGCGGACTCCCCGGCGGAGCCGGCGTACACCCCGCCGCCCGCCCAGCCCTTGTACGCCCAGCCGCCCGCCGAGCCGGTCTACACCCCGCCGCCGGTGCGGGCGAGCGTGCCGCCGGGGTACGGTCCGGCGCCCGCGACCGTCTCCGCCGCGGAACCGGTACCCGCGCCGCCCCCGCGCAAGAAGCGGCGGACGGGGCTCGTGCTCGGGGCGGCGCTCACGGTGATGGTGGTGGGCGCCGGCGCGGTGATCGGCGTAAAGCTGCTCGGGGACACGAAGGAGGAGCACGGCGGGAACAGGGCCGCCGCGTCCTCCTCGGCCCCCGTCGGCCCGACGCCGAGCACCACCCCGTCACCGTCCCCTTCCTCCTCCCCGTCCCCTTCCTCCTCCCCGACCCCGTCCTCCGAGCCGTCCGCGACGGGGAGCGAGGCGGCCCCGCAGCCCTCGGCCAGCGGTTCGCCGCCGCCGCCCGGCCCCAACAGCAAGCAGGCGAGCCTGCTCGCGCTCACCCCCGTGCAGGGCGGCCTGAAAACCGGGCCCGTGAAGCTCAACACCAAGCTCTACGGTGCCGCCTTCTTCGAAACCTGCGAGGCCAGCGTCGAGTACGACCTCAACCGGGAGTGGCTCACGCTGGACTTCACCGTGGGAGTGGACGACGCCTCGGACGAGCAGACCGGTCAGATCCGCATCACCACGGAGACCCAGGCCGAGCTCTACAACGGGACGGTGGAGTTCGGAAAGACGGAGACCAAGACGATCAGCGTCAAGGACGTCCTGCGGCTCCGCGTGGCCATCAACGACAGGCAGTGCGCCGCCAAGACCGTCATCGCCGCCCCCACCCTCAGACGCTGACCGGCCGAACGACGGCGGCCCCGCACCGGAGATCCGGTGCGGGGCCGCCGTGTACGTACGGTGGGGCTATTCGGAGACGCCCAGGCGCTCCAGGATGAGCTCCTTGACGCGTGCCGCGTCGGCCTGGCCGCGGGTGGTCTTCATGACCGCTCCGACCAGGGCGCCGACGGCGGCGATCTTGCCGCCGCGGATCTTGTCCGCGATGCCCGCGTTGCCCGCGATGGCCTCGTCCACGGCCGCGCCGAGCGCGCCCTCGTCCGAGACGACCTTCAGGCCGCGCTTCTCGACGACCTCGTCCGGGGTGCCCTCGCCGGCGAGCACGCCTTCGAGGACCTGGCGGGCCAGCTTGTCGTTGAGCTCGCCGCCCGCCACCAGCGCCGCGACGCGCGCGACCTGGACGGGGGTGATGGGCAGCTCGTCGACGACGACGCCCTGCTCGTTGGCGTTGCGCGCCAGCTCGCCCATCCACCACTTGCGGGCGGCGGTCGAGTCGGCGCCGGCCTCGATGGTGGCGACGATGGAGTCCACCGCACCCGCGTTGAGGATCGACTGCATGTCGTGCTCGGTGACGCCCCACTCCTGGAGGAGGCGGTTGCGGCGCACGCGCGGCATCTCCGGCAGGCCGGAGCGCAGCTCCTCGACCCAGGTGCGGGCCGGGGCGATCGGGACCAGGTCGGGCTCCGGGAAGTACCGGTAGTCCTCGGCGTTGTCCTTGATGCGGCCGGCCGTGGTGGAGCCGTCCTCCTCGTGGAAGTGCCGGGTCTCCTGCACGATCGAGCCGCCGGAGGAGAGCACCGCCGCGTGGCGCTGGATCTCGAAGCGGGCCGCGCGCTCGACGGAGCGCAGCGAGTTGACGTTCTTCGTCTCGCTGCGGGTGCCGAACTCGGACTCGGGGGTGGGGCGCAGCGACAGGTTGACGTCGCAGCGCATCTGGCCCTTGTCCATGCGGGCCTCGGAGACGCCGAGCGCCTTGATGACCTCGCGCAGCTCGGCGACGTACGCCTTGGCCACCTCGGGGGCGCGCTCGCCGGCGCCCTCGATCGGCTTGGTGACGATCTCGATGAGGGGGATGCCGGCGCGGTTGTAGTCCAGCAGGGAGTGGGACGCGCCGTGGATGCGGCCGGTGGCGCCGCCGACGTGCAGCGACTTGCCGGTGTCCTCCTCCATGTGGGCGCGCTCGATCTCCACGCGGAAGATCTCGCCGTCCTCCAGCTGTACGTCGAGGAAGCCGTTGAAGGCGATCGGCTCGTCGTACTGGGAGGTCTGGAAGTTCTTCGGCATGTCCGGGTAGAAGTAGTTCTTCCGGGCGAAGCGGCACCACTCGGCGATCTCGCAGTTCAGCGCGAGACCGATCTTGATGGCGGACTCGATGCCGATCTCGTTGACGACCGGCAGCGCGCCGGGCAGGCCGAGACAGACCGGGCAGGTCTGCGCGTTGGGATCGGCGCCCAGCTCGGTCGAGCAGCCGCAGAACATCTTGGTCTTCGTGCCGAGCTCGACATGGACCTCAAGGCCCATGACGGGGTCGTACGACGCGAGGGCGTCCTCGTACGACAGCAGTTCAATGGCAGTCACAGTGGAAATTTCCCTCTCAGCCCAGCAGGACGTCGTCGTCGCCGAGACGCTTCAGTTCGCGGTACAGGATCGCGAGGCCGGTGACGATGGCGGCGGCGGACACGACGGCGTCGATCAGCTTCAGCGTGTCGTGCTCGGTGCGGGCCTTCTTGGCCTGCTTGACCACGCTGAAGGCACCGAACGCGGTGGTGCCGATCGACAGGTACGTACCGGACTTGGACTTCTTGAAGCCCTTGGCCTTGGACAGCGCACTCGTACTCGAACTCACAGCGACGGAGCCTCCTCAAGCAGCGGGTGGCCCCAGCGCTCGACGAAGGCGGCCTCGACTGCGGCACCCACCTTGTACAGGCGGTCGTCCTTCATCGCCGGGGCGATGATCTGGAGCCCGACCGGCAGACCGTCCTCCGGGGCCAGGCCGCAGGGCAGCGACATGGCGGAGTTGCCGGCCAGGTTGGTCGGGATGGTGCACAGGTCCGCGAGGTACATGGCCAGCGGGTCGTCGGTGCGCTCGCCGATCGCGAAGGCGGTGGTGGGCGTGGTCGGGGAGACGATCACGTCGACCTGCTCGAAGGCCTTCTCGAAGTCCCGCGTGATGAGCGTGCGGACCTTCTGGGCGGAGCCGTAGTACGCGTCGTAGTAGCCGGAGCTGAGCGCGTACGTACCGAGGATGATGCGGCGCTTGACCTCGTCGCCGAAACCGGCTTCGCGGGTCAGGGCGGTGACGTCCTCGGCGGACTTGGTGCCGTCGTCGCCGACGCGCAGGCCGTAGCGCATGGCGTCGAAGCGGGCCAGGTTCGAGGAGCACTCGGACGGCGCGATGAGGTAGTACGCGGCCATCGCGAGGTCGAAGGACGGGCAGTCCAGCTCCACGATCTCGGCGCCGAGCTCCTTGAGGAGGGCGACGGACTCGTTGAAGCGCTGGACGACGCCGGCCTGGTAGCCCTCGCCGGCGAACTGCTTGACGACACCGACACGCATGCCGGCGACGGAGCCGTTGCGGGCCGCCTCGACGACCGGCGGGACCGGGGCGTCGATGGAGGTGGAGTCCATCGGGTCGTGACCGGCGATGACCTCGTGGAGGAGGGCCGCGTCCAGGACCGTACGGGCGCAGGGGCCGCCCTGGTCGAGGGAGGAGGAGAAGGCCACCATGCCGTAGCGGGAGACGCCGCCGTAGGTGGGCTTCACGCCGACGGTGCCGGTGAGGGCGGCGGGCTGGCGGATGGAGCCGCCGGTGTCCGTGCCGATGGCCAGCGGCGCCTGGAAGGCGGCCAGCGCGGCCGCGGAGCCGCCGCCGGAGCCGCCGGGGACGCGGGAGAGGTCCCAGGGGTTGCCGGTGGGTCCGTAGGCGCTGTTCTCGGTGGAGGACCCCATGGCGAACTCGTCCATGTTGGTCTTGCCGAGGATGACGACGTCGGCTTCCTTCAGCTTGCGCGTCAGGGTGGCGTCGTACGGCGGGATCCAGCCTTCGAGGATCTTCGAACCCACGGTGGTCGGGATCCCGACGGTGGTGAAGATGTCCTTGAGGGCGAGCGGTACGCCGGCCAGCGGGCCGAGCTTCTCGCCGCGCTCGCGCTTGGCGTCGACGGCGGCCGCCTGGGCGAGCGCGCCCTCGCGGTCGACGTGCAGGAAGGCGTTGACCTTCTCGTCGGTCGCCCCGATACGGGCCAGGTGGGCCTCGGTGACCTCGACGGCCGTGAGCTCGCCGGAGGCGATCTTCTCGGCGGTCTGGGCGGCCGTGAGCTTGATGATGTTGATGTCAGCCATGGTGATTAGTCCTCCCCCAGGATCTGCGGCACCTTGAAACGCTGCTGCTCCTGGGCGGGAGCGCCGGAAAGCGCCTGCTCGGGGGTGAGCGACGGACGGACCTCGTCCGCGCGCATGACGTTCGTCAGCGGCAGCGGGTGGGAGGTCGGCGGGACGTCTTGGTCGGCGACCTCGGAAACGCGGGCGACCGCGCCGATGATGTCGTCGAGCTGTCCAGCGAAGTGGTCGAGCTCTTCGCTCTTCAGCTCCAGACGTGCCAGCCGAGCGAGGTGGGCGACCTCCTCGCGCGTGATGCCAGGCATGCAGCGATCCTCTGGGGGTTCGAGTGTGTAGGTTTCGGCCCCAATCCTATGGGGCCCCGCCCCCGCCCGGCGCCCCGGTTTCCCGCCGGGGCGGTACGAAGCCCCCGTGCGGGGCGATTCCGCCGTGTGGCGGGGCCGCCTGCGGCGGCTTGCGCGGAGCCCGTCCCCGGCTGCGAGAGTGCCGCTGCGCGGGGCAGAGTTCCCCTACCCACCCTTCGCCCGTTCCCCGGGCTGCGCCCGGACCCCCTGGGGCTCCGCCCCGGACCCCGGGAGCGGCGCCGCACGTAGCGGGTCCGGGCGTAGCCCGGGGAACGGTGGAAGGGTGGGTAGGGGACCTCGCCCCGCAGGGCAGCCGTCAGGCCGGGGTGGTCAGCAGGGCGCGGGCGGCAGCCACCGTTTCGGGCAGGGTCCCGTGAACCGTGAGGTCCGGCCGGGACAGGCCCAGCTGCGTGACGACGTCCGCGCGCCGCGGGTAGCCGGGGTCGGCGCCGACGACCAGGCGGCGCCCCGGGGTGGCCGCGGCCGCGCCGAGTTCGTAGAGGGTGATCGGCTGGACCGTGAGGGACGCGTCGCATGCGGGGAACCAGAACAGCGTGAGGTCCGCGCGCAGCAGGTGCGCGTACTCCCAGGCGATCTGGACGTCCGTCTGCGCGGGGTCGGACACGTCGAAGTCCGCCCGGCACGGGTTGAGGACCACGAACCGCGCCAGCGCGGCCGCCGCCTCCGGCTGCCAGGACGGGCAGTGCGTGATCCCGCCCGCCAGGAAGACGGACGGCGGATCGCCCGGCTCGGGACGGTACCGGGCCGGTGCCTCCACGTACGTCACGGCGTCTGGGCCGCGGCCGCCGCGGCGGTCTCCGCCGCCAGTTCCGCCGTGATGTCCGCCGGCCGCCGCCAGCCGCGCTCGCCGCGGGCCAGCAGCCAGGCCGTCGCCTCCTGCGGAGGCATCGCGGCGGCGACCAGCCAGCCCTGGACGGCGTCGCAGCCCAGGTCCCGGAGCCGCTCCCACGTCTCGTCGTCCTCGACGCCCTCCGCGACGACCAGCAGGCCCAGCGAGTGGGCGAGGTCCACCGTGCAGCGGACGATCTCCGCGTCCTGGGCGTCCACCGCGAGCCGCGCCACGAACGACCGGTCGATCTTCAGTTCGCTGACCGGCAGCCGCCGCAGGTGGACGAGGGAGGAGTAGCCCGTGCCGAAGTCGTCCAGGGACATCTTGACGCCGTGGCCGGTGAGCCCGGCCATGGTGTCGGCGGCCCGCTGCGGGTCCTCCAGCAGGACGTGTTCCGTTATCTCCAGCTGGAGTCCGCTCGCCGGGACCCCGTGCCGGGCGAGGCGCGCGGCCACGGCGCCCGCGAAGCCGGGGGTGTGGACGTCGCGCGGCGACACGTTGACGGCGACCGGGACCTTGAGGCCCTGGGCCCGCCACCGGGCGACCTGCGCGAGCGCGGTCTCCAGTACGTACTCCGTCAGGTGCGGCATCAGCCCGGAGGTCTCCGCGATCGCGATGAACTCGTCCGGCGAGACCCGCCCGCGTTCCGGGTGCACCCAGCGCACCAGTGCTTCCAGCCCGGCGACCTTGCCGTCGAAGCGGACCTTCGGCTGGTAGTGCAGTTCCACCTCGCCCGCGTCCAGCGCCCTGCGCAGGTCGCCCAGCAGGCCGAGCCGGTCGGGGGTGTTGCTGTCGCGCTTGGACTCGTAGACCTCGACTCCGGTCCGGTCGCGCTTCGCCTGGTACATGGCGACGTCGGCGCGGCGCAGCAGTCCCTCCGCGTCCAGTGCGTGGTCGGGGAAGACGGCGAGGCCGGCGCTGGCCTCCAGGACCAGGGTCAGACCGTCCAGGTCGAGGGGGGAGCTCAGTTCGGCGACCAGGTTGCGGGCGACCCGCTGGGCGCTGGTGGTCGAGTCGGTGAGCGGGAGGAGGACGGCGAACTCGTCGCCGCCGAGGCGGGCCGCCTCGGCGTCCGGGGGCAGGGCCTGGCGCAGCCGGTCCGCTATCTGCAGGAGCAGCCGGTCGCCGGCGAGGTGGCCGAGGGTGTCGTTGACCGCGCGGAAGCGGTCCAGGTCGATCAGGACCAGCGCCGCGCGGGTGCCCGACCGTTCGGCCTGGTCGAGCGCGCTCCAGGCGCGCTCCAGCAGCCACTGCCGGTTCGGCAGCCCGGTGAGCGGGTCCCGCAGCTGCTCCTCGGCGCGGGCCCGGGCGATCCACAGGGTGGAGTCCAGGGCGATCAGCGGTACGGCGAACAGCGGGAGCAGCACCGGCTGCGATTCGGCGACCACGCAGATCAGCGGGGCGATGCCGAGGAGTGCGACGGCGACCAGGGCCTGGCGCAGCAGCGCGGTACGGGCGACCGTGGGCAGTCCCCCGCCGCTCGGGGCGAGGGCGAGCCACAGCAGGAGCCGGGTGACGAGCAGGTAGGCGAGGGCGACGAGGATGACCTCGGGGACCGCGTCGAGCTCCCAGCCGGTGGGCCGCCAGGGGTGTTCGACGCTGGGCGACTCCCCGAACGCGGCGAGGACGAGGGCTCCCGCGCCGATGCCGAGGATGTCGGTGGCTCCGTGCAGCAGGCCCTGGCGCCAGCGGTGCCTGCGGGCGGCGCCGACGAGGGAGACCACGGCGAGGGAGACCAGGCCGGCGGGGACCCATCCGTAGAGGATGAGGACGCCGAGGGTGAGGGCCGCGCCGGAGCCGGTGCCGCCCCACCAGCGGTCGCGGCCGAGGGCGACGAGGTGGCCGACGATGATGCCGGTGAGCAGGGCCAGCGCCCAGCCGACCGGGCCGCCGGGGAACAGGGCGTGACGGCTGGTCAGCGCCGTGATGACGCCGATGCCGAGCACGACGGCGGCGAGGCCCACGATGGCGAAGGGCAGCGCGGCGTGCCGGCCCGCCGGGCCCGTGCCCACTCCGGTGTCGAGCGCTCGCGATTGCGGTGCCCTGGTACCCAGGACACCGAGCCGGCCCGTCCGCATGGACGGGAACTCCCCGCCGAAATCTGGTGACGGGTCGGCGCTTTCGGTGGGTTTCATGCCCGTCCCTCTCACAGCCGGCGATGCCGATGCCACGCGATGGCCCCGATGTCATGCCATCACGGCTGGAAGCGCGTCAAGCAGCCGTGCACGACAGGCGCACCCCTCAACAGTAGGACGCGGGAGGCGCCCAGGGGCAGCGGTCGGCGGCGGTTGCCCGAATACGACCCAGCCATCCTCATCAGTACGGTATCCGCCGAACGGGTGAGTTTGGACCAGGACCCCCCGGCCGCCCGTCCGATGATCCGACAGGCCAGGGGCCCGCCACCAGCCTTGTACCGGCCTCGCATGGGCCCGGTACCGGCCGTGCGGCGCCGGGTGCCACCGCCGGCCGCGCCCGGCGCGCGCCCGCTCGTACGGCCGCACGCCACGCATCCGTTCGCCTTCGCTACTCCGCTTCGGCGTCGCCGTCCACCGGAAGGGCGGCCTCGCGCGCCGCGTCCGGGCCCTCCTCCAGCAGGACGGCGAATCCGGCGTCGTCGAGGATGGAGAGCTTCAACTGCACTGCCTTGTCGTACTTGGAGCCGGGGTTGTCGCCGACCACGACGAAGGAGGTCTTCTTCGAGACGGACCCGGTCACCTTGGCGCCGCGGCTCTGGAGGGCCTCCTTCGCGCCGTCCCGCGTGTGGCTCTGCAAAGTGCCGGTGACGACGACGGTCAGCCCCTCCAGCGGGCGCGGCCCCTCGTCCTCGCCGGAACCTTCCTCCTCCATCCGGACCCCGGCCGCCCGCCACTTGCGCAGGATCTCCTGGTGCCAGTCGACGGCGAACCATTCCTTGAGGGAGGCCGCGATGATCGCGCCGACCCCGTCGGTGGCGGCCAGTTCCTCTTCCGTCGCCTGCTCGATCCGCTCGATGGAGCGGAACTCCCGGGCCAGCGCCTCCGCGGCGACCGGGCCGACGTGGCGGATCGACAGGCCGTTGATGATGCGGGCCAGGGGGCGGTCCTTGGCGGCCGCGATGTTCTCCAGCATCGACAGGGCGTTCTTCTTCGGCTCGCCCTTCTGGTTCGCGAAGACCGTGACGATCTTCTCCTCGCCCGTCTTCGGGTCCCGCTTGGGCAGCCCGCTGTCCGGGTCGAGCACGTACGCCTTGATGGGCAGGAGCTGCTCGATGGTGAGGTCGAAGAGGTCGCCCTCGTCCCGCAGCGGCGGCTCGGCCGGCTCCAGCGGGTGGGTGAGGGCGGCCGCGGCGACCGCGCCGAAGTTCTCGATGTCCAGGCACTGGCGGCCGCCGAGGTAGAAGAGCCGCTCGCGCAACTGGGCGGGACAGGTCTGCCCGTTGGGGCAGCGCAGGTCGATGTCGCCCTCCTTCATCGGCCGCAGCGGCGTCCCGCACTCGGGGCACTCGGCGGGCATGACGAACTCCCGCTCGCTGCCGTCGCGCAGGTCGACCACCGGCCCGAGGATCTCGGGGATGACGTCGCCGGCCTTGCGCAGCACGACGGTGTCCCCGATGAGCACGCCCTTGGCCTTGACGACCTCCTGGTTGTGCAGGGTCGCGAACTCCACCTCGGAGCCCGCCACCGTCACCGGCTCCACCTGCGCGTACGGGGTCACGCGCCCGGTGCGGCCCACACCGACCTTGATGTCGATCAGCTTGGAGTTGACCTCCTCGGGGGCGTACTTCCAGGCGATGGCCCAGCGCGGGGCGCGCGCGGTGGAGCCGAGCCGGCCCTGGAGGGCGATCTCGTCGAGCTTGACGACGACGCCGTCGATCTCGTGCTCCACCGAGTGGCGGTTCTCGCCGAAGTACGCGATGAACTCCCGGACCTCGGCGAGCGTGGAGACCACCTTGTTGTGCTGGGCGGTGGGCAGGCCCCACTCGTGGAGCAGCTCGTAGGCCTGCGACTGGTTCTCGATCTCGAAGCCCTCGCGGGCGCCGATGCCGTGGACGACCATGTGCAGCGGGCGGCTCGCGGTGACCTTCGGGTCCTTCTGGCGCAGCGAACCGGCCGCCGCGTTGCGCGGGTTGGCGAAGGGCTTGCCCTCGGCTTCGACGAGCCGGGCGTTGAGCTCCTCGAACTTCTCCATCGGGAAGTAGACCTCGCCGCGGATCTCGACCAGGGCGGGGATCCGGTCGCCCTTGAGCCGGTCGGGGATGTCGGCGATGGTGCGGACGTTGGGCGTGATGTCCTCGCCCGTGCGGCCGTCGCCGCGGGTGGCGGCGCGGGTCAGGCGGCCGTTCTCGTAGGTGAGGTTGACGGCGAGGCCGTCCACCTTCAGCTCGCAGAGGTAGTGGTAGTCGGAGGTGTTGGCGTCCCGGGCCACGCGCTCGGCCCAGGCCGCCAGTTCCTCGTCGTCGAAGGCGTTGTCGAGGGAGAGCATGCGCTCGCGGTGCTCGACGGAGGCGAAGTCCGTCTCGTACGCCCCGGCCACCTTCTGGGTGGGCGAATCGGGCGTGCGCAGCTCCGGGTACTGCTCCTCCAGTGCTTCCAGCGAGCGCAGCAGCTTGTCGAACTCGGCGTCGCTGACGACCGGCTGGTCGTTCACGTAGTACCGGAAGCGGTGCTCCTCGACCTGCTCGGCGATCAGCGCGTGCTGCTCGCGCAGTTCCGCCGGTACGGCCGATTCGCTGCCCTGCTTCTGTTCGGCTGCCATGCCGTGTCCTCCCGTGACCCGTCTCGATCCATCACTCAGGGTTGTCGGCGAGCGACCTCGCCGCCCTGACGCAGTGCGCCTGAACCGCCCGTGCGTAGGCGGGCGAAGCGCCCGCCAGACCGCACGCCGGGGTGACCACGACGGACTCCGCCAGAGTCCCCGGGGTCAGCCCCAGCCTGCGCCAGAGCTTCCTGACACCCATGACGCTACCGCCCGGGTCCGACAACGGGCCGTCGGTCCCGGGCACCACTCCGGCGAAGAGTTTCGTACCGGCTTCGACGGCTTCCCCGATGGCGTCATCCTCGCGCTCGGTGAGCAAGGAGAAATCGAACGACACGCCCGAGACCCCGGCGCGCCGCAGCAGGGCGAAGGGCACCTCGGGGGCGCAGGAGTGGACGATGACCTCCCCGTCGTGGACGGCGAACAGCTCGCGCAGGGTCCCCTCGACGACCTGCCGGTCGACGGCGCGGTAGGTGCGGTAGCCGCTGGCGGAGCGCACCCGGCCGAGCAGGACCGCGGTGAGCGAGGGCTCGTCGTACTGGAGGACGATCTCGGCGCCGGGGATCCGCTTGCGCACGTCGGCCAGGTGCTCGCGCACACCCTCCGCGAGGGACCCGGCCAGGTCCCGGCAGGCCCCCGGGTCCTGGAGCACGGACTCGCCGCCGTGCAGCTCCAGGGAGGCGGCCAGCGTCCACGGCCCGACGGCCTGGACCTTGAGCCGGCCCTCGTACCCCTGGGTGAACTCCTCCAGGGCGTCCAGGTCTTCGCCGAGCCAGGAGCGGGCCCGCTTGCTGTCGCGGCCGGGGCGGTCGCTGATGCGCCAGCCGCTGGGCTCGACGTGCGCGTACATGTCCACGAGCAGCCCGAGGGAACGGCCGATCATGTCCGAGCCGGGGCCGCGGGCGGGCAGCTCGGCGAGGTACGGGAACTCCTCGAAGGAGCCGGTGACGGTCTTGGCGGCCTCGCGGGCGTCGCCGCCGGGGAGCGAGCCGACCCCGGTGGCTCCGCCGGTGCGGCTCGCGCTCATCGGCCGGGCCTGACGGTGAGGTCGCTGACCACGGCGTCGCGGGGCAGGTCGACGGCCATCACGATGGTGGTCGCGACGGACTCGGCGTCGATCCAGTCGGCGGCGTCGTAGGACTCGCCCTCCTGGGAGCGGACCTTCATCTGCATGGGGGTGGCGGTGCGGCCGGGGTAGACGGAGGTGACGCGGATGCCGTTCTCCTTCTCCTCGGCCCGGAGCGAGTCGGCCAGGGCCTTGAGCCCGTGCTTGGAGGCGGCGTACGCGCTCCAGTCGGCGTGGGCGGCGAGCCCGGCGCCGGAGTTCACGAAGACGATGGTGGAGTGGGAGGCGCGCAGGGTGGGCAGCAGGAGCCGGGTGACCTCGGCGGGGGCGATCAGGTTGACGTTGAGCTGCTGGTGCCAGGTCTTGGGGCGCAGCTCCCCCACCGGGCCGAGGTCCACGATGCCGGCGATGTGCAGGAGCGAGTCGATCCGCTCCGGGATCGCCTGCTTGGAGAAGGCCCACGACAGCCGGTCGGGGTCGGCGAGGTCCCCGACGAGCGCGCTGGAACCGGGGTACCGGTCGGTGAGCTGCCGGGCGCGGGCGGCGTCGCGGGCGAGCAGGACGAGGTCGTCGCCACGGGCGTGCAGCCGCGCCGCGACGGCGGCACCGATGCCGGAGCCGGCGCCGGTGATCAGATGAGTAGCCATGCCGCCATGCTCGCACCCCGGCCCGCCCCCGCGGCCCCGCCCGCCTCGAAGGGCGGCAGGGGTGGATCCGCTACAGCCCCGCGGCTTCGCGGAGTGCGGCCGCGGTCTTCGAGGCGTCGTAGGTCGTGGGGACGCCGTCGACCAGGATGATGTCGCCCGCGATGTGGTTGGCGCGGAGGGGGATGAGGGCCTGGTAGGGGGCGGAGGTGTACCAGGCTCGGGCCGTTTCCAGGTCGGGGAAGGCGATCATGACGATCGTGCCGGGCCAGGCGCCCTCCATGACCTCCACCTGGCGGCCGTGGACGAGGAAGCGGCCCTCGAAGGGGTCCATGGTGGACTGGATCTCCTCGATGTAGCGGAGGATGTCCTCGTTCATGGTCTCGGGGCGTATGTGGCCGATGGCGTAGGCGGTCATCTCGGGCCTCTTCTTCCGTGCGGGATCGGCTTGTTGCTCCGATCCTGCCCGCCGGTGGCCCCGGAGGCGATTACCTCCGGGGTCATCGGCGGGCGGACGGACCGGCGGGCGGACCGGCGCGGGGTCAGCCCGCCAGGTAGGCGCGCAGGACCGTCATCTGCGCGGTGTTGCCCGCGCGGTCCGTGACCGTGCCGCGCAGGGAGACCGTGCCGCCCTTCGCGGGGGTGCGGACGTCGACCCGGCCGTGGTGGATGTGGAGCGGGTGCCAGGTGCGGCCTTCGTCGTAGGAGGCTTCGGCCCGGAGGGAGGTGCGGGCGGTGGCCGCCGGGCCCTGGACGGTGACCGGGAAGTTCGCCGTGCGGCCCGCGGGCAGGGTGCCGTCCAGGGCCGGGCGGGCGTCGAAGCGGACCACCGAGACCGGGAGCGGGGTCGGTGCGGCCGTCTCCTTCGAGCGGAACCACCAGGTGGCCGTGGTCTCGGAGGAGGTGGCGGAGAGCTCCGGGCTCAGCCGGGTGGTCGTGGTGAGCTCGTAGGCGGCCTCGCCCGGTGGGACGGGGAAGGGGGCGCTCGCGTCCAGCGGGGCGTCGCTGCGGCCCGCTTCGACGCCGTCGCGGCGCAGGACGGTGCTGCCGGTGGCGTCGTGGAAGCCGCCCGTGTGGTTCGCTCCGTCGGCCAGGAGCGGTACGGAGCCGCTGATCGCGTTGCCGTCGCGCAGCACCCCGTGTTCGGCGTCGGTGCGGGGGGCGAAGACCGCCGTGTTGAACCGCTCCCGGTAGGTGCGGCCGCCGGTGAAGGTGCGCCCGGGCTCCGCCTCGTAGGCCGTCTCCTCGCGCGGGAAGCCGTTGTCGTCGCGGCCGGAGCTTTGGGTGAAGAGGAGGTCCCACGTCACCCTGTCGAAGGTGGACACGTGGAGCGTGGCCGTGGTCGGCAGTGGCCGCCGGAAGGACATCGAGCTCCCGGAGCGGCTGCCCGGGAGGGTGCCCATCGCGACGACCGAGCCCTCCTTGCCCGGGGCGGAGGCGCCCTGGCCGACCACGAGGGCCGCCAGGTCGCGGGGCTTGAGGTGGCGGGTGTAGCCGGTGGCGAGGTTCCGTACGGGGCCTCCCAGCGCCGCGTGGTACTCCGCCGAGGCGCCGTCCTGCCAGTGCACGTCCCACTGCTGGCGCAGGGTTGCGGCCGTGGGCTCCGGGCCGAGCTGACGGGTGCGGAAGCCGGTGAGCGAGTCGAGCCAGAAGCCGAAGTCGTACGAGCGCCCGCCCTCGCTGAGCGTGTACGTGGGCATCACGAAGTGGGCCTGCGCCGACTTCGAGGGGACCGTGATCTCCACGGGCCGGGTGGTGCGCGCGTCGAGGATGACCGTGGTGTCGGCGGTGACGTCGAGCTGGGGCTGGACGATCCAGTCGGCTCCCCGGGTGAGGTCGAGGGGGTCGACGACGAGGGCGGCGTCGAGGAGGTAGCCGCCCTTGGGGACGCGCAGGGTGACGGTGCCGGAGGCGTCGTGGGCCTCGAAGCGGCGGGCCGCCGCGCCGCCCCGGACGCCCTGGACGGTGGTGGAGTGGTCCTTGGCCGGTTGCCCGTCGCGCCCGATGTGGCGGAGCGTCAGATCGTAGGACTCGGCCTCGCGTTCGGCGACGGCGGCCGTACGCACCTGCTGGCCGCCGCCGGCCGCCGTGGCGGTGGTGTACGCGCTGTAGGTGCCGTCGGCCGTTCCGCCGAGGCGGGTGTCCACGGTCAGCGCGGTCTCGGCGGTGCCGCCCGCGGGGACGGTGAGCTGCCGGGCGCCGAGGGTGAAGAAGCCCTCGGGCGCGGGCGCGCCGCCGGGGCCGTGGCCGGTGACGGCGAGGTCGAGGGTGACGGGCGCGGCGCCGAGGTTGCGGTAGGTGATCGTGCGGGTCTGCGGGGTGTCGTCCGCGTGCGGCCAGGGCTGCATGTCGAAGGTCAGGGCCGCCTCCCGGGCGACCACGCTCTGGCCCAGCGCGCCGTCGGCGGCGATCCGGCCGGTGCCCTGCTGGTACGGGGTGTACGCGCCGCCCCGGGCGGAGCCGGTCAGTGCGCCCTTGAGCTCGGCGCCCTTCCAGTCCGGGTGCTGCTGCTTGAGCAGGGCGGCGGCCCCGGCGACGTGCGGGGTGGCCATGGAGGTGCCGGAGATGGTCAGGTAGCCGGCCGGGCCCTGGCCGGTCTCGCGGTCGATGACGCTGCCGGGGGCGGCTGCGGCGGTGATGTCGACGCCGGGCGCCGTGACGTCCGGCTTGACTCCGCCGTCGCCCAGGCGCGGGCCGGTACTGGAGAAGGGGGCGAGGACCTCCGCGTCGTCGACGGCGCCGACGGTGAGCGCGGCGCTCGCGCTGCCCGGGGACTGGATGGTGCCGGGGCCGCGGCGGCCGCTGTTGCCGGCGGCGACGGCGAACAGCACGCCCTTCTCGGCGCTGAGCCGGTTCACGGCGGCTTCGACGGGGTCGAGCTGCGGGGTGTCGGTCGCGCCGAGGCTCAGGTTGACGATGTCGGCGCCCTGGGCGACGGCCCATTCCATGCCGGCGATGATCCCGGAGTCGTTGCCGGAGCCGCGGTCGTCCAGGACCTTGCCGTTGAGCAGTTTCGCGCCGGGCGCGACGCCCTTGAAGGCGCCGGCCGAGCGGGCGCCCGTACCGGCGGCGATGGAGGCGACGTGCGTGCCGTGGCCGACGCGGTCCACGGCGTCCCCGGAGCGGGAGAAGTTCTGTTCGGCGACGACCTGGCCCGCGAGGTCGGCGTGGGTGGCGTCGACGCCGGTGTCGAGGACGGCGATCTTGACGCCGGCGCCGTCGTATCCGGCGGCCCAGGCCCGGTCGGCGCCGATCTGGCGGGTGCTCTTGTCCAGGGTGGCGGTGCGCACGCCGTCGAGCCACACCGTGGCGATGCCGGGGGCGGCGGCGCGGCCGCCGGCGTCCCGGCGGGCATCGGTGAGCGCCTCCCAGAGGGCCGCGGCGGCTCCGGGGGCCGCACTGACGGCCTCGGCGTCGAGGGTGGGGAAGGTCCGGGTGACTTCGAGTCCGCCGGTGACCCGCAGGGCGGACCGGGCGGCGGGGGCGGGGCCCTCGTAGCCGACGATCAGCTGGAGCCGGGCGGAGGGGTGGGTCCCCTGGCCGTGGGCGGCCGCTTCGGGGCGGCTCAGTTCGGTGATGTCGAACAGGCGCGGGTCGAGCTTCCCTGCGCGGATCAGCGGCTGGGCGTCGTACGGTACGACGCTGGTGTGGCCGTTCTCGGTGCGCACCGAGAACGGTATGTGCGCGCGGCCCTCGGCGCGTTCGAGGGAGACGGGCCTGCCGTCGGCGGCGAGGACGACGCGGTCGCCGGTGACGAGGGTGAGGCGGGTGGTCGGGGCCGGCCGGGCGGCGGATTTCGCGCCGGTTCCGGTGCCTAAGGAGCTGGTCCCGGTGCCTAAGGAGCTGGTCCCGGTGTCCGAGGAGCCGGCCCTGGTGCCTAAGGAGCCGGTCCCGGCGCCCAAGGAGCCGGTCGCGGTGCCTGACGGGCTTGTCGCCGCTGCCGCGGTGGCCGGGGTGGTCAGCCCCGCCGCGAGCGCGAGGGCGGCGGCCGCCGCGACCGCGGCCGCGGCTCCCGCCCTGGCGTGATGGTTGCGCACGTGGTTCCCCCTGAGAAGAAGAGTGCAGGGCCACGCAGTATGCCGACGTCCTGACGGAGCATCAATGGTGCGCCAGTACAGGGGAGTTGGGCTGATAGGTGCGCCGGTAGGCGATCGGGGAGACGCCGAGTGCGGAACGCATGTGCTGGCGCAGCGAGTTCGCGGAACCGAAGCCGGAGCGGTGGGCGACCAGGTCGACGGGGAGGTCGCTGGACTCCAGCAACTGGCGCGCGACTTCCAGGCGTTGGCTGGTGAGCCACTGCACCGGGGTCATGCCGACCTCGTCGCGGAAGCGGCGGGTGAAGGTGCGCAGGCTCATCCGGGCGTGGGCGGCCAGCTCCGCCAGGGCGATCGGCTCGGTGAGGCGTTCCAGGGCCCAGGCCCGGGTGGCGGTGGTGGTGGCGACGGTGGGTTCGGGGACGGGCCGGACGATGTACTGGGCCTGCCCGCCGTCGCGCCACGGCGGGACCACGCACAGCCGCGCGGCGCGGTTGGCTACGGCGGTGCCGTGGTCCTGGCGGATCATGTAGAGGCAGAGGTCCACGCCTGCGGCGACCCCGGCGGAGGTCAGGACGTCCCCGTCGTCGACGAAGAGCACGTCCTCGTCGACCTTGACGCGCGGGAAGGCCCGCTGGAAGGCGGGCGCCTTGATCCAGTGCGTGGTGGCGGGCCGGCCGTCGAGCAGGCCGGCGGCGGCGAGCACGTAGGTGCCGGTGCAGATCGACACCAGGCGGGTGCCGGGGCGGATCGCGGCGAGGGCGTCGGCGAGCGGCCGGGGCAGGGGTACGCCCTGCTCCAGCGCCATCATGGCATTGGTCGGCGGGATGATCACCGTGTCGGCAGCCGCGAGAGCCTCGGGCCCCGCCGAGACCCCGACCGTGAAGCCCGCGTCGCTGGTCACGGGCTGCCCGTCGACGGTGCAGACGGTCACCTCGTAGAGCGGCTTCCAGGAGTCGTCGACGGCGTTGCCGAACACCCGGGAGGGCATCCCGAGCTCGAACGGAGGGACGCCCTCGAGGGCGAGTACGGCGATCCGGTGCATGGCCAGATCCTGTCACAGGGTGGCCGAACGGCCAACACCGCGGCTTCGCTCCGCAGCCGAAGCTGGTCCGGCAGCAGCACCGGACACACCCGATACACCTGACACACCCGAGGAGAAACACATGCGCGCCATCGTCGTCAGCCAGTGGGGCGGACCCGAGGTACTGACCGAGACGGAGCTGGACCGGCCGGAGCCGGGCATGGGCGAGATCCTGGTACGGGTCCACGCGGCCGGGGTGAACCCCGTCGACTGGAAGACCCGGGCCTCTGGCGCCCTCATCCCTTGGGGGCCGGTCCCAGCTGTCGGCTGGGACGTGTCCGGCACGGTGGAGGCCGTCGGCCCCGGCGTGACGATGTTCCAGCCCGGCGACGAGGTCTTCGGCATGCCCCGCTTCCCGGTCCAGGCGGGCGGCTACGCCGAGTACGTCACGGCCACAGCCCGGCACTTCGTCCGCAAGCCCGCCGCGATCGACCACGTGCAGGCGGCGGCGCTCCCGCTGGCCGCGCTCACCGCCTGGCAGGCGCTGACCGACACCGCCGGCGTACGGCCGGGGCAGCGGGTCCTGGTACACGCGGCGGCGGGCGGCGTGGGGCACTTCGCCGTCCAGATCGCCAAGGCGCTCGGGGCGTACGTGATCGGCACCGCCAGCGCCGCCAAGCACGAGGTGCTCCGCTCGCTCGGTGCCGACGAGCTGGTCGACTACCGGACCACCGCCTTCGAAGACGTGGTCTCGGACGTGGACGTCGTGATCGACGCCATCGGCGGCGACTACGGGGCGCGGTCCCTGAAGGTGCTGCGCCCGGGCGGACACCTGATCACCCTGAACGGCCCGGACGACGTGCCGGCCGACGCCGAGGGCTTCCGCACCGGCTGGACCCTCGTCGAGCCGGACCGGGCGGGGCTGAAGGCCATCGCCGCGCTCGTGGCGGAGGGGAGGCTCCGCCCGGTCATCGACACCGTGCTGCCGCTGGCGGAGGCCGCGAAGGCCCACGAGATCGGCGAGCAGGGCCGGACCACCGGCAAGATCGTCCTGACGGTGGTCTGACCGGGCGTCCCGACTATGCGGACGCGGACGCCGTGGCCCGCGTGGTGGTGGCGATCGTGGCGGAGCCGACCACGCGGGTGCCGTCGTAGAGGACGATCGCCTGGCCGGGGGCCACGCCGCGGACGGGCTCGGTGAAGCGGACGCGCAGTTCGCCCTCCACCAGCTCCGCGAAGACCTCGGTCTCGCCGCCGTGGGCGCGCAGCTGCGCGGTGTACGTACCCGGGGCGGCGGCGGAGGAGCCGCACCAGCGGGGGCGGATCGCGGTGAGGGCGGTGACGTCCAGGGCCTCGACGGGGCCGACGGTGACGGTGTTGTTCACCGGGGAGATGTCGAGGACGTAGCGCGGCTTGCCGTCGGGGGCCGGGTGGCCGATCCGCAGGCCCTTGCGCTGGCCGATGGTGAACCCGAAGGCGCCCTCGTGGGTGCCGACCTTCTCGCCGGTGGCCTCGTCGACGATGTCGCCCTCGGCCTTGCCGAGGCGGTTCGCCAGGAAGCCCTGGGTGTCGCCGTCGGCGATGAAGCAGATGTCGTGGCTGTCGGGCTTCTTCGCGACGGCCAGGCCCCGCTCCTCGGCCTCGGCGCGGATCTCTTCCTTGGTGGTGAGGGTGTCACCGAGCGGGAACAGCGCGTGGGCGAGCTGCTTCTCGTCGAGGACGCCGAGGACGTACGACTGGTCCTTGGCCATGTCGGAGGCGCGGTGCAGCTCGCGCGTGCCGTCCTCGTTCAGGACGACGGTGGCGTAGTGGCCGGTGCAGACGGCGTCGAAGCCGAGGGCCAGGGCCTTGTCGAGCAGCGCGGCGAACTTGATCTTCTCGTTGCAGCGCAGGCAGGGGTTCGGGGTGCGCCCGGCCTCGTACTCGGCGATGAAGTCCTCGACGACGTCCTCGCGGAAGCGTTCGGCGAGGTCCCAGACGTAGAACGGGATGCCGATGACGTCGGCGGCGCGGCGGGCGTCGCGGGAGTCCTCGATCGTGCAGCAGCCGCGGGCTCCGGTCCGGAAGGACTGCGGGTTCGCGGAGAGGGCGAGGTGGACGCCGGTCACGTCGTGCCCGGCTTCGACGGCGCGGGCGGCGGCGACGGCGGAGTCCACACCGCCGGACATGGCGGCCAGGACGCGGAGGGGGCGGGGGACGCTCGGCAGGTTCTCAGTCATAGCACCGTCCAGGGTACGGGGGAACCGCGCGGGGTCACAGCGCGTTCTCGGTGGCAGGGGGTGGATCACCGATGGGGAGCAAGAGCGACAAGGGCGGTACGGGCAACAAGGGGCGGCCCGGACGGACCCGCAGGGCGGTGCTGTTCGGCGGGCTCGGGGTGGTCGCGGCCGCGGCGGTCGCCGGGCGCGACGAGCTCGGGCGGGCCTGGTGGCTGGTGCCCGGGGTGTCCAAACCGCGGAAGGACGGCGAGCTGGACCACGCGGGGGCTTCCTGGACTGCGGCCTCTCCGGCGAACTGGCGGCTGGCGGACCGGCCCGCGGACTACCGGGTGGACCGGATCGTGGTGCATGTCACGCAGGGCGGGTTCAAGTCCTCGGTGGACGCCTTCAAGAATCCGTTCCACCGGGCGTCGGCGCACTACATAGTCGGCCAGGACGGCCACATCGAGCAGATGGTGCGCGAGCTCGACGTCGCCTTCCACTCGGGCAACCGCTCGATGAACGAGCGCAGCGTCGGCATCGAGCACGTCGGCTTCGTGGACCGGCCGCAGGACTTCACGGACGCGATGTACGGGGCTTCGGCGCGGCTCGCCGCCGACGTCTGCAGGCGGTACGGGATACCCGCCGACCGCAAGCACTTCCTCGGCCACTCCGAGGTACCCGGAGCCGACCACACGGACCCGGGCCGCCACTGGGACTGGGGCCGCTACCTCCGCATGGTCAACGAGGCCGGCGCCGCGGGCGCCTAGCTCAGTCCCGCCGTGCGCGCGCGGGCCACGGCCGGGCCGATGGCGGCGGCGACCGCGTCCACGTCGGCCTGGGTGGAGGTGTGGCCGAGGGAGAAGCGCAGGGTGCCCCGGGCCAGGCGCGGGTCGGTGCCGGTGGCCAGCAGCACGTGGCTGGGCTGCGCCACGCCGGCGGTGCAGGCGGAGCCGGTGGAGCACTCGATGCCCTGGGCGTCGAGCAGGAGCAGCAGGGAGTCCCCCTCGCAGCCGGGGAAGCTGAAGTGGGCGTTGGCGGGGAGCCGGCCGGCCGGGTCGCCGCCCAGGACCGCGTCGGGGACCTCGCGGAGCACGGCGGCGACGAGCCGGTCGCGCAGGGCGCCGATCTCGGTGGCGAACCGTTCGCGCCGCTCGGCGGCGAGTACGGCGGCCACCGCGAAGGCGGCGATGGCCGGGACGTCGAGGGTGCCGGAGCGGACGTGCCGCTCCTGGCCTCCGCCGTGCAGGACGGGTACGGGGCTCTGGTCGCGGCCGAGCAGCAGCGCGCCGATCCCGTACGGTCCGCCGACCTTGTGGCCGCTCACGGTCATGGCGGCGAGGCCGCTGTCGCCGAAGCGGACGTCGAGCTGACCGAAGGCCTGGACGGCGTCGGAGTGCAGCGGGATGCCGGACTCGCCCGCGACGGCGGCCAGTTCGGCGATCGGCATGACGGTGCCGATCTCGTTGTTGGCCCACATGACGGTGGCCAGCGCGAGGTCCTCGGGGTTGCGCTCGATCGCCTCGCGGAAGGCCTCGGGGTGCACGCGCCCGTAGCGGTCCACGGGCAGGTACTCGACCTGCGCGCCTTCGTGTTCGGCCAGCCAGTGCACGGCGTCGAGGACGGCGTGGTGCTCCACGGGGCTGGCGAGGATGCGGGTCCGGGCGGGGTCGGCGTCGCGGCGGGCCCAGTAGAGCCCCTTGACGGCGAGGTTGTCGGCCTCCGTGCCGCCGGCGGTGAAGACCACCTCGCTCGGACGGGCCCCGAGCGCGTCGGCGAGGGCCTCGCGGGCCTCCTCGACGGTGCGGCGGGCGCGGCGGCCGGCGGCGTGCAGGGAGGACGCGTTGCCCGTGACGCCGAACTGCGCGGTCATCGCCGCGGCGGCCTCCGGCAGCATCGGGGTGGTGGCGGCGTGGTCGAGGTAGGCCATGATCCCCCGATTCTACGAGTCCCCCGCACCCCCGCTTCCCCGCCGGGGGCTTACAGCTCCCTGACGGAGCCCCGCCCCGGCGACGACCCCCCGGCCCGACCGGGCCCGGCCCGCGCCGGGGCGCCGTGTGCCGGGCCGGGCCCTTGCCGGGGTGTCGGGCGCGGGCCGGCCGTGCCGGGCGCCGTATGCGGGGCTGGGGCCGCCGGTGTGCCGCTGCGCGGGGGGAGTCCCCTACCCGCCCTTCCACCGTTCCCAGGGCTGCGCCCTGACCCGTCAGGACCCGGGCTGCGCCCGGGCCCCCGGGGCTCCGCCCCAGACCCCGCGCCTCAAACGCCGGCGGGGCTGGATGTGCCGCGCAGCGGCACATCCAGCCCCGCCCCAGCGGTACATCCAGCCCGTCCGGCGTTTGAGGACCGGGTCCGGGCGGAGCCCGGGGAACGGGCGAAGGGCGGGTAGGGGAACTCCGCCCCGCAGGGCCGAACCAGCCGCACCCGCCCACCGGCTCGCACGCCAGACGGCAGTGGCCGCGCCGCCGCCCGGCCACCGCCGGACGGAGTCCGGCGCAGCGGAGCGAAGCCCGCCTAGCGGTGCGGGCTTCGCGTTAGGAAGGGACGGCTACGCGGGGGGCGCTCGCCAGTTGGCGGGACTGGGCGACCAGGCGGTCCGCCGAGTCCCAGACCTCCGCGTCCTCCTCCAGGAAGCCGCCCGCCAGGTTCCGCGTGGTGATCGACACCCGGAGCGGACCGGGCGCCGGACGGTGGCGGATGTGGGTGGTGAGTTCCACCGTCGGGGTCCAGCCGAGCAGGCCGAGGTCGAAGGAGGTCGGCGGGAGCGCGTCCACCGCCAGGAGGAGGGAGAAGGGGTCGGCGTCGCGGCCGTCCGCGAGCTCGAACCAGGACCGCATCTCGCCCTTGCCCGAGGGCTGTCCGACGGCCCAGCCGGCCGTCGCCGGGTCCAGGCGCAGCCGGAGCCGGTCCACGATGGCGGAGCTGCCGGGGATCGGGGCCGGGCCGGCCTCGGGGCCGAGGCAGTCCTCGTAGGCGGGGATGGCGGGCGGGAGGGCGGTGGTGTGGACGGAGTCCGGGAGCGCGGCGAGGTCCCCGTAGGAGGCCAGGACGCGGATCCGCTCGATCTCGGCGCCGCTCTCGTCGAACTGGAACAGGGAGGCCTGTCCGGTGGAGAGCGTGCGGCCGACCCGTACGACCTCGGTGCGGATCACGGCGGGGCCGGGGACCGAGGAGGTCAGGTAGTGCGCGGAGACCGTGAAGGGGTCCGGGTGCGGCAGGGTCGCCGACAGGGCGCGGCCGACGAGGGCCAGGAGGTAGCCGCCGTTGACGGCGGTGATGATCGTCCACCCGGCGGAGAGGTCCGCGTCGTACACACCGGGCTCGCCCGCACGGGCGGTGACGGTGGTGTCGCGGTCGAACTCGCTGTCGCCGATGGTGGCCTTGGCAGCTGCGTGTGACATGGAACGACCGTACACCCGCTTCCTACTAAGCGGTAGCTTTGCCTGGCTACGGCTCCTCCGCCACCGACGAGCGGCGGTTCCACGCGAGCGGCGCCCGCCAGTGGTAGCGGATGGCCAGCAGCCGCAGCACGAAGGTGGTGACGATCGCCAGGCCCGTCGTGAGGGCGTTCAGGTTGTCGAAGCTGATGAAGAGCGCCACCATCGAGGCGCCGATGACGGCCGGCACGGCGTACATCTCGCGGTCGCGCAGCAGCGAGGGGACCTCGTTGACGAGCACGTCGCGCAGCACGCCCCCGCCGACCGCGGTCGCCAGGCCCAGCGCGGCGGACGCGGTGAGGCCGAGGCCGTACTCGTACGCCTTGGTCGTGCCCGTCACGCAGAACAGTCCGAGGCCGGCCGCGTCGAAGACGTTGATGGCGCGGTTGATGCGCTGGACCTCGGGGTGCAGGAAGAAGACGAACGCGGCGGCGACCAGCGGCGTGACGAAGAACCCGAGATCGCTGAAGGCGGCGGCGGGGGTGGCGCCGATGACGATGTCGCGGAACAGGCCGCCGCCGAGGGCGGTGACGAGCGCGAGGACGACGATGCCGAAGACGTCGAAGTTCTTGCGTACGGCGAGCAGGGCGCCGGCCGTGGCGAAGACGAAGATGCCCATGAGGTCCAGGGTGTGCTGGACTCCGGGCGGGAAGAGATCGTGGATCACGGGAACATTCTGCCGGTCGCCTGCGGCGTGCCGGGACGGGTGCGGCGCGGCCCCGGCCCCGGCCCCGATCGGCGTGCCCTGCCAGGGCGGGACACGGCACCCCCGTGGGGCTGCGGGCCATGGCCGGCTGCGGCGGCGCCGTCAGGGGCTCCGCCCCCGAACCCCCGCGCCTCAAACGCCGGCGGGGCTGATTTTCGCCCGGCGGAGCCGTTCACGGCCCCGCCGGGTCGGCCGTCAGTCCGTCGGGGTCGCCGTCGCGTCCGCCGCGCCCGGCAGGGCCGGGTCGCCCGGGGCCTGGTCGGGGGCGTTCTCCGGGTGGTGGCAGGCCACCTGGTGGCCGGTCTTCAGTGCGATGAGCGGGGGCTCCTGCGTGGTGCAGACCTGGGTCGCCTTCCAGCACCGGGTGTGGAAGCGGCAGCCGGACGGAGGGGAGATCGGCGAAGGGACGTCGCCCTTGAGCAGGATGCGGCCGCTCTTGACTCCGCGCCGGCGCGGGTCCGGCACCGGGACGGCCGACATCAGGGCCGTGGTGTACGGGTGCATGGGCGCCGTGTACAGGGACTTGTTGTCCGCGAGCTCGACGATCTTGCCGAGGTACATGACCGCGATCCGGTCCGAGACGTGCCGGATGACCGACAGGTCGTGGGCGATGATCACGTACGTGAGGCCGAGCTCCTCCTGGAGGTCGTCCAGCAGGTTGACCACCTGGGCCTGGATGGAGACGTCCAGGGCCGAGACCGGCTCGTCGGCCACGACGAGCTTCGGCTTCAGGGCCAGGGCGCGGGCGATGCCGATGCGCTGGCGCTGACCGCCGGAGAACTCGTGCGGGTAGCGGTTGTAGTGCTCCGGGTTGAGGCCCACCAGGGAGAGGAGGCGCTGGACCTCCGCCTTCAGGCCGCCCTCGGGCTCGACGCCCTGGAGCTTGAACGGGGCGCTGACGATGGTGCCCACCGTGTGGCGCGGGTTCAGCGAGCCGTAGGGGTCCTGGAAGATCATCTGCACGTCGCGGCGCATCGGGCGCATGCCGGCCACGCTCAGGTGCGTGATGTCCTTGCCCTCGAACTCGACCTTTCCACCGGTCGGTTCGAGCAGCCGGGTGATCAGCCGGCCCATGGTGGACTTGCCGCAGCCGGACTCGCCGACGATGCCGAGGGTCTCACCGGGGTAGACGTCGAAGTCGATGCCGTCGACGGCCTTCACGGCCCCGACCTGGCGGCGCAGCAGCCCCTTGGAGATGGGGAAGTGCTTGACCAGTCCGGTCACCCTGAGCAGCGGCTCCGGGGAGGCCACAGCCTGGGCCGGGACGGTGACCGTGGCGGCCTTCTCGTTCGCGCTTTCGTTGGGCACAGTCATGTCGGTCACAGCTTCGGCGCAATCTCTTCGGTCCAGATCCGGTCCCGCTGCTCCGGGGAGAGGTGACAGGCGGCCCAGTGCCGGCCGGCGCCCTCCGCGGCGGTGTCGACCAGGGACAGCTCGGGCCGTACGGTCCGCGTGACCTCGCCCTTGGGCAGGTCGGCGTACGGGCACCGGGGGTTGAAGGCGCAGCCGCTCGGGATGTTGATCAGGCTGGGCGGCGAGCCCTTGACCGGGATGAGCCGCTCGGTCTGCTCCCGGTCGATGCGCGGCATCGAGCCGAGCAGGCCCCAGGTGTAGGGGTGACGGGGCTCGTAGAACACCTTCTCCGCGCTGCCGCGCTCCACGCACCGGCCGCCGTACATCACGAGGAGGTCGTCGGCCATCTCGGCGACCACGCCGAGGTCGTGCGTGATCATGATGACCGCGGAGCCGAACTCCTTCTGCAGGTCCCGGATCAGGTCGAGGATCTGCGCCTGGACGGTGACGTCGAGGGCGGTGGTGGGCTCGTCCGCGATGAGCAGTTCGGGGTTGTTGACCAGCGCCATCGCGATCATCGCGCGCTGGCGCATGCCGCCGGAGAACTCGTGCGGGTAGCTGTCGACCCGCTTGTGCGGCTCGGGGATGCCCACGCGGTCGAGGAGCTCGACGGCCCGCTTGCGGGCGGTCTTCTTGTCGACCTTGTTGTGGACCCGGTAGGCCTCCGCGATCTGCTTGCCCACGGTGAAGTAGGGGTGCATCGCCGACAGCGGGTCCTGGAAGATCATCGCGATCTCCCGGCCGCGCAGCTTGCGGACCTCTTCCTCGGGGCTGGACAGCAGTTCCTTGCCGTCGAGCCAGATCTCGCCGGAGATCCGGGCCCGCTGGCGGCCGTACTGACCGACCCGGTGCAGGCCCATGATGCCCAGCGAGGTCACCGATTTGCCGGAGCCGGACTCGCCGACGATGCCGAGGGTCTTGCCCTTCTCCAGCGTGAAGGAGAGTCCGTCCACGGACTTGACCAGGCCGTCTTCCGTGGGGAAGTGCACCTTGAGGTCGCGTACGTCGAGGAACGCGGTGCCGGGCGCGCCGGAGGCGACGGGCTCGTGCGGTGCGCCCGTCACGGCGGGCGTCGTCGAATCGGTCATGACAGCCTCACTCGGGGGTCGATCACCGCGTACAAGAGGTCGACGACGAGGTTGGCCGCGACGACGAAGAAGGCGGAGATCAAGGTGATGCCGAGAATGACCGGCAGGTCGTGCTCGCTGATGGCGCGGACGGCGCTGTAGCCGAGGCCGTGCAGCGAGAAGGTGTATTCGGTGAGGACCGCGCCGCCCATCAGCGCGCCCAGGTCGAGGCCCAGGACGGTCAGGATCGGCGTCATGGTCGAGCGCATCGCGTGCTTGCCGATGACGACGGGTTCCGTCAGCCCCTTGGCGCGTGCGGTGCGGATGTAGTCCTCGTTGAGCACTTCCAGCATGGTCGCGCGGGTGAGTCGCGCGTACATGGCCGCGTAGAGGAAGGCGAGCGAGACCCACGGCAGGACCATGCCGTTGAACCAGGCTCCCGGATCCTCGGCGAAGGTCTTCTCCGGCCGCCCGAACCAGCCGAGCTGGTCGGAGAAGAGGGCGATGGCGAGCATGCCCGTGAAGTAGATCGGGAGGGAGACGCCGGCGAGGGCGAGGCCCATCGCCGAACGGTCCAGGACCGTACCGCGCTTGAGGGCGGAGATGACGCCGGCGGCGACACCGCCGATCACCCAGAGCACGACGGCACCGGCGGCGAGCGAGAGGGTGACGGGCAGCCAGTCGGTCAGCAGCGGCCACACCTCCTGCTCGCTCTTGAAGGAGTATCCGAAGCAGGGCGCGGCGCAGTGCGTGACGTCGTTGCCGTTGGCGTACGTACGACCCGCCACCAGCCCGACGACGAACTTGCCGAACTGGACGAGGATCGGGTCGGCGAGACCCATCTTCTGCCGGATGCCTTCGATGGCGGCGGGGTCGGACTGCTTGCCGACGAAGTACAGGGCCGGGTCCGTCCCGATCATCTTCGGGAAGAGGAAGAAGATTCCGAAGGTCACCAGCGAGATGACCAACAGCATGACGATGACGGCGAAGATCCGCCGGATGAGATATGCAAGCACTGCGCTCGGCCTGGCCGCGGCCCGGGGACGCCCTCTTCTGGAGAGCGCCCCCGAGCCGCCGCCGCGGCCATCACCTGCCCTTCGTGCCTAGCGGGTGTGGCACTGGAACTGAATCGGACGGTCGGTCTACTGGACGCCGAGCGAGGCGTAGTCGTAGCGGCCGTTGTACGCGTCGGAGGTGTAGACGTTGGTCAGACGGCTGCTGCGCCAGTTGATCGTCTTGTCGTAGACGAAGGGCAGGTAGACCGCGGCCTCGGAGACCTTCTGGTTCATCTGCTTGTAGATGTCGCCGGCCTTGTTGGGGTCGGTCTCCGCGATGGCGTCGTCGAACAGCTTGTTGATCGCCGGGTCGTTGAGCTCGGAGAAGTTGTTGTTGCCGCTCTGCAGGATGAAGCGGCCGTCGACCAGCGGCTGGGAGAAGCCCTGTCCGGTCGGGAAGTCGGCGCCCCAGCCCATGATGATGATGCCGTAGCCCTTCTCCTTGACCACCTTCGGCGAACCGATGATGCCGGAGGTCTGGGCGCCGTCGAACTGGTCGACGTCGGCCTCGATGCCGACCTGCTTCAGGGCGTTCTGCAGGGAGACGGCCGTGGCGACCTCGACCGGCTTGTTGTTGCGGACCGCGATGGTCGTCTTGAAGCCGGTCTCCTTGCCACAGGCCTTCAGGGCGGCCTTGGCCTTCTCGACGTCGGGCTTGCCGTCGTTCGTCAGGACACCGTACGGGTCGTACTTGCCGTCGGCGCCCTTGATGCCGAGCGGGAGCATGTTGGGGGCGATGTCGCCACCGGCCTGCGGGCCGCCGCGGGCGGTCTGCAGGGACTTGTGGTCGGCCGCGTAGATGACGGCCTTGCGGCACTCGATGTTGTCGAACGGCGCGACGGTCTGCGGCATCACGGCGTACCGGATGAAGCCGGTCTGGCCGTTGTCCAGGTTGTCCTTGTGGTCCTTCAGCGCGGTGGCGCGGGCCGCCTGGCCGATGCCGGTCGCGTTGATGTCCAGGTCGAACTCACCGTTCATCAGGCGCTTGTCCATGTCGTCCGCGTTCGCCATGAACGTGACCGAGATGGAGTCCGGGAGCGCCTTGCGGATGGTGTCCGACTCGGCCTTCCAGGCGGTGTTGCGCGAGAGCTTCATGCTCTTGTTGGGCTCGTACGAGTCGATCTTGTACGGGCCGTTGGAGAAGGGCTTGAGGCCGTACTTGGCCGCGGTGTCCTTCTCCTGCTTGACCGGGCTGGCGGCCGGCATGGCCAGCATCTGCTCGAAGTCGCCGTTGGGCGCGGGGAGCTTGAAGATGACGGTCTTGGCGTCCGGGGTCTCGATCGCCTTGAGGCCGAGCTTGTCCGGGCTGGGGTCCTTGTACGGGCCCGGGTACTCGGTCTTCGGGTCGAGGACCTGCATCAGGTAGACCGGGCCGCCGGAGATGACGTCCTGGGCCCAGGTGCGCTCGATGCCGTACTTCACGTCCTGGGCGGTGACGGGGGTGCCGTCCTCCCAGGTCACGTTGTCCTTGAGGGTGTACTTGTAGGTCTTGCCGCCGTCGCTGATCTCCGCGTTGGCGGTGGCCAGGTCGGGGACGAGCTCGGTGCTCTTGGAGCCCGGCTCCGCCTTGAAGCTGACGAGCTGGCGGGCGTAGTAGCGGGAGAAGTCCCACATGAAGCCGTAGTAACCGCGCTGCGGGTCCCACGAGTCGGCTTCCTGCGTACCGACGAACTTCAGCTCGCCGCCCGTCTTGGTGGAGGCGTTGGCAACCTTGCCGATGGCGGCGTTGAAGCCGCCCGCGGCGGCCGGCTTCTCGTCCTTCGGCTTGCCGTCGTCGCCGCCACAGGCGGTCGCGGCCAGCATCGTCGCGAGCACGACGGCCGTGCCGGCTACAAGCCTGCGCTTGGACATGCGATGGGTAGTCACGATGCTCGCAACCCTCCGTTGTGATTCCGGTTCGAAGCCGGGTTCCGGTGTGCCCTGCGGTTCTGACCTACGGGTGCCCTGCGGGATGACCTGCGGGGACGGCTAACGGGAGCCCTTCGGGTCGAGGGCGTCGCGGACGCCGTCGCCGAAGAGGTTGAAGGCCAGCACGGTGATGAAGATCGCCATGCCGGGGAAGATCATGAAGAGCGGATCGTCCTCATAGGTCCGCACGGCCGTCGAGAGGGTCTCGCCCCAGGACGGTGTGGGCGGCTTGACGCCGACGCCCAGGAAGCTGAGCGCGGCCTCGGTCAGCACGTTGGTGGGGATCATCAGCGTCGCGTAGACGGTGATCGGCGCGACCAGGTTCGGCAGCAGCTCCCGGAAGAGGATGTACATCCGGCCCGCGCCCAGGCTCCGCGCGGCTTCGACGTACTCCCGTTCGCGCAGCGACAGGGTCTGTCCGCGGACGATGCGGCCGATGTAGGGCCAGCCGAAGAAGCCGATCACCAGGACCAGTACGGCGATCCGCAGGCCCGACCCCTCGAAGCCCCAGAGCTTGCCGGGGACGACCGAGATCAGCGCGATGATGAAGAGCAGCTGCGGGAAGGCGAGCAGCAGGTCCATGACCCGGCTGATCGCCGCGTCGACCCAGCCGCCGAAGTAGCCGGCGACGATGCCGAAGAAGGTGCCCATCGAGACCGCCACGAAGGCGGACAGGAAGGCGACCAGCAGCGAGATGCGGGCGCCGTAGACGATGCGGCTGAACACGTCGCGGCCGTTGACCGGCTCGACGCCCAGCAGGAAGTCGCTGCTCATGCCGCCGTTGGGACCGGCGGGCAGGCCCAGCAACGGGTCCAGCAGGTCTTCGTGCAGCTCCTCCGGGGGGTGGCCGAACGCGCTGACGATCAGCGGCGCGAACAGTGCGACGAGGATCAGCAGGAGCACGACGAAACCGCCGGCCAGCGCGACCTTGTCGCGCTTGAGCCGCATCCAGGCGATGCGGCCGGGCGAGCGGCCTTCGATGGCCTTGGCGGGGACGTCGGCTACGGACACGGGTGCGGGTGTCTCCGCGCTCATGTCGTGCAGTGGTGCCGTCATCGTGGTGGGGACCCCTCTCGGCCGACGGGTGGGCCGGCCCATGCCCGCCGCTGTGGCGGCGTTGGTGCGGAGTGGCGCTCGGAGTGCGAGGTACTGGTGCGCGGATTTCCTGCGGCGGGACAGCCTTTGGAGGACTGACCCGCTCTTGGGTGGGGAGTCTTCATCGGGCGCTCGATCAGCCGCCAGACCCGCAGGTGAATGGATGCGCAACCGTGATCTGAGGGTCGAGTTCCCGTTATCCGGACTTCGCTGTCACCTGAGCGGAGCAAGACATCCTGTTCGGTACGGAATCGGACATGGCGCCCAACTCGGCGTACTAGCGCGCCTATTGGGCGTACATCAACGTCGAAATCAGGACAACGCAAAGGCCGCACGGAACGACTGTTCCGTGCGGCCTCGGGTGGCTAAATGCCGATGTCTCAGTAGGCGGGCGCCTGTCCCTCGCGGTCGTAGAAGGGCCTGGTCTGGGCCCGCAGCCACATCGCCACGGGATCGTGTTCGTCCGCGAGCGCGACCGTGCACACGGGCACTCCCTCGGGGACCGCGCCGACCGACTGGCGCATCATCTCCCGTACGGATTCCAGCGCGTGCGCGGAGGCGTCGTACAGGTCGAGCCCGACGGCGAGGTACGGGGACCCCAGCGCGGGCTGCACCCAGGCGCGGCGCAGCGAGCGCACGGCGGGCGTGCGGTGCGCGTGCTGCGTGAGCAGCCCGTAGAACTGCGGCAGCTCGATGGCGGGCTCGGACAGCCGCAGCGGGCCGGCCGGCATCCGGTCCAGCCCGGTGGCGATCCGGCGCAGGTCGGCCCAGGGCAGGCCGACGCCGCCGCCCTGGGCGTGCGGGTTGAGCCACAGCCCCCAGCGGTCGGGGTACAGGGCGCGGGCGATGTCCCGGCCGGTGACCACCTCGTACCCGCGGTTCCAGCCGCTGGCGGCCAGCTCCTGCGGGGAGGTCACGCAGGGCGCGTACCCGAGGCCATCGACCTCCATGCCGCCGTACTGGGCCTCCGGGGAGCCGGGCTGCCCCTGCCAGAGGAGCATCCAGAGCCGTCCCTCGGCCAGGGCGTGCAGGAGAGACTCGTAGCTCTCGTAGCGCCCCGGAGTCACCTGGCGCAGCATGTGCTCGACCTGCCCGACCGCGGCCGTGCCTGACGCACTCACCCGGTACCCCTCTTCGTCTGTTCGTCCGCCCGTCGTCCACGCGTGTCGGCCACCAGCTTAAGCGTCACTACGGCAGGTAGAAGGGGCGTACGCGCTCACGTATGTAGTCGACGACCGGGTCTTCGGCCGCGTCGAGCAGGATCAACTGCACCGGCCAGGGCGGTGGTACGCGGGTCAGGGCGCGGCCCAGCGCGTCCATCGGGGCGTTTCGCATGCCGGGCTCCCATCCCACCAGGTGGACGCCGATGTACAGCTCCGGCGAGCCGCCCTCGACGCTGGCGAGGCAGCGGTGCGCGGCCGCGACGACTCCGGTGGCCCGGAACTCCTCCGCGGCGGCGGCCAGGAACTCGACCGGGTCCTCCTGCCAGTCGGGCTCGTAGAGCCGGACCCGGCCGCCGGTGGCGGGGCCGTCGAGCGGGCTGCGGCCGGTGCGGCAGAGCTCCGCGACGGCCGGCGGGGGCAGGGGCACGCCGACGGATCCCTCGGGGTTGACCGCGAGGCCGAGTTGCGGGGGCAGGCCCCGGGCGAAGTCCACGGCGGGGGCGACGGCGAAGTCCATGGCGGGTCCGGCGCAGGCGCGGAACTGCTCCTCGGAGCTGTAGACGGGCACGTACGCGGCGCCGTCGATCTCCATGGTGGGCAGGCTCAGGCTGTTCACCCCGCCGGGCAGCGGGATCCACAGGTGGCTCCGCCCGAGGACCTCGAGGATCCGCCCCCCGGCGTCCGCCTGTCCGAGCGCCGCCCCGAGCACCTGCTCCAGCTCGTTACCCGGCCACATGTACGTCTCCGCTCGCTTGCCCTTGGTCTCGACCCGAGATTAACGGGCGCCCGCGACACCCGGGCCGGGGGCCGCCCGCCCGCCGCTAGAGGAAGCCGATCGACGTCAGCCGGGACGCCGCCGGGCGGTCCAGCAGGGTCACCGACGCGCAGCCGGCCGGCGGCCGGCCCGCCTCGGCCTCGCGCAGCAGCCGGGCCACCGCGCCCCGGTGCCGGGCGAAGGCGTACGCCGAGACGCCCCGGCCCCGCGCGGCCTGCCCGGCCCGGGCCTCCTCGGGGGTGGTGTCCAGCAGCACCAGGTGCAGCGCGCGGCCGCGCCGCCGGGCCGCCGAGGCCAGCAGCGCCCGGACCCAGCTCTGCGTACCGCAGTCGTGCACGACGGCCGGGGCCCCGGAGCGGAGCACCCGCCACAGGCCCCAGTAGTGCGCGATGCGGACCGCCGGCCGGTACACCGCGTAGGGCAGGGCGGCCGGCATCCGGCGCTCCCACCGCTCGCGGGCGTCCTGGGAGTCGATGCCGCCGCCCTCCGCGGCCCGCTTGATCAGGGTGCTCTTGCCGCCGCCGGGCAGTCCGGAGACCACCACGACGTCCCCGGCGGCGAAGCGCAGCCGTCGCGGGCCCTCGGCCCCGCGCAGGTCCCGTACCGCTCCGGGCTCCCCCGTCGCCCCGGCCGCCGCCGGATCCCGTACGACGCCGCGCTGCGACGGCACGCCGTCCACCGCACCGTCGACAGCCGCGGTGTTCGTCGCCGCCAGTACTCCGAATCTCCGCACCGTGTTCGCCTCCCCCGCGCCGGGTCACCTGGACCCGTTCCCCCTGAGTGTAAAGAGACGGTAATCCGGGGCATCCGGTTCCGCTCCGCTTACGGACCCCCTCCCCCATTCGGCCGCACCTCGTGCAATGATGTGCGCCATCTGGACACCTAACTGCATACCGGCCGCTTGAATCCGCGCGGGAGAGTCCCGGCACGCCGCAAGGCGGTGCCCGGGCGCCGAAGGAGCAAGTACCTCCCTTGAATCTCTCAGGCCCCGTACCGCGTGGATGAGGCAGATCTGAAAAGCGAGCCGCGCCACCGCCCGTAAGGGCTCCGGCGACGGCTCCACCCAAGGTGCAAGTCGAAGGCCTTCCCCTGGAAGCGGGGAACTCTCGGCGAACCTCTCAGGTTCCGATGACAGATGGGGAGGAACTCCTCCTCGTCATGTCATGCCCTGGGACCCGGGAGCCACACCCATGAGCACTGCCCCCCGCCTGACCGCCCTCGATGCGCTGCACCGCTCGCTCGGTGCGACCATGACCGATTTCGCGGGCTGGGACATGCCCCTGCGGTACGCCAGCGAGCGCGACGAGCACAACGCCGTCCGCACCAAGGCCGGTCTGTTCGACCTCTCCCACATGGGCGAGATCACCCTGACCGGCCCGGAGGCCGTCAAGGTCCTGGACTACGCGCTGGTCGGCAACATCTCCACCGTCGGCGTCGGCCGCGCCCGCTACACGCACATCTGTCAGGAAGACGGCGGCATCGTCGACGACCTGATCGTCTACCGCCTCGGCGAGACCGAGTACATGGTCGTCGCGAACGCCTCCAACGCCCAGGTCGTCCTGGACGCGATCACCGAGCGCGCCGCCGGCTTCGACGCCGAGGTCCGCGACGACCGCGACGCGTACGCGCTGCTCGCGGTGCAGGGTCCGGAGTCCCCCGGGATCCTCGCTTCCCTCACCGACGCCGACCTGGACGGGCTGAAGTACTACGCCGGCCTGCCCGGCACGGTCGCCGGGGTGCCCGCGCTCATCGCGCGCACCGGCTACACCGGTGAGGACGGCTTCGAGCTGTTCGTCGCCCCCGAGCACGCCGTGGAGCTGTGGCAGGCGCTGACCAAGGCGGGCGAGGGCGTCGGCCTGGTCCCGGCCGGCCTGTCCTGCCGCGACACCCTGCGCCTGGAAGCGGGCATGCCGCTGTACGGGCACGAGCTGACCACCTCCCTCACCCCGTTCGACGCGGGTCTGGGCCGGGTCGTGAAGTTCGAGAAGGAGGGCGACTTCGTCGGCCGCGCCGCCCTGGAGGCCGCCGCCGAGCGCGCCGCCTCCAACCCGCCGCGCAAGCTGGTCGGCCTGATCGCCGAGGGCCGCCGCGTTCCGCGCGCGGGCTTCTCCGTGACCTTCGACGGCCAGGTCGTCGGCGAGGTCACCTCGGGCGCCCCGTCCCCGACGCTGGGCAAGCCGATCGCGATGGCGTACGTCGACGCGGCGCACGCCGCGCCCGGCACCTCCGGCGTCGGCGTGGACATTCGCGGTACGCATGAGGCGTACGAGGTCGTGGCCCTGCCGTTCTACAAGCGGCAGAAGTAGCCCCGCACCGCACCGCGTCGCACCACCGGTCGGCGCGTCGCGCCGGTCCGCAGGACCACCGTTCGTATCCACTCCCCCGCATCCAGGAGAATCAGGTCATGAGCAACCCCCAGCAGCTGCGTTTCAGCAAGGAGCACGAGTGGCTGTCGGACGCCGTCGACGGCGTCTCGACGGTCGGCATCACGGAGTTCGCGGCCAACGCGCTCGGTGACGTCGTCTACGCCCAGCTTCCCGAGGTGGGTGACACGGTGACCGCGGGCGAGACCTGCGGCGAGCTGGAGTCGACCAAGTCGGTCAGCGACCTGTACTCCCCCGTCACCGGCGAGATCGTCGAGTCCAACCAGGACGTCATCGACGACCCGGCGCTGGTGAACTCGGCTCCGTTCGAGGGTGGCTGGCTCTTCAAGGTGCGCGTCACGGAGGAGCCGGCCGACCTGCTCTCCGTCGACGAGTACGCCAAGCTCACCGCCGGCAACTGACCCAGGGAACCCTGATGTCTGTACTGAACACTCCCCTCCACGAGCTCGACCCGGACGTCGCCGCCGCCGTCGACGCCGAACTCGTGCGCCAGCAGTCCACCCTGGAAATGATCGCGTCGGAGAACTTCGCTCCGGTCGCCGTCATGGAGGCCCAGGGCTCGGTCCTGACCAACAAGTACGCCGAGGGCTACCCCGGCCGCCGCTACTACGGCGGCTGTGAGCACGTCGACGTGGTCGAGCAGATCGCGATCGACCGCATCAAGGCGCTCTTCGGCGCCGAGGCCGCGAACGTGCAGCCCCACTCGGGCGCGCAGGCCAACGCGGCCGCGATGTTCGCGCTGATCAAGCCGGGCGACACGATCATGGGCCTGAACCTGGCCCACGGCGGTCACCTGACCCACGGCATGAAGATCAACTTCTCCGGCAAGCTCTACAACGTGGTCCCGTACCACGTCGACGAGACCGGCGAGGTCGACATGGCCGAGGTCGAGCGCCTCGCCAAGGAGTCCAAGCCGCAGCTGATCGTCGCGGGCTGGTCCGCCTACCCGCGCCAGCTGGACTTCGCCGCCTTCCGCCGCATCGCGGACGAGGTCGGCGCGTACCTGATGGTCGACATGGCGCACTTCGCCGGTCTGGTCGCCGCGGGCCTGCACCCGAACCCGGTGCCGCACGCCCACGTCGTGACCACCACCACGCACAAGACCCTCGGCGGTCCGCGCGGCGGTGTCATCCTGTCGACGCAGGAGCTGGCCAAGAAGATCAACTCCGCGGTCTTCCCGGGTCAGCAGGGCGGCCCGCTGGAGCACGTGATCGCGGCCAAGGCCGTCTCCTTCCTCGTGGCGGCCTCGCCCGAGTTCAAGGAGCGCCAGGAGCGCACCCTGGAGGGTGCGAAGATCCTCGCCGCCCGCCTGGTCCAGGACGACGTCAAGGCCGTGGGCGTGGACGTCCTCACCGGCGGCACCGACGTGCACCTGGTCCTGGTCGACCTGCGCAACTCCGAGCTGGACGGCCAGCAGGCCGAGGACCGCCTCCACGAGGTCGGCATCACGGTCAACCGCAACGCCATCCCGAACGACCCGCGGCCGCCGATGGTCACCTCGGGTCTGCGGATCGGTACGCCGGCGCTGGCCACCCGCGGTTTCGACGCCGAGGCCTTCACCGAGGTCGCCGAGATCATCGCGCAGGCGCTGAAGCCCGCCTACGACGCCGAGGACCTGAAGGCGCGCGTCTCCGCGCTCGCCGCGAAGTTCCCGCTGTACCCGTCGCTCTAGGCACCGGCTTGGGAGGGCCCGGTCTTGTTGTGCACAGGGCCGGGCCCCTTTCATGACCAAAGCCCCAGGCGGATGCGACCTATTGCCGCTGAATCATCCAATAAATGGCAAATAGGCTCCGAATAAGGAACGACCGCACCCCTGGCAGGACGGACAGCACACCCCATGGACATGAGCGCAGCGAACAAGAAGGGACTCAGTCTCTTCGCCCTGATCATGATCGGGCTCGGCTCGATCTTCGGATCGGGCTGGCTCTTCGGGGCGGGCCAGGCGGCCGCCGTCGCGGGACCCGCGGCGATCGTCGCCTGGGTCATCGGTGCCGTCTTCATCGGCATGATCGCCATGTCCTACGCGGAGGTGGGCGCCGCCTACCCGCTGCCCGGCTCGATGGCCCGCTTCGGCACCATCTCGCACGGGCCGGTGCTGGGCTTCATCACCGGCTGGGCGGTCTGGATCGCCATCGCCGCGCTGATCCCGATCGAGTCCATCGCGGGCACGCAGTACATGTCCTCCTGGAACTTCGGCTGGGCCAAGGGCCTGGTCGAGAACGGCGGCCTGACCACCTCCGGCATGGCGATGGCGCTGTTCCTGACCGTGGCGCTGTGGCTGGCCTGCTACTGGTCGGTCGCGCTGCTCGCCAAGGCGAACAACCTGCTCACCCTGGTCAAGTTCGCCATCCCGGTGCTCGCCGTGATCGCCCTGATCGCCTCCGGCTTCCACACGGGCAACTTCACCGACCACGGCGGCTTCGCGCCCAACGGCTGGTCCGCGGTCATGACGGCCGTCACCACCTCCGGCGTGGTCTTCGCCTTCAACGGCTTCCAGGCCGTCGTCAACCTCGGCGGCGCCGCCAAGAACCCCGGCCGCGCCATTCCGCTGGCCCTGGTGGGCGCGCTCTCCCTCGGCCTGGTCATCTACCTGGCCCTGCAGATCGCCTTCATCGGCGGCGTCCCGCCGGAGAAGCTGGCCGAGGCCGGCGGCTGGAGCGGCATCAACTTCTCCTCGCCGTTCGCCGACCTCGCCAAGATGCTGATGCTGCACTGGGTCGTCACGATGCTCCAGTTCGGCGCCTTCATCTCCCCGTCCGGCGCCAACATCGGCAACGTGGCCTCGGCCTCGTACATGGCGCAGAACCTCGCGGACACCGGCTTCTTCCCGAAGAAGATCCGCGAGGTCCACCCGAAGTACGGCACCGCGCGTCCCGCGATGTGGCTGAACCTCGGCTTCTCGATCCTGCTGCTGGTCACCGTCGGCCACAGCTGGGAGGCCCTGGCCAGCGTGGTCTCGGCCGCGATGGTGGTCTCGTACCTGATCGGCCCGATCGCGGTCGGCGTCTTCCGCAAGACCAAGCCCGAGCTGCCGCGCCCCTTCCGGCTCCCGGCGGCCCGGATCCTCTGCCCGATCACCTTCGCCTTCGCCGCCTGCGCCCTGTACTGGTCCAAGTGGCCGGACACCGGCAAGGTGGTGCTGCTCACCCTGGTCGCCGCCCCGATCGCGGCCGTCGTGCTCAAGCGCAAGGGCGAGAAGAACCTGGCCAAGCAGTTCGCACCGGCCTGGTGGATGATCGTCTTCCTGCTGTGGCTGGGCACCCTGTCCGCGCTCGGCAGCAAGGAATTCGGCGGCCACGGGATCATCCCCGGCGGCGTGGACATCGCCCTGGTGGGCCTCTCGGCCCTGGGCTTCTACTTCTGGGCCGTACGGTCCGGGGTCAAGGCCCACTACGCGGGCCTGCCGGGCCCCGACCCGGTCCTGGACGCCCCCGCCGGGGACGCCGACCCGGCAGACGCACCGGAGCGCGAACTGACCCACGCCTGAGCGCCCCCCTCCCGACCCGTCCGGCGGCCGAGCCGTTCACCTCACCGCGTTAAGCTCGGCTGCCGGACAAAATCCGCAGATCGCCCCGATCGACCCGATCAGCCTTGATCGAACCGATCACCCCTCCTGCCCACGCTTCCCACCCACGAGCAGACATAGGAGTCCGCAACCGTGGCCATCTCCGTCTTCGATCTCTTCTCCATCGGCATCGGTCCCTCTTCCTCCCACACCGTCGGACCGATGCGCGCCGCGCGCATGTTCGTGACCCGGCTCAAGAAGGACGGCGTCCTCGCCCAGACCGCCTCGGTCCGCGCCGAGCTCTTCGGCTCCCTCGGAGCCACCGGGCACGGCCACGGCACCCCCAAGGCGGTGCTGCTGGGCCTGGAGGGCCACTCGCCCCGCACCGTGAACGTGGAGACCGCCGACGCCGAGGTCGAGCGCATCCGCCAGACGGGCCGCCTGCGCCTGCTGGGCACGGAAATAGGTGACGGCCACGAGATCGACTTCGACGAGCCGAACCAGCTGATCCTGCACCGCCGGCGCTCGCTCCCGTACCACGCGAACGGCATGACGCTCTTCGCGTACGACGAGGCGGGCACCCCGCTGCTGGAGAAGACGTACTACTCGGTCGGCGGCGGCTTCGTCGTGGACGAGGACGCGGTCGGCGAGGACCGGATCAAGCTCGACGACACCCCGCTGAAGTACCCCTTCCGCAGCGGTGACGAAATGCTGCGCCTCGCGAACGAGACCGGCCTGTCGATCTCCTCGATGATGCTGGAGAACGAGAAGGCCTGGCGCACCGAGGACGAGATCCGCGAGGGCCTCCTGGAGATCTGGCGCGTCATGCAGTCCTGCGTCGCCCGCGGCATGTCCCGCGAGGGCATCCTCCCCGGCGGCCTGCGGGTCAAGCGCCGGGCCGCCTCCACGGCGCGCCAGCTGCGCACCGAGGGCGACCCGATGATGCACCGCAGCGAGTGGGCGACCATCTACGCGATGGCGGTCAACGAGGAGAACGCGGCCGGCGGCCGGGTCGTCACCGCCCCGACGAACGGCGCGGCGGGCGTCCTCCCGGCGGTCCTGCACTACTACATGAACTTCGTGCCGGGCGCCGACGAGGACGGCGTGGTCCGCTTCCTCCTCGCCGCGGGCGCGATCGGCATGCTCTTCAAGGAGAACGCCTCGATCTCCGGCGCCGAGGTCGGCTGCCAGGGCGAGGTCGGTTCGGCCTGCTCGATGGCGGCCGGCGCGCTGGCCGAGGTCCTGGGCGGCACCCCGGAGCAGGTCGAGAACGCGGCCGAGATCGGCATGGAGCACAACCTCGGCCTGACCTGCGACCCGGTCGGCGGCCTCGTCCAGATCCCCTGCATCGAGCGCAACGGCATGGCGGCGGTCAAGGCCGTCACCGCGGCCAAGATGGCGATGCGCGGCGACGGCAGCCACAAGGTCTCCCTCGACAAGGTCATCAAGACCATGAAGGAGACGGGCGCCGACATGAAGGTCAAGTACAAGGAGACCGCCCGCGGCGGCCTCGCGGTGAACGTCATCGAGTGCTGACCCGCACCGTCTGACCGACGAAGGCCCCGACGCGTCACGTCGGGGCCTTCGTCGTTCGCCGGTCCGTTTCCCCTGCCGCTTCCCGTGCCGGGCAGGTGGGTTACGCCAGTAACTTCGTTCGAGATTGGGGGGTATATGAGGTTTGGCGGGAAGTTGATCACGCTTGAGGGGGAACAAGGCAGTCTGGGCTGGTTTCTTGATGATCACGTGCGCCAGGGTGGGGGCACGACGTCGCGTCCACACCCCCGGCGGTTCGGCCAACCGTCTTGGACCACAGCCGTTTTGCTCATCTGGAGGACTTGAACCATGGCAAGCACCCGCAGCATCCGCGTGATGGCGGCCGCCGCATCGCTCCCCCTCGCCTTCGCGCTCCTCTCCGGCGTCGCCCAGGCCGACAACGGGGCAGGTGCGGCCGGGACCGCGTCGAACGCGGCCCTCGCCGGCGTCCTCGGCAGCGGGGTCGGCGGCAGCAACACCGGCAACTCCTCCACCGCCCAGCAGGTCGCCTCGGGCTTCGGCGCCTCCAACCAGAACAACGGCGCCCAGGCCAACGGTTCGGGCTTCACCGCGATCGGCCAGTCCAACGCGCACGAGTCCTTCATCTACAACCCGCTCCCGTAGTTCCGGCCGGGGCCCCGCCCCGGTCACGCCCTTCCACCGAGCCCCGCCCTCCCCCCGGAGGGCGGGGCTCGGCGCGTCGGGCGGAGCCGGGCGAAGTCGGGTCGAGCGGCCCGCCCAGACGGGACCTTTGGCCGCGGGAAGGGGGCCCGGAGGTGGGCTAGCTTGCCCGGGTGGGCATGTCGCGCGTGCGCCGGCGAGACCCCACCCCGAGAGAGAGGCGCCCGCATGACCGGCACCGAACACCGCGTCCTCCCGCTCCGCCTGGAGGCCGCGCCCGCGCCGGTCCCGGTGCGGGGCGTCTTCGTGTACCGCACCGAGCGGCCCTACGAGATCGCCCTCGACTTCGAGGGCGCCGGCATGCACCTCGCCCGCTGGGTCTTCTCCCGGGACCTGCTGCTCGACGGCCAGGTCTGCGCCACCGGCGAGGGCGACATACAGGTGTGGCCGCGCTGGAAGGGCACCGAGCCGCGGGTCTTCCTCGCCTTCAGCAACGGCGAGCAGTCGTGCGTGATGTCCGCCCGGGCCAAGGACGTACAGGCGCTGTGCCGCCGGCTGACCGAGCTGGTGCCGCGCGGCCAGGAGCACCGGCACTACGACCTCGACGCCGAGCTGAGCGCCCTCCTGCCGAGCTGACGCGAATCCGGAGAACCCGGTGCAACCGCGGCCGTACCGGGCGCGTCTTCCCGGGTGACACCGTTCCCCGTCTCTCGGAATCGAGGGGACGCAATGAACCGTCCACGCCGCCGGCAGGCCACCGCACTGGGGTTGGGCGCACTGCTCGCCGCCACCCTGGCCTTCGCCGCCCCGGCCGCCGCCGCAGCCACGACCGCCACCGCAACCACCACCGCCACCCCGCTCGTCGTCAATGCCCGCTGGGGCGGGCACTGCACGTACGACCGGATCGTCGTCGACCTGCAGGGGTACGTACCCGAGGTCACCGTCACCCCCGTCCCGAAGCTGGTCTACGACGGCTCCGGCAAGCCCGTCCCGCTGGCCGGGCGGTACTTCCTGGAGATCCGCCTGCATCCCGCCGCCGGGCACGACGAAGCGGGCCGCAACGTCTACCTCGGGCCCAAGCTCCTCAAGATCTACCTGCCCAAGCTGAAGGGCATCGCCCTGACCGGCGACTACGAGGGGTACGTCACCTTCGGGGCCGCCTTCGACACCAAGCCCGCCTACTCCTCCTTCAAGCTGCACGCCCCGGAGCGCTTCGTCCTGGACGTCGCGCACCCGAACGTCTGCTGAGCACGCGCCGGCGGGAGGCGGGGCCCGGCTACCGGTGCTCGGGGTTCGGGAAGTCGAAGCGGCGGCCCGCGTCCCACAGGGAGCGCCGGTTGCCGTGCGCCGGCATCCCGCCGGACCGCTTGAGCAGGGCGGCCAGGTGCGTCCACACGAAGGCTCGCCGGCCGAACTGCCCTTGGAGGATCGGGTGTTGCCAGTAGATTGGCTGCTCCATTGAGCCTGTACGACCTGGAGGTCCGTATGGCCGATCAGCCCGTCAAGGCGCACTTCACCGAAGACGTCACACTTCCCGACGGCCGAAGGATTCGCGTCAGCGCCTACCCCGACGGAAGCATCCGCTTCCGTGTGGATGGCCTGCCGTACGTCCTGACCGAGGCGTACCTGACCGGGAACCCGGAGAAGAACCAGGCGATCATGAAAATCTCGCCGGGGAAGCAGGGCAACAATACCTCGCACAACTATGTGGAGTGGCTGGAGTCCAAGAAGCAGAGCTAGACCGTTTCAGCGGAGGACCATCGATACGGCGGGATCGGCTCTGCCGTCCGGGGAGAGCGTGGAGGCCCCTCGACGACGCGATGTCAGTTCTCCGCGGCCAGGCGCCGCACCTCGGCCAGCGCCTCGTTCACCGCTGCCGGGATGTCCGTCACCGGAAAGCGCGCGTGCCGCACCGCGCCGTCACGGTCGATGACCAGCACGGTCCGCTTCAGTCGCAGCAGTTGTCCGGCGCGAAAGGCGGGCAGGCGCAGGGCGGTGGCGAGGTGGAGGTCAACGTCGGAGAGGAGGGTGAAGGGGATGCCCTCCTGGCTCGCGAACACGCGCTGTTCGTCGGGGCGTTGGGTGCTGACGCCGCGCACCTCCGCGCCCGCGGCGCGGAAGTCCTCGTAGGCGTCCCGGAAGAGCCGGTTCTCCAGCGTGCAGCCGACCGTGCCGGGGATGCGTGACCAGCCCTCCGGCAGGGGGCTGGGGCTCCCGGTCGCCGGATAGCAGAACAGGACGGTGGCCACGCTGTCGGCCACCGGGTCAACCGGCGCACCGTCCCGGTGGCCGGGCAGCCGCAGGCGCGGCAGCCGCCGGCCCGTCAGATCCGCGACGCGCCGCGCCTCCGCGCTCGTCTCGCCGGCGGTGCCGCTGAGAGAGCCGTCGCCGAGGAGCCAGCGGTCGGCCCAGTCCTGCATCGACAGCAGGACCGGCAGCAGCCCCCGGCCACTCTCGGTCAGCCGGTACTCGTGCCGCGTCGGCCGCTCCTGGTACGGGACCTTCTCCAGCACCCCCGTCTCCACCAGGTGCGCCAGGCGTTCGGCGAGCACCTTCCGGGAGATGCCCAGCTCCTCCTGGAGCGCGTCGAACTTGTGGTGCCCCCGGGCGGCCTCCCGGATCAGGAGCAGGCTCCACCAGTCGCCGACCACCGCCGCGGCCTGCGCGATCGCGCAGGCGGCGTCCCGCTCGGGGATCGACCTCATCACCACGTCTCCGCTTCTGCGCGCACGGCGGCCGTTCGCCGGAACCATCTTGCGCCATGAGGTCAGTTCTGGATAGAAACTCACCTGGAACGAGTGAGTTCCCAAAAGAGACTAACAAGACCCGGGGGTGGGCTCCGCATGAGCGGAACACAGGCGATCCAAGAGCACGACCGACGCGACGACGAACGGGAGACCTCATCGCCGGGCGTCTTCTGGCGCTTTTGGGCCGCCACCACGGTCAGCGGCGCGGGCACCGCCGTCACCGCCCTCGCCCTGCCGCTCGTCGCCCTCACCGTTCTGGACGCCACCGCTTTCCAGGTCGCCCTGCTCGCCGCCGCCGGGCAGGTCTCCTGGCTGCTGCTCAGCCTCCCGGCGGGCGTCCTCGCGCAGCGCGTGCCGCTGCGCCGACTCCAGGTCACGCTCGACCTCGTACGGTTCGCGGCGCTCGGATCGCTGCCGCTCGCCTGGTGGATCGGCACGCTCACGTATCCGCACCTGCTGTTCGCGGCGCTCGTCACCGGCTCGGCGACCGTGCTGTTCGACATCGGCAACTCGACCTTCCTGCCCGCCGTCGTCCCGGCCCGGCAGCTGGCCGCCCGCAACAGCGTCATGTCGGGCACGCACGCCGTCACCGACACCGGCGGCCCCTCCCTCGGCGGCGTCCTGATCGGCGTGACGGGCCCGGTCGGCGCGATCGTCGTGGACGCCGCCAGCTACGTGGCCTCCGCCGTGCTGTTGCGCACCCTCCCCGAGAGCCGCCCCGCGCCCCGCACCAACGAGAGCGCGCTGCGGCTGATGCGCGCTGGATGGCGGTACGTCACCAAGCACCCGGTCATGCGCCCCTGCATGATCTGGGCGACCGCCGCCAACTTCCTGGGCGCGGCCCTCGTCACCCTCACCCCCCTCTACCTGGTCCGCGGAGCCGGCCTCGACTCCATGCAGCTCGGTCTCGTCCTTGCCATGGACGGGGTCGGCGCGCTCGCCGGCGCCGCCGTCGCGGTCCGCGTGACCACGCGCCTCGGCACCGCGCGGGGCATCATCCTGGCCGATCTGGCCGGCGGCGCGCTGCTCCTGCTCGCCCCGCTGACCACGTCGGCGGGGGACGCGTACTGGTTCGCCCTGGGCAACGCCGGCTTCGCCTTCGGCACCGTCATCGGATCGATCACCACCCGCACCTACCGGCAGACGCAGTCGCCCCCGGAACTGCTGTCCCGCGTGATGGCCACGGTCCGTTTCGTCTCCTGGGGCGCGCTGCCGCTCGGCGCGCTCACCGCCGGCCTCCTCGCCACCCACTTCGGCGCCCGTACCGCGCTCTGGACCGTCTGCGCCGCCGCCCTCCTGCCCCCGCTCTACCTCTTCTCCACCAAGGTGGGCCGCCACCGCGACCTCATCTGACGGGACCGAGCTCAGCGGTGCTCGGGGTTCTCGAAGTCGAAGCGGCAGCCGGCGTCCCACTCGGAGCGCTGGTTTCCGTGGGCGGGGATGCCGCCGGTGTCCTTGAGCATCCTCGCCAGGTGGAGCTGGTTCCAGGTCATGAAGGTCGTGTTGCGGTTCGTGAAGTCGTTGTCCGGCCCGCCGGAGCCGGGGTCGAGGTACGACGGGCCCGGGCCGGCCTCGCCGACCCAGCCCGCGTCCGCCTGCGGCGGAATGACGTATCCGAGGTGCTGGAGGCTGTACAGGACGTTCATCGCGCAGTGCTTGGCGCCGTCCTCGTTGCCGGTGATCAGGCAGCCGCCCACGCGACCGTAGTAGGCGTACTGGCCGAGCTCGTTGAGGATCGACGAGCAGGCGTACAGGCGCTCGATCACCTTCTTCATGACCGAGGAGTTGTCACCCAGCCATACGGGCCCAGCCAGCGTGAGGATGTCTGCGGCCATGACTTTCGAGTAAATGACCGGCCACTCGTCGGTCTCCCAGCCGTGCTCCGTCATGTCCGGCCAGACGCCGGTCGCGATGTCGAGGTCCACTGCCCGGAGTACCTCGACCTGGACACCCTGACGCTGCATGATGCCGGTGCTGATGTCGATCAGGCCCTGCGTGTGGCTTCGTTCCGGCGACCGCTTGAGGGTGCAGTTGATCACCACGGCACGCAGGTCGTCATGAGACATGGCGTTGTCGGTCATCGTCGTGCTCCTCCCATCGCCGCACGGCTCTTGTCGATCAGGCCCTCGGTGTCGCCGGGCTCGGGCGATCGCTTGAGCGTGCAGTTGACGTGCACGGCGGTCAGGTCGGAGTGGTCGAGGTCGTGCGCGGGATCGGTAGCCACGCGTCCAGCCTCACCGGGGCCCGGCGGGCCCGCCACCGGGCCGCACCCGTCCGGGCGCACCCCGGGGGCGGGGGCCCCGGACCGTCCGCGGGAAGCAGCCCGGCCGGAACAGGGCGGCGACGTGTGGCGGCCGTTCTCCGGCGGCCACGGACATCCGGAACTCCCCTTTCAGGCGGGGACATTGGGGCGGACAGCGACAGCACGGGCACGTGGCGTGACGCACAAGCGGAATCCGGTCACCGCCCGGCGTGATTGGGGCGGGTTGTTACCGGTCCGTGCGGCCGACTAGGGTCAGCGGGCCTTGGTGTTCGGGAAACCGGTGGGAAACCGGTGCGGCCCTCGCCACTGTGATCGGGAAGTCCGGCTCCACTCCTGCGGGAAAGCCACTGGGCTGCGCGGGAGGTTCCGCGCTGCCCGGGAAGGCGGAGCATGGACGTCAACCCGTGAGCCAGGAGACCGGCCGGGGCGCGTTGTCCATCCACGAGGTGCTGGAGAGGTCTCCCTACTCATGCATATAGCCGAGGGGTTCCTACCCCCTTTGCACGCGGTCGCCTGGGGCGCCGTGTCCGCCCCCTTCGTCGTCCACGGCGTCCGCGCGCTCACCCGCGAGGTGAAGGCCAACCCGGAGAGCACGCTGCTGCTCGGCGCCTCCGGGGCCTTCACCTTCGTCCTGTCCGCCCTGAAGATCCCTTCCGTCACGGGCAGTTGCTCGCATCCCACGGGCACCGGACTCGGGGCGATCCTGTTCCGGCCGCCGATCATGGCGGTGCTCGGCACGATCACCCTGCTGTTCCAGGCCCTGCTGCTGGCGCACGGCGGGCTCACCACCCTCGGCGCCAACGTCTTCTCGATGGCCATCGCCGGCCCGTGGGCGGGCTACGCCGTCTACCGGCTGCTGCGGAAGTTCGCTCTCCCGCTGATGGTCACCGTGTTCTTCGGCGCCTTCTTCGCCGACCTGGTCACCTACTGCGTCACCAGCGTGCAGCTCGCCCTCGCCTTCCCCGACCCGGCCTCCGGATTCGCGGGCTCGCTCGCGAAGTTCGGGGGGATCTTCGCGGTCACGCAGATCCCGCTGGCCGTGAGCGAGGGGCTGCTGACCGTCCTCGTGATGCGGCTGCTGATGGCGTCGAGCAAGTCGGACCTGGTCCGGCTGGGCGTCGCGAAGCTGACGGCCACCCGTACCGGAGAGAAGGCGGCGGCCTGATGAGCGGCATGTCGAAGAACGCCAAGATCAACACCCTGCTGCTGCTCCTGGTGGCGGCGCTGGCCGTCCTGCCGATCGCCCTCGGGCTGGGCGAGGGCAAGGAGGAGCCCTTCGCGGGCGCCGACGCGCAGGCCGAGGCGGCGATCACCGAGCTGAAGCCGGACTACGAGCCCTGGTTCTCCCCTCTCTACGAACCCCCTTCGGCCGAGATCGAGTCCGCGCTGTTCGCCTTGCAGGCGGCGCTGGGAGCGGGCGTGCTCGCGTATTACTTCGGCGTCCGCAAGGGCCGCCGCCAGGGGGCGGCCGCCGCCGCTGCCGCCACCGCCCCGGAGGCGTAGGCGGTGCTGCCGATCGACGTGGCCGCGCACGGCAGTCGCTGGCGCGGCAGGCACCCGCTGGAGAAGGCCCTGCTCGGAATCGGGCTGACGGTCACCGCCGTGTGCCTGCCGCCCTGGCCGGGCGGGCCGCTGGTGGCCGCCGCCACCCTCGCCGTGCTGCTCGGCCCGGCCGGGGTGGCCGGCCGGCAGCTCTGGCGGGCCTTCCGGATCCCGCTCGGCTTCTGCTTCACCGGGGCGCTGCCCCTGCTGTTCGCGGTCGGCGGCCCGGCGGGGCCGGTGTCCCTGGCCCCCGACGGCCCCCGGCTCGCCGCCGAACTGCTGCTGCGCACCTCGGCTGCCTCGCTCGGGCTGCTGCTGTTCGCCTTCACCACCCCGGTCTCCGACGTACTGCCCCGGCTGGTGCGGGCCGGGGTGCCGGCCCCCGTGGTGGACGTGGCCCTGGTCATGTACCGGATCGGCTTCCTGCTGCTCGACTCCATGGCGCAGGTCCGCCGGGCCCAGGCGGCCCGGCTCGGGCACACCAGCCGGGCGGCGGTGTGGCGCTCCCTGGCCGGGCTCGCCGCCACCTCCTTCGTACGGGCCTTCGACCGCGCGGCCAAGCTCCAGGCGGGTCTGGCCGGACGCGGCTACGACGGCGCGCTGCGGGTCCTCGTACCGGAGGCGGCCCTGTCGTGGCGCTTCCTGACGGCCACCGGCGCCCTGCTGGCGGCCCTGATCACCCTGACCCTCACCCTGAAGGGGCTCTCCTTGTGAACCCGGTGGCGACCCCCCTGATCGAACTGTCCGACGCGGGCTACGCCTACGAGGACGGCCCGGCCGTCCTGACCGGCGTCGACTTCGCCATCACGCCGGGCCGGGCGCTGGCCCTGCTGGGCCGCAACGGCAGCGGCAAGACCACGCTGATGCGGCTGCTGAGCGGCGGCCTGCGGCCCGGCGCGGGATCGCTGTGGCTGGACGGCACGGAGGTCTCGTACGACCGGGCCGGACTGACCCGGCTGCGCACGTCCGTCCAGCTGGTGGTGCAGGACCCCGACGACCAGCTGTTCGCGGCCTCGGTCGAACAGGACGTGTCCTTCGGCCCGATGAACCAGGGGCTCCCCGCTCCGGAGGTCCGCGCCCGCGTGGACTCGGCCCTCGCCGCCCTGGACATCACGCACCTGCGGGACCGCCCCACCCACCTGCTCTCCTACGGCCAGCGCAAGCGCGCGGCGATCGCGGGGGCGGTCGCGATGGCTCCGCGGGTGCTGATCCTGGACGAGCCGACGGCGGGCCTCGACCCGGACGGCCAGGAGCGGCTGCTCGGCGTCCTCGCGGGACTGCGGGCCTCCGGCACGACGGTGGTCATGGCCACCCACGACGTGGACCTGGCGGTCCGCTGGGCCGACGACGCGGCGGTCCTGACCCCGTCGGGCATCCGCTTCGGGCCGGCCGAACCCCTCCTCTCGGACCCGTCCCTCCTGACCTCGGCGGGCCTGCGCCCGGCCTGGTCCCCGGCGGTGACCGCGCTGTTGCGGGCCCGGGGGCTGCTCGCGGCGGACGCCCCCGGGCCCCGTAATCCGGAGGCACTGGCCGCCTGGGGGTAGGGAGGTTGCCGGTCCATGCAGACGCTGAAGGCAACCTCCGAGCCGGGGTCCCTGTTCTGGGCGGGCCGGGAGGGCGAGGACCTGGTCGACCCGGTCGGCGGCTTCCGCCGCTGGACCCCGGACGGCCGGGAGCATCCGGCCCGCCGCCCGGCCTCCCCCGCTTGGGACCGTGCGGTGCGTTCCCCTTCGGGGCGCTGGACGGTGCTCTACGAGGAGCGCGGCACCACGGCCGTCCTGCTCGACGGCGAGCGGATCGTGCGCGAGCTCAGCCGGGGTGACAACCTCGCCGAGGACTACGACCACGCGATCACCATCGGCGCGCTGTCCGACGGCCGCGAGGTACTCGTGTACTGCCCCGACGAGTACGACGTCCTCCAGGTCGAGGACGCCGCCACGGGTGAGCGGCTCACCACCGGCGCACGCACCGCCCCCGATCTGTTCCCGTCGCGGCTCTCCGTCTCCCCCGACGGCCGGGGGCTCCTGGTGGCCGGCTGGGTATGGCACCCGTACGGGGTCGCCAACGTCTACGACCTGGCGGCCGCGATCGCCGACGCGACCGCGTTGGACCGGGACGGGGACCTCCTGGGCCCGACGGCCCTCTACGCCGAGGTCGGCTCCGCCTGCTGGCTCGACGCGGACCGGGTCGCCGTGTCGGGGACGGGCGAGGGCCCGGGCCGCGAGGAGGCTCCCACCCTCCAGGACGGGCAGTTGGGCGTGTGGTCCTGCCGGGCCGGCCGCTGGCTGCACCGCAGCGCCGGAGCCGAGGACTGGGGAACCCTGATCGCGTGCGGCGGGAACCTGGTGGCCTCGCTCACCGAGCACCCCCGGCTGGTCGACGCCACCACGGGCCGCATCCTGCGGGAATGGCCGGAGGTCCGGGTACGGCACCGGAACGGGGCCTACGGGGTGAACCACGTCCCGTCCCCCGTCACGGCCCTGCACCCCGACGGGTCCCGCCGGGCCGTCGCCGTGGAGACAGGCATCGCGGTCCTCGATCTCCCGCAAACCTAGGATGACCGCATGTCGCTCCCGCACGCCATCCTCACCGCCCTGCTCGAGAAGCCCTCGTCGGGGCTGGAGCTGACCCGGCGGTTCGACAAGTCGATCGGGTACTTCTGGTCCGCGACGCACCAGCAGATCTACCGCGAGCTCGGCCGGCTGGAGGAGTCCGGGCTGATCCGGGCGCTGCCCAGCGAGGGTCCCGTACGGGGGCAGAAGAAGGAGTACGAGGTGCTGCCCGCCGGGAGCGGGGAGCTGGCGCGGTGGGTCGGGGAGCGGCAGGATCCCAAGCCGGTGCGGGATCCCCTGCTGCTGCGGATCCGGGCGGCCGCGGTGGTCGGGCCGCAGGGGCTGGCCGCCGAGCTGCGGCGGCATCTGGAGCTGCACCGGGCCCAGTTGGCCGTGTACGAGGGCATCGAGGAGAAGGATTTCCCGGCCGGCCGGGACTCCGAGGAGGACCGGCTGCGGCGTGTCGTGCTGCACGCGGGAACCGGGCTGGAGACGTTCTGGCTGCGCTGGCTGGAGGAGGCCCTCGCCGAGGTGGAGAGCATGACCGGCGGGCCGGCGCAGGCCTGACGCGCGCCCCCGGCCCGGCAGGGGCCAGGGGGCCGCGCGGGTGCTTACTTGTTCAGGGAGGCCCAGAACTCGTCGAAGCTCAGCAGGCCGTCGTCGTTCGAGTCCTTGGCGGCGATCACGGCCTCCGCGACCGGGCCGGTGACGAACGGGTCGCCCATCTCCGCCATCGCCGAACGGAACTCGTCGGCCGTGACGAAGCCGTCACCGTTCACGTCGAACTTGCCGAACGTCGTCCGTGCGCTCTCGATGTCCGCCACTGGGTCCACCCCTTCTTGGTGCTTGTTGACCGGCTCAGGGTAGCGGCATGCCCGACCCCCTCACGCCCCGGGTCCCGTTCGAGCGGCAGATAGAAATTCAATTACTCTTCCGTAGTGCGGAAGCGATAATTCCAGCCAACAATTCAAGCCCCCACTTGTCACGCTCCGGTACCACCGCATAACGTTGCGACATTGCCGCCACACCGGGAGCGCAGGGCTCCCAGGGACAAGCGGCAACAAGGGCGATCACACAGGTGACGATCACAGCTGACGCATCATTCGAAGTTCTGCCCTTCACCCGCACTTGCCACCACATCTGGGAAGACGGCGACCATGTGCTCATCGGAGTGAGTCCTGGCAACAGCTACTTCAGCTCCGAGCGCATATCCAGCCTCACCCGATGGGCCACGACCCGCTTCGCGCAGGTCGACTTCGTCTACGCAGACCTCCACGTGGACGGGATGTTCGCCGCCTTCGGCTACACCCAGGAACACGCCGAGAAGCGTGCGACGAAGGAAATCAAGGCAGTCCGGCGAAGGATTCTCAAGGGCGTGGAGGAATCAGGACCTCCGAACGCCGAGATCCGAGTGAGGGCACTTTCGGAGTTCCAGACGAACCCCGTCTACCAACTTCTGCACCGGCGCGTTCTCCATTTTCTGGAGACCGACGACGAATTCCGCAAGGGCTGCGAGGAAATGGCCCTGCACTTTGTCGGATCCAAGTTGCCGGAAGGTGAATCAATCACCGACGCGCAGTTGCAGGTGTGTTTCGATTACATGGCGGCCGAGCTGCCGTTCTTCATCGACACCCCCAGCATTCTCGACGTCCCGTCCTCCGTGGCGGCCTACCACGTCAAGATGCCGATGACCGACGTCCTCTTCGCGCGCGGTGGGGGACTGCGCGCGACGAGGAACCAGGCATACGCCGTGGTGCGGCCCGAGGCGGCCGAAAAGGCTCAGAGCAACCCGAACCACCCGAACACGCACACGCACACGCACACCGCACCAACCGAAGGGACCGTCGATGAGCGTCGAGCAGCTTGAGGGCACCGGACAGACCACCGAGCCCCTCGTCGACTTCCCGCTCTCGCGGCGCGGTGACGTGCTCCCCGAGGAGTGCACCTGGCTGCGCGAGAAGGCGCCGGTCGCGAAGGTCCGCACCCTCACCGGGGACCCGGCCTGGCTGGTGAGCAGTTACGCACTGGCCAAGCAGGTGCTGGAGGACGAGCGCTTCAGCCTCAAGGACACGGCCAATGCCGGCGTCCCGCGCCAGTACGCGCTGACGATCCCGCCCGAGGTCGTCAACAACATGGGCAACATCAACAGCGCCGGACTGCGCAACGCGGTCATGAAGGCGCTCAACCCGCGCCAGAAGGGCCTGCAGGACCGGCTGCGCGCGAAGGCCGGCGAGCTCATCGACCAGCTCCTCGCCGAAGGGGGGCCCGCCGACCTGCGGGCCGGGTTCGCCGACCCCTTCTCGGCGGCCATGCACTGCCAGGTGCTGGGCGTGCCGTTCGAGGACTGGCGGCGGCTGATGTCGGGGCTGGACGTCGCGTTCATGACCGCACGCGAGCCGTTCGCCGACTCCGCGCTCAACTGGTACAAGGACGTCGGCTACTTCGAGCAGCAGCTGAAGGCGCAGCTGGCGCTGCCTGCCGAGGAGCGTACGGGGCTCCTCGGCAAGTTCGCCGAGCTGAAGGAGGCGGACCCCGAGTCGGCGCACCTCACCGACGACATGTTCGCCACCGTCGCCGTCTCGCTCTTCGGGGCCGGCGCCGTCTCCACCTCCGCGTTCCTGACCCTGGCGGTCCTGGCGCTGCTGCAGAAGCCCGAGCTCATCGGGTACCTGCGCAAGCACCCGGAGCGCATGGGCAAGGCCGTGGACGAGCTGCTGCGCTGGAACCTGTCCGTGGGCGACGGCCTGCCGCGCATCGCGATGGCGGACATCCAGGTCGGGGACGTGCTGGTCAAGGAGGGCGAGCTGGTCCTCGTCCTGCTGGAGGGGGCCAACTTCGACCCGGAGGCCTTCGAGAACCCCGACGAGCTGGACCTGGAGCGCGAGAGCTCCAACGCCAACCTCGCCTTCGGCGCCGGCCGGCACTTCTGCCCGGCTTCCGCGCTGGGCCGGGCGCACGCCGAGATCGCGCTGGAGGTGCTGGTCGAGCGGCTGCCCGAGCTGCGTCTCGCGGTGCCGGCGGAGAACCTCGTATGGCGGACCGGCTTCATCAAGCGGCTTCCCGAGCGGCTCCCCGTCGCCTGGTGAGGAGGCGTCGGTGAGCAGTTGAGAGTGCCCCGGGAGCTGTGCGAGCCCCCGGGGCACGGCCGCGTTCTCCATGCGGAGCGGTCTCCGCGCGGGGCGGTGTCCGCGCGCTCGCCCCCTACCGGAAGATGCCGGTGTGGCCGAGGGAGTAGCGGCCGGGCTGCGGGTAGACGGCGAGGCCGTGCGGTCCGCCGCCCACCGGGATCTTGGCGAGCTGCTTGCCGGTGGTGGTGTCGATGGCGTAGACCTCGGAGTTGTAGCGGCCGGAGAGCCACAGCACCTTGCCGTCGGCGGAGACGCCGCCCATGTCGGGGCTGCCGCCCTCGGGCAGCTCCCACTTCTTCGTCAGCTTGTTCTGCGTGAAGTCGAAGACGGAGACGGACCCTTCGCCCCGGTTGGAGACGTACATCTCCTTGGAGTCGCGGCTGACGTACAGGCCGTGGCAGCCCTTTCCGGTGGGCAGCAGCTTGGGGGTCTCGAACTTGTCGCCGCCGAGCACCCACATGCCGTGCGCCATCATGTCCGCGACGTAGAAGGTCTTTCCGTCCGGCGAGACCTTCACGTCCTGCGGCATCGCGCCCTCGAACGGCAGTTTCTGCTGGCCGACGACCTCCATCTTCTCGGTGTCGACCTTGAGCAGTTCGCCGGAGAACTCGCAGCTCACGATGAAGTAGCGGCCGTCCGCGGAGAAGTCCGCGTGATTGACGCCGAAACAGGTCACCGGGACGGTCTTCACCCGGTCCATCGTGTGCGGATCGCGGAAGACCAGCTCCTTGTCCATCGAGGCCATGACGATCGCGTACTTGCCGTTGGGCGTGAAGTACAGGTTGTACGGGTCGTGCACCTCGACGGGCTTGCCGGCCTCGCCGGTGGCCGGGTTGATCGGGGTGAGCGTGTGACCCCGGTTGTTGTTGACCCAGAGGGTCTTCATGTCCCAGGAGGGGACCACGTGCTGGGGCTGGACGCCGACGGGGATGGTGTCGATGACCTTGTACGTGACCGGGTCGATGACGGACACCGTGTTGGAGTTGGTGTTCGGCACGTAGACGCGGGACGGGAAGTCCTTGACCACCGGGGAGAGCTTGTTCGGCCGGTCGGCCGCGTACACGTCGTTCGGATCGAGGAGCGGCGGCATTCCGGCCAGGCCGGGCGGCGCCGCCGGTACGGCCTTGACGGGCGCGGCGGGCCCCTTCGTGCCGAGGGCCTCGGCGGGTCCCTTGTCGGCCGCTCCGCAGCCGGCGAGGGCAGCGAGGACCAGACCGGCCAGCAACGCGGTGGCCTTCCGGGGAAGGCGGGTGGTCGTCATGGGGTCAGCAGCTCCGTGGTGGTCACCGCGCGCAGTTTGCGGCGTGCGAGTTCTTCGAGGAGGGGTGGCATCGCGTCGACCGTGTCCGCGTAGCCGAAGTGCAGGCTCACCACCGATCCGCCTTGGATCGGGCCGATGACGGTGCGGACGACGGCCGCGGCACCGGGCGAGGTGAAGTCGAGGGAGTCCACGTCGTACGAGAGGACGTGCGGGTAGCCCGCCCGCTGGGCCAGTTTTCGTACCAGGGGGGTGGCGTACTGGGTCTGGGACGGGCGGAACCAGGTGCCGATGGATCCGGTCAGCCGTCTGAGCCGGTCGGCGCAGCCGGTGATCTCGGCGTACGCCTGCTCCTCGGGCATGGTGTTGATCGCGAGGTGCCGCTGGGTGTGGTTGCCGAGCTCGTGGCCGCCGTCCAGGATCCGGCGGGCCATCTCCGGGTGGGCGTCGAGCCAGGCGCCGATGGCCAGTACGGTCACCCGCGCGCCCGCCCGCTCCGCCTCGGCGAGCACCGACGTGGCGATGGCGGGGTCGCCGTTGCCGTGGAAGGTGAGCGCGACGCCGGGCCGGCCGCGGGGGCCGTGGCCGATCTCCACGGGCTGCCCGGCGAACCGGCGCGGGGCGGGGGCCGCCTTGGCCCGGGCCGCTTCGGCCGGCGCCGCCGGTTTGTCCGGGGCGGCCTTCGCCGGGGCCGCGGGGCCCGCGGGGGTACAGGCGGCGGCGAGGGCGCCGGCGGCGACCGCCGCGCCGGCACGGAGAGCGGATCGGCGGTCCGGGTAGCAGAGCACCCGCCCATTTAAGGGGTGGATGCCCGTGTAGGTATTGATTGACCCATTTCAGGACCTTCGGCCGAACCGGTGCCACCCGGCGACTGTCCGCTATGTGATCAACGATTCACTCAGGGCAGTCGATATTTATTCACTAATTACGAGGCCCGTGGCCCATCTCACCTAAGATTTAGGTAGAAAGTCTTAGGATATGCACACTTATGTCCAACTTGGGACTTTTGGCATTTGGTCCCTCTTCTGCCATAGTCGGAACCACGGCTTCCCGTTGACCCGAGCGAAGTCCCCGCCGAGGATCACACCCCCTTCGATCCTCGGCACACCCATGAAACCCCCACAGCGCCCCACAACGGCGACAGGGGGTTTCTGGCGTTCGGGGGGCAGTGAGGCCAGGGGGCTCCTAGCGGTCCGCGACCCGCATCTCGAACCAGGTGATCTTCCCGCGCGGCAGCAGGTCCGCGCCCCAGCGGTCCGAGAGCTTGTCGACGAGGAACAGCCCCCGGCCGGTGGTGTCCATCTCGTGCACCGGCATCAGACAGGGCAGCCCGCGCGAGGGATCGCGCACCTCCACGCGGATCCAGCCGCGCCGCCTGAGCATCCGTAAACCGAAAGAGCGGGCCCCCGTGTGCCGGACCGCGTTGCCCACAAGCTCCGAGACCAGCAGGACCGTGTGCTCGGCGATCTGCGGCGAGAGCCCCCACAGGCGTACGACCACGCACTGCGTGAGCCGGCGGGCGGTGCCGGCCGACTCGGGCATCGACGGCAGCGTCACTTCCGCCTCGGCCGGATTCCCGTACAACTCCAGCGCTTTCAGGCCCAGTTCGTCCTCCAGGGCCGCCGTGAGCCGTACGGCGGAAGCGCTACTGCGCTGCCGCGGCTGTTCCACACCCTCCAGACCCGCCATGCACCCATCATGGAGGGCCGGTAAGGCCGTTCGGGCCGTTCCGCAGGAAAAGACCCCCCGGGATCGTGGATTCCGAGGGGTCGTCCTGGCATATGCAACTGGCAACACGGAGGCCGCCGCACACCCCTGACCTGCGGTGACACACCGCACATCGGTGATCACCCAGAGTGGATCACCGATTCTCCTTAAGGCTGCCTTAAGGCCTGGCTAATCCACCCGCAGGGAGGACCTACAGGAACTTCGCCTTGCCGGGACCCTCCTCCACGAAGCTGCGCATCCCGCGCTCGCGGTCCTCGGTGGCGAACAGGCCCGCGAACCAGCCCCGTTCGATGGTCAGGCCGGTGTCGATGTCGGCCTCCAGCCCCGCGTCCACGCACTCCTTGGCAGCGCGCAGCGCGAGGGCCGGGCCCTGCGCGAGCTTCGCGGCCCAGGCGTGCGCCTGCTCGTAGACCTCGGCGGCCGGGACGACGCGGTCCACGAGGCCGAGGGTCAGCGCCTCGTCGGCCTTGACCATGCGGCCGGTGAAGATGAGGTCCTTGGCCTTGGAGGGGCCGATCAGCCGGGACAGCCGCTGGGTGCCGCCCGCGCCGGGGATCAGGCCGAGCAGGATCTCGGGCTGGCCGAGCTTCGCGTTGTCGGCGGCGATCCGGTAGTCCGCGCACAGGGCCAGCTCGCAGCCGCCGCCCAGGGCGTAGCCGGTGACGGCCGCGACCACGGGCTTGGGGATCCGGGCCACGGCGGTGAAGGCGTCCTGCAGTCCGCGGGACCGGGCGACCATGGCCGCGTGGTCCATCGTCTGCATCTCCTTGATGTCCGCGCCGGCCGCGAACACCTTCTCGCCGCCGTAGATGACGACCGTACGGACGTCGGCCCGGTCGGTTGCCTCGACGGCGAGCTCGCGCAGTCGGTCCTGGGTAGCGATGTCCAGGGCGTTCATGGGCGGCCGGTCCAGCCGGATGACGCCGACGCCTTCGGAGACTTCGAGAGAGATGGTCATACGGGAAGGTTAGCGCCGGTTAACCCGAGGTGGCCCGGTGCTGTGGGTCACAGCACCGGGCCACTCGACTGCATTCCGACCGGGGTTACTTGATCCAGTCCGCCCAGTCCATGTTCCAGCCGTTGAGGCCGTTGTCGGGGGCGACGGTCTTGTCCTTGGAGTTCTTCACGATGACCACGTCGCCGATCAGCGACTCGTTGAAGAACCAGGCGGCGGGCTGGCTGCCGTCACCGGCGCCGCGGACGTCCTTCAGGCCCACGCAGCCGTGGCTGACGTTCTCGGAGCCGAACGTGCTGGACGAGGCCCAGTAGTTGCCGTGGACGAAGGTGCCGGAGGTGGTCAGCCGCATCGCGTGCGGGACGTCGGAGATGTCGTACTCCCCGCCGAAGCCGACGGTGGCGCCGTTCATCCGGGTCACCTTGTACTTCTCGCTGATGACCATCTGCCCGTTGTACGTGGTCGTCGACGGGGCGCCCGCGGTGATCGGAACGTTCTTGAGCACCTGGCCGTCGCGGACCACCTGCATCTGCTTGCTGCTCGCGTCGACCGTGGTGACCTGGGAGCGGCCGACCTTGAAGGTGACCGTACGGGTCTGCTTGCCGTAGACCCCCGGGCGGCCTTCGACTCCGTCGAGCGCCAGCTTCAGGGTGACCGTGGTGCCCGCGGCCCAGTACTTCTCGGGACGGAAGTCCAGGCGGTCGTTGCCGAACCAGTGGCCCTCGACCGGGACGGCCGGCTCGGCCGTCACCGTGATGGCCTTCTCGACGGCCTCGGGGTTGGTGATGCCGCGGGAGAAGTTGATCGAGACCGGCATGCCCACGCCGACCGTCGATCCGTCTTCGGGCGTGTACTGGCCGATGAAGGTGTTGGCCGGCGTGAGGGTGGTGAAGGTGGTGTCCTTCGCGGACTCGCGGCCGGCCTCGTCCTTGGCCACCGCGTGCACCTTGTACTCGGTGGCGGAGGCGAGGTTCCGGGCGGGCTCCCAGCTCGCGCCGTCCTCGGCGAGCTTGCCCTCCACCGCGTTGCCCTTGGTGTCGGCGACCGTCACCGTGGTGAGCTTGCCGCCGGTGCTGGTTATCTTGAGGATGCCGCTCGTCGCGACCTCCTTGGCCCCGTCGTCCGGCTTGACGCTCACGACGGCCTTCGACGCCTCGGTACCGGTCGTACCGGTACCACCGTCTCCGCCACCGCTCCCGCCGGCGCCGCCCCCGTTGCCTCCACCACCGCTGCACGCGCTGGTGAACAGCAGGGCCGCGCCCAGCAGGAGGGCCGGCAGGCCGGTGCGGGCGCGGCCGCGTATCGGCTGCAGGTTCACGATCGTTCTCCCCATGTCCCCCGCGCGCGGACAGTCGCGCGCTTATCGCCAGGAAATCACATGGGGGATCACGAGACAGTACGGTCGTGTCACCGTTCCGTCCCAAGAGTGGTGCGGGCTCCGGGAGTCAGCCCTCCGTGCCGGGCTTGGTGCCCCAGACGTAGACGGCGTCCCCCTCGGTGAGCAGGTCCCACAGGCGCCGCGCGTCGGGGACGGAGAGGTTGACGCAGCCGGCCGAGCCGCCGTGGGCGTACAGGTCGCCGGGGCGGCCGTGCAGGGCCTGGCCCCCGTCGAAGAACTGGGCGTAGGGCATCGGGGAGTTGTAGAGCGTGGACACGTGGTCCTCGCTGCGCCAGTAGACCTCGTGCCAGCCGGGCCGGGTCTCCTCGTCGTCGCGTCCGGTGCGGACGGGCACGGGCGGGAAGACCACCGTGCGGCCGCGCTGCACCCACAGGATCTGGCGCTCCAGGTCCACGCAGGTCACCCGGTGCGGACGGACCGGGCAGTCGCCGGCGGCGTTGGGATCCGTACGGGCGGCGACCGCGACCATGGTCCGGAAGGTGACCAGCCCGGCGTAGCCGCCGGCGGGCCGGATCCCGTGGGCCCGCTGGAAGGTGCGGATCGCCTCGCAGTCCCCGGCGTCCTGCGTTCCGTCGGCCGTCCGGCCCAGGTGGTCTTCCAGCTCGCGCTGGTAGGGCCCGGTCCCGGCGGTGCACGCCTCCGCGGCCGGGGACGGAGCCGGGGCCGGGGATGCGGCCGGAGCCGGGGACGACGGTGTCGGGGACGGCGCCGCCGCTGCCGTCTGCGGCGGGGCCAGGGCGGCCGCCGCGAGGATCGCGGCCGTTGCGGCCGCCCTGCCGATCGCTCCTATCGCACCTGCCGCGTCCCCTGTGCGCATGCGGACCTCCTCGCGCCCGCCGGCCGGGCCGTCGGCTCCGAGCCAACCGGATCCGCCCGGCCCCGGCGCGCCGGGTGGGCCGGCAGGGTCACCGGCCCACCCGGGCGGCCTACTCGGCGGCCGCTCCGCCCGGCCTACGCGCCCGGCCGCGGCTTCGGGCCCTTGCCCTTGCCCTTGTCCTTGTCCTTACCGCCGTTGCCACCCTTGCCGTGGTCGTCGCGCTTGTTCTCCAAGGTGACCACCAGGCGGTGGTCCGGGGTGGTCCCGTCCAGGTGGAGCGGCCCGGTGACCCGGTTGCGCGGGAGGACGTAGCCCTCCGGCACGGCCGTTTCGACCACGTAGTACCAGCCCTCCTCCAGACCCGGGAACGCGCACACCCCGGCCCGGTCGGTCGCGCAGCCCGCCGTCACCTTGCGGTCCGGGTTGATGCCGCGCGTCTGGAGGCCCCGGGTGCTGTTGGTCTCCTTCCACACCTCGAAGACCGCCCCGCGCAGCGGGCGCTTCGTCTTCGCGTCCTTCTTCAGGACCTCGATCGACCCCTCGTAGTCGGGCTCCCCGGTCCGCTCGTCCGTGACGCTGACGACGAGGCCCGTCGTCACGTGGTCCGCGGTGAGGTCGAACGGCGTGACCGGGTCCGCCGGCAGGTCGTAGCCGGCCGGTGCCTGCGTCTCCCGCCAGTAGTACCGCTCACCGACGGGGAGCTGGACCGTGCAGCTTCCCTGCGCGTCGGTGGTGCAGGACCCGGCGAGCTGCTCGTCGGGGAGCGTTCCGTCGGTCTGCAGGCCCGTACGGTCGTTTGCCTCGCGCCACAGCTCGAAGCGGGCGCCGGGCAGCAGCGCCCCGCCGTCCGCGTCGGACTTGCGCAGCACCACCTCGGCGCTGCCGGGAAGCTTGGTGTTGCTCATGCTGACGCTCGCGCCCGCGGTGGCGTTCTGCTCGGTCAGCGTCAGTTCGGCGACGGGGTTCTCCGCGAGCTGGTAGCCGTCCGGAGCCTGCGTCTCGCGCCAGTAGTACGTGCCGAGCGGGACGGTGCGGGAGCAGACGCCGCTCACCGGGGTCACGCAGTCGGCGACCTTGGTGTCCCCGCCGGGGCTGGTGAACTGGGCTCCGGGGGCGCCGTTGGTCTCCTGCCACAGCTCGTACGTGGCTCCCGCCAGCGCGTTGTCCGCGTCGTCCCGCTTGGTGACGGAGACGGCGCCCGTGACCGGACCGGTGTTCCCGCAGGCCGGCAGGTCGCCGTTGAAGGGGTACGCGTGGAACTCCTGACCGCCGCCCCCGGTGCTGGTGTGGAGGAGCTCGCCGGTGGTGAAGAAGCGGCCGTTGGTCCCGGGCAGGGTGACGGTGGTGCGCGAGGCCTGCTCGCCGACGAGCACGCTCCCCTGGAACTGCCCGGTGCCGACGAGCTGGACGGCGGTGGCGTCGGGGAAGTTCCACAGCAGCCGGGTGCGGTAGCCGTTCCAGGGGTCGGCGCCGGCCCCGACGTCGTTGATGCTGCCGCCGTAGGTGCTGATCGTGGGACTGGCGCCCAGGACGTTGACCAGGACGGTGGCGTCGGCCGGGATCCGGTCGAAGCGGATGCCGATGGATCCGCCGGTCGGGCCCACCAGGTCGAAGTCCACGTTGAAGACCTGGAGCGGGGAGGCGTTGTCCCCGGTGAAGACCGTGGTGCCGTCCTGGTTGACGGCGGTGCCCGTCGCCGCGCGCGGCTGGCCGTCGACCCGGGCGTAGCAGCGGCTGGCCGCGGTGAGCTGGTCGCGCAGGCCGGCGTAGGGGGTGATCGCGGCCGGGTCGGCCACCAGCCGGCCGGTGACGGTGCCGGGCCCGGGGGCGGTGCCCGCGTGGCGGACGACGCCGGTGTCCGCGATCAGCCGCTGATCGGCGGCGATCGTGACGTTGCGGCCGGTGGTCAGGAAGTCCGAACCCGGCGGAGGCTGCACGAGCGAACCCGCCCCGACGACGCCGATGTTGTACCCGCCGCCGGTGGCCGCCAGGTTCTTGTTCTGGTCGAAGGTGCCGAGGACGACGACCTTGCCCTCGGCCTCGGCGGCGCGCTCGCGGACGAGGAAGTCGGCGCCGACGAAGATGTTGATGCCCTCGTCGTAGCCCTTGGCGACGGTACCGGTATCGATCGCCGGGAACGGGTCGACGCACCCGGCCCCGAGGCAGGGGCCGAGCCTGCCCGGCAGCGGTGCACGCAGGGCGGCGGCCTGCCGGGCCGGCCCCGGCTGCTGTCCGCCGGGGCCCGGCGCGGCCGGCGCCGCCAGGGCCGCCGGGGCGCCCGCGGCCAGTACGGCCCCGAGGGCGAGCCCCAGGGGGCCGAGGGTCCACTTCCTTGCTGACATGACGCTCCGTCCGTTGCCCGCCGCCGCGTGCGTGCGGGCCCGTACAGGCTGGCGGCGGGCTCCGGCGAGCCGGGCGGACCGACACTCCCCCGCTACGGCATTCCGGTACGACAATCACTCGACTGGGGTGTCGGGTGCGGGGAACGGCAGGTGAGGGACCGGCGGTGCGGGGAACAACAGGTGACGGGTGATCAGCCGAGTGCGGAGCCCGCGACCCAGGTGGGCCAGGACATGTTCCAGCCGCCCAGCCCGTTGTCCGGGGCGACCGTCTTGTCCTGCGAGTTCACGACCTCCACCACGTCGCCGACCAGGGTCCGGTCGAAGAACCAGCCGGCCGGGGTGTCCGAGCCGCCGCCCTTGTTGTCGCGCAGTCCGATGCAGCCGTGGCTGACGTTGGTGGAGCCGAAGGTGTCGGGGCTCGCCCAGTAGTTGCCGTGCAGGAAGGTCCCGGAACGGGTGAGGCGGATGGCGTGCGGGACGTCGGGGATGTCGTACTCGCCGCCGAAGCCGACGGTCTGCCCGTTCATCCGGGTGACGTCGAAGAGCTCCATCACCACCATCTTCCCGTTGTAGGTCATGTTCTTCGGTGCCCCCGCGGTGATCGGCACGGTGGACAGCAGCTCGCCGTCGCGCCGGACCTCCATGGTGTGCGCGGCCGCGTCGACGGTGGAGATCTGGGAGCGGCCGACGGTGAAGCGCAGGGTCTTGTCCTGGATCCCGTAGGAGCCGGGGGCGCCCTCGACGTCCCGCAGGCCGATCTTCACCGTGACCTCGGTGCCGGGCTTCCAGTAGGTCTTGGGACGGAAATCGAGGCGCTCGTCGCCGAACCAGTGGCCCACCACCTCCACGGCCGGGTCGGAGGTGATCGTGATGGCCCGCTCCACGTCGGCGCGGCGTTCGATGGACCGGCTGAACCCGAAGGAGATGATCATGCCGGTGCCGACGGTCGAGCGGTTCTCCGGCTTGAAGTAGCCGATGAACCGCTCCTCGGGAACGTAGGTGGTGAAGGTGGTGTGCCGGGCCTGGCGCCGGTTGTGCCCGTCGAGCGCGACCGCGTCGACGGTGTACTTGGCCGCGAGCGCGAGCCGGCCCGACGGCGTGTCGGGGCTCCAGCTGAGCCCGTCGACGGCGATGGAGCCGGGCACCTTCTCCTCCTGGGCGTCCTCCACCTTGGTGACCACGACCCGCTCCAGGCGGCCCTCGGGCACGGTGACCCTCAGCGGGCCCTCGGCCGGCACCCCCTTGGCATTGTCGTCGGGGGTGATCCTGATCGCCTCGTCCGGTGACCGGGGTTTGCCGGGCAGCTGGATCTCGATCGGGGAGCCGCCGTTCTCGGTGCATCCGGCCAGGCCTCCGAGGAGCCCCGCCCATACCGCCACGGCGGCCAAGCCCGCCCCTGCCCGCCTCGTCAGAAGAGTCACGTTCCTCCAACGACCGGGCCCCTCCGGGGGAAACGTGGGCGCGGCCCACGTTCCAGGCAGGACAGTCCGGGCAGAACAGTGGGAAGGACCAGACGGGGGCGGGCTCCGGCAGGGACGCCGGGGCCGCAGTTCCCCCACCCCCGCAGGTACCGAGAGCCGTGGAGGCGGGCAGTGTCGAGCGCAGCCGAGCAAGAGGCGGTGGAAGCCGTCGCGGGGACCGGGCATCCGAACGGGACGGGCCACCCCGACGGGACCGGCCACCCCGACGGAACCGGCAACGGGAACGGGAACGGCGCCGGGACCGGAAACGGGAACGGGAACGGGAACGCGGCGTCGAACGGGGCGTCGACCGGGACGGTGAACGGCCAGGTCAGAGCCCATGTGGCGGCGGTGCGGGAGCGGACCCGCCCCGGGCCGCCCGCATGGCCCGGCTCCTCTCATCCGCTGGGGGCCCGGTTCCACCAGGGGCCGGACGGGACGGCCGGGACCAACTTCGCGCTGTGGGCCCAGGGCGCGGAGGCGGTGGAGGTCTGCCTCTTCGCGGAGGACGGCTCCGAGAGCCGCTGTGCGCTGACGGAGCTGACCCACGAGATCTGGCACGGCTTCCTGCCGGGGGTCCGGCCCGGGCAGCGGTACGGATTCCGGGTGCACGGGCGCTGGGACCCGTGGACGGGGGCCCGCCACAATCCGGCGAAGCTGCTCCTGGACCCGTACGCACGGGCCGTGGACGGGGACTTCCTGCTGCCGCCGGAGGTGTACGGGCACGTCCGCGACTGGCCGCAGCAGTACATCGCGGACACCGTGCGCGACGACCGCGACTCGGCGCCGCACGTCCCGAAGGGGGTCGTGGTCCACGATGACGACGACTGGGCGGACGACGTCCGGCCGAAGACCCCGTGGGCCGATTCCGTCATCTACGAACTGCACGTGCGCGGCTTCACGATGCGCCACCCCGGCATCCCCGAGCACCTGCGCGGCACGTACGCGGGCCTCGCCCACCCGGCGGCGATCGAGCACCTGACCGGGCTCGGGGTGACGGCGGTGGAACTGCTGCCGGTCCACCAGTTCGCCCACGAGGACCACCTGCTGCGCCGGGGCCTGCGCAACTACTGGGGCTACAACTCGGTCGGCTACTTCGCCCCGCACGCCGCGTACTCCTCCAGCGGTACGGCCGGCCAGCAGGTCGGCGAGTTCAAGCGGATGGTCAAGGCGCTGCACGCCGCCGGGATCGAGGTCATCCTCGACGTGGTCTACAACCACACGGCGGAGGCCGGCGAGCTGGGCCCGACGCTGTCGCTGCGCGGGATCGACAACCGGGCCTACTACCGGCTCCAGTCGGACCAGCGCCGGTACGCGGACTACACCGGCTGCGGCAACACCCTGCACGCCGGGCGCCCGCACGTGCTGCGCCTGATCACCGACTCGCTGCGGTACTGGGTGACGGAGATGGGGGTGGACGGCTTCCGCTTCGACCTGGCGGCGGCGCTGGCCCGCTCGATGCACGACGTGGACATGCTCTCGCCGTTCCTCGCGGTGATCGCCCAGGATCCGGTGCTGCGACGGGTGAAACTGATCGCCGAACCGTGGGACGTGGGCTCGGGCGGGTACCAGGTGGGGGCGTTCCCACCGCTGTGGACGGAGTGGAACGACCGCTACCGGGACGCCGTACGGGACTTCTGGCGCGGGGCGCTGCCCGACGTACGGGACCTCGGGTACCGGCTGTCGGGATCGAGCGACCTGTACGCGTGGGGCGGGCGGCGGCCGTACGCCTCGGTCAACTTCATCACCGCGCACGACGGTTTCACCCTGCGCGACCTGGTGTCGTACGAGTCCAAGCACAACGAGGAGAACGGCGAGGCGGGACGGGACGGGACCAATGACAACCGGTCCTGGAACTGCGGGGTGGAGGGCGAGCCCGAAGAGGGCACGGATCCGCGGATCGCGGCGCTGCGCCGGCGGCAGCTGCGGAACCTCCTGACCACGCTGCTGCTGTCGACCGGGGTGCCGATGCTGGTGGCGGGCGACGAGTTCGGGCGCACGCAGGGCGGCAACAACAACGCGTACTGCCAGGACAACGAGACGAGCTGGGTGGACTGGTCGCTGCTGGAGGACCCGTCCTGGCAGCCGCTGCTGGCGCTGACCCGGCGGCTGCTGGCGCTGCGCCGGGCCCATCCGGTGCTGCGGCGCCGCGCGTTCTTCTCGGGGCGCTCGCAGGGGGCGGACGGGCTGCGGGACCTGGCCTGGTTCACCCCGGCGGGGGTGGAGATGACCGAGCGGGACTGGTACGCCCCGGCCGGGTCGGTGGGCCTGTACCTGTCGGGGCAGGACATCCCGGGCCGTGACGAGCGCGGGCGGCAGGTCACGGACGACAGCTTCCTGGCGCTGCTGCACGCCGGGGACCGGCCGGTGGCGTGGGTGCTGCCGGGGGCGCCGTGGGGCCGGGCGTACGAACTGGTCCTGGACACCTCCCGGGAGGACCAGGCGGCGGCGCCCGCCACCGTGCACCGCGGCGGCGAGAGCGTCACCGTCCCGGCCCGTGCGGTGCTGCTGCTGAAGGTGGTGGGCCAGGTGGTGGACTGAAGGTGGCGGGCTGACGGTCGGGAGCCCTCGGAACACCCTGCAATGATGTGGCCTTCGTACGCACGCACGCACATACGGATGTTCGAGGGGTTGAGTCGATGGCGAGTGTCGGGACCGCGTTGCGGGAGCTGCGCGGGGCGCAGAAGTCGGCGAAGGGAGTGTCCCTGTACTCCCGGTTCGTCAACCGGCCCGTCGGACGCTACCTGGCCGCCGGGTCGTACGCGCTCGGGCTCACCCCGAACCAGGTGACGCTGATCAGCGCCGCCCTGAGCTTCGCGGGCGCGGCCGCCGTCGCGCTGGTCTCGCCCTCGTGGGGGCTGGGGATCGCGGTGTGGGCCCTGCTCGCCGTCGGCTTCGCCTTCGACTCCGCCGACGGGCAGTTGGCCCGGCTCCGCGGGGGCGGCAGTGCGGCGGGCGAGTGGCTGGACCACGTCGTGGACTGCGCGAAGCTCACCGCGCTGCACACCTGCGTGCTGATCGCCTTCTACCGCTTCCCCGAGGCCTACGGGATCGGCGGCGGCGGGGCTGACGGAGCCGCCTCGGCCGGCTGGCTGCTGGTGCCCCTGGGCTTCCAGCTCGCCGCGGTGGTGACCTTCTTCGGGGGGCTGCTGACCGAGAAGCTCAAGCCGAAGCCGGCGCCGGGGAGCGCGGCCGCCGCACCGTCGGCCCTGCGCGCGGTGGCACTGCTGCCCGTGGACTACGGGGTGTTCTGCCTGGTGTTCCTGCTCCTCGGCGGCAGCGGCGCGTTCCGCTGGGCGTACGCCGGGGCGGGCGTGATGGCCGCGCTGTTCCTGGTGGCGTTCCTCGCGAAGTGGTTCCGGGAGCTCAGCGCCGTACCGAGGTGACCGGGGCAGGCGCCCGCCGCCGGACCGCGGCCCGGCCGGATGCCCCGCCGGATGCCCCGCCTCGCCCTGCCGTTGGCGCCGCTCAGCCCCGCTGTTCCGTGGCGAGCGGCTGCGACAGCACGTCAAGGGCCCGGCGCAGCTGGGTGCTGGAGGTGTGGACCGTGTACGGGAAGTAGACGACCTCGACCCCGTGCACGGCGAAGTCCCTTTCGAGCTGGTCGCCCTTGGGGGTGCCGCGCCAGTCGTCGCCCTTGAATATGACGTCGAAACGGACTTGCTTCCACGTTTCGACTTTGTCCGGAACCGTCTCGACGAAGGCGGCGTCCACGTACTGCACGCTGCGGACGATCTCCAGTCGCTCGACGAGCGGGATCACCGGGCGTCGCCCCTTGGCGAGTTCGGCCATTTCGTCGGATACCACCCCGGCCACCAGGTAGTCGCACTGACTCCGGGCGTGGCGAAGGATGTTGAGGTGTCCGATATGGAACAGATCGTAGGCACCCGGCGCGTAGCCGATGCGGTGTGGTCTGTGCCCGGTCTCGGCAAATTCGGACATGTCCTGCTCCGTCACGTGTTATCCCCCAGAAGCCGCACACCCCGGTGTGGCGGATTAGCAGACAATAGCGTGCACGTTCCCTGTGTTGCCGGTGAACGAATAGGGTGACGTGCGCATCATCCTGGTGAGAGGGGGACGTCCAGTGTCGAAATCCGGTCAGCGACGCCTACTGCTGGTTTCCACGAATTACGCCCCCGAGCACACGGGCATCGGCCCGTACGCCACCCAGATCGCGGAGCACTGGGCGGATCTCGGTCACGAGACCCACGTCCTGGCGGGCATGCCCCACTACCCGGCCTGGTCCGTCGAGCCGGAGTACAAGGGGGCGCTACGGCGCACGGAACAGCGTGCGGGCGTGACCGTGCACCGGCGTGCGCACACCGTCCCCCCGCGCCAGACCGCCCTGCGTCGGGCCCTTTTCGAAGGATCGATTCTGCTGCACGGCTCCGTGGCCCCGCCGCGGATGGCGAAGCCGGACGCGGTCCTCGCCCAGATGCCCAGCCTGGCCGGCGGTCTGGTGGCCGCCCGCCTCGCGGCACGCTGGAAGGTCCCCTTCGTCCCGGTCGTCCAGGACCTGATGGGCGCCGCCGCCGCGCAGAGCGGGATCAGCGGCGGGGACAAGGCGGCCGCGTTCGCCGGTCGGGCCGAGGCCCACGCCCTGAAGCGGGCCACCCTCGTCGGTGTGATCCACGAGACGTTCGTCGACCGGGTCGTCGGCATGGGCGTGGACCCCAAGCGGATCCGGCTCGTCCCCAACTGGTCCCACGTGGCGCTGCCCACCAAGCCGCGCGGGCGGACCCGCCACCACCTCGGGTGGGCTCCCGACCAGACCGTCGTCCTGCACTCCGGGAACATGGGGCTCAAGCAGGGGCTGGAGGTCCTCGTCGGCGCCGCCCGGCTGGACCCGAGCGTCCGTTTCGTACTGATGGGAGACGGCAGCCAGCGCTCCGCCCTCGCCGACCTGGCGGCCGATGTTCCCAATCTCGACATCATCCCCCCTGCCGCGGACGGCGAGTTCCCCGATATCCTCGCCGCGGCGGACGTGCTCGCGGTCACGCAGCACGCCGCCGTGATGGACATGAGCGTGCCGTCCAAACTGACCTCGTACTTCCAGGCCGGCCGTCCCGTCGTCGCCTCCGTCGCGGCACTGGGCGGGACCGCCCAGGAAGTGGAACGTTCGGGCGCCGGGGTGCTCGTACCGCCGGAGAACCCGGAGGCCCTGCTGAAGGCCGTACGGGCGCTGGCCGAGGACCCCGCGGGCGCGGACGCACTGGGGGCGGCCGGGCCGCGCCACGTGGCGGCGCACCTGAGCCGTGAGGCGGGCCTCGCCCGCATCGACGCACTGATGGACGAAGCACTTGGGGGTCCCCGGCCGTGATCGAGACCAACCGCCCGGCAGCGGCTCCGGCCGAGGACGAACCGGACCTGCTCCGGGACCAGTTCCGCCAGCTCCTGCGCTACCGCCGGCTCATCGGCGCGGGCGTGGGCATCGGCCTGCTCGGCGGGGTCTACCTCGGCGTCTCCACGGCGGACACCTACGTGGCCACCGCCGACATCGTGCTGCGCGCGCCCACCGACGACCCCTTCAACCCGAGCCTCGCCCCCGACAAGGCGATCAACATCGGCTCGGAGCGGCAGGTCGCGCTCTCCAGCTCCATAGCCAACGAGGCCGCGAAGAAGCTCGGGGTCTCGCCCACCGACTTCTCGGCCCTGCGCGCCGGTCTGCAGGTGACCAACCCCCCGCAGACGATGGTGCTCCGCTTCACCTACACCGCCTCCTCACCCGCCGAGGCCGCCAAGCGCGCCAACGCGATGACCGAGGCCTACCTGCTCAAGCGGCAGGAGGCCCTCGACGTCACCCGCGACAAGATGGTCAAGGGCTACCAGGACCAGCGCGACCCGGTGGCCAAGCAGCTCGACGAGCTCGCCAAGCAGATCACGAGCATGCCGGCCGGTCCCGCGCGGGACGCCGCGTACTCCTCCAAGACCGACCAGCAGAGCAAGATCAACACCCTCAACGGCAACATCGCCAAGCTCCAGGCCCTGGACATGACCCCCGGCCGGGTCACCAGCTCCGCCGTCCCGCCGCACGGGGCCGACGGCCCGGGCCTGCCCATGTCCCTCGCGCTCGGCGCGGCCGTGGGCCTCGCCCTGGGCCTGCTCGGCGCCTGGGTGCGCCTGGTCTTCGACCCGGCTCCGCGCTCCGAGGGCGATGTCGCCCGGGCCCTGCGCGCGCCGGTCCTGGGTTCCCTGCCGCGGGGCAAGGCCGACGGCGGGCCGCTGCTCGCGGCCGGCGAGGAAGACCCCCGGCTGGCCGAGGAGTTCCGCTCGGTGGCCTTCCGGCTCGCCTACGACGCCCGCTTCGCGGACCGGCGCCGCCTCCTCGTGGTCGCCCCGCGCGGCAGCAGCGAGATCGCCGCCGCCGTGGCGGTGAACCTGGCCGCCTCCTTCGCGGAGACCGGCAAGGACGTGCTCCTCATCGAGGCCGACCTGCGCACCCCGGTGCTGGCCAGCCAGCTGCCCACCGACGCCGCCGGCCGGCCGCGCTGGAGCCAGTCGCAGGGCGGCGCCGGCGCGCAGCACGGGGACACCGAGTGGCCCGACGGCCGCCAGCTCCTCGTGGACGCCGGGGAATCGGGCAGCTTCGACCTGATCCCGGGCGAGCGGGTGCGCAACGTGCCCCGCGCGCTGACCTCGCAGCGGGCCACCCGGCTGATCTCCGAGGCCGACTCCCCCAACTCCACCGTCGTGGTGCTCGCCCCGCCCGTGCTCTCGTACGCCGACGCCCTCGCGCTCGTCGACCGCGTCGACGGCGTCCTGGTCGTCTGCAACCCCGGCGCGGTGCGCCGCACCGACCTCTCCCGCATCCGCGAGCTGATCAGCGGGGCCGGCGGCACGGTGCTGGGAGCCGTCCTGCACGCGCCGCTGCCGGGCGAGAAGAAGCGCGGCCTCGGCAGGGCTCCCAAGGGCGGCGACCCCGCCGCCGAGGAGCCCCGGCCCGCGCCGCCCGCGCCCTCGCCCGGTTCGCGGGAGCCGCAGCCGATCCCGTACGAGGTGGCCGCCGCCGACGCCGCCCAGCACATCCCGGGCGACGGCACCGACACGGTCGCCCTGCGTACGGTCCGCACGGGCCGGCGGTGAGCCGGCGCGGCCCAGGCCGTCTCTTTCGGATCCTGTCGGGCCCGCGACGCCTGGCACCGCGCCTGGCCGCACTGCCGAGACGACCACGTACGTCCAGTACGCGAACGCCCCGACAGCACGCCCAGGCACGGCACCAGACGCCGCGGGCTCGTCCGACAGGATCCGAAAGAGGCGGCCTAGCCGCGGTCGCCTCAGTACTGGACCAGGCCGCGTCCAGCGCCACGAACATCCTGGTCCTGGTGCTGGCCGCCCGGCTCTCCTCGGCGGCCGGCTTCGCCGACTTCACGATGGTCTACGTGACCTTCACCGTGCTGCTCGGCCTGAGCATGGCCTACGTCGGCCAGACCCTGGTGCTGGAGAAGGAACCGGCCCGTCTGGCCGGGGCCTGCCGCTCGGGGCTCGCCTTCACGGGCGCCGCCTCGGCCGCGGTGGGAGCCGTACTGGCCCTCCTGGGACTGCTGTTGCCCGGGGCCACCGGACGGGCGTTCCTCGCGCTGGGACTCGTCCTGCCCCTGGTGCTCCTCCAGGACGGGCTGCGCTACTGCTTCTCCGCCCTGCGGGTGCCCGGGCGGGCGCTGGCCGCCGACGCGCTGCGCCTCGCCTGCGTGGTGCCGGCGCTGCTGCTCCAGCCCGAGGGCGCTTCGGCGGGGCGGCTGGTGCTGGTGTGGGGGATCTCCGCGCTGCCCGCGCTCGCGCTGGGCCTGTGGCTGCTGCGGCCCTCGGTACGGGGTGCCGCCGCCGACATCCGCCCCTACCTGCGGCGCGGCCACCTGGGACAGCGGTTCGTGGTGGAGTTCGCCGTGGGCAACGGCTCCAGTCAGCTCGCCGTCCTGGGGCTCGGCGTCTTCGCGACCCCGCTGGCCGTGGGCGCGCTGCGCGGCGCCACCACCCTCTTCGGGCCGCTGAACGTGCTGTTCAACTCCGCGAACTCCTTCGGCCCGCCGGTCGTCGGCCGGGCCTCGGGGAAGCGGGGCGTGGTCCGGCTGACCGCCCTGATGGGCGGCGCGCTCGCGGTGACCGGCGCCGCGTGGGGGGCCGTGCTCCACGCGCTGCCGGAGCGGGCCGGCCGCGAACTGCTCGGCGACACCTGGCAGGCGGCGGCCGCGCTGCTGCCCGCGACCGGAGCCCAGTACGCCGTCATGGGGCTCGGCACCTGTGCGCTGCTGACCCTGCGGGTGCTGAACCCGAAGGCCACGCTCTCGCTCCAGGTGGTCTTCTCGCTGCTGTCGGTCGGGCTGCTGCTGGGCGGGTACGCCGCCTGGGGCGTGGCCGGAGCCGCCTGGGGGCTGGCCCTCGGCTCCGCCGCGAAGGCCGCGGCGGGCTGGCTGCGCGTGGCCCGGCTGCCCGTCCCCGAAGCGGCCGCGCCCACCGCCGCCGACCAGGTCCGGGCGGCCTGAGTCTCTCCCGGCCGGTCAGGCCGGGGTGTCGCCGAAGCCCGCTTCGATCAGGGCGAACAGCTCCCGCATGGCCTGGCGCTGGTCCTCCTGGCCGCGGATCAGGCTCGCGGTGTCCATCACGAAGCGGGCCAGCGCGGCGGACCTGAGGTCGCCCTCGGGAGCGCCGGCGGCTTCCGCGATCGCGGCGGCGAGCGCGAACTCGTGGCGCCGCCACATCCGGTCCCAGTACTCCTGCAGCTCCGGGGTCTCCCGGACCAGGGTGATGTGCGCGATCACCGCCGGGTCGTCGATCCGCCGGCTCGCCCGGGTCTCCACGAAGTGCTCGCGCAGGGAGTGCAGGACCGACTGCCCGGGCGCGCGGTCCCGTACCGCCGAGACGAGCGTGGCCTCGATGTCGCTGGTGGCCCCGTCTTCACCGAAGACCAGGGCTTCCTTGCTCGGGAAGTGCTTGAACAGCGTGGTCACCGAGACGTCGGCCGCCTCCGCCACGTCACGGACGCCGACCTTGTCGTACCCGTGCTCCAGGAACAGGCGCAGCGCGGCATCGGCCAGGGACTTGCGGGTCAGGGCCTTCTTGCGCTCGCGGCGCCCCACGGTCTCGGTCATGACACCACTGTACCGAGGGCGCTTATCCGGTGCACAAGTTGAGTGGATGCACTTGTGAAGCGATTGCGCACCTGGCCGGGTCTGCGGTCAGCGCAGGGAGGTGGCCCTGTCCTGCCGGTACGTGGCCACGAGCGCGAGGCACATCCCCGCGATGGCGATCCGGCCCGAGGCCTGGAGCAGCGGCCCGCGCAGCAGGATGAAGGAGTACCCCGCGACCAGCGGGACCACCGTGGAGATCAGACTGCCCGGCGGCGAACTGCGCCGGGCGCGCTTCGCGTAGCGCCGGTCGACGCGGGCGGAGGCGTACCCCATCCCCAGGAGCCCCGCACCCATGCCCAGCGGCCCGAAGTCGATCCACAGCTCGGCCCAGATCGGCGAGGAGAGGTTGGTGTTGACCGTGCCCATCCACTGGCCGACCATCACGCCGGTGTCGCGCGGCTTGCCCGACCACACCGAGCGCGGCACCGCGAAGAAGACGGATCCGGCGAGCTGGCGCCCGTAGGAGTGCCCGGGACCGGACTCCGAGAAGGTGATGGTGTTGGCGAACATGCCGATCTGGTCGTAGTCCTTGAGCGCCATCGGCTCCAGGAAGGAGGTCGTCTCCACCGGCTTGTAGTTCTTCTCGTCGTAGCGGAAGCGGTCCGCGAACGGGAAGACCAGCAGGGCGATCACCACGGCCATGGACAGCGCCACCCGGTACATCGCGGCGCTCACCGGGAAGACGGTGAAGAGGAGCGCGAACATCACCGTCAGGAACCAGTAGCGCGGGTTCGAGATCGGGTTGTTGACGATCAGGTTGAGGACCATGAGCGCCGACCAGGTGACGATGATCGACATCTTGCGGCGGGCGAACTTCGAGGTGATCAGCCAGCGCGTGTACAGCAGCAGCGCCAACAGCGCGGGGACCGTGCCGAATCCGCGCAGCAGCGCCTGCCCGGCCTGGCCGTCCTGGGAGACGCCCGCCTCCTCGATGCCCGCGATGATCTCCTGGCGACTGGAGAAGAACACCGCCGGACCGCCGAGCTTCACGATCAGGGCCGCCCCGCCCAGGAACGCCACGCCGGTCAGCACGTAGAGCCGCCTGCGGTGCGCCATGACCGGGCGCGGCTCCTTGAGCGAACCGCCCGCACGGCCGGCCGGCCGGTGCCGGGCCAGCAGCACGCCCACGTCGAAGGCGGCGCAGCCGAGCAGCACCAGGCTGATGGCGGCGGTGAGGTCGGAACGCGGGCCGACGACGGGCGTCGGCACCTGGCCGAGCACGGCCTGCGCGAGGGGGGCCACGCCCATGGCCATGTAGACGAAGAGCCAGAAGGAGCCCTGGAGCAGCTTGCGGCGGCTGGTCAGGACCATCGCCGAGAGACGGGCGCCCGCGTACATGGTGAGCAGGAGCTGAAGCCAGAAGGCGGCGTCGTGCTGGCCGGCGCCGGGCTGCACGGCGACGAAGAGCGGCAGGAAGACGGTGAACCCGAGGGCCAGCGGCACGGAGAGCGCCCGGGAGAGCAGCGTCCGCGGCGTGGTGACCCGGCCCCAGCTCTTCTCTTCCCCCGGCCGCGGCGGCACGACCCGGGCGACGGCCCCACGCATATCGGTCGCCACGCTTGCCCCCACCCCCTGTGCCTGATCCGGGCGCAGTCTAGTCTGAGCGCTCGGCGCCCGGGGAGGCGCCTTCGAGGCGCCGTTCGGGGCCGCAGTGCGAGGGGGTGCCCGTGCGTGATCTTCCTGCCTTCACGCTGGCCGGATACGACAAGGGGCGCGGGCGGCTGACGCAGGCGCTCTGGTTCGCCGTGATGAACACGCTCTTCATGAGCTGGCTGTGCCCCGCGCGGCTGCGGGTCGCGCTGCTGCGGGCCTTCGGGGCGAAGATCGGCGACGGCGTGCTGATCCGCCACCGGGTGCGGGTGCTGTGGCCCTGGAAGCTGACCGTGGGCGACCACGCCTGGATCGGCGAGGGCGCCTGGATACTCAACCTGGAGCCCGTGACGATCGGCGCGCACGCCTGCGTCTCGCAGGAGGCGCTGCTGTGCACCGGCTCGCACGACCACCGGGCCGCCGACTTCCGCTACCGCAACGCGCCGGTCACCGTCGAGGACGGCGCGTGGGTGGCGGTACGGGCCACCGTGCTGGCCGGGGTGACCATCGGCCGGTGCGCGGTCGCCGGCGCCGGGGCCGTGGTCCACAAGGACCTCCCCGCGCTGACCCTGCAGACCCAGGACGGGCGGCGCCGCCCGGTCGAGGAGCCCAAGTGAGAGTCCTGCACGCCGTCACCCTGCACTCCCCCACGCACGCCTTCGGCGGGCCGGTACGGGTCGCGCTGAACCTGGCCAAGGGGCTGCGGGCCCGCGGGCACGAGGCGAACCTGCTGGCGCTGGGCGAGGGGTTCCCGGAGCCCTGGCCCACCTCGGTGGAAGGGGTCCCCGCGAAGCTCTTCCCCGCCCGGCGCCTGCTCCCCCTCGGCTTCAGCGGGATGACCTCGCCTGCCCTGCTCGCCTCCGCGGGCCGCCTGGTGCGGGGCGCGGACCTGGTCCACGTGCACCTGGCGCGGGACCTGGTCACCCTTCCCGTCGCGCTCGCGGCGCTGCGGGCCGGCAAGCCGCTGGTCCTGCAGACCCACGGCATGGTCGACCCGAGCGGGAAACTGCTGGCCAAGGTGCTGGACGCGCTGGCGGTACGCCGCCTGCTGCGCGGCGCCGACGCCCTGCTGTACCTCACCCCGCACGAGCGCGAGGGCCTCGACGCCGTGGCCGGGGCGCCCCTCCCGAACACCGTCCGCCTGGTCAACGGCACCCCGGCCCAGGAGGAGCGCCCCGCCCTGTCCGGACCTCCGCGGATCCTCTACTCGGCCCGCCTGCAGGCCCGCAAACGCCCGGTGGACTTCGTGGACGCCGCCCCGGCCGTCCTGGCGGCGCACCCGGACGCGGAGTTCGTGGTGGCCGGCCCCGACGAGGGCGAACTCGCGGCGGTGCGCGGCCGGATCGCGGAGCTGGGCCTCTCCGCCCGCTTCACCGTCCCGGGCGCCCTGTCCGGCGCGGAGGTCCTGACGGAGCTGCGCCGCGCCCACGTCTACGTACTCCCGTCGGTGGAGGAGCCGTTCCCGATGTCGGTCCTGGAGGCGCTGTCGGTGGGCGTCCCCTCGGTGGTGACCCACTCCAACGGCCTGGCCCGCGACATCGCCCGCGCGGGCGCGGGCCGGGCGGTCGACCCGGGCCCGGCGGGCGTCGCGGAAGCGGTCCTGTCCCTCCTGGACCCGGCCGAGAACACCACGGCCTCGAAGTCCGCCCGCGAACTGGCGTCGTCCGCCTTCTCGATGGACGCGGTCCTGGACACCCTGCTGCCGGTGTACGAACGCATCTCCCGCTGAGGGCGTCATCCCATGGAGTGGTACGAGCAGGCCCTGGCAGCAGAGCGGCGCCGGGATTGGGACGCGGCCATCATGCTGGTCAGCGCCCGCGCCGAGTGCTATTCCGCCGATTCCTCCGCGCACCGCAACCACTTGTGGCACCTGCAGCTGCTCGTCGACGCGGAGCGGTTCACAGAACTCGCGGAACTGGCGCGCACCGATGTCCACGCACGCCGAAGGCTCAACAGGTCACTTCACGAACGGAAGATGGACGCGTCACTGTCCCGCCGTGCCCACGGCGGCGACAGGGGCGCCCTGTACCACCTCGTCAATCTGCTGTGCGAGACGGGGCGAGTCGAGGAGGCCTCCCGGGCGGTCCACGACCTCGCCCCGGAGGACGAGTACGCGCAGGAGCTGTTGTCGTCTTACCGCGCCTAGCGCTTGTTCATGTCTCAGAGGCCGCGGCGGGTTTCGTCGACCACCGGGAGGGCGCCGACGCGGCGGCGCTTGAGGACGCTCGCGTAGACCGCGAGGCCGATGGCGCCCGCGACCATCATGATGACCCCGACCAGGTCGAGGTTCACGCTCTGCAGCTGCCAGTCGCTCGCGAAGGTGAGGATGGCCCCCACCACGATCAGGCCTATGCAACCGCTGATGCCCCTCATGGGATTCGCCTCCAGCCTCGTGGACGGGGTGCCGCCCCGCCGTGTGGAGGCGCGGATGCCCCCGATGCGGGAACGAAAACGCCCCTGCTGCCCGGGAGTTCGGGCAGCAGGGGCGTTTGCGTTCGGCGGGGTGCTACGCCGGGATCCAGGCGTAGCAGCCGTTCGAGACGAACTGGGTCGTGCCCGCCGGGATCTTGGCGGTGATCTTGTCGCCCGGCTTCAGCGGGGTCTCCGGGCCCGCGGCGAGGGCGGCGCCGTCCTTGCCCTTGGCCTCCCAGGTGCACGTCGTGCTCTGGGTCAGCGCGCGGTAGGTGCCCGCCGCCGGGGACTCCTTCGTACCGTCCCCGAAGCCCTTCGCCGACGCGTCGAGGACCGGCTTCTGCTCCGGGCAGAGGTAGGTGATCGCGTCCTTCGCGCCCGGGATCTCCCCGGCCACGAGGGCGCCGACCGCCGCGTCCTTGTCCCGCTTCGCCGTGCGCTCCACCCGCTGGCAGGCTTCCTGGCCGCTCTGCAGGACGGCCGCCGGGTCCATCTTCTCCGGGACCCTGCCGCTCAGGTACTGCTTCTGCGGCGCGGTGAAGCTGCCCGTCTTCGGGACGAGCTTCGCGTCCGGCAGGACCGGACCCGTGGGCTTCGCGTCCGGCGCGGCCGGCGCCGGGGCGTCCGTGGCGTCGGCCGGGTCGGGGACCGGCGAGGCGGCCGGCGGCTTGGGCGAGGCGGACGAGGCTTCGGCCTTGCCGTCACCGCCCGAACCGCAGGCCGTCAGCGTCAGGGCGGCGGCGAGCAGGACGGCGGCCGCCGCGGAGCGTCGGTACATGAGGTGGCTCCCGTACGTATGAGAAGGGCGTGCGGGGCCCGGCCGTCGAAGCGGCCGGGCCCCGCACTCCGTCAAGCGGTTACTTCGCGCCGAAGGTGAGGGTCAGCTGCGGCTTGGCGTCCACGGCCGTGGACTCCGAGGACCAGATCCACAGCGGGTTGGTACCCGTGCTCGTCAGACCCAGGCTGTAGCTGCTGCCCAGCACCGCGGAGAGCGCGGCGGTGTCCAGCGTCGTGCTCTGGACCGCCGAACCGTCCGGCACGCCGGCGAAGGAGCCGAGCGGGGTGGTGCCCAGGGTCGGCTTGCTGTTGAAGGTCGTGCCCGCACCGCTCCACGTACCGGTGACCGGGACCACCGAGACGGTGTCGGTGGTGCCGGCACTCGCCACGGTCGTGGTCTTGACCTGGAGGGACGCGGACTTCAGCACCGTGCCGGCCGGGGCGGCCGGGATGTCGAAGCGCAGGTACGTCTCGTAGGCCGAGGTGCCGCGGACGGCCAGCGAGGCGGACGTGCCGTAGGCGGTGCTGGGGGCGCCCTGGTTGATGTAGGTGTCCTCGGTCGCGGTGACCTTGGAGACCGTGTCCGTGGCGGCCTTGGCCAGGTTGTAGTGGTTCTTGACCTGGGCCTCGGTCAGCACCTTCGGGTAGACGGCCGTCTCGTCGATCTGGCCGGCGAAGAAGTTGCTGGTCGGCCGGGACGGCCAGGCGGCGAGGTTGTCGCCGCCGACGTGCCAGTAGCCCTCGATCGCCTGGGAGCCGGTGACGTTGAGGGTGTCCTTGAGCTTGCCGTCCACGTACAGCGCCATGCCGGCGGGACCCTGGGTGGCGACCACGTGGTGCCACTTGTTGTCGTTGAACGTGTCCAGCAGGCCGGTGGAGATGGTCTTCGTCGAGCCCGGGTTGACCCCGAAGAAGATCCGGCCGGTGTTGGTCATGTAGAGGTGCTTGTCGTACAGGTTGCTGTTGCGGTCCTGGTTGGTGCCGAAACCGAGCAGCTTGCCGCCGCGGGTGGTGTTCGTCTTGAACCAGGTCTCCAGCGTGTAGCTGCTGCCGACCGTCTGGCGGTGGTCGCTGTACACCTGCTGGCTGGTGCCGTTGAAGCCCATGGCCGTGCTGGCTCCGGTGATGGCGCCCGGGGTCTGGCGCAGCGCCGGGGCGTTGAGCTGGATGCCGCTGGTGTTGCCGGAGACGGAGGAGTCGGCCACGTACGGGCTGACGACGTCGTCGTAGCGCCAGTACAGATTGGCGCCGTCCTCGCGGACCTGGTGGGGGTACGCGCTGACCGTGGTCGGGACCGAGACCGAGACCGTCGCCGACAGGGCGCTGGTGTTGCCCGCCGCGTCGGTGGCGGTGACCCGGTAGCTGTAGGACACGCCGGCCTTGACCGTGGCGTCCGTCCAGGAGGCCTGCTGGCGCAGCCACTCCAGGGAGTTCGCGCTGACGGTGGCGATCGGGGTCGCGGAGCCGTTGCGGTAGATGCGGTAGGTCAGCTTGTTGTCGTCCGCGTCGTAGCTGGCGCGCCAGCGGACCTGGACCTCGCCGGGCTTGACGCTGGAGACGCTGGCGACCGGGGTGGTCGGCGCGCCGACGTCGCCGGTGGAGGCGAAGCGGGTCAGGGCCTGCTGGGCCTTGCCGTTGATGAGGGTGAACTCACCGCCGACCCACATGTACTTGGCGGTGCCCTTCTCCGCGATGGCCATCACGCGCGGGCCGATGCCCTCGCCGAGGCCGTCGTTGGAGGTGGGGTGCCAGCCGAGCTTCGCCGGGCTGCGCACGAAGCCGCCGATGGGCGCGGGGGCGTCGAGGCCGCCGTTGCCCCAGTCGGTCAGCTGCGCCAGCAGGAAGTGGCGCTTGCCGTCGGGGAACTGGCCCTCGGAGGTGCAGTTGTGCGCGTGCGAGGAGCTGTAGAGGACTCCGTCGTACGGCAGCACGGCCTGGGTGGCGCCCAGGCACTGGTCGCGCCACTTCTCGCTGAAGTCGGTGGCGAGGGCGACGCGGCCGTCGAAGCCGCCGGTGCCCTCGGCGCCGGTGTAGTAGCCCGTGGCGTCGGCCGTGATGGACTTGATGACCGACATCGAGGGGATGGTGCCGTAGGTCTTGACGACGGCTCCGGTGGTGGCGTTCACGACGGCGAGCGCGTGGCTCTGGGATCCGTTGACGGTGAAGAAGTCGCCGCCCAGCAGGATGTTCTTGCCGTCGTTGCTGAGCTGGAGCGCGCGGCCGGGGTCGTCGGCGTTGGCGACGAAGGGCTTGAGCGCACCGGAGGCGGCGTCGACCGCGGCGAACCGCTCGCGGGTCGCGCCCTCGACGGTGCTGAAGTCCCCGGCCGCGTACAGGGTGGTGTCGGTGGCGGCGAGGGCGCGCACGGTGGAGGGGAACTTCGGGTGGAACGAGGCCTTGGGGGTGCAGGTCGCGATGTCGATGGCGGCGACGCTGTTGACCGGGGTTCCGTTGACGGCGGAGAAGTAACCGCCCGCGTACAGGGTCTTCTTGTCCTTCGAGACGGTGAGCGCGCGCACGGTCGCGCTGCCGTCGCCGATGGTGAAGGAGAGCTTGCAGGAGGTGGGGGCGCCGGTCGCCGCGTCGAGCGCGACGAAGTTCACGGCTTCCTGCTCCGCACCGGCGTCGCCGGTGGGCGGGCGGACGGCGGAGAAGGTGCCACCGGCGAAGACGGTGCCGTTGGCCTCGGCCATCGCCCAGACGATCCCGTTGGGCTGCCACGTCGGCAGGTTGTCGGCGGTGAAGGCCACCGGCTGCGTGATGGCCGACGCCTCGGGTATCAGCACCAGGCCTATCGCGGTGCCGGCGCCGGCCAGTGACAGGGCGAGGGCAGCAGTCAGCCCTCTGGATCTACGCATGAGCCCCCCAGGGCAATTGCCCGGCTTGAATGGCTGGTTCGACAACTGGCGGAACAGCCATATGTACTGGCGCAGACTAGGGCTCACGCGAGGGCCTGGTCACCACGCGGGACCCATTGCTTACCAACTTGGAATCAACGAGTCCGGACGCGGATGGAGCACTACGGACATACGGCAGATTTGCCCCGGCCACAGCCGCCGATAGCTGCGCGAATGGCCGGGACAGGGCAAATCGTAGGCGAAATATAAGGCCTCAGCGGTCGATGCGGACGCTGGCGCCCGCCAGTTGGTCCTCGACCTGCCGGATGTCGGAATCCACCATGATCCTGGCCAGCTCGGCCACCAGGACCGTCGGCTTCCAGCCGAGCAGGTCGTGGGCCTTGGACGCGTCACCGATCAGGGCGTCGACCTCGCTGGGGCGCTCGTACTTGGGGTCGTAGCGCACGTGCTCGTTCCAGTCGAGGCCGGCGTGCGTGAAGGAGGCCTCGACGAACTCGCGGACGGTGGCGGCGACCCCGGTGGCCACGACGTAGTCGGTGGCCTCGTCCTGCTGGAGCATCCGCCACATGGCGTCCACGTACTCCGGGGCGTAGCCCCAGTCGCGGACGGCGTCGAGGTTGCCGAGGTAGAGCTTCTCCTGGAGGCCCGCCTTGATCCGGGCGACCGCGCGGGTGATCTTGCGGGTCACGAAGGTCTCGCCGCGGCGCGGGGACTCGTGGTTGAAGAGGATCCCGTTCACGGCGAACATGCCGTACGCCTCGCGGTAGTTCACCGTCGTCCAGTACGCGAACACCTTCGCGGCGCCGTACGGGCTGCGCGGGTGGAACGGGGTGGCCTCGTTCTGCGGGGGCGGGGTGGCGCCGAACATCTCCGAGGAGGAGGCCTGGTAGATGCGGGTGTCCACGCCGCTGGCCCGGATCGCCTCCAGCAGGCGCAGGGCGCCGAGGCCGGTCACGTCGCCGGTGTAGAGCGGGGCGTCGAAGGAGACGCGGACGTGCGACTGGGCGCCGAGGTTGTAGACCTCGTCGGGGCGTATCTCGCGGAGCAGGTTCACCAGGGCGACGCCGTCGGAGAGGTCGGCGTGATGCAGCACGAGGGAACGGTTCGCCGTCTGCGGGTCCTGGTAGATGTGGTCGATCCGCTCCGTGTTGAAGCTGGAGGACCGCCGCACGAGCCCGTGCACCGTGTAGCCCTTGGAGAGCAGGAGCTCTGCGAGGTACGAGCCGTCCTGCCCGGTGACGCCGGTGATCAGCGCGGTCTTGCCCATTGGGTCCCCCTGGGGATCGTTGCGGTGCGGTCGTGGCTGCGCCCCGGTGTACGGGCCGGAGCTGTTCGGTTCGGGGCGTCGCCCCGGGTGTGGCTCGGGGCGCGGCCCCGGGTGTGCCCCGGGGTCACGCCTCGTCGTGCGGGTCGGTGCCGGGCACCGGGTGCGGGTTGGTTCCGGACCCCGGGTCCGGGTCGGTACCGGCCCCCGGAGTGCGGCTGGAGTCCGCGGCCTCCGGTGTTCGAGCCGGCCGCCGGATGTGGAGTGGGGCCGGGCCCGGGTGCTGCGCGGTCCGTCGCCAGGGGGCTGGAGACGGGTACCAGATCGGTACCGTACACGTTCGACCCGGAGCCCCCTCCCGCCGGATCGGGCCCCCTCGCCCCCTTGCGGGGCGGTATGTACCGGACTCGCCGCTGCCACCCGAAATCCCCCTGCCCGCCGGGGCTTCCGGGGTCGGCCCCGAGGCGTGCGGCAGGCAACCGCGGCCGGGGGCTCCCCCGTGAAACCGCGGACAGCGGACTGGCATCATCGGCGGTATGACAAGTTCGCCGTTCCTGCCCCCGAACGCCCGCGTCTTCGTCGCCGGCCACCGCGGCCTCGTGGGGTCCGCGGTCGTCCGCCGGCTCACCGCCGACGGGTACGAGGTGCTCACCCGCGGCCGCGCCGACCTCGATCTGCGCGACGCCGCCGCGACCGCGGCGTACCTGCGGGACGTGCGGCCCGACGCCGTCGTCCTGGCCGCCGCCAAGGTCGGCGGGATCATGGCCAACAGCACGTTCCCGGTGCAGTTCCTGGAGGACAACCTCAAGATCCAGCTGAGCGTCGTCGCCGGGGCGCACGCCGCGGAGGTCGGCCGGCTGCTGTTCCTCGGCTCCTCCTGCATCTACCCCAAGCTGGCCCCGCAGCCCATCAGCGAGGACGCCCTGCTGACCGGCCCGCTGGAGCCGACGAACGAGGCGTACGCCCTGGCGAAGATCGCCGGCATCGTCCAGGTCCAGTCGTACCGCAAGCAGTACGGGGCCTCGTACATCTCCGCCATGCCCACGAACCTCTACGGCCCGGGCGACAACTTCGACCTGGAGTCCTCGCACGTCCTGCCCGCCCTCATCCGGCGCTTCCACGAGGCCGCCGCCGAGGGGCGCGAGGAGGTCACGCTGTGGGGGTCGGGGACGCCCCGCCGGGAGTTCCTGCACGTGGACGACCTGGCGGCCGCCTGCGCCGTGCTGCTGCGCGAGTACGACGGCGCCGAGCCGGTGAACATCGGCTGTGGCGAGGACCTGACCATCAAGGCCCTCGCGGAGACCGTCGCCGAGGTGACCGGCTTCCGCGGCAGGCTCGCCTGGGACACCTCGAAGCCCGACGGGACGCCCCGCAAGCTGCTGGACGTGACCCGGCTGCGCGGGCTCGGCTGGAAGCCCGCGGTCCCGCTGCGCGAGGGCATCGCCGCCACGTACGCCTGGTGGCGCGAGCAGGACTCCGGGCAGGACAGCGGGCCGGGCAAGGAGCGGAGCAGCGGGCAGGGCTGATCCCAAGGCAGGGATCCCCGGTGCCTCAGTACGCTCCGCGACCGTCGACCACGGCGCGGAGCGTGCGGCCCATGACGTCGACGTCACTGGTGAACGACCAGTTGTCCACGTACTGCAGGTCGAGCTGGATCGTTTCGTCCCACGAGAGGTCGGACCGCCCGCTGATCTGCCACAGCCCGGTCATCCCGGGCCGCACCGCGAGCCGGCGCAGTTCGACCTCGTCGTACTCCGCCACCTCCTCCGGCAGCGGAGGGCGCGGGCCGACCAGTGACATGTTGCCCGCCACCACATTGATCAGCTGCGGAAGTTCGTCCATGGACGTGCGGCGCAGCAGCCGGCCCACGCGGGTGACCCGGGGGTCTCGCCGCATCTTGAACATCAGGCCGTCGTTCTCGTTGGCCCCGGACAGCTCGGCCTTGCGCGCATCGGCGTCCACGACCATCGTGCGGAACTTCCACATGACGAAGGGGACACCGTCGCGGCCGATGCGCCGCTGCCGGTAGAAGGCCGGCCCGCGCGAGCCGCAGCGGATCGCCAGGACCATCGCGAGGAAGGCCGGCGACAGCAGGACCAGTCCGAGCGCCGCGCCCGCCCGGTCCAGTACCGACTTCAGCAGGGTCTGCATGCCGCGGCTCACCGGCGGCGCCACCCGCAGTATGGACAGGCCGCCCGCGGACAGGGTCTCCAGTCGCTTGACGGAGACCTCCACCAGCCCGGGGAAGACCGCCAGTTCCAGCCCGGCGTCGTGCAGGGCCCAGGAGATCCGGCGCAGCCGCTCCCCCGCGAGCCGGGCACCCGGTGCGACGAGCACCAGGTCGGCGCGGTGGGCGGAGACGGCTCCGAGCACGGCGGCGGAGTCCCCGTTCGGGGACTGCGCCATCGCGGAGCCGAGCCGCGCCGCCACGGGTACCCCGCTGTCCAGCCCGCCGGGACCCACCGGGACGACGCCGACCACCACGTAGGGGTGGTCGGTGCGCGCGGCGAGGTGTCCGATGACGGACTCGGCGGCGTCGGGCTCGCCGACGACCAGGACCCGGCTCACCGCCTGGGCTTCGCGCCGGGCGGCGGAGAGGTGGCGGTAGGTCAGCTTGTGGCAGGCGACGGTGACGAGCAGGGCGGGTACGAGGGCGCCGAGGGCGGACAGCCGGGGGGTGTTCTCCCCCGTGACCACGCGGGCCACGGCGAGTACGCCGATCAGAATCAGCCAGTCGTGCAGGACGGGCAGGACTCCCCGGGATTCGCCGAGCGCGCGGCCCGCGTAGCGCCGGCGCATCAGCTGCACGCCGGTCCAGGCGAGGGCCGCGCCGAGGGCGCAGAACAGGGGCCGGGCCTGGTGGGCGGCCTCGAAGACCAGGCCGACGGGTACTCCCGCGCCGATCAGGTCCGCGGCGACCGCGGCCGGCAGGTACCAACGGGCCTTGTCGCGCAGGCCCCGGGCCCGCATGGCCGACGCCCGGGCCGCGCCGGCCACTCTTTGCACAGGAATACGGACATGCCTCATGAGGCCCCCCTGGCACGTGGTCTATGACGGTGGCGCGAGTCCGCGGCTTCCCCAAACAGTGGACATCAGGCGCACCGGGAAACAGTACGACAAACGCCAGTACGGTAAATGCCGTTTCCCGGAACCGGACATCTTGTTGCCCAAGCGTTAGCGCCCGGCCGTCCGCATTCCGGGTGCGGGACGCGCCCCCTCTCTCATCCCAAAGTGAATGTTCCGCATACCGGATACGTCTCTTCGGACAACGAACGATTTCCGGCCAACCTTTTGACGCGGCCCTGACATCACAGCGCGCAGGTGGCACTCTTCGACCGTTCATCGCACCAGCCCGATCTGCCCGGAGGCCCACCCAGCCATCCGGAACCCCCCTTGCAGAAGGAGTCTGCGTTGAGTCCCACCCCCCAGCGGCGTGCCACCACGGCCGGCGCGCTTGTTGCCGCGGCCGCTCTCCTCGCCGTAGGCATCCAGACAGGTTCCGCCAACGCCGACGCCACCGCGTCGCAGGCCGGATCGGTCGCCCAGGCCAACCCGGGCGCGGCCAATCTCAAACTCAGCGCTTCGGAGCGTGCGACGCTCCTGGCCGAGGCCAACTCCACCACCGCGCAGGCCGCCAAGGCGCTCAGCCTCGGCAGCGGCGAGAAGCTCATCGTCCGCGACGTGGTCAAGGACGTGGACGGCACCACCCACACCACGTACGAGCGCACCTACGACGGCATACCGGTGCTCGGCGGTGACCTGACCGTCCACGCCAAGGGCGGCGTCACCAAGAGCGTCACCAAGGCCACGAACCACGACCTGAAGGTGGACACCACCGCCACCGTCGCGCCGTCCGTCGCGGAGGGCCAGGCGGTTTCCGCCGCCAACGCCGAGGGTGCCAAGGACGCCAAGGCCACCAAGGGCGCCCGCAAGGTGATCTGGGCGGCCGAGGGCGCTCCGGTCCTCGCCTTCGAGACCGTCGTCGGCGGCCTCCAGCACGACGGCACGCCCAGCGAGCTGCACGTGGTGACCAACGCCAAGACCGGCGCGAAGATCACCGAGTGGCAGGGCATCGAGACCGGCACCGGCAACACCATGTACAGCGGCCAGGTGACCATCGGAACCGCGCAGTCGGGCAGCAACTACACGCTGAACGACGCCTCGCGCGGCGGCCACAAGACCAACAACCTGAACCGGGCCACCTCCGGCACCGGCACCCTGTTCTCCGGAACGGACGACGTCTGGGGCAACGGCCTGCCGGCCAACCTGGAGACGGCCGCCGCCGACGCCCACTACGGCGCGCAGGTGACGTGGGACTACTACAAGAACGTCCACGGCCGCAACGGCCTGCGCAACGACGGGGTCTCCCCGTACAGCCGGGTCCACTACGGCAACAACTACGTGAACGCCTTCTGGGACAACTCCTGCTTCTGCATGACGTACGGCGACGGTGAGGGCAACGCCAAGCCGCTCACCTCCACCGACGTGGCCGCGCACGAGATGACGCACGGCCTGACCTCGGTCACCGGCAACATGACGTACAGCGGTGAGCCGGGCGGTCTGAACGAGGCCACCTCCGACATCTTCGCGGCGGCGGTCGAGTTCTACGCCGCCAACCCGCAGGACGTCGGCGACTACCTGGTCGGCGAGAAGATCGACATCCGCGGCAACGGCACCCCGCTGCGCTACATGGACAAGCCGAGCAAGGACGGCTCGTCGAAGGACTCCTGGTACTCGGGCCTCGGCTCGATCGACGTCCACTACTCCTCGGGCCCGGCCAACCACTGGTACTACCTGGCCTCCGAGGGCTCGGGCGCCAAGGTCGTCAACGGCGTGAGCTACGACTCGCCGACCGCCGACGGGCTCCCGGTCACCCCGATCGGCCGCGACGCCGCGTCCAAGATCTGGTTCCGCGCCCTGACCACGGGCCTGTTCCGGTCGAACACCAACTACGCGGCCGCCCGTACGGCCACCCTGCAGGCCGCCGCCGACCTGTACGGCTCCGGCTCGGCCACGTACACCAACGTCGCGCACGCCTGGGCCGCCATCGCCGTCGGCGCCCGTCCCACGAACGGCGTCACGGTCACCAGCCCGGGCAACCAGAACACCGTCACGGGCAGCGCGGTCAGCCTGCAGATCCAGGCCACCAGCACCAACGCGGGTGCCCTGAGCTACGCGGCGACCGGCCTGCCGGCCGGGCTGTCGATCAACGCCTCCAACGGCCTGATCTCGGGTACGGCCTCCACGGCGGGCACGTCCAACGTGACCGTCACGGTGACCGACTCGGCGAACCAGACCGGGACGGCGGCGTTCACCTGGACGGTCGGCACCACACAGCCGAACGTCTTCGAGAACACCACCGACTACGCGATCGCCGACAACTCGACGGTCGACTCCCCGATCACCGTGAACCGCACGGGCAACGCCCCGAGCACCCTCAAGGTGGACCTCAACATCCTCCACACCTACATCGGTGACCTGAAGGTCGACCTCGTCGCCCCCGACGGCACCCTGTACAACCTGCACAACCGCAGCGGCGGCAGTGCGGACAACATCATCAAGTCCGTCACGGTCAACGCCTCCTCCGAGGTCGCCCAGGGCGTGTGGAAGCTGCGTGTCAACGACAACGCGAACATCGACACCGGCAAGATCGACAGCTGGAAGCTCACCTTCTGACCCCCACCGGGGCCGTTCGTGAACCAGAGCTGAACCGCTAGACCACGGGGCCGCCCGGGAGAAGACCTCCCCGGGCGGCCCTGTTCCATTGGGCCCCGGCCACCGGGTCCACGTACCCCCAGGGCCAGGACCTTCGGCGCCCGCCGGCCGGCCGGGCCGGCGTCATAGTGGAAATCAGCGAACCTACGGAACCGTAGGTTCGGGTGATTCCGAGGACGTGACCCATGCCGCAGACCCCCACGAACGCCCCCGCCGCGCAGCACCCCTGGCTGATCCAGGGCGGCATGGGCGTCGGCGTCTCCGGCTGGCGGCTGGCCCGGGCCGTCTCCGGCGAGGGCCAGCTGGGCGTGGTCTCCGGCACGGCCCTGGACGTCGTACTGGCCCGCGTGCTGCAGACCGGCGACCCCGGCGGCCACGCCCGCCGCGCGCTGGCGGCCTTCCCGCTGCCCGAGCTCGCCCAGTCCGCCCTCGACCTCTACTTCCGCGAGGAAGGCCTCGCGGACGGCACGGCGATGCGCACCACCCCGCGGCTGCGGGCGACGGGCGGTTCGCAGGCCGAGATCCTCACCGTCCTCGGCAACTTCGTCGAGGTCTGGCTCGCCAAGGAGGGACATGACGGTGTCGTCGGCATCAACTACCTGGAGAAGATCCAGCTCGCCACCGCCCCCGCGATGTTCGGCGCGATCCTGGCAGGCGTCGACTACGTGCTCGTGGGCGCGGGAGTCCCCGGTCAGATCCCTGCCCTCGCCTCACGGCTGGCGCGCTACGAACGCTGCGTGAGCAAGATCCACGTGGAGGGCGCCGAAGAGCCCCTGAACCACCTCTTCGACCCCGCGGCCCTGCTCGCCGGGCACCTGCCCGGCCCGCTGCGCCGCCCCCACGTGCTGGCCATCGTCTCGCTCCCGGTCCTGGCCACCTACCTGGCCCGGGACGAGATCACCCGCCCCGACGGCTTCGTGATCGAGACCAGCCAGGCCGGCGGCCACAGCGCCCCGCCGCGCGGGCCGATGAAGCTCGACGAGGACGGCGAGCCGGTCTACGGCCCGCGCGACAGCCCCGACCTCGCCAAGATGGCGGCGCTCGGGCTGCCGTTCTGGCTCGCGGGCGGCCAGGCCAGCCCCGAGGCCGTGGCCGGGGCGCTCGCGGAGGGCGCGGCCGGGGTCCAGATCGGCAGCGCGTTCGCCCTGTGCGAGGAGTCGGGGATGGCCCGCCACCTGCGCGAGGAGCTGCTGGACCGGGCCCACACCGGCACCCTCTCGGTCCGCAACGACCCCGAGGCCTCCCCGACCTCGTTCCCGTTCAAGGTGGCGGACCTGCCGGGGACGGTCTCCGAGCCGGAGGTGTCCGAAGCCCGGCGCCGGGTCTGCGACCTCGGGTTCCTGCGCACTCCCGTACGGGGTCCGCGCGGTCTGGTCTACCGGTGCGCGGCCGAGCCGGTGGCCGCGTACGTCCGCAAGGGCGGCGAGGCGTCCGACACCAAGGGCCGCCAGTGCCTGTGCAACGGCCTGCTGGCCACGATCGGGCTGGCCCAGCGCCGGCCGCACGGCCGGGTGGAACCCCCGCTGGTGACGATCGGCAAGGACCTGTCGTTCCTCCCGAGGCTCGCCCCGAACGCCGAGCCCTACACGGCCGCGGACGTGGTGCACTGGCTCGCGGCGGGCGCGGAGCGGCCTGCCGGCCGCTGAGGCCCCGAAGCAGGTGAAGGGCCCGGCTCCCCTGGGGGGGCCGGGCCCTTCGCGGTCCGTGGGATCAGCCGAGGGAGCTGAAGACCGAGTCGAGGATGTCCGAGGTCTCGTCGGCCGGTGCGGCGGCGGCGCGCCCGCCGATGCTGCGGTCCTCGTCGTCGCGCCAGTCGTCACGGCGGTCGTCACGGCGGTCGTCGTCATGCCGTCCGTCGTGGCGGCCGTGGTGGTCCCAGTCGTCGGTCGGCTTGAAGAAGACCGAGCGGACCTCCAGGTCGTCGGCCCGCTCGCCCGGCGCCAGCGTCTCCACGGCCTGGCCGCCGCAGGAGCGGTCCTCGAACAGCACCGCCAGCGAATCCGTGTCGTTGCGCACCTGGAAGGCCGGGTGGTTCCGGGACGCGTTCGTCAGCTGGTAGCAGGTGTCGTTGTCGGCGGGCTCGATCCGGCCGTGCCGCGTGTCACCGCCGTCGCTGTAGCGGTAGTGCAGCGTGCCGAGGTACTCGCGGTCGTCGTGGTCGTTGGCGTACGACAGCCCGGCGGTCGGCAGGACGAGCGCGAGGGCGCCCGTGAGCGCGATGGCGGTGGTGCGAAGACGCATGGGGAGTCCGTTCCTCGGGTTCCTCGGATGCCAGGTCCGGTTGGCACCCGCGGGCAGCGTAGGAGCGGACCGGCTCCATGCGGCGATGCGGCACGGCAGCGCGTTCGAAGGTTCACCCTCCCGGTCCCTCCCGGCCCCTTCCGGCCCCTTCCGGCGTCGAACGCGCGAACGCCCCGGATCCGCGCGGGATTCGGGGCGTACGAAGAGGCCGGACGAGCCCCGCTCAGACCGCGGCCCGCTCCGCCGGCGCGGAGCCCTGGCCCGGCACCGGCACCGCCACCGGGCCCTTGCCGCCGGATCCGGCGGCCGGCCGGCGGACCAGCACGAACAGGATCAGCGCCCCCGCCAGGCCCATCGCCCCCGAGACCCAGAAGGTGTCGCGCAGCCCGCTCGCGAAGGCCGCCTCCACCCAGGTCGCGGCCCCCGGAACGGTGTCCAGCAGCCGCGCCGCCCCGCCGCCGGCCAGCGCCGTGGCCGTGCCGTGCGGCTGCCCGGAGCCGGCGAGTCCGTCGGCCAGCCCGGTGTGGAAGACCGCGCCGAGCACCGCGATGCCCAGGGCCATGCCCAGCTGCCGCGCGGTGTTCAGCGCACCGCCCGCCATGCCCGCCCGGGCCGGGGGCACGGCCCCCATCGCGGCCGCGGCCAGGGCGGGGGAGATCAGTCCGACGCCCACACCGGTGACGGCCAGGCCCGGTACCAGCGCCGTCCAGCCGTCGCCGGCGTCCAGCAACCAGCCCTGGAGCAGCGCACCGGCCGCGATGAGGAGCAGCCCGCCGCCGATGGTGGTCCGCGGGGAGGCCCCGTGCAGGAGCTTGCCGGAGGCCGCGGCGACGAGGAAGCCGGCCAGGCTCATCGGCAGCAGGGCCAGTCCGGCCCCGACCGGGCCCATGCCCTCGGCGGTCTGGAGCCACAGGGAGACGTACATGAGGTAACCGAAGGCGGCGCCGGACATCAGCAGCGAGGCGGTCATCACGGCGACGAAGACCGGGCTGCGGAAGAGCGAGAGGTCCAGCATCGGGCGGGAGCCGCGCAGTTCGACGAGGACGAAGGCGGCGAAGGAGGCCGCGCCCAGGGCGAACAGGCCGAGGGTGCCGGCGGAGGTCCAGCCGTTCTCGCCGCCGCGGATGAGGCCGTAGGTGACGGCCCCGGCGCCGAGGGTGAAGGCGGCCATGCCGGGCAGGTCCAGGCCCTTGGCGTGCGGGTCGCGGGACTCGGTGACGGCCTTGAGGGTGACGTACACGGCGAGGGCGCAGACCGGGAGGTTGATGAAGAAGATCCAGCGCCAGCCGAACTGCTCGGTGAGCAGCCCGCCGATGATCGGGCCGGCCGCGGCGGCGGCTCCGTTGACCGCGCCCCAGACGCCGAAGGCGACGCCCCGGTCGCGGCCCTGGTAGGTGGAGCTGAGCAGGGCCATGGTGGTGGCGAACATCGCGGCGCCGCCGATGCCCTGGACGGCGCGGAAGGCGATGAGCGCGGCCGGGCCCTGGGCCAGGCCGCAGGCGAGGGAGGCGGCGGCAAAGAGTCCGAGCCCGCCGAGGTAGACGCGGCGGCGGCCGATCCGGTCGGCGAGCGATCCCGCGCCGAGCAGCAGGGCGGCCAGGGCGAGGGCGTAGCCGTCCATCACCCACTGGAGCTCGGAGAACCCGCCACTGGGAATGCCGGAAGCCATGTCGGCTGCCATGTCGGGCAGGGCGACGGTCACGATCGTGACGTCGACCAGGAGCATGAAGGCTCCGAGACACACCGCCGTCAACGGCAGCCATGTGCGCATGGGGGTACTCCCGGGATGTCCGAAGGCAGGGGCGGGTCGGGTCGGCGAACCGGGTGGGCGGCCGCCGGGGTCCGGCGGGGCGCGGCTTCCGCCTCCCACAAGGTGCCAGCCCGCCGGGGCCACCCCCACCCAGCAGCCCTCCGGCGGCGGATTTCACCCATGGACGGGTCTGTGATGATGGAAACCGTGAACGAAACGGAGCTGGACCCGCTCGACCGGTCCCTGGTCCAGGCCCTCACCATCGACGGCCGGGCCCCCTTCAGCAGGCTGGCGGAGGTGCTGGAGGTCTCCGACCAGACCGTCGTACGGCGCTACCGGCGGTTGCGGACCACCGGCCTGATCCGGGTCGTCGGGCTGCCGCTGGGCAGCCGGGTCGGGCTGTTCGAGGCCTGGCTCCGGGTGCAGTGCGCCCCCGACGCCGCGCTCCCGGTGGCCGAGGCGCTCGCCCGCCGCCCGGACATCGCGTGGGTGACCCTGGGCTCGGGCGGCACCGAGATCCATTGCATGACCCGGGCCCGTACCCGCCAGGACCGGGACGCCCTGCTGCTGGAGAAGCTGCCGCGGACCCGCCGGGTGACGGGCGTGAGCGCCCACACCATCCTGCGGAAGTTCTTCGGCGGGCCCGACGCCTGGGTGGGCCTGGACGTACTGCGCCCCGACCAGACCGCGGCCCTGGAGCGGCCCGCCGCGCAGCCGGGTCCGCAGCGGTACGCGCTCGACGAGGCGGAGCTGGCCCTGCTCTCGGTGCTGGGCCGGGACGGCCGCGCCGGGTATCCGGAACTGGCGCGTGCCAGTGGCCTGTCGGAGTCCACCGCGCGGCGCAGGCTGGAGCGGCTGCGCGAGGTGGGGGCGGTCTTCTTCGACGTGGAGTTCGTCCCGGCGCTCTTCGGTTACGAGGCGGAGGCGACGATCGTGCTGACCGTCCCGCCCGCCCGGCTGGCGCAGGTGGGGGCGGCGCTGGCGGGCCACCGCGAGGTGGCCTTCGCGGCGGCCGTGACCGGGGCCGCTTCGCTGATGGCGGTGGTGGTGTGCCGGGACACGGACGCGTTGTACACGTACCTGACCGAGCGGATCGGCGCGGTGGACGGTGTGGGGCAGGTGGAGGTGATCCCGGCCCTGCGCAGCGTCAAGCGGGCCGGGATGCTGGTGGAGGACGGGCGGCTGGTCGACCCGCCGCCCGCCTCCTGAACGCCTGCCGCCGGGGCGGCTAGCGCAGCACCACGCCGCCTCCCGCGTCGGTGTCCATGCCCGTGGCGGGGCCCGCGACCAGGCCCAGTTCGGCCGGGGTCGCCAGCAGCGGGTGCGCCGGCATGATCCGTACGGTGTAGCCGAAGGGTCCCGTACGGTCGAGGGCGAGCGGGCCCTCGTACAGCCAGCGGCCCTCCAGGTCGGGTCCGCCGGCGGGCTTGAGCGGGAAGGTCCGCCCGGCCTGGATCACGTCCTGCGCGTCGACCCGGCCCGCGACGGCCTGGACCTCCACGTCCTCGGGGGCCAGGGAGTCGAGGGAGACCTGTACGCGCAGGGTGAGGGTGGCCCCGAGTTCGGCGGTGCCGCCGACCGGGCCCGCGGTCAGGGCCTCCACGTGCTCGACGGTGAGCTGCGGCCAGGCCGCGCGGACCCGGCCCTTCCACCAGGCGAGGTCCCGCGCCGCGTCCGGGGTCAGGGCGCGGTGGGAGAGCGCGGCCGGAGCGTAGAGCCGCTCCACGTACTCCCGCACCATGCGCCCCGCGAGCACCTTGGGCCCCAGGGAGACCAGGGTGCGCCGGACCATCTCGATCCACCGCACCGGGAGTCCGGCCTGTCCGGCCCGGTCGTAGAACCGGGGGGCGACCCGGCCCTCGATCAGGTCGTAGAGGGCGTTCGCCTCCAGGTCGTCGCGGCGGTCCTCGTCCGCGCCGAGTCCGTCGGCGGTCGGGATGGCCCAGCCGAAGTCCGGCTCGAACCATTCGTCCCACCAGCCGTCCAGGACGGACAGGTTGAGGCAGCCGTTGAGCGCCGCCTTCATCCCGCTGGTGCCGCAGGCCTCCAGCGGGCGCAGCGGGTTGTTCAGCCAGACGTCGCAGCCCGGGTAGAGCTTCTGGGCCATGGCCATGCCGTAGTCGGGCAGGAACACGATCCGGTGGCGCACGCGGGGGTCGTCCGCGAACCGCACCAGCTCCTGGACCAGCCGCTTCCCGCCGTCGTCGGCCGGGTGCGCCTTGCCCGCGACCACGATCTGCACGGGCCGGTCCGGGTCCAGCAGCAGGCGGCGCAGCCGGTCGGGGTCGCGCAGCATCAGCGTGAGCCGCTTGTAGGACGGCACCCGGCGGGCGAACCCGATGGTCAGCACGTCGGGGTCGAGTACGGAGTCCACCCAGCCCAGTTCGGCGGCGGCGGCCCCACGCTGGCGCCAGGAGGCGCGCAGGCGGTCCCGTACCTCTTGGACGAGCTGCTCCCTGAGCACCCGGCGCAGGTCCCAGACGTCCTGGTCGGGGATGTCGGCCACGGCGTCCCAGCGCTGTGAGCCGCCGACGGAGAGCGCGTCCTCGGTGCGGCCGGCGCCGATCTGCTTCGCGCCGAGCTTCACCACCTCGGGCGCCACCCAGGTCGGGGCGTGCACGCCGTTGGTCACCGAGGTGATGGGCACGTCGGCGGGGTCGAATCCCGGCCACAGCCCGGCGAACATCTCGCGGCTGACGGCGCCGTGCAGGGTGGAGACCCCGTTGGCCCGCTGGGCGAGGCGCAGGCCCATCACCGCCATGTTGAACACCCCGGGGTCGCCGCCGGGGTAGGTCTCGGCGCCGAGGGCCAGGATCCGGTCGACGGGTACGCCGGCCAGTTCGCCGCCCTCGCCGAAGTGGCGGGCGACCAGGGCCCGGTCGAAGCGGTCGATGCCGGCGGGGACGGGGGTGTGCGTGGTGAACACGGTTCCCGCGCGCACCGCCTCGACGGCGGCGTCGAAGCCGAGCCCCTGCTGCCCCTCCAGTTCCCTTATGCGCTCGAGTCCCAGGAACCCGGCGTGGCCCTCGTTGGTGTGGAAGACCTCGGGGTCGGGGTGCCCGGTGATCCGGCAGTAGGCCCTGACGGCCCGCACCCCGCCGATGCCGAGCAGCATCTCCTGGAGCAGCCGGTGGTCGCTCCCTCCCCCGTACAGCCGGTCGGTCACCTCGCGGGCGACGGCGTCGTTGTCCTCGACGTCGGAGTCGAGGAGCAGCAGCGGCACCCGGCCGACGCGGGCCTGCCAGACGTGTGCGTGCAGGGCCCGGCCGCCGGGGAGGCTCAGGGACACCCGTGCGGGGGTCCCGTCCTCCTCGCGCACCAGCGCGACGGGCAGTTCGTTGGGGTCGAGGACCGGATAGTGCTCCTGCTGCCAGCCGTCCCGGGAGAGGGACTGGCGGAAGTAGCCGTGCCGGTAGAGCAGTCCGACGCCGATGAGGGGGACGCCGAGGTCGCTGGCGGCCTTGAGGTGGTCCCCGGCGAGGATGCCGAGCCCGCCGGAGTACTGGGGCAGGGCGGCGGTGATCCCGAACTCGGGCGAGAAGTAGGCGATGCCGGCGGGCAGCTCCGCGGCGGCCTCGTGGCTCTGGTACCACCTCCCGCCGTGGACGTAGTCATCGAGGTCGGCGGCGGCGACGGCGAGCCGCCTCAGGAACCGCCGGTCCCCGGCGAGCTCGGCGATCCGCGCGGCGGACACGGCGCCGAGCAGCCGGACGGGATCCCCGCCGGCGGCTTGCCAGCCCTCGGGATCGACGGATTGGAAGAGTTCACGGGTCTCGGCGTGCCAGGACCAGCGCAGGTTGCGCGCGAGGTCGGCGAGCGGCGAGAGGGTCTCGGGGAGGACGGGGCGCACGGTGAATCGACGGATAGCCTTCACGCGTTCCACCTTCGCAGGGGATTACGGATCGGAGCGGCCGCACCACGCTGTGCACCGCGAGCGTCACCCTCGGAAGGCTAGCGCCCTCCCCCCTCCCGGACCATGCCCCCTCCAGCCCCCCTCCACCGGACGCCCGCGGGCCGGTGGACATCCGTTAGTCCTCTTCGAGTTGACGGAGCATCGGCAGGTGTCGAGCCGTGGCGTGCGGGCAGGCGTTCCAGTACGTACGAGTAGTTAACCGAACACGCGGCATGGGCCGGGCTGGAGTGGGAAGGGCTCCCCGGGTACGCGCACGGCGCACCCTCCCCCGACCTCTCCCGCCACCCGAGTGAACGCGGACAGGAGCGGCCATGCCCGCAGCCCAGCCGTCTTCCGAGCAGCTAGAAACAGAGCGAACAGAGCGTGCACTACCAGCTGCCTTGCCGGCTGGCCTGTTGTCACCGAGCCCTGCGAACTGCCCCCAGGTGATCCCATCATGATCGGTCGCATTCCCGTGCTGGACGTCCGCCCCGCCGTCGACTGCGGCGTCAGACCCGCCAAGGCGGTCGTGGACGAGGCCTTCGAGATTTCCGCCACCGTGTTCCGCGAGGGGCACGACGCCGTGGCGGCCCATGTCGTGCTCCGAGATCCGAGCGGGCGGCTGCGGCCCCCCGTGCCCCTGTCCGAGCTCGCTCCCGGTACCGACCGGTGGGGGGCGCGGGTGTCCGCCGAGGTCGAGGGGAGGTGGACTTACACCGTCGAGGCGTGGAGCGACCCGGTGGGCACCTGGCGGGCCCACGCGGCGGTGAAGATCCCGGCCGGGATCGACACCGGGCTCACCCTCCTGGAAGGCGCCGAGCTCTACGAGCGGGCCGCCGCGAAGATTCCCAAGCGGGACGGCCGCGAGCACGTGCTGGCCGCCGCGGACGTGATGCGCGACGAGGACCGGCCCGTCGCCGAGCGGTACGCGGCGGCCCTCGGCCCTCGGGTCGACGCGCTGCTGGCGAAGCGCCCGCTCCGGGAGCTGGTGACGGCCTCCAAGCCGCTGCCGCTGCTGATCGAGCGCAAGCGGGCCCTCTTCGGTTCCTGGTACGAGATGTTCCCCCGGTCGGAGGGGGCGGTGCTGGAGCCCGGCGAGGCTCCCGTCAGCGGGACCTTCGAGACCGCCGCCGAGCGGCTGCCCGCCATCGCCGCGATGGGCTTCGACGTGGTGTACCTGCCGCCGATCCACCCGATCGGGAGCACGTTCCGCAAGGGCCCGAACAACACGCTGTCCGCGGGGAGTTGGGATCCGGGCGTGCCCTGGGCCATCGGCTCCACCGAAGGCGGCCACGACGCGGTCCACCCCGAGCTCGGCACCCTGGAGGACTTCGACGCCTTCGTCGCCAAGGCCCGCGAGCTGCGCATCGAGGTGGCGCTCGACTTCGCCCTGCAGTGCTCCCCGGACCACCCGTGGGTGGAGAAGCACCCGGAGTGGTTCCGCCACCGCGCCGACGGGACGATCGCGTACGCGGAGAATCCGCCGAAGAAGTACCAGGACATCGTCCCGATCCACTTCGACGCCGACATGGCCGGCATCGTCGGGGAGACGGTGCGGATCCTGCGGCACTGGATGGAGCACGGCGTCCGGATCTTCCGGGTCGACAACCCGCACACCAAGCCGGTGGTCTTCTGGCAGAAGGTGATCGCGGACATCAACAAGTCCGACCCCGACGTGATCTTCCTGGCCGAGGCCTTCACCCGCCCCGCGATGATGCGGACCCTGGCCGCCGTCGGCTTCCAGCAGTCCTACACGTACTTCACCTGGCGCAACACCAAGGCCGAGCTGACCGAGTACCTGACCGAGCTCGCGGACACCCGCTCCGCCTCCGTCATGCGGCCGAATTTCTTCGTCAACACCCCCGACATCCTGCACGCATACCTTCAGCACGGCGGCCGCCCCGCCTTCGAGATCCGCGCGGTCCTCGCCGCCACGCTCTCCCCGACCTGGGGGGTCTACGCCGGTTACGAGCTCTGCGAGAACACCCCGGTCAAGGAGGGCAGCGAGGAGTACCTGAACTCCGAGAAGTACGAGCTGCGCCCGCGCGACTGGGCCGCCGCCGACCGCGAGGGCCGCACCATCGCCCCGCTGATCACCTCCCTGAACCGGCTGCGCCGGCGCAACCCCGCGCTCCAGCAGCTGCGCGACATCCATTTCCACCCGACCGACAACGAACAAGTGATCGCCTATTCGAAGCACGCGGGGAGCAATTCCGTACTGGTGGTCGTCAACCTCGATCCGCACCACACCCAGGAGGCGACGGTCTCGTTGGACATGCCGGTACTCGGCCTCGACTGGCACGGGTCCCTCGCGGTGCGCGACGAGCTCACCGGCGAGACCTATCACTGGGGCAGGGCCAACTACGTGCGCCTGGAACCGGGCCGCACGCCCGCGCACGTACTGGCGGCTCTGCGACCGTCCCCGCCCACCGGAGGGTCACCCATCTCATGATGATCAACGATCCCGTCCCCGACACCTTCGAGGACACCCCCGCCAAGGACCGCGATCCCGACTGGTTCAAGCGGGCGGTCTTCTACGAGGTCCTCGTACGGTCCTTCCACGACAGCAACGGCGACGGCGTGGGTGACCTCAAGGGGCTCACCGCCAAGCTGGACTACCTCCAGTGGCTCGGCGTCGACTGCCTGTGGCTCCCCCCGTTCTTCGCCTCGCCCCTGCGCGACGGGGGCTACGACGTCGCCGACTACACCGCCGTGCTGCCCGAATTCGGCGACCTCGCCGACTTCGTGGAGTTCGTGGACGCGGCGCACACCCGCGGCATGCGGGTGATCATCGACTTCGTCATGAACCACACGAGCGATCAGCACGAGTGGTTCCAGCAGTCCCGCAAGGACCCCGACGGGCCCTACGGCGACTACTACATGTGGGCCGACAACGACAAGCAGTTCCAGGACGCCCGCATCATCTTCGTCGACACCGAGACCTCGAACTGGACGTACGACCCGGTCCGCAAGCAGTACTACTGGCACCGGTTCTTCTCCCACCAGCCGGACCTCAACTACGAGAACCCGGCCGTGGTCGAGGAGATCGTCTCCGCGCTCCGCTTCTGGCTCGACCTCGGCATCGACGGCTTCCGCCTCGACGCCGTGCCCTACCTGTACGCCGAGGAGGGCACCAACTGCGAGAACCTGCCGCGCACGCACACCCTCCTCAAGGCGGTGCGCGCCGAGATCGACGCGCACTACCCGGACACCGTGCTGCTCGCCGAGGCCAACCAGTGGCCCGAGGACGTCGTCGACTACTTCGGGGACTTCCAGAAGGGCGGGGACGAGTGCCACATGGCCTTCCACTTCCCCGTCATGCCGCGCATCTTCATGGCGGTCCGAAGAGAGTCCCGCTACCCGGTCTCCGAAATCCTGGCGAAGACCCCGGCGATCCCGGACCGCTGCCAGTGGGGCATCTTCCTGCGCAACCACGACGAGCTCACGCTCGAAATGGTCACCGACGAAGAGCGCGACTACATGTACGCCGAGTACGCCAAGGACCCGCGGATGCGGGCCAACATCGGCATCCGGCGCCGGCTCGCCCCCCTGCTGGACAACGACCGCAACCAGATGGAGCTGTTCACCGCCCTGCTGCTGTCGCTGCCCGGTTCGCCGGTGCTGTACTACGGCGACGAGATCGGCATGGGCGACAACATCTGGCTCGGCGACCGCGACGGGGTGCGCACGCCGATGCAGTGGACCCCGGACCGCAACGCCGGTTTCTCCTCGTGCGATCCGGGCAGGCTGAACCTGCCGGTCATCATGGACCCGGTCCACGGGTACCAGGTGACCAATGTCGAAGCGGCGATGGCCTCACCGTCTTCGCTGCTGCACTGGACCCGCCGGATGATCGAGGTCCGCAAGGCCAACCCGGCCTTCGGACTCGGCTCGTACACCGAACTGCCCTCGACGAACCCGGCGGTGCTCGCCTTCCTCCGTGAGTACGGGGACGACCTGGTGCTGTGCGTGCACAACTTCTCGCGCTTCGCGCAGCCCACCGAGCTGGACCTGCGGTCGTTCAACGGGCGGGTCCCGGTGGAACTCACCGGCGACGTCCGTTTCCCGCCGATCGGCGAATGGCCGTACCTGCTGACCCTGGCGGGCCACGGCTTCTACTGGTTCCGCCTGCGCTCGGAGTGACGTTCCGCTCGGAGTGACGTTCCGCTCGCAGTGACGACGCACGCGGTGCACGAGGGCGGGCGAATGGGTCAATCGCCCGCCCCTGTACGGACCCTTCTGACCCGACACTCGCTCACACCGGAGAAGCACACACCGCGATCCGGGACACTCTGCGCATTCTTTGACGGCCCGGGGAAAGGACGCGACGCCATGTCGGAGGCTGCATCCGCCCGGGATCGGCTCACCGCCGACCGGGCCGCCGGGCTCGGGCCGCGGCTCGGGCTGGGTCCATTGGAACCGATGCTGCGGGCCTGGCTGCCCGGACAGCGCTGGTTCGCGGGCAAGGGCCGCGCCATCGGACGGCTCAGGACCATCTCGGCGGCCGAACTGCTGCCGCCCGGATCCACCGCCGGACTGCTGCACCTGCTGCTGGACGTGGACGGGGACTGCTACCAGCTCCTGCTCGGCATCCGCCCGAGCCCGCTGCCGCCGGCCCTCGCGCCCGCGCTGATCGGCCGCGCCGAGCAGGGCCCGTACGCCGGCCTGTCGGTCTACGAGGGGCTGGGCGATCCGCGGCTCGCCTCGCTGCTCCTGGAGCGGCTGCGCTCCCCCGGCACCCTCGGCCCGCTCCGCTTCGACCGGGATCCGGCCGCCGAGATCCCCGAGGCGCCCACCCCCCGGCCGCTGTCCGGGGAACAGACCAACTCCTCGCTGATCTACGGGGATTCGTACATCCTGAAGGTCTTCCGGCGGGTCGGCCCCGGGGTCAATCCCGACCTGGAACTGCCCCGCGCCCTGGCCGCCGCCGGCTGCGCCCGGGTGCCCGCGCCCGTCGCCTGGTACGAGGCCGAGCTGCCCGGCTCCGAACCGCTGACCCTGGGCGTGCTCCAGCCGTACCTGCGCGGCTCCGACGACGGCTGGCAGCTCGCGCTGCACCGGCTGCGCACCGGGGCCGACTTCACCGCCGAGGCGCACGCGCTCGGCCGGGCCACCGCCGAGGTGCACAGCGCGCTGGCCGGGGCCCTGCCCACCGTCGCGCTGGGCCCGGAGCAGACGGCCCGGCTGGCCGCCGGGATGACGGCCCGGCTCGCCGCCACCGCCCGCGAGGTACCGGCCCTGCGCCCCTACGAGGCGGGGCTGCGCGGCGCCTTCGACGCCCTGGCCGCCTCCCGCGGGACCGGGGTCCGCGCCCAGCGGATCCACGGGGACCTGCACCTGGGCCAGACCCTGCGCACCGCCGACGGCAGCTGGGCGCTGATCGACTTCGAGGGCGAGCCGGCCCGGCCGCTGGCCGACCGGCGCCGCCCCGAGCCGGCGGTCCGGGACATCGCCGGGATACTGCGCTCCTTCGACTACGCGGCCCGCTCGCACCGGCCGTTCGCCCCCGCCTGGGCGGACGACTGCCGGGCCGCCTTCTGCGAGGGCTACGCCCGCACGACCGGCCGGGACCCGCGCGAGGACCCCGTGCTCCTGCGCGCCTACGAGACCGACAAGGCGGTGTACGAGGCCCGCTACGAGTCCCGGCACCGCCCCGACTGGCTGCACGTGCCGATGGCGGCGATCCGGCGGCTGTCGGAGCCGCAGCGTCCCCCGTCGCACCGCACGCAGCTCCCCGCCCCAGGATCCCCCACCCTCCACCCGAAGCCCCCGAGGAGGCCGCTCGCGTGAGCGCCGCACGACAGCCGTCACCGACCGTCCGCGACGAAGCCAAGACCGCCGTTGAAGCCGCCGGCACCCCCGCCGAAACGAGTGTGAAGAAGCCCCGGGCCCCCAGGGCCCGGCGGTCCGCACCCTCGCACGGGGTCCGGCCGGCGCCGGCGCTGGGCGCGGAGGAACGGGCCCGGCTGCTGGAGGGCCGCCACCACGATCCGCACGGGGTGCTCGGCGCCCGCGTCCAGCGGAGCGGGGTGTCCTTCCGGGTGCTGCGCCCGCACGCGAAGGCGGTCACCGTCCTCGCCAAGGGGCTGCGGGCCGAGCTCCACGACGACGGCGACGGGCTGTTCTCCGGGATGCTGCCGCTGACCGGGGTGCCGGACTACCGGCTGCTGGTGACGTACGACAGCGACGAGGTGGAGGTCCACGACCCCTACCGGTTCCTGCCCGCGCTCGGCGAGCTCGACCTGCACCTGATCGGTGAGGGCCGGCACGAGGAGCTGTGGACGGCGCTCGGCGCGGAGCCGATGGAGCACCAGGGCGTGGCGGGCACCCGGTTCACGGTGTGGGCGCCGAACGCGCAGGGGGTGCGGGTCAGCGGGGACTTCTCGTACTGGGACTCGGTCGCCTACCCGATGCGCTCGCTCGGGGCGACCGGCGTGTGGGAGCTGTTCCTGCCCGGCGTCGGCGAGGGAGCCCTGTACAAGTACGACATCACCCGCCCGGACGGCTCGCACACCCTGCGCGCCGACCCGATGGCCAAGCACGCCGAGGTCCCGCCGGCCAACGCCTCGGTGGTGACGGCCTCCTCCTACGTCTGGCAGGACGCGGAGTGGATGGCGCGGCGCGGGGAGCGCCCGCCCCACCAGGCCCCCTTCTCCGTCTACGAGCTGCACCTGGCGTCCTGGCGGCCCGGGCTCTCCTACCGGCAGCTGGCCGAGCAGCTGCCGGCGTACGTGACGGAGCTCGGCTTCACGCACGTGGAGCTGATGCCGGTCGCCGAGCACCCCTTCGGCGGCTCCTGGGGCTACCAGGTCACCGGCTTCTACGCGCCGACCTCCCGGATGGGCACCCCGGACGACTTCCGCTTCCTGGTGGACTCGCTGCACCGGGCCGGGATCGGGGTGATCGTCGACTGGGTGCCGGCGCACTTCCCGCGCGACGACTGGGCGCTCGCCGAGTTCGACGGGCGGCCGCTGTACGAGCACCACGACCCGCAGCGGGCCGCGCACCCGGACTGGGGAACGCTGGAGTTCGACTACGGGCGCCGGGAGGTCCGCAACTTCCTGGTCGCCAACGCCGTCTACTGGTGCCAGGAGTTCCACGTGGACGGGCTGCGCGTGGACGCGGTGGCCTCGATGCTCTACCTCGACTACTCGCGCAAGGACGGCGAGTGGACGCCGAACGAGCACGGCGGGCGGGAGAACCTGGACGCGGTGGCGCTGCTCCAGGAGATGAACGCCACCGTCTACCGGCGCTGCCCGGGCGTGGTGACGATCGCCGAGGAGTCCACGGCGTGGCCGGGCGTCACCCGGCCCACGGACGGGGGCGGTCTCGGCTTCGGCCTGAAGTGGAACATGGGCTGGATGCACGACACCCTGCGCTACGCGTCCAAGGAGTCGGTGCACCGCAAGTACCACCACCACGACATGACCTTCGGGATGGTCTACGCGTTCAGCGAGAACTACGTGCTGCCGATCTCGCACGACGAGGTGGTGCACGGCAAGGGCTCGCTGGTGTCGAAGATGCCCGGCGACTGGTGGCAGCAGCGGGCCGCGCACCGGGCGTACCTGGGCTTCATGTGGGCCCACCCGGGCAAGCAGCTGCTCTTCATGGGGCAGGAGTTCGCGCAGGGCTCGGAGTGGTCCGAGACGTACGGCCCGGACTGGTGGCTGCTGGACTCCTCGTACGCGGCGTCCGGCGACCACCGGGGGGTGCGCAGCCTCGTGGGCGACCTGAACCACACCTACCGGGCGGCTCCGGCCCTGTGGGAGCGGGACACGGTGCCGGAGGGGTTCGCGTGGGTGGAGGCGGACGCGGCGGAGGACAACGTCTTCGCCTTCCTGCGCTTCACCCAGGACGGCTCGCAGCTGCTCTGCGTCTCGAACTTCTCGCCGGTGGTCCGGCACGGGTACCGGATCGGGGTCCCGGAAGAGGTCCCGCTGTGGCGGGAGGTCCTCAACACCGACCAGCAGCGCTACGGCGGCAGCGGCGTCCACCACACCCAGCCGGTGCGCCCCGAGCCGGTCCCCGCCCAGGGCCGGGCGGCCAGCCTGCGCCTGACCCTCCCGCCCCTGGCCACGGTCTGGCTCACCCCGATGCCGCGACGGTAGCGGCCCGCGCTCTTCCGGATCCCGGGAAGGGGTTCGCGGGGGCCCTCGCCACCCCCGTGAGCGAGGGCCTCCGCCTCATGGAGCACGGAGGGGGCGGATGGCCGGTTCGGAGCGGTCCGGTCTTGTGAGAGGGATCACGCAGGGGGCTATCGCTACGGGCGGCCGGAAACGTACGCTAGGAAGTGGATCACGGATCGCCCCGATTACCGGACAGTCGCAGGGAAAACCGTCCAAAGCACGTAACTCCATAGGACTTTCCTACGAGTTATGGGCTTGTTTGATTGGTCTGTAGTCGCCGCGCCTCAGCCACTCCTACGGTGTGCCATGTGCACTCCAGCCCCCCCTTCAATGCCCCCGCCGCGCGTCGTCTCCGCGCGGCCCTGGGCATGGCTCCCGGTCATGTCGCCTACGGCCTGCGGGCCCAGTACGGACTGCTCGTCACTCCCGAGACCGTGATGGCATGGGAGCGTGGCGAGATTTCGCCCACCTCCCCCGAGCTCACCGCCCTGGCCGGCGTCCTCTGGTGTTCCCCGGGCGAGCTGCTCGCGGAGCCCGTCACCCTGCGGGAGCACCGCATCGCCCGGGGCCTGGCCGCCGAGGATCTGGCCCGCCGGGTCGGGGTGGAGGCGGGTGCCTACCAGAAGATGGAGGACACCGGCCGCTGGAAGGGCAACGAGCGGCAGTCCGCGGCGCTGGCGACGGCGCTGGGGCTGACCCTGGCCCAGTTCGTGACGGCGACCGGCAAGCACGAGGAGCTGGCCGAGCTGCTGCGCAGCGCGGTGACCACGCGCTGGCAGGCGTACGTGAAGCCGCTGACCAAGCTGCTCCCGGTGCCCAAGGCGCACCTGGAGCGGGTACTGGAGCAGCTGCACGGCGAGTACCAGACGCGGATGGTGGCGACCCTGAGCTGGGGCGGCGGCCAGGGCGAGGCCGGCAGCGGCGATTCGGGACGTGAGTACCTCACGGACATCGTGGAGCGGTTCTGGTCCCTCGCCGGAGGTGCGGCGTAGGACACATTTCCCCCTCGGGCTCCCTACGGGAAAGGCCCCGACCGCGTCCAGACGAGGACGTGATCGGGGCCTTTCGGCGTTCGAACTCGGGGCGCAGGTCCCGCCCGGGGGGCCGGTCGGCAGCCCCGGCCGGCGGCCGCTAGTGCGGCGGCAGCGGCGCGTACACCACGGTCGCCGTGATGCCCGCCCGGGAGAGGTCCTTCGTCAGCCGGTCCGCCACCGTCCGGTCTCCGACCAGGATGGTCGGCGCGGCGGGGCCCTCGGCGAGCGCCTTCTTCAGGTGGACCAGAGAGGTGTCGTACTGCTTCGCGAACTCCTGGTTCTTGGCGTCCTTGTCGGTGGGCGGGCCGCCCATCTTGACGTAGAAGATCTCGTACAGCGCCACCATGTCGCCCGCCCGGTGGTTCAGGAGCTGGGCGAGGAAGGTGGACTTCAGGTTCAGGTACGAGTCGTTCGAGTACAGGGCGATCACCGGGCCCGGCCGGTCCTTGAGGTCCCGCCCGACGAGCGCCCGGGCCGGCGGGCCCATGTCGCTGCGGGCCTCGCCCCTGGCCCACTTGAGCATCGGGCTCTCGTTGAAGGCCGAGGTCGTGTTCAGCCGCTTGGCGAAGCTGATCCACCCCGAGGGGACGCCGAACTGCACGCCTCCGAACAGGGCCAGTGCGGTGACCACCGCGAGGCCGGACTGGAGCAGCCGCTCCGCCCGGCGGCGGCGGGCTGAGCCCTTCGGCCGTTCCGCGGGGGTCAGCAGGAGCCCGACCAGGCCCAGCGAGATCACGCTGATCACCAGACCGGCGGCGGCCAGCTTCTCGAAGTAGTACGAGAGGTAGCCGATGGTCTTCGTCTGGTAGACGCCGAAGAGGGTGAGCATCGCCATCGCGCCGAGGACCAGGACCAGGACCATCTGTCCGGTGCCGGTGCGCCGGTTCATCCGCAGGGAGGCGGCCAGCAGGGCCGCGAGGGCGCATCCGATGAGCACCGGGCGGTCGGGGACGACCATCGGGCCGGCGAGGTTCGAGGTCTTGGAGACGTCCAGCTTGGTCAGGACGGAGAAGACGCTGGGCAGCCCCGCGAGCAGCGTGCCGCCCGCGAGGACCCCGAGGAGCAGCTTGCGCCGGGGGGCGAAGCGCCGCCGGTGGACGACGAGGACCGCGGCCAGGGCCAGGCCGAGCAGGGCCCCGTAGAGGTTGTAGACGAAGGTGACGGTGACCAGGCCGGCCACTGCGACGAGGGCGAACTCGGCCCGGCCCATCGCGGGCCGCACGAGCAGCGCCAGTCCGACGGCGAGGAACAGCAGTCCGACCGTCTCGGAGTCGAAGCCCTTCTCGACGAGGTTCGCCATGGAGCCGGACAGCATGACCGCCATCACGCTGGCGCAGACCGCCGCGGCGCGCCAGCCGCGCAGGCGCGGGCCGCCGATCCAGCGGGCGGCCCAGACCAGGACGGCGCAGAGCAGGGCGTAGGCGCCGATGACGTACAGGAGGTACCGGTTCATCATCTCGGCGGCGGGGCCGCCGTCGGTCGAGGACTTCACGAGGACGTCGACCCACGCCAGCAGGAAGTGGGTGCCCTGCGGGTAGACGGCCTCCGAGGGGGTCATCATGAACGTCTTGGCGGCCTCCTGGTGGAGGAAGTTGTAGCCGCCGACGTGGTGGATGCCGTCGAAGTACGAGAAGTGCCCCATCCGGTCCTCGGACGTGACGAAGAAGGCCAGCCGCTCGGTGATCGACTTACCGGCGAGCGGGTGGTGCATGTAGTGCCAGACCACCGCGAAGGTGCCGAGCACCAGCGCGTCCGTGCCGCGCAGCCGCAGGGGGATGTGCGGGCGCCGGCCGGACAGCCAGCCGCAGACGGACACGACGGTCAGCAGGAATCCGGCGCCGGGGACCGGGGCCAGCCCCCACGGCCAGACGGAGAAGAGCAGGCCGAAGGCCATGACGGCACCGCAGAGGATGAAGGCGGAGACGACCAGGCGGTCGAGGAGGCCGCCGCCCACCCGGATCAGCGAGCCGATCGCCAGAACCAGGACGGGGATCAGCACCACGTCCAGGCTGAGCGCGTCGAGGAGCAGCGGCAGCGCCCACGACAGGCCCACGGCCGCGGCGAGCACGGGCCACCGCCGCGGTGCCGGGGACGGCGCCGCGGCCGGGCCGCCGTCCTGGCCCGCCGGCGGGTTCTCGGCGTTCCTACTGGTCAAAAGGGCAGGGCGGGTCGCCACGGGAGACGGGAACCTTCCATCGTGCGCACGGGAGCCGGATGAGGGGCCTGGACTTCGCGGCCCGATCCGGCCATGTGCGGCTCGGCCAATCAATCCCCCAACGGCGGAGTCTTCGGATCATAACGCGGGGAGGGGTCCGAACGAGGTGCGGCCCGTCCCCGTCCCGGTGGGGACGCGGACGGGCCGTCCGCGCCTGGCGGCCGGTCTCCGCGGCCCCGGAGGGGCGGTGCGGACCGGGCCGTTCGGCGGCGGAATTCGGGACGGAAGTCCCGGCCGGGGCGGTCAGAAGACGGACTCGGCCTCGTACATGCGGTCCTCGGGGACGGTCTTCAGCTCGGTGACGGCGTCGGCCAGCGGGGCCATGACGATGTCGGTGCCGCGCAGGGCGGTCATGTTGCCGAAATCACCGCGGTGGACGCCCTCGACCGCGTGCCAGCCGAAGCGGGTCGCGAGGACGCGGTCGTAGGCGGTGGGGGTGCCGCCGCGCTGGACGTGGCCGAGGATGACCGGGCGGGCTTCCTTGCCCAGGCGCCGCTCCAGCTCGACGGCGAGGCGGTTGCCGATGCCGGCGAACCGCTCGTGGCCGTACTGGTCGATCGCGCCCTTCTCGTACGGCATGGAGCCCTCGCCGGGGTGCGCGCCTTCGGCCACGCAGATGACGGCGAACTTCTTACCGCGGGCGAATCGTTCCTCCACCATCTTGACCAGGGCGTCCACCTCGAACGGGCGCTCCGGCAGGCAGATTCCGTGGGCGCCGCCGGCCATGCCGGACTCCAGGGCGATCCAGCCCGCGTGACGGCCCATGACCTCGACGACCATGACGCGCTGGTGCGATTCGGCGGTGGTCTTGAGGCGGTCGATGGCCTCCGTGGCGACCATGACGGCGGTGTCGAAGCCGAAGGTGCGGTCGGTGGAGGAGATGTCGTTGTCGATGGTCTTCGGTACGCCGACGACCGGCATGCCGGCGTCCGACAGCATCCGGGCGGCCGTCAGGGTGCCCTCGCCGCCGATCGGGATCAGGGCGTCGATGCCGTAGCGCTTCGCCAGTTCGACGGCGTTCTCGGCCGCTTCGTGGAGGCGGGCGCGCTCCATGCGGGCCGATCCGAGGATCGTGCCGCCGCGGGCCAGGATGCCGCTGACCGCGTTGATGTCGAGGGGGCGGTAGTTGCCGTCGAGGAGGCCCTTGAAGCCGTCCTCGAAGCCGATGACCTCGTCGCCGTGCCCGACCACGGCACGGTGTACGACCGACCGGATGACAGCGTTGAGGCCCGGGCAGTCGCCGCCTGCGGTGAGAACTCCGATACGCATCGTGCTGTGTCTCCTGCTCCTGGTCGTACGTGACTGTTCGCGTGCGGGCGCACAGTCGACGCGACATATGAGGTGCCATATGAGGTGCCATATGAAGGGCGTATTGATGAAGCCTGTCCGATTGTTCCACGGGCCCCGGGGGGTGCGCGCTCCGTGGCGCTCCGTCCGCGGGGGGCCCACAGGGCCTTTCGGCCCCCTCCGGCGGGCCCTTCTCCCGGCGGGCGTCCTAAGGAATCGCAGGGGTATTGTCAAGAGGTCAAGCCCACATTAACTGGGACAACCGACTCGAATTGGGACGGAGAGCACGCGTGACGCGCAGCGTGTACGTGACGGGGATCGAGCGGGGGGACGGCCGCCAGGTCGTCGAGCTGGGCATCATGGAGCTCCTGACCCGCCAGACAGGCCGGGTGGGCGTGTACCGCCCCCTGTTGCACGACGGGCCCGACCGGCTCTTCGACCTCCTCAAGGGCCGGTACCGGATCGAGCAGGACGCCGCGACGGCGTACGGCATGGAGTACCACGAGGCCTCCGCCATCCTGGCCGAGAAGGGCACCGACGAACTGGTCTCCCAGCTCGTCGGCCGCTACCACAAGGTGGCGCGCGACTACGAGGTCATGCTGGTCCTCGGCACCGACTACGCCGACACCAACCTCCCGGACGAGCTGGCGCTCAACGCCCGCCTCGCCAACGAGCTGGGCGCGCTGGTCATCCCCGTCGTGGGCGGCACCAAGCACCCGGCCGAGGCCGTGCGCGCCGAGACCCGCAACGCCTACCGCGCCTACGAGGCGCTGGGCTGCCACGTGGGCGCGATGGTCGTCAACCGCGTCGCCGCCGAGGACCGCGAGGTGATAGCCGAGCGCCTGGCCGCCAGGCTCCCCGTGCCCTGCTACGTCCTGCCGGACGACAAGCACCTGTCCGCCCCGACGGTCGCCCAGATCACCCGGGCGCTCGGCGGCGAGGTGCTCCTCGGCGACGAGGCCGGACTGGCCCGCGACGCCCTGGACTTCGTCTTCGGCGGGGCCATGCTGCCGAACTTCCTGAACGCCCTGACCCCCGGCTGCCTGGTCGTCACCCCCGGAGACCGCTCCGACCTGGTCATCGGCGCGCTCGCCGCGCACACCTCCGGCACCCCGCCGATCGCCGGCGTGCTGCTGACGCTGAACGAGCGCCCGAGCAAGGACATCCTGACGCTGGCCTCCAAGCTGGCTCCGGGCACCCCGGTGGTCTCGGTGGCCGGCAACAGCTTCCCCACGGCCGCCGAACTCTTCGCGCTGCAGAGCCGGCTGAACTCCGCGACCCCGCGCAAGCTGGAGACCGCGCTCGGCCTGTTCGAGCGCCACGTGGACACCGCCGAGCTGCGCGAGGTGCTCTCGGTGGCCCGCTCCGAGCGGGTCACGCCGATGATGTTCGAGAACCAGCTGCTGGAGCAGGCCCGCGCCGAGCGCCGCCGCGTGGTCCTCCCCGAGGGCACCGAGGAGCGCGTGCTGCGCGCCGCCGACGTGGTGCTGCGCCGCGGGGTCTGCGACATCACCCTGCTGGGCGAGGAGCAGGCGATCCTGAAGAAGGCCGCCGACCTGGGCATCGACATCTCGGCCGCCCAGCTCATCGACCCGGCGACCTCCCCGCTGCGGGAACGGTTCGCCGAGTACTACGCCAAGGCCCGTGCCCACAAGGGGATGACGGTCGAGCTGGCCCACGACGTGGTCACCGACGTCAACTACTTCGGCACCCTGATGGTCCAGGAGGGCCTCGCCGACGGCATGGTCTCCGGCTCGGTGCACTCCACCGCCGCCACCATCCGCCCGGCCTTCGAGATCATCAAGACCAAGCCCGACGCGTCCATCGTCTCCTCGGTCTTCTTCATGTGCCTGGCCGACAAGGTCCTCGCGTACGGCGACTGCGCCGTGAACCCGGACCCCAACGCCGAGCAGCTCGCCGACATCGCCGTCCAGTCGGCCACCACCGCCGCCGCGTTCGGCCTGGAGCCGCGGATCGCGATGCTCTCGTACTCGACCGGCACCTCCGGGTCGGGCGCCGACGTGGACAAGGTCCGCAAGGCCACCGAGCTCGTCCGCGAGCAGCGCCCCGACCTGCTGATCGAGGGTCCGATCCAGTACGACGCCGCCGTCGAGCCCTCGGTCGCCGCGACCAAGCTGCCCGAGTCCGAGGTGGCCGGCCGCGCGACGGTGCTGATCTTCCCCGACCTCAACACCGGCAACAACACGTACAAGGCCGTGCAGCGCTCGGCCGGCGCCGTGGCGGTCGGCCCGGTGCTGCAGGGTCTGCGCAAGCCGGTCAACGACCTCTCTCGCGGCGCCCTGGTGCAGGACATCGTCACCACCGTGGCCATCACCGCGATCCAGGCGCAGTCCCGGCCCGTGACCGGCTGAACCCGGGGCCGACTGAACCCGGGGCCGACTGAGCCCGTGGCCGGCTGAGCCCCTCCCCCACCGAGCCCCCACCGCAAAGGAAAGACCCTCATCGTGACCGCATCGCGCGTACTCGTCCTCAACTCCGGCTCCTCGTCGGTGAAGTACCAGCTGCTCGACATGGCGGACTCCTCCCGCCTGGCGGTCGGCCTGGTGGAGCGCATCGGTGAGGAGACCTCACGGCTCAGCCACGAGCCGCTGACCGGTCCGGGCGCCGCGGGCGGCAAGCGCGTGACGACCGGTCCGATCGCCGACCACGGGGCGGCGCTGCGGGCCGTCTCGGCGGAGCTGGCCGCCGACGGGCTGGGGCTGGACTCCCCCGAGCTGGCCGCCGTGGGCCACCGGGTGGTGCACGGCGGGACCAAGTTCACCCACCCGACGCTGATCGACGACGTCGTCCTGGCCGAGATCCGCGCCCTGATCCCGCTCGCCCCGCTGCACAACCCGGCGAACGTGACCGGCATCGAGGTGGCGCGGGAGCTGCGCCCCGACCTGCCGCAGGTCGCCGTCTTCGACACGGCCTTCCACTCGACCATGCCGGAGCACGTGGCGCGGTACGCGATCGACGCCGCGACGGCCGACAAGTACTCCATCCGGCGGTACGGGTTCCACGGCACCTCGCACGCCTACGTCGCCCGGGCCACGGCCCGCCTCCTCGGCAAGGCCGAGCAGGACGTGAACGTGATCGTGCTCCACCTGGGCAACGGCGCCTCGGCCTCGGCCGTGCACGGCGGGGTGTGCGTGGAGACCTCCATGGGGCTGACCCCGCTGGAGGGCCTGGTCATGGGCACCCGTTCGGGCGATCTGGACCCGGCGGTCGTCTTCCACCTGGCACGGGTGGGGGGCATGTCCATCGACGAGATCGACTCGCTGCTCAACAAGAAGAGCGGTCTGCTGGGTCTGTGCGGCGACAACGACATGCGCGAGGTGCAGCGGCGGGCCGCGGAGGGCGACGCCTCCGCACGCCTGGCACTGGCCTCGTACATCCACCGTCTGAAGAAGTACATCGGCGCCTACTCGGCGGTCCTCGGGCGGGTGGACGCGGTCGCCTTCACGGCGGGCGTGGGCGAGAACTCGTCCGAGATCCGGGAGATGGCCCTGGCCGGTCTGGCCGAGCTGGGCCTGGCCCTCGACCTGGAGGCCAACTCGGTACGGTCCCCCGAGCCGCGCCTGGTGTCCGCGGAGTACGCGCGGGTGGCGGTGGCCGTGGTCCCGACGGACGAGGAACTGGAGATCGCCAGCCAGACGTACGCGCTGGTTACCGGTTAGTCACTTTGGACTTTCCGCCAGGTGGAATATTCCGCTACGAAACAAACCGATAGGATCCGCTCCATGCGCCGTTCCAAAATCGTCTGCACGCTGGGCCCCGCCGTCGACTCTTACGAGCAGCTGAAAGCTCTCGTAGAGGCCGGTATGAACGTGGCCCGATTCAACTTCAGCCACGGCTCCCAGGCAGAACACCAGGAGCGGTACGACCGCGTCCGGAAGGTCTCCGAGGACACCGGGCGTGCCGTCGGCGTCCTCGCCGACCTCCAGGGCCCGAAGATCCGCCTGGAGACCTTCGCCGAGGGTCCCGTCGAGCTCGTCCGCGGTGACGAGTTCACCATCACCACCGAGGACGTCCCGGGCGACAAGTCCATCTGCGGCACGACCTACAAGGGTCTGCCGGGCGACGTCTCCAAGGGCGACCAGGTCCTGATCAACGACGGCAACGTCGAGCTCCGGGTGACCGAGGTCGAGGGCCCCCGGGTCAAGACCATCGTCATCGAGGGCGGTGTCATCTCGGACCACAAGGGCATCAACCTGCCGGGTGCCGCCGTCAACGTCCCCGCCCTGTCGGAGAAGGACGTCGACGACCTCCGCTTCGCCCTGCGGATGGGCTGCGACATGGTCGCCCTGTCCTTCGTGCGTGACGCCGACGACGTCAAGGACGTCCACAAGGTCATGGACGAGGAGGGCCGCCGGGTCCCCGTCATCGCCAAGGTCGAGAAGCCGCAGGCCGTCGCCAACATGGAGGGCGTCGTCGCGGCCTTCGACGCGGTCATGGTCGCCCGTGGCGACCTCGCCGTCGAGTACCCGCTCGAGAAGGTCCCGATGGTGCAGAAGCGCCTCGTGGAGATGTGCCGCCGCAACGCCAAGCCGGTGATCGTCGCGACCCAGATGATGGAGTCGATGATCACCAACTCGCGCCCGACGCGCGCGGAGGCCTCCGACGTCGCCAACGCGATCCTCGACGGCGCGGACGCGGTCATGCTGTCCGCCGAGTCCTCGGTCGGCGCCTACCCGATCGAGACCGTCAAGACGATGTCGAAGATCGTCGAGGCGGCCGAGGAGGAGCTCCTGTCCAAGGGCCTGCAGCCGCTGGTCCCGGGCAAGAAGCCCCGCACCCAGGGCGGCTCCGTCGCCCGCGCGGCCTGCGAGATCGCGGACTTCCTGGACGGCAAGGCCCTGGTCGCCTTCACCCACTCCGGTGACACCGCCCGCCGTCTGTCGCGCTACCGCGCGAACCAGCCGATCCTGGCCTTCACCACCGACGAGGGCACCCGCAACCAGCTCACGCTGAGCTGGGGCGTCGAGTCCTACGTCGTCCCGCACGTGGACAACACGGACTCCATGGTCGACCTCGTCGACGTGGAGATGCTGAAGCTCAAGCGGTACAACAAGGGCGACACCATGATCATCACGGCCGGCTCGCCCCCCGGCGTCCCGGGCACCACCAACATGGTCCGGGTCCACCACCTGGGCAGCGGCGCCCGCGACTGATTCGCACCCGCCGCACCGCTCCACCCGTAAGACTCTGCCGCACAGAGACCGAGGGCGGCACCCCGATCCGATGAGGATCAGGGTGCCGCCCTCGGTGCGTCCGGCCGCGCGAGGCCGTACGTACGGGTCTACTCCGCCGGGCCGATGTAGTTCTTGAGGCCCGGGACGGTCAGGGTGCCGCCGAACTGGCCGGCCTGGACGACCTTGACGTTCGTGAAGAACGCGAAGGGGACGTTCAGGGGCGGCGGGCTCTTCGGGGTGAACTCGATCGGGATCAGACCGAAGAGGTTGCCCTTGAGGCTCTCGGTGTACATCGTCACCTTGGCCCCGCGGATCTTCGAGGTGGACCCGGGGCGGGACTTCAGGTGGGCGATGTTCTTGCCGGTGCCGACCGTCTGGTAGAGGTCCTTGATGTCCAGCGAGTCCGCGGTGAACTTCAGGACGGTCTTGATCTTGCCGCCCGCCGTCTTCACCTCGACGATGCCCTCGTAGTCGAGGCCGTAGAGGGTCAGCAGCGAGCTGTCCAGGTACCAGGGCTCGTCCGGGAGCAGCGGGATGCCCGGCTCCAGTTCGGCGGCGGCCAGCGCCTTGGCGTCGTAGGTCGGGCAGGGGAAGGGTTCCTTGCCGCCCTTGCCCTTCGCGCCTTCACCCTCGCCCTCCGTCACCGTTTCCGGCACCGGCTTGGGCTTCGGCTTGACCGTCTTGCCCGTCTCGTCCTTCGGGAGGGTCGCGGTGCCCTTGACCTCCTCGGAGAGCTCCGAGACGGTGACGCCCGCCGTCTTCGCGGCGTCGCGGATCGCGGCCGCTGCCGGGTCCGCGGCGGGCGCGGCGGTCGCGGTGGCGGTCGGGGTCGGGGTCGGCGCGGCCGGGGTGCCCGTGAGGGGCTTGCCGAGCTCGTCGACCAGGCCCTTGATCGCGTCGCCGACGCCGAGCGGGTCCAGCGGGTTCTCCGCCTTGGCCGGAGGCACCGCCGCCGGCATGAGGCCGGGCTTCTCGGCGGGCTTCGCCGCGGGCTTGGTGGCCGACGGGCTCGTGCTCGGCGAAGGCACCGCGGTGGGCGACTTGCCCGGTGCGGGAGTCGTCCGAGGAGTCTTCGAAGGCGTCTTGGAAGGCGTCTTCGCCGACGGGGACGCCGATTCCGCGGGCTCGTCGGACCGCGTCACGCACGGTCCGGGCGCGAAGGGGATCTCCTTGTCGTCGGCCACCGCCAGCTTCGGCGCCATGCTCATGCCGACGAACACCGCGGTCGGCATGGCGGCCAGCGCCATCGTCTTGCCGACGGGTATCTGGATCTTGGTCAGCAGCGACTTCCTGGGCGCCGCGTGGCGCGGGCCCTTCCTTTCACGGGACTCCGCACCCGGAGCCTCGCCCCGTTGCGTTTCGTCACCCCGCACTGTTCCTCCCGCCATCGGCGTGGGCAGTCGTCTCGCTCGCGTATGCCGTCGTTTCCGTCTCGCGCTGTCCCGGGAAAACCTGGGGGGTCGCCTGCTGCGTCTCCTGCGGCAGCGAAGCCCCCGCGTCCTTGCCGAGGTCCACGGCCTGTGCCTGCACGGGCTCGGCCGGCCCACCCGGCACCCAGGCCAGCGCGAGGCCGCCGCCGACCAGCGCGAGGGTGAACCCGACGCCGAAGCCACCGAGGTTCGACACCGGCAGGGACACCAGCGCCAGCAGGATCGCTGCGACTCCGGCGAAGATCCGGATGCCCTGCTGGAACCAGAGCGCAAGGCCCAGGGTGACCAGCAGGACGCCGATGATCAGTGAGCCGGCGCCGGCCGTCGTCGCCATCGCGAAGGTGACGTTGCCGAGGCGGACGTCCGCGTACGGGATGTAGCCGATCGGAAGGCCGCCGAGGAGGGTGACCAGACCGGCCCAGAAGGGGCGGCGCCCGCTCCAGGCGTGGAAGTGGTAGTACGCCACCGTGAGCCAGGCGTCGTCTTCGGCGCGCACGTAAACCGGGGCCTGGGGGTTCATGGACAACAGCTCCCTGAAAACGGGTGGTACGGAGAACGATGTAGAGCCCGGACGGGCCGACGACGACGGTGGCCGTCGCCCCCGGCCCGTCCGGTCAGGAGTCCGGACGGACTACTTCTCGTCCGGGTAGCACGGCTTGTCGCCGCCGAACAGGCGCAGGTTGAGGTCGGGCAGCGTGAAGGTTCCCGCCGTCGTCGCCCACGCCTTCTGGCGCACCTTCGTCAGCGTGGCCGTCTTGGCGCGCTGCGAGAACAGGGCGCCGTCCGCCAGCGTGCCCGCCTTCGGCTTGGTGGCGTGCGAGCCGTCACCAGCCGCGACACCGATGTCGAGGTCGCCCAGGACGGCGTCCGCGTCGAGCTCGGCGACGTCGAGGTAGATGTTCTTCGCGACGGCGGGCGAGCCCTTGTGACCCGTCCTCAGCTGCATGGTGATGTTGCCGAGCGGCGTCTTCGTCACCAGCGACTGGCACATGTTGGTGATCGTGGCTTCCTTGAAGCCAGAGATGATCACCGGGTGGTAGGACTTCTTGTCCGACTCCAGGGTCGCGCCCTGGGCCACGCTGCCGTACTGGATCATGTCGGTACCGACGAGCGAGTCGGCACTGACCTTGAAGTCCTGGCCCGAGACGCTGAAGGACGCCGCGAGGGCACCCTGCGCCAGACCCACACCAACCGCCGCCGTGGCGGCGATGCTCGGCACCATGACGAGCGCGAAGCGCTTCCATCTGGTCCCGCCACGAATCTGGGAAATCATGTTCGTTCCTCCTTCTCGGACGTACATCTCCGGTCCGGGCGGTGCCCGTCCTGGGATGGGAGAAGTGCTACGTCCTCGGGAAGGAGCGCGAGCGGCCGAGCCGCGGCAATACCGCGTCCGTACACCGGCGTTCACCCCCGAGCGACAACCACTTGGCCACGCGTTCGCGCAACCTGGGGGGACAGGCCCCGCCGTGTGACGGAGACCCCCCTGTCCCGCGGCCGGTGCCACTGCCACAGGCCGGCCCGGTGGGGACCCTCCACCGCGCTCCGGGTGAGCGGCTCTGCGGGAAGGACCGGGCGTCGCCGATCGTGGTCCATTCACGAGCGGGGCACAAGGGGGTTCGTTACTGGCGGGTAACGGCCAGATAACCTGAGGGAGTCCTGCCCCTGTCGGGCCGCAACACAGGGTGTCACCAAGGGCCACGACAGAAGGGGGGAAAAGTGAACACACCGGATAGTTCACGGGGTTCGATTTACTGCGAGTAACAGCGGCCGCGATTACCAAGTTTTGGCAAAGCGCGGCCGCTGTTTATCTCTGTGTCAACAAATCACCGGTGGTGTGCCGGTGCTGTGTCGGTCCTGTGCCGGTGCTAGAACAGCACCCGCGCGAGCGCCGTACGGGCCGAGGTCACGAGCGGGTTGTCCGGGCCGACCACTTCGAACATCTCCAGCAGCCGCACGCGCACCGCGTCCCGGTCCTCACCGAACGTCACCTTCACGGTGTCCACCAGCCGCCCGAAGGCGTCCGCCACGTGACCGCCGGCCAGATCCAGGTCGGCCGCGGCGATCTGCGCCGCCGGGTCCTTCGGGTTCTCGGCCGCCGCGGCACGCACCGCCTGCGGGTTCATGTCCTTGACCCGGACGAACAGCTCGGTCTGGGCGAGGCCCAGCTTGGCGTCGGTGTTGGACGGATCGGCCGCCAGTACGTTCTTGTAGGCGCGCACCGCCCCGTCGAGGTCGTCGGCGTCCAGCGCCTCGATCGCCTCGTCGAGCAGCGCGTCGTACGGACCGGCCGGCTCCTCGGCCTCCACCGCGCCCGGACCCGGGGCGGCGCCCTCGGCGCCGGGGTCCACCTCGACGCCGATGACCCCGAAGCGCTCCTCGGCGATCTGGACCAGCTGGGCCAGGACCCCGCGGACCTCGCCCTCGGACACGAAGTCCTGGAAGAGCGGCATCGCCTGACCGGCGACCACGGCGAAGACGGCCGGGAGCGCCTGGATGCGGAACTCGCGGATCAGGTTCTGGTTGGCGGCGACGTCGAGCGCGGCCAGCGCGAGCCGGCCGTTCGCCTCGATGGTGAGCCGCTCCAGCAGCAGGCTCAGCTCCTGCCCCTGATCGAAGCCCTCGGCGCGGAAGTCGAGGATGACCGGAACCTCGCCCGAGAGCGGGACGACGTGGCTCTCGAAGCGGGTCTCGTCGGTGTCGAAGACGAGCGCGGACGGCGGAACGGCCCCGGCGGGCGCGGGTGCACCGCCCTGAGCGGCCTTCCGGGCCGCCTCGGCGCGGGCCTGCTCGGCCTTGGCCTTGGCCTCACCGGCCGCCTTCACCGCGGCGAGGTCGACGACGCCGCTCATGGACATGTTTCTGGGCTGCATGCGTACATCCTCCCCCGAGTGCGCGCGCCGACGAAAAAGATCGGCCGAAACGAACCGATCGCGGTACCTGTGCCGTCTCCTGCCGTGCCGTACCTGTACTGCTGTGGCGCCGGGTCCCCACCTGGCGCCGGTAGCTCTTCGCGTGGTTGTCGCTCTTACGCTACGAGTCGTAGCGTAACTCGCTCCGCCCACCCGCGGGCCGTGATCTGAAGCACACCTCCGGGGGGCCGATCGGTCCTGCTACCGGCGGGTATGGTCTCGGCCATGCGCAACCCCAGCTCGGACACCACTTGCCCGCCAGGCCGCACCGGCCGCCCGCGCAGCGCCGCGGCGGACGCCGCGATCCTCGCCGCGACCCGGGACGCGCTGGTGGAGCTGGGCTGGTCGAAGCTGACGATGGGGGACGTCTCGGCGCGGGCGGGGGTCGCGAAGACCACCCTCTACCGGCGCTGGTCGGGCAAGAGCGAACTGGTCGTGGACGCCGTCGCGGAGCTCTTCGACTCCCTCGAACTGCCCGACCGGGGCTCGCTCGAAGCCGACATCGAGTACGTGGTGCTCCAGTTCGCGGCGCTGCTGCGGCGCCCGGAGGCCCGTACGGCCCTGATGGCGGTCGTCGCCGAGTCCACCCGGGACGAGGCCCTGAGGGACCGGATCCGGTCGGCGATCGTGGACCGGCAGAAACGTCTCGTCGTACTGGGACGCGAACGGGCACAGGCCCGGGGCGAACTCCCCTACGAGGAGGACGAGTCCCTCGCCTCCCCCACCACGGACCTGATCTTCGACGTGATCGCGGGCACGGTGGTGCACCGGGCGCTGGTGAGCTCCGAGCCGGTGGACGAACTGTGGGTGGCCACCTTCACGGCCCTGCTCATGTACGGCCTCCAGGGCTCCCCCGCCGGCCCTTCCGGCCCCGCACCGGCGGTGTGATCACCGCGGGCCTGCCGCCGTCCGACAGGGGCGTGAAGTCCTCGCACCAGGCCGGCGCCGAGGCGATCAGCGCCTCCGAGCGCGCGTTGTGGCCGGGCCAGGGCCTCGGGCGCCCCGGCCAGTCGGCCCAGCGCAGACTGTCGGCCTCCTCCGGCGGCAGCAGCCCGGAGGCCACCAGGGCCGCCCGGCCCGCTTCGAGCCCGGCGAGCCGGTAGCCGTACTCCGAGGAGTCCACCTCGTGGAGGTGGGCGTCGGTGAGCAGCACCGAGGCCGCCACCCCGTCGAGGCCGCGCACGATGCCCGCCCGCACGCAGGAGGCGTACACCTCGGGCAGCCGTCGGTGCGCCGGCACGGCGTCGAGGACCTCCGTCAGCCCGTCCCGGCCGGGTGGCTCGAAGTCGGCGGCGATGTACGCGTACGGCCCGCAGTTGGTCTGCATGAGCACCCGGGCGGTCACCCCGTACACGGGGACGGGAAGGCGGCGGCCTGTCATGGCCGCCACCTTAGGGCGTGTCCTTCGGATCGGCCGTCAGAAGCCCGGCGGCTCCGTGTACGTGCCCCACTCGTCCCGCAGCAGGTTGCAGATCTCGCCCATCGTGGCCTCGGCGCGCGCCGCGTCCAGCATCGCCGGGATCATGTTCGACCCGTCGCGGGCGGCGGCCAGCATGGCGTCCAGCGCCGCCTTCACCTTGGCGTCGTCCCGGCCGGCCTTGCGCTCGGCGAGCTCGCGGACCTGGACCTTCTCCACCTCGTGGCTGACCCGCAGGATCTCCAGGTCCCCGGTGACCGAGCCGTGGTGGACGTTGACGCCCACGACGCGCTTGTCGCCCTTCTCCACCGAGCGCTGGTACTGGAAGGCCGACTCGGCGATCTCCCCGGTGAACCAGCCGTCCTCGATGCCCCGCAGGATGCCCGAGGTGATCGGGCCGATCGGGTGCTGCCCGTTCGGGTGGGCGCGCAGCCCGCGCTCCTTGATCTGCTCGAAGATCTTCTCGGCGTCGGCCTCGATGCGGTCGGTGAGCTGCTCGACGAACCAGGAGCCGCCCAGCGGGTCGGCCACGTTGGCCACGCCCGTCTCCTCCATCAGCACCTGCTGCGTGCGCAGGGCGATCTCGGCGGCCTGCTCGCTCGGCAGCGCGAGGGTCTCGTCGAGGGCGTTGGTGTGCAGCGAGTTGGTGCCGCCGAGGACGGCCGCGAGGGCCTCCACGGCGGTGCGCACGACGTTGTTGTAGGGCTGCTGGGCGGTGAGGGAGACCCCGGCGGTCTGGGTGTGGAAGCGCAGCCACATCGTCTTCTCGGACTTGGCCCCGTACACCTCCTTCATCCAGCGGGCCCAGATGCGGCGGGCGGCGCGGAACTTGGCGATCTCCTCGAAGAAGTCGAGGTGCGCGTCGAAGAAGAAGGAGAGCCCGGACGCGAAGTGGTCCACGTCCAGCCCGCGCGAGAGACCGAGCTCCACGTACCCGAACCCGTCGGCGAGGGTGTACGCGAGCTCCTGCGCGGCCGTGGCCCCGGCCTCGCGGATGTGGTAGCCGGAGACGGAGAGCGGCTTGTAGGCGGGGATGCCGTTCGCGCAGTACTCCATGAGGTCGCCGATGAGGCGCAGGTGCGGCTCGGGTTCGAAGAGCCACTCCTTCTGGGCGATGTACTCCTTGAAGATGTCGGTCTGGAGCGTCCCGTTGAGGACGGCCGGGTCGACGCCCTGGCGTTCGGCGGCCACCAGGTACATGCAGAAGGCGGGGACGGCGGGGCCGCTGATCGTCATGGAGGTGGTCACGTCGCCGAGCGGGATGTCCTTGAAGAGGATCTCCATGTCGGCGGCGGAGTCGATGGCGACTCCGCAGTGGCCGACCTCGCCGAGCGCGCGGGGGTCGTCGGAGTCGCGCCCCATCAGGGTGGGCATGTCGAAGGCGACGGAGAGCCCGCCGCCGCCGGCGGCCAGGATCATCTTGTAGCGCTCGTTGGTCTGCTCGGCGTTGCCGAACCCGGCGAACTGCCGGATGGTCCAGGTCCGCCCCCGGTAGCCGGTGGCGTGCAGGCCACGGGTGTACGGGTACTCCCCCGGCCAGCCGATGCGCTCGAAGCCCTCGTACGAGTCGCCGGGCCGGGGTCCGTAGACGGGATCGACGGGGTCGCCGGAGAGCGTGGTGAAATCGGCCTCGCGCGTGCGGGCCTTGTCGTACCGGGCCTGCCAGCGACGGCGGCCTTCCTCAATGGCGTCAGCGTCCATACCGATGAATTTACTAGGACGTCCTAGTAAATGTCGATGGCCAACCCCCGGGGAGTCGCCCCGGGGGTGGATGGATCACCGCAGGTGGATCACCTGGGGCCGCCGGGATCAGGCGCGGGCGGCGGCCGGATCGCCGGCGACGAGGGGCTCGACCTCGGCTCGGATCGTGCGCTCGACGAAGAACGCGGCGAGCGGGATGGTGCCGGAGAGCAGGACCCAGAGGAGCTTGCCGAACGGCCACTTGGCCTTGGAGCCCAGGTCGAAGGCGAACACCAGGTAGATCATGAACAGCACACCGTGCGCCTGCGAGACCGCGAAGGTCAGGTCGGCGCCGGTGTCGAAGCCGTACTTCGCCACCATGCAGGCACAGAGGATGAGGAGCATGACCGCGGTCACGTAGGCCATGACGCGGTAGCGGGTCAGCACGCTTCGTTTCATGCCGTCGAGCCTAGCCGTCCGGTTTGCACGATCTTGACGGGGGCCGGGTCACCGGGAGCCGGGAGGCGGGGCGGCCCGCCCCGGATCGCGGAGCGGAGGCCGGGACCAGGGCGCGTCGACGGCGCCGGAGTCCGGGCGCAGCCCCAGCTCACGGAGCTGGTTGACCGCCGACATGGCGGTGAACAGCGTGTTCGGGTTCGCTCCGGCGACGCCCGCGCCGGTCATGGCCCGCGCGTAGCGGGCGGCGAACCCGCTCGGGACGACCCGCTCCCCGGCCAGTCCGAGCGACGTCTCCCCCAGGGCGGCCGCCTGCTCCAGCAGTCCGTCCAGGTGGGACAGCGCTTCGGCGGCGCGGCGCACGGCGAAGGTGTGCCCGTCGGTGAGCAGCGCCGCCTCGCCCTCCTCGAAGAGGACGGCCGCGGAGCCCAGTACGGTCTGGATCTTGAGCTGGTCGGCGTCGGCCATGGCGCCGCAGGGCCCGTTGTCCTCGTCGGACAGGTGCAGCACACCCGGGTCCCGCAGGTGCACGATCACGTGCCCGGCGCAGTGGCCCTGGCTGCGCAGCACGCGGACCGCGCCGCTGGCGAAGGTCCAGCCGGTGAACCGGATCGGGCCGATCCGGATCCGCTCCGGCGGCCGTTCCTCGTAGGTCCGGGTCGTCTCGCCGAAGGGGCGCATCGGCCGGAAGAGCGCGACCACCCGGGCCGCGGTCCCTGCGGGGTCGGTCAGCGCCGCCGGTCCGGCGACGCGCTCGAAGGCCCGGAGCCAGTAGTCCACCGGATCCCGCATCTGGGCCGCGTCGGGGGCGGGGACCCGGTGCTCGGCCGGTACGCCCAGGTCGTCGGCCAGGTCGTTGTTGCCGATGTGGTCGAGGTGGCCGTGCGTGGTGAGCACCAGCGCCCGCGCCCAGGGCCCGACCCGGTCGGCCGCTTCCCGCAGCGCCGAGCGGAAGGCCTCCGTGACCCCGGTGTCCACGAGCACCAGGGTGTCGCCGGCCCGGTGCACCAAGGCGTTGGCCACGTCCGGCTGCCCGCGGCCGAGGTCCAGGTCCTGCCCGAGCACCAGTACGGTCCGGTCGTCGATCTCGATCAGGTCACCGAGCGCGGTCATCGGCCCTCCGCGGTCCAGTCCGGGCCCACCCCTGCCGAGCGTACGCCGCCGTCGGAGCGGGCGCCGTCGGGGACGAAGCCGCCCGCGTCAGGCGCGGGTCAGGCGCCGGTCAGCTCTCCTCGAAGTCGGCCGCGGCCACCCGGAGCGGGCGCAGGAGCGCGAAGATCTCCCCGCACTCCTCGGCGTCGTAGGCACCCAGTCCGAAGTCGATCTCCATCAGCGCCTTCGTGGCCGCCTCGACCACCTCGCGGCCCTTGTCCGTGATGGACGCGAGCGTGCCGCGCCCGTCGTTGGGGTTCGGGCGCCGGGCGACGAGCCCGGACTTCACCAGTCGGTCCACGGTGTTCGTCACCGACGTCGGATGCACCATCAGCCGCTCGCCGATCTTCGACATCGGCAGTTCCCCGGCCTTGGAGAAGGTCAGCAGCACCAGCGCCTCGTAGCGCGCGAAGGTCAGGCCGTACGGCTTGACGACCGCGTCGACCTCGCCGAGCAGGATCTGGTGCGCCCTCATGATCGAGGTGATCGCGGCCATCGAGGGCACCGGACCCCAGCGTTGCTGCCAGAGTTCGTCGGCGCGGGCGATGGGGTCGAAGGGAAGGCTGAGCGGTTTGGGCACGCACCAGACCCTACCGGGCGGTCATTTGGCGGCGGGATCCGTCTCACGCCTCGACCCGTCCGTCCGGCGCACCTCCGCGAGCAGCAGCAAGGTGACCCCTGTCCCCAGGACCGCGGCCGACGCGACCACGACATGGACGGGCAGGAACTCCGCCGCGACTCCGGCGAGCGCCATGCCGACGCCCTGAAGGGTCATCAGCCCGGTGCTGAGCAGGGTCATCGCCCGGCCGCGCAGCTCCTCGGGCACGGCCTCGACGTACCACTGGTCGAGCCCGAGGGTGTACGCGTGGGCCAGCCCGGCCAGGACGAGCGTGCCCAGCAGGAGCGGCAGGCCGGGCCGGACGGCGTACGCGAGCAGCGGCAGCAGCGAGAGCGCCGCGAGCGGGGCCGTGATCCGCGAACGCGTTCGGGCGGTGAGCGCCGAACCCGCCCACACCTCCCCGGCGATGGCACCGGCGGGCATCGCGCACATCAGCAGCCCGAGCCCGGCGGTGGAGATGCCGAGGCCGGTGGCGTACGGGGTCAGCAGCGCCTCGGGCACGACCACGAAGAGCGGCGGCAGCCAGGACAGCAAGGTGAGGGCCCGCAGCCGCCGGTGGCCCAGGACGGCACGCAGTCCGGCGAGCGGGGAGACCCGCCGCCCGGCGCCCGCACTCCGGGCGGGCCGGGCCCGGGTGCCCAGGCGCAGCAGGGCCGCGGAGCCGAGGAAACCGGCGGCCGTGAGGAGGATGGCCCCGCGCGGGGCCAGCACGGTGAGCAGCAGGCCGCCGAGCCCGAAGCCGATGAGCTGGGCGCTCTGCGCCACCATGCGCAGCAGCGAGCGGCCCAGGACGTACGCGTCGCCGGCGCCGAGGACGTCGGCGAGGGAGGCGCTGCGGGTGCCCTGGAACAGCGGCGCGACGAAGGCCATCGCGCAGCGCAGTACGAGGAGCAGCGCGACCGGGGTGCCGGGCGCGGCCATGGCCGCCGCGCAGGCCGCGCAGACGAGGTCGCAGCCGACGAGCACGCGGCGGGCGGGGAGCCGGTCGGCGAGCGGCGCGAGGAGGGTGCCGCCGAGGGCGTAGGGGAGGAAGCCGAGGGCGAAGGTGAGCGCGCTCATCAGGGGGGGAGCCGGTGGCGCGGTAGACGAGGACGGTGAGGGAGATCTCGGCGATGACGACGCCGAGCACGGACAGCAGGTGCGCGGCGAAGACCGGCCGGAACTCCCCGACCCGGAAGACGGCCCGGTACCCGGCGGGGGGCCGCTCGGGCGGCCCGGGGACGGGACGCGGCTCGGCGACGGGACGCGGCTCAGCGACGGGATGCGGCTCGGGGACGGGCTGCGGCTCGGCGGCGGGACGCGGCTGCGGCTCGGCGGCGGGACGCGGCTCGGGGACGGGATGCGGCTCGGGGACGGGATGCGGATGCGGCTGCGGCTGCGGCTCGGCGGCGGGACGCGGCTCGGTGGCGGGGGCGCCCTGGTTGGCGGTGGTCATACGGTGCACCGTGGCGGCGCCTAGGCTGAGGCGCCAGAGATTCGCCCCCACCCGAATCATCCGCCTCCGAACTGGCGTCCCGACCCGTCAGCGCGACCCGTCAGCCCAACCCGTCAGTCGGCCCGCTATGCCGGCCCGCCCGCCCTGCCCACCGTCCCGGCCCGCCAGCCCGGCCCCGCCCGCCAGCTCCGCCCGGCACCCGCCCGGCACCCGCCCGGCAGCCCAGCCCGGCCCGGCAGCTCCGCCCGGCACCCGCCCGGCACCCGCCCGGCAGCCCAGCCCGGCCCGGCAGCTCCGCCCGGCAGCCGCCCGGCAGCCCGTCGGCCGCACCGGCCACCGCCGCCCGGTACCCCCACCGCCCGCCCCGACCCCGTCCCACCCCCGGAGGGACCCGTGCCGTTCCACTTCCGCTTCGGTCCCGCCGACCTGCTGCGCTGCCGGTTCTCGCTCTCGCCCCGCTGGGAGACCCAGGAGGCGGTGCGGGTCCTGCTCGACCAGCGCCGGCACGCCTACCACCTGCCCTGGCTCCGCGGGATCCGCACGGCGGCCGCCGGGCTGGACCTGCGGCCGCTGTGGCTGTTGATGCCGCGCACGGGGCACAATCCGGACTTTCTCAGCCCGCCGCCGACGGGCCCGTCGGTCACCTTCGAGGAGGAGATCGCGCGGGTCCGGGCCGCCGATCCGCAGGAGGCGCGGGAGGACCTGCGGCGCTCCCTGGTCTGCACCCCGGGCGCACTGGAGAGCGCGGCCGGGCAGCGGATGCTGGCGGATCCGGAGCGGGCGGTCGAGGAGCTGGCCGACCTCTACGAGCAGGCCTGGCGGGTCCTGGTCGCCCCGCACTGGCCCCGGCTGCGCGCCCTGCTGGAGGCGGACGTCCTGTTCCACTCCCGGCGGCTGGCCGCGGGCGGGCTGGAGGCCCTCTTCGACGGCCTCCACCCGGATCTGAGCTGGTCGGGGAACACCCTCAGCATCGCCCGCCGGGGCCACCACGACCGTTCCCTCGACGGCCAGGGGCTCCTCCTCATGCCGAGCGCCTTCGTCTGGCCGGAGGTGGTGGGCGGCTACGACCCGCCGTGGCAGCCGACCCTGGTGTACCCGGCGCGGGGCATCGGCGCCCTGTGGACCGCCCCCGCGGGCCCGGCCCCCGAGGCCCTGGCCCGCCTCCTGGGCCGTGCCCGCGCCGACGTCCTGTGCGCCCTGGCCGAGCCGGCCTCGACCACCGCCCTGGCCCACCGCCTGTCCCTGGCCCCGTCCACGGTCTCCGCCCACCTGAAGACCCTCCAAGCGGCCGGCCTCCTCATCCCCTCCCGCCACGGCCACCAGATCCTCTACGAACGCACCCCCCTGGCCATCGCCCTGACGGGTGCTGATTCGAGCCCCGCCGGCGTTTGAGGCGCGGGGGTCCGGGGGCGGAGCCCCCGAAGGGGTCCGGGCGCAGCCCGGGGAACGGAGGAAGGGCGGGTAGGGGACGGCACCGCGCAGCGCCACCCCCTCCCCCCGCCCGGCCGCACTCGGCAGTGTCGCGGCCCGCCCCGACGGCCCGTTATGTCACGATGACCCGGCCCGGAGCCCGCCCCTTCGCCCCGAGGAAGCCGGATGCCAGCCCCCCGCAGCCGCCCCGCCACCCTCCTCACCGCAGCCCTCGCCCTCTCGGCGGCAGCCGCCTGCACGCCCGCCCCCACCCCGCACCCGGAGTCCGCCCCGCCCCGCCCCCCGGCAGGGATCGGCCTCGTCGACGAGTCCCCCTTCTGGGTGGACCCGCAGAGCGACGCCGCCCGCCAGGTCGCCGCCTGGGAGGCGCAGGGCCGCAACAGCGACGCCCAGGTGCTGCGCCGCATCGCCGACCGGCCGATGGCCCTGTGGGGCCCCGCCGGCGACCCCGGCCCGGAGATCCGCCGGGCCAGGGCGAGCGCCCGTACGGCCGGCCGCACGCTGGTCCTCGTCGCGTACAACATCCCGTACCGGGACTGCGGGCAGCACTCGGCGGGCGGCGCGAGGGACGCCACCGCCTACCGGAGCTGGATCGGCGCCTTCGCGGACAACATCGCCGATACGAAGGCCCTGGTCGTCCTGGAGCCGGACGCGGTGCCGCACCTCGTGGACGGCTGTACCCGGGCCGGCCACCGCGACGAGCGGCTGCGGCTGCTCTCCGAGGCCGTCGACCGGCTCAAGCGCAACAAGAACACCAAGGTCTACCTGGACGCCGGCAATCCGGCGTGGATCCCGGACCCGAAGAAGCTGGTCGATCCCCTCTACAAGGCCGGGCTGGAGCGCGCCGACGGCTTCTCCCTGAACGTCTCCAACTTCCAGCCCAGCGCCGCCGGCCGGGAGTACGGCGCCGCCCTCTCCAAGGCCACCAAGGGCAAGCACTTCGTCATCGACACCAGCCGCAACGGCGACGGCCCGCTCCAGGGGGACCGCGGCCAGGCCTGGTGCAACCCGCCGGGCCGGGCGCTGGGCACGCCGCCGACCGACGGGACGGGTGACCCGCTCGTGGACGCGTACCTCTGGGTCAAGCGGCCGGGCGAATCGGACGGCACCTGCCGCGGCGGCCCCCCGGCCGGGACGTGGTGGCCGGACTACGCGCTGGGCCTGGCCCGCCGCGCCACCGACTGAGGCCGGCTCCCCTGGACGGCTTAGGCCGTCTCTTTCGGATCTTGCCTGGCCCGCGCCGCCCGGCAAGATCCGAAAGAGACGGCCTAGCTCAGCCAGCCGTCCCGCGACGCCGGCGTGGGCGGGGACTCCGGCGGCGCCGGGTCCGGAGCCGGCCGCACCCGGACCCACTTCGCCGCCGACGGGGTCCCGTCCGCGTCCGTCACGAACAGCATGTACCAGCCGGGCGGCACCAGCGTCGGGTCCGCCGGCACGGCGACCGTCACCGTGTCGGCCGTCTTCTCCAGCCCGAGCTCGATCGAGCGCTGCTCCACGTCGGTGGTGTGCGTGACCGCGCTCGGCCGCATCAGCCGGGCCCGCTGGATCCGTTCCGCCTTCGGTGCCCGGAAGGTGGCGCGGCCGCCGAGCCCGACCTCCTCGGGCCCCTCCCCCAGGACCGGCCGCAGCGCCGGGTCCCGGTGCAGGTACGGCGGGCTGTACACCTCCAGCCGGTGTTCGAACCTGCCCAGTCTGGTGTTGTCCTTGTCCGCGAAGAGCGGGTCTGAGCCGAAGGTCGCCACCCGCCCGTCGGGCAGCAGCAGCGCCTCGGAGTGGTAGTTGCGCCCGACCGTCGGGGCCGCGGCGGCCACGAAGGTGTCGGTGCGCGGGTAGTAGAACTGCGCCTTGCGGACGTCGCTGGCGCCGCGGCCCCGGTAGTCGGCGGAGCCGCCCGTGGTGAAGACGGAGTCGTCGGGCAGCAGCACGCTGCTGAGGTAGCGCACCGCCTGCGGCAGCCGGGCCGTCGACCGGAAGACCGGCACCTCCGCCTTGAGGTCCACGACCGCCGTGCGGTCCGTGGACAGCCGGGACTCGCCGACTCCGCCGCCGCCGAGCACCATCACCTTCTGGTCCTGGGCCGGGGGCAGCAGGACGGACGAGGAGGTCTCCAGCTGATCGGGGTCGGCCAGTCCGCCGACCTTCCGGTACTGGTTCGTCGCCAGGTCCCACACGCCCGGCTCGCGCCCCTTGCCCTTGGGCCCGTAGCCCGCGTTGGAGCCGGTGTAGAGCAGTTTGCCGCCCTGGGTGAGGAAGAGGGCGGGGTAGGTCGGGAAGTAGCGGAAGGGGCCCTTGGACCACTTCTTGGTCTTCGGGTCGTAGTACTCGTTGTCGCCGGGGACCACGTCGCCCACGTCGTTGAGCCCGGACACGGCGAGGACCCGCCCGTCCTGGAGGCCGACCAGGGTCGGGTACCAGCGGGCGTCCCTCATCGGGTCGACCGGTACGTACTTCTCCGCCAGGGGGTCGAACTCGTAGGCGGATTTGATGCCCTGGAAGTCCTGCTTGTCGGCGCTGAGCCGCTCCGCGAGTCCGTAGACGTCGGCGGCGTCCTTGCCGGTGAGCCCGGCCACCGCGTACTGGGCGGCCTGGGTCGTCAGCCCCGCGGCGCCCTCGTGGACCGCCTCCACGAAGACCCGTGCCTCGGCGGCGACCACCTTGGTCTTCCACGGCATCATCTGCCCGCCGCTCCCGTAGGCGATCTCGAACCGGCGGGTGGCCCTGGGGACGGTGACGGCGAACTTCGACACGTACTCGACGCCGGACGGGGACCGGAAGACGGTGCCCTTCGCCAGGGTGACCGCCTTGTCGGGGCTCTCGTTCTTGACCCGCATGCCGCCGCCGGCCCGGGTGACCTTCCCGCCGAGCACCTCGTAGCGGGCGGTCCCGCCGGCCACCAGGAGCTGTCCGTCGGGGAGTTGGCTGTGGCCCGAGCAGAAGAAGTCCTCCGGGGTCGGGATCTTCTTGAAGCTGTCGTCCTCCGGGTCCCACAGGACGGTGGAGAAGGTGCCCCGGTCGAAGTTGCGCTGGTCGTTGCCGGAGCCGGCGATCAGCAGCACCTTGCCGGTGCGCAGCAGCGCCGCGTGCATGGCGTTGATCCGGTACTCCTCGGGAATCCCGGTCAGCTCCCACGAGCCGTACTGGACGCGGTAGCTGGACTGCCCGATCTTGTACGCGTGGTAGCGGTCCCCGGCGAAGGAGAGCGCGGCGGGCGCGTTGAGCGCGAGCAGCAGGGCGGCGGCTCCGGCGCCCAGGGCCGTCTTCTTGAACTGCTTCGAAGGCCGGTACGCCATGGCTCAGTTCCCTCCCGCCGTCGTCGCGAACGCCTGCTCCGGCTCCTCGCCCGGCTCGGGACCCCCGCCGGGCGCGGCCCGGGCCGACCGGGCGCGCAGCTCCGTCACGGCCCATACGGCCGGCGGGGCGAGGGTGACGGCCAGCGCGAGCAGCGCCCAGACGCGCATGGCCGCGTGGGTGTGCTCGTAGCGCACGGAGGCCGCGAGGGAGACGAGGAGGACGGCGGCCCAGACGAGGTGGATGCGGAAGGTCGCGGGCCGGTCGGTGCTGGCGGTGCCGCCCTTGGGGGTGACGATGAAGCGGCCCCGGGTGCGCAGCAGCGCCGAGCCGAGCGACATCAGGTAGACCGGCGCGCAGACGGCCGACATCGCCATGCCGGCGAGCCCGCCGGAGCCCTCGGGCTCGTGGGGCGAGACGTTGTGGCGGCGGTTCCACAGGTACAGGCCGATCTGGAGGGCCGCGGCGTCGGTGTAGAGCATCAGCCAGACCTCGGAGGAGACCTGGGTGCCGGAGGCGCCGAACCACAGGAACAGCACGCAGCTGAGGACGCCGAGGAGCCAGTTGACGGCGGTCATCGGGTAATAGACGAGCATCAGGGTGTAGTTGAGCCAGCGGCCGGGGGGCATCCGGAAGCAGCCGCGCCAGTACTGCCGCAGGAGGGTCTCGTACGTCCCTCTCGACCAGCGCAGCTGCTGCGTGAAGAAGTCGGTCCAGGTGCTCGGCCCCTCCCCCACGGCGAGCACGTCGGGGGTGTAGACGGAGCGCCAGAACCGCCCGGTGCCGGGGTTGCGGCTGCGGTGCAGCTCGAAGCCGGTGGCCATGTCCTCGGTGAGTGAGTCGTAGAGTCCGCCGACCTGGCGCAGCGCGCTGATCCGGACGGCGTTGTTGGTGCCGACGAACATGGGGGCGCCGTAGCGGTTTCCCGCGCGCTGGATCAGCGCGTGGAAGAGGTACTGCTGCGACTCGGCGGCCTTGGTGACCGAGGCGGTGTAGTTGCCGTAGACCTGCGGGCCGACGACGAAGGCGATGTCGGGGTCGCGGAAGAAGCCGAGCATCCGCTCCAGGTACTGCGGGAGCGGCACGTGGTCGGTGTCCACGGAGGCGAAGTAGTCGTAGTCCCCGCCGTACCGGGCCAGCCAGGCGTTGTAGTTGCCGTGCTTGGTCTTCGCCCGGTGCGCCCCCTGGGCCGTGTTCCACTCGGCGACGTCCTTGCGGGTGAAGTGCCGCACGCCGAGCGCCGCGCACAGTTCCCTGGCCCCGGGGTCGTCGCCCTCGTCGAGGAGCCAGACGTCGAGCGGCCCGTCGTGCCGGACGGCCACGGCCCCGCGCAGGGTGGCGGCCGCCATGGAGAGCGGTTCCTTGCCGGGGACGTAGGTGGTGAGGAAGGCGACGCGGGTGCCGGGCTCGGCGGGGACCGGGACGGGGTCGCGGGCGACCATCGTGGCGTGGGCGATCGAGACCACGTTGACCACCATGAAGAGCATGATCAGGGCGACGGATCCGAGCATCACGGTGTCGAGCCGGACGAGCCAGGACTCGCCGCCCTCCCGGACGGTCCGGTGCGTGGGCCAGACGAGGTAGAGCAGCAGTCCGACGGCGGCGACGGGGGCGAGCGTCATGAGCGCGACGGCCCGTATTCGGGTCCGCAGGTCCTCGCGCGCGAGCAGGGAGCGGTACCTCACGCGGTAGGCGGCGGCGGGATCCGGCTCCTCACAGGGGCCGGCCAGCCGGCTGTGGGTCTCGTAGTCGAAGGCTTCCTGCCGCACGGTTCCTCCAGCGCTCGAAACCGGGGTACGTATCCCAACGAAAGGGGAGATGCCTCGGCCTGTCGAACCGGATGCACCCGACCGGGCGGTTCCGTTCCGTGTCCTCGCGGGCAGGGCCGAACGGGTCACCGGGAGCCGGCCGGCCGGGAGCGGGTTCCTCAGCCGGCCCGGCCTCCCAGCAGGATCCCGCGTCCGGCGTAGAAGCGGTCCAGCTCGGCCCAGGGGACGGGCGCGTACCGCTGGGTGCCGTCGGGGAAGCCGGAGGGATTGTGCACCAGGACGGCCTCCTCCGTGGCCCCGACGGCGAGCACCAGGTGACCGCCCCGGGACTCCGGTGCGGCGGCCGGGGTGCGGATCGACCAGTGGACCGACAGCATCGCCAGCCCGCCCCGGGCGAGCACGTCCCGGACGCTCCCGTGGTCCAGCACGGGCACGGACCGCGCGTCCAGATCCCAGCGGGCGTTCACGTACGCGGCGAACGGCTGGTAGATCAGCCCCTGCACGGCGTCCCCGTCGCGCACGTACGCCCCGGCCCCGCAGAGCTCCTTCGCCAGCTCCACCGAGGGCGGCACGGGCAGCCCCAGCCGCCCGAGCACCATCCGCAGACAGGCCACCCCGCACATCCGCGGCGCCCAGAAGGCGTACTCCTCGGGGGACGCCGCCCCGGACCCTGCCCACAGGGGATCCCGGGCCGCATCGCCCCCGGCGACGAACTCGGGCACGAGCCCGGCGGACTCCCACTGGGAGTAGTAGGGGACGGCGTGCTTGATCGTGGAGACACTCATGCGTCCGAAGTCTGCCAGGCCCGACAGGGGTGTAATACGCGTCATACACTAGGGCCATGGCCAAGACCAGGATCAGCATCAGCCTTGAGCAGGAGCAGGCCGAGCGCATCAGGCAGCATGCCGAGCGGGCCGGCCTGGACGTCTCCGCGTACCTCGTGCACGCCGCGACGCGGCAGATGGCGGAGACCGAGGCCATAGAGGCGCAGTTCGCGGACGTGGACGCCCTGATCGCGGCGGCCGAGGTCGAGGCCGCGCATGCGGCGCAGGAGGAGACGCCCGTCGGGGCGCTGACGGAGCAGGAGCGGCAGGAGGTCGAGGCCGCCCTCGACCTCGTGTACGGGGCGGATCGATCCGGAGCGCGTTCCGGAAAAGCCGCGTGAGTCCGGCGAGGGTCCCCGTCTACGACACCGGGATGCTCATCGCTCTCGCCGAACGCAAGGCCAAGGCGGTCCACCTGCACGAAGCCCTGAAGGAGACCCCGCACCGGGCCCTCGTCCTCGGGCCCGTGCTGGCACAGGTGCGGCGGCCCCGTCCTGCGCTGGCCACGACGCTCAGGGACTGTTCCGTGCCGCAGGCACGGGCTTCGGCACCGCCGATGCGCGAGACCGAGGCGGGGCGCCCCGAGTGCATCGCCTGCGCGACGGGATTCGACCTGCCGGACTGGCGCCGCGTCGGCACCGCCCTCGGGGAGGCCGAACTCCCCCCGAAGAAGCGGCCGGATGCGGTGGACGCGCTCGTGGCCCTGGCCGCCGCGAAGCACGGCAGTGCGGTGATCTTCACCAGCGACCCGGAGGACATCGCCGCGTATCTGTCGGTGCTCAATCCGCCCGACGTGCACGTCCAGGTCGTCTGAGCCGGCACGTCGCGTGAGCCCGCGCACCGTGTGAGCCGGCCCGTCGTGTGAGCCGCTCAGCCCCCGGCGAGGTGGCGTTCGACCGTTGCCATCTTGGACGTCATGCCGTCCGTGACGCCGGGGCGGATGTCGGCCTTGAGGATGAAGGAGACCCGGGGGGCGCGCTCCTCCACGGCGGCGACCGCACGCTTGACCACGCCCATCACCTCGTCCCACTCACCCTCGATGGTGGTGAACATGGCGTCCGTGTGGTTCGGCAGCCCCGATGCGCGCACGACGCGGACCGCGTCGGCCACGTACTCGCCGACCTCTTCGCCGACGCCCAGCGGGGTCACCGAGAACGCGATCATCATGCGCGGGCCGCCTCACGGGCGCGGGCGGCGAGCACGCCGGCCGACTCGTCGCGCTTGAGCAGCCGGTCGCCGTAGAGCCCGCCGAAGGGGACCAGCGCCAGCAGGAAGAACAGGGCGACCTTCTTCAGGGGCCACTTCGCCTTGAACCAGACGTCCAGCAGGAAGACGCCGTAGATGACGAACAGGATCCCGTGGATGACGCCGAGCGGCATCATCAGGTAGTCGATGTCCGAGATCCGGCTCAGCACCGAGCCGAAGATCAGCAGCGCCGGGAACGAGAGCGCCTCCGGTACGGAGATGAGGCGCAGCCGGTGCAGGGCGGAAGCGGTCTTGATGTCCACGTGGAACCTTCGCGGTGGATGCCGGGGGTCCGTCCCAGTGTCTCAGCCGCCCCGGGCGATCTTGGCGCGGGGCCCGTGGTCCCGCCGGACCGGGGCGGACCGGGCCGAACCGTGACGGATATCGGCCAACGGGCCCTGTTCGGTGCCGCCCGCTGCGGATAACGTCTTCCCGTGGCTCAGTTCCGACTCCAAGGCAGCAAGGTGCTCGCCGTCGACCTGACCGGGGACGCCGTGAAAGCGAAGAACGGCGCCATGGTCGCGTACGACGGCCAGATGGCCTTCAAGAAGATGACCGGCGGCGGCGAAGGCCTCCGCGGAATGGTGACCCGGCGGCTCACCGGCGAGCAGATGACCGTGATGGAAGTGCAGGGTCACGGCACCTGCTTCTTCGCCGACCGGGCGAGTGAGATCAATCTGGTCAATCTGCGCGGCGAGAAGCTGTACGTCGAGTCCAGCAACCTGCTGTGCACCGACGCCGGTCTGCGCACCGGCACCACCTTCACCGGCCTGCGCGGTGCGACGACGGGCAACGGCCTGTTCACCACCACCGTGGAGGGCAGCGGGCAGGCGGCGATCACGTCCGACGGCCCGGCGGTGGTGCTGCGCGTCAGCTCCCAGTACCCGCTCTCCGTCGACCCGGGGGCGTACATCGCGCACACCGGGAACCTCCAGCAGTCCTTCCAGTCCGGCGTGAATTTCCGCACGCTGATCGGCGAGGGCTCCGGCGAGGCGTTCCAGATCCGCTTCGAGGGCGAGGGCCTGGTGTACGTGCAGCCCAGCGAGCGCAACACCATCGGGGGCGACGTCTGATGCCGTTCCGCGAGATCAACTCGAAGATGGTCGAGGCCCAGGTCGTACCGGGGCAGAAGATGTACAGCCAGCGGGGCGCGATGCTCGCCTACCGCGGCGAGGTCTCCTTCACCCCGAGCCTGACCGGTGGCCAGGGCGGCGTGATGGGCATGATCGGACGCCGCGTGGCGAACGAGCAGACCCCGCTGATGGAGGTCGAGGGCAGCGGCACCGTGATGTTCGGGCACGGCGGTCATCACATCCAGGTCATCAGCCTCACCGGCGAGACGCTCTACGTGGAGGCCGACCGGCTGCTCGCCTTCGACGGCACCTTGCAGCAGGGCACGATGTTCATGGGCGCGCAGGGCGGGGTCATGGGCATGGTGCGCGGCCAGGTGACCGGCCAGGGCCTGTTCACCACCACCCTCAAGGGCCACGGCTCGGTGGCCGTGATGGCCCACGGCGGGGTCATCGAGCTGCCGATCCACCCGAACCGCCCGATCCACGTGGACCCGCAGGCCTACGTCGCCCACCACGGCGAGGTCCGCAACAAGCTGTCCACGGCGCTGGGCTGGCGGGACATGGTCGGGCGCGGCTCGGGCGAGGCGTTCCAGCTGGAGCTGTCCGGTCAGGGCGCGGTGTACGTACAGGCCTCGGAGGAGAAGCTGTGAACTTTGGTCCCGTGACCGGTGGACCGGGAGGTCCGACCGTCTTCGACCCGTACACCCTGCCGTCCGACGACAACGTCAACGCCTACACCTTCTGCGTGGAGCTCAAGGGGAGCCAGTGGTTCTTGCAGAAGGGCAAGATGATCGCCTACTACGGGCGCATCGAGTTCAACGGCATCGGCCACGGCCGCTTCGACCGGCTGCTGCGCACCAGCTTCCACTCGCCGCTGCACGCGAGCGACTGGGTGGTGGCCGAGGGCCAGGGCAAGATGCTGCTGGCCGACCGGGCCTTCGACGTGAACTCGTACGACCTGGACAACGGCAACCTGACCATCCGGTCGGGCAACCTGCTCGCCTACCAGCCCTCGCTCGCGCTGAAGCAGTCGATCGTCCCGGGCTTCCTCACCCTGATCGGAACCGGGAAGTTCGTGGCGGCCTCCAGCGGCCCGGTGGTGTTCATGGAGCCGCCGCTGCGGGTGGACCCGCAGGCGCTGGTGGGGTGGGCGGACTGCCCCTCCCCCTGCCACCACTACGACCACGGGTACATGTCGGGCGTGATCGGCGGCCTGCGCTCGCTGACGGGAATCGGGGGCTCCTCCGGCGAGGAGCACCAGTTCGAGTTCGTGGGTGCGGGTACCGTGCTTCTCCAGTCCTCGGAAATGCTGATGCCGGAGCAGGCGGTCGGGGCCGTGGGCGCCGGCGCGGCCACGGGGCAGGCGCAAGGCGTTCCCGGCCAGGGCCAGGGTCCGCTGGGGCAGGCGGGTGTACCGCGGATGCCGGGGCAGCTGGGTGATCTCCAGAGGCGCTTCGGACTGTAGGAAACCTCTCACCTCGCAGTATTTTTGTACGCAATTCAACTTCTTAGGTAGAGTTCTTTCATGGAGACCATCGAGACCGAGACGGCCACACCCTGGCTGACCGACGCCGAGCAGTGCGCCTGGCGCACCCACCTGGACGTCAGCAGACTGCTGTCGCACCAGCTGGAAAAGGACCTCCAGCCGTTCGGGCTCACCAACAACGACTACGAGATCCTCGTGAACCTCTCCGAATCCGAGGAACACCGGATGCGGATGAGCGATCTCGCGACGTCGACGCTGCAGTCCAAGAGCCGGCTCTCCCACCAGATCACCCGCATGGAATCGGCGGGCCTGGTCCGCCGCGTGAACTGCGAGTCCGACCGCCGCGGGCTCTACGCCGTCCTCACGCCCGAGGGCATGGAGACGATGCGCAAGGTCGCCCCGCACCACGTGGCGTCCGTCCGCCGGCACTTCATCGACCTGCTCCCGCCGGACGCCCTCGCCGCGCTGCGCGCCGCGCTCGGCCCGGTCGCCGAGCACCTGCGCGCGGACCGCGGCAAGGCCTGACCCCCGGGCCGGTCCCCGAGCGGCGGGCCTCGGCCGCAGGCCGGAGAATGGGCGGTAACGCTCGCTCGCCGGCCGCCGCCGAGCAACCGTAAGCGCCATGGCCGGCCTGAGGAGGTCACGCCATGAAGCGCACCCTGTACGTCTCGTCGGCCGCGGCCGCCGCGGTCCTGCTGGTCGCGGGGCCGGTGGCGGCCGCCGCCGCGTCCGCGGCCGAAGCGGCCGGCGGCAGCGTTTCCGCGCCCCTGCGCGCCGCGGTCGATGCCGAGGGGGCCGCCGCGGCGGCCCTCAAGAGCCATCCCGGAGTCATCGAGTCCCTCGACAAGGACGGCCCGGTCTGGCACGTCAACGTGATCGGCAAGGACGGCGGCAACACGGAGCTGCTCGTCACCGCGGCCACCGGATCGGTCGCCGTCGAGAACGCGGACGAGAACGACGACGACGGGAACGAGGACGCCGCCCTGGTCGCCGCGAAGGTCACCGCCCAGCAGGCCATGAAGGCCGCGGTCGCCGCCCATCCCGGCCAGGTCTGGTCGGTGCAGTGGGACGACGATGACGACAACAACACGACCTACTGGGACGTGGAGGTCAAGTCCGGCGGCACCACGACGAACGTCCACGTGGACCCCACGTCCGGCAAGGCCACCGTCTCCCACTCGGACGACGAGAACGACAACGACGAGAACGACGACAACGGCTAGGGCCCCCGCCCCCGCCCCGCACGTACGGAAGCCGCACCCCGTGGACCGGGTGCGGCTTCCGTGTGTGGTCAGTCCTCACGGTCAGGCGTTGGGACGCTTTCCGTGGTTTGCCTTCTTCTTCTTGCGGGCTCGCTTCTTGTTGCCGCGCTTCGCCATGAAACCTCCCTGCGTTGGGGCATTCCGGGCGTTCGCCAGTCTATGACCGGCCCGCGGGCTCCGCATCCGGTTCCGACGGTTCCGACGCTTCCGCCGCTTCCGTCAGGGTCGCGAGCAGCGCGTCCGAAGCCGCGTACGGATCCAGCTCGCCCGCCGCCACCCGCCCGGCCAGGGCCTCCAGGCGGGCGTCGCCGTGCACGTCGGCCAGCCGGGCCCGCAGCGCGGTGATCGCGATCGTTTCCACCTCGCGCGCGGCCCGGGCCGTACGCCGCTGCGCCAGCACCCCGCGCTCGTCCATCCACGCCCGGTGCTTCTCCAGCGCCTCGACCAGCTCGTCGATGCCCGTACCGCGCGCCGCGACCGTCTTCACGATCGGCGGCCGCCAGTCGCCCTTGCCCCGGGACTCCCCCAGGCTCAGCATGTGGTTCAGCTCCCGGGCGGTGGCGTCCGCGCCGTCCCGGTCGGCCTTGTTCACCACGTAGACGTCGCCGATCTCCAGGATGCCCGCCTTCGCGGCCTGGATCCCGTCGCCCATCCCGGGGGCCAGCAGCACCACCGAGGTGTCGGCCTGCGCCGCGATCTCCACCTCCGACTGCCCGACCCCGACGGTCTCGACCAGGATCACCTCGCAGCCGGCCGCGTCCAGCACCCGGATCGCCTGCGGGGCGGCCCAGGCGAGCCCGCCCAGGTGGCCGCGGGTGGCCATGGAGCGGATGTAGACCCCCGGGTCGGAGGCGTGGTCCGACATCCGCACCCGGTCGCCGAGCAGCGCGCCCCCGCTGAACGGCGAGGACGGGTCGACGGCCAGGACGCCGACCCGCTTGCCGGCCTGCCGGTACGCGGAGACCAGCGCCGAGGTCGTCGTGGACTTGCCGACGCCCGGGGAGCCGGTCAGGCCCACCACGTACGCGTTGCCCGTGAGCGGCGCCAGCGCCGCCATCACCTCGCGCAGCTGCGGGGACGCCCCCTCGACCAGCGAGATCAGCCGGGCGACCGCTCGCGGCCTGCCCTCACGGGCCTGGGCCACCAGCTGGGGGACGTCCACCGCCGTCATTCTTGCTGCGCTCCTTCGTTCTCGCGGGTCCCGCGTGTCTCGTACGGGATACGGCTTACGGGTGCGGGTGCGGGCGGCCGGACGGCCGCCCCTCCCCTACGGGACGCGGACGATCAGGGCGTCGCCCTGGCCGCCGCCACCGCACAGGGCGGCCGCGCCGACCCCGCCGCCGCGGCGCTTGAGCTCCAGCGCCAGGTGCAGCACCACACGGGCGCCGGACATGCCGATCGGGTGACCCAGGGCGATGGCGCCGCCGTTGACGTTCACCTTTTCCGGGGTCACGCCGAGGTCCTTCATCGACTGCACGGCGACCGCCGCGAAGGCCTCGTTGATCTCGATGAGGTCGAGGTCCTCGACGCCGAGGCCCTCCTTCTTCAGGGCGTGCAGGATCGCGTTGGACGGCTGCGACTGGAGCGAGTTGTCCGGACCCGCCACATTGCCGTGGGCGCCGATCTCGGCGAGCCACTCCAGGCCCAGCTCCTCGGCCTTGGCCTTGCTCATCACGACCACGGCGGCGGCGCCGTCGCTGATCTGCGAGGAGGTGCCCGCGGTGATGGTGCCGTCCTTGGCGAAGGCCGGGCGCAGCTTGCCGAGGGATTCGACGGTGGTCTCGGCGCGGATGCCCTCGTCCTGCGAGAACACCACCGGCTCGCCCTTGCGCTGCGGGATCTCGACCGGGGTGATCTCGGCCTCGAAGACGCCGTTCTTCTGCGCGGCGGCGGCGCGCTGGTGGGAGGTGGCCGCGAACGCGTCCTGCGGGGCCCGCTCGATGCCGAGGCGGGCGTTGTGCGTCTCGGTGGACAGGCCCATCGGGATGTTCTCGAAGGCGTCGGTGAGGCCGTCGTAGGCCATCGCGTCGAGCATCTCGATGGCGCCGTACTTGAAGCCCTCGCGGGACTTCGGCAGCAGGTGCGGGGCGTTGGTCATGGACTCCTGACCGCCCGCGACCACGATGTCGAACTCCCCGGCGCGGATCAGCTGGTCGGCCAGGGCGATGGCGTCGAGGCCCGACAGGCACACCTTGTTGATGGTGAGCGCGGGCACGTTCATGGGGATCCCGCCCTTGACGGCGGCCTGGCGGGCGGGGATCTGGCCCGCGCCGGCCTGGAGCACCTGGCCCATGATCACGTACTGGACCTGGTCGCCGGAGATCCCGGCCCGCTCCAGCGCGGACTTGATGGCGAAGCCGCCGAGGTCGGCACCCGAGAAGGACTTCAGCGAGCCGAGCAGTCGCCCCATGGGCGTGCGGGCCCCGGCGACGATCACTGACGTGGTGTTGTTCGTTCCGGACATGGAGCACAGCCCCTTGAAGATGAGGAGTGAACGAGGGTTTACCCGAATGTACTGAGCGGTACCCGTGCCGTCACCGGCCCGCCAGTGTGATCGCGCGCACGTTGCGTAACCGCCCCCGGTAGCGCTGCACTGTGTCCATGCTGACAAGAATCGACCACATCGGGATCGCCTGCTTCGACCTGGACAAGACGGTTGAGTTCTACCGTGCCACGTACGGCTTCGAGGTGTTCCACTCCGAGGTCAACGAGGAACAGGGCGTCCGCGAAGCCATGCTGAAGATCAACGAGACCTCCGACGGCGGAGCCTCGTACCTCCAGCTCCTGGAGCCCACCCGCGAGGACTCCGCGGTCGGCAAGTGGCTGGCCAAGAACGGCGAGGGCGTCCACCACATCGCCTTCGGCACCGAGGACGTCCAGGGCGACTCGGAGGCCATCCGCGGCAAGGGCGTCCGCGTCCTCTACGACCAGCCCCGCACCGGCTCGATGGGCTCCTCGATCACCTTCCTGCACCCCAAGGACTGCCACGGCGTCCTCACCGAACTGGTCACGAGCAACCCCGACCACTGATGTCCCGTTTCCCCGGCCGGTAGAGTGGCTTTGGCTCGGCCGGGGTTCGGTGCGGAGACGGGGTCGGGGCCTGTATCGACCGACCCGGTATCTGACACCATTCCCCGGGGGCGTCGTTCAGCGGGCGGACGGTGCTCATTCGGTAGTGAGCTTGCGACCAGGGGACGGATGGGACCGCGCTGTGCGGGGCTACGAAAGCCAGGAGAGCCATCAGGCCGAGGCCGACCATCTCTCGCGCTTCGAAGCCGAGATGGAGCGGCTGAAGAAGGAACGCGGGAAGGCCGTCCAGCACGCCGATGACCTGGGGTACCAGGTCGAGGTGCTGCGCGCCAAGCTCCACGAGGTACGCCGCAACCTGGCGTCCCGCCCCGCCTACGACGGCGCGGACATGGGGTACCAGGCGGAGCAGCTGCTCCGTAATGCCCAGATCCAGGCCGACCAGATGCGTTCGGACGCCGAGCGCGAACTGCGCGACGTCCGGGCGCAGACCCAGCGCATCCTCCAGGAGCACGCCGAGCACCAGGCGCGGCTCCAGGCGGAACTGCACGCCGAGGCCGTCAACCGCCGCCAGCGCCTGGACCAGGAGCTCAGCGAGCGCCGCCAGACGGTGGAAGCCCACGTCAACGAGAACGTGGCCTGGGCCGAGCAGTTGCGTGCCCGCACCGAAGCGCAGGCCCGCCGGCTCATGGACGAGTCCCGCGTCGAGGCCGAGCAGACCCTGAACACCGCGCGCGCCGAGGCCGCCCGGGTCGCCTCCGAGGCCACCCGCCGGCTCGCCTCCGAGAACGAATCCGCCCGCGCCGAAGCCGAGTCGACGCTGCTGCGCGCCCGCAAGGAGGCCGAGCGGCTGCTGACCGCCGCCTCCGCGCAGGCCCAGGAAGCCACCGAGCACGCGGAGCGGCTGCGCTCCACCACCTCCGCCGAGGCCGAGCAGACCCGCCGCCAGACGATGGAACTGGGCCGGGTCGCCGAGCAGCGCACGCAGGAGGCCGAAGGGGCCCTGCGCGAGGCGCGCGCGGCCGCGGAGAAGCTGCTCGCGGAGGCCAAGGAGAGCGCCGCACGGCAGCTCGCCTCGGCCGAGTCCGTCAACGAGCAGCGCACCCGTACGGCCAAGGAACAGGTGGCCCGCCTGGTCGGCGAGGCCAACAAGGAGGCCGAGGCCCTCAAGGCCGAGGCCGAGCAGGCGCTCGCCGATGCCCGCGCGGCGACCGAGCGGCTGCGCAAGGAGGCCGGCGAGCAGGCCCGTACCGCGGCGGCCGAGGACACGGCGGCCCAGCTGGCGAAGGCGGCCCGCACCGCCGAGGAGGTCCTGAACAAGGCCTCGGAGGACGCCCGCGCCACCACCCGGGCGGCGTCCGAGGAGGCCGAGCGGATCCGCGGCGAGGCCGAGGCGGAGGCCGAGCGGCTGCGCGCCCAGGCCGCGGCCACGGCCGATGAGCTCAAGGGCGCCGCGAAGGACGACACGGAGGAGTACCGGGCCCGTACGGTCGAACTCCAGGAGGAGGCCCGCCGGCTGCGCGGCGAGGCCGAGCAGCTGCGCGCGGAGGCCGTCGCCGAGGGCGAGCGGATCCGCGGCGAGGCCCGCCGCGAGGCGGTCCAGCAGATCGAGGAGGCGGCCCGCACCGCCGAAGAGCTGCTGGGCAAGTCCCGGGCCGACGCCGACGAGGTGCGCGCCGGAGCGAACACCGAGAGCGAGCGGGTCCGCGGCGAAGCCGTCGAGCGGGCCACCACCCTGCGCAAGCAGGCCGAGGAGACCCTGGAGCGGACCCGCGCCGAGGCCGAGCGGCTGCGCGCGGAGGCCGAGGAGGAAGCGGAGTCGGTACGGGCCGAGGCGGACGCCGCGGCGGCCGTACGGCGCGAGGAGACCGAGCGGGCCCTGTCGGCGAAGCGGGCGGAGGCCGACGAGGAGCTCGTCCGGCTGCACACCGACGCCGAAGGACGCCTGGCGACCGCCGAGCAGACGCTGCGCGACGCCCGGACGGCCGCCGAGAACATCCGCAAGGAGACCGCCGAGGAGAGCGACCGGCTGCGCGCGGAGTCCGGGGAGCGGATCCGCACGCTGCAGGCGCAGTCGGAGGCGGAGGCCGAGCAGCTGCGCACCGACGCGGCCGAGGACGCCGGCCGGGTCCGTGCGGAGGCCGAGCAGGCCGCGGTACGGCTGACCGGCGAGGCCGAAGCCGAGGCGGAGCGGCTGCGTTCCGAGGCGCAGGAGACCGCGGACCGGCTGCGCGCGGAGGCCAAGGCCGCCGCCGAGCGGGTCGCGCAGGAGGCCGCCGAAGCGCTGGCCGCCGCGCAGGAGGAGGCTGCCCGGCGCCGCCGGGAGTCCGAGGAGACCCTGGCTTCGGCGCGTACGGACGCGGAGAGCGAGCGGGCGCAGGCCCGGGAGGAGAGCGAGGAGCTCCTCGCCCAGGCCCGCAAGCGTTCCGAGGAGGCCACGGCCGAGGCCGTCTGGCTCACCGAGGAGGCCGAGCGGCGCGCGTCCGAGGTGGTCGCGGCGGCCGAGGCCACCGCCCAGCAGGTGCGCGACGCCGTGGCCGGGCTGCACGAGCAGGCCGAGGAAGAGGTCGCGGGGCTGCGCAGCGCCGCGGAGCACTCCGCGGAGCGCACCAAGACGGAGGCCGAGGAAGAGGCCGGCCGGGTGCGCGCCGACGCGTACGCGGAGCGGGAGCGGGCCACCGAGGACGCCAACCGGATCCGCACCGAGGCGCGCACCGAGACGGACGCGGCGAAGGAACTGGCGGCGCGCACGGTCGGCGACGCGATCGCCGAGGCCGAGCAGCTGCGCACGGACACGGCGGAGTACGCGCAGCGGGTCCGCACGGAGGCCACCGACGCGCTGGCCGCCTCCGAGCGCGACGCGGCCCGTACGAAGGCCGACGCCCGGGACGACGCCAACCGGATCCGCGGCGAGGCCGCGGAGGCCCTGGAGGCCGCTCGCGCCGAGGGCGGCCGGATCGTCGCGGAGGCCACGGCCGAGGCCGAGCGCCGCACCGAGGAGACCCGCGCGGCCAACGAGGCCACGGTCACCACGGCCGCGGCGGAGGCGGCGCGGCTCACGGCCGAGGCCGAGGCCGCCGCCGAGGCGACCCGTACAGAGGCCGCGGGCACGCTGGACGAGGCCCGCTCCGAGGCGAACCGGCTGCGCACGGAGGCGGCCGAGCAGGCGGACCGCCTGATCTCCGAGGCCACCTCGGAGGCGGAGCGGCTCACCGAGGAGACCCGCGCGGCCAACGCGCTGACGGTCGGTGAGGCCGAGGCCGCGGCCGAGGCGCTGCGGGCCGAGGCGGCCGCCGCCCTGGACGCGGCGAAGGCGAAGGCGGAGCAGCTCACGGCGCAGGCCGCGCAGACGCTGGCCGGTGCCGAGCGGGACGCGACGGGGATCCTCGTCGACGCCCGCAACGAGGGCGACCGGCTCGTCGAGGAGACGCGCACGGCCAACGAGGCCACCGTCGGCGAGGCCGCGGCGGAGGCCGACCGGCTGCGCGCCGAGGCGGCGCGCACCCTGGACGACGCCCGCGCGGAGGGCGGCCGGATCATCGGCGAGGCCACCGCGGAGGCGGACCGGGTCACGGTCGCGGCGAACGAGACCCTGGCGGGCGCCGAGCGGGAGTCCGAGCGGACCCTGGACGAGGCGCGCGCCGAGGCGGGCCGGATCCGCACCGAGGCCGCCGAGCAGGCGGACCAGCTGGTCGGCGAGGCGGTCGCCGAGGCGGACCGGCTCACCGAGCAGACCCGCAAGGACACCGAGCGCACGGTCGGCGAGGCGGCGAACGAGGCCGAGCGGCTGCGGGCCGAGGCCTCCGAGGCGCTGTCCTCGGCGCAGGAGCACGCGACCCGTACCCGGTCCGAGGCCGAGCGGGTCAAGGCCGAGGCCGCCACCGAGGCGGAGCGGATCCGCAGCGAGGCGCGCACCGCGTCGGAGCGGGTGCTCGACGAGGCTCGCGAAGAGGCCAACAAGCGCCGCAGCGAGGCCGCGACGCAGGTCGACCGGCTCATCACGGAGGCCTCCTCGGAGGCCGAGAAGCTCACCGGGGACGCGCAGAAGCAGGCCCTGGCCGCCACGACGGCGGCCGAGGAGCAGGCGGACGCGATGGTCGACGCGGCACGCAAGGAAGCCGCGCGGATCTCCTCGGAGGCGACCGTGGAGGGCAACTCCCTGGTGGAGAAGGCCCGTACGGACGCCGATGAACTGCTGGTCGGGGCGCGCACCGACGCGTCGGCCATAAGGGATCGGGCGGAGGAGCTGCGCGGCCGCGTCGAGGCGGAGGTCGAGGAGCTGCACGAGCGGGCCCGCCGGGAGTCGGCCGAGCAGATGAAGTCGGCCGGCGAGCGCGTGGACAAGCTGGTGCGGGCGGCGACCGAGCAGAGCGTCGAGGCGGACGCGAAGGCCAAGGCGCTGGTGTCGGACGCGAGCAGCGAGGCGAGCAAGGTCCGCATCGCCGCGGTGCGCAAGGCGGAGGCGCTGCTCAAGGAGGCCGAGCAGAAGAAGGCCGAGCTGGTCCGGGCCGCCGAGGGCACGCTCGCGGAGGCGACGGCGGAGGCCGAACGGCTCGTCGAGGAGGGCCGGCGCGAGCTGGAGGTCCTCGTGCGCAGGCGCGAGGACATTCAGGCGGAGATCTCCCGTGTCCAGGACGTTCTTGAGGCGTTGGAATCATTCGAGGCGCCTTCGGGTGGCGGAAAGTCCGGGGTCGGCGGCCAGGGCGCGGGGGGCGTGAAGGCCGGTGCGACAGCGGGTTCCACTCGTTCGGGTGGCAAGACGTCGGAGGGCTAGTCAGCACGCTCGACTCTGTGCTCCTGATGGAGGTTCAGGCGAACGAGTGACAAGCATTCTGTCGCCTTGCCACTCAAAAGGGGTGTCATTGTCCAGATCAAACGCGGATTGACTCGATGACACGCCGTCTTGGCGCCTAGGATTCCCCTTAACACCTAACACCTCGCGTAGCACCTCATCGGTCTCATTCGACAGGAACCCCATGAGCGACACATCCTCCCCCTTCGGCTTCGAGCTCGTGCGGCGTGGTTACGACCGCGGTCAGGTGGACGACCGCATCACCAAGCTGGTCTCCGACCGTGACAGCGCCCTCGGACGTATCAACTCTCTGGAAAAGCGGATCGAGGAGTTGCACCTCGAGACGCAGAACGCCCAGGCTCAGGTGAACGACGCCGAGCCGTCGTACGCCGGTCTCGGCGCCCGGGTCGAGAAGATCCTGCGCCTGGCCGAGGAGGAGGCGAAGGACCTCCGTGAGGAGGCCCGTCGCGCGGCCGAGCAGCACCGCGAGCTCGCCGAGTCGGCCGCCCAGCAGGTGCGCAACGACGCCGAGTCGTTCGCCGCCGACCGGAAGTCGACCGCCGAGGACGAGGGCGTCCGGATCGTCGAGAAGGCCAAGGGCGACGCCGCTTCGCTGCGCACCGAGGCCCAGAAGGACGCGGCCTCCAAGCGCGAGGAGGCCGACGCGCTCTTCGAGGAGACCCGCGCCAAGGCCGCCCAGGCCGCCGCGGACTTCGAGACGAACCTGGCCAAGCGCCGCGAGCAGTCCGAGCGCGACCTGGCCGGCCGTCAGGCCAAGGCCGAGAAGCGCCTCGCGGAGATCGAGCACCGCGCGGAGCAGCTGCGCCTGGAGGCCGAGAAGCTCCGTACGGACGCCGAGCGCCGCGCCCGCCAGACCGTGGAGACCGCGCAGCGCCAGGCCGAGGACATCGTGGCCGACGCCAATGCCAAGGCCGACCGGATCCGCAGCGAGTCCGAGCGCGAGCTGGCGGCGCTCACCAACCGCCGCGACTCGATCAACGCGCAGCTCACCAACGTCCGCGAGATGCTGGCGACGCTGACGGGTGCCGCGGTCGCCGCCGCCTCCGCGCCGATCGACGACGAGCCGGTCACCCGCGGCGTTCCGGCGCAGCAGAGCCGCTAGTCACCAGTCGCGAGTCGCCGGAGAGTTGCCGGAAGGCGACAATCCGCTTCGACACCGAGGGCCCTTCGTCACCCGTGAGAGGTGGCGTAGGGCCCTCGGGCGTTCTAGCGTGGCGTAATGATCGAGCTTGAGGGCCTTACGAAACGATTCGGCGCGAAAACCGCCGTGGACAACCTCAGCTTCCAGGTCAGACCGGGGGTGGTCACCGGCTTCCTCGGCCCCAACGGGGCGGGCAAGTCCACGACCATGCGCATGATGCTGGACCTCGACAATCCGACCAGCGGTACGGTCCGGATCGACGGGAAGCACTACCGGGACCTGCCGGAGCCGCTGAAGTACATCGGGGCACTGCTGGACGCGAAGGCGATGAACGGCGGCCGCAGCGCGTACAACAACCTGCTCTGCCTCGCCCAGTCGAACCGGATCCCGCGCAGCCGGGTCTCCGAGGTCCTGGACCTGGTCGGCCTGAGCGCCGTGGCGAACAAGAAGTCGAAGGGATTCTCGCTGGGTATGGGCCAGCGGCTCGGCATCGCCTCCGCGCTGCTCGGCGACCCGGAGATCCTGATGTTCGACGAACCCGTCAATGGTCTGGACCCGGAGGGAATTCTCTGGATCCGCAATCTGATGAAGGGTCTCGCGGCCGAGGGAAGGACGATCTTCGTTTCTTCCCACCTGATGAGCGAAATGGCCCTGACCGCAGAGCATTTGGTCGTCATCGGACAGGGAAAGCTGCTCGCCGACCTGTCCATGGCCGATTTCATCCAGCAGAACTCCCGCAGCTTCGTCCGCATGCGATCTCCGCAGCAGGAACGGCTGAAGGACGTCCTGCACGAGGCCGGTATCGACGCGATCAGCGTCCCGGCCACCGGCACCCTGGAGATCGACGGCGTGGGAGCGGAACGGCTCGGCGAGCTGGCCGCCCAGCACCAGATCGTGCTGCACGAACTCAGCCCGCAGCGGGCCTCACTGGAGGAAGCGTTCATGCGCATGACGGCGGACTCCGTCGAGTACCACGCCCACGCACCGGGGGCGGGCGGCTTCCCGTCCGGTTCCGGCATGGCCGCGGACAACCCCGCACGACCGGCCGACGTACCCGCCTGGGGCGCCGGCTTCGAAGCTCAGCGCAAGGGCGGTAAGTGACCATGTCCGCCTTCCCCGCCGTCCTCCAGTCCGAGTGGACCAAGATCCGCTCGGTCGCCTCGACCGTCTGGACCCTGGCCTCGGCCGCCATCGTCACCGTCGGCATCAGCTCCCTGCTCTGCGTGTTCATCAACTCCTCCTTCAAGGACATGCCCGCGCAGGAGCAGGCCACCTTCGACCCGACGCTCGCCAGCTTCGCCGGCATGTCCCTCGGCCAGCTCGCGATGATCGTGTTCGGCGTGCTGGTCGTGGGCACCGAGTACAGCTCGGGCATGATCCGCACCTCGCTCGCCGCGGTACCCCGGCGCGGCAGCTTCCTGGCCGGCAAGCTCCTCGTCGCCACCGGGCTCGCCCTGATCGTGGGCCTGATCACCAGCTTCGCGTCCTTCTTCATCGGACAGGCGATCCTGGGCGACCGCAGCATCGGCATCGACGAGCCGAACGTGCTGCGCGCCGTCTTCGGGGCCGGGCTGTACATGGCGATGCTCGCGCTGTTCTCCATGGGCGTGGCCACCATGCTGCGCAGCTCGATGCTCTCGCTCGGCATCCTGATGCCGTTCTTCCTCCTGATCTCGACCATCCTCGGGGCGGTCCCGGCGACCCGGAAGGTGGCCCAGTACTTCCCCGACCAGGCCGGTTCCAAGATCATGCAGGTGATCCCGGGGGCGATGGGCAGCGAGAAGGTGCCCTACGGTCCCTGGGGCGGTTTCGGGATCATGGCCCTGTGGGTGCTGGCGGCCGTGCTCGGCGGCTACCTCGTCCTCAAGAAGAGGGACGCCTGACGTACTACGGGAGATCCCCGGGTCGGTTCTCAGGGGTAGCTCAGGGTCGGGGACGACGTGGAACCGGAAGGGACTGGATATCCTCTTAACCCTTACGCGGGCGAGAGTCGTCCCGGCCTGGCAAGGGGCAGCAAGATGATCGAGGCAGTCGGCCTGACCAAGCGCTTCGGCGCGAAGACCGCTGTCGACGACCTTTCCTTCCAGGTCAAGCCCGGTCACGTGACGGGATTCCTGGGGCCCAACGGCTCCGGGAAGTCCACCACGATGCGCATGATCGTCGGCCTGGACCGGCCCACCGCCGGCCGGGTCACGATCAACGGCCTGCCCTTCCGCGAGCTCCCGAACGCCCAGCGGCACGTCGGAGCCCTGCTCGACGCCAAGGCCGTCCACGGCGGCCGCAGGGCCCGTACCCACCTGCTGTCGATCGCCCAGCTCTCCGGGATCCCCGAGAAGCGGGTGGACGAGGTCCTGGGCGTCGTGGGGCTGCAGGACGTGGCCCGCCAGCGTGCCAAGGGCTTCTCGCTCGGCATGGGCCAGCGGCTCGGCATCGCGACCGCCCTGCTCGGCGACCCCCAGGTGCTGCTCTTCGACGAGCCGGTCAACGGCCTCGACCCCGAGGGCATCCTCTGGGTCCGCAATCTGATGCGCCGGCTCGCCTCCGAGGGCCGCACCGTCTTCGTCTCCTCCCACCTCATGAGCGAGATGGCGCTGACCGCCGACCACCTGATCGTGATCGGCCGGGGCCGGCTGCTCGCCGACATGGGCACCCAGGACTTCATCACCCACAATTCGGCCGGATTCGCCCGGGTCCGCACGGCCGACACCGACCCGGGCGGCTGGGACACCCTCGGCTCCGTCCTCACCAGGGCGGGCGGCCGGGTCCTGCGGGAGCCCGACGGGGCCCTGCGGGTGACCGGGCTGGAGCTGCCGCGGATCTCCGACCTCGCGCACGCGGCCGGCGTACGGCTGTGGGAGCTGTCGCCGCACCGGGCCTCGCTGGAGGAGGCGTACATGCGGATGACCCAGTCCTCCGTCGAGTACACCTCCACCGAGGACCCGCGCGCCGAGCTCTGGGAGCCCGAACCGCTGAGCGTCCCGAAGTGGGAGGAGGAAGAGGCCGCCGAGGCCCTCCAGGTCCCGCAGGCGGGCTTCTTCGCGCCTCCGCCGCCCGGGTCGTCCGGCAGCCGGCCGTTCCTGATGCCCACCAGCCCCGGTGAGCTCGCCGGGCCCGGGCCCGACCCCGACCCCGTGCACACCCCCGCGCAGAAGCCCGAGGACACCCGATGACCGCCCCGACGACCGCGACCGCCGGGGACCAGGGCCCGGCGGGCTACACCTCGCCGCTGCCGACCCCCCGGCCGCACCTGGGGCACGCGCTGGCCTCGGAGTGGACGAAGCTGACCTCGGTGCGTTCCACGATGTGGACGCTCGGCTCGCTGGTGCTGCTCGTCGTCGGCATCGGCGGCACGGTCATCGTGCAGACCCGGGACGTGGACTACGAGCAGATGCCGTTCATCGCCCCCGCCCTCTTCGGACTGCTGGTCGGGCAGCTCGCGGTGATGGTGCTCGGGGTGCTGACGATCACCTCCGAGCACGGCACGGGCCTGGCCCGCACCACCTTCACGGCGGCCCCCGACCGGTACCGGGTGCTCACCGCGAAGTACCTCGTCTTCGGGCTGACCGCGTTCCTCACCACGGCCGGGTCGGTCTGCCTCGTGGGGCTGACCGCGTCGATCCTGCGCGACGGCGCCGAAGCCGGGGCGCACCCGGCTTCCGAGTGGGCCTCCGGGCTGGTGGGCAGTCTGTACGTCACCCTGCTCGGCGTCCTGGCCCTGGCGATCGGGGCGCTGGTGCGGCATTCGGCGGGGGCGATCGCCGTGATGCTCGGCGTCGTCACGCTGCCGCCGGTGATAGGGGCGGTGCTCAGCATCTGGGAGGCCCTCGCCCCGGTCGGGACGGCCCTGCTCAAGTACAACGTGCCGGTGGCGATGATGGAGCTGTTCGGCATGCCGACCAACGCCTCCGACCCGTCGGGCAACGTCATGGCGCTCCCGGGCGGCCTGCACCACATGGCACTGATCCTGCTGGTGACGGGCGCCGCGGTCGCCGCCTCGTACGTGGTGGTCGGCCGCCGGGACGTCTAGGCCGTCTCCGGCCGGGCCCTCTCAGGCCGTCTCCGGCTAGTACTTGGGAGCGTTGCGGGACCGCTGCACCTTGGAGGTGCGGCGGTCCTTCGCGTTCCAGCAGGCCTTGTGCCAGTGCCGGCGGTCGTCGACCCCGCCGTACTCGGGCCAGGCCACCAGGTGCGGGGTGCCCGAGGGGATCTCCTGGTCGCAGCCGGGGCAGCGGTAGCGCTTGCCCGCGGCGCTCGCGCCCGCGACGTGCCGGACCTTCCAGTCCTCGCCCTGGTACTCCTCCGTGCGCTCCAGCCCGTACCGGTCCAGACTGCCCGGGCCCGAGCCCTGGTCCGATCGATCGGCTGGATTCTCGCCGCCCCTGGGGCGGTTGTGGCGCGGTGACACGTATACCTCACGGATGGGCGGACGGCAGTGACTTTCTCCCAGACTACGCGCAGCGAGCCCGGGTACCCGCAGGGTGGCCGAAGGACGACCGTAGTACGGATCAACCGGTTGGCGTGACTGGCCCGACAATCCCAATAACTTTCCGGTGAGGCCGTGCCTTTGGCACGTGTCAGACGTTGTTGCCAGTGAGGAAACCGGTCCGCCTGGGGGAGGCCGCGTCAGCCGCGAGGAGGCTAAAGGCGATGCGCGTAGGAGCATTTGTACTGGCGGCCCAGTTCCCGGGACAGGGACAGGGCGAGGCACTGCACCGGGCGGTGCGGACCGCCGAGGTGGCCGAGGAGGCCGGACTCGACTCGGTCTGGCTCGCCGAGCACCACTTCGTCCCGTACGGGGTCTGCCCGTCCGCCGTGACCCTGGCGGCCCTGATGCTGGGCCGCACCCGGCGGCTGCGGGTGGGGACCGCGGTGAGCGTGCTGCCGAACACCCACCCGGTGGCCCTGGGCGAGCAGGCGGCCCTGCTGCACCTGACCTCGGAGGGGCGGTTCACCCTGGGGGTGGGCCGGGGCGGTCCTTGGGTGGACCTGGAGGTCTTCGGCGGTGGGCTCGACGCGTACGAGCACCGCTTCCCGGAGGACCTGGACCTGCTGCGCCGCTGGCTGGCAGAGCCGCGCGTGGGGGCGCCGGCGGCCACGGCAGGCGGCCGGGACGGCTTCCGCGAAGTGGCCGTCGTACCCCGTGCGTCGGAGGCGCTGGACGGGGACGGGACTGGGCCGGAACTGATCGTCGCCTGCACCTCCCCGAGCTCGGTACGGCTGGCCGCGGAGCGCGGACTGCCGATGCTGCTGGGCATGCACTGCGGGGACGAGGACAAGGCCGCCATGGTCGAGCTGTGGCGGCGTACGGCGCGGGCCGCGGGGCACTCGCCCGAGGCGGGCCACGTGTCGGCCGGGGTCTGCCAGCTGGCGGACCGGACGGCGGACGCCCGCGAAACGCTGCTGAAGGCGATGCCGGGCTGGCTCAAGCAGGGCCTGGACGCGCACGTCACGGTGGACGGACGGCACCGGGCGATGCGGGACCCGGTCGCGTACACCGAGCTCCTGTGCGATCTGCACCCCGTCGGCACCCCGAAGCTCGCGGCCGACCGGCTGGCGGCCACGTCGGAACGTACGGGCATCACGCGGTTCGCCCTGCTGACGGAAGGATCGGGCGATCTCGCCTCGACCGAGGAGAACCTCCGGCGCCTCGGCGCCGAGGTGCTGCCCCGGCTCGGCTGAGACCAGGGCTGCCGCTCCGTTGGCACCGGAGCGGCAGCGAGGTACCGGTCGTGCGGCGATACGGTCGTACGGCGGTGCGGAGTGCGGTCGTACGGGCTGTGCCTGCTCGTACTGGTCGTGCTGGTTGGTGCGGTCTTCCTGCTAACAGTCACGCATTTCGGGCGACTGGTTGAGCAGCTGACCACGGATCGAAGTGAACTTGGCCAGCCGGTCGTCCACCGAGGAGTCCAGCGGGAACACCGCTACCCGGTGGCAGTTCTGGAATGCCAGGCGCACTCCGAAGTGGCGCTGCAGCGCACCCCGTATCGCGTCACTCGCAAGGGCACGCAGCAGCTGGCCACGCGCCTGCTCGTCGGGCGGCGGCGTCTGGTTGTCGGCGAACTGTCCGCCGTCCACCTTGAGCTGGGCCACCAGCGAGCTGATCATCTCCCATGCGTAGGGCAGGGAGGTCCGGACGCAGTCGACGAAAGCGGCTTCGTCGACCTCGCCTCGCTCGGCCTGTTCGAGTAGGGCCGGTGAGACGTCGAGCGACATGGGTTCTCCTCTCGCGACTCCGGCCGATTGGGTTGCCGGAGCCTTACGGGCAGGGAGGGAGATCGCGACGCAGCGTGCACGCTTCGCAACCTCCCGCTCACCACGGTAGGCGCCCGTCGGGTACCGCACCAGGAGAATGCGCATACAACGCGCCATCCTCGAACGGGGCTTTCGGGGGCGAATCGCGTGCAGGCCCATCGGTCGAGTAGCGTTGCCGACCATGCGTCTCGTCATTGCCCGCTGCTCCGTCGATTACGCGGGCCGGCTCACCGCCCATCTGCCCTCGGCACCCCGTCTGATCCTCGTGAAGGCCGACGGCAGTGTCTCGATCCACGCGGACGACCGAGCGTACAAACCGCTCAACTGGATGTCCCCGCCCTGCACCCTCAAGGAGGGGAGCGGCGACGACGCCGGCGTCTGGACCGTCGTCAACAAGGCGGGCGAGAAGCTCATCATCACCATGGAGGAAGTCCTCCACGACTCCTCGCACGAGCTGGGCACCGACCCGGGCCTGATCAAGGACGGGGTCGAGGCCCACCTGCAAGAGCTCCTGGCCGACCGGATCGAGACCCTCGGCGAGGGCTACACGCTGATCCGCCGCGAGTACATGACCGCGATCGGACCGGTCGACATCCTGTGCCGGGACGCCTCCGGCGCGACCGTGGCGGTGGAGATCAAGCGCCGCGGCGAGATCGACGGCGTCGAACAGCTCACCCGGTACCTGGAGCTCCTGAACCGGGACCCGCACCTGTCCCCCGTCAAGGGGATCTTCGCGGCCCAGGAGATCAAGCCCCAGGCCCGCGTCCTGGCGAACGACCGCGGCATGGACTGCGTCGTCCTCGACTACAACGCGATGCGCGGCATCGAGGACGACAAGCTCCGCCTGTTCTAGGGCCTGCGCGGGGCGGCGGCGACTGCCGTCCGCCCCGGCGGTGCGGACGGGCCGTCAGGGTGTGGTGGTCGCCGTCTCGACCGTAGCCGGCAACGGGGGCTTCGGTTCCTCGGTCGGCTCCGTGTGCGTGGGGCTCGGCGATACGGACACGCTCGGGCTCGGGGACGCCGGCGGGCTGCTCACCGGCGGGGCCGAGCTCGTCGGCGGCGGCGGAGGCGGGAGCGCCGGGCTCGACGAGGACGGAGTCGGCGTCGGCTTGGCCGAAGGCGTCTTGCGCGGCGACGGGGTCGTACCCGGTGCCTGCGCGGTGGGGGAGGAGACTTCCGGCTCCGGCGAGGGATCGCCACTGCTCGGACCCGGAGTGCTCGGCTGCGGCTGCTCCTCCTGCGAGGTCGGGGCCGTGGAGACCGCGGGCGCCTGCGCCGGCGGCTCCTCATCGGTGGTCATCGCCAGGGCGACCACCGTGCCCAGCACCACGACGGTCACCGCCCCGGCCGCGGCCAGCAGCAGCGGCTTGCGGCTGGGCTTCGGCTTCGGCGCGGGCGTCGTCCTGGGCGCCGGGGCCGGCTCGGGGCTGAGCGGGAAGGCGTCCTCGAACGCCTCGGCCAGGGTCGCGGGCGCGACCGAGCCCGGCGGCGCCACCGCGGGCACGACCGTCGTGAAGGGGTCCGGAGCCCGCGTCGCCGCACGCTCGGGTACGGGGGCGGCCCCGGGGCCCGCCCCGGGCAGGGCGGCGAGGGCCTTCGACAGGGTCGCCGGAGTCACGGGAGCAGCGGGTGCCACCGGAGCCCCGGGCGCGGCCGGCGTCCCGGCACCACCGGGAACCGAAGGCGTCCCGGCAGCGCCAGCAGCGCCAGCAGCGCCAGCAGCGCCAGCAGCGCCAGCAGCGCCAGCAGCGCCAGCAGCGCCAGCAGCGCCAGCAGCGCCAGCAGCCAACGGAGTCCCTGCCGCACCGGGAACGCCAGGAACCCGGGGAACCTCGGGAAGCGGCGGAGCCCCGGCGGGCCCGGCGGCCCCAGGAACCCCAGGAACCCCAGGAACGAACGGACCCCCGGGGAGACCAGGCGGAGCCGGAACCCCGGGCGGCAGTCCGGGAACCCCGGCCAGCCCGGCCAGCCCGGGCGGCAGCGGAGCCCCCGCAGCCCCGGGAACCGGCGGAAGACCCGGAACACCGGGAACCGGCGGGACACCGGTGACGCCCGGCCCACCCGCACCACCCGGTGCCCCCGAAACCGGCGCGACACCCTCGGCACCCGCGGCACCCGGGATCCCCGGCACGCCCGCACCACCCGGTGCCGCAACCGGCGGGACGCCGGCCCCGCCCGGCTGACCCGCCCTCGCCGGTCCCCCGGCGGCAGCCGCGGACGCGGTCGGCGGAGCCAGGCGCAGCGGGGGTGATGTCTGGGTCTCCGCGGCTTCCCGGTCGGTGACCAGGGCCAGGGCCCGCCGTCCCGCCACGGTGCCCCGCTTGTCGGCCAGCGCGCCGCGCAGCCCGATCGAGGCCTCCAGTTCGGCCCGTGCCCGGTCGACCCGGCCCTCGCACAGGGCCAGTACGCCCAGCTCGTGGTGGAAGTACGCCTGCTCCGCGACCTCTCCGGCCTTGCGCGCGGCCTCCGCGCCCGCGCGCAGCACCCGCTCCCAGGCCTCCCAGTGCAGCGAGGCCGCGAACGCCGGGGCCGCCGTCCGCGCCAGCAGCACCGCGGCCACCACATCGGCCCCGGCCAGCGCCGAGAGCACCGCGTCGGCCTCCGCCGCGACCCGCTCCGGGCTGACCGAGGTGTGCCCGGTCCACCAGGCGTAGTGCCGGGCGGCCGTACGGGCTTCCTCGGCCGCGGTGTCCCCGTAGCCGGTCTCCTCCAGCTGTCGCACGACGCCCGCGGCCAGCTGGTAGCGCGTCCCGACGGGGCTCAGCAGCCCGCAGTCGAGGAGCTCCGCCACGGCCGTGTCGGCGTGCGTGTCGCCGACCAGCGCGGGCAGGTGCGCGTGGTGCGGCAGCTCCCCGCCGAGCGCGCAGGCGATCCGCAGCGCGGCCCGCGCCGACTCGCTGACCCGCGAGGCGAGCAGTTCCGCCGGGGCGGCGGCCTCGGCCAGCGTCGGCAGCGGCACGAACACGGTGTCGCGCGGCTTCTCCTCGAAGACGCCGCGCTCCTCGTCCTCGCCGTCCTCGTCGTCGTAGCCGGTGCGGTTGAGTTCGTCGCGCTGTCGCAGCAGCGCGGCCGCCTGGACGAAGCGCAGCGGCAGCCCTTCGGAGGCGAAGCTCAGGTCGCCCGCCCAGGCGGTTTCCTCGTCGGTCAGCGTCCGTCCGGTGCCCGCTTCGAGCAGGGCCGCGCAGTCGGCGCGGGACAGCCCGCCGAGGAAGACCTCTTCGAGGTGCGAGTCGTCGGAGGGGGCCCGGGTGTCGGGGGTGGCGGCGAGCAGGTACGCGCACTCCGGCGTGGCCCGCAGCAGTTCGTCGAGGGCGGTGCCGCCCATCTCGAGGTCGTCGACGAGGACGACGGCGCCTATCTCCGCCACCTTGGCGAGGAGGCCGGTCCGGTCGGGGCGTTCGCCGGGAGCCTCGTAGACGGTGGCGTACAGCGCCTGGAGCAGCTCGCCGGGCTGCTGGTGTCCCTGCGCGCAGAGCCGTACGACCCCGTCGGGGGCGAGGTCCGCGCAGGCGTCGGCGACCGCGTCGAGCAGCGCCGTGCGCCCGGATCCGGACGGCCCGGTCAGCCGTACGGAGCGGCCGCGCGCGAGGAGGCGTACGAGGCGGTCGCGCTCCTCCTCGCGGCCCAGCAGGGTCCGCGCACCGGCCGGGGCGCCCGGCGGTACGGGGGGCCGTGCGGCGGCCGCCGCGGAGGCGCGGGCGGCGGGGGTGCGCTTGACCGGGACGGGGGCGGGCTCGCCTCCGGGGCGGTGCGTCCGGACGATCTCGCTGCCGTCGACGGGGTTCACGGTGAGCGTGTAATCCCCCGAGGTCAGCGTCACCACGCGCGCCGGCGGCTCCGCCGGATCGGCCTGCGCCTGCTGCCCCTGTGTGCTGCGGTCCATGACCAAGTCCCCCGATCGCGCCGTGCGCCGTCGTCTCGCCCGGCCTTCGCACACGCCGCTGTCGCTACTGGTCCGGTTTCCGCCCGAACCCTAGACCGTGCCCGGGCGGGCGTGAACCGCAGGGGTGCCTTCACCACCGGACCGTTACGTTTGCGCGGGCCCTGTGGAGCGGCCCTCCACACGCGGCGCGCGCACCGGTGTAACGGGCGTCACGCGCGCGGCAGGGACTCCGCTTCCAGGCCGCCCTCGATCGCGAGGATCCGGTGCAGCCGGGTGGCCACGAGCAGCCGCTGCATCTGCGGCGGGACGCCGCGCAGGACGAGCCGCCGGCCGGTCCGGCCGGCCCGGCGGTGGGCGCCCATGATCACGCCGAGGCCGGTCGCGTCCCAGGAGTCGAGCCCGGTGAGGTCCAGCACGAGGTCGCCGTGACCGTCGTCCAGGGCGGTGTGCAGGACCGTACGGGCGTCCGCCGCGCTGCGCACGTCGAGGCGACCCCCGACAGCGAGTTCGGCGTGGTCGCCCCTGATGTGCATGTGTACTCCCGGCAGCGCGGTACTGATTGCTTATGGTCCGACTGGTCCGTGGTCGGCAACTCTCACTGCAACTGACTGCCTCAGGGGCAGGGAAGTTGCCGACCGTGAGCGAACCGATACCTAATTCACCCTGTGGGGTGCAGGCCTTCGAACTGGTGCTCAGTGCTTGTAGAAGCCCTGACCGCTCTTGCGGCCGATGTCGCCCGCGTCGACCATGCGGCGCATCAGCTCCGGCGGCGCGAACTTCTCGTCCTGGGATTCCGTGTAGATGTTGCTGGTGGCGTGCAGCAGGATGTCGACGCCGGTGAGGTCCGCGGTGGCCAGCGGGCCCATCGCGTGCCCGAAGCCGAGCTTGCAGGCGATGTCGATGTCCTCGGCCGACGCGACGCCCGATTCGTACAGTTTCGCCGCTTCGACGACCAGTGCCGAAATGAGACGGGTCGTCACGAATCCGGCGACGTCGCGGTTGACGACGATGCAGGTCTTGCCGACCGACTCGGCGAACGCCCGGGTGGTGGCGAGGGTTTCGTCGCTCGTCTTGTAGCCGCGCACGAGCTCGCACAGCTGCATCATCGGGACCGGCGAGAAGAAGTGCGCGCCGACGACCCGCTCCGGACGCTCCGTCACGGCCGCGATCTTGGTGATCGGGATGGCGGAGGTGTTGGAGGCGAGGATCGCGTCCTCGCGCACGAGCTTGTCGAGCGCACGGAAGATCTCGTGCTTGACCTCGAGCTTCTCGAAGACGGCCTCGACGACGATGTCGGCGTCGGAGACCGCTTCCAGCTCGGTGGTCGTGGTGATGCGGGCGAGCGCCGCCTCGGCGTCCTCGGCCGTCAGCTTGCCCTTGGAGACGAAGCGGTCGTACGAGGCCTTGATCCCGTCGGTGCCACGCGTCAGCGCGGCGTCGGTGACATCGCGCAGCACGACGTCCCAACCCGCCTGAGCGGAGACCTGCGCGATTCCGGAACCCATCAGTCCGGCACCGATGACGGCAAGCTTCCCAGCCACTGCACACCCCACGTTCTTCAAATAGGACACGGCCTCGGATACGGCACAGCCTCGTTCGTTCTCCGGCGGAGACTAGCGTCCGGGAGGGGCGGAGTGACCGCGAAGTAACACGCGTCACGTCTCAGATGACGGACATCACACCGGGACGGCCCAGCAGTGCGACAGGGGGCCGTAGTTGACCCGCACTAGGGTGGCGGCATGGTGAACCTCACGCGCATCTACACCCGCACCGGCGACAAGGGCACGACCGCCCTCGGCGACATGAGCCGCACGGCCAAGACCGATCTGCGGATCTCGGCGTACGCCGACGCCAACGAGGCCAACGCGGCCATCGGGACGGCCATCGCACTCGGTTCGCTGCCCGCCGATGTCGTGAAGGTCCTGATCCGTGTGCAGAACGACCTGTTCGACGTGGGCGCCGACCTCTGCACCCCGGTCGTGGAGAACCCCGAGTACCCGCCGCTGCGCGTCGAGCAGTTCTACGTGGACAAGCTGGAGGCCGACTGCGACCTCTTCAACGACGAGCTGGAGAAGCTCCGCAGCTTCATCCTCCCCGGTGGCACCCCCGGCGCGGCCCTCCTGCACCAGGCCTGCACGGTGGTCCGGCGCGCCGAGCGCTCCACGTGGGCGGCCCTGGAGGCGCACGGCGAGGTCATGAACCCGCTGACGGCCACCTACCTCAACCGCCTCTCCGACCTCCTCTTCATCCTGGCCCGCACGGCCAACAAGGAGGTCGGCGACGTCCTGTGGGTCCCCGGCGGCGAGCGCTAGCCCGCAGCCGGGGACCCGGTCGGCCGGTGGACCGGTCCACCCGTCCACCGGTCCGCTAGTCCACCGGTCCGCTAGTCCACGGAACCCCGCAGGCCGGATGCGGCCGGTGCCCGCTTCGGCCACACGGTGTAGGTGACGGCGATCAGGGTGTGGATGCCGACCACCCGCAGGGCCGTGAGCTGCCAGCCGCGCAGCACCTCGGTGTCGCCCGAAGCACCGACGTACCAGATCGCGGCCTGCAGCAGGCCGGCCGCGACGGCCGCCGCGATGACGGTCCGCGCGACGAGCTTCCACTCGTGGACGGCCCGCGCCGCGCCGTAGCCGGCGCCGGCCGGCTTCGGGCCCCCGGCCAGCCGGTACGCGGCGTGGCCGTCGAGCCAGCGCACGGTGTAGTGCCCGTAGGCGACGGTGTAGCCGAGGTACAGCGCGGCGAGCCCGTGCTTCCAGTCCGGTTCGGCGCCGCCGCGCAGGTCCACCGCGGTGGCCGCCAGCAGTGCCAGCTCCAGGAGCGGCTCGCACAGCAGGACGGCCGCGCCGGTCTTGGGCATCTTCGCGAGGTAGCGCAGGGCCAGGCCGCCGGCCAGCAGGACCCAGAAGCCGACTTCACAGGCGATGATCAGGGTGACGAGCACGGGAGTCTCCGTTCCTGCGGTGGGGGGATGCCTCCAGCTTCCCGCCCGGTTCGCACCGTTTCCTCGTCGCCGATGACGAATGCCGGGGCGGCCGCCTGCATCCTTCGATGTACGGGCCCGTCCGAAAAGCAGCCGCGATGGCGACGCCCGGCCCCGCCGCAGCCTGTTGGATGGTCCCGTGACCCTCCAGATCCCTCCACCGCACCGCGACGACGTCCTGCTCGCCGTGGTCAGCGTGGCCGCCGGCCTGCTCCTGTGGTCGCTCGGGGTGCACAGCTCCCCCACCCGGGACCTGTTCCCGGCCTGGGCGGCCCTGGTCCCGCTCCTCGTCCTCGGCGCGATGGAGCTGCTGCGCCGCAGCATGCCCCGGGTGACCCTGGCGGTCGGCACCGCGGGGCTGATCGCCGACCAGTTCACGGTGGGAAATCTGGCCACGGTCCTGATCTTCACCGACCTGATGTACGCGGCCGTGGTCTACGGCAAACCGGCCATGGCCCGCCGCCTCCCGGTCCAGACCGGCCTGATCACCGTCGCCGTCACCATCGCCGCCGTGGCCTGGCTGCGCACCCCGCAGGCGCTGCTGATCGGCGTGGTCACCGGCATCGTGAGCTTCGGCCCGGCACTGACCGGAGCCACCCTGCGCAACCACCGGGAGGCCGCCGTGGCCGCCCGGCTGCGCGCCGAGCAGACCGCGCTGCTGGCCGAGATGGACCGGGCGCAGGCGGTCGTCGCCGAGCGGGCCCGGATGGCCCGCGAACTGCACGACATGGTGGCGAACCACCTCTCCGCCATCGCCATCCACTCCACCGCCGCGCTCTCCATCGACTCCCCCGCCACCAGCCGCGAGGCGCTCGGGGTGATCCGGGAGAACAGCGTGCAGGGGCTCGCCGAGATGCGCCGCCTGATCGGGCTGCTGCGGGACGCGGGCGCCGGGCAGGAAGCCGTCGCCACGCCCTCGCTGGACGGGCTGGACGCCCTGCTGGAGCAGGCCCGGACGAACGGGGCCGCGAGCGGGCTGGACTTCGTACTCCTCGACGACCGGCCGTCCGGGGAGCCGCTGCCCGCCCCGGTGGAGCTGGCGGCGTACCGGATCGTCCAGGAGTCGCTGACCAACGCCCTCAAGCACGCCGCTCCGGGCACGGTCACCGTCCGCCTGACCCGCGACCGCCCCGCGGACGGGGGCCGGGCCGGCGGCGGCGCGCTGCGCGTCGCGGTCGACTCCCCCTACGGGGAACGCCCCGGCCCCCGCGCGCCCGGCTCCGGCGCCGGCCTGATCGGCATGCGCGAGCGGACGGAACTGCTGGGCGGGGCATTCGAAGCGGGCCGCGCGGACGCGGTCTGGCGGGTCCGGGCGACGCTGCCCGTGGAAGAAGAGGCGGTACGGACGTGACGATCAGGGTCGTGGTGGCGGAGGACCAGAGCGCGGTACGGGCCGGGCTGGTCCTGATCCTGCGCAGCGCCGGCGACATCGAGGTGGCGGGCGAGGCCGCGGACGGGGAGGAGGCCGTGCGCCTGGCCCGCGAGCTGCGGCCCGACCTGGTGCTCATGGACGTGCAGATGCCGCGCCTGGACGGGGTCTCGGCGACCCGCCAGGTGGTCGCGGAGGGGTTGGCCGACGTCCTCGTGCTCACCACCTTCGACCTGGACGAGTACGTCTTCGGCGCGCTGCGCGCGGGCGCGTCGGGCTTCCTGCTGAAGGACGCGGACGCGGCGGAGCTGATCGGGGCGGTACGGACCGTCGCGCGCGGGGAGGGCCTGATCGCCCCGGCGGTGACCCGCCGGCTGATCGCGGAGTTCGCGGACCCGCGGCCCGTACGGGTCCCCGTTCCGGCGACGGTGGAGTCGCTGACCCCGCGCGAGCGGGAGGTGCTGGGGTGCCTGGGCCAGGGTCTGTCGAACGCGGAGATCGCGGTGCGCCTGGAGATGGCGGAGGCGACGGCGAAGACCCACGTCAGCCGGGTGCTGGCCAAACTGGAACTGCGCAGTCGGGTCCAAGCGGCGGTACTGGCCCAGGAGTTGGGGCTCTAGCCGGATCCGGCCGGAAATACATCCGAGGTTGCCCCAGGAGGTCTGGACCTCTTGACGGTTGGTCCAGACCTTTCTACTCTCACGCACAACTGTGGTGAGCGTGCCATGACAAAACGTCACACGGCGCGCTCACGGGCGGCGCAGGTCCCACCCCCATGCAGCGGCCGTCCCCACGGCCGCTGCGGACCTCGGAGGAGCACCCTTGAGCACAGCACCCCCACGACGCGCACCGCTGTTTCGAAGAGTCGCGGCCGCACTGGCCGTCCTCACCCTGCCCCTCGCGGGACTGGTGGCCATCGCCGGTCCCGCCGAGGCGGCCGCCTCGGCCACCGCGACGTACACCAAGGTCTCCGACTGGGGCTCCGGCTTCGAGGGCAAGTGGACGGTGAAGAACACCGGCACGACCACCCTCAGCAGCTGGACCGTGGAGTGGGACTACCCGGCCGGCACCGCCGTCACCTCCGCCTGGGACGCCACCGTCACCAGCGCGGGCACCCACTGGACCGGCAAGAACGTCGGCTGGAACGGCACCCTCGCCCCGGGTGCCACCGTCAGCTTCGGCTTCAACGGCACGGGCTCCGGCGCCCCCAGCGGCTGCAAGATCAACGGCGGCACCTGCGACGGCGGCACCACTCCCACCGACAACCCGCCCGGCGCCCCCGGCACCCCCACGGCCAGCGGCGTCACCGACACCGGGCTGACCCTCGGCTGGGCCGCGGCCACCGACGACAAGGGCATCAAGAACTACGACGTGTTCCGCGGCGGCGCCAAGATCGCCACCGTCACCAGCCCGTCGTACACCGACTCGGGCCTGACCAAGGGCACGTCCTACACCTACACGGTCACCGCCCGCGACACCATCGACCAGACCGGCCCCTCCTCCAGCCCCCTCACGGTGACCACCACCGGCGGAGTCGTCGATCCCCCGCCGACGGGCGGCCCGGTCAAGCTCGGCTACTTCACGAACTGGGGCGTCTACCAGCGCAACTACCACGTGAAGAACCTGGTCACCTCCGGCACCGCCGCGAAGATCACGCACATCAACTACGCCTTCGGCAACGTCCAGGGCGGCAAGTGCACGATCGGTGACGCCTACGCCGACTACCAGAAGACCTACGACGCGGGCTCCAGCGTGTCCGGCACCGCCGACACCTGGGACCAGCCGGTCGCGGGCAACTTCAACCAGCTGCGCCAGCTGAAGAAGAAGTACCCGAACATCAAGGTGCTCTACTCCTTCGGCGGCTGGACCTGGTCCGGCGGCTTCGGTCAGGCCGCCGCGAACCCGGCCGCCTTCGCCCAGTCCTGCTACGACCTGGTCGAGGACCCGCGCTGGGCCGACGTCTTCGACGGCATCGACATCGACTGGGAGTACCCGAACGCCTGCGGCCTGTCCTGCGACACCAGCGGGGCCGCCTCCCTGAAGAACGTCCTCTCCGCGCTGCGCACGAAGTTCGGCAGCAGCAACCTGGTCACCGCCGCCATCTCCGCCGACGGCTCCAACGGCGGCAAGCTCGACGCGGCCGACTACGCGGGCGCCGCCCAGTACGTCGACTTCTACAACGTCATGACCTACGACTTCTTCGGCGCGTGGGCGGCCCAGGGCCCGACGGCCCCGCACTCCCCGCTCACCTCGTACTCCGGCATCCCGATCGCCGGCTTCAACTCCGAGGCCGCCATCACCAAGCTCAAGGGCAAGGGCATCGCCGGCTCGAAGCTCAACCTCGGCATCGGCTTCTACGGCCGCGGCTGGACCGGCGTCACCCAGGCCGCCCCCGGCGGCACCGCCACCGGCCCGGCTCCGGGCACCTACGAGCAGGGCATCGAGGACTACAAGGTCCTCAAGAGCAGCTGCCCGTCGACCGGCACCATCGCGGGCACGGCGTACGCCAAGTGCGGCAGCAACTGGTGGAGCTACGACACCCCCGCCACCATCGCCTCGAAGATGACCTGGACGAAGCAGCAGGGCCTCAAGGGAGCCTTCTACTGGGAGTTCAGCGGCGACACCGCCAACGGCGAACTGGCCAACGCGGTCCACGCCGGCCTCTCGTAACCCCTGACAGCTCGGCCCGGTGAAAGACGAAGCCGGGGAGACGGGTCCGCCCCCGTCTCCCCGGCTTCTGTTTCTTTCACGCGCCGGACTCCGTCCGGCGGTGGCTGGTCGGCGACGCCGGGCCTCAGGCCACGTTCACCCGCTGGCCGGGCGGAGCCGCCTCCAGCCAGGCCAGGAAACCGGTCAGCGCGTCATCGCTCATCGCCAGCTCCAGGCGGGTGCCGCGATGCGCGCAGCACAGTACGACGGCGTCGGAGAGCAGGGCCAGCTCCTCCTCGCCCTCGGGCGCACGGCGGGCGATGACCTCGATGGAGGACCGCTCCAGCAGCCGGCGCGGCCGCGGGGAGTAGCTGAAGACACGGAACCAGTCGATGCGGTCACCGCTGTAGCGCGCGACCCCGTACACCCAGCCCTTGCCGGAGACGTCCGGTTCCTCGGACACGCCCCAGCGCATGCTGCAGTCGAAGGTGCCGCCGGAGCGCTGGATCAGCCTGCGGCGCAGACCGAACACAAACAGCCCGATCACCACCAGGGCCACGACGACCAGGCCGCTCACAAGCAGAGCGAGGAGCATCTTTCACCGACCTCCTCGCTCATCGAAGAACCCAAAACGACAGCGTTCCTGCCAGACGGAGTCTGGAGGACCTGCATCGCCTCAGCCGCGACCCGGTCCGGAAAATTCCGGAACAGGCCGCGGCTGAGGTGTGAAACTCTTACCAGTACCGGGGCTCAGCGCCCCGAAACCGCGCGCAGCCGGACATCGGCGCGACGCTCGGAGACCGAGTCGGTCTCCGCCTTCGCGCGCTCCAGTGCCCGCTCCGCCCGCTCGACATCGATCTCGTCGGCAAGCTCGGCGATCTCGGCCAGCAGCGACAACTTGTTGTCCGCGAACGAGATGAATCCGCCGTGCACCGCGGCGACAACAGTGTTGCCCCCGACGGTACGGATGGTCACCGGGCCCGATTCCAGCACACCGAGAAGCGGCTGGTGACCGGGCATGACGCCGATGTCGCCGGACGTGGTGCGGGCGACAACCAGGGTGGCCTCGCCGGACCAGACATTCCGGTCCGCCGCGACCAGCTCGACGTGCAGCTCAGCAGCCATGGTGGCTCCTCGGGTCACCACCCGGCGGAATGGCCGGGTGTTGGGTCAAATTCTAATGGGCGTGAGGAGAGGGACGGGACACACCCGCCCCTCTCCGTCATTCAGCTGTGCTCACGGATGAGCGCGGCTTCAGGAGACGCCCAGCTCCTTGGCGTTGGCCTTGAGGTCCTCAATGCCACCGCACAGGAAGAACGCCTGCTCGGGGAAGTGGTCGTAGTCTCCGTCGCAGATCGCGTTGAAGGCAACGATGGACTCCTCGAGCGGAACGTCCGAACCGTCGACGCCGGTGAACTGCTTGGCGACGTGCGTGTTCTGCGACAGGAAGCGCTCGACACGACGGGCACGGTGGACAACGAGCTTGTCCTCCTCGCCCAGCTCGTCGATACCGAGGATCGCGATGATGTCCTGGAGGTCCTTGTACTTCTGCAGGATCCCCTTGACGCGCATCGCCGTGGCGTAGTGGTCCGCCGCGATGTACCGCGGGTCGAGGATGCGGGACGTCGAGTCCAGCGGGTCCACGGCCGGGTAGATGCCCTTCTCGGAGATCGGACGGGAAAGAACCGTCGTCGCGTCGAGGTGGGCGAAGGTGGTGGCCGGCGCCGGGTCGGTCAGGTCGTCCGCGGGGACGTAGATCGCCTGCATCGAGGTGATCGAGTGACCGCGGGTCGACGTGATGCGCTCCTGCAGCAGACCCATCTCGTCAGCCAGGTTCGGCTGGTAACCCACGGCGGACGGCATGCGGCCCAGAAGGGTCGACACCTCCGAACCGGCCTGGGTGTAACGGAAGATGTTGTCGATGAAGAAGAGCACGTCCTGCTTCTGCACATCGCGGAAGTACTCCGCCATGGTCAGACCGGCAAGGGCGACGCGCAGACGGGTGCCCGGGGGCTCGTCCATCTGGCCGAAGACGAGCGCCGTCTTGTCGATGACGCCGGACTCGGCCATTTCCTCGATGAGGTCGTTGCCCTCACGGGTACGCTCACCGACGCCCGCGAAGACCGACACACCGTCGTGGTTGTTGGCGACGCGGTAGATCATTTCCTGGATCAGAACGGTCTTGCCGACACCGGCACCACCGAACAGACCGATCTTTCCACCCTTGACGTACGGGGTGAGAAGGTCGATGACCTTGACGCCGGTCTCGAACATCTCGGTCTTCGACTCGAGCTCGTCGAAGCGGGGCGCCTTGCGGTGGATCGGCCAGCGCTCGGTGACGTTGGCGTTCTCCTCCGGGTAGTTCAGCACCTCACCGAGGGTGTTGAACACCTTGCCCTTGGTGAAGTCACCGACGGGGACGGTGATGCCCTCGCCCGTGTTGACCACGGTGGCCTGGCGGACCAGACCGTCGGTGGGCTGCATGGAGATGGTGCGGACCAGGCCGTCACCCAGGTGCTGGGCGACTTCCAGGGTCAGCGTCTTCAGCTCGCCGTCCTGGGCCGGGTCGGCCACCTGGACCTTCAGCGCGTTGTAGATCTCGGGCATCGCGTCGACGGGGAACTCCACGTCGACGACCGGGCCGATGACCCGGGCGACGCGGCCCGTGGCGGCGGCCGTCTCAACAGTGGTCGTCATTACTTGTCACTCCCCGCGGTCGCGTCTGCCATGGCGCTGGCGCCACCGACGATCTCGCTGATTTCCTGGGTGATTTCGGCCTGGCGGGCCGCGTTGGCAAGCCGGGAGAGGCTCTTGATGAGATCCCCGGCGTTGTCGGTGGCCGACTTCATCGCGCGGCGGCGGGCGGCGTGCTCGGAAGCGGCCGACTGCAGCAGTGCGTTGTAGATGCGGCTCTCGACGTAGCGCGGCAGGAGGGCGTCGAGGACGTCCTCCGCCGACGGCTCGAAGTCGAACAGCGGAAGGATCTCGCCCTTCGCGCCGGTCTCCTCTTCGACCTTGTCAAGGCTGAGCGGCAGCATCCGGCCGTCCACCGCGTTCTGCGTCATCATCGACACGAATTCCGTGTAGACGATGTGCAGCTCGTCGACGCCGCCCTCGGCCGTAACCGTCTGGATGGCCTCGATCAGCGGCGCCGCGACGCGCTTGGCGTCGGCGTAGGCCGGGCTGTCGGTGAAGCCGGTCCACGACTCCGCGACCTTGCGCTCGCGGAACCCGTAGTAGGCGACACCCTTACGGCCGACGATGTACGTGTCGACCTCCTTGCCCTCGCCGCGCAGCCGCTCGGAGAGCCGCTCCGCCTGCTTGATGGCGTTCGAGGAGTAGCCGCCGGCCAGACCGCGGTCGCTCGTGATGAGCAGGACCGCGGCACGCGTCGGCGCCTCGACCTCGGTCGTCAGGGCGTGCTTGGTGTTCGAACCGGTCGCCACCGCGGTCACCGCACGGGTGAGCTCGGTCGCGTACGGCATCGATGCCGCCACCTTGCGCTGCGCCTTGACGATGCGCGAGGCGGCGATCATTTCCATCGCCTTGGTGATCTTCTTGGTCGCCGTGACGGCACGGATGCGACGCTTGTAGACCCGGAGCTGCGCTCCCATGAGTCAGGTCCCTTCCGTCGTCACTTGGAGACGTTGACGGCCGGCGCGTCCTCGCCGAGGAGCTTGCCGTCCGAGGTCTCGAACTGCCGCTTGAAGGCGGCAATGGCGTCCGCGATGGAGGACAGGGTGTCGTCCGACATCTTGCCGCCGTCCGCGATGGAGGTGAGGAGCTCCTTGCGCTCGAGGCGCAGGTGGTCCAGCAGCTCCGACTCGAAGCGACGGATGTCGTTGACCGGGACGTCGTCCATCTTGCCGGTGGTGCCGGCCCAGACGGAGACGACCTGCTCCTCGACGGGCATCGGCTGGTACTGGCCCTGCTTCAGCAGCTCCACCAGACGCTTGCCGCGCTCCAGCGAGGCCTTCGAGGCGGCGTCCAGGTCGGAACCGAAGGCGGCGAACGCCTCCAGCTCACGGTACTGGGCGAGGTCCAGGCGCAGACGGCCGGAAACCTGCTTCATGGCCTTGTGCTGGGCCGAGCCACCGACGCGGGAGACCGAGATACCGACGTTCAGCGCCGGGCGCTGGCCCGCGTTGAACAGGTCGGACTCAAGGAAGCACTGGCCGTCGGTGATGGAGATGACGTTGGTCGGGATGAACGCCGACACGTCGTTCGCCTTGGTCTCGACGATCGGCAGACCGGTCATCGAACCGGCACCCATGTCGTCGGAGAGCTTGGCGCAGCGCTCCAGCAGACGGGAGTGCAAGTAGAAGACGTCGCCCGGGTAGGCCTCGCGGCCCGGCGGACGGCGCAGCAGCAGCGACACGGCGCGGTAGGCGTCGGCCTGCTTCGACAGATCGTCGAAGATGATCAGGACGTGCTTGCCGGCGTACATCCAGTGCTGGCCGATGGCCGAACCGGTGTACGGCGCCAGGTACTTGAAGCCGGCCGGGTCGGACGCCGGGGCGGCGACGATCGTCGTGTACTCGAGCGCACCGGCGTCTTCCAGGGCGCCGCGAACGGACGCGATGGTCGAGCCCTTCTGGCCGATGGCGACGTAGATGCAGCGAACCTGCTTGTTCACGTCGCCCGAGCGCCAGTTGTCGCGCTGGTTGATGATCGTGTCGACGGCCAGAGCGGTCTTGCCGGTCTGACGGTCACCGATGATCAGCTGACGCTGACCACGGCCGACCGGCACCATCGCGTCGATGGCCTTGTAGCCGGTCTGCATCGGCTCGTGGACCGACTTGCGGACCATGACGCCGGGGGCCTGCAGCTCGAGGGCGCGGCGGCCCTCGGTCGCAATCTCGCCGAGGCCGTCGATCGGGTTGCCGAGCGGGTCGACAACGCGGCCGAGGTAACCCTCGCCGACGCCGACGGAGAGCACCTCACCGGTGCGCTGCACCGGCTGGCCCTCCTCGATACCGCTGAACTCGCCGAGTACGACGGCGCCGATCTCGCGCTCGTCGAGGTTCAGGGCGAGACCAAGGGTTCCGTCCTCGAACTTCAGCAGCTCGTTCGCCATGGCGGAGGGCAGGCCCTCCACCTTCGCGATGCCGTCGCCGGCAACGCTGACCGTCCCGACCTCCTCGCGCGAGGCCGCGTCCGGCTGGTACGACTGGACAAAGTTCTCCAGTGCGTCCCGGATCTCCTCCGGCCGGATCGTGAGCTCCGCCATCTGGGTTCCCTGCTCTCCTTGTTGGGCCTGAAGCTTCTTAGGGGTCTGGGGGCGACCCCCAGGAATCTTCTGCAAGTTCTGCACGGCCCAACCGGGCCGCTAGGAATGCTTCGTACTAATTTGTGGCTGGTCAGCCGGCCATGCGGCGCGACGCCTCGGCGATGCGGTCCGCGATGGTGCCGTCGATGACCTCGTCGCCGACCCGCACCGAGATCCCGCCGAGGACCGTGGGGTCCACGTCGAGGTTCAGGTGCATCGGGCGGCCGTACAGCTTGGCCAGCACCGCGCCGAGACGCTGCTTCTGGACGTCGCTGAGCGGAACCGCGGTGGTCACGGTGGCGACCATGCGGCCACGACGCTCGGCGGCGACCTTCGAAAGGGACTCGAGGCCCGCTTCCAGGCTACGTCCACGCGGGTGCGTGACGAGACGCGTGACCAGCCGCTCGGTGACGGCGTTCGCCTTGCCGCCGAGCAGGCTGCGGAGCAGCTGGCTCTTGGCGGCGGCGGTGGCCGACCGGTCGGTCAGTGCTGCGCGCAGCTCGGTGTTCGAGGTGACGATCCGGCCGAAGCGGAACAGCTCGTCCTCGACGTCGTCGAGGCCGCCGGCGGCCTGGGCCGCCGTGAGGTCGGCGGTGGCCGCCAGGACCTCGAGCGAATCCACCAGGTCACGGGACTGCGACCAGCGGGACCGGACCATGCCGGACACCAGGTCGAGGGTTTCCCCGCCCACCTGGCCGCCGAGCAGACGACCGGCCAGCTCGGCCTTGGCCTCGCCGGACTGCGCCGGGTCCGTGATGACCCGACGCAGCGAGACCTCACGGTCGAGCAGCGCGGTGACGGCCGCCAGCTCGCCGGCGAGCTTCGCCGCATCGACGGACGTGTTGTCCGTCAGCGCGTCGAGACGCTCGCGGGCGGTGGCCAGCGCGTCGCGGCTCGCTCCGTTCATCGGGCGGCCTCGGCCTTCTCCTCAAGCTCGCTGAGGAAACGGTCGATCGTGCGGCTCTGCCGGGCGTGGTCCTCGAGGGACTCGCCGACAAGCTTTCCGGCCAGGTCGGTCGCCAGCTTGCCGACGTCCTGACGGAGGGCGGAAGAGGCGGCCTTGCGGTCAGCCGCGATCTGGGCGTGACCGGCAGCGATGATCTCCTCACGCTGCCGCTGGCCCTCTGCGCGAAGTTCTTCCTTCAGCGCAGTGCCCTGCTCCAGAGCATCCTGGCGCAGGCGAGCGGCCTCGTGCCGGGCTTCGGCGAGCTGGGCCTTGTACTGCTCCAGAACGCTCTGAGCCTCGGTCTGAGCGGCCTCAGCCTTTTCGATACCGCCTTCGATGGCCTCGCGGCGCTCGTCCAGAACCTTGTTGATGTTCGGGAGGAGCTTCTTCGCAAGGAAACCGAAGACGATGACGAAGGCGATCAGACCGATGACGAGCTCGGGGATCGGCGGAACGAGGGGGCTGTTCGGCTCCTCGGCCGCGAGAACCAGGAGGTTCACATCAGTGCCTTTCGTCGATTCGGACTAGTCGTTGGGTTCGTCTTAGTAGACGAACGGCATGACCAGACCGATGAGGGCGAGCGCCTCACAGAAGGCGAAGCCGAGGATCTGGTTGGCGCGGATCAGACCGGCAGCCTCGGGCTGACGGGCAAGAGCCTGGGTGCCGTTACCGAAGATGATGCCGACGCCGACGCCCGGGCCGATGGCCGCGAGACCGTAGCCGACAGAGCTGAGCGAGCCGGTGACGCCTTCGGTGGCAGCGAGGATCTGGGACATGCCAGTTCTTCCTTCTCTTTCATGGACCGGTGGGGGTTGGCCACCGGACGATTCGGGGGGATTGCAGGAGCGAGCAGTCGCTCAGTGGTGCTCGGCGAGCGCGCCCTGCAGGAAGCTGCAGGCCAGGAGGACGAAGACGTACGCCTGGACAGCCTGGATGAAGAGTTCGAACGCGGTCATCACGATGACCATGACGAACGAGACGCCCGCGTAAGCGATGCCGATCCCGTTCAGCAGGTACCAGCTGGCGATGGTGAACAGCAGCAGCAGGGTGTGACCAGCGAACATGTTCGCGAAGAGTCGGACCGCGTGGGTGAACGGGCGGACCAGGACGTTCGAGAAGAACTCGATCACCATGACCAGCGGCAGAACCGGGCCGAGCGACTTGTCGTAGCCGGTCAGGTTCTTGAAGCCGCCCACGAAACCGTGGCGCTTGAAGGTCACCGACATCCACATCACGTAGATGATGAGGGCGAGGCCGGCCGGGTACGCGATGACGGCGGTCACCGGGAACTGGGCGAGCGGCACGATCGACCACAGGTTCATGATCCAGACGAAGAAGAACGTCGCGACCATGAAGGGGACGTACTTCTCGCCTTCCTTCTTACCGAGCGTCTCGTAGACGATGCCGCGGCGTACGAAGTCGTAGCCCGCTTCGGCGACCATCTGCAGCTTGCCCGGGACGACCTTCGGCTTCCGGAACGCGGCCCAGAAGAAGCCGACGATGATGATCGAGCCCAGCAGGGCGAGCAGCATCGTCTTGTTGAAGTACAGGTTGCTGTCGCCGTCACCGAAGAGCGGCTCGAACAGGAACGAGTACAGGGTCGGGCCCGGGAAGCCGCAGCCAGTCCCGTCTTCGAAATGACAGTTCAATTCGAAGGCGAGCGTCATGTCAGCAGCACTCACCGCAGGGCTCCTTCAGCGTGGCGCATAGGTACGGCAACCTCGTTGTGTCGGCGCGGCGTGCAGCCGCGGTTCGGCACTGGACAGGTATTACGGATGGTGGGGCGACAGTCAGGCATCGAGCCTCGCGATGGAACAGGCGTCAGCTCAGATGCCCGCGCCCGCAATGCCGCAGTTGAAACCGGACGATAGCAGCATCCCGAACGCGCACTTATTCCGCCCCTACCCCTCACGACTTCTGACCCGAATTTCCGGGCTTGTCGCCCTTCATCGAATCCGGTTCGACGTAGAGGATCTTGGCCTTCATATGAGCACGCGCCTGTGCGCCGATCCACACGAGGGTGGTGGCGACGAGCGTGATCGCGAAGGCCTTGGGGTTGAACAGCGTCGTGTTCTTGAACACGGCGAGAAAGACGAAGAGCAACAGGATCTGGGCCGTGTAGAGCATGAGCCCCATGGCCTGGAACAGGTGCGGAAGCGATTTCGCCGTGCGCTGCAGTACGAGGAATCCGATGCCCATGAACAGCATCACCACGACCGTCGCGACGACGGCGCCCACGGCCCCCTTGCCACCGGCGACGATCCCACTGATGACGGCGGCGAGAGCGCCGGCGACGGCCGTGGGAACGGCGGATTGCAGGAGGGATCGGACGTCATCTGACCGCATGGCGGTTTGCTCCGCGTGGTGGTGGGGGCACAGGGACTCGTACAGGACGAGCGTAAGCCCGGTCCGAGAGGGAACCTCGGGCCAATGGACCGTCGCACTACGGTCCTTCGACTCTGTCGCCGGGTTTAGTGAACGGTATCACAAAGTATTTGATGAGAGCTTTACTCGGAGGGTGTGCGGACTGTCACACATGAGAGTGACCCTGCGCGTGTGTGCGCGACAGTCAAGTGGCTTGTCTGGTAAAGGGCGTTCATGTCCGACATGCGCGCCGGACGTCAGCGAGTGGACCCGGCCTTACGCCGGTCGGGGAAGCGCGAACGGGGGCCGATGGCGGTCGCCCCGTTGACGCCGGACACACCCGCCGCGATCGGCCGGACGGGCTCCGGCTCCGCTGCCGAGTCGTCCTGCAGGGCCGCCTCGGCCGCCCGTTCCGCGTGCCGGTAGCGCGGCGGGACCAGCCGCTCCGCCCAGCGCGGGGCCCGCGGGGTGAAGCGCGGCAGCAGGAGGAGGAGCAGGCCTACGGCGCTCAGCCCGGAGATGGCCAGCACGATCCACATCGAGGCGGAATGCACCGAATAGGCCACCGTGCCGAAGGCGATCAATCCTGACCAGAAATACATGATGAGCACGGCCCGGCTGTGCGAATGCCCGAGCTCCAGGAGCCGGTGGTGGAGGTGTCCGCGGTCCGCGGCGAAGGGCGACTGGCCCTTCCAGGTGCGCCGCACGATGGCGAGGACCAGGTCCGTCATCGGAATCGCGATGATCGTGAGCGGCAGGATCAGCGGAATGAAGACCGGCAGCATCGCGTGGGTCGCGTTGCGCTCGCCGCCGACGAACAGCGCCATGGCGTCCGGGTCCACCTGTCCGGTGACGGAGATGGCGGCGGCGGCCAGCACCAGGCCGATGAGCATCGAGCCGGAGTCGCCCATGAAGATGCGGGCGGGGTGCATGTTGTGCGGCAGGAAGCCGAGGCACATGCCCATCAGGATGGCGGCGAAGAGGGTCGCGGGCGCGGCCGCCTCGATCCCGTAGCCGAACCAGATCCGGTAGGCGTAGAGGAAGAACGCACAGGTCGCGATGCAGACCATGCCGGCGGCGAGGCCGTCGAGGCCGTCCACGAAGTTCACCGCGTTGATGGTGATCACCACGAGGGCCACGGTGAGCAGGTTGCCCTGCCAGGGGGTGAGCGAGACCGAGCCGACTCCGGGGACCGGGATCCACAGGATGGTCAGGCCCTGCATGCACATCACGCCGGCGGAGATCATCTGGGCGCCGAGCTTGATCAGGGCGTCGAGCTCGAACTTGTCGTCGAGTACGCCGACCAGCCAGATCAGGGCCGCCCCGGAGAGCAGGGCCCGCGGCTCGTTCGACAGCTCGAAGACGCCGTTGAGGTTCTGCAGGTGGTCCGCGACGAGCAGGCCGGCACACAGTCCGCCGAACATCGCGATGCCGCCGAGCCGCGGTGTGGGCTCCCGGTGCACGTCGCGTGCGCGGATCTCGGGCATCGCTCCCACGGCGATCGCGAACTTCCGCACGGGCCCGGTGAGTAGATAAGTCACCGCGACCGTGACGCAAAGCGTCAGCAGATATTCACGCACGGGCTGCCCCAGATGTATCGCCGGCCATCTCAGCCCCACACACTAGCTGCGATGTACTCACTCCCGGGGACGCGCAGGGGCGGTATCCCGGTTGCGGTACGTCGGTCTTGCCCTGCTTAAACCCCATACGGCGGAAAACTTACCACCAGCTCGTTGACGTCCCTACGGATCTTCGCGGGCTCCCCGCCGGTCAGCGCGGCCGTGAACAGCGCGGCGATCCGGCCCATCTCCGCCTCCCCCATGCCCTGCGTGGTCACCGCCGCGGTGCCGAGGCGGATCCCGCGCTGGTCGCCGTACGGAAGGGCACAGGTGTCCAGCACGATGCCGGCGGCGGCCAGCCGGCCCCGGGCGCCCGCGCCGTCCACGCCCAGCGGTGCGGGGTCGGCGGTGATCAGGTGGGTGTCGGTCCCCCCGGTCGTGATCGCGAACCCGCGGGCGGCGAGCGCGTCGGCCAGGGCGCGGCCGTTGGCGACCACCCGGTGCGCGTAGGAGGTGAAGGCGGGCCCGGCGGCCTCGCCGAAGGCCACGGCCTTGGCGGCGATGCTGTGCATCTGCGGGCCGCCCTGCGTGAAGGGGAACACCGCCCGGTCGATCCGCTCCGCGAACTCGGCCCCGCACAGGATCATCCCGCCGCGCGGACCCCGGAGCACCTTGTGGGTGGTGGCCACCACGATGTCGGCGTAGGGCACGGGGCTGGGCGCGGCCCCGCCGGCCACGAGTCCGATGGGGTGGGCGGCGTCGGCGATCAGGAAGGCCCCGACCTCGTCGGCGATCTCGCGGAACACGGAGTACTCGGGGTGCCGCGGATAGGAGATGGACCCGCACACGATGGCCTTGGGCCGGTGCTCGTGCGCGAGCCGCTGCACCTGGGTGTAGTCGATGAGCCCCGTCTCGGCGTCCACTCCGTACCCGACGAAGTCGAACCAGCGCCCGGAGAAGTTCGCGGGCGAGCCATGGGTGAGGTGTCCCCCGGAGGTGAGCGCCATGGCCAGCACGGTGTCCCCGGGCCGCAGCAGCGCAGCGTACGCGGCGAGCACGGCGGCCGATCCGGAGTGCGGCTGCACGTTCGCGTGCTCGGCGCCGAAGAGGGCGCGGGCCCGCTCGACGGCGATCTGCTCGGCGAGGTCGGCGTACTCGCAGCCGCCGTGGTGGCGGGCGCCGGGATAGCCCTCGGCGTACTTGTTGGCGAGTGCCGATCCGAGTGCGGTGAGCACGGCGGCCGAGGTGAAGTTCTCGGCGGCGATCAGCTGCAGCCCGGTCGCCTGTCGCTGCCGCTCCCCGTCGAGGACGTCGGCCATCTGCGGATCCTGCTGCCGCAGCAGGTCCAGGGGCTGGGTGATGACGCTCATGGCGCGACTCCAGGGGGGTACCGCATACCGGGTACCAGCCACTGTAGGCCGCCCCTGCGCATCCCGCCCTGCGGCACCCGTCAGCGGGAAGCGGTGACGCCCGTCAGGGCCGTGACCACGGGGTCCAGCGCCTGGTTGATCTCGTCGCCGATCGAGCGGAAGAAGGTGATCGGCGCCCCGTACGGGTCGTACACCTCATCGGCGTCCGGCGAGGGGGCCAGCAGCCACCCCCGCAACGCGGCGGCCGCCCGAACCAGCGCCCGGGCCCGCTCCACCATTCCGTCTTCCAGCGGCGGCAGGGTCGCGGGGTCTATCGCCCGGACCAGCCGGGTGAACTCCTTCAGCGTGAAGGTGCGCAGACCCGCCGAATGCCCCATCGAGATCACCTGGGCACGGTGGTCGCGGGTGGCGGTCAGGACCAGGTCCGCGCGTATGACGTGCTCGTCCAGGAGTTCCCGCCCGGTGAATCCGGAGGCATCCGCTCCGAAGTCGGCCAGCACGGCGGCCGCGTTGGCCTCCATGGGCGCGCCCTCGTGGCCCCAGGTGCCCGCGCTCTCCACGATCAGGTCGCCGGTGACGGGGCCGCCGAGCCGGTGGGACAGCGCGTGCCGCGTCAGCCGCTCGGTGATGGGCGAGCGGCACACGTTGCCGGTGCTGACGTGGAGTATGCGGAAGGTGCTGTCCCCGGCTATGCCACGCCCCTCAGGGCTCACGGGGCCACCTCGAGGTCGGGCACGACCTCCCGCAGCTGCTCGGCGGTCAGGGCCCCCTCGCGCAGCAGGACGGGCACCTTCCCGGTGACGTCGACGATCGACGAGGGCAGGGTGCTCGGGGTCGGCCCGCCGTCCAGGTACACGGACACGGAGTCGCCGAGCATCTCGCGCGCCGCGTCGCAGTCCTCGGGCGCCGGGTGTCCGGTCAAGTTCGCCGAGGACACCGCCATCGGGCCGACCTCGGTCAGCAGCTCGATCGCGACGGGGTGCAGGGGCATGCGTACGGCCACGGTCCCGCCGGTCTCGCCCAGGTCCCACGCCAGCGAGGGCTGGTGCTTGGCGACGAGCGTCAGGCCGCCCGGCCAGAAGGCGTCGACGAGCTCCCACGCCTGTTCGGAGAAGTCGGTGACCAGGCCGTGCAGGGTGTTCGGGGAGCCGATGAGGACGGGGGTGGGCATGTTGCGGCCGCGCCCCTTGGCGGCGAGCAGGTCGCCGACGGCCTCCGCGCTGAAGGCGTCCGCGCCGATCCCGTACAGGGTGTCGGTGGGCAGCACGACGAGCTCGCCGCGGCGTACGGCGGAGGCGGCTTCACGCAGGCCCGTCTTGCGGTCCGTCGCGTCGTTGCAGTCGTATCGCCGGGCCATCAGCGGGCCTCCTCGTGCGGCAGGGGGGTGGCGGGAATGCGCGCGGCGACTGCGCCGGTCAGGGCAGGGCCGGTCACGGCATGGCCTTGCGGGCGGTAGCGAAGCGCGGGCGGTTGTTGAGGTCGGGGTGGTCCGCGGCGTCGGCCCAGCCCCGCTCCTCGGCGAAGATCCACGGGACCTGTCCGCCCTGGGTGTCGGCGTGCTCGACGACGACGATGCCGCCGGGCCGCAGCAGCCGGTGGGCGGTGCGCTCGATGCCTCGGATGGTGTCCAGGCCGTCCTCGCCGGAGAACAGCGCCATCTCGGGGTCGTGGTCGCGGGCCTCGGGTGCCACGTACTCCCACTCGGTGAGCGGGATGTACGGCGGGTTGGAGATGACCAGGTCGACCTGTCCGTCCAGCTCGGGCAGCGCGCTGAGCGCGTTGCCCTGGTGGACGGTGACCCGGGAGCCCTCGGCGTTCTTACGGGTCCACTGGAGGGCGTCCTCGGACAGCTCGACGGCGTGCACGCGCGAGCGCGGCACCTCCTGCGCCATGGCGAGCGCGATGGCGCCGGAGCCGGTGCAGAGGTCCACGATCAGCGGTTCCACGACGTCCATCGCCCGGACGGCCTGTATGGCCCAGTCCACGACCGACTCGGTCTCGGGCCGGGGCACGAAGACCCCGGGCCCGACCTGGAGCTCCAGGTAGCGGAAGAAGGCGCGGCCGGTGATGTGCTGGAGCGGCTCGCGCGCCTCGCGGCGGGCGACGGCCTCCCAGTAGCGGGCGTCGAAGTCCGCGTCCTTGACGTGGTGGAGTTCCCCCCGCTTGACGCCGTGCACGAAGGCCGCGAGCTCCTCCGCGTCGAAACGCGGTGAGGGCACGCCGGCGGCGGCCAGCCGCTGGGTGGCCTGGGCCACCTCGGCAAGCAGCAAGTTCACGCTGGTCCTCCGGGCTGCTGTCGTACGGGGGGTGGTGCGGGGGTCCTGCGGGGTCCTGCGAGAGGGCTCAGTGCGCGGACGCGAGCTTCGCGGCGGAGTCCGTGTCGACACAGGCCTGGATGACCGGGTCGAGGTCTCCGTCGAGCACCTGGTCCAAGTTGTACGCCTTGAAGCCCGTCCGGTGGTCCGAGATCCGGTTTTCCGGGTAGTTGTACGTACGGATCTTCTCGGAGCGGTCCACGGAGCGCACCTGGCTGCGGCGCACGTCGGAGGCCTCCTGCTCGGCGGCTTCCTGGGCGGCGGCCAGCAGGCGCGAGCGCAGGATGCGCATCGCCTGCTCCTTGTTCTGGAGCTGGCTCTTCTCGTTCTGGCAGGAGGCGACCACACCGGTCGGGATGTGCGTGATGCGCACGGCCGAGTCGGTGGTGTTGACGGACTGGCCGCCGGGGCCCGAGGAGCGGTACACGTCGATGCGGAGGTCGTTCATGTTGACCTCGACCTCCACCTCCTCGGCTTCCGGGGTGACGAGCACGCCGGCGGCGGAGGTGTGGATGCGGCCCTGGGACTCGGTGGCCGGCACGCGCTGGACGCGGTGCACGCCGCCCTCGTACTTCAGACGGGCCCAGACGCCCTGGCCGGGCTCGGTGGCGCCGTTGCCGCCCTTGGTGCGGACGGAGACCTGGACGTCCTTGTAGCCGCCGAGCTCGGACTCGGTGGCGTCGATGATCTCGGTCTTCCAGCCCACGCGCTCGGCGTAGCGCAGGTACATGCGGAGCAGGTCGCCGGCGAACAGGGCCGACTCGTCGCCGCCCGCACCCGCCTTGACCTCCAGGAGCACGTCCTTGTCGTCGCTGGGGTCGCGGGGAACGAGCAGCAGGCGGAGCTTCTCGGTGAGCTCTTCGCGCTGTGCGGTCAGTTCCTTGACCTCTGCCACGAAGTCCGGGTCGTCTGCCGCGAACTCCTTCGCCGTCTCGATGTCCTCGGCGGACTGCTTCCAGGCACGGAAGGTCGCGACGATCGGGGTCAGCTCCGCGTAGCGCTTGTTCAGCTTGCGCGCGTTGGCCTGATCCGAGTGGACCGAAGGGTCGGCGAGCTTCTTCTCAAGATCGGCGTGCTCGCCGATCAGTTCCTCGACCGCCTCGAACATCGGGGGCTCCTGAAGATGGTGAATGTGAAGAAAAGGGCTGCGGGACGAGAAAGGCGCCGGTCCGGCTGCCCCCGTGCGAACAGGGTGCAGCCGGGATCCGGCGCCTGAGGCTCGCTACTTCTGTGCAGCCTTGCCGAAGCGGGCCTCGAAGCGGGCCACGCGGCCACCGGTGTCGAGGATCTTCTGCTTGCCCGTGTAGAACGGGTGGCACTCGGAGCAGACCTCGGCTCGGATGGAGCCTTCGGTCAGGGTGCTACGGGTGGTGAACGACGCGCCACAGGTGCAGCTGACCTGGGTCTCGACGTACTGGGGGTGAACATCGCGCTTCAAGGTGTCTCCTAGATTCGGGAGGGCACCGGGTCGCAGGAGCCGAATTGCGCGCTGCGTGAACCGGGGCCGACAGACCAGTCTGCCAGGACCGGGCTGCCTGTCAAAATTCTGAGGACGCCTCCCTCAACGGCAGGGGTCCGGCATCTATTCCACGGCCCGGCGGAACCCGTCCGACCAGGCGGTTCGGTGCGGTCTACCGGACGACCGTGCCGGCCGTGCCCTTGTCGCCGGCCGAGTTCACGGTGGCCTCCGCGGGGACCTGCTGGTCGGCCAGCAGGGCGTCCCAGACCATCTTGGACTCCTTGGTGAGCGGGACGACCCGGTTGGGGTCACGGGTGTCCCCGGTCACCGGCAGGGTGATCATGTGCATGTTCTCGGGGCCGATGCCCTCGAGCCCCTGGGCGAAGCCCATGAGGGACTTCACGTCGCCGAGCGCCTTGTCCGTGGTGACGGCCTTGGTGGCGGTGTCGGCCACGTCGAGCAGCTTCTTCGGGTTGTCGAAGACGCCGATGGTCTTGACCTGCTTGATCAGCGCCTTGATGAAGGCCTGCTGGAGCTGTATTCGGCCCAGGTCGCCGCCGTCGCCGACGCCGTGGCGGGTACGGACGAGGCCGAGGGCCTGCTCGCCGTTCAGCCTGTTGGTCCCGGCGGGCAGGTCGAGGTGGCTGTAGTCGTCCTTGATCGGCTTGGTGGTCGTCACCTCGACGCCGCCGAGCTTGTCGATGATCTCCTTGAAGCCCGTGAAGTCGACTTCGAGGTAGTGGTCCATGCGGATCCCCGACAGCTTCTCCACGGTCTTGACCGCGCAGGCGGCCCCGCCGATGGTGTAGGCCTCGTTGAACTGCCTGCGCGAGCTGCCCGGGTCGGTCTTCCCGTTGGCCATCGTGCAGGAGGGCATGGCGACCATGGTGTCGCGGGGTATCGATACGACGGTGGCCTTGGTGTGGCCCTCGTTGAGGTGGACGATCATCGCCGTGTCGGAGCGTGCGGAGCCGCCGTCGTCCCGGCCGTACTCCCCGTTGGCGCCGCCGCGGGAGTCGGAGCCGAGGACGAGGATGTCCATCGAGCCGTTGTCCACGTCCTGCGGGCGGTCCGTGCCGAGGGCCGCGTCGATGTCGACCGTCTTGAGGTTGCCGTTGAACTTGAAGTAGAAGTAGCCGAGCCCCGCCCCGCCCAGGAGGACCACGCCCGCGGCGGTCCACGCGGCGATGACGACGGCCCTGCGGCGCGTGGCCGGCTTCCGTCGGCGTCGGCCCGCGCCGGCCCTTCGGCCGTGGCCCCTGTTGTCCTGGCTCATGCTCTGCTCTGCCCGCCTGTCTGTGCTCGGTTCGACTCCCCGATCCCTCTGACAGAGACGGTCGGACGCTTCCCAGGGTTCCACGGCCGCCTGTGCGTCCCGTGTGCGTCCCGTGTGGGTCCCGGCCCGTACGCCCCCGCGCCCGGCCGGGACGGACCCCCCGTGGCCCCGTACCTACCTGCGGTTTCCCCCTGCGCGCGGGGTGACCGCCCGGGGCCTCGCGGGGTACGGAGTGTGGCAAAGGTCGCACCCGTGCACGAAGCCCCGTAGACCGCCCCCGTACGACGCGACCGGCCCCCGCAACGACGCGACCGCCCCCGTCGCGGGTGCGGCGGGGGCGGTCGGGGTCACGCAGGTGGTGCTACGGGGAGACGTCAGTCGTCGTTCTTGCCCGACGGGGTCGTCTTCGCGATCTGCATGAGGAACTCGGCGTTCGACTTCGTCTGCTTCATCTTGTCGAGGAGCAGCTCGATGGCCTGCTGCGAGTCGAGCGCGTGCAGCACCCGGCGCAGCTTCCAGACGATGGCGAGCTCCTCGCTGTTGAGGAGGATCTCCTCCTTGCGGGTGCCCGAGGGGTCCACGTCCACGGCCGGGAAGATGCGCTTGTCGGCGAGCTTCCGGTCGAGCTTGAGCTCCATGTTGCCGGTGCCCTTGAACTCCTCGAAGATCACCTCGTCCATGCGCGAGCCGGTGTCGACCAGCGCGGTGGCCAGGATGGTCAGCGAGCCGCCGTCCTCGATGTTGCGCGCGGCACCGAAGAAGCGCTTCGGCGGGTACAGCGCGGTCGAGTCGACACCACCGGACAGGATGCGGCCGGAGGCGGGGGCGGCGAGGTTGTACGCGCGGCCCAGACGGGTGATGGAGTCCAGCAGGACGACCACGTCGTGGCCGAGCTCGACGAGACGCTTGGCGCGCTCGATGGCCAGCTCGGCGACGGTGGTGTGGTCCTCGGCCGGGCGGTCGAAGGTCGAGGAGATGACCTCGCCCTTCACCGACCGCTGCATGTCGGTGACCTCTTCCGGACGCTCGTCGACCAGGACGACCATCAGGTGGCACTCGGGGTTGTTGACCGTGATCGCGTTGGCGATCGCCTGCATGATCATGGTCTTACCGGTCTTCGGCGGGGCCACGATCAGACCGCGCTGGCCCTTACCGATCGGCGACACGAGGTCGATGATGCGGGTGGTCAGCACGCCCGGGTCGGTCTCCAGGCGGAGCCGGTCCTGCGGGTACAGCGGGGTCAGCTTCTGGAACTCCGGGCGGCCGCGGCCGGATTCGGGCGCCATGCCGTTGACGGAGTCCAGGCGCACGAGCGCGTTGAACTTCTCGCGGCGCTCGCCGTCCTTGGGCTGCCGGACGGCGCCGGTGGTGTGGTCGCCCTTGCGGAGCCCGGCCTTGCGGACCTGGGCGAGGGAGACGTACACGTCGTTCGGGCCGGGCAGGTAGCCCGAGGTCCGGATGAACGCGTAGTTGTCGAGGATGTCGAGGATGCCCGCGACGGGGATCAGGACGTCGTCGTCGGCGACGGGCGTCTCCGCCGGCGCGAACTCGTCGCGTCCGCGACGGCCACGGCGGTCGCGGTAGCGGCCGCGGCGGCCGCGACGGCCGTCCTCGTCGAAGTCGTCCTGGGGGCCGTTGTCCTGACGGTCCCGGTCCTGACGGCCACCCTGCTGGCCCTGACCCTGACCCTGGCCGCGGCCGCCCTGCTGGCGGTCCTGACGGTCGGTCCGGTCCTGACGGCCACCCTGCTGGCCCTGGCCCTGGCTCTGGCCCTGGCTCTGGCCCTGGCCACCCTGACCGGCCTGGCCCTGACCCTGGGCGCCCTGGCCCTGGTCGTCGGCCTTGGCACCGCGGTCACGGCGCTCGCGGCGGCCGTCGGCGCGGTCGTTGCCCCGCTCGCGGCGGTCGCGACGGCCGCGGCCCTCGCCTTCCTGGCCCTGGGCCTGGCCGGCGGGGGCGGTGGCGGCCTCGGCCTTCGCCTCGGCCTGTGCGGCCGGAGCGACGGTCTCGGGCTTCTGCTCCACCTGCACGGCGGCGGCGGGGGCCGAGCCCTCGGGGCTGCCGGAGGGGGCGGTGGCACGCCGGCGGCGGCGCTCGCCGACCGGGGCGTCCTCGCTGGCCGGCTGGCCCGGGATGTCGATCTGGGCCTGCGTGGCGGTCTTCTCGGCGGGCGCCTCGGCGGCGGCCTCGCCCGTACGGGCCTTGCTGGTGGCACGGCGCTTCGGCTTGGTCTCGCCGCTGTCGGCGGACGCGGCGGCCGGCGCGGAGGCCGCGGCCTTGGGGGCGCTGCTTCCCGCCTGCGCCTCCTTGATGACCTCGATCAGCTGGCCCTTGCGCATCCGCGCGGTGCCCCTGATGCCGAGGCCCGACGCGACCTGCTGGAGCTCGGCCAGGACCATGCCGTCAAGGCCGGTGCCGGAGCGGCGGCGCTTGGTCGGCGCGGCGCCCTCGGCGGGGGCACTGGTGTCGACGTTGGTGTCGGCAGCGCCCATCAGATCGGTGGTGTCGCTCACGAAGGGTCCTTCCCTGGAGCGGACGTCGGCCTGTCTGGCTCGGCGACCGGTTGTGCTGTCCGACGGCAGTCCGTGACTCGATGAGGTGCGGATTGCAGCCGGGGCGGTGGTCCGCCGATAGAGATACGGCGGAGAGAAACGTGCATGTGCGTGGGTGGTTCCGGCGAGAAGCCCCCGAGCTGGAAGCGTGGGAATGTCACGCCGATTCCGGAGCGTGCCCGAAACTGCTGGCAGCGATCAAAGCAGTCGGGGAGGCTCCCGGAAGAAAGGTGGTCCCTGATAGGGACACTGAGCACCAAGCCATGGCGGCTTCGGATGCGCACTTGAGACTAACACTACCGGATCCAACAGACATTCCCCCTCTCCATCACCGGCTTTAGAGCCCATCCGCGCGGGTTCCGCGCGGGCTCCGCGCGGGCGGCCTGCCCTGGCCGCCCGCCCCTGGCCGGCTGTGTCCTCTACTGAACGGATCAGCCGCCCTGGGTTCCCAGCGGAAGTACGCTCGCGCCCGCTGCGTCGAGTGCGAGCCGGTTGGCCGCCCACCCCTCGCCCGCGAGCCGTGCGACCTTGTCGGCCGCACCGTTGTCGACCAGCGCGAGGACCGTGGGGCCCGCGCCGGAGATCACCGCGGGGATGCCGTCCGCCCGCAGTCGGGCCACGAGCGCCACGCTCTCGGGCATCGCCGGGGACCGGTACTCCTGGTGGAGACGGTCCTCCGTGGCCGGCAGCAGGAACTCGGGACGCCTGGTCAGGGCCTCTACGAGCAGGCCCGCGCGGCCGGCGTTGACGGCGGCGTCCACGTGCGGGACGGTGCGCGGCAGCAGACCGCGCGCGGTCTCCGTCAGGACCGGCTTGGAGGGGACGAAGACCACCGGAACGATGGAATCGGCGGGCTCCATGCGGATCGCCTTGGCGCTGCCGCCGTCCATCCACGCGAGGGTGAAACCGCCGAGCAGACAGGCGGCGACGTTGTCGGGGTGGCCCTCGATCTCGGTGGCGAGCTCCAGCAGCGCCGTGTCGTCGAGCTTTGCCTCTCCGCCTATGGTCACGGCGCGGGCGGCCACGATGCCCGCGCAGATGGCGGCGGAGGAGGAGCCGAGGCCGCGGCCGTGCGGGATGCGGTTGGCGCAGACGACCTCGAGGCCTCGCGGCTGGCCGCCCAGCAGGTCGAAGGCGGTGCGCATGGAACGTACGAGGAGGTGGCTCTCGTCCCGGGGAAGGGTGTCGGCACCTTCGCCCGCAATGTCGATGTTCAGGCCGGAATCGGCCACGCGTACGACGACGTCGTCGTAGAGCCCCAAGGCCAGCCCGAAGGCGTCGAAGCCCGGGCCGAGGTTGGCACTGCTGGCGGGAACGCGCACCCGTACGGCGGCGGCGCGGAAGGCGGGACCGGCCATCTTCCGATGACACTCCTTGTGACTGTGCGAGACGGGATCTTCGCTGGCTCGCTGTGAATGTACTGGAGAACGTACGACACCCGAAGGCCCTGTGGGCAGCACCGCGGTCATATGCGCGGCGGCGGATGTAAGTACAGCCTATCGAAGGAAGGTTCTTCTCCGACATAGGGCGCACAGCAGGCGCACGATGCGTGTCGCCGGCTCCCGCCGGTCGGGTCGGGTTTCCGCCGCGATATCTGGCGGGTTTCCGTCGGTTTTCGGGCCGTACGGCCCGAGTTGCCGGATTCCTCAGCCTTCGAAAGACTTCCGGAATCCGGCCACTCGGTTACTGCGGTTCCTGCGTTACTGCGGTACTGCGGTTACTGCGGTTACTGCGGTACTTCCGCTCAGACGAGGCCGAGACGGATGGCGGCGGCCTCGGCGTCGACCGGAATGGTGACCGGCTGCGGAGCGCCGGCGACCGCCCAGTCGGGGTCCTTCAGGCCGTTGCCGGTGACGGTGCACACGATCTTCTGGCCGGGGTCGACCAGGCCGAGCTCGGCCGCCTTGAGCAGACCGGCCACGGACGCGGCCGAGGCGGGCTCGACGAAGACGCCCTCCTGAGCGGCCAACAGCCGGTAGGCGGACAGGATCTGGCGGTCCGTCACCTCATCGATGAAGCCGCCCGACTCGTCCCGGGCCTGCAGGGCGTAGTCCCACGAGGCCGGGTTGCCGATGCGGATCGCCGTGGCGATGGTGTGCGGCTCCTTGACGACCTCGCCGCGCACGATCGGCGCGGAACCGGAGGCCTGGAAACCCCACACGCGGGGCGTACGGGAGGCCAGGCCATCGGCCTTGTACTCCTTGAAGCCCTTCCAGTACGCGGTGATGTTGCCGGCGTTGCCGACGGGCAGCACGTGGATGTCGGGGGCGTCGCCGAGCGCGTCCACGATCTCGAACGCGGCCGTCTTCTGACCCTCGATGCGCACCGGGTTGACGGAATTGACCAGCGCCACCGGGTAGTTGTCGGACAGCGCGCGGGCCAGGTCCAGGCAGTCGTCGAAGTTGCCGTCGACCTGAAGGATCTTGGCGCCGTGGATCAGGGCCTGGCCCATCTTGCCGAGCGCGATCTTGCCGCGGGGCACGAGGACGGCGGAGACCATCCCGGCGCGCACCGCGTAGGCGGCGGCGGAGGCCGAGGTGTTGCCCGTGGAGGCGCAGATGACGGCCTTGGCACCGTCCTCCTTCGCCTTGGTGATCGCCATGGTCATGCCGCGGTCCTTGAAGGACCCGGTGGGGTTGGCCCCCTCGACCTTGAGGTGTACCTCGCAGCCGGTGCGCTCGGAGAGCACCTGGGCGGGGACGAGGGGAGTGCCGCCCTCGCGGAGCGTGACCACCGGAGTCGTGGCCGTGACCGGCAGGCGGTCCCGGTACTCCTCGATGATGCCGCGCCACTGGTGGGTGCGATTGCTGCTCATGGGTCCTTACTCCCCTTCAACACGCATGATGCTGGCGACACCGCGGACGGTGTCCAGCTTCCGCAGCGCCTCGACGGTCCCGGAGAGGGCCGCGTCGGGCGCACGGTGAGTGACGACGACGAGGGAGGCCTCGCCGTCCTTTCCCTGCTGGCGGACGGTGTCGATCGAGACACCGTGCTCCGCGAAGGTGGTCGCCACCTGGGCGAGGACGCCCGGCTTGTCCGCCACATCGAGGCTGATGTGGTAGCGGGTGACGACATCCCCCATGGGGCTGACCGGCAGCTGGGTGTACGCCGACTCGCCCGGCCCCTTTGCCTCGGCGAGCTTGTTGCGGCAGACGGCGACGAGGTCGCCGAGGACCGCGGACGCGGTCGGCGCGCCGCCCGCGCCCGGACCGTAGAACATGAGCCGCCCGGCGGCCTCCGCCTCGACGAACACCGCGTTGTACGCCTCGCGGACCGAGGCGAGCGGGTGGGTCAGCGGGATCATCGCCGGGTGGACGCGCGCGGTGACGGACTCGCCGTCGGCGGCGCGCTCCAGGATGGCGAGGAGCTTGATGGTGCAGCCCATGCGCTTGGCGGACGCGAAGTCCGCGGCGCTGACCTCCGTCATGCCCTCGCGGTAGACGTCGTCGAGGCGGACCCGGGTGTGGAAGGCGATGCCGGCCAGGATCGCGGCCTTGGCGGCGGCGTCATAGCCCTCCACGTCGGCGGTGGGGTCGGCCTCGGCGTACCCGAGGGCGGTGGCCTCGTCGAGGGCCTCCTGGTACCCGGCGCCGGTGGAGTCCATCTTGTCGAGGATGAAGTTCGTCGTGCCGTTGACGATGCCCATCACCCGGTTGATCTTGTCGCCCGCGAGGGACTCGCGCATGGGGCGGACCAGCGGGATGGCTCCGGCGACGGCGGCCTCGTAGTAGAGGTCCAGCCCGGCCGCCTCGGCGGCGGCGTGCAGCGCGGCGCCGTCCTGGGCGAGCAGCGCCTTGTTCGCCGAGACGACGGAGATGCCGTGCTCGAAGGCGGTGGTGATCAGGGTGCGGGCCGGCTCGATGCCGCCGATGACCTCGATCGCGATGTCGATGTCACCGCGTTTGAGCAGCGCGGTCGCATCGGTGGTGACCAGCGCCGGGTCGATGCCCTCGCGCACCTTGGAGGGACGGCGCACGGCGACGCCGGCGAGCTCGACGGGCGCGCCGATCCTGGCCGTCAGGTCGTCGGCGTGCGTCGTCATGATGCGGGCAACTTCCGAGCCGACCACTCCACAGCCCAGCAGCGCCACCTTCAGCGGACGCGTACGCATCATTCGACCTACGCCTTTCGATCTTCACATCATTACCTGTTGCGCGGTTTGCACCCCAGGTGTGAACCAGTCTCACTCAATGGACAACAGTTTCCACCCTCGGTCCATTGAGTGAGACACCTATTCGGGGGTCTGGGGGCCGTCCCCCAGAAGAATCCGCATCAGCCGACGTCGAGGCGCAGGAGATCCTCTTCCGTCTCCCGGCGGACGATGACACGGGCCTCGCCGTCACGCACGGCGACGACCGGCGGGCGGAGCACGTGGTTGTAGTTGCTCGCCATCGAACGGCAGTACGCGCCGGTGGCCGGGACCGCGAGGAGGTCCCCGGGAGCGATGTCGGCGGGCAGGAACGCGTCCTTGACCACGATGTCGCCGCTCTCGCAGTGCTTGCCCACGACCCGCACGAGCATGGGCTCGGCGTCGGAGGTCCGGGAGACGAGGCTGACCGAGTACTCGGCGTCGTAGAGGGCCGTCCGGATGTTGTCGGACATCCCGCCGTCGACGGAGACGTACGTCCGCAGGCCCTCCAGCGGCTTGACCGTGCCCACCTCGTAGAGGGTGAAGGCGGTCGGGCCCACGATCGCCCGTCCGGGTTCCACGGAGATCCGCGGGGCGCGCAGGCCGGCCGTCTCGCACTCGCGGGCGACGATCTCGTGCAGGGCCTTGGCGATCTCGTGCGGCTCGCGCGGGTCGTCGGCGGAGGTGTAGGCGATGCCCAGTCCGCCGCCGAGGTCGATCTCGGGCAGCTCCACGCCGTGCTCGTCGCGCACCGCGGCGAGGAGCCGTACGACGCGCTTGGCGGAGACCTCGAAGCCGGCCATGTCGAAGATCTGCGACCCGATGTGGGAGTGGACGCCGAGCAGCTCCAGGCTGTCGTGCCCCAGCGCGCGCCGTACGGCCTCTGCGGCCGAGCCGTCGGCGACGGCGATGCCGAACTTCTGGTCCTCGTGCGCGGTGGCGATGAACTCGTGGGTGTGCGCCTCCACGCCCACGGTGACGCGGATCTGCACGGGCTGGCGCACGCCGAGCTCGCGGGCGATGTGCGCGACGCGGGCGATCTCCTGGAAGGAGTCGAGCACGATCCGGCCGACGCCGGCCTCGATGGCGCGGGTGATCTCGCTCGTCGACTTGTTGTTGCCGTGGAAGGCGATCCGGGCGGCCGGCATCTCAGCGGCGAGCGCGGTGGCCAGCTCCCCGCCGGAGCACACGTCGAGGTTGAGCCCCTCCTCCTTGAGCCACTTCACGACGGCCTTGGAGAGGAACGCCTTGCCTGCGTAGAAGACGTCGGCGTCCGGCCCGAAGGCGTGCGCCCAGGCGCGGCAGCGCGCCCGGAAGTCCTCCTCGTCGAGGAAGTAGGCGGGCGTCCCGAACTCCTCGGCGAGACGGGTCACTTCGATCCCGCCGACAGTGACGACCCCGTCGCCGTTCCGGCCGACCGTCCGGGCCCAGACCTTCTCGTCGAGCACGTTGAGGTCGGCGGCCGGCGGGGAGTAGTGGCCCTCGGGCAGCACGTCGGCGTGACGGGGCCCGGCGGGGTGTGCGGAACGGCTCATCTCAGCATTCTCTCTTCGCAAATCATCCGGAACGCAGGCGAATCACATCGGATCACACGCGTCTCGCGGGCTTCACAGGTGGTGGTCGGGCGCGTCTATACCGAGCAGGGCCAGGCCGCCGGCCAGCACCGTCCCGGCGGCTTCGGCAAGGGCCAGCCGGGCACGGTGGGCGGCCGAGGGTTTCTCGTCCCCCTTGGGCAGGACGTGGTACTGGAAGTCGAGCAGGGCGTCCGCCAGCACGACGAGCTGCCGGACGAGCCGCTCGGGCGCACGGTGGTGCGCGGCGGCTTCGAGCACGAGGGGATGGTCGCGCAGCGCACCGAGCAGGGCGCCGGCGCCGTGCCCCTCGCCCGGCTCCCCGGGCTCGCCCCGGAACCCCAACTGCTCTGCGTTGCGGGTCAGCGCCCGCGCCCGGGCGTGGGCGTACCGCACCCGGAAGAACTCGCTCGACTCGTCCTGGACGAGCAGCCACGCGGGGAACACGGGCGTCTCGTGCCCGGGAACACAGAGCATCGCCCAGGCGGCGGCGTCGGGCCCGAACCGGGCGCGGACGTCCCCGTCCCGCTTGGCGACGGGGGCGATGCGGGCGGCGCCGAGGTCCCCTCCCGCCAACCCCTGGCTGGTCACGATCTGCCGCACGGCGGCGTGCACGACGCGCTCGCGCAGGACCCCGACGGGCACGCCGGCGAACTCGGCGGTGCCGGGGGTCTCGCGCCCCCCGGGGGCCAAGCCGTACGAGGCCGCCCCACCGGCTCGAATGCTCCGTACGTACTCCCCCACCGAACTCTCGGCGAGTACGAAGTTCAGGAACCCGGCGCCGGTGATCTCCACGCGCTCGATCCCGGGCAGGCCCGCCAGCCGCGGGGCCAGTACCTCGGCCACTCCGCGGGGCGCGACTCCGGCACCCTTCGCCACCCCGAACGCGACGGGCGAGGCGTAGTCCCCCACTCCCCCGGGCCGGGTCCGCTCGACGACGACCCGCTCGGGCACGACCACACCGGCGGGCAGCTCCCCGTCCTCGACGGCGCGGCGCAGGGCGCGCACGACGGAGCGGGAGAGGTCGACGGGGGTCACGTGACCAGCCTAGGGGAGAAGCCCCCAGGTCACGCGAACGGTTTCGCCATGTGGAATACGGCCCTTGACGCGGCCCCCGCGGAAGGGCCGGGGGTCATCCCCTCCCTCTCCCGGCGGGAGCACCTTTCCGTTCCCTCCGGTCGCGGCGCTCGATGAGCCGGCGCACGACCCGCACCAGCTCGGCGGGCTCGAAGGGCTTGGCGAGGAAGGCGTCCACGCCTGCGGCGATCCCGGCCTCGACCTCGTTCTGCGTACAGGCACTCACGATCGCGACGGGCAGGTGCCGCGTCCTCGGATCGGCCCGCAACTGCGCGGCGGCCCCGAACCCGTCCAGGCGAGGCATGACCACATCAAGGGTGATCACATCGGGCAGCACCTGATGGACGACGTCCAGGCATTCGGCACCATCGTTCGCGGTCACGACCTCGAAGCCCTCCAGCTCGAGATTGACCTTGATCAGCTGCCGGATGACCTTGTTGTCATCGACAACAAGCACCCGGCCCGAGGCGCCCGACACAACTCGAGAGTAGGTCGGCCCCGGCCCCCGCGTCCGGGTTTTTGCCACTTCCACCCCCTCCGGGCGACCCACGTCCCCCTCCCCGTCAATCCGTTCCTGATCACCGTCCGGAAGCTGGTAGTGTTCAACCCGTCGCAGCAACACCAGCGACAGCGCCCCCGTAGCTCAGGGGATAGAGCAACGGCCTCCGGAGCCGTGTGCGCAGGTTCGAATCCTGCCGGGGGCACTTCGCAGGAAGTGCCCAAGACCCCGTCTCAGCGAGTTCGCTGAGACGGGGTCTTCGCGTTTTTGCGGCCAACTGCGGTTCTGGGCACCAGCGGAGACGAGTGCGGTGCTCGACGCGGGGACGGGGTCGCGCCGGCCGGCCGGTCTCCGTCGGTTCGTTGAGATCGGGGTCCGCTGTCTGCTCGCCTACCCCCCCCCTGTTTCTCAAGCGGGATGGTCGCCTGGCCTGTACGGACATCTGGGGTGTGCCGGGGGCCGGTTCGGGTGGTCCGTACGAAGGATGTGGGGGTGGGTCTGTGGGTTTTGGGGGGTGGGGGGCGGGGGTGTGCGTGCGTAGGTTGGAGGTGAGGCCACTTTGTGTCGTTGACCTGGTGCTCTGTGGCGTGCTCTGACGGTGAGGATGGGGCGGCGCGGATGCGTGACTTGGTGGAGACGGCGCGGCAGTGGGTGGCCGAGGGGCGGGTCGGGTTTCTGGCGCGGCCCGTGACCGAGCAGGGGTTCGGGCCCCGGGATCCGGCCGGGGCGGTGCTCGTGGATGCGCGCGGGGAGTGCGTCGGGGCCCTGTACCGGGGGGTGTTCGATGCCGAGCTGGTCGCGGAGGCCGCTGCCATGGGGGCCGGGGAGACCGCGCGGGTGTGTGAGGTTTCCGTGGGGGCCGGGGAGGCCGTCGAGGCCAAGCTGACGTGTGGCGGGCAGGCCGAGGTGCTCCTGCAGCCGCTCGGTGCGATTCCCGCCGAGTGGTGGGAGCTGCTCGGGCAGGGGGTCGGGGTCGCCCTCGTGACGCAGCTGAACGAGCGGGCGGATCAGGCCGTGAGTGTTGTCGTGCGGGGGGCCGATCAGCCTTCCGGTGACGCCGAGCGGCGGGCCGGGGAGCTGCTGAGGACGCGGCGGCCGGGTCGGGACGCGCTGTACGCGGGGTCCGGGCTGGTGCTCGTGGAGGCGTACCCGTCGGCTCCGTACGTGGTGATCGGCGGGGGCGGGGAGCTGGCCGAGGTCATCGAGGCCCAGGCCCGGCTGCTCGGGTGGGAGGTGAGTGTCGTCACCGACGTCGGCGAGGCCGAGAAGCTGCTCGGGGCGCGGCGGGACGCCGCCTGCCTGGCGATGCTGAGCCATGATCCGGACTTCGACGTGCCGACGCTGCGGACCGCGCTCGCGCTCGGGATTCCGTACGTCGGCGCGCTCGGCTCCCGCAAGACCACCGCGCGGCGCCGCGAGGGGCTGCTCGCGGCGGGGGTGAGCGAGGAACGGCTGCGGACGGTGCACGGGCCGATCGGCCTGGACCTGGGCGGGCAGACTCCGGCGGAGACGGCGCTGGCCATCTGCGCGGAGATCCTGGCGGTGCTCGGGGGCCGGCAGGTGCGCGGGGTGCGGGACGCGGACGGGCCGCTCAAGGGGTGAGGAGGCCGGGCAGGGGTGCGATCGGGTGAATTCGTCGCCGATGCGGGAAAATGGGTTGTATGGACACGACTCTGATCTTCCTCGCGGTGGACAGAACACTGACCAACATCGCGTGGTTCCTGGTCGTCGGGCTCATCGTGGTCGGCTTCCTGCTCGGCGGCTTCTTGCTGGGCAAGCGGGTCCGGGCACAGGAACCCGCACCCCCCACTCCCGAGAGCCAGCCGCACCTGCCCGACGGCGGCGCGGTGTACGAGGTCTCCGAGGAGCGGGAGTACGTCGAATTCCCCGAGAGCGGACTGCGCCCGCACGAGATGCAGGGGTACGGGAACTTCGGCTCGCAGACCCACAGCCATCAGGACGAGGCCCGGGCCGAGCGGGAATCCGGGTACGAGCATCCCAATCCGCGGCCCCGGAAGCAGCCCCCGACCCTGCCGCCGCTGGGCGGCGCCAAGCCCGCCTGACGGGTGGGTGAAGGCTTGAAGCCGCCCCGAGCAGACCTGTGACCCGCGGCCCCGCCGCGGGTCACAGGTCTGTGCGCAGGCGCAGGACCTCCGGTGGCGGGTGGCGGGTCGACGTGTGGCGGACCTCGGCGGTCAGCGGCGGGTCCAGGGGGTGGAAGGGGACCTCGCCGAGGCCGATGGCCGTGACGGTGGCGCCCCGGGACGTGCCCGGGGTTCCTCCGGCCGCCTCCGGGCCGCCGCGGGCGGCCACCGCCGCCGCCACCTCCGCGCGGAGCGGCGCCGTCAGGGGGCTCGAGACCAGCGGGGTCTCGTCTCCGACGGGGAGGACCAGGACGAGGGCGAGCGGGCGCCGGGCGGTGCCCGTGTAGCCGACCACCGCCGCGTCGCGGACGTTGGTGTGGCGGAGCTTTTGCCAGCCGCGCCGGCCTGCGGGGTAGGGCTGGTCCATCCGCTTGACGACCAGGCCCTCGATGCCGCTGGCGGGCAGGGTCTCGAACCAGGTCTCCGCCAGCTCCGGGTCCGTGGTCATGGGCACCGGCTGGAGCGGCGGACCCAGCGGCAGGAGCAGGTCGACGAGGAGGGCGCGCCGGCGCTCGTAGGGACGGGCGCGCAGGTCCAGGCCGGCGAGTTCCAGTACGTCGAAGGCCGCGTACGAGGCCGGCAGCGTCCGGGCCAGCACGGCGGCCCGTGCGGCCGAGGCGGCGGCCGCCCGGCGCTGTACGAGCGCGAAGTCGGTGCGGCCCGCGTGCCAGACCACCACCTCCCCGTCGAGGACGGTCCCGGCGGGCAGGTGGTGTGCGGCCGCCGCGAGGTCGGGGAAGGCCGCGGTGACGATGCGGCCGGAGCGGGCCTGGAGGACGACCCCGTCAACGGCACGGTCGGTGCGGACGATGACGAGGCGGTGGCCGTCGAACTTGGGCTCGTACGCGAGACCGGGTGCCCGCGGCAGCGAGCGGACGGCGGCGGCGAGCGCGACGGTGATCACGGGAGCCGTCCGGCCAGGGAAGGGTCGAGGAGGGGCGCGAAGTGGTCTCCGTCGCGGGCCAGCCGGGGGGCGATGTCGTCGGCGAGGAAGACCAGGTCGGAGGGGGTCCGGCAGGACTCGACCTCCGCCCAGGAGAGGGGCGTGGACACGGTGGGCAGGGCGCGGGCGCGCAGGGTGTAGGGGGCCGCCGTGGTCTTGGCGGCGGCGTTCTGGCTGTGGTCGACGAAGACCTTCCCGGGGCGCAGCGCCTTGGCCATCCGGTGCACGACCAGGTCGGGGAGCGCACGCTCGGCCTCCTGGGCGAGGGTCTTCGCGTACGCCGACACGTGCTCGGAGGGGGTCGGTTCGAGGGGTACCGCCAGATGCAGGCCCTTGGAGCCGGAGGTTTTGGCGTAGGCGTGGAGGCCGTCGGCCGTGAGGCGGTCCCGGAGCCACAGGGCGGCGGCCGAGCATTCGACGGCGGTGGCGGGGGCGCCGGGGTCCAGGTCGAGGATCAGGCGGTCCGCGAGGGCGGGGGCGCCGGCCGGCCACTGGGGGGTGTGGAACTCGACGACGAGGTTGGCGGCCCACATGAGGGTGGGCAGATCGGCGATGACCACCTGTTCGGCCCGGAGGTCCTCGGAACGCGGGACCGGCGTGGTCTTCACCCAGCCGGGGGTACCGGGCGGCGGGTTCTTCGTGAAGAAGAGCTGTCCGTCCGGGCCGTCGGGATAGCGCAGGAAGGACACCGGGCGGTCGTGGACGTGGGCGAGCAGGTGGCCCGCGACCGTGGCGTAGTAGTGGAGGACCTCGCCCTTGGTGAATCCGGTCTCCGGGTAGAGGACCTTGTCGAGGTTGCTGAGCGAAATGCGACGGCCCTCCACCAGGGTGATCGGCGTCATACGATGAGACTGCCACGAAACAGGAGGAACCGTGCGATCCATATGGAACGGGGCGATCTCCTTCGGCTTGGTCAGCATTCCGATCAAGCTCGTGAACGCCACCGAGAGCCACTCGATCTCCTTCCGCCAGATCCATGTCGGCGATGGCGGACGCGTCCGCTACCGCAAGGTCTGCGAGCTGGACGGGGAGGAGGTGCCGGCCGCCGAGATCGGCAAGGGGTACGAGGAGGCGGACGGGTCGATCATCCCGATCACCGATGAGGATCTGGCGCAGCTGCCGATCGCCACGGCGAAGACCATTGAGATCGTTTCGTTCGTGCCGGCCGATCAGATCGATCCGTTGCAGATGGACGCGGCGTACTACCTCGCGGCGAGCGGGGCGACGGCGGCCAAGCCGTACACGCTGCTGCGGGAAGCGCTGAAGCGGAGCCGGAAGGTCGCCATCGCGAAGTACGCGCTGCGGGGGCGGGAGCGGCTGGGCATGCTGCGGGTCGTCGACGACGTGATCGCGATGCACGGGCTGCTGTGGCCGGACGAGATCCGGGTTCCGGAGGGGGTGGCGCCCGAGGGCGAGGTGTCGGTGCGGGAGGCCGAGCTCGACCTGGCGGATGCGCTGATGGCGACGTTGGGGGAAGTGGAGATGGACTCGCTGCGCGACGACTACCGCGAGGCGGTGGAGGCGATGATCGCGGCGAAGGCGGGTGGGGAGACGGTTGTGGCGCCGGGGCCTCCGGCGGAGGGTGCGGGTGGGCAGGTCATCGACCTGATGGCGGCGTTGGAGAACAGCGTGCGGGTGGCGAAGGCCTCGCGGGCGGGTCCGGCTGCGGTGGAGAGGGCGGCGGAGGGGGCGGCGGAGGGGGCTGGGGCGGAGGTTACGCCGATTCGGCGGAAGAAGGCGGCGGCGGGGGCGGGGGCGGCGGCAGCCCCGAAGGCCGTGGGTGGGAAGAAGTCGACTGCTTCGGCGGCGGCGTCCGGTGGTGCCGGTGGTGGTGCTGGTGCCGGTGCCGGTGCCGGTGCTGCGAAGAAGTCGACGGCTGCGGCCGCTGCGAAGAAGAAGGCCGCTACGGCGGCTGCGAAGAAGACGGCCTCGGCCAAGGCCGCGGAGGCGAAGCCGGCGCGGGCTGCCGCGAAGAAGGCGGTGACGCCGCGCAAGCGGAGCTCCGCTTGAGGGGGGCCTGGCCTGGCCCTGCGGCCCCGCTGCCCTGCGGGGCGGAGTCCCCTACCCGCCCTTCCACCGTTCCCCGGGCGCTGCCCGGACCCGCGCCTCAAACGCCGGCGAGGCTGAGGGGTGCCCCTGGGCTCCGCCCGGACCCCGGTCCTCAAACGCCGACGAGGCCGAGGGGTGACCCCGGACGCTGCCCGGATCCGGTCCTCAAACGCCGGACGGGCTGAAGGCGGGGGCCCGGGCTGCGCCCGGACCCCCTGGGGCTCCGCCCCAGACCCCGGTCCTCAAACGCCGGACGGCTGAGTTGGGCTCCGCCCGGTCTTCGAGCGCCGGACGGCTGGGTTGGGCTCCGCCCGGTGGGTTGGGATCCGCCGCGGAGTCCGGTCGGAGGGGTGACGAGCCGGTCCTCGGGACTTCCCCGGGTCGGGGGCGCTAGTGCCAGGTTCGGCGGTCTCTGGCTGTGGTGAAGAGGGCTTCTACGTCCGGGGGTTTGAGGGTGGTGGGGGTGTTTGTGAGGAAGGTCGAGGTGGTGGTCGGAGTGAGGGTGCGGACGTCGCGGAGGGTGGGGGCGATGTCCAGGCGGGTCGCGTCGACCACCGCCAGGACCGGGGTCACCGGGGTGGAGAGGGCGCGGGTCGCGTAGGCCGCCGCGCGGCGGGCCTCGCGGGGGTCCGGGGTGGGCTCGGAGCGGCCCACCGTGAGGAGGAGGTCGCCGATCACCACGCGCTGGCGGCGGCCCTGGACCGTGCGGATGCAGAAGACGCCGGGCGGCCCGATGAGCAGGTGGTCCGCGATGCCGTGGATCGAGTGCAGGACCTGCCAGTCCTCCGTCTCCGCCAGGGTGTCCAGTACGTCGCCCATCCGCTGCCTCACCGTGAGCTCCTGGCGGAGCCGGTGCCGGGCACGGGTGCCCGCGGTGCCGTACGTGAGGGCTCCGAGCTGGGCCTCCCCCGGGCGGTTCGGGGCCAGGTCCTCGTCGGCCGGGAGGGACAGGCGGAGCAGGTCCTCGGCCGTGGGAACGGGTGGCGGGCCGATGGCCACGGTTCCGGTGAGGTAGGGGCGTAACGCCGTCAGGATCTCCTCGCGGCGCTCGTCCGCCAGCACGCTGATCCGGTTGGCCCTCCGGTCGTACCAGGCCACGGCCCTGCCGTCGGGCAGGTTCACGTACAGCCGGCCGCGGCCCGGTCGGCCGCTCGGAAGTACCTTCAGTCCCCTCGAAGCCATCGTCCTCACCCCCGCCGTCCATGGGAGCAGCCCGGGCGCCCCGGGGCAATCCCCCGGTGGGGTCGGGCCCGTGGCGCGTGCCGCGGGGCCCGTGGCGTGTAACGACTCCGCCGGGTCGCTGAGGCATGGCTGTTACAGAAGCAACGGGTTACCGCAACGGCCGGTGCATACGTTTATCCCACCTGGACAGCCCAGGGCCTGACCTGCACCGAAGGACGTCCCGTGAACACCGTGAGCCGCAGCCGCCGCACTCTCGTACGCGCCGCCGCCGTGGCTGTGGGTGCCGGCACCCTGCTGGCGTTCCCCGCGGCGGCCGCGCTCGCCGACGGGGTGCCGTCGGCTTCCTCCGCGCAGGGCGTGACCGCCCCGCGGACCCTGGTCAGGACCGTGTCGCTCGCCGACGGCGTCTCCACCGCGCACGTGTACCGCGTGGCCAAGGGCGCTTACCAGGCCGATGTCCTGAACCCCGACGGCTCCACCGCCGCCACCCTGACCAGCCGTGACGGCAGCACCGGCTTCGGCGACGCCGGGGAGATGCACCTCGCGCTGCGGTCCGACGGCCGGCTCAGTTCCTGGGCCGGGCCCGGGAACGGGAACGGGAACGGGAGTGGGGGCGGGGGCGGGAGTGCGAGTGGGAGTGGTGTGGACGGCTCCGTTGACGGAAACACGGCCGGGCACAAGACCGCGAGTCGCGACGGGCGGGTCGTCCCCGTCTCCGCGCCCTCGCGTTCCGGTACGGGGACCGTCGAGGCGCTGGGCCTGAACAACCTCGCCGACGGCCCGGGTGACGGCATGCTGCTGCTCGCCGCGGGCGGCGGCATCGCCGCGATCGGCGCCGCCGGGCTGGGCTTCGCGATGCTGCGCCGCGGGCGGACGGACGCGTAGGCCGCGCAGCTGCCCCGCCTCGTCCCGCCTGGCAGCCCCCGCGCTGTCCTCCGGCCCAGCTCACGGGCAGAAACGATGCGGCTCTGCCTACTGTGGACGGGCACATGCTCATGGGAGAGGAGGGTCGACGGTGATCGGATCCGGATCCGTTCCCTCCCCCAGTCCCCTGCACCGGAGCCGGCACCGGCGTGTCCGGGCCGGTCTGCTGGCCGCCCTGCTGCTGCCGCTGGTGAGCGCCTGCGGTGACACCGGCGGGCTGGCCGGTGCCGGGGCGACCCCGACCGCGAGCGGGCCCGTACATCTGTGGCCGGGGCGCGCGGGGGCCGTCGTACCGCCCGCCGATCCGGGGGGCGCGCCGCCCGAGTACGTACCCGGGATCGCGCCCGTCCAGGACCAGAACGTGCACGCGATCGACCCGGCGGCCCTGGTGCAGGCGGAGCTGCGGGCCCATCCGAACGTGCGGACCGGCCCCGACGGGATGCCGCCCGAGACCGTCGCCGCGATCAAGGAGTGCGGGGCGGACGGGGCCGATCCGAAGAAGTGCCCGGTGCTGACGCCGTACTACCGGGACCTCACGGGCAACGGCAAGGACGAGCTGATCGTCGGCATCGAGTACCCGGATCAGCAGATGTCCGTCCGCGTGTACACGGCGGACGCCGAGGGCCGGCTCAACCGGATCATGGCGACCACCGACACCGTCATCAGCGTCGAGCTCGCCGGACGGGACGTGATCCTGCGCGTCCCCAGCGGCAACGCGGGCTACGAGGTGAACACCACCTGGTCCTGGGACGAGACGCAGCGCTCGATGCTGCCGACGTGGGAGCAGATCGTCCGGGTGCCCGGCAGCACCGCCCCGGGCCGGGCTCCGAGCCCGTCCCCGTCCCCGGGCCCCGGCTCGGCGGGGGCCTCGCGGTGAGGCTCCGGCTGCCCTCGTGGACGGCGACGCTGACCTGGAAGTCGGCGTGCTTCATCGTGCTGATGTGCTGCTCGCTCGCGGCGGTGCTGGGTGTGCTCGTGCACGTGGAGGTGACCCGGCAGACCGTCGCGACGGCCCGCGAGAAGGCCCTCGGCAAGCTGACCGACGCCTCGCGCGCCTACGAGGCCGGCGAGGTGCTGCCGCCGGAGTCCGGGCTGGACCCGGCCGGGCTGCCGGACGAACTGCGCAGGCTGGCCCTCTCCGGACAGCGCGGGACGCTCGTGGCGCAGGACGGGGGCCGGCAGCTGATGTGGGCGGCGGCCCCGGCGGACGGCAAGGCGCTGGCCACGTCCGTCGACTACGGCCAGAGCGCGCGCACGATCACCGGGCTGGACAACGCGATCATCGGCTCGTCGGTGCTGGCCATCGGCGGAACGCTGCTGGTGGGCGCCTTCGCCGTGACGCGGGTGACGCGGCGGCTGCACCAGACGGCGACGGTGGCCCGCAGGATCACCCAGGGCGACCTGGACGCACGGGTCGGCGACCCGCGCACGAAGGACGCCTCGCGGCACCAGGACGAGGTGGCGACGGTGGCGGCGGCCCTGGACACGATGGCGGGCAGCCTGCAGACGAAGCTCCAGCGGGAGCAGCGGTTCACGGCGGACGTCGCGCACGAGCTGCGGACCCCGCTGACCGGGCTGCAGGCGGCTTCGGAGCTGCTGCCCGAGAGCCGGGCGACGGAGCTGGTGCAGGAGCGGGTGCGCACGATGCGGCAGCTGACCGAGGACCTGCTCGAGATCTCGCGGCTCGACTCGGGCAGTGAGGTGGTGGAGACGGACCTGCACCAGCTCGGGCGCCTCGCGCGGCGGGTGGTGCGGGCGGCGGGGACCGATACGCAGGTGGTCGTGGTGCGGGACGCGCACGTGGAGACCGACCGGCGGCGGCTGGAGCGGGTGCTCGGGAACCTGGTCGCCAATGCCCACAAGCACGGACGGGCGCCGGTGGTGGTGACGGTGGACGGGCCGGTGGTGACGGTACGGGACCACGGCGACGGCTATCCCGAGTACCTCGTGTCCCACGGGCCCCAGCGGTTCCGCACCGGGGGCGGGAGCAAGGGGCACGGGCTGGGGCTGACGATCGCGGTGGGACAGGCGGAGGTCATCGGGGCCGGGCTGGTGTTCCGGCAGGCGGCGGATGCGGGCGGCGGGGCGGAGGCCGTACTGACCCTGGTCGAGGCCCGGCTGCCGTGACGCCCCGCCGTCACTCCCCCGGTGCGGGCGGGCCGGGCGGGGTCGGCTTGGTCCAGGGCCAGCGGAGCTTCGGCTTCTGGCCGTCCGGGGCGTAGACGTACTTCCAGCCCTTCTGGAGGCCCAGGCGCTTGGAGTACCCCGAGGGGACCCGCTCGTAGAGCAGGACCGTGGGGGCGCCGCCGTCCGGGGCCGGGACCGGGATCTCGTACCACTTGGACGGGTGGCCGGTCGGGCCGAGGAGGATCGGGAGGGACCGGCCGTCCATCGGGCCGCCCTCGAAGGGGGTGGGTTGGCTTCTCACCCCTCCAGTCTCACAGCTTCTCGGGGATCACAGCAGTTTCGGAAACTACAGCAGGTGGGCCGCCTCGGAGACCACGGGGATCACCCGGCGGGCCAGTACCCCCACCGGACCGTCCGCCGATTCGAGCGCGAGGGCGGCGCGGGCCGCCGCAGCCGTCTCCGGGTCGGTGGCGGCCGTGGCCGTGAGGAGGGCGATGAACTGGTCGACCAGCCAGTCCCGGAGCGAGTCGATCTCCGGCTGTTTGCCCTCGTCGATCCAGATCAGCGAGGCGGCCTCGACCGCCGTGATCCAGGTGCGCACCATCATGCGCAGGCGCGGGCCGGGGGCCGGCACGCCGAGGTGGAAGAGGATCGCCTCGGCGGCGGCCCGGCGGATGCCGTCGACGGTGGCGGTGGTGCGGGAGGTTTCGACCACGCTGCCGCCCTGGAGGAGGGCGGAGAAGCCGGCGTCGTGTTCGTCGACGAAGGCGAGGTACCGGTCCAGGGCCCGGGAGAGCCGCTGGGTCAGGGGGCCGGCCTGGGGTTCGGCGAAGCAGAGCCGCAGGACGTCGGCGGCCGAGCGCAGGGCGGCCTCGTAGAGCTGCTGCTTCCCGCCGGGGAAGTAGCGGTAGACGAGGGGGCGCGAGACTCCGGCGGCCTCGGCCACGTCGTCGAGCGAGACCTCCTCCGGCGCCCGGTGTGCGAACAACGTCAGGGCCGCGTCGAGGAGCTGGGCCCGGCGCTCCTCGACGCTCAACCTGCGGTACGCCCGTACGGCTGTCATGTCCGCAGGGTAGCCCCACCCCGTGGCCCTGGGGCGGGGGATGTCCGGGCGGGGGTCAGGCGAGGAGGCCCGAGCTCTTCCAGAGCTTGCGGCCGACTCCGCGCATCACACCTATGTCGTCCAGGAAGTCGGTGAGCCGCTTGGCCCCGGTCTGTATGACCTCGCGGCGGTGGCCGCTGGCCTTGACCTGGGCGAGCGCCTCGTGCCGGTCGAGGCCGATGTTGTCGTAGACCTGGGGGTTCACGAAGGCCTGTGAGAAGACGCGGGCGGCCTGGCCGCAGCTCACGCGGGTGAGTTCCTGCTCCCAGCGCGGCGCGGTGAGCATCTGGCGGCGCAGTTCCTCGCGGGCGTAGCGGACGTGGCGGGCCTCTTCGATGACGTGGATGCGGGTGACTCCGCGGACGAGGGGCTGGATGCGCTCGTCCGGGAAGGTCAGGCGCTGCATCCAGTCGAGGACCTCCTCGCCGAGGAGGGTGCAGGCGAAGGAGCCGGGGGTGGTGGAGACGGTCTTCAGGACGCGGGCGAGGTTGTGGTTGGCGCGGGAGACCGGGTACTCGGGGGCGCCGCCCGTCTTGATCATGCGGGCGAACATCATCGAGTGGCGGCACTCGTCGGCGATCTCGGTGAGCGCGTACCGGACGTGATTGCTGGTCAGGGACTTGTCGTAGACGTGCCGGACCAGGAGCTGCATGAGGATGATCTCGAACCAGATGCCGAGCGAGCCGAGCGCCGCCGCCTCGTGGCGGGAGAGTTCGATGCGCTGCTCCTCGCCCATCTTCTTCCAGAGCGGGGTGTCGAAGAGGGAGAGCAGCTCGGGCGGCCAGTAGTACTTGCCGTCGATGGGCGGGGCGTCCCAGTCGAGTTCCTTGTCCGGGTCGAAGGAGTGCTTCGCCGAGGATTCGAGCAGCCGCTCGGCGATCTGCTCGCGGTCCTTGAGCAGGCCGAGGGCGTCACGCAGCTCGGCTCGTTCGGTCACGGTGGTCATGGCTTCGGACACCTCGTCGTCGAGTTACCGGCGGTCACCCCTTATGAGACTGCCTGTCAGCAAGACCGTCAATCCCTCGCGCACGACTTGTTGACCGCGCGTCTACCAACGTGTGACGCTGCCAACTGTCCGGTCCCGTACGGAAGTACGCGGCTACGTGAGGCGAGGGGGCGTCAGTGTCGACGCACGAGCTCTACACCAACGATCCGGGCGAGACCGTCTGGCCGGTCCCCGCATCCGGCCAAGCCCGTTTCAGCTGGGAGTACGACGGCGGCCGCGAGCGGCTGCTGGCCCTGTACCAGAAGGGCAAGGACAAGCAGTGGGACGGCGCCAAGCGCATCGACTGGGACATCGAGGTGGATCCGTACGATCCCCTGGGCACCCCGGACGAGGCGCTCCCGCTGCACGGCACCCGGCATTGGGCCAAGCTCACGGAACGGGACCGGGGCGAGCTGCGCCGGCACTACAGCGCATGGAACTTCAGCCAGTTCCTGCACGGCGAGCAGGGCGCGATGGTGTGCGCGGCACGCATCGTCGAGTCGGTGCCGGACCTCGACGCGAAGTTCTACTCCGCCACGCAGACCATGGACGAGGCCCGGCACGCGGAGATCTTCGGACGGTTCCTGCACGAGAAGATCGGGATGCTCTACCCGATCAACGACAGCCTGCAGGGACTGCTCGGCGACACCCTGCGCGACTCCCGCTGGGACATGCCCTACCTGGGCATGCAGGTGCTCATCGAGGGGCTGGCGCTGGCCGCCTTCGGGATGATCCGCGACACCACGAACAAGCCGCTGCCCAAGCAGATCCTGGCCTACGTGATGCAGGACGAGGCACGGCACGTGGCCTTCGGGCGGATGGCCCTGCGCGACTACTACAAGCAGTTGTCCGACGCCGAGCTGCGCGAGCGCGAGGAGTTCGTGATCGAGGGCTGCTACTTGATGCGGGACCGGCTGCGCGGGGTGGAGGTGCTGGAGAACTTCGGCATCTCGCGCGCCGAGGCGGAGGAGTTCAGCGAGCGCTCCGAGTTCCTGGCGCTCTTCCGCAAGCTGCTCTTCAGCCGGATCGTGCCGTGCGTGAAGGACATCGGGCTGTGGGGCGAGCGGCTGCAGAAGGCGTACCTGGACATGGGCGTCTTCGAGATGGGGAACTCCAACCTGGACCTGCTGATGAGCCAGGACGAGGAGATCGCCGAGGCCCTCGACCGGGAGCGGTTCGCGGCCGAGGAGGAGCAGCGGGTGGCGGAGGTGGCGCAGGCCATCACGGAGGGCGCGGCCTAGGGCCTGGACAGGGCCGCCTCCATCACCGCCCGGGCGATCGGCGCGGCCGCGCCGTTGCCGCTGATGTCCCCGCGGACGGCCGACGCGTCCTCGACGACCACCGCGACCGCCACGGCCGGCGGCCGGCCGCCCTCCGGCTTGGCCCAGGAGATGAACCAGGCGTACGGGGTGCCCGCGTTGCCTACGCCGTGCTGGGCCGTACCGGTCTTGCCGCCGACCACCGCGCCCGGGATCGCCGCGTTCTTGCCCGTGCCGCTCTCCACCACCTTCACCATGAGCTCCTGCATCCGCATCGCGGTCAGCGGGGTCATGGCCCGGCCGAGACTGCGCTGATCGGCGCGGCGGACCGGGTCGCCGTCGTCCTGGGTCGTGCGGTCGACCAGATAGGGGGCCTTGAGCTCCCCGCCGTTGGCGACGGCCGCCGCGACCATCGCCATCTGCAGCGGGGTGGCCTTGGTGTTGAACTGGCCGATCGAGGACAGGGCCAGCTGGTCGGGGCTCATGTCGGTGTCGAAGTTCGACCGCGACACCCAGGCCGGCACCCGCAGCCCCGCGTCGTTGAAGCCGAACCGCCGCGCCGCCTCCGTCATCCCGCGCAGCCCGACCTGTACGCCGATCTTCGCCATCACCGTGTTGCACGACCACTGCACCGCGTCCGCCATCGAGGCGTCGGCGCAGCCCGTGCCGGCGTTCGGCAGCAGGGTGCTGGTGCCCGGCAGCGGGTAGGGGTCCGGGGTCTCGGTCGGCGCGTCCACGTCGGTGACCACGCCCGCGTCGAGGGCGGCGGCCGCCGTCACGATCTTGAAGGTGGAGCCGGGCGGGTACGTCTCGCGCAGCGCGCGGTTGAGCATCGGCTTGGCGGGGTCCGCGTTGAGCTTCTCCCAGGCCTCCTTGACCTGCGACCCCGTCCCGGAGAGCACCGCCGGGTCGTAGGAGGGGCTGCTGACAAGCGCGAGGATCTTGCCCGTGGCCGGCTCCACGGCGGCGACCGCGCCCCGCTTGCCCGCGAGCCCGGCGTACGCGGCCAGCTGCATGTTCGCCCGGATGGTGGTGGCGGCGTTGCCGCCGCCGGGACGGCCGCGCGAGAGCTCGTACCAGAGCGGGAAGGCCGAGAGCCCGGGGTCGGTGCCGGAGAGGACCGGGTCCTCGGCGCGTTCCAGGAAGCTGGTCCCGTAGGTCTGGGAGGCGAAGCCGGTGACGGGCGCGTAGAGCGGCCCGTTCTTGTACGTGCGCTCGTAGCGCAGCAGTTGACGGCTGTCCCGGGAACCGGTGACGGGACGGCCGTCGACGGTGATGTCCCCGCGCGGTTCCGCGTACCGCTCGATGGCGGGGCGTTTGTTGGCCGGGTTGGCGCCGTAGCCCGCGGCCTCCCAGACCTGCACGCGGGTGACGTTGACCAGCAGGGCGACGAGCAGCAGGGCGCAGAAGTACGCGCACCAGCGGATGTAGCGGATCACGCGTCGGCCTCCTCGGCCGGTCCGGGCCTGCGGGCGCTGTCGCTGAGCCGGACGAGGAGGGCGACGATGATCCAGTTGGTGACCACGGAGGAGCCGCCCTGGGCGAGGAAGGGCATGGCCATGCCGGTCAGCGGGATCAGACCGGTGACTCCGCCGGCGATGACGAACACCTGGAGCGCGACGATCGAGGCGAGTCCGGTGGCGAGGAGTCGCCCGAAGGGGTCGCGCAGCGCCAGCCCGGCGCGGAAACCGCGGGCGACGAGGAGCCCGTAGAGGAGCAGGATCGCGGTGAGGCCGACGAGGCCGAGCTCCTCCCCGGCGGTGGCGAGGATGAAGTCGGATTTGGCGGCGAACCCGATGAGGAAGGACTGGCCGTGGCCGAGCCCGGAACCGAGCAGTCCACCGGCCCCGAAGGAGAAGAGGGACTGGGCGAGCTGGCCGGGGCCGTCGCCGCGCTCGATGGAGGCGAAAGGATTCAGCCAGTCGTCCACGCGGCTGTGCACGTGCGGCTCGAACGTCCCGACCGCGTACGCTCCCACGGCCGCGAGCAGCAGCCCGATCGCGATCCAGCCGATCCGGCCGGTGGCCGTGAACAGCATGATCACGAAGAGGCCGAAGAAGAGCAGCGAGGTCCCGAGGTCGCGCTCCAGGACGAGCACGCCGACGGAGAGCAGCCAGATGGCCAGGATCGGGCCGAGGACCCGGCCGGGCAGCAGCCTCAGCTTCCAGAAGAGGGTGCGGCCGGTGAGGGCCAGGGCGGTGCGGTTCGCCGCGAGGTAGGAGGCGAAGAAGACGGCGAGCAGGATCTTGGCGAACTCCCCCGGCTGGAAGGAGAGCCCGGCGAACCGGATCCAGATGTGCGCGCCGTTCACGGCCGGGAAGAAGACGGGCACCAGCATCAGCGCGAGGGCGACGGTGACGGACAGGTACGCGTACTTCTGCAGCACCCGGTGGTCGCGCAGCAGCGCGACGGCGAGCACGAAGAGCACCACCCCGAGGGCTGACCAGCGCAGTTGCTCACCGGCGGTGGCGCGGCCGGGGGTGGTGACGTCGAGGCGCTGGATGAGGACGAGGCCGAGGCCGTTGAGCAGGACGGCGATCGGCAGCAGCAGCGGATCGGCGTACGGGGCGAACAGGCGGACGGCGAGGTGGGCGACGAGCGCGGCCACGGCGAGGCCGGCGGCGTAGTGGGCGGCGGATGCGGGGATGTGGCCGGTGGTGGCGAGCCCCACGTAGAGGTGGCCGAGGACGGCGATCAGCACGGCGCCGAAGAGCAGCGACAGCTCGACTCCACGACGCTTGGGCGCACGGGCGTCGGGTGGCGGTGGCGGGGCGGGTTCCGTCACCTTCGCCGTCAGAGCGGTCATACGGGGAAACGTAGCAAGGAGCCGGGTCGTATGTCCGCTTATGTCATAGTGTGCCGAAGAGTCGTCAGAACTGGTCGGAATTGAAGTAGCGGATCAGCGCGTCAGCGGATCAGGAGTCTCCCCTCATGGGACCTGCGGAGTTCATCGTCCTGGCCTTTCCGGAAGAACAGCTGCGGGTCGCCGCGGTCGAGGCGGTGATGGGGCTGCGCAAGGCCGGGGTCGTGCGTCTCGTCGACGGGCTGGTGGCCACCAAGACCGCGTCCGGTGAGGTGCTGTCGGCGGAGTTCGACGAGTTCGTCGAACTCCGGGGCCTGCTCGCCCACCGGGAGGCCGCCCCGCTGATCGGCCCCGAGGACGTCAGGGAATCGGCCGAACTGATGGACCGCGGCAGCTGCGCCCTCCTCCTGGTCGTCGAGCACGTCTGGGCCGAAGACGCCGCCATCGCCGTCCGCGCGGCGGGCGGCCGGATCGCCGGAGCGGTCCGCCTCCCGGCCGACCGGCTGGGGGTGGCCTGATGTTCATCCGCCCCATCGGCTCCGTCGTGAACCCTTCCCGGCGCCCCTCGGGCCACCCCCTCCTGCGCGGAACCCTGGCGCGCGGGGCCTACGTCTGGGAAGCGGCCCAGCAGCCGGCGGCGGTCGCGGCCCCGCAGCCCCAGGCCGGCACGGCCCCGGCCCCCGGCGCGGCCCCGAACCCGCAGCCCGGTCCGGCCCCCTCGCCCCCGGCGGCCCCCTCCGCCCGCCGGGAGCCCACGGCTGCCCGCCCCGCTCCCCACCCCGGCCCGGGAGCGGCCTCCCCCGGAGCCGATCTGACGGACCGCCTGACCCAGCTGGCCGCGCTGGCCCGCGAAGGCCTGCTCACCCCGGAGGAGTTCTCCGCGGCCAAGGCCCGCCTGCTGGCCGGCTGACCCCGGGCCGGGTGGCCCCGATCGGCTACTTCACGGCTCCGCCTTCTGCCCCTCCCTGGGAGGCATCAAGCACGAGCTTCGGGTCGAAGGCACTGGTGAAGTCGGGTATGCAGGACGGCAGCCGGGAGGTCTCCATCGTGCCGAAGCCCATGCCGTCGTGCATGGGGTCGCTGGACGGCTTGATCGGCCTGACGAGCACCAGGGTGTGCCCCGGCTTCACCGTCTCGGAATTGATCCTCAGTACGGGTTCGTCGGCGTTCGTATCGAGGACGTCCTCGTAGGGATCCCAGGCCTGACGCTCCTCGTTCCAGACAGGTCCGTCGAACCCACCGCCGGGCCGCGGTTCGCATTCCGCCAACGGCTTCCGCTGGATCACCACCACCGGGACTCCCAGGCCCCGGAGCTCCCGCTCCAGGCCCGGGAGGCCCTCCGAGTTGAAGAGCTTGACGATGATGGTGCCGTCCTCACCCTTGGTCAGCGCGTACGCGGCAGAGGTACCTCCCTCGTCCCCCACGACCGGCAGCGCGATCAGGCCCATGGCCGCCGTGGCCGCCAGCCCGACGGCGAGCGGTATTCGCATGCGCCGGGCGGGCTTGCGGGCGGCGAGGTCCACACCTCCCCCGGATGCCCCCAGGTCGGCGGCTATCGCCACGAGCTCCGCCTTCAGCCGCTCCTCGAACGCTGTGGGCCTGGTGCTCATCGTGCTACCTCCAACTGCTGCGCCGGGGCGGGGACGAGGGGGGCCGACGGGGTGCGCAGCGCGCGCCGGGCGCGGTGCAGGCGGACCCGGATGGTGGCCTGGGTGACTCCGAGGGCCTGGGCGGCCTCGGCCGGCGTGAGGCCGTCGACGACGACCAGGTCGAGCGCGGCCCGCAGCGGCTCCGACAGGGCGGCATGCCGCTCGGCCAGGTCGCGGAAGGCCCGCTGTGCGTCTATCCGCTCCTCCAGGGCCGCCACGTCCTGGTCGTCGAGCAGCCTGCGGCCGCTGAGCCGCTGCAGCGCTCCTCGCTCGCGGGCTCCCGCACGGGCATGACTGGCCAGCACATTGCGCGCGATTCCGTAGAGCCAGGCGATCGGCACTCCCCTGTCGGGCCGATAGCCGGCCGCGTCCTTCAACGCGGCGAGGAAGATGTCGGCCGTGAGGTCCGCCGCCAGGTGCGGGTCGGTGACCCGCCGGGTGACGAACCCGAGCACGGCGTCGATGTGCTCCTCGTAGAACGCTCCGAACCCCTCCGGCGTCCGGAGATCCGGTGGCCCGGCCCCCGCCCACCCGGAGTCCTTGCCCCTGCTCCCCGCCCGCGCGCCGCCCGCCCCCGCGCCGTCCTCGTGTGCGCTGTTCACCCCGGTCCCTCCCCTGGTAAGCGGGGCCCCGTCGGCCCCTCACCCCGTACTTGGCGAAAGCCGCATCAAGCGTTTCATCGGGTCCGGCCGGCGGACGTACGCCGACCGGGTGAGCGGAGCGGCACGGCCGCCCCGGGTGGGCGATTTGTCATACCGCGCATGGCAGCATCGGCCGCCAGGAGGTGACCCCATGTCACGACGCCGCAGACGTCGGCTGCTTCGCGCCGCGTGCCTCGCCGCCGCCCTCGTCACGGCCGGCCCGCTCCCCGTCGCCCACGCCGAGCCCGCCGCCCCCGCCGCTCCCGCCGAACCCGTCGGTGTCCTCCTCGCCCGCCTCCAGGGCCTCTACCAGCGCGCCGAGCAGGCCACCGAGGCCTACAACGCCGCCGAGAGCGCCCTCACCGCCCGGCAGCGCGAGGAGAGCCGGCTCAGCACCGAGCTCGGCAAGGCCCGTACCGCCGTCACCGACGCCCAGACCACCACGGGCCGGCTGGCGCGCGAGCAGTACAAGGGGGGCCGCGGGTTCTCCCCGTACGCCCGGATGCTGTTCGCCGGGGACCCCCAAGGGGCCCTGGAACAGCGCCGGGTCGCGGAGCGCGAGGGTGCCCGGCGGGCCGCCGCGCTGGAGCGGCTCACCCGGGGCGAGAAGCACGCCGACACCCTCGCCACCGCCGCCCGCAAGGCCCTGGACTCCGAGCAGAAGCTGACGGCGGAGACCAAGGAGCGCAAGGAGGAGGCCGCCACGCAGCTCAAGGAGGTCGAGCGGATGCTGGCCTCGCTCAGCCCCTCCCAGCTCACCGAGCTCGACGCGCGGGAAGCCGAGGACACCGCCACCGCGCAGCGGGAGCTGATCGGTTCGGGGAAGCTGGGCAGCGGCGGCGCGCAGCCGCGCAACCCGACCGCGGCCGGCGGCACGGCCCTCACGTACGCGGCCGCCCAGATCGGGAAGCCGTACGTCTGGGGCGCCGAGGGTCCGGCCTCCTTCGACTGCTCCGGGCTGACCTCGCAGGCCTGGGCGCACGCGGGCCGCGAGATCCCCCGGACCAGTCAGGAGCAGTGGGCCCGGCTGCCCAGGGTGCCGCTCGACGAACTGCGTCCGGGCGACCTGGTGGTGTACTTCCCGACCGCCACCCACGTGGCCCTGTACGTCGGCGACGGCAAGGTCATCCAGGCGCCCCGCCCGGGCGCGAAGGTGAAGGTCTCGCCGATCGCGGCGAATCCGCTGCTCGGCGCGGTCCGGCCGGACCCGGACGGGGCGCCGCTGCGCGCCTTCACCCCGCCGCCGCTGCCCGAGGGCGCGACGGCGGGGGACGACACGGGTTACGCGGAGGCCGAGGCGCCCGCGACGTCCGCCAGGTAGTCCGCCGCGTCCTCGGGGTCGTAGAAGTACGCGTCGAAGTCGGCCGGGTTGTCGAAGCCGTTGGCGAATCGGTCCGCCACCGGCTGGAGCTGCCCGGCCGCACCGATCAGGTTCAGCACGTGCTCCGGCGGGACGCCGAGCATGGCGTTCGTCCACTGGGTGGCGGGCTTGCCGCTGGTGAACCAGTACGTGTCGAAGGTCGCCTTCATCCACGCCTCGTCGAACGGGTTGTCCCCGTGCATGAGGATCGACGAGAGGTAGGAGGCCGCGCACTTGGCGGCGGAGTTCGAACCCTGCCCGGTGATCGGGTCGTTGGCGACGACCACGTCCGCCACGCCGAGCACCAGCCCGCCGCCGGGCAGCCGGCCGACGGGGTTGCGGACGACGGGTGCGTACCGCCCGGCGAGCGTGGCGCCCGCGTCCGTCAGCTCCACCTTCGTCGCCCGCGCGTACTCCCAGGGCGTGAACTTCTCCATCAGTTCCAGCGTCAGCGCGAGGTGGTCCGCCGGGTCCTTCACGCCGCCGAAGACGTCCAGCGGTCCGCCCGGGATCCCCTCCCAGAACAGGATGTCGGCCCGCCCGGAGGTGGTCAGCGTCGGCATCACGAACAGCTCGCCGGCGCCCGGGACCAGGTTGCAGCGCACGGCCTCCGTCTCGGGGTGCTCGGGGCGCGGGGCCAGCCCGTGCACGTAGGACACGGCGAGCGCGCGCTGCGGGGCGTCGTACGGGGAGCGGGCCGCGTCCCGGCCGAACAGCGAGACCAGCTCGCCCTTGCCGGCCGCGACCAGCACCAGGTCGTACGTACGGGAGAAGAAGTCCAGGTCGGAGACGGACGCGCCGTGGATGACCAGCTGTCCGCCGCGCTGCGCGAAGGTGTCGAGCCAGCCGGCCATCTTCACGCGCTGGTCGACGGACTGGGCGAAGCCCTTCAGCTTGCCGAGCCAGTCGACGGGGCGGCTGCCGTCGGGGGCGGAGACCGAGACGCCCAGGCCCTCGATCTTCGGCGCCTGCTGCTCCCAGAAGTTCAGCTGGAGGTCCCGCTCGTACTGGAGCGCCGTGTCGAACATGCACTGGGTGGACATGACCCGCCCGGTGCGGATCTCGTCCGCCGTCCGGTTGGACATGAGGGTGACCTCGTACCCCTTCGCCTGGAGTCCGAGGGCGAGCTGGAGACCGGACTGGCCGGCACCGACGACGAGTATCTTGCGCATGTGCACGTTCTCTATTCGGGGGTCGTGTCGAGGGCGTGGCCCACGAGGGTCATCAGGGATTCCAGTACGGTCACCCGGCGCCGCGCGTCCATGATCACGACGGGTACGTGCGCCGGTATGGTCAGCGCCTCCCGCACGTCCTCCGGTTCGTACGAAGGCGTGCCCTCGAAGTGGTTGACGGCCACGGCGTACGGCAGCCCGCAGCTCTCGAAGTAGTCGAGCGCGGGGAAGCAGTCGCGCAGCCGCCGGGTGTCGGCGAGGACGATCCCGCCGACGGCGCCGCGCACCAGGTCGTCCCACATGAACCAGAAGCGTTCCTGGCCGGGGGTCCCGTACACGTACAGGACGAGGTCGTCGTCGAGCGTGACGCGCCCGAAGTCCATGGCGACGGTGGTGGTGTGCTTGTCCGGGGTCGCGGACAGGTCGTCGGTGGGAGCGGCGGCCTCGGTCATCACCGCTTCGGTGCGCAGCGGCCGGATCTCGGAGACGGAACCGACGAACGTGGTCTTGCCCACCCCGAAACCGCCCGCCACCAGCACCTTCACGGCGACGGGCGCGCGCGAGCGGTCGTACTGCCAGGGCTGTACGGGCTCGTCCGGATCGGCGTGCGGATCGGCCTGCGGATCGGCCTGCGGACCGGAGTCCGGACGCGCGGAGAAGAGGCCGGTTTCAGAGACGGCGGAGCCCACTGAGCACCCTTTCGAGCAGAGCGCGGTCGGGACGGCCGCTGCCGTGGCCGGTCCCGTAGACACGGATCCGGCCCTGGTCGGCGAGGTCGCTGACCAGGACGCGGACCACGCCGAGCGGCAGCTTCAGCAGGGCGGCGATCTCGGCGATCGTCCGCATGCGGCGGCAGACCTCGACGATCGCCGGCATCTCCGGCATCCGGTCGGGCTTCCGCGGCTCGGACACCTTGGTGTCGAGGGCCGCGACGAAGGTCTCGACGTGCAGGACCTGGGTGAAGCGGGTGCGGCCGCCCGTCAGGGAGTAGGGGCGTACACGGGCGGGACGGCGGTCGGCGCCGCGTATCGGCAGCCGGTCGGAGGCCGGACTCCTCACGGGGTGTTCTCCATCGACTGGCGCAGCTCACTGCGGACTTCGGGGGTCAGGACGTGGCCGGCGCGGCCCACGAACAAGGCCATGTGGTACGCGACGACGCTCATGTCGCAGTCCGGCGTGGCGTGCACGCCGAGGAGCGATCCGTCGCTGATGGACATGACGAACACGGAACCGTGCTCCATGGCCACCATCGTCTGCTTGACCGAGCCGCCGTCCATCAGGGCGGCGGCACCCGTGGTGAGCGAGCCGAGGCCGGAGACGATCGTCGCGAGATCGGCGGACGCGCCGCGGGGGCCGCTGGGGCGGGCGGGTGCGGAGGATGCGGCGGGCGTGTCGGGTGCCACCGGATCGGAGGACAGCAGGAGGAGCCCGTCCGAGGAGACGACAGCCACCGAGTTGACCCCGGGCACCTCCTCGACGAGGTCGGTCAGCAGCCACTGAAGGTTGCGGGCCTGGGAGCTCAGTCCGTACGTACTGGACGCGTTCATGTGCGTGCCTCCTGTGCGGTGTCCCCCCGGTCGGTCTGCCCCTGGTCCCGCGGCGGGCCCTGTCGGGGGTCCTGCGGCGCGTCTTGACGGGGGGCGTGCGCGAGCTCGGCCTCCACGACGCGTCGCCCGTCCTGGGCTCCCCGGTAGAACCCGCCGAGACGGCGGCGCAGCTCGTCGGCGTCCACCCGGCCCGGCGCCGGGCGCACCTCGTCCTCGCGTCCGGCGGCCACCACGCGGGGGCTCCGCTTGGGGAGCCCCTTGTCGGTGAGGACTTCCTCCGGCTCGGTCCGGTGCGCGGGCGCCTCGGGGGCGGCCTCGACCCGGAACGGCTGCTCGGCGGGCGCGTCGGCCTGCGGCGGTACGCGGAACACCTGCTCGGCGGGCACGTCCGCGGGCGTCTCGGCCGACGGCTCTACGGGCGCCCCTACGGGCACCTCCGCGGCGGCCTGGGCCTGCGGCCGTACGCGGAACACCTGCTCGGCGGGCACCTCGACCGGTGCCGGGACCCGGAACACCTGCTCGGTGGGCGGCAGCTGCCCGGCCGGAGGCGCGAACCCCGCCGGAGCGGACTCCGGAGCCGCCCGCGCGGGCGGCTCGGCGGCGGAGGCCTGCGCGGTCTCGTGCGCGGGCTCCGGCTCGGGGAAGCCGGCGGGGGACTCGGGCTCGGGCTCGGCCCGGGCGACGGGGGCGGGCTCGGGCTCGGCGGCAGGAGCGGGCTCGGCCCAGACACCAGGGGCGGGCTCAGGCTCGGCCCACGCGGCCTCGGCCTCTGCCTCGGGGAAGGCGGCGGGGTCCGGGTCCACCGCCGGTGCCGCGGCCGCGGCTTCGGGCGGCCCGGCCGGGGCGTCGGCCCCAGCGGTGGCCGCCGGGGCCTCGGGCGTGCGGGCGGCAAGGCCCCGTACGCGTGCGGGGAGGGTGTTCTGGTTGGCCTCCGCGATCACCCCGGGCAGGTGCAGCGCGGGTGCGCCCGGTGCGCCCAGGGTGTGGACCGGCGAGGCCGGCGGGGTGGCGGGCAGCAGCGTCGCCGGTACGACGACCAGCGCCTCCGTGCCGCCGTGCCGCTGGGCGCGCAGCTCCGCGCTCACCCCGTGCCGGGCCGCGAGCCGTCCGGCCACGTACAGGCCGAGGCCCAGGCCGTGTTCCGACTCGGGCTCCTCGTCGTACGCGTCCGGCGTGGCCAGCCGCTCGTTCAGGGTCGCCAGCCGGTCCCCGGTGATCCCGATGCCCTCGTCGACGACGGAGAGCACCACGTCGCCGGAGTCCAGCAGCCAGCCGGACACCTTGACCTTGGCGTCGGGCGGCGAGAAGGTCGTCGCGTTCTCCAGCAGCTCCGCCAGGACGTGCGAGATGTCGTCGGCGGCGTGCCCGGCGACCTGCGTGTACGAGGGCAGCGCCCCGAGGTCGACGCGCTCGTAGCGCTCGATCTCGCTGACCGCCGCCCGCATGACGTCGACGAGCGGCACCGGCAGGCCCTGCCCGTGGCCGTGTTCCTGGCCGGCGAGGACGAGCAGGTTCTCGTTGTGGCGGCGCATCACGGTCGCCAGGTGGTCCAGCTTGAAGAGGGTGGAGAGGCGGTCCGGATCCGGCTCCTCGGACTCCAGCTCCTCGATGACGGCGAGTTGCCGCTCGACGAGCCCCAGGGTCCGCAGGGACAGCGACACGGACGTGGTCGACATGATGCGGCGGTGCTCTTCCAGCCCCGCCCGCAGCAGCGAGAGCTCTTCCTCCAGTGCCTCCCGGCCTGCCGAGAGCGCCTCGTTGCGGCCGATGAGGCGGCGCCGGTCGGCGTCGAGTCCGGCGATCCGGGTGTGCAGGGAGACCGTCTGGTCGCGCACCGCGTTGAGGTGGCGCACCACCTCGGCGAACTCGTCGTTGCGGCCCGTGAACCGGACCGGTTCCACCGAGCCCTCCGGCGTGGCCAGCCGCGCCGCTCCGCGCCGCAGGACCGACAGCGGCCGGGTGAGGGAGCGCGCGATGGCGGTGGAGATGCCGAGGGTGACGAGGAACAGCACGCCGAGGAAGGCGACCATGACCTCCAGCGCGGTCACGTCGTCGTCGCGCAGCGCGGCGAGCGCGGTGGCGCGCTGGCCGGCGAGGGTGGCCTCGACCGAGCGCATCCGGTCGACGCGGGCGGTGAGGGCCGGTCCGACGGTGCCGGGATCGAGCTTGCGGTCGGCGGGCGAAAGGGCCGGCCGGTCGGTGAGCCGCTTGAGGTAGTCGTCGGCCGTCTTGACCTCGGGTCCGGTGACGGTGGCGGTGAGGCTCTGGCGTACGTCGGGACGCGCGGCCCGCGCGAAGTCGTCGAGCGCGCCCTGCTCCCGTACGCGTGCCCGCTGGGCCGCGGCGGTGAGTTCGTCCACGAAGGCGGCGCCCGGCTGCTTGTCGCCGCCCGGCACGGAGAGTGCGGCGAGGAGCAGTCCGCGGGTGGCGGAGGCCTGTTCCACGGCCTGCCCGAGGGCGGCCAGCGGGCGGGCGGTGACGAGGGCGTCGGCGGCGCGCGGCGGGGTCAGCTCGGCGAGCCGGCCGCTCGGCGCGAGGAGTTCGGCGATGACGCCGGAGTAGGCCTGGTGGGCGGCGAGGGCGCTGTCCTTGCCCTCCATGGCCTCGGTGCGTACGGCGCCCACCCGGCCGAGGGCCTGGGCGAGTTCCTCGTCCGCGTCGGCCTGGACCTCGGCGAGCTGGCGGTCGGTGCCCGCGGTGCGTTCCTGGACCGCGGCGGCCTGCGCGCCCCGGGCGCCGCCGGGACGGCCCTTGGCCACGTACGCGGTGACGGCGTCGCGCTCGTCCCCGAGCAGGTGGGCGAGGGTGAGGGTCTGCCGGCTCTGGTCGGCGAGGGTGACCAGCTGCTGGGAGTCCTTCAGGTCCGCGGAGGCGGACAGGACGGCGGGGGCTCCCGCCACGAGCACGGCGAGCCCGGCCACGGCGACCCCGATGACCAGCCTGCGGCGCACGCGAACGCGGCGCCCTGCGGGAGCGGTCGCGGCGACCGGGCCGTCGGGGGCTCGTCGGTCGGGTGCGGTGCCGTCGGGTGCGGTGCCGTTCGCGACGGTGCCGTTCTTCCGAGGCCGCTTCTTCTGCACCGGTGCTCGCAATCCTGTTTACGTGTGCTGCTCGTGCTCGTTGTCTGATGCCTGGTAGGTGATGCCTGGTACGTGCTGTTCGGTACGCGCCGCTTGCGCGCGCCTACCGCCGTACCGCCTCAGACCCTCGCAGTGAGTTGGGAAGAGGGCCGCACATCGCCCGCCCGGCCACACGAAGGAGTGAACAGCACGGAGGAGTTGGCGACCAACTCGGCGACCGGCTGTCAGAGCCCCGCCGTGGACGGGTGGTTGAAAGATCGATGCGGCTTTTGGCAGGATGCCCGCCCACATCGCCGAGGGCCGCCCCGCGGACCCCGGGAGTCCCTTCCCTCCTCACCCGCCCCGCTTTGGTCCGGACCTTTCTCGGCCCGCCCTGCCCTTACGGAGCCCAGCGCGGGCAGAATGTCCCCATGCGCATCGATCTCTCCTCCGCCCCCGGCAACCCGGAACGCCCCAACGAGGACTGGCTGTCGGCCGCGATCCCCGCCTCGGGCGGCGGAGTCCTGGTGGCCCTCGACGGGGTCACCCCGCCTCCGGGCGAGGTCGGATGCGCGCACGGAGTGCCGTGGTTCGCGGCCCGACTGGGCGGCCGATTGACCGAACTGTCCGGATCGCGCCGGGACATGCCCCTCGACCGCGTCCTGGCGGAGGCCATCCGCGTCACCGCGGACGCCCACCGCGACACCTGTGACCTTTCTCACGTCCGGACGCCGCAGGCGACGGTGGTCGTGGTCCGCTGGGACGCGTCCTGGGTCGAACACCTGGTGCTCTCGGATTCCGTACTCCTCCTCCAGGCGCCGGGAGGAGAGGTGCGTGCGGTGCTCGACGACCGGCTGGACCGGATCCCGCGCGAGCGGCTGCGCACGGAGGCCTCCGCCGACGAGCTGCGCAACGCCGAGGGCGGTTTCTTCACCGCCGCCGCGGACCCGGAGGTGGCGGCCCGGGCGGTGACCGGGCGGACGCCGCGCGCGGAGGTGCGGGCGGTGGCGGCGCTCACGGACGGGGCCAGCCGGTGGACGGACACGTTCGGGGAGGGCGACTGGGCCGACTGCCTGGCGGTGCTGCGCAAGGAGGGCGCGCAGTCGCTGATCGACCGGGTGCGCGCGCTGGAATCGGACCCGGGCCGGGCACACCGCCGCGAGAAGCGCCACGACGACGCGTCGGCGGCTTACGCGGAGCTGTAGGGGCGCGGAAGCGCGGGCCGCGCGGGGCTTCGCCCGGCCGTGGCCGCGCCCCGGGTGCTACTCCCCGCCCGCGTTCAACTGGTTCAGGAGCCGCGCCAGTTCCGCCACTTCTCCGCGGTCCCAGTCCGCGAGCTTGCGCATGTACTGCTCGCGCCGGGCGCCCCGGACCCGCAGGAAGCGCTCGCGGCCCTCCTCCGTGAGTCCCACCAGGAAGGCCCGCCCGTCCGCCGGGTCCGGCTCGCGGGCCAGCAGGCCCAGCACCTCCAGGGCCCGCAGCTGCCGGCTCATCGTGGCCTTGCCGACCCCGAAGTACGCGGCGAGCTCGGTCGCCCGCTGCCGCCCGGCGGCTTCCAGCCGTACGAGGAGCCCGTACGCGGCGGGTTCCAGCTCGGGGTGCAGCTCGCGCGCCATCTCCCCGGAGGAGGCGCGGGCCCGTCGGAGGAAGACGGACAGCTCCCGCTCCAGGGCAAGGAACTCCTGGTCTTCGGTCCCGTGCACGGCCCGCTCCTTCGCTGGTGTGTGGGCCCCCAGTATTTCGCAGCGGGTACGCCGCGGGCCCGGGGCCCCGCCGGAGCGGGTAACCCCGGGCCCGCGGCCCGCCCGGACGGCCGGATCACGCCACGGCGGCCACCGGGACCCCGTCCGCGGCCAGGGCCAGTTCCAGGACCTGCCGCACGTCCGTCACCGGGTGCACCGACAGCCCTGCCAGCACCTCGGCGGGAACGTCGTCCAGATCGGCCTCGTTCCGCTTCGGGATGATGACGGTGGTCAGCCCGGCCCGGTGCGCGGCCAGCAGCTTCTGCTTGACCCCGCCGATCGGCAGCACCCGCCCGGTCAGCGAGACCTCGCCGGTCATGGCCACGTCCGTGCGGACCTGCCGGCCCGACAGCAGCGAGGCCAGCGCCGTCGTCATCGTGATGCCCGCGCTCGGACCGTCCTTGGGCACCGCGCCCGCCGGGAAGTGGATGTGCACGCCCCGGTCCTTCAGGTCGGCGACCGGGAGTTCCAGCTCGGCACCGTGGGAGCGCAGGAAGCTGAGCGCGATCTGCGCCGACTCCTTCATCACGTCTCCGAGCTGGCCCGTCAGCGTGAGCCCGGCCGCGCCCGTCTCGGGATCGGCCAGCGAGGCCTCGACGAACAGGACGTCGCCGCCCGCCCCGGTCACGGCGAGGCCGGTGGCCACGCCCGGTACCGCGGTGCGCCGCTCGGCCGGGTCCTGCGCGGACTCCGGTACGTGGTGCGGCCGCCCGATGAGGGCCCGCAGGTCCTCGGCGCCGATCCGCAGCGGCAGCTCCCGCTCCCCCAGCTCGTGCTGGGAGGCCACCTTGCGCAGCAGCCGGGCGAGGGAACGCTCCAGGGTGCGCACGCCCGCCTCGCGGGTGTACTCCCCCGCCAGCTTGCGCAGCGCGTCCTCCTCCAGGACCACTTCCTCCGCGGCCAGGCCGGCGCGCTCCAGCTGCCGGGGCAGCAGGTGGTCGCGGGCGATGACGACCTTCTCGTCCTCGGTGTAGCCGTCGAGGCGGACCAGTTCCATCCGGTCGGCGAGGGCTTCGGGGATGGCCTCCAGCACGTTCGCGGTGGCGAGGAACACCACGTCGCTCAGGTCCAGTTCCACCTCCAGGTAGTGGTCCCGGAAGGTGTGGTTCTGGGCCGGGTCGAGGACTTCGAGCAGCGCCGCCGCCGGGTCCCCCCGGAAGTCGGAGCCGACCTTGTCGATCTCGTCGAGCAGGACGACCGGGTTCATGGACCCGGCTTCCTTGATCGCCCGTACGATCCGGCCGGGCAGCGCGCCCACGTACGTACGCCGGTGCCCGCGGATCTCGGCCTCGTCGCGGACTCCGCCGAGGGCCACGCGGACGAACTTGCGCCCCATGGCGTGGGCCACGGACTCCCCGAGGGAGGTCTTTCCGACGCCGGGAGGGCCTACGAGCGCCAGCACGGCCCCGCCCCTGCGCCCGCCGACGACGCCCATCCCGCGCTCGGAGCGGCGCTTGCGCACCGCCAGGTACTCGGTGATCCGGTCCTTCACGTCGCTCAGCCCGGCGTGCTCCGCGTCCAGGACGGCGCGGGCTCCCCGGATGTCGTACTCGTCCTCGGTCCGCTCGTTCCAGGGCAGTTCGAGCACGGTGTCCAGCCAGGTGCGGATCCAGGACCCCTCCGGGGACTGGTCGCTGGAGCGCTCCAGCTTGTCGACTTCCTTGAGGGCGGCCTCCCGTACCTTCTCGGGCAGGTCGGCGGCCTCGACGCGGGCGCGGTAGTCGTCGGACTCCTCGCCCTCCTTCTCCCCGCTGAGCTCGCGCAGTTCCTTGCGCACGGCGTCGAGCTGCCGCTTCAGCAGGAACTCGCGCTGGACCTTGTCGACGCCGTCCTGGACGTCCTTGGCGATGGACTCGGCGACGTCCTGCTCGGCGAGGTGGTCGCTGAGGGCCTTGACCGCGATCCGCAGCCGGGCGACGGGGTCGGCCGTCTCCAGCAGCTCCACCTTCTGCTCGACGGTCAGGAACGGGGAGTACCCGGAGTTGTCCGCGAGGGCCCCGACGCCCTCGATCTGCTGCACCCGGTCCACGACCTGCCAGGCCCCGCGCTTCTTGAGCCAGCTCGTGGCGAGCGCCTTGTACTCCTTGACGAGCTCGGCGACGGCGCCGGGCAGCGGATCGGGGACGGCCTCGTCCACCGTTTCGCCCTCGACCCAGAGTGCGGCCCCGGGCCCGGTCGTCCCGGCCCCGATACGGACCCGGCCGCGCCCGCGGATCAGCGCCCCGGGGTCCCCGTCGGACAGCCGCCCCACCTGCTCCACGGTCCCGAGCACCCCGGTGCCGGTGTACTTCCCGTCGACCCGCGGCACGAGCAGCACCTTCGGCTTGCCGCCCGCGGCAGCTGCCTGCGCGGCCTCGACGGCACCCCGCACCTCGGCGTCGGACAGGTCCAGCGGAACGACCATCCCGGGCAGCACGACCTCGTCGTCGAGCGGCAGCACGGGCAGGGTGAGCGTTACGGACGTCGAAGCCATGATGTTCCCTCCGGCAGTGAAGTTGAGCTATGCCGACTCAATGCACGTGCGCGCCCCAATGTTCCCCAACGCCCGTTCGCCCGGGGCGAACAGCTCCGGGTGCGGCTCAGACTGCCGAGACGACGATGTCGCCCGAGGAGGTCCGTACGGCGACGCGGGCGGTCGCGGACGGGTCCGTGGGGACGGTGATCTTGCGCTCGCCGGAGGTGGTGGACACGTCGAGGGCGTAGGCGGCCGCGGGAACCTTCACTTCGGCGTCGCCCGAGCTGGTTTCCACCGCCACCGAGCCCGGTGCCTTCGCGAAGGCCAGCCGGACGTCGCCGGAGGACGAACGGGCGTCCGCGCCCGGGCCGGCCAGATCCTCGGCGGCGATCGAGCCCGAGGAGGTACGGATCTTCACCGGGCCGGCGATCCGGTCCGCCCGGACCGAGCCGGAGGAGGTCGTGACGTCGGCGGCGGCCACCCCCGACACCGTGACGCGGCCGCTGCTGCTCCCTGCCCGGACCGTGGCGGAGGCCGGAACCTCCAGCCGGTAGTCGACGGAACAGCGGTCGGAGCAATCGCCGGCGTCGAGGGTCAGGACGCCGCCGGAGAGCCGCTGGGCGGGCTCGGGCACGGTGTCGCCGTGATAGCGGACGGTACGGCGGACGACGACGCCCGGGCCGGATCCGGCGACCACCTCGATGGATCCGCTTCCGGGGTCCGACACGTCGACCGCGGTGACGGCCTCGGCCACCGTGGAGTCCGTCTTCGCCGTCTTCTCCGGTCCGCCGCGGGAGACGAGCGAGCCGAAGGAACAACCGGTGAGCAGCAGCCCGGCGGCGAGCGCCGTGGCAGTGACGGTGACGGTGGCCTTGGTGCCGCGGAGGTGCGTCTTCGTGGTCATGGTGTCGATCGTGCCCGCCGCGGCCCCCGCGCAGGCATGGTGCATGTGCCCGGATCCGGGGTGGGGTTAACCCCCGACCCCGGGGCGGCGACGGGGCCGCGCCACGGCTGATGCCCCGACTTCCCCGGCCCGGAGGCCGGGGGTATCGCGGAGAAGGAGGGCACATCGGCTGGACGTCGAGCGCCGGCGCGGTCCGCTCCCGGGCTTCGATGCGGCCGGGCGGGATCCGGGAGTGGGGGCTAACTCCCCTGTACGACCGGGCGGTCCGGGGACGGCATGCCCCACTCGCTCCAGGAGCCGTCGTACACCGCGAGGTGCTCGTACCCGGCGAGGTCCGCGCCGAGGGCGAGCACGCAGGCGGTGACCCCCGAGCCGCAGCTGAAGTACAGCCGCTCCCGCTCTCCCGCCGCCGCCCCGAAGGACGCGCGGAGCTCCGCGGCGGGGCGCATCAGGCCGTCGGGGCACTGCAGTTCACCGAACGGGAGGCTGACCGCGCCCGGCATGTGGCCCCCGCGCAGGCCCGGGCGGGGTTCGGGGGCGGTCCCGGCGAAGCGTTCGCGGGTACGGGCGTCGAGCACGGCGGCGGCCGGATCGGCCAGGGCCGCCGTAACGGTGGCGGCGTCCACCAGCAGCCCGGCGCGGGGCCGGGCCGTGAAGGAGCCGCGCGGGCCCTCGTAGCCCGGCCGGCGCTCCTCCACCGGCCGCCCGGCGGCGAGCCACGCGGGCAGCCCGCCGTCGAGGACGGCGACCCGGTCGAAGCCCATGCTGCGCAGCATCCACCAGGCGCGGGCGCTGGAGTAGATGCCGGCGCCGTCGTACACGACGACCGTGCTGCCGTCGTCCACGCCCAGGGCGCGCATCGCCTCGGCGAAGGCGGCGGGGCCGGGCATGGCGTGCGGGGCGGCGGCGGTGTGGTCGGACAGCGCGCCGTCGAGGTCGAAGGGACGGGCTCCCGCGATCCGCCGCTCCGCGTCGCGGTGCGCCCCGACGGAGGCGTCGAAGACGACGAGTCCGGGCGTACCGAGCCGCTCCGCGAGCCAGTCCCCACCGACGAGCGAACCGGGCGGCACGAGGGAGTGCGGGCGAGCTGCGTCCATAAGGCACCTCCGACAGAGTCCAACGGGCCCGGCAAAGTCGGCGCCCCACGACCCATCCTCCCCCCTGCACCCACACGCCCCACGAACGCACCCCCGCCGGGAGCGGGTTGCCGACGCGGTCGACGGCTCCCCGCGCATCCCCCTACGGCCCCGCACCCCGCGAACGCACCCGCCGCCGGAGTGCGTTGCGCCCCCACGGCAGGCCCACCCCGCGGCGGGGCGCCGCCGGTCGGCGCAGGCCACCCGGGCGCAGGCCGAGGGGAAGCGGGGAAGAGGTCAAAGGGGCCCTTGGGCGGCGCAGGCCACCGGGGAGCGGACGGCCGGACCGGGAGCGGACCCCGGCGACCCCGCGAGGGGACGGCGGACCCGGGAGCGGACGGGTGGGCCCACGGGGAGACGGGTCGGGCCCAGAAGCGGATCCGCCGACCGCCAGGGGACCGGCCGGCCCCGAACAACCGGACCCGCCGACCCACCGACCCGCCGGGAGCTACGGGCAGTTGCCCGGGCGGGCGAAGAGGGCCACGCGGGCGCCGCGCACGTCCGTCACGGAGCACAGGTCGAAGTGGGAGACCAGCGTCTGGCGTTTCACCGCCTCGGCCGGGTAGCCGTCCACCGGCTGTCCCGCCGGGTCGAGCAGGGCGATCACCCGGTCGACGGCCGGGTCCAGCAGGGCCGCCTGGATCTCCTCCGGAGTCCGCTCCACGCCCTGGAGGCTCCGCGAAACCGCCGGGGTGCGGGACAGGGCGAGGTCGCGCAGGGATCCGTAGGCCTCCGGCGAGGACAACAGCCATTCGCGCCGCCGTGAAGGGAGGAACAGCACCGCGTCGCCCGGGCGCGCGAGTTCACGGACGGCCGCCGCCACGGCCCGCGCGTCGTCCTTGCGGCTCTCGGGAGTGCGCAGCCACGCGGACCAGAACCCGACGGGGACGAGCAGGACCCCGACCAGCGGCCACACCCACCACCCCCGCGCCGTGCCGAGCCGCTCCCCCGCGAGGAGGGCGAGGCCGGCGAGTGCGTAGAGGACGTACCGGTCCACGTACCAGGGGTGCACCAGCGAGACCGCGAGCAGCAGCCCGGGCGGCAGCAACGCCAGTGGCAGGGCGACCCGTACGAGTTCCCGCGCGGCCCCCCGGGCCAGGAGCAGCGAGGCGGCCGCGAGGACCCCGTACGCCGCCCAGTCCTGCCAGCTCGGCCGTCCGAGCCAGCCCAGTTGCTGCTGCGCCTGCCGCGCGCTGACCAGCGCGAGCGGCAGCAGCGCGACCACCACGGCCCCGGCGGCGAGCCGCCAGCCGCGCGAGCGCCAGGCGGCGCACGCGTGCGCGGGCAGCGCCAGTACGGCGAACTCGTGCAGCCAGCAGCCGAGCACCAGCACCACGGCGTAGGCGACCCAGCGCTCGCGCAGCATCAGGTACGTGGCCCAGACGACGGCCGCGGCGACGAACGCGTACGAGCGCCCCTCCTGGGCGTACATCTGCACGGGCGGCAGCAACGCATACCCGACCCCGGCCACCACGGCGACCCGGCCGGCCCGGCAGGCCCGGCCGGGGCCGCCGGGCCCGTCGCCACCGCCCGGCCTGTCGGGGTCGCCGGGCCCTCCGCGGCCGGACCTCCCGCCGCGCAGCGGGCCCGTCAGGTGGTGGGCCACCGTGGCCACGCCGGCGGCGGCCAGGGCGGTGGCGGCGACCGAGGGGAGGCGCAGGGCCCAGAGGCCGGGGTCGGAGGGGGCGGTGCCCGTGGCCGCGAAGACCGCGTGCATCAGCAGGTAGTAGAGGCCGTGGACGGCGTCGACCTGGCCGAGCAGTTCCCAGAGCTCCCCGAGCGGCCGGTGCCCGACCTGCCACGTGACGGACTCGTCGCGCCACATGGACCCGCCCCGCGAGAGGCCCCAGAGGCCGAGCGCGAAGGCGGTGAGCGGCGGCAGCCAGCGCCAAAGGGCGAAGCGGCGGATGTCGGCCTCCGGGTGCTATCCGTGCGGGTGGTGCTGACTCCATACTCGGGGTTCAGCCGGATACCTGCGGGGGTGGGGCGTGCGAGCACGTGGTGGGCGAGTGGGCTTGGCGGCGGCGGCCGCGACGCTGGCCGTGGTGGCCGCCTTGGGCGGGTGCTCCTTCGGCGGGTCGAAGGACGGGGCCTCCCCGAAGCCGAACGGGAGCACGGGCGCGAGTGCGGGCACCGGAACCGGCGCCGCCACGAGCACCCCGTCCGGGACGGCGACGGACGCCCCGGGGACCCCGTCCCCCGGCCAGAGCGCCGGCCAGAGCCCGGACCCGGGCACCGGTACGACCGGTCCCGCCCCGCAGCCCGCGCCGAGCACCTCCGCGCCCGCCCCCGCACCCAGCGCCTCGCTGCCCGGCGCCGGCGAGACGCTCGTCGCGGTCACCCGCAGCGGGGGCATCGCCGGAAAGACCAGCACCTTGATCATCAAGGGTGACGGATCGTTCCTGCGTCTCAACGCGAAGGCCGAGACGGTGGACCGGGACAAGCTCTCGGCGGCCGCCCTCGCGAAGCTGCGCACCGCCCTCCAGAAGGCGGACTTCCCCCGCCTGCCGCGGATCTCGATGCCCGACCAACCGGTCTTCGACGCGTTCACGTACGCCTTCCGGCACGGCGGCTACGAGGTCGCCGCCGACCAGACCACGCTGCCGCGGCCCCTGGAGGGGGTCCTGAGCGCCCTGCCGCCCTTCGAGCCGCGCTGAAGCACGCCGAACGCACCGAGCACAGCGAGCACAGCAAGTACGTCGAGCACAGCGAGTACGTCGAGCACAGCAAGTACGTCGAGCCCCTACCGCCCCGTCACAGCCCCGTTCCCGCCACCGCGACCTCCCGCAGCCGCCGGTCCAGGTACCCGCGGAGCAGGACCGCCATGTCCACGCCCTCCGGGTCCAGCACCCACTGGATCTGGAACCCGTCCATCACCGCGATGAGCTCGCGGCCGACGGCCTCGCAGTCCGTGTCCGGCCGCACCTCGCCGCGCGCGACGCCCGCCCGGAGCAGGTCGACGCTGTAGCCGAGGACCCGGGCGTAGCGCTGCCGGAAGTAGGCGTGCGCGGGGTGGCCCGGGTTGCCGGATTCGCCGACCAGCGTGTTGTACATCCGTACGAGCCCGGGCCGGCGGGCGTTGTCCTCGGCGAGGGCGACCACGGCGGCGAAGTGCGCGGCGACCGGGGGGAGCTCCTGCGGCGGCCCGCTGAAGAGCCGTTCGACGTCGTGCTGCTCGCTCTGCGCCAGGACGGACAGCAGCAGGTCCTCCTTGCCGCGGAAGTGGTGGAGCAGGCCGCCCTGGGTGATCCCGCAGTCGTTGGCGATCCGGGCGAGCGAGGAGGCGTGGAAGCCCCACTGCGCGAAGTGCTCGACGGCGGTGTCGAGGATCTTCTGGCGACGGGCGTCGCCCACCGCGTAGCCGCCCCGGGCGGCCGCCGCCTTGGGGGCCGTTCGGCCCTTGTCCTGTGCCATGCGGACCACCCTAAACCCGACCGTTTCCGGCCATCCCGATGGAGTGATCCAGCTCACTCCACAAAAACCTAGTGGGTGCACGGTTTTCGCGCCTACGGTGAAACCGCCCGGTCGGCGACGAGGCCGACGCGGAGACGTTGGAGCCCCCATGCCGCTCACGCAGGACCCCGGAAGAGCACTCGACGCCACCGACCGACCCGATCCGGCCACCCCGGCCGACGCCCCCGCCAAGCTGATCTTCGGCCTGGTCGCCGCCCAGCTCGGCGTCTGCATCGCCGTCTTCACCCCGATCGTGGTGACCCTGGCCCTGCGCGTGGCCCAGATCGTCCCGGAGGCCGAGCGCGGCGCCGCCCTCGGCAAGGTGCTCTCCGTCGGAGCCCTCCTCGCCCTCGTCGGCAACCCGCTCTTCGGCGCCCTCTCCGACCGCACGACCAGCCGGTTCGGCCGCCGCCGGCCCTGGCTCGTGGGCGGCATGGCGGTGGCCGCCGTCGGGCTGACCGTCGTCGGCCTCGGCTCCAGCGTCACCACGCTGCTCGTCGGCTGGGCCATCGCGCAGCTCGGCTGCAACGCCGCCCTGTGCATGGTCACCGCCTGCATCCCGGACCTGATCCCGGACCACCAGCGCGGCCGCGTCTCCGGCATGGTCGGCATGATGCTGTCCGTCTCGATGGTGGCGGGCAGCTTCCTCGCGCAGCTGTTCACGGACGACATGGCGCTGGCCTTCATCGTCCCGGCCGCCGTCGGCCTCCTCGGGGTGTGCGTGCTGGCCGCCGTGATGCCGGACCGGCCGGCCCGCGCCGAGTCCGTGGCCCCGTACACCTGGCGGGAGTTCCTGCACAGCTTCTGGGTGAACCCGCGCCAGAACCCCGACTACGCGTGGAACTTCGCGAGCCGCTTCCTGGTGTTCATCGGCATCGCCTGCGTGACCAGCTACCAGGTGTACTTCCTGATGGACCGCCTCGGGGTCGCCGAGGGCGAGGTCGCCTCGAAGATGTTCACCACCACCCTCGTCACCGTCGGCGGCGTCGTGGTCGGCTCCCTCGCCGGCGGCTGGCTGTCCGACGCCACCGGGCGCCGCAAGCCCTTCGTGCTCGCGTCCGCCTTCGTCATCGGCATCGGGCTGCTGCTGATCGCCACCGCGGGCACCGTCGGGATGTTCCTCTTCGCCGTGGCCGTCTTCGGCTTCGGCGAGGGCCTCTACCTCGCGGTCGACGTGGCGCTCGCCGCCGCCGTCCTGCCCGACCCGGAGACCGCCGCGAAGGACATGGGCGTCCTGAACATCGCCAACGCCCTCCCGCAGTCCCTCGTCCCGATGCTCGCGCCGTTCGTCCTCGCCATCGGCGGAGGGGGCAACTACGGCGCCCTCTTCCTCGTCGGCGGCATCGCGGCGGCCGTGGGCGCCGCCCTCGTCCAGCTGATCCGCTCGGTCAGGTGACGGCCCGCCCGACGGGGCCCGCCCCCGCGTCCGCCCCCACCGTCTCCCCCACGCCCGCTCCCCCGCCCCCGCCCGCTCCCCAGCCCGCCCCCGCGACCTCCCGCGCGACCGACCTCCTCAGGAGCCCCGCCATGAACGCGACCCCGACGCCCCCGACCACCCCCGCCACCCTCCCCTACCGGGACGCGGCCCTCCCCGTCGACGACCGCGTCGAGGACCTGCTCTCCCGCATGACCCTGGAGGAGAAGGCCGGCCAGCTCTTCCACTCGATGCTGATGATGAACGCGGACGGCACCCCGGTCACCGAGACCGACGGCTCGATCCTCCCGTTCACCACCCCCGAGCTCATCGAGGGCCGCCACCTCACGCACTTCAACCTCCTCGGCAGCTACGGCGCCCGCGAGATGGCGACCTGGCAGAACGCCGTCCAGGAGATGGCCGCAGGCACCCGCCTCGGCATCCCGGTGACCCTGTCGACCGACCCGCGGCACTCCTTCACCGACAACGTCGGCGCCTCCTTCAACGCCGGCGCCTTCTCCGCCTGGCCCGAGGCCATCGGCATGGCCGCGATCGGCGACCCGGAGCTGGTCTTCGAGTTCGCCGACATCATGCGGCGCGAGTACCTCTCCGTCGGCTTCCGCGTCGCCCTGCACCCGCAGATCGACCTGGCCACGGAGCCGCGCTGGGCCCGCCAGTCGGGCACCTTCGGCTCGGACGCGAAGCTGACGGGCGAGCTCGTCCAGGCCTACGTACGGGGCCTGCAGGGCGAGGCGCTCGGTGCGGCCTCGGTCTCCGCGATGGTCAAGCACTTCCCGGGCGGCGGCCCGCAGAAGGACGGCGAGGACCCGCACTTCGCGCACGGCAAGGAGCAGATCTACCCGGGCGGGATGCGCGAGCACCACCTGGAGCCGTTCAAGGCGGCCATCGCGGCCGGCTGCTCGCAGATGATGCCGTACTACGGCCAGCCCATCGGAACCGACTGGGAAGAGGTCGGCTTCGGCTTCAACAAGGGCGTCGTGACGGGCCTGCTCCGCGAGGAGCTGGGCTTCCAGGGCATCGTGTGCACCGACTGGGGCCTGCTCACCGAATCGACGATCTTCGGCGAGCCGCACCCGGCCCGCGCCTGGGGCCTGGAGCACAGAAGCGTCTCCGAGCGGGCGGCCCGCGCGCTGGAGGCGGGCTCGGACCAGTTCGGCGGGGAGCAGTGCCCCGCGGTCATCGTGGAGATGGTCCGCTCGGGCCGGGTCCCCGAGGCCCGGATCGACGCGTCCGTACGCCGGCTGCTGCGCGAGAAGTTCGTCCTCGGCCTGTTCGAGAACCCGTACGTGGACCCGGACGCGGCGGCCGAGACGGTCGGCCGCGCCGACTTCACGGCGGCCGGCGCGGCGGCCCAGCGGCGCTCCCTGACGGTGCTCACCAACACCGGGACGACCCTGCCGGTCTCCGGCCGGCCGAAGCTGTACGTCAAGGACGTGGACGCGGAGGTCGCGGCGGCGTACGGGGACCTCGTGTCCGACCCGGCCGAGGCGGACCTGGCGGTGCTGCGGCTGCGCACCCCGCACGAGCCCCGCAGCAACATCTTCGAGTCCTTCTTCCACTCGGGTTCGCTGGCCTTCCCCGAGGCGGAGCTCACCGAGATCCTGGCCCTCCTGGACGCCGTCCCGACCCTGGTCTGCATCAATCTGGAGCGGGCCGCGGTGATCCCCGAGATCGCGGAGCGGGCGGCCGCGCTCATGGCGGACTACGGGGCTTCGGACGCGGCCCTCCTGGACGTGGCCTTCGGGCGGGCCGCCGCCGAGGGGCGCCTTCCCTTCGAGCTCCCGCGCTCGATGGCGGCCGTCGCGGCCTCCCGCCCGGACGTTCCGAACGACACCGCCGACCCGGTCTTCCCCCACGGCCACGGCCTGACCCTGTAGCGCCGCAGCCCTGCGGGGCGAAGTCCCCTACCCGCCCTTCCACCGTTCCCCGGGGCGGAGCCCCGGACCCGTAAACCCCCGGGCCTCCGCCCCGGACCCCGCGCCTCGAACGCCGGCGAGGCTGGATCTTCCAGCCCGCCCGGCGTTTGAACCGCAGGTCCGGGGGCAGAGGCCCCGGCAACGAACCCGCGCAGCGAACCCGTCATGGCCGGAGCTCAGCCGCTCCTCTACGCTGCACCCCTATCACGCGGGATCTTCAGGGGCGGGACATGGAACAGACGCACACCACCACCCACAACGGCGCCGCGGCCACCCCCGGCGCGCAACGCCGGGTACTCGTCGTCGAGGACGACCACACGATCGCGGAGGCCATCGCGGCGCGGCTGCGCGCCGAGGGCTTCCAGGTGCAGACGGCCACGGACGGACCGGCGGCCGTCGCCGCGGCCGAGAGCTGGCTGCCGGAGCTGCTGGTCCTGGACGTCATGCTGCCGGGCTTCGACGGCCTGGAGGTCTGCCGCCGGGTCCAGGCGCAGCGGCCCGTCCCGGTGCTGATGCTCACGGCCCGGGACGACGAGACCGACATGCTCGTCGGCCTGGGGGTCGGCGCCGACGACTACATGACGAAGCCCTTCTCGATGCGCGAGCTGGCCGCGCGGGTCCACGTACTGCTGCGGCGGGTGGAGCGGGCCACGCTGGCCGCGCACGCCCCGCGCGGGGCCACCCTGCGCCTCGGCGATCTGGAGATCGACCACGCGCAGCGCCGGGTCCGGGTGCACACCGAGGACGTGCACCTGACGCCGACGGAGTTCGACCTGCTGGTGTGCCTGGCCGGGACCCCGCGGGCGGTGCTCTCGCGGGAGCAGCTGCTCGCCGAGGTGTGGGACTGGGCCGACGCGTCCGGGACCCGTACGGTCGACAGCCACATCAAGGCGCTGCGCCGGAAGATCGGCGCCGAGCGGATCCGTACGGTCCACGGCGTCGGGTACGCCCTGGAGACCCCGGCACAGCCGTGAGCGGCTACCGGCCGCCCGGGCAGCGGCCGACCGGGGGGCTGCGGCCCTTCTCCCCGTTCTCGATCAAGACCAAGCTGGGCACGCTCGTGGTGGTGTCGGTCTTCATCACCACAGGTCTGCTGATGGTGGCCCTGCGCACGGCCACCGAGGTGCGCTTCATCACGGTGTTCTCGGTGATCGCCTCGATGCTGATCACCCAGTTCGTGGCGCACAGCCTGACGGCGCCGCTGGACGACATGACCACCGTGGCCCGGGCGATATCCCACGGGGACTACACGCGCCGGGTGCGCGGGGCGGGCCGCCGCGACGAGCTGGGCGACCTGGCCTCCACCATCAATCTGATGGCGGACGACCTGGAGGCGGTGGACCGGCACCGCAAGGAGCTCGTCGCCAACGTCTCGCACGAGCTGCGCACCCCGATCGCGGCCCTGCGGGCGGTGCTGGAGAACGTGGTGGACGGGGTTTCCGCCGCCGACCCGGAGACCATGCGCACGGCCCTGAAGCAGACCGAGCGGCTCGGCCGGCTGGTGGAGACCCTGCTGGACCTCTCCCGCGTGGACAACGGGGTGGTGCCGCTGCGGGCCCGCCGCTTCGAGGTGTGGCCCTATCTGTCCGGGGTGCTGAAGGAGTCGGGCCTGGCGGCCGCCGGCCGGCCGGGGCTGTCCTCCGGCTCGGGCGGGCACACCCGCAACGACGTCCACCTCCACCTGGACGTGTCCCCGCCGGACCTGACGGCGTACGCGGACGCCGAGCGGCTGCACCAGGTCGTGGCGAACCTGATCGACAACGCGGTCAAGCACAGCCCCCCGCACGGCCGGGTCACGGTGCACGCCCGGGCGGGCGACGCGCCCGGAGGTCTGGTGCTCGAAGTCCGGGACGAAGGTCCCGGCATCCCGGAGGCGGAGCGCCACCGGGTCTTCGAGCGGTTCAACCGGGGCAGCGCGCGGGGCGGCGACGGCGGCACGGGCCTGGGCCTGGCCATCGCCCGCTGGGCGGTCGGCCTGCACGGGGGCCACATCGGAGTGGCCGAATCGTCACGGGGCTGCCGGATCCTTGTCACACTTCCGGGCAGCTCGCAGGCACCGAGTTGACGTAGGGTTCGAGTGGGAAGGACATGATCTCGGCCACACACGCCGGGGTCCGTCAGGGGTGCGAAGCCAGGGGGCCGCAACCGCGGTGTCTCCTGCCCGAACCACGCTTGTTTCCCGCCATTCCTGGTGGTGAAACCCGCCGTTCGATGTGACCTACGCGACGTAAGTCCCGCCCGGTCTGCATCTCACGGCCTGGGAGGCGTAGCCTTTATTCCCGCTGTCCATACCTTGTGAAGCGGAAGAGGGCGGTTGCCGCCGTGTCGCCACAGTCCCCCAGTAACTCGAGCACCACGACCGAAGCAGGAGAAGGCGGGAAGAACCCCGCCCCAGGCTTCGGCGCGAATGAGTGGCTCGTCGACGAGATCTATCAGCAGTACCTCCAGGACCCGAACTCGGTCGACCGGGCCTGGTGGGACTTCTTCGCCGACTACAAGCCGGGGGGCGCTGTCGCTCCGGTGAAGGCGGATAAGCCCACGGACCGGCCCGCTCCCCCCGCCGCGACGACGACGGACGGCGCCTCCGCACAGGCCGCCGCTCCCGTCACCGCCGCGACACCGCAGGCTTCCGACGCCGCCGCCACAGGGACGGCGAGCCTCGCGCCTGCCACCCCCGTCGCTGCGCCCACGACGCCCGTGTCAGCACCTGCCCCTGTACCTGCCACCCCCTCTGGTGCCCCTGCTGTGACTGTCACCTCCCAGGCCCCGGCCGCCGCCGCACCGGCTGCCCCCGCCTCCCAGGCCGCTCCGGCCACCACCCCCTCCGTAGCCCCGCAGAAGGCCGCGCCCGCCACCGAGGCCCCCGCAGGCCCCGAACTGGTGACGCTCCGCGGCCCGGCGGCTGCCGTGGTCAAGAACATGAACGCCTCGCTGGAAGTGCCGACGGCCACGTCCGTCCGCGCCGTCCCGGTGAAGCTGCTGTTCGACAACCGCATCGTCATCAACAACCACCTGAAGCGCGCCCGGGGCGGGAAGATCTCCTTCACCCACCTCATCGGCTACGCGATGGTGCAGGCCATCAAGGCCATGCCGTCGATGAACTACTCCTTCGCGGAGAAGGACGGCAAGCCGACCCTGGTCAAGCCGGAGCACATCAACTTCGGCCTGGCGATCGACCTGGTGAAGCCCAACGGAGACCGCCAGCTCGTCGTCGCCGGCATCAAGAAGGCCGAGACCCTCAACTTCTTCGAGTTCTGGCAGGCCTACGAGGACATCGTCCGCCGGGCCCGCATCGGCAAGCTGACGATGGACGACTTCACCGGGGTGACGGTCTCCCTCACCAACCCCGGCGGCCTGGGCACCGTCCACTCCGTGCCCCGCCTGATGCCCGGACAGTCGGTCATCATGGGCGTCGGCTCCATGGACTACCCCGCCGAGTTCCAGGGCACCTCGCAGGACACCCTGAACAAGCTGGGCATCTCCAAGGTCATGACCCTGACCTCGACCTACGACCACCGGGTCATCCAGGGCGCGGCCTCCGGCGAGTTCCTGCGCATCGTCGCGAACATGCTGCTCGGCGAGAGCGGCTTCTACGACGACGTCTTCGAGGCGCTGCGCATCCCGTACGAGCCGGTCCGCTGGCTCCGGGACATCGACGCCTCGCACGACGACGACGTCACGAAGGCCGCCCGCGTCTTCGAGCTGATCCACTCCTACCGGGTCCGCGGCCACGTCATGGCCGACACCGACCCGCTGGAGTACAAGCAGCGCAAGCACCCCGACCTCGACATCACCGAGCACGGCCTCACCCTGTGGGACCTGGAGCGCGAGTTCGCGGTCGGCGGCTTCTCCGGCAAGTCGATGATGAAGCTCCGCGACATCCTCGGCGTGCTGCGCGACTCGTACTGCCGCACCACGGGCGTCGAGTTCATGCACATCCAGGACCCGAAGCAGCGCCGCTGGATCCAGGACCGCATCGAGCGCCCGCACTCCAAGCCGGAGCGCGAGGAGCAGCTGCGGATCCTGCGCCGGCTGAACGCGGCGGAGGCCTTCGAGACCTTCCTGCAGACGAAGTACGTCGGCCAGAAGCGCTTCTCCCTGGAGGGCGGCGAGTCCGTCATCCCGCTGCTCGACGCCGTCATCGACTCGGCCGCCGAGGCCCGCCTCGAAGAGGTCGCGATCGGCATGGCCCACCGCGGCCGCCTGAACGTGCTCGCGAACATCGTCGGCAAGTCGTACGCCCAGATCTTCCGCGAGTTCGAGGGCAACCTCGACCCGAAGTCCATGCACGGCTCCGGCGACGTCAAGTACCACCTGGGTGCCAACGGCACCTTCACGGGCCTGGACGGGGAGCAGATCAAGGTCTCGCTCGTCGCGAACCCCTCGCACCTGGAGGCGGTGGACCCGGTCCTGGAGGGCGTCGTCCGCGCCAAGCAGGACATCATCAACAAGGGCGGCACGGACTTCACGGTCCTGCCCGTCGCCCTGCACGGCGACGCGGCCTTCGCGGGCCAGGGCGTCGTCGCCGAGACGCTGAACATGTCGCAGCTGCGCGGTTACCGCACCGGCGGCACCGTGCACGTGGTCATCAACAACCAGGTCGGCTTCACCGCCGCCCCGGAGTCCTCGCGTTCCTCGATGTACGCGACCGACGTGGCCCGCATGATCGAGGCGCCGATCTTCCACGTGAACGGCGACGACCCGGAGGCCGTGGTCCGCATCGCGCGGCTCGCCTTCGAGTTCCGTCAGGCGTTCAACAAGGACGTGGTCATCGACCTCATCTGCTACCGCCGCCGCGGTCACAACGAGTCGGACAACCCGGCGTTCACGCAGCCGCTGATGTACGACCTGATCGACAAGAAGCGCTCGGTGCGCAAGCTGTACACCGAGTCCCTCATCGGTCGCGGCGACATCACCCTGGAAGAGGCGGAGCAGGCGCTCCAGGACTTCCAGGGCCAGCTGGAGAAGGTCTTCGCGGAGGTCCGCGAGGCCGCCACGCAGCCCGCGGTCGCCCCGGTGGCGCCCGCACAGGTCGCGCAGGAGTTCCCGGTCTTCGTGAACACCGCGATCTCCCAGGAGGTCGTCAAGCGGATCGCCGAGGCCCAGGTCAACATCCCGGACACGGTCACCGTCCACCCGCGCCTGCTGCCGCAGCTGCAGCGCCGCGCGGCGATGATCGACGACGGCACCATCGACTGGGGCATGGGCGAGACCCTGGCCTTCGGCTCGCTGCTGATGGAGGGCACCCCGGTCCGGCTGTCCGGCCAGGACTCCCGCCGCGGCACCTTCGGCCAGCGCCACGCGGTCCTGATCGACCGGGAGACGGGCGAGGACTACACCCCGCTGCTCTACCTGTCGGACGAGCAGGCCCGCTACAACGTCTACGACTCGCTGCTCTCCGAGTACGCGGCCATGGGCTTCGAGTACGGCTACTCGCTGGCCCGCCCGGACGCGCTGGTCCTCTGGGAGGCCCAGTTCGGTGACTTCGTCAACGGCGCGCAGACCGTCGTCGACGAGTTCATCTCCTCGGCCGAGCAGAAGTGGGGCCAGACGTCCGGCGTCACGCTCCTCCTGCCGCACGGGTACGAGGGCCAGGGCCCGGACCACTCCTCGGCCCGCCCGGAGCGCTTCCTGCAGATGTGCGCGCAGGACAACATGACGGTGGCCATGCCCACGCTCCCGTCGAACTACTTCCACCTGCTGCGCTGGCAGGTCCACAACCCGCACCACAAGCCGCTCATCGTCTTCACCCCGAAGTCGATGCTGCGTCTGAAGGCGGCGGCGTCGAAGGCGGAGGAGTTCACGACCGGGTCGTTCCGTCCGGTCATCGGCGACACGCGCGTCTCCTCCGGAGCCGGTGACCCGAACGAGATCCGCAAGGTCGTCTTCTGCGCGGGCAAGGTCTACTACGACCTCGAGGCCGAGCGCGAGAAGCGCGGCATCACGGACACGGCGATCATCCGCATCGAGCGCCTGTACCCGCTCCCGGGTGCCGAACTCCAGGCGGAGATCGCCAAGTTCCCGAACGCGGCGAAGTACATCTGGGCCCAGGAGGAGCCGGCGAACCAGGGCGCGTGGCCCTTCATCGCGCTCAACCTGATCGACCACCTCGACCTGGCGGTCGGCGCGGACATCCCGGCCGGCGAGCGCCTGCGCCGCATCTCCCGCCCGCACGGCTCGTCCCCGGCGGTCGGCTCGGCCAAGCGCCACCAGGCGGAGCAGCAGCTCCTCCTGAACGAGGTCTTCGAGGCCTGAGCACTGCGCTTGCTCGAACAGTGGAAGGCCCGGCCCCCCTCGGGGAGCCGGGCCTTCCGGCGTCCTCAGCCACATCCAGCCCGTCCGGCTTTTGAGGACCGGGTCCGGGCAGAGCCCGGCTGGGGGTCCCCCCGGACGGAGTCTGGGGGATGGGCGAAGGGCGGGTAGGGGACCTCGCCCCGCGCAGCGGCGGGCCCGGGGCCGTCAGCCGGGCGCGTACGGGGCCAGGTTGGGGTGCGCCGCACACCAATCCATCCGGTCCCGCTCCACCACCCCGCGGGCCACCGCGTACCTCGTACCCGGCGAGGACTCGCCGTCCATGGCGCGCTCGGCCGCCACCATGGAGGTGACGAACACCCGCCCGCCGGCGGTGAGTTCCGGGCAGGCGTCCAGGACGGGCAGCACCGCCGCCACCTGCGCCCGGACCCGCGCGTGCTGCGCCCACGCCCCCCTGGCCCCGTAGAGCGCCGCACGCTGCCAGTAGCCCGCCAGTCCGAGATGCGCGTACGCGCCCCGCAGGAGCCCCTCCAGCGGCCGTGGATCGGCCCGCCAGGGCGCCCAGTACCGCGCGGTGCGGTCGGCGGTGTGCAGCGGGAGCGCCTCCGCGAGGGCCGCCAGCTTCCCGTGCTGCACCTCGAACACGAGGGTCGCGGCCAGCGCGGGCGGCGGCTGGGCCCGTGCCAGGACGGAGCCGGCCGCGGCGGGCAGGGTCCCGCCGTAGGACCGGGAGATGCCGGACAGCGGGACCAGACAGCGCAGCAGCCTGCCGGCCTCCTCCGCGCGGGCGGTGTCGTAGCGCCGCAGCAGGGAGAGGGCCCCGGACCACTGGGTGTCCCAGCGCTTGTGCCCCTTGGGGGTGAGCCGGCGGGCGGCGGGCACCGTACCCGGGGCGCGGTACGGGTCCAGGTCGTCCAGGGCGGTACGGCCGTCGGGCAGCGCGTGCAGGGCCAGCGTCTCCGGGTTGCCGGGGTCCCAGGAGCCCTCGGTCAGGGCGAGCGGGCCCGGCCGGTCCGGGCGCAGCAGTCCGAGGGTGGGCAGGGCGAGGCGTCCGTGCGCGGGCCGCAGCGTGATCTTGAAGCCGATCCCGGCGCGCAGCGCCGCCGCGGCGGCGAGGGACCCGAGGTGTCCGAGGTCGGCGGGCGGCCCGTGCCGCGCGCGCAGCCGGCGCAGCGTCTCCTCGGCCCACACCCCGGTGGCCGGATAGTGCACCACGTCGCCCGCCGCGCCGGGGTCGCGCCGCCCGGCCTCCTCCAGCAGGGCCCAGCGCTCGGCCGCCTCCCCGGTACGGGCGCCGGGCAGTTCCGCGAGCTCCCGCAGCAGCCGCAGCCGCCGGGCCCGCCGTACGCCGCACACCAGCGCGGTCCCTTCGGCGGACGGCTCGGTGGAACCGAGGGCCCGCAGCACGCCGTCGCTCGGCTCGGGGTGATCCATGCATACCTCCCGCCGCGGACCCTTCATCCCTGCCCTGGCGAGGGGCTCCGCGAACGGCGGAAAGCGGTCAGGTCCGGGCCCGGCGGGGCGGCGGATTATCCTGACGGGACACACCCGAACACCCGACCACCGCACGGAGCCCGACTTGTACTTCACCGATCGCGGCATCGAGGAGCTGGAGAAGCGGCGCGGCGAGGAGGAGGTCACCTTCGAGTGGCTCGCCGAGCAGCTGCGCACCTTCGTCGACCTGAACCCGGACTTCGAGGTCCCCGTGGAGCGCCTCGCCACGTGGCTGGCCCGGCTGGACGACGAAGACGACGAAGACGACGACTAGGCGAGTCGACGAGTAGCCCCCGGCACGACGAAGGGGCCCGACCGCGATGCGGTCGGGCCCCTTCGTCATCGTCCCGCGGGGACGAGGCCGATCGGACGGGAGCGTCCGATCAGGCGGCCTTCGTCTCCCAGAAGATGCGGTCGATCTCGGCGATGAGCTCCAGCGCCTTGGCGCCGGTCGCCGGGTCGTTCGACGCCTTGGCGGCCGAGAGGGCCTTCAGGGTGTCGTTGACCAGGGTGTGCAGCTGCGGGTACTTCTCAAAGTGCGGCGGCTTGAAGTAGTCGCTCCACAGCACGGAAACGTGGTGCTTCGCGAGCTCGGCGCGCTGCTCCTTGATGGTGATGGCGCGCGCGCGGAAGTCGGCGTCGTCGTTGGCCTGGTACTTCTCCTGCACGGCCTTGACGGACTCGGCCTCGATGCGGGCCTGGGCAGGGTCGTACACGCCGCACGGAAGATCGCAGTGGGCGGAGACCTTCGCCTTGGGGGCGAAGAGGCGGGAAAGCATGGAGTTTGTCCTCCTCGTGATCGTCTTCTCAAGGGGGAGATTACTCCGTGAGAAAGACGATTTCGCGGCCGCCCCCTTGGGGTTGGGACAAAAGTCCAGGGGTGTGCCCGGGCCGGTGACCGAATGTACGGAAGAGTGCGGCAGCATGCGGGGGGCACGAAGAGTGCACCTGGGCTGGTGAGGAGGTCACGGATGGCGGGGAGCAGTCGCTCGCGCGGCCGGACGCGGGAGTGGGAGTCGCCGTTGAAACGGATCGGCACCGTGGAGGTGAGGGGCCCCTCGATGGCGCCGACCCTGGAGAACGGGGACCAGGTGCTGGTCCGCTACGGGGCACCCGTGCGGCCGGGCCACGTGGTGGTGCTGCGCCACCCGTTCCAGCAGGACCTGCTGGTCGTCAAGCGGGCGGCGGAGCGGCGGCCGGGCGGCTGGTGGGTGCTGGGCGACAACCCGTACAACGAGACGGGCGACAGCACGGACTACGGGGTGGTCCCCGACGAGCTGGTGCTGGCGACCGCGGTGGTGCGCTTCCGGCCGCGCCCCCGGCCGGAACACGCGGCGGAGGGTCAGCGCTCGCTGAGGGCGTGGCTCTCCTGGGCTTCCTCGGCGCTGCGCCCGCTGTGGGCGGACTCCTCGGCCTCCAGCCGCTTGCGGGCGCGGTAGGCGGCGACGTTGGCGCGGGTGGCGCACCGGTCGGAGCAGTACCGCCGGGAGCGGTTGGTGGAGGTGTCGAGGTAGGCGTTGCGGCAGGGCGGGGCCTGGCAGAGGCCGAGCCGGTCCGGGCCGTGCTCGGTGAGGTGGAAGGCCAGCCCGAAGCACGCGATCGCGGCGTAGCCGGCGGAGGCGTTGGAGGGGTGGTCGGCCAGGTGGATGTGCCAGTTCGGGCCGCCGTCCTCCTTGAGGGTCTCGTGCCCGGAGACCTGCGGGCTGACCGGGAACTCCATGAGCAGGGAGTTCAGCAGGTCGACGGCGAGGACGTGGTCCCCGCCGTCGGCGGCCTCGAAGACCCCGCGCAGCCGGCCGCGGACGTTGCGGAAGCGGGTGACGTCACCGTCCGTGACCCGGCGGGCCATCTGCACGCTGGCGCCGAAGAGCGCGCGGACGGCGTCCACGGAGGTCAGCGAGTCCTTGTTGCGGGCCGGCTCCTCGGTGTTGACCAGGCGCACGGCGTAGTCCGAGTAATGGGCCAGTTCCACTTGTAGTCCTTACGGCTGCGGATTAGTGTCTCCGTAACGGCTGAGACATGTTCGAGGGTATTACGCGTGGAGGATTTCGTGGCGGATACAGCACGCTCTGAACGCTCCGGTACGGCACGCTTCGATCCGGCCCCGCCCGACTGGCAGGCCTGGCAGGACAGCTGGGACCGGCAGCAGGAGTGGTACATGCCCGACCGCGAGGAGCGGTTCCGGGTGATGCTGGACATGGTGGAGGCGCTGGTCGGCACGGCCCCCCGGGTGCTCGATCTGGCGTGCGGTACGGGAAGTATCACGGACCGCGTCCTCAAGAGGTTCCCGGAATCCACCAGTACGGGAGTCGATCTCGACCCCGCGCTGTTGACGATCGCCCGGGGCCACTTCGCCGGCGACCCCCGCGTCACCTTCGTGACCGCCGACCTCAAGGACCCCGACTGGCGCGCCGCCCTCCCCGGCGGCTCCTACGACGCCGTCCTGACGGCCACCGCCCTGCACTGGCTGCCCAGCGAGGACCTCGCCGTCCTGTACGGGCAGCTCCCGCCGCTGCTGCGCACCGGCGGGGTGTTCATGAACGCCGACCACATGCCCGACCCCGCCACCCCCCGGATCAACGCCGCCGAGCGCGCCCACCGGCACGGCGGGATGGACCGGGCGAAGGCGGCCGGGGCGCTGGACTGGCGCGAGTGGTGGGAGCTCGCGGCCGCCGACCCCGCGCTCGCCGAGCCGACGAAGGCCCGCTTCGAGATCTACGGCGAGCACGCCGACGGCGACACCCCGCCGGAGTCCTGGCACGCGGCCACGCTGCGCGGCGCCGGCTTCTCGGAGGCCCGTACGGTCTGGCGCTCACCCTCCGACGGACTGGTGCTGGCGCTGAAGTAGCCCCCGGCCCGCAGCGCGGGCCGGTCATGCGTGAGGGGCGGTACGGATGTCCGTACCGCCCCTCACGCGTGGAACGCCGCCGCCCTACAGGACCTTCGAGAGGAAGGCCTTCGTGCGGTCGTGCTGCGGGTTGCCCAGGACCTCGCGGGGGTGGCCGGACTCGACCACGACACCGCCGTCCATGAAGACGAGGTTGTCGCCGACCTCGCGGGCGAAGCCCATCTCGTGGGTGACCACGATCATGGTCATGCCCGACTCGGCCAGGTCCCGCATGACGTCGAGGACGTCGCCGACGAGCTCCGGGTCGAGCGCCGAGGTGGGCTCGTCGAAGAGCATCAGCTTCGGCTCCATGGCCAGCGCGCGGGCGATGGCCACGCGCTGCTGCTGACCGCCGGAGAGCTGGGTGGGGTAGTTCCCGCCCTTGTCGCCGAGGCCGACCCGGTCGAGGAGCTTGACGGCGCGCGCCCGGGCGACCGCCTTGCTCTCGCCCTTGACCATGACCGGGGCTTCCATGACGTTCTCGATGGCCGTCATGTGCGGGAAGAGGTTGAAGCGCTGGAAGACCATGCCGATGTCCCGGCGCTGGGCCGCGACCTCGCTGTCCTTCAGCTCGTAGAGCTTTCCGGCCTTCTCGCGGTAGCCGACCAGCTGGCCGTCCACCGAGAGCCGCCCGGCGTTGATGCGCTCCAGGTGGTTGATGCAGCGCAGGAAGGTGGACTTGCCGGAGCCGGAGGGACCGACCAGGCAGAACACCTCGCGCGGGGCGACTTCGAGGTCGATTCCCCGCAGGATGTGGGCGGGGCCGTACGACTTGTGGACGGCCTCGGCCTTGACCATCGGCTGGGCGGTCACTTCGCCACCTCCGTACGGCGGAACATGTTCAGGTTGGCGCGCAGCCGCTGGAGCGGCGTGGGCGGCAGGGAGCGCAGCGAACCGCGTGCGTAGCGGCGCTCCAGGTAGTACTGGCCGACGCTGAACACACTGGTCAGGGCCAGGTACCAGATGGAGGCGACGAACAGCATCTCCATGATGGCGCCCGCCGTGGACCCGATGTTCGACGAGGCCCTCAGCAGTTCCGTGTACTGGACCGCTGACACCAGGGACGAGGTCTTCAGCATGTTGATGAACTCGTTGCCCGACGGCGGGATGATCACGCGCATCGCCTGCGGGAGCACCACGCGGCGCATGGTCTGCGTCTGCGTCATGCCCAGCGCGTGCGAGGCCTCGCTCTGGCCCTCGTCGACGGACTGGATGCCCGCACGGACGATCTCCGCCATGTACGCGCCCTCGTTCAGGCCGAGGCCCAGGAGCGCGACCATGAACGGGGTCATCAGTTCGACGGTCTCTTGCTTGTAGATCGGGCCGAGGTTCACGTACTGGAAGATCAGCGACAGGTTGAACCACACCAGCAGCTGTACGTAGACCGGGGTACCGCGGAAGAACCAGATGTAGAGCCACGCGACGGTGTTCGTCACCGGGTTCTTCGAGAGCCGCATGACCGCGAAGAGGATGCCGAGCGCCAGGCCCAGCGCCATCGCGGACACACTGATGATCACCGTGTTGCCGAGGCCGGCGATGATCGAGGGGTCGAAGAGCTTGTCTCCGACCGTCTTCCAGATCACGTTGCCCTGGGAGAAGGCGTAGACCAGCCAGCCCAGCAGGACGATGACCACGACGCCGCTGATCCAGCGGCCGTAGTGCCGCACGGGAATTGCCTTGATGGCCTCGTACGGGGTACCCGAGGCGCCGGGTCCGGCCGGCGGGGTCGCGGCCGGATCCTTGTCGATCTTGTCAGTCACAATGACTGCCCTTCAGTGGAGCTCAGGAACCAGGGACCGGGGGCGCGGAGCGCCCACCGGTCCGCACGGGTCACTTGCCTGCGTTGACCGTCGCCGACTGCACGGCGCTGTCCTTGACGTTCCACTTCTCCAGGACCTTGGCGTAGGAGCCGTCCTTGATGATCGCGTCGAGGGCCTGCTTCAGGGCGTCGCGCAGCTGGGTGTTCTCCTTGCTGACGCCGATGCCGAAGAGGCCGACGTCGGACTGCGCGCCGCCGACCTCGAAGTCGTTGCCGCCGCCCGAGGTCTTCGCGATGTACGCGGCGACCGGGAAGTCGTTCAGGTCGGCCACGGCGCCGCCGGCCTTGACGCGGGTCTGGGCCTCGGCGTCGGTGTCGAAGGACTCGATGGTGAGCTTCTTGTCACCGCACTTCGTCGCCTGCGCCTTGAAGGTGTCCTCGTAGATCGTGCCGCGCTGGACGGCGACGGTCTTGCCGCAGAGGTCGTCCAGGGACTTGATGTTCTGCGGGTTGCCCTTCTTGACGAGGAGCGAGACGCCGGAGGAGAAGTAGTCGACGAAGTCGATCCCCTTGCCGATCTGCTTGCCCTCGTCGTCGAGGCCCTTCTGGCGCTTCTCGTTGTCCGTGACCGAGGACATGATCGCGTCCTGGCGGCCGGAGTAGATCGAGGTGATCAGACCGTCGAAGCTGCCCGAGGTGAACTCGAACTTCACACCGAGCTGCTTGCCCAGGGCCTCGGCGATGTCGGGGTCGACACCGACGATCTTGCCGCCCTCGGTGAACTCCATCGGCGCGTACGCCGCGTCCGTGCCGACCTTGATGACACCCGCGTCCTGGATCTTCTTCGGCAGGGCGGAGAAGAGGGGGGCCGTGTTGGGCTTCGTGGCGTCCCCGGACCCCTTCTTCTCGGTCTGGTCTCCACAGCCGGTGAGGATCAGGGCGCCGGCGACCGCGATCGCGCCGACCGCGGCGATCCGGGACCGGGCGGCGGTCGTACGGCGGGTGGTGCTTGCGGTCATGAGCTGGTTCCTCCGGCAGGTGGAAAGCATCGAAAAGCGGTCGGGCACGCCCCATCGAGTGTCGCGACCTTGTGTGATTAGGGGCATCTTGCCATTCGGACTGAGTCATTCAGGCAGCCCGTCAGGTCAAAATCGGATAACGGCAGCCGCTTCGTACCCAACAGGACTGCGGACAAGGCCCCTCAGAGCCGCACGAACGGCCGTGACCTGGCCCTTTTGCCGCACTTTTTACGGCGCGTCTCGCCCATCGGACAGAGAGGTTTGGACTTTTCGCCAAAACCGGGACAAGGAGCTTATGGTCGAGCGGGAATCGACTCGTCTGGGTGAGTGTTCTTCGGGTAGAACAGATCCTTACACCCCTCATCCGGGGCTCAGGGCGCGCGTGCGGCGCGCCCGCGCGTACGAACCTCCCCTTCGCGGAGACGGGCCTACAACCGTCGTCGCGGAGACGGACGCGGTGCCCGCCCACCCCTTAACCAGGAGTGGCCACCCTCAACGATTCAAAGACTTAAGGGGTTAAGACAGTGGCAGCGGAGATCGTCAATCCTCGCAGCGACAGCGTGACGGACAACAACCCGGATGCGGTGTTCGCGCTGCACCGGGGCGGCAAGATGGCCATCGTGGCCACCGTGCCGGTCCACAACAAGGACGACCTGTCCCTGGCGTACACGCCCGGCGTTGCGAAGGTCTGCAGCGCCATTGCCGAGCAGCCCGAGCTCGTGAACGAGTACACCTGGAAGTCCAACGTGGTCGCCGTCGTCACCGACGGTACGGCCGTGCTCGGACTCGGTGACATCGGGCCGGAAGCCTCCCTCCCCGTGATGGAGGGCAAGGCCATTCTCTTCAAGCAGTTCGGTGGCGTCGACGCGGTTCCGATCGCGCTCGCCACCAAGGACACGGACGAGATCATCGAGACCGTGATCCGCCTCGCGCCGTCCTTCGGCGGGGTGAACCTGGAGGACATCTCGGCGCCCCGCTGCTTCGAGATCGAGCGCCGCCTCCAGGAGGCGCTGGACATCCCGATCTTCCACGACGACCAGCACGGCACGGCCATCGTGACGCTGGCCGCCATGCGCAACGCCGCGAAGCTCACCGGTCGCACCCTCGCCGACCTGCGCGCCGTGATCTCGGGCGCCGGTGCCGCCGGCATCGCGATCGCCAAGATCCTCGTGGACGCGGGCATCGGCGACGTCTGCGTCACCGACCGCAAGGGCGTCGTCTCCGCCGACCGCTCCGACCTGACGGACGTCAAGGCGGAGATCGCGGGCCTGACGAACAAGACCGGCCAGACCGGCTCCCTGGAGAGCGCCCTCGCCGGCGCGGACGTCTTCATCGGCGTCTCCGGCGGTACGGTCCCCGAGGCCGCGGTGGCGACGATGGCGAAGGACTGCTTCGTCTTCGCCATGGCCAACCCGAACCCGGAGGTCCACCCCGACGTCGCGCACAAGTACGCGGCGGTCGTGGCCACGGGCCGCTCGGACTTCCCGAACCAGATCAACAACGTGCTGGCGTTCCCCGGCATCTTCGCGGGCGCGCTGAAGGTCCGCGCGACCCGGATCACCGAGGGCATGAAGATCGCCGCCGCCGACGCCATCGCCGGCGTCGTGGGTGACGAGCTCGCCGCCGACTACGTGATCCCGTCGCCGTTCGACGCACGCGTCGCCGAGGCCGTCACGGCCGCGGTCGCCGCGGCGGCGAAGGCCGACGGCGTGGCCCGCCTGGCCTAAGCGTTGCACCGGCTGTACGAAGTGGGGCCCGGCCGAATGATTCGGCCGGGCCCCACTTCCGTCCGCCCGGGCCGGATCGCCGGAAACCGGCCGGGGCGGGCCGCCCCTGGATACCCGGGCTACCGGGCGGTAGCCTCGCGGCCATGTTCGCTGCCTACGCTGCCCGAATCGACCGTGACCAGCCGCTGAACGGCCTCGTGCTGGGCGAACGCCCGGCCCCGCAGGCCCGTCCCGGCTGGGTGACCGTGAACGTCAAGGCCGCCTCCCTCAACCACCACGACCTGTGGTCGCTGCGCGGGGTCGGCCTCGGGGAGGAGAAGCTCCCCATGATCCTCGGCTGTGACGCCGCCGGGATCGACCAGGACGGCAACGAGGTCGTCCTGCACTCCGTCATCGGCCAGACCGGCCACGGAGTCGGCCCGGACGAACCCCGCTCGATCCTGACCGAGCGCTACCAGGGCACCTTCGCCGAGCAGGTCACCGTCCCCGCCTGGAACGTCCTGCGCAAGCCCGCCGAGCTCTCCTTCGAACAGGCCGCCTGCCTGCCCACGGCGTGGCTCACCGCGTACCGCATGCTCTTCACCAACGCCGGCGTCCGCCCCGGCGACTCGGTCCTGGTCCAGGGCGCGGGCGGCGGGGTCGCCACGGCCGCCATCGTCCTCGGCAAGGCGGCCGGCCTGCGGGTCTTCGCGACCAGCCGCGACGAGGCCAAGCGCAAGCGCGCCGTCGAGCTGGGCGCCGTGGAGGCCTACGAGCCCGGCGCGCGGCTCCCCCAGCGGGTCGACGCGGTCATCGAAACGGTCGGCGCCGCCACCTGGTCGCACTCGGTCAAGTCCCTGCGCCCCGGCGGCACCCTGGTCATCTCGGGCGCCACGAGCGGGGACCGCCCCGCGCACGCCGAGCTGACCCGGATCTTCTTCCTGGAGCTCAAGGTGGTCGGCTCGACGATGGGCTCGAAGGACGAGCTGGAGGACCTGCTGTCCTTCTGCGCGGCCACCGGCGTCCGCCCGGTGATCGACGAGACCCTGCCGCTGGACCGGGCACGCGAGGGCTTCGAGAAGCTGGAGTCGGGCGACGTGTTCGGCAAGATCGTCCTCACCGTCTAGCCCCCGGAGCCGCCGGAGATCCCGGAGCCCCCGAACCCCGACGCCACCCGCCGCCGTCGTCAATGTGGGTTGACGCCCTCCCGTGCGTCAACCTACATTGACACCCATGACGGAAGCTACCGATCTGGCCGAGCGCGCCGGTGACCGTGACCCCCGCGTGGGCCTGCGCGCCGTGGCCGCCCTCCGGCGACTGCTGGAGCAGCTGGAGGCCGTACAGGTGCGCGGGGCCCGTGCACAGGGCTGGTCCTGGCAGGAGATCGCGGCCGAGCTGGGCGTCAGCCGGCAGGCCGTACACAAGAAGCACGGGAGGCTCTGATGTTCGAACGGTTCACCCAGGACGCCCGCTCCACCGTGACGGGCGCGGTCGCCGAGGCCGAGCGGACCGGGGCGCAGCGGGTCGGCGAGGAGCACCTGCTCCTGTCCCTGCTTGCCCTGGGCGCCCTCGACCCGCTGGGCGTCGACCGGGCCGCGATCGCCGCGGACCTGGCGGCGGCCCGCCGCCGGGGCGGGATGTCCAAGGCGGACGAGGAAGCCCTCGCGGGACTCGGCATCGACCTCACCGAGATCGTCGCCCGCATCGAGGAGACCCACGGCGAAGGCGCCCTGTCGGCCCCCGTCCCGCGCGGCCGGTCCGGCCGTACGCGGTTCAGCCCGGGCGCCAAGAAGGTCCTGGAGCAGTCCCTGCGCATCGCCCTGGGCCGCAAGGACCGCCACATCTCCACCCTCCACCTGCTCCTCTCCCTCCTCTCCCGCCCCGGCACGCCCGCCGAGGTCCTGGGCGACCACGGGGTCACCTACGCGGGAGCCGAGGCGGCCCTGACGGACTGAGCGGCGGCCCCTCCCCAACGTTCTTCGATGCGGCGTACAACCATCTGTGCGGCCGGCGAGTCATGTACTGCGAAAGAACGTTCTCCCCTGGGGGTTTTGCTGTGAAGTTGTCCCGGATCGCTGCGGCGGTCACCCTTTCCGCGCTGGCCCCAGCCGTGCTGCTCTCGTCCCCGGCCTTCGCCACCGGCGAGGAAACCGGCGTGCCCGCCAGTCCCACGGCTCCGACCGCGCCCGACCGGCCCGCCGTGATGCAGCCGCCGGCCGAGCAGCCCCCAGTGGTTCCGCCGCCGGCCGGGCAGCCGGACGACGACCAGGCCGAGCAGGACCGCAAGACGATCCTCGCGATCATCGCCGACCCGCTGGCCAGCAAGCACATGAAGGAAGCGGGCCACAAGGCCATCGCCGACGGCCCTGCGGCCATGCGCAAGTTCATCGAGACCGACCAGCACTCGATCCGCCTCGACGACTACCGGATCCTCGTCCTCCGCCTCCTGAACGGTGCCGGCCCCGGCCTGAAGGAAGGCATCAACGCGGTCCTCACCAACCACGGTTCGGACCTGGCGAAGCTGCGCCACTTCTACGAGGTCACCCAGCACGAACTGCGCGACGAGGACAACCAGGTCGACATCGCCCGGCTGATCAACGGCGCCGGCCCCAACCTGAAGGAAGGCGCCAAGAAGGCCCTCAAGGGCACTCCCGCCGACCGCGTGGAGTTCCTGAAGACCGGCCAGCACCACCTGCGCGACCAGGACAACCGGATCGAGATCGCACAGATCATGGACGGCGGGGGCCCGGAGCTGATCAAGGCAGGCCTCGCAGCGCTCAACGGAACTCCCGCCGACCGCGTCGAGTTCCTGAAGACGGGCCAGCACGAGGCGCGCGCCAAGGACAAGAAGGCCCAGGAGGACCGGGACAAGGAGAAGGAGAAGGAGAAGGAGGAGGGGAAGCAGCCCGACCCGACCCCCACCCCCACGCCCACTCCCGCCCCCACGACCACCCCCGGCTCCGGGAACACCGCTGTCACCCCCCAGGGCGGCAACAACGGTGGCCTCGCCAACACCGGCGCCGGTGACTCCGGCTGGATCGCGGGCGGCGCGGGCACCGCACTCGTCGCCGGCGCGGGTCTCCTGCTCGCCGCACGGATGCGTCGCGCGGGCTCCGAAAGCTGAACCACCTCGCCGCGGCCGTACAGGGGTCGGCCGCGGCGAGGAAGAGACGGCCGCGGGCCAGGCAGGATCCGAAAGAGACGGCCTAGGCCGGGCCGAGCGCCGCGGCGATGCGGGCGGCCGCCTCGGCCAGGTGGTTACGGGCCTGCGCCAGCTGCTCGTCGCTGACGCCCCGGTCGCGGGCCGCGTCACGGATGTCGTCGCGGAAGCGGTCCAGCAGCCGGTCCAGGTCGCGGGCCGGGTCCCCGGTCGGCGGCACGTCACGCGCCCAGTCCGGGTCGGGAGCGGGTGCCGCGGCGGCCGACCGGGCGGGGGGCTCGGACGGCGCCGAGGGCGCGGACGGCGCCGTCGGCGAGCCGGTGCCGGTGCCGCCCAGCCAGGCTCCCGCCAGGCTGCCCAGGACTCCGCCCGACTTCGCGAACTGCTCCTGCAGCTGGCCCGCGATGCGCTGGACCTCCTCACGGGCCCGCTCCTGCGCCTCCTTGGCCTGTCGGCGTGCCTGCTGGGCCTCTTCGCGGGCCCGGCGGCTCTCGTCCTTCGCGCGGCGCGCCTGTTCCTTCCACTCGGCCTTCGCCTTGCGGAACTCCTCCTTGGCGGCCGTCCAGGACTCGCCCTCCACCTGCGTGGCCGACGCGCTGGCCGCGGCCCGCAGCTCGCGCCGCAGGTCACCCGCCGCGCCGCTCACGTCCGCGCGGATCTCGGCGGCCAGTTCGGAGACCGAGTCGCGGATCTCCACTTCCAGGTCGGCCAGTTCGCCGCTGCGGTCGGCCAGTTCGGCGCGGCCCGCGTCGGTGATCGAGTACACCTTGCGCCCGCCTTCGGTCGCGTGCGTGACCAGGCCTTCGGTCTCCAGCTTGGCCAGGCGCGGGTACACCGTGCCCGCGGAGGGTGCGTACAGCCCCTGGAAACGCTCCTCCAGCAGCCGGATCACCTCGTACCCGTGGCGCGGGGCCTCGTCGAGCAGCTTGAGGAGGTAGAGGCGGAGGCGGCCGTGGGCGAAGACGGGCGGCATGTCAGAGCACCTTCTTGTCGAGCGCGAGGGGGGCGGCCGGGGCCGCCGGGTCCGTGGCCGGGCGGCGCAGCAGCGCGATGGAACCGGAGACGGTGGTGGCCCGCAGCGTGCCGGCGCCGGCACCCAGGGTGCCGGTGATCCGCTTGGCGCCCAGCTGACCGGAGACCTGCAGGTCCTCGAAGGCGTTGGAGACGCCGCCGGTGGCGGTGTTGGCCTCGACGCGGGCGTCGGCCGGGTGCGGGAGGCGGATGGCGACCTGCCCGGACACGGAGGTGAGGGAGATGTCGACCGGTCGCGGCTCGGGCCGGTCGTCGAGGGCGAGGTCGATCAGCATGTCCCCGCTGACCGAGTCGGCCCGTACGTTGCCCACGGCGCCGTCGACGACCGTCAGGCCGCCGGACACGGAGTGGAAGCCGAGCTCGCCGGTCACGGACTGGGCCTCGACCCCGCCGGAGACCGTGTGCGCCCTGACCTTTCCGGAGAGCCCGACGAGCGTGGTCTCGCCGGAGACCCCGTGGATTTCGGTGCCGCCCTCGATGCCGGACACGAAGACGGTGGCACCGACCCTGGCCAACTGGACACGGGCGGCGGCCGGGACGGTGAGGGTCACGGTCGCGCTGCGCTCCCAGGCCTTGCGGCCGAGGCCGCCGGAGGACCAGGCCTTCCAGGGCTTGGCCTCGAACCACTCCTTGAACCCCTGGGTTCCGTTCCAGGGAAGGTCCTCGTAGGAGACGGTCAGGACGCCGCCCTCCTGCACCACGTGCAGGGGCGGGCCGTCGACCTCGGAGACCTCCAGGCGGGCCGGGCCCTCATCGGCGGCGACGACGTTGACCGTGCCGCCGACCACCCTGACGCGGACCTCGGTGACCGGCTCCTCGAAGGTGAGCTTCTGCGGTGCGGCGACCGACCATACCTTCGGCGGATTCTGCGGATTCTGCGCTGCCTCTGCCATGGTGCTGGCCCTCCTCGGCGTACGTGCACGCAACATATCGCGTCTTCTGACCAACACGATATATCGCGGTTGTGGGAAGTCAAGCGAGTCGGGATGATCCAAAATCATCACTTTGGGCCGTTTTGGCTTAGCGTGTGGGCATGTCGATCTCCCAGACCACGGCGGGCGGACTGCTGCTCTGCCGCGCCGAGCCCCTCGCCGCCCGACCCGCCGCGCACATCCTGCGCGAACGCCTGCTACTGGCCCCCGCCGGTGAGTGGAGCGTGCTGGTGCCCGAGGCCAAGCCCTGGCTCGGCGGCGCGGAATCCGTGGCCGAAGTCCTGGCGGGCTGGGGTGCGGCGGTCGCGCTGAGCTCCAACTGGCCGGTGCTGAGCCTGTGGTGGGAGGAGGGCCGGACCGGCTTCGTGCTGTCCTCCGGGTTCCGCCGGTCCGCTGCCTACGCGTGGGACGCGGCGGGCCGTCCGCACGGCGAGCCGGACGCCCCGGACGCCCAGTACGCCCCGAACGCGGACGCCATGCGGGTGCTGGCGGCGCGGCTCGGACTGGACCCGGTGCTGGACCTGGAGGAACTGGAGCGCCTCACCCGCCCCGACCCGGCGGCCGACGGCGAATCCCGGCTGCTCGGCGTCATCGCGCTGCTGGCCCGCGCGGGACTGGCACTGCCGGCGGGCCTGGCCCCGGGCGAACCGGCCGACCGGCTCCGGGAGGCGGCCCGGGTCGCGCCCGGGGCGGAGCGGGTGGAGTGGGCGGGCTGGCGCGACACGGTGCGGGCGGAGCTCGCGGTGGTCGAGGACAGCCCGCTCGGCCCGTGGCTCCGGGGCCCCAAGGCCCGCCTGGCCGGTGCGGCCCAACTGGCCGCCGGAGCCCCCCTGATGCTGTGGGCGGCCCGCCGCCGCAGCCCGGGCTGGCTGGCCGCGGGCACCGTCCTGGTGACCCACGGCGCGGCCGCCCTGGCCTACGACCGGGCCCGCCGCCGGGCCTAGGACCTGCCTTCCGGTCCGGACCGGCTCCTCTACGCCGCCAGCAGCGGGCTCGCGTTGCGGCGCAGCCAGGCCCGGTAGGGCGGAGTCCCCAGCGCCGCTTCGCGGTAGGCCGCGCGGAGGTCCTCGTACACCCCGTCGGACACCTGCGCGTGCACCCCGGGGCGGGTCGCCAGGAGGAGGCGTACGGCGAGCGGATCGCCCGAGAGCGGCCGGATCGCCATGTCCTCGCGCACCCCTGAGGTGGGCTGGCAGGGGGCGACGGCCTCGCCGGAGGCGATCAGCGAGGCGGCCGTGTGGTAATCGGCGTGCAGCAGGGGCGGGTCGAGGCCGGCGCCCGCGAGGACCCGGCGCAGGCCGTCCCATTCCCCGTCCACCGACGGGTCCACGGTCCACCGGTCGGCGGCGAGGTCGCGCAGCTCCACCACGGCCCGCGCCGCCGCAGGATGGTCCCGGGACATGGACACGAACTGCGGCTCCCGCTCCATCAGCACCCGTAGCTCCAGCCCGGCCGGCACCAGCAGCGGGCTGCCCTCCACCTCGTGCACGAACGCCACGTCGAGCCGGCCCGAGGCCGTCATCCGCAGCAGCGCGTTGGCGGACACGTCAACCATCAGATCGGTCTCCGTGTCGGGCAGCCGCCGGTGCAGCCGCCGCAGCCAGCCGGGCAGGGCGCGGCTGGCCGTCGAGCCGATCCGCAGCCGGGGACCCTGCGACAGCGACCGGGCCTCCGCGACGAGGGCGGCCATCTCGGCCAGGAGCGGCCGTGCCCGCCCGAGGATGGTGCGCCCGAAGGGAGTCGGCCGGCATCCGGTGCGCTCGCGCAGGAACAGCTCCCCGTCCAGGGCGCGTTCGATGCGGCGCAACTGGGTCGTCAGGGAGGGCTGGCTCACGCCGAGTTGCCGGGCTGCCTTGTGCAGGCTGCCGGCGTCGGCGATGGCGCACAGGGCGCGCAGGTGCCTGACCTCAAGCTCCATGCCCCGAGAGTAGGCCGGGCCGAGCCGACCGCACCAGTAACCGGTATCCCCTCGAATCCCGCCATTCTCACGGGAGTTGGGCTTCCGAAACCCTCCCGATAGCTCGGCACTATCGGGGTCTGACATCATCCGCCGACCCCTCCCGCTCCCGCAGACTCCGGTACCGAACGACCCCCCACCGCACCGGATGAGCAGGAGTCCCCCACATGCGCCGCTCCCGCAAGACCACTCTGTCCGCCGTCGGTCTCGGCATCGCCGCCGTCCTCGGCGCCGTCGTCCCGGGCGCCACCGCCTCGGCCTCCCCGGGCGCCGGCAGCCCGGCCACGTACGCCGCGTACGAGCAGTCGAAGGAGAACCAGGCCGCCAACCGTGCCTTCTTCGAGGCCGTGCAGCGCTCGGTGGCCCAGCAGCGCGCCGCGACCCCGGGCCTGGCGGCCGTGACCGTCACCTACAACACCCGCAACGCGCCCAGCTTCCGCACCCAGATAGCGCGCTCCACGCAGATCTGGAACAGCTCGGTGACCAACGTCAAACTGCAGGAGGTGTCCTCGGGCGGGAACTTCGCGTACTACGAGGGCAACGACTCGCGCGGTTCGTACGCGAGCACGAACGGCCACGGCCAGGGCTACATCTTCCTGGACTACCGGCAGAACCAGCAGTACAACTCCACGCGCGTGACCTCGCACGAGACCGGCCACGTGCTCGGCCTGCCGGACCACTACTCGGGCCCATGCAGCGAGCTGATGTCCGGCGGCGGCCCCGGCACCTCCTGCCAGAACGCCACCCCGAACTCCGCCGAGCGCTCGCGCGTCAACCAGCTGTGGGCGAACGGGCTCGTCGCGTCCGGTCTGGACGCGAAGGGCTAGGACCCCTCGGCCCGGGGCTCCTCGTACCCGGGCTCGTACGCCGTGCACTCCCGGTTCCGACAGGGACCGGGGGTCCACACCGGAACGAAGATCCCCAGGGATTTGCGCCGTCCGACCATCGTGTCGACGGGGCTCCCGCAGGCCGGGCACGACTGCTGGTCGTGCCCGGCCCGCGGAGCGACCGTCCCGTGTGCCTGCTGTTCCCGCTGTTCACCGGCCATACCTCCACGGTAGGCCGGTTTCGCCGCTTCGGCGGGTCAGCGCCCGCCGGCGTACGAACGGGTCAGCGCTTGACCGCGTACGAGGTGACGACCTGGCCGCCGCCGAGGGCCTTGAAGCCGGTCAGCTCCAGGGGGCGCGCCCCGAAGCCGGCGCGCGACATCGGCATGCCGGTGCCGACGAACACCGGGTACGTCTTGACGACGAAGGCGTCGATCTCGTCGATCAGCTGCCCCGCGAGGTCCGCTCCGCCGCACAGCCAGATGCCGAGCCCGTCCTCGGCCTTCAGCTCACGGACCTTCTCCACCAGATCGCCCTCGATCAGCCGCACCGCCGGATCGGGCGCGGCGGTGAGCGAGCGCGAGACCACGTACTGCTCGCGCATGTGCCCGTAGGGGCTGGTCACGCCCTGCTTGAGGCCGGGCTCGTACGTCCCGCGCCCCATGAGCACCGTGTCGAAGTGCTTGGGTGCGGCGTCCGCGATTCCGAGCTGGGCGCGCCCCGGGGTGGAGATGGTCTCCGGGTACTCGGCCTTGAGGTGCTCGATGAACTCCTGGTCGAGGTGGCTGTAGATGAAATCGGCGTCGCCGTCCGGGGCTCCGATGAAGCCGTCGACGGTGGTGGCGACGAAGTAGGTGAGCTTGCGCAAGCGATTCTCTTCCGTTCGACAGTGCACCCCCATCGAGGCACGTCGATCAAAGTACTTCAGGTGAAGTGGTCTCGCAAGGGAATCGGCTACTGCGGCTTGCGCCACATCGGCCACATCAGCGGCCCGTCCGGCAGCCGCACCGCCTCGCCCGTGAACTGCCAGCCCAGCCGCTCGTACAGACCCTTGCTGCGCTCGCTGCTCGCCTCCAGGTACGCCGGCAGGCCCTCGCGGTCGCAGCGCTCCAGCACCGGCCGGATCAGCTCCGTGCCCAGCCCCTCGCCCTGCCGCCCGGGGGCGACCGCGATCATCAGCAGGTACTCGTGCTCCTCCGCCATCGGGTGCACCTCACCCGTGAGCCGGCCCACCAGCTCGCACCGCTCGTTGTCCGGGTCGGCCACGGCCCGCATCTTCGCCGGGACCTCGTCCTCGACGTGCCCGGCCTCCGGATCGGCCGCCGGGATCCGCAGCCACAGGGCCGCCGCCGAACCGTCCACCGCGCAGTCGATCCGGCCCTCGGCCAGTGCCACGTCCACGAAGACGCCCAGGAACTTCCCGTGCACCGCGGCCCGGTGCTCCGGGTCCGGGAACACCCAACTGCTCACGGGATCCGTGCGGAAGGCCTCGTCGAGCAGCCGCGCCACGGCATCCCGGTCCGACGGCCCGGCCTGACGTATCTCCAGCCCCATGGGTCACACCCTTCGCATTGCTCACGTGTCAACAACCTTGAGCGATCCTAGAGTTGCCCCACCGACGCAGAAAGGCCCGTTCCGGCACCGTGCGGTACCGGAACAGGCCTCCGGGGGTCCCCCTCGCCCCCTACGCGGTCACTTCGTACGCCTGCTCGCCCGTACGCCGGCCCGCCTACTTGGTGCGCCGCGTCACGAACTCCGCCAGCGCCAGCAGCCCGCCCGCCGCCCCCAGGTCCGGGACGGCCCGCGACAGCTGCTGCACCGCCCGCCCCATCCGGTCGGCGGCATGGGCCTGCGCCCAGTCCCGCCCGCCGGCCCGCTCCACCGCTGCGGCAGCCCTGCCCACGTCGTCCCCGTTCATGGGACCCGCGTACAGCGCGGCCAGCTCCTCCCCCGCCGTGGTGCCCGAGGTGAGGGCGGCCACGACCGGGAGGGACTTCTTGCGGGCCAGCAGATCGGCCCCGGCGGGCTTGCCGGTGTGGCCGGGGTCCCCCCAGATGCCGATCAGGTCGTCGATGAGCTGGAAGGCGAGCCCGGCCTCCCGGCCGAAGGCGTCCATGGCGTCGACCTCGTCCGGTCCGGCCCCCGCGTACAGGGCGCCGAGCGCGCACGCACAGCCCAGCAGGGCTCCGGTCTTGGCCGTCGCCATGGTCAGGCACTCGTCGAGCGAGACGCTGTTGCGCTGCTCGAAGGCGCAGTCCGCCTGCTGGCCCGCGCACAGTTCGACGATGCAGGCGGCGAGCCGTGCCGAGGCCGCCGCCGAGGCCGGATGCGGATCCTCGGCGAGCAGCCGCAGGGCGAGCGCCATCATGGCGTCGCCCGTGATGATCGCGTCGGAGGTGCCGAAGACCGTCCAGGCCGTCGGCCGGCCGCGCCTGCGCACGTCCTTGTCGATGACGTCGTCGTGCAGCAGCGTGAAGTTGTGCGCCAGCTCCACGGCCACCGCCGCCCGCACGGCGCCCCCGGCCACCCCGTCCCCGCGCAGGGCCTGCGCGGCGGCGAGCACCAGGGCGGGCCGGATGGCCTTGCCGGTGCTGCCCGCCGCCGGGGTGCCGTCCTCGTGCTCCCAGCCGAAGTGGTACATCGCCACGCGCCGCATCGAGCCGGGCAGGCTCTCCACGGTCCGGCGCAGTTCGGGGTTGACCGTTTCTCTCGTCCGCTCCAGCAGGACGGCGGCTTCCTGCCCCTCGCTGGTGGTGATCGCCTCAGTGGTCGACATGGCGTGTGCGCTCCGTCCCGTCCTGTCCCGTCCTGGCTCGTTCCCCTCGCTCCGGCGTCGGCGCCGGAGCCGGCCGGGTCAGCTCCAGCGGGCGATCTCCACGTTCTCCAGGACGCCGAGGGCGTCCGGCACCAGCACCGCGGCGGAGAAGTAGGTGGTGACCAGGTACGAGATGATCGCCTGCTCGCTGATCCCCATGAACCGCACCGAGGTGCTCGGCTCGATCTCGTCCGGGATCCCCGGCTGGTGCAGGCCGATCACGCCCGACTCGTCCTCGCCGGTGCGCATGCAGAGGATGGAGGTCGTACGGGCGTCGCTGATCGGGATCTTGTTGGAGGGGAACATCGGGACCCCGCGCCAGGCCGGCACCCGGTGCCCGCCGATCTCGACCGACTCCGGGTACAGCCCGCGCTTGTTGCACTCGCGGCCGAAGGCGGCGATGGCCTTGGGGTGGGCCAGGAAGAACTTGGAGCCGCGCCGCATGCTGAGCAGCTGGTCCATGTCGTCGGGGCTGGGCGCGCCGTCGTGGGACTGGATGCGCTGGTCGTAGTCGGCGTTGTGCAGGAGGCCGAAGTCGCGGTTGTTGAGCATCTCGTGCTCCTGGCGCTCGCGCAGCGCCTCGACCGTGAGCCTGAGCTGCTGCTCGGTCTGGTTCATCGGCTGGTTGTACAGGTCGGCGACGCGGGTGTGGACGCGCAGGACCGTTTGCGCAATGGAGAGTTCGTACTCGCGCGGCCGGGCCTCGTAGTCCACGAAGGTGCCCGGCAGGACGGCTTCGCCCTGGTGGCCGGCGGAGAGGTCGATCGCGGCCTCGCCGTACTTGTTGGTGCGCTGCTCGGGCAGGGACCGTACGGAGTCCACGTGCGCCCGCAGCGAGTCGACGCGGTCGGCGAGGATCTGGAAGTCCTGGCGGGAGAGGACGAGCACGGTGCCGGCGGTGGCGGCGCGGGCCGTGTACTCCCAGATGGCCTCCTCGTCGACGAGGGAGTCCTCGCCGAAGAAGGCCCCGTCGGCGACGGTCTGCAGGACGGCGTCGTCACCGTAGGGACCGGGGCCGATCTGGTCGATGCGCCCGTGGGCGAGCAGGAACACCTTGTCGGCGGGGCTGCCGAAGGAGGTGAGCTCCTGGCCCGGCTCGAAGTCGATCTGGTGGCAGCGCGCGGCGAGTTCGGCCAGCGCGTCGGGGTCGTCGTAGTCGCGCAGCACGGGGAGCTCCCCCAGCTCCGCCGGAATCACCTGCACCTGCGTGCCGGTCTTGATGAACTCCACGATGCCGTTGCCGACCGAGTAGCTCAGCCGCCGGTTGACCCGGTACGTGCCGCCCTGGACGGACACCCAGGGGAGCATCTTCAGGAGCCACCGCGAGGTGATCTCCTGCATCTGCGGCGCGGACTTGGTCGTGGTTGCCAAGTTCCGCGCGGCCGATGTTCCCAGACTGCGCTGCGGTGCCTGGGTCTCGGATTCGGAACCTGCCTGGACCGACATGTTTTCCCCTTCGATCACTCCATGAATCTGCGGGAGGAGCCTTTCAGCACGGACCGTGGTGGGACCATTACACAAAAGGGTGGGACTACTCCGTTCGTGGCTGGGCACTCTCTTGAGTTCAACTCCCGCCCCATGGGGCACTTGGACCCCACCCGTTTCAGCCATCCCGCGCGACGACCCTCTCTTTAATTTGCACCCTGGATGCAAGTTTTCTACGCTGAACCCATGCGGCTGACCCGATTCACCGACCTCGCCCTGCGCGTCCTGATGCGCCTGGCCGTCGCGGAGGAGGACCTCCCCACCACCCGCGACGTGGCGGCGACCATGGAGGTCCCGTACACCCACACCGCCAAAGTGGTCGCCAAGCTGCAGCATCTCGGCCTGGTCGAAGCCCGCCGCGGACGCGGCGGCGGCCTCACCCTGACCCCCGCCGGGCGCGCCGCCTCGGTGGGCGGGGTGATCCGCGAGCTGGAGGGCGCCGGTGACGTCGTGGACTGCGACGGCACCGTCCCGTGTCCGCTGCGGAGCGCGTGCGTCCTGCGCGGGGCGCTGCGCCGGGCCCAGGAGGCCTTCTTCGCCTCCCTGGACCCGCTGACGGTGAACGACCTGGTCGCAGCCCCGACCGGGCCGCTCCTGCTGGGCATTTCGGGCGGGTCGCCGGGGGCCGGAAGGCCCTGACGACGGGGGCCGGATGGCCGGTTCACACCGGCACGGGGCCCGCATAGCCTGATCCACGCAGACACTTCGAACATAGATCCGCATCACGACGGACGCCCGCACCCCTGCCCATAAATACGCATCTCATATTCCACTTCCGCGACCCACCCCGACCCGAGGAGTCACCCGATGCTTTCCGAGAAGTCGACCGCGACCGTACGAGCCACCCTGCCCGCCGTGGGCGCGGCCATCGGCGACATCACGGAGCTCTTCTACGGAAAGCTCTTCGCGGCCCACCCCGAACTGATCCGCGACCTCTTCAACCGCGGCAACCAGAACGCCGGCCTCCAGAAGCAGGCCCTCGCCGGTTCCATCGCCGCCTTCGCGACCCACCTGGTCGAACACCCCGACGCCCGCCCCGACGTGATGCTGAACCGCATAGCCCACAAGCACGCCTCCCTCGGCGTCACCCGCGAGCAGTACCCGATCGTCCACAAGCACCTCTTCGAGGCGATCGTGGAGATCCTCGGCGAGGCCGTCACCCCCGAGGTCGCCGAGGCCTGGGACGAGGTCTACTGGCTCATGGCCAACGCCCTCATCACCATCGAGGAGCGCCTCTACGCCGAGCAGCAGGTCCTCGCCGGAGACGTCTGGCGCGACTGGACGGTGGCCGCCCGCGTCGAGGAGACCGCGGACTGCACCACCTTCCACCTGACCCCGGCCGACGGCTCCCCGGCGCCCGGCTTCACGCCGGGCCAGTACGTCTCCGTCCAGGTCGAACTCCCCGACGGCGCCCGCCAGATCCGCCAGTACAGCCTCTCCAGCGCCCCCGGGGCCCCGGTCCGCTCGATCACCGTCAAGCGGGTCCACGGCCCGGCCGCCGCCGGCCCCGACGGCGAGGTCTCCAACCACCTGCACGCCGAGGTCGCCACCGGCGACACCCTGCGCGTCTCGGCCCCGTACGGCGACCTGGTCCTCCAGGACTCCGCCGCGCCGGTGATCCTCGCCTCCGCCGGCATCGGCTGCACCCCGATGCTCTCGATGCTGGAACACCTTGCCGACACCGCGCACGCGGCCCCCGTCACCGTCCTGCACGCCGACCGCTCCCCCGCCGACCACGCCCTGCGCACCGACCACCGCGCCCTGACCCACAAGCTCCCCGACGCCACGGCGCACTTCTGGTACGAGGCCGACGCCGGGCCGGGCGACCGCGAGGGGCTCCTCGACCTCACCTCCGTCCCGGTCGCCCCCGGCACCAAGGCCTACCTCTGCGGCCCGCTCCCCTTCATGCGGGCGGCGCGCCAGCAGCTGATGGCCAAGGGCGTGGCGCCCTCGGACATCGCCTACGAGGTCTTCGGCCCCGACCTGTGGCTCGCCTCGGCGTGATCCGTGCGCCGGGTGCGCGCCCTTGCGACGGAATGACCGCCTCCACTAAACGTTGGGTAACCATTCGGCTACTCACAGCCAAGGAGGCGGTCATGTCCGCACCCCTGTCCGCGGACCGGATCCTGAGCGCCCTGCGGGCCGAGGGCCTGACGGTCGTCGAAGTCGGCGGCTGGCGCACCCGCAACCGGAACCACAAGGGCCCCTGGGGCCCGGTGCACGGGGTGATGCTCCACCACACCGTCACGCGCGGGACCCCGTACACCGTCCAGCTCTGCCGCGACGGCCACGCGGACCTCCCCGGCCCGCTCTGCCACGGCGTGATCACCAAGGACGGCCGGGTCCACCTGGTCGGCCACGGCCGCGCCAACCACGCCGGCGCGGGCGACTCCGAGGTCCTGGCGGCGGTGATCGCGGAGAAGCGCCTCCCGCCCGACCAGCACGCGAACACCGACGGCAACAGCCACTTCTACGGCTTCGAGTGCGAGAACCTCGGCGACGGCGAGGACCCCTGGCCGGCCGCCCAACTCGACGCGATGGCCCGCGCGTCGGCCGCCCTGTGCCGCGCCCACGGCTGGACCGCCCGCTCGGTGATCGGCCACCTGGAATGGCGCCCGGGCAAGATCGACCCGAGGGGCTTCACGATGGCTTCGATGCGCACCCGCGTCGAGGAGCGCCTGAAGTAGGCCCCGCTCCCGTCCCCGGCCGCCACCTCCTCCGCCTCCTCCGACCGGACGAGCGGTCCAGGCCGCCGGCCTACAGCAGGGAGACCGAGGCGTGGTGGACGCGGGGCGGTGACCGGGAACCCCTCTCCGAGGGCCTGGAGCCGCCCACCGCCGCCCACCGCTTCGCCGCACGGACCGGCTCCGGCGCCGCCGCCTTCACCCGGCGGCACTGACCCGCGGCGCCCCTGCCGCGGACGCGGCACACAATGGGCGGGTGGAACATCCAATCGACCCCGGCCCCGGCCCCGCTCCCGACCCCGAGCTGATCCTGCGACCCCGCCCGGCCTCGCCGCTGCGGGAGGTCCGTGACGAGCGGTTCGCCGCGCACGGGGTGCGGCTGCTGCTCAAGCGGGACGACCTGGTCCATCCGGAGCTGCCCGGCAACAAGTGGCGCAAGCTCGCGCCGAATCTGCGGGCCGCCGTCGCGGAGGGCCGCGGCGAACTCGTGACCTTCGGCGGGGCCTACTCCAACCACCTCCGGGCCACCGCCGCGGCCGGCCGGCTGCTGGGGCTGGCGACGGTCGGGATCGTACGGGGCGACGAGCTCGCGGGGCGGCCGCTGAACGACTCGCTGGCCCGGTGCTCCGCGGACGGCATGAGGCTGCACTTCGTGACCCGGTCGGCCTACCGGGACAAGGCCGGGCTGCCCGCGCTCGCGGGCGCCGAGGGGGCCTACGTGATCCCCGAGGGCGGCAGCAACGCGCTCGCGCTGCACGGCTGCGCCGAGCTGGGCCGCGAGCTGAGCGGGGCCTGCGACGTGGCCGCCGCGGCCTGCGGGACCGGCGGCACGCTGGCCGGGCTGGCGGCGGGACTCGGCGCGGGCCAGCGGGCGGTGGGGGTGCCGGTGGTCGGGGGCGGGTTCCTGGAGGCGGAGATACGTTCCCTCCAGACGGCCGCTTTCGGCAGCCCGGCGGGCGACTGGTCGCTGGCCGAGGGCTACGCCCACGGGGGCTACGCCCGGGTCCCCGCCGAGCTCGCGGAGTTCGCGGCGGACTTCGAGTCCCGCCACGGCCTGCCGGTGGAGCGGATCTACGTGGCGAAGCTCCTGTGGGCCCTGCTCTCCCTGACCCGCGCGGGCACCTTCCCCCGCGGCACCACCCTGGCGGCCGTCATCACGGGCCGCCCGTAGTCCCCTAGTCCCCGCCGCTACCCCGTTTCCTCCCGGTAGGCCGCCGCCTCCTCCAGGTCCAGGCGGCGCAGCAGGGCCCGGAGCATTTCGTCGTCGATGCGGCGGGCGTCGCGCAGGGAGACGAAGACCTCGCGTTCCGCTTCGATCATCTCCCCCGCCAGGCGGCGGTAGACGTCGTCCGCGGACTCGCCCGTCACCGCGTTGACCTCGCCCAGCCGCTCCCACACGGCGTTGCGCCGCCGCTCCAGCACCGTGCGCAGCCGGTCCGCCAGCGGGGTCGGGAGGGCGTTCGCGGGGGAGGCCAGGAGTTCCGTCAGGCGGTCCTCCGCAGCCCGCGAGGCCTCGCTCTGGGCCTGGGCCTCCGCCAGGGTCTCGGCGTGGGTGTCCTTGGGCGGCAGCCGCAGCAGCCGGATCAGCGGCGGCAGGGTCAGGCCCTGGACCACCAGCGTGCCGATCACCGTCGTGAAGGTCAGGAACAGGATCAGGTTCCGGTGCGGCACGCTCATCGGCACGGAGAAGGCGATCGCCAGCGAGACCACGCCCCGCATGCCCGCCCAGCCCACGATGACCGGAGCCTTCCAGGTCGTCTCCGGCTCGCGCCCGCGGATCCGCTGCGAGAGCCTCGGCAGGAACGTCGCCGGGAAGACCCACGCGAAGCGGGCCGCCACCACGACGAGGAACACCACCACCGCGTAGCCCGCCGCGGCCGTGCCCTCGTACTCCCCCAGACCCTTCAGCACGACCGGCAGCTGGAGCCCGATCAGCGCGAAGACCACCGATTCGAGGATGAAGGCGACCATCTTCCAGACCGCCTCCTCCTGGAGCCGGGTCGCGAAGTCGACCTGCCAGTTGCGGTGCCCGAGGTACAGCGCGACCACCACCACCGCGAGCACTCCCGACGCGTGCACCCGCTCGGCGGCCGCGTAGGCCACGAAGGGGATCAGCAGCGACAGGGTGTTCTGCAGGAGCGGTTCGCGCAGCTTCGTGCGCAGGACGTGGATCGGGACCATCAGCAGCAGGCCCATCGCGACCCCGCCCACCGAGGCCACCAGGAACTCCCGGATCCCGTCCGTCCAGCCGGCGCTCGCCCCGACCGCCGCCGCCAGCGCGACCTTGTACGCGGTGATCGCGGTGGCGTCGTTGACCAGGGACTCACCCTGGAGGATGGTCGTGATCCTGTTCGGCAGCCCGAGCTTGCGCGCGATGGCCGTCGCCGCGACCGCGTCGGGCGGGGCGATGACGGCCCCCAGCACCAGCGCCACCGGCAGCGAGAGCCCCGGCACCAGCAGGTACGCCGCGTACCCGACGGCGACGGTCGCGAAGAGCACGTACCCCACCGAGAGCAGCGCCACGGGCCGGATGTTCGCCCGCAGGTCCAGGTACGAGCTGTCCACCGCGGCCGTGTAGAGCAGCGGTGGGAGCAGCAGCGGCAGCACGATGTGCGGGTCCAGGTCGTACTCGGGCACGCCCGGCACGTAGGCCGCGGCCAGTCCGGCGGCGACCAGCAGCAGCGGCGCCGGCACCGGGGTGCGGCGGGCCAGGCCCGCGACGACCGCACAGCCGGCGACCAGCGCCACCAGCGGCAATACCTCCATCGAAGATCATCCTCGCTTGAGTCATGTCATCCCGGGCGCCCGTACCTCAGTACGCTGGCCATCATGAGCGAGTGCACCCACGTTCCCGAACTGCCGCGCCCCGAGCCGGTCCCGCTTGCCCAGACCTGTCCCGAATGTCTGGCGCTCGGCAGCCATCCCGTCCAGCTCCGGCTGTGCCTGGGGTGCGGGCACGTCGGCTGCTGCGACTCCTCCCCCCACCGGCACGCCACGGCGCACCACCGGGAGACCGGACATCCGGTGATGCGCAGCTTCGAACCGGGCGAGACCTGGCGATGGTGTTTTGTCGACGGTTCGATCGTCTGAAGTGGGGTAGGTCAACCCTCCGCCGGTTCCCCTGATTTGGACCCGCAGACCCCTAGCCACTGTGCGTCCCCATGGGCTTACCATCAGTCACTGGTCGCAGGTACGGCCTTTCGGCCGGCTATGTGCAGCTAAGTTCAAAGGGGTTCTGCACCCTCCGACAGGGGTGCCGCGACACGATCGCCCGGATCGCGATAGCGTCACCGGCGAACAGAGCTCGTACCACCTTGGAGGTGAGGGTGTCCCAGATCGCAGGCGAGCCCGGGACCCAGGACTTCGTGGAAGTCCGGCTGCCCGCTGCGGGTGCCTACCTGTCGGTGCTGCGGACGGCCACGGCCGGCCTCGCGGCACGTTTGGACTTCACCCTCGACGAGATCGAGGACCTCCGCATCGCGGTGGACGAGGCCTGCGCGATCCTGCTCCAGCAGGCCGTGCCCGGCTCCGTCCTCAGCTGCGTCTTCCGGTTGGTGGACGATTCGCTGGAGGTGACCGTCTCCGCCCCGACCACCGACGGCCGGGCCCCGGAGCGCGACACGTTCGCGTGGACGGTCCTCTCGGCTCTCGCCGGGAAGGTCGAGGCCACGGTCGAGGAGAACAAGACGGTGAGCATCAGCCTCTACAAACAGCGCGGCGCGGGACCAGGCCCGGCGTGAGCGGCGGGGAGGTCCCGGTGCGGGGCGGGGATCGGCCCCGGGTAGGACACGAGGTCGACGGCGGCATTCCGGAGCAGCAGCACGCCCGGCCGCACCCGGCTGACACGGATGCGGAAAACGGCTTTTTGGACTCGGCGGAGCGACGGGCGGGCCCTGTGAGCGAGAACCAGCACGACCAAACACTGCCGGTCCAGCCACCGGGGGCCGCTGCCACGGCCCCGCCGGCGGCCCCGGCCGCGGACACCACCCCGGCCGCGGACGCCACCGAAGCCCTCCGGGCTCCGGTGTTCACGGCGCCGGCACCCCTGCCGGATCCGCGCGACCGCAGCGGCGCGCGGGCCCTCTTCATCGAGCTCCGGGCGCTGCCCGACGGCTCGCCGGAGAAGGCGGAGCTGCGCAACCGGCTCGTACGGATGCACCTGCCGCTGGTCGAACACCTGGCCCGGCGCTTCCGCAACCGCGGCGAGCCGCTGGACGACCTGACCCAGGTCGCCACCATCGGCCTGATCAAGTCGGTGGACCGCTTCGACCCGGACCGCGGGGTCGAGTTCTCCACGTACGCCACGCCCACGGTGGTCGGCGAGATCAAGCGCCACTTCCGTGACAAGGGCTGGGCGGTACGGGTCCCCCGGCGCCTGCAGGAGCTGCGGCTCTCGCTGACCACGGCGACGGCGGAACTCTCCCAGCAGCACGGCCGCTCCCCCACGGTGCACGAACTGGCCGAACGGCTGGGGATCTCCGAGGAGGAGGTGCTGGAAGGCCTGGAATCGGCCAACGCCTACAGCACGCTCTCGCTGGACGTCCCGGACACCGACGACGAATCGCCGGCGGTCGCGGACACCCTGGGTTCGGAGGACGAGGCGCTGGAGGGCGTCGAGTACCGCGAGTCCCTCAAGCCGCTGCTCGAAGGACTGCCGCCGCGGGAGAAGCGGATCCTGCTGCTGCGCTTCTTCGGCAACATGACCCAGTCGCAGATCGCCCAGGAGGTCGGCATCTCCCAGATGCACGTCTCCCGGCTGCTGGCCCGCACCCTGGCCCAGCTCCGCGAGAAGCTCCTGGTCGAGGAGTAGGAGAGCCGCCCTACGGGCTATCGGGCCTGTTCCGCGGGCCCGATGCCCAGTGCTTCGGTGGCCTTCTGGTTCACCAGGAGGGCCGTGACGGCCACCGCGGCCAGGGCCAGCGCCACGGCGGCGGCCTTCATCGCCCCTTCGGCGGTCCACAGCATCCAGGCGACCGGCAGCGACATCAGCTGGGTGATCAGCGCCGGGCCGCGGCTCCAGCGACGGCCCAGGAGCAGCCCGCGCGCCGCGACCAGCGGCAGCGCGGCCAGGACGAGCAGGGTGACCCCGCCGGTCGCGGCCTGCAGGGAGTCGCCGCCGCCGGAGACGGCCGTGTAGAGGTCGGCGACGCCGGGCCCGGCCAGGGCCAGCCCCTCCAGCGCGGTCAGCGCGGCGGCCGCGGTCAGCCGGCGGGGCAGCGGGGAGCGGACGGCGGACGCGGTGGGGGTGGGCTTCGTACTCACCCCAGCAGCGTAGCCGCGCCCCTCCCGCACCCGGAGGGGACGGCCAGTATGGGCGGCGCCGGAAGGGGTCGGTAGGCTGACGCCCATGCGTGCACTCCTCGTGGCCAACCCAGCAGCGACGACCACCAGTGCGCGCACGCGTGACGTCCTGACCCATGCGCTCGCCAGCGAGATGAAGCTGGAGGCGGTCACCACCGAATACCGCGGCCACGCCCGGGACCTGGGCCGCAGGGCGGCCGAGACCGGCATGGACCTGGTGGTGGCCCTGGGCGGTGACGGCACCGTCAACGAAGTGGTCAACGGACTGCTGCACGAGGGACCCGATCCGGACCGGCTGCCCGGACTCGCAGTGGTCCCCGGCGGCTCCACCAATGTCTTCGCCCGCGCACTCGGCCTGCCCAACGACGCGGTCGAGGCGACCGGCGCCCTGCTGGACGCACTGCGCGAGCGGCGCGAACGAACGGTCGGCCTGGGGCTCGCCGCCGGTACCCCGGGCACGGAGGACGAGTCCGTTCCGGCGCGCTGGTTCACCTTCTGCGCGGGCTTCGGCTTCGACGCGGGCGTGGTGGGCCGCGTCGAACAGCAGCGGGAACGGGGCAAGCGTTCGACCCATGCCCTGTACGTGCGACAGCTGATGCGCCAGTTCTGGGAAGAGCCCAACCGCCGGCACGGCACGGTGACGCTGGAGCGGCCCGGCGCGGATCCGGTGACGGACCTGGTGCTGTCGATAGTGTGCAACACGTCACCCTGGACATACCTGGGCAACCGGCCGCTCTACGCCTCCCCGGAGGCGTCGTTCGATACTGCGCTTGACGTATTGGCACTGGACCGTTTGTCAACTCCGGCGGTCGCTCGCTATGCGACACAGCTCCTGACCTCGACTCCTGAGCGTGGTCCGCACGGAAAGCATGCGGTGTCTCTGCACGATCTGACGGACTTCACCTTGCATTCGAAGGTGCCGCTTCCGTTCCAGATGGACGGAGACCACCTCGGCCTGCGCACCAGCGTTCGGTTCACAGGCGTACGCCGTGCACTGCGTGTGATTGTGTGAGTGGAAGGGCCGAAAGTCCTTCCACTCGAACGTTTACACGCCGGTCCACCCCTAGGAAGTAGGGCTGTGACCTAGTAGACACCGACGAATCAAAAAAAACTTTCCGGAAGGGGTTGTATCCCCGTCCGAGGTTTGCGAATCTCTACATGGCGATCGGGACAGCCCGCAGAACCCGGCACCCACACAGACCGCCAGAACCCCTCCACGAATCTCCGGCAGCCCAGGGCGAGTTTTTCCCCAAACTGGGCGGTCTCCCTTCCCTCACGAAGGGATTCGTGAAAGCGTTCACATTCACAAGCAACCTGCCCGCAATACAAGGAGATGGAGCAGCCATGGACTGGCGTCACAACGCCGTTTGCCGCGAGGAAGACCCGGAACTCTTCTTCCCCATCGGCAACACCGGTCCTGCGCTGCTGCAGATCGAGGAAGCCAAGGCCGTCTGCCGCCGTTGCCCCGTCATGGAGCAGTGCCTGCAGTGGGCGCTCGAGTCCGGTCAGGACTCCGGTGTCTGGGGCGGTCTCAGCGAGGACGAGCGCCGCGCAATGAAGCGCCGCGCCGCTCGCAATCGGGCGCGCAACGCAACCGCCTGACATCGACTTTCGAGCCTCGAGCCGCAGCGCGTAGTACCCATATAAGCGCTCAGCAACGTGCTCTTGAACCCCGTACCGAAAACCATTCGGTACGGGGTTCAGTGCTGTCCGGGGCCCGAGAGCACCCCATGACGTCACCCTGAGTCACCGGCGCGGCGCGCTACTTCTGCGGGCTGGCCGGTATGTCGAGGACGACCTTGGTGCCGCGCGGCTCGGACGCGACCATGTCGAAGGTGCCGCCGAGCTCGCCCTCCACCAGGGTCCGCACGATCTGCAGCCCGAGGTTGCCGGCCCGCTGGGGGTCGAAGCCCTCGGGCAGACCGCAGCCGTCGTCGACCACCGAGATCAGCAGCCGGGCATCGTCGCGGCCGCTTCCCGAGCGGGCCGCGGACACCTCCACGGTGCCGCCCTCCCCCTGGGTGAAGGCGTGCTCAAGGGCGTTCTGGAGGATCTCCGTCAGCACCATCGACAGCGGGGTGGCGACCTCCGCGTCCAGGATTCCGAAGCGGCCGGTGCGCCGGCAGGCGACCTTGCCCGGGGAGATCTCGGAGACCATCGCGATCACGCGGTCGGCGATCTCGTCGAACTCGACCCGCTCATCCAGGTTCTGAGACAGCGTCTCGTGCACGATCGCGATCGAACCGACGCGGCGGACGGCTTCGTTCAGCGCCTCGCGGCCCTGCGGCGAATCCATGCGGCGAGCCTGTAGCCGCAAGAGCGCCGCCACGGTCTGGAGGTTGTTCTTGACCCGGTGGTGGATCTCCCGGATGGTCGCGTCCTTGGTGATCAATTCACGTTCGCGACGGCGCAGTTCCGTGACGTCGCGGCACAGGACGAGCGAGCCGATCCGGGTGCCCTTGGGCTTGAGCGGGATGGCCCTCAGCTGGATGACCCCGCCGCTGCCCTCGGCCTCGGTCTCGCGCGGGGCCCAGCCGCTGGCGAGCTTGACCAGGGCTTCGTCCACCGGGCCGCGGGAGGGCGCGAGTTCGGAGGTGATGGTGCCCAGGTGCTGGCCGACCAGGTCGGAGGCGAGGCCGAGCCGGTGGTAGGCGGAGAGTGCGTTCGGGGACGCGTACGTCACCACGCCCTCGGCGTCGAGCCGGATCAGGCCGTCCCCGACGCGGGGGGAGGCGTCCATGTCGACCTGCTGGCCGGGGAACGGGAAGGAGCCCGCCGCGATCATCTGGGCCAGGTCGGAGGCGGACTGGAGGTAGGTGAGCTCCAGCCGGCTGGGTGTACGCACAGTGAGCAGGTTGGTATTGCGTGCGATCACGCCGAGGACCCGGCCCTCGCGGCGCACGGGGATCGACTCGACGCGGACCGGCACCTCCTCGCGCCATTCCGGATCCCCCTCGCGCACGATGCGGCCCTCGTCGAGCGCGGCGTCGAGCAGCGGGCGGCGGCCGCGCGGGACCAGGTGGCCGACCATGTCGTCCTGGTACGAGGTGGGACCGGTGTTCGGGCGCATCTGCGCGACCGAGACGTACCGGCTGCCGTCGAGCGTGGGAACCCACAGCACGAGGTCGGCGAAGGAGAGGTCGGAGAGCAGCTGCCACTCCGAGACCAGCAGGTGGAGCCACTCCAGGTCGGTTTCACTGAGAGCGGTGTGCTGGCGTACGAGGTCGTTCATGGAGGGCACCCGGCGAGCGTACCCCGGGTACGGGCCATGACTTTCCTCAGCGCGATACTCCGGAGTATCCAGGAGACCCCGCTTCCGCGTAGGGTTGGAGGAAGTGACGGTAATCAGGGTTCCGTCATTGGATGGACAGAACAGATTGGTCTAGTCCACAATTGCATCACGCTTCCGTCCTCCCCGCACAGGAGGACGGATCGAGGTAAGCCGCGCGATCTGCCCTGACCGCGCGTCACCTCCCACCGGCCGTCGGGCACCGCACACCCGTCGACCGTAAGTACTCCGGGCTACGGTGCCGGGCGGGCTGAGGGTCCCGTTCGGCACCGTGGCCCAGAGGAATACGACGCGAGGAAGCGGCGCGCGGAATGCGCCCCCGAGCGATGTGCCCCCTACTGCGGCCAGGCCCGCATGGCAAGCTCCGCCACCGCCTCCAGCTCCGCCCGGTCCGCGCCGTCGCGCGACTGCTGGGACATCCCCTGCAGCACCGCCACGGCGTAGCGCGCCAGCGCCCACGTGTCCGTACCGGCCGACAGGATCCCCGTGGCGACATCGGCCCGGATGCGGCGCTCGAAGGCCACCAGATTGGCCTCCCGTCGCACGCGCAGCGCCTGCGCCACCTCGCCCGAGGTGGTGTCGACCGCCGCGCTGATCACCGTGCAGCCCGGCGGGTGGGCGGGGTCGGTGTAGACCTCCGCCGCCTCGTGCAGGACGCGCCCCAGCGCCGCGCGGGCGGTGGGCTCCTCGGCGAGGGCCACGGCCGCGAAGTCCCCGTAGCGGCCGCCGTAGACCACCACGACCTCATCGAAGAGCTTGCGCTTGTCGCCGAAGGCCGCGTAGAGGCTCGGGGCGCTGATCCCGAGCGAGGCGGTCAGGTCGGAGATCGACGTCGCCTCAAGGGGAAGACGGCACTGGTCACGGGCGGCAGCCGGGGCATCGGGCGGGCCATCGCGGAGCGCCTCGCCCGCGACGGGGCACTCGTCGCGGTGGCCTACGGACACAACGCGGCGGCCGCCAAGGAGACCGCGGGCGCCATCGAGGAGGCCGGGGGTCGCGCCTTCGCGGTCGGGGCGGATCTCGGCGTCCCGGGCGGCGCGGAGGCCCTCTGGGCGGCGTACGCGGCCCACCCGCTGGCCGCCGAGGGAGACGGCGGGGTCGACGTCCTGGTGAACAACGCGGGCGCCGCCACCTTCGCCGGCATCGGCTCCACGGACGAGGAGACGTCCGACCGGGTGCACGCGCTCAACGCGAAGGCGCCGTTCTTCGTGATCCGGCACGGCCTGGAGCGGCTGCGGGACGGCGGCCGGATCGTGAACGTGACCGGCACCCCGGACATCGCCCTGCCCGCGATCCTCGCCACGATCATGGCCAAGGGCGTCGTGAACGCGCTGACGGTCTCGCTGGCCGCCGAGCTCGCGCCGCGGACCATCACGGTGAACTCGGTGGGTCCCGGGGTCGTGGAGACCGACCTGAACGCCGCCTGGCTCGCGGACCCGGCGGCCCGCGCGCACGCCGCCTCCCGCTCGGTCTTCGACCGGCTCGGCACCCCGCAGGAGGTCGCGGACGTGGTCGCCTTCCTCGCCTCCCCGGACTCCCGCTGGGTCACGGGCCAGCACCTCGCCGCGACGGGCGGGCTCCGGCTCGCGCTGTAGCGGAGGCGCCTTCCGGGCGCTCCGGCCTCCCCGGCCCGGGAGGCCGGAGCGGCGGATCCGGCCCACCATGGAGTGTGCGCGAAGACCCGGCAACGGGGCCTCGCCTCTGCTAGATTGGTCTATACCACAATTGTCACACTCCAGATCGGCAGGCCCCGCGTGGAAGTTGTCATCGTCCCGGACGCCAAGGCAGGCGGCGAGCTCATCGCGGAGGCCATGGCCGCCCTGGTCCGCCGCAAGCCCGACGCCCTGCTCGGCGTGGCGACCGGCTCTACCCCGCTGCCCATCTACGAGGCCCTCGCCGCCAAGGTCAAGGCCGGACTGGTCGACGCCTCCAAGGCCCGCGTCTGCCAGCTCGACGAGTACGTCGGCCTGCCGGCCGGGCACCCGGAGTCCTACCGCGCCGTCGTCCTGCGCGAGGTCGTGGAGCCGCTGGGCCTGTCCGAGGCCGCCTTCATGGGCCCGGACGGCTCGGCCGAGGACATCGTCGGCGCCTGCGACGCCTACGACCGCGCCCTCGCGGCGGCCGGCGGCGTGGACCTCCAGATCCTCGGCATCGGCACGGACGGGCACATCGGCTTCAACGAGCCCTGCTCCTCGCTCGCCTCCCGCACCCGTATCAAGACGCTGACGGAGCAGACCCGCGTGGACAACGCGCGCTTCTTCGACAACGACATAGAGCAGGTGCCCCACCACGTCATCACGCAGGGCATCGGCACCATCCTCGACGCCCGCCACCTGGTCCTGCTGGCCACCGGCGAGGGCAAGGCGGAGGCCGTCGCGCAGACCGTCGAGGGCCCGCTGTCCGCCCTCGTGCCGGCCTCCGCGCTCCAGCTGCACCGCCACGCCACGGTGATCGTGGACGAGGCCGCCGCGTCCAAGCTGAAGCTCGCGGACTACTTCCGCCACGCGTACGCCAACAAGCCCGCCTGGCAGGGCCTGTAAGCCCGTGGGCGCGTAGCCCCGTAGGCACGGCGAAGGCCGGGTCCTCCCCCCCGGGGGAAGGCCCGGCCTTCGCCGTGTCCGCCGCACCCGGCGGGCCGGACGCGGCAGGCCGGACGCGGCGGAGCCGGGCACCCCCGTGACGGGTGCCCGGCTCCGGTCCGTGTCCTCGGCTAGACGCCCGCGATGATCTCCGCGGCAGCCCTGCCGCAGACCCGGGCGGCCCCGTGCGTCGCGATGTGCAGCGCCCCCCGCGGCTCGGCCCGCGGCAGCCCCATCTCGACCACGATCGTCTCCGGACGCGCCGCGACCAGCGCGTCCAGGGCCTCGGTCATCCAGGGGTGCCGGTGCGCGTCGCGGACCACCGCGACGACGGTGCGGTTCCCCGCGGCCGCCAGCACGTCGGCGGCGGTCGAGCCCTGCGGGTACACGCCCGACTCGGTGCCCGGGACCAGCGCGGACACTTCCCCGGCCACCCCCCACGGGGTCTCGTCGCCGACGGCGATGTTCGCCACCGGGGTGAGCGTGGCGATGTACGGGGCGTTCACCGGGGCGGCCGCCTTGGGCGAACCCGTCACGACCACCGCGCGGCGGGCCGCCGCCAGTCCGATGCCGGGCGCGCTGCTCCCCTCCGGCCGCGCGCCCTGTCGGACCTGGCGGGTCCACTCCGCCAGGGAGCGGACCCGGGCGGCAGCCTCGGCGAGGCGCTCTTCCGGGAGCGAGCCCTCGCGGACGGCCGCGACCAGCGCGTCGCGCAGCCGCAGCACGGTGTCCTCGTCGGCGAGCCCGCCGCCGACGCAGATGGCGTCGGCGCCGGCCGCGATGGCCAGCACCGAGCCGCGCTCGATGCCGTACGTCCCGGCGATGGCGTTCATCTCCATGCCGTCGGTGACGATGAGGCCCTCGTAGCCGAGCTCCTTGCGCAGCAGACCGGTCAGGATCTGCGGGCTGAGGGTGGCCGGGCGGGTCGGGTCCAGGGCGGGCACCAGGATGTGGGCGCTCATGACGGCCTTGGTGCCGGCCTCGATGGCGGCCCGGAACGGTACGAGTTCCCGTGCGGCCAGGGTCTCGAGGTCCACGTCGATGCGCGGCAGCGCGTGGTGCGAGTCGACGTTGGTGTCGCCGTGGCCCGGGAAGTGCTTGGTGCAGGCGGCGACGCCGGCGGCCTGGAGGCCCTCGACGTACGCGGCGGTGTGCCGGGCGGCGAGGTGGGTGTCGGCGCCGAAGGACCGTACGCCGATGACCGGGTTGTCCGGGTTGGAGTTGACGTCCGCGGACGGGGCCCAGTTGAGGTTGACCCCGCACTCGGCGAGCCGGCGGCCCAGCTCGCGGGCGACGTCGCGGGTCAGGTCCACGTCGTCCACGGCGCCGAGGGCCAGGTTGCCGGGGAAGGAGGAGCCGCCCCGGACCTCCAGGCGGGTGACGTCGCCGCCCTCCTCGTCGATGGCGACGAGGACGTCGTCCCGCTCGGTGCGCAGCTGCGCGGTCAGCGCGGCGAGCTGCTCGGGCGAGGTGATGTTGCGGCCGAAGAGGCCGACGGCGGTGAGGCCTTCGGAGACCTGACGCAGCAGCCAGCCGGGGGCGGTGGTGCCCTCGAACCCGGGCTGGAGGACCGCGAGGGCGTCCTGCGTCAGGCCGTCGTTTGAATCAGGCGCAGTCGTGCGGTGCGCAAGGACAGTCATGGGCCGTTATCCCTTCACGGCGCCGGCGGTCATGCCGCCGACGGCCTTGCGCTGGAGGAAGACGAAGATGAGCAGCACCGGGACCGCGAAGAGCGAGGAAGCGGCCATGGTGGCGCCCCAGTCGTTGCCGAAGGCCGTCTGGAACTGGGTCAGCCACAGCGGCAGGGTCTGCGCGGTCTTGTCCTTGTTCAGGATCAGGACCATCGCGAACTCGTTCCAGGCCGTGATGAAGCCGAAGAGCGAGGTGGACATCAGGCCGGGGGCCAGCAGCGGGAAGATCACCTTGCGGAAGGCCTGGCCGCGGGTGCAGCCGTCGATCTGGGCGGCTTCCTCCAGGGTCACCGGGACGGCGGCGATGAAGCCGCGCAGGGTCCAGATGGTGAAGGGGAGGACCATCACGAAGTAGATCGCGGTGAGCAGCGGGAGGCTGTTCAGCATCTCGGAGTCACGGGCGATCATGTACATCGCGATGACCATGACCTCCCAGGGCGCCATCTGGGCCATCATCACCGCGAGGACCAGGCCCTTGCGGCCCTTGAACTTCATGCGGGCGATGGCGAAGCTCGCGGCGAGGGCCACGAGCAGGGCCAGGGAGACGGCTCCGATGGTGACGATGAAGCTGTTCGCGACGTAGGTCCAGAACAGGTCGACGCCGGTGGCCTTGGTGAAGTTCTCCATCGTCGGCGCGAAGACGAAGACGGGGTCCTTGGAGAGGATCTCGCTGGACGGCTTCAGGGCCGAGGAGAACATCCAGTAGACGGGGAAGACGAAGAGGACGGCCAGCAGCAGGGCGCCGACGTTCTTGGCGACGGCCGCGGGACGGATCGGCCGGCGGTTGCGCAGCTGCTGGGGCTTCGCGGACGGCGCGGACGGCGCGGGCTTCGGGGCGGTGCTGGTGCTCACTGCTCCTCCTCCTGCTTCAGGATCAGACGGAAGTAGAAGGACATGACGATCACGAGCATCACGATCGTCAGGACGGAGATCGCCGCGGCGAGACCGTAGTGGCCCTGGCTCTGGCCCTCTACGTACGCGTAGATCGTCAGGGTCTCCGAGGCGCGGTCGGGGCCGCCCTTGTTCATCGCGTAGATCTGCGTGAAGGCCTTGAAGATCCAGATGACCTCAAGGAACGTCGTGACCAGGAAGAACGACTTGAGGTTCGGGAAGACGACCTTCCAGAACGTCTGCCAGCCGTTGGCCCCGTCCATGCGCGCGGCCTCGTACAGCTCGCCGCTGACCGTGGTCAGGCCGGCGTACATGTTGAGGGCGACGAAGGGGATGGAGCCCCAGGCCAGCAGGACGGTGATGATCACCATGGTGGACATGCCGGTCTCGAACCAGTTGTGCTGGTCGTACCCGGCGAAGCCGAAGGTGCGCATCAGCCAGTTCATGACGCCGTACTGCTCGTCGAACAGCCACTGGAAGACGGTCACGGAGGCGACGATCGGCATGGCCCAGGCCATCACCAGCGCCATCGACAGGACCAGGCGCATCCACTTGCCGAGCCGGTTCAGCAGGAGCCCGATGAGGCTGCCGAGCACCATGATCAGGAAGACGTTGCCCGCGGTGAAGAGGAAGCTGCGGACGACCACGGTCCAGAACTGCGAGTCGCCCAGCAGCTCGGTGTAGTTGTCCACGCCGTTGAACGGCGCCTTCCGCTGAATGAACTCGATCTTGTCGACCTTCTGGAACGACAGGATGATGTTCTTGATCAGCGGGTACAGCAGCAGGGTCGCCATGCTGAGCACGGCGGGCCCGATCAGGAGGTACGGCAACCACCCTGAGGGGAGCGACTTTCTGCCCCCGCGAGGAGACTGGGACGCTGCCTTGGCTCCGGTGGGCGGCGGCGTCTTGGCCGGCCCCGCGGACTCGTGTGGTGCGTCCTGTGGAGCGGAGGTCGCCGCTCCCTGGGAGTGCACGGTCATGTCTGGGCTTCCTCGCGGTTGACTGTGGCGACTGGCACCCGCTTCCCCGCTCGGAGCAGGCGGCGCTTACGTCTGTCAATGCGCGACCGGGGACGCGGTGGGCGCTCTGGGCGCCCACCGCGCCCCCGGTGCGTTCAGTACGGGTACTTCGGGGTGTTACTTGTTGATGCGGCTCGCGATTTCCTTGTCCGCGTCCGCGCCCGCCTTGGCGGCGTCCTCACCCTTCAGGACCTTCGTCATGAACTCCTTGATGGGGTTCGGCTCGGTCTCGACGTTCGCCCAGCCCGGGGTCACCGGGGTGATGTTGCCGTTGACGCCGGCCTTGGCCATCGCCTCGGCGAAGGAGCCCGCGGCCGGGGCGAAGTTCGCGCCGACCTGGTTCGGGAGCAGCGCGCCCTTGGTCTCGGCGGCGTACTTGGTCATCTGGTCCTTGCCTGCGGCGAGGGCCAGCCACTCCTTGGCGAGGTCCTTGTTCTTGGAGCGCTCGGCGATCGCCAGGTTCGAGCCACCGAGGAAGACGGTGCCCGGCTTGTCGGCGGTCTTGCCCGGGATCGGGAAGTAACCGAAGTCGGCTTCCTTGCCCGCGTCCTTCAGCGCCTTCTCGGCACCGCCGGCCTCCCAGCCGAGGCCGATCCAGGAGGCGACGCCACCCTTGGGAACGACGTCGGTGGACTGCTGCGGGTTCGCCTCGTCCTTGTCCTTCGGGGCGGTGGAGAAGGACTGGAGCTTCTTGTAGAACTCCATCGCGGAAGCGGCCTGGGGGGTACCGAGACCACCCTTCCACTTGTCGCCGTCCTTGGTGGCGAGGTTGCCGCCCTCGTCCCAGAGGAGACCGGCGAGGACGTACCAGCTCTGGCCGGGCAGGTAGATCGGCTGCGAGGCCGGGTCGGCCGCCTTCAGCTTCTCCAGGCCGGCGACCCACTCGTCGCGGGTCTTGGGCGCCGTGACGCCCGCCTTCTCGAAGGCCTTCTTGTCGTAGATGACGACGCGGTTGGCCGCGTACCACGGAGCGGAGTAGAGCTTGCCGTCGATCTCGGCCGAGGCCAGACCGCTCTTGGCCCAGGCGTCCGCGCCGAGCTTCGCCTTGTCCTTGGTCAGGTCGGCGAGACCACCGGTGACCGCGTAACCGGCGGTCTGGGTGTTGCCGAGCTCCAGGACGTCCGGCGGGGTGTTCTCGGAGAGGGCCGTGGTGACCTTCTCCTGGATGCCCTTCCAGGGCTGGACCTCTACCTTGACCGTGACACCGGGGTGCTTGGCGGAGAACTCCGCGTTGACCGCGTCGATCCAGGTCTTCGGTGCGGAGCCGTCCATCACCCAGACGGTGATCTCCTTGGCGCCACCCGCGTCGGCCTTCGGCTTGTCGTCGCCGCCGTTGCCGCACGCCGCGACTCCGACCATCATGCCCGCGACACTGACCGCCGCGATGAGCTTGCGCTTCACGCCACCCTCCTCAGGGATGCTGCCTGCAACTTCCCTTGCCCGCCGCGGTGACTCAAAAAGCACCAAGTACTGCCCGTGGGGCCGGGATCTGATCCATATTGGTGTAGACCAGTAGCTGGAGCTTGGCCTAGACCTTTAGGGGTGTCAAGGGTCTAATGAGCGGGTGCTCGGTCCGTTATCGGACCGACACCTGGGGGAGGGAGGAGGCCCGCCCTCCCTCCCGTGTCACGATGTGACCGCACATATCGGAGGAGCCGGTGACGGCAACGAAACTGGAGTCGGGAAGGCGGGCGGCGATGGCCACCGAAGGGGCGATCACGGAGCCGGACAGCGGGGCGGCCACCCGCACGGCACGCGTGCCCAAGTACTACCGACTCAAGCGCCACTTGCTCGATATGACCGAAACCCTTCCACCGGGCACACCGGTGCCACCCGAGCGCACGCTCGCGGCCGAGTTCGACACCTCCCGCACCACGGTGCGGCAGGCGCTCCAGGAGCTCGTCGTCGAGGGACGCCTCGAGCGGATCCAGGGGAAGGGCACCTTCGTCGCGAAGCCGAAGGTCTCCCAGCCGCTCCAACTCTCCTCGTACACCGAGGACATGAGGGCCCAGGGCCTGGAACCCACCTCCCAGCTCCTGGACATCGGCTACGTCACGGCCGACGACACCCTGGCCGGCCTCCTCAAGATCGCCACCGGCGGCCGGGTCCTGCGCATCGAACGGCTCCGCCTGGCCAGCGGCGAACCGATGGCCATCGAGACCACGCACCTGTCGGCGAAGCGCTTCCCCGCGCTGCGCCGTTCGCTGGTCAAGTACACCTCCCTCTACACCGCCCTCGCCGAGGTGTACGACGTGCGCCTCGCCGAAGCGGAGGAGACCATCGAGACCTCGCTGGCCACCCCGCGTGAGGCAGGACTGCTCGGCACCGACGTCGGACTGCCGATGCTGATGCTTTCCCGCCATTCGCTGGACGCCGACGGGGAGCCCGTCGAGTGGGTGCGTTCCGTGTACCGCGGCGATCGTTACAAGTTCGTCGCCCGACTCCAGCGCCCCGCCGTCTGATTCGTAGTTGACTCTCGTTCCGCTATACGGACGGGGGCTTACGTCCAGCGGGCGGTCCCCCGTAGATTCCCTGCGCTCACGCAGATGATCAACGAGGGGACGAGGATCATGACGGAACCAGGTCCGGAAGAAACGCAGCCGAGAGCCACACGGTCGGGACGGGACGCGGCGAGTCCGGGCACCACGCCGGACTCGCCTTCTCCATCCGGGGGCATGTCCCCCAAGGCCGTGGCCGTGTGGGTGCTGGTCGGCCTCGTGGGAGCCATCGGCTGGGGCGTGCTGGCGCTCTCGCGCGGCGAGGAGATCTCGGCCGCCTGGCTGCTCGCCGCCGCCCTGGGCTCGTACGCGATCGGCTACCGCTTCTACGCGCGCTTCATCGCGCACCGCGTACTGAGGGTGGACAAGACCCGCGCCACCCCCGCCGAACGCCTTGACAACGGTGTCGACTTCCACCCGACCGACCGGCGGGTGCTTTTCGGCCACCACTTCGCCGCCATCGCCGGCGCCGGACCGCTCGTGGGTCCCGTGCTCGCCTCACAGATGGGCTACCTGCCGGGCACCATCTGGATCGTCGTGGGCGTGATCTTCGCCGGTGCCGTCCAGGACATGGTCACGCTCTTCTTCTCCACCCGGCGCAACGGACGTTCGCTCGGCCAGATGGCCCGGGACGAGATCGGCCCGGTCGGCGGCGCCGCCGCACTGATCGGCGTCTTCGCCATCATGATCATCCTGCTGGCCGTGCTGGCCCTGGTGATCGTCAACGCGCTGGCGCACTCCCCGTGGGGCGTCTTCTCCATCGGCATGACCATCCCGATCGCCCTCTTCATGGGCTTCTACCTGCGCGTCCTGCGCCCGGGCAAGGTCACCGAGGTCTCCGTCGTCGGTGTGGCGCTGCTGCTGCTCGCCATCGTCGCGGGCGGCTGGGTCGCCGAGTCCTCGCTGGCGGACTTCTTCACCCTGGAGAAGGAGACGCTGGTCCTCTGGATGATCGCCTACGGGTTCGTGGCGTCCGTCCTGCCGGTGTGGATGCTGCTCGCCCCGCGCGACTACCTCTCCACCTTCATGAAGGTGGGCACCATCGGGCTGCTCGCCCTGGGCGTGGTCATCGCCATGCCGACGCTGAAGATGCCCGCGGTCACCGACTTCGCCTCGCGCGGCGACGGCCCGGTCTTCGCCGGCTCGATGTTCCCGTTCGTCTTCATCACCATCGCCTGCGGAGCCCTGTCCGGCTTCCACTCCCTGGTCTCCTCCGGCACCACCCCGAAGATGATCCAGAAGGAGACCCAGGTCAGGGTCATCGGCTACGGCGCGATGCTGACCGAGTCCTTCGTCGCCATCATGGCGATCATCGCGGCCTGCATCATCGACCCGGGCCTGTACTTCGCCATCAACTCCCCCGGCGGGGTCGTCGGCGCCACCGTCGAGACGGCCTCGCAGGCCGTGACGAACTTCGGCTTCGCCATCTCCCCCGAGGCCCTCACCCAGGCCGCGAAGGACGTGGAGGAGACCAGCCTGCTGTCCCGTACGGGCGGCGCCCCGACCTTCGCACTCGGAATGTCGGAGATCTTCTCGGCTGTCATCGGCGGCACCGCGATGAAGGCGTTCTGGTACCACTTCGCGATCATGTTCGAGGCCCTGTTCATCCTGACGACGGTCGACGCCGGCACCCGCGTGGGCCGCTTCATGCTCCAGGACACCCTCGGCAACGTGCACAGGTCCTTCAAGGACGTCAGCTGGAAGCCGGGCGTCTGGTTCGCCAGCGCGGTCGTCGTCGGCGGCTGGGGCTACTTCCTGTGGGTCGGCGTCAAGGACCCGCTGGGCGGCATCAACCAGCTCTTCCCGCTGTTCGGCATCGCGAACCAGCTGCTCGCGGCGGTCGCCCTGGCCGTCTGCACCACCCTGCTGATCAAGTCCGGCCGGCTCAAGTGGGCCTGGGTGACGGGCGTTCCGCTGGCCTGGGACCTGGCCGTCACGCTCACCGCCAGCTACCAGAAGATCTTCTCCGACAACCCGAAGATCGGCTTCTTCGCGCAGCGGGACGTCTACCAGGACGGGATCGACGCGGGCAAGGTCCTCAAGCCCGCCAAGAACATGGACGAGATGCACACCGTGGTCACCAACGCCACGGTGGACGGCGTCCTGTCCGTGTTCTTCGCCCTGCTGATCATCATCGTGCTCGTGGACGCCGCCCGGACCTGCTTCAAGGCCATCCGCAAGCCCGAGTCGGTCACCATGGTCGAGTTCCCGTGGACCGAGTCCAAGATCGTCGCCCCGGCCGGTCTGATCCCGACCGCCGAGGAGCGGGCGGAACTCGCCGCCGCCGGCCTCGACTCGGGCGGCGGCCGCGTGCAGGACTCCGTACGGGAACCCGCGTGACGCGGCTGCGCCACGCGCTGGGCCGGGCCCGGTTCTTCGTACGGGAGTTCTCGGGCGAGGCGGCCTACGACCACTACGTGGCCCACGCCCGTACGCACGACCCCGACGCCGAGGTCCAGTCGCGCCGGGCCTTCGAACGGGCCCGCACGGACGCCCGCGAGGGCGACCCGCGCGAAGGGTTCCGCTGCTGCTGAACCGCTGAGCCGCAAAGGGCCGCCGCGTTCCGTCCACCCGACGGAACGCGGCGGCCCCTTTTCCTGCCCTGGCGCACACTCGGTGCCATGGACATCATCATCAGGACGGCGGCGGCCGCCGAATACGAAGAGCTCGGCGAGATCACCGCACGGGCGTACCTCGACGACGGACTGCTCGACTTCTCCGAGGACGACCCCTACCTGAGCCGGCTGCGCGACGTCGCCGGCCGGGCCCCCGACGGCGAGGTGCTCGTCGCGGAGTACGAGGGCACGCTGCTCGGCGGTGTGACCTTCGCGCCTCCCGGCAGCCCGCTGTGCGATATCGCGGGCCCCGGCGAGGCCGAGTTCCGGATGCTGGCCGTCTCCCCCGCGGCGCGCGGACGCGGTGCGGGCGAAGCCCTCGTACGGGCCTGCGTGAGCCGCGCCCGGGAGCTGGAGGGCGTGCGCCACCTGGTGCTGTCGACCACGGAGAAGATGCTCGGGGCACACCGGATCTACGACCGGCTGGGCTTCGTACGGACGCCCGAGCGGGACTGGTACCCGGTTCCGGGGCTCCCCCTGCTCACCTACCGCCTGGAGCTCTAGCGGTGCACCGCCCGCGAGGAGCGACACAACATGTGGGGGCTACCGCGAGCACCGGCCCCCACATGTATGCTCGTGCTCGCTGTCGTCGCAGGGGAATCCGGTGAGAATCCGGAACTGTCCCGCAACGGTATGAAATGCACCGATCCGCTCGGTGCATCCGCAAGTCCGAGGACCTGTCGACAGTGCGCCCGGCTCGACCGATCCGGGTGCAGACACGTCCGGGCCTCGCGGTTGGGCCGGTGGACGCCACGTGGCGCACGCGCACTGCCCTGCCAGGCACGCGCCCCCACGTGCGCCCCCTCGCGCCCCGCACCAACGGTGTTCCCGGAGCCGAGCGAGGGAGAGCTCCCCCCGTGACCATCGCGCCTTCCGCACCGCGCGCCGAGTCCGACCCGTCCGCCTACGAGGGTCCGGGGGCCGCGCTCCTGCGCACGCTCACCGAGCTGACCGCCGACCTGCCCGACACCGACCCCGGCCGGGTCGCCGCCGCCGCGCTGCGCGGCCGCAGCGCCGCCGCCGACGAGGCGGAGCTCCGTACGCTCGCCACCGAGGCGGCCGCCGGGCTGATCTCCGAGGACCCGGCCTACTCCCGCCTCGCCGCCCGCCTGCTGACGCTGGCCGTCCGCGACGAGGCCGCCGGCCAGGGCTCCACCTCCTTCTCCGGCTCCGTCGAGGTCGGCCACCGCGAGGGGCTCATCGCCGACCGCACCGCGGACTTCGTACGCCTGCACGCGAACCGGCTCGACGCGCTGGTCGGGCACGCGCTCGCCGAGGGCGCCGACGACCGCTTCGGCTTCTTCGGCCTGCGCACCCTGCACAGCCGCTACCTGCTGCGGCACCCGATCACCCGCCAGGTCATCGAGACCCCCCAGTACTTCATGCTGCGCGTGGCCTGCGGCCTCGCGGAGAACGAGAGCGTCCAGGCCGTCGAGGAAGTGGCCTCGCTGTACCGGCTGATGAGCCGCCTCGACTACCTGCCCTCCTCCCCCACCCTCTTCAACTCCGGCACCCGCCACCCGCAGATGTCCTCCTGCTACCTGCTGGACTCCCCGCTGGACGAGCTGGACTCGATCTACGACCGCTACCACCAGGTCGCGCGCCTCTCCAAGCACGCCGGCGGCATCGGCCTCTCGTACTCCCGCATCCGCGCCCGCGGTTCCCTGATCCGCGGTACGAACGGCCACTCCAACGGCATCGTGCCGTTCCTGAAGACCCTCGACGCCTCCGTCGCCGCCGTGAACCAGGGCGGCCGCCGCAAGGGCGCCGCCGCGGTCTACCTGGAGACCTGGCACGCGGACATCGAGGAGTTCCTGGAGCTCCGCGACAACACCGGCGAGGACCAGCGCCGCACCCACAACCTGAACCTGGCCCACTGGGTGCCGGACGAGTTCATGCGCCGCGTGAACGCCGACGCCGACTGGTCGCTGTTCTCCCCCGCCGACGTCCCCGAGCTGGTCGACCTGTGGGGCGACGCGTTCGACGCCGCGTACCGCAAGGCCGAGGAGTCGGGCCTGGCCCGCAAGTCCATGCCCGCCCGCGACCTGTACGGCCGGATGATGCGCACCCTCGCGCAGACCGGCCAGGGCTGGATGACCTTCAAGGACGCCTCCAACCGCACGGCGAACCAGACCGCCGAGCCGGGCACCGTCGTCCACTCCTCGAACCTCTGCACCGAGATCATCGAGGTCACCAACGACGGCGAGACGGCCGTCTGCAACCTCGGCTCGGTCAACCTCGGCGCCTTCGTCGTGGAGGGGGAGATCGACTGGGAGCGCCTGGACGAGACCGTCCGCACCGCGGTCACCTTCCTCGACCGCGTCGTGGACATCAACTTCTACCCGACCGAGCAGGCCGGCCGCTCCAACGCCCGCTGGCGTCCGGTGGGCCTGGGCGCGATGGGCCTCCAGGACGTCTTCTTCCAGCTGAAGCTGCCCTTCGACTCCCCCGAGGCGAAGGCGCTGTCCACGAAGCTCTCCGAGCGCATCATGCTCGCGGCGTACGAGGCCTCCTGCGACCTGGCCGAGCGCAGCGGCCCGCTCCCCGCGTGGGAGCAGACCCGCACGGCCCGCGGCGTCCTGCACCCGGACCACTACGAGGTCGAGCTGAACTGGCCGGAGCGCTGGGACGCGCTGCGCGCCCGGGTCGCGAAGTCCGGGATGCGCAACTCGCTGCTCCTCGCCATCGCCCCGACGGCGACCATCGCCTCCATCGCGGGCGTGTACGAGTGCATCGAGCCGCAGGTCTCCAACCTCTTCAAGCGCGAGACCCTGAGCGGGGAGTTCCTCCAGGTCAACGGCTATCTGGTGCAGGAGCTCAAGCGGCTCGGCGTCTGGGACGCCCAGACCCGCGAGGCGCTGCGCGAGTCCTCCGGTTCGGTCCAGGGCTTCGGCTGGATCCCGGCCGAGGTGCGCGACCTGTACCGCACGGCGTGGGAGATCCCGCAGCGCGGACTGATCGACATGGCGGCGGCCCGTACGCCGTTCCTGGACCAGTCCCAGTCGCTGAACCTGTTCCTGGAGACGCCCACCATCGGCAAGCTCAGCTCGATGTACGCGTACGCCTGGAAGCAGGGCCTCAAGACCACGTACTACCTGCGCTCGCGCCCGGCGACGAAGATCGCCCGCGCCGCGTCCGGCTCCGCCGTCCCGGCCGCCGCCACCCCGCTCCCGCAGGCCGTCGACGCCGACGCGCTGGCCTGCTCCCTTGAGAACCCCGAGTCCTGCGAGGCCTGCCAGTAATGAGCACCACCCAGTCCACCAAGAACCTCCTGGACCCGGGCTTCGAGCTCACGCTCCGCCCCATGCGCTACCCGGACTTCTACGAGCGCTACCGGGACGCGATCAAGAACACCTGGACGGTGGAGGAGGTCGACCTCCACTCGGACGTCGCCGACCTCGCGAAGCTGACGCCCTCCGAGCAGCACATGATCGGCCGGCTGGTCGCCTTCTTCGCGACGGGCGACTCGATCGTCTCGAACAACCTCGTGCTGACCCTGTACAAGCACATCAACTCCCCGGAGGCGCGCCTGTACCTGTCGCGCCAGCTCTTCGAGGAGGCCGTGCACGTCCAGTTCTACCTGACGCTGCTCGACACCTACCTGCCCGACCCGGACGACCGCGCGGCCGCCTTCGACGCGGTCGAGGAGATCCCCTCGATCCGCGAGAAGGCGCAGTTCTGCTTCCGCTGGATGGACTCGGTGGAGAAGATCGACCGCCTGGAGACGGCCGCCGACCGCCGCCGCTTCCTGCTGAACCTGATCTGCTTCGCCGCGTGCATCGAGGGCCTGTTCTTCTACGGCGCCTTCGCGTACGTGTACTGGTTCCGCTCCCGCGGCCTGCTGCACGGCCTGGCGACGGGGACGAACTGGGTCTTCCGGGACGAAACCATGCACATGAACTTCGCGTTCGAGGTCGTGGACACGGTCCGCAAGGAGGAGCCCGAGCTCTTCGACGACGCGCTCCAGCAGCAGGTCGTCGACATGCTGAAGGAGGCCGTCGAGGCGGAGCTGCAGTTCGGCCGCGACCTGTGCGGTGACGGCCTGCCGGGCATGAACACCGAGTCGATGCGCGAGTACCTGGAGTGCGTCGCGGACCAGCGCCTGGTCCGCCTCGGCTTCCCGCCGGTCTACGGCTCGCAGAACCCGTTCTCCTTCATGGAGCTCCAGGGCGTCCAGGAGCTGACGAACTTCTTCGAGCGCCGCCCGTCGGCCTACCAGGTCGCGGTCGAGGGCACGGTCGACCTGGACGAGGACTTCTAGGCCCGGGGCGGGCCGAGCGGCTCGCCCGACAGCGCCCCCGCCCACGGGGAGACCGGCCTGGCCGGCCGGTTCCCGGGGCGGGGGCGCTTCGTCGTTCCCGCCGCCCGCGCGCCCTGCCCGGCCGCCCGGACCTGCCGGTCGAGGCGGCGCTCGCGCGCGGCCCAGTAGAGGGAGGGGCCCAGGAGGACGGTGGCGACGGCCAGGACGACGAGGTAGTCGAGGAGCGTGTTCATGACTCCACTCTCGCCACCGGGGCCGAAACCGGACAGTGGCAGGACTGTCATGAAAGAGCGAATTACTGCCACACTGGAGACATGCTGAAGCCTTCCTCCCTCAACAACGTGGCCGTGGCCGTGGTGAACGGGGTCACCCCCTTCGAGATGGGCATCTTCTGCGAGGTCTTCGGGATCGACCGCAGTGCGATGGGGCTGCCCACCTACGACTTCGCCGTCTGCGCGATGGAGGGGAATCCGGTCACCGTCGGAGACGGCCACTACAGCCTCACCCTCCCCTACGGACCCGACCGGCTGGAGGAGGCGGATCTGATCTGCCTGCCCGCCGACCGCCAGGCCCCCACCCGCGTGTACCCGGAGCCGCTCCTCGAAGCCCTGCGGCGGGCCGTGGACCGGGGCGCGCGGGTGCTGAGCGTGTGCAGCGGGGCCTTCATGCTGGGGGCGGCCGGGCTGCTGGACGACCGGCGGTGCACCACGCACTGGATGCACGCCCCGGCCCTGGCCCGGCGCTTCCCGCGGGCCAGGGTCGACCCGGACGTGCTCTACGTGGACGAGGGCCAGGTGATCACCTCGGCCGGCACCGCCTCCGGGATCGACGCGTGCCTGCACCTCGTCCGGCAGGAGCAGGGCGCCGAGGTGGCCAACACCATCGCCCGGCGGATGGTCGTACCGCCGCACCGGGACGGCGGGCAGGCGCAGTACATCCAGCGTCCGCTGCCCCGCACCTCCTGCGACACGGTGGGCGAGGTGATCGGCTGGATGGCCCGCCACCTGGAGGAGGAGATCACGGTCGAGCAGCTCGCGGAGCGGGCCCACATGTCCGCGCGGACCTTCGCCCGCCGCTTCCTCCAGGAGACGGGGACCACCCCGTACCAGTGGGTGCTGCGCCAGCGCGTCCTGCTGGCGCAGGAGTTGCTGGAGGCCACCGACGAGACGGTGGACGCGATCGCGGGCCGCTGCGGCTTCGGTACCGCGGCCGCCCTGCGCCACCACTTCCTGCGGACGCTGAGCACCACCCCGAACGCCTTCCGCCGCGCGTTCCGGGGCCCGTCCGCGGCCTGAGGTCCGGCCGGATCCGTCAGCTGAACGAGAACTTCCCCCTTCTTGATCGTTTTCGCCCTACGGTTTGGTGGTTCGCATACGACAGGGGGGTTCTCATGACTCGCTCCATCCGGACCGTCGGCCGGCACCCGGTCGCGGCCGACCCGAGCGACCTGGGCTGGGACTAGCGCCGCCGACCGGCTCCGCGCCGCCGCAAGCGAAAGGCGCCCCGCTCCTGACCGGAGCGGGGCGCCTTTCGCGTATCGCGTATCGCGTACGGGAAGGTGCGGCTACGCGTTCGGAACCGTCTCGTAGCGCGGGGTGCCCTCTTCCATCTGCCGCAGCGCGTCCTTGCGGTCCCGCTTCGAGAGCCGGTCGATGTACAGGTAGCCGTACAGGTGGTCGGTCTCGTGCTGGAGGCAGCGCGCGAAGTAGCCGGTGCCCCGCACCTTGATCGGGTTGCCCTGCGCGTCCTGGCCGGTCACCTCGGCGTAGTCCGGGCGGGCCAGCGAGGCGTAGGCGGTCGGGACCGACAGGCAGCCCTCGTTCGAGTCGTCCAGGATGCGGGCGGCGGCCGGCAGCTCGACGAGCTTGGGGTTGATCACCACACCCGTGTGACGGTTGCCGTCGTCGTCCGGGCAGTCGTAGACGAAGACCTTGGCGTCGACGCCGATCTGGTTCGCGGCGAGGCCCACGCCCTCGGCGGCCTTCTGGCTGGCGAACATGTCGTCGATCAGCTGCGCCAGCTCGTCGCCGAACTCGGTGACGTCCTTGCACTCCCGGTGCAGGACCGGGTTGCCGACCACCGTGATCGGGCGGGCGGTGCCGCGCTCGCGGTGGGCGAGCTCGCGCGCCTCACAGTCCTCGGTGTCGACGACGTACCCGTCGTTCACGCTCTCGACAACGTCGTTCTCCTGCTGCGCCATGTCCGCCGTACGCCTTCCGTAAGTCCACCAGTCACCGATGTGCCGGTACAGACTACGGCCCCGGCTCAGCAGACCTCTTCGAGATCCCGCCACTCCCGGCTGTCCGGACTGTCCGCGACCCAGCCGTCGAGCAGCCCGCGCACCAGACCCGCCGGTGCCGCGATCCCGCACTCCCGCTCGGGCACCCACAGGGATCCGGACCCGGCCGTACGGTGGCCCAGCGGGCCGGGGTGGCCCGGTTCGCTGTGGTCGTGCGGGTCCAGGTGCTCGCCGTCGCCCTCACCGCTCGGCATGGCGCTCTCCGAGCAGGTCCGGCACAGCAGCCGCACCGAGGAGGACCAGTCCTCCGCGGCGAAGCCGGCGTCGGAGGCCAGCTGCTCCAGGGCGTTGCGGTCGGCCTCGGTGGCCGCCTCCAGGAGCACCACCCAGGTCGGCACCGGGGAGGGCGCCCACAGCTCGATCTCGTCGAACACGGGGTACGAGGGACCGGCCGCGGTGACGCGCTCGCCGTGCGGGACACCGTCGTGCAGGACGACCTCGCCCCAGCGCCGCCCCGAGGAGGGCAGCGGGATCGACAGGACCTCCATGCGGGCGGGGTCCAGCCTGCGGCCCCAGACCACCTCGGCCTCGCCCTCGGGCGACAGCCGCACGGCCGCACTGCCGAGCTCCATGCCGACCGGTTCGCCGTGGGCGTGACCGCTCCCGCTCGCGCCGTGCGGGTCTCCGGGCACCTTCAGCCCGTACGCCTGCCAGGCGCGGCGGGCCAGCGGCCAGTCCTGGAGCGCGGTCGCGGCGATGCCGACGTTCCACCAGTCCGGGGCGCCGGTCTCCCGGTCGAGCAGGGCCACGGCGCGCAGCCCGGCGGCCCGCGCCTGCTCCCAGTCGTGGCGGAACTTGTGGAGCAGCGCCAGGTTGAACCAGGACTCGGACAGCCAGGGTTCCAGGTCCGCCGCTCTGGTCAGCAGCGCTCCCGCGTCCTCGTACCGACCGTCGCCGATCAGCGTGAACGCGCGGTCGGTGGCCTGCCGCCACGAAGCGGATGGCCGATGCCGTACCTTCCCGAAGATCCTCACGATTCCCGCCTGCCGGACACTCTTGCTCGGGACACTCCTGCTGCGAACACTCCTGCTGGGAACACTCTCACTGGCATCCAACCATGCCCACTCGGACGGCCGCTCATTACCCATGGGTTACCCAGGCGGGACGGGTACGACTCTGGCACGTCCGCCCCGGGCGAGCACCCTGGCGAGACACTCCACGACTTCCGGCTGGTAGTCGTGCCCGGTCCCCAGGCGCAGCCGCTCCAGGGCCTCCAATGAGCCGCCCGGGTGACGGGCCCCGCCGACGAGATCGTCGTACGCGTTGACCGTGCGCACGATCCGGGCGGCGACGGGCTGGTCGCGGTACGGGTCCGCCTGCAGTTCCACGACCACCGCGACCTCGGCCGGGACCCCCGTCTGGCGGGCCACCTCGCCGCCGAGCCCGGCGATCCGGCGGGCCTCGGCCTCGGGCAGCTCGGCGGTGGCCCCGGCCGGGACCGGGTCGACGAGGGAGAGCTGCCCGATGTCGTGCATGAGGGCGGCGTACTCCAGCACCGTGATCTCCCGCTCCGAGAGGCCCAGCTCCCGGCCCACGGCGCAGCTGAGCGCGGCCACCCGGCGGGAGTGGCCGGGCCGGGTGTAGCCGGCGATCTCGGTGGCGCGGGCGAGGGAGGTGATGGTCTGGCGGTAGGTGGTGCGGATGGCGGTGATCCGGTGGAAGGACATCTGGGTCAGGAGCAGTGGCACGCTGAAGACGGGCACCGCCCACAGGCCGGCGACGGCGACCCCGAGGGCCATGACCACGCCCGTGGCGCAGATCGCGGAGCCGATGCCCAGCTGGGCGCGGAGCTCGTCGCGGAGCAGCGGGGCGAAGGGCCAGCCGGTCCGTGCGCCGGCGAGGACGGCGCCGAGGACCGCGTCGCACAGGGCCGTGAGCCCGAGCAGGAAGACCAGGAAGAGCACGAGGTACGGGCCCTGGCCGACCCAGTGCTCCAGCTGCCCGGAGTTGTAGAGCGGCTGGAAGCAGACGGCGGCGAAGGTGACGGTGAGGACGCGGCGGGCCAGGTGGTCGAGGGCGGGGCCGCGGCCCCGGGCGATGTGCGGGACGATCCCGAGGAGCGCGGCCGTGACCACCACGGCGACGATCTGCAGGACCCCGTGGTGGGTGGGGGCTCCGGCGTTCTGCCCGAGCAGGGCGTACGCGAGCGCCCCCGCGGATCCGAGCGGCGCGGGCTGCTGGCGGGCGGCGTCGCCGCTGTCCCGGCGGGCGAGCTCGCCGATGGTGATCAGGGTGCCGAAGGCGAGGGCGTTGGCCGGCTCGACGAGGCCGTTCCAGACGGTGTGCCCGAGCGCGGCCACGGTCAGCACCCCGGCGGCCCCGCGGACGACGCCGACGGCCCAGCCCCTCACGCCGTTGCTCCCGCTGCAGGGGCGGACGGGGACCGGGGCGTTCCCGCCGGGTCCGCTGCCGCCGCGGCGGAGGCGGACGGTGAGCCCGGCGTCCCCGGCCCGTCGTGCCGCCCCGTTCCGGGCCGGCCCGCGGGCACGCTCTCCACCGGGGGTTCCGGCACGCAGTGGCCGGCCTGGGGCGAAGCCCCGGCGGGGGCGGCCTGGGCGGGCAGCCCGGCCAGCACCGCACCGGTGCCGTCCGCCACCCCGCCCGGGGCGCCGCTGGGCACGGCCCGGTCCCCGTCCGCCCCTGCAGCGGGAGCAAGGGCCGGGATCACCTGGAGGTCGTCGTCCGAGGTCACCTTCGGATGCCAGCCCTGGCGGCCGATCGCGTCGACCAGCGCCCGCACCATGTCCGGGTCGAACTGGGCCCCCGCGCAGCGTTCCAGCTCGGCCAGGGCGACCCGCACCGGCCGGGCCCTGCTGTACGACCGGGTCGAGGTCATCGCGTCGAAGGCGTCGGCGACCGCCACGACCCGGGCGAGCACCGGGATCTGTTCCCCGGTCAGCCCGTACGGGTAGCCGGAGCCGTCCACCCGCTCGTGGTGGTGCAGGATCGCCGCGCGGGCCTCTCCCAGGAAGCCGATGCCGCGCACCATCTCGTGTCCGTACTCGGGGTGAAGTTCGATGATCCTGCGCTCTTCGGGGGTCAGCGGTCCGTCCTTGCGCAGCAGCCGGGTCGGGACGCCGAGCTTGCCCACGTCGTGGAGGATGCCGGCGATGCGGACGACTTCGAGGCGTTCCTCGCCCATGCCCAGCTCGCGGGCGATCATCGCCGAGGCCTGTCCGACCCGCTCGCTGTGGCCCCGCGTGTAGCGGTCCTTGATGTCGACGGCCTGGACCAGGGCCCTGATGGTGGCCTGGTGGGCGGCGCGCTCGCGGTGGTACTGGGCGAAGACCCAGCAGGAGATGTACATGGGCAGCATGACGAGCAGTGCGGCCGGAAGTCCGTACGGGCTGCGCCACATGACGGCCATCATCAGTCCGGCGAGGCCGTGCACGCAGTGCGGGGCGAGGGACCGGGTCGCGAGGCCGCGCCAGGCGGTGGCGGCGGGTCGGCGCTCGGCGGCGGCCAGGATGCAGCCGTCGAGGGCGGTCAGCACCAGGCAGAAGGCGACGGCCGCGGCGGCGGCGGGGAGCATCACGTACGGGAAGTCGGCGACCCAGGCGGCCGGACCCTCCGACGGCACGGACCCGTCCGGGCCGGTCGGCCCGGTCCCGCCGAAGGAGCCTCCGCCCAGCGCTTCGGGCCCGCCCAGCAGCCCGTAGACCTGCCCGGCGGTCCAGGCGGCTATGGACTGCTGCGCCCCGTGCCAGATGCGCCGCACCCGTGCGGGCCGCGCCGTCACGGTCCCGGCGAGTCCGCCGGGCAGTGCGACGAGGGCCGCGGCGGCCGGCGGCAGGAGGAACACGGCGGCCAGCACCACCGGGAAGAAGGAGCCGAGGCCCTCGGGCACCCGGCGGCCCATGAGCGGGCACACCTTGACGAGTTCGCAGCCGAGGTACAGGACGGCGAGCAGGCCGATGGAGGGCCACGGGGTGGCGGAACCGGTGACGGCCGGGGCGACGCACGCGCAGGCGGCCAGGACGGCGCACAGGACGTAGGCGCGCGCCAACGGCGGAAGTACCCGCATGGCGCTCTCCTCCCCCTGAGCCGTGCAAGTCAGGTACGAATCAAACCAGTACCCGAATGGGGAGAATAAGTGGGCCCGGGAGCGAGGTGGGCCACATTTTTGCATTGCGCCATGCGGACGCCCCCGGATTACCACCTTCGAGTGAAGGAAGTGCCCTTCCGGGGGCGGCTGTTCGAGATTGTTCAATCGGGTACCACTTCACCGGCGAAGCTGGCCGGTTTTCAACTTTTTCAGCCCGCCGCTGATCCCGGCATCGGCTCGACGACGGCCGGCTCGGGCGGCGCGGCCGTAATGTCATGGTCCGGCACCGCCTGCCCCGAACGGATGAGCTCGATCCGTCCCATCACCTTCGAGCGCAGATCGGTCGGCACGTCGTCCGATCCGCAGCAGCGCTTGACCAGCTTCTTCACGGCCTGTTCCAGGCCGTACTTCTCCAGACAGGGATTGCACTCGCCGAAGTGCGCCTCGAACTTCGTGCAGTCGCTGTCGGGCATCTCCTGGTCCAGGAACTCATAAAGGTGGTCCAGGACCTCGGAGCACTCCGTCTCGTGCGCATCTCCGCAGCTCATGAGCCCGAGCCTTTCAGGTCGTTCGACTCTCCCGCGCCGGCTGGGACGAGCCCGCGCTCACGGGCGTAGTCCTCAAGCATTCCACGGAGTTGACGGCGGCCACGGTGCAGTCGCGACATGACCGTACCGATGGGTGTACCCATGATGTCCGCGATCTCCTTGTACGCAAAGCCCTCTACGTCGGCAAGATAGACCGCGATGCGGAACTCCTCCGGAATGGCCTGGAGCGCTTCCTTCACATCGGAATCGGGCAGGTGATCGAGCGCCTGCGACTCGGCGGAACGCAAGCCCGTCGACATGTGCGACTCGGCGCGCGCAAGCTGCCAGTCCTCGATCTCCTCGGCCGCACTGCGCTGGGGTTCGCGCTGCTTCTTGCGGTACGAGTTGATGAAGGTGTTGGTCAGAATGCGGTACAGCCACGCCTTCAGGTTGGTGCCCTCGCGGAACTGGTGGAAGGACGCGTACGCCTTCGCGTACGTCTCCTGGACCAGGTCCTCGGCGTCGGCCGGATTGCGCGTCATGCGCAGGGCGGCCGAGTACATCTGGTCGAGGTAGCCGAGGGCGTCCCTCTCGAAACGCGCATTGCGCTCCGGGGTCGTCTCCTCCGCGTGGCCTTCGTCGGTCCCGGCGACAGGACCCACCTCCTCCGACTGCGTGGCGACTCCGAAAGCGGACCCGCTCGAATCGGAGAATAGTCGACCATCCCGGTCGCCCGCCGCCCGAACCGTGCCGCGCTTGGGCGCGGGCAGCACTGTCCAGTCCAGGTCAGCGGCCTGCGGACGGTTCTGGCTGATGACCTGGGTCATGCGTTGCCTCTCCTCCGACGTCTTCCTGTACGTACCGACATCCGGGACAACAGAAGGCCGCTGCGGCACATTCCCCGGCGGGGGCCGGGTTTCGGGACCAACGTCACACCGGCATCACAGCGGCAGCCTGCCGAGCCACCCGGCCACCGCCCCGGTGATCACCGCCAGGGACTCCTCCTGCGTGGGACCGGTCCTCTTCGGCACGGCGAAGCCGTGGTCCCCGCCCTCCACCTCCACCAGCTCGTACGAGGCTCCGCGCGCTCCCCGCGCCGGGAACTCCTCCGGCCGCCCGAAGGCGTCGCGGCCCCCCTGGACCACCAGCACCGGCCGCCCGGCGCCCAGCAGCTCCTCGGCCCGGGACTTCTCCGGCCGGCCCGGCGGGTGCAGCGGGAAGGCCAGCGCGAGCACCCCGGCCGCGCCCAGCTCCGCCGCGGTCCGGCAGGCCACCCGGGCCCCGGCGCTGCGGCCGCCCGCGACGACGGGCAGCCCGGGCTCCGCGAAGGCGGGCCACAGGGCGGTCCAGCCCGCGTCCAGCACCTTGGGCGCGGCGGCGACCTTCTTCCCGGCGACCCGCCAGGGCTGCTCGGCGAGCGCCACGGTGATCCCCAGGGCGGGCAGGGCGGCGGCCAGGGCCTGGAGGTCCCGGGCCTCGATCCCGCCGCCGGCTCCGTGGCCCAGGGCGAGCACCAGGCGGGCCTTGCCCGCCGGGGCCGGGTGCCAGGTGATGCGGGCGTCGCCCGCCGGGGTGGCAATGGTCTCGGTGCGCTCGGTGCGCTCGGTGCGCGTGCTGCTCATGCCCCGATCATGCCGTCGGCGGCGGCCGCCGGGGTAACGCCGGGGCCGTACGAAACGCCGGGGCCGCCCGACGCCCGGGCCGTCAGAAGAGCGTGCCTTCCTCCGGCCCGTCCAGTTCCTCCAGCAGTTCGGGCCCGTTGTTGCGGACGCTGCTCGCGGCCGTGGACACCGGATAGGCGCGCATCAGCCCGCCGGGCGGCGGGGCCAGCAGGGCCTGGAGCTCGTCGGGGTCGGTCCGCGCCGGGTCCAGCCAGGCGTCCCACCGGTCCGGGGTGAGCATCAGCGGCATCCGGGGGTGGATGTCGGCGAGCGAGCGCGGCCCTTCGGCGGGGGCGACGCCGAGCGGACCGGTCTCGGCCTCGGCGGTGATCACCGAGCAGGTCGCCCACCAGGCGAGCGGGTGCTCGTCGGGCAGGGTCCGGTCGCGCCAGAACTCGTATATCCCGGCCATGGCGAAGACGGAGCCGTCGGAGGGGAGGACGAAGTAGGGCTGCTTGCGCGTCCGCTTCTTCTTGCCCTCGACCTCGAGCTGCCGCTCGTCGTGGGCGGTGACCCACTCGTAGTAGCCGTCCGCCGGGATGATGCAGCGGCGCTGCGCGAAGGGGCGGCGGAAGGACGGCTTCTCGGCGATGGTCTCGGACCGGGCGTTGATCATCCGGGCGGCGCCGTCGGGATTCTGCGCCCAGGACGGGACGAGCCCCCATTTCAGGACCCTCAGCTGGCGAACCGGACGCGGGCTCGGAGCGTCTTTCAGAGGACGGTCGAGGACGACGTGGACCTCTTTCGTCGGAGCCACGTTCCAGTCGGGTGCCAGCACCTCCTCCGGCTCCCACCGCTCCACCCCGAAGACCTCGGCCAGCTCCTCCGGCCCACGACTCGCTGCATACCTTCCGCACATGGCTGCCACACTGCCATGTCACCCGATCGCCACCACAAGGAGTCCGCCACCTCATGAACACCAGCACCACGGCCGGCCTGTGGGACCGGCTCACCGGCATACAGGCGGCGCCCGACCAGTGGCTGGTGATCGCGACGGGGCTGGCGGCGCTCGTCGCGGTGGGCCCCCGGCCGGTGTGGCGGCTGTCGCGCAACGCGATCACCATCGCGCACGAGGGCGGTCACGGGCTGCTGGCGCTGCTGACGGGCCGCAGCCTGGACGGGATCCGGCTGCACTCGGACACCAGCGGGGTCACCGTCAGCCGCGGCAAGCCCACGGGCCTGGGCATGGTCCTCACGGCCGCCGCCGGATACACGGCGCCCTCCCTGCTCGGCCTCGGCGGGGCGGCCCTGCTCTCGGCGCACCGGATCACCCTGCTGCTGTGGGCGGCGACCGCCCTGCTGCTGGCGGTGCTGGTGATGATCCGCAACGCGTACGGGCTGCTGACGGTGCTGGTCACGGGCACCACCTTCGTCCTGGTCTCCTGGCTGGCCCCCGAGGACGTGCAGGCGGTCTTCGCCTACGCCGTGGTGTGGTTCCTGCTCCTCGGCGGCGTCCGGCCGGTCTTCGAGCTGGGGGCGAAGCGCCGCGGCGGCGGAGCGCCCGACTCCGACGCGGACCAGCTCGGACGGCTCACCCATGTGCACCCGGTCGTGTGGCTGCTGCTGTTCCACGTGGTGGCGCTGTGCTCGCTCATCGGCGGCGGCCGCTGGCTGCTGGCCCTCTGACCGGCCTCTGCTCGCCGTCAGACCGGCCGCCGCTCGCCCTCCGACGGGCCCCTGACCGCCGCCGCTCCCCCTGCGGCCCACCGCGGACCGGCCCGGGCCGGCGGGTGTCCGCACGCCGAGACTCCCCCGGTGATCAAGATCTGCGGCCATGGGAAGCCACTAAAGTGGGGGCCATGACCGAGACCCCCGCGCTCCCCGCCCTCTGGCCCGCCCCGCTCGCCGACTCCGCCGTCCAGGCCACCGTCACCGTGCCCGGGTCCAAATCGGTCACCAACCGCGCCCTCGTGCTCGCCGCGCTCGCCTCCGAGCCGGGCTGGGTGCGCCGCCCGCTGCGTTCGCGCGACTCCCAGCTGATGTCCGACGCGCTGCGCGCGCTGGGCGTCGGCATCGAGGAGACGGTCTCCTCCAGCTCCGCCGGCGAGGGCGACGCGGGCGAGGCCTGGCGGGTCATCCCGGCCGCGCTGCACGGTCCGGCCACGGTCGACGTCGGCAACGCGGGCACGGTCATGCGCTTCCTGCCGCCCGTCGCCACCCTCGCCTCCGGCGACATCCGCTTCGACGGGGACCCGCGCTCCTACGAGCGCCCCCTGGGCCAGGTCATCACGGCGCTGCGCACGCTCGGCGCCCGCATCGACGACGACGGCCGCGGGGCGCTGCCGCTGACCGTCCAGGGCGGCGGGGCCCTGGAGGGCGGGACCGTCGAGATCGACGCGACCAACTCCTCGCAGTTCGTGTCCGCGCTGCTGCTCTCCGCCCCGCGCTTCAACCAGGGCGTCGAGGTCCGGCACGTGGGCACCAACCTGCCGTCCATGCCGCACATCCGGATGACGGTGGAGATGCTGCGCGCGGCGGGCGCGCAGGTCGACACCCCCGAGTCCGGCGGCGAGAAGAACGTCTGGCGGGTCGCCCCCGGCGCCCTGCTCGGCCGCGACCTGGTCGTGGAGCCGGACCTCTCCAACGCGCAGCCCTTCATGGCGGCGGCCCTGATCACCGGCGGCACCGTCACCATCCCGGACTGGCCGCGCCGCACCACGCAGCCCGGCGACGCGCTGCGCCGGATCTTCACGGAGATGGGCGGCTCCTGCGAGCTGACCGACGCCGGCCTGGTCTTCACCGGCACCGGCAAGATCCACGGCATCGACGTGGACCTGGGCGAGGTCGGGGAGCTCACCCCGGGCATCGCGGCGGTCGCGGCGCTGGCCGACTCGGAGTCCGTGCTGCGCGGGGTGCAGCACCTGCGGATGCACGAGACGGACCGGCTGGCGGCGCTCACCAAGGAGATCAACGGGCTGGGCGGCGATGTCACGGAGACCGCGGACGGTCTGCGGATCCGGCCGCGCAAGCTGCACGGCGGCACGTTCCACACGTACGACGACCACCGGATGGCCACGGCCGGCGCGGTGATCGGTCTGGCGGTGGAGGGCGTGCTCATCGAGAACGTGGCGACGACCGCGAAGACGCTGCCGGACTTCCCGAAGATGTGGGCGGACATGCTCGCGCGGGCCGAAGCGGCTCCGGCAGGCGTGGGAGCGTAGGGCCCGTCATGCGCAGGTACGGGAAGCACACCGACGAGGACGACATCCGCCAGCGGCCCAACCCCAAGGGCAACCGGCCGCGTACGACCATCCGCCCCAAGCACGAGGACGCGGCCGAGGGCTTCGTCCTCACCGTGGACCGCGGCCGGCTCACGTGCCTGGTCGAGGACCGGCCCGTGCACGCGATGAAGGCCCGCGAGCTGGGCCGCAAGGCGGCGGTGGTCGGGGACCGGGTCTGGATCGTCGGTGACCTGTCCGGCAAGAAGGACACCCTCGCCCGCATCGTGCGGATCGAGGCGCGCAAGTCCGTCCTGCGGCGCACGGCCGACGACGACGACCCGTACGAGCGCGTCGTCGTCGCCAACGCCGACCAGCTCGCCATCGTGACGGCGCTGGCCGATCCGGAACCGCGCCCCCGGATGATCGACCGCTGCCTGGTGGCCGCGTACGACGCCGGGCTGGAACCGCTGCTGGTCCTCACGAAGTCCGACCTGACCTCCGCGGACAAGATCCTGGAGATCTACTCGACCTTCGGCCTGAACTACGTGGTCACCAACCGCGAGGAGCTGGCGACGGGCGACGCGGCCGAACGGGTGCGCGAGCGCCTGAACGGCCGGATCACCGCCTTCGTCGGCCACTCGGGCGTCGGCAAGACCACGCTGGTGAACTCGCTGGTCGCCGAGGGCCGCCAGCGCGCGACCGGTGTGGTCAACGCGGTGACCGGCCGGGGCCGGCACACCACCACCTCGGCGCTCGCGCTGCCGCTGCCGGGCGGGGACGGCTGGGTCATCGACACCCCGGGCGTACGGTCCTTCGGCCTGCACCACGTGGACCCGTCCCGGGTCATCCTGGCCTTCCCGGAACTGGTGCCGGGGACCGAGGGGTGCCCGCGCGCGTGCAGCCACGACGAGCCGGACTGCGCGCTCGACAAGTGGGTGGAGGACGGCCACGCGGATCCGGCGCGGCTGTATTCGCTGCGCCGGCTGCTGCAGACGCGGGAGCGCCGCGAGGGCGACTGATCGGGCGGGCGACCGAAGCGGGCAACCGATCGAAGGGTGAAGGACCGGCGGGGTTTGCCGTCCCCGATGTCTGGTAAATGCATAATCGCACCAAGTGACGCTCGGGCCGTGCCCGTGAGCGCGTCACATGACGCGGGGAGGCATACGCCATGGCGTGGCTGCTGGTCGTGGTCGCCGGGATCCTGGAAACGGGGTTCGCGGTCTGCCTCAAGCTGTCGCACGGCTTCACCCGGCTGTGGCCGACCATCGCCTTCGCGTGCTTCGCGCTCGGCAGCTTCGGTCTGCTCACCCTGGCCCTGAAGAAGCTGGACGTGGGACCGGCCTACGCGGTGTGGACCGGCATCGGGGCGGCCGGTACCGCGATCTACGGAATGGTCTTCCTCGGGGATCTGGTCTCCACCCTCAAGCTCGTCTCGATCTCGCTGGTGATCCTCGGCGTCATCGGGCTCCAGCTCTCGGGCTCGTCCCACTGAGCAGCCTGAGCAGCCCGGCGTGGCCCGCCGGCTCGGCCGGGGCGACCAGGTAGGACAGCGCGAGCCGCACGGCGAGCTCGCACCGCTGCGCCCCCTCCTGCGCCCCGAAGGCGGCGTGGGCCCGCTCGCGGACCCCGCGGATCAGCTCGGCGGGTCCCAGCGCGGGCAGCCCCGGCCGGACCCCGCGGCCGGCCGGGACGGGTAAGTTGCCGTTCCAGCACCCCGTCAGCAGGGCCCGTACGAGGGGGCGCTCCCGGCCCGCGCGGACGGTCCACTCCACGACCGCCGCCAGCCGCTCGGGCGGGGCGCCCGGGGAGGACAGGGCCCGGTCCACCCCGTCGAGGTACCAGGCCGCGTCGCGCCGGACCAGCGCGTGGCCCAGGCCCGTCTTTCCCGCGAACTCGTTGTAGAGGGTCTGGCGCGAGACCCCGGCGGTGGCCGCGACGTCGATCATCCGCACGGCAGGCCACGGGCGCGCCGCGAGCGCCGCTCCCGCCGCTTCCAGCAAGGACTCCCGGGCCGTGGGCACCGTCGCCTCCCCTTCGACGCCTCCGGTCGACGTCTCCGCCAGAGTTGACGGACCGACAGATCCTGTCAAGGGTGCCCGTGCCGCACCGTGGACGCCCGTCCCGTCGGCCCGGCCGTCTCGGTAGGGTTCTGGCATGCCCGAGTATGACGATGACCTGCGCCTTGCCCTCGAACTCGCCGACGCGGCGGACGCCGCCACGATGGAGCGGTTCCGCGCCCTCGACCTCAAGGTCGAGACCAAGCCCGACATGACCCCGGTGAGCGAGGCCGACACCGCCACCGAGGAGATCATCCGGGCCGGGATCTCCGCCGCGCGGCCCGACGACGCCATCCTGGGCGAGGAGTACGGACTCAAGGGCGACGGCCCGCGCCGCTGGGTCGTGGACCCGATCGACGGTACGAAGAACTACGTGCGCGGCGTTCCGGTGTGGGCGACGCTGATCTCGCTCATGGAGGAGCAGGCCGACGGCGTCTTCCGTCCCGTCGTCGGCGTGGTGTCCGCGCCGGCCCTGGGCCGCCGCTGGTGGGCGGCGCGCGGTCGGGGCGCCTACACGGGGGGCGCGCTCGGCGAGACCACCCCGCTCGGCGTCTCCAAGGTCGCCACCCTCGGCGACGCCTCCTTCGCCTACTCCTCGCTGAGCGGCTGGGAGGAACAGGGGCGGCTGCCCGGCTTCCTGGACCTGACCCGCGCGTGCTGGCGTACGCGGGGCTACGGCGATTTCTGGCCGTACATGATGGTGGCCGAGGGCTCGCTCGACCTGTGCGCCGAGCCCGAGCTGAACCTGTGGGACATGGCGGCCCTGGCGGTCGTGGTGGAAGAGGCCGGCGGCCGCTTCACCGCTCTGGACGGGGCGGACGGCGTACACGGCGGCAACGCGGCGGCCTCGAACGGGCTGCTGCACGCGGAGATGCTGGACCTGCTGCGCCCGCGCGGCTGACGTCCGCGGGACGGGCGCGCGCCGCCGCGCGACGGTGGCCTGCGCCCGCACGTGCCGAATGTGCCCCTTACGCGCCTCCTTGCTGGCTCTCCGTGTGCGTGGGAATCTGAGACTCCTCCGCTTGTGCGCTTGTGAAGGGCTTCTCTAAGTGCGGCTCTTCGTGCGCACCCACCCAAGCGGGGGGACTCACCAGGAGGTGGCTCTCTTCATGCTCGTCCGCGACGCCATGAGCACCGTGATCCTCACCCTCGGACCCACTCACACCCTGCGGCAGGCGGCCTGCCTGATGTCCGGCCGGCGCGTCGGCGCCGCCGTCGTCCTCGATCCCGAACACAGCGGCATCGGCATCCTGACCGAGCGCGACATCCTCAACTCGATCGGCGCGGGCCACGATCCCGACCGGGAGTCCGTGGGCGCCCACACCACCAACAACGTGGTCTTCTGCACCCCGGACGCCACCGTGCAGGAAGCCGCCGAGGCGATGGCCCACGGCGGCTTCCGTCATCTGATCGTCCTGGAGCACGGCGGCCCGGTGGGCATCGTGTCCGTCCGCGACGTCATCCGCTGCTGGGCCCCGGCGCGGCGCACCACCGTGCCCGCCTCCGTTCCCGCGTAGGAACGGCCGACGGGCCGGCGCCCCCCTCACGGGGAGCACCGGCCCGTCGGCCTGCTACGGCAAGGCGTCAATCAGGCGCGGAGGGCCTGGACCGCGGCCTCGAGACGCTTGCCGAAGTCACCGTCCGCCTGGCGGAAGTTGTTGATCGCACGCTCGACGATGTCGTCGCGGGAGACCTTGGCGATGAAGCCGGAGAGGTTCTCGACCAGACGGGTCTTCTCGTCCTCCGAGTACAGGCGGTAGAGGTTGCCCGCCTGGACGAAGTCGTTGTCCTCGGAGTGCGAGGGCGCGGCGTGGTTGCCCGTGCCGCCGGTGACGGCGGAGGAGACCCACAGCGGACGGTCCGTCTGGTGCGGGCCGCCGAAGCTGTTCGGCTCGTAGTTCTTCGCACCCTTGTGGCGGCCGTCGTACAGGTAGCCGTCACGGGAGTTGGTGCGCGCCTCGGTGGCGTGCGGGCGGTTCACCGGCAGGTGGTCGGCGTTGATGCCGACGCGGTAGCGGTGGGCGTCGCCGTAGCCGAAGAGACGGCCCTGGAGCATCTTGTCCGGGGAGGGACCGATGCCGGGAACGAAGTGCGCCGGGGAGAAGATCGACTGCTCGACCTCGGCGAAGACGTTCTCCGGGTTGCGGTTGAGCTCCAGCTTGCCGATCTCGATCGGCGGGTAGTCCTCGTGCGGCCACACCTTGGTGAGGTCGAACGGGTTGAAGCGGTACTCGGCCGCCTCGGCCGCCGGCATGATCTGGACCTGCACGGTCCAGGACGGAAACTCGCCGCGCTCGATGGACTCGCGCAGGTCGCGCTGGTGCGAGTCGGGGTCCTCACCGGCGAGCTGGTTGGCCTCGGCCTGGGTGAGGTTCTTGATGCCCTGGTCGGTCTTGAAGTGGTACTTGACCCAGAAGACCTCGCCGGCCTCGTTGTTCCACTGGAACGTGTGCGAGCCGTAGCCGTTCATGTGGCGGTAGGTCGCCGGGATGCCGCGGTCACCGAACAGCCAGGTCACCTGGTGGGTGGACTCGGGCGACAGACCCCAGAAGTCCCAGACGTTGTCCGCCTCCTGCGAGCCCGTGTACGGGTCGCGCTTCTGGGTGTGGATGAAGTCGGGGAACTTGATGGCGTCCTTGATGAAGAACACCGGGGTGTTGTTGCCGACGAGGTCGTAGTTGCCCTCTTCGGTGTAGAACTTCAGCGCCCAGCCGCGGGGGTCGCGCACGGCGTCGGCGGAACCGAGGTTGCCGGCGACGGTGGAGAAGCGCAGGAAGGTCTCGGTCTCCTTGCCGACCTCGGACAGGAACTTCGCCCGGGTCCACTGCGAGACGTCGCGGGTCAGCGTGAAGGTGCCGTACGCACCGGCGCCACGGGCATGCACCACGCGCTCCGGGATGCGCTCGCGGTTGAAGTGCGCGAGCTTCTCCAGCAGCAGCTGGTCCTGAACCAGAACGGGGCCGCCGATGCCGGCGGTCTCGCTGTTCTGGTTGTCAGCGACCGGAGCTCCGGCCTCCGTGGTGAGCGGTCCCTGCGTCACGTGCGCCTCCTGCGTAAATTTGCTGCAAACCTGTCCTGCGCCCTAACGTAACCGATCCTACGATGGACTTTGTCTAAGTCAAGTAAGCATCCAAGTCGACACTGATTCGGGAGTTACACCGAATCCCCTCGCTGTTAGGCTGGCCGCATGAGTGACCTGCTGGAACGACTTCGCGGACGCGGATGGCGCATGACCGCACAGCGGCGCGTCGTGGCCGAGGTGCTCGACGGTGACCACGTTCACCTGACGGCGGACGAGGTGCACGCGCGCGCCGTGGACAGGCTGCCGGAGATCTCCCGCGCGACCGTCTACAACACCCTGGGCGAGCTCGTCACGCTGGGCGAGGTCCTGGAGGTGTCCACGGACCGGCGCGCCAAGCGGTACGACCCGAACGCCCACCGCCCCCACCAGCACCTGGTGTGCGCGCAGTGCGGGGCGATCCGCGACGTGCACCCGGCCGGCAACCCGCTGGCCGACCTGCCGGACACCGAACGCTTCGGCTTCGTGGTGTCGGCGGTCGAGGTCACCTACCGCGGGGTGTGCCCTTCCTGCGCGGGGGCGTGACGGGGACGTAGCCAATGAAGGGGGCCGGGGCTCGTCGAGCCCCGGCCCCCTTTGCCGTCTTTCCATGCGAAACGACCGAAGGCCCGGATCCAGGGGATCCGGGCCTTCGGTTCTTCAGTAGCGGGGACAGGATTTGAACCTGCGACCTCTGGGTTATGAGCCCAGCGAGCTACCGAGCTGCTCCACCCCGCGTCGGTAAACCTGACTCTACGCGAGCGTGGCGAGCAGATGCAAATCGGTTAACCGGCGGTCTACGCGGATAGCTCCTCGGCCAGCGCTTCGCGCAGTCGGGCAGCCCGTTCGGAGACCTCCGCGGGGCCCAGTTCCATGGCGCGCACGCACCACTTCTGCCCCTCCGTCAGGTCTCCCTGCCGGGCCGCGAGCAGTCCCAGCCGCAGCGCCGCGCGCCCGTGTCCGGCCACCGCCGCCCGGGTCCACCACAGCGCCGCCTCGGGCTCGTTGCCCTCGCGCGCCAGCAGCAGCCCCAGGTTGAAGGCGCCGTTGCGGGAGCCGGCCTCCGCCGCCTCCCGGTACCACCGCGCCGCGGCCCCCAGCTCGCCCCGCGCGGCGGCCAGCATGCCGACCCGGACCTGCGCACGCCGGTGCCCCAGCTCGGCGGCACGCTCGTACCACTCCTCGCTCTCGGTGCGCGCGGCTCCGCCCACCGACTCGCCCAGCGCCACCGGCTCCGGCGGCGGCGCCAGCGACTCCAGCAGCGCGGCCAGCCGGAAGGCGGCCTCCGCGCTGCCGCCGCCGGCCGCGCAGCGCAGGTGCCGTTCCGCCGCCCGCTCCTCGCCGTCGCGGACCAGCGCGATGCCGACCTGGAGCGCCGCGTCGGTGTGTCCCGCCGAGGCCGCCCGCTCGTACCACTTCAGGGCCGTCCGGTCCTCGTCCCGGCTGGCGAAGAGGATGCCGAGGTTGAAGGCGGCGTCCACGCTCCCCGCCTCCGCCGCCTTCGAGAACCACGGCTCCGCACCCTCCGCGTCACCGCCCTGGAGCAGCAGGATGGCCAGCGCGTTGGCCGCCTCGCGGTGTCCCGCGTAGGCGGCACGGCGGTACCACTGCTCGGCCGGTCCGGTCCGCTCCTGGGCGGCGCAGAGCAGCGCGAGGTTGTACGCCCCGTTCTGGTCGCCCGCGTCCATCGCGGCCCGGTACCACTTCTCGGCCGTCTGGGTCTCGCCGCGCGCGGCGTGCAGGGCGCCCAGCGCGTTCGCCGCGTTGCCGTCGCCGTCCTGCGCGGCCCGCAGCCACCAGGTGGCCGCGTTCTCCTCGTCGCCGGCGTCGCGCAGCAGGAAGCCGAGGGCGCAGGCCGCCCGCGCCTCACCCTGCTTGGCGGAGGTGAGGTACCAGCGGCCGGCCTCCTTCAGCTCCCCGCGCGCCTCCAGGAGCGCGCCCAGGTGCAGCCCGGCGCGCCGGTGGCCCCGCGCGGCGGCCTGCCGGTACCACTGCTCGGCCTCGGCCGGGTCGCCCTTGCGCAGGTGCCGGGCCAGCCGGTACGCGGCCTCGCGGTGCCCCTGCTCGGCGGCAGCGCGGAACCACCGCTCGACACCCTTGTCCCCGCGGTGCTCCAGCAGGTCGGCGAGGCCGTAGGCCCCCAGGGCGTGGCCGGATTCCGCCGCCTGGCGCATCCAGTACTCGGCGGCGGGCTCGTCGCCGCGCTCGCGGTAGTGGCGGCCCAGGGCGTGCGCGGCGGGAGCGGATCCGGCCACGGCGGCCACGCGCCACCAGCCGGCGGCCTCCTCGGGGTAGCCGCGCTGGTGCAGCAGTACGCCCAGGTTGTTCGCGGCCGCGCGGTCGCCCTCCCCGGTCGCTCCGCGCAGGTAGGGCTCGGCCCCCGCGAGGTCGCCGCGGCGCAGCAGGAGGGCGCCCAGTACGCTCATCGCGCCCGGGTCCCCCTTGTCGGCGGCGACCCGGTGGCGGGCCTCCAGCGCGGCGTCGCCGGCCGCGTCGGTCAGCCCGAAGACCGCGTCGTCGAACAGCGCGTCGACCGACACGACTGACACGTCCGACACGTCCGGCGTGGTCGGCGCCGCGGCCGTGGTCCGTACCGCCCGCGTGGTCATCGCGGTCCGCACGTCAACGGCCTGAGCCGCCCCATCGGCCTCCGCATCCGATTCGGAGTCCGCCCTCACAAACCGCCCTGTCTCCAGCAGAGTTGACCTGTCCCCCATAAATCCCATCGTCGCATCACCTGCTACCCGCGTACACCTGGTATGTCGCAGTGAGTGAGGTCACTACAGCGTTTTGTCGACATGCCCACAGAGAGACAAGTCAAACACGCTCACACCCCAACTCACCCACCCCAGTGACCCCGCGTCGGCGAAAAACTCGATTGGGCATGACGAAGGCCCGGATCCATCGGATCCGGGCCTTCGTCTTCAGTAGCGGGGACAGGATTTGAACCTGCGACCTCTGGGTTATGAGCCCAGCGAGCTACCGAGCTGCTCCACCCCGCGTCGGTAAACCAACAGTAGCACGACGCGGGGTGGAACCATTACCGCTATCCGCTGGGGGTCGGCGCGGGCGCCGGCACCTTCGCCTCGGCCTCGATCGCCCGCTTCAGCGCGGCCTGCAGATCGCTCTGGGCCTTGCCGTACGCCGCCCAGTCGCCGGCCTTGAGCGCCTTGTCGGCGGCCTCGACCGCCTTCTGCGCATCGGCCAGGGCCGCCTTGACCGTCGGGTCCTGGCTGGTCGGCGGCGGGGTGGTCCCGTCGCCCGGCGGAGTGGTCGTTCCGTCACCCGGGGGCGGGGTCGCCGACTCGGCCCCGAACACCACGTTCAGTGCCTTCTCCAGCGTGTCCTCGAAGGCCGTCTGGTCCCCGTAGGTCACCAGGACCTTCTTCAGCAGCGGGTACTTGAGACCGCCGCCGCGCACGTACACCGGCTCGACGTAGAGCATTCCCTTGTCGAGGGGGACCGTGAGCAGGTTGCCGTACTCCACCTGGGAGTCGCCCCGGCTCAGGATGTTGATCTCCTGGGCGATCTCCGGCTTGGAGTTGAATCTCGCCTGGACGAGCTTCGGGCCGTCCACCGGGTTCTGGGTGGGCAGCTTCAGCAGCTGGATCTTGCCGTAGTCCGCGGTGGTGGGATCGGCGTTGACCGCCATGAAGGCGCTCAGGTTGTCCCTGCCGTTCGGCGTGAGCGTCGTGGTGAGCGAGAAGGCCTGGTTGGCATCCTTCTGGCCCGGCATCTTCATGGAGAGGTAGTACGGCGGGACCGCCGTACCCGCCTTGGTGGTCGGGTCGTCCGGCACCGCCCAGACCTCGCTGCCGCTGAGGAAGGTCTGCGGGTCCGTGACGTGGTAGCGGGTCAGCAGCTCACGCTGGACCTTGAAGAGGTCCTGCGGGTAGCGCAGGTGCTCCATCAGGGCCGGCGAGATCTCCTTCTTGTCCTTCACCGTGCCGGGGAAGGCCTTCATCCAGGTCTTGAGGACCGGGTCCTTGGCGTCCCACTGGTACAGCTTCACCGTGCCGTCGTAGGCGTCGACGGTGGCCTTCACCGAGTTCCGGATGTAGTTGACCTGGTTCTCCTGCGCGACCACGGCGCGCTGGGAGTTGGTCAGCGAGTCCGCCGTCGTGTCCCCGAGCTGGGTGCGGGACGCGTAGGGGTAGCCGTTGGTGGTGGTGTAGGCGTCCACGATCCACTGGACCCGGCCGTCGATCACCGCCGGGTACACGGCTCCGTCGATCGTCAGCCACGGGGCGACCGCCTCGACCCGGGCCTTGGGCGTGCGGTTGTAGAGGATCTTCGACTTGTCGTCGATGGCCCCGGAGTAGAGGATCTGCGGCTCGCTGAAGGCCAGGGCGTACGCGGCCCGGTTGACCGGGTTGCCCAGGCTCACCCCGCTGTCGCCCTGGTAGGTGGTCTCCTTCTCGCCCGCGTCGTTGGCGTAGTCGAGCTCCTTCTGCGGTCCGCCGACGATCGAGTACTGCTTCGTCTGCTCGCCGTAGTAGATCCGCTGCTCGTAGTCCCCGAGGTCGCCCTTCGCCGGCAGGCCCGACTCGGTGAACAGCGGCTCGCCGTTCGCCGTCACCTCGGTGCCCTTGGCCGCGACCACGCCGTATCCGTGGGTGTAACGGAAGTGGTCGTTGATCCAGTTGTTCTTCGGGATGCCCGCGAGGTTGATCTCACGGAGCCCGATGACCGTGTCCTGGCCCTTGTACCGGTCGACCGCCAGCGTGGCCGGGAAACCGTAGTAGCCCTTGTTCTGCTGGAGCTGCTGGAAGGCCGGGGACACGATGTTCGGGTCGAGCAGGCGGATGCTCGCCGTGGTGTTGGCGTCCTGGCGGAGCTTCTTCTTGTCCGCGTTGGGGTCCGGCAGGCCCGGGTAGTCCGTGACCGAGGCGTCGGCGACCCCGTAGGCGTCGCGCGTCGCCTTGATGTTCTTCTGGACGTACGGGGATTCCTTGGCCTGCTCGTTCGGCTGGACCTGGAACTTCTGCACGATCGCCGGGTACAGCCCGCCGATCAGGATCGCCGAGAGCACCATCAGGCCGAAGCCGATGACCGGGAGCTGCCAGGTGCGGCGCCACAGCGTCGCGAAGAACAGCACCGCGCAGATCGCCGCGATGGCGACGAGGATCGTCTTGGCCGGCAGGTACGCGTTGGCGTCGACGTAGCGCAGGCCGGTCCAGTTGTCCGCGGCCTTGAAGTCGCTGGACTTCACGGCGAGGCCGTACCGGTCGAGCCAGTACGCGACCGCCTTGAGCGTGACGAAGAGGCCGAGCAGCACCGACAGGTGGCCGGTCGCCGCGGCGGTGGCCCGGGCACCGGGGCTGGTGACGCGCAGTCCTCCGTAGAGGTAGTGCACGACGGCGGCGGCGATCACCGAGAGCACGACGGCGGCGAAGCCGAAGCCGAGCAGGAAGCGGTACCAGGGCAGGTCGAAGGTGTAGAACGACACGTCCAGGTTGAACTGGGGGTCCTTCGTGCCGAAGGGCACCCCGTTCACGTACATCAGCCAGGTCTTCCACTGGCCCGCCGCCGAGGCGCCCGCGATCAGGCCGACCAGTGCGGAGATGCCGAGCAGCAGCCACTTGCGGTACGGCGCGACGGTCATCCGGTAGCGGTCGAGGCTCTGCTGCTCCATCGACATCGCGCTGAGCGGCGGCCGCAGCCGGTGCGCCAGCCAGATGTTCAGCCCGACGGCACCGGCCATGAGGAGGCCGAAGACGGCGAAGAGGCCGACCTTGGTCCACAGGGTGGTGGTGAAGACGGTGGAGTAGTCGACGGAGCGGAACCAGAGCCAGTCCGTCCAGAAGCCGGCGAACATGATGAACGCCATGGCCAGGACGGCCAGCACGCCCAAGGTCATCAGAAGAGTCCGGGCGCGCCGGGACGGGCGGCCGACTCTCATCCGTGGCCCGGAGGGGCCTCCGCCGCGGTCCGGCATCTGGAAAGCCAAGGTGCGCACCTCGAAAGTCGCTGTGTGTAAGTGATGCTGAGATTTTTCAAAGCATGGGCCCCCGATCGTAGAGCCCACTCATGCAACTTACTGAGGCTTTAGTCAGTTCCCGGTATCCGGTGGAAAGGAGGCAGGATGTTGCCCATGTCCAACCTTTCGCCGTCCCCCGGCACCCCAATGGCGGCAAGCCCGCTGACCCGTGCCGTCCTCGAAATCGACGAGTACGCCTCCACCCTCGGCTGGGACAAGCCCGCCCGGCTCTTCGCCCTGGTCGACACGGCCAAGCTGCGCAAGCAGGCTCCGGGCGTCGCCCGCCAGCTCGGCCTCGACCAGGACGACGCGGGCAAGAACCAGCTCACCCCGATCGAGCAGGACGAGGTGCCGGCCGGGACCCCGCTGGACAAGTTCCTGGGCACCATCGCCTGGCCCGACTCGATCCTCGGCTGCGCGCTGACCGTGGAGCGGCTGATGCTGCCGCCGTCCGCGGAGTCCTCCGTACCGGAGGGGCTCACCGACAAGCAGCTCGCCAAGTGGGTCGCCGGCCACCCCGAGCGCCAGGAGGTGCGGCTGACCGTGGGCGTCCTGCGCGACGGCTCGCGGGAGTCGGCCGTACGGCTGCGGGACAAGGACTCGGCGAACGAGGTGCTGACCGGCGCGACGCTGGTGCCGGGGCTCGCCGAGGCGCTGGCCGCGACCTTCCTCGACTAGCCGCGGCCTTCCTCGACCGGGCGCGGCCTTCCTCTACCGGGCGCGTCGCTCGCGGGACGCGGTCAGGGCTTGACGCTGCACTGCGTCAGTCCGGCCGTGTCCCCCTTGCTGATCTTCTCCAGCGCCTTCACGGCGTCGTCGATGGTGGAGACCTTGACGAGCGTCAGCCCGTCGGGCACGTCGCTCGCGGCGGAGGCGCAGTTCTCGGCGGGCGTCAGGAAGTACTGGGCACCGGCCTGGCGGGCGCCGATGGTCTTCATCTGGATGCCGCCGATCGGGCCGACCTTGCCCGCGTCGTCGATGGTGCCGGTGCCGGCGACGAACTTGCCGCCGGTCAGGTTCTCCGGGGAGAGCTTGTCGACGATGCCGAGCGCGAACATCAGCCCGGCGCTGGGGCCGCCGACGTCGGCGAGCTTGATGTCGATGGTGAACGGGAAGGTGTGGTCGGTGCCGGCCCGGATGCCGACGATGGCGTGACCGTCGCCCTCCGCCTTGCCCGCGATGATCGGGACCTTCGTCGTGCCGGTGGGCTCGCGGTGCGCCTTCTCGGCCTCGGCGGCCTCGGCCGCGGGCACGATGGTGAACTCGACGGGCTCGCCGGGATTGTGCTTGGTGACCAGCTTGGCCACGTCCTCGGGAGCGTTGACGGGGGTCCCGTCCACGGCCTTGATGACGTCTCCGGCGTGCAGCTTGCCCTCGGAGGGACTGCCCTTGACCACGGAGGCGACGATCACGCGGGCGGCGACCGGGATGCCGAGCTGCTTGAGGGCGGCCACCTTGGCGCTCTCCTGCGACTGGCTGAACTCCTCGGCGTTCTCCTGCGTGGACTCCTGCTCCGTCTTGCCGTCCGGGTACAGGTTCTCGTGCGGTACGACGATGTTGTCGCCCGCGGCCCAGCCGTACACGGCCTCCAGCAGGTTCATGTCGTAGTCCGCGCCGGTGACGCGGACCGTCGTCATGTTCAGGTGCCCGGTGGTCGGGTACGTCTTGTGCCCCGAGATGTTCAGGACGGGCTCGCCGTGCGAGTCCCCGAGCGTGTTCACGGTCGGGCCCGGGCTCATCTCGGAGTACGGGGCCTTCATGAACACTCCCGCGCAGAGCAGCGCGAAGAGCATGAGGGTGGAGGCGAGCATCGTCGCAGTGCGGCGTGGCATGGATCGACAGTACGTGACGGGCCTGACGAGCGGCCCCCGGGGCCGGTCCGTACGGGGGCCCGGCGCCGCGTCAGACGGAGTCGACGGTGTCCTTCTTGCGCTGCGCCTCCACGTCCGCCTTCGCCGCGCCCGGTTCGCTCTGGCCCATGGCCTCGCGGAACCGCGCGTAGCCCGCGAGCTCGGATATGTCACCGGTCGTGCGGTCGCGTGCCGCCCAGCTGCCCCATATCGCCGCTCCGATCGCGGCGAACAGCGGAATCAGCAACCACGCCAAAGACGCCATGGGCGTGTCTCCCTACCCCGAAGTACGTGTTGTTGGTGGCTTCAACGCTGCTGCCCGGGAGGGGGTTACGCAAATCGAGGGCGTGTTGCGCGTCCGAACGGGGCAATCGGCGGGCCCCGGCCCCTGCCTCAGCAGGCGCCGACCCACTCCTCCGTGCCGTCCGAGAAGGTCTGGTGCTTCCAGATCGGGACCTCGTGCTTGAGGTCGTCGATCAGCATCCGGGAGGCCTCGAAGGCCTCGCCGCGGTGCGGGCAGGAGACGGCGACGATCACCGCGATGTCGCCGACGGCCAGGTCGCCGATGCGGTGGACGGCGGCGAGGGCGCGGACCGGGTACTTCTCCACGACGCGCTCGGCGACGCGGCGCATCTCCGCCTCCGCCGAGGGGTGGCAGGAGTAGCCGAGCTGGTCGACGTCCGCCCCGCTGTCGTGGTTGCGCACCGTGCCGACGAAGAGCGTCGTACCGCCCGACGCATCGTCGCCGACGGCCTGGAAGACCTCGTCGAGCGAGAGCGGGGTCTCACGGATTTCGAGCAGCCGGATCGGGTCCGGAGCGGCGTGCTCGCCGGGGTGGTCGAAGTGCGGTGCCATACCTTCCATCGTGCCCTAGCCGCCGACCCGGCGGAATAGCAGTTTCACCAGGGCCCCACCGGCCCCCTTGGGAGCCTCCTACAGAAATCGCCTGGTGGCGGCGCCCAGGACCGTCTTCGGGGTCGGCCCGCACATACGGGCCGACCCCCGCCACATTCAGCCCCGCCGGGGTCAGATGCCCCGGCGCCGGCGCGCGGCGCGGATCGCGGCGGCGGCGCCCAGCAGCGCGACGGTGGCTCCCGCCGCCCCCGCGGCCGTCGCGTCCTTGCGGCCCAGCCGGCGCCCCGCGACGGTGTGTCGGCCCGCGACCTCCTGGAGGAGCTCCGCCAGCACCTCCTCGTTGGTCCAGCGCGGCCGCCATCCCGCCGCGTGCAGTCCGCTGACGCTGACCACCCACGGGTGCATCGTGTACGCGAGGTCCCCGGCCGGGGACGGGGTGAGGCCGATCCGGTGCAGCCTGGCCGCCGCGCCCAGGGCCACGGCCGACGGGAGCTCCATGCGGCGGATGCCGCTCAGCTCCTCGACCTCCTCCTGCTCCAGCCAGCCCTCGCAGCCGACCGCCAGCTCGCCTTCGACCTTCTCCAGGGCCGCGTACTCCAGCGCGCTGACCAGGTCCTCGACGTGGCAGAACTGCCAGGTCGGGCGGGAGCCCGCCACGACCAGCAGGCGCGGGGACTCGAAGTAGCGGGTCAGCGCGGTGTCCGTGCCGCCGACCAGTACGGCCGGGCGGACCACGGTGACGTTCAGGCCGGGGTGCGCGCGGGGAGCCCGGCGGCCCAGCCGCTCGATCTCCAGCAGGTCGCCGACGCCGGTCGCCTCGGCGGTGGCCCGCAGCTCGGCGTCCTCGGAGAGCGGGATGTCGTTGTCCGGCAGGGCCCCGTAGACCATGGCCGAGGTGCAGAGCACGACCCGGTGCACTCCGGCCGCCGCGGCGGCGGTGAGGACGGTCTGGGTCCCCCGCACGTTGTACGCCGTACGAGCCGCCGGGTCCGTCTCCAGGTCGAGGTCGAGGGCCAGGTGGACCACGACGTCCGAGCCGCGCAGTTTCTCCGCGATCGCGGGGTCCCGTACGTCCAGGAGGTGCCACTGCGCGTCCGTGCAGTCCCCGCGCCGCTCGTCGATCGCGACGACCTGCTTGACCTCCTCGGACGCGGCCAGCCTGGCGACCAGGGCCGCCCCCACCCCGGAGGCGGCGCCGGTCACGGCGATCACGGGGCCTCGGCGCGCGGAACCGCCCGGGTTTCGCGTCCGGCGAACGCCCTGGGCGTCCTCGCCGTGCTCAGGGCGGTTTTCCGGGCCCTGCTCGTCCAAAGCGTGCGGATCTGGGGAACTCACCAGGCGTCTCCAGCGGTTGTCTTCAGTAGGGACGCACCGTGACGCGCACCCACCAGTCGATGTCCATCCTGCCGCAGCCCAGGAGTCAGCGGAGCACCGAGCCCGGAAGCGGGTCTGGTGTCTACGCTGGGTGGTGTTGTCGAAACCCATGCCCGTCGGCTCCCGCCGGCGGCCCTACGAGCCGAGGAAACCCGTGAGCGACACCCCATTCGGATTCGGCCTTCCGCCCGAGGAGCCGGACAACGGCGACGAGGGCAAGAAGAAGGGCAACCAGGGCGGTCAGAGCGGCCCGAATCCGTTCGGGTTCGGCACGGGCCTGCCCGGCGGAGCCGGCGACGCCGACAACCCCTTCGCGGCCATGTTCGGTTCCATGAACCCGAACGACCTCGGCGCCGCCTTCCAGCAGCTCGGCCAGATGCTGAGCTACGAGGGCGGTCCGGTCAACTGGGACATGGCCAAGGACATCGCCCGCCAGACCGTGGCCCAGGGCACCTCGGACGGGGTCAAGGACGCCAGCGTGGGCCTCGCCGAGAAGTCGGCGGTCGAGGAGGCCGTGCGCCTCGCCGACCACTGGCTCGACGGCGTCACCTCGCTTCCGTCGGGCGCCGCCACGGCCGTGGCGTGGAGCCGCGCCGAATGGGTCGAGGCGACCCTGCCGGTGTGGAAGGAGCTCGTGGACCCGGTCGCCGAGCGGGTCGGCGCGGCCATGGGCGGCGTCCTGCCCGAGGAGATGCAGGCCATGGCGGGCCCGCTGCTCGGGATGATGCGCTCCATGGGCGGGGCCATGTTCGGCCAGCAGATCGGCCAGGCCGTGGGCACCCTCGCGGGCGAGGTCGTCGGCTCGACCGACGTCGGGCTCCCGCTGGGCCCGGCCGGCAAGGCCGCCCTGCTGCCGCTGAACATCGAGAGCTTCGGCAAGGACCTGGGCGTCCCCTCCGACGAGGTCCGGCTGTACCTGGCGCTGCGCGAGGCCGCCCACGCACGCCTCTTCGCGCACGTGCCGTGGCTGCGCTCGCACCTGTTCGGCGCGGTCGAGGGGTACGCGCGGGGCATCAAGGTCGACACCTCGAAGCTGGAGGACGTGGTCGGCCAGCTCGACCCGTCGAACCCGGAGCAGCTTCAGGAAGCACTCCAGGGCGGCATGTTCCAGCCGCAGGACACCCCCGAGCAGAAGGCCGCGCTGGCCCGGCTGGAGACGGCGCTCGCGCTGGTCGAGGGCTGGGTGGACGCGGTCGTGCACGAGGCCGCCAAGCCCCGGCTGACCTCGGCCGACGCCATGCGCGAGACCATGCGCCGGCGGCGCGCCTCGGGCGGCCCGGCGGAGCAGACCTTCGCGACGCTGATCGGGCTGGAGCTGCGGCCGCGCCGGCTGCGCGACGCCTCGCGGCTGTGGGCCTCGCTCACCGACGCGCGCGGCGTGGACGGGCGCGACGGGCTGTGGGAGCACCCGGACATGCTGCCGACCGCTTCCGACCTGGACGACCCGGACGGGTTCGTGCACCGCGAGCAGCTGGACTTCTCCGAGATCGACAAGATGCTGGGCGAGGCCGCCCAGAAGCGCGAGCAGGACGGCGACGACACCAAGTGACCCTGCACGATGACGCGGTCCTCGTCCTGAAGGGCTACGAGGGCCAGCCCGACCTGCGCGACGTCTACCTGGAGCACCTCGCGGCCCATCCCGACGGGGTCTACAAGCCCTGCCAGGCGGGCCACGTCACCGGCAGTGCGCTGGTGATCGACCCGGAGCGCGAGCGCGTCCTGCTGACCCTGCACAAGAAGCTGGGCATGTGGCTCCAGATGGGCGGGCACTGCGAGCCCGGTGACGCCACCCTCGCCGACGCGGCCCTGCGCGAGGCCCGCGAGGAGTCCGGCATCACCGCCGGGCTGGCCCTGCTGCCCGGCGGTCCGGTGCGCCTGGACCGGCACCCGATCCCGGCTCCGTGCAACTGGCACCTGGACGTGCAGTACGCGGTGCTGGCGCCTTCGGGGGCGGTCGAAGCGATCAGCGACGAGTCGCTGGACCTGCGCTGGTTCTCGTACGCCGAGGTGACGGAGGTGGCCGACACCTCGGTGGTGCGGCTGTTGGAGGCGACCCTGGCGCGGCTCTGAGCCGGCCGGAACAGCAGGAAGGGGCGGCCCCGCATCGGCGGGGCCGCCCCTTCCTGCTGTTCGTCCGTCCGTACCCGGATCAGTTCCAGGCGTTGTTCTGGTTCTGCGCGTGGGCGCCCTGCTGGCCCATGCCGAACTGCGCGGCCGCGCCCTGCCCGATCTGGGCGTTCTGCGGCGGGAGCGCCTCGCTGGGCTGGACCAGGGCGAAACCGGTGCCGAGGAAGCTCAGCTCCCAGCCCTCGCCGGTGTTGCCGCGCCGCCGCCAGACGCCGGTGGAGTGCGTCTGGGCCTGCATCTGCACGCGCAGCGAGGTGGACCAGGCGACGATGGCGTCCGCGTCGGCGTTGACGTACTTGTCGGGCGTGACCTGCATCATCAGCGGCTGCCCGGAGGTCATCAGCGCGACCTTGCCACGGCCGGTGATGTTGAGCTGGTACTTGCCGGAGCCGGAGATCCCGTACTGGCTGTCCACCGCGATGGCCTCGGTGTGCAGGGTGGAGTCCAGGGCCAGCACGTAGCTGCTGTCGACCGTGAGGCCTTCCTGGTCCACGTCCACGACGTGGACGTACTGCGCCAGGTTGGCCAGGTAGACCGTGCCCTGACCGGAGCAGCGCATCAGGTCGAGGCCCTCACCGGTGCGGGCGCGGGCATTGCGCTGGGTGGTGCTCTGGTACTCGCCGTCGAAGTCGATGATCCCCTGGTAGGCGACCATCGCGCCCTTGCGGGCGAGCACGTCGTCGGAGCCGGTCAGCGAGACCCGCAGCAGCTGCGGGTTCTGGACGGCGTACCGCTCCTGGGTCTGCGCCTCGGCGTGGGCGAAAAGTGAGCTCTGCATGGTGTGTCTTCTCCCCCTCAGCCCCGGGCCCGGAGCCGGTCGGTGCTGTCCTCGCTGGGCTGTACGACGACGATGCCCTGGCCGGAGAAGGCCATCTGGTAGGCCTCCCCGCTGCCCCGGCCGATCATCGACGAGGCCTTGAAGCTGCGCTTGCCCTTGACCTTGAGGTTCGGGGACCAGGCGACGAGCGCGTCGGGGTCGACGTACGTCTCGTCCTCGCCACGGCCGCAGTCGACCACGATCGGCGTGCCGCGCGAGGTGATCGCGACCCAGCCGGTGCCGGCGACCGACACGTTGAACAGGCCCTGGCCGGCGAACTTGGCCATGCCCTTGACCCGCTCGACGCCCCACTGGAGGTGGGCGTCGAAGGCGAGCAGGTTGGTGCCGTTGACGGAGAGCGAGTCGTTGTTGAGGTTGATCACGACGACGTCCGCGCCGTAGTCGGCGAGGTAGAGCAGGCCGTCGCCGGAGGCCTTCATCAGCGGGGCGCCCTCGCCGGTGAGCCACGCCGAGGCCATCTGGCGGACGGCCGGCGGGTTGGGCTCGTACTGCACGAAGCCCTCGTAGGCGACCATCGATCCGGTGCGCGCGAAGAGGTCCTGGCCGCTCTGCATGGCGACCTTGAGCATCGCGCGGCCGTGGTTCTCCATGCGGGCCGTGACGGGGGTCGGGGCGTAGCCCGCGAGCTGCTGGTTCATAGCGTTCATGGCATTCATGTGGGGCTCCCTCAGACCTCGTACGGCTGGACGACGATGAAGTTGCCGGGAGCGCCGCGGAACTGGAGGTTCACGGTCTCCCCGCTGTGGCCGGGGTAGGCGTTGCGGCGCAGCCGGACCTGGCTGGAGATGATCACCTGGGCAGCCGAGGACCACGCGACGATGGCGTTGCTGTCCGCGAAGGTGGTCGGGGTGACGGGCAGGACGACGGGCACGCCGTGCGTCTTGACGATGACCGTGCCGGTGCCCTGGAACTGCATGGTGAACAGGGCGCCGCCCGGGATGCCGTGGCCCTCGATGCGGCGGATCTCGTGCTGGAGCGACTCGTCGAAGGCGAGGACGTTCTCGGCGGAGACGCAGATGCCGTCGCCCTGGAGCTCGATGGCGTGCAGGTGGGCGCCGTTCTCCGCGAGGAAGATCTGCCCGCGGCCGGAGCAGCGCATCAGCTGCATCTCCTGGCCGGTGGCGTTGCCGACGACGCGGCCGGCGAAGCCCGCGCCCTTGTAGCTGAAGTCGACCTTGCCCTGGTAGAGGACCATGCTGCCCTGGCGGGCGAGGACGGCCTGGCCGCCCATGGCCAGGTCGACGCGCATGAGCTGCTGGTTCTGCGGGGTCCAGCGGGCGCCGGTGGGGGCTTCCTTGTACGGCTGGAGGGCCGCCGCGAGTCCGGCGCCGGTGGCGGGCACCGCCTGCGGGGCCTGGCCGTAGCCCTGGGGCTGCTGGCCGAAGCCGGGCTGCTGGCCGTACGGGGGCTGCTGCTGGCCGGGGACCTGGCCGTACGAGGGCTGCGGCTGCTGCCCGTACGGCGCGGGGGCCGGGGCCGGCGGCGGAACCTGCCCGTAGGGCGCGGGGGCGGGCGGGGCCAGGGGGGCGCCCATCGGCGCCGCCATGGTGGGGGCCGCGTGGACGGGCTGCTGGTACGGCGCGGGGGCCGGGACCTGCGCCGGGGCCTGCGCGGGCGCCGGCGCCTGGGGCGGCGCACCGAAGGAGGGTGCCGGGGCCGGGGGCTGCGCCTGGACGGGAGCGCCGAAGGACGGCGCCGGGGCGGCGGCCTGCGGGGGCGGGGCGAAGCCCGGCGCACCGGCCGGAGCCTGTGCCTGCGGCGCGGGCTGCTCCTCCTCGGCGACCTCGCCGCCGAAGTTCTGGAGCAGCGCGGCGAGCCCGCCGTCGAAGCCCTGGCCGACGGCGGCGAAGCGCCATACGTCCTTGAGGTAGAAGTCGCCGATCATCAGCGCGCGCTCGGTGCTGAACTCCGAGCCCGAGAAGGAGTACCGGACGACCTCCTCGCCGCCCGCCACGACGCGGATGTAGCCGGGGCCGATCTGCGACATCTGTCCGGCGCCGTCGATCGAGGCGGCGAAGGAGAGCTTGTGGATGTTGGCCGGAATGCGGTCCAGGGTCACCCGGAAGGATTCCGTGTCGCCGGCCTGCGTGCCGAGCTGCTGGATGGACTCCTCCGGCGACTTCGGCTGGTTGAAGAAGACGAAGTAGCGGTCGTCCGAGAGCTGTTCGTTGGCGTCGAGGCCGAAGCAGCTGATGTCGATGGCGAGCCCGGGCCCGGCGATCTGGACACCCACGTAGAGGTCCGTGCCCGCCGTCAGATCACTGATTTTGGCCTTGTGACCGCGTTGGAATTCCCTGGCCATACGTAAGACCGTCCCCCATCCCGACTGTGAATGCGTGCCGCTCAGGCTAACGCCAACCTCGGACATCCGGCCAAGTCGGTACCGACCCGGTACATATCACGAGGCGTGACATCCCGGACGCATAGCGGGCAAATACGGATCATTCCTCCCGGGCGGCCGGGACTTTCGGAAGGCGTTCGGCGGCGACGACCCCTTCGAGGTACCCGCGCGCCCGCTCGGTGCGCGGATACGCCTCCAGCAGCTCCCAGAAACCGGGGCCGTGGCCGGGCACGAGGAGGTGCGCCAGCTCGTGCAGCAGCACGTAGTCGACGACGTACTCCGGCATTCCCTGGATGCGGTGCGAGAGCCGGATGCTGCCCTCGGCCGGGGTGCAGGAGCCCCAGCGGGTGTTCTGATTGGTGACCCAGCGGACCGTTCGGGGGCGGGCGCGGCCGTCGAAGTACTGCTCGGACAAACGCTCGGCGCGCTCGGCGAGTTCCGCGTCCCCGAAGGTGCGCTTGCTCTCCTGGGCCGCCAGCTTGTCGAGCATGACGCCCACCCAGCGCTGCTCCTCGGCCTCGGACATCCGGGCAGGGATGAGGACGACCGTACGATCACCCTCGCGGTAGGCGGATACGGTCCTTCGGCGGCGTGCGCTCCGGCGGACTTCGACGGCGCGCTGTGGTGGATCGGCGGACACGCCATGACGGTACCCGGTCGCCGCGGCGGAAGTCCCGCCCCTCCCCGGGTCGAACACGAACCGTTGCGCAGTCGGCGGCAGCATTCATTTCATATACCTAATACCCCTCACCTGTGGACAAACTTGCGCAGGCTTTTCGCGGGACGGGCAATCTTGCGGAAAGCGACGCGGCCTCAGGGAATGCGGCGCGTGAATCGAACCGCGAATCGAGGGAGGACCGCGATGTATCCGAAGGTGAAGCCGGCGCTGGCACGGGCCTGGCGGGATCTGCAGACGGTGCAATTCGGTGTGACGCCCGCCCACGCGGTGGTGCTCGCGCCGGTGGACACGGCGACGGGCTCGCTCCTCGACCTGATCGACGGAACGCGGGGCATGGAGCTGCTCCGGTCGGAGGGCAAGGGGATGGGGCTCCCGGACGGCCGGGTCGACGAGGTGGTGCGGAGGCTGGCGGCGGCCGGGCTGCTCGACGACGCCACCGCGGGCGGCCCCCGCGCCCAGGCGGTGCGGGACCGGCCGGAGGCCCTGGAGCGGCTCGGCCCGGACCTGGGGTCGCTGTCCTTGGTCCGTCCCCGGCCGGGCGGGGACTTACAGGGTGTCGCCGCCCGCCGGGTGATACGGGTTCAGGTGCGCGGGAGCGGCAGGGTGGGCGCGGTGATCGCCTCGGTCCTGGCGGGAGCGGGCATCGGCCGGGTCGAGGTGCTCGACGGGGGCCGCACGCAGCCCGCGGACGTGGCGCCCGGCGGTCTGGGCCCCGGCAGCGTGGGACGGCTGCGCGCCGAGGCCGCGCGGACGGCGGTCCGCGACGCGGCTCCCGGCCGCGGGCCGCGGACCGGGGAGAGCGAGGGGCCGGAGCCGGGGCTCGCGCTGGTGGTGATCGCGCCCCGGGACGGCCTGCAGTCCTGGGCCCCCGATCCGCAGACCGCGGCCGACTGGGTCACCACCGGCACCCCTCACCTCTACGCGGGGGTGCTGGAGGGCACCGGGCTGGTGGGGCCGCTGGTCCTGCCCGGAGCCACGGCCTGCGCCGGCTGCATGGAGCGCGACCGGATCGACCGGGACCCGGCCTGGCCGCGCATGCTGGTCCAGTGGCGCTCGGCCCACCGCCGCCGCACCGCCGCCGCCTGCGACCTGGGCCTCTCCACCGCCGTCGCCGGCCTGGCCGCGGCCCACGCCCTGTCCTTCCTCGACGGCGAACTCCCCGCCTCCACCGCCACCCGCTGGGAGGCCTCCCTCCCCACCCTCGACTGGCAGTCCACCCCGGTCCAACCCCACCCCGACTGCCCGTGCGAGGCGGCGAAGGTCCCGACGGGGCAGGGGGTGGGGGCATGAGGGGGCTATGGGGGAGGCGGGGCCGTGAGCCGGTCCTCGAGTACCTGGCAGAACCCCTCGATCCGGGGCTCGGCCGCCGGGACGACGGGGACGAGGCTGCGGAGAGCGATGAGCAGTTCGCGCGTCTCCCCCGGGTCCGGGTCGGCGTCCAGGAACTCCGCGAGATACTGCTCGGCCTGTTCCCAGCGTGGCCAGAGGCAGTGGGCGAGCAGGAGGTTGCCCACGGCGGATGCATGGCATTCTCGGGCACGGAGGGGGCTCAGCAGTTCGACGACGCGCGTCAGGTGCTGGTCACGGTCCGGGTGGCGGAGGGCTTCCATGACTACGGCCAGTTCGTAGTGCGTCCAGGCCTTGGTGGGGTCCAGCTCCGTGGCGCGGGAGAGTTCGGCGAACGCCTCTTCCCGGTGGCCGAGGAGACGGTGGAGCACGCCGCGGGAGGTGAGCAAGGAAACGTCAGCGGGACGGAGTTCGTCCGCGCGGGCGTAGGAGGCCAAAGCCGCCGCGTAATCGCCCAGCATGCGGTGGCAGCCGCCGCCCCTCTCGATGGCCCGGCTGTCGTCCGGGGCGATCTCGACGACTCGGTCGAAGTCGGCGAGCGCCCTCTCGAACCAGCCGAGCCCCATGAACACCCTTGCGCGCAAGTCGAACACCCATGCCACGTCCGGCAGCAGTGCGATGGCACTGTCGAGGTCGGCCAAGGCCTCGGTGTACCGCTTCAGAGACAGGAACGTCTTGCCCCTCAGGCCGAAGGCCGATCCGAGGCTCGGGTCGAGTTCGATGGCCCTGGTGTAGTCCGCCAAGGCCTCTTCGAGCCGACCGGCCATCTGGTGGACGTCGGCCCTTCCGGCCATGGGCCAGGCCTCGTCGGGCTCCAGCTCGGTGGCCCGCGTGAGGTCGGCCAGGGCCTCCTCGTACCGACCCAGATCACGGGAGGCGCGCCCACGGCTCGCGAAGGCCCAGGCGTACTCTGGGGCGAGCCCGATGGCCCGGTCGAAGTCGTCGAAGGCCTCCTCGTGGCGCCCCATCGACTCGAACGTCCCTGCCCGGTGCACCAAGGTCCAGGCGGCGTTGCCGGGTTGGATGACCACCGCCCGCGCGAAGTCGGCCAAGGCCTCCTCGTAACGGGCCGCCGCATGGTGGATCGCGCCGCGTCCGGTGAGCGCCAGCTGATGCTCCGGATCCACCTCCAGCACCACGTCGAAGTCGGCCAGGGCCTCCTGGTGCCTGCCCGACGAGTAGTGCAGCAGCCCTCGGTTGGCCAGGCTCATGACGTGACGGGGCTCGAGTTCGACTGCCCGGGTGTACTCGGCGATCGCCTCGTCGTACCTCCGTGTGAGCTCGTAGGTCCTGCCCTTGCCGAAATGGGTGAGCTCGTGGGGAGACAGGGCGAGAGCCTGGGTGCAGTCGGCCAGGGCCTGCGCGAACTCCTGCGCACCGCGGTGGTCCCGGCCGCGCAGGGTCAGGGCCCTGGCCCGCCCGTCGGTGTCGAGTCCGGCACGGGCCAGGAGCAGCGTCAACACCTCAATGCTGGGGGCTGGTTTATCCAAGGCCACCCTGAGCTCCCCGGACCAGCGGTTCAGGTCCTGGGAGTCCGTGTCGCGGCCCGCTGCGGCGAGGACCGCGATCCAGCGGCGGAGGGTGGCGATGCCGTGGCCGTAGGCGTCGACGAGGTCCCGCAGGACGGCCGGGAGGGTGGTGCGGGGGTCGGCGCAGAGGCGGTGGTAGGCCTCTTGCAGGCGGTGGCCGCGCCAGGTTTCGTCCGACCACCACCCCTCGGCCGGGGCCGTCGCCGCCTCCAAGTGCTCGCGGCGCCGCCGGAAGGCATCGGCCAGCCGGGTGTGGAGCTGCTCCCACCGGATCGGGGACTGTCTGCGCTGCAGGCGCAGCATCGCGCCGCGGACCACCTCGTGGTAGCGGCAGTGGCCGGAGCGGTCGGTGACGAAGGGCATCGACCGGAGCCAGCCGAAAAGTTCGGCCGCCTCCTCCTCCACGGCCGCCCGGTAGACGTCCTCGTCCAGCTCCTGCGGGAAGGCGCAGGCCAGGGCCGCGGCCCTGCGGGCGGGGTCGGGCACCCACTTCAGGAACCGCTCGACGGCGGTGCCGCTGGGGTCCCCGATCTCCTCCAGCTCCTCCACGCTGCCCGGCTGTGTCTCGGCCAGGGTGGAGACCAGGACCGGAAGGCGGCCCGACAGGCGCAGGATCACCTCGACGACCCGCTCGTCGGTGACCCCCTTCCCGGTGAGGAGGCGGCGTGCCTCGGTCTCGGTGAAGACCTCCAGCGGCCAGTCGGTGACCAGGTCGTGCCAGTCCTCCCAGGTGCGGGCGGCCAGATTCGACTGCCCGGCCAGGGTGACCAGTACGTTCGCGGGGAACTCCCCGTAGCGTTCGCTGCCGAGCACGTCGCGGAGCCAGGTGTCCAGCATCGGTCCGGTGCGCTCGTAGGTGTCGAAGAACAGCACGATCCAGGGGTGTTTGCGTGCCGCCTCGGCGAGGTCTTCGAGGAACACCGGGGTGAGCGTGTCCAGCGGGGAGAGGACCAGCTCTACGTCGCCGTGGTTGCGCAGTCGGGTGCTGAGGAGGGCCTTGACCCGGTCCGCGCCGGCGGCGACCTGGTTCGGGTCGACGACGCCGGTGAGCGCGCCTACGCCCGGGATCATGCCGAGCCCGGCGAGGCCGAGTTGCGAGGCGATCACGGTGGAAGGGGACGGAGGCGGGGCGCCCCCGGTCACCGGATCGGGTCCGGTGCCGGCCGCGAGGACTCCCGCGTCGGCCTCGTGCCGGCGCTGGCGATAGGTGGCCAGCAGCTTGTCGAAGGCCTTCATGGTCAGGCCGCGCTGGGCGAACTGGGCGCTGACTACTTCCATCGTCTCGATGACGTCCGCGACCGACTCGTCCACGTACGCGGTGACCGCCCCGCCCTCGCGGGCGATGGTCTCCAGGTGCCGCACCAGGGTCGACTTGCCGACTCCCGCCGGGCCCCGGACGTGGAAGAGGAACTGCGCCGCCTCCTCCGGGGGCTGGCGGAGGGCGTCGCGGAAGGCGTTCACCTCGCTCTGCCTGCCGATGAAGCCGCCGGAACGGCGTCGCCGGATCAGCTCCTGCCTCGAAGGTCCCCGTCCCGCCATCCCCCAGCACCTCCACCACCCGAACGCGGCCCGCCGTCCGTCCATGCTGGCCCACCGGGGCGGCCACCGTCTGCCGACCGCTGGATTCCCGCCTCGCGCCGGGCTGGAGCGACAGGACACGCGGAGGGGGCACGGGCCGGGGGCCATGACAGGATGCTTTTGGCCGGGAAGGCCTTCGGGGGACTCCCCCGGACCGCCGCTTACGGCTCAGCTGTCTGGGAATTGGAGGGGCGCATGTCTGATCTTCCCCGGAAGGCGGTCACCCGTACCGTCAAGCTGGCCGCGCTGCCGCTCGGCATAGCGGGCCGGGCCACCTGGGGGCTCGGCAAGCGGATCGGCGGCAAGTCGGCGGAGATAGTGGCGCGCGAGCTCCAGCAGCGCACCGCCGAGCAGCTGTTCCGTGTGCTGGGAGAGCTGAAGGGGGGCGCCATGAAGTTCGGCCAGGCGCTCTCGGTCTTCGAGTCGGCGCTGCCCGAGGAGGTCGCCGGGCCCTACCGGGCCGCGCTGACGAAGCTTCAGGAGGCGGCCCCGCCGCTGCCCGCGGCCACCGTGCACCAGGTGTTGTCGGAGCGGCTCGGCGCGGACTGGCGGGAGCTGTTCGAGGAGTTCGAGGACAAGCCCGCCGCGGCGGCCTCGATCGGGCAGGTGCACCGGGCGGTGTGGCACGACGGCCGCCAGGTGGCGGTCAAGGTCCAGTACCCGGGGGCCGGCGAGGCCCTGCTGTCGGACCTGAAGCAGCTGAGCCGGTTCGCGGGGCTGCTGGGGCCGCTCATCCCGGGCATGGACATCAAGCCCTTGATCAAGGAGCTGCGCGACCGGGTCTCGGAGGAGCTGGACTACGAGCTGGAGGCCGAGGCCCAGCGGACGCACGCGGACGCCTTCGAGGGCGACGAGGACGTGGTCGTGCCGGACGTGGTGCACCAGGGCGACCAAGTGCTGGTGACCGACTGGATCGAGGGGACCCCGCTGTCGGAGGTGATAGCCGACGGCACCCCGGAGGAGCGCGACCGTGCGGGGCAGCTGCTGGCCCGGTTCCTCTTCTCCGGCCCCGCGCGCACCGGGCTGCTGCACGCCGACCCGCACCCGGGCAACTTCCGGCTGATCTCCGGGGCGGACGGCCGGACGCGGCTGGGCGTGCTGGACTTCGGGACGGTGGACCGGCTGCCGGGCGGCTGGCCCAAGCCCATCGGCCGGTCGCTGCGGATGGCGCTGGACGGTGACGCCGAGGGGGTCTACGGGCATCTGCGCGGGGAGGGGTTCGTGCGCGAGTCCATCGAGCTGGAAGCCGACGCGGTGCTCGACTACCTGCGGCCGATGCTCGAACCGGCGGAGGCCGAGGAGTTCACCTTCACCCGGACCTGGCTGCGCGGGCAGGCCGCGCGGATCGCCGACCCCCGCTCCCCCGCGCACCAGTTGGGCCGGCAGATCAATCTGCCGCCCTCCTACCTGCTGATCCACCGGGTGACGCTGAGCACCATAGGGGTGCTGTGCCAGCTGGGCGCGACCGTCAGGCTCCGCGAGGAACTGGACTCCTGGCTGCCGGGGTTCCTGCCCGACGAGGGCTGAGCCGGACGGCGGCGGGCGGCCCCGGGCGGGCGCTCACCACCAGGAGGAGTCGAGGCGGCCTTCGATGGCGCGGAGGTTCGCACGCGCGCAGTCGACGCAGAAGTACTGTCTGGTCCCGTTCTCCACGGAGCAGGTCCAGGTGGGCGGGGCGCCGGCCGGGGACTGGGCGCCGCAGCGCGCACAGACGACGGGCGGGGCCTCGGTTCCCGGCGGTGCCGGGTGGGGAGTCGGCTGGTCCACCTCCAGACGATATCCCCGCGGGGGCCGGTGGGCGGTCCGCAACGCACCGGGGGGACCGGCCCGTTCGGGCCGGTCCCCCCGGTGGTTTCCTCCGAGCCGTGTGTGGCTCTCTCTTAGTGCATGACGGCCATGGCCAGCGCGCGCCGGGCGCGCAGCGAGACGCGCTCGGCTCGACGCTGCATGCGCCGCGCGGTGACCAGGCGTACGGCGCGACGCTCGGCGTCGACCTCACGCATGCGGTCGTCCATATGGGCACGAGCCATGGCTTCTGGGATGAGTTGCATTTCGCGGGTCCTGTTCTGACGCGAGGTGATCGCGCCGGCGGTGATGAAGTCTGCGGTGGCGGAGCCGTGCGGCTGCTCGCTCGTGGTGGCGTGGGGGGACATGAGGGCCTGCTTCAGGGGGTCGTGCGTGAGGGGGCGGTCGATGGTTCCGTTGGCGGTCATGCCGCGACAACCGGGTTCTTGCGCGGACGGCCACGGGGCCGCTTCCGGGCGACGACGACACCCTGGACGAAGAGCTCGCCTCCCCAGACACCCCAGGGCTCGCGGCGCTCCAGCGCGCCGGCGAGGCAGGCCTCGACCAGCGGGCAGGTGCCGCAGAGGGACTTGGCGTACTCGACGTCCGCCGGGGACTCGGCGAAGAAGACCTCGGGGTCGTAGGTGCGACAGGCGACGGGTACGCCGAGGTTCTCGATGGCGTCGTCGAGCGCGGTCAGCGCGGTGAGGGGAGTCAAGGTGGAGTCCTCCGGGACTGCGGGCGGGGAGAGGGTCTGGGTCTTCGGTACGGACGGGGCGTGCGCTTCGAGTTGCACGGTGGTTTCTTCCTCGTCTTGTTCGTCTAGTCGTTCCGGCCGGTCGGCCGGGGGCGGCTGGGGTACCTCGCCCCTTCGGTCCGTCGTCCCCGTTCGGGGACAAACAGAAGGGCCGCGGATCCCTGGTGGGGTTCCGCGGCCCTGAAGGCGCCGGTCTGATCGTCAGATCAGACTGGATCACTCCAGGGTTCGAGCCCGCGGTAGGCCCACATCAGGTGGTGCTGCTTCTTCGTCTGCGTCTTCTGGGATCCGGCACCGGCTGCGGCGGCAAAGGCATAGGCGCCATGCGCCTGGGCTTCTGCTGCCAGTACTGCCACCGGTGCCTTGGTCCGTCGCTCATTGCGCTCACTGGCCGGCAGCGCGCTGGGCGCGGCGGGCAGGACGGGGCTGTCAGCGCAAATGGCGGACAGACCGGTACCCGGGAGACCGGTACCCGTGAGGGCAAGGAGCGTGGAGGAGCCGAGCGTGCAGGAAGCGGCGACCGAGCGATCGGTCATTTTGGTGGTGGTGATGAAGCTGGTCACTGGTCTCGCCTCCTCTCGGCGTCTCGGGGACTTCGGCCCGGAGGCCTGATCCCATGCGTATTCGGATAAGTACAGCACGGATGAGGGGCTTCGGAGAAGCCACCGTTTCCGTTGCTAAGAACCTATGGGGCTTCGCTGGGCATGTGCAAACTATTTTTCCGACGAGTTTCTACGCGTCGTCAGGATCTTCCGTCCCAGGCTCCCCACCTGCGCAGATGGCCAGCACGTCGGCTCCGTACCGCTCGAGCTTGCGGGCGCCCACGCCGGAGATCATCGAGAGCTCTCCCTCCTGCGAGGGTGCGGCCTCCGCGATGGCCATCAGCGTCTTGTCCGTGAAGACGCAGTAGCCGGGCATGCCCTGCTCCTTCGCCTGGACGGCGCGCCAGTCGCGCAGCCGCTCGTAGAGCCCTTCGTCCATGTCGGAAGGGCAGTCTTCGCAGCGCATCAGTTTCAGCTCGCCCGCGTCGGTCAGCGTCTTGCGGCAGACCCGGCACACGGCCGGGCCGCGGCGGCCGCGCTTGCGGGCCCCGGGCTCGACCGGACCGCCCGGCCTGTTTCCCGGCGCGAGGGAGCCCGGCCTCAGGCCGTTCAGGAAGCGGCTGGGGCGTCGGGACCCCCGGCCGCCCGGAGTCCGCGAGAGGGCCCAGGAGAGCGTCAGGTGGTGCCGGGCGCGGGTGACGCCGACATAGAGCAGCCTGCGCTCCTCCTCGACCTGCTCGTCGGTCTTCGCATAGGTGATCGGGATCATGCCGTCGGTCAGGCCCACGAGGAACACGGCGTCCCACTCCAGGCCCTTCGCCGCGTGCAGCGAGGCGAGGGTGACGCCCTGGACGGTCGGGGCGTGCTGGGCGGCCTTGCGCTCGTCCAGCTCGACCGTCAGGTCGGCCAGGGTCGCGGACGGCCGGCTGCGGGCGAAGTCCTCGGCGAGCCGGACCAGCGCGGCCAGCGATTCCCACTGGTCGCGGACGGCTCCGGAACCGGCGGGCGGTGCGCTGGTCCAGCCGGTGGAGCTGAGCACGGCCCGGACCTGGGACCCGAGCTCCACGACGTCGTCGAGCAGCCGGTCGTTGCCGCCGGAGCGGGCGGCTCCGCGCAGGGCGAGGATCGCCTTCTGGACCTCGGCGCGCTCGAAGAAGCGCTCGGCCCCGCGCAGCTGGTAGGGGACTCCGGCGTCGGCGAGGGCCTGCTCGTATACCTCGGACTGGGCGTTGATCCGGTAGAGCACGGCGATCTCCCCCGCCGGGACGCCGGCCGCGACGAGGTCGCGGACCCGGTGGGCGATGCCCTCGGCCTCGGCGGGCTCGTCGGCGTACTCGGCGTAGACCGGGTCGGGGCCGGTCTCGCGCTGGGAGACCAGCTCCAGGCGGTGCTCGGCGGCGCGGCCCTTGGCCTGGGCGAGGAGCCCGTTGGCGAGGTGGACCACCTGGGGGGTGGAGCGGTAGTCGCGGACCAGCTTGACCACGGTGGCCTGCGGGTACTTGGTGCGGAAGTTCAGCAGGTGGTCGGGGGTGGCGCCGGTGAAGGAGTAGATCGTCTGGCTGGCGTCGCCGACCACGCACAGGGTGTCGCGCTCGCCGAGCCAGAGGTCCAGCAGCCGCTGCTGGAGCGGGCTGACGTCCTGGTACTCGTCGACGACGAAGTGCTGGTACTGGGTGCGGATCTGTTCGGCGATGTCGTGGCGGTCCTGCAGGATGCCGACCGTGAGGAGCAGCACGTCCTCGAAGTCGATCATGCCGCGGTCGCGCTTGAGCTGCTCGTACGTCCCGTAGATCTGGGCGATCTCGGCCAGGTCCCGGGGGGCCTCGCGGCCGGATTTGCGGGCGGCCGCCGGATAGTCGGCGGGGACCGTCTGCGTGACCTTCGCCCACTCGATCTCGCCGGTGACATCGCGCAGCTCGCCCCGGTCGAGGCGGATGCGGCAGCGCGCGCCCGCCTCGGCGACGAACTGGATCTTGCGCTCCAGCAGCCGGGGCACGTCACCGCCGACCGCCTTGGGCCAGAAGTACTGGAGCTGGCGCAGGGCGGCGGAGTGGAAGGTCCGCGCCTGCACCCCGCCCGCGCCCAGCTCGCGCAGGCGGCCGCGCATCTCACCCGCGGCGCGGTTGGTGAACGTGACGGCCAGCACGCTCGCCGGCATCAGCTGGCCGGACCGGACGCCGTAGGCGATGCGGTGGGTGATCGCCCGGGTCTTGCCCGTGCCGGCGCCCGCGAGCACGCACACCGGCCCGCGCAGGGTCGTCGCGACCTCGCGCTGCTCCGGGTCCAGGCCCAGGAGCACCGCGTCGGCCGAGTCGGCGCCGGGCGTGAAGGATGAGGAGTGCGTTGCTGATGTCACCCCGCCATGCTGCCAGGTCTCGCGGGGCGGCCGGGAAATCCGTCCACAGGCGGGCCCCGCCCGTCCGACAGGATCATGGTCGTACCGGAGCGGGGCCGTACGGGGCGCGGGAGTGCGGCCGCGCGGGAGGGCGGGCGGGAGGGCGGGCGGGAGGGCGGGCGGGCGGGCGGGCGGGCGGGCGGGAGTACGGGAGTGCGGGAGCGCGGCCGTACCGGAGCGGGATGCGGGCATTCGGGGAATGGGCGCGCGGTCCCGTACGTTCAAGCACTCGGGCCGATCGGGCCCACGAGGTCCCACGAATGGAGAGCGCAGCATGCAGGACGCGGGCACCGTCACGATGTACAGCACGACCTGGTGCGGCTACTGCCGTCGGCTGAAGAGCCAGATGGACCGGGAAGGCATCGCCTTCACCGAGATCAACATCGAGCTCGACCCCGAGTCCGCGGCGTTCGTGGAGAAGGCGAACGGCGGAAACCAGACGGTTCCCACCGTCCTCGTCACCTCCGCCGCGGGCAGCGAGTCGGTCATGACGAACCCGAGCCTGGCCCAGGTCAAGCAGGCCCTCGCCGTCTGACGTGCTGAGCACCACGCACGGGAAGGCCCCCGCCCCGGCGGGGGCTTCTGCGTTTCCGGGAGCGCCCAACTGGGCTGTTAGCGTGGGACCTTGATCACATTGATCAAGGGGGAGGAACCAACACGTGAGTACCACCGTGTTTCGCATCGGCGGGGATCTGGAAGTGCGCAGGCTCGGTTTCGGGGCCATGCGCTTGCCCACGGACCCGGGCCCGGACCGTGAGAACTCGCTCGCGGTGGCGCGGCGGGCCGTCGAGCTGGGCGTCACGCTGATCGACACCGCCCACATGTACGGCTGGGGCGCCAACGAGGAGCTGCTGGCCGAGGCCCTGCACCCGTACCCGGACGGGGTCCAGGTCACCACCAAGGTCGGCATCGCCCGATCCGTGCCGTCGGGCGAATGGACGCAGGACGCACGGCCCGCCGCGCTGCGCGAGCAGGTCGAGCAGGCGCTGCGCCGGCTGCGCGTCGAGCGGATCGAACTGCTCCAGCTGCACCGCCTCGACCCGCGGACGCCCCTCGCCGACCAGATCGGCGCGCTGCGGGACCTGCGCGCCGAGGGCAAGATCGGCCGGATCGGACTGTCGGAGGTCACCGTCGGCGAACTCGCCGCGGCCCGGGAGATCGTCGACATCGCGAGCGTGCAGAACCGCTACAACCTGCTCGACCGGGGTCACGAGCCCGTGCTCGCGGCCTGCGAGGCGGCGGGCATCGCGTTCCTGCCCTGGGCCACCGTGGCCTGGGGACGGTCCGGGGCGACGGCCGAGATCGCCGCCGTGGCCGCCGAGGCCGGAGCCACCCCCACGCAGGTCGCGCTCGCCTGGCTGCTGGGCCACTCCCCGGTCGTCCTCCCGATCCCGGGCACGTCCCGGATCGCCCACCTGGAGGAGAACCTCGCGGCGGAACACCTCCGGCTGACCGAGGCCCAGCGGGCCCGCCTCGACCGGCTGGGGGAGCAGGCGTGAGCCAGTACAACGTGCCCGTGGGCGAGGCCGCCGTGCGCGGGCCCCGGTACCTGTTCCGCAATCCGGCCGGACCGGCCCTCGTCGCCCAGTCGCTGATCGCCGCCTCGGGCCTCACCGACGTCTACGTCATCGCGACCGGCGGCAAGGACTCCCCCTGGCTCGCCGAGGACATGGTGCCGTTCCCGGCCGTGCTCCAGGTGGCGTGCTGGATCTCGTTCCTCTTTTGGTTCCACCGCGTCCGCCGCAACGCCGAGGTGCTCGCCCCGGGCAGCCACGCGTACGCCCCCGGCTTCGCCCTCGGCGCCTGGATCATCCCGCTCGCCATGTGGTGGCTGCCGCGCCGCATCACCCTCGACGTGCACCGGGCCGGCGGCCCGCCCCGCGACGCCTGGCTGATCAACGCCTGGTGGTTCGTCTGGCTCCTGGACGGCCCACTCTCGGTCGCCTTCCACCTCCTGGTCCTCCACCAGACCGACTACCGCAACCCGGTCGACGAGGGCCTCAACGTCCTGTGCGCGCTCCTCGCGCTCGCGGTCATCCGCCGCGTGACCGCCGCGCAGCCGGCCGGCCCCCTGCCCTACCTGAACATGACCTGACGGGAGACGGGACCGGGAGACGGGACACCGGCGAAGGCCCCCGCCGGAGCGGGGGCCTTCGCCGGTGTCCGGGCAGGGGCGGTCAGACGGTGGCGACGACCGGCTTCGGGAGGGGCTTGCCGTACCAGAGCTCGACCAGGCGGGCCGCGATGGAGATGCCCGCCGGCGGGAGGACCTCACCGGTCTCGATCGCCGTGCGCAGGTCATCGCGGGAGAACCAGCGGGCTTCCTGGATCTCGTCGCCGTCGACCTCGATGTCGAAGGTGACGGCGCGCGCCGTGAAGCCCAGCATCAGGCTGTACGGGAACGGCCAGGGCTGGCTGGCGACGTAGTCGACCTCGCCGACCTTGACGCCCGCCTCCTCCCACACCTCGCGGATGACCGACTGCTCGATCGACTCGCCCGGTTCGACGAACCCGGCGAGGGTGGAGAAGCGGCCCTCGGGCCAGTGCACCTGGCGGCCCAGCAGCGCACGGTCCTGGTCGTCCGTGACCAGCATGATCACCGCCGGGTCGGTGCGCGGGTAGTGCTCGGCCCCGCAGCCCGGGCAGCGGCGGATGTGCCCGGCCGCGGCGACCACCGTGCGCTCGCCGCAGCGGGAGCAGAAGCGGTGCATGCGCTGCCAGTTCTCCAGCGCCACCGCGTGCACCATCAGCCCGGCGTCCCGCGCGGAGAGCAGCATTCCGGCCTCGCGCAGGCCGGCCGGGCGGGCCGACTGGTCCATGCGGCCGGGCAGCGAGTCCTTCTGCAGCGCGAAGTACCGTACGCCGTCCTCGTCGGTCCCCAGGAAGTACCGGTGGGTCTCGGTGACCGGGGCCTCGAAGGCCGGGGTCATCACGATCGCGGTGCCGCCGTCGGGGGTGTCGTCGATCAGGACCTGGCCGCCCGAGACGACGAAGACGCGGGTGCTGGGGTGGCTCCAGGCCGCGGCGAGCCACGCCTCGTCGAGGCGGTGGTGCGCGGCGCGGTCGATTCCGCTGGGCGCGGCCAGCGAGATCGGACGCTCGGACTCGGTATGGGTGCTCACAGGTACTTCCAACTCCCCCGGTGGTGGGACACAGGCAGGCTCAGCAGGACGGACGGGTGTGCGGTGGCGGGTGGGGCGCGCTCAAGCGGACGCCGGCTTCCAGTGGGCGGCGAGGTCGCCCCAGAGGTAGGCGGCCGTCTCGACCCCCTTGGTGAGCAGGTCCAGCTCGACCTTCTCGTTCGGCGAGTGCCAGCCGTCGGAGGGTACGGAGATCCCGAGGAAGAGGACGGGGGCGTTCAGCACGTCCTGGAGGTCGGCCGCCGGACCCGAACCGCCTTCGCGGGTGAAGCGGACCTTCTGGCCGAAGGCCCTGCCCATGGCGCGGACGACCGATTGCAGCGCCGGGTGGTCCAGCGGGGTCAGGCACGGCCGGGTCGGGGCGCCGAAGGTGATGGAATGCCGGATTCCGGCCGGGACGCGCTCCGCGACCCAGGCCGTGACGGCCGTCTCGACCTCGTACGGGTCCTGCCCGGAGACCAGGCGGAACGACAGCTTCAGGTGCGCCGAGGCGGGCACGATGGTCTTGCCGCCGGGGCCCTGGTAGCCGCCGCCGATGCCGTTGACCTCGGCGGTCGGGCGGGCCCAGACGCGCTCCAGCGTGGAGTAGCCGGCCTCGCCGGAGGCCGCGTAGGACTTGGCCGTACGGAGCCACTCGGCCTCGTCGAAGGGGAGCTCGGCGATCAGCTCGCGCTCCGCGTCCGTGAGCTCGGCGATGTTGTCGTAGAAGCCGGGGATCGTGACCCGCTCGTCCGCGTCGTGCAGGGCCGCGACGAGGCGGGCCGCGACGGTGGCCGGATTCGGCACGGCGCCGCCGAAGGCACCCGAGTGGATGTCCTGGTCGGGGCCGAACAGGTCGATCTCGCAGTCGGCGACGCCGCGCATGCCGGTGCAGACGGTGGGCGTGGTCTCCGACCACATGCCGGTGTCGGAGACGATCACGACGTCGGCGGCGAGGCGGGCCGCCTCGCGCTCCACGAGGGCGCGGAAGTGCGGGGAACCGGACTCCTCCTCGCCCTCGACGATCAGCTTGAGGTGCACGGCGGGGGCGGACGCGCCGGTCGCGGCGAGGTGGGCCCGGACGCCGAGGGTGTGGAAGAAGACCTGCCCCTTGTCGTCGGCGGCGCCGCGCCCGTACATCCGGCCGTCCTTGATCACCGGCTCGAACGGGTCGGTGTGCCAGCCGTCGGCGAGGGCGGCGGGCTGCACGTCGTGGTGCCCGTAGACGAGGACGGTGGGCGCCGCGGGGTCCTCGCTCGGCCACTCGGCGAAGACGGCGGGGGCGCCGGCCGTCTGCCAGACCTCGGTGACCGGGAAACCGGTCTCCTTGAGCTTCGCGGCCAGCCAGTCGGCGCTGCGCCGTACGTCGTCCGCGTGCTCGGGCTGGGCCGAGACGGAGGGGATGCGGAGCCAGTCGGCGAGGTCGTCGAGGAAGGCCGCGCGGTGGGTGTCGATGTACGTGCGGACGACGCTGTCCGCCGGGGTGTCGCTCATGACCACGAGCCTAGCCGTCCGTTCGACGGGCACTTTCCGTGTCCGTTTTGCCTTGGAGGATCTGCTCAAGACGAGCGCGGTCCGGGAGGTTGCGGGGGCGGATGACGCGGCCGCTGCGGACGTGCAGGAACACGGCCGTGACCTCGGCGAGGGGGGTGTTCGTGGCTTCCGCCCAGGCCAGGCGGTAGACGGCCAGCTGGAGGGGGTCGGCCTCGGTGGTGCGGCCGGTCTTCCAGTCGACGATCTCGTAGCCGCCGCTGCTGCCGCTGCCGGCGCCGTCCGTGTCCGGGGTGCGGTAGACGGCGTCGATCCGGCCGCGGATCACCCGGCCGGCGAGGGTGATCTGGACCGGGACCTCCATGCGGTACGGGGTCCGGTCGGCGTACGGGCTGCGCTCGAAGGCCGCCTTGAGGGAATCGAGGTCGGCCTCGTCGGCGATGTCCTGGTCGGAGCCGTCCCCGCCCGGGGGCTGGGCGCCGGGGAGGTCCGTGAGGGGGTCGAGGACGTCGAGGTGGGGCAGCGGCAGCTCGTCGAAGCGGGACTCCACCCAGGCGTGGAACCGGGTGCCCTGGCGGGCGGCGGGCTGCGGGGGCTTGGGCATGGGACGGGCCAGGTCGCGTACGAAGCCCTGCTCGTCGGAGGCGAGGCGCAGCAGCTGGCTGGCGGAGAGCGCGGGCGGGAGCTCCACGTCACGGACGGCCTCGCGGGCGCGGCGGAGCTCGCCCTCCAGGGCGTCGAGGTCGCGGTCCCAGGAGGCGATGGCGCGTGCGTCCTCGGGGGTGAGGGGGCCTGGGCCGGAGCCGGGGCCGGGCCCGGCCTCTGGCCACAGGTCGTCGGCACGGTTTGCCGTCGCCGGGCGCGGGCGGGGTTTGGCCGCGGCCCAGGCGCCGTCCCCGGCCTCGTCCTCGTCCTCCGGCCACAGGCCAACGTCGCCGCCGAGCGCGGCGGGGCCCGGGCGGGGCGCGGGCGCGCTGTCCTCCGGCCACAGGTCGGCTGCGGGTGCGGCCGGGTGCGGGCGCGGCTCGGGCGCGGCCTCGGGCCCGTCCGCCGGGTCCGGCCACGGGGCCGGGGGCTCCTCGTCGTAGGCGGGGTCCTCGCAGTGCGGGGGCCAGAGGTAGGCGTCCTCCGGGGAGGGCTGGTGGGCCTGGGAGGCCGGATTCTCCGGGTTCTCCAGGGTTCCCGGGTAGCGCGCGTCGCCCAGGGAGCCTGGGTGGTCCGAGTGGCCCCGGCTCTCCGGGTGGCCCGCGTCGCCCCGGGTCCCCGGGTAGCCCGTGTCGCCTCGGGGGTGGAGGTAGGACTCGACCAGGGTGGCGGCCTTGCGGCGGAGGGTGAGGGAGGTGGGGTCCAGGGGGAGGGGCCAGGAGTGGTCCGGGGTGGTGGTCGTGGAGAGGGCCGGGTTTTCGGCGTCCGGGTGCGGGGTGTCGGCCCAGGCTTCGATCTCGCCGTGGCCCGCGGCGCAGTGTTCGTACAGGGCGGAGAGGAAGGAGGACGGGCCGCGCCGCTTCTTCTGCGTCGGGCCCCACCAGTGGCCCGATGCAAGGAGGAGGGAGCGCGGGCGGGTGAAGGTGACGTAACCGAGGCGGAGTTCCTCGACGGCCTTGTGGGACTTGAGGGCCGACTTGAAGGCGCGCAGGCCCGGCGAGGTCCATTCCGGGGTGGGCGGGAGGGTCGGTGCGTCCCCGCGCAGGGCGTACGGGAGGACCTTCGCGTACGAGGTCCAGGCTTCCGGGGCCTTCTCCTTCGGGAAGGAGCCGGCGGAGAGGTCGGGGACCACCACCACGTCCCATTCCAGGCCCTTGGACTTGTGGGCCGTGAGGACCTTGACCGTGTTCTCGCCGCCGGGGAGGGCGTGGTCCAGGCCCTTTTCGTACTGGGCCGCCGTGCGCAGGAAGCCGAGGAAGGCGAGGAGGGAGGCTTCGCCGTCCAGGGAGGCGAAGCCGGCGGCCACGTCCATGAAGCTCGACAGGGTCTCCCGGCGGCGGGCCGCCAGCGCGTGCGGGGACGAGGCCAGCTCCACGTCGAGGCCGGTCGTCGACAGGACCCGGTGCAGGACGTCCATCAGCGGGTCCGAGAGGGAACGGCGCAGGTCGCGCAGTTCCTGGGCGAGGTGCGCGAACCGGACCCGGGCCGCGGCGGAGAAGGGCAGCTGGTCGGGGGCGGACTGGCCCGCGCCGTCCAGGAAGGTTTCCAGGGCGTCGGCCAGCGACACGATCTCCGCCGGGTCCACGCCCTCCACCGCCGCCGCGAGGCGGTCGTCGTCGTCGGAGGAGGAGGCGGAGGAGCGGGAGATCAGGGTGCGGGCGCGGCGGCCCAGCAGGGCCAGGTCGCGGGCGCCGATGCGCCAGCGCGGTCCGATGAGCAGCCGGACGAGCGCGGCGTTGGCGCCCGGGTCCTGGAGGACCTCGCAGACGGCGACGAGGTCCGCGACCTCCGGGAGGTGGAGGAGGCCGGACAGGCCGACCACTTCGACGGGGACGTCGCGTTCGACCAGGACCGCCTGGATCCGTGCGAAGTCGCCGCCCGAGCGGCACAGTACGGCGATGTCGCGCGGCTCCGTGCCGGTGCGGACCAGGTGGGCGATGGAGTCGCCGATCCAGTCGAGCTCCTGGGCGTGGGTCTCCAGCAGGGCGCACCGGACGGAGCCCTCGCGTTCCGCGCCCGGTGCGGGGCGCAGGGCCTCGACTCCCTCGTGCATGGCGCGCAGCGGGGCGGCGAGCTCGTTGGCCAGGTCCAGGAGGCGGCCGCCGCTGCGCCGGTTCTCGCTGAGGGAGAAGCGGGTGGCGGGGCTGCCGTCGGCGTAGGGGAAGTGGTCGGGGAAGTCGTCGAGGTTGGCCACGGAGGCGCCGCGCCAGCCGTAGATGGCCTGGCAGGGGTCGCCGACGGCGGTCACCGCGTGCCCGGTGCCCCCGCCGAACAGCCCGGACAGCAGCAGCCGCTGCGCGACCGAGGTGTCCTGGTACTCGTCGAGCAGGACCACCCGGAACTCCTCGCGCAGCAGGGCTCCGACCTCGGGGCGGGTGGTGGCGAGCTGCGCGGAGAGGGCTATCTGGTCGCCGAAGTCGAGGAGGTCGCGGGAGCGTTTGGCGGCGCGGTAACGGGAGACCAGTTCGAGGAGTTCGAGGCGGCCGCGGGCCGCCTCGGGGACCTTGCGCAGGTCCTCGTTGCTGAGCTTCGCGTCCGCGAGGGCGGACAGGAGCTCCGTGTCGTACGCGCGCAGCCGCTCCGGCGGTACGAGGTGCTCGGAGAGCTCCCCGTCGAGCGCGAGCAGGTCGCTGACCAGGTCGGGAACGGATTTGGTGAGGGCGGGGTACGGGCCCGGGGCCTCGCGGAGCACGCGGGCGGCGAGCTGGAAGCGGGTGGCGTCGGCGAGCAGCCGGGAGCTGGGCTCCAGGCCGATGCGCAGGCCGTGGTCCTTGAGGAGCTGTCCGGCGAAGGCGTGGTACGTGGAGATGCGCGGCTCGCCGCCCGCGGAGCCGGCCTCGGCCGGGGAGGGGTCCGGATCGCTGATCCCGGCCCGCGCGAGGGCGGTCCGTACCCGCTCGGCCAGCTCGCCGGCGGCCTTGTTGGTGAAGGTCAGGCCGAGGACCTGCTCGGGCGCGACCGCGCCCGTGCCGACCAGCCAGACCACCCGGGCGGCCATGACGGTGGTCTTGCCGGAACCGGCGCCGGCCACGATGACCTGCGGGGCGGGCGGAGCGGTGACGCAGGCCATCTGTTCGGGCGTGAAGGGGATCCCCAGGAGCTCCTTGAGCTGCTCGGGATCGGTCAGGACCGGTGCCGGTGCCTGCGGCGCTCTTGCGGGCGGGGCGGGCGGCTGGGCCGGAGGGACGGACGGACGCGCGGACACCTGAAAAGGCTAGCCGCCCTCTCTGACAGTCCCGCCCACCCGGAGCAGGCGGGGCCCCGGGCCGGGGTGGTACCTGGGTCGGGGTGGCCCGCCCCGGCGCGGGTCCCGGGCCGGGCGGGGAGCTTGGGTGGTGGCACCGGCCGTGCAGGGCGGGGCGGCCCTGCGGGGCGGATTCCCCTACCCGCCCTTCCACCGTTCCCCGGGCTCCGCCCGGACCCCGGTCCTCAAACGCCGGACGGGCTGAAGGGGGCCGCGCCGCGGGACGGCCGCGGGACGCGTGATCGGGACCGTGCGGCCCGGGGCACCCGCCGGTGTCCGCCGCACCGGCGCGACCAGGTGCCGGGCGGAGCCCGGGGAACCCCGTCGCACCGGCGCGACGGGGTGCGCGGCCGCCGGGCCGCCGTGCGCCGTGCGCCGTGCGCCGTGCGGGCTACTCCACCGTCTGGCGGCCCTCCGGGCGGGCGCTGCACGAGGCGCGGAAGGAGCAGTGGTCGCAGTGCTTGCCGAGGGCGGGGGCGAAGCGTTCGTCGAGGACCCGGCCGGCGGCGGTGGCCAGCAGGTCGCCGACCCATTCGCCGGAGGCACCGCCCTCCAGGGCCTGCTGCGCCTGGATCTTGGGCACCGTGTCGCCGCCCTCGCGCTGGGCGGCGCCCTGGCGCAGCTGCACGAGTTCGGCGCCGCCCGGTGCGGGGCGCAGGCCGTCGAAGACCTCGTCGACGGCGCCCTCGCGCACGGCGAGCTGGTACACGGCGAGCTGCGGGTGGCGTTCGACCTCCTTGGCGGTCGGCGCGGACTTGCCGGTCTTGAAGTCGACGACGTACGCGCGGCCCTGCGGGTCCGCCTCGACCCGGTCCATGGAGCCGCGCACCCGGACGGCGTACTCCCCCGCTTCGAGGGTGACGTCGAAATCGTGCTCGGTGGCCACGGTCGCCCGGCCGCCGCGGTCGGTGGTGTGCCAGCGCAGGAAGCGCTCCAGGGCGGCGCGGGCGTTGTCCTTCTCCTGGCGGGATTTCCAGGGGGCGTCGAAGGCGAGGGAGTCCCAGACGGAGTCCAGGCGTTCCATGAGGACGGCGAGGTCGGCGGGGGTGCGGCCGGAGGCGACCTCGTCGGCGAGGACGTGGACGACGTTGCCGAAGCCCTGGGCGGCGGTGGAGGGGGCGTCGGCCTTGACCTCGCGGCCCAGGAACCACTGGAGGGAGCAGGTGTTGGCGAGCTGCTCCAGGGCGGAGCCGGACAGGGCGACGGGGTGGTCGCGGTCGCGCAGCGGGACGCCGCTGCGGGTGGGCTCGTACAGCCCCCACCAGCGCTGCGGGTGCGCGGCGGGGACGAGCGGGCGGTCCTCGTCGTCGGTGAGCACGGCGAGCCGGGCCAGGCGCCGGGCGGCGGCGTCGCGCAGGGCGGGCGAGGCGTCGGGGTCGACGGTGGTGGCGCGGAGTTCCGCGACGAGCGCGGGGACGGCGAGGGGGCGGCGGGGGCGGCCGGTGACGTCCTTGACGGGGACGCCGAGCTCGGTGAGGAGGCGGGAGGGCTGGTCGCCGTCCTCGGCGGGGGCCTTGACGGCGGTGACGACGAGGCGGTCGCGGGCGCGGGTGGCGGCGACGTAGAAGAGGCGGCGCTCCTCGGCGAGGAGCGCGCCGGGGGTGAGGGGCTCGGCTAGGCCGTCGCGGCCGATGCGGTCGGCTTCGAGAAGGGAGCCGCGGCGGCGCAGGTCGGGCCAGAGCCCTTCCTGTACGCCCGCGATGACGACGAGTCCCCACTCCAGGCCCTTGGAGCGGTGCGCGGTCATGAGGCGGACGGCTTCGCGGCGGGTGGCGCGGGGGGTGAGGGTGTCTCCGGCGATGTCCTCGGCTTCGAGCTGTTCGAGGAAGTTGAGGGCGCCGCGGCCGCCGGTACGTTCCTCCGCGCGGGCGGCGGTGTCGAAGAGCGCGCAGACGGCGTCGAGGTCACGGTCGGCGTTGCGGCCCGCGGGGCCGCCGCGGCGGGCGCTGCGTTCGAGGCGCTGCGGCCAGGGGGTGCCGTCCCAGAGGGTCCACAGGACCTCCTCGGCGGTACCGCCGCCGGCGAGGAGCTCGCGGGCCTTGCGCAGCAGCAGGCCGAGGCGTTGCGCTCCGCGGGCATAGGCGGGGTCGTGGGCGACGAGCCGCTCGGGCTCTGCGAGGGCGCGGGCGAGGAGCACGTCGGAGGGCGCGGGCGTCCTGACCCCGGCGGCCCGCTCCTCGTCGCGCAGCGCGCGGCCCAGGCGGCGGAGGTCGGCGGCGTCCATGCCGCCGAGCGGCGAGGACAGCAGCACGAGCGCGGCCTCGACCCCGATCCACGCTTCGCCTGCGGCGTCGCCGGGGGTGGGCTCGTCGCCTGCGGCGGGCTCGCCGGAGCCGGGCACGGCCCCGGTACCGGGCAGGCCGGTGCCGCCTTCGGCGGCGGGGGCTCCGGCGTCCACGGCGCCGGGCAGGCCGGTGGCGCCGTCGGCGGCCGGGGCAGTTTCCCGCCCACCCGCCCCGAAGCTGCGAGCAAGCTCGCTCACACCGGCGCCCGCGGCGCCGAAAGCGGCCCCGACTCCGTCGGAAGGCGCGCTCCCCGCCGGTGCCCCGGCGGGGCCGGGCGCGGACTCCGGCTCTGGGGCCCGGGCGTCGGCAGAGCCGGGCACCGACTCCGGGGACCGGGCGTCGGCAGAACCGGGCACCGACTCCGGCGGCCAGGAGTCGGCAGCGGCGGGCGCGGACTCCGGGGACCAGGCGTCGGCGGAGCCGGGCACGGAATCCGGCGGTCGGGCGTCGGCACAGGCGGGTTCCGGTGGGGGCGGGAGCGTGGGGTTTGCCGGGGGTGGGGTCGTGGATTCCGCGAGGGTGCGGAGGGCTGTGAGGAGGGGGGATATGGCCGGCTCGTGGCGGAGGGGGGAGTCCGTGCCGTCCGTTTCCGCCGGGACTCCCGCCGCGATCAGGGCGCGGCGCATCTGCGGCAGGGTGCGGCCGCCCGCGCGGACCAGGACGGCCATGTCCTGCCACGGCACGCCCTCCTCCAGGTGGGCCCGGCGCAGGATGTCGGCGATGTTGTCCAGTTCCGCGCCGGCCGTGGGGTAGGTGAACACCTCGACCCGGCCGCCCTCGCGGGTCGACGCGAGCGCGCGGTGGGCCCGTACGGCCGCCGAGGGCAGGCGCGGCACCGGCATGCGGGTGGTCAGGTGGCGGGTGGCGGTCAGGAGGAGCGAGGCCGAGCGGCGGGAGGTCGTGAGGGCGCGGAACTCGGCTCCGGGGAAGGAGGTCTCGAAGTCCAGGATGTTGTTGATGTCCGCGCCGCGGAAGGCGTAGATCGACTGGTCGGGGTCGCCGAAGGCGGTCAGTCGGCCGGCGGGGCCTGCCAGTGCGCGCAGCAGGCGCAGCTGCGAGGCGTCCGTGTCCTGGTACTCGTCCACGTAGATCACGTCGTAGAGGGAGGAGAGCGAGGGGGTGCGTTCCGCCAGGAGGACGGCGCGGTGGAGGAGCTCCGCGTAGTCCAGGGTGCCCTGGAGGTCCAGGACGTCCAGGTACTCGGCGAGGAAGGCCGCCGCCGCCTTCCAGTCCGGCCGGCCGAGGCGGGACGCGAAGTCGGAGAGGGCCGCCGGGCCCAGCCCCAGTTCGCGGGCGCGGGCGAGCACCGCGCGGACCTCGTCGGCGAAGCCGCGCGTGGTCAGGGCGGCCCGCAGGTCGTCCGGCCAGCGGATCGAGCGGATCCGGCGCTGGCCTTCGAGGAGGGTGCGGACCATGACGTCCTGCTCCGGGCCGGACAGGAGCCGCAGCGGGTCCGCGAAGAGTTCGGCGTCCTGGTGGGAGCGGACCAGTCCGTAACAGAAGGAGTGGAAGGTGGTGGCCTGCGGGGCGCGCGCCCCGCCGAGCCGCAGGGCGGTCCGGTCGCGCAGTTCCACGGCGGCCTTGCGGCTGAAGGTGAGGATCAGGATGCGGGCGGGGTCGGTCCCGGACTCCACGCGGGCCGCGACCGCCTCGACCAGGGTGGTCGTCTTTCCGGTGCCCGGTCCGGCCAGCACCAGCAACGGGCCGCCGGTGTGCTCAACCACCGCCCGCTGCGCTGCGTCCAGCACAGGGGGATCCACCCGCTCCGCACCGGTACGCACCAGGCGGTACGCGTCCGGGGTCCGTGTACGCCGCCGCTCGGAGCGGTGGCCGTCGGAGGAAGAGGTGTTCACGTGGGGTGCCGGTCCTGGTGGGTCTGCCGTTGCGGCGGTCGCTGCCGCAGCGGTTGGTGCTGCTCCTGTGGTGCCGTCTCGGGCGGTGGCCGAGACGGTGGCCGAAGCCGGAGCCGAAGGGGCAACGCTACGGCAAGGCGCGCGGCGGGCGCAGTTTCCCCGGGACTCCCGTCCTCACTGCCATCCGGTCCCACGCGTCCCCCGTACGGGGCTTCGCACGTCCCTTCGACCACCCCTCCGTGCCGCGCATGGCCGAAGCTGTCACATGTGACCTTCGTCCCGCGCTGCGTCCCCGCCGTCCCCGTCCCAGCGCGCCCGCCGCATGTCGAGCCGCGGTTCGCCGTCGCCGGTGAGCCGCAGCGGGGTGGCCTCGGCCCGGTAGTTCTCCAGCGCCCTGCGCTCGCTGCCGGGCAGCGGCCGGCCGTCCGCCCGCACCACCCGCCACCAGGGCACGGCTCCCCCGTACAAGGCCATGACGCGGCCCACTTGACGGGGGCCGCCCTCGCCGAGCCACTCCGCGATGTCGCCGTACGTCATCACCCGGCCGGGCGGAATCCGCTCGGCCGCCTCCAGCACCCGCTCCGCGTACGCCGGCAGCTCTTCGCTCATTCGGCCCATGGTGCCGCACCGGACCGACAAGGGAGCGTCACGAGCGCGGAAGCCCGTGTTCCGGACCGGCTCGCACCCTGCTGCCCCGCGCGGCCGCCGGTCCGTGCCACCATCTTCCGGGCGGTGACGCGTGATACGTGATCAAGAAGAGACGGAAGTGACGGGAAGGGAGCAGGGTGTGAGTCCTCCGGACGGCGCGGCGACGAACGACGGCGCGCGCCCAGACGAAGGCCCGCCACCGGGTCGCGAGGACGACATGCACGCGGACACGGACCTGCACGCCGACACGGACAAGGACGCGGACCTACACGCCGACCTGCCCGCGGACCGGACCCCGGCCCCCGATGACGTCGAGACCCCGCACGGCCACGCCCCGACGGCCGCCGACCAGGTCGAGGTCGACGAGCCGCTGCTCGCCGCCCGCGTGCACCGCCCCTCCGACCTCGTCCGCCTCCTCGTCGGGGTCCTCGGCATCGCCGTCGTCCTCGGCATCGCCGCCTTCGCCCACGGCACCACCGCGGGTCTGGAAGCCGACATCAGCAACGGCACCGGGCAGGCGCCCGACGTACTGATCAAGGTCGCCGGGCTGGTGTCGAGCATCGCGGTGCTCCTCGTCCCGGTCGCCTTCGCCATCGAGCGGCTGATCAAACGCGACGGGCTGCGCATCGCAGACGGCGTGCTCGCCGCCGTCCTCGCGCACGGGGTCACCCTCGCCACCGACCTGTGGGTCTCCCAGGGGGCGCCCGAGACCATCCAGGAGGCCCTCACCCGGCCCACCAGCGCCGGCGGGGCCCTCACGGATCCGGTGCACGGATACCTCGCGCCCGTGATCGCGTACATGACCGCCGTCGGGATGACCCGGCGCCCGCGCTGGCGCGTCGCGCTGTGGGTGGTCCTGCTGCTGGACGCCTTCGCGATGCTGGTCGGCGGCTACACCACGCCCTTCTCGATCATCCTGACCGTGCTGATCGGCTGGAGCGTCGCGTACGGAACCCTGTACGCGGTCGGCTCGCCGAACGTCCGCCCCACCGGGCAGAACCTCCTCGCGGGCCTGCGCCGGGTCGGCTTCCAGCCGGTCAGCGCGATGCGCGCCGAGTCCCCGGAAGGCGGCGACAGCACCGAGGTCAGCGACCGCGGACGGCGCTACCACGTCACCCTGGAGGACGGCCCGCCCCTCGACGTCACCGTCGTGGACCGGGAGCAGCAGGCCCAGGGCTTCTACTACCGGGTCTGGCGCCGCCTCACGCTGCGCGGGATCACCACCCGGCGCAGTCTGCAGTCCCTGCGCCAGGCGCTGGAGCAGGAGGCGCTGCTCGCGTACGCGGCCATCGCCGCCGGGGCCAACGCGCCCAAGCTCATCGCCACCTCCGAGCTGGGTCCCGACGCCGTGATGCTCGTCTACGAGCACCTGGGCGGCCGGAGCCTGGACTCGCTGGCCGACGAGGAGATCACCGACGAGCTGAGCCGCAACGCGTGGCAGCAGGTACGGGCCCTGCAGTCCCGGCGGATCGCGCACCGGCGGCTCACCGGGGACGCCCTCGTGGTGGATCGTTCCGCCGGCGGCGGAACGGCGGCCACCATCACCCTGACCGACCTGCGCGGCGGCGAGATCGCGGCCGGCGACCTGGTGCTGCGCATGGACATCGCGCAGCTGCTCACCACACTCGGCCTGCGGGTCGGCGCCGAGCGCTCGGTCGCCTCGGCGGTGTCGGTGCTCGGCCCGGACGCGGTGGCGGACTGTCTGCCGCTGCTCCAGCCGATCGCGCTGAGCCGCTCCACGCGGGCGACGCTGCGCAAGCTGGCGCGGGAGCGGGCGGACCGCGAGCGGGAAGCCGTACTGGAGTCCTCGCGGGCGGCGAAGGCCTTGCGCGAGGCGGGCTCCGCTTCGCCCGCCACCCGCTCCGCCGTCGAGAAGAAGGCCGAGAAGAAGGCCCTGGACGACGCGCTCGACGGGGCCCGCGAGGAGGATCTGCTGAGCCAGATCCGCCAGCAGGTGCTGCTGATCCGCCCGCAGGCGCCGGTGGAGCCGGCCCGGCTGGAGCGGATCCGGCCGCGCACGCTGGTGTCGTTCATCGCGGGCGCGTTCGGCGCGTACTTCCTGGTCACGCAGATCGCGCACGTCGACTTCGCCACCACCATCGGCGATGCGCAGTGGGGCTGGGTCGGGGTGGCGCTCGCCTTCTCGGCGCTCACCTATTTCGCGGCGGCGATGAGCCTGCTGGGCTTCGTACCCGAGCGGGTTCCGTTCCTGCGGACCGTACTGGCCCAGGTCGCGGGATCCTTCGTGAAGCTGGTGGCTCCGGCGGCGGTCGGCGGTGTCGCGCTGAACACCCGCTTCCTCCAGCGGGCCGGCATCCGGCCGGGGCTCGCGGTGGCCAGCGTGGGCGCCTCGCAGCTCTTCGGGCTGGCGAGCCACATCCTGCTGCTGCTGTCCTTCGGCTATCTGACGGGGACCGAGAAGACCCCCGAGATGACCCCGTCGAGGACGGTCATCGCGGGTCTGCTGACGGTGGCCGTCCTGGTGCTGGTGGTCACGGCCGTGCCGTTCCTGCGGAAGTTCGTGGCGACCCGGGTGCGGGCCCTGTTCGCGGGAGTGGTCCCGCGCATGCTGGACGTGCTCCAGCGGCCGCAGAAGCTGCTGACCGGCATCGGCGGGATGCTGCTGCTGACGGGCTGCTTCGTGATGTGCCTGGACGCCTCGATCCGTGCCTTCGGGGGCGGCGAGGCCATCAGCTACGCGAGCATCGCGGTGGTCTTCCTGGCGGGCAACGCCCTGGGCTCGGCCGCTCCCACGCCGGGCGGCATCGGAGCGGTGGAGGGTGCGCTGACGCTGGGTCTGGTCGCGGCGGGGCTGGACGGACAGGTGGCGTTCTCGGCGGTGCTGCTGTTCCGCGTGGTGACCTTCTGGCTGCCGGTGCTGCCGGGATGGATCTCCTTCAACTTCCTGACGCGCAAGGAAGCGATCTAAACCCCTGGAGCCCGGTCGGCGGCCCTGCCTAGGGTGGCCGGATGAACGGGACCAGTGGGATACGGATCGTGGCCGACCGGGCCGAGTGGCGGGGCGGCTTCGAGGAGCGGGTGCTCGCCGGGTACCGGGCAGCGGGGTGCTCGGAGCCTCTCGCCCGGGCCCTGCTGGAGCGGGCGCTGAAGGACGTCGACGGCTGGACGGTGGCCACGGACGGCGCCGGATGGATCGCGGTCGGGGTGTCCGAGGACAACGGGGCCACCGTGGGCCGGATCCACGACCTGACGGCGGCGGGACCGGAGACGGCGACCGCGGCCCGCGCGTGGGCCGAGCGGTGGTGCGCCGAGCGGGGCGCGGGGCGGGTGGAGGTCCGGCTCACCGGCGGATCGGGACCCGGGGCCCAAGCCGGGGCCCAAGCCGGAGCCGAAGCGGCAGCCGAACCGGGACCCGCGGCCACAGCCACCGCCACAACCACAACCACAGCCACAACCGGACTGTTCGCCGGCTATCCCGTGCGCGGCCAGAACCGGCTGCGCGCCGTGCCCGAGCGCCCCGAGCTGCCGCCGGGCCTGGGCGTCCGCCGGCTCACCGAGGAGGAGTACCCGGGCTGGTACGCCGACGAGGAGGCCGCATACGTCGCGGACATCGTCCGGGCCGGGGCCCTGACCCCGGAGCAGGCCAAGGCCAAGTCCGACGAGGACTTCGCCCGCCACCTCCCGCAGGGCTACCGGACCCCCGGGCACGCCTTCTACGCGCTGGAGGCCGACGGGCAGGTGATCGGCACGGGCTGGGTGAACCACGGCTACCTGCCGGGCGTCACCTTCGGCTTCTCGCTGGAGGTGCACGAGGAGCACCGCGGCAAGGGCTACGGCCGCGCCGCGATGTCCGTCGGCGCGTGGGCCGCCCGGCAGGGCGGCGACGGGGCGCTGATGTTCAACGTCTTCGGCGGCAACGAGGTGGCGATGAACTTGTACGACCGCACGGGCTTCGCCGTCCTGGACGAGTTCCGCTCGCTCCCCCTCTGAGTCGTCCCTCCGCCTGTCAGAAGATCAGCAGCAGCGAGGCCAGCAGGGCAGCCGAGCCGGCGATCTCGACGGCTCCGACCACCGCCACCTTGAACCCGCGGCCGGGGAGGGCCGCGGCCCGGGCCAGGTAGGCCGCGAAGGGCAGCGCCAGCCACGGGTGGAGGCAGGCCGCCGCGGCGGTGGCCGCAGCATGGAAGGTCACCGAACCGCGGTAGTACGTACGGGAGTTGCGCTCCCTGATCATCGTCTTCACGTACGGGACCGTGCCCGCGAAGTACAGCAGGCAGGCGGCGGCGGGCGCCCACGGCAGTCCGCCGCCGCCCAGCCGTGCGGCCACCAGGAGCATCCCGCACGCCGGGACCACCGCGGCCAGTCCGTTGGCCAGGGCCCGCTCGCGATTGTGCAGCGCGAACCAGGAGTTCACGGCCACGAAGGGCGCCGCCGCCGCGCCCGCGAGCAGCAGCCAGGGGTGCGCCACCGCGAGCGGGATCCCCGCCAGGGCGGACGCCGCGCCGAGGACGAGCGCCGGGCGGACGTGCCCCCGCGCCACCGCCGGGCGGCGGGCGGCGACCCTGCGCAGGCGCAGCCACTGCTGGGCGTGGAAGACCGCCGCGTAGCCGAGGAGCCAGGCCGCCAGGAGCAGGGCGTGCTGCCCTCCGGGCCGCGGCGAGAGGAACGCACCCGCGAGGAAGGGCACGGTGAGCATCGCCCATGCCCCGTGCTGGTCCGGGACCCAGGCCGTCTTCTTTCCCCTGTTCCGCGACACCTCGACGAAGCCTTCCGCTCACCGATGTCCGGATAACTGGTATTCGGACTCGTAATTTTCCGCCTCCGCAACGGAGTTGACCTCTTCCAGCGTGACATCCACTCGACCTGTGAAAGACCGGAATTAGGTCACGCCCGTACGGGACCTTTGTCATCGGATTCGCCTCCGCGCCGGGCGTAGCGTCGTGTCTGGGTCATCTTGCCCTTGACCCCGCACCGCCTTTATTACGGCCTGGAGGGTCGCCTTGCACGAGCGCCACGAACGCGACGGAGCCGACGGAGCCGGCGGACGCGACCGACACCAGGACGCCGTCGAATCGCTGATCAAGGCGGGCAGCTTCTTCAGGACCGCCGAGGTCTCCGACGACCTGCGCACCGTCCACCACACCGGCGGCCGCGCCGCGGAGGCCTTCTACCGGGACCGGTGGAGCCACGACAAGGTCGTGTACTCCACCCACGGCGTGAACTGCACGGGCTCCTGCCGGTGGAAGGTCTACGTCAAGGACGGGATCATCACCTGGGAGACCCAGTCCACCGACTACCCCTCCGTGGGCCCCGACAGCCCCGAGTACGAGCCCCGCGGCTGCCCGCGCGGCGCCTCGTTCTCCTGGTACTCCTACTCCCCCACCCGGGTGCGCTACCCGTACGTGCGCGGCACGCTGCTGGAGATGTACCGCGAGGCCAAGGCGCGCCTCGGGGACCCGGTCGAGGCCTGGGCCGACGTGCAGTCCGACCCGGTCCGCCGGCGTGCGTACCAGCAGGCGCGCGGCAAGGGCGGGCTGGTGCGGGCGACGTGGGAGGAGGCGACGGAGATCGTCGCCGCCGCGCACGTGCACACGATCAAGGAGCACGGCCCGGACCGGGTCGCCGGCTTCTCGCCGATCCCGGCGATGTCGATGGCCTCGCACGCGGCCGGCGCCCGCTTCCACTCGCTCATCGGCGCGCCGATGCTGTCCTTCTACGACTGGTACGCCGATCTCCCGGTCGCCTCTCCGCAGGTGTTCGGCGACCAGACGGACGTCCCGGAGTCGGGCGACTGGTGGGACGCCGCGTACCTGATGATGTGGGGCTCGAACGTCCCCGTCACGCGCACCCCGGACGCCCACTGGATGGCCGAGGCCCGCTATCGGGGCCAGAAGGTCGTCACCGTTTCCCCGGATTACGCGGACAACACCAAATTCGCCGACGAATGGATGCACCCGCACCCCGGGACGGACGGTGCGCTGGCCCTCGCGATGGGCCATGTCATCCTCAAGGAATTCTTCGTCGACAAGCAGACCCCCTTCTTCACGGATTACGTCCGGCAGTACACGGACCTGCCCTTCCTGGTTTCCCTCAGCGAAACCGAACAGGGCTTGGTTCCCGGGAAGTTCGTCACCGCCGCCGATCTCGGTCAGACGGATCTCCCGGACGCGGGCGAGAACGCGCAGTGGAAGACGGTCCTGATCGACGACACGACCGGCGAGGTCGTCGTCCCGAACGGCACGCTGGGCCACCGCTGGGGCAAGAACGAGAAGCCGGAGTGGAATCTCGAACTCGGCGACACCGTCCCGCGCCTGACCCTGCACGGCACCGCCGACGAGAGCGTGGAGATCGTCCTCCCCCGCTTCGAGGACGACGAACAGGGTGTGGACCAGGACGGGAAGCCGCGCGGCACGATCCGCCGCGGTGTGCCCGTACGGCGGCTGGGCGGCAAGCTCGTCACCACCGTCTTCGACCTGATGCTCGCCCAGTACGGGGTCGGCCGCGAGGGTCTGCCCGGCGTGTGGCCCACCGGCTACGAGGACGCGAGCGCCCCGGGCACCCCCGGCTGGCAGGAGTCGCTGACCTCGGTCCCGGCGGCCCAGGCGGCGCGCGTGGCGCGGGAGTTCGCGCAGACCGCCGAGCAGTCCAACGGCCGCTGCATGATCCTGATGGGCGCGGGCACCAACCACTGGTTCCACTCCGAGACCATCTACCGCTCCTTCCTGGCCCTGCTCACCCTCACCGGCTGCCAGGGCCGCAACGGCGGCGGCTGGGGCCACTACGTCGGCCAGGAGAAGTGCCGTCCGGTCACCGGCTGGGCGACGCTGGCCGCGGCCTCCGACTGGTCGCGCCCGCCGCGCCAGATGATCGGCGCGGCCTGGTTCTACCTGCACACCGACCAGTGGCGCTACGACACCCTCCCGGCGGAGGCGCTGGCCTCCCCGCTGGCCAAGGGGGCCTTCGAGGGCATGACGGGCTCGGACTGCCTGGCGGCGAGCACCCGGATGGGCTGGATGCCCTCGTACCCGACCTTCGACCGCAACCCGCTGGAGCTCGGCGAGGCCGAGGACCCGGTCGCGGAAGCGGTCCGGCAGCTGGGGAGCGGCGAACTCGGCTTCGCCGGCGAGGACCCGGACGCCCCGGGGAACTGGCCGCGCGTGCTCAACGTGTGGCGGGCCAACCTGCTGGGCTCCAGCTCCAAGGGCAACGAGTACTTCCTCAAGCACCTGCTGGGCACCCACTCCAACCTGCCCGAGGACGGGCCGCGCTGCACGCCCAAGGACGTGACGTACCGCGAGGAGGACGTGGAGGGCAAGCTCGACCTGCTCATGTCCATGGACTTCCGGATGACCTCCACGACGCTGCTGTCCGACGTGGTGTTCCCGGCGGCCACCTGGTACGAGAAGCACGACCTGTCCTCCACGGACATGCACCCCTTCCTGCACGCCTTCACCCCGGCCGTGGACCCGCCCTGGCAGGCCCGCTCGGACTACGACGCCTTCAAGGGCCTGGCCGAGCGCTTCGGCGAGCTCGCCGGGACCCACCTGGGCGTGCGCAAGGACCTGGTCGCCACCGCCCTCCAGCACGACACCCCGGGCGGCGAGATGGCCCAGCCCGGCGGGGTCGCGCTGGACTGGTCGAAGGGCGAGTGCGAGCCCGTACCGGGCCGGACCATGTACAACCTGGCGGTCGTGGAGCGGGACTACGGGGCGGTCGGCGAGAAGTTCGCCGCGCTCGGCCCGCTCGTGGACGAGCTGGGCGTGACGACGAAGGCGATCACCTTCGACGTGGGCGAGGAAGTGGCCTACCTCGGCGCGAAGAACGGCACGGTCCGCGGCGGCGTCGCCGACGGCCGCCCGCGCCTGGAGACCGCGCAGCAGGCCTGCGAGGCGATCCTCTCGCTGTCCGGCACCAGCAACGGCCGCCTCGCCACGCAGGGGTTCGAGACGCTGGAGAAGAAGGTCGGCACCCCGATGGCCCACCTGGCCGCCGAGGCCGAGGGCAAGCGGATCACCTTCGCGGACACCCAGGCCCGCCCGGTCCCGGTGATCACCTCGCCCGAGTGGTCGGGTTCCGAGGCCGGCGGGCGCCGGTACACGGCCTTCACGGTCAACACCGAGCACCTCAAGCCCTGGCACACCCTCACCGGCCGCCAGCACTTCTTCATCGACCACGACTGGCTGCACGAGGTCGGGGAGTCCCTCCCCGTGTACAAGCCTCCGCTGAACATGCACACCCTGTACGGGGAGCCCGAGCTCGGCACGGTCGACGAGAAGGCCAAGTCGGTGGCCGTCCGGTACCTGACCCCGCACAACAAGTGGGCGATCCACAGCCAGTACCAGGACAACCTCTACATGATGACCCTGGGCCGCGGCGGCCAGACCGTGTGGATGTCCCCGCAGGACGCCGACGCCATCGGGGTCGCGGACAACGACTGGATCGAGGCGGTCAACCGCAACGGCGTGATCACCGCCCGCGCGATCGTCTCCCACAAGATGCCGCCCGGCACGGTCTACATGAACCACGCGCAGGAGCGCACGGTCGGCGTCCCCAAGACGGAGAAGACCGGCCGCCGCGGCGGCATCCACAACTCGCTGACCCGGGTGATGCTCAAGCCCACCCACCTCATCGGCGGTTACGCCCAGCTGACCTGGGCCTTCAACTACCTCGGCCCGACCGGCAACCAGCGCGACGAGGTGACGGTCATCCGCCGCCGCGACCAGAAGGTGGAGTTCTAATCGTGCGTGTCATGGCTCAAGTGGCGATGGTCATGAACCTCGACAAGTGCATCGGCTGCCACACCTGCTCGGTCACCTGCAAGCAGGCGTGGACCAACCGGCAGGGCACCGAGTACGTCTGGTTCAACAACGTCGAAACCCTCCCCGGCCAGGGCTACCCGCGCCGCTGGGAGGACCAGGAGAAGTGGAAGGGCGGCTGGGAGCGCACCCGCTCCGGCAAGCTCCGCCTCAAGGCGGGTGGCCGCCTCGCCAAGCTGGGCAAGATCTTCGCGAATCCGGACCTGCCGGAGATCGACGACTACTACCAGCCCTGGACCTACGAGTACAAGAACCTCACCGAGGCCCCGGCGGGCGACGACATGCCCACCGCCCGGCCCGTCTCCCAGCTCACCGGCGAGCCCATCGACAAGATCGAGTGGGGTCCGAACTGGGACGACAACCTCGGCGGCGCGCCCACGCACGCCCCGCAGGACCCGATCATCGAGAAGATCCGCGACGAGGTCGGCGAGAAGATCCGCTTCGAGTTCGAGCAGAGCTTCATGTTCTACCTGCCGCGGATCTGCGAGCACTGCCTCAACCCCGCGTGCGTCTCCTCCTGCCCCTCCGGCGCGATGTACAAGCGCGAGGAGGACGGCATCGTCCTGGTCGACCAGGACCAGTGCCGCGGCTGGCGGATGTGCGTGACCGGATGCCCGTACAAGAAGGTGTACTTCAACCACCAGACCGGCAAGGCCGAGAAGTGCACCTTCTGCTTCCCGCGCATCGAGGTCGGCATGCCGACCGTGTGCTCGGAGACCTGCGTGGGCCGGATGCGCTACCTCGGCGTGATGCTCTACGACGCCGACAAGGTGGCCGAGGCCGCCGCCGTCGAGGACGAGCACGATCTGTACCCCTCCCAGGTGGAGTGCTTCCTGGACCCCGCGGACCCCGCCGTGATCGCCGCCGCCCGTGCGGCCGGCATCACCGACGAGTGGCTCGACGCGGCCCGCGACTCCCCGGTCTACGACTTGATCGCCACCTACCAGGTGGCCCTCCCGCTCCACCCGGAGTACCGGACGATGCCGATGGTCTGGTACGTCCCGCCGCTCTCCCCCGTCGTCGAGGCGGTCGCGGCCACCGGCAGCGACGGCGAGGACGCCGGGAACCTGTTCGGCGCCATCGAGGCGATGCGCATCCCCGTCGAGTACCTCGCCGAGGTGCTCACCGCCGGCGACACCGTGCCCGTGGAGGCGGTGCTGCGCCGGATGGCCGCGATGCGCGCCTACATGCGCCGCGTCAACCTGGGCGGGGAGCGCGACGAGTCGATCGCGCGGGCCGTCGGGCTGTCCGGGCAGGAGATGGAGGACATGTTCCGCCTCCTCGCCATCGCCAAGATCGAGGACCGCTTCGTGGTCCCCAGCGCCGCGCGGGCCGAGGCCGACGCGCTGGCCGACTCCCACCCGCTGGGCGATGCCGACCAGGGCTGCCCGGTCGGCGCGCTGCCCGAACCCCGGGTGATGCTCAATCTCGGTGATACGAGGAGGCGTCCGTGATCCGGCATCCGATGAGTGGTGATGCACTGGTGCGGCTGGTCGCCGGCTGCGTACTGCAGTACCCCGGCGACTACTTCCACGACGAACTCCCGCGGCTCCGTGCGGCCCTCGCCGGGGCGCCCGCCGAACCGGCCCGACTCCTCGGGGCGTTCCTCGACGAGGCCGAGCGGCAGACCCCGATCGAGCTGTGCTCCCAGTACACCTCGACCTTCGACACCCGCAACCGGCGCTGCCTCTACCTCACCTGGTGGGTCGACGGGGACACCCGGCGGCGCGGGCTGTCCCTGGTCCGGCTGAAGCGGATCTACCGGGACTTCGGGCTGGAGTTCGCGGGCGAGGAGCTGCCCGACTTCCTGCCGGTGGCCCTGGAGTTCGCCGCCCGCGAGGAGGAGGCGGGCACCGAGCTGCTCCAGGAGCACCGGGCCGGGCTGGAGCTGCTGCGCCTGGCGCTCACCGAGTCCGGGTCCCCGTACGCCCGGATCCTGGAAGCCGTCTGCGCGACGCTGCCGGGGCCCTCCCCCGAGACCAAGGCGGAGGCGAAGGCCCTCGCGAAGAACGGGCCGCCGCAGGAACTGGTCGGTGCGGGCTCGGCGCTGGAGCCCTTCGGGCCGGGCCTCGACATGCCCCTCGACTTCCCCTCGGCCGCTCCGACCGACCTCCCCTGGCCCGCCACGGCCCACTCGACCGCCTCCGAAAGGATGCCCGCCTGATGGACCTCCTCCTGTGGGGCGTACTGCCGTACGTCTCGATCGCCCTGCTGATCGCGGGCACGGTCTGGCGGGCCCGGTTCGACAAGTTCGGCTGGACCACGCACTCCTCGCAGCTGCACGAGTCGCGGCTGCTGCGGATCGGCTCGCCGCTCTTCCACTTCGGCATGCTCTTCGTGGTCCTCGGCCACGTGGTCGGCCTGCTGATCCCCAAGAGCTGGACCGACGCGGTGGGCCTGAGCGACCACGCCTACCACCTGATGGCCGTCTCCACCGGCACGGTCGCGGGCGTCGCGGCGGCCGCCGGCATCGGGATCCTGGTCTACCGCCGGTTCAAGGTGCCGGCCGTGCGCCGGGCGACGCTGCGCAGCGACCACCTGATGTACACGTTCCTGCTCGGCGCGATGGTGCTGGGCCTGACGGCCACGATCCTCAACTCGACCGGCATGACGAACGACTACAACTACCGCGACGGCATCTCGCTGTGGTTCCGAAGCCTGTTCACCTTCACCCCGGACTACCACCTGATGGCGGGCGCCCCGCTCGCCTTCAAGCTGCACATCCTGTTCGGCTTCACGCTGTTCGCACTGATCCCGTACTCGCGACTGGTGCACGCCTTCTCCGTACCGGTGAAGTACCTGTTCCGGCCGTACGTGGTCTACCGCAAGCGGGACCCGAAGCAGCTCGCCAACCGCCCGAGCAAGCGCGGCTGGGAGCGGGTCTCTTGAATCCCCGCCCCCGTCCCGTGGATCCCCGCCCCGGCCCCGCGCATGCCCGCCCCGCCCACTCGGTCGTCCGCAGCCCCCGCCACGCGGTGTCCGAGCGGCCCTTCATCGTCATCTGGGAGGCCACCCGGGCCTGCCCGCTGGCCTGTCTGCACTGCCGGGCCGAGGCGCAGACCCTGCGCCATCCCGAGGAGCTAGACGGGGCGGACGCCCGCCGGGTGATGGACCAGATCGCCGAGTTCGGCAAGCCCAGCCCGCTGTTCGTGATCACCGGCGGGGACCCCTTCCAGCGCGCCGACCTCACCGACCTGATCGCGTACGGGACCTCGCTCGGCCTGCGGGTGGCGGTGTCCCCGTCGGGTACGCCGACGCTGACCCGGGAGAACCTCGTAGCGGTGCGGGAAGCGGGGGCCATCGCGCTCTCGCTCTCCCTGGACGGTTCGACGGCCGAGCGGCACGACGCCTTCCGCGGGGTGCCCGGGGTCTACGACTGGACGCTGGAGGGCTGGCGGGCCGCCCGGGAGCTCGGTCTCAAGGTGCAGATCAACACCACGGTCACCCGCGACAGCCTGGAGGACCTGGCCGACATCGCGGCGCTGGTCAAGCGCGAGGGCGCGATGCTGTGGTCGGGCTTCGTCCTGGTCCCGACCGGACGCGGGGAACAGCTGGACTCCCTGACGGCCGCCGAGATCGAGGACGTCCTGCACTTCCTCTACGACTGCGGGGCGGTGATGGCCACCAAGACCACGGAGGGCCACCACTTCCGGCGGGTCGTCCTGCAGCGCACGATCCTGGACGCGCGCGGCGAGCGGCCCGTCCTGGGCCCGCTCCACGAGCGCCTGACGGCCCGCGCCCGCACGCTGGGAGTCTTCGACGGGGAGCGGCGGGCCGTGCGCCGGCCGCCCATGGACGTCTCCTCGGGCCGCGGCTTCGTCTTCATCTCGCACACCGGCGAGGTGCACCCCAGCGGCTTCCTGCCGCTCTCCGCGGGCAACGTGAAGAACCACCCGCTGACCGAGATCTACCGGGGCTCGGCGCTCTTCACCAAGCTCCGCGACCCCTCGCTGCTGCGCGGGAAGTGCGGGGCGTGCGAGTTCAAGACGGTGTGCGGGGGCTCGCGCTCCCGGGCGTACGGGTTCACGCGCGACGTGCTGGAAGCGGATCCGTACTGCGCGTACGAGCCCGGCAGCTTCCCCCATCAGGAGGACCTCAGGGCTTTGGCCGAAAGCATGAGGCGCTGACTCACCCCGTTCCCATAAGTTTCATATGGGAACATATCGACCACGGCTCCGGCCACGGGAGAACACAATGCGTTCAGTGATCGTCATCGGTGGCGGCATCAGCGGCCTGGCCGCCGCGTGGCAGTTGCGCGGCCAGGCCGATGTGACCGTCCTGGAGAGCCACGCCAAGGTCGGCGGGAAGCTCCGGACCGGCACCATCGCCGGCATCACCGTCGACGAGGGCGCGGAGTCCCTCATGGCCCTGCGCCCGGAGGCCGTGGAACTGGCCGCCGCCGTCGGACTCGGCGAGGCCCTCTGCGATCCCGCGAAGGCCGCCACCACCATCTGGACCAACGGCGCCCTGCGCCCGCTGCCCGCTGGACACGTCATGGGCGTCCCCACCGACCCCGCCGCGCTGATCGGCACCGGACTGCTCTCCCCCGAGGGCGTCCGGCGGGTCGCCGCCGAGGAGACCCTCCCGGCCACCCCGCTCACCGAGGACTGCTCGGTCACCGAGTACCTGGGCGGCCGCTTCGGCCAGGAGGCCGTGGACCGGCTCATCGAACCCATGCTGGGCGGGGTCTACGCCGGCCTCGCCGAGCGGCTCTCGCTGCGCGCGGCCATGCCCCGGATCGCGGCCCTCGCGGAACAGGGCACCCCGCTCCTCCCGGCCCTGCGCCGGATGCGCGCGGCCGGCGCCCCCCGCTCGGGGGCCGTGGCCGTCCAGGGCGTCGTCGGCGGCACCGGGCGCTTCCCCGCCGCCGTCGCCGAAGCCTGCGGAGCCCGCATCCTCACCGGGACGACGGCCCGCTCGCTCCAGCGGGTCGCCGACGGCCGCTGGCGCGTCCAGGCGATGACCGGCGACGGCGCGCTGACGATGGAGGCCGACGCGGTGATCCTCGCCCTGCCCGCCTTCGCGGCGGCGGAGCTGCTGCGCCCGCACTCCCCGCTCGCCGAGGCCGAGCTCTCCTCGATCCCGCACGCGTCGACGGCCGTCATCACCATGGCCTTCTCCCGCGCGCAGGCCCACTTCCTCCCCGAGGGCAACGGCTTCCTGGTCCCGCCGGTCGACGGCCACACCCTGAAGGCCGCCTCCTTCCTCTCCAACAAGTGGTCCTGGCTGCACGACTCGGCCCCCGAGACCTTCGTGCTGCGCGCCTCCATCGGCCGCATCGGCGAGGACGAGCTGCTGAGCCGCCCCGACCGCCACCTGGTCCGCTCGGCCATCGCCGAACTCCACCACGCGGTGGGCCCCATGGGAGAACCCCTGGCCACCCGCGTCACCCGCTGGGACCGGGGCCTGCCGCAGTACGGCGTCGGGCACCGCGAACGCGTCGCCCGCATCCGCGAGGCCGCCGGCAAGCTCCCCGGCATCGCCCTGTGCGGAGCCGCGTACGAGGGCGTGGGCGTGGCCGCCTGCGTCGCGACGGGGCGCGCGGCGGCGAAGCAGGTCCTGGCCCAACCGTAGGGTGCAGGCGTAGGGCGCAGGCGTAGGACGCAGCCTTCGTGGCGCGCGGGCCTACGTATCGGGTGGGTATCAGCAGGCGCTCGGCTCTTCATCCGATCGGCCCGCGGGGCCGTGGCCGCCGGATTCACGGCTGCCGCGGCCCTATCGTTCTTTATCGGTACCCGTCCGCACCCGCCCGCCGAACAGGAGTCGTCCCCGTGTCCTCCCCCACCCCGGCTCCCGCCGCTCCGCGACCCGTTCGCGTGCTGCTGGTGGAGGACGACGAGCTGATGCGCCGCTCGTTCACCGTCTCCCTGGAGCGCTACGGGTACACGGTGCGGGCCGCCGCCGACGGACTCACCGGCCTCGAATCCTTCCGCGACGAGGAATTCGACCTGCTGATCCTCGACGTGATGCTGCCCGGCCTCGACGGGATCGGCCTGTGCCGCAAGGTCCGGGAGACCAGCCTGGTCCCCGTCCTGATGATGTCGGCCCGCGGCGACGGGCTGGACATCGTCGCCGGTCTGGAGGCCGGTGCGGACGACTACGTGGTCAAGCCCGTGGACACCAACGTGCTCGTGGCCCGCATCCGCTCGCTGCTGCGGCGCGCCACCTACGCCCCCGCACCGGCGGCCGGACACGCCACGGCGCAGGAACCCGGACCGTCCGAGGGCGAGCTGCTGACCTTCGGGGACCTGACCCTGCACACCGGCGGCCTGGACGTGGCCGTCGGCGGAACCCCGGTGGCGCTCACCCCGACCGAGCTGAAGCTGCTGCTGGAGTTCGCCGCCCACCCGGGCATCGTGCTGGAGCGGCACACCCTGCTGCGCAACGTCTGGGACTACGGCTGGGACGGCGACAGCCGGGTCGTGGACCTGTGCGTGCAGCGGCTGCGCGGCAAGCTCGGCCGGGACCGGATCGAAACGGTCCGCGGCTTCGGCTACAAGCTCAGGCGCTGAGACCGGTGACCCCCTTCGAGGACGGACCGCGTCCGCGCCGCGTCCCCCTGCGCTGGAAGATCGCGGCACTGGCCGCGGCCACGGCGTGCCTGGTCGCGGCGGTGGTGGGCGTCCTCGTACACCTCTGGACCGCATCGGACATCCGCAGCCGGGCCGAGATGCAGGCCTTCAACGCCGTGTACTCGGCCATGGACACCTACCGGCGCACCGGAACCCTGATCGAGGGCGCCGAGCTCGATCCGGCCGGACTGCCCGCCTCGCTGCGCGATCCGGGCGACGGCGACCGGCACACGGCCTACGACGCGCACGTCCACGGGAACAGCGGGCCGACCGTCTGGGCCGCTCAGCGCGTGGGCGAACCGGGCAGCCCGGTACTGGCCTACTCCGTCAACACGAACGGGCAGCGCCACGACCTGGGCCGGCTCGACGCCACCATGGCGGTGGCCTCCCTGCTCGCCCTCGCCGCGGCCACCCCCCTGGCGATCTACGGAGCCGGGCTGCTCGGCCGCCGGCTGGGCCGGGTCTCCGAGACCGCGAGCCGGATCTCCGCCGGCGACCTGGACGCCCGGAGCGGGATCACCGCGGGCCGCGACGAGCTGGACGACATCGCCGCGACCGTCGACCTCATGGCCGACACCCTCGGCCGGAAGCTGCGCGACGAGCGCCGGTTCACCGCCGACGTGGCCCACGAACTGCGCACGCCCGTCGGCGGTCTGCTGGCCGCCGCCGACCTGCTGCCGGCCGGGGAGACGGAGGACATGCTCCGGGCGCGGGTGCGCGATCTGCGCGGGCTGGTCGAGGACCTCCTGGAGATCTCCCGGCTGGACGCGGGCGCCGAACTGCCGGTCCGCGACCGGGTTCCGCTCGGCGCGGTCGTCTCCGAGGCCGTGACGCGCACCGGACTGGCCACCGAGGTCGAGGTCTCCCCGTCGGCCGAGAGCGTGGAGACCGACCCGCGCCGCCTCGAACGGATCGTCGGCAACCTCGTCGTCAACGCCCACCGGCACGGGCAGACCCCGGTACGGGTCACCGTGGAGGGCTCCACGGTCGTCGTACGGGACCACGGCCCCGGCTTCCCCGCGGACCTGCTCCTCGCGGGCCCCCGCCGCTTCCACACGGGCCGGGCGGAGCGCGGTACGGGCCACGGCCTGGGCCTGACCATCGCCGCGGGCCAGGCCCTGGTGCTCGGCGCCGAACTCCGCTTCGCCAACGCCCCGGACGGCGGCGCCGTCGCCGCCCTGCACCTGCCGGGCTGACGACCGCCCCTATCCAGCCCCGCCGGCGTTTGAGGCGCGGGGTCCGGGGCGGAGCCCCAGGGGGTCCGGGCGCAGCCCGGGGAACGGTGGAAGGGCGGGTAGGGGACCTCGCCCCGCGCAGCGGCAGCCCACCCGCTACCGGACCGATACACACCGGAGCGGCCCCCGATACCCGGCGGCCCGGGCCCCGATACGTCCCCCGGACACCCTTCGAAGTGCAGCTTCCCGCGCCGAAGAGGAGTCCCCGTGACCGCCGCCCCCCTTGCCCCGCTCCACACGCCGACCGGCATCGCGGCCGCCACCGCCGGCCTCTCGAAGGTCTACGGCAGCGGCGACACCCGGGTCGTCGCCCTGGACGACGTCAGCGTCTCCTTCCGAGAGGGCGAGTTCACCGCGATCATGGGCCCTTCCGGCTGCGGCAAGTCCACCCTGATGCACTGCGCCGCCGGGCTCGACTCCTTCTCCTCCGGCTCCGTCCGCATCGGCACCACCGAGCTGGGCTCCCTGAACGACGAGCAGCTCACCCGGCTGCGCCGCGACCGGATCGGCTTCATCTTCCAGGCGTTCAACCTGCTGCCGACGCTGACCGCGCTGGAGAACATCACCCTGCCGCTGACCATCGCCGGCCGGAAGCCCGACCGGCAGTGGCTCGACCACGTGGTGGCGATGACCGGCCTCGCCGATCGCCTCGGCCACCGGCCCGGACAGCTCTCCGGCGGGCAGCAGCAGCGCGTGGCGGTGGCCCGGGCCCTGGTCTCGCGTCCCGCGATCATCTTCGGCGACGAGCCCACCGGAAACCTGGACTCCCGTGCCGGTGCCGAGGTCCTCGGCTTCCTGCGCGATTCGGTGCGCGAGCTGGGCCAGACCGTGGTCATGGTCACGCACGACCCGGTCGCCGCCGCCTACGCCGACCGCGTGGTCTTCCTCTCCGACGGACGCCTGGTCGACGAGATGACCCGGCCCACCGCGGACCGGGTCCTGGACCGGATGAAGGCGTTCGACGCCCGCTTCCGTACGAGCTGACCCCGCCGCGCTCCCGCACCGCGCACCCCGCACCGGGTTCCCGCACCGCACCAGCCGTCCGCCCGCCCGCTCCCCCGGGCCCGCCCCCCAGGATCCGCATCCCCATGTTCCGTACCGCCCTGCGCAACGTGCTCGCGCACAAGGCCCGCCTCCTGATGACCGCGTTCGCGGTCATGCTCGGGGTCACCTTCGTCACCGGCAGCCTCGTCTACGGGGACAGCCTGAAGCAGGCCGCCACCGACCGGGTGAGCGCCGGCTTCGACCGCATCTCCATCGACGTCTCGCCCAACACCGTGCCCGGAGCCCCGCCCGCCACCCTCGACGCCGGCACCACGGCCACCCTCGCCGGGGTCCAGGGCGTCGCGGCCGCCGCGGGGCGCGTCGACGGCTTCGCCGCCGTCACCGACCCCGAGGGCCGGCTGCTGGGCAACGGCACCTTCCGCAAGGGCGGCAATTTCGCCCCGGGCAAGGACGGAACGGACCCGGCCTACGCGTTCGAGGAGGGGTCCGGCCCGGTCGGCGGGAAGACCGTCGCCCTCGACGAGGCCTCCGCCGCCAAGGGCGGCTACCACGTCGGTGACACCGTCCGCGTCGGCACGAGCGCCGGCGCCGAGTCCTACGAGCTCAGCGGCACCTTCCGCACCAACGCCTCCAAGCTCTCCCCCGGCGGCAGCCTCGTGCTGTTCGACAACGCCACCGCACAGGGGCTGTACCTCCAGCCCGGCCGGTTCAAGAACATCGAGATCACGGCCGCACCCGGCACCGACGTGACACAGCTCCTCAGCCGGGTCGAAGCGGTGATCCCCAAGGACACCGCCGCGATCACCGGCGCCCGGCTCGCCCAGATCCAGGCGAACATGGCCTCCAGCGACAGCGACACCCTGAGCCAGATCATGGTGGGCTTCGCGGCGGTCGCCCTGTTCGTGGCCACCTTCCTCATCTCCAACACCTTCACCATGCTGGTCTCCCGGCGCACCCGGGAGCTGGCCCTGATGCGGGCCGTCGGCGCCACCCGCAAGCAGGTGCGCCGCATCCTGCTGACCGAGTCCGTCCTCGTCGGCCTGATCGCCTCCGTGGCCGGCATCCTGGCCGGCACCGGCGTCGCCGCCCTGCTCCAGGCCCTCTTCTCCTCCGCCGAAGCCCCGGCCGCGCCGCTGGTCCTCTCCCCCGCCACCGTGATCATCGCGCTGCTCGTCGGCACCGCCCTGCCCGTGATCGCCGCCTGGGTGCCGGTCCGCCGGGCCATGGCCATCCCGCCCGTCGCCGCACTCGGCGCCGCCGAGCCCGCCGAGCCCGCCCGGGTCGGCTCCCTGCGCACGGGCGTCAGCACCGCGCTGGTGCTCACCGGCACCGCCGCCGTGCTGTACGGAGCCCTCACGGCATCCGCCGCGACGGACGCCCGACCCGTCATCGGCCTCGGCGCCGCCCTCACCCTGACCGGGGCCATCGGCCTCATCCCGCTCCTGTCCCGGCCGTTCACCGCCCTGCTCCGGCCGCTGCTGCTCCGCTTCAGCCCGGTGCACGGCGACCTCGCCGCCCGCAACACCGTGCGCGACCCGCGGCGTACCGGCGCCACCGCCGCCGCGCTCGCCATCGCCCTCGCGCTCGCCTCGGGCCTCTCCGTCCTCGGCGCCTCCGCCACTCAGTACCTCGACGGCGCGACCACCCGTGACATCACCGCCGACTACCTGGTGCAGGGCACCGCGGGCGAGCGGGGGTTGACCCCCGCCACCGCCGAGCCCCTCAAGAAGCTGACCGGCGCCACCTACAGCCCGCTCAACCAGTCCACCGAGTACGAGATCGGCGGGATCCCCTCCGTCCTGACCGGCGTCGACCCCGCCGCCATCGGCCGCCTCCTGCGCTACGAGGTGACCTCGGGCTCCCTCGACAGCCTCGCCCGGGGCAAGGTCGCGGTCGCCGACTACAAGGCCAGGGCCAACGGCTGGAAGGTCGGCCAGAACCTCCCCGTGAAGCGGCTCGACCAGCAGGGCGAGGTCACCATCGGCGCGATCTACCACGCCGACGAACAGAGCAAGGTGCTGCCCAGCATCACCGCACCCGACTCCCTGGTCGCCCGCTTCGACTCCACCCCGCACACCGACTCGATCGTCGTGGCCACCCCGGGCGGACCCGGCCGGACCCAGCTCGCGAGCGTCGTCAAGGCGCTCGGCGACAACCCCGCCCTGTCCGTCCTCGACAAGGAGGCCATCCGGGCGGAGGACACCAGCGGCATCGGCGACCAGCTCAACATCTTCTACGCCCTGCTCAGCATGGCCCTGGTGATCGCCGCCCTGGGCATCGCCAACACCCTCGCGATGTCCGTGCTCGAACGCCGCAAGGAGATCGGCACGCTCCGCGCCCTCGGCCTGGACCGTGCCGGAGTGACCCGGATGATCCGCATGGAGGCCCTGCTCATCGGCGCCCTCGGCGCGGCCGTCGGCACCGCCCTGGGCATCTTCACGGGCTGGGCCCTCGGCAACACCCTCCAGGAGAGCGTCGCCGGATACGCCCTGGTCATCCCCTGGGGACAGCTGGCCCTCGGGGTGCTGATCGCCATGGCCGGCGCCCTGCTCGCCTCCCTCTGGCCGGCCCGCCGGGCCGCCGCCGTCGACATCCCGGCCGCCACGGCCGCCCAGTGACCGATCGCGCGCCCCGCCCCGTGACCCGGATGGGTCAGCGCGGGGGCGGGGTGCGCGAGGCGCGCACAGGATGAAGGCATGCCCACACACGCCCTGCGGGTCGCCGCTGCCGCCGCCGCTGCCGCCGCGCTGCTCGCCACCAGTGCCTGTTCCGACGGCGGAGGCAAGGAGAAGAGGGGCAAGGACGGCGCCGCCCAGGGCATCAAGAAACCGAAGTGGGGGGAGTGCCAGGCCCCCACCCCCGCCGAGGGCGCCGGGCAGGTCCCCGGCAAGGACTGGCAGTGCGCCGTCCTCGACGTGCCCCTGGACTACGCGGAGCCCGAGGGGGAGACGATCCCCCTGGCGTTGATCCGGGCCAAGGCGCGCGACGAGGACAAGCGGATCGGCTCGCTCGTCTTCAACTTCGGCGGCCCCGGCGGCTCCGGCATCACCACCCTGCCCGGCGCGGCGAAGGAGTACGCGGCCCTGCGCGAGCGGTACGACCTCGTCAGCTTCGACCCGCGCGGGGTGGGCCGCAGCGCGCCCGTGCTGTGCGAGGACGACAAACAGCTGGACGCGTACTACGCCGCCGACTCCAGCCCCTCGACGCCGGAGGAGGAGAAGCAGTTCGTCGCCACCTCCAAGAAGTACAAGGAGGCCTGCGAGGCGAAGTCCGGCAAGGTGCTGCCCCACGTCGGCACCGAGAACGCGGCCCGCGACCTGGACCGGATCCGCCAGGCCCTCGGTGACGAGAAGCTGTACTACTTCGGCATCTCCTACGGCACCGAGCTCGGCGGGGTCTACGCCCACCTCTTCCCCAAGAACGTCGGCCGGGCCGTCTTCGACGCCGTGGTCGACCCGACCAAGAACTCCGAGGAGGGCGCCCTGGGCCAGGCCAAGGGCTTCCAGCTCGCGCTCGGCAACTTCGCCCAGGACTGCGTGAACCGCGGCGACTCCTGCCAGCTGCAGGGCAGCACCGCCAAGGAGATCGAGGCGAACATCATCAAGCTCCAGAAGGAGCTGGCGGCCAAGCCCATCCCCGGCTCCGGCGACCGGCTGCTCACGGAGGACGCCGCGACCAACGGCATCGCCTTCGCCCTGTACTCCAAGGAGGCCTGGCCGCTGCTGGAACAGGGCCTGGACGAGGCCGAGGGCGGCCAGGGGCAGCTGCTGCTCGCCATGTCGGACGCCCTCAACGGCCGCGACCCCAAGGGCACGTACAGCAACATCGGGTCGGCCAACACGGCCATCAGCTGCGCCGACTCCAAGGACCGCTACACGCTCGCGCAGACCAAGGCGAAGCTGCCCGAGTTCCGCGCCGCCTCGCCCGTCTTCGGGGACTTCCTCGGCTGGGCCATGATGGGCTGCACCGACTGGCCCGTCGCCGGCGCCTGGAACACCCCGGACGTCTCCGCCCCCGGCTCGGCACCCATCCTGGTGATCGGCAACACCGGTGACCCGGCGACCCCGTACGAGGGCGCCCGCAAGATGGTGGAACGGCTCGGCCCCGGCGTCGGCGTGGAGCTCACCTTCAAGGGCGAGGGGCACGGCGCCTACAACAGCGGCGACCCCTGCGTGCAGCAGGCCGTCAACTCCTACCTGCTCGACGGGAAGGTGCCCGGCGCGGGCACGGTCTGCACGGCGTCCGCCTCCCCGGCGCCGACCTCGCCCGTCTAGGCGGGAGCCCGGCACGCCGGAGGGGCCGCACCTCGCGCGAGCGAAGTACGGCCCCTCCGGGTGACTGCCGGTGGACCGGCTACTAGTAGACCGGCTTCTCGGGCTCGATCTGGTGGACCCAGCCGATGACGCCGCCGCCGACGTGGACCGCGTCCGCGAAGCCCGCGGACTTCAGGACCGCGAGGACTTCCGCACTGCGGACACCCGTCTTGCAGTGCAAGACGATGCGCTTGTCCTGCGGCAGGTCCGCCAGGGCGGTGCCCATCAGGAACTCGCCCTTGGGGATCAGCTTCGCGCCGGGGATCGAGACGATCTCGTACTCGTTGATCTCGCGGACGTCGATGATCTCGATCGGCTCGTCGTTGTCGATCCACTCCTTGAGCTGCTTGGGAGTGATCGTCGAGCCGAGCGCGGCCTCCTGGGCCTCCTCCGACACGACGCCGCAGAAGGCCTCGTAGTCGATGAGCTCGGTGACGGTCGCGTTCGGACCGCAGACCGCGCAGTCGGGGTCCTTGCGGACCTTGACCTGGCGGTACTGCATCTCCAGGGCGTCGTAGATCATCAGGCGGCCGACCAGCGACTCGCCGACGCCGGTGAGGACCTTGATGGCCTCGGTGACCTGGATGGACCCGATGGACGCGCAGAGCACGCCCAGCACGCCGCCCTCGGCGCAGCTCGGGACCATGCCCGGCGGGGGCGGCTCCGGGTAGAGGCAGCGGTAGCACGGGCCGTGCTCGGACCAGAAGACCGAGGCCTGGCCGTCGAAGCGGTAGATCGAGCCCCAGACGTACGGCTTGTTCAGCAGCACGCAGGCGTCGTTCACGAGGTAGCGCGTGGCGAAGTTGTCCGTGCCGTCGACGATGAGGTCGTACTGGCTGAAGATCTCCATCACGTTGTCGGCTTCGAGCCGCTCTTCGTGCAGGACCACGTTCACGTACGGGTTGATGCCCAGCACGCTGTCGCGGGCCGACTCGGCCTTGGAACGGCCGATGTCCGCCTGGCTGTGGATGATCTGGCGCTGCAGGTTCGACTCGTCGACCTCGTCGAACTCCACGATGCCCAGCGTGCCCACGCCGGCCGCGGCCAGGTACATGAGGGCGGGCGAGCCGAGGCCGCCGGCACCCACGGCCAGCACCTTGGCGTTCTTCAGGCGCTTCTGGCCGTCCATCCCGACATCCGGGATGATCAGGTGCCGGGAGTACCGGCGGACCTCGTCAACGGTGAGCTCAGCGGCTGGCTCAACCAAGGGTGGCAGCGACACGGGCACTCCAGGGTCATCCCCGCGTTTGCGGGGAGCATGTAAAGGTTGTTCTGTCCCGTAACACTGCCACGCCCTTCTTCATTCCAAGACACCCGGTCCGATCCGCGAGACGATTTCGTCCCAGTACCCGGGCATCGACGCCCACGGATCCCGGTCGGCGGCCCCGCGCCGGTCGGTGAACCAGATGGTCCCCGCACCCTGCCAGCGGGCGATCCGCAGCGCCTCCTCCAGGTGGGTGCGCGGGACTCCGTGCACGAGGTGGCAGAACGTCTCGGGCGGATGGTCCGCCGTCCACTCCGCCACCTGCGACCAGCGGTAGTCCGCCCAGGTTCCGGAGAAGGTGACCAGCTGGTCGGCGGTTTCCGTGTACCCCTCATAGGGGTGGGTGCCGTGTCCGAGGACGATCCGCAGGCCCTCTCCGAGTCCCCGCAGGGTGTCCGCGACCCGGCGCACGGAGGCCAGTTCCGCCTTCCCGGCCGGGGCGTCCGCGAGGTAGAAGCCGTCGGCCCCGTACCAGTCGCGGAAGCGGTGGGCGTCGGAGACCAGCTCCCCGAACGACCGCTCCCCGTCTCGCATCGCGAGATGCCCGAGGACCGCGCCGCCCGCCCTACGGAGCTTCGCGGCCGCCTCCGTGCAGTGCGGGTCGGGCCGGCCGCCCGGCCCGTCCGTCACGTTCAGGACGGACCAGTGCAGCGGCGTGCCGGGCCGGGTCAGCTCGGCCCACTCCACCGGGGCCAGCAGCGGATGCGCGTACCCGGGGACCCCCAATCCCAGCCGGCCCGCCTCCGTGGCCGCCTGGCCGGCGGCCGGCGGGGTGGTCAGATGCGGCACGCCGCCTCCATCCAGATGTCCGCCAGGGACTCCTCCAGATTGATCCGCGGCCGCCAGCCGAGCCGGTCGCGGGCGGTACGGACGTCCGCCTGCTGCCAGGCTCCGCACCCGTCCGGGTAGGGGTAGGGCGGCTGGGCCGTCGCGGCGGCGAGCTGCTCGGCCGTGGCCTCGGAGCGCGGGGAGCCGATGGCGGCGAGCCCGGCGGGCCGGCCGGGGTGCCCGTGCGCCTGCGGGTGCTGGGCGTGCTGCGGTACGTCGATCTCGTGCAGCGAGCCTCCGTACCCCGCGACCCGTGCCAGCACGCCGGCCGCGTCGCGCAGCCGGACCGCCCGGCCGGTGCCGATGTTGACGACGCCCTGGGCCGCCGACAGCGAGGCGGCGTGCACCGCCCGCGCCACGTCCCGTACGTCGACGAAGTCGCGCTGCACGCCGAGCCCGCTGAGCTTGAGCTCGCCGTCCCCGGACTGCATCGCGCGCCGCATGGCCTCGGCGAGCCGGCCGAGGGGGGATCCGGCGGGGGTGCCGGGGCCGACGGGCGAGAAGACCCGCAGGACGACGGCGTCCAGCCCGGAGCCGAGGACCAGCTCGGTGGCGGCCAGTTTGCTGACTCCGTACGGCCCTCCCGGTCTGGGGACGGCGTCCTCGGCCGTGGACGACCCGGGCTGGCTGGGCCCGTACTCGGCGGCGCAGCCGAGCTGGACGAGCCGGGCGCCGCAGCCGCTGCGGCGCAGCGATTCGCAGATCGTGGCGACGGCGACCGTGTTGTGCCGGGTCAGCTCGCGGGCACCGCCGCGGGTGGCTCCCGCGCAGTTGATGACGACGCCCGGGTGGACGGCGTCGAGGAACCGGGTGAGCGCGCCGGGGCTGCCCGTGGCGAGGTCGAAGCGGACGTCGGCGTCGTCGCCGCGGCCGAGCGCGGTGAGCTGGACCGCGGGGTCGGCGAGCAGCCGGTCCGCGACGTAGCGCCCGAGGTATCCGTTGGCTCCGATCAGCAACACCCTCATCGCGCGGCCCCTTGGTTGGTTGGCTGGCCGGTCATGTCCTGTGTCTCCTTGCTGGATGGGTGGATCGGGGGTGGGGGGTAGGGCGCTTCGGTGTCTGCTTCCGAAGGATTCAGGGCCGCTGCGCGTGCGCGGAGGCCCGCGACAGCGCGAGGACGGCGGGTACGAGCACTCCCGCCGCGGCGGCGAGCGGCGCCGCCGGGACCGGGAGCAGGGCGAGGACGAGGGCCAGGGCGGCCGCGAGGGCTCCGCGGGGGGCTCCGTGGCCGAGGAGCAGCCGGGTCAGGAGGAGCAGCAGCGCGAGCGGTACGGCCACGGCCAGGGGGGTCCCGGCCAGTGCGGCCGCCCCCGCGGCGGCCGCGGCGTACAGCGCGAGCGTCCCCAGGAGCAGGGGTCTCACCCCGTCGGCGAAGTCCTCCAGGGCACGGCTCCCGGCGAGCCTGCGCCGGGCGCGGGCCGCGAAGACGGCGCCGGCCAGGTGTCCGGGGGCGGCGGTCACGGCGAGGGCGACCCCGAGCGGGGTGCCGTGGCGGTGGACGGCCCAGCCGAGGGCGGAGGCGGCCAGCAGGTACACGGCGGCGGGGAACCGGCCCCCGGCGGCCCGGCCGAGCGCGGCGACGGTGACGAGCACCGCCAGGGCTCCGGCCCAGGGCACGCCGGCGGCGGCCGCGCCGAGGGCGAGGGCCCCGGGCAGCAGCGCGTAGCCGAAGCCCCGTACCGCCTTGGCGCGGTCGGGGATCCCGGCCGGCGGGGCGGGCGGGGTCCCGTCGCGGGGGGTCCGCGCGTAGAGCTCCTCCGCGAGGGAGAAGACGTCGCGGTGGCGGAACCGGGCGGCGGTGCGGTCGGTGATGCCGTGCGCCTCCAGCCCGGCGGCGATCTCCAGCGGGTCCACGGCGTGCTCGCAGAGCTCCCGGTGGCGGTGGAGCAGGGCCTTGACGGGGTCCCCGCCGGAGCGGGCCCTGCGCGGCGGGGGCGGGTCCAGAGGGGGGATGGCTTCGTCCAGGGGCACGGTCATGCGGAGGCCTCCGGACTCGCGGCACGCGCGGCGGGCACCATGACCGGGTCCGGTGCCGTTCCCGCACCCGGGGCGACGGTGCCGGCCGGGGCGGTCTGCTCCGACGCGGACGCGGACGCGGCTTCGGGATGGGGGGTGGCCCAGGTGGGGGTGGCCCAGTGGCCGGGGACGCGGGCCTCGGGCGGCTGCTCGAAGGGCACCCCGGTGCCGTCGGGGCGGGCCGGGCCGCGGGCCAGCAGCCGCAGGTACGACTCCTGGAAGGCGGCGACGTTCTGCTCGACGGTGAAGAGTTCGAGGGCCCGCGCCCGGGCGGCCGAACCGAGCCGCTGGGCCCGCTCGGGGTCCCGCAGCAGCGTGACGCAGGCCTCGGCGAGCGCGCGCGGATTGCGCGGCGGCACCACGAGACCGGTCCCGCCGATCACCTCGACGACGGCGCCGACGTCGGTGGACACGGTGGCCCGGCCGCAGAACATCGCCTCGGCCAGGGTGATGGGGAAGCCCTCGATGACGGAGGAGAGCACCACCACCCGCCCGGAGCCGTACGCGTGGGCCGGGGACGGCGCGTCGGGTCCGCCGATCTCCTCGAAGGTGACCGGGTTCTCGCCGACCGCGTGCGCGTCGGCGGCCTCGTCGGGGAAGAGCTGCGCGGCGAGCGAGCGGCAGTCGGCCAGGTAGCCGTGCCCGACCGCGTGGTTCCCCGCCCCGGCGGTGCCGCCGGATCCCGCACTGCCCACCGCGGTCGCGAAGATCCGCAGCCGGGCGCGCGGTTCGGCCCTGCGCACCTCGGCGAAGGCGTGCAGCAGGGCGATCAGGTCCTTGGCGGGGTCCACCCGGCCGACCCAGACCAGCGTGTGCGGGTCCCCGCACGCCGGGTCCTCGCCCACTGCGGCGAATCGGTCCGCCTCCATCCCGGGGTAGACCGTGCGCAGCCGTTCGCGGGAGGCTCCGCAGCGTTCCTGCCAGCGCCGGGCGTGCGCGTTGCCGGGGGTGAGCAGGTCGGCCTGGGAGTAGATCTCGCCGGCCAGCCGGGTGTGGAAGGCCGCGAGCAGGGCCCGTACGGCCGGCCGCTCGTCCCGGGCGGAGTGCTCCAGATAGTGGGCCCGGAGCTGGACCCCGTACTCGGTGACCAGGAGCGGCACTCCGAAGAAGCGTTTGGCCAGGAGCCCAGGCAGCGCCGCCACTCCGCCGGCCGCCGCGTGGCAGACGTCGACCTCGCGCAGGTCCTCGTACCAGTCCAGGGACAACGGCCGCAGCATCCGCTCCAGTTCGTCCACGAACTCCAGCAGGTCCGCGACCTGCGCCCGCTGTACGGCCCTGCTCGCCTCGGGGGCGCGACAGGCGGACTCCACCGCCCGTACGGCCGTCTCCGAGCGCAGTGCCGCGTACAGCCCGCCCTCTTCCCAGGCGAGCGCGGCGAGCCCGTACAGCCCGTCGGCGAACCGTGCGGGGTCGGCTCCGCAGATCCCGCGGACCAGCTCCGTGAAGGCGGCGGCGAAGCGGCGGCGCTCGCGGCGCCGGTAGCTGCGCCCGTCATCGGCCGGCGCCCACAGCGGGGCGGTCCGCACCCGGGTGACGTGGGAGGGCAGCGGCACCCGGCCGCGCTCCTCCTGCTCGGCGCTGCGGCTCAGGGCGTAGAGCTCGAACTCGTGCTGGGGAAGCCCGCGCACGAGCCGGTCGCACCACAGCCTCGCTTCCCCCGTCGCATACGGATAACCACCTTCCGTGAGCAGTCCGATCCGCACGAGTGGCACCCCCGATCTCCCGTTTCAGGCGGTCTCCGTCGGTCCGGCGACCCGCCGGATACGAACTCAAGCGGATATGCCGAAGGCGCGACGGACGGTTGTCCGTCGCGCCACCGGAAGGGGTGAAGAGTCGTAACTTTCCCGTACGGTTCGCGTTCGAGCACGCTAAGAACTAGGAGGGCCGGCCTACGAAGCGCCCGCGAGCACTCCCCCGGGACGGCGCCGGCCGGCCCGGCGGGCGGCGGCCAGGGCCGGGTCGAGGGACGGGACGGCGGCCAGCAGTTCCCGGGTGTAGGCGTGCGCCGGCCGGTCGTAGACCTCGTCGACGGGGCCCTCCTCCACGATCACCCCGCCCCGCATGACGGCGACCCGGTGGCTGACCTGACGCACCACCGCGAGGTCGTGCGCGATGAAGACCAGCGCGATGCCGAGCTCCCGCTGGAGCTCGGCCAGCAGGGCGGTGACCTGCGCTTGCGTGGTCACGTCGAGGGCCGAGACGGGCTCGTCGCAGACGATCAGCCGGGGCCGGGGCGCGAGGGCCCGGGCGATGCCGACGCGCTGGCGCTGGCCTCCGCTGAACTCGTGCGGGTACCGGTCGTAGTGCGCCTCCTCCAGCCCCACCCGGACCAGCAGTTCACCGACCCGGTCCCGGATCGCCCGCCGGTCCTTCTCGCCCGCCGCGCGCAGCGGATCCGCGATGGACTCGCCGATGGAACGGCGCGGGTTGAGCGAGGACACCGGGTCCTGGAACACCATCTGCACCCCGGGCACCAGGCCCACGCTCTCCGCCCCGTCCCGCCGGACCTGCCCGGAGGTGGGCTCCAGCAACCCGACGAGCATCCGCCCGAGCGTGCTCTTGCCGCTGCCGCTCTCCCCGACGATCCCCAGCGTCTCCCCACCCCGCACGGCCACGGACACCCCGCCCACGGCCTCCACCCGCCGCTTCCCCCGCCCGAACTCCTTCCGCAGCGAGAAGGCCTCGACGACGGGCGCGGAATCCATGGGCGGCGCCGACTCCCGCCTCGCCCGGGGCAATTTCAGCCTCGCCGGCGTTTGAGGCGCGGGGTCCGGGGCGGAGCCCCGATCTCTGAGCTCGGCGGACGCGCCCAGCCCAGCCACATCCAGCCCCGCCGGCGCTTGAGGCGCGGGCACGGGCAGCGCCCGTACGGCCGCCGGCCGGGCCACCCGGACCGCGTCGAGCCGCGGCACCGCCGCCAGCAGCGCAGCGGTGTACGGATCGGCCGGAGCCGAGAGCACCGACTCCACCGAGCCCCGCTCCACGACACCCCCGTCCCGCATCACCAGCACCGCGTCCACGTTCTCCGCCGCCACGCCCACGTCGTGGGTGACCAGCAGCAGCCCGAGCCCCCGCTCCTCCCGCAGCCCGTGCAGCAGGTCGAGGATCTGCGCCTGGACGGTGACGTCCAGCGCCGTGGTCGGCTCGTCCGCGATCAGCAGCTTCGGCGCGCACGCCAACGCCATGGCGATCAGGGCCCGTTGGCGCATGCCCCCGCTGAACTCGTGCGGCCGCGCCCGGGACCGGCGCGCCGCGTCGGGTATGCCCACCCGGTCGAGCACCTCCACCGCCCGGGCCCGGGCCGCGCGCCGCGAAGCGGAGGCGTGCACCCGGTACACCTCGGCGATCTGGTCGCCGATGGCGTAGTACGGGTCCAGGGAGCTCAGCGGGTCCTGGAAGACCATCGCGGCGACGGCCCCGCGCAGCTCCCGGAGCCGGGCCGGGGAGGCCGCGCCCACGTCGGTGCCGCCGACCCGGACGGTGCCGCCGATCCGCGCTCCGGTCCCGTGGTGCAGCCCCAACAAGGCTGTCGCAACAGTCGACTTGCCGCTTCCGGACTCCCCCACGATGCCCAGCGCGCGGCCGGGTTCCAGGGTGAAGGACACCCCGTCCACGGCGCGTACGTACTCCCCCGGCCGGCCGACCGGGAAGTCGACGGTGAGGCCGGTGACGTCCACCAGCGATGCATCCGCATGCGTCATGCCAGAACCACCCTTCGGTCCGCGACGGCGTACAGCACGTCGGCGACGACGCCCGCGAGCACGACGGCGGCGCCGATGGCGAGGGTCACGCCCACCACCACGGGCAGGTCCACGACCCGTACGCCGTCGATGAGGGTCTTGCCGAGGCCGGGGATCCCGAACAGCGACTCGGTCAGTACGGCGCCGCCGATCATCGTGCCGAAGTCCACGGCGCTGAGTGCGATCACCGGGGCCACCGCGCCCCGCACGGCGTGCCGGGTGACGACGGCCCGCTCCCCGACCCCGTAGGCGCGGAAGGTGCGGATGTGGTCCTCGGCGAGCGTCTCCAGGATGGAACTGCGGCTCAGCCGAGCGTACTTGGCGCTCTCGAAGAAGCCGAGGGTCACCCAGGGCAGCAGCATGTTCCACGCCCACTGCTCGGGATCCTCCCCGAGCGGTACGTAGGTGGGGAAGGGCAGCCACTGGAGGTGGGCGCAGACGGCCATGAGCAGCAGCAGCCCGAGGATGAAGACGGGGGTGCCGGTGGCGGCGAGGGTGAGCACGGTCAGGGCCCGCTCGGTGAATCCGCCCCGGCGCAGCGCGGACAGCAGTCCGGTGCCGACGCCGATCACGAGCCAGATCACCAGCGCGCCCAGCGCCAGCGACAGGGTGGCGGGGAGCCGCTCCAGCAGCAGCGCGGTGACCTGCCGGTCGTTCTGGTACGAGAATCCGAGGCAGGGCGCGTCGCAGTGCAGGACGAGCCCGGCGCCGCCGGAGGAGTCCCGGCCCACCAGGAGGCCCTGGAGGAAGTGCAGGTACTGCGCGACCGCCGACTCGTTCAGCCCGAGCTGTTCGCGCACCTGGGCGATCTGCGCCGGGTTGCAGCGCTCCCCGCAGGCGAGGCGGGCGGGGTCGCCGGGGAGGAGGTAGAAGAGGGCGTAGATCGCGACGGACAGGGTGAGCAGCACGAGCAGTGCGCCGCCGGTCCGTTTGAGCACGAAGCGGGTCACCCCGTGCGCTCCTTTCTGGTGCCGACCCTCAGCCGCGAGTCCTCGCGCGGGTCGAGGGCCGTGCGGACGGCGTCGCCGAGCACCGTGAAGGCGAGCACGGTGACGAAGAGCAGCCCGGCGGGGAGCAGGACGTAGGTGGGGTCGGCGCGGAACCAGGTCTGGGCGCTGGACAGCATCTGCCCCCACGAGGGGGTGGGCGGCTTCACGCCGACCCCGAGGAAGGACAGCGAGGCCTCGGCCACCATCGCGGACGGCACCTTGATCGCGGCGAGGGTGATGACGGGCGCGGCCAGCGAGGGCAGCAGCTCCCGGCGGGCGATCCGCAGCGTGCCGCTGCCCGAGAGCCGGGCGGCGTCCACGAAGTCCAGCTCCTTGAGGGACAGGGTCTGGGCGCGCACCATCCGGGCGAGGCCGCCCCAGTCGAGGAGTCCGATGACCAGGATCAGCAGCAGCGGCCGCGGGAAGCCGGGCGGGACGACGGCGGTGAGGGCGATGGCGATCACCAGCATGGGCAGGGCGATCATCACGTCGGTGACCCGGCTGACGAGCTGGCCGGCGACCCGGCCGCCGAGCGCGGCGGCGAGCCCGACGGCCACGCCGACGAGGACCTGGACGACGGTGGCGCCGAGGGCGACGAGCAGGGAGATCCGGGCTCCGTAGAGCAGCCGGGTGAACAGGTCGCGTCCGGTGCCCGGTTCGACGCCGAGCCAGTGGTCGCCGGAGATCCCGCCGAAGGAGCCGAGCGGGACGCCGCCGCGCGCGGAGTCGACGAGCTCGTCGTGGTAGGCGTTCGGGTCCTGGCCGGTGAGGTGGGCGAACAGCGGCGCGGCGAGGGCGAGGAGGACGAGGAGCGCCAGGACGGCGGCCGCCGCCACGGCCGAGGGCCGGGCCCGCAGCCGCCGCCACACCTGCCGCCCGGCGGCCGGCCCCGGGGCGACGACCCCGGGCCCGGCCGCCGACTGCCGGTCGAGGAGCGTCACTTGACCGCGACCTGCGAGATGTCGAGGACGCCGGTCCAGTCGCTGATGACGACGTTCTTGACGTCCTTGCCGACGAGCCGCTTGTAGACCGGGTGGAAGAGCGGGACGTCGAGCGCCTGCTCGCCGATCTTCTTGTCGAGGGCGCCCCAGCGCTTGCCGGCCGCCGCGAGGTCGGTCAGCTTGGCGATCTCGTCGATCTCGGTGTTGACGGCCGGGTCGTCGAGCTGCGCGTGGTTGTAGTTGGTGCCGTTGGTGACGATCTGCCGGCCGTCGTAGATCGGGGCGAGGAAGGGGGCGCCGGACGGCCAGTCGGCGCCCCAGCGGGAGAGGAAGAAGCCGGGGGTGTTCTTGACGTCCCAGCGCTTCTCGTTGAAGGCGTTGTTCTCCAGCCCTTCCAGCTTGACGGTGATCCCGGCGGCGGCGAGCGCCTGCTGCACGGCGGTGGCCACCTCGGGGCTGGTCTGCCGGTTCTGGGCGTTGGAATGGGTGAGCGTGATGGTCAGCCCGTCCTTGAAGCCCGCCTCGGCCAGCAGTTCCCTGGCCTTGGCCGGGTCTCCGGTCTTGCCGGCCGGGAAGTGGTCGTACGGGGTGAAGCCGAAGGCCTCCTGCTCGGGCAGGAAGGTGGTGGCGGGTTCGGCGAGGGCGGAGCCGCCGGCCGCGTTGATCACGCTGGTGCGGTTGATGGCGTAGGAGATCGCCTGGCGGACCTTCGGGTTGTCGAAGGGGGCGACCTTCGGGTTGAAGGCGAGGTAGTTGACGTAGCCGAAGTGCCCGGTGCCGACCCGGCCGTTCAGCTCGTTCTTGTCGGCGGAGTCACCGATCTGGGCCAGCTCGGCCGGTCCGAGGTTGGTGTCGGTGGTGACGGCGGCCGCGTCGGCGCCGGAGCTGGTGGACAGGCGCTGGTTGATGACCGCCGCGTCGAGTCCGGAGCGGACGTCGATCTTGTCCGGGTAGGCCTTGCGCTCCTCGTCGGTCTTCTCGTCCCAGTTCTCGTTGCGCTCCAGGCTGAGGTGTTCGCCGTCGTTCTCGTTCTTGACGACCTTGTACGGGCCGGAGGAGACCGGGTGCTCCTCGTACTTGACCCCGGTGTCCTTGCCCTTGGGCACGGGCGCGAACTGCGTCTGCGTGGCGAGGAAGGGGAACTCCCCCTCGGGCTTGCGGAGTTTGAAGACGATCGTCTTCGCGTCGGGCACGACGATCGAGTCGAGCCCCTTGCCGCCGTCCTTGTACGGGCCCTCGTACGTCTCCCCGCCGACCAGCCAGTCGCGCAGGTACGGGGCTCCGCCCGACAGCTCGGCGGCGAAGGACCGCTCGATGCCGTACTTGATGTCGGCGGTGGTGATCGGCGAGCCGTCCTCGTACTTCAGCCCGTCCTTGAGCGTGTACGTCCACTCGGTGGCGTCGGCGTTGGGCTTGCCGAGGTCGGTGGCCAGGTCGGGCACCACCTTGGCGCCGGCCGGGCCGGCCTCGCGGTTGCGGGTGGTCAGCGTGCGGAAGACGAGCGAGGGGACGTTGCCGCCGCCGGAGGTGTACAGGCGGGCCGGATCGAAGTCGCTCTGCGGCTCGGCGTTGAGGACGGTCAGGGTGCCGCCCTTCTGCGGGGCGGCGCCGGAAGCGCCCGGCTTGTCGCCGGCGGAGGCCTTGTCCGCGCTGTCCTCGGGACCGCAGGCGGCTGCGCCCCCGGCCAGAACGACGCTGACGGCGACCGCGGCCACGCGGCGCGATATGAGGGACTGACGGGCCATGGGAAAGGGACCTCTCGGCGTGAAGGGAGATGCGGAAAAGGCCACGCGAGGGGCAGCGGTCCACGTCGGAGCGGTCGGCGGCATGCCGACGGCGGGGACGGAGGAACGAAAGACGCCGCACCTGCGGGCTGGAAGCCCCGGGCGCGGCGGATCGACGGAGAAAAGAGGAAGTCGCGCGCTCAGGGAGGCGTCAGCGACAGAAGATGTCGGCCACGCTGTGCGCGGTCACACCAAGCAGCGCCAGCTCAATGGCGGCGCTCGCGGTGGTGGTGTGCAGGTGCGACATGCGGAGAACAATGACCGATCATCGAACAATTTGTCAAAGCCCTATGTCAATTCCCCGGATACACCCAGGGGTTGGGCTTGCAGTGGATTCCGTTGAGGTCCAGTGACTTCGTCTGCTGCTGCATGATCGGGGCGAGTGCGCCCGGCGTCTGGCAGCTCACGTGCCCGTGGCCGAGGCGGTGGCCGACCTCGTGGTTGATGAGCATCTGACGGTAGGCGAACATCTGGTCCGGGCCGAAGGTCGCCGAACCCTGCGCCCAGCGGTACGCGTTGATCATCACGCGGTCGGTCGACGCGGAGTCGCAGGAGACGTTGTCGATGGTGGTGTCGAGTCCCGACTTCTTGCACCAGACGCCGGTGGTCCCGGGGCTGGCGAGCGTGATCACGAAATCGGCCTCGCCGCCCGGCACCCGCTCGAAGGTCTTCGTACCGCCGCGGCCCCAGCTCCGGTCGTCGTTCAGCGTGCGGTGCACGGCCTCGGCGAACAGCTGCGGATCCAGGCCGAGTCCCTGCTCCACGTCCACGCGGTAGCGGACCACCTGCCCCTTGCCGGGAGCCTGCGCCACACCGGGCACGGTGTCGAAGGCGCCGGGGCCCTTCAGCTTCTCGTCGATCGGGAACTGCTGCGCCATCTTCTGGTCGTACGAGAGCTCCGGCGCGGCCTTGATCGCCGCGGAGGCGTCCGGGGTGGGCCGGCCGTCGGACCGGGAGGCGGCGGAGTTGCCCTGCGCGGTGTGACTGTTGCCGTCATCGGCGGCGCGCACGGGGTTCTTGCCGCTGTCGTTCTCGGAGGCGGCCTGGCCCGCGACGATGACGGCGAGCGCGACGGTGACGGCCGCGGCGGCCATCCCGGCGTACGTACGGCCCTTGCCGCCGCGCCCGGCCGCGGGCGGTGCCGGCGCCGCCTCTTCGGCGGGGGTGGCGACCGGCGTGCGCGGCGCGGGGATCCGGCGGTGCGACCCGGTGGCGGTGGCGGCGTCCGCGGGGAAGGCGTCGCCGCCGGCCGGGACTCCGTGGAAGGAGCCCGTCGTGGCGAAGGCGTCCTCGTGGACCGGGATCCGGCGGTGCGAGCCCGTCGCGGTCATCGGCGAGTCGAGCGTGACCTGCGGGAAGCCGACCGCGGGGGTGCCGAAGGCAGGGGTGTCGTAGACCGGGGCGCCCTGGGCCGGAGCCTCGTAGACCGGGGCGCCCTGGGCCGGAGCCTCGTAGACCGGGGCGCCCTGGACCGGAGCCTCGTAGACCGGGGCGCCCTGGACCGGAGCCTCGTAGACCGGGGTACCGAAGGCAGGGCTGTCGTAGACCGGGGTACCGAAGGCAGGGCTGTCGTAGACCGGGGTACCGAAGGCAGGGCTTTCGTAGACCGGGGTGCCGAAGGCAGGGCTTTCGTAGACCGGGGTGCCGAAGGCAGGGCTGTCGTAGACCGGGGCGTCGAAGGCGGGACGGGTGCGCGGGGCGCCGCGCCAGTCCCCGTAGGTCGCGCCGGTACCGGCGGCCGCGCCCCAGGCTCCGCCGGGCTCGTGCTGTTCGGGATGTCCGCCGCGCGCGGCGGACACCGGCTCGCGGCGCGGCGGGGCCGCGTACCCGCGGGGGGCGGCGGCCGGCTCGGCCCAGCCGGCCGGGGCGGGGGCCGGGGCCGCCCGGGTGCCGGCCTGTTCGGCCGGCTGCGGATGGCCTGAGCCGGGGCCGGGAGCCTGGCCCGGCTCCTTGCGACTATGTCGTCCCACGTCTCAGCCCTTGCCGTCCTCGTCGGTGTTCACGGTGTGCTCCGCCGCGCCCGGATCCGCTGCGCCCGGGTCCTGCTCGGCGCCGCGCCCGTCGGTGGCGGCGGTGGCGTCCAGCAGCTCCCGGAAGGCGGCCGCGACCACCTCGGGGTACTCCATCATGGCCACGTGCCCCGCCTCGGGCAGGGACAGCAGACGCGAACCCCGGTAGGCCGCTGCGGCCTTGTGCGCCATACGGTACGAGACGAGCTGGTCCCGGCCACCGTAGACCAGCAGGGTCGGCGCGAGCACCCGCTGTGCCTGGCGCCACAGTCCGTGCTGCCCACCGAGGGTGTAGGCGTCGACGATGCCGCGCGAGGAACGGGTCATCGCGTCCCAGAAGTACGGCAGCGCGAGCCGCCGTTCCATTTCCTCGACGGCCGCCTCGAACACCTCGGGCTTCACCCGGGAGGGGTCTCCGTACAGGAGGTCCGTCAGCCCCCGGGTGCGCCGCTCGGCGCTCAGGCCGCGGGTGAGCCGGTCGAGGAGCCCGGCCATGCCGGGTACGGCGAGCAGCGCGGTCGGCACGGCCGACTTCTGCACGCGCAGTTCGGGCAGGGCCGGCGACACCAGCGTCAGCGTGCGCACCAGGTCGGGCCGGACGGCCGCGATCCGGGTGGAGACGGCGCCGCCGAGGGAGTTCCCGAACAGGTGCACCGGCCCGCGTCCGGCGGCGTCGAGGTGGCGGATGACGGCGCGCGCGAGGCCGGTGACGGAGTAGTCCCGGTCGGCGGGCGGCGGGGACCAGCCGAAGCCGGGCAGGTCCAGGGCCTCGCCCTCGACGGAATCGGCCAGCCGCGCCATGAGCGCGGACCAGTTCTGCGAGGATCCGCCGAGCCCGTGGACGAACAGCGCGGGCGGCAGTCCGGCCCGGACCGCCGGGCGGACCCGTACGGTCATTTCCAGCCCGGGCAGCCGGTCGGTGCGCAGCTGCTCCCCTTCTGCCATGCGCACGGCTCCCACCTGGGAAGACCCGTTGGAAGACGAGGGGTCGGCGGACCGCACACCCGGCAGCTCGGTCGAAGACATGGGGCAATGTTACGAGACGATCACGCGGCTCCTCTTGTGTTCGCTGTCACAGATGCTTGCGGAACCGCCTAGCGGGGTATGCGCGATCCTCCTAGGCTCGTAAGTGGAAAGGGGTGCTCCATGACTGTCGACCCTGCGGAACCGGACACCTTCCAGTCAGAGCAGCGGGAAACCCTCGACGTGGAAGCCCCCGAGGCGGACGCGGCGGAGCAGAACACGGAGTTGAATCCGGTCGAGGACGATCCGCTCACCCCCGTGGGCCAGCGCGAAGCCTCCGACGGGGACGCTGCCGAGCAGACCCGGGTGGTGGCCCTGGACGAGGACGATTACCGCTGAGCCAGCGCTGACCAGCATCTCCGGTGGGTAACCGGCGGTCCGTACCGCGAGAAAACTCGGCTTGAACCCTCCAGATTCGGTTACCGAAAAGTACGATGGCCGCGCGGCGCAAGGCGCACTGTGTTCTAGAGAAAGTGGGAGGCGGCGTGACAGCCATCGAGCAGACCGAGGCAGCGCGTCCGCGGGGCACGCGACTTCCGCGCCGGGCCCGGCGCAACCAGCTCCTGGGCGCCGCCCAGGAGGTCTTCGTCGCGCAGGGTTACCACGCAGCGGCCATGGACGACATCGCGGAGCGTGCCGGAGTCAGCAAGCCGGTGCTCTACCAGCACTTCCCCGGCAAGCTCGACCTCTACCTGGCGCTCCTGGACCAGCACTGCGAGGCCCTCCTGCTCGCCGTGCGCACCGCGCTCGCGTCGACGAACGACAACAAGATGCGCGTCGCCGCGACGATGGACGCCTATTTCGCGTACGTCGAGGACGAGGGCGGCGCCTTCCGCCTCGTCTTCGAGTCGGACCTGACCAACGAGCCGGCGGTGCGCGAGCGCGTCGATCGCGTCTCGCTGCAGTGCGCCGAGGCGATCTCGGACGTCATCGCCGAGGACACCGGCCTGTCCAAGGACGAGTCGATGCTGCTGGCCGTGGGCCTGGGCGGGGTCTCGCAGGTCGTGGCCCGGTACTGGCTGTCGAGCGAGAGCCCGGTCGCCCGTGACACCGCGGTGGGGCTGCTGACCTCCCTCGCCTGGCGCGGAATCGCCGGCTTCCCGCTGCACCCGACCGACGTCTGAGCAGCGCCGGCCCGGGTTTCCGGGCCGGCCCCGGCGGTCCCCGCCGGTCTGACCGGCGGCTGTTCGCTGCGAGCGTTTTCGCCGCGCGGCGGACACGTCCCCTCTCCGGGCTAATGTGGACCGGGTAACGGCGCGGCTGATCGCGCGAACCGGACCGTCGGAGGGACAAGGCCGTGGAGGTCAAGATCGGCGTGCAGCACGCACCCCGGGAGATCGTGCTCGAGAGCGACCTGAGTGCCGAGGAGCTGGAGAGCATCGTCACCGCCGCCCTGTCCGGCTCGGCGCCGCTGCTGAGCCTCACGGACATCAAGGGCCGCAAGGTCCTGGTGCCGTCCGAGCGCCTGTCGTACGTCGACCTGGGCGAGCCCAGCGTGCGCAAGGTCGGCTTCGGCGCTCTCTGAGCCCAGAAGTATCCAGAAGTACCGAGAACGGCCCGGTGGACGAGTCCACCGGGCCGTTTCCGTTTCCTCCGCTTCGGGTAGGACCGCTGTAAGACACGCTCCCGGTACGCCCCGGTACGTCCGCCGTTCGAGAGGAATCCCCATGCTGCTGATCGAGGCGCTCGGCTCCGCTCTCCTGGGCCTCGCCCTGGCCGGGGCGGCCGTCCGTGTGCTCGGCCCGCGGCTGCCGTCCTCGCGGGCGGTGCTGGTGAGCGGAGTGGCGGGCGCCCTCTTCGGGGCCTATCTGACGCACACCGCGCTGGGCCCCGGGCACAACACCGTGTTCGCGACCCTCATCGGCGGCGCGCTGGTCTCGGCGGTGGTCCTGTCCCTGCTGCTGCGGCCCGCCGGCCGGACTGCGAGGCCGCCCCGCCGGGCTCCGTTTTCGGTTCCGACGCGGGGCTAGGCGGCCCCACCCACTCATGACACCGGCCCCCGTGCGGAAGCTTCCGCACGGGGGCCGGTGTCATGAGTGGGGGCGTCTCGGGGCCGGGACTACGCCGCGAGGCCCAGGGCCGCCATGCGCTTGGTGTGCGCCTTGGTGATCCGGGTGAACATCTCGCCGACGGCCGCCAGGTCGAAGCCGGCCGCCATCCCGTCCACGCCGCCGACCAGCATGGTGGAGAGCGCGTCGCGCTCGGCGACCACGCGCTGCGCCTGCGACAGCGCCTCGCCCATCAGCCGGCGGGCCCACAGCGCGAGCCGGCCGCCGCAGCGCGGGTCGGCCTCGATGGCGGCGCGCACCTTCTCGACGGCGAAGCCGCCGTGGCCGGTGTCGTCGAGCACGCTCACGACGAGCCCGCGGGTGTCGGTGTCGAGGTGGGTGGCCACCTCGCGGTAGAAGTCGCTGGCGATGGAGTCGCCGACGTACGCCTTGACCAGGCCCTCCAGCCAGTCCGACGGGGCGGTCTGGCGGTGGAAGTCGTCGACGCCCTTGGCGAAGGGTTCCATCGCGGCGGTGGCGTCCTCGTCGATCGCGGCGAGCCGGTCGCGCAGGCGCTCGAAGTGGTGGAACTCGGCGGAGGCCATCTTCGCGAGCTCGGCCTTGTCCCCGAGGGTGGGGGCGAGCTTCGCGTCCTCCGCGAGGCGTTCGAAGGCCGCGAGTTCGCCGTACGCGAGCGCCCCGAGCAGATCCACCACGGCGGCCCGGTACTGCGGCGAGGCGGAGGCCGTGGCCCAGTCCTGGGCGGCGATACCGGCCGCCTCGGCGGGGGCGCTTTCGTCGGCGGGCGATGCGTTTTCAACGGTCGACATGCACCGCACAATAGCTCGCCGAAAGGCACCGTGAACCACCTGCTCAGTCCACGTAAACGCGCCTACCTGGTGAATTCACCCGACACAGCTGCGAGATTCCGGGGTACAGTGGTAATGCGCCTGCCGAACACTCGGCGGGCCATCCGAATGAGGATGCCCGGTCGGTGGCCCGATCGGCTCCACCCGACCGCCCTCGGCGTGAAGCGGACGTTCATACGTACCGCCTCCCACGAGGGGCCCCCTCAGCGGCATAAAGCGCCTGAGCGATGGCTCGTGGTCCCGCGCACAGCTTCGTACGTACGTAGTAGTACTGCAAGCCCGGCACGGTACGACCCCCCTCGCCGCCTCGCGCCGCGTCTCACAGAAGAGGCAGCACCCTGACTACGTTCCGAGACCTCGGGATCTTTCCCGAGACGGCCGAAGCCCTTGAGGCCGTCGGCATTGTGTCCCCCTTCCCGATCCAGGAGATGACCCTCCCCGTCGCCATGTCCGGCACGGACGTCATCGGCCAGGCCAAGACCGGTACCGGCAAGACGCTCGGTTTCGGCCTCCCCCTGCTGGAGCGCGTCGTCGTCCCCGCGGACGTCGAGGCGGGCCGTTCCACGCCGGAGCAGCTCACCGACGCCCCGCAGGCCCTCGTGGTGGTTCCGACCCGCGAGCTCTGCACCCAGGTCACCAACGACCTCCTCACCGCGGGCAAGGTCCGCAACGTCCGCGTCCTCGCCATATACGGCGGCCGCGCGTACGAGCCGCAGGTCGAGGCGCTCAAGAAGGGCGTCGACGTCATCGTCGGCACCCCGGGCCGCCTGCTCGACCTGGCCGGGCAGAAGAAGCTCGACCTCTCCAAGATCAAGGCCCTCGTCCTCGACGAGGCCGACGAGATGCTCGACCTGGGCTTCCTGCCCGACGTCGAGCGGATCATGAGCTACCTGCCGGCCAAGCGTCAGACGATGCTGTTCTCGGCGACCATGCCGGGTGCGGTCATCGGACTGGCCCGCCGGTACATGACGCAGCCGACGCACATCCGCGCCGTCTCCGAGGACGGTGAGGGCGCGACCGTCGCCAACACCACGCAGCACGTCTTCCGTGCGCACAACATGGACAAGCCGGAGCTCGTCTCCCGCATCCTGCAGGCCGAAGGCCGCGGGCTCGCCATGATCTTCTGCCGCACCAAGCGCACCGCGGCCGACATCGCCGAGCAGCTCGAGAAGCGCGGCTTCGCGTCCGGCGCCGTCCACGGCGACCTGGGCCAGGGCGCCCGCGAGCAGGCGCTGCGCGCCTTCCGCAACGGCAAGGTCGACGTGCTGGTCTGCACCGACGTCGCCGCGCGCGGTATCGATGTCGAGGGTGTCACCCACGTCATCAACTACCAGACGCCCGAGGACGAGAAGACCTTCCTGCACCGTGTGGGCCGCACCGGCCGCGCGGGCAAGAAGGGCATCGCCGTCACCCTGGTCGACTGGGACGACATCCCGCGCTGGCAGCTGATCAACAAGGCGCTGGAGCTGGACTTCCACGACCCGGTGGAGACGTACTCCACGTCCCCGCACCTGTACGAGCAGATGAACATCCCGGCCGGCACCAAGGGCGTCCTGCCGCGCGCCGAGCGCACGCGGGCCGGTCTGAAGGCCGAGGACCTGGAAGACCTGGGCGAGACCGGCGGCCGCGGTGGCCGTGGCGGCCGCGACGGTGGCCGTGACAGCGGTCGTGACGGTGGCCGTGACAGCGGTCGTGACCGTGGTCGCGATGCCGGCCGCGACGGTGGACGTGACGGTGGCCGCGGCGTGGCCGCCCCGGTCGCCGCCGAGGAGCGTCCGGCCCGCGCGCCGCGCCAGCGCCGCCGCACCCGTGGCGGCTCGGACTCGGGCGCCGAGCTCCTGACCCCGGTGACCACCGAGGCCGCGCCGGTCAGCCCGGTCGCCGCGGCGGTCCAGGCTCCGGAGGCTCCGGCCGCCGACGAGGCGCGCAAGCCGCGTCGTCGCCGGACCCGGTCGGCCGCTCCGGCCGCCACCTTCGTCGCCCCCGCGACGGCGCTGGAGCCCCTGGCCCCGTTCGTCGTGGAGCCCGAGCCCGACTTCCAGATGGCCCCGATGGTCGAGCCGGTCCGGGAGCGCCGCACCGGCGCCCCCCGTACCAGCGCCGCCCGTACCAGCGCCCCGCGCGCCCGCGCTCCCCGCAAGGCCGCGGCCGCTCCGGTGGCCGAGGTCGCCGCTCCGGTGGCCGAGGTCGTCGCCCAGGCCGCCGTGGTCGAGGCCCCGGCCGCTCCGGTCGTCGCCGCGGTCGCGGTCGCCGAGGAGGCTCCGGCCAAGCCGAAGCGCACGCGGACCCGCAAGGTCGCAGCCGCCGCCCCGGCCGCCGAGGTCGTCGCCGAAGCCGCCGCTCCGGTGGCGGAGGAGGCTCCGGTCAAGCCGAAGCGCACCCGCACCCGCAAGGTCGCAGCCGCCGCCCCGGAGGCTCCGGCCGCCGAGGCCGCCGCCGAGGAGGCTCCGGCCAAGCCGAAGCGCACGCGGACCCGCAAGGCCGTCGCCGCGGTGGAGACCCCGGAGGCGTAACGCCCTGCCGATGGCCCCGGTCCCCTTTCGAGGGGGCCGGGGCCATCGGCGTACCCGGGGCCGTGCGGAGCTCCCGTACGGGCGTACGGGCCGGTAACCTCGGGCCATGAGCAAGCCTCCGACCCTGACGCTCCCGCCCACGGCCCGTGCGTACCGCCTGGCCACGGCCCGCGGCGAGTTCGCCGCGCACGAGGCCGTGCCCGCCGGGCCGGCCCGCGGTACCGCCCTGCTGGTGCCCGGCTACACGGGCAGCAAGGAGGACTTCATCGGCCTCCTCGGGCCGCTGGCCGACGCCGGGTACCGGGTGGTCGCCGTCGACGGCCGCGGCCAGCACGAGAGCGGCGGGCCGCGCACGCAGGCCCCGTACGCCCTGGCGGAACTGGCGCGGGACGTCCTCGCGCAGACCGCGGCCCTGGGCGCGGCCGGTCCGGTGCACCTGCTGGGGCATTCGCTGGGCGGGCTGATCGTCCGGGCGGCCGTGGTCCGCGATCCGGCTCCGTACGCCAGCCTCACGCTGCTGAGCAGCGGCCCGGGCGCGGTCTGCGCGGACCAGCAGGGCCGTACGAAGCTCCTGGTTTCGGCGCTGGAGGCGATGGGCGACGACATGCCGGGCATCTGGGCGGCCATGCGCGCCATGGATCCGCGCGACGCGCCCCCCGAGGACCCCGCCCTGGCGGCCTTCCTGCGCGCACGCTGGCTCGGGACCGTCCCCGAGCAGCTGATGGTCACCGGCCGGGCGCTGATCGAGGAGCCGGACCGGATCGACGAGCTCGCCGCCGCGGCGCCCGGGCTGGCGAAGCTGGTGCTGTCCGGGGAGTCGGACCCGGTGTGGCCGGTGTCGGAGATGGACGGGATGGCGCGCCGGCTGGGCGCGGCGCGGGTGGTGCTACCGGGGACGGAACACTCGCCGAACGCGGAGGATCCGGCGGCCACGGCGGCGGCGCTGGCGGCGTTCTGGAGGGCTTCCGAGGAGTCCCCCGAGGGGTCTCTGACGTCTCCGGTACCTGTTAGTAGTTAGACAAGGAAAAAATTTCCTTAGCGTAGGGAATGTTTGCGGCTTACACTTCGTTAACCCTGTACAAGGAGAAACACTGACGAAGGGAGAAGCCCCATGCGCTTCGAGATTCTGCGCCTGGACGACGTCGACGGATCTGCCGTGGACAGCACCGTCGTGGACGCGGCCTCCGTCAACCGGATCGTGCAGCAGGCCGCGGCCGTCGGCCAGCGCATCCTGATCCGACCGGCTGAGACCGTGTCCAACTGACCGCGTCCACCTATTCGACGAACGCCCCCGCACCGGTCCCGGTGCGGGGGCGTTCGCATGCGCGGCGGTCGGCGCTACGAGCTCTCGATCACCTGGAGCACGCCGTTGATGATCTGCTGGACGGCGATCGCGGACAGCATCATGCCCGCCAGGCGCGTCACGAGGACCACGCCGCCGTCCTTGATCACGCGGATGATCACGAGCGAGTAGCGCATCACCACCCACAGCACGACGTGCATCGCGACGATCGCGGCCCACACCGAGAACTGTCCGGTGAACCCGTCGGCCTTCTGCACCGCCAGGATCACCGAGACGATCGCGCCGGGCCCGGCGAGCAGCGGCATCCCGAGCGGGACGAGCGCGACGTTCACGTCCTTGGTCTGCTTCGGCTCGTCGGTCTTGCCGGTGAGCAGGTCGAGCGCGATGAGCAGGAGCAGCAGCCCGCCCGCGATCATCAGGGCCGGCACGGAGACGTGCAGGTAGTCGAGGATCTGCTGGCCGCAGAGGCCGAAGACGGCGATGACGCCGAAGGCGACGCAGACGGCCTGCCAGGCCATGCGGCGCTGCACCTTGGCGGGGCGGCCGGAGGTCAGCGCCAGGAAGATGGGCGTGATCCCCGGGGGGTCCATAATCACAAAAAGCGTGAGAAAGAGGGATCCGAAGACGGCGAAATCGAGCACAGTGATGCCTTGCAGGAGAGGGGTGTCACGAGAAAAGGGGGAAACGAAGCAAAGGGGCAGGGGGCGGCGGCGGAGGTCAGCCGCGTACGCGTCCACCGGCGCCGGGGACCGGGAACGCCCCGGTGGCACGGCGGGTGATCTCGCCGTAGATCTCGGGGTCGGTCGTGTACTCCCCGAGGCGGCAGGTCTTGCGGCTGCCGTGGTAATCGCTGGACCCGGTGGTCAGCAGGCCCAGATCGGCGGCCAGGCCGCGCAGGCGCGCGCGGGTGGCGTCGTCGTGGTCCATGTGGTCGACCTCGATGCCGTCGAGGCCGGCCGACGCGAGGGCCGCTATCGCGCTCTCGGGCACGCAGGTGCCGCGCTTGACGGCGGCGGGGTGGGCGAAGACGGTGACCCCGCCGGCCGCCTTGACCAGGCGGATCGCATCGAAGGGGTCGAGCTCGTGCTTCTCGGCGTACGCGCGGCCCCCGTCGGCGAGCCAGTCCGCGGTGAACGCGTCCGACACGGTGCGCACGACGCCCAGCTCGACGAGCGCGGCGGCGATGTGCGGGCGGCCCACGGAGCCGTCACCGGCGATCCCGGCCACCTGCTCCCAGGTGATGTCCACCCCGAGGCCCTGCAGCTTGCCGATCATGGCCTGCGCGCGCGGGGTGCGGTCGTCGCGCACGAGCTCCCGCTCGCGGAAGAGCTCGGGCTCCTCGGGATCGAAGAGGTACGCCAGCATGTGCATGCCGATGCCGTCGAGCCGGCAGCTCAGCTCCGCGCCGGTCACCAGGGTCAGCCCCGGGGGCAGCGCGGCGATGGCCTCGCGGTATCCGGCGACGGTGTCGTGGTCGGTCAGCGCCACCACGTCGAGCCCCGCACCGGCGGCATTGCGCACCAGCTCGGCGGGGGTGTCCGTACCGTCCGAGGCCGTGGAGTGGGCGTGCAGATCGATGCGCACAGCCGAATCTCCAGGGTTCACACGCGGACGGGGGACACTCCAGGATACCGTCCGCTTTTCCCGGTTCGGGACCCGCCGGACCGGCCCCGGCGGGGGCCGTAGGGCGGCCCGCCCGGGGACCGCCGGACCGCCCGCGCCGGAGGCCGCCGGACGGAGTCCGGCGTCAAGAGGACAAAATCCGGGGGCTCAGGGCTCCGCAGGGCAGCAGCTCGACCTCGGATCCCGCGTCGCGCAGGTCGGTCAGGACCAGCTCGTCGTACATCAGCAGGCCCGACTGCTCCGGCCAGACGATCGCCCACAGCCACAGCCCGCGCGCCTCGCCGGCGAAGACGGCCCGGTCCTCCGGGACGCCGGTGACGTGCCAGAGCGGGGTCGGGCGCCCGGCGGCGACCACCTTGGTGTGCGGCGGGGCGGAGACGTTCATGTAGCGGCCCGGGTCGGGGGCGTCGAGGCCGGCGAAGCGCGCGCCGAGGCCGACGCCCAGCTCCTCGGCGATCAGCAGCAGCTCGCCGATGCCGCCGAGCGGGCCGGGCCCCGAGCAGGCCACCGCCGTGGCCCGGCCGCCGCTGCGGTCGTCACCGGCGGAGGCGATCCCGGTGAACAGCCAGCCGACGGGCAGCGGCCAGGGCATCCAGACCGGTACCTGTGCCCGGTTCACCACCACGCCCAGGCCTTCGACGCTCGGCGGGATCACGGGCTGCAGGGGATGGACGGTGCCGTGCACCGCGCACTGCCAGGAGTCGGCGAAAAGACCGGGCGCCCTGACCCGGCCACCACACTTCGGGCAACTCGGTTCGCCCCTCATAAACAGCCACGCTCCTCCCCGCCGCGCGCCCCGTCAAGACGCGCTCACCCGTCCGGGCGGCCGGGCGGCGGCCGGATGCTCAGTCCAGTGGGACTGCCGTACGCAGAGGGTCCCGCAGATCCGTGCCGCGCGCGAGCCAGCGTTCCTGCAGGGCGGCCGCTCCGTGGACCCGTTTCCACGCCGCCTCGTTCGCCGTCATCGGCAGGAGCGGGAAGAAGGAGACGGGGTCCATCGGGTCGTCCAGGACGAGGTCTTCCACCAGTCCGCCGGGCTCCGCGACGAGCACGGAGGTGAACGGGGCCCCGTCCCACAGGGGTTCGCCCACGTCCAGCGAGGCGCCGGGCGTCACGACGAGTCCCTCCACCTGGGGTGACGCCGCCAGTACGGCCAGCGGCCGCAGCAGCTTGTCGGTGGGCGCGAGCCCGCCCCGTACGGTCAGCACGAGCTCCGCGCGCGGGCCGCGGACCGGGTCGGAGACCACCGCCGTCGGGTCGGTCATGGGCTGGGCGGACATGCCGAGGGTCGCGTACCGCACGAGGTCGCCCTCGGTGAAGCGGAGGATCTCGAAACGGTCGGTGCCCAGGAAGGTGACGGCGGCGCGGGCATCGGGTTCGCCGAGGGCGGCGCGCAGCCGGGCTTCCACAAGGGCCAGAATTTCTGCCATGGAGCGAGCATAGAACTCGTATCAGCCGGGTAAAGAGCGGCTCTTGACCATCCGTCGGCTGATATCGTTGACCGCTGGTCGGGGACGCTCTCAGAAGAGAAGTTTCAGTGCCCCGGCGACAGGACGTCCCTCACGGGGGACCGGCCGGAGGAGGTGGGGCTGCGGTGCATCGAAGTCGATCGCACAGTACGTGCGGTACCTCTCGCTCTTCCACTTCGCCGACGGGCGCGCCGCGCCCCCTTTGATCCGCGCGTCTTTGAATCGACACGTCGGATCGGTCGAAGAGCGACGGAAGAACTGTGTCCTCCCGTCCTGATCCTTCCGCCTGCCCGCCCGGACTGCCGACCGGGTGAGCGTGCCGTCCGGAAGGACCTCCCACCCGTACGGTCCGCAGCCGTGCGCGCGAAGGAGCCTGCCATGTCGATGCTGCCCTACCTCCGTGCCGCCGTCCGCCCCGCACTGCGCAGGTCCACGCCGGCTCAGCCCGGCTACGACACCACCCGCGACCCGTCCGCGAACAGCGCGGTGGTCGACTGCGCCGTCTACCGCGACGGGCGGCGCGACGTGCGTCCGCAGGGGGCTTCCTGTCTGACGCCCCGTGAGGCGCTCCGCGAGGTCCGCGAGGACGGCGGATTCGCGTGGATCGGCCTGCACGAGCCGACGGAGGCCGAGTTCGCCGGGATCGCCGCCGTGTTCGGGCTGCACCCGCTCGCGGTGGAGGACGCGGTGCACGCGCACCAGCGGCCGAAGCTGGAGCGCTACGACGACACCCTCTTCACCGTCTTCAAGACGATCCACTACGTGGAGCACGCCGAACTCACCGCCACCAGCGAGGTGGTGGAGACCGGCGAGGTGATGTGCTTCACCGGCCCCGACTTCGTCATCACCGTCCGGCACGGCGGCCACGGCTCCCTCAAGGGCCTGCGTCACCGCCTCCAGGACGACCCGGCCCTCCTCGCCAAGGGCCCGTCCGCCGTCCTGCACTCCCTCGCCGACCACGTGGTCGACGGGTACATCGCCGTCGCCGCGGCCGTCCAGGACGACATCGACGAGGTGGAGAGCGAGGTCTTCGCCGCCCCCGCCAAGGGCAGCGCGCGCGGCGGTGACGCGGGCCGCATCTACCAGCTCAAGCGCGAGGTGCTGGAGTTCAAGCGGGCTGTCTCCCCGCTGCTGCGTCCCATGGAGCTGCTCAGCGAGCGCCCGATGCGGCTGGTGGAGCCCGACATCCAGAAGTACTTCCGCGACGTCGCCGACCACCTGGCCCGCGTGCACGAGCAGGTCGTCGGCTTCGACGAACTGCTGAACTCCATCCTCCAGGCCAACCTGGCGCAGGCGACCGTCGCGCAGAACGAGGACATGCGCAAGATCACCTCCTGGGCGGCGATCATCGCCGTGCCCACGATGATCTGCGGCGTGTACGGGATGAACTTCGAGCACATGCCGGAGCTCCAGTGGCGCTACGGCTATCCGATGGTGATGGCCGCCATCGCCGGAACCTGTTTCACCATCCACCGGGCCCTGCGCCGCCACGGCTGGCTGTGAGCGCGCACCGGCGGCGGGCGCACTGGCTGTGAGGGCGCGGGGGGCGCTGGCTACCCTGTGCGCATGACTCTCAGCGCGCTCGATCTGGCCCTCGTCGAGGAGGCCACCAAGAAGTCCGGCCTCATCTGGGTCCGCGGCTCCGGGGCGGACCGCGGCCTGTGGCACGCCTGGGTGGACGGCGCGGCGCACGTGCTCGGCGACGGGCCCGGGGAGCAGCCGTTCCCGGGGCTCGCGGACGGGGCGGCGGCCGAGGTGACCGTGCGCAGCAAGGACAAGGGCGGCCGGCTCGTCGCGTGGACGGCGACCGTACGCGAGCTCGTGCCCGGCAGCGAGCCGTGGGAGGCCGCGGTGGCCGAGCTGAAGGGCAAGCGGCTCAACGCGCCCGACTCCGCCGAGATGACCGAACGCTGGGCGCGGGAGTGCCGGCTGCTGCGCCTGGAGCCGGAGTCGGTCCGGGACGCCCTTCCCGGGGGTTCGCTGGCGGCGGCTCCGCTGGGCTCCCCGGCGACGACCCGCCGGCCGATCCCGGCCGGGCTGCCGAAGCTGCTGCTGAAGCGGAAGAAGAAGGCGGCCCGCTAGAGCGAGGGGGCGCCTAGCCCTGCGGGTTGGCGCCCTGGCCGGAACCCTGGCCGGATCCCTGGCCGGAGCCGCCCTCCTGGTCCTTGGTGGTGGGCAGTTCGGAGCCGTAGTCCACCGTCTGGTCCGGCGCGGGCGCGGTGAGCTCGACCGGCTTGCCCCATTCCGCGAGGGTCACCCGGCCGGCGCCGCCCGCGCGTTCCATGAGGAGCGGGTAGGGCGTGCCCTCCAGGGAGACCGAGAGCTTGCCGCCCTTGCCCTTGTCCGCCGAGACCTGGACGGCCCGGGTGGGCCCGACCTTGGTGTAGTCCTCGCCCTTGGTGAGCTTCCCGTCGAGCCCGAGCAGCCCGTCGAGCATGACCTGCATGTCGGTGAAGCCGCGGAACTGCTTGTAGGAGGGGTCGCCCTCGGGCACCTTGACGAACTTGTCGCCGAGCTTGCCGGCCGCTTCGGACTGGCCCCAGAAGGCGGCGCCCGCCTTGAGGTAGAGCTGCTCCCCGACCCGCAGCAGCTGGAAGGTGGTGTCGTCCTGGGACTTCACCTCGCCGGAGCCGCCGTCCGCGCCGAGCCGCATGTCCAGGGTGAAGGACTTGCCGCCGCTGACGAGCGTGCCGGAGAGGTGGACCGACTGGGCCCCGGTGACGGCCGTCTTCGCCTTGTCCTCGATCTGGTCGGCGGACAGCTTCCCGACCCCGTTCGTCCCCTCGTCGGGATCCGCTCCGCACCCCGTGCCGACGACGGCCAGGCCCGCGCACAGGGCACTGACGAAGGCGGCCCGGCGCAGCCGCGGGGCGGGGAAATAGGCGGTCACGGGCAGGGGCCCCTCTCGTTGCGTCGGCGAGCAGCTGGCAGCGTACCCGCCCGTACGCGGGCCCCCGCGCGGCGCCCGCGCGCAGCTCGTGGGGACGCACGTGCGGAGGTCGCGGGGGCGCCGTACCGAGGCGGGGGCGGTGCCCGGCCGGACGGCCCCACCAGGAGGTTGTGTGCGGTACGGGCTAACCTGAGGGACGGCAGTACCGGTGATCGACGGATGACGCAGCTCGTAGGAGGCGCTCGGATGGCGGCAGGCGCCCCACGGATCTTCGTCTCGCATCTGTCGGGTGTGCCCGTCTTCGACCCCAACGGCGACCAGGTGGGCCGGGTACGCGACCTCGTCGCGATGCTCCGCGTGGGCGGCCGGCCGCCCCGGCTGCTCGGTCTGGTGGTCGAGGTCGTCAGCCGGCGCCGGATCTTCCTGCCCATGACCCGGGTGACGGGCGTGGAGTCCGGCCAGGTGATCACCACGGGCGTGGTCAACATGCGGCGCTTCGAGCAGCGCCCCACCGAGCGGCTGATCCTCGGCGAACTGCTGGACCGGCGGGTGCGCCTGGTCGCGGACGACGAGGAGGTCACCGTCCTGGACGTGGCCATCCAGCAGCTGCCGGCCCGGCGCGACTGGGAGATCGACCGGATCTTCGTACGGAAGGGCAAGTCGGGCGCGCTGCGGCGGCGCGGCGAGACCCTGACCGTGGAGTGGTCGGCGGTGACGGGCTTCTCGCTGGAGGAGCACGGGCAGGGCGCCGAGAACCTGGTCGCCACCTTCGAGCAGATGCGCCCCGCGGACGTGGCGAACGTGCTGCACCACCTGACGCCGAAGCGGCGCGCCGAAGTGGCGAGCGCCCTCGATGACGACCGGCTCGCGGACGTCATGGAGGAGCTGCCCGAGGACGAGCAGGTGGAGATCCTCGGGAAGCTGAAGGAGGAGCGCGCGGCCGACGTCCTGGAGGCGATGGACCCGGACGACGCGGCCGACCTGCTCTCCGAGCTGCCGGAGGACGACAAGGAACGGCTGCTGACGCTGATGCGGCCGGACGACGCCGCCGACGTGCGGCGCCTGCTGTCGTACGAGGAGAACACCGCGGGCGGTCTGATGACCACGGAGCCGATCGTGCTGCGGCCCGACGCGACGGTCGCCGACGCGCTGGCCCGCGTACGGCAGTCGGACCTGTCGCCGGCGCTGGCGGCCCAGGTGTACGTGTGCCGGCCGCCGGACGAGACGCCGACGGGCAAGTACCTGGGCACGGTGCACTTCCAGCGGCTGCTGCGCGATCCGCCGTTCACCCTGGTCAGCTCGATCGTGGACACCGGCCTGGCGCCGCTGCGGCCGGACTCCTCGCTGCCGGTGGTGACCAGCTACCTGGCCGCGTACAACATGGTCGCGGTCCCGGTCGTCGACGAGAGCGGCTCGCTGCTGGGCGCGGTCACCGTCGACGACGTACTGGACCACCTGCTCCCGGACGACTGGCGGGAGACGGACTTCCATTCGGAGGGCCCCGGGGGTCCCGAGGATTCCGAGCGTGCGGAAGGGGCCCTCCGTGGGGACTGAGCGGGGGCGCGGCGAGCAGCCGCGCGAGCGGCGCAGGGAGCAGATCCGGGAACGGCGCGAGCAGGCGCGCGCGCAGGCCCGCGAGTACGGGTTGGCGGAGGCGGCCGCGGAGCGGGCGGAACGTTCCTCTTTCGAGCGCGGCGAGCGGGCGAAGGCCGGCCAGTCGACGGGGGCGAGCGCGCTGTCGCGCTCGCGCACCCGCCTCGATCTGCCGCGCCCGGCCCGGCGCCGGCTGCTGCCCGAGTACGACCCGGAGGCCTTCGGTCGGCTGTCGGAGCGGGTCGCGCGGTTCCTCGGCACGGGCCGGTTCATCGTCTGGATGACCGTCGTCATCATCGTCTGGGTGCTGTGGAACATCTTTGCGCCCGAGAGCGTGCGCTTCGACCAGTACCCCTTCATCTTCCTGACCCTGATGCTGTCGCTCCAGGCCTCCTACGCGGCCCCGCTGATCCTGCTGGCGCAGAACCGCCAGGACGACCGGGACCGGGTCAACCTGGAGCAGGACCGCAAGCAGAACGAGCGCTCGCTGGCCGACACCGAGTACCTGACCCGCGAGATCGCGGCCCTGCGGATGGGTCTGGGGGAGGTCGCCACGCGCGACTGGATCCGGTCCGAGTTCCAGGATCTGATCAAGGAGATGGACGAACGGCGGCTATTCCCCGCCGAGAGTGACGAAGGCGACCGCTAGCGGGCTTTCCTGAGGCCCGCCACCGCGCCGTACCATCGGGGCATGGCTACCGACACAAGCTCCGCCTCCGCCGCTGCCGTGCCCGAACAGGACGCGATCCTGGACGCGCTGGCGACGGTGAACGACCCCGAGATCCACCGGCCGATCACCGAGCTGGGCATGGTCAAATCGGTGGAGATCGGCGACGGCGGCGAGGTCGCCGTCACCGTGTTCCTGACCGTGTCGGGCTGCCCCATGCGCGAGACCATCACCAACCTGGTCACCGAGGCCGTGCAGCGGGTCCCCGGCGTCACCTCGGTCGCCGTCACGCTGGACGTGATGAGCGACGAGCAGCGCAAGGACCTCGCGGCGACCCTGCGCGGCGGCACCGCCGAGCGCGAGGTCCCCTTCGCCCAGCCCGGCTCGCTGACCCGCGTCTACGCGGTCGCCTCCGGCAAGGGCGGCGTCGGCAAGTCCTCGGTCACCGTGAACCTCGCGGCGGCGATGGCGGCCGACGGCCTGAAGGTCGGCGTCGTCGATGCCGACATCTACGGCCACAGCGTGCCGCGCATGCTCGGTGTGGAGGGCCGCCCCACCCAGGTCGAGAACATGATCATGCCGCCGTCCTCGCACGGCGTGAAGGTCATCTCCATCGGCATGTTCACCCCGGGCAACGCGCCCGTGGTGTGGCGCGGTCCGATGCTGCACCGGGCACTCCAGCAGTTCCTCGCCGACGTGTACTGGGGCGACCTGGACGTCCTGCTGCTCGACCTGCCGCCGGGCACCGGTGACATCGCGATCTCCGTGGCGCAGCTGGTGCCGAACGCCGAGATCCTCGTCGTGACCACCCCGCAGCAGGCCGCGGCCGAGGTCGCGGAGCGGGCCGGCTCGATCGCCGTGCAGACCCACCAGAAGATCGTCGGCGTCGTCGAGAACATGTCCGGGCTGCCCTGCCCGCACTGCGACGAGATGGTCGACGTGTTCGGCTCCGGCGGTGGCCAGAAGGTCGCCGACGGCCTGACCAAGACGGTCGGCGCGGCGGTACCGGTGCTGGGCTCGATCCCGATCGACGTCCGCCTGCGCGAGGGCGGCGACGACGGCACCCCGGTCGTCCTGTCCGACCCCGACTCCCCCGCCGGTGCGGCCCTGCGCGCCATCGCCGGCAAGCTCGGCGGCCGGGCCCGCGGCCTGGCCGGCATGTCGCTGGGCATCACCCCGCGCAACAAGTTCTGACGTAGCGTCCGACGACACGAAGAAGGGACCACCGGTGGCATTCCACCGGTGGTCCCTTCTTTCGTCTCTTGCGCCCTACTCGTACGCCGCTCTTGCGTCCTACTCGTACGCCGCCAGGTCCCCGATCACCGAGAACCCGATCCCGTACGCGCTCATCCCCCGCCCGAAGGCACCGAGGTGCACCCCGCTCCCGGTCGATCCGGCCAGGACCCAGCCGAACTCCGACTCGCGGTAGTGGAACGGCGTCGGCTCCCCGTCCACCGGCAGCGACAACGTCGACCAGTCGGGGCCCGCGAGGTCGTCCGCGAGCTCCCACGCGGCCTCGGTCTGCTGGTCGAGCCAGTCGTCGCGCAGGCTGTGGTCCATCTGCCCCGGCCAGCTGTAGGCCAGCAGCCCCGAGCCGGCCAGCCAGGCCGCCGAGGAGACCGAGGTGGCCTCCAGGACGCCGGTGCCGTCGGCGGTGCGGCGCAGCGGGTTGCTGGCCACCGTGACGACCACCGCGAAGCGCTCCTTCTCCCCGGTGGCGATCTCGCCGCGGGCGGAGGGCTCGTCACCGTGACCGGTCGAGCCGTGCTCCACGCTGCCGTCGGCGCCCGCGGCGACCTGCATCAGCCAGCGGGGGCCGGTGAAGGCCCCGTCCAGCCCGTACCAGGGGAAGTCGGCCCGCAGGTACCCTTCGGCCGCCCGGCGGGCGGCAGGGACGGGCGGGGCGGCCGCGTCCGGGGGCTGCGGATGGTCCTGGGGTGCGGGCGTCTGTGCCTCGGCGGGCTGCGTGCCTACCCGGCTACTGCTCGTCGTCTCCATCTGAGCGGCCTCTCGTTCCGTGGGATCCGGAACGGCCCACCCCCCTCGGGCGTCCTGGGTCCGGACTCAAAGGAGGATAGCCATCCGACCGCGGTTCGCCGGGCAGGCAGGCGCGCGCGTGGTCCCGGGTGGCGTCAGAACGTGGTCCCGGGGGGCATCAGAACGTGGTCCCGGGGGGCGTCGGAGCGTGGTCCCGGGGGCGTCAGGTCGCGTCGGCGTCGTAGCGCGTGCGCTGCTCCTGCGCCGGGGTCACGGGCTTCTTGACCATGTCCGGTCCGGCGCCCGGCGCGGCGGCGGGGAGGGCGCCGCCGGCGGCCGCGGCCGCTTCCGGCTCCTTGCCGTTGACCGCGTCGGTGACGTCGTTGAGCTCCTTGCGGAGATCGAAGCTGCTCCGGATCTCCTTGAGGTCCTCGTTCTCCGTCAGCTGCTTGCGGATGAAGTTCTTCGGGTTCAGGTCCTCGAACTCGAAGTCCTTGAATTCCGGCCCGAGCTCGGAGCGGATGTCCTGCTTCGCGCTGTCGGAGAACGCGCGGATCTTCCGGATGACGCCCGTGACGTCCTGGATGACCTTGGGCAGCTTGTCCGGGCCGAAGATGAGGATCGCGAGCACCACGATCGTGACCAGCTCGAGTGCGCCTATGTCGTTGAACACCTTGCCCCGCTCCTCGGCTCTCTTCACGTCAGGCCTGTCACACGGTACCCGGCCGGGTCCGCAGGCCAATACACCAGGACCGGCTGATTACCCGACCGGTTCTGCTTTCACCCGCCCGTCATGAACCGTTCGCCGACCCGAGGACCACTTCCAGCGTGCGCTCCCGGCCCTCGCGCAGCACGGTGAGGGCGAGCCGGTCGCCCGGCCGGTGGGCCCGGATCTTGATCACCAGCTCGTCGCCGCCGTGCACCCGTACCCCGTCGACCTTGGTGATCACGTCGCCCGGCCTGATGCCCGCGCGGGCTCCGGGCCCGCCCGCGGTCACGGCGGGCTTCCCGCCCTCGCCCTTCTCCCCCACCCGGGCCCCGTCGCCGGAGTAGTCCATGTCCAGGGTGACGCCGATGACGGGATGGGTGGCGCGGCCGGTGCGCATCAGCTCCTCGGCGACGCGCTTGCCCTGGTTCACCGGGATGGCGAAGCCGAGGCCGATGCTGCCGCGCTGCTGCGCGGAGCTGTCCCCGCCGTCGCCTCCGCGGATGGCGCTGTTGATGCCGATGACCTGGGCCCTGGCGTCGAGGAGCGGCCCGCCGGAGTTGCCGGGGTTGATGGGGGCGTCGGTCTGGAGTGCGTCGACGTAGCTGACGTCGCTGCCGTCGCCCTTGTCTCCCCCGGCGGTGATGGGGCGGCCGGTGGCGCTGATGATCCCCGCGGTGACGGTGTTGGAGAGGTCGAAGGGGGCGCCGATGGCCACCACCGGGTCGCCGACCTTGACGTTCTCGGAGTTGCCGAGCGCGAGCGGCCGCAGGCCCCGTACCCCGTCGACCTTGACCACGGCCAGGTCGTAGCCGGTGTCGCCGCCGACCAGCTCGGCGGCGACGCTCTCGCCGGTGCTGAAGGTGACCGTTATCGTCCGGGCCCCGTGGACCACGTGGTTGTTGGTGAGGATGTGGCCCTGCCCGTCGAGGACGAAGCCGGTGCCGGTCGAACTGCCCTCCGCGGCGTTGACGTGCAGGGTGACCACGCCGGGCAGCGCGGTGGCGGCGATCCCGGCCACGCTGTCGGGAGCCCGGCCGCCGTCGGCGGGGGCCGACTGCGGGAGTTCCAGGCGGGTACCGGCCCGCCGCTCGGCGAGCACGCCGGCGTAGCCGCCGATGCCGCCGGCCAGGAGGGCGGCCCCGAGGCCGAGGACGATGCCCTGGCGCAGCCGGAAGCGGTGCGAGCCCGCCTTGCCGTGGTCCACCGTCTGGAGCGGCCGCACGTCCCACGGGTCGTACCGCGGCCCCGCGTCCGGGTCCGTGAGCGGCTCCGGCGCGGTCCGCGGAGGCGGTACGGATCCCTCGTGCCCGGCGACCGGCCCCGCGGGGCGGCTCCACCACTGGGGCACCGGGGCGGGGGCCCGCGCGGGCGCCGTCACCGGATCCGGGTGCGGGTCCGCGTACGCAGCGGCCCTAGGGGGCGGTACGGATCCCTCGTGCGCGCCGCCGGGCTCCGCGGGGCGGCTCCACCACCGGGGCAGGGGGGCGGGGACCGGATCCGCCGCCGGATCGGTCTGCTGACTGTCGGACATGGGTGCTCCCCGCCTGCCTGTCGGTCTCCGCCGGCCGCCCGGGGCGGCGCATCTGGCGGAGATTCAACCAGGTTGCCCGCGCCGCCCGCCCCGGCGGGCCGCACGGGCGGGGCGCCGGGGCGATCCGCCGGGGCAGGAAGGGCCACCGCCCCGCACCGCTCAGCGGTACAGGGACACCGGGCGTGCGGAGCTCGTCGGGCGGGAGGGCACCGGGGAGACCGCGAGCGGGGAGACCGGGCGCAGCGTCGGGACGGTGCCCGGCTTCGGCAGCCGGTTCTCCCGGACCACCGCGTCGACCACCGGAACCACGGGTCCCGTGCGCGCGGCCGGGGCCTCGCCCCGGGCATTGGGCTCGACCGCTTCCATCGGCAGCGAACCGCCCAGCGCGATCGCGGCGAGCGACACCGCTCCGGCGGCCACGAACGCGAAGCGGCGCCGCTGCCGGCCCACCTCGTGTATCCGGAAGCCCTGCTGCTGTGGCGCGGCGGCGGCCGCGGGCGGCGCGTAGCCGAAGGAGCCGAAGGGGTCGGCTCCCGGCGGCGGGCCGAAGGGGCCGGAAGGTCCTGAGGGGCCCTCGGGGCCGCTTCCCGGCAGCCCCTGCAACCGTGCCAGCAGCCCGGCCGACAGCGGAGGGGGCGCGCTCTCCACGAACATGGTCTTCAGGCGGCGCTGCGCATCGGCCTCGGCCTTGCACTTGGAACACGTCGCCAGGTGCGCCAGTACCCGCTCGCGGGCGTCGTGGCTCAACTCCCCGTCCACGAGGGCGGCGAGCCGGTCGCCCAGGTGGTGCTCCGCGGAGGACGCCTGTTCGGCGGGCGACGGGGACGGACTGATCCCGCTCACTCCGCTCCGCCCTCTCCCCCGGCGCCGGGGGCGCCCACTGCCACGCCGGCCAGGGCGCGCTGCTCCGCACGGGCCTCGGGAGACCGGTGCTTGAGCGCCTTGCGCAGGTGCGAACGGCCCCGGTGGATACGGCTGCGCACGGTGCCGAGCTTCACGCCCAGGGTCGCGGCGATCTCCTCGTACGACAGGCCCTCGATGTCACAGAGCACCACGGCGGCACGGAACTCGGGCGCGAGGGTGTCCAGCGCCTGCTGCACGTCCGCGTCGAAGTGGGTGTCGTGCAGCACCTGCTGCGGGGACGGCTCGCGGCTCGGCAGCCGCTCGGCGGCGTCGTCGGCGAGGGCGTCGAAGCGGATCCGCTGCTTGCGGCGGACCATGTCGAGGAAGAGGTTGGTGGTGATCCGGTGCAGCCAGCCCTCGAAGGTGCCGGGCGTGTACGTGGACAGCGAGCGGAAGACGCGGACGAAGACTTCCTGCGTCAGGTCCTCGGCGTCGTGCTGGTTGCCCGTCAGCCTGTAGGCGAGGCGGTAGACCCGCGCACTGTGCGTGCTGACGATCTCCTCCCACGAGGGAGGGGTCCACGCCTGGGAGCCCGCATCGGCGGCGAAAGTCGCGGTGGTTGCGGTGTCTACGGTGCGGAAACGGTCAGCAATGTTGGTCACGGTTTTCGGCTCACCGGCCGACCAGAAGAGGCGTCGGAGGACACCCCCACGATCCACAGGCGCAGCCGCACCTCCCCTGTCGGCTCTGGTGGTGTCCAGCGGAATCCCTACCATAGCCACCCCTCCCGTCAGCTCTGGATAAGCATTTTTGCAGTAACTTTGCACGGGCTCCGGGCCCCGGGCCGCTCTTGCGTCTCTACTGCTCTCAACGCCCGGTCCCATCTGCGGGTTCCCGACTCCAGCGGATACAGTCACCGTTGCGCCAACTATGGGGACAGGAGAGGGTCATTACCGGCAACCGGCAGACGAGCTGGGCGTTCGCCGACGCGTTTGTCGCCGAAGACGACGCTCTGCGATGGGCCCGCGACCGGTCCAGGGAAGCGGGACTTCGTTCCGTCTCCCCCGGCACCGGGGCCGCGCTGCGCCTGCTCGCCGCCACCGCGGACGCCAAGGCGGTCGCCGAGATCGGCACGGGAACCGGCGTGTCCGGCATCCACCTCCTGCACGGAATGCGCGCCGACGGGGTCCTGACCACGGTGGATCCCGAAGCGGACCGGCAGGCCTTCGCCCGCCAGGCCTTCCGCGCCGCGGGCTTCGCCGGCAACCGCGCCCGCTTCATCCCGGGCCGCGCCCTGGACGTACTGCCCCGGCTGGCCGACGGCGGATACGACCTCGTCTTCTGCGACGGGGACCCGTCCGAGTCCCTCGACTACCTCGCTGAATCGTTGCGCCTGCTCCGCCCCGGCGGCCTCGTCTGTTTCGAGGGGGTCTTCTCGGACGGCCGTACGGTCGACTCCGCGGCCCAGCCGGTGGAGGTGCTCCGCGTCCGCGAACTGCTGCGCAGCGTCCGCGAGAGCCCGGCCCTGGAGGCCGCCCTGCTCCCGGTGGGCGACGGCCTGCTGTGCGCGGTCCGGCGCTGAGCCGTCAGCGCAGCAGTGCGAAGGTCAGCGCGGCCGTACCGCCCAGTGCGGTGCCTGCGAGGAGCTGCGCCGTGGTGTGCGCCTTCAGCACCAGCCGGGACCAGCCCACGCCGGCGGCGACCAGCACCGCGGGGAGCAGCACCGGGCCGAAGACCAGCAGCAGGACCATCACGGTGCCGCCGGCCACCGACATGTGGATGGATATCTGCCAGCCGACCGTCACCAGCAGCGACGAGACGAGGCCGACGAGCATCGCGACGACGAGCGCGAACACGTCGGCCGGGGCGCCGAGCACGCGCAGGAGGGTGATCCCGGCGACGACCGAGACCAGGCTCAGCCCCATCGGGACGACCCGCTGGCGCCGTACCCGGATGTGCTGGTCGGTCAGCGCCCCGCGCCGGACCCCGAGCAGGATGATGCCGATCGGGACCACTCCGCAGAACAGGGCGCCGAGCAGGCCCCAGCCGAGGCCCGCCCACGACCCGGTGCTGTGCCAGCCGATCAGCAGGAGCTGGGCCACCACCAGGTTCGCCGGCGCCAGGACCTCCGTGAGGACCCGGGCCGTCTTCTGACGGGGCGTGCAGTCGGCGAAGGCGGGCGGAGCGGGCGGGGAGAAGGACACGGTGCGGCTCCGGCGATCACGATCTGGGGCTCGGTCCGGGGCGGGCCCGGTTCCGGGGACACAACACTGCCCCGACCGCTTGGCGCGGCCGGGGCAGTGCAGAGAATGCAGCGAAAGTACGGTCAGCGCCCCTGGGGGATCAGCCGACGACCTTCTTCAGGGCGTCACCCAGGGCGTCCGCCTCGTCCGGAGTCAGCTCGACGACGAGCCGACCGCCGCCCTCGAGCGGTACGCGCATGACGATGCCCCGCCCCTCCTTGGTGACCTCGAGCGGGCCGTCGCCCGTCCGCGGCTTCATGGCCGCCATGCTCGTTCCCCTTCCTGAAACCAGTTCATCGTCAGCCGACGGCCCCATTCAGGCGCCTAGTACCCGGCATCGAACACATTGCTTCCAGGCCATTATCCCGCATGTCAGGACCCGATGACCAACATCGGCTGGGAACGCTTGTGCAACGCGCTTGACCAAAACCACTCATTTCGGGGACACGCCTGCGATACTTCGCCGCCGCGCCACGAGTCTGCCCTTCCGTTTATTTGACGCACATCACATGTGCGACCCCGGTCCGGTCCGCCATGCTGACCTTTGCACCGGCCGGTACCGGCCGGTAGCCAGCCCGCGACGAAGGGGGACCCCCGCCATGGCCGACAGCGTGCTCTACGAAGTGACCGACGGACTCGCGACCATCACGATCAACCGTCCCGAGGCCATGAACGCCATGAACACCGAGGCCAAGGTCGCCCTGCGCGACGCGGCCCGGGCGGCGGCCGAGGATCCGGCCGTACGGGCGGTCCTGCTCACCGCGGCCGGCAACCGGGCGTTCTGCGTGGGCCAGGACCTCAAGGAGCACGTCGGGTTCCTTGCGGCCGACCGGGAGCACGGTTCCTCGCTGACCATGAACACCGTCGCGGAGCACTACAACCCGATCGTCCGGGCGCTGACGGAGATGCCGAAGCCGGTGGTCGCGGGCGTCAACGGCGTGGCGGCGGGCGCGGGCTTCGGGTTCGCCCTGGCGGCGGACTTCCGCGTGGTCGCGGACACCGCCTCCTTCAACACCTCCTTCGCGGGGGTCGCCCTGACGGCCGACTCGGGCGTCTCGTGGACGCTGCCCCGCCTGATCGGCGGCTCGCGCGCCTCCGACCTGCTGCTCTTCCCCCGGTCCGTGAAGGCCCAGGAAGCCCTGGAACTCGGCATCGCGAACCGCGTCGTCCCCTCGGAGGAGCTGGCGGCCGAGGCGCTGGCCGTGGCCCGGCGACTGGCTGAGGGCCCGACGGTCGCCTACGCCGCGCTGAAGGAGTCCCTCGCGTACGGGGCCTCGCGGTCGCTGTCCGAGGCGCTGGACCGTGAGGACGTGCTCCAGGCCCGTGCGGGGTCCTCCGAGGACCACGGGATCGCCGTGGAGGCCTTCCTCGCGAAGCAGCCTCCGCGCTACCTGGGCCGCTAACGCCCCCGGGCCGGTAGGGAGCCCCGCTGCGCGAGCACGGACACCGCTGCGCGGACGCGGGCACCGCTGCGCGGGGCGAAGTCCCCTCCCCGCCCTTCGCCCGTTCCCCGGGGCTGTGCCCCGGACCCCCTGGGGCTCCGCCCCAGACCCCGCGCCTCAAACGCCGGCGAGGCTGAAGTTGTGCCGCGCAGCGGCACAACCAGCCCGTCCGGCGCTTGAGGACCGGGTCCGGGCAGAGCCCGGGGAACGGTGGAAGGGCGGGGAGGGGACTTCGCCCCGCAGGACCGACCCAGCCGCACCCAGCCGGGCCGGGCCGTGTCAGGTCAGGGCAGGTCGCGGGCCATGCAGCGTGCCAGGTGGTCGTTGACGAGGCCGCAGGCCTGCATCAGGGCGTAGGCCGTCGTGGGGCCCACGAACCGGATGCCCGCCTTCTTCAGGGCCTTGGCCAGGGCCGTGGACTCCGGGGTGACCGCCGGGATCTCGGTGGTGCTCTTCGGGGCCCGCCCCGGCGCCGGGGCGTGGGACCAGATCAGGGCGTCCAGTTCGCCCGCCCCCCACCCGGCCAGGGTCTTCGCGTTGGCGAGGGTCGCCTCGATCTTGGCCCGGTTCCGGATGATGCCCTCGTCGGCGAGGAGCCGCTCCACGTCCGCCGCCCCGAACTCCGCCACCTCGGCGATCTCGAAGCCCGCGAAGGCCGCCCGGAACCCCTCGCGCCGGCGCAGGATCGTCAGCCAGGACAGCCCCGACTGGAAGGCCTCCAGGCACAGCCGCTCGTACAGCGCGTCGTCCCCGTGGACCGGACGGCCCCACTCCGTGTCGTGGTACGCGATGTAGTCCTCGGTGGCCAGCCCCCAGGGGCACCGCAGGCCCCCGTCGGGGCCGGCGAGCACTCCGCTCACTGCTCGGCGGCCTTGGTCAGGTCCACGGACCCGTCGGCGGATCCGGACCCGGCACCCGCCCCGGCTGCCGCCGCGGCGGTCAGCTCGGCGATCCGCGCGTCGCGCTCCGCGAGCTCCGCCGCCAGCCGCTCCAGTACGTCATCCACGTCGGACATCCGGTAGCCGCGCGGGGCCACCGGCAGGCGCAGCTCGTCGATGTCCGCCCGTACGACGGGACGGTTCTCCGGGAGGGCGTCGGACAGCCGGTCGGGCTCGGCCTCCGGCAGCACGGCCTCGGACCCCCCGCCGGCCACCGCGAGGGTGACTCCCGCGACGACCACGACCAGCGCGATGAGCAAGAACGCGAACACGATCAACTCCCCTGAGAGACTCCGGCCACCAGGTTAAGGTCGCAGGCGAGGCGCAAGGGTCGCCGAAGGAGGAAAGAGCAGGATGCTGCGACTGGGCAGGCGCGAGTTCGACGACCACGAGCCGGTGATCATGGCCATCGTGAACCGGACCCCTGACTCCTTCTACGACCAGGGAGCGACCTTCCGCGACGAGCCGGCCCTGGACCGGGTCGAGCAGGCGGTGGCCGAGGGCGCCGCGATCATCGACATCGGCGGGGTGAAGGCCGGTCCCGGCGAGCACGTGGACGCGGCGGAGGAGGCCCGGCGCACGGTCGGCTTCGTCGCCGAGGTGCGCCGCCGCCACCCCGACGTGGTGATCAGTGTCGACACGTGGCGGCACGAGGTCGGCGAGGCGGTCTGCGAGGCCGGGGCCGATCTGCTCAACGACGCCTGGGGCGGCGTCGACCCGAAGCTCGCGGAGGTCGCCGCGCGCCACGGCGCGGGCATCGTCTGCACCCACGCGGGCGGGGTCGAGCCGCGGACCCGGCCGCACCGGACCGCGTACGAGGACGTGATGGCCGACATCCTCCGCGTCACGGTCGGCCTGGCCGAGCGCGCGGCGGCGCTGGGCGTACCCCGCGAGTCGATCATGATCGACCCGGGCCACGACTTCGGCAAGAACACCCGCCACTCGCTGGAGGCCACCCGGCGCCTGTCCGAGATGACGGAGACGGGCTGGCCGGTCCTGGTCTCCCTCTCCAACAAGGACTTCGTCGGCGAGACCCTCGACAAGCCCGTGAAGGAACGCCTCCTGGGCACCCTGGCCACGACGGCCGTCTCGGCCTGGCTGGGCGCCCAGGTCTACCGCGTCCACGAGGTCGCGGAAACCAAGCAGATCCTCGACATGGTCCGCTCCATCCAGGGCCACCGTCCCCCGGCGGTCGCCCGCCGGGGGCTGGCGTAACGGCCCGCGGCGGCTCCTACCTGCCGACTTCCTTCGTCACGAGCGCGATCGCCTCGTCCACGTCGTCGGTGACGTGGAACAGGTAGAGGTCCTTCTCCGAGGCCTTGCCCTGGGCGATGACCGTGCCCTTCAGCCAGTCGATGAGCCCGCTCCAGTACTCCGTGCCGAACAGCACGATCGGGAAGCGGGTGATCTTCTGCGTCTGGACCAGGGTCAGGGCCTCGAACAGCTCGTCGAGGGTGCCGAGCCCGCCCGGCAGGACCACGAAGCCCTGGCTGTACTTCACGAACATCGTCTTGCGGACGAAGAAGTAGCGGAAGTTCAGCCCGAGGTCGACGTGCTGGTTGAGCCCCTGCTCGAAGGGGAGCTCGATGCCCAGGCCCACCGAGATGCCGTTGGCCTCCCGCGCGCCCTTGTTGGCCGCCTCCATCGCGCCCGGGCCGCCGCCGGTGATCACCGCGAAGCCGGCCTCCACGAGCGCGCCGCCGATCCGCACGCCCGCCTCGTACTCGGGCGAGTCCGCCGGCGTCCGGGCGGAGCCGAACACGCTGATCGCCGGCGGCAGCTCCGCCAGGGTGCCGAAGCCCTCGATGAACTCCGACTGGATGCGCAGGACCCGCCACGGATCGGTGTGCACCCACTCGGAGGGCCCGGCCGAATCCAGCAGCCGCTGGTCCGTCGTACTGCCGGCCTGCACCTGGCCCCGCCTCCTCAGCACCGGCCCGAGCTGCTGCTCCTCGGGCCGACGACGAGCGGACCCTTCAGGGTTGCCCATGATGTGCTCCCTCCTGCTGATCGTTGGATCAGGTTAGGCGCACAAAGGTGACGAGAAGCGGAATTCAGGAGGTCAGCCAGGCGCGGAGTCGTTCCTCGCAGTGGAGGATCGCCTTTGTTTCGACGCGCTCGTCGGCCTTGTGGGCCAGGAGGGCGTCGCCCGGGCCGTAGTTGACCGCCGGGACGCCCAGGGCGCTGAAGCGGGAGACGTCCGTCCATCCGAACTTCGGCATGGCGTGTCCTCCGACGGCCTCCATGAAGGCCGCGGCGGCCGGGTGGGAGAGGCCGGGGAGGGCGCCCGGGGAGAGGTCGTCGATCACGAACTCGTCGATGTCGCAGTCCGCGAAGACCTCCCGGACGTGGGCGATGGCCTCGTCCGTGCTGCGGTCGGGGGCGAAGCGGAAGTTGACCGTCACCGTGCACGCGTGAGGGATGACGTTGTTGGCGACGCCGCCGTCGATGCGGACCGCGTTGAGGCCCTCGTGGTACTCCAGGCCGTCGATCACGGGCTTGCGGGGCTCGTAGGCCGCCAGCGTGGCCAGGATCGGGCTCGCCGCGTGGATGGCGTTGGAGCCCATCCAGCTGCGCGCGGAGTGGGCGCGCTCGCCGGACGTGCGGAGCAGGACGCGCAGGGTGCCCTGGCAGCCGCCCTCGACCTCGGCGTTGGAGGGTTCGAGGAGGACGGCGAAGTCGCCGGTGAGCCAGTCGGGGTGGGCTTCGGCGACCTTGCCGAGGCCGTTGAGGTCGGCGGCGACCTCTTCCTGGTCGTAGAAGACGAAGGTGAGGTCCCGGTTCGGCTCGGGGACGGTGGCCGCGATGCGCAGCTGTACGGCGACGCCCGACTTCATGTCGGTGGTGCCGCATCCCCACAGGACGTCGTTCTCGTCGAGGCGGGAGGGCACGTTGTCGGCGATCGGCACGGTGTCGAGGTGCCCGGCGAGTACGACGCGTTCGGCGCGGCCCAGGTGGGTGCGCGCGACCACGTTGTTGCCGAAGCGGTCCACGGTCAGGTGCGGCAGGCCGCGCAAGGCGTGTTCCACGAGGTCGGCGAGTACCTTCTCGTCGCCGCTCACGGAGGGGATGTCGACGAGCCGGGCGGTCAGCTCGGCGGCGTCCAGGGTGAGGTCCAGCTCGGATTCGGACATGGAGCTGACCCTAACGCCCCGGGCTGCGGCGAAGCCTTGTCCGTCCGGCCGATGGACGCGTCATATGGCTCAAGTACGGTGGGCGGCGTGCCGCAGACCGATCACCCCCGCCCTCGCCGCCGCCGTCGCCCGCTCCGCTGGGCGGCGGGCTTCCTGGTGCTGGTGGCGGTCGCCGGGTACTTCGTCGTGCAGCGTGCGTCGAACGACAACGGCGGCGTGCCCTACTGCACGGCTTCGGCCGACGGGAAGAGCGGCACGAAGGGGTCGGGCCAGTTCGACGAGATGTCCCCCGAGCAGGCGGCGAACGCCGCGGCGATAGCCGCCGTCGGGGTCTCCAAGGGGATGCCCGACCGGGCCGTGACCATCGCGCTGGCGACCGCCATGCAGGAGTCGGCCCTGCGCAACCTGGACCACGGCGACCGCGATTCGCTGGGCCTGTTCCAGCAGCGGCCCTCGCAGGGCTGGGGCACGCCGGACCAGATCATGGACCCCGTGTACTCGGCCGGGATCTTCTACGACCGGCTGGCCGAGGTCAAGGGGTACTCGCGGCTCCCGCTGACGGTGGCGGCGCAGAAGGTGCAGCTCAGCGGTTTCCCACAGGCCTACGCGAAGCACGAGCCGGACGCCACGGTGCTGACCGCGGCCTTCACCGGCGCCGGCCACCTGACCTGTACGGGGCCCGCGCCCGCGGGGCCCGGCGATCCGGCGAAGGTCCGGGCGGAGCTGACCCGGCTGCTCGGCAAGAACCCCCTGTACACGCTGCCCGCGGCCGCGGGCGGCGGGGCGGGAGGCAACGCCGGGGCGGCCGGCGCCGAGTCCGAGGTGACCCTGGTGGCGAAGCCCGGCGGCGGGGATCCGGCGGCGCGGACCGGGCAGGTGCTCGCGCAGTGGGCGGTGGCCAGCTCCCGCGAGCTGGGGATCACGCGGGTCTCGTACACCGCGAAGTCCTGGGTGGCGGGCAAGGACGGCGACCGGTGGCGGGAGCGGGGCGCCGCGGGCGCCGGAAACGGCGCCGGGGATCCCGGCGCCGCGGCTCCGGGCCAGGTACGGATCTTCGTGCGCGGCTGATTTCCCGGTGGACGGGCGTACGACCCGTCCCCCGTACGGGGGTGACCCGTACGGCGGACACGGGGGTCCCGGCGGGCACGCAACCGCAGGTCGGCGCGTGTTCCGAGCGGTCGGCCCGGTAGCCGATTAAACGATCCGTTACTGATCCTTTACCCACCGGCTCCGCAACTCGCGCCCCCCTCCGAGCGGTTGTCACGGCGTACTCAGCCGCTACCGCTTAGGAGCAACATGTCCCTCCCCCTGACCCGTCGGATCGCCCGTGCCGCGCTGCTCCTCGCAGCCGGGGCAGCGCCCGTGGTCGGTGCGGCCGGCGCGGCCAGCGCCGCGGGCCTGGAGTCCGTGCCGCAGCTGGGCGCGCTCACCGCGCCGGACGCGACGGTCGCCGCCGCGGGCGACACCGCCGCCGAGGCCGCGCCCGTCGCCTCCACCCTTCCGGCGCCCGCGCCCGCCGGCGAGGTGACCGGCGCCGCGGGCAGCCTGCTGGCGGGGCTGCCCCTCGCCGGCGGCGGGCTGCCGGGCGGCCTGCCGACCAGCGGCCTCCCGGCCGGGCTGCCCGGCCTCGGCTAGCCGCAGCCGTCACGGAACACCGAAGGGCCCGGGAGCACGAACTCCCGGGCCCTTCGGGCTGTTCTGCCGCTACGGCTCCAGCCGCTTGACCGCCGCCGCGACGCGTTCGTCGGTGGCCGTGAAGGCGACGCGGACGAAGTGCGCGCCCGCCTCGCCGTAGAAGTCGCCCGGTGCGACCAGGACGCCGAGCTCGGCCAGGTGGGCGACGGTGTCCCAGCAGGGCTCGTCCCGGGTCACCCACAGGTACAGGCTGGCCTCGCTGTGCTCGACCCGGAAGCCGTGCGCCTCCAGGGCCGTGCGCAGCGCCGCGCGGCGGGCCGCGTAGCGCACCCGCTGCTCCTCGACGTGTACGTCGTCGCCCAGGGCCGCCACCGTGGCCGCCTGCACGGGGGCCGGGGTCATCATGCCGCCGTGCTTGCGGATCTGGAGCAGCTCGCCCAGGACTTCGGCGTCACCGGCGATGAAGGCCGCCCGGTAGCCGGCCAGGTTGGACCGCTTGGAGAGCGAGTGGACGGCGACGATGCCCTCGTAGGAGCCGCCGCAGACCTCGTCGTGCAGGACGGAGACGGGCTCGGCTTCCCAGCCCAGTTCGAGGTAGCACTCGTCGCTGAAGATCAGGATCCCGTGCTCGCGCGCCCAGGCCACGATCCGGACGAGCTCCTCCTTGGGGAGGACCTTGCCGGTGGGGTTGGACGGGGAGTTGAGCCACAGCAGCTTGACGCGGGCCGGGTCGAGATCGGTGGTGGGGTCGTCGTAGACCACCGGCTCTGCGCCGCACAGCCGCGCACCGACCTCGTACGTCGGGTAGGCCAGCCGGGGGTACGCGATCTGGTCTCCGGCGCCCAGGCCCAGCTGGGTGGGCAGCCAGGCCACCAGTTCCTTGGAGCCGACGACCGGCAGGACGTTGCGGTGCCCGGCGGCGCTCGCGCCGAGGCGGCCGCGCACCCAGCCGGTGATCGCGTCGCGCAGGGCGGGGGTGCCCCACACCGTGGGATAGCCCGGGGAGTCCGCGGCCTCGATCAGGGCGCGCTGGATCAGCTCCGGCACCGGGTCCACGGGGGTGCCGACGGAGAGGTCGACGATCCCGTCCGGGTGGGCCGCCGCCGTCGCCTTGTACGGCTCCAGCTTGTCCCAGGGGAAGACGGGGAGACGGGCTGAGACTGCGGCCACGGTGTGCTCTCGCTTTCCGGGTGTTGCGTGCTTTCCAGAAGGTGTTCGTCGTACTGCCGACGGTGCGCCACCGAAACGGCCTCGGTCCCGTGCGGCTGTGAGCCGTACGGGACCGAGGGACGCGCGTGGGGCGTTACCCGACCGTCAGTGGCTCGGGTTGATGTCCGCCGGAAGCGCTGCGATGAAGGGGTGGTCGCGCTCGATCAGGCCGAGCTTGGAAGCACCACCGGGCGAACCGAGCTCGTCGAAGAACTCGACGTTCGCCTTGTAGTAGTCCTTCCACTCCTCCGGAGTGTCGTCCTCGTAGAAGATGGCCTCGACCGGGCAGACCGGCTCACACGCACCACAGTCGACGCACTCGTCCGGGTGGATGTACAAGGACCGCTGGCCCTCGTAGATGCAGTCGACGGGGCACTCTTCGATGCATGCCTTGTCCTTGACGTCGACACAAGGCTCCGCGATGACGTAGGTCACGCTCTCGTTCCTCCTCATAAGGGCTTTCCATATCGCGCGGGAGCGCGGCGTCGTCGATGCCCGCCTCTAGTATCTCCGTTCCCGGGCACGATCCGAACAGGAGGGGCGGACAGAGCTGTGGAAATCACTGCCGGTGGACGGCTGGAGATCCGGATTACACCCGCTGACGTGGGTAAACGTGTCTCTGTGCGACGGGTGGAGCACGGCTCGACCGGGAGCCCCTCTTTCACGGACACCGTAGGGGTTCTCACATCCTGGAACGCGGGTGTGGTGACGATCACACGAAAGACCGGCGAGTCCGTCCGCATCGCGGAATCCTCGCTGGTGGCGGGCAAGGTCGTACCGGCCGCTCCGGCCCGCCGCAGGGGCCCCGCGGCCTCCTTCGAGGAGCTCGCGCGGGTCTGCGCACGGTCCTGGGTGCCGCTGGAGAGCGAGCCGCTGGGCGAGTGGACGCTGCGCGCGGCCGGCGGATTCACCCGCCGGGCCAACTCCGTGCTGCCGCTCGGCGATCCCGGGATCCCGCTGGACGATGCACTCGCGCGGGTGACCTCCTGGTACGCGCGGAGGGACCTTCCGGCCTACGTCCAGACCTCCACGGGGGCCGCCGGCACGCAGGAGCTGCTCTGCGCGGAGCTGGAGGACCGGGGCTGGGTCAGCGAGGTGTCGGCGCAGGTGCGGGTCGGCGGGCTGGCGGCGGTCGGCGACCTGGACGTGGACGATTCCGTGGTCGCGGGCGTACGGCTGACCCGTACGCCGGACGAGGACTGGCTCTCCCGCTACGGGCGGGTGAAGGATCCCGGGACCGCCCGCCGGGTGCTGACGGCGGGGCCCTCGGTGTGGTTCGCGGCGGTGCCCGGCCGGGCGATCGGGCGGCTCGTGGTGGACGGCCGGTGGGCCGGGTTCGGTGCCGTCGAGGTCGACCCGGAGCACCGGCGCCGCGGGCACGCCACGGCCGTGATGGCGGCGCTGGCGCGGCGCGCGCTGGAGGAGGGCGCGTCGGCGGCCTGGCTCCAGGTGGAGAGCGACAACACCGGGGCGCGGGCCCTGTACGAGGGGATGGGCTTCGCGACGCACCACTCCTACCACCACTACCGCCGGGCGGCGGTGTGACCTCGCCCTGGCGGGAGCGGTTCGCCGCCGAGGCGCGGGCGGAGCGGCCCGATCTGGCCGCGCTGTGCCTGCTGCTGGCCGCGGAGGGGGACCCGGAGCTCGACGAACGGGCCATGGACTGGGCGCAGATCGAGCTGGACCGGCTGGCGGGAATGCTGCCGTACGGGCTGCGGGGCGCTCGCGCGTGGGCTTCGGCGGTGTCCGAACTGCTGGGCGGGCGGATGGGGTTCCACGGCACTCCGGGCGACTACGACCGGCTCTCGTCCTCGCTGCTGCACGAGGTGCTGCGGCGGCGCCGGGGGCTGCCCATCCTGCTGTCCGTGGTCTGGCTGGAGGTGGCCCGGCGGGCCGGGGCTCCGGTGTACGGGCTGGCCCTGCCGGGGCACTTCGTGGTGGGCTTCGGGGATCCGGAGGAGGGTGTGGTCGTCGACCCCTTCGCGGGGGGCGCCTCGCTGGGCGCGGGTCCGGCGGAGCTGGCGGCGGGGCCGCGGACCGCGGCGCGCACGATGGACATCGTGCTGCGGATCCTCAACAACATCCGGGCGTGGGCCTCGTCGCGGCCCGAGCACTCGGGGGTGGCGCTGTGGGCGCTGGACCTGGCGCTGCTGCTGCCTTCGCATCCTGCGGCGTTGCGGTACGAGCGGGCGAAGCTGCTCGTGGAGCGGGGGGAGTTCGTGGCGGGGGCGGCGGAGATGGAGTCCTACGCGGTGGTCGTGGACGTGATCGATCCGCCGTCCGCCGTGCGGATTCGCGCGGAGGCAATGGCCGCGCGGGCCCTGCTGAACTAGCCCGGCTGCGGGTGTGCCGCTGCGCGGTGCGAAGTCCCCTACCCCCCCTTCCGCCGTTCCCCGGGGCTCTGCCCCGGACCCCGGTCCTCAAACGCCGGACGGGCTGAATTCGGCTGACGTGACAACGGAGCCCCTCCCCCGGGTTCGGGGAGGGGCTCCGTTGTCAGGTCGTGGTCAGCTCGGGTTGGTCGGGATGACCGCGGTGCGCTCCGCGGTCGTCTTGCCGCGCAGGGCCTTGCCGAGGACTCCGGCGACGTCCTGCGGGGTGACGGCGGTCTTCTCGCCGGTGCCGCGCATGATGAGGACGCCGTCGAAGGTGTTCCCGTAGGCCGTCTTGAGGGCTTCCAGGTCGTACTTCTCGACGAGGTGGCCGTCGACGACCTGCATGCTCAGGATCTTCGGCAGGGACTTGGCTCCCAGCGGGATGGACTTGGTGCCCGCCTTGACGAGGACCGGCGCCGACATCGCGGGCTGGGCGAAGTCCTTCATGGCCCGGTCCAGTTCGGCCTGGTCGACGACCGGGTCCTTGGTGGCGACCGGGAGGGCGACCGGGGCGGCCTGGCCGGTGGCGACCATGTCGTGGAAGGCCTTGGTGACCAGGCTGACGGAGCCGTCCACGTCGAGCGTGGAGCCGGGCTTGCCGGGGACGGCGAGGGCCTTGCCGGTGTCGAAGGTGATGGTGCCCTCGGTGGCGGAACCGGCGGTGCCGGCCAGCTCCTGGAGGGCGACCCGCAGCTTCTCCTCGTCGGTGGGCAGGACGGCCTCGGCCTTGCGCTCGCTGCCGAAGAGCGAGCCGATGACCGTGACGGGGTTGTAGTCGCTGCCCGCCGCGTTGCGGACGGTGGTCTGGCTGTCCAGGCTCAGGCCGGCCTTCTCGGGCTTCAGCTCGACCTGCTTGCCGCCGACGGTCAGCTGGAGCGGGGCGGCCGCACGGTTGCCGAAGGACGTCTGGAGCTTGGCGACGGCCTCGTCGCGGCTGCCGCTGATGTCGACGCCCATGACGGTGGTGCCCTTGGGGACGTCGGAGTGGTTGAGGAGCAGACCGGCTCCGTAGGCCACGCCGCACAGCACGAAGAGGGCTCCGCCGAGGAGCACCACCTTGCTGCGGCCCTTCTTGGCGGGCCGCGCCGGGGTGGGCGCGGGCGCCTTGGCCTTGGGCTTGGCCTTGTTCGCGGCCGCCGGGGCGGGCGCGGGCGCGGGCTGCGGGTATCCGGCGGCGTCCAGCTCGGGGCCGGGCCAGCTCGGCTCCTGCGCCCCGCCTGCCGGTACGGAGCCCAGCGCGGGCCCGCCGGTCGGCCCGTCGGGGCCGCGGCCGCTGCCGGGCCACGCGGGGGCGGGCGGGACGGGGGCGATCAGTGCCTTGGCGACGGGACCGGTGGTGGGGCCGGAGCCGTAGTCGACGCCGGCCTGCGGCGCGGGCGGTCCGGCGGGGCCGGGGCCCTGCGCGGGGCCCGCGGGGGCGCCCGTACGGGGACCGCCGGGTCCGGCGGGCGGTGCGGGGTAACCGGCGCCGGGTCCGGTGCCGACGCCGGGGCCGCCGGGGCCGGGCCCCATCGGAGCACCCGGGCCGGGGCCCATCGGAGCGCCGGGGCCGGGACCCATGGGCGCACCCGGGCCGGGGCCCATCGGGGCGCCGGGGCGCGGACCTGCCGGGCCCTGGGCGAAGCCCTGCTGCGCGGGCCCGTCGAAGCGCGGGCCGCCGGCCTGGGCCGGGGCGGGACCGGGACCACCGGGGCCGGGGCCCATCGGAGCGCCGGGGCCGGGGCCCATCGGTGCACCGGGGCCGGGACCCATGGGTGTACCCGGGCCGGGGCCCATCGGCGCACCCGGGCGCGGACCTGCCGGGCCCTGCGCGAAGCCCTGCTGCGCGGGCCCGTCGAAGCGCGGGCCGCCGGCCGGAGCCGGGGCCGGTCCGCGCCCCGGGGCGGGGGCGGGAGCCTGCGGCGGGCCGGGCGGGGAGCCGGCCTTGCGCGGAGCGAACCAGTTGCTGGGCATGTCCTCGCCCGGACCCGGCTCGGGCGCGGCCGGCGGACCGACGGGCTCGGGCGCCTGCACGGCCTCGGCTTCGGGCATGGTCTGGCGTACGACCACGGGCGGAATCGGCCGCGAACCCGGGATGTTGATCCGGATCCGGGTCGTCAGCTGGGTCTCCGTCTTCGGCCCGTCGGAATCGGGCGTGGACGGCTTCGCGGGCGGTGCGGTCACTGAACTCTCCTCCGGAATGGTCGCCGCGCCCGGACCGGGGGGCAGTGTCGTGGTCGGATACTGGCCTGATCCGTACGGAGGCGCACCCGAGGGGTGGGCGGCTCCGCCGCGCCCGTTGGGCCCGGAGTACGGACTGTCAGTATCACGACTCAAAGCAGGTTCTCCCGATCGGCTCCGCCGCCCGTCATAGCGTGCGCGGGCAGCTCGGCGGCCGGTCCACCATACTGGCCACCGCCCGCGCGCACCCGGCCCCCGGGAACGAAGGGTTCCCCTTGACCTCCCGCACGCCCCCTGCGCGCACCTCCTGAGCACCTGTCGCCCGGCCTCCGGGGGGCTGCGCACCCGGCGGCCGAGCCGCTCGTCAAGGCGTCGCGCGCGGCCGACGCCGCGTCACCCGGCGTTCCTGGCGGCCGAAACCGGCCGGTCCCCCGGGAGGCTCATCGTGGCGCACATCACAGCGAGCACCACTCCACCCAAAAGGTAGACGTACATGCTGATTCCGGACGAACCGAGCAGGAAGTCCCCCTCCGGCCGGGGCACGCCGAGCATCACGTAGGAGAGGAACCAGCCACCCGTGGCCGCCCCGACTCCGATGCCGGTGCCCAGGGCGATCCGGCCGCCGAGGAACAGGCCGAAGAGCGCGAGGAGCGCGAGCACCAGTCCGCCCGGGAACCACAGGTCGACGACGAGCCAGCCGGCGACGCCGACCACCACCCCTGCCGCCAACAGGCCCAGCAGGGTGGCGATCCGCCCCGCGCTCCACGCACCGGTCATGCCCGCACCCCCGCGAAGAGGTCGCGCTCGCGCTCGCCCGCCGGGACGCCCGGACTGCCCACGGCCAACTCGTAGTACTCGTGGGTGAACAGCGGCTGCGCCAGGTCGTTGGAGAGCGCGAAGAAGGGCCCGTCCACCGCGATCTGGGTGGCGTGGGCGCGCATCGCGGCGGTCTTGGCGGCCACGAACGCCTGCTCGGCGGCCTCGTCCCCGCCGATCTCGGCGGTGATCCGCTCGTCGGCCACCACGCCCGGCACGTCGTCTGGCGCGGCCGGCGCCGGGAAGGGCACCTCGCTCCCGGCCTCGCGCAGCCGGGCGAAGCCCTCCTCGACGACCGTGCGCGGGACGCGGTTCCAGTAGAGCTTGTCGATGGCGTGCGGTGCGCCGAGGTCCCGGCGGTACGCGGGTTCCGCGGCCAGTTCGGCGGCGCGGGTGGCGACGCGGTGGGCCTGGATGTGGTCGGGGTGGCCGTAGCCGCCGTCCGGGTCGTACGTGACGAGGACCTGGGGGCGCAGTTCGCGGATCACCTCTACGAGGTACCCCGCGGCCTCGTCCACGTCGGCGGACCAGAAGGCGCCGGGCCGGTGGTTCTGTTCGGCGCCCATCATCCCGGAGTCCCGGAAGCGGCCGGGGCCGCCGAGGAACCGGTGGTCGGCGACGCCCAGTTCCCGCATGGCCTCGGCGAGCTCGCCGACGCGGTGGGCGCCGAGGGTGTCCTCGCGGTCGGCCGTCAGGTGGGCGAGGCCGGGCGGGATGACCTCACCCTCCTCGCCGAGCGTGCAGGTCACCAACGCGACATGGGCGCCCTCGGCCGCGTACTTGGCCATGGTGACGCCGTTGTTGATCGACTCGTCGTCCGGGTGCGCGTGCACGAGCAGGAGCCGACGGGCGGGAAGACCGTTCATGAGGTCACCCTACGACCGCGGCACGGGCCGGCGGACCCGCCGCCCGGAACCCCGCGCGGCGGCGCCCGCGGTGCCCTGGGCGGCGTCCCCTAGAACTTGAGGCCGCTGATCATGCTCGCCACGTTGTTGGTCAGCTGAGAGAGCGTCGGAGCCACGGTCGAGCTCGCCAGATAGAAGCCGAGCAGTACACAGACCACTGCGTGACCCGCCTTCAGGCCCGAACGCCGGACCAGCAGGAAGACGACGACTGCCAGCAGCACCACGGCCGAGATCGATAGTGCCACGGCGTTTCACCTCCACGTCGAGCGGACATCGGGTTCGCGTACTCGCAACTCGGTGCTCGGCAGAGTCATACCCACCGTGCGCTACGGATCATAACTATCCGTACCCCGACATCGATCGATTCCGGCAGCACGAGGGGCGCATGCCGCGCACGTCCGGGGTCACAGGAGTGCCGGCCGGGGAAGCTGTACGCCTCCCCGGCCGGCTGTCGGCACCCGCACGGCCGCACGGGATCAGGCTGCCCGGCCCAGATCTCGGGACAGAAACGGTCAAGTTGCCTGCGTGTAAACCGAGTTGTGGGGAGAGCGGGTGCCGTTCACAGCTGTGGCGAGAAATGAGCGGTCGCGGGGCCCCCTGGCTCACCCCTTGGTCGGCGATCCCGACGGCGATCCCGGCTGCGGCCCTGACTCCGGGCCCGGCGGAAGGACGGCCCGTTCGGATGCGAAATGGCACGCCGAGGGGTGGGCCGTCGGGCCGCCCGGGAGGAAGGCCGGGATCTCCAGGAGCGGGACCTCCGACGCGCAGCGCGCCTCGGCCTTCCAGCAACGGGTGCGGAAGCGGCAGCCCGAGGGCGGGTTCGCCGGGGAGGGCACGTCGCCGGAGAGGATGATCCGCTCGCGCCCCGCGCGGGCCTCCGGGTCGGGGACCGGAACGGCGGAGAGCAGCGCCTGGGTGTACGGGTGGGTGGGGTGGTCGTAGATCTGGGTGTCGGTGCCGATCTCGACGATCCGGCCCAGGTACATGACGCCGACCCGGTCGGAGATGTGGCGGACGATCGAGAGGTCGTGCGCGATGAACACGTAGGAGAGGTTGAACTCGTCCTGGAGCCGCTCCAGGAGGTTGACCACCTGGGCCTGCACGGAGACGTCGAGGGCGGAGACGGGCTCGTCGGCGACGATGATCTCGGGCTGCAGGGCGAGGCCGCGGGCGATGCCGATGCGCTGGCGCTGGCCGCCGGAGAACTGGTGCGGGTACCGGTTGATGTACTCCGGGTTGAGGCCGACCACGTCCAGGAGCTCCTGGACCTTGCGGCGCCGGTCGCCCTTGGGGGCCACCTCGGGGTGGATCTCGTAGGGCTCGCCGATGATGTCGCCGACCGTCATGCGCGGGTTCAGCGAGGTGTACGGGTCCTGGAACACCATCTGGATGTTGCGCCGGACGGCCTTCAGGGCGCGGCCGGACAGCTTGGCGAGGTCCTCGCCCTTGTACGTGATCGCGCCCGCCGTCGGGCGTTCGAGGTTGACCAGCATCTTGGCGACGGTGGACTTGCCGCAGCCCGACTCCCCGACGATGCCGAGGGTTTCGCCGGCCCGCAGGTCGAAGGAGACCCCGTCGACGGCCTTGACTGCGCCGACCTGCTTCTTGAAGAGGATGCCCTGGGTCAGCGGGTAGTGCTTGACCAGGTCCTCCACCACGAGGATGGACTCAGCCACCGAGGCACTCCTTCCAGAAGAAGCACGCGCTGGCGCGGTCCGGTCCGACCTCGGCCAGCGGCGGTACGTCGGTGCGGCAGACGGCCTGGGCCATCGGGCAGCGCGGGTTGAAGGCGCAGCCGGGCGGGATGGCGAGCAGGTTGGGCGGCAGGCCCTTGATGGCGTACAGCTCCTGGCCCTTCTGGTCCAGGCGCGGGATGGAGTCCAGCAGGCCGCGGGTGTACGGGTGGGCGGGGTTCTTGTAGATCTCGTGGACGGGGGCCGCCTCGACGATCCGGCCGGCGTACATGACGGCGATCTTGTCGGCCACGTCGGCGACGACGCCGAGGTCGTGGGTGATCAGGATCAGGCCCATGTTGAGCTCGCGCTGGAGCTCGGCGAGCAGGTCCATGACCTGGGCCTGGACGGTGACGTCCAGGGCCGTGGTCGGCTCGTCCGCGATGATGAGCGAGGGTTCGAGGGCCATCGCCATGGCGATCATGATGCGCTGGCGCATGCCCCCGGAGAACTGGTGCGGGTAGTCCCCCACCCGTTCCCGCGCCGCCGGGATCTTCACCCGGTCCATCAGCTCGACGGCCCTGGCCCGGGCGTCCTTGCGGGACATCCCGCGGTGGACCTCGTACATCTCGCCGAGCTGCGCGCCGACGCTCAGGACCGGGTTGAGGGAGGACAGGGCGTCCTGGAAGATCATGGCCATCTCGTTGCCGCGGACCTTCCTGCGCTCCTCCTCCTTCATCTTCAGCAGGTCTTTGCCCTTGAAGAGGATCTCGCCGCCCGCGATGCGGCCCGGGGGCATGTCGAGGATGCCCATGACGGCCTGGGCGGTGACCGACTTGCCGGAGCCGGACTCGCCGAGCACGGCGAGGGTCTCGCCTTCGGCCACGGAGTAGTTGACCCCGTTGACGGCCTTGGCGACTCCGTCCCGGGTCTTGAATTCCACGTGCAGATCGCGCACTTCGAGCAGCATGTGCGGGGCTCCTCAGCGCAGCTTGGGGTCGAGGGCGTCGCGCACCGCGTCGCCCAGCATGATGAACGCGAGCACGGTGATGCTGAGCGCGCCCGCCGGGTAGAGCAGCATGTGCGGGGCGTTGCGGATCTGGGAGGCGGCGTTGGAGATGTCGATGCCCCAGGAGACCGTCGGCGGGCGCAGGCCCACGCCGAGGAAGGACAGGGTGGCTTCCAGGGCGATGTAGGTGCCGAGCGCGATGGTGGCGACGACGATGACGGGTGCGATGGCGTTGGGCGCCACGTGCCGCAGCAGCATCCGGCCGTTGCCGGCGCCGAGCGCCCGCGCGGCCTGGACGTAGTCGTTCTGTTTGGCGGTGATGACCGAGCCGCGGGCGATGCGGGCCAGTTGGGGCCAGCCGAGCAGCACGATGAAGCCGACGACGGGCCAGACGGTGGTGCTGGTGACCACGGACAGGAAGACCAGGCCGCCGAGGACCACGGGGATGCCGAAGAAGATGTCGGCGACCCGGGAGAGCAGGGCGTCGCCCCAGCCGCCGAAGAACCCGGCGAGCCCGCCGAGCGCGGAGCCGAGGAGGGCCGCGCCGAGGGTGGCGCAGATGCCCACGGTGATGGAGGCGCGGGCCCCGTAGACGGTACGGGTGTACACGTCGCAGCCCTGGGTGTCGTAGCCGAAGGGGTGGCCCGGGGAGGAGCCCTGCTGCGATTTGGACAGGTCGCACTGGAGCGGGTCGCCGCTCGCGATCAGCTGGGGCCAGATGGAGATGACCACGAGGAAGAGGATCAGCAGCGTGGAGACGAGGAAGACGGGGTTGCGGCGCAGCTGGTGCCAGGCGTCTGACCACAGCGAGCGGGCCTTCTCCTGGGGGCCTACGGGGGCTCCTCCGAGCTCCTTCTCCAGCGACTCCCCCTCTTCCAGGGCGAGATCCATGGCGCCCCCCTGGCCGGTGGGGGCGATGGACTCGTGGGGGCCGGGTCCCAGCGGATCGTAGGCGGCGCGCTCGGGGTCGGGCTCAGGCATAACGGATCCTCGGGTCCAGGACCGCGTAGAGCAGGTCGACGAGCAGGTTCGCCAGCAGGAAGACGATGACGAGGATGGTCACGAAGCCGACCACCGTCGGGGAGTTGTTGCGCAGGATGCCCTGGTAGAGCTGGTAGCCGACCCCGTGGATGTTGAAGATCCGCTCGGTGACGATGGCTCCGCCCATCAGGGCGCCGATGTCGGTGCCGATGAAGGTGACCACGGGGATCAGCGAGTTGCGCAGCAGGTGGCGGGTGACGACCCGGCGCCGGGGCAGGCCCTTGGCCACGGCGGTGCGGACGTAGTCGGCCTTGACGTTCTCGGCGATGGAGGTCCGGGTGAGCCGGGTGACGTAGGCGAGGGAGACCAGCGCGAGGACGATGCCGGGCAGGATCAGCTCGCTGAAGGGGGCGTCCGGGGAGACGGTGGGCCGTACCCAGCCCCATTTGACGCCGAAGAGGTACTGGAGCAGGTAGCCGGTCACGAAGGTGGGCACCGAGATCACCACGAGGGTGAGGACGAGCACGCTGGTGTCGATGGACCTGCCGCGCTTGAGGCCGCTGATCACGCCGAGGGTGATGCCGACGACGATCTCGATGGCGATCGCGACGATGGTCAGGCGCAGGGTCACCGGGAAGGCCGAGGCCATGAGTTCGGTGACCTTCTGGCCGTTGAAGGCGGTGCCGAAGTCGCCCTGGAAGATCTGGCCCATGTAGTGGAGGTACTGCTTCCACAGGGGCTGGTCGAGGTAGAGGTCCTTGCGGATGCGCGCGGCGGTGGCGGGGTCGGGGGCCTTGTCGCCGAAGAGGGCGGCGACCGGGTCTCCGAGCGCGTACACCATGAAGAAGATCAGGAACGTGCTGCCGATGAACACGGGGATCATCTGGAGCAGTCGCCGGATCACATAACGTCCCATGGACTGCTCCAGGTTCGATCCGCGAGAGGGGTCAGCTGACCTTGATCTGGTCGTACACCGGGACGCTGAACTGGTTGAGCGCCACTTCCGAGATGCGCTCCGAGTGGCCCGCGCTGCCGTTCTGGTACCAGAGCGGGATCGACGGCATCTGGGCGGCGAGGATCTTCTCGGACTCCTGGAACTTGGCGGTCGCCTTGGCGGCGTCGCTCTCCCGGTTGGCCTCGTCGATGAGCTTGTCGAACTCCGGGTTGCTGAACTTGCCGTAGTTCGAGGAGGCGCCGGTGTAGTACAGCGGCTCCAGGAAGTTCTGGATCAGCGGGTAGTCGGCCTGCCAGCCGGAGCGGAAGGGGCCGGTGAGCTTGAAGCTGCTCTGCTGGTTGCGGAAGTCGGCGAAGGTGCCGACGGGGTTGACGGTGCAGACCGGGCCCTCGCCCAGGGCGTTGTTGACGCTGTTGCAGACGGCGTCCATCCAGTCGCGGTGCGAGCCGGTGTCCACGTTGGACGTCAGGGTGACCTTGCCGCCGGGCAGTCCGCCGGCCTCCTGGATGAGCTTCTTGGCCTCGGTGGGGTTGAAGGAGCAGGCCTCGCCGCAGGCGGTGGCGGAGAAGCCGCCCTTGTCGCCGAGGGCCGGGGAGGTCCAGTCCTTGGCCGGGGTGCGGGTCTCGCGGAAGATCTGCTTGGTGATCTCGTCGCGGTTGATGGCCATCGAGATGCCGCGGCGGACCTTCTCCATGCCCTCCTTGCTCCACTGCGGGTCGTACAGCGGGAAGGTGAGGGTCTGGATGATCAGGGCCGGCTGGTTGATGTAGCGGTCGCCGAGGTCGTTCGCGACGTTCTTCAGCTGCTGCGCCGGGATGTCGTCGACCAGGTCGAGGTTGCCGGAGATCAGGTCGGTGTAGGCGGTGTTGTTGTCGGTGTAGACCTTCAGGTCCACGCCGCCGTTGACGGCCTTGTCCTCGCCCGTGTAGGCGTCCCACTTGCGCAGCTTCATGCCGGTGCCCTTGGTGTACGAGTCCACCGTGTACGGGCCGTTGCCGACGGGCTTCTTCAGCCAGGCCTCGTGGTCGGTGAAGAAGGCCTTGGGCAGGGGGGAGAACGCCTGGTAGCCGAGGGTCTCGGGCCAGGTGGAGAACTTCTCCTTGAGGGCCACCGTGAAGGTCTTGGGGTCCTTGACGACCAGGCCGGACATGGTCTTGGACTTGGGGTCGCCCTTCTCGGGGTGGACGTCCGCGTAGCCGACGATGTCGGAGAAGAAGGGCGAGTTGTTCTGCTTCTTGGTGACGTCCGCGCCGTAGTTCCAGGCGTCCACGAAGGACTGCGCGGTGACGGGCTCGTCGTTGCTGAACTTCCAGCCGTCCTTCAGCGTGATCGTGAAGTTCTGGCTGTCGGTGGTCTCGATCTTCTCGGCGAGGAAGTTCTTCGCCTCACCGGTCTTGGGGTCGTACCGCTTGAGCCCCCGGAAGATCATGTCGAGGACCTTGCCACCCTGGACCTCGTTGGTGTTGGCGGGCTCCAGCGGGTTCTGCGGGTCTCCCCACGAGGAGCTGACGATTCCCGCATCGCCGCCCCCGCCGCTGTCGCTTCCGCCGCCGCAGGCGGTCGCCGCGAGGGCGACGGCCGCCGCACATGCGGCCCACTTGGCGTGGGTGGCTCCGCGCATGGAGTGCCTCCTACTGGATCCCAAGACTCACTTAGGGCCCAATGTCACCCTATGTGGGGTCCCGCACACTCCTGGTTGGACCGATTGCACCCTCGCGCCGCCCGCCTGTCACCCCTGCGAGTGCAAAGCGGGGGGTCCCGGCGCGGGGTCACAGCGCCAGTTCCCAGGTGTTCACCGCGTAATGCATCGTCATGCCGTGCGCCTCGTACAGCGCGAGCGCGCCGGTCGCGTTGGCCGTGTCCACGCCGAGCCCCACGGCGGTGCGGCCCCGGGCGGCGTAGGCGGCGAAGCCGTGGCGCAGCAGGAAGCCTCCGACGCCCCGGCCGCGCACGGCCTCGGCGACGCCGATGTGGCTGAACCATCCCATGCTGGTGCGGTCGTCCCGCGTCAGCAGGACGCCTACGTCGCCTTCCCCGGGCAGCGCGGCGATCCACACCAGCGACCAGTCCAGGCCCCGGCCGTCGATGTGGTCGAGCCAGGGCTCGTACGGGCGGTCCACGTGCCCGAAGTGCGCGGCGAAGGTCTGCTCGATCAGGGCGTGGGCGCGGCGGCGCTCGCTCTCGCCACCGTCGCACGGGCGAAGGGTGAGCCCGGCGGGAGGGGCCGGGGGCGGGTCGGCCGGGTCCAGCGCGCGGGTCATCACCTGGTACCGGCGCACCGTGCGGTAGCCGCGGCCGGACAGCAGGCCGACGTCGAGGGTCGGCCGGGCGTTGAGCTGGATCCGCAGGACCGGCTCCGGAGCGCCGGCGGCGAGCTCGCGGGCCCGGACCTCCATCAGGTCCAGCAGCCGGCCGGCAGCCGCTCCGTGCCCGGGCAGGACGTAGTGCTCGGAGTCGACGCGGCCGGGACCGGAGTCGGCCCACACCAGGGCGTAGGCGAGGAGCCGGCCGCCTTCGAAGGCGAGCCAGGAGTCCTTCGCCAGGTCGACGTCGGGGTGGTGCAGATCGGCTTCGACGGCGCCCAGATCGGTTTCCGGGCGGCCGATCTCCACCATGTCGATGGCGTTGAGGAGAGCGCAGATGTCCTCGGCGTCTCCGGGCCCGGCGGGGCGTACGGTCAGCATGTCGGTCATCAGATCACTGTCGGACCCGCCGGGGCGGTCCCGCAACCGGCTTTCCGCGCGCGGCGGGTGCGCGAACGCCGAAGCGCCCGGCACCGGAGAGATCCGGTACCGGGCGCCCCGGGGTGTCGCTTCGGTGAGGTCAGACGGCCAGGACGGCCTTCTCCTCGGCGAAGTGGCAGGCCGACTCGTGCGCGGCCAGCGACTTGGAGCCCTGGAAGCGCTCCGGGATCGCGAGCAGCGGCTCCTCCACGGAGCACTTCTCCTCGGCCTTCCAGCAGCGGGTGCGGAAGCGGCAGCCCGACGGCGGGTTGGCCGGCGAGGGGACGTCACCGGTGAGGATGATGCGCTCGCGGCCCTCACGGGCGGCCGGGTCCGGCACCGGCACCGCGGAGAGCAGCGCCTGGGTGTACGGGTGGGTCGGGTGCTCGTAGATCTGCTCGTCGGTGCCGATCTCGGCCATCTTGCCGAGGTACATGACGCCGACGCGGTCCGAGATGTGCCGGACGATCGACAGGTCGTGCGCGATGAAGATGTAGGAGAGGTTGAACTCCTCCTGCAGCTTCTCCATCAGGTTGATGACCTGGGCCTGCACCGACACGTCGAGCGCGGAGACCGGCTCGTCGCAGATGATGATCTCCGGGTTGAGCGCGAGGCCGCGGGCGATGCCGATGCGCTGGCGCTGGCCGCCGGAGAACTGGTGCGGGTACCGGTTGATGTACTCCGGGTTGAGACCGACGACGTCCAGGAGCTCCTGCACCTTGCGGCGCCGGTCGCCCTTGGGGGCCACCTCGGGGTGGATGTCGTACGTCTCGCCGATGATGTCGCCGACCGTCATGCGCGGGTTCAGCGAGGTGTACGGGTCCTGGAACACCATCTGGATGTTGCGCCGGACGGCCTTCAGGGCGCGGCCGGACAGCTTGGTGATGTCCTGGCCCTTGTAGAAGACCTCGCCGGCGGTGGCGCGTTCCAGGTTCATCAGCAGCTTGGCGACGGTGGACTTGCCACAGCCGGACTCGCCGACGATGCCCAGGGTCTCGCCCTGGTACAGGTCGAAGGAGATCCCGTCGACGGCCTTGACGGCGCCGACCTGCTTCTTGAACAGGATGCCCTGGGTCAGCGGGAAGTGCTTGACCAGACCGCGGACCTGGAGGATCGGCTCGCGCGCGGGGGCGTTGGTGAGCTCAGCCATGGAGCTGCTCCTTCCAGAAGTGGCAGGCGCTGTGACGGCCGGCCAGCTCGCTGCCGTCCTGCTCGGAAACGGGCTGCAGGGCGGGGATCTCGGACCGGCAGATGTCCTGCGCCGCGGGGCAGCGCGGGCTGAACGAGCAGCCGGTGGGCAGGCGCAGAAGGTTCGGCGGCAGGCCCTTGATCGCGAAGAGCTCCTGGCCCTTCTGGTCCAGGCGCGGGATCGAGTCCAGCAGACCACGGGTGTACGGGTGCGCCGGGCGCTTGTAGATCTCGTGGACCGGAGCGGTCTCGACGATCCGGCCCGCGTACATGACGGCGATCTTGTCCGCGACGTCGGCGACGACGCCGAGGTCGTGGGTGATCAGGATCAGGCCCATGTTGAGCTCGCGCTGGAGCTCGGCGAGCAGGTCCATGACCTGGGCCTGGACGGTGACGTCCAGGGCCGTGGTCGGCTCGTCCGCGATGATCAGGTCGGGCTCCAGCGCGATCGCCATGGCGATCATGATGCGCTGGCGCATACCGCCGGAGAAGTGGTGCGGGTAGTCGTCGACCCGCTCCTTCGCCGCCGGGATCTTGACCTTCTCCATCAGTTCGATGGCCTTGAGCCGGGCGTCCTTCTTCGACATGCCCTCGTGGACGCGGAACATCTCGCCCAGCTGGTAGCCGACGGTGAGCACCGGGTTCAGGGAGGACAGGGCGTCCTGGAAGATCATGGCGATCTTCCGGCCGCGCAGCTTGCGCCGCTCCTCGAAGCTCATCTTGAGCATGTCCTGGCCGCGGAAGAGGATCTCGCCCTGCGGGATCTTGCCGGGGGGCATGTCGAGGATGCCCATGATGGCCTGGGCCGTCACGGACTTGCCGGAGCCGGACTCGCCGAGCACGGCGAGGGTCTCGCCGGCGCTCACGGAGTAGTTGACGCCGTTGACTGCCTTGGCGACACCGTCACGGGTGTGGAACTCGACGTGCAGGTCGCGCACTTCGAGGAGCGGCGTCTGCGGGTCCCCGTCACGCGGGGAGGGAAGGCTGGAGGTGTTGTCCATGGTGATCACTTACGCCCTCCTCAGCGCAGCTTGGGGTCGAGGGCGTTGCGGACCGCTTCGCCGAGCATGATGAAGGCGAGGACGGTGATGCTGAGCATGATCGAGGGGTACAGCAGGATGTGCTGGGCCACTCGGATCTGCGAAGCACCGGCGGAGATGTCCACGCCCCACGAGATGGTCGGGGAGGCGAGGCCGAGACCCAGGTAGGACAGGGTCGCCTCGGCCGCGATGTAGCCGCCGAGCGCGATCGTGGAGACCACGATCACCGGGGCCATGGCGTTCGGCAGGATGTGCCGGAAGAGGATCCGGGACGTCCCGGCGCCCAGCGCCTTGGCGGCGTGCACGTAGTCCGCCTGCTTCACGGTGATGACCGCTCCGCGCATGACGCGGTTGATCTGCGTCCAGCCGAGGAAGGCCAGGGCGAAGACGACCGTCCACACGGTGCGCTCGGTGAAGGCCTGGAGGACGACCATCGCGCCGAGCAGGAAGGGGATGCCGAAGAAGATGTCGGTGATGCGCGACATGACGGCGTCGATGATGCCGCCGAAGTAGCCGGCGATCATGCCGGTGATTCCGCCGAGGACGGTGACGATCGCGGTCACGGAGATCGCGACGATGACCGAGGCGCGGGTGCCGTAGATGACGCGTGCGTAGACGCTGCGTCCCTGGCCGTCCCAGCCGAGCCACTCGGGGGAGCCGACGGCGCCCAGTTCCGGCTTGCCGAGGAAGTGGTTGACCAGGTCGCCCTTGGTGGGGTCGATGCTGGTGAACCAGCCCGGGAAGGCGGCGATCACGAGGAGTACGAAGATCAGCGCCGAGGAGACGACGAAGTACGGGTTGCGACGCAGGTCGGCCCAGGCGTCGCCCCACAGACTGCGGGCCTTCTCGGCCTTCACCGGCTCCACCGGGGCGCCGGGCGCCGCGGTGGTCTCGGCCGCCACGATGTCGGTCTTGGTCAGATCAGGCATACCGGATCCTCGGGTCCATGACCGCGTAGAGGAGGTCGACGAGCAGGCTGGCTATCAGGTAGACGACGACGAGGACGGTGACGACACCGACCACGGTCAGTCCTTCGCGGCGGACGACCGATTCGTAGATCAGACCGCCGACGCCCTTGACGTTGAAGATGCCCTCGGTGACGACGGCGCCGCCCATCAGGGCACCGATGTCGGTGCCGAGGAAAGTGACGACGGGGATCATCGAGTTGCGCATGAGGTGCACACCGATGACGCGGCGCTTGGGCAGGCCCTTGGCGACGGCGGTGCGGACGTAGTCGGCGCGCAGGTTCTCGGCCATCGAGGTGCGGGTCAGGCGGGCCACGTAGGCGAGCGAGAGCGATCCGAGCACGATGGCCGGCGCGAGCAGCTCGCCCCAGGTCTCGTTGATGCTGACGTTCGGCGAGATCCAGCCGAGCTGGAAGGCGAACACCGACTTCACGATGAAGCCGAGGACGAAGACCGGCATCGAGATGATCAGCAGGGTGAGGATCAGGATCAGGTTGTCGGCCAGCTTGCCGGCCTTGAGGCCGGCGACGATCCCGAGGGTCAGACCCAGGACGATCTCGATCGCGAACGCCAGGAAGGCCAGGCGCAGGGTGACCGGGAAGGCGGCACCGATCACTTCGGTGATCTCACGTCCGCTGCGGATCTGGGACCCGAAGTCGAAGTGGAACAGGATCCCGGATATGTAGTTCCAGTACTGATGCCAGATCGGCAGGTCCAGACCGTGCTGCTTACGCAAGGCAGCCAGCGTCGCGGGGTCGGTGCCCTTGTCCCCGAAGAGTCCGGCCACGGGATCGCCGGGCAGGCTGTACACCATAAAGAAGATGAGCAGGGTCGTCCCGAAGAAGACCGGGATCATCTGGAGCAGTCGTCGTGCGACATAGCGCCCCATCATGCCTCCGTAGAAGATGCGGCAGGCGCAGCCGGACGGGCCCTTTCGCCACGCACGCGCGTGACGGTTCCGTCACTGCGTCGCGAAAGGGCCCCCCGGGCGCTGCGTGTAGGCCCGGATGTGGGCCGGCTCCCCGCCGGCCCACATCCGTCGAAAGGAATTACGCGGTAGGACTTACTTCTTGACCTCGACCTGGTCGAGGATCGGGTCGCCGTCCTGGGCGTACTTCACGTTCGAGACCTTCTCCGAGTAGCCCGCGTTGACCTTGTAGTACCAGAGCGGGATGGAAGGCATGTAGTTGACGAGTTCCTTCTCGATGGCCTGGTAGGCCTTCACGGACTCGTCGAGGGTCGCGGCGCTGTCCGCCGCGGCGATCTTCGCGTCGAGCTCGGGGCTGGTGAAGCCACCCTGGTTGCCGCCGGCGCCCGTACGGAACAGGTCGCTGATGAAGTTGGCGTTCACCGGGTAGTCGAGGACCCAGCCGGAGCGGTAGATCGACTTGACCTGCTTGGACTTGCGGGCCTGGAGGTCGGCCTGGAAGTCCGGCTTGGCGTCACCGGTGCACTTGACGGTGGTGGCCTGGGTGATGCTGTTGCAGACAGCCTCGACCCATTCCTTGTGACCGCCATCCGAGTTGAACTGGATGAAGATCTCGTTGTTCGGGACGCCGCCGCCCTCGGCGATGAGGGCCTTGGCCTTCGCCGGGTCGAACTTGGTGACGTCACCGGAGCCGGTCGGCGTGTAGCCGAGGACGCCCTTGGCGACCCAGCCGGTCGCCGGCTCACGGGTGCCCTGGAGCACCGTCTTGGTGATGGTGTCGCGGTCGATCGCCATCGACAGGCCCTGGATGACCTTCGGGTTGACCTTCGCCGGGTTCTTCCACTGGTCGGCGTAGTACGCGATGGCCAGCGTCTGGACGGCGGAGTAGGCCTGGTCCACGGCGCGGTCGCCGAGGTCGGCACGGTAGACCGGGAGGTCCTTCGGGCCGATCTGACGCAGGACGTCGACGTTGCCCGACTTCAGGTCCTCGTAGGCGGTCTCGAGGGTGGTGTAGTTCTTGAGAATCACACCGCCGTTCTTCGCCTTGTCGACACCCTTGTAGTCGTCGAAGCGCGTGAGCTCGATCTGCTTCTTGTGCTCCCACGACTTGAACTTGTACGGGCCGTTGCCGACCGGCTTCTCACCGGCGGCCGCGGGGTCCGCGTAGAACGAGGCGGGCAGCGGGGAGAAGACCTCGTAGCCGAGCTTGTACGCGAAGTACGGAACCGCGCTGGCGAGCTCGATGGTGAAGGTGTTCTCGTCGACGATCTTCAGACCCTCGAGCGCGTCACCGGTGGGCTTGGCGCCCTCGGCCTCGGGGTGCAGGGCCTCGAAGCCCTTGATGTCGGCGAACCAGGACGCGTTGCCCTGCTTGTTGTTGATGTTCGCGGCCCAGTTCCACGCCTTGACGTAGGACTCGGCGGTCACCTTGGTGCCGTCGTGGAAGGTCCAGCCCGGCTTCAGCTTGACGGTCCACAGCTTGCTGTCCGTGCTCGTGACCGACTCGGCGTTCACGTTGACGATCTTGCCGTCGGCGTCGTAGTCGACGAGCTGGGAGAACAGACCCGACATCGCGATCGAGCCGTTGGACTCCATCGTGTCGGCCGGCTGGAGAAGCTTCTCCGGCTCGCCCACCTCGATCGAGTAGATGCCGTTCGGGTCAACCTCACCCTTGGCGCCGGCCTCGCTGCCGCCACCGCCGCCACAGGCAGTCGCCGCCAGGGCGACGACAATCGCGCCCGCTACCCACTTGGCGCTCTTGGCACCGCGCATGGGTTTCCTCCTCATGAGTCCACTGTCTGATGTGAAGGACACAGGTGTGCTTCGCCGACACCCCTGACGGCGATAGGACCGGTGTCCCGAGTGTGCTCGTGAGTCGACGCTCCCCACAGCGTGTGACCCATTGACCCGAGCTCAATGGAGCCATCCTCAGGGACTGCTTGACCGTAAACCACACTTAAGTGGTCTCGTTTTCACAACATCGCACTACGGCTAAAACCCGAAATCCGGACAAACTGATAGGAGACAGACATGAACGAAACGGACTGTTAGCTCTTCTTCCGGAGTGTCACGGTCGGTATGCGGACACCGGACCGAAACAATCCGCTTGACAAAAGCGAACAGCCCCCTTCGTCACGGTGTACGTGACGAAGGGGGCTGTTCACAAAAGCGCGTACCGGCAGGACCCAAGTGTGACCTAGGTCCTACGCGACTACTTGCCGGACTTGGCGCGCGAAGCGGTGCGCGAGCGGTCCTTCTGGTCCAGGACGACCTTGCGGATGCGGACGGCCTCCGGGGTCACCTCGACGCATTCGTCGTCGCGGCAGAACTCCAGGGACTGCTCCAGGGAGAGCCTGCGCGGGGGCACCACGTTCTCGGTGTTGTCCGCGGAAGCCGCACGCATGTTGGTGAGCTTCTTCTCCTTGGTGATGTTCACGTCCATGTCGTCGGCGCGGGAGTTCTCGCCGACGATCATGCCCTCGTACACCTCGGTGCCGGGCTCGGTGAACAGGACACCGCGCTCCTGCAGGTTGATCATCGCGAACGGCGTGACCGAACCGGAGCGGTCGGCGACCAGCGAACCGTTGTTACGGGTCACCAGCGGGCCGAACCACGGCTCCAGGCCCTCGTGGATCGAGTGGGCGATGCCCGTACCGCGCGTACCGGTCAGGAACTCGGTACGGAAGCCGATGAGGCCGCGGGACGGGACCACGAACTCCATGCGGACCCAGCCGGAGCCGTGGTTCGACATGTTGTCCATGCGGCCCTTGCGGACGCCCATGAGCTGCGTGACCGCGCCCATGTGCTCCTCGGGGACGTCGACGGTCATGCGCTCGACCGGCTCGTGCACCTTGCCGTCGATCACCTGCGTGACCACCTGCGGCTTGCCGATGGTCAGCTCGAAGCCCTCGCGGCGCATCTGCTCGACCAGGATGGCGAGCGCGAGCTCACCACGGCCCTGAACCTCCCAGGCGTCGGGACGCTCGGTGTCGAGGACGCGGAGCGAGACGTTACCGACCAGCTCGCGGTCCAGACGGTCCTTGACCTGGCGGGCGGTGACCTTGCGGTCCTTGACCGCGGACTTGGCGTCCGCGCCCTTGCCGCTGCCGCCGCGGCCGACCATCGGGGAGGTGTTCGTACCGATGGTCATCGAGATCGCCGGCTCGTCGACCGAGATCAGCGGGAGCGCGATCGGGTTCTCCGGGTCGGCCAGGGTCTCGCCGATCATGATGTCGGGGAAACCGGCGACCGCGCAGATGTCACCCGGGCCCGCCACCTCGGCCGGCTTGCGGGTGAGCGCCTCGGTCATCATCAGCTCGGTGATGCGGACGTTGGAGATGGTGCCGTCACGCTTGATCCACGCGACGGTCTGGCCCTTGCGGAGCTCGCCCTGCTCGACGCGCACCAGCGCGATGCGGCCGAGGAAGTTGTCCGCGTCCAGGTTGGTGACGTGGGCCTGAAGGGGGGCCTCCTCGTCGTACACCGGGGCCGGGACGTGGGCCAGGATGGTGGAGAAGAAGGGCTCCAGGCTGTCGCTGTCCGCGGGGACGGTGCCGTCCTCGGGCTTGGTCAGCGAGGCCACGCCGTCACGGCCACAGGCGTAGACGATCGGGAACTCGATCTGGTCCTCGTCGGCGTCCAGGTCGAGGAAGAGGTCGTACGTCTCGTTGACGACCTCGTCGATCCGGGAGTCCGGGCGGTCCGTCTTGTTGATGCAGAGGATGACCGGCATCTTCGCCTGCAGGGCCTTGCGCAGGACGAAGCGGGTCTGCGGCAGGGGACCCTCGGAGGCGTCCACCAGCAGAACGACGGCGTCCACCATCGACAGACCGCGCTCGACCTCACCACCGAAGTCGGCGTGGCCGGGGGTGTCGATGATGTTGATCGTGATCGGGGCCGACCCGTCCTTCGGGTGGTACTTCACCGCCGTGTTCTTGGCGAGGATCGTGATGCCCTTCTCACGCTCCAGGTCGTTCGAGTCCATCATGCGGTCGTCGAGGTGCTGGTGGGCGGCGAAGGCACCGGCCTGCTTGAGCATGGCATCGACGATGGTCGTCTTGCCATGGTCGACGTGGGCGACGATGGCGACGTTACGGATGTCGTGGCGCGTGGGCACTTCGGCGCTTCTCCCGGGATCGTGGATGGCGACGCGTACGGTCCGGCACGCGCGCCTCGACCGGGCGGAAAACCTGCCACGGCCTTACCCCATCGTACGTCGGCTGACGGGAACCGCCTGCCGGGGGGTCTGTCAAGAGGCCGGACGACTGAGCACGGCCGGGTCCTGGGTGGGGGGACGCGGCTGCGGGTGGAGCCTGTAAACACGCGGGTCAACGGGTACGTACGACCTTGCCCGCCGGGTGATCCGGCGGGCAAGGGACTTGAGTCACATCTGAGCTTGAGACCTTCGAATCAACCCCGGATGCACCCGTTCGTCATCACTTCTTCGCGTTGTTTCTCCTCGTTGCTTCTTCTCGCTACTTCTTCTCGTTCTTGCCCTTCGCCGGGGCCGGCTTCTTCCAGCCGATGTCCTGGTAGCGCGGGGCTCCGAGGCCGAAGGCGCCGGCATTGGTGAGACCCGGCTTCACGGCCACCAGCTCGGGGCGCTGGTAGAGCGGGATGGACCCGGCCGTCGCCCAGATCCGGGCGTCGGCCTTGCGCATCAGATCGCGGGAGGCCGCCTCGTCCAGCTCGCCGAGCGCCTGGTCGAAGAGCTGGTCGATGTGGTCGGTGCCGACCCGGGTGTAGTTCTGTTCGACCAGCAGCGAGCCGTCCGCGGCCGGCTCCGGCTTGGCGAAGATGGGCCGGGCGTCGGTGGCCGGGTAGGCGGTCGCGGGCCACGAGTAGAGCGCCAGGTCGTACTGGCCCGAGGCGATGTGGTCCTTGAAGAAGCTCTCGTCGGCCACCTTGGTCAGCTCGGTCTGCACGCCGACCTTCTGGAGCATCTGCGCGATCCGCTCACCGACGGTGCGCAGCGCCTCCGAACCGGGACCGGCCGGCAGGACGAAGCGCAGGGCGAGCGGCTTGCCGTCCTTGGCGAGCATGTTGCCGGAGGTGCGTACGGTCTGCTTGGCGGGGGCCGGGGCGGGGCTCGCGTTGGCCGGGTCCGCCGGTTCGGCGGCGGCCTCGGCGTCGAGGGCCGGGCTGCGCTTGCCGTCGTCGACGGCGTCGGCCTGGGCGGCCTCGGCCTGGGCGCGCAGGTGCTGCTCCTGGAGGTCCGCGAAGGGGGCCGGGGCGAGCACCGGGGAGGGGCGGTTCCGATCGCTCCCGTCGAAGGCGTCGGCGTCGACGATCTCCCCGTCGGGCTGTCCCTCGGGGAGCCCGTCGCCGTTGCGCCCGTCGTCCTGGCCGACGATGTAGAGGCCGTCGTTCCCGGTGCCCGGGCCCGCGGCCGGGCCCGCGGGGGTCTTGGAGTCGTCCGTCTCCTTCGCGGCCTCCGAGCCCGCCTTCGCGCCCGCCGGCTCGGTGAGCTTGCCGCCCCGGCGCCAGCCGGCGTCCGCGAGCAGGGCCTGCGAGGCCTGGGTGTCCTGGCCTCCGAGGGCGTCGCTGTTGTCGGCGTACGCCTGCTGCCCGGCCAGCGCGAGGTGGCTGCCCACCGGCTTCGCGGGCAGGCCCAGCGGCTTCAGGACGATGTCGGCGAGCGCCTGGCGGTCCAGGGCGCGGGCCACGGCACGGCGCACCCGCTCGTCGGCGAGGGGGCCGCTCGCGCCGTTCATGGCGAGCTGGGTGTAGGCGGGCTCCAGGGACTTGCGGACGGTGAAGCCGCGCAGCGCGCTCTGCTCCTCGGCGTACCGCTTCACCGACTCCGCGTGCTTCTGGCGGGTGGCCTGCGCCTCCTTGGCCTTGTCCTCGTCCAGTCCGAAGGCCAGCGCCCAGGACAGGGTGGCCTGCGCGGCCGTCACCGAGGCGGCCGGGCCGTGGGCCCCGTCGGCCTTGGCGGCGTCGCGGCGGGCCAGGGCGATCCGGTCGGCCCCGGTGCGGTCGATCTCCGCCAGGTCGAGCTTGCCGGCGGCCAGCGCGGCCGGGCGTTCGGAGCGGGGCACCGCGGTGAGGACCAGGGTGTCGAGCTTGGCGGGGCTGCCCCACCAGCGCGGGTTGCGGGTCAGCGAGGCCGTACCGGTCTTCTTGTCGATGGCGCCCAGTCCGAAGGGGCCCGCGGTGACCTTCAGGGCGCCCCGGGCCCCTTCGTTGAAGCTCTCCGGGGTGCCGGTGACCTGCTTGGGATAAAGGGGGCTGAAGAGGGAGCGCCAGTCGGCGTACGGCCGGACGAAGGTGACCTTGACCTCCAGGTCCGTCTTGCCGCGCTCGATCTTCTCGATCCGGTCGTAGCCGGCGTTGCGCGCCGTCCAGTACGCGGAGTCCTTGCCGTTCAGGGCCCGCCACTGGGCGACGAAGTCGGCGGCGCCGATCTCGCGGCCGTCGCTCCAGACCGCCTGCTGGTTCAGCTTGTACAGGACGACCTGCTTGGGCTCCCGCTCGACGACCTCGGCCTTCTCCAGGTAGTCGGGATTGGCCACCGGCCGCCCCTTGCCGTCCAGCACGAACAGCTGGGGCAGTACCGCCCCGGCGATCCGGTGGGTGGTGGCGTCCGCATCGGCCTGGAAGGCGTTGAGGGTGCCCGGCATGGAGTCCACGGCCCAGCGCAGCACCCCGCCGTCGGCCACCTTGTCGCGGGTGGCGGCCGCGATGTCCTGCCCGGCGGCGGCCGGGCCGCCCTCGTCTTCACCCGCGCCGCAGCCCGCGAGCAGCGGCAGTGCAAGAACTCCCGAGGTCAGGAGCGCCAAGGACCTGCGCCTTCTCTGGGACATGGGTGGTACCTCCGGGACGGGGCGTGGGGGGAGCCGTGAAAGGGGATGTTTTGATCACGTTCGGCGGTATATGGAGCTGATCACACTGGGTGCCGAAACCCACTGAAATCGACACCCCGCCGCACCCACCGCAGCCGACCCCCGCCACGCCGCGAACCCCACCCGTGCGGACCAATCCGGCTTGCTTTCCGGGCAGGCGTTCCCCCGTAAGAGGGATGAAAATGGGGGCAGGGAGGGGCGCACGGTTCGCGCCTGCGCGCCCGTAATCGCTGCACGTCCCTTCACAACGGGGGACGGGAGGCGCGACACTCGCAGGCGCACATGAGCGTTGCCACCGCACTCAAGCGGAAGTGAGGGCAAATCATGTCCCTGCAAGACGATTTGACCGCCGTACGGCGCAACCTGAACGAGCTGGTCCGCTCCGTGGAGCAGCTGGAGAAGGACGTCGCGCGGCAGGCACCGGCCGCCTCCCGGCCTCCCGGCGCGGGCGCGATGGTCAGCGTCCCGGACACCCCGTACGACAGCGCGCTGTGGACGGACGCCGACGACGAAGGTCTCGGCGCCCGCGACCGCCGCGCTCCCTGACACCCTCTCCCGCACACCCCACCACCCCGCCGGACCCGGTCACCCGCAGCAACGGCGGCCGGGTCCCCCGGGGCACCCCTCATCACTCCACCCGGAGTCCCTCTTGGCCACAGGCACCCAACCATCCCCACAGCGGCCCGGCGGCGTCCACGACGCCTCGCGGGCCGCGATCGCGGCCCGGCACCTGCGGACCGACCGGTGGTGGCTCTCCCCCGCCGGCACCGCGGCCGGGCTGCTCGCCTTCATCGTCTACTCGAGCTGGCGGGCCTTCGCCAACGCCGACTACTACGCGGCGCCGTACGTCTCCCCGTTCTACTCGCCGTGCCTCGCGGAGAACTGCGCCGACATGCGCGGCGGCCCGAACCTGGACCTCTTCGGCAGCTGGTGGGGCCTGTCCCCCGCGCTGCTGATCCTGGTCTTCCCGCTCGGCTTCCGGCTGACCTGCTACTACTACCGCAAGGCCTACTACCGGGGCTTCTGGGCCTCGCCGCCCGCCTGCGCCGTCGCCGAGCCGCACGCCTCGTACAGCGGTGAGACCCGCTTCCCGCTGATCTTCCAGAACATGCACCGGTACTTCTTCTACGCGGCGCTGCCGGTCGCGGGCATCCTCACCTACGACACCGTGCTGACCTTCCGCGACGAGCACTACGCGTGGGGCCACATGGGCCTCGGCACCCTGCTGTTCCTCGTCAACATCGGGCTGATCTGGGCGTACACGCTGTCCTGCCACTCCTGCCGGCACATCATGGGCGGCCGCCTGAAGCACTTCTCCAAGCACCCGGTCCGCTACCGCCTGTGGGGCTGGATCAGCCGCCTCAACACCCGTCACATGCAGCTGGCGTGGGCCTCGCTGATCAGCGTGGCCCTGTGCGACTTCTACGTGTACCTGCTGGCCAGCGGCGCCTTCACCGACCCGAGGATCTTCTAGTGACCCAAGTGGAACGGCAGCAGTGGGACGTGGTCGTCGTCGGGGCCGGCGGCGCCGGGCTGCGGGCCGCGATCGAGGCGCGCGAGCGGGGCGCCCGTACGGCCGTGATCTGCAAATCCCTCTTCGGCAAGGCCCACACCGTGATGGCGGAGGGCGGGATCGCCGCCTCCATGGGCAATGTCAACGAGGGCGACAACTGGCAGGTCCACTTCCGCGACACGATGCGCGGCGGCAAGTTCCTGAACCAGTGGCGGATGGCGGAGCTGCACGCCAAGGAGGCCCCGGACCGGGTCTGGGAGCTGGAGACCTGGGGCGCGCTCTTCGACCGCACGCCCGACGGGAAGATCTCGCAGCGCAACTTCGGCGGGCACGAGTACCCGCGGCTCGCGCACGTCGGCGACCGGACCGGGCTGGAGCTGATCCGCACCCTCCAGCAGAAGATCGTCCAGCTCCAGCAGGAGGACTTCAAGGAGTACGGGGACCACGAGGCCCGGCTCAAGGTCTTTCAGGAGTGCACGGTCACGAGGATCCTGAAGGACGGCGAACGGGTCTCCGGGACCTTCTGCTACGAGCGCGAGACCGGGCGGTTCTTCGTCCTGGAGGCCCCGGCGGTGGTGCTGGCCACGGGCGGGATCGGGAAGTCCTTCAAGACCACGTCCAACTCGTGGGAGTACACCGGCGACGGCCACGCGCTGGCGCTCCTCGCCGGGGCGCCGCTGCTGAACATGGAGTTCGTGCAGTTCCACCCGACCGGCATGGTCTGGCCGCCCTCGGTGAAGGGCATCCTCGTCACCGAGTCGGTGCGCGGCGACGGCGGGGTGCTGCGCAACAGCGAGGGCAAGCGGTTCATGTTCGACTACATCCCGGACGTGTTCAAGGAGAAGTACGCGCAGTCCGAGGAGGAGGGCGACCGCTGGTACGAGGACCCGGACCACAACCGGCGCCCGCCCGAGCTGCTCCCCCGCGACGAGGTGGCCCGCGCCATCAACTCCGAGGTCAAGGCCGGGCGCGGGTCCCCGCACGGCGGGGTGTTCCTCGACGTGTCCACCCGGATGCCGGCGGAGCGCATCAAGCGGCGGCTGCCCTCCATGTACCACCAGTTCAAGGAGCTGGCGGACGTGGACATCACCGCCGAGGCGATGGAGGTCGGCCCGACCTGCCACTACGTGATGGGCGGCATCGCGGTCGAGTCCGATACGGCCGCCACCCTCGGGGTACCGGGCCTGTTCGCCGCCGGTGAGGTCGCGGGCGGGATGCACGGCTCGAACCGGCTCGGCGGGAACTCCCTCTCCGACCTGCTGGTCTTCGGCCGCCGGGCCGGGCTGCACGCCGCCGAGTACGCGGCGCGGGACGCCCCGGCCGTCGGCGGGCGGCCCGAGGTGTCCCAGGCGCAGATCGACGCGGCGGCCGCGGAGGCGCTGGCCCCCTTCCATGCCGCCGAGGGCGCGGAGAACCCGTACACCCTCCACCAGGAGCTCCAGACGGCCATGAACGACCTCGTCGGGATCATCCGCCGCGAGGGCGAGATGGCCCAGGCCCTGGAGAAGCTCGCGACCCTGCGCGTACGGGCCGCACGGGCGGGGGTCGAGGGGCACCGGCAGTTCAACCCGGGCTGGCACCTGGCCCTGGACCTGCGCAACATGCTGCTGGTCAGCGAGTGCGTGGCCCGCGCGGCCCTGGAGCGCACCGAGAGCCGGGGCGGGCACACCCGCGAGGACTGCCCGGCGATGGAGCGGTCCTGGCGACCGGTGAACCTGCTGTGCCGGCCCGTCACTGTGCCCGATGGAAACCTCGCCCCCTCGGATCCTGCCGCGGACCGGATCGAGCTGACCCGGGTGCGCACCGATCCCATCCGATCCGACCTGCTCGCGCTCTTCGAGAAGGAAGAGCTGGTCAAGTACCTCGCCGAAGAGGAGCTGTACGAGTGAGTACCTACGATGCCGCGTTCCGGATCTGGCGGGGTGACGCGGAGGGCGGTGAGCTGCGCGACTTCACCGTGGAGGTGCACGACGGGGAGGTGGTCCTGGACATCGTCCACCGGCTCCAGGCCACCCAGGCGTCCGACCTCGCGGTGCGGTGGAACTGCAAGGCGGGCAAGTGCGGTTCGTGCAGCGCGGAGGTCAACGGGCGGCCGCGGCTGATGTGCATGACGCGGATGTCGACCTTCTCCCGCGAGGAGACGATCACCGTGACCCCGCTGCGGGCCTTCCCGGTGGTCCGCGACCTGGTGACGGACGTGTCCTTCAACTACCAGAAGGCGCGCGAGGTGCCCGCCTTCGTGCCGCCCGCGGGGGTGGCGCCGGGCGAGTACCGGATGCAGCAGATCGACGTGGAGCGCTCCCAGGAGTTCAGGAAGTGCATCGAGTGCTTCCTGTGCCAGGACACCTGTCACGTGGTGCGTGACCACGAGGAGAACAAGGCGGCCTTCGCCGGTCCGCGCTTCCTGATGCGGGTGGCGGAGCTGGACATGCACCCGCTGGACGCGGCGGCCGAAGCGGGCCTGGACCGCAAGCGCACGGCGCAGGACGAGCACGGGCTCGGCCTCTGCAACATCACCAAGTGCTGCACGGAGGTCTGCCCCGAGGGGATCAAGATCACCGACAACGCCCTGATCCCGCTGAAGGAGCGGGCCGTGGACCGCAAGTACGACCCGCTGGTGTGGCTCGGGAGCAAGATCGGGCGCCGTTCGGATCGATAACGACCCGGAAACAACCCCCTGTTGTTCACTTGGCCGTACAGAATGCCCCTTGGAGCAACGTCGTTGACGTGGTGTCAGGGGGCATTCGCAGTGCGGGTGGGGGATCAGCTGGCGGGCCGGTACCGCTTGGACCGGCGGCTCGGCCGGGGCGGCATGGGCGAGGTGTGGCGGGCGTACGACACCATGCTGAACCGGGCCGTGGCGGTGAAGGTGGTGCTGGAGGCCGTCGCGAGCGAGGAGGCGGTCGCCCGCTTCCGGCGCGAGGCCACCATCGGGGCGCAGCTCCAGCATCCCGGCATCACCGTGGTGCACGACGTGGGGCAGGAGGACGAGCAGCTCTTCATCGTGATGGAGCTGCTCGCGGGCGAGGACCTGGAGGCGGCCCTGGCCCGGGAGCCGGGCGGGCTGCCCGCGGCCGTCGCGGTGGAGCTGGCCGCGCAGAGCGCCGAGGCGCTGGCCGCCGCGCACGAGCTGGGGGTCGTGCACCGGGACCTGAAGCCGTCCAACCTCTTCCTGCTGCCCGGCGGGCGGCTGAAGATCTGCGATTTCGGCATCGCGCACTCCGCCGACGCCACGGCGGGCTGGACGGTCACCGGCCGGGGCGGTCTCGGCAGCCCGCCGTACATGGCTCCCGAGCAGTGGCGGGGCGAGCACGTGGACGCCCGGTGCGATCTGTACGCGCTGGGGTGCGTGCTGTACGCCCTGCTGAGCGGTGAGCCGCCCTTCGGGCGGACCGAGGGCTTCTGGGTGCTGATGCGCCGCCACACCGAGGAGCGGCCCGTGCCGCTGCGCGAGGCCGGCACGCAGGTCCCCGAAGAGCTGGACCGGCTGGTGCTGCGGCTGCTGGCCAAGGAACCCGCGGACCGCCCGGAGTCGGCGCTGGCGGTGGCGGCGGCCCTGCGCGGACTGGCGTGGCCCGCGGGCACGTCCCCGGCCGGAGACGTGCCCCTGTCGGGAGACGACGGCCGCGGCGGTGAGGGCGGGACCGCGACCGAAGCCCCCGGCGGACCGGAGGCCGGAGGCGAAGCCCAGGACGGAGGCGGAACCGGGGGCGGGGCCGGGGACGGGTCCGCAGCCGGGGCCGGGGGCGGGTCCGCAGCCGGGGCCGGAGGCAGCGCCGGTGTCGGGGCGGTCGCCGGGGACGGGTCCGCGACCGGAGGCGGGCACGGGTCCGCGACCGGAGGCGGGCACGGGTCCGCAGCCGGGGGCGGTGCCGGTGTCGGGGCGGGCGCCGGGGACGGGGGCGGGACCGCGTCCGGGGCGGGGCGGGAGTTCCTGCGTGATCTGCTGACCGAGGTCGAGGACACCCTCCTGCTGCTGCCCGCCGACAGCGGGGCCCGCGTCGAGATGCTGAGCACGGCCGCCGACGCCGCGGCCCGCTTCGACGCGGATCTGGCCCGCCGCCTGCTGCGCGACGCCGAGGCGGCGGCGTGGACCGCGGGCCGGGGCGACGGGGCGCGGGTGGTCCGGCATCTGCTCCTCCTGGCCGGGAACACCTCCGCGCACGCCCCGGCCCGGTCCCGCCGGCTGCTGACCGACGCGCACCAGGCGCTGTTCACCGTGCCGGCCCCCGACCGGGCGGGCCTGCTGCGGGAGGTGGCCGGGAAGTTGCTCAGGGTCGACCCCCAGCAGGCTCACCAGATCGCCGAGTACCACTTCGCGAACAACCCCGAGGACAGGCCGCTGACGGACCGGATCCACAAGGGCACGATCGCCTCGGACCCCGAACGGGCCCTTCAGTACCTGGACTTCATCACGGACCCCGGCCGAAGGGCGGCCGAGACGTACGAGATGGTCCTGGCCATGGGGGTACGGGACCTGCCCGCGGCCCTGCGGCTGACCGGGCGGATCGGTGACTCGGTGGGCCGGCTACTGGTCCTGTGCCAGCTGGTGGAGGACCTCGCCGCCGCCAAGGACCGCGAGGGCGCGGCACGCGTGCTGGAGCAGGCCGAGGCGGCTCTGCCCCCGGCCCTGTCCGAACGGGCCTCCTGGCTGCGGGAGGAGGCCGACCGGCACGCGGCGAGCGGGCAGGACGTCGAGGCCGAGCGGCTGCGCAGCAGGGCCGCGGCCCTGCTGCGCGGCCGGCTGGAGGCGGCCGCCGACGACAAGGCGAGCCACTCCGCGGCGGCCCTGGCCAGGGCCAGGGACCAGGTGGCGGTGCCCGCCCCGGCACAGCAGGACCTGGGCCATGCCGTGGAACGGGCCCACCGGGCCCGGAGCCTGCCCGACGCCGCCAAGCGGGCCGACGCACTGCTCGCCGCCGCGTGGACGTACGCGGCCGGGGGCGGCGCGCCCTGGCTGACAGCGGTGTCCGCCGACCCGGGTACCCCGCTGCCGTCCCGGACGACGGTCCACTTCGCGCCCGGCGGGACCGGCTACCGCGACACCTGGCGGGGCAACCTCGCCTGGTCCACGGACGCGATGGCGGACGAGCTGCACGTGGCCGGCGGGCTCCTCGTGCGGCGGTCGGGCAACGAGGTGGCCCTCCTGAACGCGGACACGAGCACGATCCACTGGGCGGCCCGTGCCGACGAGGGGGTGAGCGCGGCACCCCGGCTTCCGGGGGAACGGCGGCTGCGCGTCTCCTGCCTCGCCGATGCCGGCACCGTCTACGTCGAGGTGTCGCGCACCGACGGGCCCGGGGCCCGGCTGGTGGCCCGGGAGCCGGAGAACGGCCGGGTGCGCTGGTGGCGGGACATGCCGGAGCGGCTGCCCCTGCACAGTGTCGGCGCGGTGCTGCTGCAGGGGGCGCCGGGCGATCTCACCGCCCTGGACGCGGCGACCGGTGACGTGCTGTGGCGGCACCGCCTCCTGGACCCCGACTCCCGCTCCCTGGCGGCGGGCGACTTCCTGCTCCTGAAGGACTCCCGGCTGCTCCGGGCGCTGCACCTGCCGACCGGCCGCACGGTGTGGTCGTGGTCCGTGGAACCGCCCGCGAACCACGTGGTGTACGCGGACCAGGACCTCGGGGACGACCCGGTCCACTTCCTGGACGGCGCGTTCCTCATCGCCCTGCGCCGGAGCGACGGCCGGCACCTGTGGCGGTTCGAGGTGGGCCGCGCCGCGGAGGGGCTGCGGATCGCAGGGGGCACGGTGTACGTGGCCGCGTACGATCCGGGCCGGGGCGAGGACCGGGTCGTCGCGCTCGACGCCGGGACCGGGGCGCTGCGCTGGCAGCGTGCACTGGCCCGGCACGGGGGGCCTCAGTGCGCGCTGCACCTGCTGGGCCTGCGGGCGGGCGCCCTGTACGTCAACGTGCAGAACGGCGGGCGCCGCGGCCGGTTCGGCCGTACCGCGGATCCCTTCGTCGCCGTGCTGGACGCGAAAACGGGCGCGAAGCTGCGCGAGTGGGGGCACCCGAACGCGTCGGACGGCGAGACCCTGCTGGTCGGCGAGCGCCTCGTCCTGTCCCGCCCCAACCTCAGGGCGTACGCCCTGCCCTAGGCCGTCTCTTTCGGGTCCCGTCGGTCAGGCCCGCGTCATCCGGTGCCGGGCCGGGGCGGGACCACTCCGGGTGCGGGGCCACCAAAGGGCCCATACCCTCCGAAATGTGACTCCGCCGAGAAGCAGCACGAAGAGACGCACCACCGCCGGGATACCCGTCCGGACCGGCCTCGCCCTCGCCGCCGCGCTGCTCGCGCTCGCCGGCTGGGCGACGGCCGTCGCTCCGGGCGCCCGGGCCGACGACCCCGTCACCCTGTCCCAGCAGGGGCAGATCACCGACCGCGTGGGCGCGCTGGGCGACCGCAAGCCCGAGGTCACCGCCGCGCTGGACAAGCTGTACGCCGACCGCAAGGTCCAGCTGTTCGTCACGTACGTGCGCGACTTCTCCGGCCGGTCCGCGCAGAGCTGGGCCGATGCCACCGCCCAGAAGAACGGCCTCGGCCAGAACGACGTCCTGCTGGCCATCGCCACCGGGGCCCGGCAGTACGCCTATTCGGCCGATGTCGACTCCGGATTCACCGAGGCGCAGCTCGCGGCGGTCGCGCAGACCGCGATCGAGCCGGCCCTGAAGCAGAACGACTGGGCGGGCGCCGCGATCGGCGCCGCCAACGGCTACGACGCGGTCCTGGGCGGACAGCCCGTGCCGGTCCCGGCCATCGTCCCCGGCGAGGCCGACCCCGGAGGCGCCGCGGCGGGCGGCGGCGAGAGCGGCGCCGGGGACTTCGTCCTCCCCGTGGTCGCGGTCGGCGCGGCCGGCGCCCTCGGGGCGTACGCGTACACCCGCCGCAAGCGCAAGCAGGCGGGCGGCGGCAGCGGCGGTACGAGGACCACCGGGTGGTCCGGGCAGGGGCCCGCCCCGCTCCCGCTGGCGGAGCTGGACGGCAAGGCCAAGGCCCTGCTGGTGGAGACCGACGACGCGATCCGCACCAGCACCGAGGAACTCGGCTTCGCCACCGCCCAGTTCGGCGAGGAGGCGGTGGCGGCCTTCACGCAGGCGGTGGAGTTCGGGAAGGGCGAGCTGACGGCCGCCTTCCGGCTGCGCCAGCAGCTCGACGACGCGTACCCGGAGGACGACGCCACCCGCCGTCGGATGCTGGACGAGATCGTGGCCCGTTGCACGGAGGCGAGCCGGCGGCTCGACGCCGAGTCGGCTGACTTCGACCGGCTGCGGGACCTGGAGAAGAACGCCCCGCAGGCCCTCGCGACCGTGGAGGCCCACTTCCGCGCCCTGACGGGCCGTACGACCACGGCGGAGGCGACCCTGACGGCGCTCGGCCGCCAGTACGCGGACTCCGCGGCGGCGCCGGTGGCCTCCAACCCCGAACAGGCCAAGGACCGGCTGTTGTTCGCGACGACCAGCCTCGGCGAGGCCCGCGCCGCGATCGACTCCGGCGACAACGGCAAGGCCGCCGTGCACGTCCGGGCGGCCGAGGGCGCCGTGGACCAGGCGGCGACCCTGGTCGACGCGGTGGAGCGGCGCGCGCAGGAGCTGGCGGAGGCGGCCGGGAAACTTCCGGGCGCCCTCAACGAGACGGACACGGACCTCGCGGACGCGCGCGGGCTGCTGACCGGCACCACCGAGGGCTCGACCGGCGATCTGCGCGGCCGGATCAGCCGGGCGGAAGCCGTACTGGCCGACGTACGGCAGGAGCAGGCGGCCGGCCGGTACGACCCGCTGGACGCGCTGCGCCGCGTGGAGGAGGCCGACGCGGCCCTCGACGAGGCGCTGGCCGGGGCCCGCGAGCGGGAGTCGGGCCGGCAGCGGGCCGCGGCCCTGCTCGATCAGGCCCTGCTCACGGCCCGCAGCGCGATCGGCGCGGCCACGGACTACATCACCACCAGCCGGGGTGCGATCGGCAGCCAGGCCCGGACCCGGCTGGCGGAGGCCCAGCGCCACCTGGAGCGGTCCACGTCCCTGGCGGGCTCGGACCCGGCGGGCGCGCTCGCCGAGGCCCAGCAGGCGGACTCGCTCGCGCGCCAGGCGCAGCAGCTGGCCGAACAGGACGTACGGGGCTACCAGAACCCGTACGGCGGTGGCGGCGGCCGGCAGCAGGGCGGCGGGATGGGCGGCGCGGTGCTCGGCGGGATCATCCTCGGCGAGATCCTGGGCGGCGGCCGCGGCGGAGGCGGCTTCGGCGGCGGCGGGGGCGGTGGCTTCGGCGGGGGCTTCGGCGGGGGCGGCGGACGCGGCCCCGGCTCCTTCGGCGGCGGCGGCACCCGCGGCCGCATGGGCGGCGGCGGCCGCTTCTGACATGTACTCCCCCTCCACACCCCCTCTCCCTCCCCTCCCCTCCCCTCCCAAGGAGAAAGACCCCATGAGCAAGCAGAGCATCCTCGGCCGCGTCACCCAGCTCGCCAAGGCCAACATCAACTCCCTGCTGGACCAGGCGGAGGACCCGCAGAAGATGCTGGACCAGCTCATCCGCGACTACACGAACAACATCTCCGAGGCGGAGCAGGCCGTGGCCACCACCATCGGCAACCTGCGGATGCTGGAGGCGGACCACAAGGAGGACGTGGACGCCGCCGCGGAGTGGGGCGGCAAGGCCCTCGCGGCGAGCAAGAAGGCCGACGAGCTGCGGACGTCCGGGTCGGCCGCCGACGCCGACAAGTTCGACAACCTCGCGAAGGTCGCGCTCGGCCGTCAGATGCAGTCGGAGAAGGAGGCGAAGACGGCCGCGCCGACGATCGCCGCCCAGACCGAGGTGGTCGACAAGCTGAAGTCGGGCCTGGACTCGATGAAGACCAAGCTGACGGAACTGACGGCGAAGCGCGACGAGCTGGTCTCGCGGGCCAAGACCGCGCAGGCCCAGAACACGATGATGGACGCGGTCAAGAACATCGACGTGATGGACCCGACCAGCGACATCACCCGCTTCGAGGAGAAGGTCCGCCGCGAGGAGGCCATGGCCCTGGGCAAGCAGGAACTGGCCGCCTCCTCCCTGGACGCCCAGTTCGAGTCCCTGGACGACCTCGGCAAGACCTCGGAGATCGAGGCCCGCCTGGCCGCGCTGAAGGCGGGCCAGGCCGCCTGAGAACCGGGCCGGGCGAGGCGGGCCGTCCCTCCGGGGGCGGCCCGTACCCGTGTCTCACCAGGGGCTGCGGACCCTGATGCCTAGGGACCGGACCTGCTCGCGGCCCTGTTCGGGAAGCCTCAGCACCAGGTCCTCCCCGACGACCCCGTCGTGCCGCCAGATGCCGTAGAGGCTCTCCAGCGCCGCCTCGGCGACCTCCGGGTCCCGGTCGGTGGTGGCGCCCATCAGGGTTTCCACGACGGGCCGGGTGCGCAGGGAGCCGGCCGCCCGTGCGATCTCGGCCCGTCGCTCCGCCGGGACCTCCGGATCGGCGAGCGAGCGCAGGGTGGCCGCCGTGTCGCGGGAGTCCTGGCAGGGCAGCACGAAGACCGCGTAGACGAGCTGTGTGGTCAGCAGGATCAAGAACAGGTGCGGGGCGAACAGCAGCATCGGCAGCGCCGGGACCAGGACGAGCAGCACCATCCAGCCGCCCCGGATCCGCAGGGGACCGCCGGTCGGCGGCTCGTACCGGCGCCCGGCCAGCGGGGCGGTCACGAGCATGGTCCCGACGGTGAGGAGGGGCACCGCCACCAGCACCACCCGCAGCCCCAGCGAGAAGACCCCGTCGACGAGCCCTTCCGTGAAGCCCAGCACCACCGCCAGGGCCCCCACCCCGACGGCCGCGGTCACGGCGTAACGCCACAGCGCGGTCCACAGCCACTTGCCCGTACTCATTCGCGCATCCCGTTCGTTCCCCCGTGCGACGCGACCCCGGACGGATCGCGCTCCCCGTACGCACTCACTCCTACGTGCTCACTCCTACATACTCACCCGGACGGGCTCACCCGTACATGCTCAGCAGTTGCTCCGCCGACAGTTCCGTCACCGATTCCGCCACCGCTCCCGGGAGCGGGAGTTCGAACCAGACCGTCTTGCCCCGGTGGGTGCGGCGGGTGCCCCAGCCCGCCGAGAGCAGGCCGACCAGCTGGAGGCCGCGGCCGCCCTCGTCGGTGTCGCGGGCCCTGCGGCGGCGGGGCTGGACCAGGTTGGCGTCCCAGACCTCGCAGACCAGGGTCCGGTCCAGCAGGAGGCGCAGCCGGATCTCGCCCTCGCCGTAGCGCAGGGCGTTGGTGACGAGCTCGCTCACCAGGAGTTCCGTGGTGTCGAGCAGTCCCTCCAGGCCCCACGCGGGCAGCTTCGCCCGGGCCAGTTCGCGGGCCCGGCCCACCGAGCGGGCCTCGCGCGGGAGCTGCCAGTCGCCGACCGCGTCGATCGGGAGGCCTTGGACCCGGGCCATCAGCAGCGCGATGTCGTCCTCGCCGTGCCGGGTGTCCAGCGTGTTCAGGACGTGGTCGCAGACCTCCTCCAGGGGGCGGGAGGGGTCGGCCAGCGCGTCGCGCAGGCCGCGCAGGCCCTCCTCCAGCGGGTGCGTGCGGGACTCGACCAGGCCGTCGGTGTAGAGCGCGAGCAGGGCACCCTCGGGCAGTTCGACCTCGACCTCCTCGAAGGGTTCGCCGCCGACGCCCAGGGGCATTCCGGTGGGGATCTCCAGGAGCAGTCCGGGGCGGGGCGCGGCGCCCACCTCCACCGGTTCCACCAGCACCGGCGGCATGTGGCCGGCGTTGGCGATGGTGCAGCGCCGGGTGACCGGGTCGTAGACGGCGTAGACGCACGTCGCGAGGTACACCTCCGAGCGGTCGGCGTCCCGGGAGTGCAGTGCGGCCCGGGAGGCCTGCTGGGAGCCGCCGGGCGCGCCGAGGCCCCGGGCGATCTCGTCCAGCGCGGTCAGCACCTCGGCCGGTTCCAGGTCCAGCAGCGCGAGGGTCCGTACCGCGGTGCGCAGTTCGCCCATGGCCACGGCCGCGCGCAGTCCGCGGCCCATGACGTCGCCGACGACCAGGGCCGTACGGTGCCCCGGCAGCTCGATGACGTCGAACCAGTCGCCGCCGACCTCGGTGGCGGCGTTGCCCGGCAGGTAGCGGCAGGCGATGTCGAGTCCGGCGGCCTCCGGATCGCCGGGGGGCAGCAGGCTGCGCTGGAGTATCAGCGCGCGTTCGTGCTCGCGCCGGTAGAGCCGGGCGTTGTCGATGCAGACGGCGGCGCGGGCGGCGAGCTCCACCGCGACCGCCCGGTCGCGTTCGCCGAAGGGCTCGCTGCCCTTGGTGCGGGAGAACTGCGCGAGTCCGACCACCGTGTCGTGCGCGACCAGCGGGACGACGAGCGTGGACTGGACGAGGTCCCCGGACTCGGGCCCGCCGCCCTCCACCAGCCGCGGTCGCGCCGTGCGCAGGGCGAACGCCCCCGGCGATCCGGCCGGGTAGCGGTGCACCTCCCCTACGGAGACCAGCGCGCCCGGACCGGACAGCGGCGCGTCCGACACGGCCGAGGAGAAGGCCACCCGCCGCAGCGGCGCCGAGGGCGCCCGTCCCGGGCCCTGGCCGGGCAGGCTGGGCACGCCGGGGCCCTGCGGGCGGGCGGGGCGGTCGTCGTCGCCGAGCAGCAGGCCCTGGTAGAGGTCGACGGCGGCCAGGTCGCAGAAGCCGGGGACGGTGACGTCGAGGAGTTCGCGGGCGGTGGTCTCCAGGTCCAGGGAGTTGCCGATGCGGTGTCCGGCCTCGTTCAGCAGGGCCAGGTTGCGCCGGACCCCGGCCGCTTCGCGGGCGGCGAGGTGGCGGCGGGTCACGTCGATGCCGATGCCGGCGACTCCGATGGGTCGGCCGGTGCCGCCGTGGACCCGGTAGAGGTTGATGGACCAGTGGCGGTTGTCGCGGCTGCCGGGGGCGGCGCCGGTGATCTGGAGGTCGTTGACCGAGTCCCCGGTCTCCAGGACCCTGCGCAGCGCTTCGGCCATCCGGTCGGCCTCGTGCGCGGGCAGGTAGTCGTGGACGGTGCGGCCGCGGTGTTCCTCGGCGGCGCCGCCGAAGACGGTGGCGAAGCGGCGGTTGGCCCGCTGCACGGTGAGGTCGGTACCGAAGAGCAGGAACCCGAAGGGAGATTGACCGAATATCGCCTGCGAGGCGGCCAGATCGGATTCGATCCGGCGCAGCGCGCGCACGTCGACCACGACGCAGAGCGCGGCCCGCTCGGCGGTTTCGGTCTGGGTCGGCATCACATAGATCTCGGCCACCCCGTGCGCACCGTCGCCGCCGGGGATCCGGAAGGGGATCAGGCCCGTCCATTCCTTGCCGTCGAGAATCTCGGCCACCCTGCGGTGCGCGCCGGCGCGCAGCTCCGGGGGCATGAAGGCGTCGACGGGGTCGCGGCCGACGGCCTCGGCCGCGGTCAGCCCGAAGAGTTCCTCGGCGCGCAGGCTCCACTGGTCGATCAGACCGTCGGGTCCGATCGAGAAGGAAGCGACCTTTATGTAGTCATATATCGAGCCAGGCGGGCTGCTGTGCCACAGGGAGTCGCGCCAGGTCTCCCCAGACGCTTCCCCGGGCACACGGGCCTGATGTGCCTGTACAGGTATCTCGCTCACGCGACCGTCCCCTCCAGCTCACCGCAACCGGACCGGCCATGACCGAAGTATTCAGCACCACGGCGCTCTACGACACGGCCTTCGCGATCACAAAAAGATCCCGTTGTTTTCCAGCCAAGCCGTGTGATCGTCGGCTGCCCCTCACCTTGTTACTCACCAGGAAGAGCCAATTCGAACCACACGGTCTTCCCCGACTTCCCGTGGCGGGTCCCCCAGCGCTGTGCCGAGACGGCCACGAGGTGGAGTCCGCGACCCCCCTCGTCGTCGGGTTCGGCGATGCGCTCGCGGGGCGGATCCGGAAGCGGATCCGAAACCTCCACGAGAAGTGCCGGACCCGAGGGAGCCTCGGCGGCGGCTGGTTTGCGCCGTACGAGACGGACCCCGATGGGACCGGAGGCGTACCGCAGGGAGTTGGTGACCAGCTCGCTGACCAGCAGTACGGTGACGTCGCCGACGGAGTCGAGGCCCCAGTCGCGAAGGGTGCCGCGCACCGCGTGACGGGCGGTGCGGACGGCACCCGGTTCGGCGGGAAAGGCCCATTCGGCGCATTCACCGTCTGTGTCGATCACGCCGATCACTTCCCGGGCCGGCTGGCGACCCCAGTCCGGTTCGACAAGGACAGAACCACGGGGGACAAGTACGAGATAGGGATTAATAGCGACATACCCGATATTCACGGCGTCGTACCACTCGGCCCCCCACGGACCGGCGCACTGTGGCGCAGACGGCCTAGCGCGTGCGCGTCACGCGCCCCCGCGAACGCCGTGAACGCCGTGAACGCCACGGACTCCCTCGGCGGCGCTCAGCCGGCGGCCCGCCTCGGCGACGGCCGGACGGTCCTGGTCGAGCCAGTCCACCGAGTCCAGCTCCTCGGGCCGGAGCCAGCGCAGCTCGTCGTGGTCCTCCAGCGGCAGCGGATCGCCCGAGAGCAGCCGGGCCGTCCACACGTGCAGGACGAGGCCTGGCTTCAGCGGCCACTCCCCCGGGATCCGCTCCAGCGCCTCGGTCTCGACGCCGAGCTCCTCGCGCAGCTCGCGCACGAGCGCCTCGGGTACGGATTCGCCCGGCTCGGCCTTGCCGCCCGGAAGCTCCCAGCGGCCGGCGAGCTCCGGGGGTGCGCTCCGGCGGGCGGCCAGCAGGCGCCCCTCATGACAAAGGGCTCCGCCCACGACCACTCGTACAGTCATGGACGGAGCCTAAGGCAGCGGCGACGGGCGCGCCGCCCTGCTCAGTTCCTCGTGCCGGTCCGGCCGGCGGTGCTGTCCTGGCCGAGCCGCTCGATCCAGTAGAGCTGCTTGTGCCCTCTGCTTTCGAGGCTGTCGGCGACCTTCTGGGCCTCGGCCCGGGTGGCGTACCGGCCCACCCGGTAGCGGTTGCCGTTGTCGTCCTCACGTATGACCAGCCACGGGAGCAGGGCACCGCTGTCGTTCATCGCGTTTCACCCTCCGCCGACGTACCTGCCCGGGAAACCGCATTGCGCATATGCCCGAGCCTACGCCCGACCTTTACTCAGCGGATACGGTTTTTCACGAAGAGGTACCTCGCAGGCGTACGCATCCGGCCATGCGTACGAGTGGGCCGTGCGCGCCGGTTCAGACCCGGCGCACGGTCGGCAGCGGCAGGATCACCGCGCCGCCCGGGTTCGCCGTGCGGCAGACGTCCCCGCAGGTGGCGTCGAGGGAACAACAGAGCGAGCAGATCGGGCCGGAGACGACGGGGCAGTCGGCGATGTCCGGGAGCTCGTACGCGGACTCGCAGACGGAGCAGAGGTGCGTGGCGGTGACGTCCTCGACGACCACGTCGGGGCCGTTGACCGTGTTCGGCCTGGCCAGGTAGTACTTCCCCTTCGTGGCCCAGGCGATCAACGGGCAGAGGACGAGCGCGAGTCCGGCCGCGATGAAGGTGGAGAAGGCCTCCGCGTATGTCCCGAAAAGGCCGAAGAAGGCGAGGATCGAGACGGTCGAAGCGATCACCATCGAGCCGAAACCGGCCGGGTTGACCGAGTAGAGGTAGGCGCGCTTGAACTCGATGTACGGCGGGCTGAGCCCGAGCCGCTTGTTGATCACGAGGTCGGCGGCCACGGCGACGATCCAGGCGATGCCGACGTTGGAGTAGAAGCCCAGCAGTTTGCCGAGCATCGCGAACATGTTCAGCTCCATCAGCGTCAGCGCGATGCCGAGGTTGAGGAAGATGTACCAGACGCGGCCGGGGTGGCGGTGGGTCACCCGGGAGAAGAAGTTCGACCAGGACAGCGAACCGCTGTAGGCGTTCGTGACGTTGATCTTGATCTGCGACACGATGACGAACAGGGCGGCGACCGGCAGCGCGAGACCGCCGAGCCAGGGGCGCAGCGCCTCCAGTTGCGGGGCGATCGGCTCCAGCGCGTGGGTCTTGCCGACGGCCTCCAGGGCGACGAAGGCGAGGAAGGCCCCGCCGAGCTGCTTCGCGGCGCCGATGATCACCCAGCCGGGACCGGCGGCGAGCACGGCGAGGTTCCAGCGGCGGCTGTTGGCCGGGGTCTTGGCGGGCATGAACCGCAGGTAGTCGGCCTGCTCGCCGATCTGCGCGATGAGCGAGAGCGCGATGCCGGTGCCGAAGCCGAAGCCGATCCAGGAGAAGCCGGAGCCGGCTCCTTGCGTCCCGCCGAAGTGCGCGAAGGCGCCCCAGGCGTCGGGGGCCTCGAAGGCGAGCACGAGGAAGGGCAGGACCAGCCCGATCAGCCAGATCGGCTGGGTCCAGGCCTGCACCTTGGCGAGGGCTCCCATGCCCTTGAAGACGATCGGGATGACGATGAGCGTGGTGAGCAGGTACCCGATCTCCAGCGGCAGCCCGACGGCCTGGTGCATGGCCTGGGCCATGATCGAGCCTTCGAGCGCGAAGAAGATGAAGGTGAAGGAGGCGTAGATGAGGGAGGTGAGGGTGGAGCCGAAGTACCCGAAGCCCGCGCCCCGGGTGACCAGGTCCATGTCCAGGCCGTACGTGGCGCAGGCCCGGGCGATGGGGATGCCGGTCAGGAAGATGACGACGGCGGCCGCCAGGATGGCGGCGGCCCCGCTGGTGAAGCCGTAGGCGAAGACGATGGAGGCGCCGATGGCGAAGTCGGCGAGGTAGGCGATGCCGCCGAGCGCGGTGCCGGCGACGGTGCCGGGGCCCCAGCGGCGGAAGGAGTGGGGCGCGTATCTGAGCGAGTAGTCCTCGCGGCTCTCGTCGGCGGCGAGCTTGGCGTAGCTCCGGCGGGGCGGCGCGGGGGCCGGGGCGGGGGTGACGGTATCGGTCATACCGCCGGAAGGTAGGCCGCTTCCGTGACGGCCCGTCACGCTTGGGCATTGCCCGGGGGTTACACCCCCGGGCCCCGCGTCACGACGGGGTTACACCCCGCGGACCCCCTGTCCGGTGTCCGGTACGGCGGGCTCCGCCGATGCGTTCCGGCTCGCCGCCGTTGCGGGGGCCGGGCCGCCCGGGTTCACCTCACCGGTAGGTGGTACGCCAGGCGGTAGCGGTCGGCCGGGACGATGACGTCGGCGGTTTCCACGGCGCGGCCGGACGCGAAGTAGGTGCGCCCGATCACCAGCACCACGTGCCCCGGTACCCCGCCGAGCTGCATGCTCTCCTCCGCCAGGCCGGGCCGCGCCCCGACCTCCTCCACCACGTTGTCGACGACCACGTCGATCGCCGCCATCCGGTCGACGACGCCCGCGCCCCCGAGCGGCCCCTCCTCCGGCAGCATCACCGGCGTCCGCCCGGTCACCGTCAGCGGCTCCCAGGAGGTCGACAGCATCATCGCCTCGCCCGCGTCGCGGTAGACGTACCGCGTCCGCATCACCCGCTCGCCCGGCTCGATGCCGAGCCGCTTCGCGATGTCCGCCGGGGCGGCGGCCTGTTCGCTGCTGGAGTCCCAGGTGCCGCGCGCGCCCGCCTCCGCCTGTTCCTGCCGGAAGGGGGTCGAGACACCGCCCGTGCGGTAGCCGGAGCGGGCGACGCGCCGCGGGACGGGTTGTTCGCGCACGTAGGTGCCGGATCCGGACCGGCCCTCGACCAGGCCCTCCGCCATGAGGACCTTGCGCGCCTCCAGGGCCACCGTGTCGGAGACCCCGTACTCCTCACGGATCCGGGCCTGCGAAGGGAGCCGGGCGTGCGGAGGCAGGGACCCATCGACGATCTTCCGTCGCAGATCCCCGGCGACGCGCAGATAGGCCGGCTGCTCGCCGAAAGTCACAGGCCACTCCCATCAGGTTGACAGACAGCTACACCCTGGCAACCGACGGTTGTACATCGCAAGCAAGGGCCAGAGTTTCACCCGAAGTGATGAAGCCAGGTCACTCAAACCCACGCGTCCCACGCGTTACGCGGACTCCCGGGAAGGACTCCGCGCGGGACCGGGCGAGCTGCCCGGCGGACCCGACCCGTCCCTCCCGTCCCCCTCGGATCCCGCCAGCCACTGGGGAACCTTCGTCGACAGTCCGTACGCCCCGCGCAGCGCCTTCTCCAGCTCGACCGGCAGCGCGGCGGCCGCCCGGTCCCACGCGTCCAGGAAGGCCTCCTCGGTCTTCGCCCGCGCCGCCCGCTGCCACGCGAGCCGTGCGACCTCCAGCCGCTCCCGCTGCACCCCGGCCGGACCTGCCAGCTCGGGCCGCCCCTTCACCGTGTCCAGGAACCGTGACTCGGCGCCCAGCGCCTTGTCCATCTCCCACGCCCAGGCCCGGTAGGAGAGCAGGTCGTCGGCCACCTCTTCGACCGGCTGCTCGTCCACCGCCTCGTCCACCCCCCGCATGACCTTCAGGAAGGCCACCTGCTCGGGCGTCAGCATGCCCGCGTCGTTGCGCAGGCTGCCGCGGTGGTCCCGGTCCGGGGTGCCGATCACGCACACGATCCGCCGGTCCCCCTCGCTCCAGCTGCGGCGCGTGGGGGCGAAGTAGTACAGCTCCGCGTACGAGGGCAGGGCCCAGGTGTCCATCGCGTACGCGTCCTGCGCGCTCCGGCATTCCTTCGCGGCGCTGCTCCTCAGCTGCTCCGCCCCGGGAAACCGCGGCTCGCTCATCGAGGTCGCGGAGGTGACCTCCGCGTCGTGGACCTCGGCGCAGTCGATCCGGAACACCAGGGGCGCTGCGGCGAGCAGGTCACCGCCGGCCACGTTGAAGCAGTGCCCGACGCGCAGTTCGGAGGCGTCGACGAGCGTGCCCGGCACGTCCCCGCGGAGCTGCGCCGCGCGCCGGGAGCCGCTCCGTTCGTCGAGCGCGTCCGCGGCCCGTCCGAGCACGGGGACCGCCAGGACGGCGGCGAGGCTCATCACCAGCGACACCACCAGCCCGCAGACGGCGAGCGCCTTGCCCCGGTCGCCCTTCTTCGCGATCTGCGCGAGGGCCACGATCGCGAAGACGATGCCCAGCGGCGGGAAGCAGAGCAGCCCGACGAGCAGGGAGGCGAGCGCGAAGCCGTTGAGCGGGCGCGGCCCGTACGCGTACCCCTGCGGGGGCGGGGCGGGCCAGTGGTGCGGGGGCTGGGTGGTCACGGGGCTCCAGGAGGCGGGCGAACGAATGCGCGAATGGTACGCAGCGGGGGCGACCGCCGAAACGGTCGCCCCCGCCTGTTCATCGCGTCCCTACGACCCTGGCATCAGCCGGAGCGCCGGAACCCGGGCGTCAGAACTGCAGCGCCCAGGAGTCGATCTTGCCGGTGTCGATGTTCGCGTTGTCGTTGACCCGGAGCTTCCACACGCCGTTGGCCACCTCGGAGGAGGCGTTGACCGCGACGGTCTTGATGATGTTGTCCGCGCTGCCGCCCGAGCGGTTGTGCAGGTTGTACAGGGTTCCGTCGGGGGCGACCAGGTCGACCTTCAGGTCACCGATGTACGTGTGCTTGATGTCGACCGAAACGCTCAGCGTGGCCGGGGCGTTGCCGGAGATCCCGCTGACGGTGAGCGGCGAGTCGACGGTGGAGTTGTCGGCGATCGCGTAGTCGTTCAGGTTCTCGAAGCGGGTGCCCGGGTTGGGCGGGGTGGTACCGGTGCCGACGCGGAGCAGGCGGTTCGGGGAGCCGGTGCCGGGGCTGGTCACCACGTTCGGGGTCGCGGCGGCGACGAGGCCCGCGGAGATCTGGGCCGGGGTGCTGCCCGGGTTGTCCGCGAGGTAGAGGGCGGCCGCGCCCGCGACGTGCGGAGAGGCCATCGACGTGCCCGAGATGGTGTTGGTGGCCGTGTCGCCCGTGCCCCACGTGGAGGTGATCGAGGAGCCCGGCGCGAAGAGGTCCAGGACGGTTCCGAAGTTGGAGTAGCTGGCCTTGGCGTCCGTGTTGGTGGTGGCGCCCACCGTGATCGCCTCGGTGACGCGCGCCGGGGACTTGGTGGAGGCGTTGGCCGTCTCGTTGCCCGCCGCGACGGCGTAGGTGATGCCGCTGGCTATGGAGTTGCGCACCGCGGTGTCCAGGGCGGAGTCCGCGCCGCCGCCGAGGGACATGTTCGCCACGGCCGGCTTGACGGCGTTCGCGGTCACCCAGTCGATGCCCGCGACGACCTGGGCCGTCGTGCCCGAGCCCTGGTTGTTGAGCACGCGGACGCCGACGATCTTCGCCTTCTTGGCCACGCCGTACGCGCCGCCCGCGACGGTGCCGGCGACGTGCGTGCCGTGGCCGTGGCCGTCCTGGGCGGTGTTGTCGTTGTCGATGGCGTCGTAGCCGTCGGCGGCGCGGCCGCCGAAGTCCTGGTGGGTCTTACGGACACCGGTGTCGATGATGTACGCCGTCACACCCTCGCCGGCCTTGTCCGGGTAGGTGTAGCTCTGGTTCAGCGGGAGGGCCGCCTGGTCGATCCGGTCCAGGCCCCAGGAGGGCGGGTTGGGCTGGGTGGCATCGACGGTGAACACCCGGTTCTGCACGACGGACTTGACGGCGGGGTCGGCGGCGAGCTTCTTGGCCTGCGCCTCGGAGACCTCGACGGAGTAGCCGTTGAGGGCCGCGCTGTAGGTCCGGTCGATCCTCGCGCCGTACCGCTTGGCCACGGCCTTTCCGCTGTCCGCGGTGGAGCGGGCGGCGGAGTCGTTCAGGGTCACGATGTAGCTGCCGGAGATGGTGCCCTGCGCGCCGGCGTTCTCGATGACGCCCTGAGGGGCGAGCGGGGCGGCCGAGGCGGGTAAGGCGAGGGCGGCTCCGAGCGCGAGGGCCAGGGTGGCGGTCGCTCCGATGCCGGTGATCTTCCGGCGGGTGTGACGCGTCGCAGACATCTGAGGGGTCCTCCTCATAGGTGGTGCGTTGCGGGGGGTGCGCGAGCGGTCGGGCGCGGCGGTTCAGGGCAGGTTTTAGCCATGCCCATGACAATCAATTCGGCCCAACGATGCGCCGCTGACGAAAGGTTGGCCCACGGAGTCGCTCCACCACAAGAGGACAACGAACGCGTAACATCCGTGCCATACCTCGGCCATGAACGAGCAAAGGCTCTCCGCACATGACGCACGCACTACCCGGCTACGTCTGCGCCGAAGACGGCACCCGCGCCGACGTGCGGACGGCTCCGTGGTGCTGCCCGCTCTGCGGAGGTCCGTGGGACCTCGACTTCGTCCCCGACCCGGCCGCCGCGCTGGATCCCGCGGCCGGGCCCCACTCGCTCTGGCGCTACGGCTCCGCACTGCCGCTGACGGGGGCCTTCGCCGTCACGCTGGCGGAGGGCAACACCCCGCTGGTGCCCCTGTCGGAGCGGGTGCACGCCAAACTCGACTTCCTGATGCCCACGCTGTCGTTCAAGGACCGCGGCGCGGTGATGCTCGTGGAGGTCGCACGCCGGCTGGGGCCCCGGCGGGTGGTGGCCGACAGCAGCGGCAACGCCGGTACGGCCTTCGCGGCGTACTGCGCACGGGCCGGGCTGAGCTGCGAGGTCTTCGTACCGGAGGGCACCTCGGCGAAGAAGACGGAGCAGATGCGCGCGCACGGCGCGACGGTGACGGTGGTGCCGGGCGGACGCGAGGCGGCGGCGGTGGCGGCCCGCGAGGCGGCGGATCTGCCGGGGGTGTTCTACGCCAGCCACGTCTTCAACCCGTACTTCCTGCACGGCACCAAGACGTACGTCTACGAGATCTGGGAGGCGCTGGGCGGTCACCTGCCCGAGGTGATCGTCGTCCCGGTCGGCAACGGCACGCTGCTGCTCGGGGCCGCGCTGGCGGTCGGGGAACTGGGCCGCCGCGGGGTCCGCCCGCCGACGCTGGTCGCCGTCCAGTCGGCGGCCGTCGCCCCGCTGGCCTCCGCCTTCCACGCGGGCGCCGAGGACGCGGACGCCGTCCCCCAACTCCCCACCCTGGCCGAGGGGATCGCGATCCCGGCTCCGCCGCGGGCCCGCCAGATCCTGGCGGCCGTCCGCGCGTCCGGCGGGACCTTCCTGACCGTCACCGACGACCAGGTCCGCGCGGCCCAGCTCGACCTGGCCCGGCGCGGGCTCTTCGTGGAGCCCACGGCCGCCGCCTGCTGGGCCGCGGTCGGACCCACCGCGCCCGACGACCCCCTCCGGGGCCGCACCGCGGTCGTCCCGCTCTGCGGCGCGGGCGCCAAGACGGGACTGGCCGCGCCGGCTGCCTGACCGGGGGCCCGGCCAGGGCGCCCCGGTCCGGAAAACCCCCGATGGATGCAGAGGCCAACGACATAGGCTCCGCGTCATGCGCACCCCAACGGCCCGTGTCTGGATCGCCCTCGCCCTCGTCTACGTCGTCTGGGGTTCGACCTACCTCGGCATCCGGATCGTCGTCGAGACCATGCCCCCGTTCCTCTCCGCCGGGGCCCGCTTCATCACCGCCGGCCTCCTCCTGGCCGGCCTCGTCGCCTGGCGCGACGGCCCGGCCGCCCTCAAGGCCACCGGCGCCCAGGTGCGCGCCGCCGTCCTGGTCGGGCTGCTGCTGGTGCTCGGCGGCAACGGCCTCGTCGTCCTCGCCGAGACCTCGATCCCGTCCGGGCTGGCCGCCCTGCTGGTGGCCGCCGTACCGATGTGGCTGGTCGTCCTGCGCGCCGGCTCCGGAGACCGCCCCTCCCCCCGCACCGTGGCCGGGGTGCTGCTGGGGCTCGGCGGACTCGCCGTCCTGACCAGCCCGGGACTCGGCGGGGAGATCGCGCTCGGCGGCGTGCTCCTGGTGCTGGCCGGCTCGGTGTGCTGGTCGCTCGGCTCCTTCTCGGGCTCGAAGCTGACCCTGCCCGCGAACCCCTTCACCGGCAGCGCGTACCAAATGCTCGCGGGCGGGGTCGGCGGGATCCTCGTCGGCCTGTGCCGCGGCGAACAGCACGGGCTGGACCTCACCTCGTACTCCACCGCGTCCTGGCTGGCCCTCGGCTACCTCGTGCTGTTCGGCTCGCTCGTCGGCTTCACGGCGTACGTCTGGCTGCTGCGCGCGGCTCCGCTCTCGCTGGTGGCCACGTACGCCTACGTGAATCCGGTCGTGGCCGTCGCCCTGGGCCGGCTCATCCTCGACGAGGCCCTGACCTGGCCGATCCTGCTCGGTGGCGCGATCGTCGTGGCGGCGGTGTGCGTGATCGTGAGCACCGAGCGGCGCGCCTGACACCGGTCAGCCCGCGGGCTTCGCCGCCCGCTCGTACAGGGCTTTGGCCCGGTCGTCGAACAGGGCGGCCGTGGAGTCCACGTCCGTGTCCCCGCCGCTCAGCACCCCGATGAGCTGCCCCGGCCGCCCCGGCCCGCCGCGGTCGGCGATCCACGGGCTGCCGCTGGTCCCCGTCCAGAACCCGGAGCAGTTGATGTAGAGCATCGCGGGGTCGTCCTCGTCGTGCTTGCTCTGCGTCGTACAGGCGACGGGCTTGTTCTCGGGGTTGTGCTCGGACTGCGGATAGCCGACGACGGTCACCTCCCGCTCGTAGCCGGAGGTCCACACGGGCTTCGGGGCCTCGCCGCGTCCGACGACCTCTTGGAGGCTGCGCCCGTCGGCGTCCGGTTCGACGGTGAGGAAGGCGAAGTCGGCGGTGTCCTCGCCCCACTTCGTCCAGCGATCGTCGACCTGGATGGAGCGCACCTTCCACAGGCCGAGCGGCCGCTGCCCGGAGCCCTCCCCGGAGAAGGCGGGGGCGAAGGCGAGCTCGCCGATGGCCAGCCCGTCGTGCGCGGCCTCGCCCGGCCGCCCGTCCTCGCCGGCGGGGGCCACGCAGTGCGCGGCGGTGGCGACGACGTTGCCCTGCGGGCTGTCGACGACGCTGGCCGTGCACCAGTGCTCGCCGTTGGCCATGAGGACGCCGACGGTGGGGAAGGGGAGCGCGCCGCCTTCCTCGTAGTCGCCGGAGTCCCCCACGAACAGCACGGCGAGCAGCGCGGCGGCCCCCGCGAGGGCGGCCGAGACGATCCCCTTGAGCCCGGAGCTCACCGCGGGGCGGCGCCGCTCGCGCCGCCGCTCGGGGCCGGCCGGGGCTTCGGGGTGGGTGCGGACATCACCTTGCTGATCCACTCCAGCGCACCCTCCCTCATCCCGCGTACGTAGGACTTCCCGTTGTGCTCACCATCCTGGATCACCTGGAGCGTGGTGTGCACGGGACCCTTGCCGTAGTTCGTCATGAACCGCTCGGCCTTCTCCCGGCCGGATTCCGCGGTGCCGATCTGGAAGTTCACGTAGACGTCCGGGCCGCCCGCCGCGATCAGCTTCGCGGCGAGCTTCTCGGGGTTGTTCTCGTCCATGGCCTGCGTGTTTCCCTTCCACAGCGGGGAATCGGGGACGATGTCGACCCCGCTCGCGATGGCCGCCTTGAAGCGGTCGGGGTACTTCAGGACGTGCTTGAAGGCGCCGAATCCGCCCGCCGAGGAGCCCATGAAGGCCCAGCCGTCGCGGGAGGTGAAGGTCCGGAAATTGGCCTTCGTGAAATCCGGGACGTCTTCGACCATCCAGGTGCCCATCTTGGGCTCTCCGGGGATGTCCGAGGCGTCGAAGTGGTGCTTGGTGTCGGCGTTGTGCACCGGCATGACCAGGATGAAGGGCAGGCTCTTGCCGGACTTCGCCCCGTCGCTCACGGCCTGCTGGAGGCCGAGGCCGGGGCCCGTGCCCCAGTAGTTCGTGGGGTAGCCGCGGCCGCCGGGCAGCGAGATGAGGACCGGGAAGGCGCTGTCGGCGTACGCCGGGTCGTCGTACTCCTTGGGCACCCACACCCACACGTCGCCCGTGAACCCGGACTTCTTGCCCGTCAGGGTGGTCTTGGCGATCTGGGTGCCGTCCGGCAGCCGGGAGGTCCGGACGAACGCGGCCTTCGGCCCGGTGGGCATGCGCACGCCGGACGCGGACCCGGTGTCGGCGGTGGTGGAGGCCGCGGTCTTCGACTTCCCGAAGGAGACGGGATCGCCTATGTCCGAGAAGAGGCCGTAGTGGTACGCGGCCGCCCCGCCGCCGGCCAGGAGGGTGAGCCCGAGCCCCCCGCTGATCAGGATCAGGCGCAGCCGGCGCTTGGGGCGGCCGCCCCCGGTCGCGGCGGCGCCGCCGGTCCCGGCCATGCCTCCGGGTCCGGCGGCGCTTTCGGTCGTGGCGGCGCCGTCCCCGGTCGTGGCGGCCCTGTCACCCTGCAGGTCTTGGTGCACGGATCGTTCCCGTTCCCTCTCCGGCGCCCCCTGGGAGCGCGGGCTGGACCGTTTGGTCCCCCTTACATCCATAACAGAGGTGTGAACGACCGGATGGGTTGCCTGGGACGGGTGGACGTGTCGAGGGCCACGCGGGTCAGCCGGTTTCGGGCTTCGGACCCTTCAGGACCTTGCTGACCCATTCCAGTGAGCCCTCCTTCATGCCGCGCACGTAGTGCCAGCCGTTGTGCTCGCCGTTCTGGATCTCCCGGATGGTCATCTTGACCGGGCCCTTGGCGTACTTCTGCTGGAACTGCGTCATGCGGTCCTTGCCGCTCTCCTTGGTCCCGATCTGGAAGTTGATGTAGACCTCGGGACCGCCCGCGTCGATCAGCTTCTGGGCGAGCTTCTCGGGGTTGTTCGCGTCCATCTCCGCCTGGTGGCCCTTCCAGAACGGGGAGTCGGGGACGATCTCGCCGCCGCTCGCGATCACGGCCTTGAACTTGTCCGGGTGCTGGAGGACCTGCTTCATGCCGACGAAGGCGCCGGAGGAGGAGCCCATGAAGGCCCAGCCGTCGCGGGACTTGTACGTACGGAAGTTGGCGCGGGTGAAGTCCGGGACGTCCTCGGCGATCCAGGTGCCCATCTTGGGCTGGCCGGGGATGTCGGAGCCGTCGTAGTAGTACTTCGCGTCCGGGTTGAGCACCGGCATGATCACGATGAACGGCAGGCTCGTGCCGGCCTGGACGCCCTCGCTGACGGCCTTCTGGAGGCCGAGGCTGCGGTCGGCCCAGTAGTTGTTCGGGAAGCCGTTGCCGCCGGGGAGCGCGATGAGGACCGGGAAGCCGCTCTTGGCGTACTTCGGGTCCGTGTACTCCTTGGGCGTCCACACCCAGACGTCGCCCTCGAAGCCGGACTTGGCACCCTTGAGGCGGGTCTTGGCGATGATCGTGCCGTCGTCGAGCTTGGTGGTCTGCTTGAACTCGGAGGCCGGGCCGGTCGCCGGCTGTACGTCCGGGTCGCCGGTCGGGGCGGGCGGGCTCGCGGGGGTCTGGCCCGGGTTCCCCTGCGCCGCACCCGGGCCGGCGGGGGTCGGGGTCTTGCCGAAGCTCACGGAGGAGCCGTTGCCGGAGAACCAGTCCAGCTTCCAGGCGGCGAAGCCACCGCCGCCGAGGACGAGCACGAACGCGACGGCCGCGCCGGTCCACACCGCACGGCGGGAGCGGGTGCGGCGGGAGCCCCGCGGGGGCTCGGGTATGTGCGGGGGGACGTACTGCTGGTCCTGCCGGTACGGCGGGTGCGACGGGTAGGGCTGGTACGGCTGGTTCTGCTGGTCATCGGGCCGCGGGCGCTGCGGGTCCTGGTGCACGAACTTCGCTCCGAACGGTCATGACTGCCCCCCGGTGGGACAGAAGGGACTGGGATCCCCCTAGTCCTGATGTGTGAATCCCCCGGAAAGTTCCAAATCAGCGCAAAATCATGATCCGAATTTTTCCGTGTGCCTCACCTCAGCGCGTCGAGGACGCCCGCGCACCGCCCGAGCAGTCCGATCAGCAACTCCCGCTCCTCGCCGCTGAACTCGGCGGCGAGTGCCCGCTCCACCGCCACCGCTCCCGCGTCGGCCAGCTCCATCGCGGAGCGCCCCTCGTCGGTGAGCCGGGTCTCCAGGACGTTGCGGTGCAGTTCGTGCGGGGTCCGCTCGATGAGCCCGCGCTCCGCGAGGTTCTTCAGCACGGTGTTCATGGTCGGCGGCGTCACCCCGCACAGGCGCGCGAGCGAGGCGGCGGAGATCCCGGGCTTCTCGGAGAGCCAGAGCAGGGCGGCGTACTGCGGAACCGTTACTGCGGCCGGCTTCACCGCCGTGTTCTTGGCCCCGAGGAGCGCCTGCTCGGCGCGCTTGAGGTGGGAGCCGATGCGCTCCTCGGCGGGCATGGAGGTCATCCACGCATCATAAAGCCCTTGCGTGCATTAGAGCTCTAACTTACATTCGTGCCCATCCAGAGAGAAGAGGACGTCCGATGACCAAGAAGCCGGCGAAGAAGTTCTTGCCCGCCGCCCTGCTCACCCTGACCGCCGCCCTGACCCTCGGACCGGCCCCCGCCGCCACGGCCTCGGCCGGCGACGCCCCCGCCGGCCGGGATGTCCGTACGGAGATCTCCACGGCCTTCGCGCTGCCCGGCGAGCGGGTCTTCCCGGAGGGCATAGCCGCCGACCCCCGCACCGGCACGGTCTACGTCGGCTCCTACACGAACGGCGCCGTCTACCGGGCCCGCTCCGGCGCCCGCACCGCCGAGGTCTTCCTGCCCCCGGGCACCGACGGCCGCCACACCGCGAACGGACTGCGGGTCGACGGACACGGCCGGCTCTGGGTGACCGACTCCACCTCGGGCGTCTCGGTCCACGACACCCGCTCGGGGGCGCGGCTGGCCCACTTCGAGATACCCGGGAGCGGGCCGCGCTTCCTCAACGACCTGGCCGTCACCCCGGACGGCACCGCGTACCTCACCGACAGCGTCCGCGCGGTGGTCTACCGGGTCACCCCGGAACAACTCGCCACCGGCTCCGGCCCGCTGCTGCCCGCGTACGACCTGAGCGGGCACCTGACCCCCTCCCCGGCGGGCGGCTTCAGCCTCAACGGCATCACCGCGGACCCGGCCGGGCGGTTCCTGCTCACCGTCGACATGACGGCCGGCGAGCTGTACCGCATCGACCCGGTCTCCGGGGCGGTGTCCCGCGTGGTCCTGACCGGCGGGGGCCTGAAGACCGCCGACGGACTCGACCTCGCCCCCGGCGGGGTGCTGCGCGCGGCCCAGAACACGCGGAACACCCTGAGCCGCTGGCAGATGTCGGCCGACGGCACGCGGGCCCGGCTGGTGCGCACCGTCACGGACCCCGCGCTCCAGATCCCGACCACGCTGGCGCGGGTACCGGGGCGGACCCTGGTGGTCCGGTCCCAGTTCGACAAGGACGGCGGTCCGCTGCCGCCGACCGGTGGCGCGCCGACCGCGTTCACGGTCGCCTCGGTCCGCGGGTTCTGACCGCGGGCGGGCCGGGACGGCGGATCCGGACAGCGGGCCCGTCAGCCCCGCAGGTAGGCCAGGACGGCGAGGACCCGGCGGTGGGATTCCTGCGCCGGGGGCAGGTCGAGCTTCATCAGGATGTTCCCGATGTGCTTGCCCACCGCCGCCTCCGAGACGGTGAGGCGGCGGGACACCTCGGCGTTGGAGTGGCCCTCGGCGACCAGGGCCAGGACCTCCCGCTCGCGGGCCGTCAGCCGTTCCAGGGGGTCGCGCCGGCGGCTGATGAGCCGGCGCACCACCTCGGGATCGACGACGGTCCCGCCGGCCGCCACCCGCGCGACCGCGTCGCGGAACTCCTCCACCTGCCCGACGCGGTCCTTGAGCAGGTACCCGACGGCCGTCCCGTCGCCGGAGTCGAGCAGCTCGGCCGCGTACGAACGCTGCACGTACTGGGAGAGGACCAGGACGGGCAGGTCCGGCCGGGTCTCGCGCAGCCGCACGGCCGCCCGCAGTCCCTCGTCGGTGTGGTCCGGGGGCATCCGCACGTCGGTGACGACGATGTCCGGCCGGTGCTCGGCGACGGCCGCTTCGAGCGCGGCCGCGTCGCCGACGGCCGCCACCGTGCGGTGGCCGAAGCGGGCGAGCAGGCCGACGAGGCCCTCGCGGAGCAGCACGGAGTCCTCGGCGAGGACCACGCGCAGCCCCGCCGGGGGGTTTACCGGATCTTCGGTTCCTTCGGGACGCAAGGGATCTCCACACGCAGCAGGGTCGGACCTCCGGGAGGACTCGTCAGGGTCAGTCTGCCGTCCACGACGGACACCCGGTCGGCGAGCCCCGTCAGTCCGCTCCCCCGCCCCGCGTCCGCGCCGCCGCTGCCGTCGTCGGCGACCTCCACGGTGAGGAGGGTTCCGTCGTGCCGGCCGGTGACGGTGATCCGGCCCGCCCCGCTGTGCTTGGCCGCGTTGGCCAGGGCCTCGCTGACGAAGAAGTACCCGGCGGACTCGGCCTGTTCGGGCAGCCGGCCGGGGAGGTCGAAGTCGGTGTCGACCGGGATCGGCGAGCGGTCGGCGATGTCGGCGACGGCGTCGGGCAGGCCCCGGTCGCTGAGCACCTGCGGATGGATGCCGTGGACGAGCTCGCGCAGCGAAGTCAGCGCCAGCCCGGCCTCGGCGTGCGCGGCGGCCAGTTGCGCGGCGAGCGGGCTGCCGGCCGGGGCGTCGAGCCGGGCCAGGCCCAGGGTCATGGACAGCGCCACGAGCCGCTGCTGCGCGCCGTCGTGCAAGTCCCGTTCGATGCGCCGCCGTTCGGCGTCGAAGGCGGCCGCGAGCCGGGCCCGGGAGCTGGTCAGCTCGGTGACCTTGACGGCCAGGTCGCCGGGGCCGGGTCCGAGCATCAGCCGGGCCAGGGCCGCGCGGGCGGCCGCCACCGCGCCGAGCCCGTAGAGGAAGAGCGGGAGGAGGAGCAGGCCGACGGCGGCGCACAGCAGGGCCTCGGGGTAGCCGGTGATGCCGTGGATCTTGAGGGGGTTGGCCTGTTGCCCGTCGAGGGCGAGCAGGACCGGCGTGGCCAGGAGGTCGGCGGGCAGCAGGAACGCGGCGCCGACGGCGAGCAGTTCCAGCGGCCACAGCAGGGTGGCGGCGAGCACCGCGTAGCCCAGTTCCCGCCAGGTCGCCTGCTCGCCGAAGCGGGTGCGGGCCCATGCCGCGAGCCCCGTACGGTCCGGGTCGCGGTGCGGGTCGGGCAGCGGCGCGGAGCCGGGGTCGATCAGCCGCAGCCGGCGGCGCTCGACGGCCGCGAACGGTACGCCGGCCAGCGCGAGCGCGGCGAGCAGCGGGAGCCCCACGAGGAGGACGGCGAGCGCCGCCCCGGACACGGCGAGCAGGGTCAGCACGGTGAACGCGAGGGCGCCGGCGATGCCGCCGGTGAGCAGGTAGGCGGCGGCGCGCCACGGCCGGGCGGTGCGCAGGTACCGGCCCGGCGCGGGGAGGGAGAGCGGCATGCGTCCACCGTAGGCGGCGGCTGCGGGCGGCGCGGTAGGGCTGGCCATACCCCTTGTACTCACCCCTGCCCCGCTGACCGGGGGCCGTGCGGCCGGTTGGCTGGGAGCCATGCTGAAGATCGCGTTGAGGTCGCTGCGGCGGCGCTGGATGACACAGGTGGGAACGTTCGTGGCGGTGGCCCTGGGGGTCGCGCTGATGACGGTCATGGGGCTGGGGCTCGCCGCTTCGGCGGCGCTGCCGCCGGGGGCCGACGTGGTGGGCCTCAACTCGATGCTGGGCACCGCGGGCGGGGTGAGTTCGTTCGTGGCGGCCTTCGTGGTGGCGTCGACCTTCTCCTACGCCGTGGCCGCGCGGCGGCGTGAGCTGGGGCTGCTGCGGCTGGCCGGATCGACGCCGGGGCAGCTGCGGCGCCTCGTGATGACGGAGGCGGCGGCGGTCGGGCTGGCCGGGTCGGCGGCCGGGATCGCCCTGGGCCGGGCGGGTGCTCCGCTGATGGCCCGCTGGACGGTGACGCAGGGGCTGGCGCCCGCCGGGTACGCGATCGGGGACCAGGCCTGGCCGCTGCACACGGCGTTCTGGACGGGGCTGCTGGTCGCGCTGTGCGGTGCGTACGCCGCTTCCCGGCGGGCGGGCCGGGTCGGTCCGCTGGAGGCGCTGCGCGAGGCGGTGACCGACGAGCGGCCCATGACTCCAGGGCGCTGGGTGACCGGGGGCGGGCTGCTGCTGTGCGCGGTCGCCCTCCTGGGGTGGCGGCTCGGGTCGGACCCGGGCGAGCTGCTCAAGCGCAAGACGTACACCGTGCAGCCGATGCTGCTGATCTCCGCGTGCGGGATGCTGGCGCCGGTGCTCGTACGGCCCGTCGTACGGCTGCTGATGTGGGTCCCGGCCCGGCTGACCTCCTACGCGGGCCGGCTGGTGCGGGCGAACGCCGCCGCCGGGATCCGCCGGACGGCCGCGGTGGCGGCGCCGGTGCTGGTGATGGTCGCGCTGACCGGATCGCTGCTGGGATCGGCGGGGACCCTGAAGGAGGCCAAGACGGTGGAGGCCCGCGCCCGCACCGGCGCGGACTACGTGCTGACCGGTGGGCGGCTGCCGTACGAGGCGGCGGGACGGGGGTTCGCCGGCGTCCCGGCGGCGAGCGCCCTCGCGGTGGCCGACACCCGGCTGACGGTGCTGGAGGAGGGGTTCGTGAAGGTGCCGACGGAGGCCTCGGCGGTCGACCCGGCGGCGCTGGCGGAGGTCTCGCGGCTGCCGGTGGTGGCGGGCTCGGTCGCGGACCTGGACGACGGCGGCATCATCGTCACGGAGGAGTGGTGGCAGCACCGGGTGGGCGACTCGGTACCGCTGTGGCGGGCGGACGGCACCGCCGCCCGGCTGCGGATCGTGGCCGTGATGCGGACGGGCACGGGCAACAACGGGGCCTACGTCACCCCGCGCAACGCGCCCGGCGCCGAGGTGTCGCGCATCGAGGTCAGGGCTCCCGCGTCCGCGGCCTCCGCGGTCCGGGCGGCGGCGGCCCGCTACGGGGCCACGGCCCACACCAAGGAGGAGTGGCTGACGGCGACGCACCCGCGCACGAACCGCTTCACGGTGCTCGGCTACGTCCTGGTCCTGGGCATCGCCCTGCTCTACACGGCGATCGCGCTGGCCAACACCCTGCTGATGGCCACCTCCGACCGGGCCGGCGACCTGCGCCTGCTCCGGCTGGCCGGGGCCACCCGGGGCCAGGTCCTCGCGGTGACGACGGCCGAATCCCTGCTTGCGGCCGCGGTCGGCGCCGTCCTCGGGACGGCGGTCACCGCGGTCAACCTGGCGGGCATGCGCGCCGCCCTCGCGGTCCTCGGCGTCGACTCGCCGGTGGTGGTCCCCTGGCTCGAGATGGGCGCGGTCGCCGGTGTCTGCGCCGCGCTCTCGGCCCTGTGCACCCTGCTGCCCGCGGCCCGCGCCCTGCGCCGCCGGACAGGGCGGCGCAGGGCGCGGTCGGGTGAAGTACCCGGTACAGGTGCCGAGTTGGCCTCGGCCTGAGGCCGGACGGCCCGGACTGCCTGGATTACCCGGACTGCCCGGGCCACCCGGGCTGCCCGGGCCGTCGCGGCTCAGTCCAGGGTCGGGGCCTGGCGCAGGATCTCGACCTCGAGGCGCTGGAGCGCGGGGCTCGACGAGATCCCCAGGTCCTCGGCCATGCGCCGCTGGTGCATCCGCAGCACCGAGAGCGCGTCGGCCTGACGTCCGGCCCGGTACAGGGCCAGGCTGAAGAGTTCACAGCCGTATTCGCGCAGCGGATGGGACTGGGTGAAGCCCGCCAGTTCCGAGACGGCCACTTCGTGGGCGCCCACGGCGATCAGTGCCGCGCAGCGGCCCTCGACCACCGACAGGCGCAGTTCCTCCAGGCGCACCACCTCGGGCGACACGTGGGTGGCATCGGAGACTTCCGCGTACGCCTCCCCGCGCCACAGGGCGAGCCCGGCCTCGAACTCACCGAGGGCCCGCTGCGGGTCACACCGGTCCAGCGCCTGCCAGCCGGCGGTCGCGCATGTGCCGAACCGGTGGGCGTCCACGTCGACGACACTGCTGTCGAGCAAATAGCCGCGCCCCCGGGTGCGCAGTACCTTCGCGGGCTTGCGCGGCGCGCGGTCCGGCTCCAGCACCCGGCGCAGGTTGGCGATGTAGGCGTGCAGCGAGGAGATCGCCGACTGCGGCGGCTGACCGTCCCACAGCGCTTCCACCAGGACGTCGACCGATACGGGCTGGCCCACCTGGCTGACCAGCAGGGTGAGCGCCGCCCGCTGCTTCGTGGCCCCGAGGTCCACGTAGCGTCCGCCGATGGTGGCCTCGATCGGGCCCAGGACCCGGAACTCGACCTTGGTCGGCGGTACGTCCCCGGCTTCCTCCGGGTCCTCCTGCGCCCACCGGACTCCGCCGTGTGGCCGCGGAGCGGGGGGCTGGGGCGCGACGGCGTGCGCACCAGCCCGCTCGCGGGCCATCTCGAAGACGGCGGCGGGCGGCGGGGACTGGAGATCGAGCTCCAGCGCCATCGTGAAGTACATCTTCAGCGTCTCGTTCGCCTGGCGGAGTTCCCGTACTTCCCGCTCCAGCTCGGCGACGCTGCGCGTGCTCCTGCCTCCCAATCGCTGTCCGACGACAATGTCCGTACCACGTCTACCGTCGGCCCTGAGGTCTGCGGTCAACACACCGAAATCAATTTCTTCGTTCACTGCCTCTGTACTCATCAAGCTCCCCCGAAAGATGCGTACGTCCCGGCCTCAGCCGGATGACGAGTGTCGTCACCTCTGCACCAGGAAGGATCCAGCATGGCGATCAAGGATGACAACCCCCGCTGAAAATCTCGTGAGTTGAACTTTAGCCAGCCGGAAGGCATATGCCAGAAAGGTAGATCCGGGCAACGTTCGGAATCCCGCACTCCCCGGCACGATGACGTTCTACTCGTCACTGATCATGCTCGGAGCGCCGGGGTGGGGTCCATTCCGCTTCCCCTCCGACCGGCGCTCCGCAATAAGGTCCCCGACTACCGCGCGAAGATCAGCGTGGTCGGCGAAGGCGTGCTCTGGAAGGTGATTTCAGCGAAGCCGGCCTTGGTGAGCCAGGCGTGGTAATCGGCACGGCTCCACGTGCCCCCGTGCCGGCTCTTGAGCAGCATTTCCGAGGCGAAGGTCAGCGCGAAGGGAGGGCCGCTGCGGTCGTCCTCGACAATGTAGTCGGAGACGACGAGCGTACCGCCGGGCTTCAGGGCACCGCGCGCCTTGGCGAAGATCGCGATGTTGTCCTCCGCCCCTTCCTGGTGGGCGATGTTGGAGTACATCACGATGTCGTGCGCGGAGTCGCCGAACCCGGTGGTGTGGAAGTCCCCGTCGATGTAACCGACGCGATCGGCGACGCCCCGCTGCGTGAGCAGCCGGCGGGCGATCGAGTTGATCGGCTCCCAGTCGAGCTGGGTCGCGCGCGCCTCGGGGTTCAATTCCAGCCAGATGCCCGAGCAGATGCCCGAGCCGCCGCCGATGTCGAGGATCGAGATCTCCCCGGCCTCCGACAGCCGCAGCGTCTCGGCGGCGATCTTCGCGACGGGCACCGACTGCGCGGCGATGGCCTGGACGAGCTGCTCCCAGTGCGGGTTGTCGGCCACCTCCACCACGGCGTCCGTCAGCGGGCCGCCGGCGCGGACGACCTCGGGAAGCACCGAAAGGCTGCCCATGTGGCCCATCTTGAGCTGGGCGAACCCGCTCAGCGATGCGGCGCGGCCGTCCACCAGGAAGGCGGACGCCTCGGCGGTGTTGCGGTAGTCGCCGCCGTCCACCTCGACCAGGCCGATGCTGACCAGGCCGTCGAGGAGGGCTTGCGCGCCCCGCTCGGAGATCCCGGCGAGGTCGGCCAGGTGGGCGGCGGAGGTCGCACCGTCCTCCAGGTGCGTGAACAGGGAGTAGTGCGCCGCCGTGCCCAGGATGCCGGTCGCCCAGTACCCCGTGATGAGCCCCATGATCCGATCCGACGTCGGCTGGCCGTTGCTCATGCCGTCCCCACCATGCTTCCCGAGAGCTGACGCGGCACCGACCGGACGGCCGGCTTCGCTTCCACGTGCTGCGGGGCGGCCGGAACCCAGCTCCCCAGGACCATTTCGGCCGTGATTCCGGGACCGAATCCGGCAATCACGCCGGTGGATCCCGCCGACAGCCGCTCGGCTTCTTCGAACTGCCGGCGGAGGGCGTCGAACACGACCGCGCTGGCGATGTTCCCGTATTCCGTCAGCGTGGACCAGCTGTGCCGGAAGACCGTCCGGTCCACGTTGAGGAACTTGGCGAGGTCGTCCAGAATGCGGGGCCCGCCGGCGTGGATGATGTAGAAATCCAGATCGCCGATGTCCCAGCCGTGGAGCGTGGCCAGGTCGCCCAGCACAGGAGCGATCGGCTCCATCGTTCCGGGCACTCGGCGGTCGAGCTGGAAGTGGAATCCGGTGTCGCGGACGGAGTACGAGATCCAGTCCTCGGTGTTCGGAATGAGGTAGGAGGCGTTGCGCTCCAGCAGGACGCCGGCGCCGCCGCTGCCCCGCACCACCGCGGCCGCGACCGCGTCACCGAACAGCCCGTCCGACAGCAGCGAGCCGACGTCGTCGGCATCCGGCTGGTAGCACAGCGAGCACAGCTCGCAGGAGACGATCAGGACGTTGCTCTCGGGGTGCGCCACGCAGAAGTCGTGAGCGCGGTTGATCGCCGCACCACCCGCGGCACAGCCGAGCTGCGCGATGGGGAGCTGCCGCGTGTCGTAGCGGAACCCCATCTCGTTGATCAGCCACGCGGTGAGCGAGGGCATCATGAACCCGGTGCACGAGACGTAGATGATCGCGTCGATGTCCGTCGCCACCAGGCCCGCGTCCTCCAGGGCCTTTTCTATGACTTCCGGGCACCGCTTCTTCGATTCGATCTCGTAGATGCGATTGCGTTCCTGGAAACCGGGGTGGCGCAGCGTCTTTTCGATCGGCTGGACCAGGTGACGCTTGCGCACCCCCGTGTTCTCTATCAGTCGAAGGGCCAGCGGAAGCTGCGGCTTGCCCGCGTGCGCCTCCCTGGCGAATGCCAGAGTGTCTTCCATCGTGATGATGTGTTCCGGCACGCTCACCGAAGGCTTACATAGAATTGGCATACCTGGCATCTATCTCTCTGATGTAGAGAATTTCTGCTGCCCTCACAGCGTGTACGTTCCCCAACATCGCGTATGGCGCTTGCTACTGGCTTGGCGGTGACTTGCCTTCCCCGGGTCCTTTCGACCGGACCATTCGGCCGGACCTTTCTCCGGGGCCTTTCGCCTGGCCTTTCCCCCTGCGGACGGGGACCGGGGGGCGCCCCCGCCGGACGCACTGGCCGAAACTCGCCGCCCGGCGGCCCCCGGGAACGACGGAGCCCCGGCCGTGGACGGCGACCCCGAAGGTCCTCCGCCCCCGGCCGGGGCTTCCGCGCGCCGCCGGGAGGTCCCGGCGGCGTCCTGCCTGCTGCGCCTCCTGCGTCTGCGTCTACTCCGCCCGCGCGGGCGGGATCCCGCCGGCGCGGGCCAGCTCCTGGTCCACCAGGGCCGCCGCGGCGCCGGTGTACCCCTCCGGATCCAGCAGCCGGACGATCTGGGCATCCGTCAGGTGCCGCTTCACCTTGGGCAGCGCGCCCAGGATGTCGGCCAGCGAGCCGCCGGTGGCCTCCGCCTCGGCGGAGGCCCGGGTCAGCAGTTCCTTCGCCTCGGCCTTGCCGATCCGGGGCGCCAGGACGGCGGACACCCTCTCCGATACCACTTGGCTTCCCGTCAGCATCAGGTTCTCCCGCATCCGTTCGGGCCGTACGACCAGTCCCCCGGTCAGTTCCACGGCGGTGTGCGCGGCGCCGCCGGCCAGGCGCAGGCACTCGCGCAGCAACTGCCACTCGGCGTGCCACACCCCGGCCGAGCGCTCGTCCTCGCAGACCAGACACTGCGTCACCCCGGCGGCCAGCAGGGGCACTTGCAGTGCGGCGCTGCGGATCAGGGTGGCCAGGACCGGGTTGCGCTTGTGCGGCATCGCCGAGGACGCGCCGCGCCCCTCCACCGCGGGTTCGGCGACCTCTGCGACCTCGGTCCGGGTCAGCGACTGCACGTCCACGGCGATCTTGCCCAGGGCGCCCGTGACGAACGCCAGGGCGGCGGCGAGATCGGCCATCGGGGTGCGCAGCGCGTGCCACGGCAGCGGCGGGCGGGCCAGGCCGGTCTCGGCGGCGTAGGCGTCCAGGAGCCGGTCCGCGTAGGCGCCGTAGCTGCCGTGGTCGCCGTAGCTGCCGTGGTCGCCGCAGTCGCCGCCCTCCGCGGGCGGGGCGAGCTCCAGGTATCCGGCGAGGGTGCCGGCGGCTCCGCCCAGCGATACGGGCAGGCCTCCGTCGAGCACGGCGGCCACCCGGTCCCGGGCGTCCAGCAGCAGCCTGCGCCAGCCGGCCGCCTTCAGGCCGAAGGTGGTGGGTACGGCGTGCAGGGCGAGGGTGCGGCCCGCCATGGCGGTGTCACGGTGCCGGGCGGCGAGGTCCGCCAGGGCCGCGGCGGACCGTTCCAGGTCCGCGCGGACCAGCCGCAGCGTACGGTCGGCGACCAGCATGGCGCCGGTGTCGAAGACGTCCTGGCTGGTGGAGCCGTGGTGGACGAACTCGGCGGCTTCCGGGGACTCGGCGGCGACCAGCCGGGTGAGTTCCCGGACCAGTCCGACCACCGGGTTCGCGGTCTCCCGCGCGACCAGCGCGAGTGCGCGCAGGTCCAGCCGTTCGGCCCGTGCGGCGCGGCTGATGACGGCGGCCGCCTCGGCGGGCACGCTGCCGGCCTTGGCCTGGGCGCGGGCGAGGGCGGCCTCCGCGTCGAGCATGGCCTGCAGCCAGGCCAGGTCGGAGGTGGCGGCTTCGGCGGGCGTACCGGCCCGGACCGGGGACAGCAGCCCGGAGTCGGGGCCGCACCCGGCCGGCGCCGTGCCCGGCGCGCTCGCTCGGTCGTCGGCTGTCATGCGTTCACCTCGACGGGATCGGAGGACGAGTGCCGGTACTGCCCGGGCGGACGGGCCGCCTCGGGGGCGGCGGGCAGCGCGAGCACGGCGCAGGCGATGGCGTCCGCGTCGCCGAGCGTCATGGAGTTGACCCCGGGGCGGCTTCCGGCGGCGGTCACCCAGTGCACCGCTTCGGTGGGCACGCCGTAGGCGAACCGGCGCGGGTGGGCCCGGCCCCCGGCGTCGAGGAGCCGGTAGGGGCGCTCGGTGACGGCCAGGCCCTTGGTCTCGTACGCGGTGCCGCAGGCGCCCTCGATGCGGTGGCGGGCGGCCTGCCCGCTCTCCAGCAGGTCCCGCAGCAGCGGCTCCGCCGTGCGCGGCAGGTCCGGCTCCGGCAGCCGGGCCTCGATGAGGGCCGTGGCGGCCACCGGGGGCCCGGGGACGGCGTCGGAGGTGACGGTGAACACCGCCGGGCCCGCGCCTCGGGCGTCGTCCACGGCCACGGCCGCATGCGCATGCGCATCCGCAGCCGCGTCCCCCTCCCCGTCCGCGGGCGGGACGTGCACCTGTACGCCGGGGCCCATGACCTCCACGACTCCGGCCTCGATCAGCGCGATCAGTTCCTCGATGCGCGAGGCGGGCGGCCCGATGGACAGGAACGCGTTGAGCGGGGTGTACCAGCTCTGGAGGTCGTCCCGGTAGGAGGCGCCCTCCAGCTTTCCGTGGTCGACCGCCAGGCGTATCTCGTTGCGCAGATCGCGCAGGACGTCCAGGGCGGCCTTCAGCGGTCCGTGCACATTGCCGGCCCTGGCCTGGCGCACGTCCTCGGCGAGGTGGCCGAGGAGCCAGGCGCGGTGCTCGGCGCGGTCGCGCAGGGCGCGGTCCCGGTAGGGCCGGGCCAGTGTCTCCCAGTCCCAGCGGTCCTCCGCGGCGATGCCGGCGGAGTCCAGGAGCCGGGCCTCGGACTCGGGGTCCGGCGCGGCGAGGTAGTGCTCGACGAAGGACGCGCGCTGCCGCTCCCGTCCCCGGGCGGCCAGCAGGGCGCCGTAGTAGACGCCCTCCACCTCCTTGGCGATCAGCGGCCACAGGTCGGTGAGGAAGTGCAGGCGCTCGCCGTCCGCCGCGCGCCGGTGCATCCGGTCGATGGCCTGCGGGGTGAGCAGCCGCGGCTCGTGGCGCTCGTACGGGCCCTTCTGGTTCTCGCCGCGCGCGTGGTACGGCACACCGCGCCGGGAGCCGGCGACGATCCGCGGCTCGCGGCCCGAGGGCCGGTAGCGCAGCGCCTCCCCCTCGCGCGCGAAGGTGCCGCCGCGACCCTCGGTGAGCAGCGCGAGCACGTCGAAGCAGTTGAGGCCCAGGCCGCGGACGAAGACCGTCTCGCCCGGTGCCACCACGGAGAAGTCCACGTCCGCCGGGTTCGCGGGGGCGATGTACGTCAGCCCGTGCGCGGCGGCGGCCCGCGCGAGCGCGCTCTCGCCCCGGGTGGGCCTGGCCGGCACGTGACCCAGGGAGAGGACCACGGCGTCCAGGCCGGTGAGGCGCGTGCCGTCCGCCAGCTCCAGGGTCTGCGGACCGCCGTACCCGGCCCCGTCGGTCAGGGACACGGCCCGGGTGCGGTGCTCGACGATGGTGACGTGCCCGGGCGCGTTCGCGGTCACCGCGCGGAAGGCGTCCTCCAGGTAGACGCCGTAGAAGGCGCGGGTGGGGTAGTCGTCCGGGCCCAGCCGGCGCGCCTCGGCCAGCGCCTCGGCGGGGAACCGGCCGCGCACCCCGGGCTCTTCGGCGTCGCGGGCGAGCCCGGCCGCCCACTCGTACAGGCTGGGGCCCTCCTCGACGGGGCCGTCCATCAGCACGCTGTGGTCGGTGTAGACGGTGACCTGCGAGGCCACGGTGTTCATCAGCAGCTGGCGCGGCTGCTCGGTGCGCCACACCCGTCCGGGGCCCGGCGCGTGCGGCTCGACTACGTGCACGGTCACCGCTCGATGGGACGGGGATTTGCGCTCGTTGGCACAGAGCCGCTCCAGGACCGCGAAACCGCGCGGCCCCGCGCCGACAAGGGAGACCGTAAGCACCAACACTCCTCAAACACAGGTTCCGGCTCGGTCAGGGACGTACGGGCGAGGGACGCAGGCCGTGGCGGCGCGGCGGCAGCCGGGTCCTGCTGCCGCCGCGCCGGGGTTCAGCGGGCGCGCGCGTGGGTGCGCAGCTCGGTCCGCAGGACGCTCACGACGCGCTCGACCTGCGCCTCGGTCAGTTCGGCGTGCATCGGGATCGCCAGGTTGCGCTGGAAGAGATCGGCCGAGACCGGGCACTTGCGCTTGGACTGGTAGACCGGCTGCACGTGGGTGGCCCACGTGCCGTGTCCGCAGCCGATGTCCTGGGCGCGGAGCGCGGCGGCGAGCCCGGCGCGGTCCACCCGCGGGTCCAGGGTCACCATGTAGGACTGCCAGGCGTGGGTGCGGTCCTCGGGTATGTGAGGAAGCGTCAGGAGGTCTTCCTCCGCGAGGAGTTCGCCGTACTGGGCGGCGATGGTGCTGCGGCGGACCAGCAGTTCGTCGATCCGGCCCATCTGCACGCGCAGGATCGCGGCGGCGATGTCGGACATCTTGTAGTTGTAGCCGATGTCGGTGAACTCGGGGATCGGCAGCCCGACGATCTGCGACTGGTCGAAGATGCTGCCGATGCCGAAGGAGGACCGCAGCCGCGCGTCCTGCCCGATCACGGGGTCGGCGGAGAGCAGCGCGCCGCCCTCGCCGCTGCTGGCTCCCTTGCGTCCGTGGAAGGACAGGCAGGCCACCGGGGCCAGCGTGCCGGCCTGGCGCCCCTGGTAGGTGGCGCCGACCGAGCAGGCGGCGTCCTCGACCACGAACAGGCCGTGGCGGTCCGCGATCGCGTTCAGCTCGGTGTAGTCGGCGGGCAGGCCGACCGTGTCCACCGCGATGATGCCGACGGTCCGCGGCCCGATCAGGCTCTCCACGGCCTGCGGGTCCACGGTGCCGGTGTCGGCGCGCACGTCGGCGAAGACGGGCACGGCGTCGACGTAGCGCACCGCGTGGGCGGGGGCCGGGAAGGTGTAGTCGGCGACGATCACCTCGTCGCCCGGTTCGACGCCGAGGGCGAGCATCGCCAGGTGGAGCGCGGCGCCGCAGTTGCTGAGCGAGACGGCGTCACCGACTCCGTAGCGCTCGACGAGCTGGGCCTCCAGGGCCTTGCCCTGGGGGCCCTGGCCGGCCGGCCAGCCCGAGGAGAACACCTCGGCGACGGCGGCCAGTTCCTTCTCTCCCAGACTCGCGTGAACGAGGGGAATCCTGTCCATGGTGGTCACCTCTCGTTACGCCGTGCGGTCGGTCGAGGACCGAAGATTCGGAAGGACGGGCGGTTCGAAGCGCAGGGGCGTGATCTGGTTGACGTCATAGCGTTCGCGCATCAGCCGGACCGCCTCGGCGTCCACCGAGGGGCCGGCGGAGAAGATCTCGACGATCTCGTCGAAATAGTGCTCGTGGTCGGGCGAGGGATAGCTCTGGAAGAGCATGCGCGCCGGTTCGTCCGAGGCGTTGCGGAATGCGTGCGGGGTGCCCGGGGGGACGAACATGCAGCTGCCCGCGGTCGCGCGGACGGCCTTGTCCCCGGCGGCGGATTCCCAGGTGCGCCATGTGTCCGTGGTGCGTTCGGCGGGCTCGAACGCCAGGAGTTCCAACTCCCCTTCCAGGACGTAGAAGAACTCCTGCGACTTGGTGTGCGTGTGCGCGCCGACGTCGAAGCCCGGCGGCACGATCACTTCGAAGACCGAGATGGAAGAGCCGTCCGCCGCGGTGACCTTGAAGGTCACGTCCTGTGCCTTCGTGACCAGTTTTCGCCCCTGGCCTGGGGGAACAATGAGCCCGCTCATGTGATTGATTTCCTCATAGTCTGTGCGAATTCCCGCTCGAGAGCGAGCGACCCGACCCGCTTGACGGCTTTACACCGCCCCCTCATTTCCCGTACATCGGAACCCTCTCGTCCGGAGCTCCGATCAATGGGTTGCACGAAGAGGATCACCGAGCCGCGACGGATTCGTCAAGGGCTCCCTTCCGCCCGCCTAGAATTCCCCAAGCCGAATTGACGCAGTGCCGCGCCCACCGAATTGGGCGATATCCGTTGCCGGGACGGAGCCCCGTCCCGGCGGGCGGCGGCTTCCGGACACGTTGACTCAACTCGCCGTACACGAAGGCGTGTTCACAGGGCACGGTGCAGCCCGGCAGCCGTCCGGACCGGCGCCGGCCCGGCCTGGGACGACTCCGGACGGCATCACGCATTACAGCGGATCGTCCACCCGTCCGCCAACCGCGGACTTGGCCGCGACTATTCTCCCGATTGGAATCGGCTTGCCTCCAAGCCAATACCAACCCGCCCCTCAGTCCCCGGCAAGTCATTTGACCGAAGATGACCGTCACGGCTCGGAAAGACCGAAATCCTGCGGCCCGAATTCATGAGTTCCCGGCCGTCGAGCGGCCCGCGGCCCTCGGGTTCGGCGACATCCCAACCGAAGTGACTGCCAAGGAGAACGTCGTGTTGAAACTTCCCGCGGAACTAGACCGGCCGACGCCGCAGGCCCCCACCGGGAGCTCCGGCGTGGACCGCGACGCCTGCGACAGGCTGCTGGCCCGGGTCAGCGTCACGATCGATGACCTCCTGAAGGCCGAGGCCGAGCACTGGGGGGCCGTGGACGCCCGCGTGGCGGTACCGGTCGAGGCGGTCGCGGACATCGTCAGGGCGGGCGGGAAGCGGCTGCGCCCCGCCTTCTGCGTGAGCGGCTACCTGGCGGCCGGCGGCACGGCGGACGAGGGGGACGAAGAGGGCACGGCGACGGTCGTCGCGGCGGCCGCCGCCCTGGAACTCCTGCACGTGTTCGCCCTCATCCACGACGACATCATGGACAACTCCGATACCCGGCGCGGGACTCCCACCGTGCACGCCAAGCACGCCGCCCTCCACGCGGAGCACGGCTGGGCGGGCGAGCACCGCCGGTTCGGCGAGGGCATCGGCATCCTCGCCGGCGACCTGGCGCTCAGCTACGCCAACCGGCTCGCCAGCGGGCTGGCCGGCCCGGCCCTGCGGATCTGGAACGACCTGGTCACCGAGGTGATCATCGGCCAGCAGCTGGACATCGCCCTCGCCGCCGAGCTGACGGCCGATCCGGCGCTGTCCCGCTGGGTCGCCGTCTGCAAGTCCGGCCGCTACACCATCCACCGGCCCCTCTCGCTCGGGGCAGCCATCGCCGGACGGCCCGAACTCCAGTTCCCCTTCGAGGAGTACGGGGTCGCGGCCGGCGAGGCCTTCCAGCTCCGCGACGACCTGCTCGACGCCTTCGGGGACGGGGTGGCGACCGGCAAGCCCGCCGGGCTGGACCTCGTGGAGCACAAGATGACCCTGCTGCTGGCCCTGGCTGCCACCAAGGACGAGCGGGTGGCCCGGCTGGTGGAGGACGGCAGGACCGGCGGCTGGGACCCGGCCGAGCTGCGCGCGGCCCTGCTCGCCTCCGGCGTCCGCCAGGAGGTCGAGGAGCAGATCGACCAGCTCGTCGCGACGGCCTGCGCGGCCCTCGACGACGCACCGCTGGCGGACGACTGGCACAAGCGCCTGGTCAAGATGGCCGAGCAGGTGGCCTACCGCGACCGCTGAGCCGGCGGCGCACCACCACGAAGGGCCTCCCGGCGGCTGCCGGGAGGCCCTTCGTGTGTGCGGTGTGTCGCCTGTGCGGGGTGTCGTCACTTACCGCCGAGAGCGGGCTCCAGGTCGGGGGTCTCCACCAGGGGCTCGGGGTCGTCCTCCCGCAGGAACAGCTTGCTGGGCCACCACATCCAGCGGCCCACGTCCAGGGTCAGCGCCGTGACCAGCACCGAGCGGACGATCATCGTGTCGAGCAGGACGCCGAACGCCACCGCGAAGCCGAGCTCGGCCGCGAAGACCAGCGGCAGCGAGGCCATCGCCCCGAAGGTGCCGGCCAGCACCAGACCCGCCGAGGTGATCACACCACCGGTGGTGGACAGGCCCAGCAGCGCGCCGCGCCGGGTGCCCTCCTCCATCGACACCTCGCGCACCCGGGTGACCAGGAAGATGTTGTAGTCGATGCCGAGCGCGACCAGGAAGACGAAGGTCAGCAGCGGGAAGGAGGCTTCCGCGCCCGCGAAGCCGAAGACGTGGTTGAACACCAGGCTGCTCACACCGATGGCCGCACCGAAGGACAGCACCACCGTGCCCATGAGCAGCAGCGGTGCGACCACCGACCGCAGCAGCAGCATGAGGATCAGCAGCACCACGACCAGCACGATCGGGATGATCACCTTGGAGTCGCGGGCGGCGGCCGTCTGGGTGTCGAGCATGACCGCCGAGCTGCCGCCGACCTGGGCGTCGGCGCCCTCGACCGCGTGGACCGCGTCCCGGGCCTTCTCGACGGTGCTCATCGCGGTCGTGCTGCTGGGGTCGTCCTTGAGCTCCCCGAGCATGACGGCCTCGCCGTCCTTGGCCGTCGGGGGCGTGACGCTCGCGATGCCGGGGACGGTGAGCAGCGCGGTCCGCACCTGCTCCGCCGAGGCGGCCTTGCTCACGACGAAGATGGGGTCGCCGGAGCCGGCCGGGAAGTGCTCCGCCCGGATCTTCTCGCCGACGGCCATCTGCGGGGTGTTGGTGAACTGGTCCTTGTTGGCGAGCCCGTCGGCCTTGAGGCCGAGCACGCCCAGCGCCATGACGGCGAGCGCCAGCGCGGTGCCGATCCACACGAGCCGCGGCCGGCCGGAGACGGCGGTGCCGACCCGGGACCAGATTCCGCTTTCGGCGGTGGCGGGCGCCCCGTACGTGGGCTTCACCGGCCAGAAGATCCAGCGGCCGCAGGCCACGAGCAGGGCCGGCATCAGGGTGATCATGGCGAGCAGGCCGACGAGGACGCCGACGGCGCAGGCCGGGCCGAGCCCCTGGGTGGAGTTCAGGGTGGCCAGCATCAGCAGCATCAGGCTGACCGCGACGGTCGCGGCGCTGGCGATGATCGCGGGGCTGGAGCGGTACAGGGCCTCCGCCATCGCGTCGTGCCGGTCCTCGTGCCGGAGCAGCTCTTCCCGGTAGCGGGAGATGAGCAGGAGCGCGTAGTCCGTGGCGGCGCCGAACACCAGGACGGTGAGAATGAAGCTGGTCTGCTTGTTGACGACCAGGCCGGCGTTCTTCGCCAGTACGTAGATCACCGCCTCCGAGGTGACCAGGGCGACGCCCACGGTCAGCAGCGGCAACAGCGGCAGCAGCGGGCTCCGGTACGTCAGCAGCAGGATCGCGACCACCACGAGCGCGGTGATCGTCGTCAGGGCCCCGCCCCCGCTGAACGCCTTGATCGAGTCGGCCGCGTAACCACTCGGGCCGGCGACGTGGAAGCCGAGACCGTCGGCGTTCTTCTTGCCGACCTCGGTCATCGCGTCGACGACCGTGCCGATGCCCTCCCAGCCCGACTTGTCCTTCTTGACCTGGACCACCGTCTGGATGGCCTTGCCGTCTTCGGACTTCACCGGCCCCTGGGCCGGCCCGACGATGTTCGCGATGCCGTTGAAGGCCTCGACGTCGGCCTTGGCCTTGGCCAGGTCGGCATCGGTGACCCCTGCGGACCGGTCGTAGATCACGACCGCGGGCAGGGTGTCGGCAGACATGAACTTCTCGGCCCGCTCCACGACGGCGGTCGATTCCGCATTGCCGGGCAGCCAGGCCGAGTTGTCGTTCTCTTCGACGTCACCGAGCTTTCCGGCCAGCATGAGGGCCGGAACCAGCAGGGCCGCCCAGAGTGCGATGACGACCCATTTGCCCAGCCTTCCACTGGGCAGGGCCGCTATCTTGCGCATCATGTCAATTTCCTCGGTCTTCCGTCGAAGGGTAAATCGAAGGGGAAAGAGCGTCGCGATGGTGCTTCTGAGTCGTTAACGGTCATGAGGCTAGGGCACGTTGACCCCGCACGAAGGGAGGAGGAGGTCCAAGACCTCCTCCTCCCCAGGTGCTTTCACCGGCCGTGGTGACATTGAGTGGGCGATTCCTCAAACACGGCGCGAACGGTCATGTCCCGAGGCTCAGTTCGCTCCCTGGAGCACGGCAGCCGTGTCCCAGATCCGGGAGCGGACGTGACCGAAGGCGAGCAGCACGGGTGCGTCGGTCAGGATGGGGAAGCTGTACGGGAACGGGCGCGGGCCGACCATGTCGGGCGGGCCGCTGTAGCCGCCGTCCGCGTTCTGGTGCGCGAGCAGCCAGGACAGCGCGCGCCCGATGGGCCGGTGGTCGGTCCCGTAGCACAGCGTGATCAGTCCGTAGGCGGTGCTGATGTCGTCGCTGGGGTCGCCCGGCTGCATTCCCCAGCCGCCGTCCTCGTTCTGCGTCTCGAGCACCGTGCGCTCGATCCGCTCGGCCATGCGGGCCACGTGGTGGTCCTGCGGGCCCGCGGTGCACGCGGCGAGGCGCGCACGGAAGATCGTGTGCAGCCGGCTGCGGCTCCAGCCCGGCTCGAAACCGCCGTCGTCGAGCTGGCTTTCGGTGAGGAAGGTCAGCGCGCGCTGCCGGGCGGCCAGCGTGTCGGGGTGCGGGGCGAGCCCGCAGATGGCCGCGGCCGTCATGCACGGTTCGGAGGAGGCCCCGGCGACGTACGTGGGGAACCCGCCGTCGGCGCCCTGGACCGCGAGCAGCCCCTCCACCCCGCGCCGCACGGAGTCCCCGTAGGCGATCGGGTCGATGGCCTGGAGGAACTCCAGGGCGCACGAGGTGTCGTCCACGTCGTTCTGGGCCACGATCTCCGACATCGACCAGCCGTCGGTGAGCGTCGCGCCGCGGGAGAGCGACGCGGGCGCGGCGCCGCCCTGGTGGTCGACGAGCATCCCCGCCATCCGGCGCAGCAGCTCCGTCGGGGCGCCCGCCGCGACGAGGGCCGTTCCGGCCGTCGAGGTGCACCAGTTGTGCATCTCCAGGACGAACGGGAAGCCGCCGTCGGCGCGCTGGTGGCGCAGCAGCGTCCGCAGCCCGCCGCGCACGGTCTCCTCGTTGCCCGGGAAGCCGGCTAGCCCGTGCAGCACCAGCAGGTGCATCAGGGCGTAGCCCTCCCACACCGTCGTCGCGGGGTCCGTGGCGGCCAGGGTCTCCAGCGCGGCGGCGGTGACCTCGTTGTCCACCCCCGCGGCGGCGGCGAGGATCAGGGTCACCGAGGCCTGCTGTACGGCGGCCCAGGAGTGCAGGGGGTCGGAGGGGACCTCGTCGGCGACCGCGTCCAGGACCTCGGGCGGCAGCGGGCAGCCGAGCACGGACAGCACCGCGCACACCATCATGCGGCGGCGGGCGGAGATGAACCCCGGGGCGTCGCCGAGCACGCCCTCCGTCAGCTTGGCGACGAGCTCGGCGTCACCGGCGGAGGTCCGGCCGGTGGCCCGCGCGACGGCGAGCGTCGCGAGGACGCGTTCGAGCTTGTCCGGGGTGTCCCGGTGCGCCCGCAGGAAGTCGAGCAGGCGGTCCCGGGCGGGCGAGTCCGTACCGGTGCGCGTCATCAGCGACAGCGCGAGCGCCGATTCCAGCACCCTGCTCTGGCACTCCTCGCGCAGCGCGCCGTCGGCGTCGACCCGGCCGGCGACGTGGGCGATCAGCCGGTCCGTGGCCTCGCGCACGTGATCGGGGTCGACTTCGGCGGGCCACGGCATCGGGGCCGCGTACTCCAGATCCGCTATGTACACGGAATGCTCCTATCTGAACGGCTGGGGAGCGGGATCGGGTTCGGATCGGCACCGGATGCCGGGGCGCGCCACCGGGCGGCCCGGCCGGCCGTGCGCCCCAGGACACGGCCGGCCGGGCCCCTGATCAGCTGATCAGCGGACGCTCTGGGCGAACTGGAAGAACTTGTACGGGTCGTACTTGGCCTTGACCGTGCGCAGCCGCTGGTAGTTCTCGGCGTAGTACGAGCGCTCCCAGTCGGGCAGCCGCGCGTCGATGAAGTTCTGGTACGTCTCGCCGTTCGAGTACGGGTCGATGGCGGCGAAGCCCGCGTCGACCCAGCGGTTCGCCGAGGCCTTGGCCTCGTCGGCGACGGGCGCGACGGCGTTCGCGGTGAGGAAGCTGACCGAGAAGAGGGTGTCGCGGTGCACGTACGCGGTGGCGGTGCGCGCCACCTTGTTGGCCTCGCCGCCCAGGGCGGAGATCTGCAGCTGGCGCATCTGGCCGGGCATCCGGTCGCTCTCGAAGACCTCCAGGGCCTTCGCCCAGCCCTCGCGCGGCATCGTCTGCTTGAACAGACGGCTGCGCCAGGCGCCGAACGCGGCGCGCGGGACCTTGCCGCCGGGGCTGGTGTCGTCGCGGTGGCACTCGTCCACGGTGAGCTCGGCGCAGCGGTAGAGCTGCATCATCACGTTCTTGTACGGGGCGGTGAACTTCTGCTTGTACACCGGGGGCACACCGACGATCGACAGCAGGCGGGCGATCTCCTCGTCGAAGGCGGGACCGGTGTCCACGGAGCCGAGGAAGATCGACGCGGTCGGGACGGTGCCGGGCGCGGCGTCCGTGAGCGTGACGTTCATGCCGCTGCCGATCGAGTGCGGCGCGTCGACCAGCCACTTCGCCCAGCCGTCCAGCATCTCCAGCGCCTGGGCGTAGGGCCAGACGATATTGATGGCCGACACGTTGGTGAGGGGCGAGGGGGTGACGTCGTAGGAGGTCACGATGCCGAAGTTGCCGCCGCCGCCGCCGCGCAGGGCCCAGAAGAGGTCCCGGTGCTGCTCGGCCGAGGCGGTCACGATGCGGCCGTCGGCGAGGACCACCTTCGCCGCGGTGACCTTGTCCGAGGCCATGCCGATGTGCCGGGTGAACAGGCCCATGCCGCCGCCCTGGAAGAACCCGCCCGCCGCGACGGTCGGGCAGTAGCCGCCCGATATGCCCAGCCCGGCCGGCGCGAGGGTGTTCGCGATGTCGACCAGCTGCGCGCCGGTGCCGATCCGCGCGGTGCCGTTGCCGGCGCCGAGGGTGACCTCGTTGAGCCCGGACACGTCGATGACGAGGCCCTGGGTCGTGGAGTAGCCGGCGGCGCTGTGGCCGCCGCTGCGCGCCGCGACCTCGATGTCGTGGTGCTGGGCGAAGGTCAGACACTTCGCCACGTCGGAGGGGCTCTTGCAGTAGGCCACCGCGCGGGGGTTCGCGGCGTCGAACTGCACTTGGTAGAGCTGCTTGGCACGCTGGTAGTCCGCGTCGGACGGCAGGACCAGGTGTCCGCTGAGCCGCTCGTCCAGTCGGCCCCACCGGATGCCGGACCGGGTCCGGGAGCTCACGGAAGCGGAGGCGGAAGCGGGGAACACGGCGGCTGCGCCGGTCGCGGCGAGGGCGGCTCCGCCGGCGCCGACAAGGAACTTTCTGCGATCGATCATGTGCTGCACTGCCTCTTCCACCAGGTGATCTTGCGTACGGACGGGTGAGTGCCGGGGCACTCGGGGGAGGGCGCTGCCCGCGCCCTCCCTGGTGCGAGCCCTGCTACGGGGCCTTCTGCTCCAGGACCTGCGCGAGCGCGGCGGCCAGGGCCTCGGCCGGGTTCTCCTCGCCGCCCGCGCTGCGCCAGGCGACGTGGTTGTCGGGCCGGACCAGCACGGCGCCGTCGGCGGCCGTCTGGCGGACCGCCTCCCACGCGCCGTCGGCGTCGGCGTACTCCGCGCCTTCGCCGATGGACACCGCGACGACCGGGACCGAGAACGTCTCCGACGCCCGGGCGGCCGCCTCGGACCAGGCCGTCCCCTCGGGGCCGGTGATCAGGACGAAGCCGGTCCGGGCACCGGTCAGGTCGTGCGTGGACAGCCGGCGGCCGTCCCGCTCGATCCACGCGTGCGGCAGGCGGTGGCCCGGGCGGGTGGTGGGCTCGTACACGTCGCCCAGGGCGGCGCGGGCCGGCGGCCGGCTGCCGTCGGGGACGACCGCGCCCGCCTCGTAGGCGAAGCCGATCTCCACGTCGTGGGCCTGGCACTCGCCGCGGTGGGTCGCGAAGATCTCCGCGGCCCGCTGACGCTGGGCGGCGCCGACCGGGGTCGGGGCGAAGTAGCCGAAGAACACCGGCGTACGGCGCTCCGCCGGGATGTGCTGGCCGAGGCCGATGGCCCCGTCGATGACGACCTGGTGGTGGGAGGCCGCGGACATGGCCCAGCCCAGGTTGAACTGGCCGACCGGCTTGCGCTCCGCCTCGTAGGTGTCGAGCAGGCTGTCGGGAGCCTTGCCGGCGACGACCGCCGCCAGCTTCCAGGCGAGGTTGTGCGCGTCCTGGATGCCGGTGTTCAGGCCGAGTCCGACGGCGGGCGGCTGGCGGTGCGCGGCGTCACCGGCGAGGAAGACCCGTCCGTAGCGGTAGTGCTCGGCGAGCACCGCCTCCACGGTCCAGCTCGTCACGTCGTGCAGGGTCACGTCCAGCTCGGGCAGACCGAGGACCTCGCGGATCCGGGCGGTCACCGCCTGCGGGTCGGTGCGGTCGACGCCGACGAGGGAAAGGTGCAGACCCCACTCCTCGCAGTTCTTCCCCCAGGTCGGACCCATCTCGATGAGGGCGCTGGAGAGGTCCTGGCGGTAGGGGTTGAGGAACCAGGTGATGAGCGAGCCTTCGTTCCACACCTCCGACAGGTCGGCGGAGAAGTAGACCGTCGTGGCGTCGAACAGGGAGGGCAGGCCCTGCATGTTCACGCCGAGGGCCGCGCCGACCGTGCGGCCGCCGTCGGCCGCGATGGCGTACTGGGCCACGACCGTGGTGATCTCGCCGGTCTCGAGGTCGCGGACCTCGGCGGTCACGCGGTCGCCCTCCTCGGAGATCGAGGTCAGCTCGTGGCCGAACAGGACGCGTCCGGGATTGCGGCGCTCGGCGTGCTCGCGCAGGATCGGCTCCAGCCGCACCTGGGGCAGCTTCGCCGACAGGGCGGGGCCGGCCGCCGCGTACGTCTCGCTGAGCTCGCCGCCGCCGAAGCCGTCCATCTCGTGGATCAGCCGCTTGTCCAGCGGGCCCGCGCCGGTCAGCGTGGTCTGGTAGCGGACCTTGCCGAACTTCTCGAGGGGCGCGCCCTGTTCGAGCACCTCCCCGTCCAGACCGTGCTGGCGGAAGACCTCCATCGTGCGCTGGTTGATGTAGTGCGCCTTCGGCAGCCGCGAGGTGTCCGCGCGGCGCTCCACCAGCACGTGGCCGACCCCGTGGTCGGACAGGAAGGCGGAGGCCGACAGACCGGTCCCGCCCCCGCCCACGATCAGGACCGGAACTTCGATGGTTCCCATGTTCGTCTTCGTCCTTCCAGAAAATGACAGCCCGAAATGAGCAATGCGCGCGTGAGGGAGGGTCGTTGAACCGGACGCCGTGAAACCGGACGCCGTTTAGACCGGGCTTTCCAGCGCCCCGTCTTCCAGTTGCATGATGTCGAGCACTCCGGGCTGCCACCGGTAATAGGACTGGAGCTTGTAGTACTCGCCGTCGGGCTGGGAGGCGACGGCGTACACGAACTTCGTGGCCGGATCGGCCGCCAGTACGTGCTTCACGAACCGCTCGACCTTCGGGTCGAGCGGGACGGACAGCGAGGTCGGGTCCTCGGTGGCCACGGCGAAGCAGATCCGCTCGACCTTCGGGGAATCCCAGTTCAGGGTCACGTAGATGCCGAAGGCCTGCCGGCCGAGTTCGAGCATCTGCTCGCTCGGCTCCGCCTGGTCGACCTCGCGGAGCATGGACCGCACGTCATCCGGTGCGAAGCCGCCCGTGGGGGGCTCGCCGAAGTACACGTTGACGGTCTTGCTCCGGTAGTCGATCCCGAGCAGGCCGACCGTTTCGCCCATGCCGTACCGGTCGAAGAACTCGATGCTCTCTCCGAGGCTGGGCGGCATCGACGGAATTCCGGCGAGCTTCGATATCGCCTGCAGGTCGTTCCGGGGAAAGACCAGCCAGATCTTCTTGAAGCCGCGGACGACGCCGAAGTCGATTCCGTAGCTGTCGATCGGGCAGTTGTCCCGGATGTCCGAGAGCAGGGCGCCGACGGGGTGGTCCGTCCGCGGGGTCAGACCGTGTTCCACGGCGAGCGCGTACGGGTCCACGTCCAGCGGGGTCGTGAACCGGCAGTCGAGCTCGCCCTCGTGCTTCTGGCCCGTCCCGAGCCGGAACGCGACCACGGCCTGCGCGAGGGCGTCGCCGTACATGTCCAGGATGGGCAGGACCTTGTCCCGCGCGCACTCCACGTCCAGCAGGGCGGCCGATTCCTCGATGGCCGCGTAGAGAACGTGCACCGGGCTTTCTTCGGTGCCCCCGGTCGCCTCACTCATGGCTGTCATCATCTTGACGCTTCATGTGGGCAAGACTCCGACACCGATCTTGCCGTCCACTGTTCCGCGACTTGACGCCGACTTGGCGGCGATCCCGCAGGCCGGGAGCCGCTGCCCGCAGGCATGCCGAGCTCCCGGCGGACCGGGGCCCCTCGTACGAGACCCGTCCACCGGGAGCGTGGTGCGCGGCCCGCGGCCGCCCGGCCGCCGGTCGGATCAGCCCTGCGACAGGAGCTTCTCCTCGAGCCGGCGGGACAGCTCCACCCGGCGCGTCTTCATCGTGGCCGTACGGGGCAGTTCGGCCAGCGGGATCTGGATCGGGTCGGCCAGCTGGGGATAGGCGGCCACGGCCGTGCGCCAGCGGTCCCGGTCGAGCGGCTCGTCGCCGTGCGTGCAGACGATCGGGACGCCCCGGGAATCCGGGCCCAGCACGACGACGAGCTCGACCAGTTCCTCCAGCTTGTCCAGCACGAGGTCCTCGATCTCCAGGCTGCTGCCCACCCCGGGGATCATGTCGATCTCCCGGTCGAGCATGTGCAGGCAGCCGAACTTGCTGCGGTAGCCGACGTCCCCGGTGCGCCACCAGCCGTCGTGCACGTTGGCGTCGTAGCGCTCCTGCTCGCCGTGGTACGTCTTGGCGATGCCGTCCCAACGGGCGTCGATGAGCCCGGGGTTCTGCGCGGAGGGCCGCTTGCCGTTCTGGCTCACCAGCCGCACCCGCGCGCTGCCCGGCAGCGGGTAGCCCACGCAGCGCCCGTCCATCCGGTGCGCCGACCAGCGGTAGTACGGCCGGCCGACGGCCGGGCCGACCTCGCTCTGCCCGTAGATCTGGAAGAACTGCGCCCGGCGCGCGGAGGCCCCGAGGAGCCGGCGGACCGTCCTCGGGTGGATCGCGTCGAAGGTGCTGCTGAAGTACTTCACCGAGGCGAAGGGCTTGCGGGGATCGTCGGCCAGGTTCTCCCACGCCAGGAAGGAGTTGGGGAGCGCCTCGATCAGCCCGGGCCGGTGCTTCAGGAAGAACTCGGCGACCTCCTCGGGGGCGCCGCGGTTGACCAGCAGCACCGGCATGCCCTTGGCGAGGCACAGGGCCATCGCCGCGAACATCCGGGAATGGCCGAAGGCGATGTGGATCGCGACCGTCTCGCGCCCCCGCATCAGCGCCAGCAGGACCAGCTGCGGCCGCAGCCGGGCGCGCATCGTCCGCGGGGTGTGCACCACGAGCTTGGGGATCCCGGTGGTACCGGACGTGTGGGTGATCATCGCCGGCTCGTCCAGGCCCTGGAGCACGGGGCGTACCCCGGGGGACCCGGCGAGCTCGGCGAGCGAGACCACTCCGGGGGCGGACTCGCCCACGCTGATCACGCCCCGGGTGAGCTCGGCGAGCGGCAGCCCGGCCAGCGCCTCCAGCTTGGGGCCGTCCGTGAGCAGGTGCGGCTTGTCGAGCCGCTCCATGAGGGCGGCGAGGGTCGGGCCGTCCAGCGTGTGCGACAGCATGACCGGGACCGCGCCCGTGCGCGCCACGGCGGTGGCCAGCAGCCAGACGTCGAAGTTGGCCGCCTTGTGCACCACCACGTGGTCACCGGCCTTCACCCCGGCGGCCGCGATCCGGCCCGCCAGGTCCTCGACGTGCCCGGCGAGTTCGGCCACCGTCAGGTGCCGGCCCGCCTCGGGCAGGACGTCGAGGTCGTGATCGAGGGTCAGCGGCGTCGAGCCGTTCGCGACCGCCGCCCGTTCCGGCACGGACCCGAGATAGAGACCTTGCTTGTGTATCGAATTCCGCCTCATGAGACCTCCGTCCAGACCCGCGTCGCTCCGGTGTTCACTGGTCAACGGCGGTCTGTATAACGACACTTCGGAGCTCCAGCATCCGCCAGGGGACTTGGGCGGAACTGACCCCCGAGTTGGCCTCCACTTGGCCTCACCGGGTCAGGACCCGGTGAGGTGCTCCGGGCGGACCGGTGTCCTGTTCAGTTCCAGCCCGGTCGCGGCGCGGATCGCCGCGAGGACGGCCGGGGTGGACGACAGGGTCGGGGCCTCGCCGATGCCCCGGACCCCGTACGGGGAGTGCGGGTCGCCCATTTCGAGGTAGTCGACCGGGAGCGTCGGCGTGTCGAGGATGGTCGGGAGCAGGTAGTCCGTGAAGGAGGGGTTCTTCACCTTCGCGGTCTTCGGGTCCACGATGATCTCCTCCATGATCGCGACGCCCAGGCCCTGGACGGTGCCGCCCTGGATCTGGCCGACCACGGACAGCGGGTTGAGCGCCTTGCCCACGTCCTGGGCGGTGGCGAGCTCGACGACCTTGACGAGTCCGAGCTCGGTGTCCACCTCCACGACCGCGCGGTGCGCGGCGAAGGAGTACTGGACGTGGCCGTTGCCCTGGCCGGTCCGCAGGTCGAAGGCCTCGGTGGGGCGGTGGCGCCACTCCGCCTCGATCTCCACGGCCTCGTCCTCCAGGACGTCCACGAGGGCGACCAGCACCTCTCCCCCGTCGGTGACCACCTTGCCGTCCTCCAGGAGGAGTTCGGCGCCGGCCCAGGCCGGGTGGCGGTCACCGAACTTGCGCCGGCCGATCTCCAGGACCTTCTCGCGGACGAGCCCGCAGGAGTTCTTGATGGATCCGCCGGTCATGTACGTCTGGCGGCCCGCCGAGGTCGAACCGGCCGAGCCCACCTGGGTGTCGGCCGGGTGGATGGTGACCTGCTGGACGCCGAGCTCGGTACGGGCGATCTGCGCGTGGATGGTGATGCCGCCCTGGCCGACCTCCGCCATGGCCGTGTGGACCAGCGCGACGGCCTCGCCGTTGATGACCTCCAGGCGCACCTTGGCCGTGGAGTAGTCGTCGAAGCCCTCGGAGAAGCCGACGTTCTTGATGCCGACCGCGTAGCCGACGCCGCGGACGACGCCCTCGCCGTGCGTGGTGTTCGACAGACCGCCGGGCAGCGCGCGCACGTCGGGCGCGCCGTGGGCGCTCTCCCACTGGCGCTCGGGCGGCAGCGGGCGGGCCTTGACCCGGCGCAGCAGCTCGGCGACCGGGGCCGGGCCTTCGACGACCTGGCCGGTGGGCATGACCGTGCCCTGCTCCATGGCGTTGAGCTGACGGAACTCCACCGGGTCCATACCGAGCTTCGCGGCGAGCTTGTCCATCTGGGCCTCGTACGCGAAACAGGCCTGGACGGCGCCGAAACCGCGCATCGCACCGCACGGCGGGTTGTTCGTGTAGAGGCCGACCGCCTCGATGTCCACGTCGTCGATGACGTACGGGCCGAACGAGAGGGAAGCCGCGTTGCCGACGACCGAGGCCGTGGAGGAGGCGTAGGCCCCGCCGTCGAGGACGATCTTGCACTTCATGTGCGTGAGCTTGCCGTCCTTGGTGGCGCCGTGCTCGTAGTACAGCTTCGCCGGGTGGCGGTGCACGTGGCCGAAGAAGGACTCGAAGCGGTTGTAGACCATCTTCACCGGCTTGCCCGTGCGCAGCGCGAGCACGCTGGCGAGGATCTGCATCGAGATGTCCTCGCGGCCGCCGAAGGCGCCGCCGACGCCGGCCATCGTCATGCGGACCTTCTCCTCGGGCAGCCCGAGGACCGGGGCGATCTGCTTGAGGTCCGAGTGCAGCCACTGGGTGGCCACGTACAGGTCGACTCCCCCGTCCTCGCAGGGCACCGCGAGGCCGGACTCGGGGCCGAGGAAGGCCTGGTCCTGCATGCCGAAGGCGTACTCGCCGGTGACGATGACGTCGGCACGCTCCCGGGCCGCCGCCGCGTCTCCGCGGACGATGGGCTGGCGGTGCACGATGTTCGGGTGCGGGACGTGCCGGGAGTGGTGGTCGTCGCGGTTCTCGTGGACGAGGACGGCGCCGGGAGCGGTCGCCGATGCCTCGTCGGTGACGAGGGGCAGCTCCCGGTACTCGATCTTGATCTTCGCGGCGGCGCGGCGGGCCGTCTCCGGGTGGTCGGCGGCCACCAGGGCGACCGGCTCGCCGTGGTGGCGGACCTTGCCGTGCGCCAGGACCGGAGTGTCCTGGAACTCCATCCCGTAGTACTTCACCGCGGTCGGCAGGTCCTCGTAGGTCATGACCGCGTGGACGCCGGGCAGGGTCAGGGCCTCGGAGACGTCGATCGAGACGATCTCGGCGTGGGCCACGGTGCTGCGGAGCGTCTGGCCCCAGAGCATCTCCTCGTGCCACATGTCCGAGGAGTACGCGAACTCGCCGGTCACCTTCAGGGTGCCGTCCGGGCGCAGCGTGGACTCTCCGATGCCGCCCTTGGTACGGGCGGCCTGGGTGACCTCGGTGGGAATGCCGGTGGTGGTGCCAGCCATGATCAGACCGCCTCTTCCTGGAGTCCTTCGTGTTCTCGTTCTCGCCCACGACCGTGCCGGTGCCGCGACCCCCGTGCGCGACACGCTTCCCGGCGCAGGCGGCGTCGGCCGCATGCGCAGAAGTAGACCGCGGTCGCCACGGGGCGAGGCAGTCACCGATCGCTCAGAACCGGCTTCCCGGACGGCTGTGGACGAGCGTGCTTTCATCCACCCACACCCCTGTGAGCTGCACCGATCCCTCCCCCGCACACCCCGCCGCGTGCGAAAGTAGCGATCATGCGGCTACGCGAACTCCTGGACGACACCGAGCTCGGACTGCTCCTGCTCGTGGGCCATGCCACCGACGGGACCGGCTCCTCGCCCGACGGCCCGCTCGACCGGACCATTTCCGCCGTCGCCACCAACGACCTGGCCGACCCCGGCCGCTTCCTCACCGGCGGCGAGCTCGTCCTCACGGGGCTCGCCTGGTGGCGCGGGGACGGGGACGCCGAGTCGTTCGTACGGGTCCTGCACCGGGCCGGCGTCACCGCCCTCGCGGCCGGCGAGGTCGAGCACGGGCTCGTCCCGCACGACCTCGTGCGCGCCTGCCGGCGCCACGGGCTCCCGCTGATCGCCGTACGGCCGGAAACCTCGTTCGCCGAGGTCACCGAGCACGTCCTGCGCCGGCTGCACCGCCGGGACCCCGGCGGCCTCGCCGGCCTGACCGCCCTGGTGGAACGCCACCGCCGGCTCCTCACCGACCGGGCCGCCCCGGACTCCGTACTGGAGCTGCTGCGGCACACCCTCGGCCTCGACGTGCGCGTCCTGTCCGCGACCGGACGCCAGATCGCCGGAGCCCGGCCGCCGCTGCGCGCCAAGACCGCGGCGGCACTGGCCGCCCGCCACCTCGCGGCCCGCCGCGCGGGCGAGCCGGCCCCGCACACCGTCACGGTCGGCACCCGCCTCTACTCCCTCGTACCGGTCCCGGTGCCGGTGCCGGTGCCGGTGCCGGTGCCGGTCACTGCGCCGGGCACCGCGCCCGGATCCGCTCCCCGCGCCGCCGAACTGGGCGACTGGCTGCTCGTCATGGAGTCCGACACCTCCCGCTGGCCCGCCCCCGACCGGGAACTCCTCGACCGCACCGCCGAGCTGGTCGCCGACGCCCGCGCCGCCCACGAGCAGTCCAAGACGGCGCGCAACGACCTGGCCGACCGGTCCCTCGCCCTGCTGCACAGCAGCGTCCCGGCCGAGGAGATCCCCATCCGCCTGCGCAGCACCGCGCAGGCCGTGGTCAGCGGGGTCGGCCACTGGCCGCGCTGCCAGTTCGTGGTCGCCTCGGGCGAGTGGCACGGAACCCGCCCCGTCCCCGCCGCGGCCCTGCGCGTCCTCCTGGAGGAAGCCCTGGTCCAGGAGGACGGCCCGGTGCCGGTCTCCTCGCAGGACATCGCCGCCACCACCGACGCAGACCGGGCCGTCCTCCTCGTCCTGGTCCCCGAGCCCTCCGACGCCCGTCCCGACCCGGCCCTCGACCACGCCGCGCTCCAGCGCAGGCTCTCCGCGGCGCTCGCCCGCTGGCTCGGCCCGGGGGACAGCGTCTCCATCGGCGTCAGCTCCCCGGTCGGCGAGCCGGGCAACGCCCGCCGGTCACTGGAGCAGGCCCACAACGCCCTGCGCATCGCCCACGCAGCCCCCGGGCGGGTGACCGTCCGCGGCCCGGAGGACCTCACCTCGCACATCCTGACCCTGCTCCCCCTGATCCCGGCCGAAGCCCGCCGCGCCTTCGCCACCCGCCTGCTGGGCCCCCTGCGCGATCATGACGCCCGCCACCGGACCGAGCTGCTGGCCACCCTGGAGGCCTTCCTCGACTGCGACGCCTCCTGGACCGCCTGCGCCGCCCGCCTCCACCTCCACGTGAACTCCCTGCGCGGGCGCATCGCCCGCATCGAACACCTCACGCAGCGCGACCTGTCCTGCCTGGAAACCCGCCTGGACTTCCTGGCGGCCCTGAAATCGGGCTGACGGGGTCCTCTCCCGGGCGGCCGCAGTCGCTAGGGTCGACCCATGACCGCACTGCCCGACTGGATGCGCCCGCCGCGCGAGGAAGGCTGGTTCGCGGAGGACCTCGACCGCCTCCCCGAGGCGCCTCGCCACACAGAGCTCCTCGATGGAGCCCTCATCTTCATGATGTCGCCCCAGCGGTCCTGGCATGGCCGCCTTGTCACCGCGCTGACCACCACGCTGATGGCACAGGTGCCCGCCGGCTTCGAGGTCGAGCGGGAGATGACGATCCGCCTCGATGCCCGCAACCGACCCGAGCCGGACCTTCTGCTGACGGACCTGCCCTATGACCCCGACCGCACCTGCTACGCCCCGGAAGCCGTGAAGCTCGTCGTCGAGGTCGTGTCGCCCGAATCAGCCCACCGCGACCGCATCGTCAAGCTGCGCAAGTACGCGGAGGCCGGCATCCCGCACTACTGGCGCATCGAGAACGAGGACGGGGCCCCCGCCGTGCACGTCTTCGAGCTCGAAGAACCGGCAGGCGCCTACGCTCCTGCCGGTATCTTCCGCGGCACCTTCCAGCGCCCGGTGCCCTTCGAGATCAGCCTGGACCTCGACAAGCTCACCCCGCCCCGGAGCAGCTGAGACCGCTCAGAGTCGCTTCGCGCTCCGCAGGGTCGCCGCGTAGTAGCCGTTGCCGTCCAGGCGGGAGGTGCCGCCCTTGTCGCCGATGGTCGGGCCGTTGGCCTCTTCGCGGCTGGAGATGAAGATCTGGTGGCCGTCGGTGTCGGTGCCGAGGTACATGCCGGTGTGGTCCAGCCGGTCTCCGGTGCGCCCGTCCAGCTTGAAGAACAGCAGGTCGCCCGGCTGCAGGACGTCGATGGAGGTGGGCCGGCCGTCCGCGCCGACCCCCTTGAGCGGGATGACGTCCACGCCGGCCTTGGCGCGTGCCATGCCGTTCGCGGTGCGCGGCAGGCCGTCGCCGGAGGTGTCCGAGGCCATCAGCGGGAAGCGGGCCCGGTAGCCGAACACGGTCCGGATGAAGCCGGAGCAGTCCATCGAGCGGGCGCGCATCGCCTCGGGCTTCACGGTGGTCCCGCTGCGGAAGGTGTACGGGATGCCGAGGTAGTCGTAGAAGTCCGACTCCTCCAGGCGGTAGTCGTTGCCGACCGAGCCGTTGGGGTTGATCGGGCCGAAGCTCGCGTCGCCGGCGTACGAGACGCCCTCCGCGTCCTTCTTGACCGGGGCCTGGTCTCCGTACTGGAAGGCGATCGCGAAGAGGTCGTCCTCCTCGCTGCCCTGGTACTTCTTGAACCACTCCTGGAACCACTGCTCCTTCTCGGCCCCGCCGCGCCAGGTCTCCGGCATCAGCCGCACCCAGTTCTCGGTGACCACCCGGGTCTTGGTGGTGGCCGGCTCGGTGAAGGTACGGCTGGGGCCGGTGAGGGTGGCGGTGCGGGCGCCGTCGGTGAAGGTCGCGAGGATCCCGCCCTTGCCGTCGCGCAGCACGGACCGCTCGGGGTTCTTCAGCCGCTCCCACTTCTGGGCGGCCCCGTCACCGCCCCCCTTCGCGGCGACGGGGGCGTCGACGAGCGACTGGATGGCGGGCGCCTTGGCCTGCTCCTCCTTGCGCAGTTCGATGGTGAAGTAGACGCTGCCGGCCAGCAGGGCGATCACGGTGGCCGCGTGCAGGACGGGACGTGTGCGGCGCTTGGACGTGGCGGTCATCGGATACTCCGGGCGAGGTCGGGCGGACGGAAGGGCGGGCGGGGGCGGCGGGCCGGACCGGGGTCACGCGTGCGGCATGACGCCGAGCAGGATGCCGGCGGTCAGCACGACGTACGTCATGAGCGTCGCGGAGCCGGTGGCCAGCAGCGTGGCCCCCTTGGGCTGGCGGACCAGCTGGTAGGCGATGAGGCCGGGCACGATGAAGCCGAGGGTCTGGTTCGCGTACAGCAGCGGGAACTTCATCTGGAGCAGGATCACCACGCCGCCCTGGAGCAGCACGCCGATGAGCACGACGGTCGCGAACAGCCGCTTGCCGTAGAGGATCACGTAGCGCTGCGCGACGAGCGTGAGCGCGTACGTCAGGACGGTGACGCCGAGGACGATCGCGGCGCGCTGGAGGTCCTCGATGAGGGTGAGGGCGAGCCAGCCCGGGGTGATCATGCCGCCGGGTGACAGGTTCGTCGTCAGGTAGCAGACGAGGGAGAACAGCAGGCCCAGGGCGATGCCGATCGCGGCGATCTCGGGGGTGAGGACGGCGGGGATCAACGGGGTTCTCCTGGGTTGGCCCACTGTGGGGGCTGCGGGGTCTCGGGCTGGGGTCGCCGGGGCGGCGGCGGGAGCTCCGGCTGCTGCGGCGCCGCCTGGTACTGCTGCCCGGCGGGCGAGTACTGCTCGTACGAAGGGGCGTACGGCTGGGGCTGCTGCGGGAACTGCTGGTTCGGGTACTGCTGGTACTGCTCGTACTGCTGGTACTCCTGCTGCGGGTACTGCTGGTTCACGAACTGCTGGTTCACTCCGCGCGGCGCCGGGACGTGCGGGGTGCGCATCCGGCGCTCCTCCTCGGCCGCGGGCAGGTTCGCGTACGGGTCGAGGTGCTTGACGTACAGCGCCATGGTCTGGTCGTGCCGTACGTGCTGCGCAGGCGCGCCCGGCGTGGCCGGAGCCTCGCCGTCCTCCTCGAAGGAGGGCAGCTCGGCGAGGTGCTCCAGCAGGATCTCGCCCTGACCGTGGATGTTGCCGATGGCCACGAGCGAGGACTCCCGGCCGAGGTGGCCGAGGAGCTCGTGCATGAACTCCTCGCCGTCGCGCTCACCGCCGAGGTCGACCGCACGGTCGCGCCACTCGGCGGGGATCGCGTCGATGGCGCTCTTCGCCGGGTGGCCGATCACGAACACCTTGTCGGGCTGGAGGTCGGGCACGATCTGGCCCATCTGGCCGTTGCGCTCGACCCGGTCGGGCCGGCAGTTGATGACCACGTTGAGCGGGCGGCTGATCGCACCGAGGTCGAGGAGCTGGTTGATGTTCATCAGCGTGGACTCGGGGTCGTTGGCCGCGAACACGTTGGCGAAGCGCAGCCGCTTGTCGCCGGGGCCGATGTAGCGCTCGACGGAGAGCACGCCCGGGTCCGGCGGGGCGTCGTACATGCCCTGCAGCGCGGTCTCCCGGTCGATGCCGAGGAGCTCGGCCACGACCAGCGCGATGGCCACGTTCTCCTTGAAGGTGAACCAGCTGAAGCCGCGCAGCTCCTCGTCGCTGACGATCTCCGGGTCCGCGTAGAGGAGTTGGCAGTTCCGCGCGTCCGCTTCCTCCTGGAGGACGTGGAAGCGGTCCTTCTCGGCGGTGACGCAGATGCCGCCGTGCGGCATGGAGCGGGACAGCGAGCGGCCGATGTCGTCGAGGGTCGGGCCCATCTCGGCCACGTGGTCCTCGCGCACGTTGCACAGCACGCCGATGGTGGACTGGATCAGCTTTTCCTGGTTGAGCTCCTGGAGCGGGGGCATGACGGCCATGCACTCCATGACCAGCGCGTGGGGCTTGTAGGCCGCCGCGCGGCGCACGATGCCGATCTGCTCGACGACGTTGGCGATGCCGAACTTGCGGTAGACCGGCTCCTCGGTGGCGTCGGGGTGGATGAAGCGGGCCGCGGTGCCGGTGGTCTTGGCGACCGTGACCAGCCCGCCGCCGCGCAGTGCGCCCGCGACGAGCCGGGTGATGGAACTCTTGCCGCGGATGCCGTTGACCAGCACCCGGGTGGGTATCTCCGCCAGGTTCGCGAAGTGGCGCCGCTGCTCGACGATGCCGGCGATCAGCATCACCGCGCAGCACACGACCAGCACGCTGAAGAGAAAGAGCACGGGGTCAGTTCCTTCCGGCCGTGGCAGCCTGGCCGGACCGGCCGGCGGTGGTGCTCGCATCCCGCTTGCGCAGCTCCTGGAGCTGCTGCCTGACGACTTCCAGGCTGCGGGTGACGGCGCCTACCTCGTCGTGGTGGCGCGGGTAGAGGACGGTACGGCGGTCGCCGTCCGCCAGGGCTTCGGCGTGCTTCGCGAGTTCGCGCAGGGCCCGGATCACCACGATGTGGAGCCAGCCGAGGCAGACCAGGGCCGCCGTGAGGCCGAGCAGACCGGCCAGCACCGTGCGGTTCTGCAGGTTGTACTCGGGGATGGCGAGGCCCTTGGCCGGCTGCCAGCTGACCACGGTCCAGGCGAGCGGCTTCGCGGCGCCGCCGCCCGCCATCGGGATCGCGGCGGCGATGGTGATGTCGTCGCCCTTGCCGCGCAGCAGGACGCTGCTGGGGCGCGGGCCCTTGCCGACCTTCTGGTTGGTGCCGGCCGCCAGCGCCCGCATGCTCTCGTCGGGCAGCTGCTGGAAGGCCAGGTAGCCGTTGTTGCCGCCGATGACGCGCTGCTTCTCGTCGATCACCCGGATCTCGCCCAACCCGGGGCGCTTGAGCAGGGAGTTGAGGAAGTCGATGCGCAACTCTCCGACCACGGAAGCGCCCTTGAGGCCGGGGGCCGCGGCGAACTCGATGATGACCGGCGCGTTGCCCGATTCGAGCAGCACCACGGGCTCGTCGACGGGGGCCTTGACGCTCGGGCGCCGGGGCTCGGCCCCGACCTTGGCGCTGATGGTGCCGTTCTCCTGGAGCACGTACAGGGACTCGTAGCGCTGGTGCTGCGTGAGGGTGCGCTCCAGGATGCCGGTCATCTCGGCGGGGGTGGTGGCCGGGCCGATCAGCGAGCCCACGGAGGTGAGGTCGGCGTGCCCCTCGTTGAGGGCGCGGCGGACCCGGTCGGCCATGGTGTCGGTGCGTTCGCGCTGGTCGTGGACGAGCGTCTGCGGTACGGGGACGGACTCCCCGGCCCGGTTGAGCAGCAGCACCAGGGGCGCGGACCACAGCAGCAGGAGCGCGCCGCAGGTGGCGAGCAGGGCGCGGGCGCCGATCCGGCCGCGGCCGCGGCCGGGGTGGTGGGCCTTCTGGGCCTCGGCGGACTCGCCGAGCAGCTGGCGGCGCAGCCGCTCCAGGGCGGCGGCGATGCGGGCGGCCTCACCGTACTTGGGACGGGTGACCGGACGGTTCAGGTCGCCGCGGCTGAGCCGGCGGCTCTCCAGGAAGAGCTGGAGCAGCGGCCTCTGCACGGTGCCGATGAGGAGGGAGACCGCGAGGAGGCCGATGACGAGGAGCACGGCCGCGGCGGCGATCCCGAAGAACGGGTCGACGGCGGCGGCGCGGTCCTCGGTGACGCTGACGAGGGAGATGACGGTCAGCCCGAGGGCGGTGGCGGCGGTGCCCTTGCCCGCCTCGGGGCCGATCAGGTTCGCGTAGCCGACGACGGTCCGCTCACCGCCGTCGGAGGGGCCGAGCAGGCTGCCGCTGACGCCGCGGAAGCCGCCCCCGCCGGGCTCCTTGGTGGTCAGCGGGTTGGCCTTGGTCTTCCTCGCGGCGATCTTGGCGTACTTCTTGAGCTGCTTGCGGGCCCGCTCGGTCTCTTCCTTGACGTCGTCCGACTGGATCTGCTCGTCGTTGGCGAGGCCGTCACTGCTGAGGATCTGGCCGGTGGCGTCGGTGACCGCGATGGCCCGGAACTTGCCGAGGCTGACGCCGGGGAACCTCAGGCTGCTCGAGGCGACGAGCAGCTTCTGGGGCTGGCCGGGCCAGGACAGTACGGCGAAGGTGAGCAGGCGGGTCTCGCCGTTCTCGAGCCGCACCATGCGCGGGACGAGGCCGTTGGCCTCGGTGAGCTTGGTGTGGTCGATGGCCGTCAGCGGCACGTTCTCGCCGCGCTGCGCCTCCAGCCGCCCCGACTTGACCTCGATGACGGCCGTGCCGCGCCACTTCTGGTAGACGTTGCCGAGCTTGTCGAGCACCGTGTCGGCGGAGACCGGGCTGCCCGCGTTGAAGAGGGTGGCGGTGCGGGACAGGTCGATGATCGACTCGTCCAGCGAGGCCCGCATCGCGATGGCACCGTCCTCGGCGAAGTACTGCTGGGACGTGCGGACCGCCTCGGGGACGGACTCGTTGCCCACCTTGCCGAGGTGGAAGGCGGTGAGCGCGGCCAGGGCGAGCAGCAGCGCGGACAGCGCGGCGATGGGCGGCCGGATGCCGCCCAGCAGCGACATGTCCGCCCTGCGGCGGACCTTCTGCCGCCGCTTCGTGCGCGACGCGGACAACGGGACTCCTGTGGATGGGGGTAAGGGTGCGGGTGCGGGTGCGGGTGCGGGTGCGGGTGCGGGTGCGGGTGGTTCGCTGCGCGGCACTTCTTCGGCACCGCGTCCGCGCTTGCTCAGCGCTCGTCAGCGGTTGGTCAGGGGCGCCAGTCCGTCCTTGCCACCGCCCCGGTTGAGCAGGGTTCCCTGGGTGCGGTCGTACGCGAGCCGGTAGCGGGCGCGCCGCTCGGGCGTCAGCCCGCCGCCGTCCTTCAGCGCGGCGGCGAGGTCGATCAGCCGGTGGTCCTTGACCTGTCCGTTGTCGGGCACCTTGACCGCGGGGTCGGCCGCCTCCAGGTCCGGCGGCAGCTCCACGAAGGTGGGGACGTACCGGGCCCTGACGTCCCACGTGCCGTTCTTCTCGGCGAACTCGAACCAGCCGATGACGCCTTCCTCGGACAGCCCGCTGGGCACCTCGTGCCGGGCGAGCTGATTGCCGAGCCCGTACGCGACCCAGATGTCGCCGACCTTCTCCATGGGCTGGACGACGTGCGCGTGGTGGCCGATGACCAGGTTCACGCCGGTCTTCTCGGAGATCTTCCTGGCCAGGCTCAGCTGGAGGGAGTTCGGGGCGGGCTGATGCTCCTTGCCCCAGTGGATGCTGAGGATGACGACCTCGGCGCCGGCAGCCCGGGCGGCCTTCTCGGCGGCCGAGATGGCGTCCAGCGAGGTCTTGTTCACCAGCCAGGGCTTGTCCGCGGGGACCTGACGGCCGTTGAACCCGCCGGCGAAGGAGAGCTGCGCGACCTTGACGCCCTTGACGTCCATGATCAGCGGCGTACCGCCCTCTTGCGGGGTGCGGGCGGACCCGGTGTGCTTGAGGCCCGCCTTGTCGAGGGCGTCGAGGGTGTTCTTGACGCCACCCTCGCCGTGGTCGAGCGCATGGTTCGACGCGGTCGAGCAGGTGTCGTACCCGATGTCCTTGAGGGTCGTGGTGACCTGCGGCGGCGCGATGAAGTCGGGGAAGCTCTGGAACGGCCCCTCCGGCTTGCCGAGCACCGGTTCCATGTGGCAGATCGCCAGGTCGGCCTTGCTGACGACCGGCTTCACCGACGCCATCATCGGGCCGAAGTCCAACCCGCCCTTGCCCGCGGCCTTGCCGTCCTGCTCGGCCTGGGCGGTCAGCTCGGGGTGGATGAGGACGTCACCGGCCGCGGCCACCGTGAAGGAACGGCCCTTGGCTCCCACCGCCAGACGCCCCTTGGCGTCACCACCGGGTTCCCCGTCTCCGAGAAGTCCACAGCCGGTGAGGCCGACGGAGAGGAGAAGGGTGAGAACTCCGGATCGGAGCACGACGAGAGAGACGGATATCTTCACTCGGTCTATCTTTATCCGACCATGACTCCGTTCCCCCCGAAACGTATAACGATTAAGGCAACTCTGTGCACAGTGATGGCCGTGGCCGCGATTATGGCGTATTTCGCAATCTCATCCAGCCGACCATCAGATGAAGTGCAGGTTAATTCCGAACCATCGGCCGCTCCGCGGGTCGACCTGGAAGAGCGGATCACGGAATACACCCGGGGGTTCGGCGAGCGAGGGGGTTACCGGATCCCCACGGCGGACGAACGCCGCACGGTCACCCGGGGCGTCGCCCTGCTCCTTGACGGCGACCAGGAGGGGGCGCGCAAACGCCTGGCCGAGATCGACTTCACCGTGCAGTCGTTCACGGACGCCGCGAGCGGCCGTCGCTTCGCCGAAGTCGCGGATGCGGCGGGCGGTGCGGGCCCCGGGAACCGGGGGTGGGGCCGGGTGTACGTGGACCAGGGCGCGAAGCCGAGCTGGAGCGTGCAGGTCCCGCACCCCATCGCCGACCAGGAGACCGAGCGGCTCGGCGCCCGGGTGCTGCGCGGGTCGCCCGGCGGAGTCATGGTGCTGGCCGGCGCCCGCCGTACGGCCGGCGAGGGGGACTCCGCCGACGTGGCCCACCGTACGGACTCGGTATTCCACCAGGTGATCGAGGAACTGATGAAGCGCCGCCTGCCGGGCGTTCAGTTGCACGGATTCGCCAACGAGTCCTTCCCCGAATTCGACGCCGTCGTCTCGACGGGCGCCGGAGACCGCGCGATATCCGAGGCCAAGGCCCTGTCGACAGCACTGACCGAGAAGGGCCTGGAGGTCTGCCGGGCCTATGCCCGCAAATGCAAACTGGCCGGCACGTCGAACGAGCAGGGCCAAGTGGCCGCCGACGAAAAACTCCGATTCCTCCACATCGAGCTGGCCCGGGCCATAAGAACGGACACCCCCCGCACCGACGCCGTAACGGAGGCAATAACCCTCCTCACCCGGCGCTGGTCACAAGCCTGACCGCCCGCAGAGCCCTCCACGGAGACTCGGACGTGGAGGTCACGAACGGTTGCAAAGCATGCCTGTCCGTCAGTGGGGTCCGGCATGCTGAGGGGCAAGCCGAGGCCAAGGGGGATGCACCACATGGGCGGAGTCGATACGGCACGGGGCATGGGGTTCCAAACGGCTTGCGCCATGCTGCAGCTCATCCGCACCCCTGAGGAGTACCCGGATGCCGCGGCCTTCCGGGTGGAGGGAGCCGACGAGGCCATCGACTTCGAGGTGCGCGACGGGCAGGGGCAGCCGCTGCTGCTCGCGCAGGCGAAGACCCGCGTCGAGCCGGGCTCGTGGTCGGGGCTGGAGCTGGTGCGATTGGCCCGCCGCTGGGGGGCCGCGGATCCCGGCGGCACGGCAGTGCTCCGGTTCCTCTCGGATGCCCCCGTGCACCCGTCTGGACATGCGCTGCGGAAGGCGGTTGAGCGCGCCCGCGCCGTACCTGACCCTGCCCGATGGCTGGCAGAGTGCAAGGACGACGTGCCCGCCTCGATCGGGCTCACCGCAGACGACCACGGGGTGCTGCGACGGCTGGAGATCGAAACCCGGATCGGGCCGTGGGAGCAGATCCTCGACCAGGCCCGGTTGGAACTGCTGCGGCTCTCCCCCGTCGCCATGGCCGCGGGTGACGTCGACAGCACGGTCGACGCACTGTTCGTGAAGATGTTCCAGTGGTCCGGGGACCACCTGCTCGCGCGGCGCACGGTCCGGTTGGACGAGCTTCCGGGGCTCCTGCACGGCCCCGGTGCGGCGCCTGAGGCCGAAGCGGTCAAGCGGCCCGGTCCGGGCCGCGCGCTCTTCCGCGAGGTCCCCTCGGCCGCTGGTGTGCGCGGCCGGGACCTGGAACTGGCGGCGCTCGGGGAGCGGTTCGACAGCGAGCCCGATGCGGGCGCGGTTCGGATGGTGATGTCCGGGCTCGGCGGAATCGGCAAATCGAGCATCGCCCGCTTGTACGCCCACCGGAACCGCGAAAGGTACGACTTCGTCTGGTGGATCCCGTCCGACACCCGGGAGGACGTCGTCGCCGCCTATCGGCGGATGGTCGCCGAAGAGCGGCAGGAGACCGAGCCGGCCACCGACGCGGAGATCGTCACTCAGGTCGGCCTGCGCCTCGCGCATCTGGGCAGCAAGCTGCTGCTCATTTACGACAACGCCTCGGCTCGGGAGCAGATCCAAGGCCTGCTGCCTGCCTGCGAGGGCGCGCATGTGCTGGTCACCACCCGCGACTCGGCCTGGGCCGTGGCGGACGGCGGGCTGGTCGTGGAACGGATGAGCGCCGAGGAGGCCGCTGCCTGGACCGGAGAACGGCTGCCGGATTACTCCCCGTCCGAGGTGTCCGCATTGGTCGAGGCAGTGGAGGGCATTCCACTCGGCATCGCCCAGGCCACCGGCTACATCGTGGCGACCCAGTGCCCACTCGACGTCTACCTGACCGAACTCGCCGACTGCCGGGCCAAGTTGCTCGACGACACCGGATTCATCCCGCTCGACTACCGGGAGGGGGCGACCCTGACCGCGGCGGTCGCCCTCAGCGTGGGGAAGGTGCTCCATCAGGCACTGAACTCCCCCGAGGGCTCGGGACGGTATCTCGCCGCAGGGCTGCTCGCGCGTTGCGCGCTGCTCGCCCCGGACTTCATTCCGCTGCGTCTCGCGGCGCTCGACCTTCCCACCGGATCGGCCGTCTACGGTGCCGTGGCGGAGCTGCGCAGATTCTCCCTGGTCGACCCCCGGGACGGCCTGCTCGCAATCCACCGCATCGTCCAGGAAGTCGTGCACGCGATGCTGGACAGCGAGGCCGTCAGCATGATGCAGGGACGTTTCCAGGACGAGCTGGTGAAGCGGCTGGTGGACTGCCAGAAACAGGCCACCTGGGCTGAGGCCGCCACACTGATCGAGCATGCGGTCCATGTGGCGCATCGCGTGACCAGTAGTGGCTACGCGGATGCCAACACGGTGGCACTGCTGGCCAATGTCGCGGGAGCGATCTCGAACATTCACGGTGATCTGCCGCGCAGCGAGGGACTGTTGCGTGAAGCACTGGAGATCGTGGAGTGCGCCGACGAAGGGGCAGTGGACGATCCCGTCTACCGGCGAGCCGCGACGACGACCACCCTGGCCCACTGCCTGCTCAATCAGTCGCGGTTCGACGAAGCCGCGCAAGCGGCACGAATCGCTTGGAACCTGCTGGAAGGCATGGCCACGCTCGACGCCGAGGGCGTGGAGCACCTGCTCCTGGCGCACGTCGCCGACATGCGCGCGGCAGTGGCGACGGACCGCTTCGCTGACATCGCCCGTGCCGGCGCGAGGCTCGAGGCGGTTCTGCAGCGTGAGGACGTACCGCCGTCGACCGCCTTGGGAATCCGGCTGGAACGGGTGCAGTCGTTCGTGTGGACCCAGAACTGGGACGACGCGGCCATGACCATCGATCAGGCCAAAGCCGAAGCCCCGGCAGAGGCGGAGGCGAGCACGGATCTGCACTTCCTGGACGCCACCGTGAAAGCGTCCACGGGTCGGCTGGAAGAGGCCCTCGCCATCACCGCGGGAATCCCTGAACCCACCGAGCGGGTAGCCGTGACCCTCGTGCGCCACCACGCAGACAAGATGGTGGACGTGGCTCATGCCCTGATGGTTGGAAGTCTCCACAGGCACGACAGGGGGCTGGCCACCGATGCCTGGATCCTGCAAGCCGCAGGGTCGGTGATCGACCGGGCCGAAGCACTGCTCGTGGCGCACACGGAAGCAGGGCCGGAAGTAATCGCACATGTCATGCACCGGCGCGCCGTACTCGCCTGGACGCGGCACCTGGTGGGAGATCCCGACGGAGACCCGGACCTGTGCCGCACTCTGATGCGGGAGAGCCTCGGGCTGTTCGAGGCGGCGGGCCAGGGCCACGTGCCACTCGCAGTGAATGCGCGCCAGTTCCTGGAGCTGGATGAACACAGCTCCTCTGACGAACCCTTCGAAACGGTAAGCCTGGACGAGCCTGACCACGTTCCGCTGCCGCCGTCGGGCGGCAGCGGAACGCATCTGATCTCCGAATTCCCCTGGGTCAGGGCCGTGACCCTGGCCCGGGCCGTTCCGCCGGATGCGCGCTCGCTCTACGGCCTGCTCGGAGCCACGGCCTATCACCTGGGCAAGCAATCGGCCCCCTCCCCCACCTTCCTCGCCCTGGCGTTCGCCACGGCACTGCGCTCCCTGGGGCTGGGGTGCCGATTGATCCCCACCACGTTGCAGGTGACCCGGGGCAACGGTGAATCGCTCGACCTGCCCGGCTGGCAGGTTCCGCCGATGGTCACGCGGGACGGGGAGGTTCGGGGGCACGTGACCGTCTGGTGCGAGGAAGCCGCACGGTTGGTGGACCCTGCCCTGCTGCTCGGCCAGAGCCGGTTCGCCCCCGGCGCCGCGGAGCGCGAGATCTTCCGGATCCCCGTTGTCCTGCCGGCGCCCGACCTGAGCTCCCTCCTCAGGGTCAGCCCGGCCACCCACCGGGAGGGGCACCTGCTCGCGTACGGGTTCCGCCCCGACTGGGAGGAGCACCTCCACGGGGCGATCGAGCACCTGGACGCCGGGGCCGTCGCCGGCTTCGCCCGGGTGCTCGCGGCCTCCGCCACCCTGGCAGCCGCCGGTGACCCGCACGTCCGAGGCCTGCGGACCGCGGTGGACAGCAAAACGGCCTGACCTGCGTTATCGCAGGTCAGGCCGTCTTTCAGTATGCGATCAGACGTTGAAGCGGAACTTTCAACACAGAGCTCCGACCTGCAGAAATGCGGTTCTGGAAGTGGTCATCCAGCACCAATCCAGCACGGTGCGAGTTCATCCAGCACATCCAGCACGCCGGGGCCGCCTCAGAAGCCCCGAGCCCCAGTCCTGCCATACGTCGAAATCCAGTGGCCTATCGCTGGCCCAAGGTGAGCTCTGGGGCCGCCCAGGGCAAGCACGGATTGAGGACTTCCGACCCAATGGCTGGTACCCCGAGAGCCCATTGATCAAGTCCTACCCGGAGAGCGTTCCGCGGCAGATCGCCGCGACGGCCTCGGACGCCTGGAAGTGCCACAGCGTGGGGGTCCACCAGGGCGCGGCGGTCCTGGCACGCGCCGCTGTCGAGTCCGCAGCCAAGAGCAAGGGAATCGCAAGCGGCAGCTTGATCAAGAAGATCGAAGAGCTCTTGGCCGGCGGACACATCTACCCGCACGTCAAGGACGCTGCCGACGAGATCAGACATGCCGGAAGCGACATCGCGCACGGCGATCTCGTGGATGAGCCTTTCACCACCGACGAGGCAAAGGCGGTACTGGAGCTGATGGACCAGGTCCTGGACGGAGTGTTCATAGCCCCCGCGAAGTCTGCCAAGCAGAAGGCCCGGCGCCTCGCAAGGGCGTCAGATGGCACCAGCCCCACATCACCGACGGGCCTCACACCCGCGTGACGTGGCAGTGGTGTACACACGGCACACTCAGTACACTTGAGCGCATGACGCAGCCACTGCCCATAGAGTCCATCCGCGATGTGCGCGCACACCTGGCTGAAGTTGTGGAGCGCGCAGACCGCGACGACGTGCCCACGGTCATTACGCGCCGAGGCAAGGAAGTCGCCGCCGTCGTCTCCATCGAGGTCCTACGCAAGTACCAGGAGTGGGAAGAGCGCGAGATCAATCGGATCATCGATGAGCGCATGGCCAACCCGGCGCCCGGCATCCCGATCGAGGACATCATGAGGGAGACGCTGGCACGCGGTGAGTGAGTACCGAACCGTCTTCCGCCCCGAGGCGCAGGCCGAGCTTCGGAAGATTCCCCGCGACATGGCGCTGCGCATCCTGGCCAAGCTGACCGAGCTCGAGACCGACCCCCTCGGCTTCAACACCACCGCACTCGTGTCACAGCCCGAGCGCCGCCGCCTGCGCGTCGGCGACTACCGCGTCGTCTACACGATCGACAACGGAGAGCTAGTGGTCTGGGTCGTTCACGTAGGACACCGGTCCACCGTTTACGAGACCTGATCGCCGCTGACCCCACGTCAGAATATCCAGCACCAATCCAGCACGGTGACGACGAAGGGGCCGGACTCGACCGACCCCGACCCCTTCTGACCTGCATCGTTGCCAGATCAGTGACGTGGTGTTATTTCATCCGCTCACACGTTGAAGCGGAACGTGCGGTGCAGGGCTCTCACCTGCGAAAACGTGGTTCCAAGCGGGCCAAGTCGGCACAGAATCAGCACGGGATTACGCCGCTGACCTCTACTCGAAATCGTCGTCATCGCTCAGCGGTCGCATGGGGACCTCAAGGAGGGCGAGTTCCGCCAATTCGGGGTCACCCACACCCGATGTCCGCTCCGAGCTCTGCCGTCCAAGCCGCTTCCGTACCTCACTGATCAGCGCTTCGACGGAGCGGGACTGCTCCTCCTGCGCGTCTGCGCTCCTCTTGAGATGTTTCGCGATCTGATGGGTACTCCACTCCACCGAGTCGGTCTCTAGGGCACTGTCCCGGAGGGCTTCAAGATCCACCGTGTAGATGAGCGGGTCCACGCGGCCGAACGGTCCATCCGCTTCCACCCGAAACTCGTAGATCTTGGGTAGCTCCGAGGAGAACAGCTGATGGCCCATGTCCATGACGAAGGGAATTCGGCGCTTCGGAGGCAAGGTGGCGATGGGGCGACCAACAGCGCGATTGAGCGTCGCGGCCCGCTCGGCCCCAAGAGTGGTCTGCAGCGGAGGGCTCACCGAGATTCGTACATTGCGGGCCAAGGTCTGACCGATGTTCTCGATCACCAGCACGAGTAGCGATGACCCCGGGATACGAGGCCTGATGTCGACGATGACGTACGGCTCCGCCTGCTCGCGTTGCGCCTTCTCTGTGAGGGCGTTGGCTTGGGCCACTGCTCTGGCCTGGCGCCGGTTGTAGACGAGGGCCCAAAACGCGGCCGTCGTCGAGAAGACGAGAGCTGCCACGGAGATGACCACCGTGGCGACCTGGACCGATGAGTCACTCATGGCCGGATGCTAGGCGTGTGGCCGGTCATGGCGCGACAAGTTGCCGAAAACCCACGGACCGGGATCGTTGGCTCTCCAGTCTGAGCTGCGGGCCGCTACCGTGAAGCCATGACCGCACTGCCCGACTGGATGCGCCCGCCGCGCGCGGAAGGCTGGTTCGCGGAGGACCTCGACCGCCTCCCCGAGGCACCCCGCCACACCGAGCTGATCGACGGAGCCCTCGTCTTCATGATGTCGCCCCAGAGGTGGTGGCACGGCCACCTCGTCACCATGCTCACGGTCGCGCTCATGGAGCAGGTACCCGCGGACACCAGAGTCGGCCGCGAGATGACCATCAAACTCGACCCACGCAACCGTCCCGAACCGGACCTGCTGGTGACGACGGCCGACTTCGACGGTGACCGCACCTGGTTCGCTCCCGAAGACGTCCAGCTCGTCATCGAGGTCGTCTCTCCCGAGTCCGCCCATCGCGATCGCACAGTAAAGCTCCGCAAGTACGCGGAGGCCGGCATCCCGCACTACTGGTGCATCGAAGACGAGGACGGGGCACCCGTCGTCCACGTCTACGAGCTCGACGAACCCACCGGCGCCTACGCGCCCGCCGGCATCTTCCGGGGCAAGCTCCAGCGCCCGGTCCCCTTCGAAGTCAGCCTGGACCTCGACAAGCTCACACCGCCCCGAAGCAGCTGAAAAGTCAGCACCAAGTCAGCACGGGAATACAGAAGGGGTCGGACTCACTAGAGTCCGACCCCTTCTGACCTGCACACTTGACGAAACTATCTCACATGCAGTAACGAAGTGACTACACGTTGAAGCGGAACTCCACCACGTCGCCGTCCTGCATGACGTAGTCCTTGCCTTCCATGCGGGCCTTGCCCTTGGAGCGGGCCTCGGCGACCGAGCCGCAGGCGACCAGGTCCTCGAAGGAGATGATCTCCGCCTTGATGAAGCCGCGCTGGAAGTCGGTGTGGATCACGCCGGCGGCCTCGGGGGCGGTGGCGCCCTTCTTGATGGTCCAGGCGCGGGTTTCCTTCGGGCCGGCCGTCAGGTAGGTCTGGAGGCCCAGGGTGGCGAAGCCGACGCGGCCGAGGGTGGCCATGCCCGGCTCCTCCTGGCCGACCGACTGGAGGAGCTCGAGCGCCTCGTCGTCCTCGAGCTCGATGAGCTCGGCCTCCAGCTTGGCGTTCAGGAAGATCGCCTCGGCCGGGGCCACCAGCGCGCTCTGCTCGGCCTTGAAGGCGTCGTCCGTCAGCTCGTCCTCGTCCACGTTGAAGACGTAGAGGAAGGGCTTGACCGTGAGGAGGTGGAGCTCGTGGAGGAGGTCGCCCTGCTCCGTGCCCTTCGTGATGCCGTGCGAGAAGAGGGTGTCGCCCGCTTCGAGGATCTTCACGGCCTTCTCGACGGCCGCCAGGACCGCGACCTTCTCCTTCTGGAGGCGGGACTCCTTCGTCAGGCGCGGCACCGCCTTCTCGATGGACTGGAGGTCCGCGAGGATCAGCTCGGTGTTGATCGTCTCGATGTCGTCCTTCGGCGAGACCTTGCCGTCGACGTGGACGACGTTCTCGTCCTTGAAGGCGCGGATGACCTGGCAGATCGCGTCCGACTCGCGGATGTTCGCGAGGAACTTGTTGCCGAGGCCCTCGCCCTCCGAGGCACCGCGCACGATGCCCGCGATGTCGACGAAGTCGACCGTGGCCGGGAGGAGCTTCTGCGAACCGAAGATGCCGGCCAGGACGCCGAGGCGGGCGTCCGGAACGCCGACGACGCCGACGTTCGGCTCGATCGTGGCGAACGGGTAGTTGGCCGCCAGCACGTCGTTCTTGGTCAGGGCGTTGAACAGGGTCGACTTGCCGACATTCGGCAGGCCGACGATTCCGATCGTGAGCGACACGTTGGCGACTTCCCGTAGCTGGAGGGGGCGGCGGCCCGGAGTGGGCCACCGGACAGTTTACTTTCCGATGAGGGGGCCCTGATGTACGCGTGTCCGGGCACGCGATCGGCGGCCTCCCCGCCTAGTTTTGTGGGGTGGAGCGATACAAGGCGCGTACGGTACGTCACCCGGCGGAGCGGTCTGCCGGGCGGTCCCCCCAGCGAGCGCCCGCAGCGGTGCGCCGGCTGCCGCGGCCCCGGCTGACCGGGCTCGGCGGCGGGCTGTTCGCCTGCGCCGCGATGTTCCTGATCGGCGGCCTCGACTGGCTGCTGTTCGACGCCTCCCTGTTCGTCTACGGCCTGCTGTTCCTGCCCGTGGCGGCCGCCACCGCCCTGTGGGTGCGGCCCGCCGACCTGATCACCGCCCCGATCACCGCCCCGATCGCCTTCGCCGCCGGAGCGTGGCCCGTGTCGGGCGGCTCCGGCGGCTTCGCGGGCGAGGTGATGGGGCTGGTGTCCGCACTGTCCCTGCACGCCGGCTGGCTGTACGCCGGCACGCTCGTGGCGGCGCTGATCACGGTGGTGCGCAAGGCCGTCCTCATCGGCCGCCGGCGGATGCCCCGCCGCGTCGCCTGAAGGGCGGCGGGCGCTCTACTCCGCCGGCGCCGCCGAGCGCGCCGCCATCGCCGCGCCCACGATGCCCGCGTTGTTCTGCAGCTCCGCCGGCACGATCCGCGCCCGGACGCCCTCGATCAGCGGCAGGAACTTCTCCGGCTTGCGGCTCACGCCCCCGCCGATGATGAAGAGGTCCGGGGAGAACAGCATCTCCACGTGCGCCAGGTACTTCCCGACCCGGCGCGCCCAGTGCTCCCAGGTCAGGTCCCCGTCGTCCTTCGCCTTCACCGAGGCCCGCGTCTCCGCGTCGTGGCCCTTCAGCTCCAGGTGGCCCAGCTCGGTGTTGGGCACCAGGTGCCCGTCCGTGAAGAGCGCGCTGCCGATCCCGGTGCCCAGCGTGAGCAGGATGACGGTGCCGTCGACCCCGCGGCCCGCCCCGTAGGCCATCTCCGCGACGCCGGCCGCGTCCGCGTCGTTCAGGACCGTCACCGGACGGCCGTCCAGGCGCGAGGAGAGCAGCGCCGCCGTGTCCACGCCGACCCAGGCCTTGTCCATGTTGGCCGCCGACCGGGTCACCCCGCCGGTGACCACCCCGGGGAAGGTCACGCCCACCGGGCCGTCCCAGTCGAAGTGGCGCACCACCTCGACGACGCAGCCGGCCACCCCGTCGGGGGTGGCCGGCTGCGGTGTCAGTACCTTGTGGCGCTCCTGCGCCAGGTCGCCACGGTTCAGGTCCACGGGAGCGCCCTTGATCCCGGAACCGCCGATGTCCACGCCGAAGATCTCCATGGACTCACCGTACGAAAAGACCCGCCGGAGCGCCCTGCCGGGGAGATGCCTACTTCTGTACGCCCGAGGCGCCGCCCGAGGCCCCGCCCGGAGCCGCCACGAGCTCCGCCGCCTCCGCGCGCAGGTCGCGGCGCAGTTCCTTGGGCAGGGAGAAGACGATGGACTCCTCGGCCGTCTTGACGATCTCCACGTCCCCGTACCCGCGCGCGGCCAGCCACTCCAGCACCTCGTCGACGAGCACCTCCGGCACCGAGGCGCCCGAGGTCAGACCGACGGTGGTGACGCCTTCGAGCCAGGCCTCGTCGATCTCGCTGGCGAAGTCCACCAGGTACGAGGCCCTCGCGCCCGCGTCGAGGGCGACCTCGACGAGGCGGATGGAGTTCGAGGAGTTCTTGGATCCGACGACGATGACCAGGTCGCAGTCCTTGCCCATGACCTTGACCGCCTCCTGGCGGTTCGAGGTGGCGTAGCAGATGTCGTCGCTCGGCGGCGAGACGAGCAGCGGGAACTTGGTCTTCAGGGCGTCGACGGTCTCCATCGTCTCGTCGACGGAGAGGGTGGTCTGCGACAGCCAGACGACCTTCGACTCGTCGCGGACGGTGACCTTCTCCACGTCGTGCGGGCCGTCCACGATGGTGATGTGGTCCGGGGCCTCGCCGGAGGTGCCGATGACCTCCTCGTGGCCCTCGTGGCCGATGAGGAGGATGTCGAAGTCCTCGTTCGCGTAGCGGATCGCTTCCTTGTGCACCTTGGTGACCAGCGGGCAGGTGGCGTCGATCGTCGCGAGCTTGCCGCGGGCCGCCTCCTCGTGCACCACCGGGGCCACGCCGTGCGCGGAGAACATCACGATGGAGCCCTCGGGGACCTCTTCCGTCCGCTCGACGAAGATCGCGCCCTTGTTCTCCAGGGTCTTCACGACGTACTTGTTGTGCACGATCTCGTGCCGCACGTAGACCGGCGCGCCGTACTGTTCGAGAGCCTTCTCGACGGCGATCACGGCTCGGTCCACGCCCGCGCAGTAGCCGCGCGGGGCGGCGAGGAGAACGCGGCGGGATGCGGGAGCGGGGGCGTCAGCAGTCATGGGCTCCATCGTACGGGGGTGTCCAGCAGGCCGGGGGTCCCCCGTTCGGCACAAACTGGGTCGAACATCCACACCGGCCATACCCCCGGAGGAAAGATGGCGTCCGCGACGGACCCCAGTACGCCGCCCGGCCCGCCCGGCCCTTCCGGCGGCCCACCCGCCGCGCCCGGCACCTCGCTGCGCCGCAGTCTCGGCTTCCGGGACCTGGTGGTCTACGGGCTGCTCTTCATCGCCCCCATGGCCCCGGTCGGGGTCTTCGGCACCCTCGACGCCAAATCGCACGGCGCCGTCGCCCTCGTCTACCTCGTCGCGACGGTGGCGATGGCCTTCACCGCCTTCTCCTACGCACAGATGGTGCGCGTGGCCCCACAGGCCGGCTCCGTCTTCACGTACGCCCGCAAGGGCCTCGGCGAGGGTCCCGGGCTGATCGCCGGCTGGATGGCGATGCTCGACTACCTGCTGATCCCGGCGGTCGCCTACCTCTTCTCCGGGATCGCCATGAACGCCCTGGTCCCGGAGGTCTCCCGGTGGGTGTGGACGGCCCTGGCCGTGGTCGTGACCACCCTGCTCAACCTGTGGGGCGTACGGGCCGCCGCGCGCGTGGGCTTCGCCGTGCTGGCGATGGAGATCGCGGTCCTGCTGGTGTTCCTGGTCTCGGCGGTGACCGTACTGGTCCGGGGCGCGGCGCACCGCGCCTGGCTCTCCCCCTTCACCGGGGACGGCTCGCTCGGCGGGTTCTCCACGGCCGCCGTGCTCGGCGCGGTGTCGGTGGCGGTCCTGTCCTACCTGGGCTTCGACGCCATCGCCTCCTTCGCCGAGGAGGTGACGGGCGGCAGCGCCAAGGTGGCGCGGGCGGTGCTGTTCTGCCTGGCGCTGACCGGGGTGCTGTTCATCGCCCAGACCTATCTGGCGGCCCTCCTCAGCCCCCTGACGGCGGCGGAGCTGGCGGCCGACCCGGGGAAGCAGGGCGCGGCCTTCTACACGACGGTCGAGGCCTCCGTGGGGATGTGGCTGCACGACCTGGTCGCCGTCAGCAAGGCCATCGGGGCCGCCTTCGCGGCCCTGGCCGGGCAGGCCGCGGCGGGCCGGCTGCTCTTCGCGATGGCCCGCGAGCGGCGGCTGCCCCGCGCGCTGGCGCACACCTCGGACGGGACCCCGCGCCCGGCCCTGCTGGTGGCGGCGACGGTCACGCTGATCGCGGCCGTGTGGGCGGCCCGGCGCGACGACGGGCTGGACCACCTGGTGTCGGTGGTCGACATCGGGGCGCTGGTGGCGTTCACGCTGCTGCACGCCTCGGTGGTCGGCTGGTTCGTGGTCAAGCGGCGCGAGGGGGCCCCGAACTGGTTCAAGCACCTGGTGATCCCGGTCCTGGGCGCCGCCGTGACCATCGCGGTGATCGTCGAGGCCTCGTGGACGGCGCAACTGGTGGGGGCGGTGTGGCTGCTGGTGGGCCTGGGCGTCCTGGTGGCCCAGCGCGGGCGACGCGGGCGGGACGAAGGCTCCCTGCCCGACGCCGGTGTCAGTTCTGGCGGTTAGCCTGCGTGCATGGGTCTGAATTCGTCGGCTGACGCGCCGCTGCCGGTCGGTCAGGTGTCCCGGCTCATCGGGGGCTGGATCGACAAGCTCGGCCAGGTGTGGGTGGAAGGGCAGATCACGCAGCTCTCGCGGCGGCCGGGAGCGGGGGTGGTCTTCCTGACGCTGCGCGATCCCTCGCACGACATCTCCCTGAGCGTGACCTGCTTCCGGCAGGTCTTCGACGAGGTCGCGGACTCCGTGACGGAGGGCGCGCGCGTCGTCGTACTGGCCAAGCCCGAGTGGTACGCCCCGCGCGGGCAGCTGTCCCTGCGGGCCACCGAGATACGGCCCGTGGGCATCGGCGAGCTCCTCGCCCGGCTGGAGCGGCTCAAGCGCTCCCTCGCCTCCGAGGGGCTCTTCGCACTGGACCGCAAGAAGCCGCTGCCGTTCCTGCCGCAGCTGATCGGTCTGGTGGTGGGGCGGGCCTCGGCGGCCGAGCGCGATGTGCTGGAGAACGCCCGGCGCAGGTGGCCGGCGGTCCGCTTCGAGGTCCGCAACGTCGCCGTCCAGGGGGTGCACGCGGTGCCCCAGGTGGTCCAGGCGGTCAAGGAGCTGGACTCCATGCCCGAGGTCGACGTGATCATCGTGGCCCGCGGCGGCGGCAGCGTGGAGGACCTGCTGCCCTTCTCCGACGAGGAGGTCGTACGGACCGTCGCGGCGGCCCGTACCCCCGTGGTCTCGGCGATCGGGCACGAGCCGGACTCCCCGCTGCTGGACCTGGTCGCGGACCTGCGGGCGTCCACGCCCACGGACGCGGCGAAGAAGGTGGTCCCGGACGTCGGCGAGGAGCTGGAGCGGGTGCGCCAGCTGCAGGGCCGGGGGCTGCGCGCCGTGCGCGGGCTGCTCGACCGGGAGGAGCGGGGGCTCGCCCACGCGCTCGCGCGGCCGGTCTTCGTCCACCCGCAGCGGATGGTGGAGACCCGGGAGGCGGAGGTGGACGCGCTGCTGGCGCGCGGCCGCCGGACCCTGGGGCACTTGCTGGACCGGGCCGATTCGGAGCTGGCGCACACCCTCGCCCGGGTGGTGGCGCTGTCCCCGGCGGCCACCCTGGAGCGCGGGTACGCGGTGCTCCAGCGGGCCGACGGGCACGTGGTGCGCTCGCCCGGGGACGTGTCGGCCGGCGACGTGCTGCGGGCGCGGGTGGCGGAAGGCGAGTTCCCGGTGCGGGTCACCGCCGCCGAGGAGTCCTCGTAGGGCAGGCACGGCAGGCAGGGCAAGCACGGCAGGCAGGCACGGCAGGGCGGCAGGGTGCTTCGCACGGCTGCGACAAATTTCGGTGTACTACACATTTAAGGTGGGAGCGGGAATGGCCGAGACCGATACGGCGCTGGGGTACGAGCAGGCCCGGGACGAGCTGATCGAGGTCGTCCGCAAGCTGGAGGCCGGCGGGACCTCGCTGGAGGACTCCCTCGCGCTCTGGGAGCGCGGCGAGGAGCTCGCGAAGGTGTGCCGCCACTGGCTGGAGGGGGCCCGCGCCCGGCTGGACTCGGCGCTCGCGGCGCGCGAGGCGGCGGAGGGGGGCGGCGAGTGACCTCTCTCACCCGCTCCCAGATTTAGTTGAATTTTCACCTATCTCCGTCGTAGTCTCAGGACATCGCTTCAGCAGTCCCGTACAGAAGAAGGCTTTCCGATGTCTCTCGTTCTCGACGCCGCCGCTCAGGACCTCCTCTTCCGTGAGGCCCGCACCGCCAACACCTTCTCCGACGAGCCGGTGACCGAGGAGCAGGTCCAGGCGATCTACGACCTCGTGAAGTTCGGCCCGACCGCGTTCAACCAGACGCCGCTGCGCATCACCCTGGTCCGCTCCCCCGAGGCCCGCGAGCGCCTCGTGAAGCACATGGCCGAGGGCAACCAGGCCAAGACCGCCACCGCCCCGCTGGTCGCGATCCTGTCCGCGGACAACGAGTTCCACGAGGAGCTCCCGCAGCTGCTCCCGCACTTCCCGCAGGCCAAGGACGCCTTCTTCTCCGAGCGCCCGGTCCGCGAGCAGTCCGCGCTGGTCAACTCCGCGCTGCAGGCCGCGTACTTCATCATCGGCGTCCGCGCCGCCGGCCTGGCCGCCGGCCCGATGACCGGTCTGGACTTCGCCGGCCTCCAGAAGGAGTTCCTGGACGGCGACCACACCCCGCTGATGGTCATCAACATCGGCAAGCCGGGCGAGGACGCCTGGTTCCCGCGCTCCCCGCGCCTGGAGTTCGACCAGGTCATCACGACCGTCTGAGCCCCGCCCCGCAGGCAGTGAACGCAAAGGCCGCGCTCCCCGGAATCCCGGGGAGCGCGGCCTTTGCGCGTCGCGCGTCGCCCGTGCCGCGCGCTACGAACCCTGCTTGAACTCCAGCGCCGCGGCCATCGCGCCGAGCTGCTCGAAGGAGGCCGTCCCGGTCACCACCGTGACGTAGCCCTGCTCGCGGCGCACGAGGGCGTCGTACTTCTCGCCGTCCCAGCGCTCCCAGACCTGGTCCCCGACCTGCTGGGTCTGCCCGGTGGCCGCCGCCTTGCGGCTGACCTTCTCGATGTACTTGTCCGTGGCGTCCGCGGACTGCTCCACCGCCACGTACTGCTGCGCCGGGTCCAGGAAGCCCAGGTGCCAGGCGGCGGCGTCCTTGCGCGCGTAGCTCACCGAGGTCGCCCGCCACTCCGGCGGCAGCCCGACGGGCACCGCCACGGGGTACGGTGCCGCGCGCCGGGCCGTGAGGCTTTCGACGCGGTAGTCGACCACCTTCGTCGGATCGGCCTTCTCGTCATGTGGGATGACCAAATAGATCCCCCCGACCACGAGTCCGATCACCGCCAGCGACCGGATCATGTCCACGACCGTCTGCTTGCCCTTCATACCTGCCACGACACCATCGTCCCGCATGCCCCGGGGCGATCACCGCCGGGGTCCGCATGGCGCGCCACGGGCGGCGCAAGATGTCCGCTCAGGACAATCAGCTGACCGATATGGCGCTCATACGTGACCCGGTCTGCTCAATATGTCGACGTACCGATAGAGTCCAGGGACCCTCACTCCCGGCCGTCGCCGTACAGAAAGGTGCGCTCCGATGACCGAGCACAACCTGCCGCCCCAGCTCGAAGTCTCTCCGGAGGCACCCGACCGCAACCTCGCCCTGGAGCTCGTCCGGGTCACCGAGGCCGCCGCCATGGCCGCGGGCCGCTGGGTCGGGCGCGGTGACAAGCTCGGCGCCGACGGCGCCGCCGTCAACGCGATGCGGACCCTGATCTCCACCGTCTCGATGAACGGCGTCGTCGTCATCGGCGAGGGCGAGAAGGACGAAGCCCCGATGCTCTTCAACGGCGAGCGGGTCGGCGACGGCACCGGTGCCGAGGTCGACATCGCCGTGGACCCCATCGACGGCACCACCCTGAACGCCAAGGGCATGCCGAACGCCATCGCCGTTCTGGCCGCCGCCGACCGCGGCACCATGTTCGACCCGTCCGCGGTGTTCTACATGGAGAAGCTGGTCACCGGTCCCGAGGCCGCCGACTTCGTCGACATCAACGCCCCGGTCTCCGTCAACATCCGCCGCGTCGCCAAGGCCAAGAACATGGCCGTGGAGGACGTCACGGTGATCATCCTGGACCGCCCCCGCCACGAGGGCATCGTCAAGGAGATCCGCGAGACCGGCGCGCGCATCAAGTTCATCTCCGACGGAGACGTCGCCGGCTCGGTCCTGGCCGTCACGGAGGACAGCGGCATCGACCTGCTGCTCGGCATCGGCGGCACCCCCGAGGGCATCATCTCGGCCTGCGCGATCAAGTGCATGGGCGGCACCATCCAGGGCAAGCTGTGGCCCAAGGACGAGGCCGAGCGCCAGAAGGCGATCGACGCGGGCCACGACCTGGACCGCGTCCTGTTCACGGACGACCTGGTCTCCGGCGACAACGTGTTCTTCGTCGCCACCGGCATCACGGACGGCGAGCTGCTGCGCGGCGTCCACTACCGCTCGGAGACCGCGACGACCTCCTCGCTGGTCATGCGCTCGAAGTCGGGCACGATCCGGCAGATCGACTCGACCCACCGCCTCTCGAAGCTCCGCGCGTACAGCGCGATCGACTTCGACCGCGCCAAGTAGCCCACGGGCGGCACGGCATCACGGAAGGGGCGCTCCCGCGTGCGGCGGGGGCGCCCCTTCCGCATGTCCCCTGACGGAACGGCTCGCTACGAGGCTGCGACTGCTGCCCTACGGGGCTGCGGTCCTACGAGGCTGCGGCCTTACGAGGCTTCGCGCAGCTCCCCCGCCCGGCGCCGCCGGCGGGCCAGCACCACCCGGCGCTCGGCGGCCGTCAGCCCGCCCCAGACCCCGTAGGGCTCGGGCTGGATCAGTGCGTGCTCCCGGCAGGCGACCATGACGGGGCAGCGGGCGCAGACCCGTTTGGCGGCGTCCTCGCGGGACAGCCGGGCGGCGGTCGGCTCCTTGGACGGGGCGAAGAACAGCCCGGCCTCGTCGCGCCGGCACACCGCGTCCGCGTGCCATGGGCCGTCCTCTTCCCTGGCCGGCACCCGAGGCTTCGGCACGACCGCCGCCGGGCGCCCCTGAAGACTCTGGACGGCGGCTACCTGCAGGGACTGGCGCGGCGGATGCGGCACGGTCTACTCCTGACGACGTATACGCGAGCGAGAGAGGCGACGCACCTGTCCCTACCCGCTGTGCGCGCCCCTATGCACCGTGTGCCGCCGATCCGGCCGGTTCGACCGAAAGGTGCTCCCGCCCCGGCCTGCCTCAGGACCGTCTCCGGACCGCCCCGCGCGACCCCGCCCGGCCCCTCGCCCGTCACCCGGACGTCACGCGCCGGGCGGCGTCCAGTCGCTGCGGCGGCCCAGGAAGGCGAGCAGCGCACCGGCCGGATCGGCGTCCGGATCGGGCGCGGGGACGAGCGCCGGGGCGTACGCGAACCCGCGCAGCGGCTCGGCGAGCAGCCGGGCCGCCGGGCTCAGCGCCGCCGCGAGGGCGGGGGTCAGCGGGGAGACCTGGCCGGTGGCGACCGCGAGGTCCCAGGCGTGGACGGCGGCGTCGAGGGCGGCCGCGGCGACCGCGGTCTCGGCGGGGAGGGTGAACGGGGGCAGCGGCACGGCCACCTCGGCAGTGCCCGGCCGGACCCCGGCGAAGGCCTCCGCGGCGGCGGTGAGGGCGGGCTCCAGCAGCTCCGCAGGGCTGCCGGTCAGGGCGCCGGTGGGCGCGAAGGGGTCCTCGGCCGGTCCGGGCCCGCCGGTGAGGGTGCCCGCGTAGGCGAGCTGGTCGCCGGCCGCGTGCTGGAGCACTTGGCCGACATTCCACTGGTCGCAGGGCGTCGGTGCGCCGAGGGCACCGGCCGGAATGCCGTCCCCGACGGAGCGCAGCGCTGCGTGCGCCTGGTCGAGCAGGTCCCACTTGGATGAAGTCATGGGGCCGACCCTACGGTCACCTACCGGCCAAAGAGGCTGATTTCAGGGCCAGTTGCCGCCGTGTCGACATGCAGGCCTTACAGCGCGCTCCCGCGTCCCTCCCGGCCCTTGCGGAGCCGGTTCGCCAGGTCCACCAGGCGGGCGCCGAGCTTGGGGCGGGCCTCGATGTTGCCCAGCAGCGCGAAGCCGCGGACGATCACGACCGGGGCCTGCGGGTCGGTCTCGCCGCGCCCCTCGCCCCGCACCTCGAAGTTGCCGAGGACCCCGCTGCCGTAGCCGCGCAGGGTGACGTTCTCCGGGACCAGGATCTCGACGTTGCCGAGGATGCTGGTCACGTTGATCTCGGTGACCTGCTGCTCGAAGACGGCCTGGGTCAGGTCGATGCTGATGTCGCCCAGCACGGAGACCGCGCGGGTGTGCGCGCCCGGGCGCCAGCGGCCCTTGCGGGAGGAGCTGCTGCACACGGCCACGACCGTCTCGACCGGCGTGCCCGCCGGTGCTCCCGCGTACGCGGGCTCCTGCCGGCTGCCGGCGGCGGGCGCGGGCAGGTCCCGTACGAGCACGTCCAGCTCGCCGACCGTCTTCACCGCGTACAGCGAGTCGAGCCGCTCGGAGTGCTCCTCGGCGGTCAGCCGGCCCTCGGCGACGGCGTCGGCGAGGATCTGCGCGATCCGGTCCCGGTCCGCGTCGGAGGCGCGCATCCCGGTGACGTGCGCGGGGGCCGGCGCGGGCGCGGGGGCCGGCGCGGATGAGGGCTGCTTTTCCAGGTCCACGCGCCCCAGCATAGCGAGACACGATAGATCGCGATACTGGCCAGTGAGCCTTACCTCACAACAAAAGCCGCCGGAAGAGGTCCTACGCTGGATACCGCGCTGCCAAACGGTCGTCAGCGCCGTCTGCCGAGTGAGGGAATGACTGCCGTCATGCCAGAGTTTGCGTACACCGACCTGCTGCCCCTGGGCGAGGACTCCACCCCGTACCGGCTGGTGACCTCCGAAGGCGTCTCGACCTTCGAGGCCGACGGCCGTACGTTCCTCAAGGTCGAGCCGGAGGCGCTGCGCAAGCTCGCCGAAGAGGCCATCCACGACATCCAGCACTTCCTGCGCCCCGCGCACCTCGCGCAGCTGCGCCGCATCATCGACGACCCCGAGGCCTCCGCGAACGACAAGTTCGTCGCCCTCGACCTCCTCAAGAACGCGAACATCGCCGCGGCCGGCGTCCTGCCGATGTGCCAGGACACGGGCACCGCGATCGTGATGGGCAAGCGCGGCCAGAACGTCCTGACCTCCGGCGGCGACGAGGAAGCCCTCTCCCGCGGCATCTACGACGCCTACACCCGCCTGAACCTGCGCTACTCGCAGATGGCCCCGGTCACCATGTGGGAGGAGAAGAACACCGGCTCGAACCTGCCCGCGCAGATCGAGCTGTACGCGACCGACGGCGGCGCGTACAAGTTCCTCTTCATGGCCAAGGGCGGCGGCTCCGCCAACAAGTCCTTCCTCTACCAGGAGACCAAGGCGGTCCTCAACGAGGCCTCCATGATGAAGTTCCTGGAAGAGAAGATCCGCTCGCTCGGCACCGCGGCCTGCCCGCCGTACCACCTGGCGATCGTGGTCGGCGGCACCTCGGCGGAGCACGCCCTGAAGACGGCGAAGTACGCCTCCGCCCACTACCTGGACGAGCTCCCCACGGACGGCTCCCCCCTGGGCCACGGCTTCCGCGACGTCGACCTCGAACAGCAGGTCTTCGAACTCACCCAGAAGATCGGCATCGGCGCGCAGTTCGGCGGCAAGTACTTCTGCCACGACGTCCGCGTCGTCCGCCTCCCCCGCCACGGCGCGTCCCTGCCGATCGCCATCGCCGTCTCCTGCTCCGCGGACCGCCAGGCCACCGCGAAGATCACCGCCGAGGGCGTCTTCCTGGAGCAGCTGGAGCGCGACCCGGCCCGCTTCCTCCCGGAAACCACGGACGAGCACCTGGCCGCCTCCGCGGACGTGGTCTCCATCGACCTGAACCAGCCGATGGACGACATCCTCGCCACCCTCACCCAGCACCCGGTGAAGACCCGCCTCTCCCTCACGGGCCCGCTGGTCGTGGCGCGCGACATCGCGCACGCCAAGATCAAGGAACTCCTCGACTCGGGCGCGGAGATGCCGCAGTACCTGAAGGACCACCCGGTCTACTACGCGGGCCCCGCGAAGACCCCCGAGGGTTACGCGTCGGGCTCCTTCGGCCCGACCACGGCCGGCCGCATGGACTCCTACGTCGAGCAGTTCCAGGCGGCGGGCGGCTCCAAGGTCATGCTGGCCAAGGGCAACCGCTCCCAGCAGGTCACCGACGCCTGCGGCAAGCACGGCGGCTTCTACCTCGGCTCCATCGGCGGCCCGGCGGCCCGCCTCGCCCAGGACTGCATCAAGAAGGTCGAGGTCCTGGAGTACGAGGAGCTCGGCATGGAAGCCGTCTGGAAGATCGAGGTCGAGGACTTCCCGGCCTTCATCGTGGTCGACGACAAGGGCAACGACTTCTTCAGCTCGGTGGAACCGTCCCCCACGTTCCTGAGCATCCCGATCCGCCAGGGCTCATAGGCAACACGCAAGGCCGGACTCGTTCCCCGCCCGCCCTCGTCTGGGCGGGCGGGGAAGAGCCGCCCATCGCCGACACACCCGGGATTCACTGGAATGAGCGCCCGGGGTGGATCGCACCCCAGTCGATCCCTCCCTCACCGCGCTTACGCCGGGCGTTGATTTTGTATTCCAGAGTCGGCGCCTCAGCCCCATAGAGATGCTCCGGCAGCCTCAACCCTGCGGCCTCCGCCACCGCCCGCATACGAGGCATCGCAACTTTGACGACTCGGATGGCGCTGTCATCGGGGTCCACTCCAACTCGGACGCTGATCTCGTGGCGCTGCACGAACACCCGCCGTTGCTCGTCGTCCATCGCGGACCACAGCTGCCCGTACGTCCGTCCTGTATCCACGAACTCAGGCACACCCGAAGCCCGTTCGATCTCCTCCCTCAATTTGCTGACCTTCGCACTCAACGCCCTGTGCATGCGCCAGTAGGACTCTTCTTGCCCGCGCCCGTCACACTTGCCCGCAAGGAAGTCGGTCTCCATCCGCTCAAGGCGTGACGTGGCCTGAGCCAACCCGGACCTGGTCTCGGCGATGACATCGGGCGCCTTCTCGACCACAGGCAGGTCACCAAGCGCGATCTCTACGAACCTGCTCACCCCGGGATCGATGTCGTCCCTGCGCACACGTCCAGGACGGCTACACGTACCGGTCTGCATCGCATTGCAGGTGTAGTAGTGGTAGACCCTGCCCGATGACTTCACCCGCTTCGACGAGGACATACGACCTCCACACGCCTCGCAGACTGCAACACCGCCGAGCATGGACCGAGAAGGGGCCGACCGCTTGGCCCTCTTGCCGGAGTTGATCCGTGCGACCAGTTCGGACCACTCGGAATACTGCATGATCGGCTCGTCCGTGATCGGGACGGGATTCCCCTCTTCGTCCTCGACCATCCGCCCCTTGTAGGTGTAGACACCCCCCACGGTGGGGTTCTTCACTGCTACGAGGACCGCGTTCGATGTCCACTCGACACCTCGCGGTTCGCGGCCCTGCTGCACCCGAAGATGGTCGCGCCAGGTGAGAATTCCTCGCCTGTTGAGGTCGACGGCAATCTTGTACGAGGACCAGTCCCCTCTGAGCTTGTCGATGATGTCCAACAGCAGCCTGCTGTACTCCGGGTCTTGAACGAGCTTCTTACCGCCGTCCTCCTGTCGCTGGAACAGGTAGCCGAAAGGCAGCACGCCCCCAACCCACACACCCTTCCTCAGCCGCTCCAGCGAGCCCGAGAGCGCGCGGGCGCGGATAGTGTCCAACTCCCCCTCCGCGAATACGGCGATGATCTGCGCGAACACCTTGCCCATGGGGGTGGACATATCGACGCCCTCGGTCACGGAGACGATGCTCTTTCCGTGTTCCTGACACCACTCGTACATCTCGGAGAAGTGTGCGGACCGGCGGGTGAGACGGTCTAGTTTCCACACGGCAATCACGTCGAACTCGTCGGCTCGCCCGGTGAGCCATGGCCCGAGTCCGGGTCTCTTGAAGGGGTGCATGCCGCCGGAAACGTCCAGGTCTTCGGCGTAGCCGACCACCCGGCCGTTGACCGCTGGCCCGTAGGTCCAGTACTCGACCGCTTCGCGCTGCTTCTCGGGTGAGGCCGTGTCTTCCTTGGTGACGCTCAGGCGCACAACCGCAAGAACCCTTGGCTGCTCCAACATTTCAAACAACGTAATCCAGTTCCATTGAGAACAGCTCAGGAATTGGCTTCTTCGAGAATCCGCTGCCGGAGCCAACGACTACCCATATCTCGGTGCGAGGTCTGGGTCTGGGTCTGGGTCTGACGCAATGGCCGCTATGGCCGCCGCGCCCGGGCGGAGCTGCTGCGCCCGCCCGGGCATGGCACCGCACGGTTCAGCACAAACGGGCGGCCCGGTGGAAGTCGGTGACGATCCGCCGGAAGCCGGTGTGGCCACTGCGGCTCGCGTGCCTCAGCGACCACACGTCGGGGTCCGTACCGTCATCCGCCGGGCCGGAGCCCTCCAGACATGACGTGCACTCCATCTCGACCACGACGCCGCTACCGGCGCGGTCCGAACTCAGCATCCAGTCGGACGGGCTGTGCACCGCCACTACGGCCAGGGGCTCAGCCTCCATGCCGAGCGCCGCCCTCAGCCGGCACGGAGAGTTCGGCCCAAATCCGCTTCCCCGGCCCGCACCGCTCCCCCATCGCCCACCGGTCCGCGAGCGCCGCCACCAGGAACAGACCTCGCCCGTAGTCCCGTTCCATATCGGGGGGGCAGCACCTCCGCCCGTCCGGGGGCGGTGTCATGCACCTCGATCCGCACACCTGCGGGGAGCCGCACGTACCGGGTCTCAATCTCCCGGCCGACAGCAGCCCTCGCATGCCTGCCGGCGTTCGTCAGCAGCTCGGAGACCACGAGCAGCGCGTCGTCCTCGATCTGCGCGAGCCCCCAGTCAGCTAGCGCTTTGCGCAGTTCCGTCCTCGCCCGCCCGACGCAGCGCAGATCGCGGTTCCAGCGGCGTACGACGAGCCCGCCATCCGGCCCGACCAAGGGCCCGTTAGGGTTCACCATGTTGACGCTCCTTGAGTAAGCGTTGGCCATGCCCCCGGACCGTTGGCGCGGTCGCGGGGGTCTCTCTTTTCAGGCGCGCCAGGTCCACCACCGACAGCAGTCAGTGACTACGCACGCACCCTGAGCAACTCCTTCGTTCAGGATGCTCCCCTTGCCGCACAAAGTGCAACCAGAACACATGAAGTGCACGTGCACTTATCGGAATCAATCCGAGGCTCCTCAACTCAGCGGCATACTGTCCGCAGTTGCGAGCAAGAGAGGGGTGAAAGTGGTGGCCGCGATCCCCACCATGCGTCGCCGCATGCTCGGCGCCGAGCTCCGCAAGATCCGGGAGCGCCAAGCCCTCAAGGCAGAGGCCACTGCCGAGGTGATGGGCTGGCACCCGTCCAAGATCAGCCGCATCGAGAGCGGGCGCAGCGGACTGCGAACCCATGAGGTCAACGCCCTGCTCGACTTCTATGTGGTGCACGACCCGGACACCCGAGCCGCACTGGAATCCCTTGCCCGGGAAGGGAAGCGCCGGGTGTGGTGGCAGCCGTACAACGACGTGCTGACGCCCCGCTACCTCGACTACATCAGCTTCGAGGCGGAAGCGTCCGCAGCCCGCAGCTTTCAGACCGTGCTGGTGCCCGGGCTTCTGCAGACTCCGGACTATGCGCGTGCCGTCATCAGGGCCCTCAAACCCGAACGTCCCGCAGATGAGGTCAACGCCCTGGTCGATGTCCGGCTCGCCCGCCAGAACGCGGCGCTGAGCCGGGAGGAGCCTCTGGCGCTTTGGGCAATCCTCGACGAGTCGATCCTCCGGCGCGAAGTAGGGGGACACCTGACAACCGCGAAGCAGCTGATGCGGCTGGCCGAAGCCGCTGACGAACCCAATGTGACCTTGCAGGTCCTGCCGTTCGGGGCCGGGGCACACGCGGGCATGCTGGGGCCGTTCGTGATTCTCAAGTTCCCCGTACAGTCCGAACTCGACGTGGTCTACGCGGAGGGCCTCGCCAGCAGCGTCTATCTTGAACGGGATGCCGACCGCGCCGCCTACAGCGCGACATTCGACAGGTTGCGGGCCGCAGCCCTGGACGTAAATCCTTCGCGTGACGCGATCCTGCGCCGAGCGAGGGGAAACTCATGACATACACGCAGCGCCGAATGATCGACCTCAGCCAGGCCACCTGGCGAAAGAGCTCGTTCAGCGGCGACCAGGGCGATTGTCTGGAAGTGGCCGATGGCTACCCTGGGTTGATCCCACTGCGCGACAGCAAGCGGCCGCACGGACCCGTACTGCGCTTCGGCATCGGAGCATGGGGATCCTTCCTCGACACGGTCAAGGCCTGAAAGCCGGATAGGACTCATCGCTGGGGTCGTACTCCCACCTCCAGGTCACTCATTCACCGCCTGCGCGGCCTCGGCCTCAACAGCGGTCAGTTCGTCCATGGCGGGACGGAAGCCCGGATCATCCTTGCCGGTGGCGCGGTGGATGGTGGCCAGAGCGTCGTTGCGACGGGTGAGAAGATCCGGACGTCGTTCGATCTCGACCTCGCGCACCCACCGGTCGAGCCAGTGGGTGAGGTGGCCGACCTTCCCGCTGCGGATGGCGGCGGCCAGCGCCTTCTGTTGGTGCTGCTCCAGCTCCGACAGGCGGTGTGGGGCGATGCGGGCGAGGGCGACACGCACGGCGTCCGGGGGTGCGCTCGGGGCGCGGGATCAGCGCCGCGGCGTGGTCCGACGGTGTGGTCACGGTGTCCTCCAGGGGCGCCTTGGCCAGGGTACCGATGCGCCGACTGCACATTCTCGTCAGCCGCTGGGGGGTCCCGCATCCGCCCGGACGGAGCCGCCTGACTCCTCGAGGAGGGCCGTCAGGTGGCGGGCCTCCACCGGGGTGGCGCGGTAGCCGTCGCGGACGGCGGACAGGAGCTCCTGCATCGTCAGGCCGAGTGCGTCACGGAAGGCCTTGAGGGCCGCGCCCCCGGCGCCGCCCGCGCGGAGCAGGACCGTGCCCTCGGCCGCCACCACGGTCGCGCGGACCTCCTCCGGGGGCCGGCCCCACCCTTCGTCGCGGTTGCACGTCTCCGGGGCACCGAAACCGCAGGTGTCGCACTCCCACTCGGACCTCCACAGCAGCCGGCCCCGCTCGATCAGCTGCCACGCGTGGAAGACACAGCGCGAGCAGGGCTCGCAGGGCGAGATCGGCGTCCATGGCTCCGGCATGGCGACACCCTCCCCTGCCCGGCAGGGCCACCGCATCCGGTTAACGTCGGGGACACGACCCCGCACCAGCGCGTTCACCCCGGTTTGCAAGGATTTCCGTATGGCAACGACCGACCTTTCCCCGGCCCGCGGCACGCGGGTCATCGCCCATCGCGGGGCCTCCCACGAGTACCCCGAGCACACCGTCGAGGCCTACCGGCAGGCCATCGCCGACGGGGCCGACGCGCTCGAGTGCGATGTGCGGCTCACCGCCGACCGCAAGCTGGTCTGTGTGCACGACCGGCGGGTCGAGCGGACCTCCGACGGGCGCGGGGTCGTCTCCGAGATGACGTACGAGGAGCTGCGCGCCCTCGACTTCGGGGCGTGGAAGGGGTCCGGCCACGCCGGGGCCCGGGTGCTGCTGTTCGAGGACCTGCTCAAGGAGGCGCTGGCCGCGCCGTACCCCGTCGGGCTGGCCGTGGAGACCAAGCACCCGACCCGCGCGGGCGGCCGGCTGGAGACCGAGCTCGTGCGGCTGCTCGGGGAGTACGGGCTCGCCGACGGCGGAAGCGGCCGCGTCGAGGTGATGAGCTTCTCCCGGACGGCGCTGACCCGGATGCACCGCCTCGCGCCGGGGCTGCCCGCCGTGTACCTGATCGAGCACAGGATCCGGCCGGTCCGGCCCCCGTACGCCACCCACGCGGGCCCGGGCATCGATCTCGTACGGCAGGACCCGGGTCTGGTGGGCCGGCTGAAGGCGAAGGGGCTCCGGGTGCGCGTGTGGACCGTGGACGAGCCCGAGGACGTGGAGCTCTGCGTCCGCCTGGGCGTGGACACGCTCATCACCAACCGGCCCCGGGACGTGCGCAAGCTGCTGCTGGACATGTGAGCACCCCGCATGTGGCCACCCGGCCGGGGTGCGCCGGCCGGGTGTGGGGGGTCGTACGGAACGTCGGACCCACGGGGGTACGGGTCCGCGGGCGGTTATGCGAAGCGCTGGTTGGCCGAGCCGTTGCAGGGCTGGAGGCGCAGCGGCTCGTGGGCCGCGGCCACCGTCAGGCACGTGCCCGGGGCGGCGGCGGGCCGGAAGGTGGCTCCGTCGCGGACGAACTGCTGGTTGGCGCCGCCGTGGCAGTTCCAGATGATCATCGCGGTGCCGTTGCCGTAGTTGGCGCCGGGCGCGTCAAGGCAGCGGTCCTGGGTGAGTTCGATGTGGAGGGACTTCTTCGCGGAGTCGTACCACCAGCCCTGGTTGCGGCCGCCGTGGCAGTCCCAGCCGAGGACCTTGGTGTTGTTGGCGCTGGCGCCGCCGCTGGAGTCGAGGCAGTTGCCCGTCGCCTCGTTCTTCAGCGGCTTGTACAGGTCGTCCCAGGCCCCGGCCTGCAGGACGGGGGTGCCGGTGCTCGCCGGGTCGGCGCAGGAGGCCTCGCGCAGGCCGGAGGCGTAGAGCTGGGTCAGACAGGACGCGAAGGCGCCGTGGCCGCGGTAGTTGGGGTGGAAGGACTGGCGGGCGGTGTTCTCGTCCCACGGGAAGTGGTCCCCGAGGTCGAGGTAGAGGCCGCGGGCCCAGGTGTCCTCCATGCAGACCTCGTGGCCGTGGAAGAGCCGCGAGTTGTCGAGGTAGGTCGCGCCCGCGGCCAGGGCGGCCGCGCGCATGCCCTTCTCGAAGGTGGGCACCGCGTAGTTGCGGCCCCAGGAGGCGTCGGAGTCGTAGCCGGCGCAGCCTCCGGGGAGCTTGCCGGGGAAGTCGGGGTTGTCGTTGAAGTCGGGGCCGATGGGGCTGGGGTAGCCCATCACGACCAGCTTGTAGTCGGAGTCGGCGTAACCGGCATCGCGCATGACAGACTTCAGGTCGCCGATCGTCGACTGCACCTTGGGCTTCAGCCCGTCGACGCGCGCCTGCCAGCCCGGAGCGTACTTCGGTTCGCAGGTGCCCTGGCTGAGCACCCAGCGGGTGACGCAGTCGGTCATGACGGGGCCGAACTGCAGGTCGTCGTTGGCCCCGGCGACCAGCACCACCATCTTGATCCTGGTGTTGCGGGCCTTGATGGCCAGGCTGTCGCTCTGCACCAGCTCGTCGGCGTACTGCTTGCTGCCGCCGATCTTGATGTTGCCCGTGTAGCCGCCGGAGCAGGCCGCGTTGAAGGTGTAGTCGGCCGCGATGCCGGTGCGGTGGATCGCCGCGTCGGGCGAGCGGTGGCACTGGTTGGACGGGGTGTTGGTGGCGGGGTCGTAGTTGCCGACGCCCTCGCCCGAGATCTCGCTGTCGCCGAGCGAGATCAGGCCGGTCTTGCGGTCCGCGAGCGGACGGACCGCGGAGTCGCCGTAGATCTTGACGGCCTCGGCGGCCCGGATGGCCTCCAGTTCGGGCGTGAGGGCCGTGGCCACCACGGCCCCGGTCCCTGCGGACCCCGCGGTGGTCGCCGCGTGGGCCATGGGGGTGATGGCGGTGACGCCCCCGAGGGCGGCCGCCGCCGCCGCGACGGCGGCGAAGGTAGATCTGAGTCTGATCCTTGATTGTGTACGGGCACGTGCCATGAACGCCTCCCCGATCTCGGTGTTACCCCCGGTATTTACTGGCCGGTAGGCGAGTTGGGAACAGTCCGAACAAGACAATTGCTCAACTTTTTGAGGAGGCACCACAAATGACCGACGATCAGCAGCAGACCGGCGAAGGCAGCGACGCCCCTGAGGGGTTCCGCACCGAGCACGACTCCATGGGCGACGTACGCGTCCCCGCGCACGCCAAATGGCGAGCTCAGACCCAGCGCGCCGTGGAGAACTTCCCCATCTCCGGACAGCGCCTGGAGCGCGCCCACATCGAGGCACTGGCCCGGATCAAGGCCGCGGCCGCCACCGTCAACGCCCGGCTCGGCGTCATCGACGCGGACATCGCCGACGCCATCGTCTCGGCGGCCGCCGAGGTCGCCGAGGGCCGCTGGGACGAGCACTTCCCCGTCGACGTGTTTCAGACGGGTTCCGGCACCTCGTCCAACATGAACGCCAACGAGGTGATCGCCACCCTGGCCACCGAGCGCCTCGGCCGCGCCGTCCACCCCAACGACCACGTCAACGCCTCGCAGAGCTCCAACGACGTCTTCCCCTCCTCCATCCACATCGCCGCCACCGCCGCCGTCACCGGCGAGCTCGTCCCCGCCCTGGAGCACCTGGCCGGCGCGATGGAGCGCAAGTCCGCCGAGTTCTCGCAGGTGGTCAAGGCCGGCCGGACGCACCTGATGGACGCCACCCCGGTCACCCTGGGCCAGGAGTTCGGCGGGTACGCGGTACAGCTCCGCTACGGCATCGAGCGGCTGCGCGCGGCGCTGCCCCGGCTGTCCGAACTGCCGCTGGGCGGTACCGCCGTGGGCACCGGGATCAACACCCCGCCGGGGTTCTCCGCGGCCGTGATCGCCGAGGTGGCCGCGTCGACGGGGCTGCCGCTGACCGAGGCCCGGGACCACTTCGAGGCCCAGGGGGCCCGGGACGCCCTCGTGGAGACCTCCGGAATGCTCCGTACGGTCGCCGTCTCGCTGACCAAGATCTGCAACGACCTGCGCTGGATGGCCTCGGGCCCGCGCACCGGATTGGCCGAAATCAATCTCCCGGATCTCCAGCCGGGGTCCTCGATCATGCCCGGAAAGGTCAATCCGGTCGTCCCGGAGGCCGCGCTCATGGTCGCCGCCCAGGTCATGGGGAACGACGCGGCGGTCGCCGTGGCGGGCGCCGCGGGCAACTTCGAGCTCAACGTGATGCTCCCCGTGATGGCCCGCAACCTCCTGGAGTCCATCCGGCTGCTGGGCTCCGTGAGCCGCCTGCTGGCCGACCGCACCGTGGACGGAATCACCGCCAACACGGCCCGGGCCAGGGAGTACGCCGAGTCCTCGCCCTCCGTGGTGACCCCGCTGAACCGGTACATCGGCTACGAGGAGGCCGCCAAGGTCGCCAAGAAGTCCCTGGCGGAGCGCAAGACGATCCGCGAGGTCGTCCTGGAGTCCGGCTACGTGGACCGCGGCGACCTCACCCTGGAGCAGCTCGACGAAGCACTGGACGTGCTGCGCATGACCCACCCCTGACCCCGGCGCGGCCGCCCCGCACCGGGGTCCGGATCCGGTCGTTTCCCGCCCTCGGACACCTCGGTGACCTGCAGCGCGGCGATCCTCCGGACCCCCGCCCTAAGATCTGCCCATGACAGGTACCGGAGGCCGCGGGGGCGGCAGTGCGCGGAGCTCGGAGACGGGCCCGGCACGGGGCTCGGCACGGAGTGCGGAGCGGGGCGCCGCGGAGGGCGTCCGCTGGGCGCCCGGGGAGCAGATCCTCTGGCGCTACCGGGACCACGCGCCCGACGCGAAGGGCGCCGTCCACATCTGCCGGCCCGTGACCGTGGTGACCGACACCGACGAGCTGCTCGCGGTGTGGATGGCCCCGGGGACCGAGTGCGTCAAGCCGGTGCTCGCCGACGGGACCCCGGTCCACGAGGAGCCGCTCGCCACCCGGTACACCGCGCCGCGGACCACCGTACGGTCGCGCTGGTTCGGGGCGGGCGTGCTGAAGCTGGCCCGGCCCGGGGACCCCTGGTCGGTGTGGCTGTTCTGGGATCACGGCTGGGAGTTCAAGAGCTGGTACGTGAATCTGGAGGAGCCGCGGACCCGGTGGTCCGGCGGCATCGACTCCGAGGACCACTTCCTGGACATCTCCGTCTACCCGGACCGCAGCTGGAAGTGGCGGGACGAGGACGAGTTCGCACAGGCCCAGCGGTCCGGTCTGATGGACCCGGAACAGGCCCGGCGGGTGCGCGCCGCCGGCAGCGCGGCGGTGGACCTGATCCGGGCCTGGGGCCCGCCGTTCTCCGAAGGCTGGCAGGATTGGCGACCGGACCCGGCCTGGGGCGTACCGGACCTGCCGGAGGACTGGGACCGCACTCCGGCGCATATGACCTCATGAGACCCTTGATGCGCCCCCGGGGGGCAATCGTAGGATCGTCCTCCGCCGGGGCGTCGGCGTTCAAATGTCGCCAGCAGCACAGCATTTGACCTAGGCCGACGCGATAACGAGAGGTAACGAGCGGGACGCGGAAACGCGGGGTGATGGTGTCCCCGCCGCTGAGCGGGTATACCGCGACTGACCGAGTTGAGTGCAGCGCACATCGAGCGCAAACGGACGGAATGCCACGCGTGACGGAGTACCCCACCTCTCAGGAGGGCCCCCAGCCGGTTGCCTCCGGCGGTCGGACGGACGAGTCCGGCCACGGCACGGAGGAACTGGGCCACGGCAAGGCCCCGCTCCCGGCGGCCGAGGCCGTGCGCACGCATGCGCAGCCCCAGGCGGCGGACCTGCCCCGCCCCCGCGCCACCGCGGAGGCACCGTCCGCCTCCGACGGGACCGGGGGCCCCGACGAAGGCACGGACTCCGCCGCCGCGCCCGGCCAGGGCGGCGCCCGGGTCCGGGCCGGCCGTGACGAGGCCGCGGCCGCGGAGGCCGGCAGCGCGCGCACCCGCGACGGCGAAGCCGCCCGCGGGGCGGCGGCACGGCCCGGCACGTCCGGGCAGGCCGGCACGTCCGGGCAGGCCGGCACGTCCGGGCAGGCCGCCGCCTCCGGGCAGGCCGCGCCCACCGGGCTGCCCAGCGGCATCGGGGTCGACGCGACCATCGCGCGCCGGGAAGGCGACCGGCTGCGGTTCGTCGGAGCCGCCACCCGGCGGATCGCGCGCGGGATCGACCTCGACGAGATCGTGCTCGGCCTGTGCCGGGCCACCGTGCCCACCTTCTCCGACGCCATCCTCGTCTACCTGCGCGATCCGCTGCCGGTCGGCGACGAGCGGCCCGTCGGGCCGGTCGTTTTAAGGCTGCGCCGAACCGACCGGCTCCGGCCGATCGACGAGTTCACGGGAGCCGGAGCCGGTGCCGGTGCGGCTTCCGGTTCCGGTGCCGCCGGCCTCTCCGGCGCGATGACCCCCGACGGCGAGCTCGACTTCAGCCAGCTCGCCCTGGTCGGCCCGCAGGGTGACCTGCCCGCGGCCGAGCTGTGCGAGATCCGCCCCGGCGGGGCGCTGGCCGAGGTGCTGCGCGGCGTACGGCCCGTCTTCGGGTCCTCCGCCGCCGCCCGCGCCGCCCTGCCGGAGCTGCTGGGCGCCGACCACCCGGTCCCGCGCGGCCAGCGGGCCATCCTCGCCCCGCTGCGGGGCCGCCGCCGCGTCATCGGCGCGGCGGTGTTCCTGCGCACCCCCGAGCGGCCGGCCTTCGAGACGAACGACCTGCTCGTCGCCGCGCAGCTGGCCACGCACACGGCGCTGGGCATCGACAAGGCCGTGCTCTACGGCCGCGAGGCCTACATCGCCGACGAGCTCCAGCGCACGATGCTGCCCGACAGCCTCCCCCAGCCCACCGGGGTCCGGCTCGCCAGCCGCTACCTGCCCGCCGCCGAGACGGCCCGGGTCGGCGGCGACTGGTACGACGCCATACCCCTGCCCGGCAGCCGGGTCGCGCTCGTCGTCGGCGACGTCATGGGCCACTCCATGACCTCCGCCGCGATCATGGGACAGCTCCGCACGACGGCCCAGACGCTGGCGCAGCTCGACCTGCCGCCCGCCGAGGTCCTGCACCACCTGGACGAGCAGGCGCAGCGCCTGGGCTCCGACCGGATGGCCACCTGCCTCTACGCCGTCTACGACCCGGTCTCGCACCGGATCACCATCGCCAACGCCGGCCACCCGCCGCCGGTCCTGCTCCACCTCGGCGGCCGCGCCGAGGTGCTGCGCGTACCCCCCGGCGCCCCCATCGGCGTCGGCGGCGTGGACTTCGAGGCCGTGGAGCTGGACGCCCCGGCCGGGGCCACGCTCGTGCTGTACACCGACGGCCTCGTCGAGTCCCGGCTGCGCGACGTCTGGACCGGCATCGAGCAGCTCCGCGAACGCCTCGCCACCACCGCGCAGCTGACGGGCCTGGACCACCCGCCGCCGCTGGAGGCCCTGTGCGACGACATCCTGGACATGCTCGGCCCCGGTGACCGGGACGACGACATCGCCCTGCTCGCGGCCCGGTTCGACGGGATCGCGCCCAGCGACGTGGCGTACTGGTTCCTGGACCCGGAGGAGACCGCTCCGGGCCGGGCCCGCCGGTTCGCCCGCCGCGCGCTGGCCCGCTGGGGGCTGGAGGAGCTGGAGGACTCGCTGGAGCTGCTGGTCAGCGAGGTCGTCACGAATGCCGTGCGGTACGCCGAGCGGCCGGTGACCCTGCGCCTCCTGCGGACCGACGTACTGCGCTGCGAGGTCGGCGACGACTCCCCGCAGCTGCCGCGCCAGCGCCGGGCCCGGGACGACGACGAGGGCGGCCGCGGGCTGTTCCTGGTCAACCGGATGGCCCGCCGCTGGGGTGCCACCCGGCTGAGCAGCGGCAAGGTCGTCTGGTTCGAGCTCGCGCTGCCGGCCGCTCCGGGGGCCCCGGAGCGCCGCTGACCGGCCCCCTGCCACCCGGACCCGCAGGGACCCCGACGGCCTCGTACGGACCCGCGCACGGCCCCGTACGCACCACTGCCCCGCCGGCTCGAAGCCGCGGGGCAGTGGTGCGTACGGGTTTACGCGTACGGGGCTACGCGTACGGGTCCTGCGATGCCTACGGTTCGGGCACCCGGTTCGGCGGCGAAGGCTTACCCGAGGTCGACTTCGACGGCGACGGCGTCGGGGTCGGCGTGGGCGTGGGAGTCGGCGTGGGGGTCGGCGTCGACGTCCGGCTCGGCGTCCCGCTCGGTGTCCGGCCCGGCGACGGGGTGCCGCTCGGCGGCTGGCTGCTCGCGGACTGGCTCGGCGTGCCCGACGGGGAGATGCTGGCGCTCGGCGACTGGACCTTGCCCATGTCCGCCTCGTCCAGGTCGAAGGAGCCGGTCTTGCCGCCCTTGAGCGCGTCGAGGGTGTACTGCTTCCAGATCGCGGCCGGGAAGCTGGAGCCGCCCGCGCGTCCGCCGCCGGCCGTACCGGTCAGGCTGGTCTGGGTGTGGGTGCCGGGCTCGTCGCCGAACATGGCGACGACGGTGACCAGTTCCGGGGTGAAGCCGGTGAACCAGGCGGCCACGTTCTTCTCGGTGGTGCCGGTCTTGCCCGCGGCCTCGTAGGCCGAGCTCTTCACCGCCTTGCCGGAGCCGTCCTCGACGACGCCGGTGAGCACCTTGGTGACGGTGTCGGCGGTCCTGCGGCTGATGGCCGTGTCGCCGACGGCACGGACCGGCTTGAACTCGCGGTCCGCGTGCTTGGCGGACTTGATGATGCTCGGCGTGACCTTCTTGCCGTGGTTGTCGAAGGTGGCGTAGACGCCGGCCATCTCCAGGGTGTCGGCGCTCATGGTGCCGAGCGACATGGCGGGCTTGTCCTCGGGCCAGCCCTCGCGGTCCTGCATGCCCAGCTGAAGGGCGGTCTTCTTCACGTTCTTCGGCCCGACGTCCACGATCATCTGGGCGTACACGGAGTTCACCGAGGAGTTCGTGGCGGACTGCACCGTCATCATCGGGTCGCCGTAGTCGCGGTCGTCCTGGTTCTGCGGGTTGAAGGGGATGTCGCTGCCGACCACGGGGCGCTTGCTCGTGCCGTCGTAGAGGGTGTTGGGCGTGATCGGCTTGCCGTCCTGCGTGCTGGCCTTGCCCTCCATGGCGGAGGCGAGCACGATCGGCTTGAAGGTCGAGCCCGGCTGGAAGTCCTTGCGCAGGGCGTTGCTGGCCCACTGCTCGCTCTGTCCGGTGCCGCCGTACATCGCGACGATCGCGCCGGTCTTCGGGTCCACGGAGGTGGCGCCCGCCTGCACGGCGGCGTCGACGGGGCGGCCCTTGCGGTCGAGCTTGGACTCCAGCTCGTCCTGGACGGCCTTCTCCAGCGCCGCCTGCTTCTTCGGGTCGATGGAGAGGGTGATCTCCCAGCCGCCGGCCTTGAGCTGGCCGTCGGACATGCCGGTCTGGCGCTTGAGCTCCTCGTCGGCGGCCTGGATCAGGTAGCCCTTCTGGCCTTCCATGCCGCTGGGCGCCTTGGGCTTGATCGGCTCCTGGAACTTCATTTCCTTGCGCTTGGCCGGGTCCAGCTTGCCCATCTCGACCATGTTGTCGAGGACCCCGTTGAAGCGGATCATGACCAGGCTCTTGCCGTTCGGGCCGGCGGTCGCCCAGTCGTACTGACTGGGGGCCTGGAGGACGGCGGCGAGGTACGCACCCTGCTCCAGGGTCAGCTTCTCGGCGTCGACCCCGTAGTAGGCCTGGGCCGCGGCCTGGATGCCGTAGGCGTTGCGGCCGTAGAAGTTGGTGTTCAGGTAACCCGCGAGGATCTCGGGCTTCTCCATCTCCTGGTCGACCTTGAGGGAGATGATCAGCTCCTTCAGCTTGCGGGTCGCCGTCTGGTCCTGCGTCAGGTAGAAGTTCTTGACGTACTGCTGGGTGATCGTCGAACCGCCGGCCTTGCCCTTGCCGGTCACGGTGTTGAACACGCCTCGGGCGATGCCCTTGAGGTCGACGCCGCGGTCGCTGTAGAAGGACTTGTTCTCGATGGCGATGAAGGCCGTCTGCACGTCCGCCGGGATCTTGTCGATCGACACGATCTGGCGGTTCGTGGTGCCGACGCGGGCCATGACCGTGCCGTCGGAGAGCTTGTAGACGTTGTTCTGCGTCAGCGCATCGGCGTTGGGGTCCGGCGGCTCCACGTAGAAGTAGAGGCCGACCAGGGCCGCCATGCCGAGCAGTACCGCCCCGAAGAAGGTGCCGAGCACCTTCCTCCAGGTGAAGAAGCGGCGTATGCCGGTCGGCTTGCCGCCCGATGTCCCGCCCTTGCCCTTGACGCGCCCGCGCGGCGCGCGTCGCGCACCGCGCTGCTGCTGCGCCTTTCGCGCTTCTGCTCGGCCCATCGCTCCCGCTCCGCTCGATAACCCCCCGACGTCAGCTCAGAAAGCTAACACCGCAGGCTGTGACAAAAACCGGCCAACGGGCTCTCATACCGGGCAATTCGGACGTGACAATGAGCACCCGTCCCACAGGAACCGACGCAGCGGACGCCCCGGAGGTTGCCGGGCCCCGCACCGGTTTCCCGCCACCCATCCCGCCCCGATCCCACCCGGCTCCCGCTCCGTCCGAAAAAGTGATATCACTTTGCTAAGCGGCTCGACCGGCCGCCACCGAACGAAACGGGGCACATGATGACGAACACCACGGGTGGTACCGAGGCAGGCGTACGGGAGTTCCCCGCGCGGAGCGTGGGCGGCGGGCTCGCGCTGCTGCTCGGCCTGGCGGGAGTGGTGGCCGGAGCGGGCCTGATCGCGCTCGGCGCGGTGTCCGGGAGCGACGGGGCCAAGGCGGGCCTGATCGCGGCGGGCGTCCTCCTGACCATCACCGCCGTCATCGCCATGAGCGGCCTGAACACGGTCGCCCCGGGCGAGGCCCGCGTGGTCCAGCTGTTCGGCCGCTACCGCGGCACCGTCCGCACCGACGGGCTGCGCTGGGTCAACCCGCTGACCTCCCGCCGGCCCCTGTCCACCCGGGTCCGCAACCACGAGACGCCCGTCATGAAGGTCAACGACGCCTACGGCAACCCGATCGAGCTGGCGGCCGTGGTCGTGTGGCGGGTCGAGGACACCGCGCGGGCCGTCTTCGAGGTCGAGGACTTCACCGAGTTCGTCGAGACCCAGACCGAGGCGGCCGTCCGGCACATCGCGATCGAGTACCCCTACGACGCGCACGAGGACGGCGGCCTGTCGCTCCGCGGCAACGCCGAGGAGATCACCGAGAAGCTCGCCGTCGAACTGTCCGCCCGCGTCGAGGCGGCCGGCGTCCACATCATCGAGTCCCGCTTCACCCACCTCGCGTACGCCCCGGAGATCGCCTCCGCGATGCTCCAGCGCCAGCAGGCGGGTGCGATCGTCGCGGCGCGCAAGCAGATCGTCGAGGGCGCGGTCGGTATGGTCGAGCTCGCCCTGACCCGCCTCGCGGAGCAGGAGATCGTGGACCTCGACCCGGAACGGAAGGCGGCGATGGTGTCCAACCTGATGGTGGTCCTGTGCGGCGACCGCGCGGCCCAGCCGGTCATCAACACGGGCACCCTCTACCAGTGAGCCCCGACGAAGGCGCGGACCCCCGGGGCGCGGACTCCCCCGCCGCGACCCCCTCCGCCGCGGCCGGCGGCCCGGCGGCGGCCCCCAAGGCCGCGCGCCAGGCCCGCAAGCAGGTGCTGCTGCGACTCGACCCGCAGGTGCACGACGCGCTCGCGCGGTGGGCGGGGGAGGAACTGCGCAGCGCCAACGCGCAGATCGAGTTCCTGCTCCGCCGCGCCCTGGCCGACGCCGGCCGCCTTCCCGGCGGGGCGGGCCCGATCCCGCCCCGGGGCCGCCCCCGCGCCGCTCCGGATTCCTGAAACTCCCGGCCGCCCCCACGGGGCGGCCGGAGTCGTATCCCCCCACCACACCCCCCTGCCCAACGGGCACAAAACCACCCGAAGATCACCTCTGCACCCCGTGTATACATCGAGCGTATACACCGCGTGTATAGTCCTCGGCATGTCCATCAGTCATGCACTCCTCGGCCTCCTGGAGGCCGGCCCCCGGCACGGTTACGACCTCAAGCGGACCTTCGACGAGAGATTCGGCCACGACAAGCCCCTCGCCTACGGGCAGGTCTACTCGACCATGTCCCGGCTGCTGAAGAACGGTCTGGTCGAGGTCGACGGGGTGGAGAGCGGCGGCGGCCCCGAGCGCAAGCGCTACGCGATCACCGACGCCGGGATCACCGACGTCGAGGGCTGGCTCGCCCAGCCCGAGAAGCCCGAGCCGTACCTGCAGTCGACCCTCTACACGAAGGTCGTGCTCGCCCTCCTGACCGGGCGCAGCGCCCAGGAGCTGCTGGACACCCAGCGCGCCGAGCACCTGCGCCTGATGCGCATCCTCACCCAGCGCAAGCGCAAGGGGGACCTCGCCGACCAGCTGGTCTGCGACCACGCCCTGTTCCACCTCGAAGCGGACCTGCGGTGGCTCGAACTCACCGCCGCCCGTCTCGACCAGCTCGCCCAGGAGATAAGCCGATGACCCCGGCCGGCACGCTGCTCAGCGCCACGGACCTCCGCAAGTCCTACGGCACCACCCACGCCCTCGACGGCGCCGAGTTCTCCATCCACGCCGGCGAGGTCGTCGCGATCATGGGCCCGTCCGGGTCCGGCAAGTCGACCCTGCTGCACTGCCTGGCCGGGATCGTCACGCCCGACTCCGGCACCATCACCTACGCCGGACGCGAGCTCTCCGCCATGAACGACGCCGAGCGCAGCGCCCTGCGCCGCAGCGAGTTCGGCTTCGTCTTCCAGTTCGGCCAGCTCGTCCCCGAGCTCACCTGCGTCGAGAACGTCGCCCTGCCGCTCCGCCTCACCGGCGTGAAGCGCAAGCAGGCCGAGCGGACCGCCCTGGAATGGATGGAGCGGCTCCAGGTCGACGACCTCGGCCCCAAGCGCCCCGGCGAGGTCTCCGGCGGCCAGGGCCAGCGCGTGGCCGTCGCCCGCTCCCTCGTCACCAACCCGCGGCTGATCTTCGCCGACGAGCCCACCGGCGCCCTCGACTCCCTCAACGGCGAGGTGGTCATGCAGCTGCTCACCGAGGCCGCCCGGTCCACGAACGCCGCCGTCGTCCTCGTCACGCACGAGACCCGCGTGGCCGCGTACTCCGACCGCGAGATCGTCGTGCGCGACGGCAAGTCCCGCGACATGGAGCGCGCGGTATGAGTCACGGGATCCACAGCAAGCCCGGCGACCCCGGCGACCCCGGTGGGAGCGCGCTCGCCGTCTGGATGCGCGACCTCGCTCTCGGCGCCCGCTTCGCCTTCGGCGGCGGCCGCGAGGGCTGGACCCGCACCCTCCTCACCGGCGTCGGCGTCGGCCTCGGCGTCGCCCTGCTGCTCGTCACCAGCGCGCTCCCGAGCGCCATGGCGGCGCGCGACGCACGCGCCGACGCCCGCCAGACCTCCGGCGCACTCCAGATCCGGGAGGCCGGCCGCGACACCCTGCTGATCGTGGACGCGGACCAGTCGTACCGCGGTTACGGGGTCGACGGACGGCTCGTACAGCCCGAGGGGCCGGACGCCCCGCTGCCGCCCGGCCTGAAGAAGTTCCCCGGCCCCGGCGAACTGGCCGTCTCCCCCGCCCTCGACAAGCTGATGAAGACCGCCGAGGGCGAGCTGCTGCGCGACCGCCTCGACGGGAAGATCGTCGCGACCATCGGCGACGCGGGCCTGGTGGGCCCCGGCGACCTCTACTTCTACGCGGGAAGCGACAAGCTCGCCGAACTCCAGAAGACCGCGCCCAGCTCCGTCAAGCGGGTCACCGCCTTCGAGATCGCCGTCCCCGAGGAGGCGCTGGACCCCGTCCTCACCCTCCTCGTGGTGCTGACGTTCGTGGCCCTGCTGATGCCCGTCGGCGTGTTCATCGCCGCCGCGGTGCGCTTCGGCGGTGACCGGCGCGATCGCCGGCTCGCGGCGCTGCGCCTGGTGGGCGCCGACGGCCGGATGGTCCGCCGGATCGCCGCGGGCGAGGCCATGGCCGGCTCGCTGATCGGCCTGGTGCTGGGCACCGGCTTCTTCCTGGCCGCCCGGCAGCTCGCCCCGGCCATGGACCTCCACCAGCGCAGCGTCTTCGCCGCCGACCTCAACCCGACCCCCTGGCTGGCCGCGCTCGTCGCGATCGCGGTGCCCGGCGCGGCCGTCGCCGTGACCCTGTTCGCCCTGCGCGGCGTGGTCATCGAACCGCTCGGCGTGGTCCGTACGACGACCCCGCGCAGGCGCCGCATCTGGTGGCGGCTGCTGCTCCCGCTCGCCGGAATCGGCCTGCTGGCGCCGATGATGGGCCGCGGCAACGACGGCGGACAGTTCAACCAGTGGCAGGTCTCCGGCGGCGTGATCCTGCTCCTCGCCGGCATCACCGTCCTGCTCCCCTGGGTGCTGGAACGGGTCGTCGGCCGCATCGGCGGCGCGGGCCCGGTCTCCTGGCAGCTCGCCTCCCGCCGGCTCCAGCTCACCAGCGGCAGCGCCGCCCGGCTGGTCAACGGCATCGCGGTCGCGGTGGCCGGAGCCATCGCCCTGCAGATGCTCTTCGCCGGCACCGAGGCCTCGTACACCCGGGAGACCGGCCAGGACCCGACCCGGGCCTCGCTCTCCATCCTCATGCGCTCCTCCGAGGGCGTGGAGGCCGTCGGCCGGCAGCTGGCCGCGGCCGAGGGCGTCACCCAGGCCGTCGCCCTGACCTCCACCCAGGCCGCGCGCGCCCACGGCATGTCCTACGAGGACAAGTCGATCTCCCTGACGATCGGCACCTGCGCCGTCCTCAGGGAACTGGGCAACCTGCCCTCCTGCAAGGACGGAGACGTCTTCGCCCTCACCGGCGCCGCCGACTCCGGGGGCATGGACGGCGACACCGCCCGGCCGGGCGAGAAGCTGTTCGCGGGAAACGTCTACGGCAGCGAGGGCGCCCCGCCCACCGCCTGGACGGTGCCCGCCGACACGAAGACCGCACCGGCCCGCAAGGACCCGAACGGCTCGCTGCGCAGCGGCCTGCTCGTCACCCCGGCCGCGGCCCCGAAGGCGCTGGGCGACTTCCAGACCTCGCAGGTGTACGTGAAGCTGGACCCGAAGCAGCCCGACGCCCTGGAGCTGGCCCGCACGGCGGCCTTCAAGGCCGATCCGCTGGCCGTCTCCATGACCATGCAGGCCACCGAGGTCTCGACCCGGTACTCCTCCATCCGCACGGGCCTCTTCGTCGGCTCCACCTGCGTCCTGATGCTGATCGGCGCCAGCCTGCTGGTCTCCCAGCTGGAGCAGTTGCGCGAGCGCAAGAAGCTGCTGTCGGCGCTGGTCGCCTTCGGCACGAAGCGCTCCACGCTGACCATGTCGGTGTTCTGGCAGACCGCCCTGCCGATCGGCCTGGGCCTGGCCCTGGCCACGGTGGTCGGAGTCGCCCTCGGCGTGGTGCTGATGCAGATGGCCTCCGTCACCCTCCGGATCGACTGGACCTCGATCCTGTCGATGATCGCCATCGGCGGGGGCGTCTCCGTCCTGGTGACTCTGCTCAGCCTGCCGCCGCTGCTGCGCCTGATGCGCCCGGACGGGCTGCGCACGGAGTAGCCGCCGTACGCGACTCCGCCGCGCCCGCTCCTCAGTCCGTCAGCCAGACGGGGAGCGGGCGTACGGCTTCGCGCAGCGCGTCGGCGACGGCGCGGAACTCCTCCTCGCGGGCCGTGCCCGTCCGCATGGCCAGTGCGATCCGCCGCGAGGGCGCCGGTTCGGCGAAGTACCCGGTGGCCAGGTGCTCGTTGCGGGCGGTCTCCAGGCGCAGCGCGGTGCGCGGCAGCAGCGTGACGCCGAGCCCGCCGGCGACCAGTTGTACGAGGGTGGACAGCCCTGCGGCGGTCGTGGTGACGTCCGCCCCGGCCGCGCGTCCCGCGTCGTGGCAGATGTCGAGGGCCTGGTCGCGCAGGCAGTGTCCCTCGTCGAGAAGGAGCAGCCGCAGCCCGCGCAGTTCCTCGCGCGGGATGTCCTTGCGGCCGGCGAGCGGGTGATCGCGCGGCGCGAGCAGGACGAAGTCCTCGTCGAAGAGCGGCAGTTCGGTGACCCCGGGCACCCCGAGCGGTACGGCGAGCAGCAGCAGGTCGAGCCGCCCGCCGGCCAGCCCCTCCAGCAGCGAGGCCGTCTGCTCCTCGTGCACCTGGAGGTCGAGCCGGGGGTAGCGCCGGTGGAAGAGCCCGAGCACGGTCGGCAGCAGGTACGGGGCCACGGTGGGGATCACCCCGAAGCGCAGTGCCCCGGTGAAGGGTGCCCGTACCGCCTCGGCCTCCTCCAGCAGCCCGCCCATCGCGTCGAGCACGGCCCGCGCGCGGCCCGCGATCCGCTCCCCGGCGGGCGTGAGCAGCACCTTGCGCGTGGTGCGCTCCAGCAGCCGCACCCCGAGCGCCTCCTCCAGCGCGGACACGGCCCCGGAGAGCGCGGGCTGGCTCATCCCGATCGCGGCGGCCGCGTCCCGGAAGTGCAACTGCTCGGCGACGGCGGCGAAGGCCCGCAGCTGTGCGAGCGTCGGCTGTTTCGTTCCCCTGCTGCCCACGGCCATTGATAGGTTCCTCCGATCACAGCTCACTAGGGTAGCTATTTCTGCAATCAATGCTGCTGTGTCAGCATGTGAGATACGTCCAACCCCCTCGGAAAGCCCCCAAAAGGGTCACTTTCCTTTCCGCAAGGAGAGCGCGTGCTCACTGTCGGCGACCAGTTCCCCACCTACGACCTGACCGCTTGCGTCTCGCTCGACGCCGGAGCCGAGTTCGCGCAGATCGACCACAAGACCTACGAGGGCAAGTGGAAGATCATGTTCTCCTGGCCGCTCGACTTCACCTTCGTGTGCCCGACGGAGATCGCCGCCTTCGGCAAGCTGAACGACGAGTTCGCCGATCGTGACGCCCAGATCCTCGGCTTCTCGCTCGACTCCGAGTACGTCCACCACGCCTGGCGCAAGGACCACGCCGACCTGCGCGACCTGCCCTTCCCGATGATGTCCGACATCAAGCGCGAGCTCTGCGCCGACCTCGGCATCCTCGGCACGGACGGTCTCCCGATGCGCGCCGTCTTCATCGTGGACCCGAACAACGAGATCCAGTTCTCCATGGTGACCGCCGGCTCCGTCGGCCGGAACCCCAAGGAGGTCCTGCGGGTGCTCGACGCCCTGCAGACCGACGAGCTGTGCCCCTGCAACTGGAACAAGGGCGACAGCACCATCGACGCCGGCGCCCTGCTGGCCGGTGAGTGAGCGATGTCCCTCGACTCGCTCAAGTCCGCCCTGCCGGACTTCGCCAAGGACCTGAAGCTCAACCTCGGCTCGGTCATCGGCAATCAGGACACCCTGACGCAGCAGCAGCTGTGGGGCACCGTCCTGTCCTGCGCCATCGCCGCCCGCTCCCCGCGCGTCCTGCGTGAGCTGGAGCCGGAGGCCAAGGCGGCCCTGTCGCCCGAGGCGTACACCGCCGCCAAGTCGGCCGCCGCGGTCATGGCGATGAACAACGTCTTCTACCGCACCCGCCACCTGCTCTCCGACCCGGAGTACGGCAACCTGCGCGCGGGCCTGCGGATGAACGTCATCGGCAACCCCGGCGTGGAGAAGGTCGACTTCGAGCTGTGGTCGCTCGCCGTCTCCGCGATCAACGGCTGCGGCCAGTGCCTGGACTCGCACGAGCAGGTCCTGCGCAAGGCCGGCGTGGACCGCGAGACGGTCCAGGAGGCCTTCAAGATCGCCTCGGTGATCCAGGCCGTCGCCGTCACCCTCGACTCCGAGGCCGCGATCGCGGGCGAGTGACCCTCCCCCGCACGCACCGTGCGCACCGCAGGGCCCCGCGACTCCGGTCGCGGGGCCCTGCGCGCATCTGCGTGTGACGACAGGCCCTGGCTGTGCCGTCCCCCCGGGAGGTCGTGGACGGGACGCTGTCGCCCGCGATCAGCTCTGCGTCTCCTCGCGGCGTCCGACAGCGGCCGCACCGGGTATGACGAGCAGCTTGCCGGTGGTGCGCCGAGCCTCCAGATCGCTGTGGGCCTGGGCGGCCTCGGACAAGGCGTAGCGGCCCGTTACCGTGACCTCAAGCGCCTTGGAGCGCACCCACTCGAACACATCGGCGGCCCGTCGGAGCAGTTCGGACCGATCGGCGATGAAGTCCCCGAGGCTGGGCCGGATCAGGGTCAGCGAACCGCCGTGGGCGAGCCGAATCGGATCGAACGGCGGCACGGCACCACTTGCCGCGCCGAAGAGCACGAGACGGCCGCGGGTTCGCAGGCTGGCGAGGCTCGCATCGAAGGTGTGCGCGCCGACGCCGTCGAAGACGACCGGCAGTCCCTGACCGCCGTTGAGCCGCCTCACCTCGGCTGCGAGATCGTCGACCGCGGAGGAAAGGATCACCTCGGCGGCCCCGGCACGCTTCGCCAGCTCGGCCTTCGCCGTGGTCGACGTCGTGCCGATCACCCTGCCGCCGAGATGGGTGATGAGCTGGGTCAAAAGCAGCCCCATGCCACCGGCAGCCGCATGCACGAGCACCGTGTCGCCCCCCTGAACCGGGTAGGCGTCCTTGATGAGATAGTGCGCGGTCATGCCTTGGAGGAGCACGGCGGCGGCTGTCTCGAAGCCGATGTCGTCGGGCAGCGGCACCAGCCGGGAGGAGTCCACGACGGCCCGCTCGGCATACGTGCCGGGAATCTCCACCCAACCGACCCGGTCCCCGACTGCGACGTCAGCGACGCCGGGTCCGACTTCGACGACTGTGCCGGCGCCCTCGGAGCCCGGGGTGAAGGGCAGCGGGAGGCTGTACCGGCCTTCGCGGTGGTAGACGTCGAGGAAGTTGACCCCGGATGCGGCGACCTCCACGATCGCCTCGCCCGGACCCGGCCGCGGCTGGTCCACCTTGGCCTCCCGCAGCACCTCGGGACCGCCCACTTCGTACACCTGAATCGCTCGCATGGCCCTCCAATAACGGCTCGTCCCCCACCAACCCCGTTGATGGCTCGTCCCCCACCAACCCCGTTGATGGCTCGTCCCCCACCAACCCCGTTGACGGCGATGCGATTCCCGGCGAGCAGACCCGACCCGACGAGGCAACACACCTAGCGCTTCAGCTTCGCCATCAGCGTCCGCATGTCCTCGATCATCGCCGCGTCCATCGCGTTCTCGTCGATGGTGCCGGTCGTGCCGTCGTCCTTCAGCTGGAACCACTGCACGGTGAGGGTGAAGACCGCCCCTCCGTCGAGCACCATGAGCCGCGATCCGTCGTGCCCGTAGTACCGGTCGAGGACCGCCCGGTCGCCGAGCCCCGGCACGTCCCGGCGCTCGTCGATGTCCAGCCGGTTCTCCGGGTCCGTCCCGGGGCCGGTGGCGAACTCCACCTCGGGGTCGCCCTTCTTGTGCAGCTCGACCAGCAGCTGGGCCCCGTACATCATGGTCCCCTTCGCGTACGGCGTGGAGATCGTGCAGTACGACCAGTCCTGCGCGAGGAACACGCCCTCGCCGCTCTGCCGTCCCTCGAACTCCCGGCCGGCGGCCTGGCCGACCGTCTTGAGTTCGAGCTCCTTGCACAGCTCGGGAGAGTGCCGGTAGCCGAGGCGCGGAACATCGGGGAAGCGGTCCTGCACGGCCAGGGTGCCCGCCCACACCGCCGAGGCCGCCAGCACCCCGCCCAGCGCCCACAGCCACGGCGGACGCGTGCGCCGTACCCGCCCGCGTCCGGGCTCGCCCGGGAGGGCTTCCGCGGCCTCCTCCGCCCCGTTCGCCGTGTGCCAGTCCCCGTCGATCTCGGGCTCGCCGATCATCCCCGTGTCCCCCGTCGTTCCCCCGACTACCTGCGCAGCGCCTTCATCAGGCCGTGCATGTCGTCGATCATCGCAGCCTGGATGGCGTCCGAGTCGGGCTTCGGCGGATCCTCGGGAACCCCGGAGACCGGGTTGCCGTCGTCGTCCACCCCGTTCCGGCCGAATGTCCACACCGACACGTCCACGGTGAACACCGCGCCCCCGTCGAGGACGGTCAGCCGCCACGACTGCCCGTACTCCAGCTCCCAGATCAGCGCCCGCTCCCCGAGCCCCGGCACCGAGTGCGGATCCGGGCGGCTCGTGCCGATCCAGGGCGCGGGCGCGGGATCCGCGCCGAACTCCGCTTCGGGGTCGGTCCGTTTGTGCAGGCTCATCGAGGCCCGCACCTCGTACGTGAGCCCGACGCCGGGTGGCCCCGAGGGCTCCACCGGAGTACTCAGCTGGCAGTACGCCTGATCCACCCCCGGATGCTCGGACAGGCTCGCGGCGGACCGCCACTGGATCACCTCGCCCAGCCGGGCCAGCGCGGGCAGCTTCGCCTCGTCGCACAGGCTCAAGGGCAGCCCGTACCGCAGCGGCGGCCGGTCGGCCTGCGGGGTCGCCGCCCACCATGCGCCCGCCCACAGCACGGAGGCCGTCAGGGCTCCGCCGAGCGCCCACCGCCAGGGGCGGCGGCCGGGCCACCGGGACCCGGCCGGTATCCGGGGCTCCTGGAGCCCCTCGGGCCCCTCCGGCTCCTCCGGCCGTGGCAGGCCGGACGAGCCGCCGTCGAACTCAGGCTCGGTTATCACCCGTACGTGTCTCCTCCGCCTCGGCTGCCGTCTGGCCCAGGGCCGTCGCCCCGTGCGGCCCGGGGCCGACCGGGGAGAGCCCGTGGTGGAGCTGTTCACGGGAGTAGGCCCGCAGGTATCCGACCACGGTGTTGGTGACGGCGACCAGCGGAACGGCGACCACCGCTCCGCCGATGCCGGCGACCAGGCCGCCGGCCGCCACCGAGAGCACCACCGCGAGCGGGTGGACCCGTACCGCCCGGCCCAGGATGAAGGGCTGGAGCACGTGGCCCTCGATCTGCTGCACGGCCAGCACCACCAGCAGCACCATCAGCGCGGTGAACGGCCCCTGGGTCACCAGGGCCACGACCACGGCGAGGGCGCCGCTTATCACCGCACCGACGAGCGGGATGAAGGCGAACAGGAAGATGAAGACGGCGAGCGGCACGGCCATCGTCACGTCGAGGAAGTACAGCCCGAGGCCGATGAACACGGCGTCGATGAGGGCCACGAGGACCGTGCCGCGCACGTACGCGGTCAGGGTGCGCCAGGCGCGCGGACCGGCGCCTGCGACGCCGGGGCGGGCGGCGGCCGGGAGCAGGCCCGTGGTCCAGGTCCAGATGCGCTTGCCGTCGTAGAGCAGGAAGAGCGTGGAGAACATCGCGAGCAGCATGCCCGTCAGCACTTCGACGAGGACGGTGACGCCTTGCAGGCCGGCGGAGGTGATCTGCTCGGTGTTGGTGCCGATGGTCTCGCTGAGGTTCTTGGCGATCTCGTTGATCTGCTTCTCGGTCACGTGGAACGGACTGTCCAGCGCGGCGAGTTTGAAGTCGTTGATGCCTTCCCGCAGCCGGGCGGACAGATCGTCGAGGTTGTCCATGACCTGCCAGACCACGAACCAGCCGACCAGCCCGATGACCACGAACCCGAGGATCGCGGTGACCGCCGTGGCGAGTCCCCGGGGCATCCCGAGCCGGCGCAGCCGGACCACGAAGGGCTGGAGCAGCGCGGTGACCAGGAGGGCGGCCGCGAAGGCCAGGACGACGAGGCGGACTTCGCTGATGACCCGCATCAGGACCCAGAGCATCCCGGCGAGCAGCAGCAGCCGCCAGCTCGCCTCGGCGGCGACGCGCACGCCCCACGGGATGACGGACACCGGGTCGGGGCGCAGCGGGGTGGCGTAGCCGGCGTGTTCGGCGCCCGGGGCCACGGTGGGAGGGGCGGGCGGGGCGGCGGGTGCCGGGGAGGGCGCCGGGGACGCGGCGGCGTGCCCGGGGGCCGGCAGGTCGCCGGAGGTCTCGGCCTCCACCTCGGCGCGCCGCTCCGCGAGCCGGGCCTCCACGTCGCTCAGGCTCTTGCCGAGCCGGCCGAGCCAGCCTGTCTTCGCCATGTCGTTCCCTTCCCCCCGCTCTGGACCGCGCGCCGGGGCACGCCTCGAAAGACCGTACACGCGAGGAGCCCCGCACCGTAGGACGGTGCGGGGCTCCTCGGGGTTGAGGCGCGCGGGCGCGCTCTCGTCCCGGTGTCGGGCCGGGCCTAGTACCAGTTGTTCGCCTGGTGGAAGTTCCAGGCTCCGCACGGGCTGCCGTAGCGGGAGTTCATGTAGTTCAGACCCCACTCGATCTGCGTGGCGGGGTTGGTGCGCCAGTCGGCACCGGCCGAGGCCATCTTCGAACCGGGCAGGGCCTGGACGAGGCCGTAGGCGCCCGAGGACTTGTTCACGGCCAGGTAGTTCCAGGTGGATTCCTGGTTGATGATCTTGGAGAAGCACTGGAACTGCCCCGCCGGGACCATCTGCTGGGCGATCGCCTTGACCTGGGCGACCGTGTAGGAGGCCTGGGGGGCGAAGGACGAGCCGTCCCGGGAGGTGGAACGGCTGGCGGCCTGCTCCTTCTCCTCGCGCTCCTGCTTCGCCTTGTCGTCGGCGGCCTTCTGCGCGTCGGCCTTCTTCGACTTGGCGTCCTGGGCGGCCTGGATGCGGGCCGCCTCCTCCGCCGAGCGCTTGGCGTCGACGTCGGCGGCGTGCGCGATGGAGTCGGCCTGCTGCGTCAGGGACGCGTTCTGAACCTGCGCCGCCTCGCCGACCGGGATGTCAGTGAGGAGAGTCATCCCGGACGCGGTCGTCTCGAGATCGTTCGAGGCGGGGTCGCCAGTGGCAACACCCACGACGGCGCCGACGGTGGTGACGGCGGTGGCCGAAGCCACCGCGAATCCCCGAACCGAGATCCGGCTCACACGGTTTCCTTCCAGCAGCGTCCGCAGTGACTGCGCGGGCGCAATAGTGCCCTTGACGCTGGCCTCCATGATGATGCGGTCACTGGAGGCGCGGGCCCGTGGGCAACTCCCTTGCGGGAGTGCCGCGTGATGCTCCGGGCGGCATACGGCGATCGATTGTGGAGTTAGCGGTACTGCGCGCATCTCACGGGAGATACAGGTGTGCCGTATGCGGGGCCTGACGGAAAACAGACTCTGCCGGACCTCGACGCCAGAGGGCAATTCTCCGTTGCGTGGGAAAGGTCACACCTGGCATGTCGCCATCGCTTCCGGCAAACCCCTGTGCATGAGGACGCCGCCCGGCTAGGCTCTCTGGCCTTTGCCGGGCGGCGCCAACTCACCTTCCCGCTATGCGCGTTTTACCTGTTTTGCGGCCCGTCCGGACCGTCGGCCGGGCCCTACAGGTTCTCCAGCATCTCGGTGACCAGCGCGGCGATCGGGGAGCGCTCGGAACGGGTCAGCGTGATGTGCGCGAAGAGCGGATGCCCCTTCAGCTTCTCGACCACGGCGACGACTCCGTCGTACCGGCCGACCCGCAGGTTGTCCCGCTGGGCCACGTCGTGGGTGAGAACCACCCGCGAATTGGCCCCGATACGGGACAGAACGGTCAGCAGGACATTGCGTTCCAGCGACTGCGCCTCGTCCACGATCACGAACGCGTCGTGCAGCGAGCGGCCGCGGATGTGCGTGAGCGGCAGGACCTCCAGCATCCCGCGGTTCAGCACCTCCTCGATGACCGCGCGCCCGGCGACCGCCGAGAGGGTGTCGAACACCGCCTGGGCCCAGGGGCTCATCTTCTCGTTGGCGTCCCCGGGGAGGTAGCCGAGGTCCTGGCCGCCGACCGCGTACAGAGGCCGGAAGACCATCACCTTCTGATGCTGCCTCCGCTCCAGTACGGCCTCCAGCCCCGCACACAGCGCCAGGGCCGACTTTCCGGTGCCGGCCCGGCCGCCCATCGAGATGATCCCGATCTCGGGGTCGAGCAGGAGGTCGAGCGCGATCCGCTGCTCGGCGCTGCGGCCGTGCAGCCCGAAGGCCTCGCGGTCGCCCCGTACGAGCTTCACGTTGCCGTCGGCCGTGACCCGGCCGAGTGCCTTGCCGCGCTCCGACTGGAGGACCAGACCGGTGTGCACGGGAAGTTCCGCGGCCTCCGGTACGTAGAGCCGCTCCTCGGAGAAGAGCAGGTCCACCTGTTCCCCGGAGAGTGCCAGCTCGGTCATGCCGGTCCAGCCGGCATCGGTGATCGCGAGCTCGGCGCGGTACTCCTCGGCGATCAGCCCCACGGAGGAGGCCTTGATGCGCAGTGGGAGATCCTTCGAGACGACCGTGACGTCGTAGCCCTCGGCCTGGAGGTTGCGCGCGACCGCGAGGATCCGCGAATCGTTGTCCCCCAGCCGGAAGCCCGCGGGCAGGACGCTCTGGTCGGAGTGGTTGAGCTCGACGCGCAGGGTGCCGCCCAGATCGCCCAGCGGGATGGGTGCGTCGAGGCGTCCGTAGCGAACCCGGAAGTCGTCGAGCAGGCGGAGGGCCTGACGGGCGAAGTAGCCGAGTTCGGGATGGTGCCTCTTTGCCTCCAGCTCGGTGATCACCACGATCGGGAGCACGACCTCGTGCTCGTCGAATCGGGAGATCGCGTTGGGGTCTGCCAGCAGGACGCTGGTGTCGAGGACGTAGGTCCGCCTGTCGGGCAGGCGGCTCTTTGTGCTGGTCACCACGGAAGGACGTACCCCCTCGGAAGAGGTCGGGCCATGAAGACCGGACCGGTCATCGGCACCCCTGCGCGGGCCGACTTCCGGCCCTCCACTCCGTCCGTGCGAACCGCACGTGCGTCCTGGTGCAAAGGGCCTCCCGGGCGGACGACCCCATGCCGTCCGCTGAGACTCGACACCCGTGGATCGGGCGTCGACCTGCAAGGGATATTCCCCGAATGGGTCCAGCCATGCCATGGCATATGACGGACGCTCGGTGAATCCCTGATGAAGGCCTCGCGCGGAGGGTCCCCGGGGGCGTCCCGGGCGTACGGGAACACGGGTACGGCGCGCCACGGAAGGGTCCGGGCGCGCCGTGAGGTGTCCGTGATATGCCGGGGCGGTGTCAGACAACCGCAGGTCAGGCGCCGTAAGGGGGCCTGCCGGGCGGAGTCAGCTGCCGTAGCGCCGGTGGCGGGCGGCGTAGTCGCGCAGGGCGCGCAGGAAGTCGACCTTGCGGAAGGCCGGCCAGAAGACTTCGCAGAAGTAGTACTCGGAGTGCGCGCTCTGCCACAGCATGAATCCGGACAGCCGCTGCTCCCCGCTGGTGCGGATCACCAGGTCCGGGTCGGGCTGGCCGCGCGTGTAGAGGTGCTCCGCGATGTGCTCGATGTCGAGGATCTCGGCGAGCTCCTCGAAGGAGGTGCCCTTCGAGGCGTGCTCCAGGAGGAGCGAGCGGACCGCGTCGGCGATCTCCTGGCGGCCGCCGTAGCCGACCGCGACGTTGACGAGTATCCCGTCGACGGTGCGGGTGGCCTCCATGGCCTCCTTCAGGACGCTCTGGGTCCCGGCGGGCAGGATGTCGAGGTTGCCGACGTGGTGGACGCGCCAGCGGCCGTCGGCGGCGAGGCCGCGGACGGTGTTCTCGATGATGTTGAGCAACGGGCGGAGCTCGACCTCGGGCCGGTCCAGGTTGTCCGTGGAGAGCATCCACAGGGTGACGACCTCGACGTCCGTCTCGGTGCACCAGCCCAGCATCTCGGAGATCTTGTCGGCGCCGGCCTGGTGGCCCTGCACCGTCGTGCCTCCGGAGGCCTTGGCCCAGCGCCGGTTCCCGTCGAGGATCACGCCGATGTGCTTGGGCGTCTCGTCATGGTCGATGCGGCCTTCCACCCGGCGTGCGTAGAGCCTGTACACAGGACGGCGTACCAGGTCGCGCAGCTTCACGATCTTCCAGCCCCTCCGAGCGATTCCCCCGTGCGGAATGCGGTGGTCCCCCCAAGTCCGCCACAGACCGCCACATTACTGCGCGACGGGATCCTGCATCCAACTCGGTCCTGTCACAAGTCCGTGATAGGGAGGACAACGTGACTGAAAACAATCCCTATCGGGCAGAGCCCTCGCGCTACGACTCCATGGAGTACCGGCGCACCGGCCACAGCGGACTCAAGCTCCCCGCGATCTCCCTCGGCCTCTGGCACAACTTCGGAGACGACGCCTCCCTCGGGTCCCAGCGGGCGATCCTGCGCCGGGCCTTCGACCTCGGCGTGACCCACTTCGACCTGGCGAACAACTACGGCCCGCCCCCCGGCTCGGCCGAGCTGAACTTCGGCAAGATCTTCGCGCAGGACTTCGCGCCCCACCGCGAGGAGCTGGTCCTCTCCACGAAGGCCGGCTACCTCATGCACGAGGGGCCGTACGGCGAGTGGGGCAGCCGCAAGTACCTGCTCGGCTCGCTGGACGCCTCGCTGAAGCGGATGGGCGTCGACTACGTCGACATCTTCTACTCGCACCGCTTCGACCCGGAGACCCCGCTGGAGGAGACCATGGGCGCGCTGGCGTCCGCGGTCCAGCAGGGCAAGGCGCTCTACGTGGGCGTGTCCTCGTACACCGCGGAGCAGACGGCCGAGGCGGCCCGGCTGCTGCGGGAGATGGGCGTGCGCCCCCTCATCCACCAGCCCTCGTACTCCATGATCAACCGCTGGACGGAGGAGGACGCCCTGCTCGACACCCTGGAGGAGGCCGGCATGGGCTGCATCTCCTTCGTGCCGCTCGCGCAGGGGCTGCTGACCGGGAAGTACCTCAAGGGCATCCCGGAGGGCTCACGGGCCACCCAGGGCAAGTCCCTCAACCCGGACCTGCTGTCGGACGAGGTCGTGCGCCGGCTGAACGGACTGAACGAGATCGCGGCGCGGCGCGGGCAGACGCTGGCTCAGCTCGCGCTCAACTGGGTGCTGCGGGACGAGCGGATGACCTCGGCGCTGATCGGTGCGTCGAGCGTGAAGCAGCTCGAGGAAAACGTGGCTTCCCTGTCCGGCGCACCGCTGTCGGAGCAGGAGCTGAAGGAGATCGACTCCTTCGCGGTGTCCACCCCCGGCGCCAACATCTGGGCCCAGCGGGGCTGACCTGCGCCTTTGCCCGGCGCTGCGTCAGCACTGCGCGGGGACGAAAAACGGGCCGGTCCGTGGGGGGGATACGGACCGGCCCGAGGGGGGGGTTCCACCATAACCCTTCGTAAAGCCTGCTGCGTGCAACACCGCGACACGATGACGCTCCGGAGCCGTCCGGGAGCACTGCGCAGAGCCGAAACGGCCCCCACACCCCTTGCGGGGCCCGGCACAAGCCCGTACGGACCAACCTGCCGCCGTCCCTCCCCAGGGGGACCCCGCCGGGTGCGCCGGCTTGACGCCGAAGCCCGGCCTGATCGGCAAGACGCCCCCTAGGGTGGGCCGTATGGGGAACAGGGAACGCTGGCACGACGGCACGGCCATGCTCTACGTCGGCGGCCCGGAGCCCGTGGAGGTACCCCTGGAGGTGCCCGTGGAGGTGGCCGCCTCCTACCGGGCCCGCACGCGCGGCCTGCTCGGGCGGGACGGGATCGAGGGGGCGATGCTCCTGACCCCGGCGTCGAGCGTCCACACCTTCCGGATGCGCTTCGCCATCGACGTGGCCCACCTGGACCGCCGGCTCACCGTCATCGCGCTGACCACCATGGTCCCGGGCCGGCTCGGCCTCCCCCGGCTGCGCGCCCGCCACGTCCTGGAGGCCGAGGCCGGAGCCATGGCCGCCTGGGGCCTGCGCGTCGGCTCCCCGCTCACGGTCCGTCTCACCACGCGCTAGCGGGTGTCTTGTCGGTCGGGCCGGATCAGGGAGCGGGGTCCGATCGGCAAGACAACCGCTAGGCGCCACTCCGCACCGGCGGTAGGTTGGGGCGGTTGAGCTGGGGTGTGGCAGGGGAGCGGCATGACCGAGAACGCGCGCGTCAAAGCGCTGGAGCAGATCATGCCGGCGACCCACGGAGCCGACGAGGACATCGACTGGCAGGCGGCCGAGGCCGTCTGGGGCGGCCGCTTCCCCTCCGATTACATCGCCTTCATGGGCCGCTTCGGTGCGGGCTCGATCAACGGCGAGGCGAGCGTGCTGCTGCCGCTGCCCAAGCCCGGGCTCCAGTGGGACCCGGCCCAGATGGCGGAGGAGACGGCCAACGCCCGCCAGGTCTGGGAGGCGGAGGGCGGCCGGGCCGCCTTCGACGTGGACCCGGAGTCGATCCTCGCCTGGGGCGTCACCGGCGGCTCCGACATCCTCTGCTGGCTGACGACCGACCCCGACCCCGACCGCTGGCCCGTTCTGGTGGTCGGCCGGCACACCGCCGACTCCTTCGCGGTGTATCCGTACGGCATGGCCGAGTTCCTGTACCTGCTGTGCTCCGACGAGTTCGACATGAGCCCGGTCAGCATCACCTTCTGGGACGGCGGCCACCTCAGCTTCGTGCACTGGCAGAAGGCCCAGCGCCGCTGGCAGGAGGGGCGCAACCCCGAAACGGGCGAGCCCGATCCGTACGCGGGCGACTTCGCGGACTGAGCCCCGCCCGCCCGCCCGCTCTCCCGGCACCCCTCCCGCCGTTCCCACCCGTTCCCACCCGTTCCGCCGCGCTCCGTGGCCGGAAACGGGCGTTTCGGCATGTCTACGCGCGTCCGAATTGTTGATCACATATCGGAAAACACCATTCCGAAATGCCGCAGTTGGAGCATTGACCACAAGTGCCGCCCCAATGGAACCAACCGCCCTTCCTCAGGAGAGAATTCCGGCCAACGGGCCACTGAGGGACACCACAGCCCGGAGTAACTCATAAGTAATAACGGGACTCAAAAGAAAATCAGGGGAATCCACCCGTGCGACGAAGAATCTTCAGCACGGCCGCCACCACGGTCGTGCTCGGTCTGCTGATACCGCTGGCCGGCTGCGGCAGCTCCGGCGGAAGCGCTGATGACGGCGGTACCCTCCGCCTCGTCGCCGCCGAATACGGGGACAACCCGGCCACCAGTTCCAAGGCTTTCTGGGACAAGGTGACGGCTGATTTCACCGCCTCGAACCCCGGCATCAAGGTCCAGGTCGAGCTCCTGCCGTGGGCCGACATCGACCGTGAAGTCTCCCGCATGGTCAAGGCCGGCAACGCCCCGGACATGGCCCTCATGGGCGGTTACTCGGACTTCGCGGCGCAGGGCAAGCTCTATTCCGCGCCCGAGCTCCTCTCGGTCACCGCCGAGGCGAACTTCCTCCAGCCCCTCTCCGACGCCGGTTCCGTCCGCAACACCCTCTACGGCCTGCCCTTCGTGGCGAGCAGCCGCCTCCTCTTCTACAACGAGAAGCTGCTCACCGACGCCGGGGTCATCCCGAAGGACTCCAAGAACGGCTGGCAGCCCAAGACCTGGCTGGATCTGAAGGCCGCGGCCACCGCGCTCAAGGCCAAGGGCGTGAAGACGCCGTTCGCCATGCCCCTGGGCCCGGAAGAGGCGCACGCCGAGGCGATGATCTGGGAGCTCAGCAACGGCGGCGGCTACGCCGACAGCAGCGGCAACTACAGCCTGGCCTCCGACCAGAACATCGCGACCTTCAAGTGGATCAAGCAGCACCTGGTCGAACCCGGTCTGCTCGGCCCCACTCCCCCGTCGCAGCTCAACCGCGCCGACGCCTTCGCCGCCTTCGCGCGCGGCGAGGTCGGCATGCTCAACGGCTACCCCCAGCTCGCGCACGAGGCGCGCTCCAAGGGGATCACGGTCGGCGCCGTCGCAATGCCCGTCTCGGACATGCTCGGCTCCGGGGAGGTCCCGCCGAACGTGGGCGTGGCCGACTGGATGATGGCCTTCAAGCAGAACGGCCACCGCGCCGAGATCGGCAAGTTCCTGGACTTCGTCTACCGGGACAAGAACCTGGCCGACTTCGCCGGCCGCTACCACCTGCTGCCGTCCACCGTCTCGGCGTCCCGCACGCTGGCCGGATCCTCGGGCATGGACAAGAACGACCAGCAGTTCCTGAACGCCCTGCGCGGCGCGCAGCTGTACCCGGTCAACGACCCGTCCTGGGTGGTGATCAGCGACACCATCAAGCGCAACATCGGCCGCGCCGTGGACCCGTCCGGCGACCCGAAGGCCGTCCTGGAGGAGATCGCCGCCAAGGCGAACGACGCCAAGAAGGGGCGCTGACCCAGCGCCCTCCGAAGAACCCCCGAACGCCCCTGTCGAAAGGGACCTTCGCCCCCTGCCGCACCCCACCCCGGGCGGCATCATGGCTGGTACGGCTTTGATCCAAGGCCGCGGCCCAGTCGCCCGCATGCGCCCACAAGGCGCGCGGGGCGGCCGGCCCACCTCCTCCGGGACGCGACTCGGCTCAGCCCGACTCGACTCGGTCAGCTCGCGCCCTGATTCTTCGGCGTGAACGCCGTGCGGTACTGCTCGCAGCTGGAGTCCCACTGCAGGGACCCGGTGAGGGTGCCGTAGCCGGTGCGGGTGACCGACCATTCCACCGTGTACGTCCCGGTGTCGCACTTGATGCGCTTGCCGCCCGGAACCTTCGTACGGCCCGTCGCGGGCCGGTTCCGGAGCTCCTGGTGCACCTTCGCCACCTCGGCGCGCCGGGCATCGCGCAGGACCGCGTGCAGGACGAGCACCTGCTTGCCGTCCTTCGTCGTCAGCACCTTCTTGACCCCTTGCGAATCCGCCACCGACCACGCGAACTCGTACCCGGGCTCCCAGGCCAGGGTCTTGGGGTCGCCGACCTTGCGCTCGTACTCCTCGGCGCCCTTGGGGCCGGGCCGGGTGATCGTCTTGTACTGGATCGAGGGGTGGAAGCGGAACTGCGCCTCCACCTTGTGCATGTCGTCCTTGGTCCACATCGACTTCATCGACTTCTCCCCTCCGCTCGGGTCCTGGAGGTACACGCCCTCCGCGGCGGTGGCCGCGCCCGAGAGGGCCGGGGCGAGGGCCGCCGCGGCGGCGGCGAGGGCGAGGGCGGCGGTGCGGGTGCGGTTCATGCCCGGACCAACGGGACCCTCCGGCGGGCCGGAACGACACCGGGCGCCCTTTCACCCGTACGGGATCCGGCGGGGCGGTGGTGGACGGGAGGCTAGGCCTGACCGGTCTCGAAGCGGCTGATGCGGCCGCCGCCGGGGGCGATGACGAACCGCCAGGAGGTGCGCATCTCCCCCCAGGTGTCGTTGCGGTAGCCGACGGTCAGGGTGCGGCCGCCGTCGGACTCGGACTGGACGTCCATGTGGCCGCCGGAGTCGAAGATCTCCTTGTCGATCCACTCGTGGAGGTCGCGCTCCGTTCCGTCGTCGGACATGGTCGCGTCGGCGGTCAGGAGCGCGAGGAAGGCGTCCTTGTCGTGCGCGTTGACCGCGCTGACGAGGGCGCCGACGACGGGGTCGGACAGCTTTCCGGGGGCGATGGCCACGGAGACCTCCTGGTCGGGCGTACGGGGCGTACGGGCGCGGGCGGCGCCGGTACGGGCATGCGTGCGCGACCAGGGAACACCCCGGGCGGCGGCGGGGCGTCGACCCTCACCCGTTCGCCACCGGACGGCGTGTCAGGCGCTGGGGCCGGTGACCACCGGGAAGCCGGTGGGCCGGCCCTGTTCCTTCAGCCAGGCGAGGACCTGGTCGAGGGCCTCGACGCTCTGGGTGCGGTCGCCGCCGCCGTCGTGGAAGAGGATGGTGGGGCCGTTGCCTATCTCGGCCTTGACCGTGCCCACGATCGCGGCCACGCCCGGCTTGCTGAAGTCCTTGGTGTCGACGTTCCAGCCGAGCGGGCGCATGCCGTTGGCGGCGGCCAGGGCCCGGCTCTCGGGGGTGAACGCGCCTCCGGGGGCCCGGTAGTACTCCACCTTGGCCCCGCCGCCCGCGGCGTCCTCGATCTGCTTCTTCGCGTCGAGGATCTGCTGCTGCTGGTAGGCCAGGGGCTTCTTGTCCATGCCGGTGTTGTGGTCCATCGTGTGGTCGCAGAGCCGGTGACCGCCGGCGACGACCTTCTTGACCAGGTCGGGGTGGTCCTTGGCCTGCGGTCCGATCATGCAGAAGACCGCCTTCACGTCGTACTTCTTGAGCACGTCCAGCACCTTCGGGGTCCACTGCGGGTCGGGTCCGTCGTCGATGGTGATGTTGACCGCGCCGCCGCCGCTCTCCGACGCGTGGGCTATGCCGTCGGGGACCTGCCCGCTCGGCTTCCCCGGCGCCTGCGGCTCGGCGTCGCCTCCGCCCTGCGCGGGGTCCTCGGTCTGCCGGGAGACGTTCTGGTGGTTGGTGTCGTGGCCCGGGTCGACGAGGGCCGTCACCCCCCACGCGGTCGCGGCCACCGCCGCCACCGCTCCGGCGACGGCGATCCGTGCCTTCGTACCCCGCATCTGCGTGCGCGTCATGAACCCCATGTGCTGTCTCAACTCCCCATATCCACGTCCGCCGTGTGACCTCGCACTGGTCAGGACGTCGGTCGGGGATGCGGGGTTCCAGCCGAATGGCCCATAAATTCCAGGTTGTAGGACTTTGGTCCTCCATCGTCCTGAATTCCGTCCCGACTGAAACCGAGGACGATCGGACCGGCCTCATACCGGACATCCCGGTCCCAAGACCCGGGCTCCAGCCGGAGGTTCACCTACCCATGAGCAAGGCAGCAATCACGTCCTCCTTCACGCTGCTCACCCTGATCGCCCTGTCGGTGACGGCATGCGGGGGCGGCGGGGGCGGGGACGCCGCCGAGGCCTCGCGGCCGCCCGCCGAGCTGAGCGTCGTACCGGCCGACGGGTCGAAGGACGTCAAGCCGAACGAGCCGCTCACGGCGCGGGTGAACCACGGCACGCTGACCGCGCTGCCCGTGACGGGATCTGACGGGAAGCCGGCCGAGGGCACGCTCAAGGACGGGGCGTTCACGCCGGGCGACCCGGCGAAGACGCCGACGTGGAGCGGGAGGATGCCCCTCATGACCAAGGAGGGGCAGATCCAGATGACGGCCGCTTCGGTCGGCCTGACCGGCTACGACCAGTGGGTCGACAAGTCGATGCGCATGACGGTCTCGGGTACGTTCGCGCACCAGGCGGAATGGGTGGAGAGCTACATCGGCTCAGCGAACAAGAGCCACGGCTGCATCGGCAGGACTGACAGAAGCGCTCAGCCACATTCAGCCCCTCCGGCGTTTGAGGAGCGGGGGTCCGGGGGCGGAGCCCCCGGTTTCGGGAAGGGGCGGGGTGGGGGAAGGCCCCGCGCAGCGGCCCCCACTCCCCGGCCGCAGCCGACCACCCGCGGGCCGCGCCACCCCGCGCACGCCGATGGGCCCGGCCCGGAGGATCCGTAGATCCACCGAGCCGGGCCCACCACACCCGAGCGCGAGCAACTCAGTGCACGACGGCCGCCTCCGGCGCCATCTCCGGCTTCGCCGGGCCACCACCCGACGCACCGGCCGGCCCGGCCCCCCGCAGGGGGACCTCCTTGACGAACCAGGCGGCCGCGAAGCCCAGTACCGCGATCCCCGCACCCAGCAGGAACGCCGAGTGCGTACCGGCGGCCACCGCGTGCTGGTAGGCGTCCCGGACGACGTCCGGAAGCTTCGCCAGGCTCGCCGCGTCGAGCTGGGCGGAGCCCGCCTTGGCCGCGGCCTCCGGGCCGAGCCGGTCGGTCATGGTGCTGGTGACCTGGCTGGTGAACAGGGAGCCCATGAGGGCCACGCCGAAGGAGCCGCCGAGCGTGCGGAACAGGGTCGCCGAGGAGGACGCGACGCCCATGTCCTTCATCTCGACGCTGTTCTGGGCGACCAGCATCGTGATCTGCATCAGGAAGCCGAGCCCGGCACCGAGCACCGCCATGTACACACCGGACATCAGGCGGGTCGTCCCGGTGTCCATGGTGGCGAGCAGGAAGAGCCCGACGACCATGAGCCCGCCGCCGACGATCGGGAAGATCTTGTACTTGCCGCTGCTGGTGGTGATCCGGCCCGCGATCAGCGAGACGACCATCATCGAGAGCAGCATCGGCAGGAGCAGCAGGCCGGAGTTGGTGGCCGAGGCGCCCTGGACCGACTGCTGGAAGAGCGGCAGGTACAGCACGCCGCCGAACATCGCGAAGCCGACCAGGAAGCCGATCACGGACATGAGGGCGAAGTTGCGGCTGCGGAAGATGTGCAGCGGCATGACCGGGTCGGCGGCCTTGGTCTCGGCGTAGAGGAAGCCGGCGATGGAGGCGATGCCGACGGCGATCAGGCCGATGATCTCGGCGGAGCCCCAGGCGTACTCGGTGCCGCCCCAGGTGGTGACCAGGACGGTGGAGGTGATGCCGATGGTGAGCAGCGCCGCGCCGAGGTAGTCGATCTTGGGGCGTTCCCCGTGTTCCTTCTTCGGGAGGTGCAGCACCGCGGTGACCATGGCCAGGGCCACGGCGCCGAGCGGGAGGTTGATGTAGAAGGACCAGCGCCAGCCCATGTGGTCGGTGATGGTGCCGCCGACCAGCGGTCCGCCGATCATGGCGAGGGCCATCACGCCGGCCATCATGCCCTGGTACTTGCCGCGCTCGCGGGGCGGGATCAGGTCGCCGATGATCGCCATGACGCCGACCATCAGACCGCCGGCGCCGAGGCCCTGGATCGCGCGGAAGCCGATGAGCTGGCCCATGTCCTGGGCCATGCCGCTGAGTGCGGAGCCGACGAGGAAGATGACGATCGAGGTGAGGAAGGAGCCCTTCCGCCCGTACATGTCGCCGATCTTGCCCCAGATGGGAGTGGAGGCGGCGGTGGCCAGGGTGTAGGCGGTGACGACCCAGGAGAGGTGTTCCAGGCCGCCGAGCTCGCCGACGATGGTGGGCATGGCCGTACCGATGATCATGTTGTCGAGCATGGCCAGCAGCATCGCGATCATGAGCGCCATCAGGACGACCCGTACGCTGCGCGGCTTCACCTCCTCCGAGGTGTCCGCCTTCTTCTTGATTTCCACCATGTTCCACTCCCCTGGCGCATACGCACCGGCCCTGGGACTTACTTGCCGACCGGCTAGTTCACTACAATGGGGAAGGTAGACCCGTAACTAGCCGGGCGTCAAGCAAGTAACTCAGGGGAGAGTCATGTCCAGCAGCAGTCCGCAGCAGCGCCGTGGCGATACGCGGCAGCGCATCCAGGACGTCGCACTGGAACTCTTCGCCGAGCAGGGGTACGAGAAGACGTCGCTGCGGGAGATCGCGGAGCGGCTCGGGGTCACGAAGGCGGCGCTGTACTACCACTTCAAGACCAAGGAAGACATCATCATCAGCCTGTTCGAGGACCTGACCCGGCCCATCGACGAGCTGATCCGGTGGGCGGAGGAGCAGCCGCGCACGCTGGAGATGAAGCGGGAGGTCCTGCGCCGCTACAGCGAGGCGATGGCGGGCGGCGCCTCGCTGTACCGCTTCATGCAGGAGAACCAGGCCTCGCTGCGGGAGCTGACCATCGGCGAGACGGTGAAGAAGCGCCTCCTCACCCTGGTGGAGCTGCTCCGGTCCGGCCAGGAGGACGCCCCGCTGGCCGATCAGGTGCGGTGCGTGAGCGCCCTGTTCACCCTGCACGCGGGGATGATGTTCCTCCAGCACGTGGAGGGCGACCCGGAGGAGACCCGGCAGGCCGCCCTGGAGGTCGCGACGGACCTGATCACCCAGGCGCACGGGCAGGTGTAGGCCCCGCCGAAACCCCTCGGCTCACGCGACACTCCCCGGTTCACTCGATCGAACGAACGTAACCCCGGGCGATTACTCTCCGTAGTCAAGTCGGCTACTTTTGGTGATGCGGGGTGCTGCGGAACGGCCGCGGCACCGCCCGAGCCGAAGGAACCGCCGCCATGATGCGTCTCGCCCTCACCACCGCCGCTGCCGCCGCGGCAGCCGTCTTCGTCACCGCGTTCGCGCCGCAGGCGCCCGCCCCGGCCGCGCCGCTCTCCTACGTCGCGCTCGGGGACTCGTACAGCGCCGCCTCCTTCGTGCGCCCTTGGAACACCGACGGATGCGGCCGCTCCGCGCAGGACTATCCGCACCAGGCCGCGCGGCGGCTGAAGGTGGAGCTCACCGATGTCACCTGCTCGGCGGCGGAGGTCAGAGCGGGGCTGCTGAGTCCGCAGTCCGAGCTGAAGGGGCCGCCGTCCGTGCCGCCACCAGGCGGATGGACCGCCAAACCGGCGCAGATCAGGGCCGTTACGGCAGCCGCGGATCTCGTCACGGTCGGCGCCGGCGGCAACTCCGTGGGCTTCGCCGAAATCGTCGAGGCCTGCGTGAAGCGGGGCCTGGCCTCTTTCGGTACGGGCTCCCCGTGCGCCGATCACTACGCGCGGGGCGGGGGCGCCGCGGGGCTCGACGCCCGGTTCACCGCACTGGAAGCCGATTTCACGGCCCTGCTGAAGGAGATCCGCACGCGTGCTCCGCGCGCCGGGGTGGCGGTCGTCGGGTATCCGGCCGTCGTGGACAGCTCGGCGGGCTGCGGCTGGGGGTCCTGGCACCAGCTCGGAACCGTCGCCAAGGGCGACATGCCCTGGCTCGACTCCGTGGAGCGCCGGCTCAACGCCCTCCTGCGGGAACAGGCCCGCCGGAGCGGCGCGGTGTACGTGGACACCTACTCCTCCAGCACCGGGCACGGGGTGTGCGCGGCCGCCGAGCAGCGCTGGATGTACGGGATCAAGGACAGCCTGACCGGGCCGGGCGAGCAGAGCGACCCGCCCTCCGAGCTCTGCCGCTCCATCCCGGCCCGGGGCGAGGCCTGCACCGTCCTCCACCCGAACCTCCGCGGCGCCACCCACCAGGCGGACCGCGTCACCGAGGCCCTGACCGCACTGGGGGCAACCAGAAACTAACTAGAACCTGACATACCGTCCTCGACGGCGGCTGGACCACCCGCTGACGGCGGGCGACCCCGATGACGGCGGCGTGATGCGGGCCCGTCGTCCGGTCACTCCGCCGCGGGCGGCTTCTTGAACCGGTCGCGGAGCGTGCGCTGGACGGCTGAACCGATGAGCAGGACGAGGGCGGCGCCGAGGCCTCCGAGCAGTTCGGGCACAGCGGCGTACAGGACGTCGTTCACCGCTTCACCGCCGCGGCGGCACGCTCCACCTGGCGGGCGCCGAGGCGGTGGAGCTTGCGGCGGACCCGCTCGCCGTACGCCTCGGGGTGCTCGCTGTCGACGGCGGCCACCGCCCAGGAGTCGGCGCCGGCGGCCCAGGTGCGGGCCACCGCCTGCTCCGGCTCGGCGAGTTGCCGCAGCACGGCGCCGACCCGCTGGTCCTGGAACTCGTCGTCCACGAGGAGCCCCTCGGGGCAGCGCCGATCGGTCACCACGTCGGCGAGCGTGAGGCCGTCGCCGACGGGCCGGCTCAGCAGGGTGACGCGTTGGCCGCGCGTGCGGTGTTCCCACAGCGGCAGCAGCTGCCGGTGTGCTTCGTCGGCCTCCTGGCGCAGCAGGTGCCTGAGCGCCGGGTCGTCGGCCGCACGGTCGCGGAGCAGGTCCACCCAGTCGCCCAGCAGGGCCATCTCGACGGCCTCCCGCCACCGCGCGGGGTGCGCCAGGCCCAGCCAGGTGCGGCTGAAGTCGTCGACCGTGGCGTGGTCGCCGTCGATGGCCGCGTTGCGGGCGACCAGCGCGTTCTGCAGCAGCAGCCGCTCGGAGCGGTTCAGTTGCCACGGACGCGCCGTTGCCAGCGCCAGGAGCACGGAGGAGATCGCGGCGTACACGTTGACCAGGACCTCAGCGAGCCCTTCGTCGCGCGACAGACCCGAGAGGATCGCCGCCGCTCGAAGGAGGCTCATGGCGGCCTCGACGGGCGCGAGTAGGTGCTGGGGGTAGTGGCCAGATGCCCGTTCCGCGCCGATGGCCGCCCGTTCTTCACGCGTGCCCGGGCCCTGGATTTCTACGACGCACGCCGGGCAGACACTGACGGACTCCAGGATGATCATGAGCCTTCCTTCGGAGAAGAGGTCTTGAGGTTCTCTCTCCTGGGCGCGGGGGCAGACCCGATCGGCAAAGAATCTTCAGAACGCCCGATGTGGCCTGCGTCACGTCTGACGCGTGAGGGCCGCCCGGTCCGGCGCGGCAGCGGCGGCTCGGCGCTGGCCCCTCGCCCGAAGATCAGGAAGACTCGGATCATGGTTTCGATAGTGCAGAACGTGGCGATCGATTGTGCGGACGCCTATGAATTGGCCCTGTTCTGGAGCCGGGTGACCGGGTGTCCGCTTCCGCCGGAGGACGGGCCGGGTGTCCGGGAGACTCAGGTGCTGTTGGCGGAGGGGCCGGTGCTGTACTTCAACCAGGTTCCCGAGGCCAAGACGGTCAAGAACCGGATCCACCTGTGCCTGCGCCCCGAGACCTCGCGGGAGCAGGAGGTGGACCGGCTCCTCGGCATCGGAGCCACCCTCGTCGGCGATCACCGCAACCCCGACGGTTCGGGCTGGGCCGTCCTCGCCGACCCCGAGGGCAACGAGTTCTGCGTCCTGCGCAGCAAGTCCGACCTCGCCGCCGCGCACCCGGCCTAGCTCGTTCCTTGGGGTCAGGTCGCGGTGGGAACGTGGCGCGCTGCCACGAGCCGGGCCATGGTCCGGAGTTTCCTGAAGTAGGAGGCGCAGTACTCCGAGTTGATCAGGGGCTCGATCCTGTCGAGGTCGGCTATGCACGCCCAGAGGACGGCTATGCCGTTGTCGTCGAGGCCGCCGTTCAACTCGGCGTGGACGAGGCCGGCGACATCGGCGTCCAGGAGGATCAGCTCCACGCCGTCGATGTCCACACCGCGAAAGCTGTCGGGGTACAGGGCGCGCAGGTGCTCCTCCCACAGCCGGGTGAGTCGGGCGTCGGACGGTGCCGCGCCCGTGGCGGCTGCCGTCGCTCCTGCCGAGGGCCGTGGGCGGACAAGCAGGGATACGGCGTCGAAGACGGCACGGACCATCGCGATGGCCCCCTCCGGACTGATGTCGGCACTGGTGACGGCGCCCTGTGTGAGCTCGTCGCGCAGTTGTCGGCTGCGGTCGAGCCGCGTGGCGAGTTCTGCCGGGACGAGCCCGGTGTCGGCGGCCCGCTCGATCAGGTCTTGGAGCGACTCGTTGACGGCAAGGCGCTCGGTGAGGACGTGCTCCAGGGCGAACAGGGAATGCGTGACGGCGGCGGTGGCGAACTCGTACCGGTAGTAGGAGTGCCGGATGAGCTCGCGGGAGGTTTCCAGCGCGCTCATGACGTACATCGACGCGTCGCCGGGCAGAACCAGGTCCGCAACCAGGGCATGCATGCCCTCGTAGTCGAGAACGACGAGGCGGGCACGCGGGTCCGGTACGGGCACCGGCAGCAGCAAGGGGTTCACCCACGCAGTTTCGTCGCCCCAAGGCTGCCGGTGCCATCGGATTTGCTCGGCGCAGGCGTGGCAGGCGTGGCAGGCGTGGCAGGCGTGCTGATGCGGCGTCAGCGGGACTCTCGCCACACGGCGACTTCGGCTTCGATGTCGAATTCCTTGAGGTTCAGCGGGGGGCCGGGCGGGGGCCTGCGCAGGGCCGTGCGGATCTTGTCGTTGATCTCCGTGAGGAGGGCGCGGACCTGGCGTTCGGTGCGGGCGGCCTTGACCGCCTCGCGGGCGTCCTCCGCCTCCTTGCGCAGCGCGAGCGCCGGCGGGAGGACCGCGAAGCCCTCGCGGTGCAGTTTGCCCTTGATCCACCACAGCTCGTCGTACGGGGCGTCGAGCGAGGCCAGCGGCTTGCCGAAGCCGGGCAGGTTCTCGATCTCGCCGCTCGCCTCGGCCTGCCTGATCTGGCGGTCCACGAAGGATTCGAAGCTGACGCCAGGCGGTTTGCGCTCGGTCACGTTGCCTCCCAAGGGGTTCTCGCCAGCATAACTCCGGGGACCGGGGGGAGGGTTACGCACCGTGACCGGCCGTGGGCTCAGAGGCGGCGGTCCGACTCCTCGATCGGGATGTCGTTGATGCTGGCCTCGCGGCGCCGCATCAGGCCCGCGGCGTCGAACTCCCACTGCTCGTTGCCGTGGCTGCGCCACCACTGGCCGCCCGCGTCGTGCCACTCGTACTCGAAGCGCACGGAGATGCGGTTGTCGGTGTACGCCCACAGCTCCTTGCGCAGCCGGTACTCCAGCTCGCGCTCCCACTTGTCGGCGAGGAAGGCGCGGATCTCGGCGCGCCCGTTCAGGAAGCGGTCGCGGTTCCGCCAGGCGGAGTCCTCGGTGTAGGCGAGGGCGACGCGTTCGGGGTCGCGGCTGTTCCAGGCGTCCTCGGCGGCCTGCACCTTGGCGCGGGCGGACTCCGCGGTGAAGGGCGGCAACGGCGGTCGCACGGCGGAGGGAGCGGCGGCAGTCACGGGGTGCACCTCTCGACGGAACAGGAGGGAGAACGGTCATTCTCCTCGCTGCCCCAACCCTAGAGAACGGTCGTTCTCAGCGCAAGCGATTCTGGTCTACGCTGCTTCCATGCCCGCCGCCCCGATGAGCTCGATGAGCTCGATGAGCCCGATGAACGACGAAGAGGCCCGCACGCGCCTGCTGGACGCCGCGGAGGCGCTGTTCTACGCCGAAGGCATCCAGGCCGTGGGCATGGACCGCATCCGCGCGCGGTCGGGCATCCCGCTCAAGCGGCTCTACCGCCTCTACCCGGCCAAGGAATCCCTGGTCACCGCCTACCTGGAGCGCCGCGACCGCCGCTGGACGGCGAGCCTGAGCGCAGCGGTCGCGGGGCGGCCGGCCGACCCCGTCGGGGCGGTCTTCGAGTGGCTCGCGGGGTGGTTCTCGGAGCCGGACTTCCGCGGCTGCGCGTTCCTGAACGCGTACGGGGAGCTGGGCGCGGGTCCCGCCGGGGTGCTGGACGTCGTACGCCGCCACAAGGCGGAGCTACGGGCGCTGCTGGCCGGCATCGCCGGTCCGGGCCGGGAGGGCCTGGCGGAGCAGTTGTTGCTGCTGGTCGAGGGGGCGACGGTGGTCGCGGCCCTGGAACCGGGGCCGGGGGCGGCGGTGCGGGCGCGCGAGGCGGCGTACGTCCTGGTCCGCGCGCACGGGGGGATTCACGCGGACGGAGGGATTCACGCGGCTGCCGAGTGATCGGTTACGCGTCGTACACAGCCGGGTCGCATTGTCAGCTTTTAACTGGTGTCGGGACTTTTGTCCACCGGAAGACCGCATTCGGCGGTCGCCCTCCGGTTCCGTCGCTTTTCCTCGCGGAGGAAACACCCTTGTCTGCTTCCCGCTGCACGTCGGCCGCCCTGGTCGTCGCGGCCGTCACCGCGACCTGCCTGCTGCCGGCCGTGCCGGCTTTCGCCGCCGGCTCGCCGCACATCCGGTTCTCCCAGCCGTACGTCCCCTCGATCGCCGCCGGAAAGACCGGCCGCGTGGTGATCGTGGCGGAGACCGGCGGCGATCAGGCACTCAGCAGCAGCTTCCGGATCACGGCGCCGGAGCGGACGACCTTCCCCGAGGCCCGCTTCTACTGGAACGGCGACCGTGCGGGCGCGCCCTGCACGCTCTCGGGCAACGCCCGCCAGCTGACCTGCGATGCCGGGACCCGGGCGGGCTTCGCCTTCCCGGCGCAGAGCGACACCCGGCTGGGCGTACTCGTACGGGTGGACGCGGACGCTCCCGAGGGAACGACGCTCGACGGCGGCGAGTGGGCCGCGGACGGCGCCTCGCCCGGTCTGTACGCGGTGTCCACCCCGGTGACGGGGCCCAAGGGCGACGACGGGCACGACGGGCACGACGGGAAGCCGGGCCACGACGGAAAGCCCGGCCACCACGGCCGCCCAGGACCCAAGGGCGACAAGGGAGACCAGGGCGAGCGGGGCGAGAAGGGCGAGCGCGGGGACCGCGGCGACCGCGGTGAGAAGGGTGACCGCGGCGAGAAGGGCGAGCGCGGGCCGAAGGGTCCGCAGGGACCCAAGGGCCACCAGGGCCCGAAGGGCGACACCGGCCCCGCGGGCCCGAAGGGCGACCAGGGACCGGCCGGAGGCCCCCAGGGTCCGAAGGGCGACACCGGGGCCCAGGGCCCGACGGGCGACACCGGCCCGTCCGGCGGCCCGAAGGGCGACACCGGCCCCGCGGGCCCGAAGGGCGACCAGGGCAACGAGGGCCCGACGGGACCGGCGGGCGTACCCGGACCGGGCGGACCGCAGGGCCCCACGGGCGACACCGGCCCGGCCGGCGGACCCAAGGGCGACAAGGGCGACAAGGGCGATAAGGGCGACCAGGGCACCCGGGGCGACCGCGGCGACCGCGGCCCGGCCGGACCTACGGGAGCGCGCGGACCCGGCGGCGAGAAGGGCGAGCAGGGCCCCGTCGGACCCAAGGGCGACAAGGGGCACAAGGGACACAAGGGCGACCAGGGCCCGAAGGGCGACCAGGGCAAGCGCGGACCGGGCGGGCCCAGGGGCGAGCAGGGGCGGCAGGGCCCCAAGGGCCCGAAGGGTGACCAGGGCAAGCCCGGAACGTGCAAGTGCGGCAAGGACCACGGCGGCAAGGACCACGGGGGCAAGGACACCAAGCCCGGGAAGTCGACCGCCCGCATCGTCAGCGACAAGCTGCACGTGCGCACCGGTCCCGGCACCCACTACAAGAAGGCCGGCGTGATCAAGCACGGCACCGAGGTCCAGGTGATGTGCAAGACCAACGGCACCGAGGTCGACGGCAACGCGATTTGGTACAAGCTCGCCGACGGCCGCGGCTGGATCGCCGCCCGTTACGCCGCGAACCTGAACCGCATCCCCACCTGCTGACCTAGCGCCGGCACCAGCACCACCCACCCTTCGGTGCGCATCGAGGCCCCCGAGCCCCGGTGCGCACCGAAGTCGTTTCCGCCCGGCACGGACAACGAAATCCGCAGCACGCACCCACACCAACCACTAATCCCCACCTTCAACAGGTAGTTGAACAAAAGAAACCGAAGAGTAGCCCTTGTGTCCCCACCGCCACCGCGGGCAAGATCTAGCCCTTGTACGCGGCTCGGAGGGGCACAGCCTGTGGTGAGCAAAAGGGCCGGCAACGACGGGGGCGGCGGACTGCGCGCCGGCGCCCTGGGGACGTTCGACTCCATCGTCATGGCGGTCGCGGGCTGCGGGCCGGCGTACACCGTCGCCGCGACGATCCCGGCGCTCATCGCCACCGTCGGGGTCGCGAGCCCCGCCGTGCTCCTCTACTGCGCGATACCGATGATCGGCATCGCGCTGGCCTTCCGTCATCTGGGGCGCCTCGACGTCAACGCCGGGGCGAGCTACGCCTGGGTGGCGCGCACCCTGCACCCCTTCCTCGGCTTCCTCAGCGGCTGGGCCCTGGTCGTCGCCGCGACGGCCTTCCTCGTGTCGGCGACCCTCCCGGCCGGCAGCGCCACGCTCGCCCTCGTCAGCCCGGAGCTGGCCTCGCACACCGGCCTGGCCACGGCCGTCGGCGCCGGCTGGTTCCTGCTCATGGCGGGCGTGGTGGCGCAGGGGGCCAGGATCAGCCCGTACACGCGCCGCATCCTCACCGGCGTCCAGCTCGTGCTGCTGCTGGCCTTCGCCGTCGCCGCCCTGGCCAAGGACGGGAACGCGGCGGACTTCTCGCTGTCCTGGTTCGGCTTCGGCCACTTCGACGCGTCGCACAGCTTCGTCGCCGGCGCGCTGATCGCGGGGGTCAGCTACTGGGGCTGGGACGTCTCCAGCAACCTCAACGAGGAGACCCGCACCAGCCGGCGGTCCTTCGGCCTCGGCGGCCTGATCGGCGTCGCGCTGTCGTTCGCGGTGTTCGTCGTCTTCACCATCGCCACCAACATCCTCATCGGCGCGGACGCGGTACGGGACAACCCCGACGGCTTCCTCTCCGTGCTCGGCGACGCCGTCTGGCCGGGCTGGGGCGGCCGGCTGCTCGTCCTCGCCGTCGTGCTGTCCATGGTCGCCACCCTGGAGACGAGTCTGCTCCAGGCGACCCGCACGCTCTTCGCCATGGGCCGCGACCGCACCGTGCCCGCCGCGTTCGGCCGCATCCACCGCGACTGGCAGACGCCTTCCGTGGCCACCGCCACCGTGGCGGCCGTGGCGCTCCTCCTCGTCGCCGTCTCCGCGACGGCCGGCTCCGGAACGCAGTTCGTACGGGACGCCGTCAGCGGCATCGGCCTGCACATCGCCTTCTACTACTCCCTCGCCGGGCTGGCGGCCGTGGTCGCCCACCGCAAGGTGCTGTTCAGGTCCGTGGGCACCTTCCTCTTCGTCGGGCTGTGGCCGCTCGGCGGCGCCCTGTTCATGATCTGGATCTTCGCCATGTCGGTTCCGGAGCTGACCGGCAGCGCCCTCGCCATCGGCCTCGGGGCGCTCGCGCTGGGGCTGGTCCCGATGACCTTCTCCCGGCTGCAGGGGGTCTCGTACTTCAGGCCCAGGCCGCTGGATCCCGAGCAGGACGCCTTCTACGAGGAACAGGGCGCGGGACCGGTCCCCGGCCCGGGCCTCGCGGCGGCCGAACGGCGGGACGACGTACTGACCGACTTCTGACGACGCCGAGAGCGCCGACAGCACCGAGAGCACCGACTCGACACCACGCCGATCCGAGGAAAGTCCATGGCACCCTGGCCGCGCCGCCGCCGTTCCGGAGCACCGGTCTACGACCAGGCGTACGGCGACCGACGCCTGGAGCAGTGCCGCCAGGACATGGTGATGGGCCGCTGGGAAGGGGCCCGCGACCTGCTGGCCGAGCATCCCCGCCACGACTGGGACCGGCGCGCGCACCGCATCCGGCTGCTCGCGGACGCGGCGGCCGGCAGGCGCACCGTGGACGTCTGGTACGCCGCCGAGCCCGCCAACGCGGACGCGGCCGTCCTGCGCGCGGAGACCGAGGTGATGCGGACGTTCGCCGCGGCGCGCAGCGGGGCGATGCCCGCGAACGACAGCCTGGACCAGGTGGCCGGGCTGTGCCTGCGGGCCGCCGATCTGGCGCCCGCGGACCCGTACCCGTACGTCTCCCTGGTGACGCTCGCCCGGCTGTACGACCGCGGCGACCCGAACATGGGCCACTGGTGGAAGGAGCTCCGCGCCCGCGACCCCTTCCACCGGGAGGCGCACCACCAGGCGCTGCGCTACCTCTCCCCGCGCTGGCACGGATCGAACGGCGAGGCCAACAACTTCGCCTGGGACGTGGCCGTCTACGCCCCGCCCGGTTCACCGCTCGTGGTGCTGCCGCAGGTGGCGCGGGCGGAGCAGTACCGGCACCAGACGGAGGCGGAGGGGCGCACGGCGATCGGCCTGGCCTACCACTGGAGCGGGGACCGGGCCCGCTGGGACCTGCGCAACGCGCTGGAGAACTGGATCGCCCGGCGCACGGTCTCGTACGCCCAGGACGTCGCCGACCTGAACTACCTGGCCCACGGTCTGGTCCACGCGGGCATGGAGGCGCAGGCGCCGGCCGTCTTCGCCCTGCTGGACAACCGGGCCACGCGGGTCCCGTGGTCGTACAGCGGCGACGCGGAGAGCCTCTTCGTCCGCTGGCGGGACAAGGCGATGGACCTGTTGGACCCGCCCCAGAAAAAATCTTGAAACTTCTCGGCGGGGGATGTCGAGAACCCGTGCCGTGCTCCGTCTCCTCAGTGGAAGCGGCCAGAATGGGCCGCACGGCACGGAGGAGACCGTCATGGCCAAGTACCTGCTTCTCAAGCACTACCGCGGCGCCCCGGCTGCCGCCAACGACGTCCCCATGAGCGAGTGGACGCCGGAGGAGATCACGGCCCACATCCAGTACATGCGCGATTTCGCGGACCGGCTGGAGGGCACCGGCGAGTTCGTCGACGGTCAGGCGCTCGCCCCCGAGGGGACCTGGGTCCGCTACGACGGCGAAGGCCGCCCGCCGGTCACCGACGGCCCCTTCGCCGAGACGAAGGACCTGATCGCCGGCTGGATGGTGATCGACGTGGACAGCTACGAGCGCGCCCTCGAACTGGCCGGGGAGCTGTCGGCGGCCCCCGGTGCGGGCGGCAAGCCGATCCACGAGTGGCTGGAGCTGCGCCCGTTCCTGGCCGCGCCGCCGACCGTCCCCGAGTGCCACTGACCTGGACCAGGTGGACGAGGCGGACGAGGCGGACGACGTGGACGAGGCGGACGAGGCGGACGAGGTGAATGAGGTGGACCAGGTCAACCGGGTGAACCAGGTGGACGAGACCCTGCTCCGGAGCCTCACCCCGCACGTCCTCGGAATCCTCGTCCGCCGCGGAGCAGACTTCGCGGCGGCCGAGGACGCCGTCCAGGAGGCACTGCTCGAAGCGGTGCGCGTCTGGCCCGAGGCCCCTCCCCGGGACCCGAAGGCCTGGCTGATCACCGTGGCCTGGCGCCGGTTCCTCGACGCGACGCGGGCGGACACCGCCCGCCGCCGGCGCGAGGACCGGGTGGAGGAGGAACCGGCGCCGGGCCCCGCCCCCGCGGTGGACGACACGCTCCAGCTCTACTTCCTGTGCGCCCACCCCTCCCTGACCCCCTCCTCCGCCGTCGCGCTCACCCTGCGCGCGGTCGGCGGGCTCACGACGCGCCAGATCGCCGCGGCCTACCTCGTCCCCGAGGCGACGATGGCGCAGCGCATCAGCCGCGCCAAGCGCACCGTCTCGGACGTCCGCTTCGACCGCCCGGGCGACGTCGGTACGGTCCTGCGCGTCCTCTACCTGGTCTTCAACGAGGGCTACTCCGGCGACGTGGACCTCGCCGCCGAGGCCATCCGCCTCACCCGCGGCCTGGCGGCCTCCATCGACCACCCGGAGGTGTCGGGGCTCCTCGCCCTGATGCTGATCCACCATGCCCGGCGCGCCACGCGCACCACCCCCGACGGCACGCTGATCCCGCTCGCGGAGCAGGACCGCGGCCGCTGGGACAGGACCCTGATCGCCGAGGGCATCGGCATCCTGCATCCCGCGCTCGCCCGCGACCGACTGGGCGAGTTCCAGGCGCAGGCCGCCATCGCCGCCCTCCACGCCGACGCGCGGACCACCGAGGAGACCGACTGGGTGCAAATCGTGGAGTGGTACGACGAGCTGGTCCGCCTGACCGACAGCCCGATCGCCCGCCTCAACCGCGCGGTGGCGGTCGGCGAGGCCGACGGCCCGCGCGCCGGCCTGGCGGCGCTGGCCGAGCTCGACGCCGCGCTCCCCCGCCACACCGCGGTCGCCGCCTACCTCCACGAGCGCGACGGCGACCTGGCCCTGGCGGCCCGCCTGTACGCCGAGGCGGCCCACCAGGCCCCCAACCTCGCGGAACGCGACCACCTGACCCGCCGGGCGGCCCGCCTGAACTCCGCCCGCCGCGACTGATCCACAGCGACTGATCCGCCGCGAAGCGGCGCAGAGTCGCTCGTGGCGTCAGTCGGCGGCGGCGTCGCCCTGCCGTCCGTGGTCGAAGCCGCCGCGGTGGGTGAGGACCTCCTCCATGTTGCCCTCCGCCCAGGCCTTGATCCCCTTCATGAGGCCCTGGAGCGAGCGGCCCAGATCCGTCAGCTCGTAGCTGACGGTGACGGGCACCGTGGGGGTCACGGTCCTGGTCACCATCCCGTCGCGCTCCAGGGAGCGCAGCGTCTGCGTCAGCATCTTCTGGCTCACGCCCGAGATCCTGCGCTGCAGTTCGGAGAAGCGCATGGGACTCGGCTCGTCGCCGGGGGCGGTTCCCGGGCCGTCCCCGCCCAGGGCGGCGAGCACGAGGGCCACCCACTTGTCGGAGATGCGCTCCAGGAGTTGGCGGCTGGGGCATTGCGCGAAGAACGCGTCGTACTCCGCTTTGGCTGCGGCCCGCCGCTCGGACGCGGTCGTGGTCGGCATAACTCGCCTCTCCGCTCGGTCACTTAGGCACTTCGAGGTGCCTTCTTCCCGCCGGTGGGCGGGTGCCTCCATGGTGGTGACACGCCCAAGCGATGGCAAGCCCATCCACCTCACGGGCCCCACGAAGGAGCAGTTGATGATGCAGCACATGACGTCCCGCCGGGCCGTGGTCCGTACGCCGTCCGGACCCCGGTCGATCGAGACCGTCACCGTCCCACTGGCCGAGCCGGGGACGGGGCAGATCCGGGTCAAGGTCGCCGCCGCGGCGGTCAACCCGGTGGACCTGGGCGTGGCCGGGGGTGTCTTCCACCGGCTCGGCCTGGTCGACCAGCCTCAGCACACCGGACTCGGCTGGGACTTCGCCGGCACGGTCGATGCCGCCGGACCGGGCGTCGACCTGCGGGTCGGCACGCGGGTCGCCGGGTTCCTCGACGGATTCGACCGCGACCACGGATCCCATGCCGAACACCTCCTGGTCTCCGCCGCCAAGGTCGCCGTCGTACCGGACACCCTGGACCTGATCGAGGCGGCCGTGGTGCCGCTCACCGCCACCGCCGCGGCCCAGCTCGTCGCCCTCCTCGGCGAGGCGCCCGGCGAGGGCCGGCGCTTGCTGGTGACCGGCGCGGCCGGTGCGGTGGGCGCGCACGTCGCCGTACTCGCCCGGGACAGCGGCTGGCAGGTGACCGGGCTGGCCCGCGCCGCCGACGAGCCGTTCGTCCGCGGCCTCGGCGTGGACTTCACCACCGGTCCCGGGCAGGACTGGGATGCCGTCGCCGACGCCGGAGCCCTTCAGGAGCCCGCCCTGCGGGCGGTGCGCGACGGCGGCCGTTTCGTCGGCGTGCAGCCCGCCGCACGGCTCGCGGAGGAGCGCGGCATCACCGTCGGCGTCCTCTTCGCCCGCCCCGACGGTCCGCTCCTCACCCGCTTGCTCGGACGGGTGGCGACGGGCGAACTGCCGGCCCGCGTCCACGCCGTCACCCCGCTCGCCGAAGCGGCCGACGCCTACGAGGCGATGGCCAAGGGCGGCGTCCGCGGCCGGATCGTCCTCGTCCCCTGACAGCCCCTTCCCCACGAACGACCACCTCAACGAACAGGACAGCCGATGCTCACCACCCTTGCCACCGTTCTCGCCGGCCTGATCGGCGCGGCCCTCATCGTCATGGGCGCGATGGTCTTCGCGAAGCCGCGGAACGCCGCCGGCTTCGGCATTCCCAACACACCGGTCGACGACCCCGCCTTCCGGTCCTGGCTGCACGTGAAGGGGGCGCGCGAGATCGTGTGCGGGGTCTTCGCCTTCGTGCTGATGCTCGTCGCGCCAGCGTCGGTGCTGGGCTGGTACATGCTGACGTTCGCGGCGATGCCGGCCGCGGACATGGTGATCGTGCTGCGCAGCGGCGGACCGAAGGCCACCGCCTACGGCGTCCACGCCGCGACGGCGGCGGTCATGGTGGCGACCGCCCTAGGCCTCCTGCTCTGAGCCCGACGGTCAAGCTGAGCGTGCCGCCGCAGTGCGACAGCTTCAAGGGCTGGGACGAGACCCTCGGCTGGGTCCCCGAATCGGTGGGATCCCTCCCGGCTGGCGGTGTTCCCCGCCGACGCCTCCGGTTCCGGGGTCAAGCCCCTGCGCGAGGTGGACGTCCCGGTCAAGGCGTCTGCGCACCAGGTCCGGGTCAGCGCGGACGCCGGACGGCTGCTCGTCGCCTCCTGGATCAACGGAGGGAAGGACGGGGCGCCGCAGGGTCCCCCCACCTGGTCGGTGCACGACGTCCGGACCGGCGCGCTGCTGGCCCGCATGGAGTGCGCGTACAAGGAGACGCCCAGCATCCTGGACCAGGCCCCCGCCCACACGGCCATCGCCTCCCCCTCGGGCCGCTACCTCGCGGCCGGCCCGGTCGCCTTCGACCTGGAGCGGAAGCAGGGCATCTGCCTGGAAGGCGACGGCAACCGCAAGACGATCACGGTCGCCGCGATCCGCCTGACCGGCGTGGGCGGCGGCGCGGGCCTCTTCTTCGCCCGCGACGACAACAAGAACCTGCGGGTCTCACTCCGACGGGCCCCCTGACCCGGCCGGATACCCGGCAGCGGCGACTGTGTCCGTACTCGCCGGCAGGCAGGCGAACGCGATTCGGGCGCCGTGGCCGAAGGGCGGAGCACCAGCTCACCTCGGGCTTGGACTCCATGGTTTGTAGAGTGCGGCCATGTGGAACCGCAGCTTTCTGATCCTCCATGGCGTCGAGAACCGCCGCCCGGCCGAGCACTGGCAGTACGACCTCGCCCAGCAGCTCCGAGCACAGCGGGAGCAGGTCTTCTACCCTCAACTGCCCGATCCCGACGGCCCGGCACTCGCCGCCTGGACCGGGGCGATCGAAGCCGAGCTGGACATGATGCGCGGGGAGCGCATCGTCGTCTGCCACAGCCTGGCCTGCGTGGCCTGGCTCCACCTCGCGGCCGACCGCGGTGACGTACCCGCCGCCGATCGCGTGCTCTTGGTGAGTCCGCCGGGGCCGTCGGCGTTCTCCTGGGACGTGATCGCCGGGTTCACGCCCGCGCCCCTCGATCTGACCGGCTTGAAGCTCGCCGTGGCAACGCCTCGGCTGGCATGCTCCGACAACGACCCGTACTGCCCGGAGGGCGCCGCCGAGGTCTTCGGTCAGCCGCTGGGGTGCGACGTCGATCTCCTGGCGGGCGCCGGGCACGTGACCGTTTCGGACGGCTACGGTCCCTGGCCGTCGGTGCTGGACTGGTGTCTGGATCCCACCACACGCTTGGCCGTCAACTAGCCACGACGGACGGGGAGGGGCTGGCCTTCCCCCCTCGATGCCGCGCCGGTCGAGTCGGCGCTGCGGCGCCGGGTCTCCTCTAGATGGCAGTTGATGTAGGAGACGAGGCTGAGCGGGTCCCGGGGGTTGTCGGCCTGGAAGGTGATGCGGCGCAGGAGGCTGACTCCGTCGAGTGCGATGCCCTCGCGGGCGAGGACGAAGACGAGGGCGAGGAAGGCGGAGCGGGCGTTGCCGTCGTCGAAGGGATGGAAGAAGCAGACGTCGAGATAGGCACGGGCGGCGCGGGCCGTCAGCCCGAGGGGTCGGCCGACGTCGGATGCGCTCTCGGCCAGGCACGCGTCGAAGCGGGCCGGTGTGTCCGGTCCGATGCCGTAGCGTTCCCGGCTTCCCTTGGCGAAGGCGGGCGAGGTGCGGAACCGTGGCGGCTGCGGGGTGCCCATGAGGTGCTGCTGCCAGCTGCTGAGCAGGGTGAAGTCGAGCCGCGCTCCGCGTGCCGCGTCTGCTCGGACCAGTTCCAGGGCGTTGAGCAGGCCTTGGGCTCGGGCGGGGTCGATGGCGCCGTCGAAGGCCCGGATGTCCTCCGCCGCGCCGTCGTGAAGAGGCACCACCGGTCCGTCCGCACCGCCGTCCGGGATCTCGTGCCACGGCACCGGTTCGCGTACCGCGAGCCAGCGCTGCAAGTGGTCTTGAGTCGGCGAGTCTGCGCGCGTTCGGCCATCGGCCGGCTGCAGGGAGAGCGCGAGCTGCTCCGCGATGTCGTCGACCACCACCGTGTCAGGACCGGTCCAGCTGTGGAAGCGTCCACCGATCGCCTCGCCGACCAGGCCCTGGGCCACGTCGGGCGCGACTCCCCACCGGTTGAGGAACCAGGTGAGCACTTGGCTGCAGTGACCGTGCCAGCCGCTGCCGCACCCGGTGCGGTCGACGACCTGCAGGATCAGGTTCCTCGCCGTGCGCTCCCACAAGATCCGCTGATCTTCGATATCGGTCAGGTCCAAGGGGTAAGCCTCGAACCAGCCGGCGAGGTACTCCAGCCACTCGCGCCACTCACACAGGGCCGCCTCGACACGGGCCAGCGTCTCTTCCGACGTCGTGATCGAGTGCTGCGGGCAGCACCAGTTGCCCACCGGTCCGCCGTCGAAATCCCCCTCGTCGTGCGCCCAGCGCCACCCGACGGTCCACCTGCCGTAGTGCTGGACAAGGGCGTACGACATGGCGTCGGCCCAGGACTTGGCCTCGCCGTAGCTCCAGGCGCTCATCGCGGGGCCCCCGAAAGGGAGGTTCGGGCGGACGGGCACACACCGGGCCGGGCCGAGCGAGCGCACCGTCCGCGCTACGGATGCGCCATCGAAGGGGTGACGGGCGGGGTCCACGTCGTCCCACTTCAGGAAGCCAGGAGCCAATTCGACGATCACCGCGCAAGCCTGCCAGGCCCGCCCGGCGCCCCCAAGCGGTTTTCCCCGCTCAGGTGCGCGACGGCGTTGCGGTTGTCCGCACTGCGACAACCCCGCAGCTGGAGCGCGCTCCGCCCGATGTCGGGGACGCCGCACTGCGGGCGCCCTGGTCAGGATGCCGGGCTCGGGCGCGCCACCAGGTATCCGGCGGCCCCGGCGACCGGCAGGCTCGCCCAGGTGCGGGTCCCGCCGCCGGGCTCCCGGGACTCCCCGAAGCCCCAGGCCCCGCCGCAGTCCCGCACGACGGCGGCCATGACCCGTAGGGCCGCCCTGCGGCGGGCCTCGCAGTGGGCGGCGAGGCGGGGGTGGGTGTGGGGAGTGTGCCCGTCGTACACCGTGAGGCGGAGAGCCCCCTCCCGGTGCCGCAGAGCGAGATACAGGCTCCGCCCGGGGTCCAAGTACCAGGCAGCGGCAACGAGTTCCCCCACCACCTGCACCGCGGCGGGCACGACCCGGTCGAGGCGGTGGGCGTGGAGCACGGACCGTACGGTGCTGCGCGCGATCTGGCCGCTGTACGGCTCCCCGGGCACGGTCAGGCTGCACGACAGCCCGTCGGGCGACGGCGGCTCATCCGCTGGCGGGCAGGCATCGAAGCAGCCGGGGCTGGGGGGCATGAAGGGGCTCAGCATGACGGACTCCCTGTCGTGAGTCGGTTGCTCTCGCGTTTGGTGGGGGCAGTGGCTCGTCGCCGAGGCCGAGGCCGAGGCCGAGGCCCAGGCATGCTGCGGCGATGCACTTCCAACTCCCTTGCGTGAGCGGTGCACTACCCAAGGTAGCGAAGGGGGTGGTCAATTCGCCACCTGAGTACGGGAATTAGCCCACTATGGATCCAGAGGCCCTCGGCACGGCAGACTGCAGCCATGCCCCCAAGGACCTCGCCGACCGAACGACAGAAGCGACTGGGCGCCGAGCTACGCAGGTTGCGGCTGGCAGCAGACGTCTCCGCCGAGTCCGCCGCAGGACTCCTCGGTATCGACCGCTCCAAGATCTCCGCCATCGAGCAGGGGATCCGCACCATCAGCGAGGAGCGCCTCCGGTCACTGGCCTGCCACTGCGACTGCGCCGACGAGCGGTACATCGACGCGCTCGTTGCCATGGCTCAACCCCAGAAGCGAGGCTGGTGGGAGCGCTACCGGGGCAAGTTGTCGTCGGCGATACTCGACATCGCGGAGCTCGAATCGCACGCAATCCGGATCCGGTGCGCGCATTCGGTACACATCCCGGGACTCCTGCAAACCAGCGATCACGCCCTCGCCGTGTTCCGGTTTGCGGTACCGGCCCTCCCGGAGTCAGAAGCCGCCCTCCGGCTGGCGCATAGGCTGGAACGTCAGCAGGTACTGGAGGGCGACTCGCCACCCGAGTACGTCGCCGTCCTGCACGAAGCAGCGTTGCGGATGCAGTTCGGTGGCCGCAAAGTCGCGCGGGCTCAGCTGGAGCACCTACTCCAGGTTTCCGAACGGGACAACGTCGTCGTCCGGGTGCTCCCCTTCGAGGCCGGAGGGTTCCCCGGCGCCGGCCAGACGGTCAACTACCTGGAGGGACCAGTGCCACAGCTCGACACCGTGCAGAGTGACAGCACGCACGGGCCTGACTTTCTGCACACCGAGGTCCAACTATCCAAGTACCGCGCCCAACTCGACTGGACGGAACGGCTCAGCCTTGCGCCCGACGAGTCCCGTGACTTCATCCACGATCTGGCGCGCCAACTGTGAGGGGAACGATGGCCGACATCACCTGGGAAGACCCCTATTGCGCTGAGGCCAGCGCTTGCTACCGGATCGGGGTGGACGGGGACGGCAACAGCTACATAGCCCTCTCCGGCCAGGAGGACTCCTACCTCACGGACACCCGCGAGGCCCTGCAACAGCTGATCCGGGACATCAAGGCCGGCAAGGCCGACCACCTACTGACGGACTGACCCCGCCCCCCGCCGGAGCGGGTGACGGGGTCCGGTCGCTACTTGCCGCTGCGCGGGAAGGTGATTTCCACGCGACGGTTCTTCTTGCGGCCTTCCTCGGTGCCGTTGTCGGCGATCGGGTAGTCCTCGCTGTAGCCGCGTACGTCGAAGGTGACGCTGGGATTGGTCACCGTCTTCGCCAGCTCGGCCTGGACCGCGTCGGCGCGCTTCTTCGAGAGTTCCTTGCCGTGCTCGTAGCTGCCCTGGTCGTCGGTGAAGCCGAAGACGCGGACGGTGGTGGCCTTCTGGGAGTTGATCTCCTGCGCGATGGCCTGGATACGGGCGGCGGCCTGAGCATTGAAGACGGCACTGTCCTCGGGGAACATCACCTCGGATTGCAGCGCCATCATGACGGTCTGGTTCGTCTCTTGGCGCCGTTCCTCGCCGCCTAGGTCTTCGACGACCTCGACCATATCCAGCACCTTGGAGGGTGCGAGCACGCCGCCCTGCGGAAGCTTCAACCCCGGGGAGTCGGGCCTGATGGGCGGGGGCGCCGAGGCTGAAGGTTCGGTGCCCGGGGGCACGGATGGCGTGACATCGTCCGCGTAGGCACTGGTCGCGCCGATGAAATGGGCCCCGGCGATGACGAGGCTGGCGACGGCTGTGGCAGCTGTGATGCGATGGCGTTTGGTCATGGGGTCACCCGGATATTTTGATGGTGGCCGCGGCAAAGGTCGGCAGACCGAACACGACCTCGGTGGTAGTGGCCGGTGGCGAGGGGAACTGGGCGAAGAAGGCGATGCTCTCCCCACCCTTGATGTTCAAGAGACCAGTAGTGCACGCACACCGTCCCTCCGTGTCACGCAGCACGAGGTAGCGCTTCTTGCCCACAGCATCGACCAGACTCGCGCCAGCGACTGACCCGGGACTGGCCGTCCTCTCTTCGCCGCGCAAGGTCCCGAAGTTGGAGAACGTCTTGGAACCTGTGTTCTTGATCTGACCGTTGACGGTGACGTACCCGTCTTGGTCTCGTACAGCCGAATTGAGCTCCAAGACGATGTCGGACGGCCCTTGCGCCGTAGCAATCACCTCAAGAGGTCCCGAGCCCTTGCTCGCAGTGGGCGCGGGCTGCTGAGGGCTACTCCCCTGACTCTGGGGAGTCTCGGACTTCGTTGGCTCCTTGGCCTTCTCGCCGTCTCCGCCGCATCCGGCCAACGTGAGGGCCAAGACCGCCGCAACCGCAACGGCCGCTCCCCCGCGGACCTTCGCCTTCTGCCGCATGCTCATGTACGCCTTTTCCTTGTCTCTCGTTGGATGTCAGTCGGCCAGTCGCACAACGAAGAGTTTCCTCGCCAGCTTGTACAAAGAGCCGGGATCCGACGGATTCACGACGATCACCGATCCGTCCCGGCACTGAATGTCGACAGGCCCGCCACCCTCGGGCGGTGGCGGGGTGGGTGCGGGGTGCAGGGTGCACCGTGGTTCGATCAAGGCCGTTGCGGTAGCGCGGGCACGCACGTTCTCGGTCCCCGGGATGACCGAGTCCCCGACCGTGCCGTTGGTGATCACCGAGACGGTGAACTCCGGGACGTCGAAGTCGCATTCCGCAGTGGCGTCGTTCGTGCTGGCGAAGGCATTCGCCTTGGAACAAGCCCCCGCGGTATCGAAGCGACGGCCCCTGATGATCTCCTCCCACTCCGCCGGTGTGAGGGTGAGGAGATTCCTGCCCCGGAACGCGTTGTCCCTGACCTCCTGGGCAGCCGCGAGCGCCGCCGCGTCGGCGGCGCCCTGCGCATCGCTGCGCGTGGCCCCCGCCATCCCGACGACGACGAAGGCCAACGCGGCAAAGAGCAGGAAGGCCATCATCGCGGCGTAGAAGGGGATGACCTGGCCCCGATCGCGCGAGCCCGCCACGATCATCCGCCGGTGATTTCCCCCAGGACCGTGGTGATGGCACCCGCGATGTTGCCCGCGAGACCAGACGCAATGATCGCCGCGATGATCAACGCGATGATCACGATGATCCCCAGATACTCGAAGACCGTCTGCCCCTCGTCCGCCCCCCGCCGAAGGCGGTTCTTCCGTTCGACGATCGCCTTGAGCAGCTTGAGGTTCTGCATGGGAGTCCTCTCCAGAGCCGGCGCCGTTATCGGTTCGCGGACGGTACGTCGTCGCACCAGCAGTTGCAAAGGGTCCCGGGACCCAATTACGGACCCACTGCGCACTCCGTCTACCCATGGCCAGCCACCCCCGGACGGGCGGTTCCCAGCCAACGGGCTATCGCCTCGCTGCGCGTGGCGGTCTGGAGCTTCGCGAAGATCCGGTTGATGTGGTTCTTGACCGTCTTCTCGCTGATAAAGCAACTGGCTGCGATCTGCTGGTTACTCATGCCGGAAGCGATGAGATCCATGACCTCCTCCTCACGCGAACTCAGGCCGTACACAGCATGGTTGGGAAGACGCTCCGAAGACTGTCCCACAGTTCGTTGCGGATGCGAAGAGGCCCGGAGTTCCGTGAGCACCGCGCTCGCCGCCGTCGGGCTGAAATGTGCGCGGCCCGCGCTGACGTCGCGGACGGCCGCCACGAGGTGATCCGGCGTGAATTCGCCGTGCACCAAGTAGCCGCCCGCACCCAGCAGCAGCGCCTCGCGGACGATCTCTGACTCCTGGCTGTACGTCAGCATCAGCACCGGAGCGAGCTGCACGAGGTGGGGCAGCGCCGAGATGCCGTCCACCCCCGGCATCCGGACGTCCAGGAGGACCACGTCGGGGGCGTGGAGCCGTGTCAGGTGCAGCGCCTCACGGCCGTCCGCCGCCTCGGCCGCCACTTCGAAGCCCTCCACCGCGCCCAGGAGGGCCGCCAGGCCCGCCCGTACGACCGGGTTGTCGTCGGCGATCAGGACGCGCAGCGGCAGCGTCATCACGCACCCCTCCCCGTCGAAGGGAGGGCGGACAGGGGAAGTGTCAGCCGGACCTGCGTCCCCGGCCGCCCGCCGGGCCGGGCTCCGATGTGGAGGCGGGCGCCGATCGCGGCGGCTCGCTCCGCCATGCCGAGCAGGCCGAAGCGGCCCGCCGAGGCCAGCGCCGCGAGGTCCATGCCGCCCGGGAGGCCCCGGCCGTCGTCCTTGATCACCAGCACCAGGTCGGTGTCGTCCACGGCCGCCTCGACCTTGATCCGAGCCGCCCCCGCGTGCCGCCGGGCGTTCTCCACCGCCTCCCCGGCCACCGCCAGCACGTGGCGGGCCACCGGAGAGGGCACCACCGGGAGGGTGCCCTTCACGCGCAGCTCGGCCGCGTTACCGCCCATCCGGGCCCGGAGTTCCGTGGCCAGGGACACCTCCGGCGCGTCCAAGTCCCGCCGCAGGTCCGCCAGTACGTCCCGGGACTCCGCAGCCGCGCGGCGGGCCGCCCCGGCCACCAGGTCGGCCTTGCTGCGGAGCGCAGCCGGGTCGGTCGTGCGGGTCAGGGAGTCGGCGGCCAGGGCCAGGCCGTGCAGGGTCTTCGAGACGGAGTCGTGCAACTCCCGGGCCAGGTGGTCCCGTTCGGCTTGGACCGCCTCCGCGACCGCCAGGCGGGCGCGGGTTTCCAGCAGGGCCTGGCCGGCCGTTCCGAAGCGGAGGAGCAGGTCGCGCAGGGAGGCTCCGATCGCGCCCGCCAGGACGCAGAGCATCGACAGCATCAGGGCCTCGGCCACCACCGCGACCACGGCCGCCTGGATGCCCGCGTAGACCGCGGAGCCGCGCCAGCCGTAGGCGATCCCGGCCAGGAGCGGGGTGCACACCGAGGCGAGGAGGAGCGGGGAGCCGGGGGTGGCGGTGACGAGGAGGAGTCCGCTGAAGACCCAGTCGACCGCCAGGGGCCAGCGGTGGCGCAGGAGCAGCGGTCCGAAGCGCTCCCAGTCGCGGAACAGGGCGTAGGACAGCATGAAGGTGAGGAGCACCGCGCCGCCCGCCAGGTGGGTCGGTGCGCCGGGTGCCGTGCGGCTGAGCACCACCGGTGTGCCGAGGGCGATCATCACGAGGCGGAAGGCGAAGACCTGGCGGCACAGCGCCTGGAGGGCGTTGACCTGGAGGGCGATCGGCAGTTTCACCGCGGGCCGGGCGGATGGCCGGTCCCGGGCGGCGGCGGCGTACGCCGTGACGTCCAGCGAGGTGGCAGCCATGGCTCAGCCGCCCCCGAACAGGGCGCTGAAGTCGACGTCGGCTCCGTACACGAACCCGCCGATGAGGAGGATCATCGTGCCGGGCAGCATGAACGTCGTGACGGCGAAGGTGGCCCTCGGGACGGCCTTGGCGGCCCGGCGGCGGGCGTTCTGGGCGTCGGTGCGGCGCATGTCCTCGGCGATGGCGATCAGGGTGTCGACGATCGGGGAGCCCAGTTCCTCGCCCTGCTGGAGGGCGGTGACGAACTGCGCGACCTGCTCGGAGTCGTTGCGGCGGCGCAGTTCGTCGAAGGCCTGGCGGCGGCTGACGCCCATGGTCATCTGTTGCAGGGTGATCCGGATCTCGTCGGACCAGGGGCCCTCGTACTTGTCCGCGACCCGTTCCAGCGCCGGCCGGAAGCCGATCCCGGCGCTGACGACCACCGCCAGTACGTCCAGGAAGTCGGGCAGGGTCCGCTCGATGTGGTCGCGGCGGATCCGGATCGCCGACCAGAGGCCGGCCTCGATCCAGAACACCCCGAAGGCGACCATGACCAGTGCCAGGACCAGCTGCCCGTTGATCAGCATGGCGAAGGCGCCCACGCCGCCGAGGAGGGCGTACACGGCGCGGCGGGCGGCGTAACGGTCGATGGTCAGGCCGGAGGGGTTGCCGGCGCGGTCGATCTGGCGGCGTTTGCGCGCCACCCGGTCGGGGCCCATCAGGCGCAGTATCAGCGGCGCGTAGCGGATGCCGGCGCGGTCGATGAGCGAGCCGACGGCCGTCGTACGGGTGGCGCCGACCTCCAGGGCCAGCATCAGGTCGCTGGGGAGTTTGGTGTCGGCGCGGTAGAGCCGGATGCCGTGGAACACGCCGAAGACCGACAGGGCCACGGCCAGGGCGAGGAGCAGGGCGATCATTCCGGCAGCCTCCTCAGACGGCGATCTTGGTCAGGCGGCGGATGAAGACGAAGCCGAGCGCGAAGAGCCCGAGGGCGATCAGGACGGCGCTCTGCCCGACGACGGATCCCGTCATGCGGTCCAGGGCGCCGGGCATCATCGCGTCCACGAGGAGCAAGGAACCGACCCCCATCACCGGGACCAGGTACGCCGTGACCGTCACCTGGGACAGCTGCGTACGGACCTCGCGGCGGGTTTCCTTGCGCTGTTCCAGCGTCACCGTGAGGTTGCGCAGGCTCCCCACGATGGCGCCGCCCGCGCGGGCGGACAGGACGAGGGTGGAGACCAGGACGACCAGTTCACGGGAGGGCAGGCGCTCCTCGATCTCGCCCAGGGCCTCCTCCATGGAGTGCCCGACCGCGAGCCGGTCGGCGACCCGCGCCAGTTCCTCGCCGGCCGGGGCCTCCAGCTCCTCGGCCGCCATGCCGATGGCCGTGCGCAGGGCCAGGCCGGCCTGGGTGGCGTTGGCGAGGATCCGGGCCACGTCGGGGAGCTGGTTGATGAACCGCTCGGTGCGGCGCGCCCGCTGCCAGTTGAGGAAGGCGTTGGCCCCCCACAGGGCGATCAGTCCGGCGACCGGGCCGAAGAACGGGGCCAGGAAGGAGGCCGAGACCAGCCAGATCCCGGAGACCGTGGCCAGCATGTAGACGAAGTACTCGCCGACGGTGAGGTCCAGGCCGGTCACCGCGAGCTTGCGCTCGATGCCGCGGCCCAGCTGGGTCTTGCGCAGGCGCCGGTCCACGCCCTGGAAGCGCCGCGTGCGGCCGAGGGGTGCCGGGAGGCCGCTCGCCGAGAGGCGCTCGATGAGCGCGGCGCGCTGGGCGCGGCCGGTGGCGTAGGCGTGGATGCCGAGGACCGCCAGCACGCAGGTCAGCAGCGTGGCGCCGAGGGTGAGGGAGATCAGTGGGTTCACAGGGCGGTCCGGGTGATGCGGGCGGGGAGGGGGCCGGTCAGCGGATCGGCCAGCGGATCAGTCCGCGGGTCGGCGAAGGGCGCGTCCGCCGGAGCGACCCCGAAGGCCTGCGGGATCGGCTGGTTGTTCATGTAGAGGCGGTCGGCGAGCCAGCGGGGCAGCGGGTAGTACTCGAAGCGGCCGTGGACGCGGCCGTCGGAGCTCATGGGCTGGGCGGCGAAACGGCAGACCGTCGTGATCCGGAAGGGCTCGCGGCCGTGCGAGTCGAGGAGGGAGATCTCGGTGATGCGGCGGGTGCCGTCGCCGAAGCGGGTCAGCTGGACGATGATGTTGACGGCGCTGTTGATCTGGTCCTGGAGGGCCTCGAAGGGGACCTCCACCTCCGACATGGACGCGAGGGTCTGCAGGCGCATCAGGGCGTCGATCGCGCTGTTCGCGTGCACGGTGGCGAGCGAGCCGTCGTGACCGGTGGACATCGCCTGGAGCATGTCGAGCGTCTCCCCGCCGCGGACCTCGCCGACGATGATGCGGTCGGGGCGCATGCGCAGGGAGTTGCGGACCAGGTCGCGGATGGTGATCTGGCCCTTGCCCTCCACGTTCGCCGGGCGGGATTCGAGCCGGATGACGTGCGCCTGCTGGAGCTGGAGCTCGGCGGAGTCCTCGATGGTGATGATGCGCTCGCCCTCCGGGATCAGTCCGGAGAGGGCGTTGAGGAGGGTGGTCTTGCCGGTGCCGGTGGCGCCGGAGACGATCACGTTCAGCTTGGCCGTCACCAGGCCCGACAGGAGCAGGAGCATCTGCTCGTCCAGGGAGCCGAGGCCGATCATCTCGTGCAGGGTGAAGGCCCGGGGGAAGCGGCGGATCGTGAGGGTGGCGCCGGTCAGGGAGAGCGGCGGGATGATCACGTTGACGCGCTCGCCGCTGGGCAGGCGGGCGTCGACCATCGGATTGGCCTCGTCCACCCGACGGTTGACCGTGGAGACGATGCGCTCGATGGTCTGCATCAGCTGCTCGTGCGAGGCGAAGCGGAGCGGGAGCTGCTCCACGCGGCCGGAACGCTCCACGAAGATCTGGTCGGGGCCGTTGACCATGATCTCGGAGATGGTGGGGTCTTCGAGGAGCGGTTCGAGCACGCCGAGGCCGAGGGCCTCGTCGACGACGCGGCGGATGAGCTGGGACCGCTCGACGGTGGAGAGGACCGGGCCCTCGCGGCTGATGATGTGGCCGAGCACGCGCTCCAGGCGCGCGCGGCGCTCCGCGGGCGCGAGCGCGGACATCTCGGCGAGGTCGATCTCCTCCAGCAGTTTGGCGCGGTACGAGGAGACCAGGCGGCCGTCCTCGCGCGGATTGTGCCGCTCGTCGGGGGTGTTGACCCTGGAACGCAGGCTCATGGTCCGGTCACCTCGGGGTCGTCGTTGGGCATGACGGCGCTCCGGGTGACCGTCCGGTCGCCCACGCCGGGCACGACGGATTCGATCGTGAGGGTCACCGTCATCCGGACCGAGTTCCGGTTCGTGGCCCGCTCGATCTGTGCTCCCGCGGCGAGGTTCGACGAGATCGCCGCACGGCCGGCGGCCGCGCCCTCGCCCGGATCGCGGGCCTCCACGCGGGCCGCCGTACGGGCGGCGGTCTGGGCCTGCTGGACCACGTACGCGGACCAGCCCAGCTGGATGCCGCCGAGCCCGACCAGCAGCAGGATGGGGAGGAAGCCGATGTACTCCAGGGCGACTTGACCCTTGTCGCGGTCACCGCGGCGGATGCCGCGGATGACGTGGATGCCACGGATGCCACCGACAGCGCGCATCCCGCGGCTGCCCGTCCCGGTCCGGATCCGGTTCATCTCAGTCCCTCCTCGTAGGGGGAGCCGCCCGTGCCGATGATGGGAACGCCGATGTTGAACCCGGGGAAGAGGATGGGGAGGTTGAGCCGGACCTCGGCCTTGTAGAGGTTCCCCGACTTCCCGCAGGCCGCGGCGGGCATGGTCCAGGCGCCGCCGATGTGCTCCCCCGCGGCCTCCTGGCAGGCGCCGGCGCCGTGCACCGCTCCGGCCCGGGCCGCCTCGTCCGCGGCGTTCCCGGCCAGGGAGAAGGCGTAGCCGATCAGCACGCACTCCCACACCGCCACCACGGTCAGCAGGATGTAGGGCAGCATGCCGACGAACTCGAAGACGACCTGCCCGTCGTCCCCGCGCTCCCGCCACCGGAACCGTCTGCGACCCGCCACCCCTCAGCCCTCCCGCCCGCGCCGCGACCACGGCCCGAGTGCGCCCCGGTCGCCCTTGCCGCGCAGCCTGGACACCGCGCCGGAGCCGCGTACGGCCAGGGCCGCGCCGGGCTCGGCCGCCGCCGGGGCGTCCTGGGCCTCCGGGGCGGTCAGCAGGCCCAGTTCGCCCGCCACCGTCCACAGGGCCTGCTTGACCGTCGAGCGGTTGTCGAGGTCCTGGACCCGGCCCGCGTCCACGACGGCCTGCAGTTCCTTGAAGGCGGCCGGCACGGGGGTGCGTACGGCCCGGGTCTTGGTGATCTTCTCGATCAGGGCGGGCTGGATCTCGGTCTGCTTGGACCAGCGGTTGACGACCATGGTCGTCTCCTCCGCCTTCCTGACCTGGAGCCGCTCCCACATCCGGACCATCCGCTTGGCCGCCCGGACCGCGACCACGTCCGGGGTGGTGACCAGGACGGCCACGTCCGCGAGCTCCACCGCCGCCGCGTTGGCGCCGGTGACCTGGGTGCCGCAGTCGATGACGACCAGTTCGTAGCGGGCCCGCAGGGCGGCGATCACGTGCCGGGCGGCCCGGTCGTCGACCTCCTCTCCGCGCTCCCCGTCGGCCGGGGCCAGGAGCAGCGCGAGGCCGGTGCGGTCGTCGTAGACCGCGTCCTGGAGGACCCGCGCGGAGATGTCCTGGATACCGGCGAGGTCGGCGATGGAGCGGCGGAACTGCACGTCGAGGTAGGAGCCGACGTCGCCGGCCTGGAGGTCCAGGTCGACCAGGGCCGTACGCCGCCCCGCCGCCACCGCGGCGAGCGCGAACTGCACGGCCGCGAAGGTGGCGCCGACCCCGCCCTTGGCCCCGGTGACCGTGACCACCTTGCCGCCCGGGCCGCTGGGCAGTTCCGGGCCCCGGCCCAGGTGGCGGCGTACGCCCACGGACCACTGGGCGGCGGCCTGGACGCGGGCGGCGAGCTCCTCGTAGGCGAGGGGCAGGCCGACCAGGCCGCGGGCGCCGGAGTCCATGGCGGCGGAGAAGAGCGCGGGGCTCGCGTCGGAGGTGAGGAGGACGACGCCGACCGCGGGGAAGCGCAGGGCGACCTCGCGGATCAGCTCCAGGGCGGGGAGCGGACCGATCCGCTCGTGTACGAGGACCACCTCGGGCAGCTCGTCGATGGACTCGGAGGCCAGCCGGGCGAGCGTGTCGAGGAGGAAGGTGGAGTCGGGGACGGGGGCGGCCGGTTCGGCGCCCGGGAGCTGGCTGAGGAGGGTGGCGATGACGCGGGCGGACTCCGGGTCGCCGGCCGCGGGGAGGATGCGGGTGGTCATCGGCGCCTCACCGGTCCCCTTCAAGGGTGTAGAAGTGGTCGCCCGGGTTGGGCGCCGAGTCGGTGCCGGGGGCCACCAGGGCCAGGCGTACGTGCACCGCGAAGGACTCGGCGTAGGCCACGCGCTGGGTGTCCTTGGTGGACAGGGCGAAGGTGATCGGGACGGCGTCGGTGGTGCTCTTCTTGTCGGCGTCCTTGCTGTCGATCGGGGTGAGCTTGCCGACGTTGATGACGCGGGCGTTGGCCACCATGAGCACGGACTGGTCGGGGTCGGTCGGCTTCTTGCCCTTGTAGGTGCCGATGATGTTGACCTTGGCGCCGGGGGTGACCTTTCCGGCCACGCCCGTGGAGGCGTCGATCATGATCGCGATCTCCTGCTCGCCGGGCTGGAGCTTCGGCTTGTCGACGAACATGTCGTTCTGGAGCAGCGAGCCCTTCTTCAGGGAGGTGAGCGCCAGCTTGTCCTTGAGCACGCCCAGGTCGGTGACGGCGGTCTCGGACAGCCATCGCTTGGGGACCGTGACCTGCTCGAACTGGCCGGCCGCCAGGGGGGTGTACGGGGCTATGTCGCCCTTCACCCGGTAGGCGACGACCTCGTTGCCGACCTTGGAGTTGACGTCTCCCATCACCACGAGGACTCCGCCGAAGGCGGCGAGGGCGCACAGGACCGACAGGATCAGCAGGATGACGCCGCGGCGCTGGCGTGAATTCATGGCCGTCTTACCTCGCCGTTCTTCATTCGTTCGGGCCGGTCAGTGTCTGGGTCTGGATCTGGGGCGGAGCCGGTCCGCGGATGAGGCTGCGGAGGCCCCCGCCGCTGCCGTCGGCGGGGGCGGCTGCGGTGCGAGGAGCGGGGCGGCGCAGAAGCCGCAGCGGTCGCCGATGAGCTCGAAGCCGCACCAGCGGCATTCCTCGCGGCGGACCGAGGCGACGAGCTGGTAGAGGACCGAGGGGTCCGGGATGGCGGCCGCGAACTCCACCAGCTTCGGTGTGGCCCACCAGGCGGGCGAGTCGGCGGGCAGCGGGTTCTCCATGACGCCCTGGACCCGCCAGGCGGGGGCCAGGTCGGAGGCCACCCAGTCGGAGGTGAGCTGGCCGCGGGCGAAGGTGAGGTGGGTGGCGAAGTCGGGGCCCGGGGGGAGCGTGGCGCCGCCGCCGTGGGTTCCACCGGAGCCCGAGCCCAGTTTGACCAGGTGCGGGGTCGGGTGGGCCAGTACGGCGAACTGGGCGTTCGGGGACCAGGACTTGGCGTGCGCCTTCAGCCCGACCGGCACCCGGTCCAGCTTGGCGACCGAGCCGAGCAGCGCGCCCGCGTAGATGTAGTGCGTGAGTAACCGGGCGGCGGAGGCGAGGACCCCGGGGCTGAAGTCGCAGACGCTGAGCTGGCGCAGCTGACGTACCAGCAGTGCGGTGCCCAGCGGCGGGAGATCGACGTCGACGAGGGCGATCCGGTCGGTTTCCAGGATGGACCGGACGGTGTGCAGGCGGCGGACGGCGGAGGCGCGCAGCCAGGACGGTACGAGGACCACCAGGTGGCCGTGGCGCTCCAGCAGGCCGGCCGTCTGGGCGAGCGCGCCCTCCAGGTCGAGCTCCTCGGGCGGCGGCAGTACGGCGGCGGCCGGGGTGTGCCGGTCCGGGGCCGGCAGCACCAGATCGGCGCTGGTGACAGCAATGGCGATCGGCACGCGCATCCCCCCGTTCACCCGGTCATCCACGGGCGTTCCCCTGACCGAGGCGGGTGCGCGCATGCTGCGCGACCGCAAACGATCAACACCCTTCCCCCTTGCCCCAGCACCATATCCACGTCCTTCCTGACAGGGCAGGGCCTTACACATTCCCGTGCCACCGGCACGTGTCACGGGGGGCGGGAAAATCCGGACAACAAGGATCGCGAGACGACGGGCAGATCGATCAGTTCAAGCCATATTGCAAACACTCTTGACATGGACATTGGACTAGACCAACTTGGCTGCGGGGCACCCCACTTGCCCCGGACCTGCCCCACGACCCGTTCTGACGCGTTCTCACTTCCCCACTCCCCCCACCGGAGCCCACGTGAACCGCATACGCTCCCTCGCCATCCCGCTCGCCGTGACCCTCGCCGCCGCCGGGCTCACCGCCCTGGCCACCGGCACCGCCCAGGCCGCCGACGTCAACGTCGTCCGCAACGGCGGCTTCGAGTCCGGCCTCGCCAACTGGACGTGCACCGCCGGCAGCGGCGCCGTCGTCTCCTCCCCCGTCTTCGCGGGGGCCGGCGCCCTCAAGGCCACCCCCGCGGGCCAGGACAACGCCCGGTGCAGCCAGGTCGTCACCGTCAAGCCGAGCTCGACCTACACGCTGAGCCAGCAGGTCAACGGCTCGTACGTGTACCTCGGCGCGACCGGGACCGGCACCCAGGACGTCTCCACCTGGACCCCCGGCACCGGCGGCGGCTTCCAGAAGCTGTCCACCACCTTCAGCACCGGCCCGAGCACCACGCAGGTCACCGTCTACACCCACGGCTGGTACGGCCAGCCCGGCTTCGTGGTCGACGAGTTCAGCGTCTTCGGCCCCGACGGCGGAGGCGGCACCGACCCCTCGCCGACCATCCCCGGCGCACCCTCGGGCAGCGCCGTTTCCGGCCAGAGCTCCAGCGGGCTCACCCTTTCGTGGAACACGGTCAGCGGGGCCACCGGGTATTACGTGTATCAGGACGGCGTCCGCGTCCAGACCGTGACCTCGGGCACCTCCGCGCAGATCTCCGGGCTCGCCGCGTCGACCACGTACTCCTTCCAGGTGAGCGCGTACAACGCGGCCGGCGAGGGCGTGAAGGGCGCGGCCGTCCCCGGCACCACCACGAGCGGCGGGGGCGGCAACCCGAACCCGTCGGTGCCCAAGCACGCGGTGACCGGCTACTGGCAGAACTTCGACAACGGCGCGACCGTCCAGAAGATCTCCGACGTCTCCGCGCAGTACGACATCATCGCCGTCTCCTTCGCCGACGCCACGAGCACGCCCGGCGCCATCACCTTCAACCTCGACTCGGCCGGCCTCGGCGGCTACACGGTGCCCCAGTTCAAGGCGGACATCGCCGCGAAGAAGGCGGCCGGCAAGTCCGTCATCCTCTCCATCGGCGGCGAGAAGGGCACCATCTCGGTCAACGACTCGGCGTCCGCGACCAACCTCGCCAACTCCGCGTACGCGCTGATGCAGGAGTACGGCTTCACCGGGATCGACATCGACCTGGAGAACGGCCTGAACCCCACCTACATGACCCAGGCGCTGAAGGCGCTGGCGGCGAAGGCCGGCCCCTCGCTCGTCCTCACCATGGCCCCGCAGACCATCGACATGCAGTCGACGCAGGGCGGCTACTTCAAGACGGCTCTCGCCGTGAAGGACATCCTCACCGTCGTCAACATGCAGTACTACAACAGCGGCGCGATGCTCGGCTGCGACGGCAAGGTCTATTCCCAGGGCTCGGTGGACTTCCTCACCGCGCTGGCCTGCATCCAGCTGGAGGGCGGGCTCGACCCCTCGCAGGTGGGCATCGGGGTCCCGGCCTCCCCCAGCGGCGCGGGCAGCGGCTACGTCTCGCCGACCATCGTGAACAACGCGCTGGACTGCCTGGCCAGGGGCACGAACTGCGGCACCTTCAAGCCGTCGAAGACCTACCCGGGGCTGCGCGGCGCGATGACCTGGTCGACCAACTGGGACGCCAAAGCGGGTAGCGCTTGGTCCAACGCGGTGGGTCCGAAGGTCCACGGCCTGCCGTAGCCGGTAGGTGTGTGGGGTTGGCTGGTTTGAGGTTCTTGACCCGGACATGCCACGAGAGCACGCTGTGCGCGTCCGCACGGCTACCCCCACACTCCCACCCAGGAGAACGCATGCGGCTCCACCACCGCCGAAGGGCCGCCGTCACGGCGGCCCTTCTCGCGCTCGCGCTCGGCGCACCCGCCTACGGCCTGAGCGCGACGGCAGCCCCGCCGCCCACCCCGTCGACCGCCACCCAGGACGAGTCGATCGTCCAGTACGAGATCGAGGGCCCGTCCACGGCGACGGAACGCACCGCCCTGCTCCGTACCGGCGTCTCGATCGACGAGGTGGACGCCCGCTCGGTCGTCGTCAGCGCCGACACGATGCAGGCCAAGAAGCTGCGCGCCCTCGGCTACGAGCTGACCGCGCTGCCCGGACCGCCGGACCGCTCCGACGGGCGCGACATCGCCGCCGGGATCAACGACTTCCCGTCGAAGGACGCGCTCTACCACAACTACGCCGAGGCGAGCGCGGAGATCGACCAGCGCATCGCCCAGTACCCCTCGATCATCAGCAAGCGCGTCATCGGGAAGTCCTACCAGGGCCGGGACCTCGTCGCGATCAAGATCAGCGACAACGTCGCGACCGACGAGGCCGAGCCCGAGGTGCTCTTCACCGCGCACCAGCACGCCCGCGAGCACCTGACGGTCGAGATGGCCCTCTACCTGATCAAGGAGTTCGGCTCGAAGTACGGGACGGACTCGCGCGTCACCAACGCGGTCAACGGCCGCGAGATCTGGATCATCCCCGACCTCAACCCGGACGGCGGCGAGTACGACATCGCCTCCGGCTCGTACCGCTCCTGGCGCAAGAACCGGCAGCCGAACGCCGGCTCCTCCTACGTCGGCACGGACGAGAACCGCAACTGGAACTACAAGTGGGGCTGCTGCGGCGGCTCCAGCAGCAGCAAGAGCTCCGAGACCTACCGGGGCCCGGCCGCCGAGTCGGCGCCCGAGGTGAAGGCGGTCTCGGACTTCGTGCGCAGCCGCGTGATCGGCGGCAAGCAGCAGATCACGGCCGCCATCGACTTCCACACGTACAGCGAGCTCGTGCTGTGGCCGTTCGGGTGGACGTACAACGACACGGCGCCGGGGCTGACCGCCGACGACCTGGCCGTGTTCAAGAAGATCGGCACCAGCATGGCGGCCAGCAACGGCTACACGCCGGAGCAGTCGAGCGACCTGTACATCACCGACGGGACGATCGACGACTGGCTGTGGGGCGACCAGAAGATCTTCGGCTACACCTTCGAGATGTACCCGGCCAGCTCGGGCGGCGGCGGCTTCTACCCGCCGGACGAGGTCATCGAACGCGAGACGGCGCTCAACAAGGACGCGGTGCTGCAGCTCCTGGAGAACGCGGACTGCATGTACCGGTCGATCGGCAAGCAGGCGCAGTACTGCCCGTAGTGCCGTTGGTGCACGTCACGTGAACCGGGGCGCCCCACCGCCAGGGGGGCGCCCCTTCCCGCGTGCCTTCCCGGCTAGTCCTTCTTCGCCTGCTCGGCGTTGCGCCAGATCGTGAGGTCGAGGGTGATGTACTGGCTCGACTCCTTCGCCCCCGACTTGCCGCGGTAGGTCGCCACCGCGATGTGCCCGGCGTCGCTCAGGACGCAGACCTCGGATCCGGCCGTGAGCTGGTCGAGGGTGATCTTCTCGGTGAAGCGGGTCACCTTGCGGCAGGTCTCGAGCGAGCCCTTCTCCGAGTTGTTCAGCAGGACCAGCTTCCCGTTCGCGGTGCCGAACTCGTCCTTCCCGAAGGTGGTGTCCCGGTAGAAGTAGAGGTCTCCCTTTCCGTAGTGCACGCCCCCGCCGGTCGACTCCTCCGCCGGACGTGGCGGATTGTCGGCGAGCAGCAGCTGGTGGGACCCGGGCATGTCGATGCCCTTGTACGAGACCGGCTGCGGGTCCACTGGCTTCTGGACCCCGCCCGGAGAGGCGCTCGCACTCCCCCCGCTGCCCCTGCTGCCCGACGCCCCGTCCGTACCGCCCTTGTCGCCGTCCGGCAGCAGGGACCCGATGACGGCGAGCCCGATGACCGCGCCCACGACGGACAGGGTGACGATCAGCCCGGTCCGCTTGGGCTTGGTCGGCGCGGGCGGGTACGTGGGCTGCCCCCACCCGGGCTGCGCGTAGCCGGGCTGGGCGTACGCGGGCTGCGCGTACGTGGGCTGCGGGTGCGGAGCCTGCGGGCGCGGGGGTTGCGCGTAGGCGGGCTGCGCGTACGGCTGCGGCGTCCCGTAGCCGGTCGGCACCGTCTGCGGCCCGGGCTGCACGGGGGCGGGCCGCCCCGGGCCGGCCTGCCCGGGGCCGGGCTGCGCCGGAGCGGCCTGCGTCGGGGCGGCGGCCAGGCCGGTCGGCGTGTACCCGGGCGCGGCGGCGGGTGCCGGAGGCGCGCTCGGGGCCGCGGGCTGCGCGGAGAGCTCGGTCGGCACCGGCGTGGCCGGCCGCGGCGGCGGGGTGGGCGCCGGGGCGGGCAGCAGCTGCACCCGCTCGGTGATGGCACCGGCGACCGCGCGCGGCAGCCAGTCCTCGCCCTGGCGCAGCGGCTCGGCGCCCGCGGCTTCGTTGCACAGCGCGATGACCTCCGTCAGCGCGGGCCGGTCGGCCGGGTCGCGGCTGAGGCAGCGGGTCACCAGGGGCCGCAGCTCCTCGGGCAGTCCGCCGAGGTCGGGGTCCTCGTGCACGATCCGGTAGAGCACCGCGTGCGAGGGCCCGTCGCCGTAGACGGAGGAGCCCATGGCCGCGAAGGCGGCGATCTGGCCGAGGGCGAAGACGTCGGTGGCCGGGGTGATCGTGCCGGCCGAGGCCTGTTCGGGCGCCATGAACGCCGGGGTGCCGATGCTGACGCCCGTGCTGGTCAGGGCGGTGCTGTCGGCCGCGCGGGCGATGCCGAAGTCGATGACGCGCGGGCCGTCGGAGGCGAGGAGCACGTTGGCGGGCTTCAGGTCGCGGTGGACGATGCCCGCGCCGTGGATGACGGTCAGCGCCTCGGCGACCCCGACGGCCAGCAGCAGCACGCTGCGCGGCGGCAGCGCGCCGTGGTGGGCCACGGCGTGCGCGAGGGAGGGGCCGGGTACGTAGGCCGTGGCCAGCCAGGGCTGGGAGCCCTCGGTGTCCGAGTCGATGACCGGGGCGGTGTAGAGCCCCTGGACCCGCTCCGCGGACCGCACTTCCTGCTGGAAGCGGCGCCGGAACTCGGGGTCCTCGCCGAACTCGGACCGGATCACCTTGATGGCGATGGGGCGGCCGCCCGGCGTGTACGAGAGGTACACCTTGCCCATGCCGCCCGCGCCGAGCACCGCCGCGAGCCGGTAGCCGCCCACGACCTCCGGGTCGTCCGCCTTGAGCGGTTGGAAGATGCCTGCCGAAGGTGCGCTGCTCATGAGGACCCATCCCTGCTAGCGGCGTTCCGGCCCCCGCCGGCGCCCCGAAGTCATCCGTGAGGGTACCCAATGGGCGCTCGCCCGCCGGACCCGGACCGCTGACCCGGCGGCGGGAGTTGGCGGCGCCCGCCGCCAACTCCCTTACGGGGAAAGGCTCAGGCGTCGAGCACCGCGAGGGCGTCGATCTCGATCAGCAGGTCGCCGGGGAGGCCCACGTACACCGTGGTGCGGGCGGAGGGGACCGCCTTGAGGTTCTGCTCCTCGAAGTAGGCGTTGTAGATCCCGTTCATCTCTTCGAAGTGCGTGGTGTCGGTGAGGTAGACGCGCAGCATCATCACGTCGTCCCAGGTCGCGCCGCCCGCCTCCAGTACGGAGCGGACGTTCTCCAGCGTCTGGAGGGTCTGCTCGCGCAGGGTGGGGCCGGCCGGGGTGGGCTCCTGCCCGTCCACGTGCGGGAGGAAGCCGACCTGGCCTGCGACCTGGAGGATGTTGCCCTTGCGGACGCCGTGCGAGAACTTCGCGGGCGGGTCGGTGTGGGTGGCGGGGGTGATCGCGATCTTGTCGGTCATGGCCTGTCTTCTTCCTGTTCCTGTACGGGGCCCGAGCCTGAGTACTCGCGGCCGATGGCGTCGGCGGTCTGCCGTACGAGCGGGAGGAGTTCGAGCAGCCCCACGACGGAGAGGACCACGCCGGGGGCGGAGACGGACATCGCGGCGACCACGCGGCCGTCGGGTCCGCGGACGGGGGCGGCCAGGCAGTTCAGGGACTCCTCGTGGCCGCCGAGGTCCGTGGCCCACCCCTGGGCGCGTACGAGGTCCAGCTCGCGCAGGTACGCGGCGGCGTCGGGGGTGGAGCGGGAGGTGTAGGCCGGGTACTCGATGCGCGCGGCCAGGGCCCGGCGCTCGGCCTCCGGCAGGTCGGCGATGAGCAGCTTGGCCACGGCGGCGACGGTGAGGGGGACGGGCCGGCCGATGCGCGAGTACATCCGGACCGCGTAGCGGCTGTCGACCTTGTCCACGTAGACGACCTCGTCGTCCTGGTGGAGGGCGAGGTGCACGGTGTGCCCGGTGATCCGGTTCAGTTCGAGCAGGTGCGGGTGGGCGATGTCGCGCACGTCGAGGTTCTCGATGGACTCGGCGGCCAGCGCGAAGAGGGAGGCCCCGAGCCGGTAGCGGCCGTCGCCCTGCCGGTAGACGAAGCCGTGTTCCTGGAGGGTCCGCAGCAGGCGCAGGGCCGTGCTCTTGTGCACGGCGAGCACCTCGGCGACCTCGCCGAGCCCGGCCGGTCCCTTGGCCAGGGCCGGCAGGATCCGCAGCGCCCGTTCCACCGACTGGCTCACGCCGTGCACCTCCGTACGGAACCCGGACCCGGACCGGACCCGTTGACCCGTCGTCATCCGGGATGTTAGACAGCATGCAGCGGTGCACGCAACGACTGTTGCACTGTACGCAACAACGGCAACGCCCCGGGAGGCACACACCCATGCCCAGCGACCCCGTCCAGGCCCTCGCCCAGGAGCCGGTGGACCACCGGTTCAAGGGCCTCCCCCCGGACGCCGGACAGGCGGGCCTCACCGTGGGAGAGCTGACCGCCCAGCGGCGGAGCCTCTACACCGGCGGGTTCACCACGCCCGTGCTCACCCTCGACGCGGAGGCGCTGAGCCACAACCTCGCCGCCCTCGGCGCGTACGCCGAGCGCCACGGGCTCGCCTTCGCCCCGCACGGCAAGACCTGCATGGCCCCGCAGCTGTTCCGGCGTCAGCTGGAGCACGGGGCCTGGGGCATCACCGCCGCCGTCCCCCACCAGGCGCGCGTCTACCGGGCGTTCGGCATCCAGCGGATCTTCCTCGCCAACGAGCTCGTCGACGCCGCCGCCCTGCGCTGGGTGGCCGCCGAGCTCGCCGCGGACCCCGATTTCCGCTTCGTCTGCTACGTGGACTCCGTACGCGGGGTCCAGCTCATGGACCGGGCCCTGGCGGGCCGGTCCCAGCAGGTCGACGTGGTCGTCGAGCTCGGCGCCGGGGAGGGCGCCCGCACGGGGGCCCGCAGCGACGAGGACTGCCGGGCCGTCGCCGACGCGGTGGCGGGGACGGACACCCTGCGCCTGGTCGGTGTCGCCGGGTACGAGGCGGAGGTGCCCGGCGCCGACCCGGACTCCGTGCACGCCTACCTGCGCCGGCTCACCGCCCTGGCGGCCGAGTTCGACAAGGCGGGACGCTTCGAGGGGGTCGAGGAGATCGTCGTCAGCGCGGGCGGCTCCGCCTGGTTCGACGCCGTCGCCGACGTGTTCGCCGAGCTGCCGGAGCTCTCCCGGCCGGTCCTGAAACTGCTGCGCTCCGGTGCGTACGTCTCCCACGACCACGGCTGGTACACCCGCCTCACCCCCTTCAACCGGGTCCCCGGGGAGGGCGGCCTGCGCCCCGCCTTCCGGCTCTGGGCGCAGGTGGTCTCCCGGCCCTCCCCCACCCAGGCGTTCGTCAACGCCGGCAAGCGGGACATCGCCTACGACCTGGGGCTGCCCGAGGCCGAGCTGGTCCGCGACCCCCTCACCGGCGCCGAGCGCCCGGCGACGGGGATCCGCGTCCTGAAGCTCTCCGACCAGCACGCCTGGCTGGAGACGGACTCCGCCGAGGACGTGCGGGTCGGCGACTGGGTGGCGCTGGGCATGTCCCACCCGTGCACGATCTTCGAGAAGTGGCCGCTGATCCCGGTGGTGGAGGCCGACGGCACGGTCACCGAGTACGTCCGGACGTTCTTCTAAGCCCATGGACCTGGTCATCCGCGGGGCCCGCGTCGTCGACGGCACGGGCGGGCCCTCCTACACCGCCGACGTCGGGATCCACGAGGGCCGCATCGCCGAAGTGGGCGGCCGGATCGCGGGCGGCGGGCGGCACACGCTCGACGCCCGCGGGCTCGCCCTGGCCCCCGGTTTCATCGACATGCACGCCCACAGCGACCTGGCCCTGCTCCGCGATCCGGACCACGGCGCGAAGGCCGCCCAGGGCGTCACCCTCGAAGTCCTCGGCCAGGACGGCCTGTCGTACGCCCCCGTGGACGACCGCACGCTGGCCGAGGTGCGGGCCGCCATCGCCGGCTGGAACGGCACGGGCGAGGACATCGAATTCGACTGGCGCACGGTCGGCGGATACCTGGACCGGCTCGACCGGGCCCACGGCGGGCAGGGCATCGCCGTCAACGCCGCCTACCTGGTCCCCCAGGGCACCGTCCGCGCCCACGTCGTCGGCTGGGGCGACCGCCCCGCCACGCCCGCGGAGCTCGACCGGATGCGGAACCTGGTCGCCGAGGGGCTCGCGCAGGGCGCCGTAGGCATGTCCTCCGGGCTCACCTACACCCCGGGCATGTACGCGTCCGGCGCCGAACTGACCGAGCTGTGCCGGGTGGTGGCCCGGTACGGCGGCTACTACTGCCCGCACCACCGCTCGTACGGCCGCGGCGCCCTGGCCGCCTACGCCGAGATGGTCGAGCTGACCCGCGAGGCCGGCTGCGCCCTGCACCTGGCGCACGCCACGATGAACTTCGGTGAGAACCAGGGCCGGGCGGACGAGCTGCTCGCCCTGCTCGACGGAGCGCTGGCCGACGGCGCCGACATCACCCTCGACAGCTACCCGTACACCCCCGGCTGCACCACCCTGGTCGCCCTGCTGCCCAGTTGGGCGAACGAGGGCGGACCCGAGGCGGTCCTCGCCCGGCTGCGCGACGACGCGGAGGCCGAGCGGATCCGGTACGCGCTGGAGGTGGAGGGCGCCGACGGCTGCCACGGGGTCCCGGTCGACTGGTCGACGATCGAGATCGCCGGGACCACGGATCCGGCCTACGCGGCGTACATCGGCACGCGCGTCCCCGACTGGGACACGGCCCGCGCGCTGCTGCTGGGCGACCGGCTCGGCCCGAGCATCCTCCAGCACGTCGGGCACGAGGAGAACGTACGGGCGATCATGCGCCACCCGGTCCACACGGGCGGCTCGGACGGCATCCTGCAGGGCGCGAAACCGCATCCGCGGGCCTACGGCACCTTCCCGCACTACCTCGGGCACTACGTGCGCGAGCTGGGCGTCCTCTCCCTGGAGGAGTGCGTCGCCCACCTCTCCGGCCGTCCCGCCGCACGGCTGAGGCTGCCGGACCGGGGGCTGGTGCGCGTCGGGCACCGGGCCGACCTCGTCCTCTTCGATCCGCTGACGGTCGCGGCCGGATCGACGTACGAGCGGCCGCGCGCGCTGCCGTCCGGGATCCCGTACGTCCTGATCGACGGGCGTTTCGTCGTACGGGACGGGCGCAGGACGGACGTCCTCGCCGGGCGGGCCGTGCGTCGCACGCCGCACGGCGGCCGCTAGTCGTCCGTCGTGCGGCCGCCGGTCGGCCGTGTTCCACCCATACGATGAGCGGCATGTACGCCTTTGTGCCTGCCGCCCTCTTCCTCGCCCTCTTCGGCGTGAGCGTCCGGGAGGACCGCCGGCGCTTCCGCAACGCGGTCTACCTGGGCCTCACCTTCATCTTCACCTCGATCGGGCTGCTGTTCCAGGTCGCGCACCTGCCGGCGGGGCTGGCGGAAGCCGTGGTCATCCTGATCTTCCTGGTGCCCACGGTCGGCATCCTCGCGCTCGGCGTCTTCCTGATCGGCAACGGCGTGACGATGGTCCGCAAGGAGGGCCGGCGGCCGGGCAACCTGCTGTCCCTCGCGGCGGGCGTGGCCATCTTCGTCCTCATCGCCTTCGTCTTCGTGGCGGCCGACACCGGACCGCCCGCCCTGGACGCCGTGGTCGCCGGGGTGGTCTTCCTCGTCGCGTACGTCTCCTTCCTCTTCCTCTGTTTCCTCGCCTACGCCTACCTCTACGGGCGGATCAAGGTGCGCGGGGACGTGGACTTCGTCGTGATGCTCGGCTCCGGCCTGATCGGCGGCGACCGGGTCCCGCCCCTGCTGGCCTCCCGGCTGCGCAAGGGCCAGGCGATCCACGACGCCCAGATCGCGCGGGGCGGCCGGGCGCCGCTGCTGCTCACCTCGGGCGGCAAGGGGACGGACGAGAAGGTCGCCGAGGCGCGGGCGATGGCGGACTGGCTGATGACCGAGGGCGGCGTGCCGCAGGAGCACCTGCGGCTGGAGGACCGTTCCCGCACGACGGAGGAGAACCTCTTCTTCAGCCGGACGATCATGGAGGCGGAGGACCCCGCCTACCGCTGCGTGGTGGTCACCAACAACTTCCACGCCTTCCGCGCCGCGATGATGGCCCGCAAGGCCGGGGTCAACGGGCAGGTGCTCGGCTCGCCGACGGCGAAGTACTTCTGGCCGAGCGCGACGATCCGCGAGTTCGTGGCGGTGTTCTGGGAGCACAAGACCGCCAACCTCAGCATTTGCGGCGCCATCGTGGCCCTGACGGCGGTACTCGCGCTGTCCGTCTGACCGGCCGGCCGGGCCGCCCGGTCCCGAGGTGCGTTCATGGGGGCAGGGCCGGAGGATGGGGCCAGGGGGACACAGCAGGAGGTAGCGATGGACAGTGAATCGGACCAGCAGCCCCAGCGCCCCGCCCACCTCTACACGGGGTCGGAGCACCCGTTCGACCCCGAGGACCTCGTGATGGCGCGCGGCCAGGACGTGACTCCGGAGCGAGTCGAGAAGGCACGCAAGCTGATCGAGAAGGAGGGCGCGAGGGCGCTCGAACGCTACCTCCCGTAGGTGGGCCCGGAACGGGGCGGACCGGGCTCCCCGGTCCGCCCCGAGGTGCGATCGGGGCGATGCGCATCCAGAATCGATGGATGCTCGTTAGCCCGCGCGGGGGCCGATTCCGAAGGGACGACAACGATGCGCGCCCAGGCCGCTTCCCACGCCCACTCCGCCGCAACGACCATCGACTGGGACCACCCGGCCGACCCGCCCGCGGGGCAGCTCTCCACGCACGTGCGCGCCTACGTGGACAGCTCCGGCGCCGACGGGCACCTGTGGCACGGGGTGCCGACGCTCCTGCTGACCACCCTCGACCGGTTCTCCGGCCGGCCCGTCCGCACCCCGCTGATCTACGCGAAGGACGACGGCCGCCACATCGTCCTGGCCACCGCGGCCGACGGCACGCCCGGCGTCCCCTCCTGGTACCGCAACCTCACCGCCCACCCCGAGGTCCGCCTCCAGGTCGGCGCCCTGACCGCGCAGGCCCGCGCGCGCACGGCGACCCCGGCGGAGCGGGAGACGTACTGGGAGGCCGTGACCGCCCTGTGGCCCGCCTACGAGGACCACCAGGCGGCGGCCGCACCCCGCGAGATCCCCCTGGTCATCATCGAGCGCTGACCGCAGCCTCGAAGGCCTCAGCCTCAGCCGGTGACCGCGATGCGGCCCTCCAGGCCGGTGCTGACGAGGTGGGTGGCGTCGGCGTCCACGAAGCGGATGCGCCAGTAGCCGCTGCTCTGCGCGGTGAACTTCTTGCTCACGGCTCCGTTGGCCCCGGAGACGGAGGTGCCCATCTCCTTCCACGTGGTGGAGCCGTCGGGCCGGAAGTAGTACCGGACCTTCTGTCCGGCGTACGGCACGAACCCCTCGCTGGGCGTGTACGTGTCCAGGACCCCGGCGACGTACAGCTGCTGCCCCTTGGCCACCGGACGCGGTCCGAAGCGCTCGCCGGTGATCTGGGTCTGGGCGCGCGACTGGCGGAGCACCTTGGCGCCCGTGCTGGGGCCGATGTTGGAGGTGCCCGGTGTGTACACCCGCCACCCGTCGGACGGGTACTTGCCGCTCGGCGTGGTCACCTTCAGGGTGAACGTCTTGTTGTAGGGCACGGTGAAGGACTGGCGGGTGACCCACTTGCCCGGCGCGATCTGGAACTGGATCTCGACCGGCGCCTGCTGGCCGGTGAGGCCGTCGACGAGGACCTTGCCGCTGAAGGTGAGCCCGCCGTACTTGTCGGTCGCGACCAGCTTCTCCTCCACGACCTTCGTCGTGTGGGTGATCTTCGCGACGGTCGCGGTGCGCGTGCCGTCTCGCGTCAGCCATTTTTCGTCGCGGTTGTACACGCTCAGGGAACCGGTCGTGAGGACGCGGGGCAGGAGGGTGTAGCTGCCGTCGGGCCCGGTGGTGGCCTCCGCAGTTCCGATTCCGTAGGTGCCCACGCGCTGGCCGACGGCGGGCTTGACCGTGCCGTCGTCCGCCCGGCGGCTGAGCTTGCCGAGCACGGGCACGCCGGTCCCGTAGCGGGCGGTGAGGGGCCCCGTCGAGGTCAGCGTCATGACGGCCTTCTGGGCCCGGATCGTCACCGGGACCGTCGCGGTCGCCGCGGTGTTCCCGCTCGCCAGGGTCACGGTGTGGGTCAGGGAGCTCTCGGTTCCGAGGGCGGCGACGGAAAGGGCGAACTTGCCCTGCGCGTCGGAGACCCCGTCGGCCGAGCCGTCGCCGAGGCGGGCACGGACCTTCGCGCCCGTCAGCGGCAGGCGCTCTCCGGTGCGCGGGTGGACCGCGGTGACCGTGCCGGTGACCTGGGTGCCGAGGGCGTCCAGCGAGAACTCCTGCCGGCTGGACTTCGCCTCGACCCGGGCGTCGAGCGCGTAGGTGGACCGGCCGGCGTTGCGGACGGTCACCTCAGTGCCGTTGTACTCCCTGGCGTACACGTCCAGTTCGTAGTCCCCCATGTCGGGGAGGACCAGCGGCTGCTTCTCGCCCTGGTACCACTCGCGGGGGGAGCCGCCCGATTCGTCGATGTCCCAGTAGTGGTGTGTGAGGTCGTCGACCACGGCGACGACCTTGTCGGTGCCCGCCCGGCGCACGTCGACCCGGTACGGGGTCGGGTCCCCGCCGCCTTCGATGTGGACGATGAACTCGTTGTTCACGCGCTGGATGCTGACGACCCCCACCGAGACCGGAACGGACTTGATCTCCGGGTCCGCCATCGGTGCCGCCTGCCGCGCGGCCGGTGCGGCGTTCGCGGCGGGCGCCGCCAGCGCGCCCACGGCCGCGAGCACGACGGCCGTCCCGACGGCCGTCATGGTCCTTCTGAAACTGTTCACCGGCTGAATCCCCCGTGCATCACATGTGATCGACTGCACGGGTTGGACGGCCGACCGGCCGCGATGGTTGTACCGCCTCCGGCACCAGTGCGGTGATCATCGCGGTGTGATCAAATCTCCGGATGCTCCGGATGATCACACGCCCCGACCGTGCCCGCGGCGGCACCGCCCGCCTCTGGACGGCCAGTGCGCTGTCCTCGGGGTCTACCTGGGTCATGCAGATCAGCCTGTTCATCCAGGTGCTGCAAGAGTCCTCCCCCGCCACGCTCGCTGCCGTGGAGCTCATCGGGACCGTGCCCGCGCTGGCGTTCATGATGGTGGCCGGCACCCTCGCGGACCGGTTCGACGTGCGGCGCCTGGCCGTCGGCTCGATGGTCGCGCAGGCCGTCTGCGTCCTCGGCATGACCCTCTTCCTCGACCACGGCATCTGGATCACCGCCGCGTTCTACGGGCTCCAGGGCCTCGGCAACACCCTCTGGCCGCCGGCCCGTCAGCAGTGGCTGTACGGGGTGGTGGCACCGGAGTCCCGGCCCGCCGCCAACGCCCGGCTGGCATCCGTCTCGGGAACCATGACCGTCGTCGGCGCCTCGCTCGGCGGTGCGCTGGCCGGCTGGAGCCCCGTCGGCGCGATGGCCGTCGCGTGCGTGCTGCAGGTGCTGGCCGTCGTACCGCTGCTGGCGCAGGCCCGGCGGCCGATGCCGTACGCGGAGCCCGCGGTGCCGGGGGCTTCGGGGGCTTCGGGGGCGGCGGCCCGTGAACCGATGCGCAAGGAGCTGACCGCGGGTCTCCGGGTGCTGCGCGATCTGCCGCTGGCGCGCTCCGTCGTCTGGATCGGCATCGCCTGGGGCTGCATCGGCGGGGCGTACGACATCCTGCTCGCCGCCTACGCCACGGGCCATCTCGGCGGTGGCGGCGCGGTGTTGGGCTCGTTGTACGTGGCGGACGGGGTCGCCGTCATCCTCGGCACGCTCCTGGCCGCACGGTTCGCGGTCCGCCGCCACCTGGCGGCGTACACCGCGGCCTACGTGTTCCAGGGCCTGGCCTGGGCGGCGTTCTTCCTCGCGGGGCATCCGGTCCTGGCGGTGGCGCTGCTGGGCGTGATGCGGCTGGCCAGTGGCGTCATCATCGCCCTGGACACCACCGTCCTGCTGGCCACCGTCCCCGCGGCCGTGCGCGGGCGGGTCTCCAGCCTCCACATGACCACGTACGGCGCGATGGCCCGCGTCTCCCTGGCCCTGTTCGGCGGCCTCCTCACCGTCTGCGACGTCCGCACCGTCGGAGTGTGCACCGGCGCCGCCTCGGTGGTGCTCGGCCTCCTCTGGTGGTGCCTGCGCGACCGCGAGATCCAGCGCACCTACCCGGCGGCGGTGGCCGCGCGCGAACCGGCCGCCGCGGCCGCCTGACCTACCGCGCGGAGCTCCAGCCCCGCCGGCGGAGGGCTTCGAAGCCGTCCAGGAGGAGGTCCAGGGCGAATTCGAACTCGAACTGGTCGTCGCAGCCGCTGCCGCCGACCGTGGAGCCGTCGTCGTGTGCGGCCGTCGCGGCCAGTTCCGCGATGTGCGGGAAGCGCGCCGCCAGTGCCGGGTCCGGCGGGCCGGAGGGGCCCGAGGTGTCGAACAGCTCCTGGCTGAAGCCGAGCAGGCGGCTGCCCATCGCGTGCATGACGTGGTGCGTGAGGTCGGCGGAGAGTCCGCCCGCGCGGAAGGTCCCGGCCATCGAGTCCAGGTACGCCAGCACGGCCGGGGTGGGTCCGGTCCGCGATTCGATGACCCGGGGCGCCCAGGGGTGGCGCTGCAGGACCCGGCGGGCCGAGAGGATCCGCCCGCGGATCACGCGCTGCCAGTCGGGGCCGGGGGCCGGCGGGTCGATCTCGCCGACGACGGCGTCGGTCATGCCGTCGAGCAGCTCCTCCTTGTTGGCCACGTGCTTGTAGAGGGCCATCGGTACGACGTCCAGCTCCTGGGCGAGCCTGCGCATGCTGAGCGCGTCGATGCCGGTGGCGTCGGCGAGCGCGACGGCGGCGCGCAGGACCCGGTCCCTGTTCAGGGGGATCCGCTGCGTGCCGGTGGCTTCCTGCCGGTTCATTCCCGTCCCGCCCCTTCCCACCTCTTCGACGACACCCTCGCCTTGACGAGTGTACGACGTACACCTATGGTCGCTGCAAGGTGTACGGCGTACACCTCCATCGAGCGAGGGGTACCGAGAAGATGAGTCCGGACCGGAGAACCGCGGTGGCCGCCGGGCTGCTGTTCCTGCTGACCGAGGTCTCCGCGATAGCCGGGGCGGCCCTCTACCGCCCCCTGCTGGGCGCGGCGGACGGCGGGCTCGCGCGGGGCGCCGATACGCAGGCCCTGCTCGGGGCCCTCTGCGAGGTGGTGCTGGTGGTGGCGGTGGCCGGCACCGGGGCGGCCCTGTTCCCCGTCCTGCGGCGCCACGGCGAGGGGCTCGCGCTCGGGTACGCCTTCGGGCGGCTGCTGGAGGCGGCCGTCATCGCCCTCGGGATCGCCTCCGTCCTGGCGCTCGTCACCCTGCGACGGGGGGCGGGGGCGCCGGACGGCGCCGATGCCGCGCTGGTGGCCCTGCACGAGTGGACGTTCCTGCTCGGCCCGAACATCGCCCTCGGCCTGAACACCGTCGTGCTCGCCTACCTGACCTACCGCGCCCGCCTGCTCCCGCGCTTCATCTCGATCCTCGGCCTGATCGGCGGCCCCCTGATCTGCGCCTCGGCGGCAGCCGTGATGTTCGGCGCCTACGACCAACTCTCCCTGCCGGGCGCAGCCGCCGCCCTCCCGGTCTTCGCCTGGGAACTGACCCTGGCCGGATGGCTGATCGCCAGGGGCTTCAAGCCCGGCGCGGCCCCCGCACCCCGGGCGACCGGCGAGGCGGCCACAGTCGCTTGATGGCGCACCCTTGCCCAGCCGGGCGGCCTGACGGCACGCTCGACCGGACAAGTCCTAGCCGAAGTCGTACACCGTGACGGGTATCCCCTTCGCGCACAGCGCGTCGAGGATCAGCGGCTCGATGCGGGGCCACTTCCCGCCCGCGAGGCCGCAGCCGATGCGGGGCATGTGGACGGAGGCGCCCAGCTCGGCGGCGTGGGCCGCCAGGAGTGCCAGGCAGCGCTCGATCGCCTCGTAGCGGACGGGCGGGCCGGCGCTGCCGGTGCGGATGCCGTGCTGGCCGACCATGTTCGCGACCCAGGTGTCCGGGCTCACCTGGACGAGCTGCACCGCGCCGAGCGCGAAGTCGTTCCCGCTGCGGCCCCTGTGCCAGGCCCGGTACGCCGCCTCCGGCTCGCTCCAGCGCTTCGAGAGCGCGAGGACGAAGCCCTTCCCCCAGCCCCCGAGGTCGTTGCAGACGTGCGCGATGATCTTCGGCCCCCGGGCCTGCGGACTGCTCGCATCCCCCCGGATGATCGTCGGCTGATGCATGCGGATCCCCCCTTTCCCCCTGTCCGGAAGGTACCCGGACCCTCTGACATCGCCGGAAGGCACGCGTCTCGGGGGGCTTGGGGCCTCAGCCTTCGGGTCGTAGGTCCGGAGTCTGTTCGACCATGGGTTTATGCGGTTTTAACCGTGTTACAACTGGAACATCGCGCTGCAAATGGCGCATTTTCCTTAGCTGTTGCCCAGCCCACACAAGCGCTGCCTGCCTTGGCAACACACCCGTTTCCCCTGGAGGAAGCAACCGTGAGCACAGCCGAGCAGACGGCCACGTCTGCCAAGAAGAACTCCGCCGCGATGGCGGTCATGCAGCGCCTCGGCCGCAGCCTCATGCTGCCGATCGCCGTGCTGCCGGCCGCCGCACTGCTGATGCGCTTCGGCCAGGAGGACATGCTGGGCAGCACCTCCCTGCCGGACTGGTGCAACGAGATCGCCACGTACATGGCCGCCGGCGGCAACGCCGTCTTCAACAACCTGGCGCTGCTCTTCGCCGTGGGCATCGCGGTCGGCTTCGCCAAGAAGGCCGACGGTTCCACCGGCCTCGCGGCCGTCGCGGGTTACCTCGTCTTCTCGAACGTGCTCGGCACCTTCACCGACGGCAACGTCCCGCAGGTCGAGAAGGTCGTCGACCACCAGGTCGCCCTGGTCAACGCACCCGTCAACGCGGGCGTCCTCGGCGGCGTCGTGATGGGCATCGTCACCGCCCTGCTGTACCAGAAGTTCTACCGGACCAAGCTGCCTGACTGGGCGGGCTTCTTCGGCGGCCGCCGCCTCGTCCCGATCCTGTCCTCCTTCTCGGGCCTGGTCATCGGCATCGTCATGGGCCTGATCTGGCCGGTGCTCGGCAAGGGCATCCACGGCTTCGGCGAGTGGCTGGTCAACTCGGGCGCCGTCGGTGCGGGCATCTTCGGTGTCGCCAACCGCGCACTGATCCCCGTCGGCATGCACCACCTGCTGAACTCCTTCCCCTGGTACCAGGCCGGCGAGTTCGACGGCAAGCACGGCGACATCGCCCGGTTCCTCGCCGGCGACCCGAGCGCCGGACAGTTCATGACCGGCTTCTTCCCGATCATGATGTTCGCCCTCCCGGCGGCCTGCCTCGCCATCACCCACTGCGCGCGCCCCGAGCGCCGCACGGTCGTCGGCGGCATGATGTTCTCCCTCGCGCTCACCGCGTTCGTCACGGGCATCACCGAGCCGATCGAGTTCACCTTCATGTTCATCGCCCCGGTGCTCTACGCGATCCACGCGGTCCTGACCGGTGTGTCCATGGCGCTGACCTGGTCGCTCGGAATGAAGGACGGCTTCGGCTTCTCGGCCGGCGCGATCGACTTCTTCCTCAACCTCGGCATCGCGTCCAACCCGTGGGGTCTGGCCGGCATCGGGCTCTGCTTCGCGGCGCTGTACTACTTCATCTTCCGCTTCGCGATCACCAAGTGGAACCTGCCGACCCCGGGCCGCGAGTCCGACGAGGAGCTCGCCGAGATCCTCAAGGCCGAGGCGAAGTAACCGTGCCCGCGACGCAGCGCACCCCCGGACGGGGACTGCCTTGCGAGGAGCGGCGCGAGCTGATCGCCGGAGCGGTACGGGCCAGGGGCCGCGTACGGGTCGCCGATCTCGTACGGGAACTGGGCGTCAGCCGGATGACCATCCACCGGGACCTCCAGCACCTGGACGCCCAGGGCCGGGTACGCCGGATCCGCTCCGGAGCGACGGCCACGGCCACGGCCACGGCCACGGCACCGACGGCCCCCGCGGCCGCCACGGCCTGAGGGCCACCCCGAAAGCGGGGGCGGGGCACCACCGACCGACCGGTGGTGCCCCGCCCCTTTTCGCGTCCCTCAGGACCGGCAGGGTGACGAGCGCAACACCGGTCCGCCCCCTTCCGTCGGGCCCACCCATTCCGCAGGCCGGAGCGGGGCGGCGGCCCCGGTTTCCAAGGGCTCGTGGCGCCCGCACCCAAGCTTTGCGCGAAAGGGGACATATCGGTCCACCGCTCGCCCCCGCGCTCCGGGTCAAATAGCGGGGCGCGCCCGCATCGGGACCCGTAAGCTCCCGTCATGCAGGTGATCCAGTCAACGAAACTCGCCAATGTCTGCTACGAGATCCGCGGCCCCGTCCTCGAAGAGGCGATGCGGCTCGAAGCAGCAGGTCATCGCATCCTCAAGCTCAACACCGGCAACCCCGCGGCCTTCGGCTTCGAGTGCCCGCCGGAGATCCTTGAGGACATGCTCCGCAACCTGGGCAACGCCCACGGCTACGGGGACGCGAAGGGCCTGCTCTCGGCGCGCCGTGCGGTCATGCAGCACTACCAGACCAAGGGCATCGACCTGGACGTCGAGGACATCTACATCGGCAACGGGGTCTCCGAGCTGATCCAGATGTCGATGCAGGCGCTGCTCGACGACGGCGACGAGGTGCTCGTCCCGGCGCCGGACTACCCGCTGTGGACCGCCTCCGTCAGCCTGGCCGGCGGCACCGCCGTGCACTACCGCTGCGACGAGCAGTCCGACTGGATGCCGGACCTCGCCGACATCGAGCGCAAGGTCACCGACCGGACCCGCGCGATCGTGATCATCAACCCGAACAACCCGACCGGCGCCGTCTACGGCGACGAGATGCTGCGCGGGCTGACGGACATCGCCCGCCGCCACAACCTGATCGTCTGCTCGGACGAGATCTACGACCGGATCCTCTACGACGGCGCCACGCACACGAACACCGCCACCATCGCGCCGGACCTGCTGACGCTCACCTTCAACGGGCTCTCCAAGAACTACCGCGTCGCCGGCTACCGGTCCGGCTGGATGGCGGTGTGCGGGCCCAAGAAGCACGCCTCGTCGTACATCGAGGGCCTGACGATCCTGGCGAACATGCGGCTCTGCGCCAACATGCCCTCCCAGCACGCCATCGCCACCGCGCTCGGCGGACGGCAGTCGATCAACGACCTGGTGCTGCCCGGCGGGCGGATCCTGGAACAGCGCGACACGGCGTACGACCTGCTGACGCAGATCCCCGGCATCACCTGCGTGAAGCCCAAGGGCGCGCTGTACCTGTTCCCGAAGCTGGACCCGTCCGTCTACAAGATCAAGGACGACCGGCAGATGGTCCTCGACCTGCTCCGCGAGGAGAAGATCATGGTCGTGCACGGTACGGGTTTCAACTGGCCCGAGCCCGACCACTTCCGGATCGTGACCCTGCCCAACGCGAAGGACCTCGCCGACGCGGTCACCCGGATCGGGAACTTCCTCGACGGGTACGGCCAGCCGTAGGCCCCCAGGGGCCGCGCCGTCCTACGCGTCGGCGGCGGCGAGTCCGGCGGACAGGGCCGCGGTGATCGCGGCGACGTGGTGGTAGGCCCGCCCGGCGGCGGCGAGCACCCGGTCCTGTTCGCCCGGCCCGCGCAGCGCCCCGTTCAGGCGCGCCGTGAAGCGGGCCCAGCGCTCGCGGTCACCGCTGGCGTAGTACGCCACGCCGTCCGCGTCGCGCAGCCCGTAGGCCTCGGCGACGTACCGGCGCAGGATCGCGCCGCCGAGCGTGGAGCCCTCCAGTACGTAGAGGAACCCGAGCAGGGCCGCGGGGTCCGAGGCCGCGGCGGCGCGGATCTCCCGCGCGAGGGCGTCCGCCGGTGCGGCCGCGGTGGACGCCGGGAACACCCCGTCCTCGGCGAAATACATCAGGTCGCGGTCCACGAGGGGGAGTTTGGCCAGGTCCGCCGACCACACCGAGGTGACGTACGGGTCCGTGGCGCGGGCGAGCTCGCTCTCCAGCGCCGCCAGGACCCGGCGGTAGGCCGCGAGCTGGTCGACGTACCGGTCGAGCGGGAGCGTCCCGGCGAGCATCGCGCGGGAGAAGGGCGTGCACTCCAGGTCCTGGTGCCGGCCGCGGGTGCTCGCCCGGATGCGCTCGACGACCGTGTGGCAGTCCGTGGGGCTCATGCGCCGTCCCCCTTCAGGAGCGTCGTGTGGAGCCGGTCGATGAGGTGTCCCTTGCGTTCGATCGTCACGTCGAAGTAGCGGGCGCTCCGCTCGGAACGGCACACGCCGCGCACCGCCTCCATCGCCGAGCGCTTCAGCTCCACCGCCTCCGCCGCGAGGAGCAGGAGCGTGCGGCGCAGGTCCGGATGGCCGAGCACGAACTCCTTCAGCCGCGCCCCCACCGGCTCGCCCGACGCACGCGGCCCGTCGGGCGCGGAGTCGAGCAGTTCGAGGAAGACCCGGTTGCTCAGCTGGCCGAAGTCCTCGTGGGTGGCGCGGCCGCCGAACCCGGGCACGAAGTCGGTGAGGTCGTTGAACAGCTGGCTGGCCAGTCCGAGGTTCCGCATGGCCTCGTCCAGGACCCGCCGCTCGTCCTCCACGACGCCCAGCGCCGCCACCGCCGCGTCCAGCGGCATCCAGAACAGCGTGCCCGTCTTGAGCGCGGCCATCGACTCCCAGAAGGCGACCCGCTCGCCGCGGGGCGCGGCCGTCAGTTCGGCGCGCGTGAGCGCGGTGCGCGTGGAGACGTCGACGGCCTGGCCGGTGAGGCCCCGGCCGACCGACCGCAGCAGGCTCCGTACGACGGCCGGGTCGGCGGCGTGCTCCAGCGCGGCGGTGATCAGCAGGGTGCCCGTGTTGAGGGCGAGCGGGATGCCGTGGCCGACGTGGAGCGCGGGCTCGCCGTAGCGGATGCCGCTGCCGTCCTGGATGTCGTCGAGGGCGACGGCGGCCTTCAGCAGGACGCGCACCGCCACGGCCGCGCGGCGGACCGCGGCCAGGTCCGCCGCGGCGGCCTCCTCGCCGGCCGGGCCGGGGAAGCCCCGGTAGTTGCGGTAGGCCCAGAACACCATCGAGGGCCGCAGCGGGGCCCGGCCCGCGGGCGCTCCCTCGGTGGGCGCCAGGGCCTGCTGGCCCACCTTCGAGCCGACGGCGTCGGCGACCGGCGCGTACAGGGACCGCCCCAGCGCCGCCTCGTACACCGATTGCGGCGCGGAGGAGGAGCCGGTCCCCGCCCCCTGCCGCGCGGGCGCGGTGGTCAGGGAGGCCAGGAAGGCCGCGAGGTCCTCCTCCAGGAGCGCCGCATCGCTCCGCACCACGGCCTCTACGCCCGATATCTCCGCCATGCCCGCCGCATCCGGCGCATTCGACACGCCTGACACGTCTTCGACCCCAGCCATTCCGTCCCCCGAGCATCACACCGGCCGGCCCGCACGTCTCCGCACAAACGTGCACCGAAAGGAGAAGACTGAACGTTGTTCCCCAGCCATCACAAGAGAGATTCAAGCCGACACGCAGGACCAAGATTCAGCTCAACTTTAGAACGGATCCAATGTAGGATGGTCTCCTGACCACGCAGGAGGCCTCCATGTACGAGCCGATTCGCACCAAGGCGGTCGACCCCCGCATAGGCGCCCACCGCAGCGACTACCCCCGCAGCAGCCGCGCCGAAGCCCTGGACATCCAGCTCGCCGGGCACCTCGCCGCACTGCTCACCGTGACCGACGAGCTCGGCCTCGACGAGGCCGCCGCCGTCGTCGCCGCCCAGGTGACCCGCCTGCGCGGGGCCCAGCCCGCCCGCGCACCCCGGCATCCCGACCGGCAGCCCGACGCCGAGGCCACCGCCGCGCTGCACCAGCGCGCCCACGACCTCGCCGCCCGCGCCCTGCTCGTCGCCGCGTCCCGCGCCGACACCACCGTCGCGATCCTCGCCGCCGAGCGCATGGACGCGCACGCCGCCGCGCTCGACCTCGTCGGCGCCCACTGACGGCCCCGGTCCGGGGCCGCGGAGGCTCCGGACCGGGTGCCACGCCCTGCGGGGCTTGAACGTGCAACCCGCCTCGCTACCGCCCGGCAGGCCTGCGGCGCGCCGCCCCTGCGCAGCGGGCCGACCCTGCGGGGCTTGGTCCCCTCCCCGCCCTTCGCCCGTTCCCCGGGGCTCCGCCCCCGACCCCGCTCCTCAAACGCCGGAGGGGCCGGGATGGGCGAAGGGCGGGTCCGGGGCGAACTCTGCCGCCGCGATGCCGCACCAGGGGATCGCGGCCGGGGGCCAGACCGGGCCCACGGCCTCCGCGAACTCCATCGCGGCCGGGCGGACACCCGGGATCTTCACCAGCGTCTGGGACCCCCGGGCCGATGGGGCCATGGCGGAAGGCTGCGACCCGGGCCGCGCCTCCGGCTGTTCGCGGAACTCCACGGTGACCACGTAAGCACCCTGTTCCGGGAAGCCGTTGACCGCCTCGACCGAGGCGACCACGCGGCGGCTCGTCGGGTCGATCCGGCAGCCGGTGATGCGGACGTCGTCCGGCGCGGCCCCCGCCGGCCGCACCGCGGGCCGGCCGCCCGCCCACACGTACAGCCCCAGCGGGGCGAAGACCAGCAGTCCCGCCACGAACACCAGGGCGACCAACCAGCCCTGCCACTTCAACGCACTCACGCCCATGGCACGATCCTCCCGGCCACCCGCCCCGGTCACCAGCACCCACGGGCCCACACAGCATTTCGAAGTGGGACCGCCTCGTCACCTCTCGTTCACCCAACTCCGCGCGGAATGTGGGTTTCCGCGAGCACTCTGCACCCGTGAGACGCATCCTAGGAATCGCCCTGGCGATCCTCCTGGTCGGCGGCGTGATAGCCGTCATCGCCATCGGAGGAAAGAAGCCGGAGGGCACGGCAACGAAGACCGTGCGTGGCGTCATCGGTTCGGAGAAGTCCGAGTTCTTCCGCGACCCCGACGTCGTCAAGGCCCTTGCAGACAAGGGCTACACCGTGAAGACCGAAACATCGGGCTCCTGGGCGATGGACCAACTCGCCCTGAAGGACTTCGACTTCGCCTTCCCCAGCAGCAACGAGCCGGCCAAGGAGATCGAGGCGGCGGCCGGAGTGAAGGGCGCGCAGAACACCAAGCCCTTCTTCTCCCCGCTCGTCGTCATCGCCCGCGCCAACGCGGCCAAGGTCCTCGGCGACCACGGCCTCGCGAAGACGACCGGAAAGAACACCGGCACCCTCCTCCTCGCGCCCTTCCTGAAGGCCGCCGGCGAGGCCAAGACCTGGCAGGAGCTCCAGGGCGGCACCAGCGCCCACCCCGAGCTGGGCGGCACGGTCTTCATCAAGACCACCGACCCCACCACCTCCAACTCGGGCGCGCTCTTCCTCGCCACCACCTCGAACGTCGCCAACAACGCGACCGTCGTCTCCGACGACGCCGGCATCGAGCGGACCGCGCCCCTGATGAAGAAGCTGATCTCCGTCCAGGGCGCCCTGGAGCAGAGCACGGACGACCCCTTCCGCTCCTTCATCAGCGGCAGCGGCGAACCGCTCATCCTCGCCTACGAGTCCCAGGTGGCCAGCCTGCTCCAGCAGAAGCAGGTATCGGGGGACGTCGGCAGCATGGTGGTGCTCTATCCCGACACCACCGTCAACTCCCCGCACACCTTCGTGCCGATCAGCGAGAAGGCCAAGGACCTCGGCTCCCTGCTGGCCACCGACCCGAAGCTGCGCACGCTCGCGGTCCGCCACGGGTTCCGGCCGACGGAGGGCGTGGCCGAGTTCACCGCCGCCACCGCGCCGCACACCGCGTACCTGAACCCCGGACTGACCGGCATCCGCCAGGTCGGCGCACCGACCGTCAAGGTCCTGATGGCGCTGGCCGAGCGCGCCAAGGGATAGGGGGACCACACCACCATGACACTGACACCGCCAGAGAACAGCCCGCTCGTCCTCACCGCCCCCGAGCCCGTGGCCCCCGTCAAGCGGGAGCAGGCCTCCGGCCTGGTACCGCTCCAGGACGGGGTCCGCGAGGAGATGGCCCGCCGGGCCGGGGAGTACGTCGGCTCCCTGTCCGGCATCGACAGCCGCTCCCCCGAGTTCGCGAACCGCATCGGGGAGATCGCCGGCCTCGGCTCCGCCGACATCCGCGGCGCCGCCCAGCAGTCCAACCGCATGCTGGAGCGGGCCGTACGCTCCCTCGGCACCGACGTCGGGGGCGACGCCCAGGCCCGCGTCGCCGGCTCGCTCGTCGAACTGCGCCGCACCGTCGAGGACTTGGACCCGAGCGACAGCTCGGCCGGCTCGGGGAGGGGCATGCGCAAGCTCCTCTCCAAGCTGCCCGGCGGCAACAAGTTCCGCGACCACGTGGCCAAGTACGCCTCCTCGCAGACCACCCTCAACCGGATCGTCGGCGCGCTGCGCGGCGGCCAGGACGAGCTGCGGCGCGACAACGCCGCCCTGCACACCGAGCGCGCCCGCCTGTGGGAGACCATGGGCAAGCTCCAGGAGTACGCGGTGCTCACCGAGGCCCTGGACGCGGCCGTCGAACAGCGGATCGCCGACCAGAGCGACCCGCAGCAGGCCGACGCGCTGCGCGTGGACGTGCTGTTCCCCGTACGGCAGAAGCACCAGGACCTGCTGACCCAGCTGGCCGTCTGCGCGCAGGGCTACCTGGCGATGGACGTGGTCCGGCGCAACAACGAAGAGCTGATCAAGGGCGTCGACCGGGCCGCGACCACCACGGTGTCCGCGCTGCGGATCGCCGTGATGCTGGCACAGGCGCTGAGCACCCAGGGCGAGGTCATCAAGCAGATCGACACCCTGCGCGACACCACCGAGGGCCTGATCCGTGGCAACGCGGAGATGCTGTCCACGCAGAGCGGGGAGATCCAGCGGATCGCCGCCGACCCGGCCGTCGGCGCGGAGACCCTGCGGACGGCCTTCGCCCAGATCTACAAGACGCTCGACACCATCGACACCTTCAAGGTGCAGGCGACCGAGAACATGGCCGCCACCGTGGAGTCCCTGACCGGCGAACTCCAGAATGCCTCCGCATACCTGGCGCGCACCCGCACCACCAGCGCCCTGGAAGGCGGCGACGCCCGATGAACGGCATGAGCATCCGCAGCGCCGTGATGCGCAGACGACTCGCCGCGGCGGTGGCGCTCGCCGCCACCCTGCTCGGGGCGAGCGCCTGCGCGACGGACGACGACCACCCGAAGCCGAAGCAGACCGAGTACCAGGAGGGCAAGCTGCGCGTCCTGGCCTCCAGCGAGCTGTCCGACATGGACGAGGTCCTCAAGGCGGCGAAGGCCGCCACCGGGGTCGGCGTGGAGCTGACCATGTCGGGCACCCTCGACGCGGTCGAGCAGATCGCCTCCGGCAAGGCGGACGGCAAGTACGACGCCGTCTGGCTCTCCTCCAACGACTACCTGCGGCTGCGGCCCGAGGCGGCGGGCAAGCTGGCGAACGAGACCCCGGTGATGTCCTCGCCCGTCGCCCTCGGCGTGAAGCCGGAGGCACTGGCCCGGCTCGGCTGGAAGCCCGAGTCGGTGACCTGGTCGGCGGTCCACGAGGCGGTGACCGGCGGGAAGCTGACGTACGGGATGACCGACCCGGTGCGCTCCAACTCCGGGTTCTCCGCACTGATCTCGGTGGCCTCCGGACTCTCCGGCGCACAGGCGGCGCTGACCGACGCCGACGTGGCGAAGGCGCAGCCGATGCTGAAGGGGTTCTTCACCGGGCAGAAGCTGACCTCGGGCTCCTCGGGCTGGCTGGCCTCCGCGTACACCCAGCGCGGGGACGTGGACGCGCTGGTGAACTACGAGTCGGTGCTGCTGTCCATGAACCGGGACGCGAAGACGAACCTGACGGTGATCCGGCCGCTCGACGGCGTGGTCACGGCCCACTACCCGCTGACCCTGCTGACCTCGGCCCCGGCCGGGGCCCGCGAGTCGGGGCGCGCGCTGACCGAGTACCTGCGCGGCACCGAGGCGCAGAAGGGGATCACCGAGAAGACCTTCCGGCGGCCCGTCGCGGCCGGGGTGACCCCGGCGGCCGGGCTGAACCCGGACAAGCGGCGCGAGCTCCCCTTCCCCGGCACCCGGTCGGTGGCGGACGGGCTGCTGGCCAGCTACGAGAACGAACTGCGCCGGCCCTCGCGGACGGTGTACGTGCTGGACACCTCGGGTTCGATGGCCGAGGAGGACCGGATCGGCCGGCTGAAGGCGGCGCTCACCGACCTGACGGGGACGGGGAGTTCGGGCACCGGGGAGCGGTTCCGGGACCGCGAGGAGGTCACCCTGCTGCCCTTCGGCGACAAGGTGAAGAAGGTCCTGACGCACGCGGTCGAGCCCGGGAACCCGGGACCCGCCCTGGACGCGATCCGGGGGGACGTGAAGTCGCTGCAGCCCGACGGGGGCACGGCCATCTACAGCAGTCTGCAGGCGGCGTACCAGCAGCTCGGCAAGGGCAACGCTGACGCCTTCACCTCGATCGTGCTGATGACGGACGGCGAGAACACCGCGGGCGTCGGCGCCAAGCAGTTCGACGCCTTCTACGCGGGGCTGCCCGAGGCGCAGAAGCACACCCCGGTCTTCGCGGTGCTGTTCGGCGACTCGGACCGCAAGGAACTCGCCCACATCACCGAACTGACCGGCGGACGGCTCTTCGACGCCACCGACGGCAACGGTTCGCTGGACGGAGCCTTCGAGGAGATCCGTGGCTACCAGTAGGCCGCTCGGCGCACGGCTCCTCAGGTACCTGGAGTCGAAGAAGAACCTGGCCGGCAGTGCCTGCGGGGTGGTCGGGGTGGGCCTGACCCTCACCGGGGTGGCCGGCACGTACTGGCCGGTGGTGGTCGCCGGGCTGTACGGGGCGGGCGCGCTCGTCGCCCCGCCCGAGGTGCCGGCGCCGCCGGTACCGCCGGAGCCCGCCGAGCAACTGGGCTTCGTACGGGAGGACTTCGCGCGGCTGCAGGAGTACGTCGGCGAGGTGGACCTGCCGGCGGAGCCCGCCGAGGTGCTGACCGGGCTGCTGGAGCTGTACGCGGCGATGCTGGAGCCGGGCTGGGTGGCGGGCGTCCTGGCCGCCGACCCGGAGGCGGTGCACGCGCTGACCCGGGCCATCCGCACGGACGTGCCGGAGTGCGTGGACACCTACAACCGGACCCGCTGGTGGACCCGGCTCACGGCGGGCGGCGAATCGCCCGAGCGCCACCTCGAACGGCAACTGACGCTGCTGCGGGAGGAAGCGGAACGCATGACGGCGGACCTCCGCGAAACGGAGGCCCGTCGTCAGCAGACGCACACGACCTATTTGGAAGGCCGCCGGGAATCATAGGCCCGTCATTCCGATGCCTCGAATGCACACACAATTCACCGGCAGTTACATCAGGAAGCCGGCACCGTGTCGAAATAGTGCAGACCTCCGTCACTGAACCCCTTCACGGCGGATTCGACATCCTTCGCGGATTCGCCGCCCGCGGCGTTGAAGTAGACCCAGTCGACCTTCATGTCCCACGCCCGGTCCCCCTTGAACGGCAGGTCCACGAACCAGGTATTGAACTGAACGGACATGTCCGAGCGCGGGGCGTACTTCTTGTTGTTGGTGAAGAGCTCGCGACCGTCGAGCTGATAGGTGACCGAGTCCTCCGTCACCGCGATCAGCACCGTGTGCCACCCCTGCAGGCTCTTCTCCGACTTCCTGGTGACGCGGTCCCCCTTGTCGGCGTTGTGCCAGCTCGTGGTGTCCAGCTTGGGTCCGGGTGCGCCCCAGCCGCCGTTGGGCATGTACTCGTAGTCCAGTTCGCTGTACGCCGAGCCGCTGCCGCCGATGGTGAAGAAGGTCTGGTTGACGTGGTCGCCGTTCCTGCCGCTCGCGGGCTTGTCGCTGAAGTGGATCCGGGCGGCGTACGTGCCGGTGCGGAACTTCTGCTTCAGCGTCCCCAGAGCCGCCTGCCTCGTACCGGCCGGCGTGCCGTCGGTCTGGGCGCGCAGCTGGAGCACCTGGCCGTCCAGGGCCTCCGTCGCGGACGGGAAGCTGATCCCGTCCGCCGACCAGGTGCCCGCGATGCCGGGACCGCCCTCGCTGGTGCGCACCAGCCAGCCGTGCTTGAAGAGTGCCGGGTCCTTGGGGTCGCGGTAGCGGAAGTTGTCGAACATGACCCCGGACGGGACGGTGGACCCCGCCGCGAGGCCGCCCACCGCCTTCGGTGCCGCCGCGGCGGCACCCTCGGGCTCCTCTCCCCACACGAGCACGCCGCCCTTGTACGCGGTCACCAGCTTCGATTCCTTGAACGCGGTCTTGCCCCCGTCGAAGGACCGGTCGTTGGACTGCTTCACCTTCCCGTGGTCGGCCCGGTAGAGCTGCAGCTCTATGCCCTTGCTGTTCTCGCCCGGTGCGAGGGTGCCCGCGCTCGCGGTGAAGCCGAGCTCCAGGTAGTGGTCGGCCGTGCCGGTCGGCTTGTCCAGAGCGGCGATGGCGCCGACGACGTTCGAGCAACCCACCGTGGTCTGCACGCAGTTGAAGGCGTACGGCGTGTCCGTGTCCGCGGTGAAGTAGTACCGCAGCCGTACCTCGCTCAAGGACACCGGCTTCTGGGACGTGTTGAAGATCTCGAAGGACGGCTTGGCGAAGTCGTCCGAGGCCGAGTCGGTCCGGTAACGGACGCTGAGCTCAGGGGGGTTGGGGGTGACCGTCTTCCCTGTCGGGTACACAGCGTACAAAGCCCCGCCGCCGGCGACGACGACGCCCACGATGAGCAGCGCCTTGATCGCCGGCCACACGCGGCGGCGCGGCTTGTTTCGCAGGGCAGGACTGGAATGCGTCACGGAAAGCTCCTCGGCAGGGGACTGAGGCTGCGCTGAGGGGTGGTCGTCCGATCGCCTGGATCGTTCGGCTGAGCACAACGCTTGAGTGAAAGTCCGGCGATCTTAACCACACAACTCCGCTCTCCGTCCCGGCCGGTAACCCCCCCGGATGTCGCTGAGACTCCCGAGCGGGACGGAAGGTTGTACCCGGGACCCGGTGACTTAGCACACCACTCCCGTCTCTTTTCGGGGTCCGAAGTCTGTTGTTAGCGTACGAAGCTCTTTGATGAATTCTGGCCGCTTATCTCTGCCTGGACTTGACCGGCGGAGTTCGCGATCCAGGCCGGGGGTGGGGAATGAGCTTCGTGAACAGAACAGGTACTGCCGATCTCGTTGTGGTCGGGCTCGGATACGTGGGGCTTCCGCTTGCCCGTGCGGCCGCGGCGGCAGGCCTCAGGGTGGTCGGCCTCGACCGCAGCCGAGGGGTCGTCGACGGTTTGAACGCAGGGCGTTCGCACATCGACGACATCACGGACGCCGAGGTCGCGCTCATGCTCGGCCAGGGCTTCCGGGCCGTCGACGAGCCCGAAGTCATCGCCGCCGCCGACGCGGTCGTGATCTGCGTCCCGACCCCGCTGACCGACCACGGTGCCCCCGACCTCGGAGCGGTGGACGCCGCGGTGGGTGACATCGCGGCCCACCTGACCCCGGGCACCCTCATCGTCCTGGAGTCCACGACGTACCCGGGCACCACCGACGAGGTCGTGCGGCCGCGGCTCGAGGCCGGCGGCCTCCGCGTCGGCATCGACTTCCACCTCGCGTTCTCGCCCGAGCGCATCGACCCGGGCAACCCCACGTACGGCCTGGAGAACACGCCCAAGGTGGTCGGTGGCATCACGCCCGACTGCACCAAGGCCGCACGCGCGCTGTACGAGCGCTTCGTGGGCCGGGTCGTGGAGGCGAAGGGCACCCGCGAGGCCGAGATGGCCAAACTCCTCGAGAACACCTACCGCCACGTGAACATCGCGCTCGTCAACGAGATGTCGATGTTCTGCCGCGAGATCGGCGTGGACCTCTGGGACGCCATCCACTGCGCCTCCACCAAGCCGTTCGGCTTCTCCCCGTTCTTCCCCGGTCCCGGCGTCGGCGGCCACTGCATCCCGATCGACCCCAACTACCTGTCGTACAAGGTCCGTTCGCTGGGCATCCCGTTCCGCTTCGTGGAGCTGGCGCAAGAGATCAACCAGCGGATGCCCGTGCACGTGGTCACCCGTGCCTCCGATCTCCTCAACGACCAGGGCAAGGCCCTGCGCGGCTCGCGCGTCCTGCTGCTCGGCGTGACGTACAAGCCGAACATCTCGGATCAGCGGGAGAGCCCCGCACTCGCCGTGGCGCAGAACCTGCGCGCGAAGGGTGCCGAACTCGTCTACTTCGACCCGCGCGTCGACAACTGGACGGTTGCCGGACTGCCCGTCGAGCGGGTCGAGGACTACCTCGTGGGCGCCGGGGAAGCAGACCTCACCATCCTGCTGCAGCCCCACCGGGAGATCGATCTCGGCGCGCTCGCCGACCGCGCCCAGGCGCTGTTCGACACCAGCGGCAAGTCCGAGGCGCACCCCCGGGTGGTCAAGCTGTGACCGCGCAGGACACCTACGTACCGGGCGCCGTCGATTCCGCCGGCCGCCAGAAGCACCGCAAGCGCAGACACCTGAAGGTCTCCTACGTCGTCTTCGCGGGCCTCGCCGCAGTGATCGCGACGCGCATCGACACCGGTTCGCTGCACCTCTACTCACTGGGCGCCCTCAGCCTGCTGTCGCTGAAGATGATCGGGGCGCTGTTCTACCGGCCGGCCAAGGCCGACCAGGCGCAGCTGGAGTACCTCGAGAGCTGCTGGGTCACCGCGGTCATCCCGATCTACAACGAGGACCCGGTGATGTTCGAGCAGGGCATGCGCAGCGTGCTCGCGCAGAGCCGGCTTCCCAACGAGATCCACATCATCGACGACTGCAGCGCCGACGCCGGCGGCATCCGTGCGGCCAAGAAGATGCGCGGCGAGTTCGAGCAGCGCGGCGTGAAGTTCACCGTCAGCGTGCAGCCGGAGAACAAGGGCAAGCGCGAGGCGCTCGCCCTCGGCTTCGAGGCGGCGCCGTACACGGACCTCTTCCTGTGCGTGGACTCGGACACGATCCTGTCCCGGGACACCGTCCGCGAACTGCTGCTGCCCATGGCCGACGAGAAGATCATGGCCTCGACCGGCATGGTCCTCGCGCTCAACTACGACAGCAACATCTTCACGCGCCTGCAGGACCTGCGGTACGGCAACTCGTTCCTCTTCGAGCGGGCCGCCTACTCGCGACTGAAGGCCGTGCTCTGCTGCTGCGGCGCGCTGTCCGTGTACCGCGGCACGCTGGTGCGCAAGTACCTCGACGACTTCCTCAACCAGCAGTTCCTGGGCAAGCCCGCGGTGTTCGGCGACGACCGCCGGATGACCAACTACTGCCTCATCGAGGGCCAGGTCGTCTTCCAGGAGACCGCGGTCGGCTACACGGCCGTGCCGGAGAAGCTGCCGCACTTCCTGCGCCAGCAGGTCCGCTGGAACAAGTCGTTCTTCCGCGAGTCGCTGTGGGCGTTCCGCAAGCAGAAGAAGTGGCGGCCCGCGTTCTGGCTGACGACCATGGAACTGGCGCTGTGGCTGGTCTTCGGCTCGGCGATGTTCTACTCGATGGTCATCCTGCCGATCCTGCACCCCGAACGGTTCGTCAACCACATCGGCGACTACCTCATGTTCATGGTGCTCATGGGGTACCTGCGCAACGTCCGCTACCTCGACTTCCCGCGCCGCGGGATGGGTCTGGTCAAGCGGTTCGGGATGTTCCTGCTGGCCCCGCTCTACGGCGTCATCCAGCTGACGCTGCTCACGCCGCTGCGCTTCTACGCCCTGTTCACCCTGCACAAGGGCAGTTGGGGCACCCGTCAGGCCGGCGTCGAGGTCTCGGTGGCGGGCCATGAGGGAGAGGCCTCCGCGGTGTGGGAGGAGGAGGACCCGTACTCCAACCCGAAGGTCACCGAGACGCTGCAGATGATGCGTCTGGAAGGCGCGGCGCTGGCCCGGCAAACCTCGTCCCGCCCGGCCGGGTCGCCACGGCAGACTGGGCATCACCTCACCGACGGACAGCAGCAGGACGGCTGGGACATCCCGCAGCAGCAGGTGTCGTGGGGCGGCCCGGCACCGGTGCGGCCGCACGCGGACGGGCACTGGCAGCAGGGCGGCCAGCCCCAGTACCAGCATTCCCAGTACCAGCAACCTCAGTACGAGCAGCCCCAGCCCCAGCAGCCGCAGTACCAGCAGCCGCAGTACCAGCAGCCCCAGTACCAGCAGCCGCATCCGCAGGGCCATGACCAGGACGTGGATCCGTACTGGCTCCGGGACCAGGGCGGCCGTTGACGGCAGGTTCCCGAAAAGGGGCGGTCCGCACGGGAGTTCTCCGTGCGGACCGCCCCCTTCAGCGCACTCGGCGGGGGTCTCAGGTGTAGTACTGCATCGCTTCCGCGACGGTCACGACAGGAATCCCGCGGGCGCCGATCTCCTGCAGCATCTGGGCGAACCCCTGCCGGCTGATCTCCGTGCTGGCCGCCGGGGCGCCCGCGACGATCTTGTGCATACAGAGGATGAGCCAGTCACCGTTCCTCGCACAGCGGTCCAGCTTGCCGCCGAGGCCCGTCACCTCGGACAGCGCCGTACCACCGATTCCCTTGCCGTCATTGATTCCGGTGAGCGCCTTGAGGCGGTAGGGCATGGCCGGGGCGTACGACTCGATCGTCTCGGAGATGATCGAGCGGGCCGTGCTGAAGTGCCGGCTCGCGAGCAGGTCGACCGGGACGCCGTCGGACGTCTTCTGGAACGCACCGTGCGGGTAGGCGAAGTGCTCACTGTGGAAGCCGTTGGACACCAGCCACTCGCGCAGTGCGCGGAAGTCGTCGTCCGCCTGCTGCGCGGTGAGCTTGGGGTAGCTCGCCGTGTGGGTCGCGGTCGCGTACGAGTGCCCTGCCATTTCCCAGCCCGAGTGGTCCTGCAGGGACCTCATCTGGTCGATCGTCAGAAAGCTGCCGGTGCCTATCGCGTCGGCGATGTTGTAGACCGTGCCGGAGTAGCCGCTGGCGTCCATCGCGGGCCGCGCCAGGTCGTGGATCGACTTGTGGGAGTCGTCGAAGGTGATCGACACGACGCCCTTCGGGAAGACCGAGCTGGTGTCCGGAACCAGTTCGACGGCCTGGAGGTGGTAGGTCACAGGGCCGGCCGCGTCGTCGTACACCGCGAAGGACAGATCGGTGATGCCGGTTCTCGTGGACGGCACACCGGAGGACGAGATCGCGTACGTGCCCGCCGCGTCGGTGACGTCGGCCCACTGGAGGTGGACGGTGACCCACTCCCCCGACTGGACGTAATTGGCGGCCGTCTTGGAGTGGTTGTGGACCTGCCAGCCGAAGCGGTTCGCGAGGGAGCCGCTGCCCGCGTAGAAGACCAGCTTGCTCAGATGGGTCACGTCCGTCACACGGAAGACGAGCCTGATCATCTTTCCGGTCAGATCCATCGCGGGCAGCCCGACCTTGCGTACGAACGACTGCTCGCCCTTGCCGCTGGTCGTCACCCTCACCGCCTGCGTCCCCCGCACGAACAGTGCCGTGTCGTTCGGCTCAGCCGACGCCGTACCGGCACCGGCCGCGGACCAGCCGTGCTGCGCCTGGAACTGCTGGGACCACGTCGCCCGGCGGAACTTGGGACGACGGCCCGTCGGCGCGAACGAAGGAGTCGTCAGGCCCTGGGCGAGCTGCCGGCCCGTGACGCTCAGGTCACCGGCACCCGCCGTGGCGGCGTCGGCCGTCGCGGGCTGCGCCGGCACGGTGAGCAGCGCGCCACCGGCCGTCAGGAGCCCGCCCTTGCCGGCCAGGCGCAGCGCGGAGCGCCGGCTGACTTGCTTCGCCGCACGTGGGGAGTTCCGGGACCCTGCGGAGGTTCCGGGTATGGACTGATCACGGCTCACGGGACTCCCCCAGCGGTCAGGTGGCGGGACCGCCCCCCAGGCTGGGTCCCGCAGCAGATCATCGAATCACGGATCGATCCGGGACTCGAACGATATCCCCAGCCCGGCGCGGTGATGCCGAAGGGGTCGACCCCATCGGGATCGACCCCTTCTGACCTGCACGCTGGACGAATCGCCCAGCGCACGGCAAAGACGCGACTACCCGTTGAAACCAGGTCGGGGAATCCCGCGTCGACCTGCGGCCGGGGACAGCCGGACCGCAGGGGCTTGGATGGCCGGGCTCAGCCCAGGCGCGCGACGAGCGCTTCGTACTGGTCCCACAGCTCCTTCGGCGTGTGGTCGCCGTAGGTGTTCAGGTGCGCGGGGACCAGCGAGGCCTCGTCGCGCCAGACCTCCTTGTCGACCGTGAGCAGGAACTCGAGGTCGGCGGCGGGCAGGTCCAGGCCGTCGGTGTCCAGGGAGGCGACGGTCGGCAGGATGCCGATCGGGGTCTCCACGCCTTCGGCGGCGCCGTCGAGGCGCTCGACGATCCACTTCAGGACGCGGCTGTTCTCGCCGAAGCCGGGCCACACGAACTTGCCCGCGTCGTTCTTGCGGAACCAGTTCACGTAGTAGATCTTCGGGAGCTTGGACTGGTCCTTGTCCTTGGCGACGTCGACCCAGTGACCCATGTAGTCGCCCATGTTGTAGCCGCAGAACGGCAGCATGGCGAAGGGGTCGCGGCGCAGCTCGCCGACCTTGCCCTCGGCGGCGGCGGTCTTCTCGGAGGCGATGTTCGAGCCGATGAAGACGCCGTGGTTCCAGTCGAAGGACTCGGTGACCAGCGGCACGGCGGAGGCGCGGCGGCCGCCGAAGAGGATCGCGGAGATCGGGACGCCCTTGGGGTCCTCCCACTCGGCGGCGATCGTCGGGCACTGCGAGGCGGGGACGGCGAAGCGGGCGTTCGGGTGGGCCGCCGGGGTGTCGCTCTCCGGGGTCCAGGCGTTGCCCTTCCAGTCGATCAGCTGGGCGGGCGCCTCTTCGGTCATGCCCTCCCACCAGACGTCGGAGCCGTCCGGGGTGAGCGCGACGTTGGTGAAGACGGTGTTGGCGTACATGGTCTTCATGGCGTTGGCGTTGGTGTGCTCGCCGGTGCCGGGGGCGACGCCGAAGAAGCCGGCCTCGGGGTTGATCGCGTAGAGGCGGCCGTCCTCGCCGAAGCGCATCCAGGCGATGTCGTCGCCGACGGTCTCCACGGTCCAGCCGGGGATCGTGGGCTCCAGCATGGCGAGGTTCGTCTTGCCGCAGGCGGAGGGGAAGGCCGCGGCGATGTACTTCGCCTCACCGGCCGGCGGGGTGAGCTTGAGGATCAGCATGTGCTCGGCGAGCCAGCCCTCGTCGCGGGCCATGACGGACGCGATGCGCAGGGCGTAGCACTTCTTGCCGAGCAGGGCGTTGCCGCCGTAGCCCGATCCGTAGGACCAGATCTCGCGGGTCTCGGGGAAGTGCGAGATGTACTTGGTGGTGTTGCACGGCCACGGCACGTCGTCCTGGCCCTCGGCGAGCGGAGCACCGAGGGTGTGGACGGCCTTGACGAAGAACCCGTCGGTGCCGAGCTCGTCGAGGACGGCCTGTCCCATCCGGGTCATGGTGCGCATGGCGACCGCGACGTAGGCGGAGTCGGTGATCTCGACGCCGATCGCGGAGAGCTCGGAGCCGAGGGGGCCCATGCAGAAGGGGACGACGTACATCGTGCGGCCCTTCATGGAACCGCGGAAGATGCCGCCCTCCTCGCCCTTGCCCGCGAACAGCTCCTTCATCTCGGAAGGGGCCTTCCAGTGGTTGGTCGGGCCCGCGTCCTCCTCCTTCTCGGAGCAGATGAAGGTCCGGTCCTCGACGCGCGCGACGTCGGAGGGGTCGGAGGCCGCGTAGTACGAGTTGGGGCGCTTGGCCGGGTCCAGCTTCTTGAAGGTGCCCTTGGAGACGAGCTCCTCGCAGAGGGCCTCGTACTCGGCCTCCGAACCGTCACACCAGACGATGCGGTCAGGCTGGGTGAGGGCCGCGATGTCACCGACCCAGGAAACGAGCTCCTGGTGCTTGGTGGGGACGTCGGAAGTGGTGCCAGCCGCGATGTCGCGCGCCACGATCGCTCCTTGTTGAGGGGTTTGATTTGTGATTGCCCCGTGGGGGCCGCGACCCGGACGCTTCGCGCTCCGCTCATCCGGTGTCGACCGCACTCATCTGATCATCCGGTGCGTGTGCGCATATGTCCAGGGGGCCTCTCACGTGAGCATCGCCACTCCGGTCAATCTTCCGTAAAGCGCACTAACGGAAACCTACGCACCCGTAGGTAGCATGGCCCGCATGACTTCCGACGCCGCTGCCGTGGCCGCTCCGATGGTCGAAACCGCCGATCAGGAGACCAAGCCGCTCATGCGCGGCTGGCTCCACACCGGCATGTTCCCGGCCGTGGTGATCGCCGGCCTCGTCCTGATGGCCTTCACCGACTCGACCCGGGCCCGGGTCGCGTGCGGGGTGTACGTCCTCACCGCGTGCCTGCTCTTCGGCGTCAGCGCCGTCTACCACCGCGGTACGTGGGGCCCGCGCGGGGAAGCCGTCCTGCGGCGGCTCGACCACGCCAACATCTTCCTGATCATCGCGGGCACGTACACCCCGCTGACCGTGCTGCTGCTACCCGACTCCACCGGGCGGACCCTGCTGTGGGCGGTCTGGATCGCGGCCGCGGCCGGCATCGCCTTCCGCGTCTTCTGGGTCGGCGCCCCGCGCTGGCTGTACACCCCCTGCTACATCGCCATGGGCTGGGCGGCGGTCTTCTTCCTCCCCGACTTCATGCGCACCGGCGGCATCGCCGTCCTGGTCCTGGTCATCGTCGGCGGCCTGCTCTACAGCGTCGGCGGCGTCATCTACGGCATGAAGCGGCCGAACCCCTCGCCCCGCTTCTTCGGCTTCCACGAGGTCTTCCACTCCCTGACCCTGGCCGCCTTCGTCGCCCACTACGTGGGCATCTCGATCGCCGCGTACCAGCACTGAGCCGCCCCCTCCGGACCGTGCGGGCGTGCGTCCCGCCCCCGCACGGTCCGAAGGGGAGGACTCAGGGCTTGCCGTGGCCGTGGCCGTGGCCGCCGACCGTCACGCGCCCCACCCTGTTGCCGACCAGCTCCGTGAACCACATGTTCCCGTCGGGACCCTCGGCGATGTGGAACGGGGTGTTCTCCACGTTGGGGGTGGGAATCGGGAACTCGGTGAGCTTGCCCTGCGGCGTGATCCGCCCGATCCGGTTCCGGTTGGACTCCGCGAACCAGAGGTTCCCGTCCGGGCCCGCCGCGATGCCGATCGGCCCGCTGTTGACCTCCGGCAGCCGGAAGCGCCGTACCTCGCCGCGCGGAGTGATCCGGCCGATCTCGTTGGCGGGGCCGCCGCTGTCCGTGAACCAGAGGTTTCCGTCCGGGCCGGCGGTGATGTTGAACGGGGCGCCGTCGGGATTCGGCAGGGCGAACTCCTTCACCTCACCGCGCGGCGTGATCCGCCCGATCTTGTTGGTCGAGGGCGAGGTGAACCACAGGTTCCCGTCCGGGCCGGTGGCGATCCGGTACGGCTGGCTGTCGGGCGTCGGGAGCGGGAACTGCGTGATCCTGCCGCGGGGCGTGATGCGGCCGATCTTGTTTGCTCCGGCCTCGACGAACCACACGTTCCCGTCCGGCCCCTTGGTGATGCCGAAGGGGAAGCTGTCCGCCTGCGGCAGCGGGAACTCGGTGACCTTGCCCTGCGGGGTGATCCGGGCGATGTGGTTGTCGAAAGGCTCGGTGAACCACAGATTGCCGTCGGCGCCGGAGGTGATGTCGTCCGGGAACCGCTCGGGGTGGGGCAGCGGGAATTCCTTGATCTTGCCGTGCGGCGTGATCCGGCCGATCTTGTTCACCGGCGCCTGGATGGCGAACCAGACGTTCCCGTCGGGGCCGCCCGTGATGCCGGACGGGTTGGCCCCCTCGGTCGGCACGGCGAACTCGACGATCGTGCCGACGGGCTTCGCGTCGCCCCCGCCGGTCCCGCGCTGCCCGGCGAAGGCCGGAGCGGGCACGCTGAGCAGGGTGCAGGCGAACAGGACGGCCAGGCGCCGCCACCGGACCGGAGCGCGGTGGCGGCGCGGGCTGAGCAGGGGGGTCTCGGGCATGGGCCCAAGGTAGAAGGAACGTCCTATTCCGGATGGCTTTGACGGGCTGTCAAACGGGTGCTCCTGCCGTGCTCCCGCCCCGCCCGGTGCTCAGCAGGCGTATCCGTCACCGTCCGGGTCCAGGCGGAGCGGATCGCTGCCGTTGACCTTCAGGCGGGCCGGGTACTTGTGGGCGGCCAGCCAGTCGCAGCGGGCCTTCGTCGTCGGCTTCACCTCCGCCGGGAACCGTGTGGGCACGCACACGTTGGCCGTGCCGTAGTGCCGGTCGCAGCCGGCCACGCTCGGGGCCACCGGGGCCGAGTCCCGCTTCGCGGGGTTCTGCTTCGGGGCCGCCAGCTTGTTCGCGAAGGTGTGCTCGTGCGCGGACGGGGGCTCGGCGGTGGCCGCCAGGGCGGAGGGACCTCCCAGGTGCACCCACTGCGCGATCGACGGGATGCCGTTCGCGTCGACCGCGAAGAGCATGTACCAGCCGGGCGGAGCCAGGTTCGGGTTGCTGGTGACGTTCAGGTCGATGGTGGTGCCGTTGACGACCGTCAGCGGCAGGTCCACGAACCGCTGGTTCGGGTCCGAGGAGTGGGTGACCGCCGCCGGGCGGATCAGCTCCGCCTTGGCGACCGCCCGGTTGACGGTGATCCGCTGCGTGTCCCCGTACACCCACTGGTTGTCGATCACCGAAGTGATCTGCGGGCGCGCCCCCTTGAAGAGGTACGGCGGGCTGTAGATCGACACGTTGTGGTTGTACGTGCCGTTGCCCGGGTTGTCCCCGACCGACATCACCCGGCCGTCGGGCATCAGGAACGAGGCGGAGTGGTACCCCCGCGGGATCGGGTCGGCGGCCAGCCCGGGCTGGTAGGTGTTGGTCACCGGGTCGAAGAACGAGGCCTCGAACACCGGGTCGGCCCGGTCGTGCAGGGCGCCGCCGGTCTCCAGCACCTTGCCGTCAGGCAGCAGCACGGCGGACACGTACATCTTGCCCTCGGCGCCGGTCTGCGGACGCTTGCCGGCGCCCTGGTCGACCAGGCCCTGCGGCAGGTCCGGGCCGGCCGTGTAGGCGGGGCTCGGCTTCTTCAGGTCGATGATGTCGGTGATCCGGTTCGCCGCCGGGTTGGTCTCGTTGTTGCCGCCGCCGATGGTCAGGACCCGCTGGTCCTGCGCCGGGGGCAGCAGCACGCTCGCCGACTCGTCGCGCTGGTCCTTGTTGCGCAGGCCCGGCACGTCGGTGATCGTGTTGGCGGCGTAGTCGTACACGGAGGCGCCGGTGCCCTGGGTGCCGTTGCCGAAGGTGTGGCTGCCCGAGTAGAAGAGCCGCCCGTCCTGCATGAGGATCATCGACGGGTACAGGCCCCAGTACGACCAGGTCTGGTTGACCTCGTTCATCGGCAGCCACTTGTTCTGCGCCGCCGAGAACTTCTCCGCGGTCACGTTGCCCGTGGAGTCCTCCTTCAGCCCGCCGAAGGAGATCACGTCGCCGTTGCCGAGGACGGTCGCCGACGGGTACCAGTGCCCGCCGTTCATGTCGTTGGTCTTCGTGTACTTCTCGGTCGCCGGATCGAAGGTGTACGAGTCCTTCAGCCCCTGGTAGCCGATCGTGCCGTCGGCCGACGGATAGCCCTTGTTGCCGCTCATCACCAGCACCCGGCCGTCGGCCAGCTGGACGTGCCCGGAGCAGAACATGTCCACGGGCGTCGGGATCGTCTTGAACGAGCCGTTCGCCGGGTCGTAGACGGCGGAGGTGAAGGTGCCCGCGTTGAACTGGGCGATGTCGTTGCCCGAGCCCGCGATCAGCAGCACCTTGCCGTTCTTCAGCACGACGGCGTGCATGGAGCGCACCGGGTTCTTGGCGGCGATCACCTCCCACTTGCCCTTCGCGCACTCCGTGGCCGTGCCCGTGCAGGTGGGCGTCGGCGGGGGTACCGCCACCTCCTCCAGCGCGTAGTCGTCCGTGGTGAGCGTGCCCACCCCGTAGACGGACAGGCCCCACACGATCTTGTCGGTGTTCGGCGGGACCGCCGGCGTACGGACCGACGTGCGCGCCCACGCGGCGCTGACCGGGGGATTCTGCAGGTCGGTCCAGTACTGCCAGCCGGCCACCGTGTCGTGGCGGAACACCGTCACCGACACGTCCGGGGTGTTCGACTTGTACCAGGCCGACAGGTCGTACTGGCGGCCCGGCACGACCGTCGGGGCGCAGGTGCCGTTCTCGGTGACCAGGGCCTTGCGGTCGCCCTCCACCCGGCGGGTCAGCGAGACCTTCATCGCCTTGGTGCCGGAGTGCGCGTCGGCGACGGTCGCGAAGGTGAAGTCGTTGTCGCCCCAGCCGGATTTCGACCAGCAGGACGGCATGTCGGAGCCGGCCGGGCCGGCGGTCTCGAAACCGGGGTTGGTGAGCAGGTTGGGCGGTCCGGCCGTGGCCTGCTGCGGTGCGGTCAGCAGCAGGCCCGCGGTCATCGCCCCGACGGCCAGCAGGGCGGCCCGCCACCTTGCCCTGCGCCGGATCTTCCTCTGCATGGGGAGTATCCCTTCGTGCGGCTCATCGTGTGGCTCAACTCGTGTGCGTACGGCCTGCCTTGCGCGGGAGGTAGACGAGCGCCTCCGTCGCCGCGAAACGCAGGACGAAGGTGGTGACCAGAGCGAGCGCGGTCGCGGACAGGACCCCGAAGCCCCACGTGCCGACGAACACCGCGATCAGCGGGATCCGCAGCAGCAGATCCGCATTGGCCAGCAGCGTGAAGCGCCCGAGGCGATCGGCCCAGTGCCGGTGCCGGCGCCGGTCGCGGAACAACAGGGTCTCGATGAGGAGGAAGTTCCACAGCACCCCGGCCTGGTTCGCCACCACCTCGGCGAGCAGGTAGTTCATCCCGGTGTGCGTGAGCATCCACAGCGCGGCCAGGTTCGGGACGAAGCCGGAGAGCCCGACCAGCCCGAAACCGATCATGCGGGCCAGCGGGGTCGCGGAGCGCAGCGAGACGAGGTGGGTGAGGAAGCGCAGGCCCTCACGGGCGGTGGACTTCGACTCCCCCGAGAAACGGTCCTGGAAGACGAAGGGCACCTCGGCCACCCGCGCCGGCCGGCAGCGCACGGCCAGCTCCAGCAGGATCTTGTAGCCCAGCGGCTTCAGCGCCTCCTGCGTGACCGCCGAGCGGCGCATCGCGAAGAACCCGCTCATCGGATCGCTGATCCCGCGCAGGGCGCGCGGGAAGAGCCCCTTGGTCAGCCAGGTCGCCCCGCGCGAGACGGCGATCCGGTAGCTCCCGGCGAGCCCGGCCCGGCTGCCCCCGGCGATGTAGCGGGAGGCCACGACCAGGTCGGCGCCGGTCCGCTCACCCTCCCCGACGAGCTCGGGGACCAGGTGGGGCGGGTGCTGGAGGTCGGCGTCCATGACGACGATCCAGTCGGTGTCCGCCCGGCCGATCCCCTCCACGACGGCCCCGCCGAGCCCGCCGTCGGGGCTCTCCCGGTGCAGGACCTCCACCGGGAAGGCGCATTCCAGGGCGGCCTTCTCGATGACGGCCGGGGTGTCGTCCGTGGAGTCGTCGACGAACAGCACCGACACGGGCAGGTGCGCGGGCAGCGCGGCGGCCAGCCTGCTCAGCAACTCGTCGATGTTTCCCGACTCGTTGAAGGTCGGGATGATGAGGGTGACACTGCCCGGGGCGGGCGCCTCGGCGGCGGCCTCCGGCAGGTGCGGGGCGCGCGGGACGTGCGCGCCCTGCGGGGCGTGCGGGGTCCACAGGTCTTCGCTCATGCCGGATCAACTCCCGTTGACGGTGCGGGCGGTGGGATCCGTACGCCGGATCTCGATGCGGTCCTCGCCCTCGCCGAAGACGGCGACCGGCGTCGAATGCTCCAGCGCGGCCTTCACGTTGGGCAGCTGCGCCGCGTCGCGCCGTACGGTGGGCGAGGAGACCACGTAGTCGATGTCCCGCCAGCCGCCCGGCAGGGTCTTGGTGACCGCCGGGTCCAGGTCGGCCTTGTAGAACCAGATGGCGCCCAGCCCCGGGTCGAACCCGTGGTGGACGGCGTCCAGCCACAGCGCGTCGTCGACCAGTACCCGGGTCGTGGAGGGCTCGGGCACCTCGCGCCCGAGCCAGGCCGCGGCCTGCCGGTACGGGGCGTTCGCGTCGGCCGTGAGCGCCGTGCGGTTGCCGTCGTACCAGCGCGGCAGGAGGTACACGGCGGCCGCCGCGGCCAGGACGCCGACCAGCGCCCACCGCCCGTAGGCCAGGGCGCGCCGCTCCCCCGGCGCACGGCGGCGGCGCAGCACGGCGTGGGTGACGCTGGCCGCGCCCCCGGCGAGGACCAGCGCCAGGAACGGCAGCGCCTGGATCACGTACATCGCCGGGAGGTAGCCGGAGGGCCGCAGCGCGACGAGGCCGAGGATGACCACGGCCAGCGCCGGGCCGGCGAGCGCCCGGGCCGTGACCGACCACCGGATGGTGACGAGGAGCAGCACCGCGCCGGCCAGACCGCCGAGCGGCAGCACGGTGTCGTAGTACAGCCAGGACTCGAAGACCCCGTGCGAGCCGGAGCCGGGGTCGAGGATGAAGCCGGAGCCGGCCCGGCCCATCTGGTAGACGATCCCGCCGATGAGGGAGACGTGGCCGGAGCCGGGCAGCAGCTCGGCGTTGAGCAGCGCGTACAGGGGGTACGTCACCCCGATGAGCACGCAGGCGGTGATGGCCCCGGTGACGGCGAACTTGCGGGTGTCCCGGTGACTGTGGCGCCACATGGTCACCAGCAGCGCCGGGAGCACCACCAGCATCGTCTCCTTGGTCAGCACGGCCGTGGCGGCCGCCAGGCCGGAGGCGAAGTGGTGCCACAGGTGGCGGCTGGGGGACGCGGCGAGGCAGAAGGCCAGCAGCATCCACATCACGGCGATGTTGTCGAGGAAGATCTCCCGCTGGAGCACGACGGAGAGCGGGGAGAGCCCGAACAGGCCCATGGCGAGACCGGCCGCCCAGCGCGGCAGCCAGAGCCGGCGCGCGAGCACGTACAGCAGCACCGAACTGGCGGCGGACACGGCGAGCATCGAGAACCGCATCGGCGCGACGGTCATCGCGTCGGGCACGAACAGGGACGGCAGGTACGTCAGGCCCGCTATCTGGATCCAGCCGAGCGGGGGATGGTCGTACCAGTAGGTGTAGTGGGCCAGCCCCTTGCCCTGCTGGACGGCCCAGGCCTGCGCGAGGTAGGTGCCCTCGTCGTCGCTCAGGGTCGGGAAGTTCGTGATGTTCCAGCCCTGCACGAGGAGGATCGCCAGCAGCAGCACACCGCAGAGCAGCAGGTCGGGGCGGGAGGAGCGGAACCGGACGAGCGGCCGGGCCGGCGCGGGCGGGCGGACCCCGAGGCCGCCGGTCCGCTGGCGCGGGATGAGGGCGGCATCGGCGGCGGCGGGGTCGGTGACGTCGGTGGCTGTCGAACCGGGCGCGGCATCAGTGGCCGTGGGCAGGGTGGCGGTCACCGGGGGCTGTCCTCTCGGGTGAGGGTGTTCGGGCTGCTCTGGCTGTGGCTGTCGCTGCTCTGGCCGACTTCACCGGACGGGGTCGCGAGGTGGGCCCCGGTGTGGCTCGTGAGCTCCCACTCGTTGCGTCCGCGCTGCTCGCGCCAGACCGCGCGGATCGCGGCGCCGGCCAGCATCACCTGGTAGAACGGGCCTCCGACCACGAGCTTGACGTAGTGCGTGAAGCGCACCCGCAGCCCGTACTGCCGGCCGAAGTCGTGCAGGCCGACCACCTCGAAGACGAAGGTCACCATCGCCGTGATCATCGGCAGGAAGGTGACGATCGCGACGCCCACGGGCACGTCGAGGAAGACGGCGACGGCGAAGTTCACCGGGATGACGACCCCGGAGGTGGCCTGCATGAACGGCGTCATGAGCGTGTACCGGGCCAGCCAGCGCTGGCCGCGGCCGGGCAGCTGCTGCCAGTCCTTCTTGCGGTAGACCTGAAGGAAGCCCTGGTTCCAGCGGGTGCGCTGCTTGAGCAGGCTCACCAGGGACCCCGGGGTCTCCTCGCGGGTGACCATGTCGGAGTCGTAGGCGACGACGACCTTCTTGCCGACGGAGGACAGCCGCACGCCCAAGTCGCAGTCTTCGGCAAGGCAGTTCGGGTCCCAGCCACCGGCCTCGCGCAGCACCTCGGTGCGTACGAAGACGGTGTTGCCGCCGAGCGGGATGAAGCCCTTCTCGGCGTGCAGGTGCAGCCGGGAGCGGAACCAGAAGAAGTACTCCAGGCAGTTGCGCAGGCTGTACCAGCTGGAGTGGAAGTTGATGAGCTGGACCCCGCCCTGGACCACGTCGGCGCCGGTGGCGCGGAAGGCGTGGTCCACGTGGGACAGCAGCTCGGGATGGACCTGGTCCTCGGCGTCGAAGACCCCGACGATGTCGCCCCGGCAGTGCGGGAGGGCGGTGTTGAGGGCCTTCGGCTTGTTCTTGACCTCGTGGTGGTCGGTGACGACGCGTACGAGACCGGGCGCCCGGGCGGCGGCGCGCTCGGCCACCTCCGCGGTCCCGGGGTCGTCGTGGCCGACGATCACGATGATCTCGTAGTCGCGGTGGCTGGATTCCAGGAGCCGCTCGATGGTGTGCTCCAGGACCGCCTGCTCGTGGCGGGCGGGCAGCAGCAGGGAGAAGGCCAGCCGGCCACCGCCGTCGGGGCGGTCGAAACGGGTCGAGGCGAGCGTCTCGGGCGTCCGCCACGCGTGCATCTGCCACCAGAGCGTGAACGCCGCCATCCAGAAGAGCGCGAGCGATACGACACAAATGAACACGGATATGAACAAAGCGTCCCCCACAGACATGCCGCAACCCCAGGCGGCGATCCCCGAACCCCCCGGGGACGGGCGCGTACGGCAGGCTCCCCAGCCCGCCGCCCCGCCCTCCCCCATTCCCCCCGCGTGCGCAACCCCCGGTGCGCGCTAGCCCGGCGCACCCTGGCGCCGACAGTGACTGATCGGTGACTCCGAAGTCACGAGACTAGGCAGCGAACATGACGCTTAGGCGCTTTCGAGATAAAAACCACGTTGCCGAACTGACCTTGATACAAACGGAATTGACGCTACTCCCTTACTTTCAGGGATGAACCGTACCCAACTGCTCCGCCAGCTCGACCGGATCGGTCGTAGGCCGCGCGCAGACGAAATGTCGACAGACATACGCCGTCGGGAGGTCGCGCACGAGCGTGCGCTCGGCCAGAAGGGGGAACTCCCCGCCACTGCCGTCCGCCGCCCCCGGCAGACCCGTCGCCACGACCGCCCCGGGAGCCGTCCCCAGCAACGCGACCCGGTGCAGCTCCGCCCGCGCCGGATCCTCCGGATGACCCACCACGGCGACCTCGCGCGGCCCGTCGACCAGCGCCTCGGCCACCGCCAGCCCGTGCCCGATGAAGCGCGGAGCGCGCGGCCCGAGCGCGTGCACCACGGCGAGCGCCCGCTCGGCCGCCGTACGGTGCGCCTGCGAACCGGTGTGCGCGGCGTACGAGAGCAGCGCGCCGGCCGCGGCCGTCCAGCCGGAGGGGGCCGCGGTGTCGGTCGGGTCCTGCGGCCGCCTGATCAGCCGCTCCGCGTCGTGCGCGGTGTCGTACAGCGAGCCGTCCTCGGCGGTGAACCGGTCCAGGACCAGGTCGACCAGGAACCCGGCGAATTCCAGCCAGACCCCTTCACCGGTGACGGCCCCCAGCGCCAGGAACCCCTCGGCGACGTCCCCGTAGTCCTCCAGCACCCCGGCGTTCGCCCCGACCCGCCCGTCCTTGCTGGTCCGCGCGAGCCGGGCCATCCCGTCCATGTGCACCCTGACCAGCAGATCGGCGGCCTCCGTGGCCCGCTCGACCAGATCGGGCCGGTCGAAGAAGGCCCCGCACTCGGCGAGGGCGGCGATGGCCAGCCCGTTCCAGGCGGCGACGATCTTGTCGTCCCGGCCGGGCGCGGGCCGCTCCTGCCGCGCGGCGAGCAGCCGCTCCTTGAACCCGGCGAGCCGCTCGTCCCCGATGTCCGGCCCCTGCACGGGCAGTTGGAGCACCGACATCCCGTGCTCGAAGGTCCCCTCCTCCGTCACCCCGAAGCAGGCGGCGGCCAGGTCCCCGTCCTCCTCCCCCAGCACCTCGCGCAACTGGGCGGGAGTCCAGGCGTAGTAGACCCCCTCGACATGCTTGCCGGTCTCCGGGTCCTCACTGTCGGCATCCAGCGCGGAAGCGAAGCCGCCCTCGCGGGTGCGCAGTTCACGCACCATGAAGTCGGCCGTCTCCAGCGCGACCCGCCGCGCGAGCTCGTCCCCGGTGGCGCGCCAGAGGTGGGCGTAGACGCGACAAAGCAGCGCATTGTCGTAGAGCATCTTCTCGAAGTGCGGAACGACCCATTCCCGGTCCACGGAGTACCGCGCGAACCCACCCCCGAGCTGGTCGTAGATCCCGCCCCGCGCCATGGCCTCACACGTTTCGGCCGCCATCTGCAGCGCCCCCTCGGACCCGGTCCGGGCGTGGTGGCGCAGCAGGAACTCCAGCACCATGGACGGCGGGAACTTCGGCGCCCCGCCGAACCCGCCGCGCGCAGCGTCGTACTCCCGCACCAGCCCGAGCAGCGCCTGCGCGAGCTCCTCGGGCCCGGGGGTGCCGGCCTTCCCGTAGTCGAGCTGCCGCCCCGCGAGGTCCCGTACGATCCGCTGCGCGACCTCCGCCACCTCCTCGGGCCGCCCGACCCACGCGGTGCGCACGCCTTCGAGCACCTGCATGAAGGAGGGCATCCCGTGCCGGGGCTCGGGCGGGAAGTAGGTCCCGAAGTAGAAGGGCTCGGCATCGGCCGTCAGGAACACGGTCATGGGCCACCCGCCCTGCCCGGTGGCGGCCTGCACGGCCTCCATGTAGACGGCGTCGATGTCGGGCCGCTCTTCGCGGTCGACCTTGACGTTGACGAAGTGCTCGTTGAGATAGGCGGCGGACAGCTCGTCCTCGAACGACTCGTGCGCCATGACATGGCACCAGTGACACGCGGAGTAACCGACTGACAGCAGAACGGGTACATTGCGCCGCCGCGCTTCCTCAAAAGCCTCCGGGATCCAGGGCCACCAGTCGACCGGATTCTCGGCATGCTGAAGCAGATAAGGCGAGGTCAAGCCAGCCAACCGGTTCATATGCCCCAGCCTCTCACAGCGCCCCGACCCGGAGTGCGGAACCCGCGTACCTTCGTCCGCCTGGCCGATTTGCACTCATGCGCCATCACGTGGCGGATCGGGATGCGTGATCTTGGCTGGAGCGGCACGTGGCACGCAGTCCGCCCACGCAAAGGGTCACCTACGGGCGGCTCACGCCAAGCGAGAAGTCGCCTATCCCCCTTTATGCCCCAGCGGGCCTCGCCATGTCGGTACGGTCTCGTCTCAGGCCAGCCGGTGATCTCTACCGACCGTGGCGGTTCACGGTCGAGCGGGGCCAGTGACCTCTCCCGCGAGCCGGAAGGAGGTTTCACGACCTTTTACTCCCTTCCGGAATCGATCCGGGAGAATCGCATCATGCGGCTGACTCCGTCCTCGCTGTCAGTGACCGGTCGCATGCGCCGACAGGCGCGTAAGGACACCGCACCCGAGCTCGCGGTTCGCCGGTTGCTCCACCGAAGCGGGCTTCGGTACGGGGTCGACGTGCCCGTACCTGGCATGTCCCGCCGGACGGTGGACATCCGCTTCCCGCAGGCGAAGGTCGTGGTGTTCATGGATGGCTGCTTCTGGCACGGCTGCCCGGAGCACGCGACCGAGCCGAAGGCGAATGCAGAGTGGTGGCAGGCCAAGCTCGACCGAAACGTGGAGCGCGACGAGGAGACGACACACCACCTCATGGCCCAGGGATGGACCGTGCTGCGGTTCTGGGAGCACGAGACGGCCTCGGACGTCGCTGCGACCATCACCGCGACCGTGCGGAGGGAGCCGACCTGAACGCCCACCGCCGTCACCTATCAGTGGGAGAACCTACGCTTCACGGAGTACGCGGTGCATCCGTCGCACCACTACGGCCGAGGCCGACGACAGGGGGAGCGATGACCAGGTTCACGTCACTGGAGTTGTGCGCCGGCTCAGGCGCGCAGGCACTCGGCTTGGAGCGCGCCGGGTTCGACCCGGTCATGTTGATCGACAACAACGAGTTCGCATGCCGGACGATCGGGCTGAACCGGCCGGGGTGGGATGTCCGCTGTCGAGATCTGATGAGCTTCGACCCTTTGGACGAGGACGAGCCGGACCTGCGCAAGGTTCTGGACGTCGACCTCATCAGCGGAGGAATGCCCCGCATCAAGGCCGCAGCGGCGGTCGCACGCCGTGGCGGAGACGATCACGAGCGCACACTGGTCAGGGCGGCGATCAGTGTACTGATGGCGGTCCGGCCGAAGGCGCTGATGCTGGAGAACCTGGAGGGGCTGGTTCAAGGCGACGGCTATGCGGAGGATCGCTCCTGGATGGAGGCGGAGCTGGAGAACCTCGGATTCAGTTCCTTCTGGAAGGTGCTGGACGCTGCGGACTTCGGCGTGCCACAGCACCGACGGAGCGGCTTCCTGGTGGCCCTCGCGGCGGACTACGGGCACGGATTCGTCTGGCCCGAGCCGAGCACCGCTCCTACACCTACGGTGGGCCAGGTGCTGGGGCCTTCGATGGCTGCCGACGGGTGGCCCGGCGCGGAGCAGTGGGCCGCAGCGGCGGACCGACCCGCTCCCGCCCTCGTCGGCGGGTCGGACAAGCGCGGTGGCGGGGATCTCGGGCCGACCGGCAGTAAGAAGGCATGGGCGGCAATCGGCGTCGAGGGGGCCAGCCTGAGCGACGCCTGCCCCTCGGCCGACTTCCCCGTCGACGGCAGGCCCAGGCTGAGCGTGCGGCAGGCAGCGATCTTGCAGGCGATCCCGGAGAACTGGCAGATCCACGGACGCAAGACACGCGCCTACCGCCAGATCGGAAACGCGCTGCCCCCGCCGGTGGCAGAAGCCGTGGGGCGATCGATCGCAACCGCACTGTGCGGCACAACACCTTCGACCATCAGCTGATCCGATGTCGCCCGTGCAGGCACTGTCGGTCCGGACGACCGACAGCGCCGGCTAGCATGGTCCGTCACGGCCCTGCGCTCCAGAGGCCGGAAAGTCAGCCCGTGCCACGCTCCAGCCTCCGCTCAGCAAGGAATCCGCATGCCCTCGCCGTTCAAGATTGTCGACCTGTTCGCCGGCCCCGGCGGACTGGATCTTGCGGCGCGCCAGCTGGGCATTCCCGCCGTGGGCATCGAGTGGGACAGCGGCGCCTGCGCGACCCGTACAGCGAACGGCTTGGTCACGGAGCCGGGCGATGTCCGCAAGTTCGGGCCCGAGCAGTTCGAGGATGCCAACGTTTTGGCGGGTGGTCCCCCGTGCCAGACGTTCACCGTGGCCGGAAACGGCAGCGGGCGAAAGGCCCTGGACCAGGTACTCCGATTCGCCGACCGCTTCGTGGCCCGCGAACCTCTGGAGTCGATCCGCGCCGACCTCTCCAAGCTGGAGGACGAACGCACCGGCCTGGTGCTCGAACCGCTGCGGTGGGCGTTGCAGGCCCTGGACGCCAAACGCCCTTTCGAGGTGATCGTCCTTGAGCAAGTCCCTGCGGTCCGTCCGGTGTGGGAGAAGTACGCCGAGCTTCTCGACAAGGAGGGCTACTCGGTCGCTGTTCCCAAGGTGCTGCGCACCGAGGAGTACGGTGTGCCGCAGACCCGCCGTCGAGCGATCTTCATCGCCCGGCGACGCGGCTCGGATCGCCTTCCCGTCATGCCGCAGCCCACGCACGACCCGTTCAACCCGCTGAAGAAGGTCCGGGCCGCGCGCCTGCACGGCCCGACGGACCCCGTGCCGATGGCCACGGCGCTCCCGGACCGACCGGCCCCCTTCGTCGTGATCTCCAACTACGGAACCGGCGGCGACCCCAAGGCCCGCGGACGTCGGTACTCCCACGAGCCCTCGGCTACCGTCACCGGCAAGGTGTCGCGAAACCGGGTCGAGGCGCCCGAGGGCGTTGCCACCGACCGGTTCACCTGGTCCGAGATGGGACAGCTGCAGACGTTCCCCGCCGAGCCGGACTGGACATGGGCGGGCACAGACATCTCCCAGCAGATCGGGAACGCCGTGCCACCCCGGCTCGGCATGCACATCCTCGCCGCGGCCCTGGACCTCCCGCAGGAAGATCTCGACGCGGCGATCCGCAAGCACTACGCCTACTGAACCCGTCGACCGTCAGGCCGATTCGGGCAGGGCCGGAGTTGCCGACCCTGCCCGAAAGGCCCTCTCGGCAGGTCAGAACAGGCCGGGCACCGCCCCGTCCGGCGTCCCTACGAGGGCGACCCGATCGAGGAAGGCATTGTTCGTCTCGCAACTGGTCTCGGGGAGCAGGACGCAGGCGTGGCAGGCTGCGAGGTTGACGCTGTGGGCGCCGCTCGCCGATGCCTCGGAGCAGAGGGGGTCGTTGGAGCACCAAGAGGCGCGGAGCAGCGCGGACTCCAGCGAGGCGGCGAGGCGATCGGGTTCGCCCTGGGCGACGATGCCGCCGAGGCTTCCCGCAGAGTCGCTGGTCGCCGTGTAGATCAGGAAGCCGGCCATGTCGTCACCGATGTACAGGCGCTCGCGCAGGGACGCCGCCGGGTAACCGCCGTCGAGGCTCCACTCGTTGATGAGCAGGTGCGCGAGCGTGTGCACCGCCAGGTAGCGGGGGGCGATCGGGGACGACGGGACGGGCCGGTCGGAGTTGGTGAAGCGCTCCCGGAGCAGCGCCTCGTGGTTGCGTCGAACAAACGCAGCCCGCTCCTGCGGTTGGGGCCGCTGCTCCCAGGTGGCGAGACGTTCCAGGTCGAGGCGGACGAAGACGCCCTCCCCGCTGACCTCGATGGCGGGCAGCCAGTCCGGCTTCTGGAGGGCGAGCGCGGCCCGGCGGGGGCTGGTCGCGGTGTCGCCGACGGCCGGCTCCTCGACCCGGGTGAAGGAGTGCAACGCGCGGATCTCCCGGATCCGCTTGACGAGCATGATCTGTCCGATGCCGTCCGGCGTCCGATCATCGGTGGGTCGCTCGCAAACAAAGTCCTGCAGCTCGTCACGCCCACCTTCCGGACGCTCACGCTGAAGGGTCCGGTACTCCTCCTGGTAGAGAAGGTCGCGCGGCGACGACGTGGCCTGCTCCTCGGCCGGCCGCTCCGCCTCGGCCTCGCGAACCCGCAGCACGGCGGCGACCGCGTCGTCGACGGTCAGCCCCCGGGTCCTGTCCTCGAACTTCACCATCCTCAGGTAGGTGCGGATGTCGGCCTCGGCCCCGTCCTGGATGTTGCTCCAGTGAGGGGCGAGGGCCTTGAGTACACCGTCGCTCCATGGCGGGATGGACAGGGCGGAATGGACAACCGGATACCAGACGGTGGAGGAACCACGCTGAAGGGTGCGCGGCGGCTCGCCGCAAGGCTGGACGGGGGCGTCCTTGAGCCAGGGACGACGTCCGGTGCAACGGATGCCGAGATCGCGCAAGGCCTGGCTGCGGAAGGCTCCCTCCATGGACACCTCCTTGGCACCGCAGGTGCAGCCGATGACGACCCCGCGGAGGGAGGCCGTGGAGCCTTCGGCACGCAGTCGCAACTTGCCACCGCATCGGCCGACCGAGCCGGCCTCGCCCGACTCGTAGGAGGAGGAACGGTGGACCCACTTCCAGTACGGGAAGTCGTCGAGATGACCGTTGACGCACGCCGTGACGAAGCGGGACGGGACCAGGTCCCGCTCACAGGCGCCGCAGACCGCTTTGTCCTTCGGCGGGTTGAACTTCGAGTAGTACTGCAGCTCACGGCACTCCGGGCACGAGTACAACTGCGGGAAACGGGCGGCCCGCACCCCGTCACGGGCATCCTCCGGGTCGACGGCGGGCGGCAGTTTGAACTCCTGGGCACCCGTCACCCTGGTGAGGCGGGGCTCCCAGAGGGTCCGGGTCCGGCTGACGTCCCAGGTGTCGAGTCCGGCGATGACGAAGGACTCGTTGTCGACCGCGATCATGGAGCCGACGCCGTAGGTGGTGATGGCCTGGGCGCGGCGGATCTCGCCGAGCTTGCGCAGGGGCGTGATCGGCGCGCCGGGTCGGACGGTTCCTCGCTTGCGCGGGGGCGGCGGGGTCATCGCTTCTCCAGAAAGAAGGTCGAGGAGGCGTCCACGTCGCGCAGGCTCCACAGCGTGGGCCAGCCCGTGCGACCCTCCGGGAGGTCGTTGTCGAAGGCGCTGAGGAGAGCGGTCCTGCCGCTCTTGGCGTGGGCCTCGTAGCAAAGGTTCGGATCGTCGGCCGCAGTATCGCTCCACCAGTCGACGAACTCGTCGAAGGCGGCCGCGGTGGCATCGTGTTCGCCGGGCGCAACTCTCGCGACCCGCTCCAGCAGCGCGTCCCGAACGGCGCCGTTTATCTCGTCGACGAAGTCCTCGATCCGGGCCGCCGCCGCGTTGGCGCGCGCGCCCGGGAGCATCAGTCGCGCCAGGGCCACGATCACGGCGTGCAGGCCGCGGTCGCGGGCACGCGCCGAGAAGGGCGTGACGCTGGTGGACTCGACCTCGCGGTAGAGGGCGGAGTGGAAGTGCTGGAAGCTCTCGTAGTGTGAACGATCCCTGGATCGGGTCGAGTTGAGCATGACGGCAACCAGCCCCGGATGGCGTCGGCCGACCCGGCTGGTCGCCTGGATGTACTCCGCGGTGGTCTGTGGCTGGCCCATGACCGCCATCAGGCCGAGGCGGTCGATGTCGACACCGACGGAGATCATGTTCGTGGCCAGCAGGACGTCGATGGTGTCCGGGGACGGGAACCTGCGCTCAATGTCCTTGAGGCGCTTGGGGATGTCGCTCGCGCTGGCTCGGCTGCTCAGCTCCGTCACCGCCTCGGGGTGGCGGGGCTTCTCGATGCCGTCGCGGGCGGCGAGTTGCTCCATCCGGTCCTGCACGTCGTCGAGGACCTGGAGTTCGGCGGCGGACAACAGTCGCAGGCTGTTGAAGTAACCGACGAGAGTCCAGTAGGCGTCCTTGACCTCGTCGTCGGCGTCGCCGATCTGAATCTGGTGCAGCAGAGCGGCATAGCTACGGATCAGCAGGGTGGACTGGCTGGTGCTGGAGGTGAGCAGGCCGACGTACCTGCGAGTGGCCTTGTCCTCACGGGATGCCTCGACTGCGAACCAGGAGTCGCGGGAGTCGAGTCCTGCGGGCGGAAACTGGCAGACCTCGCGGTTGAAGAGGTGCAGGCCCTGTTCATCGGCGCGCCGGATGGTCGCTGTGGACGCAATCACCTTGGGTCGGTCCGCCAGGATGTCCACCGCGGTCTCGTAGAGTCCGGTGAGCGTCCCGAGCGGGCCGGAGATGAGGTGCAGCTCGTCCTGGACGATCAGCTCCGGCGGCCTGGTCTCCTCCAGATCGCGGTTGAACAGCGCGGCCGTCCGCTCCCGCCACGGCATGGACGCGAACTTGTCGACGGTCGCGATGATCAGCGTCGGGTGCGCGGCGTAGACGGAGTCGTCGACCAGGTGCACGGGCAGTCCCTCGCCGCGATGGAACGCGCACTCCACGTCGGGACAGTGGACGTACATACGTGCGAATTCCGGTGCGGCCTCGTAGTTGGACGCGTCGAGCCGGCTGCCGCACCAGGGACATGCCTGGAGCTGCACCGGGTTCTCCTTGTCGAGCGAGCGGCCGCCGGCACGCAGGGCATCCAACTTCGCGCCGGCCGTCACCAGGTCGTTCGGGGTCGCGGACTTCCCCACCCACATGCCGATGGAGATGCCCTCCTGTCCCAACTCGTCCTCGTGGCGGGAGCGGGTCAGCTCCATCGCGCAGATCAGCGCGGTGGCACGCTCGAACTGTTGGAGCGTCAGCAATCGCAGGGTGTACCGCATCAGTACCGTGACGCCACCGCCGTGCGCGGGGTCCTTGAGACGGCGCAGGAAGGTGGTGAAGGCGATCAGGCCGAGGTACGCCTCGGTCTTGCCACCACCTGTGGGAAACCAGAGCAGGTCGGCGATCCCACGATCGGGGTGCTCGTCCTCGACGATGCCCTGGAGACAGAGCAGCAGGAAGCAGATCTGGAAGGGACGCCAGTACTCCTTGCTCTCGTCCGGTCCACCGGCGGGCTTGCCCGCCTTGACCCAGGACGTGCGGGCGCGCTGCTCGACCATGGCCCGGTTGGCGAGCTGGAACGCCCTCATCGCCTGGGCATGCGCGGGATCGGAGAGCAGCGCAACGCCCGCGCTCATGCGGGTGAGCGCCATCTCGCACGCCTCGATCCGCTCCTGCGCGGCGGGCTCGTACTCGGTGCCGGCCAGGGCCTCCGCCTCAGCCTTGCGTTCGTCGATCCACGTCCGGTAGCCGTCGAGGAGTGCGCCGAGCGCGTCCACCACCGCCTCCGGGTCGGCGGTGCCGAGACCCCGCATGGACAGCGCATCGACGGCGATGGCTTGGTTCGAGTCCGTCAGCAGCACCTCGTGGGAGGGCACGAACTCGGTCCGGACCTCAACGACGGCGGCGCGCCCTGCGATCGGGGCACCGACCGGTGGAGGGGTCCAGTCCCAGACGGCCGCGCAACCGTGGCCGGTGGCGAAACCGGGCGCGTGCCGGTGGAGCAACCGGCTGAGCATCAACTCCCGGTCATGACTGCCGGACGAGGTACGGCGCTCGACGAAGGGCTCGGCGCCGGGCGTGAGTGCCCGGACCCGGAGGGTGGGCTGGTAGTAACAGGCGGCATCCTTCAGCTCCCGGGAACCGACCGTGCGGATGTTGATCAACGTGGCGGTGACGGTGACGGTGCCGTGCTTGCCCTTGGGGCGTACCAGAACCCGGAGTTCCAGCCCCTCCGCAATGAGCTGCCCGACCGTCGTCGGCTTCGTCACGTCCACCTCGACGTCAATCAGTTCCAGCGGGACCCTGCGCCAGCGCTCCCGCTGTTCCCGGGTGCTCCGGGCCTCGATGCGCGCGGCCTCGACGGGGTTGCCCTCGGCGTCCTCGGGGCGGTAGACGGCGGCAGTGGTGTGCAGCACGATCCGCTCCGCCACCGCGGGATCCACGGCGAAGGTGAGCCCCATGGAGGAGGGCCGTCGCATGTTGGCGAGCGAGACACCACGCTCGACGGCGTCCTCCTCGCCGTCGCCGCCCCGGACGAGCGCGGGAGAGTCGTCTCCTTCGGACTCGTCGCCGTCCCGGTTGCCGCGGACGGCCTCGGGCGTCTCCTGGGGGAACAGGACGCCGATCGGATACACGGTCACCGGCGCGTCGTCCTTGAGGATCTCCTCCTCGCCACCGATCGGACCGAGGAGGTCCAGACGGAGGGCGGCACCGAGCCGGTCGCGCAGGGCGTAGTAGTCGTGGAGGGAGGGGCTCATGAGGGAAGTCGCTCCGTGTTCGAGTCGTCGGACGGGTCGGTCCAGTCGAAGCGGCCGAGGCCGCTGAGGCGGGGGGCGAGCCAGGCCCCCGAGCTGCCGATACCGGCACGCTCGGTCGCGATGTCGCTGCCCGCGACGGTTTCGACGCAATCGATGCGGAGGCCGGTGATCCGGCCGGGGAGGTTGTACTCGGACCAGCCGCCGCCACGACCGAGCATGAGGTGCAGGGCACGGCGGAACGCCTCCGACACCTCGCCGACGGGGCGACCGTCGTGGAGGACCGCGTACGGCGGCGTCTGGTCCTCCCCCTCGGGCAGGCGGTGGAGCAGGGACAGCTCGACGGCATCGCCGGCGTGAACCTCGTGGGCGAGTCGTCGCTGAACCTCGACGGGGTCGGCGGCGACGTTGCGCACGCCGGGGGGGTGCGCATGGCAGACGTCGAGTACGAGTGCCTCGATGCCGTTGCGAGCCCACGATCGGCTGCCTCCGATGTACCAACGGTCCAGACGCCTGTCCTTGCGGACCAGCCAGGTGTTGGGACGGTCGAGTCGGTAAAGGTCGTCGCGCGGTCGGGTCATGGCGACGTAGAGGAGGCGGGCCTCTGCGGCCGGGTCGTAGTCGATCTTCTTCTTCGCCACGTCCTTCGGACGTCTCAGCTCCACCGGCTCGACCACCAGAACACGATCGAACTCCAGGCCTTTGGCGCGGTGCACCGTCGAGACAACCAGCGACGCCGGTTCGGCCGCCGTGAGCTCGTCGGGAAGCCGCCCCTCCGCCACCGCCAGGCGCAGCGCCGCGAGCTCGACGCGGCCACGCCGGTTGCCGGTGACCCGGCGTACAGCTCGCGCCAACACCGCCGGATCCAGGTCCGGCCGGGGGTCTAGTCCGGCGACCAGTTCGGCGAAGCGCGACTCGGAGAGGTCGGCCGCGTCGGTGGCGGCGAGCAGACCGGCGATCCAGGCGGGAGCGGGACGGTCCCGGACGGATCGCTGGAGCCGGTGGTCCACACCGGCCTCGTACAGGTTCTGGCTGATGGAGAGCGCCTGACCGTTGTCCCGGCACAGGATCGCGGTCGGTCCGTCGAAGTACCGGAGCGAGTCCACGACGAAGGAGTCGTCCAGTGTGCCGAAGTAGGGAGCCTCGTCCAGCAGGAGTCGCAGCTCGCGGTGGATCTGCTCGGCCTGCGCCTCGGCCGGCTCCCGCTCGGCGGCCAGCCGCTGGAGCCGCGGGCCGTAAGGGAGGGCGACCCGGGCCTGCTCGGTGCGGGCTCGAAAGTTGTCGCCGAGGTGGATCTCGACCAGGTCCTCGGCGAACGAGCCACGGATCCAGTCGAAGAAGTAGTTCGTCTCCTGCGCCCGCCGGTCGGGGTCCGTGACCTGGAAGCCGTAGACGGCCTGGGCGCCGTCCCCGACCAGAGTGAAGCCGCTCTGCGTCTGGAACCGGTCGAGGAGCACCTCGACCATCTCGCGCCGCACCCCGACAAGATCCTGGACCTCGTCGATCAGCACATGCGCGGGGGCGCCGAGCTCGGCCGCCTCGACCGCGCCCTTGTCGATGGCCTCGGTGGCAGCCTCGATGCGCTGGTCGAAGGTGGTTCCCGACCAGTCCCGGTCCGGATACGCCCGTCGCAGCAGGGCGCCCGCCCAGGAGTCGAAGGTCTGGGCGCGCACCCGACGGGCGGAGTCGGCGTGGCTCTCGATCCGCTCGCGCAGCTCGCGCACCGCGGCCCGGGAGAAACTGAGGACGAGGATCTCGTGCGCCTCCAGCTCCTCCCGTTCGACCAGCGCTTCCAGGCGGCGGACCAGGGTGTGCGTCTTACCGGCGCCGGCGCCCGCCGTGACCAGAGTGCGGGCATCCCAGGGCTGGTCGACGACGGACTGCTGCGCCGCAGTGATCGCGTGCTGGGGCGCGCTCACTTGTCCCCGTTCCACAAGTGGTCGAACTTGCTGAAGGCCAGCTCGCCCTGGTAGTTGACCACGTTGTCGCGCACGTTGAGGATCAGGCAGGTTGGTGTGCCGTTGTTCTTCGGTCCGCGCAGACCGCGGCCGATCATCTGCTGATAGACGTTCGGACTGTAAGTGGGACGGGTGACGACAACCGCACGGGTGGCGGGGGCATCGAAGCCCTGGGCGAGGACTCCGTAGTTGGTGAGCACCTGGATGCGGCCCTTGCGGAAGTCCTCGATGCGCTTGCGGCGCTCGGACACCGGCGTGGCCGAGTCGATGGCCGCGGCGCGGATCTGCCGGTCGTTCAGCTTGGCGGCCAGGAACTTGGCGTGGGCGACCGATGTGGCGAAGACGAGGATCGGCCACTCGGCGGGCAGGTTTTCGATCTCCTCGATGATGCGCTGGTTGCGGTCCTGGTCCTCGGCGAGGCGCTGTTCGGCGCGCTTGGGCAGCACGCCGAACTTCTCCGAGCTGGAGACCTCGTCGGAACTGAGCCGGATCTCGGCCCCGAGGAGTTCGCGGTGCCTGACGCGGGCCAGCACGCCGAGGTCCTGGAGCTGCCGGATGGCCTCCTTCTGGTCGCCGCCGAAGACATCGAGGTCCAGGCGGGTGCCGAAGCGACGCACCAGGCGCAGGGTCAGGTCCTCGTTGTTGCGGTAGGGGGTGGCTGTCAGTCCGACCAGGTGGCGGCGCAACATGGGCGGGTTGACGCCGAGGTGCTCGAAGATCTCGCCGTAGCGGGGAGAGGTCGCCCGGTGCGCCTCGTCGACGATGACCAGAGCGGCGTCCCGCAGCCAGGCGTAGTCCTCGTGGCCGAGCACACTCTGCAGTTTGGCGTCGGTGGCGACGACCAGGTGCGGCTCACCCGTCACCAGCGCTGCCTCGTTGGAGGACCAGAGGCGGCTGATGACCAGCGGCATCTCCGCGCCCACCTTGGACCAGACGAACCGCCAGCTCTGCACCGCCTGCTCGCACAGCTCCTCGCTCTCCGCGATCCACAGCACCGGCCCAGGGAGCTCGCCACGGTTCCGGATCCACCGGATCACGGCCTCGGAGGTGACACGCGTCTTGCCGGCACCGGTCGGGATGGACAGCATCCCGCGCTGCGGCACCGGGTTGTCCAGCAGCCGCTGGAGTGACTGCGCCAGCTGTTCCTGGTACTCGTGCAGAGCGGGAAACTCGGACGGGCCCTCCACCTGGATGCGCGCCTCCAGCGGCGGCACGCGTGAGCCGGCGAACGAGTCGGGGAGCCCGAGGTCGGTGACGAACTTCAGCGCCTTGGCGTCCCCGGTGAAGCTGCTCGGCGCGTTGCCGGGGAACGCGAGAGCCAGGTCCCGGCCGTGGATGCGCAGAATCTCCTCACCGTGGGAGTTGAAGGCCAGCTCGGCGACCCGCCGGGCGTCCGGCTGCTCACCGTCACGCTCGGCGACCTCGCTGTCCAGGAGGCCCGGAGGCAGCTCGGTACGCAGTTCCTCGTCGCCGATCAACAGGGCGATCTTGTCGATGACGCTCTCGGCCTCGGCGATCTGCCGCAGTCGAGCGCGGGTCTCCCTGTCCTGATCCTGACGCGTCTGGAGGTCCAGCACGCTCTTGCAGCCCTGGGGGCCGAGCTGCCAGCCGAACTCCCTGTCGGCGGCTTCCAGGACGTCGACAGGTGCGAGTGTGTCGAGCACCAGCAGGGTCGACCCGCTGCGGGCCGAGGACAGCGGCTTCAGCTCCACACCACGCGGCGTACGGATCTCCTGCTCCAGCTCACCGCAGCGCTGGACCTTCCGATTGTCCACCGACTTGCCGAGTCGCTGACGCAGCGGCGGGAACTCGTCGACGAGCAGCATCGGTCGGGTCGTCCCGGCCTTGCGGACCTGCTTGCTGATGACGTCCTCGACCTTGAGCATCCCCCATTGCTCGACCATCTGGGCCGCGGTTGCGGCGTCGGCCTTGTCCGCGACCAGGAGCGCGGGGAGCTGCTCGCGAACGAGTTCGCCGAAGTCCGCTGCGGACGTCGCCACCACGATCTCCGCGTCGGGGCGCACGTCCCAGGCCCCACCCACGCGGCAGCGGGTCAGGATGCCATCGGGAAAGTCCATGCCGACGCGCAGCATGAGGGCGTAGACGCGGCCGATGAAGGCGTCGTCCTCGCTGACCAGCACCCGGTCCAGCAGAGCGCGCCAACGGTTCGCCGGCACCTCTTCCGGTGTGGCCGGCATGCGCAACCTGCGAGCCTTCGACTCGGAGATGTCGGTCACGACGGGCAGTACCTGCGCGTATGCCTTGAGTTGCGGGCCGACGGCCTCGCGCACCGCGGTCAGGCCCAACGAAGTGTGCACCAGGCCGTGCCTGTTGAGCATCCAGCGCAGCGGGGAAAGCACTTCGGTACGGCCGTTGGTCGAGGCGCCGTAGGCACGGGTCCAGCTCGCGACGACGCCGACGTCCGGGATCGCGGCGACGAACGCGGCGCGGCCCTCCTCGGAGAGGCGAGGCAGCAGGTCCAAGGGGCCCGCCGGCGCCGCTCCCTCCAGGACGAGCCGGTTGATGTTGGTGCGCGGGGCGTCCGCAGCGAGCCGGCGCAGGTACTGGTCGTGCACCGCCTGCCGGTACTCCTCGAACCAGGACTGCCGCTTCGGGTCCTGGGCGGCGGCGGGCCGGTCGTGCAGGCCGAGGTCACGGAAGATCGCGGCGTCCGCGCCGTGGAAACCCGTGTCCACGGCGATCGAGGCGTCCCTGCTGCCGTCCCCGGGCACCACGGCACCGGGCAGCAGGCAGGCCGCCACGGGCCGGAAGCGTCCGTCGACCGTGCGGACATGGAGCGCGGCACGGGCATCCGGGTAGCGGCCGCGGATCCGGTCCACCTGGGTGTTGCCGCCCGCGCTGCGCAGCAGCATCCAGAACTGGGTCCACAGTTCCGGGGTGTAACCGTCAAATCCCTGATCGAGCACGCCCTGGAAGCGGCCGTGGGCATCGGCGATACGGATGCCGATGGTGTGCAGGTGGCGCTGCATCTCCATTCGCTCGGAGATGGCCGTGTGCACGTAGACCATGTCGTCGCGCAGTTCGTCGGCACCGGTGCGGTGGAAGACCTTGCCCACGACCGGCGCCACCATCCCGTGGGCGTCGGTCAGCACGATGCGGGCGCTGCGCGCGGCCTCCAGCGTCTCCTTGTCCCCGTTGTGCTCCACCATGGCTGCGAGGATGCGGATCGCGTGACAGGACGACTCGGCGGTGCCGTCCGAGACCAGCGCCTCCAGCCAGGTGCGGACGCCTTCCGTCGACTTCCTGGCGGCCAGCAGGATGTGCTCCATCTTGCCGTGGCGCAACGAGTTGGCGTCGACCGAGGGGTGCACCCAGTCGCGCGGGCGTCCGGGGTACTCGGCCCAGATGCGCAGCCATTCCGGCTGCAGCTTCTCGGGGTGTATGTGCAGGTCACGGGGGAGGCGGAGCACACCGTCCTGGTCAGGCAGGGACGGCAACTGCGCGGCGGTGTCCCAGACGTGGCGGATGAAGTACTCCTCCGCCCAGTTCACGGCCTCCTTGGTGCGGCCGGGCAGAAGCGGCAGGAAGGCGGCGGGGTCCTCCTTGCGGGACAGTCGGGGCAAGGAGGTGACCACCAGACGGGCAGCGACCTGGAGCAGCTCACGGTTGAACGCGCTGCCGTCGAGGAGGTTCTGCCTGTCCTCGTTGGTCTTCCACGCCGCATTCAGGTACCCCGTCACGGAGACCGGGTACTTGGTGGGGAAGTAGGACCAGAACTGGCCGCGCCCCACGGGCACCGTAAGCAGGCCGTCCTTCTCGACGTACGCGGGAACCGCCCACGAGACATCGATGACACTGCGGTCGTGCAGCTCACCCGCACCGCCACGGGCCTCCGCGGTGGGCTCGTGGGCGTCCGTGAAGACGCTCCACTCGCTCACCACTTCCTTGATCCCTGTGCCGACCTCGCGGATGATTCGCCGATCACCCAGGACCTGCACCGTCAGCTTGCGGCGCTGAATGGGAAGCCGACGACGGTCCTCCAGCAGCACCTCGCCGACATGGGAGGAGAAGATCTGGAAACCGGAGGGGAAGGCGTCGGTCTCGCGACCGTCGCGGTGTTTGAAGCCACTCATGTCGTGCCCCAGGCGCTCGGCCGCCCCCGGCAGCAGGGGGAGCTTGACCACGGTGGTCGCCCAGGCCAGGAGCTCCCGCAGGACGTTGTCCTTGTCGCGCTCCTCGTCCCGGTCGAGAGGGCGGGCCATCCGGAGCACCGGGGTGTCCATGTCGAGGGGCTGCTGGAGTCCCAGGGCCTCGGCGATTCGGTCGGCGGACCATGTCCGGTCGAAGCCGAAGGATCCGCTGGTGCTGAAGAACTGGGGCGCATCGGTCACCGACAGTACGGACTTCACGCCGACACCGAAGCGGCCGATCTGGCCGCCGCGCTTGCGGGAGACACTCATGCGCAGAATCGTGTCGGCGCCCTGCGCCGTGACCGGGGTGCCCTGGTTGGCACAGTAGAGCGTGTCGTCGGTCAGCACCACGGCCAGGCGACCGCCCGGTTCGTTGCCGATCTCGTCGGCGGCGTTCTGTACGAGCTCGAACAACTGACGCTCGCCGTATCCACCCTGCGTGATCCGCAGCTCGCCATTGGCGTGCTCCTGCACCAGGCCGCGGTCGATGCGATAGGTCTCCAGGGTGCGGGACGACTGTTCCAGCACCTTTTGGATCACCAAGCCATCCGAACCCTGCGACAACGTCTGATCGCTCACGACCCAGCTGCTTCCTGCCCGGGGACGGCCCCGGACCAAGTATCAAGATGAAGACCGACGGAAACGGAAAAGATTTGCATCTACCGGAGATACGGAGCGCGTCGATCCCTCGAAGGCATCCGTGCCGACAACGGCCGGCTCTCCGATCCTGCAGGGGATCGGAGAGCCGACCGCCGCCGCCCCTAATTCTCGGACAGCATGATGACAATGACGACGGGAGCGTCGGGACGCCCCCGGAACCCGAGCCGACGCGCGGCGCCGGAACGGCTCCGCCCCGGACCGGTGGCGGCGGGCCCGGACGACGGAGGAGCGGAGCTGTACGGCCGCGGCCGGGCGGTGCCGTTGCCCCCGCCAGCGTCGAACCGGAGCTCGACGCGCCCCGTTGCCCTCGGCAGTCGAACCGACACCACCACCGTCTGGGACTCGGGCGACCTGTTGCCTACGCCCCCCGACGTCGAGCTCCCCTCCGTCTGCGACGCGTTGGTCGACGCCCGCTTCCCACGGGCCGCACGCCGCTTCCGCTCGTCGGCCGAGACGATCGACTTCCAGCGCTCCCGCGTCAGCCCCATCGCCTCGAGGAACTCCGAACGCAGGTACGGGTCCATGGAGTTGTACTCCCGGATGATGGACGACGGGATGTCGTCGTCGCCGGGGGAATTCAGGGTCACGACAGCCTCCTACGGGCACGGCGGGATCAAACAACGGCGAAGGGAACAGGGAGGAACAAGGTGCGCTGATCTCGCCCCGAGGCTCATCCGGTGACAACAGGTACTCCGCCCGACGCGCGGCCGGACGGGACAACCGATCTGTGCAAATGCAGTACGACGGCATGCCAAAGAAGGCCCACGAATTTCCCAACTGGCTTGCCGATCAAGCGATCCGACGGCCTGTCAGTTCGATCAGCCTTCCATATGCACTCACCCATGTCCAGCGCCATCCGCCCACAGGACATCCCACCGTCCAGCGCGCTCCAATCGCCCCATTTTCACTAATTTTGCACCCCTCTGGGGGGTGACGCAAAAACGGGAGCCGAGGCCCACCCCTCTCACGCATCGCACTCGACAGCCCCCGAGCAAGGTGGTGTCATTCACCGTCAAGCAACTACTGGCGCAACCCGGAGTGCTCTGACGACAAGGACTTTTGACACATTGTCGATGTCAAATATAGCTGCTAGCATGCCTCTGACCAGCATGAACAGCCGCCGACGCACGGGGACGACGGCTCGGCGGAGGGGAACGCCCGCAGTGATCGATGAGAGTGAAGACTTCGGACCCTGGCTCGGGAGGCAGCTCCGACGTCGGGACATGACCCAGGCCGAGCTCGCAACCAGGGTCGGTGTCACCCGTGCCGCGGTGTCCGCGTGGATCACCGGTCGGGCACAGCCGCGACCGGAGACGGTGCGCCAGATCGCCGATGCCCTCGACACCGATCTGACCACCATGTACGAGCGCACGACCGACGCTGTCGCCGCACGGCCGGTGAGCTGGTACCACCGCCGGGCGCATGCCGACGGTGGACGGGAGTTCGGCAATGCGGCGGCGTTCGCCTTCGACGCAGACCTCAGTGTCCTTGCACGCGAGGCGACCCAGAACTCTCTCGACGAGCGGCGTGACCCCACCCGGCCGGTCCGCGTCCAGTACATCCTGCACGAGCTCACCGGCGAACATCGGCGCAGCTTCCTGGATGCCGTGCAGTGGGATTCGCTCAGGACGCATTACGCCGCCGCCGCGAGCACCAACCAGAAGGTCGGCCGCGCGCTCGCGGAGGGGCTGCGGGAGATGGAAGCCTCCGGCTCGCTCCTACTGCTCCGGGTCGACGACTACAACGCCAACGGTCTCACCGGCCCCGAGTACGAGGACGGCCGTTTCGCCGCCGTCGTCCGGCGTCAACTCGACAGCAACAAGGGCGACAACCGCCGGGCCGGCGGCTCCTACGGCCTGGGCAAGGCGACCCTCTGGGCCACCAGCCGGCTCGGCCTCGTCCTCGTCAACAGCACCCTCTCGGTCCCCCACGAGGGCCGCACGGCCAGGCGGTTGATCGGTCGCCTGGACCTACCCTGGCGCGAGGTGGGTGGCGAGGCGTTCGCCGGACCGGCCTGGTTCGGCGAACCGGACAGCGACCGTGCCTTCGAGAACGTCTCCCGCTCCTGGTGGGGCGTCGAGCAGGAGACAGCGAGCCTCCATCTGGAGCGTGAGGGCGAGGACCCCGGCACCTCCTTCCTGGTGGTCGGCGCCCACGACGCCGCTGCCGTCGCGGCCGGGGAAGAGGGCCTCCAGGCCATGCACGACAAGCTCTGCGACTCCTTGGCGGAGAACTTCTGGGCCGCGATGACCGGAACGGACACGGTGCCACCGCTGCTGGAGGCATCGGTCCGGACCCTGCGCAACGGGGCCGAGTGGATCGCGGAGACCCGTGTCAGCCCCGAACAGCGTCGCCCCGCCCTGGCCCGCGCCCTGCGCGCTTACCTGGCCGGAGAGACCGTTACAGAGCTCACCAGCCGGACCGACGTGGTCGAGCGCGCCGTCACTCTCACCGTGCCCCCGCTGCGCACCGCCGGCAAGGGAGCCGCGGCTGTCACCCACGACGCGGTGCTGCTGCTCACACCGGCGGACGACAGCGACCGGACGCACAGTCAGGTCGTGGCCATGCGGGGCAACCGCATGAGGATCACCAACCGCAGGCCGCGCGACCTGGGCCTCGGCGTCGAGCCCTACCAGGCGGTTCTGCTCGCCGGCTTCGCCACCGCCCGCGACGGGGAGGACGTCGCGCGCGCCGAGGCCTTCCTTCGCGCGTCGGAGCCGCCCGAGCACAACCGCTGGGAGTGGACGGAGGAGCTGTCCGACACCTACGTGCGCGGAGCGAAGAAGCGCCTCGACGAGTTCCGCATGGCGACCGACAACGCCGTGCGCGCGATCGTCGGCGCGCGGGCCGTCGCGCCCGCCGACGACGCCGGCCCCGAGCTGCTGCGGAGCCTGCTGAAGCTCACCCCGGCAACCGGCGGTGGCCGGACGGTCGCCCGTCGTGGCCGCGGTTACCCCACCGTCGACGACATCGACGGCGAGGTCGACACCACCGGGGCATGGTCGCTGCGCGTGCGCGTCGCGGTCCCCCAGCAGGACGACCCCTGGCGCCTCTCGCCGACCGCGTGCTTCGGCGCCGGCGGGTCGGGTTCCGGAAGCCCGGTCCGCTGGGCCGAACTGACCGCCACGGAGAACTGCTCCTTCGCCGGTGACGTCCTCGTCGTCGCCCCGGGCGTCCGGTACGCGATGTTCAGCGGCGTCACCGACGTCGACAGCCACCCGGTGTCCGCCGGTCGGACCAACGTCACCGTGAGCCTGCGCAAGGCCGTCGAAGGAGCTGCGCGTCCATGAGCCGGATCATCTACCCCTACGCCGTCCTGAGCGGACGGGTCGAGGTCGAGATCACCCGCGTCCGGGTCGACAGCCGTCCGCTCGACTACGCCAAGATCTCCTCCTCCCTGCGGACCGTCGCCCTCGAAGACGCCGGTCGCGACGACTGGCAGGAGGCGGTGTTCGACGTCCGGGCCGTCCTGCCGGAGGAGGAGATCGCCTACGGCCCCTGGTCCGAACTCGTCTGCGTGGCCGTGCTGGAGGAATCGACCACGAACACCAGGACCGTTCAACGCCTCACCAAGGACCGTGGCTCCGGGGCCTGGCAGGGTTCCGTGCGGCTGCGCCGATCCCGGCACCGTTCCCGGGCCACCCTCGGCGTGCAGGTCGTGGCGGCGGTCGAGGGGGTCCGGGGGCGCATGATCGGGCGGAGCGAGACCGACTGGGTGATCGACCTCCAGGCCGAGATCCCCGTCCGGGACAAGGAGATCCGGATCGTCGAGACCGACTTCCGCGACGGCCCGTACGTCTGGCTGCGCCCCTTCAAGGACGCACCCTGGTTCGTCGACACCTCCGCCGACGCGCCGACTGTCTACCTGAACCAAGGTGTCGAGGGGCTGACCGCTCTACTGCGCGGCAGCAGTACCGTGGAGAAGGCGACGGCCGCTCTCGTCAACGCCCAGATCGTCAGTGACGTTTGGGGGACGATGTTCCACTCGGCCTTGAGCGAGGTCGAGTTGGACGAGGAGGGTCGACCGCGGATGCCCACCGGCTGGCGCGAGTCCGTCCTCGATGCCATGCTCTCCGACGTTCTCCCCGGACTGTCCCCCACCGACGCGGTCGTCGAGCTGCGGGCGCGCCGCGAGGAGGGTTACGGCTGGACCGAGCTGCAGTCCCGCATCCAGTACGCCGCTGCGCTGCGCGCCCAGTTGCCCAAGCAACTCGCCACGACGCTGCGCCTCACCGCCCGCTCGTCCCATGGAGAAGACCGGTGAAATTCGAGCACGCCACCACGGATCGACTTGCCCTGCTGCCCGTGGGGGTGGCCACCCGTCACCTCAACCAGGCCGTTCTGTCCGGAGCCGAGCCGCCCGCCCAGGTCGCTCTGCTGCGCGCCGCGACCGTGATCGCCGACCCGTCGGCGCGGTGGAACACCGAACCGGTCCGGGAGCTGCTGGACCAGGCCATGGCCCGCTTCGCGAGCGACCGCGCCGACGCCGACGCCTGGCTCGCTCCGCGCCTGCACGCAACCCTGCGACTGACCAGGAGCGAGGCCGCCGACAAGGATCTGTGGGCATATCTCGCCATGGTCGTCGCTCCGGACTACGTCCTGTGGCGCCACCTACCGGCAGGCGGTGAGGACGCGCGCCGGACTGCCGTCGTCCAGGCGTCCCGATTCGTGGGAGGCAGCTCCGTCCAGGCGTTCGCCCGGCTGTGGTGGGCCGCCGAGATGTGCCGCGACGGCGCCGACTACCGTCCCGTCGAGGCGGCCTGCGGGAACCAGGACTTCCTCAACACCGCCCTGCGCCTCGGCGTCATGGACCACCGCCCCACTGCGCTGGCCCTGCTACGGGTCATAGAGAACCTGGCCGCTGCCGGTGCTCCCCGACTGGGCGACCAGTTGAACGCGCTGTGCAAGGCCATCGGCATCGCCGGCAGCACCCTGATGTACGAGGTCATAGGGCCCGACGAACTCCCGGACGACGCAGAACTGCTGGCCTGGATCGCCGAGGCCGACTCGGCTCCTCCCGTCGCCTGGGACCGTCTCCCCGACGGCCCCGACGACGGCACCGCCCCCACCGCGTCCGTCGACACCCTCACCCACCTCTTCGAAGACATCAACGTGCACCTGGGCCGGCTCCGCGACCGAGGTCGCCCGTCCGTGCCGATCGGGTGACACCGAACCGTCCTCGCCGCCGGGCGCTACTCCCCTAAGAGTGAGAAGATCGTGAGAGCGTCCTCGTCCGGCTCGGCCCAGCCAGGCCCATCCGTGTCGCTGAGGGCGGGCGAAGCAGGCTTCGATGATTCGCGACGCAGCAGTGCTGGAAACGCAGGCGTCGGAGTGGTCGCAAAGGAAGGAGCGCGACACGTTCGCGCGGCGGCAGACGGCGGCGAGGGTGACTTAGGTCTTCCCGTGGCAGAGTCGGGTGATGGCGGCGTAGACCCGACCGACAACGGCGTCGCTGCTGCGGTGGCGGGCGGCCAAAGCGGCGGCCGTGCGCGGCTCGAGGACCGTAGCGGTCACGCGCACTCCTCCTGTTCGTCGGCGGCAGCAGCGGGGGCACTGCCCTCCAAGTGCCGGCGGCGAATGGTGTCGTACCGCTCGGGTGCCCACTCGACCCATGTGGCTATCTTCTGCCCCAGCCGCTCATCGTACGTGTCCATGCCGGCACTCCCCGGAAACCTCTCAGGTCAGAACTACCTGGTTGTGTACATCTACTGGCACCAGTGGCAGCTTGCATAGCCGACGCTGAGCAGCACGGGCACCCCGCGCTCCCGTGCCTCCGCGAAGGCCTCCGGGGACCAGGGCCACCAGTCGACGGGGTTGTCGGCGTGCTGGAGCAGATACGGGGAGGTCTCGTTCGCGAGGCGGTTCGGCATGGGCCCATCCTGCCCCAAGCGTTCTCAGGACAGCCGGTGCGGCTCGTCGTGGCCCGGGTCAGCGCCGCAGTAGCGGGGCCAGGTCGCGGGTCCAGGTGTCGCGGGTTCGGGTCCAGGTGGCTGCGCAGGTGGCGCGGGACGGGGTGGCCAGGGCTTTGTGCCGGGTCGGGGACGCGCCGTAGACCGCGCAGCGGTGGGATTCCGCGCGGGCCGCCGGCGGGGCGTGCTCGTCGGAGGGGGCGGGGTCGAAGGCGGCCGACAGGTCGTGGGACCGGGCCGCGATCAGGAGTGACTCGGCGCCCTCCTTGCTGCCGTTCAGCATCAGCTGGGCGAAGCGGTCGGCGGCGTCGCCCTCCGCGCGGTCACCGCCGGCCGGGAGGTGCAGTGCGTCGATGAGGGCGTGGCCGACCTCGTGGTAGAGCATCGCGTAGACGAGTTCGGCGAGATCTTCGTCGTGGAGGATGCTCTCGGCGCGGGAGAACAGTTCGCGCTGCTTGCCCAGGTCGTCGTAGCAGAAGTCGATGCGCCGGGCCTGCGGGGCGTAGCCGCTGCCTTCGCCGTGGCAGGAGCGGACGACGACGGTGACCAGGTCAGGGAGGTCGACGTAGTCGTTGAGGCCACCGACGATCATGTCGGCGAGGATCCACTGCTTCAGGAAGCGGGCTTCGTCGCGGTCGGCGGCCACCGGCTTCTCGTAGCGGAGCCAGAACCCCCGCGTGGGCACTGGTTCCTTCGGCATCAGTTCACAGCCGGCGGTCGCCGCCAGCAGCAGCGCCGTCATCGTCGCGCACAGTCCCGGAGTTCTCCACCGTCTGCTCACCGGGTCACCATAAGCGACCGCTTGCCGGTCAACTCCCTCTGAACTAGCTCAGATTCCCTCGCGCTTGTGCGCGTCCCGGCGGACACTTGTGGCACGGTGCCGGAGCTCTCTGAGGGGGATTGCCGATGCGGGACAGTCATCGCGGTGAGGCCGAGCGGCTGCTGGGGCGGGCCGTGGAGGAGGAGTCCCGGCGGGGAGCCGGTGGGGCGGCCGGTACTCCGGAGGCCAAGGCCGCGCTGCTGGCGCGCGGCAGGCAGGCGCTGGATTCGCTCGCGGCGAGCGCCGCCGCCGAGTACGAGGCGTACACGCGCGCGCTGGACGAGGCGGCGGCCGGGGACGAGTCGCTCGGCGAGGCCTTCCGGCGGGCGAACACCTCGACCGCGCTGCTGGTCACGGGAGTTGCGGCCGCTGCCGCGATCGTGGCCGACCTGGCCTTCAGCGTCGCGGTCGGCACGGCCCTGACCACCGGCGCCATCGTGGGCGTGGCCGGGGCGACGGCGACGGTGGTCAAGGTGACGGCCCTGCACCTGCCCGCGGCGAACCGGCGCGCCGGGGAGGCGGGCCGGCCCGGCGGCGCGGAGCAGCTCAAGCTGCAGTGGCTGTCGGCGCTGGAGGTGCGCGGGATACGCCCCTTCCTGGAGCAGCAGCGCAAGGTGGCCGCGGCGCTGCAGGCCCCGCCCAAGGTGAACGGGACCGGCGGCAACGGCGGCTCCGGCGTCAGGCTGCGCGGCGCCAATCGCAGCGCCGAGGCCCGCCGGCGGGCCATGCTGGAGCAGTCCTTCGGGCAACTCCCGGCACTGGAGGGCGCTTTCGTGGGTCGGCGGGCCGAGCTGGCCCGGATCGCGCAGTGGGTGCAGAGCGCCCGGGCGAGCACGGAGACCCGCCCGGTGGTGGTGGTGTTGCACGGGGAGCCCGGGGTGGGCCGCACCACGCTCGCGCTGCACGCCGCGCAGGCGCTGCGGGACCAGTTCAGGGGTGCCTGCGTGGTGAACCTGCGCGGCGGGGGCGCCTCCGAGAGTCCGCTGCCGACGCGCGAGGCGCTGCTGCACCTGATGAACCGGCTCGGTGCGCCGCGCGAGCAACTGCTGTTCCGCGAGGGTTCGTCGGCGGAGCAACAGGTGCGCAGGCTGGGCGAGTTGTACCACCAGCACGTGCAGGGCACCCCGGTTGCGGTGGTTCTGGACGATGCGGTGGACGCCGCGCAGGTACGGATGCTCGTGCCCGAGCGTTCCGAGAGCCTGGTCCTGGTCACGGCCCGGGAGCCGCTGGAGCTGCCCGCCGAGCCGGCGGCCTGGGTGTACCAGCTGCCGGTGACCCGGCTGGCGGAGGAGGCGGGCGCGGAGCTGGTCCGTGCGGCGGTCGCGGAGGCGTCGGGGTCGTCGGGGGCGGGAGCCGCGGGAGCCGGAGCCGCAGGGGCAGGGGCAGGGGCAGGGGCGGCGGCCCCCGTCGGGGCGCAGCCGCCCCCCGGCGGGCCCGCGCCCGCGGCGGCGTACCCGGACGGGACCGTGCGGGCGCTGCTCGCGCTCGGCGCCGGGCTGCCGCTGGCGCTGCGCGTGCTGGCTCCGCTCGGGGACGTAGGGGACGCAGGGGACGTAGGGGACGTAGGGGACGCAGGGGACGCAGGGGACGTAGGGGACGCAGGGGAGGCTCCGCGGGCCGGTGGTTCGCTGGACGCCGCCCTGGACCTGGCCTACGCGGCCCTGCCCGAGGAGCGGCGCCGGCTGCTGCGCCGCCTGACGCTGGCCGGCCGGGCCTCGCTCGGGGCGGCGGCCGCGGCGGCGCTGATCGACGCGGATCAGGTGGAGGCCGGGCGGCTGCTGCGCGAGCTGGCGAGGGCGGGGCTGCTGGACCACGTACGCGGGGACCGGTTCCGGATGCACGACGCGGTGCGGGCGTACGCGGCGGCGCGGCTCGCGCAGGACGAGGACCGGGCGGGCGCCGCGGCGGCGCACGAGCGGCTGATCCGTACGTACGCGCAGCTCGCGGACTCGGTGATCCGGATGGTCGACGGAAAGATGTCGACGCGGGCGAACGCCCTGTCCAAGGCGAGCACGGTCGGCGGGCACGGCTTCGCCTCGCTGGACGCGGCCCTGCGCTGGCTGGACGACGAGTCGAGCTTCATCACGGCGGCGCTGCGGCACTCGGAGGGCGTGGACCAGCAGGCCGTACTGGACCTGCTGGGCGCGCTCTGCGACTTCTGCCTGCTGCGCGGTGACCTGTACCGGCTCGGTGAGATCAACGAGCTCACACAGGCCGTCGACCAGGGTCTGCTGGTCCGCTCGGTGCAGTGGCGTACGGGTATCGCGGCCCGCCAGCTCGGCGAGCTGGACAAGTCCCGCACCACCCTGACCTCGCTGGTCGACCAGTACAAGGAGGCCCGGCAGGAGGCCGGCGCGGGCATGGCGCTGGTCTCGCTCGGGATCACCCTGCACCACCAGGGCAACCTCCCCGAGGCCTCGGCCCGCATCCGCGAGGCGCTGGTGCTCCAGGCTCCGGACGAGCTGGCGGGCGACCGGGCGTGGGGTCTGCACGCGCTGGGCGCGGTGGAGCGCGACCGCGCGCACCTCGCGGAGGCGCTGCGGCTGCTGCGCGAATCCCTCGTCCTGCACCGGGAGAGCGAGAGCGTGCACGGCGAGGCCTGGGCGCACTTGCAGCTGGGCCAGGTGTACCTGCGCCTGGGCGAGGTCCCGCGTGCGGAGGCGGAGCTGCGCCTGGCGCTGGAGCTGTACGGGCGCACGCGCGACGACCGGGGCCAGGCGTGGGCGCTGACCCAGCTGGGGCGGGCCCGGGTGGTCGACGGGGATCCGGGGCCGGCGCTGGAGCGGCTGCGGGACGCGCTGGCCCGGCACCGGGAGGCGGAGGACGCGCGCGGCGAGGCGTGGACGCTGTACTACCTGGGCCAGGCGCTGGAGGAGGCCGGGGAGCGGGACCGGGCGGTACGGGAGCTGGAGCGGGCCCGCACGATGTTCTCCCGGATGCGGGACGTGTACGGGCTGGCGCACGCCCGCCACCACTCGGGCCGGGTCACGCGCGACCAGCGGGCGACGCAGACGGGGAACCTGAAGAACTCCGGCTTCGCCCGTCAGCTGCTGGTGGACGCGCGGGCGGACTTCCGGCGGATCGGGCTGGCCCACGGGGAGGCCTGGACCTGTCTGGAGCTGGCGGTGGTGGACGCGGGCAACGGGCGCACCGCGCAGGCGCTGGACCTGTGCGAGGAGGCGGTGCGGCTGTTCATCTCCTACGGGGACCGGCGCGGGGAGGACTGGGCGCGCTTCCTGCGCTGCACGCTCCTGCCGTACGCGGTCCCGGCGGCCCCGGACGAGGCGCGCACGGAGCTGGCGCGGCTGGCGGCGGCCCCGCATCCGATGCGGGACGGGCGGCTGGAGGACTGCCTGGAGTCCTACACGGTGATCCTGGCGCGCGGGGTCGACCCGGCGGAGGGCTGGCAGGCGTGGCGGCTGTCGCTCGTACCGAACCTGCACTCGCGGGAGATCATGGGCGTCCCGGTGCCGCTGCCCTCGGCGTAGGGCGCGCGGAGACCCGCCGCCCGGCCGCGAAGGCGGGCCGGGCGGCGGTCACCCCATCTGGACGGCCCCTACGGGGCGCGGGTGCCCTCCGCCGGGGCGGGCTCGGGGGCTTCCTTGAAGTCGACGCGGCCCATGTGGCGGCTCATCGACTTCATCAGGCCCCACACCCCGAGGGCGAGGGCCGCGAACACGACGAATCCGAGGAGGCCCGGGGTCACCTTGTTCTTGTCGAAGGTGTCGCCGGCCAGCGGGAGGAGCTGGGCGATTGCTTCGTGCGTAGCGCTCATAGCTACGCATTCTCCCGGATGCCCGCGAAGAGGTCGGACTCGGGGAGGGAAGTGTCCACGAGGGACTTCGCGAGCTCGTACTCCTCCGTCGGCCAGACCTCCTTCTGGATCTCCATCGGGACGCGGAACCAGCCGCCGTCGGGGTCGATCTGCGTGGCGTGGGCGATGAGCGCCTTGTCACGGATCTCGAAGAAGTCGGCGCAGGGCACGTGGGTGGTCAGGGTCCGCTCCTTGCGCTCGAACTCCTTCCACCGCTCCAGCCACTCCCCGTAGGGGGATTCCAGGCCGCGGGCGAGCAGCGCCTCGTGCAGGGCGATGGTGCGCGGCTTGTTGAAGCCCTGGTTGTAGTAGAGCTTCTGCGGCTGGTACGCCGGGCCGAACTCGGCCTCGGGGTACTTCTCGGTGTCGGCCGCGTGATCGAAGGCCACCATCGTGATCTTGTGGGTCATGATGTGGTCGGGGTGCGGGTAGCCCCCGTTCTCGTCGTACGTGGTGACGGCCTGGGGCCGGAAGGCGCGGATCTTCTTCACCAGGCGGCCGGCCGCCTCGTCGACGTCCGCCAGCGCGAAGCAGCCCTCGGGCAGCGGCGGCAGCGGGTCGCCCTCGGGAAGCCCGGAGTCGACGTATCCCAGCCACTCCTGGTCGACGCCGAGGATCTCGCGCGCCTCGTCCATCTCCTTGGCGCGCACCTCGTGGATGTGCTCCTCGATGTACTTGTCACCCTGGAGCTTGGGGTTCAGGACCGAGCCGCGCTCGCCGCCGGTGCAGGTCACGACCAGCACGGACACCCCCTCGGACACGTACTTGGCCATGGTGGCCGCGCCCTTGCTCGACTCGTCGTCGGGGTGGGCGTGGACGGCCATCAGTCGAAGCTGCTCGGTCAAGACAGGATCCTCTTTGAGTCGTCAGGGCGGGCGCTTCTATAGTGACCGAATCGGGAGGTGGAAAAATTCCGGGGGGTCACCCCGGGATCCCGGTGTTCGCCCACCTCGAAGGGAACGATCGATGAGCGCGGTGCGCGAAGAGCTGCCCGAGGGCCGCTACGGCCGGTCGGCGGACGAGCGTGCGGACCGCAAGCTCAAGGTGATCGGCTCCGTCCTCGGGGTCGCGCTGCTGGGTGTGGTCGGCTGGATCGGCTGGGACTACGTGGCCGGGCAGAGTGTCAGTGCCGAGGTCATCAAGTTCAAGGTCGTCTCCGATACCGCGGTCCAGGTGCACCTGGAGGTGCGCAAGGGGGCCTCGGAGACCGGTGTGTGCACGCTGAGCTCGCAGGACGAGGGGCACGGCGAGGTCGGCCGCGCCGATTTCACCTTCACGGAGCCGGACAAGCGCGTGGACCGGATGGTCACGCTGAAGACCACCGGGCGCGCCACGATGATCGAGCTGATCGGCTGTCGCGTGGCGGGTTCCGCGGGCTGACCGGAGGGGTGCCCTGGGGCAGGGCCCGAGGCGGGCTCTGAGGCGTGACCCGAAGGGTGCCCTGAGGCGTGACCCGAGTCGTGCCCCGAGGCGTGTCGCGCGCGTGATCGGACGCACTTCACACACTTGGCGTCCTCCCCCTTTTCTTCCCGAATTGTTAGGCTCGTGGTTTCGTCCGCCGCTGGCGGCTTTGTAGTCCCTGTACCGACGAGGAGCACCCGTGACCCAGACGAGCGAGAGCGTCACCTGGCTGACCCAGGCGGCGTACGACCAGCTGAAGGCCGAGCTGGAGTACCTCTCTGGTCCCGCACGGTCGGAGATCACGATCAAGATCGCGGCGGCCCGCGAGGAGGGCGACCTCCGTGAGAACGGCGGTTACCACGCGGCCAAGGAGGAGCAGGGCAAGCAGGAGCTGCGCATCCGCCAGCTCACGCAGCTGCTGGAGAAGGCCAAGGTCGGCACGGCCCCCGCCTCCGAGGGCGAAGTGGCCCCCGGCACCCTGGTCAAGATCGCCTTCGACGGCGACGAGTCCGACACCATGGAGTTCCTGCTGGCCTCGCGCGAGTACGCGTCCTCGGACTTCGAGACCTACTCCCCGCAGTCCCCGCTGGGCTCCGGCGTGCTGGGCAAGAAGATCGGCGAGGACGCCCGGTACGAGCTGCCGAACGGCAAGCAGGCGTCGGTCAAGATCCTCGACGTCAAGCCCTTCACCGGCTGATCACCCCCCTTTCTTTTCGACCCGCTTTTCACCGCGAAGCCCCGCCGAGCCGCTGCTCGGCGGGGCTTCGCGCGTGCGGGGCGCGTGCGGGGGCCTACGCCGTCGCCGAGCGGTACTTGCGTACCGCCAGGGTGCGGAACACCACGATGATCACCACGGACCAGATCAGCGAGGCCCACACCGGGTGCGTCATCGGCCAGGCGTCCGAAGGCGACACACCCGGGTTGCCGAAGAGTTCGCGGCAGGCCTGGACGGTCGCGCTGAACGGGTTCCACTCCGCGATGGGCTGGAGCCAGCTCGCCATGTTCTCGGTGGGCACGAAGGCGTTGGAGATGAACGTGACCGGGAACAGCCAGATCAGCCCGCCCGAGGTGGCCGCCTCCGGGGTCCGCACCGACAGGCCGATCAGGGCGCCGATCCAGGAGAACGCGTAACCGAGGAGCAGGAGCAGGAGGAAGCCCGCGAGGGCCTTCGGGATGCCCTCGTGGATGCGCCAGCCGACGAGGAGCGCCACGATCGCCAGGACGACCATGGTCAGGGCGGTCTGCACGAGGTCGGCCAGGGTGCGGCCGGTGAGGACCGCGCCGCGGGCCATCGGCAGCGACCGGAAGCGGTCGATCAGGCCCTTGTGCATATCGTCCGCGATGCCCGCGCCGGCTCCGGCGGTGGCGAAGGTGACGGTCTGCGCGAAGATGCCGGCCATCAGGAAGTTCCGGTAGTCGCTGGCGCTGGTCGAGCCGCCGATCATCATCGAGCCGCCGAAGACGTAGCTGAACAGCACGACGAACATGATCGGCTGGATCAGCCCGAAGATGACCATCTCGGGGATGCGGGACATGCGGATCAGGTTGCGCTTGGCCATGACCAGGGAGTCGTTGATCCCCTGGACGATGCCGCCGCGCGGGCGGGGCGCCGCCAGCTCCGGGGTCGTGGAGGTGAGGGTCACTTCGCCACCTCCTTACGGTCCTTGCGGCTGCCCGCCGACTTCGCGGCCTTCGCGGACTTCGCGTCGGTGGGAGCCTCTCCGTTCTCCTCGGCGGTGAGCTCCGCCGCGTGGCCGGTCAGGGAGATGAACACGTCGTCCAGGGTGGGACGGCGCAGGCCGATGTCGTCGATCTCGATGCCGCGTCCGTCGAGTTCGCGGATGACCTCGGCGAGCAGCTTGGCGCCGCCGGAGACCGGCACGGTCAGCTTGCGGGTGTGCTCCTCGACGGTGGTCTCGCCCTTGCCGAAGCCGGCGAGCACCTCGCGGGCGGTGGCTATGTGCTCGCGCTCGTGCACGACGACCTCGACGCGCTCGCCGCCCGTCTGGGCCTTGAGCTGGTCGGAAGTGCCGCGCGCGATGACCCGGCCGTGGTCGACCACGCAGATGTCGTGCGCGAGGTGGTCGGCCTCCTCCAGGTACTGCGTGGTGAGCAGCAGCGTGGTGCCGCCCGCGACGAGCTCCTGGATGATGGCCCACAGCGCCTGGCGGTTGCGCGGGTCGAGACCGGTGGTGGGCTCGTCCATGAACATCACGGGCGGGCTGACGACGAGGGCCGCGGCGAGGTCGAGGCGCCTGCGCATGCCGCCGGAGTACGTCTTGGCGGTGCGGTCGGCGGCGTCGCCGAGGTTGAAGCGCTCCAGCAGCTCACTGGCCCGGGCCTTCGCCGCCTTGGCGCCCATCTGGTAGAGCTGGCCGACCATGTGGAGGTTTTCCCGGCCGGTGAGGTATTCGTCGACGGCGGCGAACTGGCCGGAGAGGCCGATCGAGCGCCGGACTTCGTTCGGGTGTTTGAGGACGTCGATCCCGGCCACGACCGCCTTGCCGCTGTCGGGCTGGAGGAGGGTGGTCAGGACCCGTACGGTCGTGGTCTTGCCCGCGCCGTTCGGGCCGAGCAGCCCGAGGACCGTGCCTTCGGGTACATCGAGGTCAACGCCGTCCAGAGCCCTTACGTCGCCGAAGGTCTTGACCAGACCTTCGGCGTAGATGGCGCCTGGCATATGGGTGCTCCCAGTGCGAATCGAACCGGTTGAATCGTGACATTCCTACGCGAATCCTATGGGCGCCGAGCCGACCTCGCTCAGCCGAACGGGCGACACCGTATCGCGTCATATCGCGTCTCGCCACCGGATCGGGGAGTGTCACCCCGGGGTCGTCCTGGGGTCACCCCGGGAGGTGAGCTTGCTAGCTCATGACCTTGTACCCCGCGCCGTGCAGCGCTCGCGCGACCTCCGCGCAGTGCTTCGGCCCCTTCGTCTCCAGGTGCAGCTCCACCTCCACCTCCGTGAGCCCCAGGCGCGGATCCGTCCGCACGTGGCTCACGTCCAACACGTTCGCATCCACCACTGACAACTCCCCCAGCAGACCGGCCAGCGCCCCCGGCCGGTCGGTCACCCGCAGCCGCAGCGACAGGTAGCGGCCGGCCGCGGCCATGCCGTGGCGCAGGATCCGCTGCAGCAGCAGCGGGTCGATGTTGCCGCCGGACAGCACGGCCACCACCGGGCCGTCGCCGTACAGTTCGGGCTCGCTCAGCAGTGCGGCCACCGGGCTGCACCCGGCCGGCTCGACCACCAGCTTCGCCCGCTCGAGGCAGAGCAACAGCGCGCTGGAGAGCGCGTCTTCGGACACCGTACGTACGTCGTCGAGCAGCTCGCCAATGATTTTGAAGGGGATGTCGCCGGGCCGTCCCACCTTGATGCCGTCCGCCATCGTGTTCGGGTTGTCGATGGACACGGGGTGCCCGACCTTGAGCGAGGGCGGGTAGGCGGCCGCGCCCGCCGCCTGGACTCCGATCACCCGGACGTCGGGGCGCAGCGCCTTCACCGCGACCGCCACCCCGGCGGCGAGCCCGCCGCCGCCGATGCCGACCAGGATCGTGCGCACCTCGGGGCACTGCTCCAGGATCTCCAGGCCGACCGTGCCCTGGCCCGCGATGATGTCGCGGTGGTCGAAGGGGTGGATGAACACCGCGCCCGTCCGGTCCGCGTACTCCTGGGCCGCGGCCAGCGTCTCGTCCACGACCTGCCCGTGCATCCGCACCTCGGCGCCGTAGTCCTGGGTCGCGGCCACCTTCGGCAGGGGCGCCCCGACCGGCATGAACACGGTCGAGCGGACCCCGAGGAGCGAGGAGGCCAGCGCCACGCCCTGGGCGTGGTTGCCCGCGCTGGCGGCGACGACCCCGGCCGCCCGCTGCTCGGGGCGCAGGCCCGCGATGCGCACGTAGGCGCCGCGCAGCTTGAAGGAACCGGTGCGCTGGAGGTTCTCGCACTTGAAGTGGACCGGGGAGCCGGTGAGCGAGGAGAGGTACCGGCTGCCCTCCATCGCGGTCACCCGGGAGACGCCGGAGAGCATCTTCTGGGCCCCCCGGATGTCGTCGAGGATGACCTGCGGGACGGGCTGCGGCACTCGGTAGTTCATGCGGCCAGTCTCGCAGCCGGTCCGCCGCACGTTCCGCTGCGCTGGGCGGGACGGGTGAGCGGGGGCCCTGTGCGGGACCCTGACGGAACGCGGAGGGGACGCGGACGGGACGCGGACATGCACCGGACGGGGCGCGGACGGGACGCCCACAGGAGCGGCGATATCTCGCCATGCGGGACGGCTCGTAGTCGGCGTTTCACCGCTGCCGTATCAGTTCTTGTACGAGGAGTACGAGCCGTCGCACGGCCGCGTACTCTGTCCCCCATCCTTGTCGGCCCCATGCGAAGAGAGCCCACGGCCATGCCCTCCACCCCGGCCAGTTCCGACCTGCCCGCGCCGGCCGGCGCGCCCGCCGAAGCCGGTCTCCTCGACGCACTCCAGCACCAGGTCGCGGTCTTCGCCCGGCGCGCCGAGCAGACCCGTCTGGGCGGGGTGGGCCAGGCCCGCAACTCCATGGACCGGGCCGCGTACCTGCTGCTGAACCGGCTCGACCTGGAAGGCCCGATGGGCGTCAAGGCGCTCGCCGGCGGGATGGGCATCGACTCCTCCACCGTCACCCGCCAGGTCGCCCCGCTCGTCGACAGCGGCCTGGTCAAGCGGACCTCGCACCCCGAGGACGGCCGGGCCGTGGTGCTCGCGCTGTCCCCGCGCGGGCTGGCGCGGCTGGAGGAGGTCCGTTCCTCGCGGCGCGAGCTGATGGCCCGGGTGACGGACGGCTGGGACGAGGAGGAGCGCGAGGCGTTCACCGGTCTGCTGACCCGTTTCAACGTCTCGCTGTCCGAGCTGATGTCGGCCGGCTCCGAGCCGGGGTCCGAGGCCGGCCCCGCCTCCTGACGCCCGGTCGACACCGGGTGACGCCCGGTTGGGGGCCGGTTGGGGCCCGGTCGACACCGGCTGACGCCCGGGTGACGCCGGCTGACGCCCGGTTGGGGCCCTGCTGAGGCGCGGTTGACGCCCTGCTGGGTCCCGACTGCGTTGCGACTGGCGCCCGACCCCTTCCGAGGCGGTCCCTCCGGCCGCACTATGTGGACTGTGGACCACGGGCCGGGCCCCTACGCGGAGTTCGAAGCCTTCGTCGCGGGCGCGGCGGGGCGGCTTCTGCGCGTCGCGATCCTGCTGACGGCGGAGCCCGCGACGACCGCGTCCGACACCGCGTCCCCGGCCCTTTCCGGCGCCGGCGCCACCGCCGACGCCGCGGCCGCGGCCCCCGCCGCGCGCGGGCTGCTCGGCGACGCGCTGGCCCGTACGTACGCGAACTGGCGCAGGCTGCGCGGGGACGACCCGTACGACCACACCCGCCAGGAGCTGTGCGCCGCCTTCGCCCGTACCGGCCGCCGCCACCACGGGGGCAGCGGGGTACTGGGGCGGCTGGGGCCGCTGGAGCGGCTCGTCGTGGTGCTGCGGCTCTACGAAGGGGTCGCGGAGGAGGTCACGGCCGCGCAGCTGGGGCTGGCGCCCGAGCGGGTACGGGCCCTGTGCGACCGGGCCGTGGCCGAGCTGGGCTCCCGCCCCGGAGCCGCCCCCGGTCGTCCCCGGCCGGACGCCCGCCGCAAGGAGGCGGCATGAGCCCCGATCCCCGGGAAGCCCAGGTCAAACGGCTGCTGGAGGGCCCGTACCCGGCGGTGCCGCCCGATCTCGCGGCCGGCGCGGCCGCGCGGGGCGACCGGCTGCTGCGCCGCCGCAGGGCCGTGCGGCGGATCGGCTGGAGCCTGCTGTGGGCGGCGGTGGTGGCCTTCGTGGTGTGGGCCTCGCTGACCGGCGCGTGGTCGACGCCTTCGAGCGAGGTCTCCCCGCCCTGGTAGGACGTGCCCGGACGGGGAGACGTGTTTCGCTCTGACTGCTTCGGGCTGACTAACCCAGCGCCTGCGTGAGGTCGGCCAGCAGGTCGTCGGCGTTCTCGATGCCCACCGACAGGCGGACCAGGTCGCCCGGGACCTCCAGGGCGGAGCCGGCCACCGAGGCGTGGGTCATGCGGCCCGGGTGCTCGATGAGGGACTCGACGCCGCCGAGGGACTCGCCCAGGGTGAAGATCTTGGTCCGGTCGCAGATCGCGACGGCCTCCTCCTCGCCACCGGTGACGCGGAAGGAGATCATGCCGCCGAAGTTGCGCATCTGCTTGGCGGCGATCTCGTGGCCCGGGTGCTCGGGCAGGCCCGGGTAGAGGACCGTGTGGACCTTGGGGTGGCGGACCAGCATCTCGGCGATCTTGCCCGCGTTCTCCGCGTGCCGGTCCATGCGGACGGCCAGCGTCTTGATGCCGCGCAGCACCAGCCACGAGTCGAAGGGGCCGGCCACCGCGCCCATGGCGTTCTGGTGGTAGGCCAGCTCCTCGCCCAGCGCCGCGTCCGCGGCGACGAGCGCGCCGCCGACGACGTCGGAGTGGCCGCCCATGTACTTGGTCAGCGAGTGCACGACCACGTCCGCGCCGAGCGCGAGGGGCTGCTGCAGGTAGGGGGACGCGAAGGTGTTGTCCACGACCAGCTTGGCGCCGGCCGTCCGCGCGATGTCGGCGACGACGGCGATGTCCGTGATGCCGAGCAGCGGGTTGGAGGGGGTCTCGACCCAGATGACCTTGGTCTTCGGGGTGATCGCCGCGCGCACCGACGCCGGGTCGGAGGTGTCGGCGACCGACCACTCGACGCCCCAGCGGGAGACGACCTTCGCGAAGAGGCGGAAGGTGCCGCCGTACGCGTCGTTCGGGATGACCACGTGATCGCCCGGGGAGAGCAGCGTACGCAGCAGGCAGTCCTCGGCGGCGAGCCCGGACGCGAAGGCGAGCCCGCGCCGGCCGCCCTCCAGCGCCGCGAGGTTCTCCTCCAGCGCGGTGCGGGTCGGGTTGCCGCTGCGGCTGTACTCGTAGCCGCCGCGCAGCCCGCCGACGCCGTCCTGCTTGTACGTGGACACCTGGTAGATCGGGGGTACGACCGCGCCGGTCAGCGGGTCCGCCGTATTGCCCGCGTGGATGGCGCGGGTCTCGAAGCTCTGGTGCTCGTGGCTGTCGTCGCTCATGGCCCGATGCTAAGCGGTCCCGGGGCGTGCGGAGCACCTGTCTTTGCCTCCTATTGGCCTTCGCACGGGTCGGTCTGGTTCGCTGGGGTCATGGAGATTCTGTGGTTCCTGCTCGCGATGGGTCTGCTCTTCGCCGTCCTCTCACCGGTCCTGCGGCGCAGGCGGGGCGGCCTGCGCCTGGTCGCGCCCGGGAGCCCGGACGCCGCCGACCCGGCTGACTACGGATTCGCCCTCCAGGAGGAGCTCGACATCCGGATCCCCGGCCCCGACCACGACCTGATGGACGCCCTCGACCACGTGCGGCGGACCGGGCAGTGGCAGGCCGCCTCCCAGCTGCTGGCCGGCACCTCCCGGGAGGGCGAGGTGCGCTGGCAGCGCGTCCAGGCCTTCGCCGGCTCGGCGGCGCTGGAGCTCTCCCAGGAGCCCGGGGCCGGGGCGCGGTGGCTGAAGGCCTGGCGGCTGGAGGCCCCGAAGGACGCGGGCGGCGCGCAGGTGCACGCCGAGCTGCTGGCGCAGCAGATGTGGCGGCGCCCGGAGGGCATGAGCGAGGCCGACGTACGGATCATCGCGGAGGAGGCCCGGGAGTCCTGCCACAAGGCCGCGCTGCTGGCCCCCGGCGACCCGGTCCCGTACATCGTCGAGCTGTCCGTGGCCCGGATGCTGCACTACTCGGAGCCCGAGTACGACGCCCTGTGGGCGAAGATCATCGACCGGGCGCCCGAGCACATGGGCGCGCACCTGGCGGCGCTGAACTACTGGTGCGAGAAGTGGCACGGCTCCCGGGAGAAGGCCGACGCCTTCACCCACCACGCGGCGGCCCGCGCCCCCCAGGGCTCCCTGCTGGCGGCGCTCCCGCTCTTCGCCCTCTACGAGCACATCCCCGACGTCGTCCTGATCCGCAGCTTCCACCAGAGCGCGTCCGTGACCCGCGCGGTGGAGGGCGCCCTGTACGCGGTCCACAGCGCGCGTCCCGACGACCCGATGCTGGCGCACGTGCGCCACCTGCTCATCCTCTTCCTGGTCGGCGGCGAACGCTGGGCCGAGGCGATGGACCAGATCCGCCACGTCGACGGCTACGTGGGCGCCCTCCCCTGGTCCGCCGACCCGGACCCGGCGGCCTCGTACGCGATCTACCGCGCCCTGGCGGTAGCCGGCTACGAAGCCAACGGCGGCTCCCCGGCAACGCTGCCGCACTGACGGCGGCCGGGGCGGTACGAGAACGGGGAATCCCGGCCCCCCGTCCGCCGTTATCGGTAGACCACTAGGAGGGAATCCATGTTCTCGTACCGCCGCACGCCCGAGCTCCCGACCCGCGAGGAAGCCCTGACCGGCCGCGCGGAGCCGCTCTTCGGACTGCCCGCCGTGCACACCGTGCTCGGCAACCCCCTCGCGGGCCCGTACCCCGCCCACCTCGAGGTCGCGGACTTCGGCCTCGGCTGTTTCTGGGGCGCCGAGCGCAAGTTCTGGCAGACCCCGGGGGTGTGGACCACCCTGGCCGGCTACCAGGGCGGCTTCACCGAGAACCCGACCTACGAAGAGGTCTGCTCGGGCGGCACCGGCCACACCGAGGTGGTCCGGGTCGTCTTCGACCCCTCCCTGGTCTCCTACGAAGCCCTGCTGAAGCTGTTCTGGGAGTCCCACGACCCCACCCAGGGCTTCCGCCAGGGCAACGACGTCGGCACCCAGTACCGCTCGGCGCTCTACACCCACTCCCCCGCCGCCCAGGCCACCGCCGAAGCCTCCCGCGAGGCCTACCAGCGCGTCCTGACGGCCTCCGGCTACGGCACGATCACCACGGCCGTCCTCCCGGCGGCGGAACGCCCCTTCTGGAACGCGGAGGCGCACCACCAGCAGTACCTGGACAAGAACCCCGGCGGCTACTGCGGCATCGGCGGCACGGGCGTGAGCTGCCCCATCGGCATTGCCGGGGCACCCGGGGCGTGACCGGCGCCCTGCTCCCCGACCCGGCGCACGAGCGGCTGACTCGGCTCTGGCAGGCCCACAGGCCTGCCGGGCCGATGCTTCCGTGGGAACTGAAGACGGTGTACGGGGACCGCTGGGTGCGCTTCCACAGCCTGCCGGAGTCGAAGCGCTACGCGCAGGACGAGGCCGAGTACGCGGTCCTCCTCGACCGGTACAACACGGTCCTTGACGAACTCTTCGCGGGCGGCGAGGTGTACGTGGTGACCACCGACGGGGCCGACCCGTCCGTGCCGCCGGACCGGGCGTCCCACCGCGCCGCCCTCCACCCGGAGGGCACCCTGTGGACCACCCTGGACGACACCGACGACCCGGACCCGGACTTCCACACGCGCTGGTTCTTCTACGCCGACCGCCGCCCCTGGCAGGCCGGCTGCCTCGACCTGCTGCTCCGCGCCGTCGCGGACGACACGCTGCCCGGAATCTTCGTGACGGACACCGAGTTCGCCCGCATCCACCACCCGTACGACGGCGGTGCGGACGTCATCCTCGCCACCACCGAGGAAAGGGACCGGCTGCGCGACCGACACTCCGCCTGGCTGTCCGCGCACCCCTCGGGGTACTGATCGGCCGTATCTGCCCGACCCGCGTACGGATCCGCGTACGACAGAGCCCCGGCTCCCGCGCATCGCGGGGGCCGGGGCTTCGGCGTAGGTGCCGCGGGGGCGTCAGTTCGCCGTGAAGTAGCCGAGGAGGTCGGTGATCACGTGGTTGGGGCCGCCGTGGCTGTTGAAGATGTTCACCTTGCCGCCGGGTCCGACCGGGGTGGTGACGTGGTTCGGGACCGTGAGGCCCGGGAGGGTGTTCAGGCTGCTGGCTCCGGGGAGCTTGCCGCCGTAGCCGTACGCGGTCAGGAAGCCCGGGGCGGTGGTGTCGGTCGCGGTGACGTTCAGGACCGCGCCGATGGCGTTCGCCGGGAGGCCGGAGACCGTGGTCGTGGCGCCCGGGGCCACCTTGCCCGTGGTGCGGGTGTCGGCGAGGCGCTTGGGGACGACCGGGGTGAAGAGGGCCTTGCCGCCCTTGGCGTAGTAGCCGACCGCGTCCAGGACCAGGTGGGTCGAGCCGCTGTTCGTGAACAGGGTGATCGTGCCGTTCGGGCCGACCGGGACGATCGCCTGGTTCGACTTGTCCTTGCCCGGCTCCACGTTCAGGTTCGAGGTGGCCGGACGCTTCGCCGGGTCCGGGTAGGCGATGACGTGCGCCTGCTCCTTCGCCCCCGTGCCGGTCAGGTTCAGAGCCACCGCCGTCGCGTCCGCCGGGATGCCGTTGACGCCTGCCACCTTGACCGTGCGGGTCTTGCCGCCGCCCAGTGCGCCGCCGGTCGTCCGGGTGTCCAGGACCCGGGTCGGGGCCAGCGGGGAGAAACGCTGCCCGATGTTCGGCTGGTAGTAGCCCACGAAGTCCACGATCAGGGAAGCCCTGCCCGAGTTCAGCTGGGCCTGGATCTTGCCGTCCGCGCCCACCGGAACGGTGACCGTGTTGGCCGAAGTGCCGCCCGCAGCAACGTTGAGGTTCGAGGTCGCCGGACGGCGCTGCCCCGAAGGCCAGATACCGAGGTGGGTGTCCTCGGTGGCGCCGGTGACCGTGACGTTCAAGACCGCCGAAGCCATGCCGGCCGAGAGCTCGTGCCCCGGAATGGCGGTTGAGTTGGGCAGCCGCACCGGGATCGGATTCCCGCCCTGGACGGGGGTGTTGGTCGTTCGGGTGTCCAGCAGCCGGAAGGGCTCGGTGGCAACGTAACCGGACGGTGCATAGCGGGCCTTCACGGTCTTGGCGACCGTGGACTTCGCGCCCTTGGAGTCCTGGAGGGTCAGCGTCACCCGGTAATCGCCGGGCGACTTGTAGGTGTGCTCTGTTCTGGACAGGTCGTCGCTGTGAACGGTCTCGCCGTCGCCGAAGTCCACGTCCATGCCCGTCACCGGCCACGGCGCCGTGGTGGCCGCCGTGTCGATCGAGATGCTCAGCGGGCCGGGGCCGCTTATGGGGTTGGTCCCTGTCGGCAGGTCCGGCTCGGCCGTGAACGCGGCGGTCAGCGGGCCGGCCGGGGCCACCTTGGTATGTCCGTAGCCGGAGACCTCTTTCCCGACAGCGTTGATCGCCGTCACCTTCACCTCGCAGGCACACGGTGTGCTGTACACGTGCTCCGCGGTGGTCGCCTTGGTGGCCACCAGGGGCGTCCCGTCACCGAAGTCGTAGCGGTAGGTGAGTGCGGCGGCCCAGGAACTCGCCGCCCTCGCCATCGCCCTCACCTTGGTGCCGACGGGCGCCCACGCCGGTGCGACGTCCAGCTCGACACCGCTCAGGTCGTCCTGGGTCTCGTACGCACCCCGGTCGATGTAGCCGCCGTTCTTGCCGGAGTTGGGGACCCGCGGATCGTCGGCGGTGGGCTTCCCGTAGTAGTCGTCGGGGATCACGCCCGGCGCCGTCGGGTCGCCCGAGTCGATGGTGGGAGAGCCGTCCTTCGGGCCGACCGCCTCGAAGTCCGGGGCCAGGATGTCGTGGGCGCCCTGGCCCGTGGCGGCCGTGAACGCCGCCGGGGTCGGGTAGGCCGTACCGGCCCACGTGTAGGGAGCCATCTTGACCACGGGGCCGGTGATCACGTTGTAGTCGGCCCGGACACCCGCCGCCGCGTTCGCCGCCACCAGGATGCCGGTGCGCGGTACGGGCGACGTGCAGCGGTCGTTGTGCCAGTTGACGAACACGTTGTTGGACACGGAGGAGCCTGCCGAGGCGCCGCTGACCGCGAGGGCCGCAACGCAGTCGGTTTCGAACGTGTTGTTGGTGACGGCAGTACCGGGCGCGTCTGCCACGATGACGTCCGCCTTGTTGATCACGCCGTCGATGTAGTTCCGGCCGAGTACCGTGCCCCGGGCGCCGCCGTCGATCCAGACACCGGTCAGGTCGCTGCGGGTGACGCGCACGTCCGTGCTTCCCTCGCCTACAACGAGGCCCTTGCCCTCCGAGCCGGCCCCGATGTAGAGCCGGTCGAGCTCGATGTTGCCGGAGCCTACGACCTTGGTGCCCCCGGGGACACTGAGCTTGCGGATCACCACGTGAGAGGCCCCGTCGATGGTCAGGCCCTTGCCTAGGTATGCCCGGAAACTGCGGCTCTCTTCCGTGACGGCGAAGGTGATCGGCTTGCCCGGTTCTCCCGAGCGGTCGATGGTGAGCTCGTCGGGGTAGCTCGTGTTCGGCGCGATCCACACGGTCCGGCCCGGCTGGACGACCTTCGCGGCCGCCGGTATCGAGCAGAACGGGACGGCCTTCGTACCGGTGCCGCCGTCGGAGCAGTGGGAGCCTGCCGCACTGTTCACGTACAGGTCGGCCGGGTCCGCGGCGGCCGCCGCGGTGGCCGGCAGGCCGAGGAGGGTGACGAGGCCCGCGGTGAGCAGGGCCGTCCTACGGGTAGGGCGCACGGGGCAGGGTTCCTTCGGCGGAGAAGCAAGGGGGAAGGACCACAGGACACGGCGCCGCACGGCGGCTTCCCGGCCGTTCCCCCCTGCAACGGTCGGGCACGCACTGATGCGCAAGTCTCCGAGCATCATCCATTGCCGTGAACCTGCTGTCACCCCTGAACAATTCGCCGCCATCACCCCATAACCGCACACCAGAGGGGGCGCGGCCCCCCTCAGACCACCGTCACCCGCGCCGCCGCCCACGAGGTGTGGTCGAAGGCGGAGTTCGCGTTGGCGTCCTCGACCACGAGGTGGAGGAGGCGGATTCCGCGTACGTCCACGTCGAGCGGCGTCGGTCCCGAGGCGCCGGTCAGGGTCCCCGTCGTGGCGAGGGTCCGGCCGTCGCCGCGCACGATGGCACGGGTGGCTCCGGACGCGGACTGCTTCTTCGAGAAGTCGTCGATGCCGACCAGGGCCGTGAAGCGGTTCCCGCGGCCGCCCAGGTGGTAGACGATCTCCGACGGGGCGTGCACGCCGAGGCCCTTCGCGTACGTGACCCCGCCGAAGGCGATCGGGGTGCCGTCTCCCGCCGCCTGTTTGCCGTTGGAGCGGTCGATCTCGACCGGGCCCCAGCCGTTGGCCGCCGAGACCCAGGGCAGGTCGCTGAGGTAGCTGTCGCGCGTGGGCGGGGCGGGCAGCGGGGCGTACGGGGTCTGCGCGCCGAAGGCGTGGCCGCCCGCGGTGGCCGACGCGGTGAGGGCGGTGGCGGTGGCGCCCGGCGGGGCGGTGAGGGTCCACAGCGTGGTCAGGGATTCGCCCGGGGCGAGGGAGGCCGCCGTGACGGGGCCCGCCGGGGTCGCGGTCCAGCCCGCCGGGACCGTCAGCGAGACGCGGGCGTCGGCCCAGGGTCGGGCCGTCCCGTTGGCCAGGGTGGTGGTGAGCGTGCCGGCGGACGGGGAGGCGGTCGTGGTCAGGCCCCAGGGGCGGCGGGTGTACACATCGGCCCAGGAGGAGCGGAGCAGGGTGGTGAGGGAGGCCACCACGGCCGGGTTCGCGGCGGCCACGTCGTGCTTCTCGGCGAGGTCCGCGGTCAGGTCGTAGAGCTCGAACCGCCACTGCGCGTCCGGTACGGTCCGGTCCCGCGCCGGGGCGAACCGTACGGCCTTCCACCGGTCCTTGCGGATGGCCTCCGCGACCTGCTTCGCCCGGCCGCCGTCCTGGGTGTTGGCGCGGCTGGTGACGCCCTGCTCGTCCCGGTACCAGTACAGGTGGTCGTGGACCGGGGCGAGGGCGGGGGCGCCGTTCAGGACGGGGGCCGCCGAGAGCCCGTCGATGTCGGAGGGGGCCGGGGCGCCGCCCGCCAGGTCGGCGAGGGTCGGCAGGAGGTCGTAGAGCGGGGTGGGGCGGGCGCTGGTGGTGCCGGGGGCGATCCGGCCCGGGGACCAGGCGACGAGGGGGATGCGCACGCCGCCCTCGTACAGGTTGCGCTTGTAGCCGCGCAGCGGGCCGTTGGCGTCGAAGAGGTCCGGGTTCACCCCGCCCTCCTCGTGCGGGCCGTTGTCGGAGGCCACCAGGACGACCGTGCGTTCCGCGACGCCCCGCGCCTTCAGCCGGTCGACGATCGCGCCGACCTGCGCGTCGAGGAGGCTGATCTGCGCCGCGTGCGACTTGTTCGCCTGCGTCCAGGACCGGTCGGCGTAGGCGCTCGCGTCGGGGATCTCGCTCGGGGCGTGCGGGAGGTTCGGGGTGAGGAAGAGGAGGAAGGGGGCGGGTCCGGCGGCGTGGGCGTCGATGAAGCCGAGGGCGCGCGCGGCGATCGCGTCGGGGGCGAAGGTGCCCGCCGGGACGGTCTCCTTGGCGTTGCCGTTCCAGAGGTACGCCGGGTAGTACTGGTGGGCGTGCCCGTGGTCGATGTACCCGTAGAACTCCTCGAAGCCCCGCGCGCAGGGGTGGCTCGGCTGGTCCCCGGTCTCGGGTCCGAAGCCCCACTTGCCGAAGAGGCCCGTACGGTAGCCGCGTGCCCGGAGCACCTCCGCGAAGGTGGTGTCGCCCGCGCCGAGGCTGCCCTGGCCGCCGCTGGAGGGGTTGGCCCGGACGGCGGCATGGCCGGTGTGCAGACCGGTCAGCAGCGCGGCGCGGGAGGGTGCGCAGACGGCGGCCGCGGAGTAGGCGTCGGTGAACCGGAGCCCTTCGGCGGCCAGTTGGTCGATGCGCGGGGTGGTGATCAGCTTCTGGCCGTACGCGCCCAGGTCGCCGTAGCCCAGATCGTCGGCCAGGATCACCACGAGGTTCGGCGGGCTCTGCGCCCCGGCGTCCGCACCGTCGGCCGCCCCGTCGGCTGCGGCCGCCCGCGCGGGCTGGACGGCCTGCGGGAGGGCGGCGAGACCTACGGCGGCGGCCGCGGAACCCGCGAGGAAGTGGCGGCGGCTGGACATCTCGAACTCCCCTGTGACTGAAGGCTGATGGGAAGATCGTCCGCGCGGAGGGCCGCCGGGACCATGCACGGGGCATGAAAAGCGTGTGACGGCGGCCCCCGGGTGCCGTGCACGTAAGTGCCGTGCGCCCGGGGGCCGCCGTCAGGCGCCGGTCAGATCGTCGAGGTGTCGATGACGAAGCGGTAGCGGACGTCGCCCGACTGGACGCGCACGTAGGCCTCGTTGACCTCCTCGGCGCGGATCACCTCGATGTCGGAACCGAGCCCGTGCTCCGCGCAGAAGTCGAGCATCTCCTGCGTCTCGGCGATCCCGCCGATCATCGAGCCGGCCAGGGTCTTGCGGCCGCCGATGACGGAGAACAGGTTCAGCGAGACCGGCTCCTCCGGGGCGCCGACGTTCACCAGGGCTCCGTCCACCTTGAGCAGGCCCAGGTAGGCGTCGAAGGGGAGCGGAGCGGAGACCGTGGACACGATCAGGTCGAAGCGGCCGGCCAGCTCGGTGAAGGTGGCCTCGTCGCTCGTGGCGTAGAAGTGGTCGGCGCCCAGCTTGAGCCCGTCCTCCTGCTTGCGCAGGGTCTGCGAGAGGACGGTGACCTCGGCGCCGAGCGCGTGGGCGATCTTGACGCCCATGTGGCCGAGGCCGCCGAGGCCGACGATCGCGACCTGCTTGCCGGGGCCGGCCTTCCAGTGCTTCAGCGGGGAGTAGAGGGTGATGCCGGCGCACAGCAGCGGGGCGGCGACGTCGAGGGGAAGGCCCTCGGGGATGCGGACGGTGTAGTTCTCGTCGACGACCACGTGCGTGGAGTAACCGCCGTACGTGGGCTCGCCGTTCTTGTCGAGGGCGTTGTACGTGCCGGTCATGCCCTTGGCGCAGTACTGCTCCTGCCCGGCGAGGCACTGCTCGCACTCACGGCAGGAATCGACGAAGCAGCCGACGCCCACCCGGTCGCCGACGGCGAACTTGGTGACCTCGGGGCCGACCTCGGTGACGACACCGGCGATCTCGTGGCCCGGGACCATGGGGTAGATGCCCTCGCCCCAGCCGTCGGTGACCTGGTGGATGTCGGAGTGGCAGATGCCGGCGAACTTGATGTCGATGAGGACGTCGTGCGCGCCGACCGGCCGGCGCGGGACGGTGATGCGCTCCAGCGGGGCCTTGGGCGCGGGAGCGGCGTAGGCGGCGACCTGGGTGACGGACACGGTGGGGCTCCTCGGAAGACTGTGATGCGGGGACCTGCGGTGCGCTGTGTGTTCACAGCCTGCACTCCCGCGCCCCGGACACCCATCCCCCTGCCCTGCCTAGGTCTGGCGGACCTACCCTTGGCGGGGTCAGGCTCACACCCCCGGCCTGCGCGCCCCCGCGGGGATACTGGGGTAATGGACCAGCTTGATCAGCGAGCCGAGCTCGGCGAGTTCCTGCGCTCCCGGCGCGCCCGGCTGCGCCCCGAGGACGTGGGCCTGCCCGACTACGGGCGCCACCGCCGGGTCCCCGGCCTGCGCCGCGAGGAGCTGGCGCAGCTGGCCGGGGTGTCGGTGGCGTACTACACGCGGCTGGAGCAGGGCCACGGCCAGAACGTGTCGGCGGAGATCCTCGACGCCATCGCGCGGGCCCTGCGCCTGGACGGCACGGAGCGCGCGCACCTGAGCCACCTGGCCGGGCCCAAGCCCCGCAAGCGCCGCCAGGCCCCGCGCGCCGAGCAGGTCCGGCCGGAGCTGCGGACGCTGCTCGACGCGATGGAGGGCGTACCGGCGTACCTCGTCGGGCGGCGCCAGGACGTCATCGGCTGGAACCGGCTGGCGGCCGCGGTCTTCGGCGACTTCGGCGCGCTCCCCGCGCAGGAACGCAACCTGGTGCGGCTGGTGTTCCTGGACCCGGCGACGGCGGAGCTGTACGCGGACTGGGAATGCCGGGCGTGCGAGGTGGTGAGCAATCTGCGCGTGTACGCCGGGCAGTTCCCGGACGACGAACGGCTCTCCGCACTGGTCGGCGAACTGTCCGTCAAGAACGAGGAGTTCCGCCGGCTGTGGGCCGCCCACACGGTGGCCGACAACAAGATCCACGGCGTCAAGCGACTGCGCCACCCGCTGGTCGGCGAGCTCCGGCTCTCCTTCGAGACCCTGGCCCTCCCGGACGACCCGGCGCAGTTCCTGGTCACCTACCACGCACCCCCGGGCTCCCCGTCGGCCGATGCCCTCAGCCTCCTCGCCTCCTGGTCCGCGTCACCCGCGGACCGGGGACCGGAGCGGGACCGGGACCGGGACCGGGAGCACGCTCCGGGCCCCGGTGCGCGTCCCGGTACCGGTGCCGTCGAGGAATCCGCCCCGTAGGCGACGGGCGACGGGCGACGGGCGACGGGCGACGGGCGACTACAGCGTCAGCTGGAAGTACCCGACCCCGTGCTCGCGCCGGTACCCCAGGGCCGCGTTGACCGCGAGCATCGGGGTGTTGTCGTCCGCCACCGAGGTGGCGATGGTGCGCAGGTCCGGGTGGCGGGCCGCCTCCTCCGCGAGCATGCGGAGCTTGACCGCGCGGCCGAGGCCGTGGCCCCGGTGGGCGGGGACCACCACGGTGTCGTACTGGAGCGCGCGCGGGCCCGCCGGGTCGGGGAGGACCAGTTCCGTGTAGGCGGCCACCTCGCCGTCCGGGGTGACGGCGGCGACCGTGCTCAGTGCGCCTCCCCGGTCCAGGATCTTGCGGTGGGCCGCGTGCAGGCGCTCCGCCGTCCAGGTCTGGATCTGCTGGTCCAGCTCCCCCATCGGCGCGTCCTCCATCGCCCCGTGGGCGAGGGCCACGGCCGGCGCCCACTCGTCGGGCACCAGCCCGGGCCAGCAGTGCAGCTCGTAGCCGGGTGCGGTGGGCGCCGCCCCTTCCTTGGCGGCCTGCGCCGTGTGCATCCACCGCGCCTCCCGTACGTCCTGGACGTACCAGGCCATCGACAGGACGTTCTCGAAGCCCACGGACTCGGCGAACGCCTGCCCCGGACCCCCCAGGTCCACCTCCGCCGCCACCGAGGTGCGGCCGTCCGCGAGCAGCTCCTCGCGGGCCCTCTCCCACAGGGCCGTTCCCACACCGCGGCGCCGCGCGTCGGGCCGTACGGTCAGCTCGTCCAGGAACGCCGTGTGGTCGTTGGCGCCGTCGGTGAAGAGGACCAGGGAGGCGACCGCGTCATCCGTCGCCCAGTACAGCGAGCGCCCCCGCACCGACGGCACCCGCAGCGCTCCGGCCACCTCCGTCCGGGAGGGCGGCGGATTCCCCGGCAGGTCGGCCGTCCTGGCGGCTGCCAGGACGGCCCACCAGTGGTCGACTTCCTCGTCGGTCGGGGGCACGGAGAGCGGGGTGATCGTCATGTTCCGGACCCTAAACCGGAGCGCGCGGGAGCACTCGGACGTTCTCGCGGCGGGGGCCCGGACGTTTCGCGGGGAACGCTCAGAGGTTTTCGGTGACGGTCACCTTGCCCCGGCGGATCGTCGCCACCCGCGGGGCCCGCTTCGCGAGCGCGCTGTCGTGGGTGACCATGACGAAGGTCAGGCCGTGTTCCTTCCAGAGCCCTTCGAGCAGTTCCATGACCTCGTCGCGCATGGACTCGTCGAGGTTGCCGGTCGGCTCGTCGGCCAGCAGCACCTTCGGCCGCTTCACCAGCGCCCGGGCGATGGCCACGCGCTGCTGCTGGCCGCCGGACATCTCCCCGGGCAGGTGCCCCATCCGCTCTCCGAGGCCTACGGAGTCCAGCGCCTCGGCGGCCCGGTCGCGCCGCTCGCGGGCCTTCAGCCCGAGCGGGACGAGGGCCGTCTCGACGTTCTCCTGCGCGGTGAGCGTGGGGATCAGGTTGAAGGACTGGAACACGAAGCCGATGTTCTCCGCGCGGACCCGGGTGAGGCGGGATTCGGAGACGGTGGCGAGGTCGAGTCCGTCGAGGACGATCTGTCCCGCCGTCGGGCGGTCCAGGGCGCCGAGCATCTGGAGCAGGGTGGACTTGCCGCCGCCGGTGGGGCCCTGGATGACGAGCCGGCCGCCGTCCTCGATGGTCAGGTCCACGCCGGCGAGCGCGTCGATGGATTCCTTGCCGCGCTGGTAGCGCTTGGTGACACCGGTGAGTTGGTACATCTCTGGTTCATTTCCCTCGGGTTGCGGGGCGGGGGGACGGGCAGGCGGGCGGGCAAGCAGGCGCACGGGGCGTACGCACAGACACAGACGAACGAACGGCCGTACGAGCCTGCGGCCGCGGGCTATTCGACGCGACGCAGTGCGTCCGCCGGCCTCAGCCGGGAAGCGCGCCAGCCGCCGAAGCCGCCTGCGATCAGTCCGCCCGCGACGGCGAGCGCGACGGCCAGGCCGATGGTGGAGAGCGAGACGGGCGCGGTGAGCGCGATGTCGAGGGCCTTGCCGGCGCCCTGCTGCGCGGAGCGCATCATCCCGCCGCCCCCGCCGCCCGGGCCCTGGCCCCGGCCGGCGCCGCCCGCGAGCTGCGCGGTCAGCTGCGGGCTGATCGCGGTGATGGCGTACGCGGTCGCGAGCCCGAGGCCGATGCCGAGCGCTCCGCCGATGAGGCCGTTGACCAGGGCCTCGCCTGCGACCTGGCCGGTGACGCGGCCGCTCTTCCAGCCGAGCGCCTTGAGCGTGCCGAACTCGCGGACCCGCCGGGACACGGCCGAGGAGGTCAGCAGGCCGGCGACGAGGAAGGCGGCGAGGAGGACCGCGTACGAGAGCCAGGTGCCGACGGTGGAGGCGAGGGAGGCGGCGGTGGAGAGCGAACCGGAGACGGTGTCGGCCAGGTCGGCCGAGGTGGTGACGGTGGTGTCCGGGACGTTCTTCTGGATGGCCTGCTTGACGGAGCCGATGGCCTGGGAGTCCTTGGCCTGGACGTAGACCGTGGTGATCTTGTCGGGGGTCCCGGCGAGGGTCTGGGCCTGCTTGAGCGGGACGTAGACGTTGGCGGCCGCGTCGCCGCTGTCGGCGGTGGCGATCCCGATCACCTTGAACTTGGCGCCCTTGATGGTGACTTCGGAGTCGACGGCGAGCTTGTTCTTCGTGGCGTAGGCGCTGTCGACGACGGCGACGGCCGTGTCGGTCTCGCCGGCCGCGAAGGTGCGGCCCGAGGTGATCTTGGAGGTGGTGAGCGGGCCCAGCTCGGGCCGGGTGACGTCCGCGCCGTAGACGGAGAAGGAGTTGACGTCGAAGTCGGCGCCGCCGCCCTCGACCGTACCGCCCGTCCCGCCGCCCGTGGCGCCGGGCTCGGTGGCCGATCCGCCACCGGTCTGGCCCTCCGCACGCTTGAACTCACCGCGCTTGAACTGCCCGTTGACCTTCATCACCTGGAGGCTGAGGCCGCCGACGGCCCGGGCGACGCCGGACTGGCCGGACACCTTGTCCACGGTCGCCGCGTCGAGGGTCTCGAAGCCCTGGGGCATCACGAGGTCGCTGCTCTGCTCGGCCTCGGCGTTCGCGTCGCCCTCGCCCTTCGCGTCGAACCTGAACCGGGGCCGGGCCGCGGTGTCGCCCTCGGCCGGCGGGGCCTGGGCCTTGGTGACGGTCATGTCGGTGCCGAGGCCGTAGAGCGACTGGAGGACCTTGCCCTGGGCCTGCGTCATGCCCGCCGAGACGGAGGTGACGACGATGACGAGGGCGATGCCCAGCGCGAGTCCGGAGGCGACGACGAGCGCCGCCTTCCTGCGGCGGCGCAGCTCGCGCCGGAGGTAGGTGAAGAACATGCGGCCGAAAGTAGGCAGCACCGGTGACGGCCGGATAAGCCGTCCATAAGAGTCGGATGAGAACGCGAACTCACAGGTGGCGGACAGGAATGCGCACGACAGGACTGCGGGGATACGCAAAGACGGACGGCGGGGAGCCCCCTGGCCGGGGCTCCCCGCCGTCCGTCTGCGCTTCGTCGGGGTGCAGCTGTGCTGTCGGCGGGTCAGACGGCCGAGCCGGCCTTCCACTCCGCCCAGCCCATGTTCCAGCCGTTGAGGCCGTTGTCCGGCTTGATCGTCTTGTCCGGGGAGTTGACGACCGTGACGACGTCTCCGATGAGGGAGTTGTCGTAGAACCAGGCCGCGGGCTGGCTCGGGTCGTTCGCACCCTTGGCGTCGTTCAGACCGACGCAGCCGTGGCTGGTGTTGGCGCTGCCGAAGACCGAGTCCGGTCCCCAGTAGTTGCCGTGCACGAAGGTGCCGGAGGTGGACAGGCGCATCGCGTGCGGCACGTCCTTGATGTCGTACTCGCCCTTGCCGTCGTCGTCCGTGAAGCCGACGGTGGCGCCGTTCATCCGGGTCTCCTTGAACTTCTCGGAGATCACCATCTGACCGTTGTAGGTCGGGTTCTCCGGGGAGCCCGCCGAGATCGGGATGGTCTTGAGGACCGCGCCGTCCCGGGTGACCGTCATCTTCTTCGTCTTCGCGTCGACCGTGGAGACCTGGCTCCGGCCGATCTTGAAGGTGACGGTCTTGCTCTGCACGCCCTGGATGCCCGGGCCGCCCTGGACTCCGTCCAGCGCCAGCTTCAGGGTGACGGTGGAACCCGCCTGCCAGTACTTCTCCGGGCGGAAGTCCAGCCGCTGCGTGCTGAACCAGTGGCCCACGACCTCCTGGCCGCTGCTGGAGGTGACCGTGATGCCCGCCTGGACGGCCTTCTTGTCCTTGATCTGCTTGTCGAAGGTGATCGAGACCGGCATGCCCACGCCGACGGTCTGGCCCTCGTCGGGGATGAAGGAGCCCACGAAGCTGTTCTGCGGGGAGACGGTGGTGAAGGAGGCGTTCTCGTGCGCCTCGCGGCCCGCCTCGTCCTTCGCGGTCGCCGACAGCGCGTACTTGGTGGAGCGCTTCAGCGCGCCGTCCGGCTTCCAGCTCTTCCCGTCGGCGGCTATCTTGCCCGCAACCGCCGTGCCCTCGGAGCTCTTCAGCTCGACCTGGGTGAGCGTGCCGTCACTGACGGCCACGTTGGCCGCGTCGTTCAGGCCGACGTTGGTGGCGCCGTCCTTGGGCGTGATGGCTATCTTGGCCTTGGAGGCGTCCTTGGCCGCAGCCGCGTCCACGTCCGCCTGGGACTTGGCCGATGCCTCCCCGCTGGCCTTCGGCGTGTCACCGCCGCCGTCGTCACCGCCGCCGCATCCCGCGAGCACCAGTACGCCGCCGAGTACGGCGGATACGGCCACCAGGGACCTTCTCCGCCGCTTGCTGTCCGTCCTCACACGCCACTCCATCGTTGCCGGAACCCCGAACTCCCCGGGCAGGGGGCATGACCCCCCTGCCTCGTCCTGACAACGCATTACACCCCGAGGTGCTGCCACATTCCGTTCGAATGTGGGCAACCCCACCGTCAGGCGCTGTCAGTCTCTTCGTCGAGCTCCCCATCTTCCTCGTCGAGGTCCCACTCCATGGACTCGGGGTCGTATTCCACGGGCTCGCTGCTCCAGGAGGCCTGCGCGAGCTCCACGCCGGGGATCTCCGCGACCAGGTCAGTGGGGTCCACCAGGTAGGCCAGCGCCTCCGACTCGTCCTCCCGGACGGCCGCCTCGGCGTGGCCGCGCTCCTCGTCCGGCATGAACTCGTCGGCCTTGATGTGCGCGAGGGCGGCTCCGGTGAGCGCGTCGACGTCCGGCACTTCAAGTACCAAATCAACCCGAAGGCGTACGTATCGTGAGGTCTCAGAAGGGTTCATACGACGGAGAGTAATCCCGTGGCGGCCCCGGCTTTCCCACGACCCGCCCCTTTCCGTAGCATCACCGCACGGGGCCAATTCGCTGCTGCCACAAGGGGGATCGCACCGTGTCCGCACGCCGATCAACACTCACCGCTCTCGGAGCGACCACCCTCCTCGCCGTCCTGTGGTTCGTCCCCTCGGCCAACGCCACCGCGCCCGAGTACGCGAAGGCCGCCTCCGGCGCGCCCGCCGCCGCGAACACCCAGGTCCAGGCCGCCTCCGCGCCCGCCCCCACCCTTGAGCTCGCCGACACCGGTGGCGTGGACACCACGCCCTACCTGCTCGGCGGCACGCTCCTCCTGAGCGCCGGGGCCGGCTTCGTGACCTTCTCCGTACGCCGCTCGCGCACGGCGTAGCGGCCGCGGGACGCGCGAAAGGGTGCGGCCCCGGGGAAGTCCCCGGGGCCGCACCCTTTCGCGTTCTTCAGGTCAGGCGAGGGGACCGGTGACGGCCTCGACGGCGTCCACGAGTGCACCCGAACGAACGAAGGCGTCCGCGGCGGCCAGGTCGGGCGCGAGGAAACGATCCGGCCCGGGACCCTCCACACCCGCCGCACGCGCCGCCGCGATGGCGGCCCGGCTGGCCGGCGCCGGAGTGAGCCCGTGGCGCAGTTCGATGGCACGGGTGGCCGCGTACAGCTCGATCGCGACGATCCGGGTGAGGTTGTCGACGGCGGTACGGAGCTTGCGCGCGGCCGACCAGCCCATCGAGACGTGGTCCTCCTGCATGGCGGAGGAGGGGATCGAGTCCGCGGAGGCCGGGACCGCGAGCCGCTTCATCTCGCTCACGAGTGCGGCCTGCGTGTACTGGGCGATCATGAGCCCGGAGTCCACGCCGGCGTCGTCCGCGAGGAACGGCGGCAGGCCGTGCGAGCGGTTCTTGTCGAGCAGCCGGTCGGTGCGCCGCTCGGCGATCGACCCCAGGTCGGCGGCGGCGATGGCGAGGAAGTCGAGCACGTAGGCGACCGGGGCGCCGTGGAAGTTCCCGTTGGACTCCACGCGCCCGTCGGGCAGCACGACCGGGTTGTCGACGGCGGCGGCCAGCTCGCGGGAGGCGACGAGGGCGGCGTGCGCCATGGTGTCGCGGCCCGCGCCGGCGACCTGCGGGGCGCAGCGCACGGAGTAGGCGTCCTGGACGCGCGGGGCGGACTCCTCCTGGAAGTGCCCGGTGAGCCCCGAACCCTTCAGGACGGCGGCCATGTTCGCGGCGGAGGCACCCTGACCGGGGTGCGGGCGGATGGCGTGCAGCTCGGGCTGGAGCACCTTCTCGGTGCCGAGCAGCGCCTCCAGCGTCAGCGCGGCGGTGATGTCGGCGGAGGTGTACAGCTTGCCGAGGTCGGCGAGGGCCATGACCAGCATGCCGAGCATGCCGTCGGTGCCGTTGAGGAGGGCGAGGCCCTCCTTCTCGCGGAGCTCGACGGGGGCGATCCCGGCCTCGGCGAGCAGCTCCCCGGCGGGCCGCACGGTCCCGTCGGGACCCTCCGCGTCACCCTCGCCCATCAGCGCGAGCGCACAGTGCGAGAGGGGGGCGAGGTCGCCCGAGCAGCCCAGCGAGCCGTACTCGTGCACGACGGGGGTGATCCCGGCGTTGAGCACGTCGGCCATGGTCTGCGCGACGGACGGCCGGACGCCGGTGTGCCCGGAGGCGACGGTCTTCAGCCGCAGGAACATCAGCGCACGCACGACCTCCCGCTCGACGCGCGGGCCCATGCCGGCGGCGTGCGAGCGGACGATGTTGCGCTGGAGCTGCGCGCGCAGCTCGGGGCTGATGTGCCGGGAGGCGAGCGCCCCGAACCCGGTGGACACCCCGTAGACGGGCTCGGGCTTCGCGGCGAGCGCCTCCACGATCTCGCGGGCCCGTCCGAGCGCGGCCACGGCCTCACCGGAAAGCTCGACACGGGCGTTGCCGCGGGCGACGGCGATCACGTCTTCGGCGGTGGTCCCGGACGTTCCCACCACGACAGTGTGCATATCCATATTCAGCACCCTACGGACTGAATCCCTTCATGTCACCCCTCCCGTGCGCCGCTCGCGCGGTGCGGCCCTGGAGGGCCTTACCGGCTTCGCGCCGCTGCGCCGGACTCCGTCCGGCGGTGGCGGGTCGGGGTGCTCGCCACCGGCGTCCCGGCGCGGGGACCGGTGGGCGGGTGCGGCTGGGTTCGGCCCTGCGGGGCCGGGTCCCCCACCCGCCCTTCCACCGTTCCCCGGGCTACGCCCGGACCCTTCGCCGGGTGCGGCACCGCTGCACGGGGGCTGCCCCCCAGGCCTCAAACGCCGGCGAGGCTGAAACGGCCCTCCGGGCCGTCCCGCCCCGGCCGGGGCCAGGCCCAACCGGGGCCAGGGTCGCCCCGGGCGCCCCTACGCCCGCCCCCGGAAGCGGCGTCGCTCCCCCGGCCCCCCGGGCTCCGCGTCGGCGAGTCGGACCACCGCCGTGTCCCGCCCCGCGACCACCGGCTTCGCCGACCGCGCCGCCTTCGCCTTGTACTGCGCCGCATCCGCCAGCCGGAACAGCCGCCGGGAGGATTTCACCGGCCCGATCGGGTCCCCGGTGGAGGCGACCCCGCAGGCGACCCCCTCCCCCAGCTCCAGCTCGGCGGCCCGCAGGCACACCTCCTCGGTGACCCGTACCACCTCGTCCGCCGAAGGCCCCACGCTGACCAGGCAGAACTCGTCCCCGCCCAGCCGCGCCACCAGCGCCCCCGGCAGCATCGCCCCGCACAGGCTGAGCACGGAGCCGAACCGTTCCAGCAGCCGGTCGCCCATCGCGTGGCCCAGGGTGTCGTTGACCTTCTTCAGGCCGTTCAGGTCGCAGACGACCAGACTCACCACCACGCCGGCCCCGCCCCGGCGGTGCTCCTCCAGCGCCTCGTCGAGCCGCATGTCCACGGCCCGCCGGTTGGCCAGGCCGGTCAGCGGGTCGGTGAAGGCGAGCCGGCGGGCCTCCTCCAGCCGGTCGCTCTGCGCCAGCCCGGCCGCGATCACCGCGGCGAGGACCTCTCCGAACTCCGCGTCGTCCTCGTCGAAGTCCGCCATGCCCTCGTCCCGGGCCACGTACAGCTCGCCCCAGGCCCGCCCGCTCAGCACGATCGGGGCCACCACGCACGTGCCGCGCCCGCGCCTGCGCAGCGCCTCGCCCCGGCGTCCCGGCCGGTCCCCGACCGCGCTGTCCACCCAGGCGTGGGGTCCGCCGCCGCCGACCCAGCGTTCGTGCAGGAACTCGGTGATCTCGGGGAAATCGTGCACGGGGTAGGACTCGTCCTCGGGGAACTCCTCCTCCCCGTCCCGGCGCTCGCCCTCGTTCACGAGCACCCGCAGGCGCCCCCGCTCCCGCTCCCACGCGGAGATCGCGGCGAACGACCCGTCCATCGCCAGCCTCGCTCCGCGCGCGGCGGCCCGCACGCTGTCCCGCGGCGCGCATGCGGCAGCCATGGCCTGCGCGAGGCCCACTACGGCTCGAAGCCGCCCGTCAACACCCATCACCCCAGGTTAGGGAGTTTTGTCCGATTTAGTGACAATTGGCGCGACATTCGGTGGCACCAAGATCACACCGGGTCACCGCTCAGGGGTCGGAGCCGGTCACACCCCCGGCCACTCCGGCTTCCGCTTCTCGTTGAACGCCGCCACGCCCTCGGCCCGGTCCCCCGAGAAGGCCACCGTCCGCCACGCCGCGTCCTCGATCTCCAGCCCGGCCGTCAGGTCCATGCCGTGCCCGAGCCGCAGCGCCCGCTTGGCGGCCCGCAGCCCGACCGGGGAGTTCGCCGCCATCGCCGCGGCCATCGCCAGGGCGGCCTCGCGGTCCGTCCCGGCCGGCACCACCGAGTCCACCAGCCCCAGGCCCAGCGCCTCCACGGCCTCGACCCGACGCGCGGTGAAGATCAGCTCCGCGGCCCGCGCCGCCCCCACGCGCCTCGGCAGCAGCTGCGTACCGCCGCCGCCCGGGATCACCCCGACCGACACCTCGGGCAGCCCGACGACGGCCGTCTCGTCGGCCACGATGACGTCGCACGCGAGGGCCAGCTCGAAGCCGCCGCCCAGCGCGAACCCGTGCACCGCCGCGATCACCGGCATCGGAAGCTCCAGGACACCGCCGTACGCGCCCCGCGTGGTCGGCCGCTGCCGCAGCAGCTCCGCATCCGAGAAGGAGTTCCGCTCCTTGAGGTCCGCGCCCACGCAGAACGCCCGCTCGGCGGTCGAGGAGAGCACGACGACCCGTACCGACGGGTCCGCACCCAGCTCCGCGCACGCGGCGCCGATCCCCCGCGCCATCTCGGTCGACACGGCGTTCATCGCCTTGGGCCGGTCGAGCACCAGCTCGGCGACTCCGCCCTCATGTCTGCGTGTAGCGACGAATGCCGAAGACTCGGACACAGGGACCCTCCCGGTTAACGAACGTTATCCGGGGATCTTAGGCGTCCGGCGCGTCAGCGACCAGGGCTCCACCACACCGAGGCCGCGGACCGGCCGCTGGAACATCGGCTGGAGCGCGAAGCGGTAGGTGCCGCCGCCCTCCTCGTTCTCCGCTTCCTTCTCCGAGACCGGCGCCGCGCCCGTGCGGCCCAGTTCCTCGGCCATCGCGCCGTCCACCAGGACCGCGTCCTTCGGCGCTATCGACGTCAGCCGCGAGGCCAGGTTCACCGTGGTCCCGAAGACGTCGCCCATCCGGGTGGTCACCGTCCCGAAGGCGATGCCCACGCGCAGCTCCGGCATCTGCGGATCGGCTTCCATCGTCTCGATCAGCCGCAGCGCGATCTCCGCCGCCGTCGCCGCGTCGTCGGCGCAGTACAGCACCTCGTCGCCCAGCGTCTTGATCAGCCGGCCGCCGTGCGCCGCCACCAGGTCCGCCGAGGTCGTCTCGAAGGACTCGACCAGCTCGCCGAGCTCCTCCTCCTCCAGCCGCCGCGTCAGGCGCGTGAAGCCCACCAGGTCGGCGAAGCCCACCGCGAGGCGCCGGTCGACCATCTCCTCGTCGTCCGCCACCTGCACGACCCGCCCGGTCGCGGCCGCCAGCTGGCGCCGCCACACGTAGACGAGGAACTCCTCCAGCTCCGGCAGCAACAGCTCGACCAGCGGGTACGTGACCTCCGTACGGGTCATCCCCGGCTCCGGCGGCTCCGTCAGGCCCTCCAGGAAGGAGTCGATCTGCCACTCCGCCAGCCGGGCCGTGGTCTGCCCCGTGGACCGCGCCACCTGGACCGCCATCGGCTCGCTCAGCAGCCCTGCCTCGACGAGGCCGGCGAGCCGGCGCAGCGCCAGCACGTCGGCCTCCGTCAGGGCCCTGGCCTGCCCGATGTCCGCGAAGCCCATGGCCCGCCAGAAGCGGGAGGCCAGCTCCATCGAGACCCCGGCGCTACGGGCCGCCTGGAAGGGGGTGTACCGGCGCTCCGCGCCCAGGATCAGCTGCTCCAGGCGGATGGCGAGCGGGTCGGCCGTCGGCTGGGCCGTGTGGTCGACCTCGTGGTGGGGAGTGTGCTGCTCGCGCCCGATCGGGGTCGCGTGGACTCCGGAACCGCCCGAGCCACCGGAGCCGCCGGCACCGCCCGTCGCCGTTCCGGGGGCGGGCGCGCTGGACTGAGGGTCGTCGACGGTCAAGGGCCGCCTCCTGTCCATTCCGTGCGCACTGCCGAACCGGGTGATCACCGCGAGGACCGGGATCGCCTAAACCATACGGCAGGTGTGCCGTAGCTCACTCCCCTACTCCGTCACCCGGGGCGGTCCCCCCGCGGGCTACCGCACGGACCGCAGATGGACGACGTCCCCTGCCCCCACGGCCTCGTGCTTGTCCTCGGCCGTCCGTACGACGAGCCGCCCGTCGGTGTCCACCGCTTCGGCCGTCCCGGTGAGCGTGCGCCCGCCCGGCAGCTCGGCGCGCACGTGCTTGCCGAGGGTCGCGCAGCCCGCCGCGTACGTCTCCTGCAGACCGCTGGCCGCCGGGTCGCCGCCGGCCTCCCGCCAGTTCCCGTACCACTGCTCCAGGGAGCGCAGTACGGCCTTGAGCAGCGGGTCCCGGTCGGTGACGGTGGCCTTGGCCAGCGCCAGCGACCCGGCGGTGTCCACCGGCAGCTCGGCGTCGGTCAGCGTCACGTTGAGCCCGATCCCGAGGACGACCCCGTCGCCCACGCGCTCGGCGAGGATCCCGCCGGTCTTGCGCTCCTCCCCGTCCACGGTGACCAGCAGGTCGTTGGGCCACTTGAGGGCGGTGTCCACGCCCGCGGCGCGCGAGAGCCCGGTGGCGGTGGCCACCCCGGCCAGCAGCGTCAGCCAGCCCCACCGCTCCTGCGGCACGGCGGGCCCGGGCTTCAGGAGTACGGAGAAGAACAGTCCTGACCGCGCGGGCGCGACCCAGCTCCGGTCGAGCCGGCCCCGTCCGGCGGTCTGCTCCTCGGCGACGAGCACGGCCCCCTCGGGCAGCTTCGCGGCCCGCGCGGCGAGATCGCTGTTGGTGGACCCGGTGGAGCCCACCACCTCCAGCGAACTCCACAGCCCCTCGCCGGTCACGAGGGCCCGCTGCAACCCGGCAACGTTCAAGGGCGGCCGGTCCAGACTCGACCAACGGCCCGCGGAAGCTCCGTTCGAAGCCCCGCCTGATGCATCTGATGGCGTCATGCAACCCAGATTAGGTGTGTCAAACGCCGCACCGCCGAGCGCCATGCCCGCCGATACGCTACGCACCAGTAGCTAGTAAAAACCAAGTAAGTCACCAGGCAGTTGACACCACGCAGGGAGCCGCGACCCCGATGTCACAACCGTCAGAGCCGATCGACATGCACACCACCGCGGGGAAGATCGCGGATCTGCAGCGCCGCGTCGAGGAAGCCACACACGCCGGGTCAGGGCGGGCGGTGGAGAAGCAGCACGCCAAGGGCAAGCTGACGGCGCGTGAGCGGGTGGCCCTGCTGCTGGACGAGGGGTCCTTCGTCGAGCTGGACGAGTTCGCCCGGCACCGGTCGACGAACTTCGGGCTGGAGAAGACCCGCCCGTACGGCGACGGCGTCGTCACCGGCTACGGGACCGTCGACGGGCGGCCCGTCGCCCTGTTCTCGCAGGACTTCACCGTCTTCGGCGGAGCCCTCGGCGAGGTCTACGGCCAGAAGATCATGAAGGTGATGGACTTCGCGCTGAAGACCGGCTGCCCGCTGATCGGCATCAACGACTCCGGCGGCGCCCGCATCCAGGAGGGCGTCAGCGCGCTCGGCATGTACGGCGAGATCTTCCGCCGCAACGTCCACGCCTCCGGTGTGATCCCGCAGATCAGCCTCGTCGTCGGCCCGTGCGCCGGCGGGGCCGTGTACTCCCCCGCGATCACCGACTTCACGGTCATGGTCGACCAGACCTCGCACATGTTCATCACCGGCCCGGACGTCATCAAGACCGTCACCGGCGAGGACGTCGGCTTCGAGGAGCTGGGCGGGGCGCGCACGCACAACAGCACGTCCGGCGTCGCGCACCACATGGCGGGTGACGAGAAGGACGCCATCGAGTACGTGAAGTCGCTGCTCTCCTACCTCCCGTCGAACAACCTCTCCGAGCCCCCGGCCTTCCCCGAGGAAGCCGACACCGAGGTCTCCGACAGCGACCGCGAGCTCGACGTGCTGATCCCGGACAGCGCGAACCAGCCGTACGACATGCACAAGGTGATCGAGCACGTGCTCGACGACGCGGAGTTCCTGGAGACCCAGTCGCTCTTCGCGCCGAACATCCTCACCGGCTTCGGCCGCGTCGAGGGGCACCCGGTCGGGGTCGTCGCCAACCAGCCGATGCAGTTCGCCGGCTGCCTGGACATCGACGCCTCCGAGAAGGCGGCCCGGTTCGTCCGGACCTGCGACGCCTTCAACATCCCGGTGCTGACCTTCGTCGACGTACCGGGCTTCCTGCCGGGCACCGACCAGGAGTACAACGGAATCATCCGGCGCGGCGCCAAGCTGATCTACGCCTACGCCGAGGCGACCGTCCCCCTGATCACCGTCATCACCCGCAAGGCCTTCGGCGGGGCCTACGACGTGATGGGCTCCAAGCACCTGGGAGCCGACCTCAACCTCGCCTGGCCGACGGCCCAGATCGCCGTCATGGGCGCGCAGGGCGCGGTCAACATCCTGCACCGCCGGGCGATCGCCGAAGCGGAGGAGGCCGGCACCGCCGAGGAGACCCGGGCGCGGCTCATCACCGAGTACGAGGACGCGCTGCTGAACCCGTACACGGCCGCCGAGCGCGGCTACGTCGACGCGGTGACCATGCCGTCCGAGACCCGGGCGCACGTGGTGAAGGGGCTGCGGCAGCTGCGCACCAAGCGCGAGTCCCTGCCCCCGAAGAAGCACGGCAACATCCCCCTCTAGGACGCTTAGGACGCTAGGAGGCAGTCCCGTGGTGATCAAGGTCGTCAAGGGGAACCCGACCCCGGAGGAGCTGGCCGCCGCACTGGCGGTGGTCCGAGCGCGCGCGGCGGCCCTCGCGTCGGCGCCGTCGGGCGCGGAGCGCGTGACCGACGCGTGGGCGGCGCCGGGCCGGGTGGCCCGGCGGACCCTGCCGCGCCCTGGGCCGGGCGCGTGGGGCCGTACGTACTGGCCCGCGTAGAGCGGTTCCGGACGTGGTTCCGGATGTAGTCCGGATGTAGGCGCAGATGAAGATGGCGTGAACTGCCCGTGGCGCCTGAGTACCCGTACTCAGGCGCCACGGGAGTGCTCGGGGCCAGGATCGGAGCATGCTCTGGTCAGACCCGAAGAACGAGCCGCCGAAGGACATGCGCGATGCCGCGGCGATGGTCCGGCGGATGACGGTGATCGTCGTCATCGCGATGGTCGTCGTGGTGTACGTACTGGGCGTGGGCGGTTTCTGAGCCCTCGCCGGGCCACGGGCCGGCCGCCCCTACGATGGCGGGCATGACTGCTGCCCCCCGCCACGCCCTCGTCCTCGCCTCCGCTTCGCCCGCCCGGCTGAACCTGCTGCGGCAGGCCGGGCTCGCCCCGCACGTGATCGTCAGCGGCTTCGACGAGGACGCCCTCACCGCCGACTCCCCCGCCGAGCTGGCGCTCGCGCTGGCCGAGGCCAAGGCGGCCGTCGTGGCGGCCCTGGACGAGGCCGCGGGCGCCCTGGTGATCGGCTGCGACTCCGTGCTGGAGCTGGACGGCGAGGCGCTGGGCAAGCCGGCGGACGCCGAGGAGGCCACGGCCCGCTGGAAGTCGATGCGCGGGCGCGCCGGGGTGCTGCGCACCGGGCACTGCGTGATCGACACGGCGAGCGGCGCGAAGGTTTCGGCCACGGCGTCGACGACGGTCCGCTTCGGCGAGCCGACGGACGCGGAGGTGGCGGCGTACGTGGCGAGCGGGGAACCCCTGCACGTGGCGGGGGCGTTCACCCTGGACGGGCTGTCGGCCCCGTTCATCGAGGGCATCGACGGGGATCACGGCAACGTGATCGGGATCTCCATGCCGCTGCTGCGCTCGCTGCTGGCCGAACTGGGCGTGTCGATCACGGACTTGTGGGCTTGACGTCTCCGAGCTTCCCGAAGTCCCCGAAGTCCGCGAGCGGGTGACCCGGCGGCGTGTCCCGGAGCTCCGGCCGGCCGTCGGGGTCGCCGCCGGGGGCGCCGAAGCCGTCCTCGGACCCGCCGAAGCCCCCCAGGGGCCCGCTGGAGCCCCCCGCGGGGTCTCCGGGGCCCTCGCCGGCCCCGCTCGCGCCCTTGGCCGCGTAGAGCGTCAGGCTCAGCACCAGCAGGCAGAGGATCAGCATCATCACCGCGAAGGCGCCCCAGCCCACCAGGCCGACGACGAGGGCGCCGAGCACTCCGTGGGTGACGGCGGCGCTGACGAGGAGCACGCGCGCGAAGGAGCCCGGGGCCCGGTCGCGGACCGCGGCGACGACGAGGAACACCGCGCAGGCCAGCAGGAAGGCGGCCATGCCCGCGCCCAGCGCATAGGTTGCCTTGGACATGACATCCGGATCGGTGCCCGCGATGGACATCGACTGGTTCTCGGTGGTCCGGCCCAGGACGAGGTGGACGAAGCCGAGCACCGCCGCCTCCACGACGAGCACGACCGCGGTCGCTCCGGCCACGGATCTCCGCAGCACCACGCCACCCACGCCACCCACACCAGCCACGACGCCCCCACCCCGCATGCACAAGCCCGTTCGACGCCTGGAGGCTACTAACGGGTAAACCTCCGGACAAGGGGCCGGGGCCGCTTCGTTACGCTCGGGCTGCCACGGGGCGACACCCCGGCGACGACACGGTGCCGGCACCGCGCCCGCGCCGCGCCCGCGCAAGGAATGCGTGGGCCGTTCGTAGGGATTCGACAAAGAATCACCCCGGGCGGCTGACCCGGGGAACAGAGACCCCGGACACACGGCAGGGTTACTGTGCAGTCGGGGATCCCCCTGACATGGGGCGCCACAAGGGTTTTATCGACCCGGGGTCGACTCGGATCACAGTCCGTGTGGGCAAGGTCACCACCGGGGAAGGGTCGAAAGGCCGTGTGGGCTGTCCCTAAACTCAGCTTGTTTCAAGGAGGGAGCCATCGTGCGCAAGGTGCTCATCGCCAACCGTGGCGAAATCGCAGTCCGCGTTGCTCGGGCCTGCCGGGATGCCGGGATCGCGAGCGTAGCCGTCTACGCCGACCCGGACCGGGACGCTCTGCACGTCCGCGCGGCCGACGAAGCTTTCGCGTTGGGCGGTGACACCCCGGCCGCGAGCTACTTGGACATCTCCAAGATCCTGCAGGCCGCAGCCGATTCCGGTGCGGACGCCATCCATCCCGGATACGGCTTCCTTTCCGAGAACGCCGAATTCGCGCAGGCCGTCATCGACGCGGGCCTGATCTGGATCGGCCCGCCGCCGCAGGCCATCCGCGACCTCGGTGACAAGGTCGCCGCCCGCCACATCGCGCTGCGCGCCGGCGCACCGCTGGTCGCCGGCACGCCGGACCCGGTCTCCGGGTCGGACGAGGTCGTCGCCTTCGCCAAGGAGCACGGCCTGCCCATCGCGATCAAGGCCGCCTTCGGTGGCGGCGGTCGCGGTCTGAAGGTCGCCCGGAACCTCGAAGAGGTCCCGGAGCTCTACGACTCCGCCGTGCGCGAGGCCGTCGCCGCCTTCGGCCGCGGCGAGTGCTTCGTCGAGCAGTACCTCGACAAGCCGCGTCACGTGGAGACCCAGTGCCTGGCCGACTCCCACGGCAACGTGGTCGTCGTCTCCACCCGTGACTGCTCGCTGCAGCGCCGCCACCAGAAGCTGGTGGAGGAGGCCCCGGCGCCGTTCCTGACCGAGGCCCAGAACGCCGAGCTGTACGCGGCGTCGAAGGCGATCCTGAAGGAGGCCGGCTACGTCGGCGCCGGCACGGTCGAGTTCCTGGTCTCCGCCGACGGCCTGATCTCCTTCCTGGAGGTCAACACCCGCCTGCAGGTCGAGCACCCGGTCACCGAAGAGGTCACCGGCATCGACCTGGTCCGCGAGATGTTCCGCATCGCGGACGGCGAGGAGCTCGGCTACGGGGACCCGGTCCTGCGCGGCCACTCCTTCGAGTTCCGCATCAACGGCGAGGACCCGGGCCGCGGCTTCCTGCCGGCTCCGGGCACCGTCACCAAGTTCGCCGCCCCGTCCGGCCCGGGCGTCCGCCTCGACGCGGGCGTCGAGTCCGGCTCGGTCATCGGCCCGGCCTGGGACTCCCTGCTCGCCAAGCTCATCGTTACGGGTGCCACGCGCGAGCAGGCCCTGCAGCGGGCGGCGCGCGCGCTGGCCGAGTTCGAGGTGGAGGGCATGGCCACGGCCATCCCGTTCCACCGCGCGGTCGTCGTCGACCCCGCCTTCACGGCCGACCCGTTCACGATCCACACCCGCTGGATCGAGACCGAGTTCGTCAACGAGATCCCGGCGTTCGTGGTCCCCGCCGCGGAGGACTCCGAGGACGAGCCGGGCCGCGAGACCGTGGTCGTCGAGGTCGGCGGCAAGCGCCTGGAGGTCTCCCTCCCGTCCTCGCTGGGCATGACCCTGGCCCGTACGGCGGCCGCGGGCGGCGCGAAGCCCAAGCGCCGCGCGGCCAAGAAGTCCGGCCCGGCCGCTTCCGGCGACACCCTGGCCTCGCCCATGCAGGGCACGATCGTGAAGGTCGCGGTCGAGGAGGGCCAGCAGGTCAACGAGGGCGACCTGATCGTCGTCCTCGAGGCCATGAAGATGGAACAGCCGCTGAACGCGCACCGCTCGGGCACGATCGTGGGCCTGGCGGCAGAGGTCGGCGCCTCGCTCACCTCCGGCGCGGCGATCTGCGAGATCAAGGACTGACGTCCTCGGACACCGAAACGGCCGGCGGGGCTGGATGGATCCAGCCCCGCCGGCCGTTTTCGTACCGCCGGACGTTATCGGCGCCTCATATCCGCGACCCGCGCCCGCTCGCCCGCCTGCTGCTCGTGCAACGGCGTCCCCGCGCTGCGGAGCTGGGCCGTCGGCCCGCCCCGCCTCTGCACGGGCAGCGGGGACTCCCGGCGCGGGCGGCGCCCGGCCATCCCCTCTCCGGACCCGCCGCCGGAGGCACCCGCTCCGGCCACGGTGATCTGTACGCCCTGGTCCGCCAGCGCCTGCAGCTCCGTACCGGCCCGGTCGTCGTGCGGGGGCGGCTCGTCCGTCACCAGCCGGGTGATCACATCGGTCGGCACGGTCTGGAACATGGTGTCCGTCCCGAGCTTCGTGTGGTCGGCCAGGACCACCACCTCCGCCGCGGCCTGGACCAGCGCCCGGTCCACGCTCGCGGAGAGCATGTTGGACGTGGACAGCCCGCGCTCGGCGGTGAGACCGCTGCCGGACAGGAAGGCCCGCGAGACCCGCAGCCCCTGGAGGGACTGCTCGGCACCGCTGCCGACCAGCGCGTAGTTGGAACCCCGCAGGGTTCCGCCCGTCATCACCACTTCCACCCGGTTCGCATGGGCCAGGGCCTGTGCGACGAGCAGCGAGTTGGTGACGACGGTGAGTCCGGGCACCCGGGCGAGCCGGCGGGCCAGCTCCTGGGTGGTGGTGCCGGCGCCGACGACCACGGCCTCGCCTTCTTCGACGAGTCCGGCCGCGACATCGGCGATGGCGGTCTTCTCCGCCGTCGCGAGATGGGACTTTTGCGGAAAGCCGGATTCACGCGTGAAACCGCCCGGCAGTACCGCACCGCCGTGCCGGCGGTCGAGGAGTCCTTCTGCCTCCAGTGCCCGCACGTCCCGCCGTACGGTCACTTCGGAGGTCTGGACGACGCGGGCGAGCTCCCGGAGCGATACCGCTCCGTTGGCCCGCACCATTTCGAGGATCAATTGGCGACGTTCTGCAGCGAACACGAAACTGACAGTAACCCCAACGACCATCTGCTTTCAGCTCTTTGCGCCGGAATTCCGAAGTTGTCCATACCGTAGGGCAACTAGTGGTATACGCGGTCGGCCCGCCGCGCACATGCTCCGCGGCGGGCCGACCACCCACTCCAAAGCCCTTGCGCACAAGGGCCGTTATCGGTACTTACGCCTCGCCCGAAGCCTTCCGCGTGTGCAGCTGGCGGGCAACTTCGGCGATCGAACCGGACAACGAGGGGTACACGGTGAACGCGTTTGCGATCTGCTCGACCGTCAGGTTGTTGTCGACGGCGATCGAGATCGGGTGGATGAGCTCGCTCGCGCGCGGGGAGACGACCACGCCGCCCACGACGATCCCGGTGCCCGGCCGGCAGAACAGCTTCACGAAGCCGTCCCGGATGCCCTGCATCTTGGCGCGCGGGTTGCGCAGCAGCGGGAGCTTCACACAGCGGGCGTCGATCTTGCCGGCGTCCACGTCGGCCTGGGTGTAGCCGACGGTGGCGATCTCGGGGTCGGTGAAGACGTTCGAGGAGACCGTCTTCAGGTTCAGCGGGGCCACCGCGTCGCCGAGGAAGTGGTACATCGCGATGCGCCCCTGCATGGCGGCCACCGACGCGAGCGCGAAGATGCCGGTCACGTCGCCGGCCGCGTACACGCCGGGCGAGGAGGTGCGGGAGACCTTGTCGGTCCAGATGTGACCGGACTCCTTGAGCTTGACCCCGGACTCCTCCAGGTTCATGTTGCTCGTGTTCGGGATCGCGCCGACCGCCATCAGGCAGTGCGTCCCGCTGATGACCCGGCCGTCGGAGAGGGTGACCTCGACCCGGTCGCCCACCCGCTTGGCGGACTCGGCGCGGGAGCGGCCGATGACGTTCATGCCGCGGCGCCGGAAGACGTCCTCCAGCACGGCGGCGGCGTCCGGGTCCTCGCCGGGGAGCACGCGGTCACGGGAGGACACGAGGGTCACCCGGGAGCCGAGGGCCTGGTACGCGCCGGCGAACTCGGCGCCGGTCACGCCGGAGCCGACCACGATGAGCTCCTCGGGGAGCTCTTCGAGGTCGTAGACCTGGGTCCAGTTCAGGATCCGCTCGCCGTCGGGCATGGCGTCGGGGATCTCGCGGGGGTGTCCGCCGGTCGCGATGAGCACGGCGTCGGCGGTGAGGATCGTCTCGGAGCCGTCGGCCGCGGTGACGATGACGTCCCGCGTGCCGTCGATGCCCTGCGGGCCGCCGAGCTTGGCGCGGCCCCGTACGACCCGGGCGCCGGCCCGGGTGACGGAGGCGGTGATGTCGTGGGACTGGGCGAGCGCCAGGCGCTTGACGCGCCGGTTCACCTTGCCGAGGTCCACGCCGACGACGCGCGCGGCCTGCTCGATGTGCGGGGTGTCGTCCGCGACGACGATGCCGAGCTCCTCGTACGACGAGTCGAAGGTCGTCATGACCTCGGCGGTCGCGATGAGAGTCTTGGAGGGCACGCAGTCGGTGAGCACCGACGCGCCGCCCAGACCGTCGCAGTCCACGACGGTCACCTCCGCGCCGAGCTGGGCCCCTACGAGGGCCGCCTCATACCCGCCGGGTCCGCCGCCGATGATCACGATCCGGGTCACGAAAACTCCGCCTCACGTCTACCCGGCCGGCTGCCGCCCCGGCCGGGGCTTCCGGGGGGTCTCCCCGGGGGATGCATTCCGTACGTCATTGTCCCGCACGCATCAAGGTGCTTCACGCCCGGTCCCACCATCCGGGACGCGGGCGCCGTACGCGGCCGGGAGCGCTGCCGGGGCCGCCCCTCCCGTACCCTCGACCTCATGTCGCTCTACGCCGCGTACGCCGGCAACCTCGACCCGCGGCTGATGACGCGCCGCGCTCCGCATTCGCCGCTGCGCGGCACGGGCTGGATCAACGACTGGCGGCTGACCTTCGGCGGCGAGCAGATGGGCTGGGAGGGCGCGCTGGCGACGATCGTCGAAGCGCCGCGCCACCAGGTCTTCGTCGCTCTGTACGACGTGGCCCCGCTCGACGAGGACTCCATGGACCGGTGGGAGGGCGTCGGGCTCGACATCTACCGCCGCATGCGGGTGCGCGTGCACACGCTGGACGGCGAGGAAGCGGCCTGGGTGTACGTCCTCAACGGCTACGAGGGCGGGCTGCCCTCGGCCCGCTACCTGGGCGAACTGGCCGACGCGGCCGAATCCGCGGGCGCCCCGCACGACTACGTGATGGAACTGCGCAAGCGCCCCTGCTGAGCCCGGGCCACAGGACAATTCGTCGGAAACGACAAGGCAACGATCCGAACACCGTGAGCTGCGCCATCTACGCGCGTAGGCGAAGAGCGGCTACGCTCTTCCGCGTGAACGCATCTGTTACCGACCCCTTCGCCGCCGCCGACGCCGCCGCCGCCCGCCTGCGCGAGCTGACCGGCGCCGAGACCCACGATGTCGCCCTCGTGATGGGCTCCGGCTGGGCCCCCGCCGCGGAGGCGCTCGGCGCGCCCGAGGCCGAGTTCCCGGTCACCGAGCTGCCCGGCTTCCCGCCCCCCGCCGTCGAGGGCCACGGCGGCAAGATCCGCTCGTACAAGATCGGCGACAAGCGCGCGCTGCTCTTCCTCGGCCGGACCCACTACTACGAGGGCCGCGGCGTCGCCGCCGTCGCCCACGGCGTGCGCACCGCCGTCGCCGCCGGCTGCAAGACCATCGTCCTGACCAACGGCTGCGGCGGCCTGCGCGAGGGCATGAAGCCCGGCCAGCCGGTCCTGATCAGCGACCACCTCAACCTCACGGCCACCTCGCCGATCGTCGGCGCGAACTTCGTGGACCTGACCGACCTGTACTCGCCGCGCCTGCGCGCGATGTGCAAGGAGATCGACGAGACCCTCGAAGAGGGCGTCTACGTGCAGTTCCCCGGCCCGCACTACGAGACCCCGGCCGAGATCAACATGATCCGCGTCATGGGCGCCGACCTGGTCGGCATGTCCACCGTGCTGGAGGCCATCGCCGCCCGCGAGGCCGGCGCCGAGGTGCTCGGCATCTCCCTGGTCACCAACCTGGCGGCGGGCCTCTCCGGCGAGCCGCTGAACCACGAAGAGGTGCTCCAGGCCGGCCGCGACTCGGCCTCGCGCATGGGCAAGCTGCTGACCCAGGTCCTCGCCCGGATCTGACCGGGCGACCCGACCTACGACGAGAGGTAGTGCAGGACGTGCAGGACGTGCAGGACGATCTGATCGCGCGGGCCCGGGCCTGGCTGGCCGAGGACCCGGACCCGGAGACGGCCGACGAGCTCGCGAAGCTCATCGAGGCCGGTGACACGACCGAGCTCGCGGACCGCTTCTCCGGCATGCTGCAGTTCGGCACCGCCGGACTCCGCGGCGAGCTGGGCGCGGGCCCGATGCGGATGAACCGCAACGTGGTCATCCGGGCCGCGGCGGGCCTCGCGGCCTACCTCAAGGCCCAGGGCCACGCCGGCGGCCTGGTCGTCGTCGGTTACGACGCCCGCTACAAGTCGGCCGACTTCGCCCGCGACACCGCCGCGGTGATGATCGGCGCCGGTCTGCGCGCCGCCGTCCTGCCCCGTCCGCTGCCGACGCCCGTCCTCGCGTACGCCATAAGGCACCTGGGCGCCGTCGCCGGCGTCGAGGTGACCGCGAGCCACAACCCGCCCCGGGACAACGGCTACAAGGTCTACCTCGGCGACGGTTCGCAGATCGTCTCCCCGGCCGACGCGGAGATCGCCGCGCAGATCGACGCGATCGCCGCGCTGGCCGACGTACCGCGGGCCGAAGACGGCTGGCAGGACCTCGGCGACGAGGTCCTGGAGGCCTACCTGGAGCGGACGGACGCCGTCCTGACCCCCGGGTCCCCGCGCGGTGTGCGGACCGTCTACACGGCCATGCACGGCGTCGGCAAGGACGTGGTCCTGGCCGCCTTCGCCCGCGCCGGCTTCCCGGCCCCCGTCCTGGTGGCCGAGCAGGCGGAGCCGGACCCGGCCTTCCCGACGGTGGCCTTCCCCAACCCGGAGGAGCCGGGCGCGATGGACCTGTCCTTCGCCACGGCCGCCCGGGTGAACCCGGACATCGTCATCGCCAACGACCCGGACGCCGACCGCTGCGCCGTGGCCGTCCCGGACGCGGCCTCCGCCTCCGGCTGGCGGATGCTGCGCGGCGACGAGGTCGGCGCGCTGCTCGCCGCCCACCTGGTGCACAAGGGGGCGCAGGGCGTCTTCGCCGAGTCCATCGTCTCCTCCTCCCTCCTCGGGCGGATCGCGGAGGCCGCGGGCGTCGGCTACGAGGAGACCCTGACCGGCTTCAAGTGGATCTCCCGCGTCGAGGGCCTGCGCTACGGGTACGAAGAGGCGCTCGGCTACTGCGTGGACCCCGAGGGCGTCCGCGACAAGGACGGCGTCACGGCCGCCCTGCTCGTCGCGGAACTGGCCTCGGAGCTCAAGGAGCAGGGCCGGACCCTGACCGACCTGCTGGACGACCTGGCCATGGAGCACGGTCTGCACGCCACCGACCAGCTGTCGGTCCGCGTGGAGGACCTGTCGGTCATCGCCTCGGCGATGGCGGCGCTGCGCGCGGAGCCCCCGGCCTCGCTGGCGGGCCTGCGGGTCACCTCGGCGGAGGACCTGAACCAGGGCACGGCCACCCTCCCGCCCACGGACGGGCTGCGCTACTACCTGGAGGGCGACTACAAGGCCCGGGTGATCGTCCGCCCGTCCGGCACGGAGCCCAAGCTGAAGTGCTACCTGGAGGTCGTGGTCCCGGTGGCGGAAGCCTCGGACCTGCTCCCGGCCCGTGCCCGCGGCCAGGAAGTCCTCGACGCGATCAAGAAGGACCTCGCGGCGGCGGCCGGCATTTAGCCGCTGCTTCCCGACGCGGTCACGGCGAAGGCCCCCGAGCTCCTGCTCGGGGGCCTTCGCCGTGGCTGTGTCTCGCGTACCGCGTACCGCGTACCGCCTCCCGCGTCAGGAAGGCGTCGGGCTCGGAGCCGGGCTCGCCGTCGGCCGCACCACGTCGCCCAGGGTCGGGACCGACTCCGGGCGGGAGCGGACGGCGTCCGTGCACTCCCAGGCCCGCGGCGGATCCGCGTCCGGACCGCCCAGGACCACCGGGCCCGGCCCCGCCGACACCGCGTCGCTCCCCGCGAGCGTGCACACCAGTTGCGACAGCGCCACCGGAGGCAGGTCCTCGGGCTTGCGGCTCAGCCGTACCGTGCCCGCCGGGTCCCCCGGCAGCGGCGCCGAGGCCGTCAGCTTGGCCGGTACCTCGGTCGTGAAGCCTGCCTCCAGCTCCTCCGCCGACGGCTCCCGCTGGAGCGCCTCCAGCAGGGCCTGGGTGACGAACACCGCCGCGTCCCGCGACGCGGGCTGCTTCTCCGGCACCGGCACCACCCGCTGGACGCCCACCAGCTGCGCCCCGCAGACCAGTTCCACCATGGCCCGGATGCCCTGCACCCCGCCCGTTCCGGCGGCCGTGCCCGTCGGGGTCTTGCACGAGACCCGCGAGGGCGCCGGTCCCACGTCCACCGGCACGGTGGTCGCCCGGATCCCGCACCCGGTCAGGGCGCCCAGGGACAGCAGACCCAGGGCCACCACGACGGCGGTCGTACCGAGCATCGCGCCGAGCGTGGCTCCACGCCCCGCCCCGCGCGCCGTCCTACTCCTCGTCGTCACCGGCGATCACCTTCCCCACGTCCACCGGCAGCCGCAGCGTGAACAGCGCGCCGCCCTCCGCCCCGTTCTCCGCGGTGATGTCGCCGCCGTGGATGTGCGCGTTCTCCATCGCGATGGACAGGCCGAGCCCGCTGCCGTCGGACTTCGGCCGCGACGCGCTCGCCTTGTAGAACCGGTCGAAGACGTGCGGCAGTACGGCCTCGGGAATGCCCGGCCCGTTGTCCCGTACGGCCATGACCAGCCAGTCCCCCTCCACCCGGATGGAGACCCGTACCGGCGAGCCGCCGTGCTTGAGCGCGTTGCCGATCAGATTGGCCAGGATCACGTCGAGCCGCCGCGGGTCGAGCCGCGCCACGATCCCGCGCTCCGCGTCGAGTTCGACCGCGTCCAGCCACGCCCGCGTGTCGATGCACGCCGTCACCTGGTCGGCGACGTCCACGTCGTCCAGCACCAGGCGCGCCGTTCCCGCGTCGAAGCGGGTGACCTCCATGAGGTTCTCCACGAGGTCGTTAAGCCGCCTGGTCTCGCTCACGACCAGACCCACCGCCGGTGCGATCATCGGATCGAGGTCGTCGACCTCGTCCTCCAGCACCTCGGCCACCGCCGTCAACGCCGTCAGCGGCGTGCGCAGTTCGTGGGACATGTCCGCGACGAAACGCCGGCTGGACTCCTCCCGCGCGCTCATGTCGGCGACCTTCTTCTCCAGCGCCTCCGCCGTCTTGTTGAAGGTGTGGGCCAGATCGGCGAGTTCGTCCGTCCCCGACACCTCCAGCCGGTGGTCCAGCTCCCCTTCGCCGAGCCGGCGCGCCGCGTCGCCGAGCCGCTGCACGGGCCGCAGCACCGTACGGGCCGCGGCCTGCGCGAGCAGCGCGGACCCGAGCAGCGCGAGCCCGGTGGCGATGGTCAGCGACCAGGCCAGGGCGTTGAGGTCGTCGCGCTCCTGGGCGAGGGACTTGTACATGTAGCCGGTCGGCCCGCCGCCCACGATCCGGGTGCCGCCGACCAGGTAGGGGTTCCCGTTCGGCTTCGTCCGCTGCCAGTACACGTGGTACGCGGCGTCGTTGGCCGAGGTGGTCTTCTGCCGGTCGTCCACGGCGTGCTGGAGCGACTTCGGTACGTCGGCCAGCGAGAAGGCGTCGGGACCGGCCGACCCGGCCACCTTGCGGCCGCCCTTCTCGTCCACCAGCAGCACGCTGTAACCGGGGCTGCTGCCCGCCATCATCTCGGCGGTGTGCTGCAGCTCCTCCTGCGTCGGGTCGGCGGGCAGCGCCGCGGCCCGGTTCTGCATCTCCTGCCGGAAGTCGCCGAGGGCGGCGTCCTGGGTCCGGGTCAGGACGGCTTCGCGGTTGAGCCAGTACGCGATCCCGGACGCGGAGACGGCGGCCGTCAGCGCGACCAGGGCGAACACGACGAGGAGCCGCAGCCGCAGGCTGGTCCAGCGCCGGCCCGCGAACAGGGCTCTGATCACTGCGGGGAGTCCAGTCGGTAGCCGACGCCCCGCACGGTACGGATCAGGGTGGGCGAGGAGGGCACTTCCTCGACCTTGGCGCGCAGCCGCTGCACGCAGGCGTCGACGAGGCGGGAGTCGCCGAGGTAGTCGTGCTCCCACACCAGCCGCAGCAGCTGCTGGCGGGAGAGCGCCTGACCGGGACGGCGGCTGAGCTCCAGGAGCAGCCGCAGCTCGGTCGGGGTGAGCTGGAGGTCCTCTCCGTTCTTGGTCACCGTCATGGCGTTGCGGTCGATGACCAGCGAGCCGAAGACGGCGGAGTCGGTGGCCTCGCGCTCGCCGCGGCGCAGCACGGCCCGGATGCGTGCGTCGAGCACCCGCCCCTGGACGGGCTTGACGACGTAGTCGTCCGCTCCCGACTCCAGGCCGACGACCACGTCGATGTCGTCGTTGCGCGCGGTGAGCAGGATGATCGGCAGCTGGTCGGTGCGCCGGACGCGCCGGCACACCTCGAAGCCGTCGATGCCGGGCAGCATGACGTCGAGCACGATCAGATCGGGCCGCTGCTCGCGCAGCAGTTTGAGGCCGTCCTCGCCCGTCGCCGCGGTGGCCACACGGTGGCCCTGGCGGGTCAGGGAGAGTTCGAGGGCCGTGCGGATGGCGTCGTCGTCCTCGATGAGCAACAGGAAAGGCACGGGCTCATTCTGTCCCATCGCCCCTCGGGACTTCGACCGCCCTGCACCTGCAATCCGAACGTGACTCCTCCCGGTCCCTGTGACAGGCCTGTGACAGTCGGCGGACACCCCGGTTATCTCGGGCGGGCAGTCTTCTTGGCAACGGACCAGACAGACTCCACGACGGGGGGCGCGAGATGAACACGCTGCACAGCACCAGCACCAGCGCGGTTGTCACGCGGCTGCACGATGTGAACCGCCGCACGGCAATCCGTACGGCGACGGCCCCTTCCCGGCGGCCGGCGCACGTGGTGGCCATCGACGCGAAGACCTACGAGCGCCCCTCCGTCCCCGCCCAGCGCACGCCGGGCTCCGCGGACGTCCCGGACTCCTCCAACGAGGCCGAGTTCACGGCGTACGTCCAGGAGCGTCGGGCCGCCCTCTACGCGACGGCCTTCCACCTGACCGGCGACCGCTACGAGGCCGAGGACCTGCTGCAGACCGCGCTGTTCTCCACGTACCGCGCCTGGGACCGCATCAGCGACAAGGCCGCCGTCGGCGGATACCTGCGCCGCACGATGACGAACCTGCACATCAGCGCCTGGCGCCGCCGCAAGCTCAACGAGTACCCGACGGAAGAACTGCCGGAGACGGCCTCGGACACCGACGCCATGGGCGGTACGGAGCTGCGCGCCGTGCTGTGGCAGGCGCTCACCCGCATCCCGGAGCCGCAGCGCACGATGCTGGTGCTCCGGTACTACGAGGGCCGCACGGACCCGGAGATCGCGGAGATCCTCGGCATCAGCGTCGGCACGGTGAAGTCGAGCATCTGGCGTTCGCTGCGCCGCATGCGCGAGGACGAGGCGCTGAGCTTCGGCCGCGACGAGGCGGAGTCCTTCGAGGACCTGGTCGCGTAACGCGGCCCCACACAAGACCAAAGGGCCAGGGGGCCCGTCCTGCGGGGGTGGGACGGGGGCCACGGGGGCAAAGGGCGGGATCGAGCGGACGGGGGTCCGCGCGGTCCCGCCCTTTGGCGTCGGCTACGCCACCACGGCGGCCCGGTGCCGCCCGGCCGCGGCGGCCGCCAGACGGCCGAGGGCCTCGTCACGGCCACAGGCGTGCGCGCCCAGCGCGGTGTGCCGGGCCACGATCCCGCGCTCGGCCCGCATCAGCCGCCAGCCCCGCCGCAGGAGCATCGGCACGGACTTGCGGCCCTCGCGCAGGTCACGGGCCAGCCGGCGCCGGAAGGTGGTGCTGGGCCGCCCGCGCAGGCAGATGGCGTCCGCCAGCAGCCCCAGCTCCTGGCACCGCACCACGACGTCCGCCGCGAAGATGCCCTCGGCTATGAACAGCGGGGTCCGGGAGATGTCCAGCGCCTCCGTACCGGTCCGCGAGGAGGTGGCGATGTCGTAGACGGGCACTTCGGTCCGCCCGGCCGCACACAGCGCGGCGATCGCGGCCACGGCCGCCTCCGCGTCCCAGGACAGCGGCGAGTCCCAGTCGATGTCGGCGCTCCCCTCGACGCGCGGGAGGGTCGGGTCGTCGCCGTCCTTGTAGAAGTCGTCCAGGCGCAGCACGGGCAACCCGGAACGGGCCGCCAGCGAGGACTTGCCGGAGCCCGAGGGCCCGGTCAGCAGGACGACACGCGTAGGCAAAGGAGAGGAACAGCTCACGGAACAACAGTGTGAACTATTACCTCCCGCAGGGGACCTACCCAAAGGTCCGTTGGTATCCAGGATCACACCTCCACTACGCTGCGTGCGCACGCGATCACGACTCCGTACGAGCCCACAGGCGGGAACCATGGCACGTCACGCAGCCCCCAAAGCACCCCACCCCAAGGCGCTGCGCACCGCAGGCCTGACCCTCTCGATGGCCGGCGCGGCCCTCGCGATGGCCGCCGGCGGCGCCCAGGCGGGCGAGCTCGATGTTCCGGCGGCCCTCGCAGGGGTCTCGAACCCGATCTCGAACCTCAAGGTGAATCCGCTCGCCAACACCGGCGTGGATCCCCTCGACAACGGCGTCGCCACCCAGGTCGCGGATTTCCCCGCCGTCGGCACCGGCATGGTCACGGGGATCCTGACCCGGGGGCCGTCGGTCGGCGAGCTGCCCACCGCCGCGGCATCGTCCCTGCTGGGCCCCCTGACGGGCGGCAAGTAGCTCCCGCCGGAGAGTGCGCAGGGCATGAAGAGGCCCCGGCAGCGCGGGGGACGCTGCCGGGGCCCGTCTTCGGGGGTGGGGGCCTCTAGTAGGAGGAGCCGCCCGCGCCCAGCGACCCGGTCGGGTGCCAGACGGTCTTGGTCTCCAGGAACGCCGTCATGCGCGACGTGCCCGGGTCCGCGCTCCAGTCGTCCACAGGCTGTGGACGCAGGACGCGCTTGAGGTTGTCCGCGGCCGCGATCTCCAGCTCCTTGGCCAGCGCCTCGTCGGCTCCGGCCAGGTCGATCGCGTTGACGTCCTGGTGGGACGCCAGGTGCGGGCCCATCTCGGCGGCCTTGCCGGACAGGATGTTGACCACGCCGCCGGGCAGGTCGGAGGTGGCCAGGACCTCGCCGAGGGAGAGCGCCGGGAGCGGGGCCTTCTCGGAGGCGATGACGACGACGGTGTTGCCCGTGGCGATCACCGGGGCGATCACCGAGACCAGCCCGAGGAAGGACGAGTCCTGCGGGGCCACGACCGTGACCACACCGGTCGGCTCGGGGGTGGAGAGGTTGAAGAACGGGCCCGCGACCGGGTTGGCCCCGCCCACGATCTGGCCGATCTTGTCGGTCCAGCCCGCGTACCAGACCCAGCGGTCGACGGCCGCGTCCACGACGGCCGCGGCCTTGGTCTTGGACAGGCCCTCCGCCTCGCCGACCTCGCGGACGAACTGCTCGCGGCGGCCCTCCAGCATCTCGGCGACGCGGTAGAGGATCTGGCCGCGGTTGTACGCGGTCGCGCCCGACCAGCCGCCGAAGGCCTTGCGGGCGGCGACGACCGCGTCCCGGGCGTCCTTGCGGGAGGACAGCGGGGCGTTGGCCAGCCACTTGCCCTTCGAGTCACTCACCTCGTACACCCGGCCGCTCTCGGAGCGGGGGAACTTGCCCCCGACGTACAGCTTGTAGGTCTTGAAGACGCTCAGACGCGTCTGCGCCGAAGAATCAGACATCGAGGTAGCCCTCCAGGCCGTGACGGCCGCCTTCGCGCCCGAAGCCCGACTCCTTGTAGCCGCCGAAGGGCGAGGTCGGGTCGAACTTGTTGAACGTGTTGGCCCACACCACACCCGCGCGGAGCTTGTTGGCGACCGCGAGGATGCGGCTGCCCTTCTCCGTCCAGATGCCGGCGGACAGGCCGTACTGGCTGTTGTTGGCCTTGGCGACGGCCTCGTCGGGCGTGCGGAAGGTCAGCACGGACAGCACCGGGCCGAAGATCTCGTCCCGGGCGACGGTGTGCGACTGGGAGACGTTCGTGAAGAGCGTCGGGGCGAACCAGTAGCCGGCGTTCGGCAGTTCGCACGGCGCCGACCAGCGCTCGGCGCCCTCCGCCTCGCCGGTGTCCGCGAGGGCGGTGATCCGGGCGAGCTGCTCGGCGGAGTTGATCGCGCCGATGTCGGTGTTCTTGTCGAGCGGGTCGCCCAGGCGCAGCGTGGTCAGCCGGCGCTTGAGCGAGTCGATCAGCTCGTCGTGGATCGACTCCTGGACCAGGAGGCGCGAGCCCGCGCAGCAGACCTGGCCCTGGTTGAAGAAGATGCCGCTGACGATGCCCTCGACGGCCTGGTCGATGGGGGCGTCGTCGAAGACGATGTTGGCGCCCTTGCCGCCCAGCTCCAGGGTGAGCTTCTTGGAGGTGCCGGCGACCTGGCGCGCGATGGCCTTGCCGACGGCGGTGGAGCCGGTGAAGGCGACCTTGTTCACGTCCGGGTGCTCGACGAGGGCCGCGCCCGCGTCCCCGTACCCGGTGAGGATGTTGACGACGCCCTTGGGCAGGCCCGCCTGGCGGCAGATGTCCGCGAAGAAGAGCGCGGAGAGCGGGGTCGTCTGGGCCGGCTTGAGCACGACCGTGTTGCCCGTGGCGAGCGCCGGGGCGATCTTCCACGCGAGCATCATCAGCGGGAAGTTCCACGGGATGACCTGGCCGGCCACGCCGAGGGGGCGCGGGTTCGCGCCGTAGCCCGCGTGGTCGAGCTTGTCGGCCCAGCCCGCGTAGTAGAAGAAGTGCGCGGCGACGAGCGGCAGGTCCGCGTCGCGGGTCTCCCGGATCGGCTTGCCATTGTCGAGGGTCTCCAGGACGGCCAGCTCGCGGCTGCGCTCCTGGATGATCCGGGCGATGCGGAAGAGGTACTTGGCGCGCTCGGAGCCGGGCAGCGCGGACCACTTCTCGAAGGCCTTGCGGGCGGCCTTCACGGCGCGGTCCACATCGGCGGCGCCGGCCTGCGCGATCTCGGCGAGGACCTCTTCGGAGGCCGGGGAGACGGTCTTGAAGACCTTGCCGTCCGCCGCGTCGGTGAACTCGCCGTCGATGAAGAGCCCGTAGGAGGGCGCGATGTCGACGACGGAACGGGACTCGGGGGCGGGTGCGTACTGGAATGCGGAAGCCATGGCGATCAGTCCACCGTCACGTAGTCGGGACCGGAGTACCGGCCGGTGCTCAGCTTCTGGCGCTGCATCAACAGGTCGTTGAGCAGGCTGGAGGCTCCGAAGCGGAACCAGTGGTTGGACAGCCAGTCCTCGCCCACGGTCTCGTTGACCAGGACCAGGAACTTGATCGCGTCCTTGGTGGTCCGGATTCCGCCGGCCGGCTTCACGCCGATCTGGATTCCAGTCTGCGCCTTGAAGTCGCGGACGGCTTCGAGCATGAGGAGCGTGTTCGCGGGCGTCGCGTTGACCCCGACCTTGCCGGTCGACGTCTTGATGAAGTCGGCCCCGGCCATCATGCCGATCCAGGAGGCGCGGCGGATGTTGTCGTACGTGGACAGCTCGCCGGTCTCGAAGATCACCTTGAGGCGGGCCGCGCTGCCGTCGGGGCGGACGCAGGCCTCCTTGACGGAGCGGATCAGCTCGTAGGTGTCGAGGTAGCGGCCGGCGAGGAAGGCGCCACGGTCGATGACCATGTCGATCTCGTCGGCGCCGGCGGCCACGGCGTCGGCCGTGTCGGCGAGCTTGACGGGCAGGGCCGCGCGGCCGGCCGGGAAGGCGGTGGCGACGGAGGCGACCTTGACGTCGGCGCCGTTCAGGGCGGCCTTGGCGGTGGCCACCATGTCGGGGTACACGCAGACGGCGGCCGTCATGGGCGTGGTGCGGTCGGTCGGATCGGGGTTGGCTGCCTTGGCGGAGAGCGCCCGGACCTTGCCCGGGGTATCCGCGCCTTCCAGCGTCGTCAGGTCGATCATCGAGATGGCGAGGTCGATGGCGTACGCCTTGGCCGTCGTCTTGATCGAGCGGGTGCCGAGGGAAGCCGCGCGGGCCTCCAGGCCGACAGCGTCGACGCCGGGCAGCCCGTGCAGGAAGCGGCGCAGCGCACTGTCGGACGTCGTCACGTCAGCGAATGCGGTGAGGGTGGTGGGCATGGTCACCACATGAGCATATCTACGCGCGTAGCGGCCTGTCACCCCCCTCTGCCGATTCGAGGGCATCCGGGATGGAATCGACACGTCCGGTCCGACACGCGTTCGGCGGTTACACGCCCATGACAGGAGGCGGATCCTCCGTCCCTACACGATTCGTAGGTTTGCCCCCAGCAGCCCGCCACACCTGACCCGGCCGAATGAGACCGAAACAGATTCGTCGCGGCATGCGACTCTCCTCCGCCCGCTCCGACCTGACACAAGGAGTCGTCATGCGTACCGCCCTCGCCCTCCGCACCTCGATCGCCACCGCCGCCCTCGCGGGCGCGATGCTCGTACCGGCCGCCGGCAGCGCCTTCGCCGCCGCACCGACCACCGCAACGTCCGCCACCGCCGGTGCGGGCACCCGGGCGCCCGTCCTCAACGTCACCTCCGGGGGCGGCACCGAGGAGGAGGTCACCGCCATCTGCGTCTCCGGCCCCAAGCGGGTGTCCCTCGGTGCGGGGATCCGGGCCGAACTGTGGATGACGGTGGACGGCCCGAAGGTCGATCTGTACGACGGCGGGGAGATCTGGAAGGTCCTGGACCGCAAGAACCCCACCGAGTCCAAGGACCTCCGGATCGTCAACCCGAGCGGTGCCAAGCCGGTCCTGCGCTGGCATCTGCAGGGCGGCAGCATCAAGCCCGCCACCACCTCGTTCCCCGCCCTCCAGCCCGGCTGCCTGCGCAACTACGAGCTCGTCGAGGACAAGGCCACCCCGCCGCCCGCGCCGAAGCCCACCACCCAGGCTCCGTCGAAGCCGAAGCCGAAGCCCCAGACGGCCGTCGTCCCGAAGGGACCGGTCGCCGCGGGCGCCGAGCTCGGTACGGACGCCGCCGCGGACGCGGGCACCCCGGTCGCGGCCGCCGGTGCCGGGGTCCTCTCGGTGGCCGTCCTGCTCGGCGCGGCCTTCGCGGTCCGTGGCCGCAGGGCTCGCTCCCGCGGCTGATCACCGCCTCCGGCGGGCCGCCTGCGCGGCGGCCCGCCGGAGGGCCTTCCGGACCCGGCGCGTCCACGTACCGGCCGAAGACGGGTGCGCATGTCGGACATTCGTTCGTTGTTACGCAGCCATGACAGGACGACCACGTTCCGGTCGATCATGATCCGTAGATTTCTCCTCAGCAGCCCCGCAGACCTGACCGGACGAAACCCCGACAGCGACACCGCGGCATGCGACTCTCCGCCCCTTCCCAGACAATGCTTCCAGGAGTCGTTATGCGTACCGCCCTCCGTACCTCGATCGTCACCGCCGCCCTCGCCGGAGCGCTCCTGGCGCCCGCCGCGACGGCCGTCGCCGCGCCCTCCGCGCAGGCCGTGACGGCTGTGACCTCGACGTCGGCGCTGTCCGCGAACGCGTCGGCGAACACGACGGTGAGCCCTTCGGCGGACGCATCGGCGGACACCTCGGCGGACGACCGCTACGACGGCGAGACCGTCCTGGTCGCCAAGGGCCGCATCGCGGTGCTGCGCAACGCGGCCGAGGGCCCCGAGGTCTGGATCCGCGCCGTCTCCCCCGACTGGAAGCCGGGCGACGGCTGGGCGGGCCGCGTCCTGGCCAAGCTCGACCCCACCCACAAGCGCGCCGTCATCGAAGGCATCGAGTACGACCTCCGGAAGGTCGATGCCGGCCAGGAGAAGAACCGTTACGGCCTCAACGTCCACGTGCTGGGCGAAGGCGCCTCCAACGGCTGGTACCTGCTGCCCGAGGCCGCCCCCGCCACCAAGCCCGCGCCCAAGCCTCCGGTGAAGCCGACCGCCAAGCCCACGGTGAAGCCGGCCGCCGTGTCCGCAGGCAAGCCGCAGACCGCCGTCGTCCCCAAGGGACCCGTCGCCGCGGGCGCCGAATTCACCGAAGTCGCCGAGACCACCGAGACCGCCGCCGCGGACACCGACAACACCACCACCGCGGCCACCGGCGCCGCCCTCATCGCGATCCTCGCCGGACTCGGCACCACCTTCATGGTCCGCGCCCGCAAGGCCCGCGCCCGCGGCTGAACCGCCCCGCCCCGAGCCACTCGTTGCCGCTTCCGGCGGGCCACCCCACGGTGGCCCGCCGCACGCCGTTCCCCGGAGCCGACCCCATGGACCAGCTGGATCACCGCCCGTCCCGCCGACGCCCGCTGCTCGCCGCCGCCCTGCTCGGTCCGCTGGCCCTGGTCGCCCTGGCCGGGTGCGGCGGTGCCGCGCCGGCCGCCACTGCGCCGCCGCACGTCGCCGAGACCTCCGCCGCTCCCGTGCCCGCCCCGGCCGCACCGTCGGCTTCGGCATCGCCCGCCGCGGCCCTGCCCGCCTCCGCGCCCGTCCGGGTACGGATCGCCTCGGCCGGGGTGGACGCCTCGCCGGTCCTGGAGCTCGGGCTGGCCTCCGACGGCTCGGTCCAGGTGCCCTCCGTAGCGGACGGGGACAAGATCGGCTGGTACACCAAGGGCGTCACGCCCGGCGAGACCGGCCCGGCGGTGCTGATCGGCCACTTCGACACCGCGCGCGGCCCGGCCGTGCTGCGCAACGTCTCGCGCGTCCACGTGGCCGACGAGATCAGGGTGACCAGGGCGGACGGCACCGAAGCCGTCTTCCGGGTGCGCGAGCTGGAGCAGGTGGACAAGAAGCACTTCCCCACCGCGAAGGTCTACGGGGACACCCCGCGACCCGAGCTGCGCGTGATCACCTGCGGCGGTGAAATCACCGATGGTCACCGCCCCGACAACATCATCCTGTACGCCGATCTCGTGGGGTGAGACGGCTTGAGGCAGAATCGGCCGCATGAGCAGCGATCAGCCCACCGAAGAGCCGGCGTACGACGACCGGGTCTACCGCTCCCCGATGGCCACCGTCACCGGGGTGGTGCTGCTCGCCCTGCTCGCGTGGCTCTGCGGCGACGCCGTGGTGCGGGGTTCGGGGAACGTCCCGTGGGTCGCCCTCGCCGTCGCGCTGTGCCTGGCCCCGGTCATCGTCGCGTTCACGGTCCGTCCGGCCGTCTTCGCCAACGACGACCGGCTGCGCGTGCGCAACCCCTTCCGGATCATCGAGCTCCCCTGGGCCGCCGTCGACACCGTCCGGGCCCGGTTCTCCGCCGAGGTGCTCGCGGAGGGGACCACGTACCAGCTGTGGTCCATTCCGGTCTCCCTGCGGGAGCGCAAGAAGGCCAACCGCCGCCAGACGGGCCGGCTCGGCCTGGGCAACGGGCAGGGCAAGACCCCGGACGAGGAATCCCGCCGCGCCTCCGCCGACCAGATCGTGGACGAACTGCGGGAGCTGCACGAGCGCGGTGCCGCGCGGGCCGGCGCCCAGGGCTCGGTGAAGGTCTCCTGGTCGTACGAGATCATCGCGCCCGCCGTGATCGGCGCGCTGATCCTGATTGTGCTGCTCGCCACCGGCTGACCGGCGGTTTCCCCGGAACCGCCGGGGACGGAACCCGCGTCTCCACTGGCGTGCACCGTCTCAAGGGCAAGCGTGTCAAGGGCAGCGGCAGCGCCGCCGTACAGCTGTGGATCCGGCTTCTCGCCGGGGTCCTGCTGGGCGCCCACCTCCTCCTCGTCGGCTGGCTGATGCTGCGCCCGCTGGACGTGCCCTGGGCGGTGGCCGCCAATCTGACCCCGCTGGAGGGGATCAGGGCGGACCTCTCCTACGGGCCTCTGGAGGCCGCCCGCCGGATCGGCGGCGGGCTGGCACTGCTGGCCCCGCTCGGGGTGCTGCTGCCGCTGCTCAGCGGCCGCGTGGAGCTTTCGCCGCTGGCCACCTGGTCCTCGCCGGCCCGGACGGCCGCCGCGGGCGCGCTGGTCTCGGTCGGCATCGAGATGCTGCAGACGGCGGTCCCGGGGCAGGTGGTCGATGTGGATTCGGTGCTGCTGAACACCCTCGGCGTGTTGCTCGCGCACCTGGCCGTCGTCCCGGCCCTCAGGGCCCGGCTGCGGCGTTCTCAGGGGGCGACCCCGAGAATTACCAGGGTCGGGCTCGGTCCCTGGACCGACGTTCTGTCCTCTGTCCAGCGGGAGTATTGAGGCATCGCGGGAAAACTTCCCGCGGACCGCACAACGACCGAGGAGAGACCATGAGCGCCCTTGCCCGCCCGCGTGACGGACGATGGATCGGCGGAGTCTGTGCCGGTCTGGCGCGCCGCTTCGGAATATCCGCGAACACGATGCGGATCATCTTCGTCGTCTCGTGCCTGCTGCCCGGCCCGCAGTTCCTCCTGTACCTGGCGCTGTGGGTGCTCCTGCCGAACGAGAAGTCGGGCACGCCTTCCGCCGCCACCGGCTGGTAGTCGCACGGGCCCGGAATTCAGCGCGCGGCGCGGACCTTCTGGAGCTGCTTGTCCGCGACCTCGTGCGGGACCTGGGGGGTCTGGCGGCCGCCCGTGACGTTGAGTGCCATGAGGCGCACGACGGTGTCGCCCTGGCGTACGACGACCAGGTGGACCTGGGCGGTGACGCCTTCGGCGGCCGCGGTCGTGGTCCAGCTGACGCTCTCGTCGCCGCCCGTCTTGTAGTCGGCCGCCTTCACCTCGCGGTACGTGCCGCTCTGGTTCTCGACGGTGGCGGTGAAGCCGGCGGAGCAGGCGGCCACGGCGTCCTTCAGCCGGGCGATCAGCGTCTTGGCGTCGGACTCGGCGTAGGAGCTGACGGAGGCGGAGACGGCGAGGCCCAGCTGCTTCTGGGAGCCGATGCCCCGGTTGACGGTCTCGCGCGCCGCCGGGTCGGGCTTGTCGCCCATGATGTCGGCGAGCGGCTGGCAGGCCTTGCGGTCCGCCTGCGGCTGGCCGTCGGGGGCGTTCGGGTTCTTGCCGTTCGCGGAGATCTGGTAGCCGGTCAGGTCGCCCTGTTCCAGGGCGGAGCGCTCCAGCCTGCCGGAGGCCTTCTTGGGGCCGGTCGTGCCGCCCGTGCCGGCCGTGTCACCGGCTCCGCCGGTGCCCGCGGGGCCGGAGGATCCCTCCGGGCCGGACGCGCCGGCCGTGCCTGTCGGCGCGGACTGTCCGGGCGCGCTCGCGGAGCCCTTCGGGTCCGGGTCCTTGCCGGAGGCGGGGGTGTTCGTACTGCCGCAGCCCACCATCGCGGACAGCAGGGCGGGGAGCAGCACGGCCGTGGCCGTTCGTGCCTTCATGCGCATGATCGAGACCTCATACCCAGGTGTTTGGCGGGCAGTTGGCGGTGATCCTGGCACATGCCGCGACGCGGCACACACCTGGTCGAAGAGGCGTGCGCCGCGTGGGCGTGCGTGCGAATCGCGTACGGGTCGCGTACGGATCCGACAGGGGATCCGGGGTGGATCAGGCGCCGAGGCCGCTGGTGGGCAGACCGCCGAGCAGGCCGGTCACCGTGCCGAGCGCGGCGGCCGGGTCGGTCGCCTCGGGGGCCTGCTGGCCCTCTTCGGCGGTCACGTGCTGCTGGCTGGTCGCGCCCTGGACGGCGCCCGTGACGGTACCCAGCGCGTCACCGAGACCGACGGCGGGGACGGCCGATGCGGTACCGGCGGCGACGGCGGCAAAGGCGGCGCCGAGAGCGGCGACACCGAGGGTCTTGGCAGCTGACTGCTTCATGAAGAATCGTCCTTGCGACGGGGAAATGAGCGGCTCCGCAAACTAGTCACTTCAAACCCCCTCCCGCAAACATCATTAAATACGAGAAAGCGCCCGGGAATTGCTCCTCCCGGGCGCTTTCAGTCCGTCACGCCATGGCCTAGGCCGAGACGGAACCGCTGGTGGAAGCGGTTTGACGGAACAGCCATTCCGACTTCAGCTCCGCATAACCGGGCTTGATCACGTCGTTGATCATGGCCAGCCGTTCATCGAAAGGAATGAACGCGGACTTCATCGCATTGACCGTGAACCACTGCATGTCGTCGAGCGAGTAGCCGAAGGTGTCGACCAGGTGCTCGAACTCGCGGCTCATGCTGGTACCGCTCATCAGCCGGTTGTCGGTATTGACGGTCAGCCTGAAGTGCAGTTTCCGCAGCAGCCCGATCGGGTGCTCGGCATAGGAGACCGCCGCACCCGTCTGCAGGTTCGAGGTCGGGCACATCTCCAGCGGGATCCGCTTGTCCCGGACGTACGAGGCCAGGCGGCCCAGCGTCACGGAACCGTCGGCGGCGACCTCGATGTCATCGATGATCTTCACGCCGTGGCCGAGCCGGTCGGCGCCGCACCACTGCAGGGCCTGCCAGATCGACGGCAGACCGAAGGCCTCGCCCGCGTGGATGGTGAAGTGGTTGTTCTCGCGCTTGAGGTACTCGAAGGCGTCGAGGTGGCGGGTGGGAGGGAACCCGGCCTCGGCACCGGCGATGTCGAAGCCGACGACGCCCTTGTCGCGGTAGCGGTTGGCCAGTTCCGCGATCTCCAGCGCGCGGGCCGCGTGCCGCATGGCGGTCAGCAGCGCACCGACACGGATCCGGTGGCCGTTGGCCTTCGCGCGGCGCTCGCCCTCGCGGAAGCCCTCGTTGACCGTCTCGACGACCTCTTCGAGGGTCAGGCCGGCTTCCAGGTGCTGCTCGGGCGCGTAGCGGATCTCCGCGTAGACGACGCCGTCCTCGGCGAGGTCCTCGGCACACTCGGCGGCCACCCGGAAGAGGGCCGCCTTCGTCTGCATGACCGCACAGGTGTGGGCGAACGTCTCCAGGTAGCGCGGAAGGGAACCGGAGTCGGCGGCTTCCCGGAACCAGATGCCGAGCTTGTCGGCGTCGGTCTCGGGAAGGTTCTCGTAGCCGACCTCACGGGCCAGCTCGATGATGGTCCCGGGGCGCAGCCCACCGTCGAGGTGGTCGTGCAGGAGCACCTTCGGGGAGCGGCGGATCTGATCCGGGGTGGGCAGGTTGAGGGTCTCGCTCGTCATCTGGGCACTCTAGCTCCTACGCGCGTAGAGCGGTGAGACGGTGGCCACCGCCGATATGTAACAGTGACCGCGCGGACGGGTGGCGTACACCTCGGCGTCTGAGACTGTTCCGTCATGGCACATGATGCGCCGCCGGCGCGCGGGGCCCGCCTGGGGCGGGCGGCCGGCGCGACCGGCTCGGTCTCAACGGTCAGTGGTGTGGTGCTCCTTCTCCCCGGAGCGTCCAGATTGTCCCCCGGTCCGGTGCGTCCGCTGGCGCGGGCCCTGGCCCGTGCGGGCGCGGCGGACGGGCTGGTCACGCACCAGGTCATCCACGGCGCGGGAACCCGCGAAGGGGACGCCGAGTGGGCGGCGGACGAGGTGGTCCGCCGGTACGGGGACGTACCGGTGTGTCTGGCCGGCTACGACGCGGGCGGCCGGGCGGCGCTCGCCGCGGCGGGCCACGAAGCCGTCAACTCCGTTCTGGCACTCGCCCCTTCGCTCCCCCACCCGTCGGACTCGGACTCCCCCGAACCGGTGAAGCAGCTCTCGGGCCGCCGGGTCCTGATCGTGCACGGCACCAACGACGCCCGCAGCGACCCGGAGTTGTCCTACCGCTTGGCGACCCGGGCCAAGAAGGCGAACCGCACGACGTGCCGCTTCGAGGTGCACTCCGACGGACACGGGCTGCGCGAGCACCAGGACGAAGTCGTGGCCCTGTCCGTGGACTTCGTCCTGGGATCCGTGTTCTCCGGGCCCTATTCGCGGCCGGTCACCGACGCGCTGGCGGCTCCCCCGCCGCTGGGCCTGCGGATGCCGCTGGCCTCCGGCTACGGGCGGTCCCTGCGCGGCTGAAGCCGGCGGGAGCGCGCCCGGATGCGGTGGTGGTCGCGCGGGGCCGTCCGTGCCGGCCGCGCCGTCCCCTCCCGGTCGGATGACACGGGCGGGCCCGGCGCGACCACCTTGAGGCACACGCCCGCGCGAGGGCGCGGTGCCAGGTCGGCGAAGCGCGGACTCAGGATGCCCGCGCCCTCCCCCGAGAACGCCGTGGTACCACTGTGCCGGTTCGGCCTATCCTCACGAAGATCGGAGGGCATCGTCTTGGTGCCTTGCGGGAACACGAGGGGTTTACACATCGGCACAGTCCGGGACGAATATGCACATGCCATCGGATGAAACGGACCAACTGAGCTCCGTGGCCCGGCGTCTCTACGGGTACGCGGCCGAGCGGCACGCCTTCTCCGAGGCGGAGGCCGGCGAGGCGCTCGGCGAGTCCGTGGCCTCCGCCGTCGCCGAACTCGCGGCGGCCCACCTGATCCAGCCCGGCCCCCGTCCGGTCGCCGGCGCGGACGGCAGCCACCCCGACGGGCCGGCGCGGACGTCCTGGAGCGCCGTGTCCCCGCGGGCCGCGGTGGCCCGGACGCTGGCCCCGCTGGCGCTGCGGGTGCGCGAGACGCACGACGAGATGGACCGGCTGCGCGTCCGGCTGGAGGAGCTGGTCCCCGCCTACGAGTCGGGCACCGAGCTGCGCGACCGGGGCGGGGCGAACGCCCTGGAGCTGGTCACCGATCCGGCCGCGCTGCAGGACCTGATCGGGGAGCTCGTCGCCTCGGCCGAGTCCGAGGTGCTGACCTGTCACCCGGGCGGCGGCCGCAGCCCGGCCACCCTGGAGGGGGCGGTGGTGCGGGACGAGGCGATGCTGGCCCGGGGCGTGCGGATGCGCACCCTCTACCAGCACACCGCCCGCTACTCCCGCCCGACGGCCGCCTACGTGGAGCGGGTGACCGCGCTCGGCTCGCAGGTCCGTACCGTCGGCGACGGGCTGATGCGGATGATCCTCGTCGACCGGCACACCGGGCTGATGGAGGTGCAGGACGACATCAAGGCGGCGCTGGTGGTGCGCGAGCCCAACGTCGTGCAGTTCATGGTGCAGACCTTCGAGCGCACCTGGGCGGAGGCCGAGCCCTTCAGCACCACCGTCGGGCCGGACCAGGCCCGTTCCATCTCCGACGAGCTGCGCCAGACCATCGTGCGGCTGCTGGCGGAGGGGCTGGAGGACAAGGTCATCGCCCGGCGGCTGGGCATGTCGGAGCGGACCTGTCAGCGCCACATCGCCGAGATCATGCGGGCGGTGGGGGCCAAGTCCCGCTTCCAGGCCGGGTTCCTGCTCTCGGCGACGGCTGCGGCCACGGCCTCCGCGACGGCTTCCGCGGCCGCCCCCTCGACGGCCTCCGCTACGGCCCCCGCGACGGCCGAGGCCTCAGCGACCGCCGCGGCCTGCGCCTCGCCCGAGGCCCCGCTCACTCTCCCCCCGGCTGGAGCTCCGGAATCAGCCGTCCCCGACGGGACAGCAGGAACCGCTTGAACTCCGCCACCGGAGGCGTGTCCGGGTGCCCGTCGAGCCAGGCCACCCCGATCTCGCGGACGGCCCGCGGGGCGGTGACCGTCAGCTCGACGACCCCGGGCCGGGCCACCGCGGGCGGCGGCAGCAGCGCCACGCCGAGACCGGCGGCGACGAGCCCGCGCAGGGTCTCGGCCTCCTCCCCCTCGAAGGCGACCCGCGGCGTGAACCCGGCCTCCGCGCACAGGTCGTCGGTGATGCGGCGCAGCCCGTAGCCGGCCTCCAGCGTGACGAAGGTTTCCTCGGCGGCCTCCGCGAGGCGGATGCGCTTGCGCGTCGCGAGCCGGTGGTCGTCGGGGACCACCAGGCGCAGCCGCTGTTCGTCGAGCCGGCGGGCCACCAGGTCCGGGGCGTCGGGCAGCGGCGAGGTCAGGCAGAGGTCGAGCTCGCCGGCGCGCAGCTTCTCCAGCATGGCCTCGCCGTAGTTCTGGACCAGGGAGAACCGCACGCCGGGGTGGTCGGCCCGGAAGGCCCGGATCAGGCCCGGCACGGTCTCGGGGCCCAGGGTGTGCAGGAAGCCGAAGGCGACCTTGCCGAAGGACGGGTCGGCGTCCTGCTGTACGGAGCCGGCGGCGCGGGCGATCTCGGCCAGCGAGCGCTCCGCCGAGGCGAGGAAGGTGCGTCCGGCCGTGGTGAGCGCGACGGTGCGGCCCTTGCGGGCGAACAGCGTGACGCCCAGGTCCTGTTCGAGGCGGACCATGGCCCGCGACAGGGTGGACTGCGGGACGCCCAGCTCGTGCGCGGCGCGGGTGACGTGCTCGTGCCGGGCGACGGCGACGAAGTAGGCGAGGCGCGGGGCCAGCGCATGTGTCACGGCCATGTCTTCTTCGTAACGACTCATCGATAGGCACCCATCTGACCTGCACTGATGCACGGATGGATTGATTATCTCGAATCTGCGCATTGGACGCATGAAAAGCAGGACCCTACCGTCGTACGCATGCCTCCCGCTCATACCGGGGCACCCGTCATCCCGGGTGCCTCCACCCCGTCGTTCCGTGCCTCCGCACCCGAGGCGCACGAGCCCGGCCGTCCCGGCTACCGCCGCCTCAGCCTCGCGCTCTTCGCCGCCGGCCTGGCCACCTTCGCCCTCCTCTACTCCACCCAGGCGCTGCTGCCCGCGATCTCCGACGGGTTCGGCGTGACGGCGGGTCAGGCCAGCTGGACGGTCTCCGCGGCCACCGGTGCGCTCGCCCTGTTCGTCCTGCCGCTCAGCGCGCTCTCGGAGCGCTTCGGCCGGACCCGGATGATGACCTGGTCCATGGTGATCGCGGTCGGCGTCGGCCTCCTCGTGCCCTTCGCGCCGAACCTGGAGTGGCTGATCGCGCTGCGCGCCGTCCAGGGCGCGGCGATCGCCGGCATCCCGGCCTCCGCGATGGCGTACCTGGCGGAAGAGGTGAAGCCGAAGGCGCTGGTCGCCGCGATCGGCCTGTTCGTGGCGGGCAACTCCATCGGCGGCATGAGCGGCCGCCTCGTGACGGGCTGGGCGGCCCAGGTCTGGGGCTGGCGCGGCGGGCTGCTGACCGTCGGCCTGATGTCGCTGGCCTGCGCGGCGGCGTTCCTGGCCCTGCTGCCCCGGGCCCGGTTCTTCCGGCCGGCCTCGCTGAACCCGCGCGCGGTGGGACGTACCGTCTCCGGGCACCTGCGCGATCCGCTGCTGCTGCGGCTGTACGGGATCGGCGCGCTGTTCATGACCGTGTTCGGGGCGGTGTACACGGTCATCGGCTACCGCCTGGTGGACGAGCCGTTCTCGCTCGGGCAGGGCCTCATCGGCTCGATCTTCCTGGTCTACCTGGTCGGTACGGTCTCCTCGGCGGCGGCCGGGCAGCTGGTGGCCCGGCTGGGCCGGCGCGGTGCGCTGTACCTGGCGGTGACCACGACGGCGGCGGGCCTGTTCCTGTCCCTCGCGGAGTCGCTCACGGCGATCCTGCTGGGCCTGGTCCTGATCACGGCGGGCTTCTTCGCGGGCCACGCGGTGGCCTCCGCGGCGGTGAGCCGTACGGCGAAGACGGGCCGCGCGCAGGCCTCGGCGCTCTACCAGTCGGCGTACTACGTCGGCTCCAGCGCCGGCGGCACGCTGGGCGCCCTCGCCTACCACTCGGCGGGCTGGGCGGCCACGGTCACCCTCGCGCTGCTCGCGGTCGCCGGGGTCGTCACGATCACCCTGTACGGGTCCCACGCGGCCCGCACGGCCCGGATCGCGGCGCTGGCGGCGCGCTGAGGGCCGAGGGCCGAGGGCCGAGGGCCGAGGGCCGAGGGCTGAGGGGTGCCGCACGAGCTGCCCCGCAAGTGGCCCGCAACCGGCGGATGGCATGATCGCCGATCATGTCCACAGTCAACATTCACCTCATACTCGGCAGCACGGTCAGCATGATCATCCCGGCCCGCGTGGTGGAGTCGGGCGACGCCGGCCTGCTGGTGTGGGTGGCCCCGGGCACCCCGCTCTGGCGCGCCACCATCCCGCCCGGCACCCACCTGCGGGACCTGCCGCCGGAGGGCTCGTACCCGCTGCGGGCCGACCGGTGGCGGCACGGGGGCGCGCTGATCCTGCAGCCGGCCGGGGCGGGGCACGCGGTGTGGTGGAGCTTCACGCTGGAGCAGGAGTTCCGCAGCTGGTACGTGAACCTCGAATCCCGTGTCCGCACCCCCGACGGCGCGGACGTCCACGTGACCGATCAGGAACTCGACATCACGGTGACCCCGGACCGCGCGTGGGAGTGGAAGGACGAGGAGTCCTTCGCCGCGAAGACCGGCCACCCGGTGTACTGGACCCCGGCCGAGGCCGCCGCCATCCGCGCGGAGGGCGTCCGCGTCACCCGCCTCATCGACGCGGCCGCCTACCCCTTCGACGGCACCTGGTGCGACTTCCGCCCCCCGAAGTCCTGGCCCGTCCCGACCCGCCCGCCGCTCGCCCTCGCCCCGGTCACGGCCCCGTCGGGGGTGCTCCTGCTGGGCAAGGCCGGCTGGATCGACCACCGCCAGGACGGCGCCCCGCGGCTGTCCGACCGCGCCCTGGCCATGGCGGCGACGGGCGGCGGCCACCTCCACGACGGCGGGGCGGCCGGTCCCGAGCCGTGGGGCTTCGAGGCCGTGGCCGTGCCCGCCGCCACCGACCGCCCCCTGCCGGTACGGGCCTGGACCTCACCGTCCCCCTTCGACGGTGAACCGGTGATCTCGGCCCTGGAGATATCCCTCGGCCTCCCCTGGAACCACGGTCCGGACCCGGTCCCCCTCGGCGACCTCCCGGTCGACCGCTGCGGCATGGTGGTGGGAGACGCCGTGGCCCTGGACGCCTTCGAGGGCCTGAACGGCGACGCCGCGAACGGCCTGGCGGACGTCACCTACTGGGGCAGGTACGAGGACGAGGCCCAGGCGGTGTTCGGCGGCGAGCCGACCCCTCAGAACCCCGACGGCTCCGGGCCGCGCGGCTTCCTCGACCTCCCGCTCGCCGAGGCGGCGGCCCTCGCCGGGCGGATGGAGGACTGGGTCCGCGAAGGCCCGGGCAACGGCCTGATGGTCGCGCTGGACGCCCACACCGACTACCACCGCTCCCGGCGCGCCGGCTGGGGCCACCCGGTGCTGGCCGGGGCCGTCGAGGTCGGCGGGTGCCGGGTGCTCGGGCTGGGCTGGGACCCGGGTGACCACTCCGAGCGGCACCGGGGTGAACGGGCGGACGGACAGGTGTACCCGGTCACCCTGGAGGAGCGTGCGGGCGAGACGGTGCTGCGGTGGACCATCCCTGCCTGCGAAGCCCCGCTCGAAGACGATGCCGGGGACGGAGCCGGGCTCTGACCTGCGGCGGGCCCGCGCGGACCCGGTGCGCCGCCGCGTGCCGGGCTGCGGTTGTCAGACCCCTCGGGTAGCGTCCGAAGTATCGGGAACTACCAGGGGGATCAAGGGACATGACCGAAGCCACCGACCTCGCGCCCGAGCTCGACGCGGCGCTCGACCGGTATCGCGTCGAGCTCACCGGGTACTGCTACCGCATGCTCGGCTCGGCCTTCGATGCCGAGGACGCGGTGCAGGACACGTACGTCCGTGCCTGGCGGAGCTTCGAGAAGTTCGAGGGGCGGTCCTCCCTGCGGTCGTGGCTGTACCGGATCGCGACCAACGTCTGTCTGGACCTGCTGAACGCGGGGAACAAGCGGGCCCGGCCGATGGACCTGAGCGCTCCGCAGCACCAGGCGTCCGCCGTGCTCAACGAGCGGCCCGAGGTGACCTGGCTGGAGCCGGTGCCCGACGGGCGGGTGCTGCCGCAGACCGCCGACCCGGCGGAGATGGCGCTGGCGAAGGAGTCCGTACGGCTCGCGTTCGTCGCCGCGCTCCAGCACCTGCCGGCCAAGCAGCGGGCCGTGCTGATCCTGCGCGAGGTGCTGGCCTGGAAGGCCGACGAGGTCGCCACCCTGCTCGACACCACCGTGGCGTCGGTGAACAGCGCACTGCAGCGGGCCCGCGCCACGCTCGCCGCCACCCGGATCCGGGAGAGCGAGTCCGCGGACCCGCTGGACGCCGACCAGGTCAAGCTGCTGGAGCAGTACCTCGCCGCCTTCGAGGCGTACGACATCTCCCGGCTGACCACCCTGCTCCACGAGGACGCGGTGCTGTCGATGCCGCCGTTCGACCTGTGGCTCCAGGGCCACGAGGACATCGCGGCCTGGCACCTGAACCAGGGCATCGGCTGCAAGGGCTCGCGGATGATCCCGACCACGGCGAACGGCATGCCCGCCTTCGGCCAGTACCGGCCGCGGGAGGACGGGCAGCCGGGCTGGACCCCGTGGGCGCTCCAGGTGCTGGAGGTGTCAGACGGGAAGATCACCGGGCTGAACGCCTTCCTGGACACCGCCCGGTGGTTCCCGCTCTTCGGGCTCCCCGAGCAGCTCGACGAGTCCTACGAGGTGCAGCAGGGCGCGTAGTGGGGGCGGGGCCCCGGTGACCCGGAAGGGGATGCCGAAGCGCCGGGCGGTCAGGGCTGCGCGAGCGAGGGCCTGGACGGTCGCGAGGGTGGGTGAGGCGACCGCGCCTGCGTCGCACACCACCCCGTCGGGCCCGTCCCGGCACAGTGTGCGCACGCACGCGCACAGCTCGGCGGCATCCGGCTCGGGCCCTTCCAGGGCCAAGGTTCTGATCTCCACATGAGGGCAGACCCCTGGCCTCGCCCGAACTCATCGGTAGGGCCGGAAGAAGCCCTTACGGCCGGGGCCAGGAGAAGGTGTCGAGGGTCAGGTTGATCGGCTCGGGCACATGGACGGCTTCGCCGAACTTGGCCGCCGACAGAACGCGGTACTTTCCGTCGCTGGGCTCGCCGTACAGGTGGATGGTGGGGATGCCGCTGGAGTGCGGGTCGATGAGGAGGTAAAGCGGGACACCTGCCGCCGCGTAACCCTTGAGTTTCGCGACGCGGTCGTTGGCCGCGTTCGACCTCGAGGTGATCTCGACGACGAGCTCTGCGACGGCTGCGGGGACGAAGTTCTCCCCCTTGGTAACCGCATCCCTCGGTACGACGGCAAGGTCCGGGATGTAGAGGCCGCTGCGGCTCGGAACCGCAAGGTTGAGGGTCTGGAAGACACCCCAGTCGGCTGGGATCACGGAGTACAGGCGGCTCTGCACCAGCTCCGCGATCAGGTTGTGATTGTTGACGGGCGGTGGTGCCACGGTGATGATCCCCTCGATGATCTCCACCTTGCAGCCCTCCGGTACGCCCATCTCCTCCCAGAGGTGGACGACCGAATCCCAGTCGTCACCGCTCGGAGGCTGGTGCTCGACTGCGAGTGCGCTCATGGTGTGCTCCTATCGCTTCGTCACCGATCCCAGCATGCAGAACGGGACCGGTGGTCGTCCACCGGTCCCGTTCAGCCGTACGAATGAGCGTGCAGGATTACGCGATGCGGTCCAGCACGATCGGCGTGGCCGAGAAGGCCGTGCCCGCCGCCGCGATGTCGAAGGTGCCCTCCAGGGACGCCAGCGCGTAGTCGAACTTCTCCGGGGTGTCCGTGTGCAGGGTCATCAGGGGCTGGCCCGCCGTGACCGTGTCGCCCGGCTTCGCGTGCATCTCGATGCCCGCGCCCGCCTGGACCGGGTCCTCCTTGCGCGCGCGGCCGGCGCCCAGGCGCCAGGCGCCCACGCCCACCCCGTACGCGTCCAGCCGCGTCAGCACGCCCGAGGACGGGGCCGTGACCACGTGCTGCTCGCGCGCGACGGGCAGCGCCGCGTCCGGGTCGCCGCCCTGGGCCGCGATCATCCGGCGCCACACGTCCATCGCGCGGCCGTCGGCCAGCGCCTTCGCCGGGTCGGCGTCCTTGATGCCCGCGGCGTCCAGCATTTCCCGGGCCAGGGCCAGGGTCAGCTCGACCACGTCCGAGGGGCCACCGCCCGCCAGGACCTCGACCGATTCGCGGATCTCCAGGGCATTGCCGGCGGTGAGGCCGAGCGGGGTGGACATGTCGGTGAGGAGAGCGACCGTCTTGACCCCGCTGTCCGTGCCCAGGCCGACCATCGTGCGGGCCAGCTCGCGCGCGTCCTCGATGTTCTTCATGAAGGCGCCGGTGCCGACCTTCACGTCGAGGACGAGGGAGCCGGTGCCCTCGGCGATCTTCTTGGACATGATCGAGGAGGCGATCAGCGGGATCGCCTCGACGGTGCCGGTCACGTCGCGCAGCGCGTAGAGCTTCTTGTCGGCCGGGGCCAGGCCGTCGCCGGCCGCGCAGATGACGGCGCCGGTGGTGTCCAGGACGTGCAGCATCTCCTCGTTGGAGAGCAGGGCGCGCCAGCCGGGGATGGACTCCAGCTTGTCCAGGGTGCCGCCGGTGTGGCCGAGGCCGCGGCCCGAGAGCTGCGGTACGGCCGCGCCGCAGGCGGCGACGAGCGGGGCCAGCGGCAGGGTGATCTTGTCGCCGACGCCGCCCGTGGAGTGCTTGTCCGCGGTCGGGCGGGAGAGGGAGTCGAAGTTCATCCGCTCGCCGCTGGCGATCATCGCGGCGGTCCAGCGGGCGATCTCGGTGCGGTTCATGCCGTTGAGCAGGATGGCCATCGCCAGCGCCGACATCTGCTCGTCGGCGACCACGCCGCGCGTGTACGCGTCGATGACCCAGTCGATCTGCTCGGGGCTCAGTTCACCGCGGTCGCGCTTGGTGCGGATGACGGAGATGACGTCCATGGAAGTGCTTCCTTCTACGCGCATAGAGAGAGGAGAGGGGATACCGGTCACCAAAGGATGGTGGAAGGACGGCGGCCCCCCGCCCGGCAGGGCGGAGGGCCGTCGCCGCGGCTATCTCAGGTGGTCCGGCCCGAAGGCCTGCGGCAGCATCGCGGAGAGCGGCAGGACCCCTTCCGGCGTCTCCACCTGGAGTTCGGCGCCGCCGAACTCGAAGAGGAGCTGGCGGCAGCGACCGCAGGGGACGAGGATCTCGCCCTTGCCGTCCACGCAGGTGAAGTGCGTCAGGCGGCCGCCGCCCGTGGCCTGGAGGGAGGAGACCAGCCCGCATTCGGCGCACAGGCCGAGCCCGTAGCTGGCGTTCTCCACGTTGCAGCCGACGACGGTGCGGCCGTCGTCGACCAGCGCCGCGACACCGACCGGGAAGCCGGAGTACGGGGCGTACGCCCGGGACATGGCGTCCCGGGCGGCCTCGCGCAGGGCCTCCCAGTCGGGAGCGGCCGTCACTTGCCCTGGCCCTTGCGGTACGGCATGCCGTCCGCCTTCGGCATGCGCAGGCGCTGCGCGGACAGCGCGAGCACCAGCAGCGTGGTCAGGTACGGGGCGGCGTCCACGAACTGGCTGGGCACCTGGTCGGTGAGTCCGTACCAGAGGAACAGCAGCACGGCGAAGACCGCCGAGATGCCGGCCGGGACGTAGCGCTTCTTGTAGAGCTGCCAGGCGACGACCAGGACGAGCAGGATCGCGATGAGCAGCAGCATCGCGTGGACGTTCTCGGCGCCGCCGCGCAGCTTGAGGCTGTCGGTGAAGCCGAACAGGCCGGCGCCCAGCGCCATGCCGCCCGGCATCCAGTTGCCGAAGATCATCGCGGCGAGGCCGATGTAGCCGCGGCCGCCGGTCTGGCCCTCCTGGTAGATCGGGCTGGCCACGATCGACAGGAACGCGCCGCCCAGGCCCGCGAGGGCGCCCGAGACGATCACGGCGATGTACTTGTACTTGTAGACGTTGACGCCGAGGGATTCGGCGGCGACGGGGTTCTCGCCGCAGGAGCGCAGCCGCAGGCCGAAGGTGGTGCGCCAGAGCACCCACCAGGTGCCGGGGATCAGCAGCAGCGCGACGACGGTCAGCAGCGACAGGCCGGTGACCAGACCGCCGACGACGCCCGCGACGTCGGAGACGAAGAACCAGTGCTTGCCCTGGAGGGTCGCCATCCAGTCCGACAACCCCGGCACGGTGATCTCGTAGATCGGCTCGACGCGCGGGGACTGCTTGGAGGAGCCGCCGGGCGCCTCGGCGAACGTGAAGTTCGACAGGTACTGGGTGAAGCCCAGGGCCAGGATGTTGATGGCCACACCGGAGACGATGTGGTTCACGTTGAAGGTGACCGTGATGATCGCGTGCAGCAGGCCGCCGATGGCGCCGCCGATCAGGCCGGCGATGACGCCGGTCCAGGGGCCCCACTGGTAGCCGGCCCAGGCACCGAACCAGGTGCCGAGGATCATCATGCCTTCGAGGCCGATGTTGACGACGCCCGCGCGCTCGGCCCACAGGCCGCCGAGGCCGGCGAGGCCGATCGGGACGGCGAGGGAGAGCGCTCCGGAGACCTGGCCGATGGAGGTCAGGTCGTCCGCGCCGCTGATCACGCGGACCAGCGAGACGAGCGCGAGGCCGCCCGCGATGATCAGCATGATCCACGGGAGGGTGAGCTTGGTGCGTCCGCTCGGCTTCTTGGGTGCGGCGCTGGTCGCGGAAACGGTGCTGGTGCTCACGCCGAGACCTCCTTCTCGGTCGTGATGGCGTGGCCTGCGGCCAGCTCCTCGCCGACCTTCTGCTGCTGGCGTCGGATCCCGTAACGGCGGACGAGCTCGTAGGAGACGACGACCGCGATCACGATCAGGCCCTTCATGATCGTGCCGATCTCCTTCGCGTATCCCTCCGTGTCGAGCGAGGCCGAGGCCTTGTCGATGAAGGCCATCAGGAACGCGGCGAAGAAGATGCCGACCGGGTGGTTGCGGCCGAGCAGCGCGATGGTGATGCCGGTGAAGCCGACACCGACCGGGAAGGACAGGCTGTACGTGTGGCTCTCGCCCAGCAGCACCGGCATGCCGGCGAGGCCGGCGACGGCGCCGGAGATGAGCATCGAGGTGATGATCATCTTCTTGGCGTCCACACCGGAGGCCTGCGCGGCGGACTCGCTGGCGCCGGTGGCGCGCAGGTCGAAGCCGAAGCGGGTGCGGCCCAGCACGAACCAGTAGACGATGCCCAGCGCGAAGGCGAGGAAGGTGAAGCCGTAGATCTCCAGGCCGTCACCGAGGGAGATCGCCGGGAACCAGCCCGACTTCGCGATCTCGCCGGTGGTGAGGTCGTTGGAGCCCGCGGGCTGGACGCCGAGGTTCTTCGGCAGGATCAGCCAGGCGATCAGGCTGGTGGCGATCGCGTTCAGCATGATCGTGGAGACGACCTCGCTGACTCCGCGCTTGGCCTTCAGGACGCCCGCGATGCCGGCCCAGAAGGCACCGACCAGCATGGCGACGATCACGATCAGCAGGATGTGCAGCGGGCCGGGCAGCGAGACCGCGGCGCCGACGACCGCCGACAGCATCGCCGCGAGACGGTACTGGCCGTCGACGCCGATGTTGAAGAGGTTCATCCGGAAGCCGACGGCCACGGCCAGGGCCGCCAGGTAGTACGTACCGGCCTGGTTGACGATGAGGACCTGGACGTCCTCGTAGCCCGCGTTCTCCACCATGAGCCGCAGCGGTTCGATCGGGTCCACACCCGTCGCCGCCAGCACGACCATGGTCAGCAGGAAGGCGGTGACCAGCGCGAGCGCGGGCCCGGCGAAGCCGAGGAGCAGCCGGTCCTTGTCGAGTTTCTTCATCGGGCCTCGTCCTCCGGGGAGTCGGTACGGGCATCCGTGCCGGCGTCGGAGCGGTTGTCGGTGGCTTCGGCGGCTTCTGCCGCCGCCTCTGCAGGTGCTTCGAGGTGCCCGGAAGCGGCGCCCGTCATGGCGGTGCCGAGCTCCTCCGGGGTCACGGTCGCGGGGTCGGCGTCCGCGACCAGGCGGCCGCGGTAGATGACGCGCAGGGTGTCGGACAGGCCGATGAGCTCGTCCAGGTCGGCGGAGATCAGCAGCACCGCCAGGCCTTCGCGGCGGGCCTCGCGGATCGCGTCCCAGATCTGCGCCTGCGCGCCGACGTCCACACCGCGGGTGGGGTGGGCGGCGATGAGGAACTTCGGGTTGTGGCTCATCTCGCGGCCGACGATCAGCTTCTGCTGGTTGCCGCCGGAGAGCGAGGCCGCGGTGACCTCGATGCCGGGCGTGCGGACGTCGTACTCGCGCACGATCCGCTCGGTGTCCTTGCGGGCGGCCTTCGGGTCGATGATGCCGCGCTTGGAGTTGGGGGCTTCGGTGACGTGGCCGAGGATGCGGTTCTCCCAGAGGGAGGACTCCAGCAGCAGACCGTGCCGGTGGCGGTCCTCGGGGATGTAGCCGATGCCGCCCTCGCGGCGCTTGCGCACCGGTGACTTGGTGATGTCCTTGCCGTCGAGGGTGATGACGCCCGCGTCGGGGGTCATCATGCCCATGAGGGCCTCGATCAGTTCGGTCTGGCCGTTGCCCTCGACGCCCGCGATGCCGAGGATCTCGCCCTTGTGGATCGTGAAGCTGATCCCGTCGAGCAGCAGGCGGCCGGCGACCGCGCTCTCGCGCAGGTTGGCGTCCGGCAGGCCCGGCGTGCGCGCGGTGTCCTCCGTGACGACGGGCACGCCGCCCTCGGCGACGGTCAGCCGCTCGACCTGGAGCATCGGGGTGGTGGTCACCGTGGACTCGCGGGTCTCCGGGGACGGCAGCTCGGAGCCGACCATCAGCTCGGCGAGCTGCTTGGTCGTGGTGGTCCGGGGGTCGGCGGTGCCGACCGTGGTGCCGCGCCGGATGACGGTGATGTCGTCGGCGACCTTCAGGACCTCGCCCAGCTTGTGCGAGATGAAGATGACGGTGAGGCCCTCGGCCTTGAGCTCGCGCAGGTTGTCGAAGAGCGCGTCGACCTCCTGCGGCACGAGCACGGCGGTCGGCTCGTCGAGGATGAGGATCTTCGCGCCGCGGTAGAGGACCTTGAGGATCTCCACGCGCTGGCGGTCGGCGACACCGAGGTCCTCGATCAGGACGTCGGGGCGCACGCCGAGGCCGTACGCGTCCGAGATCTCCTTGATCTTCTTGCGGGCCTTCGCGCCGATGCCGTAGAGCTTCTCGCCGCCGAGAACCACGTTCTCCAGGACGGTGAGGTTGTCGGCGAGCATGAAGTGCTGGTGCACCATGCCGATGCCGCGGGCGATGGCGTCGCCGGGGCTGCTGAAGGAGACCTGCTCCCCGTCGATGGCGATGGTGCCCTCGTCCGGCTTCTGCATGCCGTAGAGGATCTTCATCAGCGTCGACTTGCCGGCGCCGTTCTCGCCGACGAGGGCGTGGACCGTGCCCTTGCGGACGGTGATCGCGATGTCCTTGTTGGCGACGACGCCGGGGAAGCGCTTGGTGATGCCGTGCAGTTCTACGGCGGGGGGCGGGCTGGACGCGTTGATGACGCACTCTCCTTGGCGCGGAAGGAGCTGAAGACAGGGAGGGGACAGGGCGGGGGGAGAAAGTATCGCGTCCACGATGCTTCTACGCGCGTAGCACTGTCGAAAGTGAAAACTTGCGGCCAACCGGCCACAAGATCACATGAAACCACGGGACACGGGCCGGGGCCCGGGAGCGATGAGACCGCTTCCCGGACCCCGGGTATCACGTGTGCAGCGGGTCGGACCAGGCCTTACGGCGCGGTCTTGACCTCGATCTTCTTGGCGATGATGTCGGCCTTCGCCTTGTCGACCGCGGCGACGAGGTCGGTCATCTCCTTGTACTTCGGGTTGGAGTCGGCCAGGCCGACGCCGTCCTTGTCCAGGCCGTAGCGGACCTCACCGGACTGCGGCTTGCCGTCCTGGACCGACTTGATCAGGTTGTAGACCGAGTCGGAGACGTCCTTGGTGACCGAGGTCAGGATGAAGTCCTTGTACTTCGCCAGACCGGCCTGGTTGTACTGGTCCGAGTCGACGCCGATGGACCACTTGCCCTTGGCGGAGGCGGCCTCGATGGCACCGGAGCCGGCCAGACCGGCGGCCGAGTAGATCACGTCGGCGCCCTTGTCGAGCTGGCCCTCGGCCGCGGCCTTGCCCAGGTCGGGCTTGGCGAAGCCGTCGAAGTTCGGCGGCTGGGTCAGGTACTGGGTGAGCACCTTGGCGTTCGGGTTGGTGTCCTTGACGCCCTGGGCGAAGCCCGCCTCGAACTTCTTGATCAGCGGAACCTCGACACCGCCGATGAAGCCGACCGTGCCGGTCTTGGACGCCTTGGCGGCGGCGACGCCGGCCAGGTAGGAGCCCTGCTCCTCGTTGAAGACGAGGTTGGCGATGTTCTTCGCCTGCACCGAGGTGTCGTCGATGATGCCGAACGTGGTGTCCGGGAACTTCTCGGCGACCTTCTTGATGGCCGGCGCGTAGGCGAAGCCGACGCCGATGACCGGGTTGTTGCCCTTGCGGGCCAGCTCGGTGAGGCGCTGGACCTTGTCGGCCTCGCCCTCGCCGTCGGTGGGCTCCGCCTGGGCGCCCTTGATCTTGAGGTCCGTCTCGGCCTTGTGCAGACCCTCGTAGGCGGCATCGTTGAACGACTGGTCGCCGCGGCCACCGATGTCGTACGCGATGGCGGCGGACTTCTCCGCGGAGGAGGAGGAATCGGACGACGTGTCCGAGGACTTCTTACCGCCACAGGCGGTGGCCGAGAGGGCCAGCGCAGCGGACGCGATGCCCACGGTGGCGATCCTGGTGATCCGGCGCAAGGGGAGGCTCCTTCAAAACCTGACCGAAGCGCCACGACCGGCGCTGGTTTCGCCGAGATCGTAACGCGCGTAGATGTCAGTTAAAGGCCCGTTCATGAGTCGTTATCGGATCGTCGTGAACCAGACAGTGACCGATCAGTAACTGCCGACGCGTCCGGCCCATGTGTACCAAGGGCTGGACGCGTCCGCCGGATCAATCGCCGATTGTGTAAGAACTTCTACCCGGCCGACCCCGTGAGCCTGGCGCGTCGCCCGTCGAGAGGCGTGCCGTCGAGCAGCGCCGCGGCCGTGAAGAACTCCACGCCGACCCCGATCGCGTCCTCGTCCACGTCGAAGTCACCCCGGTGCAGATCCCGCTTCGCGGTGTCCCCGGGAGTACGGACGCCCAGGCGCGCCATGGCTCCGGGGACGTGCTCCAGGTACCAGGAGAAGTCCTCGCCGCCCAGGCTCTGCTCGGTGTCCTCGACCGAGTCGGCCCCGCGCCGGGCGCTCATCGCCTCGCGCAGCAGCTCGGTGACCACCGGATCGTTGACGACCGGGGGCACTCCGCGCACGTAGGTGATCTCCGACTTGGCCCGGTGCATCGAGGCGATCTCGTCGATGATCGCGTGGATCTGGTCGGGGGCCTCGTGCCAGGAAGCCAGGTCCAGGCACCGAACGGTTCCGGACAGTTCCGCGTGCATCGGGATGACGTTGCAGGCGTGCCCGGCCTCGATCCGGCCCCAGGTGACCGACATGCCCGAGCGGGCGTCCATCCGCTTGGTCAGCAGGGCCGGCAGGTCGAGGGCGAGCCGGGCGGCCGCCGTCACCAGGTCGGTGGTCAGGTGCGGACGGGCGGTGTGCCCGCCGGGACCCTCCAGGGTGACCTCCAGCCGGTCGCAGGCCGAGGTGATGGGCCCGGTGCGCAGGCCGATGCGGCCGGCGTCGACCCGGGGGTCGCAGTGCAGGGCGATGATCTTGCCCACGCCGTCCAGCACCCCGGAGTCGATGGCCTCGGTGGCGCCGCCGGGCAGCACCTCCTCGGCGGGCTGGAAGAGCAGCCGCACCGGCCGGGGCAGCTCGCCCCGGCGGTCGAGCTCGGCGAGGACCAGGCCGGCGCCGAGCACCACGGCGGTGTGCACGTCGTGGCCGCAGGCGTGGGCGCGGTCCGGGACGGTGGAGCGGTACGAGACGTGCGTCTTGGCATCCGGGATGGGCAGGGCGTCGATGTCCGCGCGCAGGGCCAGCATGGGACGTACCCCGTCCCAAGTGCCGACGTCACAGATGAGCCCGGTGCCCGACTTCAGCACCCGCGGGCGCAGGCCCGCTTTCTCCAGCCGGGCCTTGATCGCCGCCGTGGTGCGGAACTCCTGGTGTCCTAGCTCGGGATGCATGTGCAAGTCCCGGCGGAAGGCGATCAGTTCGGCACGCAGGTGGTCCGGAAGCTTGCCGGGCAGCTCGGGCCGGTCGGGCGTGCCGGGCAGGGCGGTCTGGGACTCGCGGGACATCAACTGGTTCACCCGTTTAAGGGTAGGCCCACCCATGGGTCAACTGGCTGGAGATCACCAAAAGTTCATGCCGTTAGGGGAAAGAAACCCGGCCTCTGGACGCATGACCGGATGGGGGCGCGGGTAAACTCGCGCGCTCACTCATGCACTCATCCGGCCGCCGGAGCCGTCTGAGCAGGAAGTCTGTGCACATCACGGGCGGTGTCGGTGACCCCGGCGAGGAAACCGCGGGCCCGCTCCGAAGCCGACGGGGTCAGCCAGCTCGGATCGACATCGCATACGGCCACGGTCACGCCGGTGCCGATCAGCGCGAACGGCAGGGTGTGGACGACCGTGGAAGGAAAGCTGACGATCGTCCGGCCGACCGGGCCCCGCCGGGCGATCAGCTCCAGCGGCAGGTCCGGACGGACGATTTCCAGCCCCGTCGCCTCGCTCAGGAGGCGCAGCTTCTCCGGGGATTCCCGGCGGTGGGCGAAGTAGCGGGTGGCGCCGTGTTCCAGGGTCAGGGCGCGCACCGCCTCCAGATAGCGGTCCGGGTCGACCACGCCGGTCTCCACCAGCGAGGTCCCGACCAGGTCGGTGCCCTTGGTCAGGCGGGGCGGGCCGAAACGGGCCCGGGTCCAGGCGAAGTCGTTGAGCCGGACGGTCATCCCGCCGTGGGCGGTCACCGGCATCGAGCTGAACACCTCGACCCGGCGGCGGCCGTCCTGCCCCGGGGTGAACCGGCGCCGGGCCGTCGCCGAGACCGGCGCGTACGCCAGCTCGCGCAGCCGGCCCGGCAGGCCCCCGCCGCCGACCCGGTGCCAGCGCACGAGGCGCTCGCCGCGGGCCGTCTGGGCGACGAACTCCATGGTCGCGGTGCCGTCGTCGACCACGACGAGCTCCTCGGCCCGGACGAGCGTGAGCAGGAGCTGCACGTAGCGGGAGAACGGATCCCCTATCACCACCCGTTCGGCCGCCCGCACCTCCCGCGCGAGCGCGGCGAAGGCCTTGAGCGGGGCGAACCGGCCGCCGCGGGCCTCCTGCCAGCGCACCTCGTGCCCCTCGTCCCGGGCCAGCCCCGCCATCCGGCGCAGCTGCCCCCGGGACATGGGGTCGGTGGGCGGGAGCACCACGATCCGCAGGCCCCCGGCGGCGGAGGCGGGCGCGGGCCGCGCTCCGGTCCCCCGGGCGGGCTGGCTCGGGACGGCCTTGAGCAGCCCGCCGCGCTGCGCGTGCGCCCATTCCAGGACGTTGAGGAGCTGGACCGGGCTCTCTACGAAAGCCAGGGTGCGGTCAGGGTCGGAGGGGGTCACCATGTACTCCTCGTCGATTCAGCCCCGCCCGGGGGCACCTCCCCGCGGTAGCCGGGGGAGTTCGAGGCGCGGGGTCCGGGGCGGAGCCCCAGGGGTCCGGGGGCCGGGGGCCAGAGGCCGGGGGCCAGGGGCCGGTGGGCGCTTATACGGTGGCGAGCTCGCCCTGGACGCGGCGGAGCTTCTTCATCGGGCCGAGCTCCGACTCGTACACCCGCTTCACCCCGTCCCCCAGCGCGGTCTCGATCGTGCGGATGTCGCGGACCAGGCGGGTCAGGCCGCCCGGCTCGACGGAGGCGGCCTGGTCGGAGCCCCACATCGCGCGGTCGAGGGTGATGTGGCGCTCGACGAAGGTGGCGCCGAGGGCGACGGCGGCCAGGGTGGTCTGCAGGCCCGTCTCGTGGCCGGAGTAGCCGATCGGGACGTTCGGGTACTCCTCCTGGAGGGTGTTGATCACCCGCAGGTTGAGCTCCTCGGCCTTGGCCGGGTACGTCGAAGTGGCGTGGCAGAGCAGGATGTTGGCGCTGCCGAGCACCTCCACCGCGTGCCGGATCTGCTTCGGGGTGGACATGCCGGTGGAGAGGACCACGGTGCGGCCGGTGGCGCGCAGCGCGCGCAGCAGCTCGTCGTCGGTGAGGGAGGCGGAGGCGACCTTGTGGGCGGGGACGTCGAACTTCTCCAGGAAGGCGACGGCCTCGGTGTCCCACGGGGAGGCGAACCAATCGATGCCGCGCTTGGCGCAGTGCTCGTCGATGGCGCGGTACTCGTCCTCGCCGAACTCCACGCGGTGGCGGTAGTCGATGTAGGTCATCCGGCCCCAGGGGGTGTCGCGCTCGATGTCCCACTGGTCGCGGGGGGTGCAGATCTCGGGGGTGCGCTTCTGGAACTTCACGGCGTCGCAGCCGGCTTCGGCGGCGGCGTCGATGAGGGCGAGGGCGTTGCCGAGGTCGCCGTTGTGGTTGATGCCGATCTCGCCGACGACGTAGACGGGGTGGCCCGGGCCTGCGGTGCGGGAGCCGAAGGTACGGAGGCGGGGGGCGGGGGTGACCGTCATGGCAGGGCTGTCCTTCGGAGCGTGGGGTGTGCGGGTACGAGGAGGTGCGGGCACGAGCGCCGGCACGGGGGTGTGCACTGCTGGGGTGTGGACTGCGGGGGTGTGGACTGCGGGGGTGTGGACCGAGGTGAGGAGGTGTGTGGGGGCCGGTGCGGCCAGGGGGGCGAGTACGGGGACGAGGGCGCGGGCGCGGGCCAGGTCGTGGGGGTCGTCGATCTCCAGCACCCGTGCGGGATCGGTGGCGACCGGGACGGTCCGCCCGAAGAAGCGGTGGCGGGCGGTCCGGAAGCCGGCGGCGTCCATGGCGTAGGCGGCGCCGGTCTCCAGGAGGTCCTGGGGGCGGTCCTGGCGGCGGGGGCGGTACGAGGTGTCGTGGTTGACCCCGGTCCCGGAGCCGTCGGGGGCCGCCCGCCAGAGGAAGCCGTGGAAGGGGGCCGCGGTGAGCGCGGAGTCGGCGGCGCCGGACGCGACGGCGGCGGCGACGGACTCCACGTCGGAGGCGGTGACGAAGGGGCTGGTGCACTGGACGAGGAGGACCACGTCGACGGTGACGGAGTGCAGCTCCTCGAAGGCGTCGAGCGCGTGCAGCACGGCGGCTTCGCTGGTGGCGGTGTCCCCGGAGATCCCGGCGGGCCGCCGCAGCACCACGGCCCCGGCCCCGCGGGCGGCGTCGCCGATGGCCACGGAGTCGGTGGACACCAGGACGTCGGTGACGGTCGCGGCCCCCAGGCAGGCCCGGACGGCCCGGACCACGAGCGGCATCCCGCCGACGTCGGCCAGGTTCTTCCCGGGCACCCCCTTGGACCCCCCGCGCGCGGGGATCACGGCGAGCACCCTGGGCACGGCGCGGGCCTCGCGGAGGGACCCCGCGGGGGCCGGGACGGTGGCGGCGGCGGGCGTAGCCGCGGCGCGTGACGCGGCAGCGCGGGTGGCGGCGGCACGGGTGGCGGCGGCGCGGGTGGCGGCGGCGCGGGTGGCGGCGGCGCGCGCAACGGCGGCGCGCGTAACGGCTCCGGCCGGGCGGGGGCTCACAGCTCCCCCAGGCGGCGGATCACGGGCGCGACGCGCTGGACGCCGTGCCGGTAGGCGCCCCGGGCGGCTTCGCGCAGGTGGGCGCGGAGCCGGCGGCGCAGCCGGGACCCCTCGGCGCCGGTCCGGGCCGCACCGGGCAGCGGGTGCCCGTCGGGGCCGAGATGGTGCCGGGCCAGGATCCCGGGCAGGTATCCCGGTGCGGTGTCCGGCGTGTAGTAGGGCGCCACGGGCGGGAGCGGGCCGGCGCCCAGCAGCTTCGCGAGGTGGGCCCGCGCGGCGGCGTAGGGGTCGGTGGAGGGGGCCGCGGAGGGGCTGCCCACGCCCTGGGCCGCGAGCCACTCCGGATCGGCCTCGGGGAGCAGGCCCGCGTCGAGCTGGGTCCAGGAGGCCAGGCAGCCGGAGCCCAGGAAGTGGTGGTTGCCGAGAGTCTCGCGGACGCCGAGGTCGGTCAGGACGGCCGTCGGGATGCCCCGGTGGAGGGATTCCAGGGCCGCCGTGGAGGAGACGGTGACCAGCAGGTCCGTGGTGTCGAGGACCTCGCCCATGTTCCCGTACACCAGACGGCAGTTGGAGGGGAGGCCGCCGGGGAGCTGCTCCGCGAGGCGCTGGTACGGGAGCTCCTCCAGGTGCGTGGTGTGCTCCCCCGGGCGGCTGCGCAGTTTGATCAGCACCTCGCGCCCGGGGTGCAGCCGGGCGTGTTCCGCGGCGCGGCGCAGCAGGTAGGTGCGGTCGGCGCGGGCGTCCGGCACGGACGGCTGGACGGCGAAGACCACCCGGTGCACGGTGCTGCCCACCGGGTCGTACGCGTGCGCGTCGGCCGGTGCCAGGAAGGGCAGGGCGGTCTCCACGACGGCCCCGGCGTCGGCGCCGACCCCCTCGTAGACCGTGCGGAACCGTCCGGCGTCGTGGCGGGAGTTGGCGAGGACCAGGTCGGCCCCGTGGCGCAGCAGCAGGCCGTCGGCGAGCTTCTCGTAGACGACTCCGACGTACCCGGTGACGAACGCGGGCCGTGCGGCCGGCTCCGGCCACAGCGCGCGGGCCCCGTGCAGGACGGCCTGGACGGCGCCGCCGACCAGGGCGAGGACGATCACGTCGTACGGCTCCGCCTCCGGCGCCGACAGTTCGGCGAGGAACCCCGCGCAGGTGACTTCGGTGAGCCGGTCCGCCCGGACCCCGACCTCGCCGAGCTGGCGCGCGGTGGGCGTGGCCCGGCCGCGGAGCAGGTATCCGGTCAGGTGGACGGAGTCCGGCTCCGGGGAAAGGCGGCGCGCGGTGAGCGCTCCCCATTTCCAGCGGGTGTCGGAATCGGCGAGTACGGCCACACGGAGGTCGGCCCGATGGGCCGCGCGGTTGCTTGCTGGCACCCGGCAGAAGTTATTCCGGCTTTTCGGTGATCGGCCCAACGAACGTACAACAGCGGGTTAACAACCCGACTACTCAATGCGAAAGCGTGCGGGTTAACACTCCCGCCGTGCGTCGTTCACATGGAATCCGCGTCCGGGCCACAGTCAATGACGAACGGCGCTCTAATGTCTCGCGAGTGCTCAAGCTCTCTGTTGTCGTGCCGTTCTTCAACGTGCAGACGTATGCGCCGGATGCCCTGAAAAGCCTCGAAGTCAACGCTCGGGACGATTTCGAGTTCCTGCTCGTCGACGACCGCTCGACGGACGGGACGCCCGCGCTCCTGGAACGGGCGGCCCGCGAGCTGCCCGGCGCCGTGCACCTCAGACACGAGCGCAACGGCGGCCTGGCGACGGCCCGCAACACCGGTCTGGACGCGGCCCGCGGGGAGTACATCGCCTTCCTGGACGGGGACGACTGGCTGGCGCCGGGCCATCTGGCCCGTACCCTGGCCGCCATCGAGGCCCTGAACTGCGATTTCGTCCGCACCGACCACGTCCAGTGCACGGGCAGGGCGCGCAGTGTCCAGCGCGTGCCCTACGGGCCGGAGTCGGTGGTGGCCGATCCGCGCACCGCGATCCTGCCCGTCGCCCGCGCGACCTCGGTGGACTATCCGTACGCCTGGGCGGGGATGTACCACCGGCGGCTGCTGGACCGCGGGCTGCTGCACTTCACGGACGGTCTGCGGACGGCGGAGGACCGGCCGTGGATCTGGCGGCTGCACCGGGAGGCGGAGTCCTTCGCCCCGGTCGGTCTGCCCGGAATCTTCTACCGTCGCGGGGTTTCCACCTCGCTGACACAAATCGGCGACGAGCGTCAGCTCGATTTCATTCGGGCATTCGATCAAGTTCTGTCGGAAACGGCCGCCGATCGGGAATCCGATCTCCTCCTCCCGAAGGCCGTCCGCACATATTGTGCAATTATCGCGCACCATGTCGGGTCCATCGAAAGGTTCGAACCACCCGTGGCCAGAAAACTCCGCTCGATGAGCGCGGCCGCACTCGGCAGAATGCCGCAGCAGGTCCTTGACCAGACCCTGGACGCGATGGACGCCGACCGCGCGGCCCTGCTCCGCCGGCTCCGCCGGCGCTCCACGGCCGGATCCGCCCCCGCTACCCCTGCGGCTCCCACGACCCCCGCGGCTCCCACCGCGTCCGCCGGGGTGACGGCGTGAACGTCACCCAGATCTTCCTGGCCTCCACCCTCTACGGCACGGCCACCCTCGCCGCCGCCCTCGACGCGGACCTCTTCCCGCCCGCCGGCCGCCGCCTCCTGCTGACCAGCAACCACTCCGTCACCGCCGAGATCACCCCCGGCCTGGCCGACGCGCCCGGCTTCTCCGCCCTGAGCACCCGCTTCGACGCGGTCCTCGACTGGAACGCCGTCATCGCCCCGCAGCACCCCAGCACCTGGAGCCCGCGCGCCGAGGACGTCCCGCTGTGGGAACGCCAGTTGCGCTCCTCCTGGGGCCTGGGCGCCGACCGCGTCGAGCTGATCGTGGAATCGCTCCAGGTGCCGCCCGCCCAGAGCCTGTGCCGGCTCTTCCCCGGGGCGGCCATAGAGGTCTACGCCGACGGGCTGATGAGCTACGGCCCCACCCGCTTCCGCCTCGACCCCGCGCTCGGGATGCGCGTACGGCGGGTGCTGCACCTGGACCTCGTGCCGGGCCTGGAGCCGCTGCTGCTGACCGAGTTCGGCGTACGGGCCGAGGCGATCCCGGCCGCCGCCTTCCTCAAGGTCATCGGCGAGCTCGACGCGGCGGTGGAGACGCCGGCGGAGCTGCCTCCGGCGCCGGCCGACCCGGGCTCCGGTGCCCCCGCGCTCCTGCTGGGCCAGTACCTCTCCGCCCTCGACCTGGTGCCGGCCGCCGAGGAGGAGGAACTGCACGTGGAGATGGTCCGGGGCGCGCACGCGCTGGGCCACCGCGAGCTGGTCTTCAAACCGCACCCCAGCGCCCCCGCCGCCTACTCCCGCCGGGCCGAGGAGGAGGCCGGACGGCTCGGCGTCCGGCTCACCGTGCTGAGCACCCCGGTGCTCGCCGAGACCCTCTACGAGCGGCTGCGCCCGGCCCTGGTCGTCGGCTGCTTCTCCACGGGACTGCTGACCGCCGCCACCCTGTACGGGCTCCCGGTGGCCCGGACCGGCACGGGGGCCGTCCTCGCGCGGCTGTCCCCGTACCCGAACAGCAACCGGATCCCGCTCGTGCTGGCCGACGCCCTGCTGCCCGACCTCGCGGACCCCGCGGCCGTACGCTCCTGGACCCCGCCGGGACCCGAACGGGTCGCGGCCGACCTGACGGGCCTGCTCGCGGCGGTGGGCTACACCATGCAGCCCAAGATCCTCACGGAGCACCGCGCGGAGGCCGAGCGCTGGCTGACCGCGCACCTGGCCCCGGACACCTGGCGCTACTTCACCCGCCGCCGGCTGACCACCCTGGGCCTGCCGGGCGGCATCCCGGCGCAGTTGTCCTTCCTGCCCCGCAGCCGGACCGCCCGCCGGCTGGCCCGGCTGCTGCGCAGGGCGGTCGGCTAGCCGCCGCGCCCAGCCGCCGCACCGCCCCGGGCGGCGCGGGCTACGGGGTGACCACGACCTCGTCCACGCGGCTCGCCGCCTGGAAGTGGGTCGCGTCGGCGGGTGCGTACCGCGCCGTCCAGAAGCCCGTCCGCTCGGCAGTGAACACGTGGGAGAAGGCCCCGTCGGCGTCGGTCCGCGAGGAGCCCATGAGCGTCCAGGCCGCCGCACCGGCCGGCCGGAAGTAGTACTGGACGCTCTGGCCGGCGAAGGGTTCCCAGGCCGGGTCCTGGCGGGTCAGCTTCCCGGCGACCGCGATCGGCCCGCCCTTCTCGACCGGCTCGGGCGCGGCGTTGAAGACCGGGACGGCCGTCGGGGTCCGCACGGCCCGGACGGCGGGCGTCGCGGAGCCGTGGACGTCCGGGGTGCCCGCGTACCGCATCCGCACGAAGCCCGGACCGGGATAGTGCAGCGTCGTCTCCACCCGGGCCGGGGCGTTGTCCCCGGGCCCGGTGGCGACGTCCACGCTCTGGCGGGTGGTCCAGTCGGTCGCGCCGTCGGCCGAGTACTGCACGTCCACCGTCATCGAGGTGACGCCGGCCGGGATCTCGCCGCGGTCGAACCGAGCCTTGACCTTCACGTTCTTGGCGGCGTCCGCCTCGGCCGTGAAGTCGACGAAGGCGGTGCCGGCCGTGGTGTCCACGGTGACGTTCATGTTGGTGGTGCTCAGCCAGGGCGTGTTGTCCCGGGTCTTCCACGTGGTGTCCCCGCGCAGCGGCTGGATCACGGTGAAGCGCCCGGCGTCGTCCGTCAGCGCGGACGCCCCGCCCGCGCTGATGGCGGCTCCGGCGGGCACCGGCCTCCAGGTTCCGTCGGCGGCTTCCCAGGTGGCGGTGCCGCTGACCCGGGCCTCCGTTCCGTAGGGGCCGGTCAGCGTCGGGGAGTCCAGGGCGATGCGCGCGCTCACGGCCCCCACGGGGACGGGTACGGACCGCTCGCCCCTGGCTCCGTCCTCCTCTGCGGCCAGGTGCAGATACGTCTTGTAGAAGTCCTCCCCGTCGCCGTTCTCGGCACCGGAGACCGTGACCATCGACTCGAAGCGCCCCCGCGCGTCGGTGGTGAGCCGGGTGATGACGGAGCCGGTCCTGGCCGTGAACGCGCCCGTGAACGGCTTGGTCGAGCCGGTGCGGGGGTCGTGGACCGTGATGTAGCCGGAGACCACCGTGCCCGGGTGGGCGAGGGAGACCACGTTCGCGGCCTCCACGTGGTCGAAGGAGAGGAACGCCTTCTCGTTCTGCGTGGCCTGGGCGGCCGCGGGCACGGTGAGCACGGCCGTGGCGGCCGTCGCGGCCGTCACCGCCGTCGCCGCACAGAGCAGTGCGCGGATGCGCTTCTTCATTGATCCCCCGAGATCGATTCTTTGATCAATCAAGGGACCGGCCACAGCACCGGATGGTTGTACGGCGAATCGGTCGAAACGGGCCGGGTCAGCTCACGGCGAGCTTCGCCGCGAAGCCCAGGAACAGCACGCCCGCCGCCGAGCTGGCCCCGGCGGCGAGCCGCTTGCGGCGCCGGAAGGCGGCCGCCAGGCGGTTCCCGCCGAAGATCAGCGTGGTCAGGTAGAGGAAGCTGCCGATCTGCATCAGGGTGCCGAGCAGCAGGAACGACAGCGCCGGGTAGGCGTAGGCCGTGTCCACGAACTGCACGAAGAAGGACATCAGGAAGAGGATGGCCTTCGGGTTGAACACGCTGATCAGCAGCGCCCGCCGGTAGGGCCGTTCCGTCTCGCCGGCCTTCACCCCGGCGGCCACCGCGGACGGCTCCGGGGCGTCCTCGGCGGCCCCGGCGCGCTCGCGGCGGGCGCGCCACATGGTCCACGCGCCCCGCAGCATGCCGATGGCGAGCCAGGTGAGGTACCCGGCGCCGAGCAGTTTGACGACGCCGAACACGATCGGGCTGGTCTGCAGCAGCGCCCCGGCGCCGACCGCGGCCAGGGTCATGAGCAGGGCGTCTCCCGTGAACACGCCAGCGGCGGCCCGGTACCCCTGGCGGACCCCGCCGCGCGCGGCGACGGAGAGCACGTAGAGCGAGTTCGGCCCCGGCAGCAAAATGATCAGCACCAGGCCGGCGAGATACGTCGGAAGATCTGTGACACCCAGCATGTGCAGGAGTGTCCCATGAGGACACACCTGTCGCGCCAGTCGATTTCACGGACTGGGACCACATCGCAATCAGCCATGGTCACCAGCCGGAATCAGCCGGCACGTACGTCCCCCACACCTCCCGCAGCGCCCCGCACACCTCCCCCACCGTGGCCCTGGCCCGCAGCGCCTCCCGCATCGGGTAGAGCACGTTCTCCGTGCCCGCCGCCGCCTCCCGGAGCGCCGCCAGCGCCTCGTCCACGGCCGCCCCGTCGCGCCCCGCCCGCAGGGTGGCCAGGGAGGCCCGCTGCCGGTCCTCGATCGCCGGGTCCACGCGCAGCGGCTCGTACGGCTCCTCCTCGTCCAGCGCGAAGCGGTTGACCCCGACCACCACGCGCTCGCCGCTCTCGGTCTCCCGGGCGATCCGGTAGGCGTTCCGCTCGATCTCCTCCTTCTGGAAGCCCGCCTCGATCGCGGCCACCGCCCCGCCCATCGCCTCGACCCGTGCCATCAGGTCGAGCGCCGCCGTCTCCACCTCGTCCGTCATCCGCTCCACCGCGTAGGACCCCGCGAAGGGGTCGACGGTGTACGGCACGTCCGTCTCGTACGCCAGCACCTGCTGGGTCCGCAGCGCGAGGCGGGCCGACTTCTCGGTGGGCAGCGCGATGGCCTCGTCGAAGGAGTTGGTGTGCAGCGACTGGGTGCCGCCCAGTACGGCGGCCAGGCCCTGCACGGCGACGCGCACCAGGTTGAGCTCGGGCTGCTGCGCCGTCAGCTGCACCCCGGCGGTCTGGGTGTGGAAGCGCAGCATCAGCGACTTCGGGTCCCGGGCCCCGAACTCCTCGCGCATGACGCGGGCCCAGATCCGGCGGGCCGCGCGGAACTTCGCGACCTCCTCCAGGAGGGTGGTGCGGGCGACGAAGAAGAACGACAGCCGGGGCGCGAACGCGTCGACCTCCATCCCGGCGGCCAGCGCGGTGCGTACGTAGGCGATCGCGTCGGCCAGCGTGAAGGCGATCTCCTGCGCGGGCGAGGCCCCCGCCTCGGCCATGTGGTACCCGGAGATGGAGATGGTGTTCCACCTGGGGAGCTCGGCCCGGCAGTAGCGGAAGACGTCGGCCGTCAACCTCAGGGAGGGGCCGGGCGGAAAGATGTAGGTCCCCCGTGCGATGTACTCCTTCAGCACGTCGTTCTGGACCGTGCCGGTCAGCAGGCCGGGCTCGATCCCCTGTTCCTCGGCGACCAGTTGGTAGAGCAGGAGCAGCAGCGCGGCCGGCGCGTTGATCGTCATCGACGTGGACACACGGTCCAGCGGGATCCCGTCGAACAGCACCCGCATGTCCTCGACCGAGTCGATCGCGACGCCCACCTTGCCGACCTCGCCGTGCGCGAGCGGGGCGTCGGAGTCGTGGCCCATCTGGGTGGGCAGGTCGAAGGCCACGGACAGCCCGGCGGCGCCGCCCGCGATGAGCTGCCGGTAGCGGGCGTTGGACTCGGCGGCGGTACCGAACCCGGCGTACTGACGCATCGTCCAGGGCCGCCCGGTGTACATGGTCGGGTAGACGCCCCGGGTGTACGGGTACTCCCCCGGCTCCCCCAGCCGGGTTCCGGGGTCCCAGCCGGCGAGGTCGTCCGGGCGGTAGACGGGCGCGATCGGGACCCCGCTCTCGGTGTGCCGCTCCATGTGACGCGCTCCTTCGTGGCTCCGAGGTGCCCGGGGCTGATAAAACGTCCCCGCGGCGGCCGCGCGGCGACCGCTGGTCACAATGGCGCAACATCGCGGCCGTCCCTGCAACTGACCACGCCCACGTGGCATCACCTAGATACACACGTAGAAATCGGGGGACTGCTATGCACCGCAAGAAGGTAATAATCCGAGCACTGGGACTGGCCACCGCCGTCGCGCTCGCCGCGACCGCCTGCGGACCGCAGAAGACGGATGCCACCGGCTCCGGTTCTTCCGCTCCCGCATCGCCCACGGCGGTCGCCTCTCCCGACGCCTCGCCGTCCACGGACGGAAAGCCGGGCGACGCCTCGCCGTCGGCGTCCCCGTCCACGTCGCCGTCGCCTTCCGCCTCCGCGTCCGCCTCGCCCTCGCCGACCGTGAAGCAGGTCATGGCGAACGGCGACGACAGCGAGCAGGTCCGCGAACTGCAGGCCCGGCTGCGCCAGCTCAAGCTGATGTCGGTCGCCCCGACCGGCTTCTACGGCTCGAAGACGACCGCCGCGGTCAAGTCCTTCCAGTCGAAGAACGGCCTGTCCGCCACCGGCGGCGTCGACGAGGCCACCTGGAAGAAGATCCAGAACGCCACGAAGAAGCCGACCGCCGACGAGCTGCGCCCGCCGACCGTCAACGAGCCGGACGCGCCCGACGCGCGCTGCATGACGGGCCGGGTGATGTGCATCAGCAAGGAGAGCCGCACCCTCGCCTGGATGATCGACGGCAAGGTCGTCTCCACGATGGACGTCCGCTTCGGCTCGGAGAACACCCCGACCCGCGAGGGCGTGTTCGACGTGGGCTGGAAGGCCAAGGACTGGACGTCGACGATCTACCACACGCCCATGCCGTACGCGATGTTCTTCAGCGGGGGCCAGGCCGTGCACTACTCGGCGGACTTCGCCGCCCGTGGCTACGCCGGCGCCTCGCACGGCTGCGTGAACGTCCGGGACAAGGCCAAGCTGGCGACGCTGTTCGACGCGGTGAAGGTCGGCGACAAGGTCGTCGTCTACTGGTGATCCGCGGGCGGCCGGGCGGGGGAACGCCCCGGCCGGGCGCGGAAGGTCGGAAGGTGAGGGCGCGGGCGGGATCGGGGGAACGAATCCCGCCCGCGCCGGTTGCGCAGAGCCCAGGGGTACGGGGGGAACCCCGGCTCATGCGCGGCCGATGACCAGTCGGCTCGTTATGTACTGCGCCGCCGGTTCGAAAAGTGTTACAGGCGGGGCGCGAACCGTTTCAGGCCAGTGTCCGGTACCCGGTCCTCAGCGGCGCTGGCCCGCGTCCGGGGCCTTCGGCTGAGCCGTCCCGGCAGGGACCAGCCCCAGCGAGCGCGACGGGGATTGCGGGCCCGCGGGCGAGCCCGGCGGCTCCCCGGCCGAACCGCCGCCGGTGGCCACGTCGAGCACCACCTTGCAGTAGCCCGGGACCCGGAGCAGCCCCTTGGCCAGGCGTACGAGCTTCTCGCGGCCGGCATCGTCGAGCCGCCCCGACCGGTAGTCCCGGCACAGCTCCACCGCTCCGGTGCGGCCGTCCCGGTCCCGGTCCGAGTCGTCGGCCGGGTCCGTCGCCATGCCGTCCACGCCGCCCGTCCGGGACCGGTCACGGCCGCCGTCCTTGCCCGCGGCCGAGCCGCTCGCGGACGGCTCCGTGCCGATTCCGGCGCTCGTCCCGGCGGCGTCGCCGGGTCCCGTCGTCGTAGGTCCGTCAGTGCCGGGGGTGGTCCCCGGGCCCGGGGAGGCGCTCTTGCCCTCGCCGCCGGGCGGCGCGGTGGTGCGGGACGGCGCGAGGGGCGCCGCGTAGCGTCCGTCCGCGGAGACGGCCGGGGAGGATCCGACCGTCACCGAGGCGGCCGGCAGCCCGCCGGCGGTGTCCCGGGAGTCCCGGTCGAGCAGCCCGGTGCCCGCGGCGGCCGCCAGGCCGCCCACGGCGACGCTCGCCACGGCGGCGGCGAGGGCGAAGCGGACCGGCCGTCCGCGGCGGGGTCCCGGTCGGGCCGGGCCCGCGGGCGGGCCGAGCTCGACCACCGTGTCCGCGGAGCCGAACAGCGCGGTGTCCGGAGCCTTCGTCTGCGCTTCCGCCCGGAGTACGGAGCCGCGCGCGCGGAACGCGGCCACCGCGGCGGCCTCTCCGCGCAGTTCCCCGGGCAGCCCGCCGGAGGCCACGGGTGGCGGCTCGGCGAGTGCGTCGAGGGCGGCGCGCAGCCGCTCGGCCCGGACGCGGGCGTGGTGCTCGGCGCCAGGTGCGGCCGGTTCTCCGCGCAGCAGTCTGTCCGCCGCGGCTTTGTCCAGCCACCTGTCGCGCTCGTCGGCCATCACATGTCCTTCTGCGTCCGCCAACGTGAATCCGTCACACCGGTTTGTTCTACGAGGCCCGCGGCGCGGGCCCGCTGCGCCGGTACGGCGTCGAGGTCCCGCCCGCCCCCGGCGCCCCGTGCGCGACTCCCGTCATTATCGCCGAGGCGGTGCCCCCGCCCGGCCCCGACGCCGACGGCCGATCCGATGCCGGTGCCGATACCGGAATCGGGGTCGGAATCCGGGTCGTAGTCCCCGTCGACGGCCTCGCCGAGCAGCTCGGCCAGCTTCTTCAGACCCCGGTGCGCGGCGGTGCGCACGGCGCCGGGGCGCTTGCCGAGGGTCTCGGCCGCGCTCTTGGCGTCCAGCCCGACGACCACCCGCAGGACGACGGCCTCGGCCTGGTCCTGCGGGAGCTGGGCTATGAGTTCCATCGTGCGGCAGGTGGAGAGGGACTCCATGGCCTCGCCGGCGGTGTCGGACTCGGCGGCGTGGCCCGTCAGCTCGGTCTCGTCCCCGCCGACGGCGGGCCGGCGCCCGCGCATCCGGATGTGGTCGAGGGCCCGGTTGCGGGCGATGCGGGCGGCCCAGCCGCGGAAGCGGTCGGCGTCGCCGGTGAAGGAGTCGAGGTCGCGGGCGATCTGCAGCCAGGCCTCGGAGGTGACGTCTTCCGCGTCGCCGTCGCCGACGAGCGTGCGGACGTATCCGAGCAGGCGCGGGTGCACGGCGCGGTACACAGAACGGAACGCGAGCTCGTCGCCGTCTTGTGCCGCGAGCACCGCGGTGGTCAGCTCCGCGTCGTCCCCCAGCAAAATCCCCAACCCGTTCACAGTCCCGTTTGTGTGGCGCAAATCAGCACGTTACGGCCTTCAAGCACCTTCGTCCACGAGTTGTACAACGCGCAACCATCCCTGCGCGGAGCGAGGTGTGACACAAAACGCACCGAAGACGCTGACAGGGGTGCGGGCTTGTCGCACGAGTCCGCGACGGATGGCGGCCGGGGCCTCTCCTGTGGGGGGTGGCGGCCTCGGTCGCCCTCCCCTTCCCGGCCTTCCCCACGGCCATCATGCCCCGGCCCCCCGCGGGGGACCCGAGCGGCCCCGCACCTGGTCCGACATGCGCTCCCGTCATCCTTTCGGCTCACTTCCGAGTGAAAACCCGGAATGGGTACGACACACCCGGCTCCGCGTCGATAGCGTGGCGGGACACCCGCGCCACGCCACGAGGAGCCCCCCGCTGTCCAGCCACCTTCCGGCACAGGCCCGCGGAGGCTCCGACCCTTCCCACGGCTCCCCCTCCCTCCACGACGCCGGCCCGTTCGACGGCGCCGGTCCGTTCGACGGCGCCGGTCCGTTCGACGAGGTCGGCCCCTTCCACGACACCGGGCTCGCACGGTTCAACGCGCTGTCCCCCGAGGCCGCCCACTCCGCCCTGCTGCACTGCTGCGGCAGCCGGCGCTGGGCCCACCGGGTGGCCGCCCACCGCCCTTACCCCGACTTCGGCGCGCTACTCGCCGCCGCGGACGAGGCTTCGTACGACCTCTCCCAGCCGGACCTCTCCGAGGCACTGGCCTGCGAGTACCCGCCGGAGCTGGAGCACGGGGCCGCGTACGCCGCGGTGCTCGCGCTCGACGCGGCGCACGGGGAGTACGAGCGGACCTTCGGGCACGCCTTCGTGATCTGCCTCGACGGGACCACCCCGGAGGAGCAGGCGGACCAGCTGCTGGCCGCGATCCGGCGGCGGATGGAGCTGGACGTGGACGAGGAACGCGCGATCTCCGCGGACGAGCTCCGTCGCGTCGCGCAGGTCCGACTCGCCGACCTGACACACTGGCTGACCTCGGCAGATGGGGTATCTGCTGCCGAATTCGGGCTATTCGCCCCTGTGGGATAGTCCGTCCGTGCCTGTTTGATCACACCGATGGCCCCCGCGCGAGGGAACCGACAAAGCGTCGCTACGATGTCCGGGGCCGGAGGACCGTACCCGGCCGGGCCCGACCGACAAAGAAGCCGGCTGGCCCCCGCCCCGCTTCCGGAGGGTTTTCCGTGCCGGCTGGAACGTTGTACCGCGGCCGGGAAGGAATGTGGTCCTGGGTGGCTCATCGAGTCACCGGCGTCCTCATTTTCTTCTTCCTGTTCGTACACGTCCTCGACACCGCACTCGTCCGCGTCTCCCCTGAGGCGTACGACGATGTCGTGGCTACCTACAAGACTCCGATCGTCGCGCTGCTGGAGTACGGCCTCGTCGCCGCAATCCTGTTCCACGCGCTCAACGGTCTCCGTGTCATCGCCGTGGACTTCTGGTCCAAGGGCCCCCGCTACCAGAAGCAGATGCTCTGGACCGTGGTGGGCATCTGGGTCGTGCTGATGGTCGGGGCCCTGTACCCCGTCCTCGGACACGCTTACCTCGAACTCTTCGGGAAGTGACACGCATGTCTTCTGACACTTCTTTCGAAAAGGGCATCGGTGACGTGGAGGGCGTGTCCCTCTACGACGTCGACAACCCGGCGCCGTACATCGAGGCCCCGCGCAAGCGCACCAGCAAGACCCCCCGCTCGACCCGCGGCAACTTCGAGATGGTCGCGTGGCTCTTCATGCGCCTCTCGGGCATCGTGCTCGTCGTCCTGGTCCTCGGCCACCTGCTGATCCAGCTCGTCCTCGACGGCGGCGTCTCCAAGATCGGCTTCGCCTTCGTGGCCGGCCGCTGGGCCTCCCCGTTCTGGCAGGGCTGGGACCTGCTGATGCTGTGGCTCGCGATGCTGCACGGCGCGAACGGTCTGCGTACCGTCATCAACGACTACGCGGAGCGCGCCAACACGCGTCTGTGGCTCAAGGGCCTGCTCTACACCGCCACGGTGTTCACCATTCTTCTGGGCACGCTGGTGATCTTCACCTTCGACCCGAACATCCGCTAGGCAACGGGGCTGAGGCGAAACCAATGAAGATCCACAAGTACGACACCGTCATCGTCGGGGCGGGCGGCGCAGGCATGCGCGCCGCCATCGAATCGACGAAGCGCAGCCGCACCGCCGTGCTGACCAAGCTCTACCCCACCCGCTCCCACACGGGCGCGGCGCAGGGCGGCATGGCCGCCGCGCTCGCCAACGTGGAAGAGGACAACTGGGAGTGGCACACCTTCGACACGGTCAAGGGTGGTGACTACCTGGTCGACCAGGACGCCGCCGAGATCCTGGCGAAGGAGGCCATCGACGCGGTCCTCGACCTCGAGAAGATGGGCCTGCCGTTCAACCGCACCCCGGACGGCACCATCGACCAGCGCCGCTTCGGCGGGCACTCCCGCAACCACGGTGAGGCGCCGGTCCGCCGGTCCTGCTACGCCGCGGACCGCACCGGTCACATGATCCTCCAGACGCTCTACCAGAACTGCGTCAAGGAGGGCGTGGAGTTCTTCAACGAGTTCTACGTCCTGGACCAGCTCCTGGTCGAGGAGGACGGCGTCAAGAAGTCGGCCGGCGTGGTCGCGTACGAGCTCGCCACCGGCGAGATCCACGTGTTCCAGGCGAAGTCCGTCATCTACGCCTCCGGCGGCACCGGCAAGTTCTTCAAGGTGACCTCCAACGCGCACACCCTCACGGGTGACGGCCAGGCGGCCTGCTACCGCCGCGGCCTGCCGCTGGAGGACATGGAGTTCTTCCAGTTCCACCCGACCGGCATCTGGCGCATGGGCATCCTGCTGACGGAGGGCGCCCGCGGTGAGGGCGGCATCCTCCGCAACAAGGACGGCGAGCGCTTCATGGAGAAGTACGCGCCGGTCATGAAGGACCTCGCGTCCCGTGACGTCGTCTCGCGCTCCATCTACACCGAGATCCGTGAGGGCCGCGGCTGCGGTCCCGCCGGTGACCACGTGTACCTGGACCTGACGCACCTGCCGCCGGAGCAGCTCGACGCGAAGCTCCCGGACATCACCGAGTTCGCGCGCACCTACCTGGGCATCGAGCCGTACACGGACCCGATCCCGATCCAGCCCACCGCGCACTACGCCATGGGCGGCATCCCGACGAACGTCGAGGGTGAGGTCCTCATGGACAACACCACCGTCGTCCCGGGCCTGTACGCGGCCGGCGAGGTCGCCTGCGTCTCCGTGCACGGCGCGAACCGCCTGGGCACCAACTCGCTGCTGGACATCAACGTCTTCGGCAAGCGCTCGGGCATCGCGGCCGCCGCGTACGCCCACGCCCACGACTACGTCGAGCTGCCCGAGAACCCGGCGCAGCAGGTCATCGACCAGGTCGAGCGGCTGCGCAACTCCACGGGCAACGAGCGGGTCGCGGAGCTGCGCCTGGAGCTCCAGGAGACGATGGACGCCTGCGTGATGGTGTTCCGCACCGAGCAGACGATCAAGACCGCGGTCGAGAAGATCGCGGAGCTGCGCGAGCGCTACCTGAACGTGTCCGTCCAGGACAAGGGCAAGCGCTTCAACACGGACCTGCTGGAAGCCATCGAGCTGGGCAACCTGCTCGACCTGGCCGAGGTCATGGCCGTGTCCGCGCTGGCGCGCAAGGAGTCCCGCGGCGGCCACTACCGCGAGGACTACCCGAACCGCGACGACGTCAACTTCATGCGCCACACCATGGCGTACCGCGAGGTCGGCGACGACGGCAAGGACTCCGTCCGGCTGGACTACAAGCCCGTCGTCGTCACCCGCTACCAGCCGATGGAGCGTAAGTACTGATGGGCACCCCGACCCTGAGCAAGACGGACCAGATGGAGGCGGCGGCCGCCGCCTCGCCGTTCATCACGGTCACGTTCCGGATCCGCCGGTTCAACCCGGAGATCTCGGACGAGTCGGTCTGGCAGGACTTCCAGATCGAGATCGACCCGAAGGAGCGCGTGCTCGACGGTCTCCACAAGATCAAGTGGGACCTCGACGGCACGCTGACCTTCCGCCGCTCGTGCGCGCACGGCATCTGCGGCTCCGACGCGATGCGGATCAACGGCAAGAACAGGCTCGCCTGCAAGACGCTGATCAAGGACATCAACCCGGAGAAGCCGATCACGGTCGAGGCCATCAAGGGCCTGACGGTGATGAAGGACCTCGTCGTCGACATGGAGCCCTTCTTCCAGGCGTACCGGGACGTCATGCCGTTCCTGGTCACCAAGGGCAACGAGCCGACGCGCGAGCGCCTGCAGTCCGCCGAGGACCGCGAGCGCTTCGACGACACCACCAAGTGCATCCTGTGCGCCGCCTGCACGTCCTCGTGCCCGGTGTTCTGGAACGACGGCCAGTACTTCGGCCCGGCGGCGATCGTCAACGCGCACCGCTTCATCTTCGACTCGCGCGACGAGGCGGGCGAGCAGCGCCTGGAGATCCTGAACGACAAGGACGGCGTGTGGCGCTGCCGCACCACCTTCAACTGCACCGACGCGTGCCCGCGCGGCATCGAGGTCACGAAGGCGATCCAGGAAGTGAAGCGTGCGCTGATCACGCGCCGCTTCTGATTCCGTCGTAGTCAGTCGTACGAAGGCTCCGCGCCCGGTGTTCGCACCGGGCGCGGAGCCTTCGGCGTTTCCGCCTGTCAGCCCCTGCCGATCTGGCTGGTGATCGTCGGGTCCGTGATGGCGGTGTCCGCGGCCAGCAGCATCGCCTTGCTCAGGATCACCGCCAGGGTGCGGTCCCCCTCGAAGGGCAGGTACCCGGTCTCCGGGGAACCGCCGCCCTTCGGCACGATGCACAGGTACTGGTCGTTCGGCTCCATCAGGATGTTGCCGGAGCCGAGGTGGATCTTGTACGTGCGCAGCTCGCCCCGGACGTGCAGGAACCGGCCCTCGATGCGGCAGCGGTCCGCGATCGCCAGCCTCGGCACCAGCCGTTCCAGCAGCGTCCGCCGCGTCTCGGCGCTCTGGCCGAGCTCGCCGAAGCCGTACGAGGTCCAGTACTCGCGGAACCTCCCCCCGGGGCCGCCGTCGGACCAGGTGGGGTCGTTGCCCACGCTGGCGACCCCGACGAAGAGGTCCACGTCGCGCAGCACCTCGCTGAGCACCAGCTCGGGTATCTCGGTGAGCGGGAGCGGGTCGACGGGATCCCGGCCGTCGCGCAGGTACATGGTGTATCCGCCGCCGTAGGTGCTGGCCTGGTTCTGCGGGGCGTCGAGGGGATAGAAGCGCACCTGATCGGTGCGCAGCCGCAGGTAGCTGCCGGAGTCGGTGGTGGTGTCGGCCTCGTAGTTCCCGTTCCCCTCCCCCTCGATCCAGTACTCCGCGCGCAGCCCCCACTGCGGGAGCTCGCGGACGGCGGGCGGCGCGCTGTCGTCGACGCAGAGCCGGAGCTTGTTGCGCCAGCCGCGCACGGCGGCCAGCGAGTGGAACTGGTGCTGGCGCAGGACGTGGCCGGCGAAACGGTTGGAGTACGTGCCGGTGGCGCGCTCGGCGTCGGTGAGCGGATACACCTCGCGGTGGGCCTGCTTGAACGGCTGGGTGATCGCGAGCTCTTCGAGGCGCTCGCGCACGGCGGCGACCTCGGCGGGCTCCCGGCCGACCGGGTGCCAGAGCCGGACCTCGGCGTGGGCGGCGACGCACAGCGGGTCGCCCGCGACCGTCCGGATGTCGTGGCCGTCGTACACCGCCGGAACGCCCGCGACCGTCCAGACCAGGCGGCGGGCGAGGGTGCCGACCAAGGGGTGGTCGAGGTACCGCTCGCGCCAGGCCCCGTAGGTCCAGGTGCGGCGGGCGAGGAACTGCCGGTCGAGGCGCTCCGCCTGGGCGGCCAGCATCTTGTCGATGTCCTTGACGGCCGCCTTGAGCTCCGTGAGCTCCTCGGCGTGCCCCTGGCGGACGGCGGCCGGGACGGTCTTGACCGCCTTGCCGGCCGCGTTGCTCCAGGACAGCAGCACCTTCGGCCCGCGCACCTCGAGCAGGGCGACGGCCGGCCCGAAGGGCAGCTCGGCGCGCCCGACGTCCGTCAGGCCGGCCCCGCCCAATCCATACGTGGGCACGGCGAGCTCCTCGATCTCCTCCCGGCCCAGACCGAGTGCCTCGGCGCGCGCCTCCAGGGCCGCGTCGATGACCTTGAGGGTGCCCTTGAAGGTCACCCGGGCTGCCAGCCGGGCCAGTTCGGCCAGGGCCGCCTCGCCCTCGGTCCGGGACAGGGCGGTGACCCCCGCGTTGGCCACCTTGGGATTGCGCGGGCCGAGGCCCGGGACCTTCTTCAGGCAGGTCTCCACGAGCCGGCCCAGGGCGCGCGGTATCTCGGGGTGCGCGGGCAGCAGCGCGAGCAGCCAGGCCAGGCCGCGCAGGGCGTTGGCGTTGTGGGCGTCCAGCTGGCCCTCGTACCAGGTGTGTTCCAGGGTCAGCGTGCGCGGCCGGTCCACGAGCGCGAGCCAGCCGATGACGGCCTCGCGCAGCGCGTCGGGGCCGGATCCGGTGTCCTCGATGAGAACGCGGGCGGTCTTCTCCCACTTGGGGGTCGGCCGGGCGGCCGTGGCGGTGGCGGCGTGGGCGAGCAGGGGATCCCAGCGGCCGTCGGCCAGTGCCTCGTCGGCCCACTGCTCGCCGACGTTGAGGGCGGGGTCGGTCAGCAGCCCGAGGGTGTCCCGCACGCCGTACCCGCTGTAGGTCATCAGGGCGCTGCGCCGCAGGGTGGCCACGGCGGCGGGCGGGACCGCGCGGCCCGCGGCCAGCTCGTCCTGCACGCGCGTGGACCAGATCCCGTCGTAGGTGTAGTGGGCCCGCCCGAGTTCCTCGAAGGACCACCGGGTCTCCGTGCCGGGACCGGCCGCCATGTCAGCCACCCACCAGTGCGACGAGCTTGAGGAAGGTGACCTCGGTGCCCGGCAGGAGGTCGATCTCCTGGTCCAGGTCCGTGATCTGACGGTCCCCCACCAGAACCAGGAACCCGTTGCGCCCGAAGGCGGCGAGCGCCGCCTCCACCTGCGCCTGCGGATCCACCGGGCCGTCCTCCTTCGCCTGGCGCACCAGACGGCTGCCGGTCGCCTCGGACCCGGCCACTTCCCGGAATATCCGCCTCCTGATCAACTCGCGCAGTACGAGTCGCTCCTCGGCGATTTCCATCCCCCAGCCGTCACAGCGGCCCCCGGCAGTCGTCTCGTCGACGAACATCACGCTTCCCATGCCCGGAGACTAGGGGCGGGCAGTGACAATCGCTCCACTGAGCCGATGGCGCCTGTGGAATCATCGGGCACATGAGTGAGCAGCAGCCGAACCCTTACGCGAGCGACGGCCAGGGCGACGAGTACAAGTGGGGGCCGAGCAACCCGAGTTACGGCTACCCGCAGCCCTACCCCCAGCCCCCGGCCTACCAGCCGACCATCGCCGGAGCGGGCATCCCCGCCCAGATGCCGCCGATGGCGCCCATGGGGTACCCGGCCGCCGGACTCTCCCTGGGCGACATCACGATCGCCGGGGACCAGATCATCACCCCGTCGGGCAACATGCCGCTCAGGGGCGCGATCTGGAACGCCACGGACTTCTCCCGGACGGAGGAGAAGATCCCGGCGCACGCGATCGTGCTGGCCGTCATCTTCTTCCTTTTCTGCCTGCTCGGCCTGCTCTTCCTCCTGATGAAGGAGCGCCGCACCACGGGCTACATCCAGATCACCGTGAACAGCGCCGGCCGCCACCACTCCACGATGATCCCCGCGGTGGACCCGGGCACCTACATGTGGGTCATGAGCCAGCTCAACCAGGCGCGCGCGCTGAGCATGTGAGTCCGGCCGGGCGGCCGGGCGGGAATCCGGTGGCGGATCGGGGGCCGGTCCCCGAAGATCACCGGATGACCATTTCTCATGATGTGGACGGTCCCGCCGACGCCCCGGCCGTCGTCCTGCTGCACTCCTCCGTGTGCGACCGTCGGATGTGGGAGCCGCAGTGGCGGCCGCTGCTCGACGCCGGGTTCCGGGTGGTCCGGCCGGACTTCCGGACCTGCGGCGACTCCCCCGCCGCCGAAGCCCCGTACAGCGACCACGGGGACGTACGGGAGCTGCTGGACCACCTCGGCATCCGGCGGGCCGCCTTCGTCGGAAGTTCCTACGGCGGGCGGGTCGCGCTGACGCTGGCCGCGCTGCGCCCGGAGCTGGTGAGCGCGCTCGCCCTGCTCTGCCCCGCCCGGCCCGCGCAGCGGCGCGGCCCCGCACTGCTCGCCTTCAACGCCGCCGAGGCCGCCCTGCTGGACGCCGGGGACCTGGAGGGCGCGGCCGCGCTCAACGCCCGCCAGTGGCTCGGCCCGGACGCCGACGAGGCCGCGCACACGCTCGTACGGGCCATGCAGCTCGGGAACCTGCGGGGCGCCCTGACCGCCGACGAGGACCACGAACTCCCCGAGCCCGCCTTCGAGCCGGCCGCCGTCACCGCCCCCGTCCTCGCCGTCGGCGGCGCGCACGACATCCCCGACTTCCGCGACGTCCCCGCCGAGCTCCCCTCCCTCGTACCCGGCGCCGTCCACGTCGAGCTGCCCTGGGCCGGACACCTCCCCTCCCTGGAACGCCCGGAGGAGATCACCCGGTTGCTGCTGCCCTTCCTCTTCGGGGCGGCCCTCCCGGAACGCTGACAGAGGCGTCCGCACATTCGCTTGAACCTGTTCAAAAATGGGTCTACAGTCAGCACTGTCAGCAGTTGAACACGTTCAAGGGGGCTGAGGGCAATGGACCTCACCGTGGTCGCGTACGTCATCTACCTGCTCATCAGCATCGGACTCACCGTCTGGGTGGCCCGCACGCTCAGCCGCAACGGCCGCGTCTTCATCGGCGACGTCCTCCAGGGGAACGAGAAGCTCGCGGACGCCGTCAACCAGCTCCTGGTGGTCGGCTTCTACCTCGTCAACATCGGCTTCGTGACCCTGTACCTGCGGTCGGCCGACGAGATCGTCGCGGCCCGCGGGCTCTTCGAAGCACTGTCGGTCAAGCTCGGAGTCGTGCTCCTGGTCCTCGGCGTCATGCACCTCGGCAACGTCTGGGTGCTGAACAAGATGCGCCGCCGGGGCATCATGGAGCGCCAGCAGACCCCGCCGGTCGCCCCCCAGGGGTGGACCGCGCCCCAGGGGTGGACCGCGCCCACCGGGGCCTGATCCCCGTGGCCACCGCGGCGACCCGGCACCTGACGGTGCTCTACGACGCGAACTGCCCGCTCTGCGTGCACATCCGGCACTGGCTGCTCGGCCAGCGCTGGCTGGTACCGCTCCGGCTCATCCCCGCGGCCTCCGTCGAGGCGCAGCGGCGGTACCCGCAGCTCGACCACGCCTCGACGCTGAAGGAGATCACCGTCATCGGCGACTCCGGACAGGTGTGGAGGGGGACGGACGCCTTCATCGTGTGCCTGTGGGCGCTGGCCGAGCACCGGCCGAAGGCGAACTGGCTGGCCACCCCGGCCGGCCGGCCCTTCGCCAAGGCGGCCATGTACACCGCCTCCACCTGGCGCGAGGCGTTGCGGGACGGTTCCCCGGCGAACGACGGGGAACCGGCCTGTGACGACCAGTGTTCCGCGCCCCGATAGGCTCGGGACCGTGACTGATCAGAAGGCTCCCAAGAGCGAGCAGACCCGCACGCTCATTCTCGAAACCGCGCTCCGCCTCTTCCAGGAGCGCGGTTTCGACAAGACGACGATGCGCGGGATCGCCAAGGAGGCCGGAGTCTCGGTCGGCAACGCCTACTACTACTTCGAGTCCAAGGAACACCTGGTCCAGGGGTTCTACGACCGGATCGGCGCCGCCCACCTGGCGGCGGTCCGGCCGATCCTGGACCAGGAGACCGATCTGCAGAAGCGGCTCGCGGGCGTCCTGACCAGCTGGCTGGACATCGCGGCGCCGTACCACGAGTTCGCCTCGCAGTTCTTCAAGAACGCGGCGGACCCCGAAAGCCCGCTCAGCCCGTTCTCCCCGGAGTCGGAGGCGGCCCGCAAGCAGGCGATCGACATGCACCGCGAGGTGCTCGCCGGGGCCAAGACCAAGGTGCCCGACGAGCTGGCCGACGTACTGCCGGAGCTGATGTGGCTCTCGCAGATGGGCCTGGTCCTCTACTGGGTCTTCGACCGCTCCCCGGACAGCGAGAAGACCCGCAAGCTCGCACAGCGCGGCGCGCAGCTCACGACGCGGGGCATCATCCTGGCCCGGTTCCGGGTGCTGCGGCCGCTGGTGCGGGAAGTGCACGAGCTGTTCACGGACTTCCTGCCGGGCATGGCCCAGTCGGCCGTGTCCCGGCCGGGCCGCAAGCGGGCCTCGGACCCGGACGCGGGCCCGGAGGAAGGCCCGGAAGTGGGCCCTACAGCCAGCTGAGCTCCCACAGCCGCCACACGCCGGTGCCGTCCGAGAGGTACTGGGCGCCCGCGACGGCCTCGCGCGACATCACGTAGTCCTTCTTCTGCCAGATCGGCAGCATCGGGACCTGCTGCGCGACCAGCTTCTGCAGGTCGCGGAAGTCGTTGGCGGCGGCGCCGCGGTCCGAGAAGGACTGGGTGCGGGTGATGAGGTCGTCGACGGCCTTGTCGGAGTAGCCGCTGTTCATGGAGTTGTCGGCTCCGACGAGCGGGGCGAGGAAGTTGTCCGCGTCCGGGAAGTCGGCGATCCAGCCGATGGTGTAGGCGTCGAACTCGCCCGCCGCGTAGGCCTTCTGGAAGTCGCTCCACTTCTCGACCGGCTTGATGGTCAGGCGGAAGAGCCCGGTGGACTCCAGCTGAGCCTTCAGCTCCTCGGCCTCGGAGACGCTCGCGCCGCGCACGTTGACCCCGAGGGTGACCGCGACCGGGGTGGCGATCCCGGCGTCCTTGAGCAGCTTCTTCGCGGTGAGCCCGTTCGGCGAGGGCCAGGCGTCGAAGAACGGCGTGCTGTGGGCGGCGATGCCCGCCGGGACGAGCGAGTAGAGCGGGGTGACGGTGCCCTTGTAGACCTCGGTCGCGACCTTGGCCCGGTCCACGACCGCGGCGACGGCCTGGCGGACGGCGGGCGGGGCCACCGGGGAGCCCGGGCGGAGGTTGAAGACCATGCTGCGGATCTCCGTACCGCCCGAGGCCTGGTAGCGGGTGTCCTCCAGGCCCGGGTTCAGGCCGGCCAGGACCGCCGGGGGCATGTCGCGGTGGGCGACCTCGATCCCGTGGTCGGTCCAGGCCTGCTCCAGCTGCGCGGAGTCCTTGAAGTACTTCACGGTGACCGCGCTCTTGGAGACCTTGCCCTGCCCCTTGTACGAGGTGTTGGGCTTGAGCTCGGCGCTCGCGCCGGCCGTGTAGCCGTCGAGGGTGAAGGGGCCGGAGCCGTCGACCTTCTCCCCCTCGCGCAGGGCCTTGGCCGGGTACTTGTCCTTGTCCACGATCGAGGCGGCGCCCGTCGCGATCTTGAACGGGAAGGTGGCGTCCCCGGCGGAGAGGCCGAAGGTGACGGTGCGGCCCTCGGCCTTGACCGACTCCAGGGTGTTGAACAGCGGCGCCGGGCCCTGGTCGGAGTTGATCGCCTTGATCCGGTCGAAGGAGAACTTGACGTCCTCGGCGGTGATCGCGCGGCCGGAGGAGAACTTCACGTCCGGGCGCAGCTCGCACTGGTACGTGGTGAGCTTGTCGCCGACGAAGTTGCAGGAGGAGGCCGCGTCGGGCACCGGGGTGTCCGCACCGGGCTTGATGGTCAGCAGCGACTGGTAGACGTTGCTGAACAGGGCCCAGGAGCCCGCGTCGTACGCCCCGGCGGGGTCGAGGGAGGAGACCACGTCGCTCGTGCCGACGCGGATCGGCTCCCCGCCACCGACGGCGGGCAGGAACTGCCAGGTGGCGACGCCCGCCACGCCGAGGACCAGCCCGGCCGCGATGACTTTCGAGCGGACAGACCGCAGCATCCTTGACTCCACCCCACGTGGGCGCACACCGAAGTCCGCGACCAGTTATCCGATTATCGGTCACATCCCATCATGGAATTTCGGCCTCGGGAAGGCCGATATGGCGCGTGGCGTCGGGGGTTCGGGCGGTTCAGGCCTGATATGAGCCGAGTTCGACGACTGTGATGTCCGACGGTGCGCCGACCCGGACCGGCGGCCCCCAGGCGCCCGCGCCGCGCGAGACGTACAGCTGGGTGTCCCCGTAGCGCTCCAGCCCGGCGACGGTGGGGTTGGCGAGCTCGGCGACGTACTCGCCCGGCCAGAGCTGCCCTCCGTGGGTGTGGCCGGAGAGCTGGAGGTCCGCCCCGTACCGGACGGCCTCGTCGATGACGATGGGCTGGTGGGCGAGGAGTACGGCGCTGCGGGCGCGGTCCCGGTCGCCCAGGGCCGCCTGGAAGTCCGGGCCGTGGCCCTCGCTCTCGCCCGCGATGTCGTTGACCCCGGCGAGGTCGAAGTACGGGAGCTCGCGGCGGGCGTTCTCCAGCGGGGTGAGGCCGAGTTCGCGGACGTGGTCGACCCACTGCTGGGCGCCGGAGAAGTACTCGTGGTTGCCGGTGACGAAGTACGAGCCGTGGCGCGAGCGGAGGCCGCGGAGCGGTTCGGCGGCGGGGCCGAGGTCTTCGACGCTGCCGTCGACCATGTCGCCCACGATGGCGATGAGGTCGGGCTGCGTGCGGTTGATGGTGTCGACGATGCGGGTGGTGTGGGCGTGGCCCAGGATCGGGCCGAGGTGGATGTCGCTGACGACGGCGATGCGGAAGCCGTGGGCCGCGCGGGGGAGCTTCGCCAGGGGGACCTGGACCCGCTTGACGCGGGGGCCGCGGAGGACGCCGTACGTGCCGTAGCCGACGGTGCCGGCCGTGGCGGCGGCTGCCGTGCCGGCGACGATCCGCGCGAAGCGGCGGCGGCTGACGCCGGACGGGGTGGGCTGCGCCGGCTGTACGGAGTCCGCCTCCGCGGGGCCGGTCGCCGCGGGGGCGGCCTCCGCCGGGTCGGCCGCCGTGGCGTGTTGCCCGGCCGGGGCCGTGGGGTCCTCGGTGGCTTCGAGGGTGGCCTGCGGCGCAGTTCCCCTCCCCGCCCCTTCCCGCTGCACCGGATTATGCGGCTCCGCCGCGCGGTGGGGCTCCGCCCCAGACCCCGTTGCGTCCGCGCCTGCGGCGGCGGGGCGGGGCTGCACCCCGGAGCCCGCCGGGTTCGCGCCTGCGGCGCCGCTTCGGGGCCCTGCCCCGGGCCCCGTTGCGGCCGCGGCTTCGGCGGCCGGGGCGCTGTGGGGCTGCGCCCCGGGGCCCGCCTGGGCGGTGGCCCCGTTCGACCGGCGGAGCCACACCGCTCGGACCGGCTCGGCGACGAGCATCGCCAGGGAGAGGTAGAGGAGGACGGCCAGCCAGAGGTAGCCCGGCCAGGCGACCGTGCGCTCCAGCCAGAAGGGGGCTCCCGCGCGGCCCGCGACGAGGGCGGCCACGGACAGGAGGGGGAGCGCGAAGGCCAGGGCGGTGCCCGTGCGGCGGACCGCGCCGCCGGGGGCGGTGGTGTCGCGGACCAGGCGGATCCAGAGCCAGCGGTGCACCAGGACCAGGAGGGTCAGGACCAGCAGGGCCACGGCCGCGATGATGACGATCTTCACGCGCCCGCCTCCGTACGTGATTCACGCCGCAGAGCCCGCACCCCGCGCAACCCGATCACTCCGACGGCCGTCCCCAGGAGAAAGGACGCCACCGCCAGGAGAAGGTGGACCCAGAAGTACCCGGTCGGGTCCCCCGCGTCGTCGAAGGCCAGACCGCTGCCGTCCTTCCACAGGTTCCGGACGAAAGACACCCAGATGAACCAGCTCCACACTCCGAAGGCGAGCAGGAACCAGGAAGCGGCGCGGCTGAGTCTCATGAACTCAGTATCGGTTTCGTCCCCAGGACGGACGCGCCGGGGTGGGCTGTCCCGGCGGTGGTTGCGGCGGGTTGGCCGGTCCGTGACGCTAAGCACAGGATCGGGATGTACTTTCACCTGCGTGTCTGCCAAGAAGACCGCGTTGACGGTCCTTTCCGCCGCGCTACCCGCCCTGCTGGTCCCGGCGCTGCTGGCCCCGCCCGCGTACGCCGCGCCGACGCCGACGCCGCCGGTGGACGGGAAGGGGCAGCCGCCCAAGGCGCCCGCGCCGCCCGCCTCGATGTCCACGGTCGGCGGCTCGGCGCTCGGGCAGCCCGGGACGCAGGTCAACCTGCTGCCCGGCGCGCCCGCGCTGCCCGCGAACCTGACGGGCCGTTCGTGGATCGTGGCCGACGCCGAGACGGGCGAGATCCTCGCCGCGCACAACGCGCACTGGCGGCTCCCCCCGGCCTCGACCATGAAGATGCTCTTCGCGGACACCGTGCTGCCGGGTCTGCCCAAGGACCAGGTCCACAAGGTCACCGACCAGGAGCTGGACGGGGTCGGTTCAGGCTCCAGCCTGGTGGGCATCAAGGAGGACGCCGAGTACAGCGTCCACGACCTGTGGCTCGGGGTGTTCCTGCGCTCCGGGAACGACGCCGTGCATGTACTTTCGGCCATGAACGGCGGCGTCGAGAAGACCGTCAAGGACATGCAGGCGCACGCCGAGGAGCTCCAGGCCCTGGACACGCACGTGGTGTCCCCCGACGGCTACGACGCTCCGGGCCAGGTCTCCAGCGCCTACGACCTCACCCTCATCGCCCGCTCCGGTCTGCAGAAGCAGGACTTCCGGGAGTACTGCGGCACGGCCAGCGCGAAGTTCCCCGGCCGGCAGGAGCCGGGCAAGCCGCGCGAGACCTTCGAGATCCAGAACACCAACCGGCTGATGACCGGAGCCGGCGGCCTCTCCCCCTACAAGGGGATCGCCGGGGTGAAGAACGGCAACACCACGATGGCCGGCTCCACCTTCACCGGCGCCGCCCAGCGCGGCGACAAGAAGCTGCTGGTCACGGTGATGAACCCGGGCACCGGGGGCGCCAACTCCGTGTACGAGGAGACCGCCGACCTGCTCGACTGGGGGTTCGCGGCGAGCGGGAAGGTCAAGCCGGTGGGCGAGCTGGTGCCGCCGAAGAGCGCGGACACCACCTCCCACGGCTCCCCGGCCCAGTCCCACGAGAACAACCCCTCGGCGTCCGGCGCGGGCTCCGGCGGCGGGGTCGGTACCGCCTTCGGCGTGGCGGGCGGGGTGCTGGCCGTGGTGGCCGGCGGGGCCTACGTGGTCAACCGGCGCTGGCCGCGGGGGCGCGGCCGCCGGGCTCGCGGCCAGGTGTAGCGGAGCCGGCGGGCCGCGGAGCGGTGTCCGGCTCCCGGGCGGGCTCGCGGGCCGGCTCCGGGTCCTCCGCGCCGTCCCCGTCGGCATCGTCGCGGCTCGCGGTCCACGCCGCGCAGAACAGCAGCAGCTTGGCCGTGAGGTTGATCCAGATCAGCAGCGCCACCGGCACGCCGAAGGCCCCGTACATGCTCTTCGTGGCGACCTCCCGCATGTAGCCGCTGAGCAGCAGCTTGAGCAGCTCGAAGCCGGCCGCGCCGAGGAGGGCCGCCTCGATCAGGCGGCGGCGGGGCGGTTCGACGCCCGGGAGCAGGGTCAGGACGTAGAGCAGGAGCAGGAAGGCGGCCACCACTCCGACGAGGAAGCCCCCGCCGCGCAGCAGCGTGCCGCCCGCGCCGTCGCGCGGTACGCCCAGCCAGTCCCCGGCCTTGCCGACCGCGCTGGAGCCGAAGATCGACGCGGCGGCCGAGCACAGGCCGACGCCGCCGAGGCCGATGAGGACGAGCGCGTCCTTGCCCTTGCGGACGAAGGGGTTGCCCTCGTCCTCGTCGTCCTTCTCCCACACCGCGCGCAGGCAGTCCCTCATGGAGGTGACCCAGCCGATGCCGGTGAAGAGCAGCACGGCCGCGGCGACCAGGCCGACCGTGCCGGCGTTGGCGACGAGGGCGTTGATGTCGAGCTGGTCGGAGATGCCGGGGACCTGCTCGGCGAGGTTCTTCTGGAGCCGGTCGAGCTGGTCCTGGGTGAGCAGTCCGGCGCCGATCGCGGCGGCCACGGTGATCAGCGGGAAGAGGGCCAGGAAGCTGATGAAGGTGATGGCCGCGGCGAGCCTGCTCCAGTGCACGCGGTCGAGCCGCTGGTACGAACGCCACAGGTGGGTCCGCATCAGGGCGGACGCCAGGGGCCCGATCAGCGGGAGTTTCGTCAGCCAGTCCATACGGTCACCGTAAATGAGCTGTCGTAAATAGCCGGGATTGCCGCTTTTGGGGACTACGGTCGTCGATTGTGACTTTTCGCCCGACGGCTCGGCCGTTCCATGCCCTGGTCCTGCGAAGGATCGGTTTCCGGTTCCGGTTCCTGCGTCAGGAACGGCGTACGGTCGCCTCGCCCGTGGCGGCCGCCGCACTGCTGTCCGTCGCCGAGCCGAGCTGCGCCGGTACGGCGCTCGCCCCACCGCTTGCCCCGTTGCCGAACGGATACTCCCGCAGCTTGCGCCAGACCCCGTCCGAGCCCTGCTCGTAGAGCGCGAACCCGGAGCAGACCCACTCCGCCGCGTAGTCGGCGAGGGTGTCGAACGCCAGGTCCATCGCCTCCTCGGAGATCCCGTGGGCGACCGTGACGTGCGGGTGGTACGGGAACGAGAGCTCCCGGCTGAGCGGCCCGTCCGGGTCGCGGACCTGGCCCTGGAGCCGGGTGCAGCCGGAGCCGCCCTCGACGACCTGGACGAAGACGACCGGCGAGAGGGGACGGAAGGTGCCCGTGCCGGCCAGCCGCATCACGAAGGGGCGGCCGGCGGCCGCGACCTCGGCCAGGTGGGCGCGGATCTCGGCGAGCCGGTCCGCGGCCACCTCCGTCGGCGGTACGAGGGTGACGTGCGTGGGAATGCCGTGCGCGGCGGCGTCCCCGAAGCCGGCTCGCAGCTCCTGAAGGCTGCTGCCATACGGCTCCGGGACCGCGATCGAAACGCCGAGCGTTACGGTCCCCACGTAGCTCTCCTCCGCCTGTAGTCCTGTGCGTGGTCTGTGCTCCGCGTGTGCGTCGCACGAGTGCTGCCGCCCCAGTGTGGCGGCAGCACCCCCCAGATCGCCAGGGCCCACTTTCTCCTGCGTGCCCGTCAGTGCTTCGCGGGCAGGAAACCGAGGTGGTCGTAGGCCTGCGCCAGGGTCTCGGCGGCGACCGCCCTGGCCTTCTCCGCGCCCTTGGCCAGCAGGGAATCCAGGGTCTCCGGGTCGTCCAGGTACTCCTGGGTGCGCTGCTTGAACGGTGTGACGAAATCGACCATCACGCCGGCCAGATCGGTCTTGAGCGCACCGTAGCCCTTGCCCTCGTACGCGGCCTCCAGCGCGGGGATCGACTCCCCCGTGAGAGTGGAGTAGATCGTGAGCAGGTTGCTGACGCCGGGCTTGTTCTCGGCGTCGAACCGGACCACGGCCTCGGTGTCGGTGACCGCGCTCTTGATCTTCTTCTCGGTGGCCTTGGGCTCGTCGAGGAGGTTGATCAGGCCCTTGGGCGAGGACGCCGACTTCGACATCTTGATCGCCGGGTCCTGGAGGTCGTAGATCTTCGCGACCTCCTTGACGATGTGCGCGGCGGGGAGGGTGAAGGTCTGCCCGAAGCGCTGGTTGAAGCGCTCGGCCAGGTCCCGGGTCAGCTCGATGTGCTGACGCTGGTCCTCGCCGACGGGGACGGCGTTCGCCTGGTAGAGCAGGATGTCGGCGACCTGGAGGATCGGGTACGTGAACAGGCCGACGGTGGCGTTGTTGGCGCCGTTCTTCGCGGACTTGTCCTTGAACTGGGTCATCCGGCTGGCCTCGCCGAAACCGGTGATGCAGTTCATGACCCAGCCGAGCTGCGCGTGCTCGGGCACGTGGCTCTGGATGAAGAGCGTGCAGCGCTCGGGGTCGAGACCGGCGGCGAGGAGCTGCGCGGCGGAGAGCCTGGTGTTCGCGCGGAGATCCTTCGGATCCTGCGGCATGGTGATCGCGTGCAGGTCGACGACCATGTAGAAGGCGTCGTGCGTCTCCTGCAGGGCGACGTACTGCCGGATGGCTCCGAGGTAGTTCCCGAGGTGGAACGAACCGGAGGTGGGCTGGATGCCGGAGAGCGCGCGAGGACGATCAGAAGCCATGGCCCCATTCTCTCAGGTGTGACACGGGGCTCGGCCCCGCCGCTGGCCGGAACCCGGCGGGTCGCGCCCCCGTTGCCCGGACCCGGCCCGGGTACCGACCGGTAGCGCCCCGTCCGGATCTTGCCTCGGCCGAGCGACCGCTTTCCGTCGCTCCCGCTGCGGGGGGCTTCGTGGGCGCCGCCCACACCCGCGCCTCAAACGCCGGCGGGGCGGATCCAGCCTCGCCGGCGTTTGAGGCGCGGGGTCTGGGGCGGAGCCCCAGGGGGGTCCGGGCGCAGCCCGGGGAACGGTGGAAGGGCGGGTAGGGGACTTCGCCCCGCAGGGAGCAGCCCCCCACCCGGGGGGGTCAGGCGACCGGGAGGCCCGGGGCCGGGAAGGCGGCCATCAGGTCGGCCACCGCGGAGCGGATCTTGCCGAGGGCCGCCTCGTCCCCGACGGCAGCCGCGGAGACCGCCTCCGAGATCCAGTCGGCGACCACCGGCATGTGCTCCACCGAGAGACCTCGGGAGGTCAGCGACGGCGTGCCGATCCGGATCCCCGACGGGTCGAACGGCTTGCGCGGATCGAACGGCACCGTGTTGTAGTTCACGACGATCCCGGCCCGGTCCAGCGCCTTCGCCGCGATCTTCCCGGACACCGACTTCCCCGTGAGGTCGATCAGGATCAGGTGGTTGTCCGTACCGCCCGAGACCAGGTCGAAGCCCCGCTCCAGCAGAGCCGCGGCCAGCGCCTTCGCGTTGGCCACGACCGCGTGCGCGTACGACACGAACGAGGGCTGCGCCGCCTCGTGGAGCGCCACCGCGATACCGGCCGTCGTCTGGTTGTGCGGGCCGCCCTGGAGGCCCGGGAAGACCGCCTTGTCGATGGCCTTCGCGTGCTCCTCGCGGCACATCAGCATCGCGCCGCGCGGACCGCGCAGGGTCTTGTGGGTGGTCGTCGAGATCACGTCCACGTGACCCGCCGGGGACGGATGGGCCCCGCCCGCGATCAGGCCGGCGATGTGCGCCACGTCGGCGACGAGCACCGAGCCCGCCTCCTTCGCGATCGACGCGAACGCCTCGAAGTCGATCGTGCGCGGGAGCGCCGTACCGCCGCAGAAGATCAGCTTGGGCCGTTCCGCCAGCGCGAGGTCCCGTACGGCGTCGTAGTCGATGAGACCATTCGTTTCAGGATCCGCAGTCGCCCGGACCCCGTACTGCACGCCGCGGAACCAGGAGCCCGTCGCCGAGACCCCCCAGCCGTGGGTCAGGTGTCCGCCCATCGGCAGCGCCATGCCCATGACCGTGTCGCCGGGCTTGGCGAAGGCGAGGTAGACCGCGAGGTTGGCGGGCGAGCCGGAGTACGGCTGCACGTTGGCGTGGTCGACTCCGAAGAGGCCCTTCGCCCGCTCCACGGCCAGCGCCTCGATGCGGTCGATGTTCTGCTGGCCCTCGTAGTACCGGCGGCCCGGGTAGCCCTCGCTGTACTTGTTCTGCAGCACCGTGCCGGAGGCCTCCAGCACGGCCGAGGACACGTAGTTCTCGCTCGGGATGAGGCGGAGGGTCTCCGCCTGGAGGGTTTCCTCGGCGGCGACGAAGGACGCCAGCTCGGGGTCGGTGGCGAGCAGGGCGGGGTGACGGTACGGGTGGTGGTTCGCGCTCATGGCGGCTCCTCCGGGGTCGATGTCAGATCTCGTCCCCGCGAGGCCCAGGCGAGCGGCCCTGTATGCGGTCGTGCGCGCACGGCTCCCCCGGAGTTGGTTCTCCGTGCGCCAGTCGCCGTGCGTGTCCGACACCTTAGCGGGCGCGCCACGAGAAAGGTTTCTCCGTCCGGTATTCGAGCGAGGATGTGGACAGTGACGCCACCCTCGTCACCGGCTTGACGGACGATCGGAGACCCCGTGTCGACAACTGCTGATGCCATCCGCTCCGCCGACGCGCACAGCGCGCACAACTACCACCCCCTGCCCGTCGTCGTCGCCACGGCGGAGGGCGCGTGGATGACCGACGTGGAGGGCCGCCGCTACCTCGACATGCTCGCGGGCTACTCCGCCCTGAACTTCGGCCACGGCAACCGCCGCCTCCTCGACGCCGCCCGCGCCCAGCTGGAGCGGGTCACCCTGACCTCCCGCGCCTTCCACCACGACCGCTTCGCGGACTTCTGTACCGAGCTCGCGGCGCTGTGCGGCAAGGAAGCCGTCCTGCCCATGAACACGGGAGCGGAGGCCGTGGAGACCGCGGTGAAGACCGCCCGCAAGTGGGGGTACGAGGTCAAGGGCGTACCGGACGGCCACGCCAAGATCGTGGTGGCGGCCGACAACTTCCACGGCCGCACCACGACCATCGTGTCGTTCTCCACCGACCACGACGCCCGCGACCACTTCGGCCCGTACACCCCCGGCTTCGAGATCGTCCCGTACGGGGACCTCACCGCGCTCGCCGCCGCCGTCACCTCCAACACCGTCGCCGTGCTCCTGGAGCCGATCCAGGGCGAGGCCGGCGTGCTCGTACCGCCCGCCGGATACCTGCGGGGCGTACGGGAACTGACGCGCGAGCGGAACGTGCTGTTCATGGCCGACGAGATCCAGTCGGGCCTGGGCCGCACCGGGAAGACCTTCGCGTGCGAGCACGAGGACGTCGTCCCCGACGTGTACATCCTCGGCAAGGCGCTGGGCGGCGGGGTCGTGCCCGTATCGGCGGTGGTGGCCGACCTCGACGTGCTCGGCGTGTTCAAGCCGGGCGAGCACGGCTCCACCTTCGGCGGCAACCCGCTGGCCTGCGCCGTCGCCCTGGAGGTCATCGCGATGCTGCGCACCGGCGAGTACCAGCAGCGTGCCACCGAGCTCGGCGACCACCTGCACCGGGAGCTGAACCTGATGGTCGGCGGCGGCGCGGTGACCGCCGTACGGGGCCGCGGGCTGTGGGCGGGCGTGGACATCGACCCGGCGCGCGGCACCGGCCGGGAGATCTCCGAGAAGCTGATGGGGCTCGGCGTCCTGGTCAAGGACACCCACGGGTCGACGATCCGGATCGCGCCGCCGCTGGTGATCTCCAAGGAGGACCTGGACTGGGGGCTGGACCAGCTCAGGTCGGTCCTCGGCGCCTGACGGCCCCAACCCGACGGCCGCTAGAGGATGACGTGGGGCAGGAAGCGGGCGTACTCGTCCGTGACCGGCCCCGCCGATTCCCGGATGCCGAGGCCCGCCGCCTCGTCCTCGACGACCCACGCGCCGAGCACCACCCGGTTGCCGTCGAAGTCGGGCAGCGGGGCGAGGCCCTGGAAGACGTACGTCTCGTCCTCCTGCGGTGCGAACGGCTCGCCGCCGACCGGGTGCAGGGTGACGCCCGCGCCCTCGCGGCCGAGCAGCGGCTTCGCCGCGTAGCCGGTGGTCGTGGCGAGTTCGCGCGGGCCGTCCAGGTAGGCGGGCAGCAGGTTCGGGTGCTCCGGGAAGAGCTCCCACAGGACCGCCAGCAGCGCCTTGTTGGAGAGCAGCATCTTCCACAGAGGCTCGATCCAGGCGGTGGTGCCGGAGCCGCCGCCGTGGTCGTACGTGCCGAGGACCTGCGGGGCGAACTCGTCGGTGGCCAGCCACTCCCAGGGGTAAAGCTTGAAGATCGCGCGGATGAAGCCGAGCTTCTCGTCCACGAACCGGCCGGACAGGGAGTCCCAGCCGATCCGCTCCACCGACAGCTCCCGCGTGTCGATGCCGGCCTGCTCGGCGGTCTCCTGGAGGTAGGCGACCGTCATGAGGTCCTCGCCGAGCTCGTCGGTCTCGGAGTGCGCGAAGTGCACCGGGCCGGCCGGCAGCAGCTCCGCCTGGCGGCGCCAGGCGTCGACGAGCCGCTCGTGGAGGGAGTTCCACTGGTCGGCGCCGGGGAAGCGCTCCTCCATCCAGAACCACTGCGGGCTGGCCGCCTCCACGAGGGAGGTGGGGGTGTCGGCGTTGTACTCCAGCATCTTGGCGGGGCTGCCGGTGCCGTCGTAGCGCAGGTCGAAGCGGCCGTAGAGCGAGGGCTGTTCGGCGCGGCGCCGCCAGGACTCGGCGATCAGCGCGGCGAGCTTCGGGTCGGTGATGCCGAGGTCGGCGAAGCGGTCGTGGTCGACTATGTGCTGGGCCGCCGCCAGGCACATGGCGTGCAGCTCCTCGACGACGTTCTCCAGCGCCTCGACCTCGGGAAGGGTGAAGGAGTAGTACGCGCTCTCGTCCCAGTAGGGGCGCAGCGAGTCGTCGGGGTAGCGGGTGAGGGGATAGATCAGCCCCTGCTCCTCGACGGTCTTCTGCCAGTCGGGGCGGGGCTCGATGGTGTGGCGCTTCACGCTGGATCAGCCGCCCGAGGAGCTCTTGTGGCTGCCGCCGATGCCGCCGCGGGTGACGGCCGACTTGTCGAAGCTGCCGCCGCTCACCTTGTTCTTCGCGACGGTGCCGCCGTAGTAGTACGCACCGCGGCCGCCGCTCTTGCACTCCTTGGAATTCAGCTTCTCCAGGGTGGCGCGATCCGCGCAGCGCTTGTCGGGCTCGTTGCTGCTGCCGCAGGCCACCAGGGCCGCGGCGAGCAGGCCCATGCCGCCGAGGGCGACGGTTCCGGAGCGCATGCGGCGCTTGGTGCGCGTGGTGTCGGTGCTGCTGCTGTCCATGGACTGTTCGCTCCCCCTGGGTGGCCGGCTGCGCACAGACTAGAACGGCCGCCCCGGCCGACGGAATCCGGCCGACGCGGGATCCGTGACCTAGAGTCGGTTCGTGCTCATTGGGATGATTTGCGCGCTCGGTGCGGCGGTCTGCTTCGGCACGGCGTCGGTCCTGCAGGCCGTGGCGACGCGGGCGACGGTGCCGGGGACGGGCTCCGGGGTCGACACCGCGCTCTTCCTGCGGGCGCTGCGCCAGTGGCGCTATCTCGCCGGACTCTGCCTGGACGGGATCGGCTTCGTCCTCCAGATCATCGCCCTGCGGCACATCCCGATCTACGCGGTGGGCGCGGCCCTCGCGGCCAGCCTCGCGGTGACCGCGGTGGTCGCGGCGCGGCTGCTGAAGGTGCGGCTGAGCGGGACGGAGTGGGGCGCGGTCGCGGTGGTGTGCGCGGGGCTGGTGATGCTCGGGCTGGCCTCCGGGGAAGAGGGCTCGGGGAAGGGCACGCTCGCGCTGAAGCTGGGGCTGCTGGCGGTGGCCGGGCTGGTGCTGGTGGTCGGGGCCGTGGCGGGCGGGCTGCCGGACCGCAGCCGGGCGCTGACGCTGGGTCTGGCCGCCGGGACGGGCTTCGGGGTGGTGGAGGTGGCGGTCCGGCTCATCGACGACATCTCGCTCTCCGCCCTGTCGAACCCGGCGTTCTACGCGCTGCTGCTCGGCGGCGGCTCCGCGTTCCTGCTGCTCACCTCGGCGCTCCAGCGCGGCTCGGTGACGGCGGCGACGGCCGGGCTGGTGCTGGGCGAGACGATCGGGCCGGCGGTGGTGGGCGTGGCCTGGCTGGGCGACCGCACCCGCGAGGGCCTGACCTGGCTGGCGGTCGCGGGCTTCGTGGTCGCCGTGGCCGGAGCCCTGGCCCTGGCCCGCTTCGGCGAACCCCCGGCGCAGCCGCTCCAGCCGCCCGCCGTTTGAGGACGGGGTCCGGGCCTATTCAGCCGTCCGGCGTTTGAGGACCGGGGTCCGGGGCGGAGCCCCAGGGGGTCCGGGCGCAGCCCGGTACCCCTCCCCAGCCCGTCCGGCGCTTGAGGACCGGGTCCGGGCGGAGCCCGGGGGCATCCCCCAGCCTCGCCGGCGTTTGAGGCGCGGGCCCGGGCAGAGCCCGGGGAACGGTGGAAGGGCGGGTAGGGGACAGCCCCCGCAGGGCCCCCTCACGGCAGGGCCGCGACCAGCGCCGCCAGGGTAGGGGCCCACGCACTCTGGGACGGAGTCCCGAAGCCGACGACCAGCGCCTCGCGCACCGGCATCGCCGCCCCCGGATGCCGGAAGAAGGACAGCGGCAGCAGCCCCAGGTCCTGCCAGGCGGCCGCCCGCAGGGCCGCCCGTTCGCCGCCCGGCGGCAGGTCCAGGACCGCGTGCAGGCCCGCGGCGATCCCGGAGACCGCCGCCCGGTCCCCCACCGCCGCCACCAGCTCGTCGCGCCGCCGCCGGTAGCGCAGCCGCATCTCCCGCACGTGCCGGTCGTACGCCCCCGACCGGATGAACTCCGCGAGCGTCAGCTGGTCCAGCGCGCTGGAGCTCCAGCCGGTCCGGTCCTTCAACGCCAGCACCTCCTCCATCAGCGGCCCCGGCACCACCATCCAGCCCATGCGCAGCCCCGGCGCCAGGGACTTGCTCGCCGTGCCGAGGTACACCACCCGGTCCGGGTCCAGTCCCTGGAGCGCGCCGACCGGCTGACGGTCGTAGCGGAACTCCCCGTCGTAGTCGTCCTCCAGGATCAGCCCGCCCGTGGACCGGGCCCAGTCCACCGCCGCCGCCCGCCGCCCGGGCGTCAGCGCGGCGCCCGTCGGGAACTGGTGCGCCGGCGTCAGCAGCACCGCCCCCGCGCCCGAACCGGCCAGCTCGGTGGTGCGCGCCCCCGCCCCGTCCACCGCCAGCGGCCGCGTCCGCAGCCCGGCGCCGGTCAGCAGCTCCCGGTGCACGTCCAGCCCGTACCCCTCCACCGCCATCTCCCGGATCCGGCGCGCCCGCAGCATCCTCGCGAGCAGCAGCAGGCCCTGGCCGAAGCCCGCGCACAGCACGATGCGTTCGGGGTCCGCGTACACCCCGCGGGCCCGCGCCAGGTACCCGGCGAGGGCCTCGCGCAGCTCCACCCGGCCGCGCGGGTCCGCGTACCCGAAGGCCTCGTTCGGGGCCTCGGTCAGCGCCCGCCGGGCCGCCGCCAGCCAGGCGGCGCGCGGGAAGCCGCCCAGGTCCGGGGAACCGGGCTTCAGGCTGTACGAGGTCTGCGCGCGCACGGGGCGCCGTACGGGCACGGCCGCCGCGGGGCGCCGGACCCCGGCGCCGGACCCGACCCGGGCCCGCTCCGCGACCCGGGTCCCGGAGCCGCGGCGCGCGGTCAGCCAGCCTTCGGCGACGAGCTCGGCGTAGGCCTCGGCGACGGTGTTGCGGGCGATCCCGAGGTCCGCCGCGAGCGACCGCGAGGACGGCAGCCTGGTCCCCGGGGCCAGCCGCCCGCTGCGCGCGGCCTCGCGCAGCGCCTCGGTCAGTCCGGCCCGGACACCGCGCCCGGGGACCGGTTCCAGATGCAGGTCGGCGCCGAAAGTGGCCCAGGATTCCGTCATGGATATGGACCATATAGGCGGGCCGCCTGGCTCCTAGGGTGATGCCATGACCCACACGGAGAAGGCACCCGAACACACCCCCCGCATGCAGCTCGCGAAGCTCGCTCCGGAGTTCTACAAGGCCGCCGTGGCCCTGGACGCGGCCGCGGCCAAGGGCCTGGACCCGGCCCTGGTCGAGCTCGTCAAGCTGCGCGCCTCCCAGATCAACCACTGCGCGTTCTGCATCGACATGCACTCCAAGGACGCCCTCGCGGCGGGCGAGGACGTGGAGCGGCTGCTGCTGCTCGGAGCCTGGGAGGAGTCGCGGCACTTCTACACGGAGAAGGAGCTCGCCGCGATCGAGCTGACGGAGGCCGTGACCGTCCTGACCGACGGTTTCGTTCCCGACGAGGTCTACGAGCGGGCCGCGCGGCACTTCGAGGAGAAGGAACTGGCGCAGGTGATCGCCCTGATCGCCGCGATCAACGTCTGGAACCGCATCGGTGTCACCACCCGCCTGACCCCGGGGCACTACACCCCGGGGATGTACAAGTAAGCCCTCCCGCAACCCCGTCCCGCGCGCGGTGTCAGCCGCCCGTGGGGCGGAAGGCGGTCAGGGCGGCCTTGTGGTGGGACTGGGTGAGCGTCCATTCGGGCGCCGGGCCGGCCGTCAGGACGGCCCACTTCTTGCCGTCCTCGGCGACGAAGACCCGTTCCACGCCGCGGCGCCGGCCGTGTGACTCCGCGCTGTCGTACTCGTACACCAGCTCCCCACCCTCGGGGGCGCCCGGGGCCGGGCCCACGCGGATCTCCTGGTAGCCGGTGGTCTGGGCGCGCAGGTAGGTGGAGGCGCCCTGGACGGCCGCGAGCGGGGTCAGTTCGGGCTCGCTGACCTGGAAGATCTGGACCAGGGCGGTGCGGTCGGGAGAGCGATAGAAGACCCCCGAGGCGGCCTCCTCCCGGAGCCACCCGGCGGGGACGGCGACGGTGAACCCCTTCGCGTCGCGCACGGTCTCGTGAGCGGGGTCGCTGCCGCTCGGGCTGGGCGTGGGGCTGGGGCTTCCGCTGCCCGTCGGCGACGGGGAGCGGGTGGCCGTCGCCGAGGGGGCCGACGAACCCTCCCCGCTCGGCGGGGCGCTGGACACCGCCGGCCCCGCCTGCGGGGGCTGCTCGCCGGTGTTCCGCGCCACGAACCACACGGTGGCCGCGCCGATGGCCAGCGCGGCCACCGCGACGGCCGCCGTGGTCGGCGTCAGCCACCGGCCACCGGTGCGCGGGGGCGGGGGCGGGACGGGGTACGCCGGCTGCACGGGCTGCTGAGGCGCATACGCGGGGTACGGGTACGGGTCCTGCGGCGCCGCCGCCCCCGGACCGTACCCACCCGGCCCCGAGGCCGGGGGGTAGCCGGGAGCGGGGACCGGAGCCGGGGTCGGAGCCGGGCCCGAGGCCGGGGCCTGACCCGGACCCGAGGCCGGGGTCGGGCCCGAGGCCGGGGCCGGGGGCGGAGCCGGATCGTGGCCGGGAGCGGGGGCCGGAGCCGGGCCGTGGCCCGGAGCCGGGCCCGCGGCAGGGTCGTGGCCCGGAGCGGGGGCCGGGGGCGGCCCCGGGACGGGGTCGTAGCCCGGAGCGGGCGTCGGCGGCGTCCCCGGGGCCGGGTCGTGGGCCGGGGGCGGCCCCGGGGCCGGGTCGTGGCCCGGGGGCGGGGGCGGCTGTTGGTCGGGGCCCTGGGCCGGGTGGGGGTCCGTGACCCAGCGTTGGGTCGCGGGGTCCCAGCGGGGGGTGTCCTGCGGGGGCACGGGTCAGCCTCCCAGGGTGGTCAGGAGGCCGGCCAGGGCGGTCGCGGCGCTGACCGAGTCGACGAGGGGAGCCCAGCGTTCCAGGGCTCCGCGGAGCCGGGGGACCAGGCCGGGCCGGATCTCCTCGGCCCCTTCCAGTCCCTCCGCGACCCCGTCCAGTTCGGCGTCGAGCGCCGCCCGGTCCGCACCCCGCGGCAGCCGTACGAGGGCCGCGCGCAGCTCCAGTACGGCGTCGAGGAGGACCTGCGGCCCGACGGTGTCCGCCCCCGCTCCGCCGTGGTGCACGGTGTTGGTGTTGTTGCTGCCACCGATGCTGAACGCGCTGCCGGTGACCCCGCCGATGCGGACCGCGGGCTCCTGCCCGGCCGCGGCCGCGCCCGTACCCGTCACGCCGTCCTCAGTTGCCACCGGTGCTCCTCTTGACCTTGGTGCTGTTGGTGTTGTTGCTGCCGCCGACGCTGAAGGCGCTGTGGTTCACCGACTGGATGAACACCCCGCCCTCGGCGACGTTGACCGCGCGCCGTGCGAACTCCTCGGTGTGCCAGCCCGCTTCGTGCAGCGCGAGGACGACGCCCCCGACGACCCGGTCCTGGATCGTCTTCAGGAACCGGTCGAGGTCCATCAGGTGGAACATCGAGCCGTTGTCCTCGGAGGCCAGCTCGCGCACCGACACCCGCGGCCCCTCCGGCCGGGCCCCGCCGTGGCCGCCGGTGACGATCCGCCACCAGCTCGCCAGGCCGCGGCCCAGCGTGACCGCGGAGCCCGCGAGGGAGCCGGGGGTGTGGCGCAGGGCCCAGACGGCCTTGCCGAAGCCGCTGTTGTTGCGGTAGCGCTGGGCGTCCGCGTCCGCGTTGTGGAAGCCGGTCCGGACGGGCAGCAGCACGTGCGGGGCCACCTCCAGCATCATCATCCCGCCCTGCGTGTGGACCCGTACGAAGACGGTGACGACGAGGTTCTCGTCCCAGCCGCCCACCCGCACGCGCAGGAAGTGCCGGCGGCGCTCGCCGCCCTCCTCGATGGCGGCGGCCCGCTGCTCGCCGAACTGCCCGTGCACGACCTGCGCGGTGTCCCGGTGCGGCAGCCCGCCCGCGGGCAGGAACACGCACTCGTCCAGGACCAGTTCGCGCATCCGGTCACCCACGGCGGCGGCCTGCTCCGGGGATCCGTGCGGGGAGGGCACCCGCAGGCGTTCCAGCAGCGGCACGATCCGCGCCAGGATGTGGGCGTTGGTGACCGCGACCGGCTTGCGGTCGGGGCCGAGGTCCTCGCGCGGGCGCAGTTCCACGGACAGCTGCCAGGGCCGGAAGGGATCACCCGCCCCGCAGAACGGGTCGTTGACGTCGTACATGATCATCGGCGTGTGCTGCTCGGCCCGGATGCGCTGGCGCACCCGCTGGAAGCGGGCCCCCTCGGCGGCTTCGGCCGGGTCGTTCGCGTGGTCGGCGTAGCGGCGCTCGGCGAGCTCGGTGGCGATGGTGCGGTAGACGTGTCCGCGCTGGAGCCCCACGACGGTGACCACCCCGGCGAAGACCACCGGCAGCCACCACAGGACGGCGGTGGCCGCGAAGTCCCCGCCCGTCGGGGCGAACGGCAGGCCGCTCCCTCCCACCTCGTCCAGGAGGCTGAACAGCGCGAACCCGCCGATGCCGAGGGCGAACAGGACGAAGAGCAGGAGCCACCAGGCGTAGATCCGCAGGACCACGGAGAGCACGCGCAGTGCCGGGACGTTCCGGGCGCGCAGCCAGTCGGCGAGGCTCAGCAGCAGGAAGGGCACGATCAGCGCGGCGAGGGCGCCGCCCGTGAGCAGGGCGCCGACGAACCAGGCTCCGAGGACTCCGGCGGCCCAGCCGAGTTCGGCGCGGCGGGCGCGCAGTGCGTGGGCGAGGACCCGGGAGGCGTCGTAGCCGTAGGAGGGGGCGACGATCCGTTCCTCGTGGACGTACAGCTCGTCGATGACCCGGTCGCGGTACCCGGCGTCGAGGTACGTCCCCGCACACAGGAAGCGGCCGGCCTCGCTCAGCGAGGGGTGCACCGGGGGGCGGCCGGCGGAGGGACCGGCCCAACTGCCGCCGGGCTGCTGGGGAATCGCGTTCTCGGTCACCGACCGACCCTAGGGTTCCCCTCCCTACGACGACAGAACGATTCACGCCAAACGCCCCGGCCAGGTTTGGCCGGGGCGTTTCGGTGTTCGTACCGCTCGTACGGGGGCCTGCGCGGCCGGGCCGTACGGAAACGATCAGATCAGGCCGAGCTCGCGCACCGCGTCGCGCTCCTCGACGAGCTCCGCCACGGACGCGTCGATGCGCGCACGGGAGAACTCGTTGATGTCCAGGCCCTGGACGATCTCGTAGCGGCCGTCCTTCGTGGTGACCGGGAAGGAGGAGATGATGCCCTCCGGGACGCCGTAGGAGCCGTCCGACGGGATGCCCATGGAGGTCCAGTCGCCCGCCGCGGTGCCGTTGACCCACGTGTGCACGTGGTCGATGGCGGCGTTGGCGGCCGAGGCGGCCGAGGACGCGCCGCGGGCCTCGATGATCGCCGCGCCGCGCTTGGCGACGGTCGGGATGAAGTCGTCCGACAGCCAGGCCTGGTCGTTGACCAGCTCTGCGGCGTTCTTGCCGCCGATCTCCGCGTGGAAGATGTCCGGGTACTGGGTCGCCGAGTGGTTGCCCCAGATGGTCAGGCGCTTGATGTCGGAGACGGCGGCGCCGGTCTTGGCTGCCAGCTGCGAGATCGCGCGGTTGTGGTCCAGGCGGGTCATCGCGGTGAAGCGCTCGGCCGGTACGTCCGGGGCGGCGGCCTGCGCGATGAGCGCGTTGGTGTTGGCCGGGTTGCCCACGACCAGGACCTTGATGTCGTCCGCGGCGTTCGCGTTGATCGCGGCGCCCTGCGGCTTGAAGATGCCGCCGTTGGCGGAGAGCAGGTCACCGCGCTCCATGCCCTTGGTGCGCGGGCGGGCGCCGACCAGCAGCGCGACGTTGGCACCCTCGAAGCCCTTGTTCGGGTCGTCGAAGATGTCGATGCCGGCGAGCAGCGGGAAGGCGCAGTCGTCGAGCTCCATGGCGGTGCCCTCGGCGGCCTTCATGCCCTGAGGGATCTCCAGAAGACGGAGCTTGACCGGCACGTCCGCGCCGAGCAGGTGGCCGGAGGCGATGCGGAAGAGCAGCGCGTAGCCGATCTGGCCGGCGGCGCCGGTGACGGTGACATTCACGGGAGTGCGGGTCATGGCCTTCTCCGTTAGACAGCTGGCGGTGGGGCGTCCCTGCCCCATGTGCTGGGAGGACGCCGCTCCGTGGCCCAGTAAATCTTGACGTGAAGAGACATCCGCCGTCAGGCTATCCGACCCTGGAGCACCCCAATCCCCCGCCCCGTGTGGCGCGGGGCACACGGGGCCCTCCCCGGGGACTCCCGAAGGCCTAACGGACCGTGAAACGGACCGCGGTCTCCAGGAAGGGAACGTCCAGCCACGGCTTGGGTTCCATCACCAGTGCGAGCAGCGTGATCGCCACGCCCAGCAGGCCGTACGTGACCATGTCCGTGAAGCGGGAACGCACCGCGAGCATGCCCACGGAGGGCAGCAGCCGGCGCATCACCGATCCCGCGATCATCGCGATCCCGATCAGCAGGCAGCCGCCACGCGGATGGCCCACCGCCGTGAGCAGCAGTCCGGCCGCCGTCGCGGCGAGGACGGCCAGCATCGGCCACTGCCGGGCCGGAGCCGGCGCGTCACCGGGCGCGGCCCGGCCGCCGCCCTCGGGACGCGCGGTGTCCAGGGTGACGGAGGGGAAGCGGCGCGACCTGGCCCCGTCCGCCTCCTCGGTGTCCTCGGGCCCGGGCACCGGGGTCCGCCCGGCGTCCGCGTCGCCCTTCCTGGCCCAGCTCGGAACCGGGCGCGGGGCCGCGGAGGCGGCTGAGGCGGCGGCCCTGGCGGGAGCCGGGGACGGGGCGGGTTCGGGGACGGCGCCGGGCTCCGGCTCACGCTCAGCCGGCACGGGGAACCGCCCGCTCGGCGGCCTCGACCACGTTGACGAGCAGCTGCGCCCGGGTCATCGGGCCGACGCCGCCCGGGTTCGGGGAGATCCAGCCGGCCACGTCCGCGACCCCGGGGTGCACGTCCCCGACGATCTTGCCGTTCTCGTCGCGGCTGACGCCGACGTCGAGCACGGCCGCGCCCGGCTTCACGTCCTCCGGCTTGACCAGGTGCGGCACGCCGGCCGCCGCGACGACGATGTCCGCCTGGCGCAGCAGTCCGGACAGGTCGCGGGTACCGGTGTGGCACAGGGTCACGGTCGCGTTCTCGGACTTGCGGGTGAGCAGCAGGCCGATGGACCGGCCGACGGTGATCCCGCGGCCGAGGACGACCACGTGCGCGCCGTTGATCTCGACGCCGTGGTGGCGCAGCAGCTGGACGATCCCGTACGGGGTGCACGGCAGCGGGCCCGGCTCGTTCAGGACCAGCCTGCCGAGTGACATCGGGTGCAGGCCGTCGGCGTCCTTCGCCGGGTCCATGAGCTCCAGGACGCGGTTCGTGTCGATGCCCTTGGGGAGCGGGAGTTGCACGATGTAGCCGGTGCACTCCGGGTTGGCGTTCAGCTCCCGAACGACCTCCTCGATGTCCTCCTGGGAGGCCGTCGCGGGCAGTTCGCGCTGGAGGGAGGCGATGCCGACCTCGGCGCAGTCCTTGTGCTTGCCGTTGACGTACCAGCGGCTGCCCGGGTCGTCGCCGACCAGCAGGGTGCCGAGGCCCGGGGTGATGCCCCGGGCCTTGAGCGCCGCCACGCGGGCGGTCAGTTCGGACTTGATCGCGGCTGCGGTGGCCTTGCCGTCGAGAATCTGGGCAGTCATGGACCCATCCTCCCGGATGGAGCGGCCGCGGATCCAGTCGCGTCCCGGCTTCGTGCCGTCTTCGTCCCGCCTTCGTTGCACTTGCACAACAAGTGCCGGGCGGACGGCGCCCCGGCTGGACAAGCCCGGTCCGGCCGGACGACGATGCGGGGAACGTAGTGCCGCGGGCAGTGCCGGGGGGCGGGCCGCACGAATTGCAGTGACTCCTCCGCGCGTGCCGTGCGTCCCCGCACTTCCACGGAGGAACACCCCAGATGAGCTTCGGCGACCCGAACAACCCGTACGGGCAGCAGCCGCAGGGCGGCCAGCCCGCCTACGGCTACCCCCCGCAGGCCCCCCAGGGCATCCCGGCCCAGGGCGGCTACGCCTACCCGCAGCAGGCCTACCCGGGCGTCCCCGGCTATCCGGGCTCGCAGATGCCGATGCCGGGCGGGGTCAAGGGGGCGCGGGTCATCCTCTGGATCCTCGGGATCCTCCAGGCCCTCGGCGGCGTGGCCGTCGCGATCATCGGTGCCGTGTTCGCCTCCGAGTTCACCGACTCCAGCTACTCGTCGAGCGACGCGGGCGCCGCCCTGAGCATCTTCTTCGTCATCATCGGCATCGTCCTCGTCGGCATCTCGCTGTGGCCGATCCTGACCGCCGCGAAGCTCGGCAAGGGCCGCGGCGGCGTGCGCGTCTCCGGCATTATCTTCGGGTCGCTCCAGACCTTCTTCGCCGTGGCCAGCCTGATCATCAACATCGTGACGCTCAGCGGCCTGCACGAGTCCGGCGGCGCCCCGCTGCTGCTCTCGATGATCCCCGCCCTGGTCTCGCTCGGCCTGGGCCTGTGGATCCTCATCGGCCTGGCCAACTCGGCCGCGGGCGAATACTTCCGCCGCCCCCAGTACTAATACGCAGTACTGATAGGCAGCACTAAGACGCAGGACACGGCGAAGGCCGCCCACCGCACTGCTGCGGTGGGCGGCCTTCGCCGTGTGCGGGTGAGTGCCGGACTCGGCGACTCGGTGACTCGGTGGCTCAGTGGAAGAAGTGCCGGGTCCCCGTGAGGTACATGGTCACGCCCGCCGCCTTCGCGGCCTCGATGACCAGCTCGTCGCGCATCGAACCGCCCGGCTGGACCACGGCCTTGATGCCGGCGGCCGTCAGGATCTCCAGGCCGTCCGCGAAGGGGAAGAAGGCGTCGGAGGCGGCGTACGAGCCCTGCGCGCGCTCGGCGCCCGCCCGCTCGACGGCCAGCTTCGCGGAGTCGACGCGGTTGACCTGGCCCATGCCGACGCCGACCGAGGCGCCGTCCTTGGCGAGCAGGATCGCGTTGGACTTCACGGCGCGGCAGGCCTTCCACGCGAAGGCGAGGTCGGCGAGCTCGTCGGCGGAGAGGGCCTCGCCGGTGGCGAGCGTCCAGTTGGCCGGGTCGTCGCCCTCGGCCTGGACGAGGTCGCTCTGCTGGAGCAGCACGCCGCCGGAGATCGGCTTCAGCTCGGCCGGCTGGTGCGGGGTGCCCGCCACCTTCAGCACGCGGATGTTCTTCTTCTTCGCCAGGACCTCGACGGCGCCCGGCTCGAAGTCGGGGGCGACGATGACCTCGGTGAAGATCTCCGCGACCTGCTCGGCGAGCTCGACGCTCACCGGGCGGTTGACGGCGATGACCCCGCCGAAGGCGGAGGCCGTGTCGCAGGCGTGCGCCTTGCGGTGGGCCTCGGCGACGTCCTTGCCCACGGCGATGCCGCACGGGTTGGCGTGCTTGATGATCGCGACGCAGGGCTCTTCGTGGTCGTAGGCGGCGCGGCGGGCCGCGTCGGTGTCCACGTAGTTGTTGTAGGACATCTCCTTGCCGTGCAGCTGCTCGGCGTTGGCGAGCCCGCCCGGCTGCCCGTCCGTGTACAGCGCGGCCGCCTGGTGCGGGTTCTCGCCGTAGCGGAGGGTGGACTTGCGCTCCCAGGCACCGGCCAGGAACTCGGGCAGCACGGCCTCCGGCTCGGGGGCGTACGCGTTCGTGAACCAGGAGGCCACGGCCACGTCGTACGCGGCGGTGTGCTGGAAGGCCTCGGCCGCGAGCCGCTTGCGGGCGGTGAGGTCGAAACCGCCGCCCTGGGCGGCGGCGATCACGGCGTCGTAGCGCGCCGGGCTGGTGACCACGGCCACCGAGGGGTGGTTCTTGGCGGCGGCGCGGACCATCGAGGGGCCGCCGATGTCGATCTGCTCCACGCACTCGTCCTCGGTCGCGCCCGACCGGACCGTCGCGAGGAAGGGGTAGAGGTTGACGATCACCAGGTCGAAGGGCTCGACGCCCAGCTCGGCGAGCTGGTTGCGGTGGTCCTCCAGGCGCAGGTCGGCGAGGATGCCGGCGTGCACGCGCGGGTGCAGGGTCTTGACCCGGCCGTCCAGGCACTCGGGGAAGCCGGTCAGCTCCTCGACCTTGGTGACGGGCACCCCGGCGGCGGCGATCTTCGAGGCGGTGGAACCGGTCGAGACGAGCGCGACACCCGCCTCGTGCAGACCGCGGGCCAGCTCTTCCAGTCCCGTCTTGTCGTACACGCTGATGAGCGCGCGCCGGATCGGGCGCTTCGACGCGGCGAGGTCCTCGCCCTCTGCGGTCACGGTCTCTACGGTCCCTGCGGCCTCTGCGGCGGTCACTGGATTGTTACCTTTCGTCCCTCGATGCGGTAGCCGTGCCGGGCCAGGCGCCCCACGACGTCGACGAGCAGCTCGCGCTCGACTTCCTTGATCCGCTCATGGAGAGCGGCTTCGTCCTCTTCGTCCCGGATCTCGACAACACCCTGGGCGATGATCGGACCGGTGTCCACGCCCGCGTCCACGAAGTGGACGGTGCAGCCGGTGACCTTCGCGCCGTAGGCGAGGGCGTCCCGTACGCCGTGGGCGCCCGGGAAGGCCGGGAGGAGGGCGGGGTGGGTGTTGACGAACCGGCCGCCGAAGCGGCCGATGAACTCCGGCCCGACGATCTTCATGAACCCGGCCGAGACCACGAGGTCCGGCGCGTGCGCGTCGGTGGCCTCCGTCAGGGCGGCGTCCCACTCCGCACGGCTCGCGTACGCCTTGACCGGGCACACGAAGGTGGGGATCCCGGCCTTCTCGGCGCGCTCCAGGCCGGCGATGTTCTCGCGGTCGGCTCCCACGGCGACGACTTCGGCGCCGAAGCCCTCGGGTCCGCCGGGGTGGGCGTCGATGGCGTCGAGCAGGGCCTGGAGGTTGGTGCCGGATCCGGAGACCAGCACGACCAGGCGGGAGGCGGCCATGGGAGGCCCTTTCTCGTCGAGCGGGGGCGCCTCCCGGCGTGAACCGGGGGCGCGTCGTTCGTCTTGTGCGATCGCATGAAACTTGGGGTCCCCGAGATACGGGGGACCATACGAAGCCACCGACCGCCTGCAACGATACCGGCACACCGGACGGCCCCCGAGGGACGGGGGGACGGGTGGGCGGTAGCGTCTGGCGTACACGCCGTAAACAGGCCTCGGACGTCCCAGCGGCGTCCACGACACAGGGGATGAAACACACCCGATGCCGGACCGCCCCCAGCCCGACCGCTCGACCGACGACAACCCCTTCGCGGCGCCCCCGGAAGGCCGGCCCGACCAGCTCTGGGAGCCGCGCGCCGGCGGTGACGGCGGCGACCCGCAGAAGCCCGGGTCGGGACCTGGCGCGGACCCCGGATCGGGACCGGCTCGCTGGGACCCCACGGACCCGATCCAGCGGCGGGCGCGGTACGCGCTGCTGGCCGGCATGTGGGGCTTCTTCTTCGGGGTCTTCGGCATCCCGTCGATGGGGCTGCTGCTGGGCGCGCTCGCCCTGTACTGGGGGATCAGCGCGCTGCGCGGGGTCCCGGCGAAGCCGTCCGGGGACGGGGCGCAGGACGCGCCGCGCACCACGGGCGCCTCGGCGGCGGACGTGGGTACGGGGACGGGCCGCGGTGCGGTCACCGACGCGCAGGCCGGTGCGGCTGCCGGCACGGCCCGGGGTGGACTGGCGGCGCTGGGCGCCGCCGCCCGGCCCCAGCGGACGGCGGCGGCGAGCGGGCTGGTGACCGCCTCGCTGGCGATCCTGCTCGCGCTGTCCTCGTACGCGGTGCAGCTCACGTACAAGGACTTCCACGTCTGCAAGCAGGACGCCCTCACCAAGCCGGCCGAGCTGCAGTGCAACGACCTGCTGCCGGACAACTTCATCGGCAAGATGCTCGAGGTCCAGCGGTAGCCGAGCGGTAGGAGCCGGCTAGTCGATCCGGGCGGCCTCCGGTTCGGTCCGTTCGGCCTCTTCGGCCTGGCCGGGGCCCGTTTCCGGTGCCGCTGCCGGTGCCGCTGCCGTTTCGACCGCCGGTCGCGTTTCGGGTCCCGCTTCCGTTTCCGGCTTCCGGCGGGTCAGTACGCGGACTCCGGTCACCGGCGGGGCGAGCGGGGTCGGGCTCGGGGGCTCCGGCAGCGGCGATCCGCCCGCCACGAGGGCCCCCGGCCCGGGTGCGGGCGTGAGCGTCCTCGCCGGTGGCGGCTCCGCGGGCAGCGCGGGGAGCGGGATCGGGGTCAGGTCCAGCTTGAGGCCCGGCATGACCAGCACGGGACGCTTCGGCGGTACGGACGCCGGCCGGGCCCCTTCCTCCGCGACCCGGGCCGGGGGCGGCCCGTCGCCCTCCTCCGGGGTGCCGGAGAAGTCGGGGATCAGGGTGCCCGCCGCACGGCGCAGGGCCGCCCAGCGGACCTCGCGCACGCCGCTGTCGTGCCAGCCGTCCTCGGAGCCCTCGCCGGCCAGGCCCTTCGCGGGCCTGTTCCGCCAGGCGTGCACGGTGACGGCCAGCGGGACCGCGAGCACCAGGGTCCAGCCCAGGGCCGCCCCGCCCGCCTGCCACCACGCGGGGCCGAAGGCGGCCAGCTCCCGGGATCCGAGCGGCCCCGCCGAAGCCGCGGCGAGAGCGGCCGTCGCCAGGGCGCACACCAGGGCGCCCAGCGCCGCCGTGAGCGCGGTCTCCCCGTACGAGACGTCGCGCGCCCGGCGTACCGCGAACCAGCCCACCGCCAGCCCGGCCACCACCGGCACCGCGCCGACGGCCCAGGTCAGCGGCGTGCCGGGGCCCTCCGCGGGAAGCCCCGCGAGCAGCGGGAAGCCCGGCAGCGCGGGCGAGCCGTCGAAGCCGAGCGGGCTCGCGGCGGCTCCGGTGCCCAGCGCGAAGCCGGGACCGAGGGCGTAGGAGGCGCCCCAGACGACGGCGTTCGGGATCAGCGCGAGGGCCAGCAGCAGCACCGCGAAGCGGCCCGACCAGACCCCGGTCAGCGCCGCGAAGGAGCCCTGCACCTCCGGCCCGTGCCAGGCCAGCGAGGCGCCGACCAGCAGGGCTCCGCCGCCGAGGAGCACCAGCACCCCGGCTGCGCCGGCCCGCAGCGCGAGGGCGTAGCGGGGCCGGGCGAACCGGCCGGGCAGCTGCCCGAGCGGTCTTCCCCGGGACTCCCAGACCCCGCCCGCGGCGGCGAGGGCGGCGACGGCCGGGAGGTGCCGGGCCGCGCTGAGCGGGTCGGCGGGCATCGGCCCGGCGGCGGCGTAGACGACGGCCAGGGCGCCGACCCCGAGGTAGCCGCAGAGCACGGCGGAGAACACCACGCCCGCGGGCAGCGGCTCCGCGCCCCGGTCCTCCTGCGCGGCGCTGCCCAGCCGGGCGGCCCGCCGGATGAGCAGCGCGGGCAGGGCCACCAGCAGCAACGGGGTCAGGCCGACGGGGGCGGGCACCCCGGAGAGGGTCTCGTAGCGGACGAGTTCGGTGCCGTGGGCGAGCAGCCAGAGGCCCGCGGCGAGGTGCAGGGCGCCGCCGGGGCCGCTGTCGGGGTAGGGGGAGCTGATCCACAGCACGATGACGAGCACGGCGAGGAAGCCGAGCCCCAGTACTGCGGCGACGGCGCCACCCACGACACACGCGGCGGCCGCCGGTGAACGGCGCCGTACGGGGGCCCTTGGGGGCGTGGGCAACGAGGTCCCGCGTTCGGTCACTTGGGTCACCCCGCCATGGTGCCAACGACACGCGCTATGGGCGGGTAACAGGCGAATGACCGTGGTGTCGCTCAATATACGTTTATGTACTTTTTCGGTCAGGGCGTCCGGGTCGCGGGGAGTCTGGCATGACACAAAGCGTCACGGAGCTGGGCCTCCCCACCCCGAAGGAACGCCGACGCCTGCGCGAAGCGGCCGATCTGACGCACGAAGAGGTCGCGGCGGCAGTGGGCGTCACCTCGAACACGGTCCGCTCCTGGGAGACCGGCCGCACCCACCCCCGGGGCCGCAAACTGGAGGCCTACTCCAAGCTCCTGACCCGGCTCTCGGCGGACGAATCCCCCGGCTCCGCCCCCTCGGGCCCCACGGCCCGGGCCGACGGCTCGGCCTCCCCGGACGGCCCGGGCCGGGGTTCCGGCGCCGTAGCCGCCGCAGCCCCCGCAGCGGGTCCGGACCGCGGCAAGGGCACGGCCGCGGGTTCCGCCGCGGCAGCCCCCGCGGGCGGCCCGGACCGCGCCGGCCGTCCGGACGGCACCGGCACGGCAGCGGTCGCCGACGGCACGCCCGCCCCGCCCATGCGGCCCGCCTGGGCCAACGGCACCGCCGCACGACAGGCCGGGGCGCCCGTCGCCGGCGCGTCGGCCCTCGGCGCGTCACCCCTCGGCGCCTCCCCCGCAACCGGCCCCGCCGGGGCGGACGCGGACGCCGCGTCAGCCCCGGGCACCGCACCCGGCAGCCGGGTCGACGGGGCCGCGCAGGACGCGGCGGAGGCCACTGGCGCAGCAACCGGCGCCACGCCCACGGACGCGGACGCGGCGTCAGCCGCCGACGCCCCCGAGGGCCGGTTCGGGCTGCGCATGATGCGCGGACTCGCCCGGCCCGTCGGCGCGCAGACCCGGCCCAAGGCCGCCGTCAAGCGCGCCGCGAAGCCCCCCGTCGGGATGCCCCGGCACGAGGCCAAGCCCACCGTCAAGGCCGGGGCCGCCGTGGGCGGCGGCCACGGCGGAGGCGGCCGCGCAGCCCTCCGGCCCGGCAGCCCCCTCCCCGCGGGCGCCGGTACGGACACGGGTACGGACACGGGTACGGACACCGGTACGGGCGCCGGGGCGCACTCCGCGTCACGCTCCGCAGGCAAGGCCGCCGCGCCGGGCACCACGCCGGGCACCGCGAACCCCGCCGGAGCGGGCGCCGAAGCCGCCACCCGGACGAGCACCACCGGGCCGGGCACCGGGCCGGGTGCCGGCTCGGACCCCGCGTCAGCAGCGGTGAAGGCCACCGGCCTTGACGCCGCGTCGGACGCGGCGCCGCAGGCCGCGCCGGACTCCGCACCGGCCGGCAAGGCCACCGGACCGGCCGACGCCGAGGCAGACCCCGGCGAGCCGGGCGGCCCGGCGGCGGAGGCCCGTACCGCCCCCGAGGACGCCTCCGGCGAGGACACCGCGCCGACGGCGTCGGCGATCTCCGCCTTCGACGCCCTCTACGACCGCACCGCCCCCGCCCTGGCCCGCCAGGCCTACCTCCTCACCGGCCGCCGGGCCCTCTCCTGCGAGGCCGTGGAACGCGCCTTCCAGCAGGCCTGGGACCGCTGGCCCGAGGTGGCCACCGACCCCGATCCGGTCGGGTGGGTGCGCGCGGCGGCGTACGAGTACGCGCTCTCCCCGTGGCACCGGTTCCGGCGGGCCCACCGGCACCCCGACGAGCCCCCGGCCGACCCCGCGGACCGCGTCCTCCTGGACGCGATGCTCGCGCTGCCTCCGGCCCACCGCCGCACCGTGCTGCTCTACGACGGCGTCGGGCTGGACCTCCCCGACACCGCCGCCGAGACCGAGGCGTCCACGCCGACCGCCGGCCGCCGGCTCGTCAACGCGCACGCCGACCTCGCCGACGAGCTCCCCGAACTGGACGGCGTGGCGCCCGCGAGGCAGTCCGCGGTGCTGCGCGAGCGGCTCGGCGCGCTGCGGCCCTCCGTCCTGCTGGAGCCGCGCGCGGCAGCCGCCGTACGGGTGGCCGGCGAGCACCGCAACCGGCTGTGGACGCGTGCCGTGGTCGGGGTGACGGCCGTCATCGCCGCGGCGACGGCCTACACCTGGGTGACCGCCCCGACCGAGTACGAGCCTCCGCGCGCCCCCGGCGCGAGCGTGTCGGGCGTCCCCCCGCACAGCGGCCCGCAGCAGCTCACGGACGAGGGCCGGCAGCTCCACGACAAGCTGCTGTCCGATCCGTCGGCCGGCCCCTCCCGAATCGCGCCGAGCCTCGAATAGCCGTACGGCGGGCGCCCGAGCGGACGAAAACGGGCGTGGCCCGCACCCCTCCCAGGGTGCGGGCCACGCCCGTCTGCACGCACAGCCGAAGCCGGCTGCTTACTACCTACTGCCTACTACTTACTGCTTACTGCGCGGCGTTCAGGATCTCGCGCGCCAGCTTCGCGGTCTCGGTCGGCGTCTTGCCGACCTTCACGCCCGCGGCCTCCAGGGCTTCCTTCTTGGCCTGTGCGGTGCCAGAAGAACCGGAGACGATCGCACCGGCGTGACCCATGGTCTTGCCCTCGGGGGCGGTGAAGCCCGCGACGTAGCCGACGACCGGCTTGGTGACGTTCTTCGCGATGAAGTCCGCCGCACGCTCCTCGGCGTCGCCGCCGATCTCGCCGATCATGACGATCAGGTCGGTGTCGGGGTCCGCCTCGAACGCCTCGAGGGCGTCGATGTGCGTGGTGCCGATGACCGGGTCGCCACCGATGCCGACGGCGGAGGAGAAGCCGATGTCACGGAGCTCGTACATCATCTGGTAGGTCAGCGTGCCCGACTTGGACACGAGACCGATGCGGCCGGGCTTGGTGATGTCGCCCGGGATGATGCCGGCGTTGGACTGGCCGGGGGTGATCAGACCCGGGCAGTTCGGGCCGATGATCCGCGTCTTGTTGCCCTTGCTGGACGCGTACGACCAGAAGGCGGCGGAGTCGTGCACCGCGATGCCCTCGGTGATGACGACGGCCAGCGGGATCTCGGCGTCGATCGCCTCGACCACGGCGGACTTGGCGAACGCCGGCGGGACGAAGAGGACGGAGACGTTGGCGCCCGTCTTCTCCATCGCCTCGGCGACGGAGCCGAAGACCGGGACCTCGGTGCCGTCGAAGTCGACGGTGGTGCCGGCCTTGCGCGGGTTCACGCCGCCGACGATGTTGGTGCCGTCAGCCAGCATCAGCTTGGTGTGCTTCATGCCCGTGGCACCGGTCATGCCCTGGACGATGACCTTGCTGTCCTTGTTGAGGAAGATAGCCATGTGAGTCTGTGACCTCTGCCCTTACTTCGCAGCCGCGAGCTCGGCGGCCTTGTCGGCCGCGCCGTCCATGGTGTCCACGCGCTGAACCAGCGGGTGGTTGGCGTCCGAGAGGATCTTGCGACCCAGCTCGGCGTTGTTGCCGTCGAGGCGGACGACCAGCGGCTTGGTGACCGCCTCGCCCTTGTCCTCGAGCAGCTGCAGCGCCTGGACGATGCCGTTGGCGACCTCGTCGCACGCGGTGATGCCACCGAAGACGTTGACGAAGACGGACTTGACGTCCGGGTCGCCGAGGATGATCTCGAGACCGTTGGCCATGACGGCGGCGGAGGCGCCACCGCCGATGTCCAGGAAGTTGGCGGGCTTGACCCCACCGTGGTTCTCGCCGGCGTACGCGACGACGTCGAGGGTGCTCATGACGAGACCCGCGCCGTTGCCGATGATGCCGACCTCGCCGTCGAGCTTCACGTAGTTGAGGTTCTTCGCCTTGGCGGCGGCCTCGAGCGGGTTCGCGGCAGCGTGGTCCACGAACTCCTCGTGGCCCGGCTGGCGGAACTCGGCGTTCTCGTCGAGCGAGACCTTGCCGTCGAGCGCGATGACGTCGCCGTTGGCGACCTTCGCGAGCGGGTTGACCTCGACGAGGAGCGCGTCCTCGGCGATGAAGGTCGCCCACAGGGTCACGAGGACCTCGGCGACCTTCTCGGCAACCTCGGCCGGGAACTGCGCCAGCGCGACGATCTCGCGGGCCTTCTCGATGGTCACGCCCTCGTTGGCGTTCACCGGGACCTTGGCGAGCTTCTCCGGGGTCTCCTCGGCGACCTGCTCGATGTCCATGCCGCCCGCGACCGAGGCCATGGCCAGGAAGGTGCGGTTGGTGCGGTCGAGGAGGTACGAAACGTAGTACTCCTCGAGAATCTCGGGAGCCGTCTCGGCGATCATCACCTTGTGGACCGTGTGGCCCTTGATGTCCATCCCGAGGATGTCCGTCGCCCGGGCGACTGCCTCGTCCGGGGTGGCGGCGAGCTTCACGCCGCCGGCCTTGCCGCGGCCGCCGACCTTCACCTGCGCCTTGACGACCGACTTGCCACCCATGCGCTCGGTGGCCTCGCGGGCTGCCTCAGGCGTGTCGATGACTTCACCGGCCAGCACCGGTACACCGTGCTTGGCGAAGAGGTCCCTCGCCTGGTACTCGAACAGGTCCACGCGCGTCCGTCCCTTGTCTTCAAAGATTCGCAGTGATTCGCGGTTGTCTGCTATCTGCGTGGGCGTGCCGCGGAGGGCAACGTGACGGCGCTGTCACAAGGAAGGCGCACACGGTGACCGTGGACGCGGCATGTCCGTCCCGCAGGTTATCCCCGTGGGACGTAGGTCCCTAAATCGCAGATCACACCTGAGCGGTGATACCTGTCACAGATCGCCTCACGGTTGAACTGCATCTTCGTGCGATCCGCCGATGTACCACCGCCGCGAAGGCTCTCCTACGGGGCTCCGCTCGGGCGGCGCGACGACGGTCCCCCGCGCTGCCCGCCGGGTCACGGGACGGGCAGGGGCCGCTTCTCCAGCGCCGCGGCCATCACCTCCGGGAACAGGTCGGGAGTGCAGGCGAAGGCCGGGGCGCCGAGTGCGGCGAGGGCGGCGGCGTGCTCCCGGTCGTAGGCGGGCGCACCCTCGTCGGACAGCGCGAGCAGCGCCACGAACTCCACCCCCGCCGCCTTCATGGCCGCGACCCGCTTCAGCATCTCGTCGCGTATGCCGCCCTCATAGAGATCACTGATGAGGACGACGACGGTGTCGGCGGGGCGGGCGATCTTCGACTGGCAGTAGGCGAGCGCACGGTTGATGTCGGTGCCGCCGCCGAGCTGGGTGCCGAAGAGCACGTCGACGGGATCGTCGAGCAGGTCCGTCAGATCGACCACCGCGGTGTCGAACACGACCAGCCGGGTCGCGAGGGACCGCATCGAGGCCAGCACCGCCCCGAAGACGGAGGCGTAGACGACGGAGGCCGCCATCGAACCCGACTGGTCGATGCACAGCACGACCTCCTTCTTCACCGCCCGCGCGGCGCGGCCGTACCCGACCAGCCGCTCGGGAACGACGGTCCGGTACTCGGGCAGATAGTTCTTCAGGTTCGCCCGGATGGTCCGGTCCCAGTCGATGTCCGCGTGCCGCGGCCGGCTGACCCGGGCGGACCGGTCGAGCGCGCCCGTCAGCGTGGCCCGCGTCCGGCTCGCGAGCCGCTTCTCCACCTGCTCGACCACCTTGCGCACGACGGCGCGGGCGGTCTCCCTCGTCGTCTCGGGCATGGCCTTGTTGAGGGAGAGCAGGGTGCCGACGAGGTGCACGTCCGGCTCCACCGCCTCCAGCATCTCGGGCTCCAGCAGCAACGCGGACAGGCCGAGGCGCTGGATCGCGTCCCGCTGCATGACCTGCACCACGGAGGTGGGGAAGTACGTCCGGATGTCCCCGAGCCAGCGCGCCACCTGGGGCGCGGACCCGCCGAGCCCGGCCGACCGCTCCCCGGCCCGCTTGGGTCTGCCCCCCTCGGCCCCGTAGAGCGCCCCGAGCGCGGCATCCATCCCGGCGTCCACCCCACTCAACGCCACCCCGGTCCCCTCCCCCTCTCCCCCACCCAGCACCATCCGCCACCGCCGCAACCGCTCGGCACCGCCGTCCCCCACCTCTGCCCCAACCATCTGCCAACCTCCCGCTCTCGACCCACTACCGCCCGCCCCCACCCACCGCTACCACCGCACGGGGCAACCTCCCCGCAGCACCCTTGCCGCTGCACGGGGCAGCCCGCCCGCGCCGGGCCCGGGACCCCGCCAGGGCCCCTCATCCAGGCGCCCCCGCCAGCAACAGGTGGACCAGGTCCACCACCGCATCCGCCCGCTCCACGTCCAGCTCCGCCCCGAAGCCGGCCACCACCACCCCGGCCCCCACCCCGGCCGGCCCCCGACCCGGCCCCCGCCGCACCAGCTCCCCCAGACTCCGCCGCACCCCCGCCTCGAACCCACCGAAGGTCCTCCGCAGGAGCGGCAGCACATCGACGAACGCCCGCTCCGGCACCGACACCAGCCAGCCGTCGATCAGCCCCAGCAGCCGCTCGTCGTGCACCAGCAGCGTCCCCCCGCCCGAGGCCCCGCCCGCGAACCCCTCGATCCAGCCCGCCGCGTCGGCCGGCGCGCACGCCGGGGACAGCGAGAGCCCCATCAGCCGCGCGGTCTCCTCGGGGGACAGCCGCCCGTCGTCGAGCAGCAGCCGTGCCGCCCGCCCGCGGATCAGCCCGGGGACGGTGTCCCGCCCGGCCAGGGTCCGCAGCACCGCCGCCCAGCGCTCCCGCAGCCCGTCGGAGTCCAGCCCCTCCAGCAGCCCGACGGCGCCGTGCACGCCGTCCACGTGCCCCCGCAGCTCCTCCGCCGCGTCGGCGTCCAGCCCCGCCGCGCAGGCGGGCGGCAGCGCCACGCATATCCGCTCCGCGAGCCCGGCCGCCACCGTCGCCAGCGCGGCCGCGTCGGTGCCCCGTACGTCCCCGTACCGCAGCGAACGGGCCAGCGCGGGCAGCGCCTTGGCCAGGCCCGCCACATCGGTGTCCAGCGCCGCCCGGTCGGCGAGGGCCCGCAGTACGGCGGGCAGCGCCCCGGAGAGCCCGGCGAGCAGGCACCGCTCCGCCAGGGCGGTGACCTCGCCCAGTTCCCCGGTGCCCGCCGCGTCGGCCTCGGCGCGGGCGGTGGCCGCCCCGAGGACGGTGGTCCCCCAGATGCCGGCTTCGGCCACCCGTACCGCGAGCTCCGGCTCCCAGCGGAGCCGCCAGGTCTCGCGGAAGGTGCCCGTGCTTCCCCGGGAGACCGTCGGGACGCCCCAGTCGATGCCGAGCAGCCGCAGCCGGTGCAGCAGTAGGGACTTGGCCGCGTCGGTGTCCTTGCGCAGGTCGAGCTCCAGCTCCCGGTCCTGCGCCTCGGGCTTGAGCCGCAGCGTGCGCTGCTGCCGGGTCAGGTCCCGCTGGAGCGGTACGACGGGCGCCGCGTCGGGGACTTCGCCGAGCACGTCCCCGACGACGAGCCGGTCCTCGATCAGCGCGAGCGGTATGTCGGAGCCGTCGCACATCACGGCCCGGACCGCTTCCAGGGTCTCCGTCAGTCCCGGCACGGGCCGGCCCCGCATCGCGGCCAGGGTGTCGGCGAGCCGGACCGCTTCGATGACGTGGGCCGGGGACACCTGCCGGTCCTCCTCGCGGAGCAGGCCCGCGACCTTGGTCAGCCAGCGCTCGACGGGGCGGTCCCGGGCCTCGAAGAGGTGTGCGTACCAGCCGGGCGAGGTGATGCCCGCGCCGTACCCTCCGGCCCGGGCGAGGCGCCGGTGGGTCCAGGGCACCCAGGTGGTCTCCACCTTGACCTTGGGGAGCCCGGTGAGGAGCGCCCTGTCCGCGGCCGCGGTGGTCTTCGCCCGCAGCGCCGGGACGTGCCAGGCCCCGCAGACCACGGCGTAGGCGTCGCCGAACTCCCGGCGTGCGGCCCGCATCCGCTGCCGCATGTACGCCTCGCGCACCAGGTCCCGGTGGTGGCCGCCCGCTCCGTACGCCTCGCGCAGGGCGCCCATGGCCTCCCCCAGCGCCTCGAACGCGGCCAGCGGGTCGGCGGCCGGTCCGGACCCGCCGCGGTGCTCGACCACGTCCTCCCACCACCGCTCGGGGTCCTCGTACCCGGCGGTCTCGGCCAGCACGGCCAGCGGGTCCAGCCGTACGGACCCGGGCGCCGCCTCCCCCGCGTCCTCATCGCCCTGGGCCTCCGCCGCGGCCAGCGAGTGCGCGGCCGGGAGGTCGATGAACCGCACCGGCACGTCCCGCTCCTGCGCCCACCGGATGGCGGACCATTCCGGGGAGAAGCCGGCCAGCGGCCAGAACGCGGCCCGGCCGGGGTCGTCGGCCGCGTGGGCGAGCAGGGCGACGGGGGGCCGCATCCCCGGGTCCGCGGCCAGCGTGAGCAGGGCGTCCCCCTCCGGCGGCCCCTCGATCAGCACCGCCGCGGGCCGGGCCGCGTCCAGGGCGGCCCGCACCGCACGGGCCGAGCCGGGCCCGTGGTGCCGTACGCCCAGCATCAGGGGTCCCGTGGCGTCCTTGCCGGCCGTCCCCGGGCTCATGCCGTCACCTCCCGGCAGGCCCGGTAGAAGTCCTTCCAGCCGTCGCGCTCGCGGACCACGGCCTCCAGGTACTCCTGCCAGACGACCTGGTCGGCGGCCGGGTCCCGGACGACGGCTCCGAGGATCCCCGCCGCCACGTCGGAGGGGCGCAGCACGCCGTCCCCGAAGTGGGCGGCCAGGGCGAGGCCGCCGGTGACCACGGAGATGGCCTCGGCCGTGGACAGGGTGCCGCTGGGCGACTTGACCTTCGTGCGCCCGTCGTCGGTGACTCCGGCGCGCAGCTCGCGGAAGACGGTGACCACCCGGCGGATCTCCTCCAGGCCCTCCGGGGCGGCGGGCAGGTCCAGGGCGCGGCCCATCTGGTCGACGCGGCGGGCGACGATGTCGACCTCGGCGTCGGCGGTGGCGGGCAGCGGCAGGACGACGGTGTTGAAGCGTCGGCGCAGCGCGCTGGAGAGTTCGTTGACCCCGCGGTCGCGGTCGTTGGCGGTGGCGATGAGGTTGAAGCCGCGCACGGCCTGCACCTCCTGGCCGAGTTCCGGTATCGGGAGCGTCTTCTCGGACAGGACGGTGATGAGGGTGTCCTGGACGTCGGCGGGGATCCGGGTGAGCTCCTCGACGCGGGCGGTCATGCCCTCGGCCATGGCCCGCATGACCGGGCTCGGTACGAGCGCTTCGCGGCTCGGGCCGTGGGCGAGGAGGCGGGCGTAGTTCCAGCCGTAGCGGATGGCCTCCTCCGGGGTGCCGGCGGTGCCCTGGACGAGGAGGGTGGAGTCTCCGCTGACGGCGGCGGCGAGGTGCTCGGACACCCAGGTCTTGGCGGTGCCGGGCACGCCGAGGAGCAGCAGCGCGCGGTCGGTGGCGAGGGTGGTGACGGCGACTTCGACGATCCGGCGCGGGCCGACGTACTTGGGTGTGATGACGGTGCCGTCCGCGAGCGTGCCGCCCTGCAGGTAGGTGGCCACGGCCCACGGAGAGAGTTTCCAGCGGGCCGGGCGGGGCCGGTCGTCGGCGGCCGCCAGGGCTTTCAGTTCGTGCGCGAAGGCGTCTTCGGCGTGCGGTCGCAGCGCCTCTGCGGTGGTCTCGTTCCCGGTCGTGGCCATGGTCCCCCTCCAATGCTCCGCAGCCGCTTGACGACTGCTGGAACCACGATGCACCCGACCACTGACAACGCCCCACAGGAGCTGCGTTGTTGCAGGTCAGAGCGATTGTCAGTGGGGGTCTCTACGGTGGAACACATGACTGAGCAGGGGGTCCGCTGGACAGCGGAACAGGTACTGGCTCTGGCTCCTGACGACGCCTCACGCAAGGCGGGGGCCAAGCTCGGCGCGGCGGGGCCGTGGTCACAAACCGGAGGTTCCGCTTCCGGTGCGGTGTGGGGGTTGTGCAAGGGCAGCGGCAGCACGCCGTACCGGACGGTCGTCGACCTGTCCGGGCCGGCGTACAAGTGCTCCTGCCCGAGCCGGAAGTTCCCGTGCAAGCACGCGCTGGGCCTGCTGCTGCTCTGGGCCGCGGAGGGGCTCGCCACCCCGGCCGGGGCTCCGGACTGGGCGGACGAGTGGCTCGCGGAGCGGGCGGCGAAGGCCGCGCGGCCCGCAGCCGACGGCTCCGGCCGGACCGGACCGGCCGACGCGGACGGAGCCCGCAAGCGGGCCGAGCGGCGGGCGGCCCGGATCGGCGCGGGCGTCACCGAGCTGGAACAGCGGCTCGCGGACCTGGTCCGCGGCGGCCTCGCCGGTCAGGAGCGGGCGGGATACGCGGCCTGGGAGGAGACCGCCGCCCGGATGGTCGACGCCCAGGCACCCGGACTGGCCACGCGGGTGCGGGAGTTGGGGACGATACCCAGTTGCGGCGCCGGCTGGCCCGCCCGGATGCTTGAGGAGGCCGCGCTGCTGCACCTGCTGGACCGGGCCTGGCTGGGCGTTTCCGGACTGCCGGAGCCGCTGGCCGCGACGGTCCGCAGCCGTCTGGGACTGCAGCCCCGGACGGAAGGCGAGGCCGTACGGGACCACTGGCTCGTGCTGGCCCAGTACGACACGGCGTCACCGGACGGCCGTCTCACCACCCGCCGGATATGGCTGCGCGGGCTGGCGAGCGGGCGGCCGGCCCTGGTCCTGGACTTCGGCCCGCCCGGGCGACCGCCGGGGCTGGCGCTGCCCGTCGGATTGGTGCTGGAGGCGGAAGCCCGCTTCCGGCCCGGCTCCGCGGGGCTGCGGGCGGACCTCGGGGAGAGGTTCGCACCGGCCGAGCCGTGCCGGACCGCGCCGACCGGCGTGAGCACGGGCGCGGCACTGGAGGCGTACGGCGCGGCCCTGCGCGAGGACCCCTGGCTGGAGTCCTGGCCGGTGGTGCTCGGCCCGGTGGTGCCGATACCGGGAGGACGACAAGGACGACACGGGGGACGACAGGAAGGAGCGCAGGGGGAAGGGCATGGCGACCAACAGGGCTCGACGGCCTGGCAATTGGCGGACGCAGAGGGGATGTCCGCCCTGCCCGTGCCCCTGACCGGGGGCGGGAGCCGGCCCGGGACCGGGTTGTGGCAGCTGGCCGCACTCTCGGGCGGCGGGCCGTTGACGGTGTTCGGCGAGTGCGGACACCGCGGATTCACCCCGCTGACGGCCTGGCAGCCGGGCTCCTCGGAGCCGGTGGTGCTGGACTGAGCGGGCGAGCAGGGGAAGGCGGCGGCGCGGGGGCGCCGACGTATTCGAGACGAGTGAGCCGGGGGGCTTTCGTGGACGACAACCACGCCAGTTGAGGCCGTAGGTGCGGCCGTGTGTGCCACAGGGAAATCGAGCTGCTCCGGTCCCGCGGAGGGGGCGGGACCGGAGCAGGCCACCTGCACACGGCACGACACGCGAAGGAAAGAGGGAGGGGAGCCGGTGAACACAACCGCGGACACGACCGCGAGCACGAGCACGAGCGGAACGACGGACACGACCACAGGCACGACGCCGGGCGGAACGCCCGGCGGAACGATCGACCCGGCCTACGGGGACGCGACCTGGCACGAGCTGGTGGGTGCCGCCCTACTGGGCACCGAGCGGCGCCGGGGCAGTCCCGAGGCCCTGCTCGGGGCCGCGGCCGTGCAGACCGTACGGCGCCGGGCCGGGCTGAGACCCGCCGAGGCGGGCCCCCTGCCCGAGCCCGCTCCGCGCGACCCGCGTCCGGAGCCTCCGGAGCCGGCCCGGCGGCGGCTCGCGCAGCTGCTGGCGGGCCGCGCCGGTGCGGGCAGCGGCAGCGGGCGGCGGGGGGCCGCCCCGGATCTGACGGAGCTGCTGCCGCAGTGGCTGGCCGCCGCCGGACACCACGGGTACCGGGCACCGGCTTCGCTCGTGCCCGCACTGCTGGACGTCGCCCGGGCCCGGAGCGACCTCAGGCCGCAGGCCCTGGCCCTGGCCGGGACGCGCGGGCTGTGGCTGGCCCGGCTCAATCCGGACTGGCGGTTCGCGCTGCGCGGGGGATCCGGGGGCGCCGGCGAACTGCCCGACCCGGCGGACCCGGTGGGGGTGGAGCGACTGTGGCAGGAGGGGTTGTTCGCGGAGCGGGTCGCACTGCTCGGCCTCGTACGGGCCCACGAGGCGGCTGCCGGGCCGCGGCTGCTGGAGACCACGTGGAGCACAGAGCGGGCCGAGGACCGGCTGATGTTCCTCGACTCCTTGCGGGTGGGGCTGTCGGCGGGCGACGAACCCTTCCTGGAAGCCGCGCTGGGCGACCGCAGCCGCAATGTCCGGGCGACCGCCGCCGAGCTGTTGTCCGCGCTGCCGACCTCGGCCCTGGCCGGGCGGATGGCGGAGCGGGCGCTGGCCTGCGTCGGCCCGGAGGGGGTGACGCCGCCGGCCGCATGCGATGCGGGGATGCTGCGCGACGGCGTGGTCAAGCGGCCGCCGGCCGGGCGCGGGGAGCGGGCCTGGTGGCTGGGGCAGTTGGTGGAGTCGGCACCGCTGTCGTGCTGGCGGGACCGGTTCGGGGGGCTCGGCCCGGCGGAGATCGTGGCGCTGCCGGTGGCCGAGGGCTGGGCGGAGGAACTGCACGCGGCCTGGTGCCGGGCCGCGGTGCGGCAGGGCGACCCGGCGTGGTCGCAGGCCCTGCTCGGCTCGGCGTCCGCGCCGCCCGCGGCGGGCCCGGCGACGGCGTCGCTGGCGGAGCGGGCGAAGCTCCTGTCGACCCTCGGGGATGAGGAACGGGCGGCGTGGGTCGCGGAGTTCATACGTGCGCACGGGCTGTCGGAGGCGTTCCAGCTGCTCGGGGTGTGCGTGGTGCCGTGGGCGGGGGCACTGGGGAGGGCGGTGATCGAGGCGCTGGACTCCGCGCGGGAGGCGGGCGGCTACCCGTGGAGCTTCAGCGGGGTGATGGGGCTGGCGGAGCGATGCCTTGATCCTGCGGAGGCGGGGCGGCTCGATGCGCTGGCGGCGGAGCCGGTGGAGGAGGGGGGTGCGGCGGCCTACTGGTCGGAGGCCTTCCAGCGGCTGGTCGCCACCCTGCGGCTGCGGGCCGCGCTCCACGCGGAACTGGCCCCGCCCCCCTGACCGCTGACGCGCCCCGACAGTGCCACCTGCCACCGCCGACGGCACGGGGGCAACCCTGCGGGGCAAAGTCCCCTACCCACCCTTCGCCCGTTCCCCGGAACTCCGCCCCGGACCCCGCGCCTCAAACGCCGGACGGCTGAGAGGGCCCCGAGCCGAAAGGGCGGCAGGCCAGTCCGAATAGTCGTACGGGCCGGCGCGGGCCAAAGTTCAGCCCACCGGACTGCACGTGCAGGCTGACGCCGGGCCAATCCAGCCCCTCCGGCGTTTGAGGAGCGAGGGGCCGGACCCCTGAGCGGCGCCGCTCCGGGGCTAGGCCGGCTGGCGGACGTGGGCGCGGACCCAGTCGACGATGGCGGTGGTGGTCGCGCCCGGGGTGAAGATCTCGGCCACGCCCTTCTCCTTTAGCGGAGCGATGTCCGCCTCCGGGATGATGCCGCCACCGAACACCTTGATGTCCGCCGCATCGCGCTCCGCGAGGAGTTCCAGCACGCGCGCGAACAGCGTGTTGTGCGCGCCCGACAGGATCGACAGACCGATCGCGTCGGCGTCCTCCTGGATCGCGGTGTCGACGATCTGTTCGGGGGTCTGGTGGAGGCCTGTGTAGATGACCTCCATGCCCGCGTCCCGAAGGGCCCGCGCGATCACCTTGGCGCCTCGGTCGTGGCCGTCGAGGCCCGGCTTGGCCACCACCACACGGATCGGACCGGTCACACCCATCGCACTGCCTCCCGAGTGAACGAACGTTAAGTACAGCATTGCGCACACCCCCGTTTCGCGGTCAACCACGAGGGGGAAATCACACGTGGGATGGCGTACCACCGCTCCGCGCCGACAGCCGCACGGCACGGGGCGGTCGGACGCCCCGGTCCCGAGTCGCCAGGACCTACGGGGGGGGCCGTCCATGGGGCTGACCATGTCCGGGGCCGCGCTGCGGGCCGGCGTACTGGAAGCGATCGTGCTCGGCGGGCACATCCTGCTGTATCCCACCGGAGTACTGCCGGAGCGACCCGCCGCCGCCACCCACGAGCGCCCGCCGGTGCTGCTGCTCCACGGGTTCACCGACAACCGCTCCGTCTTCGTCCTGCTGCGCCGCGCCCTCGGGGCCGGCGGCCGGCGGCAGGTGGAGGCGTACAACTACTCCCCCTTCACCCGCGACCTGCGCGTCACCGCCCGGCACCTGGCCCGCCGCGTCGAGGAGCTGTGCGAGCGCACGGGGCAGGACCGCGTGGACCTGGTGGGGCACAGCCTCGGCGGGCTGGTCGGGCGGTACTACGTCCAGCGCCTCGGCGGCGACGCGCGCGTCCGCACGCTCGTCACGCTCGGGACCCCGCATTCCGGCACCCGCGTGGCGCGCTTCATGGACGCGCACCCCCTGGTCCGGCAGATGCGCCCGGATTCCGAGGTGCTCGCCGAACTGCGCGCGCCCGCGCCCGGCTGCCGGACCCGATGCGTGGCGTTCTGGAGCGAGTTCGACGAGCTGATGGACCCGACCGAGACGGCCCGCATCGAGCACCCGGACCTGCTCGCGGAAAACGTGCAGGTCACCGGCATCGGACATCTGGCCCTGCCCGCGCACCCCACCGTCATCGCGGCGGTCCGGCGCGCGCTCGACGGCCCCAGGCCGATCGCCGTCCCGCACCCCGGGGCCGCTTCCGTCGCCTGACGGAGCGCGACCGGGCCCGACCAGCTCCGACCGGGCCCGGCCAGGCCCGGCCCCGAATCGGCTCACCGGCCGCCCCCCGTTTCGGCCTCGACCGCGGGAGCGAAAAGCGACTTCCACTCGAACGCTTTTCGAACTCAAGGCCAAGGGTGGGTCTTCAGCCGACCGAAAGGCGGCCGAATGCCCGGTTCCGCCGAGCACAAAAGCCTCCGAAGATTGTCGTTGCGTGTAACCGCCGGGTACAGTCACGCCACTGCTCTCCTCCGAGGACCCCACACTCCTCGGCCACCCAGGCCCCCCGCTGCCGAGGCGAAAGAGAAGTTGGTGAACGACCGCCCCCCGTCGGGCCAGTACCCCGATTTTGGGTACGACGGCCTTTCCACCACCACTTTCGCTGGCGATTCAGCGTTTACGTCCTATGAAACGCAGGGCCAGGGCTACAACTACGGCGCCGCCTACGGTTCCTACGACACCGGCTCGTACGACACCACGGCGTGGACCGCCCCCCAGAACGGCTACGCGCAGCCCTCCGCCGACGGATACGCCGGCTACGACGGCTACCTCTCGACCGTCCCCACCCAGGGCGGCGTCTCGATGGACTACCAGTCCACCGGCTTCGGCTACGAGACCTCCGCCGAGCAGACCGGCCACTGGTCGGTCCCCGGCTACGGGACCGAGACCGGCGCCTACGACGCCACCGCCTGGAACACGGCCTCCGAGCAGACCTACGGGTACACCGGTTACGAGCAGCCGCAGCAGCAGCCGCAGTCGCAGCACGTCCCGGAGCCGGCGCAGGCGCAGGCCCACGAGCAGCAGTACGCCTACGACTACGGGTACGAGGCCTACGCCGCGCCCGCGCCCTCGCCCGAGGGCGAGACGGCCTACACCGAGACCGCCGTCTTCACGTTCCTCCCCGCGGATGCGGAAGCCGATGACGCGTACGCCGACGCGGACGGGGACCTGGACGCCCGGGTGCACGATCTGCCCACCCAGGCCATGCCCGTCACCCCGGCCGCGCCCGCCGAGCCGCGCCCCTCGCGCCGCGCCGGCTCCAAGCCCGGCTCGAAGCCCGTCGCCAAGGCGAGTGCCGCCAAGGCCGGTGCCAGCAACCGCCGTCGTACCCCGGCCAAGCGTTCCGCGCTGCTGACCGTGGCCGTTCCCTCGGCCTGCGTGATGGGCGTCGCGGGTGTCGCCGCCGCCTCCGTGGGCGGGCTCACCGGTACGGAGAAGCCGTCCGAGGAGACCACCACCCTGGCCGCGCCCGACCCGGCCTCCATCAAGCCGGTCGCCGCGAACAGCAAGCTCGACACGCAGCTCACCGCCCTCAGCGCCGACGCCGGCGATTTCGCGGACCGTGCGAGCCGCACCCAGGAACGCATCGACCTGCGCCTGCGCCAGGACGAGGAGAAGAAGAAGAAGGCGGAGGAGGAGGCGGCCAAGGAAGCGGCCCGCCCCAAGTTCGCGCTCCCCGTCGCCCGGCACGGCCTCAGCGCCGGCTTCGGCCAGGCGGGCGTCAACTGGATGTCCGTGCACACCGGCATCGACTTCCCGGTGGGCTACGGGACTTCGGTCATGGCCGCCACCGACGGCACCGTGCGCAGCCAGTTCAACAGCGCCTACGGCAACATGGTGATACTCACCGCGCCCGACGGCACCGAGACCTGGTACTGCCACCTCAGCAGCGCCAAGATCCGCTCCGGCAAGGTCAAGGCCGGCGACGTGATCGCGTACTCCGGCGACACCGGCAACTCGACCGGTCCGCACCTCCACTTCGAGGTGAGGCCGGGCGGCGGCTCCCCGGTCGACCCCCAGGCATGGCTGCGCGCCAAGGGCCTGAACCCGAACTAGGACGCGGCACGCAACGCATGCGGAAGGGCCCGCCCCCCAAGGGGGGGCGGGCCCTTCCGCGTTGTCCCGTCCCGCGTCCCGCCGCTAGAGCTTCTGCACCGGCGCGTACCGCAGCAGGAGCCGCTTCGGCTTCTCGTCCCCGAAGTCGATGGTGGCCTGCGCGTCCGCGCCGGCTCCCCTGACCTCCATGACCGTGCCCAGTCCGAACTGGTCGTGCGTGACCCGGTCCCCGACCACCAGCGCGACGACCGGCTTGTCGGCGGCCCGCCGCGTCGCGAACCCCGACGGGCCCGACTTCGTGCGCGACGAGGACAGGAAGGACTCCGGCGAGGTGCCGAACGAGGCCTTCGACCCGCCCGAGCCCGAGGATCCGTACCCCGAGCTCCGCATCGGGCCCGCCGGCTTCTGCGTCGCGCCTGTCCGCTTCCACTGGAGGTACTCGGCCGGGATCTCTTCGAGGAACCGCGACGGCGGGTTGTAGGAGGGGGTGCCCCAGGCGCTGCGCATGCTCGACCGCGTCAGGTACAGCCGCTCGCGCGCCCGCGTGATGCCGACGTAGGCGAGGCGGCGCTCCTCCTCCAGTTCCTTGGTCTGGCCGAGCGCGCGCATGTGCGGGAAGACCCCGTCCTCCATGCCGGTCAGGAAGACCACCGGGAACTCGAGGCCCTTGGCGGTGTGCAGGGTCATGAGGGTGATGACGCCGTTGCCGTCGGTGTCCTCGTCCGGGATCTGGTCGGAGTCGGCGACCAGCGCGACCTGCTCCAGGAACTCCGAGAGCGTGCCGGGGCCCACCGGCGGGGCGCCGTTCTCGGCGGCCTCGGCCGCCGCCGCTTCCCGGGCCTGCTCGAATTCGAGTGCCACGGCGGCGAGTTCCTGAAGGTTCTCGATGCGCGTCTCGTCCTGCGGGTCGGTCGAGGCCTGGAGCTCGGCGAGGTAGCCCGTACGCTCCAGGACCGCTTCCAGGACCACCGCGGGGCCGGCGCCCGAGTCGACGATGGTGCGGAGCTCCTCCATCAGCACGTTGAAGCGCTTGACGGCATTGGTCGAGCGGGCGGCCATGCCGAAGGCCTCGTCGACCCGGCGCAGCGCCTGCGGGAAGGTGATCTTCTCGCGCATCGCGAGCGCGTCGATCATCGCCTCGGCGCGCTCGCCGATGCCGCGCTTGGGGACGTTCAGGATCCGGCGGAGCGGGACGTTGTCCTCGGGATTCGACAGGACGCGCAGGTACGCGAGGACGTCGCGGACCTCCTTGCGCTCGTAGAACCGGACGCCGCCGACGACCTTGTAGGGCAGTCCGACGCGGATGAAGATCTCCTCGAACACGCGGGACTGCGCATTGGTCCGGTAGAAGATCGCGACGTCGCCGGCCTTCGCGTCGCCCGCGTCCGTCAGCCGGTCGATCTCGTCGGCGATGAACTGCGCCTCGTCGTGCTCGGTGTCCGCGACGTAGCCGGTGATGACGGCGCCGCTGCCGGCCTCGGTCCACAGGTTCTTCGCGCGGCGGTTCTCGTTGCGCTCGATGACCGCGTTGGCGGCGGACAGGATCGTCTGGGTGGAGCGGTAGTTCTGCTCCAGCAGGATCGTGGTCGCGTCCGCGTAGTCCTCTTCGAACTGGAGGATGTTGCGGATGGTCGCGCCGCGGAAGGCGTAGATCGACTGGTCGGCGTCACCCACCACGCACAGCTCGGCGGGCGGCAGGTCCGGGTACCCGGTGCCGACCAGCTCGCGCACGAGCGTGTACTGGGCGTGGTTGGTGTCCTGGTACTCGTCGACCAGCACGTGCCGGAAGCGGCGCCGGTAGTGCTCCGCGACCTCCGGGAAGGCCTGGAGCAGGTGGACCGTGGTCATGATGATGTCGTCGAAGTCGAGGGCGTTGGCCTCGCGCAGCCGCCCCTGGTACATCGCGTACGCCTGGGCGAGGGTCTTCTCGAAACCGTCGGCGGCCTGTCCGGCGAAGGCGTCCTCGTCGATGAGCTCGTTCTTCAGGTTCGAGATCTTGGCGCTGAAGGCCTTCGGCGGGAACTTCTTCGGGTCCAGGTCCAGGTCGCGGCAGACGAGCGCCATCAGGCGCTTCGAGTCGGACGCGTCGTAGATCGAGAAGGAGGAGGTGAAACCGAGCCGCTTGGACTCGCGGCGCAGGATGCGCACGCACGCACTGTGGAAGGTGGAGACCCACATGGCGTTCGCGCGCGGGCCGACCAGGCCCTCGACGCGCTCCTTCATCTCACCGGCGGCCTTGTTGGTGAAGGTGATCGCCAGGATCTGGCCGGGGTGGACCCCGCGCGCGCCCAGCAGGTGGCCGATGCGGTGCGTCAGCACGCGCGTCTTGCCGGATCCGGCGCCGGCCACGATGAGCAGCGGGGAGCCCGCGTGCACCACGGCGGCGCGCTGCTCCGCGTTCAGCCCCTCCAGGAGCGCCGCGGGGTCGATGACGGGCCTGGGGGCGCCGTCGCGGTAGTACGCGTCCCCGCTGATGGGCGCGTCGAACCGGCCCCCGAAGAGATCGTCCGCGCCCGGCTCCGGGGCGGCGTGGTCTTCGGGCGGCGGCGGGACCTCGTCGGAGGGGGAGAGGTCGGTCAGGAAGCTGTCGTCAAAGAGGCTGCTCATCGCCTTCCGAGTTTAGGGGGCGGGACCGACAGCCGGTCCCGCCCCCGGGAAATCCGGTCGCACCCCCCGGGAAATCCGGTCGCACCCCCCTGGAAATCCGGTCCCGCACCCGGAAAATTCGGCGGCATATGCCCTGCGGGCCCCTCCCGCCCCCTTCCGGGTCGCCCCCTGCGGCGCTAGCGTGCTCCGCCAACCGGAAGGAGGTGCCGGCCCGTGTACACGTACGGATTCCCCTCGTCCCACCCCTCCCCCCACCACCGCAAGCCGCGCACCCGAAGACATCCGAACGCCCCCACCGCGGTCGTCACGACCGCGGCCCTGTCCTCCTTAGGCCTGCTCCTCCCCCACCAGGCCGCGGCGGCGCCGGCGCCCCGCCCCTCGGTGGAGGAGGTACGGACCCGCGTGGACGACCTGCACCGGCAGGCGGGCACGGCCACCCAGGCCTACGACGCGGCGGCCGGGCGGACCGAGGAGCAGCGGGCCCTGCTGTCGGCACTCATGGACCAGGTGGCCGGCACCACCCAGAAGCTGAACGAGGCCCGGCGGCTGCTCGGCAGCTACGCCGCCGACCGGTACCGCGGCGCCGGCGGCCTGGGCGGGACCGCGACCCTGCTGCTCAGCGACGATCCGCAGGCCTTCTTCGCGCAGACGCACCTGCTCAACCGGCTCGGCGGCCGCGAGGACGCCCTGCTCACCCAGTACACCCGGGCCAGGGCGGAGACGGCCGGCAAGCGCCGGGAGGCGGCCGTGGTGGTCACGGAGCTGGAGCGCGCGCAGGAGGACCTGCGCGGGCGCAAGCAGGAGGTGCAGGCCCGGCTCGCGGAGGCGAACACCCTGCTCGCGCAGCTCACCGCGCCGGAGCGGGCGCGGGCCCTGGCCCCCCGGGCCCCGGCGGCTCCGGGGCCGCTGCCCGCGGACGGCGCCGCGTCGGCGGCCGGCGCCAGGGCGGTGGCCTTCGCCCGGGCCCAGCTGGGAAAACCGTACGTCTGGGGCGCGACCGGCCCGCGCTCGTACGACTGCTCCGGCCTGACCCAGGCCGCCTGGCGGGCGGCGGGGGTCACGCTGCCGCGCACCACCTGGGACCAGGTGAAGGCGGCTCCGCGGATCGCGACGAAGCAGCTGCGCCCGGGGGACCTGGTCTTCTTCTACGCGGACATCAGCCACGTCGGGATCTACATCGGCGGCGGCCGCATGATCCACGCCCCGCGCCCTGGGGCGTCCGTCCGCGAGGACTCGGTGTACTACCAGCCCATCTACGGGAGCGTCCGGCCCGGGTGAACTCGGCAGCGCGGGCCTTTCCGTTGGCCGCCCCGTCGGCGTGTCCGTCGGCGTGTCCGTCGGCGTGTCCGTCGGCGTGTCCGTCACTCAGCGCCACCGTGCGCCGGGCCCTCCGGCGTGGCGCTCACCGTCCGTATCAGAGGAGTTGGCGGGGCGCCCGCCAACTCACTCTCTCCGTTGGTCCGTTCGTGCCGTTCGATTCGCAGGTTCCGCCAACCGGACCTAGCGTCGAGCACATCGAGGAGCATTTCCTGCCTTTTGCGGACAAATAGTTCGCGGCTGCGCCTCGGGGACCCGGAGGATTCACCATGCGTTCCATACGTGTCGCGTCCGTAGCCCTGCTGTCCACCGGCGCCTTCGCGCTGGCCGCGCCGATGGCGTCGGCCACTGACGGCGGGACCACGCCCAACGTCACGTCCTTCGGTTTCACCGTTTCCCCCACCACCGTCGCCGCGGGCGGCACCGTCACGCTGAACGCCACCGGTTGCCAGGAGCCGCTGGTCAAGGCCTCCTCCGGCATCTTCGACGCGGTCGAGCTCAACGAGGGCAAGCCCGCCACCGCCACGGTGGACGCGGACGCCAAGCCGGGTGCCCAGTACGAGGTCACCTTCGAGTGCAAAGGCGAGAAGGGCACGACCACCCTCACGGTCGCGGGCCACTCGACCGGCACCGGCACGCCCACGCCCTCCACGCCCGCCACTCCCTCCAAGGGCGTCAAGGCCGGTCTCGGCGGCGGCGCCGGAGGCCTGAACGGCACCGAGATCGCGGCCGGTTCCGCGCTGCTGGCCGGTGCGCTCGGCGGCGGCGTGTTCCTGATGCGCCGCCGGTCGGGCGACCACGCATGACGGCCGGCCCCCTGACCGCTGGTCTCCCGATCGGTGGTCCGACCGCTGCTCCCTGACAGCAGCCCCCTGACAGCCGGGCCCGTCCGACCCGCCCCTGGCGACCGGACGGGCCCGGTCCAGTACCCGCCCGGAACCCCCCGGCAGCACGGAAGGAGCGCGCATCATGCCCCGCCCCCAGGAGCGTACGAAGCCTCGCGGCGGCTGGGGCGTCGTTGCCGTGGTCGCCCTCAGCGGCACGTTCCTCCTCACCAACGGGCTCGAACTGAACGGCGGTCCGCCGCAGCCCGCGCAGGCCGCCTCCCTGGTCAGCGACCCCGCGCACGACGAGGCCGCCCGCCGCCTGCCGCCGTCCCCGCAGCCGCTGAAGCCCTCCCCGCCGACCCGGATCCGGATTCCCGCCGTACAGGTCGACGCCCCGGTCACCCGGGTCGGACTCGACTCCGAGGGCTGGGTGGACGCCCCGCCGCCGCAGGACCGGAACCTGGCCGGCTGGTACGAGGGCTCCCCCGCCCCGGGCACCCGGGGCACCACGGTGATCGACGGCCACGTGGACAACAACCAGGGTCCGGCCGTCTTCTACACGCTCGGCTCGCTCCAGCGGGGCCAGCACATCGAGGTGGACCGACAGGACGGCCGTACCGCCGTGTTCACGGTGTACGGCATCGAGGTCGTCGGCAAGAACGACTTTCCGGCGGCGCGGGTCTACGGCCCCAAGGGCGCTCCGGAGCTCCGCGTGATCACCTGCGGCGGCGGCTTCTCGAAGAAGGGGGGCTACGACGGCAACGTGGTCGTCTTCGCCCGCCTGACGGACATCCGTGGATAGCGGACGGCCATCGACGGGCACCCGACCCGCCAGGTCCGGTGACGTACCGCCACTTTCGATCATCTCGTCATCTGCCCGTTACCTTCGGGTCTAGCGTCCTCCCCCAAGCACCGATGGAGGAAGGACGTGAGGCCCTCGTGGCCAGTCATCGAAAGCCCAGGCAGCGCCCGCTCACCGGCGGCACGGCACGGAGCACCGTACGCACCACCGCCGCCACCCTCGCCCTCGCGGGCGCTGCCACCGCCACCGCCTTCGAAGGCACCTCCCACGCCGATCCGCAGCCGACGCCCTCGCAGGTCAAGGCGGAGATGGACCGGCTCTACGAGGAGGCCGAGGCCGCGACGGACCAGTACAACGGGGCGAAGGAGAAGGCCGAAGAGGCGCAGCGCGCGCTCGACGGGCTGCGGGACGAGACCGCCCGCAAGACCGACCAGCTCAACACGGCCCGCAGCACGCTCGGTTCGCTGGCCGCGACGCAGTACCGCAGCGGCACGCTGGGCGCCGCCGTGCAGCTGGCGATGGCCGACGATCCGCAGGAGTACCTGGACCGGGCCGCCCTCATCACCCGCGCCGGGAACCGCAACGCGGCCGGGATCTCGGCCGTGCGGAGGGGGCTCGACGAGGTCGGGAAGCTCAAGGACCAGGCCACCGGGCGCCTCGCCGAGCTGCGCGACCGGCAGCGCGAACTCGCGGGCCACAAGGCCGAGATCGAGGAGAAGCTGACCGCCGCGCAGCGGCTGCTGGCCAAGCTGACGGCCGAGGAGCGGGCGGCCTACGAGGCCCGCTCGGCCGGCCCCGCCCCGGCCGGTCCCGCCGCCCAGGCTCCGCCGCCCTCCGACGGCTCCCGCGCGGCCCGCGCGGTGGCGTTCGCGTACGGGGCGATCGGCAAGCCGTACGTGTGGGGCGCGACGGGCCCGGGCTCGTACGACTGCTCCGGCCTGACCCAGGCCGCCTGGCGCGCGGCCGGTGTCGCGCTGCCACGCACCACCTACACCCAGATCAACGCGGGCCGGCGGGTCTCCCGCGATGCGCTGGCCCCCGGTGACCTGGTGTTCTTCTACTCCGGCGTCACGCACGTCGGCATGTACATCGGCAACGGCCAGATGATCCACGCCCCGCGCCCCGGCTCCACGGTCCGCCTCGCCCCGGTGGACTCGATGCCCTGGGCCGGAGCTTCGCGCCCCGCCTGAGCTCTGGGAGGGACCGCCCCGGGCTCAGATCAGCCGGCGGGCCGTCGCCCAGCGGGTCAGCTCGTGGCGGTTGGAGAGCTGGAGCTTGCGCAGGACCGCCGAGACGTGGGATTCCACCGTCTTGACCGAGATGAACAGCTGCTTGGCGATCTCCTTGTACGCGTACCCGCGCGCGATCAGCCGCAGTACCTCGCGCTCGCGCTGGGTGAGGCGGTCCAGGTCCTCGTCGACCGGCGGGGCGTCCGTCGAGGCGAAGGCGTCGAGCACGAAGCCCGCGAGGCGCGGCGAGAACACCGCGTCCCCGTCCTGGACGCGGAAGACCGAGTCCACCAGGTCGGTGCCGGTGATCGTCTTGGTGACGTAGCCGCGGGCGCCGCCCCGGATGACGCCGATGACGTCCTCGGCGGCGTCCGACACCGACAGGGCCAGGAACCGCACCGGGTCCTCGACGGCGCCCATCAGCGGGGCGCAGCGGCGCAGCACCTCGACGCCGCCGCCACCGGGCAGGTGCACGTCGAGGAGCACCACCTCGGGGCGGGTGGCGGTGATGACGGTGACGGCCTGGTCCACGTCGGCGGCCTCGCCGACGACCTCGACCCCGGTCCGCTCGGTCTCGCCGATCTCGGCCTGCACCCCGGTGCGGAACATCCGGTGGTCGTCGACGAGCACCACCCGGACCCTCCTGGTCACGCCGCCGGTGCTCGCGCTGTCCTCGGTCATGCTGCCTTCGCCGCCCTCTCCATCTCCAGCTCGACTTCCGTGCCGCCGTCGGGCGCGGACCGCAGTCGCGCGGTCCCGCCGTTGCGCTGCATCCGGCCGATGATCGATTCTCGTACGCCCATGCGGTCGTCCGGTACCGCGTCGATGTCGAAGCCGGGTCCGCGGTCCCGTACGGACACGAACACCGTCTGGCCCTCCACTTCGGCGTACACCTGGACGGGGCCGCCGTCGCCACCGTACTTGGCGGCGTTGACCATCGCCTCGCGCGCGGCCTGCATCTGTGCGGCCAGCTTCTCGTCGAGGGGGCAGTCGCCGACGACGACCACCTCGATCTGCACCCCGTGGTGGTCCTCCACCTCGGCGGCGGTCTTCTTCACGGCCTCGGCCAGCGTCGTCGGCTCCTCGCCCTCGTCCTTGCCGGTGCCCTCGGGCTTGTACAGCCAGTTGCGCAGCTCCCGCTCCTGGGCCCGGGCGAGGCGGCGGACCTCCCCGACGTCCTCGGCGTTGCGCTGGATCAGGGTGAGGGTGTGCAGCACGGAGTCGTGGACGTGGGCGGCCACTTCGGCGCGCTCCTGGGCGCGGATGCGCATCAGGCGCTCCTCGGAGAGGTCCTGGGTCATCCGGATCAGCCAGGGTCCCGCCAGGAGGGCGACGCCGACGAGGACGGCGAGGGTGGCGGTCAGTACGTTGCCGAGCTGGGCGGCGGAGCCGCGGACCACGATGAAGACGGTCAGGCCCACGCCGACCAGGGCGACGCCGGCGAGTGCGCGGGCGGCCTGCAGCAGCCGGGCGTGCCGGCCGGCGGCGGCGTTCCAGTGGGCGCGGCGGGCGTTGTCGGCCTGGCGCCAGACGAGGACCACACCGGCTCCGACGAGCAGGGTCGGCCACACGTACCGTCCGGAGCTGCCGCCGACCTGGACCTGGGAGATGAACATGCCCGCGCCGACGCACAGCGCGATCAGCGCGAGGATCTGGCCCCGCTCGGGCTTGCGCAGCCGCCGGGTGCCGTCGGGGAGGGTGTCGAAGTAGGAGCGGTGGCCGCTGCGGCCGCCGACGCCGAGCGGTACGAAGACCCAGAACGCGGCATAGAGCAGCACGCCGAGGCCATCGCCCCACATGAACAGGCCGAGGAAGGTGAGCCGGACCCAGACGACGGGCAGGCCCAGGTGCCCGGCGAGGCCGCGCGCGACGCCGCCGAGCATCCGGCCGTCGGCGCTGCGGTACAGCTTGCGCTGCGGCGTCTCGTCGGAGTCCGGTGCGTACGGCGTGCGGGGGGCGGCTGCTACGGGCATGTCACCGATGGTCACACGCTCGCGGTGCCCGCGGCATCAGGGCAGCCCCCCAGTTCTCTCGGGGGGATATCAGGGTTGCGCCAGGGTAGATCCGGATGCCCGCGGCGTCGGCGGACCGTCACCATGTACGCATGACCGAAGTACACGATTCCCCGCCGCCGGACGCAGGAGCCGGCTCGGGCGCGACCGGCCCGGGCGCCGGCTCCGCTTCGCCGCTCGTCGAGCGTCCTGCGCTGCGCCGCGGCAAGCGCGACAAGGTGCTCGCGGGCGTGTGCGGCGGCCTGGGCCGGTACTTCGATCTCGACCCGGTGATATTCCGGATCGTGCTGGGCGTGCTCGCCGTCACCGGCGGCGTCGGTCTGATCTTCTACGGCTTCGCGTGGCTGCTGCTGCCCCAGGAGGGCGAGGAGGACAGCGAGGCGAAGAAGCTGCTGACCGGCCGGGTCGAGGGCTCGACGCTGGCGGCGGTCTTCGCCGCACTGGTGGGCTGCGCCCTGTTCCTGTCGATGCTGGACAACGGCGGGCTGGCGGTCTTCTCCGTCCTGGCCGTGCTGGCGCTGGGCGGAGCGGCGTACTGGTCGCAGCGCCGGCGGAGCGGGCCCGGCGCGGCTCCCGAGGAGAAGGCCGCCGCGGGCGTGGAGTTCGTGTACCCGGCGGCGACCCGCACCGGGCACCGCACCGCGCACAGTCCGGCGCCGCCCGAGACCCAGGCGCCGCCCGTGCCCGGCGGCCCGTCCTGGTGGCGGGATCCGCTGGTCAAGGACGGCACCACGGGGCCGGTCGGCTCGACGGGATACCTGTGGGGCCCCGAGGACTCGGCCGAGGTCATCACCGGCGGCGGCCCGGCGGCGGCTCCGCCGTCCGGGGAGCGCGTCCCCAGGGAGTCCCGTGACGGCATCGGGGGCCGGGTGTTCGTCCTGGCCGCGCTGGCCGGGAGCACCGCCACCGCCGCGGTCTGGGAGGGCAGCACCCTGAGCCACGCCCTTCAGGTCGGCTTCGCCGCCTGCCTCGCCGTCTTCGGCCTCGGGCTCGTGGTGAGTTCGTTCAAGGGCCGCACCGGCTTCGGCACCGTGCTGCTCTCGATGATCACGGCCGTCCTGCTGGCCGGGTCGGTCGCGCTGCCCAAGGACATCAGTACCGACTGGCGCGTCGTGGACTGGCATCCGACCGCGGTGGCCGAGGTGGCGCCGGTGTACGAGGCGGATACCGGGCTCGCCACCCTGGACCTCAGCCACGTGGACGTGCCCAAGGGCACCACCGTGCCCGTCCGCGCCTCCATCGACGCGGGCCGGCTGCGGGTGATCCTCCCGAGAGAGGTCACCGCGAAGACGGTGGCGACGATCAGGCTGGGCGACATCCAGATGCCGGGCGACACCGGCGAGGACGTGCGCATACAGAGCCGGGACGAGACCCGGAGGGCGACCCTGCCCCCCGAATCCGGCACCAAGGCCGGCGGCACGATCGAGCTGCACCTCAGCGCGGGTGTGGGACAGGTGGAGGTGACCCGTGCGGCGTCATGAGTTCCAGCCGGGACGGCTGATCGCGGGACTGGTCCTGATGGCGGCCGGGGTGCTCTATCTCCTCGGCGCGGCGGGCGAGGCCGATCCGCCCTGGTTCTTCGTCCTCATGATGACCGCGGGCGGTCTCGCCTTCGCCGCCGTCGCCGGGCTGGTGACCTACGCCGTGCGCCGCGACCGGCGCGACCGGATCGGGGAGACCCGCGAGTCCGGCGGGAGGTGATGTCACGCCCATCATGACAGGTCAGAGGGTGTTTTCGTAGGACGAAGGGCACAGCGGAACAGCCTTGTCCGGCTCCCTGCGCCGCGCCCAGACTCTCCGTCATGGATCACTCGCGGAAAGCCGATCAGGACGACATCGTGCGGGCACGCAATGTGCTGCTCTCGTCGGGGCACCTCTACCCGCGGGACAAGGTGGATGCCTACCGGGTACTCGCCCAGGTCAGCCCCGCCGCCTACCTGCCCCTCCTGGCCAGGGCCTTGCAGCAGCTGAGTTGCGAGGGCGGCAGAACGCATCCGGCCGCCCTCGCACTGTGCGAGGAGGCGGTGGCCGCGGCGCGGGCCATCGATCCGGCCGAACCCGCCCGTGCGGATGTCCTGTACGAGGCCCTCAACTCGTGCCAGCGCGAGCTGTACGGCGCGGGCCGGCGCGTCGAAGGACTCGCCATGCGCGCCGAAATGCTCGCCATCGGCCGTGCGCAGGACGAACTGGCCGGGGAACCCTGGGGCACGGGGCTGAGAACGTGGGCGGCCGGTCTTTCCGAGGAAGGCCGGTACACCGAGGCGGCCGATGCCATGACCGAGCTGGTCACGGTGGACCTGCCCGGCGGGCCCCGCAGCGGGGGTCTCGCCTGGTCGCTCCTGGAGTGGATCGCCGTTCTCCATGAAGCCGGCCGGTCCGGCGAAGCCCTCGACGCGTTCGAGACCCTCATCGGCGTGCAGGCCCCCGAGGCGGGAAACAACCGCGACCGGATGATCTGCCATCTCCACACGCTCATCGGGTACGCACGGATGCTCGACGTCCACGGACGAGGGGACCGGGCGGGCCTGGTCAGGCAAGAGGCACTCGCCTTGCTCACGGAGCTGGTCGGCGCCGGTGAGCGGTACTCCGCGGGCAGCTACGAGGTGGCGTTCTGGGCGGTGCTGCTGTCCTTCCCCGGCACCGGGGACGACCGGCCCGCGCCCGGTGAACCGCGTCCCCCTTCGGGCGCGGATCCCATGTACTGGTCGCGTGACACCAAGCAGCGCTACTTCGACAGCCGTCACGCCCTGCGCGACGAGGTGGACGCCCTCGCCGCTCGGGCCGCCGAGGACCCGGACCGGCACCTGGCCGACCTGGTCCGGCTGCACCGGGTCCTCACCGTCCGCTCCACCGTCTACTGGCGGTACGAGACCCATCTGTTCGCGGAGCGGGTGCGCGCCCTCTTCGACGAGGGAGTGGACCTGGCCCGCCGGCTGTCCCGGCACGACCCGGCGGCCGGAACGCGAACCCTGGCCGGCAACCTGATCGACCGGTCGAGCTTCCACATCGCCGTCGGCGAGCTGGGGCCCGCCCTCGACGACTTCCGCCAAGCACTCCGGCACCTGGGAGCGGCGCACTGATCGGACCGATCCCCCAGCTCGGACCGGTCCCCCAGCTCGGGCCGGTCCCCCAGCTCGGGCCGATCCCTCAGCCGGCCGCCCGCCGCCTGCGCCCGATCAGGGCGTCCAGCGACCACAGAGGTGCCCCGGCGAGGACCAGCGGGGTCCAGGCCATCAGGTAGATCAGGTCACTGGCGTACCGCTGTCATAGGGTGGCCTGCCATGAAGCCTGTGCGTGTACTGATCGCCCTCAGGATCAGCAACGAGACCGACGCGTCCACTTCGCTGGAGCGCCAGCTCCAGGACTGCATGGCCTACGTAGCCGAGAGGCAGCACCTCGGATGGCAGGTTGTGGGGGTAGCCAAGGACGCCCACATCTCCGCCACCAAGTCTCATCCATTCGAGAGACCAGAACTCGGTGAATGGCTCAACAATCGGGCACCTGAATTCGACCTACTGCTCTTCTGGAGGATGGACAGGTTCGTCCGCAAAGTCGTCGACATGCAAGACATGATCAAATGGGCGAACACTCACGGCGGCAAATTCTTGGTATCAGCCAAGGAACCAGCACTCGACATGGTCGGCCCCTTTCGGCACGTCATTATCGACCTGTTCGCGGCCATTGCCGAGACTGAAGCACAGAACATCTCGATGCGAGTCAAGTCCTTCCAGAGCTACGCCAAATCCAAGAACGTCTGGGCCAAGGGGAAGCCGCCCTACGGCTACGAATCCTTCCGCGACACCGACGGAGCCATGAGGCTCCGAGTTCGAGAGAATCAGAAGGAAGTCATTCGGGAGATGTACAGGCGGGTCGTCGAGGACGGAGAACCCTACTCGGCCGTCTGTGACGACTTCAACACCAGAGGGATTCCGTCTCCCGGAGGCGAGAGGATGTCCAATCGCCGGAAGAACAATGGTGATCCGCTGCCGATCTGGCGGAGCCGCACCGTCACAACCATTCTGAGGTCCGAATCCATCCTCGGCTGGAAGTGCGAGGAGGTGAAGGTTCCCGGAAAGAAGTACGGGACATCCCAACCGATCCTGACTTCTGAGGGGAAGATTCGGATGGCAGACCCGATTCTCACAGACGAAGAATGGACAAAGCTCCAGGATGAAATGAATGGGCGTCCCAGCGCCGGCCGTCGCTCCACAAAGAACACGACTGCTTATCGCGGCGTCGTCCTATGCGGCGGCTGCGGCGGGAACCTGTACCTCTTCAACCCGGAGAGGCAGCAGGGTAAGCCCGTCTACCGCTGCAACAAGTCAGCCAACCGGGAGTCCTGCGGCAAGGGCTACGCCTTCCGAGCCGAGAAGGTGAGGGAGATCGTAGAGAGCATGGTGCTGGGAGTCATCGGAGACTTCCCCATGCACGAACGTCACTACGTCAAGGGCTCAAATAACTCGCAGAGGCTCCAGGAAATCAAGGAGTACGTAACAGAACTCCAGAGGTCCATCCGCCCCGGAGGCAAGAACTCGTCCGGCTTCGCCAAGAAGTCCACCGAGGAGGAGGTTGCAGCCCTCTACGAGGAACATGACTCCCTGGCGGCCGAGGGGGACAAGCCGGATAGGTACGAGTACCGGGACACTGGGGAGACCTTCCGCTACATGTGGGAGCGGAACGAAGGCAACGACACCGAGAGGACACGTCACCTGCTCAAGGCGGGAATCAGCGTCCGGCTGAACCCACTCGTCAATGGAGTCTCCAATACCATCGACTTCGGCGCAGAGGTGGACCTAGGCAACCTGAGCCAGCCATTCACTATCCACTGACAACAGCTGGGCCCCGAAGGGGGCCCACTACTAGTAGATATAGAGAACCCCTCAAAATAGATGTACGTGTCCTGTGAGCGATTCCGGACGGAACTCAGGGGAACTGAGATCGGGATCACACCGCCAAGGCTTCACGTGGTTCATGAAGTAATCAGCACCAAGGCGCAAAGGCCAAGGCGGCCCAGGAAACCTGTACAGGATGAATGGAAGGCGCCCCGGCGGTCCGCAGGAAGGCATTCACCAAGTGTTACCCCGGGCAGATCGCAGCCAGAGGGGCCCGCCTGGCGGCCGTAGGGGCGGCGACTCGCTCTGCGTGTGGAAGCTGGACCGCTTTGCGCGGTCCCTCATCGACCTGGTGGCAATGGTGGACGGGCTCGCAGAACGAGGCATCGGCTTCAAGGTGCTGACTGGCGCACTGGCCAACATCGACCCGAACACTCCGGATGGCCGTCTGATGCTCCAAGTGATCGGAGCCATGGCGGAGTTCGAGCGTTCTCTCATCCGGGAGCGCACCAAGGCCGGGCTGGAAGCGGCCAAGGCCCAGGGACGAACTGGCGGACGCCCCACAGTCATCACTGACGACATGCTCACAGTGGCCAAGGCACGGAAGGGCAAAGGGGAAAGCGTCAGCGCCATCGCCAAGGCCCTTGGAGTCTCAAGGGCCACCCTGTACCGGTACCTCGGTGAGAGCACCTGAGGCAGGCTCGCAGGCGTCAACCCGCTCGACCGCCCTGGGAGGGGCCAGCCACTCACGGCCCCCATGCTCAGGCGCCAGAAAGGCCACAGACCGTTTGCGGCGCTCCTGCGGAGGTTCCGATGGGTCCTCATAGTCAGGGATGACGTCACGCAGGATTCCGATCCGTCCGGCCGCATCCTTCACTCTGGAGCCGATATCTCGCGCCGTGATCACGTCGAGCACTTCTCGTAGTGGCGATAGACCACGATGGGGGCGCCTGGCTGACGCTCCAAGCGGCCACGACGTACCCGCTCAAGGGGCTTGATCTGCTTCAAGCAAGCTGGGCATGTCTCGCCCCTGGGCGCATAGGTCACGTACTCCCACTGGCTTGCGTCTGTATCTGCTGCTACATGGATCACCACGTCCGGCCCTCTGCTCTCCCTCACTGAGAGGCTTCATGGTCCGGCCGGCAGCCAGGACGGGGGAACCTCGCACATTCCCCACTCTGGGACGTCCTGATGGGGGTAGAACGTCCCTATGGCTGGCAATGAGCGCCTGCGGGCAACGATGACTTCCAGGGGTTGGACACACTCGACTCTTGCTGAAGCCTCTGGAGTTGACCCCAAGAGTGTTGAGCGATGGGTGAACCTCGGGAGGGTGCCCCGGAGGGCAACCGCTATGAAGGCTGCCGAGGTCCTGGGAGAGGACATACACGCGCTGTGGCCCGCGTTGAGGCAGGCTCGGTCGGCACGGGCCGTGAGTCCCGAACTGGTGGCCCTCTACGAGCAGCGGGCAGACCTCCCCGTATCGGTGTTCGTCGACCTTCTGTCGTCAGCTCAAGAGCGGGTCGATGTCCTGGTCTATGCGGCCGTCTTCCTGCATGAGGCGTATCCCCGGCTCAATGACCTCCTCAGGGAGAGGGCGGAGGCCGGATGCCGAGTGCGCATCTGCCTGGGTGACGCCGACTCGCAAAACGTTCAGCTCCGGGGCCAGGAGGAGAGGTTCGGGCACGGCATTGAATCGCGGTGCCGGCTGGCGCTCCTTCACTACCGGTCGCTTGTCGACGTCTCCGGCGTGGAGATCAGGACCCATGGAACGACGCTCTACAACTCGATCTACAGGGCCGACGACCAAGCCCTGGTCAATGCCCATGTGTGGGGCGTGAACGCATACGGTGCGCCGGTGTGGCACCTGCGACGCACTGAGGGCGGGACCATGTTCGACACCTACGCCGAGAGCTTTGAGTCCGTGTGGTCGACGGCCCAGGAGGTCAGCTAGTGGCACGCACTGAGTATTTTGATGATCCGGACGCCCCAAAGCCGAACAGCATGGTTGTAGCGGCATCTGCCGTGGTGACCGACGACAAGGGCCGCATCCTGCTTCAGAGGCGCTCAGACAGCGGTCTGTGGGCTTTGCCTGGCGGAGGCATGGAGATGACCGACAGTCTGCCCGGAACGGCCGTCCGAGAGGTCAAGGAAGAGACCGGCCTGGACGTAGAGATCACTGGGCTCGTCGGGACGTACACCGACCCCCGGCACGTCATCGCGTACACCGACGGAGAAGTACGCCGACAGTTCAACGTGTGCTTCCGGTCCCGCATGGTGGGCGGGACCCTGGCCGTCTCGGATGAGTCTCTGGAGCTCCGCTGGGTGGACCCTGGAGCTCTCGGTTCCCTGGACATGCACCACACACAACGGCTGAGGCTGGCTCACTTCCTGGAGGACCGGGAGAGCCCCTACCTCGGGTAGCGCAGCCTTCAGCTGGTCGCCCTCCGCCTGCGCCTGATCAGGGCATCCAGTGACCAGTAGGGCGCCCCGGCCAGCACGAGCGGAACCCAGCAAAACATGTACGGGAGGTCGTTGCCGTAGTAGTAGGGGGTCACCGCCCAGGACACGGTGAGCCACAGGCTGAGCGAGATCAGGGCCCCGCCGACGGCCGCGATCCGGGTCAGCAGTCCGGCCAGGACCCCCAGGCCGACCAGGAGTTCCCCGATGGCCAGGGCCACGGCGAAGCCGACGGGAGCCTTCAGGGCGAGGTCCACCATGGCCGGGATCGCCGAGGTGTCGCGCACCCCGTGCATCAGCTCGCCGATGGAGCCGCTGCCGGTGGCGGAGAGGAAGGCGGAGTCGGTCAGCTTGTCCAGGCCGGCGTAGACGAAGGTCACGCCGAGGAAGATCCGCAGGGGCAGGAGCGCGTGGCGGGCGGCGAGCTCGCGCAGGCCGCGCAGGCCGCTCGCTCCGGTGGGAGCGTCAGGGGCGCCGGAGGGGACGTCAGTTCGGGTCACGCGCTATGTGTACCCGCTTCACTCCGCCACGTCGATGGTGCACCGGTTGGATTCCACCCCCGCGGCGGTGACGACCTGGATCTCGATCCGCCCCGGCTCCACTTCCGCCGGGACCGGCACGGTCAGCACGGCGTCGGACGGGTTGGTGAAGCCGCCCGCCACCGGGACCAGCGGTACGTGCACATGGACCGCACCCACCCGGACCACCAGCCGGGCCAGCATCTCCGGCGTCTGCGCCCCCGGCGGGACGAAGCCCACTCCGCGGATCTCGATGTCGTCCCCGGGGCGGATCGCCGCGTCCAGATCCCCGGGCTCGCGTCTGCGCACCACCGACAGGACCAGCGGGCGGCTGCCCTCGGCGTACTTCGCCGCCAGGTACACGGCCGCCGACAGCGCCACCAGCAGCGCCAGCGCCCACGGCAGCGCCGGCAGCCGGTCCGGGAACCGGGCCAGCGAGACCCCCGCGAAGCCCAGCACCACGGTGGAGACGAGTACGTACTGGGCGTCCGGGAAGGAGCCCCGGCCCGCGTCGTCCGTCAGCAGGTCCGCCCCGGACGGCCGGTCCGCCGGCAGCTTCTGCAACCGCTGCCCCATGATCCGTACGGAGACCACCCGGCGCACCAGCACCGCGACCCCCGAGGTCAGCCCGAGCACCGCCAGCAGCGGCAGCGCCCGGTCGAGCGCGAACCCCTCGTACAGCGCCTGACGCTCGGGTCCCGGCGAGGAGGCGGCCAGCCGCAGCGCGGGCAGCAGCGTGGCGAAGGCGGTGAGCACCAGCCAGGCGCTCGGCACCGCCTTCGAAGTGGACAGCCGGTTGTCCTCGCCGACCAGCGGGGCCAGCAGCCCGCCCCGGAGCGTCTGCGCGCGGGCCGCCACCGTCAGCAGGGCGGCCAGCACGAGCGCGGCCAGCAGCCCGGCGGTGCGCGCCGTGGACCAGCCGGTGCCGAGCGCGGTGCCGACCTGGACCAGGAGCAGCACCCCGGCGGCGATCCACACGGCGAGGACGGCCCGCCGGGAGAACAGGTAGAGCCAGGAGCTGCCCGCCTCCCGGCCCCGGTCGGCGACCGTCCGGGCCGACAGGGTCAGCTCGTCGGAGACCCACTGGCGGGAAGCTCCGAGGGAGTGGGCCACGGCGGCCGGTACCCCCTGCCCGGAGGCGAACTCGTCGCGCTTCGCCAGGAACGCTGCGACCGCGCGGCGGTGCCCCTCTCGTGTGCAGTCCTCGCAGGCGCAGGCCGCGGTATGGGTGCTTCTGGACATCTCTTGGACAGCCACGAACGTGCCGCCTCTCTGAACTTCGGTGCAATGCCAGCGAATTGTGCACCACTGCGGCAGTGTTCCGGATTGCGCACGATGTCAGAGCAGGTGATTAACCGTTCATGATGTTGACGGACCCGCTCCGGGGGTCTCCAGCAGCGGCTGGCAGTTCGCCCAGGCCGCCAGGTCCGACCCGAACCGCTCCCGGGTCGCGAGCGCACCGTGGTGGCTGATGAGCACCGCTTTCCCGGCCGCCCGCGCGATCAGCTGCACCTGCGCGGCCCGCTCCGCCGCGATGAACCACCACGCGGCGGCCTCCACCGAGTCGCCGACGGTCAGCAGCCCGAGGTTGCGCAGCACCAGCGCCTTGTAGGGGCCGAGCGCGGCTGCGATCCGCTCGGCGTCCGCGTCCCCACCGCCGGCGGCCCCGCCGCCCGAAAACTCGTCGAGCAGCGCGTGGTCCTCGTAGAAGGCGCAGGCCTCCTGGGTGACGGGGGCGAGGAGTTCGCCGAGCGCGGCGAGCGCCCTGCCGTACGGGGCCTGCGTGCGCACGACGGCCACCACGGCGGGCCGGGCCCGGTGGACGGCCGCGTGCACGGCGAAGGCCAGCTGGTTGACCCTGCGCTCCCCCTGGCGGACCCGGCCCCCGCCGTCGACCAGCAGCAGGTCGTCGGGGCCGATCCCGGCGAAGGCCCGGCCGAAGGGGTTCACCCAGTAGCAGTCCTCGAACTCCGGGTCCCGGGCGCTGACGTGCCCGCCCACCCCGTCCTCGTACCCGAGCCGCCCCAGCAGCCGCAGCACCCCGGCGAGCCGCTCCTTGCGGTGCGCGCGCTCCTGCCCGACGGTGGCGAACACCGGCGGCATCTCGAAGCCCAGCCGCTCGACGGGCACGGGTGCGGGTGCGAGTGCGGGTGCGGGTCGCTCGGTCATGGGCCCTCCTTCAAGGTCGCGGCGCAAAGTACCGGCGACCGGCCGAAGAGGCCATACACGCGGCGAGGCCGCCGCTCCCTGCGCGGGAGCGGCGGCCTCTTCACGCTTTTCCAGAGCCGCGACCGGCGGGGCGAGTGGGGTCCTACTCCCACTCGATGGTGCCCGGGGGCTTGCTCGTGCAGTCCAGGACCACGCGGTTCACGTCCGGCACCTCGTTGGTGATGCGGGTGGAGATCCGCGCGAGCACCTCGTACGGCATGCGCGTCCAGTCCGCGGTCATCGCGTCCTCGGAGGAGACGGGGCGCAGCACGATCGGGTGGCCGTACGTACGGCCGTCACCCTGGACGCCGACGCTGCGGACATCGGCCAGCAGGACGACCGGGCACTGCCAGATCTCGCGGTCCAGGCCGGCCGCCGTGAGCTCGTGGCGGGCGATGGCGTCGGCCTCGCGGAGCAGGTCCAGGCGCTCCTTGGTGACCTCGCCGACGATGCGGATGCCGAGGCCGGGGCCGGGGAACGGCTGGCGCTGGACGATCTCGGCGGGCAGGCCGAGCTCCTGACCGACCATCCGGACCTCGTCCTTGAACAGCTGGCGCAGCGGCTCGACGAGCTCGAACTCGATGTCCTCGGGGAGTCCGCCCACGTTGTGGTGGGACTTGATGTTGGCCGTGCCGGTGCCGCCGCCGGACTCGACGACGTCCGGGTACAGGGTGCCCTGGACCAGGAAGGCCACCGCCGGGCCGTCCTCCTGGAGGATCTCCAGCTGGGCCTGCTCGAAGACGCGGATGAACTCGCGGCCGATGATCTTGCGCTTGGTCTCCGGGTCGGAGACGCCGGCCAGCGCGTTCAGGAAGCGCTCCTGCGCGTCGACGACCTTCAGCTGCACACCGGTGGCGGCGACGAAGTCCTTCTCGACCTGCTCGGTCTCGCCCTTGCGCATCAGACCGTGGTCCACGTACACGCAGGTGAGCTGCGAGCCGATGGCCTTCTGCACGAGGGCCGCGGCGACCGCGGAGTCCACGCCGCCGGACAGGCCGCAGATGGCGCGCTTGTCGCCGACCTGCTCGCGGATGAGGGCGACCTGCTCCTCGACGATGTTGCCGGGGGTCCAGGTGGGCTGCAGGCCCGCACCGCGGTAGAGGAAGTGCTCCAGGATCTGCTGGCCGTGCGTGGAGTGCATCACCTCGGGGTGGTACTGCACGCCGTAGAGCTTCTTCTCGTCGTTCTCGAAGGCCGCGACCGGCACGACGTCGGTCGACGCGGTGACGGTGAAGCCCTCGGGAGCGGCGGAGCAGGCGTCGCCGTGGGACATCCACACCGACTGGTTCTCGGGGGTGCCCTCGAAGAGGGTGGATCCGGCCTTGGAGACGGCCAGCGGGGTGCGGCCGTACTCGCGCGAACCGGTGTTGTCGACGGTGCCGCCGAGGGTGACCGCCATGAGCTGGAAGCCGTAGCACATGCCGAAGACGGGGACGCCGGCCTCGAAGATCGCGCCGTCGAGCTGGGGGGCGCCCTCCTCGTACACGGAGGACGGGCCGCCGGACAGGATGATCGCCTTCGGGTTCTTGGCGAGCATCTCGGCCACGGGCATCGTGCTGGGCACGACCTCGGAGTAGACCCGTGCCTCGCGGACGCGGCGGGCGATCAGCTGCGCGTACTGGGCGCCGAAGTCGACGACGAGAACCGTGTCCGGGGCGCTGTCGTGGGTGGCGAAGGTGGCTTCTGGCACGGGGCAGGCCTTCCGGCGGAAAGAGGGGGTTGTTTTGTCGATTCTAACGGGGGACGGATGCCCCTCTTCGTCTCACCGTCCGAACCGGCTTGGCACGGAGCGGGACAGAGGGTCATAATCCCTCCATGCGCAAGCAGCTGAGCTTCCTCTTTACCTATGGCACCGGCCGGTCCGGTCGCCATGGGTCATCGTGATGCTCGCTTGAGCCACTGACTTCCCAGAGCGCCCCGGTCCGACAGGACCGGGGCGCTCCGCGTTTCCCGCTCCGGTCGGACCCTCCCTCCCCACCCACCCACACCACAGGAGACCGACCATGACCACGATGACCACGACCACCGCCACCGCCACCGCCACCGCCACCGCCACCGCCGACCAGCTGATCGCCGGTTCCCGCGAGCGGATCGACGCCATCGACGACCGGATCATCGGCCTGATCCAGGAACGGATGGCCGTCTCGACCGTCATCCAGGAGGCCCGGATCGGCTCGGGCGGGCGCCGGGTGCACCTGTCGCGGGAGATGGAGGTCCTGAACCACTGGAGCGACGCCCTCGGCAAGCCCGGTACCGCGCTCGCGATGACCTTGCTGGAGCTGTGCCGCGGCCGGGTCTGAGGCCCGCGGCGGCGGCCGTGACGCCTGTTCGTCACCCGTCCGGACCGTGACCGCCCCCACGGCCCTTCGTTGATGCGGATGACCGTGCCAGCCAGGTGCGGGACCGCAGCACCACGCGTGGCTCCGCTGGAGCGATGAGACGCACCCCCTGCGGGGGCGTGCGTCGTGGGACCTCGCTCCTTCATGTGACCGGACGGCAGGGGACAGCAGCCCGGTCACCACACAAAGGACGGCCGGCCCGGGGGACGCCCCGGACCGGCCGTTCTTCTGTTTCCCCCGTCGGTCCCCCGCCTACGCCGTTACGCGCGGCCCGTGGCCCGACGGCGGAAGGCCAGGAACACCGCGCCGCCGGCGGCCACGAGCGCCGCACCGGCGATCAGGAGCGGCCCGGTGGCGGCGCCGGTCTCGGCGAGGCCGCCGTTCGGCGTCTTGCCGTTGCCCGTACCGGCACCCGGGCTCGGAGCGGTGCTCGTACCCGGCGTGGCCGCCGGGGACGTGGGAGCCGTCGGCGTCGGGCCGGCGGTGGTCGGGGGCGCGGTCGGCGTGGGAGTGGTGTCCTTGCCGTTGATCACGAAGGCGGCCTTGTTGTTGGCGTGGTTCGGGTCCCAGGACTGCGGGGTGGTGCCCTCGTCGGACCACTGCCCGACCGAGACGGAACCGGTGGCGGACGCCACGACCTTCTCGATCTTCAGCTCGAACGGGAAGCCGAACTCCTGCTTCTCACCGATGACGTGCGAGGTCGTGCAGAAGTAGCGCGGGGCGCCCAGCTTCTCCTCGCGGTGATCGCCCTGCGCCGTGGCGGCACTGCAGTGCTCCGGCACCTTGGTGACCTTGGCCCCGGCCGGGATCACGATGTCCGTCAGGGCGACGTCCTCACCCGAGCGGAAGTGGGCGATCCACGCCGGACCCTCGTTGCGGAAGCCGAGCCGGGCCTTGACCGTCTCGCCCGCCTTGCCCTTCAGCGAGGTGTCGGTGGCCACCAGGTCGGCGGTGTTCTTCACCGAGAAGTCGAACTCGTGCCGGTTGTTCCACGGGTCCAGGTCCGCGGCGCGCGGCGCGGCCTTGGCCGCGCGCGTCTTGAGGCCCAGCTTCTTGCCCGTGCGGGGGGTGCTGAACTTCTGCGTGGACTTCGGCTGGGAGCCGGCCTCGTGCACCCCGTAGATCAGTCCTTCGATGAAGGCGTGCGGAGCGGCCTCCAGGGTCAGCGCGCCGGCGATCTCCCAAACCTCGCCCGGCTTGATCTCGTTGTCGAACGTGCACACCGTCGTGGACCAGCCCTTGTTCCAGGGCTTCCCGGTGGTGTCGTTCTCGCTGGTGGCGCAGTTGTCGTACTGCTCGACCAGCCCCATGCCGTGCGTCGTGTTGAGCTCCAGCGCCACGCCCTTGACCGACTCGGTCCCCGTGTTGCCGAAGACGATCGGGAGCGGCTGGGTCTCGCCCGGAGTCAGCGCCGCCTTGAGGGCGGCCTCCTCCATCACCAGGTCGGGACCGCCGATCCTGACCTTCGTGGTGGTGGGCTCGAAGGTCGCGCCCTCCGCCGCGCCGGTCATCGTCAGGTCGACGACCGTGCCGGGCTTGCTGCCCTTGGCGGCCGTGAGGTCCAGGGCCCCCACCCAGTCCTCGCCGGTCGAGATGCCCCAGGGGTCGTCACAGGTGACCGTCGTCACGGTGAGGGTGCAGCGGCTGGACTGGCCCTCGGCGAGCGCGACGTCCGCGACGCCCTTGAGCGGGGCGAGGTCGACCGTGAAGGTGCTCCGGCGCCGGAACTCGCTCCCGGTCGGGTTCTCGACCCGGAAGTCGACCGTGGCCTTCTGCGGCTCGCCGCCGTCCCCGGCGTGCGGGCGCAGGCCGATCTCCGCAGGGCTGGTGAGCGTGAACACCGGGTCCGCGGCGTTCGCGGGGGCGGCGGCCAGACCGACGGCCACCAGGCCGGCTGCCGCCAGCAGGGAGATGCGCTTTCTCATGCCGGTCCTGACCCTTGAGGGCCCTTCCTGGTTGTGCTCTTCACCGTGTGACGGACGCCACACCTCCATCGCCGGATTCCCCTACAACCATCCGGGCCGGGCGGATGTCTTGCATGTAGTTCGGCGGGTACCGCGCTCGGAGGGGGAGTGCGGTGCCCGCCGAAGTCATTCGGCGGGCACGCGGTGCCGCTGACTCCCCGGTCGCCGTACGGCGGCTGTTCGGCGGCTATTCGACGGGGGACGCCGAGCGCGGCGGGACCTGCGGTACCGCCAGGAACGGCAGGCGCAGCGCCCCGAAGGCCTCCTTCGGCACCGCCGGGCGGACCGGTTCCACGGCCGTCAGGCGGGTGTAGGCCGCCCCCTGCTCCGGGCGCGGATCGCGCTCGCCGTTGTTCGGCCAGTAGGACATCGCCCGTTCCGCCTGCGCGGTGATCGTCAGCGACGGGTTGACCCCGAGGTTCGCGGAGACCGCCGAGCCGTCCACCACCGAGATGCCCGGGTGCCCGTAGAGCCGGTGGTACGGGTCGACCACGCCCTCCTCGGGCGAGGCGCCGATCGGGCAGCCGCCGAGGAAGTGCGCCGTCAGCGGGGTGCCCATCAGCTCGCCGATGTTGCTGCCCGGGAATCCGTTGATCTCCTCGGCCAGCAGCGTCGCCGCCCGCGTGGCCTCGGCGATCTGTACGGGGTTGGGCGCTCCGTGGCCCTGCCGGGCGGTGAGCAGCCCTTTCCCTATGCCGCCGGGCTTGCGGTAGGTGGTCAGGGAGTTGTCCAGGGACTGCATGACCAGGCCGATGATGGTCCGCTCCGACCAGCGCCGGTTGGACAGCGAGCGCAGCAGTTGCACGGGGTGCCGGGCGGTGCGCCCGAACCAGGCGCGGACCCGGTGGCCGGAGTAGGGCACCTGGAGGATGGTCATGAACCCCATCGCGTTGGAGCCCTTGCCGTAGCGCACCGGCTCGATGTGCGTGTCGGCGTTGGGGTGCACCGAGGAGGTGATGGCCACGCCCCGCGTGAAGTCGGCCCGCTTGTCCTTGCCGTGCCGCTTGCGGTACCGGCGGTCATCCGTCTGAGCCCCTACGAGGCCTTCGGAGTTGGTCCGGGTCAGATCGCCGAGCCGGTCCGAGAGGCGGGGCAGCTCGCCGAGGTCCTTCATCGTGTGCAGGAGGGTCTGGGTGCCGTACGTGCCCGCCGCGACGACCACGTAGCGGGCGCGCAGCACCGTGGGCTCGGCGCTGCGGCGGCCCTCGGTGGGGACGGTGCGGACCCGGTAGCCGCCGTCGGGGTGGTCGGAGAGGGCGGTGACCGTGGTCATGGGGTGGATGACGGCGCCGGCCCGCTCCGCGAGGTGCAGGTAGTTCTCGTTCAGGGTGTTCTTCGCGCCGTGCCGGCAGCCGGTCATGCACTCCCCGCACTCGGTGCAGGCCTTGCGGGCGGGGCCGGCGCCGCCGAAGTACGGGTCGGCGACCTCGTCGCCGGGGCGGACCTTGCCCTGGCCCTCGGCATCGTCGCCGTCCCCGAAGAAGACGCCGACCGGGGCCATGTGGAAGGAGTCCGCGACGCCCATCTTGGCGGCGGCCGCCTTGAGGTGGACGTCGGAGGGGGTCGTCGTCGGGTTGAGCCGGACCCCCAGCATCCGCTTGGCCTGGTCGTAGTAGGGGGCGAGCTCGTCCTGCCAGTCCGTGATGGACGCCCACTGCCGGTCCTCGAAGAAGGCGGTGGGGGGCACGTAGAGGGTGTTGGCGTAGTTGAGGGAGCCGCCGCCGACCCCGGCGCCCGCGAGGACCATCACGTTGCCGAGGAGGTGGATGCGCTGGATCCCGTACAGGCCGAGGGCCGGGGCCCACAGGTAATTGCGCAGGTCCCAGCTGTTCTTCGGCAGGCTCTCGCGGGTGAACCGGCGCCCTGCCTCCAGGACGCCGACCCGGTACCCCTTCTCGGAGAGCCGCAGCGCCGAGACCGACCCTCCGAAACCCGATCCGATGACGATGACGTCGTAGTCGTACGACACTGCGGTGCCTCCCGAACGGAACGGACTGACGGAACGGACTGGGCCGTCTAGCGGAGCCGGAACGCCTTCATGACCTGGAGGCTGCGGGTCATGAACGCCGCGTACTTCTCGTCGTCCATCCCGAACGAGGGCCCCATCGGCAGCAGCCGCTGGTGGGCGACGGTCTGCGCCTCGGTGTACTTGAGGATGCCCTCGGAGCCGTGGCGGCGGCCGAGGCCGGATTCCTTCATGCCGCCCATGGGCGCCTGGGCGCTGCCGTAGGCCGGGGCGTACCCCTCGTTGATGTTGACGGTGCCGGTGCGCAGGCGGGCCGAGACGGCGTGGCCGCGGCGGGCGTCCTTCGTCCACACGCTGGAGTTCAGGCCGTAGGGGGTGCCGTTGGCCTCCTCGATGACCGCGTCCTCGTCGGTGAAGCGGTAGATGGAGACGACCGGGCCGAAGGTCTCCTCCCCGCACACCGCCATCGCGGTCTCGACGCCGTCGAGGATGGTCGGCTCGTAGAAGAGCGGGCCGATGTCGGGGCGGGCCACGCCGCCGGTGACGAGGGTGGCGCCCTTGGCGACGGCGTCGTCCACGTGCCGCTGTACGGCGGACAGCTGGCGTTCGCCGGCCAGGGAGCCCATGTCCGCGCCGTAGGCGAGGGAGGAGCCGAGGCGCATGGCCTTGGTCCGGGCGGCGAACCGGGCGACGAACTCGTCGGCGATCGAGGCGTGCACGTACAGCCGCTCGATGGAGATGCAGAGCTGGCCCGCGGAGGAGAAGCAGGCGCGGACGGCGCCGGCGGCGGCCTTCTCCACGTCGGCGTCGCGCAGGACGAGCATGGCGTTCTTGCCGCCGAGTTCGAGGGAGGCGCCGACCAGACGGGCGGCCGCGCCCTGGGCGACCTCGCGGCCGGTACGCGTGGAGCCGGTGAACGAAACGTAGTCGGCGTACCGGACCACCTCGGGGCCGACGACCGGGCCCTCGCCTATGACGATCTGGAACACCTCGGCCGGCAGGCCCGCCTCGATCATCAGGTCGCGGGCCCACAGGGCGGTGAGCGCGGTCTCGGTGTCGGGCTTCATCACGACGGCGTTGCCCGCGACGAAGGCGGGCAGGGCGTCGCCGATGGACAGTTCGAGGGGGTAGTTCCAGGGGGCGATCTGGCCGATGACCCCGCGCGGCTGGCGCAGCTCGGTGACCTTGGTGAGGGTGGGCATGGCGCCCGTGTGGCCCTTGGGGCGCAGGTACGAAGGCGCCTTGCGGCCGTAGTGCCGGGCCGCGATGGAGACGGCCTGGACCTCCTCGTGGGCGTGCAGGCGGGCCTTGCCGGTCTCCAGCTGGATCAGGTCGAGCACCTCGGCCTGCCGGGAGAGGACCAGGTCGTGGAAGCGCAGCAGCACGGCGGCCCGCGCGCGGACGGGCACGGCGGCCCAGGCGGGCTGCGCGGCGCGGGCGGCGGCGAAGGCCGCCTCCACGTCCTCGGGGGTGGACTCGGGGAGCTCCGCGAGGCGGTCCCCGGTGAAGGGGCTGTGGTTGGCGGTGCGGCCGGAGCCGGCCACGCCGCGGGTCAGCCGGGCGACCAGTTCGGGGGTCACCACGTCGGCGGCGCTCCGGGCGCCGGCCGGGGCGGGGGCGACCGGGTTGGTGGGCTGCGGGGCGCTGCGGAGGGGGGCCGGGGCCTGCGTGTCCGTCATGGCCGTGAGCGTATTCCGCCCGGGGGTGCTTTGGGTACCCGCCGGTAACCGGATTTTGCCATTTCTGCCAGTGATCACTGGCGGGATGGCGGAATCCGGGCCCCGCGGCGCGGTCTCAGCCGGGCCGGGTCGGGCGCCGGCGGGGCGGGGACTCGGCGGGGGCGGGGACTCGGCGGGGCGGGGACTCGGCGGGGCGGGGCCTCAGCGGGGCGGGGCCGGCGCCCAGCCGCTGAGCACCACGTCGAACTGCTCCCGGGTCGTGTCCCAGTCCGAGACCGGACCCGACATGTACACCGCGTACTCGGTGCCGTCCGGCGCGTAGTACATCTGCTCGATGGCCTGCCGGGGACCGGGGAACGCCCCGGTCTTCTCCGTCCAGACGAACTCCCACAGGGCGGACTTGACCTGCCCCCGGAAGGTGTTCGGGCGCAGGATCCGGCGCACGTAGTCGGAGCGCTTCTGGACCTGCTTCTCCAGGTCCAGCAGGTGTGCGTACGGGTCCTTGAACGTCGGCTCGCGGTCCACCGCGATCCGGATGAAGTGCTTGCCGCCGTCCTTGGTGTAGTCGATCTGCGAGCCGTCCTCCCTGCGCTTCCAGCCCTCCGGAACGAAGAGGGTGAAGCCCTCCTTGTCGACCACCTTCGTCCAGCCCGCCGGCGGAGCCTTCTCCGTCTGCCCCTTGGAGTCCACGCCGCCGGAGGCGGCACCGGCCGACGGGTCCGGCGAACCGGCCGTCCGGCCCGGGATCCCGCCGGCCGTTTCCGCGTCGCCGGTGTACTTCAGGATCCCGAACACCCCGCCGCCACCGAGCAGCGCCGCCACCACGGCGACGACCGCGGCGCGCCTGAACCGGCCGGGGGCCCCGGTGTCCCGCGGGCCCGGCCCGGCCGGCGCGCCCGGCCCGGCCGGCGCGCCCGGTCCGGCCTCGGACCGGGCGACGAGCACCGGCTCCTGCCTCGTCTCCGGGGCCCGGCCCTGCTCCTGCCCCTGCTCCTGCTCCGGCCCCTGGCTCTGGCTCTGGCCCCGACCCTGGCCCGGCTCTCCGTCGCCGGGCAGCGCGGTCGTGTCCCCCGCCTCGTTGCGGGCTGCGACCAGCTCCTCGGAGCCCATCGCGCGCGTGGGTACGTACGCCTGCGCCGCCCTCGGCTCGCGGCCCTCCATCGCCTGCAGCAGCATCTGCTCGGCCTCGTCGGCCGACGGCCGCTTCGCCGGGTCCTTGCGCAGCAGCGCCGTGATGACCGGGGCCAGCGCGCCCGCGTGGGTCGGGGCGGGCGGCTCCTCGTTCACCACGGCCTGGAGGCTGGAGATGGGCGAGGTGCGGCGGAAGGGCGAGCGGGCCTCGACGGCCGTGTACAGCGTCGCGCCGAGCGACCACAGGTCGGAGGCCGGGTCGGGGGACCCGCCGGTGACCCGTTCGGGGGCCAGGTAGTCGATGGAGCCGACGAGTTCGCCGGTGCGGGTGATGGAGGAGTCGCCCTCGATCGCGGCGATGCCGAAGTCGGCGAGCATCACCCGCCCGTCCTTGGCGAGCATCACGTTGCCCGGTTTCACGTCCCGGTGCAGGACGCCGACCGCGTGGGCGGCGCGCAGCGCACCGAGGACGTGCAGCCCGATCCGGGCCGCCTCACGGGGTTCGATCCGGCCGGCGGACTTCGCCGCGTCCGCGAGGGAGGGGCCGTCGATGTACTCCATGACGATCCAGGGCCGGTCGTCGTGTTCCAGTACGTCGTGGACCGTGACGACCGCCGGATGCTGGATCCGGGCCGCGGCCCGGGCCTCCTTCTGCGTCCGGGCGTGCAGGACGTCCCGGTCGGCCTGGGCGACGTACAGGCCCGCCGTCAGTTCCTTGACGGCGACCGTCCTGTGCAGCAGCTCATCGTGCGCGCGCCACACCTTGCCCATGCCGCCCCTGCCGATGGGCTCCACGAGCCGGTACCGGCCCGCGAGCACCGCACCCGCACCTGTCTGCTGTTCCACGAAACCCCGCCGCCGCTCTGTGCACTTCCGGTCAGACTACGGAGATCCCCGGCGGCGACGGAACCACTCGGCGGCGGTTGGGCCGCACTGTGACGCAATCGCCGTACTGATACCGCGTCAGCCGCCGCTCTTGTAGCTGGCCGTCGCCTGCTCGAAGGTTTCGGTGACCTTGCCCTCCTGGTCCTGGGGGCCGGTGACCATGACCACGTGGTAGGAACCTCCGAGCGCGACGACGAAGTTGCGGGCCACGACGGAGCGGCCGTTGCCGTCGATCCACGTGTACCGGCCGGTGACGCGGAGCTGGTTGCCGACCTTGGTGGACTTGATGTCGCTGACGCTGGACCAGGTGGAGGAGCGGTACGGAGCCAGCTCGGGCTCCTTGTCCTTCTGGTAGGTGGCCGGGTCGGGGTTGCCCTCGACCTTGTCCCGGCCGGGGACGACGGTCAGGACGAAGGCCCCGTCCGTGTAGCGGACCTGACCGGACTCGTTCATTCCGCGGCGTTCCCAGCCGTTCGGAACGTTGATCGAGAAGTGCTCGGCGTCCTGCTGGGCCGTGTACCCGGACGGAGCGGGGGCGTTGGTCTGCGGAGCCGGCTTGGACTCGGGCGGGTTCGCGGAGGGGCTCGGAGCCGGTGCGGACCCGCTCTGCTTCGGGCTGGGGCTGCGCCCCGGGCTCTGCGACTGGGTCGCGGCGGGCTGCTTCATGCCGGCGGCCTTCTGCCCGCCTTGCGGATCGGCGGAGCGGGGCATGAAGAACAGGGCGTAGGCCACGGCTCCCGAGAGCAGGACGAGGATCCCGAGTAACAGGGAACGCCCCAGCGAGCGCGGCTTGCGGGGGTGTTCGGCGCTGCGGTGCCGGCCGTGCAGGTCGGCGCGTCGCCGTACGACGGGCAGCCTGGCCGGATCCTCCACCACCGGGGGCAGCATCGCGAAGCCGCCGTCGGGCTCCGGAGCGGACCGCACGAGGGAGCGCAGCCAGCCGCGGAGCTCCTCGAAGTCGGGGCGCTCGGTCGGGTCCTGGCGCAGCAGGGATTCCACGATCGGGCGCAGCGGGCCGCACTCCTCGGCGAAGGCGGGGGGCTCGGCGCAGACCATCTCCACGAGCTCGGCGACGCTGTCCTCGGGGTACGGGGCATGGCCCTGTACGGCCCGGTACAGGAGCGCGCCGAGCCCCCAGAGGTCGGTGGCCGGCCCGACCGGCGCGGCCAACTGCCACGGCCCGTGCACGGCCTGCGCCTGCTCGGGAGCCCACCGCTCGGTGACGGCCCCGACCACGGCCATCCGCGTCTGCCGGGCCCGCTCGGCATCGAGCCCGCTCCGCGGCCCACTCCCCCACCCGCCAACCCCACCACCGGCCCGCCCACCACCCCCGGCCGGGTTCCGGACACCGCCCTGCGGACCGGTCTGGCCGGGGCCGCGGGGCGCGGAAGCCGCGTACCCGGTGCCGCCCTGCGGACCGCCCTGCCCGTGCTCCCGGGTCGCGGGAACCGCCGTGTACCCGGCACCGTTCTGTGGACCGGCCTGCCCGTACCCAGCAGCCCCGGCCGCCGCCCCGTATCCGGTGTCGCTCTGCGTACCGCCCGGCCCGAGCTGGGGCTGCCCGCCGTACCCGGCGGCGTCCCGCGCAACCGGCTGACCGAAGCCCGCCTGATCCTGATCCGGGCGGCCTGGACGCGGCGAAGGCTGCCCGTGGCCGGGGCCGGGCACCGCCCGGCCGCCCTCCGCCTGCCCGGGTGCCTGGCCGTCGCCGGGGGTGTCCGCCTGCTGGTAGCCCTGGGGGAGGGCGAGTTGCGCCGGCAGCACGGCGCGGGCCGGCGGCTCCGCCCCGGCCGGGGGCAGGGCCTGGCGGCGCGGGGTGGCACCGTGCCAGGTCGCGCCGCTGTCCGGACCGCCGTACGGGTACGAGTACCCCTGCGGCAGCTTCGACCCCTCCGGCCTCGGCTCCGCTTCCGACTCCGGCGCGGGCTCCGAACCGGCCTTGCGCTGCTCGGTGATCCGCGCGGCGGCCTGGGCCCCGGCCCGGTACGCGGCGATGGCCCCGGCCCGCGCGGCAGCCTTCAGATCGGGCCGATCCCCGGCGACACCCGGAGTCCCGGGGCCACCCTGAGTCCCTGGAGTCCCGAGGGCGCCCTGGTTCCCGGGAGTCCCCGGGGTACCGGAAGGGCCAAGAGTGCCGGATGCACCGTGAACGCCAGGCGCACCGGCAACGCCGGAGGCGCCAGAAGTCCCGGGCGCACCGGAACCGTCAGAAGCGCTGGCAACGCCGTGACCGCCGGGCGTACCGGCAACGCCGGAGGCACCGGGAGCACTCGCAGCGCCGGGGGTGCGGGAGGTGCCGGAGCCACCATGAACGCCGGGGGTACCAGGGGTACCGGAGGCACCGTGAACGCCGTGGGCACCGGGCCCGCTCGGAGCGCCTGGGCCGGCGTAACCGCCGGGAGCACTCGCAGCGCCGGGGGCGCCGGAAGTACCGGATACATCGGGACCGTTCGCGGTCCCGGGGCTTATGTGGTCCCGGTAGCGCGGCCCGGTGTCGTACCCCGGAGCCACGAGCGGCGCGTACTCCGCCGCGTTCCCGCCCCTCTGAGCGGCCGTACCCGTACCCGCCCCGCCGTCCCGCGCGGACCGCTCCGCGTCCCCGCCCCCGTACAGGTCGTCGTACCGATCGCCGGGCTCCCCGCCCCGCTGCCCGCCAACCGCACCGGGCCCGACCCCCTGTCCGTACCCGGCATCCACCGCCGTCCCGCCCCAAGCCCCGCCCGGGGAACCACCGCCGTACCCCGCGCCGCCACCCGGCCCAGCCGGGGCTGCGCCGCCATACCCCGCGCCCGCCACCGGCCCGGCCGAAGCGTCGCGGCCGTACCCGTCCACCTGCCCGCCGCCGTACCCGCCACCGCTCTCGGGCCGGCCCGCCCCGAACCCGGCGCCGGCAACCGGTTCCCCGCCCGGCCAAACCGCCGCCACCGCCGAGTGGCCCGTGCCGTCCTGCGGGGGAACCGGGTCGTACCCGCACAGGGCGTCTTCCGCCGCTCCCGCCGCCAGGCCCGTCAGGACGACCCGCCCGTCCTCGCAGATCAGCACCGTCCGCATGGTGATGTTCCGGTGCGTCCAGCCGTGCGCGTGCAGCACCCGCAGAGCGGTCAGCACGTCCGCCGCCACCTCCGCCGCCCGGTACGGGCTCAGCGGTTCGTCGGCGATCAGCGCCGCCAGCGGTCGGGCCGGGACGAGTTCGCTCACTATCCAGAGCGACCCGCCCTCCGCGAACACGTCGAAGACCTGATCCAGCCGTGGATGGTCCGGCACGGACGCCGCTGCCTGCGCCGCCTCGATCGCCCTGCGCACGGCGGGCAGTTCGGCGTGCGGGAGCCGCCGGCCGCCGGCGGCGGGCGGGCCGCCCCGCGTGCCGTCCAGCAGCTCCGCGTCGACGACCTCCGGCAACGGCACCTGCCGTACGAGGACTTCCTGACCGCTGCGCGTGTCGAAGGCCCGGGTCTCGATCAGTTCGTACGCATCGGACGGCGGCAACGGCAGACGGTAGCGCTCGGCCAGGATCCGGCCCGCGTAGTCCTCCACATCGCCTCCCCCGAGAGCTGCGGGCCCGTCCCCCAGGCCCCGCTGACACGATACGACGCCCGGGGCGCCCGCGTCCCGGCCCTGGCGAGGCTGACACGAGCTCGCCCGGAACCCGCGTCAGCCCAGCGGCTGGAAGGTGTCGAACGCCGTGGTGCGCAGCTGCCTACACTCCTCCGCGTCCCACTGGTCGGCGCGGCAGGTGATCATGATGGCGTAGCCGTGCTTCGCGTCCATCCTGAACCCGCGGTCGAGCACCCGGACCCGCTCGCCCCGCTGGTCCCGCTCGAACTCCCAGTCCGCGACGGTCGGGTACCCGCGGTACTCGACCTTCTCGAGGCGCAGCAGCTTGTAGTTGCTACTGCTGCCCGCCACGCTCGGAGCCAGTTCCAGCCAGGCGGCGCGGGCGTCGTCCTTCGGCGAACTGTTGAAGTCGATCTGCACGCGCGGGAAACCGCCGTCGCTGCTGTAGATGACGCCGTCGTTCTTCCCTATCACGCCGGTCTGCTTGAAGCTCGCGGGCAGACCCATCGCGAAGTGGAACCCGGGGTCGTTGACCTGCGCGTACCCGGGCGGGAGCCCGGGCAGGGCGCCACCGGGCGTGGCCCCCTGACCCTGGCCGGGGTTGGTGCCCGAACCGGGCGACTGGCCCGGGTCCGGGGACGCGGCCCCGCCGGAGCCCTCGCCGGTCTTCGGCGAGGGGGAGGGCGAAGGCGAGGGCGCGGGCGCCGACGGGGCCGACGAACCGGGCGCGGGGCTCGACGCGGCGGTCTTGCCGCCGCCCTTGCCGTCCTTCGGGGTACCGCCGTTCTCGTCGTCGCCGCTCACGGCGTACGCGACGATCGAGCCGATGACGGCGAGCGCCATGACCACGCCGGCTATCGCGAGCGCGATGGTGCGGCGCGGCACGACGTCGGTGAGCGGGGCGGCCACGGGCGCCGGGCGCGGCTTCGGGGACTCGGCCGCGGTCGCGGCCGTGGCGGCGGCCGCGGCGGCAGCGCTGGCGGCCGCCTCCTTGCGGGCCGACTTCAGCGCCGCGCGGGCGCGCTCGCGCTGCTCGCGCTCACGGCGCTCGCGTTCCTTCTTCTCCGCCTTCTCGGCGGCCTTGGCCGCCTTGTCGGCCGCCGCCTTCTCGGCGGCGTCCCGGGCCTCGGCGAGCGATATCTGCCGGGTCTCCTCGACGTCCGGGGCCGGTACGGGGGCCGGCGGCTCGGGTGCTTCGATCACGGCGGTGAGCAGCACCCGTGCGCGCTCGTCGTCGAGCCGGTGGGCGGGGTCCTTGACGAGGAGGCCGTAGATGACCTCGGTCAGCGGGCCCGCGTTCTTGGGCGGTTCGACGGGCTCGGTCATCACCGCGGTGAGCGTCGCGAGGGCCGACCCCTTGTCGTACGGGGGAACCCCCTCGACCGCGGCGTACAGCAGGCCGCCGAGCGACCACATGTCCGCCGGCGGGCCGGGGCGCTGGCCGCGGGCCCGCTCGGGCGAGATGTACGAGGGCGCGCCGACGAGCATGCCGGTGGAGGTGACGGAGGGGTCGCCCTCGACCTGGGCGATGCCGAAGTCGGTGAGGACCACGCGGCCGTTGCCGCGGTCCGCGAGGAGCACGTTGGAGGGCTTCACGTCCCGGTGCAGGATGCCCTGGCGGTGGGCGGCCCGGAGTACGTCGAGCACGGCGAGGCCGACTTCCGCGGCCCGGCGGGGGGTCAGCGGGCCGCTCTCGCGGATGAACTCCGCGAGCGAGGGGCCCTCGATGAGCTCCATGACGATCCACGGCCGGCCGTCTTCGTCGACGACGTCGTAGACGGTCACCGCGCCACCGCTGCGGATCCGGGCGATGGCCTTCGCCTCGCGGAGGGTGCGGGTGATCAGGCGGCGCTTCTCGTCCTCGTCGACGCCGCTGCCGAAACGGAGTTCCTTGACGGCGACGGTGCGGCCGAGGGTCTCGTCCTCGGCGCGCCAGACGGTACCCATGCCGCCCTTGCCGAGGACGTCCCCGAGCCGGTACCGGCCCGCGAGCAGCCGGCCCTCGTCGTGAGCGCCCTCTCCCGCCTTGGCCGCGGCGGCCTTGACGGCGGCGGCCACCTCGTCGGCCTTGCTCACCGCGACGGGCTTCGCGGCCTCGTCCCCACCGTCCGCGCGCACGACGGCAGCCTTGCGCAGCTCCGCCTTCACGCCGACGGGCTTCGCGTCTTCAGACCCGGCAGCCTTCACACCCTCGGACGCACCCGTCCCACGGACGGGCTCCGCCCCCTTGGCCTCGCCCTTCCCCTGAACAGGCTTCGCATCCTCGGGCTCGGCCTGCCCCTGGACAGGCTTCGCATCCTCAGGCTCGACACCCGCACCCGCAGCCTCGCCCGGCTTCGCATCCACAGGCTCGGCCTTCGCACCGGCAGGCTTCGCGTCCTCGGGCTCGGCCCCACGGGCAGCCTTCGCCGCAGCCGCCTTCCGCGGCGCAGCCTTCCGCGGCTCCGGCTCCGCCGCGGAAGCGCCCGGCTTCGCGGCGGCAGCCCGCTTCGCGGCTCCCGCCGCAGGCGGCTTCGCCGGAGACTTCGGTTCCGTCGGGGGTGACGCCGGAGGCACCGGCGATCCCGTCCCGACAGACGGCTCCGGCGACTCGGTGTGCTCCGGCTTCGACATGCGTCCCCTCTGCGTTCGTGCCGCCTGCTCCGGTTGCCCTGGCAGCGGCCGGGGTGCCCGGTAACCCGCCCCGGCAGAACCCTCATTGTCCCTTACTCCGCAACGGACGGGAGCCCCGGGTCCGCGGTTCCGCCCGCGAAGTGACGGAGTTACAACGGGACGATGTCCGGCGCCCCCAGCCTCGCCGCGTCCGCCGTCTGATCGTCCGGCTGACGCTGCGACTCCCGCTCCGCCTGCACCCTCTTCTCGTAGTGTTCCACTTCCTTCTCGATCTGCTGCTCGTCCCAGCCCAGGACCGGAGCCATCAACTCCGCACACTCGCGCGCCGATCGCGTCCCGCGGTCGAAGGTCTCGATCGAGATCCGCGTCCGCCGGGTCAGCACGTCGTCCAGGTGCCGCGCCCCCTCGTGCGAGGCCGCGTAGACCACCTCGGCGCGGAGGTAGTCGTCGGCGCCCGTCAGCGGCTCCCCGAGCGAGGGGTCTTCGGCGATCAGCGCCAGCAGTTCCTCCGTCAGCGAGCCGTACCGGTTCAAGAGGTGCTCCACCCGCACCACATGGAGCCCGGTCCGCGCGGCGATCCGCGCCCGGGCGTTCCACAGGGCCCGGTACCCCTCGGCCCCGACCAGCGGCACGTCCTCCGTCACGCACGGCGCGACCCGCTGGTCGAGGCCGTGCACCGCCTCGTCCACCGCGTCCTTGGCCATCACCCGGTACGTCGTGTACTTGCCGCCGGCGACCACCACCAGCCCCGGCACCGGGTGCGCCACCGTGTGCTCGCGCGAGAGCTTGCTCGTCGCGTCCGACTCCCCGGCCAGCAGCGGCCGCAGGCCGGCGTAGACCCCCTGGACGTCGTCCCGGGTGAGCGGGACCGCCAGCACCGAGTTCACGTGCTCCAGCAGGTAGTCGATGTCCGCGCTCGACGCCGCCGGGTGCGCCTTGTCCAGGTCCCAGTCGGTGTCCGTGGTGCCCACGATCCAGTGCCGGCCCCACGGGATGACGAAGAGCACCGACTTCTCGGTCCGCAGGATCAGCCCGGTCGAGGAGTGGATCCGGTCCTTGGGAACGACGAGGTGGATGCCCTTCGAGGCCCGTACGTGGAACTGGCCGCGCTCCCCGATCAGCGCCTGGGTGTCGTCCGTCCACACCCCCGTGGCGTTGACGATCTGCTTCGCCCGGATCTCGTACTCCCCGGCACTTCCCCGCCCCCCTTCCACATCCCGCACCCGCGCGCCGACGACCCGCTCGCCCTCCCGCAGGAAGCCGACGACCCTCGCCCGGTTGGCGCACTGCGCCCCGTACGCGGCGGCCGTCCGGACCAGGGTCGCCACGTAGCGCGCGTCGTCCATCTGGGCGTCGTAGTACTGCAGGGCGCCCACCAGGGCGTCCTTGCGCAGCGCCGGTGCGATCCGCAGGGCGCGCTTGCGCGAGAGGTGGCGGTGCGTCGGCAGCCCGCGCCCGTGGCCGCTGGAGAGCGACATGGCGTCGTACAGCGCGACGCCCGAACCGGCGTAGAACCGCTCCCACCCCTTGTGCTGCAACGGATAGAGGAACGGCACCGGCTTCACCAGGTGCGGGGCGAGCCGCCCCAGCAGCAGGCCGCGCTCCTTGAGCGCCTCCCGCACCAGGGCGAAGTCGAGCATCTCCAGATATCTGAGCCCGCCGTGGATGAGCTTGCTGGAGCGGCTGGAGGTGCCCGAAGCCCAGTCCCTCGCCTCCACCAGCCCGGTCGCCAGGCCCCTGGTCACGGCGTCGAGGGCGGTACCGGCTCCCACCACGCCGGCCCCGACCACCAGCACGTCCAGCTCCCGCTCGGCCATCCCGGCGAGCGCCTCGGCCCGCTGCACGGGCCCCAGCGAGGCCTGCCCGCCACCACCCCCCATCCCCGCACCCATCCCCATGCCCGTCGCCGCCCCCGACCCCTTACCTGCCGCTGCGCCCGTCCCTGCCCCTGTCCCAGTCCTCACGGCTGCCTGCCTCCCGTTGACGCGGGTCGCCCCGTCCGCCCTGTGCGGTCATCCCACCCGTTGTGGGTGATCCCGCTCACATCGCCCGTTCATGATTCTCACCGGCCGCACCCACATCAGCCACCGGCTGTGGATAACACGGCGGCGGCCAAGACCTCCGAATACGACATATCTGTCATATATACGCCTAGTCTGACATTGCGCCAGATTTCCTCCGCCACAGGACTTGCGCGCTCCGCCCCCTCATGCATGTCAGGGAAGGGAAGGGACGGCACCCCCATGCCCGCAGATCTCGCCGTCATCGGACTCGGCCATCTCGGCCTCCCGCTCGCCCAGGCAGCCGTGGCCGCCGGGATCGAGACGGTCGGCTACGACAGCGGTCCGGCTACGGACTCCACCCTCACCGCCGCAGAGATCCGCCGCATGTCGGCGGCCGGCTTCCGGGTCACCACCAACCCCGTCGAACTCGGCCGGGTCCGCACGGCCGTCATCTGCGCCCCCACCCAGCTCGGCGCCGACCGCGCACTCGACCTGTCCGCGGTCGGCGAGGCGGGCCGCACGCTCGCCGCCCGACTGCGCCCCCACACCACCGTCATCCTCGAATCGGCGGCCCACCCCGGCGTCACCGAGGACTACCTGCGCCCGATCCTCGAATCGGGATCCCGCCTGCGCGCCGGCCGGGACTTCCACCTGGCCTACTCCCCCAGCCGCCTGGACCCCGGCAACCGCACGCACGGCATCTCCAACACCCCCAAGGTCATCGGCGGCCTGACCCCCGCCTGCACGGAGTCCGCGCACGCCTTCTACGCCCGCCTCACCGAGAAGGTGGTCCGCGCCCGCGGCCTGCGCGAGGCCGAGACGGTCCAGCTCCTGGAAACCAACTACCGACACGTCAACATCGCCCTCATGAACGAGATGGCCGTGCTCTGCCACGACCTCGGCGTGGACCTGTGGGACGTCATCCGGTGCGCCGAGACCAAGCCGTACGGGTTCCAGGCCTTCCGCCCCGGCCCCGGAGTCGGCGGCCACGGAGTCCCCCTCGACCCCAACTACCTCCCCCACACCACCCGCACCCCGGGCCACCCGCTGCGCATGGTCGGTCTGGCGCAGGAGATCAACGACCGGATGCCGCAGTACGTCATCCAGCGCAGCGCCACCCTGCTCAACGAGCACGGCAAGTCCGCGCGCGGCGCCCGCGTCCTCCTCCTGGGCGTCACCTACAAGCCGGACCTCGCCGACCAGGAGGGCTCCCCGGCGCGCGAGATCGCCAGCCGCCTCCTCGACCTCGGCGCCCTGATCAGCTACCACGACCCGTACATCGCCGGGTGGCGCGTCAGGGACCAGCCCGTCCCCCGTGCCGAATCTTTGTACGAGGCCGCCGCCAACGCCGATCTGACGATCCTGCTCCAGCACCACCGCACCTACGACCTGCAAGGCCTGGCGGTCAAGGCCCAGTTGCTCCTGGACACCCGCGGCGCCAGCCCGGCGGGCGCCGCACACCGTCTCTAGCCCGTGCCCCGCAGGCACGGACCGCCCGCCCGAAACCCCTCCACGGATGTCACAGGCTGCTGCTAGCCTGCGGCGTCTTATCTCGTGCATACACCCCCACGTCAGCCGTGCGGGCCCCGTGTGCCCAAATCCCTGGGGGGGATTTCTCCATGAGCCAGCAGTTCCCGTCGCCCACGCCCGACTCCACCACTCCCGCGCCCGACGCCGCAGCGGCCGACTACCGCTACCCGGGCCCGTCCGGCGCCGACTTCCTCCAGGCCCAGGCTCCGGCCCCGGCGCGCCCCGCCAACGTGGGCCTCGGGATCGCCGCGGCCGTGGGCGCCGCCCTGGTCACCGCCGCCCTGTACGGAACGATCATCGGCCTGAGCGGATACCAGATCAGCTACGCGGCCGTCGGCGTCGGCGCCGCGGTCGGCTTCGCCGCCGGCAAGTTCGGTGGGGCCAACCCCCTCCTGCCGGTGTTCAGCGCCCTGCTGTCCCTGGCCGCCATCTTCGCGGGCCAGATCCTCGGCATCGCCATGTACAACGCGGACGACCTCGGTGTGAGCACCCTCGACGTGCTCAACCTCGGCACTTCCCTGCTCGTCGACGCCTGGAAGGAAGACTCGGGCCCGATGACGTACCTGTTCCTCGCCTTCGGCGGCTACACCGCCTTCCAGTCGGCCCGCAAGGCCGCCTGACCCCTCGGTTCCACACGGCCCGGCCCCGGACTCCGCCCAGGACTCCGGGGCCGTCCGCGTACCCGACCCCCGCGGCTCCGCGACTCCACGGCTCCGAGCAGGCAGGCCCTTGATCACGCGCGGCCGGAAACCTGTCTTCCGCACGCCCCCCGGCCCTATGATCCGCGCGTGTCCCCGAACCTCCCGAACACCCAGAACACCCAGAACACCCCGAGCCGCCCGAACACCTCGCGCCCCCCGCACCCCGCGCGCTCCGAACCCGCCGCCTGGTTCACCGTCCTGCTGTGGGTGCTCGGCCTCCCCGGGATGCTCGCCCTCGCGTGGGTGGTCCTGGCCGGCACGTTCATGGGCGACCGGCACGGCCAGCTCGCCCGGGACGACGCGTACTCCCTGGTGCCCTGGCTGCTCCTCGCGGCGGCTTTCCTCGTCCCGTGGGCCATCTGCGTGAACCGCCGGACCAAGGGCAAGAACTGACCGGCGCCCCGGCCGCACCCCCGGTACGCCTGAGGCCCGGCTCCCCAGAGGGGAAGCCGGGCCTCAGGCAGTGCGGGACGGGCCTCAGCGGCTGTGCTGCGAGTCCGCGATGGTGACCTCGACCCGCTGGAACTCCTTGAGCTCGCTGTAGCCGGTGGTGGCCATCGAGCGGCGCAGGGCGCCGAAGATGTTCATCGAGCCGTCCGGGGAGTGCGACGGGCCGGTGAGGATCTCCTCGGTGGTGCCGACCGTACCGAGGTCGACCTTCTTGCCGCGCGGCACGTCCTCGTGGACGGCCTCCATGCCCCAGTGGTTGCCCTTGCCGGGCGCGTCGGTGGCACGGGCCAGCGGGGAGCCCATCATCACGGCGTCGGCGCCGCAGGCGACGGCCTTCGGGATGTCGCCGGACCAGCCCACGCCGCCGTCGGCGATGACGTGCACGTAGCGGCCGCCGGACTCGTCCATGTAGTCGCGGCGGGCCGCGGCCACGTCGGCGACGGCGGTGGCCATCGGGACCTGGATGCCCAGCACGTTGCGCGTGGTGTGCGCGGCGCCGCCGCCGAAGCCGACCAGGACACCGGCGGCGCCGGTGCGCATCAGGTGCAGGGCCGCGGTGTAGGTGGCGCAGCCGCCCACGATGACCGGGACGTCGAGCTCGTAGATGAACTGCTTGAGGTTCAGCGGCTCGGCGGCGCCGGAGACGTGCTCCGCCGACACGGTGGTGCCGCGGATCACGAAGATGTCCACGCCCGCGTCGACGACGGCCTTGGAGAACTCGGCCGTGCGCTGCGGGGAGAGGGCCGCGGCGGTGACGACACCGGAGTCGCGCACCTCCTTGATCCGCTGCCGGATCAGGTCCGCCTGGATCGGAGCGGAGTAGATCTCCTGGAGACGGCGGGTGGCGGTCTCCTCGTCCAGCTCCGCGATCTCGTCGAGCAGCGGCTGCGGGTCCTCGTACCGGGTCCACAGGCCTTCGAGGTTCAGCACGCCGAGGCCGCCGAGCTCGCCGATGCGGATGGCGGTCTGCGGGGAGACGACCGAGTCCATGGGGGCGGCCAGGAACGGGAGCTCGAAGCGGTAGGCGTCGATCTGCCAGGCGATCGAGACCTCCTTCGGGTCCCGGGTACGGCGGCTGGGGACGATGGCGATGTCATCGAACGCGTACGCCCGGCGGCCGCGCTTGCCGCGCCCGATCTCGATCTCAGTCACGTGTGGTGGCCTTTCCTGTGGGTCTGCCCGTCCAGTATCCCCGAACCCCGGCGCGCCGCGTTCCGGTGACCGCTGTACGGACGCACGCACCGGGCACGCGGGAGGGGCGGGCCCGTCCGGGCCCGCCCCTCCTGAGATGGTCCGATCAGCCCTTGCGGCTGTAGTTCGGCGCCTCGACCGTCATCTGGATGTCGTGCGGGTGGCTCTCCTTGAGCCCCGCCGAGGTGATCCGGACGAACCGGCCGCGGTCCTGGAGCTCCGGCACCGTGCGGCCGCCGACGTAGAACATCGACTGGCGCAGGCCGCCGACGAGCTGGTGCACGACCGCGGAGAGCGGGCCGCGGTACGGGACCTGGCCCTCGATGCCCTCGGGGATGAGCTTGTCGTCGCCGCCCACGCCCTCCTGGAAGTAGCGGTCCTTGGAGAAGGACTTGCGGTCGCCGCGGGACTGCATCGCGCCGAGCGAGCCCATGCCGCGGTACGACTTGAACTGCTTGCCGTTGATGAACAGCAGCTCGCCCGGGGACTCCTCGCAGCCCGCGAGCAGCGAGCCGAGCATCACCGTGTCGGCTCCGGCGACGAGTGCCTTCGCGATGTCGCCGGAGTACTGCAGGCCGCCGTCGCCGATGACCGGCACGCCGGCCGCCTTGGCGGCGAGCGAGGCCTCGTAGATCGCGGTGACCTGCGGGACGCCGATGCCGGCGACGACGCGGGTGGTGCAGATGGAGCCGGGGCCGACGCCGACCTTGATGCCGTCGCAGCCGGCGTCGATGAGGGCCTGGGCGCCGTCGCGGGTGGCGATGTTGCCGCCGATGACGTCGACCGTCGAGTTCGACTTGATCTTGGAGACCATGTCGCCGACGAGGCGGGAGTGGCCGTGGGCGGTGTCGACGACGATGAAGTCGGCGCCCGCCTCGATCAGCGCCTGGGCCCGCTCGTACGCGTCGCCGGCGACACCGACGGCCGCGCCGACGAGCAGCCGGCCGTCCTTGTCCTTGGCGGCGTTCGGGTACTTCTCGGCCTTGACGAAGTCCTTGACCGTGATGAGGCCCTTGAGGAGGCCGGCCTCGTCGACGAGCGGCAGCTTCTCGATCTTGTGGCGGCGCAGCAGCTCCATGGCGTCCACGCCGGTGATGCCCACCTTGCCCGTGACCAGCGGCATCGGGGTCATGACCTCGCGCACCTGGCGGCTGCGGTCCGACTCGAAGGCCATGTCGCGGTTGGTGACGATGCCGAGCAGCTTGCCCGCCGGGTCGGTGACCGGGACGCCGGAGATGCGGAACTTGGCGCAGAGTTCGTCGGCCTCGCGCAGGGTCGCGTCGGGGTGCACCGTGATCGGGTCGGTGACCATGCCGGACTCGGAGCGCTTGACCAGGTCTACCTGGTTGGCCTGGTCGGCGATGGAGAGGTTGCGGTGCAGAACGCCGACGCCGCCCTGGCGGGCCATCGCGATGGCCATCCGGGCCTCGGTGACCTTGTCCATGGCGGCGGAGAGCAGCGGGACGTTCACACGGACGTTGCGGGAGATGAGCGAGGACGTGTCGATGGCGTCCGGGGACATGTCCGACGACCCGGGAAGCAGGAGCACGTCGTCATAAGTGAGGCCGAGCGTGGCGAATTTGTCGGGCACTCCGTCGGCGTTCACAGTCATGACACCTTCCAAGATGGTCTTGCTCAGCGCGGATGTCCATGCTAACGGGATCCCGACGCGTCTCATTCCACGACCAAGATCAAGGCCAAGGTTCGTAGCTTCCTACGGGAAAAACCCCGTACGGCCTACTGCTCGGCGAGCGCACGGAGCCGGCTCAGCGCCCGGTGCTGGGCGACGCGCACCGCCCCGGGAGACATTCCGAGCATCTGCCCGGTCTCTTCGGCGGTCAGCCCGACGGCCACGCGCAGCACGAGGAGCTCGCGCTGGTTCTCCGGAAGGTTGGCGAGCAGCTTCTTGGCCCAGGCGGCGTCGCTGCTGAGCAGTGCGCGCTCCTCCGGACCCAGGGAGTCGTCGGGCCGTTCCGGCATCTCGTCGGAGGGCACGGCCGTACTGCCCGGATGGCGCATCGCGGCCCGCTGGAGATCGGCGACCTTGTGCGCGGCGATGGCGAAGACGAAGGCCTCGAAGGGGCGCCCGGTGTCGCGGTAGCGCGGCAGGGCCATCAGGACGGCGACGCAGACCTCCTGCGCCAGGTCCTCCACGAAGTGACGAGCGTCACCCGGAAGTCGCGACAGGCGGGAGCGGCAGTAGCGGATGGCGAGGGGGTGCACGAAGGCGAGCAGATCGTGCGTGGCCTGCTCGTCGCCGTCCACCGCACGGCGTACGAGCGCGCTGACGGTACTGTCGCCGCTGTTTCGGGAGGCGCCGCTGCCGCCTGTGGTCGCGGGTGACCCCGGGGCCTCGTCGTCGCGCATCAATCCATGGTGCCTTGGCGCCGGAGTATTCGCGGCACCGCGGCCCGTGTTGTGCGTCGAAGCGTTATGCGTCGACGGGTTGTGCGGGGTGGGTGCACCGGAACTCATGCTCTGGCCCCTCCCCTCCCGCTCGGCCGAATCGTCCCCGCGGCGACATCTCCAGGATGCGCCACACCCTCAAGCATGCGGCATCGCGCCCGAAGCGACACGTCCCCCGGATTGTGCACCGTCAATCCCCGGTGCGCACCAGGGTGCGGCGGATCGGACCGCGGGAGATTCGGAGGGGTGCCCGGGACCACGGGAAACCCGGGCGGGCCGGCCCGCCCGCGGCACCGCCGGCCGGTGAGGGCCGGCGGTCGCACGGTCAGCGGACCAGGCCCCAGCGGAACCCGAGCGCCACGGCGTGCGCCCGGTCGGACGCACCGAGCTTCTTGAACAGCCGGCGGGCGTGCGTCTTGACCGTGTCCTCGGAGAGGAAGAGCTCGCGCCCGATCTCCGCATTGGACCGGCCGTGGCTCATGCCCTCCAGCACCTGGATCTCGCGCGCGGTGAGCGTGGGCGCGGCGCCCATCTCGGCCGAGCGGAGCCGGCGCGGGGCCAGCCTCCAGGTCGGGTCGGCGAGGGCCTGGGTGACCGTGGCCCGCAGTTCGGCGCGCGAGGCGTCCTTGTGCAGATAGCCCCGGGCGCCGGCGGCGACCGCGAGGGCCACGCCGTCCAGGTCCTCGGCGACCGTCAGCATGATGATGCGGGCGCCGGGGTCGGCCGAGAGCAGCCGGCGAACCGTCTCCACACCGCCGAGCCCGGGCATCCGGACATCCATCAGAATCAGGTCGGAACGGTCGGCACCCCAGCGGCGGAGGACTTCCTCGCCGTTGGCAGCCGTCGTCACTCGCTCGACGCCGGGCACGGTGGCAACCGCGCGACGGAGCGCCTCTCGGGCAAGCGGGGAGTCGTCGCAGACGAGGACGGATGTCATGACCGCCCTCCGCAGCTGCTGATGCGCGTCACCTTGAGCCTCCAGGCTGGTACGTATCGTCACCTGTGCGGTCGATGCTCCCGGACACATGTCCGAGAACTTCTTGGTTCAACCGCCTTCGCACTCTCAACGATGGTCACTCGAAAGAGTTACGGGTCGGACGGACACCTTCGGCACTCTACGTGAGGAAGCGAACACGAGGCAGGAGCCGCTCGCCGCGTGTCCTCCAGATGACGGTATGCCCTATTTGGCGGCTTTCCTTCCGTTTGGCGCATGTCTGAGGCTAGATTCCCAATGAGTCATATTTACATCTACTACGACAGTAGGTGTGGAGACATGGACCGTATCCGCCTCAGTACCGGCACCAAGAGGACTACCAATGGCAGATTTCTCCCGCCTCCCCGGACCGAACGCCGACCTCTGGGACTGGCAGCTGCTGGCCGCCTGCCGCGGGGTCGACAGCTCCCTCTTCTTCCACCCGGAAGGCGAGCGGGGCGCGGCCAGGAGCGCGCGCGAGACCTCGGCTAAAGAGGTCTGCATGCGATGCCCGGTGCGTTCTGAATGCGCCGCGCACGCACTCGCCGTCCGCGAGCCCTACGGGGTGTGGGGCGGCCTCACCGAGGACGAACGCGAAGAACTGATGGGCCGCGCCCGCCATCGCCTGATCCCGGCGACGAGCACGATCGGGCCGAGCGCACCGATCGCTCCGCACTGAGCGGGCTCCACACGAAACGACCGAAGGAACGTTTCCTCCAGCTCATTCGCCACACACAGCACCGGCACGCACGCACGGGCGTGCCGCGTACCGGACCGGGCTGCCACCCGACCGGCCGTACCGCCGTACGGTCCTTCGCGTGGCGCCCCGTCCGGCGCGGACGATCAGCGCCGGGCGGCCCGCTCCAGCTGGGTCAGGGTCGCGGCCACCGCCGGGACCCGCGCCAGGTCGGGCAGGGTCAGCGCGACGACCTCCCGCTCGACGGCCGGTTCCACGGCGAGGGTGCTCACGCCCTTGGCCCGTACGGACTCCACCGCGAGCTCCGGCAGCACCGCGACCCCGAGCCCGGCCCCGACCAGGCCGACCACGGCCGGGTAGTCGTCGGTGGCGAAGTCGATGCGCGGGGTGAAGCCGGCGGCCTCGCACACCTCCACCAGATGGCGGCGGCAGCGCGGACAGCCCGCGATCCAGGGCTCGTCGGCCAGCTCCGCCATGCCCACCCGCTCCGCTCCCGCCAGCCGGTGCCCCTCGGGGACCAGGCCGACGAGCCGGTCGGTCAGCAGCGGCCGGACCACGAGGTCCTCCCACTCGGCCGCCGATCCGGAGGCGCCTCCGTAGCGGAAGGCCAGCGCGAGATCACAGTCCCCCTCGCGCAGCATCTCCACCGAGCGCGGCGGCTCCGCCTCGACGAGCGAGATCCGGGTCCCGGGGTGCTCGGCGCGCATCGCCGCGAGCGCGGTCGGCACCAGCGTGGAACTGCCGCTGGGGAAGGAGACCAGCCGGACCCGGCCGGCGCGCAGCCCGGCGATCGCCGCGACCTCCTCCTCGGCCGCCGTCAGCCCGGCGAGGATCCCGGCGGCATGCCGGACCAGCGCCTCACCGGCCTGGGTGAGGCGCATTTCGCGCCCGGTGCGGATCAGCAGCGGGGTGCCGGCGGACTGTTCCAGCGCCTTCATCTGCTGGGAGACGGCCGGCTGGGTGCAGCCGAGCTCGCGGGCGGCGGCGGAGAAGGACCCGGTTCCGGCGACAGCGCGCAGAACTCGGAGATGACGTGCCTCGATCACCCTTCGAGCATAAGGGGCGCTTTGACCTCGGCGCGAATAATCCCCGGCTGCCTTTGAGGTGATTCGGCTAGCGTTGAGCCATGCATCTGATCTCCGTGAACCTGGGCCGCGCGACGGCCGTCGACTACACCGACGCCCCGGACGGGCTGACCGGTCACGGCAAGATTCCCGCGCCGGGCCCCGTACGGGTCTTCGCGCCGGGCCCCAAGGGCGTCGGCGCGAGCGGCGTCGAGGGGGACGACGTCTGCCACCTGCGCCATCACGGCGGGGACCACCAGGCCGTGTACGCGTACGCCCGCGAGGACCTGGACTGGTGGGAGGGCGAGCTCGGCCGCGAACTGCCCGGCGGGCTCTTCGGCGAGAACTTCACCACCTCCGGCCTCGACGTGAACGGCGCACTGCTCGGCGAGCGCTGGCGGGTCGGCCCGGACCTGCTCCTGGAAGTGGCCTCGGCCCGCATCCCGTGCCGGACCTTCCAGGGGATGCTCGGCGAGAAGGCGTGGGTCAAGCGGTTCACCCAGGAGGCCCGGCCGGGCGCCTACCTGCGGGTCCTGCGGGAGGGTTCGGTCTCACCCGGCGACACCATCGAGGTCGTGCACCGCCCGGACCACGAGGTGACGGTGGAGTTCTGGTTCCGCGCCTTCACCACCGAGCGGGAGCTGCTGCCGCGCACGCTGGTGGCGGGCGACGCCCTGGAGCCGGAGGCTCGGGACAAGGCGCTGGCCCATGTGGAGAAGTACGGGAAGCAGGGCGACTAGGTTGCGCCTATGACGACTGCGTTGATTACGGGATCCACGGCGGGCATCGGCGCCGCCTTCGCCCGGCGGCTCGCCGCCCAGGGCCACAACCTCGTCCTGGTGGCCCGGGACACCAAGCGGCTCGGCGAGCAGGCCACCGAGCTGCACGACCGGCACGGGATCGAGGCCGAGGTGCTGGCCGCCGACCTCTCCACCGAGGAGGGCATCACGGCGGTCGAGGAGCGCCTCGCCGACCCCAAGCACCCGGTGGACCTGCTGGTGAACAACGCGGGCTTCGGCAACAAGGGCCGCTACCTCGAGGTCTCCATGGCCGACGAGCTGACCATGCTGAAGGTCCACATCGAGGCCGTGCTGCGGCTGACCTCGGCGGCCGTGGACCCGATGCGCTCGCGCGGGCGCGGCGGCGTGATCAACGTGGCCTCGGTGGCCGCCTTCCTGCCGCGCGGCACCTACGGGGCGAGCAAGGCCTGGGTCGTGCAGTTCACCCAGGGCGCGGCCAAGGACCTGGCCGGCTCGGGCGTACGGATGATGGCGCTGTGCCCGGGCTTCGTGCGCACCGAGTTCCACGAGCGGGCCGGCATGGGCACGGACAACATCCCCGGCTGGATGTGGCTCGACGCCGACAAGCTGGTGGCGGCGGCCCTGGCCGATCTGGCGCGGGGCAGGACGGTGTCGATCCCGGATCCTCGGTACAAGGCGCTGATGGGCCTGGTGAAGGTGGCCCCGCGGGGGCTGCTGGGCGGGGTGTCCTCGCGTACGGGGCGCAAGTACGGCCCTCAGTAACCGGCGACCCACTCCGTGGTGACCTGTGAGTAAACGCGGCATATGGGTGAAATCTCCCTAGACTGGACGTGTCCCATCCAGCGCGGGAGGCGACGCGATGACATTCGTACAAGTGATCGACTACGAGACCAAGCGCTTCGACGAGATGAACAGTCTCATCGACCGCTATGCCGAGCAGACCGCCGGCAAGCGCACGGTCACCCACACACTCATCGGCAGGGACCGCGACTCCAAGACCCACTACATGGACCTCGTCGAATTCCCCTCGTACGAAGAGGCCATGAAGAACTCTCAGCTCCCGGAAACCGACCGGATGTTCCAGGAGATGGTGGCGCTCTGCGAAGGCATGCCGAAGTTCATGAACCTCGACGTGGTCCGCGACGAGTACCTCAACAAGCTCGTCGTGAACCGCTTCCTCGGGGAGGTCGTGGGCAAGGGCGACTTCGACGTCATCGAAGAGTGCATCGCGGCCGGCTACGTCACCCACGACATCATGGAGAGCACCGGCGAGGGCAACGGCCGCGAGGGCATCCGCAAGACCGTCGGCATGTGGCGGGGCGCCTTCGACATGACCTTCGACATGACGCGCCAGGTCGCCGAAGGCGACTGCGTCACGACCCTCTGGGACTGGAAGGGCACCCACAAGGGCGAGTTCATGGGGGTCGCGCCGACCGGCAAGGAATTCACGATGTCGGGCTGTACGACCTGCCGGATCGAGAACGGCCAGATCGCCGAGGACTGGTGGTACTACGACGCCCCGGGCCTGATGCGGCAGATGGGCATGATGCCCGGCTGACGCTCCACCCAGGGTCGGCGGCACACGGCAAAGCCCCGGTCACCACCGCTTGGCAGCGGTGACCGGGGCCTTGCCGTACTTACTTGCCGTGCTTACTTGCCGTACTTACCCGGCGTGCTTGCCGACGAGGTCAGTGGCTGTGGCCGTGGCCACCGTGGCCGTGACCGGCGTCGCCCTCGTCGTCGGCCGGCTTCTCGACGACCAGGGTCTCGGTCGTGAGCAGCAGGGACGCGATGGAAGCGGCGTTCTCCAGCGCGGAGCGGGTGACCTTGACCGGGTCGATGACGCCGGCCTTGACCAGGTCGCCGTACTCGCCGGTGGCGGCGTTGAAGCCCTGGCCCTTCTCGAGCTCGGCGACCTTCGCGGTGATGACGTAGCCCTCGAGGCCGGCGTTCTCCGCGATCCAGCGCAGCGGCTCGACGGCGGCGCGGCGCACGACCGCGACACCGGTGGCCTCGTCGCCCGACAGGCCGAGGTTGCCCTCGAGCACCTTCACGGCGTGGACGAGAGCGGAGCCACCGCCGGAGACGATGCCCTCCTCGACCGCGGCGCGGGTCGCCGAGATGGCGTCCTCGAGACGGTGCTTCTTCTCCTTGAGCTCCACCTCGGTGGCGGCGCCGACCTTGATGACGCAGACGCCGCCGGCGAGCTTCGCCAGGCGCTCCTGCAGCTTCTCGCGGTCCCAGTCCGAGTCGGTCGACTCGATCTCGGCCTTGATCTGGTTGACGCGGCCGAGGACCTCGTCGGAGGAGCCGCCACCGTCGACGATGGTGGTGCTGTCCTTGGAGATCGTGACGCGGCGGGCGGAGCCCAGTACGTCCAGACCGGCCTGGTCGAGCTTGAGGCCGACCTCCTCGGCGATGACGGTGGCACCGGTGAGGGTGGCCATGTCCTGAAGCATCGCCTTGCGGCGGTCACCGAAGCCGGGCGCCTTGACGGCGACGGCGTTGAAGGTGCCACGGATCTTGTTGACGACGAGGGTGGAGAGCGCCTCGCCCTCGACGTCCTCGGCGATGATCAGGAGCGGCTTGGAGGCGCCGGCCTGGATGACCTTCTCGAGCAGCGGCAGGAGGTCCTGGATGGAGGAGATCTTGCCCTGGTTGATCAGGATGTACGGGTCATCGAGGATGGCCTCCATACGCTCCTGGTCGGAGACCATGTACGGGGACAGGTAGCCCTTGTCGAAGGCCATGCCCTCGGTGAACTCGAGCTCCAGGCCGAAGGCGTTGGACTCCTCGACGGTGATGACACCGTCCTTGCCGACCTTGTCCATCGCCTCGGCGATGAGGTCACCGACCTGCTGGTCCTGCGCGGAGAGCGCGGCCACGGCGGCGATGTCGGACTTGTCCTCGATCGGACGGGCGGTCGCGAGGAGCTCGTCGGAGACGGCCTTGACCGCGGCGTCGATGCCCTTCTTCAGGGCGGCCGGGGAAGCACCCGCGGCGACGTTGCGCAGACCCTCGCGGACCAGCGCCTGCGCCAGGACGGTGGCGGTGGTGGTGCCGTCACCCGCGACGTCGTTGGTCTTGGTCGCGACCTCCTTGACGAGCTGCGCGCCAAGGTTCTCGTACGGGTCGTCGAGCTCGACCTCACGCGCGATGGTGACACCGTCGTTCGTGATGGTGGGAGCGCCGAACTTCTTGTCGATGACGACGTTGCGGCCCTTGGGACCGATCGTCACCTTCACGGTGTCGGCAAGCTTGTTGACGCCACGCTCAAGGGCGCGACGGGCGTCCTCGTCAAACTTGAGAATCTTCGGCATGGGAGCGGTTCAGCCCTCTCGTTGCTATCCCCGGCCGCTCACCGCGACCGCCTGTCAGACACGAACTACGCCCCTCGCCGCCCGGCATCAGCAGGGGTGACCAGGGGCGTAGCTCAAAGCAAAACTGGAGAAGTGATTACTTCTCGACGATCGCGAGCACGTCGCGGGCCGAGAGGACGAGGTACTCCTCGCCGTTGTACTTCACTTCGGTGCCGCCGTACTTCGAGTACAGGACGACGTCGCCGACGGTGACGTCCAGCGGGAGACGCTGGCCGTCCTCGAAGCGACCCGGACCCACGGCGAGGACGACGCCCTCCTGGGGCTTCTCCTTCGCGGTGTCCGGGATGACCAGGCCAGAGGCCGTGGTCTGCTCGGCGTCGAGCGGCTGGACCACAATGCGGTCCTCGAGCGGCTTGATGGCAACCTTGGAGCTGGTGGTCGTCACGATCTGACCTTCCGCTTCGGAGATCCGGGGTTAATTGTCTGAGGTGGCGACCAGGTCGATCCGTCGTCGCGGGTGCCGGATCCGCCTGTCGCCGTGTTGGCACTCACCAGGGGCGAGTGCCAGACGCGAGACTATTCCGGGGATTAGCACTCGGTCAAGCGGAGTGCCAATACGCGCCGCTGGTTTCGCGGCCGGGGCCGCCTGTGCGGGCCCCGGACCCCGCTCCCTCGGGGCACCCCCGAACCCCCGTTCCCCGCGCGCCGCCGCTGCCGGGGACCAGTCCCCGGACCCCTGCTCCCCAAACGCCGGAGGGGCTGAAATTGCCCTACGGGCAATCCAGCCCGCCAGGCTGCGCTGCGCGCACATCCGGGCCTACATCGGCCACACCCAGCCCCGCCGGCGTTTGAGGCGCGGGTCCGGGCAGCGCCCGGGGAACGGTGGAAGGGCGGGTAGGGGACTTCGCCCCGCCGGGCCGAGCCACCCGCACCCGCCCACCCGACCCCTCGCCGGGACGGCGGTGGCGGCAGCCCCGACCGGCCACCGCCGGACGGAGTCCGGCGCAGCGGCGCGAGCTCCGCGTCAGGAAGGTCTGCCCGGTATGTGAGGCTTGGGGCATGCGGATCCTGGTCGTCGAAGACGAAGTCAGCCTCGCCGACTCACTGCGGCGCGGCCTCTCCGCCGACGGCCACTGGGTCGATCTCGCCCACGACGGCCACCGCGGACTGGACCTGGCCCTCACCGGAGGCCCGTACGACGTGGTCCTCCTCGACCTGATGCTCCCGGGCCTCTCCGGCTACGAGATCTGCACCCGCATGCGGTCCCACGGCGTCGCCACCCCCGTGCTGATGCTGACCGCCAAGGACGGCGAGTACGACGAGGCCGAGGGCCTGGACTCGGGCGCGGACGACTACCTGACGAAACCGTTCTCCTTCGTCGTCCTCGCCGCCCGCCTCCGCGCGCTCACCCGCCGCACCGCCACCGCGGGCGCCGCCCGGCCCAGCGTGCTCCAGGCCGGCGACCTCGTGCTCGACGCCCAGGGCCGCCGCTGCCGCCGGGGCACGCACGAGATCGAGCTGACCGCCCGCGAGCTCGGCGTCCTGGGCTGCCTGATGGAGCAGCCCGGCCGGGCCGTCGCCAAACAGGACATCCTCGACGAGGTCTGGGACAGCCCGCACGGCATCGACCCGAACATCGTCGAGGTCTACGTCTCCTCGCTCCGCCGGAAGATCGACGCCCCCTTCGGCCGCCGCTCGATCCTCACGGTGCACGGCACCGGCTACCGGATGGCCCCGGACGGTGGCTGACCCCGGACCCCGGCCCGGACCGGGACCGGGACCGGGACCGGGACCGGCGCCCACCCCCCGCAGGCCCCGCCGCCTCGGCAGCCTCCGCGCACGCGCCGCCGCGGCCGCCGCCCTCGCGATGGCCGCCGTCCTGGCCGCCGGCGGGCTGTGGCTCTACACCCTGCTGCGCGCCAACCTCATCGAGAACACCACCGGCCGCACCGAGCTCGCCGCGCGCAAGGTGGCCGCCCAGTACGACACCGGGAGCCTCCCGGCCGGCGGCCGGCTGCCCGCGCCCGAGGGCGGGGTCGACCTGGTCCTCGTACGGAACGCGGCCGGCACGGTCGTGGCCACCAGCGGGGACCTGAAGGACACCCCGGAGCTCACCGAGCTGAGCCCCGCGCCCGGCCGGGACATGCGGTCGGCCGTCCTGCCGCCCGCGCGCCCCGGCGCACAGCGGCGCGTGGTGGTCGCCGTGGACGCGCCGGGTCCGCCGGGGGCGCACGACCCGCACACCGTCTACGCCGCGACCGTGCTCGGCGACGTGGACGACGCCAACCGGGCCGTCGCGCTCGGCCTGCTGGCCGGTGCGCCCCCGCTGATCGCCTTCTCGGCGCTGCTGGCCTGGTGGGTGACGGGCCACGCACTGCGCCCGGTCACCGCGATCCGCACCGGGCTGGCGGCGGTCACCGGGAGCGAGCTGGACCGGCGGGTCCCGGACCCGGGCGGCGCCGACGAGATCGCGCAGCTGGCCCGGACGGTCAACGAGACGCTCGACCGGCTGGAGCGCAGCGACGCCCGCCAGCGGCAGTTCACCGCCGACGCCTCGCACGAGCTGCGCAACCCCCTCGCGGCCGTCCGGTCCCGGCTGGAGGTGGCGCTGCGGGACCCCGACCGGGAGTCGGTGGCCGCCGCGCTGGCCGATACCGAGCGGCTGCAGGGCATCGCGGCCGATCTGCTCCTGCTGGCCCGCCTCGACGGCGGGCCCGCGCCGCGCACCGAGCCGGTGGACCTCGCTCTGCTGGCCGCCGAGGACGCGGCGCGGCGCCCGGAGCCCCGGGTTCCGCTACGGCTGGACGCGCGGGCTCCCGTACCGGCCGCCGGGGATCCGGCGCGGCTGGAGCGGGCGCTGGCCAACCTGGTGGACAACGCCCTGCGGTACGCCCGTACCGGGGTCGTGGTCCGGGCCTCGGCCGAGGACGGCTGGGCGCTGCTGGAGGTCACGGACGACGGGCCGGGCATCCCGGAGGCCGACCGGGACCGCGTCTTCGAGCGGTTCGTGCGCCTGGACGCGGACCGCAGCCGGGCCGGCGGCGGCACCGGGCTGGGGCTGGCCATCGCCCGGGAGATCGCCCGGGCGCACGGCGGTGAGGTCCACGCGCTCCCCGCGCCCGCCGGCGGCGCCCGGCTGATGCTGCGCGTGCCGGGGCGCCCGGGCTCCTGAGGGGCGTGGCCCGGCCACCCCTGAAGGCGCCTTCAGGACCCTCAGGATTCCTTCAGCACCGCTCCCCCAGCATCGACAGGCATGAGCGCCCACCGCAGGAAGACCCGGGAACAGAAGCCGCCGATGCCCGCGTCCCGCCGCCGCAGGCTCACCCGCACCCTGCTGGCGTCCGGCTGCGCCCTGGTGGTGCTCGCGGGGGCGACCGCTTGGTACCTGTACGACGACCTCGCCTCCAGCATCGGCAGCTCCAAGGCCCTGGAGGGCGCCGAGAAGTCGAAGCACGGCGACGTGAACATCCTGCTGATGGGCCTGGACAGCCGCCGGGACCAGAACGGCGAGGACCTCCCGCCGACGATCCTCGAAAAACTGCACGCCGGTGCGAGCTCCGACGTCGGCGGCTACAACACCAACACCCTGATCCTGCTGCACGTCCCCGCCGACGGGAGCAAGGCGAAGGCCTTCTCGGTGCCGCGCGACGACTTCGTCGAGCTGCACGGCGTGCCCGGGTTCACCGGCAAGGCCAAGATCAAGGAGGCGTACGGGCGGGCGAAGGCCAAGGTCGAGGACCAGCTCACGGCGAAGGGGGTCAAGGACCGGCGGCAGCTGGAGCGCGAGGGGCGCGAGGCGGGCCGCAAGGCCGAGCTCGAGACGGTGCGCAGCTTCCTGGGCGTGCCGATCGACCACTTCGCCGAGCTGAACCTGGCCGGTTTCTACCACCTCGCGGACGCGCTGGGCGGCGTACCGGTGTGTCTGAAGAAGCCGGCGAAGGACGGCTACTCGGGGGCCGACTTCCCGGCGGGCCGCCAGACGCTCGACGGGCAGCAGTCGCTGGCCTTCGTACGGCAGCGGCACGGCCTGACCATGGGCGACCTGGACCGGACGAAGCGGCAGCAGGCCTTCCTGGCGGGGGCCACGTACAAGCTGAACCAGGCCGGGACCTTCACCGATCCGCTGAAGCTGATGAAGCTGATCGACTCGGCGAAGCAGGACGTCGTCACCGATCAGGGATGGGACCTGCTGTCGTTCGTGAAGCAGGCGAAGAACCTGTCCGGGGGCAACGTGGAGTTTGTGACCCTTCCCATCGAGGGCTTCGACCGGAACCACGGCGCCGAGATAAACGTCGTAGATGATATGAAGATAAAGCGGTTCATAGCCGAGCGGATCGGGCCCGGGGCCTCTGCGAGCCCGAGCGCGCCTGGCGCCGCCCCCTCCTCACCGGGCACGCCCGCCCCGCAGGGCTCCGCCCCCGGCTCCACCCCGGGCACCGGCCGGGGCTCCGCGCCGGCCCCCGCGCCCGCACCGTCCCAGAGCAGCAGCGGAACCCCCGCCATCGACGGCGGCGGCGTCCCGTGCGTGGACTGAAACCCCTGACCTCGGCGGGCGCGCGCCGCCGCACGGAAGCACTGCTCCTCGTCCTCGTCCTCGCCGTGACCATTTCCGGCCACATCGCCGCGGGCCTCGCGATGAACGACGAGCTACCGGCCGGCCTCACCGGCTTCGTGGTCAGCATGACCCTGCTCGCGCTGGTGGGGCACCTGGCCGTGCGCCGGTTCGCGGCGTACGCGGATCCGCTGATCTTCCCGCTGGCCCTGCTGCTGACCGGGCTGGGGCTGGTGCTGCTGCACCGCCTCGACCAGGGCTACCTCGACCGGTACAACTCTCCGGCGGTGGCGCCCGGCCAGCTCATGTGGACGGTGATCGGCGTGGCGGCCTGCATCGCGGTGCTGGCACTCCTGCGCGACCACCGGCTCCTCCAGCGGTTCATCTACATCACGATGGTCGTGGCACTGGTGGCGCTGATCGCGCCCGCCTTCTTCGGCGCGGACACCTACGGGGCGAAGCGCTGGATCAAGTTCGGCGGGCTCTCGGTCCAGCCCGGCGAGTTCGTGAAGATCATGATCGCGGTCTTCTTCGCGGGCTACCTGGTGATCCACCGCGACGCGCTGGCCCTGTCGGGCCGCAAGTTCCTGGGCATGCGGCTGCCGCCGATGCGCCAGCTCGGCCCCCTCATCACGGTGTGGATCATCTCGCTGCTCGTGCTGGTCTTCGAGCGCGACCTCGGCACCTCGCTGCTCTTCTTCGGCGTCTTCGTGGTCATGCTCTACGTGGCCACCGAGCGCACCAGCTGGATCGTCTGCGGCCTGGTCCTCGCCTCGGCGGGCGCCTTCGTCGTGGGCACGACGGAGCCGCACGTCAAGGCCCGCGTGGCCGCCTGGCTGAACCCGCTGTCGTACTACTGGAAGGACCGGCCGCCGGGCGTCGTCTCGGACCAGTCGGCGCAGGCGCTGTTCAGCTTCGGCACGGGCGGCATCTCCGGTACGGGCCTCGGCATGGGCCACCCCGAGCTGATCAAGTTCGCGGGCCGCAGCGACTTCATCCTGACGACGGTCGGCGAGGAGCTCGGCCTGGCCGGGGTCATGGCCGTCCTGATCCTCTACGCGCTCCTCGTGCAGCGCGGGCTGCGGATGGCGCTGGGCGCCCGCGACCCGTTCGGCAAGCTGCTGGCGGTGGGCCTGTCGTCCGCCCTGGCCCTCCAGGTCTTCATCGTGGCGGGCGGCGTCACGGGGCTGATCCCGCTGACGGGCAAGGCCCTGCCCTTCCTGGCCGCGGGCGGCTCGTCCCTCCTGGCCAACTGGATCATGATCGCCCTGCTGCTGCGCATCTCCGACAGCACCGAACGACAACGCGAGGCGGACGCCCGGGGCCCGGCCGAAACGACGATCACGCCGGCGATGGCGGCAGCGGGCCCCTAGGCCGTCCGGGCATCCCCTAGAGGTAGTCCTCCAGCCGCCCTATCCGGTACCCCTGCTCCTGTATCCGCTGGAGCATCCGGGTCGTCATCTGGATCTCCGACGCGCCCTTGAGCTCCGCCGGACCGCGGAAGTGGGCCAGGATGATGTCACCCGGCTTGAGGGCGGAACCCTCGGCGTACTGGAAATTGTTGATCTGCATCGACACGCGCCACAGGAGGAGCTGGGATATCCCGCATTCGTGCGCGGCCCTGAGGGTGTCGTCGTTGTGATTGCCGTACGGCGGGCGGAAGAGCGTCGGCCGTTTGCCGAAGCGCTTCTCCAGGCGTTCCTGCTGCCCGCATATCTCCTTCTTCTGTCCCTCGAAGGACAGGGTCCGGAGATTCGGGTGCGTCAGGGTGTGGTTGTTTATCGTGCTCTCGGAGCCGTTGTCGCGGAGCTTTTCGAAGTGGCCGTAGTCCGACGAGGCGATGTTGTCCGTCAGGAACATGCCGATCGGCAGCTTCAGATCGGCGGCCATCTTCAGAAACTCGGGGTTCTTCTCCGCGCCGTCGTCGAACGTCAGGAAGACGACCTTGTCGTCCGCCGGGACGGGTATTCGGTCGATGACCTGGACCCGGCCCGCCGCGGCCGGCGGGATCTGGGGTTTCACGGCCGGCTTGGGCGCGTACTGGAGGGGGCCGCTGAGGCCCCACTTCTTGTACGCCTCGTCCGCCGCGGCCACCGATCCCTTGCCCGCGGCGGAGGGGGAGGCCGCCCCCGAGGGCGACGGAGTCGCCCTGGCCTCCGTCGTCTTGCGCCCCAGGCGTTCGATGGGGTCCACGCTGGCCCCGCACCCCGTCAGGGACAGCGCGAGCGCGCCGGCCGTCAGCGTTCCGGCTACGAACCGGCGCGCGTGCCTCACTTGTTTCCTCCCGGGACGCCCTGGCCTCCAGGCCGGGGAGGGACGGGTTCTTGGGGCGTGGAGCGCCGGAGGTCGGTTCGCATCTGGTCGGGCCCGCTCTTTCGATTGTTGTCAGTGGCCGGGGTGAGGTTGTCGGGATGGTGACGACAGCGTTGGCGGGGGATACCGGGCATGCCCGGTGGGCCTTCCGCGTGCGCGTGTCGTCCACCGCGCTCGCCGCCCTGATGGGTGAGTGGGACCGGTGCCGGTGGATCTGGAACGAGTGCTGCGCGAAGTCGAAGCAGACGCACCTGTGGAACACGAACCGGCCCGAGGGGACGGACAAGCGGACCTGCGGCCCTGCGCAGCTCGACAAGATGCTGACCGAAGCCCGAACCCGGAACGCCTGACTGCGGGAGGGGTCCTCGGTTGTGCAACAGCAGATGATCCGGGATTTCGGGAAGTCCCGCGCCAAGCCGCAGAAGGACATCAACGACCGGCTGCCGGTGCGGCGGCGGGCCGGCATGCCGAAGTGGAAGAGGAAGCGGGAAGCGCTGCCGTCCCTCAACTACACCAAGCGCGGTTTCCGCTTGAAGGATGATCGCCTGTACCTGGCGGGCGGGATCGCTCTGACGGTGGTGTGGTCGCGGAACCTTCCGGCCGATCCGTCCAGCGTGCGCGTGTACCAGGAGGCGGCGAAGAAGCAAGTCGCGAAGCTGCGCAAGAAGGTGGCCCGGCAACGCCAGGACACCGGCCGCAAGTGGGCCGAAGCTGTCGTCCGCGACCACGACGCCCTGGCCGTGGAGGACTTCCGCCCGACGTTCCTCGCCAAGTCCACCATGGCCCGCAAGGCTGCCGACGCGGCGATCGCCGCGACCAAGACGGCCCTTGTCCAGATGGGCCGCAAGCACGGCCGTGCCGTGTTCCTGGTACACCCCGCGCACACCACGATGGACTGCGCGCAGTGCGGAGCGAGAACCAAGCACGCACTACCTCTCTCGGAACGAACCTACGCCTGCACCGCGTGCGGAGCCGTGTCCCCCAGGGACAAGAACTCCGCCCGCGTGATGCTGGTCCGGGCTGGTCTCAACCCGGCCGGTGCTGAGGGCGCAAGACCACCTGAGGCGCTGCCTCAAGTGGCCGCCTGAGCCGGAAATCCCCGATCAGCCCTGGAGAGCGAGGGATCCCTCCCTCTCCAGGGAGGGGAGGATTCAAAAATAGTCCTCCAGGCGAGCCACGGCATAACCCTTGTCCGTGACGGTCTTCATGACGTGACGGATCATGTCAGTCATGCTGCCCTTCCAGTCTTCCTTGCCCCGGAAGTGGGTGAGGATGATGTCGCCGGGGTGCAGGTCCTTGTCCCACTCCCGCCAGTCCATCCGGTTCGGGAAGGCCTCTTCGTTCCACAGCGGAACGGCCTTGATCCCGCAGGACTTGGCCGCGCGCAGCGTGTCCTCGTTGTAGTTCCCGTACGGCGGCCGGAAGAGCGTCGGACGCTTGCCGAACGTCTTCTCGATCGTGTCCTGCTGTCCGCAGATCTCCTGGCGCTGCTTCTCGTACGAGAGCGCAGGCATGTAGCGGTGGTTGAGCGTGTGGTTGTTCAGGGTGACGCCCGCCGCCTGCATCTCCTTGAAGTACGGGTAGTTGTCCCGGACCAGGTAGTCGCTGAGGAAGGCGGTGTACGGGAGCTTCAGCTCCTGCATCATCTTCAGGAACTCGGGGTCCTTCTCGGCCCCGTCGTCGATCGTCAGGAAGACGACCTTCTCCTCCGTGGGGACGGTGGTGAAGACCGGGGGCAGCTCGTCCTGGCCCTCGACCTCGAAGCCGTCGCGGGTGGTGATCTCCGGCTTCTCCTTGGGCGCTTGCGGAGCGACGAGCGGCGGCTTGGCCAGCCCCCACTTCTTCGCGGCGACGATCCTCGCCTGCTGGAGGGCCTTGAGCTTCTCGGCGTAGGTGCCGAGCGCGCCGGCCGCTCCGGCCTGCTCGCCCGCGGCGCCCGCGGCGGCCTTCGCCTTCGCTGCCTTGTCCGGCGTCTCGGACCCACCGGCTCCGCACCCCGTGCCGAGTGCGGCGACGAGCAGTGCGGCCATCGCGGCCGTACCCAACCGGCCGCGCGCGACTGCCGCGATCCGGTGACCGTGTAGCGTCTTATGTTCCTTTTGTCGTACTAGCTGCATAGTTGGGGATCTTTACACCCTTCACGCACGCGCCGCGGGCGACACCGCGAGGGGAATCCGACCTTCCTCCGAGTGGCCCACCGTGGCCGACAATGGACCCGTGACCCCCGAAGACTTCGCCGCGCTCCTCGCCCCCGAGGGCCACGCCCTCCTCGACTCGCTCCGCGACTACGACCCCGCCCAGGAGCTCGCCGTCGCCACCCGGCTGCGCCGCGAGCACCCCGCCGCGCTGGTCTCCGCGGCCCTCGGACAGGCCCGGCTGCGCCAGCGCGCGGTCGCCAAGTTCGGGGCCGAGGACGCCCACCGGATGTACTTCACCCCCGGCGGCGGGGAGATGGCCACCCGCGCCTCGGTGGCCTCGTACCGCGCCGAGCGGCTCGCCGCCCTGGGCGTACGGAGCCTCGCGGACCTCTGCTGCGGGATCGGCGGCGACGCGCTGGCCCTGGCCCGGCTCGGCATCCGCGTCCTGGCGGTGGACCACGACCCGCTGACCGTCGCGGTCGCGCGGGCGAACGCCGAGGCGCTGGGGCTGGCGGACCTGATCGAGGTCCGGGAGGCCGATGTGACGGGGGTCGACACCGCGGGCTACGACGCCGTCTTCATCGACCCGGCCCGCAGGGGCGGGCGGGGCAGGATCTTCGACCCGGAGTCCTACTCGCCGCCGCTGTCCTGGGCGATCGCCACCGCCCGGGCCGCGAAGGTGGCCGCCATCAAGATCGCCCCCGGGATCCCGCACGAGGCGGTGCCCGCCGAGGCCCAGGCCGAGTGGATCTCCGACCAGGGGGACGTGAAGGAGGCCGTGCTGTGGTTCGGGACGGCCCCGGGCGAGATCCGCGCCACCCTGCTGCCCGGCCCGCGCGCGCTGGCGACCGCCGCTCCGCTGCCCGACCCCGAGGCCGGCCCCGTCGGCCGCTACCTCTACGAGCCCGACGGGGCCGTGATCCGCGCCCACCTCGTCGCCGAGGTCGCCGAGCAGCTGGGCGGCCGGCTGATCGACCCGACCATCGCGTACATCACCGCCGACGAGCTGCGCGAGACCCCGTACGCGACCTCGTACGAGATCACCGACGTGCTGCCGTTCGGACTGAAGAAGCTCAAGGCGCTGCTGCGCGAGCGCGGGGTCGGCATCCTCACGGTGAAGAAGCGGGGCTCCGCGATCGAGCCCGAGGAGCTGCGCAAGAAGGTCAAGCCGCAGGGGCCGAACTCCGCCACGGTGTTCCTGACCCGGGTCGCCGGGGCCCCCTCGATGCTGATCGGCTCACCGACCGCCAGGCCCTGACGGTCCGCCGGACCCGGGAACCTCGGCCCGGACCCCGCTCCGGACCCCGCCCGCGCCACCGCCCGCGCCTCCGAAGACCCGCAGCGCCCACCGGTAGTGCGCGCCCGCCTTGCCGAGGCCCAGCAGGGCGGTGATCCACAGGATCATGCCGAGGCCCATGGTGTAGGCGACCTCCCCGTAGGTGTCGGCTCCGGGCCGGGCCGAGGCCGCCGACCCGAAGGTCACCCAGAGTCCGAGCCCGCCCAGGGCGAAGGAGGCCAGCAGCCAGATCAGGCTGCGCCCGGGGGCGCGTACGGCGGAGTCCACGGACGGGTCCCGGTCCAGCTCCGCCCAGGCGCACAGCAGCCGGCGGACCTGCCGGTCCCGCTTGGCGCCCCAGGCGAACCAGAACCCGGCCGGTATCAGCACGCCCACGCCGAGCAGCGCGAAGATCAGGCCGAAGACGTACGCGAACGGATCGTGCGTCTCGATGGCCATCAGGGCCATCCCGACGAAGGACCAGCCCAGGGCGAAGACCGCCGAGACCGCCCAGAGGAGCATGAGCCGGCCGAAGCCCAGACTGCGCCGCCCGAGCTCCCCCAGGAACCGGGCGCGGTCGGCCCGTACGGCATGCGCGTCGAGCCAGGCGCGCAGGTGCTCGGGAGGGGGCGGCGGCGGCAGGTCACGGCGGGGCATGCGCATGACCATATCCGCACGCCACGGCACCCGCCGGGCCGCCGGGCGGGGCTCAGCCTCCGCCCGGCTCCCCGACCCCCACCGATTCGAAGCGCCAGCGGTGGACCGCCCGAGTGATCAAATCGTCTGCGGGCTCCGGCAGTTCGGGCAGGTCCGCGCCGATCCCCTCGGAGGTCTCCCACCAGGTGATGACGAGGACCCGGTCCTGCGGGGCGCTGAACACCTCGCGCCGCACCGGGTCTTGGGCCAGGATCCGCGAACGGGCCCATTCCAGCAGCTCGTTGGCCCGCCCGGGCACGGCCCGGGCCTCCCACATCAGCGCGATGGTGCTCACGAGTACAGGTTGTCCTTGCTCAGCTCGTGCACGTGGTCGTGGTCGTGCGCATGACCGTGTCCGTGGGCGTGTCCGTGGCCGTCGCCGTCCCCGCCGCCCTCCCCGTGGGAATGGCCGGGAACATGCGGGTCGGTCACCGGCAGCGAGGAGTCCGCCGACAGGTCCCAGTCCGAAGGGGCCCTGTTCCGCTTGACCATCTCCGCGCCCAGCGCCGCCACCATCGCGCCGTTGTCCGTGCACAGCCCCGGCCGCGGCACCCGCAGGATGATCCCCGCGGCGTCGCAGCGCTCCTGGGCGAGGATGCGCAGCCGGGAGTTGGCCGCGACCCCGCCGCCGATCATCAGGTGGTCGACGCCCTCGTCCTTGCACGCACGGATCGCCTTGCGCGTCAGCACGTCCACCACGGCCTCCTGGAAGGAGGCCGCCACGTCGCGCACCGGCACGTCCTCGCCCGCCTTGCGCTTCGCCTCGATCCAGCGGGCGACCGAGGTCTTGAGCCCGGAGAAGGAGAAGTCGTACGGGGCGTCGCGCGGCCCCGTCAGCCCGCGCGGGAAGGCGATCGCCTTCGGGTCGCCCTCGCGTGCGAGCCGGTCGATGACCGGACCGCCGGGGAAGCCCAGCTGCAGGACGCGCGCGATCTTGTCGAAGGCCTCGCCCGCGGCGTCGTCGATCGTCGCGCCGAGCGGCCGTACGTCGGAGGTGATGTCGGGGGCGAGCAGCAGCGAGGAGTGCCCGCCGGAGACCAGCAGCGCCATCGTCGGCTCGGGCAGCGGCCCGTGCTCCAGCTGGTCGACGCAGATGTGCGAGGCCAGGTGGTTCACCCCGTACAGCGGCTTGCCCAGCGCGTACGCGTAGGCCTTCGCGGCGGAGACGCCCACCAGCAGGGCCCCCGCGAGGCCGGGGCCGGCGGTGACGGCGATGCCGTCGAGGTCGCGGGCGCTGACCCCGGCCTCCTTCAGGGCGCGCTCGATGGTGGGGACCATCGCCTCCAGGTGCGCGCGGGAGGCCACCTCGGGCACGACTCCGCCGAAGCGGGCGTGCTCGTCGACGCTCGACGCGATGGCGTCCGCGAGCAGCGTGGTGCCGCGGACGACGCCGACGCCGGTCTCGTCGCAGGAGGTCTCGATGCCGAGGACGAGCGGTTCGTCAGCCATGGGTCGTCTCACCTTGCAGGGGTACGGAGTGTGCGGAGTCGGGGAGTGCGGGATCGGGGTCCGCGGGGGCCTCGTGATCGGCCGGGTCGGACATGCGGCGCATCACGAGGGCGTCCACGTTGCCGGGCTGGTAGTAGCCGCGTCTGAAGCCGATCGGCTCGAAGCCGAAGCGCGCGTAGAGCTTCTGGGCCCGGACGTTGTCGACCCGCACCTCCAGCAGCACCTCGGCGCACTCGAACGCGGTGGCGGCGCGCAGCAGCTCGGTCAGCAGCCGGGCGCCGAGCCCGGTGCCCCACTGGTCGCGGGCCGCGGCGATGGTCTGTACGTCGGCCAGGTCCCCGGCGGCGGCCAGCCCGGCGTAGCCGACCAGCCGGCCCGCTTCCTCCGCCACGAGGTACCGGCGCGTGGCGCCGGGGCCGCGGGCGTGGGCGAGCTCGGACCAGAACATCCCCGCGGACCAGGCGTCCTCGGGGAACAGCTCGTGCTCCAGCTCCAGCACCGGCTCGATGTCCCACCAGCGCATCTCGCGCAGGACGACTGCTGAGGTGGCCGTCACTGCGGGGTGACCACCTTGTAGTTCTTGGGCACCTCGGCGTCGGGCCGGCGCAGGTAGAGCGGGGTCGGCGGCCGGCCGTCGGCGTTCTCGAAGGCCTCCCCCGCCGCCAGCCGCCGTGCGGCCAGGGCGGCCAGCGCGGCCGCGCTCTGGTGCTCGGGGGCCCGGGCGTCGGTGAACACCTCCGGGTACAGCTGCGCTCCCTGTCCGACGGCGGGCAGTCCGGCGACGCGCTCGGCGATGTCGGCCGGCCGGTCCACCGCGGGCTCGCCGGCCCGGGTGCGGGGGTCCTCGTAGCGGGCCCAGTAGACCTCCTTGCGCCGGGCGTCGGTGGCCACGACGAAGGGGCCCTCGATCCCGGCCTCGCCGGCCGCGTAGGCCAGGCCGTCGAGGGTGCACAGCCCGTGGACGGGCACGCCGAGGACGGAGGCGAAGGTGGACGCGGTCACGAGCCCGACGCGCAGTCCCGTGTAGGGGCCGGGGCCGACCCCGACGACGATGCCGGTGACGGCTTCGAGCTTCACCCCCGCCTCGGCGAGGACCTTGTCCACGGAGGGCAGCAGGAGCTCCCCGTGGCGGCGGGCGTCGACCTGGTTCGACTCGGCGAGGACGGACTCGCCGTCGTGCAGGGCGACGGTGACGGCGGGCGTGGCGGTATCTACAGCGAGCAAGAGCACGCGAACAGCCTACGACTCCGGGGCCCCCGGCCCTTGCGGCCGGTCTGCGGGCACCCCTGCTGCTACCTTCGGACCAGGTGTCGGGTGGTGATCGTCCGCCTGGCATCCGACTGGCATCGACTGACCATGCGGAGAGGTGGAGCAAGGTGGCACGCAGCAGCTCGGGAATCGTGGCCGGGCTCACCGTCGCGGCGCTCGCCGTCGTCGGTTTCCTCGGCTACCAGGCCTCCGCCTCCGCTCCCGCGCTCCCGCCGAAGGCCGCCGCACAGACCCCGGCGCCCGCTCCGAGCGACTCCGGCCCCGCCAAGACGGACCCGGCGAAGCCGGTGGCCCTGCCGGCCGGATCCGGCACCGGCGTCCGTGTCGTGTACTCGCTGAGCGCCAAGCGCGTGTGGCTGGTGGGACCCTCCGGGGAGCCCAAGTCCTTCGCGGTCGTGCCGAGCACGGTGCACCCGGCGCCCGGCAGTTACACGGTGGGCGGCCGCACCGGCTCGGTGACCGGCTCGGACGGGGTGCCGATCGAGCACGTCGTCCGGTTCGCGAGTCCGCAGGGGGTCACGGTCGGCTTCAGCGCCCGCGTGGACAACACCCTGCCGGCGCCCGACCCGGCCAAGAAGACCGGCGGTGTCCGCATGCTGCGCGCGGACGGGGACGCGATGTGGGCCTTCGCGACGATCGGCTCGAAGGTCGTCGTCGTTCCCTGACCCGACCGGCCGAGAGGCCCGGCCGCGACACGCCACATTCACTCGTACGGGGACTCCGCCGTCAGGCCGGTCCCTCACTTCAGGCCTCCGCAGGCCGCTTCAGGCCGCTTCGGACTCCGGGGCGGCCTGTTCGCCGTCCTCCGCCGTCCGCGCCCCGTCCTCTGCGGGATCGGGCTCCGGGGCGTGCTCCCGCGCGGGCGGGGTGGACACGGCGCTGGCGGCGACGCCCGCGGCGAGCAGCGCCCCCATGGACACGGCGGACGGGCGGGGGAACCCGCCCGCTGCTCCTGTTGCCGACATGGCTGCCTCCTGGCCGGGGCCAGCCCGTACTTAGGTACGCCTAACCAGCCCTCTGTACCATGTGACCACGCGCCCTGCCGCCCGCGCAATATCTTCCCGACGACTTGTCGGAACGTTTCCCGCCGCGCCGCGCCACGCCTACTCCGGCGACAGCACGCCCGCGAGGCTCTCCAGACCCGCCCCGGCCGACCAGCGGGTACCGATCCCGCGGACCATGACCTCGCGCACGTCGTCCAGGACCTCCTCGTGGCCCACCGCCCGGCGGATCACCACATGGAGCCGGTCGTCGGACAGCTCCTCGACCTTGCCGTCGCCCCATTCCACGACGACGACGGACTCGGGCAGCGAGACGTCGAGGTCCAGGTCCTCCATCTCGTCCAGGCCGCCGCCCAGCCGGTACGCGTCCACGTGCACCAGCGCCGGACCGCCGGACAGCGAGGGGTGGACCCGGGCGATCACGAAGGTCGGCGAGGTCACGGCCCCGCGCACGCCCAGGCCCTCGCCGAGGCCGCGGGTCAGGGTGGTCTTCCCGGCGCCGAGCTCCCCGGTCAGCAGGACGAGGTCGCCGGGGCGCAGCAGTCCGGCGATCCGGCGCCCGAGGTCCTGCATGGCGTCGGGCGAGCCGACGGTGACGTGCGTTTCCGTGTCAGGTACTTCTTCCATGCCCGCCAACGTTAGCCGCTGCGGGCACCGCCCCGGTGCGCGCGAGGAGCTCGGCGAGCAGCCGGGTCACCGTGTCCGGGTGCTCCAGCATCATCAGGTGCCCGGCGCCTTCCAGGACGACCAGCTCCGCGGAGGGGACCGCCTCCTTGATGGCCCTGCTGTGATCGGGCGGGGTGACCATGTCGCCGTCCCCGGCGATGACGGTGACGGGGATGTCCGCGAACCGCTGGAGGGCGGCCGTCTTGTCGTGCGCCTGGAAGGCCGGGTAGAACTCGGCGACCACGTCGATGGGCGTGGCCTCGATGAGCCGCTCGGCGAAGCGGGCGACGGCCGGATCTACGTCGCGCGAGGCGAAGGAGTACATCTTCACCATGCCGGCGAACAGGTCGGCGGTGGCCCGCCGGCCCTTCTCCACCAGCTCCACCTGGGAGCCGAGCGCCTTGAGGACGCCGGGCAGCAGGCGTCGTACCGTCGAGAAGCCCAGGGCGGGCAGCCCGTACGTGACCTCGTCCAGGCGGCCGCTGGAGGTGCCGACCAGCGCCACCCCGGCCACCCGGTCCCGGATGAGGCCGGGGAACTCCTGGGCCAGTCCCATGATGGTCATCCCGCCCATCGAGTGACCGACCAGGACCAGCGGGCCCTCGGGGGCGGCGGCGTCGATGACGGCCTTCAGGTCGCGGCCGAGCTGTTCGAAGGTGACGGGCTCGCCGTCGGCCTGGGACAGGCCGCGCGCGCTGCGGCCGTGGCTGCGCTGGTCCCAGTAGACGGCACGGACCAGGCCGCGCAGGGCGGCACGCTGGAAGTGCCAGGAGTCCTGGGACAGGCAGTAGCCGTGGCAGAACACCACGGTCGGGCGGAGCGGAGCCTTGCGGCGCAGCCGGCGCCGCTTGCCCTCCTCGGGCAGCTCGTCGACCTCGTAGTACAGCGCGGTGCCGTCCTCGGCCCGTGCGGTGCCGGGGGCACCGCGCAGGGATCCGAAGTCGGCGGTCGCGTCGAGCGCGAGGCGCGCCTTCATGCGCATGCCCCGGCCGACGGTGATCCGTTCGACCGCCACCCCGGCCGCCGCTCCGGCGGCTATCACGCCGATGGCGGCGCCGGCCCAGCCCGCCTTGCGCCAGTTCTCACTCACGCCGCCGCCCCTCGCTCACTCAGACATTGAGGTACACGCGGGGGACCCGGCCCCCGATACGAGTGACGATCTCATAGGCGATCGTGTGCGCCGCTCGAGCCCAGTCCTCGGCGGTGGGTTCACCGCGCTCGGCGTCCCCGAAGAGGACGGCCTCGTCGCCGACGCGGACCTCGTCCCCGTCCCCGTCCAGGTCGACCACGAACTGGTCCATGGCGACGCGCCCGGCGACGGTGCGGACGCGGCCGCCGACGAGCACCGGGCCGAGCCCGGACGCGTGGCGCGGGACGCCGTCGGCGTAGCCCGCCGGGATCAGCGCGAGGCTGGTCTCCCGGTCGGTGACGTAGTGGTGCCCGTAGCTGACCCCGTGCCCGGCCGGCACCGTCTTGACCAGGGCCACGGAGGCCTTGAGCGCCATCGCGGGCCGCAGGCCGAGCTGGGCGGGGGTGCCGAGTTCGGGCGCGGGCGAGACCCCGTAGAGGGCCAGGCCGCAGCGCACCAGGTCGAAGTGGGATTCGGGGAGGGTGAGCGTGGCCGGCGAGTTGGCGATGTGCCGGACCTCGGGCTCGACGCCCTCCTTCTCCGCGTACGCGAGCATGTCGCGGAAGGCGGTCAGCTGGAGCTGGATGGACGGGTGTCCCGGTTCGTCGGCGCAGGCGAAGTGCGACCAGACGCCGGTGACGCGGACGGTCCCCTCGGACTGCGCGGCGACGGCCGCGGTCACCAGGGCCTCCCAGTCGGCGGGCTGGCAGCCGTTGCGGCCCAGGCCCGTGTCGGCCTTGAGCTGGATCCTGGCCGTCAGTCCGGTGGCGCGGGCGGCCTCCCGGACCTCGTCGAGGGCCCACAGGGCGCTGACGGCGACGTCGATACCGGCCTCGACGGCCTCCCGCCAGGGCCCGCCGGGGGTCCACAGCCAGCACAGGACGGGTCCTTCGATCCCGGCGGCGCGCAGCGCGAGGGCCTCCTCGGGCGTCGCGGTCCCGAGCCAGCTCGCGCCGGCCTCCTGCGCGGCCTTGGCGCAGGCCACGGCCCCGTGCCCGTAGGCGTTCGCCTTGACGACGGCCATCAGTGCGGAACGGGGCGCCCGCTCGCGCAGGGCCCGTACGTTCGCCCGGACGGCGTCAAGATCGATCTCGGCGTACACGCGCGCGGCTGTCTCGTTCATCGCCCCCAGTCTCTCAGAGCCCCACCCGACGGGCCGAACAGGCGGGGCCCGGTCACGCTGCCCGCGAGCGCGCTACCGGCACGTGCAGGCTCAAGCCGGCCAAAATCCTGCACGCTGTCCGCAAGCGCGCTACGGGCACACGCAGGCTCACACCGGCCGAAATCCAGCCCCGCCGGCGTTTGAGGCGCGGGGGCTCCGGGGGCGGCGCCCCCGGCAACGGCGCCGCACACCTGACCCGGGCGGAACCACCGGAGCCGGGCGGAACTAGCGGCGAGCGACCTCGCGCCAGGCCCGGGGCAGGGCTTCGGCCACCTGGTGGGCCAGGAGGGGGCCGCCGGTGAGGCGGGCCGCCAGGCCGTGGAGGTACGCCGCCACCGACCCGGCGTCCACGGCCGGCAGTCCGGCCGCCAGCAGGGACCCGGCCAGCCCGGACAGCACGTCCCCGCTCCCGGCGGTGGCCAGCCACGGGGTCCCGGTCGGGTTCACCCGCACGGGGCCGGGCCCGGCCGGGGCGATCAGGGTCGTGGACCCCTTGAGCAGGGTCACCGCCCCGTACCGCTCCGCGAGCCCCCGTACGGCCTCCAGCCGCCCCGCCTCGACCGTCTCCCGGGCGACCCCCAGCAGCGCCGCCGCCTCCCCCGCGTGCGGGGTGAGCAGGGTCGGGGCCGCCCGGGCCCGCAGCTCGCCGGGGTCCAGCCCGCGCAGCCCGTCCGCGTCCACCAGCACCGGTACCGGCTGCGCCAGCGCCTCCCGCACCTCCGCGCCGCCCTCGTCGCCCAGCCCGGGCCCGACCACCCAGGCCTGGACCCGGCCGGTCCCGATCAGCGTCTCCGGGTAGCGGGCCAGTACGGCGTCCGCCACGGCGGGCGGCCCCACGTAGCGCACCGCGCCCGCGCCGCCCCGCAGGGCCCCCGCCACGGCGAGCACCGCCGCGCCCGGGTAGCGCGCGGACCCGGCGACGATGCCGAGCACGCCGCGCCGGTACTTGTCGCTCGACGCCGTCGGCTCCGGCAGCAGCCCCGCCACGTCGGCGTGCTGGAGGGCCTCCACTTCGGGGGGCCCGAAGGACAGCCCGATGTCCACCAGGTGCAGCGCGCCCGTCCGCGAGGCCCCCGGGTCGATCAGCAGCCCCGGCTTGTACGCCCCGAAGGTCACCGTCACGTCCGCCGTCACGGCCGCTCCGGCCACCTCCCCGGTGTCGGCGTCCACCCCGCTCGGCAGGTCCACCGCGACCACCACCGCGCCCGCCGGGATCCGTTCCACCAGCGCGGCCGCGGCCGGCCGCAGGGCGCCCCGGCCGCCGATGCCGACCAGCCCGTCGAGCACCAGGTCGGCCCGCTCCGGCACGGCCCCGGCGAGGCGCCCGCCGGCGGCCCGCAGCGCGGCCAGGCCGCCCGCGTGCACCCGCTCCGGGTCCATCGCGACGGCCGTCACCCCGGCCCCGCGCCGGGCCAGCTTCGCGCCCGCGTAGAGGGTGTCGCCGCCGTTGTCCCCCGGGCCGACCAGCAGCAGCACGCGGGACCCGTACACGCGGGGCAGCAACCGCACGCAGACGGCGGCCAGTCCGGCCGCCGCCCGCCCCATCAGGGTGCCTTCGGGCAGCCGGGCCATCAGCTCGTGCTCGGCGGCCCGTACGGTCTCCACGCTGTAAGCAGTACGCATGACACCAGCCTGCCCGAAGGAGGCGCCGAGACGGCCTATCCCTCGGCGATCACCACGGCGGAGGCGATGCCCGCGTCGTGGCTGAGGGAGATGTGCCAGGACTTCACGCCCAGTGCCAGCGCCCGCGCCTCGACCGTCCCGGACACCCGCAGCCGCGGCTGCCCGCTGGCCTCCACGTACACCTCGGCGTCGGTCCACAGCAGTCCGGCGGGCGCGCCGAGCGCCTTGGCGAGCGCCTCCTTGGCGGCGAACCGGGCGGCGAGCGAGGCGGTCCCGCGCCGCTCGCCGCCCGGCAGGGTCAGCTCCGCGTCGAGGAACAACCGCCCGGCCAGGCCCGGCGTGCGCTCCAGCGCGGCACCGAACCGCTCGATCTCCGCCACATCGATCCCGACGCCGATAATCACAACAACAGCTCCAGCTAAGCCAACTACTCCACAGTCACCGACTTGGCGAGGTTACGCGGCTGGTCCACCTCGTTGCCGCGCGCCGTCGCCAGCTCGCACGCGAACACCTGCAGCGGCACGGTCGCCACGAGCGGCTGGAGCAGCGTCGGGGTGGCCGGGATGCGGATGAGGTGGTCGGCGTACGGGACCACCGCCTCGTCCCCCTCCTCGGCGATCACGATGGTCCGCGCCCCGCGCGCCCGGATCTCCTGGATGTTGGACACGATCTTGTCGTGCAGCACCGAGCGCCCGCGCGGCGACGGTACGACGATCACGACCGGCAGGTCCTTCTCGATGAGCGCGATCGGCCCGTGCTTGAGCTCGCCCGCCGCGAAGCCCTCGGCGTGCATGTACGCCAGCTCCTTGAGCTTGAGCGCGCCCTCCAGCGCCACCGGGTAGCCGACGTGCCGCCCCAGGAACAGCACGGTGTTCTTGTCGGCGAGCGACCGCGCCAGCTCCCGTACCGGTTCCATGGTCTCCAGTACGGTGTCCACCGCCGCGGCGATGTCCGACAGCTCCCGGATCACGGACCGGATCTCGTCGCCCCACTTCGTGCCCCGGACCTGCCCGAGGTAGAGGGCGACCAGGTAGCAGGCCACGAGCTGCGTCAGGAACGCCTTCGTCGAGGCGACGGCCACCTCGGGTCCGGCGTGCGTGTACAGCACGGCGTCCGACTCGCGCGGGATCGTCGAGCCGTTCGTATTGCAGACGGCCAGCACCTTGGCGCCCTGCTCGCGGGCGTGGCGCAGCGCCATCAGGGTGTCCATCGTCTCGCCGGACTGCGAGATCGCGATCACCAGCGTCCGCTGGTCCAGGATCGGGTCGCGGTAGCGGAACTCGCTGGCCAGCTCCGTCTCGCAGGGGATGCGCGTCCAGTGCTCGATGGCCAGCTTCGCGATCATGGCCGCGTGGTACGCCGTACCGCACGCCACGATCACGACCTTGTCGACCTCGCGCAGCACCGAGTCGGGGATGCGCACCTCGTCGAGGGTGAGCAGGCCGTTCGCGTCGATCCTGCCGAGGAGGGTGTCGGCGACGGCCTTGGGCTGCTCGGCGATCTCCTTGAGCATGAAGTAGTCGTAGCCCCCCTTCTCGGCCGCCGAGGCGTCCCAGTCCACGTGGTACGCCCGCACGTTCGCGGCCGTGCCGTCGAAGGTGGTCACCGTGACCCCGTCGCGGCGGAGCTCGACGACCTGGTCCTGCCCCAACTCGATCGCGGAGCGGGTGTGGGCGATGAAGGCGGCCACGTCGGAGGCGAGGAAGTTCTCGCCCTCTCCGACACCCACCACGAGCGGCGAGTTGCGGCGCGCGCCGACCACCACCTCGGGCTGGTCGGCGTGCACGGCGACCAGCGTGAAGGCCCCGTCGAGCCGGCGGCACACCTGCCGCATCGCCTCCGCCAGGTCCCCGCCCGCGCCCTCGAACCGCTCGGCCAGCAGGTGCGCCACGACCTCGGTGTCCGTCTCGGACTCCAGCCGGTGGCCGCGCTCGGCGAGCTCGGCCCGCAGCGCGGCGAAGTTCTCGATGATCCCGTTGTGCACGACGGCCACGCGCCCCGAATTGTCGAGGTGCGGGTGGGCGTTGACGTCGGTGGGCCCCCCATGGGTGGCCCACCGGGTGTGTCCGAGCCCCGTGGATCCGGCCGGCAGCGGGTGCCCGACCAGCTCCTTCTCCAGGTTGACCAGCTTGCCGGCCTTCTTGACGGCGGCGAGTTCCCCGTCGGCGAGCACGGCGACACCCGCCGAGTCGTAGCCGCGGTACTCCAGCCGCTTGAGTCCGGCAATGACCACATCGAGCGCCGACTGCGCTCCCACGTAACCCACGATTCCGCACATAAGCCGCAGGGTACGCCGTAGTTGGCTCCCTGCCCGGTACCTGAACCGGACGAAAAAACCGCCCCGGCGAATGTGCCGGGGCGGGGGTGACGCGTGTTCGAACGGGTCCGTCAGCCGAGCTTCTTGACCTGGGCCGCGACGGCGGACCTCGGCTGCTCGGCGGTGCCGGCGAGGCTCAGTGAGTAGAAGCTGGCCAGGGAGTTGCCCTTGCGGACCACCACGAGTTCCGTCAGGACGGTCTCGCCCTCCCCCTCCAGCTTGACGGTGTAAGCAACCGCTTCGTCCCCCGCGGCCATGGGGGAGCTGGGATCCACCTTGGTGACCTTGGCCGGCTCCTCGCCCTGCGTGGCGATCTCGTACCCACTCGCGCAGATCGCGGCCGCCTTCTTGAAGGTGGCGAAGGCTTCCTCGGCGCCCGCGCCGTCGTACGAAGCCAGGGCGACGGAGGTGACCGTCCCGCCGAGGGCGTCCATTGCGGCCTTCGCCTTCTCCTCGGCAGTCGCGTTCGGCCCCGCTTCCTTCCCCTTGGCGATGAACTTGACCCGCGCGACTCCGGCAGGTGCGCCGATCTCGGCCATGGACTGCGCTTGGGCCACCGGGAGGCAGGCGGGCTTGTCGGTCGTGACCTTGGCGCCCTCCTTGACCTCCTCCGGGGTGACGGGCTTGACGACGTGGTCCGGCAGGTCGGCCTGGGTCAGGATCAGGCCGGCGAGCTCCGTCTCCGACTTCCCCTTCGCAGCCGGAGCCGACGCTGAAGCGGAAGCCGACGGCTTGGCGTCCGCCTTCGCGTCCGCCTTGTCGGACGCCCCGCAGGCCGTCGCGAGCAGCGCCAGCGACACGGCCGAGGCGGACAGGACGGTACGGCGGACGAGTGCGGTGCGCATGGTGGTGTTCCCCCCACAGGAAAGGTCTACGGCAAGGCAGCACGCCCGACCGCCCCGACCTGGGGGCGGCGTCACGAGCTGCGGTGATCCACACCGTACGGGGCCCCACTGACGCTGCTCCGGAGTTGCCTGCACCCGGCACGCATCGCGACCCTGCTGGTGTCCCAGGGGCTCCCGATCGAGACCGCCGCCCGCACAACCCACCCACCCCGGGCCATAAGACCCCGCCCCACGTGACCGACCACACCACCCACGGCGGCCCGTGACCCGTGACAATGGCCGTGTGATCTCTTCGCCGCCACGAAGCACGCCGGACCGCGCAACGGAGCGCCCCGACGCATCGGAGCACCCTGCGCAGGCCCAGCAGCCGCCGCACCCCGAGCACGCCGCGCACCCCACGCGCCGCCGGGGCCACGAGGCCTCCCCCTACGTCGACCTCACCCGTGCCGAGTGGAGCGCCCTGCGCGAGCGCACCCCGCTCCCGCTGACGGCCGACGAGGTCGAGCGGCTGCGCGGACTGGGCGACGTCATCGACCTCGACGAGGTCCGCGACGTCTACCTGCCGCTCTCCCGCCTGCTGAACCTGTACGTCGGCGCGACCAGCAATCTGCGCGGCACCCTCAACACCTTCCTCGGCGACGCCGGCAACGGCCACGGCGCCCAGCAGGGCACCCCCTTCGTCATAGGGGTCGCCGGCTCCGTGGCCGTGGGCAAGTCCACCGTGGCCCGTCTCCTCCAGGCCCTGCTGGCCCGCTGGCCGGAGCACCCGCGCGTGGAGCTGGTCACCACCGACGGGTTCCTCTACCCGATGAAGGAGCTCGAGCGGCGCGGTCTGACCGCCCGCAAGGGCTTCCCCGAGTCCTACGACCGCCGCGCGCTGACCCGCTTCGTCGCCGACATCAAGGCGGGCAAGGACGAGGTCACGGCCCCGGTCTACTCCCACCTGATCTACGACATCGTCCCCGACGAGCGGCTCGTCGTCCGCCGCCCCGACATCCTGATCGTCGAGGGGCTCAACGTCCTGCAGCCCGCCATGCCGGGCAAGGACGGCCGCACCCGGGTCGGTCTCGCCGACTACTTCGACTTCAGCGTGTACGTGGACGCCCGCCCCGAGGACATCGAGCGCTGGTACCTCAACCGCTTCCGCAAGCTGCGCGAGACGGCGTTCCAGAACCCCTTCTCCTACTTCCGGAAGTACACGCAGGTCTCGGAGGAGGAGGCGCTGGAGTACGCGCAGACGATGTGGCGGACCATCAACAAGCCCAACCTGCTGGAGAACGTGGCCCCGACCCGCGGCCGCGCCACCCTCGTCGTCCGCAAGGGCCCGGACCACAAGGTGCAGAAGCTGAGTCTGCGCAAGCTCTGAGCGCCCCCTGAAACCAGGGGCAGCCGGAAGCTAGGGTTCGACCATGCTGCATCTACGGATGATCATTCCGTCGGACCGGACGGACGCCGTGGTCCGGATCGTCGAAGGGACGGTCGGCACCACCCATCTGGCCGTGCTGCCCGGCGCCGCCCGCATCCCACAGGGCGACATCGTGCTGTGCGACGTCGCGCGGGAGGCGGGCGACGAGCTCCTGAACGAGCTCCGGGAGCTCGGCATCGACAAGGACGGGTCGATCGCGGTCGAGAACATCGACCTCTCCCTCTCCGACCGCGCCGACCGGGCCGAGGAGGAGGCTCCGGGCGAGGCGGCCGACGCCGTCCTGTGGGAGCAGCTGAGCGAGGCGACCCACGAGGAGTCCACCCTCACCATCACCTACAGCGCCTTCATGATCGTCGCGACGATGATCGCGGCCTGCGGCGTGGTCCTCGACAACGCCATCCTCATCGTGGGCGCGATGGCGGTCGGCCCGGAGTTCGGCCCGCTGGCCGGCGTCTGCACCGCCGTGGTGCAGCGCGCACCCAAGCTCGCCGCCCGCTCGCTGATCGCCCTGCTGGTGGGCTTCGCCGCCGCGATGGTCGCGACCACCGTCTTCACCCTGGTCATGGACGCGCTCGGCCTGTTCCACTCGGGAATGCTGGACAAGCCCCGCCCCAACACCAGCTTCATCTGGCAGCCGGACCTGTTCTCGTTCGTCGTGGCCCTGCTCGCCGGCGTCGCCGGGGTGCTGTCCCTGACCTCGGCGAAGTCCGGCGCGCTGGTCGGCGTCGCGATCTCGGTGACCACGGTCCCGGCGGCCGCCAACGCGGCCGTGGCCCTCGGCTACGGGGAGTTCGGCCAGATGTGGGGCTCCATCCAGCAGCTCCTGCTGAACCTCTTCGGCATCATGCTGGCCGGCGTCCTGACCCTGCTCGCCCAGAAGCTCCTTTGGCACACCCAGCGCAACCACTGGCGGCGTACGCCGTCCAAGGCCTGAACCCCGGCAACCCCGGCAACCCCGGCAACCCCGGCAACGACAGCGGCCCCGCGCTACGAAGCTTCGTAGCGCGGGGCCGCTGTCACGACGGTCGGGCGGGCTCTAGCCGAGCGCCGACTTCACCACGTCCGCGAGGCGCCCCGCGACCGAGCGGGCCTGCTCGATGTCGGCGGCCTCCACCATCACGCGCACGAGGGGCTCCGTGCCCGACGAACGCAGCAGCACGCGCCCGGTCGTACCGAGCTCCCGCTCCGCCTCGGCGACGGCCGCGGCCAGCTCGCCCGAGGTGGTGACCCGCGACTTGTCCACGTCGGGGACGTTGACCAGCACCTGCGGCAGCCGCGTCATGACCCCGGTCAGCTCGGCCATGGACCGGCCGGTGGCCGCGATCCGGGCCGCCAGCATCAGGCCGGTCAGGGTGCCGTCGCCGGTGGTGGCGTGGTCGAGGATGATCACGTGGCCGGACTGCTCGCCGCCCAGCGCGTACCCGTGCTCCTTCATCGACTCCAGCACGTACCGGTCGCCGACGCCCGTCTGCACGACGTTGATGCCCTCGGACTCCATGGCCAGCTTGAAGCCCAGGTTCGACATCACGGTGGCGACGACGGTGTCCTCGCGCAGGTGCCCGGCCTCGCGCATCGCCAGCGCGAGCACCGCGAGGATCTGGTCCCCGTCGACCTCTTCGCCGTTCGCGTCCACGGCGAGGCAGCGGTCGGCGTCCCCGTCGTGCGCGATGCCGAGGTCGGCCCCGTGCTCGACGACGGCCTGCTTCAGCAGACCGAGGTGGGTGGAGCCGCAGCCGTCGTTGATGTTCAGGCCGTCGGGCTCGGCACCGATGGTGACGATCTCCGCGCCGGCCCGGGTGAAGGCCTCGGGCGAGACGTAGGCGGCCGCGCCGTGCGCCTCGTCCAGGACGACCTTGAGGCCGTCCAGACGGTTGGGCAGCACGCCCATGAGGTGGGCGACGTACTTGTCGAAGCCCTCGGTGTAGTCGGAGACGCGGCCGACACCGGCGCCCGTCGGGCGGTCCCACGGGGCGCCCGTGCGGTGGTCCTCGTAGACCGACTCGATCCGGTCCTCCAGCTCGTCGGCGAGCTTGTGGCCGCCGCGCGCGAAGAACTTGATGCCGTTGTCGGGCATGGCGTTGTGGCTGGCCGAGAGCATGACGCCGAGGTCGGCGCCCAGCGCACCGGTGAGATACGCCACCGCCGGGGTGGGCAGCACACCGACGCGCAGGACGTCCACGCCCGCGCTCGCGAGGCCGGCGACGACTGCGGCCTCCAGGAACTCGCCCGAGGCGCGGGGGTCCCGGCCGACCACCGCGGTGGCCCGATGCCCGGCGAAGGTGCCCGCCTCGGCCAGTACGTGCGCGGCCGCCACGGAGAGGCCGAGCGCGAGCTCGGCCGTCAGATCCGCGTTGGCGACGCCTCGTACACCGTCCGTCCCGAAGAGTCGTCCCACTGTTGTCCTCCCGAGTTCACACTTCACTATGAGCAGTTGTGCCAATTATTTGCCGCTTTTGGCGGTAAACGAACCGCCCCGGCAGCACACAGAGTGCTGCCGGGGCGGATTCGTGCTGAACAGCAGGCGAGATTAACGCTTGCTGTACTGCGGAGCCTTACGGGCCTTCTTGAGACCGGCCTTCTTGCGCTCGACCGCACGGTCGTCGCGGGAGAGGAAGCCGGCCTTCTTCAGCGCCGGGCGGTTGTTGTCCACGTCCGCCTCGTTCAGCGCACGGGCCACACCGAGGCGCAGGGCGCCGGCCTGGCCGGACACGCCGCCACCCGAGATGCGGGCGATGACGTCGTAGCGGTTGTCCAGCTCGAGCAGCTTGAACGGCTCGTTGACTTCCTGCTGGTGCACCTTGTTGGGGAAGTAGTCCTCAAGGGTGCGACCGTTGATCTTCCACTTGCCGGTGCCCGGAACGATCCGGACGCGGGCGATGGCGTTCTTGCGACGGCCCAGGCCGGCGGCCGGCTGGGGGTCGCCGAAGCGGCCGGCAAGGGACTCGGAGGTGTAGTCGCCCTCGACGACAACCTCGGACTCGCTGGTGTACTCCTCGACGTTGCCCTCGAACTCTTCGACGGGGGTCGTCTCGGCGGTGGTCTCGGCCACGATGCTCCTCAGAAGTTTCTTGTCTTAGGGGGTGTGGTGGCCGGAACTACTGCGCGACCTGGGTGATCTCGAACGGCACCGGCTGCTGAGCAGCGTGGGGGTGCACATCGCCCGAGTAGACCTTCAGCTTCGAGAGCATCTGACGGCCCAGGGTGTTCTTGGGGATCATGCCCTTGATGGCCTTCTCGACGGCCTTCTCCGGGTTGTTCGCCAGGAGGTCGTCGTAGCGGACCGAGCGGAGGCCACCCGGGAAACCGGAGTGGCGGTACGCCATCTTCTGGGTCGCCTTGTTGCCGGACAGGTGAACCTTGTCGGCGTTGATGATGATGACGAAGTCGCCCATGTCCATGTGGGGGGCGTAAGTCGGCTTGTGCTTACCCCGCAGGAGGGTAGCGGCCTGGGTCGCCAGACGGCCGAGGACAACGTCCTGGGCGTCGATGACGTGCCACTGGCGCGAGATGTCGCCGGGCTTGGGGCTGAACGTACGCACGCGTATGCCTTCGCTTCTTCAGTGGTGGGTCATCCCCGGGGGGTGAGCCCGAGGGACGGGTCCTGACATGGGTCACCACGGACGATCACGACAGCCCTGGTTCACATCGGAGACGCAACCCGTGTGTACCGCTGGTCATCGGCCCGGTGGACCGGCGCAAGGCAAATTCACGTGAGAATGAGAAAGCCAATACGCATAACGAACCAGCAGGGTACCCCTGAAGACCTGGAAGGGTCAAAACGCGGTCCGCGAACCCGTTTCGACGGGGGTCGCGGCGCACTCCGGTTCGGTCCTGGGTGGGGACCCCGTAGTTGTTACGGGTTCCAGAGTAACCCGGATCGGACGCAGTGCTCGACGCGCCAGCAGTCCGGCGAGCGAGCACAGGGTCACCATGTCCCTGAATGCCCGTCTCTTGGCCTCGAACTCCGAGGGCCACGGGATGCCCGCGGTCTGGGGCACCAGGGCCACCCAGAACCAGGGCGAGCGCGGCATCGAGCCCGCCCGCACCCCCGAGGCCAGCAGCAGCGGGAGCACCACGATCAGGTAGTGGTCGAAGGAGGGCCGCGACACCAGGAACGCGGCGAGCATCACCATGCAGGCCGTCTCCACCAGCCTCAGCTCGCCCGCGTCGCCGTCCGCCTCGACCGGCCGCCGCCACCGCCGCCAGGTCGCCCACAGCCCGCACGCGGCCCCCGCGAAGGCCAGCGCCACCGCCAGCGGGGCGGGCACCCCCAGCCGGGGCAGCGCGGCGATCGGCGAGGCGTCCCAGGGCAGTGCGTAGGAATCCTGCCCCTGGAGCAGGAACGGCAGGGTCTTGGTGAAGAACAGCATCGGGTGCGGCATCATCAGCGCCCCCGCCAGCGAGAGCCCCACCGGCACGCCCACCGCCAGGGCCAGTCCCCGCCACTGCCGCGCCAGGAGGAAGAGCAGCCCGATCGGCACCAGCATCGGCTTGCACGCGATGGCGAGGCCCACCACCAGCCCGGCCGCGGCCCAGTGCTTGCGGTGCGCCAGCAGCAGCGCCACCGGCAGGGCGGCGGCGGAGATGGCCGTCCAGTTCGCGATGAGCACGAGGTTGATGTACGGCTTGTAGGCCAGCGCGAACAGTGCGAAACCGCCGACGGCGAGCCGTGAGCGCACCGGTACCGAGAACAGCCGCAGCGAGGCCCACCAGCCGAGGCCGACGAGTCCGGTCATCCCCAGCGGCAGCACGACGCGCAGCAGCGCCGGCGGCAGCAGCGCCTCCGGGATCGCCATGATCACGGCACTGGGCAGGTAGAGGAACCGCTTGTCCTCGTACGGGGAGACCCCGGCGAGCAGGGCGTCCGCCGCCTTGACCACGAAGGCGTTGTCCGAGCCCCAGTTCACCCGCAGGCTCGCCGAGACCGACACGGACAGCAGGATCACCAGGCCCACGAACCGCCAGGACCGGGGGGCCGGCCGCAGCAGCCAGGCCACCCCCCGGTCCCAGGAGGACGGGCTGTCCCACTTCATGACCCAGACACTCGGCCGCAGCCCCACAACGAAGTCCCCTCGACCCAAGCCGGGGGCGGTCTCCCCCTAGCGCTTCCGCTCGACCCTACGTTCGTCCCAGACGGGCTCCGTAGTCTCCCGTACAACACCGTCTGAACCGAAGACCAGGTAACGGTCAAATGTCCGGGCGAACCACCGGTCGTGCGTGACGCACAGCACAGTGCCGTCGTACGCCTCCAGCCCGTCCTGCAGCGCTTCCGCCGATTCCAGGTCCAGGTTGTCCGTCGGCTCGTCCAGGAGCAGCGCCGTCGTACCCGCCAGCTCCAGCAGCAGGATCTGGAAACGCGCCTGCTGGCCGCCCGAGAGCCGCTCGAAGGGCTGCTCGCCCTGGCGCTCCAGCTCGTAGCGGCGCAGGGCGCCCATCGCCTGGCCGAGCGGCTTCGCCGCCTCCGTCCACAGGATGTCGACGAGCGTACGGCCGAACAGCTCGGGGTGGGCGTGGGTCTGCGCGAAGTGGCCGGGAACCACGCGGGCGCCGAGCTTCCACGTACCCGTGTGCTTGACGTCCTCCCCCGCCATCAGGCGCAGGAAGTGGGACTTCCCGGAGCCGTTCGAGCCCAGGACCGCGACCCGCTCCCCGTAGAAGACCTCCAGGGAGAAGGGCTTCATCAGCCCGGTGAGCTCCAGGTTCTCCACCGTGAGCGCGCGCACGCCCGTACGGCCGCCCTTGAGCCGCATCTTGATGTCCTGCTCGCGCGGCGGCTCGGGCGGCGGACCGGCCTCCTCGAACTTCTTGAAGCGGGTCTGCATCGCGTGGTACCGCGAGGCCATGTCCGGGCTGATCGCGGCCTGGCCGCGCAGACGCAGCACCAGGGCCTTCAGCCGGGCGTGCTCCTCGTCCCAGCGCCGCTTGAGCTCCTCGAAGCGCGCGAAGCGCTCCTTGCGGGCGTCGTGGAAGGTGGCGAAGCCCGCGCCGTGCACCCAGACGTCGGAGCCGTTCGGGCTCGCCTCCAGGCTGATGATCTTCTCGGCGGACTGGGTCAGCAGCTCCCGGTCGTGGCTGACGAAGAGCACCGTCTTGCGGGTGGCCTTGAGCTGCTCCTCCAGCCACCGCTTGCCCGGGACGTCGAGGTAGTTGTCCGGCTCGTCGAGCAGCAGCACCTCGTCCGGCCCGCGCAGCAGCGCCTCCAGGACCAGCCGCTTCTGCTCACCGCCCGAGAGCGTGCGCACCTCGCGGAACTGCGCCGAGTCGTACGGGATCGCCAGCGCGGCCATCGTGCAGACGTCCCACAGCGTCTCCGCCTCGTACCCCTGCACGTCGGCCCAGTCGCTCAGCGCCTGCGCGTAGGCCATCTGGGCGGGCTCGTCGTCCACCGTGAGGATCAGCTGCTCGGCACGGTCCACGGCCTTGGCGGCCTCCCGGATCCGCGGCTGGGCCACCGAGACCAGCAGGTCCCGTACGGTCGTCTCGTCGCGGACCGAGCCCACGAACTGCGACATCACGCCCAGCCCGCCGCTGACGGTCACGCCGCCGCCGTGCGGCTGGAGCTCCCCGGAGATCATCTTCAGCAGCGTGGTCTTGCCGGCCCCGTTCGCCCCGACCAGGGCGACGACCGACCCCTCCCCCACCCGGAAGGAGACGTCGGGGAGCAGAACCCGCCCGTCGGGAAGGTAGTACTCCAGGTGGCTGGCTTCGAGATGTCCCATGCGGGGCATTGTCCAGGTCCGGCCCCGATCCGCCCAAACGGATTAGGCCCGTCCTAGCAGCAGCCGGCCCCGGGCAGCGTCCGCAGGTTCCGTGCTTCCTTGCTGCGGGCGGCCAGCAGCTCGTCGGCCGGGTAGCCGACCTCCTCCAGGGTCAGCCCGTGCGGCTTGACCACGTGCACCGAGGAGTCCCGTACGGCCGCGGCCAGCACCTTGCCGGGCCAGTCGGTCGTCCGGTGGCCGTCGCCGACGTGCAGCAGGGCGCCGACCAGCGAGCGGACCATGTTGTGGCAGAAGGCGTCGGCGCGGACGGTCGCGGTGATGATCCCCTCCGCGTCCCGCTCCCAGCTGAGCTGCTGGAGGGTGCGGATGGTCGTGGCCCCCTCCCGCTTCTTGCAGTACGCGGCGAAGTCGTGCTCCCCGACCAGCGCGGCGGCGGCCTCGTTCATGGCGTCCACGTCGAGCGGCCACTGGTACCAGAGCACGTGCCCGCGGCGCAGCGGGTCCACGCCGGCCTGGTGGTCACCCACGCGGTAGGCGTAGCGGCGCCAGATCGCGGAGAACCGCGCGTTGAACCCGGCGGGGGCCTCGGAGGCCTTCCACACCCGTACGTCGTGCGGCAGCCGTCCGGCGAGGCGGCGCAGGAGCTTGTCCTGGTGCTCGGCCCACACCTCGTCCCGTACGTCGAACTGCGCGACCTGGCCGCGCGCGTGCACGCCCGCGTCGGTCCGGCCGGCCACGGTCAGCTCCACCGGGTCGGGCAGCCGCATCACGGTCTGCAGGGCCGACTCCAGCTCCCCCTGGACGGTCCGCAGCACGCGCTGCTTCGCCCAGCCGGAGAAGTCCTTGCCGTCGTAGCTCAGGTCCAGCCTGACCCGGGTGTGCCCGGGCTCCACCTCGTCACTCACGTGACAGATCCTCTCTCAGCCGCATCTCGTGCACCAAAGCAGAACGGGCCCGCCCCGGTAAGGGGGCGGGCCCGTTCAGAGCCGATCAAGCGAGCTCCGATCCCGAAGGATCAGGCCTCCTTGGTCTCCTCGGCGGGGGTCTCGACAGCCTCCGCCTCCTTGACCGCGCGCTTGGTGGCGGCCTCGGCCTCACCAGTGGCCTGCTGGGCGACCGTAAGGGCCTCGACCAGCTCGATCACGGCCATCGGGGCGTTGTCGCCACGACGGTTGCCGATCTTGGTGATGCGCGTGTAACCACCGGGGCGGTTCTCGTAGCGCGGGGCGATCTCGGTGAACAGCGTGTGCACGATGCTCTTGTCCGTGATCGTCTGCAGCACCAGGCGACGGTTGTGGATGTCGCCCTTCTTGGCCTTGGTCACCAGACGCTCGGCGTAGGGACGCAGGCGACGGGCCTTGGCCTCGGTGGTGGTGATGCGGCCGTGCTCGAAGAGCGCCTTCGCGAGGTTCGCGAGGAGGTGCTTCTCGTGCGCGGCGCTGCCGCCCAGACGGGCACCCTTTGCGGGACGCGGCATGGTCTTACTCCTTCATATCTGCACCGGCCGTGTCAGGTACCGGTGTCAGTTCCCCCGAGGCGGATGCCGCGGGAAAGTTCAGGTGGTGCTTAGTACTGCTCGGTCTCGACGAAACCGGCGTCCGCGTCGTCGTCGGCGCCGAAGGCGTCGGCCGCGGCGGTCGGGTCGAATCCGGGCGGGCTGTCCTTGAGGGCCAGGCCCATGCCGGCCAGCTTCGCCTTGACCTCGTCGATCGACTTCGCACCGAAGTTGCGGATGTCGAGCAGGTCGGCCTCGGAGCGGGCGACGAGCTCACCCACGGAGTGGATGCCCTCGCGCTTGAGGCAGTTGTACGACCGAACGGTGAGCTCGAGCTCCTCGATCGGCAGGGCGAGATCAGCGGCCAGGGCCGCGTCCGTCGGCGAGGGGCCCATGTCGATGCCCTCGGCGTCGATGTTGAGCTCGCGGGCCAGACCGAACAGCTCGACCAGGGTCTTGCCGGCGGACGCCATGGCGTCGCGCGGGCGCATGGCCTGCTTGGTCTCGACGTCGACGATGAGCTTGTCGAAGTCGGTGCGCTGCTCGACTCGGGTCGCCTCGACCTTGTAGGTGACCTTGAGGACCGGGCTGTAGATGGAGTCGATCGGGATGCGACCGATCTCCTGGCCCAGCTGCTTGTTCTGGACGGCGGAGACGTAGCCGCGACCGCGCTCGACGGTCAGCTCCATCTCCAGCTTGCCCTTGCCGTTGAGCGTGGCGAGGACCAGGTCCGGGTTGTGCACCTCGACACCGGCCGGGGGCGCGATGTCGGCAGCGGTGACCAGGCCGGGACCCTGCTTGCGCAGGTACATCACGACCGGCTCGTCGTGCTCCGAGGAGACGACCAGCTGCTTGATGTTGAGGATGATGTCGGTGACGTCTTCCTTGACACCGGGCACGGTGGTGAACTCGTGCAGGACGCCGTCCACGCGGATGCTGGTGACAGCGGCACCCGGGATCGAGGACAGGAGCGTGCGGCGGAGCGAGTTGCCGAGGGTGTAGCCGAAGCCCGGCTCGAGCGGCTCGATCACGAACCGCGAGCGGTACTCGTCTACGACCTCTTCGGTCAGCGAGGGGCGCTGAGCGATAAGCATGTGGATTCCTTCATTCGTGGACGCCCACTATTTGACGCCCGACGGATCGCGGCCCCGGAGGGCCACGGACTACAAGGGTACGGGCGGTACGTCCCCCGCGAGGGGTTCGTACCGCCCGAACACTCAAAGACGCACAGGTGCGAAGCCTGAGCGCGCCTCGTTTGCGCGGCGGCGCGGATCGCGCCGCCCCGGATCAGACGCGGCGACGCTTGGGCGGACGGCAGCCGTTGTGCGGGGTGGGGGTGACGTCCTGGATCGAGCCGACCTCGAGGCCGGTGGCCTGGAGGGAGCGGATCGCGGTCTCACGGCCGGAGCCGGGACCCTTGACGAAGACGTCGACCTTGCGCATGCCGTGCTCCTGCGCGCGACGGGCGGCCGACTCGGCGGCCATCTGTGCGGCGAAGGGGGTGGACTTGCGCGAGCCCTTGAAGCCGACGTGGCCGGCGGAGGCCCAAGAGATCACGTTGCCCGCGGGGTCCGTGATCGAAACGATGGTGTTGTTGAACGTGCTCTTGATGTGGGCGTGCCCATGAGCGACGTTCTTCTTTTCCTTGCGGCGCACCTTCTTGGCAGCGCCCTGACGACCCTTGGGGGGCATCTAAATCTCCTACGGGAGGTGGTCGGTCCTACAGCGCAAGACCGCTGAACAGGACTACTTCTTGCCCGGCTTCTTCTTACCGGCGATCGCGCGACGCGGACCCTTGCGGGTACGGGCGTTCGTGCTGGTGCGCTGACCGTGCACGGGCAGGCCACGACGGTGGCGAACACCCTGGTAGCACTGGATCTCGACCTTGCGGCGGATGTCGGCCTGGATCTCGCGGCGGAGGTCACCCTCGGTGCGGAGGTTGGCGTCCACGTACTCGCGGATCTTGACCAGGTCCTCTTCGGCCAGGTCACGAACGCGGGTGTCGGGGTTCACACCGGTGGCCGCAAGGATTTCCTTGGACCGGGTGCGACCGACACCGAAGACGTAGGTAAGTGCGATCTCCACACGCTTTTCGCGCGGGATGTCAACACCGGAAACGCGTGCCATTCAATGGCTCCTGTGTGTTCGGGGGTCTTCCGCAGAACCGAACCCCGACCGCCGACCACTCCTGATGGGTGGTGGTACGCCCGGGTCCCCGGCCCCCGCCGGAGGTGCCGCCGGCCCTGGTCAGGGCTGGGCGGGTTCTGCGTATGTACGTTTTCTTACGTCGCGCGAAGAACTGCGTAGTGCAGGTCGGTCGGCGTGCGTCAGCCCTGGCGCTGCTTGTGGCGCAGGTTGTCGCAGATGACCATGACCCGACCGTGACGGCGGATCACCTTGCACTTGTCGCAGATCTTCTTGACGCTCGGCTTGACCTTCATGTTGGTGAGGTTCTCCGGGTCAGTGCCACCACCCGCGTCGGGACAGGACGTCCGGACGGGAGTGAAGACAAGATCTACTTGTATCGGTAGACGATCCGGCCACGCGTCAGGTCGTACGGAGAGAGCTCCACGACGACCCGGTCATCAGGGAGGATGCGGATGTAGTGCATGCGCATCTTGCCGCTGATGTGCGCGAGGACCTTGTGACCGTTCTGGAGTTCCACCTTGAACATCGCGTTCGGGAGGGACTCGATCACGGTGCCCTCGATTTCGATGGCACCTTGCTTCTTGGCCACGCTTCGCCTTTCGAATCGGCTACCTTGATCAGCTCCCCGCCTTCGCATGAGGACATGCGGGTGCAAAGGAGCCGACGAGTCAGTCTACGTCAGGGCCCACTGAAAGACGAATCCGGAAAGTGTGCCCTACAGGATAGATCATCAATCCTGGTCATACCGGTTGGCCCAGCTGGGCCGACCCTGCTCAGCCCAGCGGGTCGGGCGCCGTCGTGACCCCGTACTCCGCCAGCTTCGCCTTGCCGCAGTCCGGGGAGGTGAGGACGATCGGCCCCTCCTCGGTCAGGGCGATGGAGTGCTCCCAGTGCGAGGACCAGGTGCCGTCCGTGGTGATGACCGTCCAGTCGTCCGCCAGGACCTCCGTCTGGGCGGTGCCCAGCGAGACCATCGGCTCGATCGCCAGGCACAGGCCGGGGACGAGCTTGATGCCCTTGCCCCGCTTGCGCGAGACGTAGTTCAGCAGGTGCGGGTCCATGTGCATCTCGGAACCGATGCCGTGGCCGCCGTAGTCCTCGATGATCCCGAACTTGCCGAGGCTGTGCTCACCCGTGGTCGGGCGCGGCTGCCGCTTGATGTAGGTCTCGATCGCCTTCGAGATGTCCACGAGGCGGTTACCGAGCTTCATGGCGGCGATACCGGCCCACATGGACTCCTCGGTCACCCGGGAGAGCTCCACGAGCTCAGGGGCGTGCCCAGAGCCCACGAAGGCGGTGTACGCGGCGTCGCCGTGCCAGCCGTCGACGATCGCGCCGGCGTCGATCGAGATGATGTCGCCGTCCTTGAGGACCGTCTTGTCGTCGGGGATGCCGTGGACCACGACCTCGTTGACCGAGGTGCAGATGGTCGCGGGGAACCCGCCGTAGCCGAGGAAGTTCGACGTGGCGCCGGCGTCCGCGATGACCTTGCGGGCCACCATGTCCAGATCCCGCGTCGTGGCGCCCGGCACGGCCGCCTCACGGGTCGCCGCGTGGATCGCAGCGACGACCAGCCCCGCCTCACGCATCTTCGCGATCTGCTCGGGGGTCTTGATCTGGACCATGACGTACCTGCCACCTTCGGAATCGGGTCTTTCAACAGTACGGCCGCGGCGTCCTGGGGACACCGCGGCCGGGGCTGCACTACAGGTGAACTGCTTCTGGCTACTTCTTCAGGGCGTCCAGCGCGCGCTGCGTGACGTCCTTGACCTCACCCAGGGCCGGGATCGTCGACACGAGGCCCTGGGCCTTGTAGTAGTCGATGATCGGCTCGGTCTGCGTGTGGTAGACCTCCAGCCGGTTGCGCACGGCTTCCTCGGTCTGGTCCTCACGCACGTACAGCTCGCCGCCGTCGATGTCGCAGACGCCGTCGACCTTCGCCGGGCGGTAGTCCACGTGGTAGATGTGCGAGCTGTCCTTGCGGCAGGTGCGCCGGCCGGCGAGGCGCTTGACGACCTCGTCCTCCTCGACCTCCAGGTCGAGGACGGCGTCGAGGTTCATGGCCCCGGCCTTCAGCATCACGTCGAGGGCTTCAGCCTGGGAGACGTTGCGCGGGAAACCGTCGAGCAGGAAACCGCCGGAGGCGTCCTCCTGCTCCATGCGGTCCTTGGCCATGCCGATGGTGATCTCGTCCGGGACGAGGTCACCCGCGTCCATGAACGCCTTCGCACGCCGGCCGAGCTCGGTGCCCTGGCTGATGTTGGCCCGGAACAGGTCGCCCGTGGAGATGTGCGGGATCGACAAGGTCTCGGCAAGGACAGTCGCCTGCGTTCCCTTGCCCGCACCCGGCGGGCCGACGAGGACGATTCGCATCAGCGGAGGAACCCTTCGTAATTACGCTGCTGGAGCTGGCTCTCGATCTGCTTCACGGTTTCCAGACCCACACCCACGATGATCAGGATGCTCGTCCCGCCGAACGGGAAGTTCTGGTTCGCTCCGAAGCCGGCCAACGCCATCGTCGGCACAAGAGCGATCAGACCCAGGTACAGCGACCCCGGCCAGGTGATCCGGTTGAGTACGTAGCTGAGGTACTCGGCGGTAGGCCGACCGGCGCGGATGCCCGGAATGAACCCACCATACTTCTTCATGTTGTCTGCAACTTCCTCGGGGTTGAACGAGATCGCCACGTAGAAGAACGCGAAGAAGACGATCAGGAGGAAGTAGACCGCAATGTAGTACGGGTGATCGCCCTTGACGAAGTGCTTCTGGATCCAGGTGGCCCAGCCGGCGGTGGAACCGCTGAACTGCACGACCAGTGCCGGGATGTAGAGCAGCGACGAGGCGAAGATGACGGGGATGATGCCCGCCTGGTTCACCTTGAGCGGGATGTACGTCGAGGTACCACCGTAGGCGCGCCGGCCGATCATGCGCTTCGCGTACTGGACCGGGATCCGCCGCTGCGCCTGTTCGACGAAGACCACCAGACCCACCATCGCGAGGCCGACCAGCATGACCACGCCGAACTCGACCCAGCCGTCCGCGATCTTGCCCTGCTCCTTGATGGCCCACAGGGATCCGACGAAGCCCGCGGCGATCGAGATGAACATCAGGATCGACATGCCGTTGCCGATGCCCCGGTCGGTGATGAGCTCACCGAGCCACATGACGAGGCAGGTACCGGCGGTCATGGTGATCACCATGACGACGGTGGTGAAGATCGACCGGTCCGGGACGATCTGGTCTTTGACCTGGCAGCCCTGGAAGAGGGCGCCGCTGCGGGCGGTGGCGACGAGGCCGGTGCCCTGCAGGATCGCGAGCGCGACCGTCAGATAGCGCGTGTACTGAGTGATCTTCGACGTGCCGGACTGGCCCTCTTTTTTGAGGGTCTCCAGCTTCGGGATGACCACGGTCAGCAGCTGCAGGATGATGCTCGCCGTGATGTACGGCATGATGCCGAGCGCGAAGATCGTGATCTGCAGCAGCGCACCGCCACTGAACATGTTGACGAGACCGAAGAGGCTGTTGTTGCCTGCCCCCATCTGGTCCACACAGATCTGAACGTTCTTGTAGCTCACGCCGGGTACCGGGATGTGGGATCCGAGTCGGTACAGCACGATCATGGCGAGCGTGAAAAGCAGCTTCTTGCGCAGGTCGGGCGTCTTGAACGCCCGGGCGAACGCGGTGAGCACGGTGCCTCCTGCGACCCCCGCGCTACTGCGTCAGAGGTGACGGTCTGAGGGATCGACGAATGTGTACAAGCAAAGGTGCAGGCCACCTTACCGGCGTCTGCACCTCCCATGGAACGACCAACCGGGGATGCCCCATATGTGAGGCACCCCCGGTCGGGTTTCTAGCTATTTGTCACTGAGTTCGTCTTAGACGAGCTCGGTCACAGAGCCACCAGCGGCGGCAATCTTCTCCTTGGCGGAGCCGGAAACGGCGTCAACCGAAACCTGCAGCGCCACGGAGATCTCGCCCTGGCCCAGGACCTTGACGAGGCTGTTCTTGCGAACCGCGCCCTTGGCGACCAGGTCGGCCACCGTGACCTCTCCACCCTCGGGGTAGAGAGCGCCGAGCTTGTCCAGGTTCACGACCTGGAACTCGGTGCGGAACGGGTTCTTGAAGCCCTTGAGCTTCGGCAGACGCATGTGGAGGGGCATCTGCCCACCCTCGAAGCGCTGCGGGATCTGGTAGCGGGCCTTCTGGCCCTTCGTACCACGACCGGCCGTCTTACCCTTCGACGCCTCACCACGACCGACACGGGTCTTCGCGGTCTTGGCGCCGGGGGCGGGACGGAGGTTGTGGGCCTTCAGCGGGCTGCTCTCAGCCATGTTAGTCAACCTCCTCAACCGTCACGAGGTGGCGGACGGTGTGAACCATTCCGCGGAACTCGGGGCGGTCCTCCTTGACGACGACGTCGTTCAGGCGCTTGAGCCCGAGCGAACGCAGCGTGTCGCGGTGGTTCTGCTTGCTGCCGATGTACGACTTGATCTGCGTGACCTTGAGGCGAGCCATTACGCACCCGCCCCAGCACGTGCACGGAGCAGAGCCGCGGGAGCGACGTCCTCGAGGGGCAGACCACGGCGAGCCGCGATCTCCTCGGGACGCTGCAGGCCCTTGAGGGCCGCCACGGTCGCGTGCACGATGTTGATCGCGTTGGAAGAACCGAGCGACTTCGACAGGATGTCGTGAACGCCGGCGCACTCCAGAACGGCGCGCACCGGGCCACCGGCGATAACACCGGTACCAGGGGCGGCCGGCTTCAGCAGCACGACGCCCGCGGCGCGCTCGCCCGTGATCGGGTGAGGAATGGTGCCCTGGATGCGCGGAACCTTGAAGAAGGACTTCTTGGCTTCCTCGACACCCTTGGCGATGGCCGCGGGAACTTCCTTGGCCTTGCCGTAACCGACACCTACAGTGCCGTCACCGTCGCCCACCACGACCAGCGCGGTGAAGCTGAAGCGGCGACCACCCTTGACAACCTTGGCGACGCGGTTGATCGCGACAACGCGCTCAACGTAAGCGGTCTTCTCGGCGGCAGGGCCACCGTCGCGACCCTTCCGGTCTCGCCGCTCGCCGCCACCGGCACCGCTTCCGCGGCGCTGGGGTCCAGCCATTGGATTACCTCTCTCTGTTACGTCCGTGAGTCCCGGAAAACGGGGCTTAGAACTTCAGCCCGGCTTCGCGGGCGGCGTCAGCCAGAGCGGCAATGCGCCCGGCGTATCGGTTGCCACCGCGGTCGAACACGACGGTCTCGACACCCGCGGCCTTGGCACGCTCGGCGACGAGTGCGCCGACGGCCTGGGCCTGCGAGCTCTTGTCGCCTTCGCCACCACGGATCGAAGCGTCCAGGGTCGACGCGGACGCCAGGGTGTGACCCTGGAGGTCGTCGATGACCTGAGCAACGATGTTGCGGTTGGAACGCGTCACGACGAGGCGCGGACGCTCCGCCGTACCCGAGACGTTCTTGCGGATGCGGATGTGACGGCGGGCCTTGGCGGCACGCTTGTACGCGTCGCCCTTGGCGATCTTTACACCGTAAGCCATGGCTACTTACCAGCCTTTCCGACCTTGCGGCGGATGACTTCGCCGGCGTACTTGACACCCTTGGCCTTGTACGGGTCGGGCTTCCGCAGCTTGCGGATGTTGGCGGCGACCTCGCCGACCTTCTGCTTGTCGATGCCCTCGACCGAGAACTTGGTGGGCGACTCGACCTTGAAGGAGATGCCCTCGGGCGCCTCGATCAGGATCGGGTGGCTGTAGCCAAGCTGGAACTCCAGGTTGGAGCCCTTCGCGGCGACGCGGTAACCGACACCGCTGATCTCAAGAGCCTTGACGTAACCCGTGGTCACGCCGGTGATCATGTTCGCCACCAGCGTGCGGGACAGGCCGTGCAGGGCCTTGTTCTGACGCTCGTCGTTGGGGCGGGTGACGTTCAGAACGCCGTCCTCACCCTTGACGATCTCGATCGGCGCCTTGACCGTGAGCGCGAGGGAACCCTTGGGGCCCTTCACAGCCACGGCCTGGCCGTCGATGGTGACGTCCACACCGGCGGGAACCTGGATGGGGAGCTTGCCGATTCGCGACATTGCTTTTCCTCCGTTCCCGACTACCAGACGTAGGCGAGGACTTCCCCACCTACGCCCTTCTTGCCTGCCTGCTGGCCGGTGAGCAGACCGTGGGACGTGGAGATGATCGCCACGCCCAGGCCGCCGAGCACCTTCGGCAGGTTGGTGGACTTTGCGTACACACGCAGACCGGGCTTCGAGATCCGCTTGATGCCCGCAATGGAGCGCTCGCGGTTCGGGCCGAACTTCAGCTCGAGGACGAGGTTCTTGCCGACCTCGGCGTCCTCGACCTTCCAGCCGGTGATGAAACCCTCCTGCTTGAGGATTTCTGCGATGTGCGACTTGATCTTGCTGTGCGGCATCACGACAGAGTCGTGGTACGCCGAGTTAGCGTTACGCAGACGCGTGAGCATGTCTGCGATCGGGTCAGTCATGGTCATGAAGTGGCCTTCGGCCTCTCTCGCCGGGGTTTCCTGTATGCGCCATCCCTCTCCCCACTCAGTGGCGGGACGGGTGCGGTGCGGGGACCTACGGCGTAGTAAGTCGTTATGGGCGGCGGACGCCCAACCACACAAGCCTAAGGCATGCGCGGCCGGGCATCCGCCGACCAGATGCTTACCGAGAGTGCCTGGTACTCCTCAAGTCCTTGCGGACGAGAGGGAATTACCAGGAGCTCTTGGTCACGCCCGGCAGCTCGCCACGGTGAGCCATCTCACGAAGGCAGACGCGGCACAGGCCGAACTTGCGGTACACGGAGTGGGGGCGACCGCAGCGCTGGCAGCGGGTGTACGCACGCACACCGAACTTGGGCTTGCGGGCAGCCTTCGCGATGAGAGCCTTCTTCGCCATCTCGCTTACGCCTCCTTGAAGGGGAAGCCGAGGTGACGAAGGAGCGCGCGGCCCTCAGCGTCGTTGGTCGCCGTGGTGACCACGGTGATGTCCATACCCCGGGTACGGTCGATCTTGTCCTGGTCGATCTCGTGGAACATGACCTGCTCCGTGAGACCGAAGGTGTAGTTGCCACGGCCGTCGAACTGCTTCGGCGACAGACCACGGAAGTCACGGATACGCGGCAGCGCGAGCGACAGCGTACGGTCCAGGAACTCCCACATGCGGTCACCACGGAGGGTGACGTGGCAGCCGATCGGCTGACCCTCGCGCAGCTTGAACTGCGCGATGGACTTGCGGGCCTTCGTGACGGCCGGCTTCTGACCGGTGATCGTCGTCAGGTCCTTGATGGCGCCGTCGATCAGCTTGGAGTCGCGGGCGGCGTCGCCCACACCCATGTTGACCACGATCTTCACGAGGCCGGGGATCTGCATGACGTTCTCGTAGGAGAACTCTTCACGCAGCTTGCCCGCGATGTCCTCGCGGTACTTCGTCTTGAGACGCGGAGTGGTAGCCATCAGATGTCCTCACCCGTCCGCTTGGCAACGCGGATCTTGTTGCCCTCGTCATCGAAGCGGAAACCGACGCGGGTAACGACCTTCTGGCCGTCCTTCTCCACAACCAGCTGAACGTTGCTGACGTGGATCGGCGCCTCGGTGATCACGATGCCACCGGTCTGCGAGCCACCAGCGGTCTGGCCGGCCTTGGTGTGCTTCTTGACCCGGTTGACACCCTCGACCAGGACGCGGTTCTCAGTAGGGATGGCCAGAATGACCTTGCCCTGCTTGCCCTTGTCCTTACCGGTGATGACCTGAACCAGGTCGCCCTTCTTGATCTTCATGCTTACAGCACCTCCGGCGCGAGCGAGATGATCTTCATGAACTTCTTCTCGCGCAGCTCACGGCCCACCGGGCCGAAGATACGGGTGCCGCGAGGGTCGCCGTCGTTCTTCAGAATGACGGCGGCGTTCTCGTCGAAGCGGATGTACGAGCCGTCCTGGCGGCGGCGTTCCTTCACGGTGCGAACGATGACCGCCTTGACGACGTCACCCTTCTTCACGTTGCCACCGGGGATCGCGTCCTTGACGGTGGCAACGATGACGTCACCGATGCCCGCGTAGCGGCGACCGGAACCACCGAGAACACGGATGCAAAGGATCTCCTTGGCACCAGTGTTGTCGGCGACACGCAGTCGCGACTCCTGCTGGATCACGTCTATCTCCTGTTTGTCTGCCGGTTCCCGGCGGGGGCATCACTCCGAAGAGCTACCGCCCCCACCGAGCCTGGCGGAACGAACCTGAGGGGCCCCTGGGCTTGCTGCCCAGGGCCTCAGATAATTACTTGGCCTTCTCGAGGATCTCGACGATGCGCCAGCGCTTGCTCGCCGACAGCGGACGCGTCTCCATGATGAGGACGCGGTCGCCGACGCCGGCAGCGTTCTGCTCGTCGTGCGCCTTGAGCTTGTTGGTACGGCGGATGACCTTGCCGTAGAGCGCGTGCTTCACGCGGTCCTCGACAGCGACGACGACGGTCTTGTCCATCTTGTCGCTGACGACAAGACCCTCACGGGTCTTGCGGAAGCCGCGGTCAGTCGTCTCAGTCACGTTCTTCTCGCTCATCAGGCGCTCTCCACCGTCTCGATACCGAGCTCACGCTCGTGCATCAGGGTGTAGATGCGAGCGATGTCCTTACGGACGGACTTGAGCCGGCCGTTGTTCTCCAGCTGACCCGTGGCCGCCTGGAAGCGCAGCTTGAACAGCTCTTCCTTGGCCTCGCGCAGCTTGCCAACGAGCTCCTCGTTACCGAGCTCACGCAGCTCGGACGCCTTGGTTCCCGTCGCCATCACGACTCACCTGCCTCGCGCCGAACAATCCGGCACTTCATCGGAAGCTTGTGAGCAGCGCGGGTGAGCGCCTCACGAGCAATCTTCTCGTTCGGGTAGGACAGCTCGAACATGACCCGGCCCGGGTGCACGTTCGCGATCCACCACTCGGGAGAACCCTTACCGGAACCCATGCGGGTCTCGGCAGGCTTCTTCGTCAGGGGACGGTCCGGGTAGATGTTGATCCAGACCTTGCCGCCACGCTTGATGTGGCGGGTCATCGCGATACGAGCCGCCTCGATCTGGCGGTTCGTCACGTAGGCGGGGGTAAGCGCCTGGATGCCGTACTCGCCGAACGAGACCTCAGTACCGCCCTTGGCCATACCGCGGCGCTTCGGGTGGTGCTGCTTGCGGTGCTTGACCCTACGAGGGATCAGCATGTCGGTCAGGCCTCCGTTCCGGTGCTCTCAGCCGGAGCGGCGGCGGGAGCGTCGGCCTTGGGGGCCTCGGCACCAACAGCCTGCTGCGGCTTGCGGCCACCACGGCCGCCGCGCTCGCCACCACGGCCACCACGGCCGGCGGGACGGTCGCCAGCGCCGGCGGCACCACGGGCCGGGCGGTTACCCGCACGGGCCGCAGCGTTCTCGGCGCGAACCTCGGCGATGTTCTTGACGTCGCCCTTGTAGATCCAGACCTTCACACCGATACGGCCGAAGGTGGTCTTGGCCTCGAAGAAGCCGTAGTCCACGTTCGCGCGGAGGGTGTGCAGCGGCACACGGCCTTCGCGGTAGAACTCGGAGCGGGACATCTCGGCGCCGCCGAGGCGACCGCCACACTGGATCTTGATGCCCTTGGCGCCGGCCTTCATCGTGCCCTGCATGCTCTTACGCATGGCGCGACGGAAGGAGACGCGGGAAGAGAGCTGCTCGGCAACGGCCTGCGCGACCAGCTGAGCGTCGACCTCGGGGTTCTTGACCTCGAGGATGTTCAGCTGGACCTGCTTGCCCGTGAGCTTCTCGAGGTCACCGCGGATGCGGTCGGCCTCGGCGCCACGACGGCCGATGACGATGCCCGGACGAGCGGTGTGGATGTCCACACGCACGCGGTCACGGGTGCGCTCGATCTCAACCTTCGAGATGCCGGCGCGCTCCATGCCGGACGTCATCATCCTGCGGATGGCGACGTCTTCCTTGACGTAGTCCTTGTACAGCTTGTCGGCGTACCAACGCGACTTGAAGTCGGTGGTGATGCCGAGCCGGAACCCGTGCGGGTTTACCTTCTGGCCCATTACCGGGAACCTTCCTTGCTGCTGACGACCACGGTGATGTGGCTGGTCCGCTTGCGGATCCGGTAGGCACGGCCCTGGGCACGCGGACGGAACCGCTTCAGGGTCGGGCCCTCGTCCACGTACGCCTCGCTGATGACCAGCGTGGAGGCGTCCGGGTGGTTGTAGTTGTGTGCGGCGTTGGCAATGGCGCTGTCGAGCACCTTGCCAACCGGCACGCTCGCGGCCTGCGGGGCGAAACGCAGGACCGCCTGAGCCTCCGTGGCATCCATGCCACGGATAAGGTCCACCACTCGGCGGGCCTTCATGGGCGTGACGCGGATGTACCGCGCCTGGGCCCTGGCTTCCATGGTTGTCCCTTCGGTGTAAGTCATAGTCGTAACCACCCCGCCTTTAGCGGCGCTTCGACTTCCGGTCGTCCTTGACGTGGCCGCGGAAGGTGCGAGTCGGCGAGAACTCGCCGAGCTTGTGGCCGACCATCGACTCGGTGACGAACACCGGGACGTGGATCTTGCCGTTGTGCACCGCGATGGTGTGACCCAGCATGGCCGGGATGATCATCGAGCGACGGGACCAGGTCTTGATGACGTTCTTGGTACCGGCTTCGTTCTGTACGTCCACCTTCTTGATGAGGTGTCCGTCGACGAAGGGTCCCTTCTTGAGACTGCGCGGCATCTAAACCCGCTCCTAGCGCTTCTTGTTCGTCTTGCGGCGGCGGACGATGTACTTGCTCGAAGCCTTCTTCGGCGAGCGAGTACGACCCTCCTTCTGACCCCACGGGGAGACCGGGTGACGACCACCGGAGGTCTTACCCTCACCACCACCGTGCGGGTGGTCGACCGGGTTCATCGCGACACCGCGGACGGAGGGGCGAACGCCCTTCCAGCGCATACGGCCGGCCTTGCCCCAGTTGATGTTCGACTGCTCGGCGTTGCCGACCTCACCGACGGTGGCGCGGCAGCGCGCGTCGACGAGACGGATCTCGCCGGACGGCATGCGGAGGTGGGCCATGACGCCCTCCTTCGCCAGCAGCTGCACGGAGGCACCAGCGGAGCGGGCGAACTTGGCGCCGCCACCGGGACGGAGCTCGATCGCGTGGATCGTGGTACCGACCGGGATGTTGCGGAGCGCCAGGTTGTTACCGGGCTTGATGTCGGCCGTGGGGCCGTTCTCAATCCGGTCGCCCTGCTTCAGGTTCTTCGGCGCAATGATGTAGCGCTTCTCACCGTCGGCGTAGTGCAGGAGCGCGATGCGCGCAGTGCGGTTGGGGTCGTACTCGATGTGCGCGACCTTGGCCGGCACGCCGTCCTTGTCGTGACGACGGAAGTCGATCACACGGTAGGCGCGCTTGTGGCCGCCACCCTGGTGTCGAACCGTGATCCGACCGGTGTTGTTACGGCCGCCCTTGCTGTGCAGGGGGCGGACCAGCGACTTCTCCGGCGTGGACCGCGTGATCTCGACAAAGTCGGCGACGCTGGAGCCACGACGGCCCGGGGTCGTCGGCTTGTACTTGCGGATACCCATTTCTCAGTCCTCGTCCGATTCCGGACGACTAGACCTCCGTTAGGAGGCCTGGCCGCCGAAGATGTCGATTCGGTCGCCCTCAGCGAGGGTCACGATGGCGCGCTTGGTGTCAGCGCGCTTGCCGAAACCGGTCTTGGTGCGCTTGCGCTTACCCTGACGGTTGATCGTGTTGACCCCGGTGACCTTGACCCCGAAGACCGCCTCGACGGCCTGCTTGATCTGGGTCTTGTTGGAGCCGGGCGCGACGATGAACGTGTACTTGTTCTCGTCCAGCAGCGCGTAGCTCTTCTCCGAGACAACCGGCTTGATCAGCAGGTCGCGCGGGTCAGTGAAGGTCTTGCTGGTAACGGTCGCCTCAGACATCAGGCGTCGCTCCCTTCGGTCTCATCGGCCTTGGGGCCAGACACGAAGGACTCGAAAGCGGCCTGAGTGAAGACCACGTCGTCAGAGACGATCACGTCGTACGTGTTCAGCTGGCCCGGCTCCAGGATGTGCACCTGGGGCAGGTTGCGGGCGGACAGCCACGCAGCCTCGTCGGCGCGCTCGACGACCAGGAGCAGGTTCTTGCGCTCCGAGATCTTGCCGAACAGCGTCTTGGCGGCCTTCGTGGAGGCGGCACCCTCGACCACGCCGGTGACGACGTGGATGCGGGAGTGACGCGCACGGTCCGAGAGGGCACCGCGGAGGGCGGCGGCCTTCATCTTCTTCGGGGTCCGCTGCGAGTAGTCACGCGGCTGCGGGCCGTGTACGACGCCACCTCCGACGAACTGCGGAGCGCGGGTGGAACCCTGGCGAGCGCGGCCGGTGCCCTTCTGGCGGTACGGCTTGCGGCCACCACCACGGACTTCGCCACGACGCTTGGTCTTGTGCGTGCCCTGACGGGCAGCAGCCAGCTGAGCGACGACGACCTGGTGGATCAGCGGAACGCTGGTCTTCGCGTCGAAGATCTCCGCGGGGAGCTCGACGGTACCGGCCTTGTCGCCTGCCGGCGAAAGGATGTCAATGGTGCTCATTAACTCAAGCCCCCTTAACCGCGGTACGGACCAGGACGAGGCCGCCGTTCGGACCGGGGACCGCACCCTTGATGAGGAGCAGACCCTTCTCCGCGTCAACCGCGTGGATGGTCAGGTTCTGGGTGGTGACGCGCTCGTTGCCCATGCGACCGGCCATGCGCATGCCCTTGAAGACACGCCCAGGGGTGGCACAGCCACCGATCGAACCGGGGGAGCGGTGCTTGCGCTGGACGCCGTGGCCGGCGCCGAGGCCCTTGAAGTTGTGACGCTTCATGACACCGGCGAAGCCCTTGCCCTTGCTGTTGCCCGTGACGTCAACCTTGACGCCGGACTCGAACACGGCAGCCGTGATCTCCTGGCCGAGCGTGTACTCGCTGGCGTCGGAGGTACGGAGCTCCACCAGGTGGCGGCGGGGGGTGACGTCAGCCTTGGCGAAGTGACCCTTGAGGGGCTTGTTCACCTTGCGAGGGTCGATCTCGCCGAAGGCGATCTGGACCGACTCGTAGCCGTCGACGTCGTTCGTACGGACCTGGGTAACAACGCAGGGCCCGGCCTTGACCACGGTCACCGGGACGACACGGTTGTTCTCGTCCCAGACCTGGGTCATGCCGAGCTTCTCGCCCAGGACGCCCTTGATCTGCTTTGCCATCTTCTCCGTGCCTCTCAGAGCTTGATCTCGATGTCAACGCCGGCCGGAAGGTCCAGGCGCATCAGCGAGTCAACGGTCTTGGGCGTCGGGTCGAGGATGTCGATCAGGCGCTTGTGAGTGCGCATCTCGAAGTGCTCGCGCGAGTCCTTGTACTTGTGCGGCGACTTGATGACGCAGTACACGTTCTTCTCAGTGGGCAGCGGCACCGGGCCCGCGACCGACGCACCAGTGCGCGTCACCGTCTCGACGATCTTCTTCGCCGACGAATCGATGACCTCGTGGTCGTAGGCCTTGAGCCGGATGCGGATCTTCTGTCCCGCCATGGCTACTCCGTAGTCCTGTCTGTTGTGGAAACGCTCTGGTTCTCGGTCGGCTGCGGATCGCTCCGCCGCTCTCCTCCGACCCACGCGGTCGGGCGTGTCGCGCTCCCTCTACAGAAAATTCCCATACGGAAATTCCCTCGTCCAAGGGGGCGCGGTCCCAAGACCGCAGATCGGGGGCAAACACCCACCGAGTACCTGGCAGGCACCGTGCTGACGCTTCCCAGAAGATTCCCGTACGTCCGCCCCATTGCTGCCCCGAGAGGCAGGTAAGGCGACGAGTACTGTGGGACTCGCTTCCGGTCCTCCCGGCGGGAGGCGCGCAGCATCGGCACACGGCCGAGCAACTTGAGTAGTCTGCCATACGAGACACGTACGGCGCCAATCGGGCGGAAGAGAATACCCCGCCACGCTGAGTGGTCAAACTGCACCACGCGGCGGGGGTCCCCGTCCCTGCTCCGGCGGCCGCTCAGGAGCGCGCGAGCGCGCCGCATCCCGCCTGCGGTCCGGCTTCCGGGCTCTTGCTGCGGTCGTACGGGTCGACCGGAGTGCCGGAGGGCGTCGGCCCGGTGGGGGCGTCCTCGTCGAAGGCGGGGTGCAGGAATCCGTCGTGGACGTCACACGCGCTGTTGGCCAGGTTCACGTCGACGTCGTCGAGCCAGAGCTTGCCTTCGGTGGCCCGCCACTTCCGCGGGTCCGCGATGGAGAAGGTGATCGTGCGCCGCACGATGGAGCGCTCGACCTGGTCCGCGCCCGGCTTCGCCTTCACGAACGGGTACACGAACGTGTAGTCGATCAGCACCTTGGCCTTGCCGGCCTTCTCGGCGGGCTCCACCCACATCCGGCCGCGGACCTTGACCACGTCGCCCACGGGCTTCAGCTCCTCCGGGCGGGTCCGGGTGAAGAAGTTCAGCGGGTCGTTCTCCTTGCTCGGGGCGGCCAGGTACCGCTCCAGGTCGAGCGCGCCCGCCGGCAGCGTGGAGAGCTTGGGGTCGAGCAGGTCCAGCGCCGCCCCGGGGCGCTCCCCGCGCAGGGTCGCCGGGTCCAGGTTGGCCGTGACCAGGAACTGCTTGACCTTCGTCAGCGCGTCGGCCACCTGCTCCTTGCTCATGCCGCCGACGGCCTGGGCCTCCGGGACCTCGATGCCGGCCGCCCCGTCGGCCCACTGGAGGGCCGGGGAGCCCCGGAAGGGCTCGGCGAGGGTCGGCCGGTCCGGGTCCACCGGGGTGGGCGCGGCGGTCGGGCGGGCCGTCTCGGCCGGCAGTTGCTGCCGGGCCTTCGCGTCCTGCGCGGCCTCGCCGGTGAACTTGTCGATGACCAGCTCCGGCCGGATGGCGATCAGCGCGAGCGCGGCGACGAAGACGATGGCCAGCGCCGCCTTGAGCCGGCGCCCGCCCCTCCCCCGCTCCCGCCGGGTGACGCCGGCCCGCCAGGCCGGCGGTTCGGCGGAGCCGCGCCGGGCGTCCTCCTCACGCAGCCGCGCGGCCACCATGCGCGCCCGCGCGGACGGCTCCTTGGGGGCCTCCCCCGCGCCCGCCCCGGCCTGTTCCAGGAACCGCGCCCACTCCTCGTCGGAGACGGCGGGTATGCCGTCGTCGTTCTTCCCCATGTCCCCCACCCCCGCCTGCGGAACCCCGTATCACTCGGCGAAGTAGCCGGTGACGTCCGCGATCAGATCGACCGTACCGTCGTTGTTGTAGAAACTGATCTTCCCGTCGACCACGGGGACGACCACCAGGTTCGGGATCGTCCGGCCGGCGGTGAAGTTCAGGTTCGAGGCGCTGGAGCGCACCGTCCCGCTCGGATACACCGACACGTAGCTCGCGGCCGTCGGGTTCGTCGCGGTGACGTTCAGGACCACCGCGGTGACGCCCTCCACCGGGATCCCGGCCGTGCCCGCCACCGGCAGCGTCACCACGCCCTGCGCGCCCACCTTCGCCTTCGGCACGCCCAGGCCCGCACGCGTGTCCATCAGCCGCTTCGGACCGGTGTTGACGTGCGCCGATCCCCCGTCCGCCTTGGCGAAGTAGCCGGTGACGTCCGCGATCAGGTCGATGCTGCCGTCGTTGTTGTAGAAGCTGACCTTGCCGTCCACCACCGGAACGACCACCAGGTTCGGGATCGTCTGCCCCGGCGTCACGTTCAGGTTGGAAGCGCTGGAGCGCACCGTCCCGCTCGGATACACCGACACGTAGCTCGCGGCCGTCGGGTTCGTCGCGGTGACGTTCAGAACGACCGCGGTGACGCCCTCCACCGGGATCCCCGCCGTGCCCGCCACCGGCAGCGTCACCACGCCCTGCGCGCCCACCTTCGCCTTCGGCACGCCCAGGCCCGCACGCGTGTCCATCAGCCGCTTCGGACCGGTGTTGACGTGCGCCGATCCCCCGTCCGCCTTGGCGAAGTAGCCGGTGACGTCCGCGATCAGGTCGATGCTGCCGTCGTTGTTGTAGAAGCTGACCTTGCCGTCCACCACCGGAACGACCACCAGGTTCGGGATCGTCTGCCCCGGCGTCACGTTCAGGTTCGAGGCGCTGGAGCGCACCGTCCCGCTCGGATACACCGACACGTAGCTCGCGGCCGTCGGGTTCGTCGCGGTGACGTTCAGGACCACCGCGGTGACGCCCTCCACCGGGATCCCGGCCGTGCCCGCCACCGGCAGCGTCACCACGCCCTGCGCGCCCACCTTCGCCTTCGGCACGCCCAGGCCCGCACGGGTGTCCATCAGCCGCTTCGGGGGGACCGGAACGAACGTGGCGGACTTCGGCACGGGGACGTCCGCGACGACGGTGACCGGCAGGCTCGTGGAGACCTTGCCGTTCAGCGCGGTGGCCTTGACCTGGACCGTGTGGGTGCCGCTGGTCAGCACCGCGTTCGCCGTACGGGCCGGGCCCGCGGTGGTCGCGGCCGGTGCGCCGTCCACCAGGAGCTCGAAGGAGCCCAGCAGGCCGCCCGCCGTGCTGGTGGTCCAGTCGACCTTCAGGGGGCCGGTGGACTTGAGGGTCGTGCCCGGCGCGGGGACCGTGCCGTTCACCGCGGAGATCTTCAGCCGCGCCGCCGGACCGCTGGTCCGGATCGCGCCGAGCTGGTCGTAGAGCCCGCCGCCCGGGCAGATGGTGTTGAAGCCGTCCCGGTGGCCCGACAGGGTCTTGAACGGGTACGACTGGCCCCCGGTGAACGAGGTGCCGAGGTAGTTCTTCTGGCTGCTGCCGGCCACCAGCGTGGTCGTACCGTTCAGGTCGCCGTCGTACTGGCCGAGCTTGTAGGCCGCGACCCGGGAGATCGAGTCCAGGGCGGCGGCCGGGGCTCCTGCGGTCTGGTGGTCGCCGAGGACGGCGATGCCCATCGACTCGGCGTTCCAGCCGAGGGTGTGCGCGCCCTGGACCGGCTGGTCGATGCCGCCCTTACGGCCCTCGAAGACCGTGCCGCACTTGTCGACCAGGAAGTTGTAGCCGAGGTCGCGCCACAGCTCGACCTTCACGTGGTACTCGTGGATGCCCCGCACGATGGCCGCGGACTGCGAGCAGTCGTACGGTTGCGCGCTCGCGGTGTGGTGGACGAAGGCGGCCTTGACGACGCCGCCGGGGAGGTAGCCGGGGGCCTCGTCGTTCAGGCTCTCGTCCGCCTGCCACTCGACCCGGGTGACCACGGCGGGCCGCGGGGCGGTGGACGGCGGTCCGGGCGGCAGCGCCTCCGTGGCGAAGGCGGACGGTTCGGCGGGCAGCTCGCCCTTCTTCGCGGCGGCGCCGGCGACGGCGGGGTCCACCAGGTTCAGGGTCAGGCCCGCCGGAAGGGCCGCGCCGCCCTTCACGCGCACCTCGGCGCCGTTCGACGGGCCGACCCACACCGGTTCGGTGGCGCCGGGTGCGCCGGGGCGCTTGCCGTCGAGCCCGGGCTGCACCGGGTCCAGGGTGATCCACCGGGACCACTTCCCGGTCTCCGAGCTGCGGGAACGGGCCTCGATGGCACCGTTCACCCTGGCCTCGGGGTCCGTCCAGGACACGCCGAGGAGGCCGAAGAGGTCCGTGTCCTGCTGGGCGAGCACGGCCTCGCCGGAGCCCTTGGGCTTCAGGGCGAGCCGGTCGACCCCGGTCTTCGCCCGGCCCGGCTGACCGGCGGCGGCGCTGTAGGTCTTCGCCTTGCCCGGCGCCTCACCCGACGCCTCACCCGGTGCCTTCGCCTCGGAGGCGCCCGGGCCGGATCCGCCCGCCACCCCCTGGAACCCGAGCACCGCGGCCACACCGAAGGCGGCGGCCAGCGCCGTACCGCGCACACGACCCAGTCTCAACTTGTCCCCGACCCCTGTTCCGAACGCCTCAGGTGACCCACCTGATCGCCCGGATGCTACTGGCAGGCGTGCTGGACGAGGCGGGCGGGGGCCGATCCGGTGAAGCACGGACCCCGGCCGCCACGAGGGGCGGACCGGGGTCGGGGTGTAGTGCCGCGGGCGGGCTGGGGCCTCAGCGGTGGCGCCAGAGCACCCATTCGTGCAGCGTGTTCACCTTGGCCACGTACCAGCCCCGGGGAGCGTTCGGCCAGGAGTCCTCCGGCTTGGCGTCCTTCGAGGTCAGCCGCAGTACGGCCGCGTCCGCCGCGGCCGGCGGCTGCTCGCCGTGCTCCAGCTTCCGCGTCCAGACCCGGCCGTCGTACACCTCGTACGCCTGGGCCATCCGCAGGCCCCAGTCGACGTCCTCGTCCATCACCAGGTTCTCGCCCGGCTTGAGGTCCGCGGACTGGGTGAAGCCCGTGGCCAGGTACTTGCGGGTCTTGCGGTGCGGCTCGGCCACGTTCGAGGTGACCGTGGTCGTCGCGTACGTGGCGAACAGGGCCAGCGACACCGCGACGGCCCACATCACCCGGCGTCCGCCGGCCAGCCGGAACATCACGCAGGCGGCGAGCACCAGCAGGGCTCCGGCGATGGTCCGCCACATGTGCAGCTTGTTCCACTCCGAGGCCAGGAACAGGGCGTCCGGCATGGCCCACGGGATGATCCAGCGCGCGTAGAGGCCCTTGCCGACCACCATGATCACGAACTCGGCGGTGACCACGGTGAACACCACCGCGCTCAGCACCAGCCGCAGCAGGGCTCCGGTCCGTGCCCGCCACAGCGCGGCGACGCCGACCACGAAGAACGCCGGCACGAGCACGGCCAGGTACCGGGCGTAGATCCAGTTGTCGATCCGCTTGTCCCCGGGCAGTCCGGCCGCCGCCGCGAGAGCGATCCCGCACAGCAGGGCGACCATGGCGAAGGAGACCACCCGCGAGGCCCGGGTGAAGCGGGAGCTGAACACCGCGAACACGCACAGGGCGAGGGCGATCGCTCCGAAGCCCCAGGAGGAGACCGAGAAGTACCAGAGCTGGCCGATCGTCCGGGTCACCGTGCGGCGCAGCAGCTCGGGCTCCACGAGGTTGTCCATCACCTGCGTGCCCACCGAGCTCGGCGGGGTGTCCTTGAACTGCGCCTCCAGCCAGCCCGCGAGGAGCTTGGCGCCCAGTACGGAGACGGCGAGGCCGCCCCAGGCGGCGAGCGTGGAGCGCAGCGGCGCCCACCTGAAGACCAGGGCGCCCAGGAACACCGCCGCCGTGATGGCCACGACCACGCCGCCGCGGTCGTGCACCGCCATGGAGTAGCCGGCCAGCAGTCCGGCCCCCGCTCCGTACCAGGTGCGGCGGCGCGGGTCGCCCTCGCTCAGCCAGCCGTGCAGGGTGATCAGCCAGCCGAGGAGGACCACCGGGAGCACGGTGTCGGACATCGCGAACTCGGAGTAGAAGACCACGGGCGGCATCAGCGCGGCCGCCGTGGCGATCAGGAACGAGAGCCCCCTGGGCAGGTCGAGCCTGCGCAGGGCCGCGTAGGCCAGGAGGAAGACCAGCGCGTTGAGCAGCGTGTTGATGCCCATGACCAGCTGGTACGCGGTGACCGGGTCGTCCGCGATCCGCAGGGCCGGGGAGAGCAGCAGCGGGTAGCCGCCGGGGATGACCGAGCCGACCGGCATCTCGGTCGTCGGCCGCCCCGCGAGCACCCGGGCGAGGACCAGGTACGAGGGCTCGTCCGCGTGGACCGAGGGGTAGCTGTTGCCCCACACCAGGGAGAGCCGGAACAGCACCTGCGTCAGGTACCCGGCGACCAGGGCCGCGGGCCAGAACCACCGCCGGCGCAGGGCCGAGTCCCGCAGGGCGAGCAGCCGCTCGGTCCCGGCGGGCTCGCCGCTGCGTTCAGGGGCGGACGCGTCCCTCGCTCCGGCCGCGTCCATCGTTTCGGTTCCCGACTGCACCCCTGTGCACTTCCTGTTCTGGTTGGACTGCTGGGCAGGCTCAGCTCTGCCCGGAGGTGAAGGCGTGCCGGGCCAGGTTCTTGGCACCCTCACGGTTCCCGCGGGCCAGCGCCCCGGGGAGCATCGTGATCGCGTGGAAGCGGGAGGCACTGTGGATGCGGGCGGCGCGGGCGGCCTTGGGCCAGCCGCGGGCCTCCATCCGCTCGGCGACCGCCTCGAAGTAGCGCGCCTGCTCGGTGAAGCGGGTGCCGGTGAAGGCCTGGACCGAGGACTCGCTGACGGCGTGCCGGCGGTACTGGAAGACGGTGGTCGAGGCGTCGATCACCATCGCCTCGCCGATTTCGAGCAGGTCGACCACGAGCGCGAGGTCCTGGACCACCGAGTACTCGGACTGGAAGTTCACCTTGCGCAGGGCTTCACCGCGCCAGGCGATGGACGGGAAGTACAGCCAGTTCCCGCGCAGCACGCTGACGGCCAGCTCCTCGCCCGCCATCGTGCGGTTGCCCTTGACCTGCGGGGCGTAGAGCCGGCGCTTGACGTTGTCGGCGAGACCGGCGGTGACCCGGCCCTCGCCGTCGATGACCTCGACGCCGGGCTGGATCATGCCGATGCCCGGCTGGGCCTCGGCCAGGCCCCGTACGGTCTTCAGGTAGTGCGGGTGGAGCACGTCGTCACAGCCCATGATGACGACGTAGTCGGCCTCGGAGAGGTGCACGCACTTCTTGAAGTTCTCGTTGATGCCGAGGTTCTGCTCGTTGCGGGTGTAGTGGACCCGCTCGTCGCCGAGCTCCGCGAACCAGCCGGGTACGTCCGGCTCCTTGCCGTCGTCGATCACGACGAGCCGGAAGTCCGGGTCGCTCTGCACCAGGATGCTGCGGACCGCGTCCTGCATCAGCTTGACGTCCCCGTAGTAGGGGAGCATGAAGTCGAAGGTCACCACGGTGATTCCTCAGGCCTTGACGGAGTCTGCGGGCTCGGCGGCCGGCGCCGCGGGCTCGGCCGGGGCGGCGGGTGCCGCGGGCTCGGCCGGGGCGGGCTGACGGACGGCGTCCGGGCCGAGGCGCTCGTCGTTGTGGCGCGCGCCCTCGCTGAGCGCCACCGTCCGGGCCAGGTCGGTGATCTTCTTCTCGAGCGAGCGGAAGCGCAGGAAGGTGTTGAGCGTGAGGAAGCCCATGGCCAGGACCATCACGTACAGCACCAGGTCGGTGCCGCGGCCGACGCCGAGCTGGTGGGCCAGCCAGGTCACGTCGGTGGGCCGCAGGACGGCGTACACGTTGACGAGGACGAACACCGAGAAGGCGATGCGCTTCCAGGCACGGGTCTTCGCCTGGTCCCAGTTGCGTATGAACATGAGGGCCAGCGACACGGAGCCCAGGATGAGCACCAGCTGGATCCAGAAGTACTTCATCGGCGGCCACGCTCCCGCAGGGTGATGTCGAAGAGGATGTTGACGCCGTTGATCAGGGACTGACCCTTGGCGCGCGAGTACTCGGTGTAGAGGATGTCCACGGGGACCTCGACGACGCGCAGTCCGGAGCCGGCCAGGTAGCCGACGATCTCGGAGGCGTGGGCCATGCCGTTGTGCGTGATCTGCAGCTTCTCCGCCGCCGCCCGGCCCAGCACCCGCAGGCCGTTGTGCGCGTCGGTGAGGTTGAGCTTGCGGGCGGTCGGGCTGACGGCCGCGGCCGTGCGCAGCACGACCCGCTTGATCCACGGCACCTGGCCGTTCTGCTCGATGAAGCGGGAGCCGAGCACCACGTCGGCCTCGCCGGAGCGCAGTACGGCGACCATCTTCTCGACGTCGTGGGTCTGGTGCTGGCCGTCCGCGTCGAAGGTGGCGAAGTAGCGGGCTCCCGGCTGGGAGAGGGCGTACTTCAGACCGGTCTGCAGGGCTGCGCCCTGGCCGAGGTTGACCGGGTGCTGCACCAGGTGGGCACCGGTGGAGGCGATGTGCTGCGCGGAGTCGTCCGAGCTGCCGTCGTCGACGACGACTATGTTCGGAAAGGTCTTGCGCGCTCCCTCGACGACATCGGCGATCACCTGGCCCTCGTTATAGGCCGGTATGACCAGCCAGACATCGTCGTATTGGGACACGGTAGCTCCAGCGGAATGTGGCACAAACGAGTGCTCGGGGATCTGTGGGACTTCGGAGGCGGGCACGGTCACTTCCCGGCTGCGCCGGCGCCCAGCGGGCTCGCGACGTCCGTAGGCCCGGGAGCGTCGCCGGCTCCCGGAACGGCTTCCGGGAACTTCAGTCTCAGCGCTGTCAGCATAGCGACGACGGTGGCGACGGAGCCGAGAGCATAGGCCAGGATCACACGCAGGGCCACGTCACCGGGGGCGAAGGTGACGCCCACCAGGACGGCGGTACCGATGGCCCAGCAGAGCAGCTGCAGGTTGTGTCGCTTGAATACCATCAGCGCCTGACCGAGCACCATCGCGAACATGTACGCCACGGTTCCGGCGGACAACAGGAAGAAGTCGAAGCAGCCCAGGGCCGGCTTGGCGCCGAAGAGGACGCCGATCAGCCAGGGGCCGAGCACGGTGGCGGGGATGCCGCCGAGCAGGCCGAGCGCTCCGACGACCATGCCGATCCGGCGCAGCATCGCCGAGAAGGCGGCCCGGTCGCCGGCCTGGAAGGCGGCGCTGAGCCCGTTGAGCAGCGAGGCCTGGAGCGAACCGAAGACGAAGAGCGGGACCCGGGCCAGGACCAGGGCGTTGAGCAGGGCCGCGATCAGCACGCTGTCCGTGGGCGCGAGCAGCTTGGTGCTCATCACGGAGGCGTTGACCACGACCTGGGACAGCAGGGTCGAGCAGATCAGCAGGCCCAGCCCGGAGGTCAGCTCGCGCCAGGCGATCTCCTCGCCGGGTTCCACGACGCGCAGCAGCGCGGGCAGCGTGACCAGGGCGGCGATGACGGGCGCCAGCGCCAGTACGAGGCTGAAGGCGAGCGCGGAGTCGGGCAGGGCCACGGCGCAGCCGAAGGCGAGCACGATCCGCAGCCCGCCGTCGATGGCGAGCTGGGTGCCGTACGCGCCGAACCGGCCGAGGCCCGCCAGGACCCCGCGGGTGAGGTAGCAGACGGCCATGCCGGTGAAGGCACCGCCGAGGGCCGCCACCAGGGCCCGGTCCCCGTGGAAGAGCAGGTCCGCGATGGGCCCGGCGGCTGCGGCGAGCACGAGCAGGGTCGTGCCGAGGATCGCCGCGGTGAGCAGGGTGGCCCGGCGCAGGACGGGGGCCGCTCCGTGCCCGTCGACCGCGCGGGCGGCGACGATCCGGGTGAGCTCCTGCTCGATGGGGAAGAAGATGCCGAGCCCGATCGCCATCACGATCGTCCACAGCACCGAGACGTTCGCCATGGCTTCCGTGGACAGGCTGTGCCCGGCCACGCCGAGGTGGACGTACGAGGCCGCCCCGAGCACGACGGTGCCGCCGGCCACCGCGACGGTGCCCGGCGGCAGGGCCGCGCTGATCTTGCTCAGCAGGTTCTTCATCCCGAGCTGACGTTCCTGTCCGCGCCCTCGGGCGCCGCGAAGGCGGGCAGGGCCAGGGCCGCCGCCAGCTGCTCGCGCCAGTCGGCGAGCGCGGGCAGGCCGGCCTCGGCCCAGCGGTCGTGCGCTAGCACGCTGAACGCCGGCCGGACGGCCGGGCGTACGAACGCGGAGGAGTCGGTGGGCCGGATCCGCTCGGGGTCCAGGCCGCTCAGCCGGTAGGTCTCGCGGGCCAGCCCGAACCAGGTGGTCCGGCCGCTCGCGGTGCCGTGGTAGACCCCGCCGGGGGCGCGGCCCGCCAGGGCGGCCTGCCCGAGCTCGACGAGGCGGCCGGCCAGCGCGTAGGACCACGTGGGCTGGCCGTGCTGGTCGTCGACCACGTCGAGGGTGTCCCGCTGGGCGGCGAGCTTGAGCATGGTGGCGACGAAGTTCGGGCCGTGCTCGCCGTACAGCCAGGCGGTGCGGACCACGTAGCCGTGCTGCGGCAGCAGTTCGGCCACGGCCTGCTCGCCGGCCAGCTTGGAGCGGCCGTACGCGTTGACCGGGCCGGTCGCGGAGTCCTCGGCGTACGGCTGCTCGGCGTCGCCGGGCAGCACGTAGTCGGTGGAGACGTGCAGGAGGCGGGCTCCGGCCGCGGCGCATGCCTCGGCCAGGACGCGTACGCCGGTGCCGTTGACGGCGGTGGCGGCCTCTTCGGCGCTTTCCGCGCCGTCGACGTCGGTCCAGGCGGCGCAGTTCACGACCACGGCGGCGCCCTCGACGGCGGCCCGGACGGCGGCCGGGTCGGTGATGTCGAGGTCGGTGCGGCGCAGGCCCGTGGCCGCGATTCCGGCGTCCTTGAGGACGGCCAGGACGTCCTGGCCGAGCATGCCGGCGGCGCCGGTGACGAGCCAGCGGGCGTCGGCGCTCTCGGCTGCGGTGGCGGTCTGACTCTGGCTCACGTCCGCGGCGGTCACTTCTGCAGCGCTGCCTTGGCCTTCAGGGGCTCCCACCAGGCGCGGTTCTCGCGGTACCAGGCGATGGTCGACGCGATGCCTTCCTCGAAGGTGACCTGCGGGGCGTAGCCGAGCTCCGAGCCGATCTTGCTGATGTCGATGGAGTAGCGCAGGTCGTGGCCCTTGCGGTCCTCGACGCGCTCGACCATCTCCCAGCCCAGGCCGGCGGCCTCCAGCAGGACGCCGGTGAGCTCCTTGTTGGTGAGCTCGACGCCGCCGCCGATGTTGTAGACCTCGCCGCCGCGGCCCTTGCGCATGGCCAGGTCGATGCCGCGGCAGTGGTCGGAGACGTGCAGCCAGTCGCGCACGTTGCCGCCGTTGCCGTACAGCGGGACCTTCTTGCCGTCCATCAGGTTGGAGACGAACAGCGGGATGACCTTCTCCGGGAACTGGTAGTGCCCGTAGTTGTTGGAGCAGCGCGTGACCACGACGTCCATGCCGTGGGTGCGGGCGTAGGCCAGCGCGAGCAGGTCGGAGGAGGCCTTCGAGGCGGAGTACGGGGAGTTGGGCACCAGCGGCCACTCCTCGGTCCAGGAGCCCTCGCTGATCGAGCCGTAGACCTCGTCGGTGGAGATGTGGACGAAGCGGCCGACGCCGTGCTTGCGGGCGGCGTCCAGGAGGACCTGGGTGCCCACCACGTTGGTCATCACGAAGGGGCCCGCGCCGGCGATCGAGCGGTCCACGTGGGACTCGGCTGCGAAGTGCACGACGACGTCGTGGCCGGGCATCACCTGGTCGACGGCCTCGGCGTCGCAGATGTCACCCTTGACGAACGAGTAGCCGGAGTGACCGGCGACCGGGGCGAGGTTGGCTTCGACGCCGGAATACGTCAGCTTGTCGAAGACGGTGATCTGGGCCGTGGGGTCCGAACCGAGCTGCTGGCGGACGAATTCTGAACCGATGAAGCCGGCGCCGCCGGTCACAAGGATGCGCATAATACAAACAGTCTAGCCGCTCGCCTACTCCTCCACGGCCGCCCGCCCGCTCCACCCCGGGCCCGGACGGCGCGCCTCCACCGGTCTCGCATAGGGTTGTGCCTATGCGTGGAATTCTCTTGGCCGGCGGCACCGGATCCCGACTCTGGCCGCTGACGCGGGCAGTGTCGAAGCAGCTGCTGCCCGTCTTCGACAAGCCGATGATCTACTACCCGCTCTCGACGCTGGTCATGGCCGGGATCAGCGAGATCCTCGTCATCACCACCCCGGAGGACCGCGACCAGTTCGAGCGCCTGCTCGGCGACGGGTCGCAGTTCGGCATCCGGCTGGAGTACGCCGTCCAGGAGCGCCCCGAGGGCATCGCCCAGGCCTTCGTGCTCGGCGCCGACTTCATCGGTGACGACTCCGTCGCCCTGATCCTCGGCGACAACATCTTCCACGGCAGCGGCCTCGGCACCCGCCTGGCGGAGCACACCGACTCCAAGGGCGGCCGGGTCTTCGCGTACCCGGTGGCGGACCCGACGGCGTACGGCGTGGTCGAGTTCGACGAGAACGGCCAGGCCATCTCCATCGAGGAGAAGCCGGCCCAGCCCAAGTCCCGGTACGCCGTGCCCGGCCTGTACTTCTACGACAACCAGGTCGTGGAGATCGCCCGCGGCCTGAAGCCCAGCGCCCGCGGCGAGCTGGAGATCACCGCCGTCAACGACGCGTACCTCCAGGCCGGTGAGCTGAATGTCACCATCCTCGACCGCGGTACCGCCTGGCTGGACACCGGCACCTTCGTCTCGATGGTGCAGGCCTCGGAGTTCGTGCGCGTGATCGAGGAGCGTCAGGGCTTCAAGATCGGCTGCATCGAGGAGGCCGCCTGGCGGGCGGGTCTGATCGACTCCGCGCAGCTGCGCGCCCTGGCCGAACCGCTGGTCAAGAGCGGTTACGGCGACTACCTGATCGGTCTGCTCGAAGAGGAGGCCGCACGATGAAGTTCCGCGAACTCTCCATCGAGGGCGTTTTCGAGATATCGCCCCAGCAGCACGGTGACCCGCGCGGCATGTTCATGGAGTGGTACCGCTTCGACCACCTCGCCGAGGTCGTCGGGCACCCGCTGAACCTGGCGCAGGCCAACCTCTCGGTCTCCCAGCGCGGTGTGGTCCGCGGCATCCACTTCGCCGACGTCCCGCGCGGCCAGGCCAAGTACGTCACCTGCGTGCGCGGCGCCGTGCTGGACGTCATCGTGGACATCCGGGTCGGCTCCCCGACCTTCGGCCGCTGGGAGGGCGTGCGGCTGGACGACGTGGACCGCCGCGCCGTCTACCTCCCCGAGGGCATGGGTCACGGCTTCTGCGCGCTGACCGATGACGCCACCCTGTCCTACCTCTGCTCGGAGACGTACAACCCGACGGGCGAGCACTCGGTCCACCCGCTCGACCCCGACCTGGGCATCGACTGGCCGGCCGACGTCCCGCTGCTGTCCGCCCGTGACGACGCGGCCCCTTCGCTGGCCGACGCCGTCGCGTCCGGCCTGCTGCCGGACTACGCCGCCTGCATGGAGTTCACGGAGTCCCTGCGGGTGAAGTAGCACCGCGCACGGAGCGACGTACGCGAAGAGGGCCGTACCCCCCGGGGTGCGGCCCTCTTCGCATGCCCGCCGGCGGCACGCGGGCGCGCATGCGACACGCGGGCCCCCACGACGAAGGGCCCCTCCCCCGTCGCGTGAACGACGGGGCAGGGGCCCTCCTGTCAAACATGGTGCCCGCGTCAGCGAGCTACCAGGTCAGAACACGAATTACTTCGTGATCTTGATGACCTGGCCGGCGCCCACGGTACGACCACCCTCACGGATGGCGAACTTGAGGCCCTCCTCCATGGCGACCGGCTGGATCAGCGCGACCGTCATCTCGGTGTTGTCGCCCGGCATGACCATCTCCGTGCCGGCCGGCAGGGTGACAACACCCGTGACGTCCGTGGTACGGAAGTAGAACTGCGGACGGTAGTTGTTGAAGAAGGGGGTGTGACGGCCACCCTCGTCCTTCGACAGGATGTAGGCCTGGGCCTCGAACTCGGTGTGCGGGGTGACCGAACCGGGCTTGATGATGACCTGGCCGCGCTCGACGTCCTCGCGCTTGATGCCACGGAGGAGCAGACCGACGTTCTCGCCCGCCTGGCCCTCGTCGAGCAGCTTGCGGAACATCTCGATACCGGTGACCGTGGTGGTGGTCTTGGTCTCCTTGATGCCGATGATGTCGACAGTCTCGTTGACCTTCAGGATGCCACGCTCGATACGGCCGGTGACGACGGTACCGCGACCGGTGATCGTGAAGACGTCCTCGACGGGCATGAGGAACGGCAGCTCGGTGTCACGCGGGGGGGTCGGGATGAAGTCGTCGACGGCGGACATGAGGCCGAGAAGCTTCTCGCCCCACTCCTTGTCGCCCTCGAGCGCCTTCAGCGCGGAGACGCGGACGACCGGCAGGTCGTCGCCCGGGAAGTCGTAGTCGGAGAGGAGCTCACGAACCTCGAGCTCGACGAGCTCCAGGATCTCCTCGTCGTCCACCATGTCGGCCTTGTTCAGGGCGACGACGATGGAGGGGACGCCGACCTGGCGGGCCAGGAGCACGTGCTCCTTGGTCTGCGGCATCGGGCCGTCGGTGGCGGCGACCACGAGGATCGCGCCGTCCATCTGCGCGGCACCGGTGATCATGTTCTTGATGTAGTCCGCGTGACCCGGGCAGTCGACGTGGGCGTAGTGACGCGCCTCGGTCTGGTACTCGACGTGCGCGATGGAGATGGTGATACCGCGCTGGCGCTCTTCGGGAGCCTTGTCGATCTGGTCGAAGGCCGAGGCCTCGTTCAGGTCCGGGTACGCGTCGTGCAGCACCTTGGTAATGGCGGCCGTGAGGGTCGTCTTACCGTGGTCAATGTGACCGATGGTGCCGATGTTGACGTGCGGCTTAGTCCGCTCGAACTTCGCCTTCGCCACGGGGTCCTCCTGGAGAGTGGTTCTGTACGCCTTGCTCATCGGCGCCAGGTGATCTTTGCTGGATAGCCGGTTCCCCCGGGGCAACGGAGGGTTACTCCTGTTGCCCCAGAGGCTCCGGTGACAAGCCTAAAGCGTGTACTCGGAAGAGTTACTCGCCCTTGGCCTTCGCGATGATCTCCTCAGCGACGTTCCGGGGAACCTCGGCGTAGGAGTCGAACTGCATCGAGTAGCTGGCGCGACCCGAGGTCTTGCTGCGGAGGTCTCCGACGTAGCCGAACATCTCCGAGAGGGGCACGAGGCCCTTCACGAGGCGAGCGCCGTGACGCTCCTCCATGGCCTGGATCTGGCCACGGCGGGAGTTGATGTCACCGATGACGTCACCCATGGACTCCTCCGGCGTGGTGACCTCGACGGCCATCATCGGCTCGAGGAGCACGGGAGAAGCCTTGCGCGCGGCCTCCTTGAAGGCCTGCGAACCGGCGATCTTGAAGGCGAGCTCGGAGGAGTCGACCTCGTGGTAGCCACCGTCGAGAAGGATGACGCGGACGCCAGTCATCTCGTAGCCGGCGAGGATGCCGAACTTCATGGCTTCCTGCGCACCCGCGTCGACCGAGGGGATGTACTCCCTCGGGATGCGGCCACCGGTGACCTTGTTCACGAACTCGTACGCCGGACCGTCGGCCTCGAGGATCGGCTCGATCGCGATCTGCACCTTGGCGAACTGACCGGTACCACCGGTCTGCTTCTTGTGGGTGTAGTCGTGACGCTCCACCGTCTGGCGGATCGTCTCGCGGTAAGCGACCTGCGGCTTGCCGACGTTGGCCTCGACCTTGAACTCGCGCTTCATACGGTCGACCAGCACCTCGAGGTGCAGCTCGCCCATACCGCCGAGGATGGTCTGGCCGGTCTCTTCGTCCGAGTGAACGTGGAAGGAGGGGTCCTCCTCCGCGAGAGACTGGATGGCGACACCCAGCTTCTCCTGGTCACCCTTGGACTTGGGCTCGATGGCGACCTGAATGACCGGGGCCGGGAAGTCCATGGACTCCAGGATGACCGGGTTCTTGTCGTCACACAGCGTCTCACCGGTGGTGGTCTGCTTCAGGCCCATGACGGCGACGATGTCACCGGCGCCCACCGCTTCGATCTCTTCACGCTTGTTCGCGTGCATGCGGTAGATCTTGCCGATGCGCTCCTTCTTGCCCTTGACGGAGTTCAGCACCGCAGTGCCGGCCTCCAGGCGGCCCGAGTAAACCCGGACGAAGGTGAGCTTGCCGAGGTGCGGGTCGCGCATGATCTTGAACGCGAGCGCCGCGAGGGGCTCCTCGTCAGACGGCTTGCGCTTCACGACGACCTCGGCGTCCCGGACGTCGTGGCCTTCGATGGCCTCGATGTCCAGGGGCGACGGGAGGTAGCGGACGACGGCGTCGAGCAGGGGCTGAACGCCCTTGTTCTTGAACGCCGTGCCACAGAACACCGCGGTGACGGTGGCACCCTTGTCGCCCTTGGAGCCGATGATGATGCGACGCACAGCGGCGTGCAGCTGCTCGACGGTGGGCTCGACGCCCTCGAGGAACAGCTCCATGATCTGGTCGTCGTTCTCGGCGACCGTCTCGACCAGCTTGGCGTGCCACTCTTCAGCGGCTTCCTTGTGGGTGTCCGGGATGTCGACGATGTCGTACATCTCGCCCTTGGTCGCCTCGGCGGACCAGACGAACGCCTTCATGGTGACCAGGTCGACAACGCCCTGGAAGTCCATCTCGGCACCGATGGGGAGCTGCATCACGATCGGAACCGCACCGAGGCGGTCCTTGATCATGTCGACGCAGCGGTGGAACTCGGCGCCGGTGCGGTCCAGCTTGTTGACGAAGCAGATGCGCGGGACGCCGTAGCGGTCCGCCTGACGCCAAACGGTCTCGGACTGCGGCTCCACACCGGCGACACCGTCGAACACGGTGACGGCACCGTCGAGGACGCGGAGCGAACGCTCCACCTCGACCGTGAAGTCAACGTGACCCGGGGTGTCGATGATGTTGATGGTGTGGTCGACGTCTTCGAGCGGCCAGTGGCAGGTCGTCGCGGCAGACGTGATCGTGATGCCGCGCTCCTGCTCCTGCTCCATCCAGTCCATCGTGGCAGCGCCGTCGTGGACTTCACCGATCTTGTACGACACACCGGTGTAGAACAGGATGCGCTCGGTGGTGGTCGTCTTGCCCGCGTCGATGTGAGCCATGATGCCGATGTTGCGCACCTTGGCCAGGTCAAGCGAAGTGGTAGCCATATCGGCTCAGTCTTCTCTCGGTCTCGATGTGGGTTGGGACTACCAGCGGTAGTGCGCGAAGGCCTTGTTGGACTCGGCCATCTTGTGCGTGTCCTCGCGCTTCTTGACGGCAGCGCCAAGACCGTTGGAGGCGTCGAGCAGCTCGTTCATGAGGCGCTCGGTCATCGTCTTCTCGCGGCGGGCGCGGGAGTAACCCACGAGCCAGCGCAGCGCGAGGGTCGACTGACGGCCCGGCTTGACCTCGATCGGCACCTGGTAGGTGGCGCCACCGACACGGCGGGACTTGACCTCGAGCGACGGCTTGACGTTCTCCAGCGCGCGCTTCAGCGTGATGACCGGGTCGTTGCCGGTCTTCTCGCGGAGGCCTTCCATGGCGCCGTAAACGATGCGCTCGGCGGTGGAGCGCTTGCCGTTCAGGAGGATCTTGTTGATGAGCGACGTCACCAGAGGAGATGCGTAGACCGGGTCGATGATGACCGGGCGCTTCGGGGCGGGGCCCTTACGAGGCATTTTTTACTTCTCCTTCTTGGCGCCGTAGCGGCTGCGGGCCTGCTTGCGGTTCTTGACAGCCTGGGTGTCAAGCGCACCGCGGATGATCTTGTAACGAACACCCGGCAGGTCCTTCACACGGCCACCACGCACGAGCACGATCGAGTGCTCCTGCAGGTTGTGTCCCTCACCCGGAATGTAAGCGGTGACCTCGATGCCAGAGGTCAGACGCACACGCGCGACCTTACGCAGCGCCGAGTTCGGCTTCTTCGGGGTGGTCGTGAACACTCGCGTGCAGACGCCGCGACGCTGGGGCGAAGCCTCGAGCGCGGGGGTCTTTGTCTTCTCGACCTTGTCCTGCCGGCCCTTACGGACCAGCTGCTGGATCGTAGGCACTACTTCTCCGGTTTCTGTGTGCCGTGTAGTGAAGCTAACCTGGAACATTTGCCGACCCACGCGGTCGGGTGTGTCGGATCCGGCGGACCTCCACGCAAGCGTGGAAACGCATGAATCGCGGTGGCTTGTACGGCTCCAGTGCGGTTGATGGACACGCACAGGAGCCCAGGCACACCCCAGGCACAAGGTCTGAGCGTACCCACCGCATCCACTCCGGTCAAAACAAAAGCCCCTGCCCCGGGAGCCCGAAGGGCCCTGTGGCCAGTCGCCACAAGGCCGAGGCCGGGATGCAGTCCCTCCGACGTGCGGCCGTGGTGCGCATGTGCTAAGCGGAAGCCGCCGCACCTCCTGGGGCGCGGCGGCTTCCGGTCGTGCGCGGGGTCGTTCCGCGGCGGCTCCCGGTCCTGTTCGGGGTCATTCCGCGGCGATTCCCGAGGTCATTCCCGCGCGGTGCGGCGGCCCTCGGCGGGCTGCTCGGGGGCGGTGGGCCCGGCCGGGGCCGCCGCCTCGCCCTCGGCGGGCTCCAGGAACTGGCTCACCACCTTGACGAAGACCGCGCGGCGCTCCTCCGGGACTCCGAGCCACCGCGCGAAGTCCTCGATCGCGGGCCGCTGCCCGTCGGCCGGCAGCGGGAGCGGCGCCAGTGGCAGCTCCTCCGGGCTGACCCGGCCGGAGCGGATCAGCATGTCCCGCACGGAGACCCCGAGGAACGGGGCCATGCGCCGCATCGTTTCGAGGTCGGGCATGCTCTGCCGCTGCAGCAGCCGGGTCACCGCCGCGCGGTGCACGCCCGCCTCGTCGGCGATCCGGGACTTGCCTCCGCCACGGGGGCTGTCGATGTCGTAGCCGCGCTGCCGCATCAGGTCTTCCACCCAGGCCGCGAACGCGTCCAATTCGCGAGTACTCATGTGTCGCTCCTCAGTCCACCCCATGGGGAACTCACCCTAGCGTGCTTGCGCGCACAGAATCAGACCTTACACAGGGCATACGGGATCCCCTCACAGGATTCTTAATTGCGCGCTCGCGCGCAACGTGTCAGAGTGGCGGCCACGCCCCACCCGCCACACCGATCACGCTTTCCCCGCGGTCACGGCAGCACCGAGCACCCGCACCCGTCACCGCCCAGCTCCTCAGTCATGGAGTCGCCATGCCCTTCCGCTCCCCGCCGCCCCGCCCCCACGCAGTCCCGTGGCAGTCCGCCGCCGCCTGCGCCGCCCTCCCCCCGGCCGTGGTCTTCGCCCGCCGGGCCAAAGACGCCGCGCCCGCCCTGCGCGCCTGCGCCGTCTGTACGGTCCACGCCGAGTGCGAGGAGGCCGTCGCCCCGGCCGAGAGCCGGTTCGACGGGGTCTGCGGCGGCCGGCTGTGGCGGGGCGGCATCCCCTCCGCCGTCCCCCAGCCCTCCGGGAGCCCCTCGTGACCGACCGCGCCGCCGATGACAGCGCCCTCTGGATCGCCGCACTGATCCGCCAGTTCCCGGAGCTCGCGCGGGAGCTGGCGCCCGGCCGCTCCGGCCCCCTCGCCCCGCACGCCTCGTACGGCGGGCGGCCCCCGGCGCCGCCCCGCCCGGCGGCCGAGGCGCGGATGCGCGAGGAGAAGCGGGAAGCCCTCCTGCTCCAGCAGCGCCACGGGCTGGCCGCGCCCGGGTACGGCGCCGCCCCCATCCGCCTGCACGTCTCCGACACGATCCGGGACATCACCGACGGCGTGGTCGAACTGGAGGAGGCGGCGTGCGCCCGGCTGGGGGTCCCCCGCCCGCGCGCCGCCGACGTGCCGGTACGGCTGCGCCGCATCGCCGCGCTGCTGGGGGAGATCGGGGCGCACCCCGTGCTGGCCCGGCACGTACGGGACGAGCTGCGCCGGATGGCCCGCCGCTGCGCCCGCGCCCTCGGGGACACCGAGCAGGTGGTCCGGGTGGCCGGCCGGTGCCCGTGGTGCGACTCCGTGTCCCTGCGCGCCTTCCCCGACCGGCGGGCGGTGCTCTGTGTGAACCCGGCCTGCCGCTGCACCGACGAGGAGTGCGGCTGTCGCGACGACCCCGCCTACCGCCACCTGTGGCCCGAGGGCGAATGGGCCCCGCTGGCCGCCGCCGCGGGCTGCCGTACGGACGAACTCGACGCCGCGATGGAAGGTACCGCCCCGTGACCCCAGCACCCACCGCCCCCGCACCCTCCGCCTCCGCCCCCTCCTCCCGGGTCCCCCTGCTCCCCGCGCTGGTCCCGGGGCCGCTGGCCGCCCGGGAGGCGGGGGTCGCCCCCGCCACGATCCGCAAGTGGGTCCAGCTCGGGCGGCTCGTGGCGGCGGGGCGGGCCGGGCGGGCACAGCTGTTCCGGCTGGAGGACGTGTTCGCCGCCGAACGGGCCGCCAGCCGCCGGCCCGCCTGACCCCGCCCGACCCGTGTGACCCTGCCCGACCTGTCCGCCCGCGCCGGTGCCCGGCCTCCTTCACGGAGGCCGGGCACCGGCGTTTCCGCGTGCGCGCGCCCGCTCCCCCGCCGGACGGCCGCTCGCTCAGCCCTTCCGCTGGTCGCCGCCAGCCGGTCCACCGTCGAGGTGTGCAGGCCCGCCGCCTGCTTCGCGAGCACCGCCCAGAGATTTCCCGAGTTAGTTGCGCGCGCGCACGCACCGTGTCACAGTTGGCGCAGCGGCAGAGCTGCGCCCGGCGGGAACGCCGGGAGGGCAGCCGCCGCTCCGCGTCGGGCGGTGTCCGCCCCCGCCCCCCGTCCGGGCACCGCCCGACAGCCCCCTTCCACCCATCAGCCCGAGGTGAATCGTCGTGACCACTCCCCCGAGTGCCTTCCCCGACGTCGAGGCCCTGGTCGTCGACGTCCTCCAAGCTGATCCCGCCCTGTCCACCGCCGTCGTCGCCGTCAGCCCGCCCGCCGGATTCGACGGCACCCAGCGGGCCGTCATGGTCAACCGGCGCGGCGGCGCCTGGACCGGCGACCTGCACGTGGACATGCCGCTGATCGAGTTCGAGGTGTACGGGCCCACCAAGGCCGCCGCGCACACGCTGGCCAACGCCGCCCGGCGGGCCCTGCTCGCCGCGCTCGGCAAGACGTACGGCTCGAACACCTTCACCGACGTCGTCGAGCACGACGGACCGCGCTGGCTCCCGGACTACCTCTACCGGGGCGCCAACCGCTACGTCTGCGTCATCGAGGTCTCCCTCAGCGTCTTCTGACGCACCGGCCGGCGGGCGCGCTCCCGCGCCCCGGCCCCCCATACGAAGGCCCTGCCGTCCGGCGGGGCCTTTGCCGTACCCGGACCCGGAGAGATCCGGGGTCCGGACCGGCAGACCCCTATATAAGGAGAAGCATCACCATGGCAGGAAACTCGTCCGAGATCCGCGTAGCCGGCAACGGTCGCCTCTTCGTCGCCGCTGCCGGCACCGCGCTGCCGACGGCCTTCACCGGCAAGCCGGACATCGACTGGGGCGCCAGCTGGAAGGACCTCGGCTTCACCACCGCCGACGGCGTCACCTTCTCCAAGAAGGACAAGCTGGAGCCGGTCGACTCGTGGCAGGCCGTCAGCCCGGTCCACTTCACCTACTCCGACCGGGACCTGAGCATCAAGTTCTCGATGCTCCAGTTCAACGAGCTGACGCTGCCGTTCTTCATGGGCGGCGGCGCGGTGGCCGACGAGGCGACCCCGTCCAACGGCATCTACCGCTACGACATCGCGGACTCCCCGAAGTCGGACGCCCGCGCCCTCGGCCTGGAGTTCACCGACACCAAGGCCTCCGACGGCTCGGTCGTGACCTACCGCTTCTACATCCCGCGCGGCCAGGTCACCGCCTCCGACGACATCAAGCTGGCCCGCAAGTCGGCTTCCACGCTGGGCATCACCTTCACCGCCCTGACCACGGGTGACGACAAGCCGCTGGCGAGCTTCGTCATGAAGGACAGCGCGTACTCGCTCGTCTGACCGGCCGACAGGCCCTGACGGGGGCGGGGCGGCCGTCAGGCCTCCCCGCCCCCACCCCCTCACGACTTCCCTTCACCCAGAGGAGAACCCATCACCATGGCAGGCTTCGACGTCAACGCGGCCCGCGCCCAGCGCCAGGAGGCCCTCGGCCGCACCTGGTCCTTCCAGCTGGACGAGGAGACGTACACCCTTCCCACCGAGCTCAGCCGGGCCGCGGCCAAGGGGCTGCGCAAGCTCGACGACAACGACGTGGACGGTCTGCTCCGGCTCCTCCTGGGCGACCAGCAGTTCACCCGCTTCGAGCAGCACGACATCACCATGCAGGACATCGCCGCGATCCTCGAGGCCTACGGCAAGGAGACGGGGCTCGGCCTGGGGGAAGGCTGAGCCTCGTCGAGTTCGTCGACGAACACGCCGAGGCCCTCGAAGCGGACCTGCTCCGCTACTACGGCAAGGACCTCCTGGACTGGCACCGGGGAGAACTCTCCTCCCGCCGGCTCCAGGTCCTGCTCAAGCACCTGCCGCGGGACAGCTCCGTCAACCGGGAGCTGTTCGGCGAGGCCGCCGACTGGTCGGTGACCGACCACCTGCTGGCGGCCACCGTGGACCACCTGGCGGCCGCCAACTGGATGTTCGCCTGCGTCAACGCGGCGGAGGACGGGGACGCCCCCGATGCTCCGGAGCCGGTGCCGCGGCCGGACGGCAAGCCGTACGCCGGCCCGGACGAGCCGCCGGATCCGGCGGACGGCCCCGGCGGGCCCGGCGGACCGGGGGAACCCGGTCAGGCCGGGGCCCCCGCGCCCGGGAGCATCGGGCTCAGCCCGGAGCGGCTCGTCGGCTTCTTCGGCTGACCGCGCCCCGCGGCCGGTACCCCGCGTCCTACTCCGGGTGCTCCGGGGACGGACCGCCCGTGCGGCGGACGTCCCCGGCGGGCTCGGGGCGGCCGACGCCGCCCCGCGTCTCCAGCTCCTGCGCCAGGGCCCGCGCCTTCTGCGCGAGGCTCCGGCGCCCGTCCGCCTCCGCCCGCTCCGGCCCGTCCGCCGGGGAATCGGCGGACGGCGCCTGCGCGCGGGGCTGTACGGGAATGGTCCTCAGCGGCGGCACGATGGGCCGGCCCCGGCGGCGTACGACCTTCCGGCCGGCCGGGACCGCACGCTTCTCCCGCACCTCCTGTGCGGAGGGCGGCGCGCCGGCTCCCGGCTGCTCGTGCGCGCGGGGTTCCTCGGCGGCGGGTTCCTCGGCGGCGGCCTGCTCGTGGTCCGCGTCGGGCTGCCGGTCACCGGCCCCCTGATCACCGGATCCTTGATCACCGGACTCCTGACCGCCGGACTCCTGATCACCGGACTGCCGGCCGACGGGCGGCCGCGACCTGCGGATGCGCTCCTCGGCCTCGGTGACCAGCGCGGGCGGGTCGAGGAGGAGGGCGAAGGGCAGGCGGATCACCTCGGCCCCTCCTGCGTGGCGCCCGGCCCCGTCCGTACCGGCGCTCGCACCGGTGCCCGTGTTCGCACCCCGCCGGGCGGTCGGGCCGCCGCGTCCCGCGTCTCCGCCCGCGGCGTAGGCATCGACGACGCGCTTCTCGTACTCGCGCCGGATCCGGGGCAGGTCCTCGGCCATCGCCTCGGCCCAGCCGGCCGTGAACGCGGCCGTCTCGCGGCGGTCGAGCTCGGACCGGGGTATCACCACGAGGTCGTCCGGCGCGTGGCCCTGCGCGTGAACGAGTTCGGAGAGCCGGGCGAACAGATGGGGCAGGTCGGGGGCCACTTCGAGCCAGTCAATGTCCTGCTCCCGACCTCGGCCGATCGCGTCCCTATGCATCTGTAAGCAACTGCCTTCCCGCCCCCGGGGTCCCCCCATGCCCCCGCCCGCACCACTTCTGGGGGCCCGGGGAACCAGTCTTCCAGCGTACCGGGTGTCCAAAACGGTCATGATCGGATGCGAATCAGCCCTGGGCGGACAGGCGCGATCCGGACTACGGCCTTACCAGCTCGACAAACATCGAACGCATGTTCCAAACTCTTGTTCGTACACTCGTTCGAGAACCGTTTCATCTCGTGATGCCCCTGCCCTGACTCGCGGCGCCATCACACGCAAGGGCCAGCAACCGGAAGGCAGGCGTCCATGACCCAGCAGGCCGAGGGATCACGACCGCAGATCACGCTCCACGACCGCCTCTGCCAGCTCCTGGACGGACCCGCCCCCTTCGACAAGAAGGCACTGCTCGCCACACTGCACGCCGAGATCACCCGTCGCGAGACGCGCGCTTACACGGACGGCTGGAACGACGCCCTCACCGAGCTGCGGCGTCCGGCGCAGCGGCCCGGCGGCCCCGTGGACCTGTAGCCCTTCGTACGACCCAGCCCCTGCCGGCACCACGCCGCGCGGGGGCTTTCGGCGTTCAGACGCCGCACCAGGCCAGAAGCGGAGGAAACCCCATGGCCGATCACACCAACGCGGAAATCCACACGCTGATCACCGAGCTGAAGAACAGCCTCGTCGCGCCGCTCAAGACGTACGTCATGCACAACCCGGCATCGAACCTCGTCACCGAGAGTTTCCTGCTCACCCAGCTGGCCCCGATCATCGCGGACATCAAGGAGATCAAGCAGGAGGTCGTGAACCCCCTCGCCGTCGAGCTGCTGCAGCAGGCCCGTCTCGACACCCTGGCCGCCGCCGTCAAGAAGGCCATCGAGGGCAACCCCCTGACCTGGGCGTACTTCGCCGCGGCTGCGGGCGGAATCCTCCTCACCATCGTCGCCGGCGGCATGCTGCTGCGCTTCGGCGCCTGGTTGACCAGCAAGCTCCCGGTCTTCCTCACCGGCGGCCCGCCCGGCGCCACCGCAGGGATGACCCCCGACGAGCTGGCGACGCTCCGCGGGGCGATCGCCCAGACGACCCCGGTCGTCAGGGCGTTCAACAAGGAGGCGCACAAGCTCCCGCGTTCCAGGGAGATGGCGGCCATGGCCAACGCCGTGGACAAGCTCCGCCTCGCTTTGGGACGGCTGGACAACACCGTGGTCGAAGCGGCCGCCGCTGCGATCAAGAGCCTCAAGACCGCCCTGCGGAACTTCGACTCCTCGAAGATCCCGAAGGATCACGCGGCGATGAGGAAGACCGCCGACGCCATCGGCAAGCTCGTCCTGGCCCTCGGCCGGGTGAACACCCAGACGGTGAAGGACGCGGCCGCGGCCATCCGGAACCTCAAGGGTGCGCTGAAGAACTTCTCGGCGGCCGACATCCCCAAGTCGGGCCCGATGAACCAGACCGCCCGGGCCGCGCGCGGACTCGACACCGCGACCCGCGGCCTCGCCACCCGACTGGGTGAACTCGGCACGGCCGCCACCCGGGCCGCCGGCGCCCTCGGCGGCTGACCACAGCCCCCCACCGCACAAGGAGGTGTGAACCATGAGTCTCGCCAGCGCAACCAAGCGCGCCTCGGACTCCCTGCGCAACCTCAAGACGCAGGCGTCCGGCGCCGCCGCCCCCGTGAAGCGCGTCGGTGACGCCGGAAACAAGGCGTCCGGGCAGCTCAAGACGCTCCGGACATCCGCCCAGGGCTCCACCGGCCAGCTCAAGAACCTCAAGACCGCCGCCGACCAGGCCGAACGCTCCCTGTCCAAGGCCGGCCAGACCGGCCAGCGCAGCGGAACGCAGCTGGGGAAGTTCAAGACCGGCGCCGACCGCGCCGCCTCGGGCCAGGACAAGCTCAACACGTCCATGAAGGGCAACTTCCTCGCCCGCCTGCTCGACCTGTTCATGCCGCTCATCGAGAAGATCGTCGAAATGGCGATGCGCTCGAAGACCATGCAGACGGTCCTGCGCACGGCGTTCACCGCCATCCGCACTGTGATCTCCGCGGTGATGAAGGCCATCGGCCCGATCATCAAGAGCGCCGGCACCCTGATCAAGTCGGTGTGGAACAGCGTCAAGAACGCCGTCATGCCGATCCTGAAGGCCATCGGCAGCGCCGTGAAGTCCGCCTTCAACGGCATCAAGTCGGCCATCAGCACCGTGATGAGCGCCGTCCGCTCGGTCATCAGCAGCGTGTGGAACGGCATCAAGGCCGTCATCATGCCGGTGGTCAACTGGATCAAGTCGGCCGTCCCGAACGCCTTCAACGCCGTCAAGGACCGGATGTCCAGCGCGTGGAACGGCCTCAAGGGCATCGCGTCCGGCGCGTTCGGCGCCATCGTCGGCGCGGTCAAATCCCCGATCAACTCCGTCATCGGCCTGATCAACTCGATGATCGGCCGGATCAACCGGATCCGGGTCAGCGTCCCCGGCTGGGTCCCCTTCGTCGGCGGCAAGAGCTTCGGCGTCAGCCTGCCCACGATCCCGATGCTCGCCGCCGGCGGCGTCGTCATGCCGCGCAGCGGCGGTGTCCCGGCGATCATCGCCGAGGCCGGTGAGGCCGAAGCCGTCCTGCCGCTGTCCAAGCTCGACCGCCTGCTGGCCCGTACGGCCGCCCGCGCCCGGATGACGGCCACCGGCGCCGGCAACGGCTCCGCGCTCCACATCGAGAACTACTACGCCCACCAGTCGAGCGACCCGCAGCGCACCGCCGACGCGCTGATGTACCTGGCCAAGGCGCGCGGATGAGCGGGGCCGCCGCACTGAACCCCCTCGGCGGCCTCACCAAGTCGCTCGGCGGCCTCGGCGGCCACGCACGGCGCGCCGGGCAGACGGCACGCCAGGTCAACTCCTCGCTCACACAGGTCACCTCCGCCGCCCGCAAGGCCGCGACCGACACGGCCCGGCTCGGGCCGGCGGCCGACCAGGCGGCCAAGGTGCTGTCCGGGCTGAAGACCCAGGCGGGCACGGCGGCCCGGTCCGCGGCCAACATCAGCCGGTCCGCCACCGGGGCGTCCACCGGCGTCAAGCGCACCGGAAGCGCGGCCAACGGGCCCCGCTCCGCTCTGCTCAAGGTCGGCAAGGGCTCCGGCCCCGTCACGGCGCTGCTCGGCCGCCTGCTCGATCTGAGCGGGATCGTCGGCACGCTGATGAGCGCCTTCGGCATCGCCATGACCGTCGGCGCCGTCGTCATGACCGCGACCAACGTGGCCATGCGCGCCAACCCGATCGGCTTCCTCATCGGGATCCTGGTCCCGGTGGCGGCCTGGCTGATCGAGCTCGCGCTGAACTCCGAGACCGGACAGCGGATCACGGAGCAGCTCTTCACGTACGTGGGGAAGGTGTTCGAGGAGCAGCTGAAGTTCCTCCTCCCGGTGCTGAAGATCATCGGAGAGGTGGTCGCCACCTACTTCACGGGGTACCTCGCGGTCGTCACCGGCGTCCTCGGCCTGCTGCGCGGCGATGTGAGCGGCCTCTCCCGCGTCGGCAGCTCGGTCGGCTCCGCCACCCGCGCCCTGCGTTCCATCGCCTCCGGCGCCTTCAACGCGATCATGGCCCCGATCCGGCCCGTGATCACCTTCCTGACCAGCGGCCTCCCCAGCGCCTTCGGCCGCGTGAGCGGCTCGCTGTCGGGCTCGCTCGGCGGCATCGGCCGCATGGTGACCACCGGTCTCCAGGCCGTACTGACCGTGGTCACCGGCCCCTTCAACGGCATGATCGCCTTCGCCAACTGGATCATCGACGGCCTCGAGGACCTCAGCTTCTCGATCCTCGGCAAGAAGTTCGGGGTCGATCTCGACAAGATCCCGATGCTCGCGGAGGGCGGCGTCGTCTGGCCGACGTCCATGGGCCAGGCCCCGCGCATCAACCCCGTGTCGGACCTCGACCACCGCCGCGTCCCGCCCGCCGGCCCGCGCACCCCGGGCCGGGCGCCGTACCGCGTCGAGGAGTTCCGGGAGGAGGCGGGCGCCGGCCCCCGGGCCGTCGCCGAGGACCTGCTGTTCCTCGCCGGCGCCCACGCATGACCGGTACGGAGCCCGTCCCCGCGCACGCCCCGTAGCGAGGCCGTCCCCGCGCACGCCCCGTAGCGAGGCCGTCCCCGCGCACGCCCCCGTACGGAGCCCGCCCCGCGCGCGCCCCGTACGGAGCCTCCGCACGCCCCCGTACGGCCCCTCCGCCCCCACCCGAGATGAGGTGACGGCCCCTCATGGCCGAGACCACGCACCCGTACACCGCCGATCTCGCACCCGGCTCGCTCATCACCCAGGACGGGCAGATGCAGTGGGCCGGGATGCTCTTCGGCCCCGGCACCCCCTACACCATCGAGAAGTCGGGGCTCAGCGGCTGGGAGGACCTGCCCGAGTTCGACAGCTCCGACGCCGAACGCCCCACCGGCCACGGCTCCTGGCCCGGCGCCCGCTACACCAAGTCCCGCAAGGTCGGCGGCACGCTGTGGATGGTCCCCGAGCAGGGCGCCTCCCTGGCCACCGTCCGGGCCCTGCGCCAGGCGCTGACCCTCGGCGACCAGGAGCGCTGGCTCGCGGTCCGGCTGCACGGCGAGGTCCTGGCCGTACGGGCCCGCGTCGCCCAGCGGGTCGTCCCGGCCGACCGGACGTACGCCACCCAGGGCGCGGCCAAGGCATCCGTCCAGTGGCTGGCCACCGACCCGCGCCGGTACCTCGTCGACGAGCAGTCGGCGCTCGTGTTCGCTCCGGAACCGGAGAGCGGCCTGACCTGGCCGCTGGGCTGGCCCCTGAAGTGGGGCACCGCCTCCAGGACGGGCGACGCCAGCGCCGACAACGACGGCTCCGCGCCCTGCCACCCGGTCATCACCTTCCGCGGCCCCTGCGGCACCCCCTCCGTCACGGAGCGGATCAGCCGCCGCCGGCTGCGGTACGCGATCGACCTGGCCGCCGGCGACGAGCTGGTCGTGGACACCGGCGCCGGCACGGTCACGCTCAACGGCAACGCCTCGCGGCGCCACACGGCCACCGCGGACAGCAGCCCGGAGGAGCTCTTCACCTTCGAACCGGGCCGCGCCGAGCTGTCCTTCCGCCCGGACACCGCCGCCCCCGGCGCCCTGATGTCCGTGCGCTGGCGCAGCGCGGAGTGGTAGCGGGAGCCCCCGCCCGCTGCCCTTCTTCTCCTCGCCTCCTTCCTCTCTGATTCCTCTCTGAACGGAGTTCCCCATGCCGCTCATCACCAGCTGGCTCTCCCCGACCGGCCAGACCCGCGAGAACACCCGGGTCAGCCAGATCGGCGCCACCACCCCGATCAACCCGCAGCAGGCCCGTTCGGGCATCCTGCCGGGCTCGTACGGCGGCGAGCACCGGGTCGCCGGGTTCTGGACGGACGGCACGTCCGCGATGACCGTCAACGTCAGCAACGGCCGGGCCGTCATCCAGGGCCTGCACTCCCAGGGCTACTACCAGGTGACCCTCGACGGCGGCGTCGCGCTCACCGTCGCCGACGGCGACGCCCAGTTCGGCCGCGTCGACCTGATCGTCCTGCGCGTCTACGACGCCTCGTACGACACCTCCGGCAAGTCCGAGGCCGCCGTCGAGATCATCCGCGGCACCCCCTCCGCCACCCCGGTCGCCCCGTCCGCCCCGGCCCTCTCCCTGCCCCTGTACGAGATCGCCGTCCCGGCCGGCGCCAGCGCGGGCAAGGGCGGCATCGTCTGGAACGGGGCCCTGAAGGACCTGCGCACCACGATCGTCGCGATCGGCGGCATCGTGCCCGCCTACGGCGAGACCGGCGCGGGCGCCTACCCGGGCCAGTACCAGGACGGGTACACCGCCCTGCAGCGCTGGGACGGCACCGCGTGGGTCCCGTACCCGGCGGCGATCGGCGGCATCGCCCCCAAGGGCGCCCTGTCCACGGCGAGCTACGTCGGCCAGTTCCGCGACACCCCGCAGCGGGTGCTCCAGCGGTGGAGCGGCAGCGCCTGGCTGCCGGCCGTCCCCCAGCCGAGCTTCGTACAGAGCTGGGACGCCGGCAACACGACCTCCCTCACGTACACCGCCGCCCTGGCGGGCACGAGCATCACCGCGCTGAGCACCACCTTCAACGCATCGCCCTCGGGCCAGGTCGCGCTGACCTTCGGCGCCCGGACCACGAACATCGGCAACAACAACGCCTACGGGTTCACCAGCGTGCGCGTGACCCAGGGCGCCACCGTCATCTGGGAACCGGACGACGAGCGCTCCGCCGTGCACCACGGCGACCGCGCCTCCTCGGTGTCGACCATGATCCGGCTGCCCTCCCTCACCCTCGACGCCCCGTACACGGTGACCGTGATGCACCGCACGAGCATGGCGGGCGTGACGAGCTACTTCGACAGCATCTTCCTCCGCGTCGACCACCTCGCCTGAGCCCGGTACCGAAGCACCGCTCCGAAGGAGAAAGTCCGTGAACGTGCGATCCGCCTGGCTCCCGGTCGTCGGCCAGACCCGGTCCGACACCCGTGTCACCTCGCTCGGCGCCCTCACCCCCACCTCCCCGGTCGCCGGCCGGTCCGGCATCCTGCCGGGGTCGAGCGACGGCAAGACCCGGCTCTCCGGCTTCTCCGTCGCCGGTACGACCGCCATGGGCGCGACCGTCTACCCGGGCCGGGGAGCCATCCAGGGCACCGACAACCAGGGCGCCTACCCCGTCGCCCTCACCCAGCCCGTGAACCTGGCCTTCGTCGACGGCCACGCCCAGTACGGCCGGATCGACCTCGTCGTGGTGCGCGTCCGGGACGACGAGTACGACGCCTCCGGCCTCACCGAGGCCACCGTCGAGATCGTCCGCGGCGTGCCGGCGGCGAGCCCGGCCGCCCCGGCGACCCCGCCGCTCTCCCTCCCCCTCTACACCGTCGCCGTGCCCGCCGGGACCAGCGCCGGCAACGGCGGCATCGCCTGGGCCACCGCCCTGGTCAGCCTGCGCACGGCCACCGTCGCCGTCGGCGGCATCCTCCCGGTCACCACCGACACCTCCCTCGGGGCCTACCCGGGCCAGTACCGCGACCTCGGCAACGGCCTCCAGCGCTGGGACGGCACCGCCTGGCTGCCGTACCCGCCCCAGCCCGCCTGGCAGGACTGGACCCCGGTGTGGACCACCGCCACCGGCGCCGCGCCGCCCGCCTTCGGGGACGCCCAGGTCAGCGGCCGGTGGATCCAGCAGGGCCCCACCGTCCACCTCAACTTCACCATCGCCTTCGGCGCCGGCACCACCTTCGGGGCCGCTGCCACCAGCGCCGACAACTGGCGCTTCACCCTGCCGGTGAAATCCGCGGCCCTGCCCCGCTGCATCGGCTTCGCCGAGCTGCAGGCCACCACCCGGGAGCGCGCCGTCGCCCGGATGCGGCTGACCTCCACCGCCTTCTTCGAGCTGGAACTGTCCAGCGGCATGCCCAGCGGGGACTCCGTCCTCGTCTCGGGCATCGCCGATTCCGTCACCCCGTGGACCTGGGCCGCCGGGCACACCATCGCGGGCGCAGCCACCTACGAGGCCAAATGAGCACCGACACCCCGTACCGCGCGATCTTCTGCGACGTACGGACCGACAGCACCATCGACATCCTCCCGCTGCGCGACGTCTCCATCGACGACTTCATCGGCAAGCCGGGCGCCCTCTCGGGCACCATCCCGGTCCCCGACTCCGCCCTCGCCGCCCGGGTCAGCCGCATCGAGGAGGGCCGTACGGCCGTCTACCTGGAGCGCGGCGGCGACCTGTGGTGGGGCGGGATCGTCTGGACGAGCACCCTGCAGAGCAGCGGGCGGGGCGTGGTCAGCCTCAGCATCCAGGCGGCCACCTTCGACTCCTACGCGGGTCGCCGCCGCATCCGCCAGACCTTCGCCGCCGCCACCCCCACCGACCAGCTCGAACTGGTCCGCGAGCTGTGGCGCCGGATGCAGTCCGGCGTGGGCGGCGACATCGGCGTCTCCTTCGGGACGGAAACCTCCGGCGTCCTGCGTACGGGGAGCTGGCGCGACGGGGACGAGACCCTGTACTCCGAGGCCATCGAAACCCTGGCCACCTCGGAGAACGGGTTCGAGCACCAGATCTCCGTGTTCCGCGACCCGGTCTCCGATGCCCGCACCCGGCTGCTGCGCCTGGGCAGCCCGCGCATCCACACCGGCTCCACCGACCTGGTGCTGGACCGGCCCGGCGCGATCCTCTCGTACTCCTTCCCGCGCGACGCGACCCGCGGCGGCACCACCGCCCGGGCCCGCGGCGCCTCGGCCAACAGCAACCAGGCCGAGGAATCGCGGCCGGTGTACTCGGACGAGCTGGTCGCCGGCGACCTGATCGCCGGCGGCTGGCCCCGCATCGACCTGTCCTCCGACCACAACACCGTCAGCGACAAGGCCGTCCTCACGGGGCTGGCGGCCGGCGAACTCGCCCGGGCCCGCGGGGCGGTCGTCATCCCGGAGATCACGGTCCGCCTCGGCAGCGAGATACCGCCGGCCCTGCTGGGCCGCAGCGTCCGCATCCGGATCACCGACGAATGGCATCCGCAGGGCCTGGACGCCCGCTTCCGCATCATCGGCGTCAAGGTCAGCCCGCCGGAGCGGGGCCGCCCGGACACCGCCGAGCTGTACCTAGAGGAGGCCTGATGCCCCAACTTCCCGAGGACATCATCGACCGGCTGACCGCCATGGAACGCCGGATCCAGCAGCTGTCCACCGCCGTCAACACCCGCCCCGCGCTCGACACCGTCACCGGCGGCGCGCTGACGATCAAGGACGGCGGCTCGCTGTCCGTGGAGGAGCCGAACGGCACCCGGATCCTGGGCGTCGGCTTCTGGTCCGCCACCGAGTACGGCCTGGAGATCAAGCGGCAGAGCGGCAAGACCGCCCTGAGCATCCGCAACGCCGTCACCGGCACCTACGACCAGGCCGTCCGCGTGTTCGACGCGTACGGCCACGAGATCCTCTCGGACGACGTGGTCACCGGCGGCCTGGCCCGCCCCTGGCTCGCCATGCTGCCCCCGCAGGACCTCGCGACCGCCCGCTGGCCGCAGACCAACGCCACCGCCTGGACCACCGTCGCCCGCTCCTTCAACCCGCTGTGGCAGCCCCGCCTGCGGCTGTACTGCAGCACCGCCGCGGCGGCCGGCGTCACCGGGCAGGTACGGATCCTCGTGGACGGCGTCCCGTGGGGCGACCCGGTCACCACCGGCACGGTCTTCGACCGCACCGCCGCGGTCACCGACGACTTCAACGCCCGCTTCGGCAGCCTGGTCAAGGTGGAGATCCAGGCGATGGTCACCAGCGGCACCGGGCTCGTCTACGCCCAGCCGCTCATGATGTACGGCACCCAGAGCTGAGGAGACCCTCCCCGTGAACATCGACCCGACCCAGCCCTGGGGCATCGCCCTCGACTACGCGGGCCGCGCCACCGTCACCGAGGCCGGCCACACCCTCCAGATCCGCGTCCACGACGCCGGCCTGGGCGACACCCTGGAACCGGACCCGGTCAGCGGCTACCCGGCGGTGTACGTCACCGCCCAGCTCACCGAGACGGGCGAGTCCGGCGCCCAGCTCCGCGGCACCGGCCAGACCGTCCTGAACCCCCCGCCGGAAGGCCCGGTCCTCCCGGACCCGTCGGCGATCCCCACCGCGGTGGCGGCGGCCCTGACGGACTTCGCCTCCCGCGTCACGGCCTACGCGGCCCTGTGCACCACCTGGCTCCCCACCGCCAGCGGCTGAGCCTGAACCTGAGCCGACCCTCCCGCCCCACCCCATCCCGCCCCGCCGCCGCTTGAGGCACGCGGCCCGGCGCCCGGGGCGGAGCCCCGGCACCACACCACCACCCACGCCCCGAGCCACCCCCGGCCCGGGGCTTTCGCATGTCCGAAGGAGCCCGACATGGCCACCCCCCTCACCGCCGACACCCTCCTCGCGGCCCTCCGCGCCGAAGGGGTGAACGTCATCGAGCACCCCGGCTGGCGCACGCACAACCGCAACCACAAGGGCGCCTGGGGCCCGGTCAACGGCATCGTGATCCACCACACCGTCAGCGCCGGCACCGCCTCCAGCGTCGCCCTCTGCCGCGACGGCTACGCCGGACTCCCCGGCCCCCTCTGCCACGGCGTGATCGACAAGGACGGTGGCGTCCACCTGATCGGCCACGGCCGCACCAACCACGCGGGCCTCGGCGACGGCGGTGTCCTGGACGCCGTCGCCGCCGAGACCACCCTCCCCGCCCCCCGCCGCAACGACACCGACGGCAACGCCCACTTCTACGGCTTCGAGTGCGTCAACCTCGGCGACGGCCGCGACCCGTGGCCCGCCGCCCAGCTCGATGCCATCGAGCGCGCCTCGGCCGCCCTGTGCCGGGCCCACGGCTGGAGCGCCCCGTCGGTCATCGGCCACAAGGAGTGGACGAACACCAAGGTCGACCCGCGCGGGTTCACCATGCAGGACCTGCGCGCCCGCATCGCGGCCCGCCTCGCCTCCGCCCCGGGCGGCCAGGGCGGCCGCCCCACCCCGCCGGCCGGCGGCACCGGTGGCCACCAGCCCTTCCCCGGCGCCGCCTTCTTCACCGCCGCCCCCCGCTCCCCGATCGTCACCGCCATGGGCAAGCGCCTGGTCGCCGAGGGCTGCTCCGCCTACGCGCAGGGCCCGGGCCCCCAGTGGACGGAGGCCGACCGCCTCTCGTACGCGAAGTGGCAGCGCAAGCTCGGCTTCACCGGCGCCGACGCCGACGGGTGGCCGGGCCGCACCTCCTGGAACGCCCTCAAGGTCCCGCACTCCGGCTGACGACCGGTCCCCCACCCCCGCGTCCCCCACCCCCGCCCCACCGAAAGAAGGCACCGCCCATGTCCGAAGCCGGCAAGCGCACCCTGCGCACCCTCGTCCAGACCGCCCTGGCGATAGCCGTCCTGCTGCCCGCCCTGGTGGACGCGTCCGGCATCCCCGCCGCACTGCCCTGGGTGGCCGCCGCCCTCACCGCCGCCGGCGCGCTGACCCGGGTGATGGCGCTGCCCGGCGTACAGGCCGTACTGCCCGGCTGGCTCCGTACCGAGTGGCCGTACGACCCCGACCGCACCCTGCTCGCCCTCATCGCCCGCGATGCCCACGACGCGCTCGGCGCCCACGACGCGCGCGACACCGACGGCCGCACCGCCTCCGACGCCGCCGCCCGGACCCCGCAGCCGGAGGACGAGCGCGCATGACCGAACCCCACATGCCGGACCCGCTCTCCGTCGCCGTCGAACTGGAACGCCTGCGCGGCACCATGGAGGCCGGGTTCGCACGGGTCGACGGATCGCTGGCCCTCCTGGTCCAGCGCAGCGACCAGACCGACCGCCAGCTCGCCGATCACGAATCCCGCTTGGACGCCCTGGAGCGGGCACGCTGGCCGCTCGCCAGCGTCACCGCCATGGCGGCGGTCTCCGCGATCGCCATGACCGCCTGGCAGATCACCGCCCGCTGACCGCGGACCGCGGGCGGCCCCCCGAAACCCCGGTGTCCGGAATCCCCCGAATCCCCGGAGCGCCGGCGGGCCCCCGCGGTCGACCTAGACTGGCACCCGACCAGCAGGGGAGCAGAACATTGGGGACCGTGGCCGTGGAGCCCACCGAGCACAGCAGTCCACCGCCCGGACCGGACCGGCCGGCGCCACGCCGCGCCTCCCGGTTCTACGGCCCGCTCCTCGCCTTCCTCATCGCCTCGGGCGCCTTCTGCGCGTCCTGGGCGGCCCGGGGCACCTTCCCCTTCGGCACCACCGGCCGGGCCGTCAACGACCAGGCCAACCAGTACGTCCCGTTCCACCGCGCCCTGTGGGACCTGGTCCACGGCCAGGCCGCCGGCGACCTCCTCTTCACCTGGCGCGGCGGCTTCGGCCAGCAGTTCCTGTCCGACTACTACACGTACCTCGGCAACCCCTTCTCCTGGCTGGCCGTCCTCGTCCCCCGTGCGCACGTGGACCTCGCGGTCTTCGCGATCACCCCGCTCACGATGGGCACCGCCGCCGCCCTGATGGCCGTCTACCTCGGCAAACTGCACCCCGGCCCGTGGTGGCAGCGGGGCGTGCTCGGAGCCGTCTACGGACTGTGCGGCTGGGCGCTCAGCGACGCCTCGTACATCCCCATGTGGATGTGGGGCCTGGTCGCGCTCCCGCTCCTGGGCATCGCCGTCGAGTGGTGCCTGGAGGAACGCCGCTGGCCGGGGGTGGCGCTGCTGGTCGCGCTCGCCTGGTTCGGGAACTTCTACACCGCGATGATGGCGACGATGGCCGCCTGCGTGCTGCTCGCCGTCCGCCTGATCGTCCTCGACCTGACCGGAGCCCAGCGGCTGCGCGCCGTGTGGCGGGCCGGGACGGCCGCCGCGACGGGCATCCTGCTCACGCTGCCCCTCCTGCTGCCCTCGTTCCTCTCCAGCGGAGCCGCCCAGCCCACCCGGGCGGCCGCCTTCGATCCCGTCCGGATCGAGGTGTTCCTGACCGGGATCCTCCCCGGCACCTACCTGTGGGGCGGCCGGCCGCGGCTGTACGTGGCCTCGCTCGGCCTGATCCTGGCGGGGTCCTTCCTCTTCAACACGGCCGTCGCCCGCAGGACCCGCCTGGTGTGGGCGGCGGCGACCCTGCTCGTCGTCCTCTCCTTCCAGTTCCCGCCCACCCAGTACGTGTGGCACGGACTGGCGGTGCCGAACGGCAACCCCTACCGCGAGGCCTTCGTCTTCAGCGGCATGGTGGTGGTCCTCGCCTGGCTCGCGCTGGCCAACCGGCCGCGCCCGCTGCACCTGGCGCTGAGCGCCGCCCTGCTGGTCACCGCGACCTTCGTGCTGCGCCACACCAACGACTTCGGCGGCACCACCTGGCCGGCCGTCCTGGGCGGCGGCGCGGTGTCGCTCCTCGCGCTGGTCCTGCTGGCGCTGGGCGAGAAGCGCCGGGTACTGATCCCCGTGGCCGCCGTCCTCATGGTCGGCGTGGTCTTCGCCGAATCCACCGCCGCCGCGGTCAACGCGGACTCCCGCCGCGCCCGCGAACGCTGGGCGAAGCCGATCGCCACCTCCAGCCAGTCGATCACGAACCACTTCGACGCCGTCCGCTCGGTCGACGGCTGGCCCGCGTACCGAACCGACTCGGGCGCCCCGCAGACCTCGTACAACGACGCGCTGTCGCTCCGGGCCGAGGGCCCGCAGTACTACAGCAGCTACCTCCCCGAGAGCACGTACCAGGCCCTCGAACCCCTCGGCTACGGCTACAAGAACGACGGCCGGACCTTCTTCGGCGCCGACAACCCCGTCCTGGACGCGATCTTCTCGATCGGCGCCCGCGCCGAACCGGGTCCGGAGAAGAACAGCTGGACGGCCCGAAAGTTCCCCGCCCCGCCCCTGGTCACCGTCCGCAGCACCGCGTACTCCTCCCCCAATCCGCCGGCCGGCGTCTACGCCCACCAGGAGCAGGTCCTCGGCGCCACCGTCTACCGGGTCCCGCCCGTCACCCGCGGCGGCAGCGCCACGCGGCAGACGTACGCCGCCCGCTGCGAGCCCGGCTCCGAGGCCTTCTGGTACTCCCCCCAGCTGTACGGAACCCTCACCTCCGGCGGCACCGCACGGCCCCTGGAAGACCGGATGACCGGGGTCATGCGCCTCGGCGAGGTCCCCGCGTCCGGCGCGGTCGACGTCACCGTGGACACCCGTACCCAGAACGCCACCGCCGGCGAGCACCCCATCGGCTGCCTGGACCGGCCCGCGCTCGCCAAGGCGGTCGACCACCTCACCGCCACGGGCGCCACCCAGGTCCGCACGGGCGGCCACACCATCGAGGCCACCCTCCCGAAGGGAGCCACCGGCACCGCCGTCATCGCCATGACCGACGTCCCCGGCTGGCAGTGCTCGGCCCCGGTGAAGAGCCACCACGGCCTGGTCTCCCTGGCCATCCCGCCGGGCACGACCAAGATCTCCTGCACCTTCACCCCCAAGGGCCTCACCCCCGGCCTCGCCGGCGCCACCCTCGCCCTCCTGGCCCTGACCTCGGTCACCGTGACAAGCCTGCGCCGCCGCCGCCGGGCCTGACCCACACGGGGCCCCACCGGGTCTGATCCACACCGGGCCCGACGCAGGACGCGAAGAAGCCCCCCGCCTCTCCTCTCGGAGCGGCGGGGGGCTTCTTCGTACTACCTACTGCGAACGAACTCAGCCGTTGTACGGGCCGTAGTCGTAGTCCTCCAGCGGGACGGCCTGGCCGGAGCCGGTGCCGAAGGGCGAGTAGTCGATGTCGTCGTAGCCGACGGCCGAGTACATCGCGGCCTTGGCTTCCTCGGTCGGCTCGACCCGGATGTTGCGGTAGCGGGCGAGGCCCGTACCGGCCGGGATGAGCTTACCGATGATGACGTTCTCCTTGAGGCCGATCAGGGAGTCGGACTTGGCGTTGATCGCCGCGTCCGTCAGAACCCTGGTCGTCTCCTGGAACGACGCCGCCGACAGCCAGGACTCGGTCGCGAGCGAGGCCTTGGTGATACCCATCAGCTGCGGACGGCCGGAGGCGGGGTGACCGCCCTCGGTGACCACACGACGGTTCTCGGTCTCGAACTTCGACCGCTCGACCAGCTCGCCCGGCAGGAGCTCCGCGTCGCCGGACTCGATGATCGTCACGCGGCGCAGCATCTGCCGGATGATGATCTCGATGTGCTTGTCGTGGATCGACACGCCCTGCGAGTTGTAGACCTTCTGGACTTCGCCGACCAGGTGGACCTGGACCGCACGCTGGCCGAGGATGCGCAGCACGTCGTGCGGGTTGGTGGCACCCATCGTCAGCTTCTGGCCGACCTCGACGTGGTCGCCCTCGCCGACGATGACCTTGGCGCGCTTGGAGATCGGGAAGGCCGTCTCCTCGCTGCCGTCGTCCGGAGTGATGACGATCTTCTTCGTCTTCTCCGTCTCCTCGATCCGCACGCGGCCGGCGGCCTCGGAGATCGGGGCGACACCCTTCGGGGTACGGGCCTCGAAGAGCTCGACGACACGCGGCAGACCCTGCGTGATGTCGTCACCGGCCACACCACCGGTGTGGAAGGTACGCATCGTCAGCTGGGTACCGGGCTCACCGATGGACTGGGCGGCGATGATGCCGACCGCCTCACCGATGTCGACCAGCTTGCCGGTGGCGAGCGAGCGTCCGTAGCAGAAGGCACAGGTGCCGACCGCGGACTCACAGGTCAGGACCGAGCGGGTCTTGACCTCCTCGACGCCGTTGGCGACCAGGGCGTCGATGAGGACGTCACCGAGGTCGACGTTGGCCGGCGCGATGACCTTGCCGTCGATGACGACGTCTTCGGCCAGCATGCGGGCGTAGATCGAGGTCTCGACGTCGTCGGCCTTGCGCAGCACGCCGTCCTCGCCGCGAACGGCGATCTTCAGCTTCAGGCCGCGCTCGGTGCCGCAGTCCTCCTCGCGGATGATGACGTCCTGCGAGACGTCCACCAGACGACGGGTGAGGTAACCCGAGTCGGCGGTACGCAGGGCGGTGTCCGCCAGACCCTTACGGGCACCGTGCGTGGAGATGAAGTACTCCAGAACGGTGAGGCCCTCACGGAAGGACGCCTTGATCGGACGCGGGATGGTCTCGTTCTTCGCGTTCGACACCAGACCACGCATACCGGCGATCTGTCGCATCTGCATCATGTTTCCTCGGGCACCCGAGTCAACCATCATGAAGATGGGGTTCGTCTTGGGGAAGTTCGCGTTCATCGCCTCGGCAACCTCGTTGGTCGCCTTGGTCCAGATCGCGATGAGCTCCTGCGTGCGCTCGTCCTTGGTGATCAGACCGCGCTCGTACTGCTTCTGGACCTTCTCGTCCAGCTCCTCGTAGCCCTTGACGATGGCCTTCTTGGCCTCGGGCACGACGACGTCGGAGATGGCCACGGTGACGCCCGAACGGGTCGCCCAGTGGAAGCCGGCCGCCTTCAGGTTGTCGAGCGTCGCCGCCACGATCACCTTGGGGTAGCGCTCCGCCAGGTCGTTGACGATCTCGGAGAGCTGCTTCTTGCCCACCGAGTAGTCGACGAACGGGTAGTCCTCGGGAAGCAGCTCGTTGAAGAGCGCGCGACCCAGGGTCGTCTTCAGACGGAAGCTGTCGCCCGGCTGGAACTCCTGCTCGCCCTCTTCGGCGATCGGCGCGACCCAGCCGCGCGGCGGGATGGTGCCCACCGGGAAGCGGATGTCGACGGCCGACTGGAGAGCCAGCTCACCGTTGTCGAACGCCATGGTCGCCTCGGCGGTCGAGCCGAACGCACGGCCCTCGCCCTTGACGTCACGGAGCTCGCCGTCGGTGGTGAGGAAGAACAGACCCAGCACCATGTCCTGGGTCGGCATGGTGACGGGACGACCGTCTGCCGGCTTCAGGATGTTGTTCGAGGACAGCATCAGGATGCGGGCCTCGGCCTGCGCCTCTGCCGAAAGCGGCAGGTGCACGGCCATCTGGTCACCGTCGAAGTCCGCGTTGAACGCGGTGCAGACGAGCGGGTGGATCTGGATGGCCTTGCCTTCGACCAGCTGGGGCTCGAAGGCCTGGATGCCGAGGCGGTGCAGCGTGGGCGCACGGTTCAGCAGAACCGGGTGCTCGGCGATGACCTCTTCGAGCACGTCGTAGACGACCGTGCGGCCGCGCTCGACCATGCGCTTCGCCGACTTGATGTTCTGCGCGTGGTTCAGGTCGACCAGGCGCTTCATCACGAACGGCTTGAAGAGCTCCAGCGCCATGGCCTTGGGCAGACCACACTGGTGCAGCTTCAGCTGGGGACCGACGACGATCACGGAACGCGCGGAGTAGTCCACGCGCTTGCCGAGGAGGTTCTGACGGAATCGACCCTGCTTGCCCTTCAGCATGTCGCTGAGGGACTTCAGGGGACGGTTACCGGGACCGGTGACCGGACGACCACGACGACCGTTGTCGAAGAGCGCGTCGACGGCCTCCTGAAGCATGCGCTTCTCGTTGTTCACGATGATCTCGGGGGCACCGAGGTCGAGGAGGCGCTTCAGGCGGTTGTTGCGGTTGATCACGCGGCGGTACAGGTCGTTCAGGTCGGAGGTCGCGAAGCGGCCACCGTCCAGCTGCACCATCGGACGCAGGTCCGGCGGGATCACCGGCACGCAGTCCAGAACCATGCCCTTGGGCTTGTTGCTGGTCTGCAGGAACGCGGAGACGACCTTGAGGCGCTTGAGCGCACGGGTCTTCTTCTGGCCCTTGCCGGTACGGATGATCTCGCGGAGGCGCTCGGCCTCTTCGTCGAGGTCGAAGGACTCCAGACGCTTCTGGAGCGCCGCGGCGCCCATGCAGCCGTCGAAGTACGTACCGAAGCGGTCGCGCAGCTCGCGGTAGAGCAGCTCGTCGCCCTCGAGGTCCTGGACCTTGAGGTTCTTGAAGCGGGCCCACACCTCGTCGAGGCGGTCGATCTCGCGCTGGGCGCGGTCACGGAGCTGCTTCATCTCGCGCTCGGCACCTTCGCGCACCTTGCGGCGTACGTCGGCCTTCGCGCCCTCGGCCTCGAGCTCGGCCAGGTCGGTCTCGAGCTTCTTGGCACGGCCTTCGAGGTCCGAGTCGCGTCGGTTCTCGATCTGCTGGCGCTCGACGGAGACGTGCGCCTCCAGGGACGGGAGGTCGCGGGTGCGGCGCTCGTCGTCCACGAACGTGATCATGTACGCGGCGAAGTAGATGACCTTTTCGAGGTCCTTCGGCGCGAGGTCCAGCAGGTAGCCAAGACGCGACGGAACGCCCTTGAAGTACCAGATGTGGGTGACGGGAGCGGCAAGCTCGATGTGGCCCATCCGCTCGCGACGCACCTTGGCGCGCGTGACTTCGACGCCACAACGCTCACAGATGATGCCCTTGAAGCGGACACGCTTGTACTTACCGCAGTAGCACTCCCAGTCCCGGGTCGGACCGAAGATCTTCTCGCAGAAGAGTCCGTCCTTCTCGGGCTTGAGGGTGCGGTAGTTGATGGTCTCCGGCTTCTTGACCTCGCCGTGGGACCAGGTTCGGATGTCGTCCGCGGTGGCAAGGCCGATCCGCAGCTCGTCGAAGAAGTTGACGTCGAGCACTGTGCGTCAATCCCTCTTTCGGGGTCGAGTCTCAATCATGGTCTGAACGGTCCCGGGGATGACGGGGGGCTCTTGAGCGAGCCCCCCGTCAGGCCCGTCAGACCTCTTCGACGCTGCTCGGCTCACGCCGGGACAGGTCGATACCGAGCTCCTCCGCCGCGCGGAAGACGTCCTCGTCGGTGTCGCGCATCTCGATGGACATGCCGTCCGAGGACAGCACCTCCACGTTGAGGCAGAGCGACTGCATTTCCTTGATGAGCACCTTGAAGGACTCGGGAATGCCCGGCTCGGGGATGTTCTCGCCCTTGACGATGGCCTCGTAGACCTTCACGCGGCCGGTCACGTCATCGGACTTGATGGTCAGGAGCTCCTGGAGGGCGTAAGCGGCGCCATAAGCCTCAAGCGCCCACACCTCCATCTCACCGAAGCGCTGGCCACCGAACTGCGCCTTACCACCCAGCGGCTGCTGCGTGATCATCGAGTACGGACCGGTCGACCGAGCGTGGAGCTTGTCGTCGACCAGGTGGTGGAGCTTCAGGATGTACATGTAGCCGACCGAGACCGGCTCCGGGAACGGCTCGCCGGAGCGGCCGTCGAACAGACGCGCCTTGCCGGACGGGAGGACCAGGCGGTCACCGTCGCGGTTCGGGATGGTGTGCTCGAAGAGGCCGGAGATCTCGTCCTCGCGGGCACCGTCGAACACCGGGGTGGCGACGTTGGTGCCGGGCTCGACGCGGTCGGCGCCGATGACCTTCAGCCGCTCGGCCCACTCCTCCGCGAGGCCGGAGACGTCCCAGCCGCGGCTGGCGAGCCAGCCGAGGTGGATCTCCAGGACCTGTCCCGGGTTCATTCGGGACGGGACACCCAGCGGGTTCAGGATGATGTCGACCGGCGTGCCGTCCTCAAGGAAGGGCATGTCCTCGATCGGAAGGATCTTGGAGATGACACCCTTGTTGCCGTGGCGGCCGGCGAGCTTGTCACCGTCGGTGATCTTGCGCTTCTGGGCGACGTAGACGCGGACCAGCTGGTTCACGCCCGGGGGAAGCTCGTCGCCCTCCTCGCGGTCGAAGACGCGGACACCGATGACCTTGCCGATCTCACCGTGAGGGACCTTGAGCGAGGTGTCACGCACCTCGCGGGCCTTCTCACCGAAGATCGCGCGGAGCAGGCGCTCTTCCGGGGTCAGCTCGGTCTCGCCCTTGGGCGTGACCTTGCCGACCAGGATGTCGCCGGCGACGACGTCCGCACCGATGCGGATGATGCCGCGCTCGTCGAGGTCCGCGAGGACCTCCTCGGAGACGTTCGGGATGTCCCGGGTGATCTCCTCGGGGCCCAGCTTGGTGTCACGGGCGTCGACCTCGTGCTCCTCGATGTGAATCGAGGAGAGGACGTCGTCCTGTACGAGGCGCTGCGACAGGATGATCGCGTCCTCGTAGTTGTGACCTTCCCAGGGCATGAACGCGACGAGCAGGTTCTTGCCGAGGGCCATTTCGCCCTCTTCGGTCGCAGGACCGTCGGCGAGGACCTGGGACTCGATGATCCGGTCACCCTCGTTGACGATGACCTTCTGGTTGACCGAGGTGCCCTGGTTCGAGCGGGAGAACTTGGCGACGCGGTACGTGGTGTACGTGCCGTCGTCGTTGGCGACGGTGATGTAGTCGGCCGAGACCTCCTGGACGACACCGTCCTTCTCCGCACGGATCGAGTCACCGGCGTCGACCGCACAGCGGTACTCCATGCCGGTGCCGACGAGCGGCGCCTCCGCCTTGATGAGCGGAACGGCCTGGCGCATCATGTTCGCGCCCATGAGGGCACGGTTGGCGTCGTCGTGCTCCAGGAAGGGGATCATCGCGGTCGCGACGGACACCATCTGGCGCGGGGAGACGTCCATGTAGTCGACGTCGTCGCCGGCGATGTAGTCGATCTCGCCGCCACGACGGCGAACCAGTACGCGGTTCTCCGTGAAGCGCATGTCGTCGGACAGGCCGGCGTTGGCCTGGGCGATGACGAAGCGGTCTTCCTCGTCGGCCGTCAGGTAGTCGACCTCGTCGGTGACGACACCCTCGATGACCTTGCGGTACGGGGTCTCGACGAAACCGAACGCGTTGACGCGGCCGTAGGACGCGAGCGAGCCGATCAGACCGATGTTCGGGCCTTCAGGGGTCTCGATCGGGCACATGCGGCCGTAGTGCGACGGGTGGACGTCTCGGACCTCGAAGCCGGCCCGCTCACGGGACAGACCACCCGGGCCAAGCGCCGACAGACGGCGCTTGTGGGTGAGACCCGACAGCGGGTTGTTCTGGTCCATGAACTGCGACAGCTGGCTGGTGCCGAAGAACTCCTTGATGGAGGCGACGACCGGCCGGATGTTGATCAGGGTCTGCGGCGTGATCGCCTCGACGTCCTGGGTCGTCATCCGCTCGCGGACGACGCGCTCCATACGAGCCAGACCCGTACGGACCTGGTTCTGGATGAGCTCGCCGACGTTGCGCAGACGACGGTTGCCGAAGTGGTCGATGTCGTCGGTCTCGACGACGATCGAACGACCCGACTCACCGACGGTCTCGGTCTCACCGGCGTGCAGCTTGACCAGGTACTTGATGGTCGCGATGACGTCGTCGGTGGTGAGCACGCCGGCGTCCAGCGGCTCATCGGCGCCGAGCTTCTTGTTCACCTTGTAGCGGCCGACCTTCGCGAGGTCGTAGCGCTTCGGGTTGAAGTAGAGGTTCTCGAGCAGCGTCTGAGCGGCTTCGCGGGTCGGCGGTTCGCCGGGACGCAGCTTGCGGTAGATGTCGAGCAGCGCGTCGTCCTGGCCCTGGGTGTGGTCCTTCTCCAGGGTGGCGCGCATGGACTCGTACTCGCCGAACTCCTCGAGGATCTGCTCGGTGGTCCAGCCGAGAGCCTTCAGGAGGACGGTGACGGACTGCTTGCGCTTGCGGTCGATGCGAACACCGACCATGTCGCGCTTGTCGATCTCCATCTCGAGCCAGGCACCCCGGGAAGGGATGATCTTGGCGGCGAAGATGTCCTTGTCGGACGTCTTGTCGATGGAGGAGTCGAAGTAGACACCGGGGGAACGGACGAGCTGCGACACGACGACACGCTCGGTGCCGTTGATGACGAAGGTGCCCTTGTTGGTCATGAGCGGGAAATCGCCCATGAAGACCGTCTGAGACTTGATCTCTCCGGTCTCGTTGTTCGTGAACTCGGCAGTGACGAAAAGCGGCGCCGCGTACGTGAAGTCGCGGTCCTTGCACTCGTCGACCGAGTTCTTCGCCGGCTCGAAACGGTGGTCGCGGAACGTCAGCGACATCGACCCGGAGAAGTCCTCGATCGGCGAGATCTCCTCGAAGATCTCTTCCAGACCGGACTTGGTGGGAACGTCCTGTCCGCTCTCAAGCGCCGACTCGACGCGAGACTTCCAGGCGGCGTTGCCGAGCAGCCAGTCAAAGCTCTCGGTCTGCAGCGCCAGGAGGTTCGGAACCTCGAGGGGCTCCTTGATCTTTGCAAAGGAGATGCGCAGCGGGGCGGTGCTGGCACCGTTGTTCGTATTGGTCGAGGCGTTGCGCGAGGCGGCCAAGAGGGGGTCCTTCCGAGGGCTCGGACTCACTACGCGCGTACCGGTCCCAGCTGACACAGAAGACAAGCGCCCCCCATCTGGTCAAAAGGACCAGCTCAGGGCCGTTCAATCAAGTGTGCTCATGCGTGGGCATGCCCCTGGCGACGGGCAGGGGGCAGCTAACAGGCAGCGCAAAGGGTCAGTGTAGCCACTAGGCTCACTGATGTCCAGACCAGGTTTCCGGAAACCGGCAACAGGCCTTCCCCATGTCGTTTCAACTGCGTCCAACGGTTCGGCTCTCGCATACAGAGCGCGTAACAGTACTGCCCTCTTCGTAGTCGATCCATGCCCGATACGGGCGCGATCCATGCCTCGGATCTCGGATCGAGTCTGCCGATCTCGCGACGGATCTGAGAATTGCGCGCCGCGTCCCGTTCGTCAAGGCCCCCTGCTCCGAGCGGATCATCGAAGGACCCTGCCGCAGAGCAACGAAGATCACCCTACTCCCCAACGAGACGGGGGCAAATCAGGCACTCCGGGTACGCCAAAGGGCGACCACCCTTACGGGTGATCGCCCTTGGTTGAGGCCTCAGAGAGGCCTCAGAGGTGTTACTTGACCTCGACGGACGCGCCGGCGGCCTTGAGGGTCTCGGCGGCCTTGTCAGCGGCCTCCTTGGCGACCTTCTCGAGGACGGGCTTCGGAGCGCCGTCGACGAGGTCCTTGGCCTCCTTCAGGCCGAGGGAGGTCAGCTCGCGGACGACCTTGATGACCTGGATCTTCTTGTCACCGGCGGCGGTGAGGATGACGTCGAACTCGTCCTGCTCCTCGACGGCCTCAACAGCGGCGCCGCCACCGGCGGGGCCGGCAACCGCGACGGCCGCAGCGGCGGTGACGTCGAACTTCTCCTCGAACGCCTTCACGAACTCGGAGAGCTCGATGAGGGTGAGCTCCTCGAACTGAGCGAGCAGGTCTTCCTGAGAGAGCTTCGCCATGATGGGCGATCCTTCCACTAAATCGGCAGGTGCCGGATGTATATAGAGGCGGGCGTAACGGCCCGCTTTGACCCGCGCACTAGGCGGCGCGGATCAGTGCGCGAGCCGAATTACTCGGCACCGCCCTGCTCGGCGAGCTTGACGCGAAGCGCTTCCGCAGTGCGGACGAACTTCGACGGCAGCGCCTGGAAGAGCGAGGCAGCCTGAGACTGCTTGCCCTTGAACGCGCCGGCCAGCTTGCTGAGCAGAACCTCGCGGGACTCGAGGTCCGCAAGCTTCTTGATCTCATCGGCGGTGAGCGCCTTACCATCAAGGACACCCGCCTTGATGATGAGGTTCGGGTTTTCCTTGGCGAAGTCACGCAGGCTCTTCGCCGACTCCACCGGGTCACCGGTGATGAAGGCGACCGCGGTGGGACCAGCGAAGTGCTCGTCCAGCGCGGTGATCCCGGCCTGGTTGGCCGCAATCTTGGTCAGCGTGTTCTTCACCACGGCGTACTGGGCGTTCTCACCGAGAGAGCGACGCAGCGTCTTGAGCTGCGCGACGGTGAGACCCCGGTACTCGGTCAGCACGGCGGCGTTCGAGTCGCGGAACTGGTCCGTGAGCTCGGCTACCGCGGCAGCCTTGTTGGGCGTCGGCATAGTGCGTCGGCCTCCTTCCGGGTGATGAGGACCGCTCAGAAGGGGCATAAACACGAAACGCCCCGGCGCAGGCGCCAGGGCGTAGCTCAACCGGAACGAGTCCGGGAACTTTCCTTGAACACCTGCGCAGGACGTCCGCAGTTAGCGGATCCTTCGGCCACCGCCCCCTTGCGGGCACGGCAACGACCAGCGGTCTTTGGCTTCTCCGGAAGAGTACGTGAACGTTCGCCGGTCAGGCAAATCGGTCAGCCCGGGGCCGACGACGGCCCGCCGGGGTCAGGCACCCGCGCCCGCCCCGCCCATCTCCTTGAGCATCCCGAAGAGGTCGAAGCTCTCGCTGTCGGCCGGGGTCTGCACGGTGGCCGCCGAGCCGTAGTCCGAGTAGTAGGCGTCCATGTCGATCTTTCCGCCGGTCATCTCCATGGAGACGCTCATGCGGACCGGGTAGCCCTCCTTGTTGACCCACAGGCTCGTGTCGTAGCCCTTGAGGCCGGCCTTCTTGACGTTCTCGACCAGCGCCGCGCGGTCGGCCTCGGAGAGCAGCTTGGAGGACTCGTTGGCGGCGAGCATCTCCTCGAAGCTCAGCGTGCCCTGGTAGCGCTCCGCGGCCACGCCCTCGACCTGCTCGGTACCGACGTGCTTGAGGTTCTTCGAGTCGAGCAGCAGCGCGATCTGCTGTGCCGGGTCCTGGTTCATGTTGCCCAGGCCGCCGAGACCGGCGGGGCCCGCTCCCCCGGCCTCCGCGGCGGCGTTCAGGTCCAGCTTCATCCAGCGCTTGCCGTCCAGCTGGGCGGCGTTCGCGGTGCCCATGTCCATGTACATGACGTTGTTCACGACCACCATGCGGATGGCGTCGGGGATCTCCCCGCCCCCGGCGCCGGCGAGCTCCTTGAACATCGAGCCCTTCATGGTGATGTCCATGACGGCCGGGTCCCACCCCTGGACCCCGGAAAGCTCCACCGTGCCGCCACCGGCCTTGCTGTCCGCCGGCAGCGACATCGTCATGCGGACCTTGGCCGACTTCGCCGCCGCCGTCTTCTTGTAGGCGGCCTGGATGGCCTCCGCGGGGCTCTGCTTCACCGCGGCCGGAGACTGGGCCGCGGGCTCGTCCGCGGCCTTCGTGGCGCCGTCCTGACATCCCGCGACGCCGGCCATCACCGTGACCGCTGCCAGCGAGACACCGGCACGCGTCCATACGGACTTCTTCTTCATTTCCCCACCCCTTGGTTACCGCTCTGCGGAACGATCGCAAACTGCCTGCACATCGCAGGCAGTTCACTGTGAACCACGTGTGGATCGCCTGTCGAGCAGGTTAGGGCGCGCGCCGGGGACGTCCACGGACAAAAAAATCCGGGCCCCCCGCCCCTTGGAGGGGGCGAAGGGCCCGGATTCGACCGTTCAGCGAGCCGTGAGGCTCAGAGCCCGAGGGCTCGGGGCTGATCAGACCGCGGCCGGGTCTTCCTCGACGAGGAGGTTCCGGGTGCGGTTGGAGTCCAGCAGGATGCCGGGACCCATCGTGGTGCTGAGGGCGGCCTTCTTGATGTAGCGGCCCTTCGCGGCGGACGGCTTCAGACGAAGGATCTCGTCGAGGGCCGCACCGTAGTTCTCGACCAGCTGCTCATCGGAGAAGGAGACCTTGCCGATGATGAAGTGCAGGTTCGAGTGCTTGTCGACGCGGAACTCGATCTTGCCACCCTTGATCTCGGTGACAGCCTTCGCGACGTCCATCGTGACGGTGCCGGTCTTCGGGTTCGGCATCAGGCCACGGGGACCGAGCACGCGGCCGAGGCGGCCGACCTTGCCCATGAGGTCCGGCGTGGCGACAACGGCGTCGAACTCGTTGAGGCGGTTGCCCTTGGCGATCTCGTTGATGAGCTCGTCGTCGCCGACAATGTCGGCGCCGGCGGCTTCCGCGGCCGCAGCACGGTCACCGGTCGCGAAGACCAGGACCCGGGCAGTCTTGCCGGTGCCGTGCGGGAGGTTCACGGTGCCGCGGACCATCTGGTCGGCCTTGCGCGGGTCTACACCCAGGCGGAAGGCGACCTCGACGGTGCTGTCGAACTTGGTCGCGGAGGTCTCCTTGGCGACACGGACGGCCTCGAGCGGGGCGTAGAGCTTCTCCCGGTCGACCTTGGCGTCCGCAGCGCGGAGAGTCTTGCTGCGCTTCACTTCTGCTCCTGTGTTGTGATCAGGCATGGAGTCGTGGTGCGGACCAGCGCTTGGCCCTACCACTGTGGTGCTGGGGGGTGGCTGAATCAGCCTTCGACCGTGACGCCCATCGAACGCGCGGTGCCGGCGATGATCTTCATCGCGGCGTCGACGTCGTTGGCGTTCAGGTCGGGCATCTTCAGCTCGGCGATCTCGCGGACCTGGGCGCCGGAAAGCTTGGCGACCTTGGTCTTGTGCGGCTCGCCGGAGCCCTTCTCGATGCCTGCGGCCTTCAGGATGAGGCGCGCGGCCGGCGGCGTCTTGGTGATGAAGGTGAAGGAGCGGTCGTCGTAGACCGTGATCTCCACCGGCACGACCATGCCGCGCTGCGACTCGGTCGCGGCGTTGTAGGCCTTGCAGAACTCCATGATGTTGACGCCGTGCTGACCGAGCGCGGGGCCGACCGGCGGAGCCGGGTTGGCCGCACCGGCCTTGATCTGGAGCTTGATAAGCCCCGTGATCTTCTTCTTCTTGGGAGGCATTGCTCTCTCCGGGTCCTAGTGAGAGTTTTCGCCGCCAATCCGGTCATCCGGATGGAGGCATACCGCACCACGATAACGGGTATCGGTGCGAGGCTGAAAACCGAGCAGGTCAGACCGCCCGCAAGGGGGCAATCTGACCTGTCCGGAAGCGTGTGCCAGAAGGCTGTGGATCAGTTCTTCTGGATCTGGTCGAAGCTGAGCTCGACCGGGGTCTCGCGGCCGAAGATCTCGACGAGACCCTTGACCTTCTTCGAGTCCGGGTTGATCTCGTTGATGGTCGCCTGCAGCGTCGCGAACGGGCCGTCGGTGACGGTGACCGAGTCGCCGACCTCGAAGTCCAGGACCTCGATGGCGCGCTTGACGGCGGGCGCCGGCAGACCGGCCTCTTCCGCTGCCAGCTTGGCGGCCTTCTCCTGCAGCTCCGGAGCGAGCATCTTGACGATCTCGTCCAGGGTCAGCGGGTACGGGTCGTACGCGTTGCCCACGAAGCCGGTGACGCCCGGGGTGTTGCGGACGACGCCCCAGGACTCGTTCGTCAGATCCATGCGGACGAGAACGTAACCGGGCAGCTTGTTCTGCCGGACGTTCTTGCGCTCGCCGTTCTTGATCTGGACGATCTCTTCCTCGGGCACCTCGGCCTGGTAGATGAAGTCCTCGACGTTGAGCGAGACGGCGCGCTGCTCCAGGTTGGCCTTCACGCGCTTCTCGTAGCCGGCGTAGGTGTGGATGACGTACCACTCGCCGGGCAGGAGGCGCAGCTCTTCGCGCAGGGCCTGGATGGGGTCGACGGGCTCGGCGGGCTCGGCGTCGGCGGCCTCTACGGCCTCCGCGTCGTCCTCAGCCTCGTCTTCCTCGGAGGACTCGTCTTCGTCGGAGGCCTCGTCGGAGACCTCTTCGTCGGCGTCGTCCTCGTCATCGGACTCGTCGTCGGCCTCTTCGGCCTCCGCGTCGTCCTCGGCTTCGGCGTCGACCTCACCCTCGACGTGCAGCGCGGCCTCTTCGGCGGCGACACCCGCCTCGGCGTCGGCGAGCTCGGCCTCGTCGGGGTCCACAGCGTCTGCAGCCTCGACGATGTCGAGCTCGTCCTCGACGGACTCGACGGAGTCGGGGCTCACGTTCAGGTTCGGGTCAGACACGGTGGCTGCTTCTTCCTGGATACAAAAGGTGGTCGAACATGCGAAAACGGGCGGCACCCATCAAGGCGCCGCCCTCCGCGGGGATCAGCCGAAGACGAACTTGATGGCTTCCTGGAACCCATAGTCAATCACGGTCACCAGACCGATCATGATGACGACGAAGACAATCACCACAGTGGTGTACGTCGTCAGCTGGTTGCGAGTGGGCCATACAACCTTGCGGAGTTCCGCGACGATCTGGCGGTAGAACAGCGCGAGACGACCCAGAGGGCCCTTCTTACCGCGCTTGCCGCCCTTGCGGGCCTTCTTCTCGCGAGTGTCATCCTCGGCGTCAGGCATGTCGATGGAGCCCAGGGCGTCCGTCACGTCTCTCACCTGAATCCGGGTCGTGGCCGTAGCCGCGCCCGGTTGCGCCGCACGGCACTGCATCTAAGTACGTACCTGCGCACACACGTCCGAGAAGGAGTGTGGAGCAGGGCCGGAGGGACTCGAACCCCCAACCGCTGGTTTTGGAGACCAGTGCTCTACCAATTGAGCTACGACCCTTTGCGTGCCCCAACCTACCGCATCCAGACGAGTGCACGGTGTGCTCACGCTCTGCAGCGGTTGACTTGGGCCAACGACGGTTGAGTGTACGTGGTCCGGGCCCTGACGTCGAACAGCACCGTCCGGAGAGCGGCCGTCCGGTAACTGAAACGGAGTGCGGCGCTCGTTTCCCGTCTGGGACGATTGGCCGCATGACCTCTGAAACGCCTTCCGCCGAGCGCCGCGTATCCGCCCGTATCGGTGCCATCTCCGAATCCGCCACCCTCGCCGTCGACGCCAAGGCCAAGGCCCTCAAGGCCGCCGGGCGTCCGGTGATCGGTTTCGGAGCGGGCGAGCCCGACTTCCCCACCCCGGACTACATCGTCGACGCCGCGGTCGAGGCCTGCCGCAACCCCAAGTACCACCGCTACACGCCGGCCGGCGGTCTGCCCGAGCTGAAGGCCGCCATCGCCGCGAAGACGCTGCGCGACTCCGGCTACGAGGTCGACGCGTCGCAGGTGCTGGTGACCAACGGCGGCAAGCAGGCGATCTACGAGGCGTTCGCGGCCATCCTGGACCCGGGTGACGAGGTCATCGTCCCGGCGCCGTACTGGACCACGTACCCGGAGTCGATCCGTCTCGCCGGCGGTGTCCCGGTCGAGGTCGTCGCCGACGAGACCACCGGTTACCGGGTCTCCGTCGAGCAGCTCGAAGCGGCCCGCACCGAGCGCACGAAGGTCGTCCTCTTCGTCTCCCCGTCGAACCCGACCGGCGCCGTCTACACCGAGGCCGACGCCGAGGCGATCGGCCGCTGGGCCGTCGAGAAGGGCCTGTGGGTCCTGACCGACGAGATCTACGAGCACCTGGTCTACGGCGACGCGAAGTTCGTCTCCCTCCCGGCGATCGTTCCCGAGCTGGCCGACAAGTGCATCATCGTCAACGGCGTCGCCAAGACGTACGCCATGACGGGCTGGCGCGTGGGCTGGGTCATCGGCCCGAAGGACGTGGTCAAGGCCGCGACCAACCTCCAGTCGCACGCCACCTCCAACGTCTCCAACGTGGCCCAGGTCGCGGCGCTGGCCGCCGTCTCCGGCAACCTGGACGCCGTCCACGAGATGCGCACCGCTTTCGACCGCCGCCGCCAGACGATGGTGCGGATGCTGAACGAGATCGACGGCGTCTTCTGCCCGACCCCCGAGGGCGCCTTCTACGTCTACCCGGCGGTCAAGGACGTCCTCGGCAAGGAGATCCGCGGCAAGCGCCCGCAGACCTCCGTCGAGCTCGCGGCCCTGATCCTGGACGAGGCCGAGGTCGCGGTCGTCCCGGGCGAGGCCTTCGGCACCCCCGGCTACCTCCGCCTCTCCTACGCCCTGGGCGACGAGGACCTGGTCGAGGGCGTCTCCCGCATCCAGAAGCTCCTCGCGGAGGCCAAGGCCTGAGCCTCCGGCGGCTCCGTAGCCACGCCTGAGCGGCGGTTCCCCTCCGGGGGAGCCGCCGCTCAGGCGTTCACCGGCCGGCTCCAGCCGTATCCAGCCCCTCCGGCGTTTGAGGAGCGGGGTCCGGGGTGGAGCCCCGGAGAACGGGCGAAGGGCGGGTAGGGGACAGCCCGCGCAGCGGCACCCCGGCGCCCCCGACCCCAGGATTTACGTTCGGGCAAGCCCCCGTTCAGGGAATCGGGCTGCAGGCCGAGGTGAATGTGCGGCAGGATCACCGGATGGAGCACGTACGCGATCTCACGCTTCTGCCGAAAGCCCACCTCCACCTGCACTTCACCGGCTCGATGCGCCCGTCGACCCTGCTGGAGCTCGCCGACAAGTACGGCGTCCGCCTCCCGGACGCCCTCACCTCCGGCGAGCCGCCGAAGCTCCGCGCCACGGACGAACGCGGCTGGTTCCGCTTCCAGCGGCTCTACGACGCCGCCCGCTCCTGCCTGCGCGAGCCCGACGACATCCGCCGCCTGGTCCGCGAGGCCGCGGAGGAGGACGTGCGCGACGGCAGCGGCTGGCTGGAGATCCAGGTGGATCCCACCTCCTACGCCCCCCTCCTCGGCGGGATGATCCCGGCCGTCGAGATCATCCTCGACGCCGTGGACGCCGCCTCCCGCGAGACCGGACTCGGCATGCGGGTCGTCATCGCGGCCAACCGCATGAAGCACCCCCTCGACGCCCGCACCCTGGCCCGGCTCGCCGTCCGCTACGCCGACCGCGGCATCGTCGGTTTCGGCCTCTCCAACGACGAGCGCCGCGGCATGGCCCGCGACTTCGACCGGGCCTTCGCCATCGCCCGTGAGGGCGGACTCCTCGCGGCCCCGCACGGCGGCGAGCTCACCGGCCCGTCCTCCGTCCGCGACTGCCTCGACGATCTGCACGCCGCCCGCATCGGGCACGGCGTACGGGCCGCCGAGGACCCCCGCCTGCTCAAACGGCTCGCCGACCGCCAGATCACCTGCGAGGTCTGCCCCGCGTCCAACGTTGCGCTCGGGGTCTACGAACGCCACGAGGACGTCCCGCTGCGCACCCTCTTCGAGGCCGGGGTCCCGATGGCCCTCGGCGCCGACGATCCGCTGCTCTTCGGGTCCCGGCTCGCGGCCCAGTACGAGATCGCCCGCCGGCACCACGCCTTCACGGACGCGGAGCTCGCCGAGCTGGCCCGCCAGTCGGTGCGCGGCAGCGCCGCGCCCTCCGACGTACAGGACAAGCTGCTGGCCGGGATCGACCACTGGATCACGACGTAAGGCCCCGGCGGTGCCTCAGCGCGTGAGCCGCAGGTCGCCCTCGTGGCAGTCGGCCCGCACCCGCGCGCCGTCCGGGAAGCCGATCTCCAGGTGGGTGCGCCCCTGCGCGGGCAGGGCGAACTCCGCGACCGATTCCACGGTGTCGCCGAGGTGGCGCAGGAAGGGGTGGTCTCCGAGGTCCTCGCCGACCTCGATGCGACCCCACTCCCCCATGTCGTAGGGCTCGTGCGGCGACTCGGACTCCACGATGAGGCAGGCGTCGGACCCGGTGGTGATCCGGGTGGACTCCCCGTCGCTGTCGAGGAGCCAGACGTCGAGGGGCGCCTCGGAGCGTTCGCCGTCGCTGATGTGCCAGGACGCGACGACCCTTCTGATCGTGCGTCCCACCAGCCGGGTGGGGTCCGTACCGGCCCCGTGCAGGGGACAGAGCATGGGCGGGCCGGGACTCCTCAGATGCTGACGCCGACCGTCACCGGCTCGTTGACCAGGGTGACGCCGAAGGCCGCGTGGACGCCCGCGACCACCTCGCGGGCCAGGGCGAGGAGGTCTTCGGTGGTGGCCTCGCCCCGGTTGGTGAGGGCGAGGGTGTGCTTGGTGGAGATGCGGGCGGGGCCGTCCCCGTAGCCCTTGGTGAAGCCGGCCTTGTCGATCAGCCAGGCCGCGCTGGTCTTCGTACGGCCCTCGCCGGCCGGGTACGCGGGCGGGGCCGTCTCGGGGCCGAGGCGCTCCTGGGCGCGGGCGAGGAAGGCGGCGTACGCCTCGTCGCCGAGGATCGGGTTGTGGAAGAAGGAGCCGGCCGACCAGGTGTCGTGGTCGGCGGGGTCGAGGACCATGCCCTTGCCGGCGCGCAGCCGCAGGACGGTCTCCCGGGCCTGCGCCGCGGGCACCCGGTCCCCGGCCTGCACGCCGAGGGCGCGGGCCGTCTCGGGGTACTTGACCGGCGCGGACAGGCCGCCCGCGTCCTCCAGGGCGAACCGGACGCGCAGGACGACGTACCGGTCGGGCCGGTGCTTGAAGAGGCTGTCGCGGTACGCGAACGCGCAGTCGGCGGCCGACAGCGTGACCGTTTCCCCGCGGGTGCGGTCGTAGGCGACGACCTCGGTGATCGTGTCGCAGACCTCCTGGCCGTACGCCCCGACGTTCTGGATCGGGGTGGCGCCGGCCGAGCCGGGGATCCCGGCGAGGCATTCGATGCCCGCGAGCCCGGCGTCGACCACGCGGGCGACGGCCTCGCTCCAGTTCTCGCCGGCCGCGAGCTCCAGCCGGGTCCCGTCGAGCGCGAACCCGGTGGTCGCGATCCGCAGGGCGGTGCCGTCGAAGCCCCGGTCGCCGATGACCAGGTTGCTGCCGCCGCCGATGACCAGGAGCGGGGTGCCGCTCTCGTCCGCGGCGCGCACGGTGGCGACGACCTCGGCGTCGGTGGTCGCGGTGACCAGCCGGGCGGCGGGGCCGCCGAGCCGGAAGGTGGTCAGCGGGGCGAGGGGGGCGTCGTGGAGTTCCTGCACGTGGACAAGAGTACGGTCCGCGTCCCCCCGAGCAGGCGGGGCCACGGACCGTACGCGTACCGCAGGGCCGTACGGGGCCGGAACGGCCCGCCTCACCCGCGCTCCGGCCCGCGCTCCTCCTCCTGTTTCCCCGCCTGCTCGGCGAGGCGGCGCTCCGCCTCGCCCCAGCTGACGGGGAGCTCGCTCGCCGGGACCGTCCAGACAGGGTCAGGAAGGTGCGGCGCAGGACCCGGGCCCGGGCATGACGGGCCTTTCCTCGCTGGTGACGTGTCGTACGGGACTGCGTGCGGCGCGGCGGCTGCGGTTCCCCCGCCGGCCGCCGCGCAGGCACCGGCCGGCGAGCGGGACCCGCTCAGACGGCCACCTTCTCGGGGACGCGCCCGCCGGCCGGGGCCGCGCCGTGGCCGTCCGCCGACGGGTCCTCCGATGCCCGCTCCGCCGTCGGCAGGGACGCCGCGGCCCGGGCCTTCTCCGCGGCCCGGCCGGGGAGCAGCAGGGCCAGGACGGCCGCCAGGGCGACGGCGGCGCCGCCGATCCACAGGGCGGGGACGGTGCCGTCGGTGAAGGACTGCCCGGACTGGTAGCCGCCCTGGGCGGAGAAGACGGAGGCGAGGACGGCGACGCCGAGGGCTCCGCCGACTTCGCGCAGGGCGCTGTTGGCGCCGGCGGCCTTGCCCTGGTCGGCGGGGGCGACGGTGGACATGAGGGCGTTGGAGGCGGGAGCGAAGAACAGGCCCATCCCGATGCCACTGATGATCATCGCGGGGAGCTGGGCGGCGTAGGAGACTTCGGTGCCCAGGATCACGGCGAACCAGCCGAGGCCGATGGCCTGGAGCGCCAGCCCGGCGACCACGACGGGGCGGCTGCCGATCCGGTCGGAGAGGATCCCGGAGATCGGGGCGGCGATCATGGGCATCGCGGTCCAGGGGAGCATGCGCAGCCCGGCTTCGGTGGGCGAGTAGCCGAGGACGCCCTGGAGGAACTGGCTCAGCAGGAAGATCGAGCCGAACATCCCGACGAACATCAGCAGGCTCGCCATGTTGATGCCGAAGAAGCCCCGGTCGCGGAAGAGCCGCATGGGCAGCACCGGGTTGGCGTTGCGGAAGCCGTGGTGGATGAACCCGCCCACGAGCGCGGCCCCCACCAGCAGCGCGCTGAGTACGGGAAGGCTGGTCCAGCCGTGCGCGTTGGCGTTGACCAGCCCGTAGACGATGCCGAAGAGCCCGCCGCTGATGAGCAGGGTGCCCGGGATGTCGAGCTTCGCCTGCGGGGCGGTGGACTCGCCGAGCCGCATCCGGGAGAGCGGCATGAGGGCCAGCCCGATCGGGACGTTCAGCCAGAAGATCCACTGCCAGGAGATGTGCTCGGTGAGGGTGCCGCCGATGAGCGGCCCACTGGCTACGGCGAGGCCGGTGAGGGCTCCGTAGATGCCGAGGGCCATGCCGCGCCGGGCGGCGGGGACGGCGACGGTCAGCAGCGTGAGCGAGAGGGGCATCATGATCGCCGCGCCGACTCCCTGGACGGCTCGGGCGGCGATGAGCTCGTCGATGCCGGGCGAGAGGGCCGCGGCGGCGGAGGCGACGGTGAAGACGGCCGTACCGGCGATGAAGAGCCGGCGGCGGCCGAACCGGTCACCGAGGGCCGCGCCGAACATGAGCAGGACGGCGAAGGTGAGCGTGTACGCGTTCACCGTCCACTCCAGGTCCTCCAGCTTCCCGCCGAGGTCCTCGCGGATGGACGGGAGCGCGGTGGTGACGACGAGGTTGTCGAGCGCGGCCATGAAGCTGGCGGCCCCGGTGATGACGAGGGCCCAGACGGCAGGCCCGCGAAGCTTGGTGTCTTGCACGATTCCCCCAAAACTAGTTATTGATCACTAACTTCAACGGACATGACCGAGCCCCGTACCGGCGGACCGGCAGGACACGACGGGAGGCGCGGGACGCGACGGCGAACGGACGGGCGGCAGGGCGGACGGACGGCAGGGGGCGGCGGGTATGAACACAGGGCCGTACTCGCCACCCGGGCCGCACTCGCTACTCGGGCCGCACTCGCTACTCGGGCCGGACGCCCGGATAGCAGCCGTCCCAGACCCGGTGCCCCGGAGGGAACCCCATGGCCGACAGGACGTTGATCAGCATTCCGTAGGCGAGGAAGCTGGCCGTCTCCTGCACGTCCGCCCCGAGCGGCACGTGCAGGGTGTCCCACAGCTCCATCCAGGCGGCCCGCACCATCTCACCGAACTCCGGCTCCCCGGCAGCCTCGGCCGCGGCGACGGTCACGTACGTCTGGAGCTGCATCTGCAGCTTCTCGGGCTGCTCGGCGATCAGCTGCATGTAGGCCGCGCTCATCGCCTGGACCGCATCCTCGCCCTGGAGACCCTCGCCGGCCCCCTCGAGGACGCGCCGGATGTCCTCCATGCAGCGGGCGGCGGCGGCCAGGAAGATGGCCTGCTTGTTCGGAAAGAGCCGGAAGAGGTACGGCTGCGATACCCCGACCCGCTTGGCGATCGCCTCGGTGGAGGTCCCGTAGTACCCACCCCGCGCGAACTCGCCCATCGCCGCCAGGATGACGCTCTCGCGCCGCTCTTCCGCACTCATCCTTGCCATGTTTCAAAGTTAGTACTCAATCACTAACTTGGCAAGACCGATCCCCGGGCACCCACCAAAAAGGCCCTGACCTGCGAGTTTCCTCGCCGGCCAGGGCCTTGTCGGTCATACAGGAACCACAGGAGCCCCAAGCGACTCCGGGGAGAGCCAGGGGGACGGGGATCCCTACGCGAGAGCAACCACCGCGCGCGACATCCCCAGCACCTTCTGCCCGGCGCTCGTGGCCGTCAGGTCGACCCGCACCCGGTTGTCGTCCAGCTTCGCCCCGACCTTGGCCGTGACCTCGATCAGCGCACCCTGCCCGTCGTTCGGGACGACGACCGGCTTCGTGAACCGCACGCCGTACTCGACGACCGCACCCGGGTCACCGACCCAGTCGGTCACCACGCGGATCGCCTCGGCCATGGTGAACATGCCGTGGGCGATCACGTCGGGCAGTCCGACCTCGGTGGCGAACTTCTCGTTCCAGTGGATCGGGTTGAAGTCACCCGACGCACCCGCGTACCGCACCAGCGTCGCCCGCGTGACGGGGAAGGACGCCGCCGGCAGCTCGGTGCCGACCTCGACTTCGTCGTACTGGATCTGGGCAGCCATCTCAGGCCTCCTCGGGGGCGGAACCGGCGGCGGGAGCGGCGGCGGGCTCGGGCGCCCGGGAGACGAGCTTCGTCCAGGCGGTCACCACGTGCTCGCCGGACTCGTCGTGGACCTCGCCGCGGATGTCGATGACGTCGTTGCCCGCGAGCGACTTGATGGCCTCGATGGTCGAGGTCACCGTCAGCCGGTCCCCGGCCCGCACGGGACGGGTGTACGCGAACTTCTGGTCGCCGTGCACGACGCGGCTGTAGTCCAGCCCCAGCTGCGGGTCGTCGACGACCTGGCCGGCCGCCACGAATGTGATGGCAAACACAAAGGTCGGCGGGGCGATCACGTCTTGGTGACCGAACGCCTTGGCTGCTTCGGGATCCGTGTACACCGGATTGGCGTCACCCACCGCGACCGCGAATTCGCGGATCTTCTCCCGGCCGACCTCGTACGGATCGGTGGGCGGGTAGCTCCGCCCCACGAAGGACTGGTCGAGCGCCATGACTCCCTACCTCCCTGTTGAAACGATCTGTCGAAACGACACAAGGCCGCCCCCCAATGAAGGGGACGACCTCATGACGGTATGACTGTGCCTGTTGTACGAGACTTCGCCAGTTGTTAGCGGGTCTCGCGGTGCGCGGTGTGCGAGTTGCAACGCGGGCAGTGCTTCTTCATCTCAAGACGGTCCGGGTTGTTACGCCGGTTCTTCTTGGTGATGTAGTTCCGCTCCTTGCACTCCACGCAGGCCAGCGTGATCTTCGGGCGGACGTCGGTGGCAGCCACGTGAGTGCTCCTTGACGGACAATTGGACGGATGAACGCATAAAAGAGTAGCCGATCGGGAGACCGACCCCGCAATCGGCTACTGTGTGTAGCGGCGACCGGACTTGAACCGGTGACACAGCGATTATGAGCCGCTTGCTCTACCGACTGAGCTACGCCGCTTTGATGAGATCCGCTCCCCACCCGAGGGTGGGGAACCTCTCTCACCAGAGCCCCAATGCGGAATCGAACCGCAGACCTTCTCCTTACCATGGAGACGCTCTACCGACTGAGCTATTGGGGCGAGCGAGGAAGACATTACACGGTCGCCCGCCGATCGCCCAAATCCTTTGCGGGGCCTGGCCTCCGAGCACCACCGCCGCCTTTCTTGATCCCCGAGAAACCCGCCTCCGGCCCCTCTCCGAGCACCTTTCCCCCCGAAAGGTGTCAGGCATCACACCCAAGATCCCCCGCCCCCACTCTGAGTCACCCCGAGCCCCACCCCCACCCCCGCTCCGCAGCCCCTCCGGGTCAGTCCCGGGGCGAACACACCCCCGGGACCGTGGGACAACCACGGGGCCGGGGGGCCGGGGCCAGGCACGGGTCCACGGCCGAGCACAGACCGGGCGGGACGCGGGCGAGCCCGGGCGGGACACGGAGACGGGACCAAGGCCGAGCCCGAACCGGCGGGGGCCAGACCCGGACCGGGCGCGGAGGTGGGGCCGGGCCCGGACCGGGCGGGACACGGGCCGAGCCCGGGCGGGACACGGAGACGGGACCAAGGCCGAGCCCGAACCGGCGGGGGCCAGACCCGGACCGGGCGCGGAGGTGGGGCCGGGCACCAGACGGGCGGGGGCGGGGGCGGGGCCGGCTCGAAGCCGCCCGGTGCGAAGGACGGGGTACGGGGTACGGGGTACGGGGTACGCAGGCACGGGCACGGACCCTGACGGGCTCGGACGCGGGGCTAATCACAGCGGCGGGCGGGGCCAGGCACGGGTCCACGGCACGCATGCGGCGAGGCCACAGCCGGCCCCAGGACGGCTACGGACCCGGGAGCGACTCCCCCACCACCACCGGAGCAGACCGTGGAGTCCGCGCCTGCCGGGGCCTCTGGCCAGGCCCCAGCAGGCCCCGGGCGCGCTGAGCCGGCCGCGGAGCCCTCAGCGGAGGCCAGAGCGGGCGCAGGCTCGCGCAGGCGGGCCAGTCGCAAGGCAGCAGCAACCCCCGCATGGCCGAGGCCACTGCAGGCCGGGCGGTGCCCACTCAGACCGGCACCGGAGCCGACCGCAGAGTCCCCACCGGAGGCGAGGCCCAGGGGCCCGGGGTCAGGGGCCCGGGGTCAGGGGTCAGGGGTCAGGGGTCAGGGGTCAGGGGTCAGGGACCCGGAGCCAGGGGCCCGGGGTCAGGGGTCAGGGACCCGGAGCCAGGGACCCGGAGCCAGGGGCAGGGGCCGAGGCCGAGGCCAGGGCCGGGGCCGAGGGCCGGGGCCGAGGGCCGAGGGCCGGGGGCCGAGGGCCGGGGGCCGGGGGCCAGGGGCCAGGGGCCAGGGGCCAGGGGCCAGGGGCCAGGGGCCAGGGGCCAGGGGCCAGGGGCCAGGGGCCAGGGGCCGGGGGCCAGGGGCCGGGGGCCGGGGGCCGGGGGCCGGGGCAGTACCCAGAGCCGGGACCTGAGGTCGGCACCCGGGGGGCGGCACCCTGGGGCGAGACGCAGAGCGGGACCCGGAGGCGACACCCGGAGGCGCGACGCAAAGCGGGGCCCTGGGGCGGCACCCGGGGCGTGCCCGCGAGGGGCGCCTAGGCGGGCGATCCACCCAGACGCACCGGTACGACTATTGCCCTCTTCCGCGAAGCGGGCACCCCTGCCCCCTAGGCTCTGAGCACGCTGCGTGATCTTGGGCCGCGGGCCGCGGCCACGGCCCCAGGAACCGCCCGAGCCACCGCAGGAGCGCGATGTCCGACAGCCCGCCGCAGCAGCCGTCCCACTCCCCGCGCAACCGCCCCGGCAGCGGCCAGGGGCAGGGGCAAGGACAGGGGCAGGGCCGCGGCCCCGAGGGCACTCAGGGAGACCCTGCCCCGGCGGCCCCCGAGTCCACCACCCTGCTGCTCACCGGCGCCCGCCTCACCGACGGCCGCACCGTCGACGTCCGCCTCGACGTCCGCCTCGGCGGCGGCCGGATCCAGGCCGTCGGCACGGCCGGCAGCCTGCCCGCCGCCGCGGGCGCCCGCGTCGACCTCACCGGCTACCTGCTGCTCCCCGCGCCCGCCGAGCCCCACTCCCACGGGGACACCGCCCTGACCGCGGACAGCGAAGGGCCCGTCTCGTACTCCCCCGACGAGGTGCAGCGCCGTGCCACCGAGGCGGCCCTGCTCCAGCTCGGGCACGGCGCCACGGCCGTCCGGTCCCACGTGCGCATCGGCGACGTACACGGCCTCGGCCCCCTGGAGGCCGTGCTGCAGGCCCGCCGCTCCCTGCGCGGGCTCACCGATCTCACCACCGTCGCCGTTCCCCGCCTGCTGACCGGGGTGGCCGGGGCCGACGGGCTCGCCATGCTGCGGGACGCCGTGAAGATGGGCGCCTCCGTCATCGGCGGCTGCCCCGACCTCGACCCCGACCCCACCGGCTTCCTCGAAGCCGTACTGGAACTCGCCTCCGAGCACGGCTGCCCCGTCGACCTGCACACCGACGGCGACGACCCCGCCCGCCTGTCCCGGCTCGCGGCGATGGCCGGCGGGCTGCGGCCCGGGGTCTCCATCGGGCCCTGCGGCGGTCTGTCCCGGCTCCCGCTGGACGTGGCGACCCGCGCCGCCGACCAGCTGGCGGCCGCCGGCGTACGGGTGACCTGCCTCCCCCAGGGCGACTGCGCGGCCCTGGAACGGCGGGGCCTGCGCACCGCCCCCGTACGGCTGCTGCGCGCCGCCGGGGTGCGTGTCGCGGCGGGCAGCGGGGCCTTGCGGGACGCGGGCAACCCGGTCGGACGCGGGGACCCGCTCGAAGCCGCGTACCTCCTGGCCTCCCAGGGCGGGCTCCGCGCCACCGAGGCCTACCACTCGGTCGCCGGCGCCGCCCGCGAGGCGATGGGCCTGCCGGAGGTGCGGGTGGAGGCCGGGTTCCCGGCGGAGCTGCTCGCCGTGCGCGGGGACCGGATCGCGAGCGTGCTGTCCCTCGCGTACAGCCGGATCGTGATCCACCGCGGGCGGGTGGTAGCCCGGACGAGTGCCGTACGGGAGTACTGCGACTCCGCCGTCGCGGTGGCCCTGGACCTGCCCCGGCAGGGCCGTATGGAGCCCGGCCCCTGAGCGTTCACCGCATGTTCCCGGGCGCGGTCGCCCGGCTCGTCGTACGGTCGTGGCATGCGCATCGTCATCGCGGGTGGACACGGTCAGATCGCGCTGCGGCTGGAGCGCCTGCTCGCCGCGCGCGGGTACGAGGTCGCGGGCATCATCCGCGATCCGGCGCAGGGCGACGACCTCAGGGAGGCGGGCGCCGAACCGGTGCTGTGCGACCTGGAATCGGCGTCGGTCGAGCACGTGGCGGGCATCCTGCAGGGCGCGGACGCCGCGGTGTTCGCCGCCGGCGCGGGTCCCGGCAGCGGGGCCGGGCGCAAGGACACCGTGGACCGGGGCGCGGCCGTGCTGTTCGCGGACGCCGCCGAACGGGCCCGGGTACGCCGCTTCCTGATGGTCTCCTCGATGGGCGCGGACACCCGCCGCGAGGGCGACGAGATCTTCGACGCCTACCTCCGCGCCAAGGGCGAGGCCGACGAGCACGTCCGCACCCGTCTGGGTCTGGAGTGGACGATCCTGCGCCCTGGCTCGCTGATCGACGACGCGGGTACGGGTCTGGTCCAGCTGGAGGCGCAGACGGGCCGCGGGCCGGTCACCCGCGACGACGTGGCGGCGGTCCTCGCCGAGCTGATCGAGACGCCCGCGACCGCGGGCCTCACCCTGGAACTGATCGCGGGCTCGACCCCGGTCCCGGTGGCGGTCAAGGACGTCGCGGGCAACTAGCCGCCGCCCCGCGGCCGGGAACGCGAACGGCCCCCCGGCCGGGCACGGACCCGACCGGTCAGCGGTCGGCCGCCGGACGTCAGAATTCGGCGGATCAGAAATCGGCGGTCAGGCGGTCGTCGGAGCGGCCGACCGAATCCTGCTGGAACCGCTGCTCGTACGCCTTCCGGATCCGCTCGATGCGCGTGCCGCGCTCGTCGGCCTCCTTCTCCGGGTACAGCAGCACCACCTCGTACGAGATCTCGTGGATGATCTTCCCGTCCCGCAGCCACTGGCCGCGGCCGTCCTGGAGGGTCAGCCCCTCGGGGAAGGCGGGGGTGATCTCCCGTTCGAGGAACCCCATGAACTCCCGCTCCCCGACCGGTGGACGGCCGTCCGGCCGCTCGGTGCCGAAGTAGAGCCGGGTCTCCTGGTAGGGATCCCCCACATGGCCGTTCAGCGCCGCTCCGACCAGAGCCGGGATCCCCGCTCCGAGCAGGGCGAGGAGCACCCCGCCGCCGACCTTTCCGCGCGTGTCAGAAGTCCATTTCACGCCGGATGAACGACCGGAGCCCCACATCGGTACGCCCGATCCGCCCGTTGGGCTCACCCCGCACCCCCGGCGGGGCGTACGGATCGTTGAGCGTCCGGGTATACGAGAAAACCCCCGCCCATCGCATTTCTGCAATGGGCGAGGGTTTCACTCGCGTGGCGGCGCCAGGGTTCGAACCTGGGTAGGCTGAGCCGGCAGATTTACAGTCTGCTCCCTTTGGCCACTCGGGCACACCGCCATGATCGCTGCCATCTTTCCGCCTTGCGGCGGCGCTCCGTGGCAACGACGTAAACGATACCCGATGACCGGGGGTGCTTCGCCACCGGATTGATCAGCACCGCACGTGGGCGCGGTGGCTAGGCTTTGCGGAGCGGTCCGGGGATGTCCGGCCGCGCCCTTCGGGGCCGTCACTACCGACTTCAAGGAGCCACAGCACATGGCCGACTCCAGTTTCGACATCGTCTCGAAGGTCGAGCGGCAGGAGGTCGACAACGCCCTCAACCAGTCCGCCAAGGAGCTCTCGCAGCGCTACGACTTCAAGGGCACCGGCGCCACGATCGCCTGGTCCGGCGAGAAGATCCTGATGGAGGCGAACTCCGAGGAGCGCGTCAAGGCCGTCCTGGACGTCTTCGAGACCAAGCTGGTCAAGCGCGGGATCTCCCTCAAGGCGCTCGACGCCGGTGAGCCGCAGCTGTCCGGCAAGGAGTACAAGATCTTCGCCACGATCGAGGAAGGCATCTCCCAGGAGAACGCCAAGAAGGTCGCGAAGATCATCCGGGACGAGGGCCCCAAGGGCGTCAAGGCCCAGGTCCAGGGCGAGGAGCTGCGCGTCAGCTCCAAGAGCCGCGACGACCTCCAGGAAGTCCAGGCCCTCCTCAAGGGCAAGGACCTGGACTTCGCGATCCAGTTCGTGAACTACCGCTGATCACCGGCTTCGGCCTCGGTTCAGCCCGCACGCCGGCCCGGCGGTCCTTCGAGGACCGCCGGGCCGCGGTCGTCGCGGCGGGCGCGGCAGCGCGCGGGCAGCGGGTTCGGGTGGCGGGCGCGGGCAGCGGGCGCGGGCCGTGGGCGCGGGCAGCAGGCGCGGGCCGTGGGCGCGGGCAGCAGGCGCGACAGCGCGCGAGCAGCGCGCGGGTGGCGGGCGCGGGCAGCGGGGTGGTTGTGGTCCGGCGTTGTGGCGGGGCGTCGTGGGCGGCGTCGCCGGACCGGCGCTCGGTGGGTGTGTGCCCGGCGTGAACGGCGTACGCGCCCGTGCCGTCCTCCGTGTGCACTTGGGCGGGCGGTAGTGCGCCCACCAGGGTGAGGGGTGTCCGTCACCGCCTCGACAGGGGGTTCCCGCATGCCTGGGGCCGGCACGTTACGTGAAGACTTCGGGGCGTCCGTGGTGGTCGCCCTGGTCGCGCTACCGCTCTGCGTCGGAGTGGCCGTCGCCTCCGGGGTGCCGGCCGAACTCGGGATCCTCACCGGGGTGGTGGGCGGGCTGGTCACCGGCTGGTTCCGGGGCAGTTCCCTCCAGGTGAGCGGCCCGGCCGCCGGGCTCACCGTGCTCGTCTACGAGGCCGTGCGCACGTACGGGCTGCCCGCGCTCGGTGCACTCGTCCTAGCCGCCGGCCTGGTGCAGCTGGGCATGGGCGTGCTGCGGCTCGGGCGGTGGTTCCGGGCGATCTCCGTGGCCGTCGTGCACGGGATGCTGGCCGGTATCGGGCTCGTGCTGATCGCCGGTCAGCTGTACGCCGTGGCCGGTGCGCAGGCCCCGGCCCGGACCCTGGAGAAGCTGGCCGGGGCGCTGGAGCTGGGCGGGCGCGCCGACTGGACGGCCGTGGCGCTCGGGGCCGGGACGGTCGCTGTCCTGGTGGCCTGGCGGCGGATGCCCGACCGGCTGCGGCTCGTGCCGGGTGCGCTCGTCGGGGTCGCGGCCGCGACCGCCGCGGCCGTGCTGTTGCGGCTGCCGGTGGAACGGGTCCGGGTCACCGGCGTCCTGTCGGCCGTGACCCCGCCCGGCTGGGACGACTTCGGGGTGCTCGCCTCCGTGGGGGCCGTCGGGACCGTGGTGGCGCTCGCTCTGATCGCCTCCGCCGAGACGCTGTTCAGTGCGGCGGCCGTGGACCGCATGCACGACGGCGACCGGACCGATTACGACCGCGAACTGGTCGCCCAAGGTGTCGGGAACACCCTCTGCGGGCTGCTCGGGGCCCTGCCGATGACCGCCGTCATCGTCCGCAGCGCCGCCAACGTCGAGGCCGGCGCCCGCACTCGGGCCTCCCGGATCCTGCACGGCGGCTGGCTGCTGCTGTTCGCCGTGGCCGTCCCCGGCCTCCTGGAGTCCGTCCCGCTCGCCGCGCTGGCCGGGGTGCTGCTGCACGCGGGCTGGAAGCTGCTCCCGGTGCGGGCGGTGGCCGCCCTGTGGAGGTCGCACCGGGGCGAGGCGGTCGTCCTGGTGGCGACGGCGGCGGCGATCGTGACCACGAACCTCTTCGAGGGGGTGCTCGCCGGGCTGGGGCTCGCCGTCGCCAAGGCGGCCTGGGAGACCTCCCACGTGCACCTCGAGGCGGTGTGGGAGGGCGACGAACTGCGCGTGCGGATCCTGGGGAACGCCAGCTTCCTGCGGCTGCCCAAACTGCTCGACGAGCTGGAAGCGCTCCCCCGCGGCGGTGTCGTCCGCCTCGACCTGAGCGGGCTGCGCCACCTCGACCACGCCTGCCTGACCGCGCTGGACGGCTGGGAGCGGAGCCGCACGCCGGTCCCCGGCCGGGAGGGCGTCACCTAGTCGCGTCATCCGGCCCGGATACCCTCCGCCCGTGAACGCCTTGAACAACGAGATGAAGCGCACCCTGGGCGTCTTCGACGCGGTCATCGTCGGGCTCGGCGCGATGATCGGCGCCGGGATCTTCGCCGCGCTGGCCCCGGCGGCACGCGCGGCCGGCGGGGCGCTCCTCGCCGCGCTCGCGCTCGCGGCCCTGGTGGCGTACTGCAACGCGCACTCCTCGGCGCGGCTGGCCGCCCGCTACCCCGCCTCGGGCGGCACCTACGTGTACGGGCGCGAACGGCTCGGTCCCTTCTGGGGATACCTGGCCGGCTGGGGCTTCGTCGTCGGCAAGACGGCCTCCTGCGCGGCGATGGCCCTCACGGTCGGGGCCTACGCGTGGCCCGGGCAGCAGCACGCGGTGGCCGTGGCGGCGGTGGTGGCACTGACCGCCGCGAGCTACGGGGGCGTGCAGAAGTCCGCCCGGATCGCCCGGGTGATCGTGGCGGTGGTCCTGGCCGTCCTGGCCGGGGTCGTCGTGGCGTGCCTGTCCTCCGACGCGGCCGACGCCGGCCGTCTCGGCGGCTCGGACTGGGCCGCCGCCGGGCTGCTCCAGGGCGCCGGGCTGCTGTTCTTCGCGTTCGCGGGCTATGCCCGGATCACCACCCTGGGCGAGGAGGTGCGCGACCCGGAGCGCACGATCCCGCGGGCGGTTCCCCTCGCCCTGGGGATCGCCCTGTTCGTCTACGCCGCGGTCTCGGTGGCGGCGCTGTCGGTGCTCGGAGCCGACGGTCTGGGGCGGTCGGCGGCCCCGCTGGCCGACGCCGTGCGCGCGGCCGGGTGGCCCGGACTGACTCCCGTCGTCCGGGTGGGCGCCGCCCTGGCGGCGCTGGGCTCGCTGCTGGCGCTCGTACTCGGGGTGTCGCGGACCACCCTGGCGATGGCGCGGGACGGCCATCTGCCGCGCGCGCTGGCCGCCGTACATCCGCGGCATCAGGTGCCGCACCACGCCGAGCTGGCGGTGGGCGCGGTGGTGGCCGTGCTCGCGGCCACCACCGATCTGCGGGGTGCGATCGGCTTTTCCTCCTTCGGCGTGCTCGCCTATTACGCGATCGCGAACGCCTCCGCGTGGACTCTCGATTCAGGTGTCAAGGACCGGGCCGTGGCAGCGGTGGGGCTGTCCGGCTGCGTGGTGCTGGCCTGCGCGCTGCCCGCCGCCTCGACGGTCGCGGGGGCATCCGTGCTGGCTCTGGGCGCGCTGGCCTACGGTGTGCGGCGGCGGCTCACACCCGGGCTCTGAAGCCCGCCCAGGGGGTCAGCTCCAGGTCCCAGTCCTCCCCCGCGCCCGATTCCTCGCTGAACCAGGCGCTGCCGTCGAGCCAGCCGCGCAGCCAGTCGGCGAGCGTGGGCGATTCGAGGAACCAGGCGAGGTCGGGCTCGCCCGAGTTCGGTTCGAACAGCAGGACTTGGGCGGTTTCCGAGCGGCAGTCCACGCAGGCGCGCAGGGCGCAGCCGAAGTCGGCTATGGGCAGGACGCCCTCGGGCCAGCGCCAGGCCGAGGCACGCATCGCGGCGTATTCGGCGACGGCGCGCTCCAGCGGCAGCAGCCCGTACTCGGGGCCGAAGCCGCCGTCCGCCACGCGGGTGTGGAGGGCCGCCAGGAGGGGCGGCAGGGCGAAGCCCAGGGCGGCCTCGGCCCGGCGCAGTTCCGCGGCGGACAGGGGCGCCGGAAGGGGCGCGGCGGGGGTGCCGGTGGCCGCGTACCGCCCCTGGTGGGAGCCGTGTGCGCGGCCGGCGACTTGCTTCAGCAACTGCTCGGTGTCATCCATGCACACAGAGTGACACCCCCCACTGACAATCACCCTGACCTGCGATTTCAGCCGCCGCGAGGGGGGCGGCGTCAGTCCGCTCGGCGCTCCGTGTTCCGCGCCGGGGCGTGCGAGTCGTACCCGACGAAGAAGGTGGGCCGGCGCTGCACCGCCGTGTAGATGCGGCCGATGTACTCGCCGAGCAGGCCGACGCAGATCAGCTGCACGCCGCCGAGGAACAGCATCACGATGAACAGCGAGGTCCAGCCGGGGACGGTCATGCCCTTCAGGTAGATCACCAGGGTGGCGCCCACCATCAGCAGGCAGCCGAAGAAGCTGGCCACGCCCAGCCAGGTCGCCAGGCGCAGCGGGGCGGCGGAGAAGTTGATGACGCTGTCGACGCCGAGCCGGAGCATCTTGCTCAGCGGGTACTTGGTCTCCCCCGCGACCCGCTCCTCGCGCTGGTAGGTGACCTGGCCGCTGGGGAAGCCGAGCCACGGGACGAGCAGGCGGTACACCTGGTGCTGGTCGGGCATGGCCTTGACCGCGTCGACCGCCGCGCGGCTCAGCAGCCGGAAGTCGCCCGCCTGCGCGGGCACCTGCTTGCCGACCAGGCGGCGCACCAGCCAGTAGTACGCGCCGGCCGTGTGCCGCTTGAACCCGGTGTCCGTGCTCCGGTCGGCCCGGACCCCGTAGACGATGTCGAGGCCGTCCGCGCGGGCCAGGTCGAGCATCTCCGGGATCTTCTCCGGCGGGTCCTGGAGGTCCGCGTCGATGCTGGCCACGTACGCGCCCGAGGCGCTGTGCAGGCCCGCGGTGAGGGCGGCCTGGTGGCCGGAGTTCCCGCGCAGCCGCACGATCCGCAGCTCGGGCCACTTGGTCTGGAACTCGGTGAGCAGCTCCGCGGTGCGGTCCTTGCTGCCGTCGTCGACGGCGACGACCTCGTAGCGGACGGCCATGGCGTCGAGTGCCGGGCGCAGTCTGCCGACCAGGGCCGGCAGCGCGTCCTCCTCGTTGTACATCGGCACGACCACCGAGAGGGTGGTGGAGGGCTCGGAGTGCTCGGAGAACTCGGAAGGCTCAGAGGGCTCAGAGGGCTCAGAGGGCTCAGTCGACATCGGTTCTTCCCTGCCCGTTGTGCGTGCCGCTCGTCCGCGTCACTCGTCCGCAACCCGGAACTTTAATACGAGTGGATGAACCGGATCCGGGCTCGGCGCGGCTCAGCGCGAGGCGAACGGAGCGTCCGTGGGGACGATCTCACGGCCCAGCGGGAGCAGGGAGAGCGGGACCATCTTGAAGTTGGCGATGCCGAACGGGATGCCGATGATCGTGATGCACAGCGCGATGCCGGTGACGATGTGGCCGAGGGCCAGCCACCAGCCGGCCAGGATCAGCCACAGCACGTTCCCGACGCAGGACGCGGCGCCCGCGTCACGCCGCTCGACGGCCGTGTACCCGAAGGGCCACAGGGCGTACACGGCGATGCGGAACGAGGCTATGCCGAAGGGGATTCCGATGATGGTGATGCAGAGGATCACACCCGCCAAGCAGTAGCCCAGGAAGAGCCAGACTCCGCTGAGGACGAGCCAAATGAGGTTCAGGATGGTCTTCACTGACTGCGGCCTGCCATCTGTTCGAGCCGGGCGATGCGCTCGGCCATCGGAGGGTGCGTGGAAAACATTTTGGACAATCCTTCGCCGGGACGGAAGGGATTGGCGATCATCATGTGGCTCGCGGTCTCCAGTCGCGGCTCGGCCGGCAGCGGGAGCTGCTTGGTGCCGGCGTCCAGCTTGCGCAGGGCACTGGCCAGGGCGAGGGGGTCCCCGGTGAGCTGGGCCCCGGAGGCGTCGGCCTCGTACTCGCGCGAGCGGCTGATGGCCAGCTGGATCACGGAGGCCGCCAGCGGGCCCAGGATCATGATCAGCAGCATGCCGAAGAGGCCCGGTCCCTCGTCGTCGTTGGAGCGGCCGATGGGGATCAGCCAGGCGAAGTTGACCAGGAACATGATCACGGAGGCGAGGGCGCCCGCGACGGACGAGATGAGGATGTCGCGGTTGTAGACGTGGCTGAGCTCGTGGCCGATGACCCCGCGCAGCTCGCGCTCGTCGAGTATGCGCAGGATGCCCTCGGTGCAGCAGACCGCGGCGTTGCGCGGGTTGCGGCCGGTGGCGAAGGCGTTGGGGGCCTCGGTCGGGGAGATGTAGAGCCGGGGCATGGGCTGGCGCGCGGACGTGGAGAGCTCGCGCACCATGCGGTAGAGCTCGGGTGCCTCGAACTCGCTGACGGGGCGGGCCCGCATCGCGCGCAGGGCCAGCTTGTCGCTGTTCCAGTACGCGTACGCGTTGGTGCCGAGGGCCACGAAGACGGCGACGATCAGGCCGCCCCGGCCGAAGAAGCTTCCGATGAGGATGATGAGGGCCGACAGACCACCGAGGAGTACGGCGGTCTTCAGCCCGTTGTGCCGGCGGTGCACGGTGCGCCCTCCAAGTGGTGCGGCAGGGGGACCCGTCCAGGATCTGGGGATCGGAGGGCCTACGGTCCAGTGGACCCTCCCTTCCTGGTCAACGCGAGGTGAGGGCGGCAGGTTCCCCGGGCGCACCCGTCCCCGCCGCCCCGGTGGACCGGGGGCGGGGCTGTGGTGGGGCCGCGGCGGGCGCCACGGGGATTAGGCCGTACGGGTTACGGGCGCGGGTCCGGGGCCGCTCCGGCCGGGCTCCGGCACGGTTCCGGCCTGGCTCCGGCAGCGCCCCCGCGCGGCCCTACAGCGGGAAGAGGCTGCCGGTGGCGAAGCGCAGGACGAGCTGCGGGGCACCCGAGAGGACCAGCGCGGTGGCGGCGGTGAGCACGATGGCCGCCGTGACCGGCCAGGGAGTCCCCGTACGGGGCTTCGCGCCCCCCTGTGCGCCCTCCTTTGCGCCTTCCTGCACGCCCTCCTGCTCCGTGTACCCGTCGGGTGTGCGGAAGAGCAGGGCGGTCCAGCGCAGGTAGTAGTACAGGGCGACGACGACGTTGACGGCCATGACCACGGCGAGCCAGCCCAGTCCCGCGTCGACCGCCGAGCGGAAGACGGTGACCTTCGCGAAGAGCCCGATGATGCCCGGCGGCAGACCGGCCAGGCAGAGCAGGAAGAAGGCCATCGCGAGGGCGGCGAGCGGGCTCTCGGCGTACAGGCCCCGGTAGTCGGCGAGCCGGTGCAGGGGCTTCGTACGGGCCACCAGGGCGGCCACGGAGAAGGCGCCGAGGTTCACGGCGGCGTACATGAGGGCGTAGGCGACGGTGGAGCCGATCTGGTCGCGGCCGGCGTAGGCGGCGGCCGCGATCGGGACCAGCAGGTAGCCGGCCTGGCCCACGGAGGACCAGGCGAGCAGCCGTACGGCGCCGCCCGGCCGGTCGGCGGACTGGCGCAGGGCCGCCGCGTTGCCGAGGGTCATGGTGAGCGCGGCGAGGACGGCGAGGGCCGGGCCCCAGACGTCGGAGTACGCGGGGAAGGCGATCACGGTGACGAGGATGAGGCCGGTGAAGCCGACGGCCTTGCCGATGACCGACAGGTATCCGGCGACGGGCAGCGGGGCGCCGACGTAGGTGTCCGGCACCCAGAAGTGGAAGGGGACGGCGGCCGTCTTGAAGGCGAAGCCGACCAGGGTGAGCGCGACGCCGGCCATGGCGAGGGTGTCGAGCTGTCCGGGGACGCTCCCGAGCCGGTCGGCGACCTGGGTGAGGTGCAGGGAGCCGGTGGCGGCGTAGACGAAGCTGACGCCCATCAGGGACACGGCGGTGGCGGTGACCGAGGACAGGAAGAACTTGAGGGCGGCCTCGGAGGAGAGCCGGTCGCCGCGGCGCATGCCGACGAGGGCGAAGGCGGGCAGCGAGGCGACTTCGAGGGCGACGATCAGGGTGGCGAGGTCGCGGGAGGCGGGCAGCAGGGCCGCGCCGGCGGCGGAGGAGAGCAGCAGGAACCAGTACTCGCCGGCCGGCATGCGCGCCTCGCGGACGGCGGTGACCGACAGCAGGGCGGTGACCAGGGCGCCGCCCAGGACGAGGAACTGCACGACGAGCGCGAAGTGGTCGGCGGCGTAGCTGCACGCGGCGGGGTCCGCCGTGCCGGGTCCGGTGAGGCAGAAGGTGCTGCGGTCGCCGGCGCGCAGCGGCAGCAGGGTGGCGGTCGCGGCGGCCAGTCCGGCGACGGAGATCCAGCCGAGCAGCGGCTTGCGGTGCTCCGGTACGAAGAGGTCGAGGACCAGGACGAGGAGGCCGACGGCGGCGGTGATGACGACCGGCGCGATGGCGAGCCAGTCGACGGACTGGACCAGGCTGGGGGCGTCGGCGTCGGCCGCGGCGATGACGAGCGGCTGGACGAACGGCTGGCCGAACGAGTGGCCGAGGGGCTGAAGGACCGTCATGAGTTCCCTCCCGCGAGGAGCTTCTGGACGGCCGGGTCGGTGAGGCCGAGGAGGACCGCGGGCCACAGGCCGGCGAGGAGGGTGAGGGCGACGAGCGGGGTCCAGGCGGCGTACTCGTAGCGCTGGATGTCCGCGAGGACCACCGGGGCGGCGGCCTCTTCGCGCGCGGCCTTCGGGTCGCCCATGCACACCCGCCGTACGACGATCAGAAGATAGGCGGCGGTGAGCAGGGTGCCGAACGCGCCGACGGCCATGTACGTGAGGAACGCCGGCCTCGACAGGCCCTCGGCGGGGTCGAACGCGCCGAAGAGGGCCAGCATCTCGCCCCAGAAACCGGCCAGGCCGGGGAGGCCGAGCGAGGCGATGGCGGCGAAGGCGAGGAGGGCTCCGAAGCGGGGGGCGCGGCCGTAGAGGGCCGCTCCGGTGGCTCCGGCGAGGGTGTCGAGATCGGCCGTGTTGTAACGGTCTTTGAGCGCGCCGACAAGAAAGAAGAGAAGGCCGGTGATCAGACCGTGCGCGACGTTGGCGAACAGCGCGCCGTTCACGCCGGTGGGGGTCATGGACGCGATGCCGAGGAGGACGAAGCCCATGTGGCCGACGGAGGAGTACGCGATGAGGCGCTTGAGGTCGCCCTTGTTGCCCTTGCGGGCGAGGGCGAGGCAGGCCAGGGACCCGTAGACGATGCCGACCGCGGCGAAGGCGCCCAGGTACGGGGCGAAGGTGGCCATGCCGTCGGGGGTGGCGGGCAGCAGGATCCGGACGAACCCGTAGGTGCCCATCTTCAGCAGGACGCCCGCGAGGAGGACGGAACCGACGGTGGGGGCGGCCGTGTGGGCGTCCGGCAGCCAGCTGTGCAGCGGCCACATCGGGGTCTTCACGGCGAGGCCGATCCCGATGGCGAGAACGGCCAGGACCTGGGTGGTGTGGGACAGTTCGCGGCCGTTGTCGGAGGCGAGTGCCACCATGTCGAAGGTGCCGCTGTTCAGGCCGATCAGTAGCAGGCCGAGCAGCATGACCACGGAGCCGAGGAGGGTGTACAGGATGAACTTCCAGGCGGCTGCCTGCCGCTGAGCACCGCCCCAGCGGGCGATGAGGAAGTACATCGGGATGAGGACCATCTCGAAGGCGAGGAAGAACAGCATCAGGTCGAGGACGGCGAAGGTGGCGAGGGTGCCGGACTCCAGGACCAGGAGCAGGGCGACGAAGGCCTTCGCGGAGGGGCCCGCGGGGAGCTTGAAGTAGCTGTAGAGCGCGCAGAGGAAGAACAGCAGCGCGGTCATCAGGAGGAGGGGGAGCGAGATGCCGTCGATGCCGAGGTGGATCCGGACGTTCAGGGCCTGGATCCAACTGATGTCCGTCGTCGCCTGGAAGCGGGACGGGGCGTCGTGGTCGAAGCCCACGGCGAGGACGATCGCCGCGGCGAGGATGGCGCCGGTCACGGTCACGCCGTGGCGCAGCACGGCCTGTTCGGGGCTCTTGCCCTTCAGTCCGGGCGGGGCCGGCAGGAGGGCGGCGACGGCGCCGACGAGCGGGCCGGCCACGACGAACGCCAGAAGGAACTGCATCACGGACGGGCTGATATCAATCACGGCTGACTCACGGCTCACGATCCGGCGTTGACGTTGGCGAGGACGGCGGTGGCGATCGCCAGGACCACGGCGCCGGCGAGCAGGGCACTCAGGTAGCTCTGCACGTTGCCGGTCTGGGTGCGGCGTACGAGGCCGCCGAGCAGCCGGGGGCCGAGGCCCGCGCCACGGACGTACGAGTCCACGACCTCGCGGTCGAGGAAGCGTACGAGGGCTGCGGCGGCTCGGACGGGGCGGACGAACAGGCGGTCGTAGACGGCGTCGAGGTGGAAGCCGACGGCGGCGTGCCGGTGCAGCGGGCCGAGGAGCGCGCGGCCGGGGTCGGCGGCGGGGGCCGTGGACACGACCGGGTGGTCGTGGGTGACCTCGGCGACTTCGGGGCTCTCGGCGGCGGACTCGGCGGCGACGACGGCCGCGGACACCGCGGTGGTGGCGGGCACCGCGGCAGTGGCACCGGCGGTGGCGGGCGATCCGGCGGCGGCTCCGGACGGGGCTGCCGGGGCCAGGGCCCGGGCGGCCTGGGCCTGGGCGCGCTGCCACAGGGCGTAGGTGAGCACCGCGCCGACGGCGGCGGCGCCCGTGCCGAGGACCGAGGTCGTCAGCGACGGGGTGAGCTCGCGGCCGTCGAAGAAGTCGGAGAGGGGCCCGGCCAGCAGGCCGAAGCCCACGGACGGGACGGCCAGCAGCCACAGCACGCCGGTCATGGCGAGGGGCTCCTTGCCGTGGTCGGGGGCGGCCGCGCCCCGGCCGCGGAAGGCCATCAGCCACAGCCGGGTGGCGTAGGCGGCGGTGAGCAGGGCGGTCAGCACGCCGGCGACGAGGACCACCCAGCCGGCCGCGCTCGGGGCGAGCTCCGAGTGGCCGCCGGCGGTGTGCTCGGCGGCGACGAGGACGGCTTCCTTGGAGAAGAAGCCGGCGAAGGGCGGGAAGGCGGCGAGCGCGAGCAGCGCGATCGTCATCGTCCAGAAGGCGTCGGGGATGCGCTTGGCCAGGCCGTCCATGCGGGACATGGCGGCGAGGGAGTTCGTCCCCGCGGCGTGGATGATCACGCCGGCGCCGAGGAACAGGAGCGCCTTGAAGGCGCCGTGGGACAGGAGGTGGAAGACGGCGGCCGCGCGGTCGCCGACGGCCAGGGCCCCGGTCATGTAGCCGAGCTGGCCGATCGTGGAGTAGGCGAGCACCCGCTTGATGTCGTCCTGGGCCAGGGCGGCGAGGGCGGATCCGACCATCGTGACGGCCGCCATGACGGCCAGGACCACCAGTGCGGCCCGGGACGCCGCGAAGACGGGGAGCAGGCGGGCGACGAAGTAGACGCCGGCGGCGACCATCGTGGCCGCGTGGATCAGTGCGGAGACCGGGGTGGGGCCCGCCATGGCGTCCGGAAGCCAGGTGTGCAGCGGGAACTGCGCGGACTTGCCCGCGACTCCGGCCAGCAGGAGGAGCGCGATGAGCGTCGGGTGGTCGAGCCCGCCTGCGGCGACGGTGCCCAGGATCTTGGTGATCCGGAAGGACCCGGCGTCGGTGGCGAGCGCGAACAGGCCGATGAGGAAGGGGACGTCGCCCAGCTTGGTGACGAGGAAGGCCTTCAGGGAGGCGGAGCGGGCCGCCTCGGTCTCCCAGTAGTGGCCGACCAGGAAGTACGAGCAGATGCCCATGATCTCCCAGCCGACCAGCAGCACCATCAGGTCGCCGGAGTAGACGACGAGCAGCATGGCGGAGGTGAACAGTGAGACCAGCGCGGCGTAGGAGGGGTAGCGCGGGTCCTCGCGCAGGTACGCCGTCGAGTAGATCTGCACGCAGGTGGCGACGAGGCCGACGAGGACGGCCACCATGACGGCGAAGCCGTCGAGGTGGAGCGAGAGCTCGATGGGCACCGAGCCGGTCGGGGTCAGCTCGGTCGCCGTGTCGATCGCCTTGCCGCCGCCCTGGCGGAAGGCGACCAGGACCGCGAGGACGGCGGCCGCCAGCGTCGGCAGGACGGCGAGCGGCTTGACGAAGCCGGGGGCGGTGCGGCCGAGCAGCAGTCCCGCCAGCGCGCCCAGGAAGGGCAGCAGGGGGACCAGTACGGCGAGGGTCGGGGTGCTCACGCGGCGGCTCCGGTCGCAGGGTTCGCGCTGTCCGGGTTCGCACCGGCCGGGTTCCAGCCGTCCGGCTCGTGGCCCTCGGTGGTGTCGCGCAGTCGGTCCACGTCCGCGGTGCCCCGGTTGCGGTAGACCATCAGCACGATCGCGAGGCCGATGCCGATCTCGGCGGCGGCGATGGCGATGGTGAAGAGGGTGAGGGCCTGGCCGGCGTGCAGGCTGTCGCGCAGCCAGACGTCGAAGGCCACCAGGTTGAGGTTGACGGCGTTGAGCATCAGCTCGACGGACATCAGGACCAGGATGGCGTTGCGGCGGGCGAGCACTCCGTACAGGCCCGTGCAGAAGAGGAGCGCCGCCAGCACGGCGGGGTAGGCGAGGTGCATCAGCGCTGCCCCTTCTTGTCGGTGCCGGGCGCGGTGTCGGGGGTGTCCTTGCGGGACAGCACGATGGCGCCGATCAGGGCCGCGAGGAGGAGGACGGAGAGCGCCTCGAACGGCAGCACCCAGTGCCGGAAGAGGATCTCTCCGGAGACCTTGGTGGAGCCCTGGGCGGGGCCGTCGAGGTCGATCCAGGTGGTGCGGAAGGCGTCGACGACCACCCAGACGAGCGCGGCGGCCGCGACGAGCGCGACGCCGAGCGCGACCGGGCGGTTGCCCGAGTCGGCGTCCGGCGAGCGGCCGATGGGGGCCTTGGTGAGCATCAGCCCGAAGAGGAGGAGGACGACCACGGAACCGAGGTAGATCAGTACCTGGACCCAGGCGATGAACTCGGCGGTCAGCAGGAGGTACTCGACGGCGATCCCGCCGAGGGCGACGACCAGCCACAGGGCGGCGTGCACGAGCTGCTTGGTGGTGACCGTGACGGCGGCCGCGCCGAGGGTGGCGAGGCCGACGAGGACGAAGGCGATCTCGACGCCGGTCGGGGAGAGGAAGCCGTTGCCTTGGGCGGCTGCGGTGATCACGCGTCTCCTTCCGGGGCCGGGTCCGGGTCCGGGGCCTGGCCCTGGGCCGTGGTGTCGGGGTTCGCCTCGGCCGCTGCTGCGGCGGCGGCCGCCGCGGCTGCGGTCTCCGCCTTCTCCACGGCCTTGCGGGCTGCCGCGATTTCCTTGGGCTCCTCGGCGGCCGGGTCCAGGGCGGGCGGGGCCGGGACGGTCCACATCCACTCGCGCAGCTTGTCGCGCTCGTGGGTCAGCTCGTGGATGTCGGTCTCGGCGTACTCGAACTCCGGCGACCAGAACAGTGCGTCGAAGGGGCACACCTCGATGCAGATGCCGCAGTACATGCAGAGGGAGAAGTCGATGGCGAAGCGGTCGAGGACGTTGCGGCTGCGCTCACGGCCACCGGGGACGGCGGCCGGCACCGTCTCCTTGTGGGAGTCGATGTAGATGCACCAGTCGGGGCACTCGCGCGCGCACAGCATGCAGACCGTGCAGTTCTCCTCGAACAGGCCGATGACCCCGCGCGAGCGCGGCGGGAGTTCGGGCTGTACCTCGGGGTACTGGGCGGTGTGCGAGCGCTTCGTCATCGTGCGCAGCGTGACGGCCAGGCCCTTGGCGAGGCCGGAGCCGGGGATGGGAGGCATTTACTGGATCGCCACCTTCACGATGCCGGTGAGCGCGATCTGGGCGAGCGCGAGCGGGATGAGTACGGTCCAGGCGAGCTTCTGCAGCTGGTCCTCGCGCAGCCGGGGGTAGCTCACGCGGAGCCAGATCACCACGAAGGAGAGCGCGGCGATCTTGAGCAGGGTCCAGGCCCAGCCGAAGTCGTCGCCGCCGAAGGGGCCGTGCCAGCCACCCAGGAAGAGGACGGTGGTCAGGGCGCACAGGACGACGATGCCGGCGTACTCGGCGAGCAGGAACAGCGCGAAGCGCAGGCCGGTGTACTCGGTGTACGCGCCGAAGATGATCTCGGAGTCGGCGACGGGCATGTCGAAGGGGGGCCGCTGGAGTTCGGCGAGGCCGGCGGTGAAGAAGACGAGCCCTCCGACGATCTGCCAGGGCAGCCACCACCACTCGAAGGCGCCGACGATGCCGGGGAGCGACACCGTGCCGGCGGCCATGGCGACCGAGGCCGCCGCGAGCAGCATGGGGAGCTCGTAGGCGAGCAGCTGGGCGGCGGTGCGGAGGCCTCCGAGGAGGGAGAACTTGTTCGCGGAGGCCCAGCCGGCCATGAGGGAGCCGAGCACTCCGATGCCCATGACGGCGAGCGCGAAGAAGAGCCCCGCGTCGATGACCTGGCCGACGGCGCCCTCGCCGGGGCCGATCGGGATGGCGAGGAGGACCAGGAGGTACGGGAGGAGCGCGACGGCGGGGGCGATCTGGAAGACACGGCGGTCGGCGTTGGCCGGGACGATGTCTTCCTTCTGCGCGAACTTGACTCCGTCGGCGACGAGCTGGGCCCAGCCGTGGAAGCCGCCGGCGTACATGGGGCCGAGGCGGCCCTGCATGTGGGCCATCACCTTGTGCTCGGCCTGCCCGACGACGAGCGGGAGCACGAGGAAGACGGCGAAGACGACGATCAGCCGCAGGGCGACGTCGAGGACGTCGTTCACGCGGCGCCTCCGGTGGGGTCGTTGGGGGTGGGGTCCGTCTCGGAGGGGTCCGGCTTGGGGGCGGACTCGGACCCGGACTCCTGCTCGGACTCGGGCTCGGCGGAGCCCGCCGGGTCGTCGACCGGAGCGGCCTGGTCCGCCGGAGCGGGCGGGGTCGTCGCCGGAGCGGCCGGTTCAGCCGGTTCAGCCGGTTCGGTCGTGGCCGGAGCGGCCGGTTCAGCCGTGGCCGGAGCCGCCGCAGGGGCCGGGGTCGCCGGAGTAGCCGGTTCGGCCGGAGGGGTGTCGAAGGCGGGCTTCGGGTTGTGCCAGGGGGCGTCCGCGCTGCCTCGTACCGGGCGCGTGGGGGCCTGGCGTTCCGCCGCGGGCGCGCCCTCGGCTTCGGCCGGAGTCGCGGCGGCCTGGCTCGCGGAGCCGTCCGCGACCGAGCGCGTACGGCGCACCGGGCGGACCGGGGCCTCCGAGGCTTCAGCCGGAGCCGGAGCCGGGGCCTCCGCCGGGGCCGGGGTGGCCGCAGGGGCCGGGATGGCTGCCGCCTGGCTTGCGGAGCCGTCCGTCACCGAGCGCGAGCGGCGGACCGGGCGGGCCGGGTCGGCTTCGGCCGGAGTGGCTGCCTCCGGAGTGGCCAAGGGTTCCGCCTGGCTTGCGGAGCCGTCCGTCACCGAGCGGGTGCGGCGGACCGGGCGGGGCGGGGCTGCTTCGGTTTCGGTTGCCGGGGCTTGCGCGCCGGGCTCGGTGGCTTCGCCGGCTGCCGCGCGGGGCGTGCGCGTGGGGCGGTCGCCGGGGGTTGCGGCCGCCGCGCGCGGGGTGCGGGCCGGGCGGTCGCCCGGGGCTGCGGCCGCAGCGCGCGGGGTGCGGGCGGGGCGGGTGGGGGCCGGGGGGAGCTGGCCCTTCATCGGGCCCCAGTCGTTGGGGTCCGGTACGCCCGGCGGGAGCATCTGGCGGCGCTTCGGGGCGTCCGGGTCGTGTGCCTCGCCCGGCTCCTTCGCGCCGGGCCAGGCCTTGGCGACGCGCGCCGCGAGGACGAAGTCCTTGCGCAGCGGGTGGCCCTCGAAGTTCTCGGGGAGGAGCAGCGGGACGAGGTTCGGGTGGTCCGTGAAGACGACCCCGAACATCTCGAAGGTCTCGCGCTCGTGCCATTCGGCGCCGGCGTAGACGGCGACGGCCGAGGGCAGGGAGGGCGCCGAGTGCGGGACGGTGGTCCGCAGCAGGAGGCGGCGTACGCGGTGGTTCTCCAGGGAGACGACGTGCGCGCAGATGCGGAAGCCCGTGCCCGGCTCGTCGACCGCGCTCAGCCAGTCGAAGTAGGTGCAGCCCAGCTTGTCGCGGGCGATCTCCAGTGCGGGGATCCAGCTCGCGGTGGGGACGTCGACCGTGAGGACGGAGTACGCGAAGGAGCCGACGGCTTCCTCGCCGAAGACCGTTCCCGCCGCGTCGGGGAGGGAGTCGTAGAGGTTCACGCGTCCGTCCCGGGAGCAGGAGGAGGGGACACCAGGCCGCTCGTGAGCTGCGCCGGGGACGGCGCGGGCGTGTTCGCGTAGCGCTCCGCCAGCGATTCGCGGGCGATCTTCTCCTGGAGCTTGAGGATGCCCTGGAGGAGGGCCTCGGGGCGGGGCGGGCAGCCGGGGACGTAGACGTCGACCGGGATGATCTGGTCGACGCCCTTGGTCACCGAGTACGAGTCCCAGTACGGGCCGCCGCAGTTGGAGCAGGCGCCGAAGGAGATGACGTACTTGGGCTCGGGCATCTGCTCGTACAGCCGCTTGACGGCCGGGGCCATCTTGTCCGTCACCGTGCCGGAGACGATCATGAGGTCCGCCTGGCGCGGGCCGGGCGCGAAGGGGATGACGCCGAGCCGGATGAAGTCGTGGCGGGCCATCGAGGCCGCGATGAACTCGATCGCGCAGCAGGCGAGGCCGAAGTTGAAGACCCACAGGCTGTAGCGGCGGCCCCAGTTGAGGACCACCTTCATGGGCTCGGGCGCGAGGCGGGACAGGACGCCCAGCCGCTTCGGCTCCGGGAGCAGCTGCGGCTCCGACGGCACGGCCGGGGTACCGGCCGGGGTCACAGCCATTCGAGGACGCCCTTCTTGTACGCATAGAGCAGGCCGACGGCCAGGAAGCCGAGGAAGATGAACATCTCCACCAGCGTCGTGGCGCCGTAACCGGCGGCGGCGAACACCGTCGCCCAGGGGAACAGGAAGATCGAGTCGACGGCGAAGACGACGTAGAGGAAGGCGTAGACGTAGTAGCGGACCTGGGTGTGCGCCCAGCCCTCGCCCACCGGATCCACGCCGCACTCGTAGGTCAGCAGCTTCTCGCGGGTCGGGACGGACGGGCTCAGCAGGCGGTTGGCGCCGAACGCCACCGCCACGAAGAGCACGCCGAGCGCGGCCAGGAGACCGACGACCGAATACGTTCGGAAGTAGTCCGCGGCGAGCACGGATACGGTCGATACCGTTGGTTCGGGCACGTCCGTTCCTCGTTCCTCGGCCACTGTCGACGATCAGGTTGATCTGGTACGGACGGGAGTCTAGGGCCTGGGCTCCACGGGGTGGGGTTATCCCCCGTTTACCTCGGCCCGGCTACCCCATGGCATCGGGCCCGAGCGCTTGACAGGGTGGGCGCATGACCGCGAGCAAGCACACCCCCGACGACGGCGTTCCTCCTCCCGTCCGCGCACCCTTCGATGCCGTGACGTGGAAGGAAATCGCTTACCTGTTGAGCAATTTGCCCGCCGCCCTCATCGGGTTCGTCTTCACGGTGGTGATGGTCGCGACCGCGGGCGGTCTGTCGGTGACCGCGATCGGTCTGCCGCTGTTCGCATGTGGTCTCTTCGTGTCTCGCCAATTGGGACGGCTGGAACGTGCGCGGGCGCGCGACCTCTTGGGCGTACGGGTCGACGAGCCGACGCCGATGCCGGGGCCGGGCCGGTCGGGCGGGTTCTTCCCCTGGCTGTGGGCGAGCCTCAAGGACCCGGTGGCGTGGCGGACCGTGCTGTTCGAGCTGATCCGGCTGCCGTGGGCGGTGGCCACCTTCACCGTGGCGCTGACCGGGCTGTTCGTGCTGTGGCCGGTGCTGCCGTGGGTGGTCCGCGGGCTCTCGAACGTGGACCGGGCGATGGTACGGGGCCTGCTGTCGCCCTCCGACGAGCTGGAGCGGCGCATCGCCGAGCTGGAATCCGATCGCGGTGTCGTGGTCGACACGGCGGCGGCGGACCTGCGGCGCATCGAACGGGACCTGCACGACGGGGCGCAGGCCCGGCTGGTGGCGCTGGCGATGGGGCTGGGCCTGGCGAAGGAGAAGCTGCTGGAGGACCCCGAGGGGGCGGCGGCGATGGTCGACGAGGCGCACGGAGAGGTGAAGATCGCCCTTCAGGAGCTGCGGGACCTGGCCCGTGGGATCCACCCGGCGGTGCTGACCGACCGGGGGCTGGACGCGGCGCTGTCCTCGGTGGCCTCCCGGTGCCTGGTTCCCGTGAAGGTGGCGGTGGACCTGCCGGCGCGGCCGGCGGAGGCGATCGAGGGGATCGCGTACTTCGTGGTCTCGGAGCTGCTGCAGAACGTGAGCAAGCACGCCGGGCCGGGGGCGCGGTGCGCGGAGGTCGAGGTGTGGCGCACGGGTGGCTCCGCCGACGGGCGGCTGCTGATCCGGGTGTCGGACGACGGACGGGGCGGGGCGAACGCCCTGGCCGGGTCGGGGCTGGCGGGGCTGGGCGAGCGGCTCGACGCGGTCGACGGCGTGCTGGTGGTGGAGTCCCCCGAGGGGGAGGGGACCGTGGTCACGGCGGAGCTGCCGTGGCGGGAGCGGGCCTCGCGGTAACGCGGGGCCGCCTTCGGTGGCGGCGGGTGTGGTGGGTGCGTGGTGCTGCGCGCCGTGGGTGGGTGCGGCGCCGCTCCCGGGGACCAGCCCCCGGACCCCCGCGCCTCAAACGCCGGCGGGGCTGGATTTTGGCCGGCGCAGCTGGATTCGCCTGGCTGGGTTGGAGGTGCCCGGCGGGGCCGGATTTGCCCGGTCGGGCCGGATTTACCCGGCACAGCTGGATTTCGGCCGGCGTCAGCCGGATGTGCGGGGCTGGATCGCCGTCAAGGCGATCCGGCCCCGTTGGCGTTCGGGGCGCGGGTCCGGGCGGAGCCCGGGGGGCGGGCGGAGCCCGGGGGGCGGGCGGAGGGCGGGGGGGCGGGCGGAGGGCGGGTAGGGGGCTCCGCCTCCGCGCAGCGTCCGACGGGTGCCGGGTACGGAGCCCGGGGTGGGGTTAACCCCCCGGGGGAGAGGCCGACCTGCCGGATGGTTGGGGGGTGGGGGTGCGCGGGAGGGTGGGGGGACACAGTGGAGGAAGGGCGGGGCGGCGACATGGGTAGCGGCGGCAGCGGTATCGGCAGTGTGGTGCGGGCTCCCTTCGAGGGGCGGACCTGGCGGGAGTTCGGGTACCTGATGCTCGGGCTGCCGCTCAGCACCCTGTACTTCTCGCTCGCCATCACCGGCGTCAGCCTCGGCGCGGGGCTGCTCGTCACCTTCCTCGGAGTCCCGGTGCTGGCCGGGGTGCTGGCCATGTGCCGCGGGTTCGGGCGCGTCGAGCGGGCCCGGGTGCGCGGCATGCTCCGCCACGACATCGCGGAGCCGGCGCCGATCCGCGCGAAGAAGGGCGGGGCGATCGCCCGGATGGGGGCACTGCTCAAGAGCGGGAGCGCCTGGCGGCACGTGCTGTACTCGGTCGTCCACTTCCCGTGGGCGGTGTTCGCCTTCTGCGTGGCCCTGACGTTCTGGGCCTACGGGTGGGCCATGCTGCTCTACCCGCTCTGGTTCTGGGTGTTCCCGGCCTTCACCGATCAGCCGGGGCTGCAGGTCTTCCAGAACGACGACTACTCCTTCTATCTGGACTCCCCGCTCGCGATCGCCGCGACCTGCGCGACCGGGCTCGCCCTCACCCTCGCCACCCCGTGGGTGGTCCGCGCCCTGACCACCGTCGACCGGGTCCTCGTCTGCGGGCTGCTCGGGCCCTCGCGGCTCGACGAGCGGGTCAGCGAACTGGAGTCCGACCGGGGTGTCGTGGTCGACACCGCCGCGGCGGACCTGCGGCGCATCGAGCGCGATCTGCACGACGGGGCGCAGGCCCGGCTGGTGGCGCTGGCCATGGACCTGGGCCTGGCGAAGGAGAAGCTGACGGAGGACCCGCGGGCCGCCGCCCGGATGGTGGACGAGGCGCACGGGGAAGTGAAGATCGCCCTTCAGGAGCTGCGGGACCTGGCCCGGGGGATCCACCCGGCGGTGCTGACCGACCGGGGGCTGGACGCGGCCCTGTCCTCGGTGGCCTCCCGGTGCGCGGTGCCGGTACGGGTGGCGGTGGATCTTCCCTCGCGGCCGGCGGCGGCGATCGAGGGGATCGCGTACTTCACGGTGTCGGAGCTGCTGCAGAACGTGAGCAAGCACGCGGAGGCCCGTACGGCCGGGGTCGACGTGTGGAAGTCCGGCGAGCGGCTGCTGATCCAGGTCGCCGACGACGGCGTGGGCGGGGCCGGCGCCCTGGCCGGTTCGGGTCTGGCGGGGCTGGCCGAGCGGCTCGACGCGGTGGACGGACTGCTGGTCGTGGACTCCCCCGCCGGGGGCGGTACGACCGTCACCGCGGAGCTCCCCTGGCGGGCCGTCTGAGGGACCGCTTCCCCTCCCCCGCCCCCTCCGCGAAGTCGATGTCAGCCACCGCACGGATACCCCGCACGGGTGTCCGTGCGGTGGCTGCCGTACGTCGCCCCTCGCCCTCGGCCATGCCTTACCGGGTGGCGTTCGGCCCGCCGGGTGCGGGGCCCAAAGCCCTGACTTTCGGGGGTGGGTGGCCCGGAGGGGCGTCCGGGGCCGAAAACAGCCGTTCCAGGGGTGCGCGTTGATCGCGCTCAGGCTTTATCCGGGCTCAAGGCTGGGATGCTTGGCTGAGTCAGGGAACACGGGGCTTGAGCAAACGCGGGAGCAGCGGAGTCGTGGAAGACAGGGTGCGGGTGGTCATCGCCGAGGATTCAGTGCTGCTGCGTGAGGGCCTGACCCGGTTGCTGACCGACCGGGGGCATGACGTCGTCGCAGGCGTCGGGGACGCGGAAGCCCTGATCAAGACGGTGGCGGAGCTGGCGGCCGAGAACGCGCTGCCGGACGTGGTGGTGGCCGATGTGCGGATGCCGCCGACGCACACCGACGAGGGCGTACGGGCGGCCGTACGGCTGCGGCGCGATCACCCCGGCATAGGTGTGCTCGTGCTGTCCCAGTACGTGGAGGAGCAGTACGCCACCGAGCTGCTGGCCGGCTCCAGTACCGGGGTGGGGTACCTGCTGAAGGACCGGGTGGCCGATGTGCGCGAGTTCCTCGACGCCGTCGTCCGCGTGGCGCGGGGCGGTACCGCCCTGGACCCGGAGGTCGTGGCGCAGCTGCTCGGCCGCAGCCGCAAGCAGGACGTGCTGGCGGGGCTGACCCCGCGCGAGCGCGAGGTGCTCGGGCTGATGGCCGAGGGGCGGACCAATTCCGCGGTGGCCAAGCAGCTGGTGGTGAGCGACGGCGCGGTGGAGAAGCACGTCAGCAACATCTTCATGAAGCTGGGCCTCTCCCCCAGTGACGGGGATCACCGGCGCGTGCTGGCCGTTCTCACCTACCTAAGATCTTGATCAACTGACACTCTGTCAGGTAAGGCCGGATTCGGACAGACCGCCGAAGGGGCGGTCCAGAAAATGAGCACCCCGGGAAGGAATCCCTGCGGACGTAGGGTTGACCTTGGGCAGTGCTCACGCCTCGAAGGAGGTCCAGTTCAGTGACCAGCCAGGTCAGTAGCCCAGCCGAACAGTCCGACGGGGCCGAAGGCGCAGTCGTCGGCGAGCAGCGCACACCCCCGGGCCCGGACGGCGAACCCGCCGACCACACGGTTCATGCGACTCACTCGGGCCCCGGCGGCCGCGGTGCGGACGCCGGGGGCGCGGGGACGAAGGAAGTACGCCGACTCGATCGGGTGATCATCCGCTTCGCGGGTGACTCCGGTGACGGCATGCAGCTCACCGGTGACCGTTTCACCTCGGAGACCGCCTCCTTCGGCAACGACCTCTCGACGCTGCCGAACTTCCCGGCCGAGATCAGGGCGCCCGCCGGCACCCTCCCCGGCGTGTCGTCCTTCCAGCTGCACTTCGCCGACCACGACATCCTGACGCCGGGCGACGCCCCGAACGTCCTGGTGGCGATGAACCCGGCGGCACTGAAGGCGAACATCGCGGACGTGCCGCGCGGCGCGGAGATCATCGTCAACACCGACGAGTTCACCAAGCGCCCGATGGCCAAGGTCGGCTACGAGACCTCCCCGCTGGAAGACGGCTCGCTGGACGCCTACAACGTCCACCCGGTGCCGCTGACCACCCTCACCGTCGAGGCGCTCAAGGACTTCGGGCTCTCCCGCAAGGAGGCCGAGCGCAGCAAGAACATGTTCGCGCTCGGGCTGCTGTCCTGGATGTACCACCGGCCCACCGAGGGTACCGAGACCTTCCTGCGGCAGAAGTTCGCGAAGAAGCCCCAGATCGCCGAGGCGAACGTCACCGCCTTCCGGGCCGGCTGGAACTTCGGCGAGACCACCGAGGACTTCGCCGTCTCCTACGAGGTGGCCCCGGCCACCCGCGCCTTCCCGACGGGCACCTACCGCAACATCTCCGGGAACCTGGCCCTGTCCTACGGCCTGATCGCAGCCGGGCAGCAGGCCGATCTGCCGCTCTACCTGGGCTCGTACCCGATCACCCCGGCCTCGGACATCCTGCACGAGCTGTCGAAGCACAAGAACTTCGGCGTGCGCACCTTCCAGGCCGAGGACGAGATCGCCGGCATCGGCGCGGCCCTGGGCGCGGCCTTCGGCGGCGCGCTCGCCGTGACCACCACCTCCGGCCCGGGCGTGGCCCTGAAGTCCGAGACGATCGGCCTCGCGGTCTCCCTGGAGCTGCCGCTGCTGATCGTGGACATCCAGCGCGGCGGCCCCTCCACCGGTCTGCCGACCAAGACGGAGCAGGCCGACCTGCTCCAAGCCATGTACGGGCGCAACGGCGAGGCCCCGGTGCCGATCGTGGCCCCGCGCACCCCGGCCGACTGCTTCGACGCCGCGCTCGACGCGGCCCGGATCGCGCTGACCTACCGGACCCCGGTGTTCCTGCTCTCCGACGGGTACCTCGCCAACGGCTCCGAGCCCTGGCGGATCCCGGACGTGGCGGACCTGCCGGACCTCAAGGTCCAGTTCGCCGCCGGACCGAACCACGAGCTCGCGGACGGCACCGAGGTCTTCTGGCCGTACAAGCGCGATCCGCAGACCCTGGCCCGCCCGTGGGCGGTCCCCGGCACGCCGGGGCTGGAGCACCGGATCGGCGGCATCGAGAAGCAGGACGGCACGGGCAACATCTCGTACGACCCGGCCAACCACGAGTTCATGGTCCGCACCCGCCAGGCCAAGATCGACGGCATCCGGGTCCCCGACCTGGAGGTCGACGACCCGGACGGCGCGCGGACCCTGGTGATCGGCTGGGGTTCGACGTACGGGCCGATCACGGCCGCCGTACGCCGGCTGCGGATCGCCGGACTCCCCATCGCGCAGGCCCACCTGCGCCACCTCAACCCCTTCCCGAGGAATCTGGGTGAGGTCCTGGAGCGTTACGACAAGGTAGTGGTGCCGGAGATGAACCTCGGGCAGCTCGCGACCCTCCTGAGGGCGAAGTACCTGGTCGACGCACAGTCGTACAACCAGGTGAACGGCATGCCGTTCAAGGCCGAGCAGCTCGCCAACCATCTCAAGGAGGCCATCAATGACTGAGGTGACCGACAGCCCCACCCTGCTCTCGCTGGTGCCCAAGGCGGCCGCCAAGCAGTCGATGAAGGACTTCAAGTCGGACCAGGAGGTCCGCTGGTGCCCCGGCTGCGGCGACTACGCGGTGCTCGCCGCCGTCCAGGGCTTCATGCCGGAGCTGGGGCTGGCGAAGGAGAACATCGTCTTCGTCTCGGGCATCGGCTGCTCCTCGCGCTTCCCGTACTACATGGACACATACGGGATGCACTCGATCCACGGCCGCGCCCCGGCCATCGCCACCGGGCTCGCGACCTCGCGCCGCGACCTGTCGGTCTGGGTGGTCACCGGTGACGGGGACGCGCTCTCCATCGGCGGAAACCACCTGATCCACGCCCTGCGGCGGAACGTCAACCTCAAGATCCTGCTGTTCAACAACCGGATCTACGGGCTGACCAAGGGGCAGTACTCCCCCACCTCCGAGGTCGGCAAGATCACCAAGTCGACCCCGATGGGCTCGCTCGACGCGCCCTTCAACCCGGTCTCGCTCGCGATCGGCGCGGAGGCCTCCTTCGTGGCCCGTACGGTCGACTCCGACCGCAAGCACCTCACCGAGGTGCTGCGCGCGGCCGCCGCCCACGAGGGCACGGCCCTGGTGGAGATCTACCAGAACTGCAACATCTTCAACGACGGCGCCTTCGAGGTCCTCAAGGACCACGAGCAGGCCCAGGAGGCCGTCATCCGCCTCGAACAGGGGCAGCCGATCCGCTTCGGCGTGGAGGGCGCCAAGGGCGTCGTGCGCAACGTGGCCACCGGCGATTTGGAGGTCGTGACCGTGACCCCCGAGAACGAGTCCCGGATCCTGGTCCACGACGCCTCCTCGGCCTCCCCGACCAACGCGTTCGCGCTGTCCCGGCTGGCCGACCCGGACACGCTGCACCAGACGCCCATCGGGGTGTTCCGCAACGTGCGCCGGCCCGTCTACGACACGCTCATGGCCGAACAGCTGGAGACGGCCGTGGACCGCAGCGGCAAGGGCGACCTGGGCGCGCTGCTGAGCGGGAACGACACCTGGACGGTCGTCGGCTGAGGCATCCGGCTGAGGCACCCGCCGAAGGCATTCGCCACAGCCCTTCGAAGCCCGGACCCGCAGGCAGGGTCCGGGCTTCGTCGCGTCCCGGCCGCCGGGCCGCCATCCAAGTGTCATGAGCATCTCGCCAGACGCTAATGACTTTCGGCGCGTGCGGCGCTACCGTCGTCAGGTTGGCTTGAAGTAGCTCTGGAGGTCCCGTGAAGGCACAGAACGACCAGCGCACGGGGTTGCTCTACGGATTCGCCTCGTACGGGATGTGGGGGATCGTCCCCCTCTTCTGGCCGCTCCTCCAGCCCGCCGGAGCGATCGAGATCCTCGCCCACCGCATGGTGTGGTCCCTGGCCGTGGTCGGCGTGGCGCTGCTGGCCCTGCGGCGCTGGGGATGGGTCTCGGAGCTGCTGCGCCAGCCGCGCAAGCTCGCCCTCACGGCGGTGGCCGCCGCCCTGGTCACCGTGAACTGGGGCGTGTACATCTGGGCGGTCAACAACGGCGCGGTCGTCGAGGCGAGCCTCGGCTACTTCATCAACCCCCTGGTCACCATCGCGCTCGGCGTCCTGGTCCTGGGCGAGCGGCTGCGCCGCACGCAGTGGGCGGCCGTCGGGATCGCCGTAGCCGCCGTGCTGGTCCTCGCCGTCGGGTACGGGCGGCCGCCGTGGATCTCGCTGATCCTGGCGTTCTCCTTCGCCCTGTACGGGCTGATCAAGAAGCAGCTCGGCATGGGCGGCCTGGAGTCGCTGACCGCCGAGACCGTGATCATGTTCCTGCCCGCCCTCGGCTACCTGCTGTGGCTCGGCTCGCAGGGCGAGTCCACCTTCACCGCGCAGGGCCCGGGGCACGCCGTCCTGCTGGCCTCGGCCGGGCTGGTCACCGCGATCCCGCTGATCTGCTTCGGCGCCGCCGCGATCCGGGTCCCGCTGTCCACCCTCGGACTGCTCCAGTACATGGCCCCGGTCTTCCAGTTCGGCCTCGGCGTCCTCTACTTCCACGAGGCCATGCCGCCCGCCCGCTGGGCCGGCTTCTCCCTGGTCTGGGTCGCCCTCTCGATCCTCACCTGGGACGCCCTGCGCACCGCTCGCCGCTCCCGGGCCCTGCGCCTGGAGGCCCTGTCGGCGCCCCTCCCGAGCACCCTGCCGAGCCCCATGCCGAGCAGCCTCCCGACCCCGGCGCGCGAGACCGCGTAACACCGCTCGGAGCGTCGACGGGCGCGTCTTCGGGCGCGCCCGTCCGCATGCCCGCCCGTCCGCATGCCCGCCCGTCCGCATGCCCGCCCGTCCGCATGCCCGCCCGGGCCTACCCCTCCATCGGCAGCCCCGTCGTGGCGAGCCGGAGGTCGTGCGGTGCGTGCGCGGCCACCAGGGCCACGGCCTCCCCGGCCGTGGCGACCTCGCCCACCTCCCCGGAGGGATCGCGCCGCACGACGCGGAACCGCCCGTCGGGCAGCGGGATCACGAAGGGGACCGCCACCTCGTAGGGGAAGCGGGTCGTGCTGCTGAAGTGCACGTGGCAATGGCTCGTGTACGGATACAGCTGCCGCAGGAGCGGGTGCGCGTGGGCCGCCTCCAGCACCGCGATGGTGCCGAGTCGCCAGACCTTGGGCCCGAGGCGCTCCAGGCCGTCCTCCCACGTCCGCCGCCGGTCGATCCACTGCGCCTCGACGACCGCCGCACGGATCTCTTCGTTCACGTTCATCCGCCTAGTGTGCTCTCGCAGCGGCCCCGCGGGCGGCTCCGTCCCCCACCCGCCCGCGAGCCGCCGGCGCGCCCGCACCGGTCCGCGCACCGGGGGCGCGGGATTCGACCAGCCTCCCCGTCGGGCGGAATCCAGGTTTCCCCTTATTTCTCGGCCGCCCCGCCTCCTCGGCCGCATCCCGCGGGCCGAGTTCCGAGACCGGTGATCGCCGCAGGTCGTTACGGCGTGGCCGATATTCCGCTTCCAGCCCGGGCCGGACCGGCTCCCCGCCCAGGCCGGACGGAATTGCACAGCAGCGACATAGGCATTTTTAGCCTCGTTGACAAGCCCGAGTTCCCGACGGTTATATGAAGTCATCGAAGGGGGGGATGGCGAATGAAGACCAACCCGAAAGCCCAATTCCGCAAGCGAATTGCATTAATCCGCCGCCATCTCCAATTGAGGAGATGAAATGAGCATACTCAAGCACACGCTTCCGCTCACCGCCGCCGCCATTGTGCTGACGGTCGCGAGCATCGCGGGGCCCGGTTTCATCCAGGCCAAGTCGGCGGCAGCGAGCACGTCCGCCGTCGCCGAGACTCCGGCGGCCTCGGAGGCTCCGGCAGCCCCCGAGGCTCCGGCGGCCACCGAGGCCCCGGCCGCACCCGAGGCCCAGACGGGCATCTTCAACCCGCGGCCGGTCGCGAGGACCCCCGAGCAGCTGCTCCAGCTCCTGGGCGAACGGATCAAGGCCAAGGACATCGACGGCATCATCGCCCTGCACGAGACCGAAGCGGCGATCGTCGACTGGGACCTCTCGGTCATCAGGGGCCACGCCGCCATCAGGGCCTTCTACGTCGGGTGGTTCGACCTGAACCCGGTGCTCACCGTCAACGCGCGCCAGACCGTGGCGACGGGCGGATGGCGCGGGTGGGACGGCGTGGTGCGCCAGCGCACGGCGTCCATCATGGGCGACTACAGCCTGGAGCAGGCAGGGCCCGACGGCACCCGCGTGAGCTTCACCGGCAACTTCTGCGACACCGTGGAAGAGCAGCTGGACGGTACGTGGCTGTACGTCCTGGACAACCCGTACCCGCCCCACGGCGGGGGCACGCCGGCGGCGGCTTCCCACCACTGATCCGGGCATCTCAGCGGTCTCGGCCTTTTCTGCTCAGCTCGTCGGCCGGTGAATTCTTCACGCGCATCGCGGGCTTTATTCACCGCGCCGAAAAGCAGCCGGGGCGAGGAAAATCCACCCACCCATGGGATCCGCTCGTCCCCATGGGTGGCCGGCCATCACTCAATCAACCCGAGGGGGAACCGTGCCGGGCATAGCCCCGATCTCGTCATACCCACTGCCGACGGCGGCCGAACTGCCCGCCAGCAAGGCCCCGTGGAAACCCGACCCCGACCGAGCGGCCCTGCTCGTGCACGATATGCAGCGCTACTTCCTCGCCCCGTTCCCCGCGGAGATCCGCGATCCGCTGGTACGCCACTGCGCGCTCCTGCGGGAGCGCTGCGCCGCCCTCGGGGTCCCGGTGTTCTACACCGCGCAGCCCGGTGGCATGACCGACGGGGAACGCGGACTGCTCAAGGACTTCTGGGGCCCGGGCATGAGGGTGGATCCGGTCGATCGCCAGATCGTCACGGAACTCGCGCCCCGGCCCGCGGACCAGGTGCTCACCAAGTGGCGCTACAGCGCGTTCTTCCGCTCGGACCTGCTGGCCCGGATGCGCGCCCAGGGCCGCGATCAGCTGATCGTCTGCGGGGTGTACGCACACGTCGGTGTGCTGGCGACCGTCCTGGAGGCGTTCACCAACGACATCCAGCCGTTCCTGGTCGCCGACGCCGTCGGTGACTTCTCCGCCGAGTACCACCAGCTGGCCCTCGACTACGCGGCCGCCCGCTGCTCGGTGGTCACCACCACCGAGGAGGTCTTCCGATGAACGCGACGCGGCTGCTCGAACAGGTGCTGGGCGCCGATCCGGGTGCCTTCGCCCTACTGCACCGCCCCGAGTCGCTGGGCGCGGACCGCGTGGAGATCCTGCTGGGCCAGGTCAGTACCCCGGCCCGGCTGGCCGACATCCCGCTCGCCGAGCCGAGCGGGCGGCCCGGCGGAGCCCGGCACGAGACGCTGGTCCTGGTACCCCACCAGCAGATCACCGAGCGCGGCTTCACCGCCGCCGCGGACGGCTCGCCGCTGATCGCGATGTCGGTGACCGACCAGGGGCAGATCGCCACCTCGGAGGCGCTGAGATCCCTGCCGGACGAGCCCATCACCCTGGACGGCGGGCACTTCGACACCGAGGACGAGGACTACGCCGACACGGTCCGCGCGGTCCTCGACAACGAGATAGGCACCGGCGAGGGCTCGAACTTCGTCATCAAGCGCTCGTTCGTCACCACCATCACCGGGTACTCGACGCGCAGCGCGCTCAGTCTGTTCCGCCGGCTGCTCACCCGGGAGAGCGGCGCCTACTGGACCTTCATCGTGCACACCGGCACCCGGACCTTCGTGGGCGCCACTCCGGAGCGCCACGTCAGCCTGCGGGACGGCGTCGCGGCGATGACCCCGATCAGCGGCACCTACCGCTACCCGCCCACCGGACCGGTCCGGTCGGAGGTCATGGAGTTCCTGACCGACGGCAAGGAGACCGACGAGCTGTACATGGTCCTGGACGAGGAACTCAAGATGATGGCCCGGGTCTGCCGGGGCGGCGGCCGGGTGAGGGGACCGTTCCTGCGGGAGATGTCCCGGCTCGCGCACACCGAGTACGTCATCGAGGGGTGCAGCGACCTCGACCCCCGGGACATCCTGCGGGAAACGATGTTCGCCCCGACGGTGACCGGCAGCCCGCTCGAGAACGCCTGCCGGGTGATAGCCCGCTACGAGCCGCGCGGCCGCGGGTACTACGGCGGCATCGCCGCCCTCATCGGCCGCGACGCCGACGGCGCGCAGACCCTGGACTCGGCCATCCTCATCCGCACCGCCGACATCCGTTCCTCGGACGTCGACGGCAGCGGCCACGTGGAGGTCGGGGTGGGCGCGACCCTGGTCCGGCACTCCGACGCCGACGCCGAGGTCGCGGAGACCCGTACCAAGGCCGCGGGCGTGCTCGCGGCACTGGGCGCCGCGCACCGGCTCGTCGAGGACCCGCTGATCCAGAAGGCCCTGGGGAGCCGCAACGAGACGATCGCGCGCTTCTGGCTCAGCGACGCCGCGTCGCGGGCACGGCCCCATCCGATGCTCGACGGCCGCCGGGTCCTGATCGTCGATGCCGAGGACACCTTCAGCTCGATGCTGGCCCACCAGCTGACCGCCATCGGGCTGACCGTCGAGATCGCCGGCTTCGACGCGGTCCACCGCTTCGACGACCACGACCTCGTCGTCATGGGTCCGGGACCCGGCGACCCGCGGGAGGCCGGCCACCGCAGGATGGCCCATCTCACCTCGGCGATCGAGGAGTTGCTCTCCCGGCGCATCCCCTTCCTGGCCGTGTGCCTGAGCCATCAGCTGCTGTCCCGGCACCTCGGGCTCGAACTGCGGCGCCGGGACGTCCCGAACCAGGGCACCCAGCGGGAGATCGACCTGTTCGGCTCGCGGGAGCGGGTCGGCTTCTACAACTCCTACGAGGCACGGTCGCGGGCCGAGCAGCTGGAGTGCCCCGGCGTCGGCGAGGTGAAGGTGAGCCTCGACCCCCGCACGGGAGAGGTGCACGCCCTGCGCGGGGCGCACTTCGGGTCCGTGCAGTTCCACCTCGAATCCGTGCTCACCCAGGACAGCGAGCGCGTCCTGACCGAGCTGCTCGTCCCCCTGATGGAAGCCGCGGAGGTAGTGAAGGTATGAAAGCCGCCATCTCCTGGTGGGACCTCGCCGGGTCCGATCAGACCATCGACTCCCTGCGCGTCTACCTGCGTGACGAGGGAGTGGATCCGTGGACCGGGATCCGCGGACTGCGACTGAAGTTCTGGATCTCCGATCGGGTCACCAACCGCTGGGGCGCGGTGATGCTGTGGGACTCCCACGCCGACCTGACGGCGCCGATGCCGCCGAACCGGGCCACCGAGCTCATCGGGTACCCGCCGACCGAGCGGATGATGACCGACGTCGAGGCGATCGTCGAAGGCCTCCATTCCGGCGAACCGGCCGAGCGCGGACTGGCCTTCGACACCGTGGGGAAGGCGTCGTGAGCGCGGCGCCCCGGCCCCTGGTCGCCGATGTCGCCGATGTCGCCGATGTCGCCGATGAGTTCACCGCCCCGCCCGCCGAGCCGATGGACCTGCTCCGGACCTGGTTCGACAGCGCCGTCGCGACCTCCGTACGCGAGCCGGGCGCGCTGGCCCTGGCCTCCGCCGATGCCCGCGGCCGCGCCTCCAACCGGATCGTGCAGGTGCTCGCGGTGCGCGGTACGGGGCTGGTGTTCGCCAGTCACTCCGACAGCCGCAAGGCCCGCGACCTGGGCGAGACGGGCTGGGCGTCGGGCGTCTTCTACTGGCGCGAGGCCGGCCGGCAGGTGAGCGTGAGCGGCCCGGCCCGCCCGCTGCCCGACGAGGAGTCCGACGCCCTGTGGGCCGCCCGGCCCGCCGCCGCGCACCCGATGTCGGTGGCCTCGTACCAGAGCGCACCGCTGCCGGACGAGGACGCGCTGCGCGAACGGGCCCGGGAACTGGCCCGGGGCGGCGCCGTGCTGACCCGCCCGGACCGCTGGCTCGGCTACCTGCTGGAGCCGGCGTCGGTCGAGTTCTGGCAGGCCGACCAGGAGGACCGGCTGCACCGGAGGCTGCGCTACGAGCGCGAGGGCTCCGGCTGGCGTACGGGCCGGCTCCAACCCTGACCGTGCCCCGAACCCCCTAGACCAAGTGAAAGAAAGGCAAGCCGATGTGTGGAATTACGGGCTGGATCTCGTTCGACCGCGATCTGGAGCAGCAGCGCACCCAACTGGACGCGATGACGCAGACCATGGCCTGCCGGGGACCGGACGCCGGTGGCGCCTGGATCGAGCGGCACGCGGCCTTCGGGCACCGGCGGCTGTCGGTCATCGACCTCGAGGGCGGCGCCCAGCCCATGGTCGTGCCCAGCGACGACGGACCGGTGTCGATCACCTACAGCGGTGAGGTCTACAACTTCAAGGAGCTGCGGGGCGAGTTGCTGCGCCGCGGCCACCGCTTCCGGACCGACAGCGACACCGAGGTGGTGCTCAACGGCTACATGGAGTGGGGCGAGGCCCTCGCCGACCGGCTCAACGGCATCTACGCCTTCGCCGTCTGGGACTCCCGCGTCGAGAAGCTCGTGCTGATCCGCGACCGGATGGGCGTCAAGCCCCTCTACTTCTACGAGACCGGCGACGGGGTGATGTTCGGCTCCGAGCCGAAGGCGATCCTCGCCAACCCGCTGGCGGACCGCGCGGTCGACCTCGCCGGGCTGCGCGAGCTGGTCAGCTTCACCCAGACGCCGGGGAGCTCGGTGTGGTGCGGGATGCGCGAGGTGGTCCCGGGCGGCATCGTCATCGTGGACCGCTCCGGGCTGCGCGAGCGCCGCTACTGGACGCTGCCCACCAAGCAGCACACCGATGACCTGAAGACCACCATCGGCAACGTGCGGGACCTGCTCGAGGACATCGTGGGCCGGCAGGTGGTCTCCGACGTACCCCGGTGCACCCTGCTCTCCGGCGGTCTGGACTCCAGTGTGATCACCGCACTGGCCGCCGCCAAGCTCGGCAAGTCCGGCGAGAAGGTGCGCAGCTTCGACGTGGACTTCGTCGGACGGGCGGACGACTTCGTCGCCGACGAGCTGCGCGGCACGACGGACGCCCCCTACGCCCGGGAGGTGGCCGCCCGCGTCGGAACGCAGCACCAGTCGATCGTGCTCGACCACGCCTCGATCGCCGACCCCGATGTGCGACGGGCCGTCATCACCGCGCGGGACAGCCCGCTCAGCCTCGGCGACATGGACACCTCGCTCTACCTGCTGTTCCAGGCCATCCGCAAGCACTCCACGGTCGCCCTGTCCGGGGAGTCCGCGGACGAGGTCTTCGGCGGGTACCGGTGGTTCCACCAGCCGGAGGTCCAGGCCGCGAAGACCTTCCCCTGGATGGCGGTCTTCGTCAGCGGCGCCAAGGCCCAGGTGTCCGACCGGTTCAACCCGGGCATCACCGCCGCCCTCGACCTGCCGACGTACATCGCCGACCGGTACTCCGAGGCGGTCGGAGAGGTCGAGCGGGCGGAGGGCGAGAGCGACCACGAGATGACGATGCGGGTGATGAGTCACCTGCACCTGACCCGCTTCGTCCGGATGCTCCTGGAGCGCAAGGACCGGATCAGCATGGCGGTGGGGCTGGAGGTCCGGGTCCCGTTCTGCGACCACCGGCTCGTGGAGTACGTCTACAACGCCCCGTGGTCGATGAAGACCTTCGACGGCCGGGAGAAGAGCCTGCTGCGCGCCGCGACCGCGGACCTGCTGCCCAAGTCGGTGCTGGAGCGGACGAAGGCCCCCTACCCGGCGACGCTGGACCCGCAGTACACGGGCGCGCTGCTGCAGCAGTCCAAGGAACTGCTCACGAGCGACGACCCGGTGTTCGACCTGGTCGACCGCAGCTGGCTGCAGGACATCGTCCAGCAGGACTCGGCCTCCATGCCGCTCGACGTCCGCAACGGCATGGAGCGCGTGCTCGACCTGAGCACCTGGCTGGACGTCTACCGCCCCGAACTGCGCCTCTGACGCGGGAATTGAGGAAATCGAGATGGGAACGAACCACGCTCAGCCCGAGGGGCTCGAAGCCGACGCCGACCTGCGTGCCCGGCACCGTGCCGTCGTAGCCGACTACATGAGCCGCAAGGGCGAGACCCGGAAGACGCGCTACCAGCTCTTCGCCGAGGACGGCAGCGCAGGCCTGTGGACCAGCGACACCGGCCGGCCGATCACCTCCCAGGGGCACGAGAAGCTCAAGGCGCACGGCGAGTGGTCGCTGCGCATGTTCCCCGACTGGGAATGGACGAACGTCGAGATCTTCGAGACGCAGGACCCGAACCGGTTCTGGGTCGAGTGCGACGGGGAGGGCCAGATCCTCTACCCGGAGTATCCGCCCGGGCACTACCGGAACCACTTCATCCACTCGTTCGAGCTCGAAGACGGAAAGATCAAGCAGAACCGCGAGTTCATGAACCCGCTCCAGCAGCTGCGCGCGCTGGGCATCGAGGTGCCGAAGGTCAACCGCGGCGGGATCCCCACCTAGGAAGCACCGCCTTCGGCTCCCTCGCCAGGTTCGGGCCGTCCACACTCACGACAAGGAGAATCCGGTGGGATCTCAGCTCAACCCCTACATCGCCTTCGACGGGAACGCCCGGCAGGCGCTGGAGTTCTACCACGAAGTCCTCGGCGGAAAGCTGGAGCTGGGCACGTTCGGCGACTTCGGCAACCCGGAGTCACCCGACGCCGACAAGATCATGCACGCCACGCTCAGCACCGCGGACGGTTTCACGGTGATGGCGTGGGACGTCCCGGAGCGCGTTCCCTTCAAGCCGGGCACCAACGTCGCGCTCTACCTCGGCGGCGACGACGCCCACCTGCGCGACTACTTCGAGAAGCTCTCCGCCGGCGGCACCGTGGCGATGCCCCTCAAGCAGCAGATCTGGGGCGACGAGGCGGGCACCCTCGTCGACAAGTTCGGGATCACCTGGATGTTCAACATCACCCAGGGCCGGTCCTGACCGGACCGCCGGGGTGCGGGGCGGGGCCGCCCGACGGCTCCGCCCCGCACCGGGAGCACACAGCGTTACGTCCTGCCGCGGAAGGCCGCGGCGCAGCGGTCCGGCCGGCAGCGGCCGGGAGCGGGGAAGGTGAGGGATCCATGACAGTCGACGTGCAGGCCACCCGGAACGTGGTCGACGTACAGGCCACCCGGAACGTGGTCGACCTGATCACCGGCGGATGGAGGGCGCAGGCGCTCTACACCGCGGTCAAACTCGAACTGCCCGACCACATAGCGGCCGGCCGTGACTCCGGCGCCGAGCTCGCGAAGGCGACCGGGGCGAACGAGCAGGGCATCCACCGCCTGATGCGCCTCCTGGTGGCCATGGGCGTGTTCGAGGGCAGCGAGTCCACCGGCTACCGCGGTACCCCGGTGAGCGCGGCCCTGCTCCACGGCCCGCAGTCCCTGCGCGACATGTGCCTGCTGTACGGCGAGGAGTTCTACTCCGCGTGGGGCCACGCCCACCACGCCATCAGCACGGAGAGCTCGGGATTCGAGGTCGCCTACGGCCGGCCGCTCTACGAGTACCTCGGTGAGGACGCGGCCACCGCCCGGCGGTTCCAGCACACCATGAACGCCGCGAGCATGTTCTTCCACCAGGTGCCCGAGGTCTTCGACTTCGGGGGCAAGACGGTCGTGGACGTGGGCGGCGGCGGCGGGCACCTGCTCGCCACGATCCTCGGCGCCGTACCGGACGCCCGGGGCGTGCTCTTCGACCGCGAGCACATGATGCCGAAGGCGCGCGAGCACCTGGCCGCCACCGTCGGCCCGGACCGCGCCGAGCTGGTCGGCGGCGACATGTTCGAGGACGTCCCGGCGGGCGGGGACGTCTACGTCCTGTGCCGCGTGCTGGCCGGCCACGACGACGAAGCCGTCGTCGGCCTCTTCGAGAGCATCCGCCGCGCCATGGCCGACTCCTCGTCGCGGCTGCTGATCCTCGACCGCTTCGTCGAGGACGAGGACTCCACCGTGCTGCCCGCCCTGTGGGACCTGCACCTCCTGGTGACGACGGGCGGCGAACACCGCACCCTCGACAGGATCACGCGGCTGCTGAACCGGGCCGGCCTGGAGATCGCCGGTACCGCCGAGCTGCCCAGTGAGACGACCGCCCTGATCATCGCGCCGCGCACCCCCTCGCACTCCTAGGGAAGGAGATCTCCGGTGCTCACCCTGGCAACGATCGGCGTCTACGGCTTCGACGCCGATTCCTACCTGCAACGACTCCAACAGGCCGGTGTGCGCCTGGTGCTCGACGTGCGCCAGCGCCGCGGCGTCCGCGGCCCGGACTACGCCTGGGCGAACTCACTGCGGCTGCAGGCGGCCCTCGCCGAGGCCGGGATCGCCTACGAGCACCACCGCGAGCTCGCTCCGACCACCGAGCTGCGCCACCTCCAGTACGCCGAGGACGACCGCCGGGGCGTCGGCAAGCGCTCCCGCCAGGAGCTCGCAGCCGAGTACACCCGTCGCTACACCAGCGAGATCCTCGACCCCGTCGACCTCGACCCGATCGTGTCGCGGTTGCCGGGCGACGGGACCGCGGCGCTGTTCTGCGTCGAGCGCGACGCGCAGGCCTGCCACCGGTCGCTGGTGGCACAGCGCCTGGCCGAGGAACACCACGTGACGATCGAACACCTGGGGCCGCTGTGATGGACGAGATGCTTCCGCGCGGCGCGCGGCGACCGCGGATCGCGGTGTTCGCCGGACCGACGGCGACGATCCTGAACACACCGGACCTGGTCACCTCGAACAAGGCACGGGTGCGCCACGGGCTGCCGCTGCTCCCCTCCCGGTTCGACCTGCTGCGTTCCCAGCGGCTCGCGGCGCCCGTGACCTTGTACGTCGAGGCGTTCAGCGCGCACCCGCTCGAACGGGAGTCGGCCGACCTGTACGCCCCGCCGGACGGCTGGCTCGACAAGGAGGGAACGTTCCACCAGGAGCAGCCGTTCGACGACGCCACCCCGGTGTACGTCGTCGAACTCGATCCGGCCGACGGTCTCTACCCCCTCCCCTACATGGCCAGGCAGGCGGACGGGTCCGCCTGGGAGGAGACCGCGGCGGCGCCCTTCGCGCCGGCGGCGGCCGCCCGGCAGACGTTCTACCCCGATGCCCGGCGCCTGTACGAGGAGATCGAGCGCTTCGGGCTCGCCGACCTCGGAACCACCGCCGAGCTCGGTTCGCTCGCCGACTTCGACTTCTTCCGCGCCGCTCCGTCGGGCGGGTACACCACGGGCCCCGATGCCGAACGCCTCGGGCAGGACTTCTTCGTCTACTACCCGTACCACCTCCAGAGCGAGCCGGGCCTGGCGCACCTGGCCGAGGCCACCAACCAGGTCCAGGCCGTCCTCGACACGGGAGGGTTCACCGGTCTCCAGTGGCTCGAGGGGAGCCCGACCGTCGACGAGACCCTGTACTGGCTCGGCCTGCTGGTCGACACGACGGTGCCGCTCGTCGGGCATGCGGCCCAGCGCCGCCACCAGTCCCTGAGCGCCGACGGCGACCGCAACGTGGTCGACGGCGTGAAGTTCATCGCTTCGGGCGTCGCCCTGGACGAAACGGGCGCGGACCGCCTCGGTGCCTGCGTGATCGTCGACGAACTCGTGTACTCGGCCCGCGACGTGACCAAGGTCGACGCCCGGCCCGGGGGGTACGAGGTCACCGGCGGGCACGGAGGAGTGGTCGCCGACATGGGCGGCTACGGTCCCCCGCAGCTCACCTACCTCCCGGCGCGCCGGCACACCCACCGCTCGGAGCTGCGCCTGACCGCGCTCCCCGACCGGGTGTCCGGCGTCACCGGGTCCCTGGACACCGGCGTGTCCCTGGTCGACGTGGAGACGAAGGACGCCGGCGGCGGGCTCGTGCCCGCCGCGATGCCGCACGTCTCGATCACCAAGTACAGCCGGTACGCGGCCACGGGCGCGGGCGCCGACCATCCGTCCCTCTCCGACGACGAGGTCGAGATCCTCGCCCGGATCGACGCCGGCCTCGCGGGCGCCCCGCTGACCGGATTCGTCTGTGAGGGCATGTCACCGTTCGGGATGGCCGACCCGGCGAAGAACGCGGCGCTGGGCGTCGCCGTCTTCGCCGGCATGCCGGTGGTCCGTACGGGGCGCGGCAACACCGGGGGCATGGCGTACCGGATGGATCCGGCGTTCATCTCGGGCAACAACCTCACGGCCACCAAGGCGCGCATGCTCCTGATGGCCGCGCTGCTCAAGCTCGGGGCCCTGCCCCCGGCTGCGGATCCGTCCCACCCGACTCCCGCCGAGTACGCGGCCACGGTGCGGGCGGTCGCCCGGTACCAGGCCCTGTTCGACACCCACTGACACCACTTCTGGGACGGAACGCATGGATACGTACGAGTACGTGGTGGCCGACGTCTTCACCAAGGTCCCGCTGGAAGGAAATCCGACCGCGGTCTTCCTGGACTCCTCCGGCCTGTCCGCCGAGCGCATGCAGCAGATCGCACAGGAGATGCACCTGTCCGAGACGGTCTTCGTCCTCCCCGCGGAGGACGACGGCGATGTGCGGGTCCGCATCTTCACCCCCGTCAACGAGCTGCCGTTCGCCGGGCATCCGACCCTGGGCACGGCCATCGTGCTCGGCGAGTCGCACGCCTCGAAGGAGCTCCTGATGGAGACCGCCATGGGCACCGTCGCGTTCGAACTCGAACGGGACGACGAAGGCCGGGCCGGCGCGGCCGGCATGTGGCAGCCCGTCCCGACGTGGGAGGAGTACGACCGCGCGGACGAACTGCTCGCCGCCCTCGACCTGACGGCCGCCGGCAGCACCCTGCCGGTCGAGGTCTACCACAACGGGCCGCGGCACGTGTTCGTCGGCCTGGACGGCGTGGCCGCGCTCTCCGCCCTGAAGCCCGACCACCGGAGCCTGGCGGGGCTGCCCGACATGGCCGCCAACTGCTTCGCCGGCTCGGGCACCCAGTGGAGACTGCGGATGTTCTCGCCCGCCTACGGCGTGGTGGAGGACGCGGCCACGGGCTCGGCCGCCGGGTCGCTCGCCGTACACTTGGCCCGGCACGGCCTGATCCCCTTCGGGGAGTGGATCAGCATCCGCCAGGGGGTCGAGATGGGCCGCCCGTCGACGATGCACGCCCGGGCCATGGGGACGCCGGAGCGGATCGATTCGGTCCATGTGGCGGGATCCGCCGTGGTCATCGCACGGGGAACGCTGTACGCGTAGCCGCCGGTCGGCTGCCGGTCGCCGCCGGCGCGAACGACGAGTGACCGATCCACAGAGGAAGGCCGCCGCACGTGTCCGATGGTGACGGGTTGTTCGAGTTACCGATGTCCGATGCCGCCCCGCCGCCCATCGAGACCACGGGGGCCGTGGGGGCCACCGCCCCGCTCGCGGCGCGGATGCGGCCGCGGACGCTCGCCGAGGTCGTCGGCCAGGCGCACCTGCTGGGTCCCGGCGCCCCGCTGCGGCGGCTGGCGGAGGGCGGCGAGGCCTCGTCCGTGCTGCTCTACGGTCCCCCCGGCACCGGGAAGACCACGCTCGCGCGGCTGCTCGCCGCCGTCGACACCCGCCATTTCGTGGCCTTGTCGGCGCTCTCCAGCGGGGTCAGGGAACTGCGCGAGGTGATGACCGAGGCGCGTCTTCGCCGGGACCGCCAGAACCGGCGGACCGTGCTGTTCATCGACGAGGTGCACCGCTTCTCCAAGACCCAGCAGGACGCCCTGCTCGGAGCCGTCGAGGACCGGCTCGTCCTGCTGGTCGCCGCCACCACGGAGAACCCGTCGTTCTCGGTGGTGACGCCGCTGCTCTCGCGGATGCTGGTGCTCCAGCTCCAGTCCCTGGACGAGGACGACCTGCGCGCGCTGGTGCGGCGGGCGGTGAAGGACGAGCGCGGTCTCGACGGTTCGGTCTCGCTGTCCCCCGAGGCCGAGGACGCCCTGGTGCGCCTCGCTGCGGGCGACGCCCGCAGCGCGCTGACCGCCCTGGAGGCGAGCGCCGACGGGGTGACCGACACCGGCGGCACGGTGATCGACGTGGATGCCGTGGAGCGTGCCATCGCCGGGACCACGGTGCGCTACGACCGGCAGGGCGATCAGCACTACGACGTCATCAGCGCGTTCATCAAGTCGATCCGCGGCTCGGACCCCGACGCCGCGCTGCACTACCTGGCCCGCATGCTCGTGGCCGGGGAGGATCCGCGGTTCATCGCGCGACGGCTGCTGGTGCACGCCAGTGAGGACGTCGGGCTGGCCGATCCCACCGCGCTGCAGGCGGCCGTCGCGGCGGCGCAGACGGTCCAGCTGATCGGAATGCCCGAAGCCCGCCTCGCCCTGGCGCAGGCCACCGTGCACCTGGCCACGGCGCCGAAGTCGAACGCGCTGATCACCGGGATCGACGAGGCCATGGCCGACGTCCGGGCGGGCGCCGTCGGCGAGATCCCCGCCCACCTGCGGTACGGCCGCTACGCGGGCGCCCGGGAGCTGGGCAACGCGATCGGCTACCGGTACCCGCACAAGGCCACGGACGGGGTCCAGGAGCAGCAGTACCCGCCGGACGAGCTCGTGGGGAAGGACTACTACCGCCCCACGCGGCACGGCGGGGAGCACATCCTGCACGAGCGCCTCGCCAAGCTCCGCCGTGTGGTCCGGGGGGACCGGGGGTAGCCCGTCCCGCCGCCCGTGCCGGTTCGACGGGCACGGGCGGCGGGACGGGTGAGCACCGGGACGGGCGCGGTCCCGTTACGCGACGGCGGTGCCCTCGAGCTCGACCAGCTGGCCGGGGATCGCCAGACGCGAGACCCCGAGCATCGTGGTGGTGGGCGCGACCTGGGCGGCGCCCAGCTTCCCCGCCAGCACGCCGTAGTGCTGGAAGAGCAGGTCGACGTCGGTCGTGTAGACGTTGAGCCGGACGAGGTTCGCGAGCGTCATGCCGGCCTCGGCGAGCACCGCTTCGATGTTGGCGATGCTCAGCGCCAGCTGCGCCGCCATGTCACCGTCGTGCTCGGGCTTGCCCTCGCTGCTCATCGCGGTCTGTCCCGAGATGTACAGGGTGCGCGAGTGTCCGGAGACGACCTCGCCCTGGTTGAAGCCCATCTCTACCGACCACGACACCGGGTTGACCGCAGTTCGTTCCATGTCGCACTAGCTCCATTCGATTCACGTGAATGTACGGACGCCCATCAGCTCGGCAGCCGCCCAGCTCTGACGTCGTGTGATCGAGCGTTGCAACTAAACACGACACCCTCGGTCATGTATTTCCGTTAAAATTTCTATGTGCGCGCCGACCGATTAGTCTCCTTAGTGCTACTTCTGCGCCAGCGCGGCCGGATGACGGCGGACGCCCTGGCCCGTGAGCTACGGGTGTCCACCCGTACGGTGCTGCGCGATGTGGAGGCACTGTCCGCGGCCGGCCTGCCGGTCTACGCCGAACGCGGTCGGCACGGCGGTTTCGCCTTGCTGCCCGATTTCCAGACGGCGCTCACCGGACTGAGTCACGACGAGGCGCTCGCCCTCGTGGTCGCCGGATCGCGGCGCGGATCCCAGCTGTTCGGCCTCGGCTCGGCGCTCGCCTCGGCCATGCTCAAACTGGTCGACGCGCTGCCCGAAGGCCTCCGGGACTCCGCGGCCGGCGCGGCGCAGCGGCTGCTCATCGACCCGGAGACCGACCTCCTCTCGCGCCGGGTGGACGCGGACGAGGTGTCCGACACGGTCGTGGCGGAGATCCGCCACGCGGTGTTCGCCGGACGCAAGCTGAACCTCAGTTACGCCACGGTGGACCAGATCCCCAAGTGGCGCACGGTGGACCCGATCGGCCTGGTCACCGTACGCGGGCAGGGCTATCTGATGGCCACGAGGTACGGCGCGGACCGCACGTACCGGCTGTCCCGGGTGCTGGCCGCCAAGGCGCTCGACGAACCCGCGCAGCGGCCGGACACCGTCGACCTGGACCGGGCCTGGCAGGAACGCAGCGTGCACCTGCGGACCGGGGGCGACCAGCTCACCGTGCTGGTCCGGGTGGACCCGGCGCGGCGGGACCACCTGGTGGACACCGCGCTGGCCGTCCTCGACGAAGAGGCGCACGCGGACGGCTGGCTGAGGATGAGCGTGGTGTTCCAGGACGCGCGGCACGCCGAATGGGCCCTGTGGCAGCACTCCACGTACGCGGAGGTCCTGGCCCCGCAGGGGCTGCGCACCTCCCTGCACCACCGCGCCGCCACGATCGCCATCCGTTACGGGGGCGGGCATTCCGCCGCCCCCCAGTAGCGCCTGTCCGGTTTTCGAACAGGGTTGACCGGATTACGTTCTTGACGGACAGTCACACTCTCGCCCAACATCAGGCTCGCACTGACGCACGACGCACTGCCGTACCCACGCAGTAGCGCCGATGCCCAGGCACGCTCACCCGCGCCACCCGCACGTTCCGCACACATCCCCAGTACGGAATCCCGGAGCCCCCACATGAGCCTGTCCGTCTCCCGGCGCCTGGCCGCCGTGACCGCCCTCGCGGTCGCCGGTCTGTTCGCCGCCACCGCCCCCGCCGCGCTCGCCTCGCCGACCTCGGTCGCCGCCGCGCCCACGCCGCCCGACATCCCGCTCGCCAACGTCAAGGCGCACCTGACGCAGCTGCAGTCGATAGCCACGGCCAACGGCGGCAACCGCGCCCACGGCCGGGCCGGCTACAAGGCCTCGATCGACTACGTGAAGGCCAAGCTGGACGCGGCCGGCTTCACGACCAGCCTGCAGACCTTCACCTCCGGCGGCGCCACCGGCTACAACCTGATCGCCGACTGGCCGGGCGGCGACCCCAACTCGGTCCTGATGTCCGGCGCGCACCTCGACTCGGTGACCTCTGGCGCGGGCATCAACGACAACGGCTCCGGCAGCGCGGCCGTCCTGGAGACCGCGCTCGCCGTCTCCCGGGCCGGCCTCACGCCCACGAAGCACCTGCGCTTCGGCTGGTGGGGCGCGGAGGAGCTGGGCCTGGTCGGGTCGAAGGCCTACGTCAACAGCCTGCCGACCGCGGAGCGCGCGAAGTTCGCCGGCTACCTGAACTTCGACATGATCGGCTCGCCGAACCCGGGCTACTTCGTCTACGACGACGACCCGACGATCGAGCAGACCTTCAAGAACTATTACGCGGGCCTCGGCGTCCCCACCGAGATCGAGACCGAGGGCGACGGCCGCTCGGACCACGCATCCTTCAAGAACGTCGGCATCCCCGTCGGCGGCCTGTTCACCGGCGCCAGCAACACCAAGACGGCGGCGCAGGCGACGAAGTGGGGCGGCACCTCCGGTCAGGCCTTCGACCGCTGCTACCACTCCTCCTGCGACAACACGTCGAACATCAACGACACCGCCCTGGACCGCAACTCCGACGCCATCGCCTACGCGATCTGGAACCTCGGGTTCGCCGTCCCGGTCCCGCCGGGCCCGTCCTTCGAGAACACCGCGGACGTCACGATCCCGGACTCCCCCGCCGCCGCGGTGAACTCGCCGATCACGGTCTCGGGCGTCACGGGCAACGCGCCGGCCACCACCAAGGTCGACGTGAACATCGTCCACACCTACATCGGTGACCTGGTGGTCGACCTGGTGGCCCCCGACGGCACTCTGTACAACCTGCACAACCGCACCGGCGGCAGCGCGGACAACATCGTCAAGTCCGTCACGGTCAACGCCTCCTCGGAGGTCGCCAACGGCGTGTGGAAGCTCCAGGTCAAGGACGTGGCCGCACAGGACGTCGGCTACATCAACAGTTGGAAGATCACCTTCTAGGCGCCAATCCGCAAATGGTCTAGTCCAATGAGGCTCCGGTGTGATCTGATCGGATCATGCCGGAGCTTCTTGCCGCCCTGTTCACCCTGCTCGCCCAGGCCGTCGCGGCCCTCAACCCCGCGCTGCTCGTGCGCAGACGCCGGCGGCTGGCGCGGCTGGCGGACCACGCACAGGGCCGCCCCGTCCTCGTTCCCTGCGATCTGCGCGACCGCGAGCTGACCGGGGGCGCCTGGTCCGAGGGCCTGTTGGAGCTGCCGCCCGGCGGGCCGGGCGGTCCGGTCCGCTGGCTCGCGAAGGGACGTGCGGCCACGGCCGCCGCGGACTTCCCGCCCCTGGAGGCCGTCTCCGCCGACGAGATCAGCGTCGCGTTCCGCTCGGCCGACGGGGCCACCGAGCTGCGGCTGCACCCGGACGAGGCCCCGATGGTGCTACGAGTCCTGCGCGCGGCCCCGTAGCGAGGCCGACAGCGGCTCCTGGATCCGGGCCCGCAGTTCCTCCGCGACCGCCTCGACATCGGCGTGCCCGAGCTTCGCGGCCTCCACCAGATCGCCGAGCTCCTCCGGCGACGGCAGCTGCTTGGCCCCGGCGACCCGCAGGTACGAGCGGGTGGCGGCGGCGGCGTAGAACTCGTTCATCGGGGATTCCAGCGCCGGGCACACCGCGAGCGTGTGCAGAAACGCCGCGGCCCGCCACGCGGTGTCCGGGGCGGGCTGTTCGGGGACCATGACGAGGTCGTTCTGGTGCCGGGCCACGGCGGCGGCCACTCCGGAGGGATCCCACACGGCGGGATCGGACGGGAGGTGGTGGGCCAGGGCTGTCCAGGCCCACTCCATGGTGATCTTCAATGCCCGAACCGCTCCTGGAAGTAGCCCCAGTGGTCGGCGAACTCCTCGATCCCGGACAGGAAGTTCTTCCGGTCCTCGTCGAGCTCGCGTTCCGTGACTTCGGTGATCAGCGCGGTGACCGTCGTGCCCAGGGCCGCCGCTCGCGCCTTCAGGCGTTCGTGGAACTCTTCTTCCAGGCGGATGGTGACGTGTCTCGACATGCTTTTCACGGTACAGCGGGGCTGCTGTACACAGGGCCGGAACGGCCCAAGGGTGGGCAGGGACACAGTCCCCGCCCACCCTCGGGTGCCGGTATCGCCTACTTGTTGGCGTCGGCCGCCTTCACCAGCTCGGCCTTGGTGACCGCGCCGACGTAGACCTTGCCGTCGTCCGTGATCAGCGCGTTGACCACGCGGGTCTTCAGGACGCGGCCCTCGCCGAACTTCCCGGAGACCTTCTCCCCGAGCGAGTCGAGGAACTGCGCGGCCCCCTTGGGCGCGTTCTTGTCCTTGGCCGCGTCGTCCATGCCCTTGAGGGTGTTGGTCGCGCCGGTCTCGATGCGGGCGATCGAGGTCCAGCCCTCGCCGAGGACCTTCGGCTCGCCCTGGGCGCCCTCGGCGCCGCCGGTCAGGCCGCCCAGGCCCGGGATGGACTCCAGCGCGCCCAGGCCCTTGTCCTTGGAGTCCTTGGAGTCCTTGCCGTGCTCGCCGGCCGCGCCCTCGGTCACCTTGGCGTCCTTGGGCGGGGTGAAGGCGAAGGTGTCGGCGGCGGGCTTGGAGAAGTCCACCTTGGTGAAGCCGGCGTCCACGATCGGCTTGCCGCCGTCGGTGGAGAGCACCTGCACGCGCAGCGGCACGCCGTTCTTCGCGTCCACCGCGATCTTCACCGAGGCGACCGTCGAACCGGTCCCCTTCGGCTTCAGGACCAGCTGGTAGGCGTCGCGGCCGGCCACCTGGGCCGTGTCGCCGACGCTGACGTCGGTGGTCGTGCCGGCGGCCTTCAGGACTTCCTGGGCGATCTCCTGCGGGGAGGCCGGGAGGCCGTCGGCCTTGCGGTCGGAGCCCTTGTCACCCTTGCCGGCGTCCGTCCTGTCGGTGGGCGCCTTCTCGTGGAAGACCTCCTTCGACTTGGAGTCGTATCCCCAGACGTCGTCGCCGTTGTGGACGAGGCTGTACTCGTCCTTGCCGTCCACGAAGGTGAGCTTCTGGCGGTCCGGGCCGTCGGCGGCCACGCGGAAGGTGTGGGTGCCGCTCACCAGCTGGGAGAGCTTGTCCTGCGGGTCCGCGGAGCCGCCGGTCACGCCGCCACCGCCGCCCAGCAGGCCGGCCGGGAGGCTCGGCAGGCCCAGGTCCGTGCTGATCTTGGCGCTGCCGGACAGCTGCTGCACGTCCGAGGCCGCGATCTTCTCGATGAGCTGCTGCGCCGTCACCTTCGGAAGATCCGGTCCGCCGGAGTTCGCGAAGGCCGGAACCATCGCGATCGTGCCGGCGACCACACCGAACACCGCGACCGGTACGGCGTACCGAGCGGCCTTGCGGGTCTTTGCGTTCGTTGCCATGTCTGTCTGCCCTACCTCTGTGTGTACGGCGGCGACTGCCCGTCTTGCATGTAGCCGACAGTGCGACCACGTCCACCCCTCGCCGCCACTCTCACCCGATCTGGTGGGGATGTGCCTCTATCTGACCAAAGAAGAGGGGGTCGGGGCGTCAGCCCCCGGAGCCAACTGTGCGTACGCCCCAGGGATGACATGACGAGGGCCCGGCCTCCCCCACCCGTAGGGGTTGCCGGGCCCTCGCCCGTGCCTTCGGTCCGTGTGCCCCGCGGTCAGCCCGCGCGGTGGACCACGGCGTCGCAGAGCTCCACCAGCGCCGACTTCGCGAAGCACTCGGGCAGCGGGGCCAGCGTGGCCCGCGCCTCCTCCGCGTACCGCACGGTGTCCTTGCGGGCCTGCTCCAGGGCCGGGTGGACCCGCAGCCGGGCGAGCACCTCGGCGTGCCGTGCGTCGTCCGTCAGGTCGCCGTCCAGGAGCCGTACGAGCTCCACGTCCTCGGGGTCGCCGCCCTGCGCCGCCATCTCCCGCAGCCGCAGGACCGGCAGCGTCGGGATGCCCTCGCGCAGGTCGGTGCCGGGGGTCTTGCCGGACTCGTGCGAGTCGGAGGCGATGTCGAGGACGTCGTCGGCGAGCTGGAAGGCGGTGCCGAGCCGCTCGCCGTACTGGGTCAGGATGTCGACGACCGACTCGTCGGCGCCGGACATCATCGCGCCGAAGCGGCCGGAGACCGCGATCAGCGAGCCGGTCTTGCCGGCGATGACGTCGAGGTAGTGCTCGACCGGGTCGCGGCCGTCGCGCGGGCCGGCCGTTTCCAGGATCTGGCCCGTCACCAGCCGCTCGAAGGCCTCGGCCTGGACCCGTACGGCCTCGGGGCCGAGGTCCGCCAGGATGTGCGAGGCGCGGGCGAACAAGAAGTCACCCGTCAGGACGGCCACGGAGTTGCCCCAGCGGGCGTTGGAGCTCTCCACGCCGCGGCGCACGTCCGCCTCGTCCATGACGTCGTCGTGGTAGAGCGTCGCCAGGTGGGTGAGCTCCACGACCACGGCCGAGGGGACGATCCCGGGCGCGTAGGGATCGCCGAACCGGGAGGCGAGCATCACCAGCAGCGGCCGGAACCGCTTGCCGCCGGCGCGGACCAGGTGCTGTGCGGCCTCGGTGATGAAGGGGACTTCGCTCTTGGTGGCTTCCAGCAGACCCGCCTCGACGGCGGCCAGTCCGGCCTGGACATCGGTCTCAAGAGCCTGGTCCCGCACGCTCAGTCCGAACGGCCCGACGACGGTCACGAGGGGTACTCCTGTCTGCTGACGATCACCTTGACGATCACACGGATTGTCGATGTGTCGCTGCCATCACTCAAGCCAGCGTATCCGGTCTGTTTTCGATCACCCAGGGCGCCCGTCCGGCCACGGGCACCCTACCGGCCGGGCGGTGCCCCATGCGCCCCGGTATGTTCTAGAGCAGCCGAAACAACCGGAGAATGCGTTTTGTCCAGAACTGCTACCGATGTAGACGACTCGTCCGACCCGGAGGCCGACCAGCCGCCGCCCGGCGACGACCACGCCTTCCTCGGGCACCCCCGGGGCCTGGCCACGCTCTCCGGGCTGGAGGTCTGGGAGCGCTTCTCGTTCCTGGGCATGCAGGCCATCCTCGTCCTCTACTTCGCGGACGCGGTGGCCAACGGCGGCCTGGGGATGGACCCGGGCACCGCGGCCTCCGTCTCGGCCGCCTACGGGACCATGGTCTACCTCGTCTCCGTCGCCGGCGGATGGCTCGCCGACCGGATCCTCGGTTCGTACCGCGCCGTGCTCTGGGGCGGCATCCTGATCGCCTGCGGCCACTACGCCATGGCCGTGCCGACCGCCGCCATGACCTGGGTGGGCCTCGGCCTGATCAGCGCGGGCACCGGCCTGCTGAAGCCGAACGTGGCCAGCATGGTGGGCAAGCTGTACAAGACGGACGACGACCGGCGCGACGCCGGCTTCGCCCTCTACTACATGGGCATCAACATCGGCGCCTTCGCCGGCCCCCTGATCACCGCCTGGCTCGGCGAGCACAAGGGCTGGCACTGGGGGTTCTCGGCCGCCGCCGTCGGCATGACCGCGGGCCTGATCCAGTACGTGGCCGGCCGCCGCCACCTGGCGGGCCGCAAGCACTCCGCCGAGTTCGCGCTGGCGCCCGACGCGATGCGCTCGGCCGTGGTGAAGATCATCGCCGGAATCCTCGCCTTCGCCGCGCTCGCCACCCTTCTGGCGGTACTGGGCTGGCTGACGATGGGCCGGTTCGTCGACCTGCTCACCCTGGTCTCGGTGATCGCACCGATCGTCTACTTCGCGATCATGTTCCGCAGCGACCGGGTGACGCCCGCCGAACGGGGCCGCCTGCGCCCGTACGTCGTCCTCTTCCTCGCCTCGGTGGCCTTCAACTTCATCCTCTTCCAGGCGTACTCGACGATGATGCTGCTCGCGTCGACGAACGCCCGGACCGAGATCCTCGGCTTCACCTTCCCGGCCGGCTGGTACGCCTCCGCGCTCGGCGCGTTCGAGGTGCTCCTGGCCCCGGTCGTGGCCGCGCTCTGGGTCCGGATGGGCCACAAGCAGCCGCACGCCTCCAACAAGATCGCCATCGGCGTGATCCTGGGCGGCCTGTCCTTCCTCCTGATGGTCATCCCGACCTCGGGACACAGCGGCGACACGTACAAGATGGCCGCCTGGTGGATCATCGGCTCCTACCTGCTGCTCGGACTCGGCGACATCCTCCTCGAAACCTCCGGCATGTCGGCCACCACGAAGCTCGCCCCCAAGGCCTTCGCCAGCCAGACCATGGCCCTGTGGTTCCTCTCCCTGGCCCTGGCCAACGGCATCCAGGCCCAAGTCGTCAAGCTCTACGGCCAGGTCTCCAACCCCGCCTACTTCGGCGTCAACGGCGCCATCGCGGTGGCGGTGGGACTCGCGGTGATCGCGGCCGCCCCGTGGCTCAAGCGCACGATGCACCCGGTCCACTGACCCCGGTTGTCCCCTGACCGTCCGTTGTCCGCTGACCCTCCGAGGAGATGGGCGAGAGGCCTTCGATGATCATCCGTACCGATTTCCCCTACGGGACCACCCACGAGGACGTCCGCATCCCCCTCCCGGACGGCACCCGCCTCTACGCCCGCATCTGGCGGCCGGTCACCGACGAGCCCGTCCCGGCGCTGCTGGAGTACCTCCCGTACCGCCTCACCGACTGGACCGCCCCGCGCGACTGGCAGCGCCACCCCTGGTACGCGGGCCACGGCTACGCCTCCGTACGGGTCGACGTGCGCGGCCACGGCAACAGCGGCGGCGATCCGGGCGACGAGTACGACGCCCGGGAACTCGCCGACGGGGTCGCGGTCGTCGAATGGCTGGCGGCCCAGCCCTGGTGCACGGGCTCGGTCGGCATGTTCGGCATCTCCTGGGGCGGCTTCAACAGCCTCCAGATCGCCGCCCTCGCCCCGGAGGCGTTGAAAGCCGTGGTCACCGTCTGCTCCACGGACGACCGCTTCGACAACGACGTGCACTACATGGGCGGCTCCCTGCTCGCCGTGGACATGCACGCGTGGGCGGCGACCATGCTCGCCTTCGCCTCCCGCCCGCCGGACCCGCTCTACGCGGGCGAGGGCTGGCGCGACCAGTGGCTGTCGCGCCTCGGCGCGGTGGAACCCCTCGTCCACACCTGGCTCTCCCACCAGACCCGCGACGCGTACTGGCGCCACGGCTCCGTCTGCGAGGACTACGCCGCGATCGGCGCGGCCGTCCTGGCCGTCGGCGGCTGGCACGACCCGTACCGCGACACCGTGCTCCGCCTGGTCTCGGCCCTGCCCGCCGACCGGGTCCGCGGCCTGATCGGCCCCTGGTCGCACCAGTACCCCGACCGGGGACTGCCCCCCGGCCCCGCGATCGGCTTCCTCCAGGAGACCCTGCGCTGGTGGGACCACTGGCTCAAGGGCAAGGACACGGGTGTCATGTCCGAACCCCTGCTCCGCTCCTGGATCTCCGAGTCCCACCCGCCGGCCACCACCTACCCGACCCTGCCGGGCCGCTGGGTGGGCGACCCGTCCTGGCCCTCCCCCAACGTCGACCCCGTCACCTACGCCTTCCAGGGCGCGCCGGTCGTCGTGGCCTCCCCGCAGCACACCGGCCTGGACGCGGGCCGCTTCTTCCCCTTCGGCAACGACGCCGACCTGCCTCCGGACCAGCGCGAGGAGGACGCGAAGTCGGCCTGCTTCGAGTTCCCCGTCGGCGACGGCTCCGGCCCGGTGGAGATCCTCGGCCGCCCGGTGGTCAGACTCCGGCTCCGCATGGACGTCCCGTACGGCCAGGTCGTGGCCCGCCTGTGCGACGTGGCCCCGGACGGCTCCTCGACGCTGGTCACGAGGGGCGCGCTGAACCTGTCCTCCCGACAGGGCCGGGACAAGGCGATCCCGTGGCCGGTGGGCTCGTACGAAGACGTGCACTTCGAGCTGAACGGCATCGGCCACTCCTTCCCACCGGGACACCGCATCCGCGTCGCCCTCTCCTCGGCCTACTGGCCGTGGATCTGGCCGCGGGCCGGCTCGGAGGCGGGCTGGACCCTGGACCCGGCGGGCAGCGCGGTGGAACTCCCGATCCGCGATGCCTCCGCCGAGGTGGACACGATCCTCTTCGAGGCCCCGGAACAGTCGGAGCCCCTGGGCGTCTCCTACCCGGCGACCCTGGACGCCCCCCGGCCGGAACGCCTGGTCGTACGGGACGTCGCGCGCGGCGTATGGCGCCTGGAGGTCGACCCCCGCTACGGCGGCACCCGCGTCTACCCCGACGGCCTGGAGTTCAGCGAGGACGCGCTGGAGATCTACGAGATCCAGGAGTCGGACCCCTTGTCGGCCCGCACCCACTCCACCTGGACGGTCCGCCTGCACCGCCCGGAGCTGGGCTGGGACGTGTCGGTGGTGACCCGCTCGGAAATCACCTGCGACGAGGGCGGCTTCCTGACCTCGAACGAGGTCGTCTGCCGAGAGGGCGACGAGGTCCTCTTCCACCGCACGTGGGAACGCCGCTTGCCGCGAGCGGCGGTCTAGCCGGCCCCGGGCCCCGGGCGACTGCCCGGGGCCCGGCGGCTGTCAGACGGCCTTGACGCCGTCGACGAAGGCCGCGAAGGCGGCGGCGGAAACGTCCAGCACCGGGCTGTCGGCCCACTTTGAGTCCCGGACGGGGACGACACCGCGCGAGGCGACGAGATTGGTGGCGACCTCGACGCACTGACCGCCGTTTTCGCTGTACGAGGACGTGAACCAGCGGGGGGATTCGGTTGTCACTGGATGCCCTTTCTCGAAGTCAGACGGCCTTGACGCCGCCGACGAAGGCCGCGAAGGCGGCGGCGGAGACGTCGAGCACGGGGCTGTCCGAGAGCTTGGAGTCCCTCACCGGGACGACACCGCACGAGGCGACGAGGTTCGTGGCGACCTCGACGCACTGACCGCCGTTGTCGCTGTAGGAGGAGGTGAACCAGCGGGGAGATTCGGTCGTCACGGGGAGCCCCTTCGTAGCTGATCGATCAAGGCCACAGATGCCGCCTGAGTGCATGCCTCGGCCTGGAGCTGATGGTAGGCCGTCAGCATGGGCACCACCGAGTTGATATCCCGCTCCAAATGGCCCCGTTGGGCGGATTCCGCGTAGGACATGATCGAGCGGTCCGGCAGCGTCAGCACGGTGACGGGCAGGTTGAACGGCCGTAGCTCCCCCATCTCAAACGGTGCGATCTGGAGCACGGTGTTCGGCAGTTCGGCGAATTCGAGCAGGCGCGTGAACTGGTCCCGCATGACGCCCGGTCCGCCGAGGGGTCGCCGGATGCAGCTCTCGTCGAGCACCGCGAGGATCAGCGGCGGAGGGGTCCGCACCAGCACGGCCTGCCGGTCCGCGACGATCGTGACGCGCTCGGCCGCCTGCTCGGGGGTGCTCGCGCCCCGCTTGACCCCGCTCTCGGCGAGGACCGTCGCGTACTCCGGGGTCTGGAGCAGTCCAGGTATGACGCCCACCTCGTAGAGCCGGATCTCCACGGCCCGGCTCTCGTAGCCGAGGAACTCGGGGAATCCCTCCAGCAGGACCCCGTGCCGGATCTCGCGCCACTGCCGCTCGAACGTGTCCTCGGTTCCCGCGATCCCGAACACCACGTCCGCACTGCGCGCGAAGCGCAGAGTCGAAATCTTGCGCCCGGTTTCCACCGCCGAGATGTGTGTGGCGGAGAAGCCCATCCGCTCCCCAAGACCTTCCTGCGTCCAGCCGCGCTCCTCCCGCGAGCTGCGCAGACGCGCCCCGAAGGCCGCTTCGGGACCTGCCTCGGGGTTCAACTCCTTGCGATTCACAGCCTCGTGACCAACTTTCCGTTCCGTACTGGCAAGTTGAACTGTCCCCACGGCCACGCCACGCTGAACTCACCGAGTAGTGAATCCACTACGGAGAGGAACGGCCATGTGTGGAATGCCCATTCCCCCTACTCCCGCCCCCGGAACCCTGGTGGTGGACACGAGCCGCGACGACCTGGTCGGGGAGTTCCGGGGGCTCGCCGGCCCGTACTGGGCACTGCGCCCCGTGCGCGGCGGGCCGGAGTGGGAGGCGGAGCCTCGAAACGTCCGCCCCGCGGACCCGATGGAACGGCTCCGCGCGGAAACGGCCCGGCGCAACGCCCGCAGCACCGAAGGTCTGCTGTGAGCGAGAGCCCGCTCGCGGAGCTGCGACGCATCGAGTCGGACCCCGTCTACCGGGCCCATTTCCGCGAGCTGCTGGACGCGGCGCTGGCACGGCGGGCCGCCGCGGACGCCGTACGGGCCCTGCGGGGGCTGCTGGCCTCCCGTACGGCCGACGAGGCCTCGGCCCTGGCCGTGACCCTCGGGGCGGTCGCCTGGACCGGCTGCCTGGCCTTCGCCGCGGCCCGGGGCGGCATCACGTGACCGGCGCGTGCGATGCCTCCGGCGTACTGTCCGCCGCACACCTGGACGCGCTGGCAGCGCACCCCCACACCCTCCGGGAGGTGCTCGACGCCGGACCGGAACTGCGGTGCTCCTTAGGTCAGCACACCGGTCCCCACATGGACGTCCTCCACGAGGGCCCCACCCCGGGGCACGCGATATGGGCCCGCTGGCCCGGGGACGCGACCCTCACCCTCCCCGACTGCCCGGCAACCGCCGCCGACGAGGGCTGCGGCCAGTACCTGTCCCACCCGGGCGGCCACACCTGGGAGCTCACGGACCCGGCGTGACCCCCGGAGCGGTGACGCCGGGTGGGACGTCACCGCGTGCGTACGGTCGACCGGCGAAGCCGATCACCCGGGTGTGGGGCCCATCGTGGAGCCGTCATCCGAACCGCGTCCAGTACCGGGCAGGACCCGCGCCGCGGCCTCACCGAGTGCGGCGAGGCGCGACGCCAGGGCGGGAACGAGCGGCTCGTCGAGGAGGAACAACCAGGCGTACGCGGTGCCGAGTACGGCGGCGTGCACCAGGGCGGGGTCTGCCGGCGCCGCCAGTTCGCCCCGCCGGTGGGCGCGTTCCAGCACCTCGGCGATCAGGACGCGCTCTTCGGCGATGAAGGTCTCCTGGAACCGTGCGGCGACGTCGGGCTGCTGCCGCAGGTCGGCGAGCAGCCCGGGGGTGGCTGCCGCGGTCACCGGATCGGAGAAGACCCCCAGGATCAGGCCGGCGAGCGCGGTGAGGTCGCCGGTGAGCGTTCCGGTGTCGGGGAGGGGTTGCGTTCTTCTCCCGCGGACGAGGACGGAGAAGACGAGTTCGCCGCGTGAGCGGTGGCGGCGGTAGATGGCCGCTTTGCCGATGCCCGCCTTGGCGGCGATGGCGTCCATGGTCAGACCGGTGTACCCCACGCGTGGCACCAACTCGCGTACCGCGTCGCGGATCGCGGCGTCCACGCGACTCTCGCGCGGTCGGCCGGTGGGTTGCTTCGGAGGCTGCATTGACCCACCATACGGAACTATGAGTATCGGAACTGATCGTATCGAAAGCTCTTCCGCAGGTGCCGGCACTCGCGCCCGCACCCTGACACTCTGGGCCGGCCGCAGTGCCGTGGCCATCGGCGTCCTCCACACCGCGCTCCTCGCCGTCGTGTCCCGCTCGCAATGGAGTGGCTGGCTGTCGGGCGAGTTGCGTGGCGCGGACCCCGCCACCCACGCCGAGTCGGCGAGCCTGTTCTGGGCGCTGCCGGGCGGCTTCGCGGTGCCGCTGATCCTGCTGGGCCTGCTGCTGTCGCGGATGGCCCGCACCGGCCAAGAGGTCCCGCGCTACGTGGGATGGGCCCTGGCGGGCTGGGTGGTACTGGCCGGGTGGATCTTGGGGCCGTCCGGGTTCCCGCTGGGCCTGATACCGGCCGTGCTGCTGATCGTCGCGTCCTGGCCGCGGCGGTCGTGAGCGCCGTCCCTGTGCCGTTCCCGTGCGTCCGGCCTGTCAGTGGAGTGCGCTTTCCTGTCCGCATGGGCGTACGGAGACCAGTGGATCGGCGCCGGGACTGGGTCGAGCGGCTCAAGGCCCCGACGTGCCGCCTCGGCGCGCTTACGCGGGGAAGATCCGCTCCAGGACCACCGCGATGCCGTCCTCCTCGTTCGAGAGCGTGACCTCGTCGGCGACGGCCAGCAGCTCCCGGTGAGCCCCCGCCATCGCGACCCCGTGCGCCGCCCACGCGAACATCGGGATGTCGTTCGGCATGTCGCCGAAGGCGATCGTCGACGACCCGGTGACGTCCAGCAGTGCCGCCGCCACCGCCAGACCGCTCGCCTTGTCGATGCCCGGGGGCTGGAGCTCGACCGTGTGCTCACCCGCCATCGTGACGTTGACCAGGTCCCCGACCACGCCCCGGGCGATCTCCGTCAGCTCGTCGTCCGACAGCCGCGGATGCTGGAGGAGCACCTTGTTGATCGGCGAGGCCCACAGGTCGGACCGCCGGGCCACCGCCACCGTCGGGAGGTGCGGGTGCCACATCCGGTAGCCCGGCCCTATCAGCATCTCCGCGTCGACGCCCTCCTGATTGACCGCGGCCCAGACCTCGCCGACCTCCGCCTCGATCTTCCCGAGGGCGACTTCCGCCAGCTCCCGGTCCAGGGACACGGAGTGCAGCATCCGCCCCGCCGCCGCGTCGTAGACCTGCGCTCCCTGCCCGCACACCGCGAGTCCCGTGTAGCCGAGGCCGTCCAGGACGTGGCGGACCTGCGGGACGGGGCGGCCTGTCACGATGATGTGCCGGGCGCCGGCCGCGCGGGCGGCGGCGAGAGCGGCGTAGGAGCGGGCCGAGACGGTGTCTCCGGCGCGCAGCAGAGTCCCGTCCAGGTCGGTGGCCACGAGTGCATAGGGGAGGGCGGAAGTCACGTGTCAAGGATACGGACCCCCTCGGACAAGTCCTACAAATAGTGCCCGAATCCGGCCTCCCACACGCCCCACCAGCCCCTTAACCTGTCAACCAGCCCCCGGGACACCCCCGGGCCGCGTCGAAAGCGAGGCAGCACCCCATGCCCCAGCAGAGCCCCCTCGACCTCCCCGAGGGCGACCCGTTCGGGCCGCACAACCTCCCCTACGGCGTGTTCTCCACCGCCGGGGACGAGCGGCGCCGGATCGGTGTCCGCATCGGCGGGTACGTGCTCGACGCCGGAGCGGCCGCGGCCGCACTCGGTTCCCCGTACGCCGGACTGCTCGGGCAGCCCTCCCTCAACCCGCTGCTCGCCGCGGGCCGCACCGCTTGGAAGGACGTGCGCCGCGCGCTGACCGCCTGGGTCACCGACCCCGGTCACCGGCCCTCCGTGGAACCGCACCTCCTGCCGCTCGAAGACGTCGCGCTGCACCTCCCGTACGAGGTCGCCGACTACGTCGACTTCTACGCGAGCGAGCACCACGCGACGAACGTCGGCAAGATCTTCCGGCCGGACGGGGACGCGCTGACCCCCAACTGGAAGCACCTGCCCATCGGTTACCACGGCCGGGCCGGAACCATCGTGGTCTCCGGCACCGACGTCGTGCGCCCCGGAGGCCAGCGCAAGGCGCCCGCCGACCCGGCGCCCGTCTTCGGGCCGTCCGTGAAGCTCGACATCGAGGCCGAGGTCGGCTTCGTCGTCGGCACCCCCTCGGAGCAGGGCCGCCCCGTGGCCCTCGGCGACTTCGAGGAGCACGTCTTCGGGCTGTTCCTGCTCAACGACTGGTCGGCGCGCGACATCCAGGCCTGGGAGTACGTGCCGCTGGGCCCCTTCCTCGGCAAGTCCTTCGCCACTTCCGTCTCCGCCTGGGTCACCCCGCTGGAGGCCCTGGACGCGGCCCGGGTCGCCCCGCCCGCCCGGGACTTCCCGCTCCTGCCCTACCTCGACGACTCCGCCGCCGACCGGCCCGGCGGCTTCGACCTGCGCATCACCGTCTCCATCAACGGGCAGGAGGTGGCGCAGCCGCCGTTCGCGTCGATGTACTGGACCGCCGCCCAGCAGCTCGCCCACATGACCGTCAACGGCGCCTCCCTGCGCACCGGCGACGTGTACGGCTCGGGCACCGTCAGCGGCCCCGAGACCGGCCAGCGCGGCTCGCTGCTGGAGCTCACCTGGAACGGCCGCGACGCCATCGAGCTCGCCGACGGCAAGCGCACCTTCCTGGAGGACGGGGACACCGTCACCCTCACCGCGTGGGCACCGGGCGCCGACGGCACCCGCGTGGGCCTCGGCGAGGTCTCCGGCCGCATCGTGGGCGCCCTCTAGTCCACATCGCGGGACGAGCACCGACGGCGGGGTGGCGGATCCTTCCGCCACCCCGCCGTCTGCTCAGGTCACGGCGGTGAGCTGCCGCCCGGGAACCACCCGTCCGGCCCCGGCCCCGCCCTCCGGGCCCCCCGTTCGGAGCCCTGCCGCGTGCAGCCCCGCCACCGCGCCGGGATGGTGGACGAAAGCCCCCGAACGGCAGGAGTCGTCCCCATGCCCCTCCGCCCCCGCAAGGCCTTCCTGACCTGCGCGGCCGCGATATCCCTCGGTTTGGCCGCCACCGCCACCGCCATACCGGCCCACGGTGTGGAGGGGCCCGCGCCCGATCCGAGGAACGCGCAGGCGATGCGCGACATGGCCACGGCGATCCGGGTGACGGCCAAGTACGTGGACGAGCGCGAGGCGCTCAAGGACGGCTACGTCCCGCACGGCACGGAGTGCATGACCAACCCGTTCGGGGTCGGCACCATGGGCTACCACTACGTGAAGCAGGCCAACTGGGGTTCGACGGACCCGAGCAAGCCGGCCGCCCTGCTCTACAGCACCGAGAAGGACGAGAACGGCCGCCGCAAGCTCCAGACGGTGGAGTGGATGTCCACCGACCGGGACCAGGACCTGAAGACCACCGATGACCGGCCGAGCATGTTCGGCCTGCCCTTCGACGGGCCGATGCCGGGCCACTGGACGGGCATGCCCAAGCACTACGACCTGCACATGTGGGCGTACGAGGACAACCCGGCGGGCCGCTTCCACAACTGGAACCCCGCCCTGACCTGCCCGAAGACCAGCACCCCCGCACCGCACCCGCACTGACTCCGGTACCGCGCACAGCGAAGGGCCCGGCCCCCCGAGAAGGGAAGCCGGGCCCCAGGCCGTACGGTCAGCGCACGAACGTGCTCGCGCTGCCCGCCAGGTCCAGGAAGTACTGCGGGGCCACGCCCAGCACCACCGTGACGGCGACGCCCACCGCGATCGTCGTCATCGTCAGCGGGGACGGGACGGCGACCGTGGGGCCGTCCGCCTTCGGCTCGCTGAAGAACATCAGGACGATCACCCGGATGTAGAAGAACGCGGCGATCGCGGACGAGATGACACCGACCACGACCAGCGCTCCCGCGCCGCCCTCCGCCGCCGCCTTGAACACGGCGAACTTGCCGGAGAAGCCGGAGGTCAGCGGGATGCCCGCGAAGGCGAGCAGGAAGACCGCGAAGACCGCCGCCGTGAGGGGCGAACGACGGCCCAGGCCCGCCCACTTGGACAGGTGCGTGGCCTCGCCGCCCGCGTCGCGCACCAGCGTGACCACCGCGAAGGCGCCGATCGTCACGAAGGAGTACGCGCCCAGGTAGAAGAGGACGGACTGGACGCCCTCCGCCGAGGTGGCGATCACACCGGCCAGGATGAAGCCGGCGTGCGCGATCGAGGAGTAGGCGAGGAGCCGCTTGACGTCGGTCTGGGTGACCGCGATGACGGCTCCCGCCAGCATCGTGACGATCGCGACGCCCCACATGACCGGCCGCCAGTCCCACCGCAGGCCGGGCAGCACCACGTACAGCAGGCGCAGGAGCGCGCCGAACGCCGCCACCTTCGTCGCCGCCGCCATGAAGCCGGTGACCGGGGTGGGGGCGCCCTGGTAGACGTCCGGGGTCCACATGTGGAAGGGGACCGCTCCGACCTTGAAGAGCAGGCCCATCAGGATCAGCGCGCCGCCGATCAGCAGCAGCGCGTCGTTGCCCATGGTGTCGGCGAGCGCCGGGTCGATGTTCGCCACGGTGCCGTCGACGACCTCGGCGATCGCCGCGTAGGAGACCGAGCCGGCGTACCCGTAGACGAGCGCGATGCCGAAGAGGAGGAAGGCGGAGGAGAAGGCGCCGAGCAGGAAGTACTTGACGGCCGCCTCCTGCGACATCAGCCGCTGGCGGCGGGCGAGGGCGCAGAGCAGGTACAGCGGGAGGGAGAAGACCTCCAGGGCCACGAACAGCGTCAGCAGGTCGTTGGCCGCGGGGAAGATCAGCATTCCGGCGACCGCGAACAGCGCGAGCGGGAAGACCTCGGTGGTGGTGAAGCCCGCCTTGACGGCTTCCTTCTCGCTCTCGCTGCCGGGTACGGACGCCGCCTGCGCGGCGAAGGAGTCCACCCGGTTGCCGTGGGCGGCCGGGTCCAGGCGCCGCTCGGCGAAGGTGAAGATCGCCACGACCGAGGCCAGGATGATGGTGCCCTGCAGGAAGAGCGCCGGTCCGTCGACGGCGATGGCGCCCATGGCCGCGATGTGCGCCTTGGAGCTGCCGTACCCGCCGGCGGCGAGTCCGACGACCGCCGCGAAGGCCGAGGCCAGCGCGGCGACGGCGAGGAACACCTGCGTGTAGTAACGGGCCTTGCGCGGTACGAAGGCCTCGACGAGGACTCCGATGATCGCCGCGCCCAGCACGATGAGCGTGGGCGACAGCTGGGCGTACTCGATCTGCGGGGCCGGGATCTTGTCGATCGGCGCCGCGGCCGCCAGGTTCGGCAGCAGGTTCTGGGCTGCGGCAGTCAGCGTGCTCACTTCGCCCCCTCGCTCTCGTTGGCGGGCTTCGCCTCGACAGCCACCTCGGGCTTCGGGTCCGTCTGCTTCACGTCCGACATGGTGTGCTTCACCGCCGGGTTGACGATGTCGGTCAGGACCTTCGGGTAGACGCCCAGTCCGATCAGCAGCGCGATCAGCGGGGCGACCACCAGGACCTCCCGCAGGCGCAGGTCCGGCATGGTGCGGACCTCCTCCTTGACCGGGCCGGTCATGGTGCGCTGGTAGAGGACCAGCGTGTAGAGCGCCGCCAGCACGATGCCGAAGGTGGCGATGATGCCGACGACCGGGTACCGGGCGAACGTGCCGACCAGGACCAGGAACTCGCTGACGAACGGGGCGAGGCCCGGCAGCGACAGGGTGGCGAGGCCACCGATGAGGAAGGTGCCGGCCAGGACCGGGGCCACCTTCTGCACGCCGCCGTAGTCGGCGATGAGCCGGGAGCCGCGCCGCGAGATCAGGAAGCCGGCGACCAGCATGAGCGCCGCCGTCGAGAGCCCGTGGTTGACCATGTACAGCGTCGCGCCCGACTGGCCCTGGGAGGTCATCGCGAAGATGCCCAGGATGATGAAGCCGAAGTGCGAGATGGAGGCGTACGCCACCAGCCGCTTGATGTCCCGCTGCCCGCAGGCGACCAGCGCGCCGTAGACGATGCTGATCAGGGCCAGGACCAGGATCACCGGCGTGGCCCACTTGCTGGCCTCGGGGAAGAGCCCGAGGCAGAAGCGCAGCATCGCGAAGGTGCCGACCTTGTCGACGACGGCGGTGATCAGGACGGCGACCGGGGCCGTGGCCTCGCCCATCGCGTTGGGCAGCCAGGTGTGCAGCGGCCACAGCGGGGCCTTCACCGCGAAGGCGAAGAAGAAGCCGAGGAACAGCATCCGCTCGGTGTTGGTCGCCATGTCGAGCGTGCCCGCGGCGCGGGCGGCGGTGATCTCCTGGAGCGAGAAGTTCCCGGCGACCACGTAGAGCCCGATGACGGCGGCCAGCATGATGAGGCCGCCGACCAGGTTGTAGAGGAGGAACTTGACCGCCGCGTACGAGCGCTGCGCGGCCGCGTTCTCGTCGGACCCGGAGTGTGCCCGGTCCCCGAAGCCGCCGATGAGGAAGTACATCGGGATGAGCATGGCTTCGAAGAAGATGTAGAAGAGGAAGACGTCGGTGGCCTCGAAGGAGATGATCACCATCGCCTCGACCAGCAGGATCAGGGCGAAGAAGCCCTGGGTCGGCCGCCAGCGCGAAGAGTTGGTCTCCAGAGGGTCGGCGTCGTGCCAGCCGGCCGCGATCACGAAGGGGATGAGCAGCGCGGTGAGTGCGATGAGCACCACCCCGATGCCGTCGACGCCCAGTTCGTAGCGGACGCCGAAGTCGGCGATCCAGGAGCGTGATTCGGTGAGCTGGTAGCGGTCGCCACCGGGCTCGAAGCGGACCGCGACGAGCACGGCCAGCGCCAGGGTCGCCAGCGAGAAGAGCAGGGCGAGCCATTTGGCGGCGGTCCGGCGGGCGGCCGGGACGGCCGCCGTCAGGATCGCACCGACCGCGGGGACCGCGGCCGTCACCGTCAGAAGCGGGAAACTCATCTCACACCGCCCTCATCAGCAGGGTCGCGGCGATCAGGATCGCCGTGCCCCCGAACATCGAGACCGCGTAGCTGCGGGCGTAGCCGTTCTGCAGCTTGCGCAGCCGGCCCGACAGCCCGCCGACTCCGGCGGCCGTGCCGTTGACCACGCCGTCGACCAGGCTGTGGTCGACGTAGACGAGGGAGCGGGTCAGGTGCTCCCCGCCGCGGACCAGGACCACGTGGTTGAAGTCGTCCTGGTAGAGGTCCCGTCGGGCCGCCCGGGTGAGGAGCGAGCCGAGCGGGGCGACGACCGGGACGGGCTTCCTGCCGTACATCACCCAGGCGATGGCCACGCCGATGACGAGGACCACCATGGTGGCCAGCGTGACCGTCAGCGCGCTGATCGGCGGGTGTCCGTGCTGGTGTCCGGTGACGGGCTCCAGCCAGTGCAGGAAGCGGTCGCCGATCCCGAAGAACCCGCCCGCGAAGACCGAGCCGAAGGCCAGGATGATCATCGGGATGGTCATGGACTTCGGGGACTCGTGCGGGTGCGGCGCGTGACCCTCTGCGTCGGGCTGCCAGCGCTTCTCGCCGAAGAAGGTGAGGAGCATGACGCGGGTCATGTAGAAGGCGGTGATCGCCGCGCCGAGCAGGGTGACCCCTCCGAGGATCCAGCCCTGGGTGCCGCCCTTGGCGAAGGCGGCCTCGATGATCATGTCCTTCGAGAAGAAGCCCGACAGGCCGGGGAAGCCGATGATGGCAAGGTAGCCGAGCCCGAAGGTCACGAAGGTGACCGGCATGTACTTCCGCAGGCCGCCGTACTTGCGCATGTCGACCTCGTCGTTCATCCCGTGCATCACGGAACCGGCGCCGAGGAAGAGGCCCGCCTTGAAGAACCCGTGCGTGACCAGGTGCATGATCGCGAACACGTACCCGATGGGGCCGAGGCCGGCCGCCAGGATCATGTAGCCGATCTGCGACATCGTCGAGCCGGCGAGGGCCTTCTTGATGTCGTCCTTCGCGCAACCGACGATCGCACCGAAGAGGAGCGTGACGGCGCCGACCACGACGACCGCGGTCTGCGCGTCCGGGGCCCCGTTGAAGATGGCGCCCGAGCGGACGATCAGGTAGACGCCGGCGGTGACCATGGTCGCGGCGTGGATGAGGGCCGAGACCGGGGTCGGGCCCTCCATCGCGTCGCCGAGCCAGGACTGCAGCGGCACCTGGGCCGACTTGCCGCACGCGGCGAGCAGCAGCATCAGGGCGATCGCCGTCAGCTTGCCCTCGCCGGCCTCGGACACCGAGCCGAGGACCGGGCCGAAGGCGAAGGTGCCGAAGGTGGTGAACATCAGCATGATGGCGATCGAAAGGCCCATGTCGCCGACCCGGTTGACCAGGAAGGCCTTCTTCGCGGCGGTGGCCGCGCTGGGCTTGTGCTGCCAGAAGCCGATGAGGAGGTACGAGGCGAGGCCCACGCCCTCCCAGCCGACGTACAGCAGGAGGTAGTTGTCGGCGATGACCAGGAGCAGCATCGCGGCGACGAAGAGGTTGAGGTAGCCGAAGAAGCGGCGGCGGCGCTCGTCGTGCTCCATGTATCCGATGGAGTACACGTGGATGAGCGTGCCCACCCCGGAGATCAGCAGGACGAAGGTCATCGACAGCTGGTCGAGCTGGAAGCCGATGTCGGCCTGGAATCCCTCCACCGGGATCCAGCTGAACAGCCGCTGGTGGAAGGTGCGGTCCTCGGCGCCCTTGCCGAGCATGTCGGCGAAGAGGGCGAGGCCGATGCCGAAGGAGACGGCGGCGAACAGCGTGCCGATCCAGTGGCCGGTCTTGTCGAGACGGCGGCCGCCGCAGAGCAGCACCACCGCTCCGAGCAGGGGCGCTGCTACCAGCAGCGCGATCATGTTCTCCACAGCGACCCCTTACAGCTTCATCAGGCTGGCGTCGTCGACCGAGGCCGAGTGGCGGGTACGGAACAGCGACACGATGATCGCGAGGCCCACCACGACCTCGGCGGCGGCGACGACCATCGTGAAGAACGCGATGATCTGGCCGTCGAGGTTGCCGTGCATCCGGGAGAAGGTGACGAAGGCGAGGTTGCAGGCGTTGAGCATGAGCTCCACGCACATGAACAGCACGATCGCGTTCTTCCGGATCAGGACGCCCGCCGCACCGATGGTGAACAGCAGCGCGGACAGGTACAGGTAGTTGACCGGGTTCACTTCGAGGCCTCCTCACGGCCGAGCCGCTCGGACGACCGCTGCTCCAGGGCCTTCAGGTCGTCCAGGGCCTGCCCGGAGACGTCCCTGATCTGGCCGCGGGCGCGCAGCGTCTGGTTGACGGTGAGCTCGGAGGGGGTGCCGTCCGGCAGCAGGCCCGCGACGTCCACGGCGTTGTGCCGGGCGTAGACGCCGGGTGCGGGCAGCGGCGGGAGCTGTACGCCCTCGCGTACGCGGCGCTCGGCGAGTTCGCGCTGGGTGGCGGCCCGCTCGGTGCGCTCGCGGTGGGTGAGCACCATCGCGCCGACGGCCGCCGTGATCAGCAGGGCGCCGGTGATCTCGAAGGCGAACACGTACTTGGTGAAGATCAGCGTGGCCAGGCCCTCGACGTGCCCGCCGGAGTTGATCCGGCCGAGTCCGTTGAAGTGGGTGAGCTTGGCGTTGCCGATGCCCGCGATGAGCAGGATGCCGAAGCCGAGTCCGCACAGGGCGGCCAGCCAGCGCTGCCCCTTGATGGTCTCGGTGAGCGAGTCCGCGGCGGTGACGCCGACGAGCATGACGACGAAGAGGAAGAGCATCATGATCGCGCCGGTGTAGACGACGACCTGGACGATTCCGAGGAAGTACGCCCCGTTGGCGAGGTAGAAGACCGCCAGGATGATCATCGTCCCGGCCAGGCTCAGCGCGCTGTGCACGGCCTTCTTCATCAGGATCGTGGCCAGTGCGCCGATGACGGCGACCGTGCCGAGGACCCAGAACTGCACCGCCTCACCGGAGGAGGTGAGGGTGGCGGCTGCGGCGAGGGTGCTCATGCCCCCACCCCCTCGGAAGCGTCTTCGGAGGCCGCGGTCTCGCCCTTGGAGACGGCCACCTGCCGGACCGTGCCGGGAGCCGCCCCGGTCACCAGCCCGCGGTAGTAGTCCGTGTCGTCGGTGCCGGGGAAGATCGAGTGCGGAGCCTCGACCATGCCCTCGGTGAGCCCGGAGAGCAGCTGCTCCTTGGTGTAGATGAGCGCTTCGCGGCTGGAGTCGGCCAGTTCGAACTCGTTCGTCATGGTCAGCGCCCTGGTCGGGCACGCCTCGACGCACAACCCGCACAGGATGCAGCGGGCGTAGTTGATCTGGTAGACCCGGCCGTACCGCTCACCCGGGGAGTAGCGCTCCTCCTCGGTGTTGTCCGCGCCCTCGACGTAGATCGCGTCGGCGGGACAGGCCCAGGCGCACAGCTCGCACCCGATGCACTTCTCCAGACCGTCCGGGTGGCGGTTGAGCTGGTGCCGCCCGTGGAAGCGGGGTGCCGTGGTCTTTTCCTGCTCCGGGTACTGCTCGGTGAGGCGCTTCTTGAACATGGCCTTGAAGGTCACGCCGAAGCCGGCCACCGGGTTCTGCCACTTCTCGCCCTGCTCGGCGTCAGACTTGTCAGACATTTTCAGCACCCTCCTCTCGGTCACTGTCAGTATTCGCCGCGCCACTGACAATGAGCTCCCGCTCACTGCGGGGCCGCCTGCGCGGTACGGGTGCCAGGTGCTGGCCGGGCTTGGGCGGTACGGGGAATCCGCCCGCCAGGGGGTCGAAGGGTTCGGCGGCGGCCGCCAGTTCGGCGTCCGCGAGGGCCGTCTTCTCCTTCTTGTCGCGGAACAGGTCCGCGACGAAGGACAGCAGCAGGAGCGCGATGACCCCGCCGCCGACGTAGAGCACGATCTCCTGGAAGTCGTAGTTCTCGTTGCGCAGCGCCCGGACGGTGGCGACCAGCATCAGCCACACCACGGAGACCGGGATGAGCACCTTCCAGCCGAGCTTCATCAGCTGGTCGTAGCGCACGCGCGGGAGCGTGCCGCGCAGCCAGATGAAGAAGAACAGCAGCAGCTGGACCTTGAGGACGAACCAGAGCATCGGCCACCAGCCGTGGTTCGCGCCCTCCCAGTACGTGGAGATCGGCGCCGGGGCCCGCCAGCCGCCCAGGAACAGGGTGACGGAGACCGCGGAGACGGTGACCATGTTGACGTACTCGGCGAGCATGAACAGCGCGAACTTGATCGAGGAGTACTCGGTGTTGAAGCCGCCGACCAGGTCGCCCTCGGACTCCGGCATGTCGAAGGGGGCGCGGTTCGTCTCGCCGACCATCGTGATGACGTAGATGATGAAGGAGACCGGCAGCAGGATGATGTACCAGCGGTCCGCCTGGGCTTCGACGATCGCCGAGGTCGACATCGACCCGGAGTAGAGGAAGACCGAGGCGAAGGCCGCGCCCATCGCGATCTCGTAGGAGATCATCTGCGCGCAGGAGCGCAGGCCGCCGAGGAGCGGGTACGTGGAGCCGGAGGACCAGCCGGCCAGCACGATGCCGTAGATGCCGACCGAGGCCACCGCGAGGATGTAGAGCATCGCGATGGGCAGGTCGGTCAGCTGCATCGTGGTGCGCTGGCCGAAGATGGAGACCTCGTTGCCCGAGGGGCCGAAGGGGATCACCGCGATGGCCATGAAGGCCGGGATCGCCGCGATGATCGGGGCCAGGACGTACACGACCTTGTCGGCCCGCTTGACGATCAGGTCTTCCTTGAGCATCAGCTTCACGCCGTCGGCGAGCGACTGGAGCATGCCCCAGGGGCCGTGCCGGTTGGGGCCGATGCGCAGCTGCATCCAGGCGACGACCTTGCGCTCCCACACGATGGAGAAGAGCACGGTCACCATCAGGAAGGCGAAGCAGAACACCGCCTTGACGACGACGAGCCACCAGACGTCCCTGCCGAACAGGGAGAGGTCTTCGGCGGCGATCTGAACGGTGTTCACGCGCCCACCTCCGCAGGGGAGTCGCTGGTGTCGGCGGGGGTGGCCGGGCCGATGCGGACCAGGGCCCCCGGGCGGGCTCCGGTGTCGGCGAGGACCCCGGAGCCGGTGGAGTTCATCGGGAGCCAGACCACCCGGTCGGGCATCTCGGTGATGCGCAGCGGCAGCTCCACGGAGCCGGCGGGGCCGGTCACCGCGAGGACGTCGCCGTTCTTGACGCCGGTCTCGGCGGCCGTGGCGGCCGACAGGCGGGCGCTAGCCTCGTGCCGGGTGCCGGCCAGGGCCTCGTCGCCGTCCTGGAGGAGCCCCTGGTCGAGGAGGAGCCGGTGGCCGGCGAGGACGGCTTCGCCCGCGCCGGGCCGGGGCAGCAGCTCCCGGTCTCCGGGCTGTCCGGCGGCGCGCTCCCCGGCCCACGGGCCGAGCCCGTCGAGCTCCCGGCGTACGGCGTGCACGTCGGGCAGCGCGATCGGCCGGTCGGCCGCGTCGGCCAGCATGTGCAGCACGCGGGAGTCGGCGGGGGCGAGCCGGCGGGTCATCTGCTCGGGCTTGAGCGCGGCCTCGAACGGCCGTACCCTGCCCTCCCAGTTGATGAACGCGCCCGGCTTCTCGGCGACGGCCGCGACCGGGAAGACCACGTCCGCGAGGTCGGTGACCGCTCCGGGCCGCAGTTCCAGGGAGACCACGAAGGCTTCCCGGAGCGCGGCCTCGGCGCGGGCCGGGTCCGGCAGGTCGTCGAGCTCGACGCCGGCGACCAGCAGGGCGGACAGCTCCCGGGTGGCGGCGGCCTCGATGATCTGGCCGGTGTCGCGGCCGTAGCGGTGCGGCAGCTCGTCCAGGCCCCAGGCGGCGGCGACCTCGTCGCGGGCCCGCGGGTCGGTGGCCGGGCGGGCGCCCGGCAGCAGGGACGGCAGCGCGCCCGCCTCGACGGCGGCCCGCTCTCCGGCCCGGCGCGGGATCCACACCAGGGTGGCGCCGGTCACGGCGGCGGCCCGGACGGCCGCGGTCAGCGCGCCGGGCACGCCCGCGAGGCGCTCCCCCACGACGATGACCGCTCCGGGCAGGCGCAGCGCGTCGGCGGCGGCGAGGTCGCCGTCCTCCAGTCCGGCGCCGGAGGCCAGGGCGTTCAGCCACTCGGGCTCGGTGCCGGGGGCGGCGGCCAGCAGGGTGCCGCCCGCCTTCTCCAGGCCGCGCGTGGCGAACGGGGCGAGGGCGAAGGTCCGCTGCTTGTGCTTGCGGTGGGCCTTGCGCAGCCGCAGGAAGACCCCGGGGGCCTCCTCCTCGGCCTCGATGCCGACGAGGAGCACGGCCGGGGCCGCCTCCAGCGAGGCGTTGGTGACCCCGCTGCCGTCGAGGTCCTTGCCGGTGCCGGCCACGGTGGAGGCCAGGAACTCGGTCTCCTCCGCGCTGTGCACCCGGGCCCGGAAGTCGATGTCGTTGGTGTCGAGGACGACCCGGGCGAACTTGGCGTACGCGTAGGCGTCCTCGACGGTGAGGCGTCCGCCGGTCAGCACTCCGGCCCGGCCGCGCGCGCCGGCCAGCCCGTTGGCCGCGGCCTCCAGGGCCTCGGGCCAGCTGGCCGGGGCCAGGACCCCGTCGCTGCCGCGCACCAGCGGGGTGGTGAGCCGGTCGGGGCGCTGCGCGTAGCGGAACCCGAAGCGGCCCTTGTCGCAGATCCACTCCTCGTTGACCTCGGGGTCCTCCGCGGCCAGCCGGCGCAGCACCTTGCCGCGGCGGTGGTCGGTGCGCGTCGCGCAGCCGCCCGCGCAGTGCTCGCACACGCTCGGGGAGGAGACCAGGTCGAAGGGGCGGGAGCGGAACCGGTAGGCGGCCGAGGTGAGGGCGCCGACCGGGCAGATCTGGATGGTGTTGCCGGAGAAGTACGACTCGAAGGGGTCGTCCTCGCCGGTGCCGACCTGCTGGAGCGCGCCGCGCTCCAGGAGTTCGATCATCGGGTCGCCGGCGATCTCGTTGGAGAAGCGGGTGCAGCGGGCGCAGAGCACGCACCGCTCGCGGTCGAGCAGCACCTGCGTGGAGATCGGTACCGGCTTCTCGTACGTCCGCTTCTTGCCCTCGAAACGCGATTCGGCGTTTCCGTGGGACATCGCCTGGTTCTGCAGCGGGCACTCGCCGCCCTTGTCGCAGACCGGGCAGTCCAGCGGGTGGTTGATGAGGAGGAGCTCCATCACCCCGCGCTGGGCCTTGTCGGCGACCGGGGAGGTCAGCTGGGTCTTGACGACCATGCCGTCGGTGCAGGTGATGGTGCAGGAGGCCATCGGCTTGCGCTGGCCCTCGACCTCGACGATGCACTGGCGGCAGGCGCCGGCCGGGGAGAGGAGGGGGTGGTCGCAGAACCGGGGGATCTCGATGCCGAGCTGTTCGGCGGCCCGGATGACCAGGGTTCCCTTGGGCACCGACAGTTCGATGCCGTCGATGGTCAGGGAGATCTGGTCCACGGGCGGGACCGCCGCTTCCCCGCCGCCGGAGGCTGCCGTAGTGGTCACGGTCATGCGGTCACCTCCGTGTCGGCCCAGAGGGTCGACTTCTTGGGGTCGAAGGGGCAGCCCTTGCCCGTGATGTGCTGCTCGTACTCCGCGCGGAAGTACTTGAGCGAGGAGAAGATGGGGCTCGCGGCGCCGTCGCCGAGCGCGCAGAACGACTTGCCGTTGATGTTGTCGGCGATGTCGTTCAGCTTCTCGAGGTCGGACATGACCCCCTTGCCCGCTTCGATGTCGCGGAGCAACTGGACCAGCCAGTACGTGCCTTCGCGGCAGGGCGTGCACTTGCCGCAGGACTCGTGGGCGTAGAACTCGGTCCAGCGGGTCACCGCCCGCACCACGCAGGTCGTCTCGTCGAAGCACTGCAGGGCCTTGGTGCCGAGCATGGAGCCGGCCGCGCCGACGCCCTCGTAGTCGAGGGGGACGTCGAGGTGCTCCTCGGTGAACATCGGGGTGGAGGAGCCGCCCGGGGTCCAGAACTTCAGCCGGTGCCCGGGGCGCATGCCGCCGCTCATGTCGAGGAGCTGGCGCAGCGTGATCCCGAGCGGGGCCTCGTACTGGCCGGGTCCGACGACGTGTCCGGAGAGCGAGTACAGGGTGAAACCGGGGGACTTCTCGGTCCCCATCGACTTGAACCAGTCCTTGCCCTTGTTCAGGATCGCGGGAACCGAGGCGATGGACTCCACGTTGTTCACGACGGTGGGGCAGGCGTAGAGGCCCTCGACCGCGGGGAAGGGCGGACGCAGCCGGGGCTGGCCGCGCCGTCCTTCGAGGGAGTCCAGGAGGGCCGTTTCCTCGCCGCAGATGTACGCGCCCGCGCCCGCGTGCACGGTGATGTCGAGCTTCAGCCCGCTCCCGAGGATGTTCTCCCCGAGGTAGCCGGCCTCGTACGCCTCGCGCACCGCCTCGTGCAGCCGCCGCAGCACCGGCACGGTCTCGCCGCGCACGTAGATGAAGGCGTGCTCCGAGCGGATCGCGTAGCAGGCGATGATCATTCCCTCGATGAGGGAGTGCGGGTTGGCGAAGAGGAGCGGGATGTCCTTGCAGGTTCCCGGCTCCGACTCGTCCGCGTTCACGACGAGGTAGTGCGGCTTGCCGTCGCCCTGCGGGATGAACTGCCACTTCATGCCGGTGGGGAAGCCCGCGCCGCCGCGACCGCGCAGGCCCGAGTCCTTCACGTAGGCGATGAGGTCGTCCGGGGTCATGGCGAGCGCCTTGCGCAGGCCCTCGTACCCCTCGTGCCGCCGGTAGGTCTCCAGCGTCCACGACCGCGGCTCGTCCCAGAACGCCGACAGGACGGGCGCGAGGAGCTTCTCCGGACTCGTGCCGTTCTTACTCAGTTCGGTCGACACGGTCATCACTCCCCTCCCTCGATGGTGGCCTCGCCGCGCGGGTGCACGATCGGGGTGTGCGGGGCTTCGCCGCGCGCGATGCGCAGGCCGATCAGGGACGCGTGACCCGCGCCGCCACTGGCCTCGACCGCGCCCTCGCGCTCGTCGGGGAAGCCCGCGAGGATCCGCGCGGTCTCCTTGTACGTGCACAGCGGCGCGCCCCGGGTCGGCTCGACGGGCCGGCCGGCCAGCAGGTCGTCGACCATGGCCTTGGCGGACTCGGGGGTCTGGTTGTCGAAGAACTCCCAGTTGACCATCACCACGGGGGCGTAGTCGCAGGCCGCGTTGCACTCGATGTGTTCGAGGGTGACCTTGCCGTCGGGGGTGGTCTCGTTGTTGCCGACCCCGAGGTGGTCCTTGAGCTCCTCGAAGATGGTGTCGCCGCCCATGACCGCGCACAGGGTGTTCGTGCACACGCCGACCTGGTAGTCCCCGGAGGGCTTGCGCCGGTACATCGTGTAGAAGGTGGCCACGGCCGTGACCTCGGCGGTCGTCAGGCCCAGCACCTCGGCGCAGAACCGGATGCCGGTGCGCGAGACGTAGCCCTCCTCCGACTGGATGAGGTGGAGCAGCGGCAGCAGCGCGGAGCGGCTGTCGGGGTAGCGGGCGATGACCTCCTTCGCATCCGCTTCCAGCCGGGCGCGCACGTCGGCCGGGAAGTCGGGTGCCGGAAGCTGGGGCATGCCCAGGCTCACCCCTGATACGGGCTGATTGGCTGTCATCGGTCGACGCCTCCCATCACGGGGTCGATGGAGGCGACGGCCACGATGACGTCGGCGATCTGGCCGCCCTCGCACATCGCCGCCATGGCCTGCAGGTTGGTGAAGGACGGGTCGCGGAAGTGGACCCGGTAGGGGCGGGTGCCGCCGTCGGAGACGACGTGCACGCCGAGCTCGCCCTTGGGCGACTCCACGGCCGCGTAGGCCTGGCCGGCCGGTACCCGGAAGCCCTCGGTCACCAGCTTGAAGTGGTGGATGAGGGACTCCATCGAAGTGCCCATGATCTGCTTGATGTGGTCGAGCGAGTTGCCGAGGCCGTCGGGGCCCATGGCGAGCTGCGCCGGCCAGGCGATCTTCTTGTCGGCGACCATGACCGGTCCCGGCTCCAGCCGGTCCAGGCACTGCTCGACGATCCGCAGGGACTGGCGCATCTCCTCCAGGCGGATCAGGAACCGCCCGTAGGAGTCGCAGGACTCGGTGGTCGGCACGTCGAACTCGTAGTTCTCGTAGCCGCAGTACGGGTCCGTCTTGCGCAGGTCGTGCGGGAGGCCGGCGGAGCGCAGGACCGGGCCGGTGGCGCCGAGCGCCATGCAGCCGGTGAGGTCGAGGTAGCCGACGTCCTGCATGCGGGCCTTGAAGATGGGGTTGCCGGTGGCGAGCTTGTCGTACTCCGGCAGGTTCTTCTTCATGGTCTTCACGAACTCGCGGACCTGGTCCACGGCGCCCGGGGGCAGGTCCTGCGCGAGGCCGCCGGGGCGGACGAACGCGTGGTTCATGCGCAGTCCGGTGATCAGCTCGAACACGTCGAGGATCAGCTCGCGGTCGCGGAACCCGTAGATCATGATCGTGGTCGCGCCCAGCTCCATGCCGCCGGTGGCGATGCACACCAGGTGGGAGGAGAGCCGGTTGAGCTCCATCAGCAGGACGCGGATGACGGAGGCGCGGTCCGGGATCTGGTCGGTGATGCCGAGCAGCTTCTCGACGCCCAGGCAGTACGCCGTCTCGTTGAAGAACGGCGTCAGGTAGTCCATGCGCGTGACGAAGGTGGTGCCCTGCGTCCAGTTCCGGTATTCGAGGTTCTTCTCGATGCCGGTGTGGAGGTAGCCGATGCCGCAGCGGGCCTCGGTGACCGTCTCGCCGTCGATCTCCAGGATCAGGCGGAGCACCCCGTGGGTGGAGGGGTGCTGGGGGCCCATGTTGACGACGATCCGCTCGTCGTCCGCGCGGGCCGCCGACTGGACGATCTCGTCCCAGTCCCCGCCGGTGACGGTGTAGACGGTGCCCTCGGTCGTCTCGCGCGCCGAGGCGTGGTCGGCGGAGGCGTGGTTCGAAGTGGACATCAGCTGTACGACCTCCGCTGGTCGGGAGCCGGGATCTGGGCGCCCTTGTACTCGATGGCGATGCCGCCGAGCGGGTAGTCCTTGCGCTGCGGGAAGCCCTGCCAGTCGTCCGGCATCATGATCCGGGTGAGGGCCGGGTGCCCGTCGAAGATCAGGCCGAAGAAGTCGTACGTCTCGCGCTCGTGCCAGTCGTTCGTCGGGTAGACGGAGACGATCGAGGGGACGTGCGGGTCGGCGTCCGGAGCGGTGACCTCCAGCCGCACGATCCGGCCGTGGGTGAGCGAGCGCAGGTGGTAGACGGCGTGCAGCTCGCGGCCCTTGTCATCCGGGAAGTGCACCCCGCTGACACCGGTGCAGAGCTCGAAGCGCAGGGCCGGGTCGTCGCGCAGGGTCTTCGCGACGAGGAGGAGGTGCTCGCGCGCGATGTGGAGGGTGAGCTCCGCCCGGTCGACGACGACCTTCTCGATCGCGTTCTCCGGGACGAGGTCCTGCTCCTCCAGCGCCCCTTCGAGCTCGTCGACGACCTCGTCGAAGTACGAGCCGTACGGGCGCGCGCTCGCGCCGGGCAGGGCCACGGTGCGCACGAGGCCGCCGTAGCCGCTGGTGTCGCCGCCGCCCGAGGCGCCGAACATGCCCTTGCGGACGCCGATCACCTCGGGGCCGGTGGCACCTCGGGGCGCGGGCACGTTGTCGCCGTTGCCGGCGTGGGGGCCGTTCTGCACGGCCGGGTCCTCGCTCACCGCAGGAGCCCCTTCATCTCAATGGTGGGGAGCGCCTTGAGGGCCGCCTCCTCCGCCTCTCGGGCCGCCTCTTCCCGGTTCACGCCGAGCTTGCCGCCCTGGATCTTCTGGTGGAGCTTGAGGATCGCGTCCAGCAGCATCTCGGGGCGGGGCGGGCAGCCGGGCAGGTAGATGTCCACGGGGACGATGTGGTCGACGCCCTGGACGATCGCGTAGTTGTTGAACATTCCGCCCGAAGACGCACAAACACCCATAGAGATGACCCACTTGGGAGCGGGCATCTGGTCGTACACCTGCCGCAGCACCGGCGCCATCTTCTGGCTGACCCGGCCGGCCACGATCATCAGGTCGGCCTGGCGCGGGGATCCGCGGAAGACCTCCATGCCGAAGCGGGCCAGGTCGTACCGGCCCGCTCCGGTGGTCATCATCTCGATGGCGCAGCAGGCCAGGCCGAAGGTGGCCGGGAAGACGGACGCCTTGCGCACCCATCCCGCGGCCTGTTCGACGGTGGTCAGCAGAAAGCCGCTCGGCAGCTTCTCTTCCAGTCCCATGGAAAATTCAGCCCCTCAGTCCCATTCCAGGCCGCCGCGGCGCCATACGTAGGCGTAGGCGACGAAGACGGTGAGCACGAAGAGGAGCATCTCGACGAGCCCGAAGATCCCCAGCGAGTCGAAGGTGACCGCCCAGGGGTAGAGGAAGACAACCTCGATGTCGAAGACGATGAAGAGCATCGCCGTCAGGTAGTACTTGATGGGGAAGCGACCGCCGCCGGCCGGCATGGGAGTGGGCTCGATGCCGCACTCGTACGCTTCAAGTTTTGCCCGGTTGTACCGTTTTGGACCGATCAGCGTGGCCATGACCACGGAGAAGATCGCAAACCCTGCGCCGAGGGCGCCGAGCACGAGGATGGGCGCGTACGCATTCACGCTCCTCGCTCCTTCCAGTCGTCCTTGACCGTTGGACCGCTGCCGGCGCCGCGCGCCCCGCCTCGCATGTGAGGCAGTTCACAAGCCGGACTGGTGCGCATCTTATGCCCGCCCATCTGTGATCTGCGACACGGGTTACAACAACGAGTTTGTGATCTCCACCACCTGACGAACGATCATGAAGCCCAATGAGTAGTGATCTTCATACGTGAAGCATCCACATGATCACCAAAGGTGACATCCGCACCTGTCGTTGCAGGTGGAAGGGGTGTTGCACTATCAAACCGTGGCCCTTGCACGCAAATTGGCGAGGTGGTGCGCGTGATGATAAAGGGATCGGCATCCCCCGGTCGGGGGACCTCGCGCGTACGGGAGTGGACGCGTGCATGCGTTCACGAAGTCGGGGCGGCAGCGCTCCCGAGGCCACGCCGCGGGCGACCTCGGGGTGAAGCCCGGAGCGATCTCGGAGCGAGCCCGGAGCGAGCCCGGAGCGAGCCGGCGGTCTCCTCGCGGTCGGCCGCGAGGTCACCCCGACCCGGTCGCGACCCGCTCCCGGCCCCCTCCCGACCCGGCCCCGACCCCCCGCCGACCCGGCGGCGCGTTCACGGTTCGGTCACAGGAGGGCCACAGCGTCCGCATCGCGTGACGCTTCTGTGACCTGCGCCACTCGGAATTCTCGGTACCGAAAGGGGGCTTGGCCATCTGTACAGGTGGATGGTAGGCCCGGGATCAATTCGGACTTATTGCGGAAACCCCATGATCACAGCCTTGTGAGCGGCTGTCCGATTCGCCCGTTACGGCGTCAATAAGAGCTCCGACGCGCCCGGTTAGCCCGCTTCGCGCACAACTGTGGCGCAGACCACGTTTCTTGAACGGAACCGCGAGGCCCTGATAGCGGTTGACCCATGTCCCTCACCGCTCACATACCCAGCCACCGGAAGCCCCGCCGCAGCGCCTCGAAGCTCGCGGTCCGCGCCGGAGTTGCCGGTGGCGTCCTCAGCACCCTGGCCATGGCCGGCACGGCGAGCGCCACCCCCTCCGCCGAGCCCGCGCACGAGACCACGCTCGAAATGCCGGTCCTCAACCTGGACCTGAGCGCCGAGGTGTCCTCGTCCGTGGCCAAGGCCGCGGAGAACACCCGCGCCGCCGCCGTCGACGGCGAGCTCAACGCCCTGGAGGAGACGGCCCGCACGGGCGCCGCCGCCGAGGCCAAGCAGCTGAAGGCCGACGCCCAGCAGAAGGCCGACGCCGAGACGAAGGCGAAGGCGGAGGCGGACCGCAAGGCCGAGGCCGAGCGCGCCAGCCGCAGCGCGGCCCGCGCCCCGATCCAGAGCAACTCCGGGTCCTCTTCGAACGGCTCCTCCGCGGGGTCCTCCTCGCAGGGCAAGGGCACCGTCACGGCCCCCGTGACCGGCTCCGCCGCCGCGATCGTCAGCTTCGCCCGCGCGCAGGTCGGCAAGGCGTACGTCATGGGCGGCACCGGTCCGTCCTCGTTCGACTGCTCGGGCCTCGTCCAGGCCGCGTACCGCCAGGCGAACATCAGCCTGCCGCGCATGTCGCAGGCGCAGTCCTCGGCCGGCACCTCGGTCTCCCTGAACGCCCTTCAGCCGGGCGACATCCTCTACTGGGGCTCCAAGGGCAGCGCGTACCACGTCGCCATCTACGTCGGCGGCGGCAAGTTCGTCGGCGCGCAGAACCCCAGCACCGGCATCGTCGAGCGCTCCCTGAGCTACGACAAGCCGACGGGCGCCGTCCGCGTCCTCTGACATCTCCCCGCAGTCCCGGGCCGCTCCCGGTGACGCACGAAAGGCCGGTACTCCCCCGCTCGGGGGTGGAGTACCGGCCTTTCGGCCGTCCTGGGGCTCCCGGCGTTCCCTGGGCCCCTGAGGTTCCCGGACGCTCCCGGAGCCTCTGGGGGGCGCCTGCGCGCCGTCCGGGCGCCACGGGGCAGCCGCGGAGGCGGCCCCGCGCCATGCCGTGCCGCGTCGCGCCGTGGCGGGTCGTGGCGGGTCGTGCCGCGCCGTGGCGGGTCGTGCCGCGCAGTGCCGGGTCGTGCCGCGCCGGGTCGTGTCGTTCCGTCAGTCGAGGAACGTGGCCGAGGTGATCTTGTTCTTGAAGTTGACGCTGGCGTTGCCCACGTAGCCCGGGGGGAGCGCGCCGACCAGACCGGCGAGGTTCGGGTCGGTGCCCACCTTCCACGTGTACGTGTCCCGGTTCCGGTAGGAAGCGGTGTCGTCGTTCGTCACCCGGTTCCGGCCGGCGCAGCCCTCCGGCCCGATGAAGAGGTCGTTGTAGAAGTTCCAGTCCGAGGCCATCAGGTCGAAGACACAACCACCTTGGTAGGAGTTGTAGTAAAGGCCGAACTCGCTGGTTTCCAGATAGCCGTCCTTCGGGGTGTTGGCGGCCGCCGGTCCGGCCGCCGCCAGGAGAACGGCGCCCACGGATACCGCGGCGGCGCAGCCGGCGGCGATTCTGTTAAGGGCCTTGCTCATGAGCCTTTTCTCCATCTTCAGGGAATTCATTCCGGCCGGGATTAAACCCTCCGGACTTCTCCGAGGCAAGGGTCTTCTCGGCTGATCAGGCCACAACCACCATGGCGCGTACCGGACTTGTCGGGACACTCGGCACCCGATTACGCTCTCCCGCGGCCTTCCGCCCCTCCCCCCACACGGACGCGCCCCTCCACTCCGCCGACCGCAAGGGAAACAACCTCGTGCGCGTACGCGAAATATCCTCGTCACTCCTTTTGTGCCTCGCACTGACCGGATGCGGAGGCGGAGCAGTTCCGGGGAAGAACTCCGGAGCGGGAACGCCCGGACTTACGCCCGGACCCACCGCCACGCCCTCGCTCGCGGCGGGTGACATCCCGTTCTACCGGTGCATGGAACAGCACGGAATGACCATCTCCTACGGGGAGAACGGGGCACCGCACTTCGTGGAGAAGGAGAGTCCGCAGTACCCCGAGGCACAGAAGGCCTGCCTGTCCCTGCTCCCCTCGCCCGCCGCCCCCGTCCAGGTGAGTCCGCAGGAACTCGCCGCCGCGCGCAAGGGCTCCGAGTGCATGCGGGAACAGGGCATCTCCTGGTATCCGGACCCGGATCCGGTCACCGGCGAGGCGGGCCAGAAGGAGGGTGGCACCTCCGAGCAGTGGCAGTCCCTCAAGAGGGACCGCCTCGACGCGTTCCGGACCTGCCTGCCCCGGCCCTCCTGAAAGGCCCGCGCCCGGCTCAGAGGAGCCCGGCCGCCAGCTTGTAACGGGCCTCGCGCTGCTTCTTGTAGAGCGCGAGGGTCTCGGCCTGTTCCTCCACCAGCCGCTTCTGGTACGCCGCCTCCACGGCCACCCAGATGCCCACGAGGTTCACCTCGCGCTTGCAGGCGACGTCGGCCTTGGCGGCCGTAACGGCTTTGGGGCCGCCCGGATCGGCCTCCAGGCCGAGCTTCTGGGCGACTTCGTAGGGGTCCTTCAGTCCGGTGTACCCCGATTTGCCCATGCACGCCGACCAGTTCTTCAGCACCTCGACCACCCGCGAGTCGCTCTTGGAGCGTTCGTGCGCCTCCGAGGCCAGCCCGAACGGGAACAGCAGGTCCACGCTGTCCTTCGTCGGCGCGTACAGCTTGCGGTAGGCCTCCCGGACGCATCCGCCGGGCGGCACCTTCTGCCCGCCGACGTCGATGCCGCTGTCCACCTGGGCGGCCTCCTCCTCGGTCGCGGCGTCCGGGGGCTGTGCGGCGCCCTGTTCCCCGCCCGGCCGTTCGCCGTGCATGACCAGCGCGGCGCTCTCGCTCAGCGGGGTGGCCGGGGGCTTGACCGGCCGCCCCTTGCCCGCGGTCGTGTCGTAGCCGTGGGCCGCCGCGAACACCGGATCGGCCGCCCCGAAGAGCGTCCGGTGCCGGCCCTCGGAGCCCTGGGCCCCGGCCGGATCGGACGGCCTGACCTCCTCGTACGGGAACCCGTACCGGGCCATGCAGCGGGAGAGCAGCCGCTGCTGCACCTGCCCCATGCGGACCGTCTCGGCATCGGTGTCCGTGTACGCGTCCAGGGGCAGCGAGAGCGAGGCGGTGGCCGGGGCGACGGCGACCTCTCCGAGTTCCGGCTCCCCGTGCGCGCCGGCGCCGTCCGGGTCCGACGAACAGCCGGCCAGGACGAGCACCAGCAGGACGGCGGCCGGGAGGGCGGGGTGGCGGAGCGGACGGGAGCGCGTCGCGGAAGACCTGTTCACTCTCGGGAATTGAACAGCCCGGGGTTACCCGGGACAAGGCCTTCTCACCTGCTGGTCAGCCAATCTTCTTGCCTGGAAACCAACTTGCCGCCCGTCCCGCCTGGCGGGCACCTCGTGCCGAACGGGCCGGGCCCTGAGAAGATGGGCCCGGGCGAGCGCGCCCGAGTCGCCCCAGGAAGTAGTGATCCGTGACGACCAGCCCGTCCGACGAAGTCCCCGACGCGGGCACCGGTGCCGTCCCGGCCGCCGCCGGGCTCGGCCTGCTCTCCCTCGGCGGCTGGCTGCTGACCACCACCCGCCCCTGGCAGAAGCCCGGATCCCCGCTCACGCTCACCCTGGACTGGACGGCCTCGGGCACCCTGATGGTCTGCGGCCTGGTCCTGCTGACCCGCTGCATCCGCCTGGTCCACGGCGCGTCCGAGCCCGGCCGGGAGGCGCCGTACGAGGCCCCGCCCGCGATCGCCTGCGAGCCCCCGCGCGAAGGCCCGTAGGAGCCCCCGCGCACGGCGCGCCCGGTCAGGGTCGGGGTCAGGCCTTGGGAGCGACCTTGGTTCCACTGAGGTAACCATCGGACGAGAAAATTCCTACCGGCGGTGTTACTTTTTGGGTATGAGCAGTCACGTAACACCCCAGGCCGTCGAGCGGGCCGGCAAGAGATCCGTGTCGCTCGCCCAGTCGTTGATCAAGGAGGTCGAGGAGCGCGCCGGCAAGAGCGGGTTCTCCTCCGTTGTGGCCGAAGCTCTGGAGGAATGGCTCGCCGCGCAGAAGCTCCGCGAGGTCGTGACCGCCGACCGCAAGGCGTTCGGCCCCGTCTCCGCCGAAGCGCGGCGGCAGGCGGAACAGGAGTGGTGAGCAAGCGCCTCAAGATCAAGGCCAAGAGCGAGGGCACGCTCGTCCTGGACGCCCAAGGGCTTTCACTGCACGTCGACGGTGACGAGGGGATGCGCGCGCGCATCGAGGTCGCTCAGCAGAGCGGCCGACGCGTGGCGCTGTCCGCACTGACGCCCTTGGAGGTGCGCCGAACAGGAGAAGCCGCCAAGCGACTCCAGTTCCTACTGTCCCGGTTCGACGTGAAACCGGTCAACGACGCGGTAACGGACGCCGCAGCGAAGCTGCTGGACGCCTCGGGCCTTGACGGGCACGAATGCCTCGTGGACGCACTCGTGGTGGCCACGGCCGCACTCTGCGCTCCCCCGGTGCTGCTCGTCACTTCTGACAAGTCGCACATCCCAGCACTTTGTAAGGCCGCCGAGGAACTTCCGGGCTCACCCAAGGTGAAGATCGTCAACGTCTGAAGGTCGAACGCGGAGAACCTGGCCGCGCAGCTCTCCACCGAGCGGCCAGGTCTTGAACGATCAGGCCTTGGGGGCGACCTTCGAAAGGCCGTTGATGACGCGGTCCATCGCGTCGCCGCCCGTCGGGTCGGTCAGGTTGGCCAGCATCTTCAGGGTGAACTTCATCAGCACCGGGTGGCTCAGCCCGCGCTGGGCGGCGATCTTCATGATCTTCGGGTTGCCGATGAGCTTCACGAAGGCGCGGCCCAGGGTGTAGTAGCCGCCGTAGGTCTCCTTCAGGACCTTCGGGTAGCTGTGCAGGGTCAGTTCGCGCAGGGCGGGGGTGGCGCGGGAGTGCGCCTGGACGATGACGTCGGCGGCGATCTGGCCCGACTCCATCGCATAGGCGATGCCCTCGCCGTTGAACGGGTTGACGAGCCCGCCCGCGTCACCGACGAGCAGCAGCCCCTTGGTGTAGTGCGGCTGCCGGTTGAAGGCCATCGGCAGGGCCGCGCCGCGGATGGGCTGCGTCATGTTCTCGGGGGTGTAGCCCCAGTCCTCCGGCATCGAGGCGCACCAGGCCTTGAGGACCTCGCGCCAGTCCAGCTCCTTGAAGGCGGAGGAGGAGTTGAGGATGCCGAGGCCGACGTTGGAGGTGCCGTCGCCCATGCCGAAGATCCAGCCGTAGCCGGGCAGCAGCCGGTCCTCGGCCCCGCGCCGGTCCCAGAGCTCCAGCCAGGACTCCAGGTAGTCGTCGTCGTGGCGCGGCGAGGTGAAGTACGTCCGCACGGCCACGCCCATCGGGCGGTCCTCGCGGCGGTGCAGGCCCATCGCCAGCGAGAGCCGGGAGGAGTTGCCGTCGGCCGCGACCACCAGCGGGGCGCTGAAGGTGACCGGGGTCTTCTCCTCGCCGAGCTTCGCCGTCACGCCGGTGATGTGGCCGGTACGGGGATCGCGTACGGGCTCGCCCACGTTGCAGCGCTCGTACAGCCGGGCGCCGGCCTTCTGCGCCTGGCGGGCCAGGGTCTCGTCGAAGTCGTCGCGCTTGCGGACGAGTCCGTAGTCGGGGAAGGAGGCCAGCTCGGGCCAGTCCAGCTGGAGCCGCTGGCCGCCGCCGATGATCCGCAGGCCCTTGTTGCGCAGCCAGCCGGCCTCTTCGGAGATGTCGATGCCCATCGACACCAGCTGCTTCGTGGCGCGCGGCGTCAGGCCGTCGCCGCAGACCTTCTCGCGCGGGAACGCGGTCTTCTCCAGGAGCAGGACGTCAAGTCCGGCCTTGGCCAGGTAATAAGCAGTGGTCGAGCCGGCGGGCCCGGCCCCGACGACGATCACGTCCGCGGAGTGCTCGGAGAGGGGCTCGGTCACGGCGGGTCTCCCGAAGGCTCGATAAAGGGTGCCCAACGGCACAAGACATGTGCAGTCTATGCAGCGAGAGAGATCGCGATCCGAAGGGCTGCCCCCTGTGACCACCTCGCCGACCCGGCCGCTCCCCGTCGTCCAGCTCCGTGTGCCCACGGACGAGGACGCGCACGCCTGGCACCGGGTCTTCCACGACCCCGATGTCATGGAGTTCCTCGGCGGCCCCGCCGAGCTCTCCTTCTACGAGGAAATCACCGCCCGACAGCGGATGCACGACGCCCGGCTCGGCTTCTGCCTGTGGACGCTGCTCGACGCGGACGGCGAGGTCCTCGGCTTCACCGGGGCGCAGCCGTGGCCCGAGTCGAAGGGGTGGGGGCCGGTCGGGGAGATCGAGATCGGCTGGCGGCTCGGTCGCTCCGCGTGGGGGCAGGGGTACGCGTATGCCGCTGCGCTGGCGACGCTGGAGCGGGTGCGGGGGGCTGGGGTGCCGGATGTGGTGGCGATGATCGACGACGCGAACGTCCGCTCGATCGCGGTGGCGGAGCGCCTGGGCATGACCCTGGCGGACCGCCTCCCCATCCCGGGCCGCCCCCGCCAAGCCCGCCGCTACACCCTCACCCTTCCCTGACCCCCGCTCCGCGGAGCCCCTACCCGCTCGGCGGGGCGTGCCGCTGCGCGGGGCGGAGTTCCCCTACCCGCCCTTCCACCGTTCCCCGGGCGCTGCCCGGACCCCGGTCCTCAAGCGCCGGAAGGGCTGGGGAGGGGTGCGACGCGTCGAGGAGGGGTGCGGCGCGTTAAAAGACGGAAAGGCCCGTCAGGGTCGTGAAGCGGTCCAGTGCGGCCACCGCGGCGACGGAGTTGCCCTGGGTGTCCAGGCCGGGACTCCACGCGGCCAGCGTGCACGCGCCGGGCACGACCGCGACGATGCCGCCGCCGACGCCGCTCTTGCCGGGCAGGCCCACCCGGTAGGCGAACTCCCCCGCCGCGTCGTACGTCCCACAGGTCAGCATCACCGCGTTGACCTGCTTCGCCTCGCTGCGGGTGAGGAGACGGGAGCCGTCCGCGCGCAGTCCGTGCCGGGCCAGGAAGCGGCCCGCCCGGGCCAGGTCGGCGCAGCTCATCTCGATGGAGCACTGCCAGAAGTAGTGCTCCAGCAGCGTCGGCACGGGGTTGTCGATGTTCCCGTAGGCGGCCATGAAGTGGGCCAGGGCCGCGTTGCGGTCGCCGTGTTCCTGTTCGGAGGCGGCGACCTCCGCGTCGAAGGCGACGTCCGGGTTCTGGCTCTCCTCCCGGAGGAAGCGCAGCAGTTCGCTGCTCGCGTCGCCCGTCAGCGTCTGGAGCCGGTCGGTGACGACGAGCGCGCCCGCGTTGATGAAGGGGTTGCGCGGGATGCCGTTCTCGTACTCCAGCTGCACGAGGGAGTTGAAGGGGTTGCCGGAGGGTTCCCGGCCCACCCGCTCCCACAGGCTGTCGCCGCCCTCGGCGAGCGCGAGGGCCAGCGCGAAGACCTTGGTGATGGATTGGGTGGAGAAGGGGGTCTCCCAGTCCCCCACCCCGAAGACGTTGCCGTCGAGGTCGGCGATGGCCATCCCGAACTGCCGCGGGTCCACCGACGCCAGCGCCGGGATGTACTCGGCGGTGGTGCCGCTGCCGATCAGCGGGGCGATGTCGGTGGCGACCTGCTCCAGCAGTGCCTGGTAGTCCATCGGAGGCGGCCCGGGTCCCGTGGCTACGCGTGCTTGGTGCCGCGGTGCAGGGCCACGATGCCGCCGCTGAGGTTGCGCCAGGCCACCTTGGACCAGCCGGCCTTCTGCAGCAGCGCGGCCAGCGCCGGCTGGTCGGGCCAGGCGCGGATGGAGTCGGCGAGGTAGACGTACGCGTCGGGGTTGGAGGAGACCGCGCGGGCCACCGGCGGCATCGCGCGCATCAGGTACTCGGTGTACACGGTCCGGAAGGGGGTCCAGGTGGGCTGCGAGAACTCGCAGATCACGACCTGGCCGCCGGGCTTCGTGACCCGGTACAGCTCGCGCAGGGCGGCGTCGGTGTCCTGGACGTTGCGCAGGCCGAAGGAGATGGTGACGGTGTCGAAGGCGTCGTCCTTGAAGGGGAGCTTCGTCGCGTCGCCGGCCGTCAGCGGGAGCCAGGGGTTGCGCTTCTTGCCCTCGCGGAGCATGCCGAGGGAGAAGTCGCAGGGCACGACGTAGGCGCCGGCGGCGGCGAAGGGCAGCGAGGACGTGGCCGTGCCGGCGGCCAGGTCGAGGACCAGCTGCCCGGGACGCGCGCCAACCGCCTTGGCGACCTCCTTGCGCCACAGACGGGCCTGCCCGAGGGAGAGGACGTCGTTGGTGAGGTCGTAGTTCGCCGCCACGCCGTCGAACATGGAGGCGACTTCGTGCGGCTGCTTGTCCAGGGAAGCGGATGTCACTGGCGTGGGCCCCTCGGGTGCGGTGCGAATGGTGCGGCGAACGGTTCGGCAGGGTCCTGGCCAACGGTTCGGCAGGGTCCTGCGGACCGCCCCGCCATTCTCGCAGGCCCCCCGCTTCCCGCACCGGCGGCCCGTACGGGTCCGCGCGGGGCGGCGGGCTCAGCGCCGGCGGTGGAGCAGCCTGCCGCCGATGACCGTGGCCACACAGGTGGTCGGGCCCTCCACCAGCAGCTCCGCCGGGCCGGGGACCGCGAAGACCGCGAACCGCGCCGGAGCTCCCGGCTCCAGGACTCCGTGGAAGGCCTCCTCGGCCGCGGTCCGGCCGGCGAGCGGGTCCAGGGAGGCCGGGCCCTCGTAGGGGGCGGGCGGGACGACGGTGAGCCCGGAGCGGACCACGGCCGTCCGGACGGCCGGGCTGGTGAAGCGGCCGGCCACCGCGACCACCCCGCGGGCGAGCAGCTTCTGCGTGCCGCGCCGCGCGCTGTTGCCCCAGCGCGGCTCGGTCATCTTCAGGTCCGCCAACGCCTCGGCGCCGCTGATCGGTTCGGCCCCGAGCTCGGTGATCTCGTACGGGTCGTCCGGGTAGTACGTGCGCTCCAGCAGCTCGTCACCGCCGCGCACCAGCAGCCCCGGGGTCAGCACCCCGGGCCAGCTGCGGGCGCGCGCGTGCGGGTAGGCCGCGGCGAGCTCCTCGTACGGGCCCACCCGGGCGATGCGGTCGCCCTCGACCAGGACCGCGCCGCCGGGCAGCGGCGCGGAACCGGTACCGGCGCCGGAACCGGTCGGTCCGGTGACGAGGAGTTCGGCGGTGTGGATCGTCAGCACGGGCGCGTCAGTTCGAGGAGATGAGCTTCAGCTCGGGGTGGGCCGTACCGCCCTCGATGGCGGTCGAGGAGATGTGCGAGACCACGCGGTCGTCGACCGGGTCGTTCGCCGGGTCCTCGTGCACGAGGAGGTGCTCGTACGTCGTGGCGCGCTGCGCGGGGACGCGGCCCGCCTTGCGGATGAGGTCGATGATCTCCATGCGGTTGGAGCGGTGCTTGGCACCGGCCGAGGAGACCACGTTCTCCTCCAGCATGATCGAACCGAGGTCGTCGGCGCCGTAGTGCAGGGAGAGCTGGCCCGCCTCCTTGCCCACGGTCAGCCAGGAGCCCTGGATGTGGGCGATGTTGTCGAGGAAGAGCCGCGCGATGGCGATCATGCGCAGGTACTCGAAGACGGTCGCCTGGGTCCGGCCCTTGAGGTGGTTGTTCTCGGGCTGGTAGGTGTACGGGATGAAGGCGCGGAAGCCGCCCGTACGGTCCTGCGTGTCGCGGATCATCGCGATGTGCTCGATGCGCTCGGCGTTGGTCTCGCCGGTGCCCATGAGCATGGTGGAGGTGGACTCCACGCCCAGCTTGTGGGCGATCTCCATGATCTCCAGCCAGCGCTCGCCGGACTCCTTGAGCGGGGCGATCGCCTTGCGCGGCCGCTCCGGGAGCAGCTCGGCGCCGGCGCCCGCGAAGGAGTCGAGGCCGGCGGCGTGGATGCGCTGGATGGCCTCCTCCGCCGACACCTTGGAGATCCGGGCCATGTGCTCGACCTCGGACGCGCCGAGGGAGTGGATGACCAGCTGCGGGAAGGCCTGCTTGATGGCGGAGAAGTGGTGCTCGTAGTACTCGACGCCGTAGTCCGGGTGGTGGCCGCCCTGGAACATGATCTGCGTGCCGCCCAGCTCGACGGTCTCCGCGCAGCGGCGCAGGATGTCGTCGAGGTCCCGGGACCAGCCCTTCTTCGCGTCCTTGGGGGCCGCGTAGAAGGCGCAGAACTTGCACGCCGTCACACACACGTTGGTGTAGTTGATGTTGCGCTCGATGATGTACGTCGCGATGTGCTCGGTACCGGCGTAGCGCAGCCGGCGGGCGGCGTCGGCGGCCTGGCCGAGGGCGTGCAGGGGCGCGTGGCGGTAGAGGTCGAGCGCCTCTTCCTGGGTGATCCGGCCCCCAGCGGCGGCTCGGTCGAGGACTGACTGGAGAGCGGCCTGGTCGGTCACCGGTGCGTCACCTTTCGGCTGTGTCGTTCGGCTGGCGCCCGGCTGCGGTCGAGATTCCCGGACCGATCCAGCCTACGCCAGCCCCTCCCGCTCCCGGCCTGGCCCCCTGCGGGATGTCCCGAAGGGCCCGGATCGCGGAACCGGCCTACGGGACCGGTCCGGCGCCCAGGACGGGGCCCGACCCCAGGTCGAGTCCCAGCCCCAGGCCCAGGCCCGCGTAGAGCACGCCCGCGAGGGCGCCGCCGGCCATGAACGGCCCGAAGGCGATCGAGGTCCCGGGCTCCACCCGGCGCAGGGCGGTCCGGGCGTACCCGTGCACGGCGGCCGCGGCGAACGCGGCGAAGCTGCCCGCGAACAGCACGAACCACCCGTACCAGCCCAGGACCTGCCCCACGGTCAGTGCCAGGGTGACGTCGCCGAAGCCCATGCCGGGCGGGTGGATCAGATGGAGGACGAGGTACACGGACCCGAGGGTGAGCCCCCCGAGCAGCGCGCGCGTCCAGGAGCCGCCGGTACCCGCGAACAGGGCGGCCACGCCGAGCGCGGCCGCGGTGGTGGCCGCCAGCGGGAGGGTCAGTACGTCGGGCAGCCGGTGCACGGCCTGGTCGACGAAGCAGAGCAGGACGGTGAACGGCGCCAGCAGCAGCCAGGCGCCCAGCTCGGGCCGCGCCCCGACCCCGGCGCCGAGCGTGAGGCACACCAGGACGGAGGCGAGCACGGCCCCGGCGACGGGCGCGTAGCCGCGGCCTCGCCACGGGGACCGGGCGGTTGTGGCGGGCGCGCACCGGGGGCAGACCGCCGGGCCCAGCCAGCCTCCGGCCGGGCCGGTCAGCGGATGCCCGGCCGGGCAGTCGGAGCGCCAGGGCAGGCCCACCTCGACGGAGAGGCGGTAGGCGGCCCGGGGCAGCAGAAGGCCCGCCAGCGCGCCCCAGAGCGTGACCCCGGCCACGAATCCCGCGATGCCCATGCCAGCTCTCGCCCCCGCCCCCGCCGCCCCGCCCGCGTCTTGGCGATGGACGGTAGCAGGGGCTGCGGGAGCCGGGGAGGTTGTCCCCAACCCGCCCTTCGCCCATCCCCGGACCCGGTCCGCACACGCCGGACGGGCCGAAGGATCCGCCGGGCCCGTCAGGCCGCCGCGCCGGCCGGTGCGAAGCCGGCCAGCATCTGTTCCAGGGCCTGCTGGTCCGGGCCCACGAAGGGGTCGAGCCCCGGGGCGAGGGCCACCGTGTCGATCATCCGGGCGATGAGCCCGACTCCGGCGGCCGGCGGCAGGTGGGTGGAGAGGACGAGCTCGGGGTCCATGTCCCTGAGCGGCCGGACCGTGGCGAGGAACTTCTCCCGGTCGGCGACGGACGCCCAGGGGCTGTCCACCGAAGCCCAGAACAGCTGGCCGGCCCGCAGCTCCTCGGGCCCGACCGCCCCGGCGTCGCCGCCGGCCGCGAGGTCGCCGTCCGGGACGGGGGAGCCGAAGCAGTCGGAGCTGAAGCAGGCCCGCGACCGGTCGTCGTAGAAGCCCACGGTGGCGGGGTTGTCGTAGAGGGGCGGCCGGAAGGCGGTGAGGGAGCGGTCTCCCACGTCGAGCCGCTGCCCGGGGTTGAGGAAGTGGACCCGGTCCATCGGCAGCGGCCGCTCCGTGGTCATCTCGCCCGCGCCGAGGAACGTGGTCACCACGCGGGCCCCGGGGGCCGCCTCCAGCAGGGCGAAGATCCCGCCGGTGTGGTCCTTGTCGGGGTGCGTCAGCCAGATCCACCGCACGTCGGCGGGGTCGATGGCCTCGGACAGGGTCTTCAGGAAGTCCCGGTCGGGCAGGCTGAGGCCGGTGTCGACGACCACGGGCTCCCGGGCGTGCAGGACGAAGGCGTTGACGGGCATGAAACCGATGCCGGGCACTTCGAGGGCGTCTCCGAGGACCGTGATGTCCCGGCCGACTGAGCGTGTGGTCATGGCAGAGCTCCGATGGCCCCCTGTGTGAGCACGCTCGCGACCGCCCCGGGCTTCCCCCTTCCCTTCCTCTCATCGTGTCCCCGGGCAGCCCCGGCCGCACGCCCGCGGGGGTGACGACAAGGGGCGGGGAAAGAGAGGAGGCATTCCCGGTAAACGGCGGGCATTCGCCTTCCGCCCCATTCCGCTCTGCGGAAAGGCGAATACCCTCATAAGCCGCGCTAATGCCCGGGCACGCCCACCGGCAGGAGCTCCACGTTCACATCGGGCGCATAGCCCGTCGTGAGTCCCGTCCGCCGCGCGAATTCACGTACGCCGGCCAGCTGGTCGGGGCCGAAGCGGAAGTCGAGCGTCGTGAAGTAGCGCTCCAGGAGTTCCGCGTCGAAGGCCTCCCAGCGGGCCGCCTGCTCGGCGACCTTGCCGACCTCCTCCAGGGACACGTCCCGGGAGGCGAGGAAGGCCTCGTGGACCTTGCGCACGACCTCCGGCTCGCGCTCCAGGTAGTCCTTGCGGGCGGCCCAGACGGCGAAGACGAACGGCAGTCCCGTCCACTCCTTCCACATCGCCCCCAGGTCGTGGACGGTGAGCCCGAGCCGGGGCGCGTCGTGCAGCGAGGCCCGCAGCGCGGCGTCGCCGATCAGCACCGCGGCGTCCGCCTCCTGCATCATCAGCCCCAGGTCGGGCGGGCAGGTGTAGTAGTCGGGCCGCACCTCGTACTTCTCCGCGAGCAGCAGCTGGGCCAGGCGTACGGACGTTCGCGAGGTGGATCCCAGAGCGACGCGGGCGCCGTCCAGCTGGTCCAGGGGGACCTGCGAAACGATCACGCAGGACATGACGGGACCGTCGCAGCCGACCGCCAGGTCGGGGAAGGCGACGAGCTCGTCCGCGTTGCGGAGGAACTCCACGAGGGTGATGGGACCGATGTCCAGGCCGCCCTGGACGAGGCTCGCGCTGAGCTTCTCCGGGGTGTCCTTGGTCAGCTCCAGGTCCAGCAGCGTGCCGGTTCTGGCCAGCCCCCAGTAGAGGGGCAGGCAGTTCAGGAACTGAATGTGGCCGACACGGGGCCGGCTGCGATAGACGTCCACATCGCGAGACTAGCCCCCGTGTCCCCGTCAGCCGTCTGGCGGGTCTCAAACGTCCGAGTGACGTGATCTTTCCCTCTGGTCTCGGCCGGGAGGTGCGTGCTAGGCTCGACGCAAGTTGCAGTTTGGTTTCCCTTGCAGTACGAGGCCTGCGGAGAATGTGACCCGCAGGCTTTTGTAGTTTTCAGACTTCTTAGCAGGTTCTGGAGCAGGGCGACCCTTTGGCCCATAGGAGGGCTCATGGCTACCGGAACCGTCAAGTGGTTCAACGCTGAAAAGGGCTTCGGCTTCATCGCCCAGGACGGCGGCGGCCCGGATGTCTTCGTCCACTACTCCGCGATCAACGCCGCCGGCTTCCGCTCCCTTGAGGAGAACCAGCTGGTGAACTTCGACGTCACCCAGGGTCCGAAGGGCCCGCAGGCGGAGAACGTCACCCCGGCCTAGTCGCCTGGGCCAACCAATCGCGGTTGGATATGCAGTACCCAAGGAGCCCTGTCTTCTCTGCGCGAGCAGAGTCGACGGGGCTCCTGCCTTTTGCGGCGCACCGGGCTTCTTGTGGTGCACCGGGCTTCTCGCGGCCGCGGATCCGCTCGGCCGGGTCAGGACTTCGGGTCAGGACTTCCGGGTCAGGACTTCCGGGTCAGATCTTCAGACCGGCCAGCAGTTCGGCGAAAGCTCCCGGGCGCAGGGCCATCCCCACCAGCTGCAGGACCATGACCAGGGAGAACGCGATGGTCATCGGCACGCCCAGTCGGCGCTGCCCCCGCCGGGAAAACGGCAGGGCGAGCCCCAGCCCGAGGGCCATGAGCGCGTAGCCCGGGATGCTGCTGGGCATCATCTGGGCGAGGTAGAAGCACACGAGAGACCCGAGCAGCCGCAGCCACCGCCGGGGCCTGCCCCCGGACGGGACCGCCCGCCCTGCCGGCGCCGGCGTCACGGGAGCTGGCGCGGGAGCGGGCGTCCGCACCGAAGCCGCCACAGGCACGGGCGCCGCCAACGGAACCGGAACCGGCGTGGCCGGCGGCGGCCCGGCCGGCCGCCTCGGGACGTTCAGGGCGGTCGGCGTCGGTGTGCTCGCCGGGGCCCGAAGGGCCGCCCTCATGGCGTGGGCGTCGGGATACCGCTCCCCCGCCTCCTTGGCCAGGGCGCGCGCGAGCACGGCCTCCAGCTGCGGCCGGCCGAAGACCCCGTACGAGGCCAGGGTGGGCGGCGGCTCCGTGACGTGGCGGTAGCCGATCACGTAGCCGTCGTCCCCGTCGAAGGGCACCCGGCCGGTCAGCATCTCGAAGAGCAGCACGCCCACCGCGTACAGGTCCGAGCGGCCGTCCACCGGCAGCCCGCGCACCTGCTCGGGCGACATGTACTGCGGGGTCCCGACCATCATCCGGGTCCCGGTCAGCGGTACGTCGTCACCCGCCATGGCCCGCACGATCCCGAAGTCCGCGACCTTCACGGTGCCCTCGGAGCCGGACAGCAGCACGTTGGCGGGTTTGATGTCCCGGTGCACCATGCCCCGCTCGTGGCTGACGGCCAGCGCCGCCAGCACCTGGTCCGCGATCCCGGCGGCTTCTGCCACCGGGAAGGCGCCCGTGGTGCGCAGCCGGTCGGCCAGCGAGCGCCCGGCGACCAGCTCCATGACGAAGTACGGCACCGGCGGCCCGTCGGGGCGCGGTTCCTCGCCGGTGTCGTGCACGGTGACCACGTTCGGGTGCGCGAGGGCGGCCATGGCCTGCGCCTCCCGCCGGAACCTCAGCGAGTACCCCGCGTCGAGTCCGAGCTCGGGCCGCATCGTCTTGACCGCGACGGCCCGGGACAGGCTCGTGTCCCACCCGTGGTAGACCAGGGCCATCCCGCCGCTGCCGAGCGTCCCGTCGATCCGGTACCGACCGCCCGCCAGGGTGTCGCCCGGTAAGAAGATCTCCCCCATGCGCGCAGGATAAGTGCCGCGCGGGACGGGGCGCAGGCGAATGCAGGCCAACCTGAGGACCTGTCAGGGCCTAGGCCGTCTCTTTCGGATCCTGCCTGGCCTGACCGGCAAGATCCGAAAGAGACGGCCTAGTCGCCCGTCGTGCCGTCGAGCATCTCGCGCAGGATGTCCAGGTGGCCGTTGTGGCGGGCCGTCTCCTCGGTGAGGTGGAGGAGGATCCAGCGCAGGTCGACACGGAGGCCGTCGCGGACGGTTCGCCGCGCCTGCTCGTCCAGGCCGTTCCCGGCGACCAGTTCGCGGTACCGGGCGCTCTGCTCGGCGTACTCGTCGAGCAGCTGCGGGAGCGGGAAGTCGACGGCGATGCGCATCTCGCGGTCGGGGTCCTCGTCGGTCCAGGGCCCCTGGTCCTCCTCGCCGAGGAAGACCACCTGGAACCAGTAGTACTCGACCCAGCGGAGATGGTTGATCAGCCCGCTCAGGGTCATCAGCGGTGAGCCCGGCAGGAGCGCCTTGCGGGCGTTCTCCGCCGAGGCGCCCTCGCACTTGGCGCGGGCGGTCTCACGGGCGTAGTCGAGAAACGTGGTGAGCTGGGTGCGCTCGTCCCACGCGGGCGGTGTGTCGTCGATTCTTGTCATCGCGCGAAGCGTCCCCGATCACCGCGCCCGATGTCGAGGCGTTTTCCTTGCTCAGGCCTGCTCCCCGGTGGTGAAGAAGCCGGTCAGGACGGGGGCGAGGAGCTCGGGGGCGATGGTGTGCTCTTCGCCGGGGAAGACGTGCAGGGCGAAGTTGCCGGCCAGTGCGGCGAGCTCGCGCGCACCGCGCAGCATGTGTGCCGGGCCCGCGTCCCCGCTGCCGACGAGGACGGGTACGGTCACGGACCGCCAGCGGTCGGCGGGCAGCGGCCGGCCGGACATGGTGTCGCCCATGACCCGTCCGTCGTAGGGCAGGGTGCGGGCGGTGGCCTCCATGCCGGCCCAGAAGGGAGCCTGTCGCATCCCGGCGACGGCCTCGGCGGGCATGCCGACGGCCGCGGTCATGAAGTAGGACACGGCATCGCCGTACGCCCCCTGCGCCACGAGCTCCGTCAGGTGGGCGACGTAGTCGGCGGGCAGCGGCGGGCGGCTGTCGTCGGTGATGAAGGGCGGCTCGTACACGGCCAGCCGGGAGACGGCGCTGCCCCGGTCCACGGCCTCCAGGGCCAGTACGGCACCGGAGGACATGCCGAAGACCATGGCCTCACCGCCCGCCTGCCCGATCAGCGCGTCCAGGTCCTCGACCTCGCGCTGCACCTCGTACGCCGCGCCGTCCCCGCTGTCGCCACGGCCCCGGCGGTCGTAGGTGATCACGGTGAAGCGATCGGCCAGCAGGGCGGCGAGGCCGGCGGAATCGCCGCGCGTCATGAAGGCACCGCCTACGAGCACCACGACGGGCCCCGCGCCCTGCTGCTCGTAGGCGATGGCCGTGCCGTCTGCGGAGAACACCTTGTCCATGGGAAGCCACTCCAAATGTCTGCGCGGTACGCGGTACGCGGGGCCGGAAGGCCCGCGCTTCGGAACTAGACCGTACAGTACCCACACGAGTACTGGTCAGTCCAGTACTCTTCTGCGAAGAAGGCGAGACGGATGGAGAGGGTGTCGGCGATGGACAGCCGTTCAGTACGCAAGCACGAGGCGATCCTGGAGGCCGCGACCAGCGTTTTCCTGGACAAGGGGTACTCGGGGACGAGCATGGACGACATCGCGAAGCTGGCCGCGGTGTCCAAGCAGACCGTCTACAAGCACTTCGCGGACAAGGAGAAGCTGTTCGCCGAGATCGTGCTGGCCACCACCGACCGGCTCGACACCACGATCGACCTGCTGGCCGACATCCCGACCGGCGCCGCCGACCTGGAGGAGAGCCTGACCCGGCTCGCCCGCCAGTTCCTGACCACCCTCACCCACCCCCAGGTCATCCAGCTGCGGCGGCTGATCATCGCCAACGCCGACGTCTTCCCCGACCTGGGCACCGAGTGGTACGAGCGGGGCTTCGAACGAGGGCTCGCCACGCTGGCGGCGACCTTCCAGCGCCTGGCGGACGAGGGGCTGCTCCGCATCGACGACGCCCTCCTGGCCGCCAACCACTTCTCCGGGCTGCTGCTGTGGATCCCGGTGAACAAGGCCATGTTCACCGGCCGGTCCCAGTACACCGAGGCCGACCTCGACCGCCACGCCGCCGCCGGCACCCGCGTCTTCCTCGCCGCCTACCGGTGACGCGCCCCGCAGGATCCCCGGGCCCCGGTCCCGGCCCCCGGCCCCGACCTGTCAAGAACTAGGGTCCCTAGCCTTGTGCCTAGTGATCCAAGTTGTAGCCTAAGGCCCCTAGGGACCACGGGGAGGATGTCATGGTGGGCGTACGGGTGGGGCTGACGGCGGAGAAGGTCACCGTCGTGGGGGCCGAGGTCGCGGATGACGTGGGGCTGCACCGGGTGACCATGGCGCAGGTCGCGCGGCGGCTCGGGGTGCAGGACGCGAGTCTCTACGCGCACGTCCGCAGCCTGGAAGACCTCCGCGGGCGGATCGCGCTGCTGGCGGCGGACGAGAAGACGCTGCTCATCGCGGAGGCGACCGCGGGGCTCGCGGGACGGGACGCGCTCGTCGCGTACGCCAACGCCTGGCGGGAGTACGCCCACAAGTTCCCCGGCCGCTACGCAGCGACGCAGGCCCCGATCAAGATCGACCCCGAGCTGGCCGCGAAGGCCCGCGGACCGCGCCGCGCGGTCGCGCTCACCTACGGCATGCTGCGCGGCTACGGGCTGGCCGAGCCCGATCTGACCGACGCGGCCCGGCTGCTGCGCAGCACGTTCCACGGGTTCGTCGCCCTGGAGGCCTCGGGCGGTTTCGCCCACGCGCGCACACCGCAGGCCTCCTGGGTCCGGTCCCTCGACGCCCTGCACGTCCTGCTGACGCACTGGCCGGCGCCCCGCGACGGAGGCTCCGCATGAGCACCCGGACCCCGGGCACCCCGGCCACCGGCACCCTGCGCGTGCCCGGCGCGACCCTGCACTACGAGGTGCGCGGCCGGGGCCCGCTCCTGCTGCTGATCCCCGGCGGGACCGGAGGCGCGGCCGCCTTCGACGGCGTCGCCGACGCCCTGGCGGCCGAGTACACCGTCGCGTCCTACGATCCGCGCGGCCTGTCCCGCAGCCCGCTGGACGAACCGGAGGCCGGCCAGAGCGTGGCCGAGCACGCCGAGGACGCGCTGCGGCTGCTGGATCTGCTGTCGCCCGCCGAGCCGGCCCGGGTCTTCGGCTCCAGCTCGGGCGCGATCGCGGCCCTGCACCTGCTGGCCGCCCGGCCCGAACGCCTCGTACGCCTCGTGGCGCACGAGCCCCCGGTGGTGGAGGTGCTGCCGGACGCCCCCGCGCACCGCGCGTTCCTCGCGCGCGTGCGGGACACCCTGGACGCGGAGGGGCTCATGCCGGCGATGGGCGTGTTCGCGGCGGGGCTGCAGAAGGAGAACGGGGCCGGTGGCGATGGGGGCGACGGCCGCGGCGACCGGGCCGTCGAGCCGCCCGCCCCTGCCGGGCTTCCGGCCGCCGCGGCCGCCCGGGTCGAGCGGACGATGGCCGATCTGCCCTACTTCCTCGGGCGCATCGTGCCGAGCTTCATGGCCTACTCCCCGGACCTGCGGCGGCTGGAGGCGGTCGCGGACCGGCTCGTGCTCGCCGGCGGCCGGGACTCCCGGGGCGAGCTGCCCTACCGTCCGGCCGCGTACCTCGCGGAGCGGTTCGGCAGGGAGCTGCTGCACTTCCCCGGCGGGCACACCGGCCTGAGCACGCACCCCGCCGAGTTCGGCGGGGTGCTGCGACAGGCGTTCCGGGACCCGGTCTCCGGGTACGGGGCCCTGCGGTCGTCCTAGGCCTTGCGGGCCGGCTGGTCGGTCACCGGGGGCTCCGTCGCGGGCGGCTCGGTGGCCGGGGGCTCGGTGGCGGGCGGCGCGGTGACGGTGATCTCCAGGAAGAGGACCACCTGGTCCGAGATCCGCACGCGGAGCGTGTACGCGCCCGCGGCGACGCCCGTGGTGGACAGTTCCGGCAGGGCGATCTTGCCGTCCGCCGCGGTCGCCGGCAGCGCCAGCTCCGTCAGCTTCTTGCCGTCCTTGTCCAGGAAGTACGGGGTCTCCCCCGCCTTGGCCGGGTCCGCCGGGACCCACACGCCGTCCTTGTCCTTGGTCCCGAGCCCGGCCGTGGCCTTGGCCCCGGCGACCGCCTTGCCCTTCGCCGTCGCCAGGAACTGCACGCCCTTGATTCCGGTCCCGGCCTCCGCCGTGAGCGGCGTGCCGGCGTTCGCGTCGCTGCGGACCAGCTGGTCCGCCTCCGGGACGGGAACCGGCTTGGCCGGGGTGACCTTGCCGCCGATCCGCAGGGAGACCTCGACCGAAACGGCGTAGCCCGTGGCGCGCAGGCTGAAGGAGCCGGCCTTGCCGCCCGCCTTCAGCTTCGGAACCCGGACCAGGCCCTTGGCGTTGGTGCGCACGACCGCGAAGTCCTTGCCGTCGGCCGCGAAGACGGTGCGGCCGGTGGTGTCGTCATCGACCGAGATCACGATCGCCTGGTCGACGGCCGGCATGCCGTCGCTCAGCACCGCCTTGATGAGCGGGGTGCGCGCGAACTCGGTCCCGGCCTCGGCCGTGAGCTCGGCGGTGCCGACCCGGATCAGCTTGTCCAGGGTCGGGGCCGGCGTCGGGGGGACCGGCGGCTTCGGGGTCGGCGTCGGCGGGGGAGTCGGCGTCGGCGTGGGGACCGGCGCGGGGGCCGGCGGGACCGGCGGCGTCGGCAGGTACGGCGGGTTCGGCGTCGGGTAGTTGCCGGAGGGCGGGTTCGGAACCGCGGTGGCGCCCTGGCCGGCCTGGTACTGCCGCATGTAGCCGAGCACCGTGTTCACGTACTCGCGCGACCTGTTGTAGCTGAGGACCGCCTTGTCGAGGTCGCCCGCGTCGGTCAGGTTGCGCTGGCCCGCGCAGAGGTAGAGGCCGGCGCCCAGCGCGGCGTCGTAGATGTTGTTCGGGTCGCGCTTGCCGTCGGCGTTGCCGTCGGCGCCCCAGGTGGACCAGGTGGAGGGGATGAACTGCATCGGGCCGACCGCGCGGTCGTAATCCGGGTCCGCGTCCCACTCGCCCTTGTCGGTGTCCCTGATCTCGGCGAAGCCGTTGCCGTCCAGGCGCGGCCCGCGGATCGGCTTCTCGGTGTACCCGTCCGCCTTGAGCCCGTAGCCGGAGGCGTGCACGGACTCCACCCGGCCTATGCCCGCGAGCAGTTGCCAGGGCAGGTGGCAGCCGGGGAGCGCGGCGCCCACCGAGATCTCGGCGCGCTTGTAGGCGTCGAGGGCGGTCGCGGGTATGCCCGCGGTGGCTCCGCCGGGGCTGGCGGCGCCGGGGGGCGCCGGCGGCGGGTCGGCGACCAGGTCGGGAAGGTCCAGCCGGGCGTCACCACGGTCGGTCGCCTGGGGACTGTCGGGGGTCGGTTCGGCTTCCCCCGCGCCCGCGATCGGTGTGTTGGTCACGACCGCGGCAGTGGTCAGGCTGGCCGCGAGGGCGGCCGTGCACATGACTTTGCGCGAGGTGTTGACGAGGTGACGGTGAAGTGGCTTCACAGTGCGGCGATCCCCCCAGAGCGGCGGCCGTCCCGGCCCCCGTAAAACGTAAAAAAGTCATATATCGCTCCGCGCGCCCCGACATCTTCGCGCGGACGGCCGATGGGGCCGTTGAGGTTAACTGTCTATCAGTTCTTCGCGCGCGACTCACCGCCGCCCCAGGAGATGTGCCCCACCATTCGCCTCATCTTCACGGACCCCTCGCCCGGATGCCGATCGGGGACTTAAGTCCCTGCCCGATTCGCACCAATGGCACCTACTTGAGCGCTCTACGATCTTTATCCTTGGGGAATGGCAACCAGCAAGAAGGACCAGCGGCGCGAGGCCCGCGAGCGCATGCGCGAGGAGCGCGAGGCCCGGGCCCGGCGCGAGAAGCTGCGCGGGCGCGTGCTGATCGGCGGCGCGCTGGTCGCCGTACTGGCCCTCGCGGTCGGCATCGGCCTGTACGCGGCGAACTCCTCGGACTCCGGTGACGAGGCCGCCGGCAAGCCCTTCGTCCAGCCGGCCAACACCACCGGCACGGACGGGATCGTGATCCCGTACGGCAAGGCCGACGCGAAGAACGTCCTCTCCGTCTGGCTCGACCCGCGCTGCCCCTACTGCGCGGGCGTCGAGATCGGCCTCGGGAAGACCATCAAGGAGCAGGCGGACGCGGGCACGTACCGCGTCGAGTACCACTTCGCCACGTTCCTGGACAAGGCGCTGGGCGGTGGCAAGGGCTCCAAGCGGGCGGTCAACGCCCTGGGCGCGGCGGCGAACGAGAGCCCCGAGAAGTTCATGGAGTACCTCCAGGTGCTCTACCAGAACCACCCGGAGAAGGAATCGGACGACAAGTTCGGCTCCACGGCCACCCTGCTGGACCTCGCGAACCAGGTCCCGGGGCTGCGCACGCCCGCCTTCAACCAGGCGGTCAAGGAACTCACCTACATGCCGTGGGTCGAGAAGGTCGGCCAGGCCTTCTACGACCAGAACATGCAGGGCACCCCGGACGTCTCCATCAACGGCAAGAAGCTCACGGTGAACTCGGGCAAGGGGATCGACTCGATCACCCCGGACGAGTTCAAGAAGCTGATCGGCGAGAACCTGAAGTAGCGGGGCGGGCGGCGCGGGCGGGTCAGGCCGGCTCGTCTGCCGCCTTGGCCGCCGCCTTCTCCTCCGCCTCCGCCTTCTCGTCGAGCTGGTCCCCGTACCCGCCGGCCGTCCAGACATGGTGGCGGAACCGCCGGATCTGGTCCTTGCCCCGCCGCACGTCGGCGACCGGGGCCTTGTCCCCGGTCCCGCAGCCGGGGCACGCCGCCGGACTGCCTTTCCCTTCCCCGTTGTTCGTCACGGGCTCCATGACGACGGGCCCCCGGGCATCTGCCTCAACGGCTACGACTTGGGCGAAGGGACCGTGCACACTGATCCGCGGAAGTACGTTCGGATGCGGCTCGTCAGGGGCCGCGTACGAAGGATCCGGGAACACGGGGGTGGGCGCGAAGTGCTGGCCGAGTCATTGGAAGCGTTGGCCGCGGCGGGGGGCGCCGCAGTGGTGCAGGCCGCGACGACGGACGCGTGGTCGGAAGTCCGCGACCGGGTCGCGCGGTGGTTCGGTCGGGGCGACGGCGAGCTGGAGCGGGTGCAGCTGGAGCGCCTGGACCGGAGCGCGGCCGAACTCGTGGCCGGGGGCGGGTCGCAGGAGACGCTCCAGGCGGCGGTGTGGCGGACTCGCATCGAGGACCTCCTCGAAGGTCTGGACGACGCGGAGCGCGAGCAGGCGGCCACCGAGCTGCGCGCCCTGCTGGAGGACACCGGGGAGGCTCGCGGGGTTTCGGCCGCGGCCGGCGGAGTGGCCGCCGGGCGGGACGTCAGCGTGAAGGCCGAGGGCGGCTCCATCGCGGCGGCCGTTCTCCACGGAGGCGCGCGCATCGGCCCCCCTCCGGTGCCGGATCCGTCCCAGGGCTGACCGGACCGGCGTTTCCAAGCCTCCCCACACCACCGGTCGGCGGTGTGCAGATCCACGCTGCGCAGGGCAGCCTGGCGGCGAACCACATCGGCCAGGTCTCGTACCAGGCCGCCGCGCGGCATGCCGTCTCCTGGCCGCACCAGGTCGGGGTGATCCCCCGCCGGGCCGGTTCGTTCCAGGACCGGGCCGAGGCGGAGGAGCTGCGCTCCGCCGTGGAGGGCGGGGGCACTGCGGTGCTCTGCCAGGTCCTGGCCGGGATGGGCGGCGTGGGCAAGACCCAGCTCGCGGCCGACCACGCCCGGCGTGCCTGGGCCGAGCGGCAGGTCGACCTCCTGGTCTGGGTCACCGCCGCCACCCGCCAGGCCGTCATCGACGCCTACGCCCAGGCCGCCGCCGACATCCTGCACACGGACCCCGCCGCCCCGGAGCGGGCCGCGCAGGCGTTCCTGGCCTGGCTCGAACCCGCGCCCGGCCGTCCCCGCTGGCTGATCGTCCTGGACGACGTCGCCGACCCGGGCGACCTGCGCGACCTGTGGCCGCCCGTCCATGACCGGGGACGGACCCTGATCACCACCCGGCGCCGCGAGGCCGCCCTCGCCTCCCACGGCCGCCTGGTCACGGTGGGCCTGTTCACCCCGGCCGAGGCCACGGCACACCTCCGACAGGCCTTGGCCGCCCACGGTCGATGCGAACCCGAAGCGGACCTCGCCGCCCTGACCGAGAACCTCGGTCACCTGCCGCTCGCCCTCTCCCAGGCCGCCGCCTACCTCATCGACACCCACCTGACGGCCGCCGAGTACCGCACCCGCCTCGCTGACCGCGCACGCCAACTGGCCGACCTGCTACCCGAGCCCGGCGCCCTGCCCGACGACCAGCCGACCCCTGCGGCGGCCGCCTGGGCCCTGTCCGTGGACCGCGCGGACGAGCTCCGCCCGGCGGGTCTGGCCCGTCCCATGCTCCAGCTCGCGGCGATGCTCGACCCGAACGGCATCCCCGACGAGGTCCTGACCGGGCACGCGACCCGGAGCTACCTCACGGCCCACCGAACTCTTCAGCACGGTGACAGCCCCGCCCCAGCACCCCCCGCGGTCACCGAGGAGGAGGTGACCGGCGCGCTGCGAGCTCTGCACCGCCTGAGCCTGATCGACCACTCCCCCACCGAAACCCACCAGGCCGTACGCATCCACCAGATCATCCAGCGGACCATCCGCGACCCTCTCGACCCTGAATACCGGGACCTGCTGGCGCTCGTTGCGGCCGACGCCCTGACCGGCGCCTGGCCCGACACCGAACGCGACGCCGGCCTGGCCAGTGCCCTGCGCGCGAACACCACCGCCCTGATCGCATGCGCCGAAGACGCCCTGTACGAGCCTGCCATCCACAGGGTGCTGTATCGCCTTGGTGAAAGCCTCGGACGGGCCGGCCAGTTGGCTGCCGCCATCGACCACGCCCAGCAGCTCACGAACACCGCCACCCGCCGCTTGGGGCCGGACCACCCCAGCACGCTCACCTGTCGGTCCGACCTCGCGGTCTGGCGCGGGGAGGCAGGGGACACCGCCGGCGCCGTGGAGGCAACCGTCCACCTGCTGGAGGAGGCCCTGCGGGTGCTGGGCCCTGACCACCACAACACCCTCACTGCCCGGTCCAACCTTGCCGGCTTGCAGGCCAGGGCGGGGGATCCGACCGGTGCCGCCGCCGCGTTCGGTGCCCTGCTCGAGGACCAATTGCGGCTCTTGGGCCCGGACCATGCGGGCACCCTCGCCACCCGGAACAACCTCGCCCTGTGGCTCGGAGAGGCTGGGGATACGGCCGGCGCTGCTGCCGCATTCGCCAACCTGTTGGAGGACTACGTGCGGGTCCTGGGCCCGGACCACCCCAACACACTCGCCACCCGGAGCAACTTGGCGACCTGGCGCGGGAACACCGGCGATCCGGCTGGGGCTGCTGCCGCGTTCGCCCACCTGTTGGAGGACTACCTGCGGGTCCTGGGCCCGGACCACCCCCACACCCTCACCACCCGGAACAACCTCGCCCACATGCGAGGCGAGGCCGGGGATCCGGCCGGATCCGCAGCCGCGTTCGCCACCCTGGTGGAGGACCACCTGCGCGTACTGGGCCCGGACCACCCCAACACACTCGCCACCCGGAACAACCTCGCCCACATGCGAGGCGAGGCAGGGGATCCGGCCGGAGCCGCAGCCGAAACCGCCACCCTGCTGAAGGACCAGCTGCGCGTGCTGGGTCCGGACCACCCCACCACACTCATCAGCCGGTCCAACCTCGCCGTCTGGCTCGGAAAGGCCGGGAACCCGAACGAGGCCGCTGCCTCACTCACCGCGACGCTGGAGGATCACCTGCGGGTCCTGGGCGCGGACCACCCCGACACCCTCGCCATCCGGTCCTGTCTCGCCCACTGGCGACGAGAGGCCGGGGAGCGATAGCCGCCTCCCGCACGAGGCGTAGATCAGCCCGACCGTGCGCACGCCTCGGCCACGACTCCGCTCCCCCAGTCACACGCACGCCCACACCGTCTTCCCCGGACCGCCCCGCTCCCTCGGGGGGGGGCACGGAAGCGTAGGAAAAGAAGGGGGCCACTGCCCGTGGCCCCCGCCTTCCGCTTCCCGGTCGGCCCGGCATCGCCTTGACCCCCTGTACTGATCGCCGGCCATCATCGACCGCCTCCCCTGGTGTCTCCCGAACCGCCGCGCCGGGCCTGCCCGGTGGCCCCGGCTCCGTACACCTTGAACTGGTCGCCCATCACCGCTTCCTTGATGCCACCGCGATGGCGCCGAGAACGATGCGGAGTGCCGTCCGGCCTAGGAATCCGCGCCAGGCCGCTCCTTTGTCCACCTAGTCGTGATCCATTCGGGATTCCGCTTGACACTCCGCACGTGGAATGCGGCCTTCCTCCTCTGCCTGACTCTGGCCGTGCGGCCCTTTCCGGCCCATCCTGTCCCCACGCGGACGAGGGAGGCGGGGATGGCCAGAGCACAGCGGTCCCGGTGGCGGTCCCGGTGGTGGGTCCTGGTGGTCGGCATCGCTCTGTTCGCGCTCTCGGTGGGCCTGGACGGGGCCACGCCGCCTCCTGAGTTTCGCCGGATCGAACTGACCGTCCTCAGCGAGCAGCCGGACGGACGCTGCGAGGTGCGCTGGCGCGACCCCTACACCGCGAGGGACCGCGAGGGCGCCTACCGGTGCCACACCGACCGGGGCGCCCTCCTCAAAGCCCCGGACTACGACCCGGCGACCGGCTTCGGCTGGGACCTCGGCTGGGTGCTCGCCGAGGGTGACCGCAAGGGGGACCTGTACTCGCCGGACGAGTACGAGGACATCGGGGGCGACATAGGCGACTACGTTTTCGGGGTGTCGGTGTTCGTGACGTACCTGGGGCTGATCGCCGCGGGCGTGCGGGTGCGGGTGCCGTCGCGGTGGCGGCGGCGGCGGTCGGGTGGCGGGGCGCCGGCCGAGGGGTGAAGTCGCCCCCGGGCCGGCGGTTCCCGGGGCTATGCGTAGGACGGCCAGTAGCCGGTCACGTGCTTCTCCAGGGCCTCCGTCCAGGTCTGCCGGTCCAGCTCCGCGTAGACGAAGGTGGCCGGCGGATACCCGCCCGGGTGGGCGTCGAGGGAGTCCTCGCGGGCGACGAAGACCGTCTCCAGCTCCTGCCGCCCCCGCTTCCAGGACTCCGGGTAGAAGAAGTCGATCTCCTGCCAGCACTTCTCCGTCTGCCGGGACTGCATGCGCGGTGCCAGCTTCGGGAGGAACCCGATCTTCACCTCGGCCTCGTGCAGTTCGAATCCCAGGTCCGTGTAGGCCTGGAGGATCGCGTCCTGGGCCGGGAGGGCGTGCACCTCGATCTCGTCGAAGTCCCCCTGGTCCACCGACTTGTCGACGGCCAGCTCGGTACGGACCGCGACCCGGCCGCCGGGGATGGGCGCGCCCATCCCGTGCGTGAGCGGGGTCTCCCACGGCAGCACGACCTCGCCGCGGACCGTCACCGTCTCACCGGCGGGCAGCCGGAAACCGTCGAGATCGACCGTCACCACGGTGTACGGGTGCTTCCAGGCGGTCTTGTCGCCGTTCAGTTCGAGGTCCTCGGCCCGGACGACCACCTCCAGCCGTACCCGCTCGATGTCCACGTCGGCGCCGCCGCCCACGGCGGTGACCACGCAGCGCAGGGTCCCGCCCGGGTGGACCTTCGGGTTCTCGACGACCGTCTCCACGCTGGGCGCGTTGACGCCGAGGGCGCTCAGAAACTTGCGGAATGCCATGACTCTCCCCCATTCACGGACCGGCTCCCCCGCCGGTCGATGTGATCATGGTAAACAGCCTTGCCCAGCACGGGTGTTGGGGCCGAACGGCCGGTCAGCCGACCGAGTCGGCCGGACCGGTCCCGCTCATGCGGATGATGTCCGGGTCGTTCGCCGGCGCTCCCGCGGCGGCCGCCGAGGTGTCGATGTCCGTGCGCACGGCCTCCTTCGCCAGCGGCCCGGTGCCCTCGGGGCGGGGCCGGGGGCCGTTCACCCCCGTGATCGAGGGGAGTCTGGCACGGGGGTGACGTCGAGGCGGCCCACGCGGTCCCATAAGTGCAGGTCGCCGCCTGGTTCACCGGGGCCAACCGCCGTGACAGTCCGGTGACATGGAACAGACACTTCACCTACACGCGCTCCGTAATTTTCTTCTTGCAGCCCCGCCCCGGCCTCGACAGTTCCGACTGGCAGAGAAGGCGCCCTGCGACCCCTCCGCCTTCCGCCACTGCCCTGCCACGGAGTTCCCCATGTCGATCCGCACCCGTTCCCGCCGCCAGACCTTCCTGCGCTCCGCCGTCGTCACCGCCGCCCTCGGGACGTCTACAACGAGGGCAGCAGCCAGCTCGGCCGGCTCAGCGTCGGCGGTCCGGGCGAGCAGGCGGAGGACGGCGGCCAGATCGCCGGCATGTGGGTCACCCTGAACGGCAAGGGCCAGGTCCAGTCGTGGAAGAACCCGGAGTCCGGGGCTTCGCGCAGGGCGGCAGCCGGACGCGGCAGGGCTGCACGGTGACGACCCGCTGACGCCGCAGCTCCAGGTGCGCGTCGCCGACGGCGTGATCCCGTGGCTGGGCGTCAGCTTCCCGGCCCCGCTCAAGGACTGCGGCGTCAAGCCCTCCACCCCGGCCAAGCCCTCCGCGACCCCGAAGCCCGCGATCTCCGCCCACGGCGGCGCGCAGACCGTCGTGGTCCCCAAGGGCGGCGTGGCGGCCGGCGCGGAGGTGGCCGACTCCACCAACAGCGCGTCCGCGTGGATCGCGGCCGGCGCGGGCTCCGCGGTCCTCGGAGCCGCCGGCTTCGTCCTGCTCCGCCGCCGCTCGGCCCAGCAGCACTGAGCCTCCCGCCCGGCGCGGCAGTGCCGGGCTCACCTACCGCCCCCGTAAGGCCCCCCGGCCTTACGGGGGCTTCCGGGGTGCTCCGGGGGCTTCCGGCGGCCTCGGCCGTCCGGAGGCCGGCTGGGAGGGATGCCACGGGGGTGCGACCCTCGCAGCCACCGGCCGAACCGGCCGGCCGGCGGTCCCCGGAGCGCCTCGTCCACCCCGCGCACCCCAAGCCCCCCCGCCCCGTCCTGCTCCTACCCGTACAGCTCCTCGATCTCGCGCGCGTACCGCTCCGCCACCGCCCTGCGGCGCAGCTTCAGCGTCGGGGTGAGGGTGCCCGCCTCCACCGTGAACTCCCCGGGCAGGACCCGGAAGGCGCGGACGCGGGCCGGGCGGGAGACCGTGGCGTTGGCCGCCTCGACCGCTTCCGCGACGAGGGCCCGTACGGCAGGGTGCTCGCCGGGGGCGGCGGGGTCCAGGGTCACCGACTCGCGGGTGGCCCAGGCGGCGATCTCCTCCGCGTCCAGGGTGATCAGGGCCACCGGGTGGGGGCGGCGGTCGCCGATCATGACGGCGCGGGAGACGTAGCGGGAGCGCTGGACGGCGAACTCCAGCTCGGTGGGGGTGATGTTCTTGCCGGCCGAGGTGATGATCAGCTCCTTCTTGCGGCCGGTGATGGAGAGGTAGCCGTCCGGGTCGACCTCGCCCAGGTCGCCGGTGTGCAGCCAGCCTTCCCCGTCCAGCGCCTCCGCCGTCGCCGTGTCGTTGGCGTGGTACCCGGGGAAGATCATCGGGCCCCGGGCCAGGACCTCCCCGTCCTCGGCGATGCGGACCTCGCACCCCGCGATCGGGCGGCCCACCGACCCGTAGCGGATCCCGTCCGGGTGGTTGAGGCTGATGACCCCGCCCGACTCCGTCATGCCGTAGCCCTCGAAGACGGCGATCCCGCAGGCCCGCAGGAAGTCCAGGGTGGCCGGGGCGATCGGGGCGCCGCCCGTCAGCGCCCATTTCAGGCGGCCCCCGAAGGCGCCCCTGACCAGGGAGTACAGGGATTTGTCGGCAGCCTCGTACGCTGCGCGGTCCACATCGGGGAGGCGCCCCTCGGAGGCCAGCACCCCGAGCCGGACCGCCTCCGCGAAGCGGTCCGTGCCGCCCTCCTGGGACTCCGCGAGGGAGAGGACCACGGAGTGCAGCTTCTCGAACAGGCGCGGCACGGACGGCAGATGGGTCGGCCGGGCCTCGGCGAGCTCGCCGATGACGTCCTCGATGCGGCCGCCGAAGTAGCAGAGCTCCCCGCCTTCCAGGAGGGTGGTGAACTGGATCAGCTGGGCCAGCAGGTGGGCAAGGGGGAGGTAGAGGTACGTGGAGTCCCCCGGGCCACCCTTGACCAGCGGGAGGGTGGCGTCCTGGATCGCGCCGAGGTTCGCGTGCGTGAGGCGGCATCCCTTGGGCAGGCCGGTGGTGCCCGAGGTGTAGACGATGGAGGCGTCGGCCGCGGGGTCCACCGCCGCGGCGCGGGCGAGGAGTTCGGCCTCCGGCGCCGGGTCGGGGAGGGCGCGCAGCCCGTCCATCTCCACCACCGCGCGCAGCGCCGGGAGCTTCGGGCGCAGCGCCTCCACCCGCGCCGCCTGCGCGGCGTCGTCGCAGACGACGACCACGGCCGCGGAGTCCGACAGCACCCAGGCGAGCTCCTCCTCCCCGGCCGTCGGGTACACCGGCACGAGGACGGCCCCCGCGGCCAGCACCCCGAAGTGGGTGTACGTCCACTCCGGGCGGGTCTCCGCGAGGACCGCGACGCGCTCGCCGGGGGCGACCCCGAGGCCGAGCAGGGCGCGGCCGGACTCCCTTACGCGGGCGCGCAGTTGGCCGTAGGTGACGGTGTCCCAGCCGCCGCCCCCTCCCTTCTTGTGGCGCAGGGCGGTCTCGGCCGCGTACCGCTCGCCCGTCCACTCCGTGAACACGGCCAGCGTGCGCGGCCGCGCGGCTCCCCCGGTCCGGCTCCCACTCACCGGGCTCATCGGGTCCATCGGATCCATCGGGCTCATCGGGTCCATCGGGCTCGCCTCCCCCTCGGGTCGTACCGATGACGCTAGGCACCGGGGAGGCGTCCGCGGCATGACCGGAAGCGTCACCCCCGCTGACCTCAGCGCTCATTGCGGCTACCGTCGGACCCATGGGGAGGCGGACGGTCACCGTGCACCACGTGCGTGCCGTGCTCGCGGGGGCGCGCGGCAGCGGGCTCGACACCGTGCCGCTGCTCCAGGAGGCGCAGATTCCGCCGCTGCTGCTGGGCGACGACCGGGCGCGGGTCACGCCCGCGCAGTTCGCGCGGCTGTTCCGGGCGCTGTACCGGGCCACGCAGGACGAGTTCCTGGGCCTGTCCACCGTGCCGAGCCGGCCCGGGACCTTCGCGATGATGTGCAGGGCCTCCCTGGGCTGCCCCGATCTCGGTGCGGCGGTGGAGCGCTCCGCGACCTTCTACGGGCTGTTCCCGGGCGGGCCGGAGCTGGCGCTCGAAGTCGAGGGCGGGCAGGCGTGGTTCATGGTGCGCAACGAGTTCGCGCGGGACGAGGAGCGTTTCCTCACCGAGTGCGTGCTCGCGATCTGGCACCGGCTGAGCAGCTGGCTGATCGGGCGGCGCATCCCCCTGGCCTACGCCTCCTTCGCGTATCCGGCGCCGCCGCACGAGGAGGAGTACGAGCTCCTCTTCGACTGTCCGGTGCGCTTCGGCGAGGCGCGCACGGGCGCGGCCGTGGCCTTCGACGCGCACTGGCTGACGGCTCCGCTCGTACGGGACGAGGCCGCGCTCGACGCGATGCTCCGGCGGGCCCCCTTCGACCTGCTGTCCCGGCCGGCGTACGGGACCACGGTCGCGGAGCAGGTCCGCCGGACCCTGACCCAGGCCCTGCGCGGCTCGCCGCGGCTGCCGGAGCTGGGCGAGGTGGCGGCGCGCCTGGCGGTCTCCCCGGCGACGCTGCGGCGGCGGCTCCAGCAGGAGGGCACGTCCTTCCAGCAGCTGAAGGACCACGTGCGGCGCGATGCGGCGATAGCCGGCCTGGCGGAGAGCCGCGAACCCATCGCGGAGCTGGCGGCCCGGCTGGGCTTCTCGGAGGACACGGCGTTCCACCGCGCCTTCCGCCGCTGGACGGGCACCACCCCGGGCGCGTACCGCATCGCGTCGGGCGGCTGAGGCGCGCGCCCGCTGCCAGCGGGTCGCGCCCGGTTGCTCTGCGGGCCGCGCCCGCCGCTAGCGGGTCGCCGCGCCGGGGACCCGGAGGGTGAACAGGCCGCAGTCGCAGCCTCCGTTGCCGGTGGCGCAGGAGCCCTTCGGGGTCGCGGCGGCGGCCGGGGCGGAGCAGCCCGTGGGGGCGGCTTCGGCGCAGGTGTTGCCCGCGCAGGAGCGGCAGGCGTTCATCTCGCAGCTGCGGCAGGCGGAGGCGGGGGCGTTGCAGCCGCGACAGGCGCCGACCGCACAGGTGGCGCAGGCCGCGCCGGCGACGTCGCAGGAGGTGCAGGCGTTCATCTCGCACGCGGTGCAGGCGGAGGCGGGGGCGGCCCCGGTGGATGACCCGACGCTTGGCCGTCTGTCGCACTGCCGCGTTCAGATCCATACCCCTGGCCGGACGCGGAGGGCGGCGCCCGTCAAGGCCGCCGGCGCCCCGGCACCGCCGCCGCCAGGGCGGCGAAGAGCACGACGGCCAGACCGAGCGCGGCCAGGCCCAGCGCCGCCAGGTGGACGATGGTGATCCACAGCGCCGGCTCGCCGTACGCCCGGTCGCCCAGGGCGCGGGCCTCGCCCTTGTACGCCAGCTTGCCCGAGCCGTCGCGGGCGATCTCGTCGGCGTACGAGTAGAGCGTGCCGGTACGGGCCTTCCCGTCGGCCGTCCACCCGGTGCCCTCGCACTTTCCGGTGCTCCGGCCCGAGCTGCCGCCGCGGCTCACGACGGTCTCCACCCCGCAGCTGCGCGGGAGTTGGACCGTGACCGGATCGGCGAAGGCGTAGGCCGCACCCCAGCCGGCGGGTTGCTGCGAGGCCATGCCGACGAAGAAGAACGCGGCGAGGCCGATCCCCGTGAGGACCAGGCCCAAGGTCGCCCGGTTCTTGAACTTCTGCGCGCGCGTCAGGACCGCCACAACTCCCCCAAATGATGTGTTCATGCCAAGCCCAATGGTCCGCAAGGCTGAATTCCGCCCTGCGTGTCGCGCGTTTGTACCGCACCCGCGGCCACCCCGACAAGGTGGGCGGACCGACCGAACGAACGGCGGACCGGCCGGATGGGCGGGCAGGGCGTGCGGCACGGCAGGGGTGCGGCCCCGGGTCAGGAAAGCTGAGCTGTGCGGTCAGCGACGTTCCTACCGGTCGGTCACTACCTTCTCCTCACCTACCACCCCCACCGGACCCTTGGGAGAGCCGCCCCATGCGCATCCGAAGCTCAGCACTCGCCGCAGTGGCCGCCCTGGCCCTCTCGGCCGCGATCCCCACCGCCTCCACCGCCAGCGCCGCCACCGCCCGGGCGGAGGAGGCCGCCGCCGCCCGCCCCGGCGACATCGTCAGCAGCGCCCCGTCCGCGTTCCACCCGCTCCCCGGCCAGCCCACCAACACCAAGGCCTGGAAGATCCACTACAACTCCACGACCGCCGACGGAGCCCCGAACGTCGTCTCCGGCACCGTCATCGTCCCCCAGGACGGCCGCACCTCCCCGCGCCCGCTGATCACCTACGCCGTCGGCACCGTCGGCATGGGCGACTCCTGCGCGCCGAGCAACAACCTCCCGTACGGCACCGCCATGGAGGCCAACCTCATCCAGCAGCTCACCCTGCGCGGCTGGGCCGTCGTCGTCACCGACTACGAGGGCCTCGGCACCCCCGGCGTGCACACCTACACCGTCGGCCCCTCCGCCGGCCACGCCGTCCTCGACGCCGCCCGCGCGGCCACCCGCCTCCCCGAGGCCGGGCTGTCGGCCACGACGCCCGTCGGCATCATGGGGTACTCCCAGGGCGGCCAGGCCAGCAGCTGGGCCGCCGAGCTGCAGGGCTCGTACGCACCGGAGTTGCAGGTCAAGGGCACCGCGACGGGCGGCGTCCCGGCCGACCTGCTGAAGGTGGCCGACTTCAACAACGGCTCCTACGGCTCCGGCCTCATCTTCATGGCCGCCGCCGGCCAGGACGCGGCCTTCCCGGAACTGAAGCTCGACTCCTACCTCAACCCGGCCGGAAAGCTCCTGGTCGGCGCCATGAAGGACAACTGCGTCGCGATCGACGCCATCGCCGGCTCCTTCAAGCGGATCTCCGACCTGACCACCCGCAACCCGCTCGCGCAGCCGGACTGGCAGGCCCGGTTGAACCAGAGCAAGCTCGGGCGCACCGCCCCGGCCGCGCCCGTGTTCCAGTACCACGCGCTCGCCGACGAGCTCATCCCGTACGCCGTCGGCAGCCGGCTGCGCTCCGACTGGTGCGCGCGGGGCGCGAACCTCGAATTCGACACCATCTGGATCGGCGAGCACGTCAGCGGCGTCATCACCCAGTCCCTGGCGGCGGGCAACTGGCTCGCGGACCGTTTCGCGGGCCGCTCGGCGCGCCCCAACTGCTGATCGGACACCTGCCGTTGCCGCTGCCCCGTCCGGGAGGGAGCCGCTTTCCGCGGTCTCACTCCCCGGCGGGGCAGGAACGCGTCCCGGAGGGCAGCCGGCCGTCGATCAGGAAGTGGTCCACGTACCCCTGCACGCAGCGCGAGGCGACGTACCCGGTGTGCCCGTCGCCCTTGTAGTCCACGACCACGGTGTTGCCGAGCCGCTTCGCCGTCTCCTCCGTCCACTCGTACGGGGTGGCCGGATCCCCGCGGGTCCCGACGAGCAGGATCCGCGGGATCCCGGCGGGGCGGTCGATCCTGCGGAGGAAATCGGTGCCGGCCGGGCGCCCGTAGCAGGCCAGCACCGTCATCAGCTGGCGCGGCCCGAAGATCGGCGAGGCGGCGAGGAAGACCGGCTGGAGCGCCTCCAGCTCCTGCGCGACGGCCGCCGGGGAGGCCTTGGCGTCGCCGCGGTCCGGGTCGTCGGCGCAGTTCACGGCGACGAGCGCGGCGGCCGCGTTGTCGGCGGGCACGGCGACGGCGCCGGCCGCCTCCTCCCGGGGCGGCGGCGGTTCCTCCGGACCGCCGAGCTGCATCAGCCCCACGGGGTCGCCGCCCCGCTCCACCAGGGCGAGCGCCTCCGCGAGGCCGGGCCACGACTTCTGCGAGTACAGGGCGGTCCCGATGGCGTCGGCCACGTCCTGCCCGGTGAACCGCAGTCCGCCCTCGCCGGTCAGCGGCGTTGCGTCCAAGCGGGTGACGAGGTCCTGGACCTTCTCCTTGGCGGTACGGGTGTTCGTGCCGTAGACGCAGTCCGTCTGGTGCGCGCACCAGACGAGGAAGTTGTCCAGCGCCCGCTGCTGGCCGACCGCCGACAGCAGGGCCTGCTCGCCGAGCGGCTCGGAGAGGGTGTCGACCCCGTCGAGGGCCATCCGGCCGGTGCGGCGCGGGAACAGCGCGGCGTACACCGCGCCGAGGCGCGTGCCGTAGGAGAACCCGAGGAAGTCGAGCTTGTCCTCCCCGAGGGCCTCGCGCAGCAGGTCCATGTCGCGGGCCACGCTGACGGTACCGACGTACGGGAGCACCGGGCCGGAGTCGAGCGCGCAGCGCTTGGCGACGGCCCGGAGGGCGGCGAGCTCGGCGGCGGGCCCCTCGGGGGCCGCCCCTCCCCCCTGGGTGCCTCCCCCGCAGGTGATGGGGGCGCTGCGGCCGACGCCGCGGGGGTCGAAGGCGACGAGGTCGTAGCGCTTGTTGAGCTCCGCGAAGGCGTTGGGGTCGGCGGCGAGGGTGGAGATGCCGGGGGCGCCGGGGCCGCCGAAGTTCAGCACGAGGGAGCCGAGCCGCTTGCCGCCGGGCGCGGTGGCGGGGAGCCGGGCGAGGGCGATCCGGACCGTCCCGCCGGCCTTGGCTTCGTAGTCGAGCGGCACGGTGAGGGTGCCGCAGCGCATGCCGGCGGGCACGGGCTTCTCGGGGCACGTGCCCCACTGGATCGCCGTACGGGCGGGTGTGCGCGGGGGTGCCGTGCCGGGCACGGCGGCGAGCAGGGCGCCGGCCAGGGCGGTGCCGACGACTCCGGCGCCTATCCGGGTACGCGCCCGCGGGGCCGAGCGGCAGCCGAGGCGGGAGCCGGAGCCGGAGCCCGACCGGGAACGGGAACGGGAACGGGAACGGGAACGGGAACGGTGCACTGCACCCTCCTGGAGCGGCCCCCCGGACCAGTGAGCCCACCATAAGCGCGCCCCCCGCACCCCGCTCCGCAAGCCCCTCACCCATCCGGCCGCTTGACGCACACAATCGGATCCGGGCGGGTACGGAGCACGGGCCGAGGAGCCGAGGGGGCGCGCGCATGCGGGAGCGGGACGTACTGGTCGAGCGGTACGAGCTGACCGGGTTACTGGGCCGGGGCGGCTTCGGCGAGGTGTGGCGGGCCTTCGACACCCGGGTGCGCCGGACGGTCGCGGTCAAGATCGGACATCCGCGGTCGGCGGAGGACCGGGAGCGGTTCGCCTCCGAAGCGCACCTCGCGGGCACCCTCGCGCACCCCTGCATCGCGGCCCTGTACGACTACGGCGAGGCGCAGTACGAGGGGCAGCCGCTCGTCTACCTGGTCATGGAACTCGTCGAGGGGGAGACCCTCGCCGCCATCGTGCGCCGCGGGGTGCCGCCCACGGCGTCCGCCCTCGTCTGGGCCCGGGACGTGTGCGAGGCGCTCGGGGCCGCACACGAGCGGAACGTGGTGCACCGGGACATCAAGGCCCTGAACGTGATGATCACCGGGCACGGCGGCGGGCCGGGCACGGGCCGCGCAAAGGTGCTCGACTTCGGCATCGCCAAGTACCTGCACCAGCCCGGCCTCACGGCCACGGGCTACGTCATCGGCTCCTTCGAGTACATGGCGCCGGAGCGCCTGCTCGGCGCCGCGTCCGTCGACGGGCGGGCCGACCTCTACGCCCTGGGCTGCCTCCTGATGCAGCTGCTGACGGGGCAGCTCCCCTTCCCCGCGCAAGAAGTCGGGGCGTTGTCGTACGCGCACGCCCACGCGGAGCCGCCGCTGCCCAGCTCGCTGCGGCCCGGGCTTCCGCCCGGGGCCGACCGGCTGGTGCTGGACCTGCTCGCCAAGGACCCGGCACACCGTCCGGCCGGAGCCGCCGAGGTGATCGACCGGCTGAACGCCCTGATCCGCGGGGACGAGGAACCGTCCGCCGCCCGTGACGCCGCCACCCGTGACGCCGTCGGCCGGACACCCGGCCGGACCTCCGGCCGGACGCCCACGGACCCTCGCAGGCCCCTCGACCGCACCCGCACCGACACGCGCCCGGCTGCTGGGCGTCCTGGGGCCCGAGGACCGCCGGACCATCGACGTGCAGGCGGTACTGGCCGGCTCGGCCGCCGCACGGGGGCAGGTCGACGGCCGGCCGTGGCTCTCCGTGCTCGGTGAGGTCATCGAACGCTCCACCCGTCTGCTGGGCGCCGACGACGAGATCACTCTGATCGCCCGGCTGGACCTCGCGGAGGCCCTGGACCGCGAATACGACGGGCACGCCCGGCCGTTGGCCGCCCCGCGGGAGCGCACCCCGGAGCAGGCCGCCCGCCGCCGGGACCTGCTCGCGCCGCTGCTGCCCGACCTGGTCCGGGGCCTGGGCCCCGACGACCCGCGGGTCCGCGACGTCACGCTGCGCCTGGCCCTGGACACCTACGGGCTCGGGGAACACGGCGCGGCCCTGCCGTACTACGAGCAGCTGCTGCCGAGCAGTCCCGCGGCCCTGGGAAGGACCCCCGTCGGCCTGCGGATCCAGCACGCCCACTGCGTCGCCGCGTCCGGGGACCCTCGGCGTGCGGTGGCCCTGCTCGACGCCGTGCTCCGGTTGCTGTACAGCAGGGGGGACGCCCAGTCCGTCCAGTGGGAGAAGCGGGCGCGCGCCCTGCGGTCGGACGCGAAGAAGAAGCAGCGGCGACAGGGGCCGGGCGGCGGCCTGCGGGGCCGGATCCGCGACTGACCCGTCGGCCGCCCGACCCGTACATTGCCCTCGCCGGCCCGGGCATTGCCCACGCAGGCCCGGGCCCTGCCCACGCAGGCCCATCCCGGCCCGTGCCGCCGCACCCCGACCGGCCCGTCAGGGCCGCCGGTACAGCGCCTCGATCTCCCGCGCGAAGTCCCGTGCGACCGCGCCCCTCTTCAGCTTCAGCGAGGGCGTCAAGTGCCCCCGCTCCTCCGTGAAGTCCCCCTCCAGCACCGCGAACCGCCGGATCGACTCCGCCCGCGACACCAGCCGGTTCGCCTCGTCGACCGCCCGCTGGATGTCGGCCCGCAGTTCCTCGTCGCCCACCAGCTCCCTGATCGGCACGCCCACCTTCTTGCGCATCTGCCGCCAGTGCTGGAGCCCTTCCGGTTCCAGGGTGATCAGCGCGGTGACGTAGGGCCGGTTGTCGCCGACCACCATGCACTGGCCCACCAGCGGGTGGGCCCGTAGCCAGTCCTCCAGGGGCGCCGGGGCCACGTTCTTGCCGCCGGAGGTGATGATCAGGTCCTTCTTCCGCCCGGTGATCGTCAGGTAGCCGTCCTCGTCGAGCTCCCCGATGTCCCCCGTGGACAGCCACTGTTCGCCGCCCACCGCCACGCCGCTGTTCCAGTACCCCGCGAACACGTGCGGCCCCCGCAACAGCACCTCCCCGTCGTCGGCGATCCGTACCGCCGTCCCGGGCAGCGGCCATCCCACCGTGCCCAGCCGGGGCCGCAGCGGCGGGGTGACGGTCGCGGCCGCGGTCGTCTCCGTGAGCCCGTAGCCCTCGAAGACCTCGATGCCCGCGCCCGTGTAGAAGGCGGCGAGGCGCCGGCCGAGCGGGGAGCCGCCGCTCAGGATGTACCGCACGCGCCCGCCCAGCGCCGCCCGGATCCGCCGGTACACGAGCGGTTCGTACAGCGCCCGGCCCAGCCGCAGCGCCAGCCCGGGCCGCTTGCCCTCGACCAGCTCGCCGAAGCTGCGCGCGATCCGCGCGGCCCGGTCGAAGGAGGAGGCCCGGCCCATCTTCTCGGCCGTCGCCCGGCCGGTGTTGTAGACCTTCTCCAGGACGTACGGGATCGCCAGCAGGAACGTCGGCCGGAAGCCGGCCAGGTCGGCCAGGAGGTCCTCGCTGCGGATGCTCGGCGCGTGGCCCAGCTTCACCCGCGCCCGCATGCAGCCGACGGCCACCATCCGTCCGAAGACGTGCGACAGGGGCAGGAAGAGCAGGGTGGAGGCCGGGTCCTTGCTGACCGACTTGAAGACGGGGTGCAGCAGCTCCACCGCGTTGTCGACCTCGGCGAAGAAGTTGGCGTGCGTCAGCACGCACCCCTTGGGCTGCCCGGTCGTCCCGGAGGTGTAGATCAGCGTCGCGACGGACTCCGGCGCGCACCCGGCCCGCCGGGCCGCCACGACCTCGTCGGGCACGTGCTCCCCGGCCTTGACCAGCCGGGCCACGGCGCCCGTGTCGAACTCCCAGAGGTGGCGCAGCCAGGGCAGGTTGGCCCGCTCCGAGCTGATGATCCGCGCCTGTGCGGTGTCTTCGACCGCGCAGGCGACGGCGCCCGAGTCCTGGATGATCCAGCGCGCCTGGATCGCGGAGGAGGTCGGGTACACCGGTACGGTGATCAGCCCGGCCGCCCAGCCCGCGAAGTCCAGCAGGGTCCACTCGTAGGTGGTCCTCGCCATGATGGCCAGCCGGTCGCCCGGCCGCAGCCCCTCGGCGATCAGCCCCTTCGCGACGGCGAGCACCTCGCCGGCGAACTCGGCGGCCGTGACGTCCCGCCAGGTCCCGTCCCGCTCCTTGCGGGCGAGTACGGCTTCCCCCGGCGCCTCCCGGGCATTGTCGAAGGGGATGTCCCCGAGGGACCCGCGGACCGGCACCGGTGCCAGCGGGGGCACCCACACCTGGCGGACCCGCCCCTCGATGACGGTCTTGACGGGTTCGACGGGCTTCGGGGAACTGACGACCCTCACCAGGCTCGATTCGGCGGTCACGGCGTGCCTCTCTGGCCGGACGGAGTGTTACCGCCGGTAATTTACTTAGCGGTAACCACCCCTGAACACCCCTGTGCCCGCCTTTTCACCGTTGCTCCACGCCGCGCCGCCCGCACCGCCACCTCGCCCACACCCCCGCCTCCCGCACGCATGCCGCGTAAAGCCGCACAAAGCCGATGACGGAAGATCATCCGCCCGGAAGACTGTCCCCATGACCTCCCCCGACCCGAAGAACCCCAAGGCCGAGCTCCTCTTCTACCTCCGGTCGGCCCGCGAGGCCCTCCTCTGGAAGCTCGACGGCCTCTCGGAGTACGACGCCCGCCGCCCGCTCACCCCCACCGGCACCAACCTCCTGGGCCTGGTGAAGCACGCGGCCACCACGGAGCTGGGCTACCTCGGCGACACCTTCGGCCGCCCCTCCGGCGAACCGCTGCCCTGGGTCGCGCGGGACGCCGAACCCAACGCGGACATGTGGGCCACCCCGGACCAGTCGCGCGCGGACGTCATCGGCCTCTACCACCGCGCGTGGGCGCACGCGGACGCGACGCTCGACGCACTCCCCCTGGACACGATCGGCACGGTCCCGTGGTGGCCGAGCCACGACAACGAGGTCTCCCTGCACCACGCCGTGGTCCGCGTCGTCTCCGACACCCACCGGCACGCCGGCCACGCCGACATCCTCCGCGAACTGCTCGACGGCGCGGTGGGCATGCAGCCGGCCAACCCCGGCGTCCCGCCGGGCGACACCACCTGGTGGAAGGCCCACCACGACCGCCTGGAGCGAGCGGCGCGGGACGCCGAGACGACCGGCCGGGGCGCACATCCCGCCTAGGGCCTGTCGCCGACCGCGGGAAGGCGCCCGCCAGTCGGCCGTCAGGCACCCGTCAGGCTGCCTTCCCGGCCTTCTTGATCAGGTCGACCTGAAGCTCGGCCATCTGCTTCGTACCGTCGTCGGCGTACAGACTCGCCTGGACGTACGCCACGACATTGCCGACGCGCAGGACGACCCGGGTCGCCTTCCCGCCCTTGCCGAACGCCTCGGTTTCATCCGCGCCGGCTTCGAGCCGCATCGGCTCCGGCGCGGACTCGCGGCTGCGTATCTTCGCCGCCAGGCCCTTCACCGCGGCGCTCGCGGCCTGTTGCGAGCCGAACGAGAAGAGGGTGAACTCGACCTCGTCGTCGTCCGCGTTCCCCCGCACCGCAGCCTCCTTGTGGCCCGCGGCCACCAGGCCGTCGCACGGCGTACCGGTCTCCTTGGTGCAAGGCTGTAGCGCCCGCTCCCCCTCGAGCACCGCCATGTCATCGCCGACCCAGACGTCACCCAGGGCCTCGTTGGTCGGGAGCGCCGACCAGACCTGCGGCACGGACAGCGTGCCGGAGGCCTTCTTGCCCTTCCCTTCACCACTCCCGATTCCGGGAGCACCCACGGCCGCGGCCGCATCCGCGTCCGCGCCACCCCCACAACCGGTCAGCGCCGCCACCAGCGCCACCGCACACACGGTCCCCCGCACAACGGACTTCACTCTGAACTCCCAGCATTCCTTGATCCCTTGAACCTCCCCACTTAACCACCCACCCCCCATCCCCCCTGCTCCGGGAGGGCGCGGGAGGGCGCGGACGCACGCGGACGGACCCATCGCGGCCGGCCCGGGCCGGGCGTACGTACGAGGCCACCGGGGCCTACACCTCCGGTATCAAGAGCCGGCGTTCAGCCCTCGCGGTACCTGCGCAGCCGAGGAGCACGTACGGCGGGCAGCCCGACCAGCGTGTCCTCGAAGGCGTGTTGGTGGGGTGTCAGCGGGTACCACGGGCCCGCAGGCGCGGGGTAGTCGTCGCGCAGGACGCCTTCCGGGAGCACCCCGGTCGCGGGCATCGGCGAGGTCTCGCCCGGGTGGGCGAGGTACGCCCAGACCCCGCTGTCCAGCGGTACCACGGCCCCGTCGTCTCCGGCCGGGCGCCAGGGCGTGCCCGTGAGGGGGTGGCGGGGGACCAGGAGGATGTCGGGACGGGGTCGGGGCATACGGATCCCCGGACCGGCCAGCCCCGCGGAACGGGCACCGGCACCGGACTCGGCGGGGAGGTACCGGCCGACGGCGTGGCCGAGCAGCTCGGCCACGGGGCCGGCGGGGAGGGTCACCGGGCGGCCCTCGGCGACCACCACGAGATGGGCCAGCGCGACTCCGACCGCCGCCTCCCAGCGGCGGCTCCACACCCCGTCGAGCTCGACGGGTGGGACCCGGTGCTCGGCGCGCTCCAGATCGTCCCAGTCGGGAGGTGGACCGGTGGGGAGCCCCGAGGAGCGAAGTGCGACCGCGTCGGGCTCCAGCCAGACCGTCTGCCACGATCCGCAGTCGTCCACGCGGGTCGCCACGGCCCGCCCGCACCCCTCGCACGCCAGATTGGGACCGGCCCTGCCGTCCACGCCCCGGCAGTAGCCCTCGCACTTCTCTGGCATCAGGGCCATGGACCTCGAGTCGCCGGGAGCGATGACGATCCGGTTCCGCGCGCCGAACGAGACGGAGTACACCGGCGCGTACACGCCCTGCCGGGCAGCCGCCTCCTCCCCGACTTCCTCCCACAACCGCCACGGCGGCCCGGTGGGCAGCGGGTCGACGGCGTACGTCGCGGGCTCCATGAGGGGAGGATGGAGCTCCTCCCACCCCCCGTGGTGGGTGTGGACGGGGAGAGCGACCCGGGACACCGGCGCCGTCAGCTCCGTACCGCATCCTGCGCACGCGAACACGTCCAAACCAGCTCCCCCTCGCCCCGATCACCCGCGGATTGTGTCCCGCCCGCGGCAGTGGATCCACCGGATTTCGCCACGGAGCTTCACACCCGGTCCATGTGGATCGCCCACGAGCCGGCCGGCACGTTCCCCACCCTGCGCACGAACGCCGATCGAATCTCCGGCGCAGCAACTACGCACCGGACGAGCGGGCGTGCAGCCGACCCAGGTGGTTCAGCCACCCGTCGCACGTGCCAAACCTCTGCGTACACCATCACTCAGACCAACTCCGACCTGCGCGAAGGCTTCAACGCCGCACTTCAGGGCCGCTGATCCGCGCCGGTGGCCCCGTATCGCCTTGCCCGGGAGGTGTGGGCCTCGCATGATCTCCGCATGGACGACATACCGAACCAACTCCCCGGCACGCTGCCCGCGTTGCGCGCCAGAGCGGCCGACGCGGGCTTCGCCCTCTCCTGCGAGGACCGTACGGGCAGCCTCCTGGCGGCGCTGGCCGCCGGCCGGCCCGCGGGCCGGATTCTGGAGCTCGGCACCGGTGCGGGCGAGGGGGCCGCCTGGCTCCTCAGCGGCATGGACCCCGCCGCCCACCTGACCACCGTCGAACTCGACGACTCCGTCCAGGCCATCGCCCGGGAAGAACTGGGTGCGGACCCGCGGGTGACCTTCGTGTCCGGGGACGGCGGTACGTGGCTGGAGGACTTCGACGGCGCCCCCTTCGACCTCGTCTTCGCGGACACCTGGCCGGGCAAGTTCACCCACCTCGACCGGGCCCTGGACCTCGTGGCTCCCGGCGGGACCTACCTGATCGACGACCTCCTCCCCCAGCCCGGCTGGCCGGACGGCCACAAGGCCTCCGTCGCACGCCTGCTGGCCGAGCTGGACGAACGCAAGGACTTCCGGTGCGTCCGCCTGACCTGGGCGAGCGGCCTGCTGATGGCGGTACGCACGGCCTGCCCGCGCCCTCAGGGCCGCCTCGATGTCCGGACCAAGCACTGACAGGCCACGCCGTAACCGCATCATCGGTATGTACGTTGAACAGTGCGCAGACGGTTCGTCCTGAACCCGGGGTGGGACATGGCCAAACCGAAGCGCGTGGGGATCTACGTCGGGATCAGCAAGGACCGGAAGGGTCTGGGGCTGGGCCTCAAGCGGCAGGAGACAGCTTGCCGCGAGCTGTGCGAGCAGCGGGGGTGGTCCGTACACAAGATCTACCCGGAAAACGACACGTCGGCATCGACAACGAGCCGGAAACAGCGGCCGCAGTACGCCGAGATGATGCGGGATGCCAAGGCTGGAGTCATCGACGCCATCGTCGTGTACTCGATCGACCGCCTCACGCGTCGTATCGCCGAGCTCACGACGATGGCGAGACCGAGCCGGCCTCTCAGGGCTCCGGCAAGCGGAAGCACCAAATCTGCCAGACGAGATCAAGAGACTGGAGGAGCGCGTCCGTCTCCTCAGGCTTCGTTGGAAAGAAGGCCACATGGCCGATGAGGACTACTTCGACTCGCTGACGCATCTCCGCCTAGGGCTCCAGCAGCTTCGAGCACGTGAGATCGCCGCTGTCGCTTCAGGAGCCCACGCCGAGACGGATGCGCTGGCGGTGTGGCGCGATGGGACCGAGGAGACCTTGGAGCTCCATCGGGCGCTCGTGGCAAGCGTGATCAAAGAGGTCGAGGTCTTCAGCCTGGGACGCGGGCGCAGGAAGCCTCCCGAGGCCGACTCCATCAGCATCACGCGCGCCGGTGCGGATTCGGGTGCTCCGCTGACAGAGACCACCTCCTCCGATCGGGTGTGAGACGCCGGAGCGCCCCGGATCAGTGGGATCCGAGGCGCTCCTTTCGCCGAACCGGGCCGACCTGCCTTACACGGGAACCGGCACGGCCACCGGGCGCTCGTCCAGGGCCTCCAGCGCCTCCGACTCGCCCTCGTGGGCATCGTCGTCCCCATCGATCGCCAACGACGTCACCGTGTTGTAGGCATCGCGGTCGAGAATGCCTTCGCGTGCGGCCACGATCAACGGCGCTACGACCTGGCCGGCCACGTTGGTGGCGGTGCGCATCATGTCCAGGATCGGGTCGATCGCCATCAGCAGGCCCACGCCCTCCAGCGGGAGGCCCAGCGTGGAGAGGGTCAGGGTCAGCATGACCGTGGCGCCCGTCAGGCCGGCCGTCGCGGCGGAGCCGATGACCGAGACGAAGGCGATGAGGAGGTAGTCGGTGATGCCGAGCTGCACACCGAAGATCTCCGCGATGAAGATCGCGGCGAGCGCCGGGTAGATCGCGGCGCAGCCGTCCATCTTGGTGGTCGCGCCGAACGGGACGGCGAAGGAGGCGTACTCCTTCGGGACGCCGAGGCGCTCGGTGACCTTCTGGGTGACCGGCATGGTGCCGACCGAGGAGCGGGAGACGAAGGCCAGCTGGATGGCCGGCCAGGCGCCCTTGAAGAACTGGAGCGGGTTGACCTTGGCGACGCTCCACAGGAGCAGCGGGTAGACGCCGAACATCACGAGCGCGGAGCCGACGTACACGTCCACCGTGAAGGTGGCGTACTTGCCGAGCAGGTCCCAGCCGTACGTGGCGATCGCGGTGCCGATCAGGCCGACGGTGCCGATCGGGGCGAGGCGGATGACCCACCACAGGGCCTTCTGGAGCAGCTCCAGCACGGACTCGGCGAGGTTCAGCACCGGCTGGGCCTTGCTGCCGAGCTGGAGGGCGGCGATACCGGCGACGGCGGCGAGGAAGACGATCTGCAGGACGTTCAGTTCGGTGAACGGCGTGATGATGTCGGTCGGCACGATGCCGGTCAGGAAGTCCAGCCAGGAACCTTCGCGCTTCGGCAGCTTGCCGTCCTGCGGGGTGAGGCCGGTGCCGGAGCCCGGGTTGGTGAGCAGTCCGATGGCGAGGCCGATGGCCACCGCGATCAGCGACGTGATCATGAACCAGAGCAGCGTGCGCGAGGCGAGCCGCGCGGCGTTGTTCACCTTCCGGAGGTTGGTGATCGACACCAGGATGGCGAAGAAGACGAGCGGGGCGACGGCCAGCTTCAGGAGCTGGACGAATATGTCGCCTATCTGCTCCAGGGTCGTACCGAGCCAGCTGATCTCCTGGCTGCGGGTGACCCAGCCGAGCAGAACGCCGAGCACGAGGCCGGTGACGATCTGGGCCCAGAAGGGGAACTTGAACGAGGACGGCTTCTTCGCCGGGGCGGGGGCCTCGGCGGCAGGGGTCTGCGGTGACGCGGACACGGACACTCTCCGGGTGGTTCTGCGGTTTCTGCGGTGGGGTGGTGGTGCGGTGCGGCAGCACCCGGAAACGCGAGGAGCCGGGCGGGCGGGACCGCTGCTGTGCCAGAGCTGGTCGCGGGACTCAGCGACAACAGCAACAGGCCGCGGACGCGCGGCGGCAGAGGTCGACGTGCAGGCGCGCCACGAGCGGAACGCTCGGGGTCATCTGGTGCGCGGCTGTCGTCAACATGTTGAACACGCTAACACTTCACCTTTGGGAATCTCAAAGTCTCCCTTTGGGTCAACTGGGCCGCCGCAGGCCGGAAACCCCGGCGAACCCCTGCGAAAACGCCGAATGCCCCGGCCTCACGGGTGGTGAACCCGGGCCGGGGCATTTCGGTGTGTGATGAAGCTAACTGCTCCGTACTAGCTGGCGCGCGCGGCCTCGTCGACCGCGTCGTCCTCCTGGCTGCGGTTCGCGGCGAGCTTGTCCTTCGCACCCGCGACGCGTCCGGAAATGGCCACGGACATCTCGTCGCGCTGCTTGCGCAGCAGCACGAAGGAGAGCGGAGCGGAGAGCACGAGGGCGAGCAGCACGACCCAGGCGGGGTTGGCGTCACCGAGACCGGAGGGCACCCAGCCCAGCCGGACCAGACCGGCGACGAGGACGAGGCACCCGACGAAGATCCCCAGGCGCATCGCGGTGTAACGGATCGTCGCGCTCGGCTTGAGGGACACGGTGACCCCTTCTCTCTTCGTCGTGGTCGTACGTCGGCGCGCAGGTCGGCTCGTACGTCGGCTCGTGCCCGTCCAGTGAAGCACGACGCGGTCATCCGCAGGGCTGGAGGGGGGCATCGACGGGCACGAGCCGCAGCGCGGACAGCGGAACCTTGAGCGCGGCCTTCTCGCGCGGGTCCCACAGAACGGCAGTTCCGCCCGCGTCGCCGAGCGAGAGGTAGGGACGTACGGGATCCAGCGTTCCGCCGTCCACGGGCACTTGGGCCACGTCCTTGACGGGGCGTACGCAGACCCACTCGGGCCTGATCCCGTAGTAGCGGCCCGGGGTCCGCCCCTCGGCGGCCGCGGCGACCGCCTCCTGCCCGGCGGTCGACGCGGACACGAACGCCAGGCCGAGCACCCCGGCCATCAGTGCGTAGACGCTCACGAACGCGACGGCGGTGTACCCGAACCAGCGGCTGGTGATCATGCGGTGGGTATGGCGCATGTATCCGAGGACGGCGGGGGCGATGAGCAGGACCAGCACCGCGGCCAGCAGTCTGAACGTCGCCAGCAGACGCATCGCCGCCGGGACTTCGACGTCCTCCATGTCGAGGTCGAAGGCGTCCAGGTAGAGGGTCGGCAGGGCCAGCCCGAGGCCGGGGAACAGGCCGGGCAGGAAAGCCAGGAACGCGGGCAGCAGCCAGGGCAGGGTCAGCGCCCACCGCGACTGCCGCACCCAGAGCCACACCCCGGTGAGCACCAGGTAGCCGAAGCCGATCCCGATCACCACGACCCCGAAGCCCAGCTGCCGGTCGGGGGCCGTCGCCACGGCCAAGCCGCCGAAGGCGGCCGCCAGCAGGGGTGCACTGCACCCGAGCGCCAGGAGCTTCGCACCGGAGAGCTCGGGGAACACCCAGCGGGCGATCATGAGCGCGGCCGCCATGGCGCCGAGGAGGAACGGCAGCGTGGGCACCACGGACCAGAGCGGCCCCGCGCCCCACAGCCCCGCCGTCCAGGCACCGCAGACGAGCCCGACCAGCGCCGGGAACCTCATCATGGCCATCCGCCGCGAGGGCGCGCGCCGCAGGGGCCAGACTGACGGCGGTGGCGGCGGCGTCACGTCCATGGAGCGCCGTACGGCCACATCGGCCTGCGGCACGGGCACCCCGGGCAGCGCACGCGACGCGAGGACCAGGGCCTCCTCCTCGCCGCCGGCCCGCACCTGACGGCCCGTGTCCCGGCTGCCCAGGGTGCGGGCGGCCCAGGCCGCCGCGCCCGCCCGCCACCGGCCCGCCCGGGTTGCCGCCGGCTGCTCCCCGGCCGGCAGGGAGCGGAAGACGTACCAGACGGGCAGGTCCACCGGATCCCGCTCGACGCACTGCACCGCCTCCACGACGAGGTCGAGCACCAGGCGGTCGGATATGACTTCGAGGTGCTCCCGGGCCGCGGTCGACGCCCGGATCGCCGATCCGGGGAACCTGACCTCGACCGTGTACTGGCAGTCGGCCTCCCCCCGGAGCCCGGAGACCTGTTCCTCGCGCCGGTTCAGCACCGGCCAGCCCCGCGCCTGCAGTTCGGCCTCGAACAGCGCGCAGTCCGTCGCCGTCCCCTTCAGCCGCGCCAGCGCCACGGCCCGCTGGTCCCAGCGATGCCCCGATCCCGTCACTCCCACTGCTGCCTCCCCCGCTCCCCCTCGGACCGGCGAAGCGTACTGGTCAGCCCAGCGGCAGAAGCATCGTGATGTCGTCCCGGTCGTCCCCCGGGGCCACCCGGATCGCACCGGGGACGCGGCCGACCTCCTTGTAGCCGCAGGCGGCGTAGAAGTGCTCCAGGCCCAGCCCGCCCCGGCAGCCGAGGCGGACCGCCTCGATGCCCTCCATCGTGCGGGCGGCGTCCGCGACGGCGTCCATCAGCGCGCGGCCGACGCCGCGGCCCTGGAGGGCGGGGTCGACCATGACCGTGTAGACCCAGACCCAGTGCTTCTGCAGCCGGTGCTGGTTGGGGGCGATGACGGCGGTGGCGCGCACCCGGCCGGTGGTGTCGTACCCGACGAGCAGGCGGCTGCGGCCCTCGGCTGCCGCGGCGAGGTGCTTGTCGACCTCGGGGCGGACGTCCTCGATGGCGACGGGCGGTACGAAGCCCACCGCGCCGCCGGCGTTGGACACGTCGGTCCACAGCGCGGCGAAGTCTTCGGCCAGGACGGAGCCGGAGCCGGGAGCGAGGTCCGGGGCGGGGTCGGGGCCGGGGTCGACGACCGGATCGAGGATGAAAGTAAGGGTCATATAGCTAGTTTAGCTATTACCGCATGGCGTGCACAAAGGGCCCCGGCCTCCCCACCGGGAGGCCGGGGCCCGAGCGTCAGGCAGCGGGGCCGGGCGTCAGACCCGCATCGCCTGCGGCGTCTCGCGGAGCTCCGCGTCCGGGCCGGGGTACTCGCGGATGATCTCGTAGCGCGTGTTGCGCTCGACCGGGCGGAAGCCCGCCTCGCGGATCAGTTCCAGCAGGTCTTCGCGGCCCAGCTTGTTCGGGGTGCCGTAGTTGTCCGCGTCGTGCGTGATCTTGTACTCGACGACCGAGCCGTCCATGTCGTCCGCACCGTGCTGGAGGGCGAGCTGCGCCGTCTGCACGCCGTGCATCACCCAGAAGACCTTCACGTGCGGGACGTTGTCGAAGAGCAGGCGGGAGACCGCGAAGGTCTTCAGCGCCTCGGCGCCCGTCGCCATCGTCGTGCGCGCCTGGAGCTTGTTGCGCACCTTGCCGTCCTTCATGTCCACGAAGTCGTGCTGGTAGCGCAGCGGGATGAAGACCTGGAAACCGCCGGTCTCGTCCTGCAGTTCGCGCAGCCGGAGCACGTGGTCCACGCGGTGGCGCGGCTCCTCGATGTGCCCGTAGAGCATCGTCGCCGGGGTCTTGAGGCCCTTGGAGTGCGCGAGGCGGTGGATGCGCGACCAGTCTTCCCAGTGGGTGTTGTGGTCGACGATGTGCTGGCGGACCTCCCAGTCGAAGATCTCCGCGCCGCCGCCGGTGAGGGACTCCAGGCCGGCCTCGATCAGCTCGTCCAGGATGTCGGAGGCCGACATGCCGGAGATCGTCTCGAAGTGGTGGATCTCGGTCGCCGTGAACGCCTTCAGCGAGACGTTCGGCAGCGCCTCCTTCAGCGCGGAGAGCGAGCGCGGGTAGTACCGCCACGGCAGGCTGGGGTGCAGGCCGTTGACGATGTGCAGCTCGGTGAGGTTCTCGCCCTCCATGGTCTTGGCCAGGCGGACGGCTTCCTCGATGCGCATCGTGTACGCGTCCTTCTCGCCCGGCTTGCGCTGGAACGAGCAGTACGCGCACGAGGCCGTGCACACGTTCGTCATGTTGAGGTGGCGGTTGACGTTGAAGTGGACGACGTCGCCGTTCTTGCGCATGCGCACCTCGTGGGCGAGACCACCGAGCCAGGCCAGGTCGTCCGACTCGTAGAGGGCGATGCCGTCCTCACGGGTCAGCCGCTCGCCGGAGCGAACCTTGTCCTCCAGCTCACGCTTGAACCCAGCGTCCATGCCGGTCCTCTCCTCTGTCCTCGTCCCCGTGCCCGCCCTGCGCGGTCCGCGGCGCGGTACGTGTGCCCCACAACCGCGCCCCAACCGTACTCTCAGCGCCCTCAGGCTTCCTCCGGCAGGCCCCCGACCCGGTTCTCCCACTTGGTGGAGAGCACGATCGTCGTGCGCGTGCGCGAGACGCCCTTGGTGCTGGAGAGCTTGCGGATGATCCGCTCCAGCCCGTCCACGTCGCCGGCCCGGACCTTGAGCATGTACGAGTCGTCGCCGGCGATGAACCAGCAGTCCTCGATCTCCGAGAGGTCGCGCAGCCGGCGGGCCACGTCCTCGTGGTCCGCGGCGTCGGAGAGCGAGATCCCGATCAGCGCCGTGACGCCGAGGCCGAGCGAGGCCGCGTCCACGGTCGCGCGGTACCCGGTGATGACTCCGGCCGTCTCCAGCCGGTTGATCCGGTCGGTGACGCTGGGGCCGGAGAGGCCCACGAGCCGGCCCAGCTCGGCGTACGAGGCGCGTCCGTTCTCACGAAGTGCCTGGATGAGCTGCTTGTCCACCGCGTCCATGTACCTGGAACCTTCCATTATTCGGCATTCCCTCAAGTTTACGTATAGAATCAAAGGCGCACAGGGTCGACACCCTGTGAATCTTTCAACAGATCAACGACGATCTGACAATTTTCAGGAGTGGTTCACCGTGTACACGATCGAGATGGCCTACGCGCACATGCGACAGCTCCAGGAGCTGGCCAACCGATCCCGCACCGACCAGCCCGTCGCCGCACACCGCGTCGACAAGATGCGCAAGCCGGGGCGCGCCAAGAAGCGCTAAAGCGCTAAGCGCCACCGCTTGCCTCCCGGTCCTGCCCGGGAGCGGGCAGGCGGGAGCCTCCGAGCTCCCCTTCCCACCGGCGGTACAACCCGTGCGGCACCCCTGCCGCGTCGAGCACCCGCCCCGCGACGAAGTCCACCAGATCCTGGATGTGCGTCGCACCCGCGTAGAACGCCGGAGAGGCGGGCAGCACCACTGCGCCCGCCTCGTCCAGGCTCACCAGATGCTTCAGCGTCTGCCCGCTCAGCGGGGTCTCCCGTACCGTCACCACCAGCCGGCGCCGCTCCTTGAGCGTCACGCTCGCGACCCGCTGGAGCAGGTCCTTCGACAGCCCGAGCGCCACCCCGGCCACGCAGGCCGTGGACGCGGGCACGATCAGCATCCCCTTGACGGGGTACGAGCCGCTGCTCGGTCCGGCCGCCAGATCCCCGGCCGCCCAGTGACGTACGCCGTCCAGGTCCGGGCGCGCGAAGGTACCGGGCTTGCCGTCGGCCCCCCGCTCCAGCCACTCCCCCAGATCGCCTTGCCAGTGCGCGTCGCGGAACGCGATCCCGGTCTCGTCCAGCAGGGTCAGCCTGGACGCCCGGCTCACCACCAGGTCCACGCTCTCGCCCGCCGCCAGCAGCCCGCGGATCACGGCGGCCGCGTACGGCGTCCCGGACGCACCGGAAACCCCGACCACCCACGGGGTGCGCTTGCCCTCAGTCATACCTCCGAGACTATCCGGCCACCGCCGACGGGCACTGGCTAAGGTGTCCGCACGTTCAAGGGGTGGACACGGTGGGAGGGTCGTCATGAGCGGAAGCGGAAGCGGAAGCAGCACACACCCGGGTGGTACGGGATCCTTCGCCTGGAGCCGGACCGGCCGGGCCGTGGCCGCCGCGAAGCTGATGCTGGGCTGGGTGGCACTGCTCTGGCTGATCGAGGCCGTCGACTACGCCACCGGGCACGCGCTGGACTCCTACGGGATCACCGCGCGGGAGGCCGACGGCCTGAGCGGGATTCCCCTGGCGCCCTTCCTGCACTTCGGCTTCGACCACGTGGCCTCCAACAGCGTCCCGCTGCTGGTCCTCGGCTTCGTCACCGCACTGAGCGGCATCGGCCGCTTCCTGGCCGTCTGCGCGGCCATCGTCCTGGCGGACGGCTTCGCGGTCTGGCTGATCTCCCCGCCCCACAGCATCACGGCGGGCGCCTCGGGCCTGATCTTCGGCCTCTTCGGCTACCTGCTGGTCCGCGGCTTCGTGGAACGCAGCCCGCTCGGCGTGGCGGTCGCCGTCGTCATCGCCGCCGTCTGGGGCACGACCTTCCTGGCCGGAGCCCTCCCCACCGACTCGGTGGTCAGCTGGCAGGCCCACCTCTTCGGCCTCCTGGCCGGCGCGGCGGTGGCCGCGGTGGCGCGGCCCCGGCCGGAGGTGGCGGCGCTCTAGGCTCCCGGGTCCACCGGGAGGGCCGACGTGTCCAAGGAGACCTGGCCGATGCCGGTCGCCACAATGACCTTCTCGCCGTACGGGAACACGTCGCGTCCCCGGTAGCCGTCGGGCCCCGGATTCCAGAGCGTCGTGCACTGAGCCTTGTACGGGTCGAAGATCAGGTAGTGCGGAATCCCGCGCCGGGCGTAGGCCCGGTCCTTGACCTCGTAGTCGTTGCGCACGCTGCTCGGGGAGACGACCTCGATGACGAGTTCCACAAGGTCCGGCGGGTAAGCGCTGAGGTTCTTGTCCGCCTCCACGCCAGGGATGACGGCGAGGTCGGGACAGAACTCGTTGTCGCCGTCGAAGGGGACGGCGACGTCGCTGATGAACCCCCACTCCGGCGGAATCTGGTCTTCCAGCGTGTTCCACAGCAACCGGATGGTCTTGGCGTGGTGCGGCTTCAGCGGACTCATCACGATGGCGCCCTCGACAATCTCCATCCGGTACCCGGGGAACATGTCCTCGAACCGGCTGAGCTGTGAGTGCAGGCGCTCGCTCTCCGAGACGGTCACGTCGGCCTCCCTGTCCATGCACTCGATGGTATGCCGCACGCTAGCCACCGGGGCAGGTCGCGAACCGCCGGTTCCGGCAGGGCACACACGATCGAGCTACAGCGACAGCCCCCGCACCACCAGGTCCAGCAGCGCGCACACGAACAGGGCCATGCCGATGAAACCGTTCACCGTGAAGAAGGCGCGGTTCAGGCGGGACAGGTCGTGCGGGGTGACGATCGTGTGCTCGTAGACGAAGGCGGCCACGACGATCAGCAGGCCCAGCCAGAACAGCCAGCCCGCGTCCGTCGCCACCGCGTACCAGGCCAGCAGGCCCGTGGTCACCACGTGCGCGCCGCGCGCGCCCCACAGGGCGGCGGGGATGCCGAAGCGGGCCGGGACGGACTTGACGCCCTCCGCGCGGTCCGCGGCCACGTCCTGGCAGGCGAAGATCAGGTCGAAGCCGCCGATCCACACGCCCACCGCGAGGCCGAGGATCACCGCGTCCCAGGACCACTCGCCGGTGATCGCGATCCAGGCCCCGACCGGGCCCATCGCCTGGGCGATGCCGAGGATGGCGTGCGGGAAGTTCGTGAACCGCTTCCCGTACGGGTACACCACCATCGGCACGACGGCGATCGGCGCCAGCATCAGGCAGAGCGGGTTCAGCAGCGCCGCCGAGCCGAGGAAGACGGCCAGGGCGATGCCGGCGCCGGTCCAGGCGGAGCGGACCGAGACGGCGCCCGTCACCAGCTCGCGCCCGGCGGTCCGCGGGTTCCGCGCGTCGATCTCCCGGTCGATGATTCGGTTGGCGGCCATCGCGAAGGTCCGCAGCCCCACCATGCAGACGGTGACGAGCAGCAGCTCGGTCCAGTGCATCCGCTCGTCGAGCGTGTACATGGCGGTGAGTGCGGCGATGTAGGCGAAGGGCAGTGCGAAGACCGAGTGCTCGATCATCACGAGCCGCAGGAACGCCTTCACCTTGCCGGTGGCCTGCGGCGCGGGCCCGGATCCGAGGACGCCCTCAGCGGCGGAAGTCATACGAGGTCCCTTCGGAACTGTTCGAGGTCGGCCCGCAGCCCGTCCGGTGGGACCGGCCCGATCTCCATGTCGAGGTGATTGGTCGTGTCGTGCCCCAGCGGGGTGAGCCGGGCCACGAAGGCGATGTCACCGTTACCCACAGGCACCACGGCCAGCCGCAGCGGGTTCGCGCGGCTTTCGCTGACCTCGGTCCAGAAGGCCGCGGGTTCGCCGGCGCGAGTGCCGGCCAGCAGGCGCTCCGCGAAGGCTGCGACCTCCTCGGCCTCCACGTGCGCCTCGAAGTCCGCGGTGAACTCGCCGCCCCAGTCGGCGGTGACGCGCCACCCGTCGGCGGACCGCTCGGGGGCGGTCAGCGCGACCCAGACCTCGTCGCCCCCGATCCGGAGTCTCGGGGTCACTCCAGACTCCGGCGGAAGTCTTCGAGGTCGGCCAGCAGGTCCGCCGTGTGGAGCGGGCCGAGCTCCAGGGTCCACGGGCCCGCGTCATGGCCCTCGGGCGGGGTGACGTGGGCGGTCAGCCGCCAGGTGACGGCGGCGGACGGGGTCGCCTCCAGGCGCAGGAAGTTCCCGGCCTCGGCGGTGAACGGCTCGGCGGACGCCAGGGCCCGCTGGAGCTGCTCCGCGAAGTCGTCCGCTTCGATGTCCCGCGCGCCGGGCAGCTCGAAGCCGTCGCCCTCGCCGTCCTCGTCGAGCATCAGCGCCCAGACGTTGCCGGGCCCCGCGAACTCCTCGGGCGAGACGCCCGCCTGCTCGGCGGCCTCGCGGACGCCCGGGTCGGCCGGGTCGAGTTCCGGGCGGACCAGGGCCACGTAGACCGTGTCGGTCCCGATGAAGAGGGCGGGGCCACCCGTCTCGATGTCGCTCACAGTCCGTATTCCTTCCAGCGACTGTCGACCAGGGCCGCGGTCGCGGGGTCGGACTCGACCATGTCAGGCCAGCCGCCGTCGCGGGTGTAGCCCTCCGTCGGCAGTTTCTTCGTGGCGTCGATGCCCGCCTTGCCTCCCCAGAACTGCTGGTAGGAGGCGTGGTCCAGGTGGTCCACCGGGCCCTCCACGACGGTGAGGTCGCGGGAGTAGTCCGTATTGCCGAGCGCCCGCCAGGAGACCTCGTGGAGGTCGTGGACGTCGCAGTCCTTGTCCACCACGATGATCAGCTTGGTCAGCGACATCATGTGCGCGCCCCAGATGGCGTGCATGACCTTCTGCGCGTGCTTCGGGTACTTCTTGTCGATCGAGACGATCGCGCAGTTGTGGAAGCCGCCCGACTCGGGGAGGTGGTAGTCCACGATGTCCGGGACGATGATCTTGAGGAGCGGCAGGAAGAAGCGTTCCGTCGCACGGCCCAGCGGACCGTCCTCCGTCGGCGGCCGGCCCACCACGATCGACTGGATCAGCGGACGCTTGCGCATCGTCACGCAGTCGATCTTCAGTGCGGGGAAGGGCTCCTGCGGGGTGTAGAAGCCGGTGTGGTCGCCGAAGGGGCCTTCGGGGAGGGTCTCCCCGGGCTCCAGCCAGCCCTCGATGACCACCTCGGCATGGGCCGGGACCTGGAGCGGGACCGTCTTGCAGTCCACCATCTCGATCCGCTTGCCCGCCACGAACCCGGCGAAGAGGTACTCGTCGATGTCGCCCGGCAGCGGCGCGGTCGACGCGTACGTCACGGCCGGCGGGCAGCCGAAGGCGATCGCGACGGGCAGCCGCTCACCGCGCGCCGCGGCCACCGCGTAGTGGTTGCGGCTGTCCTTGTGGATCTGCCAGTGCATGCCGATGGTGCGCTTGTCGTGGCGCTGGAGGCGGTACAGGCCGAGGTTGCGCACGCCCGTCTCCGGGTGCTTCGTGTGCGTGAGCCCGAGGTTGAAGAAGGACCCGCCGTCCTTGGGCCAGGTGAAGAGGGCCGGCAGCTGGTCCAGGTCCACGTCGTCGCCGGTGAGGACGACCTCCTGGACGGGCGCGGACTCGCCCTTCACCTTCTTCGGCGGCACGTGCACCATCGAGCCGAGCTTGCCGAAGGCCTCGCGGACGCCGATGAAGCCCTGCGGCAGCTCCGGCTTGAGCAGGCCGCCGATCTTCTCGCTGATCTCGGCGTACGACTTCAGGCCGAGGGCCTTCAGCAGTCGCCGGTCGGTCCCGAAGACGTTCATGGCCAGCGGCATCGCCGAGCCCTTGACGTTCTCGAAGAGCAGCGCGGGTCCGCCCGCCTTGTTCACTCTGTCGACGATCTCCCCGACCTCTAGGTACGGGTCCACTTCGGCCTTGATGCGCTTGAGGTCGCCCTCCCGCTCCAGAGCCCGGAGCAGCGAGCGGAGATCGTCGTAAGCCATGCGGGCAATTGTGGCATCCCCGCTCAGAGCCCGAACCGCGGCGGGGCCTCTACCCTGGAAGAGTCCACGGCGGACCTGCCCGGTCCGCACCGTTCTTCTGGGGGTCGGTCCCACACCGTGCTGCGCTATCTGCCGTTCCTGCTGATCATCGCGCTGACCATCTACACCTTCATCGACTGCCTGAACACGCCGGAAGAAGAGGTCAAGCACCTTCCGAAGGTCGTCTGGGTCATGATCATCCTGCTCTTCTCGATCATCGGTCCGGTGGTGTGGCTCTTCGCGGGCAAGAAGCGGGTGCCCGGCGGCGCCGGCGGCGGCCGGTCGCGCCCGGGCCGCCGCACGTGGGTGGCCCCCGACGACAACCCGGAGTTCCTGAAGTCCCTGCGCGAGGAGCGGGACGAGAAGGAGCGGGACGACAAGGAGAAGGACAAGGAGTAGGGCAAGGAGTAGGGCTGGGCCGGGGCCCACGGGGCTCCGGTCCTACGGGGCTCCGGCTCTACGGGGCTCCGGCTCTACGGGGCTTCCGCGCCCGTCCGGGCCGCCGCCCGCTGCGCCGCCTGCGCGAAGGCCCGTACGGCGCCGGTGTCCTCGCCCGCGCGCCAGACCAGCCCGTACCCGACCGGCTCCGCGTCGGTCACCGGAACGTGGGTGACACCGGGGCGGGCGTGGTAGGCCGCCGCGTGGGCCGAGGTCAGCAGGGCGCCCCGGCCCGCCGCGACCAGCATCAGCGCCTCCTGCAGGTTCGTCACCTCCGGGCCGCGCCGGATCGGCCGCCCGCCCGGGGTGCACGCCGGGGCCTGGTGCTCGCGCAGGTACGCGGGCAGGTCCCCGGCCACGGCCAGCAGCGCGACCCCCGCCAGCTCCTCCAGCGTCACGGAGTCCCGCGCGGCCAGCGGATGCCCGGTGGCCACGGCCAGCGCCCGCGTCTCGGTGAACAGGGTCGGCCCCTCCCCCAGATCGGGTTCGCGGACGGGGAACTCGGCGAAGGCCACGTCGAAGGCCCCGCCGCGCAGTTGCCCGTACGGGTCGGAGAGCGGGACCTCGCACACCTCGACGCTGAGGCCGGGGTGCGTGGTGCGCAGCGCCTGTGCGGCGCTCAGGACGAGTTCGCCGGCGGGCGGGGTGGTGAAGCCGACGTGCAGCACCCCGTCCGCGGCGCGGGCCGTCGCCGCGGCCCGGTCCAGGGCGGCGCCGATGCCGCGGTGGTGGGGTTCCAGGTCGGCGCGGAGCTGGGCGCCGAGCGAGGTGAGGGCGACGCTGCGGCTGGTGCGCAGGAAGAGCCTGGCTCCGACGCGCCGTTCGAGGCGCTGCACGAGCTGGCTCACGCGGGCCCGGGAGAGCAGCATGCGCTCGGCGGTGCGGCCGAAGTGCAGCTCCTCGGCCAGGATCAGGAAGCAGTCCAGCTCGTCGCGATCGGTAAGCATGGCTGAACGAACGTTGAGATCTTCGCCGTTGTTCCCGTGCGGGCGGCGGGCGAGGGTGGTTGAGCCGGCAACTTTCCGCTCTTCCTTCCCTTCCCTCCCTCGATCCTGCGAGGTCTTTCCGTGGACTCCAACCCTGCCATCCGCGGGCGCCGGCTCGGCGTCCTGCTCGTCCTGTGCGGCGCCATCTTCCTCGAAGGCATCGACGTCGCGATGCTGAACGTGGCCCTGCCGTCCATCCGCGCCGACCTCGGCCTCGAAACCGGCGTGCTCCAGTGGGTGATGAGCGCCTACGTGCTCGGCTACGGCGGCTTCATGCTGCTCGGCGGCCGCGCCGCCGACCTCTTCGGCCGCCGCCGGATGTTCATCGGCTGGCTGACGGTGTTCCTGCTCTTCTCCGGGCTCGGCGGGCTCGCCACCGAGGGCTGGCAGCTGATCGCCGCCCGCTTCGTGACCGGGGTCGCCGCCGCCTTCATGACCCCGGCGGGCCTGTCCATCATCACCACCGGCTTCGACGAGGGGCCCCAGCGCGAGAAGGCACTGCTCGTGTACTCGGGCACGGCCGCCGCCGGGTTCTCCGTCGGACTGGTCACGGGCGGGCTGCTCGCCTCGGTGGGCTGGCGCTGGGTGTTCTTCGCTCCCGTGGCCCTGGCCGCGCTGATCCTGGCGGGCGCCCTGGCCTTCGTACCCAAGCCTCCGAAGGAGCTGCCGGCCGCGCGCCGGGAGCGGGGCCGGATCGACGTGTGGGGCGGGGTGCTCGTGACCGCGGGCGTCGTGCTGCTCGTCCTCGGCGTCGAGGAGCTGGCGGCGCCGCCCGCGGTGGCGGGGCTGGCGCTGCTCGGGGCGTTCGCCCTCGTCGAGCGGCGCACGGCCGAACCCCTGGTCCGGCTGGGCATCCTGCGCTCCCCCGGGCTGCTGCGGGCCAACGCGGCGGCGCTGCTGTTCTCGGCCGCGTTCTTCGGCTTCCAGTTCCTCGTGGTGCTCTACCTCCAGGAACTGCGCGGCTGGTCCACCCTGCAGACCAGCCTCGCGATGCTGGTGATCGGGATCGACGCGGTCCTCTCGCCGACCGTGGTGCCCAAGCTGGTGGCGCGGTACGGGAACGGCCGGCTGATCTTCGGCGGACTGCTGCTGGCGGCGCTGGCGTACGGGCTGTTCCTGCCGCTGGGCACCGACTGGTCCTACCTGCTGATGCTGCCGAGCCTGATCCTGCTCGGCCTGGCCTTCGCCCTGGTCTACGGGCCGCTGACCATCGTCGCAACCGAGGGGGTCGCGGAGCAGGAGCAGGGCCTGGCGGGCGGTCTGCTGTACACGGCGTTCCAGTTCGGCGCGGCGCTCGGGCTGGCCGGTGTCACGGGGGTGGCGGCCGGCGCCGCCGATCCCCTGGAGGGGTACCGGGCGGCGCTGCTCGTCCCCTTCGCGGCCGTCCTGGTGGCCGCGGCCGTCAGCCTGCCGGGGCTCCGGCGGGGCTCACACCGCCCAGGGCAGGGGGCGGGCGCCCTCGGTGCCGGGGACGGAGACGAGGCCGTCGGCGCGCATGGCGACGTACACCTCGGTGTCCGCCAGGGCGTGGACGTGGCGCAGGACGTCCGGGGGTAGCACCACGGCCTCACCCGCGGCGACCTTCTCGGTGCGGCCGCCGCAGGTGACGTCCAGGGCGCCGACGGTGACGGTCCAGACCTGCTCGCGGCTGACGGAGTGCTCGGGGCCGGTGATCCCGGCGGGGATGGCCGCGTGCCAGGTGCTCAGCTCGGCGCTGCCCCGGCTGGGGGAGGCGTAGCCGGTCATGGTCGCGTTCGGGGTGGTGATGACCTGGTCGGGGGACGGGGTGATGACGCGCACGGCGGGTTCCTTCACTTCCGGGGCATATGAGTCAAGCTGCTTTACTCACCCGAGTAAAGCAGCTTGACTCACCTGTGTCACCATGTTTCCGTGACCACCCACCAGAGCGACGACGGCAGCGGCAGCAGCGGCGACCACGACGGCACCGAGCTGGCCTTCCTCCTCGGCCTCGGCTTCCAGCTCCTGCTCGGCGAGTTCACCCGCCGCCTCGACGAGGCCGGGTACGCCGACGGCCTGCGCCCCCTGCACGGCATGGCCTTCCAGGCCCTGGGGCCCTCCGGCGCCACCGCGACCGAACTCGCCGAACGGCTCGGGGTGACCAAGCAGGCCGCCGGACAGCTCGTGGACGACCTGGAGCGGCGCGGCTACCTGCGCCGCGCCCCGCACCCCGAGGGCGGCCGCCGCAAGCTGGTGGTCCTCACGGAGGCCGCGACGGCCCACCTGGGGGCCGCCGGACGGGTCCTGCACGAGCTGGAGGCCGAGCTCGGCCGCGGCAGCGTCGACCTCGGCGCCCTGCGCACCGAACTGGGCCGCCTGGTCCGCACCCTGAACGGGGACGGCCCCCTCCCGCCGCTGCGCCCCAACTGGTGACGGAAACGCCGGAGGGGCCGGGCCGCCTTTCGGCTGCCCGGCCCCTCCTGTGTTCCGTCGTGTTCCGTCCGACGGGTGCTAGACGCCCGCGTACGAGTGCTTGCCGCTCAGCAGGATGTTCACGCCGTAGTAGTTCCAGATCCAGCAGGCGAACGCGAAGAGCGCGAGGTACGCGGCCTTGCGGCCCTTCCAGCCGGCGGTGGCGCGGGCGTGCAGGTAGCAGGCGTACGCCACCCAGGTCACGAAGGACCAGACCTCCTTGGGGTCCCAGCCCCAGTAGCGGCCCCACGCGTCGCCGGCCCAGATCGCGCCCGCGATGATCGTGAAGGTCCACAGCGGGAAGACGGCCGCGTTGATGCGGTACGAGAACTTGTCGAGCGAGGCCGCCGACGGGAACCGCTCCATGACCGAGGTGGCGAACTTGCCGGGCTGACCGCCCCGCACGAGCTTCGCCTCGTAGGAGTCGCGGAAGAGGTACAGGACCGCGCCGGCCGCGCCGATGTAGAAGACCGCACCGCAGATGATCGCGGTGGAGACGTGGATCAGCAGCCAGTACGACTTCAGGGCCGGAACCAGCTGGTCGCTGTCGGTGTAGAGCACCGTGGTGGCGATGCCCAGGTCGAGCAGGACCGTGGTGACCAGGAACAGGCCGAGCCAGCGGACGTTCTTCTTCAGCGCGAGGAGCAGCAGGTACGCGCCGACGGCCACCGTGGAGAAGGTGATCGAGAACTCGTACATGTTGCCCCAGGGGGCCCGCTCCACCGACAGCGCGCGGGCGCCGACCCCGGCCGCCGCGAGGAGGAAGCCGAGGGCGGTCAGCGAGACCGCGATGCGCCCGTACAGGTCGCCCTGGACGGTGCCGCCGGCCGCGCCGGGGCCGTCGGGGACGTCACGGCTGCCGGCGGCGCTGCGCGTGACCACCTTGGGCTTGTCGAGGACGGCGGTGCCCCCGGTTTCGCCGGCTCCACCGGAGCTGCGCACCCCCTTCTGCCGCACCTGGACGGCGGGCGCGGCGGACGCGGTCCCGGAGTGGGTGAGCGCGGCGGCCGTACGGGCCACCTTGCTGCGGCTGCCGAAGATCCACTCGGCGATGTGGGCGAAGAAGGCGAGGGTGTAGACCGCCATGGACGCGTAGATCAGGTTGTTGCTGAGGTGAGCCAGACTCTCGTTGGCTGCGGCCGCGAGCTGCATCACGCGCGCTCCCCTTCGACTTCTTCGGCTTCTTCGGCAGGCTGGGCAGACTGGGCAGGTTCGGGTTCGGTATCGACGGCAGGGGGCGCGGGCGCCGCGCTCGGTGCCTGCTCGTGGAGCACGCCGGCCAGGACGGCCAGCTCCTCCGGGAGCTTGGCGGACTCGCTGCGGCCGAGGCCCGCCATCTCGACGACGGTCACGCCGTCCTTGCCGCGGACCGCGCGCACCCAGATCCGGCGGCGCTGGATGAACAGGGAGCCGGCGAGTCCGGCGATGGCGGCGATGGCGCCCGCGAGCGCGAGACCGCTGCCGGGCTGGTGGGTGATCGAGAAGGTCGCCCAGCGCTCGATGCCCTCGAACTTCACGGTGCCCTGACCGCCGGGCAGTTCCATGCTCTCGCCGGGCAGCATCCGCTTGGCGAGCGGCTGGCCGTCCTCGGCCTTGAACTGCTGCATCTTGGAGGTGTCCAGCTGGTACACGTTCTGCGGCAGGCCCGAGTCCACGCCGAGGCTGCCGTGCCACGCGTTCAGCGCGAGCGCCGGGAAGTCCAGCTCCGGGAACTGCGAGAACATCGTGCCCTGGCCGGCGCCCGCGAAGGTCGGCACGAACATCGCGGCGAAGCCGAGCTGCGTCGTCTTCCCGTCCTTGTCCTTGTAGCCGTCGGTGACCTTGATGGCGCCGGTGGAGGTGAGGTTGCCGTCCTGCGGCAGCATCGGCACGGCGTCCTTGTAGATCACCTTGCCGGTGGAGTCGGTCACCGAGATGACCGGCGCGTAGCCGTGGCCGAGCAGGTAGACCTTGGAGCCGTCCACCTCCAGCGGCTTGTTGACCTGGATCTCGCGCTTCTCCGGCTTGCCGTGCGCGCCGTTGTTGAAGGTGACGTACGCCTTGAAGTCGCGCGGGGTGCCCTTCTGCGGGCCCGTGCGCTCGAAGGTCGCGTCGAACTTGTCCAGGGTGAAGGAGAAGGGCGGCAGGTCGTCGGGGTCGAAGAGGCCGCCGGCCTTGAAGTCGTCGTACTGGGTGAGCGTGTTCGAGAAGCCCTTGCCGCGCAGGACGAGCTTGCCGCCCTCGGACTTGAAGTACTGGCCCCAGGCGAAGGCGATCAGCATGACGATCAGCGCCACGTGGAAGATCAGGTTCCCGGCCTCGCGCAGATAGCCCTTCTCGGCCGAGACGGACCCCGTGCCCGCCTCCGTACGGAAGCGGCGGCGGCCGAGCAGGCCGCGCGCGGAGGCGAGCACCTCGTCCGGGGCGGTGTCCGTGCGCCACGTCGTGTACGCGGGCATCCGGTCGAGCCGCTTGGGCGGGGCCGGCGGCCGGCCGGTGAGCTGGCCGACGAACTGCCAGGAGCGCGGCAGGATGCAGCCGATCAGCGAAATGAACAGCAGCAGGTAGATCGCGGAGAACCACACCGAGCTGTAGACGTCGAAGAGCTGGAGCTTCTCGGCGACGCCCACCCAGGAGGCGTGCTCCTTCTTCCAGGCGGCGACCTTCATCAGGTCGACCTGGTTCTGCGGGACCAGCGAGCCTGGGATCGAGGCCAGGGACAGCATGAAGAGCAGGATCAGCGCCACCCGCATGGAGGTGAGCTGCCGCCAGAACCAGCGGGCCCAGCCGAGCACCCCGATGCCCACGGGGCCGCCGGGGGCGTCCTCCAGGGGGGCGGTGGACAGCTGCGCGCCGGCGGCCGCCTCGGCCGAGGCTTCGGCCGAAGCGGCTTCGGCGGAAGCGGAATCCTCGGACTCCGGGGCATCGTGCGGCGCCTCGGTGGACGCCTTGTCGGTCGTACTCATGTCCGTGTAGTCCTCAGATCCCCACCGTGAAGCCGCTGGTCCAGCTCTGCATGTCGCTGACGATGCTGCTCCAGATTCCTGTGACGAGCAGCAGACCGGTCAGGATCAGCATGCCGCCGCCGATCCGCATCACCCACGCATAGTGCTTCTTCACCCAGCCGAACGCGCCGAGCGCCTTGCGGAAGGCGAGCGCGGTCGCGATGAACGGCAGGCCCAGTCCCAGGCAGAAGACCACGGTCAGCAGCGCGCCGCGGCCCGCGGTCGCCTGGTCGATGGACAGGGTGCCGACGGCCGCGAGGGTCGGGCCCATGCAGGGGGTCCAGCCGAGGCCGAACAGCACGCCGAGCAGGGGTGCACCGAGCAGGCCGACGGTCGGCTTCTTGTGGAAGCGGAACTCCCGCATCGTCAGACCGGGGATGGCGCCCATGAAGAACAGCCCGAGCAGGATGACCAGCCCGCCGAGGACCCGGGAGATGACTTCCTTGTTCGCGTCGAGGGTCTGTCCGAAGTAGCCGAACAGCGCGCCGGTCGAGACGAACACCGCGGTGAAGCCGAGCACGAACAGGCTCGCGCCGCCGAGCATCCGACCGCGCCGGGCCTCGGCGAGGTCGGCTCCGCCGACACCGGTCACGTAGGAGAGGTAGCCGGGGACGAGCGGCAGCACGCAGGGTGAGAAGAAGGAGACCAGCCCGGCGAGCAGGGCGATCGGCAGGGCGAGCAGCAGGGCGCCGTTGAGGACGGTCGTGTTCACGCCGGTCGGTTCGGCGGCGAGCACGGCCCCTGAGAGCGTGGAAAGCGCGGTGACCACGAGGTCACTGCTCCGCGAGGAGCGGGTCGATCATCGAGCGCAGCTGCGCCTCGTTGACCGCGGCCAGGGTGCGGGCGGCGATCTTGCCGTCCTTGTCGAGGATGATCGTGGAGGGGATGGCCTGCATGTTGAGCGTGCCCTTGGGGAACCGGAGCATCAGCCTGCCGTCCGGGTCGAAGAGGCTCGGGTAGGTGATCCCGTAGGTCTCTTCGAAGGAGGCCGCGTTCTGCTTGGTGTTGTCGCGGGTGTTGATGCCGACGAAGGCGACGGGCTGCCCGGCCGCCTCCAGTTCCTTGGAGACCTTCGCGAAGTACGGGGCCTCGGCCCGGCACGGCGGGCACCAGGAGCCCCAGACGTTGAGGACGACGACCTTGCCCTTGAGGGTGGTGGTGTCCAGCGTCTTGTCGTCCACGGTCTCGCCGTCGAGCTTGGGGGCGTCCGTGCGCTTGCCCTTGGCGACCGTGGAGATGCCGTTGGAGCCCATCACGTAGTTGCCTCCGGCGGAACCGGAGGGCTTGCTGCCGCCGTCCGCATCGGTGCACGCCGTGAGGGTGAGGGCGCTCGCGAGGGTCACCGCGGTCAGCAGGATGGCGCGGCCGCTGGTCGAGCGGCTGCGGCGGGGGGCGCGGCTAAGGCTCATGTGAAAAGTTTCGCATGAGCGGTTTGCGGATCTTCCGCGCCCCCCGGGCGTCTGCTAAGCCGCTGGTCAGGTGCTGACCGGCGGCGGGTCAGGCCGCGGTGAGATACGTGCCCCAGCCACCGGTCGGGGCCTGGCCGGGGCCGAGCGTGCGCAGCTTGGCCAGCACCTTGGGGTCCTGGACGTCCAGCCAGTCGGCGAACTGCCGGAAGGATACGAGGCGTACGTCCTTTTTGTCCGCCATGCCCTTGAGGGATTCCTCGACGGCGTCCATGTAGATGCCGCCGTTCCACTGCTCGAAGTGGTTGCCGATGAACAGGGGTGCGCGGTTGGTCTCGTAGGCCCGCTTGAAACCGCCCAGGTAGGCGGCGGTGGCCTGGGTGCGCCAGGCCGGGTAGTTGGACGGGACGCCCTTGGTGGTGTTCTTGGACTGGTTCGCGAGGATGTTGTAGTCCATCGACAGCACCTCGAAGGAGTGCCCGGGGAACGGGAGCGACTGCAGCGGCAGGTCCCACAGTCCGCCGCGCTTGACCGGCCACTGCTGGAGACCGCCGGGCGAGCTGGAGTCGTAGCGCCAGCCCAGCTTCTGGGCGGTGGGCAGCAGGTTGTCCTGGCCGAGCAGGCAGGGGGTGCGGGCGCCGGTCAACTCCTTGCGGTAGTCGAAGGGCAGCGGCTCGACGTCGGTCCAGCCGGTGTTGGTGCGCCAGTTGGTGACGAAGGACACGGCCTGGTCGATCTCGCTCTGCCAGTCCTCCGGGGTCCACTTGCCGACCGAGCCGGAGCCGCCGCAGAAGTGCCCGTTGAAGTGGGTGCCTATCTCGTGGCCGTCGAGCCAGGCCTCGCGCACGTACTTGAGGGTGTTGCGGACGTTCTCGTCCTTGAGGTACCCGATGTCGGAGGCGCCGACCGGGTTCTTCGGCGGCCGGTAGAGGTCCTTCTTCGACTCGGGCAGGAGGTAGATGCCGGAGAGGAAGAAGGTCATCGCCGCGCCGTGGTCCTTGGCGAGCTTGAGGAAGCGGGGGAAGAGCCCGTTGCCGATCTCGCCCGCGCCGTCCCAGCTGAACACCACGAACTGGGGCGGCGTCTCGCCCGGCTGGAGGGGTACGGGGGCGGCCGGCTGGTGCGGCTGCGGCCCGGTGTCGGCGGTGGATCCGTCACCTATGGGCTTGACCGCCGCGGCGGCCGAACCGCTCGGGGCGGCGGGCTGCGGGGCGCCCGACGGGTTGACCGGTCCGGGGTTGCCCGCACCGGACGGCCCGCCGACGCTGCACCCGGCGACACCGGCCGCGGCGGCGGCCCCAAGTCCGAGTCCGAGTACTCCTCTTCGGCTGAAGCCGCGCATATCGCTCATGAAATTCATACAATCGGACATTTCGGCGATGTCGAGGGGTGACACGGCCTCATCCGGCAACTTGTATGAAATTAGGCAGAGTCTTGACCAAACGGGCATCGACCGAGGGGTTGCGCTCGGCTGCCGCGACTCATGGATCCGGGCCCGGCCCCCCGAGGGGGCCGGGCCCGGACGTCCGTACCACTGCGCCGGGACTACGCCCCGAACGCCTTGGACTTGCCCTTCACCGGCTTCGCCCCCGCGAGGAGGTGCGCCGGGACCAGGTCCCGGGCCGGCTCGCTGTAGCCCACCGACACCAGCGTGTCGCCCTGGTACGTGAACGAGGTCAGCGAGGCCAGCGTGCACTGGCGGCGGCGCGGGTCGTGCCACAGCCGCCGCTTCTCCGCGAAGCTCCGTACGATCCAGATCGGGAGCTGGTGGCTGACCGCCACCGCCTCGTGGCCGCGGGCCGCGTCACGGGCGGTCTCGATCGCGCTCATCATCCGCACGACCTGCTCGACGTACGGCTCGCCCCAGGACGGCTTGAACGGGTTCGTCAGGTGCTTCCAGTTCTCGGGCCTGCGCAGCGCGCCGTCGCCGACCCCGAAGGTCTTGCCCTCGAAGACGTTGCCGGCCTCCAGGAGCCGGGCGTCGGTCGCCAGGTCCAGCCCGTGCGACTTGGCGATCGGCGCCGCCGTCTCCTGGGCCCGCTCCAGCGGGGAGGCCACGACGTAGGTCACGTCCCGGTTCTCCAGGTGCTCCGCCACCCGGTCCGCCATCTTGCGGCCCAGCTCCGAGAGGTGGTACCCGGCGCGGCGCCCGTAGAGGACCCCGTCCGGGTTGTGCACCTCGCCGTGGCGCACCACGTGGACGACGGTGATCTCGGCACTGCCCCGGTCGCTCATGCGGTGGCCTCCGCGGCGGCCCGGGCGGCGGCCGGCAGGGCGGCCGCGATGCGCTCGATCGCCTTGTCGTCGTGGGAGGTGGACACGAACCACGACTCGAACGCCGACGGCGGCAGGTAGACGCCCTGCGCCAGCATCGAGTGGAAGAAGCCGTTGAAGCGGAAGGCCTCCTGCTTCTTCGCGTCGTCGTAGTTGCGGACCTCGTCCTCGGTGAAGAACACGGAGAACATGTTGGAGGCGGTCTGCAGCCGGTGCGCGACGCCCTCCTTGGTGAGCGCCTCGGTGACCAGCCCCTGGATCTGGAGCGACACCGCGTCGACCTTCTCGTACGCCGCCCCGTCCAGCAGCCGCAGCTGCGCCAGACCGGCGGCCGTCGCGATCGGGTTGCCGGAGAGCGTGCCCGCCTGGTAGACGGGACCCGCGGGCGCGAGGTGGCCCATGACGTCCGCCCGGCCGCCGAACGCCGCGGCCGGGAAGCCGCCGCCCATGACCTTGCCGAAGGTCATCAGGTCGGGCTTCACCCCGTCCACGCCGTACCAGCCGGCGCGCGAGGTACGGAAGCCCGTCATGACCTCGTCGGAGATGTACAGGGCGCCGTTCGCCCGGCACAGGTCGGCGAGCCCCTGGTTGAAGCCCTCCCCCGGGGTCACGACGCCCATGTTGCCGGGCGCGGCCTCGGTGATCACACAGGCGATCTCGCCGGGGTGCGCGGCGAAGGCCGCCCGGACCGCTTCGAGGTCGTTGTAGGGGAGCACGATCGTGTCCCCGGCCTGCGCGCCCGTCACCCCGGGGGTGTCCGGCAGCGCGAACGTCGCGAGCCCGGAGCCGGCGGCGGCCAGCAGCGAGTCCACGTGACCGTGGTAGCAGCCGGCGAACTTCACGATCTTGGCGCGGCCGGTGAACCCGCGGGCGAGGCGGATCGCGGACATGGTCGCCTCGGTGCCCGAGGACACCAGGCGGACCTGCTCCACGGGCTCGATCCGCGCGACGATCTCCTCGGCGAGCGCGACCTCCCCCTCACCGGGGGTGCCGAAGGAGGTGCCGCGGACGACGGCGGCCTGGATGGCCTCCACCACGGCCGGGTGGGCGTGGCCGAGGATCATCGGCCCCCACGAGCAGACGAGGTCGACGTACTCGCGCCCGTCGGCATCGGTCAGGTACGGACCGGTACCGGACACCATGAACCTGGGCGTTCCGCCCACGGCGCGGAAGGCGCGCACGGGAGAGTTCACGCCGCCAGGCGTCACGAGGGACGCGCGGTCAAAGAGAGTCTGCGAGACTTTGGCTTCATACGGGTACGGGTAGCTCACACCAGCCATGGTCTCAGAGGCCGCGACTGACTTGCGGACGGGCGTTTCACCGCGCCGCCCCGGGGGAGGTCACTGCCATGATGATCAGGCTGCGTGGCGGGGGTCACGGGGCCGGGGCAGGCAAGACCAGTCGGGTGGAGATATGCAACGCGGTGGTGGACCGGGCGAGGGCACGGACGGCCTGGACCCGCAGCGCGCCCGGGAACGTCGCCGCGGCAAGCACCGCCGACGTGCCACGGACGCGGCAGAACCCGTACCGGGCCCCACACAGGACCCCGACGGCCTCCCCAGGGGCCGCGGCATGGGCGTGACCTACAAGTACTTCGGCGCCCCCGACGGGGCCACGGCCGCGCGCGTCCCGGTCACGATGCGGCCGGAGGAGCTGGGCGGCGACGAGCTCGGCATGGGCGGCATGTTCACCAAGATCAAGCCGGAGACCGTCGCGGCGATGGTCCTGACCGGCATCGAGGGCATACCCCTGCACAAGGTGCCCCCGCTGGAGCTGGTCGTCCTCCACCCCGACTACGCCGTCGTGAAACTCCCGATGACGGTCGTCGACCCGCTGCGCGGCATCGGCGAGGAGTCGGTCGGCGCCGCCGCCTTCATCTGGTCCACGGTCCCCGACCGCGGCGGCCCCCGCGACGCCTTCAACGTCTACCAGCTGCTCCACGAGTGGCAGGATTTCAGCCATCGCCTCCACGAGGCGGGGCACCAGCCGTACTGCCTGGTCTGGCCGTAGGCCGGGGCGCCCTTCCGACCCCGCGGCGCCCGTCCGACCGTGGCCCGGACCGCAGGCCCGGGCCTACGAGGTGACGGCTCAGGCCGTCAGGACGATGCGGCCGCGCGTGCCCGGGTCCGCGAGCTGGGCGTGGGCCTTGGGGGCCTCCGCCAGGGGGAAGGTGCGCGCCACCCTGAGCGCCAGCTCCCCCGCGTCGACCAGCGTCACCAGGCGGGCCAGGTGCGCACCGTCGGCCGCGACCTCCTGTTCCACCACGCGGACGCCCCGCTCCGCCGCCGGGGCCGCGCCGGGGATCAGGCCGACGTAGGAGCCGCCGTCGCGGACGAAGGCCAGGGCCGGCCCGCCGAGGACCGCCGTGTCCACGACCCCGTCCACGGCCTCGGCCGGGACCCCGCCGCGCGGGACGAAGCGGGCCGCACCCAGGGACCGTACGAGTTCCTCGTCATCGGCTCCCGCCAGGGCCGTCACCACGTAGCCGGCCCGCGCCGCCAGCTGCACCGCCAGCCCGCCGACCGCCCCCGCCGCGCCCGTCACCAGGACCGAAGCCCCCGGGGCCAGTTCCAGCAGGTCCACCGCACGGGCTGCGGTCAGGCCGCTCAGCGGCAGCGCCGCCGCCGTCACCTCGTCCACGCCCGCGGGGGCCGGCGCCAGCGCCGACGCGTCGAGCACCACGTACTCGGCGTGCGTACCGAGCGGCTTGACCATCCCGTAGTGCAGGCCGACCACCCGGTCGGCGACCGCCCAGCCGCCCACCTCCGCACCGAGCTCCTCGATCTCGCCCGCCACGTCCCACCCGAAGCCCAGCCGCTGCCCCGCGCCGCCGAAGACACCGGCCCGAACCGCGCCGTCGACCGGGTTCAGACCGGCCGCCCGGACCCGTACGCGGACCTGCCCGGCGCCCGGCCGCGGGACCGGCACCCGTACGACCTCGACCTGCCCGGGTCCGCCGAAGCCCTCGGCCACCGCCGCCAGCATCGTCGTCGGGCCGGTCGTCCGCTTGGTCTCGCTCATCGCCATCGCCTCTTCCGCAGGCTCGCACTCTCGGTTCCGGTGTTCCCGGTGAGAACTAACCTAAGGAGAGTTACTCTCGAATCGTAAGTACGTACCTCGGAGTGCGTACCCGACCCGGAAGTGGGGCACCCATGGCCACCCGTACCGCCGAGGCCCGCCGCGAAGAGGCCCGCGCCTCCTACGACGCCTTCCTCAAGGAGTGCCCCACCAGCCAGCTCCTGGCCCGCATCAGCGACAAGTGGGTCGGCCTCATCGTCAGCGCACTCGGCCAGGCCGAGGACCGGACCATGCGCTACAGCGAGCTCGGCCGCAAGATCCCCGGCGTCAGCCAGAAGATGCTGACCCAGACCCTGCGCTCCCTGGAGCGCGACGGCCTCGTCGTCCGCACCGTCACGCCCACCGTCCCCGTCCGCGTCGACTACCGGCTCACCGAACTCGGCGCCAACCTCGGCTGTCTGCTCAGCTCCGTGAAGGAATGGGCCGAGAACCACTTCGACGAGGTCAACACCCACCGCGAACTGCACGACGCGGCGGCCGCGGACGGCGACGCGGACACGGACGCGAGCGTGGGCGCGGGCAGGGACGCGAGCGTGGGCGCGGCCGCGTAAATCCGGCGCCGCACCCCACCCCTCGATGGCATGCTGGGCCCCGTGAACGGACCCGGCATTCAGCTCACCCTCGCCCCCGAACTGCACGTGTTCGCCGCGCCCGCGCGCCGCGGCGCCCGCGTACCGACCACCACCGACGGCGCCTCCAGCCTCGGCCACGTCGTCGAATCGGCCGGCGTCCCACTCACCGAGGTCGGCCGGATCCTCGTCGACGGCGTCGAGACGCCGCTCGCCCACGTGCCGCAGGCCGGCGAATCCGTGGAGGTCTTCGGCGTCGACCGCCCCCAGCACCTCCCCGGCGTCCCCGGAACCACACCGCTGCGCTTCCTCCTCGACGTCCACCTCGGCACCCTCGCCCGCCGCCTGCGGCTGCTGGGCGTGGACACCGCGTACGAGAACGAGGACATCGGCGACCCGGCCCTGGCCACCCGCTCCGCCGCCGAGCGGCGCGTCCTGCTCTCCCGCGACCGCGGACTGCTGCGCCGCCGCGAGCTGTTCGCCGGCGCGTACGTCTACAGCGACAACCCCGACGAGCAGGTCCGCGACATCCTGGGCCGGTTCGCCCCGGCCCTCGCACCGTGGACCCGCTGCACCGCGTGCAACGGAACCCTGCGCGAGGCCGACAAGGACAGCGTCGGCGACCGGCTGGAGAGCGGCACGCAGCGCTCGTACGAGGTCTTCGCCCAGTGCGCCGACTGCGAGCGCGTCTACTGGCGCGGCGCCCATCACGCCCGGCTGGAGCGCATCGTCGACGAGGCCGTCGCCGAGTTCGGCGGCGTGGGCACGCCGTAACGGCGCACGCGCCGGACGACGGCCGGACCCGGCCACGCACGGGCCGGACCACGCACGGGCCGGACCACGGACGGGCCCGGCCACGCACGACTCACACCACTCAGAACGCGTACGTGTCCCCCGTGTCCAGGGCCAGCACCACGTGCTCGTTGTTGGTGTGGTTCCGGTCGGTCGCCCCGCCGTTCCACCACGTGTCGACCCGCACCACCACCTCCGCGACGGGCTCCTTCAGCCGCAGCACCAGCCCGATGTGCCGCCCCCGCCCGTGCAGCGGCAGCTCCCCGGTCTCGCACACCACCTCGCGCAGCCCGGCCCGCGCGCAGCCCTCCGCCAGTTCCTGCCGGTTCGCGAGGTCGGCCGACAGGCGCAGCCGTACGGTCGCGTTCGGCAGGGCGGACGGACCCTCGTTCTCCGGGACCAGCAGGATCCGCAGCCGGCCCCCGTCCAGGGCGACCCGCCCGTGATAGGCCACGTCGGCCTCCGGCCCGGCGGCACCGGCGCGGGCGTTCCCCACACCGCTCCCCAGCCCTCCGAGCAGCACCAGCAGCCCGGTCATCACCACACTCCGTACGGCACCTCGGCGCACCGCGACCACCTCCACGCGCGGACGCTAGCCCTCCCGTCCCTCCGATGGTCGGACCATCACACGAACGAGGGCGAGCCCTCCTCCCCCGCTCGCTCATTCGCTCCGCATAGGGTTCCGGCCATGCTCATCGCCCGCTCCGCCGCCCTCTTCACCCTCGCCGCACTCCTGGAGATCGGCGGCGCCTGGCTCGTCTGGCAAGGCGTCCGCGAGCACAAGGGGTGGGCCTGGATCGGCGCCGGAGTCATCGCGCTCGGCCTCTACGGGTTCGTCGCCACCCTCCAGCCCACGGGCGACTTCGCCCGCGTCCTCGCCGCCTACGGCGGGGTCTTCGTCGCCGGATCCCTCCTCTGGGGCGTACTGGCCGACGGCTACCGGCCCGACCGGTGGGACATCGCCGGCGCCGCGATCTGCCTCGCCGGCATGGCAGTGATCATGTACGCCCCGCGCGCCCGGTGACCTGCACGGCGACCCGCCTATGCTGGCTAGGGCCTGTCGTCAAACTGCCGTCTGCCGCGCTTCGGGCGACGACGGCAGTTTGACGACAGGCCCTAGTACTCACCCGTACGAACGCACGAGGAGCCAGCATGAGCACGGCCACCCGAACCGCCGTAGTCACCGGCGCGAGCAGCGGCATCGGCGCGGCCACCGCCCGGCAGCTCGCCGCGGCCGGCTACCACGTCGTCCTCACCGCCCGCCGCAAGGACCGCATCGAGGCCCTCGCCGCCGAGATCACGGCCGCCGGCCACTCCGCGGCCGCCCACGCCCTCGACGTCACCGACCGCACCGCCGTCGACGCCCTCGCCGCCTCGCTCGAACGCTGCGACGTGCTCGTCAACAACGCCGGCGGCGCCATCGGAGCCGACCCCGTCGCCACCGGCGACCCCGCCGACTGGCGCACGATGTACGAGGTCAACGTCATCGGCACGCTCCACGTCACCCAGGCCCTGCTCCCGGCCCTGACCGCCTCGGGCGACGGCACGGTGGTCGTCCTCTCCTCCACCGCCGGCCACGCCACCTACGAGGGCGGCGCCGGCTACGTCGCCGCCAAGAACGGCGCCCGCGTCCTCGCCGAGACCCTCCGCCTGGAGATCGTCGGCCAGCCCGTCCGCGTCATCGAGATCGCCCCGGGCCTGGTCAAGACCGAGGAGTTCGCGAAGACCCGGTTCCGCGGCGACGCGGAGCGGGCGGAGAAGGTCTACGCCGGCGTGGCCGAGCCCCTCTCCGCCGACGACGTGGCCGACACCATCACCTGGGCGGTGACCCGTCCCAGCCACGTCAACATCGACCTCCTGGTGGTCCGCCCCCGCGCCCAGGCCTCGAACACGAAGCTCCACCGCGAGCTGTAGTACGCGCTGCGGCTACTGCACCAGAGTTACTGCACCAACCCGGCACTCTTCAGGTGCGGCATCAAGGCCGCCGGCTTCAGCCCGGCGGCCTTCGCCGCGTCCAGGGCCCGCTTCAGGTCCGCGCCCAGCGTCGGCGTGAAGTGCAGCAGCACGATGTCGCCGGCGTTCAGCTGCGGCGTGGCCGGCGTCTCGCCCCACGTCGTGAAGTCGTGCGTCCAGGTGATCAGCGCCTTGACCCCGCACGCCTTGGCGGCCAGCCGCACGTCGTCGTTGACGGTCCCGTACGGCGGCCGCAGCAGCTTCGGCTCCCGCCCGAAGGCCGCGGCGACCTGCTCCCCGGCCCCGCACACCTCGGCGTCCTTGCCGGCGGCGTCGAGCGACGTCAGATCGGGGTGATTGACGGTGTGGTTCTCGACGTTCACCGACCGCCCCTGCGCGACCAGCCCGGTGAAGTACTGGGCGTCGTACGAGAACGCCCCCGGCAGCAGGAACAGCGAAGCGGGCACCCGCTGGTCCACAAGCGTCTGCGCGACAGCAGGATCGTGCGCCCACCCGTCGTCAATGGTGATGAACACGACCTTCTCCGAGGTCGGCACGTGCGACACGACGGGCGGCAGCCCAACGGCCCGCGCCCCCGCGACGGCGGCCGGAGCAGCGGCCTCGGATCCAACGGCACCGGCGGCCTGAGCCCCGCCAACGGTGAGCGACAACGACGCGAACGCGGCAAGCACCGCACGAGATCTCCACATGCGGCACACCTTGGTCTAGACCAACTCCCAGCGTCAAGCCCCCGGACGACGACTTCCCCAGCCGAATCCACCTACGACTTAACGGAGTTGACGACTCCGGCTCCTTCGCCACCGTCCGGCTCGCCTTCCGGCCCGCTCCGTGCGAGGCCGAGTTGAAGGACTTCCTAGCCGCGAGTTCCTTCCGCGGAAAGCAGCTGCGAAGCAAGGGAGTTGGAGGCCACGACATCGGCCGGACCCTGCGCCGGAACCTCGAACACCACGGTCACCGCGTAACGCAGCTTCACATCGACCCAGTGCCGGCCCCCGCCACCCAGCATGTCGTCAGTGGGGCTGCCCTTCTTGAACGTGAACCAGTTCGTCCCCGCCTTGTTCGCCAGATGGTCCGTCTGCACGTACGTGCACGTCACCAAGGACGTGCCGTCCGCCAGCTTCACCACGGGCAACTCCACACCCGCGGCCCCGTATGCGAAACGGTGTCGCACGCCCCCGTCCACTCGATCGTCACGCGTGTTGAGCTCGTCGACCGCCTCACTCGTCAGCGGACCCGGCACGAAGTGCTCGTTCTCCCGCTCACCGCGCGGAGCCGTGAAGGTCATGTACTCCGCGTACCGCCCGCACACCTTCCGATCCTCCCCGGCGGTCACCGACAGCACCCCGCCACCGGCCTCCGGCTCGGCCCTCGGCGCCGCGATCCCCTTCTCCCGGGCCTTGAGGCCCAGCCGCTCGAACGGACTGCGGTCCGGGGCGCCCGCCACGGCCGGATCACCGTTCACCCAGGTCACGGCGGCCGCCAGCCACGGCCCGCCGGCCTCGCCCTGAGTGAAGTAGTGCACGGCGGTGGCCCGATCACGGGGCGCGTCCTCCCGCTTGCTGAAGACGGCGAACGAGCGGGGGTACCCCGGCTGCTCCGCCTCCGTCGGAATGACGAAGACGGACCGGGTGAAGGTGTCGCCGTCATTGTTGTACTGGGCCTTCGCGGTCCAGCGCGCGTAGCGAGCCTTGCTCTCCTCCAGCAACGTGGCGGTCTCGAGGGGCGCGAGCCTGGCGGCGTCCGCCGCCTTCTCGGCGACCGAGTGGGAGAACTCGTACGCGTTGAACACCTTCTCGGCGTCTTCCTTGCCGATCACCCGCGACACCACGGGAACAGCCACGACGGACGGCGCCGCCTCCACCGCCTTCGCGTCACCGCCCACCTTCGCGGGCGAGCACCCGGCTACCCCCGCCACCAAGGCCACGACGACCCCCAGGCCGACACCCCGCCCCCACCGCCGACCGACGACGCCATGCACCACGACAGATCCCCCCCACCCCTCGCGCCGAATTTCCGCAGATCAGATCGCACCCGCGAACACTTCGGCCGACCACACCGTCCACGAACTGGCATGTGACACCCCACCATGCGTTCGAGTGAAGCCACCCCAAGAGCCCCCGGACAGGCCGAATCCATCCCTAGGTTCGGCCACAACAGAAACGGCCCCCGCCCGGGATGGCAGTCCCGGGCGAGGGCCTCACCGACAAGGAAGAGACGACTTCCCCATGGCTGACTCGGACCCTAGCGCGCCCGCGCGCTTCATGGACCTCGAAGACCCCCGCTACGCCTACATGTTCGGCTTCCTCCAGGCCGACGGGCACTTGGCGCAGGGCAGGGGACAGAAGGGCAAACTCACCGTCGAGATCAACGCGCGCGACATCCACATCCTCCGCGAGTTTCAGCAGCTCACGCCCTACTACAGCTCCATCACCGAGCGAGTCCGGAGCACCAGTTTCTCCGAACGCCACCACTCGGCGACCTGGGCCGTCTGCTCACTCGAAGTCCGCACCATCGTCAACGAGCTCGGCATCCCGTACGGCAAGAAATCTCTGACCATCAAGCCTCCCCGCACAGACTTCTCCCGCCCGGACTACCTCCGCGGAATCATCGACGCGGACGGGTCCCTCGGCTGGACCGCACAGGGCTTCCCGTTCCTTTCCCTGACCTCGGCCAGCACGGCTATCGCCGCCTACCTGTGCCACTACGGCAAGAAGGTCACAGGGACGGAGCGCAGCAGCTCGCCGCGCACTTGTACTACGAGGGCTGCCTCGCCCTCGCCCACAAGAAGGCGAACGCGGAATCGATCCAAGGCTGGGTCCGTCCCGCCGACATGAGGATCGCTCCGCCACGACGCCGCTGGACCGTGCAGGACGACCAGCAACTGGTCCGCCTCAACGACCCGGCCGCAGCGGCCGCTGCCCTGGACCGGACCGAACAGAGCTGCGCGATGCGCCTCTGGCGGATCCGCAGCGGTCGCGTCGTCGCCCCACCTCAGTAGACACGGCAACGCGAGAGGGGCACCGCACATGCGGTGCCCCTCTCGCGTTCAGCCCTTGATGCAGACGACCTGCCGGAGCTTGGCCACGACCTCTACGAGGTCCCGCTGCTGCTCCATGACCTGCTCGATCGGCTTGTACGCCGCCGGGATCTCGTCCACGACGCCCGAGTCCTTGCGGCACTCCACGCCCTTGGTCTGGTCCACCAGATCCTGTGCCGTGTACCGCTTCTTGGCTGCCGTCCGGCTCATCCGCCGGCCCGCTCCGTGCGATGCCGAGTTGAAGGCGGCCTTGTTGCCGAGGCCCTTCACGATGTACGTGCCGGTGGCCATCGAGCCCGGGATGATCCCGTACTCGCCGCTTCCGGCGCGGATCGCACCCTTCCGCGTGACCAGCAGGTCCACTCCGTCGTACCGCTCCTCTGCCACATAGTTGTGGTGGCAGCTGATCTCCTGCTCGAACGAGACCTTCGCCTTCCGGAACTGCCGGCGGACGACCTCCTTCATGAGGCTCATCATCACCGCACGGTTGTACTTGGCGTACTCCTGAGCCCAGTAGAGATCGTGCCGGTACGCGGCCATCTCCGGCGTCGCCGACAGGAAGACCGCAAGGTCCCGGTCGATCAGCCCCCGGTTGTGGGACAGCCCTCGCGCGATGCCGATGTGGTGGTTGGCAAGCTCGTTGCCAATACCTCGGGATCCGGAGTGCAGGGTCAGCCACACAACCCCTTCCTGATCGATATTGACTTCTGAATGGTGATTTCCGGCTCCAAGTGTCCCCATTTGTCGCAATGCCCGCTCCCGCCGGAACTTCACCGCGTCGGCGACATAGTCGAACCGCTCCCACAGATCCCCGAACCCCCGGTCCGAGAACCCGTACAGCCGCCCCGGATCCACCGCCTCGCGGTGCATCCCCGCGCCCACCGGGATCGCCTTCTCGATCTGTGAGCGCAGGCCCGACAGGTCGCCCGGGAGGTCGTTCGCGGTCAGGGAGGTCTTCACGGCGGACATGCCGCAGCCGATGTCCACGCCGACCGCCGCCGGGCAGACCGCGTCCTTCATGGCGATGACCGAGCCGACCGTGGCGCCCTTGCCGTAGTGGACGTCCGGCATGACGGCGAGGCCCTTGATCCAGGGGAGGCCGGCGGTGTTCTGGAGCTGGCGCATCGCGCTGTCCTCGACCGACGCCGGGTCGGTCCACATCCGGATGGGAACCTTCGCCCCGGGCACTTCTACATATGACATTTCACCCTCAACACCCCGTCAACACCACAAAAGCCTGGAAACGCAAAAGCCTCGCTCATGGCCCCAAATGCGACAGGAGACCGGCGCCGGCACCAGCGTGTGCGATAGACATTGTGTCCATCCGCGTCCCAGCCGCGGCAAAGCATTTTCCCGAAGGGAGCCGGTGGAACGTGCAGCGCAAGACGGTACGAGTACGTGGAGTCCTGCCAGCCATCGCGATGCTCACCGCCCTCGCGGCCGGCCTCACCGCCTGCACCGACGGCGGCGGATCCGGCACCACCATCGACGCGAAGGCCGGTGCGAACGCCGGTACGGGCGCCCAGCCCGGCAAGTACCGCAGCCTGCCCATGCCCTGCAAGGCCGCCGACGCCAAGAAGGTCAAGGCGATGCTCCCGGCCCCCGACGCCCTCGCCCCCGAGGCCCGCGAGGCGCTCTACGCCGGGGTCGCGGACGCCTCGTACGACGCCGACCGGCGCGTCGGCTGCCGCTGGACCGCGCAGACGCCGACCGAGACCCGGCTGCTGTCGGTGGGCTTCGAGCGCGTGGTCTCCTACGACCGGGCCACCACGAGCGACGACGACAAGGCGCGGCAGGTCTACGGCCGCCAGCTCACCGCCGCCAACCTGCCCGCCCCGGTGCCGTCGGCGAGCCCGACGCCGTCCGGGTCCGGGGCGCCGACCCCCGGGGCCCCGATCCCCGGAGCGCCGACGCCGAGCACCAGCGCGAGCGGCAGCCCGGGCGCGAGCGGAAGTCCCGCGCCCGAGCTCGGCTCCCGCGTGCTCGAAGGGCTCGGCAACGAGGCCTTCCTCGACGACAAGCTCGCCGCCGCCGGCGCCACCGCCGCCCAGGCGCGCACCGTCCGCATTGTGTTCCGTACCTCGAATGTCATCGTCACCGTCGAGTACAGCGTGCAGCCCGCGCTGCCCGGAACGATCCCGCCGAGCGGTGAAACCCAGGACAGGGCAAGGCAGTTGGCGCAAGCTCTGGTGGAGCGGTTCAACGAATAGCCGGTCCCGTCCCAGGGGGGCGTGCGGGGCCGTCGTGACGGCGCGCACAGCAGCCGGGCGCCGGGTCGGGCTACCGTTGCTCGGGTTCCGCGCCCGTAAAGGGGCCCGGACGAACCCGAACGAAGACCGCACGACGACCGACACGACGACCGCACGACGACCGCACGAAGACCCACAACGTCTGAAGGAATCATGCACCGATCAGCCTCGCGCCTCACCCGCGTCCTCGCCTGCGCAGCCGTCCCGGTGATCCTCACGGTCGCCGGCTGCTCGTCCGACTCGGGCAAGAAGTCGGGCACCGACAGCGGCAAGAAGTCCGAAGCGTCCTCGTCCGCCCAGCCGAGCTCCAAGCCCTCCAAGGAGGCGCTGGAGAAGGCCGTGTACTCCACGCTGCCGGAGCCGTGCAAGGCGGTCGCCGCGAAGACCATCGAGACGATCGTCCCCAAGGCGAAGGACACCAACGGCACCGCCGCCAAGTCCAACGACCTCACCAGCCGCGCCACCTGCACCTGGAACGGCCTGGACGAGGCCGGTCTGAAGGGCTCGCAGTACCGCTGGCTCTCGATCTCCCTGGTCCGCTACGACTCCCTCGCCTCGGTCGGCACCGGCTCCAAGCGCGCCGAGGACGAGTACGCCAAGCAGGTCGAGAAGGCGAAGGCCGTCGAGGGCGCGGAGAACGTGAAGCCGGAGGAAGCGGGCGGCATCGGCGACCAGGCCACCTCCGTCACCTTCACCACCAAGAAGGACGGCGACTTCTTCAACACCTCGGTCATCGCCCGCACGCACAACGTCGTCGTCACCCTCGACTACAACGGCACGGCCTACGAGGGCGCGGCCGCTCCCGACCAGGCCAAGCTGCTCCAGGACGCCATCGCGGCGGCGAAGGAGACCGTGGCCTCGGTCGCGGCCGCCAACGAGGCGAAGCAGCCGGAGCAGTCGGCGCAGCCCGAGCAGCAGCCCTCGCCTTCGAACTCCTAGGGCCCCGGGGCGCACTGCGCCGTCGGCGGTCGGTACCGGTGCCCGTGGCCCCGGTTGCGGACCGCCGACGTCCCTTTCCCCGTACGCGCGTACGCTGTGCCCTGCCGTAGCTCGACAAGGGGAGGGGATCGCGGGTGGCCGCGATGCAGCTGACTCGTACGCACCGGATATTGATCGGTGTGGTGGTCGCCGGAGCCGTCGTCATCGCGGGGATCGGATTCGCCGGTTCGTACTCCGCCGTGCGCGCCCTGGCCCTGAAGAAGGGCTTCGGCTCCTTCTCGCTGGTCTTCCCGATCGGCATCGACATGGGCATCTGCGTCCTGCTGGCGCTGGACCTGCTCCTGACGTGGATCCGGATCCCGTTCCCGCTGCTGCGCCAGACGGCGTGGCTGCTGACGGCGGCGACGATCGCCTTCAACGGCGCGGCCGCCTGGCCCGACCCCCTCGGGGTCGGCATGCACGCGGTGATCCCGATCCTGTTCGTGGTGACCGTGGAGGCCGCCCGGCACGCGGTGGGCCGGATCGCGGACATCACCGCCGACCGGCACATGGAAGGCGTCCGCCTCACCCGCTGGCTCCTCTCGCCGATCCCCACCTTCAAGCTGTGGCGGCGGATGAAGCTGTGGGAGCTGCGCTCCTACGAGCAGGCCGTCGGCATGGAGCAGGACCGGCTGATCTACCAGGCCCGCCTCCAGGCCCGCTACGGCCGCGCCTGGCGCCGCAAGGCGCCCGTCGGGGCCCTGATGCCGCTGCGGCTGGCCCGCATAGGCGTCCCGCTCTCCCAGACGGCCCCCGAAGGCCTGGCGGCGGCGGGCATCGACCCGCTGCTCATCCCCCCGCCCCCGGCCGCGGACCCGACGGCTCCGGCGCTCCCGGCGGGCGCCGAAGGCGCGCAGCTGCCGGCCGCGGCGCCGGCCCTGGCCGCCTCCGCGCCGGCCCCCGCTCCGGCCGAGGCCTCCGCCGAGGCCTCCGCCGACGCCTCCGCCGACGCCTCCGGTGACGCCGCGCAGCAGCACCAGCTCGCCGGGCCCGGGCCGCAGTACGCGGAGGGCCCGGGCGGGGCGCAGGCTCCGCAGGGCCACCCCGACGCGCCCGCGTTCGTGGTGGATCCGACGGCCATGCCGGCCGCGCACAACAGCGCGTGGTTCGCGGCGCCCCGCGCGCCGCAGGCGGCGTACGAGGGCGGCTACAACCCGCAGTACGTCGAGGGTCTGGAGCCGACCCCGGTGATGCCCCCGACCGGCCCGGACGAGCAGCAGGAGCTGCCGATACCGGGTCCCCGCCAGGAGGAGGCCTTCCCGGAGGGCGAGCCGCCGAGCGACGACGACGTGAAGTTCGCGGAGGCGGCGTACGAGGTGTTCCGTTCCCATCTGGAGGAGAACGGCGAGGTCCTGACCGCGGAGCAGCTCGACATACTGCTGGCCGACCGGTACGGCGTGGTGCATCCGCGCAGTGCCTCGCTGATCCGCAAGATCTTCCCGCAGCTCAAGCAGCGCTACCAGACCGAGCTGGAGAACGAGCACATCGCGTAGCTCCGGACATGGACGTGGACACGGACGTGGACGTGGACGCGGACATGAGTGAGGGCCCGCACCCCCTGGGGGTGCGGGCCCTCATTCGCTTCCTCAGACGGCGAGCAGCTTGCGCACCCGCTCCGCCCCCACGGCGAGGAGCAGCGTGGGCAGGCGCGGTCCGGTCTCCCGGGTCACGAGCAGCCGGTAGAGCAGGGCGAAGAACGTGCGCTGCGCGACCTTGAGCTCCGGCGTGGGCTTGGCGTCCGGTTCCAGGCCGGCCATCACCTTCGGCACGCCGTAGACGAGCGTGGTGAGGCCGTCGAGGGACCAGTGCGAGTCGAGCCCGTCGACGAGGCGGCGCAGGGACTCGCGTCCCTCCTCGTCCAGGGAGGACAGGAGCTCTACGTCGGGCTCCTCGCGCACCAGCGTCCGCTGGTCGGCCGGGACCTGGGTGGTGATCCAGTTCTCGGCGCGGTCCAGGCGCGGGCGCACCTCGTCGAGCGAGGTCAGCGGCCGGTCCGGCTCCAGGTCGCTGAGGATGCGCAGGGTCTGCTCGTCGTGGCCGGCGGTGATGTCCACGACCGAGGCGAGCGTCCGGTAGGCCATCGGGCGCGGGGTGCGCGGCAGCTCGTGCGAGGCGACGCGTACGGCGCGTGCGTGGGCGGCGGCGTCGGCGGGGAGCACGGAGCCGTCGGCGACCTTGGCCTCCAGCTTGTCCCACTCGTCGTAGAGCCGCTGGATCTCCTGGTCGAAGGCGATCTTGAAGGACTGGTTGGGCTTGCGGCGGGCGTAGAGCCAGCGCAGCAGCTGCGGCTCCATGATCTTCAGCGCGTCGGCCGGGGTGGGGACCCCGCCCTTGCTGGAGGACATCTTGGCCATGCCGCTGATGCCGACGAAGGCGTACATCGGTCCGATCGGCTGCTCGCCGCCGAAGATGCCGACGATCTGCCCGCCGACCTGGAAGGAGGAGCCGGGCGAGGAGTGGTCGACGCCGGAGGGCTCGAAGATCACGCCCTCGTAGGCCCAGCGCATGGGCCAGTCGACCTTCCAGACCAGCTTGCCGCGGTTGAACTCGCTGAGCTTGACCGTCTCGGTGTACTGGTCCTCGGTGCAGACGTAGGTCAGCTCGGTGGTCTCGTCGTCGTAGGACGTCACCTTGGTGAAGTCCTTGCCGCACTCGGCGCAGTACGGCTTGTACGGGAAGTACTCCGTGCCCTCCGCGCTGCCGTCGTCCTCGGCGGCCGCGCCGGAGCCCTCGGCGGCTTCGAGCTCGGCCTCGTCGACCTGCTTCTGCTGGGGCTTCTTGCCGCCCGGCTTCTGCTTGGTGCGGTACTGGTCGAGGATCGCGTCGATGTCGCCGCGGTGCTTCATCGCGAACAGCACCTGCTCGCGGTAGGTGCCGGCGGTGTACTGCTCGGTCTGGCTGATCGGGTCGTACTCGACGCCCAGCTCGGCCAGCGCCTCGACCATGGCGGCCTTGAAGTGCTCGGCCCAGTTCGGGTACGCGGAACCCTCGGGCGCGGGCACGGCGGTCAGCGGGCGGCCGATGTGCTGGGCGTGGGATTCCTCGGTGACGCCGGGGATGCCCTTGGGGACCTTGCGGTACCGGTCGTAGTCGTCCCAGGAGATGAGGTGACGGACCTCGTGGCCCCGGCGGCGGATCTCGTCCGCGACCAGGTGCGGGGTCATGACCTCGCGGAGGTTGCCCAGGTGGATCGGGCCGGAGGGGGAGAGGCCGGACGCGACGACAATCGTTTTGCCCGGGGCTCGGCGCTCCGCCTCGGCGATGACCTCGTCCGCGAAACGGGAGACCCAGTCGGTCTCGGTGCTGCTCGGGGCGCTCTGAGCCACGACACGTCCTTCGTTCTCGAATGCTGGCTTCTCGCCATTCTCCCAGACGGAACAGAGCGCTCTGATGTTTGTCGGCGGGTTATCGGTGCCGCCCGGTCGCCCGTATATCCCGGGATGTGGACAGCCCTCGCGTGGGATACTCGGTCCTTGTCTGAAACCCCAATCGACACCCCCAGTGCACGCTCAGGCACGACCTCACAGGAACGGCAGCTCATGGCCTCGGTCCCTTCCCTCGCTTCCTCCGTCAACCAGCGCGTCGCCGACGCACTCGCCTCCGCCCTGCCGGATGCCGGTGCGAGCGACCCGCTGCTGCGACGAAGCGACCGGGCCGACTTCCAGGCCAACGGCATCCTGGCGCTCGCGAAGAAGGCCAAGGCCAACCCGCGCGAGCTGGCGACGACCGTGGTCGAGGGCATCGACACTGCGGGTCTGATCCAGGAGATCGAGGTCTCGGGCCCCGGCTTCCTCAACATCACGATCACCGACAGGGCGATCGTGGAGACCCTGGCGGCCCGTGCCGCGGACGACCGGCTCGGTGTGCCGCTCGCCGCGCAGCCGGGTACGACGGTGATCGACTACGCGCAGCCGAACGTGGCCAAGGAGATGCACGTAGGCCATCTGCGTTCCGCGGTGATCGGCGCGGCGATGGTGGAGATCCTCGAATTCACCGGTGAGAAGGTGGTCCGCCGCCACCACATCGGCGACTGGGGCACCCAGTTCGGCATGCTCATCCAGTACCTGATGGAGCACCCGCACGAGCTGGACCACAAGGGCGCCGGGGACGGCGACGACGCAGCGGAGGTCTCCGGCGAGGAGGCCATGTCCAACCTGAACCGCCTCTACAAGGCCTCGCGCGCGCTCTTCGACTCCGACGAGGAGTTCAAGACGCGGGCCCGGGCCCGGGTGGTGGACCTCCAGGCGGGCGAGCCGGAGACCCTTGCCCTGTGGCAGCGGTTCGTGGACGAGTCGAAGATCTACTTCTACTCCGTCTTCAACAAGCTGGACATGGACATCCAGGACCCGGACGTCATCGGCGAGTCCGGCTACAACGACATGCTGGTGGAGACCTGCAAGCTGCTGGAGGACTCGGGCGTGGCCGTCCGTTCCAACGGCGCGCTCTGCGTGTTCTTCGACGACGTCAAGGGTCCGGACGGCAACCCGACCCCGCTGATCGTCCAGAAGTCCGACGGCGGCTTCGGCTACGCCGCGACCGACCTCTCGGCGATCCGCGACCGGGTCGGCGGGCTGGGTGCGACCACCCTCATCTACGTGGTGGACGCGCGGCAGTCCCTGCACTTCAAGATGGTCTTCGAGACGGCCCGCCGGGCGGGCTGGCTGAACGAGGACACCAAGGCCGTGCAGCTGGCCTTCGGCACCGTGCTGGGCAAGGACGGCAAGCCGTTCAAGACCCGTGAGGGCGAGACGGTACGGCTGGTGGACCTGCTGGACGAGGCCGTCGAGCGGGCGACCGCCGTGGTCCGCGAGAAGGCGGAGAAGATCGGCCTGAGCGAGGCGGAGATCGTCGAGAACGGCCAGTACGTGGGCATCGGCGCCGTGAAGTACGCGGACCTGTCCACCTCGGCCGCGCGCGACTACAAGTTCGACCTGGACCAGATGGTCTCGCTGACCGGTGACACGTCCGTGTACCTGCAGTACGCCTACGCCCGGATCAAGTCGATCCTGCGCAAGGCGGGCGAGGCGGGCGACCGCAAGCCGGTCGCGCACCCGGAGCTGGAGCTGGCGCCGGCCGAGCGCGCGCTGGGCCTGCACCTGGACCACTTCGGCGAGCTCATCGCCGAGGCGGCCGCGGAGTACGCCCCGCACAAGGTGGCGGCGTACCTCTACCAGCTGTCCTCGCTGTTCGCGACGTTCTACGAGCAGTGCCCGGTCGTGAAGCCCGAGCCCGAGCTCGTCGTCGGCGAGAACCGTCTGTTCCTCTGCGACCTGACGGCCCGCACCCTCAGCAAGGGCATGTCCCTCCTCGGCATCCGCACCCCCGAGAAGCTCTGACCCGCGCCGAAGGGGCCCCGGGGAACGCGCTGAGCGTGTTCCCCGGGGCCCCTTCGGCGTGTCCCCGCTAGCTGATCGCGCGGATCGCGTTCCAGCCGCCGGCGCCGACCGTGGTGCGGTTCCCGTCCACCGGGTCGCCCGCGCCGTTGGCCTCGCCGGCGTAGAACATCAGCGTGCCGGTGCCCTCGTTCGTGGTCGCCCACAGGTCCGCGACCCCGTTGCCGTCGGCGTCGCCCGCGCCGGCCAGCAGCGGCCGGTTGCCGGTCCCGTAGCCGTGGCCGTACTCGGTGCGCTCGCCGAAGGTGCCGTCGCCGTGGCCCCGGTAGAGCCACAGCTTCTCGTCGTTCGCGTCGCGCGCGAACAGGTCGGCCTTGCCGTCGTGGTCGGCGTCACCGGCCGCGCTCAGGCTCATCGGGGACCAGCCGCGCAGGCCGATCTGCACGCCGGACTTCACCCCGGGGTTGGCGGCCGGGTCGCCCGCGTACAGCCACAGGGCGTCGCCGATGGTGGCGATCACGTCCGGGTAGCCGTCGCCGGTGGCGTCGCCGACACCGACCACCTTGGAGTCGGTGGGGAAGCCGGTGCCGATGCGGACCGGGGAGGCCAGGGAGCCGTCGCCGCGGTTCGGGTAGACGCGCAGTTCGCTGCCGACGCGGGCCACGATGTCCTCGGTGCCGTTGCCGGTCCAGTCACCGCGGTGGGAGACCGAGGCGCCGCTCCAGCCGCCGCTGCCGATGACGGCCGGGCTGCCGGTGACGGAGCCGTTGCCCTGGCCCGCGTAGAGGCGGAGCTTGCCCGCGTCGTCGACGGCGACCAGGTCGGACGTGCCGTCGCCGTCCATGTCTCCGGTCCGGGGGGCGCCGCGCAGCACGGCGGAGACGGGGGCGTGGTCGGAGAAGCCGCTGGGAGCACCGCTGTCCGGCTCGTTCGGGGTGGTGTCCATGCGCGCCGAGTCGATGGCGCAGGAGGCGAAGCGGCTCGCGCCGGCCGCCTTCGTGGTGAAGAGGTGGTCGAGCTCGTTCCAGGAGTGCCCGGCCGTGCCGATCGTGTCCCAGCCGTGGTACGTGTACCCGTCGATGCAGTTGTCGTAGGCGCTGGTCAGCGGTGCCATCTCGGCGGCGCCCGCGTTGCGGTTGAAGTCGCCGCCCAGGACGGAGCCGCCGGGGGCGTGCGCGTCCACGAACGCCTTGACGTTCTTGATCTGCTGGGCGGCGCGGCTCGCCTGCCCCGGGATGATGTGGGTGGTGCAGGGCGTGGTGCTCCAGCCCTCCACCGCCACGCACAGCACCGGGAGGGTCTGCTGGTCGTCCGGGGAGTCGGGCAGCGTGTTCTGGGACCAGGAGCCGGTGACGGTCCCCTTCACGGCCAGCAGGATGCCGAGTTCGCCGGTCAGCGCCGGGGGGCGGCAATCCGTGCGGCCGTCCTTGGGGCGCGCGCCCTTGGCGTGCCGGATGGACCACTCGGCGCCGAGGCTCTGCTGGAGCAGCGCCATGTGGCTGCCCGGGGCGCCGACGGGAGAGCCACCGCAGACCTCTTGCAGCATGACCACGTTGGCCCGCCGCTCGTCCACGACCTTCTTGACCTCGTCCATCTTCGCGGCGGGCTCGTTCCGGTACGGGCAGAAGCCCGCATCCCCGCGGTCGCCGCCCGCCTCTCCGCAGATGTTCCAGGACACGACCCGGATCTCGTTCTGCGCCGGTGCCGCGGCCGGTGCCGCGGCCGCAGCCCATGCCGGTGCCACGGCCGCAGCCAATGCCGGTGCCACGGCCGGTGCCGCCTGGGCGGCGGGCCCCGCGACCAGCGCGGTGCCCAGCGTCGTGCCCAGTGCCGCGACGGTCGCCGCCACGGACACGAGCATCCGTACGGATCTCTTCAATTCCCCACCCCACATGTCTTTCCCGCGTCCGGCGGATCTCCCACCGGGCGCCCCATGATCACGGATCGTCGGCCCCCGGCCCGCGGGCGGGGGCCGGGAGTTCCGGACCCGCCCACCCCTCCATCTCCCCCACCCACGCGCACCCGTTTTCACCCGAACAGCACGCTTGAGCCGGTATGACCCGGGTAGGGGACGGGCCGTCCATCCCCTACCCACCCCGACGGAGGGCCCCGTGCCCGACATGAACGGCCCCTACAAGTCCGGCACCCCCTGCTGGATCGACCTGATGGTTCCCGACCAGCAGGCGGCCATCGACTTCTACGCCGACCTCTTCGGCTGGCAGGGCGAGATCGGCCCGCCCGAGACCGGCGGGTACTCCGTCTGCACCCTCAAGGGCAAGCCGGTCGCCGGGATCATGAAGGCGATGAACCCGGACGGTACGGTCCCCGACCCGATGCCCCCGACGGTGTGGACCACGTATCTGGCCACGGACTCCCTCGACGCCACCCTGAAGTCCGTCACCGACGCCGGCGGCACGGTCATGATGGGCGCGATGGACGTCATGGACCTCGGGCGGATGGCCGTCGTCGTCGACCCGACCGGCGCCGTCGTCGGCCTGTGGCAGGCGGGCACCTTCGACGGGGCGGGCATCGTCAACGAGCACGGCGCGCTCATCTGGAACGAGCTGAGCACCGGCGACGTCCCCGCCGCGATCGCGTTCTACACCGCCGTCCTGCCCGTCACCACCGCCGAGTCCGCGATGCCGGGCGCCGACGGGTACACGGAGTTCCAGGTCGGCGGCCGCGCGGTCGGCGGGATGATGAACATGGACAAGCTTCCGCCGGGGGTTCCGCCGCACTGGATGCCGTACTTCCACGTCGATGACGTCGATGAGGTCCAGGCGGCCGCCGTCCGCGCCGGGGGCACGGTCCTCGCTCCCGCCTTCGACATGGTGGCGGGCCGGATGGCCGTCCTCGCCGACCCGCAGGGCGGCGGCTTCTCGATCATCACGGCGACCGCCCCGGAGCAGCCCGCCTGACCGGGCCACCGCTGACGTCCTGATGTGACGGGGCCCACAGGGAACGTTTCCCCTGTGAGCCCCCTCCTCGGTGTGCCGGAACGTTGCCGGAGCGTTCCACCACCGAGGGGGCAGACGATGAAGGACTCGACGCGCAGGCGCACCGGGCGGGCGCTCGCCGCGCTGCTCGCCGCCGACGGGCTGGTCCACCTGTACTGGGCCACCGGCCTGACCTGGCCGGCCCCCGACGAGCGGACCCTGTCGCTGGCCGTGCTCGGCTCCGAGGTGTCCTTCGGCCCGCCCGTCGTCCTGCCGCTCGCCGCGCTCACCCTCACCGGCGCCGCCGCCGTGCTCGCGCACGCGCACGGCCGGGGCGGGCTCCCCGCCCGCCTGGTGACGGCCGCCGTCGCCGCCGGGCTGGCCGTACGGGGCCTCGCGGGCCTGGGCTGGGCCGCCGGTCTCCTCGACAGCCCGGCGGACGGCCCCTTCCGCGCCCTCAACCTCGCCCTGTACACCCCCGCCTGCCTCGGCTTCGGCTGGGCCGCGGCGCGTCTGGCACGGGCCCGGTGAGACCGGTGAGCCCAGTGCCCGGCCGCCTGCGGGGCGGGCCGCGGGGTGGCCCCCTCACCCCCGCCGCCCGCGACCGCGGAGTCGCCCTCGCGCGCGCGGCCCGGGGCGGAGACACCCTCGCGCTGCACGACCTCCTCGACCACCTGACCCCGTACATCGCCCGGATCTGCCACCCGATCGCCCTCGCGGACGGCCCGGACGCCGCGCAGGAGGCCCTGCTCGCGGTCTTCCGCTCCCTGCGGACCCTGCGTGACCCGGAGACGCTGTACGGCTGGGTCCGGTCCATCGCGGTCCGCGAGGCCGTGCGCACCGCCCGGCGCGCGGGCCGCGACCGCCCGGCGGAACTGGCCGACGTACCCGGCCGGGACGATCCGCAGCTGGCCGCCGACATCGAGGACGTCCTGGCCCGCCTCTCGCCCGCCCACCGGGCCGTCCTCGTACTCCGTGACGTCGAAGGCCTCGACGAGGAGTCCGCCGCCGCCCTGCTCGGCGTCCCGCCGGGCACCGCCAAGTCCCGGCTGCACCGGGCCCGTACGAGCTTCCGGAAGGCGTGGTCCGCATGACGACCCACCCGAACGCACTGCACCCGGCCGATCCGGTCAACCCCGTCGACCCGGTCGCCCGCCTGCGCATCATGGCGGCCGGCGTCCCGGGAGCCCGGGTCGTCGAAGCGACCCTCCCGGCCCCCCTGGAGGCGGTCTGGCCGGTGATGTCGGACCTGGAGGGCGAGTTCGGCCGCTTCCAGCCGGACATGCGCAGCGTGCGCGTGCTCCGGGTCGCGGGCGACCGCGTGGAGGCACTGGCCCGGAGCAAGTACGGCCTGCGGGCCCACTTCCACGGCGTCCTGCGCCCGGGCTGGTGCTGGCTCCAGAGCCGCTTCCTGATCATCGGCATGGCCGCCGCCCCGACCCCCGACGGCACCACCCGCGTGGCCCTGACGGGCGGCGTACGCGTCCCGGGCCGTGCGGCGATCGTCCCGGTCGGCGCGGAGCGCGAACTCCGACGGGCGATGGCCCGGCTGGCGGAACGGGTCGCCCATGAGCCCCACTTCGCGTTCACAAATCCCATTCGGCCCCCTTCGTAACCAAAGGAGAACTGATCCTGGGGCGCGGCAATTCTTGGCGAACCTGTGATCTCTTTGCGGACCGGAACTTCCCCATTCCGCCCCTAGCCTGAGCACGTTCAAAAGGGGAGGGAACCCAACCATGCAGTTCAAGCGCATAGCCGCCGTGGCCGCCGCAGCAGTCGTCGGCCCGACGGCCCTCATCAGCACACCCGCGATGGCGGACGAGCAGCAGCAACCGGCCGTGTCCGTGCCGGATTCCGTACCGCAGACCGACCCGGCCCCGGCGGCACCTCCGGTGACGCCCCCGGCTGCCCAGCCCGGCACTCAGCCCGGCACTCAGCCCGCCACCCCGGAGGCCAAGCCGGCCGCGCCGCAGCCCGCGCCCGTCACCCCGGCCCCGGAGGCCGCCAAGCCGAGCCCGCCCGCCGCGGCCAAGGAAACCCCGCCGGACTCGATCCTCATGGGCCCCGACATCACGATCTCGGGCCTCCCGAAGGACGGCTTCAAGCCGGGCGGCGGCTGGACCCCGCTGACCGTGACCCTCGACAACACGGGCCACATCGAGGTCGCGAACCTCACCCCCCGCATCAGCGTCGACCGGGCCGAAGGCAAGCTCAAGGCCGAGCACTTCACGCTCCAGTACCGCGCCGAGGACGGCTCCTGGAAGGCTGCCGAGTGGCTCAACGCCGACGAGCCCTCCAGCATGAACAACTTCTCGATCGGCGCACCCCGCACCCTGCCCCGGGGCGGGAGCTCCACCGTTCAGGTGCGCATCAGCTTCACCGCCGACGCCCCCGTCATCGTCTTCGACATGACGTCCGACGGCCTGAGCATCCGGCCCGACGGCGGACGGGCCTGGGCCCCCACCAACTGGTACAAGGCGAAGATCGCCGGCGCCACGAGCATCCCCGAGGAACACGTGGGCCCGGCGCTGCGCGTCGACGGAATCCCCGAGAACCTGCACGTGGGCGGCTGGCAGGACCTCTCCGTCCACGTCGACAACTCCGGGAAGAAGGCGATCGACCGCTTCGACCTCTACTTCGGTGTCGCCCGCCCCGACTGGAGCAGGACCAAGCCCTCGGACTTCCAGGTCCAGTACTACGGCAAGGACGGCTGGAAGACCGGCGAACTGCAACTCGATGACGGCGCCTTCGTCATCAAGCAGCTCGGCGGGATACCGGTCGGCGCAGGTCAGAGCCTCGACGTCAAGATCCGCGTCCGCTTCGCCGCCGACGTCCGGCTCGGGGACATGATCTTCTACGTCATCGGCGACGGCCGGAGCGGCCCGGACGGATCGGACTGGGTGGGCAGCCGTACGGGCAACCTCCTGACCCGACTCGTCGCCCCCGCCCCGGTGACGAAGCCTCCCGTGACGCCGCCTCCGGTGACCCCGCCCCCGGCGAACACCCCGGGCCCCAACGGTGGTTCGACCCCGATCACCCCCGGAACGGGCACCCCGCCCGGCGGTGAACTCGCCACCACCGGCTCCTCCCCGGCCACGACCTGGGCACTCGGCGGAGCCGGCGTGGCCCTGGCCATGGGCGCGGCCCTCGTCGCCGGCACCGGCCGGCACCGGCGCCGCGACACCGCCGTCTGAGTCAGCGGCAGCGGAACTCGCACCAGACGACCTTGCCCGGCGCCCGGGGCAGCACGCCCCAGGCGTCGGCGAGGGCGTCCACGAGCACGAGCCCCCGCCCGGCCGTCCGCTCCCGAATCCGCGACAGCCCGGGCCCGCTGTCGTGCACCTCGACGCGGACGGTCCCGTCGTACGTGAGCAGTCGCAGCAGGTATCCCCGCCCGCGCGGGACCCCGTACCGCAGCGCGTTGGTCGCCAGCTCGCTCACGCAGAGCAATGTGTCGTCCCGCCGGGAGTCCCTGCCCCACACCTCCAAGGTGTCACGTGTGAAGTGGCGTGCGGCGCTGATGGTTTGGGGTGAGCGCAGGTAGAGGCGCTCCTGAACCAGGGCGGGTTGAGTATGCAGATTCACGTGCCGATCGTCGCGTTACGTGACTAGCGTGGAGCAGTACGGCAACCCGTACTCAGTGATGAGTACGGGTTGGCACGGGGTAGTGCAGCCGCGAGGGTGGGGAGTTCATCGTCATGCCACCGAGGAAACGCGCACGGCCGAACGCGACGACCATGAAGATGGTCGGCAAGCAGGTGGCCGCGGCCCGCATCGCCAAGAACCTGACGCAGACACAGCTCGGCGAGCTGGTCCACCTGGACGCGGAGACCATCGCCTCCATCGAGCAGGGGCGGCGGGCGCTGATGCCGAACGTCGCGGAGCTGATGGACCAGCATCTGGGGTTGCCGGGGACTCTGACAGTGGCGGCCCAAGAGATGCCCGCCGTGGACGCGACGCCGCCCTGGGCCGAGGAGTACATGGACCTGGAGTACAGCGCGATCGCCCTCTCCTGGTTCGACAACCAGGTCGTACCGGGCCTGCTCCAGACCGAGAACTACGCCCGGGCCGTCTTCACATGCCGTGTCCCGGCGCACCCTGAGGCGGAGATCGCCTCGCTGACCACCTCGCGCATCGCGCGCCAGCAGATCCTGCACCGTGACAGTCCGCCGACGCTCAGCTTCGTCGTCTGGGAAGCCGTCCTACGGGACCAACTGGGCGGAGATGAGGTGTACGCGGAGCAGCTGCGACACCTGCGCGCCTGCGCCGATCTGCCGGACGTGAGCCTCCAGGTGATGCCACTGGGCCGGACCTCTCACGCGGGCCTCAACGGGCCGTTCACCCTTCTGGAAACAGCAGACCACCAGCACCTCGGCTACACCGAAAGCCAGCGCGGCAGCCACCTGATCTCCGACCCCAATGAGGTCAGCATCCTCGCGCGCAAGTATGCAATGCTGCGGACCCAGGCCCTCAACGCCGAGCACACGCGGGGCCTGTTGGACCGCCTGCTAGGAGAGACATGAGCGCCACCACCGCACTGAAGTGGTTCAAGTCCAGCTACAGCGGCGACGAAGGCGGCGCCTGCCTGGAGGTGGCCGTCGCCTGGCGCAAGTCCACGTACAGCGGCGACGAAGGCGGCCAATGCGTAGAGGTCGCCACCTGCCCGGACTCCGTCCACGTCCGGGACTCCAAGGTCCAGAACGGCCCCGTGCTGGACCTGACTCCGGCCGCCTGGGCCGCCCTCACGGAGTGGACCGCTCGCTGATCAGCGCGGCCAGGCCGTCCAGGATGCGGTCCAGGCCGAAGCGGAACTGGAAATCCGGCTCGTCCGCACCCGAGAACGCGTCGGACTCCAGCAGGCGCGTCACTGCCGGGTGCGTGTCCGGGCCGGTCATCAGCCGCAGGGTGCGTACGTACTGACCCAGTACCTGGTCCGGTGAGACGCCGGACTTCACGATGGCGGCGATCATGTCCGCGACCATCGTCGCCTCGTTGCGGACCAGGCCGCCGATGAGGATGATCGCCGAGACCTTCTCGCCCTCCCTCAGGGCGGTCCCGGCCATCGCCGCGAGCCCGCGTTCCATCCAGGCGAGCTGGTTCGGGCTGACCGGTGCCCCGGTGAGCGGGATGCGCACGATCCAGGAGTTGGCCATCAGGACGGCCCGCTGCGCGTACGCCCACTCCGACAGCAGCTCCCGCCAGCCCGACGCCCCGGAGGAAACCGGCGGGGTGCCGACGCCGGCATCGGCCATCAGGATGTAGAGCTCTTCCTTCGCCGTGACGTACCGGTAGAGGGACATCGTCGAGACGCCCAGCTCCTTGGCCACCCGGCCCATGGAGACGGCGTCCATCCCCTCCGCGGCGGCCAGCGCCACCGCCGCGTCCACGATCCGCTGGAGGGTGAGGGTGGGGCGCGGGCCCTTGCCGGGGCGTTCGCGCAGACCCCAGGCCATGGCAAGGCTCGCCGGGAGCCCTGTCCCGTCGTCTTCCGCTTCGTTCGCCATAGCGCTCCCTCGTTGACGCACATCCTAGTTCTGTGTATTACTTACGCAATGGCGCGTAACCCATACGCAGAACGCAGATCGGAGTCCGATGTGGACGACCTCGGCATCCACGCCACCGCCCTGACCAAGTCCTACGGCGATCTCCGCGTGCTCGACGGCATCGACCTCGCCGTCCCGCGCGGCAGCGTCCTCGCCCTCCTCGGCCCCAACGGCGCCGGGAAGACCACCACCGTCCGGATCCTCGCCACCCTCACCGAGCCCGACTCCGGCACCGCGCGGGTCGCGGGCCACGACACCGCGTCCGAGCGGGCCCTGGTACGCCGCTCCATCAGCTTCACCGGGCAGTCCGCCGCCGTGGACGAACTCCAGACCGGCGCCGAGTGCCTGCGCATGCTGGGCCGGCTCCGCGGGCTGCGACCGCGCGCCGCCCGGGCCCGCGCCGACGAGCTCCTCGCCCGCTTCGGGCTCACCGAAGCCGCCGGACGCACGGCGAAGACCTACTCGGGCGGCATGCGCCGCCGCCTCGACCTCGCCGCGAGCCTGGTCGCCCGGCCCGAGGTGATCTTCCTGGACGAGCCGACCGCCGGGCTCGACCCGCGCAGCCGCCAGGACCTGTGGGAACTCGTACGGGAACTGCGCGCCGACGGCACGAGCGTGCTGCTCACCACCCAGTACCTGGAGGAGGCCGACCGGCTCGCGGACCGCGTGGCCGTCCTGGCCGGCGGACGGATCGCCGCCGAAGGCACCCCGGCGGAGCTCAAGTCCCGCGTGGCGGGCCACCGCCTGGACCTGACCCTCGCCAGCCGGGACGCCTACGACGCCCTGGCCCCGCGAGCGGCCCGCCTCGCGGCGGGCGAGGGCGCCCCCGCCGCGGAGGACCTCACCCTCGCCCCGGAGGAGCTCGGCCTCAGCCTGCCCACCGACGGCAGCGCCGCCCACGTCCGGTCCCTGCTCGACGCGCTCGACCCCGACCGCACGGCCGTGGACCGCTTCTCGGTCCGCGGCGCCACCCTCGACGACGTGTTCCTCACCCTGACGGGAGCCGCTCCGTGACCACTTCCACGACCACTTCCCTGACCGCGCCCCTGACCGCGCCCATGGCCACTTCCGCGGCGGCCCGCCCCGGCGTCATCGCGGCGGCCCACGCCCTCGCCGGGCGCAGCCTGCGCATCAGCAGCCGCCAACCGGACGTCCTGATCACGGCGTTGATGCTGCCGGTCATGCTGATGCTGATCTTCGTCTACTTCTTCGGTGGAGCCATCGACACCGGGACGACCTACGTGACCTACGTGGTCCCGGGAGCGATGCTGCTCTGCGCGGGCTTCGGCGCGGCGAGCACCGCCGTCAGCGTCGCCACCGACATGAAGGAAGGCGTGATCGACCGCTTCCGGTCCCTGGACATCGGCGGCGTCCCGATCCTGGCCGGGCACGTCGCGGCCTCGGTCCTGCGCAACCTCGTGTCCACCGGCCTGGTCCTGGCCGTCGCCCTCGCCATCGGCTTCCGGCCCCAGGCCTCGCCGCGCGGCTACCTGGCCGCGGCCGCGCTCCTGGTCGCGTACATCACCGCGATCTCCTGGCTGGCCGCGACGCTCGGGCTGCTCGCGAGCAGCCCGGAGGCGGCGGGTGGCTTCACCTTCCTGATGATGTTCCTGCCGTACCCGTCCAGCGCGTTCGTCCCCATCGACACCATGCCCGGCTGGCTCCACGGCTTCGCCGACCACCAGCCGCTGACCCCGGTGATCGAGTCCCTCCGGGCCCTGCTCCTGGCCCAGCCGGCGGGCGACGCCCCCTGGGTGGCCCTGGCCTGGTGCGCGGCCATCGGCGTGGTGTCCGTGGCCCTGGCGGCCGTCTTCTTCGAACGGCGGACGCGGTAGGCGACGACGAGGCCGCGGGCGGCGCGGGCGGGCGCGGTGCACCGACACGGCGCACCGCGCCCTCATCTCGACGCACGCGTCAGTGCAGCGGGTACGAGTGCCGGCCCGTCGCCGCGTCGATCTCCGTGTGGGCCTTCTGCAGCATCTGGGACGCGATGTCCATCAGCGCGCGAGCGCCCGCGATCTCTTCCCCGACCCGCAGCTGCTCCGGATCGGAGGGGTGACGCATGGCGTAGCCGTGCGCCCGTATCTCGGAGCCGTCCCCGAGTCTGACCAGGGCCGCCGCACTGGTTCGGTGGCCCTCCTCGGTGAATTCGAGCTCCACATGCCACCCGACGAGCGTGGTCATGGCGCATCACCTCCGGGTTCGGTGCACCCTGCCTCCAGGGTGCACCTGCGCGGGAGGCGATGCGAGTCGGTGCGCTCCGGCCTCCGGCTGCGCCCTACCGCTCAGCGCGCAGCCACTGCGCGACCTCGGTGGCCCAGTACGTCAGGATCGTGTCCGCGCCCGCCCGCTTGATGCCGAGCAGGGTCTCCAGGATCGCCCGGTCGCGCTCGATCCAGCCCTTCTCCGCCGCCGCCTCGATCATCGCGAACTCGCCGCTGATCTGGTACGCCGCCACCGGGACGTCCACCGCCTGCGCGACCCGGTAGAGGATGTCGAGGTAGGGCCCGGCCGGCTTGACCATCACCATGTCGGCGCCCTCCTCCAGGTCGAGGGCGAGCTCGCGCAGCGACTCCCGGGCGTTCGCCGGGTCCTGCTGGTAGCTCTTGCGGTCGCCCTGGAGCGAGGACGCGACGGCCTCGCGGAAGGGACCGTAGAAGGCGGAGGAGTACTTGGCCGTGTACGCGAGGATCGAGACGTCCTCGTGGCCCGTCTCGTCCAGCGCGTCGCGGATGACGCCGACCTGGCCGTCCATCATCCCGCTCGGACCCACCACGTGGACGCCCGCGTCGGCCTGCACCTGCGCCATCTCGGCGTAGCGCTCCAGCGTCGCGTCGTTGTCCACGCGGCCGTGCTCGTCCAGGACCCCGCAGTGGCCGTGGTCGGTGTACTCGTCCAGGCACAGGTCGGACATGATCACCAGATCGTCGCCCACCTCCGCCTTCACGTCGCGGATCGCGACCTGGAGGATCCCGTCCGGCTCGGTGCCCGCCGTACCCCGCGCGTCCTTGTTCTCGTCGGCCGGTACGCCGAAGAGCATGATCCCCGAGACTCCGGCCTCGACGGCCTCCACGGCGGCCTTCCGCAGCGTGTCCCGGGTGTGCTGGACCACGCCCGGCATCGCCGAGATGGCGAGCGGCTCGCTGATGCCCTCACGGACGAACGCCGGGAGGATCAGGTCCGAGGGGTGCAGCCGGTACTCCGCGACCATCCGCCGCATCGCCGGGGTGGTGCGCAGCCGGCGGGGCCGCGAGCCGGGGAAGGATCCGTACGTGCTCATCTTCTAGTCGCCTCTTCGAGCTTCGACAGCAGTCGGGACAAGCCTAGAGCCCGGCCCGCCCCGGCCCCGCCCCGCCGTCCGGGCCCGTCGGCCCGGCGGGGCGGTTGCGCTCCTCCCAGTCCCAGAGGCCGTTGTTGCCCCGGTGGTCGGACGGGTGGAAGGGTCCGAGTTCCTCCGCCTTCGCGTACGCCCAAGGGGTGTCCGGGTGATCCCGCAGGGCCAGTCCGTACGCGCCGAGCATCCTGGTCAGCGTGTCGTCCGCGTCCAGGAGGGACAGGAGCAGGTCCGTGGCATCGGCCGTGCGGTCGCCGGACTCCCCCAGCCGCTCCGCCGCCGCTAGCCGCATCGGGCTCCGCGGGTCACGGACCAGGTCACGGATCACGCCGTGCATGGCGTCCACGTCCTGCTGCGCCCACAGCAGGCTCAGGGCGGCCTCGTACCGCACCTCGTCGTCGGGGTCGCCCGCCAGGAGCCGCAGGGCCTCGTGCTCCGCGGCCTGGGCCGGCCCCTCGGACCGGCCCAGGCAGTCCACCGCCCGCAAGCGCACCCCGGAATCCGGGTGGACGGCGTACCTCAGGCCGAGGGACTCCAGCCTCGGGTGTCCCACGTCGTGCTCGGTGAGGGCCCACAGGACCACCGCGAGGACCGCGGGGTCCGGCTCCACGTCTGCCCAGGCGGCGAGGAGCTCCCGGTCCTCCTCGTCGTACGGGTACGCGTCGGCCCGCAGGCCCCACTGCCGGCTCAGCAGCCAGTCGGCGGCGAAGCGGCGATGGACGGGGGACGGGTGGTACCGCAGAGCCGTAACCACCTCCCGGCTGCCCTCGGCGAGGCGATCCTCGAGCCGGAACCCGGCCGCGGACCAGTCCACGTGCGAGGAGTCGGTGTGCCGGACGGCGCGGTCCACCAGCTCCTCCAGAGGGACCGGAACACCGAACACCGACTCCAGGGTGGTCAGGACGGCGCCGTGTCCCGCGCGCACCGTCAGCCCGCCGAGCGTGATCTGCTCGACCTCGCGCCACTCCTCCTCCACCGACGAGGTCTCCGCCGGACCGACCGCCCCCGTCAGCCGCCGCAACTCCGCCTCCGCGCCCGCCCCGTACCACCGCCGGGCCGCGTCCAGCAGCCGTACCCGCTCCGCCTCCGGCAGCCGCGCCCCCGGCTCCGGCAGGTCCCGGGACCACAGCAGCGCCCTCACCACCGCCGGGGAGCCGCTCTCGACGGCCCGCAGCAGCGGGGTCGTACCGTCCGGCAGCACCCGGTCCGGATCCGCGCCGGCCTCCACGAGCTCCTCGGCCGCCTCATGTTCGTACGCCGCCACCGCCGCGCACAGCGGCGCCACCGCGTCATCGGCGTCATCGGGTTCCGTGATCACGGCCCGAACATGCCACAGGGCCCGGGTGCGCATCGCACCCGGGCCCTGCCCACTAACACCGCTAAGGCGGACATCAGGTCGTACGGCGCCTGCGCGCCCCCGGCCGCCGCTCGCTCGGCCGGTACACGCTCTCCCCGGCCTCCTTCGCGGCCTCGCGGCGCGCGGCCCCGTACTCCGCCAGGGCCTCCGCCAGCTTGCCCACGCTCGGCTCCGGCGACAGCACGTCGACCCGGAGCCCGTGCTCCTCGGCCGTCTTGGCCGTGGCCGGGCCGATGCAGGCGATGACGGTGACGTTGTGCGGCTTGCCGGCGATGCCGACGAGGTTGCGCACGGTGGAGGACGACGTGAAGAGCACGGCGTCGAAGCCGCCGCCCTTGATCGCCTCGCGGGTGTCCTGCGGCGGCGGCGAGGCGCGCACGGTCCGGTAGGCGGTGACGTCGTCGACCTCCCACCCGAGCTCGATCAGCCCGGCGACCAGGGTCTCGGTGGCGATGTCGGCGCGCGGCAGGAAGACGCGGTCGATCGGGTCGAAGACCGGGTCGTACGGCGGCCAGTCCTCCAGCAGACCGGCGGCGGACTGCTCGCCGCTGGGCACGAGGTCGGGCTTGACGCCGAACTCCACCAGCGCGGCGGCGGTCTGCTCGCCGACGGCGGCGACCTTGATGCCGGCGAAGGCACGGGCGTCGAGCCCGTACTCCTCGAACTTCTCGCGCACGGCCTTGACCGCGTTCACCGAGGTGAAGGCGATCCACTCGTAGCGGCCCGTCACCAGGCCCTTGACCGCCCGCTCCATCTGCTGCGGGGTGCGCGGCGGCTCCACGGCGATGGTCGGCACCTCGTGGGGCACCGCGCCGTACGAACGGAGCTGGTCGGAGAGCGAGGCGGCCTGCTCCTTGGTGCGCGGGACGAGCACGCGCCAGCCGAACAGCGGCTTCGACTCGAACCAGGACAGTTCCTCGCGGCGCGCGACGGCACCGTGCTCCCCGACCACGGCTATGACCGAGCGCGCACCCTCGGGCGAGGGGAGGATCTTGCCCTGCTTGAACACCTGGGCGATGGTGCCCAGGGTCGCGCTCCACGTCCGCTGGCGGGTCGTCGTACCGGCCACGGTCACGGTGAGGGGGGTGTCGGGCTTGCGCCCGGCGCCGATCAGCTCGGCCGCCGCCGCCGAAACGGTCTCCAGCGTCGCGGAGACGACGAGGATGCCGTCGCTGGCGCCCACCTCGCTCCAGCAGCGCGGGGAGGCGTTCCGCGCGTTCACGAACCGCACGTCCGCACCCTGCTTGCCGGCCAGCGGGACACCGGCGTACGCGGGCACGCCGACGGCGGTCGCGACGCCGGGGACGACCTCGAAGGGGATGCCGCCGGTGGCGCAGGCGAGCATCTCCTCGGCCGCGTTCCCGTCGAGTCCGGGGTCACCGGTGACGGCACGGACGACCCGCCTGCCGGAGCGTGCGGCCTCCATGACAAGATTGGCGGCATCTCGGATGACCGGGACCCCGGCGGCTGCTGACTTCTCGTCAGCAACCGTCAGCTGTGGCGTGTCCACCCCCGCGCGCGCATGCGTACGTACGACTTCGAGCACCTCGGGCTCCGCGATCAGTACGTCCGCGGCGGCCAGGGCCTCCACGGCGCGAAGCGTCAGCAGTCCCGGGTCGCCCGGGCCGGCACCGAGGAAGGTGACGTGCCCCTGGACGGCGACGGACGCAAACGCGGAGGTGGTTGGGCTTGTGGGGTTCAAAGCGACCGCTCCCCCATCAGACCGGCCGCGCCCTTGGCCAGCATCTCGTCCGCGAGTTCGCGGCCGAGCGCCATGGCCTCGTCGTACGACTGGGGCACGGGACCGGTGGTGGACAGCTGCACCAGCGTGGAACCGTCGAGGGTTCCCACGACTCCCCGCAGGCGCATCTCATTGACAATCTGCCCGTCGGCCAGCAGGTCGGCGAGCGCGCCCACGGGGGCGCTGCAGCCGGCCTCCAGGGCGCCGAGCAGGGCGCGTTCGGCGGTCACGGCGGCCCGGGTGTACGGGTCGTCGAGCTCGGCGAGCGCGGAGATCAGGTCCGTGTCGGACGCCAGACACTCCACGGCCAGGGCACCCTGGCCGGGCGCGGGCAGCATGTTGTCCACGGAGATCAGGTCGGTGGCCTCGTCGCCGCGGCCGATCCGGTTGAGCCCGGCGGCGGCCAGCACGACGGCGTCGAGCTCACCGTCCCGCACGTACCCGATCCGGGTGTCGACGTTCCCGCGGATGGCGACGGTCTCGATGACCTTCCCCAGCGACTTCGCATAAGCGTGCAGCTGCGACCTGCGCCGCGGCGAGCCGGTGCCGATGCGCGCACCGTCGGGCAGCTGCTCGAAGGTCAGGCCGTCGCGGGCGACGAGCGCGTCGCGCGGGTCCTCGCGCTGCGGCATGGCCGCGATGACGAGGTCGTCGGGCTGCGTGGTGGGCAGGTCCTTCAGCGAGTGCACGGCGAAGTCGACTTCACCGCGTACGAGGGCCTCGCGCAGGGCGGTGACGAAGACGCCGGTGCCGCCGATCTGGGAGAGGCTCTCGCGGGACACGTCACCGTAGGTCGTGATCTCCACGAGCTCGACGGGCCGGCCGGTGATCGCCCGTACCGCCTCGGCGACATGCCCGGACTGGGACATGGCCAGCTTGCTGCGCCGCGTGCCGAGCCTCAGCGGCTGGTCGAGACGTGGATTCATGATGCCCGTCCTGAGTCGTGGTTCTTGTCAGCCTCGTCGGCCCGGCTGACGGAGGCCACCGTCTGCGGGTCGAGATCGAAGAGTTCGCGCAGCGCCTCGGCGTACCCGGCGCCGCCGGGCTCGCTCGCGAGCTGCTTGACGCGCACGGTCGGCGCGTGGAGGAGCTTGTCGACGACGCGGCGCACGGTCTGAGTCACTTCAGCCCGCTGCCGCTCGTCGAGATCGGGTACCCGTCCGTCGAGGCGCGCCACTTCCATGGCGACGACCTCCGCGGCCATGGCGCGCAGGGCGACCACGGTGGGCGTGATGTGCGCGGCCCGCTGGGCGGCACCGAAGGCGGCCACTTCCGCGGCCACTATGGCGCGTACGGCGTCGACGTCGGCGGCCATGGGCGCATCGGCGGACGCCTCGGCGAGCGACTCGATGTCGACGAGCCTGACTCCCGGAATCCGGTGCACGGCGCCGTCGATGTCGCGCGGCATGGCCAAATCCAGCAGCGCGAGCCGTACGGGCTGCGCGTCCACCTGGTTCCGTACGCCCTTGCGCGGCTGCTGCCGCTGCGCGGCGGCCTCGCCCTGGTCGGCCCAGGTCCCGTGCAGCTCCAGCGACCCGGCGTCCACCCCGGCGAGCGCGGCCCGCCCATCAGCGGTCCGCCCCGGATCGGAGGCAAGCGCCTCAAGCCCGACGGGACACCCGTCCCGCTCCTCGACGACGACCTTGCTCCGCACGGCCCCGGCATCGGCGATCCGCCGCCCCTCACCCGCGAGCACGGCGAGCCGCGCAACGAGCGCAGCGTCGGCCTCAGCCAAGTCCAGCCCCGCCGGTGTTTGAGGCGCGGGGGTCCGGGGGCTGGCCCCCGGCAACGGCGCCGCACCCGGCAACGGGTCCGGGGCGAAGCCCCGGGGAACGGAGGAAGGGCGGGTAGGGGACAGCCCCGCAGGGCGCTCCTCCATGGCCACGGCCACGTCATCCCCGGTCAGCACCAGCCCAGTGGCCCCCGTACAGGACACCACCACGTCGACCCGAGAAAGCTCACCCGCGACAGCGGACATCGGCACGGCGGAAGCCGTAACCCCGGTGCCCGAGGCAACCAGAATCTCGGCCAACCGCTCCGCCCGCTCGGCGGTCCGGTTCGCCACCACGACCTCGGCCACACCCACCCGCGCCAACGTCGCCGCGGCCAGCGAAGACATCGACCCGGCCCCGATGACGAGTGCCCGCTTCCCCGCGGCCCACTCCTCCACCGGCACCCGCACGGCGAGCTGCTCCAGCCCGAAGGTCACCAGCGACTGCCCGGCCCGGTCGATCCCGGTCTCGGAGTGCGCCCGCTTGCCGACGCGCAGCGCCTGCTGGAAAAGATCGTTGATCAGCCGCCCAGCGGTGTGGAGCTCCTGCCCCAGCGCCAGCGCGTCCTTGATCTGCCCGAGGATCTGCCCCTCGCCGACCACCATCGAGTCCAGCCCGCACGCCACCGAGAACAAATGGTGGACGGCCCGGTCCTCGTAGTGCACGTACAGATAAGGAGTGAGCTCCTCCAGCGCGACACCACTGTGCTGCGCCAGCAGCGTCGACAGCTCGGCGACGCCGGCGTGGAACTTGTCCACGTCCGCGTACAGCTCGATCCGGTTGCAGGTGGCGAGCACCGCCGCCTCCGCCGCCGGTTCCGCGGCGAGCGTGTCGTGCAGCAGCTTGGCCTTGGCATCGGCGGCCAGCGAAGCACGCTCCAGCACGCTCACGGGCGCGCTGCGATGACTCAGCCCAACGACGAGCAGACTCATGCCGGCATCACCGCCGGAACGTCCCCGTCGGGGCCGCCCTTGCGTGCGACGGCGGCTGCGCGGCCGGCGGGCGGCACGACGGCGGCGGCCGGAGCCGCCCCAGTGCCGGTGCCCGCGGCGGGGCCGCCGGCAGCGGCCTGGGCCGCGGCTTCCTCGCCGGCCTTGCGCTGCTCGTGGAAGGCCAGGATCTGGAGCTCGATCGACAGGTCGACCTTGCGCACGTCGACGCCCTCGGGCACGGACAGCACGGTCGGCGCGAAGTTCAGGATGGAGGTCACACCGGCGGCGATGAGCCGCTCGCTCACCTGCTGCGCGGCCCCCGCCGGAGTCGCGATGACCCCGATCGAGACGCCGTTCTCCTCGATGATCTTCTCCAGCTCATCGGTGTGCTGCACGGGCATGCCCGCCACCGGCTTGCCGGCCATGGCCGGATCGGCGTCGATGAGCGCGGCCACGCGGAAGCCGCGCGACGCGAAACCGCCGTAGTTGGCCAGCGCGGCGCCGAGGTTACCGATGCCGACGATGACGACCGGCCAGTCCTGGGTCAGCCCGAGCTCGCGGGAGATCTGGTAGACGAGGTACTCCACGTCGTAGCCGACGCCGCGGGTCCCGTAGGAGCCGAGGTAGGAGAAGTCCTTGCGGAGCTTCGCGGAGTTGACTCCGGCGGCCGCGGCCAGCTCCTCGGAGGACACCGTGGGCACCGATCGCTCGGAGAGCGCGGTGAGGGCGCGCAAGTACAGCGGAAGCCGGGCGACAGTGGCCTCGGGAATACCTCGGCTGCGGGTCGCCGGTCGGTGAGTTCGGCCAGTTGCCACGATGCTCCTGCGGGATGAGCGGGGCTGCAGGTGGCCACTTGTCCCAGGACCACCCCGTCGAATGCAGGCTATGTCTTTGTGAACGCGTGCACAAAGATTGTGTCCGCTTTGTCCGAGCAAAGTGACCGGGGTCACGCGCCTTGGGCGTATGGGCCGGGAACCAGCGACACGCCGAACCCGTTCAATTCCCGAAGGGGGCAAAACGGTACACACTCCTCACCAATACGCCCCCGAGACCCCATAAATCGCCCATGATGGTAACCGCCCGAAGGCTCAAGCCTGCAATGCCCGTCGGAGCCGGTCAGGGTTCACCCTCCAGAAGGTGTGCTGTTCACCGTCCACCAGCACGACCGGAATCTGCTCCCAGTGCAGGCGGTACAGCTCCTCGTCCTGCGAAATGTCCTTCTTCTCCCACTGTGCGCCCGTCTCGGCGCAGACCTTCTCGACCACTTCCTGGGCGTCGTCACAGAGATGACACCCCGGCTTCCCGATGAGCGTGACCAACCGCTCCTCCGGACGCTTCTTCGGGGCACGGCGCAGCAAAGGACTCATGCACCCATTCTCCCGCGCCCGCACGCCGACGACCCCGGGCCGTGCGCACCGAAGAGTTCACACCACCGATTCCCATCGGTTCGGGAACTCCCGAACACAGTGGCTATGCTCGCGTCATGGCCGCTCTGGGATGGCTCACCCCCCGTAGGCGCTCCGCCACCGCGCGGAGCGTGCTGGCAGGCGAGGCCTCGGCCGAGGCCGCCCGCAAGACCGCACTGGCCGACGAGCCGCTCGACGGCACGGACTTCCCCGGAACCGCCGAAGCGGAACGCGCGGCGGAAGCGGAGCCGGAGGCCCCGCAGGAGCCCGACGAGTCCGCCGGGTCCGCCCGGCCCGAGCCGGAGTTCCCCGTCGCCGGCGACGACCTGGCCGCCGCCTTCTTCGACCTCGACAACACCGTCATGCAGGGCGCCGCGATCTTCCATTTCGGCCGCGGCCTCTACAAGCGGGAGTTCTTCCGCCGCCGCGAGCTCGCCCGCTTCGCCTGGCAGCAGGCCTGGTTCCGGCTCGCCGGGGTCGAGGACCCCGAGCACATGCAGGACGCCCGCGACAGCGCGCTGTCCATCGTCAAGGGACACAAGGTCTCCGAACTGATGTCCATCGGCGAGGAGATCTACGACGAGTACATGGCGGTGCGGATCTGGCCGGGCACCCGCGCCCTGGCCCAGGCCCACCTCGACGCCGGCCAGAAGGTCTGGCTCGTCACGGCCGCCCCCGTGGAAACCGCCACGATCATCGCCCGCCGGCTCGGCCTGACCGGAGCCCTCGGCACCGTCGCCGAGTCCGTGGACGGCGTCTACACCGGCCGGCTGGTCGGCGAGCCCCTGCACGGCCCCGCCAAGGCGGAGGCGGTCCGCGCCCTGGCCGCCGCCGAGGGACTGGACCTCGCGCGCTGCGCGGCGTACAGCGATTCGCACAACGACATTCCGATGCTGTCCCTGGTCGGACATCCGTACGCGATCAATCCCGACACAAAACTGCGCAAGCATGCCCGCTCCAACGACTGGCGCCTGCGCGACTATCGGACCGGCCGCAAGGCCGTGAAGATCGGCGTCCCGGCCGCCGCGGGCGTCGGCGCGATCGCGGGCGGCACGGCCGCCGCCATCGCCCTGCACCGCCGCCGCAAGTAGCGACTACGGGGCCCTGCCCGGCCTCCCGCCCCACCACGCCCGGCGCCTTCCCCCGCCCGGGACATTCGCTCACCTCTACCCGCGCCTCCGGCGCGGCACTCCGCCCTGCCCTACTCGGTCGTGAGCCACCGTGGAAGCAGGCATTCCGCGCACCCAACTGATCAAGAATCGATCACCATCCGTGCCTGAATATGCCCTCGACACGCAACAGAAGTGTCGTAACCGGTGATTTGAGCAACTGGGTGTAGCGCCGCCTGTACGAAGCGTTATTCTCCTCAAACGCATGCCACCGCCATCTGTCGCTACGACGGGTGAACGGTCCCGCACTGCACGTGATGGAAGCTCTGCCTCTGGGAGTCCCGTGTACCCACCTGTCGGGGTTGACGCCTCGGGCCTGGCTACGCTGCGCGCAACGGTCCTCGACCAGCTGCGCGGCTTCGTCCCCACCGCGTACACCGTCCCCGCATTCGCCACCGCGGTCCCCGCCGGACTCGGCCCGGCCGGTCCTTGCTATGCCCTGACCGACGGCGGGGCAACGGTGGGCAGACGCGGTCGCGCCGGCGGCTCGTCCGCCGGGGGCGCAGCCGCCGGGACCACCGCGCCCGCCGCCCGCCGTCCCACCGCGGACAGCGACCAGGCCCGCATGATGGACCTGGTCGAACGCGCCCAGGCCGGCGAGGCCGACGCCTTCGGCCGCCTGTACGACCAGTACAGCGACACCGTCTACCGCTATATCTACTACCGCGTCGGCGGCAAGGCGACCGCGGAGGATCTCACCAGCGAGACCTTCCTGCGCGCGCTGCGCCGCATCTCCACCTTCACCTGGCAGGGCCGCGACTTCGGCGCCTGGCTCGTGACCATCGCCCGCAACCTGGTCGCCGACCACTTCAAGTCGAGCCGCTTCCGCCTGGAAGTCACCACCGGCGAAATGCTCGACGCCAACGAGGTGGAACGGTCCCCCGAAGACTCCGTCCTGGAGTCCCTCTCCAACGCGGCCCTGCTGGAAGCCGTACGGAAACTCAATCCGCAGCAGCAGGAGTGCGTGACCTTGCGCTTCCTGCAGGGCCTCTCGGTCGCCGAGACGGCCAGGGTGATGGGAAAGAACGAGGGTGCCATCAAGACCCTCCAGTACCGGGCGGTCCGCACCCTGGCCCGCCTGCTCCCCGACGACGCCCGCTGACTCCGCCCTCCTCTCACATTTCGGTACCCCTCCCTGATGACCTTGATGACACCGACGACAGTGACGACACTGCCGAATCCAACAACGCTGTGGTCCGATCATCTTTCGTCCGTAACCCAAGTGCCGCGCCGCTCGTTGTGGGGAATGCAGGCTCCCTGTGGACAAGCCCTGCCCGAAGCCGCTCACTCGAAAGGGTGGATGTGCTCAAGGAAGGCAACCTTCCGGACACCTTGGGGAGTCGATCGTCATGACGAGAGGAGGTGCCGCCAGTGATCGCGAACGTGACTCCGCACCGGCGGGCGAACGCCTTCGCCCAGGCCCTGGAGGAGCGGACCCCGTCCGACCTTTCGGAACCGGACCCGGCGGCCGAGCAGTCCGAGGCACCTGCCGAACCTGCCGACCACGACCGGTTGTTGGCCCTGGCGAGCGTGCTCGGCGAAAGAATGCCGCGCCCGGTGCTGGACCCCGAGGTCAAAGTGGTGCAACGAGCCCAGCTCATTGCCGCCATGGAAGCCAAGGTGATGGAAGAGAGGGCCGGAGGCGGCGTGGCCGCCGACCCTCAAGTGCCCGAACAGCGGACCGGCCGCGGCGCCCACCGGGCGACCTCGCTCCGGAAATTGCGGCCCCGCTCCCGCTGGTCCAAGGGCATTGCGGCAGGCGGTCTCACCGTGGGTGTGGCCGCAGGGGCCTTCAGCGGAGTGGCCGCTGCCAGCACGGACGCCCTGCCGGGTGACCACCTGTACCCCGTGAAGCGGGGCATGGAGGACATCAGGCTCGGGATGGCCGACGACGATTCGGACCGGGGCGAGCTCTATCTCGACCAGGCTTCGAGCCGTCTGTCGGAGGCCCGCCGGCTCATGGAGCGCGGCCGTCTCGGCGCACTCGACCACGAGTCCCTCGGCGAGATCCGCCGAGCCCTCGCGGGCATGAAGCACGATGCCTCGGAGGGCCACCGGCTGCTCCAGGCCGCCTACGAACGGGACGGCTCGCTCGGCCCGATCCAGGCGCTGTCCTCGTTCTCCCGCTCGCACCGGGACGCGTGGACCAAGCTCCGGGGCAATCTCCCCGCGCAGCTCACGGACGTGGGCGGTGAGGTGGAGTCGGTCTTCCAGGCCATAGACCAAGACGTGGCGCCGCTCCAGAATCTGCTTCCGAAGCCTCCGGAACAGACCCGCGGCTCCGGACCCTCCACGAAGCCGAGCGCACCGGCGAACAAGCAGCGGGCGACGCCCTCCTCGGGCGCACCGTCCGCGGCCCCCGCGCCGTCCGCCTCGGGTTCCCCGAAGACCCCGCCCCCGGGCGGCGGTCTCCTGGGCGGCACGGGCAACCTCCTGAACCCGCCCGCGGGCCAGGGCCAGTCCACCCCGTCCGAGCCCGGCGGCACGCCCACGCCCGCCCACCCGGACATCACCCTCCCGCCCCTCCTCCCCGGCCTGCTCCCAGGCCTGGGCATCAATGCGGAGGACGCCGACTAGCAGCGACTAACACCGCTGGCACCACGCGCCGAAGCGCCGGCGGGTCTGGGAAATCCAGCCCCGCCGGCGCTTCGGCGCGTCAGAAACCCTGCCGGAATCCTGCCTGTCAGAAACCCCGCCGGTCAGAAGAAGACGGACCTCCGCTGCACCAGCAGCTTGTACAGCGTGTGCTGGATCTGCTCCCGCACCTGATCCGTCAGGTTGAACATCAGCATCGGATCCTCGGCGGCCTCCGCCGCGTACCCGTCCGTCGGAATCGGTTCCCCGAACTGGATCGTCCACTTCGTCGGCAGCGGCACCGCGCCGAGCGGCCCCAGCAGCGGAAACGTCGGCGTGATCGGGAAGTACGGGATCCCCAGCAGCCGGGCCAGCGTCTTCGAGTTGCCGATCATGGGGTAGATCTCCTCCGCCCCGACGATCGAGCAGGGCACGATCGGCGTCCCCGCGCGCAGCGCGGTCGACACGAACCCGCCCCGCCCGAACCGCTGGAGCTTGTACCGGTCCCCGAACGGCTTCCCTATCCCCTTGAAGCCCTCGGGCATCACGCCCACCAGCTCCCCGGCCTCCAGCAGCCGCTGCGCGTCCTCCGCGCACGCCAGGGTGTGCCCGGCCTTGCGCGCCAGCTCGTTCACCACGGGGAGCATGAACACCAGGTCGGCCGCCAGCAGCCGCAGGTGCCGCTGCGCCGGATGCTGGTCGTGCACGGCGACCTGGAGCATCAGGCCGTCCAGCGGCAGCGTCCCGGAGTGGTTCGCCACGATCAGCGCGCCGCCCTCCTTCGGGATGTTCTCGATGCCCTTGACCTCGACCCGGAAGTACTTGTCGTACAGCGGCCGCATCAGGGACATCAGGACCTGGTCCGTCAGCTCCTTGTCGTAGCCGAAGTCGTCGACCTCGTACTCCCCGGTGATCCGGCGCCGCAGGAACGCGAGCCCGCCGGCGATCCGCCGGTCCCAGGAGTCCGCCGCGGCCGGCTCCGGCACGGCCTCCACCACCGGCTCCGGACCGGCCGGCTCCGCGACGGGCGTGAGCGGCGCCTCCGGCGCGACCCGGACCCGCCGGGCGGGCGAGGACCGCCGTCGCGGCCGGTCCTCGTCGAACGGAATGACCTTGGCGTCCGCCACTATCGCTTCGCTCCATCCATGTCCACGTCCAGCACCCCGGCCACCCGGTCCACGGCCCGCCCCACCCGGTCCGGTGGCAGCAGCCCGCCGCCCCGGCTCCGCGTGAAGTCGGCGAAGGTCTCGGCGGTCGTATACATCGGCTCAAAACCCAGCGCCTCCCGCATCTGCGTGGTCTGCACGACCCGCCCGTGCGTGAGGAGCCTTATCTGCTCGGGCGAGAAGTCCGTCGCCCCGACCGCCCGCAGCGCCGCGCCCACCCAGGTCACCGCGGGCAGCAGCAGCGGCACGGTCGGCCGTCCCAGCCGCCGCGCGCACTGCGACAGCAGCAGCACCCCGTCGCCGGCGATGTTGAAGGTCCCGCTGAGCCCGCCGGGCCCGCTGGTCTGCGAGGCCAGGCGCAGCACGTCCAGGACGTCGTCCTCGTGCACGAACTGCAACCGCGGGTCGTAGCCCAGCACGGTCGGGATCAGCGGCATCGAGAAGTACTCGGCGAGCGCCGAGTCGGCGAAGGGCCCGAGGATGTTGGCGAACCGCAGCACGCACACCGCGACGTCGGGCCGCCTGCGCGCGAAGCCGCGTACGTATCCCTCGACCTCGGTGGCGTCCTTGGCGAAGCCGGCGGCGGGCAGCGACTTGGGCTGCGTGGTCTCGGTGAAGACGGCCGGATCCCGCGAGGTGCCCCCGTACACACTGGTACTGGACTTCACCACGAGACGCCGTACCGTCGGGGACTTCTGGCAGGCTCCCAGGAGCTGCATCGTCCCGATGACGTTCGTTTCCTTGACGGTGCTGTACGAGCCTGAGCCCGCGCCCGCCGCCGCTCCCCCGGTGACCGCGAGATGGACCACCGTGTCGACGGCGTTCTCGGCCAGCACCCGGGCGATGGCCGACTGCCTGATGTCCGCACGGACGAACTCGGCCGAGCCGAGCCTGTGCGGCGGGGTCACGGCGTCGACCGCGATCACCCGCTCGACCTCGGGGTCCCGCTGGATCCGCCGCACGAAGCGGCCCCCCAGCTGCCGGGCAGCCCCGGTGACCAGCACGACCTTCCCCACGAGCTCAGCGCCTCCCTCGAAGAAGTCCCCCGGCTGCACCGCAGCCCCTCCACCAGAATGGTGGAGGGGCTGCGGTAAACACGTACAGCTGCCGTTTACTTCTTGTTACGGCGCTGGACGCGGGTGCGCTTGAGCAGCTTGCGGTGCTTCTTCTTAGCCATCCGCTTGCGCCGCTTCTTGATAACAGAGCCCACGACTACCCTCGCTCACTTCTCTTCATTCGGTGCGGGGCGTCGGGGCCCACACGACCTACGTCGGCCTAGCCTACCCGCCCGAGCTCTGAGCTTGTAATCCGCGTGCCCCCGAGGGGTCACCGCGGGCTCCCGACCCTTGCCCTCAGGCCGATTCCACCCCCACGAAGGACTCGCGGAGGTACTCGTGCACCGCATTTTCGGGGACCCGGAAGGACCGGCCCACCCGGATTGCGGGCAGATGTCCGTTGTGCACCAAGCGGTACACGGTCATCTTCGACACTCGCATCACCGAGGCGACCTCCGCCACGGTCAGGAACTGAACCTCACTGAGAGGCCTCTCGCCAGCAGCCATGACACACCTTGACCTTCCGCGCATGACGGGCACCGGCTTCCCCTCCGGTTACGCCCCGTCGTCGCACGCTCACTCCCCAGAGTAGGGGCGTGTGATACGAGTGGGGAAGAGGAGCTACGTCCACTCCTGCCGACCCGACAGACTCGCCCGATTGAGTACATAGCGAGTGAGCGGTCTGTAGTAGTCCGCGCGCACCGCGTCATCAAGTGGAACCGCCACCGACACCTGCCCCTCGGCTTCCCCCACGAACAGCGCGGGATCATCCGTATCGGCCAGCCCGATCGCCTCCACACCGAGCTGACCTGCACCGCAGACCCACCCGTGATCCCCCACCACCAGCTCCGGCAACGGCCCGCCGGCCTCCGCCAGCGCCCCGAGGGCGATCCGAACCGGCAGCGGCGAATGGGAGTGCGCGCCGGTGTCACTCCCGTCCGGCCGCGCGCCCTCTTCCCGCACCAGTGCGACCCCTCGTACGTAATCGATGCGGTGCGTGCGTACGCCGAACCGGGTCTGCATGTCGACGGGTGCCCCCCGCGCCGGAGTGAGGACATCACATCCCGCCGCCGACAGCGCCCCCGCCAAGGTGGCGTAGAACCCCAGGAGCCGGTGCGGGTGACCGGTCCCGAACAGCACCGGGGCCCGGGCCGCCACGGCCGCCCGCAGCCGCTCCGCGAAGGCCTCCAGCCCCGCCACCGTCAGCTCCGGATCGATCACGTCCGGCCCGCTGACGTGCGCGGGGTCCGCCGAGACCCCGCACTTCTGCGCCATCAGCCGCAGCAGGTCACCCTCGCCCCACCCCCACGCGGGATCGAGCCCCAGCAGCACCCGCGGATCCCGCGCCGCGAACAGCCGGTAACTGCGCAGGCTTTCCTCCCGCGAGGTAGCCACGGGCCCGGCCAGGCGGGCGGCCAGCAGATGCGCACGCAACGCGCCGGTACTCAACACCCTCCCGATGCTCCCGCACGAACCCTGACGGCTCGCCAGTTCCAGCCAATCCCGCACCCGTTGGCCCAACCAATACAGCCTCGCCGGCGTTTGAGGCGCGGGGTCTGGGGCGGAGCCCCAGGGAACGGTGGAAGGGCGGGTAGGGGACAGCCCCGCAGGGCTCAGGCCAGCAGCCCGCGCAGCGGGAACACCGCCCGCCGCGTGGCGAGCACGGCCTGGTCGATCCGATCCGCAGGGTCGTACCCACCCTCCCAGTCCCGCCAGACGGGCACCCGCCCATCCGTCATCCGCCCCGGCGCCAACTCCCGCGTCCGCGCATACACCGCATCCCGCCAAGACCCCGGCACAGCCGTCTCCGGCGGGATCGGCCGATGCCCGGCGATCGCCACCAGATGCGTCCAAGACCGCGGCACCACATCCACCACGGCGTACCCACCCCCACCGAGGGCCAGCCAACGCCCACCCGCCCCACAGGAGTGCGCCAACTCGTGAAAGCTCTCCATCACCGCCCGCTGCGCGTCCAGCGACACCGCCAAATGGGCCAGCGGGTCCTCGAAGTGGGTATCGGCCCCGTGCTGCGTCACCAGCACCTGCGGCCGGAAGTCCTCCAACAGCTCCGGCACCACCGCGTGGAAGGCCCTCAGCCATCCCTCGTCCCCGGTCCCGGCGGGCAGCGCGATGTTCACCGCCGACCCCTCCGCCCCCGGCCCGCCCGTCTCCTCCGGCCAGCCCGTCTGCGGGAACAGCGTCCGCGGATGCTCGTGCATCGAGATCGTCAGCACCCGGGGGTCGTCCCAGAACGCCTCCTGGACCCCGTCCCCGTGGTGCACGTCCACATCCACATAGGCGACCCGCTCGGCCCCCAGCTCCAGCAGCCGCGCGATCGCCAGCGCCGCGTCGTTGTAGATGCAGAACCCCGCCGCCCCACCCGGCATCGCGTGGTGCAGCCCGCCGGCGAAGTTCACGGCGTGCTCGGCCTCCCCGCGCCAGATCGCCTCGGCCGCCGCGACCGACTGCCCGGCGATCAGCGCGGACGCCTCGTGGATCCCGTGGAACGCCGGATCGTCCGCCGTCCCCAGACCGTACGAACCGTCGGCGGCCCCGGGGTCGGCGGACACCTCGCGCACGGCCGCCACGTAGTCCTCGCGGTGCACCAGCCGCAGCGTCGAGTCCCCGGCCGGCCGGCCCGCCCGTACCTCCAGCTCCCGGTCGAGCCCGAAGGCCCGTACCAGACCCATGGTCAGCTCAAGGCGCACCGGGTCCATCGGATGGCCCGGCCCGAAGTCATACTTCGTTACCGCCTCGTCCCACATCAACAGCCCGGTCACCGGTTCGCCGCTCATGCCGGACACCGTATCGGGCGGGCTCCGTACCGAACGAGCGGGCATAGAAAAGAGTGACGAGGACCAGCACCATCGGCACGAGCATCGCCCCCCGGTAGCTCCAGGCGTCCCCGATCCCGCCCACGAGCGGCGCCCCGATCAGGAATCCGACGTAGTTGAAGATGTTGAGCCGCGCGATGGCGGTGTCGGAGGAGTCCGGGAACAGCCGGCCCGCGGCGGCGAAGGTCTGCGGCACGATCACGCACAGCCCGAACCCCAGCAGGGTGAAGCCGAGCATCCCCACCCACGCCCCGGGCGCCGCCGCGACCACGGCGAACCCGCCCGCCGCGACGACCGTCCCGATCCGTACGACGGCCACGGCCCCGAAGCGCCGCACCCCGAGATCTCCCACGGCCCGCCCGAGCAGGGTGGTCACCATGTAGACGTTGTACGGAACGGTGGCGAGCTGCTCGGAGCTGCCCAGCACGTCCTGGAGGTACTTGGCGCTCCAGTTCGAGACCGTCGAGTCCCCGATGTACGCGCACGCCATCACCAGGCACAGCGGCAGCAGCAGCTTGAACCCGCCCGGCCCGAGCCCCTTGGCGGCGCCCGAAGCGGCGGCCTTGGCGTCCTGGTCCACGTAGAACCGGCTGGCGAGGAGCGCGAGCGGCAGCAGGACCACCACGGCGGGCAGATAGGAACTGAACAGCGACAGGTGCCAGTGCGCCCCCGCCCACGCGGCGGAAGCCCCCAGGATCCCGCCGAGGCTGTACGAGGCGTGGAAGCCGAGCATGATGCTGCGCCCGTACGCACCCTGCAGGCTCACCCCGAGCATGTTCATGGAGGCGTCGAGCGCCCCCACGAACAGCCCGAACGCCCCGAGCGCCAGCGCCACGTGCCACATCTCGCTGCCGGCGCCGACCCCCAGCAGGGCGAGCAGCACGAGCGGCTGCGCCCACCGCAGTACGGTGCTGGGCGCGACCCGCTTCACCAGGTGCTCGGTGACCACGCTGGAGACACCGGCGAGGATCGGCACGGCCGCCAGGAAGACGGGCAGCAGTGCGTCGGATATCCCGTACCGGTCCTGAATGGCGGGGATCCGCGTCACGAGCAGTGCGAAAGCCACGCCCTGCACGAAGAAACTGAACCCCAACGCCCCGCGCCCGCGGCGCAGCCGCACGTCTGCCGTCATGGCGGCTCAGCGTAGGCGGCGGTGCTACCGGTGGGTAGAGCGATCACATATCGATTGGGTCAGTGCGAGAACCCACCGCTGTAGCCGGTGTATCCGGAGCCCGCGCCCTCGGCCAGGCCCAGCAACCCGGCGAGCTGGTTCATGTCGCCGAAGTATCCGGTGGCGCCGGGCAGCCGGTCGGCGGGCATCATCGCCGTGTACCCGAGCACGTCCATCCCCGCGGCCAGCGCGGCCTGGACGCCCAGCGGGCTGTCCTCGACGACCACGCACCGCGCCGGGGCCACGCCCATCTGATCCGCGGCGTGCAGGAACAGATCGGGGGCGGGCTTCCCCTTCCCCACATCCTCCGAACTGAAGATCCACTCCTCCTCGAACCATTCGTCGAGCCCGGCCGCCCGGTGCCCGACCCGGATCCGCTCGTGGCTCCCGGAGGACGCGAGACAGTACGCGGTCCCGCTCTCGACCAGAGCCGCCAGCACCCCCTCGACCCCGGGCACGGGCTTGAGCTCCCGCTCGAAGGCGGCGAAGGTACGGGCGTGCAGCGTGCTGTCGAAGTCGGCCGGCAGCGCCTGCCCGGTCCGCTCCCGCACCAGGTCGTGGACCCGGTGGACCGCGGCCCCCATGTAGTCGCGGAGCGACTCCTCGTACGAGGTCGGGTGGCCCAGCTCGGTCAGGTACCCGGCGAGGATGCTGTTGGCGAGCGGCTCACTGTCCACCAGCACGCCGTCGTTGTCGAAGATGACGAGGTCGTAGCCCATGCGACAACCCTACGAGCCGTCAGCCCCAATCCATCCGGACCCCATGCCGGGCATCCGCAGGACATCCAAAGATCCTGGCCGGCTCCCGCTCACCCTCAGCTAGGTTTTGGCCCGAAACGCAGAAAAGCCCCGTACCGGTTACCCGGTACGGGGCTTTCTACAATGATTGTTCGGCGGCGTCCTACTCTCCCACAGGGTCCCCCCTGCAGTACCATCGGCGCTGAAAGGCTTAGCTTCCGGGTTCGGAATGTAAACCGGGCGTTTCCCTAACGCTATGACCACCGAAACACTATGAAGTTAACCAACCGGATATGAACACAGTTCGTTACTTCAGAACTAACACAGTGGACGCGAGCAACTGAGGACAAGCCCTCGGCCTATTAGTACCAGTCAGCTCCACCCGTTACCGGGCTTCCACATCTGGCCTATCAACCCAGTCGTCTACTGGGAGCCTTACCCTCTCAAGGAGGTGGGAATACTCATCTTGAAGCAGGCTTCCCGCTTAGATGCTTTCAGCGGTTATCCCTCCCGAACGTAGCCAACCAGCCATGCCCTTGGCAGGACAACTGGCACACCAGAGGTTCGTCCGTCCCGGTCCTCTCGTACTAGGGACAGCCCTTCTCAATATTCCTACGCGCACAGCGGATAGGGACCGAACTGTCTCACGACGTTCTAAACCCAGCTCGCGTACCGCTTTAATGGGCGAACAGCCCAACCCTTGGGACCGACTCCAGCCCCAGGATGCGACGAGCCGACATCGAGGTGCCAAACCATCCCGTCGATATGGACTCTTGGGGAAGATCAGCCTGTTATCCCCGGGGTACCTTTTATCCGTTGAGCGACGGCGCTTCCACAAGCCACCGCCGGATCACTAGTCCCGACTTTCGTCCCTGCTCGACCCGTCGGTCTCACAGTCAAGCTCCCTTGTGCACTTACACTCAACACCTGATTGCCAACCAGGCTGAGGGAACCTTTGGGCGCCTCCGTTACTTTTTGGGAGGCAACCGCCCCAGTTAAACTACCCATCAGACACTGTCCCTGATCCGGATCACGGACCGAGGTTAGACATCCAGCACGACCAGAGTGGTATTTCAACGACGACTCCACAACCACTGGCGTGGCTGCTTCAAAGTCTCCCACCTATCCTACACAAGCCGAACCGAACACCAATATCAAACTATAGTAAAGGTCCCGGGGTCTTTCCGTCCTGCTGCGCGAAACGAGCATCTTTACTCGTAGTGCAATTTCACCGGGCCTATGGTTGAGACAGTCGAGAAGTCGTTACGCCATTCGTGCAGGTCGGAACTTACCCGACAAGGAATTTCGCTACCTTAGGATGGTTATAGTTACCACCGCCGTTTACTGGCGCTTAAGTTCTCAGCTTCGCCACACCGAAATGTGACTAACCGGTCCCCTTAACGTTCCAGCACCGGGCAGGCGTCAGTCCGTATACATCGCCTTACGGCTTCGCACGGACCTGTGTTTTTAGTAAACAGTCGCTTCTCGCTGGTCTCTGCGGCCACCCCCAGCTCACGGAGTAAATCCGATCACCAGTGATGGCCCCCCTTCTCCCGAAGTTACGGGGGCATTTTGCCGAGTTCCTTAACCATAGTTCACCCGAACGCCTCGGTATTCTCTACCTGACCACCTGAGTCGGTTTAGGGTACGGGCCGCCATGAAACTCGCTAGAGGCTTTTCTCGACAGCATAGGATCATCCACTTCACCACAATCGGCTCGGCATCAGGTCTCAGCCTTATATGAGGGACGGATTTGCCTACCCCTCGGCCTACACCCTTACCCCGGGACTACCACCGCCCGGGCTGGACTACCTTCCTGCGTCACCCCATCGCTTACCTACTACAAGTCTGGTTCGCCGGCTCCACCACTTTCCTTTCCCCGAAGGGTCCGGAACGGCTTCACGGGCTTAGCATCGCCTGATTCGATATTGGGCGTTTCAAAGCGGGTACCGGAATATCAACCGGTTGTCCATCGACTACGCCTGTCGGCCTCGCCTTAGGTCCCGACTTACCCTGGGCAGATCAGCTTGACCCAGGAACCCTTAGTCAATCGGCGCACACGTTTCTCACGTGTGTATCGCTACTCATGCCTGCATTCTCACTCGTGAACCGTCCACAACTAGCTTCCGCTGCTGCTTCACCCGGCACACGACGCTCCCCTACCCATCACAGCGGGCGTTGGCCCTATTGCTGCAATGACACGACTTCGGCGGTACGCTTGAGCCCCGCTACATTGTCGGCGCGGAATCACTTGACCAGTGAGCTATTACGCACTCTTTCAAGGGTGGCTGCTTCTAAGCCAACCTCCTGGTTGTCTCTGCGACTCCACATCCTTTCCCACTTAGCGTACGCTTAGGGGCCTTAGTCGATGCTCTGGGCTGTTTCCCTCTCGACCATGGAGCTTATCCCCCACAGTCTCACTGCCACGCTCTCACTTACCGGCATTCGGAGTTTGGCTAAGGTCAGTAACCCGGTAGGGCCCATCGCCTATCCAGTGCTCTACCTCCGGCAAGAAACACGTGACGCTGCACCTAAATGCATTTCGGGGAGAACCAGCTATCACGGAGTTTGATTGGCCTTTCACCCCTAACCACAGGTCATCCCCCAGGTTTTCAACCCTGGTGGGTTCGGTCCTCCACGAAGTCTTACCTCCGCTTCAACCTGCCCATGGCTAGATCACTCCGCTTCGGGTCTAGAGCGTGCAACTCAATCGCCCTATTCGGACTCGCTTTCGCTACGGCTTCCCCACACGGGTTAACCTCGCTACACACCGCTAACTCGCAGGCTCATTCTTCAAAAGGCACGCAGTCACGACTGTATGTGCAAGCACATACAGCGACGCTCCCACGGCTTGTAGGCACACGGTTTCAGGTACTATTTCACTCCGCTCCCGCGGTACTTTTCACCATTCCCTCACGGTACTATCCGCTATCGGTCACCAGGGAATATTTAGGCTTAGCGGGTGGTCCCGCCAGATTCACACGGGATTTCTCGGGCCCCGTGCTACTTGGGAGATTCTTAAGCAAGCCGCTGATGTTTCGTCTACGGGGGTCTTACCCTCTACGCCGGACCTTTCGCATGTCCTTCGACTACATCAACGGTTTTTGACTCGCCGACCGGCCGGCAGACCGATCAAAAGAATTCCCACAACCCCGCATGCGCAACCCCTGCCGGGTATCACACGCATACGGTTTGGCCTCATCCGGTTTCGCTCGCCACTACTCCCGGAATCACGGTTGTTTTCTCTTCCTGCGGGTACTGAGATGTTTCACTTCCCCGCGTTCCCTCCACACTGCCTATGTGTTCAGCAGTGGGTGACAGCCCATGACGACTGCCGGGTTTCCCCATTCGGACACCCCCGGATCAAAGCTCAGTTGGCAGCTCCCCGGGGCCTATCGCGGCCTCTCACGTCCTTCATCGGTTCCTGGTGCCAAGGCATCCACCGTGCGCCCTTAAAAACTTGGCCTACAGATGCTCGCGTCCACTGTGTAGTTCTCAAGCAACGACCAGTCACCCATCACCCTCATCCGAAGACGAAGTTCACTGGGGCCGGCATCGCGAAGATAAAGCCTTTCGGCCGTACCCTCAGATACCCAACAACGTGCCAAGCACGATCCCCGCCACTCTTACTGTTTTCCACGCCGAAGCAGTACTCACAGAAGGTTTTGGAAACCGTGCCAACTAATCAACGTTCCACCCTGAGCTGACCGTGCAGAACGTTTGTCTGCAATCGGTACTGTGCTCCTTAGAAAGGAGGTGATCCAGCCGCACCTTCCGGTACGGCTACCTTGTTACGACTTCGTCCCAATCGCCAGTCCCACCTTCGACAGCTCCCTCCCTTACGGGTTGGGCCACCGGCTTCGGGTGTTACCGACTTTCGTGACGTGACGGGCGGTGTGTACAAGGCCCGGGAACGTATTCACCGCAGCAATGCTGATCTGCGATTACTAGCAACTCCGACTTCATGGGGTCGAGTTGCAGACCCCAATCCGAACTGAGACCGGCTTTTTGAGATTCGCTCCACCTCACGGTATCGCAGCTCATTGTACCGGCCATTGTAGCACGTGTGCAGCCCAAGACATAAGGGGCATGATGACTTGACGTCGTCCCCACCTTCCTCCGAGTTGACCCCGGCGGTCTCCTGTGAGTCCCCATCACCCCGAAGGGCATGCTGGCAACACAGGACAAGGGTTGCGCTCGTTGCGGGACTTAACCCAACATCTCACGACACGAGCTGACGACAGCCATGCACCACCTGTATACCGACCACAAGGGGGGCACTATCTCTAATGCTTTCCGGTATATGTCAAGCCTTGGTAAGGTTCTTCGCGTTGCGTCGAATTAAGCCACATGCTCCGCTGCTTGTGCGGGCCCCCGTCAATTCCTTTGAGTTTTAGCCTTGCGGCCGTACTCCCCAGGCGGGGAACTTAATGCGTTAGCTGCGGCACCGACGACGTGGAATGTCGCCAACACCTAGTTCCCAACGTTTACGGCGTGGACTACCAGGGTATCTAATCCTGTTCGCTCCCCACGCTTTCGCTCCTCAGCGTCAGTAATGGCCCAGAGATCCGCCTTCGCCACCGGTGTTCCTCCTGATATCTGCGCATTTCACCGCTACACCAGGAATTCCGATCTCCCCTACCACACTCTAGCTAGCCCGTATCGAATGCAGACCCGAGGTTAAGCCTCGGGCTTTCACATCCGACGTGACAAGCCGCCTACGAGCTCTTTACGCCCAATAATTCCGGACAACGCTTGCGCCCTACGTATTACCGCGGCTGCTGGCACGTAGTTAGCCGGCGCTTCTTCTGCAGGTACCGTCACTTTCGCTTCTTCCCTGCTGAAAGAGGTTTACAACCCGAAGGCCGTCATCCCTCACGCGGCGTCGCTGCATCAGGCTTTCGCCCATTGTGCAATATTCCCCACTGCTGCCTCCCGTAGGAGTCTGGGCCGTGTCTCAGTCCCAGTGTGGCCGGTCGCCCTCTCAGGCCGGCTACCCGTCGTCGCCTTGGTGGGCCATTACCCCACCAACAAGCTGATAGGCCGCGGGCTCATCCTTCACCGCCGGAGCTTTTAACCCCCGCCCATGCAGGCAGGAGTGTTATCCGGTATTAGACCCCGTTTCCAGGGCTTGTCCCAGAGTGAAGGGCAGATTGCCCACGTGTTACTCACCCGTTCGCCACTAATCCACCCCGAAGGGCTTCATCGTTCGACTTGCATGTGTTAAGCACGCCGCCAGCGTTCGTCCTGAGCCAGGATCAAACTCTCCATGAATGTTTACCGGTTATCCGGTGCACACGCACTTAGAGCGGGACAGTCATGTCGGAATAAGACCGACCGTCCACTGCGTCCTCGCTGTGTAATTGCCTGCAAGCGTCAGGGCCGAAGCCGCGACCTCACAGGTCTTTTTCAAAGGAACCTCATCCACCGAAATGGACGGGGTATCAACTTTTTGGCGTTGATTTTTGGCACGCTGTTGAGTTCTCAAGGAACGGACGCTTCCTTTGTACTCACCCTCTCGGGCTTTCCTCCGGGCTTTCGTTCTGTTCTGTTCTTGCGTTTCAGACTCTATCAGAGTCTGTCTCGCTTGTTTTCCGCCTTCCAGTTCTTCGCTTTCGCGTTTCCCTTTCCGGCGAGTTCGACTCTATCAGATCCTTTCGGGCCTGACTCCCAGTCAACGGGGTTTGTCGTTCGGACTGTTGGGCCCTTGCGACGAGTGAGACAGTAGCGGATTCCTTGCCCCCGAACCTAATCGGCGACTGCGTCCGTGGACGCGGATTCCTCATTCGCAAATACGCATGAAAACGGGACGACAAAGTGAGTCGTTCGTTCGAATGTGTAGTGCGGGATGGCTGTCCGGGGACCGACCGGGGTCGGCGCTCACTTCGGACAACTCGAAGAACCTTACGGATCCGGCACACGTGTGTCAACTCCAGGCTGACCCGCCCCGCGGAGCGCACAAACCTGACGCCCTCCTCACCCCTCAGGGTCTAGCCTCTCCCCCATGACTACGCGTGCGCTCACGCTCGACCTTCGCTGGTGGGCCGCCTGACGGCGGCCGACCATCCACGCGAGCACGCACGCGCTCGACGGCCGCCGATCACGGCGGCCGTTTCTGTTTCTCCCCTCCCGGGAGTGGCTCGGTCGCCCGACGCGGTGGCGTCGACGCCCACACCGACACGAGCAGGGAGCAGGGACATGACGAGGATCTTCAGCGGGGTCAAGCCGACGGGGCATCTGACGCTGGGGAACTACCTGGGGGCCGTACGGCAGTGGGTCGCCGCCGAGCAGGAGCCCGACGAGGCGCTGTTCTGCGTGGTCGACCTGCACGCCCTGACCGTCGAGCACGATCCGGCCCGGGTGCGCCGGCTCAGTCGGCAGGCGGCGACGCTGTTGCTCGCCGCCGGGCTGACTCCCGAGAAGTGCACGCTGTTCGTGCAGAGCCACGTGGACGAGCACGCCCGGCTCTCGTACCTGCTGGAGTGCACGGCTTCGGACGGGGAGCTGCGGCGGATGGTGCAGTACAAGGAGAAGGCCGCGAAGGCGCAGGCCTCGGGGGAAGGGGTGCGGCTGTCGCTGCTCACCTATCCCGTGCTGATGGCCGCCGACATCCTGGCGTACCGGACCGGGGAGGTGCCCGTAGGGGAGGACCAGCGGCAGCACGTCGAGCTGACCCGGGATCTGGCGGCGCGGTTCAACCAGCGGTACGGGTACACCTTCACCGTGCCCAAGGCCACGCATCCGGTGGTGGCGGCGCGGGTCATGGACCTGCAGGACCCGCGGTCGAAGATGGGGAAGTCGGGGGACGCGGGGCCCGGGGTGGTGTTCATCCTCGACGAGCCCGAGGCGGTGCGGAAGAAGGTGATGCGCGCCGTCACCGACAGCGGAGAGGGTGGGGACGGCGGGGTCGTCTACGACCCCGCCTCGCGGCCCGGGGTCGCGAACCTGCTGGACATCCTCGCCGCCTGCACCGGGGGTGAGCCGGCCGCGCTCGCCGACGGGTACACCGGGTACGGGGCGCTCAAGCGGGACGTGGCCGACGCCGTCGTGGAGCTGCTGCGGCCGGTCCGCGTACGGCACGCGGAGCTGGCGGCCGATCCGGGGACGGTGGAGGCGGTGCTGCGCGCGGGGGCCGGGCGGGCGCGGGCGATCGCGCGGCCCGTCGTCGACTCGGCGTACCGGGCCATCGGGCTGCTGGAGCCCTGAAGGGGTGGGGCGGGTCGGTACGGGGCTGCGCGCGCGGCCCCGTACCGAACCCGCGGGTGTCAGCTGTTGCCGGAGGCGAGTTCGCGGCTGCGGTCGCGGGCCGCTTCGAGGGCGGCGATCAGGGCCGCCCGTACGCCGTGCTTCTCCAGCTCCACGATCGCGTTGATGGTGGTGCCGGCCGGGGAGGTGACGGCTTCGCGGAGCTTGACCGGGTGCTCGCCGCTGTCGCGGAGCATGACGGCGGCGCCGACGGCGGCCTGGACGATGAGGTCGTGGGCCTGGGCGCGGGGCAGTCCGAGGAGGATGCCGGCGTCGGTCATGGCCTCGACGAGGTAGTAGAAGTACGCGGGGCCGGAGCCGGAGAGGGCGGTGGCCGCGTCCTGCTGGGATTCCGGGACGCGCAGGGTCTTGCCGACGCCGCCGAAGATCTCCTCGGTGTGCGCGAGGTGCGCGGCGGTGGCGTGGCTGCCGGCCGAGATGACGGACATGGCCTCGTCGACGAGGGCGGGGGTGTTCGTCATGACGCGGACGACGGGGGTGCCCTGGGCGAGGCGCTCCTCGAAGAAGGAGGTCGGGATGCCGGCCGCGCCGCTGATGACCAGGCGGTCGGCGGGGACGTGCGGGGCGAGCTCTTCGAGGAGCTTGCCCATGTCCTGCGGCTTCACGGTGAGGATGAGCGTGTCGGCGCGCTTGGCGGCCTCGGCGTTGGTGACGGCCTCGACGCCGTAGCGGGTGCGGAGCTCCTCGGCGCGTTCCGGGCGGCGGGCGGTGACGAGGAGCTTGGAGGCGGGCCAGCCGCCGCGGATCATCCCGCTGAGCAGGGCCTCGCCGATCTTGCCGGTACCGAGGACTGCGACTGTCTGGGTCATGCCCGATTCACCTCGCCGAACTGTTCGTGCACGCATGCATGGTTTGCGTCCTCATCCTTGCACTCGTGCACGGAACGGCGACGGGCTGTCCGGACTGCGGTCAGGCCCGTTCTTCCGGTCAGGGGGTGCGGCGGCGGAGGGTCGCGGCGCCGAGGGTGAGGACCAGGAGGGCGCATCCGGCGACGATGCCGACGTCGCGGACGAAGTCGGCGGTCATGTCGGTGTGGGTGAGGACCTGGTCCATGCCGTCGACGGCATAGGACATGGGCAGCACGTTCGAGATCGCTTCGAGGGCGGGCTGCATGGTGTCGCGGGCTGCGAAGAGGCCGCACAGCAGGAGCTGGGGGAAGATCACCGCCGGCATGAACTGGACGGCCTGGAACTCGGACGCGGCGAAGGCGGAGACGAAGAGGCCGAGTGCGGTGCCGAGCAGGGCGTCGAGGAGGGCGACGAGCAGGAGCAGCCACGGGGAGCCGACGACGTCGAGGCCGAGGACCCAGAGGGCGACGCCGGTGGCGAGCAGGGACTGGACGACCGCCATGGCGCCGAAGGCGAGGGCGTAGCCGGCGATGAGGTCGCCCTTGCCGAGCGGCATGGCGAGGAGGCGTTCGAGGGTGCCGGAGGTGCGTTCGCGCAGGGTCGCGATGGAGGTGATCAGGAACATCGTGATGAGGGGGAAGATCCCGAGGAGGGATGCGCCGATGCTGTTGAACGTCCGCGGGCTGCCGTCGAAGACGTAGCGGAGCAGGATCAGCATCAGTACGGGGACCAGCAGCATCAGCGCGATGGAGCGCGGGTCGTGGCGGAGCTGGCGCAGGACGCGGGCGGCGGTGGCGACGGTGCGGGCGGTGCTCATCGGGTGCTCCCGTGGGGGGCCGGGGTGGCGGCGGCGGCGGCTTCGGCGTTCGCGGCGTCGACGAGGTGGAGGAAGCCCTCTTCGACGGTGTCGGTGTGGGTACGGGTGCGCAGTGCCTCGGGGGTGTCCTGCGCGAGGATGCGGCCCTCGCGCATGAGGAGGAGGTCGTGGCAGCGCTCGGCTTCGTCCATGACGTGGGAGGAGACGAGGAGGGTGGCGCCGCGGGTGGCGGCGAGGTCGTGGAAGAGGTTCCACAGGTCGCGGCGCAGGACCGGGTCGAGCCCGACGGTCGGCTCGTCGAGGACGAGGAGCTCGGGGCTGCCGAGGAGGGCGACCGCGAGGGAGACCCTGCTGCGCTGGCCGCCGGAGAGGTTTCCGGCGAGGGCGGTGGTGTGGGTGGTGAGGTCTACGTCGGCGATGGCCCGGGTGACGGTCTCGCGGCGGCGCCCGGCGGCGGCGCGGCCGGGGTCGAGGATCGCGGCGAAGTAGTCGAGGTTCTGCCGGACGGTGAGGTCGTCGTAGACGGAGGGCGCCTGGGTGACGTAGCCGATGCGGGAGCGGAGTCCGGGGTGCCCGGCGGGGTGGCCGAGGACGTCGAGGGTGCCGGTGACGTGGGCCTGGGTGCCGACGACGGCGCGCATGAGGGTGGACTTTCCGCAGCCGGAGGGGCCGAGGAGGCCGGTGATGCGGCCGCGCGGGACGTCGAAGGAGAGGCCGTCGAGGACGGTGCGGGGGCTGCGGCCGGTGCCGCGGCGGACGGTGAGGCCGTCGGCATGGACGGCAGCGGCCGCTCGGTTATTCATCATGTGATGAATAATGCTCCCGGCGGTGCCCCGGCGCAAGGCTGGGGGCGGTGCCGGTCCGGCGCTACTTCTTGCGCTTGGTGCGGCGGGCGGCCGGGTTGCCGGTACGGGAACTGCGCCGGCGGGTGAATTCGGCCGAGGCGTGCTCGTACTCGGTGCGGCGCAGCTTCTCGCCGGGGGCCTCGACGAAGCAGCGCAGGAAGTACGCGATGAGGCTGCCGATGAAACCGATCGCCTTCAGGCCCTTGAGGGCGGTCTCGTCGGAGGACGGGGGCTGCCGGCGGCTGAAGGACTCCCAGGTCTTGGCAAAGGCGATGGAGCTGGCGATCGCGAAGAGGATGACGACCGAGATGCTGAGGAAGGCGCCGACGTTACCGATCTCCAGGCCCTCGTAGGAGAACCGGAGCAGGAAGGCGCTGACGACGGCGAGGACCAGCGCACCGGCGGCCGCGCCGACGCGGCGCGCACCGTAGCCGCCGTCGTGGTTCACCCAGGTGGTGCCGAAGAACCGGATCGGCTCGGGCTCGGGGCCGGTGGGCACGGCGGGCTGCGCCGGGGCCTCGGCGGCCGGCTCGGCGGGGGTCTGGTCTCGCTGGTCGTCGCTCACACCAGCGATTATCCCCCGCCGGGCGGGCGGGACCCGGGCTGTCTCACGGGTCGGGCCGGGTGGCGGACCCGCGGATGGGCCGGATGGACCTCAGCCGCAGCGGGTGGCGACGTAGCCGTCGCTGCCCGTCTTCACGTAGGCGTCGGAGACGAAGCGGCTGTTCCCGATGCAGTCCCAGATGGACGTCGTGCCGTACGGGCCGGTGATGGTCGTCCCCTCGCACTGGCAGCGGATCGACACGGAGGCGCCGGTCGGCAGGGTGTCGACGATCGAAAAGTTGGTGCCGGGACCGCTGCGGACGTTCACCCGGTAGCCGGGCGCGACGGGGAACGTCGGGAATCCCGACCCCGAGGTCAGGCTCTGGACTTGGCTTGAATCGCTCTCAACGGACATGCGAAATGACCCCCCTAGGGTGTGTTGCCCTGCGCAACTCGCGCAGGGTAGCAGGACCTTGGAGATTCGCACGGACCATCGACTAGGCTCCGGCGGGGGTGGTGAGCGGTGCGTTCAGCGCGGACGGACTACGCGGGATTTCCGGAGTACGCCGGGCAGTACCGGCTCGAGTCCGTGCTCGGTTCCGGCGGCATGGGCGTCGTCCACCTGGCCACCTCCGAGTCGGGGCTGAAACTCGCCGTCAAGATCGTGCATCCGCAGCACGCCGTGGACCCGGAGTTCCGGGCCCGGTTCCGGCAGGAGGTCGCGGCCGCCCGGCGGGTGAGCGGAGCGTTCACCGCGCCCGTCGTCGACGCCGATCCCGATGCCGAACGGCCGTGGATGGCCACGCTGTTCATCGATGCCCCGACCCTCTCCGAGCGGGTACGGGACCAGGTGCTGGAGGCCCGGGAACTGGCGCGGCTCGCCGCCGGACTGGCGGAGGCCCTACGGGACATCCACCGGGCGGGGGTCGTGCACCGGGACCTGAAGCCCAGCAACGTACTGATGGCCCCGGACGGGGTGCGGGTCATCGACTTCGGGATCTCGCGGCCGGCGGACAGCGATCTGCGCACCGAGACGGGCAAGCTGATCGGGACCCCGCCGTTCATGGCGCCGGAGCAGTTCCAGCGGCCGCGGGAGGTCGGGACCGCGGCCGATGTCTTCGCCCTGGGCGCGGTTCTCGTGTACGCGGCGACCGGGCGGGGGCCCTTCGACTCCGACAGCCATTACCTCGTGGCGTACCAGGTGGTGCACAGCGAGCCCGACCTGACCGGTCTGCCGGAGCGGCTCGCGCCGCTGGTGGCCCAGTGCCTGGCCAAGGATCCGGCGGAGCGGCCGAGCGCGGACGCGCTGATCGTGGCGCTGCGGGCGGTGGCGTACCCGACGGATCTCGATACGCAGGCCTTCATCCCGCGGCCGAGGCAGCCGGTGGTCGACGAGGAGGTCACGCACCGGCGGGAGCAGGCCCCCGCCCCCCGTCGCGACCGTGGCCGACGGGTCAAGCCCGCGGTGCTGGCGGCGGGGCTCGGGCTGCTGCTCGCCGTCGGGGCGGCCGGCGGGTACCTGGAGTTCGGGTCGGCCGGGGCGCCTGCCGAGCGGCTCGCCGCGAAGCAGACGGGGTCGCCGCCACCGGTGCCGAAGGCCGCCGACCCGTGGTCGGTGGCCCTGGGAGCGCGCTCGGCGTCCTGCTCCTGGGAATCCGCCGCCCTGTACTGCTCGGGGTCCGGTCTGACGGCCGCCCGGCTCTCCCCGGCGGACGGTTCCGTGCTGTGGACGGTCCGCCCTCCCGCGCAGGGCACGAAGACCGCGGTCGGCGGGCCCGTCCTCCATGCGGCGGGTTTGGTTCTCGCGGTGGCGCCGGGCAGCGAACTGCTCCAGGCGCTGGACGCCCGGACCGGCACGGAGCAGTGGAGGCGGAAGCTGCCGGGCGGCACGCAAGTAGTGGCCGCGGGCGGGCAGGTGCTGCTGGTCGAGGCGGCGGGGGGAAGCGTCACCGGTGTGGACACGGCCAGCGGCACCCCACGCTGGACGAAGCGGATCGGCGGGCCCGGATCCGTATGGTGGCACGGCTCGGAAGGGGCCGACCAGGCCGTGCTGTACGTGGCGACGCCCGACAGTGCTGCGGCCTCGACGGAGGTCTCGGCCGTGGACCCGGCGAACGGAACAGTGCGCTGGCAGGTCCGCACCACGGGACGGCTGCAGCCCGTCGGCACGGCGCGAGGCGGCCTGTACCTGCTGAACGACGACGAGCCGGCCAGGACGGCCGGAGTCGTACGGGTGGACCTGGCGACGCGCACCGTACGGCGCGTGCGGCTCACGTCGCCGCTCTACGACGCGCAGGCGACCGTCGGACCCGACGGGGGCGTGTACGTCTTCGGGGCCACCGGCGCGCTCGTCGCCCTGGGTGCCACGAAGGAGGAGTGGCGGCTGGAGACGGGGATCGCCCTGGCCTCCCGCCCCGTGTTCGCCGACGGCCGGGTCTACCTGAGCGCCTCCGACGGCCGGCTGCTCGCCGTCGACGCGCGTGTGGGAAAGCTGCTGGGGCAGACCAAGCCCCGGATGGGCTCCGGGAAGGACACCTTCGCGGCGAGTCTGCCCGCGCCCGTCGTCGGGGACGGGCGGGTGTACGCGTCGGCTCCGGACGGGAGCGTGTTCGCGGTGGCGGCGGGGGATCCCGCGGGGTGGTGACACCGGGGCGGCCGCGCCCGTAGGCGTGGAACGCGGACGGCCCCGCCCGAGGGTGTCGGACGGGGCCGGGGCCGGCGGGTGCGGGGTCAGCGCTCCAGGAGGCTGACGTCGCGGACCGCGCCCTTGTCGGCGCTGGTGGCCATCGCCGCGTAGGCGCGCAGGGCCGCGGAGACCTTGCGCTCGCGGTTCTTCGGGGCGTAGACCCCGCCCAGGGCCGCGTGGCGGGCGGCCAGCGTGGTCTCGTCGACGAGGAGCTCGATGGAGCGGTTCGGGATGTCGATGCGGATGCGGTCGCCGTCCTCCACGACCGCGATGGAGCCGCCCGAGGCCGCTTCCGGGGAGGCGTGGCCGATGGAGAGGCCCGAGGTGCCGCCGGAGAAGCGGCCGTCCGTGACCAGGGCGCAGACCTTGCCGAGGCCGCGGCCCTTGAGGAAGGACGTCGGGTAGAGCATCTCCTGCATGCCGGGACCGCCGCGCGGGCCCTCGTAGCGGATGACGACCACGTCGCCGGCCTTGATCTCCTTGCGGAGGATCTTGTCGACGGCCTCGTCCTGCGATTCGCAGACCACGGCCGGGCCCTCGAAGGTCCAGATCGACTCGTCGACGCCGGCGGTCTTCACGACGCAGCCGTCGAGCGCGATGTTGCCGCGCAGGACGGCGAGGCCGCCGTCCTTGGAGTACGCGTGCTGGACGGAGCGGATGCAGCCGCCCTCGGCGTCGAGGTCGAGGGTGTCCCAGCGCTCGGACTGGGAGAAGGCGGAGGCGGAACGCTGGCAGCCGGGGCCGGCGTGCCACAGCTCCATGACCTCGTCGGGGGCCGTGCCGGAGCGGGCGTCCCACTTCGCGAGCCAGTCCTCCAGGTTGGCGGAGTGGACCGTGGTGACGTCCTTGTTCAGCAGGCCGCCGCGGTGGAGCTCGCCGAGCAGGGCGGGGATGCCGCCGGCCCGGTGGATGTCCTCCATGTAGTACGTGCCGCCGGGCGCCACGTTCGGCGCGACCTTGGCGAGGCACGGGACCCGGCGGGAGATCTCGTCGATGTCCGTGAGGTCGTACTTCAGACCGGCTTCCTGCGCGGCGGCGAGGAGGTGCAGGATCGTGTTGGTGGAGCCGCCCATGGCGATGTCGAGGGCCATGGCGTTCTCGAAGGCCTGGCGGGTCGCGATGTTGCGGGGCAGGACCGACTCGTCGTCCTGCTCGTAGTAGCGCTTGGTGATCTCGACGATCGTGCGGCCGGCGTCCTCGTACAGGGCGCGGCGGGCGGTGTGCGTCGCGAGGACCGAACCGTTGCCGGGGAGGGCCAGGCCGATGGCCTCGGCGAGGCAGTTCATCGAGTTGGCGGTGAACATGCCGGAACAGCTGCCGCAGGTGGGACAGGCGTTCTCCTCGATGCGCAGCACGTCTTCGTCGGACACGCTGTCGTTGGAGGCGTCCACCATCGCGTCGATCAGGTCGAGCTTGCGGACGGTGCCGTCGACGAGGGTGGCCTGTCCGGCCTCCATCGGGCCGCCGGAGACGAAGACGACCGGGATGTTGAGGCGCATGGCGGCCATCAGCATGCCGGGGGTGATCTTGTCGCAGTTGGAGATGCAGATCAGCGCGTCGGCGCAGTGCGCCTCGACCATGTACTCGACCGAGTCCGCGATCAGGTCGCGGGAGGGCAGGGAGTACAGCATCCCGCCGTGGCCCATGGCGATGCCGTCGTCGACCGCGATGGTGTTGAACTCGCGGGGGACGGCGCCGGCGGCCAGGATCGCGTCGGAGACGATGCGGCCGACCGGGGCCAGGTGGGTGTGGCCGGGGACGAACTCGGTGAACGAGTTGGCGACCGCGATGATCGGCTTCCCGATGTCCGCGCTCGCTACGCCCGAGGCGCGCATCAGGGCACGTGCGCCTGCCATGTTGCGGCCGTGGGTGACGGTGCGGGACCTCAGCTCGGGCATCGGATCTCTCCCCATGTGTGCGGTGACGCGCGCGCCTGCCGCGACTGTGGATATGGCTCGGTTACGAGGCTACGCCCCCTGCCCGGGATCCGGACGCGCTGTCCGGATCCCGGGACGGGCGGCTCAGTAATTGGGCACGGTGCGGAGCCTACGGGGCTGCGCGCGCGGGCGCCGTCATTCCTCGGTGAGGTAGCGCTGGAGGGTGGGGGCGACCAGGCCGATGATGGTCTCCGGGTCCGCCGAGGCGAGGGGCTCGACCTGGACGACGTAGCGCAGGATCGCGATGCCGACCATGTGGGAGGCGGCGAGCTCGGCGCGGAAGGTCGGGTCGGGGACGTTGAGGTCGGCCGCGATCCGCTCCAGCAGGCGGTGCAGGATCAGCCGGCGGAGCACCTTCGCGGCGGCCTCGTGGGTGAGGGCCGAGCGGATCACCGCGAGCAGCGGGGTCCGGGTGACCGGGTTCTCCCAGACGCCGAGGAAGTAGCGGGCCAGGCGCTCGCCGATGCCGTCGGGACCCGGGCCGAGGATCGCGGGCAGCACGAGGGCGGGCTCCATGCTGAGCTCGATCGCGGTGGCGAAGAGCTCGTCCTTGCTGCCGAAGTAGTGGTGGACCAGGGCCGGGTCCACGCCGGCGGCCTTGGCGATCCCGCGCACGGAGGTCTTGTCGTAGCCGCGCGCGGCGAACTCGGCGCGGGCCGCGAGGCGGATGCGCTCCTGGGCGCCGGGGCCGTCGTCGGCCTCGTCCTGGCGGGGGCGGCCGGGGCCGCGGCGGGGCTTCGCCGGCGGGGTCGCCGGCTGGGGCTCGGTCACGGGTGCGGGGTCCTGGGTGCCGGGCCGGGGGCGGTCGCGAGGTGCAGGCGGGTGAAGGCCAGGGCCTCGGCGAGGTCGGCCTCGCGCTCGGCGGATGACATCGCGCGGCGGGTGTTGACCTCGATGACGACGTGCCCGTCGAAGGCGGTGGCGGCGAGCCGCTCCAGCAGTTCGGCGCAGGGCTGGCTGCCGCGGCCGGGGACGAGGTGCTCGTCCTTCGCGGAACCGTTTCCGTCGGCGAGGTGGATGTGGGCGAGGCGGTCGCCCATCCGGTCGATCATCGCGGTGGCGTCGGTGCGGGCGGTCGCGGTGTGCGAGAGGTCGACGGTGAAGTGGCGGTAGTCGTCCTTGGTGACGTCCCACTCGGGCGCGTAGGCGAGCATCTCGCGGTCGCGGTAGCGCCAGGGGTACATGTTCTCGACGGCGAAGCGGACGTCGGTCTCGCCCGCCATCCGCCAGATGCCGGTCACGAAGTCGCGGGAGTACTGGCGCTGCCAGCGGAACGGCGGATGCACCACGACCGTGCTCGCGCCGAGCTTCTCGGCTGCCGCCTGGGCGCGCTGGAGCTTGGTCCAGGGGTCGGTGGACCAGACGCGCTGCGTGATGAGGAGGCAGGGGGCGTGGATGGCCAGGATCGGGACCCGGTGGTGGTCGGAGAGACGGCGCAGGGCGTCGATGTCCTGGCTGACGGGGTCCGTCCAGACCATGACCTCGACGCCGTCGTAGCCGAGGCGCGCGGCGATCTCGAAGGCGGTCGCCGTTGACTCCGGGTACACGGAGGCGGTGGAGAGGGCGACTTTCGCGGTCGGGATCCGGACTGGTTCTGCCACGGGGACAGGGTATCGGGGTCACCGAGGCGCCGTCGGCGGCCACCCACGCAGCCCTGTCCTGGCGGAACGGGCCCCGGGGGACGGCCCTGCGGGGCTGTCCCCTACCCGCCCTTCCACCGTTCCCAGGGCTCTGCCCTGACCCGCGCCTCAAACGCCGGCGGGGCTGGGTGTGTCCCCGGGCTCGGCCCGGACCCGGTCCTCAAGCGCCGGACGGCTGAAAAGCCAAACCCCGGCCGGGGCCGGAGGTGGAGGGGTCGGGCCCGGCGGGGCGGGGTCGGGGACGGGGTGGGGTGTTGGCCTGGACGTAGAGCGTGATGTGTGGCGCGAGAACACCCCGCGCCCTGTCGGAGTCGAGCACAGGGCGCCTAAATCATGCAGTCCAGGCCAACACCCCACCCCGGCCCCGGCACCGACCCCCCGCAGCCCACCCCACCCACAGACGGACCCCGACCACAACACAGCCCCGCCGGCGTTTGAGGCGCAGGGGTCCGGGGGCCGGCCCCCGTGCAGCGGCGCCGCACCGTTCAGGCGCCGACCGGCGTGGACCTTCCGAGGTGGTCCAAGCGCCGCAGGATGACGCCTTCCCGGAGTGCCCAGGGGCAGATCTCCAAGGATTCGACCCCGAGAAGATCCATCGCGCCCTCCGCGACCAGCGCCCCCGCGAGGAGCTGGTTGGAGCGGCCCTCGGAGACGCCCGGCAGGGCCGAGCGCTGGGCGGTGGTCATCGCCGCCAGTCGCGGGACCCACTCCTCCAGGGACTTCCGGGTCAGGTCCCGCTGGATGTAGAGGCCGTCCGCGGAGCGGGCCGCGCCCGCGATCCGGGCCAGCTGCTTGAAGGTCTTCGAGGTGGCCACCACCCGGTCCGGCGCCCCGAAGCGGCTGAACTCGCCGACCGTGCGGGCGATCTGGGCCCGGACGTGCCGGCGCAGGGCCCGGATGTCCGCCTGGTCCGGCGGGTCGCCCGGGAGCCAGCCCGCCGTCAGGCGACCCGCGCCCAGCGGGAGCGAGACGGCCGCGTCGGGGTCCTCGTCGATGCCGTAGGCGATCTCCAGCGAGCCCCCGCCAATGTCGAGGAGCAGGAGCTTGCCCGCCGACCAGCCGAACCAGCGGCGCGCCGCGAGGAACGTCAGGCGGGCCTCGTCGTCGCCGCTGAGGACGGGGAGGTCCACGCCCGTCTCGGCCTTGACCCGGGCCAGGACCTCGTCGGCGTTCGTGGCTTCCCGTACCGCGCTCGTCGCGAAGGGGAGTACGTCCTCGCACCCCTTGTCCTCGGCGGCCTGCACCGCGTCCCCGATGACGGAAACCAGCCGCTCGACGCCGTCCGGCGTCACCGCGCCGTGTTCGTCGAGCAGCTCCGCCAGCCGCAGCTCCACCTTGTGCGAGTGCGCGGGCAGCGGGCGCGCACCGGGATGCGCATCCACCACCAGCAGATGGATCGTGTTCGAACCCACATCAAGGACACCGAGTCTCATGAGGGGAAACGCTACTGGTCCAAAGGCGTAGGGGTGGAGTAAGGGGCGCTTAGGCTGGGGTTTGTGCCAAATACGAAGAAGGCCAACAAGTCCAAGAACAAGGTCGGCAAGGCCGCCAAGGGTGCCAAGTCCGCCGGGGCGGACGAGAAGGGGCTCGACTTTCCGCGGGCCTGGGTGGAGTTCCCCGACCCCGCCGACGAGGAGCAGGTCTTCCGCTGTGACCTGACCTGGCTCACTTCCCGCTGGACCTGCATCTTCGGCAGTGGCTGCCAGGGCATTCAGGCCGGCCGCGCGGACGACGGCTGCTGCACGCTCGGCGCGCACTTCTCCGACGAGGACGACGAGAAGCGGGTGGCCGAGAACGTGGCGCGGCTGACGCCGGAGCTGTGGCAGTTCCACGACGTCGGCAGCGAGACCGGGTGGACGCAGCACGACGACGACGGCGAGAAGCAGACCCGCCGCTGGGACGGTGCCTGCATCTTCCTGAACCGGCCCGGTTTCCCCGCGGGGGCCGGCTGTTCCCTGCACATCCTGGCGGTGCGCGGCGGCCAGGAGCCGTTGGAGACCAAGCCGGACGTGTGCTGGCAGCTGCCCATCCGGCGGACCTACGAGTGGATCGACCGGCCCGACGACACCCGTGTCCTCCAGGTGTCGATCGGCGAGTACGACCGGCGCGGCTGGGGTCCGGGCGGCCACGACCTGCACTGGTGGTGCACCTCGGCCACCTCCGCGCACGGCGCCGGCAAGCCGGTGTACGTGTCGTACCGCGCCGAGCTGACGGAGCTGATGGGCAAGGAGGGGTACGAGGAGCTCGTACGGCTCTGCGAGGCCCGGCTCTCCTCGCTGCTGCCGATGGCCCCGCACCCGGCCGACCCCGACCCCCTGGCGTAAGCCCTACCGGGCTACCGGGCTACCGGGCTACCGGGCTACGGGGCCGGTGTCGGAGCCGGTCCTGACGTGGCTCCGTCCGAGGGGCTCGGGGTCGGCGTCGGGGTCGGCGTCGGGGTGGGCGTGGGCTCCGGGGTGGGAGTCGGCGTCGGCGTCGGCTCGGGAGGGCTGGGTGTGGGCGTCGGGGTCGGCGTCGGCGTGGGCTCCGGGTCGGGCGGAGTGGGTGCCGGGCGACCCCGGCCCCTAATGGAGATCACCGCGCCGCCCGGGTCCACCCCGACCCGCGCGCTCCAGGCCCCTACGGGCTGGGCCGCGGAGTCCACGGTGATCCGTAGGGTGACCGATTCTCCTGGCGCCAGCCGGCCCGAGGTCGTACTGGCGCGCAGCCACGGGGCGTCGGACCACAGCCGCCAGTCGACCGGGGCGCCGCCCGAGGCGGTGAGGGTGAGCAGGGTGGTCGCTCCGTGGGTGGAGGCGGCCGCGGTCAGCCGGCCCGGGGCCCCGGGTGCGGAGCTCGGCGGTGCGCCGCTGCTGATGACCTCGACGGAGACGTCGGGGGCCGCCTCGGGCGGGGCGAAGCCGGGTCCGTCGGTGGTGACGGCGGCGTTGCCGGCGTTCTCGTAGGCCGTCAGCGGGCGGCCGTCGGTCCGGGCCTGCGGGAGCTCCGCGTCGCTCGCCGAGATGCGCGTGGAGCCGTTGCCCACGGGTTCCCCGGTGCTCGGGGCGCCCCGGTACGCGGCCCACAGCGCCAGCACCGGGGCCGCGACGACGGTGGCGACGACCGTGGTGGTCACGGCGCGGGCACGCAGCCGGTCGCGGCGGGCGGCGCGGTCCTTGGGGTCCATCGGGAAGCCGGTGCGGTCGAAGCGCGGGCCGGTGCCGGCGCCGCGGCGGCCGCCGGAGCGGAGCATCGCGGCGTGCACGGCGGTGCGCGGGGCCGGGACCAGCGGGAGGGCGGCGGTGTTGATGCCGCCCGAGCCGGGCCAGGGGCCGCCGGCGCCCACGCGTTCGGCGACGCGGCGGCAGCGCGGGCAGTCGTCGACGTGGCGGACGAGCTCGGCGCGCAGGGAGGAGGAGAGGAGGAGGTTCCCGTCTCCCCCGCCCTCCCCGTCGTCGCCGGTGAGCCGGGACACGGTCGGGCAGTTGCCCGTCTCCACGACGGCGAGGGCGGCCCGGGTGCGCTCCACCTCGCAGGCGGCGCCGGAGAGCAGCTCGCGGGCGCTGGCGGGGGGCGTACCGAGGACGGCGGCGAGTTCGGGGACGCCGAGGCGGTGGCGGACGGCGAGTTCGAGTGCCTCGCGCTGCTCGGGGGTGGTCCCGGCTGCCTCCGGCCAGGCGAGGCGGGCGAGCTCGGTGCGGCGGTAGGCGTAGACGTCAAGACCACCGGGGTTGCCGTGGCCGGTGGGGCTGCCGTGGCCGACCGAGGACGGGTTCGCCGCCCCGCTCCCCGACACGTTCGCCGCCGCGTTCGCGTCGGCGCTCGCCGTCGCGGGATCCGGCGCACGGCCGACGTCCGTGTGCTCCGGTGCACGCCGGGCGGAATGCGCTCCCCCGTACCCGTAGTGGCGCGTGCGCCGTCGCTCGGCGAGCCTACGCAGGCAGGCCCAGCGCGCGAGGGCGTACAGCCAGGCCCGCCGGTCCCCCTCGTCGGGGCAGCGGCCGGGATGCCGGTCGGCGACGGCGAGGACGTCGCCGAGCACGTCGGTGGCGGTGTCGTGGTCGCACAGGACCGAGAGGCAGTACGTGAACAGTCCGTCCAGGTAGGGCTCGTACCGGAACGGTGGCGGCTGCTCCACCCTGGTCCCCTCGGGGGGCGTGCGCCCGTGCGCCCGGTGTGCGCCGGTGCGCGGTGCGGGGTGTCCCTGGTTGCTGCTGGTCACTCGGTGACCGTAGGCGGCGCGCCGGTGGCGCTCCGGAAGCCTTCACCAGTTTTAGCCCTTACGGGTGAATAGATCGGCGTTGCGCTGACGGGACCCCTGACGGTGCACGCCACGGCGTGCGCCCGGGGACGGCATCCGGACCGGCGCGGGACCGGCACAGGACCGCCGCGCGACCCCCGCGGGACCGCCCGGGCGGCCGTTCGGAGAGGGCTGTCGGTGGCGGCGGCTACCGTGGGCCGCATGGCAGCCCGTACATCTCGTTCATCCGCCAAGGACCGGCCGTCCTACCGCTGTACCGAGTGCGGGTACTCCACCGCCAAATGGCTCGGCCGGTGCCCCGAGTGCCAGGCCTGGGGCACGGTCGAGGAGCTCGGCGGCGCCCCCGCCGTGCGCACCACCGCGGCCGGCCGGGTCACGACGGCCGCCGTGCCGATCGGGCAGGTCGACGTCCGGACCGCGACCGCGCGCAGCACCGGCGTGGACGAGCTGGACCGGGTGCTGGGCGGCGGGCTGATCCCCGGGGCCGTCGTCCTGCTCGCGGGCGAGCCGGGCGTGGGCAAGTCGACGCTGCTGCTCGACGTCGCGGCGAAGGCGGCCTCCGACGAGCACCGCACCCTCTACGTCACCGGGGAGGAGTCGGCGAGCCAGGTGCGGCTGCGGGCCGAGCGGATCAACGCGCTCAGCGACCACCTCTACCTCGCCGCCGAGACCGACCTGTCGGCCGTGCTCGGGCACCTGGACGCGGTGAAGCCCTCGCTGCTGATCATGGACTCCGTGCAGACGGTCGCCTCCCCCGAGATCGACGGCGCGCCCGGCGGCATGGCGCAGGTCCGGGAGGTGGCCGGGGCGCTGATCCGGGCCTCCAAGGAGCGCGGGATGTCCACGCTCCTTGTCGGCCACGTCACCAAGGACGGGGCGATCGCCGGTCCCCGGCTGCTGGAACACCTCGTCGACGTGGTCCTGAGCTTCGAGGGCGACCGGCACGCGCGGCTGCGCCTCGTGCGCGGGGTGAAGAACCGGTACGGCGCCACGGACGAGGTCGGCTGCTTCGAACTGCACGACGAGGGCATCACCGGCCTCGCCGACCCGAGCGGGCTGTTCCTGACCCGCCGCACCGAGGCCGTCCCCGGCACCTGCCTGACGGTGACCCTGGAGGGCAAGCGGCCGCTGGTCGCGGAGGTGCAGGCGCTGACGGTGGACTCGCAGATCCCCTCGCCTCGCCGCACCACCTCCGGGCTGGAGACCTCGCGCGTCTCGATGATGCTGGCGGTGCTGGAGCAGCGCGGGCGGATCACGGCGCTCGGCAAGCGGGACATCTACACCGCGACCGTGGGCGGGGTGAAGCTGACCGAGCCGGCCGCCGACCTGGCCGTCGCGCTGGCGCTGGCCTCGGCGGCCAGCGACGTACCGCTCCCGAAGAACCTGGTCGCCATCGGTGAGGTCGGCCTCGCGGGCGAGGTCCGGCGCGTGACGGGCGTGCAGCGGCGGCTCGCGGAGGCGTTCCGGCTGGGCTTCACGCACGCGCTGGTGCCGGTGGACCCGGGGAAGGTGCCGCCGGGCATGAAGGTGACCGAGGTCGCCGACATGGGCGACGCCCTACGGGTCCTGCCGCGCGGGCGGTCGCGTACGCCGGCGAAGGAGCAGGACGCGAAGTAGGCGCGAAGCGGACGCGCAGGAGAGGGCCCGGGCGGCGGCCCCACGGGTCGCTCACGGGACGCTCACGGGACGCTCACGGGCCGCTCACGGCGCCGAACCGCAGGTCAGCGGGCCCGGACGGGGTGCTCCGCGGCCCGGCCGGGCCAAGGCACGGCGGGCGCCGGGGCCGCGCCGGTAGACTTCGGGATGGTCCGCCCGGCCGTACGCAGGCGGTACATCCCGCGACCGGAGGAGTGCAGTGGCAGCCAAGGACGGGGCAGCAGCATCCGGAAAGTCGGGCGCGAGCTCCAAGCAGGAGGCCATGATGCGCGCCTCGCTGAGCGCGGTCGCACCTGGTCAGCCCCTGCGTGACGGGCTCGAACGGATCGTTCGCGGCAACACCGGAGGGCTCATCGTCCTCGGCATGGACAAGTCCGTCGAGGCCATGTGCACGGGCGGTTTCGTCCTGGACGTGGAGTTCACCGCGACCCGGCTGCGCGAGCTGTGCAAGCTCGACGGCGCGCTGATCCTGGACAAGGACATCACCAAGATCCTGCGGGCGGGCGTCCAGCTGGTGCCCGACGCCTCGATCCACACCGAGGAGACGGGTACCCGGCACCGGACCGCGGACCGGGTCTCGAAGCAGTGCGGTTTCCCGGTGGTGTCGGTCTCGCAGTCGATGCGGCTGATCGCGCTGTACGTGGACGGCGAACGGCGCGTGCTGGAGGAGTCCGGGGCGATCCTGTCCCGGGCGAACCAGGCGCTGGCCACGCTGGAGCGGTACAAGCTCCGCCTGGACGAGGTCGCCGGGACGCTGTCCGCGCTGGAGATCGAGGACCTGGTGACGGTCCGCGACGTCACGGCGGTGGCGCAGCGGCTGGAGATGGTGCGGCGCATCGCGACGGAGATCGCGGAGTACGTGGTGGAGCTCGGCACGGACGGCCGGCTGCTCTCCCTCCAGCTCGACGAGCTGACGGTCGGGATCGAGCAGGAGCGGGAGCTCGTCATCCGGGACTACGTGCCCGAGCCGACGGCGAAGCGTTCCCGCACGGTGGAGGAGGCGCTGCCCGCGCTGGACGCGCTGACGCATCCGGAGCTGCTGGAGCTGGCGATCGTGGCGAAGGCCCTGGGGTACACGGGCTCGCCCGAGACCCTGGACTCGGCGGTGTCCCCGCGCGGGTACCGGCTGCTGGCGAAGGTGCCGCGGCTGCCGGGCGCCATCATCGAGCGGCTGGTGGAGCACTTCGGCGGGCTGCAGAAACTGCTCGCGGCGTCGGTGGACGACCTGCAGACGGTCGACGGGGTCGGCGAGGCGCGTGCGCGGAGCGTCCGCGAGGGCCTGTCCCGGCTGGCGGAGTCCTCCATCCTGGAGCGGTACGTCTAGTCATCGAACGACGGAGGGGCCGGACCGCCCGTAGGACGGTCCGGCCCCTCCTGCGTTCCTACTCCGGCTTCAGGACGAACGAGGTCCGTGCCACCGGCATGCCGGGGGACTTGACCTCGACCACGTAGGTGTCAGCCGCCGCCACCCCCGCCGGAGGCGACTGGCACTGGGTCGCCTCGCTGAAGTGGCGGTCCCACTCCAGGGCTTGCTTGGTCTCGCCCTGCGAGGGCACCCGGTAGAACACGTTGCCCGCGCCCGCCGGGCAGTCCGCCGAGGACCAGACCGGCTTGGCGTTGCTCGCCTGAGTGATCGTCAGCACCGCCTGCTTCGGGCCGAGATCGACCTTGCAGGTCGTGCCCGAGACATTGCGCGCGAGGAGTTCGAGGCGCGGCTTCTCGCTCGCCTCGTACTCGTTCTTCACGCTCTTGACCTCCCACTGCAGCGCACCGGGCGCGCACGTGGGCACCGGGGAGTCCGCCGGGACGACCTGGCCCGCGCCGGAGCCGCCGGAGCCGTCCGCCCCGCCCTGGCCGGCGGTGCCGGGCTCGGCACCCGGTTCGCCGTTCTTGCCCGTACCGGGGCTCGCGCCGGAGCCGGAGCCCGTGCCCGCTCCGCCGGAGCCGCCCGAGCCCGACTCGCCACGCCCGCCCGGGGCCTGACTGATCGCCGGACCGGAGCCCGAGGGTCCGGGGGTGATTTGGGTGACGGGACCGGAGCCGCCCTGGCCCTTGCCGTTGGTACTCGACTTGCCCGCACCGGAACTGACGGTCCATACGGCGAGCATCGCGAGGAGCGCGGCAACGGACGCCAGCACGGCCCTCCGTCGCCAGTAGATGGAGGAGGGGAGCGGCCCGACCGGATTGCGCAGAGATCCCACGGACGGAACCTTACGAGAGTTCGGGGCGCGATCAGTGCCCACATGCCGCGCGGGCGGCTTGTTTTGCCGATGATCATCCTGCGGGGTGATCCGGGGTGCGCGAAATCGGCCGGGAGACTGATGAGGACGTTATTCCGATTTAGGTACCTTCAGTCACCATGGACAGCTCCGGCCTCTACCTCGACGTCACCGATTTCGCCCACTCGACCCCCGCCTGGGTGCAATCGGCGTTCGAGTTCTGGACCGAGTACGGGCTGCTCGTCTTCGGCGCCCTCTTCATAGCCGTGTGGTGGCGTTCGCGCGGCGCCCGCGACCCCCGCGTGGTGGCGCTCGCGGTGCTCGCCCCCTTCGTCACCGCCCTGGCCTACGTCGCCTCCGAGCTGGTGAAGTCCAGCGTCGACGAGGAGCGCCCCTGCCGGGCCGTGGCCGGGGCGGCGGCCTCGCTGATCACGTGCCCGGCCACCGGCGACTGGTCCTTCCCCAGCAACCACTCCACCATCGCGGGAGCCGCGGCCGTGGCGCTGGTGATCGCCCTCCGCAAGCTCGCGCTGCTGACCCTTCCGCTGGCCCTGCTGATGGCCTTCTCCCGCGTGTTCGTCGGTGTCCACTACCCGCACGACGTGGCCATGGGCCTGCTGCTCGGCGCGAGCCTGGCCGCGCTCGCCGTCCTCGCGCTCGCCGGCCCCGCCACCAGGGTCGTCGCCGCCGTGCGGGCGAGCGGCGGCCGCACGGCCGTCCTGATCACCGGCCCGGACCCCGCCCCCTGAGACCCGCACCGGTCGCGGCGCCGGGGACCGGCACCACATCCCCGGGCCCGAAACGTGCCAGGATGCCGTCTGCCATGACTGCAACCATTCCCACCACCGCGCTGCACTCCCCCGTCATCGCGTGGTTCGAAGCACACGCCCGCGACCTGCCCTGGCGCCGCCCCGAGGCCGGCCCCTGGGGGGTGATGGTCAGCGAGTTCATGCTCCAGCAGACCCCCGTCAACCGGGTCCTGCCGGTCTACGAGCAGTGGCTCGCCCGCTGGCCCCGGCCCGCCGACCTCGCCGCCGACGCCCCGGGCGAGGCCGTCCGCGCCTGGGGCCGCCTCGGTTATCCGCGCCGGGCCCTGCGCCTGCACGGCGCGGCCGTCGCCATAACGGAGCGCCACGGGGGCGACGTACCCCGCGAGCACGCCCAGTTGCTGGCCCTGCCCGGGATCGGCGAGTACACGGCGGCCGCCGTGGCCTCCTTCGCGTACGGGCAGCGGCACGCGGTGCTCGACACGAACGTGCGCCGGGTCTTCGCGCGCACCACGACCGGGGTCGAGTACCCGCCGAACGCCACGACCGCCGCCGAGCGGCGCCTGGCGCGGGCCCTGCTGCCCGAGGACGAGGACACCGCGGCCCGCTGGGCGGCGGCCTCCATGGAGCTCGGGGCGCTGGTGTGCACGGCCAAGAGCCCGGACTGCGGGAGCTGTCCGGTGGCCGGGCTGTGCGCGTGGCGGCTGGCCGGGAAGCCCGCCCACGAGGGACCGCCGCGGCGCGGGCAGACGTACGCCGGGACGGACCGGCAGGTGCGCGGCCGGCTCCTCGCGGTGCTGCGCGAGGCGGTCGGCGCCGTGCCGCAGTCCCTCCTGGACACCGTCTGGGAGGAGCCCGTACAGCGGGCCCGCGCGCTCGACGGGCTGGTCTCGGACGGGCTCGTGGAGCCGCTGCCCGGGCTCATGTACCGCCTTCCGGCCGGGCCGGCGAAGGACGGCCCCGACACCACCTGAGACTGACTCAGGGATTCCGCTTGTCCGGGGAAACCGCAGCTCACGGGCGCTGTTACACAACCTATGGGTGTCCGTGCGTCCACCGAAGGCTGACCCGCACAGGGCCGTGACAACGCCTCCGTACCGTCGAATCCGTAAGGCAGCGGATGAGCGGTTGGTCGGAACGGAGGCGGTCTGAGATGGCGCACGGCGAGGTACTCGAATTCGAAGAGTACGTACGCACCCGGCAGGACGCGCTGCTGCGCAGTGCCCGTCGCCTGGTTCCGGACCCGACCGACGCACAGGACCTCCTGCAGACCGCGCTCGTCCGCACCTACGGCCGCTGGGACGGCATCGCCGACAAGTCCCTTGCCGACGCCTACCTGCGCCGTGTCATGATCAACACCCGCACCGAGTGGTGGCGGGCCCGCAAGCTCGAAGAGGTTCCCACCGAGCAGCTCCCCGACGCCTCCGTCGAGGACGGTTCGGACCAGCGTGCCGACCGCGCCCTGCTCATGGACATCCTCAAGGTGCTCGCGCCCAAGCAGCGCAGTGTGGTGGTGCTGCGACACTGGGAGCAGATGAGCACCGAGGAGACGGCCGCGGCGCTCGGCATGTCGGCGGGAACCGTGAAGAGCACTCTGCACCGCGCACTGGCCCGCCTCCGGCAGGAACTGGAGAGCCGGGACCTGGACATGCGTGCGCTGGAGCGCGGTGACCACACCATCCGGTACGAGGGGCGTGAGCGGTGCGCGGCCTGATTGGCCCAAGACTGAGCGGCAGGAGCTCGGTGGTACTGATGTCGGCGGGGACGATCGTCCTCGTCGGCACCGTGCTGTTCGCGGTCGGCTGCTCGACGGGGGGCACGGGGCTGCGGGACGGCGGCCCGGCCCGTACCGAGTCCGTGGCCAAGACCGGAGCCCCCTCCTCGGCGCCCTCCGAACACGACGCGGGCACCGCTGACCCCGTCGCCCCCCAGGCCTCCGGCAAGGCGGCCCCCAAGGTCGACCCGATCGCCCTGATCAAGGCGGACCCCAAGATCAGCGCCGACATCAAGCGGGACCTGAAGCCCTGCTCGGGCAAGGAGTACCCGGTCGACGTCAGCTACGGGAAGGTCACCGGCGGCCCGGAGGTCGACATCGTGGTCAACGTCCTGTCCTGCGCCGACGCGCTGGGCCGCGGTTCGTTCGTGTACCGCGCGGACGGGACCTCGTACGAGAATGTCTTCTCGGACGAGCAGCCGCCCGTCTACGCCGAGATCGACCGGGGCGACCTGATCGTCACCAAGCCGGTCTACGGGAAGAGCGACGCGCTCTCCTACCCCTCGGGCGAGGACCTGATCACGTACCGCTGGAACGGCGAACGGTTCACCGAGCAGGACCGGGTCCACACCGACTACAGCAACGTGGTCGACGGCGGGACGCTCCCCGCCCCGGCCGTCAGCCCGAAGAGCTGAGCAACCGAGCGACCTGGCGGCCTGGCAACCGCAGAAGCACCGCGGAAACACCGAAGCACCGAAACACCGAAGCACCGAGTACCGAGGCGAGGCGAGGCTCCCGATGGCCGAGACCCATGTGCTGTTCGTGGAGGACGACGACGTCATCCGTGAGGCCACGACCCTGGCGCTGGAACGCGACGGGTTCGTGGTCACGGCCATGCCCGACGGGCTGTCCGGCCTGGAGTCCTTCCGGGCGGACCGGCCCGACATCGCGCTGCTCGACGTGATGGTGCCCGGGATGGACGGCGTGAGCCTGTGCCGCCGCATCCGCGACGAGTCCACCGTCCCCGTCATCATGCTGTCGGCGCGCGCCGACTCCATCGACGTGGTCCTGGGCCTGGAGGCGGGTGCCGACGACTACGTCACCAAGCCCTTCGACGGCTCCGTCCTCGTCGCCCGCATCCGCGCGGTGCTCCGCCGCTTCGGCCACGCCGGCGGTCCGCAGGGCGGCGGGTCCGAGGAGGACGACTCCGGCGAGCGCGGGGTGCTGCTCTTCGGCGACCTGGAGGTCGACACGGAGGGCATGGAGGTGCGCAAGGCGGGCGTCTCGGTGGCGCTGACCCCCACCGAGATGCGGCTGCTGCTGGAGTTCTCCACCTCTCCGGGCACCGTGCTCTCGCGCGACCGGCTGCTGGAGCGGGTCTGGGACTACGACTGGGGCGGCGACACCCGCGTCGTGGACGTCCACGTCCAGCGGCTGCGCACCAAGATCGGGCAGGACCGGATCGAAACGGTCCGGGGATTCGGATACAAGCTCAAGGCCTGATGCCTTGAGAGGGACGAGCACGGGGGACGAGCGCGGGAATGAAACGACGAACGCAAGAATGAAAGCTGAATGAAGCGGTTCACCCTGCGGACCGGGATCCGCTGGAAGATCACGCTCGCCATCGCGTCCGTGGGCGCGCTGACCGCCATCGCCCTGAGCCTGGTGGTGCACAGCGCTGCCCGCGTCTCGATGCTGGAAAGCGCGCGCGAGGTGCAGCTCGACCGGGTGCAGTTCATCTCCCGCAACGCCGAGGCCGGCCGCAAGCCCCCCATGGGCGCCAAGCTCAACGACCCGGACCTGCCCGGTGAGCTGCGCGAGAAGGCCCGGTCCGGGCGGCGCGGCACCTACATCCAGGACAACCCGCACGGGCTCCCCGAGGTGTGGGCGGCCGTACCGCTCGGCAACGGGCAGGTGCTGTCGCTGCACACGCAGTTCCGGGAGAGCGCCAACATGGTGCGCGACCTGGACCGGGCCCTGGTCGTCGGCTCCCTGGCCGTGGTGGTCGGCGGGTCGGCGCTCGGCGTGCTGATCGGCGGCCAGATCTCGCGCCGGCTGCGCAAGGCCGCGGCCGCCGCGCAGCGGGTGGCGCACGGGGATCCCGAGGTACGGGTGCGGGACGCGGTCGGGGGCGTCGTACGCGACGAGACCGACGACCTCGCGCGGGCGGTCGACGCGATGGCGGACGCGCTCCAGCAGCGGCTGGAGGCGGAGCGGCGGGTGACCGCCGATATCGCGCACGAACTACGCACCCCGGTGACGGGCCTGCTCACGGCGGCGGAACTGCTGCCTCCGGGCCGGCCGACCGAGCTCGTACGGGACCGCGCTCAGGCACTGCGGGCGCTGGTCGAGGACGTGCTGGAGGTGGCCCGGCTGGACAGCGCGTCCGAGCGGGCGGAGCTCCAGGAGGTGGCGCTGGGCGAGTTCGTGAGCCGCCGGGTCACCTCGCTGATGCCCGAGGCGAGCGTACGGATCGTCGCGGACGAGATCGTCAGCACCGATCCGCGCCGCCTGGAGCGGATCCTCGGCAACCTCCTCGCGAATGCCGCGCGGTACGGGAAGGCGCCGGTCCAGGTCGATGTCGAAGGCCGGGTCGTACGGGTCCGGGACCACGGGCCGGGCTTCCCCGAGGCCCTGCTCCGCGAGGGCCCGAGCCGCTTCCGGACCGGGTCCACGGACCGGGCCGGGGTCGGGCACGGGCTGGGGCTGACCATCGCCGAGGGGCAGGCGCGGGTGCTGGGCGCCCGGCTGACGTTCCGCAACGTGGCGGCCCCCGGCGGCTTCGTCCAGGGCGGCGCGGCGGCGGGGGCGGTGGCGGTGCTGTGGCTGCCGGAGCACGCGCCGACGGCGACGGGGAGCTTCCCGATCCTCCGGCGGGAGGACTGAGCTTCAGTCGGGGGACCGGGCGGGCGGGATCGGTGTCGTATCGCGACCATCGGCTGTTCGCATGCAGACGCCGATGTTTTAGCATCCGAACCATGACTGACGGTACGGATCGCCCGCACAGCCCCCAGCCCGAGCCCGCCCCGGAGAGCGGCGGCTACGGGTTCCCGCCGGGCATACCCGCGCCGGGCGGTTACGGGTTCCCGCCCGGCCGGCCCGGACAGCACGAGCCGTACGAACAGTACGACCAGCAGGCGCAGTACGAGCAGCACGCGCAGCACGCGCCCGAAGGCGGCTACGGATACCCGCAGGGCCGGCCCGACCACACCGCGCCGGGCGAGGGCCACGGCTACGGATACCCGCAGGGCGGTGGCTACGGCTACCCGCCGGGCCCGCCCGCGGCCGGCACCTTCGGCCCCCCGATGCCCTTCCCCGAGGACTCCGGCCCGACCGGACCGGCCGGCCCTCCCGGACCCGGCCAGGGCCCGGCGGCCCCGTCCTTCGGCGAGCAGCCCGACTGGGAGGCGATGGCCGACCGGTCCGCGCGCGAGCGGCGCAAGAAGCGGCTGTGGATGGTGGGCGGAGCGGTGACCGTGCTCCTGCTGCTCGCCGGCGGCGGAACGTTCGTCCTGCTGAAGACCAACGAGCCGGGCGGGGGCGGCAAGAAGGACGTCGCCGACAACGCGCCCTCCGCGTCGCCCTCCGCCTCCGGATCCCCCGACCCCGGCGCGTCCCCGTCGAAGTCCTACTCCCCCACCGTGGCGAGCGACCCCGCCCTGTTGCGCGACAGCGTCGGCAAGATCAACCTCCGCATGGGCCCCGAGGCCACGGTGCCCAAGGTGGGCACGCACTACGAGCTCACCCTCAAGGGCAACGCGAACTCCTACGCCCAGGCCACCGAGGCGGCCGTGGACACGAGCAAGAGCTTCTCCCTCTCGGCGCGCGTCAGGAACACGTCGGCGGCGAAGGGTGCGCACATCATCATGAGCCAGGGCTCGGGCGAGACGTTCTCGTTCGAGCTGGGCTCCGACACGGTGAACAACAAGCAGGCCTGGGTGTTCCGCGTACGGACCAACGAGCAGGGCGCCGCCGCCACGATGGTGACCGTGGCCGCCGAGGGGCACAAGACGGTCAAGGCCTGGACCGTGCTGACGGCCGTCCACGACGCCGAGAAGAAGATGATCGTCCTCTACGTGGAGGGCAAGAAGATCGGCGAAGCGGCGGTCCCGGGGATCTGGCAGGGTTCGGGCCCCTTGCAGCTGGGCCGGGCCCGCCACCAGAACACGTGGGCCGGTGCCTGGACGGGCTCCATGAACTACATCCGGTTCTACGGAACGCCCTTCACCCCCGAGCAGGCCGCGGCCTACCGCAAGGGCGAACTGGACGCGGGCGCGCGCGGCAGCGGGACCCATTCCTGGGTGACCGGCTGACCGGCTGACCGGCTGACCGGACCGCAACCGAAAGCCGCCGCCCGACCGGGCGGCGGCTGATCAGACGGCGGCCGCGGCCTGGCGGACGGCGGCAGACCGGACTGCGGCGGATCAGATGGTGACGCCGACCGTCCGCAGGAAGGCCACCGGGTTCACGGCCGAGCCGTAGTTCGGGGTGGTCCGGATCTCGAAGTGGAGGTGCGGGCCGCTCGAGTTGCCGGTGTTGCCGGAGAGGGCGATCTGCTCGCCCTTGGAGACCTTCTCGCCGACGTTGACCTGGATCTTCGAGAGGTGCGCGTACTGGGAGTACGTGTTGTTCGCGTGCTTGATCACGATGGCGTTGCCGTAGGCCGGGCCGTCGCCGCCGCCGTTGGGGCCGGCCTTGACCACGGTGCCCGCGGAAACGGCGTCGACCGGGGTGCCGACCGGGACGGCGAAGTCCTGGCCGGAGTGCTTGTGCGACCACATGGTGCCGCCCTTGCCGAAGGTCGCGGAGAGCGTGTACTTCGACACCGGCTTCTCCCACAGGGGGGCGGCGGCCGGCTTCGCGGCGACGGCCGCGGCCTGGGCGGCGGCCTGCTCGGTGATCAGCTGGACCGTGCCGGTCAGCTCGGCCTGGGGCACCTCGTCGGCGAAGGCGGCGGTCGTCCCGGCCCCGAGTGCCAGGGCCGCGCCCAGGGCGGTGGCGCCGACGGCGATACGGGTACGACGGGTGCTGACGCGCTTCGCGGACATGAAGGAAACCTCCGGGGCCGGGGACGGGGAGAGTGCTGCGGCTCTGCGGGGCTGCGGGCCCCTGCGGAGTGCTGCGGAGTGCTGCGGGCAAGAAAGGACCCGGCACGCTGAGCAGGTGCCGGGCTTGCTTGCTCATCCTTGGTAACCCGGGCACCCCGGCTTCCCCAAACCTCCGCGTTACTACCCGGCCTCGTAGATGCGGAGGGGGCTGTCAGCCCTGTTGACCGCCCCACCACTGGGGCAACGGTGGGGCAAATCGGACGTGGATCTCTACGAATGCTCCTAGTAGGTCCGATTTGCCCTGTGCGGCTTGTCACCGGTTCGGGACCTCTGCCGATCCCCGCCGGGACCAAAGCCCTGCGACCCACGTCACGCCGGAGCTACGCTCCGGCTCGTGGACGCATCCGTGGTGGGGATCCGGCTGGCCTCGGGGGTCGTGACCCCCCTCGTGAAGAAGCTCTTCCGCGGAGAGGGCGCGGGCGCCGGCCTCGTGGACCGGCCCGTGCGGATCTCCTCGTACGTCTCCGTGCGCGAGCAGCGCGTGCTCTCCCGGGACGACCTGCGCCGGCTGGCCGACAAGCTCGTCGCGGAGGCCTTACGCGCCCCCGGTGAGCGGCCCCTGCCGCCCGGCGAAGAGGCGGGCGTCGCGGCCGCGCTGGCCGCCACCCTGCACTCCCTCGGGGACCTGGCCCTGGTGGACGCCCAGGCGGTCGAGATGGGCGCGCGCGCCTTCGCCGCCGAACTGCGCAGGGCGGCCCCGGCCACGGGCCTGGGCCGGGACGCCGAGCTGTTCCACGACCGGCTGCTGGACACCACCTGCCTGCACATCCTGCACTTCTTCACGACCCGCTCCACCTACATCCCGGCGGCCTTGGTCGAGCAGGCCCGCCGCCAGGCCGAGACGATCGCCAAGATCGACGCCCTGCTGGCCCGGATCCCCCGCCAGGACGGCCGGGACACGGAGTTCGAGGCCAGGTACCTGGAGTACCTCGCCCAACGGCACGGCACGCTGACGATCTTCGGGATCGACCTGCCGCCCGGCTCGGCGCGCTGGCCGCTGGACTCCGCGTACGTACGCCTGGAGATGGTCTCCCCGGCCCCGGGCGCCATGGCCCTCCGCCTGCCCGCGACCCCGCAGTGGTTGTACGCCCGCTCCCGCTTCTCGGACCCGAGGCAGCCCGACGGCTACCGCGTCCTCCTGCGCGGCGAGGCCGGGTCCGGCAAGACCACCCTGATCCAGCAGCTCGCCGTCTCCGCCGGCCGGAACGAAGCCGCGGCCGGCCTCGTCCCGTACGTCCTGCCCCTGCGGACCCTGACCCGGAACGGGAAGCCGCTGCCCGCCGCCAAGGACTTCCTGGCCGCCACCGCGCTCAAGGGACAGTCCCCGGAGGGCTGGGAGGACCGGGTCCTGCGCGCGGGGCGCGGGCTGGTCCTGATCGACGGCATCGACGAGATCCCGGAGGCCGAGCGGCCGCGCGCCCGCGACTGGCTCGTCGATCTCTTCGCCGCCTACCCCGACAACCGATGGCTGGTCACCTCCCGGCCCTCGGCGATCCGGCAGGACTGGCTCGCCGGCGAGGAGTTCACCGAGCTGGTCCTCGTCCCCATGAACCGGACCGCGGTATCGGCCTTCGTCACCCGCTGGCACGCGGCGGCCGAGGCGGGCGAGCACCTCCGCGACCAGCTGCTGGAGTCCCTGGCCACCAAGCCGGAGCTGGCCCGGCTCGCCACCAACCCGCTGCTGTGCGGACTGATCTGCGCCCTGCACCGCGAGCGCCGGGGCTTCCTGCCCTCGGGCCGCAAGGAGCTCTACGCGGCCGCCCTGGCGATGCTGCTGCACCGCCGCGACCGCGAGCGGGACCTGCGCCTGCCGGAACTCGCCGAGGAGCCACAGCTCCAGCTCCTCCAGCGGCTCGCGTACTGGCTCATCCGCAACGGCCGCACCGAGATCGGCCGGGACCGGGCCACGGCCCTGATCGCCGCCGCGCTGCCCGCCGTACCGGCCGCGCAGGCACTGGGCGACGCCCGGGCCGTCCTACGGCACCTCCTGGACCGGACCGGCCTCCTGCGGGCCCCCACGGAGGACACCCTGGAGTTCGCCCACCGCACCTTCCAGGACTTCCTCGGGGCCCGGGCGGCCCTGGACGAGGGCAGCCTCGGCGAACTGACCCGGCACGCCGAGGACGACCAGTGGGAGGACGTCATCCGCATGGCCGTCGCCCAGGGCCGCCCCCTGGAACGCGCGGCGATCATCGGAGACCTGCTGGTCCGGAACACCGACCGGGCGGTCCTGCTGGCCCTCGCCTCGCTGGAGTACGCGGCCGAGCTGGAACCGGAGCTCCGCGAGGACGTCCGGACGGCCGCCCGCCGTCTCGTTCCGCCCGCGGACAAGAACGCCGCCGAAGCGCTCGGCCGGGTCGGGCCGCTCATCCTGGACCTGCTGCCCCGCGGCGGGGACGCCCGGGGCGAGGACGCCCACCTTTCGGTGCGGGCGGCCATGGCGGCGGGATCCGAGGACGCCATCGGCTACCTGGCCGGATACTGCCGGCACCCCGACGAAAAAGTCCGGGAGCTGCTCGTCCGGGCATGGAACGCCTTCGACACCCGCCGGTACGCCGCCCAGGTGCTCGCGCACATGGAACCGCCGCCCACCACCGTCGTCGTCGACTCGGACGACAAGCTGGCGGCGCTGACCTCCTTCACCGGCCCGCCCGACCTGTACATCGACAGCGGGGTCAGCCGGAAGGCCCTGACCGCCTTCCTGGCCCGCCAGCCGGTGTCCGGGCTGACCTTCTGGTACTTCGGGGGCGGGACGGACCTGGAGTTCCTGCGCGGCCACACCTCACTGCGGCGCCTCGTCGTCAACGGCTGGTCCGAGCTGCGGGACCTGGGTCCGCTGCACGGACTGCCCCTGGAGGACGTGTCCCTCTACATCGGCACCGACCTCCCCCTCCGCCGGGCCATCGCGTCCTGGCCCCGGCTGCGCACGCTCACCCTGCACGCCGGGCCCGATGCGTGGTCCTTCACCGACGTCTCCCCCGAAGCCCCGCTGGAAGCGATCGAGCTGGACGGGGTGGACCCGGACCTGGCCGGCCTGGGCCGGCTCACGGGCCTGCGGCGGCTGGAGCTCGGCCGCACCTGGCGCCCCGGCGGGACGGCGGCGTGGGCGGAGCTCTCGGGCCTGAAGAACCTGCGGGAGATCGCCGTGTCCTGCGCCGTACTGGCCGGCCTCGCCGAGCACGCGGAGCTGCCCTCGCTGCGGACCGTGCTGTTCTACGACGACGACGAGCCGTGGGAGCAGGGGATCGAGGAGCGGCTGCTGCGCCGCTTCCCGCACGCGCGGCTGGAGATGGTGCCGCAGGTGTACGAGCAGTGACGCAGTGACCCCGGCCGCCCACGGCAAAGGGGCGGCCCCGGAACCTTTCGGTCCCGGGGCCGCCCCTTCGTACCGCTGTGAGCGGCTAGCGCTTACGCACCCTTGGTGAGGTCCGGGCCGGAGCCCGACGCCTCGATGGGGGGAAGGTCCGAGATCGGAGTCTTCTCCTCACCGCGGAAGGTGAACTTGGCTTCGTCGCCCTCACCCTCCTTGCCGACGACCACGATGTGACCGGGGCGCAGCTCGCCGAAGAGGATCTTCTCCGACAGGATGTCCTCGATCTCGCGCTGGATCGTGCGGCGCAGCGGGCGGGCACCCATGATCGGGTCGTAGCCGCGCTTGGCCAGCAGTGCCTTCGCTTCCGTGCTGAGCTCGATGCCCATGTCACGGTCCTTCAGGCGGTCATCGACCTTGGCGATCATCAGGTCGACGATCTGGACGATGTCTTCCTCGGTGAGCTGGTGGAAGACGACCGTGTCGTCGACACGGTTGAGGAACTCGGGCCGGAAGTGCTGCTTGAGCTCTTCGTTGACCTTCGCCTTCATCCGGTCGTATCCGGTCTTGGTGTCTCCCTGGGCCGCGAAGCCGAGGTTGAAGCCCTTCGAGATGTCCCGCGTACCCAGGTTGGTCGTCATGATGATGACCGTGTTCTTGAAGTCCACGACCCGGCCCTGGGAGTCGGTCAGGCGACCGTCTTCCAGGATCTGGAGAAGGGAATTGAAGATATCCGGGTGCGCCTTCTCGACCTCGTCGAAGAGGACGACGGAGAACGGCTTCCGGCGGACCTTCTCGGTCAGCTGGCCGCCCTCTTCGTAGCCCACGTAGCCGGGGGGCGAACCGAAGAGACGGGAAACCGTGTGCTTCTCGCTGAACTCCGACATGTCGAGGGAGATCAGCGCGTCCTCGTCACCGAAGAGGAATTCGGCGAGCGTCTTGGAGAGCTCCGTCTTACCGACACCGGACGGGCCGGCGAAGATGAACGAGCCACCGGGACGCTTCGGGTCCTTCAGACCCGCACGGGTACGGCGGATCGCCTGGGAGAGCGCCTTGATGGCGTCCTTCTGGCCGATGACGCGACGGTGGAGCTCGTCCTCCATGCGCAGGAGTCGCGAGGACTCCTCCTCGGTCAGCTTGAACACCGGAATGCCGGTCGCGGTCGCCAGGACTTCGGCGATGAGCTCGCCGTCGACCTCGGCGACGACGTCCATGTCGCCGGCCTTCCATTCCTTCTCGCGCTTGGCCTTCGCCGCCAGCAGCTGCTTCTCCGAATCACGGAGGGAAGCCGCCTTCTCGAAGTCCTGGGAGTCGATGGCCGACTCCTTGTCGCGACGCACGTTCGCGATCTTCTCGTCGAACTCGCGGAGGTCCGGCGGCGCGGTCATCCGGCGGATGCGCATCCGGGAGCCGGCCTCGTCGATCAGGTCGATCGCCTTGTCCGGGAGGAAGCGGTCCGAGATGTACCGGTCGGCCAGGGTGGCCGCCTGCACGAGGGCCTCGTCCGTGATGGAGACGCGGTGGTGGGCCTCGTAGCGGTCGCGCAGGCCCTTGAGGATCTCGATGGTGTGCTGGAGGGAAGGCTCCGCCACCTGGATCGGCTGGAAGCGTCGCTCGAGAGCGGCGTCCTTCTCAAGGTGCTTGCGGTACTCGTCCAGCGTCGTGGCACCGATGGTCTGGAGCTCACCACGGGCCAGCATGGGCTTCAGGATGCTGGCGGCGTCGATCGCGCCCTCGGCGGCGCCCGCACCCACGAGGGTGTGGAGCTCGTCGATGAACAGGATGATGTCGCCGCGGGTGCGGATCTCCTTGAGCACCTTCTTGAGGCGCTCTTCGAAGTCACCGCGGTAGCGGGAACCGGCGACCAGGGCACCCAGGTCAAGCGTGTAGAGGTGCTTGTCCTTGAGGGTCTCGGGGACCTCGCCCTTGACGATCGCCTGGGCCAGGCCCTCGACGACGGCGGTCTTGCCGACGCCGGGCTCGCCGATGAGGACCGGGTTGTTCTTGGTCCGGCGGGACAGCACCTGCATGACCCGCTCGATCTCCTTCTCGCGCCCGATGACCGGGTCGAGCTTGGATTCGCGAGCGGCCTGCGTGAGGTTGCGGCCGAACTGGTCCAGGACGAGCGAGGTCGAGGGCGTGCCCTCGGCCGGGCCGCCGGCCGTGGCCGACTCCTTGCCTCCGCCGGAGTAGCCGGAGAGCAGCTGGATGACCTGCTGCCGGACTCGGTTGAGATCGGCGCCCAGCTTCACCAGGACCTGGGCGGCGACGCCCTCGCCCTCGCGAATGAGGCCGAGCAGGATGTGCTCGGTGCCGATGTAGTTGTGGCCGAGCTGGAGGGCCTCTCGGAGCGAAAGCTCCAGGACCTTCTTCGCCCGCGGGGTGAAGGGGATGTGGCCGGAAGGGGCCTGCTGCCCCTGTCCGATGATCTCCTCAACCTGCTGGCGAACAGCCTCGAGCGAAATCCCGAGGCTCTCCAAGGCCTTAGCGGCGACACCCTCACCCTCGTGGATCAAGCCCAGGAGGATGTGCTCGGTGCCGATGTAGTTGTGGTTGAGCATCCGGGCTTCTTCCTGAGCCAGGACGACAACCCGCCGCGCGCGGTCGGTGAACCTCTCGAACATCGTTTATCGCTCCTCAGAGCGGTCGGGCAGTTCGGGGTCGGTCCCCGCCCTGTCCTTCCGCATGCTAGTCCCGCGGGGCGGGACAGCTCATTCCAACTGCCGACATCCGTCCGCGGCTCACCCTCACGTCCGTGGGAAAACCCGGCTGTAAGTGCCGACAACTGCTCCAACCCGATGGTGCGAGACGATGTTCCCGCAGGCCAGGCAGATACCCGTCACACGTGTACGCCGATGGCGAACGGAAGCCGGTCTCGAACCCTGCAAAACAGCGTGTCGCCCCGATCCACTAGGAATGTCTTACCCGTAAGAGCGGACAGTTCACGCTGGTGGACGACTGTTCCCTCCGCTACGGGCGAACACGCATCCGTCCCGAATGTGAGACTCCGGCTCCCCGGACGTTTACGTTCCGCATTGATGCGAGTGCCCTGCGTCACATCGGGCGTCCCCTCCCGCGTAACTCCGAAGCGTTTCCGCAGTTGCTCCGGACATGGCCCTCACCGCGCCGCCCGCCGCAGAAGCCGCCGAAGCCGCCGCGCTGGCGTCCTGGTACGAACACCTGCTCGGCTGGCCCGTGGCCGGCGGTCCGCCCGCGCAGCTGGTGACCGGGGTGCGGTTCGACGTACTGGAGCTGCCGGCCGATGCCGGCGCCGCCGTGCTGCGGAGGCCCGTGGTCACCGGTCCCGTGGCCCTGATGGGGCGCAGGATGCGATTCCTGGTGGCCCCGGGGAGCGCCGACGAGCTGGAAGGGCTGCTCGACTGGCTGGAGTGGGGCGGGGTGGCCCTGGATCTCGCCGCCCTGGGTACGGGTGGCCGGATCACCGCTCCGGTGCCGCCGGGACACCTGGTGGGGCCCGGGGAAAGCCCTCAGGGGGCCGCCGTGTGGCTGCGGCCCCCCGAGCAGGGGTGTGAGGCACTGCTGCCCGCCCTGCCCGTCGTGGGGCAGGGCTCCGGGCCCGGTCGTGGTGCGGACACCGCCGGGCCCGGTCTCGTACGCCTGGTCGCGGCGGCGGCGACGGAATGCCACCGGGCGCGGCTGCGACGGCGTACGGCCGCTGCGCATCGCATCGGCACCGTGGATCCGACCGGAGGTCAGCCGCGGTTCTCGTAAGCCTCGCGGATCTCCTGCGGAACGCGTCCGCGATCGTTGACGCTCATGCCCTGGGCCTTGGCCCAGGCGCGGATCTCGGCCGTGTCCGGGTTGCCGGACGTCGCGGCGGCGCGGCCGCCCTTGGTACGACCCGCCGCGGCACGGCCACCGGTGCGGCGACCGCCCTTGGTGAACGGGTCGAGGAGGCCGCGGAGCTTTTCAGCGTTGGCGGTGGTGAGGTCGATCTCGTAGGTCTTGCCATCCAGAGCGAACGTCACCGTCTCGTCCGCCTCGCCGCCGTCGAGGTCGTCGACAAGAAGGACCTGAACCTTCTGTGCCACCGGGATTTCCTTTCATCGAAAAGCAGTACGCGGAAAGGAAACCGCTTTTGCCTGGAAAACACAAACCCCCCGTCACGGGTTCGGGTCCGCAACGGGTCGGGAAACATGCGCGATTCGGACATAGGCCACGGACCCGTGGGCTCCCGTGAAATCCCCGTCGTGATCGGTCAGAGGTGCAGAAGCATCCGGCTGTTGCCCAAGGTGTTCGGCTTCACTCGTTCGAGACCGAGGAACTCGGCGACACCCTCGTCATAGGAACGCAGCAGCTCCATGTACACATCGGTCTCGACCGGGGTCTCGCCGATCTCGACGAAGCCGTGCTTCGCGAAGAAGTCCACTTCGAAGGTCAGGCAGAAAACCCGGCTGACACCTACCCTCCGGGCGGTCTCCAGCAACTTGGCGAGCACCAGATGTCCGACTCCCACGCCCTTCAAGTCGCGGTCGACGGCAAGAGTGCGGACTTCGGCCAGGTCTTCCCACATCACGTGGAGCGCACCGCAGCCGACCACCTGGCCATCGGAGTCGCGTTCCGCGACCCAGAACTCCTGGATGTCCTCATAAAGGACGACCGGCGCTTTGTCCAGCAGGATCCGCTGCTGTACGTACTGGTCGAGCAGGCGGCGCAGCGCGGGAACATCACCGGTGCGCGCTCGGCGGATCGTCACTGTTTTTGCATGTGCAGCGGAAAACTCACCCATGCCCGGACGTTATCGCCCCGGCTCGGTGCCCGGTGCCGCGGAGTCGCCTTCGGCATCGGGCGGCGGCGGCGGGGAGTCGGCGGACTCCGGGGAGCCTTCCGGTTCAGCCGGCTGCACGATGCGCACGGCGTCCCTGAGTGCCTCGCGCTGTTCCGCCGACATCATGCCGAAGAAGGCCACGAGGGCGGCTGCGGGGTTGTCGCTCGTCGACCAGGCTTCGTTCATCAGTGCGGCCGAGTAAGCGGCCCGGGTGGAGACCGCCGTATATCGATAGGCGCGGCCTTCCGCCTCGCGGCGGACCCAGCCCTTCTGATGAAGATTGTCCATAACGGTCATGACCGTGGTGTACGCGATGGACCGTTCCTGCTGCAGGTCTTCCAGGACCTCGCGAACGGTGACCGGGCGGTTCCACTGCCACACCCGCGTCATGACTGCGTCTTCGAGTTCTCCCAAGGGGCGAGGCACAGCAGCACGATAGTGCGGGTTGTGGTGAATTGCGCGGCTATCCGGGCGGCAAGGCGCAACAAAATCGGGCGCACGGCTGGAAGCCGTACGCCCGTCCCCGTGGAGGGGGGCCTACTTCTGGGGCTGGGACTGCTGAGCGGCCTCGGCGCGGGCGAGCACGGCGTCGACGGCCGCGTCCTCCTTGGCCTTGTTGGCACCGCCCTGGCTCTTCACGATCGTCACGACGAGCGCGATGAAGAACACGGCCATCACGAAGGGGGGCACGAGCGCGGAAACGTAGTCCATGCCCCCCAGCCTAGCTACCCCACCGCGCGCCCGGCCTCCGGGGGCGCGGTGGGCTTGCGGCGGGGCGGGAAGACCTCGCCCGGGGTCGGGATGGGGCGGCCCGGGCGGTCGTCGGGGCGCGGTTCGGGCTTCGGGCGAGCGGGGTCGCCCTCCTTGTCGGTGCCCTTGCCGGCGCCCTTGTCCGCGCCGCGCGCGTCCGTGCCGCCCGCGAGGGTCAGCAGCCGGGTGCGCGGCGCGGGCGCCGTGGACAGCCTGCGGCGCACGGAGCGCTCCGCGATGGTCTGGGCCCGCTCCAGCAGCGCGCCGGCGACCGGGTTGGCGCGCAGCGCCCGTAGGGCCGCGAGGTCGTCCGGCACCGGTTCGTAGCCGGCGGCCAGGGCGTCCTGCAGCAGCTCCAGGTAGCCGGAGAGGCTGCCGGGCAGCGCGGCTCTGTACCGCGCCAGGTCGGCGAGCAGGAACGCTCTGAGCCTCCCCGCCTCCTGGACCGCGTCGTCCACCGACGCCGCGAGGCGCAGGCAGTCCTGGACCTCGACGGCCGTCAGAGGGGCCGTCGAGGACTGAAGGGCGTGAGCGAGCGAGCGCCTGAGCACGTGAAGCTCATCGGCACCGAACGCCATGCCGCCGCGGGATCCGTAGGGCGTGGGCATGGGCCGAAGATACGCGCTAATCGGACAAAATCCCTTGAGTGGACACGTACAGGTCGCGTGTCGGAAAGGCGTCTAGTCCGACTGCTTGACCACGCGCAGGAAATCGGACCAGGCGGCCTGGGTGGTGGCGAGGACCAGATGGGCCGGGTCGGCGCGGTCCGCCACGCGGACCAGTGTGCCGGGGGCGGCACTGACGTACACGCAGTTGTCCCCCTCGCCGCAGAACGAGGACTTCTGCCAGGCGGGCCGAGCGGTCATGACGTCTCCTCCGGTCACAGGCGCTGTGGCGCCGGGGACGGGCTCCCGGAACATCTCGTGGGGCACGTTATCCCCGCGCTGGCCGTGCTCCGGCCATTTCCCGGGAAATTGTCATGGCGGGCGTCAGGACGCGGTAAGGACGCCGGAAGAGCGGGGAAGAGCGGGGAGAAGAGCCGGGAAGAGCGGAAAGGCACGGAAACGGCCCCCGGCCTCCTGAAGGAGGGCGGGGGCCGTCGGGGTGCTCCGGCGGCGGGACCGGGGTGGTCAGCCGAAGGTGGGGGCGTTGCGTTCGTAGACCAGGCGCAGGCCGATCAGGGTGAGCCAGGGCTCGTGGTCGTCGATGGCCTCGGCCTCGCCGAGGACGATCGGGGCCAGGCCGCCGGTGGCGATGACGCGGACGTCGTCGGGGACGCCGTTCGGGCCGGCCAGCTCCTTGGCCATGCGGCCCACGATCCCGTCGACCTGGCCGGCGAACCCGTAAACCACGCCCGACTGCATCGCCTCGACCGTGGACTTGCCGATGACGTTGCGCGGGCGGGCCAGCTCGATCTTGCGGAGCTGGGCGCCGCGTACGCCGAGGGCCTCCATGGAGATCTCGATGCCCGGGGAGATGACGCCGCCGACGTACTCGCCCTTGGCGGAGACCGCGTCGAAGGTGGTGGCCGTGCCGAAGTCGACGACGATCGCGGGGCCGCCGTAGAGCTCGGCGGCGGCGACCGCGTTGACGATGCGGTCCGCGCCGACCTCCTTCGGGTTGTCCATCAGGATCGGTACGCCCGTCTTGGTGCCGGGCTCCACGATCACCGCCGGAACGTCCCCGTAGTAGCGGCGGGTCACCTCGCGGAGCTCGTGCAGCACCGCCGGCACCGTCGAGCAGATCGCGATGCCGTGGATGCCGTCGCCCAGTTCGTTGCCGAGCATCGGGTGCATGCCCATCAGGCCCTGCATCAGCACGGCCATCTCGTCGGCCGTGCGGCGCGGGTCGGTCGAGACGCGCCAGTGCTCGACGATCTCGTCACCGTCGAACAGGCCAAGGACCGTATGGGAGTTGCCCACGTCGATGGTGAGGAGCATCGGTTACACCGCCTCGCGCAGATCGAGGCCGATGTCCAGGATCGGGGAGGAGTGGGTCAGCGCGCCGACCGCGAGGAAGTCGACGCCGGTCTCGGCGTAGGCGCGGGCGGTGTCCAGGGTCAGGCGGCCCGAGGACTCCAGAGTGGCGCGGCCGGCGACCAGGGCGACGGCCTCCGCGGTCTGCTCCACGGTGAAGTTGTCGAGCAGGATCAGGTCGGCCCCGGCCTCCAGGACCTCGCCGACCTGCTTCAGGGTGTCGACCTCGACCTCGATCGGGACCTCCGGGAAGGCCTCCCGCACGGCGGTGAAGGCCTGGACGACCCCGCCGGCCGCGACCACGTGGTTGTCCTTGACCAGCGCCGCGTCCGACAGCGACATGCGGTGGTTGACCCCGCCGCCGCAGCGCACCGCGTACTTCTCCAGGGAGCGCAGGCCCGGGGTGGTCTTGCGGGTGTCGCGGACCTTGGCGCCGGTGCCCTCCAGGACCTCGGCCCAGCGGCGGGTGGCCGTCGCGACGCCCGACAGGCGGCACACGATGTTGAGGGCGCTGCGCTCGGCGGTCAGCAGGTCCCGGGTGCGCGAGCGCACCGACAGGAGCACGTCGCCGGCCTTGACGCTGTCGCCGTCCTCCGCGTGCCGCTCGACCTCGAAGGACTCGGTGCACACGACCGAGAACACGGCCTCGGCGATGCGCAGGCCGGCCACGACGCCGTCCTCGCGGGCGACGAAGTCGGCGATGGCCTCGGCCTCTTCGGGGACCGTGGCGACGGTGGTGACGTCGACCCCGCCGTCCAGGTCCTCGGAGAGCGCCATGTGCGCGATGTCCTCGACCTCGATGGGGTCCAGGCCGGCTTCCTCGAGCAGTTCGGCGAGGGCCGGGTCGAGGCCGGACTCCTCGCCTTCGCCGCAGGCGCAGTCGTCGCCGCAGCCGCCGCCTTCGCTCTGGCCCACGAGGGGGAGCTCGGCGTGCTCGTGGTTGTGGTCGTGCTCGTGCGTGCTCACGGTTACGGCTCCAGGCTTTCGTTGCTGTGGGTGCCGGCCGTGGTGTCGGTGCCGGCTGTGGTGGCTGTGCTCAGGGGGATCCGTACGGACGGGAAGTCCGCCGAGTCCGTGGGGGTGACGACCAGGGCCCGCCGCTCGGTCTCCGACAGGCGGACGACCAGGTGGCGCCGCCAGTCGGTGTCGTCCCGGTCGGGGTGGTCCTCGCGCCAGTGGCAGCCGCGGGTCTCCGCGCGCCGCTGGGCGGCGGCGACCAGCACCCGGGCCACGCACAGGAGGTTGGTGGCCTCCCAGGTCTCGGTGCCGGGGACGGCCGTCTTGCCCCGGGTCTCCAGCTCCGTCAGCGCCGTCGCGTACAGGGCTTCGAGCGCGGCGGCGGCCCGGCGCAGCGACTCGGCGGAGCGGAGCACGCCCGCGCCGTCGGTCATGATGCGCTGGATCTCGTAGCGCGCCTCGGCGGGCTGGAGGGGGCCGGTGGCCGGGACGGGGATGCCGGGGCCGTTGCCCACGGGCGGGTTCCCGATGATGTCGTCGGCGATGCGCTCGGCGAAGACCAGGCCTTCGAGGAGGGAGTTGGAGGCCAGGCGGTTCGCGCCGTGCACCCCGGTGCAGGCGACCTCGCCGCAGGCGTACAGCCCGGGGACGGTGGTGCGGCCGTGCAGGTCGGTCCGTACGCCGCCGGAGGCGTAGTGCGCGGCCGGGGCGACCGGGATGGGCTCGGTGACCGGGTCGATGCCGTGCGAGCGGCAGGCGGCGAGGATGGTGGGGAAGCGCTGCTCCCACATCTCGGCGCCGAAGTGCCGGGCGTCCAGGTACATGTGCTGCGTGCCCTGCTCCTGCATGCGGCGCATGATGCCCTTGGCGACGATGTCGCGGGGGGCGAGCTCGGCGAGCTCGTGCTGGCCGGTCATGAAGCGGACCCCGCCGGCGTCGACGAGGTACGCGCCCTCGCCGCGGACGGCCTCCGACACCAGGGGCTGCTGGCCCTCGGCGTCGGCGCCGAGGAAGAGCACGGTGGGGTGGAACTGGACGAATTCGAGGTCGGAGACCTCGGCGCCGGCGCGCAGCGCGAGGGCCACGCCGTCGCCGGTGGAGACCGACGGGTTGGTGGTCGCGGAGAAGACCTGGCCCATGCCGCCGGTCGCCAGGATCACGGCGGGCGCGTGGACGGCGCCGACCCCGTCGTGCTGGCCCTCGCCCATGACGTGCAGGGTGACGCCCGCGGTACGGCCCTGCGCGTCCAGGAGCAGGTCCAGGACCAGGGCGTTCTCGACGGTCTCGATCCCGGCGGCCTGGACGGCCTCGACGAGCGCGCGGGAGATCTCGGCGCCGGTGGCGTCCCCGCCGGCGTGCGCGATGCGGCGGCGGTGGTGGCCGCCCTCGCGGGTCAGCTCGATCTCGCCGGTCTCGGCGGAGGTGTCGAAGACGGCGCCGGTCGCGATGAGGCGGCGTACGGCGTCGGGGCCCTCGGTGACCAGGAGCCGGACGGCGGCCTCGTCGCACAGGCCGGCGCCCGCGACGAGGGTGTCGTCGAGGTGCTGCTCGGGGGTGTCCCCGTCGCCGAGGGCGGCGGCGATGCCGCCCTGGGCCCAGCGGGTGGAACCGTCGTCGAGGCGGGCCTTGGTGACCACGACGGTACGGCGGCCCGCGGCCGCGCAGCGCAGTGCGGCGGTCAGTCCGGCGACTCCGGACCCGACGACCACGACATCGGCGTCTACGGACCAGCCGGGCGCCGGGGCGTGGAGCCGTATGCCGGTGCTGGTGCCCGCGGTTGCGGGGCCTCTGCCTGGGGTGCTCACGGTTGTGCTCCGAACTCCAATGGGATGTTGTCGATCAGCCGGGTCGCGCCCACCTTCGCGGCGACGGCCAGCACGGCCTGACCGGTGAAGCCGTGGCCGGCCTCGGTGAAGTCCTGGGGGTCCACCAGCGCCAGGTAGTCCAGGACGAGCGGCGGATCGTGGCGGCCCGCCTCCTCCAGGACGTGCCGCGCGGCGGCCCGTACGGCCTCCGGCAGCCCGGCGCCCGCCGCGGCGACGGCGTGCGCGTCGGCGGAGGCGCGGATCTCGCCGAGCCGGGCCAGGCCGGTGGCCCGCTCGTCTCCGGCCGGGGGCCCCTGCGCCTCGGCGCGGGCGCGCAGCGCGGCCTGCGCGGCGAGGCGGTCGCGGCCGGCGAACAGGGCGCGGGAGAGGGCCAGGGCCGTGCCGCGCTCCTTGGCGGAGAGGTAGCGGTTGCGGGAGGACAGCGCGAGCCCGTCCGGCTCGCGGACGGTCGGTACGCCGACCACCTCCACGGGGAAGTTCAGGTCGGTCACCATCCGCCGGATCAGCGCCAGTTGCTGCGCGTCCTTCTGGCCGAAGAAGGCCAGGTCGGGGCGGGTGAGGTGGAGCAGCTTGGCGACGACGGTCAGCATGCCGTCGAAGTGGCCGGGGCGGGTGGCGCCTTCGAGGCGGCCGCCCATCGGGCCGGCGGTGATCCGGACCTGGGGGTCGCCGCCGGGGTAGACCTCGTCGGCGGCCGGGGCGAACACGGCGTCGGCTCCGGCCTCTTCGGCGATGAGCAGGTCGGCGTCGAGGGTGCGGGGGTAGCGGTCGAGGTCCTCGTTCGCCCCGAACTGGAGGGGGTTGACGAAGACTGTGACCACGACCTGGCCGGTGGGGCCGACCTGTTCGCGGGCGGTGCGGACCAGGGTGGCGTGGCCCTCGTGGAGGGCGCCCATGGTCATGACGACGGCGCGGCGGCCGGCGGGGGCGGCGGCATCGGCATCGGCGTTGGCGGTAGTGGCGCGGGGCAGGCGGTGCAGTGCGTCCGCGGTGTCGAGGAGGATCACTGGTCGCCGCCGCCTTCGATTCCCTCGGGGCCGGAGATGGGACCGGGGCCTGGGCGGCCGGGGTCGATGCCGTTCGCGCCGTCGGCGAGTACGCCGAGGAGGTCCGCGGCGAGCTCGGGCTTGAGCAGACCGTGCGCGAGGGCGCGGTCCGCGGTCGTACGGGCCATCGCGAGGTATCCGGCGACGGTGCCCGGGGCGTGCTTGCGCAGCTCCGATACGTGCGCGGCGACGGTACCGGCGTCACCGCGGGCCACCGGGCCGGTCAGGGCCGCGTCACCGGAGCGCAGGGCGTTGTCGAGGGCCGCGCCGAGGAGCGGGCCGAGCATCCGGTTCGGGTGCTCGACGCCCGCCTTGGCCAGCAGCTCCATCGACTGGGCGACCAGGGTGACCAGGTGGTTCGCGCCGAGCGCGAGGGCCGCGTGGTAGAGCGGGCGGTTCACCTCGGCGATCCACTCCGGTTCCCCGCCCATCTCGATGACCAGGGCCTCGGCGGCGAGCCGCAGCTCGTCGGGGGCGGTCACCCCGAAGGAACAGCCCGCGAGGCGCTGCACGTCGACCTCGGTGCCGGTGAAGGTCATCGCGGGGTGCAGGGCCAGCGGGAGCGCGCCCGCGCGGCGCGCGGGGTCGAGCACGGAGACCCCGTACCGCCCGGAGGTGTGGACGAGGAGCTGTCCGGGGCGGACCGCGCCGGTCTCGGCGAGGCCCTCCACCAGGGACGGCAGGGCGTCGTCGGGGACGGTCAGGAGCACGAGGTCGGAGGCCTGGAGCACCTGTGCGGGAGAGACGACGGGCACACCGGGCAGCATCCGCTCGGCCCGGCGCCGGGAGGCGTCGGAGACGCCCGACACGGCGACGGGACGGTGCCCCGTCTGCTGCAGGGCGCAAGCCAGCGCGGGACCGACCCGGCCGGCTCCGACGACACCGACGGCAAGCCGGGCGGGGCGCTCCGCCTGGGGGGCTGTGTTCACGCGGGGGAGGCCTTCCGCTCCGTTCCGGTCCGCGGGGGGTACCGGACGATACGTCGCCATGCTAGCTGCTGGCGTGTGGGCCGGTCGGCGATGATCGGGGGATGAACCAGGACACGGAGCGGACGGTCACCACGGGTCCCGCGGCGGCCGCAGGGGCGGCGGAACGGGTCACGGGGGCGGAGCCGGGCCCGGGGGCGCCCCTGGGCGCGGAGCGGGGCGCGGGTGCGGAGCCGGAGCCGGGGCCGGAGCCGGGCTCGGAACCGAGCGCAGGATCGGAGCCGGGGGCCAGCGCGGGCCCAGGGTCCGACTCCGGCCGGGGGGATGGGCCGGGGCCGGGCAGGAACACGGGTGTGCAGCGGATCGCGGAACCGGACGCGGCAGCCGAACGGGCCGCAGGCGCGAAGCCGAGCCCGGAGCGGATCCCGGACGTGGCCGGGGAACGACCGGCCGGGCGGGTGACAGACCTCGAGGGGGAACCAACGGCCGGGCGGGTGACGAGCACGCAAGCGGAGCGGTGCTCGGAACCCGACGCGGACAAAATCGCGGCGCAGGGACCGGAATACGACGCCGAATACGACGCCGACGGCGTGGCCGCGCGGATGGTGGTTGCCGGGCGGGCGGCCCGGCGGAAGCTTTCGGACAGTTTGCGGGAGGCCACGGTCGGCGAACTGCTGGCGGAGTTGGGCGGGCTGGCCCCGGACTCCGACGAGCCGGGGGACATCTACGGCAGCGGCGTCGTGGAGCGGCTGGAGCGGCGGGTCGCGGAGCTGCTCGGCACCGAGGACGCGGCGTTCTTCCCGACCGGGACCATGGCCCAGCAGATCGCCCTGCGCTGCTGGGCCGGCCGGACCGGGAACCCGGTGGTCGCCCTGCACCCGATGAGCCATCCGGAGCGGTGGGAGGGAGGCGCGCTGTCGGTCCTCTCGGGGCTGCGGACCGTCCACCCGACGGGCGAACCGCGCCAGCCGACCGCGTCGGAGGTCGCCGAGCTGCCGGAGCCGTTCGGGACGCTGATGCTGGAGCTTCCGCTGCGGGACGCGGGCTTCCTGCTCCCGACCTGGGAGGAGCTGTCGGCCCTGGTGGACAGCGCCCGGGAACGGGACGCGGTGGTCCACTTCGACGGGGCCCGGCTGTGGGAGTCGACGGTCCACTTCGGCCGGTCGCTGCCGGAGATCGCGGCGCTGGCCGACTCCGTGTACGTCTCCTTCTACAAGTCCCTCGGGGGCCTCAGCGGGGCCGCCCTCGCCGGATCGGCGTCGCTCGTGGCGGAGTCGAAGGTCTGGCGGCACCGGTACGGGGGCCAGATCTTCCGCCAGTTCCCGGCCGCACTGTCCGCGCTGGCGGGGCTGGAACGGGAGCTGCCGGAGCTGCCCTCCTACGTGGCCAAGGCGCGGACGGTGGCGTCCGCCCTGTCCTCGGCGCTCGGCGCGGCTCCGGAGGTGCCGTGGTTCCGGGTCCACCCGGAGGTGCCGCACACGCATCAGTTCCAGGTGTGGCTCCCGTACGACGCGGACCGCCTCACGGAGGCGGGCGTCCGCCTGGCGGAGGAGACGGGCACGGTCCTGTTCCGCCGCTGGTCCCCCGACGGGCCGCCGGGCCTGTCCGTGACGGAGATCGAGGTCACCCGCCCGGGCCTGACCTGGACGGAAGCCGACGTCACCAAGGCGGTGGCGGACTTCGTGTCCCGCCTGTAGCCCGGGCGGGCGGGGCGCTGGGGCCACCCGCAGCCCGGACCAGCAGGGGGCTGGGCCACCGGTATCCCGGTCCGGCACAGCCGGGGCCACCTACAGCCCGGGACGGCCGGAACGGGGCCGCTCGCCGGGGCCCGATAGGGCAGGGGCTGCTTGCGTGGGGGGCTCGAAGGTCGGGCCGAGGTGCGAATGGTGGTCAGGTCAGGGGCCTGCGGGTCAGTAGGCGGCGGACGGACGCGCGCCAGGGGTGGTGGCCGGGGGCGCCGTCCAGGACGGCCCGGAACTGTTCGTAGGTGCGGGCCGCGCGCAGGACGGCCACGTCATCGCGGCCCGGCGGCGGGGGCATCGGGGTGCCCTGCTGCGAGGCCCGGTAGGTGTCGACGAGGTACTGCTCGATCGCGGTCATGTATCCACCCTGAACCTGCCTGGGGGCGCTGCGCGCGCTGGTTGACCAACGCCGTCAATCCGCCCCGCGGGGTCGGCTTCGCCGACTGGATCCCCGGGCCTGCGCCCTGGCCGGGCGGAGCCCGGGCCCCTGGGGCTCCGCCCCAGACCCCGGTCCTCAAACGCCGGACGGCTGCTTTGGCTGCGCGGCTGGAGTTGGCCGGGGAGGGTGGGGGCGGCCGGGGCGGGGTCGGGGACGGGGTGGGGTGTCGGCCTGGACGTAGAGCGTGATGTGTGGCGCAGGGAGCGGCTTGACTGTCGGAGTAGGGCACAGGGCGCCTAAATCATGCAGTCCAGGCCAACACCCCACCCCGGCCCCGGCACCGACCCCCCGCAGCCACCCGACACGACCCGCCACGTACAGGCCGATGCCGGCCACAACACAGCCCCGCCGGCGTTTGAGGCGCAGGGGTCCGGGGACTGGTCCCCGGGGCCGGGGATCCGCCGGGTGGGCGAAGGGGGCGTGGCCTGGCGCCCGGGCGGGCCTCGCGGCGGCAGAATGATCCGATGAGCGTCACCATCGACATCACCGGGCTCCCCGCGGAGCGGATCGGCTTCGCGCCGTCCCCGCTCGCAGAGCTCTGCATGGCGTTGCACGCGCTCTCCCAGCCCGGGCACCACCCCGGGCTCGCCTCCTGGACCTCCACCACCGCCGCCGCGCTCGATCCGGATCTCGCGGACCGGCTGCTGGAGGGCGATTTCATGTGGCGCAGCTCCTTCGCCGACCTGTTCATGGCCTTCGCCGGGATTCCCGGCGGGTCCGGGCTGCCCGCCGCAACCCTGGCCGCCGAGCTCGACGTGCTCGACCGGCTGGACGACGAGCGGTTCGTGACGGCCGCCCTGGAGCACTGCCGGCTGGCCCTCTACGGCGACGCCGCCGGGCCGTCCCCGCTCACGGATCCGCTCGCCCGGGCCAAGGCCCTGGAGACGGCCTCCGCGCGCGGGCCGCAGCAGTTGGCCTTCGCCGTGCGGGTGCTCGACGACACCGCCGGTGTCCGGGTCTGGCTGCGCCGGCTGATGGAGGACTGCGACGAGGCCTTCTTCGCGGAGACCTGGCGCCGGGTCGGGCCCCGCCAGAGCGCGGACGCCCGGCACAAGACGGAGGTGCTGCGGCGCAAGGGGCTGCCGGCCGTGCTGAAGGAGGTCTCCTCGGCGCTGAGCGTCGACGAGGGGCTGACCACGGTCACGGTGGACAAGATGGTCCACGGGTCCGCGACCGCGACCGATCCGCGAATAGGCGACGGCCTGCTGTTCGTGCCCACGAACTTCGGCTGGCCCCACCTGCTGGTGCTGCACGCCCCTGGCTGGCGTCCGGTGATCCACTACCCGCTCGGCTCTCCCGAACTGGCCTCCTCCCCGGGGTCGGTGGAGCTGTTGCAGCGGCGCATGGAGGCCCTGGCCCATCCGATGCGGATGATGCTGTGCCGCAATCTGGCGCGCGCCCCGTACACGACCGGCGAGTTGGCGGCCGCGCACGGGATCACCGCCCCGGAGGTGTCCCGCCACCTGTCGGTGATGAAGAAGGCCGGGCTGATCCAGACCCGCCGCCAAGGCCGGTACGTCCAGCACCAGCTGGATCTGGCGGCGGTCGCACGGATCGGATCCGACTTCATCGAGGGCATCCTGCGCTAGCTCTGCCCCGCCCCACCCTGCGGCAGCTTTGCGGCAGGACGGCGGCAGCTCGACGGGCCGGCCAGGCACGGAGAGCGGGCACTGGCCTGAATTCGACGGCTCAGATGCTCCGATATACGGATTTCACAAACCGGAATCAGTGAAAAGTCTGGCCATGGCCGCCACTTGGTGTCTAACGTGCGTCCACCGCTCCCCCCACCCGGCGCAACGCACCTGACCTGCGTCTGCATCCGCGTCCGCATCCGCATCCCCACACCCCGTACGCCGCACCCCCGCAGGCCGCACCCCCGCAGGCCGCACTCCCGCACCCCCGTACGCCTCACCGCGTACGCCCCATGCCATACGCCGAAACGCCTTACGCATGCGCTCGCGCATCTGCCGTGGAAGGACTTTCATGCCCTCACGTCGTATAGCCGCAGCCACCGCCGCCCTGGCGGCCGCGGCCCTCGTCTCCCCGCTGCTCCTCGCCGGACCGGCCGGAGCCACGGGCAGCCCGCAGAGCGACGCCGCCCGGGGTGACGCACTGGCCCGAAAGCTGGTCAAGGACTCCACCGGCAAGGGTGCCAACAACCACCTGAAGGTCTTCCAGGCCATCGCCGACTACAACAAGGGCACCCGCGTGGCGGGTTCCAAGGGCCACGTCCAGTCGGCCCAGTACGTCGAGCTCGTCATGCGCGCGGCCGGATACAAGGTCACCAAGAACGAGTTCGAGTTCGTGTACGTCGAGACGGTCGCCGAGACCCTGAAGGTCAACGGCCCGGCCGGCCGCGACGTCCCGATCAAGCTGATGACGTACACCGCCAGCGGCCCGGCGAACGGCGTGACGGCGCAGATCGCCGTCGCCCCGGTCGACGCCGACGGCACCAACGGCTGCGAGCCCGCCGACTTCGCCGCGGGCGCCTTCACGGGCAAGGTCGCGCTGATCAAGCGCGGCGGCTGCGCCTTCGCGGTCAAGCAGCAGAACGCGGCGACGGCCGGTGCGGTCGGAGCGGTGATCTACAACAACGCCGAGGGCGCCCTGAACGGCACCATAGGCTCCGCCGACGCGGGCAAGATCCCGACCGGTGGCGTCACGCTGGCCGAGGGCCAGCGGCTCGCCGCCGACGCGGCCGCGGGTCCGGTGGAGGTCACCCTCGACATCCGCGAGTTCCGGGAGAACCGCAAGACGTACAACGTCGTCGCGGAGACGCGGGGCGGCGACGAGAACAACACCGTCTTCCTCGGTGCGCACCTCGACTCCGTCGCGGCGGGCCCGGGCATCAACGACAACGGCTCCGGCTCGGCCGGCATCCTCCAGGTCGCGCAGAAGCTCGCGCACAGCCAGGGCAAGATCAAGAACAAGGTCAAGTTCGCCTGGTGGTCGGCGGAGGAGTTCGGCCTGCTCGGCTCCGAGGCGTACGTCGACGGGCTGACGGAGGAGCAGAAGAAGCAGATCAAGCTCTACTTGAACTTCGACATGATCGCCTCGCCGAACGCCGCGTACTTCGTCTACGACGGCGACGACTCGGACAAGGTCGGCTCGGGCCCCGGCCCCGAGGGCTCGGCGCAGCTGGAGAAGGGGATCAACGACTTCCTCGACTCCAAGAGCATCCCGCGCGAGGGCACCGACTTCTCGGGCCGCTCGGACTACGGCCCGTTCATCGCGGTCGGCATCCCCTCGGGCGGTACGTTCACGGGCGCCGAGGGCATCAAGACGCCGGAGCAGGCGGCGAAGTTCGGCGGGCAGGCCGGGGTCGCGTACGACGTGAACTACCACGGCAAGGGCGACACCCTGGCGAACATCGACCAGAAGGCGCTCGACATCAACGTCGACGTCATCGCGGACGCGGTGGGTCACTACGCGTACGACCTGGCGCCGCTGGGCCGGCCGGTCGTCTCCGAGCCGAGCAACGGCTCCGGCAGCGGGGGTGGCCTCCACGAGGGCCACGACCACGACTCGGAGTAGACGGTAAGGGGGGCGGGTAGGGAGCGTGCCTCTGCGCGGCGCAGAGTCCCCTACCCGCCCTTCGCCCGTTCCCCGGGCTCCGCCCCGGATCCGTTGCCGGGTGCGGCGCCGTTCCCGGGGACCAGTCCCCGGACCCCTGCACCTCAAACGCCGGAGGGGCCGGGTTTCCACGGCGCCACCCCGACCGGCTGGACCAGCCAGCCGAAGTCGCCGAGGCCACCCCGCGCGGTGAGTTCCGCGGCCTCGCCCGCCGCCGACAGGGCGCGGACGTACGCCGCCGGGTCGGTGGAGGCCAGGGCGAGCGGGGGCCGGGCCCCCGAGACGCCGAGGGCCGCCAGCGCGTCCCGTTGGGTCAGCAGCACCGCCCCCGGCCCCGCGCACGCGTCGAGCGCCACGTGCGCGGTGACGTCGCAGCTCCCGTCCGGCACGGGGGCGGTCTCCCGCCCGGCGCGGAATCCGGTCAGCGTCCCGAAGGGCGGCCGGGCCTCCCGGGTGTGGGCGTAGTCGACGGCGACCGCGAGGCCCCGCTCCACCGTCGCGACGGCTCCCGCCCAGGCCTCGTCGCGCGGCCGGCCGATCTCCGCCCGGCCCCCGCCCGACTCCGCCCGGCCCCCGTCGGTCTCCGCCCGGCCCCCGCCCGGCTGCGCCTGCGGCCACCACCGCTCCAGCCAGGCCCGGTCCGGGCCGTCCAGGGGGCCGCCCGGGTGCTCCGTACCGTCCCGCTCGACCTCCACGTAGCGCCCGTCCTCGGCGAGGTCCAGCGGTACGTTGTCGAGCCACTCATTGGCGAAGAGCAGCCCCCGGGTGCCCCGGGGCGCCTCGCCCACCCAGCGGATCCGCCCGTCGAGCCCGGCGGGCCGCTCCGCGCGCTCCACCCCGTACGGCCGCACCCGCGCGGCCGTCTCCGGCGGCAGCGCCGCCAGCACTCCGGCCAGCAGTTCCCCGCGCCCGGCCCCTACGTCGACCAGGTCCAGCTCCTCCGGGCGGCCGAGCTCCCCGTCCACCCACAGGAGCAGCCGGGCCACGGCCCGCGCGTAGAGCGGCGAGGCGTGCACGGAGGTGCGGAAATGCCCTGCGGGGCCGGGCCCGCCGGGGCGTACGTAGAAGCCGTCGGGGCCGTACAGGGCCCGCTCCATCGCCGTCCGCCAGCGGACCGGACCCGCCTGTGCCGTGGCTTCACCCTGAGTGCTCATCGCTGAAAGGTTATGGTCGCCTCCACCTCGGGTAGTACTCGCGCGTCGCACGGATCGCCCCTCTGGTTGACTCCAGCACCTATCGGCTGTCCCTACTCTGGGTTACGTGCAGCGCCTCTACGATTTCCTCCGCAGACACCCGACGGGCGTCGACAGCTTCTGGGCTGTCCTCTTCTTCGGGTTCTCGATGGCCGTCGTCGCCTCGATGCACCAGGGCACCGGCTCCGCGCTGCTCGCCACCCCTTGTGTGGTGGCGCTGAGCAGCGCCGTCGCGCTGCGCCGCAAGTGGACCGTCCCGGTCTTCTGGCTCACCGTCGCCACCGGCCTCTACCAGCTGGCCATCGGCGCGGAGGCGAACTTCTACGACTTCGCGATGCTCGTCGTGCTGTTCACGGTCGCCGCCTCCGACGTGCCGCGCTGGGTCTCGCGCACCGCCCTCGGCTGGGGGCTGCTCGCCTCCCCGCTGTACTTCCTGCGCGTCGGCGTGGACAAGAACGCCTCCACGACCGACAGCGTGCTCTTCGTCGTGTTCATGATGATCCCGTTCGCCCTCGCCTGGGTGATGGGCGACTCCCTGCGCACCCGCCGGGCCTATTACGCCCAGCTCGTCGAACGCAACCAGCGCCTGGAGCAGGAGCGCGCGGCCCAGGCCAAGGTGGCCGTCGCCGCCGAGCGGGCCCGGATCGCCCGCGAGCTGCACGACGTCGTCGCGCACAACGTGTCGGTGATGGTGGTCCAGGCCGACGGCGCCGCCTACGTGATGGACGCGGCCCCCGAGCAGGCCAAGGAGGCCCTGCAGACCATCTCCGGCACCGGGCGCCTGGCCCTCGCCGAGATGCGCCGGCTGCTGGGCGTGCTGCGCACCGGCGAGCCGCAGGAGTCCGAGGACTACGTGCCGCAGCCCGACGTGGAGCAGATCGAGGTGCTGGTCGAGCAGGTGCGGACGGCCGGGCTCGCGGTGGACTTCGAGGTCGAGGGCGCCCCGCGCAAGCTGCCCAGCGGCGTGGAGCTGACGGCGTACCGGATCGTCCAGGAAGCACTCACGAACACCCGCAAGCACGGCGGCCCCGACGCGAAGGCCAGCGTCCGGCTCGTCTACTTCGACGACGGGCTCGGTCTGCTCGTCGAGGACGACGGCCGGGGCGCGGCCCGCGAGCTGTACACGGACGGCGGCGCGGACGGCGCCGGACACGGGCTGATCGGCATGCGCGAACGCATCGGTATGGTCGGAGGCACCCTCGACGCGGGCCCCCGGCCCGGTGGCGGCTTCCGGATCAGCGCACTGCTCCCCCTGAAGAAAAGGTGACCATGTCCTTCCCCACCGGCCCCTCCATCCGCGTGATGCTGGTCGACGACCAAGTACTGCTGCGCACCGGTTTCCGGATGGTGCTCGCGGCGCAGCCCGACATGGAGGTCGTCGCCGAGGCCGGCGACGGCCTGGAGGCGCTGGAGGTGCTGCGGGCCACGAAGGTGGACGTGGTGCTGATGGACGTCCGCATGCCCCGCCTCGACGGGGTCGAGGCGACGCGCCGCATCTGCGAGCCCGAGGAACACCCCAAGGTCATCATCCTGACCACCTTCGACCTCGACGAGTACGCCTTCTCGGGCCTGAAGGCGGGCGCGAGCGGGTTCATGCTCAAGGACGTCCCGCCGGGCGAGCTGCTGGCCGCGATCCGCTCGGTGCACAGCGGCGACGCGGTGGTCGCCCCGTCCACGACGCGCCGGCTGCTGGACCGGTTCGCACCGATGCTTCCGTCGACCTCGGCGGAACCGCGGAACAAGGACGTCGAGCGGCTGACGGAGCGCGAGCGCGAGGTCATGCTGCTGGTCGCCCAGGGCCTGTCGAACGGCGAGATCGCCGCCCGCCTGGTCCTGTCGGAGGCCACGGTCAAGACCCACGTGGGCCGCATCCTGACCAAGCTGGACCTGCGCGACCGGGTGCAGGTCGTGGTCCTGGCGTACGAGACCGGGCTGGTCCGCGCGGGCGGCGGCGGGGCGGCGTAGTCCCGCCCCCGGCGGCGGAGCCGGCTCGCCCCACCGCCGCCCGGCTGGTCGGTCCGGAAGCGGCGCGGTCCAGAAGCGCTGCACGAACTCGCAGGTACCCGGGACGACGGCGTCGAGGGTGGCCGAGTCGGCCGGCAGCATGCCGAAGTCGCCGGTGTTCTCGCCGCAGTCGATCCGGTCGAATCCGCCGTTGCGCATCACGAACGCGGGGTCCGCCGACGCGGGGCCGGCGAAGGCCAGCGTCAGGGTGAGGGCGGCCAGGGCGGGGGCTGCGATGCGTGCGGTGCGGAGGATGTCCACGGGTCCTGCCGACCACACGCACGCACGCCCGGCGTCAGGTCATCCAGCGGTCCGGGCGGGCCGCCGCCCGGGAGGTGCGGGAGCGGGCCGCCTGGGCGTGGAGCAGTTCGGCGGCCTCCGCCGCGCCGCGCAGGCGGGCCGTGACCGTGCCGTTCGCCCCGGTGTCCACGTGGACGTCGGCCACCCCGCGGGCACGCTCCCAGGGGCCCTGGGACAGCCGCACGCTCTGCACCTTGGCGTGCGGGACGATCTCCGTTCGCCGGCACAGGCGGCCGTGGCGGGCCGCGAACACGTCCGCGGAGACGGCCAGGCCGTACCCCTTCCACCACACCGGCACCACCCAGCGCGATCCGCTGCGGGGCGAGGGCTCGAAGACGAGGCCCCCCAGGTCGACGCCGGGCAGCACCCGCGCGACGACGGCGTGGGCGGCGGCCCGGGTGGCCACCGGGACCAGGACGTCGTTCTTCGAGCCGGCCACCGCCAGCTCCACCCGGACCCAGCCGCGCCGGCGCCACAGCAGCGGCTCGACGATCCGTACGGTCTGCACGCGCCCCGGCGGCACCGTCTCGTGGGCGCGGTCGAGCATGCCGTGGTCGAGCCGGAGCCCGTCGGGGGACTCGGCGACCCGCCAGTCGTACTCGGTGAGGAAGCGGCCGGCGCTCCCCGCCCACATCGCGCCCAGCACCGGGAGCAGGGTGGCGATGGCCACCCACGGGCTGGAACTGAGCCACCACACGAGCGAGGGGCCGACGATCCCGCCGACGAGGATGGCCCAGGTGGTCAGGGTGAGCAGCAGCGATACCGCCAGATCGCGCGGCCCCACGCGCAGCAGCTCCCGCTCGGGGGCCTCGCCCAGGAGCGGGGCCTCGGCCGGGGTGAAACCGGCCGCGCGGGCCAGCAGCTCGGCGCGGAGCGAGACGGCGTCCTTCTCCGCGAGGAAGGCCAGCTCGTCCTTGGCCTCGGTGCCGATGACGTCGAGCCGCAGCTTGGCGACGCCCGCGAGGCGGGCCAGCAGGGGGCGGGTGACGTCGACGGCCTGGATCCGGTCGAGGCGGATGTGCGCGGTGCGGCGGAAGAGGAGCCCGCTGCGGATGCGCAGTTCGGTGGCGGTGACGGCGTAGTGCGTGAACCACCAGCTGAGGAAGCCGTACGCACCGAAGACGAGGACCAGCGCGAACAGCGCGAGGACCCGCAGGGCGGTGGAGACGTCCGTCACCCACTCGGCGAGGTTCTGGCCCTGCTGGGCGGCGATGCCGATGGTCGCGGCGATCGGCACCCAGGCCCGGCGCAGCGGCGTGAGGAAATGCAGCCGCCGCTCCTGCCCGGACGCCTCCCCCGCCTCCGCCGGCGGCGTCACAGCCCCGCCGACCTTGCCTCGCCGAGCTCCGTGAGGCGGTCGCGCAGCCGTTCCGCCTCCTCGGGCGCGAGGCCGGGGATCTTCGCGTCGGTGGCCGCGGCGGCCGTGTGGAGCTGTACGGAGGCCAGGCCGAAGCGGCGCTCCAGCGGGCCCGAGGTGACCTCCACCAGCTGCATCCGCCCGTACGGGACCACGGTCTGCTCCCGCCACATCACGCCCCGGCTGATCAGCAGGTCGTCCGCGCGCTCCGCGTACCGCCAGGACCGCCAGTTCCGTCCGAGCATCACCCAGCCCCAGGCCAGGACCGCGAGCCACAGCCCGCCGAGCGCCGCCCACCCCGGCCCGGCGGTCAGCCCCAGTACGACGGCCGTCACCACCGTGAAGAGGGACATCCACAGCGTCAGCAGCAGCCTGCGCAGCGTCAGCAGCCCGCCCGGCAGCCCCACCCACTCGGGCGGACCCGCCTCTCCCTCTGTCCCCGTGTCCATCCCCCCACCCTAGGGTGTGTCCCGCCTCCCGGACCGGGCGTGCGGAGCCCGTCGGCCACCGCTCCCCGATCCGCGATCCGGACCGAGCTACGAGCCGCCCCCGCAGGCTGAGACAATGCCGCCATGACGGAGACCACGGTCGGCATCGGCGGCGCGGCGGAGAGCACCGACATGGTGCTCAACATCGGCCCCCAGCACCCTTCCACGCACGGCGTGCTGCGCCTGCGCCTCGTCCTGGACGGCGAGCGCATCGTCAGTGCCGAGCCGGTGGTCGGCTACATGCACCGCGGCGCCGAGAAGCTCTTCGAGGCCCGCGACTACCGCCAGATCGTGATGCTCGCGAACCGCCACGACTGGCTGTCCGCGTTCTCCAACGAGCTGGGCGTGGTCATGGCCGTCGAGCGGATGCTCGGCATGGAGGTGCCCGAGCGGGCCGTGTGGATGCGGACCCTGCTCGCCGAGCTGAACCGGGTCCTGAACCACCTGATGTTCCTCGGCTCGTACCCCCTGGAGCTGGGCGGGATCACCCCGATCTTCCACGCGTTTCGCGAGCGCGAGGAGCTCCAGGCCGTCATGGAGGAGATCTCCGGCGGCCGCATGCACTACATGTTCAACCGCGTCGGCGGCCTCAAGGAGGACCTGCCCGCCGGCTGGCTGGGCCGGGCCCGCGCCGCCATCGCCGACGTGAACACGCGCATGCACGTCTACGACGACCTGGTCCGCGGCAACGAGATCTTCCGCGCCCGCACCCGCGGCGTCGGCGTCCTGTCCGCCGAGGCCGTGCACGCGTACGGGGTCTCCGGCCCGATCGCCCGCGCCTCCGGCGTCGACTTCGACCTGCGCCGCGACGAGCCGTACCTCGCCTACGGCGAGCTCCAGGACGTCCTGAAGGTCGTCACCCGCACCGAGGGCGACTGCCTGGCCCGCTTCGAGGTCCTGCTGGAGCAGACCCACAACGCGCTGGACATCGCGGTCGCCTGCCTGGACCGGATGGAACAGCTGGCGCCCGGACCGATCAACCAGCGGCTGCCGAAGGTCCTGAAGGCCCCCGAGGGCGAGACGTACGCGTGGACCGAGAACCCCCTCGGCATCAACGGCTACTACCTGGTCTCCAAGGGCGAGAAGACCCCGTACCGGCTCAAGCTGCGCTCGGCTTCGTACAACAACATCCAGGCGCTGGCGGTGCTGCTTCCCGGGCAGCTGGTCGCGGACATGGTCTCGATCCTCGGCTCACTGTTCTTCGTCGTCGGCGACATCGACAAGTAACCGGGCCCGCGCCGCTGTCCCCGCCACGTCTTAGGCTGCCCGCATGACCTCCGGCACAGCGGCAGACCCGCACGCGCACCCCGGCATATACGCCGCCTACCTGCGGCGGCTCGGCATCGAGGAGCCCGGCGCGCCGTCCGTGGCGGGGCTGTTCGCCCTCCAGCGGGCGCACCTGGAGCGCGTGCCGTACGAGAACGTCGACATCCAGCTCGGCCGGGCCCCCGGCATCGACCCCGAGCTGTCGGCACGCCGCTTCGCCGCCGGACGCGGCGGCTACTGCTTCCACCTCAACGGGGCCTTCGCCGCGCTCCTCGGCCACCTCGGCTACGAGGTCACCCGCCACGTGGGCGGCGTGTACAAGGAATCCCAGTCCGAAGACGCCCTGCGGGGCGTGAGCGGGGACCACCTGGCGCTCACCGTCCGCGTGCCGGGGGCGGCGGCCGACGGGGCCGGCACCTACTACGTGGACGCCGGACTCGGAGACGGCCCGCACGAGCCGCTGCCGCTGCGCGAAGGCCCGTACCGCCAGGGGGCCTTCGCCTACTCCCTGGAGCGGCTGCCCGGATCGGGCTGGCTCTACCGCCACCCGGGCAGCTCCGCCCCGCTCGTGAACTTCCGCGCGGAGCCCGCCGGGCCGGATGCGGCGGCCGGCTTCGAGGCCGAGCACGTCCGGCTGTCGACCTCCGCGGACTCCGGTTTCGTACGGACCTTCGCGGCCCTGCGGCGCGACGCGGACGGCATCGACGCCCTGCGGGGACGGGTGCTGAGCCGGATCGACCCGGTACGGGGGAACACGGAACGGGTGCTCGACGGCCCGGAGGAGTTCTACGCCGCGCTGGAGGGCGTCTTCGGCCGCGCGCTCGACGACCTCACCCCGACGGACCGCACGGCCCTGTGGACCCGGGTGGACCGGGCCCACGCGAGCTGGGCGGCCACCCGCGAGGGCTGACCCCGGGCGGCCGGGCGGGCCGATGTCGCAGCGGCAGGGCAGACTTGGGGGATGTCCCTCTCACCCCGCCGGGCCTGCCCCTCCTGCGGCCGCGACTGCGCCGTCACCGCCGGGCGGATCGCCCGCCACGACCCGCCCGCCGGGCGGGGCCGCGGGGACCTCGTCTCCTGCCCCGGCTCCCGCGCCCGCGTGACCCTCGGCGCCTCCGCCCCCACCCTGGACGGCTTCACCCTGTCCCCGCTCCCGGGCCAACTCCCGCTGTTCTAGCCGCCGGCGGGCCCCGTCACCGGTGGCGCGCCCGGGCACGCATCCGCTCCGCGGCGAGGATCAGCCCGTCCGGCGACCCGTCCAGGGTGTCCACCAGCAACTCCTCGATCAGCCGCTCCCCGTGGTGGACGAGGACCACGTCCTGGCCGGCCGTCAGGCGCAGGGAGCCCCACGGGTGGTTCCAGAGCTGCTCGGCCCGGTCCCAGAACTGGAGCCCCCGGGTGGTCACCCGCAGCTCGAAGCGTTCGGTGTCGAAGTACCCCGTGGGGCGGCCCTCCCACAGGAGCGGACGGACGGCGAAGGCGCTCAGCACGATCTCCCGCGGCTCCAGCGCCACTTCCCGGACCCCGTCCACCCGCCCCAGCCGGGTACCGGCCCACGCCCCGCCCGCCCCGAACACGACGGCGAGCAGCACGGTGACCTCCCAGGAGAACGCGGCGGCGAACGCCGCGACCGAGATCTTCGCGGCGAACAGCCCTCCCGTGGCGCAGGCCCCCACGATCACGGAACGGCGGATGCGCCGCCCCCGTACGACCGCCGCGTCCGCGGCCCCGGCGGGCTCGATGCCCGCGTGCTCGGCTTCCTCCATGGCGTATCCCCCCGGATCGTCGGCTGCCCGGCCTGCGCCCTCCATTCGACCACCCCGAAGATCCGGGGGAAAGGGACTTCGCCCGCGCGGCCCGGGACGGGGCCAGGCCGGGGGGTAGCACCACCAACCAAGGCGGGACAGCCGGATGTTGGGTGCGTGCCCGGATCCGTAGCTTCGGGGTATGACGATCCAGCAGAAGCAGAGCAACCGCCTCCGGCTCCGGCGCGGCGCCGCCGCCGCGGTCCTCGCGGCCGTCCTCGGCGGGGTCGCCGCGCCCGTGGCGCTCGCCGCCCCGGCGGGGAGTCCCGCGTCCGCCACGGCCGCACAGGGCGGCCGCGGGCACCTCATCTCCCTCACCCCGCTGGAGCGCCTCGCCCCCGCGGACGTCACCGCCCGCCTCGCCCCGCTCGGCTTCGACGCGTCCACCGTCCGGTACGGCGTCGCCGCCTACCGGCTCACCTACGCCACCGTCGACCCCCGGGGCCGCCCGACCACCGCGACCGGCCTGCTCGTGCTTCCCCGAGGGGGACCGCACCGGCTCGACCTGGTCTCCGACACCCACGGCACGGTCGCCACCCGCGACGACGCCCCGTCCGGGGACCCGGGCGACAACCGGCTCACCCCTTATCTGCACGCCTCCGCCGGCCGCGCCGTCGCCGCCCCGGACTACCTGGGCCTGGGCGGCGGGCCCGGCGCCCATCCGTACATGGACACCCGGTCCTCGGTCACCGCCTCCGTGGACATGCTGGGGGCCGCCCGGACCGCGGCCGAACGGCTCGGGCGCACGGTCACCCGGGACGTGTACGCCACCGGCTTCTCCCAGGGCGCCCAGGTGGCGATGGCCCTGGGCCGCGAACTGTCCCGCCCCGGCTCCGGCTTCCGGCTGCGCGCGCTGGCCCCGATCGCGGGGCCGTACGACCTGGACGGCTCCGAGCTGCCCGGCATCACCGACGGCCGGGTCGCACCGCGCACCGCCGTCTTCTACCTCACCTACTTCCTCACCGCCCAGAACCGGCTGCACCCGCTCTACGCGGACCCCGCCGAGGTGTTCCGCGCGCCTTATGCACAGGCTGTGGAAAGCCTGTTCGACGGGAACCACCGGGTGGAGGACATCGCGGCAGGGCTCCCCGCATCACCGGAGGAGCTGCTCACCCCGGAGTGGTACGAGAACATCCGCGCCCCGCGCGGGGCGCTGCGCACGGCCCTGAAGGTCAACGACGACGCCTGCGACTGGAAGCCCGCCGCGCCGGTCCGCCTCTACGGGGGCTCGGCCGATACCGACGTCCCCTTCGACAACACCCGTGCCTGCGCGGCCGATCTGGCCCGCCACGGGGTCCGGGCGAAGGTCGTCGACCAGGGGCCGGACGCCGATCACACCGTGTCGGCGATCCGCTCGGCCCCGCAGGCCGTCCGCTGGTTCGACTCGTTGAGCCGGGAGACCGGGCCGCGCTAGGAGATCGCGGTGCGCAGCTGGACGACGTCGATCGGTTCGGTCTCGTCGTGGGCGGTCAGGTCGATGACCTGGCCCGCGGCGCGGGTCTCGGCGGTGGCCGGCTTGGCGGCGGGGACGAGGGCCGCCGGCTGCGCAGCCCCGCCCCGGGCGGACTCCGCCTTGTGGAGGGCGAGGGCCTCCTCGCCGACGACATCGGCGAGGTCCTCGTTCTGCACGGACTCGATGACCGCGCGGGCCTGCGCCGCGGTCTTCGTACCGAAGAAGTCGAAGCCGCCCTCGACGCGCGAGGCGGGCCGGCGCTGGGCGGCGTACGGGGCCACCGCTGCCGCGAGCCGGCGCGCGGGGACGGCCGCCGCCGGGCCCGCGGGCACCGGGCCGGTGAGCGCGGGGCGGGCGTGCGCCTCCAGATCGGCGGGCTTCGCCGGGGCGGCGGGCTGCGCCGGAGCCGTGGACGCCGTCGGAGCCGTGGACGCCGTCGGGGCCGCGGGCAGGGCGGGAGCGGCGGGGGCCGCGGAGAGAGCCGGCGGGCCGGCCGGGGTCTGCGGGGCGGACGCGGCGGCCTTCGCCTGCTCGGCCACCTTGTCGGCCAGCGCCGCCAGCGCGGCGTGGGCGCGGGCGAAGCCCACCGAGGTGGCCGCACCGGCGCTGGTGCGCTCCTCGGACACCGCGGGAAGTTCCTTCGGAACCGGGGCGGCGGAGGCGGCCGGGGCCGCGGCCTCGATGGCCAGCAGCCGGCGGCCCTCCAGGGCGCTCGCCCGCTCGGTCTCGGCGGTGGCGTACCGGCGCAGCAGCGCGGCGTGCTCCCCGCGCAGGCCCGCGAGTTCGACCCGCTTGGCGCGCAGTTTGGCGTCGAGCTTGCCGCGCAGCACCCGGGCCTCTTCGAGGTCGGATTCGAGCTCGGCTATCCGCTCGTCGGTGCGCCATTCGTCCTTGACCCGCTCGCGCCCGAGCTCGGTGACCCGGCGGCCGGCCGCCAGGTCCCACGAGCGCATGACGACGGCGCCGGCCAGCCCTGCGGCCGCGGTGAGCGCCACGAGCAGGCGCAGCGCCATCGGTTCCGCGAGCAGCCAGGCGGCGCCGGCGCCGGCAACGGACACACCGGCGACGGCCGTCGGCGTGAGCAGCCGGTGAAGAGGTTCGGGATTGCGGTGGCGTCCACGGGGCATGGCCTGAAATTTACAGGGCGTGGACAGGGTGTGGGGTAGCCGCCCGGGAATCTGTTTCCGAGCAGTTACCGCACGTCCCGCACGAAAGGCGCAACTCCTACTTCTTCAGAAGGCCCTTGGACTCCAGATAGGCCTTCGCGACATCCGCCGGCTTGGCGCGCTCGGCGTCGACCTTGCGGTTCAGCTCGACCAGATCGGCCGTGGTGAGCGCCTTTGTGATCTTGTCGAGGGCGGCCGCGATCTCGGGGGCGCCGGCGTCCTTGGCGTTGACCACCGGGAGCACGTTGTCGGCGTTCTGGAGCTTCTTGTCGTCCTCCAGCAGGACCAGGCCGAAGCTGTCGAGGGTGGCGTCCGTGGTGGTGGTGAGGACGAGCTGGTCCGCGCCGTCCTTGACCGCCTGCTTGGCCTGCGGGGTTCCGACGCCCTTGGGGTCGATACCGGAAACGTCGATTCCGTATGTGGTCTTCAATCCGGGTGCGCAGAAGGGCCGCACCGCGCATTCGTCACCGGCCGCGATCTTCACCTTCAGACCGGACGTGCCCAGATCGGAAAGGGTCTTGAGATTGTTCTTCGTGGCGAATTCCTTGCTCACCGCGAAGGCGTTCTGGTCGACCGCCGAGCCCGCGGGCAGCGCCTTCAGACCCAGCGGGCCCGCCAGCTTCTCCAGGGCCGCCACCGTGGCCGTCACGTCGCTCGACGCGACCGGCTTCTCGGTCGGCGCCTTGGAACCGTTCACCTTGGCGTTGAGGAACTCCGCGAGGGTCGCCGCGTACTCCGGGACGACGTCGATCTCGCCCTTCTCCAGCGAGGGTTCGTACAGCTCGCGGTTGTTGACCGTGGTGATCGAGGTGTCGTAGCCCGCGTCCGCCAGGACCTGCGCGTACAGCTCGGCCAGCACGTTGGACTCGGTGAAGCCGGCGGCTCCGATCACCAGCTTGCCGCCCTTGCCGCCCTCGGACGACCCGGAGGCGGCGGCGGAGGAGCCCCCGTCCTTGGCCTTCTCCAGGCTGTCGCCGCCGCACGCGGCGAGCGATGCGGTCAGGGCGACGGCGCCCAGGGCCGCGCCGAGGGCGCGCGTGGACTTGCTCATCTCAATCTCCTTCGAGGGGTGGGCCAACAAGGGGTGGGCCGACGTGTCGGGGCCCGCTCAGCGGGTGGCCGCGCCCGGCAGCAGCCGGTCGGCCGCCACCAGCGCGCCCTCCACGAGCAGGGCCAGCGCGGCGACCAGCAGGGCGCCCGCGACGACCTGTGGGGTGTTGTACGTGTTGAAGCCGGCGGTGATGATCCGGCCGAGGCCGCCCTGGCCGACCATGGCGGCGATGGTGGCCGTGGCGATGACCTGGACGGCTCCCGAGCGCAGTCCCGTCATCACCAGTCCGCGCGCGAGCGGCAGTTCCACCCGCCAGAACAGCTGGCGGCCGGACATGCCCATGCCCCGGGCGGCCTCGACCACCGAGCGGTCGACCTCGCGCATGCCGACGTAGGCGTTGGTGAGCAGCGGCGGGACGGCGAAGAGCACCAGCGCGGCGATGGTGGGCACGTACCCGGCATTGCGCAGCGGGGAGACCATGAACAGCGCCAGCACCGCGAAGACCGGGACGGCCCGCCCGATGTTGGAGACGTTGACGGCGAGGCCGCCGCCCTTGCCGAGGTGGCCCAGCCACAGTCCGGCCGGGAGGGCGAGGGCGCAGGCCAGGGCCAGGGCGACGCCGCTGACGTACACGTGCTCGCCGAGCCGGTGCCAGACCCCGCTCTCCCCGGACCAGTTGGCCCCGTCGGCCAGCCAGTCCCAGGCCTGTCCCAGCACTCCCATCAGACGGCTCCCGCGCTGACGTCGGCGGCGCGAACGGCGCGCGTCCTACGGGGGGCCCGGGTCGCGCGGGTCCACGGCGTCAGCAGCCGCTGGAGGCCGAGCAGGGCCAGGTCGGCGACGAGCGCGAGGAGCACGCACAGCACCGAGGCGGTGAGCACCTGGGCCTTGAAGGAGCTGTTCACGGCGGGTGCGATGAGGTTGCCGAGGCCGCCCTTGCCCACGATGGAGCCCACGGTGGTCAGCGCGACCGTGGAGACGGTCGCGATCCGTACGCCGGCCAGCAGGGCGGGCAGCGCCAGCGGCAGCTCGACCTGCCACAGCAGCCGGCCCGGGCCGTACCCCATCCCGCGCGCGGCTTCCCGTACGTCCTCGGGCACGGCTTCGAGACCGGCCAGCACGTTGCGCACGAGGATGGTCAGCGAATACAGCACCAGCCCGGTCACCACGAGCGCCGCCGAGAGTCCGAAGACCGGCAGCAGCAGGGAGAACATGGCGAGCGAGGGGACCGTGTAGAGCAGGGTGGTGAGGCCCAGGACGGGTGCCGCCCAGTGCCGGCCGCGGCGGGCCAGCAGGGCGAGCGGGACGGACACGGCGATGCCGATCAGCACCGACACGCCCGTGATCCACACGTGTTCGAGGGTGGCGTCGGTGAGCTCCTGGGAGCGGGACGTGACGTACTCCCAGCAGATCCAGTCGTTCGCCACCAGGCAGCTCTGCCCGGCCATCGCTCCTCACCCCCCGTCACCGATCGTACGTAGGAGCGACCATAACCCCCGGCACGGACAATGGCCGGAATCCTTCGCACGGGGGCAACACGCCCTTCACAAACGGACCCCGGGGGTAGGGAAAGATGGCCGGGTGATCCGATTCGAGCAAGTGACCAAGCGCTACCCCGACGGGACCACGGCCACCCGGGACCTGTCCTTCGAGGTCGCCGAGGGCGAACTGGTCACCCTGGTGGGCCCGTCCGGCTGCGGCAAGACGACCACCATGAAGATGGTCAACCGGCTCATCGATCCGACCTCCGGCCGGATCCTGCTGAACGGCGAGGACATCGCCGCCGCCGACCCGGTCGAACTGCGGCGGCGCATCGGCTACGTCATCCAGCAGGTCGGGCTGTTCCCCCACAAGACGGTGCTGGAGAACACGGCCACCGTGCCCCAGCTCATCGGCACCCCGAAGGCCAAGGCCCGCGCACGGGCCGCGGAACTCCTCGACCTGGTCGGGCTGGACCCGTCCGTCTACGGCGGCCGCTACCCGGAGCAGCTCTCCGGCGGGCAGCGCCAGCGCGTCGGCGTGGCCCGGGCGCTGGCCGCGGACCCGCCGGTGCTGCTGATGGACGAGCCGTTCGGCGCGGTGGACCCGGTGGTCCGCGAGCGGCTGCAGAACGAGTTCCTGGCGCTCCAGCGGACCGTGCGCAAGACGATCCTGCTGGTCACGCACGATCTGGAGGAGGCCGTCCGGCTCGGGGACCGCATCGCGGTCTACGGGTCGGGCACCATCGAGCAGTTCGCCCGCCCGGCGCAGGTGCTGGGCGCCCCGGCGACCGAGTACGTGGCCGGCTTCGTCGGCGCCGACCGCGGGCTGAAGCGGCTCGCGGTCACCCCCGTCGCGGAGGCCGACCTCGCCGACCTCGCCGACCCCGCCGGCCCCGCCTCCGCCGACGGAAAGGCCCCCACCGCCGGAGTGGCGCTGGGGGCCAGTCTGCGCGAGGCGCTCGCGCTGCTGCTCCAGGAGGACTCGGGCCGGATCGGGGTCACGGACCCCGAATCCGGCGCGCTGATCGGCGTACTCACCCCGGAAGGGGTGCACCGGGCGCTGCGCCGGGCCCGGCTGCAGGAGGCCTGAGCCCGCCGCTCGGCGCTGGTTACGCCTGGATCCTGCCGCTCATCCACACCAGCATCGGCGGGATCTCGCGGCGCCAGGTGTTGAAGTTGTGGCCGCCGCTGTCGAGGATGATCGAGGAGACCCGGTCCGGGCCCTTGACCAGCTTGATGAACTTCTTCGTGCCGGCGAGGTTCGGCTCGCCCTTCTCGCTGCTGGTGACCAGGAACGACGTACCGGTCGGCTGCTTCGCCTTGATGGCCTCCAGCACGTTCGCACGCGCCTTCAGCTTGTCGTCCCCGTGGAAGAGGTCACCGGTCGTCGGGTCGTCCGCGGCCTCGTAGTACGCGGACAGCCCCGCGGCGGCGCCGAAGGTCTGCGGGTAGTGCGCGCCGATCTTCAGGGCGCAGTAACCGCCCGTGGAGTTGCCGATGAAGCCCATGTTCTCGGGCTTCTTGCCGACCCGGAAGGTGCTCTGGATGGCCTGCGGGAGGTCCTGGCCGTAGAAGGTCTCGGTCTGCGGGCCACCGGGTATGTCCACGCACTCGGTGTCGCGCGAACCCGGGGTCGGACGGAGCATGACCAGGATCATCGGCTTCATCTTGCCCGTCTTGGCCTGCCGGAAGGCCGTCATCGGGTAGTCCAGCCCCTTGATCAGGTTCTCCGCCATGCCCGGGTAACCCGTCAGGACGATGGAGGCCGGGAAGTTCTTGTCCTTGTGCTGCGGCTGGAAGTACTCCGGCGGCAGCCACACGAAGCCGGTCGTCGTTATCTTCGACTTCTGGCCCGTTATCGACACCTTCAGGATCTGCCCGCCGACGGGCGGCTTGGCTCCGCCGGGCACGTCGAGGTGCTGCTTGTCGACCACCTTGATGTCGTCGCTGCTCATCGAGTGGTCGACGACCTTGCCGATCGACGTCTCCTGGCCGAAGAGGTCGGCCCAGGAGCCGTAGAAGAGGAAGGACTTGTTCGCGGCGAGACCGATCGCCGCGAACAGCGCCACCTGCGTCGCCAGGAGGAGGCCGATCCGGCCGAGGACCGAGCGCCAGGAGCGGCCCGAGAGCTTCGGCCAGAACCACACCGTGGCCGCGAACAGCAGCACACCGGCAAGGATGGCCAGCGCCAGAACCGTATTACTGGTGAGACCCATGAGCAGTCAGTCGACTTTCTATGGCAGGACTAGTTTTTTTATCGGCGGAAGAGTGAACCCGCTCCCCCTCGATGTCGTCCTAGTGGACGCACCACCCAGCGAAGGGCCCCAGCGGCCTTCGGCCACATGATCTCTCGCGGAGCAACGGGAAGCGATGTCTAGCAGGATAGATGGCGATAAGTCGGGACAGGTTCCGAAGCCTGTCAGCCGAATCCTCCGAGGACCCCGACCGGAGTCCGTCCCCGGAGTCGTGGGCACCGCCGTCACGGTCGTCGGCCTGCTGGACATCGCCGCGGGAGTCTTCCCGCGCTTCCGGCACAGCCGCATCCACGCGGTCACCGAGGTGCTGCCCGGCTCCTTCGGCCCCTTCGCCGCCGCCCTGGCCCTCAGCGCCGGCGTCCTGCTCCTGCTGCTCGCCCACGGGCTCAAGCGCCGCAAGCGCCGCGCCTGGCGGGCCGCGGTGGTGCTGCTGCCGGCCGGCGCCGTCGCGCAGTTCACGTACCGCCACTCGGTCCTCGGCGTGGTCATCGCGGCGGTGCTCCTGGCACTCCTGCTGCGCCATCAGGGTGAATTCAAGGCGCTGCCCGACCCGCGCAGCCGCTGGAAGGCGCTCGCCAACTTCGTCCTGATGAGCGCGGGCTCCATCGGCCTCGGACTGGTCATCGTCAACTCGCACCCCGGCCGCGTTGTAGGCAATCCGGGTGTTTATGAACAGATCAGCCACGTCGTCTACGGGCTCTTCGGCTTCGAGGGCCCCGTCGACTACGCCGGCCGGGTGTCCTGGACCGTCGGCTACTCGCTGGGCGCCCTCGGCATGCTGACCGCCGTCACCACCATCTACCTGGCCTTCCGCCCCGAGCACCCGGCCGCCCGGCTCACCGCCGACGACGAGGTCAAGCTCCGCGAGCTGCTCGCCAAGCACGGCGGCCGCGACTCGCTGGGCCACTTCGCGCTCCGCCGCGACAAGGCCGTCGTCTTCTCCCCCAGCGGCAAGGCCGCCGTCACCTACCGCGTCGTCTCCGGCGTGATGCTCGCCTCCGGCGACCCGGTCGGCGACGTCGAGGCCTGGCCCGGCGCCATCGAACGGTTCATGGAGGAGGCCAAGACCCACTCCTGGACCCCCGCCGTCATGGGCTGCAGCGAGACCGGCGGCGAGGTCTGGACCCGCGAGACCGGCCTCGACGCCCTGGAGCTCGGGGACGAGGCGATCGTCGACGTCAAAGACTTCTCCCTCTCCGGCCGGGCGATGCGCAACGTCCGGCAGATGGTGAAGCGCATCGAGCGCAACGGCTACACCACCAAGGTCCGCCGGGTCAGCGAGCTGACCGAAGCCGAGCTGGAACGGGTGCGCGGCGCCGCCGAGGCCTGGCGCGGCACCGACACCGAACGCGGCTTCTCCATGGCGCTGGGCCGCGTCGGCGACCCGGGCGACGGCGACTGCTACATCGCCACGGCACACCGCGTAGAGGAGGGCGACACCTCCCCCTTCGGCGACCTCAAGGCCGTCCTGCACTTCGTCCCCTGGGGCAAGGACGGCATGTCGCTGGAGCTGATGCGCCGCGACCGCGCCGCCGACCCCGGCATGAACGAGCTGCTGATCGTCGCCTCCCTGGAGGCCGCCCCGGCGCTCGGCATCGAGAAGGTCTCCCTGAACTTCGCGATGTTCCGCTCGGCCCTGGCCCGCGGCGAGAAGATCGGCGCCGGCCCGGTCCTGCGGATGTGGCGCAGCCTGCTCGTGTTCCTCTCGCGCTGGTTCCAGATCGAGTCGCTGTACAAGTTCAACGCGAAGTTCCGCCCCCGCTGGGAGCCCCGCTTCGTGGTCTTCCGCACCACCCGGGACCTGCCCCGCATCGGCTTCGCCGCGATGCAGGCAGAGGGCTTCGTCACGCTCGCCCTGCCCCGGCTGTTCGCCGGCCGCCGGCGTCCCAAGCCGGTCCGCACCTGCGCCCACCACCATGTGCAGAGCGTCCCCGCCCAGGCGGAGCGCGAGGTCCGGGCCGCCTGAGCCATGGTCGTCCCGGGCGGGGCCCAACACGCGGGCCCTACCCTGGGAACCATGAACACGAACAGCGGTCCCGCCCCCCGGGGCCTGGTGACAGGCCTCCCCGACTGGGACCGCTGCGCGGTCATGGGCGTCGTCAACGTCACCCCCGACTCCTTCTCCGACGGGGGCCGCTGGTTCGACACCACCGCGGCCGTCAAGCGCGGGCTCGACCTCGTCGCCCAGGGCGCCGACCTCGTGGACGTCGGCGGCGAGTCCACCCGCCCCGGCGCCTCCCGCGTCGACGAGGAGGAGGAGCTGCGCCGGGTCGTCCCCGTCGTCCGCGGCCTCGCCTCCGAAGGCGTCGTCGTCTCCGTCGACACCATGCGCGCCTCCGTCGCCGCCCGGGCCGTCGCCGCCGGCGCCACCCTGGTCAACGACGTCAGCGGCGGCCTCGCCGACCCCGGCATGATCCCGGCCGTCGCCGCCGCCGAGGTGCCCTTCGTCGTCATGCACTGGCGCGGCTTCAGCGACGGCATGAACAGCCTCGCCGTCTACGAGGACGTCCTCGCCGAGGTCACCGCGGAACTGCGCACCCGCATCGACGCCGTCGTCACCGGCGGCATCGCCCCGGAACGGATCCTGGTCGACCCGGGCCTCGGCTTCGCCAAGAACGCCGAGCACGACCTCGCCCTGGTCGCCCACCTCCCCGAGCTGCGCGCGCTGGGCTTCCCGCTGCTCGTGGCCGCCTCGCGGAAGCGTTTCCTCGGCCGGGTGCTGGCCGGCGCCGACGGCGCCTCCCCGCCGCCCGCCCGCGAACGCGACGCCGCCACCGCCGCCGTCACCGCCATCGCCGCCGCCCGGGGCGCCTGGGCCGTACGGGTCCACGAGGTACGGGCGAGCGCCGACGCGGTTCGGGTGGCCCGCGCCGTGGAAGGGGCACTGGGTACGACCCGTAGCAACGAGGAAGGGGCACGGTGAGCCGTACCGACATCGAATCCGTCGAAGAGGTCAACACGGCCTTCTACGAGGCCATGGAGCGGGGGGACTTCGACGCACTGTCGGCGCTCTGGCTCGAAGACGAGATCTCCTGCGTGCACCCGGGCTGGCCGGTGCTGTCCGGACGCGGCGAAGTGCTGCGCTCCTACGCGCTGATCATGTCGCACACCGAGTACATCCAGTTCTTCCTGACCGACACCAAGGTCACCGTCATAGGCGACACCGCCCTGGTGACCTGCACCGAGAACATCCTCAGCGGCGGACCCGCCGAGGACGGCGGGGAACTGGGCCCGCTCGTCGGCCAGCTCGTCGTCGCGACGAATGTGTTCCGACGCACACCGGAGGGCTGGCGCCTCTGGTCGCACCACGGTTCTCCCGTCCTGACGGACTCCGACGAGGACGACGAGGAGGAGTCCTCCTAGCCCCTCGGTCAGGGTGCTGTCGGGGTCCGAGGTATTTCGCAGGTAAATTCGAAGATGGACGACGCCGACCGCACTCGGTTCCGGCCATGGATCCGGGGAGTCCCGGACCGGAAGCACCTACGAAAAGCAGGAGTGATTCGCGTGGATCGTGTCGCGCTGCGCGGCCTCAAGGCTCGCGGGCACCATGGCGTCTTCCCCCGGGAACGCGAAGAAGGCCAGACCTTCATCGTCGACCTGGTGCTCCACCTCGACACCCGCCCCGCGGCGGCGGGCGACGACCTGGCTAAGACGGTGCACTACGGGGTAGTCGCGGAAGAAGTCGTCGACGTGGTCCAGGGCGAGCCCGTGGACCTGATCGAGACCCTCGCCGAACGGATCGCCCAGCAGTGCCTCAAGCACGAGGCGGTCGCCCAGGTGGAGGTCGTCGTCCACAAGCCGGACGCGCCGATCACCGTCCCCTTCGACGACGTGACCATCACGATCACCCGGAGCCGCGCGTGAACAACGGAATGAACGCCCAGAGCGACCCCACCGTCCAGCCGGTACCCGCCTCCGTGGTCGAAGCCGTCGATGCGGCGGACGTGACCCTGTCCAACCCCAAGTGGGCCGTCGTCGCGCTCGGCGCGAACCTGGGCAACCGCCTGGAGACCCTCCAGGGCGCCATCGACGCCCTCGGCGACACCCCGGGCCTGCGGGTCAAGGCCGTCTCCCCCGTCTACGAGACGGAGCCGTGGGGCGTGGACGCGGGCTCGCAGCCCTCGTACCTGAACGCCGTCATCTCGGTGAAGACCACCCTGCCCCCCAGCTCCCTGCTGGAGCGCGGCCACGCCATCGAGGAAGCCTTCGACCGCGTCCGCGAGGAGCGCTGGGGGCCCCGCACGATCGACGTCGACATCATCGCCTACGCCGACGTGGTCTCCGCCGACCCCGTGCTCACCCTCCCGCACCCGCGCGCCCACCAGCGCGCCTTCGTGCTGGCCCCGTGGAACGACATCGACCCCGAGGCGCAGATCCCGGGCCACGGCCCCGTCGCCGCGCTCCTGGCGACTGTCGGCCTCTCCGGGCTCACCCGGCGCGAGGACCTGGAACTGCGCCTCCCCGAGTGAGCCGCGCCCGCGGGGCCGGGCCGTCGCACCCTTAGGATCACCGGATACGCACGCACGGACAGCGGGCGCTGCGGGAATGGCGGGAGAGGCGCACGTGAAGCAACTGAGGCCGGCGGTCCTGGCGGGCATTTTCGCGATCGCCGCGGTGCTGTCCTGGGCCGGAGCCCGGCTGTGGAACGCGTACGGCACGCTCCCCGGCGTCCCGGTGGCCGCGCCCATCGTGCTCGGTGCCATCGCCGTGGTCCTGCTGGCGACGGCCCTGTCGCTGCGCTCCCGCCTGAAGGCCCAGCGCGACCGGGTACCCGGAGCCAAGGGCGTGGAGCCCCTGATGGCGGCCCGCGCGGTCGTCTTCGGCCAGGCCAGCGCCCTGGTGGCGGCCCTGGTCGCGGGCGCCTACGGCGGCGTGGGCGTCTTCCTCCTGACCACCGCCATGGACGTCCCCGCCCGCCGCGACCAGACCTGGTACGCCGGCTTCTCGGTCCTGGCGGGCGCGGCGGTCGTGGCGGCGGCCCTCTTCCTGGAACACGTCCTGAAGCTCCCGGACGACGAGAACCCCACCCCCGAGGCCCCGGCCCGGGCCTGACCGGTCACCCGGGCGCCCGGACCAGGTGGCCGCTCACCAGGAAGCCGGGGTGGGGGGCGAGGTCCCACGCCCCAGGTTCTCGCCTGGGCCTGCCCGTCCACCCCGTTCACCATCTGCTTGCTCGGCAGCCCGCCCGTACCGCCCCCGATCAAGTGAAATCACCTGATCGACGACGTCATCGGGCGGGTCCGACAATCCGGCTAGCGGGCGATGATCAGGCTCATCGCCTCGTTGCGGGTCGCGGGGTCACGGAGCTGGCCGCGCACGGCCGAGGTGATGGTCTTCGCGCCGGGCTTGCGGACCCCGCGCATCGTCATGCACATGTGCTCGCACTCGACGACGACGATGACCCCGCGCGGCTCCAGGATCTCCATCAGGGAGTCCGCGATCTGCGTGGTCAGGCGCTCCTGGACCTGCGGGCGGCGGGCGAAGACGTCCACCAGCCGGGCCAGCTTCGACAGGCCGGTGATCTTGCCGTCAACGGACGGAATGTACCCAACATGGGCAACTCCGACGAATGGCACCAAATGATGCTCACACGAGCTCATGACCTCGATGTCCTTCACCAAGACCATCTCGTCGTGGCCAAGGTCGAACGTCGTGGTCAGCACCTCTTCGGGCTTCTGCCACAGACCCCCGAATATCTCCCGGTACGCCCGCGCCACCCGCGCCGGCGTCTCCAGGAGACCCTCGCGGTCCGGGTCCTCGCCGACCGCGATCAGGAGCTCTCGGACGGCCGCCTCGGCGCGCTTCTCGTCGAACTCGCCGATCGTGCCCTCGCCACCGGTCAGGGTCACTGGGTCGGTCATCTCTTCCTCGTTCCTGTCTGCGCATCGCGGGCATGTGAAAGTGCCGCGCCCCCCAGGCTAGAACCTGGGGGGCGCGGCATCCATTCCGGGAGGGTCAGGCCTCCGGCTGCGCCTCCGGGGAGGGCTCCGGGGTCTTCTCCACCGACACGGCGGCCGAGGCCGCCGACGTGCCGTTCGCCGCGTTCGTCAGCTGGAGCTCCTTGGGAGAGAGCACCGGCGGACGGGTGGACGGCGTGCGGTGCGAGGAGCCGGTCCACGCCGGGCGGGCCGGGCGCTTCACGATCGTCGAGAAGACCTCGGCGATCTGCTCCTTGTTGAGCGTCTCCTTCTCGAGGAGCGCGAGGACCAGGTTGTCGAGGACGTCGCGGTTCTCGACCAGGATCTCCCAGGCCTCGTTGTGCGCGGTCTCGATGAGCTTCTTGACCTCTTCGTCGACCAGCGCGGCAACCTCCTCCGAGTAGTCCCTCGGGTGCGACATCTCGCGGCCCAGGAACGGCTCGGTGTTGTCGCCGCCGAACTTGATCGCGCCGAGACGCTCGGTCATGCCGTACTGGGTGACCATCGCGCGGGCCGTTGCCGTGGCCTTCTCGATGTCGTTCGCGGCGCCCGTGGTCGGGTCGTGGAAGACCAGTTCCTCGGCCGCGCGCCCGCCCAGCATGTACGCGAGCTGGTCGAGCATCTCGTTGCGCGTGGTCGAGTACTTGTCCTCGTCGGGCAGGACCATGGTGTAACCCAGGGCCCGGCCGCGGGACAGGATCGTGATCTTGTGGACCGGGTCGGAGTTCGGGGAAGCCGCCGCGACCAGGGCGTGTCCGCCCTCGTGGTACGCGGTGATCTTCTTTTCCCGGTCCGACATGATCCGGGTCCGCTTCTGCGGGCCCGCCACGACGCGGTCGATCGCCTCGTCCAGCGCGTGGTTGTCGATCAGCTTCTGGTCCGAGCGGGCCGTGAGCAGCGCGGCCTCGTTCAGGACGTTGGCGAGATCGGCACCCGTGAAGCCGGGGGTGCGGCGGGCGACGGCGCCCAGGTCGACGTCCGGGGCGACCGGCTTGCCCTTCTGGTGGACCTTGAGGATCTCCAGACGGCCCTGCATGTCCGGACGGTCGACCGCGATCTGGCGGTCGAAGCGGCCGGGGCGCAGGAGGGCCGGGTCGAGGATGTCGGGACGGTTCGTGGCGGCGATCAGGATGACCCCGCCCTTCACGTCGAAGCCGTCCATCTCGACGAGCAGCTGGTTGAGGGTCTGCTCGCGCTCGTCGTGACCGCCGCCGAGGCCCGCACCGCGGTGCCGGCCGACGGCGTCGATCTCGTCGACGAAGACGATCGCCGGGGCGTTGGCCTTGGCCTGTTCGAACAGGTCGCGGACACGCGAGGCACCGACACCGACGAACATCTCGACGAAGTCGGATCCGGAGATCGAGTAGAAGGGGACACCGGCCTCGCCCGCGACGGCACGCGCGAGCAGGGTCTTTCCGGTGCCGGGCGGGCCGTAGAGCAGCACGCCCTTGGGGATCTTGGCGCCGACGGCCTGGAACTTCGCCGGCTCCTGGAGGAACTCCTTGATCTCGTGGAGTTCTTCGACGGCCTCGTCGGAGCCCGCGACATCGGCGAACGTCGTCTTCGGGGTGTCCTTGGTGATGAGCTTGGCCTTGGACTTCCCGAACTGCATGACCCGGGAACCACCGCCCTGCATCTGGTTCATCAGGAACAGGAAGACGACGACGATGAGGACGAACGGCAGCAGCGAGAGCAGCACGCTCAGGAACGGGCTGGTCTTGTCCGGCGTGACGGAGTATCCGTCAGGGATCTGACCGGCTTCGTACTTGGTCTGGAGGTTCTGGGCGAGCTGTACGCCCTGGTCCCCGATGTAGTTGGCCTGGAACTTGGTGCCGTCGTTGTCGCCGAGCTTCTGGTCCTTCTTCAGCTCGATCTTGATCATCTGGCTGTCACCGGTGGTGAGCTTGGCGCTGTCCACCTGGCCACTGTTGATCGCCTTGATGACCTCGCTGGTCTCCACCGACTTGTAGCCGCCGCCGGAGCCGACGACGTTCATCAACACGACCACGGCGAGGACGGCCAGCACGATCCACATAACCGGCCCACGGAAGTATCGCTTCACGTCCATCCATACGGGGCGCTAGGCACCCCGTCCCTCCTGCCCGTAGGTAAATGCTGCTGTGAGTAAAGACTGTTCTTCGGAATGTACCCCTGCATTGTCACCCGCGGCCTCATGGGACGGCTGACAGACCCGCCTTTCCATGCTCCAACGGCGGGAAACGCTCCAGGGTTCCCCTGTCGGGCGCTCGATCAGCCGCCGTAGACGTGGGGAGCGAGGGTGCCGACGAACGGCAGGTTGCGGTACTTCTCGGCGTAGTCGAGGCCGTAGCCGACGACGAACTCGTTCGGGATGTCGAAGCCGACCCACTTCACGTCGATCGCGACCTTGGCGGCGTCGGGCTTGCGCAGCAGCGTGACGACCTCCAGGGAGGCCGGCTGGCGGGAGCCGAGGTTCGACAGCAGCCACGACAGGGTCAGGCCCGAGTCGATGATGTCCTCGACGATCAGGACGTGCTTGTCCTTGATGTCGGTGTCCAGGTCCTTGAGGATCCGCACCACGCCCGAGGACTGGGTCCCGGCGCCGTACGAGGACACCGCCATCCAGTCCATGGTGAGCGGGGTGGACAAGGCGCGCGCCAGGTCCGCCATCACCATCACCGCGCCCTTGAGGACGCCGACGATGAGCAGGTCCTTGCCCGCGTACTCCGCGTCGATCTTCGCGGCCAGCTCGGCCAGCTTCGCGTCGATCTCTTCCTTGGTGATGAGCACCGACTGGAGGTCGTTGCCCATGTCCTTCTCGTCCACCCGCATCACTTTCGTTGTCGGCTGGGGCTCCGGGGGGTGACCCCGGAGGTCTCAGCCGTGTTTCAGCACCAATCAGCCCTGCCGGATGACCAGTCTGCCACCCTGCCGCTGGGCCTCCACCCGGCCGGGCAGGTTGATGGCTCCCTGACCGCGCCATCCGGTGATGAGCCGGTCGACTTCCTCGATGTGGCGGGCGAAGAGGGAGCCGGCGGGGGAACCGGCGGCGACGACCGCCCGGCGCAGTACGCGGCGGCGGACCGCGGGGGGCAGCGCGTACAGCTTGGCGCACTCCAGGCGGCCGTCTTCGTCGCGTACGCCGCTCTCGGCCTCGGCGGCCCAGGCGTCCAGGGCGTCGGCGTCGTCGCGGGAGAGCTGGGCGGTGCGGGCGAGCGCCTCCACGACCCCCTTGCCGAGCGCCTTCTCCAGGGCGGGCAGTCCCTCGTGGCGCAGCCGGGAGCGGGTGTAGGCGGGGTCGATGTTGTGCGGGTCGTCCCAGACGGCGAGGGACTGGACCATGCAGGCCTTGCGGGCGGTCTGCCGGTCGACCTGGAGGAAGGGCCGGCGGTAGCGGTGGCCGCGGGCCCGGGAGCCGGGGTCTCCGGGGCCTCCGGAGACTTCCGCCATGCCGGAGAGCGAGCGGGTGCCGGAGCCGCGGGCGAGGCCCAGCAGGACGGTTTCGGCTTGGTCGTCGCGGGTGTGGCCGAGCAGCACGGCGACGGCGCCCAGCCGGTCGGCGGCCTCGTCCAGGGCCGCGTAGCGGGCGTCGCGGGCGGCGGCTTCGGGGCCTCCCTCGCGGCCGACGCGCACGGCGACGGACAGGGCGGGGTCCAGGCGCAGCGCGGTCATGCGGGAGACGACCTCGGCGGCGCGCTGGGCGGAGCCGTCCTGGAGGCCGTGGTCGACGGTGATGCCGCCGGCCCTGATGCCGAGTTTGGGGGCCTCGAAGGCGAGGGCGGAGGCGAGCGCCATGGAGTCCGCGCCGCCGGAGCAGGCGACGAGGACGAGCGGAGCGGTGTCGGGGAGGGGGTCGTGGGGGGCGGCACCGGCCGAGGATCCGACGGTGCGGCCGGGGCGGCCGACCCGGGGTGCGGGGGCGGGAGCGGGCCGGCTGTGGTGATCGGTGAGGTCGGTGAGGACGTCGTGGAGTGCGCGGCGGACCGCCAGGCGTATCGCCGCGACCGCAGGATGGGGACCCATGTCCGGTGCCCTTCGGTGGAGTTCGGATGCCTCGGAGGCGCTGGGGAGGCGTTGGGGGTGGTGTGCCGGTGTGCTGCCCGGCTCCCCCCGCGGGCGGGGGGCTGTCACTCAGAGTGCGTCGATGGTGACAGAACCGAGCCGTTCCCCGAGCATCGCACGCCCTTCCACGCCCCACGGTCCCTCGGACGGGTGACGCTGCTTCCCCCAGAGGGACATCTTCACGCCTCCTGTGTCACACCTCTTCGCTCGCCTCGCTCTGCTCGCTCCCCTTGCGGTGGACGCGGGCCACCCAGTCCGCGGGCCGGGCGATCTCGGACTTGGTCGGCAGTGTGTTCGGGGAGGTCCAGACCCGGTTGAAGCCGTCCATGCCGACCTGGCCGACGACGGCGCGCACGAAACGTTCCCCGTCGCGGTACTGGCGCAGCTTGGCGTCGAGGCCGAGGAGTTTGCGCAGGGCGGCGTCGAGCCGGCCGGCGCCGCTGGCCCTGCGCTGCTGGAACTTCTCGCGGATCTCGGCGACCGAGGGCACGACCTCGGGGCCGACCCCGTCCATGACGAAGTCGGCGTGGCCCTCCAGGAGGGACATGACGGCGGTGAGCCGGGCCAGTACCTCGCGCTGCTCGGGGGTCTGGACGAGCTCGACGAGGGAGCGGCCCTCGTCTCCGCGTTCCGCGTCGGGGCGGGCTCCGGCGAAGGACTGGGCGGCCTCGCGCAGGCGCTCCAGCACGGTCATGGGGTCCACTTCGGTGGCTCCGAGGAACGTCTGGATTTCGCCCTCCAGGTGTTCGCGGAGCCACGGGACGGCCGTGAACTGGGTACGGTGCGTCTCCTCGTGCAGGCAGACCCAGAGCCGGAAGTCGTGCGGGTCCACCTCCAGCTCCCGCTCGACGTGGACGATGTTCGGTGCGACGAGCAGCAGCCGGCCGCCCGTGGCGGAGCCCGGGAGGTCGAGGCCCGCGGGCGCGAAGGTCTCGTACTGGCCGAGCACGCGGGAGGCCAGGAAGCTGAGCAGCATGCCGAGCTCGACGCCGGTGACCTTGCCGCCGACCGCGCCGAGGACGGCGCCGCCGGGGGTGCCGGCGCGGCGGTCCTGCATCTTGCCGAGGAGGGGGGACAGGAGCTCGCGGAAGCCCGCCACGTTGGCCTTGACCCAGCCGGCCCGGTCCACGACGAGGACGGGCGTGTCGGCGGGGGTCATGCCTTCGGGCATCATCCGCGTGAACTCGCGCACGTGCCGTTCGGAGGTCTTGGCGTGCCTGCGCAGTTCCGCCACGACGGCCCGCGCCTCGTCCCGGCTCACCTCCGGGCCGGGCCGCACGAGCCTGGTCGCGGTCGCCACCGCGAGGTTCCAGTCGACCATCTCCGCACCACCGAAGCTCGTCATGCGTCAACCGTACGTGGACCTGCGCGCGGGCGGGATCCCCAGGGACTGTCGTGACACTCCCGTCGTCGCCCGAAGGGCGGCCTCGCGGCGTCTGGTGCGTGCTCTCGGCGTGCCGGGCGGAAGCCCGCGTACTGGACGTACTTGGCTTTCGCCCGGTGCGGCGAGAGCGCGTGCCAGACGTCGCGAGGCAGACGGGAGTGTCACGACAGGCCCTAGCCCTAGGAAGCGTTGGCCACGGCCGCGGCGAGCTTGTCGAGGCCCTTCTCGGCGGGGCCGGGGTCCGGGGTGTTCGCGGTCAGGAACGCGAAGGCGAGCAGTCGGCCGGTGGGGTCGACGACGGTGCCGGCGAGGGAGTTCACGCCGCTCAGGGTGCCCGTCTTGGCCCGCAGCAGGCCGGCCGCCGGGGAGCCGCCGGAGTTGCGGCTGCGCAGGGTGCCGGTGAATCCGGCGACGGGCAGGCCGGTGAGGACGGGCCGCAGTTCGGGCCGCTGCGGATCGGCGGCCTTGGCGAGGAGGGCGGTGAGCAGCCCGGCGCTGACCTTGTCGGCGCGGTTGAGGCCGCTGCCGTCGGCGAAGCGGGAGCCGGCGGTGTCGACGCCGAGGGCGGCGAGCCGGGCGCCGGTGGCCTGGGCGACGCCGTCGAAGCTCGCGGGTGCTCCGGAGGCGAGGGCGGTCTGGCGGGCGAGGGCTTCGGCGATGTCGTTGTCGCTGTGGGTCAGCATCCGCTCGACGAGCCCGGCGAGCGGCGGCGAGAAGGTGGTGGCGAGCGGGACGGCCCCGGTGGCGGCCTTGGCCCGGGCGGGCGCGCCGGTGACCTTGACCCCGCGTTCCCCCAGCAGGGCGGCGAAGGCGCGGGCGGTGTCGCGGGAGGGGTCGAGGCTGCGCTTGACGGGGCCTGAGAAGGATTCGTCGGGGCGGCCTTCGTCGGCGGTCAGGGCCGTGACGGGCGCGAGGTTGGGGTTCTCGCCGATCGGGTGGACGGCGGGGCCGGTGTAGAGCGAGTCGTCGTAGCCGAGGGCCACGGAGTCGGTGCCGGCGGCCTTGAGGGTCTGGGCTGTGTCCGCGGCGAGGGCGACGAGGCTGCCGCCGGAGCCGGCGGGGGCCTTCTTCTTGGCGGTGAGCGAGGGGTCGCCGCCGCCGACCAGGATGATCTGGCCGGGGCCGGCGCCGGGGGTCACGGTGGTGCGGATCCGGTGGTCGGGACCGAGGGCCGCGAGGGAGGCCGCCGCGGTGGCGATCTTGACGGTGGAGGCGGGGGTCATGGCGTCCCGGGCCCCGGCTTCGAAGAGGACCTTCCCGGTGGCGGTGTCGATCACGGAGGCGCCGCGGGCGGTTCCGAGGGCGGGGTCGGCGAGCAGCGGCCGCAGGGCGGCGGCGAGGGACCCGGAGTCCGCGGCTCCGGCCTGGTCGCCGGAGCCGGAGCCGGAGCCGGAGCCGGCGGGGCGGACGCCGGCGAGCACGCCGGGGGCGCTGGGGGCTGCCTGCGGGAGCGCCGCGTCGGCGCCGGCACCGTGATCTGCGCCACCCGTACGGCCCCAGGAGGCGGCCTTGTCCCGCTCGGCCTTACGCTGGCCGGAGTCCCAGGGACCCGCGGCGGCCACCGTCGCGGCCGACAGGGCGAGGCCGGCAACGGCCGACACCGCGATGAGCTGCCAGGTCTTGACCAATGGCACCTCGGACCAGCCCCTTTCGCGATCACACATATGCGTGAGGGACACTTAACCATTGCGTCTTGCCGCGAGCATGGCACCCCACCCGGCAGGGCTGGGTCGGCCGCGCACGCAGGTGAATGCGCATCCCGAAGCAATGAAGCTGATCATGGAGGAGCAGGACGTGGAGTTCGACGTCACCATCGAGATCCCCAAGGGTTCGCGGAACAAGTACGAGGTGGACCACGAGACCGGCCGGATCCGCCTGGACCGTCGCCTCTTCACCTCGACCAGCTACCCGGCCGACTACGGCTTCGTCGAGAACACCCTCGGCGAGGACGGCGACCCGCTGGACGCGCTGGTCATCCTTGACGAGCCGACCTTCCCGGGCTGCCTGATCAAGTGCCGCGCGATCGGCATGTTCAACATGACGGACGAGGCGGGCGGCGACGCCAAGCTGCTGTGCGTGCCGGCGTCCGACCCGCGTGTGGAGCACCTGCGCGACATCCACCACGTGTCCGAGTTCGACCGCCTGGAGATCCAGCACTTCTTCGAGGTCTACAAGGACCTGGAGCCGGGCAAGTCGGTCGAGGGCGCGAACTGGGTCGGCCGCACCGAGGCCGAGGCCGAGATCGAGGCCTCGTACAAGCGCCTCGAGGCCCAGGGCGGCCAGCACTGAGCTCCGCTCGGTGACGGAGCGGGCCTGATGCCGCTCCAGCCCCTGTGACACCGCGGGCGGTACCCCTTGAACGGGGTGCCGCCCGTCGTCGTGTCCGGGGGCGGGTCCAGCGGTTCCGCGGGGGCTGCCGCTTTCGCCGTGGATCAATGCGTTCCGCATACTGATACGGGCCGGGCCGGGCCAGGGACTGGAGGACGCGTGGCGGAGGGCGAGGGATCCGGGTCAGAGGACCGGAAGCCGAAGTCGGACGAGGCGCGCAGCGCGTTCGCCGTGCCGCACGGGGTGGGGGTGGAGCCCGAGGTGGTCGAGGAGGACCAGCCGACTTCGGAGTTCGCCGTCCCCGACGGCCTCGCCTCGGTGCCCGTGGAACCGGAAGGGTCCGCGTTCGCCACGCCGCACACCTACAGCGCCGCGCACTCCCCGCCGGCCTACACCGGCCCTCCGGGCTTCCCCGTCACCCGGTTGAAGGAGTCCCCCTGGCAGGACCGCATGCGCACGGTGCTGCGCATGCCGGTCGACGTCCGGCCGGTGCCGGAGCCCTCGCAGCGGCTGGCCGCGGAGACCGGGCCCGCCGTGGGGCGCGTGCTCGACCTGACGCTGCGCATCGGCGAGCTGCTGCTCTCGGGCGGCGAGGGCGCCGAGGACGTGGAGGCCGCGATGTTCGCCGTGGCCCGCAGCTACGGCCTGGACCGCTGCGAGCCGACCGTCACCTTCACCCTGCTGTCGATCACCCACCAGCCCTCGCTGGTGGACGACCCCGTGTCGGCGAACCGCACCGTCCGCCGCCGCGGCACGGACTACACCCGGCTCTCGGCCGTGTTCGGCCTCGTCAACGACATCACCGCGCACGAGGTCGACATCTCGCTGGAGGACGCCTACCGCCGGCTCGCCGAGATCCGCCGCAACCGGCACCCGTACCCCGGCTGGGTGCTCACCGGCGCCGCCGGCCTGCTCGCCGGCGCGGCCTCCACGCTGGTCGGCGGTGGCGTGCTGGTGTTCTTCGCAGCCGCACTCGGGGCGGTGCTCGGCGACCGGCTGGCCTGGCTGTGTGCCGGGCGCGGGCTGCCGGAGTTCTACCAGTTCGTGGTCGCGGCGATGCCCCCGGCCGCGATGGGCGTGGCCCTGAAGATGACCGACATCGACCTGCGCTCCTCGGCCGTGATCACCGGCGGGCTGTTCGCCCTGCTGCCGGGGCGGGCCCTGGTCGCGGCCGTGCAGGACGGTCTGACCGGCTACTACATCACGGCCTCCGCCCGGCTGCTGGAGGTCATGTACCTCTTCATCGGCATCATCATGGGCGTGCTGGTGGTGCTCTCAGTCGGCGTCCAGTTCGGCTCCAATCCGCAGCCGGAGGACGTCCTCCAGATCGAGCAGCGGCCGCTGCTGCAGATCGTCGCCTCGATGGTTCTGGTGTTCACGTTCGCGATCCTGCTCCAGCAGGAACGTTCCACCGTGTGGTTCGTGACGCTGAACGGCGGGATCGCCTGGGTGATCTACGGGGCCCTGCACTACGCCGCCAAGATGCCGGCGGTGCCGTCCACCGCGATCGCCGCCGGGCTGGTCGGCCTCTTCGGGCAGCTCCTCGCCCGGCACCGGTTCTCCTCGGCCCTCCCCTTCGTCACGGCCGCCATCGGCCCGCTGCTGCCCGGCTCGGCCACGTACTACGGGCTCCTGCTGATCGCCGAGAACCGGCTGAACGAGGGGCTGGCCTCACTGACCAACGCCGCGGCCATCGCGCTGGCCATCGCGATCGGCGTCAACCTCGGCTCCGAGACCTCCCGCCTGTTCATGCGCATCCCCGGCGCGGCCAGTGCGGCCAAGCGCAGCGCGGCGAAGCGCACCCGCGGGTTCTAGGGGTGTCGTGCCGTGGAACGCCGATGCCCCGCCGACCGGGAATCCCGGTCGGCGGGGCATCGTACGAGGCTTCGAGCGGGCCCTAGCGCTTCGCGTGGCGGCCGCTGCGCTGCTGGCCCGGGGCCTGCGGGTCCTCACCGGCGGCGGACTCCGTGCCGCCGGCCTCCGCCGCCGCCTTCTTCTGCTTGCGGGACTTCAGCACCTCGAAGATCACCGGGATGACCGAGATCAGGACGATGCCGATGAAGATCGGCTCGACGTTGTTCTTGATGACCTCGAACTGGCCGAGCTGGTAGCCCAGGATCGTGACGCCCGCGCCCCACAGGACGCCGCCGATGATGTTGAACGTCAGGAAGGTGCGGTACTTCATCGCGGTGGCGCCCGCGACCATCGGCGCGAAGGTGCGGATGATCGGCACGAAGCGCGCGAGCACGATGGCCTTGGGGCCGTGCTTCTCCATGAACTCGTGCGCCGCGTCGAGGTTCTCGCGCTTGAAGAGCTTGGAGTTCGGCTTGTTGAAGAGCTTCGGGCCGAAGACCTTGCCGATCATGTATCCGACCTGGTCACCGAGGATCGCGGCGATCACGATCAGGGTGCACACCAGCCACAGCGGCTGGCTGACGGCGCCGCTCGCGACGAACAGGCCCATCGTGAAGAGCAAGGAGTCGCCGGGCAGGAAGGCGAAGAGCCCCGATTCGGCGAACACGATGATCAGGGTGCCGACCAGGCCGAATTGCCCGATCAGGTACTCCGGGGAGATCCACTCAGGACCGAGCGCAAGCGTGTTCACGGGTTCCGGGCTCTCCTGGATCAGGTGGTCGGGCGGGGTGGTGTCCGTCCAATTATGAACGCACACCACCCCCGCCTGGTTCCAGGGAGCGGCGGCTAGACCTTGCGGACGGCGTTGGCCAGGATCGCGTCGCGCACGAACACCGCCAGTCCGGGCCGGACGGCCTCGTAGTACGCCGTGAACCGCTCGTCCGCCACGTACATCTCACCGAGGCCGGTGTGGATCTCGTACGTGCAGAAGTAGTGGCTTCCGTTGATCCAGCCGCGGTGCTCCTCGGCCAGGTCCATGGCCTCCTCGGACTCCGCGGGCGTCCCGGCGTCCAGCAGGGCCGCGAACCGCCGGTTGATGTCCTCGGCCAGGGACTGGATCCGCAGCCAGTCCTCCTTGGTGTACGAGGCGGTCCGGCGGGCGGACTCCCGGTACGTGTCGCCCCAGCGGCGCTCGGCCTCCTCGGCGTGCTCCTCGGGATCGAAATCCCCGAAGACCTCGAACTTCTCCTCGGGGGTGAGGTTGATGCCCATCTTCTTCGCCTCCATGGCGTGCTCGACGGCCGCGGCCATCCGCTGGAGCCGGGCGATCCGGTCGGACAGGAGGGCGTGCTGCCGGCGCAGGTGCTCCTCCGGGTCCGATTCCGGGTCGTCCAGCAGGACCGCGACCTCGTCGAGCGGAAAGCCGAGCTCCCGGTAGAACAGGATCCGCTGCAGCCGGTCGAGATCGGCGTCGTCGTACCGCCGGTGTCCCGCCCCGCTGCGGCCGCTCGGGGAGAGCAGCCCGATCTCGTCGTAGTGGTGCAGCGTGCGCACCGTCACTCCGGCGAGTCCGGCGACCTGGCCCACGGAGTAGCCCATCGCTTTCCGCTCCTCTTCTCGGGTACGCGTCCCAGCCTGGTCCCTCACGCCGCGTGAGGTGCAAGCCCACGGGCTCCGCGGTTCAAGAGGACGGGGCGAGGACCCCGGCGAAGGCGTCGCCCGGGTCGTCGGCGAAGGAGTACGCGCCGCCCTCGATCCGGGCGACCAGGCCCCGGGTCCAGTCCGCCTCGGCGTCCGCCGAGTGGATCCAGCGGTGCATGATCTCGCCGATGTGGCCCAGCGGCTCGGGGCCCTCCGCGGGGACGTAGTGATCCGTGACGGTGGAGCGCCAGGCGGCCAGCCGGCCCAGCCGCTCGCGGAGCAGGGCCAGGGCCTCGGCGCGGGGCAGGTCGACCATGAAGCCGAGGGCCGAGGCCAGGACGTCGGCCTTCTGGTCGGCGGAGGACAGCGCCTCGCGGAGCAGCTTGAAGTACTCCGCGCGGCCCGCCTCCGTCAGCTCGTACTCGGTCCGCGGCGGGCCGCCCGCCGCGGACGGGGCCACCTCGTGGGCCAGCAGGACGCCCTGCCTCGCCATCTGCTTGAGCGCGTGGTAGATCGACCCGGGCTTGGTGTTCGACCACTCGTGGGCGCCCCAGAACTCCAGATCGGCCCGGACCTGGTAGCCGTGGGCCCGCCCGTGCCGGCGTACGGCGCCGAGGACGAGGAGGCGGATCGCTGACATGGGGCCAGGCTACTGACCCGGCCACGGCCTAGCCCATGGCGCGGGTGCCGTCGATGGTTTCGCGGATGATGTCCGCGTGGCCCGCGTGCCGGGCGAACTCCTCCACCAGGTGCAGGAGCATCCAGCGCATCGAGACCTTGGCGTCCTCGGGGAACCACGGGGCCGGGGGCAGCGGGAAGCTGTCGTCGAGGCTGGGTACGGCGGCGATGAAGGCCTCCGTCTCCTGCTTGATCCCGTCCCAGTAGGCCAGCACCGAAGGCATGGACTCGTCCCCGACCAGCCGGAAGCCGTCGGCCCAGTCGCCGCCCGGGTACTCGGTCACGCCCTGTGCCATCCGCAGCCAGCCGAGCTCGCAGTTGGCCGCGTGCTTGAGCAGTCCGGACACGGAGAGCTCGCTGACGCTGGGCCGGCTCGCCGCCTGCTCCTCGGTCAGCCCCTGCGCCGCCTCGCGCAGCGCCGTGCGCTGGGCCTCGACGAAGGCGAGGAGCGTGCCGCGCTCGTCACCGGGGACCTCCATGGAAATCTGAGCCATGACCTGACCGCCTTCTGTTCCGTGTCGTCCCGCGGGTGTCCCGCGCGGGTGTCCTGCGGGTCTCCCCTGCTGACAAGAACCACACTACGAAGGCTTGCGGTCAGATCCTGTCCGCAATCAGGACAATCCCCGGAATCACTGATCTTCCTGGCGGGCCGGCGGGAGTTCGGTCTGCGGCTTGGGGAGCAGGGCCTTCTTCAGGTCCTGGGCGCCCTTCTCGTCGAGGCCGTACATCGCCTCGTAGATCTTGCGGACGGCCGGTCCCGAGGCTCCGGAGCCGGTGCCGCCCTGGGAGATCGTCATCACGATCGCGTAGTCCTCGGTGTAGGACGCGAACCACGAGGTGGTCTGCTTGCCCTGGACCTCGGCCGTACCGGTCTTCGCGTGCATCGGGATCTGCTTCTGCGGCCAGCCGCCGAACCGCCAGGCCGCGCTGCCGGTGGTGGCCACGTCGGCGAGGGCCCCGTCGATGTCGTTGCGGAGCTTGGCGTTCATCGGGAGCTTGCCCTGCTCCTTCGGGGCGATCTCCTTGACCGAGGCGCCGTCGGCGCTGACCACGGCCTTGCCGATGCTGGGCTGGTGCAGGGTGCCGCCGTTGGCGATGGCCGCGTAGACGGAGGCCATCTGGATCGGGGTGACGAGGGTGTCGCCCTGGCCGATGGAGTAGTTGATCGCGTCGCCCTCGCGGAGCTGGTTGCCCTGGCGGCAGTTCTCGTAGGCGATCTTCTCGGCGTACGAGCCGTCCTTCTTGCCGTCGCGGCACCAGGCGGCCTTGTTCGCCTCGAAGAAGTCCTTCTTCCACTGGCGGTCGGGGACCCGGCCCGGGACCTCGCTGGGCAGGTCGATGCCGGTGCGCTTGCCGAGGCCGAATTCGTGGGCGGTCTTGAAGAACCAGTCGCCGGGCTGCGCCTTGGGCTTGATGCCGCCGTCCTTCTTCCACTCCTTGTCGGCGATGGCGTAGTAGACGGTGTCGCAGGAGACTTCGAGGGCCTTGCCGATGGTGATGTCGCCGTAGCCCTGGGATTCGAAGTTGGTGAAGACCTGGCTGCCGACCGAGTACGAGCTCGGGCAGCCGTAGAGCTTGTTGAACGGGTAGCCGGCGTTGACCGCGGCCGTCGAGGAGACCACCTTGAAGATCGAGCCGGGGGCGGCCTGGCCCTGGATGGCGCGGTTCAGCAGCGGGTAGTTCGATCCCTTGTCGGTGAGGGAGGCGTAGTCCTTCGCGGAGATCCCGCCGACCCAGGCGTTCGGGTCGTAGGTCGGGTTGGAGGCCATTGCGACGACCCGGCCGGTCTTGGCCTCCATGACCACGACGGCGCCCGAGTCGGCCTCGTAGTGGCGGCCCGTGTTGTTCTTGTCGATGCCCTTGCGGGCCTCGATCATCGCGTTGTTCAGCTCGCGCTCGGCCACGGCCTGCACGCGCGAGTCGATCGAGGTCACGATGTTCGCGCCGGCCTGCGGCTTGTCGCTCACGCCCTCGCCGATGATCCGGCCGAGGTTGTCCACCTCGTAGCGGGTGATGCCCGCCTTGCCGCGGAGCTCCTTGTCGTAGGTGCGCTCCAGGCCGCTGCGGCCCACCTGGTCGGAGCGCAGGTACGGGGAGTCGGAGCCCTTCGCCTTGGTGATCTCCTCGTCGGTGACCGGGGAGAGGTAGCCGAGCACCTGGGAGGTGTTGGCGCCGTCGGGGCCGGCGTAGCGGCGCAGGGCGGTGGGCTCGGCGGTGATGCCGGGGAACTGCTCGGCGTGCTCCCGTATCTCCAGGACCTGGTCGGTCGTCGCCTCGTCGGTGATGGGGATCGGCTGGTACGGGGAGCCGTTCCAGCAGGGCTTGGGGGTCTTGGCGTCGCACAGCCGGACGCCGTTGACCACGTCGTCGGGGTTCAGGCCCAGGACACCGGCGAGGTGGGTCAGGACGCCCTTGCCGCGGTCCTTCATCTTGGAGAGGTCGGTGCGGCTGGCGGAGACCACCATGCGGGTCTCGTTGTCGGCGAGCGGGATCCCGCGGGAATCGAGGATCGAGCCGCGCACGGCGGGCTGGACCACCTGCTGGGTGTTGTTGTTCTTCGCCTCGTCCGTGTACTCCTGGCCGTTGCGTATCTGGAGGTACCACAGACGCCCGCCGAGGGTCAGCAGCAGCGAGAACACCACGATCTGGATCATGACGAGCCGGTTCTGGACCCGGGGTGTGCGCCCGGTCTCCGGTATGTTGCTCAACTCGGCTCTCCCCCGGACTGGTCCTCGCCTGACCCGCCCGAGTCTAGATCCCCCACGCGGATAAGCCTTGATCCGTGATGCGAGTGTGTTCGATCTTGAGATCGAACACACCGGCGACGCGGACCAGGAGCCCGATGCCCACCTGTTGGGGCCGCAGCCATCCGGGACGGCCATCTGAGCCATTACGCCACATGCCGGACATCTGCGCATCTAGGCTGAACGGCGGGAGGTGACGGCGATGCAGGCTGCCGAGACGCGAAGGTTCCGAGGGAAGAACAAGGCCCCGAAGTGGACCAAGCCCGACGCTGGGACCGTGTCGGTGATGGTGCTGCCGCTGGCCGTCACCGAGCCTGCCGACCTGGCTCGGCTGGACAGCCTGTACGGGGCGATGTGGTCGCTCAAGCGCGCCGTCCAGCACGACGCCCGCGCCAAGGTGGACGCCTACTGGGCCGCGTGCCACGAACGGGAGCAGCAGGGGCGAAGGCCGTACGGCAGCGCCTCGGCCTGTCCCGCGAGGGCCTGGAACGCTGCGCGTACAAGCACCTGGAGGACTCCGGGCATCTCAAGCACCACGCCGGCAAAGCCCTGGCCATGCACATGGCCGATGAGGTGTGGCCCGGGGTGCAGCGACACCTCTAATTCGTTAGTAATTAGAGGTTCTGGATCTCTGAGGGGCCCGGGGCGGTTGTCCAGCCCGGGGCAGGACGTGTGTGGTCCGGTCGGTGCCGTGGTGACCCCTACGACACCTCCGACCGTGCGAGGTCTTTGCAAAGACTGGTGGCGCTGGGCGCCGGCCGGTCCTCGCACGTTCTGCCCCCGCGGGCCCGTCGGGTTCGGGATCCTCGAAGGATGAGCTGCCGCACGGTGACGCGTTTTCTCCTCACGAGCTCCGAGCTCTGGACACGGCGCGCGCCCGTGCGGCTTGCGGTGCCGCGCACGGCTGATGAGGTGGCGGGCCTTGGAGCCCTGGAATTAGTGCGCCGTGCGGCCCCGCGTGCTCGCCTTCGAGAACAGCACCGGAGAAGGGGCGGGATCCATGGACGTGTTCTGCGGGATCGACTGGGCGGAGGGCCACCACGACGTCGCGCTCGTCGACGACACCGGCAAGCTGCTGGCCAAGTGCCGGATCAACGACGACCTGGACGGCTACCGGCTGCTGCTCGACCTCCTGGCCGAGCACGGCGACACCGCCGAGACGCCGATCCCGGTGGCCATCGAGACCAGCCGCGGCCTACTGGTCGCCACACTGCGGCAGGGCCCCCGCAAGATTTACGTCGGACCCGGGTGACGCCCTGGTCCTGGCGAACATCATCCGCGCCGATGCGCCGATGCACCGCACTCTGCCTGCCGACACCGACCTGGCCCAGGCCGTCGCGGTCTTGGCCCGCGCGCAGCAGGACGCGGTCTGGAACCGGCAGCAGGTAGCCAATCAGCTGCGGTCCCTGCTCAGGGAGTACTTCCCGGCGATGATCGAGGCGTTCAGGGACAAGCCGGGAACCCTGACCCGCCCTGACGCCCGCCGCATCCTCGCCGTCGCACCCACGCCTGCCCTGGCCGCGAAGCTGCCGATGTGGAAGCTGACCGCCATGCTCCGGCGAGCCGGCCGACGCAGGGGCATTGAGACGGACGCTGAACGAATCCAGCAGCTCTTCCGGCGGGAGGCCCCGCAGCAGCTGCCCCTCGTCGAGGATGCCATGGGCACACAGGCACGGGCCCTCCTCCTGCAGCTCGATGCCGCCTGCGAGGCGGTCGATGACCTGGCGCGGGCCACCGAGGAGGCCTTTCGGACGCACCCGGACGCGGGGATCATGCTGAGCTTCCCCGGGATCGGTCCCCAGGTCGGTGCCCGCATTCTGGGCGAGATCGGCGATGACAGGAGCCGGTTCGCCTCCGCCGCAGGGTTGAAGGCGTACGCCGGATCGGCCCCGATCACGCGGGCTTCGGGCAAACGCCGCTACGTCGGACGCCGGTTCGTCAAGAACAACCGGCTCAACCACGTCGGCCATCTGTGGGCCTTCGCGTCCCTCGGCGGTTCAAGCGGTGCGGACTCCCACTACAGGCGCCGCCGGGCCGGAGGAGACTGGCACATGCAGGCTCTGCGGCACCTGTTCAACCGGATGCTCGGCCAGCTTCACCACTGCCTGCAGACCCGCACTCCCTTCGACGAGGCGGTGGCCTTTCCTCTCGGGGCAGTGCCGCTGCCCACCCAGGCGGTGGCGGACATCTGATCGACTACGCTGCTGGCGGTGACCAGTGAGTACCCGTACGCAGACCGCTTTCTCGGCGAGTTCAGGGAACTGAAGCATGGGAGTCCCCAAGGCCCCTCCCTGATTGCTGCCGTGCGCAGTGAAGGCGAGCCGCATGAGGAGGACCTTGTGCGATACCTGCGTGCCGGGAGCGTCATCGCCGCGACTGGGTCAGCCGTTTACGACTTCCTCAGTCCGACCAACGAGCTCATCGATCGTCTGCACCTCCTGACCGACGGTGAATGGTTCTGGCACACCGACCTTGCTCACTACGTCGAGCGGTACCACGTTCCCGTCGATGACCGATTCGTCGCTCACGCACGCCAGCGTGGATGGGTGCCTCCGCAGTTGAGTGACGACCAGCTCGTGCAGATCGCGGACACCTTCTTCCCTGAAGACGATGGATGACATGCCATCCGACGCCATCACGGCAGAGCCGAACTTGACGGCTTAGGTGCATGAGGTGTCTTCCCCGATGCCACCGGCCAACGCTCCGGCCGTCCGAAAGTCGGCAAGTGGCACGACTTCACCCGGATCCCCGGACGCGCCCGCTCCCACACGACCGAGAGCAAGTGGGAGACCTTCCGCCTGGTTGGCACCCTCCAGGGGCACTCCGCGTCCTACACCCCAGTCGGCCAGTACGCGCTGACGCAGCCTCGCCGGATACCCAAGCCCACCGTGACCAAAGTCCGTGTCGCCACCGGGAAGCTGACCACCGCGGGCAAGCCCGGCACCCGGAAGGCGACGTGGTGGGACCACTCCGGCCCCCTCGCCGTCGTCTTCACCGGAGGACCCGACAGCAGGCGCGGCGACCTCGTGCTCCCCGTACGCGTTCCGCAGCAGCCCGGTCAGTGGGCGCGGGTGCAGCACTTCCTCTCCCACCCCGGCCGCCGGCACAAGGTGGACCTGGTCCGCCGTCGCAAGGCAGGCGCGCCGGGCGGCTGGGTTCATGAAGCGCACCTGATGGTCCTCGGTCCCGGCCACAACGCCCCGGCGGTGCGGGCCATGCGTGACCAAGCGGCCCAGCTCGACCGTATCGGCGGGGTGGACGGCAACGTATCCAACCTCTCTATCGTCTCCTTCCCCGCCGGCCTCACCGGCGGCGTGCCGGAGTCCACCGAGATCACACTCACCGAAGCCGAGCAGCGGCTGTTGGAGAAGCAGGCGCAGAAGCGGCGAGGCCGGGCGCGGGCACTGGAACGCTCCCGCAGGGCCATGAACGCCGCGCAGTACGGGGTGTCGAAGCGGCAGGACAAACGAGCCGCCAGGCGTGACCGGAAGGGCCTACGGCCCAAGGCCGTGACCATTCCGGGCGGTGCCCGCGCCACACGGTCCGACGGGGTACCGCAGCAGGCTTTCCGCCGCGACCGGCTCTCGGCCGCCTACCGCGAGCAACGCGCTCGCCAGGCCGAACACGCCGCCGGAATCGCCGAACACCGGCGTCAGCGCGCCCGCCTGTTGGCCCGCGAGATCATCGCCGCCCACGGCCCCGTACTCGTCGTCGAGGACTGCGACATCCGGACGTGGTTCCGGCTGTGGGGCAAGCGGCTCTCGCAGACCACGCCCGGCGTACTGATCTCCGCGCTCAAGGCGGAGTGCGAGGCGACCGGCGGCCGGCTGGTCCGGGCCTCGACCTGGTCAACGGCCCTGTCGCAGCACTGCCTGTGCGGTGAACGTGTCTCCAAGACGCTGCGGGACCGTGAGCACAAGTGCACCGCGTGCGGCCTCACCGGCAGGCGGGACCTGGTCTCCGCCGCGCTGGCGACGTTCGTCCGCTTCAGCGACATGAACGACCCCAGGACCGCTTACCTGGACACCACCATGTCCCGGCACGCAACGCCGCGAGACCTCTGCTCCCCGAACCGCCGGACAGCGGCACCGAGCAACCCCGGATGAGTCACGCTCGCGTGGCCACGCCGGAAAGCCCGGTCCCCGCCCCGGCTGCAATGCGCAACTCGCCCTTGGGTGACGCACGGATCAAGTCTTAGAACGGGAACTGCGTCCGGCCGTGCTGGACCGAGATCCATTTCTGGGTGGTGAAGGCCTCGACGGTGGCCTCGCCGTTGAGGCGGCCCATGCCGGAGGCCTTCTCCCCGCCGAACGCCGCGAGCGGCTCGTCGCCGATGGTGGAGTCGTTGACGTGGATCATGCCGGTCTCGATGCGCCGGGCGAAGCGGACCCCGCGCTCCACGTCCCGCGTGTGGACGGCGCCGCTGAGTCCGTACGGGGTCGCGTTGGTGAGGCGGACCGCCTCGTCCTCGCCGTCGAAGACGACGAGGAGGGCGACGGGGCCGAAGATCTCCTGGCCGAGCAGCGGGGAGTCCTCGGGGAGCCCGGCGAGCACGGTGGGCTCGACCAGGTTGCCGCGCGTAGAGCCGCGTACGAGCGCCTGCGCGCCGGATTCGACGGCGCGGTCGACGAGCGCGGTGAGGGCGTCGGCCTGGAAGGAGTTGATCAGCGGGCCGATGTGGGTGTCGGCCTCGTGCGGGTCGCCGGTCTTCAGGGCGCGCACGCGGGCGGTGAACTTCGCGGTGAACTCCTCGGCGACCGAGGCGTCGACCAGGATCCGGTTGGCGGCCATGCAGACCTGGCCCTGGTAGACGAAGCGGCTGAAGACGGCCGCGTCCACCGCGTAGTCGAGGTCTGCGTCGTCGAGGACGACGAGCGCGCTGTTGCCGCTGAGCTCCAGGACGGTCCGCTTGAAGTGGCGGGCGGCGACCGCGCCGACGTGCCGGCCGACCCGGTCGGAGCCGGCGAAGGAGATGACCTTGGGGACGGGGTGGGTCAGGAGCGCGTCGCCTATCTCGGCGATGTCGGTGACCAGGACGTTGAGCAGGCCGGCCGGCAGGCCCGCCTCCTCGAAGATCTTGGCGATGACCCCGCCGCCGACGACGGGCGCGTTCTGGTTGGGCTTGATGACGACGGCGTTGCCGAGGGCCAGGGCCGGGGCGACCGACTTCAGGGTCACCAGGAAGGGGAAGTTGAAGGGGCTGATCACGGCGACGACCCCGACGGGCAGGCGCTGGACCCGGTTCTCCTTGCCCTCGACCGGCGAGGGCAGGATGCGGCCCTCGGGGCGGACGGCCAGCTGCATGGCCTCGCGGATGAACTCCTTCGCGAGGTGGACCTCGTACTCGGCCTTGGGACGGGTCCCGCCGAGTTCGTCGATCATCGCCTCGACGATCTCCTTCTCGCGCTCCTCGGTGATCCGCAGGGCGCGTTCCAGGACGGCTCGTCTGGTGTAGGGGCTGGTGGCGGCCCATTCCTTCTGGGCCCGCTCGGCGGCCCGGTAGGCCCGGTCGACCTGCTCGACGGTGGCCACGGTGATGGCCGCGAGCTTCTCCCCGTTGTACGGGTTCACGTCGATGATGTCCCACGACCCGGTCCCGGCCAGCCATTCGCCGTCGATGTACTGGTGAGCCAGGTCCTCGAATATGGACATGCCATCCCTTACGTCGAACGCGCGTCCTTGCGCTGCACCGGGTCCCCAGTTGCGATCTGGGTCATCTGGGTCATCGTCATGCCCTGATCAGGCGTCATAGTACGTGTGAATCAAGACAGTTGGAGCAGACCGCGCAAGAGATCGCGGGTCTGGCCGGGGTCGGGGCAATCGCTCTGGAGGCGCAGCATCGCCCGCTCGTACTGACCCACTTCCTCGTCTTTGTCGAGGTAGAGGGCGCTGGTGAGCTGTTCCAGATAGACGACGTCCTGGAGGTCGGACTCGGGGAAGCGCAGCAGGGTGAAGGCGCCGCTCTCGCCGGCGTGGCCGCCGAAGGAGAAGGGCATGACCTGGAGGTGCACGTTCGGCCGCTGGGAGATCTCGATGAGGTGCTCCAGCTGACCGCGCATCACGTCCCGGTCGCCGTACGGACGGCGCAGCGCGGCCTCGTCGAGGACGGCGTGGAAGACGGGGGCGTTCTCGGAGACCAGTACCTTCTGGCGCTCCAGGCGCAGGGCGACCCGGCGGTCGATCTCGGCGCGGCCGGCGCCGGGCATGCCGCGGCTGACGACGGCCTGGGCGTAGGCCTCGGTCTGCAACAGGCCGTGCACGAACTGCACTTCGTAGATGCGGATGAGGGAGGCGGCGCCTTCCAGGCCCACGTACGTCTGGAACCAGCCCGGCAGGACGTCGCCGTAGCTGTGCCACCAGCCGGCCACGTTGGCCTCGCGGACCAGCCCCAGGAGGGACTCCCGCTCCGCGCCGTCCGTGACTCCGTAGAGCGTGAGGAGGTCCTCGACGTCTCTGGCCTTGAAGCTCACCCTTCCCAACTCCAAGCGGCTGATCTTCGATTCGGATGCGCGGATCGAGTAACCGGCCGCCTCACGGGTGATGCCGCGGGATTCTCGGAGTCGCCTGAGCTGGGAGCCCAGGAGGATGCGGCGCACCACAGAACCACTGGCTTCTGCGGTCACGAGTCCTGCCCCTCCCCATGCGGTGGATGGATACGTACGGATACGCGTGTACGGCTGCGTCGCAGGGGCCCCCGTGCCCCTCAAGGCCCGCAGTCTGCCACCAAAACGCATCTGCCCGTACTCGTTCTGTAACGGATTTGGCCGCGCTGTAAAAGAAGTCCGTAAGTATGCGTAGGAAGAAATGAGCAAGAACCGTCACGGGACCGGACAGGTCCGGCGCGTGCACGTGCATCTGCCCTTGCATCCGGCTCCGGCATTCGGAACCATGGTCCCGCGCACCTGCGTGCCCCGCAGTTCTTTCGAATCCCGGGAGTGCCTCGCATGGGGACGAATGGATCGACCATGCTCGAGCCGTTACGGCAGGGGCTTCCCCCGGTCGACCCCACGGCTGTCTCCGGGTCCGCGTCCTGCGCCCTCCCCGCCCGCCTCGAAGCGGTGCGCGGTGCACGCACCTTCACTCGTTCCACCCTCGGCCAGTGGGGCCTCGACGACCGGTTCGACGACGTGTCACTGGTCGTCTCGGAACTCGTCACCAACGCGCTGCGCCATGCCCTCCCGGACGACTCCCGGCCGGCCGCGGGCGAGAGCGAGCCGCCGGTGCGCCTCCACCTGATGCGGTGGAGCACCCGGCTGGTGTGCGCGGTGCGGGACCCCAGCGAGGACCGGCCCGGCGGGTGCTTCGCGCCGGAGGCGACGGAGCGCAACAGCGACCTGGAGTCGGGACGCGGGCTCTTCCTCGTCGATGCCTACAGCGACAGCTGGGGCTGGCACCCGCTCGCGGGGCGGCTGACCGGCAAGGTGGTCTGGGCGCTGTTCACGCTCCAGGACTGAATCACCGCACGGCCACCGCGCGATCACCGCATATGCGACAAGCGGCCGGGATTGATCATGGCGATCAATCCCGGCCGCTGCACGTGCATGGCTGATCTTCGGCTGGTCTGCAGCCGGCCTTCAGCTGATCAGGTGGTCGAACTCGCCGTCCTTGACACCCAGCAGCAGCGCTTCTATCTCGGCCGGCGTGTACACGAGTGCCGGTCCGTCCGGAAACCGCGAGTTGCGCATGGCAACGTCGCCTCCGGGCAGTTTCGCGAACTCCACACAGGAACCTTGCGAGTTGCTGTGTCTGCTCTTCTGCCAGGTCACCCCGTCAAGCTCTGCAGCTGCCATCCCGTTGTACGCGTGGTCCACAGGAAGCCCCCGATAGTGCAGATGTCAACTGCACCGGATCATAGCTGTGTTCATGAACGCCTGCATGGGCAGATGCACGTGCACGAGCGGAGGGCAAGCCACCACTAAGGGTGACGACCGTCCCCGGCACCTTCCCCGGACCTGGGCCGGGGCGGGGTCCGCAGTGCCTCGGAGACCTCCTCCAGGGAGTCCAGCAGCTGCCGCGCCGCCCCGCGCAGCACGCCCGGGTCGGGGGTGCCACCGTCGGCCAGCGCCGCGCGGACCCCCTCCCAGTCGGGCACCCGCCGCTCCCGTACCGCCTTCGCGCCCGCCTCCGTCGCCTCGCGCAGCGCGCGGGCCAGCTCGGCCGCGCCCGGCACCGGGGGCCGGGAGCGGTCCGGGAAGTGCGCCTCCAGCAGCATCGCGTGGCGGCCCAGCGCGGCCAGCGCCCGGCCCGCGTCCTCGGCGGCCGCCCGGGAGATCCCGCGGTGGCGCACCGGCTCCCCGGCGGCCCGGTCCACCGCCTCCTGCCAGGCGACCCGGGCGTCGCGCACCGCCAGCAGGGCGACCCGCACCTCCTCGCGGCGTGCTCCGGCCGGGTCCGCGTACTGCCCGAGCACGGCCGCCGCGTACCGGCCGTTGGCCTCCACCCAGTCCGCCAGCCGGGTCCGCAGTCGCGGGGTCTCCCAGGCCGGGTAGACGGCGTAGGAGATCATCGCGAGGACCCCGCCGACCAGGGTGAGCATGACGCGGTCCGGCACGGTCTGGTCCCAGCGCAGGCCGCCCATGCCGAGCAGGAAGACGACGTAGGCGGAGACGAAGACCATCGAGACGGCGTACCCCGTCCGCATGAAGGTGTACATCAGGCCCGCGCTGACGACCGCGAGCAGCCCGGACACGTACATCCCCGGGTGCGCGAGCTGGACGACGGCCGTCGCGAGGGCGACCCCGACCAGGGTGCCGCCGAAGCGGGCGACGGCGCGGGTGTAGGTCTGCGTGAAATCGGGCCGCATGACCATGACGGAGGCCATCGGGGCCCAGTAGGCGTGGCCGAACGGCAGCGCGTGGCCGATGCCGTAGCCCGCGCAGGCGACGGCGGTGACCCGCACGGCGTGCCGCAGGATCGGCGACCCGGGACGCAGCTCCGCCCGTACGGCGGCCAGCACCATCGGCGCGAGCGCCGGCAGGGTGGGCCGCAGCATCGACTCCCCGGGATCGGCGGTGCGCCCGGAGCCCGGCTCGGCGGTGTCGAGTACGTCGGCCAACAGGGCGGCGAGCCGGCGCGCGGCGCGCAGCGCGGGGCCCTGGAACAGGTCGGCGGTGTCGGGGGCCTTGAGCACCGCGAGGGCCGGCGCGGGCAGCCGTACCGCTTCCCCGTGCCGGATCGCGGACGCGGCGGCGTCCAGCACCGACCCGGCCGCGGCGAGCAGTTCCCGGACCCGGTCCCGCGCCGGGCCCTCGGCCGGGGCCCCGACCGCCGGGTCGGCCAGCAGGGCCAGCACCGGCCGGATCCGCTCCGCGAGCCCCCGCGCACCGTGCAGCTCGGCGGGGCGGCGGCGGGCCTGGCGCACCGTCACGGTCGCGGCGTCGCGCGCCCTCATCAGCGGCTGCGGGTCGAAGGAGGCCACCGGGTCCTGGCGCAGACGGCGCGCGTAGTCGGCCTCGGCGGCGAGGGCGTCCGCCAGGGCGTCGCGCTGGGCGCCCCACCGGCGGATGGGGAAGAGCACGATCAGCAGGGCCTGCACCACCCCGCCGGCGGCGATCATCGCGGCGTGCCCGGCTGCCTGGGGCACGGAGGTCGGCAGGGTGACGGTGACCAGCATGATGGCGACGTTGCCGGAGGCGATGATGCCCGCGGTGGGGCCGGCCGCCCACATCAGGCCCGCCGCGAAGCTCCACACGGCGAGCAGCAGCATGAAGGCCAGGGTGTGCGAGGACCCGACGAGGTAGCCGATGAAGGTGGACACGGCCAGCGTCAGCCCGGAGGCGAGGGCGAGGACGGGCCGGGGACGCCAGCTCTTCTGGAAGCTGGCGACGGCCGCCATGTAGGCGCCGAAGGCGGAACTGGCGGCCGAGCCGGGCCCGAGGAAGGCGAGGCCCGCGCCGATCACGATGGCCAGGCCGACGGCGGCGCGGAGCGCGATGAGGGGTTGGAGCCGGGTCCGCTCGACCCTCAGCCCGGATCGGGCGGTGTCCTTCAGCGCCCGGACCCAGCTCATGGCCCCGAGCGTAGCCCCGGCCGGGCCGGAACCCGGGAGCCCGAGCGGGCGCGATCCCGCGCGTCGGGGGGGGCGACCCGGGGGGGCGTGCCGGCCGCTCCGCGGGGCGGAGTCCCCGCAGCGCCCTTGCCGCTGCGCGGGGCGAAGTTCCGCCAGCACCCTTTGCCGCTCCGCGGGGCGGAGTTCCCCTACCCGCCCTTCGCCCGTTCCCCGGGACTGTGCCCCGGACCCCCCTGGGGCTCCGCCCCAGACCCCGCGCCTCGAACGCCGGCGAGGCTGGATGCGGCCGACGTTTGAGGACCGGGTCCGGGCGGAGCCCGGGGAACGGACGAAGGGTGCGTAGGGGACGGCCCCGCAGGGCAGCCGGGGCGCGCGGCCCCGGCTTCAGGTGTTCTTCAGGCTTGGTGTGATCTATGGCGCCACCCCGCCGCCAGCGCCGATCATCGCCCGGACGGGCCGATTCCGGCACCGTCCCGGCAGGCTGCCGGCACCCACCGGAAGGCGGACACACGCATGCTCAGGAACGCCCTGGAACCCTGGCACGTCGCCATCATCGTGCTCGTCTGCCTGATGGTGTTCGGCTCGAAGAAGCTGCCCGAGATGGCCCGCGGGCTGGGCAGGTCCGCCCGCATCCTGAAGGCGGAGGCCCGTGCGCTGCGCGAGGAGGACCCGGCCGCCCCGGCCGCCCCGGCTCCCACCGACCGCTGATCCGGGCTCCAGGGCCTCCGGGGATCCGGGCCTGCGGGGATCCGGCCCCCGGGCCTGCGGGTCTCCGCGTCTCCGCGCCTGCGGACCTCCGGGCTCAGCCCCGCAGGGATCGGCGGGTGCCGTTTGCCATGTGGGCGCGGTCGGCCGCCGCCGTGCCGTCCTCCCAGCCCGCGAGGTCGGTCGCCCCGCGCAGCCGGGTCGTCGTGGTCCGGGGGAACATCTCCTCGGCCCGCGAGGTGACCGCCACGTCCCGGGCGACCAGGGCCGGCAGGTTGTCGGGGGCCTCTGCCACGGTGTCGGCCACCGTGTGCTCGGCCGTCTCGGCGAGGCGCTGGCCGAGCCGGCTCGCGTAGGCCAGGAGGAAGGACTGCCGGAAGGTCTTGGTGCGCTTGCGCCCGCCCGCCCGCTGCCCGGCCTCCGCTCGGGTCATCGCGGCGGTGCCCTGGACGAGCAGGGAGGTGTACAGCAGCTCCACCGCCTCCAGGTCGCTCGCGAAGCCGACGACGGTGGAGAACTCGTAGGCGCTGTTCCACACGGACCGGCACCGGTTCGCGCTCGCCACCGCGTCGAGGAGTACCGCCTTGGCCTCCTCGTACGGGGCCTCGACGCCGATCCGGCAGGCCCCGGGTATCTGCGTCGTGCCGGACTTCACCGCGAGCAGGGCCGCGTCCACGGTGTGGCGGGCCATGAGCTCCTGCGCCTTGGCGCTGAGCGCCTCCGCCTCCTCCGGGAAGGTGGTCGCCTCGGCCTTCGCGAGCAGCGCCCGGATCCGCCCGAGCATGCGGGGCTCGATGTGCGCGTGTTCGAGTACGTCGGCCGGGTCTCCCGGCAGTGGCCCGACCGGCTCGATGGACGGCAGCCGGATCAGCAGCCGGAACACCTCCAGGACGGTCCCGGCCAGGCTGAAGCGGTCGGTGCGCTCCCGCTCGACCAGCCGCTCCCCGTACCGGGTGTCGTCCCCCCACCACACCTCGGCGTCGGTCCACCGCTCGGGCAGCCGCGCGTAGCGCCGGGCCTCGGCGGCGATCAGGTCCTCGGCGATCCGCAGGTGCGGCTGCTCCAGGTCCCGGCGTACGAGCCGCAGCACGTCGGCCGGCCGCCATCCGCGCTCCCAGGCCTGGCGCAGGTACTCCTCCCCGCGCGCGAGCAACGCCTGCCCGACCCCGCCCCACCGGTCCCCCTCGGCGACGAGCACCGACGCCCCGGCGTCCAGCCCGGCGTCGTCCTGGTTGTACAGCGCGGCCTCGCAGGCCCGGTCGACGATGTCTCTCACCCGTTCAGCTTGGCACGCCCGCCTCCCGACTCCGTCCCGGGCCCATCCAGCCGTCCGGCGTTCGAGGACCGGGATCCGGGCACTCCAGCCTTCCGGCGTTCGAAGACCGGGGTCTGGGGCGGACCCCCAGGGGGCCCGGGCGCAGCCCGGTAATCCCTCCCCAGCCCGTCCGGCGCTTGAGGACCGGGGCAGGGCAGAGCCCTGGGAACGGAGGAAGGGCGAGTGGGGGAATTCTGCCCCGCGCAGCGGCAAAGGGTGCTGCGGGGACAGCCCCGCAGGGCCGCGCACCACCCGCACACCCGTACGAGCGCGCCGCGCACCGGCACTGTCGGACCCCGGTGGGACACTCGCACTCATGAGCGAGCACATCCCCCGGTGGGCCCTCGCCGAGGACGGCGACGGCCGGTGGCACGCCATGCCCCTGCCCGGCCCCGACGCGCCCGGCGGCCCCGGCGGCCCCACGGGCGGAGCCCGTGTCACCACCACCGACCCCGCCGAGGCGATCCGCGCGGCCCCGGCCGGCACCCGCTGGGTCTGGCGGTCCACCGCCGCCGTGTACCCCCGCCTGCTCGCCGCCGGCGCCCGCGTCGAGCGCTGCCACGACATCGAGGACGCCGAGCTGCTCCTGCTCGCCCACGAGGGCCGCCTCGGCGAACCCCGCTCGGCGGCCGCCGCCTGGGCCCGCCTGACGAACGCGCCCGTACCGCCCGATCCCCCGCAGCGCGCGGCGGAGCCCGGCAGCCAGCACTCGCTCTTCGACCCCCAGCCCGCCCCCGTCCCGCTCGACGCCCTCGTCGCCGTCCACGCCGACCAGGTGAAACGGCAGGGCGCCACCGCCCACCCCGAGCGGATGCGGCTGCTCGTGGCCTCCGAGTCGGCGGCCTTCCTCGTGGCGGCCGAGATGAACCGCGCGGGCCTGCCCTGGCGGGCCGACGTCCACCGGGCCCTGCTCACCGAGCTGCTCGGCGAGCGGTACGCGGGGCGCGGCCAGCCCCGCCGGCTCGCGGAGCTGGCCGACGAGGTCTCGGCGGCGTTCGGGCGGCGCGTACGGCCCGAGCTTGCCGCCGACGTCATCAAGGCCTTCGCGGAGGCCGGGATCAAGCTGAAGTCCACCCGGCGCTGGGAGATCCAGGACCTGGAACACCCGGCCGTGGAGCCCCTGCTCGCGTACAAGAAGCTGTACCGGATCTACACCGCCCACGGCTGGTCCTGGCTCGGGGACTGGGTGCACGACGGCCGTTTCCGCCCCGAGTTCATCCCCGGCGGCACGTACACCGGCCGCTGGGTCACCAACGGCGGCGGGGCCCTGCAGATCCCCAAGGTGATCCGCCGGGCCGTCGTCGCCGACCCGGGCTGGCGGCTCGTCGTGGCCGACGCCGACCAGATGGAGCCGCGGGTGCTCGCCGCGATCTCCCGCGACCCCGCCTTCATGGAGGTGGCCGGCCGCCCCGAGGACCTGTACACCTCCATCTCCCGCCAGGGCTTCTCCGGCGACCGCGACATGGCGAAGATCGCCGTGCTCGGCGCGGTGTACGGGCAGACCTCCGGGGACGGCCTGAAGAACCTGGCCGCGCTGCGCCGCCGCTTCCCCCGGGCCGTGGCCTACGTGGACGACGCGGCGAAGGCGGGCGAGGAGGGTCGGCTCGTACGGACCTGGCTGGGCCGGACCTGCCCGCCGGCGGCCGATCCGGAGGAGGGGGAGGAGGCCCCCGACGGCTGGGTGCCGAGCTACGCCTCGACCGATGCCCGGGCGCGCGGCCGCTTCACCCGCAACTTCGTCGTGCAGGGCAGCGCCGCGGACTGGGCGCTGCTCCTGCTCGCGGCCCTGCGCCGGTCCCTCGCGGAGGCGGGGATGCGGGCCGAGCTGGTCTTCTTCCAGCACGACGAGGTCATCGTCCACTGCCCCGAGGAGGAGGCGCCGGCCGTGGTCGAGGCGATCCGCGCGGCGGGCGACCTGGCCGGCCGCATCACCTTCGGCGAGACCCCGGTCCGCTTCCCGTTCACCACGGCCGTCGTGGAGTGCTACGCGGACGCGAAGTGACGCAGGAAGCGATGGAGGAAGGTTCGGAGGAAGGTACGGAGGAAGGTACGGAGAGGATGGTACGGAGGGGAGCGGTCGGCCTCCCGCTCCCTTCTACTGCCCGTACTCCGAGGCCCACTTCGGGCTGGTCACGAGCTCCTTCATCCGCTCCACGGTCAGCACCGGCTCCTTGCGGGTCACCGCCGACCCCTCGGTCTCGGCGTTGAACGAGGACAGGATCACCCGGGTCCCGTTCGGCCGCAGCGCCTGGGCGCTCCACCAGAGCATGCCCGGGACGCCCTTGTCCCCGTCCCCCTTCCGGGTCACGACCTTCGTTCCGTCCGGCAGCGTCTCGGCGCCCGTGAACTGGTCCGCCCATGTTCCGGGGGTCTTCGGGTCGTCCACCTGGATCTGGAGGCTGACCATCGACTTGCCCTTGCCCTCGTCGAGGACCAGGTAGCCCAGATCGGCCCCTTCCTGGTCCCGGCGCACGATCGGGATCCCGTCCGTGCGCAGCAGCTGCTCCAGGATGTCCACGGCCTTCGGCCCCCCGCGGCCGGCCGGACGCTCCTCCTCCTGGCCGGCGGCCGGCAGGTCGTTCAGGGCCGGATGCCACAGCGGGGACGTCACGAGCGCCTGGAGCTGCGCGAGCGTGAGCGGCGGCGTCGGCCGGCTGACGGGCGCCCCCTTCTCCTCCGCCGCGTTCTCCTCGTGGGCGTCCACCATGAACCCCTGGGGGGTCACCACGATGGCGCGCCAGGACTTCACGTCGGCCCGGTGGTCGGGGTACACGTAGCCCTTGAAGAGGTGCAGCCGCGAACCGTCCGCGAGCGTCTCCGAGGTGCAACTGTCGTACTTCGTCGTGGCCTTGGAGGGGCACTTGAGCATGTCCTCGGCCATCTCGCCCTTCGGGTCGATCCGGTAGAGGCCGAAGCCGAGGCTGCTCTTTCCTTCGCCGTCGTCGAAGACCGCGCTCACCATCGGGCCCAGTTCGTGGTCCGTGCCCCGTGCCACGACGGCGCTGAGCGTGCCCTGCGGCAGGAGCTGCTTGAGCACCCCGGTCAGCTGCTCGGCGGAGACGGCGCCGGTTCCGACGCGGCTGTTGCGCTGCTGCCCCTGTCGCACCAACGGCCCCAGCGCGGGCGGCTCCTTCGAGGACGCCACGTTCGCCCGGCCCCCGCCACCGCCGGACCCGAGCAGCCCGGTCGTGTAGGCCCCGGTGATGCCGATCAGTGCCAGCGCGAGCGCCGAGCCGCCGGCCATGGCGGCGCGGCGGCGGGCCACCATCCGCCGTCCGCGGCGCTCCCCGGCGTCCACGAGGCCGCGGCCTTCGGAGGTGAAGCCGTCACCCGTACGCCGGAGGGCCTCGCCGAGCTCATCTTCAAAGGGCATGCGGAATCAGACCTTCCGTCCAGAGGGATCATGGGATGAGAGAAGCGGAAACGGCGTGCACACCTACGGACGCGGAGCTCAGCGCCCCGCCAACTCAGCGAGTGAGCCGCCCAATTGCTCCCGCAGCCGGGTCAGCGCACGCGAGCTGCGGGTCCGTACGGCCGCCGAGCTGACGTTCATCGCGTCGGCGGTCTCCTCGACGCTGCGGTCCTCCCAGTACCGCAGCACCAGGACCGCCCGGTCCTTCGGCGCCAGCCGCCCCAACGCCTCCAGCAGCGTCAGCCGCAGCGCGGGATCACCGCCGGCCGGGGCGCCCGCGTCGGGGAACTCCCCGACCGGACGCTCCCCCGCCGACCGGCGGCGCTGGTGCGTCAGGAAGGCGCGCACCAGCACGGTTTGCGCGTACGCCGCCGGATTGTCGATCCGGGCGACGCGTGCCCAGAGCAGGTACATCCGCCCGAGGGTCTCCTGTACGAGATCCTCCGCGAGGTGGGTGTCGCCGCTCGTCAGCAGACAGGCCGACCGGTACAAGTGCGCCGATCTGCCCGTCGCGAACTCACGGAACCCATCTCTGCGCCCGTACCTCATCCGCTCCCCCTCGCGTCCGTCTCACCCCAATGACGCGACGGGGACCAGGAATGTTTCAGCCGAACTCAAACTGTTTCGGAAGCGGTCTGCGCGAGGTCGTGGAAGTACATGTGGAACTCCTCGCGGACGAACCCCTCCGCCTCGTACAGCCCCTGCGCGACGAGGTTGTCGTACGCCGTCTCCAGCTGCACGCCCGAGACCCCGGCCTCCCGCGCCCGGCGCAGCACCTCGCGCAGCAGCGCGCGGCCCGCGCCCGTACGGCGGCCGGCCGGGGCCACGTACAGGTCGCCCAGCAGCCACGCGGGCTTCATGGCCAGCGAGGAGAACATCGGGTAGACCTGCGTGAAGCCGACCGTGCCCGCACCCGGGACCTCGGCGAGCAGGATGAAGGAGTCCCCGCCCGCCAGCCGCTCCGCCAGGAAGGCGCGCGGGCGCTGCGGGTCCTCGACCTCCACCTCGTAGAACTCCAGGTAGCCGCGGAAGAGCTCGGCGGCGGTGTCCAGATCCGCCTCGCCCGCCTGCCGCAGGACCACCTTGGCCGGGGCCGCCGCCACCTGGGCTTCGTCCACCGTCTTCCGACCGTTCATATCGCTCTCCCTCGTCCACTCCCGCGCGCCGAATCCATTGTGCGCGGGGGGTCCCAATCCAGCGCCGTCGCCCTACGCTACGGCCGGGCCGGCAGGGAACCGGCCCCGCAACGGGGGCCACACATGACACCGCTCGGCATTCTCGTCATCGTCTGTGTCTTGACTGTCCTGATCGTCCTGCCGGTGCCGGTCTGGCTGACCGTCACCTACAACGGACTCGTCCGGCGCCGCAACCAGGTCGACAACGCCTGGGCCCAGGTCGACGTCCAGCTCAAGCGCCGCTACGACCTGATCCCCAACCTCGTCGAGACCGTCAAGGCCTACGCCGCCCACGAGCGCGGCACCTTCGAGGCCGTCGTCCGGGCCCGCGACGCGGCCGTCGCCGCGAGCGGCCCCGCCGACAAGGAGCGGGCCGAGGCCGTCCTGCGCACCGGCCTGACCGGGCTGCTCGCCCTCGCCGAGGCCTATCCGGCGCTGCGCGCGAACGGCAACTTCGACTCCCTCCAGCGGGAACTGGCGACCACCGAGGACCGCGCGGCGTACGCCCGGCAGTACTACAACGACGCCGTCCTGGCCTACAACACCTCCGTGGCCTCCGTCCCGACCCTGCTGGTCGCCGGGCCGCTGGGCTTCCGGGCCCGCGAGTTCTTCCGCGCGGCGGAGGGCGAAACCGGCCCGGTCCAGGTCCGGTTCTAGATGACCTGGACCTGGCTCGTCGGGGCGGCCGCCCTGGTGAGCGCCCTGCTGTGGCTGTCCGCCGTCGGCTGGGCGGTGGTCGCCCACCGGCCCGCGCCCGTGGCCGCCGACGGGCCGACGATGGAGCTGCGGCCCGAGCCGCCCGCGCTGGTGGAGTTCCTGACCGGCGGCTGGGAGGCCGGCCGCGGTGCCCCGCGCGCCACGCTCCTGGACCTGGCCGCGCGCGGGCTCCTCGCCCTGGAGCAGACCGGCCCCGATCCGCGCCACACCCTCGTCCGCGTCCGCCCGCCGGGGAAGGAGCCCTCCGGGGAGCTGCTCCCCTACGAGGCCCTGGTGCTGGCCCGGGTCACGGCCCTGGCCTCCGGCGGGGTGCTGCCCGTCGGCGCCCTGGCCCGCGGCACCGAGGACGAGGACCGGGGCTGGTGGCGGGCCTTCGGCCGGGCCGTGGCCGCCGACGCCCGGGCCCGCGGACTGGCCCGGGACCGGTATCCGGTGCGGCTGAAGGCCGGGCTGACGCTGGCCGCGGTCCTGCCGGCGGCCCTGGCGGCCCTCCTGTTCCTGTCGCTGGCCGGGGCGGGCGGCTGGTTCATGTCCCTGGGCGTCGGGCTGGTCGTCTGGTTCTTCGGGTCCCTGCTGGTCGCCCGCCTCACCGGGGAGCGCGAGACGCCCGCCGGTGTCGAGGCCTGCGCGCACTGGCTCGGCGTACGGGAATGGCTGGCCCGCGACGAGTCCTTCCCCGGGCTGCCCCCGGCGGCCGTGACCCTCTGGGACCGCTACCTCGCCTACGGCGCCGCCACCGGTGTGGCCCGCTCCGCGCTCGCCGTGCTCCCGCTCGGCCCGCGCGACGAGCGCCGCGCCTGGTCCACGTACGGCGGCGGCTGGCACGAGGTCCGGCTCCGCTACGCCCCCGCCCCGGCACGCACCCTGCGCCCGCCGCGGGAGAGCGTGCGGCTGGCCCTGCGGCGGATCGGGTCGGCCTCGATCGTGCTGCTGCTGGTGGCCTGGTGGCACACGCGTCCGCCGACCGTGATCCGGCTCCCGGTGCCGAGCACCGGGCTGCTGGCCGCGGAGGTGGTCCTGCTGATCGGCGTGCTCATGGGGTCCCGCTGGCTGTGGACCGGCCGGCGGCCCGTGATCCCGCTCGCGGCGTACGTGTACGGCGGCCTCTTCGCCTTCGTCGGCGCCACCTGGGGGCGCCAGTTCTCCGGGCAGTGGTCGGTGCCGCCGCAGGCGGTGTGGGCGCAGCTGCCTCCGGTGCTGATCGCCGCCCCGGCGCTGCTCGGCTACCTGTTCCTCCTGGCCACCGCCCTGCTGGACCTGTCCCGGCGGGCCTGGAGCGAGGGCGAGGTGGTCCGGCTGCGCACCGGGAAGCAGGTCCACCACCTGGCGCTCGACCCGGGCGGCCGGACCGCGGTCACGGCCTGGCCCGTGCGGCCCGGGCTGTACGGGGCCCTGCGCGAGGGGGCGGTCGTACGGGTGCTGCGGGGACCGGTGCTCGGGCACGTCTACGAGGTCGTGCTGGTGACCCCTTCGCCGCAGGGCGAGCTGTTCCCCGCGGGGTCCTCGCAGGACGAGTACGCAGACGCAGACGCCTACGCGGACGGGGACGGGGACGGGGACGCGGAGACGGTCGACGCAGCGCCCGAGGCCCCGTGGGCCGGGGTGGCCGCACTGTTCGCGCGGGGCGACCCGAAGGAGTTCCTCCCGCTCGCCGAGGCCGCCCGGATCCTCCGCACGGAGCTGCGCGAGTCGGACTACTCCCCCCAGCTCGGGATCCGGACCTACGACACCCCGGACGGGGAAGGGTTCCTGCTCATGCAGACGGCTTCGAAGGCCCTGGGCCGCCGGCTCCTCGCCACGCACAAGCGCCGGGCGACCCCGGTCGGCGCGGGAGCGGCCGACGAGGCGTACCTGCGGGGCCGGCGCATGGTGCTGCGCCGCGGGGAGCACGTCCTGATGCTGCAACTCCCGGCCGACGCCGACCATGCGGCGCTCCCGGCACTGGCGGAGGCGGCGGCCGGCCGGATGGTCAGTGGCTCTCGTCCCCGGTGACGGGCTGGGCCGGGAGGGTGTAGACGTGCTGCGGGGTCACGATCTTGGTGATCGCCTCGCCGAACAGCGTGCTCGGCTCCTCGCCCTCGGCGGAGATGTCGGTGTTGAGCAGCACGACCAGGGTGGCCTTGGACTGCGCGTCGTAGACGGCCAGGGTCTGGTAGCCCGGGATGGAGCCGTTGTGCCCGATCCACCCCTGGACGTTGAAGATCCCGAGCCCGTAGCCGGTGCCCGGCAGGGCCGGTACGACATCGAGGCGCTCGGCCTGGGTGGCGGGGGTGAGCAGCTCACCGGTGGCCAGCACCTTGGCCCACCGCCGCAGGTCCGGGAGGTCGGAGATCATCGCTCCGGCGGCCCAGCCCCAGGAGGGGTCCCAGTCGGCCGCGTCCTCGACCTTCCCCGTGGCCGTCTGGTCCGTGTAGCCCTGGGCGTGCGGGGCCGGGAACTCGGCGCCGGTCGGGAAGAGGGTGTTCTTCAGCCCGGCGGGCTCGATGACCTCCTCGGTGATGTAGTCGGCGAGCGACTGCCCGCTGATCTTCTCCACGACGAGCCCGATCAGGATCAGGTTGGTGTTGCAGTAGGAGAACTTCGCGTTCGGCTCGAAGAGCACCGGGTGCTTGAAGGAGTAGTCGAGCAGCTCCTGCGGGGTGAAGGGCCGATAGGGATCGCTGGTCAGCGCCTTGAAGAAGTCCTCGTCGGCCGAGTAGTTGAACAGTCCGCTGCGCATGCCCGCCAGCTCGCGCAGCGTGATGCGGTCGCCGTTGGGCACGCCCTCGATGTACTTGCCGATGGGGTCGTCCAGCCCGATCTTGCCCTCGTCGACCAGCTTGAGCATCGCGGTCACGGTGAAGGTCTTGGTCTCGCTGCCGATCCGCATGTTGAGGCCGTCGGTCATGGGCGCACCGGTGGCCTTGTCGGCCACCCCGAAGGCCCGTACGTACGCCCCCTTGCCCGGCGCCGACAGGGCCACTTGGACCCCGGGCACCTTGGCCTCGTCCATCACCTTCCGGATGGCGTCGTCCAACTGCCGCGCCACGGCGGGGGTGAGCTGCGGAAACTCGTCGGATGCGGCCGGACTGCTCGCCGCCGGTGGTGTCGGCACGTCCACGGCGTACCCGACACCGGCCCCCACGGGCACCATCAGGAGCCCCACTGCGGCCGCTCCCACAGCCGCCCTGCGCAACCGTGTCGTGCTCACCCGTCCAACGTAGCCCCGGCCCGGGGGCCGGGCGACCGGAAGGGGCCGGGGTACCCCAGTACGGTGTGCGGGCTCAACTGACCCGGTAGGCCCGGAGGAAGGCGGCTACGCCGCCTGCGATGAGGTGGTCGGTGCGGTCCTTGGGGAGGGGCAGGACTCCGTAGTGCGAGAGCTGCACGATGGAGTGCGAGGTCAGGGCCATGAAGTGGGCGCCCGCCAGCATCGCGTCGCCGCGTACGTCGATCAGCCCGGCGGCGTCGAGGCCCGCCATCGCGTCCGCGAGCGCGCGGGACACCGGGCCGGGGCCGGCGTTCGCCCAGGCCTCCATGACCTCCGGCGGCACGTGGTCGGCTTCGGCGTGGATGTGGCGGACCAGCGCGAAGTGGTCGGCGTAGTCGGTCATGAGCCCGATGACCCGGTGGGCGAAGGCGACCAGGTCCCGCTCCAGGTCCTCGGGGCGGGGCGGGCGTTCGGGGTTCAGGACGGCTTCGATCTGGGCGATCTGGGCGTCGCGCACCTGCCCCGAGGTCCAGGTGACGACGGTGGCGAAGAGCATCGCCTTGCCGCCCGGGAAGTGGTTGTAGAGCGTGCGGGTCGAGACGCCGGCCGCGGCGGCGAGTGCGTCGACCGAGGCGCGGGCGTAGCCCTCGCGGCCGAAGACCCCGCAGGACGCGCTCGCGATGGCGATCTGCTTCTCCAGCTTCTTGCCACTGACTCCGGTGCTCACTTCGCCTCCACACAAGAAGTACAACGACCGTTGCACTTTTTACAACGGTCGTTGTAGTTTACCGGAGGGGCAGCCGCACCGAGCGGCCGCCCCGCCGACGAGGGGAACCCGCCATGTCCGCCGCCCACACTTCCGCTCCCGCTCCCGCTGCCACCCCCCACGACGACGCGACGCCGCTGCGCGTCGCCGTCATCCTCGGCAGCGTCCGCGAGGGCCGTCAGGGTCCCGCCGTCGCCGACTGGTTCCTCGGCGCCGCGGGCGCCGTCGGCGGCCTGGACCTCGACCTCATCGACCTCGCCGACGTCGACCTCCCGCTGGCCATGCCCGGCTGGGGCGGTTCCCCCGGCCCGCAGGCGGCCGCCGCCCTCGCGGAGGTCAGCCCGCGGCTGGCCGCCGCCGAGGCCTTCGTCGTCGTCACCCCCGAGTACAACCACAGCTTCCCGGCCGTGCTGAAGAACCTCATCGACTGGCACCGCGAGGAGTGGCAGGCCAAGCCGGCCGGCTTCGTCTCCTACGGCGGCATCGGCGGCGGACTGCGCGCCGTCGAGCAGCTCCGGCTGGTCTTCGCCGAGCTGCACGCCGTGACCGTGCGCGACTCCGTCAGCCTGCACGGGCCGTGGTCCGGGCTCGGCCCGGACGGCGTTCCGCGCGACGCCGCCGTGGCCGAGGGTGCGGTCAAGGGCATGCTCGGCCAGCTGGCCTGGTGGGGACGCGCGCTGCGCGCCGCCCGCGCGAACCACCCGTACCAGGGCTGAGGGGCGGCACGAGGATGCGTACCGGCATGCGTACGGCACAGGAACCCGGCGGGTCCGGGCAGGCGGCGGCGCCCGCGGACCACGTGATCACCGCGGACCACGCCACCGGCTCCCCCGCCCCGGCATCCGCGGCGCTGCTCCGGCGCACCGCGGGCGTCGTCATCGTCGGCTCGGTCATGTCGGTGCTCGACATGACGATCGTCAACGTCGCCCTGCACCGCCTCTCCGAGGCCTTCCACGCCCCCCTGGCGACGATCCAGTGGGCCGCCAGCGCGTACACGCTCGCGCTCGCCGCCGTCATCCCGGCCTCGGCCTGGGCGATGGGCCGCTTCGGCGCCAAGCGCACCTACCTGGGCGCCCTCACCCTGTTCTCGCTCGGATCGCTGCTCGCCGCGTGCGCCTGGAGCGCCGGGAGCCTGATCGCCTTCCGCGCGGTACAGGGCCTCGGCGGCGGGCTGCTCATGCCCGTCGGCATGGCCATGGTGATGCGCACGGCGGACCCGGCCCGGCTCGGGCGGGTGATGGCCCTGCTCGGGCTGCCCATCATCGTCGGGCCGGTGGCCGGTCCGGTGCTGGGCGGCTGGCTGGTCGACTCGGCGTCCTGGCAGTGGATCTTCCTGGTCAACCTGCCCGTCGGGGCGGTGGCCCTGCTCCTCGCCGCGAAGCTGCTGCGCTCCGACGCGCCGGACGATCCGTCCGCCGCGCCCCGGCTGGACGTACCCGGCCTGCTGATGCTGTCCCCGGGCCTCGCCCTGCTCCTCTACGGCCTGGCCCGCGGCGGGGAGGGCGGCACCTTCACCGCACCCGACGCCCTGCTCCCCACCCTGGCCGGCGCCGCGCTCGTGGCCGCCTTCGCCCGAAGGGCCCTGACGGCCCGTGAGCCGCTCCTCGACCTGAAACTCCTCGGCGACCGCACCTTCCGGGCGGGCATCGTCACGCTCGCCCTCTTCACCTGCGGCTACTTCGGATCCATGCTGCTCGGACCGATGTACTGGCAACAGGGCCGCGGCATGACCGCGACGGCGGCCGGGCTGCTGGGCGCGCCGGCCGGACTCACCGTCGGGCTGGTCATGCAGATCGCCTCGCGCCGCGTGGACAAGGTCTCCCCGCGCCGGCTGATCCGGGCCGGGATCGCGGTGGGCGCCCTGGGCATGGCCCTGACCGCGCTCCAGGCCGGGTCCGCACAGGCGGCGCCCTGGCGGTTCGTCGCCGCTTCGATCGTCATGGGCATCGGCGCCGGGATGGTGCTGATGCCGACGATGACCACCGCGAGCCGGAACCTCCCGAGGGCCCGGATGACCGCGGCGAGCACCCTGCTGAGCATCAACTCCCAGATCGGCGCCTCGGTGGGCACGGCCCTCCTCTCCGTCACCCTGAGCGGAGCGGGCACGACCCCGACGGGCTTCCGCACCACGTACGCGATCGCGGCACTGCTCCTCGCGCTGGCCCTCGTACCGGCCTCCCGGCTCCCCGCCCCGCGCCCCTGACGGGCACCGGGCGGGAGGCCTCCCGGATGCGGGGTGCTCAGCTCTCGGCGGGCTCCGCCGTCAGAGCCGTGCCGTCGCCCGCACGGGCCGCGACGATCTCGGCCAGCTCGGCGGATCCGGCCGCGCCGACCGCCGTGCCCGGTGCCACGAAGGCGACGTGGGGCATGGCCAGGGCGCCGGCCAGCGCCTCGTCCCCCGGGGACAGCATCCGTACGGAAACCCCGTCCGGCAGCTCGACCGGAGCCGGCTCGCCGGCCTCGTCCGCGAGCACCATCAGCGGGTACTCGTGCACTTCCAGCCCGGACTCCTCGACCGCGGCCCGCAGTTCGGGCGCCGTCTCGGCGACCCACTCGAAGCTTTCCGGGATCCCGGGCTCGCGCTGCCCGGCCCGGACGGCGTCCACGTCCGGGAAGACCAGGTGAAGCCGTCGAGGCCGCGCACCGCGCTCTCCCCGTACGCCGCCGCGGACCGCCGCACGGGCTGCGGCCTGCGGCCAGTGGTTCAGGGCATGAAAAAGCCCCAGGTCACGGCGAGTGAGTCCTGGGGCTAATCCGAGCCGCCTTCGGGATTCGAACCCGAGACCTACGCATTACGAGTGCGTTGCTCTGGCCAGCTGAGCTAAGGCGGCACCGCTGGGAAGACAAGAATTTCCCTGGTGGGAGGCTCTCATCAGCAGCGGCGCCAAGTCTACAGGGTTAAACGGGGTGCCTCGGACCGGGGCTTCGGACGGCCCCGTCGGCCGGTGTCAGCACTTCTTTCCGTCCTTCGGAGCGGTGCCCTCCAGGAGGTACTGGTTGATCGCCGAGTCGATGCAGTCGCTGCCCCGGCCGTACGCCGTGTGGCCGTCGCCGTCGTAGGTCAGCAGGACGCCCGAGTCGAGCTGGCCCGCCAGGGCCTTGGCCCACTTGTACGGAGTCGCCGGGTCCCGGGTGGTGCCGACCACCACGATCGGCGCGGCGCCCTTCGCGTGCAGTGCCCCGGCCGTGCCGGTGGCCTTCGTCGGCCAGTACGTGCAGTTCAGCGAGGCCCAGGCCAGGCCCGCGCCGAAGACCGGGGAGGCCTTCTCGAAGGAGGGCAGCGCCTTCTCGACCGCGTCGGGCCCGGCGAAGGCCGGGGGCTGGTCGAGGCAGTTGACGGCGGCGTTCGCCGACATGAGGTTGGCGTACTTGCCGTCCTGCTCGCGCTCGTAGTAGCTGTCGGCGAGCGCCAGCAGCCCGTTGCCGTCGTCGCTGTTGATCGCGGCCCCGAGCGCCTCGCGCAGCTGCGGCCAGGCGTTCTCGTCGTACAGGGCGGCGATCACCCCGGTCGTCGCCAGCGACTCGCCGAGCGCGCTGCGCGCCCGGTCGGTCGTGGGGACCGGCTGGGCGTCGACCTTGCGGAAGAACTCCTTCAGGCGTTCCGCGATCTGCTCCGGGCTGCCCTGGCCGAGCGGGCAGTCGGTCTGCTTCGCGCAGTCCGCCGCGAAGGCCCGGAAGGCGGTCTCGAAGCCCTCCGTCTGGTCCCGGTTCAGATCGACCGCGGGCCGGGAGGGGTCCATCGCCCCGTCCAGCACCAGCCGGCCGGCCCGGCCCGGGAAGAGGTCGGCGTACGTCGCCCCGAGGAAGGTGCCGTACGAGGCTCCGACGTAGTTCAGCTTCTCGTCGCCCAGCACCGCGCGCAGGACGTCCATGTCGCGGGCGGCGTCGGCCGTGGACACGTGCGGCAGGACCCGCTGCGAGTGCGTCTGGCAGGCGGCCGCGAACTCCTTGAAGGCGGCCACCAGCAGGGCCTGCTCCGCGGGCGTGTCCGGCGTCTGGTCCACCTGGGTGTACTTGTCCATGGCCGGGCCGTTCAGGCACTCCACGGGGCTGCTGCGGTCCACGCCGCGCGGGTCGAAGGAGACCATGTCGTACGCGGCACGCACCGGGGCCGGGTATCCGATGCCCGCGTACGCCTGGAGGTAGCCGATGCCGGATCCGCCCGGGCCGCCCGGGTTCACCACCAGCGAGCCGAGCCGCTTGGAGGGGTCCGTGGCCTTGCGGCGGGACACCGCGATGTCGATGTCCCCGGCCCCGGGGTTCTCGTAGTCCAGCGGAGCCTTCATGGTGCTGCATTCGAAGCCGGGCACACCGCACTCGCGCCAGGTCAGCTTCTGGTCGTAGTACGGGCGCAGCGCGGCCGGGACGGCGGCCGGATCGGCCGCCGGCGCCTCGGAGGCCCCGCCGGACGACGCGGCGGCACGGGGTGTTCCCGAACCGCCCGAGGTGCACCCGGAGAGCAGTAGCCCCGCAGCGGCGATCACGGTCCCGGTGGTGCGCAGCAGGCGACTGGTGTCCATTCCCGGAGCCTACGGCCTGCGGGCACGCCCGGGGCGGTGGCGCCCGCGCCGGGCGGCGGGCGGCCGCCCGGGCGCGGGGCGCCGCCCCGCACGGACCGGGGGCGTCTGCGCCCCGCCACGCGGACCCCTCGAACGGGTGAGTCCGTCAACCGGAGTCGCAGCCCAAAACCGGCAGCCCGCAGCCCGCAGCAGAACCGCGTCAGCCCGCGCGCAGTGACATCGTCATCGCCTCGACGGCGAGCAGCGGGGCCACGTTGCGGTCCAGCGCCTGCCGGCACGCGATGATCGCCTCGATCCGCCGCAAGGTGCGCTCCGGACCGGACTCCCGGGCGATCCGGTCCAGGTCCTGCCGTATCTCCTCGTTCGCGATGGCCAGCGCGGAGCCGAGCTGGAGGGCCAGCACGTCCCGGTAGAAGCCGGTGAGGTCGGTCAGGGCCAGGTCCAGGCTGTCGCGCTGCGTACGCGTGCGCCGGCGCTTCTGCCGGTCCTCCAGCTCCTTCATCACGCCCGCCGTGCCGCGCGGCATCCGCCCGCCCGTGCCCGCTCCGGCGCCGAGCGCGGCCCGCAGCTCCTCGGTCTCCTTGGTGTCGACCTCTTCCGCGACCTGCTTGGCGTCCTCCCCGGCGGCGTCCACCAGCTCCTGCGCCGCCTTCAGGCAGTCGCCGACGTCGGCCACGCGCATCGGCAGCCGCAGCACGGTGGCGCGCCGCGAGCGGGCCGCCTCGTCGGTCGCGAGCCGGCGGGCCCGGCCGATGTGTCCCTGGGTCGCGCGGGCGGCGGCCTGCGCCACGGCCGGCTCGATGCCGTCGCGCCGCACGAGCACCTCGGCGACGGCGGCCACCGGCGGGGTGCGCAGCGAAAGGTGCCGGCAGCGCGAGCGGATGGTGGGCAGCACGTCCTCCAGCGAGGGGGCGCACAGCAGCCACACGGTCCGCGGAGCGGGCTCCTCCACGGCCTTGAGCAGGACGTTGCCCGCGCCTTCCGTCAGCCGGTCGGCGTCCTCCAGGACGATGACCTGCCAGCGTCCGACGGCCGGGGAGAGCTGCGCGCGGCGCACCAGGGCCCGGGTGTCCTTCACGCCGATGGAGAGCTGATCGGTGCGGACGATCTCCACATCGGCGTGCGTACCGATCACGGTGGTGTGGCAGCCGTCGCAGAACCCGCAGCCCGGCTCGCCGCCGAGGGCACGGTCCGGACTGGTGCACTGGAGCGCGGCCGCGAAGGCGCGGGCGGCGGTGGAGCGCCCCGAGCCGGGCGGCCCGGTGAACAGCCAGGCGTGCGTCATCTTGGAGGCGGCCGGCGGCGCGGTCCCCGATTCGATGGCGGTGACCAGGGCGTCGGCGTCGACCGCGGCGGCGGCCAGCTGGGTCTGGACCCGCTCCTGTCCCACCAGGTCGTCCCATACGGGCATCCCGCCCACCGCCTTCCCTCGCGTACCGTCCGTGCCGTCTGCTCACCCAGTGTGGCGGCTCCCACTGACAATCCCCGTCAGCCGGTCTCGACGACCACGGCCGCCGACGCCGCCCCTCGCCGTCACCGCCCCCATCAGCGGCGGCGCGGCCCCCGGCCCTGATCGTCCTCGTCGTCCCGGCGCGGTCCCAGCAGCTCGTCCGCCAGCGTCGGCAGATCGTCCAGCGGAGTCTCCTCCGCCCAGTCCGAGCGGGGCCTGCGCGGCCGGCCGTCCTCGGTGAGCTGCGGCAGTTCACGGGTCGCGTCGTTGCCCGAGTCGCGGAAGATGCCCGGCGGGACCCGGTCGGCCGGGTTCTCCTCGGGGCGCTGCGCCGTCGGCCGGGACGCGGAGTACGAGGCCCTGGGCGCCGCCGGCCGGGTGGCCGGAGCCTCGCCCGCGCCCGAGGGGCGTACGGGCGGCAGGACCGCGGTCTCGTCCGCCGGACCGGTCGCGCGTACGGGCGGCAGCACCGCCGTCTCGTCCGCCGGACCCGCCGCGGGGCGAGCCGCCGGGTCGGCCTGCGGGACCGGGACCGTCTGGGTGACGTCGTCCGGCTGCACGACCCGCTTCACGACCGGAGTCTCGATCGTGACGGCCTCGTCGTGGTGCGGTTCCCTGCGCAGATCGGCCTTGGGCGCGGAAGCGGGAGCGGGAGCAGCAGGTGCAGCCGGGGGAGCCGCAGGAGCCACGGGAGCCGCCGGCACGGACGCCGAAGCAGCCGCCACCGAGGCGGCGGCCGCCGCGGCCGCAGCGGACTTCGCCGCCGCCTCCGCCGCCGAGGCCTCGGCCAGCCGCCGCGCCTCCTCGGCCTTCAGCAGGGCCTCCTCGGCCCGCCGCTGCTTCTCCAGCCGGCGTTCCTCGGCCTCGGCGTGCAGCCGGGCCTCCTCCTCCGCCTGCCTGCGCAGCCGCTCCTGCTCCACCGCGCGGGCCTTCTCCTCGGCCTCCAGCCGCAGCCGCTCGGCCTCGGCCCGCTCGCGGGCCTCCTCCTCGGCGCGCAGCCGCTCCTCGCGTTCCTTGCGGGCGGCCTCGGCCTCGGCCGCGATCCGGGCCTCCTCGGCCTCGCGGGCCTTGCGGGCCTCCTCCTCGGCCAGCAGCCGGGCTTCCTCCGCCTTGCGGGCGGCCTCTTCCTCGGCCTTGCGCTCGGCCTCCTCGGCGACGAGCCTGCGGGCCTCCGCCTGGGCGGCCACCTCGGCCTCCGACAGCGGGAGCATCCGGTCCAGGCGGTGGCGCACCACGGTGCTGACCGACTCCGGGTCCTGGCCGGCGTCGACCACCAGGTAGCGCCCGGGGTCGGCCGCGGCCAGGGTCAGGAATCCGGCCCGCACCCGCTGGTGGAACTCCGCCGGCTCCGATTCCAGCCGGTCGGGCGCCTCCGTGAACCGCTCGCGGGCCGTCTCCGGCGACACGTCGAGCAGCACGGTCAGATTCGGTACGAGTCCGTCGGTGGCCCAGCGCGAGATACGGGCGATCTCGGTCGGGGAGAGGTCCCGGCCGGCTCCCTGGTAGGCCACCGAGGAGTCGACGTAGCGGTCGGTGATGACCACCGCGCCGCGCTCCAGGGCGGGCCGCACGACGGTGTCCACGTGCTCGGCGCGGTCGGCCGCGTACAGCAGGGCCTCGGCGCGGTTCGACAGGCCGGCGGAGGACACGTCGAGCAGGATCGACCGCAGCCGCTTGCCGACCGGGGTGGCCCCGGGCTCGCGCGTGACGACGACCTCGTGGCCCTTCGCCCGTATCCAGTCGGCCATCGCCTGCACCTGCGTGGACTTGCCGGCCCCGTCGCCGCCCTCCAGGGCGATGAAGAACCCGGCGTCGGACGCGGCCTGCACCGGCTCCCCGCCGCGCAGCGCCTCGCGCAGGTCGCGGCGCAGCGGTACGCCGCTGCGGTCGTCGGCCTTGGCCAGGACGATGACGGCGACCGGCAGCAGCAGGGCGCCGACCAGCATCAGCGTGAAGGCCGCGCCACCGTGGGCGAAGACGACCTCGCCCGCGGCCAGCCGGTGCGGTCCGATCAGGGCGGCCAGCAGCGGGGCGGCCACGGCACCGACGGCCACGGCGACCCGGACGACGGCCTGCAGGTGCTCGGTGACCCGGGCCCGGCGGAACTCCTCGGTCTCCTGGTCGAGCAGCGTGTGCCCGGTGTTCGCGGCGACGCCCGCGGCGGTGCCGGCGAGCAGCGAGAGGAACACCACCGTCGAGGTGTCCGGAACCAGCCCGGTCAGCAGCAGCGCCAGCCCGGCCACGCCGACGGCCAGTGCCAGCAGGCGGCGCCGCGACAGGGAGGGGAGGACCTTGCCGGCCTGGGTGGCGCGGATGCCGAGGGCGGTGCCGCCGAGCAGGGCCAGTACGAGCAGCGAGAACGCGGCCGCTCCGCCCCCCAGGTCGGTGGCGTGCAGGACGGCCACGGCGGCGGCTGCGGCGACGGCCCCGGCGACGGCGGCGCAGACGAGGACGAGCAGCGGGATGGCCCCGGTGCGCCCCTTCTCCGGCCGGTCCCCGGCCTTGGGGGCGCGCAGGCCCTCCAGCGGGGAGCGCGGACGCGGGGTCTTCGTCGCGGGCAGCAGCAGCGGGAGCAGCAGCGATACGGAGGCCGCGAAGAGACCGGATGCCACGTACGAGCCGAGGGCGGCCTGGTTCTCGGTGAACCAGCCGATGCCGAGGCCGAGGGCCTTGCCGATCAGCGTCGAGGCGAGCAGGGCCGCCGCGGCGATCGGCAGCGCGGCGAAGGCGGTGCGCAGGTTCAGCCGGCGCAGTGCGTCGAGGTGGTCGGGCAGCGGCCGTACGGTCGCCCCCTCCGGCGGCGGCGCCGGCAGCAGCCCGGGCGCGGCGCTGTCCTTGGCGAGCCCCCACATCCGCTCGGCGGCGCCGGAGACGAAGACGGTGGCGAGCAGGGCGATCGTTGCGTTCGGGCCGATCCAGTCGAGCCACAGCGGGGCCACGACGAAGAGGCCGAGCCGGAGCCCGTCGGCGCCGATCATCGTCCAGCGGCGGTCCAGCTTGCCGCCGGGGGCGGTGAGCTTGGCCAGGGGTCCGAGGAGGACCGCGCCGAAGAGGACGGTGGACACCACGCGGACGCCGAAGACGGCGGCCACGGCGAGGGCCCAGCCGGCGTAACCACCCCCGAAGGACTCCTGGTCCACGGCCGCCTGGAAGACCAGCAGCACCAGGACCAGCAGGGCGAGGGCATCGCCGATGCCGCTCACCAACTGCGCGCTCCACAGACGGCGCAGCCCGGGAGTGCGCAGCAAGGCGCGCACCGCGCGCTCGCGGGAGTCCGCGGCGAGGGCTTCGTCGTAGGTCGGGGCGGTGTCGGTGGTGGCGGTCACGACCGTTGGCTGCTCGGCTCGCGTCATCCGCCCAGCCTATCCGCTGTGCCTGGCGGGCGCGGAGCCCTGTGGACAAGGTCCGGTGTGACCCCGGACCCACCTGAAAAACAGGGCCCGTGCGCATCGCACGGGCCCTGTCTTCGACTACGCGGCGCCCACTCGGCGCCTACTGCTCAGCCACTGCTCGGCCACTGCTCGGCCACTGCTCAGCGCCTACTCGTCCGCCGCAGCGGCCGCCGCCTTCTTCGCGACCGTCTTCTTGGCCGTGGTCGCCTTCTTCGCGGTCGTCGTCTTCTTCGCCGCCGTCGTCTTCTTCGCGGCAGCGGTCTTCGTCGCCGTCGCCTTCTTCGCCGGGGCCTTCTTCGCGGGAGCCTTCTTGGCCGTCTTCTTCACCGGACCCTTGGCACGCTTCTCCGCGAGCAGCTCGTAGCCCCGCTCCGGCGTGATCGTCTCGACGTCGTCGTCCCGACGCAGCGTCGCGTTCGTCTCGCCGTCCGTCACGTACGGGCCGAACCGGCCGTCCTTGACGACCACCGGCTTCTCGCTGACCGGGTCCGTCCCCAGCTCCTTCAGCGGCGGCTTCGCGGCCGCGCGCCCCCGCTGCTTCGGCTGCGCGTAGATCGCGAGCGCCTGCTCCAGGGTGATGGCGAACAGCTGGTCCTCGGTCTCCAGCGACCGCGAGTCCGTGCCCTTCTTCAGGTACGGGCCGTAGCGGCCGTTCTGCGCGGTGATCTCCGCGCCCTCCGCGTCCACGCCGACGACCCGGGGAAGGGACATCAGACGCAGCGCGTCCTCGAGGGTGACCGTGTCCAGGCTCATCGACTGGAACAGCGAGGCCGTCCGCGGCTTGACCGCGTTCTTGCCCGTCTTCGGCGTGCCCTCGGGCAGGATCTCCGTCACGTACGGCCCGTAGCGACCGTCCTTCGCGACGATTTCGTTCCCGCTGATCGGGTCCTTGCCCAGCTCGAACTCGCCGCTCGGCTTCGCGAAGAGCTCCTCCGCGTACTCGACCGTCAGCTCGTCGGGGGCCAGCTCCTCCGGGACGTCCGCCCGCTGGTGGCCCTCGGCGTCCTTCTCACCGCGCTCCACGTACGGCCCGTAGCGGCCGACCCGCAGCACGATGCCTTCGCCGACGGGGAAGGAGGAGATCTCCCGGGCGTCGATCGCGCCCAGGTCGGTCACCAGCTCCTTCAGACCGCCGAGCGCGTCGCCGTCGGCCGGCACGACCTCGGTCGCGTCCTCCGCGCCGAAGTAGAAGCGCTTGAGCCACGGCACGGACTGGGCCTCGCCCCGCGCGATGCGGTCGAGGTCGTCCTCCATCTTGGCGGTGAAGTCGTAGTCGACGAGCCGCCCGAAGTGCGTTTCGAGCAGGTTGACCACGGCGAACGACAGGAAGGACGGCACGAGCGCCGTGCCCTTCTTGAAGACGTACCCGCGGTCCAGGATCGTGCCGATGATCGACGCGTACGTCGACGGGCGGCCGATCTCGCGCTCTTCCAGCTCCTTGACCAGCGAGGCCTCGGTGTAGCGGGCCGGCGGCTTGGTCGAGTGGCCGTCGACCGTGATCTCCTCGGCCGACAGCGCGTCGCCCTCGGCGACCTGCGGGAGACGCTTCTCACGGTCGTCGAGCTCGGCGTTCGGGTCGTCCGCGCCCTCGACGTAGGCCTTCATGAAGCCGTGGAAGGTGATCGTCTTGCCGGAGGCCGAGAACTCGGCGTCCCGGCCGTCGGCCGACCGGCCGCCGATCTTCACGGTCACCGAGTTGCCGACCGCGTCCTTCATCTGGGAGGCGACGGTCCGCTTCCAGATGAGCTCGTACAGGCGGAACTGGTCGCCGGTCAGACCGGTCTCGGCCGGGGTGCGGAAACGATCACCCGAAGGACGGATCGCCTCGTGCGCCTCCTGCGCGTTCTTGACCTTGCCGGCGTAGACGCGCGGCTTCTCCGGCAGGTACTCGGCGCCGTAGAGCTGCGTGACCTGCGCACGGGCCGCCGACACCGCGGTGTCGGAGAGCGTCGTGGAGTCGGTACGCATATAGGTGATGAAGCCGTTCTCGTACAGCTTCTGCGCCACCTGCATCGTCGCCTTCGCACCGAAGCCGAGCTTGCGCGAGGCCTCCTGCTGGAGCGTCGTCGTGCGGAACGGGGCGTACGGGGAGCGGCGGTACGGCTTGGACTCGACCGACCTGACGGCGAACGAGGTCTCCGCCAGCGCGGCGGCCAGCGCCCGTGCGTTCGCCTCGTCGAGGTGCAGCACCTCGCTCTTGAGCTGCCCGGTCGAACCGAAGTCGCGGCCCTGCGCCACGCGCTTGCCGTCCACCGTGTTCAGGCGGGCGACCAGCGTGGAGGGGTCGGAGGCGTCACCGGCGCGGCCGGTGGCGAAGGTGCCGGTCAGGTCCCAGTACTCGGCCGAGCGGAAGGCGATGCGCTCGCGCTCCTTCTCGACCACCATGCGGGTGGCCACCGACTGGACGCGGCCCGCCGACAGCTTCGGCATGACCTTCTTCCACAGGACCGGCGAGACCTCGTAGCCGTAGAGGCGGTCGAGGATGCGGCGGGTCTCCTGGGCGTCGACCATGCGCTGGTTGAGCTCGCGCGGATTGGCGACGGCGTCGCGGATCGCGTCCTTGGTGATCTCGTGGAAGACCATCCGGTGGACGGGGACCTTGGGCTTGAGGACTTCCTGCAGGTGCCACGCGATGGCTTCGCCCTCGCGGTCCTCATCGGTGGCGAGGAAGAGTTCGTCGGACTCGGCCAGCAGCTCCTTGAGCTTCCTGACCTGGGCCTTCTTATCGGCGTTGACGACGTAGATCGGCGCGAAGTCGTGCTCGACGTCCACACCGAGACGGCGGACCTCACCGGTGTACTTGTCGGGAACCTCGGCCGCGCCACTCGGGAGGTCGCGGATGTGCCCGACGCTCGCCTCGACGACGTATCCGGGGCCGAGATAGCCCTTGATCGTCTTCGCCTTGGCAGGGGACTCGACGATGACGAGTCGGCGGCCGCCCTTTGCGGTCTCGCTAGTCGGGGACAACTTGGCTCTTCTCTCCGGTCGGCACTCGGTCGCAGTACGGCGACGCTGCGGAGTGTGACGGTACAACCCGCCCCCGTGTCAAACGGCAGAAGCCCGCAACGGCCACTCGAACGGTAACCCGACAAGTGCCATTTCTGCCGCCCGGATGCCGCGCCGGGCCCTGCGCACTCACCGGGCAGAGTGGCCGAAGGGCCGTCTGGCCCCGCCTCCGGACCCCTCTTCACGTCGCTCTTTGCCCGTGAGTACGGTCCTGCGCGCATTCCGGACGACCGGGCGAAACCCGGCGCGCCGCCGGAGCCCGGGCGACATCCGGCCGATCCGCCGGGGCCACGAACCGGGAGCCGCGCCGCGGCCGGCCCGAAGCGGCCGCCAAGCCCGGGGCGACACCACCGGAGCGATACCGCCGGGGCATCACCGCCCCGGCGTCACACCCGTCCGAGGCACCAGACCCCGAGGGCCAGCGAAACCCCGCCGGCGAGCAGCACCAGTGGTACGGCCACGACGGGGCGCACACCCTCGGCCACCGGCGCACCGCGCGGGGCGCGCGCCCCCGTCCAAGCCAGCAGAGCGGCCCCGAACAGCAGGAACACGGCCGCCGCGAAGATCGCCGGACCGTGCTCCATGCCGTTCCCCTCATCCCCCGGGCCGCTCTCGGGATCCCCCCGGAACCCGCTGACGGGAGGATTTCAGCCGCGGGGAGACTGCAGGCGAACCTGGGGTTACATCCTGGCTCCGACTGCCGGCGGCCCGGCTGCGCGGCTGTCCGCCGACCCGGCAGCCCGGCAGCCCGGCAGCCCGGCTGTCCACAGGCCGGCTCCCCGGCTCGGCCCGGCTGCGCGGCCGCGCTACTCCCCGGCGGCTTCCGCGCCCGCGCCCGCTTCCGTTTGCGCCCCGGTCACCGGCTCCAGGAACCCCTGCTCCACCAGCATCCGGATCGCCTCAGGCGTCCGGTCCCGCAGGACCACCGGGTCCTCCTCCACCAGCTGGGCGATGGCGTCCAGAATCCGCCCCGCGCTCAGTGATCCGTCACACACCCCGGCGAAGCCGGCCCCGACGGTGTCGACCTTGGTGGCGCGCCGCATGCCCCGGTTCTGCCGGAGCACGACGTGTTCCGGATCTTCCGCGCCGGGCGCGCCGACCTGCTCCTGCACGACCTCCTCGGTCAGCCGGAAATAGCCCGCGAGCAGGGCCGCGTCATCGTGGTCGCGCAGGTAGTCCTGGCGCGCGAAGTGGGCCAGGACGGCTTCCCCGAGCGGCTGTTCCACCGAGTGCGGCCACTCCTCGACCACGATCGACGGCTCGGCCGCGTCGCTGCGCCGCAGCGTGATCCAGCCGAAGCCGACCGACTTGGTCTTGCGGGCTTCGAACTCGTCCAGCCAGTCCTCGTACCGCTGTTCGTACTCGGCGGGGTCGGTGCGGTGGTCGCCCGCGTCGCGCAGCCACAGCTCCGCGTACTGCGTCACGTCCTGCTCGTCGCGCTGCACGATCCAGGCGTCGCAGCCGCGCGGCACCCAGGCCCGTACCCGGTCGTGCCAGTCCTCGCCCTCCACGTGCTGCCAGTTGCCCAGGAACTGCGCGAATCCGCCCGGGTTGAGCCGGGCTCCGGCCTCCTGGACCAGGGTCCGGCACAGGTCGTCGCCGCCCATCCCGCCGTCCCGGTACGTCAGCCGGGCTCCCGGGGAGATCACGAACGGCGGATTCGACACGATCAGGTCGTACGTGGCCTCGCCGACCGGCTCGAACAGCGACCCGGCGAGCAGTTCCGCCTCGGGTGCCCCCGACAGCGCCAGCGTCAACCGGGTGAATTCCAGGGCCCGCGGGTTGACGTCGGTCGCCGTGACCCGGGTCGCGTGCTGGGCGGCGTGCAGCGCCTGGATGCCGGATCCGGTGCCGACGTCGAGGGCCGAGCCGACCGGCGTGCGGATGGTGATCCCGGCCAGCGTCGTGGAGGCGCCGCCGACACCGAGCACCACGCCCTCCTCGCGGCTGCCGATGCCGCCGGCCCCGCCGACGGCGCAGCCGAGGTCGGAGACGATGAACCAGTCCTCGCCGTCCGGACCGCCGTACGGGCGCACGTCCACGGTGGCGTGCACCGTGTCCTCGCCCGCGGCGGACCCCTCGCGCCGCAGCCAGCCGTCGGCCAGCGCCGCATCGACGGGCAGCGCCACCGCGGCGTGCACGTACGGCACCGGCTCGCGCAGCAGGAACAGCCGGGTCAGGCTCGCGAGCGGCCCGTCGCCGCGGCTCCGCGTGGCGCGCCGGGCGGGGACCGTCTCGCTGCGGGCCAGCGCGGCGTACGCCGGGGCGCCGAGCAGGTCGAGCAGCCCGTCGGCGGTGAAGCCCGCGGCGAGCAACGCGGCGCGCAGCTCGGCCGCGCGGGCCGACGAGGGGAGGCGGGCGGGCAGACCGGGGGGAAGGCTGGTGGTACTCACCCGCCCATTGTGGCCGCTGCCGCCGCCATTGCCCGCGCACACCACCATCGGCGCGGGCGGCCGTCGGCCCCGCGAGCTCCCGCCCGGGGGTCGCACCCCGGGACGGGCCCCGACCGGGCGCAGTCCCGTACGGCTGGACCCGTCCCCGGACATGCGCCGGGGCGGCCGGGGTCCCGAAGGATCCCGGCCGCCCCGGTGTGTGCGGGGGCCGCCGTCAAGGCGGCGGCTCCCGCGGGTACTTCTGGTGCTTCTAGGCCTTCTGGGCCGCCTAAGACTTCTAGGCCTTCGAGGCCTTCAGGACTTCGAGGCCGTTTAGGACTTCGCCGGCGACGGAGTCGTCACCTGGCAGCCCTTCTGACTGTTCATCGCCTTGTCGAGCCCGCCCGCCTTGAGCTGGTCGAGGGCTTCCTTGCCGCCCTTGGTCGCTTCCTCCAGGCCGCCCGCCACCTCCTTGAGGCCCTCGGCGAACTTGCCCTGGTCCTTGGCGTCGAGGGCGTCCATCTTCGTCTTCAGGGCGGTGTAACCCGCCGACGTCGACTCGAAGCCCATGACCGCGGCGGCCTGGGTCTTCTCACCGTCCTTGACGGGCGGAACTCCCGCGCCCGTAAGGGCCGTACCCATCGCCTTGTACGCCTCGGACATGGTCCCGAAGGCCGCCGAGTCGGTCGACTGGACCTCCTCGGGCTTACTGCTCTCGGTCGCCACCCGCTTGATGTCGGCGTTCGCCTGCTCGATCTTCGTGAGCTCGGGCTGCCAGCTGTCGCAGACCTTCTTGGCCCAGGCGTCGGTCTTCTTGTCGCCGTCGTCCCCGCCGCAGCCGGACAGGACGAGCATCAGCACCGCAGCGCCCGATACCGCGGCCGCAAGCTTCTTGTTCACCGGATTGGTCCCTTCGAAGGCTCTCGGCCCGGAAGATACACGTCCACCATCCGGGAAACGCAAAGGCGGACGGACGGCGCGTCAGTCCGCGCCCCCCGTCCGCCGTTCGGGCGTACGGTCGAGTCGGGCCGGGTCAGGCCCGCGAGAGCCGTTTCAGGCCCGCGAAGGCCCTCTCAGGAGGAGACCGCCGCGGCCGGGTCGCCCTGCTGGCCCACCCGCTCCGCGGTCGCGCCCTCGCCCGCCCCGTCGTCGCCCACCGCGATGCCGCGGCGCTTGGAGACGTACACCGCGCCGACGATGACGCCGATCGCGAGGATCGCGACGATCGCCCGTACGGTCGGGCTGGCGTCCGCGCCGTAGCTGAACTGCACGATCGCGGGGGCGATCAGCAGTGCCACCAGGTTCATGACCTTGAGCAGCGGGTTGATGGCGGGACCGGCGGTGTCCTTGAACGGGTCGCCGACGGTGTCGCCGATGACGACCGCCTCGTGGGCCGCACTGCCCTTGCCGCCGTGGTGCCCGTCCTCGACGAGCTTCTTCGCGTTGTCCCACGCGCCACCGGAGTTGGCGAGGAAGACCGCCATCAGGGTGCCGGTGCCGATCGCGCCGGCGAGGAAGGAACCGAGCGCCCCGACGCCGAGCGTGAACCCGACGGCGATCGGGGTGAGGACGGCGAGCAGCCCGGGCGTGGCGAGTTCGCGCAGGGCGTCCTTGGTGCAGATGTCCACGACGCGCCCGTACTCGGGCTTCTCGGTGTAGTCCATGATCCCGGGGTGCTCCCGGAACTGGCGGCGCACCTCGTAGACCACCGCGCCCGCCGAGCGGGACACGGCGTTGATGGCGAGGCCGGAGAACAGGAACACGACGGCCGCGCCCAGGATCAGCCCGACCAGGTTGTTGGGCTGCGCGATGTCCAGGCTGAGGTTCATCTCCCCGGCCGTCTTGGCGCCGACCTCCTTGACCGCGTTCGCGATGGCGTCGTTGTACGAGCCGAAGAGCGCGGCCGCGGCGAGCACGGCGGTGGCGATCGCGATGCCCTTGGTGATGGCCTTGGTGGTGTTGCCCACCGCGTCCAGGTCGGTCAGCACCTGCGCTCCGGCGCCCTCGACGTCGCCGGACATCTCCGCGATGCCCTGGGCGTTGTCGGAGACCGGGCCGAAGGTGTCCATGGCGACGATGACGCCGACGGTGGTGAGCAGACCGGTGCCGGCCAGTGCCACGGCGAAGAGCGCCAGCATGATCGAGGTGCCGCCGAGCAGGAACGCCCCGTACACGCCGAGGCCGATGAGCAGCGCCGTGTAGACGGCGGACTCCAGGCCGACCGAGATGCCGGCGAGCACGACCGTGGCGGCGCCCGTCAGGGAGGACTTGCCGATGTCCCGGACGGGACGGCGGTTGGTCTCGGTGAAGTAGCCGGTGAGCTGCTGGATCAGGGCCGCGAGCACGATGCCGATGGCGACGGCGACCAGCGCCAGGATCCGCGGGTCGCCGGAGTGCCCGGAGATCGCGGCGTCGTCGACGCCGACGAGCTCCTTGTAGGTGCCCGGCAGGTACGCGTAGACGGCGATCGCGACGAGGACCAGCGAGATGGCCGCGGAGATGAAGAAGCCGCGGTTGATGGCGGTCATTCCGCTGCGGTCGGTACGCCGCGGGGAGACCGCGAAGATGCCGATCATCGCGGTGACGACCCCGATGGCGGGGACGATCAGCGGGAAGGCCAGGCCCAGGTCGCCGAAGGCGGCCTTGCCGAGGATGAGGGCCGCCACGAGGGTGACGGCGTACGACTCGAAGAGGTCGGCGGCCATTCCCGCGCAGTCTCCGACGTTGTCGCCCACATTGTCGGCGATGGTCGCGGCATTGCGCGGGTCGTCCTCCGGAATGCCCTGCTCGACCTTGCCGACCAGGTCGGCGCCGACGTCGGCGGCCTTGGTGAAGATGCCGCCTCCGACACGCATGAACATCGCGATGAGCGCGGCGCCGAGGCCGAAGCCCTCCAGGACCTTGGGCGCGTCGGCGGCGTAGACGAGCACGACGCAGGACGCGCCGAGCAGGCCGAGGCCGACGGTGAACATGCCCACCACGCCGCCGGTGCGGAACGCGATCCGCATGGCCTTGTGGGAGACCTCAGTCAGGTCCTTGGCGGGCTCGCCCTCGGCGGGGGTGGCCTCGCGCGCGGCGGCGGCGACGCGGACGTTGGCACGGACCGCGAGGCGCATGCCGATGTAGCCGGTGGCGGCCGAGAAGATGGCGCCGACGAGGAAGAAGGCGGAACGTCCCGCCCGCTGCGTCCAGTCGTCCGCGGGGAGCAGGAACAGCAGGAAGAACACGACGACGGCGAAGACGCCGAGCGTGCGGAGCTGCCGGCCGAGGTAGGCGTTGGCGCCTTCCTGGACGGCGGCGGCGATCTCCTTCATGGAGTCGGTTCCCTCGTCGGCGGCGAGGACCTGGCGGACCAGGATCTGCGCGACGACGAGCGCGGCGATGGCCACGGCCGCAATGATGATCACGATGAGCCGATTGTCATCAGTGAGTACTGCGGATGCCAGGTCTGTGGTGCGACCCGGCGCGATAGGGGTGAAGAGCCCCGTCATTCGTCCTCCTTGACGTGATGAGCTCAAGATGTGGACGGATTGTAGGGAGCGGGACCCGATCAAAACAGTACGCAGGAAACGGAATTGGCCCGCACTTGCTCCTCACCAATAGATCTGGTCACTCCATTACCCTCGAAAGTGGTAACGGGGCAAAAGCATTGACGCTTGATCACCGATCCGGAAATCCACCGGAGAACGGCCGGAGAACGATCACGTAATTGATCTACGGGCTCACAAAAGGCCCTGCTCGGCAGGCCATTGAATAAGATCGGAAGATACGTCGGCACGCGCGGCGGAACATCATCGGTGCCCGCACCCGGCCGCCTCCGACGCCTTGCCGGCACCCGCCCGGTCCCCCGTCGCCAGGCGACCGGACTCCGAGAACGCCCCGCGGCGAAGCCGGACCGGGGCACGAAACAGACGGGGAAGCACCAAACCCACGGGACGGGACGAGAACCCGCCGGGCACCACGAGAACCCGCCAGCCCCACACGCCCCTGCCGGGCGGCACGAGCTCGGTCAGGGCCCGAAGGCACCCCCGGGCGGCACGCAGGCCATCCGCAGGGCAGCACGCAGGGCAGCACGAAAACCCGCCGGGCGGCACAGGGCCACCCGGCGGGCACGGAACGGTGGGGCAGCGAGCCGCCGGCTACGGAAGTTCGGAGGTCCCCGAGACGGGCCAGCTCATCCGGATGGTCCCGCCGGTCTCCCCGCTGATGACGTCGACGTCGTCGACCAGGCCGCTGATCACGGCCAGGCCCATCTCGTCCTCGCCGTCGATGTCGGGGTCCAGGACGGCGTCTATCCCGGGCACGGCGGCGGCCGGACCGCCGGCCGGTCCGGGTACTTCGTCGCTGACCTCGATGGAGAACACCTTCTCCTCGTCGGTCAGCACCACCCGGACGGGCGCGGTCAGCCCGTTGGTGCGATGCAGTCCGACGGCACGCGAACAGGCCTCGCCCACGGCGAGGCGGACCTCGTCGAGGACGGCTTCCTCCACACCGGCCCGCCGCGCCACGGCGGCCGCGACCAGGCGGGCCGTCCGGACGTGTTCGGGCTGGGCGCTGAAGCGCAGTTCAACGGTGGCCATGCGCGTCCCCCTCGGACTACGGGCGTGCCTTACAGGGGCCCGGACCGCTTGTGGCCCGGTACCCCCCGCTCCATCATCGGCCGTTTCGCCGCCGAGCGCCGTCAGTCGGTGGCGTTGACGGCGTCTTCCACCGAGTTGTGGATCGGAAACACCTTGGTCAGACCGGTGATTCGGAAGATCTTCAGGATGCGCTCCTGGTTGCACACCAGACGCAGCGAGCCCTCGTGCGCGCGGACGCGCTTGAGGCCTCCCACGAGCACACCAAGTCCGGTGGAGTCGAGGAAGTCCACTCGCTCCATGTCGACAACCAGGTGGTAGCTGCCGTCGTTCACCAACTCGACCAACTGCTCGCGCAGCTTGGGCGCGGTATACACATCAATCTCGCCACCGACCTCCACGACCGTACGGTCGCCGACAGTGCGAGTCGACAGGGACAGGTCCACGGATCCTCCAGCACCTTGCTATCGAGCGGCGCCCCCCAGGGGCCTCCCCACCCGGAGGTGGGAGAGGGATTGGCTGCCGCGATGGCATTCAATCACTTACCGGCAGGCGCGCACGACGCCTTCGGACCATTGTCCCGCACGCCGGTGACACACTCGGTTCCAATGGCCAACACTCACCGTCCCGGTCCGCCCACGGCACCCGAGGACGTCAGACCCACCCCCGGCACGGTCCTGGACCGGCTGTCACGGGGGCCTTCCCGGGCTGCGCGCATCACCCATACGGAGCACTTGCCCCCTCGGGAGGGTCGTCATGCGGTCTGGCCCGATCGCATCCGAACTGATGTCGTAGCCGCAATTCAGGCCGCCGGGATCGACCATCCGTGGGAACACCAGGCCGCGGCCGCCGAGCACGCCCTCGACGGGGAGTCCGTGGTCGTCGCCACGGGCACTGCCTCGGGCAAATCCCTGGCCTACCTCGCGCCCGTGCTCTCCGCCCTCGCCGACGGGGCCGAGGCGCCCAACGGGCGGGGCGCGACCGCCCTGTACCTGGCGCCGACCAAGGCCCTGGCCGCCGACCAGCGCCGTGCCGTACGGGAACTGGCCGGCCCCCTCGGCAACGCCGTCCGGCCCGCGGTCTACGACGGGGACACCCCCTTCGAGGAGCGCGAGTGGGTGCGCCAGTACGCCAATTACGTCCTCACCAACCCCGACATGCTGCACAGCGGGATCCTCCCGGCCCACCCTCGCTGGGCCTCCTTCCTGCGGGCCCTGCGCTACGTGGTCATCGACGAGTGCCACACCTACCGGGGCGTCTTCGGCTCCCATGTCGCCCAGGTCCTGCGACGGCTGCGCCGGCTGTGCGCCCGCTACGGCTCGGATCCCGTGTTCCTGCTGGCCTCCGCCACCGCGAGCGACCCGGCGACCGCCGCGTCCCGGCTGACGGGCCTGCCGGTGGTGGAGGTGTCCGACGACGCCTCCCCGCGCGGCGAGGTCGTCTTCGCCCTGTGGGAGCCGCCCCTGACCGACCTCAAGGGCGAGCGGGGCGCCCCCGTACGCCGTACGGCCACCGCGGAGACCGCCGATCTGCTCACCGACCTGGTCGTCCAGGGCGTCCGTACGGTCGCCTTCGTCCGCTCCCGGCGCGGCGCCGAGCTGATCGCGCTGATCGCCCAGGAGCGGCTCGCCGCCGTGGACCGCTCGCTGCCCCGGCGGGTCGCGGCCTACCGCGGCGGCTACCTGCCCGAGGAGCGCCGGGCCCTGGAGCGGGCCCTGCACTCCGGCGACCTCCTCGGCCTGGCCGCGACGACCGCCCTGGAGCTGGGCGTGGACGTCTCCGGCCTGGACGCCGTCCTGATCACCGGCTACCCGGGCACCCGCGCCTCCCTGTGGCAGCAGGCGGGGCGGGCCGGGCGCTCGGGCCAGGGCGCACTGGCCGTCCTGGTCGCCCGCGACGACCCGCTGGACACCTACCTGGTCCACCACCCCGAGGCCCTGTTCCGGCAGCCGGTGGAGGCCACGGTCCTGGACCCCGACAACCCGTACGTCCTGGCCCCGCACCTGTGCGCGGCCGCGGCCGAGCTCCCCCTCACCGAGCCCGACCTCGACCTCTTCGGCCCGGCGGCCCGCGACCTCCTCCCCCAGCTCGAAGCGGCGAAACTGCTGCGCCGCCGGGCCACGGCCTGGCACTGGACCCGCCGGGAACGGGCCTCGGACCTCACCGACATCCGGGGCGGAGGCGGACGCCCGGTCCAGATCGTCGAGGCCGCCACGGGCCGCCTGCTGGGCACGGTCGACGAAGAGGCCTCCCACGCCGCCGTCCACGACGGGGCGGTCCACCTCCACCAGGGCCGCACGTACCTGGTGAAGCACCTGGACCTGGAGGATTCGGTCGCGCTGGTCGAGCAAGCCGACCCGCCGTTCTCCACCACGGCCCGCGACACCACCGCCATCTCCATCCTGGAGACCGAAACGGAGATCGCCTGGGGCCGGGCCCGGCTGTGCTTCGGCTCCGTCGAGGTCACCCACCAGGTCGTCTCCTACCTGCGCCGCAAACTGATCACCGGCGAGGTGCTCGGCGAGGCCAAGCTGGACCTGCCGCCCCGCACCCTGCGCACCCGGGCCGTGTGGTGGACGGTCACCGAGGACCAGCTCGACGAGGCCCGGATCAACCCGGAGATCCTCGGCGGCGCCCTGCACGCCGCCGAGCACGCCTCCATCGGCCTGCTCCCGCTCTTCGCCACCTGCGACCGCTGGGACATCGGCGGGGTCTCCGTCCCGCTGCATCCCGACACCCTCCTCCCGACGGTCTTCGTCTACGACGGCCACCCGGGCGGAGCCGGCTTCGCCGAGCGCGCCTTCCACACGGCCCGCGCCTGGCTGACGGCAACCCGTGACGCGATCGCCGCCTGCGAATGCGAGGCCGGCTGCCCGTCCTGCATCCAGTCCCCCAAGTGCGGCAACGGCAACGACCCCCTCCACAAACGCGGAGCCATCCGCCTCCTCACCCACCTCCTCACAGAACCCCCACCCCCCAACCACTAACCCCCTGCCCCCTCCGAACCCCCGGGGTGCGAGGCCGGAGCCGAGGCCAGGGCCGGGGCCAGAGCTGGAGCCGAGGTTGGGGCTGGAGCCGAGGTTGGGGCTGGGGCGGGGCGGGGGCCGGGACCGAGGCTGGGGCTGGGGCTGGGGCTGGGGCTGGAGTCGAGGCCAAGGCCGGGGCCGCGGTTGGGGCCAAGGCCGGAGCCGGAGCCGGAGCCGAGGTTGGAGCCGGTGCCGGAGCCGGAGTCGAGGTTGGGGCCAAGGCCGGTGCCGGAACCGGAGCCGAGGCCGGAGCCGAGGCCGGAGCCGAGGCCGGAGCGGGAGCCGAGGTTGGAGCTGGGGTTGGGGTTGGAGCCGAGGTTGGGACTGGGGCCGGGGCCGAGGCCAGGGCCGGGGCCGAGGCCGAGGCCGAGGCCAGGGCCGGGGCCGGGGCCGAGGCCGGGGCCGGGGCCGAGGCCGAGGCCAGGGCTGGAGCCAGCCGAGGCCGGAGCCGGGGCCTGGTCGACGGGCCGACGGGCCGACGGGCGAACCGAGCCTTCACGGGTTCGCCGGCGATTGGCTGGATATCGCCCCTGCCGCCACCCAAACCGGGACAGCCGACCCGGAACCATGCCCGTACCTCCAGCCCCTCTCAGACGGCCCTCCCGGGCACCCTCAGCCCCTCCCAGACTTAGGCGGGCACATCCGCCCCTCCAAGACGGGAGTGGGCGTCCTCGCCCCTCCCAGACCCGGCTGATCACCCTCGCCCCTCCCAGACGCGGGCCGAGCATCGTCGGGCTTCCCCGACGGGGCCGAGCGCCATCGGGCCTTCCCCGACTGGGGCGGGCCCCTCAGCCCCTCCAGGGAGAGGGCAAGCAGTGTCGGCGCCTCCAGGACGGTGTCCGAGCACGTCGGCCCCTCCGGACACCGGACCGGGCACCACCAGCACCTCCGGACGGGCGGACCGGGCACCTTCGGACACCGAACCGAGCACCGTCAGCCCCTCCGGGCGGGCGGACCGGGCACCATCGGACACCGAACCGAGCACCGTCAGCCCCTCCGGGCGGGCGGACCGGGCACCATCAGCACCTCCGGACGGGCGGGCCGGACACCGTCCGTGCCTTCGGACACCCAACCGAGCACCATCAGCCCCTCTGGGCGGGCGGGCGGGCCGGGCACCGTCGGCACCTCTGGAGACCGGACCGGGCACTCTCAGCCCCTCCGGACGGCGCACCGAGCAGCGTCAGCACCTCCGGACACCGTCAGCGCCTCCCTAGTGGGCCGCCCGGGCGCCGTGGGTCCGCGCGGCTGCGGGTTTCGCACGGGCGCGGGTCCGGGGGCCGGGACCCGGGCCCGTGGAGGGGCCCTCATCGGGGCTCCTCGGGGAGGGGCGGGCCCGCGCGGGAGCGTAGCTCCGGTTCGAAGGGGCCCGTCGGGGCTCGGGCGGTGACCTCCGCGACCTCGCCCGTCACCACGCACTCGGTGACCCGCGCGCCCTGCGCCACCGCCACCCGTACCGCCGTGGCGCAGGCGGCCTCCGGGCCGTGGGCCCAGCTCGCGGCCGCGGCGAGGGCTGCCAGGTCGGCGGCGGCCGCGGCGCGGTGCCGGGAGACCACCGCCTGCCCGAGCAGGAGCACCCCGCCGAACACCGCCATCAGTACGGTCACCACCACGACCCCCCACACCGTGGCCGACCCCCGGTCCCGGTCCCGCAGGCGGCCCCACCACCCAGGACGGCCCGCGCTGTGCCTCACGGCGGCGGCCCCACGGTGTCCTCGGCCAGGGCTGCGGCCTGGGCGGTGAGGCGGACCGGCAGTGCGGCCGGGCCCGGGGCCGGAGCCGAGACGCGGACCCGCCACAGGTCACCCGTCCGCGAGAGCTCGACCCGGGCCCCGGGCGGGGCCGCCGCCTCGGCCGCGGCCACCGCCGTGCCCGCCGGCTCCGACCGGGCCGCCGCCCGGGCACCGGCCCGAGCGGCGTCCACACACCGGATCTGCGCGGCGGCCGCCATCAGCGCCCACACCAGCAGCCCTGCGAACAGCACCAGCGCCGGAATCACCAGGGCCGCCTCCGCCGTCACGAATCCGCTGTCAGAACGGCGCATCGAGTGCCTTCCCGATGGTCGACTGAAGTGCCGTCGAAACCAGTTCACTCGTCACCACCTTGTACAGAACGGCCGCGAACGCACACGCCGCGATCGTGCCCATGGCGTATTCGGATGTGGACATCCCCGCGTCGCCCCCACGGCCCTTCAGCCTCGCGAGTCCCACCAGTCCCGCCATTGCCGTCCGCACGCGAATCCAGATGATCGACATGACAACCTCCCGTTGATTCAGCTTTTTGACGTGATCTCAGATCTCAGATCTCGGATGTCAGATCCCGGATGTCAGATGGTCATTTCAGGTGGCCCTTTCAGTCGGCCATTCGGACGGATCTTCAGACGCCCTCTCAAGCAGTCCTCCACGCGGCCCTTCTCGTGGCCCTTCTCGCAGCCCTTCGCGCGGCCATTCACGGATCACAGAGCCCCCATGGCCCTTCAAGCGGCCTTCAGCTGCCGGAGAGGAGCCCGGAGGCCATTCCGATCACCACCGGTGCCACTCCCAGCGCGAGGAAGGCGGGGAGGAAGCACAGACCCACCGGGGCGGTGACGAGGACCGCCGCCCGCTGCGCCCGGGCCCCCGCCCGGCGCGCGCGGTCCGCCCGGAGGGTCGAGGCGAGCCGGGAGACCGGTTCCGCGGCGGGCGCACCCGTACGCGCGGAGCGCTCCAGGCATTCGGCCAGGGCGCGGGCTCCCGGTATCTCCGCCAACCTCCCCCACGCGGCGCCCGGTTCGCCGCCGAGCCGCAGCTCCGCCCCGGCCATCGCCAGCCGTTCGCCCACCGGGCCGCCCAGCGACTCCCCCACCGCCTCGGCGGCGTCCACCGGCCCGGCTCCGGCCGCGAGGCAGGCGGCCAACAGGTCGGCGGCGAAGGGAAGCTGGCGCTCGGCCTCCGCGAGGTCCACCCCCGCGGCCGGCCGTCGCCGCGCGAGCCACCTGCGGACCGCGAAGCCCGCCGCGCAACCGGCCGCCGCGCCCGCGATCCCGCCGATCAGCAGCCAGGCCGCCGCCAGCGCTCCGGCCGGCCCGGCCCAGGCCGTCAGCGCCGCCCGCAGCCGGGGCCCGGGCAGCGGTCGCCGGCGCGCGGCCTCCACCGCGAGCAGACGGGTGAGCCGGCGCCTGGCCGCCCGCGCCCTGATGCGCGCCGCCACCACCGACGCCGCGCACAGCGCCGCCGCCGCGAGGCACAGGGCCGTCCCCAGCCTGTGGATGGCGAAGCCGTCCATCACCGCTCCCCCACCCGGACGATCCGCCGGCACCACAGCAGCCCCAGCGCCTCCAGCACCGCGCCCGCCAGCAGGCAGCCCCATCCCACCGGCGTGTGCAGGAGCACGCGCAGCGGATCGGCCCCCAGCCCGGTGCCGATCAGCAGACCGACCGCCGGGAGCAGGGCCAGTACCGCCGTCGTGGATCTCGCTCCCGCGAGCTGGGCGCGCAGTGATTCCTCCCGGTCCCGCTCGGCCCGCAGGGCTCCTTCCAGCCGGTCCAGTCCGGCGGCCAGCCCGGCGCCGCCGTCCACCGAGACCCGCCAGCAGGCCGCCATCGCCGCCAGCCCCTCCGCGCCGGGCTCCCGTGCCGCCTGCCGCAGTGCCGCGGCGACGTCCCCGCCGAAGGCCGCGGCCGCCAGGACCCCGGCCTCCGCGGCTCCCGGCCCGCCGGGGCCCGACACCGTGCGGCGCATCGCCTCGGTCAGGGCCCGGCCCGGCTGCGCACCGGCGCGCAGTTCGCCCACCACCGCGCCGCACAGGGCCACCACTTCGGCGGCCCGAGCCGTCCGCGCCCGGGCCCGCTGCCGGGCCCGCAGCCACCGGCGCACCAGCGGTACCGCCGCCGCCCCCGCGAGCAGCGGGATCACCGACCCGCCCAGCAGCGCGAGCATCAGCCCGGCCCCGAGGCAGGCCCACTCCCGGCCGTGCGCGGCCCGGACCCGGAGTCCGGCCGCCAGCCGCTCCCACGGCGCCGGCCCCGCCGGTACCGGCCGCCCCGGCCCGGCCAGCACCGCCCTGGCCCGGCGGGACACCCCGTCGGCCCCGGCCACGGCCCAGGCCGCCGCCGCGGCGCACAGCACTCCGGCGAGGACCGGCAGCGGCGCCACCTCCCCGGCACTCACCGGGCACCTGCGAGCAGCGGGCGCAGCCGCTCCCAGCCCCGGTCCCGTACGAACCCGCGGGCGCCCCAGCGCAGCGCCGGCACGGTGACCACGAGCCCGGCGGGGTCCCGCTCCAGGACGTGCACCTCGGCGACCCGGCGCTGCCCGGCCCGGTCCCGTACGAGGTGGACCACCAGGGTGAGGGCCGCCGCCAACTGGCTGTGCAGGGCGGCCCGGTCGAGCCCGGCGGCCGTCCCGAGGGCCTCCAGCCGGGCCGGCACGTGGGCGGCCGCATTCGCGTGGACCGTTCCGCAACCGCCTTCGTGTCCCGTGTTGAGGGCGGCCAGCAGGTCCGCGACCTCGGCGCCCCGGACTTCGCCGACGACGAGCCGGTCCGGCCTCATCCGCAGCGCCTGGCGGACCAGGTCGGCGAGGGTGACCTGCCCGGCGCCCTCCTGGTTGGCGGGCCGGGTCTCCAGCCGGACCACGTGCGGATGGTCGGGCCGCAGCTCGGCCGAGTCCTCGGCGAGCACGATCCGCTCCCCGGGTCCGACCAGCCCGAGCAGGGCGCTGAGCAGCGTGGTCTTGCCGGTGCCGGTGCCTCCCGAGACCAGGAAGGACAGCCGGGCCCGCACCATGTCCCGCAGCAGCCGCTGCCCGCCGGGCGGCAGCGTCCCCGCCGTGACCAGCTCCTCCAGCGTGAAGGCGCGCGGCCGCACCACCCGCAGGGACAGGCACGCCGATCCGACGGCCACCGGGGGCAGTACGGCGTGCAAGCGGGTGCCGTCGGGCATCCGGGCGTCCACCCAGGGCCGGGCGTCGTCGAGGCGGCGCCCGGCGACGGCGGCGAGCCGCTGGGCGAGCCTGCGCACGGCGGCGGCGTCGGTGAAGGTGACCCCGGTCAGCTCCAGTCCGCCGCCGCGGTCCACCCACACCCGGTCGGGGGCCGCCACCAGGACGTCGGTGACCTCGGGGTCGGCGAGCAGTGCCTCCAGCGGGCCCGCACCGACCAGTTCGGACCTGAGCTCGGCGGCGACGCCGAGCACCTCCGCGTCGCCCAGCAGCCGGCCCTGGGCCCGCAGGGCCGCGGCCACCCGCGCCGGGGTGGGCTCCGCCCCGCTCTCGGCGAGCCGCTGGCGCACCGCGTCGAGGAGTACGGCGCTCATGCCGTCACCCCCTGGGCGGAGCCGAGCGCGCGCTGCCAGAAGCCGTCGCAGAAGCGGGCGAGGGCGCCCCGCCCGTGCGATCCCGGGGGCTCGCCCTCGGCCACCCGGCCCGGTAGCCCCACCTCGACCGGTACTTCGCCGGCCAGGGGCACCCCCAGCAGGCCGGCGACGGCTTCCGCGTCGAGTCCGCCGGGCGCGGGGCCCCGTACGACCACGCGGACGTCACGGGCCACCATCCGGACTCCGGCGGCGACCCGGCCGGCCGCGGCCACCGCGCGCAGCTCGCCCCGCACCACCAGGAGCACCAGGTCCAGCTGCGCGAGCACCTCGGCCACGGCTTCGTCGACCCGGCGCGGGAGGTCGACCACGACGACCCCGCCCCGGCGCCGCGCGGCCGCCACCACCGAGCGCATCGCGGCGGGCGGCACCACCACGCGGTCCCCGCGGTCCCAGCTGAGCACCCGCAGGGCGTGCAGTTCGGGCAGGGATTCCGCCAGGGCTCCGGCGCCGACGCGGCCGCGCGAGGCGGCGAAGTCGGGCCAGCGCAGTCCTTCGGCGGCCTCGCCCCCGAGGAGGACGTCCATGCCGCCGCCGAGGGGGTCGCCGTCGATGAGGATGGTCCGCTCTCCGGCCCGGGCCGCCCGCAGGGCCAGCGCACAGGCGAGGGTGGAGGCTCCGGCTCCGCCGCTGCCCCCGACCACCCCGACCGTGAGGGCGGGCCGTCCGGCCCCCTCCACGACATCGGCGATCCGGTCGACGAGCCGGCTCTCGGCGTCGGGGAGGGTCAGCACCTCCTCGGCGCCGATCTCCACCGCCCGCTGCCACACGTGGGGGTCGTCCAGGTCCCGGCCGACGAGGAAGACCCCGTCCCGCCGGGGTGCGCCGCGAACCCGCCGCGCGGCATCGTCGCCGACCAGGACGAGCGGTGCCGATTCCCAGCCGACCCCGGCGACCCCTCCGACCCCGGCGACCCCTGCGACGCCCGCGCCCCCGACGGCCCCCGTGCCGCCCCCGCCGCTCCCGTCGCCGCCCTCACGATCGGTTCCGCTTTGCTCGGGCACCGCATGGTGCACATGCGGCTCGGCCCCCGCGGCGGCGCACAGCCGCAGCAGGTCGTCGAGCAGCAGGGGGTCCTCGGTGATGATCAGCGGCCGTCCACCGGCGGCCACGGGCCCGCCGGCCCCGGGATTCGGCCTGTTCCCGCCCGCCATCGCGAGATCCCGGACTTCACACGACTTCGATCCAGCCACGATCTCCGCCTCCTTCTCCCAGCAAATCCAGCGCCGCGGACTTCGCGGCCGGAATCACCGTGACGGGATCGGGGAAAAGAAGTGGATCTTGCTCGAAAACCGTGGACAGCCCTCCCATTGTGAATAACTCACTCACCCCAACAGGTGAGTTCCGGAGCGCGCCGGAACGACTACACAGCGTGACGAGTTCGAGGGGGTGAGGGCCTTCGCCGCGCAGGCCCCTCGAAGACGAGGAAGCCTGAGGAGTGATCACTTGGGGTCGAAAGCAGGGACGCGAACCGCGTCCGGACATGCGACGACCCCCGCCGGGGGGGAGAGCGGGGGTCGTCCCCACGGTCCGACTCGGGGGGGGAGGAGCCAGACCGGGTTAGCACGGTCGCGAACGATCCGTGACTTCCATGGTGTACCCGAGAGGCTTCTCAGGCAAACCCACGCGCCGCACTTTACGCCGAATGGTGGGCGCATATGCTCGGGTCGTGGAAAATCAGCCCTTGCCGCACTCCTTGCCTCGCACCGCAGCCTTCTTCGACCTGGACAAGACGGTCATTGCGAAGTCGAGCACTCTGACGTTCAGCAAGTCCTTCTACCAGGGCGGCCTGATCAACCGAAGGGCCGTGCTGCGCACCGCCTACACCCAGTTCATCTATCTGGCCGGCGGCGCCGACCACGACCAGATGGAGCGGATGCGGGAGTACCTGTCCGCCCTCTGCAAGGGGTGGAACGTGCAGCAGGTCCGGGAGATCGTCGCCGAGACCCTGCACGACCTCATCGATCCGCTGATCTACGACGAGGCCGCCTCCCTCATCGAGGCCCACCACACCGCGGGCCGCGACGTGGTGATCGTGTCCACCTCCGGAGCCGAGGTCGTCGAGCCCATCGGCGAGATGCTGGGCGCCGACCGGGTCGTCGCGACCCGGATGGTCGTGGGCGAGGACGGCTGCTTCACCGGCGAGATCGAGTACTACGCCTACGGTCCGACCAAGGCGGAGGCCGTACGCGAACTCGCGGAGTCCGAGGGGTACGACCTCGCGCGCTGCTACGCGTACAGCGACTCGGCCACCGACATCCCGATGCTCGAGGCGGTCGGACACCCGCACGCGGTCAACCCCGACCGGGCCCTGCGCCGGGAGGCGGTGGCGCGCGAGTGGCCGGTACTGGTGTTCAACCGGCCGGTACGGCTGAAGCAGCGGCTGCCGGGACTCTCGATGCCCGCACGGCCGGCGCTGGTCGCCGCCGCCGCGGTGGGCGCGGCCGCGGCCACCGCGGGACTGGTCTGGTACGCGAGCCGGCGACGCGCCCTGGCCGCCGCAGCGCCCCGCTGACCTGCGAGAACACCGGATGTCCGATACATCCCGAATCGCACCGGAAAGCAAAGAAATACGGCTAGGGCTTTCGCTCCACTCCGAAGCGGAGTACAAATGAAGCAACGGCCCGCGAGACCAAAGAACATCCGAGAGGATCATCTTTAAAACGCAGTAAGGCCCACGGACCGAAGCATGAACGCCGAGCACCCACGCGACGTCGACCCGTCGATTACGGGCCAGCCGCACCAGGTGACGGGCAAAGCTCCCGACCTGATGGGCAATCATCGAGGACGCTTGGTAACTGGGCGTAAGTGCCAGCGGCGACACCAGAGCAGTACGGTGTCGCCGCAACCCATGTCCGGGCTCGATCAGGCCGCGCCGCGCTGCAGCGCCTCGCAGACCGCCGTCGACTCGCGCACCCCGAGCTCGATCGCGCGGCCGCAGTGCGCGATCCAGGCCGACATCCCCTCCGCGGTCCCGGAGACGTAGCCCTTGAAGGCCTCCACGTAAGCCTCCCGGCCCTGTTCCGCGTGGCCGACCTCCGCCGGACAGATCGCCTTCGGATCCAGGCCGCTGTTGATCAGTACGATCCGCTCCGCCGTCCGCGCCACCAGGCCGTTGTACGAACCGAACGGACGCAGCGCGAGCAGCTCGCCGTGCACCACGGCCGCCGTGATCAGCGCCGGCGCGGAGCCGCCCGCGATGATCAGGCGGGAGAGCCCGTCCAGCCGGCCCGCCACCTCCTGCGCGTCGGGCAGGGGCAGGTCGATCAGCGGCTCGTCCACCGGCTCACCGGCCAGACGGGGCCGGCCGACCACGTCGCCGTCGGCCGTGGAGCCCGAGGCCACCAGGTGGAGCCGGGCCAGGACCCGTAGCGGCGACTGGCGCCAGATGCTCAGCAGCTGGCCCGCCTCCGCCGTCAGGCGCAGGGCGGCACCCACCGTGCGCGCCTCGGGCTCCGAGCCGAAATCGCTCCGGCGGCGGACCTCCTCCAGCGCCCAGTCGGCCCCGGACAGCGCCGCGCTGCCGCGGGCCCCGCGCAGCGCGGCCTCGGAGGTGATCTCCCCGGCCCGGCGGCGCATGACGCGGTGGCCGTAGACCCGGTCCACGGCCTTGCGTACGGAATCCACGGACTCGGCGACGCCCGGCAGAGCGGCCAGCGGGGCGAGCGGATCGGCGGCGGCTCCGGAGGAGGCCGAAGGGGCGGCGGAAGCAGAGGCGCTACTCATAAGTAAGGAGCCTACGCACTGCTCCCCCATAGCACCGACCCCTCCTTGGAGTGGTCTTCTTCACTCAGGCATGCAACACAAAGCCACCGACCCGCTACCCTTCGTGAACATGAAGATCGCTTTCGTGGGGAAGGGCGGCAGCGGCAAGACCACGCTGTCCTCCCTTTTCATCCGCCACCTCGCCTCCAATGAAGCCCGTGTCGTCGCGGTGGACGCCGACATCAACCAGCACCTGGGCACCGCGCTCGGACTCAGCGAGGACGACGCGGCCTCGCTGCCCGCGCTGGGCGCGCACCTGCCCCTCATCAAGGACTACCTGCGGGGCTCCAACCCGCGCATCGCGTCCGCCGACACGATGATCAAGACCACTCCGCCCGGCACCGGCTCCCGGCTGCTGCGGGTCGACGAGGACAACCCCGTCTACGACGCCTGCGCGCGCACCCTGACGCTGGACGGCGAGCCCGTACGGCTGATGGCGACGGGGCCGTTCACCGAGTCCGACCTGGGCGTGGCCTGCTACCACTCCAAGGTCGGCGCCGTCGAGCTCTGCCTCAACCACCTCGCCGACGGCCCGGACGAGTACGTCGTCGTCGACATGACGGCCGGTTCGGACTCCTTCGCCTCCGGCATGTTCACCCGCTTCGACGTGACCTTCCTGGTCGCCGAACCGACCCGCAAGGGCGTCTCCGTCTACCGCCAGTACAAGGAGTACGCGCGGGACTTCGGGATCACGCTCAAGGTCGTCGGCAACAAGGTGCAGGGACCGGAGGACATCGAGTTCCTCCAGGACGAGGCCGGCGAGGACCTGCTGGTCACCGTCGGGCAATCGGACTGGGTACGGGCGATGGAGAAGGGCCGCCCGGCCGCCTTCGAGCTGCTGGAGGCCACCAACCGGCTGGCCCTGCAGGCGCTCCAGGACGCGGCGGACGACTCCTACGCGCACCGCGACTGGGAGCGGTACACGGAACAGATGGTCCACTTCCACCTGCGCAACGCGGAGAGCTGGGGCAACGCGAAGACCGGGATCGACCTGGCGGGCCAGGTCGATCCCGGTTTCGTCCTACGGGAGCTGCTCACTCCTCGTTCTGACTCGCTTCAGCCGGCTCCGCAGCCGGCTTGACCCCGGCGGGGGCGGCCGGCTTGGCCGGCGGCCCCGCCGTCAGGAAGGTGTTCCAGCCGGCCTTGGGCGCCTCGCCGACGTCGAGGGTGCGCATCCACTCCAGGGCCTTCGGGTCCTGGGCGTCCAGCCAGTCCACCAGCTCGCGGAACGGCACGCAGCGGACCTCCTTCTGGGTGCACATGGTCTTGATGGAGTCCTCGACGGCACGCATGTAGGTGCCGCCGTTCCAGGACTCGAAGTGGTTTCCGATGATCAGCGGCGCGCGGTTGCCCTGGTAGGTCCGCTCGAAGGCCTTGGCCAGGCCGTCGCGCATCTGCTCGCCCCAGTACGCGTGCTGGGAGGGATCGCCCTGCGTGGTCGTACCGGACTGGTTGACCAGGTAGTTGTAGTCCATGCTGAGCGTTTCGAAGGCGCGGCCCGGCATGGGGACCAGCTGGAGCGGGATGTCCCAGAGACCGTCCGTCTTCTTGGGCCAGATCTGCTTGCTGATGCCGCTGGAGTCGTAGCGGAAGCCGCCCATCTCCTTCGCCGCCAGCATGAAGTTCTTCTGGCCTTCGAGGCAGGGGGTCCGGGCCCCGATCATCTCCTTGTCGTAGTCGAACGGGAGCGCCTCCATGCCCTTGAGGGCAGGGGAGTTCGTCTTCCAGTTCTTGACGAACGACTTCGCCTGGTTGATCTCGCTCTTCCACTCCTCCACCGACCAGGTGCCGACGCCGCCCTCGGGTCCGCAGAAGTGGCCGTTGAAGTGGGTGCCGATCTCGTTGCCCTCCAGCCAGGCCCCGCGCACCTGCTCGGCGGTGTCCTTGATGCCCTGGGGATCGCCGAAGCCGATGTCGGAGCGGCCCGCGGAGTGCTGGGGCGCGGTGTAGAGGGAACGCTTCTCCTCGGGGAGCATGTACACGCCGCTGAGGAAGTACGTCATACGGGCGTTGTACTTCTTGCCCACCTCACGGAAATGCGAGAAGAGCTTCTGGCTGTCCTCGCCCGCCCCGTCCCACGAATAGACGACGAACTGCGGCGGCTTTTCGCCGGGCTTCAGCTTCTCCGCCTTCTGTACGTTCGGCTGCAGCCCCGTGTACGAGGTCGAGCCGTCCCCGATGAGCCGCTTGACGCTGCCCGGAGCCGGGCCTTCCGGCGCGGGCGCGCCCTTCTTGGCCGCCTGGCCTCCCGGGGCCGGACGGCCGGCGGGCTCCGAGGTGCTGCACCCGGCCACTCCCAGGACCAGCGCCGTGGCGACGAGACCGCCGGCGATCCTCTTCTTGGCGGCCTTCTTCGTGGCGGGCCTCTTCGTGGTGGCAGTCATCCGCCGCACCTCTTCCCTCGCAGTTCCGTCGCAGGACTTCCGCGCCGCAACGTCCCATGCGGTCCGTTTTTAGGAAGGTGTGACAAGCCGGACTAAATGCCTAATCACTCGTGAGCGCTAATTCCTAGGCCATTTGCCCGTATTACCTACCACTGGCCTTTACTCTCCATTACCGTTCGTTTACCGAGTGTTGAGAATCCCGCCGCTTCACCCCTCCCCCGAGGAGACGGGACCTATGACAAGCACCCCCACCACCACCCCCCCTCCGCCCGTCGGGAGAGCTTCCTCCTCCGACCTCTCCGCCGACCTCTCCGCCTCCATCGCCGTCTTCCTCATCGCCCTGCCGCTCTCCCTCGGCATCGCCCTGGCCACCGGAGCCCCGCTCCAGGCGGGGCTCGTCGCGGCGGCGGTCGGCGGGATCGTGGCCGGACGCCTCGGCGGAGCGCCCCTCCAGGTGAGCGGCCCCGCGGCCGGACTCACCGTCGTCACCGCCGAGTTGATCCAGCACTACGGCTGGCGCACCACCTGCGCGATCACGGTCCTTGCGGGCTGCTGCCAGCTCGGCCTCGCCGCACTGCGGACCGCCCGGTCCGCGCTGATGGTCAGCCCGGCCATCGTCCACGGCATGCTCGCGGGCATCGGCGTGACGATCGCCTTGGCGCAACTGCACATCGTGCTCGGCGGCACCCCACAGAGCTCCGCCGTGGCCAATGTCCAGGGGCTGCCCGCCCAGTTGGCCGACCTGCACCCCGTCGCGCTCGGGATCAGCGTGCTCACACTGGTCGTGCTGCTCGGCTGGCCCCGGCTTCCCGGCCGGGTCGGACGGGCCCTGCGCAAGGTGCCGGCCGCACTGGCCGCCGTAGCCACCGCGACGGCCTTCGCCGCCCTCGCCGGGCTCTCCCTGCCCCGCGTGGACCTGCCGTCCTGGCGCAGTCACGCACTGCCCGAGCTGCCCGAGGGTCCGGTGCTCGGCATCATCGCCGCGGTACTGACCATCACCCTGGTCGGCAGTGTGGAGTCACTGCTCTCTGCGGTGGCCACCGACAAACTGATCGCCGCCGAGCGGACGACGGGCAAGCGCCCCGCCCGGGCCGACCTCAACCGCGAACTGCGCGGCCAGGGTGCGGCGAACATCGTCTCGGGCGCCCTGGGCGGACTGCCCATCACGGGCGTCGCGGTCCGCAGCGTGGCCAACGTCAAGTCCGGCGCGGTGAGCCGCAGATCGTCCATGCTGCACGGCTTCTGGGTCCTGCTCGCCGCCGGACTGCTCGTGCCGGTCCTCGATCTGATCCCGCTCGCCGCTCTCGCCGCGCTCGTGATGGCGGTCGGCGTGCAGATGGTGAGCGCCACGCACCTGCGCACCGTCACCCGGCACCGCGAGTTCCTCGTCTACGCCACGACCATCGTGGCCGTGGTGCTCGGCGGGGTGCTGGAGGGCGTCGCCATCGGTATCGCGATGGCCGTCGCCCTGGCTCTGCACCGTCTCGCCCGGACCCGGATCACCGTCGAGCAGCTCGACAGCGGAGTCCACCGGGTGTGGGCACGGGGGCAGTTGACCTTCCTCGCCGTACCGCGGCTGAGTCGGGTGCTCAACCAGATCCCGGGCAACGGGCACGCCGTCATCGAACTGGACGGCTCGTTCATGGACCACGCCGCCTACGAGACCCTCCAGGACTGGCGGGACTCCCACCTGGCGCACGGGGGCTCACTGGAGGTCACCGGCCGGTCCGCGGCCAGGATCTCCGGGTCCGACCAGCCGGAACAGCCGGACCGGCCGGCGCGGGCCGAGTGGGCCCAGCTCGCGGAGCGGGCCCAGCGAGGTGCGCAGCGCGGGGACCACCAGTGCTGCCGGCCCTGGACCCCGTGGCAGAACCACTGCGACCACCGCGCCACGGGCTCCCGTACCGAACCGGAGGACGCCGCGAATACGGCCGCGCTCTCCTTGCCCCTCGAGCCCGCCGCACCGGTGGCGGCCCGCGGGCGCGGCGCCGGTCAACTGGCCAACGGGATCAGCGCCTTCCAGCGGGACACGGCTCCGCACGTGCGCGAGGAGCTGGCCCGGCTGGCCCGGGAGGGGCAGCGGCCCTCTCAGCTCTTCCTCACCTGTGCGGACTCCCGCCTGGTGACGAGCATGATCACGGCGAGCGGTCCCGGGGACCTGTTCACGGTCCGCAACGTCGGCAACCTCGTCCCGCTCCCGGGCGCCGAGTCCACGGACGATTCGGTCGCGGCGGCCATCGAGTACGCGGTGGACGTCCTCCAGGTGGACAGCATCACGGTGTGCGGGCATTCGGGGTGCGGGGCCATGCAGGCGCTGCTCAACTCCGCGCCCGGGGTGCCCATGACCCCGCTGCGGCGCTGGCTGCGGCACGGGCTGCCGAGCCTGGAGCGGATGGCCAGCCGCCATCACGCCTGGGCGCGGATCTCCGGGAGGCTGCCGGCGGACGCCGTGGAGCAGCTGTGCCTGACCAATGTGGTGCAGCAGCTGGAGCACCTGAAGGCCCACGAATCGGTGGCCCGGCGGCTCGCCGAGGGCACGCTGGAGCTGCACGGGATGTACTTCCACGTCGGCGAGGCGCAGGCCTACCTGCTGTCGGAGGGGAAGGACTTCTTCGACTGCCGGGTCTTCGACACCGTCGGAGCGGGCGCGGTGCGCGGCTGAACGGGTAGCAGCCGTCCGCGGGACCTTCCTCGGGATCTTCCGCGGGACCTTTGAACCGATACCCTCCCGTATCCGTGCCACTCAGTGGCCCCCTTCCGCACCCTGCAGCGGGAGGGGGCCACTCGTACGTGGGCCCGGCCGGGTAATAGGTCTACACCAATTCACGGCAACCTCTTGTCACCCGGGCCATTGACTGATGAGCTATGCCCGGGGACACAACCGGGGACACAACGGACACCCTGGGAAAGGGAGATGCGTCGTGAGCAATGAAAGCCTGGCCAATCTGCTCAAGGAGGAGCGGCGGTTCGCACCGCCCGCCGATCTGGCCGCCGCCGCCAATGTGACTGAGGCTGCGTACGCACAGGCCGACGCGGACCGGCTGGGCTTCTGGGCCGAGCAGGCGCGCCGCCTGAGCTGGGACACCGAGCCGACGGAGACGCTCGACTGGAGCAACCCGCCCTTCGCGAAGTGGTTCGCGGACGGCAAGCTGAACGTCGCGTACAACTGCGTGGACCGTCACGTCGAGGCCGGCAACGGCGACCGCGTGGCCATCCACTTCGAGGGCGAGCCCGGCGACAGCCGCTCGATCACCTACGCCGAGCTCAAGGACGAGGTCTCCAAGGCCGCGAACGCCCTGACCGAGCTGGGCGTACGGACCGGCGACCGGGTCGCCGTCTACCTGCCGATGATCCCCGAGGCGGTCGTCGCGATGCTCGCGTGCGCCCGCATCGGCGCCGCGCACTCCGTGGTCTTCGGCGGTTTCTCCGCCGACGCCGTCGCCTCCCGCATCCAGGACGCCGACGCGAAGCTGGTCATCACCTCCGACGGCGGCTACCGCCGCGGCAAGCCCTCCGCCCTGAAGCCCGCCATCGACGAGGCCGTCGCAAAGTGCCCGCAGGTCGAGCACGTCCTCGTGGTGCGCCGCACCGGCCAGGACACCGCCTTCACCGAGGGCCGGGACGTCTGGTGGCACGAGATCGTCGAGCGGCAGAGCACCGAGCACGCGCCGCAGGCCTTCGACGCCGAGCACCCGCTCTTCATCCTCTACACCTCGGGGACCACGGGTAAGCCCAAGGGCATCCTGCACACCTCCGGCGGCTACCTCACGCAGGCCTCGTACACCCACCACGCGGTGTTCGACCTGAAGCCGGAGAGCGACGTCTACTGGTGCACCGCCGACATCGGCTGGGTGACCGGACACTCGTACATCGTCTACGGGCCGCTCGCGAACGGCGCCACCCAGGTGATGTACGAGGGCACGCCGGACACCCCGCACCAGGGCCGGTTCTGGGAAGTCGTGCAGAAGTACGGCGTCACCATCCTCTACACCGCGCCGACCGCGATCCGTACGTTCATGAAGTGGGGCGACGACATCCCCGCGAAGTTCGACCTGTCGAGCCTGCGCGTCCTGGGCTCGGTCGGCGAGCCGATCAACCCCGAGGCCTGGATCTGGTACCGCAAGCACATCGGCGGCGACCGCTGCCCGATCGTGGACACGTGGTGGCAGACCGAGACCGGCGCGATGATGATCTCCCCGCTGCCCGGTGTCACCGAGACCAAGCCCGGTTCGGCGCAGCGCGCGCTGCCCGGCATCGCCGCCACCGTCGTGGACGACGAGGCGAACGAGGTCCCGAACGGTGGAGGCGGCTACCTCGTCCTCACCGAGCCGTGGCCCTCGATGCTGCGCACCATCTGGGGCGACGACCAGCGGTACATCGACACGTACTGGTCCCGCTTCGAGGGCAAGTACTTCGCGGGCGACGGCGCCAAGAAGGACGAGGACGGCGACATCTGGCTGCTCGGCCGGGTGGACGACGTGATGCTGGTCTCCGGCCACAACATCTCGACCACCGAGGTGGAGTCGGCGCTCGTCTCGCACCCCTCGGTCGCCGAGGCGGCGGTCGTCGGCGCGAACGACGAGACCACCGGCCAGGCCATCGTGGCCTTCGTCATCCTGCGCGGCAGCGCCTCCGAGACCGACACGCTGGTCGCGGAGCTGCGCAACCACGTCGGCGCCACGCTCGGCCCGATCGCCAAGCCCAAGCGGATCCTGCCGGTGCAGGAGCTGCCGAAGACCCGCTCGGGCAAGATCATGCGTCGCCTGCTGCGCGACGTGGCCGAGAACCGCGCGGTCGGTGACGTCACCACGCTCGCGGACTCCTCGGTCATGGACCTGATCCAGAGCAAGCTGCCGGCCGCCGGCAGCGAGGACTGACGGCCCCCGGCCCAGCCGTACGACACGGCGAAAGGGGCATCCGGCGCGCCGCGCCGGATGCCCCTTTCGCACATAAAGTGACGATCACCGGATACGCCCACGCGTACACCCTGTAAAGTATTAGACGGTTAAAGAATTACTCCACAGGGTGCGCCGGGAAGTCTGGTCGGCAACATGCTTCGCCATGCCGTCCAACCCACCCCGGAGGTGCCCCCCGTGGCCGCGCCCAGCCCCACCGACAACCAGAGCCGCAAGCTCCTCGGCCGCCTCTCGCTGCCCGAGCGCCGCTTCGTGGCCGACGCCCTGCGCGCCGAGACGGTCGGCGGCGTCCTCCTCCTCGTGGCCGCGATCGCCGCCCTCATCTGGGCGAACGTGCCCGCCATCTCGGCGAGCTACGACAGCGTCCGGTCCTTCCACATCGGCCCCGCCTCCCTCGGCCTGGACCTTTCGCTCCAGCACTGGGCGGCCGACGGCCTGCTCGCCATCTTCTTCTTCGTCGCCGGCATCGAGCTCAAGCGCGAGCTCGTCGCGGGCGACCTGCGCGACGCCAAGGCGGCCGCGCTCCCGGTGATCGCCGCGATCTGCGGCATGGCCGTGCCCGCGCTGGTCTACGTACTGACCAACGTGCTCGGCAACGGCTCGACGGACGGCTGGGCGGTCCCGACCGCCACCGACATCGCCTTCGCCCTGGCCGTCCTCGCGGTCATCGGCACCTCGCTGCCGTCCGCCCTGCGCGCGTTCCTGCTGACCCTGGCCGTCGTCGACGACCTGTTCGCCATCATGATCATCGCGGTGTTCTTCACCAGCGAGATCAACTTCCTGGCGCTCGGCGGGGCGGTCGCGGGCCTGGTCCTCTTCTGGTTCCTGCTCCGGGTGAACGTGCGCGGCTGGTACGTCTACGTCCCGCTCGCCCTGGTCATCTGGGGCCTGATGTACAACAGCGGCGTCCACGCCACCATCGCCGGTGTCGCCATGGGCCTGATGCTGCGCTGCCACCGCAAGGAGGGCGAGCAGCACTCCCCCGGCGAGCACATCGAGCACATGGTCCGGCCCCTCTCCGCCGGTCTGGCCGTCCCGCTCTTCGCCCTGTTCTCGGCCGGCGTCTCCCTCTCCGACGAGTCCATCGGGCAGGTCTTCACCCGGCCGGAGCCCCTCGGCGTGGTGCTCGGCCTCGTCGTCGGCAAGACGCTCGGCATCTTCGGCGGCACCTGGCTCGCCGCCCGCTTCACCAAGGCGGAGCTCAACGACGACCTCGCCTGGCCGGACGTGTTCGCCGTCGCCTCGCTCGCCGGCATCGGCTTCACCGTCTCGCTCCTGATCGGCGAGCTCGCCTTCACGGACGACCCCCTCCTCACCGACGAGATCAAGGCCGCCGTCCTGATCGGCTCGCTCATTGCCGCGGTGGTCGCCTGCGTCCTGCTGAAGCTGCGCAACCGCAAGTACAAGGCGCTCATCGAGGACGAGGAGCGCGACGACGACCTCGACGGCATCCCCGACATCTACGAGCAGGACAAGCCGGACTACCACCTGCGGATGGCGAAGATCTACGAGGCCAAGGCCGCGGAGCACCTGCGCAGGGCCGACGAGGTCGCGGCCGGTGCGCGGGAAGCAGCGGGCGAAGCCGCGGGCGGGTCCAGCGCCGACGGCGGCCGTCCGGCATGATCTGACCTGACGACAGGACAGCCGTCGCAGTCGGACGACAGAGGGAGAGAGCGATGAGCGCAGTGGACCAAGGGGCCCCAGGAGCCGAGCGCACACTCGGCCAGCTGGTCGCCTCGGCCACCGCCGAGATGTCCGCCCTGGTGCACGACGAGATCGCCCTCGCCAAGGTGGAGATCAAGCAGGACGTCAAGCGCGCGGGCATCGGCAGCGGCGCGGCGATCGTCGCGGGCGTGCTCCTCCTCTTCTCGCTTCCGGTGCTGAGCTTCGCGGCGGCGTACGGGATCCACAACCTCGGGCTCGGGCTGGCCTGGTCCTTCCTGATCGTCGGCGTGGCGTTCTGGCTGCTCGCGGGTGTGATCGGGCTGATCGCCATGGCGAAGTTCAAGAAGATCAAGCCGCCGGTGAAGACCATCGCCTCGGTCAAGGAGACGGCGGCCCTCGTCGGCACCGTCAAGCCCCACGCCCGGTCGGTCAGTGACAACGCCGTGGGTGTGGCACGCTCGTCTTCATGACCTCCCCCTCGTCGGATTCCGGCACGTCCGGTACGCCCCCCACGGCCGCCACGGCGGTCCGGATCGCCATCCCCGGCGGGCGAGAAGCAACACACCGGGACGTCGCGGCCAACGGGGCGCGGTTCCACGTCGCCGAGCTGGGTGACGGACCGCTGGTGCTGCTCCTGCACGGCTTCCCGCAGTTCTGGTGGACGTGGCGGCACCAGATGACCGCGCTGGCCGACGCGGGCTACCGGGCGGTCGCGATGGACCTGCGCGGGGTGGGCGGCAGCGACCGCACCCCGCGCGGCTACGACCCGGCCAACCTGGCGCTCGACATCACCGGGGTCGTACGGTCCCTCGGCGAGCCCGACGCCGCCCTCGTCGGGCACGACCTGGGCGGTTACCTCGCCTGGACGGCGGCGGTGATGCGGCCGAAGCTGGTGCGCCGGCTGGTGGTGTCCTCGATGCCGCACCCGCGCCGCTGGCGGTCCGCGATGCTGTCCGACTTCGGGCAGACCCGCGCCAGCTCGCACATCTGGGGCTTCCAGCGGCCGTTCGTGCCCGAGCGTCAGCTCGTCGCCGACGACGGGGCGCTCGTCGGAGAACTGATCCGGGACTGGTCGGGCCCGCGGCTCCCCGAGGAGGACGACATCGCGGTGTACCAGCGCGCGATGTGCATCCCCTCCACGGCGCACTGCTCGGTCGAGCCGTACCGCTGGATGATGCGGTCCATGGCCCGGCCCGACGGCCTGCAGTTCAACCGCCGCATGAAGCGGCCGGTGCGGGTGCCGACGCTGCACCTGCACGGCTCGCTCGATCCGGTGATGCGGACGCGGAGCGCGGCCGGGTCCGGGCAGTACGTCGAAGCCCCGTACCGCTGGCGGCTGTTCGACGGGCTCGGGCACTTCCCGCACGAGGAGGACCCGGCGGCGTTCTCGGCCGAGCTGGTCAACTGGCTGAAGGATCCCGAGCCCGACCGCTGAGCGGACTGCCGCTTATATGACAAGCATTCAATTGCCTGGCGCATAGGCCAATTGGCCGCCCCCAACGCGATTACCGACCTTGGGCCCCGGGCACAGCTCGGAGTATGGGCTGGACGCACGACTACGGTGACACCGCACACGAACGCCGCTCGACGGTCACGCCGGGCACGCACAGGGGGCAGGGCCGCGCAGGCCACGACGACCCCCGACTCGGAATTCCGCGCATCCTGCGCCGGCGGGCCCGCTGGGTCTCCGCCCGGCTCAGGCACCAGCGTACGTAGACAGGGGCCCGGCAGCGCTACGGGAGCCCCTCAAGGCTCCCGTAGGGCTCAGAGGGCGCAACCCTGACTGTCGACCCGCCGGTCCGCGGTCGCCCCGATGCGGATGTCCTCGCGGATCTCGTCCGTGGTCAGGGCGTAACCGGTGTTGGGGTCGTCGAGGGACTTCGCGAAGACGACCCCGTACACCTTGCCCTCGGGCGTCAGCAGCGGGCCGCCGGAGTTGCCCTGGCGGACCGTCGCGTACAGGGAGTAGACGTCCCGTCGCACGGTTCCGCGGTGGTAGATGTCCGGGCCGTTGGCGTTGATCCGGCCGCGGACGCGCGCCGAGCGGACGTCGTACGCGCCGTTCTCCGGGAAGCCGGCCACGATGGCGTCGCTGCCGCTCGCCGCGTCCTTGTCGGTGAACTCCAGCGCGGGCGCCTTCAGCTTGGGCACGTCCAGGACGGCGATGTCGCGCTCCCAGTCGTAGAGCACGACCTTGCCGTCGTAGAGCTTGCCCTCGCCGCCGACCTGCACGGTCGGCTCGCCGACCCCGCCGACGACGTGCGCGTTGGTCATCACCTTGCCCGGCGCGAAGACGAAGCCGGTGCCCTCCAGCACCTTGCTGCACGCGGGCGCCGTGCCGACGACCTTCACGATCGACTGCTTGGCGTACTCGGCCACGGGGCTGCGCGCGAGCAGCGGATCAGGCGGCTGGACCTCGGTGATCGGCTCGTTGGAGAACGGGCTGAAGACCTGCGGGAAGCCGTTGCGGGCCAGGGTGGAGCTGAAGTCCGAGAACCAGGTGTCCGCCTGCGACGGGAGCACCCGGGAGACACCGAGGAGCACCTTGGAGTTGCGGACTTCCTTGCCCAGCGTGGGAAGTGACGTACCGGCGAGCGCGGACCCGATCAACCACGCCACCAGCAGCATCGCGACCACGTTCACCAGGGCGCCGCCCGTCGCGTCGAGCGCGCGGGCCGGGGACCATGTGATGTGGCGCCGGAGCTTGTTGCCCAAGTGGGTGGTCAGCGCCTGGCCGATCGAGGCACAGATGATGATCACGACCACGGCGATGACGACGACCGTCGTGGACACCTGGGTGCCGTTGTCGGTGACCCGGTCCCAGATCAGGGGCAGCAGGGACACGGCGATGAGACCACCGCCGAGGAAGCCGATCACCGACAGGATGCCGACGACGAACCCCTGGCGGTAGCCGACGATCGCGAACCATACGGCGGCGAGCAGCAACAGGATGTCCAGCACGTTCACAGGGCTCACCGTCTCATGCGCGCCAGTCGAGCGGGACTTCCCGGGACCGGTCCCAGGGGCGCTCCCAGCCGGCGAAGTGCAGGATCCGGTCGATCACCCCGGCGGTGAAACCCCAGACCAGAGCCGATTCCACGGTGAAGGCCGGGCCCTGGAAGCCGCCGGGGTGGACGACGGTGACACGGTGCTCGGGGTCCGTGAGATCGGCCACGGGCACCGTGAAGACGCGGGCGGTCTCGGCCGGATCGACCACGCCGACCGGGCTGGGGGCGCGCCACCAGCCGAGCACCGGGGTCACGACGAACTCGCTGACCGGGATGTACAGCGGGGGCAGCACCCCGAAGAGCTGGACCCCGGCCGGATCCAGACCGGTCTCCTCCTCGGCCTCGCGCAGGGCGGCGCGCAGCGGGCCGGTGGTGCGCGGGTCGCCGTCCTCGGGGTCGAGGGCGCCGCCGGGGAAGGAGGGCTGGCCGGGGTGCGAGCGCAGGGTGCCGGCGCGTTCCATCAGCAGCAGCTCGGGGCCGCGGGGGCCCTCGCCGAAGAGGATCAGTACGGCGGACTGACGGCCGCGGCCGTCCTCCGGCGGCAGGAACCGGCTGAGCTGGGTGGGCCGGACCGTCCGGGCCGCCTCGACGACGGGGTCCAGCCAGTCGGGCAGGCCGTGGGGGCGGAGCTCGATGCTTCCGCGCCGGCCGCTCTGGGTTTCGTACGCGCCGCCGTACGGAGCTTCGTGCGCGGCGGTGCCCGCCTGGCGCTTCTGCGTGGCCTCTGTCATAGGCACCCCTGTCCGTGCTTCTGCGTTTCCCCACACCGCCAAACGCGGTTCGGGTAGCGATTCGTTCCTTGCAGGTGCGGGTTCGTTGCCGGGGGCCAGCCCCCGGACCCCCGCTCCTCAAACGCCGGAGGGGCTGGCTTCAGCCGGGGCGGGACAGGATGCGGCTGGGCTCGCTCACGGGGCGGAGGAGCCGCCCAGCGGGAGCGCCGGGAGGCCCGGGTAGTCCGGGGGCGGGCTCAGGCGCTGGCCGGGCTGGCCGCCCTTCTCGTACTTCAGGAGCTTCGCCGCCTTCTCCGGGTCGGTCTCGCCCTCCCCGTAGGCCGGGCAGAGCGGTGCGATCGGGCAGGCCCCGCAGGCGGGCTTGCGGGAGTGGCAGATCCGGCGGCCGTGGAAGACGACGCGGTGCGAGAGCATCGTCCACTCGCTCTTCGGGAAGATCGCGCAGATCTCCGCCTCGACCTTCTCCGGGTCCTCCTGCTCGGTCCACTTCCAGCGCCGCACCAGGCGCCCGAAGTGCGTGTCGACCGTGATCCCGGGGACGCCGAAGGCATTGCCGAGGACCACGTTGGCCGTCTTGCGGCCCACCCCGGGGAGCGTCACCAGGTCCTCGATCCGGCCCGGGACCTCACCGCCGAAGTTGTCGCGCAGCGCCTGCGAGAGGCCGAGCAGGGACTTGGCCTTGGCCCGGAAGAAGCCGGTCGGCCGGATGATCTCCTCCAGCGCCTCCGGATCGGCCCCGGCCATGTCCTCGGGGGTCGGGTACGCGGCGAAGAGCGCCGGGGTCGTCTGGTTCACGCGCAGGTCCGTGGTCTGCGCGGACAGGACGGTGGCGACCAGCAGCTCGAAGGGGTTGCGGAAGTCGAGCTCCGGGTGCGCGTACGGGTAGACCTCCGCCAGTTCACGGTTGATCCTGCGCGCCCGCCGCACCATCGCCAGATGGCTTTCCGGCTTCGCCCCGGCCTTCTTGACCTTGCTCTCTGCCATCCCCGAAGGCTACGCCGCAGAGCCCTCCGCCCGTGGCCGGACGTCATCTCCGCCCGGCCGGGGTTTCTTGGCCCAAGTTTTGCCCTGAAACGGGGGTGACTGCTCCGGGAGGGCTCCCACCGGGCCTTGTTCGCCCACGGCTGAATTCGGTAGGTGAGTCACTCCCCCGGACCCCTTGGCCTGTGCTCTCACCGGCCTGTTGGACACCCGGCACGTCCGGGACACGGCGGCGACGACACCCCCGGACCTCAGGTAACACCACCCCGATCGGCCTCTCGCCGCACAGCACACCCGTACGTCCGGCATCCTTGTGATGAACGTGATTGATCGCACTGTTTGAGCCGTCCGGCAAAATGGGGGAGCGATCCCCCGGCTGGTCGACATAGGAGAGAGACTCGTGGACGACGTACTGCGGCGTGCCCCGCTCTTCGCGGCGCTCGATGACGAGCAGGCCGCGGAGCTCCGCGCCTCCATGGGCGAGGTGACCCTCGCACGTGGTGACGCCCTGTTCCACGAGGGCGACCCCGGTGACCGGCTCTATGTCGTCACCGAGGGCAAGGTGAAGCTGCACCGCACCTCCCCGGACGGCCGCGAGAACATGCTGGCCGTCCTCGGCCCCGGAGAGCTGATCGGCGAGCTGTCGCTGTTCGACCCGGGCCCGCGCACCGCCACCGCCACCGCGCTGACCGAGGTCAAGCTGCTGGGTCTGGGTCACGGAGACCTCCAGCCCTGGCTGAACGCCCGGCCCGAGGTGGCGACCGCGCTGCTGCGCGCCGTCGCGCGGCGCCTGCGCAAGACCAACGACCAGATGTCCGACCTGGTCTTCTCCGACGTTCCGGGCCGCGTGGCCCGTGCGCTCCTCGACCTGTCGCGCCGCTTCGGCGTGCAGTCGGAGGAGGGCATCCACGTCGTGCACGACCTCACGCAGGAGGAGCTGGCCCAGCTCGTCGGCGCGTCGCGCGAGACCGTGAACAAGGCCCTGGCCGACTTCGCGGGACGCGGATGGCTCCGCCTTGAGGCTCGCGCGGTGATCCTGCTGGACGTGGAGCGGCTCGCGAAGCGCTCGCGCTGACGCTGGTCTTAGCTGGTTGAGGGGTCCTGCCCGGTCGGGCGGGGCCCCTTTTCGTGTACCTGCGGCGCCGTTCCGGGGGCTCTGCCCCCGTGCCCCCGCGCCTCAAACGCCGGCGAGGCTGATTTTGGCTGCGCAGGAGGCACAGTGGACCCATGGAGCACAGAGGCCTCGACGCGTACGGGTACTTCGAGCGCGAAGGGTCGCTCGGGCAGGTGCAGGACGGGTTCCGGGGGCTCGTCGCCGCCGCGCGGGAGCGGATCGGGGAGGCGTACGGGCGACGGCTGCACAGCGCCTACCTGTACGGGTCCGTGCCGCGCGGGACGGCCCGGCCCGGGCGGTCCGACCTCGACCTGCTGATCGCCCTGCACCACGCGCCCGGCGAGGAGGACCGCGACACCACCGAGGCACTGGCGCGCGGCCTCGACGAGGAGTTCGCGCAGATCGACGGGGTCGGGGTCCTGCTGTACGGCAAGGACCGGCTGCTGAGCGAGCAGGAACGTTACGACCTGGGCTGGTTCCTCGCCTGCCTGTGCACCCCGCTGCTCGGCGCGGACCTGGCCGAGCACCTCCCCCGCTACCGGCCGGACAGCCTGCTCGCCCGCGAGACCAACGGCGACCTGGCCGAGCTGCTGCCCCGGGTGCGCGAGCGGATCCGGGACGCGGCCTCCCCGGAGGAGTACCGCGCGCTGTGCCGGGGCGTCTCTCGGCACCTCGTGCGGACCGGGTTCACCCTCGTCATGCCGCGGTGGGGCGGCTGGACCAGCGACCTCACCGAGTCGGCGGAGGTGTTCGCGCAGTACTACCCCGAGCGCGCCGACCAGATGCGCGCCGCGGCCGCCGCCGCACTGGACCCGGTCGCCGACCCGGCCGTGCTGCGCGCCTACGTCGAGGACCTCGGGCCGTGGCTCGCGGACGAGTACACGGCCCGGCACGGGACGAAGACGGCCCGTCCGGCGGGCTAGGCCTGCCTGCTCACTCCGGGGCCCCGGGGATCAGCCCGTGCTCCTTCAGGTACTCCAGCTGCGCGCGTACGGACCATTCCGCGGCCGGCCACAGGGACCGGTCCACATCCGCGTAGACGTGGGCGACGACCGCCTCGGGGGTGGTCAGGCCGTTCTCCACCGCCGTCTCGATCTGCGCGAGCCGGTGCGCCCGGTGGGCGAGGTAGAACTCCACCGCGCCCTGTGCGTCGTCCAGGACCGGCCCGTGTCCCGGGAGCACCGTGTGGACCCCGTCGTCGACCGTCAGCGAGCGCAGCCGGCGCAGGGAGTCCAGGTAGTCGCCGAGCCGCCCGTCGGGGTGCGCGACCACGGTGGTGCCGCGCCCCAGGATCGTGTCACCGGTCAGCACCGCCCGGTCGGCCGGCAGGTGGAAGCAGAGCGAGTCCGCGGTGTGGCCGGGCGTCGGCACCACGCGCAGTTCCAGACCGCCCGTGCGGATGACGTCCCCGGCGGCCAGGCCCTCGTCGCCCAGGCGCAGGGCCGGGTCCAGGGCGCGGACCTTCGTCCGGGTCAGCTCGGCGAAGCGGGCCGCGCCCTCCGCGTGGTCGGGGTGTCCGTGGGTGAGGAGGGTGAGCGCGACCCGCTTGCCCTCCTTCTCGGCGGCGTCGATCACCGCGCGCAGGTGTACGTCGTCCAGCGGGCCGGGGTCGATCACCACGGCCAGGTCGGAGCCGGGCTCGGAGACCAGCCAGGTGTTGGTGCCGTCGAGGGTCATCGGGGAGGCGTTCGGGGCCAGGACGTTCACCGCGCGGGCGGTGGCGGGTCCGGAGGCGACCATCCCGCGGGGCTGGCCGGGCAGGGCGGCGGCATCGGTCATGCGGGGGCTCCTCCCGGGGTCGCGGGGCCCGGGGTCGCGGGGCCCGCGGTCGCGGGGCCCGCGGTCGCCGGGCCGGGCTCCGCGGGGCCGGGGCCCGTGATGCGGACCCGCTTGGTGAACTCGTCGTGGCCCGGCCAGCTGAGCACGAGCTCCCCGTCCTCCAGGGCGGCCCGGGCGAGGACCGGGGTCAGGTCCTGGGCCCCGGCCGCCGCGAGGGCCTCGACGGGGCTCCCGTACGGCTCCAGGGAGCGCAGGGTGGTGATGGTGGGCGGCATCATCAGCAGCTCGCCCTTGTCGTAGCCGGCGGCGGCGTCGGCGGGGCGGATCCAGACCGTGCGGTCGGCCTCGGTGGAGGCGTTGCGGGTGCGCTGCCCTTCGGGGAGGGCCGCGACGAAGAACCAGGTGTCGTACCGGCGCGGCTCGAACTCCGGGGTGATCCAGCGGGCCCACGCGCCGAGCAGGTCGGAGCGCAGGACGAGGCCCCGGCGGTCGAGGAACTCGGCGAAGGACAGCTCACGGGCGACCAGGGCCGCGCGGGCGGCCTCCCAGTCCTCGCCGGTGGTGTCGCCGACGACGGTGTCCGCGGACTCGCCCGCGAGCAGGACCCCGGCCTCCTCGAAGGTCTCGCGGACGGCTCCGCAGACGATCGCCTGGGCGGTGGCGGGGTCGGTGCCCATCCGCTCGGCCCACTCGGCACGGCTCGGGCCGGCCCAGCCGATGCGGTGGTCCTCGTCCCGGGGGTCCACGCCGCCGCCGGGGTACGCGTAGGCGCCTCCGGCGAAGGCCATCTCGACCCGGCGGCGCAGCATGTGCACGGCGGGGCCCTCGGGGGTGTCGCGCAGCAGCATCACGGTGGCGGCGCGCCTGGGTTCCGTCGGGATGAGGGCGCCGTCCGCGAGCGCGCGGATCCGGTCGGGCCACTCCGGCGGGTACCACTGACCTCCGGCGGAGGTCTCTTGCTGACCGTACTGACCATTCGGCATGGCGGGATGCTACGGCCATCCGGGCCGATGTTCGAGGGGTGTCCTCGCAGGCCCCGCCGCACGGGGGACGCTGCGCGGCTGCGGAGGTGCCGCTGCGCGGCTGCGGAGGTGCCGCTGCGCGGCTGCGGAGGTGCCGCTGCGCGGCTGCGGAGGTGCCGCTGCGCGGCTGCGGAGGTGCCGCTGCGCGGCTGCGGAGGTGCCGCTGCGCGGCTGCGGAGGTGCCGCTGCGACCCTTGCCGCTGCGCGGGGAGAAGTTCCCCTACCCGCCCTTCCACCGTTCCCCGGGCCGCGCCCGGACCCCTGGGGCTCCGCCCCGGACCCCGGTCCTCGAACGCCGGACGGCTGGAGAGACGCCGGAGGGGCTGGATCTGCCCTGCGGGCAAGATCCAGCCCCTCCGGGGCGAACGTGTCAGCCCCTCATGGGGCAGACGGCAGGGTCAGGCTCCCGGGACCAGTTCGACCTGGATCTCGATCTCGACCGGGGCGTCCAGCGGGAGGACCGCCACGCCGACCGCGCTGCGGGCGTGGACGCCCTTGTCGCCGAGGACGGCGCCCAGCAGCTCGCTCGCGCCGTTCAACACGCCCGGCTGGGCGGTGAAGTCGGGGGCGGAGGCGATGAAGCCCACCACCTTCACGACGCGCGCGATCTTGTCGAGGTCTCCGACGACGGACTTCACCGCGGCGAGCGCGTTCAGCGCGCAGGTCGCGGCCAGTTCCTTGGCCTGCTCCGCCGAGACCTCGGCGCCGACCTTGCCGGTGACCGGCAGGTTGCCCTTGACCATCGGGAGCTGGCCCGCGGTGTACACGTAGGCACCCGACCGCACGGCCGGCTGGTACGTGGCCAGCGGCGGGACGACCTCGGGCAGGGTCAGGCCGAGTTCGGCCAGCCTCGCCTCGACGACTCCGCTCATGCCGCCTTCTCCCGCTTCAGGTAGGCCACGAGCTGCTCGGGGTTGTTCGGGCCGGGGACGACCTGGACGAGCTCCCAGCCGTCCTCGCCCCAGGTGTCCAGGATCTGCTTGGTGGCGTGGACCAGCAGCGGGACGGTCGCGTATTCGAACTTCTTGGTCATGGGAGCGAGCGTAGTGCCTGCCGTGCGGGGCCCCGCCACCACCGCCGCCGCCCGGGAGGAATTAGGCTCGGGCCCTGTGAGCAGGCTCCAGGTGGTCAGCGGCAAGGGCGGCACCGGCAAGACCACGGTCGCCGCGGCACTCGCGCTCGCCCTCGCACGCGAGGGCAGGCGGACTCTTCTGGTGGAGGTCGAGGGCAGGCAGGGCCTCGCCCAGGTCTTCGGGGCGGAGGCGCTCCCCTACGAGGACCGGAAGATCGCCGTCGCCTCGGGCGGCGGGGAGGTCTACGCGCTCGCCATCGACGCGGAGCGGGCGCTCCTGGACTACCTCCAGATGTTCTACAAGCTCGGCTCGGCGGGCCGCGCCCTCAAGAAGCTCGGCGCCATCGACTTCGCGACGACCATCGCGCCGGGCCTGCGGGACGTGCTCCTGACGGGCAAGGCCTGCGAGGCGGTCCGGCGCAAGGACAAGGCCGGCCGGTTCGTCTACGACCACGTGATCATGGACGCTCCGCCGACCGGGCGGATCACCCGCTTCCTGAACGTCAACGACGAGGTGGCGGGCCTGGCCCGGTTCGGGCCCATCCACAACCAGGCGCAGGCCGTCATGAAGGTGCTCAAGTCCCCCGAGACGGCCGTGCACCTGGTCACCCTGCTGGAGGAGATGCCCGTCCAGGAGACCGCCGACGGGATCGCCGAACTCCGGCAGGCGGGCCTGCCGGTGGGGCGGGTCATCGTGAACATGGTCCGGCCGCACCACCTCGACGAGGACGCCCTGCGCGCCGCCGCCGGCGAGCGCCGCTCCGAGGTCTCCCGGGCGCTGTCCCGGGCCGGCCTCGGCAGCGCCCGGCGCGGCGGGCCGGCCGAACGGCTGGTGGAGCCGCTCCTCGCACAGGCCACGGAGCACGCGAGCCGGGTGGAGCTGGAAAGGGCCCAGCGCACCGCACTGGCGGGGCTGGACGTGCCGACGTACGAACTCCCCCTGCTCGGCGCGGGGATGGACCTGGCCGGGCTCTACGGGCTCGCCGCGGAGCTGCGGAAGCAGGTGGGCGAGGAATGAGCGAGGCCCCGACGACGGAGGCAACGATGGAGACGACGATGGACGCTCCCCTGCGGCTGGACGTCGACCGGCTGCTGGACGACCGGCAGACCCGGATCATCGTGTGCTGCGGGGCGGGCGGGGTCGGCAAGACCACCACCGCCGCGGCGCTCGGGGTACGGGCGGCCGAGCGCGGGCGCAAGGTGGTCGTCCTGACCATCGACCCGGCCCGCAGGCTGGCCCAGTCGATGGGGATCGACTCGCTCGACAACACCCCGCGCGAGGTGAAGGGCGTCCAGGGCCCCGGGGGCGGCGAACTGCACGCCATGATGCTCGACATGAAGCGGACCTTCGACGAGATCGTCGAGGGCCACTCCGACCCCGAGCGCGCGCAGGCCATCCTCGCCAATCCCTTCTACCAGTCCCTGTCGGCCGGCTTCGCGGGCACGCAGGAGTACATGGCGATGGAGAAGCTGGGGCAGCTGCGGGCCCGGGACGACTGGGACCTGATCGTGGTGGACACCCCGCCGAGCCGCTCCGCGCTGGACTTCCTGGACGCGCCGGGACGCCTGGGGTCCTTCCTGGACGGGAAGTTCATCCGGGTGCTGATGGCTCCGGCGAAGGTGGGCGGCCGGGCGGGGATGAAGTTCCTCAATGTCGGCATGTCGATGATGACGGGCACGCTGAGCAAGCTGATGGGCGCCTCGCTGCTGAAGGACGTACAGACCTTCGTGGCCGCCATGGACACGATGTTCGGCGGTTTCCGCACCCGCGCGGACGCGACCTTCCAGCTCCTCCAGGCGCCCGGTACGGCGTTCCTCGTGGTCTCCGCGCCCGAACCGGACGCGCTGCGCGAGGCCGCGTACTTCGTGGAGCGGCTGGCCGCCGAGCGGATGCCGCTGGCCGGGCTCGTACTGAACCGGGTGCACGGCAGTGACGCCGAACAGCTCTCCGCGGAGCGGGCGTTGGCCGCCGCGGAGAATCTTGAAGAAGGCGGCATTGTGGATCAGGAGTCCGGGAAAGCTGGACTTCGTGACTCCACGGAGACCGATACGGAGAACGGCACTGAGGACGGCCCGGAGGCCGACACCGACACCGTCGCCCGCACCGAGCGAGAGACCGGCGCCGACACCGTAGACGCCGGCGCGGACGCCGACGTGGACGTGATCACGGCAGGACTGCTGCGCCTGCACGCGGAGCGCATGCAGGTCATCGCGCGCGAACAGCGCACGCGTGACCGCTTCACCTCGCTGCACCCCGAGGTGGCGGTGGCCGAAGTGGCCGCCCTGCCCGGCGACGTACACGACCTCGCCGGGCTGCGGGCCATCGGAGAGCGACTCGCGGCCGGGGTTCCGGCCGGAGCGTAGGCGTTCCTACGACGTGGTGCCCGGGTGGTCTACCCGGCTGCCAGGTACGCCTCGTACGGAACGTCGATCTCCTCGTCGGCATCCATGGTGAGGATGCCCGTACTGCGCTCGTACTCCGTGCGGGCGGTTTCGAGCAAGCGCCGCCACGAGGTGACGGTGGGACGCCGGCGCAGCAGCGCACGTCGTTCCCGCTCGGTCATTCCGCCCCACACTCCGAACTCGACACGGTTGTCGAGCGCGTCGGCCAGGCACTCGGTCCGCACCGGACATCCGGTGCACACCGCCTTGGCCCTGTTCTGTGCCGCTCCTTGAACGAACAGTTCATCCGGATCGGTAGTGCGGCAGGCTGCCTGCGCACTCCAGTCGGTAACCCAGCCCATCCCGGCGCCGTCCTCTCCCGAATCGAGGCTCCCCCACGGCGGTAGCGGCATATTCACCGCTGCCAGTTGAGGACGTTACGGAAGGCGGGCACAGTGCAACACCCCCGACGGGCCCAATCTTGAATGGTCCGAACGGACTATGGGTAAGCGGCAGATCACCCGACGGAGTGATCCTGCGACATGCCCGACCATTCCGGCGATTTGGGTGAAATCGACGGGGCATGCTGATCACAGGAGGCGAGATTCGGACATGCGTCCACCCCATTCGGGAAGGGTGAAAAACAAGCCGAGGGGTTGATGTCCCACCGCACTGCTGTGACAGTTGAGGACAGCTTAGGCCAAGGCATTCGCGCGTGTCCGGCGAATGAGAACGTAGGCTGCCCTCTATGGGAAAGAAGCGCTCGGGCGGCGGGCTCACGGGGCCACAGCAGGCCGCCAAGTTCCTCGGTGTGTCCGTTCTCTCCGGAGTTGTACTCGCGGGCATCGCGATCCCGGGGGCCGGCGCCCTGGGGCTCGCGGCCAAGGGGACGGTCGAGGGGTTCGATGAGATCCCGGCCAATCTCAAGACTCCTCCGCTGAGCCAGCGCACCACGATTCTGGACTCAGAGGGTGGCCTGATCGCCACGGTCTATTCGCGTGACCGGCAGGTGGTCCCCATCACGGCCATCTCCCCGTACATGCAGAAGGCCATCGTCGCGATCGAGGACTCCCGTTTCTACGAGCACGGAGCGATCGACCTCAAGGGCATCCTGCGTGCGGTCAACCGCAACGCCCAGGAGGGCGGCGCGGCGCAGGGCGCGTCGACGCTGACGCAGCAGTACGTGAAGAACGTCTTCGTCGAAGAGGCCGGCGACGACGAGACGAAGGTGCGCGAGGCGCAGGAGAAGAGCCTCGGGCGCAAGATCCGCGAGCTGAAGTACTCGATCCAGGTCGAGGAGGAGCTCGGGAAGAAGAAGATCCTCGAGAACTACCTCAACATCACGTACTTCGGGCAGCAGGCGTACGGAATCGAATCCGCCGCCCAGCGCTACTTCAGCAAGCCCGCCAAGGACCTGACCCTGGACGAGTCGGCGATGCTGGCGGGCGTGGTGCAGTCGCCGAGCCGGTACGACCCGGTGAACGACTCGCAGGAGGCGACGAAGCGCCGCAACATCGTCCTCCAGCGCATGGCGGACATAAAGGATATTTCGCAGGCCGAGGCGGACGCGGCGAAGGCGAAGCCGCTCCAGCTGAAGGTGACCAAGCCGAAGAACGGCTGCATCACCGCCGTCAAGGGCGCCGGCTTCTTCTGTGACTTCGTGCGCAACACCTTCCTCGACGACACCGCCTTCGGAAAGACCCGCGAGGAGCGGGCGAAGGTCTGGAACCAGGGCGGCCTGACGGTCCGCACGACCCTGGACCCGCAGTCGCAGGACTCCGTCAACGAGTCCATCAAGGACCACGTGGACCAGGACGACAAGGTCGCGACGGCCGTCACCCTCGTCCAGCCCGGCACCGGGCGGGTCCTGGCCATGGGGCAGTCCAAGCCGTACGGCTTCGGCAAGAACGAGACCCAGATCAACTTCTCGGTGGACAAGAAGATGGGCGGCTCGAACTTCGGCTTCCCGACCGGCTCCACCTTCAAGGCGTTCGTCGCGGCCGCCGCCCTCGAAGGCGGACTGCCGCCGACGAAGATGTACCAGTCCCCGTACGACATGGACTACCCGAGCCCGGTGCGGACCTGCGGCGACAAGCCCTGGGTCAACACCGACGGCGCGAAGGTGGAGAACGAGACCGAGTCCGAGGTCGGCCCGTACGGGATGAAGGAGGCGATGGCCAAGTCGGTCAACACCTACTTCGTGGAGATGATCTCCGAGGTCGGCCTGTGCCCCGTCACCGAGATGACCACCAAGCTCGGCGTGATCCCGGCCAACGGCGCCAAGCTCCCCGAGGTCCCCGCCATCGCCCTCGGCAGTGAGGGCATGTCCCCGCTGACGATGGCCAACGCCTACGCCACCTTCGCCAACCGCGGCGTGTACTGCACCCCGGTCTCCATCGAGTCGATCACCGACGCGCACGGCAAGGCCCTGACGGTCCCGAAGTCCAAGTGCGGCCGCGCGATGACCGAGCGGACCGCCGACACCATCAACACGCTGCTGCTCGGCGTGGTCGACTCCGGTACGGGCCAGCAGTCGGGTCTGACCGACCGGCAGAGCGCGGGCAAGACGGGTACCACCGACAGCCGTTACAACGCCTGGTTCGTCGGCTACACCCCGAACATGTCCGGCGCGACCTGGGTCGGCTCCGGTGGCGCCAAGCAGGTGTCGATGGAGAACATCACCATCGGCGGCCAGTACTACGACAAGGTCTTCGGCGGCGGTCTGCCCGGCCCGATCTGGAAGCAGGCGGTCTCGGGCGCGCTCTCCGGCCGCGAGGCCCCGAGCTTCACCACGGTGAACATCCCCGACACCCCGAGCCCGGCCCCCGGCGGCAAGCCCAGCGGCAAGCCCACCAAGCCCGGCAAGCCGGGCCGCGACGGCAAGCCCGGTGACTCGCGGCCCGGCGGGAACACCGCCGCCGGCCCCACCGGCGGGAACACGGGCGGCACGGGCGGCACCGGCGGGGACGACCCGCTCGGCGGGATCACGATCCCGCCGGGGATCATCGGCGGCCGCGACTAGGCGCCGTAGGCCCCGTAAGCCCCGTAAGCCCCGCAGTGAAGAACGAGGGAGGGCCCCCACCAGATCCGCATCCGGATCGGTGGGGGCCCTCCCTGTCTCCCTGACGGGCCCGTGTACGCAAGCACGCGCGTACGTACATACATACGCGCGTACGTACATACGTCCTAGGACAGGTGCTTCTTGACGGCGGCGGCGACGCGCCCGCCCTCCGCCAGACCCGCGACCTTCGGGTTCACGATCTTCATCACGGCGCCCATGGCCCGCGGCCCCTCGGCGCCCGCCGCCTTGGCCTCCTCGACGGCCTGCGCCACGATCGCGTCGAGCTCGGCCTCGCCGAGCTGCTTGGGGAGGTAGGTGTCGAGGAACTCGCCCTCGGCGGTCTCCCGCGCGGCCTGCTCGGCACGGCCACCCTGCGCGAAGGCATCCGCGGCCTCGCGGCGCTTCTTCGCCTCCTTGGCGATCACCTTGAGGACTTCCTCGTCGGAGAGCACCCGGGCTTCCTTGCCCGCGACTTCCTGGTTGGTGATGGCGGAGAGGGTCAGGCGCAGCGTGGACGAGGCGAGCTCGTTGCGCGCGCGGATGGCGGAGGTGAGGTCTTCCTGGAGCTTGGCCTTGAGCGTGGTCATGCCCCGAGTCTGCCAGGTACGGGGGCTCCGGCGCCCGCCGGTTTCCCGGCGCGCTTGCCGGGTCTGCGAACATGAGGGCATGCGTGCGCGTTACGGAGTACCCCTGAAGGTCACCGCCGGTATCGCCGCGGCCGGGGCCGCCGGTCTGGCCTATGCCGCCGGTTTCGAAGCGCGGTCCTTCCGCCTGCGCCGGGTCACGGTCCCCGTGCTCCCGCATGGAATGCGCCCGTTGCGCGTCCTGCAGGTCTCGGACATCCACATGGTCGGCGGGCAGCGCAAGAAGCGCGCCTGGCTGCAGTCGCTCGCCGGGCTGCGCCCCGACTTCGTGGTGAACACGGGCGACAACCTCTCCGACACGGAGGGCGTGCCGGAAGTGCTCGACGCGCTCGGCCCCTTGATGGACTTCCCCGGCGTGTACGTCTTCGGGTCGAACGACTACTACGGCCCCCGGCTGCGCAATCCCGGCCGCTACCTGCTGGAGAAGACGCAGGGCAGGCACGGACTCAACGGCAACGCACCGGTCGTCGGGGCCGTCCACAACCCGTGGGAGGGGATGCGGGACGCCTTCGACGCGGCCGGCTGGGTCAACCTCACCAACACGCGCGGCCGGCTCAAGCTCGACGGGCTGGAGCTGGCCTTCACCGGCCTGGACGACCCGCACATCAAGCGCGACCGGTACGCGAAGGTCGCCGGCGGGCCGGAGGCGGACGCGGACTTCTCGATGGCGGTCGTCCACGCCCCGTACCTGCGCGTCCTCGAAGCCTTCACCGCCGACCGGTACCCGCTGATCCTGGCCGGCCACACGCACGGCGGGCAGCTGTGCATCCCCTTCTACGGGGCGCTCGTCACCAACTGCGACCTGGACACCAAGCGGGTGAAGGGCCTCTCGACGCACGAGACGCAGGGGCAGCGCGCGTACCTCCACGTATCGGCGGGCTGCGGGACCAACCGCTTCACCCCCGTGCGCTTCGCGTGCCCGCCCGAGGCGACACTGCTGACACTGACCCCGAAGGCCTAGCGCGGGCGGTGGCGCCGGGTACGTTGACAGGATGATCACACCCGGCGCACTCCGCCTCACGACCGTCGCCTTCCGCGCGCTGATCGCGGCCGCGGCCGTCACCGGCCTGGTCATCGAGTGCGTGTACGGCAGCGTGCCCGTCGTCCTGAGCTTCTTCACGATCTGGACGAACATCCTCGTCGCGGTGACCTTCGGGCTCTCGGCCTACCGCCTCCACCGCCGCGAGCCGGACGTGGCCCCCTTCTGGCGGGGCGGAGTCCTCCTCTTCATCCTGATCACCGGGCTGGTCTTCCACCTGGTCCTGGCCAACCCGTCGAGCCCTTTCAACGTGCTCGAGTCCCTGGACAAGCTGTCCGGCGCGAAATCCGTCGCCAACCAGCTCCTCCACACGGTCACCCCCATCGGCGCCGTCCTGGACTTCCTCCTCCTGACCGCCCCCCGCACCCTGCGCCCGCGCTACGCCGCGCAGTGGCTGGCGTACCCGCTGCTCTACGTGGTCTTCGCGCTGATCCGCGGCGCCCTGCTCTCCCCCGGCGTCCCGAGCCGGTACACGTACCCCTTCATCGACGCCGCCCAGTACGGCTACGCCAGGGTCGCGCTGAACGCGGTGGTCCTGGGCCTCGCCTTCTACGCCATCGGCCTGGCCCTGGTCGCGGCGGACCGCTACCGCCCGCCGCGCGAAAACCGGATTTCGTCTCCGGCCGAGGGTCCGCTAAAGTAATCGATGTCGCCAGGGCAGCAAGCGCTGCAAGGGTGGACATCGGGGTGTAGCGCAGCTTGGCAGCGCGCTTCGTTCGGGACGAAGAGGTCGTGGGTTCAAATCCCGCCACCCCGACGCTGAAGTACCAGGTGAGAGCCGGTGCAGAGAAATCTGCACCGGCTCTCCTTGTTTCTCCCCACCCTCTGGGGAGAATCCTGGGAGAAAGCTCCGCCGAAAGGGCTCTCCGCTCGCTCCTACGGGCGGCCCCTCAGCAGCGCGTCGAGGACGGCCACGGGCGACCCCGAAGCCATCTGCCGACGCGCGTCGAGCGCCTCCTCCCACATGCCGGTCAGGCCGGCCAGAAGTTCGCGGCGCATCTCCGCGGTGATGTGGGAGTAGCGGGCCTGGACCGAACCGTCCTCGTGCCCCATCCGCTCGTCCTTCAGCTTCGGCGGCGTCCGGAGCTCGTCCATCATCGTCTTGTGGCTATGCCGCAGCCCGTGCGGCGTGAGCCCACGCGCGATCGGAACCCAGGAGGCTTCCGCGCGGCCGGCGGCGCCCCGGCCGCGGGCGGGAACTCCCGGCCAGGGCTCCGCCCGCAGCGGCACCGGCCGGGCCTCCTGCGGCGCCTTCTTCGGGTACCAGCCGGTCGCCGCCGGGTGGAACAGCCACGTGGCGAAGCCGTTGCGCCGCCAGTGGGCAGCGTTCTCCCCCGACGACCAAAAGCGGACGAAGCCGAGATCGACCATGGCCTTCTCGACTCCGGCCCGTGTCGCGTCGGTGACCGCGCCGGGCCGGTTCAGCACGTTCGAGACCGTGCCGGTGGAGACTCCGGCGACGCGCGCCACGTCGACCAGCTTGGCGCCGGGCCGGCGGGCCGCTCCGTTGGCGGCGGAGTGCCCGCTGAACAGGTAGCGCAGTCCGTGGCAGCCGCACTGCTTCTCCCCCGCCCGCGCGACCTGGCCGGCAAGGAGCCGCGAGAGCCAGTCCGGCGTATCGATCGTCCGGTACGAGTCGTCCTTGGGCGGGCACAGGTGCATCTCCCCGGAGTCGAGCTCGTAGAGCTGGGACTCGACCCGTACGGATGCCGGCCGGACGAACTTCGTCTCCAGCCCGACGATCTCGCCCCACCGCATCCCGGTGTAGCCCTTGAGCACGACGGCGACGAACTCGTCGTCCCGGCCGGAGAGCAGAGCGGCCCGCTCGGCGATCAGCAGCACGCCGAGCGCGGACGTCACCACCTTCTCCGGTCCCCGGTTGCGGGACCGGCCGGCACGCTTGCCGCGGCCCCGGCGGCGGGTCGCGGGGTTGGAGTCGCGGAGTTCCTCGTCAACCGCGTCCGCGAGGATCAGGTGCAGGGTGCCGCGCCACGTCTTGATGCTGCTGGCCGCGTAGCCGCGGGCGCGCTCGCCGCGCTCCCAGGCGTCGATCTCCCCCTTGGTGATCTCGTCAACGACGGCGTCCTCGAACTCGGGGAGCAGGTGCTCCTCGATGTGCCGCCGGTAGTTCTGCATGGTGGACGCTGCCAGGTCCTGGGCCTCGTACCACCTGCTCGCGTACTCGCCGAAGGTGATGCGCTCCGCCTCCGACACCGGGGCCGCCTGGCTGGCGGCGAGCGCCTTCTCCTCCTCAACTGCCGCCGCCTTCTCGGCGGCCCGCTTCGTCCGGAAGCGGATCGTCTTGCCGTTGTCGTCCGTGACGGCGGGGTACTTGCCGGGAGCGGCCTTGTACCGGCCCCGCCAGTAGTCGCCGCGGTTCTCTGCGAATCCCAAGGTTCTCTCTCTGAAGGTCAAAGCCCCGCCCGGACTAGCCGGGCGGGGCTGGGCAGTTGCTACGCAGCGCTCTGCTGCTGGTCCGGCATAGCGATCCGGCGCGGGGGCCGGGCGCGCAGCCTCTGGGGAGCCGTGTTCTGTCGGACGGGCTTGGGCAGGACGGCCCCCTGTACGACGGGGGTACGGGCCCTCGTCGGCTGTACCCCCGCGTTGGTCGATGGCCGGGCTTCGAAGAGGCGGAGGATCTCCGCGAACTGCTCCCCCGTGAAGCGGTAGGCCCGGCCCGGCTGCGTGAACGGGATACACCGCTTCCGAGCCTGCTCCTTCACCCACCACTCGGACATGCCGAGCGCTTTGGCGATGTCCGACGGGGAATAGAGACGCGGCAGAGCGTCCGGCTTTGCGGTCACGTTCAGTCCTCTCGGTTGCCGCTGCGATGACTTGGTACCGCTGACCGCCACGTCTGCCGCTGGCCCTTCCTCGGGCCCTGGGGATCCGCAACATCCGCCACGCCGCAACGTTGCTGGTCAGCGGCTTGCGTTTGTGGCGGATCGGGATTCTGTGGCGGATAGGTGCCGCCACACGCGGGGTGTGGCGGCACCGGGTGGTCGCGGGAGCTAGCCGGCGACGGAGAAGAGCGGCGTGGCGGTTTCCGTGTGCGTGTGGCGGATGGCTGTGGCGGTATCCGCCACAGATTCACCCCCGCTGACCTGCGGTGTGGCGGCTGTGGCGGCTGTTGCGGACTTCTGGGGGTGCGGGGGGCAGTAGCGGGCCCAGGCGTCGGCCAGGTCTTCGGCGTAGTAGCCCTTGGGCGTCGCGGAGCCGACTCGGATCCCGCGGGGCTTGATGGGCTTGTTGGCCGAGGTGACGTACTGGCCGAGCATCTGGGACAGGACGCGGGAGGTGAGGGGCTTGCCGTCCATGTCGGCCCAGGGGGCGTCGTCCATGCGGAGGAGGCACTCGAGGATCGCTGCGGTCGGCATCCGTTCCTGGCCGTGGAAGACGTGGTCGCGTAGGTCGATCAGCAGGCGGATGCCGAGGGAGGAGGCGTCGTTCTCCTTGGCGGCGGAGACCAGTTCGAGGCAGGCGTCGCGGGCTCGGCTCGGCCAGTCGCCTCCCGCGGCTTCGGCGACGGAGAGGAGGGGTTCCCACACGTCCGCCGGCCGGTCGGAGACTCCGTCAGGCATGGTGGGCCAGGACCCGGTGACCTGCTCGCGGATGGATTCGGTCCAGGCGGCGAGCCGGTCGCGCAGGGCGTTCCCCTGCTTCTTGTGGATGCGTTCCCGCCAGGGCTCGCACTTCTCGTTGGGGGCCTTCTTACGCATCCGGATGATGACGGAGCGGGTGAAGACGGTGTCGGGTAGGGAGCCGAGTCCCGCGAGGGCGACGGCGCAATAGGCGGGGAAGCCCTCCACGGTCTGGTTGGTGCCCTCCCCGACGCACCGGTACATCTTCCGGCCCCGGGTGTGACCGGCGTTGAGGAACTTGCGCAGGTTCTCATCGCCCGCGGCCTTGGGGCCGAAGATGGTGTCGATCTCGTCGAAGAGGATCGTGGGCCGTTCCCCTTCGACTCCGGCGACGGACCGGAACAGCGCGGACTGCGAGGCGTCCACCGCTGCCATGGAGTTGGGCACGAGGGTCTCGATCACGTCCAGGGCGCGGCTCTTGCCGGAACCGGGCTCCGGGGAGAGGAACGCGATCCGCGGGGTGGCGTCGAAGGCGTCGAGCAGGTGCGCGTGCGCGTCCCACAGCGTCACGGCGACGTACGCGGCCTCGCGCGGGAAGATGTTGAACCGGCGGTGGAAGGCTTCCACCTCGTCGAGCAGGGCCGCCCCGTCGATGGGCGCGACCGTGGGCTTGTGGTCGCTCATCAGGCGGCCTTCCCTTCCTGGGATACGAGCTGGGGGCAGGCGGTGCGGTGGCGCACGTGGTCGTCGATCAGGGCGAGCGCGCGGGTCTGGCCGGCGGCGAACAGGTCCCGTCCGCACGAGCACCACGAGCGGGCGGAGGGGGTGACGCCTCGTCCGGGTGCGGTGATGTGGAGCCAGGCGACGGGGCGGCGCCCGTCGTCATGGCGCGGGTCAGGGAGAACAGATGAAGGGACGCCTTCGGCGACGACCTTCGGCGCGCCACTGCCGTCCGTGGTCCGGGCCGGTTCGGCGGAGCGGGGGCCGGTGGGCGCGAGGGTGGGGCCTTCCAAGGGGGGATGATGGCGGGCGCTCATGCCGCATCCCGGGCCCGGACCGTTCGGGCGGAGCTGTCCAGGGCGCTGCGGATCGTGGAGCGGCACTCGGCAGCGGTGAGTCCCCGCTCCTCCCCCGCCCCTTGGAAGGCCACCTCCACCTCATCTCGGGCCAGGTCGCCCCACGCGACAAAGCGCCCCACCTTGAAGGCGCTCCGGTTGAGCGTGTTGTTCGCCTGCCCTGCGGGGGCGGCGCGGACCACGTTGCACTCGGCGTCCAGCGCCGCGCGGGCCGCGCTGGTGCCACTGACGGCCGGAGCCAGCAGCCGCCGGGCCTGGACCGGGGCGGGCACCTCGAGTAGGGACAGCAGCCAGCCGGGGAGCTGCGCGACCGGCGCGGGGTCGGTCACCTCGTACATCCCCGCCGCGGTACTGCTGCCGGGCGCGACGACGTAGCCACCGTGGGCGCGGGTGTCGATGCGCGGGCCGAGCCTGCCCGCCGTGTTCCCCAGCCGGATCCCGGCCGGGGCGGTGAAGTACAGGTGCGCCCCACCGGAGGGGGTCCGGGTGCGGTAGGTAGTGGGGACGGCCTGCCCGGCGCGCTCGCAGAGCGCCAGGAAGGTCTCCGCGCCGCCAGGCGCATCCGGACTGCTGTTGGTCTTGGGCGTATCCAGGTCGATGACGATCAGTCCGGCGGGGCCGGTGGCCAGGCCGATGTTGTACGGCTTGTGCGTCCAGCAGCGGACGATCGTGTTCCCGTCAGTGGTCGCGCGCTGCTCCCACTTCAGGTGCCCGTCGGCGCAGCCGCCGGTGCGCGGGCAGCGGTCCTCTTTGTGGAGGGCGGGCTTCTTCGATCCGGGGTGGAGCGGGAAGACGGGCCAGCCTCGGGCGGCGAGGCTGAGGGCTTCGGCGAGCAGTCGTACTCGGCGGTCTCGCCGGATGGGGGCAGGTTGGGTCATGCTTGGGGTCTCCAGTTCTGAGGTTCTGGAAGAGGGCGGCCCCGCTTCATTGGCGTGAGAGGGGGCCGCCTTCGTCGTGTCAGTGGCAGGTGTGGTCGGTGGCGAAGTCGATCAGGCGCTTGGCCTCGTCGGTGGTGATCTGGCGGTACCGGATGTGGATACGGCAGCCGGGGTGGGGGCAGCGGATGGTGCGCTTGCCGTTGAGGAGGGCGAGCGCGTCAGAGACGCGCTCGGAGAGCGGCTGAGGGTCCTGCTGCATGGGGTGGCCTTTCAGCGCTGGTTGAGGGTTCCGGTGGCGCGGCCGAACATCCCGGACGCGGTGATGTTCTGGGTGACGTGCTGCACGGGCGCTGCACCCCCGCCCGACCTGCGTCCGGCGCGGAGGAGCATTGGTGCGATGACGCCGGCGGCAATGAGGGCGATGGCGGCCCAGAGGGCTTCGGTCATGGCGATCAGTCCCGGGGCGGCGTAGGAGATCCCGAACCCGGCCGCGGCGACCCCGCCGCCGACGGTCGGAGCGAGCAGGGCGGTGGTCTTGGCCCACGCCGGTACCGGCTGCGCGGGCGGTGCGGGCGTGTGGGGTTGGGGGTGGGTGTAGGCGAGGGTCCGGTAGCCGCCGGGGAGGGTGACCATCTCGACTCCGGGCGGGAGTTCGGCGAGCGGCATCGTGGGCTGCTGGATGGTGGTGGGGTAGTAGATCGGGTCGCCGTAGCGGGCGGGCGGGGTGGTGCTCGTGCGGGTCGGCTCATGCACAGCAGGCTCCTTGGCACGGGAGTGGTCAGGTTCCGGATATGGCCGTGAGGGCGGCGCTGATGAAGTCGTTGATGGGGGCGGCGGCGCCGGTCGCGGCGAGGAAGAACCCGAAACCGACGGCAACGAGCGCGCTGCCCGCGCCGAGGGTGCGGGTGCGGAGCAGGACGGCGAGGATCACGCCGAGCAGGACGACGAGGGAGATGGTCACGGGCATGCGGGAAGGTCCCCGTTCGGGGCGGGCAGGCGGCACCGCAGCGGGTGCCGCCCGCGGGCGGCAGGGTGGCTGTATGGGTGCGGGGTTACTGCCTACTGCCTACTGCCCAGTGGCTACTGCCTACTGCCCAATCCGCTGATGAGAGCGGGTTTCAGGGGGCGAGAGTGGACAGTAGGGGCCTGTTCTACTGCCCACGGGGCGGACGGTGGGCAGTAGGCAGTAGCGGGTTGGGTAGGGGTGTTCAGGCGTGGTCGGGGTGGACGTAGACCGAGTGCGGGCCCCGGTCGCGGTAGACGAGCTCACCGCGTTCGGCAGCGCCCTTGAGGGCCTTGCGGACCGACTCCCGGCCACGGCTGACCGCGTCGGCGATGGCGGCCGGCTTCATCCCGTCGGGTCCGGCGGCGTAGAGAGCGGCGATCGCTTCGGGCAGCCAGTCCGGGCCGGATTCCCCGTCGCGCAGCGCCGACAGGTTCAGCCCGGGGCGCTCCTTGCGGGATTCCGGTTCCTGCTCCGGCTGGGGGGTGTTGAACTCGACGGACATGAGCCGCTCGAACTCGGCATCCACCCCCGCCCCCTCCGAGACCGCCGGAGCCTGAACCTGCTCGCGGTGAGCGGACAGGTTCAGACCCCCACTTGCCCGCCCCGTCGCAACGGTGCCCGGGGGGCTGCCGTCGGGCTCCGGGACGCTGTGCTCGTGCTCGGTGATCCATGCGGTGCGGCCGTGGTCCCACCGGCGGGCGTAGTCCGCGCCAGCCGCCTTCGCCGAGACGGAGTCCAGTCGCGGGTGGCGGTCGCTCGTGGCGTGGACGATGTCGCGGATCTGGTTGGGCAGGATCCGCCACGTCCCGAACAGACCGGCCGGGGATTCGGGGGTACCCATGAAGCCGGTGCCCTTGTCCGGGGCCTGCTCGATCCGCAGCCCGTTCCCTCCGGGGAACAGCTTCGAGAGGTCCATGCCCTCGGTCGCCCCGCCGGTCAGCGCCACCCGCGTCTTGGCTTCCCGCCGGATCATGACGTTGCCCAGCACGGACCCGGTCGCGCCCAGGGCGGTGAGGACGGTGCGGATGCCCATGGCGCGGAGCATCCGGATCACTTCGAGGATCTTCTTCGCGAGTTTCCGGGTCTCCTGATCGTTGCTGGTGAGGATCTCGGCGCCCTCGTCGATGACCAGCATGATCTGCGGGATGTCGTGGCTGACCGGGAGGAGGTCGGTGTTGGCCTTGGCCATGAGGTCCTGGTAGGCGCGCTTGCGGTACAGGCCGATCCGCAGCGCGGCATCGAGCATGAGGAGTGCTTCTTCGTGGGAGGCGGCGAGCCAGTCGATCCCGGGCCGGACGGGCTGGCCGTTCCCGCTGCCGTCCATGGCGGGGCGGATCCACGGCAGGCCGGCCGATCCGGCGTTCAGGTCGATGACCCAGGTCAGGACATCGGTGGCGCGGGCGAACCCGGCCAGGATGACGTGAACCATGTTCGTCTTGCCCGACCCCGTCGGGCCGACGACCAGCGCGCACTGCTCGCGGAGGTAGGTGAGGATCGCCTCCGCGTTGGTGCGGTACCCCCACGGGATGCCGGTGTGGATCGAGAGGGCGCTGTAGTCGGAGGGGTAGGTGATCTCGGCGGCGAGGACGTTGGCGGTGGTGACGTCGATGAGGACGCGTCCCTGGTCGATGCCCGGGGAGGCGGCGGCGGTGCAGCCGTGCGGGAGGCGGGCATCGGCGGAGAGGCGGGCGTTCTCGCGGGCGATGCGGTCGTAGGTGGTGCCGCCGGCGGGGAGTTCGGCGTCGATGGTGAAGCCGGTGTTCGTCGGCCACATCTCCACCGCGACGATCCGCAGGGTGATCCCGCAGACCCGCTGGACCCGGTCGACCCACTCGGCGGCGATGGCCCGCCGGTCGGCGGACAGTTCGCGGGCGACCTGCCGCTCGGCGAGGGCGATGGCTTCGAGTTCGCGGGCCTCCTCGTAGAAGCCGACGGAGCGGGCTGCGGCCCCCATCCCGACACCGATCACCGCGAGGGAGCCGAGGGCGGTCCAGTTCAGTGGGCCGGTGGCGAGCGCCCATGTCGTCCAGCCGGAGCCGAGGAGCCAGGAGGCGGCGCGGGCGACGATGGTGCGGGCGGCGAGCCTCTGCCGCAGCCCCGACGAGGTGTGCCCGATCGCCCCGACGGTACCGACGGCCAGCGCCCAGCTCGGGGGCATGTGAGCGAGGGTCCCGACGGTGGCGACGGCGTAGGCACCGGTGGTGGCGGAGAGGGCGCCGGTGATGGGGCCGTGGCCGGCAGCCCAGTCCAGGGCAAGGCCCTCGTGCTTGATGGCGGAAGTGGTGGTCATCAGACGTTCCAGCCCTTCTCGGCCTCGGGCCCGTTGCGGGGGTCTTCGTGGCGGGCGATGTCGGCCTCGTGGGCCTTGCGGAAGGCCGGTCCGAGGTCTTCGGCGACGGCGGTCGCGGAGTTGAGGGCGCCGTAGATGTCGGCGAAGCCGTCCGCGACTTCCTTCTCCAGCGGGAACTCGGTGTCCGAGCGCTCCGCGAGGATCTGCATGACGTTCGCGATCGACGCCAGGGCCTCGGGCAGGCCCTCGATCATCGCGAGGATCTCCATCGCGCTCTCCGGCTCGTAGGCCTGCGCGGCCTGCTCCATTTCGGCGGCGAGCTCTTCGAACCTGAACCCGGATGCGTTGCTCACAGCTACTCCTTGGCTGGCGGGAGGTGCGGGAACGTGCGTGGTGGGACGAGCAGCCGTATCGCCGAGCAGGTCACCCTCGGCGTCCTGCTCGCGCTCGGCCTGCGCTTCCTGCTCGGCGGCGGCTTCGTCGTCTTCGAGCTGGGCGCGGATCTCCTCGTCGCGGGCTTCGCGCTCGGTGCGGGCCCGGCCGACGAGGAACTGGTAGAGGCGCCGGCCCGGGAACATCAACCAGTTCCAACGGAGCCTTCGGCCGATCGGGGTGGTCACCATGCCAAGGACACCGAGCGCGGCGCCGAGCACAGCCGCGGCGGCCCGGCGGGCCTGGAAGCGGGCTGCGGACCGGCGCAAGGCCCGTCGTGCGGCCCTCTGCGCGGGAGCCTGCAGCGCGGCAACCCGCCTGCGGTGCGCCGCCTCCTGCACGCCGGCCCGACCGGCAGCGACCGTCCGGCCCGCACTGCGGTCCCGTATCGAGCGGGCGGCGCCGACGGCTCGGTCGCGGACTCCGGCGGCCCTGCCCCTGGCCGTGGCGAGCGTGCGGGCCGCCGGGCCACGGCCGGTAGTACGTGCTCCTGCTGCACGCTCGTTGGCCCGTACGGCCCGCCGGGTGTCCGCGACCTGACGGCGGGCCTGCACCGCAGCCGTGCGGGCGGCGGACCGGGTCGGGGCCTGCGTCCTGGCCTGCGACCGCAGAGCCTGAACCTGTCCGGCCCGGCCACCGGCCAGACGGCCAGCCGCCTGCACGGCACGCTGCCGGGCCGACGGCTTACCCGCCTTACCGAAGGCGCCACCGGAGCGGCCACCGGACGGATTGCCCGCACGGTGCCGCGCCTTCCCAGCCCTACTGCGGGATCCGGCGCCGCCGCCACTGCTACCGGGTCGAGGGCTGGTGCGGGGCTGCGTCGGGATCCGCCCCAAACCACCACCGCCCGCCCGCCCGGCGGAGGCTCGAGTGCTGGCCGTGGTCGAGGTTGGCCTCGTCGCGGGCTTCTTCTTCCCGGCCTTGCTGCGCTGGTGGGCGGCGGCGGTGCCGAGGACGGCGGCGCCGGTCATGGCGATCGCGACGGCGAGCGGCCCGCTGGCCAGCGCGGCCGTGGCCAGGAGTCCGGCGGCGGTGTTCGCCCCGGACACGGACAGCGGCACCACGGGGTAGCCCCCGGCGGTGTGCTCCACATCCTTCGCGGGGGTGGACGTGCTGATCTCGGCCGGGGCAGGGGCGGTGGTGGCTTCTTGGGGAGGGGCCTGCGGTTCGACGGTCGTTTCGGTCATGCTGAACGTGCTCCTTCAGGGGAGAAGAGGGCCCGGCCGACGCTGTAGGAGGCTGGCGGCCGGGCCCTTGCTGAGTGGTTCAGGCGACGCACTGTTCGTCATCGGGGTAGGCGCACGGGACGCACATGCCGAGGGAGGCCGGGATCACGTATCCGGCATCGGTGCGGCAGGTGGGGCAGGTGCGGCGGGCGGTGTTCGCCTTCGCCAGAGCCGCGGCCTTGGCCGGGGTCATGGGGCGGACCGGGCGGGCTAGCTCTATCCGGTAGAGGAAGGCGACCAGCGGACCCCGCCGGTAGCGGGGCCGCTCGACCTGAGCCGCGACGTCCTGCCCGCCGGGGCGGAGGCCGGCGGCGCGGAGTTGGCGGCGGGTGGCCAGGCCGTCGGGGGCCAGGCGCCAGGTGTAGACGGGCAGGGTCGCTTCCGCGCTGAGCGGGGTCGGGCTCACGACGTGGCCCCTTCAAGGGCCTGGACGGTGGAGGTGTTGGCGTCGCGGAGTTCCTGGTAGCGGGCGGAGGCCCAGCCGACGGACCAGCCAGTCAGCTCAGCAGCCACCCGCACGGCCAGTCCCGCGTCGAACGCGGCCCGGACCGTGGCGCGGGCCTGGTCCTCCGCCAGCTTCTCGGCCGGCGGCCCGGCGGCAAGGAGAGCAGCGCGTTCACGCTCGATCCGCTCCTGTTCACGCTCGCGTTCACGGCGTTCACGCTCCGCCTGCTCGGCACGCGCCTGACGCTCACGCTCGGCCCTTTGCCGGGCCTCCAGCTCGCGCTGCTGCGCGGCCCGAAGCTCGGCCTGTTCACGCTCGGCCTGCGCCTGTTCACGCTCGCGTTCACGGCGTTCACGGGCCTCACGTTCAGCGGTCGCGGCGGCATAGGCACGTGCCTGCTCTTCGCGCCGGATCCGGTCCTGCCGCTCGGCTTCCTCGCGGACGAGTCGGGCTTCGTGTTCACGCTGTTCACGAGCGAGGGCCGCCTCATGGTCACGGCGTTCAAGCACCCGCACCTGGCGGGCTTCCTCCCGGTCCTCGACCGCCTTCCTACGGGCCTGCGCTTCGGCCCGCTGCTCGGCTTGCAGGGCCCGGACGGCGGTGGTGATGGCCCGCCGGTAGGCGAGACCAGCCTCCGCGGTGACGATGAGGAGGAGGGGCGCGACGGAGTGGATCGCGACGCCAACCAGGTCCCCGGCCAGCGCGGATGCCCCGACGTTCAGGGCCAGGGTCATGGCGCCGGTCATCCATCGCAGGGCGACGGGCCAGGGGCCGCCGTGGCCGCCGAGGCGGGCCAGGACGGAGTCGAGGCGGACCACGATGACCACCGCCGCATCGACCACGAGCGGCAGGATCGGTGCCGTCCACCGCCACTCAGGAGCGGTGTGCGCGGCCATCAGCGGGGTGACGGTGAGGACGGAGTAAAGCATCGCCCCGCCCACGATCAGCCACGTGCCAACGGCCAGCGCGCGTTCCGCTGAACCGACGTGAACGTCGTTCATGGCGCCCCGCCTTCCAGCGCCCGGACCTTCACCGAACCCAGCAGGAGGACCCACGACGGGTGGGCGTGGTAGGCGGGGCTGGTGATCTCCACCCACTCCCACTCGGCGCCCTCGGCGAGCGTGAACCCGAGGTACGCCAGCGCCGCCTTGCGCGCTTCGACGTTCGGGATCGCGGTGGACGTGGGCCAGGTGAAGGTGGGCCACTCGCTGACCAGACCGGTCATGGCCACGTAGAGCTGCCAGCACGGGCCGGCCGTCCGTTCCGGGGCGGTGGTGCCGCAGCAGCGCAGGGACAGCTGCGCGGCGAAGGTCTTCTTGCTCATGCCGCGTCCCCCGGCATGCTCGTGCCGGCGGTGCGGTTGGTCGCGTCCCGCCGGGCCGCCAGGACCCGGTTGCGGGCCCTGCGGATCCGGCGCGCGTTGAACTCGGACGCCGGCCGGTCCAGCTGGGAGATCAGCGCGTCGAGCAGGTCGACCTCCGCCAGGATCAGCGGCATCTCGACCTCGATCGCGTCCAGCTCCGAGTCCGACGGCTCCAAGCCGTCCGACCACGGGGTAACAACGTTGTGAAGTGCAGCGATGGACCTCATGGGTCTTGCTCCTTCTGTGGAGGAACGGGGCCCGAACAGCGGCCCCGGCGTTCCAGCGCCGGGGCCGCACATCGTTGGGTCGGCTACTCGAATCCACGAACAGCCACGGCCGCCGACACCCGGCGTGCGGGATCGGGTGTCGGCGACTGTGGGTATTGGTGCGGGTCGGACTGGGCTTCGCACGGCGCCGCTCGATCCGGGGGCGGTCCGAGTCCCCGGAGGTCGTGGCAGCCAAATATCTGGCCGTGCGGATCTTTAGAGCCGATGGCGTGCCACCCCTTCGGGGCGTAGGGACCGGTTGTGACGCGGGCCCGTTCTCAGTCGGCTGGTCTCCACTCGCCTCGGCCGGTGCGGTCACGGCCGTACTGCTGCGGTGGATCACGCTGTTGAGTTGTCGGCAGTGCATTGGTGCAGCTCAGAGCAGCCCAAAGAAGGCCCCTCATGAGTCGGTGATCAGCGACCGAACCGCCGTTTCCGGGGGCCCCGTTGCTTGCGACAAGCCTGTCCGCGCAGTGCTCAGGAATCGAATGACGGCTTGTCATATGAGGTCTGCCGCATGCTCGCTGCCCTCTGAACAACATGGTGCACCTAGTGCACCATGTTGGCAAGTGGCTTGGCCTTCGTCTCGGGAATGGATGCGGGGAGACTGGTGTACTAGGTACGACATCTGCGAGTGGAGGAACACCCCGATGACCGAGTTTCGAGGGCAGCCGGCATACCTTCAGCTGGCCGATGACCTGCGGGAACGCATTCGCAGCGGCGAGCTTCCCGATGGTGCCGCACTGCCTTCAGCGCAGGAGCTGATCAACAGCTCCGGCGCTTCCAGCACCGTGGTGAAGAACGCCGTGTCGCTGCTGCGAGCAGAGGGATACGTGGTCGGCCACCAGGGCAAGGGGGTCTTCGCTCAGTTTCCGCCGCGACTCGCGGACCACTCGCAGGGTGCGGCGGATTGGGCACTGCCGCTTCTGCTGGCAGGCCTGGAGGTCGAGGCAGCGCTACGCGAGTCACTGGGCGAGGACGGCACCGGCTCGACAAACAGCGAAGCGGCCCTTGAGCACTGGCGGAAGGCGTTCGACAACCTGCCGGAGAGCGTCAAGGGCCGCTTGGCCAAGCCTTAGTGACCGCTGGTGGAAACCACCGACCATGCGTCAGCGACCAGCTGTTCAAGGCCGGACCGTTCAGGCTTCCACCCCAGGTCAGTGGTGATCCTGGAGATGTCGGCGACCAGCCGCGGCGGCTCGGGCTGCGGGGGGCGGTGGACTACGGGCACCGCCCGTCCCGTCACCCGCTCAACCGTGGCCACGATCTCCCGCATGCTCGCCGCCGTGGCGCCGACGTTGTAGACCCGGTACGGGGCTGAGGTGCTGGCCTCCAGAGCCAGCACGTACGCGCGCGCCAAGTCATCGACGTGCACGAAGTCCCGGATCGCGTCGCCATCGCCGTTCATCTCAAGCTGTGGGTACCGGCCGGCCGCTACTGCCACCGCCTTCGGGATGATCCGGCTCTCGTCCGCATCCCCTACCCCCGACACCGCCCCCGAGATGTTGAAGCAGCGCAGGCTCACGGCCTCAACCGCACCCGCCTCTGCTCGAGCCCTGAGCACATCGTCTGCAGCAAGCTTCGAGACGCCGTAGGGATTGCTCGGCGCGGGCACGGTGTCCTCGCCGATGGGCTGTCGCTCGGGTGCCCCGTAGACCGCCGCCGTGGAGCCCAAGATGACCCTCGGGGCCCGCCCCGGGGAGACTGCAGCCAGCGCGTCGAGCAGTGCCTCCGTGCCTCCAGCGTTCACCGCTTGGTACTCCTCCGGCCGGTCGAAGGACTCGCGGACGCGCGTCAGAGCTGCGAGGTGGCACACGCCCTCGACACCGTCGAGGGCTCCTTCAAGAGCCTTCCCGTCCCGGATGTCACCGCGGAAGACCCGGGAGACCGGCAGCTCCGGGAGGGGAGCGTCTGCTGGCCGGTGCGTGAGCGCCACGACCTCGTGGCCTGCCTCGGCGAGCCGTCGTACGACCGCGTTTCCTACGAACCCGTAGGCCCCGGTCACAAGTACGCGCACTGATCTACCTCTCAGCCCAGGATGAGCCCGCGGTGCTGCCACGCCAGGTCGAGGCACGCGGCTGCAGCGGACGCCAGAGGTTCATTGTCCAGCAGGCGCCGGATGTTGGGCTCGGTGAACTCAATCCCGGCGCCGCCGCCACCGGCCCGGCCGGCCACGACGGTGCCCTCCGAGTTCCGCGACACCATGCCGGAGAAGACGGAGTCGTAGACCTCCGCGTCGATGACCACCACGCTCAGGATCTCGCCCGCCAACGTGAGCGGGTCCAGACCGATCCCGAAGCAGAACGGACGCACCTTGCCCTCCCGGCGTGCCTGGTTGAGCGTCCGGAACGGCTCCGTGCTGTCGTAGTCGATCGGCTCACCGCTGCTGCCGTCGGCTTCAGGATCGCCGAGGAACTCTTCCGCGTACTCGCGAAGGACGTTGCGCCAGAGGTTGAAGTCGTTGGACTGGTCCCAGGGCATCACCGAGGACGGCTGGAAAACCCCTGCTGGCATGACGTGGTAGTTCCCGCCGGCCAGCGCGACGTTGCTCGCCGACCGGTGGTGGAGCGGGAACGAAGCACCTTCCGGGCCCAGCCGAATGGTCAAGGTGTCGATCGACGGGAGCAGCGGCCGGTGAGCCAGGTCGAATGGGTCGCCGACGAGCGTCCGGAAGGGAAGCTCCGCCCAACTTGGATCACCGATCCACGCAGGGTCGCTTCCGGTCTTCAGCCAGGCACTCGCCAGCTCGTGCGCCACGCCCTCGCAGACGTCGGCCATATCGAAGTAGGTCGTGTACCCGAACGACAACTTCGGCCGGCCTTCCGTCCGGGAGACGTCGAGCAGGCGGAAACTCGGCCGGTTCACGAACAGGGAGGGGCGGTCGATCATCCGGATCGCCTGGGTGTAGCGATCGAACTTGGCCCCGTTCGCGGCGAGCGGCCGCACCTTCTCCGACGCCTTCTCCCGCCCGCTCACCTCAGGCGGGAGCGTCTGGGTGAGCCAGGACAGCTCGATGTCCGCGAAGTCGACCGGCTCGGGCCACATCCAGGACTCGCGTGTGAGGACCGGGCTGTTCCCTGCGCGGGACACCTCCGGATACAGCGCGGCGGCGGCCTTCGTGAGGTCGGCCCGGTGTCGGTTGAGTTCGCGGCGTGTCATGCGCCAGCGGCGCTGGTCGTCGATGGCGGCGAGCGGGTTCCGCCCGCCCGGGTCGCCGGCGGGCGCTCCGACCGTGACCGCGGCTTCGGCCGGCGGGAGTAGGCCGAGCTCATCCTCGGGTAGAGCCAACGCGTGAGCGAGCCTGCGCAGCTCGACCATGTCGCGGATGGTCCGCTTGCCGCGTTCGAGTAACGACACGTACGACTGGTCGTAGCCGAGCAGGTCAGCGAGGTCCTGCTGCTTGAGCTTGTGGAGTGCCCGATACGCCTTGAGCACGTCGGCCAGGTTCGATCCGTCGGGAGGGGTACTCCGCTCCGTGTCCGCGGCGAGCCAGTGCGGCGAGGTAGCAGCCGGAACCGCACGTGCCGGGCCACCAGAGGCGCCAGGGCCAGCAGTGCGGCGGCAGGGACTGCAGACAATGTCGGTGTTGCTCCGGCTCAGCTTCGTGCCGCACCTGGTGCAGAGGGACGACGGGAAGGGGGTAACGGCCATGGACTTCTGGTCCCTTCAACGGATGAGCGTAACTCCAACAAAAACGGCAAGCGAAACTCCACAATGGGAAAAGCCCACCAAAACTCAACCCAGCAACTCCACCCTTCCCCTTTCTAGGCGCGGTTAGACGTCAGACAATAGACCTCCCGGCTACCCTTCGCGCCGAGACCTAACCTGCCTCTGAATGAGGTCCTCAATCACGATGAGCCTATTCAAAGCCTCCTGCAAATAACCACCCGATATCACCTTGCGCCCATGGACGATATCATTCCGAATCAGCCGCAAGTTATGGAGTTCCGCCTTGGTCCCATCATCTACATTCGGTGCATAATCGAGCATGGCCATCAGAGGCATCCTCGAACTCTGCCCCCCGGGCGGAACAAAAGACCTGAGAGCCTCTTCCAACCTAACCCACGTCTCCAGGAATTCCACGATTCGCTCACTCCTCCCGGAATCCGCTCCACGCCCATTCATGCCGACTGGTTCTCGTGATTCAGAATTGAGCGAGTTGAAAACTTCATATCGAGTGGAGTCTTCGAGGAGCATCGCATCGATCACCTGTTCCGCGAGTGGACGCTTCTCCAGATTGCCGTGAAGCGATTCCAGATAGGGATCCAACTGCGCTGGTGTTGCAAGCTTCAGCCGCGTCAAGAGGTCAAACAGCAGGTCAACGCGACCAAGCCCCGAGCCCTCTACTGGACCTCCCAAGAAGTCGCTGGCGCGACCTAGCAGGTGAGCAGCCAGCTCATAGTGATTCAAGAACGAACGGCCCGTGCCAGCAACCCTGACCTCTCCTGCCTTTTGGAGCATTTGAAGGGCCATCTCTCCAGCAATAACCAGACCATTGAGCTGATCAAGGATAGAGATCTCCTGATCGGACAGGTCACCCTCCAGCGGCTTATAGATCAGATCATGCTCAACTTCCGACCAGGCATGCATTAGCACCGACGCAACTTGAATTTCCACACGGGCCGACGCGTATCGCCTATCCGATTCACTCAGATTCCCGCCATTCAAGCGGACTCTATAGTGCGCAGCAGAGTAGCCTGAGAAGCGCCTACCACTCCCACCTTGAGAGCTAGCCGGAAAATCCTTCCTTGGTTCGGTTAGCCGGAATAGCCGGTTGATTACCTTGTCTACCTGCTCTTGCTCTCCAGGGAAATATAGTGCGACGCGCACACCAGCTAGGTCCACAACATCCTGATAGATGTCATCGATGGATCCGTACCCCTTCTGTGATTCACGCTGGCGACATTTCTCCGCAAGGCGAGAAACATCTTTTGCTCGGTGGGTCACAATGCAGCGAATCCCTGAAGTACGCAGATCCCTTTCAAGCATCTGAGCGGTTAGGCGTGCAACCTGACTATAGAAGTCATACTCTCGGATGTAGCGCGATATGAAATCCTCAATCAGGCTCAAGGTTTCCCCTACCTTCGACTCGGTGCTTGCGAGCGGTAGCGACCAGGATGCCGCAGGGGCCAGCCCGTGACTCGCGAATCGATGAGGAACGGGAAGCCCGGATAGCGAGGCCGCCGACACGCCGGCCAGCAGCGGGCTCGGGCGCCTAGCAAGGGGCGTCTAGGCGGACAGTCGCCAACCCGGACATGGCGTCGAGAGATGAGGAAGGCCCTGGGAGAAGCCTGGGAGAAAATCCTGAGCAGGTATCCTCTTGGTACCCCTTCAAGCCAACGCTTACCAACGCTCTGACCTGCGGCTACTCCGGTTTCAGCAGGTCGAGTCTCGTCCCGTACCTCATTCGGGACGAAGAGGTCGTGGGTTCAAATCCCGCCACCCCGACTTCGTAAGACCAGGTCAAGGGCTTGATCCACTTAGTGGGTCAGGCCCTTCCTGTGTTTCTGGAGACTGTTCTCCGCGCACCCGCCCGTCGGTTCGGGTGTTCTCGCCGAACCTGAGGTCCGTGTCCGTGTCTTCCTCTCGTGCTCCCCTGTCCGTGTGGCCCGCGTGGGTGTCGCCCAAGGTGTTGCGGACCGAGGTGCTGGGTGGTCTGGTCGTTGCGCTGGCGCTGATCCCCGAGGCGATCTCCTTCTCGGTCATCGCCGGGGTGGATCCGGCGATCGGGCTGTTCTCCTCGTTCACGATGGCCGTGGTCATCGCGTGCGTCGGGGGGCGTCCGGCGATGATCTCCGCCGCTACGGGTGCCGTGGCGCTCGTGATCGCGCCGCTCAACCGTGAGCACGGGCTGGGGTACCTGGTCGCGGCGGTGATCCTCGGTGGTGTCTTCCAGATCGTGCTCGGGGCGCTCGGGGTGGCGAAGCTGATCCGGTTCGTGCCGCGTTCGGTGATGGTCGGCTTCGTCAACTCCCTCGCCATTCTGGTGTTCATGGCCCAGGTGCCCGAGATGCGGAACGTGCCGTGGGCGGTCTACCCGCTGCTCGCCGGCGGGCTCGGGCTGATGGTGTTCTTCCCGAAGGTCACCAAGGTGGTCCCGGCGCCGCTCGTGTCCATCGTCATCCTCACCGCCGTCACCGTGGCCGCGGGGATCGCGGTGCCGACCGTCGGGGACAAGGGCGCCCTGCCGTCCTCGCTGCCCGTGCCCGGTCTGCCGAACGTGCCGTTCACCCTGGACACGCTGACGCTCATCGCCCCGTACGCGCTGGCCATGGCGGTGGTCGGGCTGATGGAGTCGCTGATGACGGCGAAGCTGGTCGACGAGATCACCGACACCCGGTCGAGCAAGACGCGCGAGTCCGTGGGCCAGGGCGTCGCGAACATCGTCACCGGGTTCTTCGGCGGCATGGGCGGCTGCGCCATGATCGGCCAGACGATGATCAACGTGAAGGTGTCGGGGGCCCGGACGCGGCTGTCGACCTTCCTCGCCGGCGTGTTCCTGATGGTGCTGTGCATCGCCTTCGGGCCGGTGGTCTCCGAGATTCCGATGGCGGCGCTCGTCGCCGTCATGGTGATGGTCTGCTTCGCCACCTTCGACTGGCACTCCATCGCCCCGAAGACGCTGAAGCGGATGCCGGCCGGCGAGATCGCCGTCATGGTGATCACCGTGGCCTGCGTGGTCGCCACGCACAACCTCGCCGTCGGGGTCGTCGCCGGGTCGGTCAGCGCGATGGTCATCTTCGCCAAGCGGGTCGCGCACCTGGCGAACGTCACCTCCGTGACCGACCCCGACGGGGGCATGGTGGTGTACTCGGTCACCGGCGAACTCTTCTTCGCCTCGTCCAACGATCTGGTCGGGCAGTTCGACTATGCGGGCGACCCCGACAAGGTCGTCATCGACCTCTCCGGCGCGCACATCTGGGACGCGTCCTCCGTCGCTGCCCTCGACGCCATCGAGGAGAGGTACCGCCGGCGCGGCAAGAGCGTCGAGATCACGGGGCTGAACGAGCACAGCGCCCGGATGCACGGCAACCTCAGCGGCGAGCTGTCACCCGGGCACTGAGGAGGCCACGGGCGGTCAGACCACGGGCTGCCGCGTCCATGCGTCCGGGCCTGGGTCGCCGCCTTCGGCGTGGAGGGTCAGGCGGTCGATGTAGTGCTGCCAGGACTCCGCGTGGGCCTCGCAGGTCTCCGAGGTGGGCAGGCCGCTGTGGGTCAGGTGGAGCAGGGTGCCCGCGGGGGCGGGTTCCAGGGTGATCTCCACCCGGGTGGAGCCGGCCGCCACGGGCGTGCCGCCCTGCTCCCAGCCCCAGGTGAGGACGAGCCGCTCGGGCGGGTCGACCGTCAGGAAGCGGCCGGAGGCCACGTCTTCCCCGGTGATCCGGATGCGGTACGAGCCGCCGGGCTCGAAGGTGAACGTGCCGTCGGAGCCCATCCAGGACAGCCACTTCTCCCGGTCGGTGAAGAAGCCGAAGACGGTTTCCGGGCGGGCTGAGATGCGGCGCTCCAGCGTGACGGTGTCCATCGGGGTCGCGGGGGTCGTCATGAGGGCATTCTCCCGCTACGGGGCGGTGGGCGCCCGGCCGCGGCAGCGCCGGCGGGGCCTGCTGCTCGGCAGCGGGCCCCGCGATCAGAGTGCGGGTGCGGCTAGCCGGTGATCTCGATCTTGCCGTTGAGGGCGGGGGGCTCCGGGGCGGTGGTCGTCTTCGGGGCGGTGAGGCCCTTCAGGAGCTGGCCCAGGTCCACGCCGGTGGTGGAGCTCAGGAGCTCCATGCCCTGCGCGACGTTGTCGGTGACCGTACGGGAGAGCTTGCTCGCGCCGTCGGTGGAGATGACGGTCATCTTGTCGATGGCGGAGAGGGGTTCGGCGGCCTTGGCGACCACCTGCGGCAGGGCCTCGACCATCATCTGGATCATCGCCGCGTCGCCGTACGTCTCGAAGGCCTCCGCCTTCTTCCGCATCGCCTCCGCCTCGGCCGAACCCCTGGCCAGGATGGCCGCGGCTTCCGCGTCGCCCTCCAGGCGCACGGCCTCCGCGATCGCCGCACGGCGGGCCCGCTCGGCCTCGCCGCGCTTGACGCCCTCGATGGCCTCGGCCTCGGCCAGGGCGGAGCGGCGCTGCTTCTCGCCCTCACCCGTGAGCCGGGCACGCTCCGCCTCGCCCTGGGCGGCGGCGATGGCCGCGAGGCGCTCGGCCTCGGCCTGCTTGACGCGGGCCACCCGCTTGGCCTCCGCCTCCTGCTCGGCCTCGTAGCGGCGGGCGTCGGCGGGCTTGCGGACCTGGGTGTCGAGCTGGCGGTCGGTCAGAGCGGCCTGACGCTCGGCCACCTTCTCCTGCTCGCCGAGGATCTGCTGCTGGCGGTCGGCCTCGGCCAGCGGGCCGGCCGCGTTGGCCTGGGCGGCCGCCGCGTCGGTCTCGGCCTTGATCTCCGCCTGGCGCAGGTAGAGGGTGCGCTCGGCGACCGCGATCTCCTCCTCCGCCTTCAGGCGGGCCTGCTCGGCCGCCCGGCGGGAGTTGGCCTCGGCGATGTCCGCCTCCTGCTTGGCGCGGGCGGCTTCGGGGCGGCCGAGGTCTTCGAGGTAGGAGCCCTCGGTGGTGATGTCCTGGATCTGGAAGGCGTCCAGGACCAGGCCCTGGCCGGAGAGGCTGGCCTCGGCCTCCTCCGCGACCTGACCGGCGAAGGCGGCGCGGTCGCGGATGATGTCCTCCACCGACATGCGGCCCACTATGGCGCGCAGCGCGCCGGACAGGACCTCCTGGGTGAAGCCGACGATGCCGTCCTGCTGTTGGAGGAAACGCTGGGCCGCGGCCCGGATGGCGTCCTCGTTGCCGCCGACCTTGACGATCGCGACGCCTTCGAGGTTCGCCTTGATGCCGCGCAGGGTGACCGCGCCGCGCACGGCGATCGGGATGTGCCGGCTGGACAGGTCGAGGGTGTAGCGCTGCTGCACGAAGGGGACGACGAAGACCCCGCCGCCGACCACGACCTTCTGGCCGGTGGTGTCGGTGGATATCCGGCCGGTCTCCGGGTCGGTGGACCTCTTGCCGCGCCGGCCGGTGATGATGAACGCCTCGCTGGGCCCGGCGACCTTGTAGCGCGTGACGACGACCAGGGCGAGCAGGACGAGGAGTACGACGACTCCCACGACCGCGGTGACGACTGGACTCATGGCGGATCCCCCCTGCCTCCCCCGTGGGAGCAGATCGGTGATGGTGATGGTGATGGATGGTGGTCAGTGCTCGACGGGGCGGACGGTGACGGAGCTGGACGACGGAGTCGCCGTCACCCACACCTCCGCGCCGCGGGCCAGCGGGCCCTCGGCGGTCGCCGCGTACTTCACGGGCTGGCCGGCCAGGCGCAGGAGCACCTCGCCGTAGCCGGAGAGCGGGATCGCGGTGACCACGGTCCCGGTCGAGCCGACGAGGGAGTCGTGGCGCGGGGCGGCTCCGCTGCGGTCCCGCATCAGGGTGCGGCTCAGGCGGTACGTGGCCCAGCCCGCTCCGGCTCCCGCGAGGGCGCCCGCGGCGGTCGCCGGACCCGGCCCGAAGCCCGTGGTCCCGAGCACGATCGCTCCCGTGAACCCGAGCATCGACACGAAGCCCGCGAGCACCGGTAGGGACAGCCAGCCGTCGAACAGTCCGTCGAGCGCCCCGTCGAAAAGGCCTTCCAGCACGCCGTCGAGGGCCAGGGAGAGGGCCAGCAGCGCGATCCCCGTCATGCCGAGACCTAGAAACAAACCCATGAGACACCTCCCCGCCCGAGTGGCGTTCTTCGCCGGACACCGGCATCGTGTCACCGGAGGCGTGCTGCGCACATTGCCTGCCTTCGGCAATCTTTACGCCTCTTTAACGCACGGCTCCAGTGCCCGGTCCGGGTCAGGCGTCGCCGCCCGGCCAGCCCAGCAGGCGGGCGCCGATCACCGCGGTCTGCAGCGTGTAGCGGTTCAGCGGGTCGGCCGGGTCGGCGCGGGTGAGGGTGTGGATGCGCTCCAGCCGGTACGTCAGCGCGCGCACGCTGAGCGAGAGCCGCCGGGCCGCCTCGGTGGAGACGCAGCCGCTGTCGAAGTACGCGGTGAGCGTGTCGAGGAGCGGCTGCGCGCCGCCGCGGGACGCGCGCAGGGGGCCGAGGGTGCTCTCGACCAGGTCGGCCATGGCCTGCCGGTCCCGGGTCAGGACGGGGAAGACGAGCAGGTCGACCGCATGGAGCACCGGCCCGTCCAGGTCCATCCGCCGGGCCAGGTCGAGGGCGTTGAGGGCCTCCTCGTAGGAGTGGACGACCCCGCCCGGGCCCGGGTGCGAGCGGCCGATCCCGACCCGGCCGCCGTCGGTGGCCGCGTGCGCCCGCTTCGCGAAGTAGGCCAGGACCTCGGGCTGTTCCCCGGGGGCCACGCAGATCAGCCGCCCGTCCTTCGTGGTCAGCAGGACCTGCCGGCCCGGGAACCGGGCGAGGACCGCCGACTCGATCCCGCGCGCCACCGGGTAGCCGTCACCGTACGGTTCGGGGCCGGTGGCCACGGCGACGCCGTGCGACTGCGAGAGGCGCAGCCCGAAGCGCTCGGCGCGTTCCGCCAGCCGGCCCAGGTCGCTGCCGCCGTAGAGGAGGTCGTCGATGAACTCCCTGCGGGCCGCCTCCTCCTGACGGACGGCCTGCTGCTGGGCGCGTTCGTAGCCCTCGACGAAGGCGTCCACCGCCTGCTCGACGGCCGCCAGGAGCAGGCCGGATGCGGGGAGGGGCCGAACGAGCTGCGCCGCGGCCAGGTGGTCCCGGATCAGGGCGCGGAGCGGCTGCCCTGCTTCCGCCGCCCGCTCCCCCTCCGCACGGCGCGAGTCCAGCTCCGCGCGGGTCATGAGGCGTCCCGTGGCGCAGGCGTCCAGGAGCAGGTCGGCGTACCCCGAGAGGTGGTCCTCCGGTGCTTGCGGTCCCGCCACGCTCTTCCCCCGCCCTTCCCGCTCCTGCCGCGCCCGTCGCGCGTACTCGGTACGGGGACAAGGGTCACACGGCCGTGAGGGCCGCCGCGCCGAAGGAAACGTCGAAGCGGTCGCACCAGATGGTGATGCTGCCGTAGTCGGAGGGGTTCACGTCGGCGGGGACCGCGTAGTTCTGGTCGCCCTTGTTGCCCTTGAGCTTGCCCAGGCTGACGTACTTGCCGTCGTCGAAGACCCGCCAGCCCGCCGTGCCCTCCTTCACCGGAGCGTCCGTCAGCCAGACCCGCAGGTCCGGGCCGTTGCTGGTGTCGAGGTTCTCCAGGCGCAGGGTGAGGGAGCCGTCCGGGAGCCGGATGAGCTTCGCGGTGCCCGTGGTGGCGTGCTCGTGGCTGATCAGCGAGCCCTGGGCGAGGGTCTGCGGGGCGGCCGGGGCGGCCAGGGTGGCCGCGGTGCTCGGGGTGTTCGCGGTGCTCGGGGTGTTCGCGGTGCTCGGGGTGTTCGCAGCGGTGGGCGCGGGTGCGGCCGCGGAGGGGGCCGCCGCCGGGAGGGACTCGTGGACCGTCGCGTCCTGCCAGAGCTTCCACGGCTGGAACCAGTACAGGCCGAGGCCCAGCAGGAGGGCCGCCGGGAGGGCGAGGACGGCCAGGAGCCTGCGTACGCCCCGCTTCCTCGCCGGGTGCTGCGACCGGTCCTGCGCCTGGTCCTGTGCCGGGTCCTGCGGCTCGTCTCGCGCCGGGTTCTGCGTCACTCGTCGGGCCCTTCCTCTCGTCCGGCCGTTCGGCCGTCCGGCCGTTTCGGCCGTCATGGGCATTCAACGCGCGGGCGCGGGGTGGGACCAGGCCCGGCCGGATGACGAAAGGCTTACGTCATCCGGCCGGACGGGACTCAGAGGGTGCGGAGCTTGGTGGTGAAGACCTGGTTCGCGACCTTCTCGCCCAGGGCGAGGCCGTCCGTGGCGTCCCACGGGTAGTGGACGCCGAGCCAGATGCGGCTGTCGGCGTCCTCCTTGCCGGCCGCGCTGAAGCTGGTGAAGTGGCGGGTCTTGACCGGAGCCTGCGGTTCGTCGGTGGTGAGGTCGAAGGAGATGTTGTCGCTGCCGAAGTAGCGCTTCATGACCCCGGCCCAGGCGCCGCCGAAGGAGGCGTGGCCGGAGACGTACGCGGGGAAGCAGGGGCTGACGTTGACGCCCGTCGGGCTCTTCAGCAGCGGCTTCCACTGGGGGTCGAGGCCGCCCTCGCGGACCGCCGAGACGGGCCGCCACAGGTCGATGGGGGTGGAGAACTTGGCGTCGCGGACCGCGATCCCGGTGTCGGCCATGGCGAGGGAGACGAGGGCGAAGAGGCGGGCGTTGGCGTAGACCCCGAGGCCACGGGCCTTGGCGACCTCACGGGTGGCCTGGAGCATGTGGCCCGGCGGCTTGTAGGTGCCGTTGTTGTCGTTGGCCCAGAACCAGGCGGCCGCGAGCTGGTCGGGGGTCCGGTTGACCACCGGGGTGGCCGCCGTGGGCTTGTCGGCGCCGGCCGTACGGACCGCGTCGACCTGCCGCTTGTACTCCTCGCTCGCCACCAGGGCCTCGTACGAGCCGTACTGGGTCAGGGTGGTGGGGCGGAACTGCGAGCCGGAGGTCAGCGAGAACGGCTTGACCTGGCCGTAGAACGGGCTGACCGCGTCGCTGTCCTCGTCGCAGGAGGAGTCGGGCATGTCCGGGTAGCTCGTCGGCCGCCAGGCGCCCGGCCTGTTGTCCCCGACGTAGACCTGGGGGTTGTCGGAGCCGTCGCCGGTGCGGGCGTCGGTCATCTGCTTGACCATCGCGCCGACCACGGAGAGGTCGAGGAAGTCACCGGCGGTGGGCTCGGTGCCGAATCGCTCGCGGAAGCGGGCGTCGAGGTACTGCGTCTGGTCCGCGTAGCGGCTCTGCTTGTTGCCGTAGAGGCCGAGGAGGATGTTGTAGGCCGTCCGGCCGATGACGCGCTCCTCCTCGTCCGGGCCCTCGACCCAGCCCAGGTAGTTCTCCGCCTTGATGTACGGCTCCGAGGTGATCTTGCCCTTCCACTTCAGCTGGTACGAGGACTCCGCGTCGTAGATCGCGGCGTTCATCATCGCGGCGGAGCGGGCCATCGGGACGGGCCCGCCGCCGACCCGGCGGAAGACGTTCTGCAGCACGTCGTTCCAGTAGTGCACGGGGTCGGCTATCGACTGCGCGGGCAGCGCGGCCTGTGCGGGCTGCGGGGCGGCGGCGAGGACGGTTCCGGTCGCGGCCAGGACGACGGCGGCCGCCAGGGCGCGGCGGCCGAGGGGGCTGCGGCCGGTGGCGCTGCGCAGGGTGCGGCGAGGGGTGCGGCGAGGGGTGCGGACGTTCTCGGGCATGGCGCGACTCCCTTTGATCACATGCGTGTTGATCACCACGGGAGGTGGCGGCGCGATCCTGGCCCGGGCCGGTCCGGGACGCTTGTAGAAATCGGAACGCCCGTACGGAATGGCCGGTCCCGCCCGGCTGGACGGCGCGAACCCGCCACGACACGCCCCTCCTGCCGGCCCGCCACCGGCAGATCGCCGATCGCCGGAACTGCGGGCCCCTTCCGGCCGACCAACTCCACGCGGAGGGACGGCCGGTGACAGCGGAGGGGCGTGGGATGGGCGGGCTGGACGTGCGGATGGAGGGGGTGGGCTGCCGGCACGGGCGGGTCGAGGCCGTGGCCGGCGTCGACCTGGAGATCGCCGCCGGCGAGCGCGTCGCGCTGACCGGCACCAACGGATCGGGCAAGACCACCCTGCTGCGCGCCGTACTCGGACTGCACCCGCAGGTCAGCGGGAAGATCCTGGTCGGCGGCCGTACGGGCGACCCGGCCTGGCGGCGGCGGGCGTGCGCGTGGATCCCGCAGAAGCCCGCCGCCGGACGCTTCCCACTGCTGGGCGGCGAACTCCTCGCCAGCAGCGGGGAGCCCCGCGCGGCCGCCGAGGCCGCCGACCGGCTGGGGGTGGGGCCGCTGACCGGAAGGCCGCTGCACACCCTGTCCGGCGGGCAGTTGCAGCGCATGTACCTGGCCCGGGCGATCGGCTGCGTGGCCGCGGGGGCCGGCATCCTGCTCGCCGACGAGCCGACCGCCGCCCTGGACTTCGCCGGGCAGGACGAGGCCGCCGACGTACTGGCCGCGCTGCCCGTGACGCTCGTCGTCGTCACGCACGACCGGGCGCTCGCGGAACGCTGCGACCGGGTCCTGGAGATGGCCGCCGGACGACTGCGGGAGGTCCGGTGAGCGCCACCCTCGCGGCCGCCGACCTCGGCACCCTGCTGCAACTGGCCCCCGTACAGCGGGCGGGCTTCGCCCTGCTGCTGGCCGCCGTCGGGCTGCCCGTGATCGGTGTGGTCATCGTCGGGCTGGACATCATGCCGGTGCGTTTCGCGATGATGCACGTCGCCCTGCTGGGCATCGCCGTCGGACTGCTCACCGGACTGGATCCCATGCTGTGCGCGCTGGTGGCCTGCGCGCTGGCCGGAGCCGGGGTCGCGCCGCTGGCCCGGACCCCGGACGGGCTGTCCGGGGCGATGGGGCTGCTGATGAGCCTGGCGATCGCCGCCGCGCTGCTGCTCCTCGCGGTCTCCGGGGTGAACGCCTCGGGCGCGTTCGCGCTGCTGTGGGGCTCGATCCTGTCCGTCGGCGGCGCCGATCTCGTGGTGCTGGGCGTGCTGGCCGTCCTCGTGCCCGGCCTGTTCTGGTGGCGGCGGCGCGAGGTGGCGCTGCTGCTGTACGACCGTGAGCTCGCGCAGTGTTCCGGCGTGCCGGTGCGGGCGCTCACCACCGTCCTGCTCGTGCTCGTCGCCGTCGCGGTCGCCGGGGCCATCAAGCTCACCGGCGCCCTGCTGGTCGACGCGCTGACCCTGCTGCCCGCCCTGGCCGCGCGCCGGCTGGGCACCTCGCTGAAATCGATCACCGGGTGGGCGGTGGGCATCGGCGTCTTCGTGAACCTGACCGGTTTCCTCATCGCCCTCCGGCTGGACTGGCCCCCCGGGCCCGTCCTCGTCCTGACCGCGGGGGCGCTCGTCCTCGCGGTGCACCTCGTACCCGAACGGAGAATCCGCTCATGGCGCCCGGAACCCGCGTCCGCACCAGCTCGGCCCGCATCACCTTCCTCCTCGCACTGAGTTCGGCCCTGGCCCTGGTGGCCGGCTGCGGCACCGAGGACGGGAGCGGTGGCGGCGGCGCCTCCGCCTCCGCCGGGGGCGGCGCGCCGTCCCGGGTGAACGTCGTCGTGACGACCACCTGGGAGGGCGCCTTCGCCAAGGCGGCGGGCGCGCAGGACGTGAAGGTGATCGTGCCGCAGTCCGTGCACCACGCCCCGGACTACGACCCCAAGCCCTCCGACCTCGCCGCCGTCGCCGGGGCCGACTTCGTGCTCTACGCGCCGTTCGAACCGTACGCCGCGAAGATCAAGGAGGCCGCCGGGTCGAAGGCGAAGCTGGTGGAGGTGGACCTCGACAACGACGCCGACAAGGTCAAGGCCGAAGTCACCAGGCTGGGCGCGCTGTTCGGCACGCAGGCCGCCGCCGCGAAGTGGACGGCCGACTTCGACGCCGAGTACGGGCGGGTGGCGACGGAGGTCCGGGCCGCCTGGCCCGGTGGCACGAGCCCGTCGGTCGTGAGCCAGGTGTTCACCGGCTGGTCCGCGAAGCTGGCGGGCGCCACCACGGTGGGCACCTACGGCCCCGAGGCGGTGACCCCGGCGCAGCTGGCCGAGCTGTCGGCGAAGAAGCCGGCGCTGGTCCTGGACAACGCGCACATGTCGACCGGCACCGTCCTGCCCGACTCCGGCGCGCGCCAGGTGGAGATCGTCAACTACCCGGGGAACGACCTGGACCTGCTGCCGGTCTACCGCAACGCGGGGGCCGAGCTGAAGAAGGCCATGGCCAAAACGGCGTAGCCGCGGAGCAGGTCGGAGCAGGGCGGGGCGGTCCGCACAGGGCCGCCCCGCCCTCGTCTACGCGCCCACCCCGGCGGGCGTCCCGGCGGTGAGAGCGGCGGTCGCGGCGGCTCCGCGGGCCCGGGCGCGCAGCGCCGCACGGTCGGGTTTGCCGGCCGGGGTGAGCGGGAGCTCCGCCATCAGCAGCAGGTGCTCGGGGTGCTTGCGGCGCTCCAGGCCGCGCAGGGTGAGGTGTCCGGCCAGGGAGTCGAGGGTGGGGAGCTGCGCGCCGCGGGGGACGACGCAGGCGGCGAGGCGTTCGCCCATCACCTCGTCGGGGACTCCGACGCAGACGACGTCGCGGACGAGGGGGTCGCAGGAGAGCTCCCGTTCCACCTCGGCGGGGCTGATGTTGGCGCCGCCGCGGATGACGATGTCCTTGAGGCGGCCGACGACGTGCAGGACCCCGTCCTCGTCGATGAAGCCGAGGTCGCCGGTGCGGACCCAGCCCTCGGGCGTGCGGTACAGGGCGTCCAGGTCCGGGGAGGCGACGTAGCACATGGGGGTCATGGGGCCGCAGGCGATGATCTCCCCGATGGCGCCGTCGGGGAGCCGTTCGTGCGTCTCGGTGTCGGTGATCCGGATCTCGGCGACCCGGGGGTCGGGGCGGCCGGCGGCGATGCCCGTGCCCTCGGATTCCGGGGCCGATGCGCCCAGTCCGGTGTGGCAGTTGACCCCGTCGGCCGAGCCGTAGAGGTTGACGACCGGGCAGCCGAAGGCGCGGCTCGCGCTCTCGGCCGTGGTCTCGTCGAGGGGGGCGCCGCCGAGGATCAGCGCGGTGGGTGCCGGAAGCGGGACGGCTTCGCCCCCGGCCGCCTCGGCCCCTGCCGCCTCGGCCTCCAGGCGGTCGAGCATCATGCGGATCATCGTGGGCACCCCGAGGACGTGCGTGGGCCGGTGCTCGCGCACCGCCGCGAGGGCCGCCTCCGGGGTGAAGTGGTCGAGGACGATCAGGGTGCCGCCGTGCCGGGCGAGGGTGACCGCGGTGCCGCTGGAGCCGAAGGCGGACGCGAGCGGTACGAGGAACAGGCAGCGCGGCGGGGTCCCGTCGGGCATCAGCGAGGCGAGGAAGTTGCCGCGGCCGCCGGCGAGGGCGTTGTGGGAGTACGCGATCATCTTCGGCTCCGCTTCGGAACCGGAGGACACCAGGATGCGGGTGGCGCTGTCGGGGTCGGGCCGGGCGGGAACGAAGGCGGCGGGGTCGGAGCGCAGCAGCGCCGCGAGCCGAATCGTTCCTTCAGGCTCCGTGCCCGCCGCTCCGCCGGCCGCGATGACATGGCGCAGCGCGGGCAGTTCGGGGGCCAGGTCCCGCAGTTCGGCGGCGTGGTGGTGACCCCGGTGCTCCACGGCGGCGATCACCGCGACGGCCTCGGCACGGCGCAGCAGGGAGCGGGCCTCCTGGCCGCCCCGGCCCACGGGGAAGGGCAGGGCCACCGCTCCGAGGGCGGCCAGCGCCAGGTCCGCGATGACCGCGTTGCGGCCGTTGGGGAGCTGGACGCCGACCACGTCGCCGGGCCGTACGCCGAGCTCCGCGAGGCCGGTGGCCAGACATCGCACCTTGCGGTCGAGCGCGGTGTAGCAGAGCGTGCCCTTGGCATCGATGACCGCGGTGTGGTGCAGGTCGGCGATCTGGCGGGCCCGGAAGAGGCTGTAGAGGTCGAGGTCGGGGCAGGTTCCGTCGACCGCCCACGAGCGGCGCAGGCCCACGGGCAGCAGATCGTGCAGTGCGACGGTCATACGAAGCTCCAGGGGTCGGGAACGGCGGGGGCACCGTGCGCGTCCCGGCTGATCGAGCCGGCGAAGCGCGGGTCGTGGTGCAGGTGGGCAAGGTCGGTGGTGACGACGGTCGCGCCGAGTCCGCGCGCCCGCAGCGCGGTCAGGGCGTCCTCGGTGGACAGCTCCGCGAGCCCCTGACCGGCCGCCGCGCGGGCGTCCGCATCGGCCGGGGCGATCCAGCCGTCGGCGGTGCGCAGGGGCGTACGGAAACCCGCCGGCCGGCGGCCGCGCTCCCCGCGCCGGGCGCGGAGCAGGGCCGGGCCGGTGAGCAGGTCGGCGGCGCCGAGCAGCGAGGAGTCCACGCGGACCCCGCGTCCGGTGCGCTCGCGCAGCAGCAGCCCCGCGAGGACGGCCTCGGCGCCGAGCAGCCCGCCCAGCACGTCGAGCAGGGTCATCAGGGAGGGCGCGGGCACCTCGCCCTCGGGACGGGCGGCCTCGCCGACGCCGGTGCGGGCCTGGACCATGAAGTCCGTGCCCATCGGCGGATCGGCGATCCGGCCCGTGCCCCAGCCGCCGGTGTACGCGTACACGAGCACCGGGTTCGCCCGCGCCAGGTCGGCGGAGTCCAGGCCCAGCTCGGCGGCCTTCCCCGGGGCCCAGTTGTGCAGGAACACATCGGCTCCGGCAGCCAGCTCGGCCAGCCGGAGCCGGTCGCCGGGCGACTTGATGTCGATCTCCACGGCACGCTTGCCCCGGTTCAGGGCCAGCCAGCGGGCGGAGATCCCCGAACAGGCGGGCGGCATGCCGCGCAGCGGGTCGCCGCCCGGCGGCTCGATCCGGACGACCTCGGCGCCGAGCAGCCCCAGCAGATGGGCCGCGAGCGGCGCCTGGACGCGACGCCCGGCCTCCAGGACGGTCATCCCGGCGAGCGGACCCGGCGCGGAAGGCGCCGCCTTCCGGGCACCGCCACCGGGGCCGTACGGGGCCAGGGACCAGGGGGCGGCTCCGTCGTCCTCGGCGGCCCGCTCCTCCAGGCTCCGCAGCCGGCAGACCTCGGCCCCCGAAGCGGCCGCCGCCTCGCGGATCCGCTGCCAGCCGTGGGCCCGGGCGGTGGCGTGCAGTGCTTCGGGGAAGGGCGCGCACGCGGTGGCGTACCGGAACTGGAAGGGCCGCCAGCCGGCCCGTACCGCGTCGTCGGGGGCGTCCAGGGCCCGCCAGAACCCCGCCCAGGCACCCGGATCCAGGGTCTCCAGCTCGAAGAGCGTGCCGTCGGCCGCGGCGAAGGGCGGCCCCCCGGGAGCCAGTTCGGCGGCTTCGCCCTCGTCGGCGCCGCTCGCGGCGAGGTACTGGGACACGACCAGCAGCCCGGCCCGGTCCACGTACGTGTGCGGCTGCGCGGCGGCGCCCTCGCACCCCCTGGCCCGGGCCAGCAGGGCGGCGAGCAGCCCCTGCGTGGTGAGGACGGCCGTCGCAGCGGTGGCGTAGTCGACGGCGAGCCCCCGCGGCAGGCCGTCGCGGCGCCCGTGCACCGCCATGATCCCGGTCGCGGCCTGCGCGGTCGCCTCGTCGGTGACGCCCCCCAGGGCCGCTTCCGGCGAAGCCCAGGCGACGCTGGCGGCCGCGCGGAGGCCGGAGCCGGCGTCCGCCAGGGTGACGCGGGCCGCCCCGGGGTCGCCCCCCGCGTCGGGCCCGGCATCCCCGGCGACCGCTCCGAGCAGGCTCAGGTGCCCGGCCACGGGTCCGGCGAGCGCGGGCGGTCCCGAGGCGGTGAAACGCAGCCAGTCGAGCGGCCGAGCGGTCTGGGTGACGGCGGGTGACGCCATGCCTCTCCTCTTCTCCCGGCCCGGCGATCGGCCGGCGCCGCAGGTGATCCCGTACGCGGGAACCAAGGGGCGGGTCCGCCCGACCAGTTCCACGGGAAGGCAGTCGGACTGCCGTTCCCACGGGTTCCCGACGTGCCGGAGGAAAGTGATGGAGAACCAAGTGCCGCAGCACGAAGGAAGGGCGCCACACGCACCCCCCGAACCACCCCCCACCGACCAGAAGTTGAAGAAACAGATCACCGACTTCGTCCGGACGCAGGTCATGCCCCGCGAACCCGTCCTCGACGCGGGCGGCCCCGCCGCGGCGGCGGCCCTGCGGGAACTCCGGACCAGGGCCAAGGAAGAAGGCCTCTGGGCCCTCCCCCTCCCCAGGGAACTGGGCGGCCAGGGACTCGACTTGACCCGCTACGCGCTCCTCGCCGAAGCCGAAGGCGCGAGCGACCACGGCCCGGCCGCACTGGGGTCCGCGCCCCTGCTGGACGCGACGATGCTGTGGCGGCACGGCAGCGACCGGATACGCACCCTGTACCCGCACCGCCTCACGGCCGGCGACCTGCGCGCCTGCTACGCCATGACCGACCCGGAGACCCCGGGCACCGACCCGTACCTCACCGCCACGCGCGCGGTGGAACAGCCGGACGGCAGCTGGACCGTCAGCGGCCGCAAGTGGTTCACCTCGCACGCCGCCGAAGCCGACCTCGTCACCGTCCTGGCCCGCACCGACGGACAGCCGGGAGACCGCACGGGACTCTCCCTCCTCGTCGTGCCCACCTCATCGCCAGGATTCCGGGTGGTACGGGAACTGCCCGTACTGGGCGCGGCCGGCCAGTGGGAGATCGAGTTCGACCGGGTCCACGTGGACGCCGACCACCTCCTCGGCGAACGCGGCCAGGCCCTCGCCCTCGCCGCGGAACGCCTCCAACTGGGCCGCACCCTGCGCTGCCTGCGCTGGCTCGGCCAGGCACAGCGCGCCTTCGACCTCATGTGCGCACGCGTGAACTCCCGTACCGGATCGCGCGGTCCGCTCGGAAGCCACCAACTCGTACAGAGCCACGTCTTCGAATCGCTCCTGGCGCTGCGCACCACCCGGCCGCTCGTCCACGAGGCGGTGGCCCGGATCAGCGCCGGAGGGGACGCGCACGTGGAGGTGGGCCTGGCCAAGGTGGCCGCCGCCCGCATGCTCCAGCAGGTGACCGACGCGGCCATCCAGATCCACGGCGCGGCCGGCCTGGGCCCCGACACGCCCCTCCCCGCCCTCTACCGCTCGGGCCGCACGGCCCGGATCCTGGACGGCCCGGACGAACTGCACATCACGGGGGTGGCCCGCAGGGTGCTCAGCGCATACAAGACGTAGACGTGTCACATGAAGGGGGCGGCCACCATGAACACCCCCATGGCGAGGAACCCGAACGAGGAGAGCGAGCCGAAGAAGTACATCAACACCACCTCGGGGAGAGGCCGCCTGGAGACGTTGTCCGTGGGCCGCCGCGGATCGTAGACGACCTCCACGGCTTCCGCCGAGCGTCCGACCATGGGCTGGTGGAAGTACTCCGCCCCTCGACATCGGTGAACGCGTAGGAGCCGGCGACGAAGCCGATGCAGCCGGCCACGAAAACCAGGATCGGCCTTGATCACCGAGGGCTCCGCCCCCGTGGGAACCGCCCGCCGGGTTCCGCACCTCGGGCAGGGCTTCGTTGAGAGCGGCACAGAACGCTTCGGTGGCCGTCGCGTTGCCGCCGTCGAGCCGATGCACGGCTCCATCGGTGAGAACCACTCGGAGAACCGTGCCGCCGCCCGCACGGGCTTCCTGCACGGGCTTCCAGGGGAATCTCGCTACGCCGCTGACCCTGCTTGATGATCAGGCAGTCGGAGCCGAGGAGCGCGGAGGAGCTCCCCTTGCTGAGTACTTGGGAAGAGGCCATGCCCTGATCGACTTGCACCCCCGGCGGAGAGGTTGCACACAAGAGAATCACGAATACATCTCCATAATTCGTCACACAGCACGAAGGTCGACCAGCCCAACCACCCCACCCAACCCCAGCGCCAAGAAGAAGTCCCCCCACACCAGTTGATGCCTCGGAGCGATCCCCTTCTCCGCGTCATAACAACCGTCCAGCAGCCGTCCCCGAACAACGTGCCGCTCGACCAGGTGCTCCAGGATCTCGGCCGCACGCTGCGCGTACACCCCGCCCCGGGGCCCGGGAAGCAGGGACAACTTCAGCAGCGCGACGGCCATGACCGCCGCAGCCGACGTGTCCAACGGCCCGTCCACCCGCCCCGCACCCGGTACGAGGGGTGCCCCCGGCCCCGCCCACGCCTCCGCCAGCCCCTCCGCCAGCCCTCGCGGGTCCCCCGGCAAGCACGCGGCAACATCAGGCCGGTGCAGTGCGTCGGCCAGCGCGAGCAACAGCCAGGCCGCTCCCCGGCTCCACCCCCGCGCCGGCTCCGCACACGCCACCCAGCCCGCCTCCCCCTCGTAGGACCAGGCCGGTACGAGGTCACGGCCCGGGCAGACCTCCGCCCCGAGAAGGCACAGGTCCAGATGCCGCTGAAGATGCGAGGCCGCCGCCGCAGGACCGACGTCACCGAGCAGCGCGACCGTCCCCGGCAACCCGTCCACCCGGGCCACAAGCCGACTCCCCCCGAACGCCGCCCCCCAGGGCAACAGCCCCAGTTCCCCGTCCACCGCCGCGGAACAAGCCCCGGCCGCCCGCCCCCGCAACGCCTCCGCCCCGGCATCCTCGAAGGCCAGCGCGGTCCCGTACCAAAAGATCAGCCCGCGCGTCGAGGTGTCGGCATCCGCCCAGCCGCCCAGCCGCGCGGTACACGCGGAGGCAGCGGCCCAGTCACCATCGCCACCCGTATACCGGGCCCTCAACCACAACAACCCGGCCCAGAACCCACCGGCCCAGGACCCCCGCCCGGTCGTAGTCCACTCCCCGGTATCCGGATCCGCATAGAGCGGGAACCGCCCGCCCACATCGGCCCCCGTAACGCCCACCTGCTCAAGAACCTCCCCCAACGCCCGCTCCGCCCACCCACCCACCCGCGCACCACCAACTCCCCTGCCAACCAACGGATTTCCTCCCCCCAACCAGTCGCTCCCTCCCAGCCACGGACGGCCGGTAGCCGCCGAGCCAAGCGAGAGCACGTAGCGATCCGACGCGCCCACCCACACCGAGGCCCTCCCCCACAGCCCCGCCCCTCCCAGACCCTCCCCCCGGCCGTTCCCCGGGGGGATCCCGGAAGTCTTGTGGCGTTTCGGTGTGGGTCGGTCGGTCAAGGGTGGCCGAAGGCCATCGCGAAGCGACGCGACGCAGGAGCGCCCTTGAGGGACCGGCCCACACCGAAAGGACACTGGACTGCCGGGACGCCCCCCGGAACCGTCAACGCCCCTGCTTACTCCCGACTCCGCTCCCGCTCCACCACCCGCACCCGACCTACCACCCGCACCCGACCCACCACCCGACTCCGATCCGCCACCCGCTCCCGAACCACCCACACCACCCCCACCCCACAAGCCACCCCGAACTCGCCCGCCACCAGCAGCCAGCCCGTCCCGTAGCGGCCGGCGTTCGCGAGGGGGCCGAAGAGCAGGGGGCCGACGGCGAATCCGGTGAAGAAGCCGGCGGCCACGAGGGCCGAGTCCTGACCGGCCCGGCCGGGGGCGGAGCGCTGCATCACCAGGACCATCGAGACGGCGTTGGCCGATACCGCGAACACCCCGACGGCCACCGCGGCCACCCACACCAGCGGCACCGCGCCCGGCGCCGCGACCAGCAGGACGGCCGCCCCCACCGCGCCGGCCGCGAGGGCACCCGGCAGCCACTCGGCCCGCCCCGGCCGGGCCGCCTTGGACCAGCCGACCCGCCCGGCGATGCCCGCGGCGCCGAGCACCGCGACCAGCGCGCCGGCCGCGGTGGGACCCATGCCGAGCCGCTGCGCACCGAAGAGGGCCACGTACGTGTTGACCGAGGCGATCCCGCAGCCCAGGAACAGGGAGAACACCGCCAGCCAGGCGATGGCACCCCGCGGGACGAGCGAGGCGCGGGGCCCGGCCGGCCCCGACCGCGGGTCCGCTGGCAGGGCGCGCAGCGCCCACAACGCCGCCAGCGCGGCAGTGGCGGCGGCCGTCCACACCGCCCCGCGCCAGCCGAGCCCGCCGGCCAGTGCCGTGAGCGGCAGCCCGGCGGCGAAGGCGCCCAACTGGACACCGGACTGCTTCATGCCGGTCACCGGCCCCCGGCGGCCGGGCGGCACCGCAGCGAGGATCGCCTTGTTGGTGGCCGGATTGGCCAGGGCCTGGGGCAGTCCGCCCAGCGCGACGGCAGCGAGCAGGAACCCGGAGCCGGGCGCGGCACCGATCAGCGCGAGCGCCGCCGCGGACACCGACAGCAGGAGTACGAGGGAGCGGCGCGGCCCGATCCGGTCCACCAGCCTCCCGCCGAGCGGCGACAGCACGGCCGCCGTCCCGAACCCGACCGTGGTGGTCCAGCCGAGCACCGCGGGCGACACCCCCAACTCCCCCACCAGCCGCGGACCGAGCGCACCGAGCAGGAAGAGCTGGAGCATCGAGAAGGCCATGGCACCGGTGAGCAGCGCCGTGAGCCCACCCGTCGGCCCCTCGGCCACCGCTGCGACTCCGGGGACTCCGGGGACTCCGGGGACTCCGGGCACTCCGGGCGCCTTCGCCGACCCGCTCCGATCCACCACTGCTCGGCCACCCCGCACTCACTGCTCGCTTCTCGCCCTCGATCCGGGACAGGAGTCGGACCAGTGAACGCCCGGGTTCCCAGGGCTTGTTGTGGCGTGTGCCACACCCCACCAGTGCGCGATTTCCGGACGATGAGAAAACCTGATGCCCTCTGTCGCCCCCCGCCCGGCCGGTGCAACGATGGCTCGACCATGACACCCGGTCGATGTTGCCGAGCCGTACGGGCCGCGCTGTTCGCGGCCACCTGCGTGCTGCTCTCGTCCCTCGGGCACATCCTCATGTCGGGTACCTCCGTCACCTGGTGGGGGATGACCGCGGCGTTCGCCGGAACCTCGGCGACCGGCTGGATCCTCGCCGGGCGGGAGCGCGGCCTCGTGGCCGTGATCTCCGCGACCGTCGGCGTCCAGGCGGCCCTGCACGGCGGCTTCTCCCTAGCCCAGGCCGTGGCAGCACAGCCGCAGCAACCCGGCACCTCCTTAGCCTCCCTGGGCCGCCGCTGGACGCAGTACCTGCTCTGCGAGGCCCCATCCCCGCTCGGTCCGCAGGTCATGCGGAGCGACGCACACGGGATCTCCGCAACCCACGGGATGCACGGGATGCACGGCATGCACGGCATGGCCGACGCCTCCGCACCCACCGCGACGACCCTTTCCCTTCCGACCGCACACGCCATGGGTTCCATGTCCCCGACGGGCATGCTCGCGGGCCACCTCCTGGCCGCCCTGGTCTGCGGCCTCTGGCTCGCGCACGGCGAACGCGGCGCCTTCCGCGTCCTGCGCGCCGTCGCCGCCCGGTTCCTCGTACCGCTGCGCCTGCTCTTCCGGCTCCCCGCGCCCACACACCGGCCCCGCGTCCGCCGCGCCCGGAACCACCGGGTCCGGACGCCCCGCAGGCTGCTGCTCGCCGACGCCCTCACCTCACGGGGTCCACCTCACGGGATCGCTGTCGTCTGACAGCCGGCTCCCCGACGCGCCACGGGCGGATCACCCGTACCCGTACCGCGCCTCGGGCATCGGTCATGCCGTCCGGCAGGCCGTACCACCCGTTCCCCGGCCTCGCGATGCCGCGCTCCGGCTTTTCCGACGCAGACACGGTGCTGCAGTGCTGCAGTGCTGCCCACGGCCCGCGCTGCGGCATCGAATCCGGCCGGATTCCCAGAAGGACACCAGGCGATGACCACTGCCCTGCTCACCCGCCCGAGCACCTCCCCCACCGCCCCCACCGCCCCCACCACTCTCCCCACGCCCACTGCCCTCCCCACGCCCACCACGCTCCCCTCCCCCACCACGCTCCCCACCCCCACCCGCCGCACCGCCGGCCCCGACGAGGCCGTCACCCTCCTCGCGCTGGCCGCCCGCGACGGCGACCCCGTCGCGGTGGACCAGTTCGTACGCGCCCTGCACCGCGACGTACGCCGCTACGTCGCCTACCTCAGCGCCGACCCGCAGTCCGCCGAGGACCTGACCCAGGAGACCTTCCTGCGCGCCCTAGGCAGCCTGCACCGCTTCGAGGGCCGCTCCTCCGCCCGCACCTGGCTGCTCTCCATCGCGCGCCGCACGGTGGTGGACAGCCTGCGCCACAAGGCGGCCCGCCCCAAGATCGCCGACAGAGACGACTGGCAGACCGCGGCCGAGCAGAGCCAGCCCCGCGGCGTGCCCGGCTTCGAGGACGGTGTCGCGCTCGCGGAGCTGCTGGCGGCGATCCCCGCCGAACGCCGCGAGGTCTTCGTCCTCACCCAGCTCATGGGCCTCCCGTACGCCGAGGCCGCGCTCATGCTCGGCTGCCCGATAGGCACCGTCCGCTCCCGCGTGGCCCGGGCCCGCTCATCCCTGATCGACCTGCTGTCGGACACGGACCCGTCCACGGCCTGACCACCGCGGGCCCGCCCGCGCCCCGCCCCGCCCCGCCCCGGAACGCCGGAACGGGAGCCTGACCGCAAGATCGCGGCCGGGCTCCCGTTCACGTTCACGTTCACCGTTCGGCGGGCAGTGTGGACGGCCCTCAGGCCAGGAGCTTCTCCTTGGCCTTGTCGAACTCCTCCTGGGTCAGGTGGCCCTTCTCCTTGAGGGAGGAAAGCTTCGCGAGTTCCTCCGCCGGACTGCTGCGGGGGCCCGCGGCCTTCTGGACGTAGTCCTGGAAGGCCTTCTCGCTCGCCTGGGCCTGCTTCACGTCGCGCTGGCTCATGCTCCTGCCGCGAACGATCAGGTAGATGAGCACCCCGATGTAGGGCAGCAGGAGCACGAGGATCAGCCAGCCGGCCTTGCCCCAGCCGTGCAGCTCGTGGTCCCTGAAGATGTCAGTGATCACCTTGAACAGCAGGAAGAACCACATGACCCACAGGAAGAGCCACAGCATGGTCCAGAACAGGTTGAGCAGTGGATAGTCGTCCACGCGTCACTCCGATCACATAAGGGACAGATCAATTCATACCGTCTGATTACGGAATTCGCACGCGGAGTAGCGGCTCCGCCCCCACCGCGGGACCATCAGCCCATGGAGGAGCGCCCCCTCACCGGGATCAGCCCCCCTGGCCGGATCGCCGCCCCCGGGGAGGGCATCGGCCAGGACGAGCTGGCGCTCGCCGCACGCAACCACGGGCTCCCCCTGGAGGCCATGCGGTACGAGGTCACCCCGGCCGGCCTGCACTACGTACTCGTCCACTACGACATCCCGGACACGGGCGCGGGCACGGGCGCGGGCACGGACACCGGCGCAGACCCCGCCGCCACCCCCTGGCACCTCACCCTCCACGGCCACCTCCGAACCCCCCTCGACCTGACCCTCGACGACCTCCGAGCCCTCCCCTCCGTGACCCACCGGGTCACCATGGAGTGCGCAGGGAACGGGCGGGCCCGGCTGTCCCCTCGACCGGTCAGCCAGCCCTGGCTGGTGGAGGCGGTGGGGACGGCCGAGTGGACGGGGGTGCCGCTGCGCGCGGTGCTCGCGGAGGCCGGGGTGGCGCCGGACGCCGTGGAGGCGGTGTTCACGGGCGCCGACCACGGGGTGGAGCGGGGCGTCGAGCAGGACTACCGGCGCAGCCTGCCGCTGCCCGCCGGCGAGGACGTACTGCTCGCCCACACGATGAACGGCGGACCCCTGCCGCCGCAGCACGGGCATCCGCTGCGGCTGGTCGTCCCGGGCTGGTACGGCATGGCCCACGTGAAGTGGCTGCGCGACATCGAACTCGTCGACACGGCCTTCGGCGGGTACCAGCAGGCCACGGCCTACCGGTACAAGCAGAGCCCCGAGGAGCCCGGCGAGCCCGTCACCCGGATCGCCCCGCGCGCCCTGCTGATCCCGCCCGGATTCCCCGATTTCATGTCCCGCACCCGGGTCGTGGACCCCGGCCCGGTGCGGCTCGCCGGGCGCGCCTGGTCGGGCTACGGGCCGGTCGTGCGCGTGGAGTTGAGCACCGACGGGGGCGTCGGCTGGACCGACGCCGAGGTGCTGCCGCAGGGCCGCCACCCGTACGCCTGGCAGGGCTGGCACGCCGACTGGACGGCCGTGCCGGGCAGCCACACCCTCCTGGTCCGCGCCACCGACGCCTCGGGGCGCACGCAGCCGCTCCAACCGCCATGGAACCGCGGGGGCTTCGGCAACAACCAGACCCAGGCGGTCTCCGTCATGTGCACTCAGGGCACAGCCCGCTGAAGCCCGCCGTCCGCCAACCCCTTGCCACGACCCTCCCCTTCCCCCGAAACTGACACATCGTCAGATCATCGTGAGGGAACGAGGGAAGGAACCGGGGATGCAGACCATCTGGCTCGGCGGGCCCGAATGGGTCGCCGTTCTGCGGATCGGGCTCGGGCTGTGGTGGCTGGAGAGCTGGCGGCACAAGGACAAGAAGGACTGGTTCGGCGGAGGCGGCATCCGCTGGGCGGCCGGCGTGGCCGAGAAGCACCGCTGGGGGTTCGTCACGCGCGGCTTCGATGTCGTCGTGAAGCCCTACCCGCGCTTCATGGCCTACCTCGTCGCCTACGCCGAACTGGCCCTGGGCCTCGGCCTCATCGTCGGATTCCTGACCCCGATAGCCCTGCTCGCCGGGCTGCTGCTCAACCTGGTCTACCTGATCCTGATGATCCACGACTGGGGCGAGCAGGGGCAGAACCTCATGATGGCCCTGATCTCCGGAGTCGCCTTCTTCGCGATGGGCTGGCAGGCCTGGTCCCTGGACAACACCCTCGGGCTCTTCTAAGCCCCTGGCCCCTAGCCCCGCCGGTCCAGCGGGTTCGCCGCGATGCGCTCCTTCGCGCCGCTCGCCACATAGGCCGCCGCCGCGCACTGCGGCTTGCGCGCGGCCTGGTCGCTGACCAGCGCGAAGAAGGCGTCGCCGAAGCCGAGGCGCGGGTACTCCGTGAGCAGCGCGGCCGTGAAGACGGGGTCGGCGTCGCCGACGCCGACCCCGGAGACGTCCGCGGTCGTGCCGATCTGGAGCAGGTGGCTCTCCACGTCCTCGGTGGCCGTGACGTCCTCGCGCATGTGCCGCACGATGATCTCCTCGGCCCGCGCCCGCCGCCCCGCGGGCCAGCCCAGCCCCGCCGTGAGCACGCGCGCGACGTGGCCGCCCGCCTCCTCGAAGGGCAGGGTGTGGCTGTCGAAGGGCGCGGTCAGCCCGAGGTCGTGCACCAGGGCGCTGACGTAGAAGAGTTCGCGGTCGTACGAGAGCCCGTGCCGGTCCGCGTACTCGGCCCCGAAGGCGTACGACCGGACGGAGTGGTTCAGCAGCGCCCCGTCCGTGTACTCGGTGGCGATCTCCAGCGCGGCCCGGCCCGACGGAGTGTCAAGAGTCCATGTCACAAAGGTCATGGCAGGTCAGCGTAGGCGGGGACGGAAGTCCACCTCCGACGGCCCCTCCTCTCCCGGCCAGGCCAGCAGCCGGGGCGGAGCCGCCGGGGTCTCGGCGAGGACGGTGCCGCGCGAGACGACGTAGCGGGGGCGGACCTGGCGGCGGACGGCCTCGGTGGGCGATTCGGCCGGCAGCAGCACGAAGGAGGCCGGGTTGCCCTGGCGGACCCCGTACTCCGAGGGCGAGAGGCCGAGGACCCGCGCCGCGCGCTCCGTCACCATCTCGAAGGCCACCGGGATCTCGTCGGCTCCCGTGAGCTGGGCGGCGTAGATCCCGACGAGGGCGGTCTGCAGCGGGTTGCCGGTGCCGAGCGCGTTCCAGGGGTCCATCACGTCGTCGTGGCCGAAGGCCACGTTCACCCCCGCCGCCAGCATCTCCTTGACCTGGGTGAGGCCGCGGCGCTTCGGGTAGGCGTCGAAGCGGCCCTGGAGGTTCAGATTGGCGAAGGGGTTCGAGACCAGGTTGATCCCGGAGCGGGAGAGCAGCCGCTGGAGTTTGAAGCTGTACGCGCCGCCGTAGGAGCCCATCGCTGTCGTGTGCGAGGCCGTCACGTGCCCGCGCAGCCCCGAGCGCAGGGCGTGGGCGGCCAGTACCTCCACGAAACGGGACTGCTCGTCGTCGATCTCGTCGCAGTGGGCGTCCACCCGCAGCCCCTGCTCCTCGGCGAGCCGGAAGGCGACGGCCAGCGAGGCCACCCCGTCCTCCCGGGTGTCCTCGAAGTGCGGGATCGCTCCGACCACGTCGGCCCCGCGCCGGACGGCCTCGCGCAGCAGCTTCTCGCCTCCGGGGAAGGAGACGATGCCCTCCTGCGGGAAGGCGACGATCTGCAGGGTCATGACGTCCCGGACCCGGTCGCGCACCTCCAGCAGCGCGTCGAGCGCGATCAGCGCCGGGTCGGTGACGTCGCAGTGGGTGCGCACGTGCAGGACGCCCTGCGCCGCCTGCCAGCGGAGCACCTCGGTGGCCCGCGCGATCACGTCCTCGCGGGTCAGGGTCTTCTTGCGCTCGCTCCAGCAGGCGATGCCCTCCCAGAGGGTCCCGGAGACGTTGGGGCGCGGATCTCCGGCCGTCAGGGCCGTGTCGAGATGGATGTGCGGCTCGACGAAGGGCGCGCTGAGCAGGCCGCCGTGCGCCTCGATCAGCACCCCCGTCGCCGGCGGCTCCTTCTGGTCGTCGTACGGGAGCACGCGCGCGATCCGCCCGTCCTCCGCGACCTCGACGTCGTGCAGGCCTTCGCTGTGCAGCAGCCGGGCGCCCCGGACGATCATCCGCATCGCGTCAGCCTACGGCTCTCAACCCCGCTTGGCCTGGGCCTTCTGCTGCATGCCCCGGGTCTTCGCGGCGATCGAGTGCACATCGCGGACGGCGGCCTTCGCGCGCGCCTCGGCCGCGGTGTTCTTCGCCATCGCACGCTCTGAATCCTGGTGGGCCGGCTTGCCGGTACGCGCCTTCTTCGCCATGACCGCCATTCCTCTCCGCAGGTTCGCAGGGCTCTGCGCAGCCTCTTCACCCGGCTCTGCACAGCCTCGTACGCGGGACCGCGTACGCACACCACCCTGCGCCCGTTCGGCCCCGTCGGCATCTCGGGGGACGGGCCGCGGCCGATCCGGTTACATGGGGTGCATGACTGACGCCACCCCCGACACCGCCGCCACCCACGCCACCCCCGCCACCAACGAAGCCGCCACGAACGGCGCCGCCGTGCCCGACTGGGAGAAGCGCTTCCGGGCCCCGCGCGTGGGACTGCCCGAATGGGCCGAGGACGCGCCCGACCGCTCGCTCTTCGTCTCCAACGCCACCGGGACCTACGAGCTCTACGCCTGGGACCGTGCCACCGGCGCCCAGCGGCAGGCCACCGACCGGCCCAACGGGACCACCGACGGCACCCTCTCTCCCGACGGCGAGTGGGTCTGGTGGTTCTCCGACACCGACGGCGACGAGTTCGGCACCTGGGTCCGCCAGCCCTTCGCGGGCGGCCCCGACGAGCCGGCCACCCCCGGACTGGAGGCCTCGTACCCCGCCGGGCTGGCCATCGGGCGGGACGGGACGGCCGTCGTGGGGCGCTCCACCGACGAGGACGGGACCACGATCCACGTGGTCCGGCCCGACGGGACGGAGCCGGCCGTGGTCTACCGGCACCGCGAGTCGGCCGGCGTCGGCGACCTGTCCCGGGACGGGACCCTGCTCGCCGTCGAGCACACCGAGCACGGCGACGCGATGCACTCGTCCCTGCGCGTGATCACCCTGGACGGCGCCACCGTCGCCGAGCTGGACGACTCCAAGGGCGGCACCGAGGAGCTGGGCCTCACGGTGCTCGGCTTCGCACCCGTCGAGGGGGACACCCGGCTGCTGGTCGGCCACCAGCGGCGCGGCCGGTGGGAGCCGATGGTGTGGGACGTGGCCGCGGGCACCGAGGAGGGGCTGGCCGTCGACCTGCCGGGCGACGTCGGCGCCGAGTGGTACCCCGACGGGTCCGCGCTGCTGATCGAGCACGGCTACGAGGCACGCAGCGAGCTGTTCCGCTACGACCTGGCCGCGCGGGAACTGCTGCGGTTGGACACGCCGCCGGGCACCGTGTCGGGTGCGACGGCGCGGCCCGACGGGTCGGTGGAGTACCAGTGGTCCTCCGCTGCCGAGCCCTCCGTCATCCGGTCGACCGCGGGCGGGGTCGTGCTCGACCCGCCCGGTTTCCGGCCGCCGGGCTCCGTACCGGTCGAGGACGTGTGGGTCGAGGGCCCCGGCGGGCGGATCCACGCCCTCGCCCAGCGGCCCGTCGGCCACGGCGAGGGCCCCTTCCCCACCATCTTCGAGATCCACGGCGGGCCCACCTGGCACGACAGCGACGCCTTCGCCGCGACCCCGGCGGCCTGGCTCGACCACGGTTTCGCGGTCGTCCGCGTCAACTACCGCGGCTCGACCGGCTACGGACGCGAGTGGACCGACGCCCTCAAGCACCGGGTCGGCCTGATCGAGCTGGAGGACGTCGAAGCCGTACGGGAATGGGCGGTGGGCTCCGGCCTCGCGGACCCGGCGCGCCTGGTGCTGTCCGGCGGCTCCTGGGGCGGCTACCTGACACTGCTGGGCCTCGGCACCCACCCGGACGCCTGGGCGGTGGGGCTGGCGGCCGTACCGGTCGCCGACTACGTGACGGCGTACCACGACGAGATGGAGGCGCTGAAGTCCCTGGACCGCACCCTCTTCGGCGGTACCCCGGAGGAGGTCCCGGAGCGCTTCGAGGCCTCCTCGCCGCTGACGTACGTGGACGCGGTGAAGACGCCCGTGCACATCGCGGCGGGGCTCAACGACCCGCGCTGCCCCATCCAGCAGATCGAGAACTACGTGGACCGGCTGGCGGCCCGCGGGGCGGAGCACGAGGTGTACCGCTACGACGCCGGGCACGGCTCGCTCGTCGTGGAGGAGCGGATCAAGCAGGTCCGGATGGAGATCGACTTCGCGCTGAAGCACCTGCCGCGCTAGGCCGCCGGATCACCGGTGCCGGGCCCCGGCACCGGCCCCGGCACCGGTGGTCCGGTGCACCCCCCGTACGGTGGTGGGGTGCACCGGTTTCTCCTGACCCCGCGCTGGTGGGGGATCAACGTCTTCGTCGCGCTCGGCGTCCCCTTCTGCCTGTTCATGGGGACCTGGCAGCTCGGCCGGTTCGAGGACCGCGTCGACACCCACAAGGAGGCGACCAGCGCACGCCCCGCCGAACAGGGGGCCGCGCCGCTGGACTCGCTGCTCCCGGTGGACAAGCGGACCTCCGGACGGCTCGCCTCGGTCTCCGGGGAGTACGCCGACCAGCTGCTCGTACCCGAGCGGCGGCTCGACGGGAAGTCCGGCTTCTACGTCCTGACCCTGCTCAGGACCGACACCGGCAAGGCCGTACCCGTGGTCCGTGGCTGGCTCCCCGGAGCCGCCGACGCGGGCCGGGCCCCGGCCCCGCCGACCGGGCGGGTCGAGGTGACGGGGGCGCTCCAGGCCTCGGAGAACTCCACCAGCAAGGGCGTCTACTCCGCGGGCGGGCTGCCGGCCGGGCAGCTCGGCGTCATCGGAGCCGCCTCGCTCGTCAACATCGTGCCGTACGGCCTGTACGACGCCTGGCTGACCGTGCAGACGCCCGCCGACGGGATGACTCCGGTACCGGCGCGGGCTCCGGCCAACACCGGGCTGGATCTGAAGGCCTTCCAGAACCTCGGCTACACCGGCGAGTGGTTCGTCTTCGCCGCGTTCGTGCTCTTCATGTGGTTCCGGCTGTACCGGCGCGAGGTGGAGACCCTGCGCGACGCGGAGGCGGGCCTCCTCACCGAGACCCCGGCGGAGCGGGACCCGGCAGCGCCGGCCCCGGCCGGGGCCGGCTCCGCGTAACGTCCGGGACCACGTGACGTCCGGAACCACGTGACGTCCGGAACTACTTGAGCGGGATGACGCCCGTCCGGTAGACCGTTCCGCCGCACGCCTCCGCGATGGTCAGCTGCGTCGTCGGGCCGTCGGGACCGTCCGGATTGGGCGTGTGGGCCACCAGGGCACCGAGCGGCGGAACCGCCGACTGGCCCGCGTCGGTGCCCGTGCCGGCGTCCGCGCTGCCGGAGCCCGCCTCCGGCGGGTTGTCCCCACCGGAACCGTTCGCCGTGGGACAGCCGCCCTCCGGCGGCACCCACGCGAAGCGGACCTCGTACTGCGCGCTCGGCTGGAGCACCAGGCGCAGGGTCTCCACCGACGGGTCGGGCAGCAGCCCGGTCGCCGCGTCGCCCGTGACGTGGTTGACGACCGCCACCGGGGCACCGCCCTGGAACGCCGGGCCCGCCGCCAGCGACTCGGGGCCGCGGACCGTACAGCTGCTCGCCGACACGTTGGTGACCTTGAAGCTGCCGGAGACCTTGCCACCGGCCGACGGGGCCCGGGTACTGCCCGCCACCGAGATCTGGCTCTGGGCGCAGTTGGGCACGACCACGGAGGCCGGCGGGAGACCGCCGCCCACGGAGCCGGTGGTGCCGGGGATGGGCGAGGAGACGGGGGGCGGGGTGATGTTCGGCCCGCCGATGCTCGGGTAGCCACCGCCCGGCAGGGGCGGCAAGGTGCTGGCGTCGCCGTCCTGCGAGCCGTCCTTGTCGTCCTTGCCCTTGTCCTTGTCGGAGGTCTTCTTGGGCTTCGGACGGGAGCCGGAGCCGTTCTGGTGCAGGCCGGACCCGTCCTTCGAGTCCCCGCCCTTCTGGCCGTGACCCGCCATGGTGGAACGGTCGGAGCTCCCGCCCGTCGCGGAGGCCAGAAGCAGGCCCGTGGGGATCCCGCCGGCCAGCACCACCACGGCCGCCGCGGCGGCGACGAGGATCCGGTGGTTGCGGACCCGGCGCGCGGGGACCGCGTACCGCAGCCGCTCCAGCGCGTCGCCGGAGGGTTCGATCCCGCCGACGACCCCGCGCAGCAGATCGCGCAGCACGTCCTCCTCGGCCACCGGCTCCGAGACGGCGGGCTTGACGACGGAGAGCTTGGCGACGGCCGGCTCGGCAGCGGACTCGGTGCCGCCCTGCTCGGACCCGGCGGACTCCGCCGTATCCGGCGTGCTCGGCTCGTCCGTGCTCGGCGCTGCCGGCGTGCTCGCCGTGCCGAACACGAGCGCCCGCAGGGCCTCCGGGCCCCCGGATGCGGAGGCGCCGGACAGGCCGGGCAGCTCCCGGTCCTGGCCCTCGTTCTTCTTCCGGTCCTCACTCATGACTGCGCAGCCTCCATCGCCACCCGCAGCGCGGCAATGCCCCGCGATCCGTACGCCTTGACCGAACCGAGCGATATGCCGAGGGTCTCGGCGACCTGGCTTTCCGTCATGTCAGAGAAGTAGCGCAACGACAGCACCTCGCGCTGGCGTCGCTGGAGCCCGCGCATCGCCTTGATGAGATCGTCCCGTTCCAGCAGGTCGTACGCGCCTTCCTCGGCGCTCGCCATGTCCGGCATCGGCTTCGACAGAAGCTTCAGGCCGAGGATGCGGCGGCGCAGGGCGGAGCGCGAAAGGTTGACGACGGTCTGGCGCAGGTAGGCCAGGGTCTTTTCCCGGTCCCGGACCCTCTTGCGGGCCGAGTGGACGCGGATGAAGGCCTCCTGGACGACGTCCTCGCAGGAGGCGGTGTCGTCGAGGAGCAGCGCGGCGAGGCCCAGGAGCGAGCGGTAGTGGGCCTGGTAGGTCTCCGTCAGGTAGTCGACGGTGGTCCCCGCGACCACCTCGACGACCTCAGCCACCTCGAAGACCTCGACGACCTCGGCCGTCGCGGCCGCCTGTGTGCCTCCGGTGTCCTCCGTGCTGTCGCGCGGGCCGGGCACACGGCCGTCCTTGGCCGGTCCGGACGAGCGGACGCCGGGCGCGGCGGGCACCCCGGGCAGCAGGGGGGCTCCGGACGCCTTCGCGGCGGGCGGAACGGGAACGATCACCGGGAACCCACCGGGCGTGCGGGGTCGCAGGCGCAGCGGAAAGACCGGGGTCGTCCCGGTGCGCGCCGATATGACGGGGAGTTCGAGCAATGCTTCTGCCACGCCAGTTGGACTCGCGTCCCCCCGTGAGGGTTGTACGCGCACGGCAGATTCATCGGCGGGATTCTCATCGTCTTCTTGCGTAGCCGCTCACCCGGACGCGCGCCGTCGTACGACGACAGCCGTCGGGCCATCCACTCGATCAAGGGATTAACGATGATCCTACAAAGTGAAAGACCCAAAATCAGCCGCGATGAGCTCCGCAGTTTGTGTGGCATTGAGCGCAGCACCCTGGCGGAGGTTGTCCGCGCAGACGAAGAACTCCAGCGACCGCGGGTCGTCGAGCGAGCGCCGCACCCGTCCCACCCAGGCCGGATCCGTTCCCGCGGCGTCCGAAGGGGTCGGGAACTCCCCCGCGGCCGGGTCGTCCACGAGGACCACCCCGGGCGCCGATTCCAGGATCTCCCGGGCGTGCACCGCCTCGACGGCGCCCTCGAACCGGGCCCGTACGGTCAGCGAGTGCCCGGTCAGTACGGGTACCTGTACGCAGGTCACCGACACCGGCAGCTCCGCCAGGTCCAGGATCCGGCGTACTTGCGCCCGTACGGCCAGCTCGTGCGAGGACCAGCCGTCCTCGCACAGCTCACCGGACCACGGCACCACGTTGAGCGCGAGCGGACCCGCGAAGGGCCCGGTGTCCTCGCCCACGGCCCGGCGCACGTCCCCGGGATGCTCCCCCAGGGAGCTGCCGGCGACGAGCGACAGCTGGCGGCGCAGCGCCTCCGAGCCGGCCCGGCCGGCCGCGCTCGCGGCCTGGTAGGTGGAGACGGCCAGCTCGGCCAGCGCGTACTCGGCGTGCAGCGCGCCCAGCGCCGCGCTCATCGCGGCGGTCACGCAGTCGGGTCCGGCGACGATCCCGCGCGGCCGGATCCGGGCCGCGTGGCCGTTCACCTCGGGCACCACCAGCGGTACCTCGGGGTCCTTGCGGAAGGCCGCGGACTGGTCCACCACGACGGCCCCGCGGGCCGTGACGACGGGAGCCCACCGGGCGGAGACCTCGGCCGGGGTCAGGAAGATCACGATGTCGCCCGCACCGAGGCCGTCGAAGGCGTCTTCGGTGAGGGCGAGCACTTCCGCCTCCGTGCCACGGACGGTCAGCCTGCGGCCGGCCGAGCGCGAGGAGGCGATCAGGCGTACGTCGCCCCAGACGTCGGCCCGCTGGGACAGCATCTGGAGCAGGACGGAGCCGACGGCTCCGGTCGCCCCGACCACGGCGAGTGCCGGGGCGGGGGCGGACCGGGCCGCGGACGGGATCAACGTCCCGTGCCTCCGTAGACGACGGCTTCGTCGCCGCTGTCGTTGTCGAGTCCGAAGGCCGTGTGCACGGCGCGGACGGCCTCGTTGACGTCGTCCTGGCGGGTCACGACCGAGATGCGGATCTCCGAGGTGGAGATCAGCTCGATGTTGACGCCCGCGTCGGACAGCGCCTGGAAGAACGAGGCGGTGACCCCCGGGTTGGTCTTCATGCCCGCGCCGACCAGGGAGATCTTGCCGATCTGGTCGTCGTAGCGCAGGGACTCGAAGCCGATGGTGCCCTTCGCCTTCTCCAGGGCGTCGATGGCCTTGTGGCCCTCGGCCTTCGGGAGGGTGAAGGAGATGTCCGTCAGGCCCGTGGAGGCGGCGGACACGTTCTGCACGATCATGTCGATGTTGATCTCGGCGTCCGCGATGGCGCGGAAGATGGCCGCGGCCTCACCCGGCTTGTCCGGGACGCCGACGACCGTGATCTTGGCTTCGGAGACGTCGTGAGCGACTCCGGAGATGATGGCGTGCTCCACCGGCTCGTCCCCTTGCGGATTCTCGTTGCTGACCCAGGTGCCCGGCAGTCCCGAGAAGGACGAGCGGACGTGGATCGGGATGTTGTAGCGGCGCGCGTACTCGACGCAGCGGTGCAGCAGCACCTTGGAGCCGGAGGCCGCGAGCTCCAGCATGTCCTCGGAGTTGATCCAGTCGATCTTCTTGGCCTTCTTCACGACGCGGGGGTCCGCGGTGAAGACGCCGTCGACATCGGTGTAGATCTCGCAGACCTCGGCGTCCAGCGCCGCGGCGAGCGCGACGGCGGTCGTGTCCGAGCCGCCCCGGCCGAGGGTGGTGATGTCCTTGCTGTCCGCCGACACACCCTGGAAGCCGGCGACGATGGCGATGTTGCCCTCGTCCAGCGCGGTGCGGATTCGGCCCGGCGTGACATCGATGATGCGCGCTTTGTTGTGGACCGAGTCGGTGATGACGCCTGCCTGGCTACCGGTGAACGACTGGGCCTCGTGGCCCAGGTTTTTGATCGCCATGGCCAGCAGGGCCATGGAGATCCGCTCTCCGGCGGTCAGCAGCATGTCGAATTCGCGCCCGGCAGGCATCGGGGACACCTGCTCGGCGAGATCGATCAGCTCGTCCGTCGTGTCGCCCATCGCGGAAACCACGACGACCACTTGGTGGCCGTTCTTCTTGGCATCCACGATCCGCTTGGCAACACGCTTGATGCCTTCGGCATCGGCTACGGAGGAGCCTCCGTACTTCTGCACGACAAGGCCCACGTGCGCTCCTCGCTCAGTCCGTCTCATTGCTGGTGCAGTCTAACGAGCGGCCGGGATACGACCGCCTCGTACCACATCATGAGACGAAAAGATCAGAAGACGGGTTCCCCCGCCGATGGGATTTCGGTGATGTCGGGGTTCGGGCATGTCCGGGTTCGGGCATGTCGGGGTTCTCGGGGGACGTCACCGCCGGCCGAGCTGGCCGAGCTCCTCGGCCATGACCTGTCCGGCCTGCTCCGCGAGCTCGTCCTCGGCGAGGTCCTCGTCCGTGTCCAGCCCGTCTAGCGCGGCCAGCGGCTGGTCGAGGCGGACGTGCGCGATCAGCGACTGGAGGGCGCGCAACGTGGCCGAGGCCGTGGGGCCCCAGTTGGTGAAGTAGGAGAACTGCCACCACCACAGCGCCTCGGTGATCCGGCCCGCCTGGTGGTGGATGAGCCCGTGCCGCAGGTCGGCGACCACGTCGGCCAGGTCGTCGGAGATCCGGTGCGGGACCGGGGCCTTGCGCGGCTCGTAGGGGTCGAAGACCTCCGAGTAGACGTCGACCGGCTCCAGCATCACGGCGAACCGCTCGCGCAGGTCGTCCACGTCCGGCTCCGGGCCCAGGTCGGGCTCGTAGCGCTCGTCCGGCAGGACGTCCTGGTACGCGCCCAGCCGGCCGCCCGCCAGCAGCAGCTGGGACACCTCCAGGAGGAGGAAGGGCACGGCGCTGTCCGGGTCCTCGCCCTTGGCCACCTCGGTGACCGCGACGATGAAGGACTCGATCTGGTCCGCGATCGAAGCCGCGAAGTCGTCCGGATCCAGTCCCAGGGCGTGCAGCGTTGCGTCAGACATCGAGAAGTCGCCTTCCTTCAAAGGCCCGCCCGAGCGTGACCTCGTCCGCGTACTCCAGATCTCCCCCGACGGGGAGCCCGCTGGCCAGGCGGGTGACCTTCAGGCCCATGGGCTTCATCATGCGGGCGAGGTAGGTGGCGGTCGCCTCGCCTTCCAGATTCGGGTCGGTCGCGATGATCAGCTCGGTGACCGAGCCGTCCGCGAGCCGCGCCAGCAGCTCCCGGATGCGCAGATCGTCCGGGCCGACGCCCTCGATCGGGCTGATCGCGCCGCCGAGGACGTGGTACCGGCCCCGGAACTCGCGCGTCCGCTCGATCGCGACGACGTCCTTCGACTCCTCGACCACGCAGATGACCGTCAGATCGCGGCGCGGATCGCGGCAGATGTTGCACCGCTCCTCCTGCGCCACGTTCCCGCACACCGCACAGAACCGGACCTTGTCCTTGACCTCCAGCAGCGCGTGAGCGAGGCGGCGGACGTCGGTGGGCTCGGCCTGCAGGATGTGGAAGGCGATCCGCTGCGCGCTCTTGGGCCCGACGCCGGGCAGCCTGCCCAGTTCGTCGATCAGGTCCTGGACCACGCCTTCGTACAACGGACTGCCTTCTTTCGGTACGGGAGGAACGGGCGGTACGGGAGGGATACCGAGCCGGGGAGGCTCGGGGAGGTACTAGAACGGAAGGCCGGGGATGCCGCTGCCGCCGCCCAGTCCCTGCGCCAGCGGGCCCAGCTTCTGCTGCTGGAGCGCCTGCGCATTCTCGTTGGCCGCCTGGACCGCCGCGACCACCAGGTCCGCGAGCGTCTCGGTGTCCTCGGGGTCCACGGCCTTCGGGTCGATCACCAGCGCGCGCAGTTCACCGGAACCGGTGACGGTCGCCTTCACCAGGCCGCCGCCGGCCTGGCCCTCGACCTCGGTGCGCGCCAGCTCGTCCTGCGCCACGGCGAGGTCCTGCTGCATCTTCTGGGCCTGCTGGAGCAGCTGCTGCATGTCGGGCATGCCACCACCGGGAATCACAGGTCACTCACTCCGTAGCGTCGGGCCAAGCGCCGACGGCTTGGTCAATCCGAGCCTACGTGCTCCCCGGGCGCCGCGCCCTACGCCGTGAGGACCAACTCTTTCGAGTGAGAGACGGGGCGTGCGCGTACCTGATGACGCCCCCCTTGCGGGCGGAAATCCCGGGAATCGTTGCCCATCGCGTCTCATTCGAAGGTAGGAAGAGCATGCGCACCATTGCGCACACGCGCACCACCACACGTTCAGCGCAGGCAGAGGGAGTGCCCGGGTGAGTCAGCCGGAGATGCAGCCCGAGGGGCCACCCCGGGATCCCGCTGAGGACGGCGACCTTACCGGCCGGCCGTTCCCTCTCGGGGACTGGGGCGAGCCCGCGGAGCGGCTCGACGAGCTCTACCGACGGGTCGAGGCCGACGCGCTGCGCACCGCCGAGTGGTACCTGTCGGACCGGGCGTGGAAGCGCCGCGGGGCCCGGATCCTGCGGATCGGTGCCGCCGTCGGCGCGGTCACGGGCGCCTCGATGCCGCTGCTGGAGCTGACCGGCTCGGTCCCCGGAGCGGCCTCGTACGGCTATCTCGCGCTGCTTCTGGGCGCGGCCTGCCTGGCCTGCGACCGGTTCTTCGGCCTGACCTCGGGCTGGATGCGGGACGTGGCGACGGCGCAGGCCGTGCAGCGGCGACTGCAGACCCTGCAGTTCGACTGGGCCACGGAGAACGTGCGCGAGATCCTGGGCCCGACCGAGGGCACCGCCAGCGAGGCCGCGGAGCGATGTCTGACCGTGCTGCGCCGCTTCTCGGAGGACGTGACCGAGCTCGTGCGGTCCGAGACCGCGGAGTGGATGGTCGAGTTCAGCTCCGGCCCCGCCCCGCTGGTCATGCAGTCCCTGGGCGCGGGCGGATCCCGCTCGGAGGCGTACGTCCCGCCGGCCCGCTTCCCGCTCCCCCCGGGCACCCGCCCGAACATGCCCCGCCAGCGCCCGCCGGAGCAGCCGCGCTGAACGGGGCGGGACCGGCTCCGCCGCGCGGAACCGGCCCCGTCCGTCGGTACGCGCGTACCGACCGCGTCAGCTGAAGATGATCATCGAGCCCTGGCCGAGGCTCCGGGTCGCCGCCGCGTGCAGGCCCAGCCACACGTGCCGCTCCCGCGCGAAGGGGTTGTTGTCGTACGGGATCGGCCCGGCCGGCTCCTCCAGCGACGTCGGCCGCCCCGGTGGCGCCGGGGCCAGCGGCGGGTTCCGGGGGTCTATCCCGATCGCGGGAGCCACCAGGCCCAGCTCGCGCAGCAGGCCCTGCGCGGACCCCAGCGGCCCGCCCCCGGCCAGCAGCTCCTCGTTGGCCAGCGGGTACGCGAAGTCCACGGGGACGTAGGCCCCCGCGTGGTCGTAGTGCCACACCAGGTGCGACTGCTGCGCCGTCGGCTCGAACATCTCCAGCAGTTGCTCGTAGTCCCCGCCCAGCTCGTCCACCGGAGTCACCGGCAGCCCGCAGATCTGGAGCAGGTACGCCCGCCGCAGGAAGTGCAGGGCGTCGTAGTCGAAACCGGCCACCGGGGCGACGTCCCCGGAAAGCCCCGGCATGTACGCGAACACCGGCACGGACGGCAGTCCGGCCTCGTTCAGCGCCTTGTCGTACGAGGCGATCTCTTCCGCGAAGGGGTTGTCGGGGCTGTGGCACAGCACGTCGACAAGGGGGACCAGCCACAGGTCACAGGCCACTCGGCCTCCGATCAGTCGTTGTCGCCGATCGGGCCAGCGTAGTGCGCCGGACACGCTCAGCGAAGGGGTGAGCAGAACCTTGCGGGTACGGATCCGCGCCCGATCCGCGCGGATCCACGCCGGATCCGCACCCGATCACCGCCCGATCCGCGCTCACGGCTCCCCCGGGCCCACCCTCCAGACCCACACGTCGCGCACCTGCTCCGGATCCCGGCCCAGCAGCCCGGTGATCAGGTCCCGCAGCTCGGTGTCCCGGTCCTGGAAGGGCAGCACGACCGCGCCGGCCTTCCAGTACTCCAGGTCCTGGCGGGCCTGCAGCCGCCAGGAGGCGGTGACCTCGGGCGGCTGCGCGCCGTAGCGGACGTCGCGCAGGAGGTTCGAGAGGTGCCGCGGGGTGGCCCCGTAGATGCCGATCCGGTCGGGGCCCCACGGGCCGTTGAAGTAGCCGCCGGCCAGCCGGAAGCCGAAGTCCGCCTCCACCTGCCAGTGCAGCGCGTCCGCCTGGCCCGGGTCCGGCAGCGGTACCGGAACGAGTGCCTCCCCGTCCTTGACGTAGCCCTTCCAGTCCCCGGAGGTGATGAACGCGGGCACCGGCGCCCGGTCCCGTACGGTCAGCGGCAGCGGCAGGACCGGGATCAGCGCGGCCGCCGCGCCCAGCAGGCCCAGCGTGCGCAGCTCGCCCGCGGGCAGCCGCAGGATCCGGTCGAGCGCGAGGGCGAGCAGGATGCCCAGGACGGGGGCGCAGACCATCGCCACGCGCCCCTCGATCACCGACTCGAAGAGCGGCAGCTTGATCATCAGACGCCAGGGTCCCGGCAGCACGATCTCCGTGCGGGGTACGGGCACCCACGGCCCGAGGGACAGCAGGAGGGCGGCGAAGCCGGTGAGCGCCAGGGCCCGTACGGCCTTGCTCCGCCACAGCCACACGCACACGGCGACGCCGAAGGCGAGCAGGGGCCAGCCGTAGAAGGCGTTCTGCTCGGTGGTGTTCAGGGAGAGCTTGCCGGCCGTCTCGGGGTCGCCGAAGAGGGAGCGGGAGGCGAACTCGATCAGGGCGCGCGGGCTGTTCCCGGCGTTGTCCCCGTGCAGGACCGAGTGGTAGCTCTGCGGGCCGAAGAACTGCCAGTACAGCGGTACGGCCACCAGCGGCAGGCACACGCCGAGCGCGACGACCAGACCGGAGCCCAGCGGCCGCGCGGCCGCGAGGGCCCGGCGGCGGTCGACCAGGAGGTAGGCCAGGCAGAAGACCAGCATGCCGAGCGCGGCGATGAGCAGCGGCTCCTCGCCGATGAAGATCTGGTACGTCGCGAAGAGCCCGAGCAGGACCCCGTCACGCGTCACGCCGCGGCCTTCGCGGTGGCTCTCGCACAGGCGCAGGGTCCGGTCGACGATCAGCGGGATCATGAAGAGGACGACGAAGTTCGGGTGGCCGTTGGCGTGCGAGACCATCGGCGGCGCGAAGGCCGCGAGCGCCCCGCCCGCGGCGGCCGCCCAGCGGCTGCGCACGAACCGGCGGCGGATCAGCCAGTACCAGGTCCAGGCGCTGGCGGCCATGCCGAGCGTGAGGACCAGCGCGAAGGTGACGGTCTCGCCGAAGAGCAGCGTGACCGGGATCAGCGGGACGTTCAGGCCGAGCATCGTGGCGTTGGCCATCAGGTTCACGCCGTCGGGCATGCCCTGGGAGAAGGTGAAGAGCGGGTTGCGGAGGTGGGTGACGTTGTCGGTGGTGACGCCGACGAACCACTCCCACTGGTTCTGGTCCTGGAGCGCGTCCGCGAGGTAGGCGCCGTCGAGGTCCGTCCACAGGCCCTGGAAGACGTAGAAGGAGAGCGCCAGGAAGGCGACGGCCACGGCGAGGCCGCCGGCGTTGAGGCGGAACAGGTCGCCGAGGGCCCGGCGGCGGTCGGGGCGCGGGGCGCTCGCGCCGGCCGTCCCGGTGTGGCCGCGGTGCACGGGGAGCTCGACCTCCGCCACGGGCCAGCCCTGGCGGCGGACCCAGCGCAGGACCTCGGCGTCGATGGCCGGTCCGTCGAGGGTGGAGGCGCCGAAGGCGGCGCGGGCGCGGTCGCCGTCGAAGAGGGCGAAGGCACAGGTGTCCGCGCGGAATCCCGGTATGCCCGGGATGCCGAGGGTGCGGACCAGACGGTTGCGGGAGCGGCCGAGGACCACGGCGGGGGGTGCGTCGTCCGTGCCTTGGCGCGCGTCCCGGTCCAGGACTTCTTCGAGGCGGGCCAGCTCGTCGAGCGGGGTGCTGAGGGCGGCGTCCGTGAGCAGCACCCGGTCGCCCGTGGAGGCGAGCACTCCGGCGCGGAGGGCCGCGCCCTTGCCGTGGGTGCCGTGCTCTCCTTTGCCGTGGGTGCCGCTGTCCTCGGCAACGGCACCGCCGCCGGGACGGATCAGCCGGATCCGGGGTTCCGCGGCGGCCGCCGCCGGGGCGGCGGCGTCGTCGGTGACCACGATGAGTTCCCAGGCGCCGGGACCCGCGCCGCAGTGGGCGTCGAGGTGGTCGCGCAGGGCGGTGAGGGTCGGCTCCGGGACGGGCTCGGGGATGACCACGGACAGGCCGACGGCGCCGAGCCAGCGCGTACCGGGCTGGGTCTGGGCCTCGGGCTGGCTCTGGGCCTGGGCCTGGGCCTGGGCCTGGGCCTGGGTCTCCTGGTCCCCGCTCACGCGCCGGCCGCCTTCAAGCCGTCGGCCCAGTCGAGTCCGTGCTGGTTGTACGCGTGCACGAGGCGTCGTACCTCCTCGGCGTCCGCGCGGGTCACCGCGTCCATCAGTTCGTTGTGGCCGGCCCACAGGTCGGAGCGCAGATGCGGCTCCGCCTTCAGGTAGGGCACGGAAAACACCCAGCACTGCACCCGGATCCGGTGCAGGAACTCAGAGATGTAGATGTTGCCGACCAGCCCGCTCAGCTCCCTCCAGAAGCGCAGGTCGTAGCCGATCAGCACTTCGAGCGAGCCGTTCAGCGCCGCCCGCCGCGCCTCTTCCGCCCGGCGGCGCACCGAGACCAGCCGTTCCCCGGAGCCGGGGGCGGTGCCGCGTTCCACGAGCCTGCGGAAGATGCCTTCCACGATCAACGTACGAGCCTCGATCATGCCCCGGAAATCGTCCACGGAGAAGACTCGGACGCGGAAGCCGCGGTGCTGGATCGAGTCGAGCAGGCCCTGCGCGGAGAGATCGACGAGGGCCTCGCGGACGGGGGTCGCGGAGACTTCGTACTGCTCGGCGATCTGCTTGACGGTGAACTCGCTCCCGGCCGCCAGGCGCCCCGCGAGCACCTCGTCACGCAGCGCGTCCGCGATCTGCTGGCGAAGTGTGTTGCGGGTGACAGCGCCGCTGCCTGGCATAGGGGTCCGTCTCCATCTGTGGGCTTCGGACACCTTAGGCCAGGCAGCGCGGCCGAAACCGATCGGTCGGTGGCCGCTATGTGGATTTAGCGCCCGTTATACGGACGGCCCGTGACGCTCCTCTTGATCGTTCGACCCTGCGCGGGGCCCGGGCGGGGCACCCGCACAGGGTCGTCCTTGCTGCTCGGAGCCCGTTCGCGGCCCGTCCGGGGCTCACCCCCGGCCCTCGGCGCCGGGGGTGCCTCGCGGGCTCGGTGGAGCCCGGTCAGAGACCTACGCGACCTCCGTCAGGCCGAAACGTGCCGGTCGGCGACGGTCAGCGCGTCGTCCAGCAGGGCCAGGCCCTCCTTCGCGTCCGCTTCCGTGATGTTGCACGGAGGGACGACGTGGGTGCGGTTCATATTGACGAACGGCCACAGCCCGGACGCCTTGCAGGCCGCGGCGAACTCGGCCATCGGCGCGTTGTCGGCACCGGCCGCGTTGTAGGGAACGAGCGGCTCGCGCGTCTCCTTGTCCCGTACGAGCTCCAGGGCCCAGAAGGTGCCCAGACCGCGCACCTCGCCGACCGAGGGGTGGCGCTCCGCGAGCTCGGCGAGGGCCGGGCCGATCACGTTCTCGCCGAGGTGGGCGGAGTGCTCGACGATGCCCTCCTCCTCCATGGCGTTCATCGTCGCGACGGCGGCGGCGCAGGCGAGGGGGTGACCGGAGTAGGTCAGGCCGCCCGGGTAGGGGCGCGTGGCGAAGGTCTCGGCGATCGCGCCGGAGATCGCGACGCCGCCGAGCGGGACGTAGCCGCTGTTGACGCCCTTGGCGAAGGTGATCAGGTCGGGGGTGACGTCGAAGTGCTCGGCGGCGAACCACTTGCCGGTCCGGCCGAATCCCGACATGACCTCGTCCAGGATGAAGACGATGCCGTAGCGGTCGCAGAGCTCGCGCACGCCGGCCAGGTAGCCGGGGGGCGGGGTCATGATCCCGGCCGTGCCGGGGACCGACTCCAGGATGATCGCGGCGATCGTCGCCGGACCCTCGAAGGCGATGGTGTCGGCGAGGTGGGTGAGGGCGCGCGCGCACTCCTCGGCCTCGGTGGTCGCGTGGAAGGGCGAGCGGTAGAGGAACGGTCCCCAGAAGTGCACGACGCCGGCGGCGGCCGTGTCCGAGGGCCAGCGGCGCGGGTCGCCGGTCAGGTTGATCGCGGCGGAAGTGGCGCCGTGGTACGAGCGGTAGGTGGACATCACCTTCTGCCGGCCGGTGTGCAGCCGGGCCATGCGGACGGCGTTCTCCACGGCCTCGGCGCCGCCGTTGGTGAAGAAGATCTTGTCGAGGTCGCCGGGGGTCCGCTGCGCGATGAGGCGTGCGGCCTCGGAGCGGACGTCCACGGCGAAACCGGGGGCCAGGGTGCAGAGCCTGGCGGCCTGCTCCTGGATGGCGGCGACGACCTTGGGGTGCTGGTGACCGATGTTGGTGTTGACCAGCTGGGAGGCGAAGTCGAGGTAGCGCTTGCCGTCGTAGTCCCAGAAGTGCGACCCCTCGGCTTTGGCCACGGCCATCGGGTCGATCAGGGCCTGGGCGGACCAGGAGTGGAAGACGTGGGCGCGGTCGGCGGCCTTGACGGTGGCGCCCGAGGTGACGTGAGGGGTCATGGCCGCAACCGTAGAAGTGCGCAGGTGGGAAGGGATATCGGCGGTCTGTATGCGGGTGGGGTGCGGGTCTCGGCAGTCTGTCTGGGGAATGATTGACAGCACGCTGTCATCATGTCAGCATGCTGTCATAGAAGGTCAGCGGTGACGGCGACACTGGAGGCGAGCACGGTGAGCGAGACCCAGACGAAGACGCAGGCGGAAGTACGGGCAGAGGCGCAGGCAGAGGTACGGGCAGAGGCGCAGGCCCGGACCGGCGCGGAGGCGCAGCCCGCGGGCGCCGCGGTGCGCACGGTCCACGTGGCGGTGTACGACACCTACGCCGACTGGGAGACCGGCCACACCACCGCGCACCTGACCCAGCACGGCTACGAGGTCCGCACGGTCGGCGTCACCGCCGGGCGGCCCGTCACCACGATGGGCGGCCTCCGCATCCAGCCCGACCTGGCCCTGGCGGACCTGCGCCCCGAGGAGTCCGCGCTCCTCGTCCTGACCGGCGCCGGGCTGTGGGACGCGGGCGACGAGCTGGCTCCCTTCGCGGCGAAGGCCGAGGAGTTCCTCACGGCCGGCGTCCCGGTCGCAGCGATCTGCGGAGCCACGGCCGGCCTGGCCCGCGCCGGAGTCCTGGACGGACGTGCGCACACCAGCGCGGCCCCCTTCTACCTCGGCGGCCAGCCGGGCTACGCGGGCGCCGAGCGCTACGTCGAGGCCGACGCGGTCACCGACGGGGACCTGATCACGGCCGGCCCCACGGAACCGGTGGCGTTCGCCCGCGAGGTCTTCGCCCGCCTCGGGGTGTACGAGCCGCACGTGCTCGACGCCTGGTACCGCCTGTTCCACGACTCCGACGAGAGCGCGTACCCGGTCCTGATGGCGGCGTCGGGGATGGAGCAGGAGATGGAGCAAGGGCAGGAGCGGGAGCGGGAGCGGGAGCGGGAGCAGCAGCAGGAGCTGAAGCCGGAGCAGGGGCGGGAACCGAGCGATGCGTAACCAGCCCCCGCCGCGGCCCACCGCGCAGCCCTCCCCGGCGGCCCCGCCGCCGCCCGGAGCCGCTGCCTCCGCACCCCCTGCCGACCCGGTGTCCACCCGGAGCCCCGGACCCGGCGACACCACGGCACCGCAGGCGCCGCCTTCTGCCTCGGCGGCGCAGGGCTGGGCCGGGGCCGGGGCCGCCGCAGGCGGGGCCGGAGCCGGAGCCGCTGCTGCCGGGGCCACCGCGGACGGACCCGGTCGGCCGGTTCCGGCCGACGGCTCGGTAGCCCGCGCCGGGAGGTCCCGTACGCCGGGCTCCCCCGCAAGCGGGCACGCCGATGCGGGCGACGCTCCGGCCGGGGATGCGGTCCGGAACGCGGCGTCCCCGGGCGCCGCAGCCCGTACGCCCTCCGGCGCGGGCGGATCCGCGGACCCGGTCCCGTCCCGGGGCGGGGAGCTCCCCGAGGCCGTCGGCGCAGCTCCCGCGGCGCGCGGCAGGGGCCCGCGGGACCGCTCCCTGCGCACCCGGCAGGACCTCCTGAGCCGCACGGCCCTCGGGGTGTTCCGGCTCAACGGCCAGTTCCTCTCCGTCTCGGAGGAGCTGGCCCGCCCGGCGGGGCTGACCGCAGCCTCGTGGCAGGTGATCGGGGCCGTACTCCGCGAGCCGCTGCCCGTCGCCGGCATCGCCCGGGCCATGGGCATCACCCGTCAGAGCGTGCAGCGCATCGCGGACCTGCTCGCCGCCAAGGGCCTCGCCGAGTACGTCCCGAACCCGGCCCACCGCCGAGCGAAGCTGCTGCGCCCCACGGAGGCCGGCCGCGCCGCCGTCGCCAGGATCGGCCCGGGCCACGCGGCCCTGGCCACCCGGCTCGCGGAGGCCCTCGGCGAGGACGCCTTCGCCGAAACGGTCCGCGTCCTGGAACGCCTGTCGGCCGCCCTGGACACCCTCCCGGCCCCGCCCGACGCCCCGGCCCCGTAGGGCGAGCAGGACGGCCGGGCCTCCTCGTCCCCTCCTGTACGCCGGGGGCACGGGACCGGCCGGGACCGCGGGCGCCCGGCCCGGACTACGGGGCCGGGGCGTCGTGCGGGGGCCGCGGCCCGGCCCGCCTCTCGGTTCCCGCCAGGGCCTGCGGCAGCCCGGCTCGTTGCCGGGGCGGGCGGGCACGTCCGGTAGGCCGCCGGGGCGACAGCCGCCGCGCAGCCCCGTACCGGCGCCGGGTCCCAACACGCCCCGCCCGTACGCCTGGTGGGATCCGCGCCTCCGGTACGTCCCGGCTCCCGGCCGCCCCGCCCCGGCGCCAGGCCCGTACCAAGCCCACCCCCACAACCCGCAGCCCGCCCGGCCGCACTATTGTCGGGCTCCGGCGCGTCCCAGGGGGAGGACCACCTTTCATGGAACAACTGCACCCGCGCGATGCGGAGCACATCGGCCCGTACCGCCTGCTCGCCCGCCTCGGAACCGGCGGCATGGGCCAGGTCTATCTCGGCCGCGCCGAGGACCACGACCCCGCCGCGGCCAGTGCCAATGCCAGTGCCACGGGCACCGGAACCGGAGCCCCCACCGGTACCCGGACCCGTACGGGCACCCGCACCGCCGCCGTGAAGCTGATCCACCCCCACCTCGCCGCCCACCCCGACTTCCGCACCCGCTTCCGCCGCGAGGCCGACGCCGCCCGCCTCGTCGGCGGGGACTGGACCGTCGCCGTCCTCGACGCCGACCCCGACGCGGAGATCCCCTGGCTGGCCACCGCCTACATCGCCGGGCCGAGCCTGCGCCAGGCCGTCGGCCGCGACTTCGGCCCGCTGCCGGCCCGCTCCGTACGGATCCTGGGCGAGGGGCTCGCGTACGCCCTCCAGGACATCCACCGTGCCGGCCTGGTCCACCGGGACCTGAAGCCCGGCAACATCCTGCTCACCGCCGACGGGCCCCGCGTCATCGACTTCGGCATCGCCCGGGCCCTGGGCGCCACCGCCGACCCCGCCCTCACGCAGACCGGCGAACTCCTCGGCTCCCCCGGCTTCCTCGCCCCCGAGCAGATCAACGGCACTCCCGTGACCCCGGCCTGCGACGTGTTCGGCCTCGGCGCCGTGCTCGCCTACGCCGCCACCGGCCTGCTGCCCTTCGGCGACCCGGACCAGCCCGGAGGCATCGCCGCGCTCCTGCTGCGCGTCACCGAAGCGGAACCCGACCTGGCCGGCGTACCGGCCGGGCTGCGGGACGTCGTACGCGATTGCCTGCACAAGGACCCGGCCGCCCGGCCCACCCCCGCCGAGCTCCTCGAACGGCTCGCCGCCGACCGGGAGGACACCCCGGAGCCCTGGCTGCCCGCGCCCCTCGTCGCGCGGCTCGGGCAGCACGCCATAGCCCTGCTGGACCGGGTGGACGCCGGCCCGGACCGGCCCGAGCCCGTGACCGTGCCCGCCCAGCGCACGGCGGAGCAGTCGGTCGCGGCCCTGCCCGCGCCCGCTCCCGCGCCCGCTCCTGCGCCGACCCCTGCGCCCACGCTCGCCCCTGTGCCGGAGACCGGGTCCGGCTCCGGCTCCGGGTCCGGCTCGGGCGACGGCTCCGCTGCCGGCCCCTGGTCCGACTCCCGGCGCGGCACCCGCTCCCGGTCCGTCTCCACGGCCCTGCTCGTCGCCGTCGCCGCGGTCGTCGCCGTGGCGGCGGGCGGCACGGTGTACACCGTCATGAGCGGAACCGGCGACGGTTCGCCCCGCGCCGGCTCCGGCCCCTCCCCGTCCGGCTCCCCCTCCGGCGCGCAGACCACCGGGGACACGACCGCGTCCGTCGCCGTCGCCACTCCCTCCCCTTCCGCCCCTCCGGCCACGCTCCCCGAGGCCTACGCCGGCACCTGGCGCACCGTCTACGGCGGGCAGAGCTGGCAGCTCACCCTCAGCCCCGGCACGGCCGGTGCCAACGTCATGTCCCTGACCCTCCAGGCCCCCGGACTCAGCTGCGCCTGGACCGCGCCGCTGCGCTCCGCCACCGCCGAAAGCGTCGGGCTCGACCCCTCCACGGTGATCTCCGGTACGCCGCCCTCGTGTTCGCCGGGCGGCCGGAGCACGCTGCGGCTGCTCCCCAACGGGAACCTGGTGCGGGAGCTCGACGGCAGCACCGCCGCGCCGCTCACGTATCGCCGTCGCTGATTATTTCGAAGTCAATAAGCCTGCAAGCAAAGCTTGTTGCAATCACCGGTCCGCCCGCACACTGCGGCACATGGAGCCGTTGAAGGTAGTGGCACAACTGTGGGAGCGGATCGAGGCACGCGACTGGGACGCAGTGGCCCTGCTGATCGCCGAGGACGCGGTGATCGAGTGGCCCGTGAGCAGCGAACGCATCGTCGGTCGCGACAATTTCATCGCCGTCATCAGCGATGACGACTACGCGGACGAGAGATCCGTCGAGGTGCTCCGGATCCTCGCGGACGGCGATCTCGTCGTGACCGAGGTGGAGATACCCCAGGACCACGTGGTCTACCGCGCCGTCTCCCTGTGGACCGTACGGGACGGGCTGATCGCCGGGGCGCGGGAGTACTGGACCAGTCCGGGCCAGGACCCTGCCCCGCGCTGGCGCGCCGGTTTCGTCGAACCGCTCGCGGAGCCGCTCGCCGGATCCGTGGCGGCCGACTGAGCGGGTCCGGGCGCGCGGGTCCGGGCGCGCGGGTCCGGCGTGGGTCAACTCGCCTGGTCTGACCCCTGAGTAGCCCCTGTCATACCTGAGAGCTACTTGGGAAGTGGGCTCTCCAGTGGGACGCCGACGAGGGCTCCCGATTCCTAACTTCGTGACCAGAGAACAACGCAGCACCGCCCCTCTGGCACGAACGAAGGAACGGACCCATGAGCCGCCGACCCACCGCACGTCCCGACGGCCGCAGCAGCGGCCGTCTGCGCCGCACGCTGCTGGCCGGACTCGTCGCCGCGGCCGTGGTGCTGCCCGTTTCCGCCGCCGCTTCCCCGAACGTCCCCGCGCCCGCTCCGGCCGTCCTCGGCGAGAGCGCCGCCCTCCCCGACCGGTTCGCCGCCAATCTCGCCAACCTCTCCGAGGCGGCCCGTACGGCGGAGAACGCCGGCCGCACCGGTCGCGCGGCGAAGCTCCGGGCGATGGAGGCGGGCGGCGATGCCCGGTTCCTCGTCTTCGACGGGCGCGGCAAGGGCCGGGCGATAGAGGTGTTCGGCGATCTGGAGAGCGCCGACCGGGTCGCGGTCCTGGTCCCCGGGTCGGACACGACGCTCGACACCTACCAGAGGTTCCGCGCCGGAGCCGTCGCCCTCGAGCAGCGCCTCCGGGCCGAACACCCTCGCTCCGCCGTGGTCGCCTGGCTCGGGTACGACACCCCCGGCACGGTCAGCCCCTCCGTCCTGACCACGGGCCGCGCCGACGGGGCCGCCGCCGAACTGGGCTCCTTCCTTCCCCGGTTGGCCCGGCTGGCCGCCCCGCAGGCCCGACTGTCGCTGCTCTGCCACTCCTACGGGTCCGTCGTCTGCGCCCGGACCGGGACCGGCTCCGAGGTCACCGACATGGCGCTGTTCGGCAGTCCGGGCACGGGGGCCGGTTCCGCCGCGCACCTGCCGACCCGCGCCCGGGTCTGGGCCGGCCGGGGCGGCGCCGACTGGATCTCCGGCGTCCCGCACGTCCGTGTCGGCGGGATCGGGTTCGCCGCCGATCCCGTGGACCCCGCCTTCGGAGCCCTGCCCTTCGCGGCCGGCTCCGGCGGCCACAGCGACTACCTCAAGCCGGGCACCGAGTCCCTGAACAGCCTGGCCGGGATCGTGCTCGGCACCTCCCCGGAGGCGCGGACCGGCTCGGGTCCCGCTCCCGCTCCCGCCTCCACCGCTCCCGCTCCCGGCTCGGGCTCCGCCGTCACCGCATTTCTCGCCCCGTCCGCCCCCGCTGCCCCGGAGGTCTCCCGTGCGCGTGCGTGAACCGCTTGCCCGCTGGTCCGTTCTCGCGGACCGCATCGACGCCGGAACCCCCGCCCAGCGGGACCGGGCCGTGGACGCGCTCCGTGCCTTCGCCATCCTCGGTGTGGTGCTGGGCCACTGGCTGGTCACCGCCCTCACCAGTGCCGACGGCGGCCTCAGCACCACCAGTCCGCTGGCCCACATGAGCGGACTGGCCCCGGTCTCCTGGGTGTTCCAGACCCTGGCCGTCTTCTTCCTGGTCGGCGGCCACGTCGCCGCCCAGGGGTACGAGTCGGCGCGCGGCCGCGGAGTCCCGTACGGGCGGTGGGTCGGGCAGCGGCTCGGCAGGCTGTTCCGGCCGGTCGCCGCCGTGCTGGTCCTGTGGAGCGTGGCGTCCGTCGCCATGCTGCTCGGCGGCGTCGGGACGGACACGGTCCACACCCTGCTCAAGCTCGTCCTCTCTCCGCTGTGGTTCCTCCTCGTCTTCGCCGCGCTCACCGCCGCGACCCCGCTCGTCGCCCGGCTGAGCCCGTTGTGGCCTCTGGCCGTGGTGGCCTCCGTCGATGTCTGGCGCTTCGGGTTCGACGGGCCCGCGTGGATCGGCTGGGTCAATGTGGCCGCCGGCTGGCTGGTGCCGTACACCCTGGGCGCCGCCTGGTCCCGGGGCGCCTTCGCCCGGCGCACCCCGGCCGCCCTGTTGCTGGGCGGCGGGATCGCCGCCACGGCCGCGCTGATCCTCTGGGGCGGATACCCCGCTTCGATGGTGGGCGTCCCCGGAGCCGTGATCTCGAATCTGAACCCGCCGACGCTGGCCGCCGTCGCCTTCGGCCTGGCCCAGTGCGGGCTGGCGCTGCTGCTGCGGGAGCCGCTGTCCCGGGCGATGAGCCGGCCGCGGGCCTGGGCGAAGGTGGCCCTGGTGAACCTGTCCGCCATGACGATCTTCCTGTGGCACCAGACCGCGATGATGGCCGTCACCGCCGTGGGACTGCTGGTCTCCACCGATCTGCCCGGCCTGCACACCGTGCCCGCTTCCGCGGAGTGGATAGCCGTCCGACTGCTCTGGCTGCCCGTGTTCGCGGCCGCGCTGGCGGTCTGCTGGGCCGCCTTCCACACCTACGAGCAGGCCGGCGGGCGCCCCCGGGGCCGGTCCCGGCGCGGATCCTCCGGGACGCCCGCCACCCCCTCTCGGATCGTCGCCTCGTCCGCCCTGACCCGGGGGAACACCTCCTCCGTTGCCCGTACGGCCCCAACTCCGGTCGGCGAACGCGCAGTCACCGGCCCGGCGGCCCGCGTCAAGGAGACCCTCCGTGCCTAGGCTGGACGACGTGAACGAGCAGAGCGGGCCCCCGAGCCCGGCCCCGGCCCCCGTCCCGGCCCCGGCCCAGCACGCGGACGTGGCTGCGACCGCGGCTGCGGCCGGCGGGCGGCCGGATGGTTCTCCGGGCCGGGCTTCGGCTGTGGTGCGGAGCGTGGCCCTGGGGCTCCTGGACCTGAAGGCCGATCCGCTCCCCAGGATGTCGAAGCCGCGCTGGCTGGCCTGGCTGCCCCACATCGTGCTCCTCTACCTGGCGGTGGCCTTCTTCGCCGTGACCACGGAGCAGCTCGGCAACCACTACGGGGTCCACGGCTCCGTCCGGCAGTTGCTGGCGATCCTGGTCGGCGGGTCCATCCTGATCGCCATGCGGTGGCCGATGGCCGGGTACTGGCTCGGCCTGATCGGGGCGGTACTGATCGCCGCGCAGATCCACGGCCACGTGGGCCAGGGCCAGAGCTGGCCGTGGATGCCCGCGGGGATATTCGTCTTCGCCCCGGTGCTGCTGCTGGTGGCCCTGCGGGTGCCGCCCCGGGTGACCGTCGGGGCGGTGACCGTCGTCGTCGCCTGCACCGGCCTGGCCGAGGGCTTCTTCAAGCCCGAGCACAGCGGTACCAGCGCCCCCGGCGCCATCCTCCTGTTCGCCTTCACCGGCCTCCTCGGCTACGCCCTGCGTGCGACCCGGCTGGCCCGGACGCAGCTCGTCGAGCAGGAGACCCTCACCGAGGAGGAGCGCGCCCGGCGCACCCTGCTGGAGGAGCGCAGCCGGATCGCCCGCGAACTGCACGACGTCGTCGCGCACCACATGTCGGTGATCTCCATCCAGGCGCAGGTGGCCCCTTACCTCGTGGAGAACCCGTCGGAGGAGCTCAAGGAGAATCTGGCCGGGATCCGCGCGAATGCGGTGGAGGCCCTGACGGAGCTGCGCCGCGTCCTGGGGGTGCTGCGTTCCGAGCACCCGGGCGAGGATGCCGATCTGCACCATCCGCAGCCCACCCTGGCCGAGTTGGGCGGCCTCGTGGACAACGTGCGGGCGGCCGGGCTGGAGGTCACCACCGAGATCGCGGGCATCCGCCGGCCGCTGTCCCCGGGGGTGGAGCTCACGGCATACCGGATCGTGCAGGAGGCGCTGAGCAACTGCCTGCGGCACGCGCCCGGCTCCCGCGTGGAGGTCGGCATCGCCTACGGGCCCCGCGACGTGCACCTGTGCGTCGCCAACACGGCGCCCACCCGGCCGGCCCCGCCGACCATGGGAGCGGGGCACGGGCTGCTGGGGATGCGGGAGCGAGCGGGCATGCTGGGGGGCGAGCTGGCGGCCGGCCCCCGCCCCGAAGGGGGGTACGAGGTGAGCGCCGTGCTCCCGATGGATCCCGTGTCCCCGAGCGGCGTGACCTCTGCCGGCCCCGAGACGAAGAAGAAGGACTCATGACTGCTGCCCCGATCAGGGTGATGATCGCCGACGACCAGATGATGGTCCGCCAGGGCTTCACCGTGCTCCTCGACGCCCAGCCCGACATCGAGGTCGTCGGTCAGGCCGTGGACGGCGCCGAGGCCGTGGCCAAGGTCGCCGAACTGTCCCCGGACGTGGTGCTGATGGACATCCGGATGCCCGGGATGGGCGGCATCGAGGCCACCTCCCTCATCACCGGCGCCCCGGGCTCCGCGGTGAAGGTGCTGGTGCTGACCACCTTCGACCTGGACGAGTACGTGTACGAGGCGCTGCGCGCCGGCGCCTCGGGCTTCCTCCTCAAGGACGCCTCCGCCGATCAGCTGGCGGAGGCGGTCCGCGTGATCGCGGCCGGGGAGGCGCTCCTCGCTCCGAACATCACGAAGCGGCTGATCACCGAGTTCTCCCGGCTGGGGGCTCCGCGGGCGCCTTCGAGGGCACGCCTCGACGAGCTGACGGAGCGGGAGACGGAGGTGCTGTCGCTGATCGCCCAGGGCATGTCGAACGCGGAGATCGCCGGGCACCTGATCCTGGCCGAGCAGACGGTCAAGACGCACGTGGGCCGGATCCTGATGAAGCTGGGCCTGCGGGACCGCACACAGGCGGCGGTGTTCGCGTACGAGACGGGTCTGATCCGTCCGACGGGCTAGTCAACTTGACCCGGCCCTTAAAGGACCGTGGCTCGTGTACGCCGGATCGACGTACACCAGCGGCACCCCGGCCCGCTTCGCCTTGTAGGCGATGAACTGGCCGAGCTGGTGAAAGCTCCACGCATGCAGTGGTGCCCGCTGGTCCTTGCGGAGCCGTACCCGGTCGCGGATGCCCGTGAGGTCTTCCAGGGCGATCCCGCGTCCGGTGCGTTCAGCGGTGGTGACGATCTTCTTCGCGATGATGTGGTTGATGTTCGCCGCGCGCCGCGCCTCTTTGCGGCCGCGCTGCTTCAGACGCCGTTTGGTGGACCGGGTGCCCTTGGCCTGCAACTTGCGGCGAGTTCCGACTGCCGCTTGCGGTGCCTGTTCATACCCCGCCCGGCGGCCCGGTAGCCGGTGGACGTGGTGGCGATGTTGACGATGCCGAGGTCCACACCGATAAACCCGGACGGGTTCTCGTTGACCGGGGCCTCGGGGATCTCACAGACCGCGATCAGGTAGAACACGCCGTCGCGTTCGATCAGGTCCGACTCGCCCTTGCGGTACTGGCGGAGCAGCGTGAGCACGTTCGCGGAGCAGGCGAAGCGGACGCTCTTGAGCCGCCCCGCAGTGGTCCAGATCGCCTTCAGCGTGGTGTAGGCATCACGGGTCTTCTTGATCACATGCTGGGCTGCCTGCGCCCCGAGACCGGAGGCCTTCAGTTCGGCGTAGGTGTGCTTGCGCAGTTCGTACTCACGCGGCACACCATGCTCGAACGCCACGGCTGACACCCAGTTCGCCGCGTCGTTGACCATGCGCAGGCTCGCTGACAGCGCGGATGCCTGCACGGCATCCGGCATCAACTTCACCTGCGCAACAATCTTCACGCAGAACACGCTAAAAGGACCGGCCGAAGCGGAGCAACCTGAGGCCAGCACAGTTACACAGAGCACTCCGGCGCTCCACGCCTCTGGGTCAGGAATGCGACTCCTCCCGGGCGCAAACACCCGGGGCTCCTCCCGAGAGCCCGCTGAACCAGCCCCGGTAGTACTTGAGGGGGACCCCGCGAATCCCCTTCAGCGGCGACGCGGACCAGGCCGGGGCCCACCTACCGTGGAGAGCATGACCGAGACGATCCCCGGGGCGACCCCCCGGACCCCAGAGATCCGGCTGGCTTCGGGCTTCATCCAGAGCCTGCGCCAGGCTCTGATCACCGACGCCTTCGCCTACCGGCCGCTGCCTCCGATGCGCACGGACGGGCCGCTGATCCGGCGGCTCCCGCAGCGGATACGGGTGGAGGCCGCACACCTGCCGCACGCGGCCGTGTGCCTGGTGGCGTTCTTCGTGGTGGTCTTCACCTCGATCACCACCGGCCTCCCGCAGGCCGCGTCCCTGGTGATGGGGCTGCTGGCGGCCACCCCGATCGCCATGACCCTGGTGCGTCCGCTGGGGGCGTTCTGGGTCGCCGTGGCGGTCACCCTGGTCTTCTCGGTCGTCAGCGGCTCCGATCCCAACTGGCCCTGGATCCCGGCCACCTTCTTCTCGTACCTCGCGACGGTGACCCTGGTCGCGATGCGGACCACTCCCCGGACGGCCGGCTGGATGTGGGTGATCACGCTGGCGATCGGCATCGGTACCTCCATCGTGCTCGGCCACGGCCAGACCATCAACGTCGGCCCGATGGCCTTCGCCTCGGCGATCACCTTGCTGGCGGTGAGCATCCGCACCATCCGCAAGCAGGCGGAGCAGGAGGTCACCGCTCAACAGGAGGTCACCGCCGTCGAACGGGACCGGCGCACCCTGCTGGAGGAGCGCACCACGATCGCCCGGGAGCTCCACGACGTGGTCGCCCACCACATGTCGGTGGTGGCCATCCAGGCCGAGGCGGCGCCCTACCGGGTGAAGAACCCGCCGCCGGAGCTGGAGGCCGCCTTCGTCACCATCCGGGAGAACGCGGTGGCGGCCCTGACCGAGCTGCGCCGGGTGCTGGGAGTCGTCCGCTCCGCGGACTACGAGGCCCCGGACGCCCCACAGCCGACGCTGGCCTCGCTGGACGGGCTGCTGGCCAATGTGCGGGAGGCCGGGCTGAGCGTGGACAAGACCGTGACGGGCGCGGTGCGCGAACTGCCGCCGGGCGTGGAGCTGTCGGCCTACCGGATCATCCAGGAGGCCCTGAGCAACACCCTGCGGCACGCGCCGGGCGCCGGCGCCGCGGTCGAGGTCTCGTACGTGCTGGGCGGGCTGGGCCTGCGCATCGTCAACGAGCCCGGCACCGGGGACGTGCGGCCCTCGCCGGGGGCGGGGCAGGGGGTGACCGGGATGCGCGAGCGGGTGGCCATGCTGGAAGGGGAGATGACGGCCGGGGAGCTGGCCACCGGAGGGTTCGAGGTGGCGGTGTTCATACCCGTGGCCGGCATCCGTCCGGATCCCGTGAAGGATCCGGCATGACGATCAGAGTGCTCATCGTCGACGACCAGATGATGGTCCGTGAGGGGTTCTCCGTCCTGCTGAACGCGATGGACGGCATCGAAGTGGCCGGGGAGGCGGTGAACGGGCGGGAGGCCATCGCCCAGGTGGCGGCGCTGAAGCCGGATGTGGTGCTGATGGACATCCGGATGCCGGAGATGAACGGCCTGGAGGCGACACGGGAGATCGTGGCCGCCGACACGGACGCGAAGGTGCTGGTCCTGACGACCTTCGACCTCGACGAGTACGTGTACCAGGCGCTGCGGGCCGGTGCGTCCGGCTTCCTCCTCAAGGACGCCTCTGCCCGCCAACTGGCCGATGGGGTGCGGGTGGTGGCCGCAGGCGAGGCGCTGCTGGCGCCTTCCGTGACCAAGCGGCTGATCACGGAGTTCTCGAAGTTGTCGGAGACCCGGTCGCAAGTGGGCTCGGCGGCGGTCACGGAGCTGACGGAGCGGGAGACCGAGGTACTGGTGCTGATCGCGCAGGGGCTGTCCAACGCGGAGATAGCGGACCGGCTGATCATCGCCGAGTCCACCATCAAGACGCACGTGAGCCGGATCCTGGTCAAGCTGGGATTGCGGGACCGCACCCAGGCGGCGGTGTTCGCGTACGAGACCCGGCTGGTGACCCCCGCTTAGGCCGCCCCGAAAAGTTGTCCACAGCTGTGGACAACTTTTCGGACGGGCGCGGATCGAGGAGGGGCGGGGCTCAGGCCGCCAGGTCCCGGCGGCGCAGGGCGGTCAGGGCAGCGGCCAGGAGAGCCGCCGCCAATGCGGTCAGTATCAGCAGGGGAGCCCAGGTCAGGGCCTCGGAGCCGGGGATCCGGGGCAGGTGGGCGAAGGGGGACCCTCGGCCGGGCCCGGGCGGACCGCCAGGAAGCTCATGCCGAGGTCGCGGCGGCCGGCGAACAGGTAGGCCGCGGCCGTCTGGACGGCGAAGGCCGCCGCGAACAGGGGGAGCACCCACCAGCGTTCGGCCGCGAAGGCCCGTACGTGCTCCAGCCAGCCCAGCGGTGAGATCCAGGTCAGCACCGACGAACCGTCCGCGGAGCCCGCGTCGCCCGCGGCGCGCAGGACGAAGGCCGCGCCGAGCAGCGCCCCGGCGAGGCCCTTGGCGAGCCGCGCGCTCTCGGTGAGCTGCGCCGTGACGGCGGCCGCCGACGCGAAGAGCATCCCGGTGGCGCCGATCCCAAGTCCGAGGGCGAGTGCTCCGCCCGCGCCCCGCCCGGCGAGTCCGGCCGCGACGAGGAGGGCGACCAGCGCATTGGCGGACAGGGCCGCCAGCAGGGCTGCCGTCAGCGGGGCCCGGCGCCCCACCATCGCCGCCGACAACAGCTCCTGACGGCCCGTCTCCTCCTCCTCGCGGGTGTGCCGGATCACGATGATCAGGCTCATGCCCCCGGCGAGCAGCCCGGCGAAGACCCCGCCCCGCCAGGCGGTCAGCGCGCCGATCGAATCGCCGAAGGCGGGGCCGTAGAGGGCGCGGAGCGAACCGTTCGCGCTCATGGTGGAGAGCAGGCGGGCCCGTTCGGCCGGCGTCCCGTAGACCGATTCGAGGGAGGCGGGCAGGCTGAGCACCAGGCCGGTCACGGCCAGGATCCAGACCGGCACCATGACGCGGTCACGGCGCAGGGCGAGGCGCAGCAGGGCCGTGGTCCCGGCCAGTTGACGGTGCTTCATCGCAGCTCCTCCGCCCCCTCGGCGGACCGGGCGTAGTGCCGCAGGAAGAGCTCTTCGAGGGTCGGCGGGGTCGCGGTCAGGGACCGCACCCCCGAGGCGGCCAGCGACCGCAGTACGGCATCCAGCTTGTCCGTGTCGGCCTGGAGCCGGATCTTCCGCCCCCGCACCTGCACGTCGTGGACGCCCGGCAGGTGCGCGAGCCCGTTGGGCGGTGCGGCGAGCTCGGCGCTGATCGACGTACGGGTCAGGTGGCGCAGTTCGGCGAGGCTGCCGGTCTCGACCGTGCGGCCCTTGCGGATGATGCTGACCCGGTCGCAGAGGGTCTCGACCTCGCTGAGGACGTGCGAGCTGAGCAGGATGGTGCGGCCGGCGGCCCGGGCCTCGGCGACGCAGCCGCGGAAGACCTCCTCCATCAGCGGGTCGAGTCCGGAGGTGGGCTCGTCGAGGATGAGCAGTTCCACGTCGGCGGCGAAGGCGGCGACGAGGGCGACCTTCTGCCGGTTGCCCTTGGAGTAGGTACGCCCCTTCTTGGTCGGGTCGAGTTCGAACCGCTCGATCAGCTCGGCGCGGCGCGCCCGGTCGAGGCCGCGGCCGCCGCGCAGGCGCCCGTAGAGGTCGATGACCTCGCCGCCCGAGAGGTTGCGCCAGAGGGTGACATCGCCGGGCACGTAGGCGATGTGGCGGTGCAGTTCGACGGCGTCGGTCCACGGATCGCCGCCGAGCAGTTCGACGGCGCCGGAGTCGGCGCGCAGCAGACCGAGGCGGGGATGCAGCGGATGGCCGCGCGCGTCTTCGCCCGGCTGCTCGCGAGCGACGGCGGCGCGATGACCTCGGCCGAGTTGGGCGAGGCCCTGCGGATCAGCCCGGCGGCGGTATCGGGAGCCGTCTCCTACCTCTCCCAGGTCAACATGGTCAGCCGGGAGCGCGAGCCGGGTTCGCGGCGCGATCGCTACGTGCTGCACAACGAGCTCTGGTACGAGACCTTCACCCGCCGGGACCAGATCCTGACCCTCTGGGAGAAGACCCTCCGCGACGGCGCGGCCAGTCTCGGACCCGACTCCCCCGCGGGCGCCCGGATCGCCGAGACGGCGGCGTTCTTCGAGTTCATGCAGGCCGAACTCCTGGGCCTGATGGACCGCTGGCGCACCCACCGCGCCACCCTGAACCTGCCGTAGCCCGGGGCCCCGCCCACGGTTGCCGACGAGGTCCGGCGTCGGCGGTGGCGCCGTGGCGGCCCGCAGGCCACCCGCCTAGCGTGGGCCGGGGGGCCTCCAATCCGACCCGGCCCGACACGTCCCGACACGGGTCAAGGGAGTCGGGACCCGGGACACCGACACCGGACTCAGGAGCAGAACCTCATGGCCGACAGCCCCGTCCGCACCCCCGCGATCGTCCTCGTCCACGGCTTCTGGGGCGGCGCCGCCCACTGGGCCAAGGTCATCGGCGAGCTCCACCGCCGTGGATACACCGACCTGCACGCGGTCGAGAACCCGCTGACCTCCCTCGCCGACGACGCCGAGCGGACCCGCAAGATGGTCCGGCAGATCGACGGGCCGGTGCTGCTCGTCGGCCACTCGTACGGCGGAGCCGTCATCACCGAGGCCGGCGACCTGCCCAACGTCACCGGACTGGTCTACGTCGCCGCCTTCGCGCCCGACGCCGGGGAGAGCCCCGGCGGGATCAGCCAGGAGAATCCGCCCGCGGCGTTCGAGAACATCGCGCCCGACTCCGACGGCTATCTGTGGGTCAGGCAGGACAAGTTCCACGAGAGCTTCGCCCAGGACCTCACCCCCGAGGAAGCCCTGGTCATGGCCGTGACCCAGAAGGCCCCCCTCGCCTCCGCCTTCGGCGACGCCGTCACCGCGCCCGCCTGGCGTGCGAAGCCGTCCTGGTACCAGGTCTCCACCGCCGACCGCATGATCCACCCCGACAACGAGCGCCGCATGGCCGCCCGCATGAACCCCCGCAAGACGGTCGAGCTCGACGCGAGCCACGCCTCCCTCGCCTCCCTCCCCGGCCCCGTCTGCGACCTCATCGAGGCGGCCGCCTCCGACTGAGCGCGCCCCGCCGCCACAGCCTGCGCGCCCGGCCCAGCTCCCGGGCGCGCGGCGCCCACACGACGGCCCCCGGCCCCGGGTCCCCGGCCAGCCACACGAACCGCTCCAGCGGCGGATCCCCGGCCTCCGACTCCGACGGCGACGGAGGCAGGGCCGACTGCGGGAGGCCCGACTGCGGCAGGCCCGGATCCGTACGGGGCCACGCCCGCGGCGGCAGCACCCGCCGCCCCAGCGGCCCCAGGGTCAGCACCCACGGCCCGCGGCGGCCGCGGCCCCCGGAGCCGCCGCTCAGGACCAGCAGCGGCGGCAGCCCGCGCCCGCGCAGCACCCGGACGTCGTACGGGACCCAGCGCAGCTCCGGGTCCCGCAGGGTCCGGCGCACGCTCCACGTGACGTAGAGCTCCCGGAGGGCCACGAGCACGGGCACACACAGCAGCCCCAGCAGGACCGCCTCCAAGGCCGCGGGCCGGCTGACCAGCGCCCCGATCAGCGCGGGCCAGCACAGCACCGGCAGCAGGCCGATCAGCAGCGCGTCCTGCCGCCAGTCTGCGAGCGCGTCCCGCACGGCGGCTCCACCCGGCGGCCCGGGCACGGGCTCACCCGCCGGGTCAGCCCGCTCCCCGGCGTCCCCGGCATCCGCGGTATCCGCCGCGTCCCCGGCATCCGCCGCGCCCTCGGCATCCACGGTCACCGCACGAAGTTCCGGTAGATGCCGAAGACGACGCCACAGGCCACCACGACCACACCGAGGGCGCCGAGCGGGCCCGTCCAGCGCGCGCCCGGGCCGGATGCGCCGACCTCGTAGAGGCGGCCCCGCCAGGGCCGGTACGTCGCCACTTTCGCCTCCTCCGCCGAGCAGCGGAAACCGGCGGTCCGCTCCTTCTCCCCGAAGGCGCGGTCCCGCCAGGCCACCACGCAGGTCCGTTCGTCCGCGCTCCGGCCGACCACCCGCAAGGACACGGTCGGGTCGTCGTAGGCCGCACCGATCCCCGCCTGCACGGCGAGCCCGCACACGGCCGCCCCGGCGAGGGTCACCCACCGGAACACCCCGAGCCACCAGGGAACGTCCGCGATCCCGGTCCGGGCCATCGGCCCCCGCCCTCCCCACCCGCGTCGGCGTCAGCGTTGCAGCGGCAGTGTCAGCCCCCAGGCGCCCGGGTGCAAGGTCCACGTGCGGCGCCGGACCGGACCGGTGATCCCGACGTCCGACCGGTAGCGGAAATCCTCGCCGGACACGGTCACGGCCGACGCCCGCACCCGCACCACCCGGCCGGAGCCGGAGCCGGATCCGGGGCCATGGCCGGAGCCGGAAGCCGCTCCCGATCCGGACCCCGCTCCCGCTCCGGACCCCGCCCCGGAGCCCGGTACCGCGACCGCCCCCGCCATCCGGACCAGCACGTCCGCCAGCCCGTCGCCCTCCCGGGCCGACACGGCGACGTCCTCGACCATCCCGTCCACGTCCGCCAGGACCACCCCGTCGGCCTCCACGCGCAGCCGGTGTCCGCCGCCGGATCCGGTGGCGGAGCAGGCCCCGGCCGGCGGACGGCCGAACGTACGGACCAGCGAGCGGTACGCGTTCCACACCGACGGCCCGGCCGGCCGCGGCACGCCCCCGGCCCCGGACCGGGACCCCGGCCGGGACCCGGATCCGGCCCCCACGGGGGGCGGCGGGATGCCGATCCCGCCCAGCACCACCCCGTCGCTGTCGTCGACCAGCAGGTCCCGCATGCCGACGGCCCCGTCCAGGACCGCCCGCGCGGCCGACACGGCCGACAGCGGCACGCCGAGCTGCAGCGCCAGTACGAGCGACCCCGCCGGCCCCACCGGAATCAGCGAAACGGCCCCCTCGGACAGGGCCCGCTCACGGTGCAGCAGCCCGACGGCCCGGACCAGTGCGCGATCGTCGCCCACGATCACCGGCCGCCGATGACCCCGGCGGGCAAGGGCCCGCGCAAACTCCTCCTGTGAGTCCGGGAGGCAAATTTTCGCCGCCGCTCCCGCTGACAACACATCTTTCGCGATTCGCACGGACTCGCCGTCAAGACGGCGGGCGACCGGGTCGACGAGCACGAGCAGGCCGCCTACCGGCGCGCCCGCATGGCTCATGGTGGGCTCTGGAGCCGACACCTCGGTCCTTCCTCGGGTAGCATCTTTGTGCAAGAGGCCCTTGCGCTATTGCGCCAGGGCCTTCGTCTATTCCGGGGTACCGGTCCGACGGCTCAGCCTGCGGTGTACATCGTCGTACGCCCCCTGACCTTGGACATGCCCCATCCGGAAGAGGTGTACGCCTGTGCCCGCTCTTGTGCTGCTCGGAGCTCAGTGGGGTGACGAGGGCAAGGGAAAGGCCACCGACCTGCTCGGTGGATCCGTTGACTATGTAGTGCGTTACCAGGGCGGCAACAACGCCGGCCACACGGTCGTCGTAGGCGACCAGAAGTACGCACTGCACCTTCTCCCTTCCGGCATCCTCTCCCCCGGATGCACCCCGGTCATCGGCAACGGTGTCGTCATCGACCCGGCCGTCCTGCTCTCCGAGCTGCGCGGCCTGAACGAGCGCGGCATCGACACCTCCAAGCTGCTGGTCAGCGGCAACGCGCACGTGATCACGCCGTACAACGTCACCCTCGACAAGGTCGGCGAGCGCTTCCTCGGCAAGCGCAAGATCGGTACGACCGGCCGCGGCATCGGACCGACCTACGCGGACAAGATCAACCGCGTCGGCATCCGGATCCAGGACCTCTACGACGAGTCGATCCTCACCCAGAAGGTCGAAGCGGCGCTGGAGGGCAAGAACCAGCTCCTCACGAAGCTGTACAACCGCCGCGCGATCGAGTCGGCGCAGATCGTCGAAGAGCTGCTCGGCTACGCGGAGCAGATCAAGCAGTACGTCGCCGACACCACCCTGATCATCAACAAGGCGCTCGACCAGGACAAGGTCGTGCTCTTCGAGGGCGGCCAGGGCACCCTGCTCGACGTCGACCACGGCACGTACCCCTTCGTCACCTCCTCGAACCCGACCGCCGGTGGCGCCTGCACCGGTGCGGGCGTCGGCCCGACGAAGATCAGCCGCGTCATCGGCATCCTGAAGGCGTACACGACCCGCGTCGGCGCCGGCCCGTTCCCGACCGAGCTGTTCGACGCGGACGGCGAGGCCCTGCGCCGCATCGGCGGCGAGCGCGGTGTCACCACCGGCCGTGACCGCCGCTGCGGCTGGTTCGACGCCCCGATCGCCCGCTACGCGACCCGCGTCAACGGCCTGACGGACTTCTTCCTCACCAAGCTGGACGTGCTGACCGGCTGGGAAGAGATCCCGGTCTGCGTCGCGTACGAGATCGACGGCAAGCGCGTCGAGGAGCTCCCGTACTCGCAGACGGACTTCCACCACGCGAAGCCGATCTACGAAAACTTCCCCGGCTGGTCCGAGGACATCACCAAGGCCAAGACCTTCGCGGACCTCCCGAAGAACGCCCAGGCGTACGTCAAGGCCCTGGAAGAGATGTCGGGCGCCCCGATCTCCGCGATCGGCGTCGGCCCCGGCCGCACCGAGACGATCGAGATCAACTCGTTCCTCTAGCGACGCACGCGAGGGGCGGGGTGCCGGTACGGCGCCCCGCCCCTCGCGGTGTGTCAGGCTCCGGGAGTCTCGTAGAAGCCGGTCAGGTCGACGACCAGGTCGACGGACGACCAGCCCTGGTTCCAGAAGTCCACGATGCCGCCCTTGCCGCCGGGCGTCTGCACCAGATTCGGCACGGTCGCGCCCGCCGTCCAGTTCAGGGCCGAGGACACCGGCCGCTGCGGCTTCACGTTCTTGCCGCGCACGTAGTCGGACCAGAGGTTCGGGTCCGGGGCCACCGACAGGAATCCGTCACCGCGGGTGTTGGTGACCGTGGTGTTCAGGGCCCACGCGTCGACCTCGGCGGCCGGCGTGTCGCCTTCGAGGCCCAGCCACTCGTAGCTGCGGGGCGCCAGCGGGAACGCCGGGCGGTCGTTCCAGCTGCCGTTCTCGCGCGTGTCCAGGATCCGGAAGGGCACCGGGGGAACCACGAGGGCGGACCTGCTCTGCGGGGAGTAGTAGCCGACGACGTCCACGACCACGTCGGCGGGGTTCCAGCCGCCGTTGCGGACGGTGATCTTCCCGTCGGCGCCGACCGGCACGATCACCGCGTTGGCGACGGTCTGGCCCGCCGCGAAGTTCACGTTCGACGTGGTCGGCGCCGTCTTCCCCGCGGGGTAGGCCGTCAGGTGTCCGGCCGACCGCGGGTTGGTGACGGTCAGGTTCAGCGCGACCGCGGTGGCGCCGGCCGGCACGCCCGAGCGCCCGGCGATCCCGATGTCGAAGGACCCGTACCCGGGCACCTGGCCCTTCGCCGTGCCCTGGCCCTCCCGGGTGTCCACGATCCGGGTCGGGGCCAGCGCCCCGTAGCCGGCAGCCTTCGACGCGGTGAAGTAGCCGGTGACGTCGGCCAGCAGATCGACCGGCGCCCAGCCCGCGTTGAACAGGTGCACGTACCCGTCCTCGCCGACCGGCACGATCACCAGGTTCGGCACGGACTGGCCCGCGACGTAGTTCAGGACCGAGGTCTGGGCATTCTCCGCCAGCCCCTTTTCCTGGGCCGCCGAGACGTGGCCCGGCGCCGTGGTGTTGGTGACGGTGAGGTTGAGAACCACGGAGCGGACCCCGGCGGGCACCTTCCCGGCTCCCGCCACCTTCAGCGCGACCGAACTGCGCGCGCCGACCTTGGCCCGCGCGGCGCCGATGCCCTCACGGGTGTCCAGCAGCCGCTTCGGCTCGTGTGCGGTGAACTCGGTGCCCTCGGTGGCGACGGTCAGGCTGTTCTCCGCCTCACCACCCGTCGCGGAGTCCTTCACCGTGACCTTGATCTCGTACGAGCCGATCGCGGCGTACTGGTGCGTGGCGCGGTGCAGATGGAAGTCGCGCGGCATGACACTGGCGTTGTACGTATCCGTGGTGCCGTCGCCCCAGGCGATGACGACGTCGACGAGGGCGTACTCCTGGCTGGAGACGATGCTCTCCAGGTTGAACGAGTCCACGCCCTCGGCGAACGCGTTCACAGCGACCCTGAGCCGCTGGTCGGCCGCGGTGGCCGCGTCCGGCGCCTGCTGCACCCGGGCGCTCCCCTTGGCGGCGGCGCCCGAAGGTGCCGTCGTGACCGTGCGTTCGGCCGGGCTGCTGAAGGTCCTCCCCTTGGCCTTCCGCACCGCGTCCCGGTCGACCCCGGACGCCTTCGCACCGGACGTGGTGGCTCCGGACACGGACACCGCCGAGGCGGTCCCCGGTACGAGCCCCACGGCAGCCGCCACGATGGCGGCCGAAACTACGAGTCGGCGATTGCGCACCGGCCCCCCACTTCTGTTTGAACATGATCAGATTTGATCTCGCGAGCAGCGTACATAACCGCTTCTCAGCCGGGTCCGGCAAGGGGATATGCTCCGCCTGCCCGCGAATCCCGTGCTGATCACGGAAGCGGGCCTGCTTGAACTGGGGGGTTCATGAGTTTGCTGCCGCTTGGCAGAGGTATGTCCGCGACCAGGGGGAGAAGCCGTACGGCCCTCGCCTCCGGCGCCCTGCTGCTCGCCGTGCTGACGGCGTTCACCGGCCGGAGCGGGGTCGCCCTCGCGGCCCCGTCGCCCGGCACCACCACCACCGATCCGGCCACCGCAACTGCCGTCGCACCGCGGGCCGCAGGCCCGCGGGCCGCGCCGAAGCCGGACCCGAAGGCGGACCGCGAGGCCGCCGTCCGCTCGCTCGCAGAGGCCGACCCGTCGGGCCCCTGCCCGGCGGCGCTGAAGCCGCACGAGATCGTCGACTGCGCCGTCCCGTCGTCCACGACGGCCCGGATCGCGCTGACCCTGCCGCAGCAGAAGGACCTGGTCCTGATCCAGGCCGTCGCCGCCCAGGGGTCGCTCTATCCCCGGCTCCTCGCACCCGACGGTTCGGCCGTCGCCTGCGAGCCCGTACGCCCGTCCTCCGAAGGCGCCCTGCGCTGCCCCACCACCACCGCCGGCGCGTACACGCTGACGCTGATGAACAACAGCGGCAACGACACCGGCGCCTCCGTCGCGTACACCCCGCTGCTCTCCACCACCGCCTGCATCCCGGTCGGAGCCGCCGACTCCAAGCTCGGCGCCCCGACCGTGTTCCAGCGTTCGCTGCCCGCCGGCTCCGCCGGTGACTGCTACACGCTGGGGCTGGCCGCGAACGACCTCGTGCGCAGCCACGCCACCTCGTACCGGGTGCTGGAGAGCGTCTACGACGCCGCGGGCAAGGAAATCTGCTCCTCCCTGAACCGCGAGGGCGACGCGCTCGACTGCACGCTCACCGGCACCGCCCCGTACCGGGTGTCGGTGCTGCAGTCCTACGGCGCGGCCGAGCCCTACGCCTTCACCGCCGCCCGGTTCTCCAAGCCCGAGGGCTGCCCGGTCGTCGAGCCCCAGGCCTACGGAGCCTCCCCGGACCTGACCTCCACGGTGCGCTGCCGCGTGCTGCGCGTCCCGTCGGCGGGCCCGTACACCTACGCCCCGGTCTCCGCCGGCACCGCGCCCTACGGCCTGCTGTACACGGCCGCGGGCACCCAGGTCGCCGACTGCGCGACGGGCTGCACCCTGCCCGCCGGGGACTACACCTGGGCCGTCGACCCCCGCACCACCGACGCCGGCGCCTTCGGGATGGCCTTCCACTCCGCGAAGGAGGCCCGGGGCTGCACCGCGACCCGGGACGACGGCCTGGTGTCCGGCCCGGCCACCGGCACCTTCGGCGGACCCGGGCAGCAGCTCTGCCTGACCCTGTCGACCGCCACCGGCAAGGGCGTCTACCTCCTCAACCGGCCCCCGGCCGACGGGGACCACGCCGACACGGCCGTCTACGACGCCTCCGGCGCCCAGCAGTGCGAAGGCTCCCCGGAGGCCGTCTGCAAGCTGACCGGCACCGCCCCGTTCCGCGTGGTGCTGACCGGCGAGGCCTCCACGGCGTACGGCCTGGTGGTCCACCGCACCGGTGAGGCCGCCGGCTGCACGCCGTGGCCGCAGACCACCTTCGGCGCCTCCACCGGCGCCCGGGTCGGCCTGCCCGCCGACGTCCGCCAGGCGTGCCTGAGCCTGCCCGCCGACAAGCACGCGTCCGCCGAGCTGCTCGACTACACCAACAGCCAGAACAAGCTGAACGCCACGGTCCGGGTCGTCGACCCGCAGGGCAACGTGGCCTGCGAGACGAACTACTACAGCACCACCACCAGTTGCCCCCTGACTCCCGGCACCGCCTACACGGCCCTGCTGGCCGGCTGGGGCGGAGCCGACACGTACACGCTGGTGCGCCGCGACGTGTCGCCGACGGCGAACTGCGCCGCGCCCGCCTCGACGAAGGTGGGCGGTCCCTCCACCCCCTTCGACCTGACCTCGGCCCTGGACGCACGCTGCCTGCGCGTTCCCGCCGCCGCCGCGGACAAGATGTGGCTCAGCGCGCGGACGCTCGGGGGACGGTACGACCCCACCACCACGACGGCGGTCCTCGACCCCGCCGGCAAGATCCTCTGCTGGCAGCAGGGCGTCTCCTGCCAGGTGACCGGCTCGACCTCGTACGTGGTGGTGCTGATCGCCACCGGTTACGAGGACAAGCCGATCCACACCAACGTGGACACCTGGCGGGTGGGCACCGCCGCCGGATGGGCTGCGGAGTGCACGGCGAACCGGGTCTCCCCCGAGGGCTTCCCGGCCCGCAGCGGGGTGCTCACGGAATCCTCCACCGGCTACTGCGCCGTACTCGACATCAAGCCCGGTCAGGCCTTCAACGTCGTCGGCACCAGCAGTTCCACCAACGGCGACCACCCCTGGGTGGATCTGGACACCGCCGCCGACTGGAACGCCTCGTACAGCAAGTACGGCTGCATCGGCGCGATGGGCCGGTTCGGTGTGCGCTGCTCCAGCACCACCGACGCCCCTGCCGCTCAGGCGGTCCTGCTGGTGAGCGCCCGAAAGGCGCCCACGCCCGTCGAGTTCACGATGGAGGGCGTCTGCGACAACGGCTGCACTCCCCCGTCGGCCCAGCTCCCGACCGGCATCAGCCCCGCCGCCAGCCCCACCGGTACCCGTTCCCGGGCCGTCGTCAGCGGTACGGGCCTCACCCTGGGCACGAAGCTCAAGCTGGTGGGCGGCGGCCAGGAGCGGCCGCTCGTCCAGGTCTCCGTGAACGCCGCGGGCACCGCCCTCAACGTCCAGGTCGACACCACCGACCTGCCCCCGGGCACCTACGACCTGCTCCGCGAGGGCGTCGGCTACACCGGCGGCGTGCCCTCCCCGGGCTACCTCCCGAAGGCGTACACGGTCACGACCGCCTCGACTCCGGGCAAGTCCCGGTACGTGCCGCTCACCCCGTCCCGGTTCCTCGACACCCGCGACGGCACCGGCGCGAAGAAGCAGCGCGTCGGCGCGGGCGGTGTGGTCACCCTCCAGGTCGCGGGCGTCAAGGGCGTCCCGGCCACCGGAGTCACCGCCGTGGTCATGAACGTCACCGCCGTCCAGCCCACCCAGCCGGGCCACGTCACCGTCTACCCCAACAGCCGCCCGCTGCCCGGGGTATCGAACATCAACTACGCGGCCGGGCAGATCGTGCCCAACCTCGTGACGGTGCCGGTCGTCAACGGGAAGGTGGACCTGCGCAACAGCGCCGGCACCGTCGACCTGATCGCCGACGTCACCGGCTACTACACCGACAAGGCCGGGACCGGCTCCTCCTTCACCCCGATCACCCCGTCCCGGTTCCTCGACACCCGCGACGGCACCGGCGCGAAGAAGCAGCGCGTCGGTACGGGCGGTGTGGTCACCCTCCAGGTCGCGGGCGTCAAGGGCGTACCGGCCACCGGAGTCACCGCCGTGGTCATGAACGTCACCGCCGTCCAGCCCACCGAGGCGGGCCACGTCACGGTCTACCCGAACGGTCAGCCCGTGCCCGGGGTCTCGAACCTCAACTTCACGCCGGGGCAGATCGTGCCCAACCTCGTGGTCGTCCCGGTGGTCAACGGAAAGGTGGACCTGCGCAACAACTCCGGCTCGGTCGACCTGATCGCCGACGTCACCGGCTACTACGCGGCGACCGGCTCGACCTTCTCCTCGGGTGCGCCGGTCCGCCTCCTGGACACCCGCGACGGCACCGGCGCCCGCCCCGGGCCCGTGGGCTCCGGCGGACTGGTCAGCCTGCAGGTGTCCGGGGTGGAGGGCGTACCGGCGCAGGGGGTGACCGCGGTCGTCCTCAACGTCACGGTCACCAACCCCACGTCCGACAGCCACCTCATCGTCCACCCGCACGGGGCGGCCCGCCCCAACGTGTCGAACCTCAACTTCACGGCCGGCAAGACCGTCTCCAACCTGGTGGTGGTCCCGGTGGTGGACGGCCGGGTGACGTTCTTCAACAACTCCGGCTCGGTGGACGTGATCGCCGACCTGAACGGGTACTTCATGTAGTCCACACCCAACGCGAAGGACCCGTCCGCCGCCCCCTGGACCACCCGGGCCGCAGTGTCCGAGCCGGACGGGACGGTCATCGGCGACGCCGGGTTCCACGGCCCGCCGAGCGAGGACGGCGTGGTCGAGGTCGGCTACAGCGTGGTGTCCGCCTACCGCCGCCAGGGCTATGCCCGCGCCATGCTGACCGCCCTCCTGGCCCGGGCCGCCGAAGAGCCCGATGTCAGGACCGTCCGGGCCACGATCCGATCCGACAACACCGCTTCCCTGGCGACCATCGCGGGCTTCGGCTTCGCCCGCGTCGCCGAACGAGGAAACGAGACCGACGGAATCGAGCTCGTCTTCGAACTCCCGGCCACCCCTCCCCACGCCCCCGCAGGGGCCGAGGACTGATCGTCCGCCCCTCCGGGCCCAGGGGCGGCACGCCGTCGCGTGCCGCCCCTGGGGTGCTACTTGGTCTGGTAGACGCCGAAGACGTCGACGATCAGGTCGGCGTCCTTCCAGCCCTGGTTCCAGAAGTGGATGACGCCGTGCTCGCCGTCACTGGCCTGCACCAGGTTCGGGACGGTCTTGCCGGCCGTCCAGTTCAGGTTCGAGGAGACCGGGCGCGGCGGTACGGGCGCACCGGGCTGGTCGTTGATCAGCCACGGGAACGGGCCCGGGGCGACCGACAGGAATCCGGTGTCCGTGGTGTTGGTGACGGTCGTGTTCAGGACGTACGCCTCGATGCCCTCCGGGTCGTCGACCACCGAGAAGCCCTGGGCGATGTAGCCGCGGGCGGGGAACTTCCCGCCCCCGTACCAGCTGTCGGGCTTCCGGGTGTCGAGGAGGCGCAACCCCCCGCCCGCCACGTAGGCGGCCTTGCTGTCCTTGCTGTAGTAGCCGACCACGTCGATCACCACGTCGGTCGGGGCCCAGCCGCCGTTGAAGACGTTGACCATGCCGTCGGGACCGACCGGCACGATCACCGAGTTCGCCACCGTCTCGCCGGCCGCGAAGTTCAGGCTGGACGCGGTGGGGACCATGGCCCCGCTCGGGTACAGGGAGAGGTGGCCGGCGTCCTTCGGGTTGGTCGCCGTCACGTTCAGCGCCACCGCGGTGATGCCGCCGGGCACGGGGTTGACGCCGCCGACCCGGGTCTGGAACGAGGTCCGCGGGGGCACCTGGCCCTTGGCCGCGCCGAGGCCCTCACGGGTGTCCGCGAAGCGGGTCGGCTTCAGCGCCGTGTAGCCGCTGGCCGCCTTGTACGTGAAGTAGCCCGTGATGTCGACGACCAGGTCGACGGAGCTCCAGCCGCCGTTGAAGAGGTCGACGTAGCCGTCGCTGCCGACCTGCGCGATGACCGTGTTCGAGACGGACTGGCCGGACGCGTAGTTCAGGTTCGACGTCTCGGGGATCCCCGTGCCCTCGCCCTCCCACACCGTCACGTGCCCGGGGGCCACCGTGTTGGTGACCGTGACGTTGAGGGCCACCGCGTCGACGCCGTTCGCCGCGCCGGAGCCGGCCGCCGGAATGCCGCCGATGCCGGTCACCTTCACGCGGGTCTGGCCGCGCCCGGCGACCTTGCCCGCCTTCACGCCCGTGCCGTTGCGGGTGTCCAGCAGCCGGGTCGGGGCGTAGGGGTTGAACTCGGTGCCCGGGGTGAGGTGCGTGAGGCCGTTCTCGGCGCGGACACCGTTGGTGGCGTCGACGACCGTCACCTTCACCTGGTACTCGCCGACCTCGGTGTACGTGTGCGGGTGCCGCTGCTCGCCGGTCCCCTTCGTGGTGAACTCGGTCGTCTTGCCGTCGCCCCAGTCGATGGTGACGTCGAGTGCCACGTCCTCGCTCGTGATCTCGGTCTTGATCCCCAGCCCGAGCGCGGTGCTGCCGTAACCGCCCACACCGACGCGGAGGTCCTTGTTCCCGCCGGCCGCGGTCGTGCGACCGACCGTGGGCAGCGCCGTGCGGACCGTGCGGTCGGCAGGGCTGTGGTACGTCTTCTGCGCGACGGGCGCGACGGGCGCGACGGGCGCGACGGGCCCCGCAGGCGCGGCCGTGGCCGAGGCCATGCCCGGGATGAGCCCGAGTCCCGCGGCCATCAGGGCAGCGGACATTACGAGTCGGCGATTGCGCACCGGCCCCCCCATTTTTGCTGTTTCACACACTGACAGAGTCAAACCTGATCAGCGTATCCAGCGGAACTACCAGGCCAGTTGTGAGATTTCTTCGGCGACCACAGCACAACCATCCGCCGCCGGGTCGATCAGCGGGAAATGTCCGACTCCGTCCAGCAGGGTCAGTCCGACCATCTCCCCCGCCAGCGCGGCCGCCGCGACGTACGCCTCCGACACCGACTCCGGGACCACGATGTCGCCGCGCCCCTGGACCACCGCCGTCGCGATGCCGGTCGGGAGCAGCGCCGCCGGGTCCGCGTACGGGCGCCGCGCGGCGAAGGCCGCCGCTCCGCCCAGGAGTTGCGCCGAGGCACCCCCGCACACCCCGAGCTCCTCCGCGACGGTGAAGTCCGCGATCGGGGCCAGCGCCACCACTCCGCGCAGCAGCGGCGGCGAGGGCAGTCTCCAGCCGGCCGGGGCGTCCTGCGGGAGCACGTGCCGGGCCGCGGCCCACAGCGCGAGGTGGCCTCCGGCCGAGTGGCCGGTCAGCACCATGCGGCGGGGGTCGGCCTCCGGCAGGCAGCCGGCGGCGAGCTCCGGGAGGGCGTCCAGTGCGGCGGCCACGTCGTCGAAGGTGTCGGGCCAGCGGCCGGCCACCGGGCCCTCGGCGTCCTGGTGGGGCAGGGGCAGCGATGCCCGGGACTGCCCGCGCCGGTACTCGATGTTGGCGACGGCGAATCCCTGCCGGGCCAGGAAGTCCGCGAAGGGGGTGATGTGCTGCCGGTCGTACGGGGCGCGCCAGGCCCCGCCGTGCAGGACGACGACCAGCGGCGCGGAGCGCGGGACGCCCGGCTGCGCCCGTTCACCGCGGGGGGCGTGGAAGTCGACGATCTGGTCGGGGTGTTCTCCGTAGGCGGCCGTCGCGTCGGGGGCTACGGGCGGATGGGAGAAGGCCGAGGCGGCCTCGGCGGCGTCCCGTTCGACTGCGGGGTCCGTCATCGGCTCAACCTCCGGTAACGCGTGGGACGAGGGGGACTGGTGTTCCGGTGTTCCGGCAGAGCGGGACCGTATCAGGCCGGAACGGTCCCCTCCGTGGCGGACCGGGGAGATACCGGCGCGGGCGGGGCCGTAGCCCCGCCCGCGCGGTGATGTGACGTTTCGCTACCGGTTCACCCGAAAATGTGACCCAGTGCGCGCGCCGCACGCTCCGCGTCCGCGAAGCCGACGTACAGCGGAGTGAATCCGAACCGCAGGACGTCGGGGGCTCGGAAGTCCCCGATCACCCCCCGGGAGATGAGCTCGCGCATGACCCCGTCCGCGTTCTCCGTGCGCAGCGACACCTGGCTGGCGCGCTGGTCGTGCCCGGTCGGGGTGACCAGCTCGACCTTGCCCGCAGGGACGTACGCCGCCACGCAGTCGAGGAAGAAGTCGGTCAGCGCGAGGGACTTCGCACGGACGTCCTCGACCGCGACCCCGTCCCAGGCGTCCAGGGCGGCCTCCAGCGCGAGCATGGACAGGATGTCCGGGGTGCCGACGCGGGCCCGCGCCACGCCCTGCGCGGCCTCGTAGGAGGGGGTCATCGCGAACGGGTCCGCGTGGCCGTTCCAGCCCGGCAGCGGGGAATCGAAGGCGGACTGGTGGCGGGCGGCGACGTACAGGTACGCGGGGGCACCGGGGCCGCCGTTGAGGTACTTGTACGTGCAGCCGACCGCGAGGTCCACGGCGTGCGCGTCGAGGCCCACCGGCAGCGCCCCGGCGGTGTGGCACAGGTCCCAGACGACGAGCGCCCCGGCGGCGTGCGCGGCCGCGGTGAGGGCGGGGAGGTCGTGCAGGCGGCCGGTGCGGTAGTCGGCGTGGTTGAGGAGCACCACGGCGGTGTCCGGACCCATCGCCCCCGCGGCGGCGGCCGGGTCGACCGGGACGACGCGCAGGCCCGTCATCCGGGCCGCCGACTCGGCGATGTAGCCGTCGGTGGGGAAGGTGGCGGCGTCCACGAGCAGCTCGGTCCGGCCGGGCGCGGCCAGCCGGGCGGCGCCGACCAGGGCCTTGAAGAGGTTGACGCTGGTGGAGTCGCCGACGACCACCTGGCCGGCGGCGGCGCCGACCAGCGGGGCTATCCGGTCGCCGATGCGCTCGGGGGCGTTCCACCAGTTGGCTTCGCCCTCGGTCCAGGAGCGGATCAGGCGGGTGCCCCACTGCTCCGTGACGACCTCGGCGAGCCGGGCGGCCACCCCTGTGGGCAGGGCGCCGAGGCTGTTGCCGTCGAGGTAGACCACGCCCTCGGGGAGGGTGAAGCGGTCGCGGAGCTTGCCGAGGGGGTCGGCCGCGTCCAGGGCTTCGGCGCGGGCCGCCAGGTCCGGTCCCGCGGTCGGCTCAGACATGGCTGCGCGCCGTCCACAGCTCCGGGAAGACGTTCTTCTGGGCGCGCTTCTCCAGCCAGGTCACGCCGGCCGAACCGCCGGTTCCCGTCTTCGCGCCCATCGCGCGCCGGGTGGCGACCAGGTGGTCGTTGCGCCAGCGCCAGACCAGCTCGGCGACGTCGGTGAGGACCTCGCCGAGGCGGTGCAGGTCCAGGTGGGCGTCCGGGGTCGCGTACAGGGCCGTCCAGACGGCTTCGACCTCGGGCGAGGGCTCGTAGCGCTGCGAGAGGTCGCGGTCGAGGACGGACGGCGGGACCGGGAGGCCGCGGCGGGCGAGGAGGCGCAGCACCTCGTCGTAGAGGCTGGGCTCCTGGAGGGCCTTCTCCAGCTCCGCGTGGACGCGCGGGGCGCCGCGGTGCGGGACCAGCATGGAGGCGGCCTTGTCGCCGAGCAGGAACTCCATCCGGCGGTACATCGCCGACTGGAAGCCGGAGCCCTCGCCGAGGGCGGCGCGGTAGGCGTTGAACTGGCCCGGGGTCAGCTGGGCGAGGGGGCGCCAGGAGGCGTTGAGGGCCTCCAGCTCGCGGAGGGATCGTTTCAGCGCGTCCATCGCGACGGGCAGCTGGTCCTCGCGGAGCGCCTTCGCGGCGGTCTCCCACTCGTGGACGATGACCGTGAACCACAGCTCCATGACCTGGGTGGTGACCAGGAAGACCATCTCGCCCGGGTCGTCCGAGCGCAGGTGCTGGAGGTGGGTGAGGACGTCCGCCTGGACGTAGTCCTCGTAGGGGGTCGTGCCGGCGAAGTCGAGGTTCGGGGTGTCCGAACCGCCGTCTCCGGAGGCATCAAGGGCGTGCGACATCGCTGTCTCCTCGATACGTGCTTCCGGGTAGCGGTCCGCTCCTTCCGGTGAGGTGAGTGGAGCTCCGGTCCCCTGTCCGCATCATAAGACCGTCGTGCCGCAGGGCTTCAATAGTCAGTGGCGCACGTCACTTCCCGCGACCGGGCGGGCCCCCGGAGGGAACCCGCCCGGTTCCGGGCGTGCAAGGCCCTCGGGCCTCAGACCGCGAGGACGTCCGCGGCCGTCTCGGAGGAGTCGCGCAGGAAGGTCGAGCAGCGCGCGTACTCCTCCTTCTCGTCGATCGCGCCGGCCGCGCGGGCCAGGGCGTTCAGGGCGCGCAGGAAGCCGCGGTTGGGCTCGTGCTCCCACGGCACCGGGCCGTGGCCCTTCCAGCCCGCGCGGCGCAGCGCGTCCAGGCCGCGGTGGTAGCCCGTACGGGCGTAGGCGTACGACTCGACCGTGCGGCCGGCCGCGAAGGCCTCGTCGGCGAGGAGGGCCCAGGCGAGGGAGGAGGTCGGGTGCGCGGCGGCCACCTCGACGGCGGGGGTGCCCGCGGCGATGGCCGCGATGCCCGGCTCGTCGGGGAGGTGGGTGGGGGCGGGGCCCCCGAGGAGGTTCTGGTGAAGAGACATGGCCCCAGTCTGGGGGATGCGGGATGCGGACACGCGGGAAGGGCCCGGCCCCGCCGTCCCGAGACGGTGGAGCCGGGCCCTTCCGGGAAGCCGCTGCTACGCGAGCTGCCGCGTGAGCGCCGCGTGAGCCGCTGCTACTTGAGCTTCGTGCCCGTGGAACGCAGGTTCGCGCAGGCCTCGGTGACGCGCGCGGCCATGCCGGCCTCGGCGGCCTTGCCCCACGTGCGGGGGTCGTACTTCGACTTGGTGCCGACCTCGCCGTCGACCTTCAGGACCGCGTCGTAGTTGCGGAACATGTGGTCCACGACCGGACGGGTGAAGGCGTACTGGGTGTCGGTGTCGAGGTTCATCTTCACGACGCCGTTCTCCAGCGCGGTGGCGATCTCCTCGGCCGTGGAGCCCGAGCCGCCGTGGAAGACGAAGTCGAACGGGGAGGACTTGCCGTACTTCTCGCCGACGCCGGCCTGGAGGTCCTTGAGGAGCTCGGGGCGCAGGACGACGTTGCCCGGCTTGTAGACGCCGTGCACGTTGCCGAAGGAGGCGGCCAGCAGGTAGCGGCCCTTCTCGCCCAAGCCCAGGGCCTCGGCGGTGCGCAGCGCGTCGTCGACGGTGGTGTACAGCTCGTCGTTGATCTCGTGGCTGACGCCGTCTTCCTCGCCACCGGTCGGGGTGATCTCGACCTCAAGGATGATCTTCGCGGCGGCGGCCTTGGCGAGCAGCTCCTGGCCGATGGCCAGGTTGTCGGCCAGGGTCTCGGCGGAGCCGTCCCACATGTGCGACTGGAAGAGCGGGTTGAGGCCGCGGGCCACGCGCTCGGCCGAGATCTCGAGCAGCGGGCGGACGTAGCCGTCCAGCTTGTCCTTGGGGCAGTGGTCCGTGTGCAGCGCGACGGTGATGTCGTACTTCGCGGCCACGATGTGCGCGAACTCGGCCAGGGCGGCGGCGCCGGTGACCATGTCCTTGTTGTACTGGCCACCCAGGAACTCCGCACCACCGGTGGAGATCTGGATGATGCCGTCGCTCTCGGCCTCCGCGAAGCCGCGCAGTGCAGCGTGCAGGGTCTGGGTCGAGGTCACGTTGATCGCCGGGTAGGCAAACTTGCCTGCCTTCGCCCGGTCGAGCATCTCGTTGTAGACCTCGGGGGTTGCGATGGGCATCTGTCCGCTCCTTGGATGTGCGGGGAGTGTGCTTATTGCGGGCCCTGACCTGGGGGCGACGTTGCCGTCGTCCCCATCTTTCCAGACTCGCGCCCCACTCCACCTCCGCGACGGCGCCGCGCGGCCCGAACCGGGTGGAGTGTTTCACGTGAAACACTCCACCCGGCCGAAAAGACGCAGGTCAGGGCCTGCTTCCGGACTTTCGGGGACCTAAGTCACCAGTTGTGCGGAAGCACGACCCACCGTCCAAGGGTTAGGACAAACCGAGGTCGTCCAGCTGGTACCCCGTGAGATAAGGCAGCCCGGCGGCCGCGATGGCGTCGGCCGCGCCGCGGTCGACGATCGTCGCGACGGCGACGACCTCGCCGCCGGCCTCGCGGACCGCCTCGACGGCGGTCAGCGGGGAACCGCCGGTGGTCGAGGTGTCCTCGACCACCAGGCAGCGCTTGCCCTTCACGTCGGTGCCCTCGATGCGGCGCTGCATGCCGTGCGCCTTCTGCGCCTTGCGGACGACGAAGGCGTCCAGGCGCGCGCCGCGCGCGGCGGAGGCGTGCAGCATCGAGGTGGCGACCGGGTCGGCGCCCAGCGTCAGGCCGCCGACGCAGTCGAACTCCAGGTCGGCGGTGAGGTCGAGCATGACCTGGCCGACCAGCGGGGCGGCTTCGCCGTCCAGCGTGATGCGGCGGAGGTCGATGTAGTAGTCGGCCTCGCGGCCGGAGGAGAGGATCACCTTGCCGTGCACGACGGCCTTGTCCTTGATCTGCTGCAGAAGCGCATCGCGTACGTCACTCATGGCCCCGAGCTTAATTGGGCACTACCCGAGCCGCCGCCACGTCCACGTCGTGGAGATCTCCAGCGGGTCCACCGGGGTGACCAGCTGCGGGAGGCTGTTCAGGCCGTTCGGCGGGCCCGACTGCGGTTCCACGCAGACGGCCTCGGGCTCCTCGTCGTAGACGACCACCCATTCGGAGCGGCTGGTGACCTTCAGCTCCAGGGCGTCGGGCCAGGTGAGGGTGACGTCGACCCCGTACGGCATGCCGAAGCAGTCGTCCCAGGGGCCGGGCTTGGGGTCGATGCGGTTGCCGGTCGGCAGGTGGTCGGCTCCGCGCTCCTCCTGCCAGGCGGCCTCGAAGGCGATGGACACGTCGGACCCGTCCCCGCCGGCGCCGAGGTTGCGGCGGAACCAGGGGTGCCAGCCGGCCTGCGCGGGGAAGGAGTCCTGGTAGGTCTCGATGCCCATCGTCAGGGTCAGCGCGTTCTCGCCGAGCTCGAAGATCTGGGTGACCACGCCCTCGTAGGGCCACGGATCGGCGAGCGGGTACGTGAAGGCGGCCTCCGTACCGGTGGCGCGGGCGCGGCGCCAGGCGGCGTCGCGGCCGAAGCCGTGGATGGCGTGCGGCGGGTGGTTGAGCGGAAGCTGGTGCAGGGTCGCCCCGTCCTGGAACTGACCGTCCCTGGTCCGGCCGCACCACGGGACCATGGGGAAGGACCCGTAGTGGTCCCCCTGCCGCAGCAGCTCCGTCCCGTCGATGCGCAGACTGCTGATCCGGCAGCCGTTCTCCTGGTCGATGGTCACCTCGGCGCCGCCGGCGCGCAGTTGCGTACTCATGCCATGACCTTAGTCAGCCCGGCGGGGTGATCAGGTCCGCACGCGGAAGCGGGCGGGTTCCCGGGTCAGCGGCGGCGGCGCAGGGCGCGGCCCAGGAGGACCGCCGAGGCCACGGCCACGGCGGCGGCCGGGGCGATCCAGCGGAGGCCGGCGCCGGCCGAGGCGGAGGTGGGGGCCGGGACCGGGGCGTAGCGGCCGCGCGGGGGCGCGTGGTCGACCTCCTCGGCGCTGCGGCCGATCATCGTGCGGCGGGCGTGCGCTGCCTCGGCCGGCGGGCGCGGGGGTCCACCGAGGTCGCCGAGGTCGGCCATGCCCTCGAAGGTGCCCTCCAGGAACGGGTCCAGGGACGGGGGCGGGACCTCGGTGTCGAACACGGAGGCGGTGACCTCGGTGAACCCCGGGCCGGGGTCCTCCTCCTGGTCCGAGTCCGAGTCCGAGGCCCCGTCCACGTCCACGTCCACGTCCACGTCCACGTCCGCATCCGTGGCGGCATCCGCAGCCGCCTCGGCCGGCCCGGCGGGGCCGTCGACCGCGAGGGCCGCGAGGTGCCCGGCGGCCCGGTCCAGGAGGCGGTGCGCGGCCGTGGCGGCCGCGTCGGGGGCGAAGGCGGCGGCGCGGCCGTCGGCGGCGGACTCGGCGGTGAACTCCAGCAGGGTGCCGCCGTCCGCCCCGGTCAGGCGCACCGCGAGGGAGAGCTTCACGGTCCCGCTGCCCCGCACCTCGGCGCCCTCGCCGGCGAGGGTGAAGCGGTCCGGGTCCTGCTCGGTGACGGAGAGGGTGCCGCGGTAGGTGACGGTGTGTCCGCCGACCCGCACCTTCAGCCGGCCGGACAGCGGCCCGGCCTGCGTATCGGCGTCCTGCTGGAGCCCCGGCACGCATCGCGCCAGCCGGGCGGGGTCGCGCAGCACGGCGCGGACGTCGTCGGAGGGGACCGGTACGAACACCTGATGCTCCATGCGGACGAGCCTACCGACGCGGGCCCCCGGCCACGAGTACCTCGACTGCCACCGGGCCACGAGTACCCCGGCTACGAGTACCTCGGGTGCGGCAGCGTCGACGGCGGGAGGCCCGCCACCCGGGTGCGCTCCGTGTCCCGGGCCGCGTCGGCCAGGGACTGCGTGGACAGGGAGCGCAGGGCGGGCGTCTCCCGGTCCACCCGCAGCAGGGGTGCGCCCTCGCGGGCCGCCAGGACGAAGCCCCAGTCGTGCGGGAGCTTCGCGGCGGGGGCGGAAGCCGCGCCGAGCGCCCGGTCGGGGCCGGCGGCGAAGCCCGAGAGGCGGCCGCCCGCGCTGTAGGGGGCGGTGCGCAGGCCGGCCGCGCGCAGGGTGGCCTCGACGGTCCAGTAGGTACGGGGCCTGGTGCCGGGCGGCCCCGCGTGGACGGCGAGCCGCCCGCCGGGGCGCAGGGCCCGCGCGGCCAGCCCGTAGAACTCCTGCGAGTACAGCTTCGTGCTGGGGGTGATCCCGGGGTCGGGCAGGTCGGAGACGATGACGTCGAAGCGGGCCCGGGCGGCGGGTGCGCGCAGCCAGCGGAAGGCGTCCGCGGTGACGACGCCGAGGCGCGGGTCCTCGTACGCCCGCCCGTTCAGCTCGGAGAGCATCGGGTCGGTCCGGGCGAGCCGCACGACTCCGGGGTCGAGCTCGACGACGGTGACGGAGGCGACGTCGCGGTAGCGCAGCACCTCGCGGGCGGCGAGGCCGTCGCCGCCGCCGAGGACCAGGACGCGGGTGTGCGGGCCGGTCATCGCGGGGTGCACGAGGGCCTCGTGGTAGCGGTACTCGTCGTAGCCGCTGACCCTCAGGCGGCCGTCGAGGAAAAGATCGAGGGAGCGCGGTGAGCCGTTCGGGGGGCCGGTGAGGACGAGTTCCTGCACGCCGGTCTGGACGGCGACGCGCACCTCCCCGCCGTAGACGGCGCGGCGGGCGACGCGCTCGAAGTCGTCGGCGAGGACGGTGGCGCAGCCCAGGACGGTCAGGACGGTGACGTTGACGGCGACGAGCAGCCAGCGGGCGCGGCGGCTGAGGTCCCGGCGGAACAGCCACAGGACGAGGCCGCCGCCGGCGACGACGTTGACGGTGCCGGTGAGCATGGCGCCGGTGAGCTGGCCGAGGACGGGCAGCAGCAGGAAGGGGAAGGCGAGGCCGCCGACGAGGGCGCCCACGTAGTCGGCGGCGAACAGGTCGGCGACGGCGCCGCCCGCGTCCTGTCTGCGGATGCGCTGGATGAGGACCATCAGGAGCGGGATCTCGGCGCCGATGAGGACGCCGATGGTGAAGGCGAAGGCGACGAGCGCGGTCCGGGACTCCCCCAGCCAGGCGAAGCTGGCGTAGAGCGCTATGGCGGAGAGCCCGCCGAGCAGGGCGAGGCCCGCTTCCACGAGGGCGAACCCGAAGGCGGGCCGGGCGCGCAGGGCCTTGGCCAGCAGGGATCCGACGCCCATGGCGAAGACCATGACGGACAGCACGACCGACGCCTGGGTGACGGAGTCGCCGATGAGGTACGAGCCGAGGGCGAGCAGTTCCAGTTCGTATACGAGCCCGCAGGCGGCGCAGACGAACACGGTGGCCAGGACCAGGAGTCGGCCGGTCCTGGGCCGTACGGGCAGGGCGGCCGGGGCGCGGGCCACACCGCGCGACTCCGGAGCCGGGGGGCGGCGCCACCGGGTGCGAAGCACCCCGCGCGGGGTGGAACGGTCGATCATGAAGCGAACCGTACGTCACCGCCCGCTCGCATCCGGTCACCCACATGGGTGTAAGTGGCGCACTGGTTCGGACAGTTGGCGTAACCATCCGGCAACTCCGCGACCCCTGCGACCCCGGGGCTCCCGGATGCTCCCGGGCACCCCCGGGCGCCCCTAGATCAGCACCGGCGCCTCTGCGGCCGCCTGGGCGGCGCCCTGCGCGCCCGCGCCGGTTCCCGCGCCCGCCGCGGACGTCCGTACACCCACCCGGGTGCGCGTCGCCACCAACTGCCCTTCCTGCGGGTACGCGTGCCAGGTCCGCCACCGGACCTGGCCCTCGTAGCGCTGCGCGAGCATGGCGGTGAAGGCGTGCGGGCTGCCGGGGAAGGTGCCGGCGAGCCCGTTCGGATGGTCCGCGACCAGCGCGAGCAGTTCCTGCGCCCGCCCGGCGAAGGAGCCGCGCGAGAGGTTCTCGACCCGCGCGGCGAACTCGTACTCCCAGTCGCCGACGCGCTTGGCCACGCCGAGCGGAAGCGGGGTGCTGCTGCCGGGCATACAGGCGACGGTCTCGGAGCAGAGCACGTCGCCCTCCTCCAGGAGTACCTGGTGGGAGGCCCCGAGCAGGCGCAACTCCACTTTCGCGCCACCCAGTTCGAGGTTCAGTACGGCCAGGGCGGGCAGCCGCTCCCGACCCAGGGCCCAGGCGAGATCGGCGGCACGCGTGTCGGTATAGGTGGTCTGGAGGGTCGTGAGCATGAGTCGGCTCCGCAAACGCGCGAGGGAGATGGGCCGGGGCCCGCCAGCGGTAGTCAACGGGTGGGGGGACACCGGCACGGGTCCACAGGAAGTCCAGGGAGGTCCGAGGACTGGTCTACTCAACCGAGGGAATCATGAAAGGCACGGCACTCACAGCGTTTTTACCCAAGTTGCAGGGGTTTACATCCCCTCGGGGGCTACACAGTTCACGTGTTCAACGACATGCCGCCCGTACGCCGTAATGCGCGGCCGTGAAGTCCGAACAAGAAGACGCCCGACGGAAGTTGTGCCCGGCGGGCGTCTCACATATGCGGGACGCGGTACGAAGGTGGTCCGGCGACGAAGGCCATGGATCCATGCTGCCCCGTGTCAGCTGGAACCGCATCCTCCGCCGCCGCCGCAGGACGAGGAGGAGGAACAGCTGGACGAGGACGAACCACAGCTGGACGACGAGGAACCACACGAGGAGGAGTGGCCCGAGGAGCCGCTCCCGGCCCACCAGCCCGCACCGCCACCGGCGGCACTGCCGCCCCCGCGACCGCCCCCGCGGCCACCCCCGCCGGCCTTGACCGCCACCACGACGATCACCACGACCACCGCCACGAAGATCACTATTCCGAGGATCATCCCCCGACCCCTCTCTGCTCCCCCGGTTCCCCGGGGTGCGGGATCCCCTTCGTCCCGCGTGCTGGGGGGATGCCCGCGCCCTACGCGGCCCAAAGCACACTTGAGCAAGTCCAGAGCTTCCCCGCAGGATTGCGCCCATGAGCGATCCCGAGCAGCCCGTCCGCCCCGCCCGCCCCTTCCTCAACCGCAAGCTGGCGGCCTTCGGCACCACGATCTTCGCGGAGATGTCCGCCCTGGCCACCGCCACGGGAGCGATCAACCTCGGCCAGGGCTTCCCCGACACCGACGGCCCCGCCGAGATCGCCGAGGCGGCGGCGCGCGCGATCCGCGACGGCCGGGGCAACCAGTACCCGCCCGGCCCCGGTGTTCCGGAGCTGCGTACGGCGATCGCCGCCCACCAGCAGCGCTTCTACGGCCTGGACTACGACCCGGACACCGAGGTGCTCGTCACCGCCGGGGCCACCGAGGCCATCGCGGCCTCGCTCCTGGCCCTGCTGGAGCCGGGCGACGAGGTCATCGCCCTGGAGCCGTTCTACGACTCCTACGCCGCCTGCATCGCGATGGCCGGAGCCGTCCGGGTGCCCCTGACCCTGCGCGCCCCCGACTTCCGCCTCGACGTGGACGCACTGCGCGCGGCGGTCACCCCCCGCACCCGCCTCCTGCTCCTGAACACCCCGCACAATCCGACGGGCACCGTCCTGACCCCCGCCGAGCTGGCCGCGGTCGCGGAGCTGGCCGTCTCCCGCGACCTGCTGGTCATCACGGACGAGGTGTACGAGCACCTGGTCTTCGAGGGCGCCCACACCCCGCTGGCGAGCCTGCCGGGCATGCGCGAGCGCACCGTCACCATCTCCTCCGCCGGCAAGAGCTTCTCCTTCACGGGCTGGAAGGTCGGCTGGGTGACCGGGACCCAAGAACTCGTGACCGCCGTCCGGACGGCCAAGCAATACCTGACCTACGTGAGCGCGGGCCCGTTCCAGTACGCGATCGCCGAGGCGCTCCGCCTGCCGGACTCGTACTTCGACAGCTTCCGCTCCGACCTGCGGCGCAAGCGCGACCTGCTCGGCGACGGCCTGCGGGCGGCCGGGTTCAAGGTCTACCAGCCCCAGGGCACGTACTTCGTCACCACCGACATCAGCCCCTTCGGCGAGAAGGACGCCTACGCCTTCTGCCGCGCCCTCCCGGAACGCTGCGGTGTCGCCGCCATCCCCAACTCCGTTTTCTACGACGACCCCGACGTCGGCCGCAGCCAGGTCCGCTTCACCTTCTGCAAGGGGGACGACGTCCTCGCCGAGGCCGTCAGCCGCCTTCGACGCCTCACGTCCTGAACTCACCCCCGGCACCCCCGGCGCCGGGGGTGCCGCCCCTGGTCAGCGGCGCCGCTTGCGGCCGCTCTTGCCGGCAGGACGCCCATGGGCGCGGCCGACACGGGCGGCGGGTGCGCGCAGCGCCCGGGCCGCCAGCTGCCTGAGCTCTTCCAGACCGGCCCGGTCGGGATGGGAGGAGTCCGAGGCGGCGGCAATCGCGTCCCTGGCGTGAGGACCCTGGGCGCGCAGCGCTTCCTCGGCATGGTCCGAGCCGCCCGCCAGCTCCACGAGCTGGAGCAGATTCTCGGCGAGCACCAGCAGATGCTCGGCGTCGGTCATGTCCTCTGGAGACAGCAGCTCACGCTGCGCCAGCGCGTTCAACGCCAGCGGCGCCAGCTGGGTGTCGCTACGCAGGGTGTGCAGCAGCTGCTCGCCCTCACCGCCCGGCAGCGCCGTCGACAGCACGTCGAGCATTGCCTGCGCTCTCGTGCGGAAAGCCGCGGTCCGTACGGCGTCGGTCAGTTCCCGCGGTGCGTCCGCCCTCTCGCCGCGGGCCGTGATCCAGCCGGCCAGCTCCGCCTGGGCGGCCTCCGGGGGGTATTCCTCAGCCAGCACGCCCAGCAGGCCGGCAGCCGACGCCTGGGCCAGTTCACCGATCAGTGGCGCATCCCTGCCGACCGCCAGCAGCCGCTGCCGTACGGCCCGGGTACCGAGCTCGGTGAGACGGATGAGTTCGACCGGCCCGGCGGTCAGCTCCTCCCGCCGGGCATCGGCCCGCTCCCGCGCCGCCGGGTCCGGCGTTCCCCCCGCGACGCCCAGCAGCTCCGCGAGCTCCGGCGGCATGTCCGCGAGCAGCTCGGGTCCGGCATCGGAGAAGTCGACATCGAGGAACACTGGATCGGCCATCCCACGGTGGCGCTCGATTGCGCCCAGGTCGTCGAGCATGTCGAGCACCGTGCGCAGGTCCCGGTCGGCATGCTCGAACCACACCTGACGCTGGAGGTCCGACCGGTCGTCGAGCTGGAAGGAGGTCCGACAGGCCAGGCGCACCGTGTCACGCAGTCGCGGCCAGGGCATCGGGTACGGCAGGCTGTAGAGCGTGTTCAGCACATCCTGAAGGACGTCCTCGTAGACATCGAAGAGCATCGACTCGACGTGCCAGCCGCTGCGCGCTCCGATCAGGGCCTGCCGTACCTCGAAGCACGCGTCGAAAGCACTCAGCCACAGCCGCAGCGGGTCTGCCAGCACCGGGCGGGCCTTCGCCACAGCGCACAACCGCCCCTTGACCAGCCGGACCAGCCGCGCCTTCTTCGCCCACTCCACCAGCAGTCCCAGCCGAGGCAGGTCGGCCGAAGAGCGCACACCGTCGGTCTTGTCTCCGGTGCCGAGCAGGTCCGCCAACTCGCGGGCGTCTGACATCCGCAGCCGTCCCGTCGCCGTCATGGTGCGCCCGTCCTGCCCCACCCACTCGGTCAGTCCGCGCAACTGCGCCGCCGCCCTCGACGCCTCGGCCGGCTGGCACAGATCGCCATCCTGGGGCAGTGCGACGGGCAGTTGCGGCTCGGCGCGGGCCGAGCCGGACAGCGCGCGGCCGGTCAGCCGCCGTTCCATGATCGCGTCGAGGGCCTGCCCGTCGTAGGCGGCTTCTCCTCGACGCGCCCGGTCCGCGAAGTGCTGCAACGCCGCCCCGTCCAGGACGTCCACGCCCTGCTCGGCGGCCGTCATCGCCCAGAACTTCGCCAAACCCCAGCGAGTGCGGTCCGTCATCGCCGCCGGATATCGCTCCGCGACCCTGTCGACCGCGGCGAGGGAATCCTGGAGTGAGGGGCCGCGCGGGTCCGCCAACTGTGCGGCGTGCAGATAGCGCAGCAGCGTGCGCAGTGTGCCCGGGGCGTCGGAGCGTTCCTCTCCGGGAAGCTCTGTGACGTTCTGGGGCAGCCAGGAGAGCAGGAGCTCCTCCACGTGGCGCGACTCCCACAGCCCCAGTCGGCCGTCGGCCGTCGCCCGGTGCCGGTAGTCCAGCACCGCCTCGGCCGTGAACCCGTCCACCGGCACCCCCTGCTCCCCGGCCCACTGGACCAGGCGGTCGACGAGCAGTCCACGCGCCGCTTCGAACTCTTCCTCGGCCTCGGGTTCGAACCTCATCCGCATGTAACTCGTCCCACCTGTTCGCAGCAGTCCTTGCGGTGGCACGCTACCGCTGGTTCGCGGCCAGAACTCGACCGAGAATCAGCCGGCGTTCGCCTCGGGCTCAGGACGCGGGAGTTCGTCGAGGTCGAGGGTGAAAGTGCGGCCGTCGGCCAGGGGGATGGGGAGCTTGCCCGTTCCGTACTTGTGGGTGTGCGCCGCGATGTATCCGGTGTCGGTCGGCTGGGTGTGGAGGACGACCTCCTGGGCGTAGGGGTCCACCACCAGATAGATCGGGATGCCGTAGCGGCCGTACTTCGCGGTGCAGTCGTCGTAGTCCTTGCGTGCGGAGGAGGTCGAGACGACCTCGGAGATCAGCAGGACGTCTTCGAAGCTGTAGCGCTTGCCCTCCCGGCGGGCGTCCTCGCGAAGGATCGCCAGATCGGGGGCGGAGTTCTCGTCGGCGGGGAAGTCGATGTAGACGTCGGAGGTGACCTTCGCGTGACGACCGAGGGCGAGAGCGGAGTCGATCTGCATCGATCGGATGGTGCTGGAGTGCTCTTCGCTCTGCGGGGTCATGATCACCTTTCCGTCGGCCCCGAACAGGACCGTGTACCCCTTGGGGAACTCGGTGTGCACGATCGCGTCGACGCTCATGGACGGCTCCTTCCCGTGTGTGGTCAGCATACGACGGACAGTGCCGCGCCACGGAGCCCTGCGCTACGCCTGTGAGCTCGGTCCGGGCAGGTTCTGCGGCCGCCCCGGCTCGGGCTTGCCGCGCGGCACGCGAATAGGTGCACGAACGAGGAGTCGGCTGGGTGACGGGGACGCCCGAGCTGGTCACGGCGGTCCGCTCGGCGAAGCAGTTCCTGACGTACGTGTCCTCGGGCCCCTTCCAGTACGCGATCGCCGAGGCCCTCGCGCTGCCCGACGCGTACTACGACTCCTTCCGCGCGGACCTGGCCGCCAAGCGCGACCTCCTCTCCGACGGCCTCGCGGCGGCCGGCTTCGAGGTCTTCCGCCCGCAGGGCACCTACTTCGTCACCACCGACATCACCTCCCTCGGCGAGCGCGACGGCCTCGCCTTCTGCCGGGCCCTGCCGGAACGCTGCGGGGTGGTGGCCATCCCGAACCAGGTGTTCTACGACGACAAGGCCGCCGGGGCCAGCCACGTCCGCTGGGCCTTCTGCAAGCGAACGGATGTTTTGGAGGAGGCGGTGGACCGCCTCGGTCGACTGGCTCGCTGAGCAGCGAGCCAGATGGACGTGCGTGCATAGGGCCCGGCCTTTCAGCCGGAGCCCGTGCCGCACGGGAACTACGCGTTACTCGGTGTCCTTGGGGTGCCTCGTGGACGCATAGACCAGGATTACGGTCGATGTCTCGGGGCTGACCAGATAGCGCACGCGGCCGCCGCTCGTGACTTCGAACTCCCACTGCTCCAGCGCGGATCCCTTCCACTCCTTGGTGGCGAGCCTCCCGCGCAGCTGATGCTGACGGATCCAGTTGTCACGCGACAGCGGTTCGGTGCGCAGCGCCTCAAGGCAGCGGTGGGCACTGGTCAGCGCCGCGCGGCAGAGCTCCTCCCACCCCGTCACCGCCTCCGTCGTCCCGAAGACCACGTTCCACCCGCTCAGGGGTGGGACGCTGACACGATCGCCCTTCTTCGGGCTCACCCGCCCACCTCGACGGGACCCAGGTCGTCCCCGTCGAGCGGACGCAATGCCGCCTTGAGCTGCTCCGGATCGGCGTTGATACGTGCCGTCGCCCTCCAGGAGACGAGCGCGCGGTGTACGGCCTCCCGCGCACCCAGCTCCGCCGCATCGGAAAACGCTTCCAGGAGTTCCACGGTGAACGCGCGCATCTCTTCGTCGTCCAGGTGCCGCACCCACGGGAAGACTTCGGGCAGCGCCAGCAGGAGCGACCGTGCTCCATCATCGTGCTTCATGAGCGCGAGGAAGAGCCGGGACGCCGTCGTGAGGTTCTCCTCGGTGCGCTCCGCATGCACGGCAGTCGTCAGCACCATGTCGGGTGCGTCCCGATGAGTGACGCGCAGAGCGCCGAGGGCGGCAGCCCGGGCGGCTACGGCCTTCGGGTTTCTCGACAGATCCGTGAACGAAACCGACTCGGGCTCGGCTCCCAGGTAAGCAAGGCCCATGCTCTGACTGTACTCAGATCGTGTTCTGAGTGCCAGGGGTGCATGGGCGCTACATGCTCATGTCCTGCCCTTCTGCAAGCGCACCGACGTCCTGGAGGAGGCGGTGGAGCGACTGCGGCGGCTCTGAGCCGGGTGCGGGAGCCGGGCCGGGCGGCGGCGACGAGGCAGGCCCGGCTACGGCTGCTACGGCTACGGCTACGGCTACGGCTACGGCTACGGCAGGTCGTAGTCGAACCAGATGTGGTGGGTGCCGTCCTCCGTGATGCGCATGCCGCCGGAGCCGGTGATCCCCGCCAGGGCGGCCGTGCCGCTGCCGGGGACGATCGCGAAGTGTTCGGCGGCGCGGTCGGGGCCGCCGTCGGTGGCGGCCGAGTGGACGAAGTTGAAGGCGCCCTCCCGGCCGGCCAGCGCGCCCTCGAAGGACTCCATCGCCACGTAGCTGCCGATGCCCGCCTCCTGGTCGAAGGCGGCCGTGAAGAGGGTGGCCGAGCGGCCCGTGAGGGTCTCGCCCTCGTAGTGTTTCTCCATCGTGGCGACTCCGACCGGGAGGCCCGTTCGCACCGGGGGCTCCGGGGTGAGCGCCGTGGGGGTGAAGCTGAAGACCTTGAAGGTGCCGGAAGCTCTCATCATCGGATGAGCGTACGCACGCGAGACCAGGAAAGTCGGGATACATGGCGACGGAGCCGGAGACGGTGACGGACGGCAGCCGGACCGGCTCCCGCACCGATCCGCGCAGCAGCCCGCGCACCCGCCGCCCCGGCCGGGTCCCGGGCGCCGTCCTGGCGCTCGGGGTGTACGCGGCCGTGCGCGGGGCCGGGGTGCTGGCGGTCGCCGTGGCGGCCTGGTGGACCGGGCGCAGCCCCCTGCGGGTGCTCGGGGAGTCCTGGGACTCCGTCTGGTACCTGCGGATCGCCGAGCACGGCTACGGGCGGACCCAGATCTATCCCGGCATCGGATCCGTGCAGAGCGACTCCGCGTTCTTCCCGCTCTACCCGGTCCTGATCCGCTGCGCCTCCGCCGTGCTGCCCGGCCCGCTGACCGTCGCCGCGCTGGCCGTCGCCTGGATCGCGGCGGGCGCGGCCGCCGTGGGGGTGTACCGGGTCGGGGAGCACCTGCTCGGGGCCCGCGCCGGGATGCTGCTCGTCGCGCTGTGGGCCGCACTGCCGCACGCCCTCATGCTGACCCTGGCCTACACCGAGCCCCTGCTGGCCGCCTTCGCCGCCTGGGCCCTGTACGCCCTGCTGCGCGGTCGCTGGGGGTGGGCGGCGGGGCTGGCCGTGCTCGCGGGGCTGACCCGGCCCACCGGGATCGCGGTCGCCGCGGCCGTGACGGCGGCCGCAGCGTACGAGATCTGCCGGCGGCGGGGCCGCGCGCCCGCGGCGGTGTGGGCGGCCGGGCTGGCCGCTCCCGCGGGCTGGGCCTCGTACGTCCTGCTCGTCGGCGTGCGCCGGGGGGATCCGCTCGGCGGCTACTTCGCCGTCCAGAGCGGCTGGGGCTCGCGCTTCGACTTCGGCGCGGGGGCGCTGCGCTCCGCGCGGCACGCGCTGGGCTCGCCGGGGAGCGTGGAGCTCGCCACGATCGTGACGGTGGTCCTGCTGACGGCCGCGCTGGTGCTCGCCGGGCTGCTGGCGGCCGACCGCCGGATCCCGCCGGCGCTGCTCGTGTACACGGGCGTGCTGCTGGTGATGACCTACGGCGGTGCGGGCTTCTTCGAATCGAAGCCGCGCTTCCTGCTGCCCGCGTTCCCGCTGCTGCTGCCGGCGGCGGCCCTCATGGCGAAAGCCCGGCCGCGCACCGCGGTCGTGGTGACCGGGGTGCTGGCCGGGCTCTCGTACGCGTACGGGCCGTACCTGCTGCTCGCGTCCGGGGTGGCGCCGTGAGGCGGGCGCCGTGAGGGGCGAGACGGCGAGGCTCCTGACCGCGAAGACCTAGTTGGTCTCGCTGTCGCCGCCCTCTTCGTCGTCCTTCTTGTCGGCGGAGTCGACTTCCTTCTCCAGGCCGAACTGCTCGACGAGCCACTTGTCGAACTCGATCGACGCGCGGACCCAGCTGACCGTGGAGGACACGAAGTGCTCCAGGTTCACGCCGGTGCCGATCAGCATCTGCGCCTCGCCGATCAGACGGACGGAGCCGTCGTCGTGCGTGTGGCTGTAGACCTTGGGCCACAGCGTGCGCCGGTTCCAGTCGTCGATGGACTCGAGGAGCTGAGCCTTCTCTTCGATCTTGTGCGGGCGGTCGTAGAACGTCCGCACGGAGAAGACCTGCTGCTCGTCCTCGCCGCGGAACATGAAGTACGTGCGGAAGTCCTCCCACGGCGCCGCGAGGTCACCCTCGTCGTCGACGACGTACTTGAGCTCCATCTGCTCCAGGAGCTGCTTGACCAGATCCTGGTCGGGGACGACGGGGCCCGCCGGTCCAGTGGCCTGCGGGTCGGGCTGCTGCCCTCCGAAGTTCGGAATCGAGGCCGGGTCGATGCTCACCGTGTGACTTCCCTTCGTGCGGATGCGGCCATCCTCCCCCATCGCGCCCACCCCGTGTCCACCCCGGAAGGTCCTGATCCGCGCAGGGCGGACAGGAGTAGGGCCCGGGTAAGCCGGGCCCCGGGGATTCCGGGGCCCGGCTGAGGCGGTATTGCGCCGGATTGCAGCGCCTTGTTACTGCCGGGTTGCTACAGGGCCTTGCCGACCAGCAGGTCGTCGCCCGCCACGGAGACGCGGACGGTGTCGCCGTCGCGGACCTCGCCCGCGAGGATCTCCTTGGCCAGGCGGTCGCCGATGGCCGTCTGGATCAGGCGGCGCAGGGGGCGGGCGCCGTACGCCGGGTCGTTGCCCTTGTCCGCCAGCCAGGCCAGGGCTTCCGGCGTGACGTCCAGGATCAGGCGGCGTTCGGCGAGCCGCTTGGCCAGGCGGCCGATCTGGAGCTCGGCGATGTGGGCCAGCTCGGCGCCGCTCAGGGCGGAGAAGACCACCAGGTCGTCGAGGCGGTTGAGGAACTCCGGCTTGAAGGTGGCCCGCACCACGTCCAGGACCCGGGCCTTCTTCTCGTCCACAGCTGTGGACGGATCCATCAGGAACTGGCTGCCCAGGTTCGAGGTCAGGATCAGGATGGTGTTGCGGAAGTCCACGGTGCGGCCCTGGCCGTCCGTGAGGCGGCCGTCGTCGAGGACCTGGAGCAGGACGTCGAAGACCTCGGGGTGGGCCTTCTCCACCTCGTCCAGGAGCACGACGCTGTACGGGCGGCGCCGGACGGCCTCCGTCAGCTGGCCGCCCTCCTCGTAGCCCACGTAGCCGGGCGGGGCGCCGACGAGGCGGGCCACGCTGTGCTTCTCGCCGTACTCCGACATGTCGATGCGGATCATGGCCCGCTCGTCGTCGAAGAGGAAGTCCGCGAGGGCCTTGGCCAGCTCCGTCTTGCCCACGCCCGTCGGGCCGAGGAAGAGGAAGGAGCCCGTCGGGCGGTCCGGGTCCGCGATGCCCGCGCGGGTGCGGCGCACGGCGTCGGAGACGGCGCGCACGGCCTCGCCCTGGCCGATCAGGCGGCGGCCCAGTTCTTCCTCCATGCGGAGCAGCTTCTGGGTCTCGCCCTCCAGGAGGCGGCCGGCCGGGATGCCCGTCCAGGCGCCGACCACGTCCGCGATGTCGTCCGGGCCGACCTCGTCCTTGACCATCGTGTCCTTCGACACCTCGGCCTCGGCCTCGGTGGCCTCCGCGAGCTCGTGTTCCAGGGCCGGGATCTCTCCGTAGAGCAGCTTGGAGGCGGTGTCGAAGTCCCCGTCGCGCTGGGCGCGCTCTGCCTGGCCGCGCAGGTCGTCCAGGCGCTCCTTGAGCTCGCCGACCCGGTTGAGGGACTGCTTCTCCTTCTCCCAGCGGGCGGTGAGGCCCCGCAGGTCCTCCTCCTTGTCCGCGAGGTCCTTGCGGATCTTGTCGAGGCGCTCGCGTGAGGCCGGGTCGGACTCGTTGTTCAGGGCCAGCTCCTCCATGCGCAGCCGGTCGACCGAGCGCTGGAGCTCGTCGATCTCCAGCGGGGAGGAGTCGATCTCCATGCGGAGCCGGGACATGGACTCGTCGACGAGGTCGATGGCCTTGTCGGGCAGGAACCGGGAGGTGATGTAGCGGTCGGAGAGGGTGGCCGCGGCGACGAGCGCGCTGTCGTTGATGACGACCTTGTGGTGGGCCTCGTAGCGGCCCTTGAGCCCGCGCAGGATCGCGATGGTGTCCTCGACGCTCGGCTCCGCCACCAGCACCTGCTGGAAGCGCCGCTCCAGCGCCGGGTCCTTCTCGATCCGCTCGCGGTACTCGTCGAGGGTGGTCGCGCCGACCATGCGCAGCTCGCCGCGGGCCAGCATGGGCTTGAGCATGTTGCCCGCGTCCATGGAGGAATCCCCGCCGGCGCCCGCGCCGACGACGGTGTGCAGCTCGTCGATGAAGGTGATGATCTGGCCGTCGCTGGACTTGATCTCCGCGAGGACCGTCTTGAGGCGCTCCTCGAACTCGCCGCGGTACTTGGCACCGGCCACCATCGCGCCGAGGTCCAGGGAGACCAGCCGCTTGTTCTTCAGGGACTCGGGGACGTCACCCTTGATGATGCGCTGGGCCAGGCCCTCGACGACGGCGGTCTTGCCGACGCCGGGCTCGCCGATGAGCACCGGGTTGTTCTTCGTCCGGCGCGAGAGCACCTGGACGACGCGGCGGATCTCGTGGTCCCGGCCGATGACCGGGTCGAGCTTGCCCTCGCGGGCGGCGGCCGTGAAATCGGTGCCGAACTTCTCCAGGGCCTTGTACTGGCCCTCGGGGTCGGGGGTGGTCACCCGCCGCCCTCCTCTTGCTTTTTCGAAGGCCTCGCGCAGCTTCTTGGCGGTCGCGCCCTGTGCGGAAAGGAGCTCACCGGCCGCGCCACCCTTGGCGGCGACGGCGATGAGCAGGTGTTCGGTGGAGAGGTACTCGTCGCCGAGCTTCCCGGCCTGCGCGTCGGCCTCGGCCAGTACGGCGAGCAGCTCGCGGGAGGGCTGCGGGGGCGCGACCGTGGAGCCCGTGACGCTGGGCAGGGCGGCGAGCAGCCGGTCCGCTCCGGCGCGTACGGCGGCCTGGTCGGCGTCGGTCGCGGCGAGCAGGTCGGTGACGTTCTCGTTGTCCTCGCCGGCGAGGAGCGCCAGCAGCAGGTGTGCGGGCGTCAGGTCGGCGTGCCCGTCCTTGACGGCCCTGGTCGTGGCCGCGTTCAGCGCGTCCCGGCTCCTGTTGGTCAGCTCGGCATCCACGTGCGCCTTCTCCCTTCCTCTCCTGTGTGTGCTTTACATGAGTAACCTGCACAAAGTTGAGTCTATTCCACTCAAGGTGGCGCGACGTACCCTTCGCGCATGTCGACTCCCAGCCCGGCCGGCACGGCCCGACCGCCCCAAGACGTACTCAACCCGACGCCGGAGTACCTCGCCTTCTGGCGGGAGCGGCACATCTGCACGCTGACCACCCACCGCCCCGACGGCAGCCCGCACGTGGTCCCGGTGGGCGTGACCTATGACCCGGAGGCCGGACTGGCACGGGTGATCAGCAACAAGAACAGCAAGAAGGTCCGCAACGTGCTGGCGTCGCAGGGCGGCCCGCAGGGCGGGGCCCGGGTGGCGGTGTGCCAGCTGGAGGGGCGGCGCTGGGCGACCCTGGAGGGCCGCGCGGTGGTCCGTACGGACGAGGCCGCGGTCGCGGAGGCGGTCCGGCGCTACGCGGAGCGGTACGGGCGGATGCCCTCGCCGAACCCGGACCGGGTGGTCGTGGAGATCAGCCTGGACCGGGCCATGGGGCGCGCGTAGCCAGGCGGTGTCCGGTTCGGCCTCGTGCGGTTGTCTCGTTCAACCACTGGACACGGACATCACAGCGACGCCATCGTGGTCAGGTCCACGATGGCGTCGCTGTGTGGGGGTAGTGCCTGAGCGATCTGCGACGACAGGGGAATCGCTTCAGGCACTGCGGGGGGTGGCGGCGGATTCGGGCTCGAAAAGTTGGTGATCACGCTGGTCCAGATTGACGAAGACCATGCCGTACCGGATCTCGCAGCGGACGGGCTGCGGTGCGCCTCGGGGGCGGCGCAGACAGCGGTAGGCGCGGACGTCCTCGTCCTCTTCCCGCACCACGATGATCGGCTGGCCGAACAAGGTGACCTTCAACGAGTCACCGACGTAAGGAATGGCGCTGGTGAGATCGATGAACTGCCAGCCGGAGCGGTATGCCGATGCCATTTCACGGCGGAAGCCGTGATCGTCGGGCGTCATCAGTCCCAGCCGAGGTCGTCGGTCGACGCGGTGGTCGAGTCCCAGCCCAAGTCGTTGGGTGTCGAGTCCCAGCCCAGGTCGGTCTTGCCTATCGACACGGCGGGCGCGTCGGTGCCCCCCACGTCCCCACCGAAGGCGTTGACTGCCCCAATGACCGCAGCGGCGGAGAACCCAATGGCAAGTACCGAGCGAAGCATTCTCTTGTACATGGTCGGCTTCGTCCTCACTTGATGGAAATCTTCTCCCCCGCGTGTCAGACGATGGCTCATTCGGGCACGTCGCTGCCACAGGGACGATGCATCATGTTCTTGCATGTTCAGGACCCTGGGGGGTGGAGATTTGCCCAGAAACAACACAAAGCCGACACATCCCCACCCCGTCACGTCCATGTGCGCCGAGGGGACGCGTCTCTACACGGCGGCGCTGAGCACCGGCCGGGTGACCCGCAGCGAGGTCGAGAACGCCCCCTGCCTGCTCGAATTCGCTCTACTGCGGCCCGACCCCGATGACGCGAACCAGCTCCGCGCGGTTCCCCCGTCCGTCGCGCTCGCCCAACGGCTCCATCCACTGGAACGGGAGATTCAGGACCGGCGCCGGGACACCATAGATCTCACCGACGCATTCGAGCCGTTTCTGACCATCAGCGCCCAGAGCCCCTCGAACACCCACGCCATCACCGTGCTGGAGGGCTTCGACCAGATCCACACCGCCCTCGACCAGGCCACCGCGGAGTGCCGGACCGAAGTGCTGACCGTACAGCCGGGCGGCGCGCGGTCCACATCGGTCCTCACGGAGGCGCTGGAGCGCGCCGCACCCCTCGTCAACCGCGGGGTGCGCATACGGACGCTCTACCAGCACACCGTGCGGCACAGTCAGGGCACGCTCGCCTACGTGGACCGGATCTCCGCGGGGAAGGTCGAGATCCGCACGCTCGAAGAGCTCATGGAGCGTCTCATGATCTTCGACCGCACGGTGGCCTTCATCCCCACGAGCGACGACCGCAGGACGGCCCTGGAACTGCGCCACCCCGGGCTGGTCGACTACCTCATCAAGGTCTTCGAGCAGCTGTGGCACCGCGCGGTGCCGCTGTCGGCGGAGGTGACGTACCAGCACACCCCCGGCGGCATCTCCGGCGTGCAGCGCTCCATCGCCCAGCTCCTCATCGAGGGACACGTGGACGAGGCCATCGCGCGCCGGCTGGGGATGAACGTACGGACCTGCCGCGCCCACATCGCCAAGCTGGCGGCCTCCCTCGGCAGCGGCAGCCGGGCGCAGCTCGGATTCCTCATCGCCCGCTCGGGGATCCTGGAGGACCCGGAGCCCCGGCTCTGACGGCCGCCCAGAGGCCCTCAGGGGCCCTCAGCGGCTCTCAGGGCCGCCGGTGACGGACGGAGAAGGCCCCGCCCGGCAAACCCCGGGCGGGGCCTTCTCCACGCGTCCGTACGGGCGCGCTCAGTCCATCGGGCGCTTGGGCGCCGGCCGCCAGACGACCAGGGCACTGCCCGGCTTCGGAGGCTGGTACGGGACCAGGTCGCGCCGGTACGAGGCGTGCACCTGGGCCTCGCGCTGCTGGAGCACGGCGGCGGCACCGTCGACCGCGCTGGAGAGCTCGGCCACGCGCTGCTGGAGCGCGGCGACCTGGTTCTCCAGCTCGATGATCCGCTTGATGCCGGCCAGGTTGATGCCCTCTTCCTGGGACAGCGCCTGGACCGTGCGGAGCAGTTCGATGTCACGGGCCGAGTAGCGCCGGCCGCGCCCGGCCGTACGGCCCGGGGAGACCAGGCCGAGACGGTCGTACTGGCGCAGGGTCTGCGGATGCAGGCCCGAGAGCTGGGCGGCCACCGAGATCACGTAGACCGGGGTCTCATCGGTGAGCTGGTAGTGGCTCCTACGGCGGCCGTCCATGTCATGCTCCCTTCGCGGACTCGAACAGCGCGGAGCGCGGGTCCTCGGACTCCGTCGCCTCGCGGTACAGCTCCATGGCCTCGCGGGCCTTGTCGTTCAGCTCGGTCGGGACGGCTACCTCCACCGTCACGAGCAGGTCTCCGCGGGTACCGTCCTTGCGGATGGCCCCCTTGCCGCGAGCCCGCATCGTGCGGCCGCCCGGGGTGCCCGGGGGCAGCTTCAGCGTCACCGAGGGGCCGTTCAAGGTCGGGACCTTGATGTCGGCTCCGAGCGCCGCCTCCGCGAAGGTCACCGGAACGGTCACCGTGAGGTTGTCGTCCTTGCGGCCGAAGACCGGGTGCGCGTCCACGTGCACGACCACGTACAGGTCACCGGCCGGGCCGCCGCGCTCGCCCGGAGCTCCCTTGCCGCGCAGCCGGATCCGCTGGGAGTCGGAGACCCCCGCCGGGATCCGGACCTGCATGGTCCGGGAACTGCGGGCCCGACCGCTGCCCTTGCAGATGTCGCAGGGGGTCTCGGCGATGAGGCCGCGGCCCTTGCAGTCCGCGCAGGGGTCGGTCAGCGAGAAGCCGCCGCCGCTGCCGCGGGAGACCTGGCCGGTGCCGACGCAGGTCGGGCACACGCGGGGCGTGCCGTTCTTGTCACCGGTGCCCGAACAGGCCTTGCAGGGCGCCTGCGAGGACATCCGGAGCGGGACCGTGGCCCCGTCCACCGCCTCCGTGAAGGAGAGGGTGACCTCCGACTCGATGTCCTGGCCGCGGCGCGGCTGGGTACGGGTTCCCGCACCCGGGCCGGCGCCGCCGCGGTTGAACAGGCCGCCGAAGACGTCGCCCAGTCCGCCGCCGCCGAAGCCGCCGCCCGCGCCGCCCTGCTGCTGGCCTCCGAAGAGGTCACCGAGGTCGAAGTTGAACGAGCCGCCGCCCCCGCCGGGACCGGGGCGGCCCCCCTGATTGAACAACGTACCGCTCCCGAACAGGGCGCGGGCCTCGTCGTACTCCTTGCGCTTCTTCGGGTCGCCGAGGATGTCGTTCGCCTCGGAGATCTCCTTGAAGCGCTCCTCGGCCGAGGCGTCGCCCTTGTTGGCGTCCGGGTGGAACTCGCGGGCGAGCTTCCGGTACGCCTTCTTGATCTCGGCCTCGGTGGCGTCCTTCGGGACACCGAGGACCTTGTAGTAGTCCTTCTCGACGAAGTCCTTCGTGCTCATCCCCGGTGTCCCTCCTCTCGCGCTACTTCTTGTCCTGCGTGTCGTGCAAAGGGCGCCGCGACGTCAGCCCTTGTCGGGGGCATCCGCGTCCTTGCCCGATGCGTCCGACGATTCCGACGCGGAATCGGCCTCCGCCGCCTCGGACTTCGGCGCCGTGCCCGGCTGGGGCTCGGCCACCGCGACCCGCGCGGGACGGATCGTACGCTCGCCGATCCGGTAGCCCGGCTGCAGGATCGCCACGCAGGTGTCCTCGGTGACGTCCGGCGCGTACGAGTGCATCAGGGCCTCGTGGATCGTCGGGTCGAAGGGCTCGCCCTCCTTGCCGAACTGCTGCAGGCCCATCTTGGCCGCGGCGGTCTCCAGCGATTCGGCCACCGACTTGAAGCCGCCGACCAGCTCGCCATGTTCCCGCGCCCGGCCGATGTCGTCCAGGGTCGGGAGCAGCTCCGTCAGGAGGGACGCGACCGCGATCTCCTTGACGGCGATCCGGTCCCGCTCCACCCGGCGGCGGTAGTTCTGGTACTCCGCCTGGAGGCGCTGGAGGTCCGCGGTGCGCTCGCCGAGCGCGGTACGGGCCTGGTCCAGCTGGGCCAGGAGGGCTGTTTCCTGGCCGCTCTGTGCTGCTGCGGAGTCCCCGGCCGGGGCCGCGGCCTCCTCCTTGGAGGAAGCTGCGGCCTTCGGCTCGGCGGCGTCGTCAGGCGTGCCGTCGGCGGGGACTTCGGGCTTCTCGTCGAAGCCCGGGGTCTCCTCCGACATCAGGCAGCGCCACCCTTCGGCTTCTCGTCGTCGACGATCTCGGCGTCGACGACGTCGTCGTTGGCGTCGGCCTGGCCGGCGTCACCGGTCGGCGCGCCACCGGCGGCCTGGGCACCGGCGTCGGCGTAGATCGCCTGGCCGAGCTTCTGGCTGACGGCGCCGAGCTTCTCGGTCGCGGTGCGGATCTCGGCAGCGTCCTCGCCCTTGAGCTTTTCCTTCAGCTCGGCGATGGAGGCCTCGACCTCTTCCTTGACGTCGGCCGGGACCTTGTCCTCGTTGTCCTTGACGAACTTCTCCGTCTGGTAGACGAGGCTCTCGCCCTGGTTGCGGGACTCCGCGGCTTCCTTGCGGCGCAGGTCCTCGTCCGCGTACTGCTCCGCCTCCTGGCGCATGCGGTCGACCTCGTCCTTGCCGAGCGAAGAGCCGCCGGTGACGGTCATCTTCTGCTCCTTGCCCGTGCCGAGGTCCTTGGCCGTGACGTGCATGATGCCGTTCGCGTCGATGTCGAAGGAGACCTCGATCTGCGGGACGCCACGCGGAGCCGGCGGCAGGCCGGTCAGCTCGAACATGCCGAGCTTCTTGTTGTACGCCGCGATCTCGCGCTCGCCCTGGTAGACCTGGATCTGCACGGACGGCTGGTTGTCCTCGGCCGTCGTGAAGATCTCGGACCGCTTGGTCGGGATCGTGGTGTTGCGCTCGATGAGCTTGGTCATGATGCCGCCCTTGGTTTCGATACCCAGGGACAGCGGGGTCACGTCGAGGAGCAGGACGTCCTTGACCTCACCCTTGAGCACGCCCGCCTGGAGGGTCGCGCCGATGGCGACGACCTCGTCCGGGTTGACGCCCTTGTTGGCGTCCTGACCGCCGGTGAGCTCCTTGACGAGCTCCGCGACGGCCGGCATGCGGGTGGAGCCGCCGACCAGGACCACGTGGTCGATCTCGGACAGGTTGATGCCCGCGTCCTTGATGACGTTGTGGAACGGGGTCTTGCAGCGGTCGAGCAGGTCCGCGGTCAGCTGCTGGAACTGGGAGCGCGTGAGCTTCTCGTCCAGGTGCAGCGGGCCCTCGGCGGAAGCCGTGATGTAGGGCAGGTTGATCGAGGTCTCCGTGGAGGAGGACAGCTCGATCTTCGCCTTCTCGGCGGCCTCGCGCAGGCGCTGGAGCGCCATCTTGTCCTTGGCCAGGTCGACGCCGTGGCCGTTCTGGAACTGCTTCACCAGGTAGTCGACGACGCGCTGGTCCCAGTCGTCGCCACCGAGGTGGTTGTCACCGTTGGTGGCCTTCACCTCGACGACGCCGTCGCCGATCTCGAGGAGCGACACGTCGAAGGTGCCGCCACCGAGGTCGAAGACGAGAATGGTCTGGTCGTCCTTGTCGAGGCCGTAGGCCAGGGCGGCGGCCGTCGGCTCGTTGACAATACGCAGGACGTTCAGGCCCGCGATCTCGCCGGCCTCCTTCGTCGCCTGGCGCTCGGAGTCGTTGAAGTAGGCCGGGACGGTGATGACCGCGTCCGTGACCTTCTCGCCCAGGTACGCCTCGGCGTCGCGCTTCAGCTTCTGCAGGATGAAGGCGCTCATCTGCTGCGGGTTGAAGTCCTTGCCATCCAGGTTGATCTTCCAGTCAGTGCCCATGTGGCGCTTGACGGAGCGGATGGTCCGGTCCACGTTCGTGACCGCCTGGCGCTTGGCCACCTCGCCGACGAGGACCTCGCCGTTCTTGGCGAAGGCGACGACGGACGGCGTGGTCCTGGCGCCCTCGGCGTTGGTGATGACGGTGGGCTCGCCGCCTTCCAGAACGCTGACGACGGAGTTAGTGGTGCCCAGGTCGATGCCGACCGCACGTGCCATTTTGATTCCTCCAGCTGACTTGAGTGGAACAGACTCAAGAGTGCCCCACCGCTCCAAGTGTGTCAACAGAGGTGAGTCGAGGGGACTCAACCTTTAGGCCACCCTTACGCTCAGGAGCGCCATTCGGGGCACCACGGCCGCGCGGCGCCCGCACACCGTCACGGGCGTGCGGCACCGTGCTGGCATGCAGAAGCTGCTCTCGCTCCCCTCCTGGCCGACGGCTCTGCCGGAGCTCCCGGCCGGGCCGTCTGCCAAGCGGGTGCTCGACCTCGCCGGAGCGGTGCTCCTGCTCGGGGTGCTCCTCGTCCCCCTCCTCCTGGCCGCCGGGCTGCTGTACGCGACCCAGGGCGCGGGTGTCCTCGTACGGGAGCCGGCGGCGGGCCTGGCCGGGCGGCCCTACCGGGCGTGGCGGTTCCGCGTGGGCAAGGGCCGGGCCGGGGCGGCGCTGGAGCGGTGCGCGCTGGACGGGCTGCCGCAGCTGCTCAACGTGGTGCGGGGCGAGATGTCGCTGGTCGGGCCGCACCCCGGGAACGGCCTGTCGGACCGGCCCGAGCGGCTCCTCGTACGGCCCGGGATGACCGGGCTGTGGCAGGTGAGCGCACGTTCGGACCTGCCGTGGGAGGAGATGGACCTGCTGGACCGGCACTATGTGGAGAACCACTGGCTGGGGATGGACCTGGCGATCCTCGCGCAGACCCCGCGGGCGGCCTGGCGGCACGGGCGGCCCTGAGCCGGAGCCCGGGCGGGGCGAGGCGGGGCGAGGCGGGGGCGCGGCCCGTCGCGGCGGGGGCGAGCGACGCAGATCACCGCGCGCTCGGCTACATTGCGGCGTCGGGACTGGGTAACCTCAAGCCTTGACTGGATAAGTTACCGCTTAGTAAGTGCCGCCCGAGGAGCCCTCCCATGCAACTCGCCGCGATCATCGTGTCGCTGGTCCTGACCGTGGTCGGCGTCGCGCTGCTCGCCCGAGCCGTGGCGCAGATCTACCGCTTCGTGAAGCTCGGACAGCCCGTACCGGCCGGCAGCCGTACGGACGACCCGAAATCCCGAACGCTCACCCTTGCCCGGGAGTTCCTCGGTCACAGCCGGATGAACCGCTGGGGCCTCGTCGGCTTCGCGCACTGGTTCGTCGCGATCGGCTTCCTGACGCTGCCGCCCACGCTGGTGCAGGCGTACGGGCAGCTCTTCCAGGCCGACTGGGTGCTGCCGATCATCGGCGGCTTCCTGCCGTTCGAGCTCTACATCGAGTTCATCGGCCTGATGACGGTGGCCGGCATCCTCGTCCTGATGGGGATCCGCCTCGCGTCGCTGCCCTCGCGGGCCGGCCGCAAGTCGCGCTTCGCCGGCTCGAAGGCCTGGCAGGCGTACTTCGTCGAGTACATCATCCTGACCATCGGCCTCGCGATCCTGTGCCTGCGCGGCCTCGAAGGCGCGATCCACCACGTGGACTCGTACGAGCCGGCGTACTTCGTCTCGTACCCGCTGGTGCTGGCCTTCAAGGGCATGTCGCTCGGCGCGCTGCAGAACGCCATCTACTTCACCGCGATGATCAAGATCGGCACCTCGCTGATCTGGATGATCGTGGTCTCGCTCAACACCAACATGGGTGTCGCCTGGCACCGCTTCCTCGGCTTCCCGAACATCTGGTTCAAGCGGAACGCGGACGGTGCGGTCGCACTGGGCGCGCTCCAGCCCATGACCAGCGGCGGCAAGGTCATCGACTTCGAAGACCCGGGCGAGGACGACGTCTTCGGCGTCTCGCAGGTCGAGCAGTTCTCGTGGAAGGGCATCCTCGACTTCTCCACGTGCACCGAGTGCGGTCGCTGCCAGTCGCAGTGCCCGGCCTGGAACACGGGCAAGCCCCTCTCCCCCAAGCTCCTGATCATGTCGCTGCGCGACCACGCGCACGCCAAGGCCCCGTACCTGCTGGCCGGCGGCGGCAAGGACATGGAGGGCAACGAGAAGGCGACGCCGGAACAGCTCGCCAACGTCCCGGCCGCGGCCCTCGCCGAGGCCGAGCGCCCGCTGATCGGCACCGCCGAGGAGAACGGGGTCATCGACCCCGACGTCCTGTGGTCCTGCACCAGCTGCGGTGCGTGCGTCGAGCAGTGCCCGGTGGACATCGAGCACATCGACCACATCGTCGACATGCGGCGCTACCAGGTGATGATCGAGAGCGCGTTCCCGTCGGAGGCGGGCACGATGCTCAAGAACCTGGAGAAGAAGGGCAACCCCTGGGGCCTCGCGAAGAAGCAGCGCGTCGAGTGGACCAAGGAGGTGGACTTCGAGGTCCCGATCATCGGCAAGGACGCGGAGGACCTCTCCGAGTTCGACTACCTGTACTGGGTCGGCTGCGCGGGCGCCCTCGAGGACCGGGCGAAGAAGACCACGAAGGCCTTCGCCGAGCTGCTGAACATCGCGGGCGTCAAGTTCGCGATCATGGGCGGCGACGAGAAGTGCACGGGTGACTCCCCGCGCCGCCTGGGCAACGAGCCGCTCTTCCAGCAGCTCGCGCAGGAGAACGTCGCGATGCTGAACATGGCGTTCGGCGAGGACGACGAGGACCCGGAGACGAAGAAGCCGAAGTCGGCGAAGCGGATCGTCTCCACCTGCCCGCACTGCTTCAACACCATCGCGAACGAGTACCCGCAGCTCGGCGGCGAGTACGAGGTCATCCACCACACGCAGCTGCTCCAGCACCTGATCGACGAGGGCCGCCTCACGCCGGTGACCCCGGTCGACGGGCTGATCACGTACCACGACCCGTGCTACCTGGGCCGCCACAACAAGGTCTACACGCCGCCGCGCGAGATCATGTCGGCCGTGCCGGGCCTGCGCCAGCAGGAGATGCACCGCCACAAGGAGCGGGGCTTCTGCTGTGGCGCCGGTGGCGCGCGGATGTGGATGGAGGAGCGGATCGGCAAGCGCATCAACAACGAGCGCGTCGACGAAGCCCTGTCCCTGAACCCGGACATCGTCTCCACCGCCTGCCCCTTCTGCCTCGTCATGCTCACCGACTCGGTGAACGGCAAGAAGAACGACGGCCAGGCGAAGGAACACGTCACGGTGGTCGACGTGGCGCAGCTGCTGCTGGACTCGGTGAGGACGCCGGAGCCGGTGGCCGAGCCGGAGCCGGAGCCCGTTGTGGAGCCGGAGCCCGTCGTGGAGGCGAAGGCCGTCGTGGAGGCGAAGGCGGAAGCCCCGGCGAAGGCGGCGGCCGAGGCGCCTGCGAAGGCGGAGGCGGAGGCGAAGGCGGAGGCCCCGGCGAAGGCGGAGGCCGAGGCGCCTGCGGAGGCGAAGGCGGAGGCCAAGGCCGAGGCGGCCGAGCCGAAGGCGGCGGAAGCCCCGGCGGAGCCGGAGACCGACGCCGAGGCGAAGTAGCCCGCGCGCGCAGCACCGAACACCGGAACGGCCCGCCCCCTGTGGGGGCGGGCCGTTCCGGTGTTCGGTGTCCGGGTCCGGGTCCGGAGCCGGGGGTCAGGCCCGGTCGGACCGGCTGCGGCGCAGCATCGCGAAGCCGAGGCCCGCGGCGCCGACCGCCGCCATGCCCCCGCCGGCGGCGAGCAGCAGCGTGCCGTCGCCTTCGGCGGACACCGGCGCGACACCCTCCGCACCGGCCTTCACGCCGCCCTTCGGCACGATCCGCTCGACGGCCTTCTTCTCGACCGGCTTGGCGACGGGCTTGGCGTCCTTCGTACCGCCCTTGTCGCCCTTCTCCACCTCGTACTTCTCGATCAGCTTGCCGCTGGTGAAGTCGTAGACCCAGCTGTTCCCGCCGTTCTTGCCGTCGATGACGACGAACTTCACGCGCTTCCCGTCCTGGACGAGCTTGTACGTCCAGCCGTCGTTCGTCGTGGTCGGGTGCTTCAGGTCGATCGTCCCGAGGAGGTTCCCGTTCGGCATGGAGATCTCGACGCGCTTGCCGTTCGGGCCGTCGATCAGCCGCGCGTTGCGCCCGTCGGGCATGGCGACCTGAACGACGTTCTCCTTCTTCTCCACCGGCTTCGGCTTCTCGACCGGCTTCGGCTTCTCGACCGGCTTGGTCGCGCCCTCGATCCAGGAGGTGATGGTGCCGTTCGGCTGGAGGACGACGTGCAGCCCGTTGTTCTGGCCGGCGGCGGGCTTGCCGTCCTTGCTGACCAGGGTGTCGATCTTGACGCCACCGGCGAAGACGTCGGCCTCGAAGTGGCCCTCACCGATCTTGTAGACCTTGGCGACCGATCCGTCGGCCAGCTTCACGGTCGTGACGTAGGCCCGGACCGAAGGCTTCACGGGCGGGGTGGTCGGGGGCGTGGTCGGCGGCGTCGTGGGCGGGGTGGTCGGCGGCGTGGTGGGCGGGACGGTCGGGTCCACCTGCGGCTGCTGCGGGTCGACGGACGGCTGCTCGACGCCGGGCAGGACCTGGGCGTCCGGCACGGCGGGGGAATCCGCGAAGGCGGACCCCACCGGAAGGGCGAGGACGGCGGCCGCACCGGCCACGACGGCGGCGGTACGGAGGGTGGTACGACGGTGCGGACTGCGCATGACGGGGCTCTTCTCGTGCTCGTTCGTGCTTCGCGGCGGTGGCTACGTCTACGAAGCTACGGAGCCGGTATGTCCGTATTCCGTCGGAGATGTAACGGACATCGGCAGACTGCCGCGCAGCCACGTAACCCACCCCGCACCCACCCCGAGAAAGCCCCCCAGGTACCCCACAGGTACCCCCTAGGGGATGTCACAGCTCAGCCGCAAAGGGGGCTTCTTCCCCCGGCCCGGCCACTGGACCGCCCGGGAGCGGGTACTTTCGATCACGTGGCTGGATTCAGGATCGGACGCGGCCGGGACAACAACCGCACCCCGCAACAACCCCCGCGGCAGCAGCCGTACGGTTCGCAGCAGGCGCCCCAGGCGCCCGCACCGTACGGCCAGCAGCCCTACGCACCCCAGCAGTGGCCGCAGCAGGCCGCTCCCGGGGGCCACGGCGAGCCCGAATACTTCGACCCGCACGGCGGTCACGCCGGCCAGGGCCAAGGTCAGGGCCAGGGCCAGGGCCAGGGATACGGCTACGGCCATCCCCCCGCCCAGGGAGCCGGCGGCCCGAGCGACTCACCCGGGTACACCCAGGCCTTCGCCATCGGCGAGGACCCGTACCCGTACAGCCAGGGCGGGACCTACCAGGCGGGCGCGGCGCAGGCCGCCGCCCCCACCGGTCCGCGGCTGCCGTGGAAGGACCTGATCCGGGGCATCGTGACCCGCCCGGGCCCGACCTTCCTGCAGATGCGCGACTACGCCGTCTGGGGGCCGGCGCTGATCGTGACCTTCCTCTACGGGCTGCTCGCGGTCTTCGGCCTCGACGACACCCGCAACGACGTCATCAACGCCACCCTCTCCAAGGCCGTCCCGATCGTGCTCTCGGCGGGCGTGGCCTTCGTGATCTGCGGCCTGGTCCTCGGCGCCGTCACCCACACGCTGGCCCGCCAGCTGGGGGGCGACGGGTCCTGGCAGCCCACGGTGGGCCTGTCGATGCTGGTCATGAGCCTGACGGACGTCCCCCGCCTGCTGTTCGCCATGTTCCTGGGCGGCGACAACATGCTCGTCCAGATCCTCGGCTGGGCCACATGGGTGGCGGCCGGCGCGCTCTTCGCCTCCCTGATCAGCAAATCGCACGACCTGCCGTGGCCGAAGGCCCTGGGCGCGTCGGCGATCCAGCTGATCGCCCTGCTGTCGATCATCAAGCTGGGCACGATCTAGCGCACGCAGGCACATACGGAGAGGGGCCCCGCACGATGTTCGTGCGGGGCCCCTCTCCGTATGTGCCTGCACGCCTGTCAGGCGTCGAGGACCTGCCCCTCGCGCTTCACGACGGGCGGTTCGACCGACCAGGGGAAGTTGACCCACTCGTCGGTCTTCTTCCACACGTACTCGCACTTCACGAGCGAGTGGGACTTCTCGTAGATCACGGCGGACCGCACCTCGGCGACGTGCCCGAGGCAGAAGTCGTGCACGAGCTTGAGCGTCTTCCCCGTGTCCGCGACGTCGTCGGCGATCAGCACCTTCTTGTCGGTGAAGTCGATCGCCTCGGGCACGGGCGCCAGCATGACCGGCATCTCCAAGGTGGTGCCCACGCCGGTGTAGAACTCCACGTTCACCAGGTGGATGTTCTTGCAGTCGAGGGCGTACGCGAGGCCACCGGCGACGAAGACGCCGCCGCGGGCGATGCTCAGGATGATGTCCGGCTCGTAGCCGTCGTCGGCGATGGTCTGCGCCAGCTCGCGCACGGCCCGGCCGAAGCCCTCGTAGTCGAGGTTCTCGCGCACTCCGCCACTCACTCCGTCACTCATGCCTCGTGCCTCACCTGGGTCCGGTGGAAGTTCTGGAAGGACCGCGAGGCCGTCGGGCCGCGCTGGCCCTGGTACCGCGATCCGTACCGCTCGCTCCCGTACGGGAACTCCGCGGGCGAGCTGAGCCGGAACAGACACAGCTGTCCGATCTTCATACCCGGCCAGAGCTTGATCGGCAGCGTGGCGAGGTTCGACAGCTCCAGCGTCACGTGGCCCGAGAACCCGGGGTCGATGAAACCGGCGGTCGAATGCGTCACCAGCCCGAGCCGGCCAAGACTGGACTTCCCCTCCAGTCTGGAGGCGATGTCGTCCGGCAGCGAGATGACCTCGTAGGTCGAGGCGAGCACGAACTCACCCGGGTGAAGGATGAACGCCTCGTCACCGTCCGGCTCGACCATCCGGGTCAGATCGCTCTGCTCGGTGGCGGGGTCGATGTGGGCGTAGCGGTGATTCTCGAAGACCCGGAAGAACCGGTCGAGACGTACATCGATGCTGGAGGGCTGCACCATCGACTCGTCGAAGGGGTCGATGCGAACCCGTCCGCTGTCGATCTCGGCCCGGATGTCTTTATCAGAGAGAAGCACGTCCCGAGGATACGCAGAGCGCGCGGGCCGCCCCAATCGAGGCGGATGCCCGCGCGCCGGTGTCTACCGCTTCGGCGCCGCTCCCACGGGCACGGCATGCCGCAGCCGCGCACAGCGCGGACACCGAAGCAGCCGCCCCGGCCCGATCCGGCCGGCACCGAGGTGCTGCAGCGGGAACGAAGCGGTGCTGAACACGTGCCCTTCGGCACAACGGACGACGGTGTGCTCCATCGAGTCCCTTTCCCCAACCAGCCGTACTGCGATGAATCGCCACATTAGGGGATGAACAAGACCCACTCCAGCCGCCGCTCCGCACACACAAGGTACGCCCCAACTCCCGCCCCCACGACCCTCCATACACCCCGCACGCGACACCACTCCCGGGGCGAATTCACCAGGGGTCGATCATGGGGTAGGGTGAGAAACGATGGCGCTCCAGGCAACTGGACCACTGCGCGGATGTAGTTTAATGGTAGAACATGAGCTTCCCAAGCTTATAGCGCGGGTTCGATTCCCGTCATCCGCTCCACAGCAAAGCCCCAGGTCAGCGACCTGGGGCTTCGTCATTGTCTAGACCTATTCAGGAGTCCCGCACCACTTGCGCACCACCTTGGCGGCGACGAGGTCGCGGGCCTTCGGCTGTTCTCACGTCGTCGCAGGCGGAGACAAGAACCCGTACATGGCCCGGCCGTCCGCCCGGGCGCCCTCGTCGGCCAGTTGGCGCCAAGCTGCATGCTGCGGATCGCTCAAGGCCTTCGCGAACGCGAGCTTCTTACGGTCGCCCTTGTCGAGTTGGTCTCTGAGTTGCAGCGGATTGGCGGGCAACGAGAGCAAGAACGCCAGATCGCGATAGTGGCGCTCCGGCGAAGCAGTCTTGATGCTCACCGCTGCAGCCTTCGCCACGATCGCCCCCAACAGGCTGGGGCGTCGGATCCGGCCCGTCCTCGACCCCAGTCGCACTCTCACAGCCTCGGTTCTCTGCGCAGCCTGCCGTCCGCCCGGCACCTCCAGCGTGCGTCCGGGCGGCGTCGTGGTGAGGTCTGCACGGGGGCCGAGGTTGTCAGGCGCCAGCAGATCCACCACCAACCGCTGCGGCCCCACACCGCGCTGATAGCGGTGCAACAAGTTGCCCTGCGGCGACATGCCGGCTGGGGAGAATCCGAGCCGTTCCAGCGCCGCGACCAAACGACGCAAGCTCTGCTGGTCCGACTGCACGTCAGCCAGGACATCCAGGTCGGCGCTCGCCGCCGGTGGAGTCCGACCGTGCTCCAGGCCGTGCAGGAGCACCATCTGCCCACCGATCAGCGACCAGGCATCCGGCACCTGCTCCGAAAGATCGAACAGCACGCCCCACAACTCCACCAGCGGGCCGGTGAACAGGTCCGACTCCAGTCGTACATCGGACAGATCAGCCGCCATGATCACACCTTCCGAGGCTGCGCGTAGCGAATCAGCAGAGACTCGAGCAACCCAGTTGCGGCAGCGTCGGCTCGGCTCTCATGGAGGTCCAGCAAGTCGGCCGCCACCACTGAGGCGGGGACGTCATGGCCCTGCCCTGGGGCTTCAGACCTTGAGGTCAAGAACGGCCACATCTCCGACGGGGGGATTCGGACCGAGACATTGCCCCGCCCTTCATCACGGACCATGCCGAACGCGGCTTCCAGCTTTTCGACCCGGTCGGGGTGTACGTAGATCTCCGCAGGGCCGAGGGAGATGTAGTCCGCCCCTGTCTGCGCCGCAGCACTCGCTCCTCCCCGCACCACATCCTGAGCGGCGAGCAGAACTGGCAGTACGCCTGAATGAACGCGGTACGAACGAACCTCGGCACGGGCGGCAAGGAGTTCCTGGACCAGAGCTGGAGACAGTTGCCCGTGGGCAAGGAGGTTCCGCAACCGCGTCCTCACCCGGGACTTCTCTGCATCGGACAGGCCCACCGGCTGATGGCCGTCCAGCACCGCCAGAACGCCCCATGCGTTGCGGGCCGACAGAGGTCTCCGCGAACGGCGGCCCCGGTCCTTGCGATCCCGGACGCTGCCCCCGGCAACCAGCCAACGGCCACCGACCCGCTGCCCCTGCAGCTTTCCGTCATGCAGCAACTGACGGACGCGGGAATCATCCACCCCGAGCAGGGCCGCAGCCTCTTTCACCGACAGCAGTTCCATGACCATCTCCTTGCGCCTCCCCTCACGAAACCATGAGAGAACACGCAAGCAGTCTCCTACCCAGCTCCCCTTGCGTCAAGCCTCACGCAATCAGGAGCCAAGGCGCAACCGCCGAGGCAGGGGCGTGCCGCACGACCCAGGCCAACGGACACGTGCCCCATCCGTGCCCTTCCGAGCGGCAAACAGCGGTCAATACGGGTACGGGCGGACCCTCGAGGTAGCCCTTCCAGAAGGCTGTTTACGCAGGTCAGATGCCATATGAACACCCCAGGCAACATAGATTCCCAAGCCTATAGCGCGGGTTCGATTCCCGTCATCCGCTCCATAACAAAGCCCCAGGTCAATGACCTGGGGCTTGTTTGTTGCCTAGGCCTTTCGGGGCCCGCGTGCCCTTCGCGTGCCATAACCACCCCAGATGTACGTCAGGTTGGGCTGAGGGGTGTTCACGGCAGGTCCAGGAAGACGGTGGCTGCGGGGCGAACGGGAACCACCGCCACGCCTGGTTCCTCGTCCACGACTCCCACCTCCGGTCGACATACCGCCCCCCACTAGGGTGAACACCCGTACGTAGAGACAGGCGTACGAACGGTGCGACGGGCGGGGGCTCAGGATGCAGAACGCCGATCTGGGCGTCTCGGAGGACGGCCTCACCGGGCTGGCGAACGACCTCGACGAGATGCAGCGCTATCTGGAACAGCAGATCCGCAGCATGGACGGGGTCGTCGACAAGATCGCCGCAGGCTGGCAGGGGCCCACTGCCACCGCGTACCGCTCCCTTCACCGCGGCGTCGCAGAGGATGCCGTGCGCATCCGCAAGGTGGTGGTCCTCCTCGAAGCGGCCATGCGCGCCTCGCGCGACGGCTTCACCGAGCAGGAGCTCGAGGTCCTGGCCTCGTTCCGGCGGTCACAGCAGGGCGAGGACGTGTCCACCGCGGCCCGCGCGCTCACCGTGCCCGACCCGGCGCCCGCGCCGGACGCCGGCCGGCCGACGAGTCGCCTTCTGGACATCTGAACCACGGAGGGGGATCACCACCATGCCGGACGAAGACCGGATCACCGTCGACTTCGCCACCCTGCAACGCCTTTCGGGAGACCTGGAGGAGATCCTCCGCGTCCTCAACGACAAGCTCGACACGCTGTACGGGCGGGCCACCAAAGCCGTTCTGGGTTGGGACGGCGAGGCCCGGGAGACCTTCATCGACGAACTGGACAAGTGGAGCCGCTCCGCCGACGACCTCAAGGCCGCCCAGGCCTGGCTCCATGAAGTCGTGGTCAAGGGGCATCTCAACTACGCCGCGGCCAACAGGTCCGTGCTCGAAGGCTGGGGAGGCGGCGCCTGATGGCCGGCCCCTCGCCCTCCCCCACGCCGTCGCCGGGCGGAAGCGGCACCATCGACGTCAAGCCGAGCGACCTCTGGTCGGTCTCCGGACGGGTCGCCTCGCAGCAGGACCTCCTGGTGCGCGGTGCCAACAAGCTGCTGGACGAGCTGGGCCGGTACCCCGACGCCGGAGGCGCCGGCACCGAGGCCCAGAGGTTCGCCCAGGCGTACAAGAAGATCGGCGACCGCTGGCTGGAGGTCTGGGGCCGTTCCGTGCTCAGCGTCGGCGGCGTCGCCGTCGGCTTCACCGAGACGGCCAACGCCTACACCAAGGCGGACGCGGCGGCCCATCCGAAGCCGGGCATGACGGCCGAGCAGCGCCCGCGGCCCGCGGTCATCGACAGGGCTCCGAACTTCGACCCGCTGCCCGACATCAAATGGGGTGACGACGACGGCGGCGACGACATCCTGCGCGGCCTGATGGAAGCCGTCCCCGAAGTCGTCCGGGACCTCCTCCAGCCGCTGTGCAAGCACGTGTTCCGCGCCGGCAGGGTGGCGGACGTCCACCCCTTCCCGCAGCAGCACTACCTCAACGCGCTCTGCCACAGCTGGATGGACGTCTCCGTCACGGCGACGGTGGTGGCGGACCAGCTCACCCAATCCGTCGGCACCATCACCAACCACCAGCAGGCCGACTGGGAAGCCGCCATGCGGACCTTCTGCAGCGCCCTGTGGGGCGGCACGAACTGGGGCCGGTCGCGGTACGGCTACCAGTGGGCGCACACCACCGACTCCGGCCCCCGCACGCCCCGCTTCCCCACGAACAGCCAGCCCGTGCTGTCCGTGCTGAAGGACACCGCCGACAGCATGGCCACCATCCTGCGCGAGTACGCGGAAGCCGCCGTCGACCTGAACCGCGACGTCAATGACGAACTCGAACGCGCCATGCTGAAGGCCGCCAAGGAGATCGTCGAAGACCTGTCCAAGCCCAAGAACCCCAAGGACCTCCTCGGCACCGTCACCTCCGCCCTCGGCAAGGGGGTGGGCTTGATCCTCTCGTTCGACGTCAAGACCGTGCTGAACATCGACACGGCCAAGCTGAACCGGATCGTCGACACGTACACCGGCATCCTCGGGGGCCTGACCACCCGCATGGAGGCACTGAAGGTTCCGCTGGACGAGGCGTACCTGAGCGCCCCCAAGTTCGAGGCCGGCGTGGCCCGTGCGCACGGTTTCGGCATGCGGTCCCTGGAGGAGTTCAAGGACTCGCAGATCTGGCTGAAGATCGATTCGAACGGAAACTACGACCTGAACCTCGGCGCCAACGAGTACTCGTCGGGCGGCCACTCACTGGACAGGCACGTCGGCAAGACGGACGAGCAGCTGGCGCAGCGCCTGCGCGACCAGCAGGACCCGAACGCCGGCGCAGGACCGAGCTGGCCGCACGGCAGGCCGGGGATCGGCAGTTCTTCCGCTTTCCCGGACCACCGGCGGGCGGAGGATCTGACCGAGTACAACCTCAACCAGAACAAGGCTCGCATCGAGGCGTGGATCAAGGGCCCGCCACCGCCGGCCGACGGCGACGTCAAGCCGTTCTACGCAACGGCGCCCAGCGGTGAATCCAGCGGACGCAGTGTGAGCAAGCAGCCCGTGGATCCGAACGATCCGCTGTCCGGGTACAAGCAGGGCGGCCTGAACGCCCACGGAGTCGACGTGAACGGTATCGACACCCGCATCCGGTACGACAGCAGTCGCACCCCGCCGTTCACCGTCATGACGTCGATGCCCTACAAGCCGTAGCACTCCACAGGGAAAGGCCGCCACCACATGCCCGTCGACCAGCGATCCTGGGAAGTCGCGGTCCGCCGTCTCTTCGAAGACGCGAACCCCTACGACGCCACGGGCCCACGCCGCCACGAGGACTGGGTCCTCGATGTCGTCGCGCTGATGGACGGGGTCCCCGATCCGCGGGGCTGGGCCGCTCTCGACGATGCGGCGCAAGGCCGCTACGAGCGGTCCCCCTCGTCCCACTTCCCAGCGCACCCCCCGGAGTTCATCGCACCGCGTCTCCGGGAGATCGACCGGGCCAGTGCCGAGAACCTGCTCCTGGCCCTCACGGACGACGGCTGCACCCTGTCCAGCCTCAAGCGCTTCACGGAGAGCGAAGAAGAACTGCGGGCCATGGCACGCACGATCCTCGCGCGGTACGGGGACACGGCGACGTATCACACCAACGTCGACAGGCCCGGACGCGTCCCCGGCACCCTCGACTTCACGACGCCGAGCTGGGGCTACAGCCCGTTGAGCGTCTATTCCGAGGACTACGGCCTGATCGTCGTCACGGACACCGAAGTGGGCATGTTCTGGAACTTCGCCGACTACTGATCCGCCTGCCGATCCCTACGCGCGCAGCTCCTGACCAGGCGATTTGAGAGGATGCCCCCGTGCTCACCCGTTCCGCCTCCTATCCCGACCGCGAGACCGCCCAATGGGCCACCCAGCACGTGGTGACCGCCAACGAGCAGGTCATCCACCGTTGGCTCGCCCAGAACACCCGGGCCCGCCTCACCGTCGAGGCCGCCTGGCCCTCCCGCGAGGAGCCCGTGGGCAGGGTCCAGCTGGAAGCCGATCTGTTGGCCGGGCACGGGCCCGTCGACGTCCGCGCGGCGCGCGTCGTGCTGCGCCGCGAACCGTCGAGCCCGCACGGCTTCGTCGTCCGCACGACCGTCCCGTTCTACCTGTAGGGGCCGCACGCACATGTCCATGAAGCCCCTCGAACACGACCGCCGGTACGGCGAGCTGGACCGGGTGATGCGCGCCTACCTGGGCCAGCCCGCCGACGACACCCCGGAGCGGCGCAGCCGTGCGCTGGAGGCGTACCTCCGGCACACCTGGCACACCCGTCCCTCGGCCGTCGCGGAGGCGGAGCGCCAGCTGCGCGAGTACAGCCGCAACCCTCCGGGCCGGATCCGGCAGGGCCTGGGCGAGTTCTACGCGATCCCGGACACCGGGATGCCCCAGTCGGAGATCGGCGACTGGCTGATGGTGCTGGCCGACCACCTGAAGCAGAGCATCGAGGAAGGCGACGTACCGGAACCGTCGTCCCCGCAGACGCACTGGGAGTGGCACGCGCGCTTTCCGGAGACCGCGCAACTGCTCGGGGGCTGGTTCTCGCAGGACATCGTCGACGAGTTCCCCGATCACGACGCCGCCGTCGCCGACTACGCCGACACCACCCACCCCCAAGTGGTCGCGCGGCTCGTGGGTGAACTCCACGAGCTGCTCGCCCTCCCCTTGGACGAGGGGGACTACGCACTGGCAGCGGCCGAACTCGGCATGGAGGTGGGCCCGCCCGAGCCGTTCTCCCACGGCGCCTGGTTCCAGTCACTGGCGACAACGCTGTCCGGTACCTGATCCAACCCTGGCGGCCGGCCCCGCGGACTCGGCCCGCAGGACGCCGGCGTCGCACACGGGCTGCGCTTGTCCCGGTGCACGACCGCACCTAGCTCGCGAGCGCCGTGAACAGGCCGCGGATCTCTTCCGCGTCCGCGATCACCGGCAGGGTGTCGAAGGAGAGCTCCCACTCGCCCTTCGGGCCGATGCGCTCGACGATCCCGAAGGGGATGTCGGTGCCCTTGGGGTCGGTGCCGTCGGGGTCGGTCATCGTGCCGTGCCACTCGATGTAGGTGGTGGTGCGGCCGAAGGCGACCTGGCCCGCCTTGAACTCGACGTCGGCGTTCTCGAACAGCCGCCGCAGGTAGGCGGTCTTGCCCTCCTGGGTGGTCAGCGGCCGGTCCAGGCCGGGCCCGGCCAGCTTGGCGTTGCCGGTACGGGCGGCCAGCGCGGCAGCGTCCCCGCTGTTCCAGGCCGCGAGGCGGGCGGGGATTTCCTGGGCGTGGAACCGGTCGGGGCCCGCTCCGCGCGGGCCGGGGCCGGCCGGGTCGGCGATGCCGGCGAAGAGGGGGGCGGGCCGCTGAGACTCGGGCAGGACCCGGAACAGCTCGTAGCGGTCGTAGTAGCGGCGGGCCTGGATGGTCTTGCCGTCGTCGCCGAGGACGTTGCGGGCGATCTGCGGGTAGCTGACCTTGTGGCCCTTGAGGGTGACCGTGTTCTGCTGGCCGAACATCATCACGGCGCCGTCGGCGACCACGTTCGTGCCGCGGTAGCGGAGGTCCGGCACAAGGCGGAGTGAGTTGCTGATCGAGGCGCCGATCACCTCGTGGCCGCGCTGGGGCTTGCCGCCGGCCTCCCAGAGACTGGCCTCCTCGTCGAAGATGTCGAGGTAGGTCTGGAGGCTGGGGGCCTCGCCGAAGGCGATCTGCCGCTTCATGAAGGCGCAGGCGTTCGGGGTGATCCGCCCTTCGAGCCGGTCCACCTTCTCGCGGACCTCGGCGCACTCGCCGCCCTCGGCGGTGGCGGTGGCCGGCGCGGCACCGATGGTGAGGCCTGCGAGGAGAGTGGCCACCGCGAACACTCCGGTGCGCGTGTACCGCCGCATGTTCATGTCGTTCCCCGTTCGTGATCACTTGATCGCTTCGATGGATCAAGCTTCTTCGAGGGCGCCGGAGAAGACGATTACCTCAGGGGTAACGACGGGCAGTTGACAGCGCGGATGACAACCGACCACGGATGACAGGCACTGGCACGGAGCTCGGTCGTGGCGGCGAGACCCCCACCCGTCTTGGTAGGGGTCTCGTCCCGTAGCGGCGCGGGCGGAGGTGCCGCCCTTCGCGGGCTCAACTGCTCTTGTACATCGGGACCGTGAAGCTGACCTTCTTACCGTTGTGGTAGTCGGTGCTGTCCCACACCGAGATGTGAGACCTGTCCTGCATCCGCAGGTGCAGCACCTCATCGGCGTTGTTCCAGTTGTATCCGACGAACTGGAAGTTCGGCTCGGGACTGTCTCCCATTCTCCTGTTTCCCCAGCTGCAGATACGCGACGCGTCGTTCTTGCAGATGGACCAGGCCCTGGCGTACAGGTGGCAGTCCTCTCCCTGCCATACGTCGATACGCTTCAGCCTCGCGTCGGACGAGCGCCACGTTCCGTTGAACCGGTTGGCGGAGCACGAGGCGGCTGCTTCTTTCGTCGAGGTGACGGTGAGTACCACTGCGAGGGAGAGCGTCAGGGCGGCCGTCAAGAGCACAGCCATGATCTGGCGTAGTGGAATGCGGGCAGAAGAGACCTGTGTCATCGTGAACCTCCGATAGCGGGCCGCAGCGCGGGGCATCCCGTCGCCACACACGCGTCGTCCCCTACTCGCCTGAACGCCACCCGTTCGGGCCCAGATCCGGCCCTTTACCCCCTGCCTATTCCAGAGCAGCACTCCGCAATCCTGATCGCAAGTCGGCAGGGTTTTACATTTCGCGCACGATTCAATGATGAATGCGCTTCACAGTGGATCGGTCAACCGAGTGACAACCGGGGCGTACATCAGCGCAGTGCCATGGACGCCGCCCCACAGTCCGAGCACGAGCACGGGGATGAAGGGGCTCGTCGGGGTCACCCCGCGACGCAGGGTGGGCACGCCACGGTCCCGAACTTCAGCTCGGCCGAGTACCCGCGCTTTCGGAAAACACTGCACTCGGAGTGAATCAATATCTATCCCCGCCACCTGAGGGTTTAACGCGCACCGCAAGGAGAGTTATTACCGCAGCATGGGGGGTGTGTACATTCGACCCGTGCGGCCCGCTGTGGCGTGCTACTGTCCATCTCGGTTGCAGTTTTGGTACCCAAAAACTTAAAGCACCTCCAGTCGGCCTCCGCGCCGCATGGCAGTGCTTCATATTTCCGGTCAATTTCCGGGCGGGGCATCATCGCGGCGACACGGTCTCCGCACGGTGCGGAGGCTGGTGTACTGCCCCCCAAGGAGATCTGACATGGCTGCCGGCACCGTGAAGTGGTTCAACGCGGCAAAGGGTTTCGGCTTCATCGAGCAGGACGGTGGCGGCGACGACGTCTTCGCCCACTTCTCGAACATCGCCGCCCAGGGCTTCCGCGAGCTGACCGAAGGCCAGAAGGTCACCTTCGACATCGTGTCGGGCCAGAAGGGCCCGACGGCGGAGAACATCGTTCCCGCCTGACGCTGACTCGCGTTTCGCAGCTGGGGCCCGCATCCCTCGGGGTGCGGGCCCCAGCTGCACACAGCTCCCGCGGTGCGTCCACCCGCGGGAGCGAGCACGGGATGCCGCCCCGCCTCCTCCCGGCCGCGCCCGAGATCGTTTCTCCGGCTTCCGCGTCCTCATGACGCCACCCCCGTCGCAGCGCACGAACCCGCGCACATTTCTCGCGGCCGGGTCGCTTCCGTATTTCACTCGGCACATTCCGGCAATTCCTCGCGCCGCTCTTCCGCTGCGGGAATTCCTTGATGCGTGCCGTATCAAGGATGGTTTCGCATGAACCCCACACGTAAGAACGAGCGCTCGTCCCGTACCCGCAGCCGCACCGGTGGCCCCGCTTTCGGCTCGGGCTCCGGTGCAGAGCGAGGCAGCCGATTCGCCGCCCCGGCTCGGAGCCGTTCCGCAGGTCCGAGCCGCTCCGGCGGCTCCGGCCGCCGACCCGTCGCGGTCCAGGGCGAGTTCGCGCCGCCGAAGACGATCACGCCCGCGCTGCCCGCCGTGGAGGCCTTCGCCGATCTCGACATGCCGGCCGAGCTGCTGGCCGCCCTCGGCGCGCAGGGCGTGAGCGTGCCCTTCCCGATCCAGGGCGCCACCCTGCCCAACACCCTCGCGGGTCGTGACGTGCTGGGACGCGGCCGTACCGGCTCCGGCAAGACCCTGGCGTTCGGCCTCGCCCTGCTGGCCCGCACCGCCGGGCAGCGCGCCGAGCCCCACCAACCGCTCGCGCTGATCCTCGTACCCACCCGCGAACTGGCCCAGCAGGTGACCGACGCCCTCACCCCGTACGCCCGCGCGGTCAGGCTCCGCCTGGCCACGGTCGTCGGCGGCATGCCCATCGGCCGCCAGGCGGGCGCGCTGCGCGGCGGCGCCGAAGTGGTGGTGGCCACCCCGGGACGGCTGAAGGACCTCATCGACCGCGGCGACTGCCGGCTGAACCAGGTCGCGATCACCGTCCTGGACGAAGCCGACCAGATGGCGGACATGGGCTTCATGCCCCAGGTCACCGCGCTCCTGGACCAGGTTCGCCCCGAGGGCCAGCGGATGCTGTTCTCCGCGACCCTGGACCGCAACGTCGACTTGCTGGTGCGCCGCTACCTGACGGACCCGGTCGTGCACTCCGTCGATCCCTCGCAGGGCGCGGTGACCACGATGGAGCACCACGTCCTGCACGTCCACGGCGCCGACAAGCAGCGGACGACGACGGAGATCGCCGCCCGAGACGGCCGCGTGATCATGTTCCTCGACACCAAGCACGCAGTGGACCGCCTCACCCAGGAGCTCCTCGACAGCGGGGTCCGCGCCGCGGCCCTGCACGGCGGGAAGTCCCAGCCGCAGCGGACCCGGACCCTGGCCCAGTTCAAGACCGGACACGTCACCGTCCTGATCGCCACGAACGTGGCCGCCCGCGGCATCCACGTCGACAACCTCGACCTCGTCGTCAACGTGGACCCGCCGACCGACCCCAAGGACTACCTGCACCGCGGCGGCCGCACCGCCCGCGCCGGCGAGTCCGGCAGCGTCGTCACCCTGGTCACCCCCAACCAGCGCCGCGACATGACCCGCCTCATGCAGGCCGCCGGGATCGTCCCGCAGACCACCCAGGTCCGTTCCGGCGACGAGGCCCTCCACCGGATCACCGGTGCCCAGGCCCCCTCCGGCATCCCCGTCACCATCACCGCGCCGGTGTCCGAGCGGCCCAAGCGCAGCGGCTCCTCCCGCGGGCGGCGCGGGCCCACGTCAGCTGCCCGGCGCGCGAGCGCGCGGCAGTCCTCCTTCGACGCGGCGGCCTGACGATCCCGTGATCAGAAGACTGACCCATCTCTGCAGGAGGCACGTGGTGACACTGGTCCGGATGCAGCCCCGCTCCGCCAGAGCCAACCCGGCGTCCTCGCCGTCGCGCGCTGACCCGCCTCACCACGACAGAACCGTCCCCCTCTCCTTCTTCCTGTGAGGCACCATGCGCTGTGTCATCGCCCGCTTCCCGTTCGACCTGACCAAGAGCGGCGTCCTGGAATCGATGAAGGGCATCAAGCCCGAGGAGGTCCTCGGCGACTCCGTGATCATCGGCCGTCGCATCTACCCCGTGAAGCAGGTCGGCCAGGTCATCACCCGCCAGGACAGGCGTGACTTCAGCGTCGGCGAAGTCCTGCGGGCCATGACCCAGCTCGGCTTCACCTGCCGCGGACTCCCCCGGGCCGCCGCGCCCGCGGTCGCCCTCAGTCCGCTCCATCAGGCATCCGCGATGCTCGGCGTCCCGGTGGCGGTCTGACCGACACGACCGGCGCGAGCCGGCACCGGAACAGCGAGGAGGGCCCGACCGGCACGCCGGTCGGGCCCTCCCGCGTACGCACGGTTCCCTTACGTGGCCGCCCGGTCAGTGGTACCGATTACCTCCTTCTCGGCCGCATGAAAATCTATCGCGGCTGGAGTAGACATTGGATGGTGACGTGGCTATGGTTTCTCTCGTAGCCCAGAGAGACAGAAGGCCTGGCAGAGACGAACTGCCGGGCAGAGGTACCCGTAGTACGAGCAGTCGCAGTTCAGCAGGGCGGTGCGGTCGTGGAGTGTCGAAGCCATAGCGGTTGCATGACGGCGACGGGACTGACGACCGGACCGGGCGGCCCGCAGTGATCAGGGGCCGCCGAGAGCAGTACCGCAGTTACCGCAGTGGCAGTACCCGTGAATGCAGTGCGTAGTACCCAGCAGTGAGTCAGTGAGAGCAGCACCTCGGTGAAGGCGTCGGCTGCGGGCGCGCGCACCGGGAAGTTCGGCAGTGGGGTTCCAAGCCAGAGCAGACGCACGACGGGCAACGGGGCTGGCTGCCGGAGAGTGGCGCTTCCACAGGCCACCACGCAGTACGCGTCACCAGCAGTGCGCTTCACCAGCAGTACGCATCACCAGCAGTACGCAGTACCCAGAAGGCAAGCAGTTGATCACCGAGGGAAGAACGGAGGAGCCGAGCGCCATCAGGATCGCCCGGGGAGAAGTCTGGGCCCGGGTACCGCAGGACATCGATAGTGAGGTGGTCTCCGGTCAAGCAACCAGGATCCCCGCACTCCCGGCAGCATCCAGGCCGGGTCGGCGGAAACACAGGGTCGGCGCAGTATCAGGGCCGACAGATGGTGTAGTAGTTCCTTCGGGGCCCTGGTGCCATAGGCACCAGGGCCCCTCCACGCGTTCCACGAGAGAGGTGCAATGACAGCAGACGACTCGTTCGGCCGTCTCGACGACGACGACTACCCCGCCTACACCATGGGCCGGGCCGCCGAGATGCTCGGCACCACGCAGGGATTCCTCCGGGCACTCGGCGAAGCCCGTCTCATCACCCCGCTGCGCTCCGCCGGCGGACACCGCCGCTACTCCCGCTACCAGCTGCGCATCGCTGCCCGCGCCCGCGAACTCGTCGACCAGGGCACACCCATCGAGTCGGCCTGCCGCATCATCATCCTCGAAGACCAGCTCGAAGAGGCCCAGCGCATCAATGCCGAATATCGCCGCGCCACAGAATCGTCCACACCGTCGGACTCGGCCTGAGGCGAATGTGTCCGTCCGGGACGGTGGTCCCGCGACCGGAACACCCCGAGCCGGAACTCCGCCTCAGTGGCGCGTCCACCCGCACCGCTGAGGCGGTGGCGCTCAGCCCCGCAGCGGCCCGGGGCTTCGCCGTTGTCCGGGCCCCGCCGCTACGACTGCGGCTTCCAGAGCGTCACTTCGGTGAGGTAGGTCGGGATGTCGTACTGCTTGCTGGTCGAGGGCTCGATGCCGACGATCTTCACCATCGCGAGGTTGCCCTTGGACGTGACCGTGCAGAGCAGATCGCCCCGAACGATGGTGCTGTCCGCTCCGGTCAGGGCATCGCTGTTCAGCTTGTCGGGAATCGGGTTCGTGGCGGCTCCGGTCGCGCACTGCTCCGGGGCGGGGCCCAGGCTCTTGCCGAACGTCGTTCTGCTTTCGAGGGCTTCGTATCCCATCTGCAGCTCCCGGTTGCCGCTGGAGATCTCTCCGAACGGCGCCACCTTCGGGAAGTCGAGGTCCACGTCGTTGAACTTGCCGAATTCCCTGGGAGCCAGGAGCTTCAACGACTTGTCCTTGAACACCACCGTGTAAGCGGGAGCGGCGGGAGTCTGCGCTTGCGCGGACATCGATGCCTGGGGCTGCGACTCGGACGAAGCGGGCATCGGCTGGTCCGCCGCCTTGTCCCCGCCCTTGGCCTCGGTCCCGCCCTTGTCGTCGGCGCGCGTGAGGTACCAGGTGCCGCCCGCGGCCAGGACGACGGCCAGGACCCCCGCGCCGACGATCAGGGGCACCCGGCCGCGGCCACGGTTCGGGGGCGCGGGGTAGGGAGCGGGAGGAGCGTGGGGAGACGGGACGGGTACGGGAGCCGTGGCGGTGGCGGCGCCGTGTAGCGCGGCATGGGGGCCTGGTGTCCCCTGCATCGGATGGCCCTGCTGGATCGGACCGCCCGGCCCGGACGCCGCCTGCGTCGGCACGTAGGTTGGGTTGTACGAGGGCGGCGGCGGGGTCTGTGAGGGCGTCTGCGAGGGCATCTGCGGGGGCGACTGCGACAGCTGCTCCCGTCGTGCGATCTCCGCCGCGAGCCCGGCGGGCAGCCAGTCCTGGAGGTCGCGCAGGGGGCGGCCCGCCGCCCGCTGACACCACTCGGCCAGCTCCGCCGGCCCCGGCCGCTGGGCGGCATCGGCCGCCAGGCAGCGCTCCAGCAGCGGCCGTAGCCGATCCGGGTAGCCGCTCAGGTCCGGTGCCTGCTGCGGAGTGTTGGCGATCGAGGCGGCGATCGAGATTCCGGCGCCGTCGCCGTACGGGTGGCGCCCCGTGGCCGCGACCGCGGCGATCAGTCCCAGCGCGAAGATGTCGGTTGCCGGGGTGACCTGGCGGCCCAGCGCATGCTCGGGCGACATGTACTGCGGGGTACCTATGAACCCACCGCTGCGGGTGAGCTGGGTATCGCCCCCCCTCGGCACCGAGGGGACGGCCCGCCTTCCGGCGCCGCCGGATCGAGGACGGGCGTCACCCGTAGGTCACACCTCATGGTCGATATGATGCAGATTGTCACTATGCATGTCAGCGTGATTCGCGAGGAATCCCCATCCCACGGATCAAGAGGAGTCGCCGCCATGGGCGATACACAGGACAGGCACCAGGAACCGGGCAAGGGCCGCGAGGCGCAGGATCACCATCGCGCCGGGGACCCCGCACGGCCCCAGCCGGGCAAGGCTTCCCGCGAGCAAGGGCAGAAGCAGAAGCAGGAGCAGGAGCAAGGGCAGGAGCAGGGGCAGAAGGAGACCTCGCGCCGCCTCGAGGACGACCTGTTGCGCGAGGAAGACCTGCACGACGAGACGTTCTGACCGGAGCACCACTCACCCACACAACCGGAGCCCGGCCGCGGGAGCGTCAGGGATGGGATGGCCTGGTCGCGGGTTTCGACCAGGCCATCGATATCGATATCGATGGCCTGGTCGCGGGTTTCGACCAGGCCATCGATATCGATATCGATATCGAGGACCAGGTTGTCGCCCGGGTGCAGATCGAACATGGTGGCGCCCGCTCCATCGACCGCCGAAAAATGCCTGGTCACGCCGGTCAGAGTCCGCCGAACGGGCGTACAGTGGAAGGACTGGGAGTACTTCGCGCACCTGCTTTCACGCGGGTGTCATTCCTGGCGATCGCCTAAAATCCGGGCCGCCGACGGGCGGTCCGGGGGCAGGCCAGCATCATGATCACCACCCTCGACCGGACCTCGCCCCGCGATCCCGCCGCAGAGCTCCCGGCCCTCCCGGCCCGCTTGTCCCTCACCCCGAAGACCATGCTCGCCGGCCAGCTGGACGGGGCCTGGTGGCCCCGCTCCCGCGACCTCGCGATCGAGCTCCCCGCGCTGGCCGCCGCCCTGGAGGAACCCTAGGGCCGCATCACCCGCGTCACCGTGAACCCCACCCGCTGGCTCGCCGTACCGCACACGGTGCCCGCGGACGGGCGCACGCTGCACGTGGGCTGGTTCACCGAACAGGACCCCGACAAACTGATCCTGCTCTCCTACACCGTCGGCCGCTGGGACCTCCTCGTCATCCCGCCCGAGACCGAGCCCGCCGCCGCGGCCCGCCTGATGGCCGCCGCCGCCATCCCCGGCAGCGTCCTCACCGCGAGCGTCCTGATGGCCAACGAAGCCACCATCGGGCGCGGCATCCGCGACGCCCAGCGCCAGGAATCCGGCTGGGAGAGCGAAGGCGGAGCCTGCACGTCCCCCTTCGGAAACCCCGCGGATCGACGCATCCTGCCACTGCCCGGCAACGGCTGGAGGTGAGCTCCGTGGAGACACCAGTCGTCGAGCGGAGCCCCCACCCGCCCGCTCCTCGCCCACCACGAAGGGAACGCGCCCACGTGAAGTACATCGAGACCCAGACACTGCCGTCGCTCGGACACGCCGAGGTACGGATCATCGCGCACACGCCCGAAGCCGCCCGCGCGGTCGCAGAAGCACTGCGCGGCTGCTTCGCCGGCGCGGAACAGCGCAGCTATCCCGCCCTCGACGGCAACACCCGCCTCCACCTCACCGTGGACACGGCGACACCCGCCGGCCCCGCCCGCTCCTGGCTGGCCGCCAGCCGGACCCCCGTCGGCGCCGGCACCCACTCCGACGAGACCTGAAGGACGCGGTCATGGCCACACTGCGCGAACGCAGGACCTACCGCGATGAGGTACTCCGGGTCCTGTACGAAGCCGTCGAAGGCAACCGCCTCCTCGGCATCACCGGAGCACAGCTACGGCGCGACCTCCACGTACCGGAACAGGACTTGGCCGCCGCCTGCACCTACCTGGCGGGCGAAGCCCTGATCACCGTCGACTGGGAGCCGGGCAACACCCCCGCGATGGTCACCCTCACCCACGAAGGAATCCGGCGCATGGAGTCCGAGGAGGAAGAGCACGGATCCGGTGTCGAGATCGATTCAGCCCGTCCTCGACCGCAGTCTGCATGACGGCTCTCAGCAGCCGATAGGGCTTCGCCCCCTCGCGCCGGCCAACCGGCCGAGGCCAGAAGAACACGCACCATCCCAATCGGCAGCGCCGGTTCGCCGTCATCCCGGTGCGCGCCAAGACCTCGGCTGAGAGAGCCCTCGGACTTCCTCATCTGTGTACCGAGGCTGCCTTGTTGGAAGATGGTGCGGATCAGGGACCCGCGGGCTAGTTCCGCGCGCGGAGGCGGAGCACGGGAAGCAGGGGGCGGCTCGGATGGGCATAGCGATCTTCGATGCGATGGGGCTCGAGAAGAAGAACGGCAAGCGGCGCAAGGAGCTGATCCGGCGCCAAGAGCGGCTCACCGAGGGCCTCGTGGCCGAGGCGGAGGCGCAGGAGCGGGCCCGGCGCAGGGCCTACCGCAAGGCGCTGGTGCCGTTCGCCGAGGTGTTCTCCCGGCTGAAGAACGTGGACCTGCCCGAGCTGGCGGCCCTCGCCGAGCCGGCGGAGACCGAACTGCCGGATGTGGAAGTGCGGCGCATCCAGCTGGACGCGGTGAACGCGGTCCTCACCCTGGCGGGCGGTGTCGCCGTCGGGGCCGGTGCGGCCGCGGGGACGTTCGCCGCGGTGGGGGCCTTCGCCGCCGCGTCCACGGGAACGGCCATCTCCGCCCTGTCCGGGGCGGCCGCGACGAGCGCCACGCTCGCCTGGCTGGGCGGCGGATCGCTGGCGGCGGGCGGCGGCGGGGTGGCGGCGGGTACGGCGGTGCTCACGGGCATCGTGGCCCTGCCCGCGCTGCTGGCGGTGGGGGGCTTCATCGAGTGGAAGGGCCGCAAGGACCTGCGCGCGCAGCGTGCCGTCGCCGCCGAACTCAAGAAGCTCGCTGCCGAACTCCGCGCCGCGGAAGCCCGCGGCGCGGCCGCGGGCAAGCGCAGCCGCCAGGTGCGGCAGCTGCTGAACCGGCTCCGCAAGGAGATCAGGCGCCGGCTGCCCGCTTTCCGGGCCCTGGTGGACGGCCAGGAGGACTACGGCTCCTACGGGCCCGCGCAGCGGGCGGAGGTGGCCGTCCTCGTCGGTCTGGCCGGGGCTCTGGCCGCCGTCATGGGGACTCCGATCACCGACGAGGAGGGTCAGGTCACCGACCTGTCCGACCGCGTGGTGAAGGACAGCCGGGCCCGGCTCGGAGCCCTCGTGACCGCCCGGTGAGCGGGCGGGAAACGGGCGGGAAGCGGCCGGGCAATGAGCGGGAGGTGAGCGGGAGGTGAGTGACACCGAGACGGACCTGGAGACGGACGCGGGGATCCGGCCGGTGCCCGGTCGGGCGCTGCCCGGTGCCGTCGATGCCGCCGCCTGGGCGCTGGCGGACCGTGCGACCCGGCGGCTGGCCCTCGCCACCCTGGAGACGCTGCGGACCAGGAAGACGGCGCAGGCCCTGGCCACCCGCTACGTGAACATCGGCAACGAGCAGCGCGCGGGGCACCTCTTCGAGGTGATGCACGCGCTGTCCTTCAACCTGTCCGCCCTGGACCAGGGCGCTTCGGTGCGCGCCGTCGTCACCGAATGGGCTCCGGGCGGTTCGCGGACCGACCCGGCCGATCTGAACCTGCTCGATGCGGGCCGCCTCGTGGGGCGGGCTCAGGCGAAGCTCTACCAGCAACCGTCCACCACCGCCGAGCAGTTGGCCCGTCCGCACTACGACGGCATGCAGCGCCTGGTGGCCTCCGACCGGCTGGCGGCCGTGGAGAACCTCCTGGACAAGCGGCTCACCATGCCCGCGGAGGGGCTCCGGTACGAGAACTACCAGGATGCCCGCGCCCAGGTGACCGACCACCTCGAACACGGTGGCGTGCGCAGCGAGGGCATCACGCTCGACGAAGCGCACCGGGCGGCGCGCGACCCGCGCGGGTGGGCGGACCGGCAGTCCGCGCGCGCCGGGGCGCGGCAGATGGCGGGTGCCGCCGGGTCGGCGGCCGTGCTGGGCGGGATCACCGCCGGGGTGGGTGCGGCGGTGCGCGAGACGGCCCGGGTGCGGGCCGGCGAGACCTCGGCGTCCGTCGCCGCCTTCACCGCGGTCGGGTCCGCCGTGGGCGGGGCCGCCCGCTCCGGGTCCCTGGCCGTGCTCGGCGAAGCCGTGCGGATCTCCGCCGCCGCCGGTGTCCTGCCGGCCGCGCTGGGCGGCGGCTCGCTCCCCGGGGCCACCGCACAGGCCGCGTTCGCCGTGGCGGAGGCCGGGCTGGACCTCGCGCGGGGAAGGATCAACCCCGGGCAGTTCGCCGCGAGCGCGTCGACCGCGGTCGTGTCCACCGGCCTCGCCTGGGGCTGCGGTGTCGTCGGCCAGACGCTCCTGCCCGTTCCCGTCGTGGGCGCGCTGGTGGGCGGGGTGGTGGGTCAGGTGGCCGCCACCGTCCTCGTCCAGGGGCTCCAGATCGCCGTCGTCGCGGCCCGCGCGGACGCCGCGGCGGAGGCCCGGGTCCGGCTCCTGGAACAGGAGGCCGCCACGGCCGTCCTGCTGGCGGACGCCTTGCGTCGTGCGACGGAGCGGCTGGCCGGGGAGCGCAACGCCTACGTGGCCCGGGAGGTGCTGCCCCGGTTCGGCCGCGTGCAGTCGGCGCTGGCCGGCGACCGTCCCGCGCTGGCCCTCGCGGAACTCGCCGAGCTCACACGGCAGTTCGGCGGGCAGCCGGTCTACGGGACGCAGGAGGAGTTCGACGCGTGGATGCTCGACGGGTCGGCCTCGCTCCTCCTGAATCCCAACGGGTGACTCCCCCGGCGCGCGTCACCACTCGGTGATGAGCGACGTGTCCGTCCCGTGCTCCCGCCAGGCTCCGCTGAGGCGGGCAAGGCGGTTGGGGGCGGCGATGCCCCGCACGGTTGCGATCCTGTCGTCGACGAGGTCGAACGTCACGGAGCCCACGACCTGTTCGGCGAGCACGAAGAGCAGGGCGGGGGCGCCGTTGAGGACGGCGTAGTGGATGGCGGGCGTGCCGCCGATCAACCGCCGCTTCGCGGGGGTGGGCTTGAATCCGGCCCTTGCCATGGCGGCGATGCGCTCCGGGGTGTCGTACCGGATGAGCGTCTTGGCCAGGCCGGCGGCGTTGGAGTCGGAGATCGCGATGGCATTGTCGGTGAGCAGCGCCACCAGCCGTTCGGTGCGGCCCGAGGTGGCCGCCGCGAGGAACTCCTCGACGATCTTGCGGGCGGATGCCGGGTCGACTTCGCTGCCGCCGCGGCGCCGCTCGGCGGTGATGTGGCCCCGGGCGCGGTGCAGGTGCTGCTGGCTCGCCGTGCCCGCGAAGATCTCGGTGAGCTTCCGGGTCTCGATCTTCTGACCGGCCGCGAGCTGGTGCAGCCGCAGCCGCTCGACGAAGTCCGGCTCGGCGTTGATCACGGTGATCTCGGTGTCCGCCGGGGACAGCCGACGGGCCAGGTTCCCGGCCACGTAGGCCCCGGCGTAGCCGGCACCGAGGACGAGGATGCGGTGCTTCATGTGGTGCTCCTGTCGGTTCGCTGGGCTCTCGGTGACTGAGCGGGGCAGCGCGCCGATTCCTGACAGGAACCTCATGTGACGTGGGTCACGGGCGGGCGGGGGCCGCGGGGATCCGGGCCGCCAGGCCGTCCAGCAGCCTGCCAGGTCATGAGTGGCGCCGCCGGCAGCAAGTGCGGCACCACTCACGCCCTAGCAGTGGTGCCATTGATGTGCCATCATGGCACCACTGCGGCACGCCGTGCGGTTCACCATCGGAGGGGTTGGATCATGGAGACAGTGCAGAGCCGGAAGCAGACGGCATCCGGCGCCTTCACCGCCTTCTCCCGCTTCGTGCTCTGCGGCGGAGGGGTGGGCGTGGCCTCCAGCTTCGCCGTCGCGGCCCTCGCCTCCTGGATTCCCTGGATCCTGGCCAACGCCCTGATCACCGCGGGCTCCACGCTCCTGGCCACCGAACTGCACGCCCGCTTCACCTTCGGCGCGGGCGGGCGGGCAACCTGGCGCCAGCACGTGCAGTCGGCCGGATCCGCGGCGGCCGCGTACGCGGTGACCTGCGCGGCGATGCTCGTCCTGCGGCAGGTCGAGGCTTCGCCCGGCGCCGTGCGCGAACAGGTCGTCTACCTGTCCGCCTCCGCGCTCGCCGGTGTCGCGCGGTTCGCGGTGCTGCGCCTCGTCGTCTTCGCGCAGCACCGCTCGGGGACCGCGGCCGTGGCCGCCGTCGGTATCGCCCGCACCGCGGCCCCGGCCGGGGCCGCGGACCTCTGCCGCGCGGCCTGACGGCGCGACGGCCTCGGGGTCCGACGGCCCGACGGCCCGACGGCCTCAGGGCCTCAGGGCCTCAGGGCCTCAGGGCCTCAGGGCGTGACGATCGGGAACGCCGGGTCGGGCTTCGTCACGTAGGAGAACAGGCGGCTGAGGAGGGCCGGGGATCCCGAGGTGGAGATGGTGTCCGGGGCCTGGCCCGCGAGGACGGCCAGCAGCTGGGGCTTGGTCAGGGTGAGGGTCAGACCGGCCTCGGTGCGGGGATCGGTGACGGTGCGGTGGGTGAGGGCGCCGTTGTGGAGGGTGAGGCGGTGACGGGTGCCCTCGTCGGTGAGGACCAGGTCGATGGTGAGGTCCTCGTCCCAGGCCCGGGGGCCGTCGATCCGGACGGCGATCGAGTCGAGGAGCATGTCGGTGGTCAGGGCCATCGCCATCTCCGGGTTGGCGGTGTCGAGCAGGGCCGCGTTCTCGCCGTGGCGCAGTTCCATCGCGGAGGTGAGGTAGAAGTTGCGCCAGGGGCCGTTCTCCGCGCCGTGGCCGAGCTGGTCGTAGACGCCCGCGAGGGCCTCCTTGGCGTCCGTACGGCCGGGCTCGGCGAAGACCAGGTGGTTGAGGAGGGTGGCCGCGAAGCGCAGGTCCCCGGAGTCGGCGTAGGCGCGGGCCTTCGTCAGGGTCTGCTCGGGGCCGCCCATCGAGTCGACGTAGCGGCGGGCGAGTTCGACCGGCGGGTGCTCCCAGAGGGTCGCGACGTTGCCGTTGAACCAGCCGAGGTAACGCTGGTAGATCGCCTTCACGTTGTGGGAGAGGGAGCCGTAATAGCCGCGCACGTGCCAGGAGTTCTCCAGGGCGGGCGGCAGTCGCAGTTCCTCGGCTATCTCCGGTCCCGTGAGGCCCGCGTTGAGCAGGCGCAGCGTCTGGTCGTGCATGTACGCGTACAGGTCGCGCTGGGTGGAGAGGAACGCGACGACGTTCTCCCGGCCCCAGGTGGGCCAGTGGTGGCTGGCGAAGGCCACGTCGTAGTCGTCGCCGAAGTACTCGATCGCCTCGTCGAGGTAGCGCGACCAGATGCGGGAGTCGCGGACGACGGCGCCCCGCAGGGTCAGGATGTTGTGCATGTTGTGCGTGGCGTTCTCCGCCAGGCACAGCGCCCGCTTGTCCGGGAAGAGGAAGTTCATCTCGGCCGGCGCCTCGGTGCCGGGGGTGAGCTGGAAGACGATCCGTACGCCGTCGACCGTCTCCTCCTGCCCCGTGGAGGTGATGTCCACGGTGGGCGGGATGAGGGTGATGGTGCCGGTGGAGGTGGTCATGCCCAGACCGGCGCCGATCTGGCCGTCGGGGGCCTTGGGCAGCCGGTCCCCGTACATGAAGACGGCGCGGCGGGTCATGGCGTTGCCGGCGTAGACGTTCTCGCTGACCGCGTGCTCCAGGAAGCCCTCGGGGGCGAGGATCGGTACGCCCTCCTCGGCTCCGCGCGGGAGCACGCCGCGGGCGCCGCCGAAGTGGTCGCCGTGCGAGTGCGTGTAGATCATGCCGGTGACCGGGCGGTCCCCCCGGTGCTCGCGGTACAGCGCCAGTGCGGCGGCGGCGGTCTCGGCGGATATGAGCGGGTCGATGACGACGACCCCGCGGTCGCCCTCGACGAGGGTCATGTTCGACAGGTCGAGGCCCCGGACCTGGTAGATGCCGTCGGTGACCTCGTAGAGGCCCTGTTTGGAGGCCAGCTGCGCCTGCCTCCACAGGCTGGGGTTCGCGGTGTCGGGGCAGTCGGCCTCCAGGAAGGCGTAGGCGTCGTTGTCCCATACGGTGCGGCCTTCGGCGCCCTTGACCACGGCGGGCACGAGGGCGCCGACGAATCCGCGGTCGGCGTTCTCGAAGTCGGTCACGTCTTCAAAGGGGAGGGCCTCGAAGGGGAGGTTGGCCATCTCTCGCTCCATTCAGCGGGGGTCGACGCCGGACATCGCCTCATCTCAACATCAGACCCGGCCGGGTGCACTTTGGGATGGTTCATGGGGAAAAGCGGTTTACGGGGGCGGCGCGTCAGCCGGGCTGCGAGAACTGTTCGGTGCCGACGACGCGCAGCAGGTTCAGCCGGTCGGCCGTGTCCGTGCCGGGCGGGGGCGTCAGGAGCAGGAGGCGCTGGTCGCCCTCCGGGGCGAGGAGCACCTGGCAGTCGAGGTCCACGGGGCCGATGACCGGGTGGATCACCCGCATGCGACTGTGCCGGCGGACGGCGACCTCGTGCAGCTCCCAGAGGGCGGTGAACTCCTCGCTGGCCTCCCGCAGGCGCTCCACCAAGCGGGTGGCGGCCGGGTCCGAGGAGCGCCGGGCGACGGCCGCCCGCAGGTCCGCGACGTGGAGCCGGCTGTACTGCTCGTGTTCCCCGGCCGGGTACGCGTCGCGCGCGGCCGGGTCGGCGAACCAGCGCCAGACGACGTTGCGGCCGTGCTCGGACACCGTGCACACGCCGCCCAGGAGGGCGCGGGCCATCTCGTTCTGGGCCAGTACGTCGCCCAGGTCGCTGAGGACCTGCGCCGGAGTGCCGGGCAGCTGGTCCAGCAGGTGCAGCAGGCCCGCACCGACCCGGTCGCCGGCGACCCGCGCCGCGGGCGGGCGGTGCCCGGCGAGCAGGTGGAGGTGGTCGCGCTCGTCGTCGCCGAGCCGCAGGGCGCGGGCGAGGGCGGACAGCATCTGCGGTGAGGGCTGCGGGCCGCGGGCCTGCTCCAGCCGGATGTAGTAGTCGGCCGACATGCCCGCGAGCTGGGCCACTTCCTCGCGCCGCAACCCGGGTGTACGCCGCCGGGGCCCGGCGGTGAGGCCCACGTCCTGCGGGCGCAGGCGCTCGCGCGAACGGCGGAGGAAATCGGCGAGTTCGGGGCGGTCGATCGTCATACGAATCATCCTGCCGGACCGTCCGGCACGGCGTACCCCGACCCCGCGGTGTACCGGCGGTGTACCCCCGCATCCCGTCCCGCCGCCCATCCAGGGATCGGCGGTCCCAGGTTCGAGGGGTCTCTCCCGCCGCCGGCCGCGCGGCGGCAGTGTGGGCGGAGCCGGAGGGGAAGCGCCCCGGCGCCCCACGCACCAGGAGGAGCAGCCATGTCCACGACGCTGAGCACCGAGACCCCCGTGAACGCCACCGTGAGCGTCGCCGACGCCGAGGTCTCCTACGACCGCACCGGCACGGGCCCCGTGCTCGTCCTCGTCCACGGCACCGGCTCGGGCGGCTCCGCCGTGAACTGGGGGCAGACCCTGCCCCGTTTCACCGGCGACCACACGGTGATCACCCCCGACCTCTCCGGCAGCGACCGCACCACGGACGACGGGGGCCCGCTGACCGTGGAGGGGCTGGCCGCGCAGGTCATCGCCGTCATCGAGGACGCGGGCACCGGGCCGGTGGACCTGCTCGGCTTCTCCATGGGCGCACCGGTCTCCGCCGCCGTCGCCGCGCTCCGCCCCGACCTCGTGCGCCGGCTGATCCTGGTCGCCGGCTGGGCCCACACCGAGGGGGACGAGTACCTGCGCAACCTCTTCACCCTGTGGCAGCAGCTCGGCGCCTCCGACCCGGCCGCTTTCGGCCGCTCCGTGGCCATGACCGGCTTCAGCCGGGGCTTCCTCAACGCGATCGGGCGCGAGCAGGTGGAGCTCCTGATCCCGAACATGCCGCCCACCCCCGGCACCCTGCGCCACGTGGACCTCGACACCCGCATCGACATCCGCGGCCTGCTGCCGCTCATCGAGGCCGAGACGCTCGTCATCGGGGCCACCCTGGACATCACCATCCCGGTGGAGAACAGCCGCGAACTGCACGCCGCGATCGCGCACAGCGCGTACGCCGAGATCGAGGCCGGGCACGTCGCGTTCTTCGAGAAGGAGGACGAGTTCGTCGAGCTGGTCGACGGGTTCACCCTCGGCGGCCGGGCGTAGGACCGCGGTCAGCGGGCGGTGGTCAGCGGTCGGCGGTCAGCCGTCAGCCGTCAGCGGTCAGCCGTCAGCGCAGGTCGAGCCGCATCAGGACCCGGGGATGGCCGGCCAGCACCGAGGTGGTGTCGGCGGCGTGGGTGAACCCGGCGCGTTCGAAGTTCTTCCGGATCCCGGCGTACGCCATCGTCAGGTCGACCTTGGCGCCGCCGTTGTCGAGCGGGTACGCCTCGATCGCCGGTGCGCCGTGGGACCGGGCGAACTCGACCGCACCGGCGATGAGGGCGTGCGAGACGCCCTTCTTGCGGTGGCCGGGGCGCACCCGGATGCACCACAGCGACCAGACCGGCAGGTCGTCGACGTACGGGATCTTGCGGCTGCGGGCGAAGGAGGTGTCCGAGCGCGGCGCGACGGCGGCCCAGCCGACCGGCTCGCCGGCGTCGTAGGCGAGCACGCCCGGAGGCGTCCCGGCCCGGCACAGTCCGGCGACGTACTCACCGCGGGCCGGTCCGCGGAGCTCGTTGTTGAGCGTGGACGGGATCCGGTAGCTCAGGCACCAGCAGACGTTGGCCCCGGGCGACTTCGGGCCGATCAGGGTGCGGACGTCCTCGAAGACCGAAGCCGGGCGGATGTCGATGACCATGGGACCACGATGTCACGCCGGGGCGGCTCCCGTGAGGGTGTCGACCAGCGCCTGGGCGAGGACGGTCGCGGCGCCGATCCGCGTGTCCTCCCGCTCGTCGCCGGTGACCTTCCCGATCACCGCGTCGCGGACCGACTGCGAGGTGTCCAGGTCCCCGTACAGCTCGGGGAAGGACAGCGCCATCAGGCAGACGCCCACGTTCGCCGAGAGGATCGACCGGCCGGCCAGCGCCGGGGTCGTCCGCAGCCGGCCGGCGTCGCGGCAGCGGCCCACGGCCGTCAGGAGCAGGGCCTGCGCCTCCGCGATGGCCTGCGGCTTGGCCGCTCCGGCCGGTGTGAACATCAGCCGGTACAGGTGGGGGTTGCCGAGGGCGAAGGCGACGTGGCTGTCCCAGGCCGTGCGCAGGTCAGCCACCGGGTCGTCGGTCTGCGGATTGCGCCTCTTGTTGGCGAGGAACCGCTCGAAGCCGAGATCGGCCACCGCGGTGAGCAGCCCCTCCTTGTCGCCGAACTGGCGGTAGATCTCGGGCATGCCGACCTTGGCCCGGTCGCAGATGGCCCGGGTGGAGATCGCCGCGGCGTCCTTGGTGGCGAGCAGCTCCGCGGTGGCTTCCAGGATGCGCTCTCGGGCCGTTGACATGGCATCGATGGTAGCAGCGCTAACAGCTCCCACCTGGGGAGACGGGGTTCCATTCCCCTCCAGGTACAGGGCATCGCGAAGTTTCGTAATCATCGCTTACGACTCGCGTTAGCGTTGTACACATCTACTCGTGAGCGCCGGCTGGGAAGCACCCTCGGAGACGTCATGGAGAACCGTGGACACCGGATGGACCTCGATTCCGCGGAGTGCGCGCCCCTGGGGCCCGTCGCGCGCCTGATCGTGATCGTGCTCTTCGAGGGCGTCGACCTGCTGGACGTCACCGGGCCGCCGGAGGTGTTCTCCCTGGTCCCGCGGGAGACGCCGGACGCGGCCGGCTACCGGGTGGTCCTGGCCGCGCGGACGCTCGATCCCGTCACCACCTCGGCCGGGGTGCGCATCCTGCCCGACCTGACCTTCGGCGAGGCCGCCGCGCGGAGCATCCACACGCTCCTGGTGCCCGGCGCGGTCGAGCTGGACGCCGAGCGCCGGGTCCGTGCCCTCACCGACCCGGAGGTCGTCGACTGGGTCCGGACGCTCGCCGCGCACGCCCGCCGGGTCGCGTCCGTCTGCGTGGGGGCCCACCTCCTGGCCGCGGCCGGGCTGCTCGACGGCAAGCGGGCCACCACCCACTGGTCCACCGCGGACCAGCTCGCCGCCGACCACCCGGCGGTCGAGGTGGACGCCGACCCGATCTTCATCCGGGAGGGCGGGGTGTGGACCGGCGCCGGGATCAGCGCCTGCCTGGACCTCTCGCTCGCGCTGGTGGCCGAGGACTTCGGCGAGGGCGTGGCCCTGCGCGTGGCCCGGCAGCTCGTGATGTACCTGAAGCGGCCGAGCGGGCAGAGCCAGTTCAGCGTCCCGCTGGAGCCCGTCTCCGCGACCCGGCGCGGCGAGGACCTGCGCCATTTCATCGGGCGGCACCTCGGCGACCGGCTCAGCCTGGCCGACATCGCCGCGTACGCGCACGTCAGCGAGCGGCAGTTGGCCCGGATCTTCAAGTCCGAGCTGGGCATGACCCCGGCCGCCTACGTCGAGTCGGCCCGGGTGGAGCTGGCACGGGGCCGGCTCGAAACCACCGACGCCACGCTCGAACGGATCGCCTCCACCTGCGGGTTCGGCACCGCCGACACCCTCGTACGGGCGTTCCGCCGCACGCTCGGCATCACGCCGACGGAGTACCGGCTCCGCTTCCGGCCGGGCTGAGCGGCGCCGAGCCCCGAACCCCGACCCTGCTACGCGGCCTTGTGCGCGGCCGGGTCGAGGGAGTCCACGTCCTCCATGAAGCTGAGCATCCGGGCGTTGACCAGCTCGGGGTGGTCGATCTGCGGGCCGTGCCCGGTCGCGGAGACGATCTCGGCGCGGGCCCCCGGGATCACCCGCGGCACCCGCTCCAGCTGGCGCTTCGGGTGCACGAGCAGGCTCCGCTTGCCCATGATCAGGTAGAACGGCGTGCGGATCGTGCCCAGTTCCGCGTCCGACAGCGGCAGCGGCGCGGGGCGGCGGATCCGGAAGGCCCGGACGCCCGCCTGGATCCACGTCCGCAGTTCGGGGACGACCAGGACCGGCTGCTCCAGCCATTTCGCCAGGCGGGGGCGCAGCGCCTTGGGGGCGAAGGTCGCGAAGAGGCTGGCGAAGATCCACACGAAGAAGCGCAGGCCCACCTTCTCCAGGCCGCCGGGGTCCAGGGCGGTGACCGAGGCGAGCCGGCCGGGGCGCAGGTGCACCTGGTTGATGACCAGCCAGCCGCCGTAGGAGGAGCCGACCAGGTGGACCCGGTCCAGGCCCAGCGCGTCGAGGGCCTCGTCCATCCACTGGGCCGCACGCTCGGGCTGCCACATCGGCTCGCGCTGGACGCTGCGGCCCGGATCGCCGGGAGTGTCGAGCGCGTAGACGGGCCGGTCGGCGCTGAGGGCGGCGGTGTTGGGGTACCACTGGGCCGAGCAGCCGCCCGAGCCGTGGATCAGGACGACGGGCGTACGGGACTCCGCCGCCGGGTTCGTGGGGCCGTACCGGTAGACGTGCGTGGTCCCGAAGCTCGTCTCCACGTCCGTCTCGTAGCGGGCGGGCGCTCCCATCGCGTAGATCGCGTCGCAGGCGGCGAAGTAGCGGTCGCGCAGCTCGTCGCTCACGTAGCGGCCGATGTCGCGGCGCACACGGGGCTTGTTGTCGGGCACGGGGGCACCTCCTGGAGGACCGGGGATCCGTTCTTCGTGATACGACCGTACCATGATGTTGATACGGCGGTACCATGAAAACGAGCCGCGGGCTCATCACCCACGGACACCGACGGGCGGAGACACCAGACATGCCGAAACGCGTGGACCACGAGGAACGGCGCACCCAGATCGCCGAGGCACTCATCCGCGTCGCCGGACGGCGCGGGCTGCACGCGGTCGGCATGCGCGACGTGGCCGCCGAGGCCGGGGTCTCCCTGCGCCTGGTCCAGTACTACTTCCAGACCAAGGAGAAGCTGCTCTTCTACGGACTCCAGCACCTGACCGACCTCTTCACCGCGCGGGTGGGCTCCCGCCTCACCGCCGCCGGCCCCGCCCCCGGCCCGCGCGCGACGATCGACGCACTGCTGCTGGCCTCCCTGCCGACCGACGAGGAGAGCCGCACCTTCCACCTCCTCTACAGCTCCTACTCGATCCTGTCCGTGACCGACGAGGCCCTCGCCGCCCAGCCCTTCATCGACAACCCCGACGCCGCCGAGAACGCGGTGGCCGGGCTGATCGGCCAGGCCCAGGAGTCCGGCCTGGCCGACCCGGACGTCGACGCGCGCACGGAGGCGATCAGCCTGCTCGCCATGGCGGCGGCCATGGGCACCAGCATCCTGGTCGGCCAGCGGGGCCCCGAATCGGCCGTCGCGGTGCTGCGCCACCACCTGGACCGGATCTTCAGGACGCGCACACCGCGTCCCGCGCGGGACGCTTCCCCGTCGTGAGGTACGCGGTGACCGTGCGGTCGGAGCAGGCGTTGCCGTTGCCGAGGTAGACCCCGTGGCCGCCGTGGTCGACGGTGAGCAGCCGGGCGCGCGGGCCGAGGGCCTCGCGCATCTTCAGGGAGGCGGCGTACGGGGTCGCCGGGTCGCGGAGGTTCTGGACCATCAGGATGTTCGAGGGGCCCCGGCCGTCGATGCGGGTGGGGCGTTCGGCGGGGGCGTCCTTCCAGAACGCGCACGGGGTGATGTTCGCCGGCATCCCGGCCGTCAGGGGGTGTGCGGCCCGGTCCGCGGCCACCGCCCGCTCGTACCCGGCGAGGTCCTTCGGCCAGGCCACGTCGTTGCAGATGACCCCCACCATCAGCGCCGCGTCGGAGTCGGGCAGCACCGCGGCGAGCTCCCTGGGCAGCTCCGGTACCGCCTCGGGGTCCTGGGCCTGGCGGACGAGACGGGCGAAGGCGGGGAACTGGGCGTCGCCGTAGAGGGCGGTCTGCAGGGCCTGGCGCAGCATCGTGCCCGTCAGCGGCAGGCCGGGTACGGTCGAGGGCTTCGGGGAACGGTCCAGTTCCGCGGCGAGGGCCAGGAACAACGGGCGTACGCCCTCCGGGTGTTCGGCGAGCCGCAGCCCCTCCCCCGCCCGCGCCGGGTCCGCCGCCCAGGCGGCGAAGTCGGGGAAGCGGTCGTCGGCGCCCTGCGCCATGTTCGCGAGCCAGCCGCGGGCGACCCGCTCCGGGTCGGGGTCCCCGCTGCTGTCCAGCACCAGGCGGTCGGTGCGCCGCGGGAACTTCCGCGCGTACACCGCCGTCACGTAGGTCCCGTAGGAGACGGCCCAGACCGAGAGCTTGCGCTCGCCGAGGGCCTCCCGGAAGCGGTCCATGTCGCGCGCCTGATTGGCGGTGGTGAAACTGCGCAGCTCCGCGCCGCCGTTCGCGGCGCAGGCCTCGGCCACCCGGCGGGAGCGGTCGGCGTTCTCCGCGATCCCTCCGTCGGCGCCGGGCCAGGACCGCAGGGTCGTCAGCCGCCGGTCGGCGGCGTCCAGGCCGCACGCGGCGGTGACGCTGCCGCCGACGCCGCGCGGGTCGAGGGCGACGATGTCGTACGCGCCGGCCAGCTGCCCCGCCAGCGCGGCCCCCTTCTGCGAGAGCCGCTGCACGCCCGATCCGCCCGGCCCGCCGGGGACCACGGCCAGCGTTCCGCGCCGGGCGGCGGGACGGGTGCTGGGCAGCCGGGACACGGCGAGGTCGACCTGGGGGCCGGCCGGGTCGGCGTAGTCGAGGGGGACGGACAGCTTCGCGCACTGCTGACCGTCGAGGCGGCCCTCGTGGGTGCACGCCGCCCAGGCCAGGGTGGGCGCGGCCGCGCGGGTGGCAGCCGTGGCCGTGGCCCCGGCGGTGGCGGTCAGCGTGGCCGCCACGGCCGTGGCACAGAGGGCGACGAGTGCGGTCTTGCCGCGGTAAGTGGTCATGGAACGAGGATGGTTGAGCATCCTCGGCCGCCACATCCGGTAGCCGGGAAGGTCGTTCGGGGGGCTAGCCCCCCGGCCGGCCCCTCGTCAGACCACCACGAGCGTCACCGTCGCCGCGCCCATCAGCACGGCGGCGGAGTGGATGGCCGCATGACCGTAGTCGCCCGACCAGAGGTGGCGGGCCAGGCCGCCGATGGCGGTCAGGCCCGCGATGATGCCGACCTGCGCGAGCAGGGTGACGGCGGTGAAGGGCGTCAGCAGCAGGATCACCGCGTTCAGCCAGAACGGGGCGGCGCCCGTCCAGCCCCGCCACTCCCGCACGTCCCGCCACTGCTGCCGGTTCGGCAGCTGGGGCAGGTGCGGGCGGCGCGGCCCCTCCCGGCGGTCTTTGGGTCTTCGGTGGTCCCGCGTCTCCCGGATCGCCGTCGTCACCGCGCCGTCACCAGCCTTTCAGTTACTTGCACGCAAGACGTCAACTCGCAGGCTGTACAGCCTCCTTGGGAGTTCCGGCGGGGACAAGGGCCCGTTCGGCAAGAAATCCGAAAGCCAGGCCGAAAGTGCCCCACATCGCAGCCTGGATGGCGAGCGAGGCGAGCCGGAACTGCCAGACGAGCGCCGCCGGGAAGTCCGCCGGCACCTCGTTGACGCCGGGCAGGAACGCGTAGGCGATGCCGACGGCCACCACGAAGGCGAGCGAGGCGGCGACCGAGGCGTTCCAGTTGCCCAGGCTCGGCGCGAGGCGCCGGCCCAGGATCAGCGCGGCCGCCGCGAGCAGCAGGCCGAGCGCGAGCATCAGGACGTAGAGGGTGGTCCGCTGGACCGTGGTCTCGGGGTCTCCGACGGCCGGCGGGTTGGCGGGGTACTTGAAGAACGGCACCAGGCTGACGGTGACGAACAGGCCGCCGGAGACCAGCAGCGCCGTGGCCCGGGGGCCGAAGCGGCCGATCCGGCCCAGGGCGTAGCAGTAGACGAGCGCGGCGATGCCGCCGAGCGCGATCCCGTAGAGCAGGGTTCCGGTGCCCAGCCCGGCCGTGGCCTGGAGGGCCCGGCTGACCGGGGCCGCCTCGCCGTGGTGTTCGTGGGCTCCGGCTTCCTCGATGGCGATCGCCGCGTCGACCTGGGATTCACCGAGGAAGTACGCGACGAGGAAGGCGGCGACTCCGGCCAGCAGGCCGGCGAGCATGCCCCGGACGAGGAGCACGCGGGGGGAAATGGGGTTCATGAAGTTTTCGGTCCCTTGCGGATCGGTGGATCAGTGGCAGGGGAAGCCGAGGAGGTGGCGGCCGTCGTGCATCCACTCGTGCACGGTGTCGCCTTCGAAGATCGCGGTGGCGCCCTGCTCGGCGCCGACGAGGTAGAGCAGGACCAGCATCAGGACGCCGACGAACAGCGCCCACGGGGCCAGAGCGGTGAGGGAGATGGGTGCGACGGCCAGGGGGGTGGCAGTCGTGGGCACGGCGGAGTTGGCCATGGCAGGAGCCTCCAGAGGGAACACGCGTCCCGGTCAGTGGTGCTTTCGACGACGGTGGCGGGTCTGACTTCCCTCCCCCTCCGGGAGGATTCACAGTGGCGCGACCGTGCCGGATTCTCAACCGGACTTCCGTCATACCGTCGTCTTGTCGTCCGCTACGGTACCGCTCTTTATCGCGGCCTTACAGCGTCCTTGCAGGAGGGCTCCGTCTCACCCGTCGTCCCGCCACCGGCCGATGACATCAGCCGATGGCGTCGACCACCTCGCCGAGGTCGACGAACTTGAAGCCGGTCGCCTCGCGGTCGCCGTCGCCGGGGGTTTCCCGGCCGTCCTGGACGACGAGCAGGCCGCGGGGATAGCGCGTGCCGAGGGGGGCGTTGAGGGCGGCGGCGCCGTCGCAGACCTCGGAGCCGTCGAGGGTGGCGGAGGCCGCGGTGATGCGGAAGGCGCCCTCGAACTCGTTGCGGTCCTCGCGCTCGCGGTCATAGGCGACGAAGGTGTCGTCGCCCTGGCTGGAGGCGAGCAGGTAGCCGTCGCCGTCGGCTTCGGTGACCAGGGTCAGGCCCTCGACGTCGGCCTTCAGGCGCTTGCCGCCGTAGCCGGGATCGGCGCCGGGCGCGCACTCCTCGGTCTCCTCGTCGTAGGTGCCGGGGACGCCGTACTCGCGCACCTTGTCGATCAGCTTCGGCGTGCCGGTGAGGCCCGCGTCGATGCGCCAGATGCCGACGTCCTCCTGCCCCGCGTACAGGGTGCCGTCCGCGGGGTCGACGACCATGCCCTCGATCTGCGGCAGTTCGCCCGGTTCGGCGCAGGGCGTCCAGGCGGCGCCGTTCGGCAGGCGGAAGGAGGACGGCAGGTCGAGCGTGCGCACCTGGCGGTAGTCGACGGTGCCCGCGGGGGTGGCGACCAGCTCCAGCAGGGCGATCCGGGTGCGGTTGCGCTGGCTGACCGCCGCGTAGGACCGGCCGGTCTTCCGGTCCGTCCACGTGGCCAGGCCGTACGCGGTCTTCTGCTCGTTGATCTCGGCCTGGTCGGCGGAGAAGACCGGGCGCGCGGCCGGGTCGGTGACGTCGGTGAGCGGGCCGCCGGGCCTGTTCCGGTCGATCCGGTAGATCCGCAGGCGGTCGTTGCCCCGGTCGCTGACCACCGCGACATCGGCGCGCCGGCCGCCCAGCCGCAGGCCGTTGACCAGGTCGACGTTGTTGAAGCGGCCGGGAGCGTCGTCGGCGCCCGGTCCGGCCGGGGCGGGCAGTGACTGCACCTGCCGGGCCTCCAGGTCGTAGACCCGCAGACCGCCCTGCTTGGCGGTCGCGATCACCAGGCTGCGGCCCGGGTCGGCGGCGTTGCGCCAGATCGACGGGTCGTCCGCGTTGGCGTCGCCGCCGGCCTCGTCGTCGTACAGCGGCGCGGTCTCGGCCTTGGGCCGGACGGTGCCGATCGAGGAGGCTTCCGCCGGGAGCGCGACGGAGACGGCGAGGGCCGTGCAGAGCAGGAGGGCGGAGGCGCGGGCGGAGGCGCGGGCGGCCGAACGTGTGGTCAATGTTCTTCCTTCATAAGGGTTTTGCCCTGAGGGGAAGACGCTCGCCGGGGTGGTTGTCATGTCCGCGCTGGACAGGTGGCCGGCGGTTGAACGCGACGCGAAACCCCGGGAGAATCGGACGGTGCACCCCACCCTCGTACGCGTCCGGCTCGTGAGCCCCCCCTTGGACGAGGCGGGGCGGCTGCACCGCTTCCCGTACGGGGATCCGTGCCCGGGACACGAAGGACTGCGCGGCCAGGACCACGGGGCCTGGGCCGGGCGGAGCATGGACGACGTGGCCGGCGAGGATCCCGGCGGGCTGCGCCGGTGGATGACCGACACCTCGTACGCGCCCCCGGGCGGCGGGGAGTCGGTGGAGGCGCTGATCGCGCGGGTCGGCGTCCACCTGGGCGCGCTGGAGCCGGGGACGCACCGGGCGGTGGCCGGGCAGGGCGTCGTACGGGCGGCCGTGGTGTGGGCCCTGGAGCTGCCCGCGGCGGCCTTCTGGCGGCTCGACGTACGGCCGGGGTCGGTGACGACGCTGACGGGGCGCTCCGGGCGCTGGAACCTGCTCGTGGGGCAGCCGCAGGAGCGGGCCGAGGAACCCTAGGACGCGCAGCGGCCCGGACCCCGCGACGCGGTCCGGGCCGAACTGCCGTGGGTGCGGAGCGGGCGTTACGCCACGATCCAGTCGCTCGTCGCGATCACCGGCTGCACGCCGTCGCGGTGCACGGTGCCCTCGATGAGGCCGTACATGCGGTCGGCCGCGAAGTAGACCTCGTTGTCGTTCTTGAGGCCGAAGGGCTCCAGGTCGACGAGGAAGTGGTGCTTGTTGGGGAGGTTGAGGCGCACCTCGTTGACCTTGGGGCAGTTGTCGAGCACGCGCTCGGCCATCTGGTTCAGGGTCTGCTGCAGGGAGTACGAGTAGGTCTCCGCGAAGGCTTCCAGCATGTTCTTGCGGACCTTCTTGTACGACTGGTCCCAGTCGTACTCGGCGTCGTCGGCGGCGAGCGCCGAGTGCGCCCAGCGCGCGGTGACCTTGGTCGCCAGGATGCGGTCGTACGCCTCCTGCAGCGTCGTGTACTTGTCCTTGATGAAGCCGTGGAACTCGGAGTTGGTCGAGTTCATCACGGTCAGGTCCTTCAGACCCGAGATCACCTGGAGACCGGTGGTCTCGCTGTACGTGATCTGCGCGGTGCGCACCTCGGTGCCCTTGAGGGCGAACGAGTGCTGCTCCTTGCGCGTCGGGACCGGGATCCGCTCCCAGGCGTACTCCTCGACGCGGATCTGCGCCTCGCGGATCGGGGCCTGGGAGGAGACGAAGTGCTTGGCGAGCAGGATGCCGAAGGCCTCGGGGGAGGCGACGCCGTGCTCCTTGGAGAAGGCGTACACCGTGTTCTTGGTGGTGTCGGTGGGCAGGCAGTTGGCGTTGTCACCGGTGAGGTGGACATCGCGGAACTCACCGCGAAGCGCGACGGAGACGTTGAGGTCGCGGATCTCGTGCCAGGAACCGTCGCTGCCCTTGCGGGTGACCTTGACGATGCGGTTCTCGGCCTTGCCGTACTGGTTCTGGGCGAGGATGTGCTTGCTCATGCGCTGTCTTCCTTCGGGTACTCGGGAACACGGAGTCCGGTCGTCTGGATCCCGTACGCCCGGCGTCCGGCGGACGCGCAGCGCCGCCCCCCGCCGTTCGGTCACGCCGATTCCTCGCGTGGACCGCCCCGGGACTGACGTGCATCCCGGTCCGTAGGTGCCTGTTGATTCCAGCACGTTCACATGTCGTTCGTAAGGGAGCGAATCCTCCGAGAACAGGCACCCACGGCTTGGGTATCCGCACGATCTGCCCAGGTCAGACCGTGTGCGCGTCGGCCACCGTCAGGGCCTCGTCGATGATCCGCAGCCCCTTCTCCACATCCTCGGCGGACACGTTGCAGGGCGGCGCGACGTGGATGCGGTTCCCGGCGAGCAGCGGCCACAGGCCGGCCTTCTTCAGGGCCGCCCCGAACTCGGCCATCGGCGCGTTGTCGGCCCCGGCGGCGTTGTACGGGACCAGCGGCTCGCGCGTCTCCTTGTTCCGTACGAGTTCCAGGGCCCAGAAGGTGCCGAGACCCCGCACCTCCCCGACGGACGGGTGGCGCTCCGCGAGGGCGGCGAGGCCCGGTCCGAGCAGCTCCGCGCCGGTGCGGGCGGACTGCTCGACGATGCCCTCCTCCTCCATGACGTTGATCGTCGCGACGGCGGCGGCGCAGGCCAGCACGTGCCCGGAGTACGTCAGCCCGCCCGGGTAGGGCCGGCGGGCGAAGGTCTCGGCGATGGCGGCCGAGATGGCGACCCCGCCGAGGGGGATGTATCCGCTGGTCACGCCCTTGGCGAAGCAGATGAGGTCGGGGGTGACGTCCCAGTGCTCGGAGGCGAACCACTTACCCGTACGGCCGAAGCCGACCATGATCTCGTCGAGGATGAAGACGATGCCGAAGCGGTCGCAGAGCGCGCGGACCCCGGCCAGGTAGCCGTCGGGGTGCACGAGCACGCCGGGAGCGCCGCCGACGGTCTCCAGGATGATCGCGGCGATGGACTGCGGGCCCTCGAAGACGATGGTGTCTTCCAGGTGGCGCAGCGCGCGCTCGCACTCCTCGGCGGGGGTGGCCGCGTAGAAGGGCGAGCGGTAGGCGAAGGGGCCCCAGAAGTGCACGACGCCCGCGGTGGCGGTGTCGTTGCCGAAGCGGCGCGCGTCCCCGGTGAGGTTGATCGCGGTGGAGGTGGCGCCGTGGTACGAGCGGTACGCGGACAGCACCTTGGGGCGGCCGGTGTGCACGCGGGCCATGCGGACGGCGTTCTCGACGGCCTCGGCGCCCGCGTTGGTGAAGAAGATCTTGTCGAGGTCGCCCGGGGTGCGCTCGGCGATCAGCCGGGCGGCCTCGGAGCGCACGTCGACGGCGAAGCCGGGCGCGACGGTGCAGAGCTTGCCGGCCTGCTCGGCGATGGCCGCGGCCACCTTCGGGTGCTGGTAGCCGATGTTCGTGTAGACGAGGGCGCTGGAGAAGTCGAGGAAGCGGTTGCCGTCGTAGTCCCAGAAGTAGGAACCCTCGGCGCCGGCCACGGCGAGCGGGTCGATGAGCTCTTGGGCCGACCAGGAGTGGAAGACGTGACTGCGGTCGTTGTCCTTCACCGTGGCCTTGGCGGAGGTGGCCAGTGCGGCGGCGTCGCGTGCGTCGGCTTCTGCGTTCATATTCCGAGGGTAGTTGTCCACGATGTGGAATCCGGTGGGGATGGCGCGGGTGCGGTGCCGGGGCGGGGCCGGGGCGGCCTCAGACGACGTGCCGGCCGCCGTCGACGGTGAGCACGTCGCCGGTCGTGTAGGCGGCGTCGACCAGGTAGAGCGCGGCCTCGGCCACGTCCTCGGGGGTGCCCACGCGGCGCAGCGGGGTGTTCTGCGTGATCCACTCCCGCGAGCCCTCCCACACCTGGTCCTCGCCCTCGTACCAGGGGGTGTCGATCAGGCCGGGCGCGATCGCGTTCACCCGGACGGCGGGTCCGAGCTGGGAGGCCAGCAGCCGGGTCATGTGGTTGACCGCCGACTTGCTGACGGCGTAGGGGATGGAGCTGCCCAGCGCGCGGGTCGCGGAGACCGAGGAGATGTTGATGATCGCGCCCGCGCCGGAGCCCCGGAGGTGGGGGGTGGCGGCGGCGATCATCTGCCAGGTGCCGATGACGTTGACCTCGAAGATCTCGCGCCAGGCGTCGGCGTCGGCCGCTTCCAGGTCGTCCAGGGGGATGAACCGGGTGATGCCCGCGTTGTTGACCAGGATGTCGAGCCGTCCGTACGCGTCGATCGCCGCCTTGACGATCCGCCGTGCGTCGTCGGCGTCCGCGACGTCGCCCCGCACGTAGACCGCGTTGGGCAGTTCGGCGGCGAGCGCCTTGCCCGCGCTCTCGCTGCGCGCCGAATTCAGGACCACGCGGATGCCGGCCGCGGCCAGCCTGCGGGCGATGCCGGCGCCGATGCCGGAGGAGGACCCGGTGATCAGGGCGACACGACTCTCGGGCATGGCATTTCCTCCTGGCAGGGCCGGCTTTCCGCGTGCGGACGCCCGGAGCATAACGCGAATACCGCATCCCGGAAAAGAATTTCCAATATACGGAATGCAGCCACCCACCCCTAGCGGCGATATCGCCACACACCAGGCATATCAACACACATCCACTTACTCTGGGCGAACGTCACGTCCACCCGCGTTAGGGACCCGTCAAGGCCGCGCCAGCGGGCGTATGGGCCCCGTCAAGGAAGCCTGTGAGGACCCGAAAAGGCGTTCCACTCAGAGGTGTCCGAAAAACGCCCGCCCTCGAACCCTCCGGGAGCTCACGATGGCCGATCTGGCCTTCGTCGTCACCACGATCGCGGTCTTCGCGCTGGTGGTCCTCGTCGCCAAGGGGGTGGCCAAGCTGTGAACGCCGAAAACGTTGTCGGCCTGCTGGTCGCCGTCGCGCTGTTGGGTTACCTCGTCTTCCCGGAGAGGTTCTAGCGCCGATGAGTCCCGTCCTCGCCGGGGTGCTCCAGCTGCTCGCGCTCGTCGCGGCCCTGGCCCTCGCCTATCGCCCCCTGGGCGATTACATGGCCCGCGTCTACTCCTCGAAGAAGCACTACGCCCCCGAGAAGTGGATCTACAAGGCGGTCGGCGCCAATCCGAACGCCGAGATGCGCTGGCCGGCGTACCTGCGCTCGGTCCTCGCCTTCTCCGCGGTGAGCGTCCTCTTCCTCTACCTGCTCCAGCGCCTGCAGGGCCACCTGCCCGGCTCGCTCGGCTTCGTCTCCATCAAGCCGGACCAGGCCTTCAACACCGCCGCCTCCTTCGTGTCGAACACGAACTGGCAGTCGTACGCCGGTGAGCAGGCCATGGGCCCGCTCGTGCAGACCGGCGGCCTCGCGGTGCAGAACTTCCTCTCCGCCGCCGTGGGCATGGCCGTGGCGGTGGCCCTCGTACGGGGCTTCGCGCGCTCCCGCACCGGCGAACTCGGCAACTTCTGGTCCGACCTGGTGCGCGGCACCGTCCGCATCCTGCTCCCGCTGGCGGCGATCGCCGCGGTCGTGCTGGTGGCCTGCGGGGTCATCCAGAACTTCTCCGGCATCCACGAGGTCGGGCAGTTCATGGGCGGTTCGCAGCAGTGGAACGGCGGGGCGGTCGCCTCGCAGGAGGCCATCAAGGAACTCGGAACGAACGGCGGCGGCTACTTCAACGCCAACTCCGCCCACCCCTTCGAGAACCCGACCCCCTTCTCGAACCTCTTCGAGATCTTCCTGATCCTCCTCATCCCCTTCTCCCTCACCCGCACCTTCGGGCGCATGATCGGCTCGGTCCGCCAGGGCTACGCGATCCTCGCCACGATGGTCACCATCTGGCTCGGCTTCACCGCCCTGATGATGTGGACGGAGTTCGGCCACCACGGCCCGGCGCTCCAGGCCGCGGGCGGTGCGATGGAGGGCAAGGAGGCCCGCTTCGGGATCGGCGCCTCCGCGATCTTCTCGGTCGCGACCACGCTCACCTCGACCGGCTCCGTCAACTCCTTCCACTCCTCCTACACCGGCCTCGGCGGCGGCATCCAGCTGCTGGGCATGCAGCTCGGCGAGATCGCGCCCGGCGGCGTCGGCTCCGGGCTCTACGGCATGCTGATCATGGCGATCATCGCGGTGTTCATCGCCGGCCTGATGGTCGGCCGCACCCCCGAGTACCTGGGCAAGAAGATCGGCACCCGCCAGATCAAGTTCGCGGCCTGCTACATCCTCATCACCCCGGCCGTGGTGCTCGGCTTCACCGCCCTGGCGATGGCCCTGCCCACCCCCGGACACTCGATGTCCAACGGCGGCGCGCACGGCTTCTCCGAAGTCCTCTACGCCTACACCTCGGCCGGCAACAACAACGGCTCGGCCTTCGCGGGCCTGAACGCCAACACCCAGTGGTTCAACACGACCACCGGTCTGGCCATGCTGCTCGGCCGCTTCCTGCCGATGGTCTTCGTCCTGGCCCTGGCCGGCTCGCTCGCCGAACAGCAGCCGGTCCCGGCCACCGCGGGCACCCTGCGCACCGAGAAGCCGCTGTTCACCTTCCTGCTCGTCGGCACGATCATCATCGTCACGGGCCTCACCTACTTCCCGGCCCTGGCGCTGGGCCCGCTCGCCGAAGGGCTCGCCTCATGAGCACCGTCACCCCCACCCGCGCCCCGCACGGGGACCTGCCCAGCGGTCACAAGCCCGAGAAGGCCAAGATCGGCGGCGGCATCTTCGACCCGAAGCAGCTGCTGAAGTCCTTCCCGGACGCGGTGAAGAAGCTCGACCCCCGGGTGATGGTCAAGTCGCCGGTCATGTTCGTGGTGCTGATCGGCTCCGTACTGACCACCGCGCTGGCGATCTCCGACCCGGGCAACCTCTTCGGCTGGGCGATCACCGTCTGGCTGTGGCTGACCACGATCTTCGCCAACCTCGCCGAAGCGGTGGCCGAGGGCCGCGGGAAGGCCCAGGCCGACACCCTGCGCAAGGCCAAGACCGACACCGTCGCGCGCCGCCTGAACGGCGCCGTCGAGGAGCAGGTGCCGGGCACGGACCTGCGCATCGGCGACCTCGTGGTCTGCGAGGCCGGCGACATCATCCCCGGCGACGGTGACGTCGTCGAAGGCGTGGCCTCGGTCGACGAGTCCGCCATCACCGGCGAATCGGCCCCGGTCATCCGGGAGTCCGGCGGCGACCGCTCCGCCGTGACCGGCGGCACCAAGGTGCTCTCCGACCGGATCGTCATCAAGATCACGACGAAGCCCGGCGAGACCTTCATCGACCGCATGATCAACCTGGTCGAGGGCGCGGCCCGGCAGAAGACGCCCAACGAGATCGCGCTCAACATCCTGCTCGCCTCGCTCACCATCGTCTTCCTGCTCGCCGTCGTCACCCTCCAGCCCTTCGCGATGTACGCGCACGCCAAGCAGTCGATGATCGTGCTGACCGCACTGCTGGTCTGCCTCATCCCGACCACCATCGGCGCCCTGCTCTCCGCCATCGGCATCGCGGGCATGGACCGCCTGGTCCAGCGCAACGTCCTGGCCATGTCGGGGCGCGCGGTCGAGGCCGCCGGCGACGTCTCCACCCTGCTGCTCGACAAGACCGGCACCATCACCCTCGGCAACCGCCAGGCCTCCGAGTTCGTCCCCGTCACCGGCGCCATCGCCGCCGAACTGGCCGACGCCGCACAGCTCTCCTCGCTGGCCGACGAGACCCCCGAGGGCCGCTCGATCGTGGTCCTCGCGAAGGAGAAGTACGGCCTGCGCGAACGCCACCAGGGCGAACTGGTGGGCGCCGAATGGATCCCCTTCACCGCGCAGACCCGCATGTCGGGCGTCGACGTGGACGGCCGCAAGGTCCGCAAGGGCGCGGCCGGTTCGATCATCGCCTGGGTCGGCGAACAGGGCGGTACGGTCGCCCCGGACGCGCGGGCCAAGGTGGACGAGATCTCCGGCGCCGGCGGCACCCCGCTGCTCGTCGCGCTGGAGGACGAGAAGGGCGCCCGGGTCCTCGGTGTCATCCACCTCAAGGACGTGGTCAAGGAGGGCATGCGCGAACGCTTCGACGAGCTGCGGCGCATGGGCATCAAGACCATCATGATCACCGGCGACAACCCGCTGACCGCCAAGGCCATCGCCGAGGAGGCGGGCGTCGACGACTTCCTCGCCGAGGCCACCCCCGAGGACAAGATGGCCCTCATCAAGCGGGAACAGGCCGGCGGAAAGCTCGTCGCCATGACCGGCGACGGCACCAACGACGCCCCGGCCCTCGCCCAGGCCGACGTCGGCGTCGCGATGAACACCGGAACCTCGGCCGCCAAAGAGGCCGGGAACATGGTGGACCTCGACTCCAACCCCACCAAGCTCATCGAAATCGTGGAGATCGGCAAGCAGTTGCTGATCACCCGCGGCGCCCTGACCACCTTCTCCATCGCCAACGACGTCGCCAAGTACTTCGCGATCATCCCCGCCATGTTCGCGGCGGTCTACCCGGGCCTGGACAAGCTCAACATCATGGGCCTGCACTCCCCCGACTCCGCGATCCTGTCCGCCGTCATCTTCAACGCGCTGGTCATCATCGCCCTGGTCCCGCTCGCCCTGAAGGGCGTCCAGTACCGGCCCACCAGCGCCGACAAGATGCTCCGCCGCAACCTCACCCTCTACGGACTCGGCGGCCTGGTCGCCCCGTTCATCGGCATCAAGCTCATCGACATGGTCGTCTCCCTCATCCCCGGCCTGCGCTGAACCGGCTCTGCTGACTTAGGGCTCCGCTCACTTAGGAACGTAGTGACCTCATGAACAACTCCGTAGGCAACACCGCCCGCCTGCTCGGCGCCGGGCTGCGCGCCCTCCTCGTCCTCACCGTGCTGTGCGGGGTCCTCTACCCGCTCGCGATCACCGGCATCGCCCAGGCCGCCTTCGGCCGCAAGGCCAACGGCTCCGAGATCGAGGACGCGAGCGGCAAGGTCGTCGGCTCCTCCCTGATCGGCCAGTCGTACGGGGACGACCTGCGCTGGTTCCAGGGCCGCCCGGCGGCCGGACTCGCCAAGAACACCGTCAACACCCAGTACGACCTGCTGGTCTCCGGCGCCACCAACAAGGCGGCGGACAGCCCGGAGCTGCTGAAGTCGGTGCAGGAGGCCAAGGCCAAGGTCCTGCTCGACAACACCGTCCCGGGCTACGCCCCGCGCCTGGCCCAGATCCCGGCGGACGCGGTGACCTCCTCGGGCTCCGGCCTGGACCCGGACATCTCCCCGGCCTACGCGGAGATCCAGACGGCCCGTGTCGCGCAGCGCAACGGCCTCCCGGTCGAGGAGGTGGCGAAGCTGGTGAAGGCCCACACCGAGGGCCGCACCCTCGGCTTCATGGGCGAGCCGCGCGTCAACGTCCTGGAGCTGAACACGGCCCTGCGGGACCTCAAGCGGTGACGGTGACCGGCCGGCCGTAGGCATCGAGGGTGCCCGTGGTGGAGGTGACCAGGACGAGGTAGCGGCCCGGGGCGAGGTCGGGGACCGTCACGGTGACGCCGGTGTGGTGGGTCGCGATGCCGGTCGCGAGGACGGCTTCCGTGCGGGACCGGGCGCCGTCCATCGTGACCAGCTCGACGTCCACCACGTCGCCGGCCGGGCCCACCACGTACCAGGCGACGGCCTGCCTGCTGCCCCGGGGCCAGACCACACCGGGGCCGGGGGTGTGCACGAGGAGGTTCTCCGACTCCAGGAGCACCGCGACCGCGGGGCGGTTCAGGCCGCGCACGACGCGCCGGGCGAGGGACTTCAGGGCGGGGAGGGCGGCGGACATGGTGCTCCTTCGCGGGGTGCGGGGCGGGTGCGGGGTGCGGGGTGCGTCCGGTTCGGGGTGCGTCCGGTTCGGGGTCTTTAGGCCCCCTTGAAGAATGACCGGCAGGACCCTGGTCCCGCCTCGTCCTTTCGGCCGGTCCGCGCTCGCTCCGGACGGCCCTGAAATCCCGGTGCTGGGTGCCGACACGTGCTGGCACACTCCCCCGCATGGACGCCACCACCGCGGGTGACACCCGCCTTCGCGTACGCGAGATGACCGAGCCCGACATCGACGCCGTCGCCGCCGTGCGCACCAGCGCGTGGCGCTACGCCTACGCCGGGCTGATGCCGCAGTCCTACCTGGACGGGATGAGCGTCACCGCGCAGGCCGAGCAGCGGCGCGCGGCCTTCGCCGATCCGGCGAGCGTCGTGACCAACCTCGTGGCCGAGGGCCCCGACGGGCAGGTCCTCGGGTGGGCCGCCTACGGCCCCGCCACGACCACGGATCCCGAGGGCACCGCGCCGGACGAGGGCGAGCTGTACGCCCTGTACGCGCGGCCCGACGTCATCGGCACCGGCGTCGGCCGCGCCCTGCTGACCGAGGTGCTGCGCCGGGCGCCCTACCCCGCGGTGCGGCTGTGGGTGGTCGAAGGCAACGACCGGGCACGCCGGTTCTACGAGCGCGCCGGCTTCGGCCCCGACGGCGGCGAACTCGTCGAGTACGCGGACGGCTCCCCGGTTCCCGAACTCCGCTACCGCCGGGCCGCCGCCGCGGCGAGTTGAGCGGCTGCCGCGGGGAACGGGCTGCCGCCGGGCGGCCGCCGCGGCGAGCTGAGCGGCTGCCGCGGGGAACGGGCGGCCGCGGGGAACGGGCGGCGTCGGGGAGCGTGTGCCGTCGGGGAGCGAGCGCCGCCGGGGAACGGGCCGCGGCGGGGAACGGCTTGCTGCCGCCCGGTGTCCCGCCGCCGGTGAGCCGGCCGCCGTGGTCACGGCAGGCGTTCCGCCAGGGCCCGGGCCATCGCGACGGTCGGGACCGCCTCCCGCATCCGCCGGTACGGGGTCAGGTCGCGCAGCAGCCGGCCGAGTGCCTCCCGTACCGCACGCGACTGCACCGCCGGGGCGGCCGTGAGGAACGCCCGCCAGTGCTCGCACGCCCGGGTGAGGTGTCCGAGGCGCAGCAGCGTTTCGGCGAGCGCGGCGTGCGTGAGCGCGGTGGCCCGGTGCTGGCCGGCCGCGCGGCCGCGCAGGGAGCGTTCCAGTGCGTCGGCCGCGGCCGGGAACTCCCCGAGGGCGAGGTGGGTGCGGGCCCGGGCGAAATCGAGGTCGGCCCGGCCGTACGAGTCGAAGGGCCCGTCGGGCGGCTTCAGCGCGTGCCGCCCGTGCAACCGGTCGGCGGCGGCCAGGTCCGCGGTGGCGGCCGCCCGTTGCCCGGCGTGGGCGTGCGCGGCCGCACGCTGGACCAGGAGGAACGCCAGCGTGCCGGGCTCCCCGTCGGCGGGCGCGGTGTCCACCGCCGTCCGGGCGAGCCGTACCGCGTGCGCGGGCTGCCCGAGCCGGCCGGCGTGCGCGCTCATCGCGCGCAGGGTGATGGCGTACATCCGCCGGTCCCCGGCCTGCCGGGCCAGCCCGAGGGCGATGGCGTGGTACTCCTGCGCGAGCCCGTGGTATCCGGCGTCGGCCGTCATCTCCCCGAGCAGGTGCGCGAGTTGGGCGTACCCCCGCCACACGTCCGCCGCCCCGCACCCCGGTCCGGACACCGCCCGGCCGCGTGCGGCGGGCCCCGGGCCGTCCGTGTGGCGGGCGGCGAAGGCGCCCGCGTCCTGGGCCAGCCAGGCCGCCAGGGCCGCGCGGGTGTGGACGCCGCCGTGGGTGAGGTAGAGGCCCGAGAAGCTCACCGCGAGGGCCCGCAACTGCTCGGCGTGCGCCGCGAGATGCCGCCGGGCGGCGAGCTCCGGGAGGCCGGCGCCCGTACCGGCGCTGGTACGCGGGCCCGCGCCGCCCTCCGCCGGAGCCGGAGCCGGAGCCCGATCCGGGTCCGGGTCCCACTCCGCGGCGGGCACCGGCACCGGCTGGTACGGGCTGCGCAGCAGCGGCGGCCTGCTCTGCGGGTCCACGTCCGCCCGGGCCTGGAGCGCGAGCCGGAGCAGCCCCTCGCCCCCGGCCCCGGCCGGCGCCGGGCCCCCGCCCGCGTCCGCGCCGGGCCGTACGCCGGGTCCCGCCGAGCCCGCGCCGAGCCCCGACTCCGCGACGGTGACCAGCCGCCCGCACCGCTCCGTCAGCGCCGCCGCTATCAGCTCGGGCACGGGCCGGCGGGGCCGGGTGCCCGACAGCCAGTGCGCGACGGCGGTCCGGTCGTAGCGCAGGGCCAGCCCGTGCAGGGTCCCGAGGGCGTTGACGGCCCGCGCCAGCTCCGCCCCGCTCCAGCCGGCCTCGGCCAGCAGGTCCCCGAGCCGGGCGTTGGCCACCCGACGCCCGCTCACCACGCCCGCCCCGGGAGGGACCGGGATCCCGTATTCAACGCTTTCACCACTGCACCCTCCGCATTCCCTTCTCCCCGTCCGCCCGCTGGTGTTCGCTGGAGCCGTCCCCATCGGATTCCACGGACCGGAGAAGCATGTCTGCCTCGGAAACGGCCAGTCCCCCCGCCCCCGCCGCGTACGCGTACCCGTTCCCCTATCGGATTTCCGGTGTCGGTGCCCAGATCGGCGAGGTCATCTCCGTCGAGGAATGGGCCCGGCTCGCGCACATCCCGCACCGCAAGCGGGCCGGAAAGGAAATCAGCGGCGCCGATGTCGAGCGCATACTCGGGGTCACCTCCAAGAGCTGGGACCGGGAGCGCTTCGCCTCGCTCGACACCGTCGTCGACGTCGCCCGCGCCGCGCTGCGGTCCGCCCTCGCCGAGCCCGGGGACATCGACGCCGTCTTCGTCGCCACGTGCACCCCGTACGAGATCATGCTCGACCAGGACGCCTTCAACCTGCTGCGGCGCCTGCGCATCCCGGACAGCGTGCCCCCCTTCCAGCTCGGCGCCGGCTGCGGCGGGCTCTCCCGCGTCGCCGCGCACCTGGCCCGGACGGGGGCCCGGCGCGCGCTGGTGATCTCGTACAACGCCGCGAGCCCCATCGGAATCGACGAGAACGGCATCATTTCCCAGTACAGCGGTGCAGACGGGGAGCATCCCTTCGCGCACACCCTGTGGTGTTCCGGGGCGCTGTTCTCCGATGCCGCGACCGCCCTGGTATTCGAGCGGGACGAAAGCTTCGAGGCCGGGCTCGGCTTCTATTCGCGCGATTCCCTCGATTTCGGGGGCGAGCCCGGATTCAGCGATCCCCTCATCCATTACCCCGGCGGCGGCGCCGCCCACCCGCCGGGCTTTCCCGGCTCCGCCGAGCTGTCCGCATTCGGGCTCAACGGACCGGAGCTTGCCCGCTATTACTCCCGCGGCATGATGATGAACCAGGAGACCATGGACGCCCACCGCCCCGGTTTCGTGGACGAGGTCCGGCGGATCTACACGCACCAGGCCGGCCCGGCCCTGGTCGAGAACTACCACCAGCTCGCCGGCCTGGACGCCCGCAAGGCCCCCGCGCACGCCCGTGAGCTCGGCAATCTCGTCACCTCGGCGACCCCGGTGCTCTTCTACACCGACGTGGTGAACGGCCTGGTCGGGACGGGCGACTCCGTCTGCTTCTCCGTCATCGGCGCCGGTCCCGAACGCGGGGCCTTCCTCGTCCGGGTGGGGATCCCCGGCGAGGTCACCGTCACCGCACCCCTGCCGCCCGCCCCGGTCGCCGCCGAGGCCGCCTCGGCACCCGTAGCCCCCCGGAACACCGCCACCGCGTAGCCGCACGCGCCCCACCTCCTTCGAAACGAGTCCGCCGTGCACATCGCCCTCGCCGGGGCGGCCAGCCCCACCGGCATCCGGCTCGCCGCCGAGCTGCTCGGCCGCGGCCACCACCTGACCCTGCTCACCTCCACCGACGTACGGCAGAGCAGGCTCCTGCTGGCCCGTCAGCTCGCGCTGATCGGGCTGTATCCCGAGTACGTGGACCTCCTCGCGGCACGGCTCGACGCGCGCCGGGGCGCCGAGGTCCTGGCCGGTGCCGCACCCGTCCCGCCGGCTTCCACAGACCCGTCCGCCCCGTCCGCCCGGTCCGCCCCGTCCGCCCGGTCCGCCCGGGCCACCGCACCCGGAGGCCGCTTCGACGCCGTCTGGTGCGTGGAGCAGCCCGCCGCCACCGCGGCCGCGCTGCTGCCCCTCGCCTCCGGAGGGGGGAGGCGTACGGCATTCCACCTGGTCACCGTCGGAGACGCGGGTCCGGCCGGGCGTACGGTCGCCGCCGCGGCCGTACGGGACGGGTTCCCCGCCGGGGTGCACTGCCTGGCCCCGACCGTCAGCGACCTGGCCGACCACGCGGAGCTGCCCCGGCCGGCCTTCACCCGGCTCGCGGTCGCCGAGTCCGTCCGGCCCGCTCCGGCTCCCGCCCCGGCTCCGGTGGAGGCCCCGGAGCCGGGGACTCCCGCGACGGTCAGGCTGCTGCCCCTGGCCCCCGCCGCCCGGGCCCTGGCGGAGGCCGCCGAGGAGCCGGGCTGGTCGGGGCTGCGCCACATCGGCTGGGTGCACGCGCACCCCACCGAGGCCTCGGCACTGGTCCGCGCGGTCGGCCCGGAGCTGGCCCCCGGACTGCTGCGGCGGCTGTCGGGGCTCCAGCCCGCGGCCGCCACGACCGAGCTGGACGGCCCGCCGCTCGGCGCCGGGTACCTCACCCGGGCTGCGGCGCCCGTCCTGCCTCCCGTCCGGCGCCCCGCCCGGATCCCGGAGCGGGTGTGAGCGCGGCGGAGCGCCCCTGGCGGGAGCGGAGCGTGGTGAACGGCCTGGCGGAGGCACTGCGAGAGGCGGCCTCTGAACGCTTCCCGGGCAACGGCCGGACACCGGCGAAGGCGGCATCCGCGCCCGCGGGGGAATCCGGGACGGGCCGGGCCGGGAAGGTCGGGAGGGCCGGAGAGTAATGGGGCCCCATCACGAGGGCATATGCGTATGGATCATTCATGATCCAAGGACAAGCCGCCCGACCTCACCCCGCAACTCCAGCCGACGGCCCGTCACATCATCCGGCTTGACAGGTTTTCGCATGTGGCAGAACGTGCCGCCGATCCGACACGCCCAAGGTTCGCCCTTGACGTTCTCACCCGTTCGGGCGCACGCCCCCCGCACCCGGTCCGGCCCCGGCCCACCGGTCGCCAGCTGCGAAGACGTGCCCGCGGGAAGGCGCCGTGGCGATGACGTGACGTCAGTTCGCCGTGTTACGCGCACCGCCGGGGGGCAGGGAGGGGTCCACTGCTCTCGGGACCGGCCGCCCGAGCCGGACCAGGAGGGATTCCCATGCCCCGCGCCAAGTGGGTGGTCGGCGTACTGACGGTGGCTCTGCTGTGCACCGGCCTAGGGGTGTTGCGCACCACCGAAGGCGGCCGGCCGGCCGCCCCGACCGCGGGCGACGCCCTGCCCTCGCGGGTCCTGGGGCTGTCCGGCCCGCGCCGGCTGGCCCGGCAGCTGGAGCACTCCGGCGGACACACCACCGGCAAGGGCGCCCGGCGGCCCGGACGGTCGGGGGCCACGGCCCTGCAGGCCTCGCTGCCGCTGCGCCTGGTCATCCCGGCCCTCGGAACGGACGTACCGCTGACGGTCGGTACCCCGCCCGGCGGGACGGACGCGGGGCCCGGCGGGCCGTACGCCGAGGACCTCGAAGCCGGCGCCGCCGACGCCAAGCCCCACGTCCAGGAGAGCGCCGTGTGGGACTCCGCCGGCCCGGCCCCGGGCGCGGCCGGCACCGCCGTGGTCTCCGGAGACCTGCCGCGGCTCGGCGAACTGCGGCGCGGGCAGTCGATCGAGGTGGCGCGCGCCGACCGGCGTACGGCCGTGTTCACCGTGACCCGGGTCTCCCCCGGGATCGCCGGCTGGGGCGGGCCGTCCGGCCGGGCCCAACTCCGGCTGATCAGCGGCGAAACGGCCGTCCTGGCCCGCCTCACCGGCCACCGCCGCACCCTGCGTTGACCGGCGGCGGCCCCCGAAAGACGGACACCCCCTGCGGCCACCTGACGGCCGTGGGGGGTGTCTTCGTCCCCCGGTCGGGGGATGCTGCGGTCCCGGTGGAGAGTTCGCCCGCGTGTCGGGGCACACCCACCGCATGAGCGGGACGCGGCATGCACGAAAGGCACCGGACAGGGCCCTGATGACGGCCCTGACGGTGCTCTGCGTCGTGCTGCTGTGTCTGTTCGGCGTCGGCGGAGCCGGTCCGTCCACCGCGACGGCCGAAGGTTCCCGCTCCGCCCCCACCGCCCCGGCCGAACCCGCCGAGGCACCGGCCGATCCGGCCGGCGATCCCGAAGTGCGGGTGGCCGTACGGGTGCCCGCGCGCGGCGTCCCCGGCGTACGGGGCCTGCAGCGGCCCGTGTTTCACGTGAAACCTCCCCGGTCCGGCCCCCCGAAGGCGGTCCCGCACCCGGCGGGCGCCGGCGCACCGGCGGCTTCGCTGCGGGCGGTACGGAGTGTGGTCCTGCGCTGCTGACGGCGCCGAGCGTCCGAGCAGCAGCACCGCGCACCCGGCACCGGGCACCCCCGGCAGCTCACCCTGCTCCCCAAGCCCATGGGCGCGCGTCCCCCCACACCCCCGAAACACCGTGAGGTTCCGCCATGCCCTTCGACCCGTACCTCGCCCTGAACGCCATGCTCCGCGCCGAGGCCGCCCGCTTCTCCCCGCCCGCCCCGCCCGCACGCCAGCCCGAACCCGAGTCCGCCAAGACCGCCCAGGCCACCGCCGAGACCCCGGCCGGAGACGACACGGCCGCGTAGAACTCGCGTAGAGGCATCAGGACATGAGGAGGCACCGGTTCCCGCGCCCTCGGCAACGGAGAGTGGTCACGTGAGGTTCGACCACGGAGCACGGGAACCGGCGCCTCATTCAGTCTGAACCACCGGCCCACCCCATCACCTCGGCCTTTTGTCCGGATATGCCCGGCCGAAAGTACCGATCCCCGGGGGCACGCGGACTTCGTACAACCTTCCGACGGCATGAGCGGTCCCAGCAGTGACCGCTACACGCATCTCGTCGAAGGAAGTCACCCCGTTGCGCCCTAGCCGTGCGATGGTCCTGCTCACCGCGGGCCTGGTCACCCTCATCGGCATGCCGGCCGCCACCGCCGCCGATCTCCCGACCGACCTGTACGTGGAAAACACCATGCCCTGCGAGGACAGCGGGAGCGGGACAAAGGCCACCCCGTTCTGCACGTTCGCCGCGGGGGTCAAGGCGGCGAAGCCCGGGCAGACGGTGCACGTCAACATCCTTCCTTACCTGCAGGAGCCGGACCTCACGATCGACCGCTCGGGCGCGCCGGGCAAGCCGATCACCTACGCCTTCACGTACAGGGATCTGAACCCCGAAAGCCAGGCCGAGGTGCTGACCATCAGCGGAGCCTCTCACCTCGTGGTCAAGGGGCCGCTGGTGGGCAAGCGTGTGAGCGTCACCAGCTCCCACGACGTGACGCTGGAGGGCCTTGAGAAAACGAAGTGGGGCGGCGCTTCCCTCAACATCGGCGGGGGAAGCACGGACGTGCGCGTCAACCGCAGCTCGTTCGACAGGGCCGTGATCGGAGGCGGCGCCCAGCGCACCGTCCTCAGTCGCAACGTCCTGCGGAGCTCGGGGCCGATCTCCGTGGTGGACGCGCCCGGCACCGTCATCACCAACAACCACATCGACAACTTCACCGACGAGGACCAGGGCGTAGGGAGCTGCGATGAGACCGTCGCGATCCGTGGCGCCTCGACCGGCGCCTCGGTGTTCAACAACGTCCTCACGGCCTCTGGCAACACCACCTGCACCACCCCCCAGCTCTCCGTGGCGCAGAGCGCGACGTCCGGCACCCGCGCCGGCTACAACCTGATCGCAGGCGCAGAGGGTTACGCCACGGTCGCCTACCAGTGGGCCGGCACCACGTATCCCACCGCGGCGGCGTTCCTGGCCGCCAGCGGGCAGGGCGCGCGCGACATCCTGGTCCCCACGACCGCAAGCCTCTCCGGGGCCGACTCGCCGGCCATCGACTCCGCCGACGCGACGGCGCCGGGCGTCCTGCCCGTCGACAAGAACGGGATCGCCACCACGGACGACCCACGCGTGCCGAACACCGGCAAGGACGGCGGCCACCTGGACCGCGGCGCCACCGAGACCAACGACGGGTTCACCTCGGTCTGGACTTCGATCTACAACGATTGGGCGCCGACCGGCACCCCGGTGACGGTCAAGGCCGCTACTGACAGCAGGTGGCCCGCCACCATGACCTATGCGGTGGACTTCGGTGACGGGACGGCACCCGGCATCATCCGCCCGGGCGAGGCGGCCGAGGTCACGCACGTCTACGGCTCACCGTGCGCGTGCGTGGTCAAGACGACGGCGACCAACGGCGCCGGCAAGAAGGCCTCCGACGAAGAGACGATCCGGGTGACCACGCCCGGTGAACTGGCCACCGCCTTCACCGCCACGCCGGTCCTGCCGGGTCCGGGCCACGACGGATACCGGGTCATCCGACCGCTGACCCTCCGGGTCGACACCAGCACGACCGTCGCCCCGTGGCGGGTCGAGCGGGTGGACGTGGACTTCGGTGACGGCACCAACGAGGTCCGTTACGGCCTCCAGAGCGCCAGGCACACCTACAAGCAGCCCGGCACGTACGAGGTGAAGGTCACCGCGCACGACGTCAAGGGTGCGAAGTCCACGGCCACCCGGACCGTCCAGGTCGGCTATGCCCCGTCCGGGTACGCGAGCACCATCCCGTTCCGGCTGTTGGACACCCGTACCACCGGTCCCTCCATCAAGGCGGGGTCCCCCCGTTCCGTGCCGGTGCTGACGGACGCCTTCGTGTCGGGGCGGTTCCCGGCCGGGGGCGTGGCATCCGTCGTCCTGAACGTGACCGTCACCGGTGCCACCCAGGACACCCACCTCACCGTCTGGCCCTCGGGCCAGACACGGCCGGAGACCTCGAACGTGAACGTCCGCGCGGGCGGCACCTCGTCCAACACGGTCACCGTGCCGATCGGCCCCGACGGCGCGATCCAGGCGCAGCTGAACGCGGGCGAGGCCTCGCTCGTCGTGGACTTCGTCGGCTACTACCAGCCCAGCGCCGGCAACCGCTTCTCCCCCCTCGCCCCGACCCGCGTCCTGGACACCCGGACGACCGGCGGCGCGCTGGGCGGCGGCAAGCGCCGCACAGTCAAGGTCGCCGGCGTCAACGGCATCCCGGCGGACGCCGGCGCGGTCGCGCTGAACCTGACCGGTACGGGTGCGACGCAGGAGGCGTTCGTCAGCGTGTTCCAGGACCCGGCGAGGCGTCCGCACACGTCGAACCTGAACGTGGAGCCGGGCAAGGACAAGTCCAACCAGGCCATCGTCCCGGTCGGCCCCGACGGCACGATCACCCTCTACACCAACAGCGGCTCCACGCACCTCGTGCTGGACGTGGTGGGCCACTACGGCAAGGACGGCAAGGCGCTCTTCACCCCGGCCGTGCCCAAGCGCCTCGCCGACACCCGCACCACCGGCAAGGTCGCCCCGGGCGCCACCACCACCGTCTCCGGCCTCCCGGCGGGCGCCATCGGCGCGGTCCTGAACGTCACCGCGACCGACACCACCGGCCCCGGCTTCCTCACCGCGTACGCCTTCGGCGGCAAGCTCCCGGGCGCCAGCAGCCTCAACACCCTGCCGGGCCTCACGGTCCCGAACCACGTCACCACTCCGGTTGGCCCCGGCGGCAGGGTCAGCATCTTCAACAGCTACGGCGGCTCCAACCACGTGATCACCGACCTCCTCGGCTACTTCACGGCGAACTGACGCCCTCGCGGCACGTACGCCGAAGCCCCGGCCCCCGCGATGCGCGGGAGCCGGGGCTTCGGTCTTCTTCCTGCCCGCCTAGGTCGCGCTACGGCTGTGGTAACGGTAGAAGGCCGCCGCGCCGACGGCCGCGCCGACGAGCAGGCCGAGGCCCGAGCTCTTCAGGATGGACTCGCCGGCCAGGCTGTACAGGTAGCCGAAGGAGATGCCCGCGAAGATCCCGTACGCCGCCGCGTGCGGCTCCTGCGCCAGCCGCGGGCCGATCCGGGCCAGGGCCACCAGGCAGGCGGCGAAGATCGCGCCGCACAGGATCCCGTAGAAGACGTTGCCCGCGTCGACGGGCCCCATCTGACGCTTCATGAAGGCGGCGTAGACGCCGTAGACCAGGCCCATGAGCAGCGGTCGCGCGAGGGCCGCCCTGCTCGTGTGGGCCGCCGTACCGGACGCCTGCTGCCGGTGCCCCCGGGGGGCGGTGGGTGCCGCATGTGCCATGACGGGCTCCTCTCTCCCATCATCCAGGGCACACCCGCAACCCGTGACCGGCAACCGGAGCAGTCGGTGGCTAGGTGCCCCGGGGCGCCCGTACCGCCACCGCGTCGATCTCGAAGAGCATGTCCGGCAGGGCGAGCGCGGCCACGCCGATCAGCGTCTGGGCGGGCAGTTCGGTGCCCCAGGCGGCGTGCAGGTGCTTCAGCAGCACCTCCAGCTTCTCCTGGTCGTGCCCGACGACGTACGTCCCGATGCGGACCACGTCGCCGAGGCCCAGGCCCACGGCCTCCAGCGCGGTGCGGAGGTTGGCGAAGGCCTGCCCGACCTGGGCGTCGAAGGCGTCGGAGACCACGTGGCCGGTCGGGTCGGAGCCGTACTGGCCGGCTATGAAGACCTGCTCTCCGGGCGCGGAGACGACGTGGCTGTAGCCGTGGCCGGTGGGGTCGTGGAGTTCTGCCGGGTTGGTGATGCTGCGCGTCATTCCAAGCTCCTGGGCCTTTGTCCTAGCGGGCGGCGGCGAGCCAGGCGCGGAGCCGCTCGGGGGCCTCGGGGGCCTGCCGTTCGGCCTGCTGCCGGATCTCGTCGAGGGTCTGGGCGGCCAGCGCACGGCGCCAGGCCAGCTCGGCCCGGCCCATGGCGTGCGCGAAGGCGCAGTCGGCCGCGGGCGGCTCCTCGCCGCCGCCGGGGCCCTGCTGCCGGATCTCCGCGCACCGGAAGGCCTCGTCCGGGCCTTCGACGGCGGCGACCACGTCCATGAGCGAGATGGAGTCGAGCGGGCGGGCCAGGCGGAAGCCGCCCCGCGGGCCGGGGGTGGAGCTGACGATGCCCGCCCGCGCCAGGGCCTGGAGCTGCTTGTTGAGGTAGGCGGGAGGCAGCTCGTGCCAGGCCGCCAGCCGGGCCGCCGAGACCGCCCGGCCGTCACCGCTCCAGGCCAGGTTGAGGCAGCTGTGCAGGGCCCATTCGACACCCTCGCTCATTTTCATAACCTGGATATTAGATATCCAGGTTAGCCCTCCGCAAGCGGAACACGCCCGAGCCGCCCGGCCCGCACCACCCGCCCGCAGCAACCCGGCTCGCGCCGCGCGCCCGGCCCCCTTTCCCTGGTGACGTGCGGACCTTCCTCTCGGCGGTACTCATCACGCTCGTGGCCCTGCTGGTGCCCGCGAGCGCCGTCGCGTACTGGGCCGACCACGAGCTCGGCAGCGCCGACCGCTACACCGCGGCGATGTCCCCGCTCGCCTCGGATCCCGCCGTGCAGAACCTCGTCGTCACCCAGGCCGGCCGGGCCCTCTCCGGACAGATCGACGCCGGCCCCTTCCAGGGCGGGGTCGACGCCCTGCTCGGCGAGGCCCTGCGCTCCTTCGTCGGCACCCCGGCCTACCGAACCGCCTGGGACGCGGCGAACCGCGCCGCCCACGGGGCCTTCATCCACGCACTCACCACCGGCGACGGCAACGCCGTGACCATCGACCTCGCGCCCGTGATCGCCCGGGTCAAGGGCGACCTCGTCGAGAACGGGGTGCCCTTCGCCGACCGCATCCCCGAAACCCGCCTCTCGGTGAAGGTCATGGAGTACGACAACCTCGGCGCGCTCCGGAAGGGCTTCCGCATGCTGGAGATCGCCGGGGTCTGGCTCCCCGTGCTCACCGTGGTGCTGGCCGCGGTCGCCATCGCCGTCGCCGTCCGGCGCCGCCGGGCCGTGCTGGCCACCGGGCTGGGGCTGGCCGTCGGGGCCCTCCTGCTGTGGGCGGCCGTGGCGCTGTGCCGCCGCCTCACCCTGAACGACCTGCCGGCCGACATCGACCGGGCGGCCGCCGCAGCGGTGTACGACGCGCTCACCGCGTTCCTGCGCACCACCGTCTGGGTGGTGCTGGCCGTCGGACTGGCCGCCGCGCTGGCCGCCTGGCTGACGGGCCGACTGCGCCGCACCCCATAAGCTCGGAACGGGCGGATTGGCACGCAAATCCGTAGAAGAATCCTTAGAGCAGCGCAGAAGAACCGATTCACGAGCGGCGGCACGGAAGCGGGAATGAGCACCGAACGCACCGAAGACATACCGCCCGGACGGGCCGGACGGGCCGGACGGGCCGGACGGGCCGGACGGGCCGGAGCAACGGCAGCCGGACGGTTCGGGCCGCTGGCCCCGCCCGCCTGGCTGCTGAAGGGGCTGCGGCCGAGTTCCGCGCCGATCCCCTGGGCCGCCGCGCTGCGCGCGGCCGTCGCCCTGGCCCTGCCGCTGGCCGTCGGCTTCGCCGTCGACGAGCCCGAGTACGGCGCGCTCGTCTCGATGGGCGCCCTGTCCGGGGTCATCGGCGACACCGCGGACGCCTACCGGATGCGGATCCTGAACATCGCCGTGCCCCAGCTCTTCGGGGCCGTGGGCGTCGCCCTGGGCACCCTGGTCTTCGGGCACGGCTGGGTCGCGGTCGGCGTCCTCACCCTGATCGCCCTGGTCTCCGGGATGATCTCCTCCATCGGCACGGTCGCCTCCGTCTCCGGGCTGCTGCTCCTGCTCAACGCCGTGGTCGGCGCCGGCCTGCCGATGCCCAGTCCCTGGTGGACGGCCCCGCTGCTGTTGAGCGCCGGCGGACTGTTGGTCCTGCTGCTGACCCTGCTGGGCTGGCCCCTGCGCGGCCGGCAGCCGGAGCGGGCCGCCGTCGCCGCCGCCTACCGGGCCCTGGCCGACACCCTGGAGGCCGCGGGCGGACCGGGCCCCGCGTACGAGGCGCGCCGCCAGCAGGTCACGCAGTCCCTGAACCACGCCTACGACCTGGTGCTGGGCCGCCGGACCCGGGTGCACGGCCACAGTCCCTCGCTCGTGCGGATGCTGGCCCAGCTGAACGTGCTGATCCCGCTCGTCGAGGCCGCGCCCGCCGCGCACCTGCGCCGCAGACCCCTCTCCCCCGCGATCCCGGCGGCCGTACGGGACCTGGCGACGGCCGTCGAGGAGGGCCGCACGGACACCCCCGTACTGGACCTGCCCGCGCCCGACGGCCAGTCCGAGCGGGCCATCGACGCGGCCCTGCGGCACGCCGCGACCATCGTGCCGCTGGCCGAGCCGGACATGCACAACGTCGACGACCGGCTCGGCCGGCCCGCCGCGCTGCGGGTCCGGGCCCGCCGGGCGGTGCGCGACATGATGTTCTCCGAGGCCTCCTGGCGGTACGGGCTGCGGCTCGCGCTGTGCATCGGGCTGGCGCAGTCCCTCGTCTCGGTGGTGGAGATCGAGCGCTCCTACTGGGTCGCCCTCACGGTCACCTTCGTCCTCAAGCCCGACTTCGGCTCGGTGTTCTCCCGGGCCGTGCTGCGCGCGCTGGGCACCGCGGGCGGGCTCGTCGTGGCGGCCGCCGTGCTCTCGGAGGTGCCGCGGGGGTGGTGGGACGTACCGGTGATGGTGGTCCTGGCGGCCCTCATCCCCGTCTTCTCGGTCAAGGGCTACGCCTTCCAGACCGCGGCGATCACCCCGGTCATCCTGCTCCTGTCCGACCTGCTCAACCACCAAGGCTTCGACCTGGTCCGGCCCCGGCTGCTCGACAGCCTGATCGGCTGCGCCATCACCCTGATCGCCGGCTACCTGCTCTGGCCCGAGAGCTGGCACACCCGGCTCGGCGACCGGCTCGCCGACACGGTGGACGACGCCGCCCGGTACGTGGAACGCGCCTTCGGCTCCACCCCCGACACCGACGCGGGCCAACGGGCGGCCCGCACCGCCCGGCTCCAGGCCCGCCGCCGCATCTACCGGGAGCTGTCGGGCGTCCGCAGCGAGTTCCAGCGGGCGCTGACCGAACCGCCGCCGACCGGGGAACGGGCCGCCGCGTGGTGGCCGCTGGTGGTCGCCGTCGAGCGGATCGTCGATGCGACCACGGCCGCACGGGTCCGGGTCAACCACGGCGCGCAGCCCCCGGGCGCCCACGAGGTCGAGGCGATCGCCGCGGACCTCCGCGCCCTGGCCCTCGGCGTCCGCCGGGTCCAGACCCCCACCGAACTCCGCCCCGCCCCGGCCCCCGAGGTCGACGAAGCCTCCGTCCTCTCCCCGGTCCGCCAGGAACTCGCAGCAGCCCGAGCCATCGCGGACCCCACCCGCGACTAGGAATCCAGCCCCGCCGGCGCTTGAGGCGCGGGGGGCCGGGGGCGGAGCCCCTGGCAGCGGCGCCGCGCCGTCCCTCCAATGGCCCCGCCCCCGGGCCACCCCGCCCGAGGCGGGAGAGCATCAGCACATGAGGCCCTTCCTCCGGCGCAGCCGGGTCCTCCTCCTGGCGGCCACCCTGGCGGCGGCGACGGGCTGCGCAGACGTGGAGGGCCTCCAGAACGACGGCGACCTCGGCACGGCCCACGCCCCCCGCACCCTGTGGAAGGACATCCGTCCCGACCCCCCGGCCCCCGGCCAGCAGTCCGGTACGGCCACCGCCGTCCCCGGTCTCGCCAAGGTCCCCGACCTGTCCATGCGGGGCGTGAACGCCGTGGACGTCGTACGGGCCGACATCACCGCCGCCAACACCGCGGACGCCGGCACCGGCCGGCTCGTCGACCCCCGGGCGATCCAGCGCATCGCGCTCTGCACACAGGCTGTGGACGGCGGTCCCGACTGCCCGGTCCGGCCCGCGGTGCTGGCCGATGTGACGGGCAACGGCAGGGCGGAGCTGATCACCGCTCTGGACATCGACGGCCGGCTCAGCGAACTGCGCGTCTACACCGTCCGGGACGACGGGACGATCGCCCGCATCCTGTCCCGCCGCGGGGTCCTGGAGGGCGTGGAGGTGGCCGCCGAGCACCTGGCGGTGCGCGAGCCGACCTCGAACCCGAAGAAGGTCTCCATCTCCGACTACGTGTGGGACCCGGAGGCCGGGATCATGAACCTCGACCAGCTCACCCTCGACGAGTGCCCGACCCAGGGCGACGCCTCCCCCTGCCCGGCCGTGGGCACGAGCGCCGGCAGCGGCTGAGGAGGCCGGGTCCCCGATGCGTCGGACGAGCAGCCTGCGCTGGAAGATCGCCATGACCACCACGGCGGTCTGCTGCGCCGTCGCGGCCGCGCTCGGGATCCTCGTGCACAACGTGGTCGCCCACCAGCTCGTCGGCGAGGTCCGCAAGGACGTCGACCGGGAGCTGGACTGGGCCCTGAGCCAGTACGAGTACGGCACCGCGCACGGCGACGGGAACAGCGCCCTCGACCCGCCCGGACTCCCGGCCCCGCTGCGCGCGCTGGTCGCGCGCGGACTGACCGGCAGCATGACCGGCACCCACGACGGCAAACCCGTCATGTGGGCCGCCGGACCCGCCGACGGCAAGCCCCTCGCCGTCTGGGTCCCCTACGACAGCACCCGCACCCGGCTCCGGGAGATCGACACCGCCATCCTGGTCTCCGCCGTCCTCGCCGCCGGGGTGGTCGCCCTGGCCGGCATCTTCCTCGCGGGCCGCATCAGCCGCCGGCTCGCCACCACGGCCGCCGTGGCCCGCCGGATCAGCGCCGGGGACCTCGACGCACGCGTCGGCTTCCCGGCCGACGGGGAGGGACCGCGCCCGCGCTCCCGTGACGAGGTACGGGACGTGGCCCAGGCCCTCGACTCGATGGCGGCCTCGCTCCAGGCCCGGCTGGAGGCGGAGAAGCGGTTCACGGCGGACGTCGCGCACGAGCTGCGCACCCCGCTCACGGGTTCCCTGGCCGCGGCCGCGCTGCTGCCCGAGGGCCGGCCCAAGGAGATGATCAACGACCGGCTGGGGGCCCTGCACCTGCTCACCGAGGACCTGCTGGAGATCTCCCGGCTGGACTCGGGCGTCGAACGGGCCGACCTGGCCCGGGTGGAGCTCGGCCGCGCGGTGGAGCGGGCGGCGGCGAGCACCCGGCTGCCCGTCACGGTACGGATCGAGCGGGACGCGGTGGTGCTCACCGACCGGCGCCGGCTGGACCGGATCCTGGCCAACCTGCTGGTCAACGCCCACAAGCACGGGCGGCCGCCGGTCGAAGTGACCGTCACCGGCCCGCTGGTGACCGTACGCGACCACGGACCCGGCTATCCGGCCGAGCTGATCGAGCAGGGGCCGCGGCGCTTCCGCACCGGGGATCCGGGACGCGGACGGGGCCACGGACTCGGCCTGACCATCGCTGCCGGGCAGGCGGAGGTACTGGAGATCGAGCTGCGCTTCTCCAACGCCCCCGACGGGGGCGCGGTGACCACGCTCCTGCTGCCGGTCGGACGCCTGCCGGAAGGAAGTTGAGCGGGGGCGGTGGATGTTTCACGTGAAACACCCACCGCCCCCGCACGGGTCAACTCACCTCGGCTCAGACGTCAGACGTCAGACCCCGATGTTCTTGCCGTCCTTGCGCCAGACCGACACGACCGACGGGCGGACGATCTTGCCGGGACCGTCGGGCCACACCGACTGCGGCTTCTCGACGGAGGCGCCGTCGATCTCGCCCGGGTGCTGCACGGCGACCAGGACGCGCTTGTCCTGGATGATCGGACCACAGGTCTCGGCACCGCGCGGAACGGTCAGGAACTGCTTCAGCTCACCGCGGCGCTCACCGGCGGTCGCGACGCCGAACAGGCCGTCGTGCGAGCCGAGCTGGTTGCCGTCCGTGGAGATCCACAGGTTGCCGTGCGGGTCGAACGCGACGTTGTCCGGGCAGGAGATCGGGCTGACCTTGTCCTTCGGGAAGCCCGCGAAGTAGGTCGCCGGGTCGTTCGGGTCACCCGCGACCAGGAAGAGGCGCCAGGCGAACCCGTCGCCGGCCGCGTCGTCGAAGTTCTCGGCGAGCTCCAGGATCTGGCCGTGCTTGTTCAGGTTGCGCGGGTTGGCCTCGGTGGCGCCTTCCTTGCCGGGCTTGCCGCGGTCCGTGTTGTTCGTCAGCGCGATGTAGACGCGGCCGGTGCGCGGGGAGGGCTCGACGTCCTCGGGACGGTCCATCTTGGTCGCGCCGACCTTGTCACCGGCGAGGCGCGTGAAGACGGACACCTCTTCGGCGGTCATGCCCTCGACGTGCGAGACGTTCCCGTTGGGGGAAGAGGTGAGGATCTTGATCCAGACGCCCGAACCGTCGAACTCGCCGTCGGAGGGGAGCTTGCCGGTGCCGTCGATCTCCGCGGCCGGGGTGTCACCGGTGAGCTTGGCGACGTAGAGGGTGCCCTCGTCGAGCAGCGTGAGGTTGTGCTCCTTCGCCGCGCGCGAGTCGCCCTTCTTCATCTGCTTCGACGAGACGAACTTGTAGAAGTAGTCGAAGCGCTCGTCGTCGCCCATGTAGACGACCGGGCGGCCGTCCTCGGTCAGGCGGGGCTGCGCGGCCTCGTGCTTGAAGCGGCCGAGCGCGGTGCGCTTGCGCGGGACGGAGTTCACGTCGTACGGGTCCAGCTCGACGACCCAGCCGTGGCGGTGGGACTCGTTGGGCTCCTGCGCGACGTCGAAGCGCTTGTCGAACCGCTCCCACTTGCGCTCGGTGGCGCCGGCCGTCACGCCGTAGCGCTTCAGGCGGGCCGCCTGGGTGGGGTCGGTGACCAGGCCGGCGTTGCCGAAGTACTGGTTGAAGTTCTCCTCGCCGTGGAGGGTGGTGCCCCACGGGGTGGTGCCGCCGGCGCAGTTGTTGAGGGTGCCGAGCACCTTGGTGCCGGCGGTGTCGACCGAGGTCTTCACCAGCTCGGAGCCGGCGGCCGGACCGGTCAGCTTGAACTCGCTGGTGGCGGTCAGACGGCGGTTGAGGCGGTGGCGGCTGATCGCGGTCAGCTTGCCGCTGCGGTGGTCCTCCTGGACCGCGACCACGGACAGGCCGTGCGCGGCCCAGGCGATCTCGACCTGCTCGCGGGTCGGGTTGGCCGCGTCGTACGCCTTGAACATGAGCTGCTCGTCCGTGTACTCGTGGTTGGCCACGAGCAGCTGCTGGCGCTCGTAGTCGCCGCCGAGCGGGAGCAGGCTCAGGAAGTCGTTGTTGTAGCCGAACTGACCGGCCTGGGCGGCGGCGGTCTGCTTGTCCGGGTTGAAGCCCGGCGCGCCCTTGACGATCGGGTCGCCCCAGCGGATGACCACGTTCTGCTCGTGGCCCTCGGGGACCGTGACCTGGTCGGCGGTGTTCGGCGCGACGGGCTTGAAGCGCAGGCCGCGGGCACCCTCGGCGTTGACCCCGGCGGCGCCGGCGCGCTGCGCCTCGACCGTCGGGTCCGCGGAGGCGGAGGAGCCGTTGCCGCTCAGCGTGAGGGCGGTACCGGCGGCCGAGGCGACCGTGACGACCGCGGCGGAGCGGAGCATCGCGCGGCGCGAGTAGGCGCGGGCTATGACGTCGCCGGCGTACTCGTTGTCGCTGGTGTTCGGCACCTCGTGGAAGCAGGCGTCGCCGCAGCGGTAGCGGCAGGTGAGAGCGGAACGGCCGCCCCCGTGAGATGAGCCGATGAGCGGCAGGAGCTTGCGCACGAGTGTCCTCCGTTGATGCACGGTCCCCGACAACGTGTCGGAACAATCCGTCGGTGACGCTATGGGCGGGTTGCGCCGAAGCGGCGGCCGCTGGGTGAACGCCCGGTGAATCCGGCACGTCGGGGCGGCAGTTCGGGGGCGGATCGGGTGTGTTTGGGCCGTGGGCGCCACGAAAGGTGCCCCTCCCGAAGTTCCAGCCAAGGGGCCGATAACCTTACGTGTCCACTCTGGGCAGGGATCTACCGCGCAGCACGGACAAATGACGCACACACTCATGCGAAAGGCCTGGCCCATGGGTATTCGGAGCTTGTTGCGCAAGGTGTTCGGACGGACCTCTGAATCGGTTCCGGAGACGACCGGCACCACTTCGGCGGCCCTCCCGAGCCAGACCGAACGCACCCCCCTGGACGCCGCGGCCGAACTGGTCGCCGCCTCCTTCGACAACCCCACCGTTCCCCCGCAGTCCACCCCCCGGGACCTCGAACCGGGCACGGTCCTCACCGCCCCGGCCCCGGCGCCCAACCCGGACCCCACGGTCCCGGAGGCGCGCCGCTCCTCCACCGGGGGCTCGCCGGCCACCCCTGCGGCGCCGTCCACCCCGGCGGTCCCGGCCGCCGCCGAAGCGGAGCCCGTCGCCGCTGAAGCGGAACCGGTCGCCGAGGAGGAGGCCCCGGTCGCCGAGACCGTGGCCGAGACCGTGGCCGAAGAGGCCACCGAGGCAGCCCCGGAGCCCGCCACCGAGCCGGAGCCGCTCGCGGCCGAGGCGGACGTGCCGGCACCCGAGGCCGCAGCCGAGGCCGACGCGGCCACCCCCGAGGCGGAAGCCGAGCCGGTCGCCGCCGAAGCGGACACCGAGCCGCAGGCCGACGTAGCGGCCCCGGAAGCGGACACCGAGCCGGAGGCGGAGCCCGCCGCGGCCGAGCCCGTGGCGGCCGAGGCGGAGGTCATCACCGAGCCGGAGCCCGTCGCGGCCGAGGCGGAGCCGCAGCCCGAGCCGGAGCCCGCCCCGGCCGAGGCCGAGGTCACCGAGCCGGTGGCGGCCGAGCCCGAGCCCGTCGCGGCCGAGGCCGACGCAGAGGCCGCCCCGGCCCCGGCCGAGGCCGAGGCCGAGGAGGAGCTCCTCACCGCCGATGCCGCCGCAGGCGGCCCCGCGCACGCCCTCGCCGCGGTCAAGCGGCAGGCGCCCCCGCTGGCGGCCGCGTACAAGGCCGCCGGACAGGCCCTGCGCACCAAGGGCAAGGCCGGCGCCCGCGCCACCGTGTTCCTCGTGCTCGACCGGTCGGGCTCGATGCGCCCGTTCTACAAGGACGGCAGCGTCCAGCACCTCGCCGACCACGCCCTCGCCCTCGCCGCCCACCTCGACGAAGAGGCCACCGTCCGTACGGTGTTCTTCTCCACCGAACTGGACGGCGCGGCCGACCTGTCCCTCGACGCGTACGACGAGGGCTGGGTCGAGGCCCGCCACGCGGAGCTCGGCCGGATGGGCCGCACCAGCTACCACGTCGCCGTCGAGGCCGTCGTGGAGCGCTACCAGAAGGACGGCGGCGAGGGCCCGGCCCTGGTCGTGTTCCAGACGGACGGTGCGCCCGACAGCGTCCGCCCCGCCCGCGAGGCGATCGCCGAGGCGGCCACCACCGCCCCCGGCATCCACTGGCAGTTCGTCGCCTTCGGCGAGCACGAGGCCAAGGCCTTCGACTTCCTGCGCAAGCTGTCCGCCAAGAACGCCGAGAATGCCGACAACGCGGGCTTCTTCCACGCCGGCCCCGCGCCGGCCGAACTGACCTCGGCCGCCCTGCTCAAGGGCCTGGTCCAGGGACTCTGAAGGCCCGCCGCCCGCAGGCGGCCACGGCCGGAACGCCACCGCCCCCGACCGGATTCCCGGTCGGGGGCGGTGGCGCGTCACGGGCGGGGTACGGAGGCGGTGGCCCGCCGGCGGAGGATCAGAAGAGCAGTCCGCCGGCCGGGTAGCCGCTGCCCACCTTGGCCGGCGCCCCGAAGCCGTCACCCGTGCTGTTGCCCTTCAGCAGGAAGAGTCCGCCGGCGGTGTCCCGGGCCAGCAGGTCGGCCTTCCCGTCGGCGGTGATGTCGCCCGGCGAGAGCATCGCGTCGTAACCGGCCGTGCCCGAGCCGATCTTCAGCCGGGACGCGTACCCGCCCGCACCGTCGCCCTTGTACAGGTACAGGTCACCGGCGGGCTCGCGCCCGATCAGGTCGGCCCGGCCGTCACCGGAGAAGTCGCCGGGCGAGAACAGGTCGGCGTAGATGCTCCAGTTCGTGCCGATCTTCACCGGCGCCGCGTAGGCGGCGGCCGCCGTGCCCTTGTGGAGCCACAGTCCGCCGTCCGCGGCCCGGGTGATCAGGTCGGCCCGGCCGTCGCCGGAGAAGTCGCCGGGCGAGACCAGCTTGTCCCAGGCTCCCCAGCCGGTCCCCGCGGAGACCCGCGTCGATCCCGAGTAGGCACCGGTCGCATCGGCCGGGTAGTGCCACAGGGCGCCCGCGGCATCGACGGCCGCGAGGGTCGACGTACCGTTCAGGCGGACCACCCGCGCCATGTTCTGCCATCCGCTGCCGGTCTTGCAGGCGGCGGCCAGGCTGCTGCTCCCGCGGCCGGAGTAGCGGTACAGCGCGCCGGACTCGTCCCGGCTGAAGAGCGCACCGGCGGCCGGGGTGAAGGGCCCGCAGTCGGCCCAGGTGGCCGCACCCCGGACCATCTGGTGGTCCGAGACGGCGGGGTCGAGCGCAAGCACGTCGCCCTTCGGCGACTTGAAGTGCTTCGAGCTGAAGAAGACGTAGTCGAGCTTCTTGCCCTCACGGGTCGGTTCGCCGGAGCGGCAGCGCTGCTCCTGGCCCACCGTGCAGGCGGCCGGGTCGAAGAAATCGCCGTCGGTCTCGTCCGCCTCGATGAAGGTGCCGCGGGCGTTGTCGTTGATGCCCGTGTCGTAGAACGGGGTGAGCGAGGAGGTGCGGGGCGAGTGGTTGAAGTCGCCGCCCAGCACCACCGGTATGCCCTGGTCCTGCCAGGTCTTGGCCTGGGCCGCCAGCCGCTCCGCCTCCGGTGCGGCGAGCGTCCCGTTGTCCCAGTAAAGGTGCACCGAACAGGCCCAGTTGACCCGGTTCTGCACATGGTTCTTCACGCACGGCACCTTGATCGGCTCGCTCTCCCCGCCGACCGTCAGGTCCAGTTCCACCGACTCGGAGACCGGCCCCCTGACGAGTACCGCGTTGCCGTAGTCGTGACCGCCGCAGACCGAAGGGGTCCCGGTCCGGGTGGCGCTGTACGAGCCGCGGAACCCCTGGGGCGCCAGGCGCTTCAGGACCTCGTCGTACTGCGGGCGGCACACCTCCTGGAGGAAGATCTGGTCCGCGTTCCAGGTGGTGACGGCCGCCTGGGCGACGATGCTGTCGATCCGCTTCTGCTGGTCGTACGAGGCGCCGGAGCACATGTTGCCGCAGATGTTGTAGCTGACGAAGCGCAGGGGCGGGGCGGTGGAGGCGCTGACCGTGTCGGCCTGGGCCGGGACGGCGCCGACCGCGAGGGCGGCGAGAGCGAGGACCGCCGAGCCGGCGGCGGCCCAGAGGGCGGTGGGACGACGGGACATGCTGGGCTCCAGGAAGAGGTCGGGGAGGCGCGGGCGGGGAGCGCCGCGGGCCGGCGGCACCGCGTCGGCGGCGTGGCTCAGCCCGGGTGGCGGGCCGGTGCGGCGGGCCGGCGGGGCCGGGCCCGCGCACCGGCCCGCCGCGCACGCGGGTTTCCCGCGCGCCGCCGCGCTGCTACCAGTTGGTGCCGATCTGGGTGCGGGTACCGCCGGCGAAGGTCGGGCCGGTGTACCGGTAGAGGTTGCCGTTGGCCTTCTCGACGGCCACCAGATCGCCCTTGCCGTCGCCGGTCACGTCGCCGACACCGGCGAGCGAGCGCATCGTGTCCCAGTTGGAGCCGACCTTGACCATGGAAGAGCCGGCGTACGAGGGGCCGGAGTAGCGGTTCAGGTCGCCGGTCGTGGCGTCGACCGCCACGATGTCCGCCTTGCCGTCACCCGTCACGTCGCCGATTCCGGTGATCGAGGAGTAGATGTTCCAGCCCGTGCCGATCTTGACCGCGGAGCCGCCCGTGTAGGACGGGCCCGAGTAGCGGTACAGGTCTCCGGTGCTCTTCTCGACCGCGATGACGTCGCCCTTGCCGTCACCGGTCACGTCACCGACCGAGGTGATGTTCTGCATCGTGTCCCAGTTGGTGCCGACCTTGACCCGGGTGGAGCCGCCGAAGGTGGGACCCGCGTAGCGGTACAGGTCCCCGGTGGTCTTCTCCACGGCGAGGAGGTCGCCCTTGCCGTCACCCGTCACATCGCCGATGCCGACGATCTGACTCATGCTGTTCCAGCCGAAGCCGAGCTTGACCCGGGCGCCGGAGGCACCGCTGAAGTTCGGGCCCGCATACCGGTAGAGGTCTCCGCTGGCCGCCTCGACGGCGACCATGTCGCCCTTCCCGTCGCCGGTCAGGTCACCGACGCCGGTCAGGTGGGTCATCTGGCTCTGCGGGCCCTCGGGTTCGGACGGGTAGGGGTCGGCGTGGTCGGCGCCGAGGTTGGCGGCCGGGCCGCAGTGCGGCCAGGCGCCCTCCCCCTGCGTGGCGAGGACCTTCTCGGCTATGCGGATCTGCTCTTCCTTGGTGGCCTGGTGGGCGTACGCCGCGTACTTGGTGCCGCCGAAGGCCTCCCAGGTGGACTTGGAGAACTGGAGCCCTCCGTAGTAGCCGTTGCCGGTGTTGATGGCCCAGTTCCCGGTGCTCTCGCACTGAGCGACCTTGTCCCAGGTGGCGACGGACGCGGCCGCGGCCGGAGCGGCGGCCAGCAGGGGGAGGGTGAGGGCGGCGACGGGGCCGGCGACCAGGGCCAGCAGGACGGACTTCTTCTGGAAGAGCGGACGCATGACAGGCAGACCTCGGGGTTCTCGCGGGAGGGCGGGGCAGGGCGGCGGGGCCGGGCGGGGCGGCGGACGGCCGCCTGGCGGGGGGCACGGCGGGGCCGGGGCCGAGGTGGCCGGGGGCGGCCCCGCCGTGCGGGGAGGGTGGTCTTCAGGACCGGATCAGACCGGGCGGGCTACCACTTGGTGCCGATCTTCACCGCCGCGCCGCCGTTGAAGTCGGGGCCGGAGTAGCGGAAGAGGTACCCGGTGGACGCGTTGACCGCGAGGAGGTCCGGGACGCCGTCCTTGTTCAGGTCACCGGGACCGGTCAGGTTGACCATCTGGTTCCAGTTGGTGCCGATCTTGACCCGGCTGCCGCCGTTGAACGAGGGGCCGGAGTAGCGGTACAGATCGCCGGTCGCCGTCTCGACCGCGACGATGTCGCTCTTGCCGTCACCCGTGAGGTCGCCGACGCCGACGAGGGTGTCGTAGACGTTCCAGCCGGTGCCGATCTTGACGGCGGAGCCGCCCGTGAAGTTCGGGCCGGAGTAGCGGTACAGATCGCCGGTCCGCGACTCGACCGCGATGATGTCCCCCTTGCCGTCACCCGTGAGGTCGCCGACCGAGGCCATGCCGTGCATGGAGTCCCAGTTCGACCCGATCTTGGTCCGCGAGCCACCGGCGAACGAGGGGCCGTTGTAGCGGTAGAGGTCACCGGTCGAGGCCTCGGTGGCGATGATGTCGCCCACGCCGTCGCCGTTCTGGTCGCCCACACCCACCAGGTCGCCCATGGTGTCCCAGTTGGTGCCGATCTTGACCCGGGCGGTGCCGCCGGTGAAGTTGGGGCCGGAGTAGCGGAAGAGCTCGCCGGTCGTGGCGTCCACGGCGATCACGTCGCCGACGCCGTCCCCGGTGATGTCCCCGACCGACGTCACATCGGTCATGCCCTTGTCGGGAACCGCTACGGGGGACTCGACCACCTTGTTGTAGCGGTAGCCCTTCATGTTCTGACCGGCGATGTAGCTCTTGGTGTACTTGATGTGGCGGGCGTTGGTGCCCGGCCTGGCGTGCTCGTAGACCCACATTTCGGTCCGCGAGGAGTCGGTCCACTTGTCGAACAGCACGACGTGGGCATCGATGTTGTTGAGGGCGTCGCCGGGCTGGAGGTCGTCCAGGCTGGCGATCTTGGTGGAGTAGTTGGGCAGGGTCCAGGTGGTGGCGCCGATACCGGCGTTGAGGTGCCAGGCCATGGAGACCAGGCCCGAGCAGTCGGTGCGGTAGTTCCTGCCCTGCGGGTCCGGGTAGGTGGCCCCCTGGTTGTACGGGACCCCTGCGTCGACCCAGGTCTGGGCCCGCTGGAGCATCTCGGTCTGGGTGATCTGACCGCCCAGGGTCGAGGTGGCCAGCGTGACGGCGGAAGCCGCCGGGGCCGTGGCGGCCTGGGAGGGGAGCGTGCCACCGAGCGCCACCGCGGCGAGGGAGGTGGCCACCAGGGCGGTGCGAGTGGCGGTACGAACGGCGTTCTTGGACATGCGCATGACAGGAACTCCTGTGTGTGAAGACGTGGACGAGCTCAATGGGGTGCTGCGAAGGCTCTGGAGGCGCGCGACCGGGTCACGACGGCCGGAGGCGGTCGGTCGGGCGGCACGTGGATGCGACAGCGGGAAGGACACCGCGGAGGACCGCGGGCGCCGCGACGGGCAACCTCGTGACGGGCCGGGCCGGGCCGGGCGGGGTGGGGCGGGGTGGGAAACGATCAGGTGCGGCAGGGAACGTTCGGGTGCGTCGGGGAACGTTCGGGTGCGTCAAGGGCCGGTCAGGTGCGTCAGGGAACGTTCGAGTGCGTCAAGGGCCGGTCAGGTGCCGGTCAGGTGCGGCAGAGGGCGATCAAGTGCGTCAGGGGACGATCGGGCGGGGAGTCGCCGCGCGGCTGCGGAGTCCCCGGCGGCGGTCGCCGTCAGGCGAGCGGGGGCGCGGCCACCGCGTAGCCCTGGGCCGCCAGGGCGTCGCCGGCCCGGTCCAGGAGGGACCGTGCGCCGAGCAGGGCGCGGGTTTCGGATGCCCCACCCATCAGGGCGACTGCTTCCAAGCCGTCGCGGGCCGGGCGTACCCGGATGTGTTCGAGGTCCAGGTCGGGATCGGCGTGCGCCCACAGCAGGTCCTCCACCAGAGCCGTGCGCCCCGGTCTCTCGGAACCGTCGCCGACCAACAGGATGACGATCATGTGCATCCCTAGTCCCAGCCCATCCCGTTGGTGGCGGCGGCCGGGGAGGCGGCCGTGGTGGGGGCCGGGGCGTCCCAGCCCATCCCGTTCGTGCCGGCGGCCGGGGCGGCGACCGTGGTGGGGGCCGGGGCGTCCCAGCCCATCCCGCCGCCGATGCCGGATCCCGTCACGGTGAAGAGGACCGTGAGGGCGGCGGGGGCGAGGACGGCGGCGACGAGGCGGGCGGACCTGGACATCGAAAACTCCCTGAAGGATCGAGTGGACTCTGACGCGGTTCCCGGCAGCGGGTCCGGGGCCTTTCCCGCGGCCCCGCTCCCTTCCGGTGAACACCATCCTGTCCGCCCCCGAACGCCCCCGGAAGGGCTGTCGACTGGCACCAAGGTGCAGGCACCTTGGTGCCACCCCAGCTCATTTGATCTTGCAGATCCCCTTCCCCGGAAAGGACAATCGGTGCGGGGAGGAATCCCACCGCGCGGCATCGGAAGGATGGTGTCCCGCGGTGGCTTGTTTGGGGGGAATCGACATGTTGGAAACACTGGGTCTGGGTCGGTCCGTGGAAGCGGTCTACCGAGGGTTGCTGGAGGAACCGACCGCAGGAGTGGCCGAGTTGTGCCTCTTGCTGGGGCTCCCGGAGGCGGACGTACGCGCCGGCCTGGACCGGTTGATCGATCTGGAGCTGCTCCAGCCCTCCCGGGACGTACCGGGAGCGTTGCGTGCGGTCAGCCCGGACGTCGGCCTGGAGATGATCCTGCGCCGGCAGGAAGCCGAGGTGCTGCGCCGGCAGGAGGAACTGGTGCGCAGCAAGGAGGCCGTGGCGCGGCTGGTGGCCGGGCTCGAAGCGGCCCGGCCGGAGCGGGAGGTGGACGCTTTCGAGCGGCTCGTCGGACTGGACTCCGTCCAGGACCGGCTGCGCCAGCTGACCCGCGATCTCCGCGAGGAATGCCTGTCCATCATGCCGGGCGGTGCGCAGTCGCAGGCGGGCCTCGACGCGTCACGCCCGCTGGACGAGGCCCTGCTGGCCCGGGGGGTGGTGATGAGGACGCTCTACCAGGACAGTGCGCGCAACGATTCCGCCACCCACGCCTACGCGCGCTGGATGACGGATCTGGGCGGCGAGGTGCGCACCAGCCCGATCGTGCCGCCCCGGCTGCTCGTCGTCGACCGGACCACCGCTCTGGTCCCCGTGGACCCCGACAACAGCCGGGCGGGCGCCCTGTGCACCACCTCGCCCGGCATCGTGAGCTCGCTGGTCTCCTTGTTCGAGCGGGCCTGGCAGGCGGCCGTGCCGCTGGGAGCGGACACCCGGAGCCGCACCGACGACGAGGAACTCAACGCGACCGAGCGGGAACTGCTCAAACTGCTCGCCGGCGGGCTCACCGACGAGGCGGCCGGCAAGCGGCTGGGCCTCTCCCTGCGTACCGTCCGCCGGCAGATGGCGGGGCTGATGGAACGGCTGGGGGCGAGCAGCCGTTTCGAGGCCGGGCTGGAGGCGGGCCGGCGCGGCTGGCTCTGACCCGGCCCGGTCGGCTCCGACCGCCGGGACGGGTCTGACCCGGCCCGGTCGGCTCCGACCCCGCCCGGCCAGGGGCCTGTACACGCGAAGGGGCCCGGGATCCGTACGGATCCCGGGCCCCTTCGCGTTCAACGGCCTACTGGTGGGGCTTGACGGCCTTCTCGACCGGCTCCGAGCTCTTCGTCTCCACCGGCTTGCGCAGCGCGATGTTCAGCTCGCGCAGGCGGGACTCCTCCAGGATGGTGGGCGCGCCCATCATCAGGTCCTGCGCGTTGCCGTTGAGCGGGAAGGCGATGGTCTCGCGGATGTTCGGCTCGTCGGCGAGCAGCATCACGATGCGGTCCACGCCCGGGGCGATGCCGCCGTGCGGCGGGGCGCCGAGGCGGAAGGCGCGCAGCATGCCCGCGAACTCGCGCTCGACGGTCTCGGCCTCGTAACCGGCGATCTCGAAGGCCTTCAGCATGACCTCGGGCTCGTGGTTGCGGATGGCGCCGGAGGACAGCTCGATGCCGTTGCAGACGATGTCGTACTGCCACGCCAGGATGTCGAGCGGGTCCTTCTCCTCCAGGTCCTTCATGCCGCCCTGGGGCATGGAGAACGGGTTGTGGGAGAAGTCGATCTTGCCGGTCTCCTCGTCCGCCTCGAACATCGGGAAGTCGACGATCCAGCAGAAGCGGAAGACGTCCTCCTCGAACTGTCCGGCGCGCTTGGAGGCCTCGACGCGGACGCCCGCCATGATCTTGGAGACCTCGTCGAACTCGCCCGCGCCGAAGAACACGGCGTGCCCGGCGGCAAGGCCGAGGCGCTCGGTGAGGACCTTGACGTTCTCCTCGGTGAGGAACTTGGCGATCGGGCCGGTCAGGCCGCCGTCCTCGCCGACGCGGACCCAGGCCAGGCCCTTGGCGCCGAGCGAGATCGCGTACTCGCCGAGGCCGTCGAAGAACTTGCGCGGCTGGGCAGCGGTGTCCGGGACGGCCAGGGCGCGCACGTGCTTGCCGGCGAACGCCTTGAACTCCGAGCCCTCGAACACGTCGGTGATGTCGACGAGCTCCAGCTTGGAACGCAGGTCGGGCTTGTCGTTGCCGTACTTCATCATCGACTCGCGGAAGGGGATCCGCGGGAACGGCGAGGTGACCGGGCGGCCCTTGCCGAACTCGGTGAAGATCTCCGTCATCAGCCGCTCGATGGGCTGGAAGACGTCCTCCTGCTCGACGAAGGACATCTCGACGTCGAGCTGGTAGAACTCGCCCGGCGAACGGTCGGCTCGGGCGTCCTCGTCGCGGAAGCAGGGCGCGATCTGGAAGTACCGGTCGAAGCCGGAGATCATCAGCAGCTGCTTGAACTGCTGCGGCGCCTGCGGGAGCGCGTAGAACTTGCCCGGGTTCAGGCGGGACGGGACCACGAAGTCACGGGCGCCCTCGGGGGAGGTCGCGGTGAGGATCGGGGTCGCCATCTCGTTGAAGCCGAGGGCCACCATCTTGGAGCGGATGGAGGCGATGACGGCCGAGCGCAGCATGATGTTGCGGTGCATGCGCTCGCGGCGCAGGTCGAGGAAGCGGTACTCCAGACGGCGCTCCTCGTTCACCCCGTCGTCGGTGTTGATGGTGAAGGGCAGCGGGGCGGCGGCGCCGAGCACCTCGACCGCGGTGACCTCGACCTCGATGTCGCCGGTGGCGAGCTCGGGGTTGACGTTGTCCGCGCCGCGGGAGACGACCTTGCCGTCGATGCGGACGACGGTCTCCTTGGTGACGCTGCTCAGCGCCTCGTTCGCGGCGGTGCCGGGACGGGCGACGAGCTGCGTGATGCCGTAGTGGTCACGCAGATCGATGAAGAGGATGCCGCCCAGGTCTCGACGATTGTGCAGCCAGCCGCTCAGCCGGACGTCGGAGGCGACGTCGGAGGCACGAAGCTCGCCGCACGTGTGGGACCTGTACCGATGCATCAGTCATCCAGTTCTACGTGATACCAGGGTGGATTCAACCGTCCCAAGGTTACCGTCCGGGGCGGGAGCCCGTGCGGGGCCGCTCGCCGGGGGTCTCACCGGGGGTCTCACCGGGGGTCTCACCGGGGTGGTGAACAGGCACGTCAGGCGGATGACCTGTAAAGATGACCGGGTGCGCACAGAGGACGTCCTGGCCGCCATCGCGACCGGTTTGTGGCGATGGGACAACGCCTCCGGGACGGTCACCCTCGACAGCGAGGCCGCCCGGCTGCTCGGGCTGCCCGCCGAGCCCGTCGCGCTGCCCGAGGTCGCCGTGCGCTCGCGCTTCCACCCGGTGGACTGGAACGAGATCAACGGCATCGTGAACCTCGCGGTCGCCGAGGGCACCCTCGCCGAGGCCCGGCTGCGGATCATGGACGAGGACGGGCGCGTGCTGCGCACCGTACGGAGCCGCTCGAAGCCGCTGGAGAACCGGGGCGCGGACGGCCGCGTCGACTACGAGCTGATCGGCACCATCCAGGAGATAGCCGAGGCCCAGCCCGGCACCACGGCCGTGCACACCCCCATCACCGGCGACTGGCGCCGCTCCCGCGAGGCGTTCCTGCTGGACGCCGGGCGGGCGCTGGCCGAGGCCCGCTCCACCTCCGAGGTGCTGCGGGTGGCGGCCTCGCTCTCCATGCCCGGCTTCATCCCCGACGGACTGGCCGTCTTCGGGGTGTCCGGCGACCGGCTGTCGATCATCGGGCACCACGGGCACGATCCCGGGGACGAGGGCCCCTTCGCGGACATGCCGCTGCAGACCGACTACCCGGCCGCGGAGGTCGTCCGCACCGGGCGGGCGATCTACCTCCCGAGCCCGGACGACTACAAGCGCCGCTTTCCGGCCACCTGGCCGCTCGCCCAGCGCTTCGGGCGGATCTCCTGGGCCTTCCTGCCGCTGATCGTCGCGGGCCGCACCATGGGCGCCTGGATGGCCGCGTTCAAGCACCCGGTGTCCTTCTCCCCCGACGAGCGCTCCGTCCTGACGACGGTGGCCCGGATGCTCGCGCAGGCGCTCCAGCGCGCCGGAGTGGCCGAATCCGAGCGGGAGCTCACCACGGGCCTCCAGCGCTCGATGATGCCGCAGCTCGGCCCCGAGATCCCCGGGATGACCTTCGCCGCACGCTACGTACCGACCGGCGGCGGGCTCCAGGTCGGCGGCGACTGGTACGACATGATCCCGCTGCCGTCGGGACGGTTCGCACTGGTCATCGGCGACGTCCAGGGCCACGACGTCCGGGCGGCCGGCCTCATGGGCCAGCTCCGGATCGCGGTGCGCGCGTACGCCTCCGAGGGCCACCGGCCCGACGCGGTGCTCTCGCGCGCCTCCCGGTTCCTGGCGGGCCTGTGCTCGGAGCAGGAGCAGGACACCGCGTCGGACACGGGCCGCCCCGGCACGGGCGGGGGCGGCCGGGGCACGGGCGGCGGGGACTCCGATTTCCAGAGCCCGCGCTTCGCGACCTGCCTGTACGTGGAGTGCGATCCGCAGACCGGCCTGCTGGAGGTGGCCCGCGCCGGGCACCCCGACCCGGCGGTGCGGATGGCCGACGGCACGGTCCTGATGCGGCCCACGGCGGGCGGGCTGCCGCTCGGCATCGTGCCGGACACCGACTACCCGACGACCCGGTTCACCCTGGAACCCGGCGAGACGATGATGCTCTGCACCGACGGGCTGATCGAGACGGGCGGGCACGACCTCGACACGGGCTGGGCCCGGCTGCGCGCCATCCTCGAATCGCAGACCCCCTACGCCGCGCAGGACGCGGACCCGGAGCCGCGCCACCTGGAACGGCTGGCCGACCTGCTGGTCCAGGCGGTGCACGGCCCGTCCTCGCACCACACCACCGGCCCGCTGGCCGACCGGCGCGAGGACGACATCGCCGTCGTCCTGCTCTGCCGCGAGGGCGAGGGCTGCGGCTGCGAGACCCCGCTGCTGCACCCGTCGCGGCCGGCCCGGCGCACGATGACGACCGTCGCCCAGGCGGAGCCGGAGCGGGTCGCGGGGGTCCGCCAGCAGATCCGCGAGCTGCTGCACGACTGGGCGGACCCGGAGCAGGTCGACGCGGCGGTGCTGATGGTCTCCGAGATGCTGACGAACGTCCTGGTCCACACGGACGGGGACGCCCTGCTGATCGCCGAGGCGGTGGGCGAACTCGGCTCGCGCCGGCTGCGGGTGGAGGTGGCGGACGCCTCCGACGAGCTGCCGCACAAGCGCCACCCGGGAGAGATGGCGTCGAGCGGGCGGGGCGTCCTGCTGCTGGAGATGCTGGCGGACGACTGGGGCGTCGACCCGCGCGGCGAGGGCAAGTCCACGTGGTTCGTACTGAACGAACGTTCCAAACCCGAACCCGACCCGCTGGACTGACCGCCGGACGGCGGGCCCCGGCCGTGTTTGTATGAGCCGTGCCGACAACTCCCCTGCTGCCCGAGCCCGTACGCCGACTCGCCGCCTGGTGCGTCGTCGTTCTCCTCCTCACCGCCGTCCTCGCGCTCGTCGTGTGGCTGTGCACCGTCTTCCGGACGGTGGTGACGCCCGTTCTGCTCGCCGTGCTCGGCACGGCCCTGCTCGGGCCGATGCACCGGCGGCTGGTCGGCATGAAGGTCAACCGCTCGCTCGCGGCGGCCCTCACCTGCCTCACCGTGGCCGCGGTCGTCGGCGGGGCCGGCTACATCGTGGTCCTCGCGCTCATCGAGACCGGCGACCAGATCATCGACTCCCTGCGGAAGGCCGGCACGGACCTCGCGAAGCACTTCGGGGCGCTCGGCACCTCCCTGGAGGACGTGGCCAAGAACTCCAAGGACCTGCTCACCAAGTTCGGCGGAACGGCCGCCTCGGGCGTGGTCACCGGGCTCAGCGTGGTCGCGACGATGCTCGCGACGGCCCTGCTGGCCATGGTGCTGATCTTCTTCTTCCTCCGCGACTCCGACCGGGCCGTGGGCACCCTGCGCTCGATGGTGCCGACCCGCTCGGGCGACCTGATGGAGGCGATGGGGCGGCGCGCGTACGAGGCCGTCGAGGGCTTCATGCGCGGGACCACCTTCGTGGCCCTCGTCGACGCCGTGCTGATCGGCGCGGGTCTGCTGATCCTGCAGGTCCCGGGCGCCGTGGGGCTGGCCGCGCTGGTGTTCGTGACCGCCTACATCCCCTACCTCGGCGCCTTCCTCTCCGGCGCCGTGGCCGTCCTCGTCGCCCTCGCCGACCGCGGCTGGGTGATCGGCCTGTGGGCGCTGGGCGTGGTCCTCGCGGTCCAGATGATCGAGGGGTACATCCTCCAGCCCATGGTGCAGAGCCGCACCGTGCAGATGCACCCGGCGGTGGTGATGCTCTCGATCACGGCCGGGGCGAGCGTCGCCGGCATCCTCGGGATGCTGCTGGCCGTACCGCTGACCGCGGCCTTCTTCGGGGTGGTCTCGGAGCTGCGCTCCCGGTACGCGGCCGAGGTCTGAGCCTCAGTCCCCCGACCGCTCCCCCGCGGCCCGGGCCATCGCCGCTTCCGCCCGGGCCAGCTCCGCCCACCAGCCCGGCAGGGCCTCCCGGTGCCGCGGGTCGGTGCGCAGCCGCTCCAGCTCGGCCCGTACGCCGGCCAGCTCGTGGTGGATCCTGCGGCGCAGGGCGTGCGGGGCCTCGGCGCCCCCGTCCGCCTCGTACTCGGCGACGGCCTCCCGCAGCCCCGCCAGCCGGTGCGGAATCCGGGCGCGGGTGTCCTCGGGCCAGAGCAGGTGGCCCAGGACGAAGGCGAGCGCGCAGCCGATCAGCGTGTCCAGCAGCCGGGCCGCGGGCACCGCTGCGCCCGCCTGCCCGAGGGGGTCGGCGAGCAGCAGCATCACCGGGGTCAGGAGCAGGGTCTGCACGGCGTACGTGCGGCGGCCGTAGGCCTGGAGCAGGCCGGTCAGGACCACCAGGGCGGCGATCCGCCACCAGCCCGGGGGCAGCAGGGCCTGCGCTGCGAGCCCGATCAGGACCCCGGCGGTCGTACCGAGGGCGCGCGGCACGAGCCGGCCCGGCACGGTCCCCAGCCCGGGCCGCACCACCAGCGCGACGGTCAGCACCAGCCAGCCGGAACGCGGCAGACCACTGACCGAGGCGACCGCCTGGGCGGCGGCCATGCACCCCGCCAGCCGCAGGGCGCAGCGCCGGGCCGCCGGGTCGCGCAGCAGCCGGGCCGGCGCCCCGCCGACCCGGCGCCCGACGGGCGCGGGCACCGGAACCCGCCGGAGCCCGCCGTCGGCCGCCTCGGTGTACGGGGCGGCCAGATCGCCGACGGCGGCGTGCAGCGCCCGGGCGGCCGGAGCCGCCGGGACCGGGGACAGCGGGACCGGCGGCGGCTCCGCGCCCGCATCCGCGCCCGCCTCGACGGCGTCGGCGACCCGGCGCACGGCTGCGGCGTACTCCGCGGCCCGGGCGGCGGAAGGGGCGGAAGGCCCCCCGTCTCCGGGCCCGTCCCCGTCCCCGGGCGGTGGCACCGCGCCCGGACCCGGGGCCGCCGCGATGACGCCGACCAGCCGGTCCAGGCAGCTGGCCAGTCGGGCCGGGGCGCTGCCCGGGCGCGGGGCGGAGAGCCGCCGGGCCAGTACCGCGTCGTGGGCGGCGTCCATGGCCGAGGTCACCGCCCGGCGGCGCTCCGTCCACGTCCCGTCCGTGGCTTCGAGGAGGTCCGCGACGGCCCGCACGGCGGTGGCGACGGCCCGCCGTTCCGCGCGCCCGGGCCGGAACAACTCGCCGCCGACCGACAGGAGCATCAGCGGCAGCCCGCCGAGCAGGAACAGCAGCGGCACCTGCCACCAGGGCGGCCCGGCCGGCAGGCCGAGGCCCATGGCGGTGGCCAGGAGCAGCACCAGGGCGGCCATGTCGCTGACGCGGCCGATGCCCGACAGCAGTCCGGAGACCAGTGCGACGACGGCCACCAGCAGGATCTGCGCCCAGGCCTGCCCCTCCGTCGCCCGGCCCAGCGCGAGCCCGACCGCACCGCCGAGCTGGGGCAGGAGCAGGGTCAGGGCGCGGGTGCGCCAGGGTGCGGAGCTGTCGTCGACGGCCGCCCCGTACGCGCCGAGCCCCGCCGCGGCCCCGAGGTCGGGGCGGCCGGCCAGCATGCCCGCCGCCAGCGGGACGAACATGCCCAGGGCGCCCCGTACGACCAGGGGACGGTCCACCGGCACCGCCCGGACCCGGACGGTGTGCCGCAGCCAGTCCGGCACGCGCGGACCCCGGCTGCGCTCCATCAGGCCACGGTCCTCATCAGGAGAAGGTCCTCATCAGTAGAGGGTCCCCATCGCGGCGCGGACCTCGGCCAGGGTGGTCTCGGCGACCGCGTTCGCGCGCTCGTTGCCGCGCCGCAGCACGTCCCGTACGTGTCCGCGGTCGGCCGCGAGCTCCGTACGGCGGGCCCGCAGCGGGGCGAAGTGTTCGTTGACGGCCTCGGTGACGACCTTCTTCAGCTGGGCCGCGCCGCCGTCGCCGATCTCCTCCGCGATCGTCTGCGGGTCGCGGCCCTGGCACAGCGCGGCCAGCAGCACGAGGCTGGAGACCTCGGGGCGGTCGGCCGGGTCGTAGGTGATGCGGCGGACCGCATCGGTCTTGGCGCCCTTGAGGAGGCGGGCGGTCTCGTCGGCGGTCGCCGAAAGAGTGATCGCGTTGCCCCGGGACTTGCTCATCTTGGTGCCGTCCGTGCCGAGCAGCAGCGGCGCGGCGGACAGCAGGGCGTCGGGCTCGGGGAAGACCGGCCCGTTCGCCCCGTAGCGCTCGTTGAAGCGGCGGGCGATGGTGCGGGTGACCTCCAGGTGCGGGAGCTGGTCCTGGCCCACGGGCACCACGCCGGCCTTGCAGAAGAGGATGTCGGCGGCCTGGTGCACCGGATAGGTGAACATCAGCCCGCTCACCGAGGCCTGCCGGGAGTGGGCGATCTCGTCCTTGACGGTCGGGTTGCGGCGCAGTTCCGCGACCGACACCAGGGACAGGAACGGCAGCAGGAGCTGGTTGAGGGCGGGCAGCGCGCTGTGCGCGAAGACCGTGGAGCGTGCGGGGTCGATCCCGGCGGCCAGGTAGTCGAGGACGAGCTCCTCGACGTGCTCGCCGAGGCGTTCGGCCACGTCCCGGTCGGTGAGCACCTGGTAGTCGGCCACGATCACGAAGGTGTCCACGCCCAGGTCCTGGAGCCGTACCCGGCCCTGCAGCGTCCCGAAGTAGTGCCCGAGGTGCAGCCGCCCGGTCGGCCGGTCCCCCGTCAGCACCCTGAACCGCGCCGGATCGGCGCCGATCCGCTCCTCCAGCTCGGCGCTGCGCCGACGCGCCGCCGACAGGTCGTACGTACTCACGGGCTGCTCCTGCTCTCTTTGGGGGGTGGCTAGTGCGCTGCGTCTTCCTCGTCCCGTTCGCGGCCGGGGGTCTGGAGGTCGAACGTGGTGATGACGAAGCGGAAAACCGTGTAGTAGACGGCGGCGAAGCACGCGCCGATCGGGAGGATCAGCCACGGTTTGACCGCGAGCTTCCAGTTCAGGAGGTAGTCGATCAGGCCCGCGGAGAAGCCGAATCCGTCGTGCACTCCGAGGCCCCAGGTCACGGCCATCGAAACACCGGTGAGGACCGCGTGCACGGCGTAGAGCGCGGGGGCCAGGAAGAGGAACGTGAACTCGATCGGCTCCGTGACACCGGTGATGAACGAGGTGAGCGCGAGCGAGATCATCATGCCCATGACGGCCTTGCGGCGGTGCGGCTTGGCGCAGTGGGCGATGGCGATCGCGGCGGCGGGCAGGCCGAACATCATGATCGGGAAGAAGCCGGACATGAACTGGCCCGCGGTGGGGTCGCCCGCGAAGAAGCGGGGGATCTCGCCGTGCACGACCGAGCCGTCGAGCTTCGTGAAGGAGCCGACCTGCTGCTGGAAGAACGTGTTGAGGAACTGGTGCATGCCGACGGGTATCAGGCCCCGGTTGAACACCCCGTAGACCCCGGACCCCACCGCGCCGAGGCCGATCAGCCACTCGCTGAAGGAGCCCAGGGCCTTGCCGACCGGGCCCCAGGCCAGGCCGAAGAGCACGCCGAAGCAGGTGCCGGCGAAGGCCATGAGGATCGGGACGAGGCGGCGGCCGTTGAAGAAGCCGAGCCAGTCGACCAGCTTGGTCCGGTGGAAGCGCTGCCAGACGATCGCGCTGACCAGGCCGACGAGGATGCCGCCGAGGACCCCGGGGTCCTGCGGCGTGCCCTTGGGCAGCAGCTCGGTGACCGAGCCGTCGACGGGGAACGCGGTCAGCACGTTCTTGTAGACGAGGAAGCCGACCAGGGCCGCGAGCGCGGTCGAGCCGTCGGCCTTCTTCGCGTAGCCGATGGCGACGCCCACGCAGAAGAGCAGCGGGAGGTTGGCGAAGACGCCGTTCCCGGCGGTGGCGAAGACGTCGGCGAGCTTGCCCCAGTGCAGCCCGTCCTTGCCGAAGACGTCGTCCTGGCCGAGCCGCAGCAGGATCGCGGCAGCGGGCAGCACGGCGACCGGCAGCTGCAGGCTGCGCCCGACCTTCTGCATGCCCTGCATCAGGCCGGCGCCTCGCTTCTTCGCGGGCGGGGCAGCCGTGGTCGTACTCATCGCCGGTTCCTCCTGAAACACACGGGTGGGCTGCCTACACCAGATGCAGACCAGATGATTCAGGTATAGCGGACAAAAAAGGGCAGTTGCTTACACAACCGCCATAAAGGGAAGGTCGGCGGACGGATTGCCGACCAAAGACCCGGCCGCGCACAGGGGCGAACGCCAGGGCCGGGGGTCCCGCGCCCCGTCCCACGGGCTCCGGGTCCCGACCCCCCTCAGCCGAGGGTGAGCCGCACCTCGTAGCGGTCGGCCCGGTACGTCTCCCGGCTGTCGGCACACGGCAGGCCGGCGGAGTCGAGCGACAGCCGCCGCGTGTTCAGCACGGGCGAGGGGCCGGTCAGGTCGAGCAGCCGCTTCTGCCCGGCGTCGGCGAGGGCCGCGCGGGCCGTGTACCGGGCGCCGACGGGTACGTGACCCGCGGCGGCCAGCAGTCCGAAGAGGGACGCGGTGGTGAAGTCCGCCCCGGCGACGGCCGGGGCCACGGCGAGCGGGACGAGGTCGTGCGAGACGCACACCGGCAGGCCGTCCAGGAACCGCACCCGGCGCAGCTCGAACAGCTCGGTCCTGGTGGCGATCTGGAACCGCTCGGCCTCCTCGGAGGCGGCCGGGCGGGTACGGGCGCTGAGGACCCGGGCGGTGACGGCCCGCCCCAGGCTCCGGTTCAGGTCGGCAAAACCGACCAGGGCGGCCGTGTCCGGGGAGTGGCTGAAGCCCACCCGCTTCACCCGCCAGCCGCGCCGCTCGGAGGATTCGACCAGCCCCTCCTCGCCGAGCTCCTTCAGGGTCCGGCGCAGGGTGGAGCGGCTGATGCCGAGCCGCTCGCACAGGTACCGCTCGGAGGGCAGCCGCTGCTCCGGGGCGAGGGCGCCGGCCGCGATGGCGTGCGCCAGCGCCTGCTTGGCCAGGACGTACGGCGGCTGGGCGCCGTCGGGCGCCACGGGGCGGAACTCGGGCTCTACGGGCATGACTGCCTCCCACTCTGCCGGGACGCGCGGGGCCCGGGGCGGCACCACGCCGGGGGGTGGCACCGCGCCGGGGGGTGGGTTGGCACCGCGCCGGGGGGTGGCACCGCGCCGGGGGGTGGCACCATGCCGGGGCCGGCACCGCGCCGGGGCGCGCCTACGCCCTGGGGCGGCGGAACCAGGCCGCGCTCTCCTTCTTCAGGCAGCAGGACAGGACGACGGCGGTGAAGGCCAAGCTCGGCCCGGACGACCCGTCTCCGGAGACCAGCCCGAACAGGGCGTTCGCACCGATGAGTGCCGCGATCACGATGGCGGCGACACGGACGCCGTTCCCGCCCTTGCGGAACTTGAGGCCGATCACCAGGCAGGCGACGGCCGTGAGCAGGGTGACCAGACCGACGACCAGGAGGGCCCCGGCGGTGAGCCCCGCCTCGCCGGTCTCGTCCGCGATCGTCCCGGCAAAGGTGAGCACGAGGACGGAGAGCCCGATCACGATGTTCAGACCCGCCCCGGCGAACAGAGCGATCCGCGCGGCCTTCACCGCCTTCGGCATCTCCTGCGGGGCGTACGCGCCGCCGGCCCCCACGGGGTACGGGGCGGGGGCGGGGGCGGGGTGCGTCGCGGGGTGGGGCGGCGGCGGTTCGGTGTTCAACTCGGGCTCTTTCGCTGGTCTGATCGGTTGTGCGCGTATGCCACGGATAAGACAACAGGCTCCGGCCGCCGCCCTCGCCCGCCGAAGGTCCTGATGATCAGTCCGATCGCCCCTGCGCGGTTTCGGAGGCGTACGAGGAGACCAGGCGCGCGAGGTGCCGGCCCGCCAGGAGGAGCGGGGCCCGGTCCCGGGTGACCTGGGAGGTCATCTCGGCACCCTCCAGGGTGTTGATCACGGTGACCGCCAGCTCGCGCGCCTCCGCTTCCGGGTGGCCGCAGGCCAGGAGCTTCGCGGCGACGAGCTCCTGCCAGTTCGCGAAGGCCTGGGCGCAGGCCGCCTGGAGCTCCGGGAGGCGGCCGACCGACTCCAGGGCCGTGGTCGTCACGGGGCAGCCGTCGCGCCAGTCGGATGCTTCGAGCGCCTCGGCGAGCAGCTCCGTGACGACCTCCATGGCGCGCGCCGGGTCCGCGTGGACGGACAGCCCGGAGCGGAGCATCTCGGCGAACTCCTCGTCGCCGAAGTGGATCGCGGCGACCGCGAGCTCCTGCTTGCCTCCGGGGAAGAAGTGGTACAGCGAGCCGAGGGTGGCTTCCGCCTCGCGGACGAGCTGCTTGACCGGCGTGTTCTCGTACCCGCCGTGCTGGAGCAGGCGCGAGGCCGTGCGGACCAGCCGCTCCCGCGTCCCGAGCCCGTCCGCCGCCACTGCCGCCGTCTTCACCTCTGCTGCTGCCATGAACGGAACCCTACCCTCGGATCTAGATAGAGCGTTCGTTCTAGTGCGTGTTACGTTCATTCCGAGCGCTGGATAGAGCGTTCGTTCTAGAGAACCGCAGGCATCGACCCGAGGAGAGCTCTGCCATGAACCAGCTCACGAACCAGGCCCCCCAGCAGGTCACCGTCATCGGACTCGGCCCCATGGGCCGCGCCATGGCCGCCGCCTACCTGGACGCCGGGTACGAGGTCACCGTCTGGAACCGCAGCCCCGGCAAGGACACCGAGCTCGTGGCCCGCGGTGCGCGGCGGGCCGGCAGCGCCGCCGAGGCGGTCGCGGCGAGCGGGCTGACCGTGCTCAGCCTCATCGACGTGGACGCCATGTACACGGCCCTCGGCGACGCCGACCTGGGCGGCCGGGTCCTGGCCAACCTGTCCTCCGACGTACCCGACAAGGCCCGGGCGGCCGCCCGCTGGGCGCAGGGGCGCGGGGCCTCGTACCTCACGGGCGGGGTGAACGTACCGCCCACCGGCATCGGCCAGGAGGGGTCGTCGATGTTCGTCAGCGGACCCGAGGACGTCTACGCCGCCCACCGCGCGGCGCTCGACGTGCTCGCCGCCACCGACTACCGGGGCGCCGACGCCGGGTACGCGCAGCTCTACTACCAGCTCAACATGATCATGTTCTGGACCGCGTACACCGGCTGGTACCAGGCCCTCGCCGTGGCGCGGGCCAACGGGCTGACGGCCGCGGACATCGTGCCGTACGCCGGCTACACCGCCGACACCATGCGCGGCTTCTACGAGGGCGGCGCGCCTCTGATCGACGCGGACGCGCACGAGGGCACGTACGAGCGCCTCGCCATGTGCGCGGCGAGCGTGGAGCACATCCTCCACACCGCCGCCGACTCCGGCGTCGACACCGGGATCCTGACGGCGCACGCCGACCTGTACCGCCGCGGAGTCGCCGCGGGCTTCGGCGCCGACAGCAGCTCCCGGCTGATCCAGGTCCTGGGCGCCGGCGCCTGAGGGGCGGGCGGCTGAGGGGCCGGCGGCTGAGGGACTGCCGCCCGCCGTCCTAGCCTGCGGCTACCTGGAACTCGATGGTCTTGGTTCCCGTCTGACCCCATTCGGTGGTGATGTCGGCCTGCAACGTGTAGGTGCCGACTTCCCGGAGGCTGTCGTCGAAGTTGAAGAGGGTCACGCTCGGCGGCCGGCAACGGCCGCTGGTGTGGAGCTGGACCACCTCGCCACCGCGTTTGAGCGTCCACTGCACGTAGCAGTTGGTGTCCAGGCGACCCGTGGTGTCGTAGACCTCGGTGTTGGCGCCGGGCGTGGACCGGGTCCGCCAGACGTTCGGCCCGATCTTGCCGCTCGTCCCCATCACGATGCGTACGGTCAAGGGGCCGGTGTGCTGCGGGGAGGGACGCGGGGGAGGCGCGGAGGGCGAGTTCACCGGCTGCGAGTTCTTGGACCCGGACCCGGGCCGCCGCTCCGGCGCGGTGGTCTCGTCGGGCCCGGACGGTTCCGTCTCCCGCGCGGGAGGCGGCACGCGGGTGGCGCTGCCGGCGTCGGGCGACGCCGGGTCGCTCGGGCGCGACGAGGGCTGCGCCGGGGGCTGTGCGGAGGCCGGGGGCGGCGGGGTGTCCGGGGCCGTCAGCTCCTTGACGGCGACCAGTACGCCGAGAAGGGTGCCGATGAGGGCGACGATGACGACCAAGGGGTGATCAGCCAGACTCTTCTGTCCACCGCTCAACGAGATTCCCTCCCCTGACCCCGCTCCGTACCGCCGGGGTGACCTCGTGGGCTGCCGACCCTAGCGGCTCCCGGACCACCCCTGCGGGCGAATGCCGACGCTGCGCCGTGCCGGCTCAGGCGTCGGCGCGGCCCGGCGCGCTACGCCTCGCTTGCGGCAACAGCCATACCACAGTGAGGGGGTGCGAGTATCCCTTTGGGTAAAGCCAATTGGGGGGCTAATAGACCCTCCTACAGTCGCCCCATGAAAAGGCCGGGAGTGGTGACCGGCATGGACGTCCATGCCGGGGTCTACGGGCGTCAGTCCGCAGGGCGGGCCAACAAGTCCGAGGTCAGTACGGTCACGCAGCGCGCGGCGGGCGTCGCCGAGGCGAAGCGTCGCGGCGCCGTCAGCATCACCGAGTACGAGGACCTCGGCATATCCGCGTTCACGGGCGACGAGCGCCCGGGCTACAACCAGTTGATCAAAGACTGCCATGAGGGCCGGATAAATCTGATCACCGTCTACTACATCAGCCGTCTGTCACGGATGGATCCCCTGGACGCCATCCCCGTCGTCACAGAGCTGCTCAACCTCGGCGTAACGATCGTGAGTTTCACCGAGGGCGAGTTCCGCAAGGGCAATCTGATGGACCTGATCCATCTGATCCTGCGGCTCGACGCAGCCCACAGTGAGAGCAAGAACAAGAGCGACGCCGTACGGGCCGCCAAAAAGGCAGCAGCCGAACTCGGCGGCTACCTGGGCGGCAAACCACCGTACGGCTTCCGCATGGTCCCGGTCACACGCCTGACCTCCGAACGCAGGCCCATCGTCATTCAGGTGCTGGAGCACGATCCCGACGAGGTGCCGGTGATCCAGGACATGTGGGCGCGGATCAAGAAGCACAGGGACACGCCGTACATGCCGGGAGCCGGGCGTCGGCACCCGGGATCGCTGACGGGCATCTGCGCCCAGATGACCGCCGACGGGGTACCGACCAAGGGGCAGAAGGTCGGCAAGAAGACGAGGGAAAGCGTCTGGGACCCGAAGACGGCCATGCGCATCCTGCGCGACCCGCGCATCGCGGGCTACGCCGCGACCCCGGTCTACAAGCGGCACGAAGACGGCAGGCTGACGAGCACGATCGAGCGCTACCGCATCGAGCGTGACCCCGAGAGCATGGAGCCAGTCGCTGCTTACCCGCCGATCGTCCCGCCCCACGAGTGGCACGAACTCCAGGAGTGGCTCGGCAGCCGGGGCCAGGGCAAGGGCCTGTCACGCGGGCACGCCGTCCTCTCGGCCATGGACGTCCTGTTCTGCGACTGCGATTCCGCCATGACATCGCACCGAGCGACCGCCCCGGCCAAGGCCTCGTACCGGTGCCGCCGCAGGAAGGCCCTTCCGGGTCAGCACGAAGGCGAGTGCACCATCAGCATGAAGGCCCTGGACCTCTACGTGGCCCGCCGGATCTTTCATCTCCTCCAGAGTGCCGAGGACGACCCTGAGTCCGCGATCATCCTCGCCGAGGCCGCACGCCGGTACGCGTCACAGACGGAGCGGCCCGAGGTTCTGGGCGAACGCCGCAGCCTTGTCTCCGAGCGCGCCGAGGCCAAGCACGCGCTGGAGGAGCTGTACGACCGCGATGAGGCCGGTGACTACGACGACACGGTCGGCCGGCGGCGGTTCCGCGAGCACCGCGATCGGCTCCTGGGCCGCATGGAGCGGGCGGAGACGCGTCTCACCGAGCTGGGGGCGACGGCGACGCCCACGCTCCCGATCCATCTGTGGCTTCCGGCCGGTACGGAAGACGTGCACCCGGTAGGCGAAGGGTCGTGGTGGGAGGCCGCGACGACCCAGGAGCGCCGGAACTTCGTAAAGCTGTTCGTCCGCCGGATCACGGTCACCAAGGCTCTCGGCGCGGGAAGGTCCACTCCGGTCGAGCAGCGCGCGACGGTCGAGTTCGTACGCCTGCAGCAGACCGAGGAGGAAGCAATCGAAGTGATCGGTCGAACCCGATGACTGCGAACGCCTCATGCAGTTAGCACGTCACAAAGCACCACCCAACTCCCCTACCAGTCAAGGAAATCTGCGACCTCTGTCAGTGCCATGCGTCAGGATCTCTCCATGAACATCGACTGGGATCATGCAGCCGCCATTCAGCGGTCGGTGATCGGCGGTGCACTCCTGGCCGCGATTGTGGTGTCGATCTACCGAATCCTCGCGTGGATCGCCCGCCGGATCCGGCCGCTGCAGGTGCGGTGGGCGGCCTGGAACTCCAAAGTTGCGGAGAACGACCTGGCGTCGACAGTCGCGGCTCTCCAGCATCTTGGCCTGGGGAACCTACCGATTCAGTCGTTCCGTGAGACAGGTCAAAAGACCGCAGGAAGCGTCAAACTTCGCTACTGGCTACTGACTTTCCTGGTCGGTGTCGGTATCGGAGACCTCCTCATGGCAGTGATCAAGACGATTGAGACGCGGCAGGTGCAGCCGAGCCTGCAGCCCTCAGCACTCATACTCGCTGCCGTGACCCTGCCCTTGCTGATGTGGGCAGCCCGGCGCAACAAGGTCATCGCGGGATACAGGTTGATGCTCTCGATCATGGCTGCCATAGAGGCCTGTGACGCTGCGGCACGCTCGGACACGAGTGGCAGGCCCCAAGCCCTCCGGCATCTGGACGACACGTGCTCCACGGTGCGACGCTCGCTTCTGCGCGTCCACCAGATCACGAGCAGTGTCGGCCGCGGGTCCCCCCGACAGCGGAACGCGAAGAACCACGCCTCCCTCGTCGTAGCCAAACTACAGCTGGCCGAGGCACAAGTGGACGCGAAGGGCGACGGTGGGCTCAGCAGCCTGGCTGCACTTCTGGCGAAGATCGGAAACAGCTTCGCAGAGGGGAGAGTCACCACCCTCCTCCCTGAGCAGGACCTGCGCGACACCACCCCGGTGGCAAATCGGGAAGGGCTTCGGCTAGCAACTGTGGTCGTCGCTGCTGCGGGGGCATTGTGCGCTGGGGTGCTCTTGGGGCTTCCAGCGGGTGTCGATGTCGTCCTGGCCGGCACTGCCGCCGTGCTGGCCGCGATGCTGGCGTACGGGCCCCGGGCTGCCGTGGCCAAGGCAAGCGAAATCATGGGCATCCTGCGGCAGTAGCGACCCCCCTCACCTCGGCAGGCCAGCCGGCAGCGGAGCAACCGCCCCACCACCCGCGATCCCCTAACGCCAGGCCGTGGCCCCACAGCAAGCGGCACGAACCCTGGCCCGATCCGGGCAGGGCTCGTCCGCACGCATCTTCTGCGACTTCTACAGTCCGCCCTCGGACATCCCGTGCACGGCCGGGATCGTACCGAGCCGTCCCTTCTGGAAGTCCTCGAACGCCTGCTGAAGCTCTTCCTTGGTGTTCATGACGAACGGGCCGTAATGAGCCATCGGCTCACGGATCGGCTGCCCGCCGAGGAGGACGACCTCGAAGTCCGGCGTGTGGGAATCCTGCTTCTCGTCCGCGCGGACGGTAAGTGAACCTCCGGCACCGAAAACCGCGGTCTGCCCCAGCTGGATCGGACGGCGCTCTGCACCGACCGAGCCCTTGCCCGCCAGCACGTACGCCAGCCCGTTGAAGTCCTCCCGCCACGGCAGTGTGACCTCCGCACCCGCCGCCACCGTCGCGTGGATCATCGTGATCGGCGTATGGGTGACGCCGGGACCGGCGTGCCCGTCCAGTTCACCGGCGATCACGCGCAGCAGCGCGCCTCCGTCGGGCGTGGTCAGCAGTTGGACGTTGCCGCCGCGGATGTCCTGGTAACGCGGCGCCATCATCTTGTCCTTCGCCGGCAGGTTCACCCACAGCTGGAGACCGTGGAAGAGACCGCCGGACACGACGAGATGCTCCGGCGGCGCCTCGATGTGGAGAAGGCCCGAGCCGGCGGTCATCCACTGGGTGTCCCCGTTGGTGATGGTCCCGCCACCGCCATTGGAGTCCTGGTGGTCGAAGATCCCGTCGATGATGTATGTGACGGTCTCGAAGCCGCGGTGCGGGTGCCACGGGGTCCCTTTCGGCTCCCCCGGCTGATACTCCACCTCGCCCATCTGGTCCATCATGATGAACGGGTCGAGGTACTGGTAGTTGATCCCGGCGAACGCACGGCGCACCGGGAACCCCTCGCCCTCGAAGCCGCCCGGGGCGGTCGTGACGGCCAGCACCTTGCGGGCGGTCGTCTCCTGGGCCGGCTCCCCGACGCGCGGGAGCGTCAACGGGTTCTCCACAGTCACTGCAGGCATGGTCGGAACCTCCTTCTGGCGTCGAGTTTAGTTGAAACCCGAACTTTCTGCCACCCGACAGAACAGAGAAGACCCCGGGGGAATTCCCCCGGGGTCTCAGGCTCCCTCGACTACGCGCTCGGCGCGCGGCCCGTCAGTCGCAGGAGGGGTGGAACCGGCACCAGTGGGCCGGCGCCGCCTCGGCCGGCGCCGCGGCGAGGACGCCCACGCCCATGGTCAGGGCCACGGTCGCCATGACGGCGGCCGCCTTCGCACGAAGTCCGGCACGCGTGGCCGAAGTCTTACGGGTACGCATCATGACTGGCTCCTCAGGTCGAAGTCCGGATCGGGATCGGGATCGGGATTGAGATCGAGCGGGGTCGTGGGGGACCCCCCGTGCGTCCCCCACAGCACCGGTGTTCGGGAGTCGCGGCCGCCGGCCGCGATCCTTTCGAGCAGGGCCGAGGGCCGAGGGCCTACGGCTCGATCGAGACCGAGTTGTACGGGGTCATGTTCAGCACGACCCCCGGCCCCGGCCACACGCCGTCGCAGTCGGTGCCGTTGGTGTTGTGGCACAGCCAGATCTTCCAGTCGCGGGTCTGACTGTTCACGATCAGGTGGCGGCCCTCGTAGCCGTAGATCTTGTAGACGCCCTTGACCTTCCACATCTGGCGGATACCGGTGGACTCGGTCTCGCCCCAGTAGATGCAGGCGTAGTAGGTCGGGCAGCTGCTCGCCGCCTGCGCCGGCGATGCCGCCAGGACCCCCGTACCCAGCGCCATCACCCCCGTGGCCGCCACTGCCGCGAGCTTCGTGCGTAAGGACGTACGTGCCATCACAGTCCCCCTGTCGGTCGGTGCGGGTTTCCCCCCCGCAGCACTGATATTCGGGACTCGCGGCCGCCGCCGCGATCCTTTCGGGTACCGCCGAAACCTGGGGAGATTGGTCATGCCCGGGACAACCAGAGGCCCCGGACGGGCGTCTTCATGATCGACATCAACGATGCGTACGGACCGACGCACGCCGCACGCCGCACGCCGCACGACAGGAGCCCGATCAGTGACCACCCCGACGAACGAGGCCGACGGCGCGCAGGCCGGCGCGGTGGCGGGCACCGCGCCCGGGAACCCGCGGGCCGTGCTCACCGCACTGGGCTGGTCCGCCGCCGTCACGGCCACGGTCGTGGCCCTCGGGTACGCCTCCTACCGCTGGGCGGCCACCGTCAGCCCGCTGGAACCGCTCCCCGGCTCTCCGTGGCCCTACCTCGCCACCTGGGGCGTCCTCTGCCTGGCCTGCTGCCTGCTGCTGCGCTGGTCGACGGGGTTCGAGGGTGGACGGCGCCGCCCAGGCGGTCGGCGCCGTGGCCTTCGCGGGCATCCGCACCTCCCTGGCCCACCGCCCCGACCCCGCCCTCCTGTGGGCGTACGGCGCCCTTGCCGTCGCGCTGATCGCGGCGGCCGCGGTCTTCTGGCGGCTGCGCCACCGCTCCTGAAAGCTCAGCCGCCGCTGTGCAGGAGGTCCACGCCCAGCGCCGTCGCCGAGTGCAGGACCGCCTTGCCGTCGCGCGCCGTGGTGATCAGGCCGGCCGCGCGCAGGGTGCGGGTGTGCTCCGAGACCGACGGGAGGCTGATGTCGAGGTCGCGGGCCAGCTCGGAGGTGGTCCGCTGCTCGATCAGCAGCTGGAGGACGGCGGCCCGGGTCCGCCCCAGCAGCGCGTCCAGCGCGCCTTCCGCCCGGTCCGGGGACACCAGCGGCAGGGGGGTCAGCGCCGGGTAGAGGAGTACGTACGTCCCGTCGGGGTGGTCGTCCAGCAGCGGGCGGCCCGTCCAGAACGGCGAGGGCATCAGTACGAGTCCGCGCCCGCCGAGCCGGACCTCGTAGTCCGGCGGCCGGTCCACCTCGAAGACCAGGCCCGACCAGTCGGCCGCGGCGTGCGTGCTGGCCAGGCAGGCCTTGATCCCGTGCGCGGCCAGCAGCCGGGTCCGCCAGGCCACGTCCGCCTGGAAGGACTGCCGGATGCGCGGCCACTGCGGGGCGATGAGCACGTCGTACGAGGACCGGATCGCGGAGTCGAGCTGGTCCCAGGCCTCCCGGTCCTGCCCCCACAGGGCACGCAGCCAGGACGGGGACCCGGGCGCACGGGTGGCGGCGCGTGCCAGCCCCTCCGGCGTGAGGAAGGGGACCCGGTCCCGGATGACGCTGAGGCCCTCCTCCAGGCTCCGCGCGTACGGCTCCACGAAGTGGGGATTGTCGCCGTCGGGCCGGAGCAGGTCGAAAAGCGGCCGCACCCGCCCCGGCAGCTCCCGCGCGGCAAGGCTCCGCCAACGGCCGAAAACCGCCTGCTGATCCGTACGCTGCGCGGCGACGAGCGCGAGCGCCAGCTCCACCAGGGGCAGGGGCTCGCTCGCGAAGGTGACGTTGAGCAGGTCCTCGGCCTCGAAGTGCACGCGCAGCATGTGAACCCCCGGGCCTCGTGTGCCTAGCCGTACATGCGGCGCATGGCGAAGTCGACCATCTGCTCGACCGCCTTCGCGTCGAAGACCATCCGGTGGTCGCCCTCCATGTCGAGGACGAAGCCGTAGCCGGTGGGCAGCAGGTCGATCACCTCGGCGCCGGTGATCACGAAGTACTTGGACTCCTTGCCGGCGTACCGGCGCAGCTCCTTGAGCGTGGTGAACATGGGAATGACCGGCTGCTGCGTGTTGTGCAGCGCGAGGAAACCCGGGGTGTCGCCGCGCGGGCAGTAGACCTTCGAGGAGGCGAAGATCTGCTGGAAGTCCTCGGCGGACAGCGACCCGGTCGTGAAGGCGCGTACCGCGTCCGCGAGGGAGGGCGGCGAGGGCTCGGGGTACAGCGGCGGCTGTTGCTGCTGCGCGTAGCCCTGCTGGGGCTGGGCGTAGCCGCCCTGCTGCCCCGCGCTCACGTTCTGGTCGTAGCCGTACATGGCCCGAAGCCTACCGAGGCGGTGGCCCGCGGGTGCGTCTAGTTCCGGTCAGTGGGACTTCAGCCCGGTAACGAAGCCCGCCCACGCGGTGGCCCCGATCATGACCACGGGCCCGGAGCGCCACTTGGTGTCCCGAACGGGGACGAGCCCGATCACGCCGTCCGCGACCTCGACGCAGTCGCCCCCGTCACCGTTGGAATAGGTACTCGTCCTCCAGACGGCGTTACTCAAGTCAGTCCCGCTGTGTGCCATTTCGGAGGTCCTCGGCTGTCGATTCGATCAGGTCGAGGGACGCCTCGGACGGCAGTGCGGCGGCCCTGAGCCGATCGTATGCCTTCCGATATCGCTTCACGATGGCCGGATCATCGATGACTTGCCCGGAGTACGGGCCTTCGGTGTACATGATCGGCGGCTCGTCGTCGAACTCCATGAGCTTGATCGACTGCGCCATGAACGGGCTCACGGGTGCGTTCCACGGAAGGATCTGTGGAACGACCCGGCGGCGCCGGGCCAGTGCCGCCACGTGGTCCAACTGTTCGGCCATCTCCCGGGGCGGAAGCAACGGGCTACGGAGCAACGGCTCGTGCAGGATCACCCAGTACTCCGGCCGCTGAGGATCCTCGAAGAGCCGCCCCCGACTCAGTCGGTTCCGGACCCTCCTGTCCACCTCCTCCGGCAGGTCCAGCGGGTGCGTGGTGTTCGCGATCGCGCGGGTGTAGGGCCCTGTGTGCAGCAGTCCGGGGAGGATCGCATTGGCCCAGTCCTCGATGGACCGCGCCCGTTTCTCGGCTTCGGCGACCGGCGCGAAGTACTCGGCATGCCCATCCAGGCGGGCCTTGCGGACGTCCTCGCAGCTCCGCGAGAAGAAGCCGTCGGTCTTCAGGAACTGGTCCACGTGCCGTGCCAGGTCCTCCGGCATGCGCCGCTGCCCCCGCTCGATCTCGCTCAGGTAGCTGACGCCGTAGAACGACCCCTCAACCACCTGCTGGAGCGTGTACCCCGCCGCCTCCCGCTTCCAGCGCAGCTCCTTGCCATAAAAGGCCGGCACGCTCGCCGACCCGTCAATGTCCTTACGTGCGGCCACGACCCCCGCTTTCCACACATCGCGCTGTGGACTCGAAACGCTTCCCAAGCTACGCCGGACCGCGCCAGCCTGTGAGCAGTTCGTCACTCCCCGCTGCGAAAGGCCGGCTCCGTCATGAGCGACCACCCCCACGACCACGAGGCGACCCAGGCCCTGGACAACCTCCGCTCCGCGCTCTCCGCGCACGGGATCGTGCTCCCCTCCCTCGATCTCCACCTCCTCTCCTACGCCGGGCGGTACACGAGCCCACCCCTCATCGCCCTCGGCAACTGCAACCCCGCCACCGCCCAGCGCCTCGCCGACGCCCTGGCCACCCCATGAACAGCGACCTCACGCTGCGCCTCCTGGTCACCCCCGGTGCGATCCCCCTGGCCCGCCACGCCGTCCGGGAGCACCTGGGGGGCCACCCGGACGCCGAGCTCTGCGTCAGCGAGCTGCTCACCAACACCCTCGCCCACCTGGGCACCGGCACGGCCGTCACGCTGCGGGTCATCGGAAGGGCAGCCCGTACGCGGGTCGAGCTCACCGACCCCGACCCGCGCGCATGGCCCGTACGGCGGGAAGCAACGGGAGACGACGAATCCGGGCGGGGTCTAGCCCTGCTCGACGCGCTCGCGCTGCAATGGGGGGTCATCCAGGGGCCCGGGAGCAAGACCGTCTGGTGCGAGCTCGAACTTGACCCTGGTCACAGTCGCCACGGAAGGGTTGCTCTTATTACCGGTGGGTAGCATCATTACGTTACCGATTGGTATGCACGAGGAACCACTCTCACCGAGCCTTAACGGAGCCGTCGCCATGGGGCACTACAAGTCGAATCTCCGCGACATCGAGTTCAACCTCTTCGAGGTACTCGGCCGCGACAACGTGTACGGCACTGGCCCGTTCGGTGAGATGGACACCGAGACCGCCAAGACGATCCTCAGCGAGATCGCCAAGCTCTCGGAGAACGAGCTGGCCGCCTCCTTCGAGGACGCCGACCGCAACCCGCCGGTCTTCGACCCGGCGACGAACACCGCGCCCGTCCCGGCGTCCTTCAAGAAGAGCTACAAGGCCTTCATGGACTCCGAGTACTGGCGCCTGGGCCTGCCCGAGGAGATCGGCGGCACCACCTCGCCCCGCTCCCTGATCTGGGCCTTCGCCGAGACGATCCTGGGCGCGAACCCGGCCGTGTGGATGTACTCCTCCGGCCCGGCGTTCGCCGGCGTCCTCTTCGAAGAGGGCAACGAGGTCCAGAAGAAGATCGCCGCGCTCGCGGTCGAGAAGCGCTGGGGCTCCACCATGGTCCTCACCGAGCCGGACGCCGGCTCGGACGTCGGCGCGGGCCGCACCAAGGCGGTCCAGCAGGACGACGGCTCCTGGCACATCGAGGGCGTGAAGCGCTTCATCACCTCGGGCGAGCACGACATGGAGGAGAACATCCTCCACTACGTCCTCGCGCGCCCCGAGGGCCACGGCGCGGGCACGAAGGGGCTGTCCCTCTTCCTCGTCCCGAAGTTCCACTTCGACTGGGAGACCGGCGAGCTGGGCGAGCGCAACGGCGTCTACGCGACGAACGTCGAGCACAAGATGGGCCTCAAGGCCTCCAACACGTGCGAGATGACCTTCGGCGACCAGCACCCCGCCAAGGGCTGGCTGATCGGTGACAAGCACGACGGCATCCGCCAGATGTTCATGATCATCGAGTTCGCCCGGATGATGGTCGGCACGAAGGCCATCGCGACCCTGTCGACCGGCTACCTGAACGCCCTGGAGTACGCCAAGGAGCGCGTGCAGGGTCCGGACCTGGCCAACTTCATGGACAAGACGGCCCCCAAGGTCACCATCACGCACCACCCCGACGTGCGCCGCTCGCTCATGACGCAGAAGGCGTACGCCGAGGGCATGCGCGCGCTGGTGCTCTACACGGCCTCCGTGCAGGACGAGATCCAGGTCAAGCAGGCCGCCGGCGAGGACACCGCGTCCCTGGTCGGGCTGAACGACCTGCTGCTGCCGATCGTGAAGGGCTACGGCTCCGAGAAGTCCTACGAGCAGCTCGCGCAGTCGCTCCAGACCTTCGGCGGCTCGGGCTACCTGCAGGAATACCCGATCGAGCAGTACATCCGCGACGCCAAGATCGACACCCTCTACGAGGGCACCACGGCGATCCAGGGCCAGGACTTCTTCTTCCGGAAGATCGTCCGCGACCAGGGTGCCGCGCTGAACGTCCTCACCGAGACGATCAAGAAGTTCCTGGCCGAGGGCGACGGCGGCGAGGACCTGGCCCCGGCCCGCGACGCGCTCGCCAAGGCGGCCGTCGACCTGGAGGCCATCGTCGGCCAGATGGTCGTCGACCTCACCGCCACCGGCGAGGACGTCAAGAACATCTACAAGGTCGGCCAGAACACCACCCGCCTGCTGATGGCCTCCGGTGACGTGGTCGTCGGCTACCTGCTCCTCAAGGGCGCGGCCGTGGCCGCCGAGAAGCTGCCGGCCGCCTCCGCCAAGGACGTGCCGTTCTACACCGGCAAGATCGCGGCGGCGAAGTTCTTCGCCGGCGAGGTCCTCCCGGGCGTCGCGGTGGCCCGCGCGCTCGCCGAGGCCGTCGACAACACCCTGATGGAGCTCGACGAGGCCGCCTTCTAGGCCCGTAGCCCTCCCTCCCCAGCTGTACGCGGTGTACGTACGCGCAGTCGGCCGGGTCCTCCGCACGGGGGCCCGGCCGTCGGCGTGCGCGCGGAGGCGGCCTTCCCGCACGGCCCCCTCCAGAACCCCGCACCGCCTGTGGGCTGCGGGGTTCCCGGGATGTCGGTGGTTCGTGGGACGCTCGTGGGTATGAGTCCACAGGAGCAGCAGCGCGGCAGCAGGGGGTACTCGGTCCCGACCGGGCGCCCCTATGCCCTCAAGGAGCTGCAGTCCGCCGTGGGCAGCCTCGGAGACCACCTCAAGGAGCTCTACGAGGGCGCCCACCCCACCGAGTACGAATCGGTGGCCGACGCCCTCTACACCGCCTTCCAGACGGCCGCCGGGCTCGCCCCGGCCAAGAGCTACACCGGCTGTGCGGAGCACCCCAACGGCGCGCTGGACCCCGAGGCGCCCGACGGCTGGGGGCGCTGCCTGATCTGCAACGACCGGCGCCGCCTCGGACTGCGCGCGCAGGGCGCCCGGGCCGCGTCCGCCGCCACCCCGCCCGTCGGCGAGCAGCGGCGGCTCGGCTATCCCGTGCCCGACCCCCCGTACACGCTCCAGGCGCTGCAGACCCGCCTGCGCACGGTCGAGGAGCGGCGCTTCCACCTGAGCCTGTCCTCGCCCCCCGACGACTTCGTCGCGATGGCCGACGACCTGCACCGGGCCTTCATCGTGGCCCGCGAGCTGTCCCGGCCGCGCAACGCCTCCGGCTGCTCCGAGCACCCCGGCGCACCCATCGATCCCGACGCCCCTCCCGGTGAGGCCTGTATCTTCTGCGCCGGACGCAAGAGGCGCGCGCAGCGCTCCGCGCAGACCCCGGAGATGCTCCCGCGCATCCGCCGGGGCGAGCGCAGACAGCTGCAGCGCCGCTTCGACCGTCCGCCGGGCTGACAAGCCCGGGGGCCCGGGCCACACCCCCTCGGCCCCTTCTCCGGCTATCCGCCGCAGTCCGGCCATGACGAACACGACCGTCGTTAAGGTGACCCACATGAGCTCTCCCGCCGCCGCCCGCTTCGACCGCGGCCACACCGACGACCTGATGACCTTCCTGGCGGCGAGTCCGTCGCAGTACCACGCCGTGGCCAACGCGGCCGAGCGGCTGGAGAAGGCCGGATTCAGGCAGTTGGCCGAGACCGACGCGTGGGACGCGAGCACGGGCGGCAAGTTCGTACTCCGCGGGGGCGCGATCATCGCCTGGTACGTGCCCGAGGGCGCGGCCGCGCACACCCCCTTCCGGATCATCGGCGCGCACACCGACTCCCCCAACCTCCGGGTCAAGCCGCTGCCCGACACCGGCGCCCAGGGCTGGCGGCAGATCGCCGTGGAGATCTACGGCGGCACCCTGCTCAACACCTGGCTCGACCGCGACCTGGGCCTGGCCGGACGGTTGACCCTCCTCGACGGCACCGAACGGCTCGTCAACATCGACCGTGCGCTGATGCGCGTACCCCAACTCGCCGTGCACCTGGACCGGTCGGTGAACACCGACGGGCTCAAGCTGGACAAGCAGCGGCACATGCAGCCGATCTGGGGTCTCGGCGACGTCCACGAGGGCGACCTGATCGCGTTCCTGGAGGACGAGGAAGAACTGGAGCGCGGCTCCGTCGCCGGATGGGACCTGATGGTCCATTCGATCGAGCCCCCGGCCTACCTGGGCCGCGACCGCGAGCTCCTCGCGGGCCCGCGCATGGACAACCTGCTCTCCGTCCACGCGGGCGTCGCCGCCCTGGCGGCGGCCTCCACCGCCGCCAACCTCGACCACATCCCCGTCCTGGCCGCCTTCGACCACGAGGAGAACGGCTCGCAGTCGGACACCGGCGCGGACGGGCCCCTGCTGGGCAACGTGCTGGAACGTTCAGTCTTCTCGCGCGGCGGCTCCTACGAGGACCGCGCGCGGGCCTTCGCCGGCGCGATCTGCCTCTCCTCGGACACCGGCCACGCCGTGCACCCCAACTACGCGGAGCGGCACGACCCCTCGCACCACCCGCGCGCCAACGGCGGCCCGATCCTGAAGGTCAACGTCAACCAGCGCTACGCGACCGACGGCAGCGGCCGCGCGGTCTTCGTGAACGCCTGCGAACGCGCCGACGTCCCGTGGCAGACCTTCGTCTCCAACAACTCGATGCCCTGCGGCACCACGATCGGCCCGATCACCGCGGCCCGGCACGGCATCCAGACCGTCGACATCGGCGTGGCCATCCTGTCGATGCACAGCGCCCGCGAACTGTGCGGCGCGGACGACCCGTACCTCCTGGCCAACGTCATGCTGGCGTTCCTGGAGAACTGACGCTCCGACGGCAGGCAGTCGCGACCGTGCCCGCCGGGGGATCTCCCCCGGCGGGCACGGTCGCGTTTCCCCTACGGCTCAGTCGTCCATCCCCGCCAGCACCAGGGGCAGTCGGGTCGCGCCGCCCGCGGTGATGCTCAGCGGTACGCCCCAGTCCTGCTGGTGGACGTGGCAGGCCGGGTACTCGTTCTCGGGGTCGTCGTCGCAGGACGCGGCCATCGCGGAGACGTGCAGGACGCCCTCGGTCAGCTCCGGGTTCAGCGCGAGCTCCCGGAAGAGGTCCGTGCCGGCGCCGTCGCCCGCCGTCAGGAGCTCGGGCGGGGTCGAGGAGACCAGCAGCCGGGTCGAGGGGCCGTAGCGGGTGTCGAGCTTCTGGCCGCTCGGCGCCTGGAAGACGATGTCGAGCCGGAGCGTGCCGGGGGCCACCTCGGTGGCGGCCCGCCGGGTGCGGTGGGCAACCGCGTCGACCCGTACGGCCTCCTCCGGAAGCCGCAGCCGGGTCAGCCGGTGCCGGGCCGACTCCACCACCACGATGTCGTCACCGGCGAGCACCGCGTCGCTGGGCTCGCGCAGGTCGGTCGCCAGCGTGGTGACCTGCCCGGTGGACGGGTCGTAGCGGCGCAGGGCGTGGTTGTACGTGTCGCACACCGCGACCGACCCGTCGGGCAGCGCGGTGACGCCGAGCGGGTGCTGGAGCAGCGCCTGGGCGGCGTCGCCGTCCCGGTGGCCGAAGTCGAAGAGGCCGCTGCCGACGGCGGTACGGATGGCGTAGCCGCCCTCCCCGTCGGGCTCGACGTACCGCAGGGCGCTGGTCTCGGAGTCGGCGATCCACAGCCGGTCCTCCGTGGCCGCGAGCCCGGACGGCTGCGCGAACCAGGCCTCGGCGGCCGGGCCGTCGTGCAGCCCCTCGTTGGTCGTGCCGGCGGCGACCTCCACGGTGTCGCTCTCCGGGTCCCAGGTCCACAGCTGGTGGACGCCCGCCATCGCGATCCACACCCGGCCCTGCCACCAGGCCACGTCCCACGGCGAGGACAGGTCGACCTCCAGGGCCGGCCCGGAGGTCGGGGACCCCTGCCACCACTGCCGCCCGGTCCCGGCGACGGTCTCCACGGCCCCGGTCGCGGGGTCGAAGCGGCGCAGCGCGTGATTGACGGTGTCGGCGACGATGACGGACCCGTCGGGGAGGAGGGCCAGCCCCTGCGGCTCGCTGAAGGCGTCCGGCCCGAAGCCGCGCTCCCCGCCGCCGATGCGCCGTACGACGCCCTCCCCGTCGGGCTCCAGCTCCACCAGCTGGTGCCGGGTCGTGTCGGAGACGAGCAGGTTCCCGGACGGCAGCACGAGCGCCTTCCCGGGGAACCGCAGGTCACCCGCCACCGGCTCGGGCGCCACGTACGGCCCGTCCCCGCGCCGCAGCGTCCCCTTGGCCTCGTGCTCGGCCTCCAGCTCCTCCACGAGCTTGGCGATGGCGTGCGCGTGCCCCTCCCCGGCGTGCTGCGCGACGACGTACCCCTCGGGGTCGATCACCACGAGCGTGGGCCAGGCGCGGACGGCGTACTGCTTCCAGGTCGCGAGCTCGGGATCGTCGAGCACGGGGTGGTGCACCCCGTACCGCTCGACGGCGTCGACGACGGCGGAGTGCTCGGCCTCGTGCACGAACTTCGGCGAGTGCACCCCGACGATCACGACGGTGTCGCGGTGCTTCTCCTCCAGCTCGCGCAACTCGTCGAGCACGTGGAGGCAGTTCACACAGCAGAAGGTCCAAAAATCGAGGATCGTGACACGTCCTCGCAGGTCGGCGAGGGTGAGGTCCTTCCCGCCGGTGTTGAGCCAGCCTCCCTTGCCGATCAGCTCGGGGGCACGGACACGGGCACGTCGGCGGGGCGCGGGCGCGGGGGTGAGCGCCGGGGCGGCATCGTTCATGCTTCAAGCTTGCCATCCTGCGGAGACCGGGCTTCAGGGTGTGCTTCAGCGTGTGGGCGACGTCAGGGCTTCGTCAGGGCTTCGTCAGGGCGTCGTCAGGGCTTCGGTCGCGGTCTTCGCGGCTCGCTCTATGAGGGCGGTGCCGGTTTCGCGCGTGGGCTGGCCTTCGGTGAGGACGGCGATCAGCAGGCTGTGGCCTTCGTGCTCGACGAGGCCGATGCTGTTCACGGCCCATCGCGCGGGCGTGCCGACCGGGAGCCAGCCGTTCTTGAGCACGGGCCGGTCGCCGGGGGCTCCCGCTGCGCCGACGCCCCAGTTCTGGCCGGCTGCGATGTCGCCCATGAGGGTGCGGACGTACGCCCGGGATGCGGCGGTCAGCGGGGAGTTCTCGGTGAACACGGCCTTCAGGAGCGTGATTTGGTCGCCGACCGTGGTGCGGGTCAGTCCCCAGGGGACCCGCTGGCCCGCGTGGGCCGGGGTGAGGCCGAGGCGTGCGTTGGCCGCGTCCAGGCCCTGGCGCCGGCCGATGGCGGTCCAGAGCTCCTGGGCCGCGTCGTTGTCGCTGACGCGGATCATGTCGGAGGCCAGCCGTCGCTGGGCGGGGGTGAGGCTGCCGCCGCGGTCCTGGGTCCGGAGCAGCAGGGCGGCCAGGATGTCGACCTTGATGATGCTCGCGGAGACGAAGGCCTCGGTGGACGGGCCGTAGGCGGCCGCGCGGCCCGAGGTGAGGTCCTCGACGGCGAGCGCGTACCGGCCCTGGTGCGCTCCGAGCCCGTCGAGCGCGCGGCGCACGGCCTGCTCCGGGGTCGCCGTGCCCGTGGGGGCGGGGCCCGGCGGGGGCGGCGGCGTGCCGGGGGTGGGCGTGGCCGCCGGGGCCGTCGGGGCTACCGCCGTGGGCAGGGGGCGGGGCGGCGCGGCTTCGGCGAGACCCGGGGTCGGGATCAGGAGGTGGGCACCCAGGGCGGCGCCCATGAGGAGGGGGAGGAGCAAGGCGGTCCGGTGCTTCATTCGGGCACTCGCTTTCGGATGTCCGGGCACGCGGACATCGCCCCGCGGCGCGTCAGGGCGATCAGGGCATGCCGGAGCGAGCCGTGGCGTGTCGGGGTGTGCGGGGTGCGGCGGGGCCGGTCAGGGGCTCCGGACGCGCCGCCGTGCGGGCGCGGTCCGGTGTCGTCCCCTGCCGGCGGCCGCTACCGCCGGTGCGGCCGGCTCAGCGGCCGCCGGTCGTGCGGCTCATCCGCCGCAGGATCGGGCGATCTTCTCGTTCTCGTCGATCTCGATCGGGAAGCCGGAGGCGCCGCCGAGCTGCACGGTCCATCCGTGGGTGACGGTTCCGGACGAGGGGTTGTCGGCGAGCCAGAAGGGGGGTGTGGTGAAGGAGCAGGTGGCGGCGGACGGGCCCTGGCTGGATCGAAGGTGCGCGGTCACGAACTGCGTCCCGAGCGTCTCCAGCGCCGTGGAGTCACCGGACTTGGTCGCCGTCACCAGTCCGCCGTAGAAACCGGACACCGTCGGGTCGCCGCCCTTGCCGCCTCCGGTGTTCGTCGTGCAGGTCACGTCGACCACTTTCCCCGTGGTCGCGTCGAAGGTGAGGGAAGGGCTCCGGTCGAGCGGTTCGGTCCCCTGGTACAGCAGGGCCTGACCCGCCACCAGCACGCCGTCGACCGCGGCACCGCAGGTCACACCGAGCGAGTCGGTACCCCAAATGCGGTGGTACGTGGGCTCGTTGGCGAACAGTGCCGCCACCTCGGCCGGATCCACCTGGGAGCGGGTGGCCGGGTTTTGGTAGCGCAGCGCGGAGAGGAACAGGGTGTTCGTCGCCCGGGCCGGGTCGACCCGGGGCGGTTTGGCGGGCAGGGAGGGGGAGGGAGGCATCTCGGCCGTCGGCGCGGTCGCCGCCGGGGCGGGCCCCGAGGTGCGGTCCTGCCCCTCTTGGACGACGAAGCCGGCGCCGAGGGCCACCATCACCGCGGCCGCCGCCGCACCCGTCTGAAGGCGCCGCCGACTGCGCTTGCGCACCGACCCGATGAGGCCGTCCACGTCGTAGCTGCGCGGCGGTTCCTGTCCTGCCCGGTCGAGCATGGCCGCGGCCAGCTCCTCCTCCAGGTCGAAGTCCTTCATGCCGCCCCTTCCGAACCCGCGCGCAGCGCCTGTGTACCGACGGTCGACCGGAGCTTCGACAGCCCCCGGGCCACCTGGGACCGGACCGAGCCGGCCGAGATGTTCATCAAGCGGCCGATCTCCGCGTCGTCGAGGTCTTCGAAGTACCGCAGCACCAGCACGGTGCGCATGCCGACCGGCAGGGACTGCAGTTCGCGCATCAGCTCGTCGCGGACCACGAGCCCTTTGTACGGATCGACGTGCCCGCCCCCGATGCCGTCGTCCAGGGAGACCTCCGCACGGCCGCGCAGCTTGCGCCAGCGGTCGTTCGCGAGGTTCACCAGGATCCGGCGCGCGTAGGCCTCCGGTGCGTCGGCGGAGCGGACCTTGCGCCAGTGCCGGCACACCTGCTCCAGCGTGGACTGCACGAGGTCGTCGGCCACGTGCCGTTCTCCGGTGATCAGCAGGGCGGTCCTGAACAGTGCCGAGGACCGTGCCTGCACGAAGGCCGTGAAGGCAGGAACGTCAGCGGTTCGCATGGCCACCCGGCCCGTGCCTCTTGCGCATCTCCACCCCTCCCGAAGCCCCGTTGGGCTCCCCCGACCTACCTGACGGAGCCCGCCCCCCGACTGCTGCACGCGGCCCCCGACCGTGACCCAAGCGTTATCCGACGGGCCCCGCCAGTGCCGTGCGCACGCCCCGGCGCCCTCCGCCTGCACGGCTCTGACCAGGTACGCAGTGCGGCACAGGATGAGTAGGCGTACTCAGGTGGCGGGACCCGGCAGCTTCGAGACTGGCAACAGAGCGAACGAAGCGGAACGCAGAGCGCAGAACGGGAAACGGTGAACGTCATGGTGCGGCGCTGGTCGAAGGCTGAGATGTGGGTGCCCGGCACGTACCTGGCGCTGGTGGTCGCGATGCTGGTCTTCATTGCGGTCGGCAGCCGCACCGGGGACATCGGTTTCTTCGGGGTCTGGCCGATCATGGCCACGGCGCCGGTCAGCCTCATCCTGCTGATGTCCTTCGGACCCGGCGCGGACGCCCTGGAGGAGTCCGCCCCGGTCGTGGGGCCCACGTACAGCGGCTCGGAGCCGCCGCCCGAGCCGCTGCCCACGGAGCTCGTACCGGACGCCCCGCGCCCCTCCGACTGGGTGGCACCGGACACGTCCGTCGACCCCAAGCTCGACATCTGGCCCGAACTCGGCTTCTACGGCCTGATCCTCTTCAGCGCCCTCGTCAACGCCGCGGCGATCTGGGCCCTGCTCCGCTACGTGGCACGGCAGCGCACCGCCAGGGGTGCGCGGGGATAGGGCCTGACTTCAGGCTCCGAAGCTGTGGAGGGAGCGGACCAGGGCGGTGAGGAAGGTGTTCTGGACCTCGGGCGGGAGGAGGTCCAGGGAGAGGTACGGGTTGAGGTCCTCCAGCTCCACCAGGAGGAGCTCGCCCGAGGGGGCGCGGCAGGCGTCCACGCGCTGGATGCCGTGGGTGAGGGTGTTCCAGTCGATGAAGGTGCGGGCGAAGGACAGGTCCGCGGGGGTCGGGTCGTAGGGGACCAGCTCCCAGCGGCGGGCCGGGTCGGGGGCGTAGAGGGCGTACTGGAAGGCGTCGTCGACGAAGTAGAAGGACACCTCGTACGCGAAGTCGATGCGCGGCTGGATCAGGAACTCCCCCGGGGCGCGGTCCGGGTGCGGGGTGAAGGTCAGGCCTATCGAGTCCGCTCCTTGTTTCGGCTTCACCGCGTAGGTGGCGGACGCGGGGAGGAGAGACAGGTGCGCCGGGTCGTCGATCGTGGGGATGACCGGGTGACCGGAGGCCGTGAGGTCGACGAGGTACTGCTTGCCCGCCATGTCGCCGCGGCCCGTCAGGGGGTTGTAGACCCGGGTGCCGGCGGCGAGGGCGGCCGCGCGGAAGGAGTCGTAGGCCTCCTGGTGGTGGAGGACCGGGCCGCTGTTGCGGACGACCACGGTGTCGAAGGCCGGGAGGAGGGCCTCCGCGTCCAGGGGGTGGCACAGGGCGAGGGGGAAGTGCTCGCGCAGGCGTGCGGTGAGGAAGACGTCCTCGTCGCCGTAGCGGCGGCCGCGCGCCGGGTAGGCCAGGTCGGTCACGTAGAGGAGTGGCATGACCGGAACCTATCGCGGGCAGCGATGAGGGCGTGAAATACCTGGTACGGGACAAAATGCTGGCCATCGGGGACGACTACTGGATCGAGGACGAGGACGGCCGGCACGCCTTCCTCGTGGACGGGAAGGCCCTGCGGTTCCGGGACACCCTGGAGCTGAAGGATCCCGACGGGCGGATCCTCATCACGCTGCGGGAGAAGCTCTTCGCCCTGCGCGACGCGATGACGCTGGAGCGGGACGAGCGGCGGCTCGCGGTGATCCGGAAGAAGCGGCTCTCGCTGCTGCGCAACCACTATCTGGTCACGCTCAACGAGGGCACCGAGCTCGATGTCAGCGGGCGGATCCTGGACCGGGAGTTCAAGGTCGAGTACGACGGGGAGCTGCTCGCGCTGATCTCCCGGCAGTGGTACCGGGTCCGCGAGACGTACGCCGTGGACGTGATCCGCGAGGACGCCGACGCCTCGCTGCTGATCGCCGTCGCGGTGTGCGTGATCCGGATGGCGGAGAAGGAGCGGGAGGGCCCGGGCGAGGAGTCGTAGGCCCGCTCAGTCGCAGCCCCGCTCAGTCGCAGCCGAGCCGGCCGCAGGTCTTGACCGGGCCGGCGCCGGGGAGGCCGGAGAGGTACTCGCGCAGGGCGGCCCGTTCGGCCTCGCTGAGGTTCTCGTCGTACGTGACCTTCAAGGTCCTGGTCCTGGTCCTGGAGCCGGATTCGGCTTCGTACGACCCGATGCGGGTGACTCCGTACGGCCGGAGCTCCGGCATCCAATCACCGTCGACCTCGTCCGGAACGTCCACGGAGTAGCTGTGCGCGGGCTTGAAGAGGTCCTGGACCACCGGGATCGCCGCGTACGCCACGTACGCCACCCCGGCGATGGCGGCGCTGGTGATGGCGCCCGCGATGCCGGCGTGGACGCGGGCACGCACCGGGAGGCGGCGCGGGTCCGCGGACGCGGCCAGCAGGAGGATCACCGCGGAAGGGATCACCACGAACATGCCGAAGCAGGTCAGGAGGACGCCGAGCCCGGTCAGGACGGTGCCGACGCCCTTGCACGTGGCACGGAACGCCGCCCGGTCCCGGAGGAAGAGGGGCCAGGCGACGGCGATGAACGGGAAGAGGAGGAGCAGCCCCACCGGATTCACCAGGGCAAAGGCCACGGGGACGGCGGCGAGGAAGGCGGCGGCCCCGGCCATCGACCGCTGGAGCCAGTGGACGGGGTCCGGTTCTACTTCTACCGGTTCGACTGACCCGGCTGCTATGTTCCCGTTCTCCATGACCCGCGCTCACCCTTTACTTTATGCAGACTTCGCACAAGTAAACCCCATCAACCTCATCCGGTCAGCGACCGAGGCGGCGGTCCTTCAGGGCCGGGAACTGTTCGCGGGTCTCGGCGACCTTCTTCGGGTCGAGGTCCACGGTCAGGACCTCCTCCCCCGGGCCCGCCTCCGCGAGGACCTCGCCCCACGGGTCCACGACCAGGCTGTGGCCGGCCTGTTCCACGCCCCCGTTGGTGCCGGCCGTCCCGCACGCGAGGACGTACGACTGGTCTTCGACGGCGCGGGCCCGGTTCAGCAGCGTCCAGTGGCCCCGGCGGCGGGCCGGCCAGCCCGCGGAGACGACCAGCGTCGTCGCCCCGGCATCGACCAGGCCGCGGAACAGCTCCGGAAAGCGCAGGTCGTAGCAGGTGGCGAGGCCGAGGGTCTGCTCCGGCAGGGCGACCGTGGTCAGGGACTCGCCCGCGGACATCAGGACGGCCTCGCCCTGGTCGAAGCCGAAGCGGTGGATCTTGCGGTACGTGGCGGCGAGCTCGCCCGTCGGGGAGAGGACGAGCGCCGTGTTGTAGAGCGAGCCGTCGCCCGCACGTTCCACGAAGGACCCGGCGTGCAGCCAGACCCCGGCGTCGCGGGCGGCCGCGGCCATGGCCCCGTAGGTCGGGCCGTCCAGCGGCTCGGCCTCTGTCTCGAACTGCTCGTAGGCGAAGGCGCCCACGGTCCACAGCTCGGGCAGGACGACGAGGTCCGAGCCGGACTGTTCGCGCACGAGCTCAGCGGCACGGGAGCGGCGGGAAACCACCGACTCCCCCTCATTCACCGCGATTTGGATCAGGGAAGCGCGCACAGTACCACCGTCCTGGCTTTCAAGCCGTCAACTCGGGCCTACGATCGTCACACGAAAGCACTGCCGGGGTGCTCACCGGCAGCGTAGTTTTGAAGCCATTGCACAAGCTTCCAGAACGCGCCAATGCGCCAAACGCGCCAACAGGCCAATGATCAGCACGCGAGGGGTCCCGTTGACCGTCCATCCGCATCCCAGCCTTCAGCCCTATGCCGACGCGTGGACCCACTCCATCGAGGCGATATCCGAGCTGGTCCTTCCGCTGACGGAAGGCGAGTGGAGCCGGGCGACGCCCTGCCCCAACTGGTCCGTGCGCGATGTCGTGTCCCACGTCATCGGCATCGAGTGCGAGCAGTTGGGCGACCCGCGGCCGATCCATACCCTGCCGCGGGACCTGCGGCACGTGGTCGACGAGTTCTCCCGGTACATGGAAGTGCAGGTCGACGTGCGGCGCCACCACACCGCGCCCGAGATGACCTCCGAGCTGGAGTACACGATCATCCGCCGCTCCCGGCAGCTGCGGAACGAGAAGCGGGAACCGGACACGATGATCCGCGGCCCGCTGGGCGAGCCGGCCACCCTGGAGCACTCGCTCCGGCTGCGCGCGTTCGACGTGTGGATCCACGAGCAGGACCTGCGGGCGGCCCTGGGGCAGCCGGGGAACTGGGACTCGCCCGGGGCCTACGTGGCCAGGGACGTCCTGCTCTCCGGGCTGCCGAAGGTGGTCGCGAAGAAGGCGGGCGCGCCCGCGAACTCGGCCGTCGTCATCGACGTGCACGGCGCGCTGGAGTTCATGCGGACCGTACGGGTCGACGCGGAGGGCCGCGGCACCATCGACAAGGCCCCCTCGCTGGGGCCCGCGGTGACGCTGACCCTGGACTGGGAGACGTACGTACGCCTCGCGGCCGGCCGGGTGCGTCCGCACACCGTGGCCGACCGGGTGAAGGTGGAGGGTGACCCGGCGCTGGCCGAGGCCATCCTGGCCAACTTCTCCGTGACTCCCTGACTCCGTAGGTCGGAGAAGCCTTGGTGTGGTCGGTGATTTCGTCCGCTGCCGTACCGGCAGCGGACCGGTTCGACTGGTTCGCCGACGTGGTGGCGCAGCAGCTGGTGTCCACGTCGATCAGGAGTGAGCACGCGGGGGACTTCCAGGCGGAGGCCGCCGTGCTGGACCTGGGCTGCGTACAGGTCTCGCAGTTCGGCTACGCCCCGCTGCGCGCCCGGCGCACGGCGGCGCACGTCCGCAGCAGCGACCCCGAGCAGTACCAGTTGGGGCTGGTGACCGGCGGGTCCATGTGGATCGCGCAGAACCGGCACGAATCGGGGCCGTTCTCGGGGGACCTGGTGCTGTGGGACACCTCGCGGCCCTTCGAGTCGGCCGTCCCGGGCACGGAGCCGGTCCGGGCCGTGATCCTCTCGCTCCCCCGCGCCTCGATCCCGCTGCGGTCGGACCGGGTGGACCGGGTGCTCGCCGAGCGGATCCCCGCCGACCGGGGGATGGGGGCGATCCTCGCGCAGTACATGCGCTCCCTGGCCGCGCACGGGGAGGAGTGCGCGCCCGCCGAGCTGGAGCAGCTCGGATCCGTCGCCCTCGACCTGGCCGGTGCCTGCCTCGCCGGGCGGATCGGCGCCGAGGACGAGCTGTCCGAGGAGAGCCGGACCCGGGCGCTGCTGGCGCGGATCGACACCTTCATCGGGCACAACCTCGGCGATCCCGAGCTGAGCCCGTCCGTGGTCGCCGCGCGGCACAGCATGTCGCTGCGCCGGCTCCAGCAGCTCTTCCGGGAGCGCGGGGAGAGCGTGGCGGCCGCGATCCGCCGGCGCCGGCTGGAGCGCTGCCGCGAGGACCTCGCCGATCGCGGGCAGCTCGCCGTCCCCGTCCACACGGTGGCCCTGCGCTGGGGATTCACCAACGCCTCCGTGTTCAGCCGCCTGTTCCGCGAGACGTACGGGGCCAGCCCCAGCGAATTCCGCCGCACGGCGGTGGCGGAGGCGGAGGCGGAAGCCTAGGCCGCTCCCGCGCCCGTTGCGCGGATTGTCAACGGTCCCTGCGCGCAGTGCACACGCGGTCGCTCGGAGCCCTCATAGGCTCGGCACGCGTTGGCCGGAACCCGACTCCGCGGAGTCGACGGGCGGACAGGTGGGAAAGGACGGGGGTCTGTCCCACCCCGGCCCGTCCTCCTCGGTGCGGGGGCCTCCGCACAAGCCGGGCCGGCACCGGACGTCACCGGGCCGGCCGCGGGTCGGCAGGGGTGCCGACGGGGGTGCCGGCCCCGGCGGCCGCCACGGCGGTGGCGGCCGGAACCGGGGCCGGCGGCAGCGGCACGGACTACGAGGGAAGTGCCACCGGGGCCACCTGAGTGACCGGGGCGACCGGGGCGACCACTCCCGCGCCCACCCGCTCGCGTTCGCGTTCGCGGGCCAGGGCGCGGCCGCGCAGGCGCAGGATCTGGGCGATCCCGACGAGTTCCAGGACGAAGACCGACGAGAACGCGATGCGGTAGTTGTCTCCGGTGGCGTCGAGCAACAGGCCCACCACCAGCAGGGTCGTCATCGAGGCGATGAAACCGCCCATGTTGGTGATTCCGGAGGCGGTGCCCTGACGGTCCGCCGGGTTGGCGGGGCGGGCGAAGTCGAAGCCGATCATCGACGCCGGCCCGCACGTGCCCAGCACCAGGCAGAGCGCGATCAGCAGCCACATCGGCGCGTGGTCCCCCGGGTAGGCCAGGACCGAGCCCCACAGCAGCGCGGTCAGGGCGACCGTGCCCAGGGCGAGCGGGATCCGCGAGGACTGCCGGCGGCCGACGACCTGGCCGTAGACCAGGCCGAGCGCCATGTTCGAGGCGACCACCAGCGTGAGCAGCCCGCCCGCGGTGGTCCGCGAGAGCCCCTGGGCCTCGACGAGGAAGGGCATCCCCCACAGCAGCAGGAACACCATCGCCGGGAACTGCGTCGTGAAGTGCACCCACAGGCCGAGCTTGGTGCCCGGCTCCCGCCAGGAGTCGGCGATCTGGCGCCGTACGAAGCCCCCCGCGCCGGTGGCCGTGCGCGGCGCGGGCTCGTGGGCCGCGGCGTCGTCGGGGCTGTCGCGCAGGAACAGCACGAGCGGGACCAGGACGACCAGCCCCGCCACCGCGCTGCCCGCGAACGCCGGCACCCAGCCGACCCCGTGCAGCACGGGAGCCAGCACCAGCGTGGAGATCAGGTTGCCGGCCATCCCGACCAGGCCGGCCAGCTGCGCCATCAGCGGGCCCCGGCGGGCCGGGAACCAGCGGGTGCCGAGCCGCAGCACGGAGATGAAGGTCATGGCGTCCCCGCAGCCCAGCAGGGCGCGGGCGGCCAGGGCCATCCCGTAGGAGGGGGAGAGCGCGAAGCCGATCTGGCCGGCGGTGAAGAGCACGGCGCCGAGGGTGAGCACCTTCTTGGTGCCGAGCCGGTCCACCATCAGGCCGACGGGTATCTGCATGCCCGCGTAGACCAGGAGCTGGAGCAGGGAGAAGGTGGACAGCGCCGAGGCGTTCACGTGGAAGCGGTCGGCGGCCTCCAGCCCGGCCACGCCGAGGCTGGTGCGGAAGATGACCGCCACGAAGTAGACGGCGACGCCGATCGACCAGACGAGCACCGCCTTGCGGCCGCCCGGCGGGTCCTTGAAGACAGCCGCGGGAACGGGCGAGGCGGCGGGCGCGGAGCTCATCGGCCGGACCCCCGCACCAGTTCGCCGATCCGGCTCACGTGGGCCCGTACCGCCGCGGCGGCCGTGTCGGCGTCGCCCGCGCGCAGGGCGTCGAGGATCTCCCGGTGCTCGGCCAGCGTGCGCTCCACCCGCTCGGGGTGTGCGTGCAGCAGGGCCACGCCCATGCGGAGCTGGCGGTCGCGCAGTTGGTCGTAGAGGCGGCACAGGATCTGGTTGCCGGCGCTGCGCACGATCTCCGCGTGGAAGGCCCGGTCGACGGCCATCATCGCCCCGAGCTCGCCCGCGTCACCGAGCCGGCGCTGCTCCTCGACCAGTTCCGCGAGCCGTTCCAGCAGCCCGGCCGGGGCGGGCACGGCCCGGCGGATCGTGTACTCCTCCACCAGCAGCCGGGTTTCGATCACGTCGGCGATCTCCTGGGCGGAGACGGCGAGGACGAGGGCGCCCTTCTTCGGGTACAGCTTCAGCAGTCCCTCGGTCTCCAGCCGCAGCAGCGCCTCGCGGACCGGGGTGCGCGAGACGCCGACGGCGACCGCGAGCTCGCCTTCGGTCAGCAGCACCCCTCCCTCGTAACGGCGGTCGAGCACGGCCTGCTTGACGTGTTGGTAGACGCGTTCGGCAGCGGTCACGGTGGATCCGGTGGTACGGGCTGGCGGCATGCGCACAGCATAGATACAACAGAGGTGCAACCTGGACGGCGTCCGCGATGTGGACCGGCGGCGGGATCACGATGTGGACCGGCGGCGGATCACGATGTGGACCCTCAGCGCACCGTGACGTCCAGTACGAACTCGTCGTACGCGGCCTCGTCCGGATACGGCGGCCGGACCTGCGCGAAGCGGATCCTCGCCCGGCCCGCCACCAGCGCCCGTACGAGGTACAGCCGCTCCACCGTCGCCCCGGGCAGCGGCGGCTCCTGCGGCTCCTGCCGCTCCGCGGCGACGGGCGGCGGTCCCGACGGACCCTCGGCCACCGAGACGGCGTCCGCGTCGCCCGTCACCCGCCAGGTCCAGACGTAGCCGCGCGCACCGCGCCCGGTGAGCCGCAGCTCGTACGCCCCACCGGGCGCGAGCACCACCTCACGCACCTCCACGCGGACTCCTCTCTTGTGGTGACGGCCTACGCCGGGCCGATCACCGCCCCCTCGTGCCAGCCCGCGCCGTCGCGCCAGTAGTGCTGGAGCAGGCGGTCGGTGCGCAGGACGATCACCTCCAGGTTGAACCCGAAACTGCCCTGGAGCATCCCGGTGACCGTCAGCACGTCGTGGCCGAACACGGCGGAACGCTGCCAGGCGGCGCCGCCCGCGTTGCCGCGCCACCAGTGCTCGACGCGGCCGCCCCCGCCCGTCACGCACAGCTCGTAGTTCCCGGCGGTGTCCTCGTCGGCCGCCCCGTACTGCGCCTCGATCAGGCAGGGTGCGGAGGTGATGCCGGAGCCGAAGATCTCGCCGGGGCGCCACACGAACCCGTTCGGGTCGTCGCGCCACCACAGCTGCATCCGGCCGTCGGTGCGGGTGGCGACCAGGTCGAGGTGGCGGGAGCGGGTCTGGACCAGGGCCGGGCCGAAGTGGGCGATGCCGGAGGCGAAGCGGCCGCCGTCGTTCCAGGTCCAGGGGGCGCCGTTGATCCGCCACCAGTGGTTGAGGCGGCCGTCGGCGGTGCGGACGACCACCTCGAAGTTGCCGGGCGCCCCGTAGTCGCTCTGGATGAAGGCCGGGGTCGAGCCGACCGCCGCGTCCCCGGGACCGAAGGCCCCGCCGTCGCGCCAGGCGCCGCCGAAGTGCTCGTAGTACCAGTGGCGCAGCCGGCCGCCGGTGGTGACGTGCAGCGACTCCATGTTCCGGTTGTACGTGGTCCCCGTGAAGGCGGGCTGGCCCGAGGCGTCGGAGGCGAAGCTCCGGGCGCGGTTCCAGGCGAAGGGCGCGTCGCCCTCGCGCCACCAGTGGCTCAGGGAGCTTTTGCCGGCTCCGCCGAGGGCGGCCATCTCGAAGTTGCGGTGCGCGCGGCCGTTGCCGCTCTCGTAGACGTTGCCGGTGTGCAGGCGGCGCTTGCTCCACGGGTCGATGTTCGTGTCCTGGAGCCCGCACTTCGCCCAGTCGTCGATCCGCGCCTCGCCGTACGCGATCCGGCCGTAGCCGCCCACGTGGTAGCCGGTCCCCCAGGAGTTCTTGAACAGCCAGCAGCCGGCCGCGTCGTCGTAGCCGGTGATCAGGACGCAGTGACCGCCCGCCAGCCGGTCGCTGGTGCGGTGGTAGACGCCGGAGCCCAGGCCGAAGAAGTCCTCGTACACGTCGAAGCACGCGGTCAGCGGGCCCACCGTGTCCAGCCAGACCTTCTGCTGCTCCACGTCGCCGAGCCGGACGTACCCGGTGATGCGGACGGTCCGCCCGGAACGGTCCCAGCTCGGGGTGTACTCGGCCCGCCAGGCCTCCCGGCGGTCGACCGGGGTACCGGGCGGCGGCGGCGAGTACGGCCAGCAGCCAGGGTCCGCGAGTCCGCCGTTGGTCCGGATCCAGTCCAGGGCGGCCTCGGGGCTGCCCGTCTGTCCGCAGCGGGCCTTCAGCCCGTCGTGCACGTCCCCCTCGGACCGCTCGGCCCATACGTGGTGCTCTATGCGGGCCATCGACTCCACCAGGCCGGCCGCACCGAACGCCCAGCAGGAGCCGCACGGGTCCTGGTCCTTCACCTTGGTGAGCCAGGGCCGCCCCCACCGGCTGCGCCAGTCCACGGCGGACGGCCGAGCGGGGGCCGCGCTTCCCGCGGCCGTGAACCCGGCTGGGGCTCTGCCCGGGCCCGGGCCTCTGCCCGGGCCCGGGTCCGTGCCTCTGCCCGCGCTCTCGCCCTCGCCCGCGCCCTCGCCCGGGAGCAGTCCGTGCGCCCTCCTGCGCCGGGTGAGGTGCGGATTACCGCTGACCCGGCCCACGAGGCTCCGCAGGTCCACCGGCGGCGCGGCCTCGGCGGGAGTCAGGTCCAGGGCCGCAGCCGTGCTCGCACCCAGGCCCAGGGCGGGCCGCGGTACGGGATCCCCATCGGCAAGGTGCTCGCTCACCGACCACCGCGCCCCGCGCGCCGCGAGCAGGGCCCGCAGCTCCCCCGCCGTCTGGACACGCCCCTCCGACTGCTCCGGCATTCCGGCCCCCCAACGCACCGTACGGATCCGAGCCCCGGGAGCGTCCACCTGCACGGAGGGCACGTCAAGGGGGTCCGTACGGTCGCGCGGCGGCACGCCGGTCGCACGGGGACGCCGTCGCCGGGCGACCGGGGTCGCGGGTGCCCTGTCTCGTATTGCGAAGATCGACGCCATGACGATCCCGCTCTCCGTCGACCGGATCCTCGGCGACCGTTCCTTCGCCGAGATCGGCGACCCCGCACTGGCCGCCACCGACGAGCGCCGCGGGCTGCTGGCCGTAGCGGGCAGGGACGAGTTCGGCGGCAACGCGCCCGTCGGTGTCTACGGCACGGGTGACCTGGCCTGCCACGCCCTCGTCCGCTCGCGCTACCCGGTGTACGCGATGGCTTTCCATCCCACGCTTCCGCTGCTCGCGGTCGGCACCGGCCGCTACGACGGCGGCTTTCTCTTCGAAGGCGAGCTGCTCCTGCTGGACCTGGATGCGGGCACGGCCGTATCGCTCATCGAACACCGGCTGGGCCGCCAGGTCCTGGAGTTGGAATGGCTCGACGAACAGGCACTGCGGGTGGTGATGGCACCGCCCGACGACTGGCAGGACGACACCGCACGCGTCGAAGGACACGTCGCGGTCGTGCGCAGGCCGGACTGGGCCACTGTGCCCGCCAAGTCCCTCACCGAGGACGATCTGACCGGCCCGCGGGTGCCGGCACCGCGTCGCGACGGCAGCGCGGTCGCCCGCCGAATGCTCTCGGAGCTGAGCACGGACTGGGAACCGCGCCGCAACGTCCGCGCGGTCGAGGTCCTTTCGGACGGCCGGACACTGGTCACGCTCGACGGGGTGCAGCTGGAATCCTGGCTGCCCTCGGGGGAGCGCGCCTGGACGGTTCCGGACGAGGAGGGCGGGCGGGAGATCGTCGTCGCCACGGATGAAGGGTCCGCGTGGGTCGGACTCATACGCCGCCCCGGTGCCCGCCACTCCGTTCCGCAATCGGTCGTCCGGCTCTCACTCGCCGACGGGAATCAACTCGACGGCATCGTCCCGTCGGCGCCCGTCTCGCTGGTGCGCTGCGGCGACGGCCGGCCCGCCCTGTCACCGGACGGATGCAATGGTGACCGCAGCCGGCTTCCCGTCCGGGGCGGACACCGCATCTACTTCCAGTCCGTCCTGCGGCCCCCGGGCCAGCCGAACTCCTACAGGGGTGAGAGCTGGGTCGCGGCCATGGACCTGCAAGGGCCCCCGACCGACAGGCCCGACGTACCCCTCGCTCGGTCGGCCCGGCGGATGTTCCGGTACTCCTGGGAGCCCGGCGAGACGCACTTCGGCGGTCCGGGCATCGAGGCCGAGGACGGCACCCTGGTCCACGCCGGAACCGTCTACCACGGCCACGGGCTCCAGCCCGGCGGCTCGTTCGTCGTCCGGCGCGAGACGAACGACGGGCGCCCGCGCTGGGTGTTCCGGACCGACCGGAAGACCACCGCACTGGACGCCGACGCGGCCACCGTCTTCATCGGGTACGACGACGGAGAGGTCGTCGCGCTCGACCTGGGCGACGGCACGGTGCGTTGGCGGCAGCACCTCACCGTCGGCGCGGTCTCCGTCGTACCGACCGCTCTGACCGTCACGGCCACCGGCCGGCTCGTCATCGGCACCGGCGACGGCCGCATCCTCGCGTGCTCGGTCGCGTAGGTACCCGGATCCGTCAGGGCCGGGACCGAGCCGCTACCGCGACCGTCCGGCGGGGCGCTGCCGCTTCTGGGCGGGCAGCGCCGAGCCGGAAACCGGGTTTCGCTACTGGACGGGGAGCGGGACCGGGAGGGGCGGGGCCGGGATCGGGAGCGGGGGGAGGCCCGGGAGGCCGAGGCCGGTGAGCAGGGCGACCAGGGCGGCGACCAGGTCGGTCACCACGTCCGTGGCCTTGGCCTTGGCGTCCGTGGAGCAGCCGCAGGGGCCGGCGGCCTTGGTGAGGCCGTCGACGGAGCCCTTGAGCTTGTCGATCGCACCCGTGGCCAGGTCGAGCGGACCGGCGGCGGGCTTGGCCGCCTTGTGGGCGGCGACGGGGAGTGCCACGGGGAGCGCGGGCGCCGCCACCGGGAGCTTCGGCGCCTCGACGGGCAGCGCCGGGGCTCCCACGGGCAGCTTCGGGGCCTCGACGGGAAGCTTCGGGGCCTCCACCGGCAGCTTCGGGGCCTCCACCGGGAGCTTCGGCGGGTCCACCGGGAGGGCAGGTGCGTCCACCGGTGGGACCGGTACCGGCAGGGCCGGGGCGGCGGGCAGGCTCTTCTTCAGGTCCTCGATCGCGGCGGCGATCTTCTCCTTGAGCGCGGCCAGATCCGCCTCCGGGATCTTGCCGTCGGGGGACTTCAGGACGGCCGCCAGCAGATCGGTGATGGGTTTCAGCAGCCCGCCGACCCCGCCCAGCGACTGCACCTGGGCGAGCAGTGCCTCGGTGCCCGGGATGGCCTTCCCGGCCGGCGCGGCGGCGAAGACCGCGGCGGCCTGCGGCTTCGCGGGCGACTCCGCCGCCGCCGACGCCAGACCGGGGGACGCGGTCAGGAGGGTCAAGCAGAGGGCGGCGGGGACGGTGTAACGCGTGATGCGGCGCAACGGATCTCTCCTGTCGAGGAGCCCCGACATGGGACGTGCCGGGGCGGGCCGTGAAGTGGTCGGGGCATGGGACGTGCCCCAGCCCACTCACCGACACCCCGTCAGCCCCCGCAACCCGAGCCCCCGCACCGCCCGTGCGGACACGCCGCGCAACCGGCCTACGTACGCCCTTGACCTGCGTCTACGCCGTCACCCTCGGGCGATGACCCGTCAGGCGGGTCCCTCCCAGCGGATCTCGCCGTCCTCGACCCGGTCCGTGGCGGTGAGTCCCACCCGCGTGGCGACGGCCGCGGATGCCGTGTGGTCGGGGTGGACGTGCGCGATGAGCCGGTGCACCCCCGCCTGCGTCCCGAGCCACTCGGCCATCGCCCGGGTCGCCTCGGTCGCGATGCCGCGGCCCTGCCAGGGCGTGCCGACGACCCAGGCGATCTCGGCGGCCTCCCCGGACACGGTCGCCTGGACCGTGCCGGTCAGGCGGTCCTCGGCGTCGAGCCGGACCACCCAGTTGCACCAGGTGACGGCGGGGTCCGGCGAACCGGCGACCAGGCGTTCGTAGCGCGTGCGCAGCTCCGTCGCGGTGAGGGGGGCTCCGCCGATGAACCCGTGCAGCTCCGGGTCACCCAGCACCCCGGCCATCTCCTCGGCGTGCGCGACCTCCAGCGGCAGCAGGGTCAGCCGCCCGGTCCGGATGATCACCCCGCCTGCGTCGCGGAGAAGTCGGCCCACGCGGTGGCGGTGACCCGGATGACGGGCCCGTCGCCCTGCTTGCTGTCCCGGACGGCGACGGTTCCGACCACGTTGGTCGCCACCTCGACACATTCCGAATCGGCCTGGCCCTCGCTGTAACTGGACTTCTTGAACTCGAAGTTGTTCACGTGTCTATGTACCTTTGCTGATCGCTTCGATCAGGTCGATGGAAGCCTGCGGAGCGAGGCTCATGCGCGTCAGGCGCTCAAACGTCCGGGTGTACTTCTCGCTGGCTTCCGCCCCCTCTGCCCACACAGTAGACGCGATGCCCTCGGCATAGCCCACGTCCAGCGCCCCGGCTTCCGCGAACGAAAGGACGTTGAACGCGCCACCGGCAGCATGGTGCGCCCCTGCGCGGAAGGGCAGTACCTGAACGTGGACGTGGGGCAGTCTTGCCATCTCCACGAGGTGGTCGAGTTGTGCTCGCATGACGTCGGGGCCACCGATCTGCTGACGCAGAGCAGCCTCCCAGAGCACCGCGTGGAACCCCGCCGGCTTCTCACCCCAGAGCCGTCCTTGCCGCTTGAGCCTCGACTGCACCAGCACCTCGATCTCGTCGGGGTTCGTCCAGTCGGACGTGACGCCGAGAGCCCGCACATAGTCCGCGGTCTGTAGGAGCCCGGGCACCACCGCCAGCTGCCACGTGCGGATGTAGGTCGCCACCTCTTCCATCGCCACGTACTCGCCGAGACCGCCCACCTGGGGGACGTGGTGCCACCAGCCCTTGACCTTCCGGCGTTCACGGTCCAACCGGGCCAAGTCCAGCAGTCCGCTCACGAACTCCGCGTCCGTCACTCCGTAGAACTCGCACAGCACGCGGATGTCCGGGTCCCGCATGGGCACCCAGCCGCTCTCCATCTTCTGGACCTTCGTCGGCGTCGCGGTGATCTCCCCGGCCGCCTGGGCCTGGGTTCTGCCCGCCGCTGCGCGCAGCTTGGACAGTTCGCCGCCCAACCTGCGGCCCAACACCGTTGACACCCGGTTGCCCTCGGGTTCTCGCATTCCACGGTTCACCGCGCCAGTCTCGCGCCATCCTCCAGCGGAAGTCGACACCGTCACCCATTCAGGGAACATAATCCCCGAATGGCTTGCACCCCAGAGGTGTCATCCCTACCTTCGGTGGCGAAGGAACTACTCAGCGCACAACGTCAGTTGGCGGAAGCGCACCGGGCTGCCCACAAGGCGGCACCGGCATGCCACCGCCCGTACCGGAGGTGCACGGCCATGAACGGACTCACGCGTCACGACGTACGGAACTACCCGCCCCGCCAGGACTCCGTACCCGCCGCCCGCCGGCACTCCGCGTGGCTCGCCGTGGTCTGGGGGCGGCCCGAGCTGGCGGCGGACGCGGCGCTGCTGACCAGCGAGCTGACCACCAACGCGCTGCTGCACGGCTCCGTCTGGGACCGGTACTTCCGGGTCGAGGTCAGCCTCACCGGAGCAGTGCTCCGCATCGAGGTCACCGATCCGAAAGGAGAGCGCCGCCCCGAACCGCGAGCGGCCGTCGCCGACCACGACCAGTTCGGGCGGGGGCTGCACATCGTCAAAGCCCTCGCGAACCAGTGGGGGTGCACCGACCGGATCGTCGGCAAGACCGTGTGGGCGGAGCTGGCCACCACCCACGGGTGAGGGCACACGGCCCCCCGTTAGGGTGATCCACATGGATGGGTGGACGGCGCCGAGTTCCATCGAGCGCGAGCTGTACGGGGCCAAGGCGCGCGGGGACTGGGCGGGATACCTCGACGTCCTCGCCCGGAGCGAGCTGTTCCTCGCGCAGTCCCGGGCCCAGGTCGACGCCGAGCCCACACAGGCCCGTTTCCACCCCACCCCCGACCGGCGCTGCCTCGTCGTCCACACCCGGGGGATGCTGCCCGTCCCCGACCCGCACACCGTGTACCTGCCCCGGTCACTCGCCTGGTTCGCGAACGCCTTGGCCCCCGCGAGCCCAGCGGACCCGCCGCACCTCGCCGTGAACCCCGGCTCCCCCGCCGAGGCCTACCTCACCACCACCCCCGCCGACCTCGCCCGCTGGCGCGCCCACTGGGACGCCGCCGCCCCGGTCTGGGGGCTCCCCCGCGGAGCGGTGCACTCCCTGCACGTCGGCGGACCGCTGCACGGGCCCGTCGCGCACGGGCTCGCCGTCGGAGCCCATCTCTGCGTGACCAACGGGGAGTTCTGGAACGCCCTCGCCTATCACGGCAACGGCTACACCCGGGAGCGCGAACGCCTGCTCCAGAGCTGGGGCATCACCGACTCCGCGAGCTGGCACGAGGTCCTGCGCGGACTGCTGGGCGCCGGGATGGTCAGCCCCGTCTGGGAGTTCGCGCTGCGCGTGCGCCGCCTGCTCGCCTCCGACTTCGCCGGACCCGTCGACCTGGAGCACTGGCGCCACGCCGCGGCCACCGCCCTGCGGCGCAGCGCCGAGCGGGCCGCCGAACCGCAGCTCACCCCCGAGGGGGTCACCGTCGCCGCGCCCCGGCCCAGCGCCGAGGTGGAGGGCGAAGTGACCGGCGTGCAGCGGCTGATCGGCCGGATCGCCCGCTACGAGCAGCGCTTCCGCGCCGACGGACTACTCCCCGAGGACGGCTGGGTCCGCTCCGTCGAGGGCTGGGACCACGGCCGGGCCTCCCAGATGGCCCGCTGGGGGCTCGGCGCCCGCTACGGCACGCTCGACGAGGCCGAACGCGGCGTCCTGGCGGCCGGGGCCGCGGCCCGCGCGGTGTACCGCTCGTGGGAGGAGTTCTCCGCCGGGTACGTGCTGGCGCGGTGCCTGCACTTCGACGAGGAGGAGTTCGGCGAGTGGTACGCGAGCGCCCTGGCCGCCCACCTCACCCTGACCACCGACCGGGCGAGCCCCTGGCGCAACATCCCCTGGCGGTCACCGGAAGGGACCGCATGACGCAGCGAGGACCTTGGGTGACGGAGCCCCTGGACGGACCGGCCGCCGCGCGGGCCTCGGACGCGTTCAGGCTCGTCTACGCCGAGGCGTTCGCGGAGCCTCCGTACGACGAGACCGGGGAGGACGTCGACGCCGTCTTCAGCGGCTTCCCCGGCCATACGCGCCGGCCGGGCTTCCGCGCGGCCCTGGCCCGTACCCCCGGGGGCGAGCCGGTCGGCATGGCGTACGGCTGGACGCTCGCGCCCGACGCGGTGTGGTGGGACGAGCTCACCGAGCCCGTACCCGCCGCCCTGCGGCGCGAGGACGGGCGGCGCACCTTCGGGGTCGTCGAACTCGCCGTGCGCGGGCCGTGGCGCGGACGGGGTGTCGCGCGGCGCCTGCACCGGACGCTGCTCGACGGCACCGGAGCCGAGCGGGCGCTGCTGAACGTCCACCCGGCGAGCCGGGTGGCGGCGGCCGCGTACCGGTCGTGGGGCTACCTCAAGATCGGCGAGGCGCGCCCCGGGGGCGGCGCGGACGCGGACCTCCACGACGTCATGCTGCTCGATCTGCGCTGACGGGCACGCCGCCGCGGCCGCGCGGGATCCGGGCGAGGGTGACCGCGCGGAGCAGCCATTCCACCGGGCCGTACCGGTACCGGGCCATCAGGTGCCTGCTGAGGGCGAGTTGGGAGCCGTACAGGACGAGCGCGCCGAGTACGACGACGGCCGCGCCCAGGCGGTCGTACAGGGCGAGGCCGTACGCGGTGAAGACGAGGGCCATGACGAGGGACTGGCTCAGGTAGTTCGTCAGGGCCATCCGGCCGGCGGGGGCGAGGAGCACCGCGGCGCGCGCGCCCCGGGCCGTCCTCATGAAGAGGAGCAGCCCGCAGACGTACGCGGCGGTGAGCGCGGGGGCGGTGACCATGCCCACGACCGAGCCGGCGAGGATCCACCGGGGACCGAGCGCACCGGCGGCGGTCACGGCCATGAAGAGGCTGCCGGGCAGGCCCACCACGACGCCGAGCACGCAGATGCGGCGCATCCGGGCCGTGTGCCGTCCCGTGTCGGCGAGGAGGCGGCGCTTGCCGCAGTACTGGCCGGCCAGGAAGGCCGCCAGGACGAGGCCGCCCATCAGCGGTATGGCGAGGAGCGCGTCGGGCAGCTGGTCGAGGTTGGCCCGCACGACGGTCGCCGGGTCGCCGCGGTAGTCGGTGACCAGGGCGGCCGCCTCCGGGGGGAGCTCGCTCAGTGCGGCCGTCTCGGCGTCCGACATGAAGAGGGAGGCCAGCACCAGGAGCAGCAGGAGGCCGCTGGTGCAGGCGTACACGATCCGGGCCGCGCGCAGGGCCGCGCGGGGCGAGCGGTTCCGTGCGGCGATCAGGACCAGACCGAGCAGTGCGTAGGTCATGAGGATGTCGCCGGTGTACAGCAGTACGGCGTGCAGGAAGCCCAGGACGAGCAGGCCGAGCGAGCGGCGGAGCATCCGGGGGACGGGCCGCGCGCCGTCGCGTGCGGCGGAGTCCTGCTGGAGGGTGAAGCTGTAGCCGAAGAGGAACGAGAACATCAGGTAGAACTTGCCGACCACGAGGGCCTGTACGGCTCCCTCGACGGCCCGGTCGAGGGTGGAGGCGTCCGGGTCGAGCGCAGTGCCGTCGGGGCCGTACGGGCCGGCCATCATCAGCGCGTTGACCAGCAGGATGCCCAGGAGCGCGAAGCCGCGCAGGGCGTCGACCTCCGGTATCCGCGCCGGCCGGTCCGTATCCACGTGCGCAGCCGTTGTGGGCACGGCTTCCCCCCTGGTGGTCGTGGGCGTACGGGTCCCCTGCCCTCCTTGCCCCCGGACGGCGGCCGGGGCGGTCGGTCCGGGCATCCGGCCGGGGGGGAGGGCGGAGCACCCTTCTTCTGCGAAGACGGTAGCCCGGCGGATCAGGGGCGCGGCGGTGCGGGGGCGGGGGCCGGGGCCGGGGCGGGGGCGGGAGCAACGGCCGGGGCGGCAGCGGCCCGGCCCGGGGTGGCCCGGAGTCCGTACAGGGCCAGGGCGATCGCCGGCAGGAAGACCGCGCCGGCCGCCTCGAAGCCGAAGGCGTAGCCGCCCGCCACGGCCGCCGGGTCGCCCGCGGCCAGCAGCGAGGCCGTGCGGGCGTCGGCCGCCGAGGTGATCAGGGCGAGGCTGACGGTCGGCCCGGCCAGGATGGCCGTGTTCACCACGGCTCCGGCGAGCGCGGACCGCTCCTCCGGGACTCCGGCGACGGCGCCCACGACCGCGGCGGACATGAGGGTGCCGATGCCCGCCGACAGGACGACCAGGCCGAGCAGCACCGTGGGCGTCGACCCCGTGCGCACCCCCGCGCTCCCGATGAGGAAGAGGCCGGATCCGGTGCCGGCCAGGCCCGCCGCCGCCACGGTCCGGACGCCGTGGCGGGCGACGACCCGGCCGGCGAAGAAGGCGACACCGAGCAGCGTCGCGCTGTAGGGGACGAAGGCCAGCGCGTTCTGCAGCGCCGAGTATCCGCGCACCTGCTGGAAGTACAGGGCCAGCAGGAAGGCGGTGCTCGCGCCGATGGCCGGGCCCAGCATCGCGCAGAGCAGCGCGGTCACGCGGTACCGCGAGGCGAGGAAGGACAGCGGCAGCAGGGGTGCCCGGACGCGCTGCTGGGCGAGGACGAAGCCGGCGAGGAGTACGGCGCCCAGGGCCAGTGGCACCAGGACCTGCGCCGAGGCCCAGCCCTGCGGCCCGACCATCACGAGGCCGTAGCCGAACGCGGAGAGGCCGAGGGTGCCGAGTACCGCGCCGAGCAGGTCCACGGGTACCCGTACGGGCGCGGGACCGGTCGGCAGCACCCGCGGGGTGAGCGCGAGCACGGCCACGGCCGCCGCCGCGAACACCCCGAAGGCCCACCGCCACGACAGCCAGGTCACGAGCGCCCCGCTGAGGATGATGCCGATCGCGGCGCCCAGGCTGGACAGCAGCCCCCAGACGGCCAGCGCCGTGGCCCGGGCCCTGCCCTCGGGGAAGACGCCGCGCAGCAGGGCCATCGCGGGCGGCGCGGCGAGCGCGGCCCCGCAGCCCTGGAGGAAGCGGGCGGCGAGCAGGATCCAGGAGGCGGGGGCCAGCGCGGCGGCGAGGGACGCGGCGCCGAACAGGGCGGTGCCCAGGGTGAACAGGCGGCGCCGGCCGATCCGGTCGGTGAGCCGTCCGCCGAGCAGGAGCAGCCCGCTGAAGGCCAGGCCGTAGAAGGCGCTGACGAGGATGAGTTCGCCACGGCTCAGGGCGAGTTCGCGCTGCACGGCCGGTCCGGAGGCGAAGGCGACCGAGACCGAGGCGTTGAGCAGGAGCTGCACCGCGGCGAGCGTCGCGAAGGGCACCCGGGTGCCGGGCATGGCAGGCGTGCCGGGCGTGGCGGGCGGACCCCGATGCAAGTCGTCCATGCCGCGAAGTCTGGCAGCGGCTCGTGCGCCCGCCGTGGGGCCGGGCGGCAGTCCGTCAGGTCCCGGACCGGCCGCGGCTCCGCCCGGCCCGGACCTGTGGCGGGCAGTCCAACAGGCTGTGGAACTAGAGGACTTGACCGGCCGGCGCCTTCGGGAGGAGCACCACGCGGCTGCCGTGCAGTTCTCCGTCCTCGATGCGCCGGTGGGTCCGGGCGCCGTCCGCCAGGGAGGCCCGCTCGACGGAGCGGACGCGCAGCCGGCCGCTCGCCAGCAGGCGGTTGATCGACCCGGCGGCTTCGGCGAGTTCCGCGGTGGTGGCGTGGGAGATGACGAAGCCGACGATCGAGCCGTCCTTCATGTAGAGGGACCCGGCGGGCAGGACCGGCTGCGAGCGGGCGCCGGCGAGGAGCACGATGCGGCCCCGGTGGGCGAGCACGGCGACGGCGCCGGTCAGGTCGTTCGTGCCGGAGGTGTCCACGTGGACGTCGACCCCGTGCGGGCTGACCTCGCGGATGCGGTCGGTCAGGTCGGGGTCCCGGTAGTCGAGGACCGCGATCGCGCCGAGCGACCGGCAGTGGTCGGCGTCGCGCGCGGAGGCGGTGGCGATGACCCGGGCGCCCGCCTCGACGGCCATGACGACGAGGGCGCTGCCCACGTTCCCGGCGGCCCCGGCGATCAGCACGGTCTCGCCGGCCCGGAGCCGGCCGTGCGTGAACAGGGCGAGGTAGGCGGTGCCGGCGGGGTGCACCAGCGCGACGGCTTCCGTCGGGTCCACGCCGGCGGGCAGGTGGTAGAGGCGGTCGGCCGGAACCGCGGCCCGTTCGGCGGCGGCGCCCTGGCGGCCCCCGTGGCCGAGGCTGTTGGACCAGACCCGGTCGCCGACGGCGAAGCCCGGGGCTCCGGGACCGGCCGATACGACCGTGCCGACGAGGTCGCGGCCGATGACGAAGGGGAACTCGACCGGGGTGCGGAAGAGGCCCGACCGCACGAAGGTGTCGACCGGGTTGACGGATACCGCTTCTACGTCGACCAGAACATCCGTCGGGCCCGGGGCCGGAGGGGCGATCTCGCCGTAGCGGATGTTCTCGGCGGGACCGAGTTCTTCGATGAAGGCTGCACGCATGACCCGATCCTCCCAACCCGCCCCGCCCCGCGCGCAGGGCCCGGAGGAGGCTTCGTCAACTCCCCGCGACTCCCCCGCCGGGAGGGTCCGCACGGAAAGACCGAAGGGCCGCACGGGGGAGTGGAGTGCGGCCCTTCGAGTACGGGGGGGGTGGATCAGACGGCCGCGGCGGCCGCGCGGGTCTCGTGGATCTTCACGGCGAGCGCGTCGAGCAGCTGGCGGAGCAGGTCGATGGTGGTCTCGTCGGTCAGGTTGCCGGACTCGTCGAAGCGCTCGTGGGCCCGGAAGATCTGGAGCTCCGGCTTGCCGACGACCTTGGAGTCCGTCCACAGGAACGACTGGCGCAGCGCGAGCTGGGCGCGGACGGTACCGAAGTTGGTCGGCGCGGCGCCCGCGATCGCGATCGGCTTGGCGGCCAGCGAAGAGGTCGGCGAGGAGGCCGTCGGGCGGCTCGCCCAGTCCAGCGCGTTCTTCAGGACGCCGGGGATACCGTAGTTGTACTCCGGGGTGGCGATGAACAGGCCGTCCGCCTCGGTGATGCGGTGGCGCAGGTCGGTCGCCGCGGCCGGCGGGGTGTCGTTGTCGAGGTCCGTGTCGTACGGGGGGATGTCGCGCAGGCCCTCGTAGATCTCGATGGACAGGCCACTGGGGGCGAACTTCTGCGCGGCGCGCACCAGGGCGCTGTTGAGCGAGGCGGCACGCAGGCTGCCGGAGATGGCCAGAATCTTGAGATCGGGCATGAACTTCTCTTCCGTGAAGGTGACATGTGCGGTGAACGCCGTGCCCGGCAGGCCCGTGCGAAGAGGATCCGGGGGGATGAGCGGGAGTCTGGCCGCACGTGCGGGGCGCCTTCAACCGTGCGCGGGCGGATCTGTCAGCTGTCCGCCGTTCGCTGTCCGAGGTGGGTGCGGGACGGCCTTGCGAGATAACTGAACTGAACTGTATAGTTCACTAAAGTCGGGGGGACGGCAGAACGACGTCCGACCACCAAGAGAGAAGGCATCATGACCACGCTGGGTTCCGCAACCGACACCGCCACCGCGAGCCGTTCGGTGGTCGACGTGCTTCAGCCGGTCCGCGCCCTGGAGGGCGACGGGTATCCGGTGCGCCGCCCCTTCCCCACCCCCGGCATCCCGCAGCTGGACCCCTTCCTGACGGTCGACCACGTCGGACCGGTGGACCTCGGACCGGGCGAGCCCAGGGGCGCCTCCGAGCACCCGCACCGCGGGTTCGAGTCCCTCACGTACGTCCTGGACGGGGACGTCGAGTACGCGGACTCGACCGGCGGCAGCGGCCGCGTCCGCCCCGGCGGCGCGCGGTGGCTCACGGCCGGTGCGGGCGTGCTGCACTCGGCGCAGCCCATCGCGGACTTCCGCGCGGCCGGCGGCCTCCAGCACCACCTGCACATCTGGGTCAACCTGCCCGCCTCCCTCAAGGGACTGCGCCCGCGCTCCCAGGATCTCGGCGCCGCGGAGATCCCGGTGGTCCGCCGGCTCGACGGCTCCTGGTTCAAGGTCCTCGCGGGCACGGCGCTCGGCGTGACCGGCCCCTTCCGGACCGGGGTGCCGGTGACCGTCGTCCACGCGTCGGTGGCCCCGGGCGGCAGCGCCGCGTTCCCCGCGCCGCCGGGCCGGAACGCCGCCGTGTACGTCATGTCCGGCAGCGGGAAGGCCGCCTCGCACGAACTCGCCGACGGGGACCTGGCCGTCTTCTCGGACGACGGCGACGGCGTCCGGGTCGAGGGCGGGCCGATCGGCGCCGACCTGCTCTTCCTGTCCGGGGAGCCGATCGGCGAACCCGTGGTCCGCAGCGGCCCGTTCGTCATGAACACCCCGCAGGAGATCGACGAGGCCTTCGACGACTACGCGTACGACCGCCTCGGCCGGTACGAGGACTGACCGGCGACCGGCCCGGCCGCGGGTCCTACGCGTCGACCCCGTACTGGTTCAGGAACATCTCCACACCGCCCTGCACGAGACGCTCCGCCAGGTCCTCGTCCAGGGCGGTTCCGTATGCCCCGTAGACCAGGTGCGGGGACAGCACCAGGCCCGAGAGCTGGAGCACCGCCAGCTCCATGTCCGGGATCCGGAGCAGTCCGCGCTCGTCGAGGCGGCTGAGGGCCGTGGCCAGCGTCGCGTGCTGGCGACCCGGACCCTCCTCCTGCCAGGCGCTCCCCAGCTCGGGGAAGCGGTGGCGCTCCCCCGCGAGCACGTTGCGCAGCGCCAGCACCTCGGGGGAGGTCAGGCCCGCGACCCAGGTGCGGCAGGCCTCCACCAGGTCCGTGCGGATGTCGTCGGACTCGGCGAGCTTGGCCTGGATCACCGACTGGGCCACCTCTAGCGCCTCTTCGAGCGTCTGCCCGATCACGGCGTTGAAGAGGTTCTCCTTGCTGCCGAAGTGGTTGTAGACGGTCACCTTGGAGACTCCCGCCTCCGCTGCCAACAGGTCTATGCCGGCTCCGAAGCCGTCGCGCAGGAACACCGTCCGCGCCGCCTCCAGGATGGCCTGACGCTTGCGCGCGGCGCGGGGGCCGGAGGGGACGGCGGGCTGCTCCGCCGTGGTGCGCGCCTTCATGTCGTTCCCCTACTCCTGGGTGGTGGGAACCCCAGTCTAGGTCCAACTGAACTGAACCGTTGCGTTCAACTGAACTGAACTGTATGGTTCAGGAAGTGGCGAGGCCGGAACGGGCCCCAGCCGCAGCAGCCGAAGCATTCGAGCGGACTTTCCAGGAGGCCACTTCCATGAGCGAGACCCAGGCACCCCTCTTCGGGTCGCGAGCCCAGATCCACGTCCAGGCCTCCCCGGCCCAGGCGTACGCGGTCGTCAGCGACCTGGCCCGCAGCGGCGAGTGGAGCCCCGAGTGCCTCGGCGGCGAGTGGGCCTCCGGCGCCCCCGGCGCGGTCGGCTCGGTCTTCCGCGGCGAGAACGAGCGCAGCGAGGACGTCGTCTCCTGGGCCCCCGTGGTGCGCGGCAAGTGGACCACCTACGCCGAGGTCGTCGAGGCCGAGGCCGGCCGCACCTTCCAGTGGGCCATGCACAACAGCTCCGGCGTGAAGCAGGACAGCATCTGGGGCTTCTCCATCGAGGCCGACGGCGCGGGCAGCCTCCTCACCCACCACTTCCGGATGGGCGCCGCCACCGAGGGGATCGTCGGCATCACCGCCGAGATGGACGCCGACGCCAAGCAGAAGTTCTTCGCCGAATGGGGCGAGAAGGTGGCCGGCGACCTCGCCGAGACCCTGCAGCGCGTCAAGCCCGTCATCGAAAAGACCGCCTGACCCGGTCAGAGACCATCCCGGACCACCCCGCGACACCAACTGACCTTGTCTACACCTGACTTGAGAACGGCGAGACGATGATTCTGCAGCGCATCGGCAACAAAGGCATCCGGCTCGGGACGCTCTTCGAGCGGGCCGCCAAGAAGCACCCGACGAACGTGGTGATCCTGGACCACGACCTGGACATCGCCCCGGCACTGGGGCGCCGGGCGACCGTGGCCGAAGTGGCCGACCTGATCGACGACTTCGCGTCCCGGCTCTGGGCCGCCAAGGTCCGCCCCGGCCGGCGCGTGGTCGTCTACAAGTCCGACGGCTTCGACATCACCCTGCTGGCCTGCGCCGTGGCCCGCATCGGCGCCGTGCCGGTGCTGCTGTCGCCGAAGCTCGACGGCGAGACCGTCGCCGAACTCGTGCGCCGCACCGAACAGCCGTACCTCCTCACCGACCAGAACAAGCTGGAGACCGAGCTGCCCGACTCGGTGTTCACGGAGGCCGAGCAGGTGCTGCTCACCTCCGGCAGCTACCAGCAGGCGACCGAACTGGCCTCCCTCGCCGGGGTCGAGCGCGTCCCCGCCGTGACCATGCCGCCGGACTACCCGACCCTGATCACCCACACCTCGGGCACCACGGGCACCCCGAAGCTGGCCGTCCACACCGGTCACACCCTGCAGGCGCGCTACCTGCCGCAGGCGATGATCACCAAGCCGCTCATCCGGGGCCGCGAGACCATCGCGATGCACGTCTCCTTCGTCCACTCGCGGCTCATCACCGCGCTGGCCATCTCCCTCTTCCGCGGCTTCCCCATCGTCGTGCTCGCCGACGGCGACCCCAAGCGGGCCGCCGACCTCTTCGCCCAGCTCCGCCCCGGCATCCTGGAGGCACACCCCAACTCCTTCATGGAGTGGGAAGAGCTCGCCGACGACCCGCGCGGCCCCCTGGCGAACGTGAAGCTCTTCAGCAGCACCTTCGACGCCATCCACCCGCGGACCGTCCAGCGGCTCCTGGCGGCCACCCGCCGCAAGGCCCCGGTCTTCGGCCAGCTGTACGGGCAGAGCGAGATCGGCCCCGCCGTCGCCCGCTCCTTCTCCAAGCGCCGCGGCCTCGACGCGGACGGCCGCTGCGTGGGCATGCCGTTCCCGGGGATGACCGACGTCCGCGTCGTCAGCCGCAACGGCCTGCCCCCGTCGGAGACCAACCCCGGCTTCATCGAGGTCAAGAGCGACGGCCGGATCGTCACCTACCTCGGCGAGCAGGAGCGCTACGACAAGCAGGTCAACGACGGCTGGTGGCGCATGGGCGACGTCGGCTACCGCACGAAGTGGGGCTGCGTGCACCTGCTCGACCGCGAGGTCGACCTGATCGAGGGCTTCGGCTCCACCCTCGCCGCCGAGGACACCCTCTTCACCCGGCTCGACGAGCTCGCCGAGGTCATCATCATCCCCGACGAGAACGGCAGCGCCGTCCCCGTCGTGTGCACCAAGGACGACAAGCCGCTGGACATGGCCGCCTGGAAGTCGGCCGTGGCGGGACTCCCGCAGATGGGCGAGCCCGTCCAGTGGCGCCAGTCCGACCTGCCGCAGACGGCCACCACCAAGATCAAGCGCCTGGAACTCGCCCGGCTGCTCACCTCCGGCGCCCCCGCCGCCCGATCCCTTCAGGAGCAGGTCTGATGTCGAAGCTGATCATCGTCGGTGGCGGAATCGGCGGGCTGGCCACGGCCCTCGCCGTCACCCGGCAGGGACACACCGCACTGGTCCTGGAACGCGCCCCCGAGTTCGCCGAGATCGGAGCGGGCATCCAGCTCGCCCCCAACGGCATCCACGCCCTGGACCGCCTCGACCTCGGCGAGGCCGTCCGCTCCACCGCCGTCCTCATGGACGAGCTGCGCTTCATGGACGGCGTCACCGGCGAACACGTCGTGAGCATGGACCTGACCGACACCTACCGGGAGCGGTTCGGAAACCCGTACGCGGTCGTCCACCGGGCCGAACTGCACACCAAGCTGCTGGACGCCTGCCGGGCATCGGAGGGGATCGAGCTGCGCAGCGGCGCACCGGCCGCCGGGTACGAGCAGGACGCGAACGGCGCCTCGGTCGTCCTGGAGAACGGTGAGCGCGTCACCGGCGACGCCGTCATCGGCGCCGACGGCATCCACTCCGCGATCCGCGGCCAGCTCGTCGGCGACGGCGCGCCCCGCAACTCCGGGATCACCGTCTACCGGGCGATCATCCCGATGGAGCAGATCCCCGAGGACCTGCGCCACCTCACCTCCGTGACCTGGTGGACCGGCCCCGGCTGCCACTTCGTGCACTACCCGATCGCCGGCGGCAAGTACCTCAACCTCGCGGCGAGCAGCGACAACAGGGCCACCGAGACGGTCGCCGGAGTGCCCGCCTCGGCCGGCGACATCCGCCGCGAGTTCGGCTCGCTGGGCGCCGACGCGCAGCGGCTGCTCGCCCTCGGCGAAGGCTGGAAGTCCTGGGTCCTCGTCGACCGGGACCCGGTCGAGAACTGGACCGACGGACGGGTCGTCCTGCTCGGCGACGCCGCCCACCCGATGCTCCACTACGTGGCGCAGGGCGCCTGCCAGGGCCTGGAGGACGCCGTGATCCTGGGCGACCTGCTCGACTGCGACACCTCCGAACTCCCGCAGCGGTTCGAGAAGTTCAACGCCGACCGGCGCGAGCGCACCGGGAGGATCCAGCTCCTGGCCCGGGAGAGCATCAAGCTCTGGCACACCCACGGCGCCGCCGCTTCGGCCCGCAACGCCCAGCTCTCCTCCTACTCCGCCGACCAGCTCCACGACTACGTGGCCTGGATGCACGGAGCCCGCACCACCGACGCCACCACCCCCTCCCCCGCCACCACCAGCCGGACGGCCCCGCAGGCCGCCCCCCAGAACGGAGACCAGCGATGAGCGCCAACGGACACAGCCAGATCGCGATCATCGGCGCCGGCCCCCGCGGGCTCTCCGTACTGGAGCGGCTGGCCGCCAACGAGCGCCACAGCCCCTCGCACGCCGCGGTCACCGTCCACGTCGTCGACCCCTCGGCGCCCGGAGCCGGCCAGGTGTGGCGCCCGGACCAGTCGCAGCACCTGCTGATGAACACGGTGGCCTCGCAGATCACCATCTACACCGACGACAGCGTGCGGACCGAGGGTCCGATCGAGCCGGGCCCCACGCTCTTCGAGTGGGCGCGGAGCGTCGCCGAGGGCGGCGCGGCGGCCGCCGGCCTCCCGGACTCCACCGTCGCCGAGGCCCGCCGGCTGGGCCCGAACACCTACCCCACCCGCGCCTTCTACGGCAGCTACCTGCGCGCCACCTTCGAGCGCGTCGTGGCGAACGCCCCCGCCCACGTCACCATCGAGGTGCACGCCTCCCGCGCCGTGGCCATGGCCGACACGCACGGCGTGCCGGGCGGCCCGCAGGGCGTACGGCTGGAGAACGGCGTCCGCCTCAACAACCTCGACGCCATCGTGATGGCGCAGGGCCACGTACCGGCCCGGCTCACCCCCCGCGAGGCGAAGACCGCCAGCCTCGCCCGGATCCACCACCTCACCTACGTGACGCCGGCCAACCCCGCGGACCTGAACCTGCACGTCGTCAAGCCCGGTGAGAACGTGCTGATGCGCGGCCTGGGCCTGAACTTCTTCGACCACATGGCGCTCTTCACCGCCGGCCGCGGCGGCAGCTACGTCCGCGGCGAGGACGGCCGGCTGACCTACCTCCCCTCGGGGAACGAGCCCAAGCTCTACGCCTTCTCCCGGCGCGGCATCCCGTACCACGCCCGCGGCGAGAACGAGAAGGGCGCCTACGGCCGCTACCTGCCGCGCCTGCTCACCCCCGAGGTGATCGCCGACATGCGCCGCCGCTCCGCGGACGGCGACGGCATCAGCTTCTCCGAGGACCTGTGGCCGCTCATCTCCCGCGAGACGGAGAGCGTCTACTACGGCGCCCTGCTGAAGAACAAGGGCCGCGGCGGCGAACGTGAAGGGTTCACCGCGCGGTTCCTGTCACTGGAGCAGGAGCAGGACCGCGAAGCGCTGCTGGACGCCTACGGCATCGAGGCGGCGGAGCGCTGGAGCTGGGACCGGCTCTCCCGCCCCTACGGCGACCGGGAGTTCACCAGCCGCGGCGACTTCAGGGCCTGGCTCGTCGAGTACCTGGCGCAGGACGTCAAGGAGGCCAAGGCCGGCAACCTCAGTGGCCCGCTCAAGGCCGCCCTGGACACCATGCGGGACCTGCGCAACGAGATCCGCCTCGCCGTCGACCACGGCGGCCTGACCGCCGACTCGCACCGCGACGACCTGGAGGGCTGGTACACCCCGCTCAACGCCTTCCTCTCCATCGGCCCGCCGGCCTCCCGCATCGAGGAGATGATCGCCCTCATCGACGCCGGAGTGCTCGAACTGACCGGTCCCGGTACGGAGATCCGCGTCGACACCGCCGCCGGCGACCAGGCGACCTTCATCCTCCAGTCCCGGCTGGTGCCCGGCCCCGCGGTCCGCTCCACCGTCCTCATCGAGGCCCGGCTGCCCGAGCCCGACCTGCGGCGCACGGACGACCCGCTGCTGCGCCACCTCCTCGACACCGAGCAGTGCACGACGTACCGCATCTCCGGCGGCGACGGTTCGGGGTACGAGTCCGGCGGCCTGGCCGTCACCGAGCGCCCCTACCGGCTGCTCGACGCCCGTGGCCGGGCCCACCCGCGCCGGTTCGCGTACGGGGTTCCCACCGAGTCCGTGCACTGGGTGACGGCAGCCGGCATCCGCCCGGGCGTCGACTCGGTCACCCTCGGCGACTCCGACGCGATCGCCCGCTCCGTGCTCGCCCTGACGACCTCCGCGCCGGTCCCGACGGGTGTCGCGCCGATGCCGGCCGAGACCGACCTGACCGGAGTCCTGGTATGAGCACCGCGGACGCCCTGGACACCGCACACACCGCGGACGCCCCGGCCACCGCGGCCGGCCGGCAGGACGCGCTCACCGACGCGGGGCTGCTGTCGCCGGTACGCGCCGGGACCCCGGCCGAGGAAGCCGTCGGCGACCTGGCCTGGCTGCAGGCCATGCTCGACGCGGAGGCCGCCCTGGCCCGCGCCCAAGCCGGACTCGGCACCCTCCCCCAGGCCGCCGCCGACACCATCACCGCGGCCGCACGGGCCGAGAACCTCGACCTGCGGGCCCTCGCCCTCGCCGCCCGGGAGACCGCCAACCCCGTGGTCGGCATGGTGCAGGCGCTGACCCGGGTGGTCGCCGCCGAGGACGCCGAGGCCGCCGAGTACGTCCACCGGGGCTCGACCAGCCAGGACATCCTCGACACCGGCGCCATGCTGGTGGCCTTCCGGACCCTGACCCTGATCCGGGCCGACCTGGCCCGAACCGCCGCCGCCCTGGCCGTACTCGCCGGGGAGCACCGGGACACCGCGATGGCCGGGCGCACCCTGGCCCTGCAAGCCGTACCCACGACCTTCGGGCTGAAGGCGGCCGGCTGGCGCCAACTGGTCCTGGACGCGGAGGAGCGCCTGGGCCGGGTCCAGGACGGCGGGCTGCCGGTGTCGCTCGGCGGAGCCGCCGGAACGCTGGCCGGATACCTCGAGTACGCCCGGATCGACGGTGCGGGCACGTGGCCCGAGCCGGGCCGGTACCTGGACCTGCTGATCGACGCCTACGCCGCGCAGACCGGCCTCGCCCGGCCCGTACTGCCCTGGCACTCGCTGCGCACCCCGATCGCGGACCTCGCCGCCGCGCTGGCCTTCGCCTCGGGCGCCCTCGGCAAGATGGCCGTCGACGTGCAGACCCTGGCCAGGACCGAGATCGCCGAGGTCGCCGAGCCCGCCGTGGCCGGCCGCGGCAGCTCCTCGGCCATGCCCCACAAGCGCAATCCGGTCCTGAGCACGCTGCTGCGCAGCGCCGCCCTCCAGGTCCCGGCCCTCTCGGGCGCGCTGGTGCAGTGCCTGGTGTCGGAGGACGAGCGCTCGGGCGGTGCCTGGCACGCCGAGTGGCAGCTGCTGCGCGAATGCCTGCGCCTGGTCGGCGGCGCGGCCCACACGGCCGCCGAACTCGCCGAGGGCCTCACCCCCAGGCCGGACCGGATGCGGGCCAACCTGCGGCTCACCGGCAGCCAGGTGGTGTCCGAGCGGATCGCGGCCGTACTGGCTCCGCTGCTGGGCAAGGCGGCGGCGAAGGCCCTGCTGACCCGGATCTCGGCCGCGGCCGAGGAGAGCGGCCGGCCCGTGCACGAACTGCTCGCCGAGGAGCCCGTGCTGCACGGCCGCTGGAGTGCCGACGAACGCGTGCGGCTGTGTGATCCCGGTACGTACACCGGGGGCGCGGGTCCGCTCGTGGACCGGGCGCTGGCGCAGCGGACCTGAACCGGCCCGGCGGCCCCGGCTCCTGGATTCTCCCTTGAACTTAACTGAACTGAACTGTATGGTTCAGTCAGTGGGGAAGCCCCCGCCCAGGACGGACAACGCCCCGAGCAGGAAGCCGAGGAGCCATGAAGCCCGCACGGACCGAGACCGGACGCTGGATCGAGGACTGGGACCCCGAGAACGAGGAGTTCTGGCAGCGGTCCGGCCGCAAGACCGCCCGCCGCAACCTGATCCTCTCGGTCCTCTCCGAACACATCGGCTTCTCCGTGTGGAGCATGTGGTCGGTCCTGGTGCTCTTCATGTCACCCGAGATCGGCCTGGGCTTCACCCCGTCCGAGAAGTTCCTGCTCGTCATCGTCCCCACCCTGGTGGGCGCCCTGCTCCGGCTCCCCTACAGCTACGCGGTGACCCGCTTCGGCGGCCGCAACTGGACCGTGTTCGCCACCGCCGTCCTGCTCGTCCCGACGCTCGCCGCCCTCTGGTTCGTCCAGCAACCGGGCACCCCGCTCTGGGTGTTCCTGCTGATCGGCGCGGCCGGCGGAGTGGGCGGAGGCAACTTCGCCTCCTCCATGACGAACATCGCCGTCCTCTTCCCGCGACACCTCCAGGGCTGGGCCCTCGGCGTCAACGCGGGCGGCGGGAACCTCGGCGTCGCGGCGATCCAGCTGATCGGGCTGCTGGTCATCGCCACGGCCGGCAGCTCCCATCCCGCCTACGTCATCTCCGCGTACCTCCCCCTGATCGTGCTGGCCTCGCTCCTCGCCGCGCTGAAGATGGACAACTTCACCGCCGTGCGCGGCGCACCCGGCGCCCAGCTCGACGCCCTCCGCGACCCGCACACCTGGTGGATCTCCCTCCTCTACGTCGGCACCTTCGGCTCCTTCATCGGCTACGGCTTCGCCTTCGGGCTGGTGCTCCAGAGCCAGTTCGGAGCCACCCCGCTGGAGTCGGCCTCGTACACCTTCCTCGGACCGCTGCTCGGCTCGCTGGCCCGGCCGCTGGGCGGGCTGCTGTCCGACCGGTGGGGCGGCGCCCTGATCACCCTCTGCACCTTCTGCGCGATGGCCGCGGGCACCGGGGTCCTGCTGCTCGCCTCCGCGCAGGGGTCCTACGCGCTCTTCATCTGCGGATTCACCGCACTGTTCGTACTGACCGGCATCGGCAACGGCTCGACGTACAAGATGATCCCGGCGGTGTTCGCCAAGAGGGCCGAGGACGCCGTCACCTCCGGCCACGACGCGACGGAGGCCTTCGCCCGGGCCCGCACCCTCTCGGGTGCGCTGATCGGCATCGCCGGCGCGGTCGGCGCCCTCGGCGGGGTCGGGGTCAACCTGGTCTTCCGCAGCGCGTACGGCGGCTCCGGGAAGTCCGGTGAGCCCGCGTTCCTCGCCTTCCTCGCCTACTACCTGGTGTGCGTGCTGGTGACCTGTGCGGTCTACCTCCGCAAGCGCCCCGCCCCCGAGCCCGCCCCCCGGCGCGTCCTCGCGGGAGCCGGCCGTGGCTGAGGTCAGGACCCACTGCCCGTACTGCGCGCTCCAGTGCGGCACCGTGCTGGGCGGCGAAGCCGGCCGTACGACCGTCAGGCCCGACGAGGAATTCCCGGTGAACCAGGGCGGGTTGTGCCAGAAGGGCTGGACCGCCCCCGCCCTGCTGGGCACGCCCGACCGGCTGACCCGCCCGCTGGTGCGCGGGGCCGACGGCCGGCTCGCCCCCGCCACCTGGGAGGCCGCCCTCGACACGATCGCCGCACGGCTGCGGGACATCCGCGAGGAGCACGGCCCCGACGCGGTGGGCGTGTTCGGCGGAGGCGGCCTCACCAACGAGAAGGCCTACCAGCTGGGCAAGTTCGCCCGCGTCGCGCTCGGCACCAGCCAGATCGACTACAACGGCCGGTTCTGCATGTCCTCGGCAGCCGCAGCGGGCACCGCCGCCTTCGGGCTCGACCGCGGCCTGCCGTTCCCCGTCACCGACCTCGGCGGCGCCGAGGTGATCCTGCTCGCCGGCGCCAACCCGGCCGAGACCATGCCGCCGCTGATGCGCCACCTGAACAAGGCCCGGCTGATCGTCATCGACCCCCGGCGCACCCCCACCGCCGAGGCCGCCGCACTGCACCTCCAGCCGGCGCCCGGCACCGACCTCGCACTGGCCCTGGGGCTGCTGCACCTCGCGGTCGTCGAAGGCCACGCCGACCAGCCCTTCCTGGACAAGCGCACCACCGGCTTCGACGCCGCCTGGCGGCGGGCCGCCGCCTGGTGGCCCGAGCGCGTGGAGCGGGTCACCGGGGTCCCGGTCGCCGAACAGCGCGAGGCCGTGCGCATGCTGGCCGCCGCGGAACGGGCGTACGTCCTGACCGGACGCGGCGCGGAACAGCACAGCAAGGGCACCGACACGGTCTCGGCCTTCATCAACCTCGCCCTCACCCTCGGCCTGCCCGGCCGCGAGGGCAGCGGCTACGGCTGCCTGACCGGCCAGGGCAACGGCCAGGGCGGGCGCGAGCACGGCCAGAAGGCCGACCAGCTGCCCGGCTACCGCATGCTGACCGACCCCGCCGCCCGCGCCCACGTCGCCGCGGTGTGGGGGGTGGATCCCGAGGCCCTGCCGGGTCCCGGCCGCAGCGCCTACGAACTCCTCGACGCGCTCGGTACGGACGGCGGCCCGCGCGCCCTGCTCGTCTTCGGCTCGAACCCGGCGGTGTCCGCGCCGCACGCGGCCCGGATCGGCGAACGGCTCGCCTCGCTCGACCTGCTGGTCGTGGCCGACTTCGTGCCCTCCGAGACCGCGCTCCTCGCCGACGTCGTCCTCCCCGTGACCCAGTGGGCCGAGGAGGAGGGCACGATGACCAACCTGGAGGGGCGGGTCCTGCGCCGCCGCCGGCTGCTGACCCCGCCCGGCGAGGCCCGCAGCGACCTGGACGTGCTGCACGGCCTCGCGGTCCGGCTCGGCCGGCCCGCCGCGCAGTTCCCCACCGAGCCGCGGGAGGTCTTCGAGGAGTTGCGCCGCGCCTCGCACGGCGGGCGCGCCGACTACTCCGGCATCAGCTACGAACGCCTCGACGCGGGCGAGGCCCTGTACTGGCCCTGCCCGCAGGTACCGGCGGGCCCGGGCGGGGACGGCCCGGCCGGGGAAGCCCCCGCCGGGGAGGCCCGCGCCGGGGAGGCCCGCGCGCCGCACCCCGGTACCCCGCGCCTGTTCCTCGACGCCTTCGCGCACCCGGACGGGCTGGCCCGGTTCGCCGAGGTCGAGCACCGCGACAGCGCCGAGAGCCCCGACGCGGACTTCCCGCTGTACGCCACGACGGGGCGGGTGCTCGCCCAGTACCAGTCGGGCGCGCAGACCCGCCGGATCCCCGAACTGAGCGCGGCCGCACCGGAGATGTTCGTCGAGGTGCACCCCGATACCGCCGGGCGGCACGGGCTGCGCGAGGGCGCCGCGGCCCGGGTGAGCTCGGCGCGCGGCAGCACCGTGGCACGGGTCCGGCTGGTCGGGAGCCTGCGTACGGACACGGTCTTCCTGCCGTTCCACTTCGCCGGGGCGGGCCGGGCCAACCTGATCACCAGCCCCGCACTCGACCCGCGCAGCAAGATGCCCGAGTTCAAGGTGTGCGCGGTGCGCATCGAGCCCGTCGCCGGGGCCCGGCCGTGAGCGCGGGCGAGGTGCTGGTCGTGGGCAACGGGCCCGCCGCGAACCGCTTCGTGGAGCGGCTGCACCACCACGGCCACCGGGGCGGCGTCACCGTGCTCGGCGCCGAGCCGGGGCCCGCGTACCACCGGGTCCTGCTGGGCTCCGTCCTGGACGGCACCTTGCCCCCCGACGCGCTCGCACTGCCCGCGCCGCCTCCCGGCACCCGGCTGCACACCGGTGTCACCGTGACCCGGATCGACCGCGAAAGCCGCCTCGTGCACACGCGGGACGGGGCCGCGCACCGCTACGACACCCTGGTCCTGGCGACCGGGGCCCGGACCGTCCTCCCGGAGATCCAGGGGCTCCCGGCAGGCACCTCCCCCGAGCACGGCGTCCTGGCGCTCCGCACCCTCGCCGACGCCGAACGGCTCGGCCGGACACCACCGCGGAGCGCGGTCGTCGTGGGCGCCGGACTGCTCGGGGTCGAGGCGGCCGCCGCCCTGCGCCGGGCGGGGCACGACGTGGCCCTCGTCCACCGCGGGCCGCATCCGCTGGACCGGCGGCTGGACTCCGTCGCGGGCACCCTCCTCACCCGGCGGCTCGAAGGCATGGGCGTGGAGGTCCACACCGGCCGGCGGGCGGCCGAGCACCACCACGGGAAACTGGTCCTCGACGACGGCAGCGTGCTGGCGGCCGACATCGTGCTGCTGTGCACCGGAGCCGCACCGGAGACCGGGCTCGCCCGCCGGGCCGGGCTCACGGTCCGCTCGGGGGTCGTGGTCGACGACCTGCTGCGCACCGATGACCCGCGCATCCACGCCATCGGCGACTGCGCGGAGCACCCGGACGACGCCGCGGGGCACCTCGAACCCGCCTGGGAACAGGCCGAGACCCTCGCCGCACACCTCGCCGGGGCCCCCGTACGCCGCCGCGGCAGCCGCCGGGTCACCCGGCTGCGGGTGCCCGGCCTCGACCTCGTCCAGCTGGGCCGGGGCGCACCGGCCGCCGACGGCGACGACCCCGGCGAGCTCGTCACCTTCACCGACCCGGCGCGCGGCCGGTACGCGCGGCTGAGGCTGCACGGCGGGCGGATCACCGAGGCGGTCCTGCTGGGGCTGCCCCGGGCCATCGCCGCGGTGACCCGCCTCCACGAGCTCGATCTGCCGGCGCCCTCGGGGCGTCTGGAACTCCTGCTCGGTGTGGCGCCCGCCGCGGCGGGCGAGGAGGAACTGCCCGACGACGCGGTGGTCTGCCGCTGCAACAACGTCACGAAGCACACGCTCGCCGAGGCTTGCCGGGCCGGAGCCCACGACCTGCCCGCGATCGCCGCGGCGACCCGGGCCACCACCGGCTGCGGCGGCTGCACGGACGCGGTACGCGCGCTGTGCGGCCCATTGCGTCCTTCGGAAGGAACCGACACCCCATGAACCGCACGCTCATCGTCGCCGGGTACGGCATGGCCGGGCACCGCCTCATCGAAGAGGTGCGCTCCCTCGACACGGCCGGCCTCTGGCGGATCGTGGTCCTGGCCGAGGAGCCGCACCCCGCCTACGACCGGGTCGCCCTCTCCTCGTACCTGGACGGCCGCAGCGCGGCGGACCTCGCCCTGGCCGCACCCGGCTTCCTCGACGACCCGCTGCTGGAGCTGCGCCTGAGCACCGGCGCGGACCGCGTGGACCGTGCCGCGCGGACCGTGACCACCACCACCGGCGAGGTGATCCGCTACGACGCCCTGGTGCTGGCCACCGGATCCCGGCCGTTCATCCCGCCCGTACCGGGCCACGACCTTCCGGGCTGCTTCGGCTACCGCTCGCTCGGCGACCTCGACGCGATCCGCGCCGCGGCCGTACCGGGCCGCCCCGGAGTGGTGATCGGCGGCGGCCTGCTCGGCCTGGAGGCGGCGAACGCGCTGCGGCTGCTCGGCATGGAGCCGCACGTGGTGGAGCTCGCCCCGCGGCTGATGCCCCTCCAGGTGGACCCGGACGGCGGCGAGGTCCTCGCGCGGCACGTCCGGGACCGGGGGCTGCGGATCCACTGCGGTGTCGCGACGGCGGCGATCGAGGCCGGTCCCGACGGCCGGGCGAGCCGGGTGGCCCTGGCGGACGGCTCCACCCTCGAAGCGGCCCTCGTGGTGTTCTCGGCGGGTGTGCGCCCGCGGGACGAGCTCGCCGGACCGGCCGGTCTGGCCACCGGCGAACGCGGCGGCATCCTGGTCGACGAGCACTGCCGTACCGAGGACCCGCACGTCTGGGCGATCGGCGAGTGCGCGGCGGTGGCCGGGCGCTGCTACGGGCTGGCGGCACCCGGCTACCGGATGGCCGCGTCCGTGGCCCGCCGGCTGCTGGGCCTGGAAGCCGAGCCGTTCGGGCAGGCCGACATGTCCACCCGGCTGAAGCTGCTCGGGGTGGAGGTGGCGAGCTTCGGCGACGCCCACGGGAGCACCGCGGGCGCGCTGGAGCTCAGCCGGCGGGACGCGGCGGCCGGGACGTACGCCAAGCTCGTCCTGGACGCGGACGGCCGGACCCTGCTCGGCGGCGTCCTGGTCGGCGACGCCGGCGCGTACGGCGATCTGCAGCCCTTCCTCGGCCGGGGGGTGCCGGCCGCGGGGCACCGGCTGCTGGCCGGCGCGCACTGAGCGCGTCCGGGGGGGAACGCAGAACACCCCTCCCGGCCGTGGGGGGCCGAGAGGGGTCGCCGGGAACCGGAGCGGGACCGGATCAGTCGCGGATGACGGTCTTGGTCCGCATCAGGAACTCGCCGAGGTAGGCGTCGTGGGGAACGCCCGGCCGGATCCAGTACGTCGGGTGGTCGCCGAGGTAGACGTTGCTGATCGTGGGCTCCGCGAGCAGCTCGTCGATCAGCGCCTCGTCGTCGGTGAACGCGGTCAGCACCAGGGAGTTGCGCAGCGGCCCGACACCGTCCGCGGGCGACCACGGGGCCACCCACACGCAGGGGAAGGGCAGTTCGATGGCGGCCTGCTCCGCGTCCGGGCGGGCCAGCTGGTGCACGGCCGGGCGCAGGACCGCGCTCCCGTCGCCGAGTTCCTCCACGATGCCGTCACCGCCGAGGTGCGCCGTGGTACCGGCCGCCTTGGCGAGCAGGAACTTCTCGATCGCCCGGGCCCCCTCCACCGGCTGCACCGCCAGGACGGCCTTGTCGTCCTCCGGGGGCAGGCTCGGGATCAGCGCGAGGCGCTCGGCGATGGCCTGCGCGAGCGGCGCCGGGTCCCCGTCGATGAGCACGGTGGTGGCGTTGATGCAGGCCACCCCGCCCTGGTGGCTGATGGAGTCCACGATGGTGTCGAGGTGGTCGCGCCAGTCGACGCCGGCCGGGACCAGCATCTTCGAGCGGCCCGGACCCTGTGGCAGCACCCGGGTGCCCTCGTACTTGCGGACGACGTCGTCGCCGCCGTAGACGAGGCCGTAGTCGGCGCTGCGCAGGATCTCGTCCGCCGCCTCGTAGTCCGTGGGCAGCAGCACGACCTGGTCGTCGCCGAAGCCCGCGGCCCGCAGGGCCGAGATCAGCCGGTGCGGGGTGAACGGCTCGCGGCGCGAGGGCCGCACGGCGACCCGGTAGCCGAGGGCCAGGGCCTCCACCCACAGCGAGTGCGGGCCGGGGTGGTTGCCCGCCGCGTGCACCGCGAACACGTCGCCGCGCCGCGTCCACACGGCGCTGCCGTTGCGGGTCTCCTCGGCACGCCAGTCGTCCACGGCGCCGACCGGCCGCGCCTGGAAGGCGGCGTACCGGGACTGCTCGGTGGCCTCGATGATGGCGGCCGTCGCGGCCCGGACGACACCGATCGGCACGCCGGAGACGCGGGCGACCGTGTGCTCGTACTCCAGGAAGGACAGCCCGTCGATGGTCTCCTCGGCGAAGATCCGCCCGGCCCGCTCCAGTGCCTCCGTACGCGCGGCGAGGGGCAGCGAGGACGCCTTGCGCAGTGCGGTCATCGCCCGCGTCACGAACAGCTTGGGGACCAGGCTGAGTTCGGCGACCGGCGCACCCGTCACGTCCGTGACGGTCGTCCGCTTGCGTGCGCGGAAGGGGCCGGCGGGCCCGAGTGCGTCCAGCGTGATCAGGCCGGAACTCATTTTAATAGACCCCTTCGATGACGGTCTCGTTGTCGAACTCCTGGACCGGAGCGATGTCCGCCACGGAGTCGCCGAGCTGCCAGACGCCCTCGGGGCCGGGCACGCGCGTCGCGTAGTCGCGTTCCAGGTTGTTGGGCATGAACAGGCTCTTGCTGACGTGGTGCATGACCACCTGGCCGCGCTCGCCGTACCCGACGGTCTCCCGCGTCTTCGGGTCGACCACGTCGAAGACCATGTGCGGGGAGAACGGGTCGTAGATGCACGGGTCGTCGTCCGAGAGGCCGGGGCGCTCGGAGGCGTTGCCGAGGATCATCGTGGAGCCGTAGCCGCTGTAGAGATGGGCCTTGGGGAAGACCTCGGTGCGGTACAGGTAGCGGGTGTCGGCGTCCATCTGGGTGCCGACCCAGTTGATCGCCTTGACCTTCTCGTCGATGAGCTTGGCGAGGTCGTCGCGGCGGGCGAGGCGCTCCAGGATCGGCGGCGTGCACATCAGGACGCCGATGTCCTGGGTCTGGAGCAGGAACGCCACCTGGTCGACGATGTGCTCGGCGTAGGCGCCCGCGTCCGCGGCCCTGCCCTCGGAGATGAGCTTCTTCACCCAGCGCGGGTCGAGGTCGACGGTGAAGGCGAGGCCTCCCCGGAAGGCGGTCTGCCGCTTGATGACGTCGCCCACCATGTGGGGGCCCGTCGGGGCGACGACCAGCCAGTTCACGTTCTGCGGAACACCGTGCCGGTCCAGCTGGGCGCTGCTCCAGGTGAGCAGCCGGTCCAGCCATTCCTGGAGCAGGACGATGCGCTTGGGGGCGCCGGTGGTGCCGCCGCTCTCGTAGACGCCGACGACCTCGGGGTTCGGGCCGTAGCCGCGGGGGATGAGGTCCTCGGCGCGCACGTCGCGCAGTTCGTTGGCGAGGTTGGGGAAGCGGGACAGGTCCGCGAAACCGTGAATGTCGGTCAGCGGATCGAAGCCGAGGGTATCCGCGCGTTCGAGCCAGAACGGCGTGCCCGTTTCCGGGGAGAAATGCCACCGCAGAGCGGCACGCAGGAATACGTCGGGGTCCGGCTGGGTGTCGAGTGGAAATTCCAGCAGGGGATCAACGGTTGACACGATGCTCCTTCCGGCGGGCTGAGTGACGCCGTACCTTCCGCATGGTGGGCCGTGCTCCGCGGACGGGTCCACGCCGTGGCGGCGAGTCCGTCAACTGCCCGAAACCTGACACATTTCGACGCCGTCCCTTGCCGGATTCCCGTGCGCTCACCAACATCCGATGGTCCAGGGTCATCCGGCACGAATCACGCCCCGAAACCACTCGATCTCGCCAGGAGATGCATTAGGCATGGTCAATATCGCCGTCGTCTATTACTCGTCCACCGGAAACGTCCACAAGCTCGCCGAAGCGGCCGCATCGGCCGCCGGGAAGGCCGGAGCGGAGGTACGGCTCCTGCGCATCCCGCGGTTGAACGCCGAGACCGTCGTTCCCGGCACCGAGGACGCCGTGGCCGCGCACGGGCGGTCCGACGGCGAGATCCCCGAGGTCGGGCTCGACGACCTGCTCTGGGCCGACGGCATCCTCATCGGCACCCCCGTCCGGTTCGGGCTGCCCGCCGCCCCGGTCGGCGCCTTCATCGACTCCACCGCGCCCGTGTCGATCCCGGGCAAGCTCGCCAACAAGGTGGTGTCCGCCTTCACCTCGGGCTCGGCGCCGCACGGCGGCCACGAGACCACCCTGCTCGCGGTGCACAACGCCGTCTGCCACTGGGGCTCCCTCATCGTCTCCAACGGTTCCACCGGCGAGGTCCTCTTCCGCCCGGAGAACGGCAACCCCTACGGCAGCTCCAGCGTCACGCGAAACCGCCCCGGAAACGTCCACGAGGACAATCTCGCCGCCATCGAATTCCAGGCGCGCCGGGTCACCGAAGTCGCGGGAATCGTCGTGCGCGGGCTCGCCGCCGCCCAGTAGGAACGCTTCGCCGCACATCGCCCGCACATCGCCCGTACACCGCCCGCAATTCGCCCGCACTTCTCACGCATGTCCAATCACCTGACAGAAACCGGGACATGACATGGCGCCGCGCACGAGGCCGCGAAACCATGGGCGCCCGAGCACACCGAGGGGACGACAATTGATCACCACCGGCCGCCGTTTCGAGCAGGGCACGGCAGTGCCCGCCGTCGGAATTCTGGGAACCGGCTCCTGTCTGCCGTCCTACGTCGTCACCAATGACGAGGTCGGCGCCCCTGCGGGAGTCGACGGCGAATGGATCCACAGCAAGACCGGGATACGGAACCGCCGCTGGGCCAAGCCGGACGAGGCCACGTCCGACCTGGCCATCGCCGCGGGCCGGGCCGCTCTCGAACAGGCCGGCATCCGCGGCTCCGAGCTCTCTCTCGTCATCGCGGCCACCTCCACCCCGGACTCGCCGCAGCCGCCGACCGCCGCCCTGGTGGCCGCCGGGCTCGGCGCCGGCAGCGGCACCACCGCCTTCGACCTCAATGCGGTGTGCAGCGGCTTCACCTTCGCGCTGACCACCGCGGAGCGGATCATCCGGGGAACGGGAGGCTACGCGCTCGTCGTCGGCGCGGACGTCTACTCCCGCATCCTCGACCCGAAGGACCGCCGCACCACCGTCCTCTTCGGCGACGGCGCCGGAGCCGTCGTGCTCGGCCCGTCCGAGGGCCGCACCCTCCTCAGCGCCCGCCTGGCCGGCTTCAGCTCCGAGCACGAGCTGATCGGCGTCCCGGCCGGCGGCAGCCGCCTCCCGGCCACCGAGGACACCCTCCGCGACGGCCTGCACTACTTCACGATGAACGGCCGCGAGGTCCGCTCCTTCGTCGCCGAGAAGGTGGCCCCGGCCATCTCCGCGTTCCTGGCCGACAACGGCGTGGCTCCCGGGGACATCGCGCACTTCGTCCCGCACCAGGCCAACGGCCGCATGATCGACGACCTCGCCGACCGGCTCGGGATCCCGCGGGAACGCACCCGCTCCACCTACGAGGAGTACGGCAACACCGGCTCCGCCTCCGTGCCCGTCACGCTCGACGACGCCGTGCGCACGGGTCGGATGAAGGACGGGGACCTCGTCCTGCTCGCCGCGTTCGGCGGCGGGATGGCCATGGGTCTCGTCCTGCTCCGTTGGTGATCGCCCCCGGGTAACGGCCCCCTCCCCCAGGCTCGCCTGGCTCCCGCCCTCCCACCCTGCCCAAGGAGACAGACATGCTGAATGATGCCCAGGTCGACGCGTATCTGGACCGCATCGGTGCGACCCGCCCCGAGCGGGCCGACCTCGCCGCGCTGCGCCGGCTGCAGGAGCGGCACTGCCTGACCGTGCCGTTCGAGAACCTCGACTACCACTTCGCCGGCACCGCCGTCCACATGGACGAGCAGGTCCTGGAGAAGCTGGTCGACCGCCGTCGCGGCGGCGGCTGCTACGAGGTCAACCCCGCCTTCGGGTACCTGCTGAGCGCCCTCGGCTACGAGGTGGAGATCCTGCCCGGCCAGGTCTACCGCCCCGACGGCCCGGGCCCGTTCATGGGCCATCTCGCGCTCCGCGTCCTGCTGGACGGCGAGGCCTGGCTGGTCGACGTCGGCTTCGGCCGCAACAGCCGTACGCCGCTGCGGTTCGCCACCGCCGAGCCGCAGCAGGACGCGCACGGCAGCTACCGGGTCGTGCCCGGCGAGGGCGAGGGCGCCTGGGGCTTCGACGTCCTCCTCAACGACCGCCCGCTCTACCGGATCGACGACCGCCCGGTGCGGGTCGCCGACTTCGTGCCGACCCTGTGGTGGTGGCGGACCGCACCCGAGTCGCCGTTCCTGGCCGACGTGTTCTGCTCGCTGCCGACCGAGGACGGTGGGCGCGTCACCCTCAAGGGCAACCGCCTGACCCAGATCACGGCATCGGAGCGCATCGTCGAGGACCTGGCGGACGACGAGGCCGTGCTCGCGGCCTACCGCAAGTACTTCGGCTTCGACCTGGACGCGCTCCCGGCCACCCCCGAGCCGGGTCGCGCCGGCATCCAGACCGGCTGAGGACGGCATGGCCGACGTACTCGACGCGCTCCTGCCCCCCACCGACCCCGCCGAGCTTCCCGGAGTCTTCGAGCAAGCCTTCAACTCCGGTGAACTCGCCGCGGTGGACCGCCTCTTCGCACCCGGCGCCGTCTTCGTGACCCGTCCCGGCGAAGGCGTCACGGAGGATGCCCGGCGCGCGGCCAACGCCCGGTTCCTGGAACTCGGCGTCCCGATCGCGCTGACCCTGCGGCACACCTACGTCTGCGACGACATCGCCCTGCTCATCGGAGACTTCGTGCTCTCGGGCACCGGCCCGGACGGAACCCCCCTGCACCAGGAGGGCTCCGCCACCGACGTGGCCCGCCGCGGCCCCGACGGCCGCTGGCGCTACGTGATCGACAACCCGTCCGGCACCGACCGCGGATAGCCCCGTCCGCGCGGGCCCCTCCCTCCCGGAGGTCCCGATGCGGACCGGGACGGTCATCCGGGACGACCCTCACGTCCGACGCGTCCCCGATCCCGTCCGTCCCCGACCCCGTGCCTCCGGCGCGGGGTCGGGGCGTTTCCCGACCACCGACCCGACCCCCGACCCCCGACCCCCCACAGAAGGTTGCCTTCCGTGTCCATCCGGCTCAACCACACCATCCTCACCGCCCGGGACCGCGACGTCACCGCGGAGTTCCTGATCGACGTCCTGGGGCTCGGACCGAGCCGCACCTACGGGCCGTTCCGGGTGCTCCAGCTCTCGAACGACATCACCCTCGACGTCCTCGGCAGCGAACACGCCATCAAGGGCGCCGGCCTCGGCGCCGACGGCACGGTCACCCCGCAGCACTACGCCTTCCTCGTCGACGACCACGAGTTCGACACGATCTTCGCCCGGATCCGGGACCGCGGGCTGCCCTTCTGGGGCGACCCCTTCCACCGTCACGCCGGCGTCACCAACGCCTGGTACGGAGGCCGCGGCGTCTACTTCGACGACCCGAACGGCCACAGCATCGAAGTCATGACCGCCCCCTACGAAATGGACTGACCGTGCTCACCCAGGAAGTACAGGAAATACAGGAAGCACTGACCGCACCGGCCGCACTGACCGCACCGGTCCTCGGCCCCGGGGACGCGGGCTACGACGAGGAACGGCTCGGCTACAACCTGGCCCTCGACCACCGGCCCGCCCTCATCGTCCTGGCCCGCGACACCGCCGACGTCCGGGAAGCGGTCCGGTACGCGGCCGCGGCAGGCCTGGGCGTCGCCGTGCAGGCCACCGGCCACGGCGTCTCCCGCTCGGCCGAAGGCCAGCTGATGATCAGCACCCGGCGGATGACGGGGGTGACGGTCGACCCGGTGCGTCGCACCGCGACCGTTGCGGCCGGGACCGTGTGGCAGGACGTCCTCAGCGCGAGCGCCCCGCACGGGCTGGCGCCCCTGAACGGCTCCAACCCCGGTGTCGGCGCGGTCGGTTACACCGTCGGCGGCGGCATGGGACTGCTCGGCCGCCGCTACGGATACGCCGCCGACCACGTCCGCAGCATGGACGTCGTCACCGCGGACGGCCGGCTCCGCACCGCGACCCCCGACCGGGAGCCGGACCTGTTCTGGGCCCTGCGGGGCGGCAAGGGCAACTTCGGCGTGGTCGTCTCCATGGAGATCGACCTGTTCCCGGTCGCCGAGCTCTACGGCGGCGGACTCTACTTCGGGCCGGACACGGCGGCCGAGGCCCTGCGCGCCTACGCCGGGTGGACCGCGACGGTCCCCGAGGAGATGTCCTCCTCCATCCAGCTGATCCGCTACCCCGACCTGCCGGTCCTGCCCGAGGCGATGCGCGGCCGGTACGTCGCCCACATCCGGATCGCCTGGTCCGGCGACCACGCCGAGGGCGAGCGCCTGGTGCGGCCGCTGCGCGACGTCGGCCCGGTCCTCCAGGACACCGTCACCACGATGCCCTACCTCGAAGTCGGCTCCATCCACCACGAACCGCCGTTCCCGGTGGCGGCGTACGACCGCAACACGGCTCTGCGCGAGCTGCCCCCGGTCGCCGTCGAGGCCCTGCTCGACCTGGCCGGTCCGCAGGCGGACGCCCCGTACTTCGTGGAGATCCGCCACCACGGAGGCGCCTACGCCCGCCCGCCCCGCACCGACAGCGCGGTCGCGGGCCGGAACGCCGGGTTCATGCTGTTCTCCACCTCGATCATGGAGCCCGGCCGGCTGTCCGCCCTCCGTACGGCCCACGACCTGCTCCACCGCACGATGGAGCCGTGGAGCACCGGCGGGGCGTTCGTGAACTTCTTCGGCATCGACGACATCGGCGCCGACCGGGTCCGCAGCGCCTACACGGAGTCCGGCCACGCCCGGCTGGCGAGCCTCAAGGCGGCGTACGACCCGGCGAACCTGTTCCGGGTGACCTACAACATCGAGCCGGCCGCGAGCTGAACGCGCCGAAAGCACGGAGGGGGACGGACCATCCGGTCCGTCCCCCTCCGTCCGTGCCCGGGCTCACCTCAGCCGGTGAACTCCCGCGCGTGGTCGGCCGCCCACTCGGCGAACGTCCGCGCCGGCCGGCCGGTGATCTTCTCCACGTTGTCCGACAGGTGGGTCGGCACGCCGTCGGAGGCGGACCAGTAGCCGAACACCGCACCGGCGACCCAGGCCGGCACGATCGCGCCGAGGTCCTCGCGCGCCTGCTCGTCGGTGCGCTCCTCGAACTCCAGCTCCTTGCCGACGACCTCGGCGATGATCTCCAGCTGGCGGCGCTGCGTCACCGACTCGGGACCGCTGAGGAAGTAGCTCTGCCCCTCGTGTCCCGGCTCGGTCAGGGCCTTCACGGCGACCGCCGCGATGTCCTTCTCGTGGATGGCGTCGCTGTGCGACTCCGGGTAGGGGAAGCGCACCTTCTGCTCCGCCCGGATGCTCTCGGGCCAGCCCCACATCAGGATGTTGCTGGCGAAGTTGTGCGGGCGCAGGAAGGTGTACGCGATGCCGGACTCGACGATCGCCGCCTCCACCGAGCGGTGCATCTCGGTGATCGGCTCCTGGCCGGGGAAGCTCTCGGTCACCGTCTGGGAGGACAGCAGGACGATGTGCTTCACCCCGGCCTGCTGCGCGGCCGCGAGGAACTCGGAGACCCCCTGCGGAACGGCGTACAGGAAGACCTTCTCCACGCCCGCGAGCGCGGCGGGCAGCGTCTCGGGCCGGCCGAGGTCGGCCTCGACCACCTCGACGGTCTCCGGGGCGGCCAGCCGCGAGGGGGTGCGGGCGCCGGCCCGGACCGGGACGCCGGCCCCGATCAGCTGGGAGAGGACCTCACGGCCCACCTGACCGGTGGCGCCGATGACCAGGATCTGCGTGCTGGACATGTTGCTCCTTGGAGTCGGAAGGTGCTCAGGCACCGGTGGAAACGCGGTCTGCCGTCCGGCCCGCACGCCGCGACTTGGCGAAACGGCGGGTCAACGGCCGCTCCACTCCGGCGTAGAGGGCCCAGGAGAGGACGACGGTGATGCCCGCGGCGGCGGCGAGCAGCAGGGACGTGGTGAGCGCCGAGTAGGTCTCGGTGCCGAGCAGCTTGCGTCCGTAGGCGAGCACCACGAAGTGCAGCAGGTAGAAGGCGAAGGAGATCTCGCCGAGCCAGAGCATGGTGCGGTTCTTGAAGAGGGTGAACCGGTTCTCCACGTCCGCGGTGGCCGCGGCGGCGATCAGCAGGATCACCGGGACGATGCAGGCGGCACGCTGTCCGTACAGGTAGGGGACGTACGCGGTCAGGATGTAGCCGCCCACGAGCAGGAGCCCCGACCAGATCATGCCGATGTTCTTCCAGCGGCCGCGCTGCACGGCGTGCGCGACGAGCATGCCGAGCGCGAAGTCGACCATGCGGACGGGCGGCAGCACGTAGGTGACCCAGTACTGGATCACGGAGCTGGCCTCGCCGCCGGGGATCCCGGGGGCGTCCGGCAGCAGCGCGTAGGCGAGCATCGGGGTGGCGACGACCAGTGCGACGGTGCCGGCGATCCAGTACTTGAGGTGGCTGTCGCGGATCCGGCGGAAGAAGTTGTTCAGCATGGGGAACGCGGCGTAGAAGACCGCCTCCGCACCCAGCGACCAGCTCGGCGGGGTGACGCTGAAGTAGGTGTTGAAGTCGGGCGACCACACCTGGACCATCAGCAGGTTGGCGATCGACGTGCCGACCGGGGTGTACGCGGAGGCGAAGAGCACCATGCCCAGCACCCAGGCGACCACGTAGTTCGGGTAGATCTTCACGAACCGGCGGCGCCAGAACGCCCGTGCGGTGTCCTTCTGCCGGGCGGACCAGCTCAGGACGAAGCCGCTGAGCACGAAGAAGAAGGTGACGCCGAGGCCGCCCATCTGCCCGGCGGACTTGTAGAAGCCCATGACGTCCGCGTCTTCCCCGAGCAGCCGCAGGGCGGGGATCGGCAGGGCCGCGTGGTAGAGGAACACCAGCAGCGCGGCGGGGAATCGGAGTCCGGTCAGTGAGGGAAGCCGGCTCTGTCCACGCTCCGGGGTCGCACCCCGGACGGAGCTCGTGCCCCGGTCGGTCTGCGCGGTGGGAGCCTCGACGGTGCCGGCCGCCGGTCCTTCCGCGATCATCTGGCCGTGAGCCATGAAATTAACCATCCTTGGAAAGGGAGTTTTCGCGGTTTCCTTTATCGATCAGTCGCTGATTAGACTGCTTCCACCGGATCTCCGGCACGGCCGGTGACGTAATCTGTCAGCTGCGGCCGCGGTGCGGCTTCCCGCGAGGTCCCGACCGGTTACGACCGGCGCCGACCTGACAGATTGCCGGGGCCGAACTCCCGAACCCCCCGTTCCCCCCTTAGGTTTCCGAAGGCGTTGCCCATCTCTTGGCGATGGCGGAACGCATCGTGATATCGGCAATGACGCAATCAAGGGGAGAAACATGCCCATCGTGTCCGCAGGTGACGCCCGCGTGGACTACCAGGTCCGCGGGTCCGGCACCGGTCTGCTCTTCGTCCACGGCACCGGCTTCGGCGCCCAGGGAACCTGGGGCCACCTCGCCGACGAGTTCGCCGGGAGCCGCACCGTGCTCCTGCCGGACCTTTCCGGCTGCGGTGCCACCGAGGACGACGGCACCGAGCTGACCGTGGAGCAGCTCGCCGCCCAGGTGATCGGTGTGATCGAGGAGGCCGGCAACGGCCCGGTCGACCTGGTCGGCTTCTCGCTCGGCGCGGTCATCTCCGCGACGGTCGCCGCCACCCGCCCGGACCTGGTCCGGCGCCTGGTCCTCACGGCCGGCTGGGCCGCCCCCGAGGACGAGTACCTGCGCAACCTGATGAGCGTGTGGCGTGCGCTGGAGGACAAGCCGGACGCGTTCGGCCGCTTCGGCACCCTGACCGCGTTCAGCCGCTCCTTCCTCAACGGCATCGGCCGGGAGCAGCTCGAGGGCATCATCGCCGGCAACCAGCCGAGCGAGGGCGCACTGCGCCACATCGACCTGAACCTGCGCGTGGACATCCGGGACCTGCTGCCGAAGATCGAGGCGCAGACGCTGGTCATCGGCTGCTCCCTGGACGCCACGGTCCCCGTGGAGCACTCCCGGGAACTGCACGCCGCCATCAAGAACAGCTCGTACGCCGAGCTGGAGAGCGGCCACGTCGTGGTGTACGAGAAGCCCGTCGAATTCGTCAAGCTCGTTCAGGACTTCATCCACGCGTCCTGAATTACCCCTCCCTGAACCCATGATTCCCACTCGACCAAAGGGCGGGGCCGGTCACGACCGACCCCGCCCTTTTCGTGGCCCCAAGAGCCCGTTCGGTCGAGGGAACCGAAAGGACCCCCCATGTCATCGGGCACAGATTCCAGAACACCGACATCTCGTCGTCCCGCCCTCGTCCTGGCGCTTCTCGCGCTGGCTCAGCTCATCACCTCGCTCGACTACAACATCGTCTATGTCGCGCTGCCCGAAATAGGCGAGAACCTCTCCTTCTCCGCCCAGACGCTGCAGTGGGTCGTCAGTGCCTACGCCGTGATCTACGGCGGTTTCCTGCTGCTCGGCGGCCGCGCCTCCGACCTCCTCGGCCGCCGCCGCATGTTCGTCTTCGGCCTCTCCCTCTACGCTGCGGGCTCGCTCCTCGGCGGCCTCGCCACCACCTCGGAATTCCTGGTCGCCGCACGTGCGGTGCAGGGTCTGGGCGGCGCGTTCCTCTTCCCCGCCACCCTCTCCCTGGTCATCACCTCGTTCAGCGAGGGGCGCGAGCGCAACCGGGCCCTGGCGGTCTGGGCGGGCGCCGGCGCCAGCGGCATGGTCCTCGGCTCGCTGCTCGGCGGCGTACTGACCCAGGCCTTCGGCTGGGAGTCGGTCTTCTACGTCAACGTCCCGCTGGCGGTCGTCGCCATCGCCTCGGCCTACGTGCTGATCGCCCCGGACGGCAAGCGCGCCGCCGGCCGCTCCTTCGACGTGCCGGGCGCGCTGACCGGCACCGCCGGTGCCACCCTCGTGGTGTTCGCCCTGGTCCAGGGACCGGAGTCCGGCTGGGCCTCGGCCCCCGTGCTCGGTGCGGGCGCGGCCGCCCTGGTGCTGCTCGCCGTCTTCCTGGTGGTCGAGTCGCGCAGCGCCGAACCGCTGCTGCCGCTGCGGCTGTTCCGCAACCGCAACCTCTCCGCGGGCGTGGCCATCACCTTCATGTTCATGGCCACCTTCGGCTCGCTGCTGTACTTCCAGACCATCTACTTCCAGGGCGTGCACGGCTACAGCGCGCTCCAGACCGGTCTGGCCTTCCTGGTCCCGATGGTCGCGGGACTGGTCGGCTCCACCCTCGGCGGCCGGCTCGCCACCCGCTTCGGCACCCGCAACACGATCCTGGGCGCCTTGGTCGTGGGTGCGGTGGGCACCCTGATGCTCGCGCTCGCGATGGACCCGTCGGCGTCGTACGTAGCCCTGGTGCCCGGCCTGATCGTGCTCAGCCTCGGCCAGGGCGCGCTCTACACGAGCATGTTCGCCGCGTCCTCCTCCGGCGTGGACCCGATGGAGCAGGGCATCGCCTCCGGCATCGTCTCCACCGGCCAGCAGGTCGGCGGCGCCGTGGGCCTGGCGCTCCTGGTCGCCGTCGCCAACTCGATCACCGGCGAGGAGGCCACCCGGGCGGCGACGACCGACGGTCTGCGCACCGCCGTCCTGATCGCGGCCGGCGCCATGGTCGTGTCGATCCTCATCGCGCTCAACTTCCGCCGTGCCGGGGCGGATGCGACGGGCGCGCCGGCCGGGGACCCGTCCCCGCAGGACGTGCGGTCCGCCGAGGACGAGCGCCCCGTGCAGTCGGTCTCCGTCTGACCTCCGGACGCTCCGTCCGACCCCACCGACTTGGCCGGTCCTCCCCCGGGAGGCACCGGCCACTGTCGTGTGCGGGAGGGGTGCGGATGAGCCGTGTGCGGGAGGGGTCGTGTGCGGGAGGGGTCGTGTGCGGGAGGGGTCGTGTGCGGGAGGGGTCGTGTGCGGGCCCGAACGGGAACGGGCGGTGGGGGCACGGATTTCCGTGCCCCCACCGCCCGTTGTTCCGGCCCGTGGCCGTCCCGGTTCAGCCGATCCGGAGGTTGTCGAGGTAGGAGCGGACGTTGCGGCGGGTCTCGGGGACCGAGTCGCCGCCGAACTTCTCCACGACGGCATCGGCCAGCACCAGAGCCACCATCGCTTCCGCGACGATGCCCGCGGCGGGCACGGCACAGACGTCGGAACGCTGGTGGTGCGCGACGGTGGCCTCGCCGGTGGCGACGTCCACCGTGGCGAGGGCCTTCGGCACGGTCGCGATCGGCTTCATCGCGGCGCGCACGCGCAGCAGTTCACCCGTGGTCAGACCGCCCTCGGTGCCGCCCGCCCGCCCGGAGGTACGCCGGATGCCCTCCGGCGTCGACACGATCTCGTCGTGCGCCCGCGAGCCCGGCACGCGGGCCAGGTCGAAGCCGTCGCCGACCTCCACGCCCTTGATCGCCTGGATGCCCATCAGGGCAGCCGCGAGGCGCGCGTCCAGGCGGCGGTCCCAGTGCACGTGCGAGCCCAGACCCACGGGCACCCCGTAAGCCAGTACCTCGACGACGCCGCCCAGCGTGTCGCCGTCCTTGTGGGCCTGGTCGATCTCCGCGACCATCGCCTTCGATGCGTCCGCGTCCAGGCAGCGCACCGGATCCGCGTCGAGCTTCTCCACGTCGGCGGGGGTCGGGTAGACGCCGTACGGGGCCTTGGCGGCGGCCAGCTCCACCACGTGGGAGACGATCTCGATGCCCGCGACCTCCTTGATGAAGGACCGCGCGATCGCGCCGAGGGCCACCCGGGCGGCGGTCTCCCGCGCGCTGGCGCGCTCCAGGATCGGACGCGCCTCCGAGAAGCCGTACTTCTGCATGCCCGCGAGATCCGCGTGGCCGGGCCGGGGCCGGGTCAGCGCCGCGTTGCGGCCGGTCTCCTTGAGCAGCGAGGGGTCGACCGGGTCGGCCGACATCACCGTCTGCCACTTCGGCCACTCGGTGTTGCCGATCATGACGGCGACCGGGGAACCCTGCGACAGGCCGTGGCGGACACCGCCGAGGAAGGTGATCTCGTCCTGCTCGAACTTCATCCGGGCCCCGCGGCCGTAGCCGAGCCGGCGCCGGGCCAGGTGTTCGGCCACCAGCTCCGTGGTGACCGGGACGCCGGCGGGAAGACCCTCCAGCGTCGCCACCAGCGCCGGGCCGTGCGATTCCCCGGCCGTAAGCCAACGCAACCTGCTCAATTTCCGTCTCCCCAAGCGAAGTCGTAGGCGCCGTGCAACCAGGCGGCCTTGTCGTACATGTCCTCGTCGGACAGCGCGGCCAGCATCGCGTTGCGCTCCACCCGCGCCTCCCCGGCCGCGTGGTAGAGCCTGCGCCCCATCTCCCGGGCCACCAGCTGCACCCGGGCCGTACGCTCGCGGCGCGCCGCGTTGTACTTCTCCAGGCGCTGGACGAAATCGGCCTCGCTGCCGTCCAGCAGAACGGACAGCAGGACCGCGTCCTCGATGGCCTGGCACGCACCCTGCGCCGCGTACTGGAGCATCGGGTGCGCGGCGTCACCGAGGAGTGCGACCCGGCCCTCGGTCCAGCGGTCCACCGGGTCCCGGTCGCACAGCACCCAGGACTTCCAGTCCCGCCCCAGTTCCAGCACCCGGCGGGCCGGGCCCGACAGTCCGGGGAAGGAGCTCAGCACGTGGGCGTGCTCGGCCGGCACGCCGGCCACGGCCTCCGTGGCGCCGTCGTCCCGGGTCACGGCCAGATTGAAGTGGCTGCCACCCGTGACCGGGTAGTACACGAGGTGCCACTTCGGGCCCGCCCACAGGACCACGGAGTTCTCCCGCAGCTCCTCGGGCACCTCCTCCACGGGGATCACCGAGCGGTAGATGGTGTGGCCGGAGACGCGCGGGGGCCCGTCGCCGACCAGCTGCCGGCGGACCGCGGAGTGCAGCCCGTCGGCGCCGATGAGCGCGTCGCCGGTGAGCCGCCTGCCATCGGCGAGAACGGCCGTCACCCCGCCCGCCCACTGCTCGTACGCGACGACGTGGCACCCGCCGAGCAGTTCGATGCCGGGGGAACGGCGGGCGGCCTCCAGGAGCGGCAGGTAGAGGTCCACCCGGTGCACCACCGCGTAGGGGTTGCCGAACCGGGCCCGGTACTTCTCCGTCACCGCGAGGGCCGCGACCTTTTCGCCGGTGGTGCCGTCCATGAAGCGCAGTTCGTCGATGATGACGGCGCGTTCGCGGACCTCACGGCCCACTCCGAGCAGGTCGAGCGCGTGGAAGGCGTTCGGGCCCAGCTGGATGCCGGCGCCCACCTCCGTGAAGATGTCCCGGCGCTCCAGGACGGTGACCTGGTGGCCGCGTTGCGCGAGCCCGAGTGCCGCAGCGAGTCCACCGATGCCACCACCGGCGATGAGTACGTCGGCCATGGGTGTCTCACCTTTCCTTTCCAGAATCAGTGACTGCCGGTGCTCGATCGCCGCGCACCGCTCGTAGGGGCCGGGAAGAGCCGCTCCAGCTCGGCGTGGAAGCCGGGGAAGGTCTTGCCGACGCACGACGGATCGTCCAGCGTGATGCCGGGGACGCGCAGGCCGAGCACCGAGAACGCCATCGCGATCCGGTGGTCGCGGCGGCAGGCGATCCGGGCGGCCGCGGGGCGGCCCGGATGGACGGTGAGCCGGTCCGGACCGGACTCGGTACGGATCCCGCAGGCCCGCAGGTTCTCCTCGACCGCGGCGATCCGGTCGGACTCCTTGAGCCGCGCGTGCCCGATGCCGCGCACCGTGATGGGCGCGTCGGCGAGCGGGGCCACCGCCGCCAGTGTCATGAAGGTGTCGGAGATGTCGCCCATGTCGATGTCGAAGCCGCCGCGGAGCTGTCCGGTACCGGTGACGGTCGTCGCCCGGTCGGTGATCTCCACGCGGGCGCCGGCCCGGGCCAGTACCCGGACGAAGCCGAGATCGCCCTGGACGCTGCCCGTACCGAGACCCGGCACGGTGATGCTGCGGCCCGTGACGGCGGCCGCGGCGAAGACGTACGAAGCGGTGGAGGCGTCCGGCTCGATGTCCAGGGCGGCGGCCCGGTAGCCGCCGGGCAGCACCTGGATCGTCCCGTCCTCGAACGCGTCGACGTACGCCCCGAAGTGCCGCATCAGTTCCTGGGTCATGGTGATGTACGGCTTGCTGACCAGGCCCGCGCCCCGTACGACCAGCGGTTGCCGCATCAGCGGACCGGCCATCAGCAGACCGGTGAGGTACTGGCTGCTGAGCGAGGCGTCCACGGTCAGCGCGCCGCCGTCCAGGCCCCGGGCCGAAACCGTCAGCGGCAGTCCGCCGGCCGGCTCGGTCACCCGGGCGTCCGCGCCGAGCCCGGCCAGCGCGTCGGCCAGCGGCCGCAGCGGCCGGGCCCGCAGCTGCTCGGTCCCGTCGAAGGCGAACTCGCCCTGGCCGGCCGCCGCGAAGGGCGGCAGGAAGCGGGCCGCGGTGCCCGCGTCCTCGCACCAGACGGCGCCGCCGCCGCGCGGGGCGCCGCCCGTTCCGGTCACCTTCCAGGCGCCGTCGTCGGCCGTCTCGATGTGCACTCCGAGCCCGGCCAGGGCCGCGCGGAAGGCCAGCGTGTCCTCGCTGACCAGCGGATCGCGCAGCAGCGAGACGCCCTCGGCCGCGGCGGCCAGGAGCAGCGCCCGGTTGGTGATGCTCTTGGAGCCCGGGATCCGGGCGATCAGCACCGGCTCGCTCACCGCGTACCCCGCTGGGCCGCGACGCGGGCCAGGCTGGCCCGGGCGGTGGCGGCCACGTTGCCGGCGGTGAAGCCGTGGCGCTCGTACAGCGCGGTGTACGGGGCGCTGGCCCCGAACTGGTCGAGCCCCACCGGGATTCCGGCGTCGCCGAGGAGCTGGTACCAGCCGAGTGCGGATCCGGCCTCGACCGAGACCCGGGCCCGTACGGCGCTCGGCAGGACCTGCTCGCGGTACTCGGGGGTCTGCTCCTGGAACCACTCCAGGCACGGCATCGACACGACGCGGGTGGCGATGCCCTCGCGTTCGAGGACGGCGCGGGCGTCCAGCGCGATGTGCACTTCGCTGCCCGTGGCGATCAGCACCACCTGGGGGGCGCCGCCGCCGGCCTCGGCCAGGACGTAGCCGCCGCGTGCGGTGCCCTCGGCCGGGTTCACGCCGGAGGCGGCGGAGCGGTCGAGGACCGGCAGGTTCTGCCGGGACAGGCACAGGCCCGCCGGGCGGTCGTCGTTCTCCAGGACGGTGCGCCAGGCGACGACGGTCTCGTTCGCGTCGGCCGGGCGTACGACGTCGAGGCCCGGGATGCCGCGCAGCCCCCACAGGTGCTCGATGGGCTGGTGGGTGGGGCCGTCCTCGCCGAGCCCGATGGAGTCGTGGGTCCAGACGTAGGTGACGGGCAGCTTCATCATGGCGGCGAGGCGTACGGCGGGGCGCATGTAGTCGGAGAAGACCAGGAAGGTGCCGCCGTAGGGGCGGGTTCCGCCGTGCAGGGCGATGCCGTTGAGGATCGCGCCCATCGCGTGCTCGCGGATGCCGAAGTGCAGGGTCCGCCCGTACGCGTGGCCGGGGAAGGCCTCGGTCGCCCGGTCGGCGGGGACGAAGGAGGGCTCGCCCTTCATGGTGGTGAGGTTGGACTCGGCGAGGTCGGCGGAGCCGCCCCACAGCTCGGGCAGCGTCGCGGCGAGCGCGCTCAGCACCTCCCCGGACGCCTTGCGGGTGGCGATCTGGCCGCCCGCCTCGAAGGCGGGCAGCGCGTCCGTCCACCCCGCGGGCAGGTCGCGCACGCTGATCCGGTCGAACTCGGCCGCCCGCTCGGGTGCGCCGGCGCGCCAGTCCGCGTACCGCTTCACCCAGAGCGCCACGTCGGCGCGGGCCCGCTCGCCGACCTGCCGGGCGTGCGCGAGGACCTCGTCCGGTACCTCGAAGGCGCGCTCGGGGTCCAGGCCCATGGCCTCCTTGGTGGCCGCGGCCTCGGCCGCGCCGAGGGCCGAGCCGTGGATCTTTCCGCTGTTCTGCTTGCCCGGCGAGGGCCAGCCGATGATGGTGCGCAGCGCGACGAGCGAGGGCCGTCCGGTCTCCTCGCGGGCGGCCGACAGGGCGTCGTGCAGGGCCGCCATGTCCTCGACGTAGGAGCCGGTCACGGTCCAGTCGACCTGCTGGACGTGCCAGCCGTAGCTGCGGTAGCGCGCGGGCACGTCCTCGGAGACCGCGATCTGCGTGTCGTCCTCGATGGAGATGCGGTTGTCGTCCCAGAGCACGACCAGGTTGCCCAGCCGCTGGTGGCCCGCGAGGGAACCGGCCTCGTGGCTGATGCCCTCCTCCAGGTCGCCGTCGGAGACGAAGGCCCAGACGGTGTGGTCGAAGGCGCTCTCGCCCGGGGCGGCGTCCGGGTCGAACAGACCGCGTTCGCGGCGTGCCGCCATCGCCATCCCGACCGCGTTGCCCAGGCCCTGGCCGAGCGGACCGGTCGTGGTCTCGACGCCGGGGGTGTGGCCGTACTCGGGGTGCGCCGGGGTCAGGCTGCCCTCGGTGCGCAGGGCCTTGAGGTCGTCGAGCTCCAGGCCGTAGCCGGAGAGGTAGAGCTGGGTGTACAGGGTCAGGCTGGAGTGCCCGCAGGACAGGACGAAGCGGTCGCGGCCGGCCCACTGGGGATCGGCCGGGTTGTGCCGCAGCAGCCGCTGGAACAGCAGGTAGGCGGCGGGCGCCAGGCTCATCGCGGTGCCCGGGTGGCCGTGGCCCGCGGCCTCGACCGCATCGATCGCCAGCGCGCGGGCGGTGTCGACGGCGCGCCGGTCCAGGTCGGTCCACTCGAAGGTGCGGAGGGATCTCTTCTCGGTGCTGCTCGTCACTGTGCTCAGGGCTCCTCTGCTCGGCCGGCCCGCGGGGCTCGACCGGGTACTGGTCACACGCTGGTCTTGCGGTCGAGTACGAGGTCGTGCCCGACGATGTACGCGGCCGCGTCCGAGGCGAGCCAGACGACGGTGTCGGCGATCTCCTCGGCGCTGCCGCCCCGGCCGAGCGGGCAGGGGCTGATGGCGTTGATGCGGATGGCCTTGCCGAAGTACTCCTTGGCCGCGGTCCGCGTGAGGGCGCTGACGGCCGCCGTGGACGCGGCGTACGCGCCCAGGCCCGGGAGCATGCCCTGGGATCCGATGTTGCTCGCCGTATTGACGATGACCCCGCCGCCGGCCCGCTCCATGTGGGCGATCTCGTGCTTCATGGAGAGCCAGACGCCGGTCAGGTTGGCCGTGAGGCTCTGGGCCCAGGCGGTCTCGCTGATGTCGGCGACGCTCTGGTGCGGGCCCAGCTCCGTGGTGTTGTTGAAGGCCACGTGCAGTGCTCCGTGGCGGCGCACGGTTTCGGAGACGATGTGGGCGGCGCCGACGTCGGCGCCTTCCGTGGGATCCGAGACCTCGGCGACCACGCTGTCGGCCTGCCCGCCTTCGTCGCGGATCAGCTTGACCGTCGCATCGAGCGTCTCCGGGTGGCGGCCGGCGACCACCACCAGGGCTCCGAGCCGGGCGAAGGCCACCGCCGCTGCCCGGCCGATGCCTTCGCCACCTCCGGTCACGAGGACGACCCGGCCGTCGAACCGTTCAGACATCAGTGTTCTCCTGATTCTCCGCAGGGGACTCCGAGAAAGCGCGCCGACTCGCGCCGCACGCATTCGACCAGCGGCCACCTTGCAAGGAACGGGGCCCCGCTGGGCAGTGCGCTTCGGGCACTTCGTCAGGTCCTTCAGGCAGCTGACGGACTGCGCCGACCCCCTTTGACACCGCCGTCCGGCCAACGGAAGCTGCACGCCGGTAAGCGGACGAAAGGGAGATCAATGCTGACGCTTTCGTGGACCCGTCCGGTCGTCGACACAGCTCAGGAGGGTCGTGGCGGTCCCACCCGGGAGAACCTGTGGCAGGCCCTGCTGCACAAGGCGGAGCATCCGACGGACTACGTGCCCGCCATCGCGGAATGCCGGATCCACGACCGGTACGCGGACGGCCTCCTCCGGGAGATCCGGCGCGGGCAGGACACCTTCCTCCAGCGGGTCACCGCCCAGGAGAGCGCCGGGCGCATCGTCTACCGGCACCTGGACCACACCGACATCGCGGAGATACGCAACGAGATCGGCGAAGACGAAGAGGGGCGGCTCACCCTCACGCTGAGCATCACCCTGACCGAGGGCAGGACGGCCGCGGTCCTGGGGCAGAACCCGTATCTGCGGGACCTGGACAGCGACTTCCACGGCACGCTGGACGCCATGACGGCCGTCCTGCGCCAGGTCTCCACGGAGCCCGGAACGACGCCGACGCACACGGCCCCTCCCGACCCGGACGGGTCGTGAGGGGCCGCTGCGCCCTGCCGTGGGTCCGGTGCCCGGTCCCGGGCCACACCCCGGACCGGGCACCGGACCACACCTCAGATCAGGCCGGGGCCCGGCAGCCCGGGCAGCGTGTGAACCCCCTCGACCGTCGCCTCGACGTCGAACACCGCGTACTGCACCGGCGCCCGCCCGATGAGCTCGGCGGCCCGCGGGGCGATCGGCCGGGCCGCCGCCTCCGCGGACTCCCACAGCAGCACCGCTCCCCACCGCTCGGTCTGCGGATCGGCGATCCAGAACTTCAGCCGCAGGCCCTCGACCGAGGCGAACCGGTCGACCGCCTCGTCGCGCAGGTACGAGCGCAGCGACTCGATGGTGTGCCCCGAGCCGGCGAGATCCCACCAGGCCACCGTCGCCTTCATACGAGCTGCTCCTGCAGCAGTCCGGCCAGCGCCTCGCCGACGATGCGGACGCCGTCCTCCGTGAGCACCGACTCGGCGTGGAACTGCATCGACCGGAAGCCGGGCCCGCGCAGCGCGTGCACCTCGCCGGTCTCCGCCTCCCGGCACACCTGCACCGTGCCGAGGCCGGGAACCTCCACCGTGTCCGCCGCGCTCTGCGCCGCGAAGGTGTTGTAGAAGCCGACGCGTTCGCGCCGCCCGAACAGGTCGATCTCCCGCTGCACCCCCTGGTTGGGCTGCTCCCTGCGCCGCAGGCCGAAGCCGAGCTTGGTGCTGAGCACCTGGTGGCTGAGGCACACGGCGAGGAACGGCCGCCGCTCCGTGAGCAGGGTGTCGACCGCGGCCCGCAGGTGCGCGATCTTCGGGTGGTCCACCTCGCGCGGGTCACCCGGTCCCGGGCCCATGACGACGAGGTCGTACGGGGCGAAGTCGTAGGGCTCGTCGAAGCGGGTGACGGTGACCTGCGCGTCCATGGCGCGCAGTTGGTGCGCGATCATCGCCGTGAAGGTGTCCTCCGCGTCGACCACCAGCACCTTGCGGCCCCCGAGCGGCGGGACCGGCCGGGCGCGGCCGGCTTCGCCGTCCAGCCAGAAACCGGCGATCGTGTCGTTGCGCCGGCTGAGTGCCGCCCGCACCTCCGGGTGGTCGCCGAAGCGGCTCTGTACGGGCTCCTCGAACACGGCCAGCAGGCCGGCGGCCTTGGCGCGGGTCTCGGCGACCTCGGACAGCGGGTCGGAGTGGCGGACCAGGGTGGCGCCGACGCCGATCCGCATCCGCCCCCCGGCGTCGATGTCGGCGGTCCGGATGAGGATCGCCGAGTCCAGCGTGCGCTCGCTGTTCTCGTCCTGGCCGATGAGGGCCAGCACGCCGCTGTAGTAGCCGCGGCCCTGGGGCTCGTACTTCTTGATGACCCGGCCCGCGCTCTCCAGCGGGGAGCCGGTGACCGTGGGCGCGAACAGCGTCTCGTGGAGGATCTCGCGCGGGTCGCGGGAAGTGCGGCCCTCGATGAAGTACTCGGTGTGCGCGAGCCGGGCCATCTCCTTCAGATAGGGCCCGACGACCCGGCCGCCCGAATCGCAGATCCGGGCCATCATCTTGAGTTCCTCGTCGACGACCATGTACAGCTCGTCGGCCTCCTTGCGGTCGGCCAGGAAGTCCATGACGCCGCGCAGTTCGGGTCCCGAGGCGGGGAAGCGGTAGGTGCCGCTGATGGGGTTCATCACGGCCCGGCCGCCCGCCACGCTCATGTGGCGCTCGGGAGAGGCACCGACGAGCGTGCGGTCGCCGGTGTGCACGACGAACGTCCAGTACGCGCCGGTCTCCCCCTCCAGCAGCCTGCGGAAGACCCGCAGCGCCGTGGCGACGGAGTAGTCACTGATGTCGGCCACGAACGAGCGCTTCAGCACGAAGTTGGCGCCCTCGCCGGTGCCGATCTCGTCCGTGATGACGCGGCGGACCGTCTCGGCGTAGGTGTCGTCGTCGATGTCGAAGTCGCCGCCGGGCACCAGGTGGACGGACCCGCCGGGGATCTGCCGCAGCACGGAGTCGAGCGGCACCCGCAGCTGCTCCTCGATCACCATGGCGAGCAGCGGGGTGCCGTCGTCCGGTGCCTCGAAGCCGCGCTCGGCGAGCTGCCGGTACGGGATCAGGGTGAGTACGTCCTGGCGCGCGCCGGCACCCGGCACGACGTCACCGAGGGGTACGTCGGCCAGGGTCGCGGCCTCGGTGAACGAACCGAGGAACAGGTCGAGCCGGCCGTCGGGAGCGGTCTCCGGACGGTGGATCAGCGCGAAGGCCGGCGGCCGGTCGGTCAGGATCCGGCCCAGCTGGTCCGCGGTCATGCCGACACCCTTTCCGCGTACGCGCCCGTCCGGGCCGGGAGAGCCGTGAGGAGCTCCTTCGTGGTGGTCAGGGCGGCGCACCGGCCGGCCGCGTACTCCAGCGCCATCCGGTGCTCCTTCCAGCTGAAGTCGGCGATGGCATCGGCGACCAGGAAGGGCTGGATGTCGTTGGTGAAGGCCTCCACCGCCGTCATCAGGACGCCCACGTGGGCGTACACGCCGCAGATGATCAGCTGGTCGCGGCCCTGTGCGCGCATCCGCTCCAGCAGATCGGTCTTGAAGAAGGCGCTGTAGCGCCACTTGGTGAGCATCCAGTCCCCGGCGGCCGGCGCCACCGGGTCCACGACCTGGCGGTGTTCGGGGCTCGGCCGCATGCCCGGACCCCAGAAGTCGGCGAGCAGGCCGCGCTCTTGGGGCGTCATGCCGCCGGGCTGCGCCGTGTAGGCGACCGGAATGCCGAGCGCCGCCGCGCGGACGCGCAGCGCTCCGGCGTTGCGGGAGAGGTCCACGACGGGCTGCTCGCCGGCGGGGAAGGCGGTCAGGAAGTACTTCTGGAGGTCGTGCACCAGCAGCACGGCGCGGTCCGGGTCGACTTCCCAGTCCACGGAGTTGGCGGGCAGGTCGGCTGCGGAGGGCATCGGATAAGGGCTGATAGCAGGTATGCCTGCCATGCGTTTCTCCCTCTCGTTCACGGTCTCGTTGACGGTCTCGTTGACGGTTGGCTGACGGGTCGCACCGGTCTCAGGCACCGAGTGCCGCACCGCCGTCCACCGTGAGGTCGTGCATCGTGATGTGCGCGGCCTTGTCGGAGAGCAGGAAGACGACCGCCTCGGCGACGTCCTCGGGACGGGCGATCTTGCCCAGCGGGATGCCGACGCGGTAGGAGCCCGGCACCCCTTCGATGGAGGCCTTCGAACTGCTCTCGTCCTGCCACATCGAGGTGAGCATCGGAGTGTCCGTGGATCCCGGCGCCACGATGTTCGCGCGGATGCCGAACTTGGCGACCTCCAGGCCCAGACACTTGGTGAACATGGTCGCGGCCGCCTTCGAGGCGGCGTACGCGGCCATCTCCGTACGCGCGGTGCCCGCGGAGTTGGAGGCGATCGTGACGATCGCCCCGCGTCCGCGCGGCACCATGCGGTTGACGACGGCGCGCGAGACGAGGAACACGCCCGTGGTGTTGACCGCGAACGTCGTGCTCCACTCCTGGTCGGTGAGGGCACGGGCCTCGGCGAGCCGCAGCACTCCGGCGGCGTTGACGAGGAAGTCGAGCGGCCCCAGGAGCACCTCCACGTCGTCCACCAGCGCCTCGACCTCCGCGCTGGAGGTGACGTCGACGGGGAACGCGTCGACGCGGCCACCCTCCTCGACGACCGATTTGGCCAGGTCGCGCAACCGGGTCGCGTCCATGTCGACCGCGGCCACCCGGACACCCAGTGCGGCCAGCGCACGGACGATGGCCGCGCCTATGCCGCCGGCCGCTCCGGTGACGAGTGCGATTTTTCCTTCCATGGCGGGAACACCCCTCTATCTTTCAGCCTCAGCCGCGCCAGGCGGATACGACTTCGACCGCCTGATCGGAATTGAGGCGCGGGTCGCAGAATGAGGTGTACTTCTCACCCAGCTGGCTGACGTGGAATTCGTCGCGGACGCATTCGTACACGGCGTCCGGAGTGGTCTCCAGGTGAAGTCCGGCCGCGACTCCGCCGTTTTCGTTGACGGCCTCCTGGAATTCCTCGACCTCACGCACGACCGACGTGATGTAGCGGGTCTTGTAGCCGCCGGGCGCACTGACGGTGTTTCCGTGCATGGGGTCGCACATCCAGAGGACGGGGTGCCCGGCCGCGCGGACCGCGCGGACCAGTTCCGGCAGCTTTTCGGCAGCCGTGCCCTCCCCCATCCGGGAAATCAGCGTCAGCCGGCCCGGCTCGCGCCACGGGTCGAGGCGGCCGCACAGCTCGACCAGTTCGGCCGGGGTCATCTTCGGGCCGACCTTGGTGGCGACCGGGTTGGAGATGGACGCGAACAGCTCGATGTGGGCGCCCTCCAGCTCCCGCGTGCGCTCGCCCATCCAGGGCCAGTGCGTCGAGGTGAGCAGCACCGAGCCGTCGGGCTGGGTGCGCAGCATCGGGACCTCGTAGTCCATCAGCAGGGCCTCGTGGCTGGTCCACACCGGGGCCTCGGCCGCGGAGCGTCGCTGCTCTCCGTGCCAGCCCAGGGACCGCATGGCGGCCGCGGCCGCGCGGTAGCCGGCGACCAGCCGCTGCGGGTCGGGCCGGCGGCTCTCGGCGTCGGGCTCCGGGCTGTTGACCATGTGGCCGCGGTACACCGGGAGTTCGATGCCCTGGATGATCTCGGTGTTGTTGGAACGGGGCTTTCCGAACTGTCCCGCGAGGCGGCCCACTCGGATGACGGGCTTGAGCGAACGTGCCTTCATGACTCCGGCGAGCACGTCGAGGAGCGCCGCCTTGCGCGCCACGTATCCGGGGGTGCACTCGGCGGGGTCCTCCGCGCAGTCCCCGCCCTGCACGATCTGCACCTCGCCCCGCGAGGCCGCGGCCAGCAGTACCCGGAGGGCCTCGACGTCCTCCGCGCGTACAAGAGCGGCCGAGCCCTCGATTTCGGCCCGCGCATTCAGCAGAGCGTCTTCGTCGGGCCAAACGGGCTGCTGGCCCGCCGGCGATGATTTCAAGCGCGCGACACCGTACATGTGGCACCTCCCGGTACTGAACCTGCCGTGACATCGGATGCAGCGAGAAGCCTGCAAAGAAAAGGTGGGGGCAACCACCGAGGGTTCACCGATTCGTCAGGTGGCGACACTTTCGGTCACGTCGGCAACCGGTGGTCCGCTCCCACCTGACACAGAGACAGTCCTCCACCGACGGCGCGGGTTCGCGTCGACCTAAGGTCGGGACCGTGGTGAGTCAAGAAGCACGAGACCTGCTGAAACAACTGGTGTCCGAAGGCGTCTCGCCATGGCTGGGTGCGCGCGGCCCCGAAGAGTTCGCGAAGAGCGTCCGGCATCCGGTCCTGGGCACCCACTTCCACAATGCCCTGGCGCCCGCGGGCAGCGCCCTCACGCTGCTCCGGCGGAGCTGCGACCTGCTGCGGCCCGTGTTCGAGGCGACGGACGGCGCCGTCGGCCACGTCTCCGTACCGGTGTCCCCCCTGCACGCCCACGACGCACGGGCGTTCCGGTCGGCGGCCCGCGCGCTGCACCGGCACGTGGCGCGCCCCAACGCGCTCGTACGGATTCCCGCGACCCCGGCGGGAGTCGAGGCGCTGGCCGACTGCCTGGCCGAGGGCATCGGGGTGCACGCCTCGCTGGTCTTCTCGGCCGAGCGGTACGCCGAGGTGCTCGACGCCTACGTCGACGGGCTGGAGCGTTCGCTCGCGTCCGGCCGGTCGCTGGGCGAGGTCTCGATGGTGGTCTCGTTCCCGGTGGGACTGTTCGACGCGGAGATCGAGTCCCGGCTGGACGGGCTCGGGGTCGCCCCGGGCGACGAGGTCCGTGGCGCGGCGGGGCTGGCCGTCGCCCGCACGATGTACCGGCTCCGCGAGCAGCGGCTGTCCGGGGACTGGTGGCGGGTGCTGCGGGCCAACGGCGCACTGCAGCCACGGCTGTTGTGGACCACGGGGGGAACCGACGTGGGCGCGCTCATCGGCTGGAACACGGCGCTCGCGCTGTCGGTGGACATGCTGGAGGAGGCCGCCCGCCGGCCGGCCCTGGGCGGGGACACCCTGCTCACGAGGGAGGGGGAGGCGAAGGGCGCACTGGCCGCCCTCGAACGGCTCGGCGTCCCCTCGTCCGAGGTCGCGGCCGTGCTGGAGACGGAGGTGCTCACCCGCCTCCAGCACGACTGGGAGGTCATGACGAGATCGTCTGCCGCTGCCTCTCCGGGAAGCGGGCATTCGTCAGTGCCAGGAACGGGGCAGCCTTGACCGCCGTCTCCTCGTACTCCGCGTCCGGGTCCGACAGGGCCACCACGGCGCCTCCGACGCCGTACCGGACCCGGTCCGGCGTCACCGTCGCGGTACGGATCACGATGCTCAGATCCGCGGCGCCGGAGAGCGAGAAGTAGCCGATGGCCCCGGAGTACACCCCGCGCGGGCCCGCCTCGAGACGGTCGATGATCTGCATCGTGCGGATCTTGGGAGCGCCGGTCATCGAACCGCCCGGGAACGCGGCGCGGACGCAGTCCACGGCGGTCAGCTCCGGCCGCATCCGCGCCCGTACGGTGCTCACCAGCTGATGGACCGTGGCGTAGTGCTCGACCCGGAAGAGGTCGTCGGCCTCGACCGAGCCCGGTACCGCGCAGCGGCCGAGGTCGTTGCGGACCAGGTCGACGATCATGAGGTTCTCCGAGCGGTCCTTCTCGTCGCTCAGCAAGTCCGCCACCAGGGCCGCGTCCTGCGCGGGGGTGGCGCCGCGCGGGCGGGTGCCCTTGATGGGCGAGGACTCCATCAGCCCGTCGCCGGAGACCCGCAGGAACCGCTCGGGCGAGCTGCTGAGCACGGACAGCTCGCCGAACTGGAGCAGGGCGGCGAACGGGGCGGGGCTGGTGCGCCGCATCGCGCGGTACGCCGCCCAGGGGTCGACGGTGGTGTCGGACTCCGCCATGTTGGTCAGGCAGACCTCGTAGCTCTCGCCCGCCGTGATCTCCTCCAGGCAGGAGTCGATGAGCCCCAGGTAGGCGCGGCGGTCGTGGCGCAGCCGTATCTCACCGCCCGAGCCGATGGCGTGGGGAACCGGCAGCCGCAGGCCCGTGAGCCGCGTGAGGCGCTCCGCCGTCTCGGTCAGCCAGCGCTGCGCCTCGGCGTCGTCCCCCTCGGCGAGCGCGAGGAGATGGGTGGTGTGCGTGACGTGGTCGAACACGAGGGCCCGGTCGGCGAAGACCATGGTGGCGTCGGCCACGGGCGAGCGGTGCACGAGGTCGCCGCCGCATTCGGCCTTCAGCTCGTAGCCGAGGTACCCGACCCAGCCGAGGGCGAAGTCGAAGGGCAGCGCGTCGTCTCCGGTGGGGAGCTCGGTGCGGATCGACCTCAGGTCGCGGTCGATCCACTCCATGAAGGGGCCCGCGACGAGCCCGCCGTCGCCGCGCCGCGACTCCACGGTGACGACCCTGCTCCACACGTCGGCCGTGGCCACCCGGGCGAGCGGGCCGGTGGCGTCGCCCATCACGGAGAAGCGGCCGCGGTCGGCTCCGGGCAGGCTGCTGTCCAGCCAGTAGGCGTGGTCGTTGCCGCGGAAGAACCGGTCGTACACGGCCTCGGCGTCCCAGTCCGTGGCCATGCGGCCGGCGAGCAGCTTCAGCTCACGGACCGGTGCGGGCCCGGACTCCGGAGCCGGCTCGGAAACGGCTGCGGCTGCGGGTTCGGGTTCGGGTGCGGACGCGGGTTCAGGTGCGGACGCGGCTGCGGGCTCCGAGGCGATTAAGGGCGCGGGTACGCGTACGCGCGCGGCCGCGTGCTCCCTGCTCAGCCGGGCGAAGTTCGCCAGCAGCTCCGTGCCGTATTCGCTGCAGATCGACTCGGGGTGGAACTGCACGCCCCACATCGGGCGCGTACGGTGCCGCAGCCCCATCAGTATTCCGTCCGGAGTCCACGCGGTGGCCTCCAGCTCGTCGGGCAGGTCCGTCACGGCGAGCGAGTGGTACCGGACCACCTCCATCGGCGAGGGCAGCCCGGCGAACAGGTCCGTGCCCTCGTGCAGGACGGGCGAGGTGCGCCCGTGCCGCGGCTGCGGCGCGCGGTCCACGGTGGCGCCGTGCATCAGGCCGATCCCCTGGTGTCCGAGGCAGATGCCCAGCAGCGGCAGGTCAGTCCGCTGGATGGTCTCTGCGCAGATACCGAAGTCGGCGGTCCGGCCGGGGGTGCCCGGCCCCGGCGAGACGACGATGTTGTCGAAGGCGGCGAGGTGGCCGGTCCTCCAGTGCGGATCGTCGTTGCGGACGACTTCCGGCTCCCTGCCGTTCACCTCGGTCAGAAGGTGGAACAGGTTGTACGTAAAAGAGTCGTAGTTGTCGATAAGTAGCGTGCGCACGATGAAACTCCCCCGGTGTTGATTCAGACTCCGAACGGCAGGATCTCGAGCAGCATGTGCTCGACCATGTCTTCGCCGTACTCGCCCTCGCGGACCCGCTGGCCCGCCACAAGGCGCAGTTCGCGACCGCAGTCGGCGGCGATCTCGTGCAGCGCGGCCAGGTCACCGCGGTCGCTGAAGTGCAGCAGTACGGAACCGCCCGGCGTGGTCCAGTGCACGGCCTGCTCCAGGTACCGGCGGTGCGTCTGGTAGCCGGTGTCCACGTACGCCCGCTCGTGGACCGACTTGTACTCGTAGCTCTCCGGGCCCATCACGTAGTTGGAGCTCCAGAAGATGATGTCGAAGCGCTCGTCCTCGGCCAGCCCCGAGAACAGGTCGCTGTGCACGGCCCTGACACGGTCGGTCACCCGGTGCCGGTCCGCGTTGACGTGCGCGTTCTCCACGGCGGAGGGGCTGATGTCGGCCGCCACCACCCGGTCGTAACCCGCCAGTGCGCTCATCACGGCGACGACCCCGGTGCCGCAGCCGATCTCCAGGAACGCACCCGACCGCGGGGTCTCCTGCGGGTGGCCGAGTCCGAGGAGCTCCAGGGCGATCCCGGTGGAGGGGGAGTAGACGGGGGCGAACACCTCGTCGAACAGGTCCCAGTTCCGGCCGGCCAGCGTGAACTCCCGGGGACGGTCCTCCCTGGTCAAGGACAGGTGGCTGCGCAGCAGGGACCGCTCAAAGCTCTTGAGGCGGGCCTCATCGTGGATCTCGGACACCTGAGACATGGGACTTCTCCAACATCGACAGTCGTGGTCACGCTGGTGACGTCACCAGAGCGCTCGGTGATCACAGTGCCGTCGGGGCGGCACCTGCCAGAAGGTGTCCAGGTGACAGCATCGATCATGGGGAGTGGTGGCCCGATCACCCTCCGCGTCTCTGACCTCGACCAACGCCCTCCAGATTCTTGACCAGATCTTGCCTCAAGAGCTACGTTCATGCAGGCCAGAGAGCGATTGGACCCCCAAAGGTCCGGTTGTGAACGGCTTGTGAACCGGGGGGCGGTATAGACGTGGTCGACCATGCCTACGAGATGCTGGAACTGCTGAACAGAGAGGCGCCGGCATCCGCGTTCGAGGACGCCGTGCGAAAGGCGCGCGAATCCGGCATGTCCGGTGCCGCGCTCGCCCAGTTGACCAGGGCGAGGGACCAAAGCCTCGGAGTCCGGGCACTTTTCGTCCGCCGCCAGCAGCGCGAAGCCGGCCTGGCCGCTCTCGTGGACACCGCGCGCGACCTGACGCTTCCGTACGACGTGGACGGCCTGCTCAAGGTCATCACGCGGCGGGCCCGCCTGCTGCTCGGGCTGGACATGGCATGGGTCGCCCTCGACGACCCCGAGAGCGGATGCTCCCTCGTCCGCTCGGCGGACGGCCACGCCTCGGCGCTGACCATCGGGTTCGCCGTCCCGATGGACGGCGGTGTCGGCAAGCGGGCCGTCGACGGAGCCTCGCCGTTCTGGTCGGCCGACTACATGAACGACCAGAGCTTCCGGCACAGCAAGGTCATCGACGAGGTGGTGCAGGCCGAGGGCCTGCACGCCGTCATGGCCATCCCGCTCAGGCACCAGGGCACCACCTGGGGCGCCCTGTACGTGGCGGACCGCAACATCCGGCACTTCACGCCCGACGAGACCTCCCTCATGAGCTCCCTCGCCGACCTCGCGACGGTCGCGATCGAGAAGGCCCGCCTGCTGGAGCAGACCCGGTACGAAGTCGTCGAGCTGGAACAGGGCACCTCCCGCGCCCTGGACTCCTCCACCACCGCCCGCCAGCTCCGGGAGGCGCACGGCCGCCTGCTCGACCTCGTGCTGCGCGGCGGCGGCCTCGGCATCCTGGCCTCCGAGGCGGCCAAGGACCTCGGCGGCACCCTCCTCGTGCAGGACGCGGCCGGCCGGACCCTCGCCTGCCCGGGCGGCGGTCTCCCGGAACTGGACGAGGCCAAGATCCGTACCGCCCTGCTGGACGCGCACACCGACCGGCAGCCCCAGAAGGCGGACGACGGGGTGTGGGTCGCCTCGGTCGCCGCGGGCGACGAGATGCTGGGCACGCTCGTCCTGGCCACCGACGCGCCGATGACCGAACACCGTCTGCAACTGCTGGCCCTCACCGCCCAGGTGACCGCCGTCGTGCTGCTGATGAACCAGCGCATGGCCGCCGCCGAAGGACACGTGCGCGACGAGTTCTTCCACGACCTGCTGCGCGGCCCGTCGCTGTCGCCGACGCTCATCGCGGAGCAGAGCCGCCGCCTCGGGCTCAACCTGGACGAACCCCACGTCGTCGTCATCGCGCGTCCCGAGGGCGGGATCCAGGGCCGCGTGGCCGCCTGGGCCACCTCGTACGCCAACCGCCACCACGGCCTCAAGAGCGTGGACGGCGACCTCGTCGTGCTGCTGCTCCCCGGCACCGCGGCGGGCGAGATCGCCAGGACGGCGTCCAAGGAGCTTTCCGAGGTGCTCGGCAAGCCGGTGACCGCCGGTTCGGCCGGGCCGACCGACAGCCCGGCGGGGATCGTCCACCTGTACCAGGAGGCCCGGCGCTGCCTGGACGCGGTGGCCGCACTGACCGGCCCCGGCAGCAGCGCCTCCCCCGAAGAGCTCGGTTTCCTCGGCGTCCTGCTCTCCGAGAAGCCGGACATCGCCGGGTTCATCAACGACACCATCGGTCCGGTGCTCGACTACGACGACCAGCAGTACACCGAGCTGATCCGCACCATGGAGGCGTACTTCGCCTCGGCCAACAGCCCCTCCCGCGCGGCGGAGTCGCTGCACGTCCACCCCAACACCGTCTCCCGCAGGCTGGAGCGGATCACCGAGATCCTCGGTGAGGACTGGCAGAAGCCGACCCAGGCGCTCCAGGTGCAGCTCGCCCTCCAGCTCCAGCGCACCCGGCGGGCCCTCAACCAGGAGCGGCGGCGGCAGAACCGGCACGTCGTCGGCTGATCCCGGCACGGGCGGCGCTAATGGTCCCCGGCCCGCTGGGTGAGGACCCGGACCGCGTGCGCGGCGGAGGACAGGGTGGTGTGCCGGTGCCAGCCCTCGAAAGAGCGCCCGCCGAAGTCGGTCAGCCCCACCTTCCGGGAGACGTCGGCGAAGTCGGCATCGACCTGCCCCGCCTGCTTCGCCAGCCGCAGCAGCGCGCTCGGCGGCGCCTGCGTCATGTCGGTGACCCAGCACTGGTCGGGCCAGCCGCGCGGATCGCTCCACTCGCCGAACAGCAGCTGCGGCCTGGGAGCCTGCGGCAGCTCCACGCGCACGGCGACCACCAGGCTGACGCGGGGACGCCCGGTCGACGGGTCCCGCCACGTCACGGGCCGGCGCAGGGTGCGCGCCATCAGCAGCAGCTGGTGCGCGGCGAGTTCGCGGTTGGCCGCGCCCGGCAGGACCGCGTCCACGCACCGCACCCGCATGGAGCCGCGGGCCGTGGCCACGAAGTGCGTTCCGCCCGGCTCGAAGCGCCGCGCGACCGCCGCGGGATCGAGGTCGGGAACGTCGAGCACCACGGGCCGGCGGGGCTGCCCCACCCACCCCCGCAGCTCCTCCACCGCTCCGGCGATCAACTCCAGCGGGGTGGAGCCCAGTTCCGACACCTCGGCGTTCGACGACTGCGGTCCGAGGCTGTCGCGCCACTTCTGGGAAAGGGTCAGGCGCCAGTTCACCGGGCTGCTCTGCCGCTCGCCGACGGCCCAGACTCCGTAGGCCGCGAGGCTGTTGACCACCTGGCCCAGCTCGGGGACGAACCGCCGGTCGACGCCCACCGACTCCGTGCCGGCCTTGGATATCACCATCGGCTGCACCACCCAGGCCTGCGGCCGCAGCGACCGCTCCAGGTAGCAGGCCAGCGCGGCCCGCACCCGGCCCCAGTCCCACGTGGAGGAGACGATGAAGTGGTGCAGGCTCTGCTCGGCCGCCCGGTCTCCGACGTACGCGGCGATGTTGCGGATCGACTTGCGCCCCTCGGCCTGCAGCAGGCCGCGCAGGTACAGCTCCCCCTTGCGGCGCTGGTCGATCCGCGGCAGCGAGGCGAACAGCTCGGCACACACTTCGCCCACGACCAGGTCCGGTACGAACCGGCTGCTCAGGGAGTCCAGGCGTTCAAGACTCGTGACGGTCATTACGGATCCATCCCTTCCCCCGTGTTCTCTCAAGCTCCTCAACCCTGCGGCTGGGAGCGGTCCGAGAACCAGGTGGACCCGTCACACACATTCGGCCCCGCGTGCAGGGCGGACCATCAGACCGGCGTGTCCCGCGGCATCCGGCCGATCGCCCGGGGGAGGCCGTGGCACGGGCTCCGGCCGCTATGGAGCGGGTCCGGAGCGCCGGGGCCCGCCGGGACCGCCCGGCGGCGCTCCCCTGTGGTGACCGGGCCACCACCCGCAGCGCCCCGGAGGCCGCGGCGAGGTGGCCGGGCCACCACGCACCGCGCCGGCCTGCGGCTCCCGCACCGCTCGGCCCGCACCGCTGGGCCGCACCCTTGGGCCCGCACCGGCCGACCTTCCCTAGTCGGCCCGGGTCCGTGCGAAACCCACTAGAGGGGTGCGGGCACCCCCACTACCGTTCCGCACATGACTCCCGTACTGAACGAGACCGTACGCAAGCTCCTCGACGCCCCCCACCCGGCGGTGCTCGCCACCCTCAACCCCGATGGCAGTCCGCAGAGTTCGGTGGTGTGGGTGACCCGGGACGGGGACGAGATCCTGATCTCCACCGAGCGTGGCCGCCGCAAGGAGCGCAACATCGTGCGGGACGCCCGGATCGGCCTCACCGTCTTCGACCTGGCCAACCCCTTCCTCTACGCCGAGATCCGCGGCACCGCCACCGTCACCGAGGACACCGGCCGGGCCGTCGCCGTCCGCATCGCCGAGGAGTACGAGGGCCCGGGCGCGGGCGCGGACTATGCGAACGCCCCGGCCGAGCAGGTCCGGGTCGTCGTACGCCTCACCCCGGCCAAGGTGCTCGGCAACGCGGCCCGCTGACCCCCTGGCCCAAACCCCTGCCCGAGCCGCTACGGAAGCCCCGGGCGCACCGCCGTCCAGGCGTCCACGGCCACCGCCAGCGGGTCGGTCGGCGCGAGGTACGGCCGGGCCGGTTCCGTGCAGCGGATCAGGTTCTTGATGCGGCGCAGCCGCAGGATGTCGGGGCGCGGCAGGTCCCGCCAGACCCGGGCCTGCGCCGCCGCCTGCGCCGGGGTCAGCTCGAAGCGGGCCAGCACGTCCCGGCACAGGGCGGCGGGGTCCCGGTCGGGATCCCCGTCCTCGCCCGGTCCGAAGCACCGGAGCAAGTAGCTGCGTACGTACGGCCGTTCCTCCGAGCGGTCCGACCGCTCGATGGCGGCCAGCGCGACCCGGCCCCAGCGCAGCCGCACCCGGTCGGGCAGTTCCTCCCCCTGCATCCGGCTCGTCGCCAGGGACCGCAGCTGCTCCGGATGCGGCTCCTCCAGCAGCGGGGGCCCGGTGGCCAGCCACTCCTCCAGGTCGGCCAGCGCGTGCCCGTCCGGCGGTATGTACGTCAGCACCTGCCCGCGCGCGAGCAGTGCGACGACGGGCCCCGTGAGGTGCACCTTCGCCACGTGCCCCGCGTCGAAGGACCCGACCGTGCGCCCGTACCGCTCGATCCCCCGCAGCCTGGTCCGCAGCTCGCCGGCCGCGTACGCCTGCCCGGCCCGCGCCACTCCCCCGATGCACCGCACCACGCACACCCCGCCCGTGACGTCGGCCGCCTCGACGGCACACACCTGCAACTCCGCGATGGACACCCCGTCCCACCCCTCTCCCGGCGGGGAGGGTACCCCCGGGAAACGCCGAACGCGGCCACTTCCGGCTTCGGCGGTCTGCCGAATGCCGGAAGTGACCGCGGCCGTGCGTACGGCGGTCGCCCGCGGGCGGCTACCAGCCGGTGCCGATCTGGGTGCGGTTGCCGAGACCGCCCGCGCCGTTGCCGGGGTAGAAGTACAGCGCGCCGGCCACGTCGTCGGGGGCCTGGACGGCGTCCAGGTCGCCCTTGCCGTCGCCGTTGAAGTCGGCGCCCACCAGCTGGCGCATGCTGTTCCAGTTCGTACCGAGCTGGGCGCGGGAGCCGAGGGTGCTCATCCCGTTCAGGGTGCCCGTGGAGGGGTACTTCCACAGCACGCCGGCCGAGTCGACGGTCACGAGGTCGGACTTGCCGTCCGCGTCGAGGTCACCGGGGACCGTCAGCTTGCTCATCGCCGACCAGCCCGAACCGATCTGGGTGCGCGCGCCCAGCGTGCTGGTGCCGTTCAGCGAACCGGTGCCCGGGTAGACCCACAGCGCACCGGCCCCGTCGAGGGCGACCAGGTCCGTCTTGCCGTTCTTGTTCGCGTCCAGCGCGGTCAGCTCCCGCATCGAGCCCCATCCGGAGCCGATCTGGGTGCGGGCGCCCAGCGTGCCCATGCCGGCCGCGCTCCCCGAGCCCGGGTACAGGTACAGGACTCCCGAGGCGTCCACCGTCAGCAGGTCCGGCTTCCCGTCCCCCGTGTAGTCCGCGGCCGTGAGCTCGTTCATCGCGCCCCAGCCCGCGCCGATCTGGATCCGGTCACCGAGGCCGCCGGCGCCGTTGCCGGGGTACAGCCAGAGCATGCCCGTGGCGCTCTCCACACCGGTGAGGTCCTGCTTCCCGTCACCGGTGAAGTCCGCCGCGACCAGGCGGGTCATCCCCGCCGGGGGCTTGGGCCAGGGAATGCTGACGACGGTGCGGTCGCCGGGGGCTTCGTTGACCAGCCAGAGCTGATCGGTCCCCGGCCAGTAGGAGAAGTTCTCCGGATTCACCTGGGTCCGCGTGACGAGCCGTACGGGGTCGCCCGGGGCCGTCTCGTAGAGGCAGCCGGCGTACTGGCGGATGTTGTTCTGGTCCGGCTGGTTCGCCGCGGGGACGAACTCCGGGCAGGCGCCCGCGAGGACGATCCGGCCGTTGTTCATGGCGACGCCCTGGGTGCCGCCCATCGGCGACGCGAAGGCCGCCGCGGCCTGCACGCGGCCCGCCGTGTCGGCCTTGAGCACTCCGGTGGCGGGGTCGATGGGCCAGCGGACGACGGGGGCGGACGCCTTCCCGAAGTTGGCCTCGACCGCGGCGGGATCGCCCTCGGCGGTGACCAGGGCGGGCTGGGCGCCGGAGAGGTCCAGCGAGGCGGCGGTGATGCAGGGGCGCTGGGGGACGCCGGCGTAGCTTCCGCAGCCGGTGCCCTGACCGGTGTACGCGTAGCTGCCCTGGCGCGGCAGTACGTAGGCGTGCCCCCCGCCCCGGGACTTGCCGTCGGCGTCGAGGCCGAAGGCCGTGCCGCTGGTGACGTCCATCTTCCAGATGTCGTTGAGGTCGAAGACGTCGAAGCCGCTGCCGATGGAAGCGACGTAGAGCTTGCTGCCGGCCCAGACGACCCCGTTGGCGTGGCCCCCGAGGATGGGGCCGTAGTTGTCGCCGGCGCTGTTGAGGGCGGCGAGCTGGACGTGCCGGTAGGTGACGTGGGCGGGGTCCGTGACGTCGGCCAGGGTGATGCGTTCGCTGCCGGAAGCTCCGTACCAGCCGGTGATGAGCACCTTGCGGCCCCCCACGAGGGCCGCCGACTGCGCGGATTCGCCGGAGCCGGCGAGGCCCTGCGGGATCCAGGAGCCGGTGGCGTCGTCGGTGGTGTTCCAGCAGAAGCCCTGGGCGCCGGCGATGTTGGTCGGGTGGCACAGGCCGCGGCCGGTGCTGAGGCCCGAGGTGTCGGCGAGCACGTCGGCCGCCTTGGCCCGCTTGAGCGCCGGGTGCGCCGCCTCGAAGGCCGCGATCCGGTCCGCCTCGCGGCCGTTGTCCGACTGGAGCCCCATGCCGGTGGTGCTGAGGGGGACGACCTTGTTGGGGGTGGCGATCGCCCCGTCGGGGACGGTGGCGGCGTTCGCGGAGGTGACGTTCAGGCAGGCGAGCGCCAGGGCGGCCGCGACCACGGCGCCGAGTGCGGAGGTGCGGGTTCGGGGTCGGAGGGCCATGGTGGCGCTCGTCCTTTCGGGAGGTGCGGACGGTCTGACGGGTGGGGCGAAGGGATCCGGGCCGCCACCGCACGCGGGGTGCGGTGGCGGCCCGGAGACCCGAGGGGCCGTGCTGCGGGGGTGGGGCGGTTTACCAGCCGGAGCCGATCTGGACGCGGGCGCCGAGGGTGTTCAGGCCGTTGAGCGCACCGGTGCCGGGGTAGCTGTAGAACTTGCCGGTGGAGCCGTCGTTGGCCTCGACGGCGTCCACGTCGCCGATGCCGTCGTTGTTGAAGTCACCGGTGACCAGGTTGGTCATGGCGTTCCAGCCGGAGCCGATCTGGACGCGGCCGCCGAGGGTGCTCATGCCGTTGATCGCACCGGTGCCCGGGTAGGCGTAGAGGTTGCCGGTCGCGACCTCTCGGGCCACGATGTCGTCCTTGCCGTCCTTGTTGAGGTCGCCGGGGCTGACGATCTCGTCCATGGCGTTCCAGCCGGAGCCGATCTGGACGCGGTCGTTGAAGCCACCGTTGCCGTTGCTCGGGTAGGCGAACAGCTTGCCGTCGGAGGCCACCGCGAGCAGGTCGGTCTTGCCGTCCTTGTTCACGTCGGCGCCCGCCAGGTCGTGCATGGAGTCCCAGCCGGAGCCGGCCTGGACCCGGTTGCCGAAGGTGCCGTCGCCGTTGCCGGGGTAGATCCACAGCTTGCCGTCGGCGTCGACCGCCGCGATGTCCCGGTGGGAGTCGGAGGTGAACTTGCCGGAGGACAGCTCGCTCATCGAGCCCCAGCCGGTGCCGATCTGGACCCGGGCACCGAGCTGCCCGCCGCTGGTGCCGGGGTAGTAGAAGAGCTTGCCGCTGGCGGACTCGACGGCGATGACGTCGGCGACGGCGCTGCCGCCGAAGTTGCCGCCGGTCAGGTCGGTCATGCCGGCGTCGGGGGCCGTCGGAGTGCCTTCGGCGATCTTGTTGTAGCGGTAGCCCTTGAAGTTGGCGCTGTTGATGTAGCTACGGGTGTAGGTGTTCTTCCGGGCGGTGAGGCCCGGCTTGGGCTGCTCGATGATGTTGGCCACGGTGTGGCTCGAGTCGGTCCAGCCGGTGAAGAGCACGACGTGGGCGTCGATGTTGTTGAGTGCGTCACCGGGCTGGAGGTCGTCCAGGTCGGCGAGCTTGGTGGAGACCTGCGGGAGCGTCCAGGTGGTGAGGCTGGTGCCGAGGTGCCAGGCCAGGGAGACCAGGCCCGAGCAGTCGGTGCGGTAGGTCTTGCCGAGCGAGTCCGGCGCCCAGGCGGTCTGGCTGTACGGGACCTGCTGGTCCACCCAGTACTGGGCCCGGGACAGGACCTCGGAGCGCGTGATGCTGCCGTTGACGGTGGAGGCGGTGGCGGCCACCGGTGCGGCGGACAGCGAGCTGGGGGCCGGGGCGCCGGGGGAGACGTTGACCGCGGTGACGGCCGCTGCGGCGACGAGCGTGGCGATGGCGGAGGTCTTCAGGGCGCGGCGGATCATGGACATGAGGTCTCCTCGGGGTGGCGGTGCGGGGCACCGCGGCAAAAGTTCGGGTGTGGGTGGTGCGGGTGATGCGGATGATGCGGGTGATGCGAAGTTCTGTGGGCGGTGCGGCGGGCCGTGGGGCCGTGGCGCCGTGGCGCCGCTACCAGCCGGACCCGATGTCGACGCGGTTGCCGAAGCCGCCGCTGCCGTTGCCGGGGTAGAAGAAGAAGTCGCCGGTCTCACCGCTCGGGGCCTCGACCGCATCGAGGTCGCCCTTGCCGTCGGCGTTGAAGTCCGCACCGACCAGCTGGCGCATGCTGTCCCAGTTGGAGCCGACCTGGGTCCGGGCACCGAGCGTGTTCATGCCCGCCAGGGAGCCGGTGGTGGGGTACTTCCAGAGGGCGCCGGCCGAGTCGACGGCGAGGAGGTCGGCCTTGCCGTCCGAGTTCAGGTCGCCGGGCACGGCCAGTTCGGTCATGCCGCCCCAGCCGGAGCCGATCTGGGTACGGGCGCCCAGGGTGCTCATGCCGGCCAGGGAGCCGGTGCCCTGGTAGGACCACAGGGCACCGTTGCCGTCGATGGCCAGCAGGTCGGGCTTGGAGTCCTTGTTGACGTCGACGGCCGTGAGGTCGCGCATCGAGCCCCAGCCGCTGCCGATCTGGGTGCGGGCACCGAGGGTGCTCGTCCCGCTGGCGGCGCCGGTGCCGGGATACACGTAGAAGGCTCCGGTGGAGTTCTCCACGGCGAGCAGGTCCGCCTTGCCGTCACCGGTGAAGTCGGCGGCCGACAGCTTGCTCATGGCGCCCCAGCCCGAGCCGATCTGGATGCGGGTGCCGAGGCCGCCCGCGCCGTTGCCCGGGTACAGCCACAGCTTTCCGGTGGCGGATTCGACACCGACCAGGTCCGGCTTGCCGTTGCCGGTGAAGTCGGCGGCGGTGAGGTGGACCATGCCCACGGGGCCGGGCGGGGTGGTCGGGTAGGGATCGGCGTGGTCGGTCGCCAGACCGGCGTTGCAGTTGGGCCAGGCGCCCGGGCCCTGACCGGCGAGGATCTTCTCGCCTATCAGGATCTGCTGCTGCTTGGTGGCCTGGTGCGGATAGGAGGCGTACTGCTTGCCGCCGTAGCCGTTCCACGTGGACAGCTGGATCTGCAGGCCGCCGTAGAAGCCGTTGCCGGTGTTGATGGACCAGTTGCCGCCGGCCTCGCACTGCGCGACCTTGTCCCAGGTGGCCACCGAGGCGGCTTGCGCGGGGCCGCCGGCGAGCAGCGGCGAGAGGACCAGGGACAGGGACGCGGTGGCTACGGCGGCCTTCAGGGTGCGGTTGCGCACGGAGAACTCTCCTGTGGGTATGAAGTGCGGGAGGGGCCCGTCCCGGATGGGGGAGGGCGGACCGGCCCGGCGGGCGCGCTGTCCCGGGTGGACGGGATGCGCAGTCGACCGCCGGGCGGTCGGGGTCAGTTGTCGAAGTTCCAGCCGCCGCCGTTGTCGATGCGGGTGCCCAGCTGGCCGCCGCCGGTGCCCGGGTAGACGTAGAGCTTTCCGTCGTTGTGGCGGGCCACGATGTCGTCCTTGCCGTCGCCCGTGTAGTCGCCGGCTCCGGTGACGCTGGACATCACGCCCCAGCCGGTGCCCGCCTCGATGCGGGATCCGAGGCTCCCGTTGCCCAGGCCCGGGTAGACGAAGAGCTTGCCGGTGGCTTCCTCGACGGCGATCACGTCGTTCTTGCCGTCGCCGGTCAGGTCCCCCGCTCCGGCGGCCACGCTCATCGAGTCCCAGTTGGTGCCGGTCTGGATGCGGGTGCCGAAGTGCCCGTTGGACTGGCCCGGGTAGAGGAACATCTTGCCGGTCTCGACCTCGATCGCCAGCAGGTCGCCCTTGCCGTCGCCGTTCAGGTCCTCCGTACCGGCGATCCGCATGTCGTTCCAGCCGGCCCCGTTGTCGACACGGGCACCCAGGTGGCCGTTGGTCTGCCCCGGGTAGACGAAGAGCTTGCCGGTGGACTTCTCCACGGCCAGGACGTCCGCCCGGGAGTCCCCGGTCATGTCGCCCACGCCGGAGATCTGGTTGATGGAGCCCCAGCCGCCGTTGTCGATCCGGGTGCCGAACCTTCCGTTGCCCTGGCCCGGATACAGCCACAGGTTCTGCGAGCCGGTGCTCGCACGGGCCAGCAGGTCGGGCTTGCCGTCACCGGTCAGGTCACCCACCGTGGTGATGGGGGCGGGTGAAGCCGGTTCGGGCGAACCGCAGTTGGCGCTGGTTATGTTCTTCGTGGTGTACCCGTAGGCCGATCCGTTGAAGACCGCGGGCTGCCCGACACCGTTCAGGGTCTGTTCGAAGTGCAGGTGCGCACCGCTGGAGTTGCCGGTGTTGCCGACCCTGCCGATCATCGCGCCGGCGGCGACCGTGGTGCCGGCGCTCACCGACGTGCTCTGCAGGTGGGCGTAGTGGGTGGTCCAGCCCCCGCCGTGGTCGATCTTGACGTGGTTGCCCGCCCAGCCTCCGGAGGCACCGGCGATGCTCACGGTGCCGGCGGCGCTGGCCACGACCGGGCGGCCCGTGTCCTCGGGGTAGTAGTTCAGGTCCACCGAGTAGGAGGGCGAGTGCCCCGAGTAGGTGGTGGCCGTCCAGTTCTCGCCGCAGGCGGCGGGCAGCTGGAAGTCCGGCTTTCCGGCAGCCTGTGCGGTCGGCAGGCAGATCATCGTGGCGACGACGGCGGCAGCCGCCGCGGTGACGGTGAGGGCGCGCTTGGACATGGCGGGGCTCCTTGGGGTGCTGCGAAGTAGGTGGTCAGGTGTGCCGGGGCCGTCCGCCGCTACGTGTGCGGCGGGGCGTGCGCCGGGCCGGCTCGGCTCCGGACAGCTGTCCTGCAGGAACAGCGGTCTCACGGGGCTGATCGGTGGGCCCGTCTGGGCGCGGCGGCGATGGGGCGCGGCGGTGGTGCTGTGCTCGTGCCCGGTCGGCGGTGCGGTGCTGTGGTGTGCTCGTGCCGGCTGGTGGCTCGGTGTTCACACCGGCCGGCGGCTGTGTGCTCACGTCGGCTGGTGGTGCTGTGCTGTTACTGGCTGGTGGTGCTGTGCTCTTACTGGCTGGTGGTGCTGTGCTCTTACCGGCTGGTGGTGCTGTGCTCTTACCGGCTGGTGGGCGGTCCGGTCAGGACCAGCCCATCGTGTCCTTGCCGGCGGCGGGAGCGGTCCCGAAGGAAGCTGCCTGGGCGGCCGACACCGTGGTCTGCGGGGCGTGTGCGGCGGAGGCCTGGATGGCGTCGAGGAGGAGGAAGGAGGAGGCGAGGGCGGTGACCGCGGCGGCCTGGGCGAGACGGGTGCGAATCATGGTTCTGGTCCTTTTCTGACGTGAGGTCGAGTGTCCTGAACCGTCCTGCGTCCCGCGGTGACGCTTTCCGGTTTCTGGCCTGCCGGGCGGTGTTCCCTGCTGACAAGAACTACTCTCGCCGCTGGTCAGACGGGGTGGAAGAGGATCCGCCTGGACGCAAATGGCCTTGGCCCTTTCCGTCCAGCGACCCCGGCCGAAGGCCGGAACGGGACAGCAGGGACTCGTAGAACGGCGCGACCATGGGTGCCTGCGCGAGCAGCAGCGACCACCCGGCGAACTCCTCGCGTTCCAGGACCCGACGGCAGAGCCCGGCCGCGTTCGACTCGGCCTGCGCGAGGCTCCCGGCCCGGAGGTAGAGGCCGACGACCGGGTACGGAAGTGCTCCGGGATGTGCCACCACGTGCTCGATGCCTTCGTCCTCACAGGCGTACGCGCGCACGAGGGACGTGGCCTGCGGGGGAAGGGAGACACCGGGGGGACCTTGGAATCGAGCGTGCACGAGATACATGCACGCGACGATTCCAAAGGGCGAACTCCCGGTCCACAGACCGGAGGTGGACAGTTGGGGCCTTGGACGCAAGCGTCCACGGACCGGACAGAACGGAAAGGCCTTACCCCGTCGGCGAGGGCCGTGGCATGATCACATGCACCCCAGGGGGTGGGGCGCACGTTTCAAGGGGGCTACATCGTGCTGACCGCACTAGGACTCGATTCGGTCGCGGAATCCGTGTACCGCGCCATGCTCGCCGACCCGCGGGGCGGCGTCGCCGACCTCGTCGAGCGGGTGGGTGCGCCCCGGCAGGAGGTGCTCGGCGCCCTCGACCTGCTCAGCGAGCTGGCCCTGGTGCGGCCCTCGGCCGAGCAGGAGGGCAGGCTGCGGGCGGTCTCCCCCGACATCGGCATGGAAATCCTGATGGCCCGCCAGCAGCAGGAGCTCATGGCGCAGCAGCAGCGCCTGGAGGCCTCGCGCGCGGTCGCCGCCCAGCTCATCGCCGAGTACGCGGACCTGCGCCCGGCCGCCTCCAGCCCCGGGGTCGAACAGCTCATCGGCATCGACGAGATCCGCGACTGCCTCACCCGCCTGACCCGGGACGTCACCACCGAGGTCATGTCGTTCGCGCCGGGCGGCGCACAGCCCGCGGCACAGATGGACGCCTCGCGGCCACTGGACGAGCAGCTGCTGGACCGCGGGGTGCGGATGCGGACCGTCTACCTGAACAGCGTCCGCAACGACCCGGCCACCGTCGAGTACGCGAACTGGATGGCCGGCCTGGGCGGAGAGATCCGCACCGTACCGGTCCTGCCCACCCGGATGATCATCACCGACCGCGCCACCGCGGTCATCCCCGTCAGCAGCGACGACACCGCCGCCGGGGCGGTCCTCCTCACCGGACAGGGCACCCTGACCGCACTGTGCGCCCTCTTCGAGAGCGTCTGGGCCGGTGCGCAGCCTCTCGGTGAGGCCGCCCCGACGAGCAGCGGCGGACTGAGCCCCCAGGAATCCACCACCATCGCGCTCCTGGCCCAGGGCCACACCGACGAGTCCATCGCCAAGCGCCTGGGCGTCTCCCAGCGCACGGCACGCCGCATCGCTACCGACCTGATGGAACGCCTCGGTGCACGCAGCCGCTTCGAGGCGGGTGTGCGGTGCGTGCAGCGCGGCTGGATAACGGAGTAGCCCCGGGTCGCGCTCAGGCCCCCTGAGCCGCTCCCTGGGCCGTCTCCAGGACCAGGCGGATCTCGGTGACCTCGTAGCCCGCGCGGCTGAAGGCGGCGGCCATCGGGGCGTTCACGGCGTCCGTGGTGGCGGTGATGCGCTCGGCCCCCTCGGAGGCGTGGAAGCGGGTGATCTCGGCGAGGATCTCGTCGATCAGGCCCTGTCCGCGCTGCTCCGGGACCACGCCGAGGTAGCCGACGTTGCGGTGGTACGGGGTCGCGGACGGGATCGCCAGGCCGGCGAGGGTGCCGTCGGGCAGGTGGGCCAGGCGCCACCAGGAGCGCTCGCCCGGGCAGTCGGTGTAGAACTCGATGTCGTCGCGCGCCAGTTCCTCGGCGTCGATCGTGCGGAGCTCGTTCTGCGTGTGCAGGTCCAGGCTGCCCTGCGAGAGGCGGACGAAGGCGTCCAGGAACTCCTCGTCGGTGCCTTCGCGGAAGACGAGGCGGCCCGTGGGCTCGGCGGTGCCGGCGGCCGGGGTCCACTCGAAGCGGAGCCGCTCGATCTCGCGGACCAGGCCGGAGGAGGCGGCGGCCTTCTGCCGCCAGGCGACCGCGTCGGCCATGCCGTCGGGAGAGGTGCGCCAGTCGCGCGGCAGCGAGATGTTGTAGTCGGGGACCTTGCCGAAGGCCTCGTGCCCGGCGGCGAGCAGTGCGGCGGCGACGGCGGCCGGGTCGGCGACGGAGCCGCGCACCTGGAGGCAGTCGAGCGCGAGCGGGCGCTCGCTGTCGGCGCGGCCCCACCACAGGGCGCGGGCCAGGACCTCTCCGTTCTCGTCCTCGGCGATCCAGGTCCACTCGGGGCGCATCCGGCCCGCGGCGAGCTCTTCGCGGATCTTCTCGGGGGTGAGGGCGGGGACGGGGCCGTCGGCCGGGTAGGCGAGGGCGCGGTCCAGGTCGGTGGGGTCTGCGGTGGCAGCGCGGAAATGCATGGGCCGATGATCACACCGGACGGATGCGTTCTCCAACGACTTTCCGCACGTCAGAGGCAGTTGGGTACGGATTCCGGCCTCCGGGTGCACTACCCGGAGGCCGGTCCGCCGGGCCGTCAGGACCAGGTGATCAGACGGCGCGGGTGCTCCAGGACGGCGGCGATGTCCGCGAGGAAGCGGGAGCCGAGTTCGCCGTCGATGAGGCGGTGGTCGAAGGACAGCGCCAGGGTGGTGACGTGGCGGGCCTTGACCTTGCCCTTGTGGACCCACGGCTGGAGCTTGATCGCGCCGACCGCGAGGATCGCGGACTCGCCGGGGTTCAGGATGGGCGTACCGGTGTCGACGCCGAAGACGCCGACGTTGGTGATGGTGATGGTGCCGTTCTGCATGTCGGCCGGGGAGGTCTTGCCCTCGCGGGCCGTGGCGACCAGCCCGGACAGGGCCTGCGACAGCTCGCCGAGCGTCTTGGCGTGGGCGTCCTTGATGTTCGGGACGATCAGCCCGCGGGGGGTGGCCGCCGCGATGCCCAGGTTGACGTAGTGCTTGAGCACGATCTCCTGGGCCGCCTCGTCCCACGAGGCGTTGACCTCGGGATTGCGGCGGATCGCCACGAGGACGGCCTTGGCGATCAGGAGCAGCGGGTTGATCCGCAGACCGGCGAGGTCCGGGTCGTCCTTGAGCTCCTGGACCAGCTTCATCGTGCGGGTCACGTCGAAGGTGATGAACTCGGTGACGTGCGGCGCGGTGAAGGCGGAGCCGACCATGGCCTGGGCGGTGACCTTGCGGACGCCCTTGACCGGGATGCGGGTCTCGCGGACCGATCCGGACACCTCGGCCGGGGCCTGTACGGGGGCCGCCTGGGCCGCCGCCGGAACCGCCGGGGCCACCGGGACCGCCGGGACCGCCGGAGCCACGGTCTGCGGGGTGATGGCCGCCGCTGCCGCCGCGTGCACGTCCTCGCGGGTCACGACCCCGCCGTCGCCGGTGGGGACCACCGCGGCCAGGTCGATGCCGAGGTCCTTGGCGAGCTTGCGTACCGGCGGCTTCGCCAGTGCCTTGCCCGCGCCGCCCTGGGCGGGGACCACCACGGGGGCGGCCGGGGCGGCCGGGGCGGCAGGAGCGGCCGGAGCCGCCGCGGCGTGGGCCACGCCCGTGCCGTTCTGCGCGGCGACCGCCGGCTGCGGCGCCTTGCGCGGGCGGCGCTTCGTAGAGGCGGTGGAGACTCCGTAACCGACCAGGACGGGCTGGCGGGCCGCGGGGGCCTCGGGCTCCGCGGCGGCGGGGGCCGGTGCGGCAGCGGCGGGGGCCGCGGCCACGGCCTCGGCCGGAGCCTCGTCCGCCGGACCCGTCCGTACGGAGATGATGACCTGGCCGACGTCGACCGTGACGCCCTCCTCGAAGAGGAGCGCGTGCACGACCCCGTCGAAGGGGATCGGCAGCTCGACGGCCGCCTTCGCCGTCTCCACCTCGCAGACGACCTGGCCGTCGGTGACGGTGTCACCCGGCTGGACGTACCACTTGAGGATCTCGGCCTCGGTGAGGCCCTCGCCCACATCGGGCATCTTGAATTCGCTGATCGTCATCGCAGGGCTCTCCTCAGTACGCCAGCGAGCGGTCGACTGCGTCGAGCACCCTGTCCAGGCCCGGCAGGTACTCGTCCTCCAGGCGGGCCGGCGGGTACGGGGCGTGGTAGCCGCCCACGCGCAGCACGGGCGCCTCCAGGTGGTAGAAGCACCGCTCCGTGATGCGAGCGGCGATCTCCGAACCCACACCGAGGAACACCGGCGCCTCGTGGACCACCACGAGCCGGCGGGTCTTCTCCACCGACGCCTGGATCCCGTCGAAGTCGACCGGGGACATCGAGCGCAGGTCGACGACCTCCACCGACTTGCCCTCCTCGGCGGCGGCCGCCGCGGCCTCCAGGCAGACCTTCACCATGGGCCCGTAGGCCGCCAGGGTGATGTCGGTGCCCGTGCGGGCCACCCGCGAGCCGTGCAGCGCGTCGGGGATGGCCTCGGTGTCGACCTCGCCCTTGTCCCAGTAGCGGCGCTTCGGCTCGAAGAAGATCACCGGGTCGTCGCTGAGGATGGACTGCTGGAGCATCCAGTAGGCGTCGCTCGCGTTGGACGGCGAGACCACCTTCAGGCCCGGGACGTGCGCGAACAGCGTCTCCGGGGACTCCGAGTGGTGCTCGACCGCGCCGATGCCGCCCGCGTACGGGATGCGGATGACGACCGGCATCTTGATGGTGCCGAGCGAGCGCGCGTGCATCTTGGCGAGCTGCGTGACGATCTGGTCGTACGCGGGGAAGACGAACCCGTCGAACTGGATCTCCACGACCGGCCGGTACCCGCGCAGGGCCAGGCCGATCGCGGTGCCGACGATGCCCGACTCGGCGAGCGGGGTGTCGATGACCCGCTCCTCGCCGAAGTCCTTCTGCAGTCCGTCGGTGATGCGGAAGACGCCGCCGAGCTTGCCGACGTCCTCACCCATGATCAGGACCTTGGGGTCCTCTTCGAGGGCCTTGCGCAGGGAGTCGTTGAGCGCCTTGGCGATGGTGAGCTTCTGTACGGCCATGACGGTCACTCCCCGCCTTCGAAGGACGCGAGGTAGGCGGCGAACTGCGCGCGCTCCTCGTCGACGAGCGCGTGCCCGTCCGCGTAGACGTTCTCGAAGATCGCCATCGTGTCGGGGTCGGGCATCGAGCGCACGACCTCGCGCACCCGCTTGCCGAGCGCCTCGCTCTCCACCTCCAGCTGCTCGAAGTACGCCTCGTCGGCGCCTCCGGTGGCCAGCAGGTGGGCCTTCAGGCGCAGGATCGGGTCCTTGGCCTCCCAGGCCGCCGTCTCCTCGTCGCGCCGGTACTTCGTCGGGTCGTCGGAGGTGGTGTGCGCACCCATCCGGTACGTGAAGGCCTCCACCAGGGTGGGCCCCTCTCCCCGGCGGGCCCGCTCCAGTGCCCAGCGGGTCACCGCGAGGCAGGCCAGCACGTCGTTGCCGTCCACCCGGACGCCCGGGAAGCCGAAGCCCTGCGCGCGCTGGTAGAGCGGCACGCGCATCTGGCGCTCGGTGGGCTCGGAGATGGCCCACTGGTTGTTCTGGCAGAAGAAGACCACCGGCGAGTTGTAGACCGCCGAGAAGGTGAAGGCCTCCGCCACGTCGCCCTGGCTGGACGCGCCGTCGCCGAAGTAGGCGATGACGGCCGAGTCGGCGCCGTCCTTGGCCACGCCCATGGCGTACCCGGTCGCGTGCAGCGTCTGGGAGCCGATGACGATCGTGTACAGGTGGAAGTTGTTGGTGGTCGGGTCCCAGCCACCGTGGTTCACACCGCGGAACATGCCGAGGAGATTGGTCGGGTCGACCCCCCGGCACCAGGCGACACCGTGCTCGCGGTACGTCGGGAAGACGTAGTCGTCGTCGCGCAGGGCCCGGCCGGAGCCGATCTGGGCGGCCTCCTGGCCGAGCAGCGAGGCCCACAGGCCCAGCTCGCCCTGGCGCTGGAGGGCGGTCGCCTCGCCGTCGAAGCGGCGGGTCATGACCATGTCGCGGTAGAGACCGCGCAGGTCATCGGTGGTGATGTCGGCGACGAAGGGCGCGAATTCCGCGACGTCGGGATTCTCCGCGACGTCGACGCGCACCCCCTCGGGCGTCAGCAGCTGTACGAGCTGAGGCTCGGCGTCATGCGTCTTCGCGGTGGCAGCGGCGGGCTTGGCGGCGCTTGCCGCGCCGGCCGGCCGCTTGGTGCCGCTGCGGCGCGGCTTGCGCGCGGCAGTGCTCTCCACGGTCACGATTGCTCCTCCGTCGGTCCGGCACCCGGGTTCTCCGGGGTCCAGTGCGGCTCACCTGGATCTCTGCCCGCGCACGGGGTGGGTGCGCTTCGGGTCTGGGATTCAGGCGTGACAGGTGCCCCGGCGAGTGCCCTGCGCAATGCACGTTACCCAGTGCGTCGCATAACTGCGAAACCCCGTTTGACCTGCGATTTTGCTTGGATTTCCAAGTAAATCGGCGGAACCGGGAACAACCACTGGTCACAGCCTTGCAGGGGGCCGGAACAACGGCACGTTATCCCGCTCGCCACCGGCAGGGAAGGGGTGAGTGTGTGAAACTGAGTTCGTGCGCGAAAACGGAAAAATCAAGGTATTCCTCCTGGACGACCACGAAGTGGTACGTCGGGGTGTTCACGAGCTGTTGTCGATGGAATCGGACATCGAGGTCGTGGGTGAGGCCGGTACGGCCGCCGACGCACTGGTCCGGATCCCCGCCACCCGCCCCGACGTGGCCGTCCTCGACGTCCGGCTGCCCGACGGCAGCGGCGTGGAAGTGTGCCGCGAGGTGCGCTCCCAGAACGAGGACATCAAGTGCCTGATGCTCACCTCGTTCGCCGACGACGAAGCGCTGTTCGACGCGATCATGGCCGGCGCCTCGGGCTACGTGCTCAAGGCGATCCGCGGAAACGAGCTGCTCAACGCGGTGCGTGACGTGGCGGCCGGCAAGTCCCTGCTGGACCCCGTCGCCACGGCCCGGGTGCTGGAGCGGCTGCGCGACGGCAAGAACGGCAAGGGCGACGACCGGCTCTCCAACCTCACCGAGCAGGAGCGCAAGATCCTCGACCTGATCGGCGAGGGCCTGACGAACCGCGTGATCGGCGAGCGGCTGCACCTTGCCGAGAAGACGATCAAGAACTACGTCTCCAGCCTGCTGTCGAAGCTCGGCATGGAGCGCCGGTCCCAGGCCGCCGCGTACGTGGCCCGCCTGCAGGCCGAGAAGGGGCGCTAGCCTCCCCGCATTCGCTACACAGCGTTACGCCCCGTGGTCGCACCATTCCACGGGGCGCGCTGTTTAATTCGGGACTAACGTCCCCGATGTGCGGGGCGGGCTCCTCTTTTCCCACACGGTGTCGGTACCCGACAGTGGATGACATGTCCCCAGAGGAACTCCACGCCATCGAACTGCTGCGCCGCGTGCCGTACGGCCGAGCCGCCACCAGCATGCGCGCGCTGCCCTTCCTCGCCGTCGCGCGCCACATCGTGGTGAACGGCAAGGTCGTCCTGAGAATGCACGCCGGTTTCGGCTACCACCACGCCTGCAACGGCAGCGTGGTCTCGTACGGAGCCGACAACTTCAATTCCGGCGAGTCCCAGCTGTGGTCGGTGCAGTTCACCGGCACCGCGAACCTCGTCGAACCCACCACCGCCGAGTTGGAACTGTTCGGACCCGGTCCGCACTTCGTGGACGGTGCGGTCTTCGACCCCGTCTACATGCGGATCGAGCCGCACCTCGTCACCGTCCACACCCTCGCGGGCAATCTGGACCGGCAGTACCAGCACGCGCTCTGATCGATCCGCTCCGCGCCGTCCCCCCCGGGACTTTGGTCCCGTCCGGCCCGGTCGACGAAGAACGGCCCGGCGGCCTCTCACCGAGAGGCCGCCGGGCCGTTCTTCATGACACAGGGCTACTCCCCGTCGTCCCCGATGCCGTTGCCCTCGGGCGACTTCGACGGGCTCGGCGACGGCGTCTTCGACGGGCTCGGCGTGGGCGTCGGCGTCGGAGTGGGGGTCGGCGTGGGCGTCGGCGTCGGGGTCGGGCTGGGCGAGTACGAGTAGCTCGGCGACGCGGACTTGCTGCGGCTCGCGGACGGCGAGTAGGAGTACGAGCTCTCCGGCGCCGACTTGGACGCCGAGTTCTCCGGCGACGGGCTCTCCGGCGTCGTACTGGCCGAGGAGGACACGGAGCTCGCCGGCGGGGTCGGGCCCGTGCCGGGGTCCTTCTTGCCGCCGAAGTTGTCGACCGCGTAGGCCACACCGCCCGCGACCGCGAGGACGGCCAGGACCGCGAACAGCCACAGCTTCCAGTTGCCGCCGCCGGAGGGACGCTCGTTGTACCCGTCGTAGCCGCCGGTCCCGCCGTTGCCGCCCCCGCCCGGGTAGGCGGAGCCGTCGTCCGGGTTCAGCGGCGGCACCATCGGCTGCTGGAACTGCGAGGTGTTGGAGTGGGAGCCGTACTGCGGCTGCCCCTGGCCGGGCGTCGCCATCGCGGTGGTCTGCGCCGGGCCGCGCCCGTGCGGCAGCGCCATGGTGACCGGGCCGGTGTTCCAGGTGCCGGTGTTGGCCCCCTGGTCGTGCAGCATCTGCAGGGCGTACTGGACCAGCCCGCGCATCTCCTCGGCGCTCTGGAACCGGTCGTCCGGGTCCTTCGCGAGGGAGCGCATGACGAGCCCGTCGAGCTCCTGCGGGATGTTGCCGCCCTCCGGCAGCTGCGAGGGCGGGATCGGCGCGTCCTGCACGTGCTGGTAGACCACCGACAGCGGGGTCTCCCCGGTGAACGGAGGACGCAGCGAGAGGAGTTCGTAGAGCAGGCAGCCCGTCGCGTACAGGTCGGAGCGGTGGTCCACGGCCTTGCCGAGGGCCTGTTCGGGCGAGAGGTACTGCGGCGTTCCCATGACCATGCCGGTCTGGGTCATCGTCGACTGCGCGCCGTGCAGGGCGCGCGCGATGCCGAAGTCCATCACCTTGACCGCACCGGTGTCCGTGATGATCACGTTGGCGGGCTTGATGTCACGGTGCACGATGCCGTGCTGGTGCGAGTACGCGAGCGCTTCGAGCACGCCGGAGGTGATGATCAGCGCCTGGTCGGGGCCCGGGGCCTCGGCACTGATCAGCAGGTCGCGGATGGTGCGGCCCTCGACCAGTTCCATGACGATGTAGGGGACGACGTTCGGGCCGACCCGGTCCTCGCCCGAGTCGTACACGGCGACCACGGCATGGTGGTTGAGGCCGGCGACCGACTGCGCCTCGCGAGTGAAGCGGGCCTTGGACACCGGGTCCTCGGCCAGGTCCGGGCGCAGCAGCTTGACGGCGACGGTCCGGCCCAGCCGGACGTCCTCCGCGGCGAAGACCTCGGCCATGCCGCCCCGGCCCAGACGGTGGGTCAGCCGGTAACGGCCGTCGCCCACCAGGCCGCCCGCGCCCCAGTGCTCAGGACCCTCTGCCATCCCGGCGCCGCTTCCCTCGGGTTCGGGTGCCATCAGTCCTCACCGTCGTCTGTCTCGGCCGCCGCTCAGCGGTAGGTCCTCATCGTGTGCTCCGACGAACGCTACAGCCTCAGAACCGGTCACCGTTCGGACAAGGAGGTCCGCGCGCGACGACGCGGACCGCCTGTGGACCCCCTGTGGCCTTGTGGTCACGGAACGGGAACCTGGCTTGACGTCTGCTTGCCCTCCGGCAGACTGAGGCCGACATGCGCTCAGCCAGGGGCGTGGGGACCATCCCGAGGGGAAGCAACAGTCATGAGCCAGGACGGCACTCAGGGCCAGTACGCGGGCGGCTCTTTGGCCGGTGGCCGTTACCAGCTGAGGGACTTGCTCGGCGAGGGAGGCATGGCCTCCGTGTACCTCGCCTACGACTCCGCGCTCGACCGGCAGGTCGCCATCAAGACCCTGCACAGCGAACTCGGACGCGAACAGTCCTTCCGCGAACGCTTCCGCCGCGAGGCCCAGGCTGTAGCGAAACTGTCGCACACCAATATCGTCTCGGTCTTCGACACCGGTGAGGGCGTCGTCTCCTTCGCGGACCCCGGGGCGGCCGACGGCGCGGTCATGCCGTACATCGTCATGGAGTACGTCGAGGGACAGCCGCTCGGCTCCGTCCTGGACGGCGACATCAGGCAGTACGGGGCCATGCCGGCCGACAAGGCGCTGAAGGTGACGGCCGACGTGCTGGCGGCTCTGGAGAGCAGCCACGAGATGGGGCTGGTCCACCGCGACATCAAGCCGGGCAACGTCATGATGACGCGGCGCGGAGTGGTCAAGGTCATGGACTTCGGCATCGCGCGGGCCATGCAGTCGGGGGTCACCTCGATGACGCAGACCGGCATGGTCGTCGGCACCCCGCAGTACCTCTCCCCCGAGCAGGCGCTCGGGCGGGCCGTGGACGCCCGATCCGACCTCTACTCGGTGGGCATCATGCTCTTCGAGCTGCTGACCGGGCGGGTCCCCTTCGTCGCCGACTCGGCCCTGGGCATGGCGTACGCGCACGTCCAGGAGGAGCCGGTCGCGCCCTCCGCCATCAACCGCTCGGTCACCCCGGCGATGGACGCGCTGGTGGCGCGGGCCCTGAAGAAGAACCCGAACGAGCGCTTCCCCACCGCCGCCGCCATGCTCGACGAGGTCGCGCGGGTGGCGGGCGCCGGGCACACCGGGGCCCCGGTCATCGTCCCGGGCGCGCACCCGACGAACAGCGGTGCCGGCCTCGGCTCGGCCGTGTTCCCCCCGGTGGACTCCGCCCTGCAGGCGCCGCCGCACTCGGTGCAGCAGCCGTACCAGGCGCCGCACACCCCGGTGCCCTCCGCGTACGCGCCGACGCCGCCGCCGGCGCCGCAGTCCGGGGCGTACGGGTACCCGCAGCAGCACCAGCAGCACCAGCAGCACCAGCCGATGCACCAGCAGGCGCCCACCCCGGCGCCGTACTCGGCCTCGACCCCGCCGCCGTACACGATCTCGCCGCAGGGCGGGCAGAACAGTCACGGCCCGGCCGCGGGCGGGACCGGCAAGAAGAAGAACAACCAGCTCGTGATCGGCGCCATCGTCGTGGCGCTGGTGGCCATCGGCGGGCTGATCGCCGTGCTGAACATGGGCGGCGACGGCGACAAGGACAAGGCCGGGCCGTCGACCCCGGGCGCCTCCAACTCGGCGTCCGGCCCGGCGAAGGCCGGGCACAAGGGGCCGGACCTCTCGCGGACGATCGAGGAGTCCAAGTGCAAGGAGCCCCGGAAGGGCTCCGACGCCACCAAGGTGGTGGCACCGGACTTCCGGTACATGAACGAGGTCTCGGTGAAGGCGTGCATCCGGGCCGGAGGCTGGAAGTACGACCCGAAGCCGAGGGACGAGGCGGTCTACGGCGAGGGGACCATCGTGGAACAGCAGCCCGCGGGCGGCGCCGAGATCAACCCGAAGGGCACCACCTTCACCCTGTGGATCTCGACCGGCGACCCGGAGTAGATCCGGAGTAGACCCGGAGCAGGGGCACGCCCCGGAAGGGTGAAGCGCGGTTCGCCCGCGGGGCGCCGGTACTGATACATACGCGCAGGTCACACCCGCCGCACTCCGGGAGTCCTGTTGCACCACCGCGCACGCAACCTCGTACGTCTCCTCACCGCCGGCGCCGCGGCGCTGGCGGTGGGCGCGCTCGCCGTCTCGCCCGCCTCGGCCGCGGGGGCCTCGTCCAGCTGCGAGACCACCGGCGCCTACGGCAGCGCCGACTGGACGTGGCTGAACCGCTCCACCCTGATCCACATCAAGCTCACGTCCGTGGACACCTCGGACGACGCCCGCGTCGCGGGGATCCGGCTCTACACGCTGGACCACAGCGGCGGCTCGCACGACTGGCCCTGGCGCTTCAACAAGCGCGGGGCCGGCAAGAGCCAGACCTGGGAGACCACCCTCCAGGACAAGCGCGGGATCGACCGGGTCGGCGTGGAGGCCGCGGCGTTCAACGACGCCGGCTACCGGAGCCTGTGCGGCTCCGCTTCCGTCAGGAACCCGACCTTCTAGACGGGCGGCATCCCGAACGGCCCGTCCGGGATGCCGCTTATGTCCCTTTATGTAAATCTGAGTCCGTGACCTACGCCCGCGCGCTGCGCTGGACCGCCGGGGCAGCGATGGCAACCGCCGCGCTGCTGATCACGGCGCCCGCGCAGGCCGCGGCCCTCACCCCGCTCGCCCCCCTCGCCGCTCCCGTCGCCGCGTCGTCCAACGACCCCGCGCCCGCGACCGAGGTGGCGGACCGGGCCTTCGAGGATCTCGCCGGAAGCTCCGCCGGAGCCGGCCGGGAACGGCCCGGACGGCCGGTGGGCGAGCCCGCGAATCCCGAGACGGTGCTCGCCGCGCGTCCCGTCCCGGCGCACCCGCGCACCGAGCAGGTCCCGGCGGTTCCCGCGGCCCCCTCCGTCCCTCCGGTGAACGAAGTGATCGGCGCGTTCGGCACCGAGCCGAACGAGCGGGCCGCCGACCTGGCCGCGCACATACTGCCGCTCGGAACGGGATTCGCCCTGATGGGGCTGGGTCTCGGGTTCATGGGAATGCGGCTGCGCCGGGGCATGTAGCCCCCCGTCCGACCCCCGGGTCCCCCTTGGGACGTAGGCCCCAGGATGGTTGCGGTGAGGTACATACTCGGTATACATACTGAGTATGTCGATCCGCCACGGCCTTCTCGCCCTGCTGGAACGGGGCCCTAGGTACGGGTCCCAGCTCCGCACCGAATTCGAGTCCCGCACCGGTTCCACCTGGCCGCTCAACGTCGGGCAGGTGTACACCACGCTCGCCCGTCTGGAGCGCGACGGCCTCGTCGCCCCCGGTGGCGCGGACACCGCCGGGCACACCCTGTACGCCATCACCGAGACCGGACGCCACGAACTGCGCGCCTGGTACGAGCGTCCCGTCGACCGGGCCAACCCGCCCCGCGACGAGCTCGCCATCAAGCTCGCCATGGCCGTCGGCGCACCCGGCGTGGACATCCGCGCCGTCATCCAGGCCCAGCGGCACGCCACCGTCCAGGCCATGCAGGACTACACCCGGCTCAAGGCCCAGGCGCTCGCCGCCATCGAGAACGGGCGCTCCGGCGAACGCGACGACATCGCCTGGCTGCTGGTCCTGGAACAGCTGATCTTCCAGACCGAGGCCGAGGCCCGCTGGCTCGACCACTGCGAGTCCCGGCTCGTACGGCTGTCCGCGCGCGGGGAGCTCGCGCCGGCCGAGGCCGAACCGCCCGAGGGCACCGCGGCCTCCGGGGCCCCCGGCGCCCCCACCGTCCCGACCACGCCCACGACCACCGACCGGTCTCTTTCCCGTACCGCCCGCACGCGGCGGGTCTGAACCACCGCTCCACGTCCCAGGGGGGAACCCTTCATGCCCGACCAGCCCGTATTGCAGCTGGACCAGCTCGTCCGCATCCACGGCAGCGGCGCCACCGAGGTGCACGCCCTGCGCGGGATCGACCTCTCCGTGTACCCCGGCGAACTCGTCGCCGTCATGGGCCCCTCCGGGTCCGGCAAGTCCACGCTGCTGACCCTCGCCGGCGGACTCGACACCCCGAGCCGCGGCAGGGTGATCGTCGAGGGCACCGACATCACCACCGCGAGCCGCAAGCAGCTGGCCGCCCTGCGCCGCCGCAGCATCGGATACGTCTTCCAGGACTACAACCTGATCCCGGCGCTCACCGCCGCCGAGAACGTCTCCCTGCCGCTCGAACTCGACGGCGTCTCCGCCCGCAAGGCCCGGGTCTCCGCGCTCGCGGCCCTGGAGGAGATGAACCTCGGACAGCTCGCCGACCGCTTCCCCGACGAGATGTCCGGCGGCCAGCAGCAGCGCGTGGCCATCGCCCGCGCGCTGGTCGGCGACCGCCGCCTGGTCCTCGCCGACGAGCCGACCGGCGCCCTGGACTCCGAGACCGGGGAGTCCGTCCTCGCCCTGCTGCGCTCGCGCTGCGACGCCGGCGCCGCCGGGATCCTGGTCACCCACGAACCACGCTTCGCCGCGTGGGCCGACCGCGTGGTGTTCCTGCGCGACGGCAGCGTCGTCGACGAGACCCTGCGCAGCCAGGCCGACTCCCTGCTCTCCGGGCAGGCGGCCGCTCAGTGATCTCCTCGTACCACTCCTGGATCGCGGCGATCCGGATAGCCCGCCGCGACGCCTGGCGCTCCAAGGGCCGCAGTGCCCTCGTCCTGGCCATGATCGCCCTGCCGATCGTCGGCGTGAGCGCCGTCGACCTCACCGTGCGCAGCTCGGAACTCTCCCCCGAGCAGCGGGTCGTACGGGTGCTCGGCGCCGCCGACGCCAAGGTGCGCGACCCCCACATGGGCACGCCCATCTACCAGAGCCCCGACGCGCAGAGCTACGCCCCCGTCGGCGGATTCGACGACTACCAGCCGAGCGCCGGCGGCGGGGAAGAGGTCACCACCGCGCCCCAGCTCCCGGCCGGATCCCAGTCCGTCAAGGACAGCCTCTCCTACGCCAAGGTCCGCACCCGGTACGGGATCCTGGACACCGAGCTGCGCGAGATCGACCCGGCGAGCCCGCTGGTCAAGGGCCTGTGGACGCTGGAGCGCGGCCGACTGCCGCAGGCGGCGGGCGAGATCCTCGCCACCGGCGCCTTCCTGGAGGAGTCCGGGTACTTCCTCGGCTCCAGCGTGACCCCGCGCGAGTCGAAGACCTCGTACAAGATCGTCGGTGTCTACGAGCTGCCCGACGCGCTGGACTCGGCGCAGCTCCTCGCCCCGCCCGGGACCCTGCTGGCCCCGCTCGACCGGGACCTCAAGGCCGCCGGCGGCACGGGAGTTCGCCCCCAGGACGAGTTCCTGGTGAAGGTCGGCGGCGAAGGTTTCACGTGGAACATGGTCAAGGAGACCAACGCCAAGCAGCGCCTCGTCGTCGAGTCCCGCGCCGTGCTGCTGAACCCGCCGGCCGACTCCGAAGTGCCGCTCTACACGGAGCAGCCCAGGGACGCCTGGCGCCCCGGCGCCATGATCGGACCCGCCGAGCTCGCGATCGTCACCACCGTCGTCGGCCTCGCCATGCTGGAGATCTGCCTGCTGGCCGGACCCGCCTTCGCGGTCGGCGCCCGGCGCTCGCGCCGCCAGCTCGGCCTGGTCGGCGCCAACGGCGGTGACCGGCGGCACATCCGGGCCATCGTGCTCTCCGGCGGCCTCGTCATCGGCGCCGCGGCGGCCGTCATCGGCACCGCCCTCGGCATCGCCCTCACCCTGGCGCTGAGCCCGCTGCTGGAGTCGACGATCGGCCAGCGGTTCGGCCACTTCGACGTCCGCCCGCTGGAACTCCTCGCCATCGGCGGGCTCGCCGTCCTGACCGGGCTGCTGGCCGCGATCGTCCCGGCCGTCAACGCCTCCCGGCAGACCGTGCTGGCCTCCCTCACCGGCCGCCGCGGGGTGCGCCGGGCCAACCGGGTGCTGCCCGTCATCGGCCTGATCGCCATCGCGGGCGGGGCCGCCATCGCCCTGTTCGGCTCCGTCTCCAAGATGGGCGCCACCGTCGTCGCGGGCGGCAGCGCCATCGCCGAGCTCGGCGTCGTCGCCCTCACCCCCACCCTGGTCGGCCTGTTCGGCCGGGCCGGCCGGTGGCTGCCGCTGTCGCCCCGCCTCGCGCTGCGCGACGCCGTCCGCAACCGGGGGCGTACGGCACCGGCCGTGGCCGCCGTACTGGCCGCCGTCGCCGGCACCGTCGCCGTGGCCACGTACCAGCACAGCAAGGAGATCCAGGCGCGGCACGAGTACGTCGCCAGCCTGCCCTTCGGCACCGGACTGATCGAGACCAACGAGTTCACGGCGTACCGGGACGTGCCCGTGATGCGCGAGACCCTGACGAAGGAACTCCCGGTGGCCGTACGGGCCGACGTGGAGCGTCCCGTCGTCGGCAAGCCGGGCTGCACCCCGTGGGGCGACAGCCCGGACTGCGGGCGGGCCGAGATCATCATCCCCAAGGTGCAGCGCTGCCCGCTCTACGGGGCCGAGAACGGACCGAGTTCGTTCACGCTGGCCCAGCAGAAGGAGCTGCGCAACGACTGGCGCTGCCAGCACGACCGGTTCGGGGTTGCGAACTCCCTGGTCGTCGCCGACGAGAAGCTGCTGTCCGTGCTGGCCGTCGAGGACCCGGGCGCGGTGGCCGCGCTGAAGGCCGGCAAAGCCGTCTCCTTCAAGAAGCAGAACGTGCTCGCGGACAAGGTCACCGTCCGGCTGATCATGGGCCGGGGCGAGCCCGCCCCCGGGTCCGCCCCCGATGAGCCGGGAGCCGGCCAGGACAAGGTCTTCGCCGCCTACCAGGTGCCCGAATCGGTGAAGGGCTACGGCGTGGAGCTCGTGCTGCCGCCCACGGCCGCGAAGAGCGCCGGGATCGCCTCCGTCCCCTTCGGCTCGTACTTCACCCTCGACGGGGACGCGAGCTCCGAGCAGCGCCAGCGGCTCGAAGGGGCCCTCGACAAGCTGGGCATGGACACCAGCGTGCGGATCGAGAAGGGCTACGAGGGCGACGACAGCCTCGTCATGCTCGTCCTGACCGTCTTCGCGGGCCTGGTCACCATCGGCGCGGCCGGCATCGCCACGGGCCTGGCCCAGGCGGACGCCGAGGGCGACCTGAAGACCCTGGCCGCCGTCGGCGCACCGCCGCGGGTGCGGCGCACGCTCAGTGGCTTCCAGTGCGGGGTGGTCGCCCTGATGGGCGTCGTCCTCGGCTCGGCGGCCGGGATCCTGCCGGCGGTCGGGCTCCGGCTCACCGAACGGCGGGCCGCGGCCGATCTGGTCCGCAACGGCATCGAGAACGGCTACTCGGCCGCCTCCGAGGCCATTCCGTACATCCCGATCTCGGTGCCGTGGGCCACGCTGGGCGGCCTGCTGATCGTCGTCCCGGTGGGCGCGGCGCTGCTGGCGGCCCTGGTCACCCGTTCGAGCGGAGCACTGGCCCGTCGCGAGGTCTGACGAATCCGGTACCGGTTGGTGCCCCCGCACAGGGTGGATCACGCCCGTGCGGGGGCACACCGTGTGAATACGAAGGTGTGCGAGAGAATGACGGCATGGAGATGCCGAGGAGTGAACGGTCGCAGGACAGCCCCCCGCACGGCCTGATCGTGGGGCAGGACGGGATGCCGGTCGGCGGCGCCGATGACGAGTCGCGCGAGGTCCCGGTGACGGAGATGGTCGAACAGCCCGCCAAGGTCATGCGGATCGGCAGCATGATCAAGCAACTCCTGGAAGAGGTACGCGCCGCACCTCTGGACGAGGCCAGCCGGGTCCGTCTCAAGGACATTCACGCAGCGTCGGTGAAGGAGCTGGAAGACGGCCTGGCTCCCGAGCTGGTGGAGGAACTGGAGCGGCTCTCCCTTCCCTTCACGGAGGAAGCCATCCCCTCCGAGGCGGAACTGCGGATCGCCCAGGCCCAGTTGGTGGGCTGGCTGGAAGGCCTGTTCCACGGCATCCAGACGGCCCTGTTCGCGCAGCAGATGGCGGCGCGGGCCCAGCTGGAACAGATGCGCCGAGCCCTCCCGCCCGGCTCCTCCCACGAGGACGACGAGGAAGGCCCCCACGGCGCCATCCGCTCGGGCCCCTACCTCTAACCACCCCACCCACCCCACCGGGGCCGCCCCAGGGCGGCCCCGGAGCCATGTCCAGCCACCCACCACTCAAGGACCGGGGTCCGGTCCCTTTCAGCCGTCCGGCGTCTGAGGACCGGGGTCCGGGGCGGAGCCCCAGGGGGTCCGGGCGCAGCCCGGCACCCCTCCCAGCCCGTCCGGCGCTTGAGGACCGGGGTCCGGGCAGAGCCCGGGGAACGGTGGAAGGGCGGGTAGGGGACTTCGCCCCGCGCAGCGGCAAAGGTCGCAGCTGGGACTCCGCCCCGCGCAGGCGGCACACCTCGACCGCCCCCACGGGCCACCGGGTAAGAACCCGGTAAACGCCACAGCCCATCCGGCCCCAACCCACCGCATACTCGGGGAATGACCTACGACGCCATCGTCCTGGCAGGCGGCGCCGCCCGCAGACTGGACGGAGCCGACAAGCCGGGCCTCCTGGTCGGCGGCCGCCCCCTCCTGGACCGCGTCCTGTCCGCCTGCGAAGACGCCCGCACCACCGTCGTGGTGGCCGGCCGCAGGCCGACCGCCCGCCCCGTGCGCTGGGCCCGGGAGGACCCCCCCGGCGGCGGCCCCCTCGCCGCGCTGGACGCCGGGCTGCGGCACACCACCGCCCCCCTGGTCCTCGTACTCTCGGCCGATCTGCCGTTCCTGGACCGCGACACCGTCGCCACCCTGCTCCGCACCCTCGACGCGCCCGAACACCACGCCCGGGACGGAGCGCTGCTCCGGGACCCGGCCGGCCGCGACCAGCCCCTGGTCGCCGCCTACCGCGCCGAGCCCCTGCGCAGGGAAATCGCCCTGCTGGCCACCGAACACGGCTCGGTGAACGGCCTCCCCCTGCGCGCCCTCACCACCGAACTCGACCTCACCCCGGTCACCGCGGCCGCGCCCCTCGCCTCCTTCGACTGCGACACCTGGGACGATCTCGCCGCCGCCCGCGCCCGAATCAGAGAGCATGGAACCGTGCTGGAGCAATGGATCACCGCCGTCAAGAACGAGCTGGGCATCGACGTGGCCGTCGACACCAAGACCCTGCTCGACCTCGCCCGTGACGCCGCGCACGGCGTCGCCCGGCCCGCCGCCCCGCTGACGACCTTCCTCGTCGGCTACGCGGCGGCCCAGGCCGAAGCCACCGGGGCCGACCCCGCGCAGGCCGTGGCCGAGGCCTCCCGCAAGGCCGCCGAACTGGCCCTGCGCTGGGCCGCGGAAGGCGAGGCCGCGGAAGCCGCCGGGGCTCCGGGAGCCGGCCGCGAGGCCACCGGCCCCGAAGCGACCGGCTCCGGATGACCGCCGACCCCGGCACCGACGCCGACCGCGCCCTCGACCAGGCCCTCGCGCTGGTCAGCCGCGACCCCCGTTCCGCCGCCGCCGGCGGCCACCGCGCCGCGCCCTGGCACCGGGCCCGGGAGACCGCGACCCGTGCCGGTTCGGCCGTCCCCGGCCGCACCCACCGGATCTCCCTGTCCGCCGCCCTCGGGGAGGTGCTGGCCGCGCCCCTCGACGCCCTGGGCGACCTGCCGTCCTTCGACACCTCCGCGATGGACGGCTGGGCCGTCGCCGGGCCCGGCCCGTGGGCCATCCGCCCCGGCGAGAGCGCCCTGGCCGGGAGCGAGCGCCCCGCGCCCCTCGCGGACGGCGAGGCCGTACGGATCGCCACCGGCGCCCGGATCCCCGCGGACACCACCGCCGTGATCCGCAGCGAGCACTCCCGCGAGGCCGGCACCCTGCTGTACGCCGAACGTCCCGTCGCCACCGGCCAGGACATCCGCCCGCGCGGCCAGGAATGCCGCTCCGGCGACCTGTTGCTGCCCGCGGGCTCCCTGGTGACCCCGGCCGTCCTCGGCCTCGCCGCGGCCGCCGGGTACGACGAGCTCACCACCCGCCCCCGGCCGCGCGTGGAGATCCTGGTCCTCGGCGACGAACTGCTCACCGAGGGGCCCCCGCACGACGGGCTCATCCGCGACGCCCTGAGCCCCATGCTGGGCCCGTGGCTGACCCGGCTCGGCGCCGAGGTCATCGCCGTCCGGCGGCTCGGCGACGACCCGGCGGGCGCCGAAGCACTGCTGGCGGCCGTCACCGGCTCCGCCGCCGACGTGGTCATCACCACCGGCGGCACCGCCTCCGGCCCCGTCGACCACGTCCACCCCGTGCTCGCCAAGGCCGGCGCCGACCTGCTCGTCGACGGCGTGGCCGTACGCCCCGGGCACCCGATGCTGCTGGCCCGCATCGGCGGGGCCCCCGGCCCGGACCCGGTCCGCCACCTGGTGGGGCTGCCCGGCAACCCGCTGGCCGCCGTCTCCGGGCTGCTCACCCTCGCCGAGCCGCTGCTGCGCGCCCTGGCCGGCCGGCGCCCGCGCCCCCGGTACGCGGTGCCCGTGGAGGGCGACGTACCGGGTCACCCGCACGACACCCGGCTCGTACCGGTCCTGCTGACCGAGGACCACGCCGTACCGCTTCGCTACAACGGGCCGGCGATGCTGCGCGGCGTGGCCGCCGCCGACGCGCTGGCCGTCGTGCCTCCGAACGGGGCGCGGTCCGGACAGGAGTTGGAGATCCTCGATCTCCCGTGGGCCTCGGGGGGATGTTTCACGTGAAACTTCACGGATCCGACGCGATGGCGCGCGGCGCCGACGAGAAGCTCGTCTCGCGCCGCATCAAACTGCCCAAGCGCGTCGTCGAGAAACCGCTCCGGCAGGTCTCCCGGCGCCTGTTGATGGCGCTCTTCGTGATGTCCCTGACCGTGCTGATCGTGTGGATCGACCGCGAGGGCTACCACGACAACGCCAACGACAAGGTCGACTTCCTCGACTGCGTCTACTACGCGACCGTCACCCTGTCGACGACCGGCTACGGCGACATCGTCCCGTACAGCGACAGCGCGCGGCTGGTCAACGTCCTGCTGATCACCCCGCTGCGCGTGCTGTTCCTGATCATCCTGGTCGGCACCACCCTGGAAGTCCTCACCGAACGCACCAGGGAAGAGTGGCGGCTCAGCCGCTGGAGGAAGAACTTGCGTGACCACACGGTCGTCGTCGGCTTCGGCACGAAGGGCCGCTCCGCCCTGCAGACCCTGCTGGCCACCGGCCTCAGCAAGGAGCAGGTCGTCATCGTCGACCCCAGCGCGAAGGTGATCGACATCGCCAACGCGGAGGGGTTCACGGGGGTCGTCGGCGATGCCACGCGCTCCGAAGTCCTGCTGCGCGCCGAGATCCAGAAGGCCCGTCAGATCGTCATCGCCACCCAGCGCGACGACACGGCCGTCCTGGTCACCCTGACGGCACGCCAGCTCAACCGCGGCGCGAAGATCGTGGCGGCCGTCCGGGAAGAGGAGAACGCGCCGCTGCTGCGCCAGTCGGGCGCCGACGCGGTCATCACGAGCGCGAGCGCGGCGGGCCGGCTGCTCGGCCTCTCGGTGCTCAGCCCGAGCGCGGGCACGGTGATGGAGGACCTCATCCAGCAGGGCAGCGGGCTCGACCTGATCGAGCGTCCGGTGAACCGGGCCGAGGTCGGCAAATCGGTCCGGGACACCGACGACCTGGTCGTCAGCGTCCTGCGCGGCCACCGCCTGCTTCCGTACGACGATCCGCACGCGAGCCCCCTCCAGCTGACGGACCGCGTGATCACCATCGTCCGCGCGGCCCCGTCGGCCACCCCGCCCGTGGTGCTGGGTTCACCGGACTGAGCGCTCCCGGGGCGATAGCCTCCGGCCATGCATGCGATCACCATCGAACAGCCCGGCGGTCCCGAGGCCCTGGTGTGGGCCGACGCACCCGACCCGGTGGCCGGCGACGGCGAGGTCCTCGTCGAGGTCGCGGCGAGCGCCGTGAACCGCGCCGACGTCCTGCAGCGGCAGGGTTTCTACAACCCTCCGCCCGGCGCCTCGCCCCATCCCGGCCTGGAGTGCTCCGGACGGATCTCCGCGATCGGGGCCGGGGTGTCCGGCTGGTCCGTCGGCGACGAGGTGTGCGCGCTGCTCGCCGGCGGCGGGTACGCCCAGCGGGTGGCCGTCCCGGCGGGCCAACTGCTGCCGGTACCGGCGGGCGTGGACCTGGTGACGGCGGCGGCCCTCCCCGAAGTCGTCTCGACGGTCTGGTCGAACGTGTTCATGGTGGCCGGCCTGCGCCCGGGCGAAACCCTGTTGGTGCACGGCGGATCGAGCGGCATCGGGACGATGGCGATCCAGCTGGCGAAGGCCGTGGGCGCGCGGGTCGCGGTCACGGCGGGCGGCAAGGAGAAGCTGGCGCGCTGCGCCGAGCTGGGCGCCGACATCCTGATCGACTACCGCGAGCAGGACTTCGTGGAGGAGATCCGGGCGGCCACGGACGGCGCCGGGGCCGACGTGATCCTGGACATCATGGGCGCGAAGTACCTGAGCCGGAACGTGGACGCGCTGGCCGTGAACGGCCGCCTCGCGATCATCGGCCTCCAGGGCGGCGTCAAGGCGGAACTGAACCTGGCCGCCCTGCTGGCGAAGCGGGCGGCCATCACCGCCACCACGCTCCGGGCCCGCCCCCTGGAGGAGAAGGCCGCGATCGTCGCGGCCGTACGCGAACACGTCTGGCCCCTGGTCGCGGCAGGCCGCATCCACCCGGTGGTCCACGCCACGTACCCCATGAGCGAGGCGCCCGAAGCCCACCGAGTCCTGGAGGCAAGCACCCACGTGGGCAAACTCCTGCTGACCACATGAGCTGACCGGGGTGCCGGGCGCCGCTGCGCGGGGTCGAGTCCCCTACCCGCCCTCAAACGCCGGACGGGCTGGATGTGCCGCTGCGCGGCAAAACTTCAGCCCCGCCGGCGTTTGAGGCGCGGGGTCCGGGGCGGAGCCCCGGGGAACGGGCGAAGGGCGGGTAGGGGACGGCCCCGCAGGGCAGACCACCCACACCCGCCCCGCCACACCCGCGGAGCTACAGGCTGCGCAGCAGCACCGAAGGCGACTCGACGCAATCGGCGACGTACCGCAGGAACCCGCCCGCGGTCCCCCCGTCACACACCCGGTGATCGAAGGTCAGCGACAGCTGGACGACCTGCCGGACCGCCAACTCCCCCTGATGCACCCACGGCTTCGGAATGATCCGCCCCACCCCGAGCATCGCCGCCTCGGGATGGTTGATGATCGGCGTGGAGCCGTCGACCCCGAACACCCCGTAGTTGTTCAGGGTGAAGGTGCCCCCGGTGAGATCGGCCGGCGCCAGCTTCCCCGCCCGGGCCAGCTCGGTGAGCCGGGCGAACTCCGCCGACAGCGACTCCGCGCTGCGCGTCTGCGCGTCCCGGACCACCGGCACCATCAGGCCCCGCTCCGTCTGCGCGGCGAAACCCAGGTGCACGGCCGGGAGCCGGACGATCTCGTTCGCCGCGAGGTCCACCGTGGAGTTGAGCTCCGGGTGACGGGCCAGTGCGGCCGTGCAGATCCGGGCGAGCAGCGCGAGCACCGAGATCTTGGGGCCGCCCGCGGCGTTCATCGCCGCCCGGGCCGCCATCAGCTCGGTGGCGTCCGCGTCGACCCAGCAGGTGGCGTCCGGAATCTCGCGCCGGCTGCGCGACAGCTTGTCCGCGACCGCCCCGCGCACCCCCTTGAGGGGGATCCGCACGGCGCCCTCCGACGCGGCGGGAGCCACGGCCGACGCCGACGCCGACGCCGACACCGACGCCGACGCCGCCGGAGCCGGTGTCGCAGCCGGAGCCGGTGCGCGCAGCGCCGTCTCGACGTCCGCACGCAGGATCAGGCCCTCGGGTCCCGATCCGCGCAGGGCGCGCAGGTCCACGCCGTGGTCCCGGGCCAGCTTGCGCACCAGCGGCGAGATGACCGGCACCGGCCCGGCGACGACGGCCGGTGCGGTGGCCGCCGGTGCCGTGACGGCGGGTGCCGTGACCGCCACGCCCCCTGGGAACACGGCCGGAGCCGGGCCCGCGGGAGCGGCCCCCGGCGCGGCGGAGCCGGGTCGCACCCGCCTCCGACGCGCCGGACGTGAATCGTCCGAGCCGTACCCGATCAGCGGCCGGGGCGCGTTCGCGGAGTCCGGGGCTCCTTCGGGGGCGACGGCATCGGCCGGCATGCACTCCGCACCCACCGCCACCGTGATCAGCGGTGCGCCGACGGGCAGTTCGGTCCCCTCCTCGCCGAAGCGGGCGGTGACCACGCCCCCGTACGGGCAGGGCACCTCCACCATCGCCTTGGCCGTCTCGACCTCGACGACGGGCTGGTCGATGGCGACGACGTCGCCGACGGCCACCAGCCAGCGGACGATCTCCGCCTCGGTGAGCCCTTCTCCCAGGTCCGGCAGCTTGAACTCCATGACCTGCGGCATCAGTTCTCCCACTGCAGACGGGCCACGGTGTCCAGGATCCGGTCCACGCCGGGAAGGTGGTGCTTCTCCAGCATGGGCGGCGGATACGGGATGTCGAAGCCGGTGACGCGCAGCACGGGCGCCTCCAGGTGGTGGAAGCACCGCTCCGTGACCCGGGCGGCGATCTCCGCGCCCGGTCCGCCGAAGCCGCCGGACTCGTGGACCACCACCGCGCGCCCGGTCCGGCGTACGGAGGCCACGACGGTCTCCTCGTCGAAGGGGACCAGCGACCGGAGGTCCACGACCTCCAGGTCCCAGCCCTCCTCGCGGGCCGCCTCGGCCGCCTCCAGGCACACCGGCAGCGAGGGCCCGTAGGTGATCAGCGTCGCGCTCGTGCCGGTCCGCCGGACGAGCGCCTTGCCGATCCCGGGGACCGCCGCGGGCGCCTCGGGCGACCAGTCGGCCTTGGACCAGTAGAGCCGCTTCGGCTCCAGGAAGATCACCGGGTCGTCGCTGGCTATGGAGGCGCGCAGCAGTCCGTACGCGTCCTCGACCGTCGCCGGGGTCACGACGGTGAGCCCGGGCGTGGCCACGTAGTACGCCTCGGAGGAGTCGCAGTGGTGCTCCACCCCGCCGATCCCGCCGCCGTACGGCACCCGGATGGTGATCGGCAGCGGCATCGCGCCCCGCGTGCGGTTGCGCATCTTCGCCACGTGCGAGATCAGCTGCTCGAAGGCCGGGTAGGCGAAGGCGTCGAACTGCATCTCCACGACCGGCCGCAGCCCGTACATGGCCATGCCGACGGCCGCGCCGAGTATGCCGGCCTCGGCGAGCGGGGTGTCCGTACAGCGGTCCTCGCCGAACTCCTTCGCGAGGCCGTCCGTGATGCGGAAGACCCCGCCGAGCGCCCCGACGTCCTCGCCCATGACGTGGACGGCCGGGTCCTCGGCCATCGCGTCGCGCATCGCCCGGTTCAGGGCCTGGGCCATGGTCGCCGGCTTGGTGGTCGCCGGCTTCACCGCCACGGTGGTCATGATCCGTCCCCCTCTTCCTGCTCGGCCGCGTCCAGCTCGGCACGGAGCATGGCCGCCTGTTCGCGCAGCCGGCCGGTCTGCTCCGCGTAGACGTTTTCGAAGAGGTCCATCGGGTCGAGCACGGGCTCCGCGTTCATTCCGTCGCGGAGGGCCGCCGCCATCGCCTCGGCCGCGTCCTTGGCGGCCTTGATGCCCGCCTCGTCCAGCAGGCCGCGGGCGGTGAGCTCGCGCTCCAGCAGCTCGATCGGGTCGTGCGCCTTCCAGGCCTCGACCTCGGCGTCGCCCCGGTAGCGGGTGGCGTCGTCGGCGTTGGTGTGGGCCTCGATGCGGTACGTGACGGCCTCGATCATGGTCGGTCCGCCGCCGGACCGGGCGCGCCGGACCGCCTCGGACAGCACCTCGTGCATGGCGGCGATGTCGTTGCCGTCGACGAGGCGGCCGGGCATCCCGTACCCCACGGCCTTGTGGGCCAGGGTCGGGGCGGCCGTCTGCTTGGCGAGCGGGACGGAGATCGCGAATCCGTTGTTCTGCACGAGGAAGACGACCGGCGCCTGCCAGACGGCGGCGAAGTTCATGGCCTCGTGGAAGTCGCCCTCGCTGGTGCCGCCGTCGCCGACCATGGCGAGGGCGACCACGTCGTCCCCGCGCAGCCGGGCGGCGTGCGCCAGGCCGACCGCGTGCGGCAGCTGGGTGGCGAGGGGCGTCGAGAGGGGGGCTATCCGGTGCTCGCGCGGGTCGTACCCGGTGTGCCAGTCGCCGCGCAGCAGCGTCAGCACCTGTACGGGATCCAGTCCGCGCGCCACGGCCGCGAGGGTGTCGCGGTAGCTCGGGAACAGCCAGTCCTGCTCCTCCAGGACCATGGCTGCGGCGATCTCGCACGCTTCCTGGCCGACGGTGGAGGGATATACGGCCAGACGGCCCTGCCGGGTGAGGGCGGTGGCCTGGGCGTTGTAGCGGCGGCCGCGCACCAGCTCGGCGTAGCACCGGCGCATCAGCTCGGGGTCGAGCCGGTCGGCGGCCGGGGTGCCCAGCACCCGGTACGGCTCGGGGTCCGGGAGCAGCGGGGCGGCATCCGTACGGGGCCTCCAGGCGGGCGGCGGGGTGGAGCGGTGGGACGCACCGGCACCGGGCAGCTCTTGGACCGTCATGGCGGTGTACACCTCCTCGTGGGAAGCGGGCAGGGAGGCCTCGGGTGTGAGGCCCCTCACCTACCGATTGTTCGGTTGCCCGGGCAATTTGGCTACAGGCGGCGTCAGGCTGTGGACAAAGTGGCGCCGACGCCCTGGTATGGGTGCAGGACGTCCAGGAGAGGCAGGCATCGGGCGATGACGGATGAACAAATGGCCGGAGCGGGTTCCGGGGCGGCTTCCGGAGCGGGGGGCGCACTCGGGGGCGCGCCCGTACCGCCGGTAGCCCCCGGGCCGACGGCACCTCCCCGCCCGCTGGACCCGATCGACCGGGCGATCGTGCGCCTGCTCCAGGCGGACGGCCGCGCCTCGATACGCTCCGTCGCCGAACAGGTCCACGTGTCCCGGGCCAATGCCTACGCCCGGATCAACCGGCTCATCGACGACGGGGTGATCCGCGGGTTCACCGCCCGCGTCAACCACGAACGCGCAGGTCAGGGCGCTTCCGCCTATATCACCCTGAAGATCGTCCAGAACTCCTGGCGCACGGTCCGCGAACAGCTCCGCGAGCTCCCCGGCGCGGCCCACATCGCCCTGGTCAGCGGCGATTTCGACGTCCTGCTCCTGGTCCACACCCCGGACAACCGCACCCTGCGCGAACTGGTCCTGACCCGCCTCCAGTCCATCCCGGAGGTGCTCTCCACGCGCACCCTGCTGGTTTTCGAGGAAACGGATCTGCTGGCCCGCGACCAGAGCGCCGGCCCCACGATCACCGAGGACTGAGGTCCGCCCCCGAAGGGCCGTCTAGCCCTTCCGGCCGGGACCCTCCTCCTCGCGCATGACAACCGGAGGTCCCGGGGCCCCGTCTGCCGGGACATGAACACCAGCACCACCCCTGACACCGGCCCCGCCCCCTCCCCCGCGCCGCGCCTGCCCGAACCGCTGCGCTCCCTCGCCTGGGCCGCGGCCCTGACCGCCCTCGTCACGGCCCTGGGCTACGCGGCCCACCACTGGGCGGGCCCCGGCACGGGCACGCCCCTGGAACCCCTCCCCGGCTCCCCGTGGCCGTACCTCACCGCGTGGGCCGTCCTCGGCTTCTGGGCGTTCCTGCTCGTGCGCTGGGTGGCGCACCACCTGGAATGGGACGCCGTCCTCACCGCAGCGCCCGTGTTCATCGGCCTGCGCACCGGCCTGGCCCACCGCCCCGACCCCGCCCTCCTGTACGGCTACGGCGCCCTGACCCTGGCCGTCGCGTCCGGCGCCGTCCTGCTCTGGCGCCTGCGGGCCCGCACCTGAAACCGGGGAGCGCCGCGGTCGCCGCCCATGGCAACCTGACACGTCACCGCGATGCGTCCCCCTTGCGGAGCGAGCCGTCCACCACCGGAGAACACCCGTGATCCCACCCCGCCTGGTCCCTCTGCTCGATCAGTTCGACTTCGCCCGCGAACGCCTCACGGCCCGGATGGCGGGGCCCGTCATGGACAGCGGGGACGGTTCGGACACCGAGGTCGGCCCGATGACCGACGAGGAGTACTTCTGGGAGCCGGTGGCGGACTGCTGGTCCGTGCGCACCCGCGCGGCCGGACCCGGGCCGCGCGCGACCCTGCTGGCGGGCGCGGGCCCCTGGGGGCGCGACGCCGCGGCCTACCCGCACCCCTGGCCGCCCCCGGTCACCACGATCGCGTGGCGGCTCAGCCACCTCGGCGAGATGATCGCCCTGCGCGCCGACCACGTGGCCGGCAGCCGCACGCTGACCCGGGACGTCCACCCGGTGCCGGGCGGCGCCGTGGAGGCGGTCGCCGCCTTCGACGCGGCCGCCGCGGCCTGGCGCACGGCACTGCTCACCGTGGACGACGGCGCGCTGGACACGGTCGGGTACTCCAGTTATCCCCACGGCAGCGATCCGCAGGACGCCCTCGTCGACGTCGTGTGGTGGGTCAACCAGGAGCTGCTGCACCACGGGGCCGAGATCGCCCTGCTCCGCGACCTGTACCGGGCGCGCCCGCGCTGACCCGCACTGCTGAACCTCCCCGCTGACCCGCCCCGCGGGCCTTAGCGCTGCGTGCGCAGCCCGTCCAGGGCCATGCTGACCACCGCGTCCGCGAGCTGGTCGGGGGTGGTGCCCGGGTGCGGGCGGTACCACTCGACCAGGGAGTTGACCATGCCGAAGAGGAGGCGGGTGGCGAGCCGGATGTCCACGTCCGCCCGCAGGTCGCCCTCGGCGGCGGCGGCCTTCAGCAGCTCCGCGACCTGGTGGTCGAACTCGCGGCGGCGCTCCAGGGCCCAGCGCTCGGTGCGGGTGTTGCCCCGGACCCGCAGCAGCAGGGTCACGTAGGGGAGCTCTGCGACGAGGACCTCGACCGTGCGGCGCGTGACGTACTCGACGCGTTCGACCGCGCGGCCCCGTATCGCCCCCGGCTCCGCCAGGACCGCGAAGAGCTCGTCCAGGGCCCGGCTGACGGCGCGGTGGAGCAGCTCCTCCTTGCCGGCGACGTGGTGGTAGATCGAGGACTTCGAGATGCCGGCCGCCTTGGAGAGGTGCTCCATCGAGGTGCCGTCGTAGCCGCGCTCGTTGAAGACCTGGACGGCGACGGACAGGAGCGTCTCCGGCGTGTACGTGTCCCGCTTGGCCGTGGTCATTCCGTCTCCCCCGCCTCGTCGTCCGGACCCTCGTCGTCGCCCGCCGCGTAGCCCAGCTTGTACAGCGCCAGCGAGGGCGCGTACCGGCCGCCGGGGCAGCGCTCGTCGAGGTGGTGCAGCAGGTCGTACGCCCAGTCGCGGCCCAGCCGGTCGTGCCATTCGGCGGGGCCCACCGGGTAGTTGACCCCGAGCCGCATCGCCGTGTCGATGTCCTCGGCGCCCGCCACCCCGCGCGCGACGGCGTCGGCGGTGAGGTCGATCAGCATCGCGACCGTCCGGGCGACGATCATGCCCGGCACGTCGCCGATGACGGAGACCTTCTTGCCGAGCTTCTGGAACAGCCCGACGGCCTCGGCGAGCGTCCGCTCGCTCGTGTCCTCGCTGACGGAGAGCGCGATCCGGGTGGCGTCGCGGTAGTCGAAGGCGAGGTCGAAGTAGACGACGTCGGCGAACTCGATCGCCGTCTTGCCGTCGGCGAGCACGAGCTGCCCCTCGCCGGGGAGCTGGATGTACGGGCCCCCGTGCTCGACGGGCGCGACCTCGATCCCGGCCTCCTCCATGAGGTCGAGGAGGGCGGCCGCCGGTCCGAGGTCGCCGACGACGGTCACCTTCGCGGGCGCGTCGGCCGGGTCGACGGGAGCGGCGGTGTGCGGGGCCGGGGCCTTCGCGTCCGGGCCGTACGGGTACCAGCCGTGGCCCGACTTGCGGCCGAGGCGGCCCGACTGGACCAGCCGCCGCTGCGCGAGCGACGGGGTGAACTTGGGGCTGCGGAAGAAGGACTCCCACACCGAGCGGGTGACGGCCTCGTTGACGTCCTGGCCGATCAGGTCGGTCAGCGCGAAGGGGCCCATCTTGAAACCGCCGCTCTCGCGGAGCACGGCGTCGATGGTCGCCGGGTCGGCGCCCTGCTCCTCGTACACCGCGAAGGCCTCGGCGTAGAAGGGCCGGGCGATCCGGTTGACGATGAAGCCCGGGGTGTCGGCGCAGCGCACCGGCGTCTTCCCCCAGCCCAGGACGGTGGCGTACGCGCGGTTCGCGGCGGCCGGGTCCGTCGCGAACCCGGAGACCACCTCGACCAGCGGGAGCAGCGGGGCCGGGTTGAAGAAGTGCAGGCCCAGGAAGCGGCCGGGGTGCGCGAGTCCGGCGGCGAGCTCGGTGACCGAGAGGGAGGAGGTGTTGGTGGCCAGCAGCGCGTCCGGCGAAACCACCTCTTCGAGCGCCGCGAAGAGCGCCCGCTTGACGGTGACGTCCTCGACGACCGCCTCCACTACGAGGGCGGCGCCGGCCAGCTCCGGCAGCCCGGCCGCCGCCGCGATCCGGCCGATCGCGTCCTCGGACTCGGCGCGGTCCAGACGGCCCTTGGCGGCCATCCGCTCGACCCGGTCCTGGACGAATCCGACCGCGTCGGCGGCGAGCGCGGCGTTGATGTCGTAGATCAGCACGCGGTGACCTGCGAGAAGGGCGACTTGGGCGATGCCCTGCCCCATGGTGCCGGCGCCGACGACCGCCACTGTGCGGGACCGCTCGATTGCTGTCATGCCCAGATCCTCCCGCACCGACTTGTCCACAGGTCTGCCGGGCCCTCTTGTCCCGACCGATCGTTCGGTTACTCTAACTCCAGTCTGCTCTTGTTCATCCCTTCTTGCCTGCCCCGATCGCCTGATCCCGCCCGGCTCAAAGAGGAGTTGGTCCCTGATGGCCGCCGAGCTCACCGTCCCCCAGCTGTCCGCCAAGCACCGGCCCACCCTGGACCAGGCGCTGGCCACCATCCGCAGCCGCGCCTACTGGTCCCCGCACCCCGAGCACCCCAAGGCGTACGGGGAGACCGCGCCGGCCGACGGCCTCGCCGCCTTCGAGGCGCTGCGCGGCACCCGGCTCGACCTCGGGCAGCCCGGCACCGACGGCTGGACGGGCGCGGAGACCTCCCCGTACGGGGTGGAGCTCGGCGTCGAGTACCCGCACGTGGACCCGGAGGTGCTGCTGCCCGCGATGCGGGCCGGCATGGGCGCCTGGCGGGACGCCGGGCCCGAGGCGCGCGCCCTGGTCTGCATCGAGATCCTGGCCCGGATCTCGGCGCGGACGCACGAGTTCGCGCACGCCGTCATGCACACCAGCGGCCAGGCCTTCATGATGGCGTTCCAGGCGGGCGGCCCGCACGCCCAGGACCGCGGTCTGGAAGCGGTGGCCTACGCCTACGAGGAGCAGACCCGCGTCCCGGGACAGGCCGACTGGTCGAAGCCGCAGGGCAAGAAGGACCCCCTCGAACTGGGCAAGACCTTCACGGCCGTCCCGCGCGGCATCTCCCTGATGATCGGCTGCAACACCTTCCCCACCTGGAACGGCTACCCGGGGATCTTCGCCTCCCTCGCCACGGGCAACCCGGTGCTGGTCAAGCCGCACCCGCGCGCCGTCCTCCCGCTGGCGCTGACCGTCCAGGTGGCCCGCGAGGTCCTGGCGGACGCCGGCTTCGACCCGAACCTGGTCGCGCTGGCCGTGGAGCGCCCGGGCGAGGGCATCGCCAAGGAGCTCGCCGTCCGGCCCGAGATCAAGGTCATCGACTACACCGGGTCCACCGAGTTCGGCGACTGGCTGGAGGTCAACGCCCGCCAGGCCCAGGTCTACACGGAGAAGGCCGGCGTCAACACCGTCGTCCTGGACTCCACCGACAACTACAAGGGCATGCTCTCCAACCTGGCCTTCTCGCTCTCCCTCTACAGCGGCCAGATGTGCACCACCCCGCAGAACCTGCTGATCCCGCGCGACGGCATCGAGACGGACGCCGGGCACAAGTCCTACGACGAGGTCGTCTCGGACCTCGCGGGCGCGGTCGGCGGCCTGCTCGGCGACGACGCGCGGGCCAACGCCCTGCTGGGCGCGCTGGTCAACCCGGACGTGAAGGCCCGTCTGGAGGCAGCGGCCGGGCTCGGCGAGGTCGCGCTCGCCTCGCGCGAAGTCACGCACCCCGATTTCCCGGGCGCCGTCGTGCGCACCCCGGTGATGGTGAAGCTGGACTCGGCCAAGCCGGACGACTCCGCCCCCTACCTCTCGGAGTGCTTCGGCCCGGTCTCCTTCGCGGTCGCGGTCGACTCCACGCAGAGCGCCCTCGACCTGCTGCGGCGCACGGTCCGTGAGAAGGGCGCCATGACGGTCGGGGCGTACACCACGTCCGCGGACACCGAGCGGGCCATCGAGGAGGTCTGCCTGGAGGAGTCGGCGCAGCTCTCGCTGAACCTGACGGGCGGGGTCTATGTGAACCAGACCGCGGCCTTCTCCGACTTCCACGGCTCAGGCGGCAACCCGGCGGCGAACGCCGCGCTGTGCGACGGGGCCTTCGTCTCGAACCGCTTCCGCGTGGTGGAGGTCCGCCGCCAGGGCTGACCCCTAGAAGGTCTCCTTGGGCCCGCCCCAGTGGAAGAGGGTCATGGCCACGCTGGTGGCCAGGTTGTAGCTGGAGACCTGCGGCCGCATCGGCAGGGACACCAGGTGATCGGCGCGGGCGCGCAGCTCGGGCGAGATGCCGTGGCGTTCGGAGCCGAAGGCGAGCAGGGCCTCGTCCGGGAGGGTGAGGGCGCGGATGTCCTCGCCCTCCGGATCGAGGGCGTACAGCGGGCCGGGCGGCAGCGTGTCCAGCTCCACCCGGTCCACGGTGGTGGCGTAGTGCAGCCCCGCGCCGGCCCGGACCACGTTGGGGTGCCAGGGGTCCAGATCCCCCCGGGTGACCACGCCGGTGACGCCGAAGCCGGCGGCGAGCCGGACGACGGCGCCGACGTTGCCCAGGTTCCGGGGGTTGTCCAGGACCACGATCGGGGCCGTCCTGGGCCGTGCGTCGAGCCGGGCCCGCCCCTCGGCCCGGCCGGGCCGGACCGCGAGGGCCGCCACCCCGGTGGGGTGCACCCGCGCCAGCAGCCCCTTGAGCGGAGCCCGCCGCACCAGCCGGGCGACATCCGCCTCCACGTCCTCGGCCAGCTCGCGCGCAAGGCCCCGTACGGCGTCCGGCTCGTCGGCGACGACCATCCGCACGTCCGCCCCGAACCGCAGGGCGTGCTTCAGCGCATGAAACCCGTCGAGAAGCACCAGGTCCTCCCGCCCGACGGCCTCCCGCCAGCGCCGTTCGGTGTCCTCGATGCCGTCGGGGGTCCCGTGCTGCTCACTCATACAGCCGACCCTACGGCCCACCGGCCGAACCCCACCCCTCCGCCCCGAACCCCACCCCGCCGCCCCGATCCAGCCCCTCCGGCGTTTGAGGAGCGGGGTCTGGGGCGGAGCCCCAGGGGGGTCCGGGGCGCAGCCCCGGGGAACGGGCGAAGGGCGGGTAGGGGACAAGCCCCCGCAGGGCCGGCCTCAGCGCGGAACCGGGCTGGGGAGCGCAGGCTCCGGATCCGGATCCGCGTAGGGCTCCCGGTCCGCGACGGACCGCCCCCCACCCACCCGCCGCGCAGCGACCCACGCGCCGAGCCAGACCAAAAACGCCGTCGGCAGAAACACCGCGTCAGCGGCGATCATCGCCATCGAGAAGAACGGCAGCCCCAGCAGCACCGCGATCCCCGCATGCTCCAGCATCATCAACGCCAGCAGCACGTTCTTGATCCGCCGGTTGAACAGGGTGAACGGGAAGGCCACCTGCACCGCGACCGTCCCGTAGGACAGCAGCATGACCAGCGTGCCGCTGCTCCCGAGGAAGGCCGAGACCCCGGGCCACGGGGTGAAGTAGTCGAGGTTCAGCGGGTAGTACAGCGCCGTGCCGTCCTGCCACCGCGAACCCTGGATCTTGTACCAGCCGGCCGTCGCGTAGATCAGGCAGACCTCCACCATGATCACCAGCATGCCGGCGTTGTGCAGCAGGTTGGCCAGCACGTCGAGGACGGCCCGCCCCTCCCCCTCCGGCTCGTAGCGGTCGACCATCCACCACAGCGCGGTGAGCACCCACAGGGCCGTGAAGACCACCAGCCAGCCGGTGCTGAACCGCCCGGTCGCGGCCCCGTACACGAACACCGCGCCGAGCACGAGCCACAGCACCGGCCCCGCCCGCCCGGCCGAGGCCGCGCCGAGCCGGCGGGCGCGGCGGGCGTCCAGCGACCAGACCTGCGCGCACCGGGTCAGCACGAGGTAGATCGCCATCAGGTGGATGACGTTGTCCCCGCCGTCGCCCATGAAAACGCTGCGGTTCTGCAGGGACAGCACTCCGACCGCGAACACCACGGAGGTCGCCCGGGTGCGCCAGCCCAGCACCAGCAGCACCGACGCCAGCACGGCCACGGCGTAGACGATCTCGAACCAGAGCGCCGAGTCCGACCACATCAGCACCGTGAAGGCACGGTTCGAGTCGATCAGCCGCCGCGCCAGCTCCCAGCTCCACGGCCCGTCCGGCCCGTACAGCTCGTGGCGGTGGGGGAACTCCCGCAGCAGGAAGAACAGCCAGGTACCGGCGAAGCCGATGCGGACCACGGCGCTCTGGTACGGCCCCAGCGCCTGCCCGCTGACCCGGGCCAGCGCCCGGCCGGCGGAGGCCCTCAGCCCCGCGATGCCGGACCCCGCCGCACCGGGCCCCTTCACACCGTCCACCACGGCAGCTCCCGGTAGTACGTCTGGGTGTCGGCCTTCTCGTCGGACCACTGGGGCGCGGCGACCTCCGTCGTCGCCCCGCGCAGCTGGATCCGTACGATCTCGCCCTCCGCCGGATGCCCGCCCTTGCCCACGGCGGTATCGGCCGGGGTGCGCGGGTCCAGCCGGTCCAGGGCGATCCGGCGCAGGTACTGCTCGGCGAGTTCGCCGCGCTCGCCGGTGGACTTGTTGTCATCGTCGTGGGAGGCCGTGAAGAAGTCCCAGGCCCGGCGGAGCTCGTTCTGCTCGGTGTGGCTCGGCAGCAGGCTGTGGCGGATGGCCGCGCCGTCCTCGGCGGACAGCCCGCGCCAGTTGCCCGTCACCAGCTGTCCGTCGTCCGTCCGCACTTCCGCGCGCACCTCCACGGCGATGTTCTGCTGGAGCGGGTTGGGGGCGAAGAGCTTCCAGTTCTGTTCGAACTCGGGGTAGATCCAGTAGTCGATCACGCCCGCGTGCCGCTTGCTGACCGTGTTGGACGGGGCCACGTGCAGGAAGACGAGGGCCAGGTGCCCGCAGGCGGCCACCGCCACCGCTCCGAGGGCGAGGGCCGTGACGACCCGGTACGGGGTGGACAGGCCGGCGATTCCCGGCGCCCTGGGCGGGAGCGGAGCCGCTCCCGCGAGGGGCTCGCGCTCGTTCGAATCCATCCCGCCCCGATCATCCGGTGTCCACAGGGTTGACCACAGAGGTTGACACCCTACGGGCCCTCGTCCCACCATTGAAGAGCATGAACCGAACGATCGGTCGGTCGGGCGGGACGAGGCGGGAAAAGACCTCTGACAGGGGGCCGTGATGGTGGCAGTGACCCCGGCAGTGACATCGGGGACGGAGGGGCGGAGCGCGGAGCAGGACGCCGAGCGGGGCGCGGGGATCGGCGTGAGCGCCGACCTCGGCGCACAGCTCGCGGCGGCCTTCGACGCGGCCGTGGCGGCCGACGAGCGGGTGGAACCGCGCGACTGGATGCCCGACGAGTACCGCGCCTCCCTGGTCCGCCAGATGGCCCAGCACGCCCACTCCGAGATCATCGGCATGCAGCCCGAGGCGAACTGGATCACCCGCGCGCCCTCCCTCCGCCGCAAGGCGATCCTGATGGCGAAGGTCCAGGACGAGGCCGGCCACGGCCTGTACCTGTACAGCGCCGCCGAGACCCTGGGCACCAGCCGCGACGAGCTCCTCGACAAGCTCCACGCCGGGAAGCAGAAGTACTCCTCGATCTTCAACTACCCCACGCTGACCTGGGCCGACGTCGGCGCGATCGGCTGGCTCGTGGACGGCGCGGCGATCACCAACCAGGTCCCGATCTGCCGCTGCTCCTACGGGCCGTACGCGCGGGCCATGGTCCGGATCTGCAAGGAGGAGTCCTTCCACCAGCGCCAGGGGTACGAGCTGCTCCTCGCCCTCTCCCGGGGCACCGAGGCCCAGCACGCGATGGCGCAGGACGCCGTCGACCGCTGGTGGTGGCCCTCGCTGATGATGTTCGGCCCGCCGGACGCCGAGTCGGGGCACTCCGCGCAGTCGATGGCCTGGCGGATCAAGCGCCACACCAATGACGATCTGCGCCAGCGCTTCGTGGACATCGCCGTCCCGCAGGCCGAGTCACTGGGGCTGACCCTGCCCGACCCGGACCTGAAGTGGAACGAGGAGCGCGGGCACCACGACTTCGGAGCCATCGACTGGGCGGAGTTCTGGGAGGTCCTCAAGGGCAACGGCCCGTGCAACGAGGAACGGATCGGCCAGCGCCGCACGGCGCACGAGGAAGGCGCCTGGGTGCGCGACGCGGCCGCGGCGTATGCGGAGAAGCAGGCGGCGGCCACGGCCACCGCGGCGACCATCGGAAGCGAGGCTCGGGTATGACGCGGAACTGGCCCCTGTGGGAGGTGTTCGTCCGCTCGCGGCGCGGCCTCTCGCACACGCACGCGGGCAGCCTGCACGCCCCCGACGCGGAGATGGCCCTGCGCAACGCCCGCGATCTCTACACCCGGCGCGGCGAGGGCATCTCCATCTGGGTGGTGCCCTCCACGGAGATCACCGCCTCCTCCCCGGACGAGCGGGACCCGTTCTTCGCCCCGTCCGCCGACAAGCCCTACCGGCACCCGACCTTCTACGAGATCCCCGAGGGGGTGCAGCACCTGTGACGAGCACCGAGATCAACACCGAGACGAGCACCGCATCGGGAACGGCCGCCGTGGCGGCGGCGCTGGCCCTCGGCGACGACGCGCTGATCCTTTCGCACCGCCTCGCCGAATGGGCGGGCCACGCGCCCGTCCTGGAGGAGGAGGTCGCCCTGGCCAACATCGCCCTCGACCTGCTCGGCCAGGCCCGCGTCCTGCTGTCGACGGCCGGTGACGAGGACGAGCTGGCCTACCTCCGCGAGGAGCGGTCCTTCCGCAACCTCCAGCTGGTCGAGCAGCCGAACGGCGACTTCGCCCACACCATCGCGCGCCAGCTCTACTTCTCGTTCTACCAGCACGAGCTCTACGGGGAACTCGCGGTCGGCGGCGGCCCGTTCGCGCCGCTCGCCGCCAAGGCGGTCAAGGAGACCGCCTACCACCGCGACCACGCCGAGCAGTGGACGCTGCGGCTCGGCGACGGCACCGAGGAGAGCCGGCGCCGGATGCGCGCCGGCCTGGACGGGCTGTGGAAGTACACCGGGGAGATGTTCCGGCCGGTGGACGGGCTCGACGAGATCGACTGGGCCGCCCTGGAAGGCCGTTGGCTGGCCGCGGTGGGCGGCGTACTGGAGCGGGCCGGTCTGGAGCCGCCCCAGGGGCCGCGGCACGGCGCCTGGGCCGCCGGAGCCGGCCGGCAGGGGCTGCACACCGAGTCGTTCGGCCGACTGCTCGCGGAGATGCAGCACCTGCACCGCAGCCACCCGGGGGCATCGTGGTGACCGGCACCGGTGCGGGCGCTGCCGGCGCCTGCACCGAGCAGACCCGGCTGGAGGTGGAGCTCGCCGCGCTGGCCGGCTCCGTCCCCGACCCCGAACTGCCCGTGCTCACCCTCGCCGAGCTCGGCGTGATGCGCGGGGTGCGGATGCACGAGGACGGCCACGTGGAGGTCACCCTGACCCCCACCTACACCGGCTGCCCGGCCATCGAGGCCATGTCCGCCGACATCGAGCGGGTCCTGACCGACCACGGCATACCGGAGGTCCGGGTGCGGACCGTGCTGGCCCCCGCCTGGTCCACCGACGACATCAGCGCCGAAGGCCGCCGCAAGCTGGCGGAGTTCGGCATCGCCCCGCCGCGGCCGCACGCCGCCGGCGGACCGGTCCCGCTCACCCTGTCCGTCCGCTGCCCGAACTGCGGATCGACCGACACCGAGCTGCTCAGCCGGTTCTCCTCCACCGCATGCAAGGCGCTGCGCCGCTGCATCGCCTGCCGTGAACCGTTCGACCACTTCAAGGAGCTGTAGATGGCCGTGTCACCGCCGTCACCCACGCCGGTGTCGCCCGCAGGCCCGGCGGCCGCCGCGTCGGCGCGCCCCGCGCGCCACGGTGCGTTCCACACCTTGACGGTGACGACGGTCGACCGGCTCACCGAGGACTCCGTGGCCCTGACCCTGGCCGTCCCGCCGGAGCTGCGCGCCGAGTACCGGCACGCCCCCGGCCAGCACCTCACCCTGCGCCGCGGCGGCTCCGGCACGGCGGGCACCGCGGAGGTGCGGCGCACCTACTCGATCTGCTCCCCCGCCCCGGCCGCGGACGGGCCCGGCCCCGCCGCGCTGCGGGTCGGGGTGCGGCTGGTGGAGGGCGGGGAGTTCTCCTCCTTCGCCCACAAGGAGATCGCCGCCGGGGACGTCCTGGACGTGATGGTCCCGGCCGGCCGCTTCGTCCTGGACCCCGCGGCCGCGCCGGCCGCCGCGCACTACGCCGCGATCGTCGGCGGCAGCGGCATCACCCCGGTGCTGTCGATCGCCGCCACCCTCCTCGCCGCCCGCCCCGACGCGCGGTTCTGCCTGGTGCGCAGCGACCGCAGCGCGGCCTCGACGATGTTCCTGGAGGAGGTCGCCGACCTCAAGGACCGCTATCCCGACCGGTTCCAGCTCGTCACCGTGCTGTCCCGGGAGGAGCAGGAGGCCGGTCTGCCCTCGGGGCGGCTCGGCGAGGAGCGGCTGACGGAGCTGCTGCCCGCCCTGCTGCCGGTCACGGAGGTGACGGGCTGGTTCCTGTGCGGGGCCTACGGTCTGGTGACGGGAGCGGAGCAGGCACTGGCCGCTCTCGGTGTCCCGCGGACCCGGGTCCACGAGGAGGTCTTCCACGTCGAGGACACGGCGCCGCCCGCGCGCACCGCTTCGGCCGACACCACCCGCGGCCGGGTCACGGCGCGGCTCGACGGCCGCTCGGGCACCTGGCCGGTACGCGACGGCGAATCCCTGCTCGACGCGGTGCTCCGGGCCCGCGCGGACGCCCCGTACGCCTGCAAGGGCGGGGTGTGCGGCACCTGCCGGGCCTTCGTCGTATCGGGCGAGGTGCGGATGGACCGCAATTTCGCGCTGGAGGAGCAGGAGACGGAGGCCGGGTTCGTGCTGGCCTGCCAGTCGCACCCGGTGTCGGAGGACGTGGAGATCGACTTCGACCGGTGAGCGGGGGACGGCGCGGACTGCGCCGTCCCTCTTGCTGCCGCTCCTGCCGTCGCCCCTGCCGTCCCCCTGTCAAATTTCCAGAACGTGTTCTATCTTGACGCACCGTCAGGCAGAGCGCGATCCGGGTACGCGGGAGGACAGGCAGTGGACTTCACCTTCACCGAGGAGCAGCAGGCCGCCGTCGAGGCGGCCAAGGCCGTGTTCGCGGACGTGGCCCCCGACGGCGTGCCCAGCCCCGCACTCACCCCGAGGGCGGTGGCCGAGGAGTTCGACCGCGAGCTGTGGGCGAAGCTCGCCGACTCCGACCTGTTGAGCCTGGTCCTCACCGAGGAGCACGGCGGCTCCGGACTCGACGCCATCGCCCTGTGCCTGGTCCTGCGCGAGTCGGCGAGGGTACTGGCCCGGGTGCCGCTCCTGGAGCACTGCGCCACCGCCATGACCGTCCAGGCCCACGGCAGCCCCGAGCTGGCCGGCGCCCTGCTGCCCGGCGCCGGGCAGGGCAGCCTCGTCCTCACCGTCGCCGCGCACGGCCGCAGCGGCCACGACCCGGCCGAACTGGCCGTCACCGCACGGCGGGAACGACAAGAACGACAAGAAGGGGACACCTGGGTCCTGGAGGGCCTCCAGACGGCCGTCGCCTGGGCGCACAGCGCCGACTGGATCGCCGTACCGGCCCACACCGGGGAGGGCGAGGCGGTCCTCGCGTTCGTCCCCCGGGACGCCGGGGGCCTGTCCCTCGCGGAGCAGTACTCCACCAGCGGGGAGCGGCTCGCCGAGCTCACCCTCGACGGCGTACGGGTCCCGGCCGCGCACCTGATCGAAACGCCCGGCGCCTGGGACCACCTGCGCCAGCTCCTGGCCACCGGGACCTGTGCGCTCGCGCTCGGCCTCGGCGAGAACGTGCTCACCATGACCAGCCAGTACACGAGCAAGCGCGAGCAGTTCGGCTTCCCGGTGGCCAGCTTCCAGGCCGTCGCCGTCCAGGCCGCCGACCGCTACATCGACCTGCGCGCCATGGAGGTCACCCTCTGGCAGGCCGCCTGGCGGCTCGACGCCTCCACGGGCGGGGCGGGCGGGCCGCTGCCGAGCGCCGGCGATGTGGCCGTGGCCAAGATCTGGGCCTCCGAGGGCGTACGCCGCGTCGTGCAGACCGCACAGCACCTGCACGGCGGCTTCGGCGCCGACACCGACTACCCGCTGCACCGCTACCACGCCTGGGCCAAGCAGCTGGAGCTCCAGCTCGGCCCGGCCGCGGCCCACGAGGAGGCGCTGGGCGACCTGCTGGCCGCCCACCCCCTCGCCTAGCCCGTCGCCTTCGGCAGGCAGTCGTCTCAGACGACGAAGCCCGGGGTGCCCGCGTCGGTGACGACCGGGCGGCCCGCGGCCTCCCAGTCCTGCATGCCGCCGGCCACGTTCACGGCGTCGATGTCCTGGCCCCGGAGGTACTGGGCCACCTGGGCGGAGCGTCCGCCGACCCGGCACATCACGTAGACCGGGCGCTCGTCCTCGATCTTCTCGGTCAGCTCACCGATGCGCGCCACGAACTCGCTCATCGGGATGTGCAGTGCGCCCTCGGCATGGCCGGCCGCCCATTCGTCGTTCTCGCGAACGTCGAGGACAAAGGCTTCGGAGGGCAGCGCGGAGGCGGCCACCGAGGGAAGCGGTCCGGAGTTCATGTCTGTCGCCTTCTCTCGTCACGGATAGCTGAGCCAACCTATCCGACCCGGCCCGCCGACCGGTCCGCCGCGGCCCCGGCCTCAGACGGGGGCCGGCAACGGCAGCCGCGGACTCGGCCTCACTCGGCGGTGAGCGCCGCCAGCTCCGCCTCGCGCTTCTCGACGTCGCCGAGCAGCTGCTCGGCGATCTCCTCCAGCAGCCGGTCCGGGTCCTCCGGAGCCATCCGCAGCATCGACCCGATCGCACTCTCCTCGAGGTCCCGGGCCACCACCGACAGCAGCTCCTTGCGGCGCGAGAGCCACTCCAGGCGCTCGTACAGCTCCTCGCTCTCGCTCAGCCGCTGCTCGGCCGGCGCCGGGCCCTCCGCCCACTCCTGCGCCAGCTCGCGCAGCGCCTGTTCCTCGCCGCGCCCGTAGGCCGCGTTGACCCGCGCGATGAACTCATCGCGCCGCTCGCGCTCGGCCTCGTCCTGGGCCAGGTCGGGATGTGCCTGGCGGACCAGCTCGCGGTAGAGGCGGCGCACCTCCTCCGAGGGGCGCACCCGCTCCGGCGGCCGCACCGCGCGGTCCGTGAGCATCGCGGAGGCGTCGTCGGACATCCCGTCCGAGTCCAGCCAGTCGTGGAACAACTCGTCCACCCCGGGCATCGGCATCACCAGCGAGCGGGCCTCGCGCGCACGGCGCAGGTCCTCCGGGTCCCCGGTGCGCTGCGCCTTCGCCTCGGCGATCAGCGCGTCCAGCTCGTCGAGCCGCGTGTACATGGGGCCGAGCTTCTGGTGGTGCAGGCGGGAGAAGTTCTCCACCTCCACCCGGAAGGTCTCCACGGCGATCTCGAACTCGATCAGCGCCTGCTCGGCGGCCCGTACGGCGCGCTCCAGGCGCGCCTCGGGCCGCTCGTCGGCAGCGGGGCCGGGGCCGGAGCCGGGCTCGGACGCTTCGGGAACAGTCTGCTCGCTCACCCGGCCAGCCTAAGGCCCGGAGGCCCGGCTGTTTCACGTGAAACATCCACCGGTTTCACGTGAAACATCCCGGCTGCTCGACCCCGGACACAGACCCGGCACAGCCCCGGGCACAGACCCGGATCCAGACCTCTGCCTCAGACCTCTGCCTCAGACCTCTACCTCAGACCGCCGGCTCAGACCCGCGGCTCAGACCGCCGGCTCAGACCCGCGGCTCAGACCCCGGACTCCGCCGCGATCCGGCCGGACCGCACCGCCGCCACCAGCACCGCGTGGTCGGCCTCGCTCCGGTCGGCGTAGGCCACGGCGAAGCCGGCGATGGCCTCGTCCAGCTCGTCGCTCTTGCCGCAGTACCCGGCCAGCAGCCGCGGATCCGCGCTGTGCGCGTGCGCCCGCGCCAGCAGGGCTCCGGTCATCCGCCCGTAGTCGTCGAACTGGTCGGCGGCCAGCGCCGCCGGGTCCACGCTGCCCTTGCGGTTGCGGAACTGGCGGACCTGGAAGGGCCGCCCCTCCACCGTCGTCCAGCCCAGCAGGATGTCGGAGACCACCTGCATCCGCTTCTGCCCGGCCACCACCCGGCGGCCCTCGTGCTCCTCCGGCGGGGAGACGAAGCCGAGCCCGGGCAGGTGCGGCAGCAGTGCGGAGGGCCTGGCCTCCTTCACCTGGAGGACCAGCGCCTCACCCCGGTGGTCCAGCAGCAGCACCACGTACGAGCGGGTGCCGACACTGCCCGTGCCCACCACCCGGAAGGCCACGTCGTGGATCGCGTACCGGGCCAGCAGCGGCAGCCGGTCGCCCTGGAGGGTCTCCAGGTACGGGCCCAGCGCGGCCGCCACGGCCGCCGCCTCCTCGTCCCCGACCCGGCGCAGCACGGGCAGCGCGTCCACGAAGGCCCGGCCCCCGTCGGCCGTGAGCTCGGTGGACTTGGCGGCGAACCGGGCGGAGGTGTTGTTGCGGGCCTTCTCGGAGACGCGTTCCAGTGTGCCCAGCAGGTCACGGGCATCGGTGTGCGAGACCAGTTCCTCGTCCGCGATGGCGTTCCACGCGTCGAGGGCCGGCAGTTTGGCCAGCAGGCGCATCGTGCGCCGGTAGGCGCCCGCCGCGTCGTGCGCGGCCGCCCGGCAGGTCGCCTCGTCCGCACCGGCCACCCGGCCCGCGAGGACCAGCGAGGTGGCCAGCCGCTTGAGGTCCCACTCCCACGGACCGAAGACGGTCTCGTCGAAGTCGTTGAGGTCGATGACCAGCCGGCCGCGCGCGTCCCCGTACAGGCCGAAGTTGGCCGCGTGGGCGTCTCCGCAGATCTGCGCGCCTATCCCGGTCACGGGACCGCCGGAGAGGTCGTGGGCCATCAGCCCGGCCGCCCCGCGCAGGAACGCGAAGGGAGTGGCGGCCATCCGGCCGACCCGTATCGGAGCGAGTTCGGCGACCCGCCCGACGTTGGACTCCTCCACCGCCCGCACCGCGTCCGGACGGTCGGCCGGGGCCTCGAACCGCGCGTGCGCCGACCGGGGCACCCGCGTGCGCAGGGCCTTGCCCGCCTCCCGGGGCGAGACGGTGGGCGAACCGGCCGCCGAACCGGCGGCGGAACCGGCCCGCGCCCCCGCACCGCGCGCCGCCGGGCCCGCGGAGTGCCGCGGAGCGAACCCCTCGACCACCGGGATCCGTACCTTCGACTCCGGTCCCACGCCCTGCTGCTGCGCTACCGCCGTCATGCGCCCCGCCCCCTGATCGCCATCGGATTTCGGCCCGACCGTACCTACAGCCCGGCGTCCCTGGCCAGCAGGGCCGCCTGTACCCGGTTCTCGCATTCCAGTTTCGCCAGGATCCGGCTCACGTACGTCTTCACCGTGGCCTCGCTCATGTGCAGCCGCCGCCCCGCGTCCGCGTTCGACAGCCCCTCCCCCAGCAGCGCCAGCACCCCGCGCTCGCGCTCGCTCAGTTCGGCCACCCGGCGCCGCGCTGCCTCGTCACGGCCGGCCGTCCGGCCCGACGCGATTTGGTCCACCACGTGCCGGGTCGCCCCCGGGGACAGGTACGCGTCCCCCGCCGCGGCCGCCCGGACGGCGCCGATGAGTTCTCCGGGCGCGGAGTCCTTCAGCAGGAACCCCGCTCCGCCGCCGCTCAGCGCCCGCAGCACGTTCTCCTTCTCCCCGAAGGTGGTCAGGATCAGCGCCCGCACCTCGGGTGCCGCCCGGCCGAGCTCGGCCAGCGCCGTCAGCCCGTCCATCACCGGCATCTGGATGTCCAGCAGCACCACGTCCGGGCCGTGCGCCCGGGCCAGTTCCACCGCCTCCCGGCCGTTCGCCGCCTCGGCGACGACCTCGATGTCCGCCGCCGAGGTCAGGATCATCCTGATCCCGGCCCGGATCAGCGGTTCGTCGTCAGCGATCACCACGCGGATCACCTTGGCTGTCACCCGTGCTCCTACTGCTTGGCCTGGTACGCCTGCTTGTCGACGAGCTTGCCGTCCTTGAAGCAGAACCGGAAAACGCTGTCGCTGCCCAGATCGGAATCGTCGTCCGCCAGGAAGACCACACAGGCCGCGCCCTGCGGACGCGGCGGTCCCTTCCGGTCGAGCCCCTCGGTCAGGATGCTGTCCCCGCTGGGCAGCTGCGACCGTACCGCCTCCTCCGGCTCGCCCACGTGGACGGCGTCGTACTCGTCCTTGCCGATCATCGCGTCGCTCACCGAGCCCACGAGCAGCGCCACCGCGGCCCCGATCACGATCACCAGCACCACCGCCGCCGCGACCGCGATCCCGCAGCCCAGCGTCACGCCCCCGGCGCGGCCGCTCCCGCTCAGCAGCTTCCGGTCGACCGCGTCCCAGTCCACCGGTCCGGCGCTTCCGCTCAGTGTCCTGGCCTGCATCTGCTGTCCGAAGTCGTCGGCGATCCCGGCCTCCTCGGCCGCCGCCTCCTCGGCCCCGGCCGGCTCGGTCCCGTACGGGAGCACCCCGGCCACCCGGAACCCGCCGCCCTCCACGGCCCCCGCGTAGACCATGCCGCCGACCAGCCGGGCCCGTTCGCGCAGCCCGGTCAGCCCCTGGCCGCCGGACACCACCTCACCGGCGCCCGGGCCGGCCGCCGGACCGTTGGCGATCTCCACCACCAGGGAGTCGTCCTCGTACCTCAGTTCCACCGTGATGGGCGCGCCCGGCGCGTGCTTGTAGGCGTTGGTCAGCGCCTCCTGCGCGATCCGGTACGCCGCGTGGTCGCACGCCGCGACCAGCGGCCTGGGCTGCCCCGCGGTGGTGAGCCGTACGTCGGTCCCCGCGCTCCGCGCCGACTCCACGATCCCGGCGATGCCCGCCACCCCGCGCGCGGCGGGCTGCGCCTCTTCGACCGGCAGCGGCGCCTCCACCCCGTCCCGCAGGATGCCGACGACCTCGCGCAGCTCGTGCATGGCCGCGACCGACGCCTGGCGCAGGACGCCCACCGCCTCGCGCTGCCGGTCGGTCAGGACCGGATCGACCTCCAGCGCACCGGTGTGCACCGAGATCAGCGCGAGCTGGTGGCCGAGGCTGTCGTGCATGTCCTGGGCGATGCGCTGGCGTTCGCGCAGCCGGGCCTGCCCCGCGACCATCGCACGCTCCCGCAGCAGCTGGGCGTTGCGCTCCTGGAGGGCGCGCAGCAGCGTGTGGCGCTGGGACCAGTAGCGGCTGGCCAAACCGGGCATGACCACCATGGCCAGGAACATCAGCGCGCTGAAGACGACGATCAGCACCGCGCGGCCCTGCGGGAACTCCTTGACCACGCTGAGGCCGATGGCCAGGGCGAAGGCCACGGTGAAGGCACCGAGCGCCCGTCCGACGCCGACGATGCGCCGCCCCGCCGACCAGCCGAGGGGGATCACCACGAGGAAGGCCCCGGGCAGGTAGACACCCACCGCCGAGCCCGCCACCAGGGTGCACACCGGCAGCCGGCGCCGCAGCAGGGTCAGCGCCACCACGACCACGGAACTGGCCAGCATCCGCGCCCCGGAGCCGTTGTCGAGGTCCTCGACCCCCAGCCCGAGCAGCACGAGCACGCCGGCGAGCGACAGATCCCCCGCCAGCATCCGCCGGGTCCAGGGCTCGGGCCCCTTCACCCAGTCCCAACCCGCACGCACCCTCGCCGTCGCATCCACCCGCCCGACCCTAGACACCCGGCCGCCGCCGGGCTGCCCTCTTTCGTCGCGCCCCGCGCGACGAAAGTCGTGCGGCACAGCGCTGACCGGGGGTGGTACGCACCGGGTGCGTCCGTTGCGTGCCTCCCGGGGAAGGCTTCCGCCTTCTCCGCTACAGGCGGCCTGCCTCCGAAGAGGAACACCCTCCTACCTCTTTCGAGGCAGCACCGCCGCCGGCGGGCCGCTCCGCCTTGTGAGCCCCGTCTCTCCTACCTAAGGTCCTGCCATGACCGAACGGAATGGATCACGCGGGGAAACCGGCGGCACAGATGATCGGCGGGTGGAAGCGGCGTGCAGCTACCGGACCTGAGCGCCGAGATCCACATACCCCTCCGTGTCCTTCAGCTTTACGTGCGCATGGGACTGCTCCCCGCTCTTCCCGCGTACGACGAGTCCCACGTCCGCAGAGCCGTATTGGTCAGAACGCTGCTGGACGTCGGCGGTCTTTCGTATTCCTCCGCGCGCCGCGTCGTGCGGAAGATAGAGATGTCGCCGCCGCCGATCGGCGAACTGTGCGGCACCATCCAATACGCCCTGCCCGCGCCCGGTTCGGAGGCGCAGGACCAGAATTGGGACCGGGCCCGGGAGCGTGTTCAGGCACTGGCACTGGCGCGAAACTGGCGGGTGAGTCCGGAGAATCCGGCGTGGCACACGCTGACGCAGACACTCGTCGCCGTGGAGTGGCTCGGACACGACGATCTTCTGCGCCTCCTGGACACTTATGCGGACGCCTTGGAACCGGTTGTGGCCGCCGAGGTGCGCCTCCTGCACGAACAGCCTGACCCGGAGAGTGCGGCCGCCCACATGGTGACGGGAACCGTTCTCGGGGACGTCGCATTCTCCGCACTGCGCCGCCTTATCCACGAGCACGCTTCCTCCCAAGAACCGTCTGAATGTCCGTAACGGTAACTACCGCCCAGTAAGTACCTTAAGGTTGACGCCCCTACGGTTGACGTGCATGCTGTTTGGTGATCACTGGAGCCCACTCCTTCCGAACAGAACGACCGTAAGGGGACGGCGACTTCGGGCTACAGCAAGGGCGGGGGATCTTGCGGTACAACCCAGACGGACACGGGATCGATACACCAAACAAAGCAAGAGAAGAGGTGGGATTAGCAAAGAAATTCCAGCACCAGCAGCCAGAACTCCTCGAGGATTACCGAAACACCCTGGTCGAGCATCACAATCCATTAGGCTCGAACCCGGAAGCATGGGCCACCTGCAGAGAACAAGCCCAGCACATTCTCGCCGAATGCCTCCGCGCGTTGGAAGACGGAGCCGAGGAAGAACCACTCGACACCCACCTCATCGCGAAGACCCGAAGGCTCAGCGGCGCCCGCATCTCGCAGGGAATCGCACCCATCCATTCGGTGCGCGCCGGAGCCCTGCTCTTCCAGGTCGCGACGAGCCACCTCATCCGGATCGCCTCGGCAGGGCCCGAGGACCAGCGCTGCCTGATGAAGATCCTGCCCGTGCTGCAGTCATCGATCACCCAGCGGCTCGAAGCCGGCTCCACCGGGCACGACCTCTTCCTGCTCGACGTCGTACGCGATGCCACCCGGCACGGCCGTGACGGCATGGCCCGCGAGATCCACGACCGCATCGGCAGCTCCGCCAGCCTCGCCCTGCGCCAGCTGGAGCTCTACGAGCTCACCCGGCACCCGTCGGGGACGGACCCCCGGCTGGAGGCCCTGAAGCAGGCCATCCTGGAGACGCTGTACACCACCCGGGACATCGTGACGGACCTGCGGACCCGGGCGGAATCCACCCAGTCCCTCTACGTCTCGCTCTCGGCCTTCGTCTCCGCCATGGCCATGGACGACCTGCAGGTCGACATCCACGTGACCGATCCGGGCGACCTCCTGCCGGACGAACTCACCGAGGACCTCTACCTGATGCTCCGCGAATGCCTGCGCAACGCCTTCACCCACTCCCGTTCCTCACGGATCGACATGGAGGTCCGCGTCGAGGCGGGCCGGGTCGACGCATCGGTACGGGACGACGGCAAGGGCTTCGAGCCACACGCCCACCGCCGGGGAAACGGACTGTCCTCCCTGACCGAGCGCACCAAACTGCTGGGCGGCCGGTTCACCATCGACAGCTCTCCGGGGCACGGGACGGCGATCGCGCTGTCCATCCCCTTCGACACGGAGAACCATGCACACGCCAACTGAGCAACGCCCGGCCCCCGAACCGCTCCGCATCATCGCCGTCGACGATCACTCGCTGCTCCGCCGGGCCCTGTGCGAGCTGATCGAATCGGAGGACGACCTCACCGTCGTCGCCGATACGGACACCTCCGAGGGACTGGCCGAGCTGGTGGAACGCACCAGACCGCACGTGGTCCTCCTCGACGTGGAAATGCCGGGTCACCACGCACCCACCGTGGTCCGCGCCCTGACCACCCGATTTCCCCAGGTGCACGTACTGATCCTGACCATGCACAGCGACGCCCAGCTGGTACAGGAGCTGCTGGCCCACGGAGCCCGCGGCTACCTGCACAAGAGCGTCCCGCGCGAATCGCTGCTCGCCGCGCTGCGCAACACCGCCACGCGCGATCCGCACGTCACGATCGCCCTGCCGAGCAGCGGCGTCCCCACCGTCGGATTCAGCACCTCGCACCAGACCCTCTCGCCACGGGAGCGGGAGGTGCTCACCTTCGTCGCCGCCGCCCTGAGCAACCGGCAGATAGCCGTCCGGTTGCGCATCACCGAGGGCACCGTGAAGCGGCACTTGCGCAACGTATTCGAAAAACTCGGCGCGATATCACGTATCGACGCGGCGAACAAGGCAATTGATGCGCGGCTCATCAGGAGGCCGGGGCCGGAAGACCGGCCGGGCGCCGGAAGGGGATAGGACCAAAAAGCCGCACAACAGGCCCTCCCACATACCTCTTTGAGAGTATCGGGGTTACTCCCAGCGGGTCTGCCCCGGGTTGGGGCCGTCCGAATATATTCAAGCCATGCCGTCAAAGACGCCCATAATTTCCGATGGAATTGAGCGTTCCACAAGACCGTTATCTCCTTCGGCCGCACCCCTCAAATGGGTCCGGGTCCTGCTGCTCTGCTTCCAGGAATCCCGGGCAGCGGTGCAGGCCATTTTCCTGATGCGCTTCCTGCTGGCCGCCACAGCCGGAGCCACGTCCTATCTGACGCTGCCCCCCGCCCTGTTCGGCGGGGCCGGCGTCTGGCTGCTGGCCGCGACGTCCGTCTACCTGTTCAACGGGGTGACGGACGTCGACGAGGACCGGGCCAACGGCTCCACCCGGCCCATCGGACGCGGCGCGCTCTCACCCGCGGACGCCCGTCGTACCGCGCACGTGATGGCCGCCGCGGCGCTGGCCGGCGGTGCGTGGATCGGCCCGGCGATGCTCACGGCGACCGCGTGCATGCTCCTCCTCGGCTTCGTCTACTCCGCTCCGGGCATCGCCCTCAAGACCAGCACCCCCGGCACCATGGCCACCGTGATCGGCAGCGGCGCCCTCACCTACACCGCCGGCATCGTGTGTTCCGGGAGCCCCGTCTCGCCGTCGCTGATCGCGTTCTGCACCGCGATGTGCCTGTGGATGGGGCTGGTCGGGGCCGTTACGAAGGACTTTTCCGACGCCGCCGGCGACGCCCGGCACGGCCGGCGCAACTGGACGGTCCTGTGGGGGTACGCGAGGACGGCCGCCGTCGTCTCGCTGAGCGCCGTGGCGGTGGGGGCGGGGCTGCTGGTGTCCGCCCTGGCCCTGGAGGCGCCGCAGCTGCTGGTCCCCGCCTTCGTCCTGCTGGGCGGGGCCCTGGCGCTGGCGGCCGCGGCACTCACCGGGCGGTCGCAGGACTCGCGCTCCCGGCGCAGGCTGCCCTACCGGATGTTCATGGTCACGCAGTACGCGGCGCATCTCGTCGCTTTCGCCCAGCCCATCGGCTGAACGACAACGGGGGAACCACAGTGAGGCACAGTCAGATCCATCCCTGGGCATCCACCCGCCCGGACGCACGACCCGGTGCCACTGCCGACACCGGCGCCGCGATGCGCCACGACGGGTTCGGCATCCGCATCCTCGGCCCGCTGGAAGCGGTCAACGGCGCCTCCGCGCACCGCCCGCGCGGCCCCAAGGTGCGCAAACTGCTCGCCCTTTTGGCCGTCCGCGCGGGGGACATCGTCGAGGTGGACACGCTCGTCGAGGAACTGTGGGACGGATCGCCCCCGCCCACCGCGGTCAGCACGGTCCGTACGCACGTCTACCACCTGCGCCAGGAGCTGGGGCGGGAACTGGGCGACACCGACGTCCGCCGCGTCATCACCACCGAGGGCACCGGGTACTCGCTGTGCCTGGCCCCCGGCCGACTGGACCTGGAGCAGTTCACCCAGCTGTACGGACAGGCCCGCACCGACCTGCACGCCGGCAACGCCGAAGCCGCGCTGGAGCGGCTGGACACCGCGCTCGGCCTCTGGCGGGGCCGCGCGCTCGCCGATGTGAGCCGGGGCCGCGTGCTGACGGGACACGGCGCCCGCATCGAGGAACTGCGCTCGCGGGCCCAGCAGTTGTGGATCGAGGTCATCATGGTCCTGGGGCGCCACGGCGAGGTCGTGCCGGAGCTGCTCCGGCTGGTCACGGTGGATCCGCTGAACGAATGGCTGCACGCCCGTCTGATAGACGCCCTGTACCGGAGCGGGCGGCGGGGCGACGCCCTGCGCGCCTTCCACCACGTACGGACCGTACTGGCCGAGGAGTTGGGGCTGGAGCCCTCCGACGACCTGCGCCGGCTCCAACACCACATCCTGGCGGGTGGAGCGGCCGCGTGAGCATCCGGATCTGGACCGTCCCGACCGCGGACGCGGCGGCCTGGGCACCGTACGAAGAGGCGTACGCGGTGATGGACTCCCGGGAGCGGCACCGGCTGGCCCGCTTCGGCCGCGCGACCGACCGGCTGCGCTACCTCGCCATCCACCACGTCTACCGGAGCCTGCTCGGGCGGGAACTCGGCATCCACCCGGCCGAGGTGGTCTTCCGCCGGTCCTGCGCCCGCTGCGAGAGCCGGGAGCACGGCCGGCCGGTGCCCCACGGGCCGGACGGGACCACCCTGTCGGTGAGCCTGTCCCATTCGGCTGCGTACGCCGTCGTCGCGATCGGCGACAGCCCGGACGTCCCGGTCGGAGTGGACATCGAGCGGGTGCGGCCGCACATGGACTGGAGCCGCATCCCGTGCGTCCAGGGCGTGCGCACGACCCACGGCTTCGAGCAGTGGACGCGGGCCGAGGCGCTCGTGAAGGCCGCGGGCACCGGCCTGGAGGCCGACCCGCCCCGCTACACCGGCCACGCCTTCGGGCCGTGGCGCGCCGCGCTCGTACCGGGCTCGGCCCAGGACTGGTACGTACGCAGCATCCGCTCCCCCGAGGGGTACGCCGCTTCGCTGGCATCCGCGAGCGCGGACGCGACGGTCACCCTCACGCAGTGGCGGCCCTGACGGCCGTCAGGGCCGGAACGGCAGAAGGCAGAAGGCAGAAAGAGGCCGGCCCCCGGGAAGTTCCGGGGGCCGGCCTCCTGTCTGTGCGCGCCCCTACCGCAGCAGGACGCAGCTGGGGCTGGGCACGGCGAGCGGCGGCGCGGCCGGGGTGAGCCGGCCGGTGGCCGGGTCCAGGCGGAAGGCGCTGACCGACTGCCCGGCCTGGTTGGCCGTGTACACGTACCGGTCGGAGGCGTCGAGGGCCACGTCCCGCGGCCAGCAGGTGCCCGGCGCCTTGGCGCTGACGGGCTGGGACTCGATGAGCGCGAGGCTCCGGCCCGCGTTGCCCACCCGGAAGGACTCGACGGTGTCGAGCCCCCGGTCGGCCGTGATCAGGAGCCCGCCGTCGCGCGTGAGGTGCACGGCGGAGGGGGCGTTGCGGGGGTTGATGCCGGGCGGCGCGACGGACGCGTGGGTGACCGGGCGGAGCTCGCCGGTGCCGGCGTCGTAGGACAGCACGGTGACGGTGTGCCCGAGTTCGTTGGTCACGTAGGCCAGGTCTCCCCGCGGGTGGAAGACCAGGTGCCGCGGGCCGATGCCGCTGCCGAGCCGGACCCTGCCGGCCGGGCGCAGGCCGCCGGTGGCGGAGTCGAAGTCGTAGACGTGGATGTGGTCGTCGCCCTTGTCGGGAACCAGCACCCGGCGGCCCGCGGGATCGAAGGCGATCATGTGCGGATGCGGGCCGCGCTGCTCCTCGGGGTGCGGGCCGCGGCCGTCGTGGCGTACGACGGTCACGGGCTCGCCCAGCGATCCGTCGGCCGCCACGGGCAGGACGGCGATGTGCCCCGAGTCGTAGTTGGCCGTGAGCAGGAAGCGGCCTTCGGGATGGACCGCGAGGTGCACCGGCGCCGCGCCCGCGCTGGAGCGGGGGCTCCCGAGCGGGTGCAGCCGGTCCCCGTCGATCCGGTAGGCGTGGACGGCTCCGGTGGCTCCGTCCGGAAGCTGGCTGACGGCGTAGAGGCGGGCCCCGTCGGGCGAGAGCGCGAGGAACGAGGGGTTCTCGATCCCCCGCTGCCACCGCCTGACGTCGAGCCGCCCGTCGGCGCCGACGGCGGCGATCCCGATGCCGGGAAGGCCCGGCAGCCCGTACTCGCCGATGGTGAAGCCGCCGATGTAGGCGTGGCGGGCATCGGGACGGGGTGCTTCGCCCGCGGCGGTGGACATGCCGGTCCAGCCGATCCCCGCGAGGGCGCCCGCCCCGGCGAGCGCGAGGAATCCGCGCCGGTCGTAGGAGGAGGAAGAAGAAGAAGAAGGAGATGGGGCCGGGGCCCGTCCACCAAGTCTGCTGCGGCGGTTCACAGTGCGGCTCCGAAGATCAGCCCGGGTGCGAGGAGGACGGCGAGCCCTCCGCCGGCCAGGGCCAGCAGGACCTGCCACCCGGTGCGCAGGTTCCTGATCCGGGCCCGGCGGCGGGCCAGGGCGAGCACCGCGACCGACGCCGCCCAGGCGGGGAGTGCGATGCGCAGGCTGACCTCGCCGGTGAACAGGAGTCCGGCGCGGCCCGTGATGCATTCGGCCGCCGAGCACCCGTCGGGCGGGGCGGACGAGGACCACAGGACCCCGAGCCCCAGGAAGAGCAGCGGGGCCAGGGCCGCGAGTCCGGTGGTCCACACGTAGGGCGACAGTCCGGTGCTCCGGCGGGCCCGCCGCCGGGTGATGGCGAAGGCGGCCAGGGCGGGTACCCACCCCGTCAGCACGCCGAACAGTCCCGCGTGCGCGGCCTCGGAGAGCGCGGCCCAGGCGCCGTCCGCCCCCCAGCCGCCCCGCAGCAGTGCGAGGAGGCCGGTGGCGGCGGCGAGTCCGGCCGCGGTGTGCGCCCAGGTCCGTGCGAAGGAGGGGGCGCCGGCCCAGCCGACGAAGACGCCGGCCAGCGAGACCAGCAGTACGGGCGGACCCGCGGTCACCCCCCAGGGCAGCGGAAACCCGGGCAGCCCGTCGCCCAGGGGCGCCGACCAGCCTCCCCAGTCGCCGAACAGGGCCGCCAGGACGGCGGTGACACAGGCGGCGACGGCGCCGGCGTGCTGCACCCGGTCGGTCTCGGCCCGGGCCCGCTCGGCCCGTTCGGCCTCCGCCCGGGCCCGCCGCATCCGGTCGGCCTCCGCCTGATCGGCGCCCGCCTGATCCGCCTCGGCCTGATCCGCCTCGGCCTGATCCGCCTCCGCCTGATCCGCCTCCGCCAGAGCACGCTCCCCCCGATCAGCCGCGCCCCCGGACTCCCCGGACTCCCCGCCGCCTGCCAGGACGAGCGCCACGCCCCGGCCCCGGAACGGGGGAGGTCCGGAGACGGGGCGCGGCGCCGCCTGCGGGATCGCCGGGCCGGTGGAAGCCGGCCCGGTCGCGGCCCCGTGGGCAGCCTCGGAGGGAAGTCGGGGGACCATCCCCTCCGAGGCGGTTCGTGGCTTCGGGCCGAGGGGGCCGGCGGCTATGTCCGCCTCCGGCTCCCCGGAACCCTCCGCGGTCGCGGGGCGCCCGGCTGCGGACGCTCCTGCGGGCCGGGCCGTGGTCATCGCCCGGCCTCGGCGGCGTGGGCGGTGTCGGCGGTGTCGGCGGCTCGGACACCTGCCTGCGGCGCAGGGCCCGTACGCTCCCCGGCCTCGGACTCGCGGAAGCCGTAGCGGGACCACCAGCGGGCCAGCGGCGCCGGTGCCCACCACGCCCACTTGCCCATCAGGGCCATGGTGGCGGGCACGAGCAGGCCCCGGACCACGGTGGCGTCGATCACCACCGCGATCACCAGACCCACCCCGATCATCTTCATGAACAGGATGGACGAGGTCGTGAACCCGCCCACCACCACGACGAGCAGCAGCGCGGCACTGGTGATGATCTTCGCGGTGCGCTGGAGCCCGATGGCCATCGATTCGACCGGGTCACCACTGGCCTCCCACTCCTCGCGCACACGGGAGAGCAGGAAGACCTCGTAGTCCATGGCCAGGCCGAAGGCGATCGCCACGATGAGCACGGGGAAGTTGGCGTCCACCGCGCCGATGGGCTCGAAGCCGAGCAGCCCGGAGAGGTGCCCGTCCTGGAAGATCCACTTGATGGCGCCGAAGGTGGCCAGGAGCGACAGCAGGTTGAGGATCACGGACTTCAGCGGGAGCAGCAGCGAGCCGAAGGCCAGGAAGAGCACCAGGAAGGACACGACGGCCACGAACAGGGCCATCCAGGGAAGACGTCCGCCGATCATGTCGACGATGTCCACGCGGGAGGCCGGCATGCCGGTCACCAGCGTCTTCGCGCCCTCCGGCGCCGCGGTGCCGCGGACCCCGTGCACCAGGTCCACGGCCGGGCGGGACATCGGGTCGGGCGCGTACCGCACGGTCACCCGCGCGTCGTTGCCCGCGAAGGCCGTGGGCGTCGCGGACGTCACGCCCGCCACCCCCTCCAGCCGGTCCGCGTACGCCTCCACGGCGCCGCGGTCGGCCGGGCCGTCGAAGCGGACGACCGAGGTCATGGTCCGGCCGGGGTTGGTGTCGAAGTCGGCGGCCAGGGTCTTGCTGACGACCTTCGCGTCCCCGCTCGACGGCAGGACCCACTCGCCCGGCCGGGCCCAGTTGATGCCGAGCAGCGGCGCACCGAGGCCGACCAGGACGGCGACGATCGCCAGCGAGGACAGCAGCGGTTTGCGCATGACCGCGTGCGCGGTGCGGTACCAGCGCCCCTGGGTCAGCGGCTTCGCCGCGCCGCCCCGGCCGCCCGGCAGCGGGATCCGCCACTTGTCGATGCGGTGTCCCGTGTAGCGCAGCAGCGCCGGGAGCAGCGTCAGCGAGCCGACGACCGCGAAGGAGACCACGGCGACGGCCGCGTAGCCCATGGAGGACAGGAACCGCGACGGGAAGAGGGCCAGGCCCGCGAAGGAGATGGCCACGGCGAGACCGGAGAAGGCGACCGTGCGCCCGGCCGTGGCCGTCGCGCGCCGGACCGCGGTGTCCACGTCCGCGCCGGCGTGCAGTTCCTCGCGGAAGCGGTTGACCAGGAAGAGGGCGTAGTCGATGGCCAGACCGAGGCCCAGGATCGTGATGACGTTGATGACGGTGCTGGAGATCTCGGTGAACATCGTCAGCACGCGCAGCACCACGAAGGATCCGAGTGCCACGAAGGTGCCGACGGCCAGCGGCAGCAGCGCGGCGACCGCACTGCGGAAGATCAGCACCAGCAGGACGAGCAGGACCGGGATCGAGAGCATCTCGGCCCGGGCGATGTCCGAGCCGGTCAGGGCGTTGACCTGTTCCGTCATGGCGGCCACGCCGCCGAAGCGGGCGGTGACCCCCTCCGCCTCGAACTCTTCCTTGATCTTCGTCAGCGTCTCGACCTGGTGCTGGTCGTTGTCGTCGGCGAACTGCACGGTCGCGTACATGCGGGTGCCGTCCCGCGATACGTAGGCGTCCGCGCCCTGGGCGCCTGGGTCCCAGAAGGAGCTCAGGCGTGCGATGCCCTCGCGCGGGACTCCGTCGAGCGCCGACCGGACGGCGCCGCCGAACTCCTCGGCGCTCCGGCCGGCGACCTTCGACTCGTAGAGGACGATCACGTCGTTGGACTCGCGCCCCAGCGGGCCTTCGAGAACCTTGTCGGCCTCGACCGACTCACTGGCCGGATCGTCGAATCCGGCACCGCCGGTGAACGAGCCGAAGACGCCGGTACCCCACACGCCTGCGAACAGTGTGAAGACGACCGCCGCGATCACGACCCATTTGCGACGCCGCGCGGTGAATGCTCCGATGGCGGCAAACAATTTTCTCTCCCTGGCTGGTATCGCTCTTGCTGAGGCTTGCTGAATACGTCGACCCCGCGCAGGTTCGGTTCCCGACTCTTTCAGAGCCGGTAATTACGCGGAATGCACATTCGGGTTGTTCGCTATACCTCTTTCGACACATTCCCGGCCGAGGTCCGCACGGGAAGGGCGAGCCGGGTGGTGCGCCGCTGCGCGAGCGAGGCGGCCACGCCCACCACCAGCGACAGCCCCAGACCGATGGCGACCGAGTGGACCGGGTCGTCGCTGAGCGCGTCGCCGAAATAGCCCACCCCCACGGAGTACGCGGTCCATATCAGCTCCGCGAGCGCCGCCCCGGAGGCGAACCTGCCCAGCGGGTACCCGGCGGCGCCCGCGGAGAGCCCGCCCAGCAGCCGCCCGCTCGGCAGGAAGCGCACGCCGACGACGAACGGAATGCCGCGCCGGCGCACCTGCCCGGACATCCACTCGAAGAGCTCGCCGCGCCGCCCGCGCGCCAGGGCGCCCAGGCGCGCCCGGTCCCCGAGGAGCCGGCCGCAGCGGTGTATCAGCAGGTCACCGAGGAGCGCGCTGCCGGCCACCGACAGCACGACCAGGACGATCGACATCTCCCCGCGCGCCGCGAGCACACCGCTGGTCACCAGCAGCACGTTGTTCGGCAGCAGCGGCGGCAGGGTCGTGAGCGCCAGGATCACGTACGCCCAGCACGCCGCGCCCGACAGGTTCCCCGCCAGGCCGGAGGTGACGTCGACCCAGGACACGAGCGAGTTGATGTCCACGGCCTTCCCTCCATCCGTTTCGTCCCCGGCCACGAAGGGTCCGGGGCAGCCGGCACTACCTCTTTCGAGGCATGTGCCGGGTCATTGGTGAGTGATGACCCCAGGTCGGCGGGTCACTAGCGTCGGTTCGGCAGCGGACGAACGCGCCTCCACAAGAACTGTAACCTAAGGTATCGATAGATTCACTATCACCTATGACCAGGCTAGGCGGGCGCACATGACCGACGTGATGCTGTTCCTCAGAGAGTTCGCCCGGACCCGTCGGGACACGGGAGCCATCGCTCCCAGCAGTCCCTTACTGGCCCGGGCCCTCACCCGCTACGTGATCCCCAGTCCGGGCAGGCCGCGCGCCGTGCTCGAAGTCGGCCCCGGCACGGGCGCCGTGACCCGGCACATCCAGCCGGCACTGGGTCCCCTCGACACCCTCGAACTGATCGAGCCCAACCCGCGGTTCGCCGACCTGTTGCGGCACACCTACCGGGACGACTCGCGCATAGGCCTGCTGCCCGGCCTGGTCCAGGACCACGAACTCGGCTCCTACGACACGATCGTGTGCGGCCTGCCCTTCGCGAACTTCGAGGCCCCGGTCGTGGAGGACATCCTCGGGCAGCTATTGGGCGCGCTGAACCCGGGCGGCACGCTGTCCTTCTTCGCGTACGCCGGGGTCCCGCCCCTGCGCCGGGCCCTCACCTCGGGCGAGACGCGCGAGCGCACGCTGGGCACCCAGGCGGTACTGGAACGCACCCTGCGGCGCCACCGGTTCCGCACCGAGACGGTGCTGTGGAACGTACCGCCCGCCCACGTGCACCACCTGGCCCTGGTGGCACCCGCGCTCGCCTACAGCGCCTGATCCCCCACCGGCACCTGGTCCTCCGCCCCGGCGGACACCCGGCCGGACGCGTCCTCCTGGGCGATGCGGCGCAGGGCCGACATGGCCGCGTCGCCGAGGAGGGTGCCGAGGACCACGCCCTCCACCTTGCCGTCCACGCTGGGCACCCGGGCGAGGGCGGCCAGCTCGGCGCCGGCCAGGCGCCCGGCCACGGCCGCGTACTCGTCGAGCAGGGACAGCAGGTCGCCCCGGCCCAGGTCGCGGTAGGTCACGACGATCTGGGCCAGCGCCTTCCAGCCGGGGTTCTCGGGCTTGACCGCCCAGCCCTGGCGCCGCACCAGCTCCTCGACGGTGCGCTCGGCGCCCGCCCAGTCGCCCTCCGGATTCGGGTCGGCCACGGCGCGGGTGACCGCGGACTGGGCGACGCCGAGCATGCCGTGGACCGTGCGGTGGGGCGAGTCGACCTCGGCGAGCACCTCGCGGACGGCGGCGATCGACAGACCGCCGACCTCCAGCATCGCCCGGATCAGCCTGAGCCGGTGCGCGTGCTCCTCGGAGTAGCTCACCTGGTTGGGGCTCGTCCGCTCGCCGGACGGCAACAGCCCTTCACGGGCGTAGTACTTGACCGTCGCTACCGAAACTCCGGTACTCCGCGCCAGCTCTCCGATACGCATTCCCACAGGATACTGCGTTTCCCCTCCACGTTTACCCCCCGGCCACAACAACCCGGCCACGGTCCGCCGCATCCGCGAATTGCCCAGCTTTTATCGGTCTTGAATTTGCGCACGATCACGCTTCCATGCCGGACTGCCAGGCTCAATCCGTACCCGAACTCTCCTCTTGGAAGCCAAAGAACCCAGCCGAAGAACACAGCCGAAGGAATCAGGTATGACCACAGAAGTGGTTCCGGAGCTTCCCTCGGAGCCCGGCGATCTCGCCTACGGGCGCACCGTGGACCGCTCCCTGGTCCACCGGGCCGCCGTCTCCGAGGTCTTCGTCACCGACATCAGGCCCCTGACCGCCATGCGCGTACGCACCGCGGTCCAACTACCCCTGACGCACGGCTACTACAGCGACCACGTGCAGCAGCCCGCCCTCTACGACGCCCTGCTGCTCCTGGAGTCGGGCCGGCAGGCCGCGATCGCCGGATCGCACGCCCACATGGGCATGTCCCAGGGCACCACGATGATCGTCGACAGCTTCCGCATGGACCTGTACGGCCTCGCGGCGCTGAAGATCGGCTCGAAGCCGGGACGGCTGCGCATCGACACCGAGTACTCCGGCAAGGCGAACCGGCGCGGCCGGGTCCGCAAGGGCATGGTCGCCCAGCGGTACTTCATGGACGGCGTCGAGGTCGGCGACCACGAGATGGACGTGCTCTTCCTCAACCCGCACGAGAACGAGGTGCTGCGGCACGCCCAGCGCGGCACCGCGGCGCCCCTGACCTCGGACTACGGCCGCCACGGACCGGGCGACGACGGCAGCGGACAGCAGCAGCCCGGACAGGTCGGCCGGGGCAACCCCCTCAACGTCGTGCTGTCCGGCGCCCGGTACGCGCCGGACGCGGTCACGGCCCGGGTGACGCCCCGCTACGACAACCGCGCGCTCTTCGACCACGTCTACGACCACCTCCCGGCCATGACCCTCGTCGAGGCCGCCCGCCAGCTCGCCCTGCTCACCACCGGCGAACCCCTGGCCACGTACGCCGTCGGCTTCGAGGCCCGGTTCGACCGGTTCGCCGAACTGGACGACACCGTCCTGGCCGAAGCGGCCCGCCCCGCCGGGGGTGCACCCGGAACGGTTCCGGTGCGCTTCGTCCAGGCCGGGGCGCAGATCGCCCACGTCACCGTCACCACCGCATCCGGGAGCCAACTGTGAGTACGCGGCGCCTTGCCGTCTGGACCGACTTCGGCGGTGTTCTGACGCCTCCGATCTCCCACACGATGGCCGCCTTCTGCGCGGCACAGAACCTCGACCAGCAGGTGCTCGGGCAGGCCCTCGGAAAGGTCACCGCCCGCTACGGCACGGTCGACCCGATGGAGCCCATCGACACGCCCCTGATCACCGAGGAGCAGTGGCTCGACGAGATCTCCGCCGTGCTGGCGGCCGATCACGGCATCACCGGCCGCAAGCTGACGACCCTCGCCGACACCTGGTTCGACGGCCGCGAGACCAACCACGCGTGGGTGGCCGAGCTGCGCAAGGCCCGCGCGGGCGGCGCCTTCGTCGGGATGATCTCGAACATGGTCCCGACCTGGGACGCCCACTGGCGCCGCATGGTCGACGTGGACGAGCTCTTCGAGGACGTCCTCCTCTCCTTCGAGGTCGGCCACCGCAAGCCCTCGCCCGCCATGTTCGCGCTCGCCGCGGAGCGGGCCGGGGTCCCCGCCGCCGACTGCGTCCTGATCGACGATCTCGCGCACAACGTCGCGGGAGCCGAGGCCGCCGGCTGGACGGCGATCCACTTCACCGACACGAGCACGGCGGCGGAGCGGCTGAGCTCCCTGCTGGCGTCCACCTCCGTCTCCGCGCCCGCGTAATCGACCCCGTTGCCGTCCGACCTTCGATAAGGAGCCCCACACCGTGAGCCGTTCCGTGCTCGTCACCGGCGGGAACAGAGGCATCGGCCTCGCCACCGCCCGCGCCTTCGCCGAACAGGGCGACAAGGTCACCGTCACCTACCGCACCGGCGAGCCGCCCGAGGGGCTCTTCGGCGTGCGCTGCGACGTGACGGACCCCGAGTCCGTGCGCCGCGCCGTGGAGGAGGCCCGCATCCAGCACGGGCCGATCCAGGTACTGGTCTCCAACGCGGGCATCACCCGCGACGAGCTGTTCGCCGGCATGCACGCCGAGGACTTCCGCGCCGTCGTCGAGACGAACCTGCTCGCGGCGGTGGCCGTCACCAAGGAGGTCCTGCCGGACATGCTCAAGGCCCGCTGGGGCCGGATCGTCCTCGTCGCCTCGGTGAGCGCCATGTCCGGCGCCCCGGGCCAGACCAACTACGCCGCCTCCAAGGCCGGCCTGATCGGGTTCGGCCGCTCCCTCGCACGGGAGGTCGGGCGCCGCAAGGTCACCGTCAACGTGGTGACTCCGGGCCTGATCGAGACCGACATGGTCAAGGACGTCACGGGCCCGCGCCGCGAGCACCTGCTCAGCCAGACCTCCCTGTTCCGTGCGGGCGAGCCCGAAGAGGTGGCCGGCGTCGTGAAGTTCCTCGCGAGCGACGAGGCCTCGTACGTCACCTCGGCGATCGTCCCCGTCACCGGCGGCCTCGGCGTCGGCTACTGACCGTCCCCACCCGTCACATCCATCCGCAGGAAAGGAAACCCATGGCGAACGACAAGGTCCTCGAGATCGCCCACCAGATGGGCCGGATCTTCAACGACCTGGACGCGGAGGCCGCCCACGCGCTGGTCGCCCCCGACTTCGTCGACTACGAGGCCCCGCCCGGCACCCCCGGCGGCCCCGACGGCTACCTCGGCACCGCCCGCTGGATGAACTCCGTGTTCTCCGAGGCCGGCTGGGACCACCTCGACTCCTTCGCCGACGGCGACAGGGCCGTGATCCGGGTGCGGTTCACCGGAATCCACACCGGCAACTTCCTCGGCTTCGAGGGCACCGGCAACAAGGTCGACGTCGAGCACATCCACATCTACCGCGTCGGCGACGACGGCCTCGTCCACGAGCACTGGGCCTGCCGCCAGGACCTGTTCCTGCTGGCCCAGATCGGCGCGGTCGAACTGAAGCTGCCGCCCACGGGCACGCAGGCGTAACCCCTTCCCCGCTCCACCACTCAGGTCGCCGAACACCCCACGGGTTCGGCGGCCTGTGTGCATGTGCGGCAACAGCGCACGACAGACACCACAGAGAGGAACGAAGCCGTGATGAGAGCCGACCGGCCGGCGTGGGCCCTGGTGGCGACCTCGCTGCCCATGTTCATGGTCGCCGTGGACAACCTGGTGGTCACCAACGCCCTCGCCGTGATCGCCGATGACCTGAACACCACCCAGACCGGCCTGCAGTGGGTGGTCAACGGCTACATCCTGCCCTTCGCCGGACTCCTGCTCGCCGGCGCCGCACTGGGCGACCGGATCGGCCGGCGCCGCGTGTTCGTCTGGGGCATCGGCGTGTTCACCGCCGCCTCGGCCGCGTGCGCGCTCGCCACCTCGGTGGGCGCCCTGATGGCCGCCCGCGTCCTGCAGGGCGCCGGAGCCGCCGCGATCCTGCCGGTCTCCCTGACCCTCGCGGTCGCCGCGGTCGGCCCGGCCAAACGGGCCCTGGCCGTCGGCGTGTGGGGCGGGGTCAACGGCCTGGGCATCGCCATCGGCCCGATGGCGGGCGGGATGGTGACCCAGGGCCTGGACTGGCACTGGATCTTCTGGCTCAACGTGCCGGTGGGCCTGCTGGCCCTGCCGCTCGCCCTGTGGGCCGTACGCGAATCGACCGGTGCGGCCCGCCCCCTCGACGTGTGGGGGACCCTGCTCTCCTGCGGCGCCGTCGTGGCCGCGGTCTGGTCCATCATCCAGTCCGCCGGCGAGGACGTGTCACTGCTCCGCACGCTCCTCGGCGTCGCGCTGACCGCCGTGCTCGCCGCCGCGTTCGCCTACCGCCAGCGCACCGCCGCGCACCCGCTCATCCCGCTCCACCTCTACCGGGTGCGGCCGTTCATGCTGAGCAACCTGCTGGCAATGGCCATGTACTTCGGCGTGTTCGGATCGATCTTCTTCCTGGCCCAGTTCCTCCAGGGCCCGATGGGCTACTCCCCGCTCGAAGCGGGCCTGCGCACCCTGCCCTGGACCGTGGCCCCGATGGTGGCCGTACCCGTGGCCAGCGCCCTGCTGGACCGGGTGGGCGGCTGGCGGCTCCAGGCGGCCGGCGCTCTGGCCCAGGCCCTCGCGCTGGCCTGGCTCGGGCTGATCGCCCGGCCCGGCGTGTCCTACGGGCCGATGGTCGTCGCCATGGTGCTCGCCGGCGTCGGCATGGGCCTGGTCTTCGCGGCCAACCCCGCGACGGTGATCGGCTCCGTGAAGGAACACGAGCACAACCTGGCGTCCGGGGTGAACAACACCGTCCGCGAGTTCGGCGGCGCCCTCGGCATCGCCGTGCTCACCCTCGTGTACGTACAAGGCGGCCTCCGCAGCGCTGTGCTGACGGGGGCCGCCGTGGTGTTCGCGGGTGCCTTCGCGGGACTGGCTATCGGGCGTACGACAGCACGGCCCGGGTCCGTGCCAGCACCTTCCGGGCCCCCGAGCGCACGGTCAGATCGACCCGAACCGAGCCGTCTTCCCTGACCTCCGCCACCGCGCCGTCGACGGTGATCTCCACACCGTCGGCGGTGTCGGGGACCACGACGGGGCGGGTGAACCGGGTCCCGTACTCCGCGAAGACGGCCTCCTCCCCCACCCACCCGCGCAGGGCCGTCGCGGCGAGGCCCATGCTGAGCATCCCGTGGGCGATCACCCCCGGCAGACCCACCCGGGCGGCCGTGGAGTCGGACCAGTGGATCGGGTTGTGGTCACCGGAGGCCGCCGCGTACCGGACGAGATCGGCCCGGGTCACGCGGAAGGTGCGGGTGGGGAACGTGTCTCCTGCGGCGGTCACCGGCCGGCCTCCTCTTCGTGCCGCGAAACGAGCGTGGACGTCGTCGTGCACACCAGCGCGTCGCCGTCCGCCTCCCGGACCAGCCCGCGCAGGGTGAGCACGTCGTTGCCGTCGACGGTGGCGGCGGCGAGCACCTCGATCACGACGACGAGGCGGTCCCCCGACCGGACCGGCCGCACCGCGTCGAACCGCTGGTCGCGGTGGAGGACCCGGGAGAAGTCGAAGCCGAGCCCCGGATCGTCGATCACCTGCCGCTCGGCGTGCATGGACAGCACGATGGGGAACGTGGGCGGCGCCGTCAGGCCGTCCCCGGCCTCGGCGCCCACGGCCCGCGAGAACTCCCGGATGGTCTCGCGGCCGACTTCGTAGGGCTCGCTCGGCGGATACGTACGCCCCGCGAAGGACGTGTCGAAGGCAGCTGGCATGGGACCTCTCCTCGGAAAGTGCGGACGAACGAACGGACGACACCAACGGCCGGACAGCACAGCGGCGCCCGCGTGAGGGTTCGCGGGCGCCGCTGTGAGCCGGCCGGACATCAGCGGGGTGAACGCACCACCAGGGCGGCCGCGTTGCCGTCCCACCCGACGGAGGTGATGAGCGCGGTCACCCGCCGCGCGGGCGGCCGCGCCTTCCACTGCGCGAGGAGACCGGCGAGCTGCATCGCGCCGCTCGCGCTGTACGTCTCACCGAGCACGTCGGCGATCCGCAGGGTCGCCGCGGGCGCACCGCCCAGCGCGACCCGCACGCCGCGCCGTTCGACCGCTTCCAGACCGCGCTGGTGGCCGGCCCCGAAGGAGACCACGTCGATCTCGGCGGGCTCGACCCCGCTGCGCTCCAGCGCACGCGAGACGGCGAAGGCCAGCCCGTCGGCGTAGTCGCGCGGATCGGCGGTGAACCGCGACTCGCACGCGAGGAGCTCGGCCAGCTCGCCACCGGCCGGCCGGTCGGGCTGGACGGTGAACACCGCGGCGCCCTCGCCGAGCGCGGCGCCCTCCCGCAGCACCCCGGTACGGTGCCAGCCCCAGGCCGCCGGAGCGCTCAGCTCCTCCACGCCGCCGACCAGCAGCCGGTCCGCGCGCCCGAGCGTGAGCGCCAGCCGGGCGTGCCGGAAGGCGAGCAGGGAGGCCGTCTGGCCGCCCGCCACCGTGGCGTTGAGCCCGCGCAGTCCGTTGCGGATGGCGATCTGGCCGGTGGTGCTGTTCATGACCGTGTTCGGGAACCGGCCCGGATTGACCAGGTACGGCTTCTCCAGCGTCAGCGTGTCGTAGAGCAGGGTGCTGTGCGTGGACACCGATCCGGTGTTCGTGGCGAGCACCACGCCCGTGCGCGCCCCGTCGACCTCGATCCCCCGGAGCACCTCCTTGCAGGAGACCAGCCCGAAGGAGGTCAGGCGGTCCAGGTACTTCGTGCCCTTGCGTCCGAGCTGTTCCTTGGCGTCCAGGCCCCGCACCGCGCGGACCGGACGCGGCGGGTAGTCGGCCGCGTCCTCGCCGACCGGTTCGTCACGGGACCCGTCGGGGGCCTCGTCGCCGCCGAGCAGCCGCTCGGCCAGCGCGTCCAGGCCCAGACCGGCCGCGGAGACGACGCCCGCCGAAGCCACGTAGAGCGGTTCGACGACGGTCACCTTCCGCTCTGCGGCAGCGCCGGCGGCCTCGGTCGTGGCGGTCACGAAACCCTCCCCAGGATGGTGATGACGTTGTTCCCGCCGAAGGCGAAGCCGTGGTTCTGCACGATGTTCAGGCGGGCCTCGCGGCCGGTGCCCGGCACGCAGTCGACGCCCTCGCCGAGCTCGGGGTCCGGCTCGGTGACGTGTGCGGTGGGCGGCAGGAAGTCCTGCTCCAGCGCCTTGCAGCAGGCGATCGCGCCGAAGCCGGAGGCCGCGCCCATGGTGTGTCCGAGCATCGACTTGATCGAGCTGATCGGCGGGATGCGGTCGCCGAACACCTCACGCGCCGCCGCCACTTCGGTGGCGTCGTTGGTGGGGGTGCCCGTTCCGTGCGCGCAGATGTAGTCGATCTGCCCGGGGTCCACCCCCGCCGCCTCGTGCGCGGCCCGGATGCCGGACGCGATGCTGGCCGCGTCGGGGTGCACCATGTGGGAGGCGTCGCAGTTCGCCGCGTAGCCGAGTACCTCGGCGTACATGCGGGCACCGCGCCGCCTGGCGTGCTCGTACGTCTCCAGCACCAGGACCGCGCCGCCCTCGCCGGTGACGATGCCCGTGCGGTCCGCGGAGAAGGGCCGCGGAACGTCCTCGGCCATGGCGCCGAGGGCGTAGAACCCGGCGTGCGTCAGCCGGTTGACGGCATCGGCGCCGCCCGCCAGCATCACGTCGGCCTCACCGCTGCGGACCAGGTCGAAGGCGTACCCGAGCGCGTAGTTGGAGGCGGAACAGGCCGTCGGGATCGTCTGGGTGTCGCCGCTGAGCAGCAGCTCGGAGCTGACCGCGTTGGCGATCCGCGCGGCCGGGGTCTGCCCGGCCAGGCCGCCGTCGATCGACTCCAGGCCGCCCCGGATCCACTGCTCGGCCAGCTCCTGGACGACGGCGGACTCCCCGCTGGTCGTCCCCATGATCGCGCCGGCACCGGCGGCTTCCAGCTGGCCCTCGTCGATCCCGGCGTCGGCAATGGCCAGCCGGGCGGCCGCGGCGGCCAGCAGGCCGCTGCGGCCCCAGCGGGCCGGGTCGAGCCGCTTGAGGTGGTCGGTCGGATCGAAATCGAGGACCTCGCCGGCATTGCGCCGGGGAAAAGCACTCGCGTCGAAACTCTCGATCGGCCCGGTACCGCTCTCGCCCGCACGGATGGCGGCGGCGAACACATCGGCACCGATACCGACCGGAGACACCGCGCCGAGCCCGGTGATGACCACCCGGCGGTACGTTCCCGCCGCCTTGCCGGCAGTACGCGCGGGTCCGGTCTCAGCCATTCGCGTTCTCCTTGGCATACCGCTCGACACCGTCCACCAGGAGGCGCAGGTTCACGAGTTCGGTGAGGTCGGTCTTCGGAATGACCACACCCAATTCCTTCTCGATCCTGGCAACGACGGTGATGAGGGAGAGCGAGTCGCTGTCGTAGTCGTCGATGAAGTGGCCACCGTCGGTGAGCTCGCCGTCTTCGAGCTCGAGCTCTTCGTTCACGATCGCGCTGACAGCCGCGTAGAAGTCACTCACGGTTGCCGCAGTCTGCTGAGTCATGCGCTTGCCTCTCGTCGCCTTCGAACCGTTCGAACAGGACCGTATGCGGGTATGAATTGACCGGGCAAGGCCCACTCAACCAAAGAGGCAGCACATTCCCCCAAAGTGGCAAGAGTACTCCCCGACTCCCTTGGCCCGCCATTTGTACGGGGTTTTATCGACGGTTTATTGCGGGTTTATCGAGGGTTTATCGAGATTCCAAACCTCCCTGCCAGAATCATCGGGACGGTGATATCGGGACGGCGGAAGAGGTCGAGATGAGCGGTCCGAGCGGCCCACGAGGTCAGCGTGGTCCACGATTGGCTTTGATATTTCCGGGCCAGGATGCGCGGCATCCCGGAATGGGGCGGACCTGGGCCGACTCCCCGAGCTGGTTCCTGACCGGGCGCGCGAGCGAGGTCTCCGGGCACGACGTGGCCCGCCTGCTGCTGGACCCCGCCCACGGCGCGGACGGCACGGACCACCCGCCACGGACGGACGCCGCCCAGATCGCCACCTTCGTACTGGAGATGGTGATCCTCGCCGACCTGCGCCAGGCCCTGCCCGCGGCCTCCCGGCCCCTCGTCTGCGCCGGCCACGGCCTGGGCGAGTACTCCGCGCTCGTCGCCGCCGGGATCATCGGCTTCGACGAGGGCGTCCGCCTGGTCGCCGCCCGCGGCAAGGCGATGCACGAGGCGTCCGACGCGGTCCCCGGCACCATGGCGGCCGTGCGGGGGCTGTCCCCCGAAGCCCTGGAGCGCGCCGCGGAGTCGGTGCGCGAGGCCGGCGGCCGGGTCTGGGTGGCGCACCTCGACTCGGGCGGGCAGGGCGTCCTGTCGGGCGACCCGGCCTCCGTGGCCCGCTGCCGCACCCTGGCACGGGAGCTGGGGGCCGCCCGGATCCTGCCGGTCCCCCTCGGCGGCGCCTTCCACACCCCGCTGATGGCCGGCGCCGCGGCGGGCCTCTCCACCGCCCTCGCCGCCACGGAGTTCCATCGCGGATCCGCGCCCGTCGTGGCCAACGCGGACGCGCGGCCGCACCACGGCACGGACGGCTGGCCGGGCCTGCTGGAGCGCCAGCTGACCGGCCCGGTGCACTGGGCGGACTCGGTGCGCACGATGGCCGACGGCCTGTACTGCGACATGTTCGTGGAGGTCGGCCCCGGCCGGACCCTCACCGCGCTGGCCCGCGAGAGCGCGCCGCGCGTATCCCGCCTGACCATCTCGGAGCCGGGTCAACTGCCCGCCGTCCCGAGGACCCTCGTACGGAGCGCCGCATGAACACGACCACGACCACGCACCCCCGCACCGACGCGGCCGCGACCACGGCCGCCCGCACCCACTGGGACGCGATCGTCATCGGCTCGGGCATCGGCGGCCTGGTGTGCGCCGCCTACCTCGCGGTCGGCGGCAAGCGGGTCCTGGTCGCCGAACAGGGATCGGTCGCGGGAGGCAACAGCCACGTGTTCCGCAGACGCCGCGCCTACGAGTTCGACGTCGGCGTGCACTACCTCGGCGACTGCGGCCCCGACGGCATCCTGCCCGCCATCCTGGACGGCCTGGGGCTGCGGGGCAGGGTCCCGTACGAGGAGATGGACCCCGACGGCTTCGACCACATCGTGGCCGGGGGCACCACCCTCGACATGCCGGCGGACTGGAAGCGGTACCGCGAGCGGCTCCAGGAGGCCTGCCCCGCGGACGCCGCCGGGATCGGCACCTTCCTGGACGTGGTGGCGGGGCTCGGCGCCGAGCGCCGCGACGCCATCGTCTCCGCGGCGGACCTTCCCATGGCCGAGCTGCAGCGCCTCGCCCCGCAGTCGGTGGCCTGGGGCCGCCGGACGCTGACCGAGCTCTTCCACCACTGCGCGCTCTCCACCCGCGCCCGCACCCTGCTCGCCGCCCAGTCGCCCAACTACGGGATGTCGCCGAACGAGGCGACCGTCGCCACGCACGCCACCCTCGTCGACCACTACGTCCGCGGCGCCTACTACCCGCAGGGCGGCGGGCAGATGCTCGCCTCGGGGCTGCTCGAAGTGATCCGCGCGCACGGCGGGGCCCTGCGGACCCGCGCCAGGGTGACGCGGATCGCGATCGAGGAGGGCCGCACCCGCGGGGTCGAGTTCGCGGACGGGACCGCCGCCACGGCTCCGGTCGTCGTCTCGAACGCCGACTACCGCCGCACCATGCTCGACCTGGTGGGCGAGGACCGGCTGCCCCGGCGCCTGGCCGCCAAGACCAGGGACGCCCGGATGGCGCTGCCCTGGGCCACCGTCTACGTGGCCCTGGACAAGGACATCGAGCGCCACGCCAACGTGTGGTGGTACCGCGGCGAGGACATCGGCCGCTTCTACGCGGACCTCCGCTCCGGCGCCCCGTCCCCCACCACCGACTTCCTCTTCATGTCCTTCGCCTCCGGCAAGGACCACGTCGGCCGCCGCATCTGCCCGCCCGGCCACTCCAACTTCCAGCTGATGACGCTCTGTCCGCCCGGCCTCGACCGCTGGGGCCTCGCCGACGGCCCCGCGGACGGCGGGACGTACCGCGACAACCCGGTGTACCGCAAGGAGAAGGCACGGCTCACCGAGTCCGTCCTGGATGCCGCGGAGGAGGTCCTCGGCCCGTTCCGCCGCCACATCACCCACGTGGAGACCGCGACCCCCCTCACCCAGGAGCGGTACACGCTCTCCACCGGCGGCACCCCCTTCGGCATGGCCCAGTGGGGCGCCACCGGCGCCCGCCCGGACACGGCCACCCTCATCGAGGGCCTGCACATCGCCGGGGCCAACACCCGCTACGGGAACGGCATCACGGGCTCGGCCGTCAGCGGCATCGCCTGCGCCGGCCAGATCCTGGGCCGCCGCCTCATGCACGAGGTGCACACGGGCTCGGTCCTCGGGGACCCCGCGCTGCTCCCGGACCGCGGCGCGGACTGGGACCCCCTGACGGTGTCCCACGGGCCGTCGCCGCGCAGGCCGGCATGAGGCTGAGCGCGGACGAACGCCGGGAAACGGTGCTCCGGGCCGCGATCGCCGAGTTCGCCACCGGCGGCTACCACGGCACCTCGACGGAGGCGATCGCCCGCCGGGTCGGGGTCTCGCAGCCGTACCTGTTCCGGCTGTTCCCGACCAAGCGCGCCCTGTTCCAGGCCGCGGCGGTCCGTTCCTTCGAGCGGACCGCCGCGGTGTACGAGCTGGCCGCCGCCCGGCTGCGGGGCACCGAGGCGCTGGACGCCATGGCCCGCGCCCGCGACCGCCTCCTCGCCGAGGAACCCCTCCCCCTGATGCGGCTCCAGGCCGTCGCCGCAGCGGCGGCCCTGGACGACCGACCCTTCGCCGCCCTCGTCCGCCGCTCCTGGTGCGACCTGTGGGACCTGGTCCACACCGCCTCCGGCGCCGCCCCGGCCGAGGTCACGGCCTTCTTCGCCCACGAAGCCCTGGCCACCGCACGAGCGGCCATGACCCTGCCGGCGCCGTAGACGTGCAGGCCTACGCGGGGATCCCGTGGGCCCAGACGGCTCCGCGCAGCTTTCGGCCTCCGGCACTTGCGGAGGCCCACTGGTTGGTCGTGGCCCCGGGAACCAGGACGCGTACGGCCGTCCAGCCGAGGACGGGGTTGGGCAGTTCGGCCACCAGGACATCCCGGCCGGCCGCGCCCAGCGTCTCCACGAGCGATGCCAACTGCTCGGAGGCGCCGGCGGATTCCGGTCCCGTGGGATCGCCCTCCGGGAGGTGTTCGAGGTAGTCCAGCAGCTCGGACGTCACCTCGGGACGGCACCATGCGTCGAAGGCGTCCGCGAGGGAGAGCTCTCGGCCCCGGTGGGACTGCGCCAGCAGCTGGCGAGCCTCCTCCAGTGCCCGCTCGCGCGCCTCCCGCCAGGTGAGGCCGCTTCCGGTGCCCCGAGCCGCTACCGGCGTGTCCGTCTTACTACTGTCCACGACGAAGGCATGCACCAGGGGGACCGGCGCATCCGGATACACCACGCAGAACGTCTGCTTGTCGTCGAAGACGGCGTCCGGCTCGGCCCGCAGCAGGGTTCCCGGGCGCTGGTGCATGAAGTTCGGGTAGAGAGAATCCCTTTCCAGGACTTCGCGCAGGCCTCGCAGTACCGCTTCGTCGCGTCCGGGGTAGGAGGCGAGTCCCGAGGTGTCGCCCTTGCTCGGCCGGGTGTGGCCCGAGCTCGGCAGGTACGGGAACGCGACCAGGCAGGCCGGGACGTCGTAGGAGTCACCGGATACCAGTGACACGGCCGTGGCCCACTCGATGTCGGGCGAGCCTTCGCACCGGTGAGCCTCATACAGCTCGCCGAAAGCGTGGAAGTCCTCAAGTCCGTATCGCCGCGGGTGCCTTCGCGCTCCGTGGGCGGCGTTCGCCTGCCACGCCGCGAACCGTTCTGCGGTCTCACCGAGGGCGCGCTCGGTGGCCTTGCGTACGGTGGCACCCTTTCCGCTGTTCGACTCGTACTCGGCAGTGCCCACCCCGCACGGGGTCCGGCAGGTCACCACCTGGATCCCCACATCGCCGCTCAGTGGCTCGGTCACGAGATCCTTGACGAGGCCCTTCGCCCAGTTCAGCTCACCCAGCAGGTCCTCGGGCGGCCGGGGCCGCGTCCGGAGACCGGTCCACAAGGCCACCTCCCTCGTTCCGTCGACGAGCACCGCCCCGTCACAGCGGCCGCCGCCCAGGACGGCGGCAACGGCCCGCGCCAGGTCCCGGGGCCCTTCGGGCACTCCGGAGAGCAGCGGGAGCGGACGCTCGCGCATGCCCAGGTCGCGCAGGTATCGATCGGAGGCCCAGACGTCGGTCGCCTCAAGGTAGTCGTCGAGGTGCGATTCCTCGGTGAACAGCGGACCGATGTGTGTGCCGTCGGAGCACTCTCCCGCCCACAGCACCGGCCGTGAGCGCAGCAGTTCCCGCATCCATGCCGAGGGGATCACGGGCTCACGATCAGCGAGAACGAGCACCGGCGTCCGGTCGGATGCACCGAGCTCCTGCGCGTCAGGGAGGACCGACGTGGTCACGATGCCCTGGTGAGCGAGTGCGTCGCGCAACAGCCGCACGTCCGGCCGCCCGACGAGGTCGAGGAGGATCAGGTCGGGAATGCCATGTCCGCGTACCGAGTCGAGAGTGAGGTCGATGAGCGGTTCGGGGACTGCCAGGGTGAAGTCCTGACGGCCGGCGGCCACCAGCGCAGCGCCGGTGACGCCCTCGCGGGTCCCCAGCAATGCCATGCGCGGGCCCACCAGGTACAGCTTCCCGGATCCCTGCGGCATCGGCACGACCCAGGGCGCGAGTGTGAAATGGCTGGTGCGCACTACGGTCGACCCAAGGCCGGGATATTCGGTGTCGGTCATGTTCCCCCCTTGGGATCGCCAGAAATATAAGGCCAGGTAGGCGGCGACACGAGGTGCCGCCGCCTATCCTGAATTCAGCGCACTTTTGCCGGGACTACTACCAGGACTTCGACTGGACCACGATCGAAGGGCCCTCGGTGTCCAGGGTCTCAATCTCGAACTGGTTGTCCTGCATGTCACTACCTCCGGTTTAGGTTTATCTGGGAATACTTGCTCAACTGCGGCGACACAACATGCCACCGCCTACTGCGAGTCCGACGGCTACGAGCCGGCTCTACCAGGACTTCGACTGGACCACGATCGAAGGGCCCTCGGTGTCCAGGGTCTCAATCTCGAACTGGTTGTCCTGCATGTCACTACCTCCGAATTGAATTCCTCCGGAAAGGTTTCTCCTTTCCGGCCGAACAAGAACTACATTAACCACTGATTCCCGCGGCGCAACCCCTTTCCGGGGGGCGATCGAGAATTTCTCGCACATCCGCGGCGCTGCGGCCTATTTGAATTCACGGATACGCCAGATTCTGGTGGTGGCCAGCACGCAGGGGATGAGGACGAAGCCGATGGCGACCAGAACCAAGGCGGTGCGTACGCCGACCGCGTCACCCAGCGATCCGCCCACCAGGGCGCCGACCGGCAGGGCGCCCCAGGTGACCGTTCTCGTGGAGGCGACCATGCGGCCGAGCAGCTCGGGCGGACAGGAGGCCTGCCGCCAGGCACCCGTGATCACGTTGAAGATCGCGATCCCTCCCGCGAGGAAGGCCGCACCGATCGCGAACAGCGAGACCCACCAGCCCGGTTGGGCCAACGGGACGCACAGGCCTCCCACCGGTCCCAGGACCAGGCCGATCCGCACGGCCGTCCCGCTGGACAGCCGTTTGGCGAGACGACTCGCCAGCAGCCCGCCGGCCACGCCCCCGACCCCGGTGAAGGCGAGGAGCAGTCCGAGGACCCCGGTCGGAACATCCAGGACCCGCAAGAGGAAGACGGTCACCAGAGTGTGCTGTGCGGCCACGCAGAAGTTGAGTGCCGCTCCCGTGCCCGTCAGCGCACGCAGCACCGGATCCGCGAAGACGTACCGGAGCCCCTCCCCGATCTGCTCGCGCAGCGGCTGGCGGACTTCCTGTTCCGGTCTTCGCTCCTCCACCGGCAGGGAACGGAGCAGGAGCGCCGAGGCCATGAAGGACACCGTGTCGAGGAGGATCGCCACCGGCGCGGTCAGGGCTTGGACCAGCACCCCGCCGAGCCCCGGGCCGGCCACGGACGTGGTGGCCTGGCTGGTCGCCAGTCGTGCGTTCGCGTCGACGAGGCCCTCGTGCGGGACCAGGCTCGGCAGGTACGCCTGGTAGGCGATGGTGAAGAACACGGTGAGGGCCCCGACGAGCAGGCCCACGACCCACAGCTGGCTCATCGTGAGGATGCCGAGCCACCAGGCCAGCGGAATGCTCGCCAACAGCAGCCCCCGCCCGGCGTCGGTCCACGCCACGACCCGGCGCTTGCTCCATTGGTCCACCCACGCCCCGGCCAGCAGGCCGATCAGCAGCCAGGCACCCTCCTCCGCGGCCACCAGAACGCCCACGTCGGAAGCCGACGCGTTCAGCTGGGTGACGGCGATCACGGGAAGGGCCACCGCAGAAATCTGCGTGCCCGCCATGCTGACGGTGTCGCTCAGCCAGAAACGGTGGAACACCGGCCCGAGCCGGATGACACGGTGCCTCTCGGCGACAGTCGTCATGTCACACCCCAGCCATCCGGCTCTCGGAGAACCGGGGTGCGCCGGGTTCGACAGCCGTCTCGGACTCCGGGGCCGGGGCTGTGAGCGGACCGTCGCGCCACGATATGAGGTGGGCGCAGCACTGGGGAAGCGTCAGGCTGGGGAGCTCTGTCGGGTGCATCACTGTCCCTTTCGGTTGGGTCGGTTCACCAGGTCGGTCGGGCGCCCAGCGGCCCCCGGCGGTGGCCCGGCGGTGGCCGTCAGCGCGGCGCGGACCGTGTCCACGAGCGCGGTCTGCGCGCTGTTCAGGAAGAAGTGGTCGCCGGGCAGGACATGGCGGCTGAAGCCGCCCGTCGTCTGCTCGTGCCAGGAGGCCACCCGGTCGGGCGGCACCTCCCGGTCCTCCGTTCCGGCGAAGGCCACGACGGGGCACCCGAGCGGCGGCTCGGGCCTGTGCACGTACGTTTCGACGACCGAGAAGTCCGCGCGGATCGTCGGCATGAGCAAGGCGAGCAGTTCCGGTTCGGCGTACACCTCCTCCGGGACGGCGCCCAATGCGCGCAGCCTGGCCACCACGACCTCGTCCGGCTGATCGTGGATCCGGTGGAGCCGGCGCGGGAGCTGGGGGGCGGGGCCGGCGGAGACGAAGAGGACGCGCGGCTCGGCGGCGCCGCGTCGGCGCAGCGCCCGGGCCAGCTCGAACGCCAGCAGGGCGCCCATGCTGTGCCCGAAGAGTGCGTAGGGGACGTCGAGTTCGCCCTCCAGCGCGGTGGCGAGCGCCTCGGCGAGCGGCTCGGCCCGTTCGAAGGCGCTCTCGCTCCAGCGGGTCAGCCGGCCGGGCAGTTCGACCGGGCAGACCTCGATGTCGTCCGGGAAGAGGGCGGGCCACGCGGCGTAGGTCGAGGCCCCGCCGCCGGCGTACGGGAGGCAGAAGAGGCGGACGGACGGTGCGGCGGGGCGGGGCGCGCCCACGATCCAGCCGTGGGCGCGCGTCACGCGCAGTGGTGCGGTTCGGTTCACGTTCGGGTCTCCGTCGCTGATCGGCTCAACTGATCGGCTCAACTGAGCGGCTCAGTCGGTGAGCAGGGCCTGAGCTTCTTCCTCGGACAGTTCTTCGATCTCGGCGAGGAGGTGGTCCTCTACGACGAGCGCGGTGTCCTCCAGCGTCTGGCTGTCGAACAGGACGCGGATCGGGACTTCGGTGCCGAGCGCCTTGCGCAGGTGGACCACCGCGCGCATGGCCATGAGCGAATCCCCGCCGAGGGCGAAGAAGTTGTCGTGGATGCCGACCCGCTCGATCTTGAGCATGCTCGCCCAGATCTCGGCGACGACCTCCTCGACCGGTGTGCGCGGGGCCTCGTAGGGCGGCGCCGCCTCCCCGGCCACGTGCTCGGGGACCACCAGCGCCCGCCGGTCGACCTTGCCGTTCGCGGTGAGCGGCAGGGTGTCGATCTGCACGTAGACGTCCGGCACCATGTAGCGCGGCAGCTTGGTGGTGAGGAACTCGCGGAGGTCCTGCGGCACGCTGTGCTCGGCCTGCGGGACCACGAAGGCGATCAGCCGCTTCGCACCGCGCGGCTCCCCCTGGACCACGGCCACGGCCGCCCGGATGTCCGGGTGCTGCGCGATCGCCGCCTCGATCTCGCCGAGTTCGATGCGGTAGCCCTGCACCTTGACCTGGAAGTCCTCGCGTCCGAGGAACTCGATCTCACCGCTCGGCAGGAAGCGTCCGAGGTCTCCGGTGCGATAGAGGCGCAGGCCGGTCTCCGGGTGGACGATGAAACTGGCCTTCGTCTTGACCTCGTCGTGCAGATAGCCCTGGGCCAGACCCACGCCGCCGATGTAGAGCTGGCCCGGCACCCCCGTCGGCCGGGGCCGGAGTGCATCGTCAAGGACATGGAACGTCTGGTTCCGCATCGGCCTGCCGTACGGGATGCTCGGCCAGTCGGCGGGCACGTCGCCGATCGGGTGGAGGATGGACCAGATCGACGCCTCCGTCGCACCGCCGAGGCTGACGACCTCGGGGGCGCCGAGCACCTGCCGGATGCGGTCCGGCAGCGCAACCGGCAGCCAGTCGCCGCTGAGCATCACCAGCCGCAGCGCCGTGCTGGTCGCCTGCTTCACGCTCATGTGCTCGACGAGCAGCTCCATCAGCGCCGGCACGGAGTTCCAGAGGGTGACCCGGGCCGATTCCAGCAGGTCGAGCCAGGCCGCCGGGTCGCGGTGCGCGCCCGCGTCCGGCATGACCACGGCGCCGCCGACGGCCAGCGGGCCGAAGACGTCGTACACCGACAGGTCGAAGCTCAGCGAGGACAGGGCCAGGACCCGGTCGTCCGCCCCGACACCGAAGCGGTCGTTGACGTCCACGACCGTGTTGAGGGCGCCGCGGTGGTCGATCATCACGCCCTTGGGGAGACCGGTCGACCCCGAAGTGAAGATGACGTAGGCGAGGTCGCCCGGCGTGGCGGGACCGTCCAGCCGCAGACCGCCGGCCGCGTCCTCCTCCAGGGGGAGTTCGTCGACCCGGAACACGGCCGGCACCCCGGCGAAGCGGTCGCCGCGGCCCTGCACGACCCGGCCCTGGGTGAGGACCGCGCGGGCCTGCCCGTGTTCCAGCAGGAGCCCGATGCGCTCATCGGGCAGCTCGGGGTCGACGGGCAGATAGGCGGCGCCGGCGGCGAGGATGCCGAGGACCGCGGCGCACTGCTCCCAGCCCTTCTCCATCACCACGGCGACCAGGTCGTTGGGGCGCACGCCGAGGTCGGCCAGGCGACGGGCGATGCCGCCGGCCCGCGCCGCCAGTTCCCCGTAGCTGAGCGTGCGGCCCGGGGTGACGACAGCGGTGCGCTCGGGCGTCCGGGCCGCCGTGGCGAAGAACGGCGCGTGCAGCAGCCCCGACGGCAGCGGGCCCTCGGTCCGGTTGTAGGCCTCACGCTCGGCCAGTTCGGTGCGCGGCACGAGCAGCGGCGCGGGCCGGCTCCAGTTCCGCTCGTCCCCGGCGAGCCACTGCAGCAGCTCCAGGGTGGCCGAGTGGATCGAGGCGACCAGGCCCTCGGGGAAGAGCTGCTCGACCGCGTCGATGTCGAACGCGAGGGCGCCGTCCACCTCGTAGACCTGTGCGTCGATCCAGACCTGCGGGGTCTGCGAGATGCTGTAGGCCACCTCGCCGATCGGGGTGTCCTGACCGTGGTCGAGGAAGAGGCTGGTGAACACGACCGGCATGGCCGCCGCCGCGTCACCGCGTGCCTTCTTCATCTCCCGTATCACGCGGACGCCGCTGAACACGCGGTGGTCGATGTCGGTGATCAGCCGGTCCCGCACGGCGCAGGCACGCGCCTCGAAGGTTGCCTCGCTCGCCGCGTCGACCTCCAGCAGCGTCACCGAGGTGAAGTCACCGACGATGGCGTCCACTTCCGGATGGAGCGGGAGCCGGTTCGCCATGGGGAGGTTGAGCGTGAAGCTGCGGTTCTTGGACCAGGTGGCCAGCGCCTCGCTGTAGGCCGTCAGCAGCAGCGCCGTGGGCGTGATGCCGCGCCGCGCCGCGCGTCCCTTGACCAGGTCCCAGGTCTCCCGGGGGAGCAGGCCCTCCACCCGCTTGAAGTGCGGGGAGTCGATGGTGCGCGGTTCGCAGGCCAGGGGCAGCTCCGGGGCGAGCGCCAGGGTGGGAATCCGCTCGCGCCAGTAGGTCTCCGCACGGTGGTACAGCTCGGAGGACTCCAGGCTCTTCTCCGCCAGCACGTAGTCGCGGAAGGACAGTTCCAGCGGGGGCAGCTCGACGTCCGGCTGCTCGTAGAGACGGGCGAGTTCGCGCAGCAGCACGTTGGAGGCACGGGCGTCGGTGACGAGGCCGTCGATGCTGTAGTGCAGTCGGGTGCGGCCGCCGTCCAGGACCGAGGCGCGCAGTTCGAACAGCGGCCAGCGGTCGGCCTCGAAGTTCTGGTGGGACATGGCCGCGCGGGTGCTCGCGAGCGCCGCGTGCACCTCGTTCCCGGGCAGCCCGCGCAGGTGCTCCGTCTCGATGACGTAGTCGGGCACGTCCGCCAGGATCTGCTGCTCGCCGTGTGGGAGCACGATGGCGCGGAGCATGCCGTGCCGCTGGATGAGCCGGCGGAAGGCGCCTTCCATGCGGGGCAGGTCCAGGTCCTGGACGTCGAACTCCTCGTACCCGTGCATGCCGACGTTGCCGATCTCGAAGACGCCGGTGCGGCCGATCCAGTACGCCTGCTGGACGTCCGTCAGCGGGAAGGGCACGCCCTCGTTCGCGGGGTCCGGGTCGACGGCCGGCAGCGCCTCCGGCAGGGTGTCTCCGGCCTCGTCAAGGGCGGTGCGCACGGCGGCGGCCAGCCCGTGGATCGTCGGCTCGGCGACGAAGGCGCTCAGCGGGACCTCGGCGCCGCAGACCGTACGGACCTGCGCGACGAACTGCGCGGCGAGCAGGGAGTGCCCGCCGAGCTCGAAGAAGTTGGTGTCCGGTGCGATGTCCGGCACGCCGAGGAGGTCCGTGAAGATCGCGGCGATCTGACGCTCGATGTCGTCGGCGTACTCCGGGCGGGTCTCGGCGGTCGCGTCCGGCGCGGCGGACGCGGCGGACGCGGCGGACGCGGCGGACGCGGAGTCCTGCGCGAGCTCGGCCGCCGGTTCCACGACCGCCTGGCAGCTGCCGGGAGCGGCGCCCACCACGCGGGCGGCCCACCGCTCGGCGGTGGCGGGATCCGCGTGCGACCACACGAACCCGCTCCACGGGATCTCGGACTCGCGGCGCGCGAGCGCGACCTGTGTCTCGACCTGTGCGGCGACTAGCGAGAGGGACGGCTCCAGTGCGGCGTCGCCCACGAGATGGACCTCGCAGGCACGCAGGAGCCCCTCGGGCATCCGGGCGATGGCCGCCGTGGCGCGCTCCAGTGTCTCCAGCACCTGGTGCCGCGGCGCGCACGCGTCCAGCAGTACGAGGACGGTGGCCGGTGCCGCCGGGTCCTGGGCGGCGGACAGCGGGGTCACCGTGGCGCCCGCGTACGACAGGGCCCGGGCGAAGGCGGCCGCGATCGGCTCGTCGCCCACCGATGCGTAGGACGCACCGGTGTGCCGGGCGGTGGTGGTGCCCGGTGCCGAGCTCAGGGGAACCAGCTCGGGCACGAAGCGGTGCACGCCGCGGAACGCGACCACGGGCTCCTCGGCCGCGGCGCCGAGCTCCGCGAGCAGCGCGTCGACCAGCCGGCGGACGGCCGCGGCGGTCCCGGGTGTGTTCACGTCGAGGAGTGTCCGGGCTCCCGGCCGGCCCGTACGGGCCCACGCGGTCAGCGCGCCCTTCCCGGGTACGAGCGGTTCCTCACCGGTGACGTCGAGCGCGCCGGACACCACGGTGACGAGCCGTGCACCGGTGTCGCCCCGTGCCGCGAGGGCCCGCTCCAGTGCCTCCAGCTCCTGCGGCGCGCGGCCGGCCCGGGCCCCGTCACCGGTGCCGAGCAGTACCGCGTGGATCACGCCCGCGATGCGCTCGCCCTCGGGGAAGGAGGATCCGAGGAGCCGGGCGCAGTCGTCCTCGGTGCCCACGGCGCCGGCCGGGACCTCGACCACCCGGCGGTGCGTGCCGCGCAGGCGTTCGGCGAGGCCGTGGAGGGCGCCCGCCTCGTCCGCGACGACCAGCCACGCGGTCGGTGCCGCGGCGTTGCCCGCGGCCGCGGGGGTTGCCGGGCCCACCCGGCGGAAGCCGCGCACGGCCAGCCCGTCCGCGTTCGCACGCGCCGTGCGGGTACCGCGCGGCGGGTCGACCCAGCATCGCTCGCGTTCGAAGGGATACGTCGGGAGGACCGTGCGACGCGGTGTCTCCTCGCCGTGCAGCGCCTCCCAGACGAGCGGCGCTCCCAGCCGCCACAGCTCGCCGGCGGCGCTCAGCATCTCCTGCTCGGCGTCGGTGTCGGGGGTTGCCGACGGGAGCGAGGCGACCGCCCCGTGCAGGTCGTTCCCCCGCGGCGCGAGGCTTGTCAGGACGCGGCCCGGGCCGACTTCGAGGAGCGTCGCCTCCGGGCGGCACACCGTGCGCAGGCCGTCGGCGAACCGCACCGTGGAGCGCAGTTGGCGCGCCCAGTACGCCGGACTGGTGGCCTCCTCGTCGGTGATCCACGTGCCCGTCACATTGGACACGAACGGGAGCTGCGGCGCCGTCAGCACCACGCCTGCGACCTCCGCCTCGAACGCGTCGGCGGCGCCGTCCATCATCCGGGAGTGGAAGGCGTGCGAGGTCCGCAGCCGCTTGGTGGTGACCCCGCGCTCGGCCAGGCGGGCCTCGACGGCCGCGACGGCCTCGAAGGGGCCGGACACGACACACTCGCGCGGTCCGTTCACCGCGGCCAGGACCACTTCGGTGCCCAGGAGGGGCGTGACCTCGTCCTCCGGCAGCGGCACCGCCGCCATCGCGCCGGCGGGCGCGCCCTGCATCAGCCGCCCGCGTACGGCGACCAGGTGCAGCGCGTCCTCGTACGACACGACGCCCGCCAGGCACGCGGCGACGAACTCGCCGAGGCTGTGGCCGAGCATGGCCGCCGGGCGGACGCCCCGGGAAGCCCACAGCGCGGCGAGGGCGTACTCCACGACGAAGAGGGCGGGCTGCGCGTACTCGGTCCGCCGGATCTTCTCCCGGGCACTCTCCCGGTCCGCCTCGCCGGGGTACAGCAGGCCGCGGAGGTCCTCGCCGAGGACCGGCAGGAGGATCTCGGCGGCGCGGTCGACCTCCGCACGGAAGACCGGCTCGCGCTCGTACAGGGCGCGGCCCATGCCGATGCGCTGTGCGCCCTGCCCGGGGAAGGCGAAGACGACCTCGCGGTCCCGGTCCGTCTCGGGCTCGGCGGCGTGCGCCGGGACGGGCCCGGTCAGCGCCTCGGCCGCCTCCTTGGTGCTGCCGGCCACGACGAAGCGCCGGTACGGCAGGGTCCGCCGGCCGCGCTGCAAGGTGTACGCCACCTCGTCGAGGCGCTCCTGCGGGCGGGCGCCCAGATGGGCGGCGAGTTCCGCGGCCGCGGCGGCGAGCGCGGTGGGCGTGGCGGCCGAGAGGGGCAGCACGTGCCGACCGCGCCCCGGCCCGGCGGGGGAAGGCTGCGGCGCCTCCTCCAGGACCACGTGGGCGTTGGTGCCGCCGATCCCGAAGGAGCTGACTCCGGCGCGCAGCACGTCGCCCCGCCACGGCGCGAGTTCGGTGTTGACGTAGAACGGCCCTTCGGTGAGGGCGAGGTCGGGGTTGGGCGTGGCGCAGTGCAGCGACGGCGGCAGCTCGCGGGCTCGCAGCGCCAGGGTGGCCTTGATCAGGCCGACGACGCCGGCGGCGGTGTCCAGATGGCCGATGTTGGTCTTCACCGAGCCGAGGGCGCAGCGGTGGTCCGCGCCGGTGTTCCCGAAGGCCTGGTGCAGGGCCGCCACTTCGATCGGGTCGCCGATCCGGGTGCCGGTGCCGTGGGCTTCGACGTAGGTGACGGTGGCCGGGTCGACGTCGGCGACGGAGAGGGCTTCGGCGACCGCGTCGGCCTGCCCCTCGATGCTGGGGGCGGTGAAGCCGACCTTGCGCGAGCCGTCGTTGTTGATGGCGGTGCCGCGGATGACGGCGTGGATCACGTCTCCGTCGGCGAGGGCGTTGTCGAGACGCTTCAGGACGACGACGCCGGCGCCGCTGGCCGGCACGGCGCCGCCGGCCCCGTCGGCGAAGGCCCGGCAGTGGCCGTCGGGCGACAGGACGCCCCCTTCCTCGTACCGGTATCCCTGCTGCTGCAGGGCGTTGACGGTGGCACCGCCGGCGAGTGCGACGTCGCACTCGCCGTTGATCAGCGCCTGGAAGGCCAGGTGGACGGCGACCAGGGAGGTGGAACAGCCGGTCTGGACGCTGACGCTGGGGCCGCGGAGGTCGAGCTTGTACGACACCCGGGTCGGCATGAAGTCCTTGTCGTTGCCGAGGGCGCTCTGGAAGGCGCCGATGCGCTCGACCAGGCCCTTGTTCGCAAGGAGGTTGTGGTGCAGGTAGGAGCTCTCGCCCACACCGGCGTACACGCCGGTGACGGTGGTATCGGGGTCGGCGGGACAGCCCGCGTGTTCCAGAGCGTGCCAGGCGCATTCGAGGAAGAGGCGGTGCTGCGGATCGAGCATCTGCGCCTCGCGCGGGGAGAACCCGAAGAAGCGCGGGTCGAAGTCGCCGACACCCTCCAGGGCGCCGAACGCCTTCACATAGGCGGGATCCGCCAGGTCCTGGGCGGCCACGCCGGCGGCGAGCAGTTCCTCGTCGGTGAAGAACGTGATGGATTCCACGCCGTTGCGCACGTTCTCCCAGAACTGCTCCGGGGTACCGGCGCCCGGGACGCGCAGGGCCATCCCGACGATCGCGATGGAGTCGGCCGGCATCGAGTTGTCGTCAATCATCAGTTGTCTCCAGTGTTTCGGGGCGCGGCAGTGTTTCGGGGCGCGACCGATCGCCTGCGAGGCGTGCGCGAGCCTTGTTGCAGCTTTCGTTCCGCGGCGCGGCGGCGCCCTGCGGCGCCTCCGGCCGGCCGGGGTCCGTCACCGTCGGCGAGGTGCCTCGCGAGTGTGCGCACCGTCGCGTACCGGAACAGGTCCACCACGGGAATGTCCCGGCCCATTACCTCGGTCAGCTGGGCCTGCACCCGCAGGATCAGCAGGGAGTGGCCGCCGAGATCGAAGAAGTTGTCGTCGGCGCCGATGTGTTCGGAGCCGAGCACATCGCCCCAGACGGCGGCGACGGTCCGCCCGAGTTCGGTCTCGGGCCGGTCGCCGGGCCGCGGGGCGCCGGGGACCGCAGCGGTCGCGGGCGCGGGGAGGGCGCCGCGGTCGGTCTTGCCGCGCTCGCCGCGCGGCAGCCGGCCCAGGGGCACGACAGCGCTCGGCACCATGTAGCCGGGCAGCCGCTGCGCGAGGTGGGCCCGCAGGTCCGGCGGCGCGGCGCCGCCGTCGACGGCTATGTAGCCGACCAGTTGGGGCCGACCGGGGGTGTCCTCGCGCAGGAGTGCGGCGGAGTCGCGGACGTCCGGGTGGGCGGCGAGGGCCGCCTCGATCTCTCCGAGATCGATCCGGAAGCCGCGCAGTTTGATCTGGTCGTCGCCGCGGCCGAGGAACTCCAGCTCTCCGTCGGTGGCGCGCCGGGCGCGGTCGCCGGTGGCGTACATGCGCGCGCCGGGGCGGCCCCACGGGTCGGGCAGGAAGACCGCGGCGGTACGGGCCGGATCGCCGAGGTAGCCCTGGGCGATGCCTTCGCCGGCCAGGTGGAGCTCGCCGGGGACGCCGATCGGGACGGGCCGCAGCTCGGCGTCGAGCACGTAGGCGCGCACGCCGGGCAGGGGGCGCCCGATGGGGACGGTCGCATCGGCCGGCCGGTCCGCCCCGGGCCTCGGGGCCGCGCGGTCCGGCTCGTACAGGGTCGCGGTGATGGTGGCCTCCGTGGGGCCGTAGGCATTCAGCCAGCGGACACGGCCGGGCGCGGCCGCCTGCCAGAGGGCGAGCCTGCCGCCGTCGACGCGTTCGCTGCCGGTGACGACCAGCCGCAGGGCCGGGCAGGAGGAGGGCGGGAACCGGTCGATCACCGCCACCCACTCGTGCCAGTACGAGGCGGGCAGGTTGAGCACCGTGAGCTGCTCGCTCCGTACGAGCGAGATCAGTTCGTCGATGCCGGGCACCGGCCCGGCGGGCGGCAGGACGACGGTGGCGCCCCGGACGAGCGCGGAGAACAGCTCCTCGGCGGCTACGTCGAAGGTGAGCGCCGCGAACTGGAGCACGCGGTCGCACGGTCCGAGGCCGTAGCGGTCGGCGACCGCCCGGATGGTGTGCGCGAGGTTCGCGTGGCTGACGACCACTCCCTTGGGCCGTCCGGTGGTGCCGGAGGTGTAGAGCACGTACGCGGGGGTCTGCGGGTGGACGGCCGCGGCGGGCTCCGGTGCCTGCACGGTGGTCTCCCGCAGAGCGTCCTCCACTGCGGCGAAGGGCACCGTCGTGCCGGTCGGCGGGGTGTCGGCGTGCGAGCCGAGGACGAGGGCGGCACGGGCGTCGCCGAGCATGGCCTCGAAGCGCCGCTGCGGCGCCTGCGGATCGGTCGGCACGTACGTCGCGCCGGTCTTGAGGATGCCGAGCAGGGCGGCCGGCCAGAGCGGGGTGCGCTCCAGCCGGACGACGACGGTGGCGCCGTGACCGATGCCCCGGGCGCGCAGGAACGCGCAGATCCGGTCGGACTGCTCATCCAGTCCGGCATAGCTGAGGGTCCGGCCGGCCTGGCTGATCGCGGGCTGGTCGGGCCGCTCGGCGGCGACCGCGCGGATCAGCTCGTGCACCGGCCGGGCCGCTTCGCCGGCCGGCTGTGGACCGCGGTCGGCCGCTCCGACCAGCTCCGCGGTCTCCTGCTCGCTCATGGCGGGCAGCCCGCGCAGCGGGGTCCGCGGTGCGCCGAGCGCTGCCTCCAGCAGGCGGAGATAGTGCCCGGAGAGCCGCTCGGCGGTCGCCCGGTCGAACAGGTCTACGTCGTACTCGATGTATCCGCCGAGGGTGCTGGAGGGCAGCGTCCCTTCGTCCCAGACCACGGTGAGGTCGAACTTGGAGGTGCGGACGGCCGACTCGTGCACGATCACGTCGAGCCCGGCCAGGGCGGTGGTGGTCTGCGGCACGTTCTGCATCGCCAGCATCACCTGGAACAGCGGTGCCCGGCCGGCCTGGCGCGGCGGCCGGACCGCCTCGACGACCTGCTCGAACGGCACGTCCTGGTGCGCGTACGCGCCGAGCGTGACCTCCCTGACCCTGCCGAGCAGGGCTTCGAAGGTCAGCTCCTCCTCCCAACGGGTGCGGATCACCAACGTGTTGACGAAGAACCCGACGAGTTCCTCGAATTCGGGACGCACCCGGCCGGAGACCGGCGTCCCGACGCTGACATCGCGCGTGTCCGAGTAGCGGCCCAGCAGCAGCTGGAACACCGCCATCAGGACCATGAACCTGGTCACCCCGTAAGTGCGGCACACCTCGTCCAGGCGCAGGGTGAGCTCCGGTCCGAGCCGCACCGGGAAGGTGTCGCCCCGGTACCGGGGCACGTCCGGGCGGGCCCGGTCGACGGGCAGGTCCAGCGCGGGCGGCGCGTCGCGCAAACGCTCGCGCCAGTAGCCGAGCTGCTGCTCGCCGACCCCGCCGGCCAGGTGCTCGCGCTGCCATGCGGCGTAGTCCGCGTACCGGACGGGCAGCGGGGCCAGGGCGGACGGGCCGCCCTCGGCGGCGGCCGCGTAGAGCGCGCCGAGATCGCGGACCAGTACGCCCACGGACCCACCGTCGAAAACCGTGTGGTGCAGCGTCAGCAGCAGGTGGGCACGGTCCTCGGCCAGGCGCAGCAGGCGGGCCCGCAAGAGGGGCCCGGTGGCGAGATCGAAGGGGCGCTGCGCCTCCTCGCGGGCGAGCCGGTCCGCCTCACGTGCGCGGACGTCTTCGGGAAGGTGCGCGAGTTCGGTGACGCCGAGGCGGTCGGCGGCCTCGTCGACGACCTGGTGGGGCTCGGTGTCCCCGCCGGCGAAGCGCGTGCGCAGCGCCTCGTGACGGTCGAGCAGCCCCCGAAGGGCGGTGCGCAGCGCCGGCAGTTCGAGCGGGCCGGTGACCTCCAGGACGAGGGGCACGTTGTAGAGCGCGCTCCCCGGGGTGAGGCGGTCGAGGAACCAGAGCCGCTGCTGCGCGAAGGAGAGCCGGTGCGGCCCGGCTCCGAGGCGCGGGACGGGGGTGTGCGCGGCGGCCCGGGGGGCCTCGGCGGCACGGGCGGCGAACCGCGCCACGGTGGGGGCCTCGAACAGGTCGCGGACGCCGAGTTCCACGCCGAGCCGTTCCGCGACCCGGGCGACGGCCCGGGTGGCGAGGAGCGAGTGACCGCCGAGAGCGAGGAAGTCGTCGTGGACGGAGATCCCGGGCAGACCGAGCAGTTCGGCCCAGACCAGCGCGACGGTTTCCTCCGCGGCGTTGCGCGGGGCGACGTGCTCGGCGGCCTGGACACGGTCGTCGGCCGTCGGATCCGGGAGGGCTCGGCGGTCGACCTTGCCGTTGGGGGTGACCGGCAGTTCGGGGAGGGTCACGTACCAGGACGGGACCATGGCGGCGGGCAGCCGGGCGGCGAGGCCGGCGCGCAGCGCAGCCGGGTCGGCGGGGAGACCGTCGTGGGTGGTGACATAACCGACGAGGCGGCGCTCCTCGCCCTCGCCGCGCACGTCGACGACGGCGGACCGTACGGCCGGGAGGTCGGTCAGGGCCCCGGCGATCTCCTCGGGTTCCATCCGCACCCCGCGGATCTTGATCTGGGCGTCGGCGCGGCCGAGGTACTCCAGTTCCCCGTCCTCGCGCCACCGCACGATGTCACCGGTGCGGTAGAGCCGCTCGCCGTGGCCGAAGGGGCTGGGCACGAACTGCTCGGCGGTGAGGTCCGGCCGTCCGACGTAGCCGCGGGCCAGGCCGGCGCCGCCGAGGTGGAGTTCGCCGGGCACACCGATACCGGCTTCGCGCCGCCACGGGTCGAGCACGTGGAGCCGGGTGTCGGCGATCGGCCGGCCGATCGGCAGCCGGAAGCCATCGGGCGCGCCGGCGGACACGGGGTGGACGGCGGCGATGGTGGTGCCCTCGGTGGGGCCGTACGCGTTGACCAGGCGCAGCCCGGGATTGGCGCGCCGCAGGGCGCTCACCCGGCGGGTGTCGGCGGCCTCGCCGCCGAAGAACAGGGTGCGCAGCGGGGCGAACATGGCCGGGTCGTGCTCGGCGCAGCGGTTGGCCAGGACCGTGGTGAGCAGCATGGCGGTGACACCGTGCTCGACGATCCGCCTGCTCAGCCGCTCGGGTGCGAGGACGTCGTCCTTGGCGACGCCGACGAGCCGGGCGCCGTTCAGCAGGGCGCCCCAGATCTCGAAGGTGGCCGCGTCGAAGGAGGTGTTGGCGACCTGGGCGACGACGTCGGACGGGCCCAGCCCGAGGTACTCGGCGTCGTGGACCAGGCGCACGATGCCGCGGTGGGTGATGGCCACGCCCTTGGGACGGCCGGTGGAACCGGACGTGTAGAGCACGCAGGCGCGCTGGTCCGGGTGCGGGACCGGGAGCGGGCCCGCGAAGGGGCGTGCCGCGCCGGCCGCGGGGGTCGTGTCCGGCTCCTCCGGTGTGTCGTGTGCCGGACGGTCGGTGCGCAGCACCGGTACGTCGCCGGCGAAGGCGAGGTCCCGGTCGGCCAGGACCAGACAGGCGCCGCTGTCCGCCAGCATGTGGGCGAGGCGGGCGTCGGGATGGCCCGGGTCCAGCGGCAGGTAGGCGCCGCCGGTGGCCAGCACGGCGATCATGGCGGTGACCAGCGCGGCGGAGGACTCCATGGCCAGTCCGACCACGCTCTCGGGGGTGACGCCGTGTCCGGCGAGCCGCTCGGCGAGCAGGGTGGCGCGCTCCTGGAGTGCGCCGTAGTCGAGCGTCCCGTCGGCGAAGTGGAGCGCGACGGCGTCGGGGGTCTTCCCGGCCTGGGCGCGGAAGGCCTCCACGACGGTACGGGCGCTGGTCTCGGCGGGCCGCCGGCCCCATGTGGTGAGGAGTTCGCGCTCCTCGGGGGTGGTGTGGGTGAGGTCGCGGACCGGCACGCCGGGTGTGGTGAGGGCGGAGTCGAGCAGGGCCAGGTAGTGCCCGCAGAGCCGCTCGGCGGTCGCCCGGTCGAACAGGTCGGTGTCGTAGGCGAGCAGACCGTGCGGCTCGGCCGAGTCGAGCGCCGGCCCGTCCCACAGGCATGCCACGTCGAACCGGCCGCCCAGCGGCAGGTCGGGGCCGCCGCCGGCGACGAAGAGCACCGCTCCCGGCGCGGCGGTGCCGGCGGCGGCGTCCCGCTCGTTGCGGGCGCCTTCGAGCAGAGCGGCGAAGGTCGTGCCGTCGTCCCAGGCCGCGCGGGCCGGAGACAGACCGCCTCCCGGGTGCCCGACGACGATGGTGACGTCGCGGGTGCCCGTGGAGCGGCCGATCAGCAGCCGGTAGGCCGTGAGCAGGATGGCGAACCGTGTCGTGCCGTGCGCCCGGGCCAGCTCGTCGAGCCTGCGGGTCCGTTCCCCGCCCAGAGCCAGGGCGAGTCGGCCGTGGGCCGGCCGGCCCACGGGGGGCCGGGCCCGGTCGGCGGTCAGCTCCGGAAACTCGCTCATGCCGGGACTCCTGCCGCGGAGGGCGCGTCATCGCTTTCGGTGATGCGCGCGACGCGGCCGCCGTCCAGGCGCACGATGCGGTCGGCGTCGAGCAGGACATCGCGACGGTGCGCGATGACGAGGACGGTGGCACTCGCCAGTTCCGTCTCGAAGGTGCGCCGGATGCGCGCGTCGGTCTCCGCGTCGAGGCTGGCGGTCGCCTCGTCGACGAGGACGATCCGTGCCCGGCGGAGCAGGGCGCGGGCCAGGCAGAGCAGCTGGCGTTCGCCGGTGCTCAGCTGGGCTCCGCCCGAGGTGACGCCGTGGGCGAGACCGTCGGGCAGGGCGAGCAGCTTGTCGGCGAGGCCCACCTTCTCCAGTGCGGATTCCAGCTCCGTGTCGGAGAAGGTGCCGTAGGGGTCGAGGTTCTCCCGCAGCGTGCCGGGCAGCAGCACCGGGTCCTGGGGGATGATCTCGATCCGGGAGCGCAGGTCGCCGAGGCGCAGGGTGGAGACGTCGACGCCGTCGATCAGGATCCTGCCGCGCTCGCACTCGGTGAACCGCAGCAGCGCGGTGAACAGGCTCGACTTGCCGCTGCCGGTCCGCCCCTCGATGCCGGTCTTGCGTCCGGCGGGAGCGTGGAAGGTGATGCCGTCCAGCGCGGCCGGGGCGCCCGGCGCGTACCGCAGGGTCACGTCCTCGAAGCGGATGTCACCGGCGGACGGCCAGTCCGCGGGCGCGGCCACGCCCGCTGCGGACTCGACCTCCAGCTGCGTGTAGTCGTGGACCCTTTCGTAGCTGGCGAGGGCGAGGTCCATCATCTGGACGGTCATCAGGCTCATGGCCAGCGTTTCGATCAGCATGTAGACGAAGCTGATGCCGACTCCGGCGTAGCCGGCCCCGATGCCACCCTGGACGACGAGCAGCGCGGCATAGCCGAACAGCACGAGGGCGCCCATGAGGTCGAGTCGCAGGTTGAAGTGGCGGGAGAGCGAGTTGACGGTGTAGTCGGCGTAGTGCGCGGCCTGCGCGCGGCCGCGGAAGGTGGCCTCGTAGCCCTTGACCCGCGCCTCGCGCCCCTCGATGGAGGCGACGCCCTCGATCGCCTCGGTGAGCAGCGCGATCACCGGCTCCTTCGCCTGCTTGGCCAGGCGCGAGGCCTCGACCGTGCTGGAGCGGGTTCCCCGCTGCCACCGGAGGTAGACCAGCAGCACGATCGGGGTGAAGACCGCGGTGAGCGGGCTGGTGAAGGCGAGCGACAGCAGCGGGACGATCATGCCGACGGCGATCTTGAGGGTGTCCATCGTGTACTCGGGCAGTTCGAGGTCGATGGTCTCGGTGTCGGCCGAGAAACGGGTCAGGACACCGCCGGAGGAGTTCTTCTCGAAGAAGGAGAGCGGTGCGCGGAGCACCCGCGTCAGCATCGAGTCGTGCATGGTCTTGCCGGCCTTGACGCCGCGCGAGAAGCCGAAGGTGAACAGGGTGCGGTCGAGCACGAGGGTGAGCAGGCCGATGCCCGCGAAGACGCCGGCGTACCACGCGGTGTCCGCGTCCGTGTGCTCGGTCCAACGGCCCAGCCAGAAGGAGGAGGCGCCGAGCATGCTCTGCCCCGCCACGGCCAGGCCGACCAGGGCGACGAGCAGGATGCCGGGGGTCAGCACCCGCAGGTAGCCGCGGTAGGTGTCGCGGAGCACCCTGCCCCTTCGCACCGGGTCCGCGGTCTCCTCGGCCGTGGCCGCCTCGGCTTCCACGGCTTCCCCGTCCGCGTCGGCGGGCTCCGCCGCCGCGCATTCGGCCGCGTCGCGGTGGGCCTCCGGCAGCAGCTCGGGCATCTTGGCCTGGACCTCGTCGAAGGTGCCGACGGCAACCACCCGGCCGCCGTCCATGACGACGACGCGGTCGGCGCGCCGGGCGAGGTCGAGCCGGTGGGTGGCGACGATCCTGGTCCGGCCGCCGAGCACCTCCGAGAAGAGCGCGTTCGTGATCCGGGTGGCGACGGCGTCGTCGACGGAGCTGGTCGGGTCGTCGACGAGGTAGACGTCGGCGTCCTCGTAGGCGGCGCGGGCGAGCGCGACGCGCTGGCGCTGGCCGCCGGAGAGGGTGGTGCCGCGTTCGCCGAGAACGGTCGCGTCCCCGGCCGGCAGGGAGGCGAGATCGGCGTCGAGAGCGGTGGCGCGCAGGACGGCGGCGTACCGCTCGGGGTCGTACGGGGCGAAGCAGCGGATGTTGTCCGCGACGCTGGCCTGCATGACCCAGGGGCGCTGCGGCAGGTAGACGGTGCTGCCGTGGGTGTGGGCCGTTCCGGAGAGCGTACGCATGGTGCCGGCGAGCGCGCCCAGCAGCGCGGTCTTGCCGCTGCCGACCTTGCCGAGGACACAGACGAGTTCGCCGGGCGCGATCCGCAGATCGACGTCTTCCAGGCAGGCGGTGGCCTGCTCGTCCTTCCCGGGCCACGCGAAGGAGGCTCCCGTCAGCTGGACGGTGCCCGCGGGTGCCTGGTCGGTTCCGGATTCGCTGCCGGCGGCCGGCGCATCGGCGGCCTGCGCGTCGGCGTCGGGGGTGTCGAGGAAGGCGGAGACCTTGCCGAGCGCGACCCGCCATCCGTTGCGCAGGTCGAAGTAGCGGACCAGCTCGGGCAGTTGGGAGCGCAGGACCGTGAGCACCGCGATGGCGGCGAAGACGTCGGCGGCGCGCAGGCGGTGGCCCAGGGCGACGTAGGTGACCAGCGTCGCGGTGACCATCAGGACGGGCGTGGCGGCGTTGACCAGGTAGAGCGTGGCCAGCCGCTTCTGCCGGCCGACGAGCAGGCCGTTCAGCTTGGCGCGCTCGCGGGTGACGGTCCGCTCCGCGACGTCCTCCCAGCTGTGCGAGCGCAGGGTGCGCATGGCGCCGAGGTACTCGCCGACGAGACCGATGCGTACGCCGTTGGCCTCGCGGATGTCCGGTTCGACGGCGTACAGGCGGTCGTTGGCCATGGTCGACAGCTGGAGGCCGCCGATGAGCACGGCGATGCCGACGAGGCCCGCCCAGCCGAGCAGCACGCACAGGATCACGCAGGAGCCTGCGATGCCGAGCGGCACCGCCCACGCCATGTGGAAGAACGCGAGCTGCCCGGCCTTCAGCGAGTCCCTGGACGCGAGGGTGATGACATCGCCGGCGGGGTGCGCCAGCCGTGCGCCGCGGTCCATCCGCAGGTATTTGTGCAGGATCTGGGTGCGCAGGAGGGCGTTGATGGAGTGGGTGGTCTTCCACGCCTCCGACCACTGGTGTTTGTGCGCCAGCGAGTCGGCCACGTGGAAGAGCCCGAGGGCGGCGGCGATGAGCAGGCCCTGGCTCATCACCCCGTGGCCGGTGCCCTCGAACCACTGGATGAGCTCGCGCACGAACAGCGGTCCGAGGGTGGCGCAGACCTGATAGGCGCAGAAGACGAACGCGGCGAACCAGAAACGCCGCCGGTAGGTGTCGTACAGTGCCCGGCGCAGTCCGTCTTTCTGGTCGCGCCGCTGTGCCCAGGCGCTCTCGAAGGCGGGGGTGACGCGTTCCAGGTGGTCGTACGTCGGGGGGACCAGACTGTCCGACGGTTCAAGTGCCCGCTGGGATCCGGTGGCCACAAGAGCGGCGGGCCAATGGATGAAGATGCGGGAGATCAGTCCCGCCCTTCCTTCGGCACTCGGACGGCTCGGCAGCGTGTCTGTGTTCGCCACGTCGTCTCGTTTCAGGTCGTCGGCTGGGTCAGCGGGCGGAAGCGGTAGGCCTCTTCCAGCGCTTGCCGGGGGGCGGCGGGCAGGAGTTGGCACATCGTGCGGAAGTCACGCGCCCGGCTGTTGCGGCTGGATTCCGGGAAGCGGGGCCGCTGTTCGAGCCAGTTGGCCACGGTGAGCACCGCGAGGTCGGTGTACTGCCGGTCGGTGATGCCGACCTGCCCGCCCGTACGGGTTTCCAGGAGGAAGGGGGCGCCGTCGAACGCGGCGTCGAAGATGGAGCTCCGGGCGACCGTGCCGAAGAGGTGGACGAGGGTCTCGGCCTCCTCGCCGATCAGACCGCGCACGACCGGGCGCAGTTCGATCGGGACGGCTCCGGTGGGGAAGATCTCGGTGCCGTACACCGAGTGGAAGAGCCCGGCATCGCACAGCTGGGTGTGGCAGCCCCATGCGCGCAGCAGATCGTGGACGCCCTGCAGGTGTGCGAGGAGGTCGGCGCTGGAGTGAGCGAGACCGTCAACCCCGTGCTGCTGGAGGAAGGCGACCTTCTTCTCGAAGGATTCGGTGCTGGTCACGGCCGGCCGTCACGCTTCCGAGCGGCTGGACAGCGAGCCGGTCATGGCGACGAGCACCTTGCGGGGGCCCTCGAAGCGATTGCGCCCGTGGGAGAGCGTCAGGTTGTCGATGACCATGAGGTCCCCGGACTGCCAGGGGAAGGCAAGGGTCTGGGCCTCGTACGCCTTGCGGACCGCGGCCAGGTCGGCGTCGGAGATCGGGCTGCCGTCGCCGTAGTAGGCGTTGCGCGGGAGGTCCTCCTCCTTCATCAGCTCCATCAGGGCGAGCCGGGTCGCCTCGTTGAGGTTGGAGACGTGGAAGAGGTGTGCCTGGTTCATCCACAGCGTTCTGCCGGTCACCGGGTGCACGGTGACGGCCTGGCAGGTCTCTGTGGTGCGCAGCGAGTCGCCGCCGTCCAGCCATTCCACGGCGATGTCACGTTCGGCGCAGAAGCGCTCCACCGCCGCGCGGTCCATGCCGGGGAAAGTCTCCTGCCAGGAGATGCCGAGGCCCGTGCGGTAGTTGCGGACATAGCGCACGCCGTGCCGTTCGAAGCGGTCGCGGACATCGGCGGGGATGCTCTCGTAGACCGCGTGGCTGTCGGCGAGGGGGGTCTCGCCGCCGGAGACGGCCGCGAGGGCGGAGTAGAACCAGAGCCGCTCGGGCCAGGTGCTGGTGTACGCCATCTCGTTGTGCTGCGGGATGATCTCGCTGGCCGGGTACTCCGTCGAGGTGTAGACGTCGCCGACCTTGGTACGCGGGGTCGAGCGGTAGGTGTACTCGTTGAGCTCCTCGCCGAAGACGCGCACGAACCGGGAGAAGACGCTCTCGTCCGGGACGTCGAAGCCGCGCAGCAGGCAGGCGCCGGCCGTGGCGAGCCGCTCGGCGACCAGGCCGGAGTTCTGCTCGGCCCATGCCACCGGGGAGAGGCCCGGCTCCGTGGCCTCGAAGAGGGCCACGCACTCCCGTTCGGGGAAGAGCAGGGATTCCTTCACGTTGTCGGTCATCTCGTGTGATCCGTTCTCTGGGTTCGTGGGGTTCAGGACTCGGCGCCGTCCGCCATCTCGCGGAGCACGCCCTCGACGAGGGCTGCGAGCTTGGCGATGTTGTCGCGGTCGTTGAGATTGCGGCTGAAGCGGAATCCGAGGCGCAGCGCGCCGTCGTAGACGCGACCGTCGACGATGAGCCGGTGCATCCGCTGGAGTTCGGGCGCGGGCCAGGCGTCCTCGATGGGGGCGCCGAGCAGCGGCGAGTCGTCGGTGAACTTCCCGACCTCACCCCAGTTGTTGACGAGGATGTCCGGCTTGCCGAGCGGGGCGAGGGCCTGGGCGACGTCCGGCCGGGCGCCGATGTACCGGAGCAGGCCGAACCCGAGGCCGCTGCGCGGCACGGCCCGGAGCTGTTCGGCGACCGAGTCGAGCAGGGCGCGGGTGCCGGGGACGGCCGGCAGGTCGAGCAGTCGCGGCGAGGTCATCGAGAACCGGCCGATGGCGCGCGAGAGGTCGAGCTCCTCGCCGCCCAGTTCACGGCCGCGGGAGACCAGGTCGAGGAGGACCGAGTTCTGCCCGGTCCACTCGGCGAAGCCCTTCACGACGGCGGCGACCAGCAGGTCGTTGAGGGCCAGCCCGTAGTCGCGCCGGATCAGCCGCTGCAGGGAGGCGGTGTCCGCGCTGCTCAGGTCGACGAGGACCGAGTCCTCGGACGCCATGCTGTCCACGCCGTTCTGGTGGTCCAGCGGCCAGTGCGAGACGGCCCGTCCGGCGAGGGCCCTCCAGTAGGCGGCGTCCTCGTCCAGTGCGGCGGAGCGCGCGAGTGCGTCGAGGTTGCGTGCCCACTGGGCGAAGGACGCGGTCAGCGGGGCGAGTTGCGGCTCCTTGCCGTCGGCAACGGCGAGGTAGGCGGCTTGCAGGTCTTCGGTCAGAACGCCCCAGGAGCTGTTGTCCATCAGCTGGTGGTGGACGATGGCCACCAGCCGGTCGGGCCGCTCGGCGCCGAAGCGCACCAGGGCGAAGTGCAGGAGCGGCCCGTGTGCGAAGTCGACCTTGCGGTGCAGGGTGGTGTCCAGCCGCCGGAAGGCGACGTCCTGGGCCGCCGGGTCGAGCGCGGAGAGGTCGACGAAGGTGAACAGCGGCTGTTCGAAGCGGTCGTGGATCTTCACCCGGTGGGCGCCGCCCTCCTCGGGGAAGGAGATGCGCAGCGAGTCGTGGTGGGAGACCACCGCGGCCACCGCCCGCTCCATGAGCCGCGCGTCCAGCCGTTCGAGGGTCTCGAACATGAAGATGTGCGTGTAGAGGTGCTTGTCGGCGAAGTCCCGCTCCTGGAAGGCCAGGTTCGAGGGCACCAGGGGGACGGTGCCCGTCTCGGCGGGCCCCGCACCCGGCTCGGTGCGCTCGGTGGCGACGGCGGCGAGGCCGGCGACGGTGGGGTTCGCCATGAACTGCGCCGGCGTGATCCCGATACCCGCCCTACGGGCCCGGTCGACCACCCGGATCGCATGCAGCGAGTCACCGCCGAGCTCGAAGAAGTCCTCGTCGTCGCCGACCTCCGACAGCCGCAGCACCTCCTTCCAGATCCCCGCCAGGGTCTCCCGGTGGCGGGCGCCGGGCGCCTGCGGATCGGTGGCGACGGCGGCGAGGCCGGCGATGGTCGGATTCGCCATGAACTGCGCCGGCGTGATCCCGATACCCGCCCTACGGGCCCGGTCGACCACCCGGATCGCATGCAGCGAGTCACCGCCGAGCTCGAAGAAGTCCTCGTGCGTACCGACCTTCGCCAGCCGCAGCACCTCCTTCCAGATGGAGACCAGCTCGACGACCCGGTCGAGGTAGCCGGTGTCGTCGGCGGCGAGGCGGGGAGCCCCGGCCGTAGGGGTGGTGCGGGTCTGCACTGGTGTCGCCTCCGTCGCGAGGAGCGCCACGCGGTCGACCTTGCCGTTGGAAAGACGCGGCAGGGAGCCGACCGTGACGATCGTGGGAATCATGTAGTCGGGCAGCTTCTCCCCGAGGCGGGCGCGCAGGCCCGCGGCCGTGACGCCGGTGTCCGGCCGGAGCGTGACGTAGCCGACCAGACGCCGCTCGTCCGCTCCGTCCTCGACGCAGAACACGGCACACTCGCGCACACCGTCGAGCGCGGCGAGCTCCGAGGCGACCTCGCCGGGCTCGACCCGGTGACCGCGGATCTTGGCCTGGTCGCCGATGCGGCCGAGGAACTCAAGCGCGCCGCCGGGCAGGAACCGCCCGCGGTCGCCGGTGCGGTAGAGGCGTCCGCCTGCCGGGCCGTACGGGTCCGGGACGAACCGCGTTGCGGTCAGCTCCGGGTCGCCGAGGTAGCCACGGGCGAGGCTCGGGCCACCGACGACGATCTCCCCGGGGTGACCGGGCGGGACACGGCGCAGTTCGTCGTCGACGATGTGGATGCGCGTGCCGTCGAGCGGGCGGCCGAGCGGTACCACCACACCGCGGCCGGCGCGGTCGGGGGCGACCGGCGCGGTGGCGACGATGCCGGTGGTCTCGGTCTGGCCGTACATGTTGGCCAGGCGCGGCGCGCCGGGCCGGCTGCGGATCGCCTCCGGCAGGTCTTGGAGCAGTGGCTCGCTGGCGGTCAGGACGTACTGCGGCTGCCAGGCCTGGCGGGCGAGTGCCGGTGCGACGACCCGAAGGTAGGAGGGCACGAGGTCCAGTACCTGCACACCGTTGCGGGCCGCGTAGGCCAGGAGCTCGTCAGGGGAGGCGAGCTGCTCCCGGGTGGCGACGACGACCCGGCCGCCGTGGGCGAGCGGCACCATCAGCTGGCGGACGGAGGAGGAGAAGGCGAAGGAGGCGGTGTGCAGGACCACCGGGCGCTCGGGCAGCTCCAGGTCCCGGGGCAGTGAGCGCACGTAGGCGTCCAGCCCGGTGTGGGTGAGCACAACGCCCTTGGGCTTCCCCTGGGTGCCCGAGGTGTAGACCACGTACGCGGGGCGGTCCGGTGAAAGGCACTGCGCCGGCGGCAGCTCACCGACGGCCGCGCCGGCGGTGTCCTCCAGGACGAGCAGCCCGCCCGGTACGACCGGGGCCGCGGCGTGAAGGGCGCGCGAGGTCAGGACCAGCGCGGGCCGCGCGTCGGCGACGATCTCGGCCACGCGTTCACGCGGGTAGCCCGGGTCCAGCGGCAGGTACGCGCCGCCGGCCTGCAGCACCGCCAGTACGGCGACGACGAGGTCCGTCCCGCGTTCCAGGTACACCGCGACCGTCGTCTCGGGGCCGACTCCGTTGCCGCGGAGCATCCGGGCGAGCTGTTCGCTGCGGCGGCCCAGCTCTCCGTACGAGAGGGTGCTGGCGCCGCAGGTGACGGCGGGCTCTGCGGGCATGCACGCCACCTGCTCCCGGAAGCGCTCCAGGAAAGTGCGGCCGTCCGCGCCGGCACTGTCAGCGGTACCGGACAGGGCGTCCAGCTCGGCGTGCTCGCCGGACAGCAGGAGGTCGGTGTCGAAGACCCGCTGTGCCGGATCGGCGACGAGCCGTCCCAGCAGCGTCTCGAAGCGCTGCATCAGGCGGGCGATGGTCTCCGCGTCGAAGAGGTCGGTGCTGTACTCGGCGTGCCCCTGGAGACCGTCCGCGGTCTCCCACAGGTCGACGACGAGGTCGAAACGGGCCGTGACCTGCTCGCTCTCGATCTCGCTGAGCGTGAGCCCTTCCCCCGCGTCGGGCAGGCCGCCCGACATGTTCTGGAGCGCGAACCGCACCTGGAACAGCGGCGAATGGCTGAGGCTGCGCTGTGGGGCGACGGCGTCGACGACCATTTCGAAGGGGACGTCCTGGTGCACGTAGGCACCGTTGGCGGTCTTCTTGACGCGTGCGAGCACCTCGGTGAAGCTCGGATTGCCGGCGAGGTCGACGCGCAGCGCCAGGGTGTTGGCGAAGAAGCCGACGATGCTCTCCAGCTCGGTCATCGTCCGGTTGGCGATGGGCGTGCCGACGGTGACGTCGTGCCGGCCGCTCACGCGTGCCATGAGGACGTCGAATCCGGCGAGCAGCGCCATGAACAGCGACACGCCCTCGCGGCGGGCCAGCTCCGCGACCGCGTCGGACAGCTCGCGCGACCACTCCACCTCGTGCCGGGCGCCCCGGTAGCTCTGCACCGCCGGCCGCGGCCGGTCGGTGGGCAGGTCGAGCATCGGCGCACCGCCGAGCTGCTGCTTCCAGTAGCCGAGTTGTGCGTCGCGGGTCTCCTCGTCCAGCCAGGAGCGCTGCCAGAACGTGTAATCCACGTAGGTGTGCGGCAGCGGGGCGAGCGGTGAGGGCTGGTCGGCGGCGAACGCCCGGTAGAGGGCCATGAGTTCGTCCATCAGGATGGAGACGGACCAACCGTCGGACACCGAGTGGTGCAGGGTGAGGAGGGCCAGGTGGGCGTCGGGGGCCAGCCGCAGGAGCCGTCCGCGCAGCAACGGCCCGCGCGCCAGGTCGAACGGCCGGCTGGCCTCCTCCCGGACGAGCGCGTCGAGCCGGGCCCCGGTGACGGCCGTGCCGGTCAGGTCGCTCTCCTCGAAGGGGACCTCCCCGGCTGGCAGGAACTCCTGGACCGGGTCGCCGTCGGGGGACGCGAAGCGGACGCGCAGCCCCTCGTGCCGGTCCCAGAGCGCGGCGACCGCGGCCCGGAACGCGTCCGGCCGGAAGACGCCGTCGAAACGCAGGGCGATCGGAACGTTGTAGAAGGAACTGCCCTCGGCGAGACGGCTCATGAAGTAGAGGCGTCCCTGTGCGTACGACAGCGGGACCGGGCCGGTGCGGGGGGCGGTCACCAAGCCGGGGCGCGGCGCGCGGCCGCCGAGGGCCTCGATGCGCTGGGCGAGGTCGGCGAGGGTCTGCGCCTCCAGGAACAGTGAGAGCGGCAGGTCGATGTCGAGAGCCTTGCGCAGGCGGGCGGCGGCCTGCACGGTGAGCAGCGAATGCCCGCCCAGCGCATTGAAGTTGGCGTCCCGGCCGACCGAGGACAGGCCCAGGACGTCGGCCCAGATCTCGGCGATGACCCGCTCCAACGGGGTGGCCGGGAGGTCCGCGGCCGCATCGGGGGCGTTCGTGGCGGGCTGGGGCAGCGCGCGGCGGTCCACCTTGCCGCTCTGGGCGAGCGGCAGTTCGTCCAGCACCACGAAGTGGTCCGGGACCATGTACTCGGGCAGGCCGGCGCGGAGCTCGGCGCGCAGGTCCTCCTCGGCGCACCGGAAGGCCCCGTCGTTCACCGGGGTGACGTAGGCGGCGAGCCTGCGCTCACCGGGCCGGTCCTCGCGGAGCAGCACCACTGCCTCGCGGACCGCGGCCAGCCGGGTCAGGGCGGCCTCGATCTCCTCCAGCTCGACGCGGTAGCCGCGCACCTTCACCTGGGTATCGACCCGGCCGAGGCACTCCAGCTCGCCGTCGGGGCGTACCCGGACCAGGTCGCCGGTGCGGTAGAGGCGCTCGCCGCTCCCGTCCGCGAACGGGTCGGGAACGAAGCGCTCCGCGGTGAGGTCGGGGCGGTTCCAGTAGCCGCGGGCCACTCCGGCACCGCCAATGAACAGCTCACCGACCGCGCCGCGGGCGACGGGCTTCAGGTTGGTGTCGAGGACGTAGAGCCGGGTGTTGGCGATGGGCCGGCCGATCGGAACGGTGCCCGACAAGTCGGTGTGCTCGTCCACCTCGTACACGCAGCAGCCGACGACGGTCTCGGTGGGTCCGTACTCGTTGACCACGCGCAGGCCGGGGGCGCGCTTGCGCCAGGCCGCGACGGTGCCACCGTGCAGGGACTCCCCGCCGACGACCAGGTAGCCGTCCGCCGCGATCTCGACGGGCGGCACCGACTTGTCGAGTGCGTCCAGGTGGGCGGGCGTCAGCTTGACCAGCCCGTGGTCGAGGTCCCGGCCGAGCATGCCGGAGAGCCGGTCCAGCTCCTGTCCCTCCGCCACCAGGGTCAGCGGCCGGCCCGCGAGCAGCGGGCCGAAGAGAGTCGTCACGGACAGGTCGAAGCGCAGCGGCGAGACGAGGGGGGCGCCGCCGCCGTCGGCCACCCGGTAGGCGCGGAGGCTCCACTCCAGGTAGTTGCCGAGCCCCCGGTGGGTGACGACGACGCCCTTGGGGCGTCCGGTCGAGCCCGAGGTGTAGATGACGTAGGCGGCGTTGTCGGGGTGCGGGCGGGGGTGGGCCGGGGCATCGACGGGCACCGGGGTTCCCAGGGCCTCCTGCGCGATCAGCACGTGCGCCCCGGACTGCGGAAGCACGGCCGCTCGGCGGGTGTCGGTGACGACCACCCGGGCGTCCGCGTCGGCGAGCATGTGGGCGATGCGCTCGGCGGGGTCGCCGATGTCCAGCGGCACGTAGGCGCCACCGGTCTTCAGCGTCGCCAGTACCGCGACCACCAGGTCGACGCCACGCTCCAGGAAGAGCGCGACGCGCTGCTCCGGGCCGACGCCCTCACACCGCAGGCGGTGGGCGAGACGGTCGGCGAGCGTGTTCAGCTCCGCGAAGGTCAGCCGCTGCTCGTCGGTGACGAGGGCGATCGCGTCCGGCGTACGGCCCGCCTGGTCCTCGAAGAGCTCGTGGACGGGCCGGTTGCCGAGGGTCGGGTCCTCGGTGCGGTTCCGGCCGACGACCAGCTCCCGCAGCTCCTCCTCGGCGAGGAGGGGGGCATCGCCGATCCGGGTCCCGGGGTCCTCGGTGAGCGCACCGAGGAGGATGCCGAGGTGGGTACCGATCCGGGCCACGGTCGCCTCGTCGAACAGGTCGGTCGCGTATTCGAAGACACCGTGCAGGACGTCGTCGGCGCCGGGCCAGACCTCCAGGCTCAGGTCGTACTTGGCGGTCGCGGTGTGGTGCTCGACCACGCTGACCCTCATCGCGTCCACGGCGACGTCCATCGCGGGATCCTGGACGAGCGCGAACAGCACCTGGGCGATCGGCGTGTGGCTGAGGTCGCGGGCCGGGTCGACCGCCCCGACGACCCGGTCGAAGGGCACCTCGCCGTGCGCCAGGGCCTCCTGGGTGAGGTCGCGGACCCGGCCGACCAGCTCGCGGAAGTCCGGTTCTCCCGAGGTGTCCACCCGCAGCGCCAGGGAGTTCACGAAGAAGCCCACCAGGGACTCCAGCTCGGCGCGCGGCCGGTTGGCCACGGGAGTCACCGCCGTCACCTCGTCGTGCGAGGTGTAGCGCGACAGCAGCGCGGCGAAGCCGGCGAGCAGCACCATGAACGGGGTCGCACGGTTCTCCGCCGCGATCGCCTCCACCCGCGGCCAGACGCCGGCCGGCAGCGAGAAGCGGTGGCGGGCGCCGCGGAAGCTCTGCACCGCCGGGCGGGGCCGGTCGAAGGGCAGCTCGATGACCGGTACGGCGCCGTCCAGGGACCGGCGCCAGAAGGCCAGCCCCTCGTCCAGCTGCGCGGTGCGCTCCGGCCCGGCTTCCCAGGCGGCGTAGTCCGCGTACTGGAACGGGAGCGGCTTCAGGTCGACTTCGTCGCCCTTGGACAGGCCCCCGTAGAGCGCGAGCAGTTCGTCGATGACGATGCTCATCGACCAGCCGTCACACACGCTGTGGTGGACGACCAGCAACAGGACGTGGTCCCCGGTTCCGGTCCGGAAGAGCGTGACACGGGCGAGGGGCCCGTGTTCCAGGGAGAAGGGCTGCGACGCCTCTGCGACCAGCGCCTCCCGCAGAACGTCCTCGTGGCTCCCGGCGGTGGGGGCCGCCAGGGTGACGGGCGTGAGGTCCACGTCGAGATCCGGGAGGATCCGCTGCACCGGGTCGTCGCCGACGGAGGGGAACACGGTGCGCAGGGACTCGTGCCGGCGGAAGACCTCGCGGATCGCCCGCTCCAGCACGTCCGGCCGCAGTGCCCCTTCGAAGCGCAGGGCCACCGGGACGTTGAACATCATCCCGCCGGGGTTCAGCTGATCCATGAACCACAGGCGGCGCTGGGCGTACGACAGCGGCAGCCGCCCCGCGCGCGACACCGGCTTGATGGCGTCCTCGTCCGCCTGGCGACGCCCGGCGATCCGCTTGGCGAGAAGGGCGCGCTTCGCCGCGGACATCGTGTCCAGGCGGGCTCGTGCGGTGCCCGGCTCGCCCGGTACGCGGGCCGCCTCTTGACCGTCGGTCTCCGTCCCGAGGACGGCACCGGTGCTGTCGGAGGTCATCGCTGCTCCCCCGGACAGTCCGCGGAGGTCTGCGCCATGTGAGCCACCAGGCTCAGCGGACGCATGTCGGTCCAGTGCGCGTTGATGTACTCAAGGCACACGGACCGGTCGGTCGCGCCGTGGCACACCGTCCATCCGGCCGGGACGTCAACGGCCTCGGGCCAGATCGAGTACTGGCCTTCGTCGTTGACGACGACGTAGAAACTGCCGTTGGGGTTGTCCAGCTGGTTCGACATCACACCTCTGCTTCGCCTGGGTTCAAATGGGATTGCGCCGACCGCCGGGTCGGCCGTGGTCAGGCCGCCGCACGCTGCGACCGGCCCGGGGTTCGACGAGACATGCCGGGTTTATGCGTCGTTGCGGCTTTCCTTAGGGAACAGCCGTCGCGAAGACCTGGCGAAGGGAAATGGCATGGGGCACGAAGCGCTCCGACGGCTCGGTGCCGGACTGCTGTCCTGCAGGAACAGCGGTCGAAAGACAAAGACCGGCCGTGGCGGCGTGCGGAAAGCGGTGGGTGACGCGACTACACCAGCGCGTCGGGCCGCAGATAGCGGAGCTGCATCAGCGGGGAAGCCACATGGCAGCGGTGGAGCAGAGAGGCGGCGCGGTGTGTCGCGCTGCGGAAGCCGGGCGCGGTGGAATCGCGCGTGAGCAGGTACACGAGCAGGTCGACACGGTCGCTCTGAGCACGGCCGGAGGCGTGCTCCAGACCGTCCTCCAGTGTCGCGTGGGCCCAGAGGGCGCCCAGCACCTCGGAGACCTCGGACACCTCGCTCGCCGGATCGGCAAGGGCCCTGCCACGCCGGCTCAGACTGGTGTAAACGATGTCCATGCCCCGGTCAGCCGCCCCAGGTACCGGTGTCCTGGGACTCCGTCCGGGGGCCAGCGGCCAGGTCGGCCGTGGCCGTGACCGTGGTGGAAGGTGCAGCCGCGACCGTGGCGGGGGTGAAGAGCACGGTGACGCCGAGCACGAGGGCGGCGACCGCGGTGGCCTTGGCAATACAGGTGCGGATCATGGTGGCCGTTCCTTTCACATCACATGGCGAGGTGTCCTGCTCCGGCCTCGCGTCCCGCGGTTGACGCTTCGGCCGGCTGCCGTACGGACTGTCCCGTGTCGACGATGAGTAGCTTCGCCGCAAACCCGGGCCGCTGGAAAGGCTTCCGGGAGTCCTGAACAGGGCCTATCCGGATCAGGACACGCGGCCACGCCCATTTTGGGCAGATGCCAGTTTCGTCCGGTTAGCGCGCCTGGACGATGTGCCGATATGCCATCGGCGGAATTCCCATCGGCCGGCTCTGAGAGCTGTGGGCCAAATTACCTTGAAAGGTGGTGCTCAATATTGAGAGTATGGGCTCGACGCCGACCGGGGGGGGACGGCGTTCAGGGGGAACAAGGGGAACAACCACATGCTCCAAGCACTCGGAGTCAGCATCGACGCCGCAGACGTTTACCAGGCGATGCTCGACCACCCCGACCACGGTGTCGACCAATTCGCCGACGTATGCGGCCTGACTCCCACACAAGTCCACGCTTGTTTCGACGAACTCGGCGAGCTCATGCTGGTCCGGGCGTCCAGCGAGCACCCCGGACAGATGCGGGCCGTCGATCCCGACATCGGACTGGCCGGCATCGTTGCCCGCCAGGAGGCCGAACTGGCAGCCCGGCAGGCCCAACTGGCCGCATCCCGCGCGGCGGTCACCCGCATGGTCGCCGATCGCGCCCAACAGCGCTCCGCCCACGGCGGACGCCTGCTCGGCATGGACGCCATCCACAACCGGCTCGAACACCTGTGCCGCACTGCCCAGACCGAGATCATCGGCGTTCAACCAGGCATCCAGCGTCCCGAGGACCTCAGCGCCGGACGCGACCACGACCTCGCAGCCCTTGGCCGTGGGGTCGCCTTGCGCGCCCTGTATCAGGAGCACGCCCGCCACCGCTCCCACATCGCCACGTACGCTCAGGAGCTGCTCAGCCACGGTGGAGAGGTCCGCACGGCCCCCACCATCCCCCAGCGCATGGTCATCGTCGACCGAACCCACGCCTTGGTGCCGACCGACCCCGCCGACAACCGCAAGGGTGCGCTGCACGTCACCGAACCCGGCATCGTCACCGCCCTGCTCGAACTCTTCGAGCAGGCTTGGAACACAGCCGTACCCCTCGGGACCACCCGCCCCGACGACCCTCAGGCCGGCCTCACCGACCACGAACGCGAACTCCTGCGCCTGCTCGGCACCGGCCTCACGGACGAGGCGGCCGGACAGCGCCTCGGCCTCACCGATCGCACCATCCGGCGACAAGTCGCCTCAATCATGGAACGCCTCAACGCCTCCAGCCGCTTCGAAGCAGGCATCAAAGCTGCACAACGCGGCTGGTTTTGACGAAACCGATTTACCACGTCCCGGCATTGAACATATCCGTGAACCGCGACTAATGACTTGAGTCATGAACAATATGAGGGAACTGGAACCGACATCCCACAGCTCTGCGCAACTGTGGTTGATACGCACGGATGTCGGGCACAGCGGCGCGCTCGATCTGCTTGACGAGAGCGAACAACAGCGCGCGGCGGCCTTGCATTTCGAGGAGCACCGCCGCCGCTATGTCGCTGCCCATCTGGCGCTGCGCAGGATCCTGGCCGAGGCCGTCGGGGACGGACCGGGTGACCTCCGCTTCACGCGGTTGCCCTGCCCGGGATGCGGCGCGCGGCACGGGCGGCCTGCCCTCGCGGACTTCCCCGATGCCCACTTCTCCCTGTCCCACAGTGGCGACCTGGCGCTGGTGGCACTTGCGGCGGTCCCGGTCGGCGCCGACGTGGAGGAGCTGCCCTCTCCCGAGGCCGTCAGGGAGCTGACGCGGCTCCTGCACCCGCGCGAGCGCGCCGAGATCGCGGCGCTCGACGCGCCCCCCGAGCGCCGGCTCGCCGTTGCCAGGACCTGGGTGCGCAAGGAGGCGTTCCTGAAGGGGATCGGCACGGGCCTGTCCCGCGGCATCGACCGCGATTACGTAGGCGCCATGCCCGACCCCTCGGCCGCGCCCGACGGCTGGACCCTGTCCGACGTTCCCGTGCACGCCGACTACGCAGCAGCCGTCGCCCTCGCCCCGGCCCACTGACGAGCCCGTACAGCGAGACATGGGGGAACAGTCACACCCACCCCAAGACCGGCGCCCCGGCCCGGTCCGCCCGTCCGGGCACAGCAAAACGGTCGTCATCGTTATCACGATGACGACCGTTCCGTCGTTGTGCGCGAGGGGGGATTTGAACCCCCACGTCCCGAAGGACACTGGCACCTGAAGCCAGCGCGTCTGCCGTTCCGCCACTCGCGCAAAGTGACTACCAGCGGTTCTTCCCTTGCGGGCCGTTCCCCTGGCGACATCGGAACATTAGCACGTCGGAGGGGCTGGATTCACATCGCTTTTCGTGCTCTCCCGACGCCCGCCGACGACCGCCCCTCCCGTACTCGGCCGCCGGTGCGGGACACTGTCCTCGGGGCGCCCCTACGATCGCTTGTGAGGACCAACACTCATGCGCACGTGACCGATGGGGAACCACCCGAATCCGCCACGCGTGGATACGATCAGTAAGCAGTACAGGGCGACAACGACGGAGGAGGTGCCCCATGGGAGTCCTGAAGCGGTTCGAGCAGCGACTCGAAGGTCTGGTGAACGGCACCTTCGCCAAGGTGTTCAAGTCCGAGGTCCAGCCGGTGGAGATCGCGGGCGCCCTCCAGCGCGAGTGCGACAACAACGCCACCATCTGGAACCGCGAGCGCACCGTCGTCCCCAACGACTTCATCGTGGAGCTGAGCACGGGCGACTACGAGCGCCTGAGCCCCTACTCGGGCCAGCTCGGCGACGAGCTCGCGGGCCTCGTCCGCGACTACGCCAAGCAGCAGCGCTACAGCTTCATGGGCCCCATCAAGGTCCAGCTGGAGAAGGCCGACGACCTGGACACCGGGCTCTACCGGGTCCGCAGCCGCACGCTCGCCGCCAGCACCTCCCAGTCCCCCGGCCAGCCCGGTCCGGGCCAGGGACAGGGCCACCAGGCCCCCCCGGCCCAGCCCGGCGGCTACGGGTACCCCCCGGCCTCCGCGCCGCCCATGCCCGCAGGACCGCCCCCGGGCGGCCCCGGCGCACGCCGACAGAATCCCGGCGCGCTCGGCGGACCTGGCGGACCGGCTCCCGTACCTTCCGGCGGCGCCGTCCGGCGCCACTGGATCGAGATCAACGGCACCCGCCACCAGATCTCGCGCCCTACGCTCGTACTCGGCCGGAGCACCGAGGCCGACGTGCGGATCGACGACCCCGGCGTATCGCGCCGGCACTGTGAGATCCGGACCGGAACGCCCTCGACGATCCAGGATCTTGGGTCCACCAACGGCATCGTGGTGGACGGGCAGCACACCACCCGCGCTACGCTCCGCGACGGTTCACGGATCGTCGTGGGCAGCACCACCATCATTTACCGGCAAGCCGAAGGGTGAAGCGGGGGCAATGTCAGAGCTGACCCTGACGGTCATGCGGTTGGGTTTCCTGGCCGTTCTGTGGCTGTTCGTCATCGTGGCCGTTCAGGTCATCCGCAGCGATCTCTTCGGTACGAGAGTCACGCAGCGCGGTTCCCGACGCGGCGGGGGCGCTTCCGGCGCCCCGGCGCAGCAGGGCCGCCAGGCCGCTGCTCCACCACAGCAGCGCCAGCGCCGCGGTGCGCCGACCAAACTCGTCGTCTCCGAGGGCACCCTCACGGGCACCACGGTGGCCCTCGCCGGCCAGACGATCACCTTGGGCCGCGCCCACGACTCCACGATCGTGCTGGACGACGACTACGCCTCCAGCAGGCATGCCAGGATCTACCCCGACCGTGACGGTCAGTGGATCGTCGAGGATCTCGGGTCCACCAACGGCACGTATCTCGACCGGACCCGGCTGACCACCCCGACGCCCATTCCGCCGGGCGCCCCGATCCGCATCGGCAAGACCGTCATCGAGCTGCGGAAGTAGTACGAGAATGAGCGAGCGGAGCGAGCGAGCCGCAGCGGTCCGTCCCACCGGGGACACGGACCCGAGCGCGCTCCAGGCCGGAGGGTGGGCAGTGTGGCTCGAGACCGGTTGTACCCCGAGGCAGCATCAGCGTCGACAGGGCAGGTGCGCATGAGTCTGTCCCTGCGGTTCGCCGCCGGATCGCACAAGGGCATGATCCGGGAGGGCAACGAGGACTCCGGCTACGCCGGTCCCCGTCTCCTCGCGATCGCCGACGGCATGGGCGGCCAGGCCGCCGGCGAGGTCGCCAGCTCCGAGGTGATCTCCGCCCTCGTGCAGCTCGACGACGACGTCCCGGGCTCCGACATGCTCACCGCGCTCAGCACCGCGGTGCAGCGCGCCAACGACCAGCTGCGCGTCATGGTCGAGGAGGACCCCCAGCTCGAGGGCATGGGCACCACGCTCACCGCCCTGCTGTGGACGGGCCAGCGCCTCGGCCTGGTCCACGTCGGCGACTCCCGCGCCTACCTGCTCCGCGACGGCGTCCTGACACAGATCACCCAGGACCACACCTGGGTGCAGCGCCTCGTCGACGAGGGCCGGATCACCGAAGAGGAAGCCACCACCCACCCGCAGCGCTCCCTGCTGATGAGGGCCCTGGGCAGCGGCGACATCGTCGAGCCCGACCTCTCCATCCGCGAGGTCCGGGTCGGCGACCGCTACCTGATCTGTTCCGACGGGCTCTCCGGCGTGGTCTCCCACCAGACCCTGGAAGAGACCCTCGCCGACTACCACGGCCCCCGCGAGACCGTGGCCTCGCTCATCCAGCTCGCGCTGCGCGGCGGCGGCCCCGACAACATCACCTGCATCGTGGCCGACGTCCTCGACACCGACAGCGGCGACACCCTGGCCGCGCAGGTCAACGACACCCCGGTCGTCGTCGGCGCGGTCGCCGAGAACCAGCACCACCAGCTCTTCGACGGCGGCAACGCCATGCAGACCCCGGCCGGCCGCGCCTCCGGGCTCGGCCGCCAGAGCCCCCCGCCCGCCGGCGCCTTCGGCCCCCCCGGCAGCGGCGAGGCCCCGGGTTACGGCGGTTACGGCGCCCAGGGACAGGGCGGCGGAGCCGACGCGTACGGCAGCTTCGGCGACCCGGACCCGTACGACGGGGACTCCGGGTACGAGGACACGTACGACCACCCGCGCAGGCGCCGCGGCAAGGGCCGCAAGTGGACCACGCGCACGCTGACGCTGCTCGTGGTCCTCGGTGTCATCGGCGGCGGCCTGTACGCGGGCTACCGCTGGACCCAGACCCAGTTCTACGTCGGGGTCAAGGACGAGCACGTCGCGCTCTTCCGCGGGATCAGCCAGAAGCTGGGGCCGCTGGAGCTCTCCAAGGTGGAGACCGACCGCCCCGACATCGAACTGAAGTACCTGCCGCCCTTCAAGCGCAAGCAGGTCGTGGACACGATCAGCGAAAGCAGCCTCGACTCCGCCCGTACGAAGATCGACGAGCTCGGCACCCAGACCTCCGCGTGCAAGAAGGACGAGGAGCGGCGTGCCGCCGAGGCCCAGGGCAACCAAACACCCGGCCCCGTCCTGACTGCCGCCGAGCAGCAGGTCGTCGGCCTGTGCGAGAAGCAGTAGACATACGCGGGCACAGGGGGCCCGCCACACCATGAGCGTTGTCACCAACACGACCACCATCGGCGCCATCGAGGCGCCGAGCCGGCGGAACACCGAGCTCCTGCTGCTCGCCTTCGCCGTGGTCATCCCGATCTTCGCCTACGCCAACGCGGGCATGTCGCTCCACGGGAAGCTGCCCCCGGGCATGCTCACCTACGGGCTCGGCCTCGGCGTCCTGGCGGGCATCGCCCACTTCGTCGTACGGCGCTACGCCAAGTACGCCGACCCGTTGCTGCTGCCGATCGCCACGCTCCTCAACGGGCTCGGCCTCGTCCTGATCTGGCGCCTGGACCAGTCGGAGCGGCTGCAGAACCTGGCGAAGCGGTCCTTCGGAGCCTTCTCCGAGTCCGCGCCCCGCCAGATGATGTACACGGCCCTCGCCATCGCCCTGTTCGCCGGCGTCCTGCTGGTCCTCAAGGACCACCGCGTGCTCCAGCGGTTCACGTACATCTCCATGGCCGCCTCGCTCGTGCTGCTGATCCTGCCCGTGATCCCGGGTCTGGGAGCCGACGTCTTCGGCGCCAAGATCTGGATCAGCGTCGGCGGGTTCTCGATCCAGCCCGGCGAGTTCGCGAAGATCGTCATCGCCGTCTTCTTCGCCGGCTACCTCATGGTCAAGCGCGACGCCCTGGCCCTCGCCAGCCGCCGCTTCATGGGCCTCTACCTGCCGCGCGGCCGCGACCTCGGCCCGATCCTGATGATCTGGGCGATGAGCCTGCTCGTCCTGGTCTTCGAGAACGACCTCGGCACCTCGCTGCTCTTCTTCGGCATGTTCGTGATCATGCTGTACGTGGCCACCGAGCGGACCAGCTGGATCGTCATCGGCCTGCTCATGAGCGTGGGCGGAGCCACCGTGGTCGGCGCCACCGCCAGCCACGTCAAGGCCCGCGTCACCGCCTGGCTCGACCCCTTCGCCTGCTACCAGAAGTCCGGCGCCTGCGAGCAGGTCGGCCAGTCGATCATGAGCTTCGGCTCCGGCGGGGTCCTCGGCACCGGCTGGGGTCAGGGCAACTCCGACCTCATCGGCTTCGCCGCCAACTCCGACTTCATCTTCTCCACCGTCGGCGAAGAGCTCGGGCTCGCCGGGGTCATGGCCTTCCTCCTGCTCTACGGCCTGATCATCGAGCGCGGCGTGCGCACCGCCCTCGCCGCCCGCGACCCCTTCGGCAAGCTCTTCGCGATCGGCCTCTCCGGCGCCTTCGCGCTCCAGATCTTCGTGGTCGCCGGCGGAGTCATGGGCCTCATCCCCCTGACCGGCATGACCATGCCCTTCCTCGCGTCCGGCGGCTCGTCCGTCCTCGCGAACTGGATCCTCATCGCCATCCTCATCCGGATCAGCGACACCGCACGCCGCCCTGCCCCGGCCCCGGCACCGTCCCCCGACTCCGAGATGACCCAGGTGGTCCGCCCGTCATGAACAAGCCCCTGCGCCGCATCTCGATCTTCTGCGGGCTGCTCGTCCTGGCACTGCTCGTGCGGACCAACTGGCTCCAGTACGTCAAGGCCGAGGAGCTGAGCACCCGCAAGGAGAACCGCCGGGTCCAGATCGCCCAGTACGCCACCGAGCGCGGCAACATCATCGTCGAGGGCAAGCCGATCACCCGCTCCGACGTCACCGACGGCAGCGACTACAAGTACAAGCGGGGCTACCTCAACGGCCCGCTCTGGGCGCCCGTCACCGGATACGCCTCGCAGGCCTTCGGCTCCACGCAGCTCGAATCCCTTGAGGACGGCATCCTCACCGGCAACGACGACCGGCTCTTCTTCGACCGCACGATCGGCATGTTCACCGGCGAGAAGAAGCAGGGCGGCAACGTCGTCACGACGCTCAACGCCGCCGCCCAGGAGGCCGCCTTCAAGCAGCTCGGCGACAAGAAGGGCGCCGTCGCCGCGATCGACCCGCGCACCGGCGCGATCCTCGCCCTGGTCAGCACCCCCTCGTACGACCCCACGTCCTTCGCCGGCAACTCCAAGGCCGACGAGAAGGCCTGGGTCGAGCTCAAGGACAGCGAGGACAAGAAGCTGGTCAACCGCGCCCTGCGCGAGACCTACCCGCCCGGCTCCACCTTCAAGGTGGTCACCGCGGCCGCGGCCCTGGAGAACGGCGTCGTCACGGACATCAACGCGCCGACCGACACCGAGGACCCGTACATCCTCCCGGGCACCAAGACCGAGATGGTCAACCACGCCCCGAACTGCGGCAAGGCCACCCTCAACTACGCCATGCAGGTCTCCTGCAACTCCGTCTTCGCCCGCATGGGCGACAAGGTGGGGCGGGACAACATGGTGAAGACCGCCGAGAAGTTCGGCTTCAACAACGACAAGATCGACACCCCGGTCCGCGCCTTCGCCAGCGTCTACGACAAGACCATGGGCAAGGACGGCAACGCCCTCAGCTCCATCGGCCAGTTCAACACCGCGGCCACCCCGCTCCAGATGGCCATGGTCACCGCCGCCATCGCCAACAACGGCAAGCTGATGAAGCCGTACATGGTCGACCAGTTGCAGTCGCCCAACGTCGACGTCATCGAGAAGCACGAGCCGCAGGAAATGAGCCGGCCCCTCTCCCCCGAGAACGCGGAGAAGATCCGGGCCATGATGGTCAACGTCGTCGACAACGGCACCGGCCGCACCGCCAAGATCAAGGACACGATCGTCGGCGGCAAGACCGGCACCGCCCAGCACGGCGAGGGCAACAAGAAGCGCCCGTACGCCTGGTTCATCTCCTACGTCCAGAACTCCGACGGCAGCTCGCCGGTCGCCGTGGCCGTCGTCATCGAGGACAGCGGCGCGGACCGCGAGGACATCTCCGGCGCCGGCCTCGCCGCCCCCGTGGCCAAGGCCGTCATGCAGGCCGTACTCAAGAGCAACAAGGGGTGACGGGCGGGGCCCAGCGCCACGCGAGAGCCGCAAGGGGCACACAGATGTGATCCGGGTCACCGTTCCCGCCCGGATCCGAGCGTACGGTACCGGTCCGGTATCAGCCTGTGGTCACGAACCGATCACCGACGATCGGCCGGTAGCCTTTGCGCGAACAGCACACCGCCGGACCACACACGGGTGCGGTCGGGACTGACGGAGAGGGCTGCACGTTATGGAAGAGCCGCGTCGCCTCGGCGGCCGGTACGAGCTGAGCCACGTGCTCGGCCGTGGTGGCATGGCCGAGGTCTACCTCGCCCACGACACCCGGCTCGGCCGTACCGTCGCCGTCAAGACCCTGCGCGCCGATCTCGCCCGCGACCCGTCCTTCCAGGCCAGGTTCCGCCGCGAGGCCCAGTCGGCCGCATCGCTCAACCACCCGGCGATCGTCGCCGTGTACGACACCGGCGAGGACTACGTCGACAACATCTCCATCCCGTACATCGTGATGGAGTACGTCGACGGCTCGACCCTGCGCGAGCTCCTGCACTCCGGCCGCAAGCTGCTGCCCGAGCGCACCCTGGAGATGTGCATCGGCATCCTCCAGGCGCTGGAGTACTCGCACCGCGCCGGCATCGTGCACCGCGACATCAAGCCCGCCAACGTCATGCTGACCCGCTCCGGCCAGGTCAAGGTCATGGACTTCGGCATCGCCCGCGCCATGGGCGACTCCGGCATGACCATGACGCAGACCGCCGCCGTCATCGGCACCGCCCAGTACCTCTCCCCGGAGCAGGCCAGGGGCGAGCAGGTCGACGCGCGCTCCGACCTCTACTCGGCCGGCTGCCTGCTGTACGAGCTCCTCGCCGTCCGGCCGCCGTTCATCGGCGACTCCCCGGTCGCGGTCGCCTACCAGCACGTACGGGAAGAGCCCCAGCCCCCGTCGAACTTCGACTCCGAGATCACGCCCGAGATGGACGCGATCGTGTTGAAGGCACTGGTCAAGGACGCCGACTACCGCTACCAGTCCGCCGACGAGATGCGCGCCGACATCGAGGCCTGCCTCGACGGCCAGCCCGTCGCCGCCACCGCCTCCATGGGCGCCGCCGGCTACGGCTACCCCGACCAGGGCAACGGCTACGGACACCAGGGCTACGACCAGCCCACCACCGCCCTGCGCACCGCCGACCCGAACCAGACCTCCATGCTCCCGCCGATGCCCCAGGGCGACGGCGGCTACGGGGGCCCCGGATACCCGGACCAGGGCGGCTACGACCAGGGCGGCCGCGGCCGGCGTCCGCAGAAGAAGAGCAAGGCCTCCACGATCCTGCTGGTCACCGCCGGCATCCTCGTCCTGGTCGGCGCGATCCTGATCGGGCGCTCCCTCTTCAGCACCAACGCCGACAACCGGCCCGCGGTCCCCAAGCTCATCGGCGAAACCCTCGAAGCGGCCAAGTCCAACGGCACCAACGTCGGCCTCGTCGTGCAACAGGACGGGGAGATGCCCTGCGACGCCGCCCCCAAGGGCAGCGTCTGCGAGCAGAACCCGGCCGAGGGCACCAAGGTCGCCAAGAACTCCGTGGTCAAGGTGAAGGTCTCCACCGGCGCGCCCAAGGTCCTCGTTCCGAACGTGATCAACCTGGCGATCGCCGACGCGGAGAAGGCGCTCCAGGAAAAGGGCTTCCAGATCGAGAAGAAGGTCGTCGAGTCCGAGCGGCCCGCAGGCACCGTCATCGACCAGAGCCCGAAGAACGGCGAGGCCGAGAAGGGCTCGACCATCCAGCTGACGGTGGCCAAGGAAATCTCCAAGGTGACCGTCCCCGACCTGACCGGCAAGAGCCAGGCCGACGCGTCGAAGGCCCTGCAGGCCGTCAAGCTGAAGCTCGGCAGCATCACCGAGGTGGACGCGCCCCCCGGCACGGCCCCCAAGACGGTCGTCAGCCAGGACCCCGGCATCAACAGCCAGGTCGACGTCAACTCGACGGTCAACATCTCGGTCGCCAAGCCGATCCAGCAGCTCACGGTCCCGAACCTGGTCGGCAAGACGATCAACCAGGCCAGGAACGAGCTGGCCTCCAAGGGCCTGATCTTCGGATCCGTCCTGTCGGGCTCCTCGGACGGCAGGGCGAAGATCCTGAGCACCGACCCGATGATCGGCACCCAGGTGGCCCCCAACACGGTGATCAACGTGAACACGGTCCCCGACAACCAGCAAAACGGCGGCAACGACGGCGGCGGCGGCTTCTTCGGCGGCCTCGGCGGCAACTAGCCACCCGGCACCACGCACCAACGGGTCCGGCCCCTCTCACAGAGAGGGGCCGGACCCATTTTTCGTACGTGTCTTCGTATGTGGCGGCGTATTACGAGGTCACCGAGGGCGTCGTTCGCGCCCTACTGTTCGACCACCGCGAGGAGCTGGAGTCCAACGGCTACCGGGTTCTGACAGGTACAGAACTGAGTTACTTCAAGCAACTCAGTGACCTCGACGCCGAGACCGAGGTCCGCACACGTCCTGTGGATAACCTTGTCCACAAGGACAGTTGGGACGAGCTCGACGAGCGGATCGACAACCGCATCACCGACGTGCTCGGCAAGACCCTCGTGCCGATGCTGAACGTCCTGATCGAGACGTCGGGCGAACAGCGGCGAGAGCTGATCTCCCTCCGGGAGGACGTCCAGCAGATCCAGATGAAGCTCGTCGAGCACGACCTCCAGCTCAGGACGTGAGGGCCCTCACCGGGGTCATCGGCACGATCGACGCCATGACCTGGAAGGAGTTCGAGCTGCACGTCGCAGAGCTGCTGCGGAGGGACGGGTGCACCGACGTGGAGGTGTACGGCGGGCACGGCTGCGGCACGTGCTCAGCGGCGAGATGCAGAAGTTCCTCGGCTCCTCCAAGGTCCTCCACCGGGCCGACGTGGCCCTCTACGTGGCCGCCTGCGCCTTCACCCGGGAGTCCCTGGCCATCGCCGCTCAAGGAGGTGTCACGGCCGTCCACAGGGGGCTTCTGGAGGCCTGGAGCGCCGGAGTCCGGCTCCAGGTGCTGCGCTGATTTCGAAAGAGACAGGCTGTCTCTTTCAAGCGGGAGTCGTCCACAGCCCCGTAGCGGGGCTCAGCGGAGCTCCGCCGGGAGGGTCCGCTTCGTGTCGACCTTTTCCGTGCGGACCAGCTCGCCCCACACGATGTAGCGGTACTTCGAGGTGTACACCGGCGTGCAGGTCGTCAGGGTGATGTAGCGGCCCGGGGCCGTGCGGCCCGACTCCTTGGGGATCGGGCTGATCGAGTCCACGTTGTACTTCGAGGTCTGGCTCAGCTCGGCGAAGACCTTGTACACGTACCAGGTGTCGCGGGTCTCGAAGACGACCGCGTCGCCGTTCTTCAGCTTGTCGATGTTGTGGAACTTGGCCCCGTGCCCGTCGCGGTGGGCCGCCAGCGCGAAGTTTCCCCCCGCCGGGTCCCACGGCAGCGCCGACTTCACCGGTTCCGTGTAGTACCCGGCGACCCCGTCGTTCAGGACCTCCGAGTCGGTGCCCCGCTTGACCAGCACCTCGCCGTTCTTCATCGCCGGCACGTGCAGGAAGCCGATGCCGCCCTGGGTGTCCAGCGCCCCCGGCGCCGCCGCCGACGTCTGCGAGGGCGCCGCCTTGTCCCACTGCTCGCGCACCGCGTCCCCGCGCGCGGACGCGTCCCGGTCCGCGAGGACGTTCGTCCACCACAGCGAGTACGCCACGAACAGCCCGAGCACCAGGCCCACCGTGATCAGGAGCTCGCCCAGCAGGCTCAGGAACCCCGCGAGGGCGCTGCGGCGCGGGGGCGGTGCGACACGTGACACTGCGGATCCTCTACGGGCTGGTCAGCTCGGGCGGAGCACCCTGGCTGCGGGGGCGTTCACCGGTCATCCTGCCCCATACGATCATCCGGTAGGTGCTGGTGAACTCCGGGGTGCACGTGGTCAGCGTGATGTACCGGCCCGGGGAAGTGAAGCCCGATCCGACGGGCACCGGCTTGATGACCGACACGTTCGACGGCGGGGTCTGCGCGAGCTGCGAGCTCATCTCGTACGTGTAGTACGCGTCCCGCGTCTCCACCACGATCTTGTCCCCCGGCACCAGCCGGTTGATGTAGCGGAACGGTTCGCCGTGCGTGTTCCGGTGGCCCGCCAGTGCGAAGTTGCCCTGCGGATCGGCCGGCATCCCGGTCGCGAGCGGCCCGTCGGCGTAGTGCCCGACCATGCCCTTGTCGAGGACCTTGGCCTTGTTCGTCCCCTCCGCGACCGGCACCTTCACGTCCAGCTTGGGGATGTACAGGATCGCGAAGCCCTGGCCCGGCTCGAACGCCGCCACGGGCGGGGCGGCCGCCCCACCCGGATCACGGTCCCAGTTCTGGAGCAGGGAGCCGGCGGCGTCATCGGCCGTCCGGCCCGCCAGGAAGTTCGTGTACCAGAGCTGGTAGCCGACGAAGAGGAGCATCACCAGGCCCAGCGTGATGAACAGCTCCCCGGCGAGCCTGCTGGCGACCACGACCGGCCCGCCGGAGGCCGGCCTCCTGCGCCGCCGCCCCCGGCCCCGCGCGCGCCCGCGCTTCTCGGCCGCCTGCGCCGCCCTGCGTCGCGCTGCCCGGCCCTCGGTGGGCGCGGACGGCGCGAGCGCCGTCACGCGACGGCCTTGCCCACCACCGGGGCGAGCCCCACCGAGCGCTCCACGGCGCCCGCGTCACCGCAGCGCACCAGCCAGTTCGCGAGCATCCGGTGGCCCCACTCGGTCAGCACGGACTCGGGGTGGAACTGCACGCCCTCGACGTCGTGCTCGCGGTGGCGCAGGCCCATGATGATCCCGTCCTCGGTCCGCGCCGTGACCTCCAGCGTGTCCGGGAGGGTCGGGGGCTCGGCCGCGAGGGAGTGGTACCGGGTCGCGGTGAAGGGCGAGGGCAGTCCCTCGAAGACGCCGAGGCCCTCGTGGACCACCGGCGAGGTCTTGCCGTGCAGCAGCTCCGGAGCCCGGCCGACGACCCCTCCGTAGGCGACGGCCATCGACTGCATGCCGAGGCAGACGCCGAAGACCGGTACGCCCGTGTCCGCGCAGTGGCGGACCATGTCCACACAGATGCCGGCCTCTTCCGGCGTCCCCGGGCCCGGGGACAGCAGGACGCCGTCGAAGCCGTCCTGGGCGTGGGCGAGCTCGACCTCGTCGTTGCGCAGCACCTCGCACTCGGCGCCGAGCTGATAGAGGTACTGGACCAGGTTGAAGACAAAGCTGTCGTAATTGTCGACAACCAGAATGCGCGCGCTCACGGAGTCGCTCCCGATCCCTCGTCCACCGTCACATCGTTGAACGGAAGCAGCGGCTCGGCCCACGGGAAGACGTACTGGAACAGCACGAACACCACCGCGAGCACCAGCACGAGGGAGATCATCACGCGTACCCACGCGTTACCCGGCAAATGCCGCCAGATCCAGCCGTACATGCCGCCTGTGTCCTTTTCGTCCACGATCGTTCAACGCACCGCAGGGGCGGTACGTCCACAGCCTAAAGCCACCCGCCCGGCGCGGAGGGTCACCTTGCCAAACCCTCCGGTGAGCCCTGTGCGAGGGTCCGCATACCGGTCAGTTCGGCCCAGACCACGAGCCGGTGGCTGTGGCCCCATTCCGGGTCGCAGGTGGTCAGCGTCAGGTACTTGCCCGGCCCGGTGAAGGGCGAGCGGCTCGGCACCGGATCGACCACTCCGACCTCCGTGGGGAGCGTGCGCAGCACCTCCGCGCGGACGGTGTACGTGTACCAGCCGGTGGCGTCCTTGAGGATCACGAGGTCGCCGGGGCGCAGCTTGGGGATGTCCTTGAAGGGGTCCCCGTACGTGCGCCGGTGGCCGGCCACCGCGAAGTTCCCGGTGCCGCCGAGCCGGGCCGTGCCGGCGTAGTGGCCCAGGCCCTTCTTCAGCAGCTCGGTGCCCGTGCCCTCCAGGACGGGCTTGTTCCAGCCGGGTCCGAAGCGCGGGACGAACATCTCGGCGAAGGCCCGGCCCGGCGGGTACGCGGCGGTCTCCGGTGCGGCCGGAGCCGCGGACGGCGCCGCCGAAGGGGCGGGCTGCGGGGCGGCCGCGGGCGCCGCGGACCAGCGGTCGCGCATGCGGGCCATCTCCCCGTCCATGGCCTGGTCGGCCTTGACCCCGGTCCACAGCAGCACGTAGGCCACGAAGAGCACGATGAGCGAGCCCGCGGTCAGGCACACCTCGCTGAACGTCCGTACCAGCAGGCGCGGCACGTCGACGCTACGGTCACGGGGTGGCGGACTCCAGCGGCTTCGCATAGTGGAGGTCCACTGTGCCGGAGTAGCCCGGCAGTGTCAGCGCCTTGTGCTCGTCCACTTTCCAGCCGAGCCCGTACGCGTTCACGTACAGCTGGTAGTTCTGCAGCGCCGGGGAGGCCGCGAGGGCCTTCTTCAGCGCGCCCGGGTCGCCGACGGCCGTCACCTTGTACGGGGGCGAGTACACCCGGCCCTGGAGGATCAGGGTGTTGCCCACGCAGCGCACGGCGCTGGTGGAGATCAGCCGCTGGTCCATCACCTGGATGCCCTCGGCGCCGCCCTGCCAGAGGGCGTTGACCACGGCCTGGAGGTCCTGCTGGTGGATCACCAGGTCGTTGGGCTGCGGCTCGGGCACGTTGGGGATGCGGGCCGTGGCGTTCGGGGGCGCGTCGTTCAGGGTGACCGTCACGGCCTTGCCGGTGAGCTCCTCGGTGCCGGAGGCGGCGCGCAGGGCGGCCAGTTTGGCGTCCTCGGCCTTGGTGCTCCCGTTGTCGCGTTCGGCGAGGGCGTCGACCTGGCCGCGTGCGGTGGCGGTGCTCTTCTCCAGCTCCAGATTGCTCTGGCTGCGCTCCTGGATCAGGTCGGACAGCTTGAGGAGCGAGGCGTCCGTCCGGATGTTCGTACCCTTGGAGGTGTTGAAGCTGGTGACGAAGATCAAGCCGGCCAGGGCGAAAACGGCGGCCGTGAGCAGCCGGACCGGTCTGGCACGGCGACGGGGACCCGCGGAGGAGTCGTCGGAATTGCTCAACGTACCCTTCTCCTTCAACGCCACAGGTCCACTACGCTAACGGACGCCCGGGGCAGGCCAGGTCCCCAGCCCATCGACAGGAGAGCCCCTCGTGCCGAAGTCACGTATCCGCAAGAAGGACGACTACACGCCGCCCCCCGCGCGGACGCCGCAGTCGATCAAGCTGACGAACCGCAACTGGGTCGCCCCGGTCATGCTGGCGTTCTTCTTGGTCGGTCTGGCATGGATCGTCGTTTTCTATCTGTCCGAGACCCAGCTTCCGATCGAAGCCCTCGGAAATTGGAACATTGTGGTCGGATTCGGCTTCATTGCGGCAGGATTCGGCGTCTCCACGCAGTGGAAGTAGCCCGGCTCCGCAAGCTCTCCCCATGAGTTATCCACAGCGTCATCCACACCTGAGGAAAAGACAGAAGATCTGTGGATAACTCTGTGGAGAGTTGACGCCGGTGTGATCAGGTGAGTACGGAAAGTTCGGCCGTACGGATCGCGATCAAGGCTGTGGCCAGCAGGAACACCGCCACACAGGTGCCCCACTGGACGAATTTGCGATTCCGCGCGCCCATGTCCTTGGTGGGCCACAGGAAGCCCGAAGCGACCAGGGCACCGGTGACCAATCCACCGATATGGGCCTGCCACGACACGTTCAGCCCCGGCATGAAGGTCAGCACCAGCATGAACACCGCCATGGTGATCAGCGGGCGCATTTCGTACCGCATCCGCCGGAACAGCACCACGGTGGCGCCGAGCAGACCGAAGACGGCGCCGGAGGCGCCGAGGGTCGCGACCATCGGCTCGGTCAGCAGATAGACCGCCACACTGCCGCCCAGGGCGGACAGCAGGTACACGGTGAGGTAGCGGGACCGGCCGAGCGCCTGCTCCAGCGGTCCGCCGATGAACCACAGGCCGAGCATGTTGCTGAAGATGTGCCACCACTCGACGTGGAGGAACGGCGAGGTCAGCAGCCGGTAGTACTCGCCGGTGGAGACGCCGGCCTGGTCGCCGTACCAGGCGAGCATCACCAGATCGAAGTTCAGCCCGGGGACGGCCTTCACCAAGAGGTACACCGCCACGTTGATCCCGATCAGGATCTTGGTGAGCAGGTACGGATCGGCCGCGACCACCCCGCCCGCGATCGTGCGCGGGGCGTTGGCGGCTCGGCCGTGGCCCGTTCCCGAGCCCCCGCGGACGCACTCGGGGCACTGGAAGCCGACCGAGGCGCTGATCATGCACTCGGGGCAGATCGGCCGCTCACAGCGCGTACAGCTGATCCCGGTCTCGCGGTCCGGGTGCCGGTAGCAGCCCGGAAGACGGTCGGTGTCCATCGGTCCCCTCGATCGGCGGCGGAGAACGCAGCGGCCGGGACGGCGGATCAGCCCGCGCCCGTCCGGTACGTATCGAGGACGGACGGGCGGGGCCGAAAGGTTCCCCCCGGGGTCAGCGCTTCTCGATGACGACGGAGTGGATGATCACGTCGTCCAGCGGGCGCTCGGTGCGCGGGTTGGTGGGACCTGCGGCGATGGTGTCGACGATCTTCTGGCTGGCCTTGTCGCCGATCTCGCCGAAGATGGTGTGCTTGCGCGTCAGCCAGGCGGTGGGGGCGACGGTGATGAAGAACTGCGAGCCGTTGGTGCCCGGGCCGGCGTTCGCCATGGCGACCAGGTAGGGCTTGGTGAAGGCCAGGTCGGGGTGGAACTCGTCGGCGAACTGGTAGCCGGGGCCGCCGGTGCCGTTGCCCAGCGGGTCACCGCCCTGGATCATGAACCCGCTGATGACGCGGTGGAAGACGGTGCCGTCGTAGAGCGGGTCCGTGGTCTTCTGGCCGTCCGTGGGACGCGTCCACTCGCGCTCACCGGTGGCGAGTTCGACGAAGTTCCGCACGGTCTTCGGAGCGAAGTTCGGCAGAAGCTCGATCTCGATGTCGCCGTGGTTGGTCTTCAGGGTGGCGTAGAGCTTCTCGGCCACGGATCTGCCTTCCCTCGTCATCACTGTCGGTTTCAGATCCTCCCACGGAGAGCTGCACCGGGCGGAAATCGTCCACTCGTATGCCCTGTCGCGCATGCCGGTCGGCGGTATGGGAGGCATGATCCGACAAAGGGTGGAAAGGTGAACTGTGTCCGCCACCGAGGAGGAGGATCCCGTGACAGGCAAGGAAAGCGTGCGCCTGGCAGCATCAAGTGCCAGGGATACGGCGCGGCACGCAGCGGAAGTGGTGGCGCCGTACGCGGAATCCGCCAAGCACGCTGCGGTGCATTACGCCCACGAAGCAAATGAACGGCTCGCACCGAAGGTCTCGTACGCGGCCGGCGAGGCCGCCAAACAGGCCCGCTCGACGTACTGCTGCCACGTCCAGCCCCGGATCAGATCGGTCCGCGCCCATGTGCCGCCGAATGTGGACCGGGCGGCGTCCAATGCCGTGAAGCAGACCCGCCTGGCGGCCCGGTCCGCGGTGGACTACACGCAGCCACGGCTGGAGAGCGCCCTCGCGGCGGCCCAGCCGGTGGCCGAGGAGGCCGCGTCCCGGTCGACGGCGGCGTTCGCGGCGCTGCGCGGCCAGGTGTCGGCCAAGGAGGTCCAGAAGCTCGTACGGCGTCACGAGCGGCGTGCGCGCTGCGGCCGGTGGGTCAAGGGCGCGGCGGTGGCCGGCGTCCTGGCCGGCGGCGCCTACGCCGCGTGGCGCTGGTGGGACCAGCAGTCGAACCCGGACTGGCTCGTCGAGCCGCCGGCCGCGACCGAGCTGTCGGCGCGGGAGGAGGAGGCCCCGGCCTCCTTCGACGAGGAGCTGGCGGTGAAGGAGCGCGAGGCCAGGGAGTCCGTGTCCAGCCTGGAAGCGGAGGCCGAGGCCGTGCAGGAGCGGATCGACGCGGAGGACGCGAAGCGCAAGCACCGCTGAGGAAACGCGCGAGGACAACGAGAGTGGGGCCCGGATCCTCTTCCAGGATCCGGGCCCCACTCTCGTTGCTCGGGTCCCGCTAGCTGGGGAGGGTGAGCTTCATCCCCGGGTGGATCATGTCGGGGTTCGAGCCGATGACGCCCTTGTTCATCGCGTAGAGCTCGCGCCAGCGGCCCTCGTTGCCGAGCTCGCGGCGGGCGATCGCGGAGAGCGAGTCGCCCGAGCGGACGGTGTACGTGCGCTGCGCCTTGGGTGCCGGCTTCGGCATCGGCGCCGCGGGCACCGCCTTGTGCGCGGCGGAGGCCGGCGTGGGCGTGTGCGGGGCGGGCTTCGCGGCGGGGGGCATCGATGCGGCCTTGGGCGGCATCGGTGCGGGCTTGGGCGGCGCCGCTGCCGCCATGCGTTCGGCGGCCGCCTTGGTCGCCGCTGCCGAGTCGGTGTACTTGGTCCCGGTGTCGCCGGGCATCGCGGACGGCGGCGCCGGGGCGTCCGCGGCCTGCTGCTGCACCTGCTCAGCCGCCTTTTGGGCGGCCTTCTCGGCTTGTTCCTTCTTCTTGTCGGACCTCATGAAGTCGAACAGTCCCATGTGCGTACGCCTCCGGCATGGTGGTGCCCCCCTGGGCTGAGTGCCTTGTTCCACTGTCTGCCAGAAGGCGCGGGACGGCCCTGTGACGGGGCCATCCGGGGGATCCCGGGCTGCTACTGGCGAGCCCTGCGGGCCGGCCTCGGGCTCTCCGACGGGGTCTCCAGATCACCCTTGACCAGCAGGTTCAGTACTCGCAGCACGGCCTCGCGGTCCGCGTCGGCGAGGGAGCCGAGGGCCTCGGCGTGCACCTGGTCGACGATGCGGCTGCTCTCCTGCGCCAGGGCCGCGCCCTTCTCCGTGACGACGATGACGCGCGCCCGGCGGTCCGTGCCGGACTGCCGCCGCTCGGCCAGTCCGGCCTTCTCCAGGGCGTCGACGGTGACGACCATCGTCGTCTTGTCCATGCCCCCGATCTCGGCGAGCTGGATCTGCGTCCGCTCCACCCCCAGCGCGTGCACGAGCACGCAGTGCATCCGTGCCGTGAGCCCGATCCGGTCCAGTGCCGCCGCCATGCGGGTGCGCAGGACGTGGCTGCTGTGGTCCAGGAGGAAGGAGAGGTCCGGCTCGTTCTGTGCGGGCGCCATGGCTGTCATGTCCACCAGCCTACCAATTCAGTCTCCAACAGATCGTCCGCAACGGAACTATCTGATACGGTCCTACCAAGTCAGCCCGCCGCTCACCGACTGGGGACACAGATGCCTGCCACCTCCGCTCCCGCTCCTGCTCCCACCCCCTCCGCCTCCGCCACCGCGGCCACGCCCACGGCCGCACCGCGCGGGCTGCGCTCCCGCTGGACCGCCCTCGGGGTGCTGTCCACCGGCGTCCTGATGACCGTCCTCGACGGCAGCATCGTCACCGTCGCGATGCCGGCCATCCAGAAGGACCTGGGCTTCACCCCCGCCGGCCTCAGCTGGGTCGTCAACGCCTACCTGATCGCCTTCGGCAGCCTGCTGCTCCTCGCCGGCCGGCTCGGCGACCTCATCGGCCGCAAGCGGATGTTCCTGGCCGGGACCGGCGTCTTCACCGGAGCCTCCCTGCTCGCCGGATTCGCCGGATCGCCCGAGGTGCTGATCGCCGCCCGGTTCCTGCAGGGCCTCGGCAGCGCCATGGCCGCCGCCGTCAGCCTGGGCATCCTGATCACGCTGTTCACCGAACCGCGCGAGCGGGCCAAGGCCATCGCCGTCTTCTCCTTCACCGGCGCGGCCGGAGCCTCCCTGGGCCAGGTGCTCGGCGGGGTCCTGACCGACGCCCTCGACTGGCACTGGATCTTCTTCATCAACCTGCCCATAGGCCTGGCCGCCCTCGCACTGGCCCTGCCCGCGCTCCCCGCCGACAGCGCTCATGCCGGACCGGGCCTGCGCGCCGGAGCCGACGTCATCGGCGCCCTCCTGGTCACCGCGGGCCTGATGCTCGGCATCTTCACCGTCGTCGAGGTGGAGCGCTACGGCTGGGTCTCCGCGCACACCCTCGGCCTCGGCACGCTCTCGGTCGCCCTGCTCGCCGGCTTCACCGCACGCCAGGCCAGGACCCGCACCCCGCTGGTACCGCTGCGGATCTTCCGTTCGCGGACCGTGGTCGGCGCGAACCTGGTCCAGATGCTGATGGTGGCCGCGCTGTTCTCCTTCCAGGTCCTGGTCGCCCTGTACCTCCAGAACGTCCTGGGCTACGGGGCCGCCGAGACCGGCCTGGCGATGCTCCCGGCGGCCGTGGTCATCGGCGGGGTCTCCCTCTTCGCCTCGGCCCCGCTGAACTCCCGCTTCGGCGAACGGGCCGTCCTGCTCGCCGGACTCGCCCTGCTCGTCGCCGCCCTGGGCCTGCTGACCCGGCTCCCGGTCCGCGCCGACTACGTCACCGACCTGCTCCCCGTGATGCTGCTGGCCGCCGGCTTCGGTCTGGCCCTGCCCGCCCTCACCGCGCTCGGGATGTCCGGCGCCGACGAGCGGGACGCGGGCCTCGCCTCGGGTCTGTTCAACACCACCCAGCAGATCGGCATGGCCCTCGGCGTCGCCGTCCTCTCCACCCTGGCGGCCGCCCGCACCAACACAGCGCTCGACACCGGCCTCGACCGCGCCACCGCCCTGACCTCCGGCTACCACCTGGCCTTCACCATCGGAACCGGTCTGATGCTCACCGCCCTCGCGCTCGCAGCGACCCTGCTGCGGACCGGCCGGCGCCGGTGAATCCCGCCCGATGTTTCACGTGAAACATCGGGCGGGCCGGGCGCCTACTTCACGAAGAGGCCGTTGAGCGTGCCGTAGTCGACCGCCCCTTCGAGCGCCCCGTACGTTCCCTGCTCCAGCACCTCGACCGCAGCGGCGCGGGCCGCCGTGTACGCCGCCTGCGCCACGCCCGTCCCGACGCTGACCCGGCGCACCCCGGCCTTCGCCAGCTCGGCGACGGACGGACCGCCCGGCCCGGCCATGGCGTTGACCGGCAGCGGGCCCCGCGCGATCTCGCTCAGGGCGTCCAGGTCCAGCAGCCCCGGCACGAAGATCCCGTCGGCCCCGGCGGCCGCGTACGCCTCCACCCGCGCCAGTACGTCGGCGAGGCGGCCGGACTCCTCGCCGATCCCGAACAGGAAGACATCGGTACGGGCGTTGATCACCAGCTCCGGCAGTCCGGCCCCGGCGGCCGCCGCACGGGCGGCGCGGATCCGGTCGGCCTGCTCCGCGGCGGTGTGGAGCGTACCGTCGGCCGCCTTGGAGTCCTCCAGGTTGATCCCGACGGCGCCCACCGCCACCACCTCGCGCACGGTGGCCGCGACGTCCTCGTAGCCGCCCTCGATGTCCACGGTGACCGGGACCTCCACGGCCGCCACGATCCGCGCGGCCGCCGCCAGCATCTCCGCCTTCGTCGCGTGCTGCCCGTCCCCGCGGCCGATCGACCAGGCCACGCCACCGCTGGTGGTGGCGATGGCCACCGCCCCGGCCGACTCGATCACCGCCGCGCTGCCCGCGTCCCAGGCATTGGGGAGCACGATCAGCGACCCACCCAACTCCCGCAGCCGCAGGGCCTTCTCGGTGGTATTCGGTTCCACGGGCATCCGAACTCTCCTCAGCCGTAGCGTTGCCGAGTGATCGTCACATCGGCTCACAGGTAGTGGACCTTAGCCCGAGAGCGTGCTGGTCATCCGGCGGTTTTCCGACCGGTTCGCCGTTACGCATCCAGGACAGGAATCCCACGTTCCGACCGATCGAGATCCGTAGATTCCTCATCAGCAGCCCCGCAGACCTGACCGGACGAAACCCCGACAGAGACACCGCGGCATGCGACTCTCCGCCCCGCCCCGACCATGCTCCAAGGAGTCGTTATGCGTCCCGCCCTCCGCACCTCGATCGTCATCGCCGCCCTCGCCGGAGCCCTCCTGGCACCCGCCGCGACGGCCATCGCCGCGCCCGCCCGGGCCGCGACCACGGTGTCGGCGGTGTCGGCGAGCGGTACGGGCCACGACCGCTACGACGGTGAGATCGTCCCGCTGGGCAAGGGCCGGATCGCGGTGCTGCGCAACGAGTCCGAGGGCCCCGAGGTCTGGATCCGCGCCGTCTCCCCCGACTGGAAGCCGGGCCACGGCTGGGCCGGCCGCGTCCTGGCCAAGCTCGACATCACCCACCCCCTCGCCGTGCTCGACGGCGTCCAGTACAAGCTCACCGACAAGGGCGAGGGATTCGACATCCGCGTGCTGGGCGAAGGCGCCTCGACCTTCCAGCTGATGCCCAAGGCCGAGCCGGCCGCCAAGCCCAGCACCAAGCCCGCCGCCAAGCCGGCCGACAAGGCCGCCGCCAAGCCCGCCGCGACACCCGCCACCGCCACTGACGCCAAGCCGCAGACCGGCGTCGTCCCCAAGGGCTCCGTCGCCGCCGGCGCCGAGCTCGCCCCCCGGGACGGCAACTCCACCGCCGCCACCGGCGCCGCCCTCATCGCGGTCCTCGCCGGACTCGGCGCCGCCTTCATGGTCCGCGCCCGCAAGGCCCGCGCCCGCGGCTGAACCAGCCACGGGACGCCCGTACACCCCGCGAGGTCCTCGGACCCACCGCGTCCGGGACCGGCCATGGCCGGGCGCGGAAGGCCGGAATCCATTGTCCGGAAGTCCGCCGCAGGGAAATCTCCTCTCTTGTGAACCGCGCCAAGGTTGGAGAGACCATGCAGTCCCCGCTCATACGTTCCTTCTCGCAGCTCGACACCCTGGACCCGAACCGTCCCGTCGTCACCCTGTTCAGCGGCGGCCTCGACAGCTCGTACCTGCTGCTGCGGCTGCGCCGCATGGGCGTCCGCGACGTGCACGCCGTCAGCGTCGACATCGGCGAGGACGAGTCGAGCCAGTACAAGCGCCAGGTGGCGGAGGCGCTCGGCGCGACCATCCACATCCTCGACCGGCGCGAGGAGTTCGCCGGCCAGTACGTCGCCCCCGCGATCGCCGCCCAGGCCGTCTACCTCGGCATCCACCCGGTCAGCTCCACCCTCAGCCGCCCGCTCATCGCCCGCAGCGCGGTCGACCTGGCACGCGCCCTCGGCGCCCAGACCGTCCTGCACACCGCGAACCGCTCGCAGAACACCCTGCGCCGGCTCAACGGCGCGCTGACCCTGCTCGGTTGGGAGGGCAGCTTCGGCAGCCCGTACGACCTGGACCCGGTCACCCGGGAGGAGAAGCTCGTCGAGCTGCGGTCCGCGGGGATCGACCTGCTCGCCGGCCGGATCGTCAGCGGCGACTCCAACCTGTGGTGCCGCGAGTTCGAGTCCGGGATCCTCGACGACCCGGAGCGCCACGCGGTCCCGGAGGACATGTACACCTGGAGCCGCCCCACCGCCCTGCCCGGCGACTGCGACACCCTGACCGTCTCCATCGAGCGCGGACTCCCGGTCGCCGTCGACGGGGTGCCGATGCCGCTCACCGACCTGATCGACCAGCTCAACCACCGGGTGGGCGCCTACGGTCTCGGCCGCTACTCCGGCCTGGAGCACCTGGACCACGGCGAGAAGGTGCTGGAGATCCGCGAGATGCCCGGCGCCTACCTGCTCCTGAGCAGCTACCGGCACATCGAGAGCGCCTGCCTGGACGCCGAACTCATCCGGGAGAAGCGCCACTTGGAGCAGGTCTGGGTGCGCGAGGCACTGGAGGGCCGCTGGTTCGGCGACCTGCGGCTCACCGTCCAGGCGTTCATGGACACCTGCGCCGCCCGCACCACCGGCTCGGTGACCTGGCGGCTGCGGACCGGCGGGGCGGACACCCGGGCCATCAACGCCGTCAAGCCGCTGTACCTGCGGGACCGCGAGGCCTGGGAGGAGCAGGCGATCGCAGCCGAGTCCGCGCCGTTCGCCCGCGCCGACTCCCTGCTCACGGCCGTCTGAGCCCCCTTTCCCCGTAGGGATCCCGCGTGGGAACCCCCCGTAGCGATCCGCGTGCCGATCCCCGTACCGACTGTTCTTCCTCGTTTCCACGGAGCACTTCCATGACCACTGCCGCTTCCACCACGCACCCCGTCGCGCTCGACGCCACCGCCGCCCTCGCCGGAGCCGGCGGGCACCTGATGCCCGCCCGGGCCCTCTCCGACCTGGTCGACGCCGACGCCTCCGACTGGGCCCGCTTCGCCGCCCACTGGGACGAGCTGACCCTCGACACGCACATGGCCGACGGCGGCACCTACCGCTTCCGCCGCTACGGCCAGTTCGAGCTCGACGCCGACTCCGGCGAGCTGAGCCTGCTCCCCCACGAGCCGTACCGCCAGGAAACCGAGGTCAACCCCCTCAACGGCGGTGTGGAGCGCGTCTTCGACCCGCTGACCGGCGCTTTCGTCGGCGACCAGCTCCTGCGGTCGGTCCTGGTCGAACTGGGCCGGATCTTCACGGCGGTCGACGGTACGAGGACCTGGAACATCAAGCTCCACCCGTACCGGATCATCGCCTCCGCCGACCAGGAGGGGCAGCCGGCCCCCGAGGGTCGCCACCGGGACGGCGTCACCTTCATCACCTCGCTGATGATCGGCCGGACCAACGTCACCGGCGGCGAGAGCGGCGTCCACACCGACGCCGGCGAGCACCTGCTCACCACCACCCTGACCGAGCCCGGCGACCTCCTGCTCGGTGACGACCGCCGGACCCTGCACTCGGTGACCGGACTGCAGCCCGTCGACCCCCGGGCCGCGGCCCACCGTGACGTCCTGGTGATCGCCTACACCGCCCGCTGAGCCCGCCCCACCGCTCCACCCCTCCCCCACACCCCGTAGGAGTAGTACCGATGACCGCCACCGCCACCGCCCGGGCCCGCCGCGCCTGGCTGACCGATCTGCCCGTACTGCTGGTCGCAGTGGTGTGGGGATCGAGCTACCTGGCCGCCAAGGGCGTCACCACCACCCAGACCGTGCTGGCCGTGCTGGTGCTGCGGTTCGCGGTGGCCCTGCCGGTGCTCGTCATCGCCGGGTGGCGCAGGCTCCGCGCCCTCGGCGGGGCGCAGGTGCGCGGCGCGGGCGTCCTCGGGCTGATCCTCGCCGGGATCTTCCTGCTGGAGACCTACGGGGTGGTGCACACCTCCGCGACGAACGCCGGGCTCATCATCAGCCTCACGATGATCTTCACCCCGATCGCGGAGAGCCGGATCCGCGGGACCGCGCTGCCGCGCCCCTTCATGGCGGCGGCCGGGCTGTCGGTGGCGGGCGTCCTGCTGCTGACCCAGGGGGCCGGCTTCACCGCGCCCTCCCTCGGCGACCTGCTGATGCTGGGCGCGGCCCTGGCCCGTACCGTCCACGTCCTCGCGATGTCGCGGATGAAGTCGGTCCGGGGCGCGGACTCGATGTCGATGACCACGCTCCAGCTCGGCAGCGCGGTCACGGTGTTCGCCCTGCTGTCCTTCGCGCCGGGCACCGGCGCCGCCCCGTGGGCGGCCGCCGCCGCGTTCGACGTGTCCGACTGGCTCTGGCTGGTCTACCTGTCCGTGTTCTGCACGCTCTTCGCCTTCTTCACGCAGATGTGGGCCGTCCGCAAGACCTCGCCCTCGCGGGTCAGCCTCCTGCTGGGCACCGAGCCCGTGTGGGCCGCCGTGTTCGGCATCGCACTGGCCGGGGACCGGCCCGGACTGCTCGGCCTGGCGGGCGCGCTGCTGGTCCTCGCGGGCACCGCCTGGGGCCGCACGGCCGCCGCCGTCCCGGCCACAGCGGACGAGGCCGACCCTGACGAGACCGCCCCGAACGAGGCCGCCGCGAACGAGGCCGCCCCGCAGACCGGGGCCACCGCCTCAGTCGTCGAGCCAGCCCAGCCGGACCGCGCACACACCGGCCTGGAACCGGCTGGCCGCGCCTAGCCGTTCGGTCAGCTCGGAGACGAGACGGCGGACCGTGCGCTCGGACACCCCGAGCTTGCGGGCCATCGTCTCGTCCGTCAGTCCGCCCTCCAGCATCCGCAGCAGCTCGCGGTGGCGGCCGGTGGGCTGCCAGCCGCCCCCGCCCCCCGGGGCCTCCGCACTCGCCGCGGTGACGCCCTCGCCCAGCACGCCGGCGGCCGCCCAGCAGTGCTCGAAGATCCCGCGCAGGACGCCGACCAGCGTCTCCCCGCGCAGTACGACGGCGGCGATGTCCCCGTCCACCGGCTCGGGGGCGGGGACGATGGCCAGGGAGCGGTCCACCACGATCAGCCGCAGCGGCAGGGTGTGCGCGGTGCGCACCTGGGCCCCGGCGGTGTTCAGCCTGCGCAGGTACGCGCTCATGTGCGGCACGGCGGCGGCCGACCCCAGGTGGATGGTGCGGATCTGCACCCCGCGGCCGAGCGCCAGCCGGTCCCGCTCCAGGCCCGCTTCGATCATCTCGGCGGGCAGCGCCCGTCCCGGGTGCAGGGAGAGCACCTCGCGCTCGACCCGCTGCGAGGCGTCCTCCAGGGCGGCCGAGACATTGGCGGCGCCGGTGACCACCTCCATCTGCACGGAGGACAGTTCCCGGGCGTGCACCGGCTGGAAGTCGGTGACGACCTGGGCGAGCGCGGCCCGGGTCTGCTGCACGGCCGAGAGCAGGGCCCCCGTGTGCTGTTCCTCCTCCAGCAGGAGGTTGCGCAGCGCCGTGTCCGGGGCCAGCGCCGTCCAGCCGTTGCGCGTCTCGGGCGAGGGCACGAACAGCCCGAGCCGGTTGAGCAGACGCAGGGCGTCGGCGAACTCCGGGTCGGTCCACCCGCGTTCGCCCGTGACGAGCTCCGGCCGCCAGGACGCGTCGTCCAGTGCGATCCGGTACAGCTCCTGAGCCTTGGCCCGTACGTCGTCCACACCGCCCCCTCGGCTTGCCGAACCATCCCCCACGGTTCGCACCCGCGATCCTAGGAAGGGGTCCGCACTACGGCCAGTGAGGTCCGGCATACGGACATCCGCAGAGGTGGGAGCCGCTGCCGGACCGCCCTGCGTGTCCGCCCCTGGCCATGGCCGGTCCCGGAACTTCGCATCCGTAGCCACCGCCGAAGCCCCCGCAGCATGCTGGTCCCACACCACAGCACAGATCTTCCGGGGGTTCTCCATGTCTCGTGTCCGCACCGCTCTGCTCGCCCTGATCGCCGCCGCCTTCGTCCTCGGCGGAGCCCCCGCGGCCCTCGCCGCGCCGCAGCCGGCGGCCGCCTCGACCGACTCCTTCATCTGGGGCTGACCATGACGAGACGACCGGAAGTCGCGGTCGTCGCCCCGCTGACCGGCCCCCGGGCCGCCTGGGGGGCGGCGCTCCTCGGAGGGATCGAGCGGGCGAAGGCCGAGCACCCCGCGGCCGCCGACTGGCGGGTGCACGACGAGACCGCGGGGGTCGAGGAAGACGTCGTGGCAGGGGATTACGCGGCGGTGGTCGGACACACCGACCCGGCCCGCGGCAAGGCCGCGGCGGCGGCGTACGAGGCGGCGGGGCTGACCTGCCTGCTGCCCTTCCTGCCGCCCGGGGCCACCGCGCTCAGCTGGGCTCCCGACGAGGACTCCCTGCCGCGCTTGATCGTCGAGGGAGCGGCCGCACTGGGGGCGGCCTCTCTCTCGACGCTCCACGACGGCAGTGCGCAGTGGACGGAACTGGCCCGCCGGGTCGGCGAGGAGGCCGCCGCGGCCGGCCTGGCCACCACCCCGACCGCGGGCGCCGCCGCGCAGGACGTCCTCGCGGTACTGGCCCCCCAGGAACTCTGCCTGCGCCTCGCCCGCGCGGTGGCGCCCAGGGGCCCGGTGCTGATCCCCGCCGACTGCGGGCTCGGCACCTTCGGCTCCCTCGACTCGTACGCGGCGGGCCTCGAAGTCTGGGCCGTCCACGCGCACTCCTGCGCGGTGCGCCGGGCCGACAGCGCGGTCACGGCCCTGGCCCGGACCCTCACCGCCGCCCCGGACCTGCGCGGCCCGGCACTGACCGAAGCGGTACGGGCCAACTCGGGCGTCCTGCTGACCCCCCGGGGCGCACCCGTGGGCGAGGGCTGGCGCATCTCCCGGCTCCACGAACTGTGCCGCCGCCCCGGCCCCCGCTGACCCCCGCCGACCCCGCGGAGCCGTGCACGAAAAAACCCTGCCTGACCGGCGTTTCCGCTGGTCAGGCAGGGTTTTCTTGATGTGGAGCCTAGGAGATTCGAACTCCTGACATCTGCCTTGCAAAGGCAGCGCTCTACCAACTGAGCTAAGGCCCCGTATACGGGCACGGCCGTCCTCCGGGAGGGAGTGACCGTTCCGTAGGACAGAGTACCGGGTGTACCCCCTCATCCCGCAAAATGATAGGGACTCCCGCCCCGCGACCACTCTCCGTAAGATGCTCGCGAGGTTCGCACCAGCGAAGGGGAGTAGTAAGAGTGGACGCAGTACAGCAAGAGGCGACCGCCAGAGCCAGGGAACTCCAGCGGAGTTGGTACGGGGAGCCGCTCGGCGCGCTCTTCCGCCGGCTCATAGATGACCTCGGTTTGAACCAGGCCCGCCTCGCTGCCGTCCTCGGGCTGTCGGCTCCGATGCTGTCCCAGCTGATGAGCGGTCAGCGGGCCAAGATCGGAAACCCCGCCGTGGTCCAGCGGGTTCAGGCTCTCCAGGACCTCGCCGGCCAGGTGGCCGACGGGAGCGTCAGCGCGGGAGAGGCGACCGACCGCATGGACGAGATCAAGAAGACCCAGGGAGGTTCCGTCCTCAGCAACAGCACCAGCCAGGCCGCCACCGGTTCCGGCGCACCGACCGTCAAGCGCGTCGTGCGCGAGATCCAGTCGCTGCTGCGCTCGGTCTCCGCGGCGGGCGACATCATCGACGCGGCGGACACCCTCGCCCCGACCCACCCGGAACTGGCAGAGTTCCTCCGGGTGTACGGAGCGGGCCGCACCTCCGACGCCGTCGCGCACTACGAGGCGCACCAGAACTGACGCGCGACGCACGCGACGGACACAGCTGACGACGGGGGACGGGCGCAGCAATGGGTGAGATCTTCGCCGGCCGGTACGAACTGATCGACCCGATCGGACGTGGCGGCGCAGGCGCCGTATGGCGTGCCTGGGACCACCGGCGCCGCCGCTACGTCGCAGCGAAGGTCCTCCTGCAGAGCGATGCCCACACCCTGCTGCGGTTCGTCCGCGAGCAGGCGCTGCGGATCGATCACCCGCACGTACTGGCCCCGGCCAGCTGGGCGGCGGACGACGACAAGGTCCTCTTCACCATGGACCTCGTCGCCGGCGGTTCCCTCGCCCATGTGATCGGGGACTACGGGGCCCTGCCGCCCCGGTTCGTGTGCACGCTGCTCGACCAGCTCCTGTCGGGGCTGGCGGCGGTGCATGCGGAGGGTGTCGTGCACCGCGACATCAAACCGGCCAACATCCTGATGGAGGCCACTGGAACCGGGCGGCCGCACCTGCGGCTGTCCGACTTCGGCATCGCCATGCGCAAGGGCGAGCCCCGGCTGACCGAGACCGCCTACGTGGTCGGCACGCCGGGCTATCTCGCCCCCGAACAACTCCTCGGCTCCGAACCCGACTTCACCGCCGACCTGTTCGCCGTCGGACTGGTCGGCATCTACCTGCTCCAGGGCGCCAAGCCCGACTCCCAGGCCCTCGTGGAGCAGTTCTTCACCCACGGCACCCCCGATGCCCCCGAGGGCGTTCCCGCGCCGCTGTGGGACGTCCTGGCCGCGCTGCTCCAGCCGGACCCCCGGAGCAGGTTCCAGACGGCCACCGGGGCGCGCAGGGCCCTCGCCGAGGCCGTGGAACTGCTGCCGCCGCCCGGCCCGGACGGGGATCCGGTCGAGGTGTTCGACCAACTGGGCCCGGTGCCCGCCGGTTTCACGCCTCAAGGACCCCGAACACCCCACCTGCCCCAGCAGGTCACTCACGGGGATGCACCCCAGACCGCGCATCAGGCCGCGCACGAATCCCGGTACCAGGCCCAGTACCAAGGTCCGTCCGAGACCCCGCCCACGGCACCCCACGCGCCTCCCGTCGCCGACGCCCCCACCCCCGTCACCACTCCCCTCGGGGTCTTCGGGCCCTCGGAGACGGGCAGCTTCCACCTCCCGCCGCCCCTGGCCGCCGCCGACGCGACTCCGCAGAGCCCGCCGCAGCCGCATCCGCAGACGACGCCGACGGCCCCGTATCCGTACGCGCCGCAGCCGCAGCCGGAGCCCCAGCCGGCCCCTCCCGCCGCACCCCGCGCCACCGCCCTCGCGCCCCCGCCCGCGAAGGTCACCGCCGGGATCCTGCTCGCGGCGGTGCTGTGCTTCGCCGTCGGCATCTGGGCCCTGACCCAGCTCTAGGGCGCACCGCCTTCTAGGGGGTGCGCCGCCGGGCCAGCAGGATCCAGCCGCCCAGCACGAGCAGCAGCAGCGTCCCCGTACCGAAGCCGGCGCCCGCGACCACCCGCATCACCGACCGGTTCGCGGCGGCGGCGTCGGCCTCCACGGCCGTGCTGCCCTCCTTGGCCGCGGTGCGGTCCTGGGCCCCCACCCCGAAGCCGGCGGCCGCGAGGTCCTCCGCGTAGGCCGGGGCCTTGCCCGGCGTGCCGATGACCTCCATGCGCAGGGTCAGCGGGACGGGCACCGCGTCCTGGGTGAACTCCCCGACCTTCTGGGCCATGGTGACCGCGACGTAGTACCAGCCGGCCACCCGGACCGCCCCGACCTTCCGGTCGGGGGAGAAGCGGTTCTCGTAGGCCACGGGCGGCGTCCGCGGCAGGGTGAGCCCCGCCTGCTTCCCGTCGTACGTGGCCTCCTTGTCGTCGACCAGGGACCGGTACGGGCTGTACAGCGAGACGGTGAGCCCGGACGGGGCGTACCCGGAGTCCTTCGTCAGCCGGCCCGCGGAGAGTTCCGCGGCGAGCCCGAGCTGCTGCCCCCAGTCGAGCGGCACCCGGTAGAAGCGGGTCTGCCCGGGCCGCAGCTCGTCGCTCCAGACCCCGGTGTCCAGCGCCCGCGCGTCGTTGAAGCCGGTCCCGCCGGTGCGCTGCGCCGGATCGCTGCCCGGCAGGGTCGGGGAGGCGGAGGGCCAGACGCTGGGGGCCGCGGTGGGGGCGTTGCCCCCGCCGAGCTCCGGTTCGCGCTGGACCTTCAGCTCCAGGGGCCAGGCGGCCTGCTCCCCGTCCTTGCCCGCCTCGCGGGTGACCTTGACGTAGTAGGTGGCGCTCCCCTGGCAGTCGGCGTCCTCCTGCCGCACCCGGGCTCCCACGGCGCTGAGCGGAACGGCGTCGTAGCCGAAGGCCGCCCGCCCCGGGCTGCCCGGGCAGGAGCGGTTCTCGGCGTTCAGGACCTCCACCTCGAGGCCGTCGCTGTAGCTCACCTTGGCACCGCCCGGGGGCTGGAGCACGGCGGAGACGTACACGCTCGAACTGCCGTCGAGGTAGAGCCGGTAGTAGCGCTCCCCCGGCGCGATCGAGTCCTTGTAGACCGACCCGGCCTTCAGCTCCGGGGCGCCGGCCGTGGAGGGCTTGCCCGCCACCGCCACCGCACCGTCCGCGCCCCGGTAGGACGGCACCGGCTGCGGGCTCCCCGCGGCGCCCGCGACCCCCGGCAGCACCGCGACCAGCCCGAGGGCGGCCAGCCCCGCGACCGCGGCCGTCCGTACCCGACGTACCCCACCCATCACGCGCACCCACCCCGAGTTTGCCAACGCAAGCAAGTTCTTTGCATACCGCAACAATTCGTCACAGAGCAGCACAAAGCCCCGACCGCAGCGGCAGTCGGGGCTCTGGGATCAACCTCGGGTCTCACACACCGGAACCAGAAGGCACGGAGTCGGTTGCCTCCGTCCACAGGTCCTGCTCCGCACGGTCCGCCTGGATCTGGCGGTACACGAGGAGCCCGCCGATGGCGGCCAGTGCGACCAGGAGCAGCTTCTTCACCGCGCGACCTCGTCTTTCGTTGACGTAGGGGACTTCTGGCGCCCAACAATACACACCGACCGATACCGATCGGTGACCTACCACTGCACCAACTGGCCCAACGACAAAGACCCCCAGGCCATGGGCCTGGGGGTCTTCGACACTGTGGGGCTAACAGGATTTGAACCTGTGGCCTCATCCTTATCAGGGATGCGCTCTAACCAACTGAGCTATAGCCCCATCCGCGCTGCGCGCTGACTTCTGAAGGTTAGCGCACAGACCCGGTGACTCCAAAATCGATAGCGGCGGCCCGTCTGCGCAGGTCATCCGCCCCGTCCTCGGAGGCCTACTCGTCCTCGGCGAGCGTCAGCTCCACACCGCCGACGAATCCCGCCGACAGGTTGTAGATGAACGCGCCCAGGGTCGCCAGCGCCGTCATGAGCACCACGTCGATGACCGAGATCACCGTCGTGAAGATCAGAACGCGCGGCAGCGACAGGAAGGTCTGGAGGTCGAAGCCGTTGCTCTCGTTCGAGCCGGTCGCCTCACTGATCGTGCCGCCGACGCTGGAGAAGATGCCCATGGCGTCCATGACCATCCACAGCACCACCGCCGCGACGATCGTGCACACGCCCAGCGCGATCGACAGCAGGAAGCTGACCTTCATCACCGACCAGGGGTCGGCCTTGGCCACCCGGAGCCGCGCCTTGCGCGTCCTGGGCGCCATACGGGCCCCCGTGCGCGGCTTGCGCTGCGCACCGGGGTCGCCCGCCCCCCGCGGCGCCCCGGGGCCCTGGGGCACCGAGTACGCCTGCGGCGGGTGGTAGGGCTGCTGAGGGCCGGCCTGCGTCTGAGGTGACTGAGGCGGCTGCGGTCCTCGGGTGTCCGTCACGGTTCCCCCCTGAGAGTCCGCGGCGGGGCCACGGGCACCATTCGCTCCAGTGTGGGCCGGTCCGGCGCCCGTGGCTCCGCTCACGCTTACTCCTCGTGCTCCCCAGCCGAGGGCTCCGTGCCCCCGGCAGCCTCGGCGGCCTGTCCTTCGACGGCCGCCTCGGTCCCGATCTCGTTCTCGCTGTCGTCGGCCTCGTCAGTTTCCTGACCGGCCTCCGCGTTGCGGGCGATGCCGACGACGGCATCCCGCTTGCCCAGGTTGATCAGCTGGACGCCCATGGTGTCACGGCCGGTCTCCCGTACTTCGTTGACGCGCGTACGAATCACACCACCGCTGAGCGTGATGGCGAGGATTTCGTCCGTTTCGTCGACCACGAGCGCCCCGACGAGCGAGCCGCGGTCCTCCACGATCTTCGCCGCCTTGATGCCCAGGCCACCACGGCCCTGGACGCGGTACTCCTCCACCGGCGTCCGCTTGGCGTAGCCGCCGTCGGTCGCGGTGAAGACGAACGTACCGGGCCGGACCACGCTCATGGAGAGCAGTTCGTCCCCTCCGCGGAAACTCATGCCCTTCACGCCCGAGGTGGCGCGGCCCATCGGGCGCAGCGCGTCGTCGGTCGCCGTGAAGCGGATCGACTGCGCCTTCTTGCTGATGAGCAGCAGGTCGTCCTCGGCGGACACCAGCTCGGCGCCGATCAGCTCGTCGTCGCTGCCGTCCTCGGTCTCCCGCAGGTTGATGGCGATGACGCCACCCGAACGGGGCGAGTCGTAGTCCTTGAGCGCCGTCTTCTTCACCAGGCCGCCCTTGGTGGCCAGGATCAGGTACGGGGCGATCTCGTAGTCGCGGATCGCGAGGATCTGGGCGATCTTCTCGTCCGGCTGGAAGGCCAGCAGGTTCGCCACGTGCTGCCCGCGGGCGTCACGGCCGGCGTCCGGGAGCTCGTACGCCTTGGAGCGGTAGACCCGGCCCTTGTTCGTGAAGAACAGCAGCCAGTGGTGCGTGGTGGACACGAAGAAGTGGTCGACGAGGTCGTCCTGCTTCAGCTTCGTGCCGCGCACGCCCTTGCCGCCGCGCTTCTGCGAGCGGTAGTCCTCGGTCTTGGTGCGCTTGACGTACCCGCCGTGGGTGATCGTGACGACGATGTCCTCTTCGGCGATCAGGTCCTCCATGGACATGTCGCCGTCGAAGGGCACCAGCTTGGAACGCCGGTCGTCGCCGAACTTCTCGACGATGGCCGCCAGTTCCTCGCTGACGATCTGACGCTGGCGCTCCTCGGAGGCCAGGATCGCGTTGTACTCGTTGATCTTGGCCTGGAGCTCGTCGTGCTCGGCGACGATCTTCTGCCGCTCCAGGGCCGCCAGGCGGCGGAGCTGCATCTCCAGGATCGCGTTCGCCTGGATCTCGTCGATCGACAGCAGGCCCATCAGGCCCTCGCGGGCGATCTCGACCGTGTTGCTGCGCCGGATCAGCGCGATGACCTCGTCGATCGCGTCCAGCGCCTTGAGCAGACCGCGCAGGATGTGGGCGCGCTCCTCCGCCTTGCGCAGGCGGAACTTCGTGCGCCGGACGATGACCTCGATCTGGTGCGTCACCCAGTGGCGGATGAACGCGTCGATCGACAGCGTGCGCGGCACGCCGTCCACCAGCGCCAGCATGTTCGCGCCGAAGTTCGTCTGCAGGTCGGTGTGCTTGTACAGGTTGTTCAGCACGACCTTGGCGACGGCGTCGCGCTTGAGGACGATCACCAGGCGCTGGCCCGTCCGGGACGAGGTCTCGTCGCGGACGTCGGCGATGCCGCCGACCTTGCCGTCCTTCACCAGGTCGGCGATCTTCTGCGCCAGGTTGTCGGGGTTGGTCTGGTACGGAAGCTCCGTGACCACCAGGCACTGGCGGTTCTGGATCTCCTCGACCTCGACCACCGCGCGCATCGTGATGGAGCCGCGACCGGTCCGGTACGCCTCCTCGATGCCCTTGCGGCCCACGACCAGGGCGCCCGACGGGAAGTCCGGGCCCTTGATCCGCTCGATGAGCGCGTCCTGGAGCTCCTCGTGCGAAGCCTCCGGGTGCTCCAGCGCCCACTGGGCGCCGGCCGCGACCTCGCGCAGGTTGTGCGGCGGGATGTTGGTGGCCATGCCGACCGCGATGCCCGCGGAGCCGTTGATCAGCAGGTTCGGGAACCGCGCCGGCAGGACGGTCGGCTCCTGGTTGCGGCCGTCGTAGTTGTCCTTGAAGTCGACGGTCTCCTCGTCGATGTCCCGGAGCATCTCCATGGCCAGCGGCATGAGCTTGCACTCGGTGTAACGCATCGCGGCCGCCGGGTCGTTGCCCGGGGAGCCGAAGTTGCCGTTGGAGTCCACGAGCGGCATGCGCAGCGACCACGGCTGGGCCAGGCGGACCAGGGCGTCGTAGATCGAGGAGTCACCGTGCGGGTGGTACGTGCCCATGACGTCGCCGACGACGCGGGCGCACTTGTAGAAGCCCTTCTCGGGCCGGTAGCCGCCGTCGTACATCGCGTACAGCACGCGGCGGTGGACCGGCTTGAGGCCGTCCCGTACGTCGGGCAGCGCGCGGGAGACGATGACGGACATCGCGTAGTCGAGGTAGGAGCGCTGCATCTCCGTCTCGAGCCCCACGGGCTCGATGCGTACGACGGGCTGCTCCTCCGCGGATTCCGCGGCGGTGGGCGTGGTTTCGTCGGCCATTGCTGGTCAGAGGTCCTTTCAGGCGGTCAGCTGAGCCGACTCAGATGTCGAGGAAGCGAACGTCCTTGGCGTTGCGCTGGATGAAGGAGCGCCGGGCTTCGACGTCCTCACCCATCAGCACCGAGAACAGGTCGTCGGCCTGCGCGGCGTCGTCCAGGGTGACCTGGCCGAGCACGCGGTGGTCCACGTCCATCGTGGTGATGCGCAGTTCCTCGGCGTTCATCTCGCCCAGACCCTTGAAGCGCTGGATCGAGTCTTCCTTGATCCGCTTGCCGTTCTGCTTGCCGAGCTCGACCAGGGCGTCGCGCTCGCGGTCCGAGTACGCGTACTCGAAGTCGTCGCGGCCCCACTTGATCTTGTACAGCGGCGGACGGGACAGGTACACGTGCCCGGCCTCGACCAGCGGCCGCATGAAGCGGAACAGGAAGGTCAGCAGCAGGGTGTTGATGTGCTGGCCGTCGACGTCGGCGTCCGCCATCAGGATGATCTTGTGATAGCGGAGCTTCTCGATGTCGAAGTCCTCGTGCACACCCGTGCCGAAGGCGCTGATCAGCGCCTGGACCTCGGTGTTCTGGAGGATCTTGTCGATACGGGCCTTCTCGACGTTCAGGATCTTGCCGCGGATCGGCAGGATGGCCTGGTACATCGGGTTGCGGCCGGACTTGGCGGAGCCGCCGGCCGAGTCGCCCTCGACGATGAAGATCTCGCACTTGGTCGGGTCGTTGGACTGGCAGTCCGACAGCTTGCCCGGCAGCGAGGCGCTCTCCAGCAGACCCTTGCGGCGCGTCAGGTCGCGGGCCTTGCGGGCCGCGACGCGCGCCGTGGCCGCCTGGATCGACTTGCGGATGATGTCCGCGGCCTCGTTCGGGTTCCGGTCGAACCAGTCGTTGAGGTGCTCGTGCACGACCTTCTGCACGAAGGTCTTCGCCTCCGTGTTGCCCAGCTTGGTCTTCGTCTGGCCCTCGAACTGCGGCTCGCCCAGCTTCACCGAGATGATCGCCGTCAGACCCTCGCGGATGTCCTCGCCGGCGAGGTTGTCGTCCTTCTCGCGGAGGAACTTCTTCTCGCGCGCGTAGCGGTTGACCAGGCCGGTCATCGCCGCGCGGAAGCCCTCTTCGTGAGTGCCGCCCTCGTGCGTGTGGATCGTGTTCGCGAAGGAGTAGACGCCCTCGGTGTACTGCGAGTTCCACTGCATCGCGATCTCGACCGAGAGCATGCGCTCCTTGTCCTCGGCCTCGACGTCGATGACGGTCGGGTGGATCAGTTCGCCCTTGCGCGCGTTCAGGTACTTCACGAAGTCGACGATGCCGCCCTCGTAGTGGTACTTGACCGTGCGCGCCTGCTGGTCGTCGGTCTCCTCGGCGGTGTCCGCGCCCATCGTGGCCTTCGCCGACTCGCGCTCGTCCGTCAGCGAGAGGGTCAGGCCCTTGTTGAGGAAGGCCATCTCCTGGAAGCGGCGCGAAAGCGTCTCGAAGGAGTACTCGGTGGTCTCGAAGATGTCGCCGTCGGCCCAGAAGGTGACCGAGGTGCCCGTCTCGGACGTCTCCTCGTTCTTCAGCAGGGCGGCCGTCGGCACACCGAGCTTGTAGTCCTGGGTCCAGCGGAAGCCGTCGGTCTTGACCTCGACCGCGACCCTGGTCGACAGGGCGTTCACGACGGAGACGCCGACGCCGTGCAGACCGCCGGAGACGGCGTAGCCGCCGCCGCCGAACTTGCCGCCCGCGTGCAGGACCGTCAGCACGACCTCGACGGCCGGCTTCCCCTCGGACGGCACGATGCCGACCGGGATACCGCGGCCGTTGTCGACCACGCGCACGCCGCCGTCGGCGAGGATCGTCACGTCGATGGTGTCCGCGTGCCCGGCCAGGGCCTCGTCGACCGAGTTGTCGACCACCTCGTAGACGAGGTGGTGGAGCCCGCGCTCACCGGTCGAGCCGATGTACATGCCGGGCCGCTTGCGGACCGCGTCCAGGCCCTCGAGGACCTGGATGGCACTGGCGTCGTACGAGGAGGTGACCTCGCCGTTCTGGCCGACTGTGGACTGGTTGTCGTTGGGGTTGCCGGAATCGGCCACGAAGCGCCCTTTCTGGCACAGCACAGGCCGTACTCCGGGCCGGCATGCATGCAAGCGGGAGCGGCTGCGTCGATCTGCGTTGTCAGCGGTGGTCAGCTTTACTCGACTGAATCCCGCGCGTGCGCGGGATTCTCGTTCAGTCTACCGGTATCACCCCCATGAATGGGCGTTTGCCGGTACCTGAGTCCGCATGTGCCGCCCGGAAACTCCTCTCTCCGACTCCCCATATCCAGGGAGGGGCTCAAAGAGGCTCACACGGGCATTGAGCGCTTCGGGCTGTCAACCTCCCGCTACCGTGAGGGACACCACCCGCACAGCCGTCCGCACGAGGCGACCGCGGGTACCTACTCACCCGTACGGGTGCCCGCGCGGGCGGGCCGTACGGGTGTACGCGCATCGGGGCGCGGGACCGGGCGCAGGACCGGGAACGGGCCGGGGCACGACCGGTACACGCAGGGCCGGGCACGCCGGTTCAGCCGTCCGCGCTCAGGCACTCAGGTACTCAGGCGCGCGGAACCGGGCCTCGCGGCGCCAGGCCCCGGCGACGCACGGCCCGCGGGCTCACCCGTACGTGTCCCCCGGGCCGGTGCTCCCCGGCGCCCGCCAGGGCCCGTACCGCTTCGGCCCGCCGCCCGGGCCGTGGACCTTGATCAGCCGTACGGTGCCCTGCCCCAGGTCCGCGTTGAGCCGGGCCACCAGCTGCGGGGCCAGCAGCTTCAGCTGCGCCGCCCACGCCGAGGAATCGCAGCGCACCACCAGCTCGCGGTCCTCGTACGTGGCCGGCACGCAGTGCGCCGCGATGTCCGGGCCGACGATCTCCGGCCAGCGCTCCATCACGCCCGCCACCGCCATCGGCATCTCCCAGCCGCGCTCCGTGCGCAGCCGGTCCAGCGCCGCCATCAGCGGCATCGGGTCCCGGCCGTCCGCCCGGGCGCCCGAGCGCAGGCCCGGCCGGTAGGCGCCCTTCTTGTTCTGCGCCGCGTTGCCGCGGGCCCGCGCCTGCTCGCGCGCCGCCGCCAGCGCCTGGCGCGCCAGGTCCACGCCGGAGGGTTCGGCCGCCTTGCGCGGCGGGTCCTGCGGGTCCTGCGGGGGGTCCTGCTCCTTGCCGCTCACAGCCGGGTCACCTCCCCGCCGGCCACCGCGAACCGGGTCCCGACCAGCACCCCGGGCACGTCGTCGTCCACCGCCGCCGTCACCAGCACCTGCTCGCCGGGCGCCACCAGCTCCGCCAGCCGCTCCCGGCGCCGCGCGTCGAGCTCCGCGAACACGTCGTCGAGGATCAGCACCGGCTCGCTGCCTTCCGAGCGCAGCAGCTCGTAGGAGGCCAGCCGCAGGGCCAGCGCGTACGACCAGGACTCGCCGTGGCTCGCGTACCCCTTGGCCGGCAGCTCCCCCAGGCGCAGCACCACGTCGTCGCGGTGCGGGCCGACCAGGGTCACCCCGCGCTCGATCTCCTGCTTGCGGACCTCCGCCAGGGAGCCGAGGAGGACCTCGTACAGGGCCTCGCGGGTGCGGGCCTCGCCGCTGTCCACCTGCTCGCCCGCGGAGGACTTGTAGGCCGCGCCGAGCGGGCCGCCGCCGGGCGCGAGCTGCTCGTACGCCTTGTCCGCCAGCGGCAGCAGGGTCGCGATCAGGTCGAGCCGGTGGGCCAGCAGTTCCGCGCCCGTGCGCGCCAGGTGCTGGTCCCACACGTCGAGCGTGGACAGGTCCATGGAGCGGCCGCCGTGCCGGCGGGCCATCGCCGCCGACTTCAGCAGGGTGTTGCGCTGCTTGAGCACCCGCTCGTAGTCCGAGCGCACGGCCGCCATGCGCGGCGAGCGGGCCGTGACGAGCTCGTCGAGGAACCGGCGCCGCTCCCCCGGGTCGCCCTTGACCAGCGCCAGGTCCTCGGGGGCGAACAGCACCGTGCGCACGATGCCCAGCACGTCCCTCGGCCTGACCTGCGAGGACCGGTTGATCCGGGCCCGGTTGGCGCGGCCCGGGTTCAGCTCCAGCTCCACGAGCTGCTGGCGCTCGCCCTGGGTGACCGCGGCCCGGATGACGGCGCGCTCGGCGCCCATCCGCACGAGCGGGGCGTCCGCGGAGACGCGGTGGCTGCCGAGGGTCGCGAGGTAGCCGATCGCCTCGACGAGATTGGTCTTGCCCTGCCCGTTGGGGCCCACGAACGCGGTGACGCCCGGGTCGAGGGGAACCTCGGCCCGGGCGTACGAGCGGAAGTCGGCCAACGAGAGATGCGAAACGTGCATGTGGCGCCGACCTCCCCCGGCTTCCTGCTGCTCTGCCGTGCTCCGCTCCACAGGCTGTGGACTACAAGCCGTGGCCCTGTGGACCTGTGGAGCGGTTGTGGATTACTTCTTCTCGACCGCGTGGCCGCCGAACTGGTTGCGCAGCGCGGCGATCATCTTCATCTGCGGGGAGTCGTCCTGGCGCGACGCGAAGCGCGCGAAGAGCGAGGCGGTGATCGCCGGCAGCGGCACCGCGTTGTCGATCGCGGCCTCGACCGTCCAGCGGCCCTCGCCGGAGTCCTGCGCGAAGCCGCGCAGCTGCTGCAGGTGCTCGTCCTCGTCCAGCGCGTTCACGGCCAGGTCCAGCAGCCAGGAACGGATGACCGTGCCCTCCTGCCAGGACCGGAACACCTCGCGGACGTCGGTGACCGAGTCGACCTTCTCCAGGAGCTCCCAGCCCTCGGCGTAGGCCTGCATCATGGCGTACTCGATGCCGTTGTGGACCATCTTCGCGAAGTGGCCGGCACCGATCTTGCCCGCGTGCACAGCGCCGAACTCACCCTCGGGCTTGAGGGCGTCGAAGACGGGCTGGACGGCCGCGACGTGCTCCTTGTCGCCGCCGTACATCAGCGCGTAGCCGTTCTCCAGGCCCCAGACGCCGCCCGAGACTCCGCAGTCCACGAAGCCGATGCCCTTGGCGGCCAGTTCGGCGCCGTGCTTCTCGTCGTCGGTCCAGCGCGAGTTGCCGCCGTCGACGACGATGTCGCCGGGCGAGAGCAGGCCGGCGAGCTCGTCCACGGTGGACTGGGTCGCCGCGCCGGCCGGGACCATCACCCACACCACGCGGGGGGCCTGCAGGCTGTCCACAAGCTCCGACAGGCTGTGGACATCGGCGAGGTCCGGGTTGCGGTCGTATCCGATGACGGTGTGGCCGGCGCGGCGGATGCGCTCGCGCATGTTGCCGCCCATCTTGCCGAGACCGACGAGACCAAGCTCCATCAGGTGGTTCCTTAAGCGTTGTGGCCGTCTGTGCCGGGGGTCACCCCTGCCCGGGGACATCCCCCCGTGCCGAGCCTACGCCGGGCCGTGCCGCCCGGCGCCACGGGCACTCCGGGTGTCGGCGCCCGGGCGCCGGGAGGGCCGCGCACGGGGCTCCGTACGGGCTCCCGCACGGCCGCCGCAGGACCCCTGCGGGGCTGCTACGGGCCCGCTACGGGGCTCCGCGGGCGGGCGGCGGAACGCCCTCGGGCCCGGTCCCGCGGGAAGCGGGGCCGGGCCCGAGGGGCTTGCCGCGTCGTTTCCCGGTCTCAGCCGGAGAGGCGGACCGGCATGATCAGGTACTTGTACGCCTCGTCGGCCTCGGCGTCGACCGCCGGGCGGCCGCTGAGCAGCGCCGGCTTGGTGGACGTGGTGAAGCTCAGCTGCGCGGCCGGAGAGTCGATCGCGCTCAGGCCGTCCAGCAGGAAGGTCGGGTTGAAGGCGATCGAGATGTCGTCGCCCTCGAGCTTCGCGTCGACGCGCTCCACAGCCTGTGCGTCGTCGGAGGAGCCGGCCTCCAGGATCAGCACGCCCTGCTCGAAGCTGAGGCGGACCGGGGTGTTGCGCTCGGCGACGAGGGCCACGCGCTTGACGGCCTCGACGAACGGGGCGGTCTCGATCACGGCGACCGAGTTGAACTCCGTCGGGAAGAGCGTGCGGTACTTCGGCAGGTCGCCCTCGAGGAGGCGGGTGGTGGTGCGGCGGCCGGCGCCCTCGAAGCCGATGAGGCCCTCGCCCTGGCCGGAGCCCGACAGCGCGATGGTGACCGTGTCGCCGCTGGTGAGCGACTTGGCGGTGTCCAGGAGGGTCTTGGCGGGCACCAGGGCCACGGCCGAGGCCTCGGGGTCCTCGGGCTTCCACAGGAACTCGCGGACCGCGAAGCGGTAGCGGTCGGTGGAGGCCAGGGTGACCTTGTCGCCCTCGATCTCGATGCGGACACCGGTCAGCACGGGCAGCGTGTCGTCGCGGCCGGCGGCGATGGCGACCTGGGCGGCGGCGGAGGCGAAGACCTCGCCGGGCACGGTGCCGGTCGCGGTGGGCATCGTGGGCAGCGCCGGGTATTCCTCCACAGGCAGGGTGTGGAGTGTGAATCGCGAGGATCCGCAGACCACGGTCGCCCGTACACCGTCTGTGGAAATCTCCACCGGGCGGTTGGGGAGGGCGCGGCAGATGTCGGCGAGCAGCCGGCCGGAGACCAGGACGGTGCCGTCCTCCTCGACGTCCGCCTCGACGGAGACGCGGGCCGAGACCTCGTAGTCGAAGCCGGAGAGGGACAGCTTGCCCTCCTCGGCCTTCAGCAGCAGGCCCGCGAGAACGGGCACCGGCGGCCGGGCCGGGAGGCTACGGGCAGCCCAGGCCACCGCCTCCGCGAGTACGTCGCGCTCCACCCGGATCTTCACCGGAAACCGCCTCCTGCTGTTGCTCGCTCGTCTGCCGGCCTTCGTCGTCGGCTCGTCGATGCCTCGACCGATGCCGGGGACCAGTCTGACGTACGGCGCCGACAGTCGTCGCTGCTGGCGGTCAAGTCGGGAGCGAGGTGTCGGGGAGGGCGATCCACGGAGTTGTGCACAGGACCCGCTTGAAAACCGAAACCGGGCTAACTCTCTATGGGGGTAGTAGTAGGGCCTGTGGAAACAGTGGATAACGCTGTTTTTGCAGGTCAGACCCAGTTTTTTATCCCCACACCCTGTGGGCGACACCGGTGGACAACCAGGTGTCTCTGTGGAGAACGAAAACTTCTGCACAGGCCATCCCCAGATGACCCCGACTACTCCACAGGTGTGTCCCCAGGTTTTCCCGAGTACTCCACAACCCAAACGTCGACTTCGGTGTGACCGCTTTCACTCGGGGCGGTGATGGAGGGTTCCTCGTTGCCGAACAGTGGACAACGGTGTGGGGAAGTCGTCTGATCCTGTGCACAGCACCCGGGAAGCTGTGGACCACCGGTGGACAACGCGGTGGACGGACCTGTGGATGAATATTTCGTCCACAGCCTGTGGATAGCCGTTTCGCACAATTCCACAGGGGTCTGACCAGCCCTGATGGTGCCTCACGCCTGGGACCTGTGGACAGTCTTGTGGGTGACGCAACCCGTCCCCAGGCTGTGGACGGAAGAAAGTCGCCCAATCTGTGGATGAGTTGCCTCCAAGGGGGCGTATTCGAACAGGTTGGGGGCGCACGCATGAAGAAGGGCGCCCCCGAAGTGACCCGGGAGCGCCCTCTGAAAGCGGTTTGAGAGGCTCGACGACGCCCCGAACGGTCCGTGCACAGAGCCGGCGTCAGCCGTTCTTGATGCGGTTGGTGAGCTCCGTTACCTGGTTGTAGATGGAGCGGCGTTCCGCCATCAGAGCGCGGATCTTGCGGTCCGCGTGCATGACGGTGGTGTGGTCGCGGCCGCCGAACTGCGCCCCGATCTTGGGCAGGGAGAGGTCGGTGAGCTCCCGGCACAGGTACATGGAGATCTGCCGGGCGGTGACCAGGACCCTGCTGCGCGAGGAGCCGCACAGGTCGTCCACGGTCAGCCCGAAGTAGTCGGCGGTGGCCGCCATGATGTCGGTGGCGGTGATCTCGGGCGAGCTGTCCTCGCCGCCCGGGATCAGGTTCTTCAGGACGTCCTCGGTCAGGCCCAGGTCGACCGGCTGCCGGTTCAGGCTCGCGAAGGCCGTGACCCGGATCAGCGCCCCCTCCAGCTCGCGGATGTTGCGCGAGATGCGGGAGGCGATGAACTCCAGCACCTCCGGCGGGGCGTTGAGCTGCTCCTGGACGGCCTTCTTGCGCAGGATCGCGATACGGGTCTCCAGCTCGGGCGGCTGGACGTCGGTGATCAGGCCCCACTCGAAGCGGTTGCGGAGCCGGTCCTCCAGGGTGGCGAGCTGCTTGGGCGGCCGGTCGGAGGAGAGGACGATCTGCTTGTTGGCGTTGTGGAGCGTGTTGAAGGTGTGGAAGAACTCCTCCTGCGTCGACTCCTTGCTCGCGAGGAACTGGATGTCGTCGACGAGAAGGATGTCCATCTCGCGGTAGCGCTTGCGGAAGGCGTCGCCCTTGCCGTCGCGGATCGAGTTGATGAACTCGTTGGTGAACTCCTCGGAGCTCACGTACCGCACCCGGGTGCCGGGGTAGAGGCTCCGCGCGTAGTGCCCGATGGCGTGCAGCAGGTGCGTCTTGCCCAGGCCCGACTCCCCGTAGATGAAGAGGGGGTTGTACGCCTTCGCAGGCGCCTCGGCGACGGCCACCGCGGCGGCGTGCGCGAAGCGGTTGGAGGCGCCGATGACGAAGGTGTCGAAGAGGTACTTGGGGTTCAGCCGGGCCGTCGGCTCCAGCGGTCCCGAGGTGGAGCCGACGGACGGGGCCGAGGGCGCGGGCCGGCTGGGCGCCTGCCGCGCGGGCGGCTGCTCGTACTGCTGCTGCTCGTACTGGCGGGAGGAGCGCTGCTGCTGACCCTCGTACTGCTGCTGCTCGTACTGCTGCTGTTCGTAGGAGCCCTGGTCGTAGGAGGAGGGCTCGGACTGCTGCATGTAGCCCGGCTGCGGGGAGGCGTACGGGTCGCGCTCGGGGAAACCGCCGAGGCGGGGCTGCTGCCAGCCGTAGTCGTCCTGCTGGCCGCCGCGGGGCCAGGCGCCGGGCTCGGAGCGCTGCTGCTGGTAGTCCGGGTAGGCGGGGCGGGCGTTGGGGAGCTGGTCGTCGGCGGGGCCGGTGTGGCCGCCGGGGCCCGTGTGGCCCATCGGACCGGTGTGCCCGCCGGGGCGCTGGCCGCCGTACGGTTCGTAGTCGTCGCGGGAGGAAGAGGCGGACGGGGCCGGGGGCGAGGGCTCGCCGGCGGAGTCGTCGACCGTGATCGCGATCCGGATGGGGCGGCCGCACTCACGGCTGAGGGCATCGCTGATGAGCGGGGCGAGCCGGCCCTCGAGGACGCGCTTGCCGTACTCATTGGGGACGGCGAGCAGCGCGGTGTCCGCCACCAGGGCCAGGGGCTGACAGCGCTCGACCCACTGCTTGTCCTTGGGCTCGATGCTGTTCTGTCCCTCCCCGAGGAGCTTTTCGAGCACCCTTGGCCACACTGCGGCAAGATCGGCAGGTACGTCAGCCACAGAGCACGCTCTCTCAGAGGGGGTCCCACGAATGTGTGGTTCTTTGGGACGGTCGGGACAAAAAATCCAGGGTCGGACAACGGTAGTCAGGCCAGCGGGTACGGTTCAAGTCGTTGTCCACAGCCTGTGCACAGTGTGGGGCACCGTCGGCTCGGTTTGACCGGATGGCGTAGCCGCGCGTACCGTAACGAGGTCGAGTTGTCGATGGCTGCTGCCGCCTGCCTACCGATGGGCGAAGATCACTGGTTGTGATCGTTTTGCGGTGCCACTCGGGCGAACACGCGAGTTTTCTCCTCGTGGGCGCACGGTGACAGCCAGGCGATGTCCCGCCTAAACGATTTATTCTCTGGAGCCCCCGAGTGAGCAAGCGCACCTTCCAGCCGAACAACCGCCGTCGTGCCAAGACCCACGGCTTCCGTCTCCGGATGCGTACCCGTGCCGGCCGCGCCATCCTCGCGAACCGTCGTGGCAAGGGCCGCGCCGAACTCTCCGCGTAACTGACGCGGCGGATCGTGACGTCGTGCTGTCTCCCGAAAATCGGCTGAGGCGGCGCGAGGACTTCGCGAGCGCGGTACGCCGAGGTCGCCGGGCTGGTCGCCCGCTCCTCGTCGTCCACCTACGTACAAGCGGTGCAACGGACCCGCACGCGCCGGGGGAGATCGATCCCTCGACGCGTGCGGGTTTCGTCGTCAGCAAGGCTGTCGGCATCGCCGTCGTACGCAACCGGGTCAAGCGCCGTTTGCGCCATCTCGTCCGCGAGCGGCTGTCTCAGCTGCCCGAAGGTAGCCTGATGGTGGTACGGGCTCTGCCCGGAGCGGGTGATGCCGGTCTCGACGAGCTGGCCCGGGACCTTGATGCCGCACTGCTGCGGCTCTTGGGAGGCGTGGCTCGATGAAGTACCCGCTGCTCGCATTGATCAAGCTGTACCAGTGGACCATCAGTCCGCTGCTCGGGCCGGTGTGCCGCTACTACCCCTCGTGCTCGCACTACGGGTTCACGGCCATCGACCGGCATGGTGCGGTGAAGGGGACGGCTCTGACCGCCTGGCGGATCCTGCGGTGCAATCCGTGGTCCCCGGGTGGCGTGGACCACGTCCCACCCCGGAAACGCCCGCGTTGGCACGAGCAGCTGCGCAGTGCGTTGCGTAGATCTCGCAATGCTCAAGGAGCCTGATTAGTGGACACGATTGCCAGTCTGTTCAGCTTTATTACCACGCCTGTCTCGTGGATCATCGTCCAGTTCCACAAGGTGTACGGCGCCATGTTCGGCGCGGACAGTGGGTGGGCCTGGGGCCTGTCCATCGTCTCCCTGGTGATCTTGATCCGTATCTGCCTGATCCCGCTCTTCGTGAAGCAGATCAAGGCGACGCGCGGCATGCAGGCGATCCAGCCGAAGATGAAGGCGATCCAGGAGCGCTACAAGAACGACAAGCAGCGCCAGTCCGAAGAGATGATGAAGCTGTACAAGGAGACGGGTACCAACCCGCTCTCCTCGTGCCTTCCCATCCTGGCGCAGTCCCCGTTCTTCTTCGCGCTCTACCACGTGCTTGCCTCCATCGCCAACGGCACGCCGATCGGCAAGATCGACGGCCCGCTGCTGGAGAGCGCGCGTAACGCGCACATCTTCGGAGCCCCGCTGGCTTCCAAGTTCACGGACAGCGCGGACAAGGTCGCCGCTCTGGGCGCCGACATCACCGACGTACGCATCGTCACCGCGATCATGATCGTGATGATGTCGCTGTCGCAGTTCTACACGCAGCGCCAGCTGATGCAGAAGAACGTCGACCTCTCGGTCAAGACGCCGTTCATGCAGCAGCAGAAGATGCTGATGTACGTCTTCCCCCTGATCTTCGCGGTCATGGGCATCAACTTCCCCGTCGGTGTCCTCGTCTACTGGCTGACCACCAACCTGTGGACCATGGGCCAGCAGATGTTCGTCATCAGCCGGAACCCCACCCCGGGCAGCCTGGCCCAGGACCAGTACCTGACGCGCCTGCTGAAGCAGATCACCTCCCACGGCGAGCTCAAGAGCCGGGGCAAGAAGAAGATCGTCGCGGCGATCGTGGCCAAGGGCCCGGACCGCAACGACAACGAGCGCAAGTTCATCACCGGTCTCACCAAGCAGGGCCTGGCCGCGCAGGCGGACGGCTCCGTGGCGAAGAGCGTCGAGGCGACCGTCGACTCCGATGCGGCCGGCGGTGGTGCCCAGAAGCGGCAGCAGCCCAAGCGCCAGTCGAAGTCGCAGCGTCAGACGCCCCCCAGCAAGCCCTCTCCCAAGAAGTAAGAAGGAGTCCCTCCCGTGACGGAAGGCACCACCACCGCCGCCGCTGAGAGTGGCGACACCCTGACCCGCCTCGAGCAGGAGGGTGAGATCGCGGCCGACTACCTTGAGGGTCTGCTGGACATCGCCGACCTGGACGGCGACATCGACATGGACGTCGAGGCGGACCGCGCCTCTGTCTCCATCGTCAGCGAGTCCGCTCGCGACCTGCAGAAGCTCGTCGGCCGCGACGGTGAGGTGCTGGAGGCTCTGCAGGAGCTGACCCGCCTCGCCGTGCACCGCGAGACCGGGGACCGCAGCCGGCTGATGCTGGACATCGGCGGCTTCCGGGCGAAGAAGCGCGAGGAGCTGACGGCGCTCGGCGCCAAGGCCGCGGAGGACGTGAAGACGTCCGGTGAGCCCCTGAAGCTGGACCCGATGACCCCCTTCGAGCGGAAGGTCGTCCACGACGCCGTGGCCGCCGCCGGTCTGCGGAGCGAGTCCGAGGGCGAGGAGCCGCAGCGCTTCGTCGTCGTACTTCCGGCCTGACCGGAAGCCTGTGTGTCCGGCCCCGTCTGTCTCGCAGGCGGGGCCGATCTTTGTCAGCCTGGCAGTGACGGCAGCAACGGCAGTGACGACAGTGCTGTGGTCGGGGTATTCACAACCATGCGGTACGGAAGGACGGTCCCCGTGACGGAGGCAGCTGAGCTTCCCCCGATGCCCGAAGAAGCGCCCCCGGCACCTGAAGAGGCGCGCGTGGTGTTCGGCGAGCATTTCCCGGAAGCTGTGCGGTACGCGGAGCTGCTGGCGGACGCGGGTGTCAAGCGGGGCCTGATCGGGCCGCGCGAGGTGCCGCGGCTCTGGGAGAGGCACCTGCTGAACTGCGCCGTGCTCTCGGAGGTGGTGCCCGAAGGCGTCACCGTGTGCGACGTGGGGTCGGGTGCCGGTCTCCCCGGCATTCCGCTGGCCCTGGTCCGGAGGGACCTGAAGATCACGCTGCTGGAGCCGCTGCTGCGCCGCACGAACTTCCTCCAGGAGGTCGTGGAGCTGCTGGGGCTCGACCATGTGACGGTGGTGCGCGGGCGGGCCGAGGAAGTCCTCGGCAAGCTCCAGCCGGTGCACGTGGTGACGGCGCGTGCGGTGGCCCCGCTGGACCGGCTGGCCGGGTGGGGCGTACCCCTGCTGCGCCCGTACGGCGAGATGCTGGCGCTGAAGGGCGACACCGCCGAGGAGGAGCTGGTGGCGGCGAAGGCCGCGCTGACCAAGCTCGGTGTGGTGAAGACCTCGGTGCTGCACGTGGGTGAGGGGATCGTGGATCCGCTGTCCACCGTGGTGCGGGTCGAGGTCGGGGAAAGCCCCGGCGGGGTGCGGTTCGCGGCGAAGCGGGCCAAGGCCGCCCGTACGAGCCGCACGCGCCGGCGTCGCTGAGCCCCTGCCGGGCAGCGCCCGCAGGCGTATCGCTGGGGTGTTGAGCCCTATAGGTATGGATTTCGGAGTGTCGTAGCGGCCGGATGACTCCGTCCGGGCATCGTGTTTCACGTGAAACGTCGCTCTCTGCTGCACGGAATCATCAGCCGCGGTCGTGCGGCCACGTCCCCCCGTCTCCGCAAGGGCGAAGGGGGGACGGAGTTGTCCACATCGGTGGATTCATCCACAGGAGTACGGGCCCCGCTGGTTCGCGACCCCGGTGACATGGCAGGCTCTGTTCATCGCGAGCCTGATGCCGAGGAGAGTGACACCGTGCGGTCAGACGCCAACCTTGCGGGGCCGATGGCCGATCCGGTCCCCGGTCCCCGCTCTGAATCCCCGGGCGACGATGTTTCACGTGAAACATCGGCCCCGCCCCTAGTGGACAACGAAGACACGCCCATCGGCCGAGCCGCCCAGATCGCGGTCGAGGCCCTGGGGCGTGCGGGTGAGGGCCTGCCCAGGCCCCCGAAGACCCGGATCATGGTGGTGGCCAACCAGAAGGGCGGCGTGGGCAAGACCACGTCGACCGTGAACCTGGCCGCATCCCTGGCCCTGCACGGTGCACGGGTCCTGGTGGTCGACCTCGACCCGCAGGGCAATGCCTCGACGGCGCTGGGCATCGACCACCACGCGGACGTGCCGTCCATCTACGACGTGCTCGTGGACAGCCGCCCACTGATGGAGGTCGTCCAGCCGGTGGCCGACGTGGAGGGCCTCTTCTGTGCGCCGGCCACGATCGATCTGGCGGGTGCGGAGATCGAGCTGGTGTCCCTCGTGGCACGGGAGAGCCGTCTCCAGCGGGCCATCCAGGCGTACGAGCAGCCGCTCGACTACATCCTGATCGACTGCCCGCCCTCGCTGGGCCTGCTGACGGTGAACGCCCTGGTCGCGGGCGCGGAGGTGCTGATCCCGATCCAGTGCGAGTACTACGCGCTGGAGGGTCTCGGTCAGCTGCTGCGCAATGTGGACCTGGTGCGGGCCCACCTGAACCCGACCCTGCACGTGTCCACGATCCTGCTGACGATGTACGACGGCAGGACCCGGCTGGCCTCGCAGGTCGCGGAGGAGGTGCGCACCCACTTCGGCAAGGAGGTGCTGCGCACGAGCATCCCGCGGTCGGTCCGCATCTCCGAGGCTCCGAGCTATGGGCAGACGGTGCTGACCTACGACCCGGGTTCCAGCGGTTCCCTCTCCTATCTGGAGGCGGCGCGGGAGATCGCGCTGCGCGGGGCCGGATTCCAGTACGACCCCCAGCACCCCCATCAGGGTGCGGGCATGAACAACACGCACAGCATGGCGGAGGGGATCCAGTGAGTGAGCGACGTAGGGGTCTGGGGCGGGGGCTCGGCGCGCTGATTCCCGCGGCTCCCCAGGAGAAGGTGCCGCCGGTGATCGGTGCCGGGTCGACGTCTCCGTCGGCGATGCCGGTACTGCCCTCGGAGCGGGGCATCGCAGCGGCGAAGCTGGCTTCGCTGGCGCAGGCCGATGTTTCACGTGAAACATCGCCGGTGGCCGCTTCCGTGAGCGAGCCCGAGCCGGTCGCTGCCCCGGAGGCCGGCGAGGTGGCGGGGGCTACGTTCGCGGAGCTCCCGATGGACTCCATCACGCCGAACCCGCGGCAGCCGCGCGAGGTGTTCGATGAGGACGCGCTGGCCGAGCTGGTGACCTCCATCCAGGAGGTGGGTCTGCTCCAGCCGGTGGTGGTGCGCCAGTCCGGCCCCGGTCGCTATGAGCTGATCATGGGCGAGCGGCGCTGGCGGGCGTGCCGGGAGGCCGGTCTGAACCGTATTCCGGCGATCATCCGGGCCACGGACGATGAGAAGCTGCTGCTGGACGCGCTCCTGGAGAACCTGCACCGGGCACAGCTGAACCCCTTGGAGGAGGCGGCCGCGTACGACCAGCTGCTCCAGGACTTCAACTGCACGCACGACCAGCTGGCGGACCGGATCGGGCGTTCCCGTCCGCAGGTGTCGAACACGCTGCGGCTGCTGAAGCTCTCTCCGCCCGTGCAGCGGCGGGTGGCGGCGGGTGTGCTGTCGGCGGGCCACGCGCGGGCCCTGCTGTCGGTGGACAACTCCGAGGAGCAGGACCGGCTGGCGCACCGGATCGTGGCCGAGGGGCTGTCGGTGCGTGCGGTCGAGGAGATCGTGGCGCTGATGGGTTCGCAGTCGCCGAGTGCGGTGAAGCCGAAGGGCCCGCGAGCGGGCGCCCGGGTCGCTCCCGCGCTCAATGAGCTGGCGACGCGGCTGTCGGACCGGTTCGAGACGCGGGTGAAGGTGGATCTGGGCCAGAAGAAGGGCAAGATCACCGTCGAGTTCGCGTCGATGGAGGACCTGGAGCGGATTCTGGGGACCCTGGCGCCGGGCGAGGGCCGGGTGCTGGACCAGGGCGCTGCCGGGGAGTAACGCGCAGCCCGGGGGCGGGTCGTGCCGGTGTGAGCCGGTGCGGCCCGCCCCTTTGCCTTGTTGCGGTTTCGGGTGATTCGAGCTGTGGATACGATGCGGTCATGGGTCGTCGGCTGGTACCTCTCACGCTGGACAACCTTCAAGACCTGCCCCGGCGTTGCCGGTCCTGTGTCTTCTGGGAGCTGGACCCCGTCAGCGGCGAGGCGGCCGTGAAGGCGGGAAATCCTGCCGAGGAGAAGGAGGCGTGGATCTCCGCCGTCCTCCTGGAGTGGGGCTCGTGCGGCCGGGTGGTCTACGTGGACGAGGTTCCCGTGGGCTTCGTTCTGTACGCGCCGCCGGCGTACGTGCCGCGTGCGACGGCGTTCCCGACCAGCCCGGTGTCCCCGGACGCCGTGCAGCTCATCACCTCGTGGATCATGCCGGGGTATCAGGGCCAGGGGCTGGGGCGGGTGATGGTCCAGACGGTGGCGAAGGATCTGCTGCGCAGGGGGTTCCGGGCGATCGAGGCCTTCGGCGACGCGCGGTGGGACGGTCCGGCCTGTCTGCTGCCGGCGGACCACCTGCTGGCCGTGGGGTTCAAGACGGTGCGCCCGCATCCGACGCGTCCCCGGCTGCGGTTGGAGCTGCGGTCCACGCTGTCGTGGAAGGAAGACGTGGAGCTGGCCCTGGACCGGCTGCTGGGCGCGGCACGGAAGGAACCGGCGCTGCGTCCGCTGTGAGACGGGAGCATCCTCGTCCCGGGCCGGCCTGACATGCGGACGGGGCCGCCCCTGGCAGGGGGCGGCCCCGTGTCACGCGTTCGCGTCCGGTCCCGGACGCGGGTGCGTCAGGCCTTGATGGTGACGAAGCCGTCGAGGTCGCGCAGGATGGCGGCCTTCGGCTTGGCACCGACGATGGTCTTGACGACCTCGCCGCCCTGGTAGACGTTCAGGGTCGGGATGGACATGACGCCGTACTTGGCCGCCGTCTCCGGGTTCTCGTCGATGTTGAGCTTGACGATCTCGATCTCGTCACCGTACTCGGAGGCGATGGCCTCGAGGGACGGGGCGATCTGGCGGCACGGACCGCACCAGGCGGCCCAGAAGTCCACCAGGACGGGCTTGTCGCTCTTGAGGACGTCGTCATCGAAGCTTGCGTCGGTGACGGTCTTGAGGGTGCCGGCCACAGCGGCCTCCTTCTTTTCCTGCGGGGAGTGGGGTGTGGTGCTGCTTGAGGGTGTCAGACCGCTGCGTGCGTCTTCTCGGCGTCCGCGAGGGCGGCGAGGAAGCGCTCGGCGTCGAGGGCCGCGGAGCAACCGGTGCCCGCGGCGGTGATGGCCTGACGGTAGGTGTGGTCGACCACGTCGCCCGCGCCGAACACACCGGTGAGGCTGGTGCGGGTGGAGGGGGCGTCGACCAGGAGGTAGCCCTCCGCGTCCAGTTCCAGCTGGTCCTTGAACAGCTCGGTGCGCGGGTCGTGGCCGACGGCGATGAAGAGGCCGGTCACGGGCAGCTCGGAGGTCTCACCGGTCTTGGTGTTGCGCAGGGTGAGGCCGGTGAGCTTCTGCTCGCCGTGGATCTCCGCGACCTCGCTGTCCCAGGCGAACTTGATCTTCGGGTCGGCGAAGGCGCGGTCCTGCATGGCCTTGGAGGCGCGCAGGGAGTCGCGGCGGTGGACGATCGTGACGGACTTGGCGAACCGGGAGAGGAAGGTGGCTTCCTCGATCGCGGTGTCACCGCCGCCGATCACGGCGATGTCGTGGTCCTTGAAGAAGAACCCGTCGCAGGTCGCGCACCAGGAGACGCCGCGGCCGGAGAGGGCGTCCTCGTTGGGCAGACCGAGCTTGCGGTGCTGGGAACCGGTGGTCACGATCACGGCCTTGGCGCGGTGCACGGTGCCGGCGGTGTCGGTGACGGTCTTGATCTCACCGGTGAGGTCCACGGCCACGACGTCGTCCGGAATCAGCTCGGCGCCGAAGCGCTCGGCCTGGCCGCGCATGTTGTCCATGAGGTCCGGACCCATGATGCCGTCCTGGAAGCCGGGGAAGTTCTCGACCTCGGTGGTGTTCATCAGCGCGCCACCTGCGGTGACGGCGCCTTCGAAGACCAGGGGCTTGAGCGAAGCGCGTGCGGTGTACAGGGCGGCCGTGTAACCGGCCGGCCCGGAGCCGATGATGATCACGTTTCGAACGTCGCTCACGGGTTGATTCCTCGTCTCTGCGGACTGCCTGCTGCCTACCGGGGGGCCGGTGTGAACTCTCACCCCACCCAACGGATCCTACGGCGCCCGCATTCCCGAGTCGTCCTCCCGGGTTCCCGGCTGTCAGGTCCTCGGGTAGGTACGGGTGAGCAGAGGCTTTCCGGGAACGGCCGAGGGGTCGGTGACGCAGGCGGAGCCGACGAGATAGGCGTCCACGGAGGTGGTGTCACCGGGGTGGGGCAGGACGACGAGGAAGACGTCCTTGCCCTCGTAGGTGCCGGACTCGAATCCCAGGGGGGTCTCGGTGCGGCCGGTGGCTTCCTGTACGCAGGCGGGGGGCCTGGGCGCCACGCCGTCGGCCGGGGCGAGGCTCGGTTCGGACGGAGGGCTGTTCTCCACTCCGAAGGTGTTGTTCCCCTCCCCCGCCGCCTTGTCTCCGCGGGCGCCGGACGCGAGGAGCTGGCGCACCGTGCCGGGGAGCCCCTGCGCGGTGTACTCGGGCGTGCCGGACCCGGACTGCGCGGTGGACGCGTCGCTCCGCGCGGACATGTCCTGGGCGGGGCGGTCGCCGGACATCAGGCCGAACACCAGGATGCCGGCGGTGCACGCCGCGAGCAGTCCGCCCGCGAGGGCGATCCGGCGGCGTGCGCGGCGCCGTCCGGGGCCGGTTGCGCCGACCGGGTGACCGGAGGGCCGTGGGGCGCCTCCTTCACCGGGCGGGGCGGCGGGTGTTTCACGTGAAACACCGGGACCGGCGGGCTCGTCGGCCGCCCGGGCGGTGTGGTCGGGCGCGGGCTCCCGGTGCGGGGCGGTGGCGTCGAGGAGTGCTTCGGCGGCGAGGGCCGCGTCGATCCGGCCGGCGATGTCGGCGGGCATCCGGGCGGGCCCGGGCAGGGTCCCGAGCAGGGCCCGGATCTCCTCCAGAGAGGCGCGGACGTCCGCACACAGGGGGCAGTCGCCGAGATGGCTGCGTACCTCCGCCGTGCGGGACGGGGAGAGGAGGCCTTCCGCCAGCTCGGAGATCTCCGAGACGTCGGGGTGCCCGATCGTGCCGGTCGCGCCGGTTGTGGGGTTCACGCTCGTCCACCTCCGCCCTTCACTGCATTGGGATCCGGGGCCGTGTCCCCGCGGTCTGCCGCCGGTGGGACGGTTGTCCCCGGTGTCCGGTTCCTTCCCCGCTCGGTATCGGTGTTATCCCCGGTATGCGTGCGCAGATGAGTGAGGAGCGGGACGAGTTTGGCCCTGCCGCGTGCGCAGCGGCTCTTCACGGTGCCGACGGGGACGTCGAGGATGCGGGCGGCCTCGGCGACGGGGTATCCCTGCATGTCGACGAGGACCAGTGCCGCCCGCTGATCGGCCGGGAGGGTGCTCAGGGCGGCCAGTAGCTGCCGGTGGAGGTCCTGGCGCTCCGCGGGGGCCTCGGCGGACTCGTGGGGCTCCAGAAGGCGCTCCAGGCGGTCCGTGTCGTCGAGGGGGGACGTCCTGCGGGAGGCGGCTTTGCGGGCCCGGTCCAGGCAGGCGTTCACGGTGATGCGGTGCAGCCAGGTCGTGACGGCGGATTCGCCGCGGAAGGTGTGCGCGGCCCGGTAGGCGGAGACGAGGGCGTCCTGCACGGCGTCCGCGGCTTCCTCCCGGTCGCCGAGGGTGCGCAGGGCCACGGCCCACAGCCGGTCGCGGTGCCTGCGCACGAGCTCACCGAAGGCGTCCGGGTCTCCGGCGGCGTGCAGCGACAGGAGCTCCTGGTCGCTGCGGCCGCCGGGTGTGGCTTCGTCCAATGCCGGCCCCCTCCCCTGCTGTCCGTCCGTCAGCCCGTGAACTTCACGTCCGTGATGGCTTGCTTGTACCCGGCTCCGGTGTAGCTGTCGGCGGGCGCCATGGGCATCGCGGTGATCCAGAGGAGGACGTACCGCGTCTTGACCGGCTTATCCGCGGTCAGGGCGAAGCTGGTGTTCGAGGTCTTGGCCGTGGCGATCCTCGGCATGGAGGCGATCTTGGCCGACGGGTTCAGGGAATCGACCGCGTAGAGCGTGGTGGTGGTGTGGTCCCCCGCGAACCGCAGCTCTATGGAGGCGCTGCTGACCTCGTGTTCGGCGCCGAGGTCGTAGACGATGCCGACGCCGGACTTGTACTCCTTCTTCAGGTCGGGGCCGTCGAAGTAGGACTTGGTGCGCCAGTACGTGGAGGAATCCCCGTCGAAGGTGTTCTTGACCTTCGAGGGGTCCTGGTCGTTGCCGTCCACGGTGTGCTCGCGGGCATCGGAGATGGCGAGGGGAACGGGTACCGGCTTCGACGAGGTGTCGTCGGCCTCTTCGTGGCTGGTCTGGCTGCCGCTGGTGCTGCCCTGGTTGCTCCGGTTGAGCAGGGTGTCGGCGAGCTGCCAGCTGCCCAGACCGAGGGCGGCGATCAGCAGGGCGGCCACGCCCCACTTGAGGACGCGCCCGGTACGGCTCTGCAGGGGCGGCGGCGGGGGGACGACGGTGAGGACCTGCGCGGTGGGCATACCGGGGCCCTGGGGCCTGCCGTAGCTGCCCTGCTGGTACGTGGTGTGCTGGTACTCCGGAGGCGCGGTGAAGGTGGGCTCCGGCGGCCGGATGCGGGGCATCGCGGCCACGGCCTTGGAAAGCTCTTCCGGGGTGGTGCAGGCGGGTTCCTGCCGCGAGGCGGTGGCCCCGTCGTTGGCGAGGGCGCGCATGGCCAGCTCGGCCAGCCCCCGGTGCACGCCCGCGCGGACCTGGTCGGGGGCGATCAGGCCGACGCCCTTGGGCAGGCCGGTGAGGCCGTAGGCGTCGTTCTCGTACGGCCAGCGCTGGGTGAGCGAGGCGTACAGGAGGGCGCCGATGGCCTCGGTGTCCGAGCGCTGCGGGGTTTCGCTGGTGATGCCGCGCAGGGCGGCGTTCACGGCGAGGCCCCGGATGCGGTACTGGCCCGTGGAGGTGCGCAGTATCGCGCTGGGGGTCAGGCGCAGGTGCGCCAGGCCCTCGCGGTGCGCGGCGGCCATGGCCTGGGAGACCTGGCTGACGAGTTGGTAGGCCTCGTGCGGCTCCATGGGGCCCGCGGCGAGGACCGCGGTGAGCTCCGTGGCGTCGGGGAGCCATTCGTGGACGACGTAGACGAGGTCGTTCTCCTCCACGGCGTCGAGGACCTGGACGAACCGGGGGTCGCCGAGCAGGGCCGAGGAGCGGGCCGCGGCCAGGACGGCGCGGGCCCGGGCGTGGTCGGCCGGCAGGAGGTGGACGCCCACGGCCCGGCGCAGCTTCTCGTCCATCGCACGCCAGCTGCTGAATCCGTCCAGACGGGTGACGCATTCTTCGAGCCGGTAGCGTCTGGCCAGTTTGTGGCCGCTGTGCAGCTCGGGCGCGGCAGCGGGTACCGGGTTCCTGCGTTCGCCGTCCTTCTCGGGCATGGTTCCGTCCGCGGCTTGTCCGTTCTGGATGTCCACCCCGTCGGCCGTGGCCTGGGCCGTCTCCGCGGCCAGCGGCTCGTCGCCGCTGTTGTCGGCCACGTCGACGGCAGCCGTGCTACGTTCCGCCACCGTCGTCCCCGCCTCCCCATCCGTTGCGCGCTGTCGGCCAGTCTGCGAAGCCAAGCCAATTGTGCCCACAGTCCACCGATCTGCACGACACGCCAGAGGACGGGATGGTTGTACGCATCAGCGCCCCAGGCGCCCGCGGACCATCCCGACCATGGCGTTGAGTTCTTCGATGCGCATCCGCTTGGCGGCGACGAGGAACACCGCCGCCAGGGAGATGCCGCCGGCCACCAGGGCGGTGAGGGAACCGAGGGCTCCGCTGCCGATGAAGTGCAGGACGGCGAAGGCGACCGCGCCGGCCACGGCGGCGGCGGGTACGCAGGCGCCGATGAGCCGGGTGTAGGTGCGCATCACGTGCGCTCCGTCGAGATCGCCGCCGAGGCGGGTGCGCAGTCGGCGCCACGCGACACCGACGCCCACGGCGTAGCCGAGGCCGTAGGCGGCGGCCATGCCGACGACGGCCCAGCGGGCGGGGAGTACGAAGAAGGCGACGGCGGACATGCTCGCGTTGACGGCGGCCACGATGACCGTGTTGTAGAAGGGCGTCCGGGTGTCCTCGTAGGCGTAGAAGCCGCGCAGGACCACGTACTGGACGGAGTAGGGGATCAGCCCGAGGCCGAAGGCCATCAGGATGAAGCCGATGTTCTGGGCGCTCTCGGTGCCGGAACCGGCGTAGAGCAGGCCGGCCATGGGGACGCCGAGGGCGAGGAACGCGAAGGCGCAGGGCACGATCGCGACGGCCGAGGTGCGCAGTCCGTAGGAGATGTCGTCACGGACGGCGGCGGCGTCGCCGTCGTGCGCGGACCGGGAAATGCGCGGCAGGACGGCGGTCATGACGGAGACGGTGATGATGGCCTGCGGCATCTGCCAGAGCAGCAGGGCGTAGTTGTAGCCGGTGATGCCGGTACCGCCGTGGCCCTGCTTGTCGGCCACCTCGCCCGCCCAGGTGGCGAGCTGGGTGACGACGATGAGGCCGAGCTGGTTGGCGAGGACGAAGAAGAACGTCCACTTGGCCAGGCCGGCGGCCTTGCCGAGGCCGTGGCCCTTCCAGTCGAACCGCAGGCGCGGCTTGAAGCCGGCGTCGCGCAGGTAGGGAAGCATCGCCAGGGACTGGACGACGAGGCCGAGCAGGGTGCCGAGGCCCAGGAGCCGGACGCCTTCGGGGGTGATGCCGGCCTCGGTGACGCCCGTGGTGGTGAAGCCGCCGAAGGCCCAGATGAAGGCGCCGAAGGTGGCGATGACGACGATGTTGTTGAGGACCGGGGTCCACATCATCGCGCCGAACCGGCCGCGGGCGTTGAGGATCTGACCGAGGACCACGTGCACGCCCATGAAGAACATGGTGGGCAGGCAGTAGTGGGCGAAGGCGACGGCGACGTCCAGCCGCTGCGGGTCGTCGGCGATCTTCTGCGACATCATGCCGATGAACAGCGGGGCCGCGAGCACACAGACGACGGTGACGGCGCCGAGCAGGACCATGACGAGGGTCAGCAGCCGGTTGGCGTACGCCTCTCCCCCGTCCTCGTCGTTCTTCATCGCGCGCACGAGCTGCGGGATGAAGACGGCGTTGAGGGCGCCGCCGCCGACCAGGACGTAGATCATCGTCGGCAGGGTGTTGGCGACCTGGTAGCTGTCGTTGAGGGTGGCGACGCCGATCGCCCCGGCGATCACCAGGGTCCGCATGAAGCCGGTGATGCGGGAGACGATGGTGCCGGCGGCCATCAGGGCGCTGGACTTGAGCAGGCTGGAGGCGCGTCCGGCGGGCTTGCTCGGTGCCGGGGCGGCAACGGGCGCGTCCTCGGCGGGCGTCCGGGGCGCCGCGTCCTGGTCGCGGTAGAGGTGCGCGAAGGCGTCGGGGCGGGGGTCCTGGTCGGCGGCCTTGGTCACGAGGGAGTCCACGCCGACGAACTGCGTGGTCGTGGCGTGGTCGCCGTAGGGAAGGTGCCGGGAGGGGCCGTCCGGCTCGGGCGGCGGGGTCTGGGCCCAGACCCGCGGGTCCGGGGAGTAGGAGGGGGCCGGCGGGGCCGCGTAGAGCGGACCGGGCTCCTGGAAGGTGCCCGGCGGTGGCGGCGGGTGCGAGGCCCGGTCGTACAGGACTTCGGCCACCGGGTCCTGGGCGGAGAGGTCCTGCGCCCGGTACGGGTCGTAGGCGTAGGCGTCCTGGACATAGGGGTCGTGGTCCGGCGCTGGCGCGGGCGCGGGAACCTGTCCCGGCACCGGGGCGCCGGGGGCAGTGCCCTGGGCGGGCGCGGGCCCGCCAGTGCCCTGCGCGCGGTCACCTTCGTACGGCGCGTTCATCGAAACCCCACCTCATCGTCCCCAGGCCGACCGGCCACGGCATCGCTCAACGGTCCACTGTCTCACCCGTGCCGGACGGGTCCGCGCTTTGCGGTCCGGTGTCCGGGGACTCGTCACTCTGCTGCGTGTTCTCCTCGGCGGCGGCGCGTGCCGCGACACGCTTGCGGGTGGCGTACATCTTGATGCCGGCCAGCACGAGGAGCAGTACACCGCCCGCGATGACGAGCATGACGGTCGGGGTCACCTCGGTGGCTTCGACGGTGAACTTGCGGGCCTTGCCGTAGGGCACGCCGTCGGTGGTGAAGAGCTGGGCCGTCACCGAGACGGGGCCGCTCGCGGTGGCGTTGGCGGGGAACTTCACGGTCTGGCTGTGCCCGCCCTGGATGGCGACTTCCTGCTGGGCCTCGCCGCTGTCGCCGAACATCAGCCGGGTCGGGTTGGCGGACTGCAGCCGCAGGACCAGGTTGTGGGTGTCCTGGACGAGGCTGTTCTGGACGGTGACCGGGATGGTCGCGCTGTGTCCGGAGAGCGTCGCGTCGGACTTGGGGATGATCTTGACCTTCTCGGTGAGCCGGATCAGGTACTGCTGTACCTGGTCCCGGTAGGCCCGCGCAGCGTCGGGGCGGCCGCGCCAAGAGGAGGACATCTCCCGGTTGGTGGTGTTGCCGAAGGGGATCTCGACGCGGTCGGGCGCGGTCAGGATCACCTTGAAGTGGTCGAGGGTGTTCTCGGTGGTGCGGATCTTCTCGAAGGCGGAGACCGGCAGTTCCTGCTTGCTCAGCGCCTCGGGGTACTGGCCGGCTCCCGGGACCTGGGTGGCGGCGCGGGGGTCGGGAGTCGCGGCGGCCGCCGCCTCCAGGTCCACGCCCTGGCTCCAGCGGCCCGACTGCAGACCCCGGATGGCGGCGGCCATCGTCTGTGCCTGGCTGGAGCTGGGCATCCGCTGCGGAGTGACCACGAAGCTGCGCTGGTTGCCGGTCTTCTGCAGGTTCAGGGCGAGGGTCTGGGCGAGGAACTGCTGCACCGCGAGGGTGGAGTTCCCGGCGCGGAGCATGTCGCCCTGGAACGCGGTGGAGAGGTCGGCGTCGGCGACGACGGCCGTGGTGCCCGCGCCGATGGGCCGCGCGGCCGACGGGGTGTAGCCGAGGGCGCCGGTCTCCTGGAGGCTGTCGCTGCGGGTGAGGACGTTGTGGGCACCGGCCGATGTGGCGACGTTGACGATCGCCGGGTCGATCGCCCCGTCCACGGGCCAGGAGAAGTCGGTGCTCGCGGGTACGTGCAGGACCGTCTCGACGGCGTCCTTCGCCTTGTCGGTGGCCGGCCGCAGCTGTCCCAGGGTGCCGGAGACGTCCTTGCCGCGGTGGGCGAGCGAGGCGATGTCCGGATCCGCGAAGGGCAGTGCGACGACCTTCTTGCCCTGGACGGCGCTTTCCAGCGCGCTCAGCCACTGCTCGGCGACGGCCTTGTTCTTGCCCTGGACGGTCTTGCCGTCGGGGGTGCGGATCCGGTAGCCCTTGGTCATGGCGTCGACGGTGTAGAGCAGGTCCGGATCGATGACCCAGGTGATGGGAAGGTCCTTGCCGAGGGTGACCATCTGCTCCAGGCGGCCGCCGGTCCTCAGCTCGTCGGCGAGGCTGTCGTCGAGGAAGACGGGGGTCTGCAGCTCGTCCGAGCCGGTCTCCGAGGTCAGGTGCGTGGTGGAGATCAGCGGCCAGGCGTACGCGAGCTGGGAGCGCTTGGCGGCCGGCTCCGGCTGCCAGGGCAGGAAGGTCCGCTTGATGCCGAGGACCTGCTCGTACTGGCGGCTCTCGGTCTCCCCGGACACCGAGACGCCGAGCTGGTAGACGCCGTCCTCGTCCAGGTCCAGCTTGTTCACCGGAACCTTCAGGGTGAACGGCTGGCTGACCTTCGAGGGCAGCGAATCGATCTTCACGGCGAACTCGGGGCCGACCTCCGCCGGGTCGGTACCCGCCCGGAATCCGCCGCGCTCCGCGGCCTCTTCGATGGAGCTGCGGTCCCCCAGCGCCGGCCCGACCCGCAGACCCACGTGCGCGTCGGTGATCTTCTCGGAGCCGTTGTTGATCACGGTGCCCGAGATGGTCAGGGTGTCGCCCTTGACCGGTGCGCTCGGCGCCAGGCCGTCGAGCTGGACGTCGACGGCGGCGGCGGCCGTCTCGGCGGCCTGCGCTTCGGGTACGTGCGAGTAGACCAGGCCGGCGAGCACCGGTGTCCCGGCGAGCAGGACGACCGCGCGCCGCAGCCAGCGTCGCCGGGCAGGAGCGAGGGACGCCCCCTGGATGTCTGCCGCCTCGGCCAACGCGCTCGCCCGTCCCTCGGAGTGTCAGTGGTCGTCGTTTGTGCGTCCACGCATGGTAACGAGGCCCGCTGTGCGCGAGTGCCGCGCCTTGCTCCACATGATCGGGCCCGCCCCGGAGCGGCCGCGGGCCGGGGTGGCCGCAAAACACGGGAGCTCGCGGCGGGCCGGGCACGTACCCTTTTCTGTTGTGCCGAACGCCAACGAAGACAACCCCACTGTCCTGAATCACGGGCAGGCCCGCGCAGTGAGCGAACTGCTGCGGATCGCCCCTGTCGCCGACGAGCTCGGCCGCCGTTTCCAGGAGGCGGGTTTCCGCCTCGCCCTGGTCGGCGGGTCCGTCCGCGACGCGCTGCTCGGGCGCCTCGGCAACGACCTCGACTTCACCACCGACGCCCGGCCCGAGGACGTTCTCAAGATCGTCAGGCCGTGGGCCGACTCGGTCTGGGACGTCGGCATCGCCTTCGGCACGGTCGGTGCGCAGAAGGACGCCCGCGTCGGAGACGCTCATAGAAGCTTCCAGATCGAGGTGACCACGTACCGCTCGGAGTCCTACGACCGGACCTCGCGCAAGCCCGAGGTCTCCTACGGCGACTCCATCGAGGAAGACCTCGTCCGCCGCGACTTCACGGTGAACGCGATGGCCGTCGCGCTCCCCGACAAGGTGTTCGTGGACCCGCACGGCGGTCTGGAGGACCTCCGGGAGGGCGTGCTGCGCACCCCGGGCACGGCCGAGGACTCCTTCTCCGACGACCCGCTGCGGATGTTGCGGGCGGCGCGGTTCGCCGCGCAGCTCGACTTCGAGGTCGCCCCGGACGTGGTGGCGGCGATGACGGAGATGTCCGGCCGCATCGAGATCGTCTCGGCCGAGCGGGTCCAGGGCGAGCTGAACAAGCTCCTGCTGTCCGCACACCCGCGCAAGGGCCTGGGCCTCCTCGTGGACACGGGGCTGGCCGAGCACGTGCTGCCGGAGCTGCCGGCGCTGCGGCTGGAGAGCGACGAGCACCACCGGCACAAGGACGTCTACGACCACTCGCTGATCGTGCTGGAGCAGGCGATCGCGCTGGAGGAGGACGGCCCGGACCTGGTGCTGCGGCTCGCGGCCCTGCTGCACGACATCGGCAAGCCCCGGACCCGCCGGTTCGAGAGCGACGGACGGGTCTCCTTCCACCACCACGAGATGGTGGGCGCGAAGATGACCAAGAAGCGCATGACCGCGCTCAAGTACTCCAACGACATGGTCAAGGACGTGTCCCGGCTGGTGGAGCTGCACCTGCGCTTCCACGGGTACGGGGACGGGGAGTGGACCGACTCGGCCGTGCGGCGCTACGTCCGCGACGCCGGTCCGCTGCTGGACCGCCTGCACAAGCTGACCCGCTCCGACTGCACCACGCGCAACAAGCGCAAGGCGAACGCGCTCTCCCGCACCTACGACGGGCTGGAGGAGCGCATCGCCCAGCTGCAGGAGCGGGAGGAGCTGGACGCGATCCGGCCCGACCTCGACGGCAACGAGATCATGCGGGTCCTCGACGTGGGCCCGGGCCCGGCGATCGGCAAGGCGTACGCGTTCCTGCTGGAGCTGCGGCTGGAGAACGGCCCCATGGAGCACGACGCGGCGGTGGCCGCCCTCAAGGAGTGGTGGGCCACTCAGGCCTGAGGACAGGTCTGGCAGACAGGCCTGAGGGCTCGGACGCCCGATGTTTCACGTGAAACATCGGGGCGGGGAGTCGGTCGTACTGCGGTCAGGGCGATGTTTCACGTGAAACATCGCCCTGACGCACGAGGAGTGCCGCGGTCGCCGCGTAGAGCAGGGACACCCCGAGGATCAGGGGAACGGAGTGCCCGTCGAGCGGGAGCACGAGGGCGGCCACCCCGGCGGCGCCGACGAAGGCGGCGTTGAAGAGCACGTCGTAGACGGAGAAGACGCGGCCGCGAAAGGCGTCGTCCACCTGGGACTGGACGACGGTGTCGGTGGAGATCTTGGCCCCCTGAGTGGCCAGGCCCAGGACGAAGGCGGCTGCCAGCATCGGCCCGGGTGCGAAGAACAGGCCGAGCGCCGGCACCAGCACCGCGGCGCCCGCGGCGCACAGGGTGATGGTGCCGAGGGCCCCCAGCCGGCCCACCAGCCAGGGAGTGACGACGGCGGCCGCGAAGAACCCGGCCCCGGAAACGGCGACCGTGACGCCCAGCAGGGCGAGCCCGTCGGCCTCGTTGTCCGACCAGGCGTAGCGGCAGAGCATGAGCAGCGTGACGAACAGGGCTCCGTAGCAGAACCGCATGACGGTCATGGCGGTGAGCGCCCGGGCCGCCTCGCGCCGGGAGGCCAGGTGGCGCAGGCCCTCGGCCAGGCCCCGCACGGTGAGGGCGACCCCCTGGACGACCGTCGGGTTGATCCGACCGGGAGGGTGGTCGGGCCCGAGGAGATCCAGGGCCAGGCGCAGGGAGACCAGGGCCGCGCACAGGTAGAGGCCGGCTCCGAGGAGGACGACCAGGGCGTCGGAGTCGTCGGCCAGTACGCGGACGAGGAAGGCCAGTCCCCCGCCGGCGACGGCGGCGAGCGTTCCCGCGGTGGGTGAGAGGGCGTTCGCGGTGACCAGCTGGCCGGGTCCGACGACCCGCGGCAGGGAGGCGGCGAGTCCGGCCAGGACGAAGCGGTTGACCGCGGTCACGGACAGGGCCGAGGCGTAGAAGAGCCAGTCGGGGACGTGCGCGACGATCAGCATGCCGGTGACGCAGGCGAGGAAGGCCCGCAGCAGGTTGCCGTAGAGGAAGACCTGGCGGCGGCGCCAGCGGTCCAGCAGGACTCCCGCGAAGGGGCCGATCACCGAATAGGGCAGCAGGAGTACCGCCATGGCCGAGGCGATGGCCGCGGGCGAGGCCTGCTTCTCCGGGGAGAAGACGACATAGGCGGCCAGTGCGACCTGGTAGACGCCGTCGGCGGCCTGGGAGAGGAGGCGTACGGCGAGCAGGTTGCGGAAGTCCCGCAGACGCAGGAGTACGCGCAGATCACGTACGACAGCCATGAGGGAAAGGGTCACACACGCGGAGGGTCCCCGGGCACATTGCCCGAGGACCCTCCGCGGAAGAGCTTCCGAAGTCCAGGTGTCCTTGCGGACGCCGGGTTCGACTAGCGCTCGACCTCGCCCTTGATGAACTTCTCGACGTTCGCGTAGGCCTCGTCGTCGAAGTACTGCACCGGCGGGGACTTCATGAAGTAGCTCGAGGCCGACAGGATCGGGCCACCGATGCCGCGGTCCTTGGCGATCTTCGCGGCGCGCAGGGCGTCGATGATGACACCGGCGGAGTTCGGGGAGTCCCACACCTCGAGCTTGTACTCGAGGTTCAGCGGGACGTCACCGAAGGCGCGGCCTTCGAGGCGGACGTAGGCCCACTTGCGGTCGTCGAGCCACGCGACGTAGTCGGACGGGCCGATGTGGACGTTCTTCTCGCCGAGCTCGCGGTCGGGGATCTGCGAGGTGACGGCCTGAGTCTTGGAGATCTTCTTCGACTCGAGGCGGTCGCGCTCCAGCATGTTCTTGAAGTCCATGTTGCCGCCGACGTTGAGCTGCATGGTGCGCTCAAGACGGACACCGCGGTCTTCGAACAGCTTCGCCATCACGCGGTGCGTGATGGTGGCGCCGACCTGCGACTTGATGTCGTCGCCGACGATCGGGACGCCGGCCTCGGTGAACTTGTCCGCCCACTCCTTGGTGCCGGCGATGAAGACCGGGAGGGCGTTGACGAAGGCGACCTTGGCGTCGATGGCGCACTGGGCGTAGAACTTCGCCGCAGCCTCGGAACCGACCGGCAGGTAGCAGATCAGGACGTCGACCTGGCGGTCCAGGAGGGTCTGGACGATGTCGACCGGGGTCTCGGCCGACTCCTCGATGGTCTCGCGGTAGTACTTGCCCAGACCGTCCAGGGTGTGGCCGCGCTGAACGGTCACGCCCGCACTCGGGACGTCACAGATCTTGATGGTGTTGTTCTCGCTGGCGCCGATGGCGTCCGAAAGGTCGAGGCCGACCTTCTTCGCGTCGACGTCGAACGCGGCGACGAACTCGATGTCGCTCACGTGGTAGTCGCCGAACTGGACGTGCATCAGACCGGGGACCTTGGCCGCCGGGTCGGCGTCCTTGTAGTACTCGACGCCCTGCACCAGCGAGGCGGCGCAGTTGCCTACGCCGACGATGGCTACGCGAACCGAACCCATTCCGGTTGCTCCCTGTTTGTTCTCGGACGAGGCCTGCGAGATGCAGACCTCACTTTGCAGTTTCGTCGGACGGACCGGGTCGTCTCTGATCCCGTCCCGCCCGCTCACTCTCGATGAGCTCGTTCAGCCAGCGCACTTCGCGCTCCACGGATTCCATGCCGTGGCGTTGCAGCTCGAGCGTGTAGTCGTCGAGCCGCTCGCGTGTGCGAGCCAGCGAGGCGCTCATCTTCTCCAGGCGCTCCTCAAGGCGGCTGCGACGGCCTTCCAGTACCCGCATGCGTACGTCTCGTTCGGTCTGGCCGAAAAAGGCGAAGCGGGCGGCGAAGGACTCGTCCTCCCAGGCATCGGGGCCCGTGTGGGAGAGGAGCTCCTCGAAGTGCTCCTTACCTGCTGCCGTCAACCGGTAGACGATCTTGGCGCGGCGCCCTGCGAGTGAAGCGGCGAGAGCGTCTTCCGGGGCATTGCCCGGCTCTTCGATCAACCAGCCGTTGGTGACGAGCGTCTTGAGGCAGGGGTAGAGCGTCCCGTAGCTGAACGCTCTGAACACCCCCAGCGAGGTGTTGAGCCGCTTGCGCAGCTCGTAACCGTGCATGGGGGATTCGCGAAGCAGGCCGAGAACAGCGAACTCGAGGATGCCTGAGCGCCTGCTCATCCGCCTGCCCTTTCCCCCGCCTCGGAGTCTTTATGTCGAGCTGATGTATCGGCTCGATACATCCAGACGATAGAACGGGTAGCCGTCAGCTACAAGTGGTGACACGGTGACCGGCGTCACATCACTGATTTGCGCGAGGCAAGTTGCCTGATTTGGGGTGACCTTCGGCACTGATTGGCTTTTGCGCGTGCGTAGTCTGTGCGCCATGACACCGGGGGGACCGGAACTCACCTGCCGCTTCCAGGCCACTCGCCTGCCCGAGGAGTAGTCGTTCGATGAGCGAGCACCGCCGCAAACCGCAACAGCCCCAGGGCGGCGGCCGCGCCGCCGCCCGCAAGGCCGCCCAGCAGCGCCCCGCCAGGGGCGCCGGTTCCGGGCGCGACGTCCCCACCGCGTCACCCAGCGGTCCGTATGGGCAGCAGCCGGGGCACGGCAGCCGGTCGGACGCCCGGAGATCCTCCGGCCGCGCCCCGGCGGGACGGGGCAGGGGCGCCGCGGGCGCCGGCCGCCCCAAGCGGTTCATCAACTATCCGCGCGGCGAAAAGGTCGGCTGGAAGCGCTTCGTCCCCTCCTGGAAGTTCGTCTGCGGCACGGCCCTGGGCTTCTTCGCGATCATCACGGCAGGCGCCGGCATCGGCATCGCCATGGTGAACAAGCCCGACGCGAACAAGACGGCCGATGCGCAGAACAACGTCTTCTACTGGTCCGACGACACCCAGATGGTCGCGACCGGCGGCTCCGTGAACCGCCAGATCGTCCCCATCGGGAAGATCCCCCGGTCGATGCAGAACGCCGTGATCGCGGCGGAGAACGAGTCCTTCGAGTCGGACAAGGGCGTCGACCCGATGGGCATCGCCCGCGCCGTGTGGAACATGGCCAAGGGCGGATCCACCCAGGGCGGCTCGACGATCACCCAGCAGTACGTGAAGAACACCTACCTCGACTCCGACCAGACGCTCAAGCGGAAGGTCACCGAGCTCTTCATCTCGATAAAGCTGGGTGTGAGCGAGGAGAAGAACACGATCCTCGCCGGCTATCTGAACACCGCCTACTACGGTCGTGACGCCTACGGGATCCAGGCGGCCGCGCGCGCCTACTTCGGTAAGGACTGCGACCAGCTGACCCCCTCCGAGAGCGCCTTCCTCGCCGCCGTGCTCAAGGGCCCGAACCTCTACAACCCCGACGGCGGCATCGGCTCCGCGGCCACGCCCGAGGCGAACAAGGACCGGGCGGTGAAGCGCTGGGCCTGGGTGCTGGACCGTGAGGTCGAGGTGGGCCGCATGCAGCAGGCGGAGCGGGACCAGTTCAAGGAGTTCCCCGCCCTGATCGAGGCTCCCGAGGCCGCCGGCATGTCCGGCCAGATCGGCTACCTGGTCGAGACGGCCAAGCTGTACATGCTGAAGACCAACGGCATCAAGGTCGAGGACCTGGCCAAGGGCGGCTACCGGATCTACACCACCTTCGACAAGACGAAGGTGGACGCGATGGTCAAGGCCGTCGAGGGCACCCGCGACGGGCTGATCGACGAGAAGAAGCGGCCCGACACCGACACGTTCGTACAGTTCGGCGCGGCCTCGGTGGACGTGAAGACCGGAGCCCTCGTCGCCCTGTACGGCGGTCCCGGCATCGACAAGAAGCACTTCAACAACAACGCCAACACCTCCGGCGTCCAGGTCGGCTCGACCTGGAAGCCGTTCGTACTGGCGGCGGCCATGCAGTACGGCACCCAGAACTCCAAGGGCAAGGGGATCTCGGTCGACAGCAAGTACCAGGCGAACGACCTCACGGTGATCAACAACCGTGCGGGCCAGCCGCTGCGCGACGGCTCCGGCAAGCCGTTCAGGCAGAAGAACGAGAACCCGGCCCCCTTCGGCTTCGTGACCCTGAACGAGGCGATGGAGAAGTCCATCAACGTCCCCTTCGCCCAGCTCGTCTTCGACGTCGGCCACGACAAGGTGAAGCAGGTCGCCGAGTCGACCGGCATCCTGAAGGAGTCCTTCGACCCGAACGACAACGCCTCCTTCGCGCTGGGCACCTCGACCCCCAGCGCCATCCGGATGGCCGACTCGTACGCCACCTTCGCCGCCTCCGGCACCCACCACGACCCGTACTCGGTGCGCAGCGTCAAGAAGGACGGCAAGGACGTCCCCGGCTTCGAGGCGCCCAAGGCGGAGCGGGCCATGGACAACTCCGTCGCGGACAACATCACCAAGGTCCTGAAGAACGTCGTCGAGAACGGCACCGGCACGAAGGCCAAGAAGCTCGGCCGGCCCGCCGCGGGCAAGACCGGTACCACCGACAAGAACATGTCGGCCTGGTTCGTCGGCTACACCCCCGAGCTGTCCACCTCCGTGGCGCTGTTCCGCTCGGACCCCAGCGCGGAGAAGAAGGAACTGATCTCGATGAGGGGCGTGGCGGGCATCCCCTCCCTCCACGGTGGTGACATCCCGGCCGAGATCTGGACCAAGTACATGAAGGAGGCGCTGAACGGCGTCCCGGAGTCGGACTTCCCGGAGCCCGACGACCTCGGTGTGGTCGCGGACGCCTCCGGCGCTCCCTCGCCCTCCCCCTCCATGTCCCCCTCCCCCTCGCCGTCCCCGTCGAACTCGCCGTCCCCGTCCCCGTCTCCCAGCCCGAGCCCGTCGCGCACCGGCGGCAAGCCGACCTGCAAGCCGTGGGCCATCTGCGATCCGGACCCCAGTCCCAGCCCGTCGCGGTCCCCCTCGCCCTCGCCCAGCAAGACGGGTGGCGGCCGGCCGGGCGGCACGACGAACGGCGGGACCGGAGGCTTCCCGATAGGGGGCTCCACGGGCGGCTGACCGGGCGCCCACGACACGGCAGGAGAGGGCCGTCGCACCGAGTGCGACGGCCCTCTCCCATGTGCGGCGCCGTACGGCAGGATGTGCGCATGACGAAGGTGCACGAGGACAGCCCCGTACTGCCCACTCAGCAGGACGAGGTGGCCGCCGCGGGGAGCGAGCTCATCGGCGGCCAGCTGGGCCGCTACGCCCGGCTGGGCGGCCACTGGCTGACCCCGGTGCGGGTCGTCGTGCTCGTCGCCCTGGGGATGTTCGCGCTGGGCATGGTGCAGAAGCTGCCCTGCTACGACTGGGCGTGGTTCCGCGGGGCCGGCTCCCAGTACACCCACGCCTGCTACTCGGACATCCCGCACCTCTACGTGGTCCGCGGCTTCGCCGACGGCCTCACCCCGTACTTCGACCGGATCCCGGGCGACATGCAGTTCCTGGAGTACCCGGTGCTCACCGGGCTCTTCATGGAGATCGCCTCCTGGATGACCCCCGGCAGCGGCTCCATGCAGCACCGGGAGCAGATGTACTGGATGGTCAACGCGGGCATGCTGATGGTCTGCGCCGCCGTGATCGCGGTGTGCGTGGCCCGTACCCACCGCCGGCGGCCGTGGGACGCGCTGCTCTTCGCCCTCGCACCCGCCTTCGCACTCACCGCGACCATCAACTGGGACCTGCTGGCCATCGCCCTGACCGCCGCCGCGATGCTCATGTGGTCGCGGGGCCGGGCGGTGTCCTTCGGTGTCCTGATCGGCCTGGCCACCGCGGCCAAGCTCTATCCCGTCCTGCTCCTCGGGGCCGTGTTCGTGCTCTGCTGGCGGGCCGGGAAGTGGCGTGCCTTCGGCGACGCGGTCGGTGGCGCCGTGGTCGCCTGGCTCGTGGTGAACCTGCCCGTGATGCTCTTCGCCTGGGAGGGCTGGCAGAAGTTCTACACCTTCAGCGAGGAGCGGCCCATCGACTTCGGATCCGTGTGGCTGCTGATCTCCCAGCGCTCCGGAAATCCCCTCGAAGGCGCCAACACCTACGCGACGGGCATGACGCTGCTGCTGTGCGCGGGCATCGGCCTGCTCACGCTCGCCGCGCCCCGCCGCCCCCGCTTCGCGCAGCTGGCCTTCCTGCTGGTGGCAGCCTTCATCCTCGTCAACAAGGTCTACTCGCCCCAGTACGTGCTCTGGCTCATCCCGCTCGCCGCGCTGGCCCGGCCGCGCTGGCGGGACTTCCTGATCTGGCAGGCCGGCGAGGTCGTCTACTTCCTGGGGATCTGGTTCTACCTCGCCTACACGACCAGCGGGGACAAGCACCAGGGCCTGCCTCTGGAGGGCTACCAGCTGGCGATCACGGCCCACCTGCTGTGCACGCTCTACCTGTGCGCGGTGGTCGTACGCGACATCCTGCTGCCCGAGCGGGACGTGGTGCGGCGCGACGGTTCGGACGACCCCTCCGGGGGCGTCCTGGACGGCGCCGAGGACGTCTTCACGCTCTCGCGGACCGCGAAGGCGCCGCGGGACGCGGCGCCTTCGGAGGGTCAGCGGGTGGACTGGGGCGCGCGCCCCGGGGAGTGACTCAGGCGTCGAGCACCCGGTCGAACTGCGTGGTGGTGTGGCGCAGGTGCGCCACCAGCTCGTCGCCGACCTTCGGCTCGGGAGAGTCCGACGGCACGAACAGGATGGACACCTGCATGTGCGGCGGCTCGGCGAACCAGCGCTGCTTGCCCGCCCACACGAACGGCGACAGGTTCCGGTTGACGGTGGCGAGTCCGGCGCGGGCGACGCCCTTGGCGCGCGGCATCACCCCGTGCAGGGCCTTGGGGGCCTCCAGGCCGACTCCGTGGGACGTGCCGCCGGCGACGACGACCAGCCAGCCGTCGGAGGCGGCCTTCTGCTGCCGGTAGCCGAAGCGGTCGCCCTTGGAGACGTGGGTGACGTCGAGCACCGCGCCGCGGTACTCGGTCGCCTCGTGGTCGCCCAGCCACAGCCGGGTCCCGATGCGGGCCCGGAAGCGCGTCTGCGGGAACTGCTGCTGCAGCCGCGCCAGCTCCGAGGCCTTCAAGTGGCTGACGAACATGGTGTGCAGCGGCAGCCGGGCGGCGCGCAGCCGGTCCATCCAGCCGATGACCTCCTCGACGGCGTCCGAGCCGTCCGGGCGGTCCAGCGGCAGGTGGAGGGCGAAGCCCTCCAGCCGGACGTCCTCGATCGCCGAGTGCAGCTGGCCGAGCTCCTGCTCGGAGATCCCGTGCCGGCGCATCGAGCTCATGCACTCGATGACCACACGGGCGCCGACCAGGCCGTGCACCCCGTCCAGCGAGGACACCGAGCGGATGACCCGGTCCGGCAGCGGCACCGGGTCCTCACCGCGCCGGAACGGGGTGAGGACGAGCAGGTCACCGCCGAACCAGTCCTTGATGCTTGCGGCCTCGTAGGTCGTGCCGACGGCGAGGACGTCGGCGCCCATCCGGGTCGCCTCCTCGCAGAGCCGCTCGTGACCGAAGCCGTAGCCGTTGCCCTTGCAGACGGGGATCATCCCGGGGAACTGGTCCTGGATCTGCTTCTGGTGCGCACGCCAGCGCGCGGTGTCGACGTAGAGCGTGAGCGCCATGCCCGTCCGGAGCCTCTCTCGAAAAGCTGCGTGGTGCAGCGGTGCGGTGTGTGTGGATGGGGCGGGTTCAGCGACGCGACATGTAGATGTCGAGTGCCTTGTGCAGCAGCTTGTTGAGCGGGAAGTCCCACTCGCCGACGTACTCGACGGCCTCGCCGCCCGTGCCGACCTTGAACTGGATCAGCCCGAACAGGTGGTCGTTCTCGTCCAGGGTGTCACTGATGCCGCGCAGGTCGTAGACGCTTGCGCCGAGCGCGTAGGAGTCGCGCAGCATGCGCCACTGCATCGCGTTCGAGGGACGGACCTCGCGCTTGTGGTTGGCGGAGGCGCCGTACGAGTACCAGACGTGCTGGCCGACGGTGAGCATCGTGGCGGCGGCCAGCGGCTCCCCCTCGTGCGTGGCGATGTACAGCCGCATCCGGTTGGGGTCCTCGGAGTTGAGGGCCGTCCACTGGCGCTGGAAGTAGCTGAGCGGGCGCGGGCGGAACTTGTCGCGCTCGGCCGTGACCTCGTACAGCTTCTGCCAGGTCGGCAGGTCGTCGTAGCCGCCCTGGACGACCTCGACGCCGGCCTTCTCGGCCTTCTTGATGTTGCGGCGCCACAGCTGGTTGAAGCCCTTGAGGACGTCGTCCAGCGAGCGGTTGGCCAGCGGTACCTGGAAGACGTACCGGGGCTGGACGTCGCCGAAGCCGGCTCCGCCGTCCTCGGCCTGCTGCCAGCCCATCCGGCGCAGCTTGTCGGAGACTTCGAAGGCGCGGGGCTCGATGACGGAGGCCTCCACGTCGCGCAGGCGCTTGACCTCCGGGTCCTGGATACCGGCCTTGATGGCGGTCGAGTTCCAGCGGCGGATGACGACGGGCGGGCCCATCTTCACGGTGAAGGCGCCCTGCTGCTTGAGGTGCGCCAGCATCGGCTGGAGCCACTCTTCGAGGTTGGGGGCGTACCAGTTGATGACCGGGCCCTCGGGGAGGTACGCGAGGTACCGCTTCACCTTGGGCAGCTGTCGGTACAACACGAGTGCGGCGCCGACGAGTTCGCCGGACTGGTCGAACCATCCGAGGTTCTCGGAACGCCACTCGTTCTTCACGTCGGCCCACGCCGGGACCTGGCAGTGGCTAGCCGAGGGCAGGCTCTGGAGGTAGCCCAGGTGCTGCTCTCGGCTGATGGTCCTCAGGGACAGGCTCATGCGGGGCGTCTCCTCGGCGGCTTCGCTGGCTATGGCGCGAAGCCTACTGCGACGGGGGCGCCACCCATCTGGGGGACAGGCCGTGCCTGGGCCGGTGGGAGGCCGGCGCCCCGTCGCGGAGGCACCCGGTCAGCCCAGCCAGCCGCCGAAGAGACCGCCGTGCGCCATGCCGAGGAAGAAGCCGATGGCAGAGGCTCCGAGGCCGATGATCAGTGCTGTGCGTTCGCGTGTCGTGGCGGAGATGAACTGCCCGTAGAGCCCGGTGACGATCCCGATCAGCCCGGTCCACGAGCTGAGCAGGTGCAGATGGTGGAAGAAGCCCGTGACGAACGCCACGGCGCCGAGGATCAGGGTGACGGCCACCAGGGTGTCCTGGAGCGGATGGGGCTTGCCGTCGGTCGCGAAGAGCGAGATGGAGGACTGGCGTCGCATTGCCTGTGCCATCGGAAGGCACCTCCTGGCTGCAGCAGAGCGGTGCTGCGGGCTTCCTCCGGCAGGGGCCGAAGGCATAGCACCGAGCACACCCGATGCATACAGATTGTCGTCTCCTGGTGCCGGATTTCAACCGGAAGGAGTCGAGGAGGTAGTCTGTACAGCTGCGCGGTGTCTGCTCTGCAGATGCCGTGCGCACGCATCACGACCCTCCTGCCACGGAACGACCGTGGCCGCTGAGTCCAAAGGAGGTGGGTTCCACATGCGTCACTACGAAGTGATGGTCATCCTCGACCCCGATCTCGAGGAGCGCGCTGTCTCCCCGCTGATCGAGAACTTCCTTTCTGTCGTCCGTGAGGGCAACGGAAAGGTCGAGAAGGTCGACACCTGGGGCCGTCGTCGTCTCGCTTACGAGATCAAGAAGAAGCCCGAGGGCATCTACTCGGTCATCGACCTCCAGGCCGAGCCTGCGGTCGTCAAGGAGCTTGACCGACAGCTGAACCTGAACGAGTCGGTTCTCCGGACCAAGGTCCTCCGCCCCGAGACCCACTGAACTTCGGTTCAGCGGTAATCGGGACCGAGTAGCACAGCAGCCCAGCAGCAATCCCCGCCGAGAGGTTCATCCATGGCAGGCGAGACCGTCATCACGGTCGTCGGCAATCTCGTCGACGACCCCGAGCTGCGCTTCACCCCCTCGGGTGCGGCGGTCGCGAAGTTCCGTGTCGCGTCCACTCCCCGCACCTTCGACAAGCAGACCAATGAGTGGAAGGACGGCGAAAGCCTGTTCCTGACCTGCTCGGTCTGGCGCCAGGCGGCTGAGAACGTCGCCGAGTCCCTCACGCGGGGCATGCGCGTCATCGTGCAGGGCCGGCTGAAGCAGCGGTCGTACGAGGACCGTGAGGGTGTCAAGCGCACGGTCTACGAGCTGGACGTCGAGGAAGTCGGCCCCAGCTTGAAGAACGCCACGTCCAAGGTCACCAAGACCACTGGTCGCGGTGGTCAGGGTGGATACGGCGGCGGTGGCGGCGGTCAGCAGCAGGGCGGCGGCGGTGGCAACTGGGGCGGAGCCCCCAGTGGCGGCGCCCCCCAGGGCGGCGGAGCTCCCTCCGACGACCCCTGGGCGTCCAGTGCGCCGGCCGGCGGCCAGCAGCAGGGCGGCGGCGGTGGCGGTTGGGGCGGAAGCTCCGGCGGCTCCGGCGGTGGCTACTCGGACGAGCCGCCCTTCTAGGGCAGCTCGCACCCCCACTTCTTGATTTCACAGGAGAGACACAATGGCGAAGCCGCCTGTGCGCAAGCCTAAGAAGAAGGTCTGCGCGTTCTGCAAGGACAAGACCGCGTACGTGGACTACAAGGACACGAACATGCTGCGGAAGTTCATTTCCGACCGTGGCAAGATCCGTGCCCGCCGCGTCACCGGCAACTGCACGCAGCACCAGCGTGACGTCGCCACGGCTGTGAAGAACAGCCGTGAGATGGCACTGCTGCCCTACACGTCCACCGCGCGATAAGGAAAGGGTGACCGAATAATGAAGATCATCCTGACCCACGAGGTCTCTGGCCTCGGCACCGCCGGCGACGTCGTCGACGTCAAGGACGGCTACGCCCGCAACTACCTGGTCCCGCGTGGTTTCGCGATCCGCTGGACCAAGGGTGGCGAGAAGGACGTGGCGCAGATCCGCCGCGCCCGCAAGATCCACGAGATCGCGACGATCGAGCAGGCCAACGAGTTCAAGGCCAAGCTCGAGAACGTCAAGGTCCGTCTGGCCACCCGCGCGGGTGACGCCGGTCGTCTCTTCGGTTCCGTCACGCCCTCCGACATCGCCACGGCGATCGAGGCGTCCGGTGGCCCGAAGGTCGACAAGCGCCGCGTGGAGCTGGGCTCCCCGATCAAGACCCTCGGCTCGTACCAGGTCTCCGTGCGTCTGCACGCTGACGTGGCCGCGACCGTCGGCATCGAGGTCGTCGCCGCCTAAGGGCTGCGCATGAAGGGCCGCACCCCTGTGGGGGTGCGGCCCTTCTTCGTTGTTTCACGTGACCCATGTTTCACGTGAAACAACGGCTCGCCGACTGGTCCGCCGTCGTTGTTTCACGTGAAACATCGCCCCGGGGCTGTCCCGGAGCTGCCGAGGTCTAGCGTGTGGCTCCGGCGACCAGCCAGCGGCCCGAGCGGGCCCGCAGCTGGAGGGTGACCATCCGGACCAGCATCATCAGGGTCATGGCGCACCAGAGGGCCGTCAGCCCGCCGCCCAGGGCCGGTACGAGCAGGGCGGCCGGGGTGAAGACGGCGAGGGTCAGCAGCATGGCCCAGGCCAGGTAGCGCCCGTCACCCGCGCCCATCAGGACGCCGTCGAGGACGAAGACGATGCCGGAGACGGGCTGTGAGACGGCCACCACGAGCAGGGCCGGGAGCAGGGCGTCCTCGACGGCGGGGTCGCTGGTGAAGAGCGGGATGAACACCGGGCGGGCCGCGATCACGAGGAGGCCCAGGACGATGCCGGAGGCGATCCCCCACTGCAGCATGCGGCGGCAGACGGCCTTGGCCCCCTCGGTGTCGCCCGCGCCGAGGTAGCGGCCGATGATGGCCTGCCCGGCGATCGCGATCGCGTCGAGGGCGAAGGCGAGCAGGCTCCACAGGGCGAGCAGGATCTGGTGGGCGGCGATGTCGGCGTCCCCGAGGCGTGCGGCCACGGCGGTCGCGATCAGCAGGACGGCCCGCAGGGACAGGGTGCGGACCAGCAGGGGCGCACCGGCCTGCGCGCAGGCCCGGATGCCCTCGGCGTCGGGCCTCAGGGAGGCGCCGTGCCTGCGGGCGCCCCGGACGACCACGACCAGGTAGGCGGCGGCCATGGCGCACTGGGCGATCACCGTGCCCCAGGCGGAGCCGGCGATGCCGAGGCCGGCCCCGTAGACGAAGGCGACGTTCAGGGCCCCGTTGAGGGCGAAGCCGCCGATCGCGACGTAGAGCGGGGTCCGGGTGTCCTGGAGGCCGCGGATGACACCGGTGGCGGCGAGCACCACGAGCATCGCGGGAATGCCGAGGGCGGAGATCCGCAGGTAGGTGATCGCGTACGGGGCGACGGTGTCGGAGGCCCCGAAGAAGGAGATCAGGGTGGGCGCCGTGGGCAGCACGAAGGCGACGACGGCCGCGCCGAGGAGCAGGGCGAGCCAGATGCCGTCCATGCCCTGCCGGATGGCGGCCTGGAGGTCGCCCGCGCCGACGCGGCGGGCCACGGCCGCGGTGGTGGCGTAGGCGAGGAAGACGAAGATGCTCACGGCCGTGGTGAGCAGTGCGGCCGCGATGCCGAGACCGGCCAGCTGGGGTGTGCCGAGGTGCCCCACGATGGCGCTGTCGGCCAGCACGAAGAGGGGTTCGGCGACGAGGGCGCCGAAGGCGGGGACGGCGAGTGCGAGGATCTCGCGGTCGTGCCGTCTCGGGGCAGCCTTCGGTGCGGTGGGGGCCTGTCTCATGTGCTCAATCTAATCTTCCACAGGTAATGGATGCAAGGCTTCTAGGACCCTTACCGATACGCCGATTCGAGCGTTCGTCCCACCTCATTGGAGGCGATCTCGAGACAGTGGCGAAAAATTTTCTCCCCCACAGTCGACGGGGGAAGAAATGCCAGGTCAGGCGGGGTAAGTGGGTGGGTCAGGTGATTTTGTCCACAGCACCGTCCCCCGGTCCGTGCACAGCTTCCGGGGAGTTACCCACAGCATTGGCGCCGTCATCCACACCTCATCCACACAGCCTGTGGATAACAAGATTGGCTGACGTCGCTCCCGGGCCTACCGTTGGTCGTTGTCCGACTCGCCGAGAGCCGATTCGGGTGCCCCAAATGTCAGAGCCGTGTCGTAGAAAGAGTGACACGGCAAGGTCCGCGTTGCGGACGGGAGGAGGCGGCCCGGTGAGCATGTCCGAGCCCATGGACGACCCCTGGGCCGACAGCGGTCCAGGTGACCGTCTGCCCGCCCGTACGCGCCGCAACGGCGAAGGCCGTGGCCGCGGGGACGACGACGGCGACCGGGGCCGCGAGGGCGGCTCCTGGGACGGCGGGGGCGGCGGCTTCGAGCGGGTCCCGCCCCAGGACCTCGACGCCGAGCAGTCCGTCCTGGGCGGCATGCTGCTGTCCAAGGACGCCATCGCCGACGTGGTCGAGGTGCTGAAGGGCCACGACTTCTACCGCCCGTCGCACGAGACGATCTACCAGGCCATCCTCGACCTGTACGCCAAGGGAGAGCCGGCCGACCCGATCACCGTCAGCGCCGAACTGACCCGGCGCGGTGAGATCAGCAAGATCGGCGGCGCCCCCTACCTGCACACCCTGGTCCAGTCGGTCCCCACGGCGGCGAACGCCGAGTACTACGCGGAGATCGTCCATGAGCGGGCGGTCCTCCGCCGGCTGGTCGCCGCGGGCACGAAGATCACGCAGATGGGCTACGCCGCCGACGGCGACGTCGACGAGATCGTCAACAGCGCCCAGGCCGAGATCTACGCCGTCACCGAGCAGCGGACCTCCGAGGACTACCTGCCGCTCGGCGACATCATGGAAGGCGCCCTCGACGAGATCGAGGCGATCGGTTCGCGCAGCGGCCAGATGTCGGGTGTCCCGACCGGCTTCACGGACCTGGACTCGCTGACCAACGGTCTGCACCCCGGCCAGATGATCGTCATCGCGGCCCGACCCGCCATGGGTAAGTCCACCCTCGCGCTGGACTTCGCCCGGGCCTGTTCCATCAAGGCCAATCTGCCCAGCGTCATCTTCTCCCTCGAAATGGGGCGCAACGAGATCGCGATGCGCCTGCTCTCGGCGGAGGCCCGGGTGGCCCTGCACCACATGCGATCCGGCACGATGACGGACGACGACTGGACCCGGCTGGCCCGCCGGATGCCGGACGTCTCCGCCGCCCCGCTCTACATCGACGACTCCCCGAACCTGTCGATGATGGAGATCCGGGCCAAGTGCCGCCGGCTCAAGCAGCGCAGCGACCTGTCGCTCGTCGTCATCGACTACCTCCAGCTGATGCAGTCGGGCGGCTCGCGCCGGCCCGAGAGCCGCCAGCAGGAGGTCTCGGACATGTCCCGAAACCTCAAGCTCCTGGCGAAGGAGCTGGAGGTCCCGGTGATCGCGCTGTCCCAGCTGAACCGTGGTCCCGAGCAGCGCACCGACAAGAAGCCGATGGTCTCCGACCTGCGTGAGTCCGGCTCGATCGAGCAGGACGCCGACATGGTGATCCTGCTGCACCGCGAGGACGCGTACGAGAAGGAGTCCCCCCGAGCGGGCGAGGCGGACCTGATCGTGGCGAAGCACCGTAACGGTCCGACGGCCACCATCACCGTGGCCTTCCAGGGCCACTATTCGCGGTTCGTGGACATGGCCAACACGTAGCATCCGCCCCATGGATGCCGTATCTGAAGATCTTGTCCTGCTGCCCGCGACCCGGCGTGCGCTGAGCCACCGGATCGCGGTCGCGCAGCGCGAAGGCCGGGCTCCGTCCCTGGTGGCCGCCGTGGTGCGGAGCGGAGAGGTGGTCTGGGAGGGGTCCCGGACCATGGTCGAGGGGCACGGTCCCGACAGAAACGTGCAGTACCGGATCGGATCGATCACCAAGACGTTCACCGCCGTGCTGGTGATGCGGCTGCGGGACGAGGGCCTGCTGGAACTGGGCGACCCCGTCGAGAAGTTCCTTCCGGGAACGGGAGTCGGCGAGGTGACGGTGGGCCAACTGCTGTCCCATACGGCCGGGCTGGCGGCCGAGACGCCCGGCGAGTGGTGGGAGCGCACGGCGGGCACGCTGCGGCCGGAGCTCTCGGACGTCCTGGGAGAGCGCCCCTTCCGCTTCGCGCCCGGACGGCGCCATCATTACTCCAACCCCGGCTACACGCTGCTCGGTTCGCTCGTCGAAGCCGTCCGCGGCAAGCCGTGGGAGGAAGTGCTCCGTGCCGAGGTGCTGGAGCCGCTGGGGCTGGAGCGCACGACGGCGCGGCCGGTGGCCCCGCACGCCGACGGCTGGGCGGTGCACCCGTGGGCGGACGTGATGATGCCGGAGCCCCTGGAGGACCTCGGGCTCATGGCCCCGGCCGGCCAGCTGTGGTCCACCACCGGTGATCTGGCGAAGTTCGCCGCCTTCCTCGTACGCGGCGATGCGCGCGTGCTGAGCGCCGAGTCCGTACGGGAGATGCGGACGTCGGCCACTCCCCCGGAGCCGGGCCTCGCCGATCTCGGATACGGGCTCGGGATGCAGCTGACGCTGAGCGGCGGGCGTCGGCTCGCGGGCCACAGCGGCTCGCTGCCCGGCTTCGTCGCCGGGCTGTGGCTGAGCGAAGCGGACGACGTGGCCGTGGTGGTGCTGGCCAACTGCACCTCGGGGCTGCCCGCTTCGACGCTGGCGGCCGGACTGCTGGGCATCGTCGCCGAGGCGGAGCCGCGGATCCCCGAGCCGTGGCGGCCGCTGCGGGAGGCCGATCCCGTCGCGCTGGAGCTGTGCGGGCCTTGGTACTGGGGCACGTCGGCCCAGGCCGTGCGGCTGGCCTACGACGGATCCCTGGAGCTGGGGCCGGTGGGCGGCAGCGGCCGGTCCGCGCGCTTCCGGCCGGAGCCGGACGGCAGCTGGACCGGACTGGACGGCTACTACGCCGGTGAGTCGCTGCGGGCCGTGCGGCGGCCGGACGGATCGGTGAGCCACCTCGACCTCGGCTCGTTCGTCTTCACCCGCGAGCCCTACGACCCCCAGTCCCCGGTGCCCGGCGGGGTCGACCCGCAGGGCTGGCGGGGCATCGGCTAACGGGCGCCCTCATCCCGCTGCGAGTTCACGCTCCAGCGGGGTGCGGAAGCGCGGGGTGACACGGGCCTCCCCCAACCAGGCGGCGAGCCGGACGGACTCGGCGGCGATGGCCCTCACGGCTTCGCTGCCGGGGTCGGCCAGCAGCCGGTGGACGATCTCTCCGTCGCCGCGCTGGGCCCAGCCGCCGACGATCTCACCGTTCCACCACACGGTGGGGCCGATGTTGCCGGAGTGGTCGAAGAGCGGCGGACGGTGGGCGGGGTCGAGATGGAAGCCCCGGTCCGCCCAGCCCATCGCGCTCGGGTCGAGGGCGGGCAGCAGCGCGGCCCAGGGCTCCTGGTCGGGTTCGGGCCCGGTGTCCCCGGGGCAGACGAGCGCGGTGGCGCCGTTCTCGAGCCGGACCTCGTCGGGGCCGACGGCCGCGAGGGCCTTGCGGACCTCGGTGAGGGTCCAGCCCGTCCACCACTTGAGGTCGGCCTCGCTGGCCGGGCCGTAGGAGTGGAGCCAGCGGCGGGCGATCTCGGCGCGGGCCTCGGCCGCCGGCACGGCCGGCCACGGCTCGGTGTGGACCCAGCGGTACTGGCTGGAGGTCCACGATCCCCGGGGCCGGTCCCGGCGGATCCGGCCGTCGGCGGCCAGCAGGCGGATGACACGGGTGGCGACACCGGTCTCGGTCTCGTACTTCTTGCCCCGGCCGTAGACGAACTTCCGGCGCAGGGCGGGGACGGCCGTGGAGAGCTGGCTGCCGGTGGAGGGGCCGTGGGCGTCGAGCGCGTCCAGCACGGCGCTCTCCACCTGGGCCAGCCAGTCCGCGTCGAGGCCCTGACCGTCCTCGTCGAGGTGCTTGAGGAAGGTGCGGCGCTCCTTCACGGCGATCCCCCGGGCGGCGGAGGCATCGACCAAGGGGGCGAGCTCGGTGGAGACGGCGAAGAGCGTGTTGCGCATGCTGAGCAGCCGCACGAGGGTCATGTCCTCGTACAGGGCCCGTTCGATCGTGGCGGGCGCGCCTTCGCTCAGCCGGGCGCGGGTGGAGAGGAAGACGGTCGCGGCATCGGTGGCGTGCAGGGCGACGACGGAGTCCGCGGCCCCGGACACGGTGGCGGCGCGTGCCGACGGGGCCAGCCGGTGCCTGCGGCCGAGGCGGCGGCGGCGCTCCGCGGTGGTGACGAGGGGAAGGCTGCTCATCCTCCCGATCGTAGGCCGGGCCGCCGACAGCGACCCGGCCCACACGGAGGCTCAGAGCTGGAGCTTGAACCCGACGTGGGAAGCGGTGAAGCCGAGCCGCTCGTAGAAGCGGTGGGCGTCGGTGCGGGTCACGTCCGAGGTGAGCTGGACGAGCGCGCAGTTCTCGGCACGGGACCGCTCGATGGCCCATTCGATGAACCGGGTCCCGAGTCCGCTCCCGCGTTCGTCGGCGTGGACGCGTACGCCCTCGATGATCGAACGGGTGCTCCCCTTGCGGGAGAGTCCGGGGACGATCGTCAGCTGGAGGGTGCCGACGACGCGGCCCTCGCGGACGGCGACGACCACGTGCTGGTGGGGATCGTCCGTCAGCCGCTTGAGCGCCGCCACGTACGGGGTGAGGTCGTCAGCGGACTCCCGGGTGGCGCCGAGGGGGTCGTCCGCGAGCATCGCGACGATCGCGGGCAGGTCCTCCTCGGTGGCGGGACGGATGAGCAGATTGGAATCGCTGTCGGTCATGGTCGGTTCCTCCTGGCTCAGCCGGCCGCCACGGTGAGCGGAGCCCAGCGGCGGGTCCAGTCACCGGGCAGACCGGGGATGTCCCGGGTCATCACGGTGTTGAAGGCCACGGAGCCGAGACCGCGGTCCTTGAGCCAGCCGAGCAGCTCTTCGTGGCGTACGTCGACATCGGTGCGCAGGGGCCGGTCGGTGGCCGCCGCGAGGGTGGTGACCAGGGCGCGGGCCACCCCGGTGTCGCGGGCCACCAGCGGTCCGATGACATGGGTCTCCATGTTCGGCCAGATGGCTCCGTAGCCGATCAGCTCGCCGGCCGGGTCCTCGGCGACGAGCAGCCGGTCGGTGAAGGCCGGCAGCCGGGTGACCAGATGGGTTCGGTCGGTGCCGAAGACCTCGGAGTCCAGCAGCAGGATCCGCGGGATGTCCTCGCCCCCGGCGGGCCGGACGCGGACGGTGTCCTGCGCGGGAGCGGCGGCATCCGGGCTGAAGGAGCCCCGGAGCATCTCGGCGCGGCCGGTGGTCTCGAAGCCGAGCTCTTCGTAGAGGGGCCGTCCGTACGGGGTGGCGTGCAGGGTGAGTGGAACGTCCTTGAGGACGTCGTCGCAGATGTACGTCATCAGGCGGCGGCCCAGACCCTGGCGGGCGTAGCGCTCGGCGACCAGGACCATGCCGATGGCGGCGAGTTCGGGATCGGCCAGCGGAGGTCCGTAGTGGGTGACCACACAGGCCGTGGCGAGTCCCAGGCCGTCGGGGGCGTCGATGCCGTAGCCGTGTCCGGCGGCGAGCAGCAGCCCCCACTTGTGGTCCTCGCGGGGCCAGCCGCGGTCTTCTGAGAGATCGGCGCAGTGGCGGAGATCGTCCACGGTCAGTGCGCGGATGGGGAGGGCGGTGAGGTGGGGTGGTGTCACGGCCTCAGAGTGGTTCATAGAACCGGGACCGGTCCAGGGGATTTGGTGTCGATGTTTCACGTGAAACATCCACTGCCGTCCGCCTGCCACCCGGCTGCCGTCCGTGCGGCTTCTGTGAGCGCGGCCCACTGTTTCACGTGAAACGAACGTACTAGCCTCGATGGCTATGACCCTCCTGCACCTGTTCGACCTCGACGGGACCCTGATGTACGGCACGGCCTCGCCGGTCGAGATCTCCCGGCAGCTCGGGCTGTCCCGCGAGATCGCCGAGCTGGAGCGGTCCTTCGCCGCGCGCGAGCTCCAGCCGCACCAGTTCGCCCTGGCGGCGCAGAAGCTCTGGACGGACCTGACTCCGGCCCATGTCCGGGCGGCGTTCGACGGGGCTCCGTGGCTGTCGGGGATCCAGGAGGTCTGGCAGGAGATCCGGGAGCGCGGGGACTACTGCGCGGTGATCTCGCTGTCGCCGTCGTTCTTCGTGGAGCTCTTGCTGGAGTGGGGCGCGCACGCCGCGCACGGCTCGGTCTTCCCGGAAGTGCCCTTCACCCGGCCGGTGGACGTGGCCGGGATCCTGACGCCGGAGGGGAAGGTCACGGTCGCCGACCAGCTGTGCGCTCGGTTCGGCGTGACCCGGGCCGACTGTGTTGCGTACGGGGACTCCAGCACCGACGTGGCGCTCTTCGAAGCGGTCCCGCTTTCGGTCGCGGTGAACGCCCGGCCCTACCTGGTGGAGCGGGCGACGCACGTCTACGAGGGCCGTGACCTGCGCGAGGCATACCAGCTGACAGGGGTGGCGCGCACGGGAGTTGAGGCATCTTAAGGGGAAAGTGGGTTCGAAACGCGGATTTCCCGCATTTCCCCGCAGGCTCTGGGGCGGACTGGCACGCTGTGAAACCGGGAACCACGGATTCGAAGGCCGTGGCGTGTGCAGACCTACCGAGATGCTCGAAGCGAGGCACCGCATGGACGCTCCGCCCACCAGATCGGCAAGACGGGGGCCGTCCCGGATACCGTCCGGGGACGGTGAGCCCGAGCCCTCCCCCGATGCGGTTCTCATCCGCCGGACCCTCGCGGAGATCGCACCCGTCGCCGACAAGGTGACCTCCTACTTCTACGCCGTCGTGTTCACGGGACACCCTGATCTCCGGGGGCTGTTCCCCGCCGCGATGGACGTGCAGCGCGACCGGCTGCTGAAGGCGCTGCTGACGGCCGCCGAGCACATCGACAACCCCGAGGTGCTCACCGCCTACCTGCGCCGGCTGGGCACGGGGCACCGCAAGTACGGAACCCGGCCCGAGCACTATCCGCCGGTGGGAGAGGCCCTGGTCGGGGCGCTGGCCAAGTACGCGGAGGCCACCTGGGGGCCGGAGACCGAGGCCGCCTGGGTCCGGGCGTACACCGCGATCTCCCAGATCATGATCGACGCGGCGGCCGAGGACGAGCCCAAGGCGCCGCCGTGGTGGCACGCGGAGGTGGTCTCCCACGATCTGCGCACCTCGGACATCGCGGTGATCACCGTCCGCCCCGATCAGCCCTACCCCTTCCTCGCGGGCCAGTACACGAGCCTGGAGACCCCGTGGTGGCCGCGGATCTGGCGGCACTATTCCTTCGCCTCGGCACCGCGCTCGGACGGACTGCTGTCCTTCCACGTCAAGGCCGTACCGGCGGGATGGGTCTCCAACGCGCTCGTCCGGCACGCCCGGCCCGGCGACGTGCTGCGGCTCGGGCCCCCGACGGGATCGATGGTGGTCGACCACAGCACCGACAACGGAATGCTGTGCCTGGGTGGCGGCACGGGGATCGCCCCGATCAAGGCGCTGATCGAGGACGTGGCCGAGCACGGGGAGCGGCGCCCGGTGGAGGTGTTCTTCGGGGCGCGCAGCGACGACGACCTGTACGACAAGGACACGCTGCTGGGACTGCAGCGCTCGCACCCCTGGCTGTCGGTGCGCCCGGTGGTCTGTGACGAGGGGCTCGCCGGACAACTGCCGCAGGCCGTCGGCACCCACGGGCCTTGGAGCTCGTACGACGCGTTCGTCTCGGGGCCGGCTGCGATGATCCGCAGTGGGGTGGACGCGCTGAAGAGGATCGGGATCCCCGGTGAGCGGATCCGGCACGACGAGGTGGAGGAGCTGGCGGGCGTCGCCGGCTGACTGGCGCGGCGGCGCCCGCGTGCGGTGGGTCAGCCCAGGTCGGGGGCGTGCATCGCGCGCACGCCCTCGATGTTGCCGTCGAGGTAGTGGCGCAGGGACAGCGGGACGAGGTGCACCGCGGCGATGCCGACGCGGCTGAAGGGCACGCGGACGATCTCGTACTCGCCCTCCGGTTCGTCGATCTCGGGGCCGTGCCGCTGGCTGGGGTCCATGGATTCGAGGTGGCAGACGAAGAAGTGCTGCACCTTGACGCCGGTCACTCCGCCGTCGGCGATGTGCTCGACGGTGTCGACGAAGCAGGGCACGACATCGGTGATCTTCGCGCCGAGTTCCTCGTGGAGCTCTCGGTGGAGGGCGTCGACGACGGTCAGGTCCGAGGACTCCACGCCCCCGCCGGGGGTGAGCCAGTACGGGTCGACGCCGGGTTTGGTCCGCTTGATGAGGATCAGGTCGTCACCGTCGAGCAGGATCGCGCGGGCGGTGCGTTTGACCACTGGACGTTCGGTCATGGGAGAAGAGTGGCCCAGACTTCCGCTTCTGAAACGCGCCCCGGTGAAACCCGCCGGGCCGGGATCCGGGCGGTCCGAGCTGCCGGACGGCGTGCTCGGACCGCCCGGGACGGCCGGTCAGCCCTGCGCGACCGCCAGGTCGAGTGCCCGCAGCACGTCCGCGACCAGGTCCTCGGTGTCCTCGGCCCCTGCGGAGAAGCGGATGAACCCCTCCGGAACGGCGTCGCCGCCCCACCGCCGGCGGCGCTCGGCGGTGGACCGCACGCCTCCGAAGCTGGTGGCGTCCTCGACGAGCCGCAGGGCGGCCATGAACCGTTCCGCGTGGGCGCGGTCGGCCAGGGTGAAGGAGACCACGGAGCCGAAGCCCCGCATCTGACGCGCGGCCGTCTTGTGGGACGGGTCCGACGGAAGGCCCGGGTAGCGCAGCCCGGTGACGTCACCGCGGTCGGCGAGGGCCTCGGCGACGGCGAGCGCGTTGGTCCACTGGCGCTGCGCGCGCAGCTGGATGGTGGACAGGGAACGGTGGGCGAGCCAGGCCTCCATGGGGCCGGGGATCGCGCCGACCACCTTGCGCCAGCGGCGGATGCCCGCGGCGAGCTCGGCGTCGCGGCACACGACGTAGCCGAGCAGCAGGTCGCCGTGGCCGGTCAGCCCCTTGGTGCCGCTGGCCACCGAGAAGTCGGCGCCCAGTTCGAGGGGGCGCTGGCCGAGCGGGGTCGCGAGGGTGTTGTCGACGGCGACGAGGGTTCCGCCGGCGTGCGCGGCGTCCACGAGGCGTCGTACGTCGCAGACGTCGAGCCCCGGGTTGGACGGGGTCTCCAGCCACAGCAGCCGGGCGCCGTCGAGCACCGAGAGCTGGGCGTCCTCGCCGGTGGGGGCGGTGCGCACGTGGACTCCGTACGCCTCCAGCTGTTCCCGTACGAGGGGCAGGACCTGATACCCGTCGTCCGGCAGGACGACGGTCTCGCCGGCGCGTGCCTGGGAGAGCAGGACGGCGGACACCGCGGCCATGCCGGAGGCGAAGACGACCGTGTCCACCCCGTCCAGGCCGGGGGCCTCCAGCTCCCCGATGGCCCGCTCCAGCAGGGTCCAGGTGGGGTTGGTGTCGCGGCCGTAGGCGTAGGGGCCCTCGACGTCGCCGGGCAGGTGGAAGTGGGCGGCGAAGACGGGGCCGGGCAGCGGAGGCTCGTTCTTGACGGGCTCCGGCAGACCGGCACGGACGGCGACGGTGCCGTCGCCGAGCCGCTCAGCCCTCGGGGGCACGGGGTCGGGGGCGCTCATGGGGTGTGCTCCTTCAGGGCTTCGCTCACGGCGGCCAGCAGGCCGGGGCTTGCCGCCTCGACCAGCTGCAGGCACTCCTCGAATCCGTCGAGGGAGCCGTAGTAGGGGTCCGGTACGTCGGTCTGAGCGGCGGAGGCCGCCGGGTCGTAGGACCGCAGCAGCCGGACCTTGGCGGCGTCCTCGGGGGTGGGGGCGAGCGCCCTCAGGTCACGCAGGTGCCCGGCGTCGAGCGCGATGACGAGGTCGAGGCCCGCGAACCAGGAGGCCCGGAACTGCCGGGCCCGGTGGCCCGGCTCGTACCCGGAGGCTTCCAGGACGGCCACGGTGCGCGGGTCGGCCCCGTCCCCCTCGTGCCAGCCGCCGGTGCCGGCGCTGTCGACCTCGACCAGGCCCGAGAGCCCGGCGTCGGCCACGTGGGAGCGGAAGACCGACTCGGCCATGGGCGAGCGGCAGATGTTGCCGGTGCAGACGAAGCACACGCGGTACATGGGCGCCCGGCTTCAGTTCTTGTCGGGCAGGACCATGTTCACGGCCCAGGAGACGACGGAGATGATCAGGGCGCCGACGACGGCGGTCCAGAAGCCGTCGACGTGGAAGCTGAGGTCGAACTGCTTCGCCAGCCACGAGGTCAGCAGCAGCATCGCGGCGTTCACCACGAGGGTGAACAGGCCCAGGGTGAGGACGAAGAGGGGCAGCGAGAGCAGCTTCACCACGGGCTTGACGATGAAGTTGACCAGGCCGAAGATCAGCGCGACCAGGATCAGGGAGAGTGCGCGGTGGCCCATGCTGGTGCCGTCGTCCAGCGTGATGCCCGCGAGGAGCCAGATGGCGACGGCCAGGGCTGCCGCGTTGGCAAGGGTCTTGACTACGAAATTCGTCATGTGTCTGATCGTTGCAGAGATGGTCCCGGTGGAACATCAGCTGATCTGCGGATGCTCGCCGGACGAGAGAGCACAAGGGGTACAAAGAAGATGAAGGCCTTCCGGCTGGACGAGCTCGAGGCCGAGCGGGCCGCGAACAAGGGTGCCTACTTGCAGTTCCTGCGCGAGCGGAACATGTCGGTCGGGCTGTACGCGCTGGACGCCGGGCAGAGCGATCCCCAACAGCCCCACGGCCAGGACGAGGTGTACTTCGTCGTGAGCGGCCGGGCCTCGATCACCGTCGGGGAGGAGACGACGATGGTCGCCAACGGGAGCGTGGTCTACGTGCCGGCCGGGGTGCCGCACAAGTTCCACCACATCACCGAGAACCTGAAGGTGATGGTCGTCTTCTCTCCGCCGGAAGGGTGAACGGACCCCGGGACTGAGGGTCCGGAGCCCCGTCCCCCTAGGGGGCGGATCAGGGGAGTACGGGGGCTCGAGGGCCCCCGCCGGGGGCCGTGGCCTCCTAGCATCGAGAGCAGGAAGTCACGGACTGGATGGACTAGGAAGAAGAGGTCGAGGACATGGAAGGCATCCGAGGGATATTCGAAGGCATGCCCTGGTGGGTCAAGTGGGTCGCCGTTCCGCTGCTGGTGCTGTTCGTCTTCGGTGGCGTGATCACCAGCGTCATCGGTGCGCTGATCGGCTTCCTCTTCAAGGCGCTGCTCCTCGTGGCCCTCGTCGGAGGCCTGATCTTCGTCGTCAGGAAGTTCAAGGGCGCCGAGTCGAAGTCCTCCGCCGGAGAGTGGTAGAACTGGCGCAACCAGGGTCACAGCGGGATTAACCCAGCTGAGGGAACGTGAACGGCCAAACCGCTCACAGCCCGGGAATCGGCGGATAGAGTGGCAATCTGTGCCGTTCCCTGGGCACCGAACGCCGGTAGTGCCGCTCTGACCTGCGGTTGTTGGTTACAGCCACCGAGCACGACCCCCAGGAGTCATGGCACACGCGGGGGCGGCCCCCGCAGGGCGGGCCCCCCCAAGGCTCGCCGCCACGCCTGGGGGTGAGCTTTGTCTTCGGTTCACAATGCCGGTGTGCCGACTCTGATCGGTTCGGTGCAGCGGGCACTGAGGCTGCTCGAAGCGGTGGGTTCCCATAGTGAGGGAGCCCCGGCGAAACAACTGGCGCGTGAGGCCGGGCTCCCGCTTCCCACCGCGTACCACCTGCTGCGCACCCTGACGCACGAGGGCTATCTGCGACGGGAGAGCGGAGTCTTCGTCCTGGGGGACGCCGCGGGCCGCCTGGCCGGTGGCGGGCTTCAGCAGAAACGTCGCAGCATGATCCTCGACTCCCTCGCGCACTTCCGCGACGCAGTCGGGGCCCCCGTCTACTTCGCGGTCTACCGCGAGGGTGAAATCGAGGTCGTGGGGGTCTCGGACACCCCGGCGAACCCGGCCTGCGAAGAGTGGGCCGATTTCCGCGAGACCGGCCACGCGCACGCCATCGGGCAGTGCCTGCTCGGCCAGCTCGACGAGAAGGCGCGCAAGGACTACTACGACCGTCACCCGGTCGAGGCCATCACCGCCTTCACCGTGCGGGATCTACGGGCTCTGGAGCAGCGGATCGGCTCCATGGAGCGGATGCAGCCGGTGACCGAGCGGCAGGAATACGCCCTGGGAACGGTGTGCGCGGCCATCCCCATCACGGCCGGCGACACCGCCGCGACAATGGCGATTTCTCTTCCTCTGCACCAGGAACATCGATTGCTGTATGCGGTCGATCGGCTACGGAGTGAAGTAGGCGCGCTGTTGAGCACCCTCTCCTTCTCTATCAGTATCTGAAAACTCACTCCTTGTGATCTGCTAGCGCTTCCACCACTCTTGTCAAGAGGGCCTTGGGGGATCATTCCTGGCCACTTCCACTACAGCGGGGTAGGCAATGCGCGAGTCGGTACAGGCAGAGGTCATGATGAGTTTCCTCGTTTCCGAGGAGCTCTCGTTCCGGATCCCGGTGGAACTCCGGTACGACGCTCGTGACCCCTACGCAGTCCGCCTGACCTTCCACCTTCCCGGAGATGCGCCCGTGACCTGGGCGTTCGGCCGGGAGCTCCTTCTGGACGGCATCAACAAGCCGTGCGGTGACGGCGATGTCCACATCGCCCCGACCGACCCGGAGGAGCTGTCCGATGTCCACATCCGGCTGCAAGTAGGCGCAGACCGGGCTCTCTTCCGTGCGAGCGCGGCGCCACTCGTGGCGTTCCTCGACCGCACCGACCGGATCGTTCCGCTCGGCCAGGAGCGCAACCTCGGGGACTTCGAGGAGAACCTCGACGAGGCGCTCGACAAGATCCTCGCGGAGTCGCAGCAGAACGAGCAGAACGCGGGCTGACGCGAGTCCGGCCGGACACCGCCTGACCAGGGTGTGCCGGCAAGCGTCAACGCACCATCCGGATCAAGCCGCATGACGGCACCATCAGCAACGGCGCCGCCTGCATGACGGCACCATCAGCACCACGGCACCACGGCAGCACCGCACCACCGCACCACGGCTCAGCGTGCCGACGCGCTGAGCGCTCCACCTTGCCGTTCCTCACGGCCGGCCGTGTGCGCGATCTGACCAGTTGCGCCCGCCGGTCCGCCTTTCAGCGCTTGCGTCGCCGGCCCCGGCCGCCGCGGAGCGGCCCCGAGGCCGCCGTGGCCGCCGGGGATTCCGCGCGGTCCGCGGACACCACGAGTGCGGCCAGGGCCGTCGTCACGGGTACCGAGGCGACCAGTCCGATCGAGCCCACGAGGGTCCGTACGATCTCTTCCGCGACCAGCTCGCTGTTGGCCACCGAGCCCATGCTGCTGTTCGCGATCGAGAACAGCAGCAGCAGGGGCAGCGCCGCGCCCGCGTACGCCAGTACCAGGGTGTTGACCACCGAGGCGATGTGGTCCCGTCCGATGCGGATGCCCGCCCGGTAGAGCCCGCGCGGGCCCATCGACGGGTCGGCCTGGTGGAGTTCCCAGACCGCGGAGGTCTGAGTGACGGTCACATCGTCGAGTACGCCGAGCGATCCGATGATGACACCCGCAAGCAGCAAACCGCTCATGTCGATGTTCGGGTAGAGCCCGTGGATCAGCCCGGTGTTGTCGTCCGTGTTGCCGCTGAGGAACGCCCAGTCGATGAACAGCGAGCCCAGCAGGCCGATCAGCAGCAGCGAGATGATGGTGCCGAGGACCGCGACCGAGGTGCGGGCCGTCAGCCCGTGGCACATGTAGAGCGCGATCAGCATGATCGCGCTGGCTCCGACCACGGCCACGACCAGCGGATTCGACCCCTGCAGGATCGCCGGGAGGATGAAGAGGGTCAGCACGGCGAAGCTGACGACGAGGGCGATGAGCGCGAACAGCCCGCGCATCCGCCCGACGAGGACGACCGAGAGGGCGAAGATGCCGGCGAGCAGGGCCATCGGCAGCTTGCGATTCACGTCGATCACGGAGTACTGGAGATCCCGGGGCGCGTCCGGGGCGTAGGCGACGACCACGTCCTGGCCGTCCGTCAACTGCCGTGGTGCACCCGGCTGGACGATCTCCACGAACTCGCGGCCCTTGTCCGGTCCGCTGCCGACCTTGATCGTGGCCTTCTTGCATTCGCCGTTCTGCGCGGCCAGGGCCTCGCGCCCCTCGGGGGTGGAGGTGTCGCCGGTGGGCGGGACCTGCGCGGCGTTCACGGATTTGCAGTCGACGTGCTGGAGGGCGACGACCGTGCCCTGCTGGGTCTGCCGGTCGAAGCCGACCCCGGTGCGCTCGTGGCCCGGCGCGCCGCCGGGCCAGAGCACCACCATGCCGATCACGACGGCAGTGGCGAAGGGGATCAGAACGGCCGCGATCACCTTGCGCAGGTGCTTCGAGACGGGGGCCGCCGGGCCATGGCTGTGCGCATGTCCGTGGGAGTGCCCGGGAGAAGGGGCCGGCGAGTGACCGGGGTCCGCGTGCGTGTGGCCTGCGTGGCCGGCGTGACCAGCGGGATCCGTGGGGTCGGTGGGGGGCTGCGGCGAGGACGTCACTGGCTGATCATCGCAACAGATGAGGGGGCCCACTGTTCAGCACGCCACACATGACGCTAGCGTGGGGGCTACTTTGCACAACGCGGGAGCTCGGAGCACCGGGCTGAGAGGGCGCTGATCACCGTTCGCATTCGAATATGCGTACGGGAGGAGGCTGCGTCGACCGCCGAACCTGTTACCGGGTAATGCCGGCGTAGGGAGATTAGGTCTCATGACCATTCAGGACGCACGCACGCCTGCCGTCAGCCAGGACGCCGACGGCCAGACCGAGCGCCAGCCGGGCTGGCACAAGGGGTACGTGGCGGGCTCCCGCCCCGACATCCGGGTGCCGGTTCGCCAGGTCCACCTCACCAACGGCAAGGACGTGACGCTCTACGACACGTCCGGTCCGTACACCGACCCGCAGATCGAGACCGACGTGCGCCGGGGCCTGCCGCCGCTGCGCGAGAACTGGATCATCAGCCGCGGCGACACCGAGGAGTACGCGGGCCGCCCCGTGCGCCCCGAGGACGACGGCATCAAGCACACCTCGCCGCGCGGTGGCCTCAAGAACCTCGACGCGGTCTTCCCGGGCCGTCCGCGCCAGCCCCGCCGCGGCCGTGGCGGCGTCGCGGTCACGCAGCTCGCGTACGCCCGCCGAGGCGAGATCACCCCGGAGATGGAGTACGTCGCGATCCGCGAGAACGTCTCCCCCGAGGTCGTCCGCGAGGAGATCGCCGCAGGTCGCGCGGTCATGCCGGTCAACGTGAACCACCCCGAGATCGAGCCGATGATCATCGGCAAGCGGTTCCTGGTGAAGGTCAACGCCAACATCGGCAACTCCGCCGTCACCTCCTCGATCGAGGAGGAAGTGGACAAGATGACCTGGGCGACCAAGTGGGGCGCCGACACGGTCATGGACCTCTCAACCGGCCGCAACATCCACACCACCCGCGAGTGGGTGCTGCGCAACTCTCCCGTGCCGATCGGCACCGTGCCGCTGTACCAGGCGCTGGAGAAGGTCGACGGCCGCGCCGAGGACCTGACCTGGGAGATCTACAAGGACACGGTCATCGAGCAGGCCGAGCAGGGCGTCGACTACATGACGGTCCACGCCGGCGTGCTGCTGTCGTACGTGCCGCTGACCGCGCGCCGCAAGACCGGCATCGTCTCCCGCGGCGGCTCGATCATGGCCGCCTGGTGCCTGGCGCACCACAAGGAGAACTTCCTCTACACGAACTTCGAGGAGCTCTGCGAGATCCTCGCGGCGTACGACGTCACGTACTCCCTGGGTGACGGCCTGCGCCCCGGTTCCATCGCGGACGCCAACGACGCGGCGCAGTTCGCGGAGCTGAAGACGCTGGGCGAGCTGAACACGATCGCCAAGCGCCACAACGTGCAGACGATGATCGAGGGCCCCGGGCACGTCCCGATGCACAAGATCAAGGAGAACATCGACCTTCAGCAGGAGATCTGCGAGGAGGCGCCGTTCTACACGCTCGGCCCGCTCACCACCGATGTCGCGCCCGCGTACGACCACATCACCTCGGGCATCGGCGCCGCGATGATCGCCTGGTGGGGCACCGCGATGCTCTGCTACGTCACGCCCAAGGAGCACCTGGGCCTGCCGAACCGCGACGACGTGAAGACCGGTGTCATCACGTACAAGATCGCGGCCCACGCGGCGGACCTGGCCAAGGGCCACCCGGGCGCCCAGGAGTGGGACGACGCCCTGTCGGACGCGCGGTTCGAGTTCCGCTGGGAGGACCAGTTCAACCTGGCCCTCGACCCGGACACGGCCCGTGAGTTCCACGACGAGACCCTCCCGGCCGAGCCGGCCAAGACCGCGCACTTCTGCTCCATGTGCGGTCCGAAGTTCTGCTCGATGAAGATCTCCCAGGACATCCGCCGCCAGCACGGTGGCGACCTGGGTGCCGAGGAGATCGAGGCGGGCATGGCGGAGAAGTCCGCCGAGTTCGCGGCCGCGGGCAACCGCGTGTACCTGCCGCTGGCGGACTGACCTCCCGCCCCGGCACACACGGACGGCCCGCGACACCGAGGGGGGAGTCGCGGGCCGTCCGTCGTACGCCGTGTCAGCCCAGGGCGGCGAGGTAGCGGTTCGGTGCGTCCGGGGCGGCGAGGTTCCGCACGCTCAGCTGGTTGAGGCAGTAGTAGGCGAGGTCGGTCGAGTCGTAGACGTGGTGGGCGATCAGGGCCAGCTGCCCGAGCTGCTCGTCGGTCATGGACTCGGGACGGCCGAAGTCGCGCACGTACACGACATCGGCTTCGAGGAGCTGGTGGCGGGCCTTGCGGAAGTCGCCGCCGAAGACCACGGGGGCGATCGGCCAGCGCTTGATCGCCGCGAAGGCGTGCGGGATGAATCCCTGGCCGCGCAGTTCCTGGTCCACGTCGCCGAACACGGGCTGGTTCTCGTACAGCGGGACGAAGGAGACCTCCGTGTGCACGGCTACGGCCCCGGCCAGTTTTTCCCGGGCGCCCTGGAAGACCATCAGCTCGGCGCCCTGGATGTCGATCTTCAGCAGGTCGAAGGCGCCGACCGCTTCGACGTCGTCCAGCCGACGGGTGGACACCTGGACCTCTTCGCGGATCCGGCCCCATGCGCCGAAGCCGTTGAAGAGCCCGAGCCTGTTCGGGTCGGGGCGGAACAAGCTGGTCATCCCGGAGCTGGTGGCCACGCAGAGCGTGTGGGTGCCGCCGTCGCCGAGGGCGTCGGGCAGGTAGGTCTCGTACGGGCCCTTGCGGCGTTGCAGTGTTTCCAGGGCCTCGGGCTGGGGCTCGAATCCGGTCACTCTGCACAGGCCGGCCTCGAGCATGCCCCGGTACGGCGGGTCCCCGTCGATCGGGTTGGCGCCCACGTCGACGATGTGGGTCGGACGGGCCGGCTGCACCAGGTCGAGCAGGGGGGAAACGGGACGGGGCGAGACCGTGACGGTCATGGGCGCTCTCCGGGTATCGAGCTGACGAGGCGTGACGAGGGCGTGACGAGGGCGTGCCGAGGGCATGACTAGGGCGGACGGTCAGGCGAAGGCCCGGGATCCCAAGCCGAGCTTGCGCCGCGCGAACTCGAGGTTCGCGAGGACCCGGTCCTGCTGGTCGTCGGGCAGCTTGCCGTCCTGGAGCAGGCGTTCGCAGCAGTCCAGGGACTCCTGGTACTCCCCGGTCCAGTAGGCCGCCACCGCGAGTTCGTCGAGCGCGCGCCAGTCGTGCCAGGCGAACTCGACGAAGAGGATGTCGTCCGGGTGCGGCACCCGCACTGCCTGCCGGGCGAACATGTAGGCGAGGGGCCAGCGGCTTTCGAGACGGCAGAGCCGGGCGAGGTCGCCGAGGGCCTCGGCGCGCGAGGGACGGCTCTCGTGTGCGCGGAGGTAGCGGTCCATGACCTCGGCCGACGGCCTCTTCAGGGTGACGGCCAGCCGTGCGGCGTAGAGCTGCGCGCAGTAGGTCTCCTCGGCCCAGCCGCCCATGGCCACCCGGCGGTCGTACGCGTCGAGGGACTTCTCCGGCTCTCCCGCGTCACGCCAGCTCTGGGCCAGGTAGAAGGCGTAACGGGCGTTGCCGGGCTCCTTCGCGAGGCCTTCGGTCAGGACTTCCGCATCGCGCAGGTACTTGGCCCGCTGGCCTTCCTCCCGGAAGCGGGCCCCACCGCCGACGGAGAGGATGTTGAAGCCCTCGATCACGTCGCGGCCGTACTCGGTGCCGCAGTCGATGTACTCGTGGAGCACGCCCACGTACCGCCAGGGCAGCCGGGTGGCGACCAGCGCCGGCCGCCAGTGGACGATCGGGCCGTCGTGCAGCGCCACCTGGTACGCGTCGAGCGTCAGGTCCGGCATGCGGAACCCGGGCTGGATCTGCATCTCGTCGTCGCCGTCGATGAACAGCAGGTAGTCGGCGCTGGAGCGCGCGAGTTCGATCGCCTCGGTGCGGCTGCCGTCGAATCCCTTCCACGGCCGGTCGTGGAGCGTGCCGGGCAGATCGGCGAAGCAGTCCCGGATGACGTCCTGGGTGCCGTCGGTGGAGCCCGTGTCCACGATCACCCAGGTGTCGATCAGGGGGCGCACCGACTCCAGGCACTTCCGGATCGTCGGCGCCTCGTTCTTGACGATCATGTTCAGACAGATGGTCGGCCTCACCGCAGCACCCTCTCGTCGGACGGATCGCGGGCGACGTTAGGGAGTGCGGCTGCCGTTGGGTCGGCGGCACGCCGGTGGCGCTACCCCCCGGTGGGCGTCGGCGCAGCCGTTCGGGGGGGTCCGATAAGCCGTTCTGCTGATTAAGATCCCGGGCAACTCAAGATCCCGGCGGCTCCGCCCGTAAGTCCCAGGGACGTTCGAACTCGCAGCCGGGGCGTCGATCGTTCCGGCTCGCCTTCCGTTCCCGAGGAGCGCTGCAGATGAGTCGTGAGCACCAGACCAAGCTCCGCCTTGGTCCTGTCCCCCGTAACCGAGCCTGGATGGCGGGAGGTGCCCTGGCCTCGCTTTCCCTCGTACTCGTGGGCATGGCCACCCCCGTCATCGCGGCGGTCAAGCCGACGGTCACGGCCGTGAGAGCCACCGCCCCGTCGGGCGGCGGAGGCGAGGACTGCGAGCCGCACGACGGGCCGCCGGAGGACAGGTACCGGGGCGGCGGGGACGACGACGGGCACGGCGGCTGGGGAGACGACGAAGGGCGCGACCACCACGACGGGCATGATGACGACTGCCCGGCCGTCGGTCCGACGGGCCCCACAGGCGCGACGGGTGCGACGGGTGCCGATGGTGCCACGGGTGCGACGGGTGCCGATGGTGCGACGGGCGCGACGGGTGCCGATGGTGCCACGGGCGCGACGGGCGCGACGGGCGCGACCGGCCCGACGGGTGCCACAGGTGCTGACGGTGCCACGGGCGCGACCGGCACCGACGGTGCCACGGGTCCGACCGGCCCGACGGGTCCCACGGGTGCTGACGGTGCGACCGGTGCTGACGGTGCCACGGGTGCGACCGGCGCCACAGGTGCTGATGGCGCTACGGGTGCGACTGGCGCCGATGGTGCGACGGGCGCTGATGGTCCGACCGGTCCGACCGGTCCGACCGGCCCGACGGGTGCCACGGGTGCTGACGGTGCCACGGGTGCGACCGGTGCTGATGGTGCGACGGGTCCGACGGGTCCGACCGGCCCGACGGGCGCTGATGGCGCCACGGGTGCGACTGGGGCCGACGGCGCGACGGGTGCCGACGGTGCGACGGGTCCGACCGGTGCGACGGGTCCGACCGGTGCGACCGGCGCGACCGGTGCGACCGGTGCGACCGGCGCAACGGGTGCCACGGGTGCCACGGGTGCCACGGGTGCCACGGGCGCAACGGGTGCGACGGGTGCGACGGGTGCGACCGGGACGACCGGTGCCACAGGCGCGACCGGGGGGTGCAACGCCATCGCCAACTACAAGCCCGCCGCCAACCGCGAGATCAAGGCGGTAATGATCAACGGGGTCGCCTACGTCGGAATCCGGGGTATCCAGCCGAACGCGACGCCCTTCGACTGGCACAACCTGACCATCGCCGCGCGGAACCCGGGCTATCCCACCGGACTTGCGTGCGGAATCGCCGTCGATGAACACTCCAACGGTGCCAACATCGAGATCGCGACCATCGACGGGCGGGTCTTCGAGACCTTCTGCTCAGTCAACAACATGACACCGTCCCTGGACTGCGGGACGGCGATGGCTACGCACCCGTGGACCGAGGTCGTCCCCGGCCCCACGAGCGCTCCCCCGACGAACGTGGCCGCCAAGAACCAGCCCTTCAAGAGCCCGCCCGCCAAGAAGCCTGCCGTAAAGCACCAGGCTGCCAAGAAGCCGGCCGCCAAGCACACGGTCGACAAGGGCAACAAGCACCGCCCCTGACGACAGCGGTATGACCCACCAGTGAACCCAAGTGCCGGGCCGCTCCTGAGGGAGCGGACCGGCGTTTGTGTGCTTGCGCTGGAGCGCGCTCCAACTCCTACAGTGCGGGCCCATGAGCATGCGATACCGAATTCTGGGTGGGACCGGCATCGAGGTCAGCACGCACTGCCTCGGCACGATGATGTTCGGCGCGGTCGGCAATCCGGATCACGAGGAGTGCGCGCGGATCATCCACGCCGCGCTCGACCACGGGATCAACTTCGTGGACACCGCGGACATGTACTCCGCCGGGGAGTCCGAAACGATCGTGGGCAAGGCCCTCAAGGGCCGGCGGGACGATGTCGTCCTCGCGACCAAGGTGCACTTCCAGATGGGCGAGGGCCGCAACCGCAGCGGGAACTCCCGGCGCTGGATCGTGCGTGCCGTCGAGGACAGCCTGCGCCGACTGGACACGGACTGGATCGACCTCTACCAGGTGCACCGGCCGGATCAGGGCACGGACGTCGAGGAGACCCTGTCCGTCCTGGGCGACCTGGTCCGGGCCGGCAAGATACGGGCCTTCGGCTGCTCCACCTTCCCGGCCGAGGACATCGTCGAGGCGCACCACGTCGCCGAACGGCGGGCTCTGCCGAGGTTCCGGACCGAGCAGCCGCCGTACTCGATCCTCGCGCGCGGGATCGAGAGCAGTGTGCTGCCGGTGGCCCGGAGGTACGGGATGGGCGTCCTGACCTGGAGCCCGCTCGCATCCGGATTCCTGAGCGGGAAGTACCGGCTCGGCAGCGCCGTCGACATGACCTCCGGGCGTGCGGCGCTCACTCCGGCCCGCTTCGACCCCGCGGTTCCGGGCAATGTCGCGAAGCTGGAGGCCGTGGAGCAGCTGGTGGAGCTCGCCGGCTCCATCGGCTGCACGTTGCCCGAGCTGGCGGTGGCCTTCCCACTGGCTCATCCCGCCGTCACCTCCGTGATCACCGGTCCGCGGACCATGGAGCAGCTGGAAGCACTGGTGAAGGGCGCCGGGCTGGTCCTCGACGATGCGACCCTCGACCGGATCGACGAGATCGTGGAGCCGGGCCGGAACCTGTACCACCCGGACGGCGCCTGGCGCTCGCCGGCGCTGGCGGACGTCGGGCAGCGGCGGCGGGTGCTCGGTGACCGGTCCGCCGGCTAAGGGGGCGAACGCTCCGATGTTTCACGTGAAACAGAGACGGTGTTTCACGTGAAACACGGTGCCCGGAAGCCGGCCCTGACCGGCCTGGGGGCGTCACCGAGACAGGGCACACGTGCGGCATGCCCGGGCGCAGACCCGTGTGGCCGTGCGGCAGGCCGCCAAGTGGCGGTGTGCACTGAGCCGTTCCGCTGACGGATGGGCGTGCCGATCGGACTCGCGGGGTCGGGGTCTTCAGGATGGCCCGCGGAGACCGGTCACATTTACGGACTTCGCAGATCGATTCGATCCGGTGTGTGCGAGGAGCGGTACATGAGTTCTGAGAACAACGCCCGTACCTACCTGGGGCCGTTGCCCCGACGGGCCGGCTGGCTGACGGGAGGCACGCTCGCCTCGGTGGCGCTGGTGCTGGCGGGCCTGACGACTCCGGCGGTCGCGCTGGCCGCGGCGCCCGGGAGTCCGGACCGCTGCAAGTCCCAGCACCAGAGAGCGGGTGCGCCGGCGGCGGCTCACGGCGACGACTGCAAGGTGGGCCCGCGCGGCCCGCGCGGACCCAAGGGAGACAAGGGCGCGACGGGCCCCACCGGCCCGCGGGGCGCGACCGGTCCGACGGGGCCGCGCGGCTACCCGGGTGCGACGGGTGCGACCGGTCCCACGGGCGCCACCGGTGCGACCGGTCCGACGGGAGCCACGGGTGGGACCGGTCCGACGGGCGCCACCGGTCCGACGGGCGCCACGGGTGCCACCGGTCCGTGCAATGACATCGACAGCCTCTCGCCCTCGAGCACCGAGGACTTCCACGCTGCCCTGGTCGGCGGGGTCGCCTACGCGGGGATTGCGTCCACGCAGGGCGGCGTGCCGGTCTGGCAGAACATCAGCGACGTCGACGACAACCCGGGTTTCCCGGTCGGCCTTGCCTGTGGCATCTCCATCTTCGCCCACGACAACGACGCCTTCATCAAGGTGCTGACCACGACCGGCCAGGTGTTCCAGACCCACGGAGACGTGGGCGGCGGTGACTTCACCTGGAACGAGGCCTGGACCCAGCAGCTGCCGGCTCCGAACCCGATGCTCGGACTCCGCAGCAAGGGCATCGAGTGGAAGGGCGACCTGGCCCACTCCGGCTCGCCGAACGGCCAGTAGCGCTCACTTCGGCTCGGTCTCCGGGCCGCCGAAGTCCGGACTGGTGAAGTCCGGAGACGTGTAACCGGGACGGGGCCCCTCAGCCGGGGCCCCGGGACTGGTGAAATCGGGCCGGGTGTATCCCAGGTTGGGGATGCGCCCGGTTCCCGGCTTTCTGGGGGCCGGGAAGCCGGCCCCCGCGCTGGGATCGGCCAGCGCGTCCCGGAGGAACGGCACGATGCCCCGCTCCAGCAGGGCGTTGCGCCAGGCCTCCCGGGCCCGCGCCACCTCGTCGGGCACCGCCTCGGTCTCGTCCGCCACCACCTCGGTGGAACTGTTGCGGACGGCCGTCACGAGCAGCCCGATCACGGCGAAGAGCAGTGCGGCCGCGGTGAGTCCGCCGAAGAGCCAGCCCGCCGTCAGCATCGTGTCGGCGAAGGCCGGTTCCGGTTCGATCATCTTCAGGATGTAGCCCACCAGCAGGAAGATCAGCATGGCGGTGCCGGCCAGGACCGGTGCGAGGACCGCGACGATGGCGCTGACGCCCGCGCCACCGTCCTGCCCGTAGCCCTCCTCCCCCGTCGTTCCGGGGGTGGACAGGACCTCGTCCTGCCGCTCTTTGCGGACCTTCACGTAATGGTCGTACTCGGCCGCGGCCGCGGCCGTCAGCAGTCGGGTGGCCCCCATGGCCATGGTGCGCAGCTGTTCGGCGTTCAGCCGTTCGCCGAGGGCGGCGAGCTCGGGCCGGGCGCTCGCCGTGCGCAGCGCCTCGTCGAGGAGCCGATCGAACTCCGGTCGGTCTTCGGTGAGCAGGTGCGGAGCGCTGGTCATGTGCATCCCCCGATGCTCCGTGGGGACCGGTATGTCCGTGTTGAACGGGGCGCCGGCACAAACGGAGGAGAGCCTGCTACGGATAGAGCGATGGTAGAGCGCCCACGCCGTGCGTCGACAGGGGCTTTCCGGAAATACCCAGCTCCGGGAAGCCTCAGTCGTTCAGCGGGAGTTGCACGACGAGCAGTTTGCCCGCCATCGTCACGCCGCCGTCCATTGCGATGGCCAGGCCGTCCGCGTAGACGTGCGGGCCGACGACGGCCTCGGGACCGTGCGCACCGTCACCGTCCTCGGTGCCCACCTCGCCCAGCAGGTACGGGATGGGGCTGTGGCCGTGCACGACGCGGCTGCCGCCGTAGGTGCCGATGAGCTCGCGTACGGCCTGGGGGCCGGTCTCCTCGTCGCGGAAGGCGAAGCGCTTGGTGAACTTGCGGAACAGGTCCCAGGTGATGTCGGCATCGTTGCGGTTGAGCAGCTCGTGGATGGTGTCGTTGACGTCCTCGACCGAGTCGCCGTAGTCGAGGTAGGCGGTGGTGTCCGAGTGGAGGAGCAGGTGGTCGTCCACCAGGACCGCGGCGTCCAGCCGGGACATCCACTGGAGGTGGACGTCCTGCAGGCGGTCCATGTCGGTGCGCTGACCGCCGTTGAGGAGCCAGGCGGCCTGGAAGGTGGCGGTGCCGGCGCCGGAGACGATGGGGGTGTCCCCGAACCGCTTGGCGCCGATGAGCAGCAGCTCGTGGTTGCCCATGAGGGCCTTGCAGTAGCCGCCCGCGGCGGCGGCTTCGGCGGAGAGCCGCATGACGAGGTCGATGACCCCGATGCCGTCGGGTCCGCGGTCGGTGAAGTCGCCGAGGAACCAGAGCCGGGCGTTGCCGGCGGACCAGTTGTGGTCGGCGTCGATGAGCCCCTGGAAGCGCAGTTCGGCGACGAGTTCGTCGATGTAACCGTGGACGTCGCCGACGACGTAGAGCGGGCCCGGGCCCTCGCCCGGGGTCTCCTGGGGGACGTACTGGATCTGAACGGTGTCGCCGGGCCCGCCGAGGGCGCCGCGCCCGATGACGGGGAGATCGCGCTGCGTCGGCGTGTACCCGTCGGGGTCGCTCTCCTCCGAGGCGTGACCCATCGGGTGGGCGGCGGGCTCTCCGAAGGCGCCGGCGGCGCCGTACGGGGCTTCGTGGCCGTACCCGTGCTGCGCGGGGACGGGAGCCGGGCCCGCGTCGTAGTAGGCGGGGTACGCGCCGTAGACGGGGGCGTCCGCCCCGAAGCCCTGGCTTCCTGGCAGGCCGCCCGATCCGGCTGCTGCGGCTCCCGGGTGCACGGCATGCGAGGCGGGTTCGGCGACCGGCAACCGGAAGTCCCGCTCGGTGTCCGTCCGCACCGCGGGTCCCTGACCGGCCCCCTGAGACATCGACCCCTCCACCACCGTCGCGCTGCCGTACACCTGCGGACCCACCCGCCTCGGGGGCGGAGGGTCCGTGATGTCGTGCGCCCATCATAGGAATGCAGCTCGCGCTCTGTGACGCACCAGGGGTGGTGAATCCTGGTCGGAGCTGGCCCTTCCTACCGGTTTCTCCCGATATGAGTGTTGCTGAAATCCTCGGCGGGGCCGGCGGCCCCGCCGTTGGGCCGGTTGGTGGTCAGTCCTGTGCCGGGGATCGGGGCGGACTGACGGTAGTTCGGGGCTGCCTGCGCTGGGACGAGGTACGGATGATCAGCTCGGTCGGGATGACCTGTTCGACGGGTCCGCCCGTGTCGACGCCCTCGATGGCGTCGATGAGCAGCTGGACGACGGCGGTGCCGATGCGGCGCGGTTTGAGGGACAGGGTGGTGATGGGCGGTTCGGTGTTGGCGTACACGGTGGATTCGCTGCAGCACACGAGCAGAAGATCCTCGGGAACGCGCAGGCCGTAGCGCCGGGCGGCGGCGAGCAGGTCGGTGCCGTTGGGGTCGAACAGGCCGTAGACGGCATCGGGCCGGTCGGGCCGGGCGAGCAGCCGGTCGGCGGCGACGGCGCCGGCGCACGGATCGTGGGCGGGGTAGGACTCGTAGACGGGATCTTGGCCCACGCGCTCGCACCAGCGCAGGTAGGCCGTCGTGGAGAGCCGGGTGTAGGTGTCGGTGGTGGTGCCGGTCAGGAGCCCGATGCGGCGTGCTCCGGCGGCGGCGAGGTGGTCGAGGAGGCCCAGGACGGCGGCCTCGTGATCGTTGTCGACCCAGGCGGTGACGGGGAGTGAGCCGGCCGGGCGTCCGTCGGATACGACGGGCAGACCCTGGCGGACCAGTTCGGTGACGACGGGATCGTGGTCGGAGGGGTCGATGACGACGGTGCCGTCGAGGGCCACGTTGGACCAGACGTCGTGTCGGGAGGTGGCGGGGAGGATGACGAGGGCGTAGCCGCGAGCGAGCGCGGCGGAGGTGGCGGCCCTGGCCATCTCGGCGAAGTACGCGAATTCGGTGAAGGTGAAAGGTTCATCCCCGTACGTCGTCACGGTCAGGCCGATGAGGCCCGACTTGCCGGTACGGAGGGTGCGGGCCGCCGCGGAAGGGCGGTAGCCCAGCCGGTCTGCGACCTCGCGAACGTGGCGGCGGGTGGCGTCCGGCAGCCGTCCCTTCCCGTTGAGGGCGTCGGAGACGGTCGTGATCGAGACGCCCGCCGCGGCGGCCACGTCCCTGATGCCGGCCCGGCCTTGTCGGCCGGCGGCCCGCCGGGTGGTCTCGGTCCGGCTCACCTGATGCTTCCCTGCTGCTGTCATGGCGAGCCGATAGTAGGGCTCGGTGGGCAGCGCGGTCCGGATGCATATGCACGCGTTGACAGGCACGATTCTGCACGGTTCGCCACCCCCAATGACCTTGGAAATGAAGGTCTTTGGTCACTGGGAGTATCTGGTGTCCTTGTCGACGGGACCGTGCATGCCAAAACGGTGCGCTTCCGGGCTCTGCTCAACTCACCTGTACGAGGGACGCGCGCCACGGCGCAGGCCACCGGCGCACGCATATATGCGTGCGCTCTCCCGCATTCCAGGCGCCTGCCGTTCTCGGATGGACGGAATCCTCATAAGGTGAGGAGTATTGAGTCGACGGCGACGTCGTACGGGACGGTCGAGGAGGACCTGCGGTGAGCGAGAAGAGCCCGAAGCTGCGCGCCGAGCTGGACGGCATCCCCACCTACAAGCCCGGGAAGCCCGCTGCTGCGGGCGGCCCGGTCGCGTTCAAGCTGTCCTCGAACGAGAACCCGTACCCGCCCCTGCCTGGGGTGCTGGAGAGCGTGGTCGCGGCGGCCGGCCACTTCAACCGGTACCCGGACATGGCGTGCACGGGCCTGGTGAACGAGCTCGCCGACCGCTTCGGGGTCCCGGTCGAGCACATCGCCACCGGCACCGGCTCGGTCGGTGTCGCCCAGTCGCTGATCCAGTCGACGGCGGGTCCGGGTGACGAGGTCATCTACGCCTGGCGGTCTTTCGAGGCTTATCCGATCATCGTTCAGATCTCGGGTGCGACGTCGGTCCAGGTGCCGCTCGCCGAGGGTGACGTGCACGACCTGGACGCGATGTTCGAGGCGATCACCGAGCGGACCCGCCTGATCTTCGTCTGCAACCCCAACAACCCCACCGGCACCGCCGTGCGCCGTGCCGAGCTGGAGCGGTTCCTGGACCGGGTGCCCTCCGACGTCCTCGTCGTCCTCGACGAGGCGTACAAGGAGTTCGTCCGCGACGCCGAGGTCCCGGACGGCATCGAGCTCTACCGCAGCCGCCCCAACGTCGCCGTGCTGCGTACGTTCTCCAAGGCGTACGGGCTCGCCGGCCTGCGCGTCGGCTTCGCGGTCGCGCACGAGCCGGTGGCCGCGGCGCTGCGCAAGACCGCGGTGCCCTTCGGCGTCAGCCAGCTCGCCCAGGACGCGGCGGTCGCCTCGCTGCGGGCCGAGGACGAGCTGATGGGCCGGGTCGGGTCGCTGGTGGGTGAGCGCGCCCGGGTCTACGGGTCGCTGCTGGCCCAGGGCTGGACCGTGGTGCCCGAGACGCAGGCCAACTTCGTGTGGATGCGGCTCGGCGAGCGCACCGCCGACTTCGCGGCGGCCTGCGAGAAGGCCGGCGTGGTGGTCCGGCCATTCGCGGGCGAGGGCCTGCGGGTCACGATCGGCGAGCCCGAGGCGAACGACCTCTTCCTGCACACGGCGGAGGCGTTCTTCAAGGAGCTGTAGGGCTCCGGACCGGCGTCAGGCCAGTTCCACGCGGATGGGGTCGCCGTCGCGGACGGTGGCCAGCAGGCGGGGGTCGCCGTCGAACGAGCCGAGGACGTTGCACGGGCTCGCCAGGCGGCTCTCGCCCCCGCGGGAGATCGGGGTGGGGCCGTAGGGCAGCGCGAGCGCGTCGCCCTCGGTCCAGAACGCGACCGTGCCGGGCTCGACGACCTGCTGGGCGTCGTGCTCCAGTGCCACGGAGACGCCGGTGTCGAAGTAGACCTCCTCGCCCCAGGTGTTGGCGGAGGCGGAAATCGGGAGCGCGGCGGCGAGCGCCTTGGCGGTCGGGGTCTCGTCGAGCGTTGCGGTGAGCTGGCCGGCGGGCCAGAGGAATCGAATCTTCATGGTTCGCATTCAACAATCTGTTGAATTTATTCGCTAGGGGGACCCCCCTGAAAGATGCCGACAGCAGTACGACATAATGCTTGTGAATGTGAACGCGTTCACAAGCGTGTCCTGCTTCCTCCCGGATTGAGTGGGATACAAGAGGCAAACTGCGGCTGTGACCACGGCGAAACGAAGGAGACGACGACGTGGACCTAGCTTTGGCGCCAGAGACCCTGGCGCGATGGCAGTTCGGTATTACCACCGTCTATCACTTCCTCTTCGTTCCCTTGACGATCTCGCTGGCCGCGCTCGTCGCGATCTTGCAGACCGCCTGGGTGCGTTCGGAAAAGGAGAAGTACCTCAAGGCCACCAAGTTCTGGGGCAAGCTCTTCCTGATCAACATCGCGATGGGTGTCGTCACCGGCATCGTCCAGGAGTTCCAGTTCGGCATGAACTGGTCCGACTACTCGCGGTTCGTCGGTGACATCTTCGGAGCCCCGCTGGCCTTCGAGGCGCTCATCGCCTTCTTCTTCGAGTCCACCTTCATCGGCCTGTGGATCTTCGGCTGGGACAAGCTGCCGAAGAAGATCCACCTGGCCTGCATCTGGATGGTCTCGATCGGCACCATCCTGTCCGCGTACTTCATCCTCGCGGCCAACTCCTGGATGCAGCACCCGGTCGGCTACCGGATGAACCCCGAGCGCGGCCGGGCCGAGCTCACGGACTTCTGGCTGGTGCTCACGCAGAACACCGCGCTGACCCAGTTCTTCCACACCATGACGGCGGCCTTCCTGGTCGGCGGCGCGTTCATGGTCGGCATCGCGGCCTTCCACCTGGCCCGCAAGAAGCACATCCCCGTCATGCGGACCTCGCTGCGGCTCGGCCTGGTCGTCATGATCATCGCCGGTCTGGGGACCGCCATCAGCGGAGACCTGCTCGGCAAGGTGATGTTCAAGCAGCAGCCGATGAAGATGGCCGCCGCCGAGGCGCTCTGGGACGGCGAGGCGCCGGCTCCCTTCTCCCTCTTCGCCTACGGAGACGTCGAAAAGGGCCACAACACGGTCGCCATAGAGATTCCCGGCCTGCTGTCCTTCCTGGCCAACGACGACTTCAGCTCCTTCGTCCCCGGCATCAACGACGTCAACAAGGCCGAGCAGGAGAAGTTCGGGCCCGGTGACTACCGGCCCAACATCCCCGTCGCCTACTGGGGCTTCCGCTGGATGATCGGCTTCGGGATGGCCTCGCTCGGCGTCGGCATGCTGGGGCTCTGGCTGACCCGCAAGAAGTTCATGCTGCCGCCGGGGCTGCGCACCGGTGAGGACGAGGTCCCGCACCTGGTCCTCTTCAAGAAGGCGCTGAGCCCCAAGTTCACCAACTGGTACTGGATCATCGCGCTCTGGACCATGGGCTTCCCGCTGATCGCCAACTCCTGGGGCTGGATCTTCACCGAGATGGGCCGCCAGCCCTGGGTGGTCTACGGGGTCCTGCGCACCAGGGACGCGGTCTCGCCGAACGTCTCCCAGGGTGAGGTGCTCACCTCGATGATCGGCTTCACGCTGCTCTACGCCGTGCTCGCCGTGATCGAGGTCAAGCTCCTCGTGAAGTACGTCAAGGCCGGCCCGCCCGAGCTCACCGAGGCCGACCTCAACCCGCCGACCAAGATCGGCGGGGACGACAAGAACCCCGACCGGCCGATGGCCTTCTCGTACTGAGGCTGAGGAGACCACACCATGCAACTCCACGACGTCTGGTTCGTGCTCATCGCCGTTCTGTGGATCGGCTACTTCTTCCTGGAGGGCTTCGACTTCGGTGTCGGCGTCCTGACCAAGCTGCTGGCCCGCAACCGCACGGAGAAGCGGGTCCTGATCAACACGATCGGGCCCGTGTGGGACGGCAACGAGGTCTGGCTGCTCACGGCGGGCGGCGCGACCTTCGCCGCCTTCCCCGAGTGGTACGCCACCCTCTTCTCCGGCTTCTACCTGCCGCTCCTGCTCATCCTGATCTGCCTCATCATCCGCGGGGTCGCCTTCGAGTACCGGCACAAGCGGCCCGAGGACAGGTGGCAGACCAACTGGGAACACGCGATCTTCTGGACCTCGCTGATCCCCGCGTTCCTGTGGGGCGTGGCCTTCGCCAACATCGTGCGCGGAGTGAAGATCGACCAGGACATGGAGTACGTCGGAACCTTCTTCGACCTGCTCAACGTCTACTCGATCCTCGGCGGCCTGGTCACCCTGACCCTGTTCACCTTCCACGGCGCGGTGTTCACCTCGCTCAAGACGGTCGGTGACATCCGGGACCGTTCGCGCAAGCTGGCCACGCAGCTCGGGGTGGTGACCGCCGTCCTGGCGCTCACCTTCCTGATCTGGACCCAGGTCTCGCGCGGTGACGGCTGGAGCCTGATCGCCATGATCGTGGCGGTACTGGCCCTGCTCGGGGCCCTCGGCTTCAACCTCGCGGGCCGCGAGGGCTGGTCCTTCGGCCTGTCGGGGGTCACCATCGCGGCGGCCGTCGCGATGCTCTTCCTGACGCTGTTCCCGAACGTCATGCCGTCCTCGCTGAACGACGCCTGGAACCTCACGGTCACCAACGCCTCGTCCAGCGCGTACACCCTGAAGATCATGACCTGGTGCGCGGCGGTGGCGACCCCGGTCGTCCTGCTCTACCAGGCGTGGACGTACTGGGTGTTCCGCAAGCGCATCGGCACGCAGCACATCGTCGACGTGCACTGAGAACGTGCGCTGAGAACGTGCACTGAGACGTGCACTGAGCCGACTCCGTCGACTCGCTCCGTCCGCTCCTGTATGGGGGATGTTTCACGTGAAACCGATCGACCCGCGCCTGCTCCGGTACGCCCGGTCCACCCGCCTCTTCCTGGGGGCGGTGGTGGCCCTCGGTCTCGCCGGGGCGGGGCTGGTCGTCGGCCAGGCGATGCTGATCGCCGAGATCGTGGTCGGCGCCTTCGAGGACGGGCTGGACGGCGGAGCCCTGCGGACGCCCCTGCTGCTGCTCGCGGCGGTGGCGCTCGGCCGGGGCCTGGTCGCCTGGCTGACCGAGCTGGCCGCGCACCGGGCGAGCGCGGCGGTCAAGTCGGAACTGCGCGGCCGGCTGCTGGAACGCGCGGCGGACCTCGGGCCCGGCTGGCTGAGCGGACAGCGGACGGGCTCCCTGGTGGCCCTGGCCACTCGGGGAGTGGACGCGCTCGACGACTACTTCTCGCGGTACCTGCCCCAGCTGGGGCTCGCGATCGTCGTCCCCGTGGCGGTGCTCGCGCGGATCGTCACCGAGGACTGGGTGTCGGCGGCGATCATCGTGGTCACGCTCCCGCTGATCCCCCTCTTCATGATCCTGATCGGCATGGCCACCCAGTCCCGGATGGACCGCCAGTGGCGGCAGCTGTCCCGGCTCTCGGGGCACTTCCTGGACGTGGTGGCCGGCCTGCCGACCCTCAAGGTCTTCGGCCGTGCGAAGGCGCAGGCGGAGTCCATCCGCAAGATCACCGATGACTACCGGCAGGCGACGATGCGCACGCTGCGCATCGCGTTCCTGTCCTCGTTCGCACTCGAACTGCTGGCGACCCTGTCGGTGGCGCTGGTCGCCGTGACCATCGGCATGCGGCTCGTCCACGGGGAGCTGGACCTCTACACCGGGCTGGTCATCCTGGTCCTGGCGCCCGAGGCGTATCTGCCCCTGCGTCAGGTCGGGGCGCAGTACCACGCGGCGGCGGAGGGACTGGCCGCCGCGGAAGAGATCTTCGAGGTGCTGGAGACCCCGGTCGCCGCATCGCGGGGGACGGCCCCCGTCCCGGTATCCGATCTGCGGATCGAGCTCGACGGGGTGGCCGTCCGGTACGAGCGACGGGGCGAGGACTCCCCCGGACCCGTCTCGCTGACGGTGGAACCGGGCGAATGCGTGGCCCTCACCGGACCGAGCGGCGCGGGCAAGTCCACGCTGCTCCAGGTGCTGCTGGGCTTCGTGACGCCGAGTGCGGGCCGGGTCCTGGTCGGGGGCGCGGACCTGGCCGGGCTGGCGCCCGAGCAGTGGCGGGAGCGGATCGCGTGGGTCCCGCAGCGGCCGCACCTGTTCGCGGGGACGATCGCGGAGAACGTACGGCTGGCGCGGCCCGGCGCCGACGATGCCGAGGTGACCGCCGCGCTGGTGGACGCCGGGGCGTGGGAGTTCGTACGGGCCCTGCCGCGGGGGGCGGACACCCTCCTCGGAGAGGGCGGGGTCGGACTGTCCGCCGGACAGCGCCAGCGCCTCGCGCTGGCCCGGGCGTTCCTCGCGGACCGGCCGGTGCTCCTGCTCGACGAGCCGACGGCGGCCCTGGATGGCGAGACCGAGGCGGCCGTGGTGGAGGCGGTACGCCGCCTCGCGGTCGGCCGGACCGTCCTGCTGGTGGTCCACCGGCCGGCGCTGCTGGCGCTGGCCGACCGGGTCGTGCGGGTGGGGGCCGGCCCCGCCGGGGCCTCCCCCGCCGCGCCGCTTCCCGCCGTGCCGGCGGGGCGGCCGGCGTCGGGTCCGGCACCGCGCGATCCCGGCGAGTGGATCCTCGGAGACGCACCGGAGAGAGCGGGCACCACCGTTGGCGGCGATGCCGGCGGGGGCGATCCGCTCCGGCGGGTACGGGGTGTGGCCAAGGCCTGGCAGGGACGGTTCCAGCTCGGGCTGTTCCTCGGGGCACTGGCCGTCGGGTGCAGCGTCGGGCTGATGGCCGTCTCGGGATGGCTCATCTCGCGCGCCTCCGAACAGCCGCCCGTGCTGTACCTGATGGTGGCCGTCACCGCGACGCGGGCCTTCGGCATGGGACGGGCCGTCTTCCGCTACGCGGAGCGGCTCGTGTCCCACGACGCGGTCCTGCGGATGCTCGCCGACCTGCGCGTCTCGGTGTTCCAGCGGCTGGAGCGCATCGCGCCCGCCGGGCTGCGCACCCAGCGGCGCGGGGATCTGCTGACCCGGCTGGTGGCCGATGCCGACGCCCTGCAGGACTACTGGCTGCGCTGGCTGCTGCCCGTCGGCACCGCGCTGCTCGTGGGCACCGGCTCGGTGGCGTTCACCGCCTGGCTGCTGCCCGGGGCCGGGGTGGTGCTCGCCGTCGGGCTGCTGGCCGCCGGGGTCGGCGTACCGCTCGTCAGCGCGGTCTGCGCACGCAGGGCGGAGCGCCGGCTCGCGCCCGCCCGGGGGGAGCTCGCCACCCGTGTGGCGGATCTGCTCACCGGAACCGCGGAGCTCACCGTCGCCGGAGCACTCGGCGGGCGCAAGGCCGCCGCGAAGGAGAGCGACCGCACACTGACCGGGATCGCGGCCCGCGCGGCCGCCGTCACCGGGCTCGGGAGCGGGCTGTCGGCCATCGCGTGCGGACTGACGGTCGTGTGCGCGTCCGCCGTCGGGGCGAACGCCGTCGCCGGGGGCCGGCTGTCCGGGGTGGCCATGGCCGTGGTCGTCCTGACCCCGCTGGCCGCCTTCGAGGCCGTCAGCGGGCTTCCGCAGGCCGTCCAGTACCGCCAGCGGGTCCGGCGCAGCGCCGAGCGGGTCTACGAGGTCATCGACGCGCCCGTCCCGGTCACCGAGCCGGAGCGGCCCGAAGCCCTGCCCGCCTCGCCCTTCCCGCTCCGGCTGAGGGGGCTCTCCGCCCGGCACCCCGGGCAGGAGAACGACGCGCTGGGCGGGCTCGACCTGACCCTGGAGGCGGGCCGCCGGATCGCGGTCGTCGGGTCCTCGGGAGCCGGCAAGACCACGCTGGCACAGGTCCTGCTGCGTTTCCTGGACCAGCACGAAGGCTCGTACACCCTCGGCGGGACCGACGCGCGCGCCCTCGACGGGGACGACGTGCGCCGGGTCGTGGGCCTGTGTGCCCAGGACGCCCACATCTTCGACAGCTCCGTACGGGAGAACCTGCGTCTGGCCGCCCCGGGGGCGAGCGAGGACCGGCTGCGGGAGGCCCTCGCCGCGGCCCGGCTGCTGGAGTGGGCCGAGGGGCTCCCGGACGGGCTGGACACGCTGGTCGGCGAGCACGGCGAGCGGATCTCCGGCGGTCAGCGCCAGCGTCTCGCCCTGGCGCGGGCGTTGCTCGCGGACTTCCCCGTGCTCGTGCTGGACGAGCCTGCCGAGCACCTGGACCTGGCCACCGCCGACGCGCTGACCGCGGACCTGCTGGCCGCGACCGAGGGCCGTGCCACCGTGCTGATCACGCACCGGCTGGCCGGTCTGGAAGAGGTCGACGAGGTCCTCGTCCTGGACGGCGGCGCGGTGGTCCAGCGCGGTGCCTACGCGGAGCTGGCGGCGGTCCCCGGTCCGCTGCGCGGGCTGCTGGAGCGGGAGCGGGAAGCGGACGGGACGGGCGTCATCGCACAGGCTCGACTTTCCTCGCTAAACGGGACTAACTAGGCTCAAGGGCATGTCAGCGCAGGAGTCCCAGGAATCGCCCGAGTACCCGCCGGAGTCCTCACCGGAATCGCCCGACCCGCTGGAGGCCGCGACCGCGGCCACCCGGAGTCTCCAGGGACTGTCCACCGAGCTCACGGCCCGGGTGCCGCAGTTGCTGGAAGCCATGCGGTCGGTCGGTACCGGCCTCGAACTGCACTCCACGCTGGACCGGATCTGCGAGACGGCCGCCGAGCTCGCGGACGCCCGCTACGCGGCCATCGGCGTGGTCGACACCGAGGGCCGGGGGCTCTCGGACTTCGTCACCTTCGGGATCAGCGACGCGCTGGCGAAGAAGATCGGGCACCGCCCGGACGGGAAGCGCGGCCTGCTCGGCGCGCTGATCTCGCACCCCGACACGGTGCAGCTCGCCGACCTGACCAAGGACCCGCGCTCGGCGGGCTTCCCCGCCCATCACCCGCCGATGAAGACCTTCCTCGGCGTTCCGATCCGGGTCCAGGGAGAGATCTTCGGGAACCTCTACCTCGCGGAGAAGAACGGCGGGGGCCCGTTCAACGACTACGACGTCCACATGGTCCGGGTGCTGGCCACCGAGGCGGGCATCGCCATCGGCAACGCCCGGCTCTACGAGGCCGCCACCCAGCGCGAGCGCTGGATCGACGGCTCGGTGGCCGTCACCACGGCCCTGCTGTCGGGCGGGGACGCGGACGACGCGCTCGCGGTCGTCGCCGAACAGGCCCGCCGGCTCGCCGATTCGGCCGCCGGGATCGTGATGCTCCCGGCCGAAGAGGGCGGGATGGAGATCGTCGCCGTCTCCGCGGAGAACCCGGCGACCTCGCTCGGCGTCGTCATCCCGGCCGAGAGCCCGGTGGTGGCCAGGCTGCTGGAGGGCGAGCCGGTCTTCGTGGACGACGCCGCCTCCGACCCGCGCATGATCAGCCGTCTGACCAGCCAGTACGGGGCCTGCATGATGCTTCCGCTGCAGAGCGGGGGCCGGGTGCTGGGGGCCCTCGTCACGCCGCGGGCGCGCGGAAAGCGGCCGTTCACCGAGGCGGAGCGGACCCTGGCCACGCAGTTCGCCTCACAGGCGGCCCTGGCGCTGATGATGGCGGAGGCGCAGCGGGACCGGGAGCGCCTCGCGGTGTTCGAGGACCGCGACCGGATCGCCCGCGACCTGCACGACCTGGTCATCCAGCGGCTCTTCGCCACCGGGATGATGCTGGAGGGCGCTCAGCGCCGCTCCATCGTCCCGGAGGTCCGCGACGGCGTCGGCAAGGCCGTGGACGAGCTCGACGTGACGATCCAGGAGATCCGCACCGCGATCTTCGCGCTCCAGCAGGGACCGGCGGAGGCCCCCTCGGGGCTGCGCACCCGGGTGCTGCGGGAGATCAACATGGCTGCCGTGCCGCTGGGCTTCAAGCCCGCGCACCGGTTCCTCGGACCGATCGACGCGGTCGTCGGGGAGCTCGTCGGCAAGAACCTGATCGCCGCCCTGCGCGAGGCCCTGTCGAACGCGTTCCGCCACTCGGAGGCCTCCCGGATCGAGGTGGTGCTCGACTCCACCGTCAGCCTGGCCGACGGGCGCCCCGGGGTCCGGCTGGAGGTGGCCGACGACGGGGTGGGCATCCCGGAGGGCGGACGGCGCAGCGGGCTGCGGAACCTGCGCCGGCGGGCCGAATCGCTCGGCGGCTCCAGCTCGTACGGCCCCGGCCTCGGCGAGGAGGGCGGCGGGACCACCCTGGTGTGGGAGGCCCCGCTGTAGCCGGGCTCCGGCCCGTGGCTACGCCTCGGTGCGGGCGGTCCGTTCGGCCAGGATGCGCTCGATGACCAGGGCGACGCCGTCCTCGTTGTTGGCGACCGTACGGCCCGAGGCGGCCGCGATCACATCCGGATGGGCATTGCCCATCGCGTAGGAGGTGCCGGCCCAGCCGAGCATCTCCACGTCGTTCGGCATATCGCCGAAGGCGACCACCTCGGCCGGCGAGATGCCGCGCTCCTCGCAGCACAGCGCCAGGGTGCTCGCCTTGGAGACCCCCGGGCCGCTGATCTCCAGCAGGGAGGTCGGGCTGGAGCGGGTGATCGAGGCGTACGCACCGGCGACGGAGCGGGCCAGGGCCAGGAACTCGTCCGGAGCCAGTTCGGAGTGGTGCGCGAGCACCTTGAGCACGGGCGCCGAATCGTCGTCCGTGGCCTCGTGGAGCAGGTTCTCGGCAGTGGCGACGTTGGCGCCCGGGTCCTGGAAGAACGGCGGGTACTGCGGTTCGTAGTTGATGCCGGTGGTCAGCTCGACGGCGAAGGAGGTGCCGGGGGCGGCGGCCCGCAGGGCCTCCACCACCTTGAGCGCGGTGATCCGGGGCAGCGGCCTGACCTGGACGAACTCCCGGCCCGCGGGCTGCCGGCCGGTGGCGTGCTCGTCGGTGGCGTGCCGGTCGATGGCATGCAGGTCGACGACGGCGGCGCCGTTCGCGCAGATGGCCAGGCCGTGGCCCTGGACGTGGTCGCTGACCACCCCCATCCAGCGGGCCGGGCGTCCGGTCACGAAGAACACCGCGATGCCGGCCTCCTCGGCGGCGGCGAGTGCGGCGACGGTGCGCTCCGAGACGGACTTGTCGTCACGCAGCAGAGTGCCGTCGAGGTCGGTGGCGATAAGCCGGGTCGCGGGGGTGGGCCCGTCGGGGCGCTGGGGAGCCGAGGTCACGGCTCCATCTTCGCCCATGCCGGCGGTCGGCGATGTTTCACGTGAAACATCGCCACATGGTTGTCAGTGGGTGGTGGAAGGATCTTCTCGCCGGCTCCGCTGCCGTTCGCGCCGCCGGCTCGGTGCCGGTTCCGACGACGTCACACGGGGGCGACGTGCTCATCCCTTCAGCCCGCACGCCGGACTGCGATGCCTGTGGCGGCCCGCACGCCACCTGGGCCGTGAGCCTGGCGATGGTCCTGTGCACGGCCTGCGAACGAGCGAGCACCCACCACCCGGAGCGAGAACCGGTCCTGGTGGGCAAGGTCCTGGCCGACGCGGCCGACGCCCTGGCCCACACGGCCCACCCCTACTCCGCCGTCCTCCTCGCCCTGTGGCGGACCAGGGCCCAGCGCGGGACATGACGGCGTCCGGCACGGCGGTCGTAGGCTCTGGTCATGACTCTTCGCCTGAGCACCGTGATCCTTCCCGTCCACCGGTGGCACGAAGGGGGACGCGAACGCTGGCAGCGGGCCGAGGAACTGGGGTTCCACGCGGCCTACACCTACGACCACCTGTCCTGGCGGACCTTCCGGAACGGGCCGTGGTTCGGCGCGCTGCCGACGCTTACGGCCGCCGCGACGGCGACGGAGCGGCTGCGCCTCGGCACGCTCGTGACCTCGCCGAACTTCCGCCACCCGGTGACGCTCGCCAAGGAGCTGCTCTCCCTCGACGACATCTCGGGCGGCCGGATCACGCTCGGCATCGGCGCCGGCGGCAACGGGTTCGACGCCACCGTGCTCGGACAGGAGCAGCCGTGGACCCCCAAGGAGCGCGCCGACCGGTTCGGGGAGTTCCTGCCGCTGCTCGACCGGCTGCTCACCGAGGACTCCGTCTCCCAGCGGGGCACGTTCTACTCGGCCGAGGAGGCCTTCAACATCCCCGGGTGCGTCCAGCGGCCCCGGCTGCCCTTCGCCGTCGCCGCGACCGGCCCGCGCGGGCTGAAGCTCGCCGCGCGGTACGGGCAGGCGTGGGTGACGACCGGTGATCCGAAGATCTTCGACGAGGGCACCCCGGAGCAGTCGGTGCAGGCCCTGCGCGGCCAGGTCGAGAAGCTGGGCAAGGCGTGTGCGGAGACCGGCCGGGACGTGGACGAGCTGGACAAGGTCCTGCTCACGGGCTTCACCCCGGACCGGGGACGGCCGCTGGAGTCCGTGGCGGCCTTCGTCGACTTCGCGGGCCGCCACCAGGAGCTCGGCTTCACCGAGCTCGTGATCCACTGGCCGATCCCCGACTCCGACTTCGCCGCCGACCAGGGCGTCTTCGAGCAGATCGCCACCGAGGCGCTCGCCCAGCTGGGCTGAGCTGCGCGGAGCTGGACCGCTGCCGCTGCCGCTGCCGTCGCCCCGGGCTTCCGGAGCGACGGGCAGCGCGTGGCGGCGCGCCGCCTCAGGGCGAGGTGCGCAGCAGGTGCTCCGTCGTGCGTTCGGCGCTTTCCAGGAGCCACTCCGGAGCCACGCCCTCGGGCAGCGCGCGAACCTCGGCCGCCAGTGCCGAGACCCGGGCGGCGCCGGCTTCGGGCCGTCCCAGCTCGTGTTCGGTCCAGGCGGCGTTGTTCACGCACTGGAACCGGGCCTGCAGATGGTCCGGGCCGAGCTCCGCGTGGAGGGCGGCGGCCCGTTCCCAGAGCAGGATCTCCTCCAGCCGCAGCGCCTCCAGCTCCGCCGCGCCCAGCGGTTCGGCGGGCCCTGAGCCCCCGCCCTCCTCTTCCTGATCGCCTTCCTCGCGTGCCTCCTCGTCGGCGCGGACCCGGCGGTCGAGGACCTGGGCGAGCTGGTTCCAGGTCTCGGCCAGTTCGGCCCGTGCCTCGACGTCCTCGGGCGCGTCCGCCAACGCGGCGGTCAGGACCTCGGCCGCCGCGTCCATCCGGGACCGGGCCCCCGACACGGCCGCGTCGGTGACCTCTTCGCGCAGCCCCAGCCAGGCCAGCGACCGCAGGATCCGCACCTCGGCGACCGGCGCGTCCTTCGACCGCCTGCGCAGTTCGAGCGCCCGCTCGTACGCGGCGACCGCCTCCGGCACCAGACGTGCCTCGGAGAGCTGATCGGCGGCGGCCTGGGCGAAGTTCGCCTGCGGACGCGGGTCCTCCCAGTCCTCGGAGAGCTCCGCCGCCAGCAGGTACTGCTCGGCCGCGCCCCGGGGGTCCTGCAGTTCGCGCAGCAGGTCGCCCAGGAACTCCCGTACGGAGACGGCCTGGCCCTCACCGTGCTCCAGCAGGTCCGGCAGCGTCGACTGCAGCACCTCGGCCGCCTCGGCGGTGTGGCCCTCGCGGGCGTGGCACCGGGCGAGCAGCAGTCGGGCCTGTGCCCCGCCGTCGGCGGTGAGCCCCGCCTGATCGAACCAGTGCGCTGCCTCCATAGCGTGCCGCGCGGCCTCCGCGTCGGCCTCGCCCCGCCCCAGCAGGATGTCGGCGAGGGTGAGCCGTACGACGCCCTGCGCCTCGGCGTCGGTCACCTCGGCGGCATGCGCCAGCCCGGCCCGGGCCGACTCCTCGGCCTCCGCCGCGCGGTCCAGCGACATCAGCACGCCGGCCCGCAGCACGAGCGGGTCCACGGCGAGCCACGGCCGGCCCGCGGACACCGAGCGGTCGGCGGATCCGGCGAGCAGCGTCACGGCACGTTCCGGGTCGCCCTGCGAGAGGGCGAGCCGTCCCAGCATCTCCTCGGCCTCCGCCACCACGTCGGGCAGGGCCGCGGCGTAGGCATCGGCGAAGGCGGCGAGTTCGGTGGCCAGCTCACTGTGCCCGTGCCCGTGCCCGTCCTGATCGTGGCCGTGGCCATGCCCGTTGCCGTCGCCGTGCCCGTGCTCGGGGTCCTCGGTGGCCTCGACCGAGCGCAGGTACGACTCCACCCGGATCCCGGTCAGCTCCGCGAGGGCGATCCGCCGGGTGCGCAGCGGCTCGTCCGCGTCCAGCGCCTCGGCGGCGCGCAGGGCGACGGCCAGCAGCGCGCGCAGCTCCCCCGGCTCGGTGCCCGACTGCGCGGCCACGGTCGCCAGCCGCAGTTCGGCCAGGGCGGCGCGCTCCGCGATCCCCAGCCCCCGGTAGCGCTCGCGTACGCCGGCCAGTAGTTCCGCGGCGTTCGCGGCGCCGGCCCGTGCGGCTGCCAGGGCCCGGTGGTCCGCCACATCGGCGGCGGCCAGCGGATCGGACCCGGCCGCCGCCTCGGGGCGCAGGGCCACCTCTTCCCACAGGCCGTCCGCGCCGGGATGCCCGAGGTCGCGTGCGGCCCGGGCCCGTTCCACGAGTTCCGCGAAGCCCTCGGCCGGTGCTGCCGCCCTCGCCACGGGGGCGGGGCCCGGCTTCGGGAGCGCCGCGAGTGCGGAGCTTCGTACGCCCAGCGGCAGGACCGCGGTCAGCGGGGCCGCGGCGATCCGCGCGAGGAACCGCTCCGAGACCCGGGTGGAGCCGTTGCGCGCGTCGAACCGCCGGGCGATGTCGAGGGAGCCCGCGCGCAGGGCCTCGTACAGCTCGGACACGGTGCGCGGGCTGCCTTCGTAGGGGACGGCGGGGCTCTGTCCGTGGCCCAGATCCGTCAGTCGGCGCAGCAGGACGAGGATTCCGCCGTGGAAGGCCAGCTGGTCGGAGAGGTTGGCGAGCGGTGCCACGTGCGCGGCGTGCTCGGCCAGGATCTCCAGGCCGCGGGACTCGTTCCCGGTGAGCGCGCAGAACTCGATGTGCCGTCCCACCGAGGGCAGCAGGCTCTCCTTGTCGCGGGCCAGCCGGTATCCGCGCAGATGGGCCGAGCGGGCCTCGTCGAGGCGGCCGAGCCGCACCAGCGGGAGCAGCGAGGAAGCCAGGACCCGGTGGGGTTCCTCGGCACAGGTCTGCTCGCCGGACAGCACCGGCTGCCAGACCTCCAGGGCCTCGGCGTCGTCACCGCGCAGCATGGCGTAGTGGCCCTGGCTGTTGAGTTCGCAGGCGTGGCAGTCGCTCATGTCGTCGCGGTCGGCGGCCTGCCAGCGGGCGTACGCGCGTCCGGCCCGCTCGTCGTCGCCGGTCGTGTCGGCGAGCCACAGTTCGGCCTCGCGCACGGGGCGTTCGCTGTAGCCGGCGATCCGGTAGCGCCGTTCCATCTCGTCCAGCCAGCCGGCGGCCGACTCCAACGGGATCTCGGGCGAGTGGCCGATGGCGCTGGCGATCCACTTGAACTGCCAGAACAGCGAGTGGGCGTCCCACTCGTCGAAGGCGCCGGGGTCCTTGTCGTACTCCTGGAGCAGCCGGGCGAAGGGCACGAGCATCTTCGGCGACTCGGAGCTGTACAGGTAGGCGTTGATCAGGTTGTCCAGCGCCGCACGGAACAGCGGGCGGTCCCCGGTCGCTTCGGCGGCGGCGGACAGGGCCTCGGCGTGGGCGTTGCGTGCGGCCCCGCCCGGAGCCTGGCGGTTCTCGGCCAGTCCGCGCTCGATCTCCTCGCCCGTCATCGTGCTCACTTCTGCCCCTCCTGGGTGTCGGTGCTGTCCGTGCTGTCCGTGCTGTTCGTACGGTCGGTGCCGTCCGTGCCGTTGACGGCGTGGGTCGCCCATTCCAGGAGCCCGAGGAAGGCCCGGTTGAGCAGGGTGGTGTCGGCCGCCCGCAGGGGCCGCTGCGACCTCAGCAGGGCCTGGCCGTACAGCGATTCGACGGCGGTGGCGGTCAGCGCCTCGTCGGGGAGGGCGGCGATCCGTCGGATGAGCGGGTTGTTGTGGTTGAGCACGAGGCGGGCGCGCGGGGCGGAGCCGCGCAGCGAACCGAGGATGCCGCTCCACAGCGAGTCGGCCGTCTCGAGGGCGGCGGTGCGGTCGCGCTCCTGCCGGGCCTGGCGGTCGTCGAGGTAGAGCGCGGGGACGTTGGCGGGCTGGAAGGCGCGCAGGACGACGTCGCAGCTCTGGGGTTCCAGGCGGGTGCGGGCGGTGGCCAGGAAGGGGGCCAGGGCCAGTTCGGCGGAGGTCGGCACCGGATCGAGGCGCTCGGTGACGGCTCCGGCATCGAGCTCGGTGACCTTGAGCTCCGGCCGTACGGCGGGCAGCAGGGCCAGCAGGTCGGCGTCGTAGGTGTAGCCGGCGTTGATGACCCCGAGGCCATGGGCCGCCGCGATCGGGGCGATCTGGCGGAACTCCTCCACGGTCCGGGTGAAGTGGATCTCCGTGTGCGCGGCGGCGAACTCCTCCAGGTTCATCGAACCGTCACTGGTCTCGAACGGCAGCCACGGCAGCATCAGGCCGAGCAGCTCGGCGTCGTGCCGGGCCAGCGACTTCACCCCGAGGTGGTGGACGCTCAGGAAGGCGGCCAGCCGCTCGGGTTCGCTCGTGGCGAGCTCGGCGAGCCAGGCGCGGACGCGGGCGCCGAGGGCCTCGCGCACGGCGGCGAGCGTTTCGTCGTCGTACAGGTTCTCGCGGGAGGCGGTGGGCCGCAGGGTGTCGGTGTCGAGGACGGCGCGGACGAAGAACGCCCAGTCGGGCAACAGGTTGTCGGCCTTGTCGGTCAGCAGCATGCCCTTGAGGTGGACGCGGTGTCCGGACCGGTGGGCGGGGCTGGTCGGCTCGGGCAGGACGTACGCGACTCCGCGCACTCCGGCCACGGGAAGGTCGAGGTCGATGCTGTCGAGCGGGGTGAAACCGAAGAGCTGCGCGCAGTGCCCGGCGAGCGCGACGCGGCGGGCCGCGGGGGTGGGGAAGGGCCGGTCCCAGACGGCGGGCCGGTCGGTGACCGGGCGGGGTCCGGCGGCGGAGCCGTCGTCGAAGGTGATGTCGTAGGGCAGCAGGGAGCCGTAGTCGCGGGCCAGTTGCTCGACCTTGGCCGGGACGGTCCACTCCTCGGCGCCCGGACGGGCCTCCAGGACGACGGTGGTGCCGGGCTCCGGGCGGGCGTCGGAGGGCAGTTCGCGGACCGTGTACGAGCCGTCGTCCGTGGCCAGCCATTCGACGGGCGCGGCCAGCGGATCGCGGGCGGAACGGGTGACCACGCGGATCTCGCGGGCGACGACGAAGCAGGCGAGCAGACCGATGCCGAACTGGCCGAGGAACTCCTGACGGGTGGTCTCCAGGCCGTGCGGGCCTCCGCGCTTGGAGCTGCGTCCGATGGTGGCGAGGAGGGAGTGGGCCTCGTTGGCGGTCAGGCCGATGCCGCTGTCCTCGATGGTCACCCGGTTCCCGGTCGCCGACAGGCGGATGGCGATCTCGGCTTCGGGGTCCAGGGCGTGGCGGGCGGTGACCGCGTCGACGGCGTTCTGGAGGAGCTCGCGGACGTATACGCGGGGACTGGAGTAGAGGTGGTGGGAGAGCAGGTCGACGAGGCCGCGCAGATCGACCTGGAAGGTGTTCGGATGAGGTTCTTCGGGGATCATGGAGCGTCACCTCGCGTGCTGGTACGGGTTGTTCGGCGACCGCGAGGTACCCCCCTCACAGATCCCGGAGTGAGGAACAGAGTAGGGGGATGATCCGACAATCCCTCTGTGAATTCCGGGGCATCCGGGGCTACTCAGGGGTTTCTCGGGGGCTCCCCCGGTTTATTGGAACCGCAGGAATTGCGGCGGTACGGAGTCCGCCAGCCACACCCCATTGGCGCTGATCCGAAAGACGTGCCCCGCGGCGCGCATCGCCCCCGCGTCCACGGCGAGGACGACCGGCCGGCCGCGCCGTGCGCCGACGCGGGTCGCGGTCTCCCGGTCCGGGGAGAGATGGACGTGGTGGCGGGCCATCGGGCGCAGTCCTTCGGCGCGGATCGCGTCCAGGGCGGCCGCGACGGTGCCGTGGTAGAGGTACGCGGGCGGTTCGGCCTCCGGCAGGTCCAGGTCCACGGGGACGGTGTGCCCCTGGCTGGCGCGGATCCGGCTGCCGTCGACGGCGAACCGCTGCTTGTCGTTGGCGGCGACCACGTGGTCGAGCTCGGCCCGGCTGATGGCGAAGCCGTGTGCGGCCGCGGCGCTCAGAAGATCGTCGATCTCCACCCAGCCGTGCGGGTCGAGCACCAGTCCGATCCGTTCCGGCTGATGGCGGAGGTGTTTCGAGACGTATTTGGACACCTTGACGGTGCGCTTGTCATCCATTCGCCCAGCGTGACGGCTCGGCCGGGTCCGGCGCAGCGATTTTTCGCCGTTCTCTCGAACCTGGACTCCCCCTATCGCGTTTCCAAGATACGGAATACATTTTCCGCTGAACTGCCACTCAAGGGGAAGAAAAGTATGACAAACAGTGCGTCTCTGTCGCGGCGTGCGACCGCCGAGCTCGTCGGCACCGCCGCCCTCCTCGTGGTCGTCATCGGATCGGGAATCCAGGCCGCGGCGCTCACCTCCGATACGGGGGTGGCCCTGGTCGCCAACTCGCTCGCCTCGGCCATCGGACTCGGGCTGATCATCACCCTCTTCGGGCCGCTCTCCGGCGCCCATCTCAACCCGGTGGTCACCCTCACGGCCTGGTGGGGCCGGCGCACCGGCGGCGAAGGGCTCGACGGCCGGGAGGCCCTGGTCTACGTGGCGGCCCAGACCGCCGGGGCCATAGGCGGCGCCGTCCTCGCGGAAGCGATGTTCGGCCGCGTCCCCGGAGCCTTCTCCACCCAGGTCCGCGACGGGGGACACCTGCTCGTCGGCGAGGTCGTGGCCACCGCCGGACTGGTCCTGGTGATCCAGGGCCTCGGCCGCATCGGCCGGCCGAAGCTGATCCCGGCCGCGGTCGCCGCCTACATCGCCGCCGCGATCTGGTTCACCTCCTCCGGGTCCTTCGCGAACCCGGCCGGCACCATCGGGCGCAGCTTCAGCGACTCCTTCACCGGAATCGCCCCGCAGTCGCTGCCGGGGTTCGTCGCCGCCCAGCTCGTCGGCGGGATCCTCGGCCTGGTCCTCGCGGCCGTGCTCTACGGGAACACCCGCCGGGCAGCCGCCGACGCCACCGACGCCCTTGGTGCGGCCGCCCCGGCCGGCACCACCGGCACCACCGGCACCACCGGCACCACCGGCACCACCGGCACCACCGGCACCACCAAGACCACCGGCCCGGTGGCCGAAACCAGCGCGCCCGGACCGGCGTTCCAGGCCGTCGGCTGACCCTCCGGTCCGGGTTCCCCACAGGTCGGCCGGACTTGTCCACAGCCCTTTGCGCCGGTTTCGGCGACAAAAGCGTGATCCGGCCTGTGGACTACTGAGCGAGCACTACCGGCCGCCGCGGCTGGCCAGATCGTTCATCGTCCGGGCCTGCAACTCCCGTTCCGTGGCGGCCCGGACGAACTCCGCCACATGGTCGGGCCCCACCAGCTCCTGCACCGCCCGCACGGTCTCCGCGGGCAGCGCCACCGGGGCCGGCCCGGACGGCTGAGGGGTCCCGACGGCCCCGAGGTGCTGCTGCAGGTGGCGGGTCGCGAAGAGGCGCATCGCCCGCGCCAGCTCCGCGTCCACCGTCTGCTGGGCCAGGGGCCGCAGTCTCCGTACCATCGTCGCCGCCTCGGCCGCGTCGGAGTCCGTCGGGGGGACGGACCCCAGGTACCGGGCGAAGACGTGCTCCGTGGTGAACTCCAGGAAGCGCGAGGCGATCAGCTCCACCTGGCCGCGCAGCTCCCGCAGATGACCGGTGATCGCGGGTAGCGGGACCCCGGCGGCGTACAGTTCGGCGGCCACGGACAGCTCCTGCGGGGACGGTACGAGGAACTGGTCCGGGCGCCCCGGGATCCGCTCCAGCACGCCCAGTTCGCACGCCTCGCCGACGGCTTCCTCGTCCGGCTTGCCGCCGAACCGCTCGTTCAGCTCGTCCCGGCTTATCCGGGCCGCTTCCTCGTCCGTCCACGGCCCGTGCACCTCGGCCACGAGCCCGAGCACTCCGCCGAGCCCGCGGCCCGCGTCCCAGGCCTCCAGCAGTTCCTTGATGGAGGCCAGGGTGTACCCGCGGTCCAGCAGGTCGGCGATCTGGCGCAGCCGCGCCAGATGCGTGTCCCGGTAGACGTTGGAACGGCCTCGCCGCTCCGGCTTCGGCAGCAGACCGCGGTCCTGGTACGCCCGGATCGTGCGGACGGTCGCACCGCTGTGGTGCGCCAGATCCTCGATCCGGTACTCGGCTACTGCCTGATCGGACAATCCCGGCTCCCTACGACATGGCGGCTCGGCCGAGCGCGCCCGCAGCTGACCGGGCGGCAGGTGAAGCCGCGAGGTACTCGACCGCCCTGCGCAGCGAGCCCTCCTGCGAGGGATGGTACGACCGCCGCAGGTAGCGGGGTATGGCCATGCCGAGCTCTCTCCAAGTGGGCAGCAGACCCTTGGCCACGGCCCGGTTGTGCTCGCGCAGCGAATAGCGGGTCCGTCCGCGCAGTTCGGGGTCGTTGCGCAGCAGGTACGAGGCCCCCGCGATCCACAGCCAGCCCAGGACGGGCGCGACCACGGCCATCCCCTCGATGCGGCGGAGGTAGCGGGGCAGGCCCGCGCCGCCGCAGTGCTGGTACATGTCGAAGGCGACGGAGCGGTGCTCCACCTCCTCCGCGCCGTGCCAGCGCAGCAGGTCGAGCATGACCTCGTCCGCTCCGGCCGCATCCAGTCCCTCGGCGCCGAGGACCCAGTCCCCGAGGACCGCCGTGAACTGCTCGATCGCGGCGACCAGCGAGAGCCGGAAGCGCAGCCACTCCTGGGCCGTGATCGGGGCACCGAACGGCGGGGTCTCCCCCAGCAGCTTCTCGAAGAGGAAGTCCACGTACTTCGTGTACGCCTCGGTGGGCAGCCGCTGTTCGGCGAGGTGGTCCAGGACGTAGGAGTGCTGCACGCTGTGCGTGGCCTCCTGGCCCATGAACCCCTTCACGTCGCTGCGCAGCTTCGGGTCCGTGACCAGGGGAAGGCCCTCTTTGAAGACCTTCACGAACCACCGCTCGCCGGCCGGCAGCAGCAGGTGCAGCACGTTGACGACGTGGGTGGCGGTGGGCTCGTCCGGTATCCAGTGCAGCGGGGTGGTCTTCCAGTCGAAGGCCACCCGGCGCGGTGCGATCGCGTACCGGGCAGCCCTGCCCAGGACCGCCCCGCTCACAGCTTGGGCTCCAGTTTCGCGAACCGCCGCAGGGTGCCCGGCGCGAACCGGGACATCCACAGGGCGCCCTTGGACTCGGGGGTCACCGGGACCACGGCCTGGTTCTTCACGACCGCGAGCAGGATCGCGTCCGCGACCTTCTCCGGCGGGAAGTTGCGCAGCCCGTAGAGGCGCGAGGACTTCTGCTGGCGCCGCTTCTCCTCGGCCTCGTCCACTCCGGCGAAGCGGGAGGTGGCGGTGATGTTGGTGTTGACGATGCCGGGGCAGATCGCCGAGACCCCGATCGACTTCGAGGCCAGTTCGGCCCGCAGGCACTCGCTGAGCATCAGCACCGCCGCCTTGGAGGTGCTGTACGCGGGCAGCGTCTTGGACGGCAGGTAGGCCGCGGCGGAGGCGGTGTTGACGATGTGCCCGCCCTGGCCGCGCTCGGCCATCTGCTTGCCGAAGAGCCGGCAGCCGTGGATGACGCCCCACAGGTTGACGTCGAGGACCCTCTTCCAGTCCTCGGCGGTCGTGTCCAGGAACGGGCCCGACAGGCCGACGCCGGCGTTGTTGACCAGGACGTCCACGATCCCGTACTCGGAGGCGACCTTCTCGGCGAGCTTCTCCATGGCCTGCTCGTCGCTGACGTCGACGCACTCGCCCCAGGCCTGCGGCGAGCCGACCAGGCGCGCCATGTCGGCGGTGCGGGCGGCGCCGTCGGCGTCCCGGTCCACGCACACCACACGGGCGCCGGCCTCGGCGAACGCGAAGGCGGTGGCCCGGCCGATGCCGCTGGCGGCTCCGGTGACCAGGACCAGCCGGCCGCCGAAGCGGTCCGCGTACCGGCCCGGGGCCTTCTGCTCCGGCGCCCGCGTGGCGGGCTCCTCCCGGGAGGTGACGAAATCGGTGATCCACGCGGCCAGCTGGTCCGGCCGGGTCCGCGGCACCCAGTGCTTGGCCGGCAGGGTGCGCCGCACCAGGTCCGGGGCCCACAGCTCCAGATCGTCGTAGAGCCGCTCGGAGAGGAAGGCGTCCCCGGTGGGGGTGATCAGCTGCACCGGTACGTGGGCGTACGCGTCGGCGCGCGGTCGGCGCATCCGGGGCCGGACGTTGTCCCGGTAGAGCCAGGCGCCGTGCGCGGCGTCGGAGGGCAGGGAGGCCGTCGGGTAGTCCCCGGCCGGGACCTGCTCGACCCGCTCCAGCATCTTGGGCCAGTGCTTGCCGAGCGGTCCGCGCCAGGCGAGCTCGGGCAGCACGGGCGTGTGCAGCATGTACACGTACCAGGACTTGGCGCCCTGGTTGAGCAGCTGGGCCAGCCGGCGCGGGGTGGGCCGGGCCATCCGCTTCTTGATCCAGTGCCCGAAGTGGTCCAGGGAGGGCCCCGACATCGAGGTGAAGGAGGCGATCCGGCCCTCGGTCCGGGCGACCGTCGCGAACTCCCAGCCCTGTACGGATCCCCAGTCGTGGCCGACCAGGTGCACCGGGCGGTCCGGGCTGACCGCGTCCGCGACCGCGAGGAAGTCGTCGGTCAGCTTCTCCAGGGTGAACCCGCCGCGCAGCGGCTGCGGGGCGGTGGAGCGCCCGTGTCCCCGTACGTCGTAGAGCACGACGTGGAACCGGGAGGCCAGCTGCTCGGCGACCTGCGACCAGACCTCCTTGCTGTCCGGGTACCCGTGCACCAGGACGACCGTCGGCCGCTCCGTGTCGCCGAGTTCGACGACGCACAGCTCGACCCCGCCGGTGCTCACCCAGCGCTCGCGCCCGCCCGCCAGGCCCGCGTCCGTCATTGCGCTCATGCCGCCTTCTCCTCAGCCCAGCGCCGCACGTGCGGCAGATCGTCGTCCAGCCAGTACGCGCTCTCCTCGGGGTCCCGGGAGTCGGTGACGACCAGGATCTCCTCGAACTTCGCGCCGGTGCCCCGGAAGCCCAGGTGCGGCTCCACCGCCCACAGGCCGGGCTGGGGCGGGTGGTCGGAGAAGCGGTACGGGCTCCACAGCGGGGACCAGCCCTCGCGGTGGCCGCGCAGGGCATCGGAGGCCAGCCCCTTCAGGGCCTGGGTGCCGAAACCGAACGCCGTCGGTGCCCAGCTCCGCTCCTTGACCCGGTCTATCTTGTGCGCGATGACGCCGAAGGGGTAGGCCCGGTGCCGGTTGGTGTACCCCTGGCCGATCATGAGCCGCTCCACCTCCTCGTAGATGTCGCGCAGGGAGCGGCGCTCGCGGACCTGGTCGAGGATCAGCGCGCGGTGCGCCTGCAGATCGGACATGAGCCGGTCCTGGACCGGGTTGAGGCCGAGGCTGCCCGAGTACCCGATGTCCGCGGTGTGGCCCTTGTAGACCGGGGCCATGTCGAGGATGAAGGGCATCCCCGGCTCCAGGGCCCGGTTCGTCGGGAAGAACTGCAGGGGGATCTTGAAGCCGGTGAAGGCGGTCCGGTCCCCGAACCACGCGAACGGCATGTGGAACCAGTCCCGCACCCCGCGCTCGCGCAGCCAGTCGCGCTGCATCCGCGCGGCCTCGCGCTCGGTCACGCCGGGGCGCAGCTGCGCCGCGACGGCCTCCGCGCACTCGTAGGAGAGGCGCTGCACTTCCTTGAACCCGCGCAGCTCGGCGGAGAGCTCCGTGGTGCGTCGCTTCGTGCGTTGCCTGGTGTCCCCAGCCATGCCAGCCGTCCGTCCATGTAGCCGTACGCGCCCGTAACTTGACACTGATGAATGTGACAATGACCGGAGATCACGTCAAGGCCCGTGCACGGACCTGTGGACAAACTTGTCCGGGACGCATCAGCCCTACGTCAGCCTTATGTCGGGGTCTGTAGTCCTGAAGGCGGAGAAAGGATCGAGCTCCAGGTCTGACGATCCGGGCCCGGCGCGCCACTAACGTCGTTCACGTGACTGTCATCGCGACCGAAAGCCTGAGCAAGCGGTACCCCCGAGTGACCGCCCTCGACCGGCTCTCCTTGGACATCGGCCCCGGAGTTACCGGGCTCGTGGGCGCCAACGGAGCCGGCAAGTCCACGCTGATCAAGATTCTGCTGGGACTGTCCCCCGCCACCGAGGGCACCGCCGCCGTGCTCGGACTCGACGTAGCCACCCATGGCAGCGCGATCCGCGAGCGCGTCGGCTACATGCCCGAACACGACTGCCTGCCACCCGACGTCTCGGCCACCGAGTTCGTCGTGCACATGGCGCGCATGTCCGGGCTCCCGCCGACCGCGGCCCGTGAGCGCACCGCGGACACCCTGCGCCACGTGGGGCTGTACGAGGAGCGCTACCGCCCCATCGGCGGCTACTCCACGGGCATGAAACAGCGCGTCAAGCTCGCCCAGGCGCTGGTCCACGACCCGCAACTGGTCCTCCTCGACGAGCCCACCAACGGCCTCGACCCGGTCGGCCGCGACGAGATGCTGGGCCTGATCCGCCGCGTCTACACCGACTTCGGCATCTCGGTCCTGGTCACCTCCCATCTGCTCGGCGAGCTGGAGCGGACCTGCGACCACGTCGTGGTCGTCGACGGCGGCAAACTGCTGCGCTCCAGCTCCACCAGCGACTTCACCCAGACCACCACGACCCTCGCGGTCGAGGTCACCGACTCCGACGCCCACCCGGACGGCACCGCCGCCCTGCGCAAGGCGCTCACCGAGGCGGGAGTGACGCTGCACGCGGGAGAGGAGGAGGGCCTGCCCGGCGCCGGCCACATCCTCCTCGTCGAGGCCACCGGCGAGGCCACGTACGACACCGTCCGCGACACGGTGGCCGATCTCGGCATCGGGCTGGTCCGCATGGAACAGCGCCGCCACCACATCGCCGAGGTCTTCCGCGACAGCGACGCGGCGGCCGCCCGGGCCGAGCAGTTCGCAGCCCAGTCCGCCCAGGCCACCGCCTGGGCCGCCACCCAGCAGAAGGGAGCCGGTTCCGATGGCGCCTGACACCTCGACCCAGATCCACAACATCGGCTACCGGTCCTACGACGGCCCCCGGCTCGGCCGCTCCTACGCCCGCAAGTCGCTCTTCGTGCAGTCCCTGCGCGGTGCCTACGGACTCGGCCGCTCGGCCAAGTCCAAGGTGCTGCCGATGCTGCTCTTCGCGGTGATGTGCGTTCCCGCGCTGATCCTCGTCGCGGTGGCCATCACGGTGCCCGGCTCCACCTCGCTGCCGATCAAGTACACGACGTACGCGATGACCACGCAGGTGATCGTCTACCTCTACCTCGCCTCGCAGGCACCGCAGTCCGTCTCGCGCGACCTGCGCTTCAAGACGGTGCCGCTCTACTTCTCGCGGCCCATCGAGCGCGTCGACTACGTGGTGGCCAAGTTCGCGGCCATGGCCTCGGCCCTGTTCATCCTCACGGCCACCCCGCTGCTGATCATGTGGATCGGCTCGCTCCTGGCGAAGTTCGACTTCGCCGACCAGACCAAGGGATTCGGGCAGGCACTGGTGTCGGTACTGCTGCTGTCGCTGCTCTTCTCCGGACTCGGCCTGGTCATGGCCGCGCTCACCCCGCGCCGCGGCTTCGGCGTCGCCGCCATCATCGCCGTGCTCCTGATCCCCTACGGCGCCGTGTCCGCCGTCCAGGCCATCGCCTACGAGACCGGCTCGACCGGCGGCATCGATTGGCTGGGCCTGTTCTCCCCGATGAGCCTCATCGACGGCCTGCAGACCGCCTTCCTCGGCGCCGACTCCGGCTTCCCCGGCAGCGAGGGCCCCTCGGGCGCCGTCGGCTTCGTCTACCTGCTCGTCATCCTCGGCCTCATCGCCGGCTCCTACGCCGCCCTGATGGCCCGCTACCGGAAGGCCGGGCTGTGAGCATCATCGACATCGACCACACCTCCCGCTGGTTCGGGAACGTCGTCGCCGTCAACGACGTGACCATGCGCATCGGTCCCGGAGTCACCGGCCTGCTCGGCCCCAACGGCGCCGGCAAGTCCACCCTCATCAACATGATGGGCGGCTTCCTCGCTCCCTCCACGGGCACCGTCACCCTCGACGGCACCCCGATCTGGCAGAACGAGCAGGTCTACAAGCAGATCGGCGTCGTGCCCGAGCGCGAGGCCATGTACGACTTCCTCACCGGCAAGGAGTTCGTCGTCGCCAACGCCGAACTCCACGGTCTCGACGAGGCGGCCGCCCAGCGGGCGCTGGCCACGGTCGAGATGGAGTACGCGCAGGACCGCAAGATCTCCACGTACTCCAAGGGCATGCGCCAGCGCGTGAAGATGGCCTCCGCCCTGGTCCACGACCCGTCCGTGCTGCTGCTCGACGAGCCCTTCAACGGCATGGACCCGCGCCAGCGCATGCAGCTCATGGAGCTGCTGCGGCGGATGGGCGACGACGGCCGCACCGTGCTGTTCTCCTCGCACATCCTGGAGGAGGTCGAACAGCTCGCCTCCCACATCGAGGTGGTCGTCGCCGGCCGGCACGCCGCCTCCGGCGACTTCCGCAAGATCCGCCGCCTGATGACGGACCGCCCGCACCGCTACCTCGTCCGCTCCTCCGACGACCGGGCCCTTGCCGCGGCCCTGATCGCCGACCCGTCCACCGCCGGGATCGAGGTCGACCTCAAGGAAGGCGCCCTGCGCATCCAGGCCGTCGACTTCGGGCGCTTCACCCAGCTGCTGCCGCGGGTCGCCCGCGAGCACGGCATCCGGCTGCTGACGGTCTCGCCTTCCGACGAGTCCCTCGAGTCGGTCTTCTCCTACCTCGTCGCGGCCTGAAGGAGCTGGCACCCATGTACAACCCCACCGTTGCCCGGCTCACCTACCGGGCCCTGCTCGGCCGCCGCCGCGCGCTGATCCTCTGTGCGCTGCCCGTCCTGCTGATCGCCATCTCCATCGCCGTGCGCGCCTTCACGGGCCTCGACGACAAGGTCGCCGCCGATCTCCTCGGCGGTTTCGCCCTGGCCACGATGGTCCCGCTGATCGGCGTCATCGCCGGCACCGGCGCCATCGGCCCGGAGATCGACGACGGCTCGATCGTCTACCTGCTCTCGAAGCCGGTGAAGCGCCCGACGATCATCCTGACGAAGCTGACCGTCGCGATCGCCGTCACCATGGTCTTCTCCGCGATCCCCACCCTGATCGCCGGCTTCATCCTCAACGGCAACGGCCAGCAGATCGCCGTCGCCTACACCGTCGCCGCCCTCGTCGCCTCGGTCGCCTACAGCGCCCTGTTCCTGCTGCTGGGCACCGTCAGCCGGCACGCGGTCGTCTTCGGCCTGGTCTACGCCCTGATCTGGGAGTCGCTCTTCGGCAGCCTCGTCGACGGCGCCAAGACCCTCAGCGTCCAGCAGTGGTCGCTGGCCCTCGCGCAGAAGGTCGCGGGCGAGGGGTACGTGGACGCCACCGTCGGGCTGCCCACCGCGGTGATCCTGCTCGTCGCGGTCACCGTCGGCGCCACCTTCTACGCCGGACAGAAGCTCCGCCGCCTGACCCTGGCGGGCGAGGAGTAGGACGTCCGCACCGGATGTTTCACGTGAAACAGTGCCCCGCCCGGCCCACCGGCCAGGCGGGGCACGGCTTTGCGCGAGATCATCGGTGCATGATCGAGTACACCGAGCCCGAGCCGTCCAGGCCAGTGCGGTCCTGGATACGCTCCGCGCCCGGCACCCACATCTGGCTGCTGATCATCGTGGTCACCAGCGTCGTGGTCGTGATCGTGCCCGACCATCTCGAACACGTGCTGCTCCACCGCAACAGCAGCAATATCCACGAGCTCGCCCGGCACCCCATACGGGCCCTGCTCAGCAGCGCGTTCTGGATCGAGGATCCGGCCTCGCTCCCGCTCTACTTCGTCCTCTTCGAGATCTTCCAGGCCAACGTCGAGCGTTGGCTCGGCACCCTGCGCTGGCTCTTCATCATCGCGACCGGGCACATCACGGCCACGCTGATCAGCCAGAAGCTGGTCCTGATGGCCATCCAGGACCACCGCGCCCCGCGCAGCATGGTCCACGTCGTCGACATCGGCGTCAGCTACGGACTCGCGACCGCCGTCGGGGTGCTGACGTACCGCCTGCCCGGCCCCTGGCGCTGGTTCTACCTGGCCGGGTCCGTGGCCTTCTTCGGACTCCCGCTCGTCAGCGACGGCACCTTCACCGACTTCGGCCACGCCATCGCCCTCGCCGTCGGCCTCCTCGCCTGGCCGCTGACCCGGCACCCGAACCCGCGCCGGAATCCCGGCTGACGGACGGAAATTCACTGGTACGAGGCGTGCGGCGGGGGCAGAGTGAGCCGTGCGGGGAGAAACAAGAAGGTCCGGAACGGCCACTTCGAGCGCGCTTCGCGGCGCGGGCCGTTCCGGACCTTCCTTCGTCTTCCGCTCGGTTACGCGGCGCCCAGCAGACGCTCCAGGACCACGGCGATGCCGTCCTCCTCGTTGGAGGTGGTGACCTCGTCCGCCACCGCTTTGAGCTCCGCGTGCGCATTGGCCATCGCCACACCGTGCGCGGCCCAGCCGAACATCGGGATGTCGTTGGGCATGTCGCCGAAGGCGATCGTCTCGGCCGCCTTCACCCCCAGCCGGCGCGCGGCCAGCGAGAGGCCGGTGGCCTTGCTCAGTCCCAGCGGCAGGATCTCCACGACACCGGGACCAGCCATGACGATGCCGACCAGGCTGCCCACGGTCTCCCGCGCCACCTGGACGAGGGCGTCCTCGTCCAGCTCGGGGTGCTGGATGTACAGCTTGTTCAGCGGAGCCGACCAGACCTCGGCGGTGTCCTCCAGGTAGAGCGCGGGAAGCCCCTCCTGGACCTGGTAACCGGGGCCGAAGAGCACCTCGCCCTCGACTCCGTCCCGGCTGGCGGCGAGCGCCAGCGGACCGACCTCGGCCTCGATCTTCTCCAGCGCCAGCGCGGCCAGCTTCCGGTCGAGCGTCACCGAGGTCAGCAGCCGGTGCGCACCCGCGTCGTAGACCTGCGCGCCCTGTCCGCAGACGGCGATGCCCTTGTAGCCGAGGTCATCGAGGACGTGACGGGTCCACGGCACGGCGCGGCCGGTGACGATGATGTGCGCTGCGCCCGCCGCGGTGGCCGCGAGGAGCGCCTCACGGGTGCGCTCCGAGACGGTGTCGTCGCCGCGGAGCAGCGTCCCGTCGAGGTCGGTCGCGACGAGCTTGTACGGGAACGGGGCCGTGCTCACTTGGTGATCGGCTCCAGGATTTCCCGACCGCCCAGGTAGGGCCGGAGCACCGGGGGAACCCGGACCGTGCCGTCGGCCTGCTGGTGGTTCTCCAGGATCGCGACGATCGTGCGCGGAACCGCGCAGAGCGTTCCGTTCAGGGTGGACAGCGGGGCGGTCTTCTTGCCGTCGCGGTAGCGGATCGACAGGCGGCGGGCCTGGAAGCCGTCACAGTTCGAGGCGGAGGTCAGCTCGCGGTACTTGCCCTGGGTGGGGATCCACGCCTCGCAGTCGAACTTGCGGGAGGCGGAGGCGCCCAGGTCGCCGGTGGCGACGTCGATCACCTGGAACGGCAGCTCCAGGCTGGTCAGCCACTGCTTCTCCCAGTCCAGGAGCCGCTGGTGCTCGGCCTCGGCCTCCTCCGGCGCGACGTACGAGAACATCTCGACCTTGTCGAACTGGTGGACGCGGAAGATGCCGCGGGTGTCCTTGCCGTACGTCCCGGCCTCACGGCGGAAGCACGGGGAGAAGCCGGCGTAGCGCAGCGGCAGCTTGTCCGCGTCGATGATCTCGTCCATGTGGTACGCGGCGAGCGGGACCTCGGAGGTGCCGACCAGGTAGAGGTCGTCGCCCTCCAGGTGGTACACGTTCTCCGCGGCCTGGCCGAGGAAGCCGGTGCCCTCCATGGCGCGCGGGCGGACCAGCGCCGGAGTGAGCATCGGGGTGAAGCCGGCCTCGGTGGCCTGGGCGATGGCCGCGTTGACGAGGGCGAGCTCCAGCAGGGCGCCGATACCGGTGAGGTAGTAGAAGCGCGAGCCGGAGACCTTGGCGCCGCGCTCGACGTCGATGGCGCCCAGGGACTCGCCCAGCTCGAGGTGGTCCTTGGGCTCGAAGCCCTCGGCGCCGAAGTCGCGGATGGTGCCGTGCGTCTCGAGGACGACGAAGTCCTCCTCGCCGCCGACGGGCACGTCCGTGTGGACGATGTTGCCGAGGCGCAGGAGCAGCTGCTTGGCGGCTTCGTCCGCCTCGTTCTGCTCGGCCTCGGCCGCCTTGACGTCCTGCTTGAGCTGATCGGCCTTCTTCAGCAGCTCGGCCCGCTCCTCCGGAGAGGCCTTGGGGATGAGCTTGCCGAGCGTCTTCTGCTCGTTGCGGAGTTCGTCGAATCGCATGCCGGAGGACCTGCGGCGCTCGTCGGCGGAGAGCAGTGCGTCGACGAGGGCGACGTCCTCTCCACGGGCGCGCTGCGAGGCGCGGACACGGTCAGGGTCTTCACGGAGCAGCCGGAGGTCAATCACCCCTCCAGGCTACCGGGCCGGGCTTCCGAGGATCGCACCGATATCACGCTGCGTGTCGCTTTGTCCTAATTGCCGCGAATGGAAAACTTCCGGCGGGAGACCGGAAGCGACCCTTCCGTGAGGGCCGATAAAACCTCCCCCATTCCCCGAAAAGGGGCGGAGCGGCAGCGATCGGGCGGCCCCTGAGCAGGAGGGGAGGGGCTTCCTTGTCCACAGGAATTCCCCAGGCGACCGGCTTATCCACAGGCTGTGTGCCGGATCTGTGGACACAGGAATAGATCATTCTCGACTGCGGAGCGAGCGAGCCCAATCAGGGTTCAAACCACCCTCACACACTCATTCGGGTGGGAATGACTCGCCCCAAAGAGTTGATCGGTGATACAGGGGTGACGCCGTTCACCTCCCGCTCGTCAGCGCGAAACCTGCGCCACCCGACCGATTTGTCGACCTTGTCGGGCTGCTCTGTCGACTTGTCCCCAGGTTCACACCGATCCCTGTGGATAACTCTGTGGACAGTGGACAGAGCGTTAGGGGCGCCCGTCGAGGCAACGCGTCAGCCAGTCCGAGGCCGCGGTGAAGTCGCCGTCGGAGGTGCCGGCCCGGGCGGCCTGGACGTCACCCTGAGCGACACCGGCGCGCGGGTAGGAACCGAGGAACCGGATCTGGGGACAGGTGCGCTTGAGACCCATGAGAGCCTCCCCGACCCGGCGGTCGGAGATGTGGCCCTCGGCGTCGACGGCGAAGCAGTAGTTGCCGATCCCCGCACCCGTCGGCCGGGACTGGATCAGCATCAGGTTCACCCCGCGGACGGCGAACTCCTGGAGCAGCTCCAGCAGCGCACCGGGGCGGTCGTCGCCCATCCACAGCACCACGGAGGTCTTGTCGGCGCCGGTCGGCGCGGCCGGGCGGGCCGGACGCCCGACGAGCACGAAGCGGGTCTCCGCGTTCTGCGCGTCGTGGATCTCGGTGACCAGCGGGACCAGCCCGTAGGTGGCGGCCGCGAACTCGCCCGCGAAGGCGGCGTCGAAGCGGCCCTCCTGGACCAGCCGGGCACCGTCGGCATTGGACGCCGCCGACTCCCACAGGGCGTCCGGCAGGTTCGACCGCAGCCAGTTGCGCACCTGCGGCTGGGCGACCGGGTGCCCGGTGACGGTCTTGACGTCCGACAGCTTGGTCCCGGGCCGCACCAGCAGCGCGAACGCGATGGGGAGCAGCACCTCGCGGTAGATCATCAGCGGTACACCGGCGGCCAGCTCGTCCAGGGTCGAGGTGACCCCGCCCTCCACCGAGTTCTCGATCGGGACCAGGGCCGCCGCGGCCTCGCCGTTGCGCACGGCGTCCAGGGCTGCCGGGACCGAAACCATCGGGACGAGTTCCCGGGTCGCGGCTTCGGGGAGGGTGCGAAGGGCGGCTTCGGTGAACGTGCCTTCGGGACCGAGATAGGTGAAGCGGGTGGCCGACATGCGATCAGCCTAATGCCGGGGCCCTGACGCCACCTGGGCTGTTCACCCTTCGAGCAGGCGTTGGCCCACGTACTCCCCGGCGCGTGCGCCGGGCGGCACCGCGTACAGGCCGCTCGACTCGTGCCGGATGAATTCCGACAGGGCGTCGCCGCGGTCGAGCTTGCGCTGGACGGGCACGAAACCGCGGGACGGGTCGGCCTGCCAGCAGATGAAGAGGAGCCCGGCGTCAGGGGTTCCGTCGGCGGCGATCCCGTCGTGGAAGGAGAAGGGACGCCGGAGCATGGCCGCTCCGCCGTTCTGCGCGGGCGCGGAGATCCGGGCGTGCGCATTGGAGGGGATGACCGGCTTTCCGTCGGCGCCGATCTTGTCGAGGGCCGGCGCGGTGGTCTCGCCGCCTCCGGTCAGCGGGGCGCCCGTGGCCTTCGTACGCCCGATGACCTGCTCCTGCTGGGCGAGCGACTGCTGGTCCCAGTGGTCGAGGAGCATGCGGATGCGGCGTACGACGGCGTACGAACCGCCCACCATCCAGGCGTGCTCCGGGGGCACGGTGCCCTGGACGAAGATCCGCCGGTCGAAGTCGGCCTCGGCGGGCTTCGGGTTGTTGGTGCCGTCGACCTGCCCCATGAGGTTGCGGGCCGTCATGGGGGAGGCGGTGGCACCGGGAGAGCGGTTGAAGCCGTTCATCTGCCAGCGCGGCCGGGCGGCCTCCCCGGCGTCCTTCTGCAGCGCGCGCAGCGCGTGGAAGGCGACCAGCGCGTCGTCGGAGCCGATCTGGACCCACAGGTCGCCGTTGCTGCGCTGGGCGTCGAGGCGGTCGGCGGAGAAGTCCGGCAGCGGGTCGAGGGCGGCGGGGCGGCGCGCGGTGAGGCCGGTGCGCTCGAAGAAGGAGTGACCGAAGCCGAAGGTCACCGTGAGGGAGGAGGGGCCGGAGTCGAGGGCGATGCCGGTGTCGGCGACCGGTGCGGTCTCGCCCGCCGTCAGCCGCCGCGCGGTATCGGACCAGCGCCGCATCAGGGCGGCCGCCTCGGTGCGCCCGGCGCCGGGCGCCAGGTCGAAGGCGAGCACGTGCCCCTTGGCCTGGAGGGGCGTGGTGATGCCGGCCTGGTGATCCCCGTGGAAGTCGACCCGGGTGGCACCGAGGCTGCCGGGGGCGCCGCCGGAGCCCGCCGTCCCGGACCCGGACACCTCGGACTGCACGAGGGCCCCGCCGGCGGCGCCGAGCGCGAGCCCGGCCGCGCCCGCGGCGCCGACCGTGCCCAGCAGGCGGCGCCGGGAGATCTCGATGCCGGGGTCCCTGGTGCCGCTCTCGCTGCTCGCAGTGCTTTCAGTGGGTGCGCTGTTCTGGGTCACGCTGGTCAGCCGATCTTCACGTTCTTCTGGACGGTCGTCTGGTCGATGTCGGAGGTGCGGACGGTCACGTCGATCCGCCAGTCACCGGTCAGCGGAAGCTGGACGCCCGATGCGGTCCAGTGCCCGGGCGCGGCGCGCTCGGGCAGGACCGGGAGGGGTCCGATCTCCTTGGCTTCCAAGGTGAACGACACCTTGAGCTCGGGCAGGTCGAGCGGCTTGCCGTCGGGTGTCTCGGCCCACACGTGGAGCGTGTTCGCACCGACGCGGCCCGGGTCCAGCTGGAGCCGGACCGATCCCTTGCCGTTCTGGCCGCCGGTGTCGAAGGGCAGCGTGACCTTGACCGCGCGGTCGGGAACGGCCGTGGCGGTGGACCCGCGGCCGGCCTCCAGCTCCGCGGCACGGCCGGGCTCGGTGCTGGTGAGGACGGTGGTGACGGCCAGCAGGACCACGGCGACACCGGCCTCGGCGAGGACGGACCGGCGCAGGCCGGCGCGGTCCGGGTCGGCGTCGCGGACCTGCTTCTCGCGCGCGGTGCGCCGGGCGGCGCTCTGGCGCGCGAGCTGCGCGGCGCGCTGGGGGTCGGAGGCGCCGGCGTCAGAGGTGCCGGCGTCGGCGGCCGGGGCTACGGACACGGCCGATGTTTCACGTGAAACATCGGAGGCGCTTTCCTCCTCCGCCTCGACCTTGTCCTCCCCCTCGGCCTTGCCCTCGACCGCGCCCCGGCCCCCGGCCAGCCGCGAGGTCCACTTCCGGGAGGTGTAGGCGATGGCGACGACGAGGGCGACGAGCCCGATCTTGACGAGCAGCAGCCGGCCGTAGTCGGTCCCGGTCAGAGCCGACCAACTGCCGACCTGGCGCCAGGCCTGGTAGGTACCGGTGCAGGCCAGGACGAGAACACTGGTGAAGGCGACGGTGGAGAAGCGCCGGATGGCCGCCCGCTCGATCCCGGGGACCTTGTGGAGCGCGACGAGCAGTGCGGTGAGTCCGCCGAGCCACGTGGCGACGGCCAGCAGGTGCACGATGTCGACGGGCATGGCGAGGGCGGGCTGGATACCGGTCGAGGCGTGCTCGGACAGAGCCCAGGTGGCGGCGATACCGCCCGCGACGACGGTCCCGCCGATGCCGAGCCCGAAGGCGAGGTCGCTCTCCCCCTTGGCGTCCTCTTCGGAGGCTTCGGCCCTGTCGGAGCCGTCCGGACCGCCCGGGCCGTCCGACGCGTGGCGCCGGGCGTAGGCGCCGAACAGCACGGTGATGAACAGTGCGGCCGCGCCGAGGAGAAGCAGCCGCGAGACGAGCGAGGCCCCGGACTTGGTCTCCAGGACGGCCTTCAGCCCGGCCAGGTCGAAGGCGTCGGCGAAGTTCCCCGACCCGGTGTACGGGTTGCGGAGCAGCAGCATCACCAGGGTGGCCACGGTGAGCGCGACCCAGGCTCGTACGACCAGCTTCTGCATCGGCCGCTGCGCGGCGCCCCGGCGCCAGCACAGCAGGATGAAGGCGGCGGCGCCGACGAGTACGGCGAACCCGGCGTAGGCCACGTAGCGCGCGATGCCGTAGGCGACGGCGACGGGCCCGTCGCCCGCCGTCCGTGAGGGCAGTGAGACGGCGGTCTCGGAGGGGGCTCCGATGGAGAAGGTGAAGGCGCCGGAGATCGGATGGCTGTCCGCGGATATGGCCTGCCAGGCGACGGTGTAGGTGCCGTCCGGCAGTCCCGGGCGCAGGGCGGTGCCGTAGCGGATGATGCTCCCGCTGCAGAGGTCGCGCAGCTCACCGGTGTCGACGCGCTTGCCCTGGGGGTCCAGGACGCGGATGGAGTCGCCGTTCATGGCGACCCCCTCCGAGAAGGAGAGCGTGATCTGGGCGGGCGCCGTGGCGACCACCGCCCCGTCCGTGGGGTCGCTCGCGGTCAGCGCGGCGTGTGCCGAGGCCGGCGCGGCAGCGGCGAAGAAGGCTGCCAGCAGAGCGGCGAGGACCACCGTGAGCCGCGGCAGGAATGCCGTGGCGCGGACGCGGGCCGTGGATGGGGTCGGGGCGGTGGCCGTCATGGCGTGTCAGTCCCTCGGTCCGTCAGTGGGCGTTGCCATCGGTGGATGTCGGAGCCTTGTACGTCCGCTCCTTGACGTCCAGCTCGACCTTGACCGGGCCGGACTTCTCGAAACGCAGTTCGACGGTGACCTTGTCGCCGACCTTGGGGGTGTTCTTGAGCCCCATGAACATGACGTGGTTGCCGCCGCGCTCCAGCTTCAGTTCGCCGTTCGCGGGCACGTCCATGGACTGCACCTGCTGCATCTTCTGATCCTTGGTCTCGTGGATCTGCAGGTCGTCGGAGAGGGTGCTGGTGGCGCCGATCAGCTTGTCGGCCGTCTTGGAGTCGTTCTTGATGACCATGAACGCGCCGGCCATCTTGTCGTTCACGGGCTCCGGCATGTAGCCGCCGCTGACCGTCAGCTTCGGCGCGTCACCGGAAGCGGACGCGGACTCGGAATCCGAAGAGCAGCCGGATATGGCGAGCGCGGCCGTCAGGGAGAGGGCGGCTGCGAGGGTGCGGGTGGTGCGGGCGTTCACGGGTTCTCTCCCTTGACGATCTTCGGCAGGTCCTTGGTGTAGTCATCGACGGTGGTGCTCTCGCCGTAGAGGAGGTATCCCTCGTCGGTCTTGGGCGAGAAGGCGATGACCTGGGCACCGTGCATGGAGACGACGTTGCCGTTGGCGTCCTTCGAGGCGGCCTCGATACCGATGCCGAGCGTGCGTGCGGCGGCCTGGATGGTGGCGAAGTCACCGGTCAGCCCGGTGAATGCCGGGTCCAGGCCCTGGAGCCAGGAGCCGAGGGACTCGGGAGTGTCCCGCTCCGGGTCGGTGGTGATGAAGACGACCTGGAGCTTGTCCTGGTCGGCTTTGGGGAGTGCCTTCTTGGCGACGGCGATGTTGCTCATCGTCAGGGGGCACACGTCGGGGCAGTGGGTGTAGCCGAAGTAGATGAGCGTCGGCTTGCCCTTGGTCTGCTCGCGCAGGTTCCACGGCTTGCCGGTGGTGTCCGTCAGGACGACGTCCGGCTTGTCGAAGGGGCGGTCGAGCACGGTGGCGGACCCGGCTTTCGCCTGGCTCTCGCTGATCTGGGTGACCTGGCCGTTCTTGGCCGGTTCACCACCGCAGGCGGTGAGGGTGAGGGCGGCCGCCGCCACGAGGGCGGCGAGCGTCACACGTGTGGTGCGCATGGGGAAGTCCCTGAGATCGGGGGTGGTACGGGTGGATCCGCGAGCCCGGCCGGCCCGGATGACCGGCCGGCTGCGCGAGATCGTCAGGTCAGAACGTCAAACGTCAGAAGGTCGAAAGGCCGGGCGGTCAGGAGGTGCGGCGGCGCGAGGCGACGCCGAAGGCCACGCCGCCGAGTCCGATGACGATGCCGGCGATGCCGAGGGCCCGCGCGGTCGTGTCGGAGCCGCTCTTGGCGGCGGTCGCGCCGTGGCCGTCCTTGTGGTCGGCGTCGGAGTTCTTCGCCTCGTCCGCGGGCTTCTTGGCAGCGTCGTGGTGGTCGGCGCCGGCGGCCGTCAGCTTCAGGACGGGCGCCGGGGTCTGCGGTTCGGCGGCGCCTTCCTTGGGCTCTTCGATCCAGCGGACGACCTCGCCGTTGTCGTAGGTCTGGATCGACTTGAAGACCATCTGGTCGGCGTTCTCGGGCAGCTTGCCGACGGAGACCGGGAACTGCTGGAACTTGCCGGGCTCGATCTTGCCGCCGGACCAGGTCACCTTGGTGACGACCTCGTTGACCTGCTTGCCGTGCACGGTGAGCGGCTTGTCGAGCTTGGTCTTCTCGACGGTGGACGTCCAGCCGGGGATGTCCTGCGGCATGACGGACGTGAGCGGCTGGTCCACGGGGAAGTTGACCTCGAGCTGCGTGGTCGCAGCGTTGTCGCGCTCGTTGGGGACCTTGAAGTTGAGCGTCGCGTAGCCGCCCTTGGCGGCCTCCCCGACGGGCTGCACGCCGACGTGGGCGAAGGCGGTACCGGAGAGGAGGAGGACGGAACCGGCGGCGAGGGCGGCGGCGAAGGAGACGCGAGAGGTCTTCATGGCAGAAACACTCCACGGAAGCTGTGGTGGCGGTGGCTCCGCGCGCGGCGCGCACGGAGTTCGCGGCACCGGTGCTCCCGTCGTCAAGTCCCGGGGAGGAGAGGTGCCGCTTCAGGCTGCGAGGGCGAATGCCGTGGGCGGCCCGCGCCTGATCACCGTGTGCTGGAGCGCGTCCCGGCCCGTGGAGAACGCGGGTCCGGTCCCGTGGCCCGCTGCCCGCGGGGTACGGGCGGGCCTGCCCGGAAGACCCGCGCCGAGGGCTCGTACGTAGGCCAGTGCGGCCCGCAGCCGGCGCACCGGTCCGGCTCCGGCGGAGAGCCTGGACAGTTCGAGGAGGCGGAACAGCGCGGCGTCGCCGCGCCCGAGCAGCCAGCCGGCGGCGAGTGCGGCCAGCAGGTGCCCGATCAGCATGGCCGGGCTGAGCAGCCCCACTACTGCGCCGGCCGGTTCCACCAGACCCTGCCCCATGTGGGCGTGGGCCAGGTGCCCCTGCGCCTCGGCCTGTGCGGCCACGGCGTCCGGGTCCAGCCCGGCGCTCTCCACGATCCGCCGGGCATCCGAGGGGTGGATCGGGACGGAGTTGCCCCCGCACACCAGTTGGGCGGCCAGCGCCGCGAGCGAGGTCTCCGAGGAGGTGCCGCTGCCCGTCGAGGCGGTGTGCTGGCCGAGGCCGAACACGGTGTGGAGCGCGAGCTGTCCGCCCGCGAGCGCGGCGGCGATGCCGGGCAGCGAGCGGCGGCGTGCCGCGAGCGGGGCCGCCACCGCGAAGACGGCGAGGAAGCCGGCGCAGAGGGACCACCAGGGCACCGTCGCGCAGGAGGCCAGTGCGTGCCCGACCGCGGACAGCACGACACAGACCGCGGTGAACACCGCGGCCCGGATCAGCCTGAGGCCGGGTCCGGCCTGCGTCGCGTGGGGGGCAGTCATGGCCGGGCCATCATCGCACTGGCCTTAGGCGCCGCATACGGCAGGTGCGACAGCCGGTTTGCATTCCCGCGCACGGATGCCCGGCCCGCGCCCGTGCACGTACACCCGGCCACGGACCCGTCCGCGCACCCCGGCACACACCGAGCACTCCCCCACCTGCGCTCGCCCGCACCTGCATACACCGCCGCCCGGGAGCGCCGCATCGGCCGAATGAGCGCTCTGTCGGCCCTCAGGGGCTTAGCCCCGGCCCCGGGCGGCAATAGGTAACCGTATGAGCATCTGGTGGTCTCTCCACTTGAGGCGCGAAGCAGCGAGTGTGCCCCTCGCGAGGCGACTGCTGTTGGGGACGATGGAGACCGCGGGGGTGGACCCGGACATCTCCTTCGACCTGTCGGTGGCGCTGAGCGAGGCGTGCGCGAACGCGGTGGAGCACGGTGGCCGCGAAGCCGCCCCGCGCTCCGGTCGCACGGACGACACGGCCTGGGGCGGCGGATCCCCGGACGGGACCGGGGCGTACCACGTCACGGCCTATCTGGACGGGGACCGCTGCCGCATCGAAGTGAGCGACTCGGGTCCGGGGTTCCCGCCCGCGACCGTGGCCCGCCGCAGACCGTCCCTGGCCGAGCACGGCCGGGGCCTGCACCTGATCGAGGAACTCGCCGACCACGTCCGCTTCCGCAACCGGCCGGGCCGGGGCGCCGTGGTCAGCTTCGACAAGATGCTGAAGTGGCGGGACGACTCCCTGCTGAAGGTGTCGTAGACGCGCCGATGGGCGGAACCCGTGGAGGGTCCCGCCCATCGGCGCGTACGAGTCAGCGCGTACGAGTCAGCGCGTACGAGTCAGCGCGTACGCGCGGTGGCGTCAGCCCTTGAGCCGCGCCATCCAGGCCTCGACCTCGTCCGAGGTGCGGGGCAGCCCGGCCGACAGGTTCCGGTTGCCGTCCTCGGTGACGAGGATGTCGTCCTCGATCCGGACGCCGATGCCCCGGTACTCCTCGGGCACGGTCAGGTCGTCGGCCTGGAAGTACAGACCGGGCTCGACCGTCAGGCACATCCCGGGCTCCAGCGTGCCGTCGACGTACGCCTCGGTGCGCGCGGCGGCGCAGTCGTGGACGTCCATGCCGAGCATGTGACCGGTGCCGTGCAGGGTCCAGCGGCGCTGCAGACCCAGCTCCAGGACACGCTCGACGGGACCCTCGAGCAGGCCCCACTCGACGAGCTTCTCGGCGAGCACGTGCTGCGAGGCGTCGTGGAAGTCGCGGAACTTCGCACCCGGCTTGACGGCGGCGATGCCGGCTTCCTGGGAGGCGTGGACCGCGTCGTAGATCTTGCGCTGGATGTCGGTGTACGTGCCGCTGATCGGCAGCGTGCGCGTGACGTCGGCGGTGTAGAGGGAGTGGGTCTCCACACCGGCGTCGAGCAGCAGCAGGTCGCCCGAGCGGACGTCACCGTCGTTGCGGACCCAGTGCAGGGTGCAGGCGTGCGGGCCGGCGGCGCAGATGGAGCCGTAGCCGACGTCGTTGCCCTCGACGCGGGCGCGGAGGAAGAAGGTGCCCTCGATGTAGCGCTCCGAGGTGGCCTCGGCCTTGTCGAGCACCTTCACGACGTCCTCGAAGCCGCGGACGGTGGAGTCGACGGCCTTCTGCAGCTCGCCGATCTCGAAGGCGTCCTTCACGGCGCGGGCCTCGGAGAGGTAGACGCGCAGCTCCTCGTCGCGCTCCTTGGTGACCTTGTCGGTCAGGGCGGTCTCGATGACGGAGTCGTGACCGCGCACGGCACGGACCGGACCCTCGGCCTCGGCCAGCTCCTCGGGAAGCTTGCGCACGTCCCTGGCCGGGATGCCCAGGAGCTGCTCGGCCTCGATGAGGGAGTGGCGGCGGCCGACCCACAGCTCGCCGCTGCCGGAAAGCCAGAACTCGCCGTTCTCGCGGTCGGAGCGGGGCAGCAGGTAGACGGTGGCGTGGTGGCCGGTCTCCCCCGCGGGCTCCAGGACCAGGACGCCGTTCTCGGTCTGGTCGCCGGTGAGGTACGCGTACTCGGTCGAGGCGCGGAAGGGGTACTCGGTGTCGTTCGAGCGCGTCTTCAGCCGTCCGGCGGGGACGACGAGGCGCTCACCGGGGAAGCGCCGGGACAGCGCGGAACGGCGGGCGGCGGTGTGCGTGGCCTGAGCGATCGGCTCCAGTCCCCGCAGCTCGGTGTCTGCCCAGCCCGTGCGCATGCTCGCGGCGAGCTCCTCGCTGACACCCGGGTACAGCCCGTTCTTGCGCTGCTTGTGCTTCTTCTTGGGCTGCTCTTCTTCCGGGGTCTCCGGGGTGAGCTCGTCAGCCACGTCTTCTCCTCAGTACGACGGACACGGACCGGGTATGGACCTCATCCATCGTATGTGTGAGCGGACGCCCCCCGACGGGTCGTGTGACAAATCAGCTAAACCAGGCCACACCGTCACACGCCCCGCCCCGCCCTACCCCCCCCCGCCTCTCATCGCCTCGTCACTCGAACCGCGCCGCGAGCAGCACGATGTCCTCCGAGGCGTCCGCCGGGGACGCGGGGCCGTCCCCGTCGCCGTCCGGCAACACCGTGCGCAGGATGTGGTCGCAGATGGCGGCCGGGTCCTCGCGGGCGCTACGGGGAATCCCCGCGGCGGCGGCGTGCAGCCGCGCGTACGCCCGGTCCATCGGGTCCCCGGTGCGCCGGAGCAGCCCGTCCGTGTACAGCAGCACCGTTTCTCCGGGCGCGGGCTCGATCTCCACGCTCGGGGCCTCCCAGCAGGACAGCATTCCGAGCGGCGCGGAGAGGGTGGTCTCCACGTACTCGGTGCGCCGCTCGCCGATCAGCAGCGGCGGGGCGTGCCCGGCGCCGGCCAGGATGAGCTTCCTCCCCCGGCCGTTCGAGTTCGGTCCCCCTGCGGGCTCGCAGTAGGCGAAGAGCGCGGTCGCCGAGCGCGCGGGCTCGGTCAGGCGCAGCAGCAGTTCCAGGTCGGAGAGGACGGCGACGGGGTCCTCGCCCTCCATGACGGCGTACGCGCGCAGCGAGGCGCGCAGCCGGCCCATGGCGGCGACGGCGCTCGGTCCCGAACCGGTGACGGAGCCCACGGCCAGCCCCAGGGCGCCCTCCGGCAGCGGCAGCGCGTCGTACCAGTCGCCTCCGCCGTGCGGCCCGGTGTGGTGCCGGGCGGCGAGCTGGACCCCGGAGATCCGGGGAAGCCGGCTGGGCAGCAGTTCCTCGGCGACGGTGGCCAGGCTGGAGCGGGCGCGCTCCACCTCCAGCATCCGGGCCAGGTGTTCGGCGGCGTGCCGGACGTACAGCCCGGCCAGGTCGCGCTGGCGGTCGTTGGGCTCCGCCTGTTCGTCGTAGAGCCAGACGGCCGCGCCGAGCCGGCCGGTGGCTTCGGCGGTCAGCGGCAGCGCGTAGCTGGCGGCGTAGCCGAGGCGGGCGGCGACCTCGCGGTGGCGGGGGTCGACGGGGGTGGCGTACCCGCCGGCACCGGGGCCGGGGGCCGTGCCGGGCTCGGGCAGGAACTCCGAGCCGCCGTGGGCGTCGGGCAGGCCGTCGAGGATGCGGCCGTAGGAGGTGGCGCTGCGCGGCACCGTCTCGATGTGGCCGAGGTCGGCGTGGCCGAGCCCGAGGCCGATCGTGCTGGTGGGGCCGAGCCCGTCGGAGGGCTCCAGGACGATCAGGCCGCGCCGGGCGCCGACCAGGGCCGCGCCCGCCCGCAGGAACTCCTGGAGGGAGGAGGTGAGGTCACTGGCGCGGGCGAGCCGCTCGGTGAGCTCGTGGAGGGTGGTGAGGTCGGAGACCATGCCTGCGAGACGGTCCTGAATGACCGAGCTCGCAGCGGGGCCCTGCGCCGGGGCGTGGGTCGTCCGCGGGCTCGTCGGTGTGGACACGGCCGTGGGCACCGGTGTGGGCGCCACAGTGTGCGGGGACGCTGTGACGGCTGGATCGATTCCAGCCACTTTCGGCAGATGCGGGGCGCTCATGGCGTCCGCCTTTCCAGCTGGTGCGATTCGCCATATAGCATCGCAAACCCCCAGATCATGCTGCGCCGCTATCAATGAATCCACATCTACACGCACACGAGGAGCGATGTCCAGCATTGCCCAGGTGGGAATCCTGGTGTCCGTGGGACGGCAACTCACTGTCCGGTCAGGGCTAGAACTTGGCCGGAAAAAGCGGGAAGCGGACGGTTTTTGCGGTCGACTGGGCGAGTCCGTCGGCCGGTCCGGGTACGTAATCCGTTGCACCCGGGGAGAGTTGGCGTAGCCCGGTGCCCGCCGGGAACCGTCGGGCACGGCCCGTCGTCCCCATCGACGACAGCCGTCCCCCGCGCGGTCCCGGGTCGCGTACCGCCTCCGACGGACGTTTCATGGACCCGTAAGAAAACTGCACGAACCGTGTGAACCTGCTTCGAGCGGACAGTGACGCGAAACGTGTACGTGTAGTGAACCACCGCTTACATGGTGTGATGTGGCCCTCGGCGTTCAACGGAAAGGAACGAGCGCTCATGCGCGAGATCCTCGGAAGGCGTCTCCAGCGGCTCCGCAATCGCTTGCAATCCCTGCGCCCCGCCCCGCCGCAGGGTGATGCGCCGGCTCTCCTCGACGCGGCGCTGACCTGCGCCACCACCTGGAACTGGCCCGTGCTGCCGGGCGTCGGACGCTCCGGCGCCGACAGCGCCCGGTGCGCCTGCCCCGACCCCGACTGCGTCGTACCCGGCGCACACCCCTTCGATCCCGGGCTGCTCGCGGCCACCACCGACCCCCGAATGGTGTCCTGGTGGTGGGCCAACCGGGCGGGTGCCCCGATCCTGCTGGCCACCGGCGGGAGCGCGCCCTGCGCGGTGAGCCTGCCCGCCGCGGCGGCCGCGCGTGCCGTCGTACGACTGGACGCCGAGGGGATGCGGCTCGGGCCGATCGTGGCCACGCCCACGCGATGGTCGCTGCTCGTGGCGCCGTACTCGCTGGAGCGGCTCGGCGAGATCCTCTACGCCAAGGACCACGTGCCCTCCTCGCTGCGTTTCCACGGCGAGGGCGGCTACTTGCTGCTCCCGCCCTCCCCCGCGGTCGGCGGCGGCCAGGTGCGGTGGGAGCGCGAGCCCGCGGGGGCCGGGGAGATCTGGCTGCCGGAGGTGGAGGCGGTCGTGGACGCCCTGGTGGAGGAGAGCAGCGGGGCATCGGGCGGCGGGAGCCGGCTCGCGTACTGAGCTTGTGCGCTGACGGATCACTCGTACGGGTGTCAGCGAGACGAGTTTCCAAGGGAATTGGGCGCGGGGATCTCCGTGCCCCATTCCCGCATCGCTATCTTCGGCGAATGAATCTCCGCCTGATCGGTATCGGCGCCGGTGTGTTGATCATCTTGTCGCTCCCGCTGGCGGGAGCGATCGCCGGGCCGGATTTCGCCGGTCAGAGCGATGGAAAGGGTGGCGGGCTGCTCTCCACCTTCGGTCTGGGGCACCCGTCCAAGGGCGCCGCGGGGGGATCGGATTCCGCGGACTCCGAGAATGCCGAGCACGCCAACGGCTCCGGGAATGCCGGGGGCTCGGCCGATTCGGGTGGCTCGGCGGCGAGTTCCGGCTCCGGCCGGTCCCGTACGCCGGCCCCCGCCGCGGGGCCGGCCCGCCCGGGTCCGGCCGAGCAGCCGCGTACGGACGCCCGCTGCGGACCCGAACTGTCCTCACCGCAGGGGGTGGAGGCGCAGACGTGCATCCTGTCGGGCGAGGGTCGGACGTGGGGGCGCAGCTATTACCGGAACACCAGCGGCCGCTCGCTCGACGCGGTGCTCACGGTGATGGGTCCGGCGGGGCGCACGGTGCAGATCCGCTGTGCGGTCGGCGCGGGCGACGAACCGGGTCTGTGCGAAACGCCGAGGGAGGAGTCGGCAGGGGTTCCGGCGGACTACTCGGCCGTAGCGGAATTTGCAGTTCCGGATGATGAAGGGGCCCTGCTCCTGCGGTCCGGGAGCAACTCACCGGTACCGGGTGACGGTTGAGCGTCACGGAAAATCAAGGGCCCGGTCGCTGGCGACGGGGGATGCACCAGCGACCGGGCTACAAGAACGGTAACAAGAGATCGCCTGTTCGCAAATTCGATCTCTGATATTCGGACACCGATTTGCAGGCGATTAGCGGGAGTTGTGACACCGATCACCGGTGGCCGGTCACCGGTGACCCTCCCGCAACGCTCCCGTAACCCTCACGAGGGCCCTCACGAGGACCCTCGTGGCCGGCCCGCGAACGGGCCGGCGACCAGGTCAGCTGAGCGTGACCTGGCGGTTGGTGAGGCCACCGCGGGCGCGGCGCTCCTCCGTGGTCAGCGGCGCGTCCGTCGCGAGGGCCGCGGCGAGCCGCTCCGCGAGCTCGGCCGCGGGCTTCTCCACGTCCTCGGCCGACACTCCGGTCGGCAGGTCCCAGACGGGGACCATCAGGCCGTGGGCGCGGAAGGAGCCGACCAGCTTGGTGCCCTCGCCGAGCGAGGACGTGCCCGCGGCGGACAGCCGCGCGAGCGCGTCGAGCAGCTTCTCCTCGGGGTGCGGCATGACCCAGCGCAGGTGGTTCTTCTCCGGGGTCTCGCACCAGTAGGCGGCATCCACGCCGGTCAGCTTGACCGTCGGGATGGCGGCCGCGTTGGCGCGCTCCAGGGAGGCGGCGATCTCCGGGGAAGCGCTCTGGGCGCTCTCCGCTTCCGGAATCCAGAATTCGAACCCGCTGTGGACAACCGGCTCGAAACCGCCGTCCGCGGACAGGAGATCCTGAAGTCGCGGGCCCTCGGCCGGAACCCGGCGGGCCGCGACGACGGTGCCGGGCTCGGCCACGAGCGCGCGCTCCAGGGTGTCGGCCATGTCCCGGGCGAGGTCGCCGGTGGTCGAGTCGTTCTGCAGGCCGAGCAGGACGGAGCCGTCCTCGCGGCGCAGTGCCGGCGAGGCCAGCGGGAGTACGGTCACCAGCGTGACGGAGGGGACGCCCTCGGGCAGTCCGGCCTTGAGGGTGAGCGGCACGGTGGCGGCGGGGACGAGCTCGCGCAGCGCCACCCAGTCGCACTCGCCGGGCAGGCCCTCGAACGGGCGGGCCACGTGCTCGGTCACGGCGTGCGCGGCGGCCGCGCCGTGGCAGGCCTTGTAACGGCGCCCGGATCCGCAGGGGCAGGGCTCGCGAGCGCCCACCACCGGGATCTCCCCGTTGTTGAGCTGCGGCTTTGCGGACTTCGCGGCGGGGCGCTTCTTGGCCATCGTGGGTGTCTCCCGGTTGCGGCGGTACGGCGTCGGTCTGGGCGCGAGCCTAGCCGTTCGTACCGCCACAACCGGTGGGGTGCGGCCGGGAGCACGGTCGGCGTGCGCTCCCGGACGGCCGCCATCCGTCCACCCGCGGTCGAGGACCGGTCGGATCAGGGATCCAGATCGTCGAAGGCCGTACTGAAATCGATCGCCGGGGGCGCAACGCGCGTAGCGAAATCCTCGTGCCGGGGCCCACAGGCAACGGTCGCCCACACGGTGACCTCACCCGCCGCTCCGTCCCGGACACCCCAGTCCTGGGCCAGGGCGCTGATGATGTTCAGCCCCCGACCGCCCCGCGCGGTGACCGAGGGCTTGGCCGGGAGGGGACGGGTGGGCCCGCCGCCGTCCGTGACCTCGACCGTCAGCCGCCCCGCCTTGTCGACGCGCCACGACGCGTGTATCCCGCCGTCGCCGATCTCCCGTGCGCCCAGTGGTCTGCCGTGCCGGCAGGCGTTGCTGAGCAGTTCGGAAAGGATCAGAACGGCGTCATCCACGATCGATTCGGACACCCCGCTGATGCGCAGCTGCTCGCGCATCCGGTGCCTCGCCTCGCCCACGCCCGCAGGACCATGGGACACGTCCATGCACGACGACGTGGGCACTTCTTGTGCCACCATCAACGCCACCCCCGGAACCTCCTTAGCCCCACGCATGGTCTGGATGCCCCAATGGCCTGGACCGGAAACCGACGGACCGGCGCCCTCTGACGCATTCAGGGCGACCGAATGCGGAGTGGATGCGCCGGTGCACACCCTGTAACGGATGTTGCGCGTGGGACGAATGCGCAAAACGGGATGTCAGCGCCCCAGCTGTGACAAAACTTGTCGCGGTCTGTTCGTGATGATCGCTTCCACACCCAGATCAGCGCAGAGCTGAACATCTTCCGGATCGTTCACGGTCCACACGTGAACGGAGTGCCCCGCGACTTGGAGTTTGCGGATGAAAGCCGGGTGGTTGCGTACGATCCGCATGCCCGGCCCGGCGATCCGCACTCCGGCCGGCAGCCGCCCGTCCCGCATCCGGGGCGAGATGAACTGCATCAGGTAGACGGTCGGAACCGTCGGCGCGGCCGCCCGCATCCGGTGCAGGGAGCGCGCGGAGAAGCTCATCACCCGGACCGGGTGCGGCCCCTCGGCGGGCGGGGCGTCCAGTGCGAAGCGTTTGAGGAGGAAGAGCAGGCGCTCCTCCACCTGTCCGGCCCAGCGGGTCGGGTGCTTCGTCTCGATGGCCAGCTGTACCGGCCGCCCGGCGTCCGCGACCAGCTCCAGCAGCCGCTCCAGGGTGAGCACGGAGGTCCGCTCGGGGTCCGCGTCCCAGTCGGGGGACTCCTCCCGGTCCTTCCACGAGCCGAAGTCGAGGGCGGCCAGGTCGGCCAGTTCCAGGGCGGAGACGGCGCCGCGGCCGTTGGAGGTGCGGTTCACCCGCCGGTCGTGGACCAGGACCAGATGGCCGTCGGCCGTGAGCCGGACATCGCATTCGAGGGCATCGGCCCCGTCCTCGATGGCCTTGCGGTAGGCGGCCAGCGTGTGTTCGGGGGCATCCTCCGAGGCGCCGCGGTGGGCGACGACCTGGATGGGGCGCGGCGTTGCGTGGGTCACCGGCTCATGGTGCCACCGAGAGGGGGCCGGATGTCGGGGGAGCCCGGCGGGTGCTTCTGGGGATGCGCCTGAAATGTCGCAGATAAAGGATGGGGGAGACTCACAGGTCCGGCTTACAGTGCTCTGACGGGTCATGGGAAAGGCTTTGCCCAGGAACTTGTACGGCACGTCGAACGTTCAGTCGGACCGATATCGCCCGTATTTCTGAAGCCGTGTGTGACGAGGAGAGAGCGCTGTGAGCACCGAGAACGAGGGCACCGCGGCCCCGAAGCCCCCCGCGGCTCCGCCCGTACCCCCGGTGGCCGCGCCCGTCGACGCCGCGCCGTCCGCGCCCGCCGCGTCGGCGCCCGTGGAGCCGGTGACGCAGCAGCTGCCGCCGACGCCCGCGCCCGGCACCGAGCCGACGCAGCAGCTCCCCCAGACGCCGGCGGCGCAGACCCCGGCAGTGCAGCCCCCGGCGGCCCAGCCCGCCGCACCCGTCCAGCCTCCGGCCCCGGCCTACGCCGAGAGCCCGGCCCCGGCTCCCGCGTACGCCGAGAGCCCGGTCCCGCCGGTCACCCCGGCGTACGCCGAGGCCCACGCTCCCGCCCCCGCGCCGCAGGCGATGGGCGCCGAGGGCTGGCCTCCCCCGCCGCCCGCGGCTCCCGCGTACGGGGCCGGCGACGGCCACGGCGGTGGCGGCTGGGGCGTGCCCCTGGCCACCGACGGCGCCCCGCAGCCCAAGCGGAAGGGCAAGGGCGGCCTGATCGCCGGCGTGCTCGCGGCGGCGCTCCTCGCGGGCGGTGTCGGCGGCGGCGTCGGCTACTGGGCGGCCGACCGGAGCGGCAACGCTTCCGGCTCGACCACGGTCAGCGCCGGCAACACGCCCAAGGACCTCAAGCGCGATGCCGGCTCCGTCGCGGGCCTCGCCGCCGGCGCGCTGCCCAGCGTCGTCACCATCGAGGCCTCGGCCGGCGACGGCGAGGGCGGCACCGGCACCGGGTTCGTTTACGACCAGCAGGGCCACATCCTCACGAACAACCACGTGGTCGCCTCCGCGGCGAACGGCGGCAAGCTCAGCGCGACCTTCTCCGACGGCAAGAAGTACGAGGCCGAGGTCGTCGGCCGCGCCCAGGGGTACGACGTGGCCGTCCTCAAGCTGAAGAACCCGCCGTCCGGACTCAAGCCGCTGCCCCTCGGCGACTCGGACAAGGTCGCCGTCGGGGACTCGACCATCGCGATCGGCGCCCCCTTCGGCCTGTCCAACACGGTCACCACCGGCATCGTCAGCGCCAAGAACCGCCCGGTCGCCTCGGGGGACGGCTCCAGCGGGAAGAACTCGTACATGAGCGCTCTCCAGACGGACGCCTCGATCAACCCGGGCAACTCCGGCGGTCCGCTGCTCGACAGCCGCGGCGCGGTCATCGGCATCAACTCCGCCATCCAGTCGGCCGGCAACGGCGGCTTCGGCGGCGGCCAGGCAGGCTCCATCGGCCTCGGGTTCGCCATCCCGGTCAACCAGGCGAAGAACGTCGCCGAATCGCTGATCAAGACCGGCAAGCCGGTCTACCCGGTGATCTCGGTCTCCGTGGACCTCGCGGCCAAGAGCGACGGCGCGAAGATCTCCGAGACGGGCGCCTCGGCCAACGAGCTGGTCGACCCGAACGGCCCTGCGGGCAAGGCGGGGCTGAAGCCCGGCGACATCATCACCGAGCTCGGCGGCAAGCCGATCGACAGCGGCCCGACCCTGATCAGCGAGATCTGGACGTACAAGCCGGGCGACACGGTGAAGCTGACCTACCTGCGCGGCGGCAAGCCGACCACGGTGGACATCACGCTCGGCTCGCGGGTCGGCGACAAGTAGCGGCCGGCCGCCGCGCACGGGGAGGCCCGGCGGGCGGCAGGACCAACTGGCTTGATGGTGAGGGGCCGTAGGCGCGATTGTGCCTGCGGCCCCTCCCAACGTCCGCTTATGCTTCGACCGTGTTCGATTCGCGGCACATACGGACGTTCCACGAGGTGGTCGCCTCGGGGTCCTACTCGGCCGCCGCCCGGGTCCTCGGGTACACGCAGCCCGCGATCACCCAGCAGATGAAGGCGCTCGAACGCGCCGTAGGCACCCCGCTGTTCACCCGCGTCGGGCGCCGCATGCAGCTCACCGAGGCCGGGGAGTCCATGGCCCGGCACGCCGAGGCCATCCTCGGCAGTCTCTCCGCCGCCGAGGCCCAGCTGAAGGCGTACGCCCGGCTGCGGACCGGTCGCGTCCGGCTGTGTGGCTTCCCCAGCGCCAACGTCACCCTGGTCCCGGAAGCCCTGAGCAGCCTGGCCAAGGAGCACCCGGGCATCCAGGTCGAGCTGCTGGAGGGGGAGCCTCCGGACTCCTTACGCAGGCTGGAACGGGGCGAGTGCGACATCACCCTGGCCTTCACCTATCCCGGCCTGCACGAGGAGGTGCCGGAGGAGGTCGCCGAGGTCAGGCTCATGGAGGACCAGCTGACGGTGCTGCTTCCGACCGGGCACCCGCTGGCCCGGAGGCGGGCCGTACATCTCGCGGACCTCTCCGAGGAGCGGTGGATCGCCGGCTGCCCGCGCTGCCGGGCGAACCTGCTCCACGAATGCGCGGGGCTCGGCTTCGTCCCCGACATCCGGTTCGCCACCGACGACAACCTGGTGGTCCAGAGCCTGGTGGCACAGGGCCTGGGCGTGGCCATGATGCCCGCGCTGGTGCTGCCCTCGCTCTCGCTGAGCAAGGTGTGCGGGCGGGCCCTGCTGCCGGCCGCCCGCCGTCACATCGCCGCACACGTGTACCGCGACCATCTGCGGGTCCCGGCGACGGCGGTGGTGCTGGAAGCCCTGAGGCAGGCGGCCTCGAACCGCGTCGGCTGCTGAACCGGCCCGCAGACGGATCCGGCTCCACCCCCAACCCATAAGCCGGTCTTGGGATTTCAGCTCATAACTGTCGTTGGACGTGATGGGTGGGCTCCTCGACGCTCCCCCTATGACCACCACCACGCCGGCCCGCACGACCGCGAGGATGGCCGCCCTCGTCAGTGAGATCCGTACGGTCGTGGACCGGGGGCTGGCCCCCGACCTGACCGCCTACCTGGTCGGCGAACGCCTCGCCCCGCACCTGGGGACGCCCGGTCTGCTCACCGCCGAACAGTGCGAGGGGCACCCCGACCGCTACCGGCAGCACGTCCTGCACGCCGAGCCGGACGGAAGTTTCTCCGTGGTGGCCCTGGTGTGGCTGCCGGGCCAGGAGACCGCCATCCACGACCACGTCTCGTGGTGCGTGGCCGGGGTGCACGAGGGCGAGGAGAGCGAGCTCCGCTACCGCCTCGCCCCCGCCACGGCCACGACCGGAGCCCGGCTGGTGGCGACCGAGCACGTGGTCAACGGCCCCGGTGACGTCTGCGGGTTCGCCCCGCCCGGCGATATCCACAAGGTCCGCAACTCCTGTCGCACGAAGGCGATATCCCTGCACGTCTACGGCGCCGACGTCGTACGCCTGGGCAGCAGTGTCCGCCGCGTCTACACGCTCCCGACCGACTGATGGCCCTGCTGAACCGCCCGGTGCGCGGGGCGGGATCACCGGTTCCGGTCGATGTTTCACGTGAAACATCGTCATCGTGGCCCGGGTTGGGACTCGCGGTGGCCGGCGTCCTGGTGGCCTGGTCGGTGCACCGGCTGGTGCCCTGGGCTCCGATGCTGACGGTGTCGGTCGTGCTCGGCATCGCCGCGGCGCACCTCCCCGGCCTACGGGGCTTCGTACGGGGCCCCGCGCGCCCGGGCCTCTCCCTGGCCGGGCGTCGCCTGATGCGGATCGGGATCGTCCTGCTGGGCCTGGCGCTGGGGCTGGACGAAGTGCTCCGGCTGGGCTGGGCCACCGTGGCGATGGTGGCCGGGGTGGTGGCGGCGACTTTCCTCGGCACCCTCTGGCTCGGCCGGCGGCTCGGGCTCCCCGGGGACCAGCCGTTGCTGATCGCCACCGGGTACTCGATCTGCGGGGCCTCGGCCATCGGGGCCGTCAGTCAGGTATCGGGCAGCGACGAGGAGGACGTGGCCTCCTCGGTGGCCCTGGTCACCCTGTGCGGGACCCTCGCCATCGCGGTGCTCCCGCTCCTCCAGGCCCCACTCGGCCTCTCCGACCCGGACTTCGGCCGCTGGGTGGGCGCGAGCGTCCACGACGTCGGCCAGGTGGTGGCCACCGCCCAGACGGCCGGCCCCGGCGCCCTCGGCGAAGCGGTGCTGGTCAAGCTGATGCGCGTGGCGCTGCTGGCCCCGCTGGTCGCGGCGGTGGCCTTCTCGGTACGGGCCCGCCGGCGCGGAGTGCGCACGCCCTCGGGCCGCCGCCCGGCTCCGGTCCCGCTGTTCGTGGCCGGGTTCCTCGCCGCGGCCGCGCTGCGCGCCACCGGGGCACTGCCCGACGTAGCGCTGGAAGGGGCGCACATCGCACAGGAACTCCTGCTGGCCGCCGCCCTGTTCGGCCTGGGCAGCGCGGTCCACCTGCCCACCCTGTCCCGTACCGGAGGCCGGGCCGCCCTCCTGGGCCTCGCGGCCTGGGTGGTGGTGGCCGGAGCCTCGTACGCGGGTGTCCTCCTCACCACCTAACCGGAGTTGGCCATTTCCTGGCCGGAACCGACCGAACGTTCCGACTGCTGCCTGACATCTCGTTCCCGGCGTGCCACTCTGCCTCCGATCCGCACCGACAACTCTTCATCCGGGCACGGCAGAAGGAGTCATGCGTGAATCGCCATCGGACAGCCCTATCGGTTCTGCTCGCGACGGGCGCCCTGCTCGCGGGTGCGTTGACGGCGGCCTCCCCCTCGGCCGCCGTACAGCGTCCCGCCTCACCGGGCCCCTGGTCGGCCGAGCGGATGCGGGCCGCCACCCCGCTGGACATCACCGCCCCGCCGGGCATTTCCACCCCGGACGCCGCCGCCCGTAGGGCGCCCACCACCGCGGAGCACCCCACGACGATCGCCCCGACCCCCGCGAGCGCCTCCCCCACGGCGATGCCCGCGGCCTTCCCCCAGCCGGGCGGGGCCTGGACGTCGGGCGGCGCGGTGGTCAAAACCTCGGGCCGGGTCTTCTTCACCTTCAACGGGAAGAGCGCCTCCTGCTCGGGTGACTCGGTCACCAGCGCCAACGGCAGCACGGTGATCACCGCCGGCCACTGCGTGAAGTACCAGGGCGCCTGGCACACCAACTGGATCTTCGTCCCGGGATACGACAACGGGAACGCGCCCTACGGGCAGTGGACGGCCACCAAGACCTTCGCGACCGACCAGTGGGTGGCGAGCGAGGACATGAACATGGACGTCGGCCTGGCGGTCGTCGCCCCGCTGAACGGCCGGACGCTCAGCCAGGCCGTCGGAGCCCAGGGCCTCGTGTTCAACGGCGGCTACAACAAGAAGATGTACGCCTTCGGCTTCCCGGCGGCGGCCCCGTACGACGGCACCAAGCTCGTCTACTGCAGCGGCAACACCGGCAAGGACTTCCTGCTGACCAAGGACCACAGCCTGCCGTGCAACATGACCGGCGGCTCCAGCGGCGGCCCCTGGTTCCAGGACTTCAACGAGGCGACCGGCCTGGGCACCCAAGTCTCGGTGAACAGCTTCGGCTACACGTTCCTCCCGAACCGGATGTTCGGCCCGTACTTCGGCAACGAAGCGAAGGCGGCCTACGACAAGGCCCAGACCGCCTGACCTCCCGAAAATCCCCAGCGCCGCCCACCCCCACCGCCCGGTACTCTGTACCCGCCAGGTGGGTTGCCCGAGCGGCCTAAGGGAACGGTCTTGAAAACCGTCGTGGCGCGAGTCACCGTGGGTTCAAATCCCACACCCACCGCACAAGGCAGGGCCCAGGCCCAGCCACGAAGGGGTGCCACCGTTCAGGTGGCACCCCTTCTACGTTCCGCCGGCTCGGGCGGGCCGCGTCCCCGAGCGGTGGAGTCAGCCGAACCAGACGACCAGGCGGATGCCCTCGTCCCCGTGCAGGCCGGCCAAGGTCCGCATGACGGACCAGACGGCACCCCAGTCACTCTCGGGCACCGTGTCCCTGTGCCGGAGCGGTCCGATGCGGAGCAGACGGTCGCCGTCGGGCCACTCCGTGCCCTTCGGGCGGGCGCGGACCGCTTCGTGGACGGCTCGGGCGTCGGTGATGCCGGAGAGCATGCCGGGAATTCTGCTCGGTGGGGCGGGCTCGGGCGAGGGATTTGCGGCGTGCCCGCCGGAGCGGTGGTGGGTGCCGGGGCGGGCACCCGCCAACGGCTCCGGGTCAGTAGTCCTTGAGGGTGATGGAGTTCGCGGCCTGCTGGATCGGCTCCATGACCTTGGCCATCATCCGCTCCTTGCCCGGCAGGCGGCCCAGGAGGGAGAGCATGGTCAGCTGGATCGAGATCTGGCGCTTGGTCCGCATGACCATGTGCTTGATGTTCGAGGGGCCGAGCTTCTGGTTCTCCTCCGCGAAGCGGCGCATCTCGCGCTCGTAGCCCGCGAAGCCGGCCACGTGGTCGCCGCCCGCCGCCGCGAGCTCGCCCGCCAGGAGGTAGGCGCCGACCAGGGCCAGGCTCGTGCCCTGGCCGGAGGCGGGCGAGGCGCAGTACGCGGAGTCGCCGACCAGGGTGGTGCGGCCCTTGGACCAGTGGTCCAGGTGGGCCTGGCTGAGGGAGTCGAAGTAGAAGTCCGGGGCCTCGTCCAGGGCCGCCAGGAGCCGGGGCACCTCCCAGGCCTCGCCCGCGTACGCCTCGGCCAGCAGCTTCTTCTGCTGGGAGACGTCGTGCCGGTCGTACTCCAGCGGCCCCGAGGCGAAGAGGAACATCGCCTTCGCGCCGGTGTCCTTGGCGGTGCTGTACGTCAGGGCCGTGCGCAGGGGGGAGACGTAGGTCAGCTCCCAGCGGTCGAGGCCGAGGTGGTTGGGGACGCTGTAGATCGAGACGTAGTAGCCGAGGTCCCGGATGAAGCGCTCCTCGGGGCCGAAGACCAGCGCCCGCGTGTTGGAGTGCAGCCCGTCGGCGCCGACCACCAGGTCGAAGACGCGGCGCGCACCGCCGTTGAACTCCACCTCGATGCCGTCCGCGGTCTCCGTGGCGGAGGCGATGGAGTCGCCGAAGAGGTACTCGACGCCGTCGGCCCCGTCGACGGTGAGGTCGTAGAGGATCCGGTTCAGGTCACCGCGCAGGATCTCCGCGTCGTGGCCCGCGCGGCCGCCGAAGGTGTCGCCGTCCAGCGTCGCCACCCGCTTGCCCGCCGCGTTGACGATGGAGCCGCCCTGGACGTCGGTCCGCTGGGCACGCACCGCGGCGAGGACCCCGGCGCGGGAGACCACGTCGAGCGCGGCACCGCGGATGTCGATCTTGTAGCCGCCCTCCCGGAGGGCGGAGGCGCGCTCGACCACGGTCGGCCGGAAACCGTGGTGGCGCAGCCAGTGGGCCAAGGCGGTGCCCGCGATGCCCGCACCCGATATCAGTACGTTTCGGTTCTGCATGGAACTTGGTCCCCCGACCATGAGAAGAAGATCCGCCGCGCTGTGCGTGGAGCATGCTGGGCGGGCTGAGTGGATGTCAACATCCGTCCATAGAAGGGGAGATGGCGATCTGTCGGTGGAAGTCCGGATCGGCCTTACGTGAAGGTCCAAGGGATCGAAATAATGCGATTAGCCCCTTTGAGTGGTGTTTGTCGGAAGATCGGCGCGGGGCGTGGAGGCGCTCCGCTTGCGCCCGCATCATGACGAATGTATTCAGATCCGCCCGTCGGAACATCGCGAAATGAGGGACCCGTCATGGCTCACCGCAGCACCATCACGTCGATCTGGACCACCGTCCTCGCGGCCCTCGTGGCCCTCCTCGCCTCCCTCGGTTTCGGTGGCAAGGTCGCGCAGGCCGCCGCCGCCACCCCGCTCTCCTCCTCCCCCGCTGCCCCCGCCGCCGTCGCGGCGAACCGGCCGGCCTTCATGGCCCGACGGACCTGGAGGGCGATGATGCGCGGTGGTTCGCTCCCGCCCACCATCAAGCAGCGCATCCGCGCCGAGGCCCACGGCAAGACCCCGTCCGTCCGCCGCTCCACCACTGCCCTGTCCGCCGGCTCCGGAGCCGGGTCCGAGTTCGAGTTCGAGTCCGGAGTGGACGGCAGCGTCCGTAGCGCCGCGATCGCCGCAGCGGTCCGCGTCGGAGCAGCTCGCCGGGAGATGGCCCTCGCCGCGTAGTGCGCGGCAACGGCACGGAGTACTCGTACCGAGCAGATGCCGGATCCGTTCACCACGGGATCCGTTCACCACGGGATCCGTTCACCACGGGATCCGTTCACCACGGGATTCGTTGACCGCAGGACGCAGGACGCAGGACGCAGGACGCAGGACGCAGGACGCAGGACGCAGGACGCAGGACGCAGCAGCAAGGCAGCACGACGCGAGAGCAACGCAGCGCAGGCGCTGGAGCCCGGTCGGTCGGTGTGGGTAGGCCGCGACCGCGGATCGTGCCGTGAAGGTGCCCCGGAGCGGGGCACAGAGGGAAGGCCCCGGCGAGCGCCGGGGGCGTGCAGGGGGCGTGAAGCTTGGCAGCGCAGGGCCGCAGGCCCGGGAGACGGTGGGGTTCCCGGACGGCGCGGCCCTTTTCGGCATGTCCGGGGCCGGTCGGCCCGGCCGTTCTGGCGGAACGGTTCGCCCCTTGCCCGGCGGGGGTTTCAGCGGGCCTCAAGGCGCTGACCTGGGGCGCCGGGGGCGCGAATGGGGTTTATCCGATGTTGGTCATGCTTGCGGGGGAATCGAGGACTCCGGGGTGGTTCGCCGGGGATTCGGTGGGCAACTCTGGTCTCGCGACGTCGTCACCACACGGAACGACCGAGGCGGTCGGCCAACTGCCTTGGAGTACACCCCACTTCGGTTTTCTGGAGGATACAGACATGGCAAGCATCCGTACCGCCCGCGTCATCGCCGCCGTCGCCGCTCTCCCCCTCGCCGTCGCCCTGTTCGGCGGGGTGGCATCGGCCGACAACGGCTCCTTCGCGAACGACGGATCGAATGCGAGCGTCGCCAGCATCATCGGCAGCGGCGTGGGTGGCAACAACCACGGCAACTCCTCCACCTCACAGCAGGTGGCCACCGGATCCGGCGCGTCCAACCAGAACAACACCGCGCAGGTCAACGGATCGGCCTTCACCGCGATCGAACAGCACAACTCCACCGTCGCCGTGAACTTCTACCCTTGGTGGTAGTCGCGGCCTGAGCCGCACCGACTGTTGAGGGCGTCTGCGCGACCGGACCGGCTGGGGTCCGGTAGTGCGGGCGCCCTCGGGCGTTCCGGGCGCTCGGTCACGGCGCCCCGGCCTTGACATCCACGGGGAATCTGACGGACAGTCAGGTCCACTTGACGATGCGATGCCGGGAGGCCAGCGCCGTGCACCTCGCCCCGACCGAAGGCCAGTTGCGGCTCCGATCCGAGCTGCGGGAGTACTTCGGAAACCTGCTGCCGGACGGGGTGCCCGAGGACCCCGACGAGCAGCGCGCACTACTGCGCCGGATAGGCGCCGACGGACTCCTCGGCCTCGGCTGGCCCGTCGAGTACGGAGGCCAGGGCCGCGGTCCGGACGAGCAGTTCGTGTTCTTCGACGAGGCCTACCGGGCCGGCGCCCCCGTCTCCATGGTCACCCTCAACACCGTCGGCCCGACCCTGATGAAGTACGGGACGCAGGAGCAGAAGGACTACTTCCTGCCCCGGATCCTCAAGGGCGAACTCGTCTTCGCCATCGGTTACTCCGAGCCCGAGGCGGGCACCGACCTCGCCTCCCTGCGCACCAGGGCCGTCCGCGACGACGCGGGCTGGCTGATCGACGGCCAGAAGATCTTCACCTCCAACGCCCAGAACGCCGACTGGATCTGGCTCGCCTGCCGCACCGACCCGGAGGCCCCCAAGCACAAGGGCATCTCCATCATCCTGGTGCCCACCGACGACCCCGGCTTCTCCTGGACCCCGATCGACACCGTCGGCGGCCTGACCACGACGGCCACGTACTACGACTCCATCCGAGTCCCCGCCGGCAACCTCGTCGGTCCCGAGCACGGCGGCTGGGGCCTGATCACCAACCAGCTCAACCACGAACGCGTCGCCCTCGCGGCCATCGGCATGCAGGCCGAGGACTTCTACCTGGGCGCGCTCGACCACGCCCGCACCCCCGACCCGGTCACCGGCGAGCGTCCCGCCGACCGCCCCTGGGTGCAGTCGCGGCTCGCCGAGGCCCACGCGCGCCTCGCCGCCGTACGCCTCCTCAACTGGCGCCTGGTCCAGGACGTCGGCGCCGGCACCCTGGCTCCGGGCGACGCGAGCGGCGTGAAGTTCCTGGGCACCGAGTCCACCGTCGAGGTGTACCGGATCTGCCAGGAGGTGGTGGGGGAGGAGGCGCTCGTCCGGGGATCCGGCCCCGGGGTCTTCGCGGGCGGGGAGCTGGAGCGGATGAACAGGGCCGCCCAGATCAACACCTTCGGAGGCGGCGTCAGCGAGGTCCAACGGGAGATCGTCGCCATGATGCGGCTCGGTATGAAGGGAAGGAAGCGATGACCGCCACGCCCGCCACCGAGGCCGCGGAAGCGGCAGCAGCGGCAGCATCAGCAGCAGCCGAAGAGGAGACGGAAGCGGCGCGCTTCCACACCCTCCTCACGTCCTTCGAGGGGCAGCCCGCCGCCACCGCCGGCCGGGGCAAAGACGCGGTCAACGAGCCGATGATCCGCCACTGGTGCGAGGCGATGGGCGATGCGAACCCCGCCTACACCGGGCCGGACGCCGTCGCTCCGCCCACCATGCTCCAGGCGTGGACGATGGGCGGGCTCTCCGGTCACGGCGACCGTTCCTCGGCCTACGACGACCTCCTCGGGCTGCTCGACGGCGCGGGCTGCACCTCCGTCGTCGCCACCGACTGCGAGCAGGAGTACCTGAGGCCGCTGCGCCCCGGCGACGCGATCACCTTCGACGCCGTCATCGAGTCGGTGTCGCCGCGCAAGACCACCAAGCTGGGCACGGGTCACTTCGTGACCACCCGCATGGACGTCCGCGCGAACGGCGAACTCGCCGGGACCCACCGCTTCCGGATCCTCAAGTACGCCCCGGCGGCGAAGAAGCCCACCGAGCCGGCGAAGCTCACCGAGCCGACGAAGCGCACCGAGCAGGCGAAGCCCGCCAAGCCCGCCCAGCGCCCCCGCCCCGTGATCAACCGCGACAACCGGGGCTTCTGGGACGGCGTCCGCGAGCACAAGCTCCTGATCCAGCGCTGCACCGCCTGCGCGACGCTCCGCTTCCCCTGGCTCCCCGGCTGCAACACCTGCGGGAGCCCGGACTGGGACACGGTCGAGGCGTCCGGGGCCGGCACGGTGTTCTCGTACGTGGTCATGCACCACCCGCCCTTCCCCGCCTTCGACCCGCCCTACGCGGTGGCTCTCGTCGAACTCGCCGAAGGGGTCCGCATGGTCAGCAACATCACCGGCGTCCCGTACGACAAGGTCCGCATCGGGCTGCCCGTGCGCCTGGAGTTCCTGCGCGTGGACGAGGAACTGGAACTGCCCGTCTTCCGGGGGAGCGAAGGCTGATGGACTTCCACCCCACCGAAGAACAGGCCGCTGCGGCCGGACTCGCCGCCCAGATCTTCGGCGACCTCGCCACCCACGACCGCCTCGGCGCCGCCGGCACCGGCAGTGACGCCGACCTGTGGAAGGCCCTCACCACCGCCGGGCTGACCGCCGCCGTCGAGGATGTCGGCCTGCTCGGCCTGGTGCTCCTGCTGGAGGAACAGGGCCGCACGACCGCGCAGGTCCCGTACGCCGCCACCTGCGTGTACGGGATCCTCGCCCTGGCCCGGCACGGCACCGACGAGCAGCGTGCCCGGCTGCTCCCCGCGCTGGGCTCCGGTGACGCGGTCGCCACCGGAGTCTTCCCGGACCGCGGCCGGATCACCGCTTCGCCGGACGGCCGGCTCACCGGCGGCGCCCCCGCAGTGCCCTGGCTGCGCGAGGCGACGCACGTCCTGGTCCCGGACGGTACGGGAGCCCTGTGGCTCGTACGGACGGACGGGCCCGCGGTGCGTACGGAGCCGGTGGAGACCACCGCTCCCTGGTCGGCCGGCCGCCTGATCCTGACCGGCGCCGAGGCGGAACGGGTCGGGGGAGAGGGCGCCTACGCGGACGTCCTCGCCGTCGCCCGGACCGCCTTCGCCGGCCTCCAGGCGGGGGTCTGCGCGGGCTCGCTGGCCCGCGCCGTGGAGTACACCTCCACCCGCGAGCAGTTCGGCCGTCCGCTCTCCACCAACCAGGGGGTCATGCTGCGCGCGGCCGACGCCTACATGGACACCGAGGCGATACGGGTCACCGCGTACGAGGCGGCCTGGCGGGTGGACGAGGGGCTCCCGGCGGGCGAGCACGCGCTGACGGCGGCCTGGTGGGCCTCGGAAGCGGGCAAGCGGGTCGTCCACGCGGGCCAGCACCTGCACGGCGGCATGGGCGCCGACCTCGACCACCCGGTCCACCGGCACTTCCTGTGGGGACGCCAGCTCGACGCGTACCTGGGCTGCGGCAGCGAACTGCTGGCCGAGCTGGGCGCGGTCCTGTCCGAAGACACGCCCGAGGGGGACGAGGCATGAACATCGGCGACACGCTGCCGCCGCTGGAGATACCGGTCAGCCGCACCCTGATCGTCGCGGGCGCGATCGCCTCCCGCGACTACCAGGACGTGCACCACGACGCGGTGCTCGCGCGGGAGAAGGGGTCCCCGGACGTCTTCATGAACATCCTGACGACCAACGGTCTGGTCGGCCGGTACATCACCGACCACCTCGGCCCGCGCGCGGTCCTGCGCAAGGTCGCGATCCGCCTCGGTGCCCCGAACTACCCCGGCGACACCATGACGCTGACCGGCACCGTCACCGCCCTCGACGGGAACACCGCCGAGATCCGCGTGATCGGCGCCAACGGCATCGGCCACCACGTCACGGGCACCGTCACCGTCACGCTGGACACCCCGGAGGGCACGGCATGAGCGTCCGCACCCGTGACCAGCTCGGCGGCCGCGCCGCCATCGCCGGCATCGGCGCGACCGAGTTCTCCAAGGACTCCGGCCGCAGTGAGCTCAAGCTGGCCGTCGAAGCCGTGCACGCGGCCCTCGACGATGCCGGGCTCACCCCCGCCGACGTGGACGGCATGGTCACCTTCACGATGGACACGAGCCCCGAGATCACCGTCGCCCAGGCGGCCGGCATCGGGGACCTCTCCTTCTTCTCCCGCATCCACTACGGCGGCGGCGCCGCCTGCGCCACCGTCCAGCAGGCCGCCCTCGCCGTCGCCACCGGGGTCGCCGAGGTCGTGGTCTGCTACCGCGCCTTCAACGAACGCTCCGGCCGCCGCTTCGGCTCCGGCGTCCAGCAGCGCGAACCCTCGGCCGAGGGCGCGGCGCTCGGCTGGTCGCTGCCCTGGGGGCTGCTCACCCCGGCCTCCTGGGTGGCCATGACGGCCCAGCGCTACCTGCACGCCTACAACCTGACCCCGGAGGCCTTCGGGCACGTCGCGGTCACCGACCGCCGGCACGCGGCGAACAATCCGGCCGCCTACTTCTACGGCAAGCCCATCACCCTCGCCGACCACGCGGCCTCGCGCTGGATCGTCGAGCCGCTGCGGCTGCTCGACTGCTGCCAGGAGACGGACGGCGGCCAGGCCATCGTCGTCACCACCGCCGAGCGGGCCCGCGACCTGCGGCAGAAGCCTGCCGTGATCACGGCGGCGGCGCAGGGTGCGGGCCGCCGCCAGGAGGCCATGTCCTCCTTCTACCGGGACGGCCTCACCGGGCTCCCGGAGATGGACGTGGTCGCCCGCCAGCTGTGGCGGACCAGCGGACTGCGGCCCTCGGACATCGACGTCGGCATCCTCTACGACCACTTCACGCCGTTCGTGCTGATGCAGCTGGAGGAGTTCGGCTTCTGCGCACCGGGGGAGGCGGCCGATTTCGTGGCCGCGGACGCGCTGCCGCTCAACACCCACGGAGGCCAGCTCGGGGAGGCGTACCTGCACGGCATGAACGGCATCGCCGAGGCGGTCCGCCAGCTGCGCGGCACCTCGGTGAACCAGGTCTCCGGAGCCGCCCACGCCCTGGTCACAGCCGGTACCGGGGTCCCGACCTCCGGCCTGATCCTGGGCGCGGACGGCTGATCCGCCCCCGTGCGGAAGCCTTGCGGAAGCCCTGCGGAAGCCCCGCGGCAACCCCGCGGAAGCCCCGCCTCCTCCACCTTCAGGAGGTGGGGCGGGCTCCGGCCCTACAACCTGAGGGGGATCCCGCTTCGGCACTTGCGGCCGATCCCACGGGGCCGCGCCGCTCCTAGCGTGGAGGCATGACCACGCCTGTGTGCACGCTCGCCTCGAATCCGACGCCGTACCCGTCGTTCTCGGCGTACGTCCGGACCCGCGGCACGGTCCTGATGCGCACCGCGCGCTCGCTCACCGCCAACCCCTGCGACGCCGAGGACCTCCTCCAGACGGCGCTGGCCAAGACCTACGTCGCCTGGGACCGCATCGAGGACCACCGCGCCCTGGACGGGTACGTCCGCCGGGCCCTGGTCAACACCCGCACCAGCCAGTGGCGCAAGCGCAAGGTCGACGAGTTCGTCTGCGACGAGCTACCCGAGGCCGACGAGCCGCCGGCCGCCGACCCCGCCGAGGCGCAGGCGCTGCGCGACGCGATGTGGCGCGCGGTGACCCGGCTGCCCGACCGGCAGCGGGCGATGGTGGTCCTGCGCTACTACGAGGACCTGAGCGAGGCCCAGACCGCAGAGCTGCTCGGCGTCTCCGTGGGCACCGTCAAGAGCGCCGTCTCCCGGGCGCTGGTCAAGCTCCGCGAGGACCCGGAACTGACGCCCGTCCGCTGACTCCGGCACCGCCCGGCCGATGTTTCACGTGAAACAACGCCGCGTTTCTACTCTTGGGTAGTGACATGCCGACCGGTACGTGCGCAGAATCGCAGCATCCGTAGCCGCCGCAGCGCCGCAGCGCTCACCGGGAGGACGCTTTGCTGAGCACCATGCAGGACGTACCACTCCTCGTCACCCGCATACTGCAGCACGGGATGACGATCCACGGGAAGTCCCAGGTCACGACCTGGACCGGGGAGGCCGAGCCGCACCGCCGCAGCTTCGCCGAGATCGGGACCCGTGCCACGCGCCTGGCCAACGCCCTGCGCGACGAGCTGGGCGTCCGGCAGGACGACCGCGTCGCGACCCTGATGTGGAACAACGCCGAGCACGTCGAGGCGTACTTCGCGATCCCCTCCATGGGGGCCGTCCTGCACACGCTGAACCTGCGGCTCCCTCCCGAGCAGCTGGTCTTCATCGTCAACCACGCGGCCGACAAGGTCGTCCTGGTCAACGGCACCCTCCTGCCGTTGCTCGTCCCGCTCCTGCCGCACCTGCCGACCATCGAGCACGTCGTGGTCGCGGGCATCGGCGACCGCTCCGCGCTGGAAGGCCTCGGCGTGCGCGTGCACGAGTACGAGGAGCTCCTGGCGGGCCGCCCGGACACCTACGACTGGCCCGAGCTGGACGAGCGCCAGGCCGCGGCCATGTGCTACACCTCCGGCACCACCGGGGACCCGAAGGGCGTCGTCTACTCCCACCGGTCCATCTACCTGCACTCGATGCAGGTGAACATGGCCGAGTCGATGGGCCTGACCGACAAGGACACCTCGCTCGTCGTCGTCCCGCAGTTCCACGTCAACGCCTGGGGCCTGCCGCACGCCACCTTCATGACCGGCATCAACATGCTGATGCCGGACCGCTTCCTGCAGCCCGCCCCGCTCGCCGACATGATCGAGCGGGAGAAGCCCACGCACGCCGCGGCCGTCCCCACCCTCTGGCAGGGGCTGCTCGCCGAGGTCACCGCCAACCCGCGCGACCTGACCTCGATGAAGCAGGTCACCATCGGCGGCGCGGCCTGTCCGCCGGCCCTGATGGAGGCCTACGACAAGCTCGGCGTGCGCCTCAACCACGCCTGGGGGATGACCGAGACCTCCCCGCTGGGCACCATGGCCCACCCGCCGGCCGGTCTGACCGCCGACGAGGAGTGGCCGTACCGCATCACGCAGGGCCGCTTCCCGGCGGGCGTCGAGGCCCGCCTGGTCGGCCCCGGCGGCGACCTCCTGCCCTGGGACGGGGAGTCGGCGGGCGAGCTCGAGGTCCGCGGCAGCTGGATCGCGAGCTCCTACTACGGCGGTGTGGGCGGCGAGCCGACCCGCCCCGAGGACAAGTTCAGCGAGGACGGCTGGCTCAAGACCGGCGACGTCGGCGTGATCAGCCCCGACGGCTTCCTGACCCTCACCGACCGGGCCAAGGACGTCATCAAGTCCGGCGGCGAGTGGATCTCCAGCGTGGAGCTGGAGAACGCGCTGATGGCCCACCCCGAGGTCGCCGAGGCGGCGGTCGTCGCCGTACCCGACGACAAGTGGGACGAGCGCCCGCTGGCCACCGTCGTCCTGAAGGAGGGGGCCACCGTGGACTACGCGGGACTGCGCGCCTTCCTCGGCGAGTCGATCGCCAAGTGGCAGCTGCCGGAGCGCTGGGCGTTCGTCGAGGCGGTGCCGAAGACGAGCGTCGGCAAGTTCGACAAGAAGGTGATCCGCAAGCAGTACGCGGAAGGCACCCTCGACGTCACCAAGCTCGACTGAGACCCGCCGGGACCACTGCCCGCCGGGGTTACTGGCCGCGCGTGAGCCAGGGCCGCAGCAGCTTGCTGATCGCGGGCATGGCCACGTAGGTCATCAGGGTGCTGAAGACGACGGCGAACGCGGCCGTCCGCAGCACGAAGTGCAGGTTCACCAGGTACGGCCCGAGCAGCGCGTTGCCCGCGAGCGAGATCGGGAAGATGGCCAGCCCCGAGCTGATCGCCATCTTCCACCGCGGCGGCGCGGGCCGGGCCGTACCCGGTTTCGCGAACCAGGTCTCCATGCCGTGCAGTTCGCGCCGGGCTATCTCGGTGTGGTGGTGCCCGAGGCAGTTGGAGAACCAGGCGGCGCGCTCGGCGGAGTCCTGCCACCGCTGGAACGCCGCGTGGTTGCGGAACCGGTGCACCAGGAACCACGGCCCGCCCTCGACGGCCGGGCGGAACAGGCCGTACCCGAGGTGATCGGGGAAGGTCGCCGCCGTGTCCAGGATTCCGTGGGCCCAGGCCTCGAAGTTCTCCTCGTGGCCCGGATCCACCTGCCGGGCGATGAGCAGGCTGACCTCCCCGTTGTCGGCGGGGACGGTCTGCTCGCTCGTGTCGATGATGGCCATGCGGCCAGAATGACTAGTTGGTGCCGATCTTGGCCAGCAGGTCCACGATGCGACCCTGCACGTCCGCCGTGGTGGACCGCTCCGCGAGGAACAGCACGCTCTCGCCCGAGGCCAGCCGCGGCAGTTCGGACGGCTCGATCCCGGTGGCCGTGTAGACGACCAGCGGGGTGTGGTTCAACTGCCCGTTGGCGCGCAGCCAGTCCACGATCCCGGCCCGGCGGCGGCGCACCTGCATCAGGTCCATCACCACCAGGTTCGGCCGCATCCGGGTCGCCAGCTCCACGGCGTCCGTATCGGCGTCGGCCCGCGCGACCTGCATGCCGCGCCGCTCCAGGGCGGCGGTCAGCGCGGTCGCGATCTCGTCGTGCTCCTCGATCAGCAGCACCCGGGAGGGATGCTGCTCGCTGTCGCGCGGCGCGAGCGCCTTCAGGAGCACGGCCGGATCGGCGCCGTACGCGGCTTCGCGCGTGGCGTGCCCCAGCCCGGCCGTGACCAGCACGGGCACCTCGGCGGCCACCGCTGCCTGACGCAGCGACTGCAGGGCGGTCCGGGTGATCGGCCCGGTCAGCGGGTCCACGAACAGCGCGGCGGGGAACGCGGCGATCTGCGCGTCGACCTCCTCGCGGGAGTGCACGATCACCGGGCGGTAGCCGCGGTCGCTGAGTGCGGCCTGCGTCTGCGCGTCCGGAGCCGGCCACACCAGGAGCCGGCGAGGGTTGTCCAGCGGCTCGGGCGGCAGCTCGTCGTCCACGGGACGCGGCACGGTCCGGTTGACCACCTCGACGGCGCCACCGGGCCCGTCCAGCGGCTCGGGGCCCTCGGCCGAGCCCTCCTCGGGTGCTCCTATGGCGAAGGCGCGGCCCTCGGGCGCGGGCTCGGCGAGCCGGCGCCGCCGGCCGGAGCCGTTGGTGTCGTTGGACCCGCCGCCCTGGCCGAGGCTGCCCAGCGCACGGACGCTGATCGGCGCCCCGGCGGCCTCCGCGGGGGCGTCCTGCGGCTGCCGGGCTCCGGGTACGGCGATCTGCCCGCTGCCGTCCGAGTCCTCGGGGGCGGTACGGGCCGCCGGAACCGGCCAGGCCGGGGTGGCGGGCAGCGCACGCCGCCGCCCGGTGGGATGCGTCTCGGGGGCTACGGGGCCCTGCGCGCTCGGGTCCGGCCGCCCGGCGGCGGCTTCGCCGCCCTCGGAGCCGGTGACGGGCGCGCCCAGCACCCGCCGCCCGCGCCGCCCGCCCGGGGCTTCGGAGTCGGCCTCGGCACCGGCGGCCGGGCCGGCCATGGCGGGGGCCTGCGGCGGCTGCGGAGCCGGCGTCGGGCCTGCGGGCAGAGCGAAGCCGCCCTCGGGGGCGATGGGCCGTACGGGAGCGGGGGAAGCCGGGGGCGCGGGCATCGGAGCGGGCGTCGGCCCGAGCCCGGTCGCCGGCACCGGGCCGCCGGGCTGCGCCGGTCCCGCCGCGCCCAGGGCACGCCGCCGCCCGGCGGGGTGCTCCGTCAGCGGAACGGGGAGCCCCGGGAAGGGGGGCACCGGCACCGGAGGCACCGGGATGGGCGGGAGCGCGGGCATGGCGGTCCCCTGCGGGGGCACCGGCCGCCCGGGGCCGCCCGGACGATCGGTGCCGGAGGCGTCGCCGCCGCTGCCGTCGCCGTTCTGGCCGCGGCGCCGCCCGGTGCCGCTTCCCCCCAGGCCCGCCGGGTTCACGGGGGACTGGGCGAGCTCCGCGGGAGCGCCGTCGCCGGGCCGGGCGACGGCCGCGGCCTCGCCGCCCCGGCGCCGCCCGGACGGCAGCGCCAGGGCGCTCCCGCCGTCGGCGCCGTTGGGGTCCTGGCCCGCCTTCGCCAGGCCGCTCCCGGGGCCGCTGTCGGCTCCCTTGCCGGTGGCCGCGTCGGTGCCCGCCTCGGCCGCACCGTCGTCGTCGAGGAACGCGTCCACGCCGCGCCGGGCCCGCCGGCCGCCGGAGACCTGCCCCGGGCCGCCCTCGGTCCCGGGCTCGGCCGGGGGAGCCTCCTCCGGCTCGGGCAGGGTGACCGTCCCGGCTCCCGCACCCAGCGGCAGCTCCAGTACGTACGCCCCGCCGGGCGCGCCCGGCACCTCCACCGTCTGCAGCACACCGCCGTGCGCTTCCACGATGCCCCGCACGATCGGCTCGTGCACCGGGTTGCCGCCCTCGTACGGGCCGCGCACCTCGATCCGTACGACCTCGCCGCGCTGCGCGGCGGCCACCACGATCGTCGAGTCCATGTACCCGCTGCCCTGGCGGGTCTTGCCGGTGGCGTCCACCCCGGCGACGTCCGCGACCAAGTGCGCGAGGGCGGTCGAGATCCGCTCCGCGTCCACCTCGGCCTCGATGGTCGGGGCGTGCACGGCGAACTGCGCCCGCCCGGGGCCGATCAGCTCGACCGCACCGTCGACACCGGCCTTGACGACCCCGTCGATCAGCACCTTCTTCTTGTCGAGCTTCTCGCCGCCCGCGTCGAGGCGCTGGAAGGAGAGCACGTTGTCGACCAGCGTGGTCATCCGGGAGTAGCCGGCGGCCAGGTGGTGCAGGAGCTGGTTGGCCTCGGGCCACAGCTGGCCCGCGTCGTCGGCGGCCAGCGTGGCCAGCTCGCCGCGCAGCTCCTCCAGCGGTCCGCGCAGGGAGTCGCCGAGCACGGACAGCAGCTGGGCGTGGCGCGCGGCCAGCGCGTCGTAGGAACGCCGGTCGGTGAAGGTCATGACGGCGCCGACGAGCTGCTCCCCGTCCCGTACGGGAGAGGTGGTCAGGTCCACGGCGACGGGCTGCCCGGCCTTGTTCCACAGCACCTGGCCGCGGACCCGGTGCTTGCGGCCGCTGCGCAGGGTGTCGGCGAGCGGGGACTCCTCGAAGGGGAACGGCGAACCGTCGGCGCGCGAGTGCTGGACCAGCCCGTGCAGTTCGCGGTTGCCGAGGTCGGTGGCGCGGTAGCCGAGGATCTGGGCGGCGGCCGGATTGACCAGCACGACCCTGCCGTCGGTGTCCGTGCCGACGACGCCCTCGGCGGCGGCGCGCAGGATCATCTCGGTCTGCCGCTGGGAGCGGGCCAGCTCGGCCTCGGTGTCCACGGTCTGCGAGAGGTCCCGTACGACGAGCATCAGCAGCTCGTCGCCGGTGTAGGAGGGCTGGGGCTCACGGTAGGCGTCACGGCCGTCGAGATGGGCCGCGGTGACCTCGACGGGGAACTCGCTGCCGTCGGTGCGGCGGGCGACCATCCGTTTCGGGCGGGCGCGGCCGCCCTCGTCCTCGCCGGGCCGGCGCATGGAGCCGGGGATCAGCTTGGAGTCGAATTCGGGCAGGAGGTCGAGCACGCCCCGGCCGACGAGCCCGGTACCGGGGCTCTCCATGACCTCTAGGGCGATCGAATTCGCGTTGACGACCGTGCCGTTGGCGTTGACGAGCAACAGCGCGTCCGGAAGAGCGTCGAGTATTGCTGCGAGGCGAGCAGCGCCTCGGGATGGCCTGCTGCTCACGACGAGCTTCCTCCCTGACCACAACTACCGGCATGTCACGGGAGGAGTCTAAGGGCACGGGCTCCCGGCGAGGGGGCGGATGTCCGGTGCATACCGCCCGACCGGCGCATCCTCCCAGGTCAGGAACGCCCACGTGGAAGCACAGGTTCCAAGTCGTTCCACCGGCGGATCTCGCATCCGTTCGTCCGGCGGAACCGCGACTCCACCCTCTGGCCGTGCCACGTTCCGGTGATCCGGGCGGTGGCGCGGCCGCCGTCCTGCAGGGTGCACAGCTGATTCTTGGGCTCGGGAGCGAAGGGGTCCTTCCCCTCGCGCGCGAGGGCTTCGAGGCGGGCGCAGGCGTCCTCGGCCTGCGGGTGGTTCCCGCCGGGCGGGGCGCACTCCAGCCGGTACTCGCCGTCCGCCCGCGGGTTGCCCGTGTCGGCCACGACGATGGTGAGCCGGTCGGGGGCGGGGGCAGCCAGGAGCCGGCTCAGGGGTGGCAGCGGGGGCAGGGGGCCCGCCGGGCCCGCCGCTCCTGCGGCCAGAGCGGAGGTGACGGCGAAAGCGGCGAGACGCAGCATGGGGAACTCCAGGTCGTCCGTACGTCGTACGACAGACCAACGACGGGGCGGCGCCGACGTTCTGCACACGGGGGTGCTTAAGGCTTTGCTCTGCGGGCCGCCCTCCTTGTACCGTGGGAGCGGATTGGTGACGGGCCCCTGGCCTGTGTCATCATCTGCACGCACCTTCGTACGCGGGGGTGTGCTGGAGGCGTCGCCTAGTCCGGTCTATGGCGCCGCACTGCTAATGCGGTTTGGGGCTTACCCCCCATCGAGGGTTCAAATCCCTCCGCCTCCGCACTTCACGAAGCCCCGGTCCTTGCGGACCGGGGCTTCGGTGCGTTCGGGGTCCGCGTTCGGGGTGGGGAGCTGGCGGGATCTGCCCGCGCGGACACCCGGCAAGGACGCCCAGGCGCCCAACCGGATGATCTTCTTCCAGGCCATTTCCGCAGGTCAAAGCGGGTGGGGCTAATGGATTTCGCGTCCCGGCGAGGTCCATGTATTGTTGTTCTCGCAAGGCCAACGGGGCGCAAAACCCCGGCCAGCCAAGCACTCGTAGCTTAACGGATAGAGCATCTGACTACGGATCAGAAGGTTGCAGGTTCGAATCCTGCCGAGTGCACAGCAGCTCAGAGGGCCCGGACGAAAGTCCGGGCCCTCTGGCGTTTCCGCCGTACAGCAGCGAAGTACAGCAACCGCCTCAGCCGCTGCCACCCATCGCGGAGGACAGCCGGTCCAAGGCGTCCCGCACGTCCTCGTCGCCGGCCGCCGCGTAGACCTCCATCGTCATGGTGATCTGCGAGTGCCGCAGAATCCGCTGAGCCACCTTCGGGTGGACCTTGAGCACGACCAGGAGCGCCGCGCACGTGTGCCGGGTGTTCCGCAGCGGGATCACGCGAAGACCGGCGCGACGTGCCCGCAGGCCGAACATCCGGGTCAGGTTCCCCGGCTCGATCGGGGTCCCGTGCTTCGTCGTGAAGATCAGCCCGTGGCTGTCCTGCCACAGCTCCCCGGCCGCCTTGCGGTCACCGAGTTGCTGAGCCCGCCGCATCCGGAGCGCCTTCAGGCAGAGCGCCGGCAGCGGGAGGAAGTCGTCCGACTCCTCCGTCTTGGTCTCCCGGTGCAGGATCTGCCGCCCGGCCCGCTGGATCTGGTGGTCGACGTACAGCTCCCCGGCTTCGAGATCGACGGACTTCCACGTCAGGCCCAGCACCTCCCCACGTCGCAGGCCGAGGCAGAGCACGAGCACCCAGGCGGCGAACAGGTGGTCGTCCCGGTCCGCCGCATCGGCGAGGAACTGGCCGGCCTCTGCCACGGACCACGGCTTGATCCGCTTCCGGCGGGGCTTGGGCACCTTCACCAGCGAGGCGACGTTCTTGCCGATCTCCTCCTCGGCGACGGCATGCGTCAGAGCGGCCCGCAGGGCGTCACGCGAGCCCTGGATCACGCGCCGGGACGGGTACGACTCGCAGCACTCCCCGATGGCACAGCACCGCCGGCTTGCGGTGGCGCGCTTCGCGTCCTTGCCCTGGGCACAGCACTGGCAGATGGCCGACAGCTTGGTCAGCCACTCACGGACGTCCCGGACGGTCAGCTTGTCCAGCCGCTTCGTGCCGAGGTGCGGGGCGATGTAGAGCCGCACGTACCCCTCGTACGAGACGTAGGAGAGCGGGGCCAGGTTGGGCTTCACGATCGAGTCCAGCCAGTACGAGAGGAAGGCGGAGAGCGTACGGTGCCGGGTGGCAACGGGCCCCTTCTTCGCTTCCGCGTGCAGGTTGAGCCACTTCTCGTGGACCTCCTCGCGGGTCTTGCCGTAGGCGTACTTCCGGGCGCGCTTGCCGTCCGGTTTCGTCACCCAGACGTAGGCGGCGTAGCCGTTCTTGTACGGGTAGATCGAGCCCTCACCGTTGCCGCGCTTGCCGCTCATGCCGCCCACCCCTCCGCGCCGGTGGTGATGCGCTCGACGTACTCGTCGACCCAGGCCGGGAGGATGCGGCGGTTGCGGCCCACCTTCACCGAACGGATCTCCCCGGTCAGCACGAGCATCTTGGTCTTGGACAGGCCGAAGCCGAGCATGTCGGCGACCTCGGCGGTGGTGTGCCACTTCCGCTGGATGACTACGGCAGCCACGCGGTCTCTCCTTCCAGTTCGGACAGTTCGGCCCGCATCTCGTGGGCGTGTTCGCGGTTGTGCTGGAGTTCCCGGCGGACGTTGGCAGCGAGCCAGGACTCACCGGGGGTCGAGCCGTTGCCGGCGTAGGCCCAGTGCGCGACGACGAGGAGGGTGGCCTCCGGGTTGTCGTCGGGGTCGGGGAGACCGAGCGAGGCGCGTTGCTGGGCTGCGCGATAGTCGGCGCGGACCTGGCGTAAGGCACCGAGGGTGGTCGAGTAGCTGCGGGACTTGGTGGAGAAGTGGCCGCGGAAGCCGAGCATGTGTGCCCAGGCCCGAAGCCGCCGGTCCGGATAAGCCCGATCGAGATCCATGCACGCTTCCATGAGCCGCCGGGGGTGATCGGGCACGCCGAGGAGGAGCAGGGCCTCCTTGTTGCCCACGGGGTGGTCCACGGTCCCGGTGGTCTCGGCGGCCTTGGTGGCGTACTTGGCGACGTAGGAGGCGACCGCCTGTTCCGTCAGGTCCTCACCGTTGCCGAAGGCGCCGATGGGCTGGACGTCGATCTGCTCGCCCCACTGGAGCACCCAGTCGTTCTCGTACCCGTGCTCCAGGGCGGCGGGTACGACGACGCGGACGCGGGCGGCGGCTGCCCGGATGGCGTCGGTGAGCAGGTCGAGGGTGGCCCACGCGGGAGGCGGGCTGTCGGGCCCGTCCGGTCCGTCGAAGCGGACTACAGCGTGGAAGTGCACGGCCCCGCGCTTCTGGTACTCGGCGACCTTGCCGAAGGAGACGCGGGACTGTTCGCGGGCGGCTTTCTGAGTGAGACCGGCGCGGGCGGCGACCTCCCGGCGGAGGTAGATCGTGAAGTAGCGCCACAGCTCGGAGGCGTGGTTGTTCCACAACACGGCGCCCGCGTAGTCGTACGTGAACGGGTCGAGTGGCGTGCCCAGTTCCTCGGCGTCCTCGGGGTGCCGGACGCCGCACCGGCAGGACCGGGTACCGGGGCGGTTGTGGACGGGCCCGAATGACGGAGCCGTCAGGGTGGCGAAGACGCGAGGGTGATCGCGGATCGTCTCGGGGGTGCCCTTGGCGGGGTCGCCGACGAGACCGGCGCGGATCAGGTGGTAGGTGTCGCCGGCGTAGGTCCAGGCGCAGGCGGGGCACCGGGAGGCCCGGCGGTTCCCGCAGGCGACGCGGAGGACTCCGCCGGGTTCGGCGTCGGTGTTGTAGGCGTGGATCACGGTTCGAGTAGCCGGGTCGAGGAGCTTGGTCCCGCCAGCGAGGCGGATCGGGGCGGTGCATCCTCCGGTGCGGCGGATCTGTTCGTGGAGGCGGTCGAAGCCGGGGGCCCCGGCCACCCGGAGCAGGTCGCTCAGGGTGGCCGGGTCCAGGCCCGCCGCAGTGGCGGTGTCGATCACGCGAGTACCTCCTGCCGCGCGGTCAGGAAGGCGGTGCCGATCCACTGGGTGTAGGCGGGCGGGATGGCTTCGGTCAGTTCGGTGTGGACGTCGGTCCAGGTGATGCCCATCGCGTGCTGCATCTCCGGGACGGAGGCCTTGCCGCCACCCTTGCCGTACGCGGCCACGTAGGGGCCTTCGCGGCGGACGCCGTGGCGGTGGCCTCGGACGTAGCCACGGTGGCGGGGGTGAGTCGGCTTGGCGGTGGCCCAACCGCCGAGTTCGAAGTTGCGATGCCGCAGGACGCCGAGGCCGAACATCTCGCCGCACAGCGTGAGGTCCTTGCGGATGGCGGCCCGCCCGTTGGGCTGCTCGATCACGTACGGCAGGCCGGAGGCGTCAAGGAGTTCCCGAGTCGGGGCGACGAGGTCGGTGTGCGTGCGGCCCCAGCCTTGGGACTGGTTGGTGCCGACGGTGAGACCGCAGCCGGCCTGGCAGGGAGGGGAGGCGTGCACGAGGGCGTACTCCTCGATCGCGCCCGTGGAGGTCAGGCGGGCGAGGTATTCGAGGGCGTCGCCCCGGTGGTAGGCGAAGGGGTAGCGAGGGCGTTCGGCGATGTCGCAGCCGTCGACCGCGAAGCCGGCCCGGTGATAGCCGACGGCGGCCCCGCCCGCGCACGAGAAGAGGTCCAGGACACGGGGCCCGCGGGTCATGCCGTGCCTCCCGCGTTGTGAGCGGAGCCGTGGTTCGCGTTCCAGCCGGCGACCAGCACGCCTACCTGGGCGTCACCGGTGGCCGTGGCGGTGGCGCCGCAGTGGCAGACGGCGGAGCCTCGGGCGGGTGCGTCCGGAGACGGCTTGCTGATGTGCAGACCGGGGCGGTCAGATGAGGGAGCGAGGCTGGTCATGCTGTTCACCGTCCGGCGGTGATGGTCGCGGTGCGCCGGATGAGCGTCCCGGTGCCGTGGCAGGCCGGGCAGTAGGCGGTGATGGTGCGGAGGTTGCCGGCCTGGTCGCGGCCGCCGAGCGTGACGGCGACGGAGGGGTGGCCGTCGCAATGCGGGCAGACCGGGCGCAGGGCAGGGGTGTGCTGGGTCATGATGGTGCTTCCTTCCGGATTGTTTGGTTCGGGCAGGAGCGCGGCGTCGGGACGGCGGAGACTTGGCGGTTTAGGCCGTCCCGGGGCCGGTCAACGGTGGTTCTGGCCGTTGAGGAGCGAGCGCAGGACGACGGCGCAGACGGCGACCGAGGCGCCCGTGATGGCGACGGCGAGCAGCATGGAGACCAGGACCGCGCCGACGACGAGGACGAGTCCGGCGCCACCGGCGACGACGGCGACGAGGCCGGCCGGGGTGAGGCGGACCGCGGGGAGCTGGACGCGGGGCTGGTCGGTCGTGGCCGCCGGGGCGTGGTTGCAGGCGCACTCCGGGAGAGCGGTGGCGCCGTAGGTGACGTCCCCCGTGGTCGGGTGGACGAGCGGGGCGACAAGGCCGGTAGGGGCAGGGTTGACCGGGACGCGGGGGCGGAGCATGGCGGAGCCTTCCTACTTGGCGAGCGGGTCGATGAGCGGGGCCATGAAGCTGTGCGCGAGCAGGTATCCGCCGAGGAGGATCACTGCGACGAGCCACAGCGGCGGGCGGATGAGCTTGTAGCCGAGGACGCCGACGACGATCAGGGCGAGCCAGAGCGGTACGTCCATGACGCGGGTCTCCTTGCGATCAGCGCGGGTTGCAGCGGTGGGTACGGGCGGCGAGTTCGGCGCCGGCGCGGCTGGTGTAGTCGGCCGAGAAGTCGCAGCCGGGCGCGGTACAAACGGCGGTGTGCAGGGTGCGGCCACGGCCATCGCTGTGGCTGCCGACCCTCACGGGGCCGATGCGTATGACCTGGTAGAAGCGGTTCGGGCGCACGGTTCTGTCTCTCTTCCTGTCAGGTGAGTTGGATGGCGATGGCGTCCGCCAGCGCGGGCGGGATACCGAGGCGGCTCCGCAGAGTCGCTGTGTCGATCGGGGCCCCGGTCTGTGCCTGGTGGGCGTCCGCGATCTTCTGGGCGTGGTCGAGCAGCGCGGGTGGGACCGGTACGGCAGGCGTGATCGGAGTGGGCTCCGGGGGCAGGGGCTGCGGAGCGGGGTCGGCCGGCGGTAGCTCGGGAGCCGGTTCCGGTGCACGCTCGACGGTCACGTCCGGCGCGAGCTCGACGTGGGGTTGGTCCGTGGGCTCCGGCTCCCGGACCGGGGCGGGGGCGTGGGCCAGTAGCGTGCCGCCGAGGAAGGCGAGCGCGGGCCAACCGGCGACAAGGATGCGGAGCCAGGGCGGGACGTTGGTCAGGTCGAGCAGTCCGGCGGTGGCGACGTTGGCGCCGAGCGACGCGACGAGGGCGATGGCGAACCAGAGCCATGCGTCACGGTTCTCAGCGTCGGTGCGCATCCGGCGCCATGCGGCGACCAAGAGCAGGTCGACGCTGACCGGGTAGGCCCACGCCTTCCAGCCGTCCTGTCCTGCCGCCGCTGCCAGGTCGTGCAGGTGGGCGAACGACAGAGCGCCGGCGATGACTGCTTGGACGAGCACGGCGTCGAGGCGGAGGGTGCGGGACACGGGTCACCTCCTTTCGGGGGAGGCCGGTGCCGGCTGCTGTTCTCCGGCACCGACGGGTTCGGGAACGGGTTACGCGGTGCCGGTGCCGAAGCAGGTGGGGCACAGCCCGGTCTGCGTGGCGTCGATCTCGCGGCGCTTGCGGCCGACCCGGATGGTCGTGGTGGTCTCGCCCGATCCGGCGCAGGTCTCGCACTTCTCGACGGCCGGGGCGGGCTTGGGCGAGCGGCCCCGTCGGGACGGGGTCTTCTGCTCGGGGGTCATGGCGGTTCCCTTCGGCTTCGGGCATGGGTCGGGTAGGGACCTGGCGCGAAGCGGTCGCGCAGACCGAGGGGAGCGAGGTACTAGTCCGTGGCCGGGATCGGCTTCAAGAGCGGAGCGGATCCGGCAGCCGGGACCACAGTGCGGATCACCGGCCGGTACGGAGCCAGAGCGGGAAGAGCCGGGGTCAGGTGCGCGAACTGCGCGCAGATCTCGGCCGCCTCCTCAGCGCTCAACTCGGGAGTGCGGATCCGGGACCAGCCGCCGGAGGAGTCGCCAGCCACCGCGACACCGGGTCGGTCGGGCGGGATCGCCGTCACGGCCACGACCGCATCCGGGGCGATGTCCCCCAAGCCCATGTCAGCGGTCTGCTTGTCGTTGACGCGGTGGACCACGCGACCGGTGAGCTGTGCGCGGAGCGTTGTGGCGCCCTTGCCGAGTTCGGAGCCGAAGCGCTGGCCGCAGATCTCCAGGTAGATGCCGGCGGCGCGAGCCATCTGCCCGAGGCGGATCAACTGCGTGACCATCCGGTCCCGGCGTTCCTCGTCCTTCTTGCCTGCCACGAGGAACAGTTCTGCGACCTCATCCACGAGCAGCACGATCGGCACCGGCCGCACTTCGTCGGGCAGCGCCCAGAGGTCGGCGACCCCGTAGTTGCTGAGCAAGTCGAAGCGGTCTTCCATCTCGTTTACGAGCGCGTCCAGAACACCGGATGCCTCCTCCGGCGTGACGGCGAGCGCCGACAGACGCGGCCCGTACTGACGCTGCTCGACCCCGCGCTTGCAGTCGATCCCGACCAGGGCGACCCGCAAGCGAGCCAGCCCGGCAATCAGGTTGCGCTGATACATCGACTTGCCCGACTGGTTGGCTCCGAGCGTCAGCGCGTGCGGGACCTTGAGGTAGTCCCGTACGAACGCGGTGCCGTCCTCCCGGAGCGCGACCGGGACCACCATCTGACCGGACGGGCGCCGGCGCGGCATCTTTACCCGGCGCAGTACGTCATAGCCGGTCATCCGCAGCTCGACGAACCCGGGCTTCGTCTCCACCACGTTGACGGAGTGGACGCCCCAGGCGTGGCGCAGTCGCTCGGAGGCCGCGATCACGTCGGAGGGCTCCAGCCCGGCCGGCAGGCGCAGGGTGACCCGCATGCCGGTCGAGGAACCCCGTACCCGGCGGACCTTGGGCGGAACGGGCTGTACGTCGCTTCGGCGGGCGACGTTGCGGACCAGGAAGGCCCGCAGGCGGGACGGCTGCACCGTCAATCCGCACACGTCCATCGTGGCCCGGTACGTCACCGCGAACCGCACACGCGCCACGGGCAGACCGGCCACGGTCCAGAACACGCGTGGGGCGCGGACCTTCGCGTATCCGAGACCACCACCTGCACCGGCCAGGGGGAGGCCGACCTCCCATAAGGGCGTCAGGTCGGTCATGGTCAGATCCCGGCCGTGAGGGCGACGGCGCGGAACGAGATGCCGTGGCGGGTCTGGCCGTTGAACGTGTTCTCCCAGTCGCGGGCCTTGAGGCCGATCACCGACACGGGCATGCCCGGCATCAGACCCTCGGGGAGGCCGGTCTCCGGGACGGTCACCTGGTAGAGGTTGCCCTCCCCCTCGTCCGAGATCAGCAGGCCCACCGTGGAGAGGCCGGCGCCGGTCTCCCGGTCCATCGCCCGCTCACCGGTCTGCTTGCTCACGAGCTTCGGGGTCGGAGCCGTGGCCACGAACACCACGGCGGTCGACGTGTCCACCTTGAACGACGGCATGGAAGTCTCCTTCAGAGATGCCAGCAGGAAGCTAGGTGACCAACTGGGCTAGCCAGGTTGCTCACATCTCGAAGTTAGGGGACTTGGCTAGCCATGTCAACAACTTGACTGTCGTGACTGTCCTGCCTCTCGGCGGTCCCCTACGATCGACACATGACCTTCGTCCCCGAGCCCCTAGACCCAGACGACGACCGAGCCCCGTACGAGCAGGTGGCCAGCAGCCTCAGCGCGGCCATCCGCACCAGGAGGTTGGGGCCCGGAGAGAAGCTGCCGTCCCACGCCAAGCTGACGGAGCTGTACGGGTTCGCGCGGGCGACGATCCAGCGGGCGCTACGCGACCTGGAGGACGAAGGGCTCGTGGTCTCCCGCAAGGGCAGCGGTGTCTACGTCCGCAACCGGACGGAGCGGCCGGCGGGCCTGCGTCCTTACGTGGAGCAGGCCTTCGCGAAGGAACACGTGACCATCGACTTCGCGGGCTTCTCCAGCGAGACGCTGCATGGTGCGCTTCAGGAACCGATGGACAAGATCAGGGTCGGTCGACTCACCCCGTCGAGCATCACCATGCGGATACTCGTCCCTGACATGTCCGTTCCGCAGGCCGCTCCGGTACGCATGGCGGACGGCGCGGATGACGAGCGGCTCCGCGACCGCATGCACGACATCATGGTCAACTACACGCGCAGCATCCGGGACGCCATCGCGGAGTTGGGCCATCTCGGGCTCGTTCCCGAGACGCGGATCGACGTACGCGTCCACAGCGGCACGCAGTTCTTCAAGCTCTACGTGGTCAACAACGAGGACGCGTTCTTCGGGTACTACCCGATCCGCCCGAACAAGGTTGTCGCCAAGGGCGAAACGATCGAGATCTACGACCTGGTGGGCAAGGACACGACGCTCTTCCACCACTCGGTCAACGACGGCGAGTCCTCCAGCGGAGCGCAGCAGGTCCAGCAAGCCCGCATGTGGTTCGACAGCGTGTGGGAGACCATCGGAAGGGACTTCGACCTTGACGCACGATGACCGGCTCGCGGAGGTCCTGGAGAAGGCGCGCGTCATCTTCTTCGACTTCGACGGACCCGTGTGCGACGTGTTCGCCGGGTTGCCCGCCCCCAAGGTCGCGGAACAGCTCACCGCGCTCCTCGCAGCCCAGGACGAGGGCGCCGGCGCGAAGGCCGCCGAGACCGACGATCCGATCGAGGTCATGCGCATCGCCCATGCAGCCGGTGACGAGATCGGCCGGAAGGTGGAGGACGCGCTGACTGCGGCTGAAGTCGAAGCCGTGGTGGTGGCCGGCCCGCCGACCCCGGGGGCGGTAGAGGCTCTTCAGGCCGCTCGTGCGTCGGGTCGGGCCGTGGCGGTGGTGAGCAACAACTCCGCGGAGTGCGTTCGGCGATTCCTGGAAGAGCACGAGTTGGAGGGGTACGTCGAGAGGGTCATCGGCCGGCCGTCCGGGCAGCCGCACCTCATGAAGCCCAACCCGTTCCCCTTGATCGGGGCGGCGGAGCAGATGCACATGGATGTCACGCACTGCACCCTGATCGGTGACTCGCTCACGGACATCCAGGCCGCTCATGCCGCAGGGACAACGGTGATCGGCTACGCCAACAAGCCCCACAAGGCCGACCTATTCGCCAAGGCACAAGCCGATGCCGTCACAGACGACATGCAGGCCATCGCCGGCGCACTCACCACGGCGTAGCCGAGGGAGCAGCGGGGGACCTGTTACAGGTTTCTCTACCTCATCAAGCACCCGGCTGCGCTCCGCTCCGCCGGGCGGGCTTCCCGGCTCCGCTCGGGGCGACGCTCCTGCCTGCGGCCCGCTCCGCCCCCGCTGCGCCGACGCCCGCCCCTGCAAGGCGGGATAGGCCCAAAGGCATGAGGCAGTCCCCTACGGGCCCGCGGTGCCATCACTCACCGACATGCCTCCGGCGGGGGCCTCCGGCTCCGGGATGGCGGGGGCACCGCTGGCGGGTGCCGGCCCGTGGAGGGTTGAGGTGGGGAACTCCCACCCCGTCTGCCATCGACCCAGGACAAGCCGAGCAGACACGGCACCGGGCGTCCAGGTCGTTCGTCCAGTTGGGCGCTCCACCTGGACGCCCGGCACCGCGCCCGCTCAACGTGTCATGGGCCGACGGCAGACGGGATGCGAGTTGGGGGAAGTGGTGTGCGTGCGAGGTGATGCAGCTTAAAGGCCGGCTTCCCCACCGAGTGTCTGGTGGCGCATCCAGCAGTTACGGCAAAGAAGTTTTCTTCGACGTGACTGTGGGTGTAAGGACAGCAGGTCAGAGGCCCTGTGAATAGCTCACCTATGACGTCTTGCACAAGAGCCTGCACAGGGTTATCAACAGAAATCCCGTTGTTATCAACAGCTGTAGCGCTACTCATCCACAAGGCCTGTGGATAAGCATATTGGTTGATGGGCAATCACGTGCCACGATCGTCACGCGATGTGCACAAGTTGCCGTTCCACGTGCGACGGCTGAAGTGCAGAGCTGTTGGTGCGATGCATTGGGACGGAGGTACTTGAGAGTGGCCACCATGGGTATAGCAGCAGGTCAGGCGCCTACAGTACGCAGGCTGCACGCCTTCATAGACGAGGCTGGGGTGCGGTCGCACTCCAGGGCGTCTAGCGATCACTTCGTCATGACTGCTGTTGTAGTCGCTGACGAAGACCTCATCCCTGCCTCACAGTTCGTTGCCGAGCTGCGCGGTGAGCTTGGTCGACTGCCCGGCCATACCCTCCACTGGGTCAACCTCAAGAAGCACGAGGAGCGGGTTCATGCGGCGAAGCGCCTCGGGGGTCAGGGATGGGCCACGATCTCGAACGTGATCGTGTGTAAGAGGCATCTTGTGTCAGGGCTGGACGAGACGCAGGCTTACCTGTACACGCTGCGGTTTCTCCTGGAGCGGCTTTCTTGGCTCGCCCGAGACTCCTCAGCGGTCCTCACCTACACGCTTGCGCACATCGTCCGGATGCAGGTTGCTCATCTCCGTCAGTACGAGGCGGCACTCCAAGGGCAGCCCACTCAAATTGCCTGGAATGCCCTCGACCCGAAGGGGGGCAAGATTGATCAGCCCAACCGCATCGAGATGCTGCAATGCGCCGATCTGGCCGCTTCTGCGACATTCGCGGCATTCAATGCGGATCGATTCAACAACACCGAGCCCCGCTACCTTCAGGAGTTCGCCGGCCGCCTGTACAGGCGAGGTGCTGGGCCGACCTCGCTCACGTCCTACGGCATGAAGATGCACCCGTGGAATGGAAACACGAAGGCCGCTTACCCGTGGGTAGCGGCCCTGTGAAGCACGTCGGCCGGCTTGAGCCGCCCTGGGCGGGTGCTGACGTTTCCGAACAGCAGACGACCGTCCGTGCTCTCCTACCGTAGCGCAACTGGGAGATGGGTCAATGGTCAAAGTGGTGCAAACTGACAGACTCGGACCCTCAAAAATAGAACCTGTGTCCGATGGTGTTGGTGGGGTGGGATGTGGCGGATCCCGTCAGCTTCAAGTACACCCCCGTCGTTGTAGGGCTTGAGGCCGAGGTCGCACATGATCGCAATCGACTCTAGGTCGCGGGTTGGGTGGCATGGTGCCCCGGCGGGAGTGGGGACACCATGGCTAGCGGTACAGCAGTGGCGTACCGCAACCACCGCAACCGCCCCCGGTCGCCATCACCCCGGCGAGGCCGTGAAGCAGCCGGAATGACCGCCACTGACCGATCTGGCTAGAGCTACGGATCAGAAGGTTGCAGGTTCGAATCCTGCCGAGTGCACAGCCCAAGAGGCCCCCCGGTTCACCGGGGGGCCTCTTGCGTTGCCCTTCTTCTTCCTCTTCTTCTTCTCGTCCTCCTCCTCAGTGATGAGGACTGGCTCCGGGGGGTCAGGGGGCGAGATGGCTCTGCCGGGGGACGCGGGGTGAGGGACGGCGCGGCTACGGTTTCTTGGAGATCGACTCACCGGAGATCGGTTCACCGGGAAAGCAGGGGGAGCTCACATGGGACTGTTCGGGAACGCGCACGCCGTGGATCCGGCGTCGGCGCACCGCGAGTACGCGCGGCTGCTGGGGCAGGGGGAGCAGGTGCACGCCGCGTACCTGCTGATCCGCGACACGATCCTGTTCACCGACCGGCGGCTCGTGCTCATCGACAAGCAGGGGCTCACGGGCAAGAAGGTGGAGTACCACTCGATCCCGTACCGGAGCATCACGCACTTCTCCGTGGAGACCGCCGGCCACTTCGACCTGGACGCGGAGCTGAAGATATGGCTCTCCGGGAGCTCGGCGCCGATAGCGAAGACCTTCACCAAGGGCGTCGACATCTATGAGGTCCAGGCGATCCTGACGCAGTTCGTCGCCCGCTAGCCCGGCCGGGCGTTCGGGGAGGCCGGGGAGGGGCCGAATGCTGTTCGGTCCGGGGGGCTGTTTCGGGATCGGGTAGCGTCTCCGCGAGGGTGTGCAGGGACGTGGGAGGAAGTTCGGTGGACTACATCGACCGGGTACTGATCCAGCGCCGTCGACCGCTCCCCCTGTGACCTGGTGGTGCACCGGCCTCCGGTGGACTGACGGCCGGCCCGCCATGGGCTGGTACGGGCAGGGACCGGGACGGGGAGAGCGCACCAGCCTCCTCGGGTACGGACAGCCGCTCGCCTTCGCCGCGCGGGGAGAGCGCCGCTGCCTCGGTGTCCGCCGGGCCGGCCGGCGGACGCCGTGCCCGACCGGGCGGGCCGTGCCCGGCCGGGCCGGGAACGCCCAGTGCCCCGAGTGCGCGGGCCTGGACCGGTCCTTCTCCGTGGCGGCCGACACCAATGCCGGTGATCCGCGTACCTACCGGGTGTACCTCGCCTGGTTCGGGGCCGGGCTGGTCAAGGTCGGGATCACCGCCGAGGAGCGCGGGTCCGTCCGGCTGCTGGAGCAGGGGGCGGTGGCCTGGGCCTGGCTGGGGCGCGGGCCGCTGATGGCCACCCGACGGACCGAGGAGCTGCTGCGGGCGGCCCTCGGAGTGCCCGACCGGATCGCCTATGCCCGTAAGCGGTCCGTGCGGGGAGACCTGCCGCCGGGGCCCGAGCGGGCGGCGGAGGTGGCGGCCCTGCATGCCCGGGCGGCCGCGCTGGAGGGGTGGCCGGAGTCGCTGGAGAGGCTGGAGTGCGAGGTGACCGACCATGCCGGGGCGTTCGGGCTCCACGCACTGCCCGCCCCTGACCGGGTGATCACCGAGATGGTGCCCGGCGGGACCGTCGCCGGCCGGCTCGTCGGCGCGGCCGGGCCCGATCTGCACTTCGCCGACGGGCTGGTGGTGGACACCCGGCTGCTCGCGGGGTGGGAGCTGGTGGCGCCCGGGGAGGGCGGTGTCACCGATGTGCCCGTGGCAGGGATCCCGGGCAGCGGCCGGGACGCCGGCGCCGCGCAGGACGGGCTGTTCTGACCGGGAGGGGAGCGGGGCAAGGTCAAAACTTGGATCCCTTTGGCCGTCCGGGCCGCTTTCCGGTGGACATGCCACGTACCGGCCACCGAGGGTGGTGGGCATGACCATTCAGCCCGTACAGGCCTTCGAACCGCCCTATGTCATGAGCGTGTTCACCAGCGTCCGGACCGTCGAGGACGGCGGCTACCCCGAGACGCTCGAGCGGATGACGGAGCTCGTCAGCGGCAATCCGGGATTCCTCGGGTACGAGTCCGCGCGGACACCCGGCGGGCTCGGCATCACCGTCGCCTACTTCCGTGACCACGAGTCCCTGGCCCTCTGGCGCAAGGACATGGAGCACCAGGCGGCGATGAAGCAGGGCCGCGCCGACTGGTACGAGAGCTACACGCTGCACATCGCGACGGTCGAGCGGAGCCACGGCTTTGTCCGCGAAGACGGCTGAGGCCGTCCAGGCGTTCCGCGAACGGCTCGGGGTGCCCGGGCTGGTCGACGTACACACGCACTTCATGCCCGAGCGGGTCCTGGACAAGGTGTGGGACTACTTCGACGCGGTGGGGCCGCTGACCGGCGTCGAGTGGCCCATCACCTACCGGCACGAGGAGGAGCAGCGGGTCGCGCTGCTCCGGGAGTTCGGGGTCCGGGCCTTCACCGCCATGCTCTACCCGCACAAGCCGGCCATGGCGGCCTGGCTCAACTCCTGGTCCGCCGATTTCGCCGCGCGCACCCCCGACTGCCTGCACACCGCGACCTTCTTCCCGGAGGACGGAGTGCGGGAGTACGTCGGCCAGGCCGTCGCGGCGGGGGCCCGGGTCTTCAAGGCCCACCTCCAGGTGGGCGGGTACGACCCCACCGACGACCGGCTCGACCCGGTCTGGGGGCTCCTCGCCGAGGCCGGGATCCCGACGGTCGTGCACTGCGGTTCGGGGCCCGTCCCGGGCAAGCACACCGGGCCCGAGCCGATCGCCCGGCTGCTGGCCCGCCACCCCCGGCTGCCGCTGATCGTCGCGCACATGGGGATGCCGGAGTACGCCGACTTCCTCGACCTCGCCGACCGGTACTCCGAGGTCCGCCTCGACACCACCATGGCCTTCACCGACTTCTCGGAGCAGTTCAGCGGCTTCCCGCCGCAGGACCGCGGCCGGCTCGCCGACCTCGGAGACCGGATCCTGCTGGGCACCGACTTCCCGAACATCCCCTACCCCTACGAGCACCAGCTCGAGGCCCTGGAACGCCTCGGCCTCGGCGATGCCTGGCTGCGCGCCGTCTGCCACGACAACGGAGCCCGGCTCTTCCGCCTGGCCTGAGGGGCGGGAGGGGTTTCTCAGGCAATTCACAGCTTCAGGCAAGAGCGCTCTCACGGGCGGCGGCCAGCGTGTACGCATGACTGCGACGACCACTTCCCACGCGTCCACGTCCACCGGCAACCACACGGCCCTCGTCCGGCCCGACGGCAGCCCGTGCCGGGTCCTCGTCGTGGACGACGAGGCCGCCCTCTCCGAGCTGCTCTCCATGGCCCTGCGCTACGAGGGCTGCGAGGTCCGCAGCGCGGGTGACGGTGCGGGTGCGGTGCGCGCGGCACGGGAGTTCCGGCCCGACGTCGTCCTGCTCGACATCATGCTCCCCGACATGGACGGGCTGGCCGTCCTGGGCCGCCTGCGCAGGGAGCTCCCGCACGTCCCGGTGCTGTTCCTCACCGCGAAGGACTCGGTCGAGGACCGCATCGCGGGTCTGACGGCGGGCGGCGACGACTACGTCACCAAGCCCTTCAGCCTGGAGGAGGTCGTCGCCCGGCTGCGCGGCCTGGTCCGGCGCTCCGGTGCGGCGCAGGCCGCGCGCGGCGGGTCGGTGCTGGAGGTCGGCGACCTGCGGCTCGACGAGGACAGCCACGAGGTGACCCGGGGCGGTCAGGACGTCCACCTGACCGCGACCGAGTTCGAGCTGCTGCGCTACCTGATGCGCAACCCGCGCCGGGTGCTGAGCAAGGCGCAGATCCTGGACCGCGTGTGGTCGTACGACTTCGGCGGTCAGGCCAACGTCGTCGAGCTGTACATCTCCTACCTGCGGCGCAAGCTGGAGGGCGGTACCGGGCTCCCGCCGATGATCCACACCCGTCGTGGCGCCGGCTACCTGATCAAGCCGGCCGACTAGTGGCGGCCGGCGAGCCCCGGCGCACCCGCCGTCCCCGCCCGCCGGGCCGCCCCGGGCGTCCCCCCGGCCCCCGACGCCCCCGACGCCCGCGATGGAGCCGGTGGAGCCTCTGGAGCCGGCGGCCCTGGTCGCTGCGGACCCGGCTCGTCGTCTCGGCGGTGGCCCTCATCGCCGTCGTCGGAGCGGCCATCAGCACCGTCACCACCGTCGCGCTGCGCTCGTACCTGGTCGACAAGGTCGACGAACAGCTGCGCGTCTCCGTCGAGATGGCGAGCCGCCCCGGCGTCGGCAAGTTCCCCCGGGAGAACAACCTTGGCGTCGTCATGGGACCCGGATCCCCGCTGGGGGCCGTAGGGGTCCGCCTCGACGCCGCGGGCAAGACCGTGGAGAGCGTCCGCAGCCAGCGCAGTGCCGCGGTCGGCGGATCCGGGGCCGGGTCCGGGTCCGGGGCCGGGGCCAGTGGTCACCCGCCCCTCACCCCCGACCAGGCCTCCGTCCTCGCCGGGGCCGCGCACAAGGCCGCCGACGGCCGTCCCGGCGACCCGGTCGAACTGCGGCTGCCCGGCCTCGGCGGCTACCGGGTGCTGACCTCGCCCGACGGCAGCATCGTGCTCGGCTTCCCGCTCACCGAGGTCGACTCCACGGTGCACACCCTGATCGCGGTCGAGGTCTTCGTCACCCTCGCCGGGCTGATCGCGGCCTCCCTCGCCGGACAGGTCCTGGTCGGTGTCGCCCTGCGCCCGCTGCGCCGGGTCGCCGCCACCGCCACCCGGGTCTCCGAACTCACCCTGGACAGCGGCGAGCCCGCCCTCCACGAGCGGGTTCCCGAAGCCGAGGCCGACCCTCGTACCGAGGTCGGGCAGGTCGGCGCCGCCCTCAACCGGATGCTGGGCCACGTCTCCTCGGCCCTGACCGCACGCCAGCAGAGCGAGACCCGGGTACGGCAGTTCGTCGCCGACGCCAGCCACGAGCTGCGCACCCCGCTGGCCTCGATCCGCGGGTACGCCGAACTGACCCGCCGGGGCCGCGAGGAGCCCGGCCCCGACACCCGGCACGCCCTCGGGCGGATCGAGTCCGAAGCCACCCGGATGACCGGTCTGGTGGAGGACCTGCTGCTGCTGGCCCGGCTCGACGCGGGCCGTCCGCTGTCCACCTGCGACACCGATCTGGCCCCGCTGGTCGTGGACGCCGTCAGCGATGCCCGGGCCGCCGGCCACGACCACCACTGGCGCCTGGAACTGCCCGAGGATCCGGCGCCCGTCCACGCCGACCCGGCACGGATCCAGCAGGTGCTGGTGAACCTGCTGGCCAACGCCCGGACGCACACCCCGCCCGGCACCACCGTCACGGCCCATGTTTCACGTGAAACATCCGCCGTCCGGCTCCGGATCGAGGACGACGGCCCCGGCATCCCGCCCGAGCTGCTGCCCCACGTCTTCGAGCGCTTCGCCCGCGGCGACGCCTCCCGCTCCCGGTCGGCGGGCTCCACCGGCCTCGGCCTGGCCATCGTCGCCGCCGTGGTCTCGGCCCACGGCGGCCACGTCGACGTCCGCAGCGTCCCGGGCCACACCTCCTTCGAGGTCCTGCTGCCCCTGGCCGACACTGCGGCCTCCGCGGCCCCCGCCCACCCGCACTCACAGACGGGCCACAGGGTCAGCACACAGCGGTGACAGCCCGGCCGGGGAGGGTCGGGGCATGCCTACCGACACCTCTTCCGGAGCGCTCCCGGTACGGGCGCCCCTCGCGCCCGTACCGGGTGAGCCCGTCCTCGACGTGGTGATCCCGGTCTTCAACGAGGAGACGGACCTCGGCCCCTGCGTGCGCCGGCTCCACGAGCACCTCACCCGGACCTTCCCGTACCCCTTCCGGATCACCATCGCCGACAACGCGAGCACCGACCGCACCCCCGAGGTCGCGGCCGCCCTCGCCGCCTCCGTGGCCGGGGTACGCAGCACCCGGCTGGAACAGAAGGGCCGCGGCCGGGCCCTGCGCACCGTGTGGGGGGAGTCGGAGGCGCCCGTCCTGGCGTACATGGACGTGGACCTCTCCACCGACCTCAACGCCCTGCTGCCGCTGGTCGCCCCGCTGATCTCCGGCCACTCCGACCTCGCCATCGGCACCCGCCTGGCCCGCTCCTCGCGGGTGGTCAGGGGAGCGAAGCGGGAGTTCATCTCCCGCGCCTACAACCTGCTCCTGCGCTCCTCGCTCTCCGCCCGCTTCAGCGACGCCCAGTGCGGCTTCAAGGCGATCCGCCGCGAGGTCGCGACCCGGCTGCTGCCCCTCGTCGAGGACTCCGGCTGGTTCTTCGACACCGAACTCCTCGTCCTCGCCGAGCGGGCCGGGCTACGGATCCACGAGGTCCCGGTGGACTGGGTCGACGACCCCGATTCCACCGTGCACATCGCCCGCACCGCCGCCGAGGACCTCAGGGGCGTCTGGCGGGTGGGCAGGGCGCTGGCCGTCGGCGCGCTCCCGCTGGACCGGCTCGCCCGCCCCTTCGGGGACGACCCGCGCGACCGCACCGCCCTGCCCGGGGTGCCGCGCGGGCTGGCCCGCCAGCTCCTGGGGTTCTGCGTGGTCGGCGCCCTGTCCACCCTCCTCTACCTGCTCCTCTACTCCGCGGCCCGGACCGCCGCGGGCCCCCAGCTCGCCAACGCCGCCGCGCTGCTGCTCTCCGCCGTCGCCAACACCGCCGCCAACCGCCGGCTCACCTTCGGCGTCCGGGGCCGGGGCGACCTACCGGAAGCCCTGCGCCACCAGGCCCAGGGGCTCGTGGTGTTCGCCATCGGACTGGCCCTGACCAGCGGATCGCTCGCCGCCCTCGGGGCCGCCAACGCCGCGCCGGGGCACAGCACCGAGCTGGCCGTCCTGGTCACCGCCAACCTCGCCGCCACCGTGCTGCGGTTCCTGCTCTTCCGTGCCTGGGTCTTCCCCGAACGGCGCGCCACTCCCGCGAAGGACCACTCCTGATGACCACGGCAGCGCTACCGCTCCACCCGCCCTCCCCGGCCGCCCCCTCGCACCGGGCCGCCCGGGCGCACGCCGCACGGCCCGGCTGGGAACGCCCCGCCTTCCTCGGGCTGCTCCTCGCCACCGCCGTCCTGCTGCTGTGGGACCTGGGGGCCTCCGGCTACGCCAACTCCTTCTACTCCGCCGCCGTCCAGGCGGGCGGCGAGAGCTGGAAGGCCTTCTTCTTCGGCTCCTCCGACGCCGGGAACTCCATCACCGTCGACAAACCCCCGGCCGCGCTGTGGCCGATGATGCTGTCCGTCCGGCTCTTCGGGCTCGGCGCCTGGCAGATCCTCGTCCCGCAGGCCCTCATGGGCGTCGGCACGACCGCCGTGCTCTACGCGGCCGTACGCCGTCAGTTCGGCCCGGCGGCGGCCCTGATCAGCGGAGCCGTCTTCGCGCTCACGCCCGTGGCCGCGCTGATGTTCCGCTTCAACAACCCCGACGCGCTGCTGACCCTGCTGATGACCGTCACCGTGTACTGCGTGCTCCGGGCCCTGGACGGGGCCCACACCAAGTGGCTCGTCTGGGCCGGGGTCGCGGTCGGCTTCGCCTTCCTGACCAAGACCCTGCAGGCCTTCGTCATCCTGCCGCCCCTCGCCCTGCTGTACGCGGTCTGCGCGCCGACCGGACTGCGCAGGCGCCTCGGGCAACTGCTGCTCTCCACCCTCGCCATGGTGGTGGCCGGCGGCTGGTGGGTGGCGGTCGTCGAACTGTGGCCCGCCTCCTCCCGCCCGTACATCGGGGGCTCGCAGACCAACTCCTTCCTGGAACTGACCCTCGGCTACAACGGCCTCGGCCGGATCAACGGCGAGGAGACCGGCAGCGTCGGAGGCGGCGCCCGCACGGCCGCCGAGGGCATGGCCGGCGGGCCCGGCGGCGGTGGTGGCGGAGGCGGGATGAGCTGGGGAGAGACCGGCATCGACCGGATGTTCTCCTCCAACATCGGCGGTCAGATCGGCTGGCTGCTGCCCGCCGCGCTGATCCTGCTCGTCGCGGGCCTCGTGGTCACCTGGCGGGCCCGCCGGGCCGCCGACTCGCTGGAGGGCATGGCCCGCGCGGCCTTCCTGGCCTGGGGCGGGGCGCTGCTGATCACCGCGGTGGTCTTCAGCTTCATGCAGGGCATCTTCCACGAGTACTACACCGTCGCACTGGCCCCCTACATCGCCGCCCTGGTCGGCATGGGCATCGCCGTCCTCTGGGAGGAGCGGGGCAGCCGGGCCGCCTCCGTCACGCTCTCGGGGACCCTCGCACTCACGTCGTACTGGGCCTTCGTGTTGCTCGGCCGCTCCGCGGAGTACGTGCCGTGGTTGCGCTGGTTGGTCCTCGCTGTCGGACTCGGCACGGCCCTGCTGCTGCCGTTCACCGCGCGGCTGGGCCGCCGCACCGCACTCGGCGTGGCGGCAGTCGGCCTGGGCGTGGCCCTGGCCGGACCCCTCGCGTACTGCCTGACCACGGTGACCACCCCGCACACGGGCTCCATCGTCACGGCGGGCCCCGCGGTCGCGGGCGGCCGTGGCGGCCCCGGCGGCGGGATGCGCGGCTTCGAGATGCAGGGCGGCGGCGGGATGCCGGGCGGCGGAGCCGCACCGCAGGGCATGCCCCCGGGCGGAACCGCCCAGGGCGGCCAGGCCCCCGGCGGCGGCCAGGCTCCGGGCGCCGGCCAGGCCCCCGGCGGCAGCGCTCCCGCCGACGACGGCCGGAGCACCCGGACCGGAGGCGGCCCCGGCGGAACCACCGGCGGCGGCCCGGGCGGAGGCGGCATGGGCGGCCTGCTCGGCGGGACGAAGACCAGCGCCGAGGCCACGGCCGCGCTGCGCGCCGACGCGGACCGGTACACCTGGGCGGCGGCCGCCATCGGCTCGCAGAACGCGGCGAGCTACCAGCTGGCTTCGCGGCAGCCGGTGATGGCCATCGGCGGCTTCAACGGCAGCGACCCCTCACCGACCCTGGAGCAGTTCAAGGAGTACGTGAGCGCCGGGAAGATCCACTACTTCATCGGCCAGAGCAGCGCGGGAGCCGGCGGCGCCGCAGCCGGCGGCGAAACCGGCGCCGCTGCCGAGGCCGGCACGGCGACCCGCGGCGGGGGCGGTCCCGGCGGGGGCGTGAGCAGCTCCATCGAGACCTGGGTCAAGGCCAACTTCAAGGCCTCCACCATCGGCGGAGCCACCTTCTACGACCTCACGGCGCCGTCCGCGACCCCCTAGCATCAAGGGGGCGGACCGGGCATTCCGGGCCGGTCCCGTGCGCGTGAGGAGGACGCCTCCATGGTCACCCCGGCCGATCCCGGCACGGCCCGGACCAGCGTCTGGCTGGCCGTGCGGCCGGCCGCACCCGCCCGGCGGCGCACCGAAGGCCCCGCCGGACTCGACCGGGAGCGGATCACGGCCGCGGCCGTACGGCTGCTGGACACCGAGGGGCTGGCCCGGTTCTCCATGCGGCGGCTCGCCGCCGGGCTCGGAGTCACCGCGATGTCCCTGTACTGGTACGTCGACACCAAGCACGATCTGCTCGAACTCGCCCTGGACAGCGCCCTGGGCGAGCTCGGCGCACAGCAGGAGCCGGCCGGGCCGCCCGCGGAGGGCTGGCCCGGCCGGCTCCGTTCGCTGGCCCGGGGCTACCGGAGGCTGCTCGCGGACCACCCGTGGGTGGCTCCGCTCACCGCCGCCTATCCGAACATCGGCCCGCACGCGCGGGCCTTCGACGCCGCCCTGCACCGGCTGCTGGAGGCCACGGGCCTGCCGGACGCCACCCGCGCCGGGGCCCGGTTGGCCGTCTCGCAGTTCCTGCACGGCTGCGGGGGCACGGTCCGGCGGCCGCCCGACGGGGAGTTCCGCCTCGCGCTCGACGTCCTGATCGCCGGGATCCAGGCGCACACCGGGCCCGCGGCGGACGTAGCGCCCGCCGCCGCCCCCGCAGCCCCCGCCGCTCCCGCAGCCCCCTCCGCGCCCGCGGCCCCGTAGACCGTCCGGCTACTCCGCCGGGGCGGCCACCGGCTCGTGGGCCGCCGGCTTCGACCTGAGGGCGACCTCCTTGATGAACACCACCAGCACCAGCGCGAGCAGCGCCGTGGGGGCGGCGTAGAGGAAGACGTCGCCGACGCCGTGCCCGTACGCGGATTCGACGACCACACGGAAGGGCTCGGGCAGTTTGGCGAGGTCGGGGATCGCGCCCCCGCCGGTGCCGCCGTGGCCCATGGCCGCCGCCTTCGGACCGAGCTCGGCCAGGCCGTCCTGGACGTAGTGGGTGACGCGGTTGGCCATGACCGCGCCGAGGGCGGAGACGCCCATCGCGCCGCCGAGCGAGCGGAAGAAGGTGACGACCGAGCTGGCGGCGCCGAGGTCCTCGGGGGCCACCTGGTTCTGGGAGGCGAGGACCAGGTTCTGCATCATCATGCCGAGGCCGAGGCCGGTCAGCGCCATGAAGATCGCGATGTGCCAGTACGGGGTGTCGTACCGCAGGGTGCCCAGCAGGCCGAGTCCGGCCGTCAGGAGCACGCCGCCGGAGACGAGCCAGGCCTTCCACTTGCCGGTCTTGGTGATCACCTGACCGGAAACGGTGGAGGAGACGAAGAGTCCGCCGATCATCGGAATCGTGAGTATTCCGGACATCGTGGGGGACTCGCCGCGGGCCAACTGGAAGAACTGGCTGAAAAACACGGTGCCCGAGAACATCGCGATGCCGACGAAGAGCGAGGCCGCCGAGGCGAGGCTGATGGTCTTGTTGCGGAAGAGGCGCAGCGGAATGATCGGGTCGCTCGCCCGGGACTCGACGAGGACGAAGAGCAGGCCGAGGGCGAGTGCGCCGCCGGTCATCGTCCAGGTCTGCCAGGAGATCCAGTCGTACGAGCTGCCGGCCTGGGTCACCCAGATCAGCAGGAGCGAGACGGCGCCGCTGATCAGGAAGGCGCCGAGCCAGTCGACCTTGACGTCGCGGCGGACGACGGGCAGGTGCAGGGTGCGCTGGAGCACGACCAGGGCGATGACGGCGAAGGGGATGCCGACGTAGAAGCACCAGCGCCAGCCGAGCCAGCTCGTGTCGGTGATGACCCCGCCGAGGAGCGGGCCGCCGACGGTGGCGACGGCGAAGACCGCGCCGAGGTAGCCGCTGTACCGGCCGCGCTCGCGCGGGGAGATCATCGCGGCCATCACGATCTGGGCGAGGGCGGAGAGCCCGCCGACGCCGATGCCCTGGACCACGCGGCAGGCGATGAGCATGCCGGTGTTCTGGGACATGCCCGCGACCATCGAGCCGAGGACGTAGATCACCAGGGATATCTGGACCAGCAGCTTCTTGCTGAAGAGGTCGGACAGCTTGCCCCACAGCGGGGTCGCCGCCGTCATCGAGAGCAGGGCGGCCGTGACCACCCACGTGTACGAGGACTGGGTGCCGCCGAGGTCGCCGATGATCTGGGGCAGGGCGTTGGAGACGATCGTGGAGGACAGGATCGCCACGAACATGCCGAGCATCAGCCCGGAGAGCGCCTTCATGATCTGCGGGTGGGTCATGGGCGCGCTGTCGGACGTGGTCTCCGGCCGGCCGCCTCCCCGCACACCGGTGGGTGTGGTCGTAGCCATGTTGTTCCTTCGGTCTAGCTGTCTGGAAGCGTGAAGCCCGATCGGAGTCGGGCCAGCAGGATGTTGAGGTGGTCGACGTCCGCGTCGGACCAGTCGGCCAGGGCCTTTTCCAGCGCGGTGGTGTGGCGGGTGCCGAGCTCGGTGAGGAGAGCGCGGCCGGCCGGGGTCAGGCGCAGGATCCGGCAGCGGGCGTCGACGGGGTCGGTGTCGCGGGTGATCCAGCCGCGGTCGGCGGTGTGTGCGACGTGCCGGCTGGTCACGGAGATGTCGATGGCCAGGTACTCGGACAGGCGGCCGAGCCGCATCTCGCCGTGGCGGTCGAGCACGGTGAGCACGGCCGCCGAACCGGGCGGGCAGTCGGGGGGCAGGAGGCGGGCGAGGTCGCGCTTGACGGCGCCGATGCCGGTGAGCTGACGGGCCAGCTCGGCGTAACGCGTGGCCGGTGTGGCCGTTGTGGTCGGTACGGGCTCTACGGGCTCTACGGGCTCTACGGGCGCCAGGGGTGCCACGGGCGCTGCGGTCAACGGGACCCCCCTCCATATGTCGTTGCTTCGGGCAACCATAGAAGCAGATGGTTGTTACAGGCAAATGAATCGGAGGGCTGGGCGGTAAAGGAATCGGAAAACCGGCTAGGGTCCTGCGCATGGCTGCGAATCACGACTCGAACCACAACTCACAGGCTCCCGAGGGTGACTACGACCCCGCGGGCAGCACCCAGATGTTCCGGGCGTTCGTCGACGAGCCGGTACCGGCTCCCGCCGTCCCCGGTTCGCGCATGCAGAACCGTGCCGCGCGCAAGTCGGGACCGGGCGCGGGCCTGTGGATCGGGGTGGGCCTCGGCGCGCTGGTCCTGATCGCCGTGGTGGCCTGGCTGGCGCTCTGACGGCCGTCAGTTCCAGGTGGCCGTGACCTTCTGGGTCTCCACGCGCATGCCCAGGGGGACGCGCCAGGATTCGACGCAGATCCGGTAGGTCTGCGTCTTCGTCGTGCCGCCCGCGATCGGCGCGGGCAGCGGCTGGGTCGAGTGGATGGTGGCCCAGTCGACGCCCAGGGCGCCGATGATGTGCGTCGCGAAGCTGACCGTGCCCGAACGGGCCGCCGTGCCGCCGGTGTTGGTGAACGCCACCGTGACCTGCTCGCACCAGCGCTCCGCCGTCGCGGTACGGGTGGGCGCGCCGATGCTCAGCTTCGCCGGCGTGGCCGGAGGCGGCGCCGGGGTGGACGGCCCCGGCTTCGGGGGCGGGCTCGACGGAGCCCCGGGCTTGCCGCCCGGCGGGGTGGGAGGCGTCGTGCCGGGTGCGGTGCCGGGCGGGTTCCCGGAGCCGCCGGGGGCGGTGGGCGCGCCTGCGCCCGGGGCGGAGCCGCCGGGAGGCTGGGACGACCCCGGGGCGCCGGGCGGCGTACCGCCGGGGACCCCGCCGGGAGTACTGCCCGGGATGTCCGCCGAGGTGCTGCCCGACGTGCCGCCGGGGGACGCGGAGGATCCCGGCGAGGTCTGCGGGAGCGACTGGAACTCGACCCGGGCCTGGGGGGCGACGTTCTCCCCGGCGCCCCGCTCCGGGCCCGGAGCGGCCGCACCCAGGGCCACGTAGCCCTCGCGCGGCGAGCCGCCGCAGCCGGTCAGGGCGACGGCGGCAGCGGTGGCGCCGAGGACGAGGACGGCGGCCTGCCGGGATACCTTTCGCATCCCGGCAGTTTTCCTGACGTGCCGTCAATTGGGAAGCGGGTGCGGTGGATTGCCCGAGCGCACCCGCGTCCCGGTGACCCGCGGAGGCGGGACTACTCGCCGATCAGGCCGACGCGGAGCTGCGCGAGCGTGCGCGTGAGCAGCCGGGAGACGTGCATCTGGGAGATGCCGACCTCCTCGCCGATCTGCGACTGGGTCATGTTCGCGAAGAACCGCAGCATGATGATCTGCCGTTCCCGGGGCGGGAGCTTGGCCAGCAGGGGCTTGAGCGACTCGCGGTACTCGACGCCCTCCAGCGCGGTGTCCTCGTACCCGAGCCGGTCCGCGAGCGAGCCCTCGCCGCCCTCGTCCTCGGGAGAGGGCGAGTCGAGCGAGGAGGCGGTGTACGCGTTGCCCACGGCGAGGCCGTCGACGACGTCCTCCTCCGAGACCCCGAGCACGGCCGCGAGCTCCGGCACGGTCGGCGAGCGGTCGAGCTTCTGGGCGAGCTCGTCGCTGGCCTTGGTGAGGGCGAGTCGCAGCTCCTGGAGCCGGCGCGGGACGCGCACGGACCAGGAGGTGTCCCGGAAGAACCGTTTGATCTCACCGACGACCGTCGGCATGGCGAAGGTCGGGAACTCCACCCCGCGCTCGCAGTCGAACCGGTCGATGGCCTTGATCAGCCCGATCGTGCCGACCTGGACGATGTCCTCCATGGGCTCGTTGCGGCTCCGGAAGCGGGCCGCGGCGTAGCGCACGAGGGGGAGGTTCAGCTCGATCAGGGTGTCGCGCACGTAGGTCCGCTCGGGACTGTCCGCGTCGAGGCCTGCGAGCCGCTTGAAGAGGGAGCGGGAGAGGGTGCGGGTGTCGATCCGGGTGTCGATGGCTTCCGAGCGGTGGGACACTGCCGGCACTTCACGCTGCTTGACGAGCGTGAGCACCTGTGAGCTGCCCTGGTCTACGGACATGCCACCCCCTTGAGGTCGCGGACGGTCGCGCTTCATCTGCGCGCCCGTCGGAGGAACGCAGCCTCCACCTGAATACCGGAGGCGGGGCTGCGGCAAACGCGGTTCCAGCAGAATGTCACATGTCGGCAACACGCTGTAGCGCCATGTCGACAAGTATCTCCAGCGACAGAACCCGATAGACCTGCTCTAGGGCGGGAATCTGCCGCTCTGTCAGGAAACGCGGAGAATGATCTCCACTCGATCCGGTTAGGCCTCGATCCTGTTTGCGGATCTCAGCCGGGCGAAGCTCCGGGCGAGGAGTCGGGAGACGTGCATCTGGGAGACGCCGAGCTCGGCGCTGATCTGCGACTGGGTCAGATTGTTGTAGTACCGCAGGAGGAGGATCCGCTGCTCGCGCTCGGGCAGCTGGACGAGGAGGTGGCGGACCAGGTCGCGGTGCTCCACGCCGGCCAGCTCGGGGTCCTCGTAGCCGAGGCGGTCGAGCAGGCCGGGAAGCCCGTCGCCCTCCTGGGCGGCCTCCAGGGAGGTCGCGTGGTAGCTGCGGCCGGCCTCGATGCAGGAGAGCACCTCGTCCTCGCCGATGCGCAGCCGCTCGGCGATCTCGGGGGTGGTCGGGGTGCGGCCGTGCAGGGTGGTGAGGTCCTCCGTGGCGGCGTTCACCTGGACCCACAGCTCGTGCAGGCGGCGCGGGACGTGGACGGTGCGGACGTTGTCGCGGAAGTACCGCTTGATCTCGCCCACGACGGTCGGCATCGCGAAGGTCGGGAACTGCACCCCGCGCTCCGGGTCGAACCGGTCGATCGCGTTGATCAGCCCGATCGTGCCGACCTGGATCACGTCCTCCATCGGCTCGTTGCGGCTGCGGAAGCGGGCTGCCGCGTACCGGACGAGCGGGATGTTGGCCTCGATGAGGGCCCCGCGGACCCGGGAGTGCTCGCTGGTGCCCGGCTGCAGGTCCTTCAGCTGCCCGAACAGGACCTGGGTGAGGGCCCGGGTGTCGGCGCCCCGGCTCTGCGGCCTGGGGGCGACCGGGGGCTCCTCGGGGGCCTCCTGCTGGGGCGGTACGTGGGACTCCGGCGGCGGGGAGGCCGGGTGGGATCCCGGGCGGGATGCCGGGTGGGGCCCCGCGTGGGGGGCCGGGTGGGGCCCCGAACGGGCCCCCGGCTGGGGTCCCGGCTGGGCCTGCGCGGAGTCCCGGTGCGGTTCCCGGGGGTGCTCCTGCTGCGGGTCCTGCTGGGGCGGCACCTCGGGCGCAGTACTGGCCGGCACGGTCACGCCACCCCTTCACGTCACGTCATCAACTCATCCGTCAAAAGCGGTCATAGCATCACAAGACATGTGCACTGTGTGCAAGCACCGTATATCGCCGTGTTGAGGGCAAGTTGGGCATAACAGGGCATCTTGCCCCGTGTGCGGGAACGCAAAAAGCCCCCCACCCGTCGGAGTGGGGGGCCGGGGAGTCCGGAAACCGCTTCAGCGTACGGGTTCAGCGCACCAGTTCGGTCATGAACTCGCCGATCGCCGTTGCGGCATCCGAGATTCCTTGGAAGCCTATTTGCACCATATCGGCGGCTTTTATGGGCTGAGTGATGATGACGAAGAGGACGAAGACGACGAGGGCGCCCGAGATCAGCTTCTTGGTTTCCACGTGCGCTGTCGGCCTCCCCAACCGGTCCTGCAAGGTCGGGAGAGTCTAGCCGGTCGTGTTCGAACACTCACCTGGCCTTTAAGGACCAATGACCCGGCGCCACAGGCCCTTTGCCGGTGTGCCGACGGCCTCGGGAGGCGCAGTATTGAACACGAGCCCACCGGTTCTGGCAGGAAATCGGTGAGCGAGGGACAGGACCTCACTGCGGGGTCCGAGCCGCAAGCTTCCCCCCTGACTGCGGCTTGGACTGGCAGGTTCCGTCCTCATCGGGGGAAGTGGCTTGTCCCCCCGATGCCACTTCCCCCGTCCCAACCGTTGAAGGTCCCGACTCAGGTCGGGGCCTTCTTCGCGTTCTCGGGGGGATCCGCGCGCCTACTCCAGGCCGCCGGCCAGGTCGGCGATCGGCTGGACCGGGGCGATCACGGGCGCGAGGTGGTTCGGCACCTCCATGAGCTGGTTGAGCTGGTTCAGGCCGCCGCTGAGCTGCCCGCCGACCTCCTGCACCGAGGACGGGCTCGCCCCCTCCGGCATGCCCTGCGGCGCCGGCAGGTCCGGGAGGGTGAGCGGGGCGATCGGTGCGGCGGAGGCGGCGGGCGCCGCGAGGCCCGCGGCGGCCCCCGCGAGGGCGATGGCGGCGAGGATGCGCTGGGTCTTGGTCATGCCGTGACAACGGCCGAGGGCGCGGGCGGTCACGCGGATGTCCCCCGGACGCCGGAAACGCCGAGAGCCCCGACCCTTGCGGGGCGGGGCTCTCGATCAGAGCGGTAGCGGTGGGATTTGAACCCACGGATAGCTTGCACCATCACACGCTTTCGAGGCGTGCTCCTTCGGCCGCTCGGACACGCTACCGAGAGAGAGCTTAGCCCAAGGAGACCCGTGCTCTGAAATCCATACGCACGGATCCCGAAGAGGATCCCTCACCGCAGCCCTCAGAGGTCGCGGAAGAAGTCGGTGAGCTGCTGCGCGCACTCCCCCGCGAGCACGCCCGCGATCACCTCGGGCCGGTGGTTGAGCCGGCGGTCGCGCACGAGGTCCCACATCGACCCGGCGGCGCCCGCCTTCTCGTCGGACGCCCCGTAGACCACACGGGCCACCCGTGACTGCACGAGGGCGCCCGCGCACATCACGCACGGCTCCAGGGTCACCACGAGGGTGCACCCCGGGAGCCGCCATTCCCCGAGGGCGGTGGCCGCCCGGCGCAGCGCCAGTACCTCGGCGTGAGCCGTCGGGTCTCCGGTCGCCTCCCGCTCGTTGTGCCCGGTGGCGAGGAGCTTCCCGTCCGGGCCGAGCACCACGGCGCCGACCGGCACGTCGCCGGCCGGCACCGCCCGGGCGGCCTCCCGGAGCGCCAGGCGCATGGAGTTCTGCCACGGGTCCCGTACGGGGTCGGGCGTGTACGGGGCGGGCTGCGGGGTGTGGTGGTGCGCGGGGATCACTAGCGGACGGCCTCCAGGACCTCGGTGGCGCCGAGCGAGTCGGCGATCTCCGAGAGCGCGTCGCCGTCCAGGGTCATCAGTTGTTTGTGGCTCACCCCGAGGTCGTCCAGCAGCCTGGGGTCGCCGAGCGGGCCGGCGGGTGCCGGTTCGGCGCCGGACCGTACGTCGTGGCCGTCGTCCGCGTCCGTGCCGGTCGCGTATGCGTCGTCCCCCTCGTCTCTGTCGGCGGGTCCGCCGTCCGGGTAGGAGGCGATGACCTCGTCCTCGCCGTCCTCGGTTCCGTCGAGGTCCAGCTCGTCGAGTTCGTCGTCCTCCTCGTCCTTGCCGAGCAGCTCGTCGGTCAGCATCGAGCCGTAGGAGCTGCGGGAGGCGGCGGAGGCGTTGGACACGTAGTAGCGCGGGTCCTCTTCGCCGTCCACCCGGACGACCCCGAACCAGGTGTCCTCCTGTTCGATGAGGGCTACCACCGTGTCGTCGTCGACAGAGGCGGAGCGGGCGAGATCGATCAGATCACTAAGGGACTCGACATCGTCGAGTTCCATGTCGCTCGCTTCCCACCCGTCTTCGGTGCGCGCGAGCAGTGCGGCGAAATACACCGTGACTCTCCCACTGGTCATAGGCGTGCCGGTTGGAGTTCCCCCCGGCCGGAGGTGGGTGGGGGTGGAACGGCCGTCGTGCTCACCGTTTCGTACCCCGCCCAGTCGGCATCGTGGCAGAAACGGAGCCATTGCGAGAGGTCTTCCGCGCCGTGGCGCTGGCCGCGCGTGTTGTACGGGGCCTCGTGCCGGGGGCGCGACGGCGGCCGGGCGGTGCCTCGGCAGGGCCTCGGACGGGTGCCCCGGCAGGGCTCACCAGCGGAAGGTGCGCATGCGCATCTGCTGGCGCATGCGGGCGGCGCGGGCGCGTCTGGGCTGGACCCGGTCGCGCAGTTCCCGGGCCTCGTGCAGGTCACGGAGGAACTGCGCGCGCCGTGCTCTGCGCTGCGCCGTCGTCTCCAGTGGCTCGTGATCGTCGTCGGGCATGGGTCACCGCCCCTGGCTGGTCCGGTCCGGTCCGTCCCCCCGAACCCCCACCTTCCCTCGGACCGGCCGTTTGATGCCACCTTCTGCCACGACTCGAGAGGAATTCAGTCGGATTCCGACAATCCCGGCTACGCGGACTGCGCCGGAGACTCCGGCGTCTCAGTCGACTCCGACATCGACTCCGACATCGACTCCGACATCGAATCCGACCCCGACTCCGAATCCGACCCCGACTCCGACTCCGTCAGGGTCGGGACGATCGCCACCGGCCCGTGCGCGTGTTGCAGCACGGCGTTCGCGACCGAGCCGATCATGAGGGACCGGATGTGCCGGCGCGGGTGGTGGCGGCCCACGACGACCAGCGCCGCCGACTTCGAGGTGTCGACGAGGCGCCCGGCCGCGTCCCCGGGCACCGCGGCCTGCTCGACGGGCACGGTCGGGTACTTCGCCCGGAACGGTGCGAGCCGTTCCGTCTGGGAGCGGAGCATCTCCCGCTCGGCCGGTACCGCGTTCTCGTCCTCCCCCACCAGCGCCTCCGGCGGGATCACCGCGAACGGGCTGTCGATCACCATCGTCGGCGACGGCGGGATGCTGTACGCCGAGACCACCTGGAGGGTGGTGTTCCGCGCGGCGGCCTCCGTGAACGCGAAGTCCAGTACGTTGTCGGGCGTCTCCGCGGCGTGCAGTCCCACCACCACGCGCCCGGCCGAGGCCTGGGGTTCCCCGTCCGCGCCGCGCGCCTCGTGCGCGACCACGACGACCGGGCAGGCGGCGCTGGTGGCCACGGCGCGGCTGTTCGAGCCGAGCAGCAGGGCGGCGAAGCCGCCGCGGCCCCGGGACCCCATCACCAGCATCCGGGCGCCCTCCCCGATGTCCCGCAGGGCCTCCGGGACGGAGCCCTCCAGGGACTCGTAGCGGACTTCGGAGGGGAGCGGGCCGCCCGCGGCCAGGTGGGCCCGTATCCGCACGCTGACGGGGTCCTCGGTCTCTTCGGGCTCGGTGCGGTCGTGCAGGGAGGAGCGGCGTGCCGCGTACAGCTGGGCGCTGTCGGACAGCACGTGGGCGACGACGAGCCCGGTGCCGTGGCGCACTGCCGCAGCCCTTGCCCACTCCAGGGCCTTGAGGCTGTGTTCGGATCCGTCGACTGCGGCGATCACCCTTGCGTGGCTCATCCGTCCAGCGTGCTGGGGGTCCGGGCGGGTCGCATCTCCAGGGGTTTACGGGCGTGGCCGCCGCTTCGGGCGCGAAGGGGTGGGCGCAGCGCGTAGCCTTTTGGGTGTGGGTCGCGTGTTTGCGGCCGTTTTCGCAGGTAGCGGCGTCGCAGGTCGCAGCTTTCGCTGCGACAGCCGAGTCTTGGAGGATGTTGTGCGTTTGCAGGTCGTGGATCACCCGTTGGTGGCGCACAAACTCACCACCCTGCGCGACAAGCGCACCGACTCCGCCACCTTCCGGCGCCTCGCCGACGAGCTGGTGACCCTGCTCGCGTACGAGGCCACCCGGGACGTGCGCACCGAGCAGGCCGACATCGTCACCCCGGTCGGTCCGACCACCGGCGTGAAGCTCTCGTACCCGCGGCCGCTGGTCGTACCGATCCTGCGCGCCGGTCTCGGCATGCTCGACGGCATGGTGCGGCTGCTTCCGACCGCCGAGGTCGGCTTCCTCGGCATGGTCCGCAACGAGGAGACCCTGGAGGCCTCCACGTACGCGACGCGCATGCCGGAGGACCTCTCGGGCCGCCAGGTCTACGTGGTGGACCCGATGCTCGCCACCGGCGGCACGCTCGTCGCGGCGATCAAGGAACTCATCAAGCGCGGTGCGGACGACGTGACCGCGGTGGTGCTGCTGGCCGCGCCCGAGGGCGTCGAGATCATGGAGCGCGAGCTCGCGGGCACGCCGGTGACGGTGGTGACGGCCGCGGTGGACGAGCGGCTCAACGAGCACGGCTACATCGTGCCGGGCCTGGGCGACGCGGGCGACCGCATGTACGGCTCGGCGGAGTAGCGCGCGGGAGCGCCCCGGAAGTCCGAAAGCCCGGCCCCCCTTCGAAGGGGGGCCGGGCTTTCTCGGATGGTCGGCCTCAGCCGGTCAGCACTTCTTGGCGGGTGCGGGCTGGGGGTTGGCCAGTGCGGCCAGGGCCTTGTCCGCGTCGGCCTTCGGGGTGAGCTCCTTGAAGGCGTCGCCCAGGATCAGGTCGATGTCCGCGGTCTCGCGGGCGTCGGTCTGCTGGGTGGCGCCGGCGAGGTTGGTGCCGAGGACGGAGAAGGCGGCCTTGTCCGTCTGCGGCGAGCCGACCAGTATCCCGGCGCCCGGGACCTTCTTGTCGAAGTCGGCGGGGGCGTTGCCGACCTTGCCGATGGCGAAGCCGCGGTTCTTGAGCTCGTCGCCCACGGCCTTGGCGAGGCCGGCGCGCGGGGTCGCGTTGTAGACGTTGACCGTGATCCCGCCGGGCGGCGGGAGCGCGACCTGCGGCGCGGCGGCGGGGGTGGCGGTGGAGCCCGCCTTGGGGGCGGGGGTGGCGCAGTCCTTGGCCGCGGCGGCGGTCTTGCGTTTGTCCGCGTCACCGCCGAACACATCGATGAGCTGCACGGCCCCGTAAGCGATCAGGGCGAGCCCGATGATCGATCCGAGCACCACGAGGACGATCCGGCGGCGGCGTCGAGGGCGGGACATGCGGGGGTAAGCCGCTCCCGTGACCTTGTACTTTCCGCCCATGCCAGGGGGAGTGAGCATGCTCATGTGCGCAGCGTAATGCCGACCGCTGCCGATGCCCACTGAATCATCTGTTCATAGGGCAAGGCTGACCCGAAAGGCGCAACCGGGACCTATCCGACACTCCCTCGAAGCCTCTCCGAAGCCTCTCCGAAGCCTCTCCGGAGCCTCTCCGGAGCCTCTCCGGAGCCTCTCCGGAGCCTCTCCGGAGCCTCTCCGGAGCCCGTCGGGCGCCCGGGCGGCGGCGGATCAGCCCAGTTCGAGGACGCGCGCGTGCAGGACCTGGCGCTGCTGGAGCGCGGCGCGCACGGCGCGGTGCAGGCCGTCCTCGAGGTACAGGTCGCCCTGCCACTTCACGACGTGGGCGAAGAGATCCCCGTAGAAGGTCGAGTCCTCGGCGAGCAGCGTTTCGAGGTCGAGCTGGCCCTTGGTGGTCACAAGCTGGTCGAGCCGGACCGGGCGCGGGGCGACATCCGCCCACTGACGGGTGGTTTCCCTGCCGTGGTCGGGGTACGGCCGCCTATTTCCGATGCGCTTGAAGATCACACGGAAAGCCTACCGGGCAGGGACCTGCGGGCGCAGCCTTGCGATGACGGTGCAAAGGTGGCAGATAGTGCTATTTCGGGAGTGATATATGAGCCAGAGCACCGACAGTCAGAGCGCCGACGGCCAGGGCACCGACAGTCCGGGCACCGACAGCACCGGCGGCACCGACCCCGCGTCCCCCGCCGGACTGATCGCCGCGGGGTACGCCTTCACCGGACCCGCGCTCGATCTGGGGGCCCTGCTCTGGGACGGGGCCTGCCTGCCGGAGCACCAGATCCGCATCCCGCTGCCGATGCTCAACCGGCACGGACTGGTCGCGGGCGCCACCGGAACCGGCAAGACCAAGACGCTGCAGCTCATCGCCGAGCAGCTGTCGGCCAACGGCGTGCCGGTCTTCCTCGCGGACATCAAGGGCGACGTCTCGGGGATCTCCGCTCCCGGCACGGCCAACGACAAGATCGGGGAACGCGCCAAGGACGTGGCCCAGGAATGGGAGGGCGCCGGATTCCCCAGCGAGTTCTACTCGCTCGGCGGGATCGGCCCCGGAATCCCGCTCCGGTCCACCGTGACGAGCTTCGGCCCGGTCCTCATGTCCAAGGTGCTCCAGCTCAACCAGACGCAGGAGCAGTCGCTGGGGCTGATCTTCCACTACGCCGATACCAAGGGCCTGGAGCTGATCGACCTCAAGGACCTGCGGGCGGTCGTCGCCTTCCTCGTTTCGGACAAGGGAAAGCCGGAGCTCAAGGGCATCGGCGGACTCTCCACGGTGACCGCCGGCGTGATTCTGCGGGCGCTCACCGCCTTCGAACAGCAGGGGGCGGCGGAATTCTTCGGCGAGCCCGAATTCGACACCAGCGAATTCCTCCGAACGGCGGCGGACGGGCGCGGACTGGTCTCCGTACTGGAGCTCCCGGCGGTCCAGGACAAACCGCAGCTCTTCTCCACCTTCCTGATGTGGCTGCTGGCGGATCTGTACGGCGACCTTCCGGAAGTCGGCGATCTGGAGAAGCCCAAGCTGGTCTTCTTCTTCGACGAGGCGCACCTGCTGTTCAACGGGGCCTCGAAGGCGTTCCTCGAAGCCATCACGCAAACGGTGCGGCTGATCCGCTCCAAGGGCATCGGCGTCTTCTTCGTCACCCAGACTCCCAAGGACGTGCCGGCCGACGTGCTGGCGCAGCTCGGCAACCGGGTGCAGCACGCGCTGCGCGCCTTCACCCCGGACGACGCGAAGGCGCTGAAGGCGACGGTGAAGACCTTCCCGAACTCCGCCTACGACCTGGAGGAGCTGCTGACCCAGCTGGGGACGGGCGAGGCGGTGATCACGGTGCTCAGCGAGAACGGCGCTCCGACGCCGGTGGCGGCGACCCGGCTGCGGGCCCCCCAGTCGCTGATGGCGCCGATCGACGCGGCCGCGCTGGACCAGGCGGTGAAGTCCTCGCTGCTCTACTCGCGGTACGCGGAGCCCATCGACCGGGAGTCGGCGTACGAGAAGATCAGCGCCGAGCAGGCGGCGGCGGAGGCGGAAGCCGAGGCGGCGGCGGCCGCGGCGGAGGCGGAGAAGCAGGCGAAGGCGGCCGCGAAGGCCGCGCCGAAGCCGGATCCCTCGCTGGCGGAGCAGGTGGTGGGCAGCGGGCTCTTCCGCTCCCTGGCCAGGTCGATCGGTACACAGCTGGGCCGCGAGATCTCCCGGTCCATCTTCGGCACGGCTAGGCGGCGCCGCTGACACCGCACGGGGAACCCGTACCTGACGGGGAATCCGCACCCGACCGGGAATCCGTACCTGAGGCTCCGTCCGGCCTGCGAGACTCGGAGCATGCGGACCGAACTCACCGATACGACCTCCAGCAAGGTCAACCGGGCCCTGCTCGACGCGCGACGGGCCGTCGGGAGCCCCACGATGGGGCTCGTGCTCAACCTCCTCGTCGCCACGGACGAGGAGAACGCCTACGACGCCGTCCGCGCGGCCTCCGAGGCCTCGCGCGAGCACCCCTGCCGGATCATCGCGGTGATCAAGCGCACCGCGCGCGGCTCGCACCGGCTGCGGCGCAGCCGGCTCGACGCCGAGCTGCGGGTCGGCACCGACGCCGGGTCCGGGGAGATCGTGCTGCTCCGGCTGCACGGGACGCTCACCGAGCACGCGGGCTCCGTGGTGCTCCCGCTGCTGGTGCCGGACGCGCCCGTGGTGGCCTGGTGGCCCGCCGACGCCCCGGACGCACCCGGCCGGGATCCGCTGGGCGCCCTCGCGCAGCGCCGGATCACCGATGCCGAGGCCGCCGCTGACCCGGTCGCCGCGCTCGACGCCCGGGCCGGCGCCTACGAGCCCGGGGACACCGATCTGGCCTGGACCCGGCTCACTCCGTGGCGTTCGCTGCTGGCCGCCGCCCTGGACCAGAAGCCGCTCCCGGTGACGGGCGCGGCCGTGGAGAGCGAGCCCGGCAACGCGAGCTCCGAGCTGCTGGCCCGCTGGCTGGAGGACCGGCTCGGGGTGCCCGTGGAGCGGGTGGCGACCGGGGGGCCGGTCATCACCCGGGTCCGGCTGACGACTTCGGCCGGGGAGATCCGCGTGGACCGCCCGGACGGGGTCCTGGCCACCCTGCTCCTGCCGGGCAGCCCGGACCGCAAGGTGGCGCTGAAGATCCGCAGCAGCGCCGAGCTGATAGCGGAGGAACTGCGCCGGCTCGACGCCGACGAGATCTACGCTTCGGCGCTGCGCTTCAGGCGGCCGGCCCAGGCGTCGCTCTCCGCGTAGTGGTTGTCGTAGACGGGCTGGCTGTCGATGATGTCCTGCACCGTGGCCTCGCCGGCCCGGACCCGGCCGAGCAGCCGGTAGTAGTCGAAGCGGCCCATGCCGGGCGTGAAGCCGACGAAGACCTCGGCGGTGGCGCCCGCGGCCGGGGCGAAGGCGTGCTTCACGCCGGGGGGCACGGCGAGGAAGTCGCCCTTGGTCAGGGTGTGTATCTCGTCGCCGAGCAGGACGTCGAGCGTGCCGTCCGTGACGTGGAAGAACTCGGTCGCCTTGGTGTGGAAGTGCACCGGGGCACCCGCGGCGCCGGCCTCGAAGGTGGCCGTGTTGCAGGTGAGTTCGGCGGTGTCCGTGAGCAGCGTGATCAGGCTGCCCGGGCCATCGGAGATGATCTCGGCAGTGGCGGCGCGGGTCAGGTTCTCAGTCATGATCACGAGCTTAGGGGCAGGGTCTGACAACCGGCCGGACACTCGCCCCAACCGTCAATTCCGCTTACTGGAACCGCTGGTGGCCCCCTCTCTAGGACTTCGCGGCGGCCCTCTCCGCCTTCGCGGCAGCCTTCGCCTCCTGCTTGTGCGCCCGCACCTTGGCCAGCGATTCCGGGCCGGTGATGTCGGCCGCCGACCGGTAGACGTTCGCCGGCCCGTACCCGCCGGCCGCCTCGCGCCAGCCGCGCGGCCGCACCCCGAACCGCTTGCCGAGCAGCGCCAGGAAGATCTGCGCCTTCTGCTCCCCGAAGCCGGGCAGCGCCCGCAGCCGCGCCAGCAGCTCGGCCCCGGTACCCGCGTCCGCCCACACGGCCGCCGCGTCCCCTTCGTAGTGCTCCACCAGGTACGCGCACAGCTGCTGCACTCGCTTCGCCATCGACCCCGGGTAGCGGTGCACGGCCGGCTTCTCGGAGAGCAGCGCGGCGAAGGCCTCCGGGTCGTAGGCGGCGATCGCGTGCGCGTCCAGGTCGTCGGAGCCGAGGCGCCGGGCGATCGTGTAGGGCCCCGAGAACGCCCACTCCATGGGTACCTGCTGGTCCAGCAGCATCCCGACCAGCGCGGCGAGCGGGCTGCGTCCGAGCAGCTCATCGGCCTCGGGCTGCTGGGCGAGCCGGATGGTGACGCTCTTGTTCGTGTCGTCCATGACTCCAGGGTCCCGCGCGGCGGTGCTCCCCGCGCGATTGTCAGATCCCGCGCCTAGCGTGAGTACCGAGACGGGTCACGTCGTACACGACACAGGAGTCGATCGATCATGACTGAGTTCACGGAAGGCGCGCCCTGCTGGGTGGACGCGATGTTCTCCGATCTGGAGGGCGCGAAGACCTTCTACGGCGATGTGCTGGGCTGGACCTTCGGAGAGTCCAGCACCGAGTACGGGAACTACACGCAGGCCTACTCCGACGGCAAGGCCGTCGCGGCCGTGGTGCCGCCGATGCCCGGGGCGGAGGGCCATTCGCAATGGTGTCTCTACCTCGCCTCGCCCGATGCGGCGGCCACCGCCGCGAAGATCAAGGCGGCCGGCGGCGAGCTCCTGATGGAGCCGATGCAGGTCGGCTCCTTCGGCACGATGGCCATCGCGAAGGAGCCGAGCGGCGCCGTCTTCGGCGTCTGGCAGCCGGGCGACCACAAGGGCTTCGAGAAGACCGGCGAGGCGGGCGCGTACTGCTGGGCCGAGTTCTTCTCGCGCGACGTGGCCAAGGCGGACGCGTTCCTCCCGCAGGTCTTCCCGTACGGGAGCCGGCAGATGGAGGCCGGGGACGACCCCGAGATGGCCGGGATGGACTTCAAGGTCTTCAGCCTGGGCGGCCCGGAGAACCCGGTGCTGGGCCGGATGGGCATGGGCACCGACTTCCCGCCGGAGATCCCCTCGTACGTCCAGGTCTACTTCGCCGTCCCGGACTGCGACGAGGCGGTCGCGAAGACCCAGGCCCACGGCGGCAAGCTGCACTTCGGCCCGATGGACAGCCCCTTCGGCCGCTTCGCGGCGGTGACGGACCCGCAGGGCGCGGCGTTCGCGGTGATCGACGTGGCGAAGACGGTCGGCGAGATGCCGAAGTTCGCCTGACGGGCGGCGCACCGGCCGGCCGCTCCCGCCCTACAGCCCCAGGCGCGGCGGCGACAGCGCGCCGAACCACACGTGCGTGACGGCGCTGACGTACCGCGCCCCGCACCGGTCCGAAGGGACCACCAGCTGCGCACCCGCCTCGTCGAGGTCCTCACCGTCGAGGCGGGTCGCCAGCAGCACCGGGCTCGCGCCGAAGTCGGCGTCCAACTCGGCCCAGGACAGCATCGAATGGTGCCCGTCCCCGCCGGTCACGGCGAGCAGGAACCGCGAACGGTCCTTGCGGCGGCGGGCGTCGAAGGCCGGGCCGGCATCCGAGATGACCTCCCGGAGCAACGGGCCCTCGAACACGTGGTGCTGCGGACCGTTCGTCGCGCAGTCGAAGGTGACCGCGGCCCGGTGCTGTGCCCAGTCCCGCAGATCCGCGACGCTGAGCGTCGCCGGGTGGTCCAGGTCTCCGTGCAGCATGAGTTTGCCCATGGATCACTCATGCCCGGCGGGACGCCTTCCAGAACCTCATCTGCAAGGTTGAAGCCTTGATGTGGGCAGCAACTGTCCACGACTTCGTCATTTCTTCCTGGCAGATCACGAGGCTGCGCGCTCGCGCCGAAAGGTGTCCGTTCCCGTGCAACCTTCGGGCGGGGTGGGCGGTCCTATGCGTGACGGTCGAACCACTTCACCCGTCGCGAACGGCAAGGTGAGCATCTTCAACAGCCACGGCGGCTCCAACCACGTGATCACCGACCTCCTCGGCCACTTCACCGCGAACTGAGACCGAACTTCCTCACCCCCTCGTACAACCATGCGAGGGGGTGAGCCGTCTCCTCGGTGAACGCTGAGCGGATCTTCCGGGGGGACAGATGAGCGAACGGGTCACGCATCGGCACCGCCGTCCGCCCCGCAACGGCATCGGCCAGTGGCAGCTCCAACTCTCGAAGGGAGTCCTTCTGTTGCGTCCCATTCGTACGACGACGGTCCTGCTCACCGCAGGCCTCGTCACCCTTCTCGGTGTCCCGGGCGCCGTGGCCGCGGAGGCGGCCCCGTCCGGCCTCTACGTAAACCGTGCCGCCAAGAACTGTTCCGACGGCGGACCCGGTTCGTCGGCGGTGCCCTTCTGCTCGGTCTCGAAGGCGGCGAAGGTCGTCGAGCCGGGCCAGACCGTGTGGGTCGACACGAACATCGGCTACTACGGCGAGTCCGTCACCATCGACCGTTCCGGTGAGCCGGGCAAGCCCATCACCTTCGACATCATCCCGTCCGCGCCCGACGGGGAGACGGGGCAGGTGTCGGAGTCGTACTGGACAGACGGCCTGACCATCAGTGGTGCCTCCCACGTAGTGGTCCGCGGGGTGGAGACCGACGACGGCCCCATCCGGGTCCACGGTTCCACCGATATCGCACTGGACAGGGTCGGGAACGGGTGGGGCACGTCCCACGGCCTGGTGGTCGGCGGGGGAAGCGAGGACGTGCGCGTCACACGGAGCCGGCTGCACAGCGCCCGGGTCGAGGGAGGCGCCCGGAACACGGTGTTCGGCCGCAACACCTTCTGGGCCCAGAGCAGTCTGGAGTCGGCCGAAGTGGTGGACGCGCCCGGCACCGTCCTGACCAACAACACGGTCTACGGCGGCTGTGGGGAGGCCATCGGGGTCAGTGGTGGCTCGACCGGCTCCAAGCTGTTCAACAACCTGATCTACCCCTACTCCTATTGCGGGACCTCCGAACTCTTCCGGGGCATCCGCGTGACGGAGAGCGCGGCGGCCGGAACCGCCGCCGACTACAACCTGATCACCGGCCCCCGCGGAGCCGCCAGCCCCTTGCCCACGCCCTATCAGTGGGCAGGTACCGCGTACAAGACCCCGGCGGAGTTCACGGCCGCCACCGGCCAGGGCGCGCACGACATCGTCACGCCGACGTACGACGGAGTCGGTGCGAGCGAGACCGGGTCCCCCACCGTCGACTCCGGCGATCCGACGGCGCCGGGCGTGCTGCCGACCGACATCTACGGGGGTCCGACCGCGGACGACCCGCGGGTCCCCAACACCGGTAGGGACGGCGGGTGGATCGATCGCGGTGCGGAGGAAACACAGGACCGCCTGAGCATGGTCTGGGCGTACGTCTCGCAGAACAACTGGGCTCCGGTCGGCACAGAGGTCGGGGTGAACATCTCCACGGACAGCAACTGGCAGTCCACCCTCACGTACCACGCCGACTTCGGTGACGGGACGGCCCCGGTCGTCAGCAAGAAGAACTTCCTCGAGCACGTCTACAGCTCGCCGGGCGTGTACGAGGTCAAAACGAAGGTGGTCACCGCAGTCGGGCGGGAGGTACCGGGGTCCACGCGGACGACAAAGGTGACCGCACCCGGCGTACTGACCGCTGACTTCACCGCCACTCCGGTCCTGCCGACCTCCGCCGACACGGGATACCGGATCGCTCCGCTGACCGTCCGCATCGACACCCCCGGTGCCACGGTGGCGCCGTGGCGGGTGGGTGCGCAGAAGGTGGACTTCGGCGACGGCACCTCTTCGAGCCGCGGGGGTCTGGAGAAGGTGGAGCACGCCTACAAGACGCCCGGCACGTACCAGGTGACGGTCAGCCTCACGGACGTCCAGGGAGCGAAATCGACGGTCACCAAGAAGGTGCAGGTCGACTACGCGCCGTCCGGGTACGTGGCCACGGAGCCGTTCCGGCTGCTGGACACCCGTACCACGAACACCCCCATCGAGGGCGGCACCGCCCACCCGGTGGTCCTGTGGGCAGGCCAGGGCGTTCCGAACCACGGGCTCGGCCAGAGCATGAGCGCGGTGGTCCTGAACGTGACGGTCACCGGTGCCACCCAGGACACCCACCTCACGGTGTGGCCGTCGGGCCAGTCGCGTCCGGCGACGTCGAACGTGAACATCGCCCGGGGCGGCACCTCGTCCAACACGGTGACCGTGCCCGTGGGCGCTGACGGCAAGATCAAAGCTCAGCTGAACGCGGGCAAGGCCTCACTGATCGTCGACGTCGTCGGCTACTACCAGCCCACCATCGGCGAGCGTTTCTCCCCCATCACCCCGACCCGTGTCACGGACACCCGTTCCTCGGGCGGTGCGCTGGGCGGTGGCAAGACCCGCACGGTGAAGGTCGCGGGCGTCAACGGCATCCCGGCCGGCGCGACCGCGGTCGCCCTGAACCTCACCGGTACGGGTGCCACCCAGCCGGCGCACGTGATCGCGTACCCGGATCCGGCGAAGCGTCCGGCGACGTCGAACCTGAACGTGGAGCCGGGCAAGGACAAGTCGAACCAGGCGATCGTCCCGGTGGGCCCGAACGGCACGATCACCCTGTTCACGAACAGCGGCTCGACCCACCTGGTGCTGGACGCGGTCGGCTACTACGGCAAGGACGGCAAGGCCCTCTTCACCCCGGTCGTCCCCAAGCGCCTGGCCGACACCCGTACGACCGGCAAGGTCGCCCCGGGCGCCACCACCACGGTCGCCGGCCTCCCGGCCAATGCCGTGGGCGCGGCCCTGAACGTCACCGCGACCGACACCACCGGCCCGGGCTTCCTCACCGCGTACGCCTTCGGGGGCAAGCTCCCCGGAGCCAGCAGCCTCAACACCCTCCCCGGGGTCACCGTCCCGAACCACGTCACCACCCCGGTCGGACCCGGCGGCAAGGTGAGCGTCTTCAACAGCTACGGCGGCCCCAACCACGTGATCACCGACCTCCTCGGCTACTTCACGCAGGGCTAGCCCCCGGCGCGCACCGAGTCCAGTGGGGCAGCTCCGGCGGAGCTGCCCCACTGGCGTTTCAGGGCCGGCCGCCCGCTTCGTGGATCTTCTGCCAGACCACGTCCCGGGTCACCGGCAGCTCCGTGAAGCGGATCCCCGTCGCGTCCCGCAGCGCGTTGGCGAAGGCGGGGGCCACCGGGTTGAAGGGGCTCTCGGACATGGACTTGGCGCCGAGCGGGCCGATGGCGTCGGAGGTCTCCATGAAGTGGACCTCCGTGCGCGGGACGTCCGCGTACTGCGGGAGGCGGTAGCGGCGGAAGGCGGCCGTGGTGACTTCCCCGCGCTCGTCCACCCGTACGGTCTCGAAGAGCGTGGCGCCCAGGGCCTGGGCCACTCCGCCCTCGACCTGGCCGCGGCACTGCATCGGGTTCATGACCTTGCCGGCGTCGGCCGCGTGGACGGAGCGGAGGATCTTCATCTCGCCGGTGTCCGGGTCGACGGCGATCCGGAACCACTGGGCGTTGAAGGCCACCGAGCGCGGGGAGCCGCCCCAGTGGCCGTCGGCAGCGAGCTCGTCGAGCTTGCCCTTGTCGTACGCGGCCTCGTACAGCTCCTTGAGGGTGACCACGCGGCCCGCGCAGTCGAAGGCCTCCGCGGACGGCTCGCACAGGTGCCGGGCCACGCCCGTGTGGCGGGCGGCGAAGGTCCGGAGGCGTTCCGCGAGGGAGTTCGCCGCCAGCATGACCGCCTTGCCGGCCACCACCGTGCCGGCCGAGCCGAAGGCACCGGTGTCGTGGCGGACCACGTCGGTGTCGGACTGGCGGACGGCGATCCGGTCGACCGTGGTGTTCAGGGCGCCCGCGGTGATCTGCTGGTGGACGGTGGTGGTGCCGTTGCCGAACTCGGCCGTGCCCACCGCGATGTCGTACGTGCCGTCGCGCAGCAGGCTGACCCTCGCGTCGGCGTAGTGGCCGCCGGGCGGGCCGGTCGCGATCATCGCGACCGCCGTGCCCGTGCCGGTGAGCCAGCCCTCGGGAACGTCCTCGTGGCTGCGGTCCTCGGCGACGGCCCTGCGGACGACGTCCATGCACTGCTTCATGCCGTACGAGGCGATGAAGAGGTCTTCCTCGTGGCCGATCGGGGTGACCATGTGGTCGCCCGGGCCGATGACGTTCTTCTCGCGCAGTGCGAGCGGGTCCATGCCGAGCCGCAGGGCGAGCTCGTCCATCACCGATTCGAGGGCGAAGAGGACCTGGCCCAGGCCGTAGCCGCGGAAGGCGCCCGCGGGCACGCCGTTGGTGTAGACGGAGTAGGCCTCGACCTGCTTGTTCGGGGCCTTGTAGACCGCGAAGGACTCGCCGACGCTGTGGAACATGACGGCCGGGCCGTGGTTCCCGTAGGCGCCGGTGTTGGAGACGACCCGGATGCGCAGCGCCGTGAGGGTGCCGTCGGCCTTGGCGCCGGCCTTGACGGTGATCTTGAAGGGGTGGCGGGTGGTGGCTCCGTAGAACTGCTCGGCCCGGGTGAATTCGAGCTTCACGGGGCGCCGCAGTTTCAGGGCGGCGAGGACCACGATGTCCTCGGTCAGCATTTCCTGCTTGCCGCCGAACCCGCCGCCCACGCGGCCCGCGACGACGCGGACCTCGTCCTCGTTCAGGTCGTAGAGGGCGCACAGGGCCCGCCGGGTCAGGAAGGGCGCCTGGGTGGAGGAGCGGACGGTGATGCGCTCGCCCGGGGAGCCGTCCTCCTTGGGCTCGAAGTACGCGACGCTGCCGTGGGTTTCGAGGCTGGCGTGCTGCACGCGCTGGGTCTGGAAGGTTTCCTCGTAGACGACGTCGGCTTCGGCGTACCCCTTCTCCATGTCGCCGAGGGTGTGGTGGACCTCGCCGCACACGTTGTTCTCGGCGCGGAAGATCCCCGACTCGGGACCCTTGGGGTGCAGGACCGGGGCGCCGGGGAGCATCGCCTCCTCCGGGTCGATGACGTACGGGAGTTCCTCGTACGTGACCACCACGCGCCGGCACCCCTCCTCGGCGGCCTGCTCGCTTGTCGCGACCACGGCGGCCACGCGCTGGCCGACGAAGCGGACCACGTCGTCCAGGACCCGGGTGTCCATCGGGTCCTCGGTCGGGTGCTCGTGCCGGGCCGAGGAGTACAGCCGGTCGGGGGCGTCGTAGTGGGTGAGGACCGCGTGGACGCCCGGTACCTGGAGGGCTTCGCGGGTGTCGATGGAGACGATCCGGGCGTGCGGGTGCGGGGAGCGCAGCAGCTTCATGTGGAGCAGGCCGGGGACGGTGACGTCGAAGGTGTAGCGGGCCGTGCCCGTGACCACCTGCGGGCCGGCCGGCGCGCCGGGGGACTTGCCGACGGCCTGGCCCACCTCGGGGGTTTCGACGTGCTGCACGCCGCGTACGGCGTCCTCGATGGCGCGATAGCCGGTGCAGCGGCAGATGTTGCCCTTGAAGGCGCGGGGGAGGTCGTCGAGCTTGCCGTCGTCGTGGGCGGTGCCCCGCTCGGCCTGGAGGGCGGAAGTGGTCATCAGGAACCCGGCGGTGCAGAAGCCGCACTGGAAGCCCTGGGCGTCGAGGAACTGCTGCTGGACGGGATGGAGTTCGCCGCCGGGCGAGCACAGTCCCTCGACGGTGGTGACGGAGCGGCCCTCGGCGCGGACGGCCGGGTAGAGGCAGCTGTGGACCGGCTGCCCGTCCACGTGGACCGTGCACGCCCCGCAGTCGCCCTGGTCGCAGCCCTTCTTCACGCCGAACCAGCCGCGGTCGCGCAGGTAGGTGCGCAGGCACTGGCCGGATCGGGGCTCCTCGGTGAAACGCCGCTCGTTGATGTCGATCTCGTAGCTCATCGGGACACCTCCTCGGGATCGAGCTCGCGGCGGACTTCCTCCGCCAGGCGCAGGCCCATGTGGCGCCGCCAGGCGGGCAGTCCGTGGATGTCGTCGAACCACTCGTCGGGCCGGACGGTGTCGTCGATCGTCCGGCGCAGCTCGGCCGCCGTGGGAGGCAGCGCGAACCAGAAGCGGAAGGGCCGGGTGGTGGCGGCCGAGACCGTGACGGCGAGGGAGCCGTCCTGGGGGTCGTAGGCGCCGATGACGAGGGCGCCGGAGCGGCCGAGACCGTAGAGGGAGACCTGCCGGAAGGCCGTACGGGAGTCCAGGGCGCGGGCGGGCAGCCGCACCGAGCGCAGCAGCTCGCCGTCGCGCAGGTCCTTGACGCCGGCTCCGCGGATGAAGTCGGTGACGGGCAGGCGCCGGGTGGAGCCGTCCTGGCCCTGGAGGAGGACGGTGCCGTCGAGGGCGGCGGTGAGGGAGACCATCGGGCCGGCGGGGAGGCCGTTGCAGAGGTTGCCGCCGACGGTCGCCATGTTCCAGATCTTGAAGCTGGCGAGGAAGGCCCGGCAGCACTGTTCGAAGAGGGGCGCGGCCGTGGTGGGCAGGGTTCGGCCGAAGCGGGACAGCTCGGTGATCGTGCAGGTGGCGGCGATGTCGAGGGCGCCGTCGGACTGCCAGGACAGGGGCGGCCAGCCCATCCGGGAGAGGTCGACGAGCCGGCGGACGTGGGGCTGGGGCTCGGAGAAGAGGTACGTGCCGCCGCCGAGCCAGGCGTCACCCGGACGCCAGGGTTCGCGGCGGCGTGCGTCGCGTACGTCGAGCACCGTGTTGAGATCCATTTTCCGCCATCCTTTCCGTCGCCGTCGCCGTCGCCGTCACGTTGTTCGTCGTCGTTTTTGGTCGCTTTCGTCGACTCGTGCCAGTGAAACAACCGGCCGGCGGCTGGGACGACTGGTCCCCGGCACGGAAAAACACCAGGGCCGACGGGGCGTCCCTGGTGAATCATCCAAGAGGCTGTTCGCGGGGTTGTCCTTGCATTTACCACGGCAACCCTCATATTCGCCTCGCGATTGTGGGCTGCCACCCGCCGCAAGGAGTCCCCGTCATGCACGTCCTCGACCTGCTCCAGTCCGACAACCTCGGCCTCACCCTGCTGTGGGGCGAGCAGTCCCTTCTCGGCCAGGAGGTCAGTGGGGTGACCGCCACCGACCTGGAGGACCCGGGCCGGTTCCTGGGCCCCGGGGAGCTCGTGCTCAGCGGTCTCGTCTGGTGGCGTCCGGGGGCGTCGGCCGCGGCCAGGACCGACCGGTTCGTCGCCGCCCTCGCCGACGCCGGAGCGCGGGCCCTGCTGGCCGGCGAGGAGACCCACGGAAGGGTGCCCGAGGAACTCGTGGCCGCCTGCCGGGCCCACCGGATGCCGCTGGTGGCGGTGCCCGCGCGGACCAGCTTCCGGGCCGTCACCGAAGCGGTGTACCTGCGCCAGTGGGGCGACCTCAGCCGGCGCCCGACCCGGCACTTCGCGCTTCCCGAGAACGTGCGCAGCGAGCTCAGCCGGCTCCTGGAGGGCGGGGCCGGGCCGGCCGAACTGCTGGACCGGGCGTGCGCGCACCTGGGCCGGCTGCCCTGCTACCTGCTGACCGCGAGCGGCCGCACGGTGGCCCGTACCCCGTCCGCGCCCGCGATCCCGGCACGGCGGGCCGTCTCCGCCGCGAAGGGCGGGCTCTCGCTCGGCGTCGGGGGCGAGAGCTCCCCGTACGACGCCTGGCTGCTGCACGTCCCGGACGCGGACGCGGCGCCGCCGCGGGTGCTCCACGAGATCGCCGAGGTGTTCGCGCAGTACCGCGACGCCGCGGTCCGCCGGGTGGCCGTACGCCGGGCCGCCGGACGGGACCTGCTCGCCCTGGTGGCGTCCGAGGCCGAGCCGGACCTCCTCGGCGCCGCGCTCCAGGCGGCCGGACTGCCCGCGGGGGGCCCGTACCGCGTGGTGACGGCGAGCGACGGGGACGCGCTGGCGGAGGCGCTGGCGCACCTGGAGGGCGCCCGGTGGGCGGCGGGGCCGGGCGGGGCGGTGCTGTACGAGGGCCGGGAGGGAGTCGATGCCGCCGGGGCGGCCCCCGCCGCCGATCCCGCCGACCGGCTGCGCGCCGTATGGCCGCTGCTCCGGGCGTGCGCCGAGCCGGGGGCGGACCTGCGCCTCGGTGTGGGCGCCCGGACGGATTCGGCCGAGGGGCTACGCGCGTCCCTGTGCCAGGCGCGCTTCGCGCTGATGGCGGCGGACGAGGCGGTCGCGGTCCGTGGGGTCGAGCAGCTGGACACCCTGGCCGAACTGCTGTCGGGGGTCCCGCCGGAGGTGCGCGGGGTGTTCGGGACGAGGATGCTGGGCTCGCTCGGGGACGGGATGCTCCGGGAGACGCTGGAGGTGTTCCTCGCGAACAACTGCTCGTGGACGCGTACGGCGGAGGCGCTGCACCTGCACGTGAACACGGTCCACTACCGGATCGAGCGGGTGGAGGCGCTGACCGGCCGCGACCTGTCGCGCCTCGACCACAAGCTGGACCTGTACGCGGCACTGCGCTGCTAGCCGCAAGAGCAAAGTTCTCCTCATCGGACAAACAGGGCAAGGGGCGTAGCGTCGTAGGAGCGACCAGGAAACGGCCACGCGCGCGTGCGAACGGCGTGCGAAGGGGCCGCGCGAACGAACGAAGGGTGCCGCCGATGTCCGTCCCGTCCGTCCCGCCCGCTCAGCCCGCCGAGCCCGCCCTCCCGGGTCTCCCCGTCCTCCCCGTCCTCGTCGGGTTCGACGGGTCGCCCCGGAGCCTCGCCGCCGCCCGGTGGGCCGCCCGTGAGGCCCTGGCGGCCGGGGCGCCGCTCCGGCTGCTCCACGTGGGCCAGGCCTGGCCCACCGTCCAGCCGATCTCCCCGGAGTTCCAGCCCGTGCTCGGCGCGAGCGAGTCCGCGGCGAGGACCGTACTGTCCTCCCTCGCCGGGGAACTCCGCGCCACCCACCCGGGCCTGACCGTCGAGGCGGCCACCGCCGAGGGCGGACCCGGCAACGAGATCCCGCGGGCGGCCGCCGCGGCGAACGCCGGGCTGATCGTGCTCGGCGCGAGCGGCGAGGAACGCCACGTGGTTCCGCTGCTCGGCTCCACCGCGCTGCACGTCGCGGGGCGCGCCGAGGTCCCGGTCGTCCTGGTACGGGAGCCCGCCGAGCGCGCGCCGCACGGACACGGGGTCGTCGTCGGGGTGGACCCGGCGGGCGACTACGCCGCGGTCCTCGACTTCGCGTACGCCTGGGCGGCGCGGCACGCCCTCCCGCTGCGCGCGGTGCACGCGGTACATACGGGCCCGGCCGCCCCGGAGGCGCTCGAAGCGGCGGTGGCCGCGGCCGGCGCGCGCCACCCGGGGGTGGCGACCGTGTGCGTGACCCGCTCCGGCGACCCGGCGAAGCTCCTGCTGGAGGAGTCCGCCGAGGCCGACTTCCTGGTCGTGGGCCGCCGCCACCACCGCCCCCTGCACGGCATGGGCCCCACGGACCACGCGGTGGCCCACCACGCCCACAGCCCGGTGGCCCTGATCCCCCACGGCTAGGGATCTCACCCGCGCACGAACCGCAGCTCGGCCGCCGGGATCCGCTCCCGGGGGCCGGCCGAGCGGAGCACCACGTCGAGGACGCGGCCCGGGTCAGCGGCGTAACAGTTCGAGAACCACGCCATGTTGGCCTCCACGACCACCACGGTCGGGCCGGCGAAGCCGACGTCGACGGTCACGGCGCTCGGCAGGGTGGCGCCCGCCACCGCGAGCAGCCGGGCCGCGAAGGCGCGTACCTCCGCGGCCCGGGGATCCTCGTCCAGCGGGGTGGGGTCCAGCCGTCCGTGGACGGCGTACCGGCTCCCGGCGGCGATCTCCCCGTCCAGCAGGAACAGCCGGTATTCGGCGGCGAAGTCCACCACCCCGGAGACCAGCACCGGGGTGTCCGGCGGCAGTACGGGCAGCGCGGCGCCGTCCGCGTACACGGCGGCCGGGAAGGACTTCTCGCGCGGCGGTTTCACGAAAGCCGGCTCTCGCAGCGCCTCCCGTGCCTCGCCCAGGCTGGTCAGCCGGATCCTGCGCCCGGTGGCCCACTCCGGCAGCCCGGCCAGCCACGCGTCCGCCGGCTCCAGCAGCCCGATCCCGAGCGCCCCGGCCACCCGCGCCCCGGCCGCGGGCCCGCCGCACCAGTACACGTCCCGCCAGGCCAGCCCCCCGACCCCGGCGTCGAGCCCCCGCACCTCCATCCCCCGCCGCGCGGCCGCCTCACCGAGCAGCCCGGCCGTCGCACTCCGCTGCCCGGGCACCAGGAACACCGCTTCGTCCATACCGCCATGGTGATCGCCGGCCGGGCGAACAGGAAGACCGGCAGCCCTCTCACCGCCGCAGCAGCACGATCACCGACCCCCACATCGTCAGCAGTACGTTGCCCAGGGCGTACGGGACCGTCGTTCCCAGGGCCGGGATCTGGCTGCGCGCGCGTTCCGTCAGGGCGCCCAGCGCGGCCGTGGTGGTCTGGGCTCCGGCCAGGGCGCCGAGCAGGATCGGGAGGGGGAGCCGCTGCACGAAGTGCCCGTAGGCGAATCCGGCCAGCAGCGGCACGCTCGTCACGGCCGCGCCCCAGAGCAGCAGCGGCCAGCCGGCTTCGCGCAGGCCCGGCATGAAGCTCGGGCCGGCGTTGAGGCCGACGACCGTGACGAACACGCACAGCCCGAGCGTGCCCATCAGCCACTGCGCCGCCGACGGCAGGTTCCCGTACGTCGGGTACTTGCTCCGGATCCAGCCGAAGACCAGCCCCATCAGCAGCGCCCCGGTGGAGGTGGACAGCGACAGCGGAGCACCCGCCGCGTGCAGCGCCGGGATGCCGAGGCAGCCGCCGAGGAAGAGCCCGAGCGCGATCCACACCATGTCCGTCGCGAAGCTGGTCGGCACCGGTTTGCCCAGCTCCGCCGCGGCCGCCTCCACCCGGCTGCGCGGCCCCGTCAGGACCAGGGTGTCGCCCCGCTCCACGGTGCTGTCGAGGCGGACCCGCAGGTCGGCGCCGGCCCGCCAGTGCTCGTCGACGAAGACGCCCGGCATGAACTCCTCGTGCCGCAGGGTGCGGATGGTGCGGCCGCTGAGGTTCCGGTCGGTGATGACCACGTGCAGGGACTCGGTGCGGTAGGCGAGCAGCTCGAAGTCGTCGGTCTCCATCCCGATGTGCGTGCGCGCGTCGTACGCGACGAGGTCGCCGCGGACCGCGCTGACGGCCAGGATGTCCCCGATCTCGACCCGGGTGTCGGCGGCGTGCTCCAGGATCTCCCCGGCGCGGCGCAGCCGGGTGATGTAGAGCCGCCGCCCGGCGGCCTTCTGCTCCGCCTCGAAGTCCCCGATCGTGCGCCCCGCGAAGGCCGCCACGTCGACGGCGTACGCGCGCAGCACGTGCTTGTAGTAGCCCTCCCCGGCGTCGGGGTCGTCCTCGGCGGCCTCCAGGTCGGCGGCGAGCACGGCGCTCTCGGCCGCGAGGTCCCGGCGCAGGAGGCGGGGCAGGAAGCCGGCGAGGAGCAGCGCGGGCAGCACCGTACCGAGGGGGTACGTGACCGCGTAGGCGACGGCGATCAGATGGGACTGGTCCCGGGCCTCGTCCGCACTGACCCCGGGCAGGTGGGCGATGGCGTCGGAGCCGACGCCGATGACGGCGGACTGGGTGAGGCCGCCGCCGAGCAGACCGGCGGAGAGGCCGGGCCCGTACCCGGCGAGGGCGGCGAAGGCCCAGGCGGAGGCGAGTCCGGTGACGCAGACGATGACGGCGAGGACGACCTGGGGGAGGCCGTCCTTGCGCAGGGCGCGGAAGAACTGCGGGCCGACGTCGTAGCCGAGGGCGAAGAGGAACATGAGGAAGAAGACGGACTTGATCGGACCGTCGATCTCGACCTTGGCCTGGGAACCGATGACCAGGCCGGCGACGAGGCATCCGGTGACGGCGCCGAGGGCGATGGTCTTGTACCGGATGCGGCCGAGCAGGAAGCCGACGGCGATGGTCAGGAAGATCAGCAGTTCGGGGTAGGGCCGGAAGATCTCGTCCCGGAGCCAGTCCATCCACACCTCCTCGGCCGTCTCGGGAAACGGTATGTGCCGGTATGTCCGCCCGCACGTCCAGGGCGGTGCCCCGATCCCCGATCCACCGGTCGAGCCCCCGCGACACAGACCGGCGGGTCAGCCGTTCTCTGACAGCTCTCGGAGCTGAGTTGCGAGGAAGGCGAGTTTGTCCGGGTTCAGGACGAGCCGGACGCCGGTGATCCCGCCCTCGCCGAGCTCCAGCGCCCCGAACGCGGTCAGCTCGCCGTCCGCCCAGCCGACCACCGCCGGAACGCCGTTCACCTCGGCGAAACCGATCCGCGAACCGTTGACCCACCGGGAGAAGAGGCCGACCAGGAAGCGGGCCACGTTGTCCCGCCCGGCCACCGGCCGGCTCGAAGCGCTCGCCTTGCCCCCGCCGTCGGACCAGACGACCACCTGGTCGGAGAGCAGCTGTTCCAGCTGTGCCATCGCGCCGTCGGACGCGGCGGCCAGGAACCGGGCGAGCAGCTCGTCGTCCTGCTCCCGCGAGGTGGTGAACCGCGGCCGGCCGTCGGCCAGGTGCTGCTTGGCCCGGCGGTAGAGCTGGCGCGCGTTCGCCTCCGAGCAGTCGAGTACGCCCGCGATGTCCCGGTGGCTGTAGTCGAAGGCGTCGCGCAGCACCACGGCGGCCCGCTCGGGCGGCGACAGCCGCTCCATCATCGTCAGCACGGCGAAGGACACCGAGTCCCGCTGCTCCGCCGTCTCCATGGGTCCCAGCACCCCGGCACCGGTCCCCACCGGCTCCGGGATCCAGGGCCCGAAGTACTCCTCGCGCTGCACCCGGGCGGAGGTGAGCCGGTTCAGGCACAGGTTGGTGACCACCTTGGCCAGCCACGCGCCCGGCGCGACCACCTGGCCGGACTCGGCCCCGTGCCAGCGCAGGTACGCGTCCTGCACGGCGTCCTCGGCCTCGGCCGCCGAGCCGAGCATCCGGTACGCCAGTGAGAACAGCCGTGGCCGATGGGTCTCGAACTCCTGTGCCGTATCCATGGCCCCACGCTAAACGCGGGCCCCCGGCGGACCTCCGGCAGGCCGCTCCCTCAGCAGGTCGAGCACCTGTCCCGGTGTCCAGTGGCCGGTCGCGCCCGGGCAGCCGGACAGGTAGTCGGCGATCTCCTGCTCCCGCCACGGCCCCGACTCCAGCAGGCCGCCCGCCAGGTGGCGCAGGTACGCGGCGGACGGCCTGAGCGGCTCGACGTCCCGGAGGGACCACGGGGCGGTGAAGGTCAGCACGGGGATGCCGTCGACCGTCCCCGGGCAGATCAAGGTCTCGTACCGGCCGCCGCCCGACGCGTCGCGGCCGTCGCGCAGCACCGCGGCGAGGTCGAGGTCCGTTCCGGGTTCCCGGTACATCTCCTGCGCGGCGATGTCCGACAGCTGGCCCACGGTGACGAGGTGCGCGCGCCCCAGCAGGCGACCGGGCGCCGAAGGATCGTAGAAGCCCCTGCCCCCGGTCCACACCGGGGACTCGGTGGCGAAGTAGAGGCATCCGTCGAGCTGGACGGCGATCGACCGCTCCGGCGCCCGGCGGTCCCGGCAGCCGGGGTACGGGCGCGTCGCGCCGGGCGGCGTCCCGCCGGCGATGTAGGCGGCCAGCCGGTCCGTGTGCATGTTGGAGCCGTAGGCGGCGTACCAGACCCGGCCGTGGCCCCGCGGAGCCTCGACGCCGAGCGGAACGGCGGTGTGGACGACCATGTGGTTCCTCGCCTGCGGGGCGGTGCGTGCGGCGGTACGTGAGGGGCACGTGAGGAGAAGGCCGAAGAGCCCCGCTGCAAGCAGCGGGGCTCTTCGACTTATTGCCCGGTGAGAGCAATGGCGGAGGATACGAGATTCGAACTCGTGAGGGGTTGCCCCCAACACGCTTTCCAAATGTTCGTACGGGGGTCCGGCGGGGGTCGTACGTGTCCTGACTTGCGGCGGAACGTTCGGGGTGGCCCCGTCTGGACGGGCCCGGACGGGGGCGAATGAGACCACAACTGAGACCAGCTGGCCGGCTGTGGTGATCACTGCGAGACGGTCGGAGCCGGTCAGGTGAGTGAGGAATCCCGGCCTTGGAGCGCTTGCCCCGCGATGGCGGCGATCCGTCCGACCTGCTCTCGTAGCCGGACGAGCTCTGCGGTCTGCTGCCGTCCTGCCACGATCTCGGACAGGGCTGCGATGACGGTTTCCTCGTGGTCGCCGGTGCCGAGCACGTTGGCGGCGCGGCGAAGCAGAGCGGCGTTCACGCTGACCGAGTGGCTCGACTCCGGTGCGGACGGGGTGGTGGGCTCAGGGGCCGGCCTGGCCTTGCGGCGGGGTGCGGATGGTGCCGGAGCAGGCCTGGGCTCGGTCGTCGGCGGGGGTTCGGTCGCAACGCTGTCGGGGCTGCCGAGCACCGTGACCACCGGCTTTCGATAGCAGGCACCTCTGCCCACCTTGGTCGTGTAGACGACGAGCTCCAGGGTGAGGTTGCAGATGGCCGGGCCGTTGACCCGCTCCAGCGCGTCCGTCAGGTCGGAGAGCTGCGCGGCCATCTGCCACGAGTGCGTCATGAAGTGGAACGCGCCGAGCTCGGGTGCCGCTGCGATCTGGAAGGTGATGTCGACGGAGGGCATCGGGCCGCGCCCGTCCCTGGCCGCCAGCTTCCTGTCCTCAAGTAGTGGAGGGCAGCCGCAGGGCTGGCCCTTCTTCTCTTCGGGTGACAGGAACTCCACGCCGTCGCACTCGTGGATGATGCCCGTACTGCCCCGGAGGACCATGTGTGCCGCCACGGCGTCGGGCCCGTCCAGGAGAACGCGTACGCTCTCGCGGTTCGTCAGCACTTCGTAGGCAAGGCTGGCTCCTCCTGTCCCTTCGTTCGGTCGAGGTTCGCCACCCAGGAAGCCGGCGACACGGGCGGCTACATCGGCATCGTCGGTGGTGACACGCCAGGCATCCAGGGCCTGGGGCAGTCCCTCGGATAAACGCCCCGTGTGGAAGCGTCCGGCTCGGGCGGCTGAGCTCTGCGTCATTCGCTACCTTCGGTGGAGGGGGCGACAGCCGATCTTCGCCATGTACCAATGGCGCGGTGCACGCGACGTGTCACGAAACCGGCTACAGGGCGGCGCTCCCATTGTGTCCAGCCAGACAGCTACGTTCAGCTGGTTCCAACCAAAGGGGCATCGCTGTCGCCGGTAGACGGCGGCTGCCACACAGCCGGCGGTGGCTCGGCGGATGGGTCCCGTCAAAGCTCGGATTCGGGTCGTTTCCGACCCTCCCCAGGGCTGCCCGGCCTAGGGTGGTCTTCAGGCATGAGCCCGTGACCACAGCGTGGAGGAGCCGATCATGAGCACTGCCCCGAACCTGCCGCTCCCACCGCGCAGACCCGAGGAATCCCATCCTCAGTCTCATCCGCTACGGACGATCCGGGAGATCCGGGAGTCTCTGCCCGAGCATCAGCTTGGGCACTTCGATGCCGAGCTGGCCGACACGGACATCGATGCCTTGCCAGACATGCTTCACCGCTGGGCGACCCTGGGCAGCGACGGATTCCTTGAGCGGCTTACGGCGACCCCCTTCGAGGGTCTGGAGTTCGGGCAGCGGTCCTACGACGATTCGGCGGACGGCGAGTGATCTATCTGCTCGACACCAATGTGATCGCCGAGATCACCACCCGGCCGAAGCCTGCCCCGGCTGTCGTCGCCTGGGCTCGGTCTGTTCCAGCTCCTGCCCTCTATCTGAGTGTCATCACGATCGCGGAGATCGAGGCGGGCATCCAGGGGACGCAGGATCTGGTGCGGCGTACCGCTTTCGAGCGGGCGCTCGCGGACATCCGTGATCAGTACCGCGACCGGATCGTCACCATCGGAGAGCGGGAGGCACTCGCCTACCTCGCTCTTCACCGGAGGCTCAAGAGTGCCGGGACCAGCATCGATCCACCCGATGCGCTGATCGCTGCCACCGCCCTGGCGAACGGCTGGACGCTGGTGAGCCGCAACATCAAGCATCTGGCGCGATCAGGCGCACTCCTGCTGAACCCTTGGGAGTACGAGGGGTAGGCCATCGGACCCGGGATGTGGCGGATCATCCGGTTATGTCGCAAATAACTGAGACTGGAACTGAGACCACGGAACGCAAAGAGCCCCACCGCAAGCGGTGGGGCTCTTCAACGTATTGCCCGGTGAGAGCAATGGCGGAGGATACGAGATTCGAACTCGTGAGGGGTTGCCCCCAACACGCTTTCCAAGCGTGCGCCCTAGGCCACTAGGCGAATCCTCCGCGGCAAACAATACAAGACGTTGAGGGGTGCTCGCGAACGTGATCGTCGGGCGGGCCCGGGCGGGGGTCCAGGTCGGGGTGCGGTCGGGGTGCCGGTCGGGGTCCGGGTCGGGTCGCGGGGAGCTCCGCCCGGGGTCCGGCTCGATTCCGGGGCCCTCCATCCGCTAGGGTGGGGCCAGCCCCTCACGTGGCGCTATCTCACCCAACTCCCCCAGGGCCGGAAGGCAGCAAGGGTAAGTGGGCTCTGGTGGGTGCGTGGGGGGCGCTTTGCGTTCCGGGACGGGTCGGGCCGGCCGGGCCGCTCTGCCGCGGCACCGCTCTGCCGCAGCGCGGCAGGCACGGCGGGCGCGGCAGTCATGACGAGTACGGCGAACACGACGGGTGCAGCGGGCACGGCAGGCCGGGTGGGTCTGCGGGCCACCGTTGTCGGTGGGCCCGGATAACCTCGTAGACGTGTCGTCCCTTGCGCTGTACCGCCGCTACCGCCCCGAGTCGTTCGCCGAGGTCATCGGGCAGGAGCATGTCACTGACCCGCTGATGCAGGCCCTGCGCAACAACCGGGTCAATCACGCGTACCTGTTCAGCGGGCCGCGAGGCTGTGGCAAGACCACCAGCGCGCGCATCCTCGCCCGCTGTCTGAACTGCGAGCAGGGCCCCACGCCCACCCCCTGCGGGGAGTGCCAGTCCTGCAAGGACCTCGCGCGCAACGGGCCGGGGTCCATCGACGTCATCGAGATCGACGCCGCCTCGCACGGTGGTGTGGACGACGCCCGTGACCTGCGCGAGAAGGCCTTCTTCGGGCCCGCCTCCAGCCGGTACAAGATCTACATCATCGACGAGGCGCACATGGTCACCCCGGCGGGCTTCAACGCCCTGCTGAAGGTGGTCGAGGAGCCGCCGGAGCACCTCAAGTTCATCTTCGCCACGACCGAGCCCGAGAAGGTCATCGGGACCATCCGGTCCCGGACGCACCACTACCCCTTCCGGCTCGTGCCCCCCGGCACCCTGCGGGACTACCTCGGCGAGGTCTGCGGCCGCGAGGGCGCCCACGTCGAGGAGGGCGTGCTGCCGCTCGTCGTGCGCGCCGGAGCCGGATCCGTCCGTGACTCCATGTCCGTCATGGACCAGCTCCTGGCCGGCGCCGCCGAGCAGGGTGTGACGTACGCCATGGCCACCTCGCTCCTCGGGTACACCGACGGGACCCTCCTCGACGCCGTCGTGGACGCCTTCGCCGCCGGGGACGGGGCCGCGGCCTTCGAGATCGTGGACCGGGTGGTGGAGGGCGGCAACGACCCGCGCCGCTTCGTCGCCGACCTGCTGGAGCGGCTGCGCGACCTGGTGATCCTGGCGGCCGTGCCCGACGCGCGGGAGAAGGGGCTCATCGACGCCCCCAACGACGTGGTCGAGCGGATGCAGGCCCAGGCCTCCGTCTTCGGCGCCGCCGAGCTGTCCCGCGCCGCCGACCTGGTCAACACGGGGCTCACCGAGATGCGCGGAGCCACCTCGCCGCGGCTGCAGCTGGAGCTGATCTGCGCCCGCGTGCTGCTGCCCGCCGCCTTCGACGACGAGCGTTCCGTGCAGGCGCGGCTCGACCGGCTGGAGCGCGGCGGCGCCGCCGTCGCCGCGGCCGCCTTCGCCCCGGCCCCCGCCATGGGCTACGTGCCCGGGCCGGAGGCCCACGCGATGGCCCCCGCGGCGGTACGGACCCCCGCGCCGCAGGCTCCGGTGCAGCAGGCTCCCGTGCACCAGGCCCCGGCCCCCGTGCACCAGGCCCCCGCCCCGGCCCCCGTGGCTCCGCCCGAGCCGGTGGCCCCCGCGGCCCCGGCCGCCGCCCCCGGCGCCTGGCCCGGCGCCGCGCAGCCCGGTGGCGGCGCCCCCGGTGCCTGGCCCGGCGCCGCGACCCCCGGCGCCCCCGCGGCTCCGGCTCCGGCCGCCGCCCCCGCCGCGGGTGCCTGGCCCGGCGCGGCCACCCCCGGCGCCCCGGCGGCTCCCGCGGCTCCCCCGGCGGCACCCGCGCAGGCCGCCCAGGGCTCCGCTCCGGCGGCGCCCGCCGCCCCGGCCCCCGGCATGGCCGCCGGCGCGGGGCAGATCCAGGCGATGTGGCCGGCCGTCCTGGACGCGGTCAAGAACCGCCGCCGCTTCACGTGGATCCTGCTCAGCCAGAACGCCCAGGTCGCCGGCTTCGACGGCACCACCCTCCAGCTCGGCTTCCCCAACGCCGGAGCCCGCGACAACTTCGCGAGCAGCGGCAGCGAGGACGTCCTCAAGGCGGTGCTCGCCGAGCAGTTCCAGGTCACCTGGAAGATCGAGGCCGTGGTCGGCGGGGGAGCCCAGCCCCTGGCCCCGGTGTCCGGGTCCTCCTACGGGGCTCCGGCCGCGCCCGCCTACAACCAGCCGCCGGCCCAGCAGGCCCCGCAGCAGCCCCAGCAGTCACAGCAGCCCCAGCAGGGGTACCAGCAGCAGCCGCAGCCGTCCCAGCAGCCGCAGCAGTCGTACCAGCAGCAGCAGTCCCAGCAGCACCAGCCGCCCACCCACCAGGCGCCCCCGCCGGTCGCCCCCGAGGACGACGTCGCGGAGGCCGACGACCCGGACCTCGTCGACACCGCACTGAGCGGACACGACCTGATCGTGCGCGAGCTCGGAGCCACCGTTGTAGAGGAATATACGAACGAGTAGGGGGTCCGACTTGGGTGCCCGCACGAGGGGCACCCCGGAACCCGGGCTAGTCTTCATCGCGTGAAGGTCCTCGTCATCGGCGGCGGCGCCCGCGAACATGCCCTGTGCCGCTCTCTGTCCCTCGATTCCGACGTCAACGCGCTGTACTGCGCTCCCGGCAACGCCGGCATCGCCGAGGTGGCCGAGCTCCGCCCCGTCGACCCGCTCGACGGCGAAGCCGTCGCCCGCCTCGCCACCGAGCTCCGCGCCGACCTGGTCGTCGTCGGCCCGGAGGCCCCGCTCGTCGCGGGGGTCGCCGACGCCGTCCGCGCGGTGGGCATCCCCGTCTTCGGCCCGTCCGGCGAGGCCGCGCAGCTGGAGGGTTCCAAGGCCTTCGCCAAGGACGTGATGGCCGCCGCCGGAGTCCCGACGGCCCGCAGTTACGTCTGCACCACCCCGGAAGAGGTGGACGAGGCCCTCGACGCCTTCGGCGCCCCGTACGTGGTCAAGGACGACGGCCTCGCCGCCGGCAAGGGCGTCGTGGTCACCGACGACCGGGCCGCCGCCCGCGCCCACGCGCTGGGATGCGACCGCGTGGTCATCGAGGAGTTCCTCGACGGCCCCGAGGTCTCCCTCTTCGCCATCACCGACGGCGTCACCGTGCTGCCGCTCCAGCCCGCGCAGGACTTCAAGCGCGCGCTCGACGGCGACGCGGGCCCCAACACCGGCGGCATGGGCGCGTACTCGCCCCTCCCCTGGGCCGACCCGAAGCTCGTCGACGAGGTCATGGCCTCCGTCCTGCAGCCGACCGTGGACGAGCTGCGCCACCGCGGCACCCCCTTCTCCGGGCTGCTCTACGCGGGCCTCGCCATCACCTCGCGCGGCGTGCGGGTCATCGAGTTCAACGCCCGCTTCGGCGACCCCGAGACCCAGGTGGTCCTGGCCCGGCTGCGCACCCCGCTCGCGGGCGTGCTGCTGGGCTCCGCCAACGGCACCCTGGACACCCTGCCCCCGCTCAGCTGGCGCGAGGACGCGGCCGTCACCGTGGTCATCGCCTCGCACAACTACCCGGAGACCCCGCGTACCGGGGACCCCATCACGGGCCTGGCCGAGGTGGCCGAGCTGGACGCCCCGTACGCCTACGTCCTGCACGCCGGGACCCGCACCGAGGGCGAAGCCGTCGTCAGCGCGGGCGGACGCGTCCTGTCGGTGACGGCGACCGGTTCCGATCTGGCGGAGGCCCGGGACAGGGCGTATAAGGCGGTCGCGCGGATCGGGCTCGATGGCTCGCAGTACCGCACGGACATCGCCGCGAAGGCCGCCGAACAGCGCTGAACAGCGCTGATCAGCGGGATTCGACGGAAGCGGGCCCGGTGCGCACTCGGTGCGGCCGGGCCCGCGCGCATGCTCGCGTGCGAGTGCATCCAGCCGCGTTCGAACGCACCCACCTTTACCCAAAGCCATTCCATCGGGTGATCGTCACCCGGTCTGCCTGACGGCCGCCCGCGCCCCAACTATGGTGCGGCGCAAGCATTCCGGCTCTCATTCCGGCACATGGCCCACCGGCATTGCGATGTCAGTGGCTGGTGTCACAGTGGGGGAGTGAGCAACGCCGCCGCATGGCAGAGGGGGTGAGGTCCGGCCGTGTCCGGAACCGGTTCGATCGCTGAAGTGGGTACGCCGTCCGCGCGTTCCCGTGCCTTGGCCGTGCTGCGTGTGCGCAGCAGGGCACTGGCCGTCGGGCTGCTGCCCGCCGCCGTGGCCGTGGTGCTGGTGAGCGCCCGTACGACGGGCCGCCTCGTCGGTGACCCCTGGCCCGCCGTGACCCTCGCCGTGTGCGCCGTCGCCGCCTTCGTCCTGCTCGTCGGCGGGATCTTCGCCGCCGTCGTGCTGCGGGCGAGCCCCGCCATGACCCCGACCGTGCCGCTGTCGGAGTCCGCCGCCCCCGATCTCTACCGGCTCGTGCGGGACCTGGCGGACCGGATGGACGTTCCGGCGCCCTCCGCGATAGCCCTGACCCCCGACTGCGACAGCTGGCTGGAGGACCGGACACACGCGGCGCACCGCCGTGCCCGCGGCCGCGCGCTCATATCGGGTGGGGCCGGCGGTCCGGAGTCCGAGCCCGGCGCCGCCCCGGTCCTGGTGATCGGCTCGCCGTTCCTGTGGTGGATGAGGGTCGCCGAGCTCCGGGCCGTCCTCGCGCCCGTCGTCGCCGGTACGGGCCCCTCCGCGCACCCGGACATAGCCGACGCGCGGGGATTCGTACGGGGCCTGGACGCCGCCGTGGACGTGGGCGGCCGGCGCTTCCTCGGCTGGATCGCCGCCCCCGCCCGGCTGCTGCTGCGGCTGTGCCGGGTGGACGCCGCCGAGATGGAGCGCGGGGTCGCCGCCGCCGCGTCGGACCGTGCACAGGGTGTGGATTACGCGCTGCGCATCGCCGCCCAGGAGCAGGTCGGGCTGGCGTACGCCGGCTGGGACCGGCTGCTGACCCGCGTCGCCCTGCCCGCCTGGCGGATGGGCCGCTGGCCCGCGCACCTGGACGCGGGCGTGGTCTCCGCACTGACCGAGCTGTCCCGGCGCGACCGGCTGGCCGACGGTTTCACCTCGCGGCTGGGCGAGCGCCCGGCGTGCGATCTGCTGGACCAGCCGGGTGCGGTGGACGAGGCCGCCTCGCTGCTGGCCGCGCGGCTGTTCCACGGCGGGCCGGCCGAGGCCGGTCCGGACTGGGCGCCGGTGGACTGGGCGGCCTATCCGGAGGAGGTCGTCGACCGCAAGTGGCGCACGGAGGCGGCCCGTCTGCTGGCCGCCCTGGACGCGCTGTCGGCTCCGTCGGTGCCCGCGGCCTCCACGGTGGAGCGGGTGCTGAACCACCTGGCGGACACCGACGCCGACGCCCTGGCGGGCCGGCTGAGCGGTGATCTGGCGCGGGAGGCCGTGCCCGGCCTGGCGGCCGCCGCCGCGGGCCGCGGGGCCGACGCGCTGCCGCTGTTCCCGCTGGAGGCTCCGCGCAGCGGGCGGGACCTGCTGGCGGACCACGTCGTGGCGCTGGTGTGCTGCGCCGCGGTCGACTCCGCGGGAGGCGAGCCCGGGCTGGACTGGCTGGACGGGCCGGTCCTGCTGATCGCCGGGGTGCGGCGGGCCGATCTCGCCGGACCGGTGCTCTCGCTCGTGGAGGACCGGGACCCCGGCCCGCTCCGGGACTGGCTCGCCGAGGTCGGCGTACGCCCGGAGAAGCCGGTCCGCCTGGTCTAGGGCCTGTCGGGCCCGTCGCCGCCCCTCGGGCCTCCCCGGCCCCGCCTGCCCCGGGGCCGGGCCCCGTCGGGATCCCCGTCGAAGTTTTCGCGACGAACGGTGACGGAGTGCGTGCGTTATGTGATGTGCTGGGGACAGGTCGCGGCGTTCGGGGGAGCGAGGGAGGGGAGCAGCGGTATGGGTGCGGAGCAGATCAGGCGTTGGGAGTCGGGTGCGCTCGCGCACGCGGTGACCGATCCCTTCGGCCAGGGCCCCCTGCCGTGGTTCCGGGGGAGCGAGCTCTACTACGACGACAACGGCCAGGTCGTGCCCTGGTACGTGGACCCGGCCGTCGCCGCCGGTCCGGGGCAGCAGATCCCCCGTGCCCGTGGTGCGGGCGGCCCCCGCACCGCCGACGACGTGCACCGGCAGATCAAGGGGTTCGCCTCCACCGGAGCCGTCGCGCCCGGTGAGGCCATCGACTTCCACATCACCGTGGATCCGCCCCAGCAGTTCTCCGTGGACGTCTACCGCATCGGGCACTACGGCGGCGACGGCGCCTCCAAGATCACCACGAGCCCCCGGCTCTCCGGCATCGTCCAGCCCGCGCCCCTGACCGCCGACCGCACCGTCTCCTGCCACCACTGGTGGCTCTCCTGGCGACTCCAGGTCCCCTCGTACTGGAGCATCGGCGCCTACGTGGCGGTCCTGACGACCGCCGACGGATACCGCTCGCACATCCCCTTCACGGTGCGCGACGACCACCCGGCCGATCTGCTGCTCCTGCTCCCCGACATCACCTGGCAGGCCTACAACCTCTACCCGGAGGACGGCCGAACGGGTGCGAGCCTCTACCACGCCTGGGACGAGGAAGGCCGGCTGCTCGGCGAGCGCGACGCCGCCATCACCGTCTCCTTCGACCGCCCCTACGCCGGCGCGGGCCTGCCCCTGCACGTGGGCCACGCCTACGACTTCATCCGCTGGGCCGAGCGGTACGGCTACGACCTCGCCTACGCCGACGCCCGCGACCTGCACGCCGGCCGCGTCGATCCCACCCGCTACCGCGGCCTGGTCTTTCCCGGCCACGACGAGTACTGGTCCGGCCCCATGCGCCGCACCGTCGAGCGCGCCCGCGACCACGGCACCTCGCTCGTCTTCCTCTCCGCCAACACCATGTACTGGCAGGTCGAGCTCTCCCCCTCGCCCTCCGGAGTCGACGACCGGCTCCTCACCTGCCGAAAACGCCGCGGTCCGGGCCGCCCCAGCCTCTGGCGCGAGGTGGACCGCCCGGAGCAGCAGCTGCTCGGCATCCAGTACGCGGGCCGGGTCCCCGAGCCCGCGCCGCTCATCGTGCGCAATGCCACGCACTGGCTCTGGGACTCCACCGGAGCCGCCGAGAACGACGAACTGCCCGGTCTGGTCGCGGGCGAGGCCGACCGGTACTTCCCGCGCACGCAGCTCCCCGAGCACCAGAGCCGGATCCTGCTCGCGCACTCCCCCTACGAGGACGGCGACGGCCACCGCCGCCACCAGGAGACCTCCCTCTACCGGGCCCCCAGCGGAGCGCTGGTCTTCGCGTCCGGCACCTTCGCCTGGTCCCCGGCCCTCGACCGCCCCGGGCACGTGGACGAGCGGGTCCAGCGGGCGACCGCCAATCTCCTCGACCGGATCTGCAAGAGGGACTGAGAGCGGGACCGGGAGCGGGACCGGGAGCGGGACCGGCGGACCCGTTGTCCGTGCGCGCGGCCAGGTGCGGGAGAATGGGCCGCGCGCTCGTACAGAACCACAGGGAGACTCCGTGCCCGGATTCGTCGAAAAGCCCGAGCCCGTCCAGGTGCCCGGCCTCGTCCACCTCCACACCGGCAAGGTCCGCGACCTCTACCGCGACGAGGACGGCCATCTCGTCATGGTCGCCAGTGACCGCATCTCCGCCGCCGACTGGGTGCTGCCCACCGAGATCCCGGACAAGGGCCGGATCCTGACCCAGCTCTCCCTGTGGTGGTTCGACCAGCTCGCGGACCTCGTCCCGAACCACGTCATCAGCACCGAGCTGCCCGCAGGCGCCCCCGCCGACTGGGCCGGCCGCGCCCTGGTCTGCCGGAACCTCGACATGGTCCCCGTGGAGTGCGTGGCCCGCGGCTACCTGACCGGCTCGGGCCTCGCCGAGTACGAGAAGACCCGTACGGTCTGCGGACTGGGCCTGCCCGAGGGCCTGGTCGACGGCTCCGAGCTGCCCGGCCCGATCTTCACCCCGGCCGCCAAGGCCGAGGTCGGCGAGCACGACGAGAACGTCTCCTACGAGGAGGTCGCGCGCACCCAGGGCGCCGAGACCGCCGCCCTGCTGCGCCAGACCACCCTCGCCGTCTACGGCCGGGCCCGGGACATCGCCCGCGACCGCGGGATCATCCTGGCGGACACCAAGTTCGAGTTCGGCTTCGACAAGGACGGCAACCTGGTCGCCGCCGACGAGGTGCTGACCCCGGACTCCTCGCGCTTCTGGCCGGCCGACCTGTGGGAGCCGGGCCACAGCCAGCCGTCCTTCGACAAGCAGTACGTCCGCGACTGGCTGTCCTCCCCGGCCTCCGGCTGGGACTCCAAGGGCGAACTCCCGCCGCCCGCCCTCCCGCAGGAGGTCGTGGAGCAGACCCGCTCCCGCTACGTCGAGGCCTACGAGCGCCTCACCGGCCAGACCTGGGCCTGAGCCCCACGAACGGCGAAGAACGTCGAAGAACGGCGAAGGGGCCCCGGAAACGGGGCCCCTTCGCCATGACCGCGGCCGGACCGCGACCGGAGTGCGGCCCCGGGAACGAAAGAAGCCCCGGTCCGAGGACCGGGGCTTCTTCACTGCTGAGCGGACAACGCGACTCGAACGCGCGACATCCACCTTGGCAAGGTGGTGCTCTACCAACTGAGCTATGTCCGCAGGTGCGCCGTAGCGCGAGAACTACTATACCCAACCCCGGGCCCGTGCGAGACGCACCGCCGTGTGCCGGTTCTCGGCGCCCAGCTTGGTCGCCGCCGAGGACAGGTAGTTCCGCACCGTCCCGGGGGACAGCGAGGCCCGCTCCGCGATCTCCGCGATCGGCGCCCCGTCCCCCGCCAGTTCCAGCACCTCGGCCTCGCGGGCGGTCAGCGGGGAGTCGCCCGCGCTGATCGCGTCGGCCGCCAACTCCGGGTCCACATAACGGCCTCCGGCGTGCACGGTACGGATCAGCTCGGCCAGCCGCTGCGCCGAAACGGTCTTCGGCGCGAAGGCCCGTACGCCCGCGGCGAGGGCCCGCTTCAGGTGCCCGGGCCGCCCGTGGCTGGTCACGATCATGGTCTTGCAGTCGGGGAGTTCGGCCCGCAGGGATGTGGCCACGCTCACACCGTCGGCCCCCGGCATCTGCAGGTCCAGCACCACCACGTCGGGCCGGTGGGCCCGCGCCATCGCGAGCGCCTCCGGCCCCGAGGCGGCCTCGGCGACGACCAGCAGGTCGTCCTCCAGTCCCAGCAGCGCGGCCAGCGCGCCCCGGATCAGGTGCTCGTCGTCGGCCAGCAGTACGCGTACGGGGGTCATGCCCGCGCCTCCAGTTCTCGGGTCGGACCGGCCGCCTGGCCGGGGATCTGTGCCCGCAGCCGGAACCGGCCGCCGTCCACCGGGCCGGCTTCCAGCGTGCCGTCCAGCACCGCGAGCCGTTCCCGCAGGCCCGCGAGCCCCGAGCCCGGCGGCCCGGCCGGGGCCTTGGGGGCCCCGTCGTTCTCCACGACCAGCGTGAGCGCGCCCGAGGGGCCCGCCGTCAGCCGGATCACGCAGCTGCGGGCGTCGCCGTGCCGCAGGACGTTCGTCGTCGCCTCGCGCACCACCCAGCCGAGCGCCGACTGGGCCTCGGCGGACAGCTCGCGGCCCCGCTCGTACTCGACGAGGCAGTCCATCCCGGCCGCGTGCAGGACCCCGCGCGCACCTTCCAGCTCCACCGTGAGGTTCGCCTCGCGGTAGCCGCGGACCACGTCGCGGACCTCCTTCTGGGACTCCCGGGCGATCCGCTGCACCTCGATCATCTGGTCGACGGCTTCGGGGCGTTCGCGCCGCGCGAGCTGCACGGCCAGCTCGCTCTTGAGGGCGATCACCGCCAGATTGCGGCCCATCACGTCGTGCAGGTCCCGGCCGAACCGAAGCCGCTCCTCGGCCACCGCGAGCTGCGCCTGCACCTCGCGGGCCCGGTCCAGTTCGTACACGGTGTCGAGCAGCCAGCCGGAGAACCCGCAGGCGAAGCAGAGGAAGGCGCTGCTCAGCAGCACCCCGAGAGCCAGACCGGCGGACTCGCCCGCCGAGGTGCCGAAGGCGAAGGACGCCAGGCCGACGAAGGCGGCCGTGGCCGGAGCCACGTAGCGCATCTGCCGGACCTTGCGCAGACACAGGACGAGCGCGCCGCTGGTGAAGCAGGTCATGCCGGCGATGAGGGTCGGCGCCACCCCCTCGTCGCCCGTGAGGTCGGCCGCGCGCAGGCCGAGGACGCCCAGGGTGGCGGCGGCGGTGAGGCCGGCGACGGTGACCGCCAGCCGCACCGGCTGCTCGCGCCGGCCCAGCATCCAGTCGAGCGACCGGGAGGAGAGGAAGCCGACGACGAGGGAGTGCGCGCACACCGCCAGGAAGAGCGCGACCGTGACCAGGGCGGGGACCTTTCCGGCCGTCGCCCCCAGCACGGCCAGTCCGATCGACGTGATCTCGATGGCCACGAAGAAGTGGAGCGACCAGCGCGTGTACAGCTCGACCTTCTCCGCGCTGCTGCGGTTCTTCCACCAGCCGCTGAGTTTCATGGCCCCAGTGTCGCGGCCTCCGGGCCGGGGAAGCCATGACACCTGTCATGGATCTCCGATAACCCGGGACGGACGGAAGGGCAGCCGGACATACGACAAAGGCCCCGGTCAATGACCGGGGCCTTCATACGCTGAGCGGACGACGCGACTCGAACGCGCGACATCCACCTTGGCAAGGTGGTGCTCTACCAACTGAGCTACGTCCGCATGCTTCTCACGACAAACTGCCGTGCGATGCGTGCATCACTCTACCTGATCCACAACCGTGGTCGGTAAAGCGAGCAGAGCGGGTGACAGGGATCGCACACTGCGCCTTCCTCCTGGAAGGAGGATGTTCTGCTACTGAACTACACCCGCACGACTTCGGGGTCCGGCCTGCGGCCCGCCCCTTGGCGTGATCCACACACTAGCGGACCGGTGGGGGTGGATGGCAAATCGGCTCTCAGTGAGCGGCGTTGTACTCCTCGTAGACCTTCTTGGGGATCCGCCCGCGCGGCGGGACGTCGAGCTGGTTGGAGCGGGCCCAGGCCCGGACGACCGCCGGGTCGGGGGCGATGGCGGTGTGCTTGAAGGTCTTGCCGGAGCGGGCCTGCCGGCGGCCGGCGGCCACGAAGGGGGCGAGGCTCTTCCGCAGTTTCTTTGCGTTGGCCACATTGAGGTCGATCTCGTACGACTTACCGTCCAGCCCGAAGACGACCGTTTCCGATGCATCTCCGCCATCGATGTCGTCGGAGATCGTGACTACTACGCGCTGCGCCACGGATATCGGTCCCTTCGTGCGACGCCGCTCCCGCTGACGTGCGCGGACGGAGCGGTGATGTCGCCTGTGTGGATGTTTCGGAGGAATGCATCTTTCTGGCGTCGCCGTGCGCCGAAAAATGCCGGCGCAACGGAGGAATCCTTTGTACCCCGATTCTCATTGCATTGCGAAGCCCAGTTAATTATCTCCGCGTGTCCCGCCGCAATGCCGGACGCGTGGTTTTCCGGCGGATTTTGCGAAGCGTTGGTGAAGCCGAAACGGCGTGGAGGATCATACAAGAGAGATATCTACTCGCGTAGAATTTTCCTACGGGTACGCTGAGGGAACCGCCTTCGCACCAACCACCTCATCGGGAGTGCCAGTGGCACGCGTCGTAGTCGACGTCATGCTCAAGCCGGAGATCCTCGACCCCCAGGGCCAGGCGGTGCAGCGTGCACTGCCGCGCCTGGGCTTCGAAGGAATCGCCGACGTTCGCCAGGGGAAGCGCTTCGAACTGGAGGTGGAGGGACCGGTCGACCAGGCCGCCCTCGACCGCATCCACAAGATGGCCGAAACCTTCCTCGCCAACACCGTCATCGAAGACTTCACCGTGAAGGTCGAGGCCTGACGGTGACCACTCGCATCGGAGTCGTCACGTTCCCCGGAACGCTCGACGACCGTGACTCGCTGCGCGCCGTGCGCCTCGCGGGAGCCGAGCCCGTATCGCTCTGGCACCGCGACAAGGACCTCCACCAGGTCGACGCGGTCGTCCTCGCGGGCGGCTTCTCCTACGGGGACTACCTGCGCGCCGGAGCCATCTCCCGCTTCTCGCCGGTGATGGAGAGCATCATCGAGCAGGCCAAGGGCGGCATGCCCGTCCTCGGCATCTGCAACGGCTTCCAGATCCTCACCGAGGCCCACCTGCTGCCGGGGGCGATGCTCCGCAACAACCACCTGCACTTCATCTGCCGCGACCAGAAGCTGCGGGTGGAGAACGCGGAGACCGCCTGGACCGGTGACTACACCGCCGGCGAGGAGATCTCCGTACCGCTGAAGAACATGGACGGCCGCTACGTGGCCGACGAGCGGGTGCTGGACGAACTGGAGGCCGAAGGGCGCGTGGCCTTCCGGTACGTGGACGTCAACCCGAACGGCTCGCTGCGCGACATCGCCGGCATCACCAACGCCGCGGGCAACGTCGTCGGCCTCATGCCGCACCCCGAGCACGCGGTCGAGCCGCTGATCGGGACGGGCCGCACCGACGGCCTCCCGTTCTTCACCTCGGTCCTGAAGAAGCTGGTCAGCGCATGAGCCTCGACACCGTCAAGAACGCCACCGAGACCCCGGACGCCTCCCAGCCCTGGAAGGAACTCGGCCTCAAGGAGGACGAGTACGCCCGGATCCGCGAGATCCTCGACCGCCGTCCCACCGGCGCCGAGCTCGCCATGTACTCCGTCATGTGGTCCGAGCACTGCTCGTACAAGAGCAGCAAGGTCCACCTGAAGCAGTTCGGCGAGAAGGTCCCGCAGAACGACGCCATGCTCGTCGGCATCGGCGAGAACGCCGGAGTCGTCGACGTCGGCCAGGGGTACGCGGTCACCTTCAAGGTCGAGTCGCACAACCACCCGTCGTACATCGAGCCCTACCAGGGCGCGGCCACCGGCATCGGCGGCATCGTCCGCGACATCCTCGCCATGGGCGCCCGCCCGGTCGCCGTCGTCGACCCGCTGCGCTTCGGCGCGGCCGACCACCCCGACACCAAGCGCGTCCTGCCGGGCGTCGTCGCGGGCATCGGCGGCTACGGCAACTGCCTCGGCCTGCCGAACATCGGCGGCGAGGTCGTCTTCGACGCCTGCTACCAGGGCAACCCCCTCGTCAACGCCGGCTGCATCGGCGTCATGAAGCACGAGGACATCCACCTGGCCAAGGCCTCCGGCCCGGGCAACAAGGTCATCCTCTACGGCGCCCGCACGGGCGGCGACGGCATCGGCGGCGTCTCCGTCCTCGCCTCGGAGACCTTCGACGACACCAAGCCCACCAAGCGCCCCGCGGTGCAGGTCGGCGACCCCTTCCAGGAGAAGCTCCTCATCGAGTGCACCCTGGAGATCTTCAAGGAGAAGCTGGTCGCGGGCATCCAGGACCTCGGCGGCGCCGGGCTCTCCTGCGCCACGAGCGAGCTGGCCTCCGCCGGCAGCGGCGGCATGAGGGTCGACCTCGACACCGTCCCGCTGCGCGACGCGACGCTCTCGCCCGAGGAAATCCTCATGAGCGAGTCGCAGGAGCGCATGTGCGCGATCGTCGAACCGCAGTACGTGGACCGCTTCATGGAGATCTGCGAGAAGTGGGACGTCATCGCCACCGTCATCGGTGAGGTGACCGAGGGCGACCACCTGGAGATCTACTGGCACGGCGAGCTCATCGTGGACGTGCCCCCGGGCACCGTCGCCCACGAGGGCCCGGTCTACAACCGCCCGTACGCCCGCCCCTCGTGGCAGGACGCGCTCCAGGCCGACGACGCGGGCAAGCTGCCCCGCCCGCAGACCTCCGAGGAGCTCCGCGCGCAGGTCCTGGCCCTGGTCTCGTCGCCGAACCAGGCCTCGAAGTCCTGGATCACCGACCAGTACGACCGCTTCGTCCAGGGCAACACGGTGCTCTCGCAGCCCGAGGACGCCGGCATGGTCCGCATCGACGAGGAGACCAACCTCGGCGTCGCCATGTCCACGGACGGCAACGGCCGCTACGCGAAGCTCGACCCCTACACGGGTGCGCAGCTCGCGCTGGCGGAGTCCTACCGCAACGTGGCCGCGACCGGCGCCAAGCCCCTCGCGATCTCCGACTGCCTGAACTTCGGCTCCCCCGAGGACCCGGACGTCATGTGGCAGTTCGCCGAGGCCTGCCGCGGTCTCGCGGACGGCTGCCTGGAGCTGGGCACCCCGGTCACCGGCGGCAACGTCTCCCTCTACAACCAGACGGGCGACATCGCGATCCACCCGACCCCGGTCGTGGCGGTGCTCGGCGTGATCGACGACGTCAACCGCCGTACGCCGATGGCGTTCGCGGAGGCCGGCCAGCTGCTGTACCTGCTCGGTGACACCACCGAGGAGTTCGGCGGCTCGGCCTGGTCCGAGGTCGTCCACCAGCACCTCGGCGGGATGCCGCCCAAGGTGGACCTGGGCCGCGAGAAGCTCCTCGCGGAGATCCTGATCTCGGCCTCGCGCGACGGCATGATCGACGCCGCGCACGACCTGTCCGACGGCGGCGTCATCCAGGCGCTCACCGAGTCCTGCCTGCGCGGCGGCAACGGTGCGCGGATCGTGGTGCCGGAGGCGCTGGACGCCTTCACCTTCCTGTTCTCCGAGTCCGCGGGCCGCGCCATCGTGGCCGTCCCGCGCAGCGAGGAGCTTCGCTTCACCGACATGTGCGGTGCGCGGGGCCTGCCGGCGACCCGGATCGGTGTGGTGGACGGCGAGGAGATCGAGGTCCAGGGCGAGTTCACCCTCCCCCTGGCCGAGCTCCGCACCGCCCACGAGGGCACGATTCCGGCGCTGCTTGCCTGAGCGGCCGTTCCCCAGGAACCGAGCAGCCCCCGTCCGGAACCATTTCCGGGCGGGGGCTCGTCCGTTCCGGCAAGGAGCCCGCGCCGACGGCGGCGCGGGGCCGGCGGGGGAACGGGGCTCAGATGGCACAGAGTTGGGGCCGATGGCTGCTCGGAGCCGGGATACCGGTGGTCGTGGCTGCCGTGGGGGTGGGCGGCTGGCTCGTCTACGACAACACCGGGGACCGTGCGCGGAGCCGGGCGGAGATCATCGAGAACTGTCAGGGACTGGTCGATCCGGACGCGGTGATGGGGTTCGGCATGCCCAGGGTGGAGGCGGGTGCCTCGGCGGACCAGGCGTGCGTGCTGCTGCATGAGGTGACGTTCGAGGGCCAGGAGCAGATGGAGGAGTTCGTCTCCGTCGCGGTGGTGGCCTCCAAGGACGCCGAACCGGGCGGGAGCCGGTTCGACTACGGGACCTTCAGCGTCACCGCGGTCGCGAAGTGCGCCGACCCGGCCGGGTCCGGCGGAGTGACCGCCCTGCGGGCGACCGCCGCCGGCGAGGGCGACGGCCGGGGCAACAGGGGGCGCGACCTCCTGTCGGGGCTGGCCCGCGAGGCGGCCCTGCGCGCGGCGGCGAAGGCGGGCTGCGAGACGAAGCTGCCCGCGGTCCCGAAGGCCTGACGGCTACCGGACCCGGGGCGCGCGGCGGCGTAGGGTCGGCCCCATGCCGCCCGCCAAGAAGAAGCCGCGCACCTACGACCAGGCCCGCACCCGCACGGCCGTCCTCGCGCAGTTCCACCACGTCCGGGACGCCGTAAGGGAGTTGGAGCCCGAGCAGCTCGCCCGCCCCAGCGGGGTCGGCGACTGGTCCGTCGCCGAGCTGGCCGCGCACATCGCGTGGATCGCCGACTCGCTGGCCGGCGGCCTCGCCCGGCCGCCGGCCGCCGTGGCCGAACTGTCCGCCTCCGAGTGGCCGTTCGCGACGGCCTCGCTCGCCGGGAAGATCGCGGAAGCCGCCAAGGAGACCCTGGAGGGCGCCCCGCTCGCCGAGCTCTACGACCGGGCCGGCGCCCGCCTGGCCGCAGCGCTCGAAGCGAACCCGGGCAGCCGCGTGCTGGACCTGTGGATCGGGGCGATGACCCTGGCCGACTTCCTGGTCACCCGCACCGTCGAGCTCGTCGTCCACACCGACGACCTGCGCCGCGCCACCGGACTGGACATCCCCGTGGACCGCCAGGCCCTGGCCGCGTGCACCCGGCTGCTCGCCGACGCTCTCGCGCTCAAGGCTCCGGGCGGGGCGGTGGAGTTCCGCGTCCCGCCGTTCGCGGTGGTGCAGTGCGTGGAGGGGCCCCGGCACACCCGCGGCACCCCGCCGAACGTGGTGGAGACCGACCCGCTGACCTGGATCCGGCTCGCGACCGGCCGTACGAGCTGGGCCGAAGCGCTGGACGGGGCGCAGGTCAGGGCCAGCGGCGAGCGCGCGGACCTCTCGGCGCTGCTCCCCCTGATGAGCTGATCCGGCCGCCGAGCCGATCCCCCTGACGGGCTGATCCGGGAACCGGTTCGCGGCCGGCCGCGTCCCACCGGCATGCGTACGCTGCCGCTCCTCCCCGCCGCCCTGGTCGCCGTACTCGCGCTGTCCGCCACCGCCACCGCCTGCGGTGACGACGGCGCCTCGCCGGGGACGCGCCCCGGCCACGGGTTCTCCGGCCCCTGGACGGTCGAGAGCCTGACCGTCGACGGCAAGAAGCTGCCGGCCCCCGCCTCCGCCGCCCGCCTGAACGTGGAGCGCGGCACGGGCAACGAGGCCGAGGCCACCGGAAACTACGGCTGCAACGGCTTCACCTCCGCGGTGGTCTTCGACTCGGCGGCCACCATGACCGTGACCCCGGGCGCGACCACCGAGATGGCCTGCGCCGACCTGCCGTTCGAGACGGCCTTCCGCGAGCTGTTCCGCGGCAGGCTGACGGTGGAGCACGGCGGGGACACGATCACGTTGAAGACCCCGGACGGGAACGTGATCGCCCTGAGCTCGAAGCCCCCGGCGCCCGCCGCCCCGCTCCTGGCCACGCAGTGGACCGTCGATTCCCTGATCGAGGGCGAGAGCGCCGCCTCGGTCCCGGCCGGCGCCGAGGGCCGGGCCCGCTTCACCCTGGCCGCGGACGGGACGGCGAGCGGCAGCCTCGGCTGCAACCGCTTCAACGCGACCGCCGCCGTAGAGGGCAACCGGCTCACCTTCGGCCCCCTCACCACCACCCGAATGGCCTGCGAGGGCGGCGCCGGAGAGGTCGAGCGGGCCCTCACCGAGCTGTTCGGCAGCGGTCCGCTCGACTGGAAGGTCAGCGGGGACAAGCTCACCCTCACCGGGAGCGACGGCAGAGCCGTCACGGCGACGGCCGCCTCCGCCGTCGAGTGAGCCCCGGTCCACAACCTTCCACAGGCTGTGGACCACGGCGCCGGGATCGCGGTACGGGCGGTGATCAGCCCGGGTACGGCAGCAGTCCCGCGTCCGTCTTCTCCCAGGCCGCGCGCAGTTCGGCCAGGCGGGCCGGCTCCAGTGCCGCCTTGTCGGCCTGCTCGCGGATGTCCCCGGCCAGGTTGAAGAGCTGGTCGCGGCCCGCCTTGCCGCGGTAGTACTTCCAGTCGCCGCGGCGCAGCGCCCGCTCCCCGCGCACCCGCCAGAACAGGTTCCGCTCGGCGACCTTCTCGCCGCGCAGCAGGTACCCGGCCAGGCTGACCCCGTCCAGCGGGTACGCCGGGTTCGCGCGGGCGCCCGCCAGTTCCAGCAGGGTGGCCGTCCAGTCCGGGGTGAAGACCGGCACGTGGCTGACCTGGCCGCCGTCGAGCCGGGCGGGCCAGCGCACGATGTTCGGGACGCGGATGCCGCCCTCCTGGAGGGTGGCCTTGTTGCCGGAGAGCGGCCAGTTGTGGGAGAAGCGCTCGCCGCCGTTGTCGCTGGAGAAGAAGACCAGGGTGTCCTCCTCCTGGCCGGAGCGCTTCAGCGCCTTCAGCACCTCGCCGATCGAGCGGTCGAGGTCCTCCACCATCTCCTTGTACTTCTCGATGGACCCGCCGTCCTCGTGCCACAGGGCCCGCCGGTCGCCGGCCTTGATCCGGCGCGTGACCTCGGCGCTCGCCTCGGTGTCCCCGTCGGCGATCCACGGCCAGTGCGGGGTGGTGAAGTTGAGGTTCAGCAGCCACGGCTTGTCGCCGTGGTCGCGGGAGACGTACTCGCCGGCCCGCTCGGTCAGGATCCGCGTGTAGTAGCGCAGGTCCTTGTATTCGGCGTCGCCCTCGTAGAGGTCGTACGAGCCGTCCCCGCCCAGCTTGGAGTAGTACTCCAGGGCCCCGCCGAAGTTGCCGAAGAACTCGTCCCAGCCCGACTTGGTCGGGCTGTAGTCGGGCAGGAATCCGCAGTGCCACTTGCCTATCAGCGCGGTCGCGTAGCCGGAGCCGCGCAGCAGCGAGGCGAGCGTCGGGTGGGTCGGCTCCAGGCCCGCGGTCTTGTCGGCGATGGGCTCGGCGAGCCCGCCCTCGGCGCGGCCCGGGTAGCGGCCGGTGTACAGGCTGAAGCGGGTCGGGGAGCAGGTCGCGGAGCCGGAGTAGGCGTCGGTGAAGCGGACGCCCTGGCGGGCGAGCCGGTCCAGGTTCGGGGTCTTGATGTGCGGGGAGCCGTAGGAGGACAGGTCGGCCCAGCCGAGGTCGTCCCCGAGGATGAACAGGATGTTCGGGCGGCGGGAGCGGCGTCCCCGGTCGGCCCGGAACTCCCGCTCCTGCGGGCCAGCGTGCCGGTCTTCCGCGGCGGGCGCCGCGTGGGCCGGGGCGGCGGCGCCCAGACCCACCGCGGCGGCGGCCGCGGTCGCGCCGACCGCGCCGCCGAAGGCGCGCCGGGACAGGTTGGGTTCGTACGAGGTCACGGGTACTCCAGAGCACGGCCCGCCGGCCCTCCGGCGCGGGCCGGCTCCGGGCAGCGCGGGACGGCGCAGGGCACGGCGGAGCGGACTCGTACGGAAAGCGGCGGGGAAAGGAGAAAAAGGAAAGAGAAAAGCGCCGTATGACTACGCAGAACAGCGACAGATGGCGCTGGCGACACGGACGAGGTCCACGTGTCGGCGCGCGACGAGGGTGACGGTGCGGTCACCGAGAGGCTGCATGGGCCGGAGCTTGTACGAAACGACAGGCGGCTGTCAACCAGGGCAATCCGGATATTGAGACGAACAGGTTTCGTCACCCTGCGTGCTGTGACATTTCCCGGGCATCCCCAATTCGGACCAGTGGTCGATCTCGCCTACACTCGGGGGCGTGCCTCGTGGTGATGGACGACTCAACCACGACCTGCTCCCCGGCGAAAAGGGCCCCCAGGACGCTTGCGGCGTCTTCGGTGTCTGGGCTCCGGGTGAAGAGGTCGCCAAGCTCACCTACTTCGGACTGTATGCACTGCAGCACCGTGGACAAGAGTCCGCGGGTATCGCTGTGAGCAACGGTTCCCAGATCCTCGTCTTCAAGGACATGGGCCTCGTTTCCCAAGTCTTCGACGAAACCTCTCTCGGCTCGCTCCAGGGTCATATCGCGGTCGGTCACGCCCGCTACTCGACCACTGGCGCCTCCGTCTGGGAGAACGCTCAGCCGACCTTCCGTGCGACCGCCCACGGCTCCATTGCCCTGGGTCACAACGGCAACCTGGTGAACACCGCCGAGTTGGCCGAGATGGTCGCCGACCTCCCCCGTCAGGACGGCCGTGCCACCCAGGTGGCGGCCACCAACGACACCGACCTGGTCACCGCCCTGCTGGCCGGCCAGACGGACGACGACGGCAAGCCCCTGACCATCGAGGAGTCGGCCACCAAGGTCCTCCCGAAGGTGAAGGGCGCCTTCTCGCTCGTCTTCATGGACGAGGGCACGCTCTACACCGCCCGTGACCCGCAGGGCATCCGCCCGCTGGTCCTCGGCCGCCTGGAGCGCGGCTGGGTGGTGGCGAGCGAGACCGCCGCCCTCGACATCTGTGGCGCCAGCTTCGTCCGCGAGGTCGAGCCGGGCGAGCTCATCGCGATCGACGAGAACGGTCTGCGGACCTCTCGCTTCGCGGAAGCAAAGCCCAAGGGCTGTGTCTTCGAGTACGTCTACCTGGCGCGCCCGGACACCGACATCGCCGGCCGGAACGTCTACCTCTCGCGTGTCGAGATGGGACGGCGCCTGGCCAAGGAAGCCCCGGCCGATGCCGACCTGGTGATATCGACGCCGGAGTCGGGCACGCCCGCCGCCGTCGGTTACGCGGAGGCCAGCGGGATTCCGTACGGCGTCGGCCTGGTCAAGAACGCCTACGTGGGCCGGACCTTCATCCAGCCCTCGCAGACGATCCGCCAGCTCGGCATCCGTCTGAAGCTCAACCCCCTCAAGGAAGTCATCCGGGGCAAGCGCCTGGTGGTCGTCGACGACTCGATCGTCCGCGGCAACACCCAGCGCGCCCTGGTCAAGATGCTCCGCGAGGCCGGCGCGGCGGAGGTCCACATCCGGATCTCCTCGCCGCCGGTGAAGTGGCCGTGCTTCTTCGGCATCGACTTCGCCACCCGGGCCGAGCTGATCGCCAACGGCATGACGGTCGACGAGATCGCCACGTCGCTGGGCGCGGACTCGCTCTCGTACATCTCGCTCGACTCGATGATCGAAGCGACGACCATCCAGAAGCCGAACCTCTGCCGTGCCTGCTTCGACGGCGTGTACCCCATGGAACTGCCCGACCCGCAGCTCCTGGGCAAGCAGCTCCTGGAGACGGAGCTGGCCGGCGGCACCGACGCCGCCGACGCCCTCCGGCGCCCGTAGGGCCCGAGGCAACGCCGCGGTACGCGGGCTCGCACGAGCCCGCGCACCGCGGCCCCTCCCCTCCCCCCCTCATCCTGCTCAACCTGCGCGGGGCCTTCTCTTTCAGGCTTTTCCAGGGCCTCGCACCACACGCAGCAACGACACGAAAGCTCTCTCCTGTCATGACAGAGAAGACCACCGGTGCCAGCTACGCAGCCGCGGGCGTGGACATCGACGCGGGAGACCGCGCCGTCGAGCTGATGAAGGAGTGGGTGAAGAAGACGCAGCGCCCCGAGGTCCTCGGCGGCCTCGGCGGCTTCGCCGGCCTCTTCGACGCCTCCGCCCTCAAGCGCTACGAGCGCCCCCTGCTCGCCTCCGCCACCGACGGCGTCGGCACCAAGGTGGACATCGCCCGCCGCATGGGCGTGTACGACACCATCGGCCACGACCTCGTCGCGATGGTCATGGACGACATCGTCGTCTGCGGCGCCGAGCCGCTCTTCATGACCGACTACATCTGCGTCGGCAAGGTCCACCCCGAGCGCGTCGCGGCCATCGTCAAGGGCATCGCCGAGGGCTGCGTCCTGGCCGGCTGCGCCCTGGTCGGCGGCGAGACCGCCGAACACCCCGGCCTGCTGGGCCCGGACGACTTCGACGTGGCGGGCGCCGGCACCGGAGTCGTGGAGTACGACCGCCTCCTGGGCGCGGACCGCATCCGTACGGGCGACGCCGTCATCGCCATGGCGTCCTCCGGTCTTCACTCGAACGGGTACTCGCTGGTCCGCCACGTCCTCTTCGACCGGGCCGGAATGTCCCTGGAGGGCCACGTCGAGGAGCTCGGCCGGACCCTCGGCGAGGAGCTGCTGGAGCCCACCAAGATCTACTCGCTGGACTGCATGGCCCTCACCCGGACGGCCGACGTGCACGCCTACTCCCACATCACGGGCGGCGGCCTCGCGGCCAACCTCGCCCGGGTGATCCCGGAGCACCTGCACGCCACGGTCGACCGCTCGACCTGGACCCCGGGCGCGATCTTCGACCTGGTCGGCAAGGCCGGTCAGGTGGAGCGCCTGGAGCTGGAGAAGACCCTGAACATGGGCGTCGGCATGATGGCCGTGGTCCCGCAGGAGTCGGTGGACGTGGCCCTGACCGCCCTGGCCGACCGGGGCGTCGACGCCTGGGTCGCGGGCGAGATCCTGGACCGCGGCGACCACACCGAGGGCGCGACGATGACCGGCGACTACGCGGTCTGACGCGCTCGGGGAGCCGGCCACCACCGGCTCCCAGCACCGTCTCCCACCAGCGCGAACAGCACGGAAACCCGGCCCGGGGCGATGCCCTGGACCGGGTTTCCGTGCATGTGAAGCTGTGTGCCGCTGCTGAGGATCAGCGCACCGCGAGTTCGACGCCGAGTGGCGCGTCAAGCACCGCGACGGTAGACGGACGGACCGGACTCTTCGTCCTCGTCCTCGTCATCGCTGTTGTAGCGCTCCGCGTACTTGGCGTACGGGTCGTCCTCGTCATCATCATCAAGCTCGTCATCGACGACCGGCTCGCTGACAGGCAGCGGTTCCGTGTGCGATGCGCCCAGCTCATTGGCCAGACGCGACAAGTCAGTCCCGCCGCTGCTGTACTTCAGCTGGCGGGCGACCTTCGTCTGCTTGGCCTTTGCCCGGCCGCGCCCCATGGCTCGACCCCCTCGGTGACGGGGCTCGACGGCCCCAGAGTCTGACACGCGTTCATGGTTCGGAGCGGGCTCTCCGTGGAGAGACCGTCCGTAGGGGTTTAACGGTACCTGCTTCCGCGGCCATACGGTACGCCGCCCGCATGACGCGCCCCGGTGCAGTACCAGCAAGGCGCCCCGTCCTCGCTGGTCAGCTGCGATTTTAGCCGTTTCCTGACGGGCGACCCGCCGAAGCGCAGTGAGTTCCGTCTCGCTGCGCCCCGGCGGGCCGCCCAGAAGCCCCATTAAGGGCCCCGTGAGGGTCGGGAGGGTCAGACGGTGCGTGCCGCGCCGCGGGCGTCGGCCATCCGCTGCTCGGCGATGCGGTCGGCTGCCGCGGCCGGCGGAATCCCGTCCGCCTTCGCACGTGCGAAGATCTCCAGCGTGGTGTCGAAGATCTTCGCGGCCTTGGCCTTGCACCGGTCGAAGTCGAAGCCGCGCAGCTCGTCGGCGACCTGGATGACCCCGCCCGCGTTGACCACGTAGTCCGGCGCGTAGAGGATCCCGCGGTCCGCGAGGTCCTTCTCGATGCCCGGGTGGGCGAGCTGGTTGTTCGCCGCACCACAGACGATCTTCGCGGTGAGCGCGGGCACGGAGTCGTCGTTCAGGGCCCCGCCGAGCGCGCAGGGGGCGTAGATGTCCAGGCCCTCCACGCGGATCAGCGCCTCGGTGTCGGCGACGGCGGTCACCTTGCCGGGGTGCTTGTCCAGGATGCGCTGCACGGACTCGGCGCGGACGTCCGTGATGACGACCTCGGCGCCGTCCTCCAGCAGGTGCTCGACCAGGTGGTGGCCGACCTTGCCGACGCCCGCGACGCCGACCTTGCGGCCGCGCAGGGTCGGGTCGCCCCACAGGTGCTGGGCGCTGGCGCGCATGCCCTGGAAGACGCCGAAGGCGGTGAGGACGGAGGAGTCGCCGGCGCCGCCGTTCTCGGGGGAGCGGCCGGTCGCCCAGCGGGTCTCGCGGGCCACGACGTCCATGTCGGCCACGTAGGTGCCGACGTCGCAGGCGGTCACGTAGCGGCCGCCGAGGGACTCCACGAACCGGCCGTAGGCCAGCAGCAGTTCCTCGGACTTCAGGACGTCCGGGTCGCCGATGATGACGGCCTTGCCGCCGCCGAGGTCGAGCCCGGCGAGCGCGTTCTTGTACGACATGCCGCGCGAGAGGTTCAGCGCGTCGAGGACGGCCTCCTCGTCCGAGGCGTACGCGTGGAACCGCGTACCGCCGAGGGCGGGGCCCAGGGCGGTGGAGTGGATCGCGATGACGGCCTTCAGGCCGGAGGCTCGGTCCTGGCACAGCACGACTTGCTCGTGGCCGCCCTGTTCACTGCGGAACAGGGTGTGCAGGACGCCGTCGGTCATTTCGGTCACGGTGGTGACTCCCATGGAAGAGATGCGGCGGGAAAGACGCCCGCCCTGCGGGTGGGGGAGGGCGTGCTGGGAGCAGCGTAAGACCTCCGGGGCCCGGCGATCCTCCCGGTCCGGAGATCGGGACACTCAGGGGTTAGAGGGAGGTGGGGGAGCGGCCGCCGGAGTAGGGCCGGGCGGGGCGGGGGAGTACGAGAGCGTGAGCGAATCCCCCGATCCCCGGCTGCCGTCCGCCCGCTCGGCCCCCGCCGTCCCGTACGCCTCCTACCTGCGCGTCTACGAGCCGCTGACGGCCTTCCCGGAGCCCGAGCGCACCCACTGGGCCGACTACGCCCGGCGCGGGGCCACCCCGACCGCCCAGGACGAACTGCGACGGTCGCTGGTGGACTTGGTACGGGTGCCCGTGGTCGGTGTCCCGGCGCACGAGAGCGCGGACGCCTTCACCGCCGAGGTCGGCGGGGTCCTGCTGGTCTGCCCCTGGCGGACGAGGCTGCGGGGCTGGCTCGCGCTCCAGGAACTGCAGGCCGAGTTCCCGCTCCCGGTGCTCGACGCCGCCCTGCCCGCGGCCGCCCGCCGCCGCGCGACCGAGGAGTACGAGCTCTGGCGCGTGCGCAATCCCGATGCGCGGCCGTGGATCCGTACGGGGGTCTGGCAGGTGCCGCTGCGCTGGTTCGTGCTGGTGTCCGACGAGGAGCGGGAGTACGTGCCGGGCGAGGGGCTGCGCTACCGGACGCCGATGGTGCAGGCCCGGCGCCGGCTCGCGCGGGGGCTGCGGACCCTGCGGGAGGCCGAGGGGTACGGGATGCTCGCCGAGGGGCTGGTGGAGGTCGGGAGCTGGCTGGAGGAGTTCCACCCCCGCTCGATGGTGGAGCTGGACTACGGCGGGCTGCTGCACGCGCTGCCGGCGGACCGGCTCGAGGCCGACCACTCGGCGGCGGACCTGGCGGCGGGGCTCGCGGCCCTGCGGACCGGGGACCGGGACGGGGCGGCGCGGACTTACGGGGCTCTGGCGGAGCGGTGGCGGGCGGTCCGGGAGAGACTCTTCGCCAATTGAGCCGTCCGGTTCCGGATTCCGTCCGAGCGATCCAGAGTGATCCGAGTGACCTGCGCGACCCGGGTAGCGACTCGGGAGGCGGTTGTCCATCCGCCGATCGGCCGAGCACGGAAGAGAACGGCCAGCTCAAGGCCGGGATGCCCTCTTTTGGGTCTTTGTTCCGGGACCTACGTCCCGATACGGGCCATTGGCCCAAGCGTGACGGACCGCACTTTCTACACCCTTGCGCCCTTCCCCTACCCTCGTGCCAAAATAGGACAAGGAGTCCGGGGAGGGTTCCTTCCGTCCAACTAAGGGCGGAATGCTCGGTATTGCACTCTACGGGGGGTCTGACGACTCCTGATCGCTCTGTGACTGATCGTCACAGTGGGGTGACTGTCCGTTATGGGACGGTCCATCGGCTTCCGCCGCTGATGAACACCTCGGAGGGCAATTCCATCGGTTTGGCCGTCGAGGCTGGACGGATGGTGTAGTTGTAGTGCCGAGGACAAGCCGTTCGTCCTATAACCGACTCGGCCCGCGTATGTCCATTTCGGGCAACGTGGGCCAAGGTGCAGAATTTAGAGGAAAGAACCGAGATGGTTCGGTTCTCCCGAGGAGGCCGCTCATGACCGCTCGCACCCCTGATGCCGAGCCGCTGCTGACCCCGGCTGAGGTTGCCACGATGTTCCGCGTGGACCCGAAGACGGTCACCCGTTGGGCCAAGGCTGGCAAGCTCACGTCCATCCGCACCCTGGGTGGACACCGCCGCTACCGCGAGGCTGAGGTCCGCGCACTGCTTGCGGGAATTCCGCAGCAGCGCAGCGAGGCCTGAGGTTCCGCAGCACCACTTATTGCCGGGTCTTTATCGGGTCCCCCAATCCGATGAGCCCCACAGAGCTTTGAAACGACCGGACCTGCCCCAACAGGTTCACCAGTCGTTCGATCGCGCTGGACTCCGCCGGGTCCAGCGCGATCTTTTTTATGCCCTGGTCAGGGCGTTATCGCGCTGGTGTGCGGAGCCGGCCGGGGTGGGTGCAATGGCACATATAAAATCGAGCGGGCGTATGAGTGCCATAAAAGCGTGCGTCTCAAAAACACATGGGGTGACACCCGTCACAGATGATCACTCTTGTGGATCAGCCAATGCACCCCGTAAAGGGACGTGTCGTGCACAGCGCATCATCCGGACGGGCGATTTCGCGGCCGCGACGGGGTGGCGGGTCCGGAGGGGTGCGGGCGGCGTCCGGGTGGCGGCCGGGCGGGGCGGTCCGGGCTTCTCCGCCGGCCCCGCACGGGGCTCCAGGAGCCCTTCAGTGCGCTGTGGAGGGTCTGGTGAGGGTTCTGGGGGGAGCCGAGCCCAATCGGGCCCGTGAGGCGGACTGGTGGGCCGTCCGGCCCGGCGGGCCCGCGTCGTGGCCGGTGCGCCGGGCGGCACCTCGGGCCGTACGCCGCCCCGCACTTCGGTGCCGCCGTGCGTCGGAAACGCATCAGGGCCCGCATCCCTGAGGATGCGGGCCCTGACGATCTTGCGAACCTGACGGGACTTGAACCCGCGACCTCCACCTTGACAGGGTGGCGAGCTAACCAACTGCTCCACAGGTCCTTGATTTGCGGCCGCTGGGCGGCTGCGAATCAGACTGTACCGCAGCTCAGGGGGTGCAGTCGAACCCGATCACCGAGCAGGCCCCGGGGCCGCCGCGTCCACCGCCTTCACGATGCGCTTGTCGGAGATCGGATAGGCCGTTCCGAGGGCGTGCGCGAAGTAGCTGACCCGCAGTTCCTCGATCATCCAGCGGATCTCGGTGACCTCCGCCGGGACCGGCCTGCCCTTCGGCAACTGCTCCAGCAGCCACAGGTACTCGTCCCGCATCTCGTGGACCTTCTCCATGCGCGTGGTGTCGCGCTGGACGCCCGTGGGCATCTGCTGGAGCCGCCGGTCGATGGCCACCAGGTAGCGCATCAGGTCCGGCAGCCGGCGCAGTCCGGTCAGCGTGACGAAGCCGGCCGGCATGAGGGCCGCGAGCTGCGTCTTGACGTCCTGGACGTTGGCCACCAGGGCGAGGCTGGCCGTGGTCTTCAGGCGGCGTTCGCAGGCCTGCCAGGCGGCCAGCACCTGCTGCACCTGCGTGATCGTCCGTACGGTCGTGTCCACCAGGTCGGTCCGCACGGCCTCGTAGAGCTTGCGGAAGCCCGCCTCGTCCCACGCCGGGCCGCCGTGCCGCGCGATCAGGTGGTCGGCCGCCGCGGTGGCGCAGTCGTCGAACAGCGCCTGGATGGAGCCGTGCGGATTGCGCGACAGCGCCAGCTTCTGCTGGTTGCTCAGGTGGTCCGAGGCGAACTTCGCCGGGTTCACCGTGATGTTGAGCAGGATCAGGCGCCGGGTGCCGAGCCGCATCGCCTGCTGCTGCTCGGCCTCCGTGTCGAAGAGGCGTACGGAGACGCTCGTACCGGCGTCCACGAGCGCCGGGAACGCCTTCACCGGCTGGCCGGCCCGGCGGGTCTCGAAGACCTTGGTCAGGGTGCCGATCGTCCAGTCCGTCAGCCCGGTCTTCTCCACCGACTCCCCGCCCTCCCGCTCGGCGGTGGCCGCGGCGGCCTGCGAGAGGGCCTGGCGGGCCTTGGGCTTGAGCTGGAGCCGCAGGGCCTCCAGGTCCTTGGCCTCGGCGAGGTTCTTGCGGCGCTCGTCGACGATCCGGAAGGTGATCTTCAGGTGGTCGGGGATCCGGGTCAGGTCGAAGTCCTCGGCGCTGACCGGGACCCCGACCATCCGCTGGAGCTCCCGGGCCAGCGTCACGTGCAGGGGCTCCTGCAGCGGGTGCGCGGTGGCCAGGAAACGGGTCGCGTAGTTCGGCGCGGGCACGTAGTGCCGGCGGATCGGCTTCGGGAGGGACCGGATCAGCTCCGTGACCACTTCCTCGCGCAGACCCGGGATCTGCCAGTCGAAGCCCTCGTCCGTGACCTGGTTCAGCACCTGGAGCGGGATGTGGACGGTCACGCCGTCCGCGTCCGCGCCCGGCTCGAACTGGTAGGTCACCCGGAACTTCAGCCGGCCCTGCATCCAGGAGTCCGGATAGTCGGCCTTGGTGACCCCGGCGGCCTTCTCCGTCAGGAGCATCTCGCGCTCGAAGTCGAGCAGCTCGGGCTCGTCGCGCTTCTTGTGCTTCCACCAGGAGTCGAAGTGCGCCCCCGAGACGACGTGTTCGGGGATCCGCTGGTCGTAGAAGTCGAAGAGCGTCTCGTCGTCGACCACGATGTCGCGGCGCCGGGCCCGGTTCTCCAGCTCCTCCACCTCGGTGAGGAGCTTGCGGTTGTCGGCGTAGAACTTGTGGTGGGTCCGCCAGTCGCCCTCGACCAGGGCGTTGCGAATGAACAGATCGCGCGAGACCTCGGCGTCGATCCGGCCGTAGTTGATCTTGCGCTGCGCGACGATCGGCACGCCGTACAGCGTGACCTTCTCGAAGGCCATCACGGCCGCCTGGTCCTTCTCCCAGTGCGGCTCGCTGTACGTGCGCTTGATCAGGTGCTGGGCGAGCGGCTCCACCCACTCCGGCTCCACCTTGGCGTTCACCCGGGCCCACAGCCGCGAGGTCTCCACCAGCTCGGCGGACATCAGGAACTTGGGCTGCTTCTTGAACAGCGAGGAGCCGGGGAAGATCGCGAACTTCGCGGACCGGGCCCCCAGGTACTCGTTCTTGTCGGTGTCCTTCAGCCCGATGTGCGACAGCAGGCCGGCCAGCAGCGAGATGTGCACGCTCGTCTCGGGCGCGTCGGCCTCGTTGACGTGGATGCCCATGGACTTGGCGACCGTACGCAGCTGCGAATAGATGTCCTGCCATTCGCGGATCCGCAGGAAGTTCAGGTACTCCTGCTTGCACATCCGGCGGAACGAGGACGAGCCGCGCTCCTTCTGCTGCTCGCGGACGTAGCGCCACATGTTCAGGAACGAGAGGAAGTCGCTCGTCTCGTCCTTGAACCGGGCGTGGTTCTGGTCCGCCTGCGTCTGCTTGTCCGAGGGCCGCTCGCGCGGGTCCTGGATGGACAGGGCCGCCGCGATGACCATGACCTCGCGGACGCAGTTGTTCTTGTCCGCCTCCACCACCATGCGGGCGAGGCGCGGGTCCACGGGGAGCTGGGAGAGCTGGCGGCCCATCGGGGTGAGCCGCTTCTTGTGGTCCTTCTCGTCCGGGTCAAGGGCCCCGAGCTCCTGGAGGAGCTGGACGCCGTCGCGGATGTTGCGGTGGTCCGGCGGGTCGATGAAGGGGAACTTCTCGATCTCGCCGAGGCCGGCCGCGGTCATCTGGAGGATGACGGAGGCGAGGTTCGTGCGCAGGATCTCGGCGTCCGTGAACTCCGGACGGGTGAGGAAGTCGTCCTCCGAGTACAGCCGGATGCAGATGCCGTCCGAGGTACGGCCGCAGCGGCCCTTGCGCTGGTTGGCGCTGGCCTGCGAGATCCGCTCGATGGGCAGCCGCTGGACCTTGGTGCGGTGGCTGTAGCGGGAGATGCGGGCGGTGCCCGGGTCGATCACGTACTTGATGCCGGGGACGGTGAGGGAGGTCTCCGCGACGTTGGTCGCGAGGACGATCCGCCGGCCCGTGTGCTGCTGGAAGACGCGGTGCTGCTCGGCGTGCGAGAGGCGCGCGTAGAGGGGGAGGACCTCGGTCAGGCGGAGCTTGCGCTTCTCCAGCGCGTCCGCGGTGTCGCGGATCTCGCGCTCGCCGGAGAGGAAGACCAGGATGTCGCCCGGCCCCTCCGCCTGGAGCTCGTCGACGGCCTCGCAGATCGCGGTGATCTGGTCGCGGTCGCTGTCCTCGGAATCGTCTTCGAGGAGCGGGCGGTAGCGCACCTCCACCGGATACGTCCGGCCGCTGACCTCGACGATCGGGGCCTCGCCGAAGTGCCGGGAGAAGCGCTGCGGGTCGATGGTCGCCGAGGTGATGATCACCTTGAGGTCGGGGCGCTTGGGCAGCAGCGTGGCGAGGTAGCCGAGCAGGAAGTCGATGTTCAGCGACCGCTCGTGGGCCTCGTCGATGATGATCGTGTCGTACGCGCGCAGCTCGCGGTCCGTCTGGATCTCGGCGAGCAGGATGCCGTCCGTCATCAGCTTCACGAAGGTCGCGTCCTGGTCCACCTGGTCGGTGAACCGGACCTTCCAGCCGACGGTCTGGCCGATCTCGGACTTCAGCTCCTCCGCGATGCGCTCCGCGACCGTGCGGGCCGCGATCCGGCGGGGCTGGGTGTGCCCGATCATGCCCCGGACCCCGCGCCCCAGCTCCATGCAGATCTTGGGGATCTGCGTGGTCTTGCCGGAGCCGGTCTCGCCCGCGACGATCACGACCTGGTGGTCGCGTATCGCCTCGGCGATCTCGTCCTTCTTCTGGCTGACGGGCAGGTTCTCGGGATACGTGACCTCGGGCTTGCGCGAGGCGCGTCCGGCCAGTCGCACGGCGGCCGTTTGGGCCTCCGCGGCGATCTCGTCGAGCACGGCCTGCTTGGCCTCGGGCTTGCGGATACGGCGGGCGCCTTCGAGGCGGCGGCCGAGGCGGTGCGCGTCACGGAGGGAGATCTCACCGAGAAGCGTCTGCAGGGCGGCGAAGGAAGTAGACATACCTGGTCGAGGATCTCACCCGTAGGTGCCGGGTGGCGAACGCATTTGTGGGGCTGACCCGTACCATTTCGGGACGACTCCCCCGAGCGTTACCCCGATGTGTCCCCCCGACGTGTTCCCGGCGACGTCCCCGCGACGTGCCCGTGCCGTCCCAGCCGAGAGGCCGCCCACGATGTCCCGCAGCCGCCGCCTCCGGTGCGTGTTCGCGGTACTCCTGGGCTGGGCCCTGCTGGCCGGGACCTTCCAGGTGGCGGCTCCGGTGGCCCCGGCAGCCCCGGTGGCCCCGGCCGTCTCGGTCGCCGGGGCTCCCGCAGCCGCCGGGCAGGGGTCCGTGCGGGACCCGGACCAGTCCCCCGCCGGCTTCGCCCCTGCCCTCGTCGCCCCTGCCGTCTTCGCGTCCGGCGGTCCGGCCGGGCCCGCCTGTGCCCCGGGGGCCCCCGGCCGGGACGGCGTACCCGCCCTGCCGGCGCGGGCCGGGTCCGACCAGGCCCAGGCTCCGGTGCCACCCGCGCGGCCCGGGCCCGAGATGGCGGCCCCGGCGCGGGCTGTACCCGTACGGGTCCTCGTACGCGGGCCCGGACCGTCGGCGCCGTCCCTGCTGGAGCTGTCCGTGATGCGGGTCTAGGAGGACCGGCCGCATCGGCCGCCCGGTCCGTCCCTTCCCGCCCGCACCGCTCTGGAGCACCCGCATGCCCGCTTCCCCTTCTCCTTCCTCCTCTTCCTCCCGCAAGCCCCTGCTGATCTCCGCCGGGGTCGCCCTCGCCGCCGTCACCCTCGGCCTCGTCTCCTGGCAGGCCACCAAACCGGAGGGCGGCACGGACCGCACGGCCCGGTCGTCCGCGGCCTCCTCTCCGGAGGCTTCGCAGGCTCCGGATGCCGGAGCCGGCACGGATCAAGCCGCCCAGCTCAAGGCCCTCGCCCGCCGGGAGTCCGGCGACAAGCTCGCCGCGGGCCGGGCCGACGCCCCCGTCGTCCTGATCGAGTACTCCGACTTCAAGTGCGGCTACTGCGGAAAGTTCGCCCGCGACACCGAGCCCGAGCTCGTGAAGAAGTACGTGGAGGACGGCACCCTGCGCATCGAGTGGCGCAACTTCCCGATCTTCGGCGCCGACTCCGAGGCCGCCGCCAAGGCCGCCTGGGCGGCGGGGCAGCAGGACCGCTTCGCGCAGTTCCACGCGGCCGCGTACGCCGAGGGCGCCAAGGAGAAGGGCTTCGGCGCGGAGCGGCTGACCGAGCTGGCGCGCGAGGCCGGGGTCCCGGACCTGGAGCGCTTCAAGAAGGACATGGCAGGCGAGCAGGCCGCTGCCGCGCTGGCGAAGGACCAGGAGGAGGGGTACCGCATCGGTGTGACCTCCACCCCGTCCTTCCTGATCAACGGGCAGCCCATCGCGGGTGCCCAGCCCCCGGCGGCCTTCGACGCCGCCATCGCCAAGGCCAAGGCGCAGGCGGCCGCGAAGTGACCGACGCCGGATACCTGGCCGCCCTGCTCGGCGGCCTCCTCGCACTGCTCAGCCCCTGCAGCGCCCTGCTCCTGCCGGCCTTCTTCGCGTACTCCATCGACTCCACGTCCCGGCTGCTGGCGCGCACCGGGATCTTCTACGCGGGCCTCGCGAGCACCCTCGTACCGCTGGGGGCGGCGGGCTCGTACGCCGGACGGTTCTTCCACGGCAACCGCGAGGCCCTCGTGCTGGGCGGCGGCTGGCTGATCATCGGGCTCGGCCTCGCCCAGATCCTGGGCCTGGGCTTCGCCCCGAAGCGGCTCTCGGAGCTGTCGGGGAAGATCCGGCCGACCACCGCCCTGTCGGTGTACGCGCTGGGCGCGGTATACGGGCTGGCCGGCTTCTGCGCCGGGCCCATCCTCGGCAGCGTCCTGACGGTGGCGGCCGTCAGCGGCAGTCCGGTCTACGGAGGCCTGCTGCTGGCGGTGTACGCCCTGGGCATGGCCGTGCCGCTGTTCGTGCTGGCTCTGCTCTGGGAGCGCTTCGACCTGGGCCGCCGGCGCTGGCTGCGCGGCCGCGCCTTCTCGGCCGGCCGCTTCGAACTGCACACGACCTCGCTCGCCTCGGGCCTGTTCTTCGTCCTGCTCGGCGTGCTGTTCCTGGCGTACGACGGGGCGAGCGCCCTGCCGGGGCTGCTGGACGTGGACGATTCGTTCGCGGTGGAGCAGTGGGTGCAGGCGGTGGCTGACGCGGTTCCGGACTGGGCGCTGCTCGGGCTGGTGGCCGTGGCGGCGGCGGGCGCGGGCCTGGTGCAGTGGCGCCGGCGGACCCGGGCGGCGGCCGCGACTGCTGGCGCGGGCGCGGAAGCGGAATGACGAAGAAGGCCCCGTCCGATGGACGGGGCCTTCCCGATTCTCTGGTGGCTGGGGCCGGGGTCGAACCGGCGACCTATCGCTTTTCAGGCGATCGCTCGTACCAACTGAGCTACCCAGCCACGAAACCGTTTCCGGCTTCAGCGAACCTGACGGGACTTGAACCCGCGACCTCCACCTTGACAGGGTGGCGAGCTAACCAACTGCTCCACAGGTCCTTGCAATGTGCGAGCACAAGTCTCGCACACGGTAATGCGTACCCCCAACGGGATTCGAACCCGTGCTACCGCCTTGAAAGGGCGGCGTCCTGGGCCACTAGACGATGAGGGCTAAAGGCCCGCCGGGCACTTTCCAGCGCGTCGGGGACGTGAGAAGCATATGGGATCCCGGCGGCGATCGCCAAAACGGTTTCCGCGGGCGGGTCAGCGGCGGGTCAGCGCTGGGTCAGCGCTGGGTCGGAGGGGCCCGCGAGGTCAGCCCCAGCCGAGTTCGTGGAGCCGCTCGTCGTCGATGCCGAAGTGGTGGGCGATCTCGTGCACCACCGTCACGGCGACCTCGTGGACCACCTCGTCCGTGCTCTCGCACATCCGCAAGGTCGGCCCCATGTAGATAGAGATCCGGTCGGGCAGCACCCCGGCGTACCACTCCCCGCGCTCCGTGAGCGGGGTTCCCTCGTAGAGGCCGAGGAGTTCCGGGTCGTCGGAGGCGGGCTCGTCCTCCACGAAGACGGCCACGTTGTCCATGACCCGGGTCAGCTCCTCGGGGATCGAGTCCAGCGCTTCGGCCACCAGCTCTTCGAACGCGTCACGCGTCATCTCCAGCACGAGGCCATTCTCCCGTGCCCCGGCCCGATTGCGGCGGCTCGTGCACGGCGGGCCGGGGCCCGGCGCGCGAGAATGGCCCGGTGGCGACCTGTGAAGCGGACTGCGGATGACCCGGCCGGCCGAGGGGGCCGAGGCCATCGACCCGGACGTCGACCTGCACGTGCCGGCGCAGCACGCCGAACCGCAGCGCCGGGTGCTCGCGGCCGTGGCGGCGGGCGGTGCCGCGGGCGCCGCGGCGCGGTACGGGGTCGGGCTGCTGTGGCCGGCCGCTCCCGGGGCCTTCCCGTGGGGCACCTTCTGGATCAACGTGTCGGGCTGCGCGCTCATCGGCGTCCTCATGGTGCTGATCAGCGAGGGCGGCCGGTCGGCGCATCCCCTCGTACGGCCCTTCCTCGGGGTCGGGGTGCTCGGCGGGTTCACCACCTTCTCCACCTACGCCGTGGACTTCGCGCGGCTCCTCGACGCCGGTGAGGCCGGTACCGCGCTGGCGTACGCCGGGCTCACGGTGGCCGGGGCGCTGGGCGCGGTGTGGGCGGCGGCCCTGGTCACCCGGCGCGCGGTCGGCGACGGCCCGGGCCGGGGGCGGGCGGTGGGGCGGGGATGAACTGGCTGATCGTCATGGTGGGCGCGGCCGTCGGGGCGCCCCTGCGGTACCTGACCGACCGCGCGGTGCAGGCGCGGCACGACTCGGTGTTCCCCTGGGGGACCTTCGTGGTGAACGCGGCCGCCTCCCTGGTGCTGGGGGCGCTGACTGGTGCGGTGCTGGACGGGGCCGCCTCCTCGCGGCTGAACCTGCTGCTCGGCACCGGGCTGTGCGGGGCGCTGAGCACCTACTCGACGTTCTCCTACGAGACGCTGCGCCTGGCCGAGCGGGGCTGGAAGTTCCTGGCGGCGGCGAACGTGACGGCCTCGGTGCTGGTCGGGCTGGGCGGGGTCACGCTCGGTCACCAGGTGGCGGGACACCTGTTCGCCTGACGGCGCGCAGCCCGTCCCCCTCGGGGCGTGCTGGAGCGTGTCCCTTACGGGGCACAGGGAGTTGGGCACACTGACCCGCTCATCGCGGACCCTTGCCAGCGTTCCGGAGGTGCCCCGTGCGCCAGTTGTCCGCTTCCCTCGGTTCCCCCCGACCCTCCCGATCCTCCCGGTCGCTCCGCCTCGCCGTCGCCGCGCTCGCGGTCGCGGCGACGGCGGGATGCATGAGTGTCGGGGAGGACGCCGCGAAGCCCGGGCCCTCCGCGTCGACGGGCGTCCAGGGCGGCAAGTCCGGCGGAGGCTCCTCGTCCGGGAAGGGTGCCGGGACCCAGGGCGGCGGCCACGGCTCGAAGGGCGGTACGGGGACCCAGGACGGCAAGGCCGGCGGGCCCGGGACCACCTCCGGCGCGGCCGGGGCCTCCCCCAGCCCGGGCGCGCCGGCCGGTCCGCCCGGCGCACCCTCGCCGTCGGCCGGTCCAGGTGGCGGAGCGGGCGGCCAGGGGCCCCAGCAGCCCCCGGCGGGCGGTTCCGGCTCCGGGTCGGGCTCCGGCGGAGGTAGCGCCTCCGGGGGCGGCCAGCCCGCCTCCCCGACCCCGGAGCCGCCGAGCCCCGCCCCGCCGGTCTCCCCGCCGCCCGTGACGGAACCCACACCGAGTCCGGAGCCCCCGAAGCCGGAGCCGACGGGCGAGCCGGGCGGGCAGCCGTAGGCCCGGAACCGGTTCGGCCGCGGCGCGATCCGCCCGGCAGGGTCTGGCGGGCGGATCGTGTTTCCGCAGGTCAGGGCCCTTCTTGGGGGAGTGACTTGCCAGACCCCGGGGAGGGTGCGTATGGTTATAGATCGTTTGATCCCATTGCCCGGCGCCGACTCCGAAGAGCGCCGCGTGGCGCGTACTCTCCCCAGCCGTGGCTGACCGCATTGAGGCGGTCGATTTGCGAATTCACGGAGTTTGGGCGCGTGCCGAGACTCCGGAAGGTTTCGCATTTCGCATGTCCATTTCCAGTTCTGACCGTTCCGTCATGCCCGAGAACGACTCCAACGAGATCGTCGACGCCGAGACCCTTGCGGTCACCGAGGCCCTTGAGGCCGTCGTCACCGACGAGATCATCGAGGCCCTCGAGGCCGACGTGACGAACCACGAGTCCGACGAGTCCGATGACTCCTTCGAGGACTCCAGCGCATCCGCTGGCGAATTCGACGACGCCGCGTCCGATGACGACGACGCCGAGCCCACCCTGACCTTCGGCGACCTCGGTCTGCCGGACGGCATCGTGCGCAAGCTCGCCCAGAACGGCGTCACCGCGCCCTTCCCGATCCAGGCCGCGACCATCCCGGACGCCCTGGCCGGCAAGGACATCCTCGGCCGTGGCCGCACCGGCTCCGGCAAGACCCTCTCCTTCGGTCTGCCGACCCTGGCCTCGCTGGCCGGCGGGCACACCGAGAAGAAGAAGCCCCGCGCGATCATCCTGACGCCGACGCGTGAGCTCGCGATGCAGGTCGCGGACGCTCTCCAGCCCTACGGCGACGTGCTCGGCCTCAAGATGAAGGTCGTCTGCGGCGGTACCTCCATGAGCAACCAGATCTTCGCTCTGGAGCGCGGTGTCGACGTCCTCGTCGCCACCCCGGGCCGTCTGCGCGACATCATCAACCGTGGCGCCTGCTCCCTGGCGAACGTCCAGGTCGCGGTCCTCGACGAGGCCGACCAGATGGCTGACCTGGGCTTCCTGCCCGAGGTCACCGAGCTGCTCGACCAGATCCCCGGCGGCGGCCAGCGCATGCTCTTCTCCGCCACCATGGAGAACGAGATCGGCACCCTGGTCAAGCGCTACCTGACCAACCCCGTCACGCACGAGGTCGACAGCGCGCAGGGCAACGTCACGACCATGACGCACCACGTCCTCGTCGTGAAGCCGAAGGACAAGGCGCCGGTCACGGCCGCCATCGCCGCCCGCAAGGGCCGCACCATCATCTTCGTCCGCACCCAGCTGGGCGCCGACCGCATCGCCGAGCAGCTCATCGAGTCCGGCGTGAAGGCCGACGCGCTGCACGGCGGCATGACGCAGGGTGCCCGTACCCGCGTCCTCGCCGACTTCAAGGACGGCTACGTCAACGCGCTCGTCGCCACCGACGTCGCCGCCCGCGGCATCCACGTCGACGGCATCGACCTGGTCCTGAACGTGGACCCGGCCGGCGACCACAAGGACTACCTGCACCGCTCGGGCCGTACCGCCCGCGCCGGCAAGTCCGGTGTCGTCGTGTCGCTGGCGCTTCCGCACCAGCGTCGCCAGATCTTCCGCCTGATGGAGGACGCGGGCGTCGACGCCTCGCGCCACATCGTCCAGGGTGTCGGCGCCTTCGACCCCGAGGTCGCCGAGATCACCGGTGCCCGTTCGCTGACCCAGGTCCAGGCCGACTCCGCGAACAACGCCGCGAAGCAGGCCGAGCGCGAGGTCGCCGACCTCACCAAGCAGCTGGAGCGCCTGTCGCGCCGCGCCGTCGAGCTCCGCGAGGAGGCCGACCGCCTGGTCGCCCGCTCCGCGCGTGAGCGCGGCGAGGACCCCGAGGCCGCTGTCGCCGAGGTGGTCGAGGCCGCCGAGGCCGAGGTCGCGGCCGCCGTGGCCGAGCCCGTCGCGGAGGAGCGCCCCGCGTTCCAGAGCCGTGACGACCGTGGCAACTACGAGCGCCGTGACAACCGTCGCGACGACCGTGGTGGCGACCGTGGCAGCTTCCGCCGCGACGACCGCGGTGACCGCGGTGGCGACCGTGGCGGCTTCCGCTCGGGCGGCGACCGTCCGTCCGGCGGCTTCCGCTCCGGTGGCGACCGTCCGGCCGGCGGCGGCTTCCGCTCCGGCGGCGACCGTCCCGCCGGTGGTGGCTTCCGTCGTGACGACCGTCCCTCGGGTGGCTTCAACCGTGACGACCGTGGTGGCGACCGTGGCGGCTTCCGCTCCGGTGGCGACCGTCCGGCCGGCGGCGGCTTCCGCTCCGGCGGCGACCGTCCCGCCGGTGGTGGCTTCCGTCGTGACGACCGTCCCTCGGGTGGCTTCAACCGTGACGACCGTGGCGGCTTCCGCTCGGGCGGCGACCGTCCGACCGGTGGTGGCTTCCGTCGTGACGACCGTCCCTCGGGTGGCTTCAACCGTGACGACCGTGGTGGCGACCGTGGCGGCTTCCGCTCCGGTGGCGACCGTCCGGCCGGCGGCGGCTTCCGCTCCGGCGGCGACCGTCCGACCGGCGGCGGCTTCCGCCGCGACGACCGTCCCTCGGGCGGCTTCCGCTCCGGCGGCGACCGTCCGGCCGGCGGCGGCGACCGCCCGTACGGCCGTCGCGACGACAACCGCCCCTCCGGCTCGACCGGCGGCTCCTCCTTCGGCCGTCGCGACGACAAGCCCCGCTGGAAGCGCAACGACTGATCGCGGTCTGAACTGACTGCATGACACAGGGCCCCAACGACACCGGTCGTTGGGGCCCTGTGGCGTTGTTGCTAGGCTCCGCAGACTTTGTGCCGGGGGGGCACGGCGAAGCCGGGGACCACTGGCGTCATGAGGCCCCCGAACTCCGGGGGCGGGATCCATGAGACGAACACGCGCGCTGGCCGCGCTCGCGCTGGCCGCGGCAGTGGCCGCGCTGGGCGCCGTACCGGCGACGGGGGCGGGTACGACACCGCCCGGCGGTGAGGCGACCCTGGTGGCGCCCCCGAGCAAGGAGCCGGCGCACCGGTACCTCTACGCGGCCGGGACCGGGCTGCTGATGGACAACCAGCGCTATGACGGCGGAGCTGTCTGGAAGAGCCTGAAGGACGGCCGCGAGGCGGTGTGGGGCGACTGTGACGGCTCGGGCGAGCACTGGTACTCCGGGGATTCGCGCGCGTGCCCGGTCTACGACCGGGGAACCCATGAGGATTGGGCCCCCATGGCCATCCACGACTTCGTGTCCGGCAAGACCGAGACGCTGCCCGCGAAGGCCGACAGGGCGTGGGTCGGCACCTTCACGCCCACGCGGGTACTGGCGACGGAGCAGAGGACGGACGGTCAACTGACGCTTCACCTGATCGGCCGGGAGACCGAGTCCCGCAAGGACGTCGTCGTCAAGACGACCGAGAAGGTGCGCCCTTCGAACCGCCTCACGGTCACCTCCATGGCGGCGGACGACGAGGGTTCGGTGATCTGGTACCAGGACGGGACGGGCTCTCCCCGGATCGGGCTCGTCGACTACGCCACTGCGACGCTGCGCCCGCTCCCGTTCCCCGAGGGAGTCGAAGGCCCGTGGGACATGGACCGGCCCACGCTCAGCCCGACCCGGATCCTCCTTTCGTCGCCCAACGGCAAGGCGACCCTGCTCTCCAGGGCCGACCTCCGCAAGCTCCCCGCCGGAGCCCTCGAAGGGGCACGGGAGGGCAACTTCCTGGGCGGCTGGTTCATCAGGCGAGGCGAGGCCACTCCGGTCGAAGGCGGAGCGGCACGCACCGTGCTGCCTGCGACCGCGGCCAAGGCCGTCCGTGGTTCCGACGGCAACCTCTACGTCCTCGGCGGATCCGATGCAGCCCACTGGGGCGTCCATCGCATCGCCCTCGATGCCCACGGCATCCCCCGGGCCACGAAGGTGCTGAACACACCGCCCGGGCCGGCATACCGCTCGGCCCTCACCTTCGCCCAGGGCGGGCTCGCCTTCCGCCAGAGCGACGGGTATGCCGACGGTCTTCTGGGCTTCAAGGCTTCCGTCGTGGGCCCCGTCTCCGTATCCCAAACGGCGGCCTGGAGCTGTGACGGCGGTGGATGGGCCGATCCACCGTGTTCCCCGGACAATGCTCTGGACCCCTCGGCGACCGGCGACGGACGGCTCGTCACCTTCGGGCGCGGCGCATTCGGCAAGCGTGCGCTGTACGTCCAGGACGCCCGTCCCGGCGGTTCCGTGCGCGAGGTGCTCCTGAAGGGCGGAGAGGAGTTCTACGAGCACCGCATCGTGACCGCCTCGGGCCGCTACCTCCTCTTCAAGGCGTACGGAGACCCCACCGGACAGCAGCTGCACGTGGCCGACATCGACGCGGGCAAGCTCCTGCCCGCCCCGGACGACAAGGGCCCCGCCGCCCTCTGGGGTTCCATGCTGTGGCAGCCCGAGGGTGACAAGGGAGTCGTGGCCGGTACGGACCTGCGCACGGGGAAGGTGACCCGGCGCGTGGACCTGGGCTCGGGCTGCCGCCCGTACGCACTCTTGGCGACGGCCGAGTGGTTCTACTCGACCTGCTCCGAATCGGGCGGTTCACCGGCCGGCTATCACGTGCCGACCAAGAAGCGGGTCACGCTGCCCGCCACCCCGATGAGCAACGGCGTACAACTCGGCGACGGGTTCGTCGTGCGTGAGCACGGTGAGGCCTACAACTTGCGTTCCGGCAAAGCGGTCCGGGAGACCGCTCCCGTGGAGCTGCAAGGCGCCGATGCGCTCACCGTCGACCGCTTCGGCGGACACTTCGCCTACGTCGACCCGAACCACACCGTCCACATCGTCGGCATCACCGGCAAGGCCTCCGCCCTGACCGCCATCGACCGGAACACCCCGAGCACCGGCGCCTGGTCCTCCCTGTCCTCGAAGCGCTGGGCTCCGCAGGTGTGGCTGTCGAAGCCGGCCGCCTCCTGGACGATGGCCGTCACGAACAAGGCCACCGGCAAGGTCGTCCGTACCCTCACCGGCGGCGAAGTGCGCGGACTGCTGCAGCCGATGAAGGACGGCCGGGAGTCCTCGGGCGGGTTCGTCCTGCCCGACGGCGCGTACACCTGGGCGCTCAAGGTGAAGCCGGCCGACGGCCAGGGAGCCGAACTCGCTCTGTCCGGCCCGCTCACCCTGACCGGCTCCACCGCGGGCGGCGGCCTGCCGGCTCCCTGACCTCGGACCCGCACCGACATCCCCGGGCCGGACAGCCGATTTACGATCGGCTGTCCGGCGCTCTGCGGCTATGCTCTGGTGTGAGCGCGCCGAGGGCCATTAGCTCAATTGGCAGAGCAGCGGACTTTTAATCCGTTGGTTGTCGGTTCGAGTCCGACATGGCCTACTGCTCGCAGGCGGGGGTTGACCCCTCTGACCTGCTACTTAGCGCCTCGATTGGCTTCGGCCGATCGAGGCGCTTCGTCATTCGCGGCTCCATGCGGGAGCGATGCGGGAGCGGCGGTGCTGGAACTCCCGTTCGCCGCCACGGCCGGACGCGCTCTCGGCACGAGCCGGGCGGCTGCTTCTGCGGCGGCCTTGTCGACCTCGGGCAGCAGGCTCGTGTACGTGTCCGAAGTCAGCGTGATGGTGGAGTGCCGCAGCGTCTCCTTGATGGTGTGGAGGTCACCACCGCCGGCATGGGTGAGCGTCGCCGTCCCGTGGCGCAGGTCCCGGAGGTTGATGGGCGGCAGACCGATCTCCTCGTAGAGGCGCCGGAACTCCTTGGAGACGGTGTCCGGGTGCAGCCAGGTGCCATCCTCCTTGGTGAAGACCTTCCCCGTGTTCTGCCAGCCCTTCCCCCACTTGAGGCGCTCCTTGTTCTGCCGGACCCTGTGCGCCCGCAGAACGGCCACTGTGTCGTTGTCCAGGCCGATGGTGTTCGCGCTGGAGTCCGTCTTCGGCTCCGACTCGTACGGCGTCCATCCGTCCTGCACGATCTCACTCGCGACGGTGAGGAGCCCGGCGTCCAGGTTCACGTGCGTCCAGTCCTGGCCCACGCCCTCGCCGCGCCGCAGCCCGCGGAACGCGATCAGGTGGAAGAACGCATACAGCCGGTGCTCTGACGCGTGGTCGAGGAAGGCTCCGAGCTGCGCCGGCATCCACACCATGACCGGGCTGGGCTTCTCGCCGGTCTCCTGCCACCGCTCCACGCGCTCAGCTGTCCACAGGAGCGGCTTTGGGCGCTTGCCCGACTCAAGCTCTACATGCGCGGCCGGGTTGAAGGTGACGAGCTGCCGCGCGATTGCCGCGTTCAGCGCGGCCCGCAGCGTCCGCCGGATGCTCTGACGGGTCGCCGGCCCCGTGAGCTTCCGGAACGGCTTCATCTCGGCGAGCTTCTCCTTCTCCAACGCCAGCTTCGCCCGCTCGGCGGCCACCGGGCGCCCCGCCTTGCTCGGCTTGCACCGGGCGATCTGATCGCGGCGTTCCTGGTTCTCGGCCGCGATCACCTCGTTCTCGTCGGCGATGGCGTCGAACATCTCTACGAGGTGCCCGACGTTGAGCCGGTCCAGCCGCAGGTGCCCGATGCGCGGCTTCAGGTGAACCTTGATGTGTGAGGCGTACCCGTTGGTCGTGGTCTTCCGGGTCTTCTTCGCCGCGAGCCAGGTGTCGAGCCACTCGCCGACCGTGATCCGGATGGTGAGCGACTGCGTGGTGTGGAGCCGGCGCCGCGTCTCTTCGAGGTCCGGTAGCGGAGCCTTGTCCTGCGCCACCTTGGCCAGCAGCTCGACGATGCGCTCGCGGCCCTCGTCGTCGTCCGAATCGGCCAGGGCGAGCAGGGCCCGTATGTGGTCCAGGTCGGCCTGGGCTTCCCCCTTCGACTCGTAGCCGCCACGGGTGAACGAGCGCCGCGTGCCCTCGCTGGTGGGCGGGAGCTCCTGCCGCAGCCTGTACGCCCCGTGGCGTTTGCCCTTGAGTTTCGGGCACTTACTCCCGAGCAGCTTCCCGCTCTCCTGGTCCCGGCAGTTGCACCGCCGGTGAGTCGACCCGTTCAATCTCAGTCCCCCTCAACAGATCCCCGCGACCCCTTCGCCACGGGCCCCAACTGACCTTGCTTGCGTGCCGCCCCGACCCACTTCGCGGCAGCGGAGTGCGAGACGCCGAAGTGCTCGGCGACCGCGACGGTGGGCGGCCGGCCTTGCTTGTGCGCCTCGCGGTAGACCTCGGCCACGTTGGTCAGGTGGTCCGGGGTGAGGCTGCGGCGCTGCCCAGGTGTCTGCTGCGACGGCAGCAGGGCGAACAGCGGGGCCAGTAGGCGCCGTGCCTCTTCCTTCTTCTGCTCGAACGCGGAAGCCGACTGGTCGGCCTGAGGGGCAAGGATCTCCCCGAGCCATTCGGTGGCCGAGCTGTTCACCAGCTGCATGAACGCGGCGTGCTTCCATGTCGCGATCCCTGCCGCTCCGAGAACCGCTTCGAGTCCGAAGTCGGCTCCCGTGTCGCCGGTCATGACGGACACCAGCTGCACGCCCGACTGGGGGTCGGCGCGGAAGCACAGCGCGACCGTGGCGCGGACCTTCTTCCCTACGGCGATACCGGTGAAGTGGCTCGGCATCTTCAGGTGCCCGAGATCGACGAGGGGTGGTTCCCCGCGGAACTGGTCGTAGGGCCAGCCGGGGGTGGCTACGTAGTCCCATCCTTCGGGCACTCCATCATTTTGCATGCCTGAATCCTGCCCGAACGGCAAGGAAGTGGCAAGGATGACTGTCCCGCTTGTTCCTGCTCCCGCGCTCATGGACTCCATCCCGCTTCCCCGATCCTTCCCTGTTTGTGCGCATCAAGTCTCATCTGGTCTCTCATCTTCCTTCTCAGTCCTTCTCTTTCTCTATCTAACCTTGCCTGTCGGTAAAGTTCATTATCCGTCATGGGGTAAAGAAGTCCTGTGGAGGTGAGGCAAGGTATCGGCTAGGCTCGGTCCATGATCAGAACTGATGTCCTGCGTCTTGCGCAGGTACGGGCCGACGCTGCCTCGGGGGCAGCGATGCGCACCCGTGCCGCCGCTCGGCTGTCGCTGTCGGAGATCGCGGACCTGTGCGGGGTGGACCCGTCGACGGTCTGGCGCTGGGAACGTGGGAAGCGAAGCCCGAGGGGAGAGGCCGCACTCGCCTATGCGCGGGTCCTCGAAGACCTGGCCCAGCACCGGCTTCACCGAGACGAGGTGGCGTGAGCGGCGCCCTCACCCGAGCCGAGCTGCTCGCCCTTCCGGCGACCGTCGACCTTGAGACCGCCGGCCGAGCGTTCGGACTCAAGCGCAGCACGACGTACACCCTGGCGAAGCGGGGAGAGCTGCCGGTGCGGACTATGCGTCTCGGCCGTGCACTGCGGGTCGTCACCGCCGAGCTGCACGTAGCACTCGGCATCCGTCCACAGGAAGAGGCCGGGCTCCGCACGGATGTTGACGCATCCGCCGGAGCCCTCGAACTCTCCAGCTCCGTCCAAGCCTGAACAGCACGACGGCACGGGGTGCGAACGACCAAGCCCGCCCCGTGCCGCCGCAAGGAGACCTCTACATGCAGGAGCCTATCCAGCTCCCCAGCACGATCGAGTCCGACCTACTGGCGGCCCGTTCCCGGCCCACCGCACCGAACCCCCTGCGCGTCGCTCTCTGGGCCGCCGCGCAGGGCTGGCACGTCCATCCGCTCACGCCGGGAACGAAGATTCCCGTCCGCGGATGTGACCGGTGCTCCCAGGGCAGCAAACAGCGCCCCAACCCGCAGTACACCGAGCACGGCGGGCACGGCTGCCCCTGCATCGCTTCTGGCCGTCCCTGCCACGGGGTGCTCGCCGCGACCAACGACGCTGGCCGGATCGCCAGCTGGTGGAACCGCCTGCCTTCGGCCGGTGTGGGCGTCGCCGCCGGGCCCTCGGGACTGGTGATCCTCGATGTGGACAGCCATGGGGGACAGGCCCCCGCAGACCAGGCTGCCCTCCTCCCCGGTGTCGACCTGCCCGACGACATCACCCCCGGCAGCGTCACGGACGGACGTGACACGCTTGCCCTCCTCGCCGAGGTGCGGCGCGCGCCGCTGCCCGGCTGCGGCCAGCCGACGCTGACCGTCCTGACGCCGTCCGGCGGAGTGCACTACTGGTTCAAGGCACCCAAGGGCACGACTTGGCGCCCGCTCGCCGGGGCACTGGGCTGGCAGCTCGACCTGCGAGCCGGGTCCTCGTACGCCGTCGCGCCCGGCACGATCACCAAGAAGGGCACGTACACGGCGCTCGGCGACTGCCGGAACGTTGCGGAGCTGCCTGTCTGGCTGGCCCGCGAACTCGACCGAACGGGGCACCGAGTACGGCCGGAGCGGGCACGGGTCGTGCCCGCGTGGCGCAGCCGCTCGCTCGGCGGCGGTTACGTCGCCGCCGCAGTCCGCCGCGAACTGACCGCCGTCGCCGAGGCGCCCTCCGGAACCCGCAACGACGCCCTGAACCGCGCGGCGTTCAGCCTTGGCACGCTGCTGACTCCCGCCAGTCTCGACCGACGGCAGGTCGCCGACGCCCTGCTCGACGCCGCCCGGCACGCCGGCCTCCCGGACCGCGAGGCCGAAGCAGCGATCCGATCGGGCCTCACCGCTGGTGAACGCCAGCCACGAACTCTCAAGGGGGCCGCATGAGCACGCCGCTACCGTACGACGCGGCATCCGCGGCGCGCTCGCTCGTCTCCATCCCCGGGGGCCTGAGCGGCTCCGCACCCGATGGAGCGCAGCAGAGTCAGCACAAGGGCCCGCCGCAGGTCGAGGTACTCCGCGCGATCGGACAGAACGAGTTCCGGTACCTGCGCAGCAACGGCGACCCGTACGCCGTGCCTTGGGACGGAGCGCCGATCGCCGTACCGCTCAGGGCCAAGGCGCACAGCTCAACCGGCAGCGTCCGCCAGCTGCTCACCGTCCGCTACCTCCAGGCCCACGACCGCACCCCTTCCCAGACGGCGCTCAGCGACGCCGTGGCCGCCCTCGACGCCCTCGCCCTGTCCGCCCCCGAGACGAACCTTTGGCTCCGCGTCGCACCGGACCCACACGACCCGAACGTGACATGGCTCGACCTCGGCCGGCCCGACGGCCAGTCCGTACGCATCGCCCCGGACGGCTGGACACTCACCTACCCCGACCCGGAGGGGGGACCGATCTGGCGGCGCACCAAGCTGATTGGTGAACTCCCGCTGCCCGAACGCCCCCAGGGCGGCTGGCAGGCGGGAATCGACGCCCTCGCCCAGATGCTCCCGTTCACTGCGGCGACGCTGCCCCTCGCGGTGGCCTGGTGGCTGGCCGCCCTGCGTCCCTCTCTCCCCCGCCCCATTGCCTACCTCACCGGGGAGCAGGGCACCGGCAAGACCACTGCGGGGCGAATGCTCGTAGGTCTCCTCGACGGCGCGGCGATCCCGCTCCGCCAAGCACCGGAGAACCTCAAAGACCTGGGGGTCACCGCCTCGGCCGGCTGGACCCTCCCCTTCGACAACCTCTCCGGAATCCCCAAGTGGATGTCGGATGCCCTGTGCCGCGTCGTCACCGGCGGAGCCCAGGTCAGCCGCGCCCTCTACAGCGACGACGACGTCAGCATCCTGGTCAGCCAGCGCCCCGTGCTGCTCACCGGCATCGACACCGGCGCCATGTCCAACGACCTCGCCGAACGCTCCATGGCGCTTGAACTCCAGCGCATCACCAAGCGCCGCACCCTGGCGGAGCTATGGGGCGCGTACGAGCAAGCGAGCCCCCAAATCCTGGGCTCCCTCCTCGACCTGGCCGTCATGGTGTGGGCCGACCTTCCCCACGCTGCGGCTGCCCTGGCTGACCGGCCTCGCATGGCCGATTTCTCCGAGCTGCTGCACGCACTGGACCGCGTGACAGGCTGGACGTCCCTGGAGACCTTCCACGGCTCGCAGGACGAACTCGTCGAAGCTGTTCTCGACGGGAACCCGGTCACTGCGGCACTACGGGACTGGGCGAGCTCACCCAGCTTCCCCACCGGCGGGTGGACCGGCACCATGACCGAACTCAACGTGTTGCTCTCCGCCCGTTGCAGTCCAGGGGAGCGGTGGCCCCAGACGTCTGCTGTTCTCAGCGCCCGGCTCAAGCAGTCGGCGCCGGCCCTTCGCTCCCGGGGCATCAGCGTGATCCCCCCGACGAGCAACAAGAACGGCAGGAAGTACACCATCACGTTCGCCTCATAGCCCGATCGTCAGCAAGCTGCCCCGGCCCGCGACCATTGCGGACCGGGGTTGCTGCGTCCCGGGGGCCGAGGGCGTGTGAAGGCGCTTTGTTGCTTGCATGTACGTGCAATGGATCAGGAGGCTTTGGTCAGCCGATCGGGCTGGGGTTGCTCAACCCGATCGCCTCCGCTGCCTCATCGCCCGAGAGTGACCCGGCTTCCGCGATCTGCTCGGCCAGGACCAGAAGCTGCTTCCATACAGGTGCCAGCACCTGGTCGGCCCGGGACCAGTAACTCCAGTAGTCGTAGTCGTCGAGTAGGCCAGGCAGGCTCGTGCCGAAGCGGAGAGTCTGCCCGAGGTTTTCGCGGACGAGTCGTTCCGCGCGTTGTCTATCGCTGGTTCCGCCGTGCTCTGCATGCCAGGCGCGACGCTCCGTCCAGAGCCCGACATCGTGCAGCCATCGTTGGTTGGCACTAACGCCAGCAGCCAGCACTGTCAGCGGGACGAGTGCGTGGTGCCCGCTGAAATCGACGGCTTCAGCGGCGCCTCGGACCTCGGTTACCTGACCGCATTCGCGTTTGTGCTCGATGCACTCAATGCCCACTGAGGGTATGTGGACGCCGAGAAGGAAGGAGGTCGCAGCATGACCCGCCTCGTGTACGGCGACCGCCGTGCGGCGCTCTTCCAAGCTCAGGCCCTCGTCGTGCTGGGGACAGCAGGGCTCCCGATCCGGGGGCCGATGCAGATAGGGGCCGAAGTCGCCCAACCAGTAGGGCGGCAGATCAAGTTTCATCGGCGCAGTCTCGCAGCTGACAAGCGTTCCGCGCGTAAGAGTTGAGTGTCCGCTAGCGGGGGACGGTCTCGATGCCGAGGGGACGCTTGGGGGACGCCCCGAGGGCGCCGCGTTCGCCGGCTGAACCAACCGACGTTGGGAGAAAGGTGCTCTCCCGGGTACGCGGGGTACGCCCCGCCACCTCCTCTTCTCTGATCAAGAAGGGGAATGGAACGGGATGGGGAGAAGACACCCGGAACTGCGTCCCCCACGTCCACACCGTCCCCCATAGCCTCCGTGTCGCGACCGGTCGCGCCTCGCGCGCGCGTGCGCGCGTGCTGAACGTTTCCTCTTCTGCCCATTTCGGCCTGTCCGGGATCAGCCCAGGGTATGTACGCCTGCCATTCACAGGGGAGAGCAACGGCCCGAAGAGGAAACGGCCCATACAAGGCGAGCAGGCGGTTCTCGCTGGCTACGGTGCTGGTCGCGCGCGACCGGTCGATGCGTCTCCCACGCGCGGGAGACGGCGCCCTCAGAGGCGGGATGGTGTCGCATTGCCGTTCGTGGCAGGGTCGCCCTCATGCGGATTTTGGTGATGGGTGGCACCTGGTTCCTTGGTCGAGCGATCGTTGACGACGCTCTTCGACGCGGGTGGGAGGTCACGACGTTCAACCGGGGCCGATCCGATGCGGTTGAGGGCGTCGACACGGTCCGGGGTGACCGGACGAGTTCCGATGACCTGAAGTGGCTCACCTCACACGGGCCGTGGGATGCCGTGATCGACACGTCCAGCAGCGAGTTCCCACCCCGTGATGTGCTGCTCGCCGCCGACATTCTGCGCCCGGCCGCCGCCCGGTGGGTGCACGTATCCACGGTGTCCGTCTATCAGGGCTGGCCGCATCACCCGCTCAGCGAGGACTCCCCGCTGCTGGAGTGCCCGCCGGACGCCGACGAGTCGTTCGGGTACACCGGCGCCGACGGCAGCCCGACGAAGTACGGGTTCCAGAAGGCAGGGGGTGAGGCTGCCGTGCGCGCCGCCTTCGGTGACGACGTGGTGTTCCTGCGGCCTGGAGTGATCTTGGGCCCCGGCGAGTACGTCGGGCGCCTCCCCTGGTGGCTCACCCGTGCCCAGCGCGGCGGCCCGATCGTCTCCCCGGCGCCGGCCGTCCAGATGATCCAGCCCGTGGACGTTAGGGACGTCGCCGCCTTCGCCGTCGATCAGGCCGTTGGCACTGATGGCCCCGGCCAGGCGTTCAACATCGCCCATCCTGAGGGCATCAGCTGGGCCGACTTCATCGCCACATGCCTGGCCGTCACCGGTAGCACCGGCAGCCCGGCATGGGTCGATGCGGCGGCCCTCACCGCCCACGGCGTCAAGCAGTGGACAGAGCTTCCGCTGTGGCGCACCCACTCCGGGGTGTGGTCAGTCGACGCCTCCCGTGCCATCGCGTCCGGGCTCCGCTGCCGTCCGCTTGCCGACACCATCGCTGACACCTGGGCGTGGATGCAGGCAGACGGTCGGCCGGTCGAACACCCGAGGTGGGCCGAGCACGGTGTGGACCCGGCCAAAGAAGCCCAGATCCTCGCTGCCCTCGGCCACGCATAGGAGCAGGGGGCAGAGTCAGGGCTCGATGGTGAGGATCCCACTCCCCGTGCCCAGTTGCCTCGGCGCCGAGAGGCGTCCGAATTCCTCGATCTGTTCGCCGAGCGTGACGGCCACCCGCGTCTCCCTGAACGCGGGGGCCGTCAGAGCCCGCCGCAAACCGCCGGTGCGCTCCAGCAACCCCGCCACCCGCTGTTCCGCCGGGATCGCCCACACCGTCTCCAGCGTCGCCGCCGCAGCGTCCAGGTCGCCTCGGAGCAGTTGCGCGGCGGCGAGGTCGGCCGCAGCCTTGCCCCGTACCGGTACCGACTGCCGGGCTGGCGGCCGGGATGCGACCAGATCCAGCGCCCGTTGCGCCGTCACCTCCGCCCCTGGCCCGTCGCCGACGAGTAGGGCGGTGGTGCCGTTGGACATCAGCAGCCGCTCCTCGTTGAAGGCGAACTCACCGCCGACATCGTCGTGCAGCGCGTCCCGTTCGCCTCTGTCCTGCCGCGTGGACGCGACGAGCGCGCGGGTGGCCCGCTCCCGGTCCCCGAGGTGCCCGTGAGCGCGGGCCTCGATGGACAGCAGCCGCCGCCTGGCCGTGTCACCCAGGCCGGCGAAGGCCAGCGCGGTCCGTGCGTGCCGTACGGCCTCCGAAGGTCGGCCGGTGAAATAGGCGCAGATCGCCAAGGATCCTGTGGCGTAGGCCCGTAGCGGATCAAAGCGCGCCATCTCCCCGTACAGGGCCGCCGATCGGGCGAGGCGAGCTGAGTCGTCCAGGGCGCCGAGGTCGAACGCGGCGGTTGATAGCAGCGCGCACGCCTGCCCTGCCACGAGCAGCAGGTCCTGCTGCTGCACGGGCACCTTGGTGAGCCCCCGTTGGTGCTCCGCCTCCGAGCGCAGGGCCTTCGCCCGCCGGAACACATCGAAGGCGCTCACGGCGCCGTACGAGCGTGCGAGAGACAGGGCGTCGTCACGGAGTTGGTCGATGGTCGTGTCGGATACGGACTGCGCGGCGGCAGCACCGGCTTCATCAGCGGCGTCACGTGCGGTCATGGCGATTTCACTTTCAAGGTCGTACGCGGTGGGAGTCACTGATGCCGAGGTCGACAGTGCGGGCGGTGGCCCGAACAGTGCCGAGACCTCCACGTCGAAGAGCTGCTCCAGTACCCGGCATGTGTCCGGTCCGGGCATGGTTTTGATCCGGCCCGACGTCCACCGCCGGAACTGTGCCTCCGATACCGACATGCCCTGCACGCCGGCCTGTACGGCTGCGCGCTCGAACGCCGTGACGAAGTCCCTGTAACGCCAATGCCGTTGCTGGACTAACACGCGCAGCAGCGTCGCCGGATCGTCCATCGGTCGCTCCCTCAAGGTCAGGAGGCGGGCCACATCGCGCCCCGCTCCACTTCGTGCCTACTGGCCAACATCCCTACTGCGCAATGGAATCCGTGCAGATGACATCGCGGTGCCACCTCCATGACACCCCGGTCACCCTCGCGGGCACCAGATGACCCCAACCGTGTCGTGGCCGTGACACCCGCACCAGGGGGACTCTTACGCCACCTCGAAGACCCCCGGCGAAAGGGAGTGGAACGTGAGCGGTCCCCGGCTTCCCCGACGAACCCCCGGCGCGACCAGCATTCGCTACGAGGCCGTCGTGGCCCCGTACGTGGAGACGGACGCCGGCACACCGTCGGAGTGCCGCGGTCTGCCCAGGGCCGCCGAGGCGTTCCGTGGCAGGAACGGCGATCCCTCCACCTGGAGATCCGCCCAGTTCGACGCCTTCCTCGGCCTCGGGGGAGCCCAATGAGCACGACTGCGGCGGCGAACGTCTGGGTCACGGAGGACACCGGGCACGGGCTCCTTGGCCAAGACGTCGCACACCCCGCATGCGGACGTCGCGGAACCGTGGGCGCAGTCCTGATCTACGTATCAAAACTCACCGACAGGCCGGTCAGGAGGGTGGCGCATATGCGCCCGATGGACCACTCGGGTCGGGAATGGACCGCCGATCCGGACACCCTCCAACTGCTTCAGCCGATCACCCACTCGGCATAGCCCAGAGGCGCGAAGGGCTGAACAGGCTTCCCGCCCGGTGCTGACCTAGCGGTCGGCACCGGGCGGGGAACGGCGCCCCGGGCGCCATGCACGAAACCGGCGAGGTGCCATACGGCACCAGACCGGCGGCACCAGAGCGGATCCAAGCTGCCCGTCCCGGGCAGTCACCCTTCCACCAAGGAGATCAGCTATGCCGAAGCCCAGGAAAGAGAAGCAGAACCACCTCATCTACGCGGACGTCGTGGACTCCAAGTCCAAGGCGGGCGTGTGGATGGGGGAGCGTGCTTCCTTCCGCGACAAGCAGGGCCGCATCCTGGAGGCCCTGAAGGACCGCACCGACTGGGTCAGCCTGGAGGGCGCGGTCATGGTCATCAGCACCGAGCCGGCCGGTCTCACGGTCATCGCGCCGAACCCGACGCTCCCCGGTGTGATCGTCCTCTCCGACGGCGGCTCCCCGGCGGCCTCCGCCCGGCTCCAGGCCGACGCCGAGGACAAGGTCCGCGCCGTCATGGTCGAGCTGGGCATCGCCGAAGAGGAAACGGCGGCCTGACCCAGTGGCCACTCCCCAGCTGCTGTGGGGGAAATACTTCCAGTACGACCGTGACGGTGAGGCTGTCCTCCTCGACCCGGTCACGCTGGAGAGTGTGCTTCTCGACTCCGGCGAGGTCTCTGACCTCGCCGGGGTCCCCCCGACCGCGACACACTTAGCACTCGCCGGGCTCGGCTTCACCCAGGACGGCCCCGCGGCCGACCGCCGTGAAGCACTCCACCACCGCCTCCACACCCTGGGCATCGACCCGACACCGCGCAGGATCAGCGGCCTCCGGGTGGTGCTCACCGACCGCTGCAACATGGCCTGCACGTACTGCTTCGTCGACACCAACAGCGGCAAGCCGGACATGACGGAGCAGGAGCTCGCCGCCGGCCTTGAGTTCCTGTTCGAGCAGAACGCGGGGCAGGAGGAGGTCTCGATCCAGTGGTTCGGCGGCGAGCCGACCATCCGCTTCGACCTCATGCAGTACGGCGACGAACTCGCCGACACCCTCGCCGCCCGCTACGGCGTAGAGCGGGTCCGGCGCACGGTCGTCACCAACGGCGCTCGCCTGACGGACGAGGCCCTCGACCACTTCGTACAGCGCGAGTACGGGGTTGGCATCTCCATCGACGGCCCTCCAGGGATCAACTCGGCGAACCGACTCCTCCTCGGCGGACAGCCGGCGGACGACCGGATCCGCCGCAACGTCCGGCGCCTGGTCGAGGCGAAAGGCCTGCACGTCGGCTGCAACCTCACCCCGACGGCGTCGAACATCGGGCGCCTGGCCGAGAGCGTGCAGTGGATCATCGACGACCTCGGGCTCAAGTTCATCTACGTCAACACGCCCATCCCCACCGGGGGCGAGTGGCGGGTGAACGGCACGGACCTGGCCCGGGAGCTCTACGAGGCCCGCCTGACCGCGCTAGGGAAGGGCGGGATGCTCTTCTCCGTCCTGGACCGGGCCTTCCAGGCCCTCGACACCCGCCGGCCGATGCTGTTCGACCATATGCAAGGCGACCGCAGCCTCAACGCCGCTCTCCTGCCCGGCAACCGGGTCAGCGTGTGCGACATCAACTTCACCGAGCCCGAGTTCCTCCACACACTCGACGAGCTGCGGTCGGACCCCAGCCGCCTCACAAGGGCGACGAAGAAGGTCGCGCCGATCCCCGCGTGCGGCGACTGCCCGGCGCTGGCCATCTGCGGCGGCCCGTCCCGCAACGAACAGGCCCTCATCGGGGGCAGCACACCCGACCCACAGATGTGCGCCTTCTACACCAGCACCGTGGCCATCGCGGTGTGGGACAACACGGGGGTGCAATGACCACCCCGGTCCGTACGGCGCTGATCTCGACGGCGGGGCACTGCGAGGTCGCGTGCAGTTTCTGCTTCCGGGCCGACCGCGCCCGCGGCTTCCTCACCACCGCCACGTACACGCGTGCCCTGTCGCGGCTGAAGGAGACCGGGGTGGAGGGCGTGTGCCTGACCGGTGGTGAGCCGACGCACCACCCGGACCTTCGGCAGCTCGTCCGCCTGGCCCTCCAGTTCGGCATGACGGTGTCCATGGTGACCTCGGCCCGCTCTGAGGCTGAGGTCACCGCTCTCGCGGAGGTCGGTCACCTACTGACCAACGTGACCGTCTCCGCGGACTCGCAGGGCGCGATGACACTCGGCCGCACCACCCGGAGCGCAGCCTCGGCTGTCGCGACGCTGGACGCCGTCGACACCCCCTCGAAAGTCCTTCACCTCACCTACTGGGATGTGGACGTCGAGGAAGCCGAGCAGCTCGCTGACCTCGTAGCGGGAACGGGGATCGACGTTCAGCTCAGCCCCGTTCTCCTGTCCGAAAGTGCCCTGCGCCGGGACGGCCGATCGATCCAGGACTCCCTGATGCAGAGGGCGCGCGACACGGCGGCACTCGACCAGTACTTCCGCCTGTCCAACGGATACCGGTCCTACCTCGACGACCTGCGGCAACTACAGCTGTCCAAGGAGGAGAGCCACTCCTGCCGGTCGGCCACCCTCTACATGTCGGCCGACGGCGAGGTGCGGCACTGCCCCTACGGAGCATCCGAGGTCAGTGTCCATGCCCCACGTACCGAGATACGAGCCTTCCTCGACGCGCCGGCCACGGACCGCGTCGGACCCGACTGCGCCGCCATCTGCCGCCCCGCGTCCCGCGACTGCGCGGCGGCCTGACCTTGGGGGTCCACGTGCAACCGTCGGTCTCCGTCACCGATCCCGACGACTTCAACAGCCACTGGAGGCAGTCGCCGAACTTCCGTATGCAGGTCCCGTTCGAGTACCTGTTCCTACCGGCGATCGACATCCTCGACCACGTCCGCCGGGACGAGGAGGTGCGGTTCACGGTCCTCGGCGAGGACGACTGGAAGGTGCGCATGGACCGCACCGCCGCGTTCCGGACGGCCCCGGTCGAAGAGATCGCCACGTGGCCGTTCCGCCTGGTGCACTTCAACCTCGCCCGGTTCTACGGCGAGATCCTGGCCGGCTTCCAGGACGAGGTCATGGTGCCCTGGCGCACCTACCTGTCGTCGCAGGGGTTCACGTGGCAGCGGTGCGCGCCCATCCTGTTCCTGTCCACGGAAGGCGCGGCCTCGACCTACCACAACGACAACTCGCACGGTCTGGTGTGGCAGGTCCAAGGGGCTAAGACCTTCCACAGCTATCACAACCCCGACAAGCACCTGTCCCCCGAAGCCGCGGTCCTCGGTGAGACCACCGCCGAAGATCCCCCACCGCACGACGAGGCGGCCCGACAGTCGGTGACGATGCAGCCCGGCGACCAGCTGTGGAGCCACGCCTTGACCCCGCACTGGGTCACCACAGAATCGCCGCTCGCGCTCAGTGTCACCCTCTCCCACGGCGGCCTGTCCCGCCGCGGCCGGTACGCCGACCGCGAGCTGGCCCTGCGCGACCACTGGGACAAGAACCCCGCTGAGGCATGGACCCTCGACCTCGGCCACACCCGGTACTGAGCGAGCACCCGCTGCCCCACCGCCAGACAGGCGGTGGGGTAGCGGTGCGTCTACCCCTGGCTCAGGGGGTGAGGCGGTTCGGTCCCCGGAAGAGGAACGCGGCCTCGCGGATCGAGTCCAGGCCGAGCATGACCATCAGGATCCGGCCCAGGCCGGCGCCGAGGCCGCCGTGGGGCGGGCACCCGAACCGGAAGATGTTCATGTAGTCCTGCATCGGCTCGGTGTCCATGCTCTTCTCCTCCGCCTGCTTGAGCAGCACGTCGGAGCGGTGCTCTCGCTGGGCCCCGGTGGTGATCTCCAGGCCCTTCCAGAGCAGGTCGAAGCTGAGCGTCAGGTCCGGCCGGTCCGCCGGACGCATGTGGTAGAAGGGCCGAATGCTGGCCGGGTAGTGCGTGATGAACACGAACTCGTGGCCCGTGAGCTCCTTCATGTGGGCGGCGATGGTGCGCTCACCCTCCGGGTCCAGGTCCTCCTTGACGCCTTCCGGGTCCCAGCCGCCGGCCCGCAGGATCTCCTGCGCCTCGGCCATCGTGATCCTGGGGAACGGGGCCTTGGGCACGACGACCTCGATGCCGAAGACCTTCCGGATCGCCTCACCATGGACCTCTGCGACCTTCGCGATGGCGTGGGCGAGCATCCGCTCCTCGAACGCCATCACGTCCTCGACGTCGTCGATCCACGACAGCTCGACGTCCACGCCGGTGAACTCGGTCGCGTGCCGGGAGGTGTACGACGGCTCGGCCCGGAAAACGGGGCCGATCTCGAAAACCCTGTCGATGCCGGCGGCCACGGCCATCTGCTTGTAGAACTGCGGCGACTGCGCGAGGTAGGCGGACCGGTCGAAGTAGCCGAGCTTGAACACCTCCGCGCCGGACTCCGAGGCGGTGCCCATCAGCTTGGGCGTGTGCATCTCCGTGCAGCCGTTCTGCATGGCGTACTCGCGCAGCCCCTGCTCCAGGGTCGTCTGCGCGGCGAACACCATCTGCGCGGTGGCCCTCTTGCGTACGTCGAGGAAGCGCCAGTCGAGCCGGTGCTCGGGGCCGGTGTGCTCGTCGATCGGCAGTGGTGTCTCTGCCCGGTTCAGCACCTCGATCATCTCGGGGACGATCTCCAGGCCGCCCAGGTTGACCTGGGCTGCTTCTACGACGCGGCCGGTGATCCGGACGGCGGACTCGGGGGTAAGCGATTCGATGACGGCTTCGAGCGGGCCGCCGTCACGCTTGTGGGTCACCTGGGCCATGCCGGAGTGGTCCCGCAGGATGACGAACTGCATCTTGCGTTGCAGCCGGAGTGCGTTCACCCAGCCGGAGACGGTGACGGTCTGGTCGAGGTGCGCGCGTAGGTCAGAAGCCAGTACGCGGCTAGTGGTGTGGATCATCGCAGCCCTCCAGGGGCGTCGTCATGATCCCTTGGAAGCGTGGGCGAGAAGGGTACTCGCGGTGCCACCACGCCTTTGCCACCGCCAGAAAGCGGCGGCCTCATTCAGCCCGATGACGGGGGCAAACCGGCGGGGCATTGGGCCCGTGGGCCTTTCCTCCCCGCGCTCGGGAGGGTCTTCACCATGGGTGCGAGTCCGCCTTCACAGCTGCCGGCGGCTCTCTCTGCTCGCGTGATCCGTGGCTACTCGTCTCCGTCGACGCGTTGGTCACGAGGATAGGGATCCAGCAGGCCCCTCGCAACGGATTCACGGTGGTGGCGCACCAGGTGACCGGATGGTGTCCCTGCCGAGGCCAGATAGGAGACCCCGTCGCCCATCGCTGCTGCTTTGTAGGGCCGCCACGAGAATGCGCGGCAACTACGATCAGGGCCGCGAAGCCGTCCGGGCCGCTTGCGGCCCTGGACTCCCGACCAGGAGGGGACCGCCGCACATGGGTAGGACTGAGTACTACAACGACCCGGCCGCGCCGAAGGCCAACACCCTCATCCCCGCCAGCAACCTGCTCGTCGTCGACGACACCGGTGCCGTCCTCCTCCAGCGGCGCCGCGACACCGGCCAGTGGGCCCTGCCCGGGGGTGCCCAGGACATCGGCGAGACGGCCGCCTAGTGCGCGGTGCGCGAATGCGTGGAGGAGACGGGCATCGTCGCTGAGATCACCGGCTTCCTCGGTGTCTACACGAACCCTCGCCACATCGTGGCCTACACCGACGGCGAGATCCGCCAGCAGTACGAGAACACCTACATCGGGCGCCCCGTGGGTGGTGAGCCCACGATCAACGACGAGGCCGACGGCGTCCGCTTCGTCGAGGCCGCTGAGCTCGACCAGTACGACATCCACCCCAGCATGCGGCAGCAGATCGGCGACTACCTCGCCGGCACGTACCCCTACCTCGGCTGAACTGCCAGCCCCGCCTTCACCCGTTCCGCGGCAGCGAACACGCGCGCAGCGCCTGACGGATGAATCGTCCCTCGCCGGCATCCCCGCATTGGCCCAGGACCTGGCCCCGCCTCTCGGAGTGATCAGCTCTCCATCCGGCGGGGCCGCTTTCCGTAGGGGATGGGCGCGGTCGTCTCACTCGTGCGCGGTCGGTGCGGCCGGCTTCTGCTCGGCGATATAGGTACCGCGCCCCGGCACCGCGTACACGAGTCCTTCGTCGGCGAGCACGGCGATCGAGCGGCGGACGGTCGGGCGGGAAAGCCCGTACTCGTCCGCGAGGGCGTTCTCGCCAGGAATTGCCCGGTTCGGCTTCCAGTCGCCCCGCTTCACGCGTGCTCGCAGGATCCCTGCGAGCTGTTGAAACGGTGCGTCGGGCGCATCGCGCTGCACTTGGTCATCCGGCCCGTACTCCATGAGCCGACGGTATCCGGCCGATCCCATGACGGCACTCCCTGACAGGGGCACACAGGTCTTTACAGGCTTTGACAGGTCGAGCTAGGGTCGCTCACGAAAGGACCCCCGCGACGCAGCGAACGTCCGGGGGCGTGGCCCATCAGCTTTTGGGAGCTGACGAACATGACCGACTTTATCGCGCGCTTCACGCGCCTCCTTGTGATGCTGTTACCCGCGCGAGGGAAGCACCGCTCCACCCCTGCGCCGGAGCTGGCGCCCGAAATGCTCTCGCGGCCCCGGCGACCGCTGCCGGAACACAAGAGCCCATACGCCTGCGAGGCCGCGCGGGGGCAGGCCTTCGTGGACACGATCAACCCCGTGCGTCCCTACGTCACCGCATCGCCCTATAGGCGTCAGGACGACCCGAAGCGTCGGGCTCAGGCTGAACGGCGCTGGGCACTGGATATGGCGCTGCGCGGCATCGACGTGGGCCCGACCGTGATCCACGGCAGGCAGGTACGCCCTGACAGCCGGACGATTCGGGTGGCGGTGGGGGTATGACGGCCACTTCCTGCTGTCGGTGCGAGCGGATAACCGCCGCTCCCGTCGAGGTGCACCACATAGAGCGTACGAGCGGCCCCGGCGGCACCGTGTACGCCTGCCCCGACTGCGCCCCGCTGCTCACCCCTGGCCCTCTCCCGGCTGAGACTGCCTTACCGCCGGGCGGCTGACTCCCCAAGCGATGCCCCTCCCGGATGGCACTGTCCGGGAGGGCCTCGTCATGGTCGAGTGAGGAAGGGTCAATCGCTGGAGACGGCGCCGTCCGAGTCGAGAGAGTCCGCGGTGGGCGGCACGCCAGCGGCGTGCGCCGGGCGTACCGCGTGCGTGGCAAGGTGGAGAGTCACCTTCTCGCGAAGCGGGTCGGGACCGCCCGGATGGGGCGGAAGCGCCTCGCCGGCGGGTGCGCCTCGATGGACTTCATGCCACTTCGAGCGGGCCTGGTCCTTCCGGCCGTCGCCCGGCGCATTCACGCCGAAACCATCCAGAATGACATTCCACACTGGCTGGAGCTCCGTAATCATCATGCTCTCGGCCATTGGCGTGAACAGGTCGTCCGCCGGCAGGAAGCGGGTGTAGAAATCGTCGATCTCAAGGTCATCGACCTTCTTGATCTTGTTCTCGTGCATCATGAGTCGAGAACGGAGGGACTTGCTCTCCTCCGGGGATTTCACAACTGACCCAGTGCGGGAGCCTTCGGGAGTCGACCTGCCCACGTATATGGGAACCTCGAACGGGTGATCTGCGAGAGGCCTGTAGAGATCGTGATTGCCGACGTAGTAGATGGCGTAGATCCCGCACCCCTTGAACGACCGGCTTCGAACGCTTCCGAGGGGGATCGGGTTTGTCTCTTCGAGAGCCCATTGGACGCTGCGTCCCAAGTTCTCGCGACGCAGCGGGTCGTAGATATCGTCTCTGTCGCTCATGCGGACTTCATTTCTCCCGGCGGTTGGTGCTATTCATCGCTGGATGGCAGGGCGTCTTCAGCTTCGACTTCGCCCACCGGGTCCGCCTCGGGAATGGCGTCGACATGCGAGCCGGCGCGGTAGTAGCGCCATGCGCTCTTGTAAGTGGCGGGAGCGTCGTCGTACATGATTCCGTACCCCATCAGGGCCGTGATCTGCCACGATTCAGGTATGGCTGTGGAGATCAGGCGGAACGCCTGGTCGGCGGTCAAGCTCTCTGAGGGGACGTGAATGGTCCAGCTCTTGTAGAGAGGGGACTTCTGGTACCGGAAGTTATAGGGCAGGGCCGCCTTTACGGTCTCCAGAAACTCTTCGAGCGTTGACTCCCCGATGCTCAGCCCGTCGACGGGGCGGTCCAGGTCGATCGGGAACTGGGTGTCGAAGTGGTTGCTCTTGAGGACCGTGGTGTCGCGCTGCCGGCCAGGGTCCTTATTGCCGAACCCGTTGTTGTTCCAAGGGATGTTGCCAATTTCCTTGTGGTGGCTGATGAGCAGCTGCTCTGGCGCCAGGGCGGAGAAGTCTTCCGCGACATAGAGGCAGGAGAACGCCATCTCGTCGAGGCTGATCCGCCTGCGTCCGGAGATCTTGCGGAGATGGTTGCGGAGCCGGGCCGGAAGCGACTTGTCGGCCTTGCCGACGTATACGAATTGGCCGTTCAGGTAGAGCTGGTAAACGCCCGGCTTCTCCTTGAGTCCCGCGATGCTGGCTTCGTTCAGCGGCGCCCGGTCCAACCCGTCCAAGGCGATGGCGAGCTGATCGCCGAGGGCCTTCGTGATGCTGAGCGTGAAGTCCTTGTGGTAACCGTCGCCGCCGTTGGGCTCCAGCGTGGGCGTCATCCCGGCAACTCCTTACGCGTAGATGATCACCGCACGATACCCGTCGTACCTCAGCGCAGATGCGGCGTCTCGCGGAATGACCCTGTTGATCAACAACTCCGCGGTATGCTTTTGAGACTGCTGAACTGCCCGGGGAGTCGAGAATGAAGCGCACGTCTGTCGAGCTGTTCGCCGGTGGCGGAGGGCTGGCGATGGCGGTGGAGCGGGCGGGGTTCCGCCCCCTGCTGCTGAATGAGTTCAACAAGCGGGCGTGCGAGACCCTCGCCGCCAACGGCGCGGAGGCGTGCGAGGACGGGGAGCGTCCCCGTGTGCCCCGAGGCGCGGGGCGGCCGCCTCTCGTCGAGGGGGACATTCGGAAGCTCGACATGGACTACCTCAAGGGGAAGGTCGACGTGCTCGCCGGTGGCCCCCCGTGCCAGCCTTTCAGTCTGGGAGGTGTGGCGAAGGGGGACGAGGATCAGCGCAACATGTTCCCGGAGATGTTCAGGGCCGTTCGGGAGATTCAGCCGAAGGCCGTCATCTGCGAGAACGTGAGGGGTCTTCTGCGGCCTTCCTTCAAGCCGTACTTCAACTACATCTTGAGGGAGTTGGAACTCCCATTCGAGGAGAGGCGAGAGGGCACCACGTGGCAAGAACACGATCAGGCCCTGATCGCTCAAGGCGAAGTGGCCAGTGCTGATCTGAGCAAGCGGTACAAGGCCGTTATGGTCCCGGTCAACGCGGCTGACTATGGGGTTCCACAGATCAGGAACCGGGTCATCATCGTGGCCTTCCGTGCCGATCTGAGAGTGGACGTCGACGAGTTCAAGCGGCTCGTGAGTCCGACGCATTCCGAGACGGCTTTGCTTCGATCATTCGCCGACGGCACCTACTGGCGAAATCACCCGGACGTGCCGGATCACGTCAGGGCTCGGGTGATGAAGCGCGTCCCCCAGACGCTGCCGATGGACGACGGCCTTAAGCCCTGGCGGACAATGCGGGACGCGATCCACGGAGATGGGCAGCTGAGGCTGCCGCCCATCCCGCTCGATCAGCAGGACAAGAAGCATGAGCACGGGGGGATCGCCTACCACGTCGGATGGCCGAACGCTCGTATCTACGACGGTCATACACCCAACGAACTTGATCGGCCGGCGAAGACCGTCAAGGCGGGTGTGCACGGCGTCCCAGGTGGAGAGTCGGTGATGCTCCTGGACGACCGAGTCCCCGATGCCACGGCGCCGGACGGCTGGCGCTACCTCCACCGCTACATGACCGTGCGGGAGACCGCTCGCGTTATGACGTTCCCCGATGATTGGAAGCTTGAGGGTCCTCGCGGAGAGAAGATGCGGCAGCTCGGAAACGCTGTTCCCGTCCTCCTTGGAGAGGTGTTCGCTAAGGCCGTCGCCGCCGCTCTGGACGGCGCGGAGAAGCGTAGGTGAGTGAGATGACGGCGCCAGAATCGCGCCGTTGGAAGGAGAAGCCGCCACCGACCAAGGCTTGGAAGGGGAAACAGGGCAGGAGCCGGGCGATCCTGGCGGCCGAACAGGACCGGGCGGCTGGGGGGCGGAACCGACGCATGGTCGACCTCGGGGACGGACGCTTCGCGAGAGCCTCGATCGAGCTGAAGTTGCTTCCGAGGACTAGGCGGATCCGGGCCTACCTTCGGTGGTCTGACAAGGGTCGGTCACCCGCCGAGTACGTAGGCGAGGTTACGAACGACACACGGTCCGCGAATCTCGCTCAAGCCTGGGGAATGGCGCGTGTCGCTGGCCTCATCGCGGAGCAGGCGCCGGCAGAGGATTCGTGGGCCACATCGCCGGCGGTTCGGTCAGTCATGCAGGGGAATCGCGGCAAGGACACGAAGCCTGAGGTTCGCCTCCGCTCCCTCCTGCACGCGGACGGCCTGCGGTACAGGGTTGGGATCAGGCCCCTGCCGAACCTGCGCAGGACGGCCGATGTCGTCTTTCCCAAGGCGCGTGTCGCTGTGTTCGTCGATGGTTGTTTCTGGCACGGCTGTCCTGAGCATCACCGCCCGGCTACGAAGAACAGCGAGTTCTGGCGGGAGAAGATCGAGGGCAACCGCAGGCGGGACGCGGAGACGGATGGCCTTCTACGGGATGCCGGCTGGCAGGTAGTTCGAGTCTGGGAGCACGAGGACCTAGCCGAGGCCGCTGAGCGGATCCGCGGCATGCTGCCTGCGCGAGGCGGAGCGGCCGACGGTGGGGCGGGACTACAACCCGAGCCCACCGAGTAGGTCTTCCACCGAATCCTCGAGACGACGTAGCACGATGCGCCCGTCACCATCGCTGAACGCGAGCAGAGTGGAGCCGGGCGCCAAACCAGCCTCCGCCAGCAGGCCCATGGGCAGTTCCACGGTCCCGTTCTGTTGGACAGAGACCTGCGTTGGCTCGCGGATCGGCGCCATCTTCCACCACTCCCTCATATCAATACAGCCCGAGACGTGCGCGGGATGTGATGCCGACTCTATCGGCGTCACGATTTGAGCCCGCCTGACGAGGCGACCGGTGGTACAACACTCACGAGCGCATCGGCCGTCCTGTCTCCTGCGCTCGGGGGTGGGGGAAGGCTGTCAACGGCCTCGTAGTGGCACGGCCGCATTCACTTCAGTGAGTCGATCTTCCTCAGCCGCGTTACGAGCGCCGTGCGAGCTCGTCTGCCACAACGTGGAGCCAACGGGAGAGAGCCTTTACTCGACTGCCTCGCAGGAGCATGCCAGCTTCAGCGTGAGAACGGGTTCCGCCAGGGGTGAGGTTCGCGGAACCGATGTACGCGAGTTGGTCGTCGGCCAGGACGACTTTGAAGTGGATACCCAGCCCGCTCTCGTCCCATGAGCACACCCTCAGCCGGCTGCCCGCCGCACCCCGTAAAACTTCCACCGCTGCCACGTTGGCATTTGAGCGGTCGGGCGCGGACCGACCCAGCGCCCTCGTGATCACTGTGCCAGTCCCGCCAGCCTCTGTGAGGGTGCTGAGGGCTGGCGCCACGGTGGCCGCGAAGGAGGGGTGCAGGTAGGGCGCGGCGATCACCAGGTGTGATCGCGCGCTCTCGGCGACATGGCGAATCGTCCGGCCCGTGTCGAGTGGCAGCCCGGGACCTCCGTTGTCACGCGACATCTCGTTCAAGGACTCGGTGAGGAAGGCCGGGACGGTGAGCACGAGCTCCCACCCTTCTTCCAGTGACATCGCCACCATGGCGTGGGCCTGAGCGAGCAGGAGAGGCGCGGCCTGCGTGACTTCGCCGACTTCGTCCACGACGCCAGCGTGGACGAGGGCGTACGACACGAGCCGCCGATCGACTACTGCGTCCTGGATGAGTGTGGCTATCTCGGGACCAGTGCCGGCGGCGGCCGCGATGTTGGTCGCGGCCGCCGCGGTGTCAGCAGGGGCTGGTGCCTGCAGGAGCAGGGAGACCAGGGGTCTCAGCGGCTCCAGTACCCGCGCCACTGTCGTTCGCCTTCTCTTCCTGATTGCGAGCCTTGTGTGGTGCCGGACAGGAGGGGGGGAAGCGTGCCGAACAGCAGGTTCCGGTCCAGAACGGTGTTGAACCTTGCGCAGGCGACCTCGGAGATGTGGAGGCACGCGGCACACGCTCCGCCGAAGGCGCGTCGGCAAGGCGGATCGAACACACAGCGGGTCTCCGCGTCTAGTTCACACAGCGCGTCCTCCAAGTCGAATCGGTAGACGTGTTCGAGCCCGCCGAGTGTGAAGTTGCTGCGGGTGTTGGCATAGACGAGGAAAGCGCAATTTGCGGGGAAGAGATATTCCCCGAGTGAGTCGACGTTGAGCCCGCACCGGGTGGCGAGGGCTTTCATCATGCGGTGTGCCATGGAGTGGACGAGGCCGAGGATGGCCTTCGTGATGTCGTTGTCAGGCGCGTTGAAGGCGTCGAGGACCGGATCGCTGAACTGGAAGATCCATCGCTGCGCCTCTTCCTGGGTTTCCAGGGCGGGGTCCTCGATGACGCCAGAGCCGACGAGCCAACGCACCACGGCGAGCTTGTCCAGTTCGAACAGCAGGCCCTCAGTCTCGGTTCGCACTCCGTACATGGGGAACTTACTGTCGCGTCCCGCCGGGAAGAAGCGGAACCGCTGCCTGGTCTGGGTCCCGCGGCGCGTGGTGGCCACCGCATTGCTGCTGATCCTCGTGTAGCCCGCCACGATGTACGCGATGGGCAGTTCTCGCAGCAAGGTGACGTCGGAGAATCCGTAGCGCGAGATCAGCTTGCGGTACTGCTGGTAGTAGGCCTCCAGTTGCGTGCCCGCGTCACCATCGAGCAGATTTTGGACGGTCAGGGGCTTGGCGTCCCAGGCGAGGCCAAGCTGCCGGCATTCTTCGCCGAAGACCTCGATCGTCTCGGGATCGCGGCCCAAGGCCTCGACCCGGGTGTCCCAGGCTGGTGTGTCGCCTTCCCGTTCCTTGGCCTTCGCGATGAGTTGGCGGTAAAGCACATCCTCCGGCTTGAGGCCGAGTGCTTCCGCCGTCTCGCGAGCCTGTTCTACGGCGCCGCCCGCAACGCTGGCGCCTCCGGCACGCCGGAGCCCCTCGGCTCCTCTGGGCAGGGCACCCAGGCTTTGAGCCACTGCTGCCGCGTACACACCCTCATAGGCGAGCGCGCCATAGTCGCCTCGGGTGGGCGGGTTGATGACAGTGATCTGCTGTGGGTAGTAGGCGGCGGTTTGTGGCACCCGCATGACTTGCGGACGGCCGTCGCGACAGGTGGCGCACCATCTGACGACGGGATCGTCAGAGCGCCGCTGGCAGCGGTCGCAGGTCCAGTACCAGCGGGAGGTGTTCAGGTCGCGGGTGTTGTTGAGTCGCATCGCGGCACGGCAGCCGGAGCCGCACCGAGGCGGCGCGAGCTCGCTCAGGTGGCCGCACTCGTGGACCTCGCACCAGGAGAACTGCTCCATCCGCCCGTGGCTGGATGTGGGGCAGGTGGGAAAGCCGTCGCTGTTGCGGATGAGGCGGAAGGCGCCACACGCGCGGCAGAGGAAGGTGTTGGGGAAACGGGCGGCTCGGAGGTCCTCCGCCTTGACCAGACTGAACTGACGTCGTTCGATCGCGGTGAGCTCGGTGCCGGATCGGGAACCGTTGTTCGACGCGCTCTCGAAGGGCAGGAGCAACCGGCGGAGCTGTGGGGCGACCCAGCCCTCGGGAACATCAAGGGGGGTTACTTGGCGGGGCGGCTCGCCGAGGACGGAGCCCTTGGAGGACCAGTTGTAGGGCTGGCCTGGCATATAGCGCCACAGCGCCTGGATGTTGCTGCGGTTGAGTTGTTCGAAGACCATGCGGAATCTCTCCGGATACGGGAGCGGGACGGCGGGGCACGAGACGCGGGACGCGTGCGACTACAACTCGCCGTAGATGGTCAAGGGCTCCTCGATATCGCGGAGGGATCGCGGTACAGACGGGTGCAGCAGGTCGGGGAGGCGCTTGCCGGCTTCCGCTCGAAACGGAAGCGTGGCCAGCTGATCGTCGACCCAAACGTCGATGGCCTCACGGTGCATCCGGTGGTAGACACTCGTATCGTCGATGCCGAATCCATGACGAAGCAGGGAAACGAGCAGCGCGCGGTCCAACACCCCATCCCGCACGGCGTCGCGGAAGGCGGTGGAGTCGGCGAGAGAGCGCCGCCGGCGTCCCCCTGTGATCCACTCGCGGTCGAGGACCTGCAGGAACCACGCCATCAATCCGCCCGGCAGGACCCGTTTGAGGACGGGCACCGATTCCCGGTTCACGGGCACCTTGTGGACCAAGCGGTCCAGGTAGCGGATCCACTCCGGGTAGTAGCGGAAGACACTCGCGTCGCGGTCTCGGCTGGGGTTGATCACGTTCACGACCAGCCCGGGAAAGCGACGTCCGACGCGGGCGGACGCCTGGATGATCTCAGACGCCTGGGTCGGTGTGCCCATGACAGCCATGACGCCAAGGCGGGGGACATCGAATCCGTGCCCGATAGCCTTGGTGGCGGCGATCAGCCTGACCCGCTCCGATTTGTGGGCCGGAGGCTCCCGCAGGCGGCCGACGGCTGAGCGGATGACGTCAGGGCTGGTGTCGCCGTTGATGATCACCAGGTTGTCTTCGCTCTCCAGCAGCTCCCGTACAGCGGGGTCCCGGACGAAGCTGGTCAGGTCCTCGTTGCGCAGGCAGTAGGTGACCAGGACCTCGAAGAGATCCTCGCCCGCGTGTCGCGCCTCCTCGACGATCTCCGCATCGGTCGCGTCGAGGCCCGCTTCCGAGACGACGCTCTTGGGGTCGTCACACAGGTCACGCACCCATTGATCGTGAACCACCGCGACCTCTCGGGTGGCGGTCACCATGGTGCTTGCCCGGGATCGCACTCCGAGGTACCGGCGAAGGGGATCGCCCTTACGGGTAGTCGACCAGAAAGTCTCCCCCGCCTCCCGGCCATTGACGGGGAAGCGCCGGGCCTCACGATCGTAGAGGTGGCGCACCTGGTTTTGGTAGCCCTCGATGGTCGCGGTGGCGCCGACGATCTGGAAGGGATCGTTCTTGAGGTGCTCGCTGATCTTCTGCAGTAGCGACTCGTACATGCCGTCCAGTGCGCCGAGACTCTCGTCGAGTAGGTGCAGTTCATCGGCGATCTCAAGTCGCACATGTCCGAAGCCCTTGGGCACCGGGCGCCGGTCTTCCTTGCATCCGAAGACGGGGCACCAGGTGGGGCTGGCGGAGTAGCCGTGCTTGGGGCACAAGGAGTGCGGACGGCCGAGCAGGATCTGGAAGGCCTGGTTCTGGCCGAGTTGGGCAAGCTTGTCGACTGTTCCGACGAGTACGGATGGTGCCCGGCGATAGATGTCGTCGTCCACCCCCCAGATAGGCAGCACGCCGGCCAGTTCGCAGGCGGAGTTCTGGCAGATGTGGCGCATGGTGTGGGTCGGGTCGTCCCACTTGACGGCGAGGCCCTGCCCACAGAGCGGGCAGTTGTCCAAGACCCTGCACGCTTCGGCGGTTGCGGGGTCGGTGGGGTCCGGTCCGTTGTAGTAGTTGCTGCCGTCAGGCTTGCGGAGCCGGTTCGGGGTGTTGCCGCCACCCACGAAGTACCCGATTCCGAAGGCCGCTGTGTCCTTGGCGATGCGGGGATCCTGCCGCCGCAGGACCTCCGCGTTCATGACCATCTTCGCGAATCGCTCGGTCTGCTGGAGGGCCAGCAGACGCAGGGGGAAACGCGCCCATACCTGAGTTCCTCGGGTGACGCCGGTGTACCGGCCATAGAAGAGCGTGGCGAGCATGAGGCCGAGATAGGCCTCGGACTTACCGCCGCCCGTCTGGAACCAGACGATGTTGACAGCGGGGTGTCGCTTGGGGTCGACCATGCCGGGCAGGCACCCAACGATCCAGGCCACCTGGAACGGGTGCCAACTGACGTAGTCGTCCGCGGCAGCCTGGACCACCTTGTTCGCCGCCACGAAGGCGTCGAGCACGTTCGGGTCCGAGTGCAGAAGATCCAAGCCAGCGCGCACCCATGCCGCCTCCGCGCGCGCGGCCGTCGCGTCCTTCTCGGCCTCCGCGCGCGCCTTGTCGTTCCATCCGCGTTCCACGTGAAGGGCGTCCAGGGCCGTTGTCCCCCATTTGTCGTCTACCCAGACGTCCAAAAGGTCTACAAGTGTGGAGACGGTGCCGACCGGTTCGGCGATCAAGGAGGCGAAGGACGTGTCAATCGGCACCTGTCGGCCGGCGGCGTCGGAGGATTCCCTTCTGGGATACCCGCGCCAGGTCGGTTCCGTGGCGGCGAACTCGGTCCGGAGGGTGGTGTGTTCGTCGTCGTCCTGGTGTGAGACGGGCGAGGCGTGTCCGAACGCGGGCACAGACCGCTCATACCGATGTGACTGCGCGACCTGCTCCAGCTCGTACGGCTCGACGGGCACGTCGAGCGTCGCGGTCAGGACGACTTGGTACAGACGGGTGTCGAGGTACGCCTCCTCATAGGGGCGAACGCCATCGATCAACTGGTCCTGGGGCGCCGGCGTGGTGTTCACCACCGCGACGAAGACCTCGAAGAGGCCGTCGACCGGCGTGATCTCGATCTCGACGGCGGCACGATGTTCGGGCGGCAGCACATGCGTCGCCGCGACCAGGTTGCGGGCGCCGTACGCGGCCCACGTCTGCTCATCGGCCAAGTCATGTTCGAGCGGGAGGGAGCCGTTCGCCGGGGCGCCTAGGCGATGACGGAAGAGCTGGTGGTCGTGGCGGGACGCGGCGGAGCGGAGTGCGGCGGCGATCTCGGCTTCCCCGACACGCATCGACAGGGCCCCTGCGGGAGGCAGGTGGACGGGGATCCGTACAGGATCCATCGTGGCCTTCGTCCAGATCTGCGCGAGAGGGTACTTCGTCCTCCCGCCGTTTCCTGAGGTCGTACGAGTCTGAGGCGAGCCGCCAGCCGTGGGCCCGGTGGACGCCCGAACGGTCGCAGCCGCCCGAGCCGCCCCACCGCGCGCGTCGGAAGGACGCGCGTCGCGTGGGGTAATCGCGGTATCGCGCTGCTCCTCCACGGTCGGATGGAGTGCCAGGAACGTTGATGCCGCGACCTCGATCGTGAGGGCTTTCGGCAGCGTTCGGACGCGGAAGGAGAAACCCTGGGCGGGTGGAGTGATCTGAAGCCCGCGGAAGCCGGCGTCGGTCTCGTTGACCAACTTCGCCTCGCTGGCGAGCATGCCAAGCCACAGGTGCTTTTGCGGCTGGTCAAGCAGTCGAGTCCCAGCGGGAATGAACGTACCGGCCGCTCGACTGACGATGCGACGTGAGAGGCAGCCCAGAAGAGCGTCATATCGCTGGGCGGGGGTTCCGGCCACCGCGATGGCATGGGCATGATGAAACACGGACATGGCGAAGCTCCTGTGTCAAGGGACGTGGGCAGGAAGCCATGGGCACGTCCGGGCGACCCCTCGCGTGACCTGCATGTGGTGTGAGATGGGAGAGCTACGTGTGTACTGCGCTTCTGGCCGCATAGCGTAGCAAGGGCGAAAGTGCCCGTGCACGCCGATCAACCCAACTCCGGTTTGACGGTGAAGATTTGATGAATCGACAGTCCCGCGTCACGCGGGGTCGTCAAGCGTCGGCCTATCTGAGTGCCGCGACGATGAGAACGGTGCGACTCGTTCCGCACAGGCCGAGGCTGCGGTGAGGTGTCGGGCAGTCCCGAGATATGAAGCTCCGGATCGACGTTGATCACCCAGCCCCGGGCAGATGTCCTCCACGTGATCGACGGGGACACTCGCGCGTGGTCGGCTGCCTACTGCCGGGCAACGGATAACAAGCGCGGTACGCCAAATGGGCAGGTCAGGGCGCATGCGGTGCGGGAGCATTGCGGGAGCGGACGCCCTTGGATGGGGTGCTCACGGACTCCCTGATGCTGTCCGAGCTGGACGGGGCATAGCCCCTGACCTGCATGAGAGCCCGCGAGCTGGATCATGACTCACCCAGTTGGACGAACACCTTTCGACTTTTAATCCGTTGGTTGTCGGTTCGAGTCCGACATGGCCTACAGCTCACAGCGCCCCACCCGGTCCGCCGGGTGGGGCGCTTTTTTGTGCCCTGAAGGGGCGTCAGGGGAGCTCTGAGGTGGACTCGGGGGGCGCGGTTCAGGTGGCCCGGGAGGGGGCGGAGTGCCTTCGGGCAGCCGGTTTTAGGGCTCTGACCTGCGGTGATGTCCTGTGGGTGGGGGGTGTGGGCGGTAATTGGCGGGGGGCTCCCCCCGGATGGCGTAGAGTTGGGTTTACCGACGCGGGGTGGAGCAGCTCGGTAGCTCGCTGGGCTCATAACCCAGAGGTCGTAGGTTCAAATCCTGCCCCCGCTACTCAGTACGAAGGCCCGGTCCCCTTTGGGGGGCCGGGCCTTCGTCGTATCCGTGCATCCATGTATCCGTGCATCCGTGGGGTGTGCGCCGTCCCGTCACTCGAACGGTCCCGCCCGGGTCGCCCTACGGGCCCTCCTGCCCCCAGCCTTGGGGGGCGAGGCGGACCGGGCGGCAGGAGAGCAGCGTGGTGGGGCTGGGCCGGCAGGGCAGGGGCGAGCGCGTCTTCGGCGCGGTCGCCGGCAGCGCCGTGGTCCGCCGGATCGTCAAAATGCTCCCGGGCACCCTGATCGTCCTCGGCTTCCTCTTCGACGTGCTGACCCCGCCCAGCTTCACCGGCTCCCCCTTCTTCTCCGCCGCCCCGCTCATCGCGGCCCCGCTGTTCACGCTCCGGGCCACCGTCCTCACCGGGATCCTGGCCACCTTCGCCGTGGTCGTGCTGCACATCTACAACGGCACCACCTTCAAGGTGGAGGCCATGACCGAGCTGGCCACCGTCCTGACCGTCTCCGGGCTGGCCACGCTGATCAACATCGTCGTGCGGCGCGGTACGGAGCAGCTCGCCTCCGCGCGCGGTATCGCCGAGGCCGCCCAGCGCGCCGTACTGCCGACGCCCGCCGAGCGGATCGCGGGACTCCAGGTCGCCGCCTCCTACGAGGCCGCGCAGGCGGACGCGTTCATCGGCGGCGACCTCTACGCCGTCCAGGACACCCCGTACGGCGTGCGCCTCGCGGTGGGCGACGTACGGGGGAAGGGGCTCGGGGCGGTCGAGGCGGTGGCCGTGGTACTCGGGGCGTTCCGGGAGGCGGCCGAGGACGAGCCCACCCTGGAGGGGGTGGCGCGAAGGCTGGAGCGGGCGCTCGCCCGGGAGGGGAACCGGCGCGACAGCCTGGACGCGGTGGAGGGGTTCACCACGTGCGTGCTCGGCGAGATCCCGCCGGGCGCCGGCCTGCTGCGGCTCGTCAACCGAGGCCACCCCGAACCGCTGCTGCTGTACGCGAACGGAGGCCTCGCGGAGCTGCCCCCCGCCGAGCCGGCGCTGCCGCTGGGCATGGGGGAACTGGGCGGCTGGCCGGACCGGGTGCGGGAGTGGCCCTTCCCGGAGGGCGCGACGCTGCTCCTGTACACGGACGGGCTGACCGAGGCCCGGGACGGGGCGGGGGCCTTCTACGATCCGGCGGCCCGGCTGCGCGGGCGGGTGTTCGCGGGGCCTGACGCGTTGCTGAGCGCGCTCGCCACCGATGTCCGCCGCCACACGGGCGGCGCGGCGACGGACGACATGGCCCTGTTGGCGGTGGCCAGACCCGGGGCGCGGCAGCCGATCCGGCGGCGGACGGTGCGGGTGGTCCGCAAAGGGGACGGAGCGTGACCGAAGAGGCGCGCTCGGCAAGCAAGCTGACGAACCGTCAATGTGAAGATGTGGCGCGAGAGGTGGGGGAGGTGGGTGATTTTTGCCCGAGTTGATCCATGAGTCTGGTGATAAGTCCTGGCCAGAGCTGTGCGGGTAGTGGCTGATTGTCATTAACGATCAATCGCAACTGCTTGGAATCACTCCCCCTTCTCTATTACCGTTCGATAACGCAGAGCGGTCGTCCCAGCCGTCGCAAGAGACGGCACCGTGCGCGTGCTCGCCCATGAGGAGTGTGCCCCGGTGGCCTCCAACTCGCCTGCCCCTGAAGGCATCGACGTCCAGGAGCAGCCCACCGCCGGTGCCTGGGGCGAGTGGAACCCCACCGAGGACTCGGCCCGGCCGCCCCGCGGCAAGCACCGCGTGCTCAAGCAGCGCGGGGGACTGGCCCGTTCCTCCACCGTCCTCGGCGTCGGTGTGATCGCCGCGGTCGGCGCGGGAGGCATCGCCACCGCGCAGGACCGGCCCCAGGTCGCCATATCCCTGCCCTCGCTGCCGCCCCTGCCCGACCTCCCCGAGGCCCTGGGCGGCGGGGACGAGCCCGCCGGGAACTCCGGCGGCGGCTCCGCGCGGACCGCCGAGCCGGCCCGGTCGGGGATCATCCCGCAGCAGGCCGACCGCCGTTCCGACGCGGGCGAGCTGCTGCGCAGCCGCATCCTCCAGCAGGCCGAGTCCCAGCAGGAGGCCGCCGAGGCCCAGGAGCGGGCCGAAGCCGAGCGGGTGGCGCAGGAGGCCGCGGCGCAGCAGGCCCGCGATGCGCAGGCGGCCAAGGAGGCGGCCGAGAAGGCGGCGGCGGAGGCGGCCGAGAAGGCCGCCGCGGAGGAAGCGCGCAAGGCGCAGGAGGCCAAGGAGGCCGCCGAGGCCAAGGCCAAGGCGGAGAGCTCCGCCCGGTCGGCCGGAGCCTTCTTCCTGCCCACCTCGGCCTACACCCTCACCTCGCACTACGGCGACTCCGGCTCGATGTGGTCCTCCGGCCACCACACCGGCCTCGACTTCGCCGCCCCGACCGGCACCCCCGTCAAGGCGGTCGGCTCCGGCAAGGTCGTTTCGGCCGGCTGGTCCGGGGCGTACGGCTACCGCATCGTGCTGGAACTCCCCGACGGCACCGAGATCTGGTACTGCCACCTGTCCTCGATGTCGGTGACCGGCGGCTCCGTCGCCGGGGGCGACACCATCGGCCGCGTCGGCGCGACCGGCAACGTCACCGGCCCCCACCTCCACCTCGAAGTCCGCCAGGGCGGCGTCACGGTGGACCCGCTGTCCTGGCTGCGGGCACGGGGCCTGAACGTCTAGGACCCGGTACGAGCCCCAGCGCCGGCCCGCCGGTCGGGCAGGGCGGGCCCAGCGGGCCGATCGGGCCGATCGGGCAGGGCGGGCCCAGGGGGTCGAAGCGGGGCGGGAGCAGTTCCTCCAGCACCGCGGCCCGGGACAGCGCCGGGCCCGCCGTCGCGCGGCGCAGCCAGAGCCGGCGCAGCAGCTCCCGCTCCCGCCCCGCGAAGTCCGGCTCCCGGTCCCGGCCGCCACTGCGCGCCCGGTGACGTAGCAGAGCCAGCGCCGCGGCATCGGCCTCGTACAAGGCGACCGCCCGTCCCGCCGGCCGGCCCCCGGTGCTCCGGGCCAGCGCGCGGGCCAGGGAGCGCGCGGGCATCGACACCAGCGCGGGCACCTCGGCCGGGCCCAGCCAGCCGGCGGCCGCGTACACGGCGAGCTCCCCGGCGACGGCCCGCAGTCGGCGGCGCCGTATCCACACGGCCAGCCAGGCCAGCAGCGCGAACACCGGGACCATCACGCAGCCGTAGACCACGTAGAACCCGGACTCGCCCAGGTCCGAGGAGCTGTTCCACAGCGCGTGCAGCCCCATGGCCGACGCGAGGCCGAGCAGCGGCAGGCCGATCCGGCGCGTACGGCGCACGGCGAGCGCGGCGGCGCCGAAGCCGAGGCCGGTGGCCACGGTGAACAGCGGATGGGCGAAGGGGGACATGACGGCCCGGACGAAGAACGTCGCCGCCGTCACGGAGTTCAGCACGCCGGTGCCGTTCCGGGCGTCCTCGCCGAAGGCGTTGCCGAGGTAGAGGATGTTCTCGGTGAAGGCGAAGCCGGTGGCGGTGAAACCGGCCATCACGAAACCGTCGGAGGCGCCGCTGAACTGGCGTCTGCGGAACAGGAACAGCAGCAGCAGGGCGGCCGCCTTGGCGCTCTCCTCGACCACCGGGGCGATCACCACCGAGCCGAGCCGGTCGCCGTAGGAGGGATCGGCGGTGGCCGCGGCTATCCACTCGGTCGCGAAACTGTTGGCCAGTATGGCGATCAGCGCCGCGGCGCACGCCCCCCAGCCGAAGCAGAACCCCACCTGCGCCCACGATTGGGGCGCGGCCCGCCCCACCCAGCGGAACGCCGCCACGAGGGGCACCACCGGCAGCAGGGCCAGGCCCAGACCGACGAAGAAGCCGGGCGTACCGGTCTGTTCGCGTACGAGTTCCAGGATCGCGATGCCGCAGACGCCGAGCAGTGCGACGAGCGCGTACGTGCGCACGGCGCCGGCGGTACGCGGCACGCGGTGCGGCAGCCGGGGCGGCCGGGTCGCTCGGGGCACGTGATGACTCTACCGAGCGGACCCGACACGCGGAGTGATGTCCCCGGTTCTAGGCGATACCGGTACGCCGGAACAGCAGATCGTGTACGACGTGCCCCTTGTCGAGGCCCTGCCCCTCGAAGCGGGTGAGCGGCCGGAAGTCGGGGCGCGGCGCGTAACCGCCGTCGGCCTGCGTGTTCTCGAACTCCGGCTGGGCCGTCAGCACTTCGAGCATCTGCTCGGCGTACGGTTCCCAGTCGGTCGCGCAGTGCAGGATCGCCCCGGGCGCCATGCGGGTGGCGGCCAGCGCGAGGAACTCGGGCTGGATCAGCCGCCGCTTGTGGTGGCGGGCCTTGGGCCAGGGGTCCGGGAAGTACACGCGGAGCCCGGCGAGGGAGTCCGGGGGCAGCATCTCGCGGAGCAGGATGATGGCGTCGCCGTTGGCGACGCGGACGTTGCTCATCCCGCCCCGCTCGGCGAGGGCGAGCAGATTCCCCTGCCCGGGGGTGTGCACGTCGGCGGCCAGGATCCCGGTGCCAGGGTCGGCGGCGGCCATCTGCGCGGTGGCCTCGCCCATGCCGAAGCCGATCTCCAGGACGACGGGAAGCCCGTCGAACATCTTCTTGAGATCGATCACGTCGTGCCCGTCGATGTCGAGCCCCCAGGTCCCCCAGAGCCGCTTCAGGGCTTCGCCCTGCCCGGTGGTCACCCGGCTGCGACGGGGCTGGAAGCTCCGGATCCGCCGCTCGTGATGCGAACCGGCCGGATCGGGCGCGGGCCCGTCGGGGAACCGCGGCTCGGTACGCCACTTCGGAGGCACGTAGGTGGAGGTCGCCTCCGGCGCGGGCTCGGCGGCGGGATTCTGGGGACTCAGAGACTCAGACACAATCCCCGGATTCTACGCGCGCCCGGTCCGATCCAGCCGTCCGGCGTCTGAGGGCCGGGGTCTGGGGCGGAGCCCCAGGATCTTTCCGGGTCCGGGCGCAGCCCGGGGAACGGGGGAAGGGCGGGTAGGGGACTCCGCCCCGCGCAGCGGCGCACCCGCGGCCCTGCCCGGGCGGCGGGGGAGCAGCCCCGCGCAGCGGCGATCCGGCCGCCGCGGCGCCAAGGCCAAGGCCAAGGCCCGCAGGGCTACGCGCCGCGCAGGGACGCGAGCGCCCGCCCGGCGATCTCCCGCCCGATCGGCAGCGAAGCGGTGGCCGCAGGCGAAGGCGCGTTCAGCACGTGCACCGTCCGCTCTCCCTCCCGGATCAGGAAGTCGTCCACCAGCGCCCCGTCCCGCAGCACGGCCTGCGCCCGCACCCCCGCCGCAGCGGGCACCAGATCCTCCGCGCGCACCGCCGGCAGCAGCCTGCGCACCGCCTCGACGAACGCCGCCTTCGACAGCGACCGCCGCACCTCGCCCGCGCCGTAGCGCCAGTGCCGCGCGGCCATCCGCCAGGATCCCGGCCAGGCCAGCTCGTCCGCGAGGTCCCGCGGCCGGATCACGCCCCAGCCGTACCCCTCGCGCGCCAGCGCCGGCACGGCGTTCGGCCCGACGTGGACCCCGCCCCCGATGCCCCGGGTCAGGTGGACGCCGAGGAAGGGGAACGCCGGGTCCGGCACCGGATAGACCAGCCCGCGCACCAGATCGGGCCGGGCCAGGTCGTAGTACTCGCCCCGGAAGGGCAGGATCCGCATCTGCGGGTCGTCGCCGGCCAGCCGCGCGATCCGGTCGCACTGCAGCCCCGCGCAGTTCACGAGCACCCGCGCGCGCACGACGAGCCCGTCGCTCGTCCGCACCGCAACGCCCGACGCCCGCCGCGAGATCAGATCAACGGCCCCGCCGTAGACGATCTCCGCCCCGGAGGACTCCGCGAGCTGCTGGGCGACCCGCCCGTAGTCCACGATCCCCGTGGTCCCGACGTGGATCGCCGCGAGCCCGCGCACTTCGGGCTCGTACTCCGAGATCTGCGTCGGCCCCAGCTCGCGCACCGGGATGCCGTTCTCCCGGCCCCGCTGCACGAGGGCGTGCAGCCGCGGCAGCTCGTCCCGCTCGGTGGCGACGATGAGCTTGCCCGTCACCTCGTGCGGAATGCCGTGCTCCGTGCAGAACTTGACCATCTCGGCCGCGCCGCGCACCGCGAAGCGGGCCTTGAGCGAGCCCGGCTTGTAGTAGATCCCGCTGTGGATCACGCCGCTGTTGCGGCCCGTCTGGTGCCGGGCGGGGCCGTCCTCCTTCTCCAGGACGACCACCCGGGTCCCCGGAGCGAGCCCCGCGAGGGCATGCGCCGTCGACAGGCCGACGATCCCGCCTCCGATCACCAGCACATCGCAGTCCAGCCTGCCCATGCCGCCCACACTGACACCTCCCACCCCTGCATAGTGCACCCCGCCACTGACAACGGGGCCACGCGGGGCCTATGCCGGGGTTACCAGCAGAGGCCTGGCCCGCTCGCGCAGTTCGGCGACGCGCGGTTCGTCCCCGTACGGTTCCAGCCGGTGCAGGAGGTCCCGTACGTACTCCGTCGTGCGGGCCGACGAGATCCGCCCCGCGACCTCCACCGCCCGGGTCCCCGCCGCGCACGCCGCGTCGAGGTTCCCGGACTCCAGCTCGGCCACCGCGCTCACGACGAGCCGCAGCCCGTGTGATCGTACGTACTCCTCCGTCGGCCGGGACAGTGCCTGTTCGGTGAAACGCCTTACCTGGCGCGGGAGTTTGAGGTCGCGATAGCACTCGGCCGCGTCCGCCGCGAAGCGGTCGTACGAGTAGAAGCCCAGCCAGGTCGGATCGGCGTCGCCGTCCCGGGCCCGTTCCAGCCAGCCCTCGGAGGCCCTCAGCGCGGCCCCGGCGGCCGCGGAATCGCCCGCCTTCGCGTGCGCCCGGGCCTCGACGAGGCGGAAGAAGCTCATCGTCCGCGCGGTGGCCAGGCCCCGGTTGCGCTCGACGGCGGCCTGCGCGAGGTCCACGCCCTCGTCCGGGAAGTCCCGGTAGGTGGCCTGCAGGGACATCGACGCCAGCACGTACCCGCCGAGCGGTACGTCGGCGGCGGCGCGGGCCAGGCGCAGGGCCTGGATGTAGTACCGCTGGGCCGCTTCCTGCTGCCCGGTGTCGAAGGCCATCCACCCGGCCAGCCGGGTCAGTTCGGCGGTGGCGCCGAAGAGCGCGCGGCCCACCTCGTCGGTGTAGGAGCCGAGCAGCAGCGGCGCCGCGTCCACCCGCAGGCATTCGGGGACCATCGAGGAACGCCAGTCGCCGCCCCCGTACTTGGAGTCCCAGCGGCGGGCGTCCTCGGCGGCCTCGCGCAGCTTGGTCACATCGCTGTGGCCCACGCGCTGCGGGCCCCCGGCATCGGGTGCGGCCGGAGCGGGCGGCGGCGGCGTTTGCGGCGGCGTTTCGCGCGGAGGCTGGGCGGGCACACCCCCGACATGGGCGCCGGGCGGCGCCGGAAGGCCTTCCGGCGGGGCCGCGCCCGGTACCGCTTCGCGCGTCACCGGTTCGCGTGCCACCGAGCTGTCTGCGGGAGATATCAGCCACCGCGAGGCCGGCGTCGCGTACGCCGACACGGAGAAGGAACCGGCGAGGGACTGCCAGATCCCACCGCCCCCGCGCCGGCCGGCGAGGTCGAGCCGGTAGAGGTCGGTGGCCGAGCGCACGGCCGCGCCGACGTCGCGCGGGAAGGCCAGCCCCACCTCGGGCGCCGGATCCGCGTCCGCGAGCCCGATCTCGTGCAGCGGCACGGGCCGGCCGAGCTTCGCGCCGATGGCGGCCGCGATCAGGTGCGGGGCGGCGCCCTGCGGCACCATCCCCTTCGATACCCACCGGGCCACCGAAGTCTTGTCGTAGCGGAGGGTCAGACCGCGCTGAGCGCCGAGGTCGTTGACCCGCCGGGCCAGCCCGGCGTTGCTGATGCCCGCGAGGGCGAGGACGGCGCCGAGCTTCTCATTGGGCTCGCGGAGCTCCCTGGACATGCGCCACCCCTCGTCACACGCGGAACGCAGACGCCGCCGGGGCATAGGCGCCCGGCATTTCGTAAACCCAGCGTAGTTCCCCGCCTCCCAAGCGTTAAGGCCCCCTGTTCCGTATGGCGGGATTGTTGTCCGTATGCACAGTCGGGCGGGGGCCCGGGGCCGGGGCGCACGTGTCATCGCGTGCTCCACCCGTGTGGCCGTGCGCCCGGCCGTGCGCTCTGCCCGCCGCGGGGGCCCGGCGATTCGATGTGCGGTGCGTGGGTCGGCCCGCCGCGTGGACCGGGCGGGCCGGGGGATGCCGCTGCCTCAATCCCCGCGGGTGGCGGAACGGTCCGGGGGGTGGATCCCGCCCCCCGGGCCGCGCTCCGCCGGGCGGGCCCGGGCGGCGGACCCGCGGGGCTGCGCGCAGGGCCCCGTACAGGGCCCTCAGTACGGCCGAAGAATGGCCGAAAGCGACCTATGGGGCGGTCGGAACGGAACGCCAAATACCGCATGGCCGGGGCGTGTTCGTTTATACGTGCGCCCCCCTTACCCACTCCCGCACGCCTGTCTCGTGGCAGCATGGACCCCGAGCCACCCGGGGTCCCTCCGGCCCGCGCCCAGAGCGCCGGCCGCGCGGTTCGCACCCCGGTCAGGTGCCCACGGGCTGGGGAGGCGGCGGTGCGCTGGTTGGTGGGGTGGAGCAGTATCGCCGCGAGCTTCGGCACGGCCGGACGGGTCGCGGGGAAAAGCGCTGCGCACGCCTCCGACCAGGGCACATACGGCGCCGGCTACGGCTACGGCTCCGCGAACGGCGCGGGCCACGGTTCGGCCCCGGGCTACAACTCCGGGAACGGCTCCGCGAACGGCTCCGGCTACGGGAACGCCTACGGCTCGGCCTCCGACGCATGGGGCGACGGCCCGGTCCACGGCGGACTCGCCGACGCCGGCCACCCCGACGAACCGGGCGCCGCCGACGCCGACCGCACCGTCGTCCCCGTCGGAGCCCAGCTCCTCTGGGGCGACCCCGACCCCCTGTGGGCCGTCGGGGACTGGCGCCCGGACGAGATCCGCACCCTCACCGCCGATCCCGCCGACCCCTTCACCCGCCTCGCCGTCCTCGGCTGCTGCGGCGCCACCGACGAGGAACTGCGCCGCGCGCTCTACGCCGCCCGCGGCGGCGCCCTGCGCCACCTCACCCAGTGGCCCGGCAGCTACACCGCCGTCGTCCAGGCCGGCCGCCGCATCACGGTCGTCGGCGACCTGGCCGGCGCCCGGCCCGTCTTCTACACGCCCTGGGCGAGCGGGACCGCGTACGCCACCGCCGCCCTCCCGCTCGCCGACCTGATCGAGGCGCAGCTCGACATCGGCCATCTCGCCGCCCTGCTCGCCTGCCCCGACAGCCCGGAGGCGCTGGGCGACGGCACACCGTACGTCGGCGTACGCCGGATCCCGCCCGGGCACGCGCTGATCCTGCGCGAGGGCTCGCGGGAGATCACCGGCTACGAGCCGGTCGCCTCCCTCGCGGTGGCCGCCCCCGCCGCCGATCCCGCGCTCGCCGTGGAGGGCGTACGGGAAGCGTTGGTCGACGCGGTGCGCGCCCGGCTCACGGCTCCGCGGCATGCTCCCGAGACGCTGCCCTACGACCCCGGGCCCGTTCCCGGAATGGGCCCGGCCGACCGCCGGGCCGCGCGCGGCGCCCCCGCGCCCGTCCCCGGAGTCGGCGCCGACCTCTCCGGAGGCAGCGCCTCCGCGACCCTCGCCCTGCTCGCGGCCGGCCTCCCGGGCGCCCCCGGAGCCCTGCTCGGCCGCACCGGGGAACGCCTCCTCGCCGTCACCTTCAACGACCTGGCCACCCCCCAGGGCCGCGAACCCGAACTGGAACGCGCCCACGCCATCGCCTCCGACCCCCGCCTGCACCACGTGGTCGTGGCCGCCGCCGAGGAAGCCCTCCCGTACGCCGACCTCGACGGGCCGCTGACCGACGAACCCGGCCCCTCCCTGGTCTTCGCCGCCCGCGAACGCCGCCGCCTCGCGGCCGGTTCGGCGGACCACTTCACCGGCCACGGAGCCCGCCAGGTCCTCGACGCCCACCCCGCCCGGCTCGCCGACCTCCTGCTCGACCGGCGCCGACGCCACCTGCTGCGCCCCACCCTGGCCCTCGCCCGCTCCTCCCCCTCCGAGGGCGACTCCCCGCTCCTCCCCTTCCTCGTCCCCCTCACCGTGTACGCGGCGGCCCGCCGCCTGGCCCGTACGCCGTACCGCGCCGGCATGGAGGCGGCGGCGGCCCGCCTGCGCGACGGAGTCCCGGCCGCCGGTCCCGGCTCCCCGGTGGACGCCTCGCTCGCGGCCCTGACCTGGTCCCGGCCGGGCCCGGCGGCGGCCTGGCTGACGGGCGAGGCCCTGGCCGAGGTCTCGATCCGCCTCACCGCGGCCGCCGGCCGCCCTCCCCTCTCGCTGCGCCCCGGGGAGGCCCGGGCCCGCGCCGTCCTGGCCCGGCACGCCGCCGACCACCGGGTCTTCGAGCAGGCCGTGGAGGTCCGCAGCCAGCGCCTGCACGCCCCGTTCCTGGACAACCAGGTCGTACGGGCCGCCCGGGCCCTGCCCGAATCCCTGCGCGTCCAGCCCGGCGCCCGGGCGGCGGTGCTGCGCGGGGTGCTGTCCTCGGCCGGGGTCCGGGACCTCCCCCCGGGGTGGGGCGCGACGGCCCACGCCCCGAACGAATCGGCGACCCGCCTGGGACTGCGCGCGGCCCTCCCGCACCTATTGACCCTCTTCACGGCGCCCCTGCTGGCGGACGCGGGCCTGATCGAAGCCCGGGTCGTCCGTCAGGCACTTCTGGACGCGGCGGACGGCCGCCCGGTCCCGCTCGACGGCATCGCCGAACTCGTCTCGATGGAACTGTGGCTGGGCCGCCTCCTGGCCCGCCGGGGCACCTGCTGGACCGGCACCTCCACCCCGCGCCGCAGGGCCGTCCCGACCGGAGTTCCGCTCCGCCGCCCGGCCCTGTCCTGACCGCCGGCCCTGCCCCGGGCCGCCGCCGCCGTCAGCGGCAGCTGATGACGGAGTCGGCCCAGCTCGCCAGCGTCGGCAGGCGGCCGCCCTCGGCGCGCTCCACGACCAGGCGCAGCGTCTTGTGCCCGGAGAGGGAGACGGACACGCTCGCCGCCGGGTCCTCGTAGCCCAGTGCCCGGGACTGCCACAGCCGCTGCCCGTCCGCGTACACGGAGAAGCGGACCCTGCCGTTCGTGAGCAGCGACATGCCGTCCACGCCGGCCCGCGCCGAGAAGCTGACGCAGCTCCGGTTGAGGGTGATCTCCACGGAGGACCGGGAATTGACGGTGATCCCGTGCGAGAAGCGCTGTCCGCCGATCACCGGCCCCCAGCGCTGCCACACCCAGCTGCTCCGCCAGGTCTCGATCTCGGGGTTGTCGTGGTCCCCGTAGGCGGACTGGCCCAGGGCCGAGAGCCGGAACCCCTGCGGTGCCTGCGGCGGCTTGGGCGGTGTCGGCTCGGGGGGCGGCACGGGGCTCGGCGTGGGGCTCGGCTTCGGACTCGGCGCCCGGCTCGGACTCGGCGCGGGCGAGGACCGCTCCGGGCTCCGCGAGGGCTCCGGCACGGCCGGTGCGACGACCGGCGGCGGCGCGGGCGTCTGCTTCTTCGGGGGCGGTACGGATCCCCGTGCCTGTGACGGCTGCGCCTGCGACGGGGCGGCCTCCGGCGCGGCGGGGGCCGGACTCCGCGGCACCGGCACGGCCACCCCCGGAGCGGGGTTCGCGCGCACGGCCGGCGCGGTGTCGTCACCGGCCAGGGCGAACACCACACCGGCGGCCGCGGCCACCACGACCCCGGCGGCGATGGCCGCCTTGGCAGGCAGCCCCAGCCCCTCCGAAGCCACGGCTCCGCCGACCCCACCGGCCCCGCTTCCACCAGCGGCCCCACCCGCAGCCCCGGCCCCGGCGGCTCCGGCTCCGGCGGCTCCGGCTCCGGCACCAGCCCCGGCCGTCGACCCGCCCGCGGCTGCGGCAGCGGCCCCGGCACCACCCGCGGCGACGGCCCCGCCGGCCACCACTCCGGCCGCCTTGGCCGCGTACCCGGCGGCGAACCACCCGATGACGGCGACCGGCAGCAGCGCGGGAATGCCCGCGTTGACGTCCTTGAGCTCGCCCGCGGCGAGCCGGCACCGGGCGCACTCCTCGAGGTGCCTGCGCAGTCCCCGCTCGGCCCGCATCCGCAAGCCCCCGCGGGCATACGCCCCGAGCCGGTCGGCATACCGGGCGCAGTCCCCGCCGGAGCTCAGCGCGGTGCTCACATGGGCCTGGAGGTACGCCTGCTTGAGGCCCTCGCGGGCCCGGCTGGCCAGTACCGCGGTGGCGTTCGCGCTCAGCCCGAAGAGCGGGGCGATCGCGCTCGGCGACGCCTCCTCGACGGTGGTGTGCCACAGCACGGCCTGCCACCGCTCGGGCAGGCTCCGGAAGGCCTGCATCGCGAGGGTCTGCTCGGCCTCGTGCATGGCCCGTACATCGGCGCCGAGTTCGAGGGTGTCGTCCCCGGCCATCCCGACCGAGCCGTCCCCGGAGGCCTGCTCCGCGAACAGCGCGAAGTCCTCGACCAGATGCTCCCGCTTCGCCGTTTTCGCCCAGGCGGCGGCGACCCGGCGCACGGTGGTCAGCAGGTAGGCGCGCACCGACTGGTCCGGACCCGCCCCGCCCCGTACGGCCTGGAGGGTCCGCGCGAACACCTCGGCGGTCAGATCGTCGGCGGTGTGCCCGTCGCGGCAGCAGGTACGGGCATAGCGGCGCACGGCATCGGAGTGGCGGCGGAACAGTTCCTCGTAGGCCCCGTCGTCGCCCCCGCGCATCCGCGCGATCAAGTCGCCGTCGGACGGCGGAAGTTCCCCGCTCGCCCCGGCGGCGTGCCGACCGCCCGGTTCGCGCTGCGCCGGGACCTGTCGTGCGGGCAGGCCGCCCGCGTCGACTTCGCCGCCGGCGCCACCGTGTGGCTCTTCCCGCCCGTCAACGCTCATCGCGGAGGCCCTCGCACGACACACTCAACCGGTACACCGATCCAGCGTGTCACACGGCGGGCACGCGCCGAACCGGTCTCCACACCTTCCACTCATCCGGGCAAGCCCTGACGAATCGCCGTACGGAGCCTCACCCGTTCGAGCGAGAGCCCCCAGGAAGGAGCCGGTTGACGCGTCGGCCGAGCCACCCGGTCCGCGAACCTCGCGTCCCGGGCGCCCCGGCTGAACGACCGAACCGAACCGTCCCCCGGGCTACGCCGTCCGGGACCGCAGCCCTTCGAGCAGGATGTCGAGCAGCCGGGCGGAAGCCGCCGCCTGCTGCGCCGCGTCCGGCAGCGCGGGTGCGGCCGTCGCGATCACGAGCAGCACATCGGCCACCGTGACATCGGCACGCAGCGCACCGGCCTCCCGGGCCCGGTCGACGAGCCGGCCGACGACCTCGAGCAGCTCGCCCGCCCCCGCGTCCTCCGAAGGCTCGTCGTCCAGGTTGGTCCGCGCGCCGCCGACGACCCGCAGGTCAGGCGCCCCGCCGGCCACGACGACCTGACGCTGGTGCGGAACCCGCGCGGCCTCCTGGTCCACCCCGTCGGCCCCGTCCTCACCGGGCCCGCCGACCCGCAGTACCTGCGGAGGCAGCAGCCGCCCGGCACCCGAGGCCACGGAGGTGCGAAGGAAGCACGACAGGGCCTGCCAGGGCTCCTCCTCCTGGCCGAGAGCCGTGCGGGCCTGCTCGGTCAGTCGCGAGGTCTCCTCCTCGGCTATCCGCCGGACGAGGACGTCCTTGCTCGGGAACCGTCGGTACACGGTGCCGACACCGACCCGCGCGCGGCGTGCGACGTCTTCCATCGGAGCCCCGTAGCCGAGCTCGCCGAAGACCTCGCGGGCCGCGCGAAGGACGTGTTCGAGGTTGCGCTGTGCGTCGACGCGCAGCGGCGTGGAGCGACCCACGCCGTGTGTGGTGGCGCCGCCGGCCATCAGCCGCCCGTGGTTGTCGGTCGCTGAAGCGGTCGACGACAGAGCGGTGGCAGAAGCATGGAAATCGGAAATGTGCATATGTATCCCCCGGTAATCATTTGTCTCCCCCCGGAGACACTCCCCGCCTTCATGTCGAGGGGGGCCACGGTCATGAGGGCCCTGGTCCTACTCCTCGACGAGTTACGAACATAGTTGAGCCAGAGTCAATTCAGAAGAGGCAGCCCCGGACGGACCACCGCCCGATCGGAGCATTCACCCTCAATTTTCCGTTCGAAGCCCCCGGAATCAGTCATTCCGTACCGTCTGACCTGCGCACCTTCCCCTCCACCCGCACCCCCTGACAACCTCGCCCCGCCGTCCCCTCCGGTCACACAATTTGTCGGGCCTGTGGACAAACTCCCGGCCACGTTGCGTCATGGGACGGTGAAGGCTGCTAACTCCCGGGGCACGGCCCCCGGTACCCCGCCCCGTACGCGGATCCTCATCGTCGGCGGCGGCTACGTAGGCATGTACACGGCACTCAGACTCCAGCGAAAGCTGAGAGCCGACGAGGCCGAGGTCACGGTGGTCACTCCCGAGCCCTACATGACGTACCAGCCCTTCCTCCCCGAAGCGGCCGCCGGCTCCATTTCCCCGCGCCACGTCGTGGTCCCGCTGCGCCGCGTCCTGCCGAAATGCCGCATCGTCATCGGCGAGGCCCGGCACATCGACCACGCCGCCCGGATCGCGACCGTCACCACCCTCGCCACCGACGAGGAGGGCGAAGGCCCCGTGGAGATCGAGTACGACGAACTGGTCCTCGCCCCCGGCTCCGTCTCCCGCACGCTCCCCATTCCGGGACTCGCCGAATACGCCATCGGATTCAAGACCGTGGAAGAGGCCATCGGCCTGCGCAATCACGTCATCGAACAGATGGACATCGCCTCCTCCACCCGCGATCCCGCCCTCCGCGACGCCGCCCTCACCTTCGTCTTCGTCGGCGGCGGCTACGCCGGCGTCGAGGCACTCGGCGAGCTGGAGGACATGGCCCGCTACGCCGCCCGGTACTACCACAACGTCAAGCCCGAGGACATGAAGTGGGTGCTGGTTGAGGCCAGCGACCGGATCCTCCCCGAGGTCGGCCCCGAAATGGGCACCTACACGATCCGTGAACTGCGCCGCCGCGGCATCGACCTGCGCCTGGAGACCCGGCTGGAGTCCTGCGAGAACCGGATCGCCGTCCTCAGCGACGGCGCCCGCTTCCCCACCCGGACCGTCGTGTGGACCGCCGGCGTCAAACCGCACCCGATCCTCGCCGCCAGCGACCTGCCCAAGACCGACCGCGGCCGCCTCGCCTGCACCTCCTTCCTCACCGTCGAAGGCGTCGAGCACGCCTGGGCCGCCGGGGACGCCGCCTCCGTCCCCGACATCACCGCCCCGGAGAAGGGCGTCGCCTGCGCCCCCAACGCCCAGCACGCCGTCCGCCAGGCCAAGGTCCTCGCCGACAACCTCGTCTCGTCCCTGCGCGGCGGACTCCTCACCGAGTACGCCCACAAGTACGCGGGCTCCGTGGCCTCCCTCGGACTCCACAAGGGCGTCGCCCACATCTACGGCCGCAAGCTCAAGGGCTACCCGGCCTGGCTCATGCACCGCGCCTACCACCTCAGCCGCGTCCCGACGCTGAACCGCAAGACGCGCGTGCTCGCCGAGTGGACGCTCTCCGGCCTCTTCAAACGCGAGATCGTCTCGCTGGGATCCCTCGAACACCCCAGAGCAGAATTCGAACTCGCGGCGGGCGGAGGCCCCAAGGACCCTCCGAAGAAGACCGCAGGCTGATGCTGTCAGTCCCGTCGGCCACACTGGACGTGTGACCATAGGTGGGCTCACACCTGCACAGAGTGACATCAGCGTGACATCCGAGTGCCACCCGATTGCCACCGAGTGACACAGCGACCACGAGCGACACCACGAGGCTTGAAAGCAGTGAACTTCACGCGCTGGAGCGCCCGGTTTCCCGGAACGCAGCGCCGCGCCGCGGCCCGGTCCGAACACGCAGCCGCCCAGGCCAAACGGGGCGAGGGCTCGGTCCCGGCCGCCCGCGGCGCGGCCGGCCATTCCGCGACCGGCCCGGACGGCTGCCCCGCGGACCCCACGGTGCGCGGCACCGGTTCCACCCCCGGCGCCGGGTCCGCCCCGGCCGCCGCCGACGGTACGGGGACCCCCGCACCCTCCCTCGACGAGCTCTCCGTACGCGACGTCCTCGACCGCCTCCCGGCCCTCGTCGCCCTCGTGCACGGCCCCGAGCACCGCGTCGCCTACGTCAACGACGCCTACACCGCCGGCTTCGGCGCCCGCGCCCCCGGCGCCCCCGCGCACGTAGCCCTCCCCGAGCTCGGTGAGCTCGGCCTGCTCCCGCTCCTCGACCAGGTCCAGCGCAGCGGAAAGTCCCGTACCGCCAAGAACCGCACCGCGCCCGGCGGCACCAGCTCGTACACGGTCACCTGCACCCCGATCGAGTTCCCCAAGACCAAGGCCGACGGGTCCACCGCCCACACGGGCTCCGCCTCCGGCTCCGGCTCGGGCTCGGGCTCCGACACCGAACCGGAAGCCCACACCGGCACCGGCGTCCTGATCCACCTCGCCGACGTCACCGACCACGCCGAGGCCGTCGAACGGCTGCGTGCCAGCGAGCGCCGCCAGCGCGAGGCCGCCGTCACCCTCCAGCGCTCCCTCCTCCCGCAGGAGCTCGAGCAGCCCGACGACCTGCGCGTCGCCGCCACCTACCAGCCCGGCGGCACCGAAGCCGCCGTCGGCGGCGACTGGTACGACGTCATCACCCTCGGCGCCGGCCGCACGGCCCTCGTCATCGGCGACGTCATGGGCCGGGGCGTCCGCGCCGCCGCCGTCATGGGCCAGCTCCGCACCGCCGTCCGCGCGTACGCCCGTCTCGACCTGCCCCCGCACGAGGTCCTCCAGCTCCTCGACGGCCTCGCGGCCGAGATCGACGCCAGCCAGATCGCCACCTGCGTCTACGCCGTCCACGACCCCAACGAGGGCCTCCTCGCGTACGCCTCCGCCGGCCACCTCCCGATCCTGGTCCGCGACGAGGACGGCACGGTCCGCCGCGCCGCCGACCCCACCGGCCCGCCGCTCGGCACCGGCGGCTGGTTGCACACCTCGGGCACCATCGCGCTGGGCCCCGGCTCCACCGCCGTCCTCTATACGGACGGCCTGGTCGAGCGCCGCGGTGAGGACATCGACGAAGGCGTCGCCGCCCTGGAACGCGCCCTCTCCGGCGCCCAGGGCACCCCCGCCGTCATCTGCGACCGCCTGATGCGCGCCCTCGGGGTCGACGCCGATCACGACGACGACGTCGCCGTGATGGTCCTCCAGCAGCCCGCCCGCACCGGCGCCGACGCCGAGCTCTTCCACAACGCGGCCCTGGAACTCCTCGGCGGCATCGAGGCCGCCCCGCGCGCCCGCGCCTTCGCCCAGGGAGTCCTGGCCTCCTGGCGCTTCCCGGTGGAGCTCTGCGACCTCGGAGTCCTCGCGGCCAGCGAACTCGTCGCGAACTCCCTCCAGCACGGCACCCCGCCCATGCGCCTGCGCCTGCGCCGCACCGACCGCCGGCTGATCATCGAAGTCACCGACGGGGACGACCACCTCCCGCGCCGCCGCCGCGCCGAACCGGCCGACGAGACCGGCCGCGGCATCTCCATCGTGGCCACCATCGCCTCGGCCTGGGGCTCCCGCCGCACCCCGGGCGGCGGCAAGGCCGTCTGGTGCGAGTTCGCGCTCCCCGACAAGGCCCCGTAGCCGCACACGAAGAAGGCCCCGGTCCAATGGACCGGGGCCTCCTCTCTTGCTTCCCTACGCGTGCACGGGCGCGGGCGCGGCGTCCTTCACCCGCTTGATCACGACGGTGCTCCCGGCCAGCGACGGGTTGTCCTGCACCGGCGTCAGCTGCTTGCCGAGCCGCAGCGCCAGCCCGGCGATGCCGAGCGAGACCAGGACGAAGATCCCGATGTAGAGCATCGGAATGCCCGCGGCCAGCGGCACACCGAGCGGCCCGAGCGCCAGAGCCAGCTGCTTGACCAGCGCGAAGGCCGAGTTGTACTGACCCACGGACCCCTCGGGCGCCAGATCGGCCACCAGCGGCGCGAGCGTCGGCGACAGCATGGCCTCCCCGATGCCGAAGAGGGCGTACGTGGTCACGAACGCGGCGGCGGCCATGACCGCGCTGCCGTGCCCCAGCCCGGAGAAGGCGGCGATGATCCACGCCACGGTCCAGAGCAGACCGACGAGCGCGATCACCCGGGACCGGCGGTGGTTCTCCACCAGCCGCAGCACGACGAACTGGGCGAGCACGATCGCACCGGTGTTGGCGGCGAGCGCGAAGCCGAGCGTGGAGGGGGAGATCCCGGCGGCCTCGGTACCGAAGGCGGCGAGCCCCGACTCGAACTGTCCGTAACAGGCGAAGAACAGCACGAACCCAAGAACGCAGAACTGCACCATCGCCTTGTGTTCCATCAGCCGCTTCCAGCCGCCGCCGGCCTGGGCCGCGTCCTTGGCCAGCGCGGTGCTGATGGCCGGCACCTGCGGCATCCGCACGGTGGCGATGACCCCGGCCAGCACCAGGAACATCACGGCCTCGATGCCGAAGAGCAGCGTGAAGCTGCCGGGACGGCTCTCGTCGACGATGAGCCCGCCGATCAGACCACCGATGCCCAGACCCAGGTTCTGCATGAAGAACTGCAGGGCGAAGGCACGGGTCCGGGTGGACGGGGTGGAGCAGCGCACGATCATCGTGGCCAGCGCGGGCTGCATGACGGCCTGGCCGGCGCCCAGCGCCAGCGCGGACAGCAGGATCGCGACCACGCCCGTGGAGAGCCCGAGCGACAGCGCACCGAACGAGGCGACGACGGCCGCGCCGATGACGACGGGGACCGGACCGCGCCGGTCGATCACCCGCCCGGTGAAGGGCAGCGCGAGAAGCGCACCGAGGGCGAACGCCATGAACGTTCCCGTCGCCCACATGGGGTCCAGTTCTCGCACCTTCGCCGCGTAGACGTAGAGGAACGGAACCGTGAAGCCGATACCGAACGCGGTCAACGCGTTCCCGGCCTGGATCCTCCGCATCGCAGCGCCCATCACCTTGGTCACTTCTCACCACCTTGATTGCTGAAGCTTGAAGACTTCATACCTAAAGTTCGATCCTTAACACTACACACTGAAGGAGTTAGACGCCAACGACCCCGTGCCATACTTCGAACCATGGGTGATACCCCCGACGGCACTGCGCCCGTCCACGAGCCGAGCCTCGACGAACAGATCGCCGTCTATCAGCGCGAGTTCCAGGACCTCGACCCCCAGGTCGAGAAGGTCGTCTCGGCCCTCAGCCGCCTGAACCGCCGCATGAACGTCGCGTACGGCCGCCAGACGGCGGCCCTGGGCATCAGCAACGCGGAGTGGGAGGTCCTCAAGGCCCTCGTCCTCTCCGGAGCCCCGTACCGGATGGGCCCGAGCGAGCTCGCGAAGCAGCTGGGCCTCACGCCGGCGGCGATGACCCACCGGATCGACCGCATGACGGCGGAAGGACTGGTCACGCGCGAGCGGGACGAGAACAACCGCGTCCGCGTGATCGTGGAGCTCACCGCGGAAGGCCGCAGCAAGTGGCTGGACGCGATGCGCGCGGCGACGGTCTTCGAGGAGGAGCTCCTCCAGGACCTCTCCACGGCGGAGCGGGGCGTACTGGGCGACATGCTCACCCGCCTCCTGGCCCGCGTAGAGGACCTCCAGTCCCCGCACTGACCGCCCAGTGGCCGGGCCCCAACCCTGGGGTTGACACGGGCCCCGCGGATCCGTAAGGTTCTTCGAGTTGTCCCTGAGCCGAAAGGTTTCGGAGACAGCGAATCCCGCCGCCTCGTTGCGGCACCCAACTCAGCAAGATCTCCCACTGGGAACGCATTCGGCATGCCCGAATTCATTCCTGAAGGTCGATTATGAATCGCCCGGGAAATCCACTAGAGTTCGGGAGTCGGAAGGGCCCAACAGCCCCGAAGACAAACCCCGCTGACTGGGAGTCAGGCCCGAAAGAGTCTGATAGAGTCGGAGACACAAGAACGAAGGAAGCGCCCGGAGGAAAGCCCGAGAGGGTGAGTACAAAGGAAGCGTCCGTTCCTTGAGAACTCAACAGCGTGCCAAAAATCAACGCCAAAAAGTTGATACCCCGTCCATTTCGGTGGATGAGGTTCCTTTGAAAAAGACCTGTGAGGTCGCGGCTTCGGCCCCGACACTTGCAGGCAATTACACAGCGAGGACGCAGTGGACGGTCGGTCTTATTCCGACATGACTGTCCCGCTCTAAGTGCGTGTGCACCGGATAACCGGTAAACATTCATGGAGAGTTTGATCCTGGCTCAGGACGAACGCTGGCGGCGTGCTTAACACATGCAAGTCGAACGATGAAGCCCTTCGGGGTGGATTAGTGGCGAACGGGTGAGTAACACGTGGGCAATCTGCCCTTCACTCTGGGACAAGCCCTGGAAACGGGGTCTAATACCGGATAACACTCCTGCCTGCATGGGCGGGGGTTAAAAGCTCCGGCGGTGAAGGATGAGCCCGCGGCCTATCAGCTTGTTGGTGGGGTAATGGCCCACCAAGGCGACGACGGGTAGCCGGCCTGAGAGGGCGACCGGCCACACTGGGACTGAGACACGGCCCAGACTCCTACGGGAGGCAGCAGTGGGGAATATTGCACAATGGGCGAAAGCCTGATGCAGCGACGCCGCGTGAGGGATGACGGCCTTCGGGTTGTAAACCTCTTTCAGCAGGGAAGAAGCGAAAGTGACGGTACCTGCAGAAGAAGCGCCGGCTAACTACGTGCCAGCAGCCGCGGTAATACGTAGGGCGCAAGCGTTGTCCGGAATTATTGGGCGTAAAGAGCTCGTAGGCGGCTTGTCACGTCGGATGTGAAAGCCCGAGGCTTAACCTCGGGTCTGCATTCGATACGGGCTAGCTAGAGTGTGGTAGGGGAGATCGGAATTCCTGGTGTAGCGGTGAAATGCGCAGATATCAGGAGGAACACCGGTGGCGAAGGCGGATCTCTGGGCCATTACTGACGCTGAGGAGCGAAAGCGTGGGGAGCGAACAGGATTAGATACCCTGGTAGTCCACGCCGTAAACGTTGGGAACTAGGTGTTGGCGACATTCCACGTCGTCGGTGCCGCAGCTAACGCATTAAGTTCCCCGCCTGGGGAGTACGGCCGCAAGGCTAAAACTCAAAGGAATTGACGGGGGCCCGCACAAGCAGCGGAGCATGTGGCTTAATTCGACGCAACGCGAAGAACCTTACCAAGGCTTGACATATACCGGAAAGCATTAGAGATAGTGCCCCCCTTGTGGTCGGTATACAGGTGGTGCATGGCTGTCGTCAGCTCGTGTCGTGAGATGTTGGGTTAAGTCCCGCAACGAGCGCAACCCTTGTCCTGTGTTGCCAGCATGCCCTTCGGGGTGATGGGGACTCACAGGAGACCGCCGGGGTCAACTCGGAGGAAGGTGGGGACGACGTCAAGTCATCATGCCCCTTATGTCTTGGGCTGCACACGTGCTACAATGGCCGGTACAATGAGCTGCGATACCGTGAGGTGGAGCGAATCTCAAAAAGCCGGTCTCAGTTCGGATTGGGGTCTGCAACTCGACCCCATGAAGTCGGAGTTGCTAGTAATCGCAGATCAGCATTGCTGCGGTGAATACGTTCCCGGGCCTTGTACACACCGCCCGTCACGTCACGAAAGTCGGTAACACCCGAAGCCGGTGGCCCAACCCGTAAGGGAGGGAGCTGTCGAAGGTGGGACTGGCGATTGGGACGAAGTCGTAACAAGGTAGCCGTACCGGAAGGTGCGGCTGGATCACCTCCTTTCTAAGGAGCACAGTACCGATTGCAGACAAACGTTCTGCACGGTCAGCTCAGGGTGGAACGTTGATTAGTTGGCACCAGATGATCTGATGATTCTCAAGTACTGCTTCGGCGTGGAAAGAGGATTCGGAAGAGGTCTGGTGCTTGGCACGTTGTTGGGTATCTGAGGGTACGGCCGAAAGGCTTTATCTTCGCGATGCCGGCCCCAGTGAACTTCGTCTTCGGATGAGGGTGATGGGTGACTGGTCGTTGCTTGAGAACTACACAGTGGACGCGAGCATCTGTAGGCCAAGTTTTTAAGGGCGCACGGTGGATGCCTTGGCACCAGGAACCGATGAAGGACGTGAGAGGCCGCGATAGGCCCCGGGGAGCTGCCAACTGAGCTTTGATCCGGGGGTGTCCGAATGGGGAAACCCGGCAGTCGTCATGGGCTGTCACCCACTGCTGAACACATAGGCAGTGTGGAGGGAACGCGGGGAAGTGAAACATCTCAGTACCCGCAGGAAGAGAAAACAACCGTGATTCCGGGAGTAGTGGCGAGCGAAACCGGATGAGGCCAAACCGTATGCGTGTGATACCCGGCAGGGGTTGCGCATGCGGGGTTGTGGGAATTCTTTTGATCGGTCTGCCGGCCGGTCGGCGAGTCAAAAACCGTTGATGTAGTCGAAGGACATGCGAAAGGTCCGGCGTAGAGGGTAAGACCCCCGTAGACGAAACATCAGCGGCTTGCTTAAGAATCTCCCAAGTAGCACGGGGCCCGAGAAATCCCGTGTGAATCTGGCGGGACCACCCGCTAAGCCTAAATATTCCCTGGTGACCGATAGCGGATAGTACCGTGAGGGAATGGTGAAAAGTACCGCGGGAGCGGAGTGAAATAGTACCTGAAACCGTGTGCCTACAAGCCGTGGGAGCGTCGCCGTTATTCTTCGGAATAACGGTCGTGACTGCGTGCCTTTTGAAGAATGAGCCTGCGAGTTAGCGGTGTGTAGCGAGGTTAACCCGTGTGGGGAAGCCGTAGCGAAAGCGAGTCCGAATAGGGCGATTGAGTTGCACGCTCTAGACCCGAAGCGGAGTGATCTAGCCATGGGCAGGTTGAAGCGGAGGTAAGACTTCGTGGAGGACCGAACCCACCAGGGTTGAAAACCTGGGGGATGACCTGTGGTTAGGGGTGAAAGGCCAATCAAACTCCGTGATAGCTGGTTCTCCCCGAAATGCATTTAGGTGCAGCGTCACGTGTTTCTTGCCGGAGGTAGAGCACTGGATAGGCGATGGGCCCTACCGGGTTACTGACCTTAGCCAAACTCCGAATGCCGGTAAGTGAGAGCGTGGCAGTGAGACTGTGGGGGATAAGCTCCATGGTCGAGAGGGAAACAGCCCAGAGCATCGACTAAGGCCCCTAAGCGTACGCTAAGTGGGAAAGGATGTGGAGTCGCAGAGACAACCAGGAGGTTGGCTTAGAAGCAGCCACCCTTGAAAGAGTGCGTAATAGCTCACTGGTCAAGTGATTCCGCGCCGACAATGTAGCGGGGCTCAAGCGTACCGCCGAAGTCGTGTCATTGCAGCAATAGGGCCAACGCCCGCTGTGATGGGTAGGGGAGCGTCGTGTGCCGGGTGAAGCAGCAGCGGAAGCTAGTTGTGGACGGTTCACGAGTGAGAATGCAGGCATGAGTAGCGATACACACGTGAGAAACGTGTGCGCCGATTGACTAAGGGTTCCTGGGTCAAGCTGATCTGCCCAGGGTAAGTCGGGACCTAAGGCGAGGCCGACAGGCGTAGTCGATGGACAACCGGTTGATATTCCGGTACCCGCTTTGAAACGCCCAATATCGAATCAGGCGATGCTAAGCCCGTGAAGCCGTTCCGGACCCTTCGGGGAAAGGAAAGTGGTGGAGCCGGCGAACCAGACTTGTAGTAGGTAAGCGATGGGGTGACGCAGGAAGGTAGTCCAGCCCGGGCGGTGGTAGTCCCGGGGTAAGGGTGTAGGCCGAGGGGTAGGCAAATCCGTCCCTCATATAAGGCTGAGACCTGATGCCGAGCCGATTGTGGTGAAGTGGATGATCCTATGCTGTCGAGAAAAGCCTCTAGCGAGTTTCATGGCGGCCCGTACCCTAAACCGACTCAGGTGGTCAGGTAGAGAATACCGAGGCGTTCGGGTGAACTATGGTTAAGGAACTCGGCAAAATGCCCCCGTAACTTCGGGAGAAGGGGGGCCATCACTGGTGATCGGATTTACTCCGTGAGCTGGGGGTGGCCGCAGAGACCAGCGAGAAGCGACTGTTTACTAAAAACACAGGTCCGTGCGAAGCCGTAAGGCGATGTATACGGACTGACGCCTGCCCGGTGCTGGAACGTTAAGGGGACCGGTTAGTCACATTTCGGTGTGGCGAAGCTGAGAACTTAAGCGCCAGTAAACGGCGGTGGTAACTATAACCATCCTAAGGTAGCGAAATTCCTTGTCGGGTAAGTTCCGACCTGCACGAATGGCGTAACGACTTCTCGACTGTCTCAACCATAGGCCCGGTGAAATTGCACTACGAGTAAAGATGCTCGTTTCGCGCAGCAGGACGGAAAGACCCCGGGACCTTTACTATAGTTTGATATTGGTGTTCGGTTCGGCTTGTGTAGGATAGGTGGGAGACTTTGAAGCAGCCACGCCAGTGGTTGTGGAGTCGTCGTTGAAATACCACTCTGGTCGTGCTGGATGTCTAACCTCGGTCCGTGATCCGGATCAGGGACAGTGTCTGATGGGTAGTTTAACTGGGGCGGTTGCCTCCCAAAAAGTAACGGAGGCGCCCAAAGGTTCCCTCAGCCTGGTTGGCAATCAGGTGTTGAGTGTAAGTGCACAAGGGAGCTTGACTGTGAGACCGACGGGTCGAGCAGGGACGAAAGTCGGGACTAGTGATCCGGCGGTGGCTTGTGGAAGCGCCGTCGCTCAACGGATAAAAGGTACCCCGGGGATAACAGGCTGATCTTCCCCAAGAGTCCATATCGACGGGATGGTTTGGCACCTCGATGTCGGCTCGTCGCATCCTGGGGCTGGAGTCGGTCCCAAGGGTTGGGCTGTTCGCCCATTAAAGCGGTACGCGAGCTGGGTTTAGAACGTCGTGAGACAGTTCGGTCCCTATCCGCTGTGCGCGTAGGAATATTGAGAAGGGCTGTCCCTAGTACGAGAGGACCGGGACGGACGAACCTCTGGTGTGCCAGTTGTCCTGCCAAGGGCATGGCTGGTTGGCTACGTTCGGGAGGGATAACCGCTGAAAGCATCTAAGCGGGAAGCCTGCTTCAAGATGAGTATTCCCACCTCCTTGAGAGGGTAAGGCTCCCAGTAGACGACTGGGTTGATAGGCCAGATGTGGAAGCCCGGTAACGGGTGGAGCTGACTGGTACTAATAGGCCGAGGGCTTGTCCTCAGTTGCTCGCGTCCACTGTGTTAGTTCTGAAGTAACGAACTGTGTTCATATCCGGTTGGTTAACTTCATAGTGTTTCGGTGGTCATAGCGTTAGGGAAACGCCCGGTTTACATTCCGAACCCGGAAGCTAAGCCTTTCAGCGCCGATGGTACTGCAGGGGGGACCCTGTGGGAGAGTAGGACGCCGCCGAACAATCATTGTAGAAAGCCCCGTACCGGGTAACCGGTACGGGGCTTTTCTGCGTTTACAGACCTTTCCGGAAGCCGTCGAACGCGGACCGGACCGCCTCCGGGCCGAGCCCGGACCTGCTTGTGGGAGTCCGGCCTGGCCGCGTTCGCGGCGGTGCGGGATGACGAGTCCGGTGCCTGGGTATCCGGGTTGCCCGGTCCTCCAGCGGAAGGCTCCACGGCCGGCCCCTGCGGACGGCGTTCACGGTCGCTGAAAGGGTGAACGCGTGGGCCGCCCTGGTGAGCGTCATCGATCACGGCTACGGCGACGACCACAGACTGCCCGGCCCCGACCTGTGGTGGTGGCGCCGCCACCCCCGCATCCTTACCGGAGACCTCGGGCGTTCACTTCGCTCGGCCGGTGCAATCGGCGCCGACCCGGACACGGCATGACCCTCAGCCTCGTGGGATTGCGGGACAGCGCTTAGGGCCGCCAGACGTAGCGGACGTCGGGCTCGCGCTCCTCATTGCGCAGCCCGTCGGTACGTTCGACCGCGATGAAGCCGTGACGCTCGTAGAACCGTCGCGCCGGTCCGTTGACTTGAAACGTCCACAGGCTCAGTCCGTCCGGCCGAAGCTGCTTGGCCAGAGCCATGAACCGGTCGCCCAGGCCCTTTCCCCGCCACAACGGATCCAGGTAGAGCTGCTCCAGTTCCTCACCGTCGAGTACGAGGAGCCCCACGACCGACCCGTCGGCGCCGGCTATCCAGGTTTCGTACTGCGGCACGACCACGGCAGAGAACCAGTCCCGCACCTCGTCGTCGCCGTGCGCAAGATGCACGGTCGGCAGCGCGATTCTGAAGGAATGCAGCCAGGTGTCGGCGATACCGGCCGCATCAGAGTCGACCGCCCGGCGAAGCACAAACTCATCACTGTTCACAGCGCGGGACTATCGCAGCTGACCACCCCAACCGCATCCGGATTAGAGAACGCCTCCCGCCGCGGCCCACTCCCGCCGGATGGCGGCCGGCCGAACAAGCTCAGGTCCCCATCTCCTCGGCCGAGACGGGTACTCGTCCTCGTTGACGACGTCGCCCCTTCTGGGGGTGGGGCCGATTGTGGAAGGAGTCCACCGACCCCACCCGGGACGCCAAACTCGACCGCATCGAGCCACCCCGACGTCCTGGCCGCCCAACGCTGCGAGCGCGCCGGCTCCGCAGCGAAAAGGGCATCCGCTGGGGCGGACGCCCCCCTCAGAACCGCAGCCTGACCGTGCCGCAGAACCTGCCTGGTCACAGCACTAGACATGGATGAGGATCTGTCGCAGGGGATGTCCGAGTGCACCCGCGACCGAGGCCAGCTCCCTGTCGGTCAGCCAAGTCCGGTTCGGATACAAAACCTCGATCCTGAACCGCGCGAACCCCATCGGCCAGTCGTACACCAGCTCATTGAGCGACATCTCAACGTCACAGCAGGGAACCGTCACCATGAGCGTCGAGAAGCCCTCGTCGTACCCCTGCGAGACGGCATCACCCCACCAGCCAGGTGCGAGCTCCGTGCCGCACCGCGAGCAGGAGATCCTCTCCAGGTTGGCGAAGCAGTGGACCACCTCGACGCTGTCGTGCCACTTGGCTTCCAGACGACGTCGGGCGTCGTCGTCAGAAAGCATCCCGGACAACACAACCGCAGCACGATCTGCCGCATCCCTACTGGGCTGCCAGTACGGATCGGTCGGAATCACCGTCAGGTAGTTGTCACTCATCGCCCGCCCCCACGCCCGCCACGGTCCGCTCCTCGTCTCGTCCTCAGACCCGGCGAACCTATACGGTCACAGCCCTAGGTCTGTGGAGACGAGGACCCCGGACTGAGAGGGCGCGGGGTCGCGGGGTCGAGTCCGGCAAGGGCCCTCAGGATCTTGGAAGCAGGGTGCGCCTTCCGGGAGTTCGTCGATCTGTGCGGCCGGCAGTTTGCTGGGCAACGGCGGTAGTCAGGGACCCTGTCAGGCACGGGAGGGTCAGCGCGCCCGCCGTGATGCCGGCCGGGCCCCGCGGATCCGGACTGTCGTCGGTCACGCAATTCGGGTCTGCTGGGGATCTTGTGATCGTGACGGCCTTCCAGCCAGTGGGCGTGGTGGTGAGGCTTGTGGTTGTCCAGCAGGGACAGCCGTCCGGTGGCCTTGGCCAGGAGTTCGTCTGGGCTGGCGGCGCGGGCGAAGCGGCGGACGGTGGGGTGGTCCAGCCGCAGTGTCCGGCCGATCGCCGCCAGGGACTTTCCCTCGGCCAGCAGTGCCTGGACCGCCGCGTATCCCTCTGCCGTGCGGGCCACGAGACGCCGGGGTTGGCCGCTGGCGTCGAGCGTGCCGTCCGGTGTCGGCGTACACGGGTAAGTGCTCAGCCGCGTACTGCTGAACGTGCTCACCTGCCGCTCCGGGGGGAGCATTCACTCACCGTGCGGTTGCCCGACGGTGAGTGGCGCGGATCAGCACGGTGACCAGAGCTGCCAAATCGAGAGCGCCATCAGGGTCGTCCGCGTAGCGGGTGGTCTGCAGCGGCCCCACTTCGTCCAGGCGTACTCCTTCCCTCTCCAGGACGTGGGCGAGGACCAGGAGTGCCAGGCGGGCGTTCCCGTCCGGGTAGGGGTGGAAGAAGGCGATGTCGAGGTACACCCTGGCCGCGCGGGCTGTCAGGGGAACCGACGGGTCGGCGCTCTGGTGCAGGCAGGCGGCGAAGTCCTGCCACGTGTGGGGCGTGAGGCCGTAGCGCTCCCGGCCGCCCTTGGCGAAGGCGTCGCTCCCACGCAGAACCACCTCATTCACACCGAGGACCAGCTTCTGCCAGCCGGCGAGAAGGGCCGGGGTGAGGGGCTCTCCCGGTGAGGCGGCGACGCGGGACAGGGTCATCGCAGCGAGCAGCCGGTCGGCGCGATCCGGGTCGCGCCGGCGGACCGGACCGTCGAACCAGGCGGCGAGTCCGTCGACGGCCGGGCGCACCGGAGCCGGTCCTACGCTCGCCGCCGAGCGCCAGTCGACCTGCTCCCTGACCTTGCACCACGCGGCCAGCGCGTCATCGCTCACGATAGAATCCGCGGCCGGTCAGGTGAATCGCCAGGTCCTCTCCAATCGTGTCGACCAGGGTCGGTGCGGGCGCAACGTGGCTCTTGAACCGGCCGCCGATAGCAGCTTCCACCGCCTTCTGCGCCTCTTCCGGTCCCAGGCCGGTGGAGGTGAGGAACCAGGTCAGCGTCGTCTCGCAGAGCCCGTACCAGGACGACTCGGCGTGATTGCTGCTGATGACCGCGGTGACCAGGCGGGTGACCGCGCGTTCCAGATGCCAGCTTCGGTCCTCGGCGTCCGCATCGGGATGCGGTGCAAGCTGCTCGAACCGCTCGGCCACGTCCTCCAGCCATTCACGCCACTCCAGCAGGCAGGTCACGACGCGTTCGCCGGTCTGCTGTGCCTCTCCGACCGAGTCCGAAGCACAGCACCAGGCCTCGACGGGACCGCCGTTGTGGACCGAGTAGTCCCAACCGCAGGCCCACCGGCCGTAACGGGACACCAGGAGCGCGGTGACCTCGTCGGTGAATCGAAAGCCCGCCATCCGGTCGGGATCAGCCGCCCGGGCGGCCTCGGAAGGCACCATCGGGACGACAAGCGCCGTCAACTGTGCCGCCTCATCGTTGCCCCAGTCGAAAGCGTTCCGGCTGGGGTCAGCGGCGGTCCAGGGCAGCGACCAGACTCGTTCGCGGTCGATGGACGTGGCGTACCCCCGAAGTCAGACATGATGGAACAACTGACCGATCATGCCCACCAGGTCGAGACCTGGCACCCCAATTTGTTGGCCCTGCCCCCGGCCTCCTCCACCCGCCCGGGCACGTTCACGTGTACCCGCCTGAGCACTAACCCGTGTACGCCGACATCAGGCGGAACGAACGGCAGGGCTACCGCCTCAGACGGCTCCGGCGTGACCAGGTCGCTCGCGGTTGCCTCCGCGGTGACCGGGGTCGCGGCGAATGTGGCCTGGGTGCGGCCGTGGTGGGAGCCGGCCGTTCCTTTCACTGCATCCGCGACGTTCCGCCACAGGTGCCAGGCCAGGCTTCGGCGACCTGCATCGCCTGCGGGGCACCGTTTCGGGGCTCTTTCCGCGTAGGAGCCGGCCCGGTCCCGGCAGATCACCTCTACCTCCAGGTGGCGGCGAAGCCGCGCGGCCAGCGGCTCGGTGTCCCGGTTGGGCAGGACGTCGACCGGGCGGCGGGCTTCGAGATCAACCAGGATCGTCGCGTAGGAGTCGCCCTTGCGCAGAGCGAAGTCGTGCACTCCCAGGAATCTGACGGCGCCGCCGACTGGTGGCTGCGGAACCGAGCGGAGCAGGTCCAGCAGGGCGTCCTCGGCGATGCGGATCCCGAGGGCCGCGGCCAGGCGGGCGCCGGGACGGCCCGCCAGACGCAGAGCGACCGAGGCGATCATCGACCGCAGCACCTGCGTCTGCCGGGCATGCGGCCTGATCAGCCCCTCGATCCGCTCGGCGAACGTCACCGCCGGGCACCGGCTGCTCAGACACTTGAACCGATGACTACGGACTGCCGGCCACGGTCGCGTCGCCGAGCCGACGGACGAACCGTCCGTGCACCCGCCACGACGGCATGCCGCACCCCGGGCAGCTCGCAGGCGGACGTCTTCGGCCGGTGCTCCGATGACGGCTTCGATCTCGCCGTCGCTCAGTCGCAGGTTTGCCAGTGCTTCAGTACGGAGCGAGAGGCGTAGGACGTTGCCTTCCAGAACGGCTTGGCGGACGCAGCCATACGAGGCCCCCTGTCCGGCTGTGACCAGGCAGTGTGCATCCATGCCCAGGGCGACCTTCTGATCATCTGGGTCTTCCTCGCCTGCCATAAACATCAAGATGAAGCCGCTTCCGTCCTCGTTCTCGGCGAGAGCAGCTTCGGTGAAGTAGCCGTCAGGGTCGATCTCGGTTGTGGCGACACGAGCAGCGAATCGGTAGCGCGTTCAGCAGAGGGGAGCGACAGGGGAGCGGCGCCAACGATTCGCCTCCGAGCGGTGGCGCTTCATGACGCGGACTCCGCGCTCCCCCTGGGGAAGATCCGGAACTCGGGGGTGCGCATCTTCGGTGGGGGGTGGCCCTCGGACGTGTACTGGGGGCGGGGGGCTGGATGTGGGGAGCAGTGTGCGGATGTCCTTGGCGAGGGCGCCGGCGTCGATCGGGCGGCTGGTGTCGATGGTTCGGACGGGGCCGCCCAGGCCGAGGGGGCCTGGGTGGGATGCCCAGGCTCTGATGCGTTCCTGGAGCTGGTGGAGCCGGCTGGGGGAGGTGTCGCGGTGCCACCAGTTCACGAGTACGGCTTGCCTGGCGTCGGCAGCGAGAGCGAACAGGATGTCGTCGGCCGCCCGGCTCAGCCTGTGGCGCCAGGAGTGATTCCCTACGCCGAGGGAGTCGTAGAGCGACTCGAGGATCACGTCCTTGTCCAGGAGGGGAAGGTCCAGGTGCGCGGCGAGTCCGCGTTCCAGGGTGCTTCTTCCGCTGGCCGGCAGGCCGGAGAGGACTACGAAGGATGCGAAGTGTGCGAAGGATGCCAAGGGGGTGTCGCGCACGAGGTCAGTGTGCGGGAGACCGCGCCGTGGATTGGGTGCCGGACTGCCTTGGCAGTGCCTTCCAGTAGTACGCCGCGGGAGCTCTGCTGGGCACTGCTCACCCAGAGGCCCGGGTAGAGCCGTAGCCGGTTGTGGGTGCAGGCAGCGGGGCTCGCGCTCTGCTCCTGTCCCGACGGACCGGCAGGCTCGTGGAGGCCTACACCAGGGTGGGGTGTCGTGTCACGCCGATTTGGAGCGTGCGGGGTGCGTCATGTAGAGTCAAACGGTTGCCTGGAACTGGACAAGTTCGGCAGCCGGCCCCCAAAGAAGCAATTCAGAGTGGGCACCCTCGACTCCTCATCCAGGAATCTGAAGCCGGGAAATCCGGTGGAAAACTTCTGATAGAGTCGGACTCGCCGGAAAGGGAAACGCGAAAGCGAAGAACTGGAAAGCGAAACCCGCTTCGACCGGGAATCGGACACGAAAGAGTCTGATAGAGTCGGAGACACAAGAACGAAGGAAGCGCCCGGAGGAAAGCCCGAGAGGGTGAGTACAAAGGAAGCGTCCGTTCCTTGAGAACTCAACAGCGTGCCAAAAATCAACGCCAAAAAGTTGATACCCCGTCCATTTCGGTGGATGAGGTTCCTTTGAAAAAGACCTGTGAGGTCGCGGCTTCGGCCCTGACGCTTGCAGGCAATTACACAGCGAGGACGCAGTGGACGGTCGGTCTTATTCCGACATGACTGTCCCGCTCTAAGTGCGTGTGCACCGGATAACCGGTAAACATTCATGGAGAGTTTGATCCTGGCTCAGGACGAACGCTGGCGGCGTGCTTAACACATGCAAGTCGAACGATGAAGCCCTTCGGGGTGGATTAGTGGCGAACGGGTGAGTAACACGTGGGCAATCTGCCCTTCACTCTGGGACAAGCCCTGGAAACGGGGTCTAATACCGGATAACACTCCTGCCTGCATGGGCGGGGGTTAAAAGCTCCGGCGGTGAAGGATGAGCCCGCGGCCTATCAGCTTGTTGGTGGGGTAATGGCCCACCAAGGCGACGACGGGTAGCCGGCCTGAGAGGGCGACCGGCCACACTGGGACTGAGACACGGCCCAGACTCCTACGGGAGGCAGCAGTGGGGAATATTGCACAATGGGCGAAAGCCTGATGCAGCGACGCCGCGTGAGGGATGACGGCCTTCGGGTTGTAAACCTCTTTCAGCAGGGAAGAAGCGAAAGTGACGGTACCTGCAGAAGAAGCGCCGGCTAACTACGTGCCAGCAGCCGCGGTAATACGTAGGGCGCAAGCGTTGTCCGGAATTATTGGGCGTAAAGAGCTCGTAGGCGGCTTGTCACGTCGGATGTGAAAGCCCGAGGCTTAACCTCGGGTCTGCATTCGATACGGGCTAGCTAGAGTGTGGTAGGGGAGATCGGAATTCCTGGTGTAGCGGTGAAATGCGCAGATATCAGGAGGAACACCGGTGGCGAAGGCGGATCTCTGGGCCATTACTGACGCTGAGGAGCGAAAGCGTGGGGAGCGAACAGGATTAGATACCCTGGTAGTCCACGCCGTAAACGTTGGGAACTAGGTGTTGGCGACATTCCACGTCGTCGGTGCCGCAGCTAACGCATTAAGTTCCCCGCCTGGGGAGTACGGCCGCAAGGCTAAAACTCAAAGGAATTGACGGGGGCCCGCACAAGCAGCGGAGCATGTGGCTTAATTCGACGCAACGCGAAGAACCTTACCAAGGCTTGACATATACCGGAAAGCATTAGAGATAGTGCCCCCCTTGTGGTCGGTATACAGGTGGTGCATGGCTGTCGTCAGCTCGTGTCGTGAGATGTTGGGTTAAGTCCCGCAACGAGCGCAACCCTTGTCCTGTGTTGCCAGCATGCCCTTCGGGGTGATGGGGACTCACAGGAGACCGCCGGGGTCAACTCGGAGGAAGGTGGGGACGACGTCAAGTCATCATGCCCCTTATGTCTTGGGCTGCACACGTGCTACAATGGCCGGTACAATGAGCTGCGATACCGTGAGGTGGAGCGAATCTCAAAAAGCCGGTCTCAGTTCGGATTGGGGTCTGCAACTCGACCCCATGAAGTCGGAGTTGCTAGTAATCGCAGATCAGCATTGCTGCGGTGAATACGTTCCCGGGCCTTGTACACACCGCCCGTCACGTCACGAAAGTCGGTAACACCCGAAGCCGGTGGCCCAACCCGTAAGGGAGGGAGCTGTCGAAGGTGGGACTGGCGATTGGGACGAAGTCGTAACAAGGTAGCCGTACCGGAAGGTGCGGCTGGATCACCTCCTTTCTAAGGAGCACAGTACCGATTGCAGACAAACGTTCTGCACGGTCAGCTCAGGGTGGAACGTTGATTAGTTGGCACCAGATGATCTGATGATTCTCAAGTACTGCTTCGGCGTGGAAAGAGGATTCGGAAGAGGTCTGGTGCTTGGCACGTTGTTGGGTATCTGAGGGTACGGCCGAAAGGCTTTATCTTCGCGATGCCGGCCCCAGTGAACTTCGTCTTCGGATGAGGGTGATGGGTGACTGGTCGTTGCTTGAGAACTACACAGTGGACGCGAGCATCTGTAGGCCAAGTTTTTAAGGGCGCACGGTGGATGCCTTGGCACCAGGAACCGATGAAGGACGTGAGAGGCCGCGATAGGCCCCGGGGAGCTGCCAACTGAGCTTTGATCCGGGGGTGTCCGAATGGGGAAACCCGGCAGTCGTCATGGGCTGTCACCCACTGCTGAACACATAGGCAGTGTGGAGGGAACGCGGGGAAGTGAAACATCTCAGTACCCGCAGGAAGAGAAAACAACCGTGATTCCGGGAGTAGTGGCGAGCGAAACCGGATGAGGCCAAACCGTATGCGTGTGATACCCGGCAGGGGTTGCGCATGCGGGGTTGTGGGAATTCTTTTGATCGGTCTGCCGGCCGGTCGGCGAGTCAAAAACCGTTGATGTAGTCGAAGGACATGCGAAAGGTCCGGCGTAGAGGGTAAGACCCCCGTAGACGAAACATCAGCGGCTTGCTTAAGAATCTCCCAAGTAGCACGGGGCCCGAGAAATCCCGTGTGAATCTGGCGGGACCACCCGCTAAGCCTAAATATTCCCTGGTGACCGATAGCGGATAGTACCGTGAGGGAATGGTGAAAAGTACCGCGGGAGCGGAGTGAAATAGTACCTGAAACCGTGTGCCTACAAGCCGTGGGAGCGTCGCTGTATGTGCTTGCACATACAGTCGTGACTGCGTGCCTTTTGAAGAATGAGCCTGCGAGTTAGCGGTGTGTAGCGAGGTTAACCCGTGTGGGGAAGCCGTAGCGAAAGCGAGTCCGAATAGGGCGATTGAGTTGCACGCTCTAGACCCGAAGCGGAGTGATCTAGCCATGGGCAGGTTGAAGCGGAGGTAAGACTTCGTGGAGGACCGAACCCACCAGGGTTGAAAACCTGGGGGATGACCTGTGGTTAGGGGTGAAAGGCCAATCAAACTCCGTGATAGCTGGTTCTCCCCGAAATGCATTTAGGTGCAGCGTCACGTGTTTCTTGCCGGAGGTAGAGCACTGGATAGGCGATGGGCCCTACCGGGTTACTGACCTTAGCCAAACTCCGAATGCCGGTAAGTGAGAGCGTGGCAGTGAGACTGTGGGGGATAAGCTCCATGGTCGAGAGGGAAACAGCCCAGAGCATCGACTAAGGCCCCTAAGCGTACGCTAAGTGGGAAAGGATGTGGAGTCGCAGAGACAACCAGGAGGTTGGCTTAGAAGCAGCCACCCTTGAAAGAGTGCGTAATAGCTCACTGGTCAAGTGATTCCGCGCCGACAATGTAGCGGGGCTCAAGCGTACCGCCGAAGTCGTGTCATTGCAGCAATAGGGCCAACGCCCGCTGTGATGGGTAGGGGAGCGTCGTGTGCCGGGTGAAGCAGCAGCGGAAGCTAGTTGTGGACGGTTCACGAGTGAGAATGCAGGCATGAGTAGCGATACACACGTGAGAAACGTGTGCGCCGATTGACTAAGGGTTCCTGGGTCAAGCTGATCTGCCCAGGGTAAGTCGGGACCTAAGGCGAGGCCGACAGGCGTAGTCGATGGACAACCGGTTGATATTCCGGTACCCGCTTTGAAACGCCCAATATCGAATCAGGCGATGCTAAGCCCGTGAAGCCGTTCCGGACCCTTCGGGGAAAGGAAAGTGGTGGAGCCGGCGAACCAGACTTGTAGTAGGTAAGCGATGGGGTGACGCAGGAAGGTAGTCCAGCCCGGGCGGTGGTAGTCCCGGGGTAAGGGTGTAGGCCGAGGGGTAGGCAAATCCGTCCCTCATATAAGGCTGAGACCTGATGCCGAGCCGATTGTGGTGAAGTGGATGATCCTATGCTGTCGAGAAAAGCCTCTAGCGAGTTTCATGGCGGCCCGTACCCTAAACCGACTCAGGTGGTCAGGTAGAGAATACCGAGGCGTTCGGGTGAACTATGGTTAAGGAACTCGGCAAAATGCCCCCGTAACTTCGGGAGAAGGGGGGCCATCACTGGTGATCGGATTTACTCCGTGAGCTGGGGGTGGCCGCAGAGACCAGCGAGAAGCGACTGTTTACTAAAAACACAGGTCCGTGCGAAGCCGTAAGGCGATGTATACGGACTGACGCCTGCCCGGTGCTGGAACGTTAAGGGGACCGGTTAGTCACATTTCGGTGTGGCGAAGCTGAGAACTTAAGCGCCAGTAAACGGCGGTGGTAACTATAACCATCCTAAGGTAGCGAAATTCCTTGTCGGGTAAGTTCCGACCTGCACGAATGGCGTAACGACTTCTCGACTGTCTCAACCATAGGCCCGGTGAAATTGCACTACGAGTAAAGATGCTCGTTTCGCGCAGCAGGACGGAAAGACCCCGGGACCTTTACTATAGTTTGATATTGGTGTTCGGTTCGGCTTGTGTAGGATAGGTGGGAGACTTTGAAGCAGCCACGCCAGTGGTTGTGGAGTCGTCGTTGAAATACCACTCTGGTCGTGCTGGATGTCTAACCTCGGTCCGTGATCCGGATCAGGGACAGTGTCTGATGGGTAGTTTAACTGGGGCGGTTGCCTCCCAAAAAGTAACGGAGGCGCCCAAAGGTTCCCTCAGCCTGGTTGGCAATCAGGTGTTGAGTGTAAGTGCACAAGGGAGCTTGACTGTGAGACCGACGGGTCGAGCAGGGACGAAAGTCGGGACTAGTGATCCGGCGGTGGCTTGTGGAAGCGCCGTCGCTCAACGGATAAAAGGTACCCCGGGGATAACAGGCTGATCTTCCCCAAGAGTCCATATCGACGGGATGGTTTGGCACCTCGATGTCGGCTCGTCGCATCCTGGGGCTGGAGTCGGTCCCAAGGGTTGGGCTGTTCGCCCATTAAAGCGGTACGCGAGCTGGGTTTAGAACGTCGTGAGACAGTTCGGTCCCTATCCGCTGTGCGCGTAGGAATATTGAGAAGGGCTGTCCCTAGTACGAGAGGACCGGGACGGACGAACCTCTGGTGTGCCAGTTGTCCTGCCAAGGGCATGGCTGGTTGGCTACGTTCGGGAGGGATAACCGCTGAAAGCATCTAAGCGGGAAGCCTGCTTCAAGATGAGTATTCCCACCTCCTTGAGAGGGTAAGGCTCCCAGTAGACGACTGGGTTGATAGGCCAGATGTGGAAGCCCGGTAACGGGTGGAGCTGACTGGTACTAATAGGCCGAGGGCTTGTCCTCAGTTGCTCGCGTCCACTGTGTTAGTTCTGAAGTAACGAACTGTGTTCATATCCGGTTGGTTAACTTCATAGTGTTTCGGTGGTCATAGCGTTAGGGAAACGCCCGGTTTACATTCCGAACCCGGAAGCTAAGCCTTTCAGCGCCGATGGTACTGCAGGGGGGACCCTGTGGGAGAGTAGGACGCCGCCGAACAATCATTGTAGAAAGCCCCGTACCGGGTAACCGGTACGGGGCTTTTCTGCGTTTACGGGCCTTTAGGGTTTTCCTGGCGTGGAAACTCGGGTGAAGCCGGGTTGGCCGGCTGGTTAGGATCCCGAGGTATGAGCGAGTACGTGGTACGTCCTATACGGGCTGATGAGTGGGCCAAGGTGAAGGAGCTGCGGCTCGCGGCTCTGCGGGATCCGGCGGCGACGGTGGCCTTTCTGGAGACCCTCGAGCAGGGCGAGGCGAAGGCTGATGAGTTCTGGCAGGAGCGGGCTGCCGGAGGCGCGTCCGGGCCGGACATTCGGCAGTTCGTCGCCGAGGGGCCCGATGGGGAGTGGGCCGGGACGGTGAGCGTGCTCGTCGAGGCGGCCGGCACGACCGACATCTTCGACGGGGAGATCGAGCAGGCTCAGGCGCATCTCGTGGGCGTGTTCGTGCGGCCGGCGCAGCGGGGGACCGGGCTGACCGAGGCGCTGTTCGCGGCCGCGCTGGAGTGGGCCTGGGAGTTGGAGGAGCCGGCTCTGGTGCGCGTACGGCTCTTCGTGCACGAGGAGAACGCGCGGGCCGGGGCGTTCTACCGGCGGTTCGGGTTCGTGCCCAGCGGGAAGGTCGTGCCGATGCCGACCGACCCGTCGGCGAAGGAGCTGGAGTACGTGTTCCCGCGGCCCGCTTAGCGGGCGGCGACGGGGAGGTCCGCTTCCGGCCAGCGGGAGCGGGCCTGCTCGCGGCTGCGGCACAGGGCGAGGAGCGGGAGCGTCGTGTCCTGGAGGAGCTGCGGCAGTTGGGGGATCGGGGCCACAGCGGCGACGTCCTCGAAGACCAGGGTCAGTGGTGGGTCGAGCCGACCGTCGGATGACCGTGCGGCCATGCGGCGGCCGTGCTCGACCACGCTGGAGGCGAGTGCGGTCAGCAGCGGCATCGCACCCGGGTGGGCCCGCGGGTCTTCCAGGGGTTCGCCCACCACGTAGAGGGTGCCCCCTTCGGAGACGAACGATGCGAGGGCGAGGGAATCGGTTCGGTTCGGGGTGCAGGATTCCCGGATGTGGATCGAGGAGAGGGCCGTCAGGGCCCGGGCCGTGAGGTGTTGGGCGAGCTCGCGGCGGTCGGGGTGGGCGGTGAGCGCACTCTCCAGTTCGCCGGCCGCGCCGGGGGCGGCCGTTGCCGCCTGGGGGTGGGTACGGAGGATGCGGACCGGTTCCTGGGCGTTGGTGCCCTGGGCCCAGCGGTGCAGTTGCTTGAACGGGCGGTTGTCCAGGGCGGCGGCTTGGAGCCAGCTGCGCAGGAGCGTTTCCGCGGTGTCCGCGAGGGCGGAGTCCATACGGGCCTGGGGGCGGACCGGGGCCAGGAGCGCGATGGCGCGGGCGGCGGCGGTGGCGCGGTCCGCGCAGCCCTCGGCGGGGTTCCAGTGGATGCGGGCCGGGGTGTCGCAGAGGTGGGACGGGTCGTAGAGGTGGACGGGGCCCAGTTTGGAGCGGGCGTCCTTCGTCTCCGACCAGAGGGCGGGGGAGGACGTGATCACGAGGAGGGCGCCCTGGGCTGCCGCGATGGCTGCTTCGGCGGCCGTGACTCGCACCTCCGGTGGGGCGTAGGTCAGGCCGCGGCTTTGGGGTGGGGTTGCCGGTGGGGCCGGGGCCGGGGCGTAGCCGAAGCCGTAGCGGTACGCCTCGTCCGTGGGTGCGGCGCCGTTGCCGGGGGCTCTGCCCCCGGACCCCCGCGCCTCAAACGCCGGCGGGGCTGAGTAGGGCCGACTCTGGGCAGTGGCTGGGATCGGCGGGCCCGCCGGGTAGGGCTTGGTGGGGGTGGGGACCGTGGATGCGTGCGGCGCTGTTGCCGGGGGCCAGCCCCCGGACCCCCGCTCCTCAAACGCCGGAGGGGCTGGGTGTGCCGGCGAGGCAGAGTATGCCTGCGACTGCGGTGGGGCTGTGGGGGGCTGCGCCGATGAAGGGGCCGGGATGGGGTGATTCGGCGCGGGAGTTGGGGCTTGCCGGCCCGGCTGGTGTGACTGGCGTTCCAGGTGGCGGCGGGATTTCGTGCGGGCTACGACGCCCAGGGTGAAGATGGTCAGGACCAGGAGGACCAGGAGCTGGCTGATGAACAGGCCCCAGAAGAGCCCCCAGTTGGAGAGGGCCTCGGGGGGTGTGTCCGGCCAGGCGGCCGGGATGTCGTGGGGTTGAGCTATCAGCGAGCGGACCGCGGTCGGGGTGCGGGTGAAGGTGACCTTGCTCGGCCAGGCGCCCTTCGTGAAGAGGGCCGCCAGGCCGGTGGCCGTCCAGGTGAGGACGGCCAGGCCCAGGAGGAAGGCCAGGAGGCCCACGAGGAGGCCGTCCGGGATGCCGCCTTGGGGGCGGGGGTCCGGGTGGTCCGTGCGCTGGGGCATGTCAGGCCACCGTGGTGGCCGAGCCGCCGGCGTTGCGGTGGCGTTCCATCAGGAGGGCGCGCTCCTCTGTCTCCAGTTCGGCGGCGAGGAGGTCGTCGGGCAGCCGGTGCTGGACCGAGGACTCGGTCATGGCACGGTCCGTGAAGACCAAGGGGCGTTCGGCTTCCGTGATCAGGTGTTTGACCACCTGGACGTTGCCGTTGACGTCCCATACCGCGATGCCGGGGGTGAGGGTGGGGATGATTTCCACCGCCCACCGGGGGAGGCCCAGGACGCGGCCCGTGGCGCGGGCCTCGTCCGCCTTCTGGGCGTAGATCGTCCGCGTCGAGGCCATTTTGAGGATCGCTGCCGCCTCGCGGGCCGCCGCTCCGTCGACCACGTCGGAGAGGTGGTGGACGACGGCGACGAAGGAGAGGCCGAGTCGCCGGCCGAACTTGAGGAGGCGCTGGAAGAGCTGGGCCACGAAGGGGCTGTTGATGATGTGCCAGGCCTCTTCGACCAGGAAGATGCGCTTCTTGCGGTCCGGGCGGATCCAGGTGTGTTCCAGCCATACGCCGACGATGGCCATCAGGATCGGCATGGCGATGGAGTTGCGGTCGATGTGGGAGAGGTCGAAGACGATGAGGGGCGCGTCGAGGTCGATGCCCACGGTGGTCGGGCCGTCGAACATGCCGCGGAGGTCGCCGTCGACCAGGCGGTCGATGACGAGCGCGACGTCCAGGCCCCAGGCGCGGACGTCGTCTATGGCCACGTTCATCGAGAGCGCCGATTCGGGTTCCGGGTGGCGCAGTTGTTCGACGATGTCCATCAGGACCGGTTGGCGGTCCGTGATGGTTTCCACCACGTAGGCGTGCGCGACCTTCAGGGCGAAGCCGGAGCGCTCGTCCAGGCCGTGGCCCATGGCGACTTCGATGATGGTGCGGAGCAGCGCGAGCTGGCCCGTCGCGGTGATCGCCGGGTCGAGGGGGTTGAGGCGGATCCCGTCGTCGTTCGCGGCGATGGGATCCAGGCGGATGGGGGTTATTCCCAGCTGCTGGGCGATGAGGTTCCACTCGCCGACGCCGTCCTCGCCCTGGGCGTCCAGGACGACGACCTGGCGGTCCCTGAAGCGGAGCTGGCGTAGGACGTAGGTCTTCTCGAGGGCGGATTTGCCGTTGCCGGATTCGCCGAGGACCAGCCAGTGCGGGGCCGGGAGTTGCTGGCCGTAGAGCTGGAAGGGGTCGTAGATGTAGCCCTTGCCGCTGTAGACCTCACGGCCGATGATGACGCCCGAGTCGCCGAGTCCGGGGGCGGCGGTGGGGAGATAGACCGCTTGCGCCTGGCCCGTGGACGTGCGGACGGGGAGTCGGGTGGTTTCGACCTTGCCGAACAGGAAGCTGGTGAAGGCGTCCGTCAGGGCGGACATGGGATCTCGCATGGGCGGCCATTCCCTCCAGCTAGCGTCGGATGCCGGTGGCGAACGGCAGGGTGTTGACGAAGGCGCGGTGGTGCTCGCGGTCACACCATTCGAGCTTCAGGTACGACTTGCCCGCCGAGGCGCGGATGGTGCGCTTGTCGCGGGCGAGGGCTTCGGGGGAGCGGGAGGAGACCGTGATGTAGCCGACCAGGTTGACTCCGGCGGCGCCGCTCGCGAGGTCTTCGCCGCGCTGGTCGAGCCGGCCGTGCGCGGCGATGTCGCGGGGGTCGACGGTGCGGTTCATCTTGGCGGCGCGGCTGGCGTCGGCCTCGTCGTTGGTCTTCTCCGTGAGCATGCGCTCGATGGCGATCTCGGTGGGTTCCAGGTCCATGGTGACGGCGACGGTGCGGATGACGTCGGGGGTGTGGACCAGGAGCGGGGCGAGGAAGTTCACGCCGACCGGGGTCATCGGCCATTCCTTCACCCAGGCCGTGGCGTGGCACCAGGGGGCGCGGGTGGAGGACTCGCGGGTCTTGGCCTGGAGGTAGGTCGGTTCGACGGCGTCCAGTTCGGCGGGCCAGGCGTTGCGCTTGGTCATGGCCTGGATGTGGTCGATGGGGTGGTCCGGGTCGTACATGGAGTGCACGAGGGAGGCCAGGCGGCTCTGGCCCAGCGGCTGGCGGACGCGGATGTCGGCCTCGGCGAGGCGGGCGCAGATGTCGGTGAGCTCGCGGGCCATGACGATGGCGAGGCCGGCGTCGCGGTCGACCCTGCGGCCCTTGTGGGGGGTCGCGGCGCGGGCGATGGTGTGGGCCTCGGCGGCGAGTTCGCGGGTGAAGTGGATGCAGGCGACGAGGTACGCGCGGTGCTGCTCGGAGGAGGTCGACACCATCGACTGGAGCTGGTCGTACGAATCGCGCAGCCAGACGGGGGCGCTGGTGTCGCCGCGGGCGGCCACGTCCTTGTCGTGGGCCTCCGGGTCGGCGGGCAGGGTGCGTACGAGCATCTGGAGGCGGGTGACGAAGCCGTCGCCGTTGGCCACGTGCTTGAGGAGGGTGCCGAAGCGGTCGACGAGGGCTTCCTGGTCCTCGCTGTCGCGCAGGCCCACCCCGGGGCCCTCGATCTCGATGGCGGCGGTGACGGTTCTGCGGTCCGCGTGGAGCAGGACGGCGATCTCGTCGGGGCCGAAGGGGGCGGCGAGCCAGTTGATGCGGCCGATGCCGGGGGGCGGGCCGACCTCGACCTCGCGGCCGTCGCCGGCGCGGATGCCGGCCTCCATGGCGCCGGAGCGGAACGTGGTGCCGCGGCGCAGGGTGCGCTTGAAGCTGCGGTTGATCTCGAACCAGCGGTAGAAGGTGCGGCCGCGGTAGGGGACGTAGACGGCGGCGAGGGCGAGCATGGGGAAGCCGGCGAGGGAGACGATGCGCAGGGTGAGGGCGGGGACGAGCAGTCCGCTCATCATGCCGAGGAACGCGCCGGCGATGATCAGGGCGATCTCGCCGGTCTCGCGGTTCTTGCCGACGATCGCGTTCGGCCGGGCCCGGCCGATGAGATACGTGCGGCGGGGCGTGACCGGGTGGAGCTGGTGGGACTGGGTCGTCACCGCCCGTCACCTCCTGTGTTCCTCGTGCTGGAGCCCGTACGGGGCGGGGGTGCGGCGGCGGGGCCGCCGCCGTTCCCGCCGCCGGAGCGTCGGCTGCTGTGTGCGGCCATGCCTCCGGAGATCTGGTTGTCGCCGCCGGCGCGGTGGGCGCCGCCTCCGCCGTTTCCGCCTCCTCCGCCGCCTCGGCTGCTGTGGGTCTTGATGCCCTGGGAGACGAGGGAGGCGGGGGAGCTGATGACGGCGGCCGCCTGGGCGCCGTCGGTGGCCTTGCTGCGGTTGGTGCGGGCGGAGGCGATCTCGTCGCCGAAGCCGGGGACGAAGCGGTAGATCATCGCGGAGGCGAAGATCGCCAGGAGGATGATGGCGAGGCCGGAGACGACGGCGGAGAAGGCGTTGGGGCCCTTGTCGCCCGCTAGGGCACCGGCGAGGCCGAGGACGATGACGATGACCGGCTTCACGAGGATGACGGCGATCATGATGCCCGCCCAGCGGCGGACGTGGCCCCAGAGGTTGCGGTCGACGAGGCCGGCGTAGACGACGGTGCCGAGCAGGGCGCCGACGTAGAGGAGCGCGGCGCGGATCACGAGCTCGAGGCAGAGGATGCCGGCGGCGAGGACGGTGACGAGGGCGACGACGATCAGCATGATCGGGCCGCCGCCGATGTCGTCGCCCTTCTTGAGGGCCTCGGCGAAGGAGCCGAAGAAGACGTCGGTCTGGCTGCCGGTGGCGGAGGCGATGACCTCGGTGACGCCGTCGGTGGCGGAGACGACGGTGTAGAGGATGAGGGGGGTGAAGGCGGAGGCGAGGACGGTGAGCCAGAGGAAGCCGATGGCTTCGGACATGGCGGTGGTGAAGGGGACGCCTCGGATGGCTCGTTTGGCGACGGCGAAGAGCCAGAGGACGAGCGTGAGGATGGTGGAGGCGGCGAAGACGATGGCGTACTGCTTGAGGAAGGTGCCGTTGGTGAAGTCGACGTTGGCGGTGCCGTTTACCGCTTTGCTGAGTTCGCCGACGATCCAGGCTGCGGCGTCGGCGCAGCCCTTCGCGAGGGAGGAGAGGGGGTTCAGGGCGTCGGTGGGGTCGCTGGGGGCGAGGCCCGCGCCTGCGCCCGCGCCGGGAGCGGGCAAGGTGCTGCCGCGTTCGCAGTACTCCCGGGCCGGGCCCGCGATCAACCCGCAGGGGTCACTCGGGCTGGGCAACGGGGCAGGCGGCGGTGACGGCGCGGCCGTTGCGCGAGAGGCGAAAAGGATGACGGCGGTCTGAACGGCTGCTGCCGTGGCACCGATGCCGCGGAGCGGCAGCTTGCGGCTACCGGGCATAGGTGAAGCCTCCGAATTCGGTGACGGCGCGGCCGATCTCGTCGGAGTTGGACACCGGGTCGTCGCCGGTGACGGGGGTGGGGCCGTCCCTCTGGGCGGTCTCGAGAACCTTCCAGTCGGACCCGTTCCACGTCAGCTTCAGGGAGATGGTGAACCAGCCGCTGGTAACGGGGCGGGTGGACTTTTCGCCGGTCAGTCCGAACATGCCGATGCACCAGACCTCGACCGAGGCGGCCCCGTTGGCGAAGGCCGTGACCTTGGCACCGGCTGGTACGGTCCGGCTGACGAACGTGGAACCGGTGGGTGCGAGTCCGTCCTTGGTCAGCCCGATCTGGGAGAGCAGGCTTGGGGAGTAATCGGCCTCGAAGCCGCTCTGGAGCTTGGCCTTCGTGCTGTCGTCCGCGACGGCGTTGACGATGGCGCGCCTGCGCGCAGGATTGAACATGGCGTCGGAGCCGAGTACGACGGCGTAGTTCGACGCCGCGGACTGGGCGCCCTGTTCGGTTTGGGCGAAGCCCTTGGGGATGCCTGCGGATTTGCCGTCGACCGGGGGTACGCCCGTGGCTGCCGTCGGGTTGCCGGCAGCGGGGGCCTTGTCCGCGGTCGGGGGGTCTTCCGGGGTGCGGGACTGGTTGGCGAAGGCGATGGCCGCGATGAGGAGGACCACCACGCCGACGACCGTGATCAGGCCCCGGGGGGTGCGCCGCGGTGGGGCGTACGGGTCCGAGGGCTCCGGGAAGCGGGTACGGGTCTGGCCGGTGCCGCCGACCTCGCCGCCACCGTATTGGTCGTCGGTGCTCATTCGGTGTTCGCCCCCTCCGCGTCGTACGACGGTAGCGCTGGTATCCGCGCAGGCGCGGCGTGGTGAGTCCTCATCAGGGCTCGGGCTAGACGGCCATTCCGTAGACGATCGTGAAGAGGGTGCCCAGTGACCCGATGATGAAGACGCCGGTCAGGCCGGCCACGATGAGGCCCTTGCCCTGTTCCGCGCTGAAGGTGTCGCGCAGTGCGGTGGCGCCGATGCGTTGCTTGGCCGCGCCCCAGATGGCGATGCCCAGGCAGAGCAGGATCGCCACGGCCATGACCACCTCGATCATGACCTTCGCTTCGTTGCCGAGACTGCCGAACGGCCCCCAGTTCGGGGCGATTCCGCCGATGATGGTGGTGATGTCGCCCTTGTTGGCTGCCAGGATCATGTAACTCACCGCCCCTGTATGGGTAGTTCCGGTAGCCCGTGCCCGGACGGCAGGGGTCACGCCCTATCTTCCCTGATGAAACCGCCGTCGGATGTCGACTTGACTGCTCTCTTTACCCGATCCGTCGCCCCGGGTGTCGTCCGTATGTCCTGACCTGGGGTCGGGCGCCGTGTGGGGGAAAGAACGTATCGTCACTCTGTGTATCACGAGGGGTGACTGCGGGCAATGATTGCCGTCTCCGACGTTCCGTCAGTCGGTCGATTCGTGCGCTACGGGGGTCGTCGGGTACCGGGTGGTGACGCTCGTCTTCCGGTTGTCTGGCCCACCGTATGGGGTGGGTCGCGGAGGGTGACCTTCGTGGAGGGGCGTGTGGATGCGCCGGGGGCGCACCGGTGTGCGGTGTGCGCCCTCAGTGGGCCGGGCCGGCCTCGGGCCAGTGCGCGGGGCGGGTGAGGGTGGGCGGGATGCGGGTCGCGGAGTTGCCCCGGGCCGCGTTCAGCTGGGGCTGGGTGAGGAAGAGGGCGTCCGTGAGGTCGGCGTCGCGCAGGTCGGTGTCGCGGAAGTCCGCGCCGATGAGGTCGGCCGTGCGCAGGTCGGCGCCGCTGAGGTCGGCGGCGATCAGGTAGGCGCCACGGAGGTTGGCGCCGCGCAGGTCCGCTCCGGGGAGGCGGGCGCCCATCAGGTCGGCGCCGCGGTGGTTCTTCTTGCGGCCCGCCACCTTGGCCCGTACGAGCTCGCTGGTCTTGAGCAGGAGGGTGTTCACCTCCTGGCGCAGCGGGGTGATGTCGAACTCCGCGAGGGCCTGCGGGGTCTCCCCGGTCCACCGGGTGGTGTCGGCCAGGGCGGTGCGCAGCTGCGCGTGGAGGGGGCGGGCGGCGGGGCGGGTGAGGGCTTCGGTGAGGTGGGCGAGCAGCTCGTGCAGGTTCCGCATCACGGGGAAGACCGTGAACATCGTGGCGGCGGTGGCGGGGTGGGAGCGCCAGTCGCGGCCGCCGAAGGTGACCTGGGAGACCTGCTGGCCGGCGCCGAAGCAGTCGAAGACGGTGCAGCCCTGGAAGCCCTTGTCGCGCAGGCCGGTGTGGATGCCGCAGCGGAAGTCCTGCCGGAGGTTCTTGCAGGGGGTGCCGGCGGGCTTGTTCACGGCGAAGTCGGTGGACTTGGCGAAGGGCAGGGCTACGCAGCAGAGCGCGAAGCAGTTGGCGCAGTCCGCTTGCAGGAGGGGGAGCGGGGCGGGGGGTGCGGCAGGGGCGGCGGGGCGGGCGGGGGGAGGCTTGGGCACGTCCCCATTGTCTCCCCGTGGGGGAGTTGGTGGCCGCCGGGTGGCCGGGGCGGGTGGCCGGGATACGGAAAGCCCTTGATCGTCGTGGGAGGGTCCGGGGAGCATCGCGGTATGACCGAAGTGATCGCAGTAGCCGTCATCACCTTCCTCGCCGTCATCAGTCCCGGCGCGGATTTCGCCATGGTCGTCCGCAACAGCTACCTCTACGGGCGGCCCACCGGCCTGTTCGCGGCCGCCGGGGTCGCGGCCGGGGTGCTGGTCCACGTCTCCTACACGATGCTCGGGGTCGGTCTGCTGATCGCCTCCTCCGCCGAACTGTTCACGGTGATCAAGCTCGCGGGCGCCGCGTACCTGGTGTGGATCGGGATACGGACCTTCCGGGCGCGGACCGAGGTGGCCGTGGACCTGGAGGAGAAGGGCGGGCTGACGCCGTTCGGGGCGCTCCGGAGCGGCTTCCTGACCAATGTGCTGAACCCGAAGACCACGCTGTTCGTCGTGTCCACCTTCACGCAGGTGGTGGGGCCGGGGACTCCGGTGTGGCAGCAGGCCGGGTACGGGCTGTTCATGTCGGCGGCGCACCTGGGCTGGTTCGGGGCGGTCGCGCTGTTCTTCTCCAACTCCCGGCTGCGCGACCGGATGCTGAAGGCGCAGAAGGCGCTGAACCGGGCCATCGGCTCGGTCCTGGTGGGGCTCGGGGTGGGGCTGGGCTTCGCCCGCTGAGCTTTCGGGCTTCGTCGGCCGGTGGGGCCCGGTGGGGGCGCGGTGAGGCCCCGGTGGGGCTGGCGGTCGCGGATTACCAGTCGGTAGCGTGACCGTCATGGGTGCCGGGAGTGGTGTCAGCGATGTGGACGGGTTCTACGAGCGGACCGACGCGGGGCGGTTCCTGGCGAGCGGTTACACGCGCGGCCCGTGGGATCCCGGCTCGCAGCACGCCGGCCCGCCGGCCGCGCTGCTCGGGCGGGCGATCGAGGAACGGCCGGGTGGGCGCACCGACATGCGGATCGCCCGGATCACCTACGAGATCCTGCGCCCGGTGCCGATCGGCCCGCTGGAGCTGACGACCAGTGTGCTGCGGGCCGGCCGCGGCACCGAGGTGGTCGAGGCCGCGCTCGCCCCGGCCGGGTCCGCGCCCGTGATGCTGGCGCGGGCGCTGCGGATCCGGGTCGCGGGGGAGTCCGTACCGTCCGTCGTGCCCGGGCCGGAGCTGCCGCCGCCGGGGGAGGTGGGGCCGACGCCGTTCTTTCCGGTGCCGTGGGAGCAGGGGTACCACTCGGCGATGGAGACCCGCTTCACGCGGGGGGCGTTCGTCGAGCTCGGTCCCGGGACCTGCTGGATGCGGATGAGGGTGCCGCTCGTCGCCGGGGAGGAGCCCCGGCCCCTGGACCGGGTGCTGGTCGCGGCGGACTCGGGCAACGGCATCAGCTCGGTCGTGGACTTCGGGCGCTACCTGTTCGTCAACGGTGACCTCACCGTGCACCTGCACCGCCATCCGGCCGGTGAATGGGTGTGCGTGGAGGCCCGTACGAGCGTGGACGCGGCGGGCATCGGGCTGGCGGACGCGCGGCTGCACGACGAGAAGGGCCCGATCGGGCGGAGCGCACAGAGTCTGTTCGTCGCGCCGCGGGGGTAGGGGGTGGGGGCGACAGGAGTCGAAGTACTTCGTATCGTCCTATGAGTTCACCCGTCCGCCGGGGTCTGTGCTCCAAGTGCCGCGGGTGCGACGGTTCCTGTGCCGCTTCCCCGGCGGGATGATTCGACACGGGGTGGCGGGAGCCCCGGGAAAAGCCGTTCGATGGGGGAAGGTTGGCGGGTGCGCAGACTCTGGGTGGTCGGTGGAATCAGCTTCGGGGCGTGCCTGTGCTTTCTCGCCCTGCTCGTGGTCGGTACCTACTCGGCGGCCGCCGGCATCGCGACCGGCGCCGGCGGGCGGGCCGGCGGGCTCGCGAAGGGGGCCGTGCCGGGGAAGTACCAGTCCCTCGTGCAGAAGTGGGGCAACCTCTGCCCGACGCTCACCCCGGCGGTGCTGGCGGCCCAGCTCTACTCGGAGAGCGGCTGGAACCCGGGCGCGGTGAGCCCGGCGGACGCGAAGGGCATCGCTCAGTTCATCCCGGGGACGTGGGCGACGCAGGGCATCGACGGGGACGGCGACGGGGACCGTGACATCTGGGATCCGAACGACGCGATCCCGTCGGCGGCTTCGTACGACTGCGTGCTGGCGCGGCAGGTGGCCAAGGTGCCCGGGGATCCGGTCGGGAACATGCTCGCCGCCTACAACGCGGGTCCGGGTGCGGTGCAGAAGTACGGGGGCGTCCCGCCGTACCGGGAGACCCAGGGGTACGTGAAGACCATCACGACCCTCGCCAAGAGCTTCGCGGCCCCCGTCGGGCGGGTCGCGCCCTCGCAGCAGGCCGCCGGGGCGATCTACTTCGCGCAGAAGCAGCTGGGCACCCCCTACCTGTGGGGCGGGAACGGTACGCCCGAGCACGGCGGGCGGTTCGACTGCTCGGGGCTGACCAAGGCCGCGTACGAGTCGGTGGGGGTCGATCTGCCGCGCGTGGCGAACGACCAGTACAACGCCGGTCCGCATCCCTCGCGCGCGGAACTGCTGCCGGGGGACCTGGTGTTCTTCTCCGACGATCTGACGAACTCCCGGGAGATCCGGCACGTCGGGCTCTACGTGGGCGGCGGGTACATGATCAACGCCCCGTTCACCGGAGCCGTGATCCGCTTCGACAAGATCGACACGCCCGACTACTTCGGCGCGACGCGCGTGACGAAGGACGGCGCGGAGGCCTTGCCCCGGCGCGAGGGCGTCGGCAACACAGCGTGAACCGAAGGCCCTGAGCTGCAACGATGAGTCACTCTTCGATAACGTTGGGGTGATCATTCGGTGGAGAGTGGAACGTAGCCGCCAGAACGGGCGTTCCATGGTCACTGGGGGCAGGACGAGCGGAAGCGCCGGATTGATCACCGGGGGCGAAGGGCCGCACATCGGCGTGCGGCCGTACGGGTACCAAGGCAAGGGCAAGGGGCCGCATCACCATGGCTGGACTCACAACAGGTGGGCCGAACGTGGATGTAAGCCTGCTGTACGAGATCAACGGACTGGCGCGTCAGGCCCCGGACTGGCTGGACCGGACGGTCGCGGTCCTCGGCGAGTACGGGATCCTGCTGGCCCTCGTCCTCCTGGTGCTGTGGTGCTGGCGCGGAGCGCGCCGGCAGGAAGAGCCCGCCGCCGTCGAGTCCTTCGCGGCGCTCGTGTGGGCCCCGCTCGCCGCCGGGGCCGCGCTGCTGCTGAACGTCCCGCTGCGGGAGTTCGTGGGCCGGCCGCGGCCGGCCGCGCAGCACGGCGGGGTCGAGGTGCTGGAGCCCGGCGCCGGGATCGGCCACAGCGCCTTCTCGTTCGTCAGCGACCACGCGACCCTCGCGATGGCGCTCGGCGTCGGCCTGTTCGTCGCCCACCGCAAGCTCGGCTTCATCGGGATCGGGCTGGCCCTGGCCGAGGGGTTCACGCGGGTCTACATGGGCCTGCACTATCCGACCGACGTCATCGGCGGGCTCGCCCTGGGCACCGCGGTGGTGCTGCTGCTCGCTCCGCTCGCGATGGCGCTGCTGACCCCGGTGGTACGGGCGGTGGCCCGGTCCCCGCGGCTGGGCGTACTGGTCCGGGCACGCGACCGCGTGGTCGCCCGGCCGGTGGACCTCGCGGCGCCGGAGCCGGCGGGGCGCGGGCACGAGAACGACCTCGCCGCCTGAGGTGGTGCTCCGGGCGGTGTCCGCGGCGTCAGCCGATGCCGTACGCGTCGCAGACGGCTCGTACCACGGCCGCCAGGAGGCACAGCGCCGCGGCCCCGAAGCACACGCGGACGGCGGCCGGGCGGGTGCGCGGGGGCGGGGTCACGGCTCGCCGCCGTGGTCCGTGGCGTCCGCTTCCGCCTCGGAGCGCCGGTAGCGGGAGCGCAGCCACAGGCCGGTCGCGGTGGCCGCGGCGGTGGTGACCCCGATGGCCAGGGCGATGTCGCCGGGCCCGTCGGCCGTACCCACGGGGCTGGCCCGGGCCGGGGTGGCGGGGACGAACACGATCAGCAGGGCCCAGGTGAGGGCGGCGAGTCGTGGCAGCGGCAGCACGGGTCCGGGCATGAGACAAGGGCAACCGCTCCCGGGCGCGTCGGCCAGCCGGGCCGTCCGATCGGGCGACCCCCGGGGGCCCCGGGCTACTGCGGGGCGTGGCCGGAGGCGTCCTTGCGGGCCAGGTCGCGCGAGCGGCGGGCCGGGCCGCGCCAGCCGCACGTACAGGCGGCCAGGCTGAAGGAGCCCCGTTCGGAGGTGCTCGTGGCGTGATCAGTGGATGGTGTCGGCGCCGGGCCGGTGTCGGGACCGGGGTCGCGGGGCAGCGGCACTGCGGCAAGCGGAGGGACGAGAGTCGCTTCGGTGTGCGGTTCCACTCCACCAAGGTACCGGGCCGGGGGCGGGCGGGGCACCGCCCCGGGGCGACGGGGTCGCGGCCGTGACGGGAGGCCCGGGACCTCGTTAAGCGGAGCGGGTGGGGCCTCGGGCAAAAAGCGGTCACGCGTTGGGGGTTGGCAGGCGATGGTGGTGCACCAGCACAGGCGGAGGCGGGGTCGCGCGGGTCGGGCTGCGGTCGCGGTCGGCCTGGCCCTGACGGCGGCGGCGTTGAGCGGGTGCGGCGGCGACGCCGTCGCGGGCGACGACGCCCGGCCCGCCGGCGACCCGGCGGCGACGGTCCGCGGAGCCGCCGACGCGCTCCTGGCGACCGGGAGCGCGCAGACCCGTACGGCCATGGAGATGGCGACGGGCGGCACCCGGGTCACGATCCGGGGTGAGGGCGGGGTCGACTTCAAGAACCGGATGGGGCAGCTGCTGGTCATGCTCCCCGACGACGCCAAGGGCCAGGCCGAGCACCGGCCCATCACCGAGCTGCTGGTGCCCGGCGCGCTGTACATGAAGAACCGGGGCGCGGGCGTCCCCGACGACAAGTGGGTCCGCATCGACACGACGGCCCTCGCCGACGGGAACCTCGTCACCGGCGGGGCCACCGACCCGATGGCCGCCGCGGAGCTGCTGCGCGGGGCGCAGGAGGTGACGTACGTGGGCGAGACCGAGGTGGCCGGGACCAAGGTGCGCCACTACCGGGGTACGACCGACATCGCGCGGGCCGCGGCGCAGGCCTCACCGGCGGTGAAGGGGGCCCTGGAGGCGGCGGCGAAAGGGTTCAGCAAGGACGCGGTGCCCTTCGACGCCTACCTCGACTCCGAGGGCCTCCTGCGGAAGGTCCGCCACCGCTTCACCTACGTCAACAATGGCGTGATCGATGTGTCGTCCACCACGCTGCTCTACGGCTTCGGGACCCCGGTCACCGTCGTACTGCCCGCCGAAGGGGACATTTACGCCGGGAAGATCGCCGATTAGCCGGCCGGAGCCCCCGGGGGCGGCGCGATCGGGCCCCTTCCGGCCGTCGGTCCAGGGTGGGGGGGGCCGGAAATGGTCCATCCGTGTCATGCGCGCCGCGCCGTGCGCTCCCTACGCTGAGAAGCCGAGCGCCGGCGACCGGACGACGGCAGATTGAGGTGACACGCGTGACTCCCGCAGGCGGTTCGACCGTGCAGGACCTCGTGGCGCTCGCCGAGATCGAACTGTGCGGAGAGCTGATCATCGCGGCGTCGGCCGTGGCCGAGGAGAGGCTCAGCCAGGACCGGATCGACGAGGTGCTCATGGGCGTGTGGTCCGGCTGACCCCCGCTCCCCGGGCCCGCCCCTCGTGCGTTCGGTCAGGTGCGCAGCAGCCGGGCGATCGCCTTCGTGGCTTCCTCGACCTTGGCGTCGATCTCTCCCCCGCCCTTGAGGGCCGCGTCGGCGACGCAGTGCCGCAGGTGCTCCTCCAGTAGCTGGAGCGCGAAGGACTGGAGCGCCTTCGTGCTGGCCGAGACCTGGGTGAGTATGTCGATGCAGTAGACGTCCTCGTCGACGAGGCGCTGGAGGCCCCGGATCTGGCCCTCGATCCGGCGCAGGCGCTTGAGGTGCTCGTCCTTCTGGTGGTGGTAGCCGTGCACCGCGCCGGTGCCGGTGTCCGCACCCGTCACCGTGCCCGTGGCCGCGTCCGTGGCCGTGGTGGCTCCGGAGCCCTCCGCCTGGATGGCAGTCATGCGTCCTCCCGTGGTCCGGAATGGGGACCTATACCCCTCATGGGTATAGGGTACCGGCCCCCGGCCGCAGGGGCAGGGGTCCGTCGTCCTCACTCTGCCTGATGGAGGACACTGGGGAACTGCCGGTTAGCCGTGGCCGGGGGATGCGCCTAGCATCAGCCTGACCGAATCCAATGCACCCCGAGGACCTCACGTGCGATTTCGTCTGACCCCCAGGGAGACGAGCTTCTACGACATGTTCGCCGCATCCGCGGACAACATCGTCACGGGCTCCAAGCTCCTCATGGAACTGCTCGGAGCGGACTCCTCCGCCCGAGCCGAGATCGCGGAGCGGATGCGGGCAGCGGAGCACGCGGGAGACGACGCCACCCACGCGATCTTCCACCAGCTCAACTCCTCCTTCATTACGCCGTTCGACCGCGAGGACATCTACAAGCTGGCGTCCTGCCTCGACGACATCATGGACTTCATGGAGGAGGCGGTCGACCTGGTCGTCCTCTACAACGTGGAGGAACTGCCCAAGGGCGTCGAGCAGCAGATCGAGGTACTGGCGCGCGCGGCCGAGCTGACCGCCGAGGCCATGCCCCACCTGCGCACGATGGAGAACCTGACCGAGTACTGGATCGAGGTCAACCGCCTCGAGAACCAGGCCGACCAGATCCACCGCAAGCTGCTCGCCCAGCTCTTCAACGGCAAGTACGACGCCATCGAGGTGCTGAAGCTCAAGCAGATCGTCGACGTGCTCGAAGAGGCGGCCGACGCGTTCGAGCACGTCGCGAACACGGTGGAGACCATCGCGGTCAAGGAGTCCTGAACCTCGTGGACACCTTCGCTCTGATCGTGACCATCGGTGTCGCGCTCGGCTTTACGTATACGAATGGTTTTCACGACTCCGCGAACGCGATCGCGACCTCGGTCTCGACGCGTGCGCTGACCCCGCGTGCCGCGCTCGCGATGGCCGCGGTCATGAACCTCGCCGGCGCCTTCCTCGGCAGCGGGGTCGCCAAGACGGTGAGTGAGGGCCTGATCGAGACGCCCCACGGCAACCGGGGCATGTGGATCCTCTTCGCGGCGCTCGTCGGCGCGATCGTGTGGAACCTGATCACCTGGTACTTCGGCCTGCCCTCGTCCTCCTCGCACGCGCTGTTCGGCGGCATGGTGGGCGCGGCGCTGGCGGGCGGTACCGAGGTGCTCTGGTCGGGCGTGGTCGACAAGGTCGTCATCCCGATGTTCATCTCGCCGGTGGTCGGCCTCGTCGTCGGCTACCTCGTGATGGTCGCCATCATGTGGATGTTCCGCCGCGCCAACCCGCACAAGGCCAAGCGCGGCTTCCGGATCGCGCAGACGGTCTCGGCGGCCGGCATGGCGCTCGGCCACGGTCTGCAGGACGCGCAGAAGACCATGGGCATCGTGATGATGGCCCTGGTCATCGCCGACGTACAGAACGCGGGCGACTCGATCCCGGTCTGGGTCAAGATCGCCTGTGCCGTGATGCTCTCGCTGGGTACGTACGCGGGCGGCTGGCGCATCATGCGCACCCTCGGCCGCAAGATCATCGAGCTGGACCCGCCGCAGGGCTTCGCGGCGGAGACCACCGGTGCCTCGATCATGTTCGGCTCGGCGTTCCTCTTCCACGCGCCGATCTCCACCACCCACGTGATCACCTCGGCGATCATGGGTGTGGGCGCGACCAAGCGGGTGAACGCGGTCCGCTGGGGCGTCGCCAAGAACATCATCCTGGGCTGGTTCATCACCATGCCGGCCGCGGCGCTGGTCGCGGCCCTCAGCTTCTGGGTGGTCAACCTCGCCTTCGTGTGACCGCACGGGTCGTACGGGTCGTACGGACATCAGTGAGCCCCGCCGGATCGGAAGATCCGGCGGGGCTTTCGCTTTCGCTTTCGTCGTCACGGCACCGAGGAAAAGAAGCGGGCCGGTTCCCCCCACCCAGGGGGAACCGGCCCATTCGCCTTGCGGTGGCACCGCCATGCAGCACCGCAGGACGCTCGTTGCCCACGCGGCCGGAGCCGCATGGCGTCTGGTGGTCTAGCCGAAGCGGCCCGAGATGTAGTCCTCGGTCGCCTGGACGGACGGGTTCGAGAAGATCCGGTCCGTGTCGTCGAGCTCGATCAGCTTGCCGGGCTGGCCGACCGCGGAGAGGTTGAAGAAGGCCGTGCGGTCGGAGACGCGCGCCGCCTGCTGCATGTTGTGCGTCACGATGACGATCGTGAAGCGCTCCTTGAGCTCGCCGATCAGGTCCTCGATGGCGAGGGTGGAGATCGGGTCGAGGGCCGAGCAGGGCTCGTCCATGAGCAGGACCTGGGGCTCGACCGCGATGGCGCGGGCGATGCACAGGCGCTGCTGCTGGCCGCCGGAGAGGCCGGAGCCGGGCTTGTTCAGGCGGTCCTTGACCTCGTTCCAGAGGTTGGCGCCCTGGAGGGACTTCTCGACGATCTCCGCGAGCTCGGACTTCTTGAAGGAGCCGTTGAGGCGCAGACCCGCGGCCACGTTGTCGAAGATCGACATGGTGGGGAAGGGGTTCGGGCGCTGGAAGACCATGCCGACCGTGCGGCGGACCGCGACCGGGTCCACGCCGGGGCCGTACAGGTTCTCGTCGTCCAGCAGCACCTTGCCCTCGACGCGGCCACCGGGGGTGACCTCGTGCATGCGGTTCAGGGTGCGCAGGAAGGTGGACTTGCCGCAGCCGGACGGGCCGATGAAGGCGGTCACGGAGCGGGGCTCCACGGTCATCGAGATGTCGTCGATGGCCTTGTGGGTGCCGTAGAAGGCGGACAGTCCGCTGACGTCGATTCGCTTCGCCATGGTGGTCACTTCGCTTTCAGTGGTCGCGTCAGCGACCGGTCTTGGGGGCCTTCCAGCGGGCGATGCCGCGAGCCACCAGATTGAGGATCATGACGAAGGCGATCAGGACGAGGGCTGCGCCCCAGGCCCGGTCGTAGGAGGCTTCACTGCCGACCTTGTACTGCTCCCAGATGTAGAGGGGGAGCGAGGACTGGGCGCCTTCGAAGGGGTTGTTGTTGATCAGCTGGGTGCCGAAGACCAGCAGCATGATCGGCGCGGTCTCACCCGCGATGCGGGCCACGGCCAGCATCACGCCGGTGGCGATGCCGCCGATGGCCGTGGGGATCACGACCTTGAGGATCACGCGCCACTTCGGCACACCGAGGGCCAGGGCGGCCTCGCGCAGCTCGTTCGGGACGAGCTTGAGCATCTCCTCGGTGGAGCGGACCACGACGGGCATCATCAGGATCGACAGGGCCAGGGATCCGGCGAAGCCGGAGGGGCCGAAGCCGAGCATCAGGGTCCACGTCGTCAGGATGAACAGACCCGCGACGATGGAGGGGATGCCGGTCATGACGTCGACGAAGAAGGTGACGGCCTTGGCGAGCGGGCCCTTGCCGTACTCGACCAGGTAGACGGCGGTCAGCAGGCCGATGGGGGCCGAGATCGCAGTGGCCAGGGCGACCTGCTCGATGGTGCCGAGCAAGGCGTGGTAGACGCCGCCGCCGGGCTCGAAGCTGGTCACGCCGTTCATCGAGTGGCCGAGGAAGTCCCCGTCGAGGACCTTCATGCCGCGACTGATGGTCGTCCACAGCAGCGAGAGCAGCGGGACGAGGGCGAGGACGAAGCAGACCCAGACGACGGAGGTCGCGACCCGGTCCTTGGCCTGGCGGCGGTTCTCGACGATCGAGCTGGCCGTGTACGTGATGACCACGAACATGGCGGCCGCGAGCAGACCCCACTGGATCTTGCTGTGGAGGTCGAAGAGGGCGCCGAGGCCCGAGCCGAGCGCGACCGAGAGGACGGCGATGCCGGCCGGGGCCCAGCGGGGCAGGTGGCCCTGCGTCAGGCTGCTGGGGGCGGCGGACTTGGCGGCCCGGGAGGGGCGCTGGTCCTGGAGTGCGTGGCTCATCAGGCGTTCGCCCCCGAGAAGTCCTTGCGACGGGCGATGATCAGCCGGGCGGCGCCGTTGACCAGCAGGGTGAGCAGGAAGAGCACGAGACCGGAGGCGATCAGGGCGTCGCGGCCGAACTCGTTGGCCTCGTCGAACTTCGCGGCGATGTTCTGCGCGAACGTGCCGCCGCCCGGGTCCAGGATGTGGCCGGAGATCAGGAAGCTCGGGGAGAGGACGGTCGCGACGGCCATCGTCTCGCCGAGCGCGCGGCCGAGGCCGAGCATCGAGGCGGAGATGACTCCGGAGCGGCCGAAGGGCAGGACCGACATGCGGATGACTTCCCAGCGGGTCGCGCCGAGGGCCAGTGCGGCCTCCTCGTTCATGCGCGGGACCTGCAGGAAGACCTCGCGGCTGACGCTGGTCACGATCGGCAGGATCATGATCGCGAGCAGGATGCCGACGGTGAAGAGCGAGCGGGCGACGCCGACCTGGGTCTTGTCGAAGACGTAGGTCCAGCCCATGTACTCGTCGAGCCACAGGTTCAGCCCCGCGAGCTGCGGGACGAGGAAGAGGGCGCCCCAGATGCCGTAGATGATCGACGGCACGGCGGCCAGCAGGTCGACCACGTAGGCGAGGGGGGCGGCCAGCTTGCGCGGCGCGTAGTGCGAGATGAACAGGGCGATGCCGACGGCGATCGGAACCGCGATGGCCATCGCGATGATCGAGCTGACGACGGTGCCGAAGAGCAGGACGGCGATGCCGAAGACGGGGGGCTTGGCCGACGCGTTCCAGTCGAACGTGGTGAGGAAGTTGCCCTCGTTGTCGGCCAGAGCGATCGAAGCGCGGTAGGTGAGGAAGACGGCGATCGACGCCATGATCACCAGGAGCAGGATGCCGGAGCCCTTGGAAAGGCCCGCGAAGATCTTGTCACCGGCGCGGCCGGTGGACCTCGTGCTCTTGGAGACAGGCGGAGCCGTGTCTATCTGGGTGGGTGTGGTGGAAGCCATGATCTTTCCGGTCTGGATGGGGGGCAGGCCCCCTGGCGGCGGTGCACCGGATCCCCTGGGTGGAGGGGAGGGTCCCCGGGCCGGTCCGCCCCCCGGACGGGGGGAGCGGACCGGTGGTCCCGGGGGTCTGGATTAGGCGAGCTTCGCGATGACTTCGCGGACCTTGGCGTTGATCTCGGCCGGGATCGGCGCGTAGCCGTTCTCGGTCAGGACCTTCTGGCCCGCGTCGGACGCGGTGTAGTTCAGGAAGGACTTCACGGTCGAGAGGGTCTCGGGCTTGTTGCCCTTGTCGCAGACGACCTCGTAGGTCACCAGGACGATCGGGTAGGCGCCCTCGGCCTTGGTGGCGTAGTCGAGCTTCAGCGCCAGGTCGTCGCCGGTGCCGGAGATCTTGGCGGCGGCGATGGCCTTGGAGGCGTTCTCGCCCGTGGCCTTGACCGGGGTGGCAGCGCCGGTGGCGACGTCCACGGTCTTGATGCTCTGCGAGGAGGCGTACGAGAGCTCGAAGTAGCCGATCGCGCCGTCAACGGCCTTGACCTGCGAGGCGACACCGGAGGAGCCGGAGGCGGCCTGGCCACCGGGGGCCGGCCACTTCTTCGCGGCCTCGTACGTCCAGGCCTCGGGAGCGGCGGCCTTGAGGTACTTGCCGAGGTTCTCGGTGGTGCCCGAGTCCTCGGAGCGGTGGAACGCCTGGATCGCGGTGGCGGGAAGCGTGACGCCGGGGTTCAGCTTCTTGATCGCCTCGTCGTCCCACTTCTTGATCTTGTCGTTGAAGATCGCGGCGAGGGTGGGGGCGTCCAGCGTCAGCTTGTCGACGCCGGCGACGTTGAAGCCGATGGCGACGGGGCCGCCGACCATCGGAAGGTCGATGCCCTGACCGCCGGTGCAGATCTTCTTCGACTCCTCGACGGCCTCGGGCTTCAGCGCCGAGTCCGTGCCGGCGAAGCCGACGGTGCCCTGGTTGAACGCGACGATGCCCTCACCGGAGGAGGAGGACTTGTAGTTCACCTCGACGCCGGGGCAGGCGGCCATGTACGCCTTCACCCACAGGTCGATCGCGTTCTTCTGCGCGGAGGAGCCCGAGGCGAGGAGCTTGCCCTTGGCGCCGTCGCACTTGATGTCGCCCGCGGCGGCGGAGGGCTTGCCCGAGGCGCTCGCGTCGTTCTTGGTGTTGTCGTCCGAGCCGCACGCCGTGAGGACCAGGGCGCCGGACACGACGAGCGCCCCGAGGGCGGAGGCACGAAGCATGTTCTTGCGCTGAAGCTTCACTTTCGGGTGTTTCCTTCCAGAAGCCGCCGGCCGCTTTCTGAATCGGGGCGGCGTGCGAAGAGGACTACGTGGCTTGCCCGGAGGAATCGTCCACTTCGCGGCGACTCGCTCCCTGCGTCTACGAAGTTAGGCAGATCAGGTGAAGCGGCCGACCGGGGTAAGTGAACGGATGGTGAACCGTGGCGGACGGGGTGGTGTGTCCGGGCGGGTCGGGCATCCGACGTCATCTCCCGTTACCCCGCCGTTACCGATGCGTGACCGTCGCGAGAGCGGGCGGCGCCGTTGCCGGGATCGGCGGAGTCAGACCCCGGCGTGGCTGGAATCGGCCGGTTGCCACAGGTGCTGGAAGGCGGCGCGGGAGGCTTCGACCTCGTGGCGCTGGTCCGCGTGCAGGACGCCCAGGGCGTAGGCCGTCGCCGGGGCGATGCGGGGGGTGCGGGCCGCCGTGGCCGAGGCGGCGGCGGCCTCCGCGGCGTCCCGGTGCCGGGTCAGGGCCTCGCCCGCGACGGTCAGGCGGGCCACGTCGCCGCCCAGGGCCTCCTGGGCGTAGCGGTGGACGCGCAGCAGGCGGCGTACCTCGTTCCACGCGCTGTCGTGGTCCGCGTCGTACGGGTGCGAGGGCGAGGGGGCCGGGAGGGAGTGCACCGCCGTGGACAGGCGGGAATGAGCCACTTCGGCCAGGGGGACCAGGACGTCGTCCACCCGGCCCCGGGCCGCGACGGGGTCCAGCGGGACCTCGGAGGCCAGGACGGCCACGGCGTCCGCGACCGCGTGGAAGCGGGAGGAGCCCAGTGCCTGCAGGGTCGCGGAGTGGGCCCGGGTGCGGGCCAGGGTGAGCTGGCGCTCCAGCAGGGCGCCCGCGCGGGCGGAGCCCACGGTCAGCGCGCCCGCCGTGCCCCGGGGGGCCGGTACCTCGGGGCTCCCCGACAGTCGCTGCAGGGCGTCCATCAGCCGCAGCAGCCGGGCCGCGTACGCGTGCTCGTCGGCCAGGGTCGCCGACAGCCAGACCAGCTCGGTGCGCAGCGAGTCCGCCCAGGAGGAATCGGCCACCGCCCTGAACGTGGACAGGGAGCAGGAGATCCGGCGCGCAGCCCCCCGCAGGCCGCGCGCCGCCTCGCTGCCCTCGGCGGTGCCGCTCGCGGCGCCCTCCTCGTGCAGGCGCAGGCCCCGCAGGAATGCGGTGGCCTGCGCACGCAGGTACGTACCGAGGACGGTGCCTGCCGTCGTCGCGGTCAGGTCATGATTTGGCTGAGCCACGCCGGCGCCTCCGGGCGTCAATGAGCATCTCCTGAACGTGCCGCAGCGGCTGGCCCTCGCTGTCGGTGCTGTGCCGGGTCCATTCGCCGTCCGGGCCCAGGTGCCAGGAGGTGGTGGCGTCGGACATTCCGGTTTCCAGCAGCCGGTCCAGTGCCGCGCGGTGGGCCGGGTCGGCGACCCGGACCAGTGCCTCGATACGTCGGTCGAGGTTGCGGTGCATCATGTCGGCGCTGCCTATGTACACCTCGGGTTCGCCGCCGTTGCCGAAGGCGAAGACCCGGGAGTGCTCCAGGAAGCGGCCGAGGATCGAGCGGACCCGGATGTTGTCCGAGAGCCCGGGGACACCGGGGCGGATCGCGCAGATGCCGCGGACCCAGATGTCGATGGGCACGCCCGCCTGCGAGGCCCGGTAGAGGGAGTCGATGAGTGCCTCGTCGACGATCGAGTTCATCTTGAGGCGGACGTACGCGGGGCGGCCGGCCTTGTGGTGGGCCGCCTCCTTGTCGATCCGGGAGATCAGGCCGTCGCGCAGTGAGCGCGGGGCCACCAGCAGCCGGCGGTAGGTCTCGCGGCGCGAGTAGCCGGACAGCCGGTTGAAGAGGTCGGAGAGGTCCGCGCCGACCTGCGGGTCGGCGGTGAGCAGGCCGAGGTCCTCGTAGAGCCGTGCCGTCTTGGGGTGGTAGTTGCCGGTGCCGACGTGGGAGTAGCGGCGCAGCGTGTCGCCCTCCTGGCGGACGACGAGCGACAGCTTGCAGTGGGTCTTGAGGCCGACGAGGCCGTAGACGACGTGGCAGCCGGATTCCTCCAGCTTGCGGGCCCACTTGATGTTGGCCTGCTCGTCGAAGCGGGCCTTGATCTCGACGAGTACGAGGACCTGCTTGCCGGATTCGGCGGCGTCGATCAGGGCGTCCACGATCGGGGAGTCGCCGGAGGTCCGGTACAGCGTCTGCTTGATCGCGAGGACGTCCGGGTCGGCGGCGGCCTGCTCCAGGAAGGCCTGCACGGAGGTGGAGAAGGAGTCGTACGGGTGGTGGAGCAGGACGTCCCGCTCGCGCAGCGCCGCGAAGATGTCGGGCGCGGACGCGGACTCGACCTCGGCGAGGTCGCGGTGCGTGCCGGCGACGAACTTCTTGAACTTCAGCTCCGGGCGGTCCAGGGAGGCGATCCCGAAGAGGGCGGTGAGGTCGAGGGGGCCGGGGAGCGGGTACACCTCGGACGGGTTGACCTTCAGCTCCTGGACCAGGAGGTCCAGGACGCCGGGGTCGATGGACTCCTCGACCTCCAGGCGCACCGGCGGGCCGAAGCGGCGCCGCATGAGCTCCTTCTCCAGGGCCTGGAGGAGGTTTTCCGCGTCGTCCTCCTCCACCTCGAGGTCCTCGTTGCGGGTCACGCGGAACATGTGGTGCGCGAGCACCTCCATGCCGGGGAACAGCTCCTCCAGGTGCGCGGCGATGACGTCCTCCAGCGGGACGTAGCGCTGCGGGGAGGCCTCCAGGAAGCGGGAGAGGAGCGGCGGGACCTTGACCCGGGCGAAGTGGCGGTGGCCGCTGACGGGATTGCGTACGACCACGGCCAGGTTCAGGGAGAGGCCGGAGATGTACGGGAACGGGTGCGCGGGGTCCACGGCCAGCGGGGTGAGCACCGGGAAGATCTGGTTGCGGAACAGGGTGAAGAGGCGCGCCTGCTCCTTCTCGGTGAGGTCGGGCCACCGGATGAGGTGGACGCCTTCCTCGGCGAGCTGCGGGGAGATGTCCTGCTGGAAACAGGCGGCGTGGCGGGCCATGAGCTCGCGCGAGCGGGTCCAGATGAGGTCGAGGACCTCACGGGGCTGCAGGCCTGAGGCCGAACGGGTGGCGACGCCGGTCGCGATGCGGCGCTTGAGGCCGGCGACGCGGACCATGAAGAACTCGTCGAGGTTGCTGGCGAAGATCGCCAGGAAGTTCGCGCGCTCCAGCAGGGGTGTGGCGGGGTCCTCGGCGAGCTCCAGGACGCGCTCGTTGAAGGCGAGCCAGCTGCGCTCCCGGTCGAGGAAGCGGCCCGGGGGCAGCTCGCCGGTGTCCTTCTCGTCGTAGGCGTCCAGATCCGCGTCGAGATCCGGTTCCAGATCGACGTGCGGGCGGTGGGCGGCTATGGACCCCAGGCGGGCGTGCGCGCCGGTGGCCGCGCGCGCGGCCACCGCCTCGGGCGTGCCGGCGCGTGCGGCCGCGGCGGCGGAGATGTCCGCGGCCGATGGTGCCGACGGGGACGCGAACTTCTGCGGCGGCTGCTGGGTGGGGACCTCGGTGGGGGCTGCGCTGGGCTTGTGGCTCATGACTCCATTCTTCCGCGCACGCGGGAGGACAGGCGCGTCGGACGGGTCGGCCGTCAGTCGGAGTCGGGGCTGCATGCGGTCAGCTTCGCGACCGCGCATTAATGCCCGGTTAATGGCGTATGGCTTCCAGGGTCCGGGCGGGGGTCGGCTAAGGCCGACCGGGAGTGCGGGGAGCCGGGGCCGCGGCCTGCGGGTGCGTGGGGGCGGGGGGTGTTCTAGCGTCGGTGGGAGGGAGGGATGTCCTGCCGAGCCGGTCCGGTACGGGGACCGGGCCCGGGGCCGTTCACCGGCCGAGCGTGCTCGGCGCCGTTCCCGCGTGGTGAGTCACGTCCGGGTCCGGGCGGCTTCACGTCCAGGTCCGGGCCGTGGTGCTCGCCGCGCGGTGGTCCCGGAGAGCAGGTACGTCCCATGCGTACGTCGACCCGTATCGCCGGTGTCCTCGCCGGTCTGAGCCTTGCCCTCGGTGGCGCCTCGCTGGCGGCTCCGGCCGTCCACGCGGCCCCCGCGGACGTTTCGGCCTGCATCAACCAGGTCGAGCGGGAGCTGAAGGGCGGCGAAGCTCCGGCTTCCGTCCGTGCGTCCTGCTACATCGCGCTGAGCGGCGCCCAGGACGAATGCGTGTCCGGTCTGACCGAGGGCGCCGGTGTGACCAAGGGGACCGCGGAGACCGCCTGCAAGCTGGGCGCCGAGTAGCCGAGTAGCCGAGTAGCCGGGGAGCTGGGGAGCCGGGGAGCCGGGGAGCCGGGTGGGATCCCGGCCCCCGGTCCGGGTCAGCTCTCCGTGCGGTACATCAGGTCCACCTCGTGCGTGGAGAAGCCGAGGCCCTCGTACACGGCCAGCGCCGCCGGGTTGTCGGCGTCCACGTAGAGCATCGCCGTGGGCAGGCCCGCCGCGGCCAGGTGGCGCAGGCCGATCGCGGTGAGGGCCTTGCCGAGGCCGCCGCCCTGTGCGCCGGGGCGCACCCCGAGGACGTAGACCTCGCCCAGCTGCTGCTCGGCGTGCACCTTCGTCCAGTGGAAGCCGATCAGTTCGCCGTCGCGCTCCGCGAGGAAGAAGCCCTTGGCGTCGAACCAGGGCTGCGCGATGCGGTCGTTCAGGTCCCGCTGCGTGAGCGAGCCCTGCTCGGGGTGGTGGGCGAAGGCCGCCGCGTTGACGGCCAGCCAGGCGGCGTCGTCGGAGCCGGGCACGAAGGCGCGTACGGTCACGCCCGCGGGCAGGACGGCCTCCGGCAGGGCGGGCGCGTCCGCGCCGAGCGGGCGGCGGAGCTGGCGCAGTTCGCGGAACAGGGTCAGGCCGAGCACCTGCGCGAGGTGGCGGGCCGCTGACTTGCCGCCGTGCGCCCACACCCGGATCCGCTTGCCGGAGGCGGCCAGCAGGGCGGTGCCCAGCGCCCGCCCGTGCCCGCGACCGCGCAGCGCGGGGTGGACGACGAGCTCGGCGGCGGGGGCCTCCACCGGGTCGGTGTCCTCCAGTTGCCCGTACGCGGTGAGCCGCCCCTCGGCGGTCAGCAGGAAGTGGCGGATCCCCTCCCGTGCTCCGCCGCGCAGCTGGAGGCGGCCCTGCTCGGACACGGCGGTGGTGCCGTCGGTGCGGGCCGCGTCCTCGATCAGGGCGAGAACGGCGTCGGCCTGTTCGTCCGTCAGTTCGTCGAGGGTCTGGATCTGCCGTCCCGGCTCCAGGACCACTGCTGCGTCGTCAGTCATGGAACCGAGCCTACGACCACGGTGGGGCCCGGCGGGGTGCGGCCCGTACGGGTGCCCGGCCGGCCGCGCGGACGGCCCCGCCGACGGCCCTTCGTCCCCTGCGTGTAACCAGCTCGATACCCGGTACCCCCTGTCGCGCTACGCGCGTTGACTCTAGGCTTCGGCAGACCTCCCAAGATGTATCGCTGTCCGCAAAGGGGACCAAATGTCAGCGACGCCACAACGGCACCGCCGAACCCGCCGGTTGGCCCTCACCGCTCTCGCCGTGGCCACGGCCGGCGGTGCGATGATCGCCGCCGCCCTTCCGGCCGGAGCCGCGAGTGGTGACGGGTACGGCCGTGACCACGGCCGCACCGTCGACGTACAGATGCTGTCGTTCAACGACCTCCACGGCACGCTGGAGCCCCCGCAGGGCTCCTCGGGCACGGTGACCGAGCGTCAGGCCGACGGCACCACCAAGGCCATACCCGCGGGCGGTGTCGAGTACCTCGCCACCGGCCTGCGCGAGGCCCGCAAGGGCCACAAGTACTCCGTCACGGCCGCGGCCGGTGACATGATCGGCGCCAGCCCGATGGTGTCGGGCCTCTTCCACGACGAGCCGGCCATCGAGGCGCTGGACGCCCTCGACCTGGACGTGAGCAGCGTCGGGAACCACGAGTTCGACGAGGGCAAGACCGAGCTGCGCCGCATGCAGTACGGCGGCTGCCACCCGGTCGAGGGCTGCTTCGAGTACGGCAAGGAGTTCGGCGGCGCCGACTTCAAGTACCTCGCCGCGAACGTGGTGGACGAGAAGACCAAGCGTCCGATGATGAACCCCACCTTCATCTGGAAGCAGGGGGACGTGAAGATCGGCTTCATCGGCGTCACTCTGGAGGGCACCCCCGACATCGTGACCGCCGACGGGGTCAAGGGCCTCACGTTCGGCGACGAGGTCGAGACGATCAACAAGTACGCCAACGAGCTGAACAAGCAGGGCGTGAAGTCGATCGTGGCCCTGATCCACGAGGGCGGGCTGCCCGCGAGCGGCGCGTACAACTACGACTGCAACGTGCCGGGCGCCGGCGCCGGCATCTCCGGGGCCATCGTCGACATCGCGAAGAACGTGTCGCCGAAGGTCGACGCCCTGGTCACCGGTCACACGCACCAGGCGTACGCGTGCAACATCCCCGACCCGGCGGGCAACCCGCGCACGGTCACTTCGGCCGCCTCCTACGGCCGGCTGTTCACGGACACCACGCTGAGGTACGACCGCGCGACCAAGGACATCGTCCGTACGCCGGTCGCCGCGCCGCTGGTGGTCCAGAAGGTCGTCAACCGGGACCAGCCCAAGGCCCCGGACCTGACCGAGCTCATCCAGCGCTGGAACGCGCTGGCCGCGCCGATCGCGAACCGTCCGATGGGCTACATCTCGGCCGACATCGCGGGCCGCGGCTCGGCGGAGTACGAGAAGCCGCTCGGTGACGTGATCGCCGACGCACAGCTGGAGGCCCTGGCCCCGGCGGCCAAGGGCGGCGCCCAGCTCGCCATCATGAACCCGGGCGGCATCCGCGCGGACCTGGCCTACAAGGCCGCCGGCGCCGAGGGCGACGGGGTGGTGACGTACGGGGAGTCGTACACGGTCCAGCCGTTCACCAACATGATGACGGTCGTCGACCTGACCGGAGCCCAGCTGATCACCGCGCTCCAGCAGCAGGTCAGCGGCCCGGTCAACGGGGTCAGCCCGAAGATCCTGCAGATCTCCAAGGGCTTCTCCTACACCCTGGACACCACGAAGGCGGGCGCGGACCGCATCGTCGTGGACTCGGTGAAGCTGAACGGCGAGGCCATCGACCCCGCCCGTACCTACCGGGTCGCGATGAACGAGTTCCTCGCGGGCGGCGGTGACGGCTTCGGCGTCCTGAAGGAGCACAAGAACAAGCTCGTCGGCGCGTCCGACCTGGACATCTTCAACGCCTACCTGACCGGGCACTCCTCGGCGGCCGCGCCGCTGGCCCCGCCGGTGGCGGACCGGATCACGGTCATCAAGTAGCACCTGCGCAGTACCTGCCTCTTGAGGGGCGGTGGGCCACCGGCCCGCCGCCCCTTCGGCGTTCCGAGGTGCGGGCGCCGGTTCTACAGCGCGGCCAGGAAGCCGCGTACGGCCTCCGCGAGGCCCTTCGGGTCCTGGAAGGGCACGAAGTGCTCGGTGTCGAGGCCGGCGTACGAGGTCCCCGGGCGCCGGGCGACCATCGCGTCGGCCAGTTCCCGGGGGAGCACCTCGCTGCGCAGTCCGTGGACGAGCAGCGCCGGGCAGCTGCTCGCGAGCCAGACGTCCCAGCGCGAGGCGTCGTCCCCGGCGAGGGTGGCCAGGGTGGCCGCGGGGTCGAACGGCAGCCGCCAGCCGGTGTCGTCCCGCAGTGGGCGCAGGAAGGGCCCGGTCCCCTCGGCGAGCGGGCCGAGGGCGGCGAGGAGTTCCTCGCGGGTGGGCGCGGTGTACGGGAGGTCGTGCAGGAAGTCCCAGAAGGACGGGCCGTCCTGGCGCGGGCTCTCCACCGGGGCGTCGACGTTGATCAGGGCGGACACCAGGTCGGGGCGGGTGGAGGCCAGGTGGTAGGCGTTGACCCCGCCGAGGGAGAAGCCGAGGACGGGCACGGGGCCGCCGGGGGCGAGGTGTTCCAGCAGGGCGGCGGCGTCGGCGGCGTAGCCCGCGCGGCTGTACTCGGAGGCGAGGTCGGAGTCGCCGTGCCCGCGCTGGTCGGGGGCGATGACCCGCCACTGCTCGCCGAGGTCGGTGGCGAGGGCGGTGAAGTGGGCGGCCTCGGAGAGCCCGCCGTGGAGGGCGAGCAGCGGGCGGCCGGGCCCGCCGAAGTCCAGGTAGGACAGGGTGCGGTCGTCGATCTTCAGCTCGTGGCGCATGGCGTTGCTCTCCCCGTGTGTGCTGATCGGGCGGGCTGGTCGGGCTGGTCGGGCGGGTTGGTCGGTGGGTTCTGGGATCAGGCTGCCAGGATTTAGGCAAGCGCGCAATACGTTTGTGTAGCGCGCTTGCCCAAAACGGGACGCGGATACGATCCGAGCATGGGAAATCGCGAGGACCTGCTGGCCGGAGCCCGGCGCTGCCTGGAGGAGAAGGGGTACCTCCGGACGACCGTGCGCGACATCGCCTCGGCCGCGCAGGTGAGCATGGCCGCGATCGGCTACCACTTCGGCACCCGCGAGGTGCTGCTCAACCAGGCGCTGTTCGCGGCCATGGACGAGTGGGCCGCGGGATCGGGCCGACTCGCCGGGCAGGGTGACACCACGCGGGAGCGCTACGCCGACACCTGGGACCGCAAGATCCGGGACTTCGGCGACATGCGCTGGCTCTGGATCGCCAACGTCGAGGCCTTCGTGCACGCGCAGTCCTCGCCCGAGCTGCTGGCCGTCCTGGCCGAGGGTCAGCGCCGCAACCGCCGCATGGTGGCCGCGCAGCTGCGCGGAGTCCCCGTCGAGGAGGTCGCGGAGGAGGACGTACGGAGCCTCGGGTCGGTGCACATCGCGCTGCTGACCGGGGTCATGGTGCAGTGCCTGACCGACCCGGAGCACGCGCCGGACGGCCGGTCCCTCGCCCAAGGGCTGCGCGCGATGGCGGAGTTGCTCGAAAGCTGATGCCTACCCGTGGGTAGTAATGCATGGCTCCGCACGCCATAATCCGGGCCACCACTGGGTCGGCAAAGGGGCGGGCATGGGCGTGGACACGGGCGTGGGCGCAGGCACGGGCGTAGGCACGGGCCTGGGCGCAGGAACGGACGCGGGCGCGGTTGCGGGCAGCACGGGTACGGGGCTGCGCCGGCGCAGCTTCCTGGCAGGGGCGGCGGCCCTGGGCGCCACCGGCGTTGTCGCCGGGCTCGGCGCGGCCCCGGCGACCGCCGCGGGACTCTCCACCCAGGACTGGATGAGCGGGCTCGGCGACTCCACCGCCCTCCAGCGGATGACCATCCCCGGCACCCACGACTCGGGCGCCACCCGGGGCGGGCTCTACGTCGCCTGCCAGAACACCTCCATCACCGACCAGCTCGGCTCCGGGATCCGCTTCCTCGACGTCCGCTGCCGGGTGACCGGGGGATCGTTCGCGATCCACCACGGCGCGTACTACCAGAACCTGATGTTCGGCGACGTCCTCGCCGCCTGCTGGAACTTCCTCGCCGCGCACCCCACCGAGACCGTGCTGATGCGGCTCAAGCAGGAGTACTCCGAGGAGAGCAACGCGACCTTCCGCGCCGTCTTCGACGACTACCTGAACAACCGGGGCTGGAGCCCGCTCTTCAAGATCGCGGACTCGCTGCCCACCCTCGGGCAGATCCGCGGCAAGGTTCTGCTGCTCCCCGACAACGGCGGCCTGCCCGGTGGCCTGCGCTACGGCGACGGCAACGTCTTCGACATCCAGGACGACTACATGGCCGAGCCCTTCGCCAAGCGGGGCAAGATCGAGAACCACTTCCGCAAGGCCGTCCAGCAGCCCGGCAGGTTCTTCATGAACTACACCAGCACGGCCGCGGCCCTGCCGCCCCGCTGGAACTCCGACCGCCTCAACCCGCAGGTGCACGCCTTCGTCGACGGCTCCGAACTGGCCGGCCGGACCGGGCTCGGGATCGTCCCGATGGACTTCCCCAACACCCGCTCCGGCCTGGTCGCCTCACTGATCCGGCACAACTGACGCCTGCGCGGGCGGCGGAGTCGGGGCGCCCGGGATGCTGAGGACCGCCTCGGTGCCCGGGCCTCCGTCCGCCGGGGCGCGCAGGGCGGCCGTGCCGCCCGCGCGCTGCACCGTACGGGCCACGATGGACAGGCCGAGGCCGCTGCCGGGCAGGGCCCGGGCGGACGGGGAGCGCCAGAAGCGCTCGAAGACGTGCGGGAGGTCGTCGGCCGGGATGCCGGGACCGCGGTCCCGTACGGTCAGCTCGCCCGCGCGCAGCGACACCGTGACCGTGCTGCCCGGGGGGCTGAACTTCACCGCGTTGTCCAGGACGTTGACCACCGCCCGCTCCAGGGCCGCCGCCTCGCCGCGTACGTACCAGGGCGCCAGGTCCGAGTCGAACTCCAGCTCCGGACCGCGCAGTCGGGCCCGGGACAGCGCCGTGCCCGCGATCTCGTGCAGGGCCACCACGCCGAGCGGTCCGGGGGTGGCCGCGTCCGGGCGGGACAGCTCCTGCAAGTCGCCGATCAGGGAGGCCAGTTCCGTCATCTGCGCCTTGACCGAGGCCAGCAGTTCCTTGCGGTCCTCCGGCGGGATGGCCCGGCCGGTCTCCTCGCTGCGCGCCAGCAGCTCGATGTTGGTGCGCAGCGAGGTGAGCGGGGTGCGCAGCTCGTGCCCGGCGTCCGCGATCAGCTGGGCCTGGCGTTCCTGGGAGGAGGCGAGCGCGGCCGTCATCGAGTTGAAGGACCGCGACAGGCGGGCGATCTCGTCGTCGCCCTCGTCGGGGATGCGGACGGTGAGGTCCTCGGTGCGGGCGATGTGCTCGACGGCGCCGGTCAGCTCGTCGACCGGGCGCAGCCCCGTACGGGCCACCCAGAGGCCGGCGACGCCGGCGCCGAGGATGCCGACGCCGGAGACGAAGACGAGCACCCAGGCCAGGGTGGACAGCGGCTTGTCGATGTCGGCGAGCGGCTTGGCGACCGAGATGGCGAAGAGGGGGGAGGTCTGGGAGAGCCTCGCGGGCTGGGTGTAGACGCGCATGTCCACGCCTTCGGCGGTCGTCACGTCGTGCAGGGTGCCGTTCTTCAGACCCGCGGCGATCTGCTTGTCGAGTTCGGTGACCGGCAGGTTCTGCGGACCGCTCACCCAGCAGTGCCTGCCCTCGGCCGTCACGATCTGCACGGACGCGTTGAGGCTGCCGGCGATCTGCTGGTCGGGCTGCGCATTCTGGTCGTTCTGGGCGGGGGCGTTCTCCGGGCACGGCCGGTTGCCCAGAATGAGCCTGCCCACCTGGTCGGACGCGTTCGTGGACATCAGGGACCGGTCGAGCTGGTCGCGCAGCTGGGTCCGCACCATCACCCAGGACACGGCGGCCACGGCCGCGACGGCCAGGGCCACCGCGACCGTCACGAGCAGGGCGAGCCGCGAGCGGAGCGGCAGCCCGCGGAATCTGGCGGCGGGGCTCACTCCGGACCGCCGGGGTGGTCGCCGGCCCCGGCCGCGCGCAGGACGTAGCCCACCCCTCGTACGGTGTGGACCAGGCGGGGCTCGCCCCCGGCCTCGGTCTTGCGGCGCAGGTACATCACGTACACGTCCAGGGAGTTGGAGCTGGGCTCGAAGTCGAAGCCCCATACGGTCTTGAGGATCTGCTCGCGGGTCAGGACCTGGCGCGGGTGCGCGAGGAACATCTCCAGCAGGGTGAACTCGGTACGGGTCAGCTCCACCGGGCGCCCGCCGCGGGTGACCTCGCGGGTGGCGAGGTCCATGCGCAGGTCGCCGAAGGTCAGCGCGTCCTCGACCTCGCCGTCCCCGGGGGAGGGGGCGGCGTAGGAGCTGCGGCGCAGCAGGGCGCGGACGCGGGCGAAGAGCTCGTCCAGCTCGAACGGCTTGACCAGGTAGTCGTCGGCGCCCGCGTCGAGGCCGGTGACGCGGTCGCCGACCGTGTCGCGGGCGGTCAGCATCAGGACGGGCGTGGTGCTGCCGGCGGCGCGCAGCCGGCGGGCGGCGGTCAGGCCGTCCATCCGCGGCATCTGGATGTCCAGGATGATCAGGTCGGGGTGGTACGAGTCCGCCTTGTCGAGGGCGTCGAGTCCGTCGACGGCGGTCTGCGTGCCGTACCCCTCGAAGGCCAGGCTGCGGCGCAGGGCTTCGCGTACGGCCGGCTCGTCGTCGACGACGAGGATGCGCTGCTGGTCGCCTTCGGCGCTCATACGGGGTCCCCCCAGGTGGTGGTCGGTCTCCTACCAGGCTCGCACGGGCGGGCCGGCAATTCGGGCTAGAAGGAGGTCCCGAAACCGTTCGCGGTGTTGCCGGTGTTGCCGGTGCTGTTGCCGCCACCGTTGCCCGCGCCGCCGGCGCCGCCCTTGCGGAGCGAGGGGAGGTCGGCCTTGATGGTGTTGACGGGGATGGCGAAGCCGAGGCCGACGCTGCCCGCGGAGCCGCTGCCGCTGGAGGGGGAGTAGATCGCGGAGGGCATGCCCACGATCTCGCCGTTCATGTTGACGAGGGCGCCGCCGGAGTTGCCCGGGTTGAGGGAGGCGTCCGTCTGGATGGCCTTGTACGAGGTGGTGTCCGTGCCGGTGTTCCCGTTGAACTGCTGGCCGCCGTAGGAGAAGGGGAAGCCGTCCTCGGGGGACTGCTGCTTCTGCTCCGACTTCGGGACGTTCACCTCGCGGTTGAGCGCGGAGACGATGCCGCTGGTGACCGTGCCGGTGAGGCGGTCGGGGGAGCCGATGGCGACGACCTCGTCGCCGACCTTGAGGTTGTCGGAGTTGCCGAGGTTCGCGGGCTTGAGGCCGCTCGCGCCCTCCAGCTTGATGAGGGCGAGGTCCTTGTCCGGGTCCGTGCCGACGATCTTCGCGCTGTACTTCTTGCCGTCGCTCATCGTCACCTGGATCTGGCTCGCGCCGTCGATCACGTGGTTGTTGGTGACGATCTCGCCGTCGGCGGTGATCACGATGCCGGAGCCGGTGCCCTGGCCGGAGCCGGTGCGGGTGTCGATGCGGACGACGGAGGGGCTGACGTTCTCGGCGACGCCGGAGACGGTGCCGTTGCTCGACTGGGAGATGGTGCTGCCGTTGACGCCGGTGCCGGTGCCGTTGGTCTTGTTCAGCATCTGCTGGACGGCGGCGGCCGTTCCGCCGCCGACGACGGCGGCCGCGAGGGCCACGGCGGCGAGGAGGGCGACCGGGCGCTTGGCGCGGGCGTGGCCCGGGCCCTGCGGGGCGGCGGCCGGGGCGGCCTCGCCCCAGGTGGCCCAGCCGCCGTTGCCGCTCCCGCCGTTCTCGACGCTCGCGCTGCTCTGGGGGACGGTCTCGCCCTGGATGACCGGGGGAGTGTGGGCCTCGTGCCAGCCGGGGGCCGGGGTGGCCGGGGCGTAGGAGGGCGGCGGCGGGTACGCGGCGTCCTGGGCGAGCCGGTCACGACCGCGCTGCCAGTCCTCGCCCCAGGGGGCGGGCTGCTGGGGGCGGTTTTCCTGGGGGTACTCGCCTTCGCGGCGGAGGTTCTCGGTCATGACTACGACTGTGTCCGCCGATGATGAGAGCTTCCTGAGTCCCCGCTGAGAAGCCCGACAGAACCGTGTATGCCCGATATAAGCCCGGGCTGGGCCCGGTGGGCCGGGTGGGCCGGGTGCGCGTGGGCGGGCCCTGCGGGGCGAAGTCCCCTACCCGCCCTTCGCCCGTTCCCTGGGGCTCCGCCCCAGACCCCGCTCCTCAAACGCCGGAGGGGCTGGGTGTGGCCGACGCCGGCGAAAATCCAGCCCCTCCGGCGTTTGAGGAGCGGGGGCCGGGGGCTGGCCCCCGGGAACGGTGCCGCGCGCGGGTACGGCGGGGAGCACGCTCCGGGGTGCCGGGTCAGACGCGCGGCCAGCGCCTAGCGGCAGCCGCAGGAGCGGCGGATGACCAGGGCCGACGGGAACTGCTTCAGGCGTTCGCGGCGGGAGCCCGCCACGCGCAGGCCGTCGTCCAGGACGAGGTCCACCGCCGCGCGGGCCATCGCCGGGCGGTCCGAGGCGACGGTGGTGAGCGGCGGGTCCGTGAGGGCCGCTTCCTTCACGTCGTCGAAGCCGGCGACCGCGAGCTGCTCGGGGACGTCGATGCGGAGCTCGCGCGCGGCCCGCAGCACGCCGATGGCCTGGTCGTCCGTGGCGCAGAAGATGGCCGTCGGCCGGTCGGGCTTGGCCAGGACCTCCAGGGCGACCTTGTACGCGTCGTAGCGGTTGTACGGGGCCTCGATGATCCGGCCCTCGGTCGAGCGGCCGGACTCCTGCATGGCCCGGCGCCAGCCCTCGACGTGGTCGGCCACCGGGTCGCCCACGGAGGGGGTGTTCTCGATGCCGCCGATGCAGGCGACGTACTCGTGCCCGTGCTCCAGGAGGTGCCGGGTGGCGAGCTGCGCGCCGCCGATGTCGTCCGTGACCACGGCGACGTCGTCGATGGCCTCGGGGCGCTCGTGGAGGAGGACCACGCGGGCGTCCCACGCCTCGATCTCGGAGGCGGCCTGCTCGCTCATGCCCTGGCTGACCAGGATCAGTCCGGAGACCCGCATTCCGAGGAAGGCCCGCAGATAGTGGACCTCGCGCTCGGTGCGGTAGTCGGAGTTGCCGACCAGCACCATCTTTCCGCGCTCGGCGGCGGCCTGCTCGACCGCGTGCGCCATCTCCGCGAAGAACGGCTGACGGGCATCGGGGACGATCATGCCTATGAGATCGGTGCGGCGCGAGGCCATCGCCTGGGCGACCCGGTCCGGGCGGTAGCCCAGGTCCTTGATCGCGGCGAGGACACGCTCGCGCGTGGCCGGGGCAACCGGCCTGGGTCCGTTGTTGATGACGTAGCTCACGACGGCGGTAGAAGTACCCGCAAGTCGTGCCACGTCATCCCGCGTCACCTTGGCCACGCGCGGAAGTCTACGCGGGGTGACCTACCTCTGGGCAGGGCGTCCGGAGGAGGTCATTCCCACAGCGTTCCCGCGCGCCCCCTAGTCCATCCGGGTGAGTGCCGCCGCGGCCCGCGCGGAGGCCTCGGCCGCCGCCTTCGTGGCCGCCTGCGCGGCCGCTTCCGCCGCCGCCCGTTCCACCTTCTCCGGGGTGACGAAGCGGTACCCGACGTTGCGGACGGTACCGATCAGCGACTCGTGCTCGGGCCCGAGTTTCGCGCGCAGGCGCCGTACGTGCACGTCGACGGTGCGGGTGCCGCCGAAGTAGTCGTAGCCCCACACCTCCTGGAGGAGCTGCGCACGGGTGAAGACCCGGCCCGGGTGCTGGGCGAGGTACTTGAGGAGCTCGAACTCCTTGAAGGTCAGGTCCAGGACCCGGCCCTTCAGCTTGGCCGAGTACGTCGCCTCGTCGACCGACAGGTCGCCGTTGCGGATCTCCATGGGGGAGTCGTCCGAGCCGAGCTGCTGGCGGCCGGTGGCGAGGCGCAGCCGCGCTTCGACCTCGGCCGGTCCCGCGGTGTCGAGGAGGACGTCGTCGATGCCCCAGTCGGCGGTGACGGCCGCGAGGCCGCCCTCGGTGACGACGAGGATCAGCGGACAGCCGGGTCCCGTGGAGCGGAGCAACTGGCACAGCGACCGCACCTGGGGCAGGTCGCGGCGGCCGTCGACGAGGATCACGTCGGCGCCCGGGGTGTCCACGAGGGCGGGGCCCTCGGCGGGAGCCACCCGGACGCTGTGGAGCAGCAGGCCGAGGGCCGGCAGGACCTCGGTCGAGGGCTGCAGGGCATTGGTCAGGAGCAGGAGTGAGCTCATGCCCGACCACCCGCCCGGGTCGAGCGGTGGTTCTGGTGGTGTGCGTGCGCAGGTGCGTGCGCCTGTACCTCTGCCCGCACCTGCACTTGCACGACGGTTCGCTGGTCCATCACGTCGGTTCCTCCTCGGTCCCGTCGAGGACTTTCGCGGCACTGCTTCGTACGACTTGCCTGGTGTCCGCCCGGTCCCCGCGCCCTGGGGGCCGGATGGATACCACTGTTCTCGGTCCGTTCAACGTGCTGAAAGCACAAAAGGACCCGGGGGCTACGTTGCCCGGATCCTCTCGCCAGCAGAATAGCCCACCCGCCCCGGCCGGGCCGAGGCTTCGGAGCCTTCCACTTCTGTGGTTCCCACCACCCCCGGGACCTGCATATGCGCCGGTTTCACCGGATCGGTGGACCCGGTGCGGGCCGCTCGGGCGCACGCGGGGCGCGTGGAGGCACGCCGGGATCGGGGGCGCGAGGGGTCATGATGGAGGCCGACGGCAGAGCGCCGACGAGAGGAGCGTGCAGTGGCAACCGGAACCATCCGCTACTGGGCGGCGGCGAAGGCCGCGGCCAAGACGGCGGAGGAGCCGTACTCGGCGCGGACACTGGCCGAGGCGCTCGACGCCGTGCGGGAACGCCACCCCGGGGAGCTGACCCGGGTCCTGCTGCGCTGCTCCTTCCTCGTGAACGAAGAGCCCGTGGGCAAGCGCCCGCACGATTCCGTCGAGCTGACCGAGGGGGGCACCGTCGAGGTGCTCCCGCCGTTCGCGGGCGGGTGAGCGGACCCCGATGACTACACCGAGCACGCCCGAGGAACAGCAGCGGCAGCAGCAGCTCCATCAGCAGCAGCTCCGGCAACAGCAGCCGCAGCAAGAGCAGCCCGATCCGTACGGGACCCAGACCTGGCAGTCTCCGACGTGGGACACCTCCTACCAGCCGGTCCAGGCCCCGCTGGACGGCGTACCGGCGCAGTACCCGGTCGCCCCGGAGGGCTGGTTCCGCGAGGAGCCGCAGGCCCAGGCCCAGGCGCCCGTCTCCGGTCAGGAGTGGGGGCAGCAGCAGGCGTACGCGGACCCCTACGCGGACCCCTACGCGGCGCCGGGCTACCCGCAGACCTCGGCCCCGGACCATTGGTTCCGCGACGAGGCGCAGGCCCCTCAGGCCTCGCAGGCCGAGCCGCAGCAGCAGTGGGGGGAGCCGGCGTACCCGGCTCCGGCCCCCGGTCAGGAGTGGGTCGCGGAGCAGGCCCCGTACCTCCCGCAGCAGGCCGCCGAGGCCCCGGGCGGGGCTCCCGCCGCGGATCCGGTGGCCGGCGGGGGCGCCGAGGAGGAGCCCGCCTGGTCGCCGCCCACCCTCGCCGGCAACACGCTGCGCGCCGTGGACCCGGCCCAGGCCCGCGCCGAAGGCCGCTCGCCGATCATCGATCCCGGTCCGCAGGCGGCCATACTGACGGCCGCCCTCGGGCTGGTCATCGCGGCCGCCGCGGCTCTGAGCGAGTTCGCGCTGCTCGCACCCCTGATCGCCCTCCAGGGCCTCACCGCGGCGGGCTGGTTCCGCCTCAACGGCATGTGGCCGGCCCGTCAGGGCATCGCCCTGGCCTTCGCCGGGGCGGTCGTCGCCGACGGGGCCGTGCTCGCGGTGGACGAGCCGTACGGCCCCGGCGCGATCATCGGCACCCTCGGCGCCTGGGTGCTGCTCACGCTGGTGCTCCAGCTGCGCAGCCACGCCGATCCGGACGAGCGGATGTACGGGCTGATGGCCTCGGTGGCCTCGGCCGCGCTGGCCATCGTCTGCGCCGGCTACCTCGCGGCCGACTCCGCCGCCGCGAGCGTGGGCGCCGCCGCCGTGGCGGTGGCCGTCTTCGCCCGGGCGCTCCCGCTGCCCACCGCGCCCTCGGTCGGCGTCTCGCTGGCCGCCGCGGCCGGTGCGGGCATCGCCGTGGGCGGGCTGACGTCCGTCGGCGCGGGCGGTGCGCTGATCGGCCTGGCGGCCGGGGCGTGCGCGCTGATCGGGCTGCGGGTGGCGGCGTACGACTACCCGTCGAAGTTCGTCCACATGACGGCCGGTGTCGCGCTGCCGCTGGCCGCGGCGGCCCCGGCGGTCTATCTGATCGGCCGGGTGGTGGGCTGAGGCCCCGGCCTCCCCCGGCTCCCCTGCCCGCTCTTCCCGACCGAACGCCCGCCCCGCTCACCCGGGGCGGGCGTTCGCGTTCGGTCGGACGGCCACCGCCCGGCCCGCACCCCCACCTGCGCCCCCACCCCCACCCGCACCCCCACCCGCGCCCGCGCCCCCACCGCGCCACGTCATCTCACAGCGCCCTCACGGCCGGACATGGTCCACTGGGCCGACGTACCAATCGTCTGGGGGGTGGGCACGTGCGTGTCCTGCGTGTCGTTGTGATGCTCGGAGTGGTCCTCGGCGGCCTGTTCGTCGGGCTGGACCGCTGGGCGGCCGGCTATGCCGAGGACCGGATGGCTGAGCGGATCCAGGCCCGGCAGGGCCTGTCGGGCGTGGAGGTGGGCATCCAGGGGTTCCCCTTCCTGACCCAGGCGCTCTCCCGCGACCTCGACCAGGTCGACCTGAAGGTGGCCGGCGTCGACGTGGCGACCGCGGACGGCCGTACGACGCACCTGTCCCGGCTGCGGGTCGCCTTCCGGGGAGTGGAGCTGAACGGCGACTACAGCGGCGGCACCGCCCGGTCCGCCAAGGGCTCGGCCCTGGTCTCGTACGCCGACCTGACCGCGGCCGCCCAGCCCGGGGTGACGGTCGCCTACGGCGGTGCGCCGGGCAAGCTGAAGGTCACCGCGAGCGTGGAGTTCCTCGGCCGGACGCTCAGCCGCAGCGTGGTGTCGACGGTCTCGCTGGTCGACGCGGGCGGCGGCAAGGGCGGGAAGACGGTCCGGGTCCGCGCCGACGAGGTGCCGGGTGAGGGCCTCCCCGGGATCGAGGCCGTGGTGCGCAAGAAGACCGACTTCGACCGGCGGATCGACGAGGGTCTGCCCTCGGGGGTCCAGCTGACGACGCTGACTTCGGACGAGGCCGGCCTGGAGCTCACTCTGGGCGGTACGAATCTGGCGTTGGCCGGATAGTGAGACGAGAGGGTCCGATCCGCAGATGGGAGGGCCTTACGGGGCCCCGGGCGCCCCGTACCGGAAGATCGGCAAGGGCTCTGATCTCACTATGCGGACGATCCTGTCTCGAAATATGACACGGCGGTGACAGGGCGGCCGATTCGTCCCTACGATCCATGGCTATGAAGCATCAGCAGGCGGATCTCACGAAGCGACGGGCAGTAGACCTGTGTCGCGTCGCCGCCATGCTCTGTCGATCCATGTGACGTGTGAGCGCATCCCGCTCCATAGCCGGACGACGGCCTTCCGCTTTCCCGTGTGACCACCTCTGCCTCCCGCCCTCCTGAAGCCTCCCCGCAACAGGATGCGCGAGCGCACCCGGACGCACGCACCCCGCACCACCAGCACCACCCCGCCGCACACTGCCCCGGAGGAGAACATCATGAGCCGCAGCGACGTCCTCGTAGACGCCGACTGGGTCGAGGCCCACCTGAACGACGCGAACGTCGTCATCGTCGAGGTGGACGAGGACACGTCCGCGTACGACAAGAACCACATCACCAACGCCGTCCGGATCGACTGGAAGAGCGACCTCCAGGACCCGGTCCGCCGCGACTTCGTGGACCAGGAGGGCTTCGAGAAGCTCCTCTCCGCCAAGGGCATCTCCAACGACGACACCGTCGTCCTCTACGGCGGCAACAACAACTGGTTCGCGTCCTACGCCTACTGGTACTTCAAGCTCTACGGCCACCAGGACGTCCGCCTGCTCGACGGCGGCCGCAAGAAGTGGGAGCTCGACTCCCGCGACCTGGTCGACGGCACCGAGGTCCCCAACCGCCCGGCCACCGAGTACAAGGCCAAGGCCCAGGACACCTCGATCCGCGCCTTCCGTGACGACGCGGTCGCCGCGATCGGCACCAAGAACCTGGTCGACGTCCGCTCGCCCGACGAGTTCTCGGGCAAGCTGCTCGCGCCGGCGCACCTCCCGCAGGAGCAGTCGCAGCGTCCGGGTCACATCCCGAGCGCCCGCAACATCCCGTGGTCGAAGAACGCCAACGACGACGGCACGTTCAAGTCCGACGAGGAGCTCACCGCCCTCTACCAGGCCGAGCAGGTCGACCTGGCGAAGGACACCATCGCCTACTGCCGCATCGGTGAGCGCTCCGCGCTCACCTGGTTCGTGCTGCACGAGCTCCTGGGCCAGGAGAACGTCAAGAACTACGACGGCTCGTGGACCGAGTACGGCTCGCTGGTCGGCGTGCCGATCGAGCTCGGCGCCAACAAGTAGCTCCGGATACCCGGCGTTCCGGGCAGACGAGCATTCCGGGCATGCGACGCCCGTAGTCATACCTCTCTAGGACAGGACAGAGAACATGTGTGGAGCAAAGATCGGCGGGCCCGACCTCTCGACGCTGAAGCCCGGTGAGACGGCCATCCAGGGCCAGGTCACCAAGGACGGCGAGCCCATCAGCGGTTACGTCCGCCTGCTGGACTCGACCGGTGAGTTCACCGCCGAGGTCCCGACCTCGGCCACCGGCCAGTTCCGCTTCTACGCGGCCGAGGGCTCCTGGACGCTGCGCGCACTCGTGCCCGGCGCCCAGGCGGACCGCGCCGTGGTCGTCGTCGAGTCCGGCGGCGTCACGGACGTGGCGATCGCGGTCTGAGCACCGCACCTGTGTGACCGTATGACCGGCCGAAGGGCCGCACCCCCGGGGGTTGGACGCCATCGGATCGGGGTGCGGCCCTTCGTGTCGTTCCGGGGCTCCCCGGGAGCGCGGGGCGGTCCTACCCTGGAGGCATGTACGCCAGGCGCCGGCGCGCCTACTTCCTGCTCATGGGCGGATGCCTGTTCCTCTTCGTCTCCGCCTGGTCCTTCGTGCGCCTGTGGTCCGTCGAGGCGGCCGTGGCGCTGTGCGTGGTCGCCATGGTCATCCCCCCGGTCGCCGCGATGGTCGCGAACCGGCGCGGACCCGACGACCGCTGGTGGGACGACCCCTCGGGTGACGCGAAGTCCGACGAGTGGTGGGACGAACTGGACGGAAAGCGGCGTCACGAGGACTGAAACCAGTCGAGATAAAAATGTAATAAGGGTGACCACAACATCTCCCCACGGCAGGGTGTCTTGTGTGTACGCGGGCAATCGATCCGCGACTCCAGTCCTGTGGGGGGACTCCTTTGGAACACGAACAGACCATCCCTGAGCAGCGGAAAGAGGGGGAGAGTGCCCCGGAACCGGGCACTCCGGACGCGACCGCGCCCGCGGTTGCGAACGCAGCTCCGACCACCCCCCGCCGCCGCGGCCGTACCCTCCTCCTGATCGCCGGCGCCGTCGTCCTCGGCGTCCTGGCGGGCACGGTCACCGGCTACGCGATCCAGTACGACCGCGAACCCACCCCGCTGGCCCCGCTGGCGCAGGCGATGGGCGAGGCCCCGAAGCCGGTGGCGCCGAACGACTCGACCACGCTGCGCTCCATCAACGCCAACCGCTGGGTCAAGACCGACGACGACCTGACGAAGCTTCTGATGGACGCCCCCGAGGGCGCGAAGCTCGACGGGGCCGGCGCGGAGTCCCCGGACGAGTTCGCCGCGGACTACTACGAGCACCCCAACCGGGGCCTCGGGTACCAGATCGGCCAGGACGTACGCCGGATCGCCGGCCGGACGTGGTCCGAGAAGGACCGCGAGTTCTTCGTGGTCCGGCTGCTGCAGTACCGCGACCGCTCGGGAGCGGACGGGTACCAGAACGACCACACCTTCCTGCGCGAGGAGAGGTACGCGGGCAACGGGGGCAAGAACGTTCCCGGGATCCCGGCGCCCTTCGCCCACATGTGGATCGACTCGAAGAGCCGGCAAGAGCCCGGCTACCACCCGACGCGGTCCGCGAGGGTCATCGCCCGCCGAGGCGACATCGTCATGGAAATCGAATACGTGAACAACCGCGGCACGGTCGACGAGGGTCACCTCGTCGAGGTGACCAAGCGACAGTGGGAGCGGCTGTGAGCGAGCAGCAGCACACCGAGGAGAACGAGCGGCCCGTGAACACCGAGCAGCCCGTGAGCCCTGACCAGTCCGTGAGCCCTGAGCAGCCCGTGAGCGCGGAGCAGTCCCCGAGCCCCGAGCAGCTGGAAGCCCCCGCGGCGGTGGTCGCCCCGGCTTCCCCGCGGAAGCCCGGCCGCAAGGCGGTGGCGCTGATCGCGGGCGGGCTGGGCCTCGCCGTCCTCGCGGGCGGCGGGTTCTGGGCGTCGGGGCGCATGGACCAGGCGGACCGCAGCGCGCCGACGCGCTACTGGGTGCCGGAGGGCCCGAAGCCCACGGCGTCGGCCCCGGCGCTGGCGACCGTTCCGGTCAACGATCTGACGGCCAAGCTCCTGCCGCTCCCCGACGGGTACGAGCCCGGCCCCGACATCCACCTGGAGGGGAACGACTTCTACGTCTCCGGGGAGCGTGCGCTCCAGACCTTCAAGGACGCGAAGACCGGCCTCTCCGGTGACCACCGCGCCGCTCGGGACAAGATGCTGGCCGACCTGAAGCTCAAGGGGCTGGCCGGGCGCAGCTACACCAACAACAAGAGGGGATGGGTCGCCGAGGTCCACCTCACGCAGGCCGACGCGAAGGCCCTCGCCGGCTTCTCCGAGTTCGGGAAGAAGCTCCTGGAGCTGACCGGCGACGAAGGCGAGGCGCCCAAGGTGGACGGCTTCCCCGACGCCAAGTGCGCGCAGCAGACGCTCGGCAAGGAGAAGGTCAAGGACGAGGACAAGATCGAAACCGTCGAGTGCGTGTCCCTCGAAGGCGACGTCCTCGTGAGCTTCCGGATGTACGGGGCCAAGCCGTTCTCGGCCAAGGACGCCACCGCTCTCTTCAAGAACCAGTTGAACCACCTGAAGTCCCCCGGGGAGTCCGTGTGAGCGAGCAGACCAGCACCGCAGCCCCCGACGCGGAGGCGGTCCAGGACGTGGTGCCCGGGCAGCCGACGGCCCCGGCCGACCCCTCCCCGGCCGCCGCCGCCCTGGCCGACCCCTCCCCGGCCGACCCCTTCGCGGTGCCGGCGGAACCGGTGCCCGCCGGGCCCAAGGACCGCCGCAAGCTCTTCGCCGCGCTGCGCTGGACCGCAGCCGTACTGGCCTTCGCGGCCGTCGGCACGGGAGTCGCGTACGGGATCACCCAGCCCGAGCGCACCGACATCCCCGGCCTCTCCACGAAGTCCGACGGCCGCCTCGTCTACCCGCCGCTCGCCTACCCGACGCTGCCGGCCGGCGCGCCCCTGCCCGGCGCCGCCGACAACCGGCTCGGCACCCACTACGCGACGCTCGGGAGCCTGCTCCTGCCCGCTCCCGAGACGGCCGTGCCCGAGGCGGGGTTCAAGGCGGACAAGGACGGGCTGCTCCCCCTCGACGCCTACCTGGAGGAGTACCTCGCCGAGGACCGGGCGAGGCTGAAGGAGACCCTCGAACACGAGGGGCTGCGCCAGGTGGCGGGCCGTGCGTGGACGACTCCGGACGGCACGCGCACGCACGTCTACCTGCTGCGTTTCCATGCCCCCGGCTTCGTGGACGCCTTCCAGGGCTGCACCATCAACACGCGGCTGGTCGGTGCCGTGGCCATCGGGGCCGACGAGGAGTGGCGCGACGTCAAGAACGCGCAGAAGAACGAGCTGGCCGGAGCCGCGAACGACGGCACCCCCGACTGGCGCAGCGCGGCCGACGTCAGCCTGTACCAGGAGGCCGAACCCGCGGGCGACGAGGAGAGCAGGCTCGGGTGCGTCCAGTCGGGCGACGTCCAGGCCGTGATCATCCAGACCCGCAAGGGCGCGGTGCCCACGGTCCCGCTGCACCAAGCGGTGATCCTCCAGTACCAGCTGCTCCGCTAGGACCCGGGCCCCTCGTACGGGCCACCTCACAGAGTGCCCCGGTCCCCAGGCCAGTAGGCTTGGGGACCGGCCCCGTAACGCCACCCTTAACACTCCGAGGAGCACCCCGTGCTTGAGGCAGTCTTCACCTCCCTGCTGGTCCTGGTCTGCGTCGGCGTCCTCGCCTTCTCCGGACTGGCCGTGAAGAAGCTGTACCAGGGCCAGCGCTGATCCCCCCGGATCAGCCGCCGACCGCCCCGGATACCGGAACCCCTCCCACAGATCGCCTGAGCTGAGCAGCCATTCATGATCCAGATCCCGTCCGACCTGAACCCGGGTCTCGTCCCCCTCGCCTTCCTCCTCGGCAACTGGGAGGGCGCAGGCGTCTTCGACTTCCCCGGTGAGGAGAAGTGCAACTTCGGCCAGGAAGTCGTCTTCAGCCACGACGGCCGGGACTTCCTGGAGTACACCTCCCACACCTGGGTGCTCGACGCCGAGGGCAACAAGGTGCGGCCGCTGGAGTCCGAGTCGGGCTACTGGCGCATCGACAAGGACCGCAAGGTCGAGATCGTCATGGTCCGTGACCAGGGCGTCGTCGAGGTCTGGTACGGCGAGCTCGCCGACAGGAAGCCGCAGATCGACGTGGTCACCGACGCGGTCGCCCGCACCGCGGCCTCCGGCCCGTACAGCGGCGGCAAGCGGCTCTACGGCTACGTGAAGAGCGACCTGATGTGGGTCGGCGAGAAGGCCACCCCCGAGGTGGAGCTGCGCCCGTACATGTCGGCCCAGCTGAAGAAGGTCGTCACGCCCGAGGAGGTCGCGGAGATGGCGCGCAACCTTCCGGACATGCCGGACGACGGCATCGCCTTCTTCCGCTAAACCGCGAGCGGATCCGCGAGCAGGTCCGCGAGCCGGTCCGCACGACCCGTGGCAAGCGTTCGCAGGAGCCCCCGGCCGCCCCGGCCGCCGGGGGCTCCCGCATGCGCGGCGCCTCCCCGCTCCCCTCCTGCGGACCCGAGGCCTACACTGGCCGGGTGGTGACCACCGACAGCACCGAGCACACCGAGAACGCCGCCGCCGACGGCGGCGACTGGAAGAGCGACCTGCGCCAGCGCGGATACCGCCTGACCCCGCAGCGCCAACTCGTGCTGGAAGCCGTGGACGCCCTGGAGCACGCCACCCCGGACGAGATCCTCGTAGAGGTGCGCAAGACGGCCTCCGGGGTCAACATCTCCACGGTCTACCGCACGCTGGAGCTCCTGGAGGAGCTGAAGCTGGTCTCGCACGCCCACCTCGGGCACGGGGCCCCCACGTACCACCTCGCCGACCGGCACCACCACATCCACCTGGTCTGCCGCGACTGCACCGAGGTCATCGAGGCGGATGTGGACATCGCAGCCGAGTTCATCTCCAAGCTCCGCGACACCTTCGGCTTCGAGACCGACATGAAGCACTTCGCGATCTTCGGCCGCTGCAAGAACTGCGCCGCCAAGCAGCACTAGGCGGCGGGCACCGGGGCGTGCCCTAGGACTGCCCGGGGCGGGGTCGTAGGCTGGTGGCATGACCAGCAGCCCTTTGCTCCATCTCCCCGGCGCCGTACAGGCCGAAGGCCGCGACGAGGGCGTCGCCGCCCACTACGGAGAGCTGTACGGAGAACAGCGCGCACTCGCCGACGGCCGAGGCTTCGTCGACCTCTCCCACCGCGGGGTCGTCACCGTCACCGGCTCGGACCGGCTGAGCTGGCTGCACCTGCTGATCACTCAGCACGTCACCGCGCTCCCGGCCGGCGAGGCCACCGAAGCGCTGATCCTCTCCGCGAACGGCCACATCGAGCACGCGCTCTACCTCGTGGACGACGGCGAGACGACGTGGATGCACGTCGAGCCCGGCACTCAGGAGGCGCTGATCGCCTACCTGGAGTCGATGATCTTCTTCTACCGGGTGGAAGTCGCCGACCGGACCGCCGAGTTCGCCGTCGTGCACCTGCCGGCCGGCTCCATCGCCGAGGTCCCCAAGGAGCTCGCCGTACGGGAGACCCCGTACGGCCGCGACGTGTTCCTGCCGCGCGACGGGCTGGAGGCCTTCGCCGTCTCCCACGGCCCGGCCGCCGGGCTCCTCGCGTACGAGGCCCTGCGCGTCGAGGCGCACCGGCCGCGGCTCGGCCTGGAGACCGACCACCGCACCATCCCGCACGAACTCGGCTGGATCGGCACCGCCGTGCACCTGCAGAAGGGCTGCTACCGCGGCCAGGAGACGGTGGCCCGCGTCCACAACCTGGGGAAGCCGCCGCGCCGGCTGGTCTTCCTGCACCTGGACGGCTCCGAGGTGCTGCTCCCCGCGCACGGCGCGCCCGTACGCCTGGCCGCGGACGGGGAGGAGGGCCGCCAGCTGGGCTTCGTGACCACCTCGGTCCGCCACCACGAGCTGGGCCCGATCGCGCTCGCGCTGGTCAAGCGGAACGTCCCGGTGGACGCCCCGCTGCTGGTGGGCAAGACGGCCGCCGCACAGGAGGTCGTCGTAGCGCCGTAGCGGCCGCCCTAGATGTCGATGACGATGGTGAACGGGCCGTTGTTGGTCAGCGAGACCCGCATGTCCGCGCCGAACCGGCCCGTCTCCACCGTCGCGCCCAGCGCCCGCAGCTGCGCCACGACCTCGTCCACGAGCGGCTCGGCGAAGGCACCGCCCGCGGCCGCGTTCCACGTGGGGCGGCGGCCCTTGCGGGCGTCTCCGTAGAGGGTGAACTGGGAGATCACCAGCAGCGGCGCGTTCACGTCGCTGCAGGACTTCTCGGCCTCCAGGATCCGCACCGACCAGAGCTTGCGCGCCAGCAGCTCCGCCTTCTCCGGGGTGTCGTCGTGGGTCACCCCCACCAGGACGCACAGCCCTTCCCCGACGATCTCCCCGACGGTCTCGCCGGCCACCACGACGCTCGCGCCGTCCACCCTCTGCACCACTGCTCGCATACCACCTGTGTACCAGGCGTGCACCCGTCCGGGGCCGATCGGGTGGAGTGGGACTGCGTCGGTACCGCGGGGAGTGGCACGATGCACGCAGGCGGTGCCCCCAGCACCGGTCGAGGGGACGGACACGAACGCATGAATACTTCTGGTACCTCCGCACCTGCTTCTGCGCCCATCGGACCCATGGGATCCGGGGCGCCCGTCGCCCCCGTGGGCTCCGTGGCGTCCGCCGAGGCCCCGGCGGCGCCGCGTCCGCCCGCGCAGCGGACCGGGGCCGCGGACGCGCCGGCGACGGCGACCACCGCGCTCGGCCTGCCGGAGCTGCGCGGGCTGCGCCGCGACGCGCAGCGCGACGAGGCCGACCTGAGCTACGTACGGCGCCTGCTCCAGGGCCGCATCGACATCCTGCGCGCCGAGCTCGCCCGGCGTACGGATCCCGAGGCGCCGGTGGTGGACCGGCTTTCGGAGATCCTCGCGGACGCCCCCTCCAGCCGCAGCGCCTCCGCCCGGCACGTCACGCTCGGCACCCCGCACGGGGAGGAGTACCGGCTGCTGGCGGCCGAGATGCTCTCCGACGTGGAGCTGTCGGACCTGGGCGCGCGCACGGACGCAGAACTCCACGAGGGCATGGGCAAGTTGGTGCGCTACGAGCAGCAGGTCTCGCGGCGCCGCCAGCAGCTCCAGCGCACGGCCGACGACTGCAGCGCGGAGATCACCCGGCGCTACCGGGAGGGCGAGGCGCAGGTGGACGACCTGCTGGCCTGACCGGGCGGGGGTGCGGGGGCCCGCGGAAAATCCGGGCGACGGGGCCGGGCCGGGCCGATTAGCGTGGGTGGCTATGAGCGCTGACGTCCGGCCGATCGCCGCATCCGAACTTCCCGTGTGGCTGCGTGCCCTGCAGACCGGTTTCCTGAACGCGGCGCATCCCACGGCCGAGGACCACGCCATGGCGGCCTCGTTCGCCGACTGCTCCCGGACCCAGGGCGGGTTCGATGCGGACACCGGCCGGTGCGTGGCGACGTTCCGCTCCTTCCCGCAGGAACTGACCGTGCCCGGCGGGGCGTTCGTCCCGTCGAGCGCCGTCACGAACGTGACCGTGGCGCCCACGCACCGCAGGCAGGGTCTGCTGACCCGGATGATGGCCGCCGAGCTGGCTGCCGCCCACGCGCGCGGCGACGTGGTGTCGACGCTGATCGCCGCCGAGTACCCGATCTACGGGCGGTACGGGTACGGGCCCGCCACCTCCGTCTCGGAATGGGAGATCGACGTACCGCGCACCGGACTCGATCCGCGCGCGGCCGTCCCCGGTGACGGCGGCAGGATCGACCTCGTGGACGAGGCCGAGGTACGGGAGCTGGGCCCGGCCCTGCACGAGCGGCTGCGGGCGGCCACGCCGGGCGCGGTGAACCGCGACGCCCGCTGGTGGCGGGTGACCACGGGCGCCGAAACGATGTCCCACAACCCGTACACGCCGTCCTTCCACGCGGTGTACCGCACTGCGCGGGGGGAGGTGGCCGGCCTGGTCCGGTACACCGCCGACGACCACTGGACCGATGCCAAGGTTCCGCAGAACACCGTGCAGGTACGGCAGTTGCTCGCCCTCACCCCGGAGGTGGAGCGGGCGCTGTGGCGGTTCCTGTGCTCCATCGACTGGGTGGTGAAGGTCCGCACCGGCTACCGCGCCCCCGACGACCTCGTCACCCGGCTGCTGCCCGACCCGCGCGCCGCCCGGACGGTGACCTCGGCGGACTGGCTGTGGGTGCGGGTCCTGGACGTCGTACGGGCCCTCGCCGCGCGGACCTACGCCGTGCCCGGGGTCCTCGTCCTGGACGTCGTCGACGCGTCCGGTCCCGCGGGCGGGCGCTACCGGCTGGACGCGGGCGCGGGGGACTGCGTACGTACGGAGGAGCCGGCCGATCTGCGCCTGGACGTGGGCACGCTCGGGGCGCTGTACCTGGGCGACGAGTCGGCGGTGCGGCTGGCGGCGCTCGGCGCGATCACGGAGGAGCGCCCCGGGGCGCTGGCGCTCGCGGACGCGGTGTTCCGCACGGCGCGCCGGCCGTGGTGCCCGGACATCTTCTGAGCGGCCGAACCGAACCGTAGAACGCCGAACCGGAACTGCGAACACGAGGACTGAGGTACGTGGCAACACTGGTGGAATCCCTGCGCGCGGCCGGCTGCGTCTTCGCGGAGGAGGAGGCGGAGCTGCTGACGGCCGCCGCCGAGGACGCGGGGCACCTGGAGGGGCTGCTGGCCCGGCGGGTCGCGGGCGAACCGCTGGAACACGTCGTCGGCTGGGCGGAGTTCTGCGGGCTGCGGATGGCCGTCGGCGAGGGGGCCTTCGTGCCGCGCCGGCGCAGCGAGTTCCTCGCGCAGGAGGCGGTGGCGGCGGCCCGGCCCGGCGCGGTGGTCGTGGACCTGTGCTGCGGGGTGGGCGCGCTGGGCGCCGCTGTGGCCGCGCAGGTGCCGAGGGTCGAACTGCACGCGGCGGACATCGACCCGGCCGCGCTCGTCTACGCCCGGCGCAACCTGGCCCCGTACGGCGGCCGGGTCTGGGAGGGCGACCTCTACGCACCCCTGCCCGCCGGGCTCCGGGGCCGGGTGGACGTCCTGGTGGCCAACGCCCCGTACGTCCCGACCGGGGAGATCGGCCTGCTGCCGCCGGAGGCCCGCGACCACGAGCCGCCCGTCTCCCTGGACGGCGGAGCGGACGGCCTGGACGTCCACCGCCGGGTCGCCGCGGGCGCCCCGCCGTGGCTCGCACCGGGCGGCACCCTGCTGATCGAGACGAGCGCCCGCCAGTCCCCGATCACGGCCTCGGCCCTGACGGCGGCGGGCCTGTCGGTCCGCGCGGTGACCTCGGAGGAGTACCACGCGACGGTGATCATCGCGACGGCGCCGTAGCCCGCCCCGCCCGAGCTCCGGGTCCTCGGTCACCTTGGTGCCGACCGAGGTCCAGGGGGCCCCACGCGCCTGACGAAGACCCACCCGCCGTGTGGCTCGACGTCGACCGGTACGCCGCCGCCGCGGTCGTCCCCGGCTCTTGGCATGCCTTTCACTGCTTCGGCGACCGAGGGTGGGAGTTATTGCAAGCAGCTGCTTGCAATAGTTAGCAGGGTGCGGCAGGATCGAGGCATGGCATCGCTCAACGTCGGAAATCTCGGCGAGTACCTGCGCGAGCAACGGCGGCAGGCGCAGCTTTCGCTGCGGCAGCTGGCCGATGCGGCGGGGGTGTCGAATCCGTACCTCAGTCAGATCGAACGCGGGCTGCGCAAGCCGAGCGCGGACATCCTGCAGCAGCTCGCCAAGGCGCTGCGGATCTCCGCCGAGACGCTGTACGTGCAGGCCGGAATCCTGGACGAGCGGGACCGGGACGCCGTGGAGACGAGGGCCGTGATCCTCGCCGATCCGACCATCAGCGAGCAGCAGAAGCAGGTGCTGCTCCAGATCTACGCGTCCTTCCGCAAGGAGAACGCCGCAGAGGCCGCCGCGGAGACAGCGGAGGCCGGGGCGGGACCCGGGGCGGGAGCCGGCGCGGGAGCGGAAGCCGCCGACGGCGGTGGTGGCGATGCCGAGACGAGTACGCACTGAGCACGAACTGAGACTGTGATCCGGGAGGACCACCACATGGCCATCGCCGATGACCTGAAGAAGACCCTCACCGACCCGACCCCCCTCTACTTCGCCGCCGGCACCGCCGACCTCGCCGTGCAGCAGGCCAAGAAGGTGCCCGGGCTGATCGAGCAGCTGCGCGCCGAGGCCCCCGCGCGCATCGAGGCCGTGAAGAACACCGACCCGAAGGCCGTGCAGGAGAAGGCCAAGGGGAAGGCCAAGGAGGCGCAGGAGGCGGTCACCGCCACGGTCGCCGAGGTGTTCGGCGCGATCGACGCGAAGAAGCTCGGGGAGACCGCCCAGGACCTGGCGCTGCGCGGGGTCGGCGTGGCCGCCGAGTACGCGGTCAAGGCCAAGGAGGCCTACGACAAGGTCGCCGAGCACGGTGAGCAGACCGTACGGGCGTGGCGCGGCGAGGTCTCCGAGGAGATCGTCGACATCGCCGTGGTCGTGGAGCCGGAGGCTGCCGAGCCGGTGGCGGAGCCCGCCGCCGAGCCCGTCGCGGAGCCCGCGGCGAAGAAGGCTCCGGCGCGCAAGGCCGCGGCCAAGAAGGCCGCCGCCGAGCCGGCCGACGAGAGCTGATTTCGGCGTGACGGACCGGGCACCCGCGGGGCGTCCGGTCCGTTGTGGTTTGGGAACGGGGCTCTGCCGGTAGCGTGGAGGCAGGCGGCATCCGGCGAGCGAGGCGTGAGAAGGCGGTCAGGCGATGTTGATGAACGGGTTCGATGGAGCAGTGCTTCCGCTGCTCGGGTTCGCCATGCTCGGGCTCGCCGTGGTGGCCTTCGTGCTGGCGGTGACGGCACGCGAGGACGCGTACCGGGCGGCCGGCAAGCAGACCAAGACCTTCTGGCTGGTCATCCTCGGCATCACCGTGGTCGTGGACTTCTTCCTCGGCATGCTCTTCCTGCAGATCGCCGGGCTGGTCGCCAGCATCGTGTTCTTCGTCGACGTGCGCCCCGCGCTCAAGCAGGTCTCGGGCGGCGGCGGTGGCGGCCGGCGCGGTGGCGGCAGCAGCAGCGACGGGCCGTACGGGCCCTACAACGGCGGCCGGTAGCCGCGCCGAGAGGCGTCCCGGCCCCCGTCAGCCCTCGGCGCGGGAGAGCAGGACGACGGCGACGTCGTCCGTCAGCTCCCCGCCGTTGAGGCGGCGGGCTTCGGTCACGGAGGCTTCGAGCAGGCCTTCGCCGCTCAGCCCGTCGGCCAGGTGGCGGTTGATCATCTCGACCATGCCGTCCTGACCCAGCCGTTCCTTGCCCTGCCCGATCTTGCCCTCGATCAGGCCGTCGGTGTAGAGCATCAGGCTCCACGTGCCGCCCAGCTCCACCTGGCGGCGCGGCCAGCGGGCCCGGGGCAGCAGGCCGAGCGCCGGGCCGCTGTTCTCGTACGGGAGCAGTCGCGCGGGGCGGCCCGGCCGGGAGATCAGCGGTGCCGGATGGCCCGCCAGGCACAGGCCCGCGCGCCGGCCGTCCGGGGCGATGTCCACCGTGCACAGCGTCGCGAAGATCTCCTCGCAGGGGCGCTCGACCTCGAGGACCTCCTGGAGCGTGGCGAGCAGGTCGTCGCCGCACAGGCCGGCCAGGGTCAGCGCCCGCCAGGCGATGCGCAGCTCGACGCCGAGGGCGGCCTCGTCGGGGCCGTGGCCGCAGACGTCGCCGATCATCGCGTGGACGGTGCCGTCGGGGGTGCGGACGGTGTCGTAGAAGTCCCCGCCGAGGAGCGCGCGGCTGCGGCCCGGGCGGTAGCGGGCGGCGAAGCGGAGGTCGGAGCCCTCCAGGAGGGGGTGCGGGAGCAGCCCGCGTTCCAGCCGGGCGTTCTCCTGGGCCCGCAGTTTCGATTCTGCAAGCTTGTACTGGGCGATGTCCGCCCGTTTTCTCTCCACCGCGTAGCGGATGGCGCGGCTGAGCAGCCGCCCGTCGAGCTCGTCGCGGAACAGGAAGTCCTGGGCCCCCACGCGTACGGCCTCCGCGGCGCGCTCCGCGTCGTCCTCGGAGGTGAGCACGAGCACCGCGTGCCGCGGGGCGATGCGGAGCACCTGGCGCAGCGCGCCGAAGGGGTCCGCGGCGGCCTCGCCGGAGCCGGAGCCGGAGCCGGAGCCGGCGCCCGGGCCGTGCGGGAGCGCGAGGTCGAGCAGGACGCAGTTCACGTCGGGCGTGAGCAGCCGGGCCGCCTCCGTGAGGTTGCGGGCGCTGCGCAGCCGGATGCGGTGGCCGTCGGCGTCGAGGATCTCGGGGACGGTGAGGCCGCCGGCGGGGTCGTCCTCGATCACCAGCAGGGTGAGCGACGACGTGGCGCCCGGGCCGCTCTCGGTGCCCGGGATGTCCCTCTGCCGCGGTACGGGTACGGGCATCGTCTCCGGTTCCTTCCCGCCCCCTCGGGGGTTCGCTCGTCCGGCGACCCTAGCCGCGGGACGAGGGAAGCGGAATGGCGGGTCCGGCGCGGGGCTCCGGCATATGCCGTTATCGGGTGGGAAAGTCCGCGTCGACGAATGACCAACGTCACGGCGCGGGGGTACGGCGTCCCGCCCACCGAGACGTACCGCCGTCGGGGCGGGCCGTCCCGCAGGGCGGGTGGTCACGGTGAGCGAGCGGCCGGTACGCGTACGGCCGCCGTCCGGCCGCTACACGTCCGGCCGCTACACGTACGGCCGCCGTACGGCCGCCGTACGGCCGCCGTACGGCCGGTACGCGGCCGGCCGCTCCGCCTCCCGCCGCTACGCGTCCGGCCGGACCACGGCCTTGATCGGCATGGAGCCCGCGCCCGCCATGGTGACGTTGCGGCCGGGGCGCGGGGCGTGGATCATCGCGCCGTCCCCGACGTATATCCCGACGTGGCTCGCGTCGTCGAAGTAGATGATCAGGTCGCCCGGCCGCATGTCCTTGACCGCGACCTTCGGCAGCCGCAGCTGTTCCTGCGAGGTGCGCGGGATGCCCTTGCCCGCCGCGAGCCAGGCCTGCGAGGTCAGCCCGGAGCAGTCGAAGGAACCGGGTCCCTCCGCGCCCCACACGTACGGCTTCCCTATCTGGGCGGCCGCGAACTGCACGGCCCGCTTGCCCGCGTCGGTGGCCGCCGCGCCCGTGGAGCCGGTCATCCCGCCCGTGGACAGCCAGTCGCTCTGCGCCTTGCGCTGCGCTTCCGCCTCGAGCTCCAGCAGCCGGGCCTTCTGCTCGGCCTCCAGCTTGCTCTCGAGCTCCTCCGCCGCCTTGATCTTGTCCTCGACCTGCTTCTTCGCGGTCTCCTGCTTGACCCGGTTGGCCTCCAGGGACTCCCAGTGCGCGCTCGCGTCCCGCGCGTACTGCTGCAAGTCGGTCTGGGTCCGGTTCAGTTCGGAGAGCAGGTCCGAGGTGGCCTTCTCGCCCTGGCGCAGCCGGTCGTTGCCGTCCAGGAACTGCGTCGGGTCGTTGCTCAGGGCCAGCTGCGCGCCGGGCGGCAGTCCGCCCGAGCGGTACTGGGCGCGGGCGGCGGCGCCCGCGCGGCCCTTCAGCGCGGTGATGCGGTCCTGGCCCGCGAGGACCAGGTTGGCGATCTCCACGATCTTGTCGGACTGCGTCTTGGTCTCGCTCTCGGCGAGGTTGAAGGCGTCCGTGGCCGTGCCGGCCTCGCGGTAGAGGCCCTCTATTTCCTTGCGGACCTGCTCCAGGGACTTCGGCTGGGGCTCCGGAGCCGCGAACGCGGTGCCGGCCAGTGCGCCGGGCGCGGACAGCAGCGCCATCGCGCAGAGCAGTGTGAGGGCGATCGAACCCCGTCGTCGTTTCCTCATGGTCCCCCCAGACACCGGATTGACTAATCGTCAGTAACTTGTGATTGCCTTCGGGATGGTGCCACGAGTCGGTGAATTCCAACACCCTTGTGGATATCCATCCGATGCGTCCCGATCGCCCCGGCAGCCTCCCTCGCCCCGGCAACCCCCCTGGTCCCGGCGGCCACCGTCACCCCGAGGGCCTCAACGCTTCCCACCGCACCGTGAGTTCCCCCTGGCGCCACCGCACCGGCCCGTCCGCCAGCGGCCAGTCCGAGGACAGCGCCCGCGCCGTCCGGATCCAGCGCTGCCGCGCACCGTAGGAGGCGTACGGAGCCGCCGCCGCCCACGCCCGGTCGAAGTCGCGCAGGAACGCGTGCACCGGCTCGCCCGGCACGTTGCGGTGGATCAGCGCCTTCGGCAGCCGCTCCGCCAGGTCGGAGGGGCGCTCCAGGGAGCCCAGCCGGGTCGCGAAGGTCACCGTGCGCGCCCCTTCGGGCCCGAGCGCGACCCACACGTGCCGCCGCCCGATCTCGTCGCAGGTCCCCTCCACCAGCAGCCCGTCCGGAGCCAGCCGGGAACACAAGCGTTCCCACACCGCCTCGACCTGCTCCTCGTCGTACTGGCGCAGCACGTTCGCGGCCCGGATCAGCGCCGGCCGCACCCCGCCGTCCAGCGGCACCTCGAAGCCGCCGTGCCGGAAGCTCAGGCCCTCCCGCTCGTACGGCTTCGCGCCCGCCACCCGGGCCGGTTCGATCTCGATGCCGACCACCCGCACCCGCGGAGCCGCCTCCCGCAGCCGGGCCAGCAGTTCCACCGCGGTCCAGGGCGCGGCCCCGTAGCCGAGGTCCACCGCGACCGGGTCGTCCGCGCGCCGCAGGGCCGCCCCGTGCGTCGCCGCGATCCAGCGGTCCATGCGGCGCAGGCGGTTCGGATTCGTCGTCCCGCGGGTCACCGTGCCGACGGGGCGACGAGGGGGAGGGGCGGAGCGGGAGGCCATGTGCAGAGAGTAAGCGGAGCGCTCCCGCGCGATAAAAATCCCGCACGGGAGCAGGAAAACCGCCCGTCCCGGAATGCGGGGGACGGCCGTTCGGGTTGCACTCCTAGAAGAGCGCGACAGCGCTCTCGGTGTCATGCCGTCCGAGCGAGAGGAACTGCTCCCTTGAGCCAGTACGTGTCCCGCATCGGCGGCAGCATCGGCGGCCGCCTCGCCGCGGCCCGTTCCGGCACCCGCCACGAGCCGCCCCGCCTGCGCCTGCCCGCCGCCGTCGGCGGCCACCGCAAGCCGCGCCGGGTCGCCATGCTCAGCGTGCACACCTCTCCGCTGCACCAGCCCGGCACCGGCGACGCCGGCGGGATGAACGTCTACATCGTCGAGCTGGCCCGGCGCCTCGCCGCGATCAACATCGAGGTCGAGATCTTCACCCGGGCCACCACCGGCGGCCTGCCGCCCGTGGTCGAGCTCGCGCCCGGAGTCCTCGTACGGCACGTGGACGCGGGTCCGTATGAGGGCCTCGCCAAGGAGGAGCTGCCGGCCCAGCTGTGCGCCTTCACCCACGGCGTCATGCAGGCCTGGGCCCGCCACCGCCCCGGCTACTACGACCTGGTCCACTCCCACTACTGGCTCTCCGGCCACGTCGGCTGGCTCGCCGCCGAGCGCTGGGGCGTCCCGCTCGTGCACGCGATGCACACCATGGCCAAGGTCAAGAACGCGGCGCTCGCCGAGGGCGACACCCCCGAGCCCGCCGCCCGCGTCATCGGCGAGACGCAGATCGTCGACGCCGCCGACCGGCTCATCGCGAACACCGCCGAGGAGGCCGACGAGCTCGTCCGCCACTACGCGGCCGACCCCGGCAAGGTCGCCGTCGTCCACCCCGGCGTGAACCTCGAACGCTTCACCGTCGCCGACGGCCGCGCCGCCGCCCGCGCCCGCCTCGGGCTGCCGCAGGACGCCGTCATCCCGCTCTTCGCGGGCCGCATCCAGCCGCTCAAGGCCCCCGACATCCTGCTGCGGGCCGTCGCGGAGCTGGTGGACCGGGAACCGCGGCTGCGCGCCCGGCTGTTCGTACCCGTCGTCGGCGGGCCGAGCGGCAGCGGGCTCGCGAAGCCGGAGGGGCTGCAGAAGCTCGCGGCCAAGCTCGGCATCGCGGACCTCGTGCACTTCCACCCGCCGGTGGCGCAGGACGCGCTCGCGGACTGGTTCCGGGCGGCGTCGGTCCTGGTCATGCCCTCGTACAACGAGTCCTTCGGGCTGGTCGCCATAGAGGCGCAGGCCACCGGCACCCCGGTGCTGGCCGCGGCCGTCGGCGGGCTGCCCGTCGCCGTCAACGACGGGGTGACGGGCATCCTCGTACCCGGCCACGATCCGGTGGACTACGCCCGCGAGCTACGGCGCTTCGTGGACGAGCCGGGGCTGTCGGACCGGATGGGCGCGGCGGCCGCGCGGCACGCGCAGTTCTTCGGCTGGGACACCGCCGCGAGCGGCACGGCCGACGTGTACACGGGGGCGATGCATGATCACCGCCGTCACGTACGCTCCCACCATGGCTGACGCTGACCCCACCGCTGGCACCGATCCCGCCGCCGGCACCGGCACCGACACCGCCGGCACCGACTCCGCCGGCACCGACTCCGCCGACACCGCCGCGATCATCGAAGCGACGCTGACCGGCGCGGAACTGAGCTGGGAGAGCCCGTCACCGGGCGCGTACGTCGTCCGGCTCCCCGGCACCCGCAAGCTGAGCACCACCTGCTCGCTCAAGGCCGGGAAGCACTCCCTGTCGGTCAACGCCTTCGTGATCCGCCACCCGGACGAGAACGAGGCCGGCGTCCACCGGTGGCTGCTGGAGCGCAACCTCAAGCTCTACGGCATGGCCTACGCGGTCGACGCGCTCGGCGACGTCTACCTGACGGCCCGCCTCCCCCTGTCGGTGATCACCCCCGACGACCTCGACCGGCTGCTCGGCACGGTCCTGGAGGCCGCGGACGGGGCCTTCAACACCCTGCTGGAGCTGGGTTTCGCGAGCGCGATCCGGCGGGAGTACGAGTGGCGGGTCTCGCGGGGCGAGTCCACGCGCAACCTGGACGCCTTCAAGAACCTGACGCAGCCGTCGGGGCCGGCGGCGCGGCCGGAGTAGGCGGGTCAGGCGGGTCAGGCGGCCGGAGCCACCGGATCCGTCGCCTTGGCCGGAGCCGCGACCTCCACGACCGGCTCCACGACCGGCTCCACCGGGCTCGCTTCGCCCTGTGGCAGCCCCCTCATCAGCAGCCAGTACCCCGCGGCGGCGATGGTTCCCAGGACCGCGGTCGCACCCCACAGCCAGCCCGCGCCGAAGTGCTCGATCGCGAAGCCCGCCATCAGCGGCGCGATCAGCGAGGCCACCGCCCACGACATCGTGTACATGCCCTGGTAGCGGCCGCGCCCGTGCAGCGGGGAGAGCCGCGCGACCAGGCCCATCTGGGTCGGCGAGTTGACGATCTCGGCCAGCGTCCACACGCAGACGGTCAGCGCCAGGCTCCACACCGAGCCGCCGAAGGCCGTCAGCCCGAACCCGTACCCGGCCAGCAGCGCCGAGATGACCAGCAGCTTCTGCGGATCGCGGTGCTCGATGAACCGGGTGACCGGGATCTGCAGCACCACGATCAGCACGCCGTTGACCCCGATGACGAGCCCGTAGTCGACGGTGGAGAACCCGGCCGCGCCCATCGCGAGCGGCAGCCCGAACGAGCCCTGCATGAAGATCAGCGAGATCAGGAACGACAGCCCGACCACGCCCATGAACCGCCCGTCCCGCAGCACCGTCCCCAGCCGGACCTCCGGCTCGGCGGCCGCCTTCTCCGCCGCCGTCTTCTCCGGCCGGGACTCCGGCAGCTTGAGGTAGACGAGCACCGCGCACACCAGCGTCAGGGCCGCCTCGCCGAGGAACCCGGCCAGGTAGCTGTACTCGGCTACGAAGCCCGCCACGGTCGAGCTGACGGCGAAGCCGAGGTTGATGGCCCAGTAGTTCAGCGCGAAGGCCCGTACCCGGTCCTCCGGGCGGACGATGTCGGCCATCATCGCCTGCACCGCCGGCCGCGAGGCGTTGGAGGTCATGCCGACCAGCAGCGCCACCGCCGCGATCGCCGCCGGGTGCTCCATGAACCCGAGCAGCGCCACCGAGAACGCGGTCGACGCCTGCGCCGCCATCAGCGTGGGCCGCCGGCCCAGCCGGTCCGTGAGCACGCCCGCGACCAGCGAGGACACCACACCGCCGAGCCCGTGGAGCGCCACCACAAGTCCCACGAAGGAGGCCGAATAGCCCCGCTCCAGGGTCAGGTACAAGGTCATGAATGTGGCGACGAAGGCCCCGAGCCTGTTGACCAGCGTGCTCGTCCAGAGCCACCAGAACTCCCGGGGCAGACCCGCCACGCTCTCGCGGGCGGCCCGTCTCACACTGGCAACGGACATACGGAATCCCCCCGGAGATGTAAGCGTCCCTCTACTCGTTCGGACCCTACGGACCGAGGTCTTCCGGAGCCACTGGATTGACGGCCGGCGTCAATCGGGGACCGTCCACACGCCGTACACACCGCGCGCGGGCGGGCGGGTGCGTCCATTAGGCTCGTACGCATGGCCGACGCACCGTACAAGCTGATCCTCCTCCGCCACGGCGAGAGCGAATGGAACGCGAAGAACCTGTTCACCGGCTGGGTGGACGTCAATCTCAACGAGAAGGGCGAGAAGGAGGCAGTCCGCGGTGGCGAACTCCTGAAGGACGCCGGACTTCTCCCCGACGTGGTCCACACGTCCCTCCAGAAGCGTGCGATCCGCACCTCCCAGCTCGCGCTGGAGGCCGCCGACCGCCACTGGATCCCGGTCCACCGCTCCTGGCGCCTGAACGAGCGCCACTACGGCGCCCTCCAGGGCAAGGACAAGGCCCAGACCCTCGCCGAGTTCGGCGAGGAGCAGTTCATGCTGTGGCGCCGCTCGTACGACACCCCGCCGCCGGCGCTCGAGGACGGTACGGAGTTCTCGCAGTCCGGGGACCCGCGCTACGCCTCCATCCCGCCGGAGCTGCGCCCGCGCACCGAGTGCCTCAAGGACGTCGTCGTCCGCATGCTCCCGTACTGGTACGACTCGATCGTCCCGGACCTGCTGGACGGCCACACCGTCCTGGTCGCCGCGCACGGCAACTCCCTGCGCGCGCTGGTCAAGCACCTCGACGGGGTCTCCGACGCCGACATCGCGGGTCTGAACATCCCGACCGGCATCCCGCTCTCCTACGAGCTGGACGCCGACTTCAAGCCCCTCAACCCGGGCGGCACCTACCTCGACCCGGACGCCGCGGCGGCCGCCATCGAGGCCGTCAAGAACCAGGGCAAGAAGTAACAGCCACAGCGATCACGCCCCCGGTCCGCGCGCACGGTGCGGGCCGGGGGCTTTCGTCTGCCCGGTAATTGCGTTCCTCCTGCGGGCCGATGGGCGCAGGATGGTGCGGGGTCGTCGCCGAAGGGCAGGGGGAGACATGGGAGTGCGGGCGTGAGCCGGCGGCGTTACGTGGCCAGGGGGGTGCCGGGCGGCTACCGGATCTGGGACAACAAGGGGCGCCACTGGTGGGGTGACCACTACGAGCTGTGCCCGGACGACCTGCTCACCGAGCTCAACGGTGCGGCCGACCACGCGAAGATCACCGCGCTCCTCAAGCGCTACCGGGCGCTGAAGCGGTGAATCACCGACCCGGCGGCGGCGCCGGGGGGTGGGGGCGCGTCCGGCGGGCGGCGATTTTGCGGTCCATTTCCGCGCGCCGGGCGGCCGCGTTGGTGCCGTCGAGCTGGCCCGCGAAGGCGCGGTACGCCGCGGCCACGAGTGCGTCAGGGGCTTCGGGGAAGGCGTGGCCGATCGCCCACAGGGCCTTCTCCGTCAGGGAGTCGAGGCCCGTTTCGGTGCGGACGCCGCGCCCCGACAGCACGTTCGTCAGGACGCTCTCGAAGTTGCGCCGCAACTGCTCCTGGCTGGGATGGCCGTAGCGCATGGCCGTCTCCGTCTCCTTCTCGATGGGACCGATGCGAAGGGCCCCGGCCGACGGGTGTCGGACGGGGCCCTTCGCCTACGGGCGGCCGGGCGGGTGGCCTCAGCCGCCGCACTGGCAGGGGGCGCCGGACTGGCAGCCGCAGCCGCAGCCCGAGCCGCAGCCGCAGGCCGCGAGCAGGGGCAAGCGCAGGCGCAGGCCCTCCGGGGGCTGCGCTTCCTGCTCCGGGGTGATGGGGACGGGGGAATCGGACATGGATCCTCCTCGTAGGCGTTGTGCCTTCGCCCTCATTCATGCCCAGCCGGGCTCCCGCGTCAACGGCGCATTGGGGGCTCGTTGTTGATCCAGCCCCCGGTGCTGATCCAGCCCCCGGGGGTCGAACCGGCCCCCGGTGGCCCGGTGGGTCAGACGCCCTCGACCTGCGTGGGTGCCTGGAGCTCGTCCGCGTGCTCGCCCGTCACCAGGTAGACCACGCGCTTGGCGACCGACACCGCGTGGTCCGCGAAGCGCTCGTAGTAGCGGCCGAGCAGGGTCACGTCGACCGCCGTCTCGATGCCGTGCTTCCAGCGGTCGTCCATCAGGTGCTGGAACAGCGTGCGGTGCAGCTGGTCCATCTCGTCGTCGTCCTGCTCCAGCTGGAGCGCCAGGTCGACGTCCTTGGTGATGATGACCTCGGCGGCCTTCGCCATCAGGCGCTGCGCGAGCTGCCCCATCTCCAGGATGGTCGCGTGCAGGTCGCGCGGGACCGCCGTGTCCGGGAAGCGGAGCCGGGCGAGCTTGGCCACGTGCTGGGCCAGGTCGCCGGAGCGCTCCAGGTCGGCGCTCATGCGCAGCGAGGTGACGACGATGCGCAGGTCGGTGGCGACCGGCTGCTGACGCGCGAGCAGCGCGATGGCACGGGCCTCCAGGTCGTGCTGGAGGTCGTCCACCTTCTGGTCGGCGGCGATGACGCTCTCGGCGAGCTTCAGGTCGGCGTCGAGCATGGAGGTCGTGGCCCGCCCGATGGCGGAGCCGACCAGCCGGGCCATTTCGACCAGGCCTTCACCGATCGAGTCCAGTTCCTCGTGGTACGCGTCACGCATGTCTCGTGTCCCTCTCTCGACCTACTACGACCTACTACTGCCTACTGCAAGTACTGCCCGGGAAGCGGGCCGGTGCGGCCATCGGCCCCACGTTGCCACGGTGAACCCCGAACGCGACCGACTCCGGCATCCCAAGTGAATCAGCACGGTCGTCAGGGTGAACTCTGGGCGACGACTGTTCGAGGTGCCACCCGAACGGCTGTGGAAGTGTCCCCCGGCCTGCTTAACCTGGAGTCATGGACGTGAACGCGGCGGTCGCCGCAGCTGCAGCGATCGCCGGTCTTTGCACCGGTGTGATCGCGATGCTGGCGTTCCGCTGGAGCGAGCGCGACCAAGCCCGCCCCACCCGGAGCTCCATGCGCCCCGACATCAACGCGGTGCTCCCACCAGGAGTGGACACCGTCCTCTCCGTGCTCCGCTCCTCCGCCGTCGTGCTCGACGAGGGGGACGCGGTGGTCAAGGCCAGCTCGGCGGCATATGCCCTCGGCCTGGTCCGCGGCGGCAAGCTCGCCGTGGAGCCCATGCTCCACATGGCCCGCGACACCCGGCGCGACGGGGAGATACGCCAGGTCGAGCTCGACCTGCCCCGGCGCGGCACCGGCCGCGGCGAGGCGCTCGCCGTCTCGGCGCGCGTCGCCCCGCTCGGCTCCCGCCTGGTGCTCCTCCTCGTGGAGGACCTCACCGAGGCCCGCCGCATCGAGGCCGTACGCCGCGACTTCGTCGCGAACGTCTCGCACGAGCTCAAGACCCCGGTCGGGGCGATCTCCCTGCTCTCCGAGGCCGTCATGGACGCCTCGGACGAACCCGAGGCGGTCACCCGGTTCGCCGGCCGCATGCAGATCGAGGCGACCCGCCTCATCAACCTCGTACAAGAACTCATCGACCTCTCCCGGGTACAGAACGACGACCCCCTGGAGGACGCGGAACCCGTCCGTGTGGACACGCTCGTGGCCGAGGCCATCGACCGCTGCCGCCACACGGCCTCCGCGAAACAGATCACCATGGCCGCCGGCGGCACCGCCGACCTGCGGGTATGGGGCAACCGGGGGCAGCTCGCGGCCGCCCTCGGAAACCTGGTCGAGAACGCCGTCAACTACAGCCCCGCCCGTACCCGCGTCGGCATCGCCGCGCGCCGGGTGACCGCGCCGGGTGGAGACTTGATCGAGATAGCCGTGACCGACCAGGGCATCGGCATCCCGGAAAAGGACCGCGAGCGCATCTTCGAACGCTTCTACCGTGTGGACCCTGCCCGCTCCCGCGCCACGGGAGGAACCGGCCTGGGCCTTGCGATCGTGAAGCACGTAGCGGCTTCGCACGGCGGGGAGGTGTCGGTCTGGAGCTCGGAGGGCCAGGGTTCCACCTTCACCCTGCGACTCCCCGAAGCGGCCGCGCCGGCCCCGGCGACGGCCTCCGCACCCGCCCACCCCCAGCTCGAACCTCACACCGCACCAGCCATCCCTGCCCCGGAGGTCCTTCCGTGACCCGAGTGCTCGTCGTCGAGGATGAGGAATCCTTCAGCGACGCCCTGTCCTACATGCTCCGCAAGGAGGGCTTCGAGGTCGCGATCGCCGCGACCGGGCCCGACGGGCTCGACGAGTTCGAGCGCAACGGCGCCGACCTCGTCCTCCTCGACCTGATGCTCCCCGGCCTGCCCGGCACCGAGGTCTGCCGGCAGCTGCGCGGCCGCTCCAACGTTCCCGTGATCATGGTGACCGCCAAGGACAGCGAGATCGACAAGGTCGTCGGGCTGGAGATAGGAGCCGACGACTACGTCACGAAGCCCTTCTCCTCGCGGGAGCTGGTCGCCCGCATCCGCGCGGTCCTGCGCCGCCGCGGCGAGCCGGAAGAGGTCACTCCGGCGGCCCTGGAAGCGGGCCCCGTCCGGATGGACGTCGACCGCCACGTGGTCACCGTCTCCGGCGCCAAGGTGGACCTCCCGCTGAAGGAGTTCGACCTGCTGGAGATGCTGCTGCGCAACGCGGGCCGCGTACTGACCCGCATGCAGCTCATCGACCGGGTCTGGGGCGCCGACTACGTCGGCGACACCAAGACCCTGGACGTCCACGTGAAGCGCCTGCGCGCCAAGATCGAGCCCGACCCCGGTGCCCCGCGCTACCTGGTCACGGTCCGTGGCCTGGGCTACAAGTTCGAGCCGTAAACCGAAAGCCGAGAGCCGGAAACCGTAAGCCGTAAGCCGGCCCGGAAATACGGGAACGGCCCCCGTCCGCATCGAGCGGACGGGGGCCGTTCCCGTTGACTACGGTGCTGCGCGGCTCAGTGGCCGGTGCTCGCCGACGCGGACCCGGACGGGCTGCCCCCGTGCGAGGCCGAGGCCGCCGGGGAACCGGACGGCGTGGCCGAGGCGGAGCCGGACGGGGAAGCCGAGGCGCTGCCGGACGGGGTGGCGCCCGGGACGGCCGGGGCGGCGGTCGGGCCGTAGCCCTCGTACATGCCCGTGGCCGGGACGACGAAGCCCTCGAGCTCGACGTCGCCCGTGGTGCTCAGCTGGAAGACGATCTTCTGGACGTTGCCGTCCACGACGTCGGCGCCGCCCGCGATCTGGGCGGAGGCGTTGCCCTTGCCGCCCAGGACGACGGAGCCGCCGGCCGGGATGACGACCTTGGAGCCGCTGCCCGCGGGCTTCAGCGTCACGACGGCCTTGCCGCCCGGAAGGGTGATGGCGTCGAGCGTCTGCTCCTTGGTGCCGGTGTTGAACACCGTCGCGGAGACCGCGGCCGGGCCCTTCTTGTCCTTCTCCTGGGTGATCACCAGAGCGTTCTGGACCTTGATGTCGCCCTTGGTGACGGCGGCGTTGTCCGGCTTCACCTGGAGGGTCGGCGCGTCGTGACCCGCGGCGCAGGCGCCCAGCGAGACGAGCGAGAAGGCGGCGGCGGTGGCGGCGAGGGCGCCGCGTCGAAGGCTGCGGCTCACGGGGGAGGCAACTCCTTGGACGTACGGAAGGGAAGGGTGGACGCCTCGGAGCGACGAAGTAAAGCCGCTCTAAGGATGTGTCAGCGCGCTTAGGTTACCGAGCCGCCACCCCGCCCCCGCACCCGACCCTCCGCAGTGTGGGGCCGGGCCCTGACCGGGCCCCCGACGGTGAACCCGCCCCGCGCCGGCGGGTTCCGCCACTGCCCCGCCGGGGCCGGGTGATCTTTCATTCGCAAAAGGCCCGCTCGCAAAGGCCGGCGCGGCTCCGGTGATCAATTTCCGGATTTCATCGAACACCGCTCGTGATCGACGCTCGTGATCAATTCCGGATTGGGCCGGAACGGACCCCGTACGGGTGGCCGCCAGTCGAACGGAGTAGTTCGGTTTCCCGCCCCGGAAACCGTCAAAACGGGACGTACGCCACATCGTCGGGGGACCCGGGCAGGTGTAACGTAGCCGTTTCGCCCGGTCCGCACAGCGCCTCCGACCTGCGAATACCCCCTTCCGGAAGGCTCCCGCAGCACGTTCCTGTCGCTGTTGTCAAGCCCTGAGATGGGCCCTGACCTGCGAAAACGCCATTCATAACGGTCGATTCTCGTGTTACCCTGGATAGCCACGGAAGGGGTACCTGTCACATGACGTTCAAGGTTGGCGACACCGTGGTCTATCCCCATCACGGGGCCGCGCTGATCGAGGCTATCGAAACTCGCCAGATCAAAGGCGTGGACAAGACCTACTTGGTGCTCAAGGTCGCGCAGGGTGACCTGACTGTTCGCGTACCTGCGGACAACGCGGAGTTCGTGGGCGTTCGCGACGTAGTCGGCCAGGACGGGCTGGACCGGGTCTTCGAGGTGCTTCGCGCACCGTACGCAGAAGAGCCGACGAACTGGTCCCGGCGCTACAAGGCAAATCTGGAAAAGCTCGCTTCTGGCGATGTCATCAAGGTCGCCGAAGTTGTGCGTGACCTGTGGCGTCGTGAGCGTGAGCGTGGGCTCTCCGCAGGTGAGAAGCGCATGCTCGCGAAGGCGCGTCAGATCCTGGTGAGCGAGCTCGCGCTCGCCGAGAACACCAACGAGGACAAGGCCGAGGCCCTCCTCGACGAAGTGCTCGCGTCCTGACGCGATCATTCGTGCGCTTTGCCGTACACAGTTGTGCCGCGGTGCCCGATGACAAGGAGACTTGTTGCCGGGCGCTGCGGCATGTCTGCACCCATGCCCGGCGACACGTCTCCTTGTCATCGGGCACCGCCCGTACACCATCGCCCGTAGAGCGCCGGGCTGTACTCCACTGGCGTGCCGGGTCCGGGCAGCCGACTCGACCGGTCGTCACGGAAGGGGCGAGGGCGTCGCACCCGGCACCCTTCAGGCCATACCCATGTCGGCCGAAGTCACAAACCTGGCTCGGAGCTACTGATGTCTGACGAATCGCGCCCCCACCGCACCGCCGCGGTGATCCCGGCAGCCGGCCGCGGGGTCCGTCTCGGTCCCGGCGCCCCCAAGGCCCTGCGGACCCTGGGCGGCACGCCCATGCTCATCCACGCCGTACGCGCCATGGCGCGCTCCCGTGCGGTCGCCCTCGTCGTCGTCGTGGCTCCGCCCGCCGACACCACCGAGGTGCGCCGGCTGCTCGACGAGCACGCACTGCCCGAGCGCACGGAGATCCTGGTCGTCCCCGGCGGGGAGACCCGGCAGGAATCCGTACGCGCCGGCCTCGACGCGCTCCCGGCCGACATCACGGCCGTCCTCATCCACGACGCGGCCCGCCCCCTGGTCCCCGTGGACACCGTCGACTCCGTCGTCGAAGCGGTCCGCGACGGCGCACCCGCCGTCGTCCCCGCCCTGCCGCTGGCCGACACCGTCAAGGAGGTCGAGCCCGGCCGCCCCGGCGAGCCCGAGCCGGTCGTCGCCACCCCCGTACGGGCCCGGCTGCGCGCCGTGCAGACCCCGCAGGGCTTCGACCTCGCCACGCTCCGGCTCGCGCACGAGAAGGTGGCCGTCGACGGCGAGGGCGCCACGGACGACGCCGGCATGGTGGAGCAGCTCGGCATCACCGTCGTGGCGGTCCCCGGCCACGAAGAGGCCTTCAAGGTCACCCGCCCGCTCGACCTGGTCCTCGCCGAGGCCGTACTCGCCCGCCGGAGGGCCACCGATGCCTACTAGCCCCACCTCCTCCGCCGCCGCCCCCGCGGCCCCGCTGATCCCGCTCGTCGGCATCGGCACCGACGTGCACGCCTTCGAGACCGGCCGCGAACTGTGGTGCGCCGGCCTGCTCTGGGAGGGCGAGGACGGCCTCGCCGGTCACTCGGACGGGGACGTCGCCGCGCACGCCGCCTGCGACGCCCTGTTCTCCGCCGCCGGCGTCGGCGACCTCGGCGCGCACTTCGGCACCTCCCGCCCCGAGTGGTCCGGCGCCGCCGGCGTCACCCTTCTGGCGGAAGCCGCCCGGATCGTCCGTGCCGAGGGCTTCGAGATCGGCAACATCGCCATCCAGGTGATCGGCGTACGCCCGAAGATCGGCAAGCGGCGCGAAGAGGCACAGAAGGCGCTCGCGGCAGCGGCGGGCGCCCCCGTCTCCGTATCGGGCACCACCACCGACGGACTGGGCCTCACCGGCCGCGCCGAAGGCCTCGCCGCCATCGCCACGGCCCTCGTCTACCGGACGAACCGGGCCTAGTACCCCGTACGCCCACACCGCTCCCGCGGCTCTTCGACAACAAAGCGGGCCCCGCGTGCCGAAAGGGTCGCGGGGCACTGCTACAGGCGCACTACCCTGGATGCCGTGACTATTCGCCTGTACGACACCAGCGCCCGGCAGATCCGTGACTTCACCCCGCTCGTCCCGGGCTGCGTCTCGATCTACCTCTGTGGCGCCACCGTGCAGGCGGCTCCGCACATCGGGCACGTCCGCTCGTACCTGAACTTCGACATCGCGCGCCGCTGGTTCACCTACCGCGGGCTCGACGTCACCTTCATCCGCAACGTCACCGACATCGACGACAAGATCATCGCGAAGTCCGGCGACCAGGGCCGCCCCTGGTGGTCCATCGGCTTCGAGAACGAGCGCGCCTTCAACGACGGCTACGACGCGCTGGGCTGCCTCCCGCCCACGTACGAGCCGCGCGCCACCGGGCACGTCCCCGAGATGATCGAGATGATGCGCGGGCTCATCGAGCGCGGCCACGCGTACGAGGCCGACGGCAGCGTCTACTTCGACGTGCGCTCCTTCCCCGGCTACCTGGAGCTGTCGAACCAGAACATCGACGACCTGCGCCAGCCCGACGAGGGCGTCTCCGGCAAGCGCGACCCGCGCGACTTCGCCATGTGGAAGGCCACCAAGCCGGGCGAGCCCGACTGGGAGACCCCGTGGGGCCGCGGCCGTCCCGGCTGGCACCTGGAGTGCTCGGCGATGGCGCACAAGTACCTGGGCAGCGCCTTCGACATCCACGGCGGCGGGCTCGACCTGATCTTCCCGCACCACGAGAACGAGATCGCCCAGGCCAAGGCCTACGGCGACGAGTTCGCGAAGTACTGGATGCACAACGCCTGGGTCACCCTCTCCGGCGAGAAGATGTCCAAGTCGCTCGGCAACTCCGTCCTCGTCTCCGAGATGCTGAAGGTCTGGCGCCCGATCGTCCTGCGCTACTACCTCGGCACCCCGCACTACCGCTCGATGATCGAGTACAGCGTGGAGTCCCTGCGCGAGGCCGAGTCCGGCTTCGCCCGCATCGAGGGCTTCATCCAGCGCGTCATCGAGAAGGCCGGCGGCTCCGTCGAGCCGGCCGCCGAGGTGCCGCCCGCCTTCGCCGAGGCCATGGACGACGACCTGGGCGTCCCGCAGGCGCTCGCGATCATCCACACCACCGTCCGCCAGGGCAACAGCGCGCTCGCCGCCGACGACAAGGACGCGGCCATCTCGCGCCTGTCGGAGGTACGGGCCATGCTGGGCGTCCTCGGACTCGACCCCCTCGACCCGCACTGGGCCGGCGAGACGGACCGCGGCGAGGACCTCCACGGAGCCGTGGACACCCTCGTGCGCCTGGTCCTGGAGCAGCGCGAATCGGCGCGCGCCCGCAAGGACTGGGCCACCGCCGACGCCATCCGCGACCAGCTCCAGCAGTCGGGCCTGGTCATCGAGGACAGCCCCACCGGACCCCGGTGGACGCTCGGCCCCCGCTGAGCCCACCGGCGCAGTCCCACTGGAGCACTCGGATTGGGCCGCCCGGCGATCCGGGCGGCACACTCTTCATACGTACATATCGCAGAACCAACGAAATCAGGTAGAGGTCATGGCCGGGAACAGCCAGCGCAGGAACCGCCGCACGTCCAACAAGAAGGGCGCGACGGTCGGCAGCGGTGGCCAGCGGCGCAAGGGCCTCGAAGGCAAGGGCCCCACGCCCAAGGCCGAGGACCGCAAGAAGCACAAGGCCAACCGCATCAGCAACGCCATGGCCCGCCAGGCGGCCAAGCGCCGCCCGGCCCCCCGCCGCGGCGGCCCCAAGGGCACCAGCGAGATGGTCGTCGGCCGCAACCCGGTCTTCGAGGCGCTGCGCGACGGCGTACCGGCCGTCACCCTGTACGTCCAGCAGTTCATCGACAACGACGAGCGCGTCCGCGAGGCCCTCCAGCTCGCGGCCGAGCGCGGCAACATCAACCTGATGGAAGCCCCGCGCCCGGAGCTCGACCGCCTCACCAACGGGCTCAACCACCAGGGCCTGGTCCTCCAGGTCCCGCCGTACGAGTACGCGCACCCGGAGGACCTCACCGCCGCCGCGTACGACAACGGCGAGGACCCCCTGATCGTCGCCCTCGACGGCGTCACCGACCCCCGCAACCTCGGCGCGATCGTCCGCTCCGTCTCCGCCTTCGGCGGCCACGGCGTGGTCATCCCCGAGCGCCGCGCCGCCGGCATGACCGCCGGTGCCTGGAAGTCCTCCGCCGGCACCGCCGCCCGTACCCCGGTCTCCCGGGTCACCAACCTGACCCGCGCCATCCAGGAGTACAAGAAGGCCGGCATCACCGTCGTCGGCCTCGCCGCCGAGGGCACTCACGAGGTCCACGAGCTCGAAGCGCTCGCCGGCCCCGTCGTCATCGTCGTCGGCTCCGAGGGCAAGGGCCTCGGCCGGCTCGTCGGCGAGAACTGCGACTACCTCGTGCGCATCCCGATGCCGGGCGGCGCCGAGTCGCTCAACGCCGGTGTCGCCGCGGGCGTCGTCCTCTACGAGGCCGCCCGCCGCCGCGCCACCCGCGGCCGCGTCTGAGCGGCGGGCGCACCCGCCGCTTGATCCACTTGGCTCACAGGACGTGACCCGTGAGCGTGCCACCCCGCCCCCTACGGGCGGGGTGGCTTGATTTGACGGGTCTCGGACACATCCCTGATGTCAAGGCAGTGTCCTAAACACTCATCACTCGGTTAGATGAGTGTGGACACCAGAACGCCAGGGTTCGACGACCAGCCCGCGCTGAGCATGGTCAAGGTGCCGTGCGACCCCGCACAGGTCATCGTCAACCACGCCAGCTTCCGCGTGCGGCTCGCACCGAGCCCCAGCGCGCGTCCCAGGCCCTTGGGCGCCCCAGGGCTCGCCCCGGCACTCGGCGGAGCCCTCGCGGCCGCCGGAGCCGGTGCCGCCCGCCGCCGCCCCGTCGTCTGGAGCGGCAAGTCCGCCCCCGGCGACGCCGCCGCCAGCGCCGCCATGGGCGGCCTGCTCCAAGCCGTACGCGATCACGGGCGCGCCCACGACGACTACGACGGCGGGGCCACCCAGACGATCCCGCGCATCGACCTCGCCCACGACCTCGCGGACGACACGCTCGCCACCCCGACCGTCGTCGGCCAGCGCAGCTACGGCGACGCGGACGAGACCCGGCTGCAGCCCGTGGTGGGGGGCCTCTCCCACTCCCACGAGGCCTACGACGCCGCCTACTCCGAGGGCAGCGGATCCGCGGACTCCCGCCGGGCCCAGGGCGAGGCCCGCGCGCAGGCGGACGCCCGCGCGCAAGCCTCGTACTACCCCGGCCGCCGCATGAACCTCGGCGTCGTGCTGCTCCCGCTGCGCGTCTTCCTCGGCTTCATCTCCATCTACGCCGGCATGGGCAAGCTGTGCGACCCCGTCTACTTCGACGGCGGCGAGCGCGGCTCCATGGTCACCTGGCTGCACACCCTGCAGCCCTGGGCGCTCGCCGAACCGCTGCGCGACTTCGCGCTGGCCCATCCGGTCGGCGCCGGACTCAGCGTGGCCTTCCTCCAGGTCATCGTGGGCGTGCTGACGGTCTTCGGCCTGTGGCAGCGGTTCGCCGCCTGCTTCGGCGCACTGCTGTCCGCCGCGCTCCTGATGACGGTGAGCTGGAAGACCGTCCCCGCCTACGACGCGCCCGACATCATCTACCTCGCCGCCTGGAGCCCGCTCATCATCGCGGGCGCCCCCGTCTACTCCCTGGACGGCCGCCTCGCGAGCGAGGCCTGGCGCACCCTGGGCCCGCGTTCCGAGGTCTGGCGGCTGCGCCGCCGGGTCCTGCGCCGCGGAGCCGTCATGGCCGGCGTCATCTGCGGACTCACCCTGCTCATCGGCTCGCTCCTCGGCGGCGCCGTCCGCTCCACCACCGTGGTCACCGTGCCCGGACCGGGCGAGGCCCCGAGCAACTACCTGCCCGGGCGGCCGCTGCCGAGCAGCCCCAAGCAGCAGCTCCCCGCGCGCCCCACCCCGTCGAAGCAGGCCGCGCAGCCCTCGGCCGGAGCCTCCTCGCCGGCCGCCAAGTCCGGGCGCGGCGCAGCCGGTTCGAGCTCCCCGACGGCCGGCTCCGGCTCGCCCACCGCGACCCGCGGCACCACCAGCCAGACCCCGCGCAGCACCCCCCGCCAGTCCACCCCGCAGAAGCCCCCGGCCAGCTCCGCGGGAACGCGCAGCGGGGGCTCCACGGGGGGAACGGGCAGCACCGCACCCCAGCAGCCCGACCTGCTGGGCGGCCTCCTCGGCGGCTGACGGGAGCCGCACGAAGGCGACGCGAACACCGAAGGGCCCGGCACGCGAAAGCGCGCCGGGCCCTTCGGTGTTCGGCGTCGGCGTCGGTGTTCGCCGTTCGCCGCGAGGCGCTACGGGGCGTTCTGCGAGGCCAACTCCCGGGCCGCCTCGGTCAGGTCCTTCGCCGTGTCGATCGCCCGCCAGTAGGCCCCCTGGGGCAGCGGGAAGCCCGCCAGGCGCCGCTCACGGGCCAGGCGCGGGAACGTCGTACGCTCGTGGTCGCCCAAATCCGGCAGCAGAGCGGCGAATTCGGGTCCGAAGACGTACACGCCGGCATTGACCGGGTACGGGGACTGCGGCGCCTCGATGAAGTCCAGTACGTGGCCGTACTCGTTGATCTCCACCACCCCCCACGGAATGCGCGGCCGGGCCAGCGCCAGGGTGGCCGTGGCGCCGCGTTCGGCGTGGAAGGCGGCCATCTCGCGCAGCGAGAACCGGGTCCACACGTCGCCGTTGGTCGCGTACCAGGACCCGCCGGGGTCCGGGAGGTGCCGGGCGGCGTACTTCAGGCCGCCGCCCCGGCCCAGCGGTTCGTTCTCCACGACGGTGGTCACCCGTAGCGGCAACGGGGCCTCGGCCAGCCACTTCTGGAGCACCTCTGCGAGGTGCCCGCAGGAGACCACGGCGTCCGTCACCCCCTCCGAGGCCAGCCACGCGAGCTGGTGCCCGATGATCGGCATCCCCGTCCCGGGGATCTCCACCATCGGCTTGGGGCGGTCGTCCGTATAAGGCCGCAGCCGCGAACCCTGGCCCCCCGCCAGGACAACCGCCTGGGTCGGGGAAGCCGGGAACGCGGCCGCGTGGGGTCGGTCGGAACGCTCGGAGCCTTCGGAGCCTTCGGAACGCTCGGATTCGGTCATGTTCGTGATGTCCGGGTGCGGAAGGGCGTGCGGCGGCGGCCGTCAGCCCATGGAGGCGACGCCGGACGCGTACGCGGTGTCGCACACCGGCCGCGCGAACGACTGGGCCTTCGTGGGCCCGTAGGCGTCCACCGCGGCCCGCCCGAGGGCGCGCGCGATCCCCACGCAGTGCTCGGCGAGGGACGGCCGCCGGTCGACCTCCTGCTGGAGGTGGGTGAGGACGTCACCCGGCTGCTCGCCCTGCTGGATCTCGCTCAACAGCTTTTCGCGCAGCACGTCCTGGGCGGCGCGCGGCTTCGCGGGGACGGAGACGTCCTCGGCGGACGCGGTCAGGATCTGGGAGGGGGTGTTGTCCGCCCAGGGGACCATGGTGACCGCGAGGGTCCCGGACAGGACCAGGACGACGGGCAGGACCAGGGCGAGGGATCGGCCGATACGGCGGGCAGTGTGGGTCACGAGGGCGAGAGTAGCGCTCGGTGAAGATATGGCGACATTTAGTCACCCGGTCGGGGGATGGTTCGACGTGACTTTTCGAATTAAGGGTTGACGCTTGGGGCCGAATGGCCCGATCTGCGCACCTCGCGCCGGAACTCGCGCCGAAGGGGCGCCCCTTGACGGGACGCCCCTTCGGCGGCTGTGCACGTACGGGTCAGCCGGAGAGGCGGGCACCCGAGGAGGTCGAGAAGACGTGGATCTCGTCCGCGCGCGGCACCACGTGCAGCGTGGAGCCCTTCTCGGGCACCTGGCGGCCGTTCACGCGCACCACGATGTCCTGCGAGCCCTCGGAGTGCGCGGTCGAGCCGTAGACGTACCCGTCGGCGCCCAGCTCCTCGACGACGTTCACGATGATTTCCAGGCCGCCCGTCTCGGCGAGGTCGAAGTGCTCCGGACGCACGCCGACGGTGACCGTGCGGTCGCCCGCGTCGGCGGCGGCCGACAGGGCCTCGCGCGACACCGGGACGACGCTGTCGCCGAACTTCACGCCGCCGTCGGTGATCGGGACCTCGACGAGGTTCATCGCGGGCGAGCCGATGAAGCCGGCCACGAAGAGGTTCGCCGGGCGGTCGTACATGTTGCGCGGGGTGTCGACCTGCTGGAGCAGACCGTCCTTCAGCACGGCCACGCGGTCGCCCATCGTCATGGCCTCGACCTGGTCGTGGGTCACGTAGACGGTGGTGATGCCCAGGTCGCGCTGGAGGGCGGCGATCTGCGTACGGGTGGACACGCGGAGCTTGGCGTCGAGGTTCGACAGCGGCTCGTCCATGAGGAACACCTGCGGCTTGCGCACGATCGCGCGGCCCATCGCGACGCGCTGGCGCTGACCGCCGGAGAGCGCCTTCGGCTTGCGGTCGAGGTACTGGGTCAGGTCCAGCATCTTCGCCGCGTCCTCCACCTTCTTGCGGATGGTGGCCTTGTCCTCGCCGGCGATCTTGAGCGCGAAGCCCATGTTGTCGGCGACGGACATGTGCGGGTAGAGCGCGTAGTTCTGGAACACCATCGCGATGTCCCGGTCCTTGGGCGGCAGGTGCGTGACGTCGCGCTCACCGATGCGGATGGCACCGCCGTTGACGTCCTCCAGGCCGGCCAGCATGCGCAGCGAGGTGGACTTGCCGCAGCCGGAGGGGCCGACGAGGACGAGGAACTCGCCGTCCGCGATCTCCAGCTCCAGCTGGTCGACGGCGGGCTTGTCGCCGCCGGGGTACAGACGGGTCGCCTTGTCGAAAGTGACAGAAGCCATGGTGATGAATCCCTTCTACCGGCAGGAACGTGCCGGACGATCCGAGTGGAAGGTCTAGTCCAGTGACCTGGACTCGGCCCGACGCTACCCGCCCGATCCGTTCCTGTCAGCACCTGGAGGCGAGTGAGTTCCCTCGCTGTCAGAGGCGGCTGCTTTGATCACGACCATGACCATCTACGACGTGACCCGCGGGCTGCCCGACATCGAGACGCTGCGCGACCGCTGCCGGGCGATGGCGGCGCTGGAACTGGTGATCAGCGGCGAGGAGGACGACGGCTACTTCGCCTACGACCCCGAGTGGGGCCCGGGCGAGGAAGCGGCACTGATGGACAACGGCTCCGGCGACGACTACGCGATCGTCTTCACGGCCGACGGGGTCTTCGGGCACGGCTTCGACCACGAGTCGGTGATGAGCCCGTGGGCGGACACCGACACCGAGGACGGGTGGCCGGGCCTGACCGACGGCATACCCGAGGCCTTCAGGCCGTACCTGAAGGAGCCGGCGTTCTGCGTGGACGGCGTCCTCAACGCCACCGCCGTCTTCTGGCGCGAGACCGCCGACACCCAGTGGCGCGCGGGCAAGGTGGAGTTCCCGGAGGGCAAGCCCGATCCGGACGGCGCGGACTACCTCTTCGAGCTGCTCGTGGCGGGCACCCCGGAGGCCTACCGCGACTTCGCCGAGGACTACTACGAGACGGACCTCCCCCTGGAAGCGATCTGCCACGTCTGGGAGCTGCGCCCCCTCACCCAGACCGTCGTGGACGCCCTCAACCCGGGCCTCCCGCTGGCGGCGGTGGGGCCGAGGCTGGCGCGGGCGGGGTATCCGGGGGTGTGAGGGAGGCCGCCGACGGCGGCTCCGGACACCGGAAAGTTCTTCGCTGAGGGGTCGGGGCGATGTGTAGAGTGAAGGCGATTCCGTGCCTTGCACAGAGTCACCACGCCTCCTTAGCTCAGTCCGGCCAGAGCAACGCACTTGTAATGCGTAGGTCGTCGGTTCGAATCCGACAGGGGGCTCCGACGGAAGGCCCCGGGCAGTTGCCCGGGGCCTTTTGCGTGTGCGTCAGTGGCGGCCCGAGATGCGGTCCGCCAGGCGGGCCAACGGGGTTGTAGTCGGGGTGTGGGTGGTGGTTTCCCGGCGGTCGGCCTCGCGGTAGGCGGCGTAGAGGGCCTGGACGCCCAGCCAGCGGAAGGGTTCCGGTTCCCAGCGGCGGACGCGGTGGTTGACCCAGGGGAGGGTGGTGAGGTCTGTGGTGTCGCCCAGGACCAGGTCGCGGAGGGTGCGGGCAGCCAGGTTGGCCGTGGCTACGCCGGAGCCCACGTAGCCGCCGGCCCAGCCGAGGCCCGAGGCCGCGTCGAGGGTGACCGTGGCGCACCAGTCGCGGGGGACGCCCAGGACTCCCGACCAGGCGTGGGTGATTTCCACGCCGGTGAGGGCCGGGAAGAAGGATTCGAGGAGGTTCGTGAGGGACGCGATCGTGGCGGGCTGGGTGCGGCCGTCGTTGTCGGTGCGGGAGCCGTAGCGGTACGGGACGCCGCGGCCGCCGATGGCGATGCGGTCGTCGGCCGTGCGCTGGGCGTACATGTAGGCGTGGGCCATGTCGCCGAGGGTGGAGGCGTCGGACCAGCCGATGTGGGACCACGTCTCCGGGGAGAGCGGGGCGGTGGCGATCATCGAGGAGTTCATCGGGAGCCAGGAGCGCTTCTGGCCCTTGAGGGCCGCGGTGAAGCCCTCGGTGCAGCGCAGGACGTACGGGGCGCGGACGGTGCCGTACGGGGTGAGGGCGCGGCGCGGGGCGATCTCGGTGACGGGGGTGGACTCGTGGATGACGACGCCGAGGCGTTCGCAGGCGGCGGCCAGGCCCTTGACCAGCTTCAGGGGGTGGATGCGGGCTCCGTGCGGGGTCCAGGAGGAGCCCACGGCGTCCGCGATGTCGATGCGGGCGCGGGTGTCGGTGGCGTCGTAGAGCTCGCGGTCCGTTTCGCCGAAGGCGAGTTCGGTGGTGTGGAAGGCCTTGAGGCGGGAGAGCTGGGCGGGGGTGCGGGCCACTTCGAGGACTCCGCCGCGGTGGATGTCGGCGTCGATGCCTTCCTTGGCGGCGGTGTCGATGACCTCGGTGACGGTCTCGTTCATGGCCTGCTGGAGGCGCTGGGCGGCGGGGCGGCCGTGGAGGGCGGCGTAGCGGTCGCGGCCGGCGATGCCGTTGTAGAGCCAGCCGCCGTTGCGGCCGGAGGCCCCGTAGCCGCAGAACTTCTGCTCCAGGACGGTGACGCGCAGGTCGGGGGCCGCGGTCTTGAGGTAGTAGGCGGTCCACAGGCCGGTGTAGCCGCCGCCGACGATGACGACGTCGGCCGTGGTGTTGCCGGTGAGCGGGGCGCGGGGTGGGTGGGCGGGGGCGGTCTCGTCCGTCGCGTACCAGAAGGAAATTCCGCCGTTGATCGTCATGGGGGAGTTGCTACACGGGGTGGTGGAGGGGTGTCCAGGGGCGTGATGTCGGGTTTCGGGGGCCGAGAGGTGGCCGAATGGCTGATGTGGGCGGTCCGGTCTCCTTCTTAGGGTGGGGCGGGGATTTTGTCAGTTTTTTGTGTGAGAGGTACTGGTTCATATGGCGCGGGTGGTGAGGGCAGGGCGGCTGGTCGCGGCGGTCGCGTCCGTGGCCCTGTTGGGCGGGGCGGTCGTCGGATGCGGTTCCGGGACGGGTGAGGGGAAGGCCGTGGCCGTCTCCGAGGTGCCGGTGCGGACCAGTCCGATCGCCGCGCAGCTCGCGGGGCTGCCCGCGGCGGTGGACGGGGCGAAGATCGTCGTGGGGAAGCCGGATGCGCCGCGTACCGCGCAGGTGCTGGTGGACCCCAAGTGCGGCTACTGCGCACGGTTCGAGGAGGCCGGCGGGGAGTCGCTGCTGAAGCTGGCGGTGGCCGGGCAGGTGAAGATCGAGTACCTGCTGGCGTCCTTCCTGGACCGGGGTGGGGCGAGCGGTTCGGTCAGGGCGGTGAACGCGCTGCGCGCGTCGGCGGATGCGGGGAAGTTCGCGGAGTTCCACGCGGCGGTCTTCGCCAGCCAGCCGAAGGGGCGGTTCACCGACGAGCTGCTGCTGAAGATCGCGGACGCGGTGCCGGGGCTGCGCGGGGCGGAGTTCGACGCGGCGGTGAAGGAGCAGAAGTACAAGGGGTGGGTCGCCGAGGCCGAGAAGGGTTTCGAGGCGACGGGTGCGCAGGCGACGCCGATGGTGCTGGTGGAGGGGGCGCCGGTCGGGTCGAAGGACGGGTCGCTGTTCGACGCGGGGGCGTTCGGGCGGGCGTTGAAGGGTGTGGGGATCGGGGCTTCGGCTTAGGCCGTCCTTCTCGTGTCGCCCCCTAGGGTCGGGGCATGGACGGTGCGACGGCGGGTGTGGCGGGCGGCTCGGGCGGTGGGTTCCGTGGGGTGCCCAAAGGGTTCGTGCGGGCGCAGGTGCGGGACAACGGCGCCGCCGGGCGGGAGTTCGTCGACGCGCTGCCCGTGCGGGTGGCCTCCTTCCTGGAGCGGTGGGAGCTACGGGTGACCGGGCCCGGGATGTACGGGGTGACGGCCCTGGTGCTGCCGGTGGTGCGGGCCGACGGGACGGCGGCGGCGCTCAAGCTGCCGGCGCTGGACGAGGAGAACGCGGGGGAGGCGCTCGCGCTGCGCGCGTGGGCCGGGGAGGGCTGCGTACGGCTGCTGGCGGACGATGCGGAGACGGGCACGCTGCTGCTGGAGCGCCTCGACGAGGGCCGGCCGCTGTCGGCGCTGGCCGTACGGGATTCCGCGCGGGCAGTGGAGCTCGTCGGCGGGTTGCTGGCCCGGCTGACGGCGGTCCCGGCGCCGGCCGGGGTGCGGCGGCTGGGGGACGTGGCGGCGGCGATGCTGGAGTCGGTGCCGGGTGCGCTGGAGCGGCTGGGGGACGGCCGGGAGCGGGGGCTCGTCGCGGACTGTGCGGCGGCGCTCGCGGAGGTGGCGGGGGAGCCGGGGGACCGGCTGCTGCACTGGGACCTGCACTACGACAACGTCCTGGCGGGTGGACGCGAACCGTGGCTGGCCATCGATCCGAAGCCGCTCGCCGGTGATCCGGGGTTCGAGCTGCTGCCGGCGCTGGTCAACGCCTTCCGTGCGCGGGAGGTGCGGTGGCGCTTCGAGGCGCTCGCGGAGGCGGTGGGTGCGGACCGGGAACGGGCGCGGGCGTGGACGCTGGGGCGGGTGCTGCAGAACTGCCTGTGGGACGTGGAGGACGGGGACCGGCCGGCGGGGAGGCAGCTGAGGATCGCGGAATCGCTGCTGGGGCGGGACGGAGCGGGTGGGCGGGGCCGGCGCGGGGGCTCGTAGGGTGCAGGCATGATCCGTAGCGCCGTCGTCAGCGACGTACCCGTCATCCACGCCATGATCCGCGAGCTCGCGGAGTACGAGAAGGTGCCGCACGAGGCGCGCGCCACCGAGGAGCAGTTGCGGGAGGCGCTGTTCGGGGAGCGGCCGGCGGCGTTCGCGCACCTCGCGCTGACGGCGGAGGGCGAGGCGGTCGGGTTCTCGCTGTGGTTCCTCAGCTTCTCGACGTGGCGCGGGGTGCACGGGATCTACCTGGAGGACCTGTACGTCCGTCCGGGCGTGCGCGGCGGCGGCCACGGGAAGGCGCTGCTGCGGGAGTTGGCGCGGATCTGTGTGGAGCGCGGGTACGAGCGGCTGGAGTGGTCGGTCCTGAAGTGGAACGAGCCGACGATCGCCTTCTACGAGGCCTTGGGTGCGCGGCCGCAGGACGAGTGGTCGGTGTACCGGCTGACCGACGGGGCGCTGGCGGAGCTCGGGGGCGCGTAGCCGGGGGAGGGTTTTCAGGGTTCCAGGACGACCTTGCCGGTGGTGGCGCGGGTTTCCAGGTCGTGGTGGGCCGTGGCGGCTTCGGCCAGCGGGTAGCGCTGGAGGGCGGGGCGCAGGCGGCCGGTGGCGGCTTCGGCGAGGGCGCGGGTTTCGAGGCGGCGCAGGGGGTCTTCGCCGCCGGCGCGCTGGAGCATGGCGGGGCCGAGGACGTGCTGCGTGGTGATGCCGCGGGCGTCCAGGTCCGCCTGTTCGGCGTCGGTGAGCAGGAGCGGGCCGCCGGACCAGCCGAAGACGAGGTGCAGGGCGCCGTCGCGGAGCAGGCCGAGGGCGGTGCGGGCGACGGCGGCGCCGACGGAGTCGAAGAGGACGGTGGCGCCGTCGGGGTGGTGGGCGCGGAAGGTGTCGGCCCAGTCCGGGGCGGTGTAGTCGAGGGCGAGGTCGGCGCCGTTGGCGGTGGCCCGGGCGGTTTTGGCGGGGCCGCCGGCGAGGGCGACGACGGTGGCTCCGGCGTGCTTGGCGTACTGGACCAGCAGGGTGCCGATGCCGCCCGCGGCGGCGGGGACCAGGGCGACGGAGCCGGGGCCGAGCTCGGCGAACTGGAGGATGCCGAGGGTGGTGCGGCCCGTGCCGATCATGGCGACGGCGGTGGCGGGGTCGAGGCCGTCCGGGACGGCGTGCAGTCGGGTGGCGTCGGTGACGGCGTACTCGGCGTAGCCGCCGGGGGTGAATCCGAGGTGGGCGACGACGGACCGGCCGAGCCAGGCGGGGTCCGTGCCGGGGCCGAGCGCGTCGACGGTGCCGGCGACCTCGCGGCCGGGGATGGTCGGCAGCTCGGGCAGGGGTGTGGGCGGGCCCTGGACGCCGCGGCGCAGGGCGGTGTCGATGAGGTGCACGCCGGCGGCGGCCACGGCGATGCGGACCTGGCCGGGGGCGGGGACGGGGCGGGGGACGGACTCGTAGGAGAGGTTCTCGGCGGGGCCGAAGGCGTGGAGGCGGATGGCTCGCATGGTGGGGGTGGTCGGCGGGGTGGGCGGCGTGGGCCGGGTGGGTGTGGGCATGGGTGAAGCCTCGGACCTCAAGTGGGGTTGAGGTCAAGGGGTGGGCCAGGATGGGGGCATGGCGATGGCGCGGGACGGGCGGAAGCAGCAGAAGCAGCAGCAGAAGGAGCAGAAGGAGCAGATGGTGAAGGCGGCGCGGCTGCCGGAGCTGCGGCTGCCGGAGCTCGGCGGGTGGGACGACGCGGCGCTGGAGCTGGAGCCGGACGGGGACTACGACGGGCTGGAGCTCGTCGAGGTGGACCTGACGGGCGGGGACGGGCGGGGGGCCCGGTTCATGGACTGCGCGCTACGGCGCTGCGTGCTGGACGAGACGGGGCTGGCGAAGGCCCGGATCCTGGACTCGGTGCTGGACGGGGTCCGGGGGGTGGGGACGGACCTGGCGGGGGCCTCGCTGCGCGATGTGGAACTGCTGGACGCCCGGCTGGGCGGGGTGCAGTTGCACGGGGCGGTGCTGGAGCGGGTGCTCGTGCGCGGGGGCAAGATCGACTATCTGAACCTGCGCACGGCGCGGCTCAAGGACGTGGTCTTCGAGGGGTGCGTGCTGGTGGAGCCGGACTTCGGGGGTGCGGTGCTGGAGCGGGTGGAGTTCCGGGACTGCGAGCTGCGGGGGGTGGACTTCACGGGGGCGCGGATGGTGGACGTGGACCTGCGGGGGGCGCGGGCGGTGGACATCGCCCGGGGGGTGGATGCGTTGGCCGGGGCGGTGATCAGTCCTGCGCAGCTCGTTGGGCTGGCGCCGGTGATGGCTGCGCAGCTTGGGGTGCGGGTGGTTTCCTAGCCCGCGGCCGGCCCTGGCGGGGTGCTGGGTGGCCCGGGGGGCCGGGGACGTTGCCTCGGCTGGGCCGGGGGCCCTGCGGGGCTGTCCCCTACCCGCCCTTCCACCGTTCCCAGGGCTCTGCCCTGACCCGGTCCTCAAGCGCCGGACGGGCTGGGGAGGGGTGCCGGGCTCCGCCCCGGACCCCGGTCCTCAAGCGCCGGACGGCTGGAGTGGCCGGACCCCTGTCTTCGAGTGTCGGGCGGAGCCCCCGGGCTTACGACGAGACGCGGGGGAAGCGGGACTGGAGGGTCCAGATGATCGGGTTGTCTCCCAGGCCGTCGTGCATGTCGATGAGGTCCGCGATCACGTCGTGGAGGAAGTCCCGGGCTTCGCGGCGCAGCAGGCGGTGGCTGAAGGTGAGGGGGGCTTCCTCCGACGGCATCCAGTCGGCCTCGACGTCCACCCACCCGAAGCGGCGCTCGAAGAGCATGCGGTCCGAGGACTCGGTGAAGTCGATCTCGGCGTACTGCCGGTTGGCCGCGCGGCTGCCGCGCGGGTCCTGGTCGAGCTGCTCGACGATGTCGCACAGCGCCCAGGCGAAGTCCAGTACGGGCACCCATCCCCAGGCTGTGGACACTTCCCGGTCCGCGTTGGTGTCGGCGAGGTAGACGTCCCCGCAGAACAGGTCGTGGCGCAGCGAGTGGACGTCCGCCGAGCGGTAGTCGGTCTGCGGGGGGTCGGGGAAGCGCCGGGAGAGGGAGTAGCCGATGTCGAGCACGTACCCGATGGTGTCATGCGTGGGGCGGGGGGTGGCCCGCCGTGGGTGCTCCCGGGGGCCTGCTCGCCGTCCCTTGTGGGGGGTGTGGGGCCGAGGATCAGAGTTGCTGATGCCCCCCTGGGGTGTCGGGTTCGCCGGATTATGCTCGGCGCGTCCGGGGGGTGTGGCGAGAGGGGACGGGCGTGGGAGGGGCCGGGGGGCAGGGGGAGGCCGTGGTGGCCGGCGTGCTGCGGGAGCGCCACCGGCTCGCGGCCGAGTTGCACGACACCGTGGCGCAGGGGCTGACCAGCATGCACCTGTTGCTCGACGCGGCCGACCGGGAGTGGACGCGGGAGCCGGGGCAGGCCCGGCAGCTGGTCCGGCAGGCCGCCGCCGCGGCCCGGGAGAACCTCGCCGAGGCCCGGCGGCTCATCCATGACCTGGCTCCGGTGGAGCTGGAGCGGGCGGCCCTCGCCGATGTGCTGCGCGAGCTGTGCGCCGGGGTGGCCGGGGCCCGGTTCCGGCTGGAGGGGGAGCCCCGGGTGGTGCCGGGCAGGGTCGAGGCCGCGGTGCTGCGGGCGGCCCAGGGCGCCCTGGCCAACGTACGCCGGCACGCGCGGGCCTCCGTCGTCGTGGTGACGCTGACCTATCAGCCGTACGTGCTCGCGCTCGACGTGTGGGACGACGGTGTGGGGTTCGATCCGGAGGCTGCCGATGCCGGGTACCCGGGTGGGGACGGGTTGCGGCTGCTGCGCCGCCGCATCGGGTACCTGGGGGGTACGGCGACGGTGGAGAGCAGTCCGGGTGGGGGTGGGACGGTGGTGTCGGTCTGCGTGCCCGCTCTGGGGGAGGGGGAGGGGGAGGCCGGGCCTGGACCGGGGGTGGGGGCGGTATGACTCCCGTGCGGATCCTGTTGGTGGACGATCATCCCGTCGTGCGGGCGGGGCTGCGGGCGTTGCTGGGCGGGTGTCCGGAGTTCGAGGTGTGCGGGGAGGCCGCGGACGGGGGCGCCGCGCTGCGGATGGTGCGCGAGCTGGGTCCCGAGCTGGTGCTGATGGACATCCGGATGGGCCCGGGGATGTGCGGGGTGGAGACCACGCGGCGGATCGGGCGGATGCCGGCTCCGCCCCGGGTGGTCGTGCTCAGCAGCTACGAGTCCGATGCGTACGTCGTACGGGCCGTGGAGGCGGGTGTGGCGGGGTACCTGCTGAAGGGGTCCCCGCCCGACCTGCTGTTCCAGGCGCTGCGGACGGTGGCGGCGGGGGAGTCGGCGCTGTCGCCGTCGGTGGTCTCGCGGCTGATGAGCCGGTACCGGGCGCCGAGTGCGGCGCTGACGGCCCGGGAGACCGAGATCCTGGAGCTGATCGCGACGGGCCGCTCCAACCGGGAGATCGGATCGGCGCTGTTCATCAGCGGGACGACGGTCAAGACGCACCTCGTGCACGTCTACGAGAAGCTCGGGGTGGAGAACCGTACGGCGGCCGTGCGCGCGGCCGTCGACCGGGGGCTCATCGGGCTGGGGTAGCCCCTGTGGGGTGGGCTAGTTCGGGTAGTTGATCTGGATCGCGGTGCCGTTGTACTGCCAGAGCGGGGAGAAGACGCGCTTGCGGATCTTCCAGACGCCGGCCGACCTCACGTACTCGTCGCGGTAGCGGATGCCGCGTACGACGACGGTCTCCGGGGCCGTGGCGGTGGCCGGGTAGACGAGCTGGGCGGTGGCGTGGCTGTCGCCGGTGGCGGTGTAGCGGCCGGTGACGCGGATGTGGGCGTTGGCCGTGACGTGGGTGGAGTAGCCCCAGGCCGCCGCGCCGTCGAGGTTGGCGACGACCGCCTCGATGCCGGTCTTGACGATGCCGGCGGTGCCGTCGGGGTGGGCCATCACGGTGAGGACGGCGTCGTCGGTGAAGAGGGTCCGGAAGACCGTCTTGTCCTTGGTGTCCACGGCGAAGAGGTAGGTCTCCAGCAGGCGGTTGATCGCCAGCTCGTCCTCCGCCGTACCCGCCGGGCCGAAGCCGTAGGAGGCGGTCGAAAGCTCCTCGGACGCGGCGGTGGCGGGCGTCGCGGCGGCGAGGGCGCCGAGCCCGGCCGCGGCGGCGCCGGTGCCCAGCATGGTGAGCATGCGGCGGCGTTCCGGGGCGAAATCGGTGGTCGGCATGGCGGGTTCCTCTCGACACGGCTGGTGGTGCCCGGGCCTGCTCGGGGCGGTCCGGGCACTGACGAGCCTGTCGTGTCGCCGCCCGCGGGGGATCGGCGCGGCGTACGAGCGCGATCTCGTACGGATGGACGATGAGATGCGGTGTCGTGCCGTGCGATGCCGTGCGATGCCGGGCGGTCGACGTGGTGTCGTGCCGTGGGCGGGGTCCTCAGGGGAGGAGGCGCTGTTCCTTGGCCACCGAGACCGCGCCCGCGCGGGTGTCGACGCCGAGCTTGTCGTAGATGCGGCCCAGGTGGGTCTTGACCGTGGCCTCGCTGATGAACAGGGCGCGGGCGATGTCGCGGTTGCCGAGGCCGCGGGCGAGCTGGCCGAGGATGTCGAGCTCACGGTCGGTCAGGGTGGGCCGGGTGCCGCGCATGTGGGCCATCACGCGGCTGGCCACGGGGGCGGAGAGCGTGGTGCGGCCCTGGGCGGCGGAGTGGATCGCGGCGAACAGTTCCTCCGGGCGTTCCGCCTTCAGGAGGTAGCCGGTGGCGCCCGCGCCGATGGCCCGGGTGATGTCCGCGTCGGTGTCGTAGGTGGTCAGGACCAGGACGTGCGGAGGGTTCGGGGCGGCGGTGATGCGGCGGGTGGCCTCCACGCCGTCGATGCCCTCGCCGAGCTGGAGGTCCATCAGGACCACGTCGGGGCGGAGTTTGGCCGCGAGCGCGACCGCCTCCTCGCCGCTGCCCGCCTCGCCGAGGACCTCGATGTCCGGCTCGCTGCCGAGCAGGGCCAGCAGGCCGGCGCGGACCACGACGTGGTCGTCGCAGAGGAGGATCGTGGTCGCCTTCTTGGCCGCCGGGGGCGTGGCGGCGGGCGCGGGGGTGGGGTCGGGGGTGGCGGCCGGGTTCTCGTTCGTGGTCACGGGGTGGGCTCCAGGGGGATCGACGCCGACAGGACCGTGCCCTCGCCCGCGGTGGATTCGATGGTCAGGGTGCCGCCGAGCTGGCGGACGCGGGCGCGCATCGCGGGGAGGCCGTGGCCGCGTTCCCCGGCGGCGGCGCGGAGTTGGGTGAAGCCGTGGCCGTCGTCGGCCACGTCCAGGACGACCTGGTCGCCCAGGAAGCTGAGGGTGAGGGCCGCGGTACGGGCCCCCGAGTGCTCCCGTACGTTCGCCAGCGCGCCCTGCGCGATGCGCAGCAGCGCCTGCTCCGCACGGTCGGGGAGGGGGACCGGCGCGCCCTCCAGGTGGAAGCGGACCTCGATGTCCGGGCCCGCCTCCAGTGCGCGCAGGGCGTCCGGGAGGCCGGCGCCGCCGGCGAGTTCGGGCGGTGCGAGGTCGTGCACCAGGCGGCGGGCCTCGGCGAGGCCGCGCGCGGTGATGTCGGTGGCGGTACGGACGTGCGCGCGGGCGGTGCCGGGATCGGTGTCCCAGGTGCGGTCGGCGGCCTGGAGCAGCATCTGCTGGCTGGACAGGTGCTGGGCCAGGGTGTCGTGGATCTCCATCGAGAGGCGCTGGCGTTCGGCGAGGGTGCCGGCGCGGCGTTCGGTGGCGGCCAGTTCCCGGCGGGTGCGGATCAGGTCGTCGATCAGGGTGCGCTGGGCTGCCGCCTGGCGCTCCATGTGGATGAACACGGCGGTGGCGAGGGCGGCGACGGCGGGCGGGGCGAGGAGGAGGTTGGGGTCGAAGGGCTCGCCCGAGCCGGAGGTCTGGGCGAGGCGGAGCTGGGCCGCCACGACGAACACGGTGAGCAGGGCCACGAGGACGACGGCCGCGCGGGGCGGGAGGGTGCGCAGGGCCGTGTAGAAGAGCGGTACGGCGCACCAGGCGAAGCTCGGCGCGAGGACGACGAGGACCACCCAGACGGCGACGACCAGGCCGAGCCAGATGAGGCGGCGCAGGGTGGGGGCGGCGCCCAGGGCGGGGCCGAGCACGTAGAGCAGGGCCAGGGTGATGCCGAGGGCGATGATCCACGGGGTGCGGGGTTCGTCGGGGTGGCGGAGGAGGAAGCGGGCCACGGAGGCGCCGAGGAGGAGGAAGAACGCGGTGTGCATGACCGTGGCCAGGGCGCGGGTGTCTTGTGCGGGTGGGGTGGTCGCCGGGCTCGGTGGGCGTGCCGGCCGCGGGGGTGCCGGGCTCGGCGGGCTCGGTGGGGGCGCGCTGGTCACGGGGTGCTCCTGGGGGTGGTGCGTTTGTCCATGGTGCCGGGTTGGTGGGGGGTGCGGGTGGGTGGCGCTGCGCGGGGCCGTCCCCTACCCACCCTTCCACCGTTCCCAGGGCTCCGCCCTGACCCGTTCGGACCGGGCTGCGCCCGAGGCTTCTGGGGCTCCGCCCCAGACCCCGGTCCTCAAACGCCGGACGGCTGAGGGGAGCCCCGGGCGGCTGGGAAGGGCCCCCGACAGGGTGGGAGGGCCAGGTAAGCGCCCCGTGGGGGGTGGCCGCATCAGCCGATCGGTTGACCCTGGGGTCAACCGGTGGGGGGCGGGTTCGGAGCCGGTACGGGGACGGGTGGGTGGGGGTGGCGGGGAGAGGCTTGGAGCAACGGCAGGAGAGCCCGCCGTGCCGACGTTCACAGGAGCAGCAGACATGAAGACCCGCACCCGCGTTCTCACCGGTACCGCCGTCGCCGTCGCCCTCGGCGCCGGAGCCTTCGGCGCGGTCAGCGCCAACGCCGCCCCGGCCTCCGCTCCGGCCGCCGCCGTTGCGAAGAAGGACGGCGACAAGAAGAACTTCACCACCTCCACCCACCTCACCATCGACGCCGCCACCCGCGCCGCCCAGGCCGCGCTGGACGCCGCCGAGAGCGAGAACCAGAAGGTGACCGTCGCGGTCGTCGACCGCAACGGCAACACCATCGTCACGCTGCGCGGCGACGGCGCCGGTCCGCAGTCCTACGAGTCGGCGCAGCGCAAGGCCTTCACCGCCGTGTCCTGGAACGCCCCGACCTCGGTGCTCGCCGGCCGCCTCGCGCAGACCCCGAACCTGAAGGACATCCCCGGCACCCTCTTCCTCGGTGGCGGCACCCCGGTCCAGGCCGACGGCGCCCCGGTCGCGGGTGTCGGCGTGGCCGGCGCCCCGAGCGGTGACCTGGACGAGAAGTTCGCCAAGGCCGGCGTGGACGCCCTCAACAAGTAGCAGCGCCGAGAGGCAGCAGCAGCGTCGAGCAGCGCGTCGCGGGACGTACTCTCGAACGCGTGGATCACCGCGTTCTCTCCCGCCTGGCCGCCCCCGCCGTCGCCACCCTGCTCGCCCTCACCACGGGCTGCACGGGGGAGACCGTGCAGGGGCGGCCGGGTGCGTCGGGGGTGCGCGACCCGTTCTTCCCCAAGGCCGGCAATGGCGGCTACCAGGTCGAGCACTACTCCCTGGACCTCGACTACGACCCGGCCGACGGGCGCCTGCACGCCACCGCCGTGATCACCGCCCGGGCCGAGCAGGGGCTCAGCTCCTTCAACCTCGATCTCAGCGGGCTGGAGGTGGAGGGCGTGAGCGTGCAGGGCGCCGGGGCCCGCTTCAACCGCACCGGCAACGAGCTGACGGTGCGCCCCGCCGAGGATCTGGAGCGCGGGGAGGTCTTCCGTACGGAGATCGACTACTCCGGCCGGCCCAAGGCCGTCACCGACCCCGACGGGTCCGAGGAGGGGTGGATCGTCACCCCGGGCGGCAAGGGCGCGGTCGGCGTCGGCGAACCCGTCGGGTCGATGGCCTGGTTCCCGGGGAACCACCACCCGAGCGACAAGGCCACGTACGACATCACGGTGACCGTCCCCCGGGGGTACGAGGCCGTGTCCAACGGCGAGCTGCGCTCCCGTACGCAGGAGAGCGGCGGGAGGACCGCGTTCGCCTGGCACTCCGCGGAGCCGATGGCGAGCTACCTGGCGACCGTGGCCGTCGGGAAGTTCAAGGTGACGACCGGGCGGACCGCCTCCGGGATCCCCGTCTACACGGCGGTCTCGCCCGGGGAGGCGGCGGCGAGCGAGGCGGCGCTCGCGCGGCTGCCCGAGATGGTGGAGTGGGGCATCGGGCGCTTCGGCCCGTACCCGTTCTCCGCGACGGGCGCGATCGTGCTGCCCGCGCACAGCCTCGGCTACGCGCTGGAGACGCAGACCCGGCCGGTGTTCCCGGGGGCGCCGGGCAGCGAGGAGCTGGTGCTGCACGAGCTGGCGCACCAGTGGTTCGGGGACTCGGTGTCGCCGAAGTCCTGGAAGGACATGTGGCTCAACGAGGGGTTCGCGACCTACGCCGAGTGGCTGTGGTCGGAGGACCACGGCGGGCCGAGCGCGCAGCAGCACTTCGACGCCTACGTCGCCGGGGACACCCGGGTCGACGGGGCGGCGGGCTCGGACTGGGGCGCCTTCCCGCCGGCCGCCCCGCGGAACCCGAAGGAGATCTCCGGGTCCCCGGTGTACGGGCGCGGGGCGATGGTCCTGCAGCGGGTCCGGCAGGAGGTCGGCGACGAGAAGTTCTTCGCCCTCGTACGCGGCTGGGCGGCCGAGCACCGGCACGGGAACGCGTCCACGGCCGACTTCACCGCCTACGCGGAGGAGAAGACGGGCCGTGACCTGACGGAGGTCTGGGACGTGTGGCTGTACGGGAAGGACCGCCCGAAGGCACCGAAGGCACCGAAGGCCCCGACGAAGGCGCCGTAGCTCCGCCTACAGGGCCTTGCGCAGGACCGTGCAGGGGCGGCCCATCTCGCGGTCGGCGGCCCGGCGCAGGGTGGCGTAACCCTGGGACTGCCAGAAGGCGAGGCCCTTCTCGTTGGCGTCGAGCACGGCGATCCGTACGCCCGAGCGTCCCGCGGCGCGGAAGCGGTCCTCGACCATGGCGACCATGGCGCGGCCGTATCCCTCGCGGTGCGCGGTGGCGTCGATGAGCAGCAGGCCGATCCACGGGTCGGGGTCCTCGGACTCCGGATCCGGGTGCCGGGCGAGCGTGGCGGCCAGGCCTACGAGGCGTCCGGCGGAGCGGGCGAGGAGGACCTCGGCGCCCTCGTGGGCGAGCTCGTCGGCGAGGGCGGCGGCGACCTGCTCGACCGTGATGCGGCCGGGGTCGGGGAAATCACCGCTGAGCTCGAAGAACGCGTGGTTGGTCGCGTAGAGCGTGGCGATTTCGGTGAGGACCGGGCCCGGGAGGGCGCCGTCCTCGACGGGAGCGAGCGGCAGGAGGATCACGTACCGAACGGTAGCGAAGCCCCCTCCCCGGACGGCCGGGAGGGGGCTCCAGCTCAGACGCGTCCTCGGACGCGGGCGCTCAGGGTCAGACGTTGACGCCGAAGTCCTGGGCGATGCCGGTCAGGCCGGAGGCGTAACCCTGGCCCACGGCGCGGAACTTCCACTCGGCGCCGTTGCGGTAGAGCTCGCCGAAGACCATGGCGGTCTCGGTCGCCGCGTCCTCGGAGAGGTCGTAGCGGGCGATCTCGACGCCGCCGGCCTGGTTCACGACGCGGATGTACGCGTTGCGGACCTGGCCGAAGTTCTGGCTGCGGGTCTCGGCGTCGTAGATGGAGACCGGGAAGACGATCTTGTCGACGTCGGCGGGCAGGCCCGCGAGGTTGACGTTGATGGCCTCGTCGTCGCCCGCGCCCTCGCCGGTGCGGTTGTCACCGGTGTGGACGATGGTCTGGTCCGGGGTGGACTTGTTGTTGAAGAAGACGAAGTGGCCGTCGGAGACGACCTTGCCGAGCGCGTTGACCGCGATGGCGGAGGCGTCCAGGTCGAAGTCGACACCGGTGGTGGTGCGGGTGTCCCAGCCGAGGCCGACCGTGACGGCCGCGAGGCCCGGGGCCTCCTTGCTGAGCGAGACGTTTCCGCCCTTGGAGAGGCTTACTGCCATGGTGACTGGTGTCCCTTCCTAGTCTCACTTGGTCTCACTTGTCGTATCGACCGTGAGAGTGCCCAAGTTACCGCTGCCCTCCATAACGCGGGGAGAGGGGCGCCAGGTTCCGCATTCGGGGATTTGTCCGCGATGCGGGCGGAAATGCGGGTGACGGGGTCCCGGCGGGCACGGATCATAGGGGGCATGCCTGGTCCCTATGTCATCCGCGGTTCGGTCGTGCTCCCCGAGGGCGAGCTCGCCTGGCGCTTTTCGCGATCCTCCGGGCCGGGCGGGCAGCACGTGAACACCTCGGACTCGCGCGTGGAGCTCCTCTTCGACGTCGCGGCGACGAAGTCGCTGCCCGACGTGTGGAAGGAGCGGGCGCTGGAGCGGCTCGCGTCCCGGCTGGTCGACGGGGTGGTGACGGTACGGGCCTCCGAGCACCGCTCGCAGTTCCGCAACCGGGAGATGGCGCTGGTCCGGCTGACCGCGCTGCTGGCCGAGGCCACGGCGCCGCCGCCGAAGGCGCGCCGGGCGACGAAGATCCCCCGGGGGATCAACGAGCGGCGGCTGCGCGAGAAGAAGGCCCGCGGCGAGACCAAGCGGGGCCGCAACGCGCGGGACTGGTAGCCGCGGGGCCGGTGGCCGCCCGGCTGATGGCCGCCCGACCGGTGGCCGCCCGACCGGTGGCCGCCGGCGCTCAGGGCGCCAGGTGCCGGTAGCGCCCCCGGAAGTACGTCAGCGGCGGGGAGTCCGGCGCCGGCTGGGCGGCGCTGAGGACGTGGCCGATGACCAGGGTGTGGTCGCCCGCCTCGACGCGGTTCTCCGTACGGCACTCCAGGGTGGCCAGTGCCCCCGACAGCAGCGGGGCGCCGGAGACGCCGCCGCGCGTGTAGGGCAGGTCCGCGAAGAGCAGCCGGTCGCTGATGCGGTTCTTCATCGAGAACCGGCTCGCGATCTGGAGCTGGTGGTCGGCGAGCACCGATACCGCCCACAGCGGCTGCTCGGCCAGCAGGTCGTCCATCCGGGAGCCCTCGCGCACGCTGACGAGGACCAGCGGTGGTTCGAGGGACACGGACATGAAGGCGGTCGCCGTCATGCCGACGTCCTCGCCGCGCCGGCCGTCGGCCGACAGGGGCGGCTCCTGCGCGGTGATCAGGCACACGCCTGCCGCCAGTCGGGACATCGCGGCCCGGAACTCGTCGTTGCTCACCCCCTCAGCATGGGGTGCGGGTAGGGAAAGTGGTGTCACGGGGGTCGTTGGGGGCACGGTCGGGACGCTACTGTCACCCCTCGCGCGGCGCATCGGGCGCAAGTCCGAGCAGCGCCCCCGCCCGTTGGCCTAGGTCGCCGCGGCCCCGGGCGTATCGTTTGCTTCCGGGAATGATCCGGACGAACCGGTGGGAATGAGCCCGAGTGGGGCGGCGCGGCGGTCACCCTTATTCATCTCATGTGACTTGAGTCACAGAGAGCAAGATTTGTTGACCCTGTGTACCTGCCGCACAGCTCACTGTGATTCAGTGGACGGGACACCGCAACGAAGCGCCGATGACAAACCTGGAGTTGCTGTCGAGGTCTCGGGGAGAGCGAGCAATGGAGACCGAGTCGGAGCCGTACGTCCGTCTTGCGACCCTGCGGCAGCTGCACCGGGTGGTGGCCGAGCTCAATACGGCCCGGAGCCTGGCGGACACCCTGCAGACCGTCGTGGACGGCATCGTCCTCGGCCTCGGCTACGAACTCGCCTGCGTCAACCTCGTTCGCCCCGACGGTGATCTGGTCGTCGCCGCCTTCGCGGGAGACCCCGCCGCAGAAGCCCTGATCACCGGCCGCGTCGGCTCGCGCGCCTCCTGGGAACGCCGTCTGACGATGGGCGAGAACTGGGACGGCCTGCGCTTCATCCCGCACACCGAGGGCTGGGTCCTCGTCGAGGACGACGTCCCGCAGTGGCACACCGAGGGCCCCGACCCGCGGTTCGAGGACGAGTGGCACCCCGAGGACCGGCTCTACGCCCCCATGTACGCCTCCGGCGGCGAGCTGCTCGGCGTGGTCTCCGTGGACCGCCCGCGCAACGGCCGCCGGCCCGGCGCCTGGGGCCGCGAAGCGCTCCAGATGTACGCCTTCCAGGCCGCGATTGCCATCAGCAACGCACGGCTGCGCGCCAACATGCAGCGGGCCCTGGTCCGGCTGGAGCGTGAACAGCAGGCGCTGCGCGCCAGTGAAGAGTCGTTCCGCCAGGCCTTCGAGTACGCGCCGAGCGGCATGGCCATCGCCGAGATGGGCGGCGACCAGCACGGCCGCCTGCTGCGCACCAACGACGCGCTGTGCCGGCTGCTGGGACGGCCCGCCTCCGTGCTGCGCCGCTACTCCTTCTCCGACCTCGTGCACCCCGAGGACATCGGCACCCTGCTGCGGACCTCCGCCGAGGGCGGCCGCGCCGAGCTCAGACTCGGCCGGCGCGACGGTACGTACGTCTGGGTCTCGCTGCGCAACTCCGTCGTCGCCGACGCCGCCGACGGGCCGCGCTTCCTGCTCACGCACGTCGAGGACATCGAGGAGCGCAAGCGGCACGAGCTGCAGCTCGCCCACCGGGCCAGCCACGACTCGCTGACCGGCCTGCCCAACAGCGCCGAGCTCCGCTCCCGGCTCGGGGCCCGGCTCTGCCGCCGCCCGCAGTCGGTGCGCGCCACCGCCGTGGAGGCGCTGGACGCGGCCTTCGAGACCCGGCCCTCGGTGGAGGCCCAGGGCGAGCACACAGGGCACGGTGAGCACGGGTTCCGGCCCGACGGCTTTCCCGAGCCCTTCGAGTTCCCCGGCGGCATGGGCGGCGGCTCGGCCGCGGTGGGCCCGTACGACCACCACGTGCACACGGTCGCGCCGGCGACCGACATCGACGACGGTACGAAGGGGCTCGCGGTGCTCTTCTGCGACCTCGACGGGTTCAAGTCGATCAACGACCGGTTCGGGCACCACACCGGCGACGCCGTCCTGATCGAGGTGGCCCGGCGGCTGACGACCGGTGTCCGGGACGGGGACACGGTGGCCCGGCTGGGTGGTGACGAGTTCGTCGTCCTCGCCGACGGGCTGGGCGCCGCCGACGCCGCCGACCTCGCCGTGCGGCTGCGCAACGCCATCATCCCGCCGATCCGCGTGGACGGCCGCGCGGTCCGCGTGGGAGCCAGTTTCGGCATCGGCTGGGCGAGCTGCGGCATGTCGGCCGACGAGGTGCTGCGCTCCGCCGACCAGCGCATGTACATCGAGAAGCGGTCCCGTTCGAAGGCGCACCGCCGAGCCGGGTAAGCTTTCGGGCCGCCCGTGGGCGCACCTGTTCGGGGTAGGCTCCCCGGGGTCGAAAGGAGTGACCTGCGATGACGACGCCCGCGAACCACGGCCCGAACAACGGGGCGAACCAGCCCGAGGATGACGACCCGTTCGGCTACCTCTACGAGGACGGCCAGGCCGCGGGGGCCACCCCGCCCGGGCAGGGCGGCGGGTACGGCTACCCGGGACCGGCCGGCGGTCAGCCGGGCGTGCCCCGGACCTCGTACAACCAGGTCCGCACCGTCGGTGACCGGCCCTACGGCGGCCAGCGCGGCCAGGTTCCGCAGCAGCAGCCCCCGGCCTACCAGGCGCAGTACCAGGCCCCCGAAGCGCTCCAGGCGGGCGGCTACGGCGTTCCGCCGCAGCAGCAGCCCCCGCAGTACACCCAGTCCGTTCCGCTGCCGGGCTCCGGCGGCGGCCACGGCGGCGGCGGGTCCAGCCGCAGGGGCATGCTCATCGCGGCCGTCGCGGTGGTCGCCGCGGTGGCGATCGGCATCGGCGCGGCGGTGATCTTCGGCAAGAAGGACGACGCCGACAAGAACAAGAACGCCGCGAACACGGGCCAGAGCCCGTCGGCGCCCGCCCCGAACACCCCCTCGGGCCAGCCGAGCGGCTCCGCGCCGGCGGACGCACCGCTGCCCAAGGGCGACGCGGGCGGCTCCGGCATGGTGATCAGCGGTGGTGCCAAGCTGGAGAGCGCGGTGCCCGGCGCCAAGAGCGCGGGCGGCCAGTACGTCGGCGGCTTCACCCAGCAGGGTGCCGCCGTGACCTGGACGCTGGAGGTGCCCAAGACCGGCGAGTACACCTTCCGGATGTACTACGGCGTGCCGGGCAAGGACGCCAACATGACGCTGGCGATCAACGAGACCGTGCAGACCCGGCCGATCAACATGAAGAACTTCGCGAAGGCCGGCGAGGGTGCCTGGGACAAGGGCTGGACCAACACCTACTCGTACGTGAACCTCAAGCAGGGCACGAACACCATCAAGATCTCCTGCGAGGCGGGCAACTCCTGCGAGGCGGTCATCGACCAGTTCGTCCTCGAGAAGCGCTGACCGATCCGGGGGCCTAGCCCTCCGTGACCTTCACCGACCCCCGTACCTCCTCGTAGGTGCGGGGGTCGAAGTCTCCCGCCGTGGGGGATGCGACCGTGGCGGCCGAGAGGGCCACCGCGCGGGTCAGGCGGTCCGGCCAGTCCAGGCCTTCGGTGAGGGCCGAGAGCAGGCCCGCGACCGCGGAGTCGCCGGCGCCGGTGGGGTTGCCCGCCAGGGTGCGGGGCGGGGCCGCCCGCCAGGTGCCGCGGGCGGTGGCGGCGAGCAGTCCGGCGGGGCCGAGCGAGGTGACCACCGCGTGGGCCCCGCGCCGGCGGGCGCCCTGGGTGGCGGGGAGCGGGTCGCGGGACCCGGTCAGCTCGGCGAGCTCGGCGGCGTTCGGTTTGATCACGTCGGGGCGGGCGGCGACCCCGCGGCGCAGGGCCTCGCCGCTGGTGTCGAGGAGGACGGGCACGCCGGCCGCGCGGGCCGCCCGGACGAGGGTGGCGTAGGCCCCCACGGGCACGCCCGGGGGCAGGCTGCCGCACAGGGCCACCGCGCGGGCGCCGCCCGCCAGCAGGGCCTCGTAGCGGGAGAGGAAACCGGTCCACTCGGCGGCGGTGATCAGCGGGCCGGGTTCGTTGAACTGCGTGGTGTCCCCGGAGGCCTCGTCGACGACGGCCAGGGTGCGCCGGGTGGTGTCCGCGCAGGGGACCAGTTCGTCGCGGACGCCGGGGGAGCCGGCGAGCAGCTCGCGTACGAGGGCTCCCGTGGGGCCGCCCGCGAAGCCGGTCGCGGTGACCTCGTGGCCGATCGCGGCGAGCACGCGGGCCACGTTCAGGCCCTTGCCGCCGGGGCGTTCGGTGACCTCGGTGACGCGGTGGGAGGCGTGCGCGAGCAGGCGCGGTACGCGGTAGGTGACGTCGAGCGCGGTGTTGAGCGTCACGGTCAGGATCATGGTGGGGCCCCGGGTCTCTGTGTGTGCCGGGATCATGCCAAAAGAAGGAGCGGTCGGCCCAGTACCCCGGGCCGACCGCTTTCGCGTACGGCGCTGGTCAGCTGCCCGCCGCGAGCGGGTTCACGATCCATTCGCCGCGCCGCATGACGCCCCGGACGTCGAAGGCGGAGTCGAGGACGACGAGGTCCGCGTACTTTCCGGGCTCCAGCGAGCCGACCTGGTCGTAGACGCCGATCAGCTTGGCCGGGTTGGCGGAGATCGCCTGGACCACGGACTCGACGGGGAGCTTGTCGAGGGTGACGGACCGCTTGAAGGCGGTGTCCAGGGTGAGGGTGGAGCCCGCGATGGAGCCGCCCTCGACGAGGCGGGCGACGCCCTCCTTGACCTCGACCTCCAGCGGGCCGAGGTGGTAGATCCCGTCGCCGAAGCCGGCCGCGTCCATCGCGTCGGTGATCAGCGCCACCCGGTTCGCGCCCGCGTGGTGGAAGGCCAGCTCCAGCATGGCCGGGTGCAGGTGGGTGCCGTCGTTGATGAGCTCGACGGTGACCCGCTCGTCCTCCAGCAGCGCCGCGATGGGGCCGGGGGCGCGGTGCTCCAGGCCCGGCATCGCGTTGTAGAGGTGGGTGGCCACGGTCGCGCCGGCGTCGATGGCTTCGAGGGTCTGCTCGTACGTGGAGTCCGTGTGGCCGATCGCCGCGATGACCCCGTGCTCGGCGAGCAGCCGTACGGAGTCCAGGCCGCCCGGGAGTTCGGTGGCGAGGGTGAACATGCGGGCGGCGCCGTGCGAGGCGTCGATCAGCTTGCGGACCTCGGCCGGGTCGGGGTCGCGCAGCAGGTCTTCCTTGTGCGCGCCCTTGCGGCAGGGGTTGATGAAGGGGCCCTCGAAGTGGATGCCCGCGATGTCGCCCTGCTGGGTCAGCTCGGCGAGCAGTCCGGCGCGGCGGGCGAGCTCGTCGAGGTCGCCGGTGACGGTGGAGGCGACCAGGGTGGTCGTGCCGTGCTCGCGGTGGGTCCGTACGCCCTGGAGCACCTCCTCGGCGGTGCCGGAGGTGAAGGAGGCGCCGCCGCCGCCGTGGTTGTGCATGTCGACGAAGCCGGGGACGATCAGGCAGCCGGTGAGGTCGACGACGGCCGCGTTCTCGTCGGCGCTGCCGGCGATGCGCTCGCCGTCGACGATGAGGCGCCCGCCCTTGACGATGCCCGTGGGCAGCACCACGTCGGCGCCGGAGAGAACGGTGCTGCGGCCCACATGTGCGCTTCCGGACATCAGGCAGGTACCTCCGTGGCGAGTAGATCCCAGGCGAGCAGCCCTGCACCCAGGCATCCGGCGGTGTCCCCGAGGGCCGCCGGAACGATGTGGGGCAGCCGCTGGAACGTCACGCGTTCCTCGACGGCCGTCCGTAGTGGTGTGAACAAGGTTTCCCCGGCCTCGGCCAGTCCGCCACCGATGATCAGCGTGCGCGGGTCCAGCAGGGTGATCGCGGTGACCAGCCCGTCGGCCAGGGCGCCGATGGCGGCGAGCCACACCTCCTGGGCGCGCTCGTCGCCGGACTCCACGGCCTTGGCGCAGTCCGCGGCGTCCGCCTCGGGGTCGCCGGAGGCGGCCGCCCAGGCGCGGCTGACGGCGGAGGCGGAGGCGAGGGTCTCCAGGCAGCCGCGCTGGCCGCAGCCGCAGGCGGGGCCGCCGGGGCGGACCACGATGTGGCCGATCTCGCCCGCGTACCCGTGCGCGCCGGCCTCGATGCGGCCGGCGATGCCGATGGCTCCGGCGATGCCGGTGCCGAGGGGAACGAACAGGAAGCGGTCGGCGCCGCGGCCCGCGCCGATGCGGCCTTCGGCGAGTCCGCCCGTGCGGACGTCGTGGCCGAGGGCGACGGGGATGCCGCCGAGGCGTCTGCCGAGCAGTTCGCGCATCGGGACGTCGCGCCAGCCCAGGTTCGCCGCGTAGACGGCGATCCCGTTCTCGGCGTCGACGATGCCGGGGACGGCGACGCCGGCCGCGGAGGCGGTGGTGGCGAAGCGTTCCCGGCCGAGGTCGAGGAGCTCGGCGGCGAAGTCCTGGATCGTCTCGACGACGGCTTCGGCGCCCCGCTCACGGCCGGTGGCGCGGCGCGCCTCGTGGAGCAGGGTGCCGTCGGCGGCGACGAGGGCGGCCTTCATCCCAGTGCCGCCCACATCGAGGGCGATGACGTGTTTCACGGGTTTCACGGGTGACAGTCTCGCGTGATCGGAGGGTAAAGGTCTAGTCCACTGAGGGGGATTGTTGAGTGGCCATACAAATTCAGGACCTTCGTCGATGGGCGGGCCGGTACGCGGGTCCGTACGTGTGTGCGCATGCGTGTCCGCGTGCGGGTCCGTACGTGTGTGTGCGTGCAGGCCGTGTGCACGTTTGGGCCCGGATGTTGACGCGGCTCAAAAGTGGTGTAGACCTTTACGCGAATCGTACGGAACAACCTGGGGTGGAACGAGAACTGTGAAGGCCCGAACTGTCCAGGCCAGAAAGCTGAACCTCGCCGCGTCCGGCCTCGCACTGTGCCTGACCACGGTGACGCTGACCGGCTGCGGCGCCGTGTCGGACCTCGCAGGGGACAACGAGGTCACCCTGAAGGTCGTGGCGGCCGACTACGGGGACAAACCGGAAAACTCCTCCAAGCCCTACTGGAAGGACCTCGCCGCGGCCTTCGAGAAGAGGAACCCCGGCCTCAAGGTCCAGGTCGACGTCTACTCCTGGTCCGAGGTCGACGCCAAGGTCGCCGAGATGGTCAAGGCGGGCGAGGCCCCCGACATAGCCCAGATCGGCGCCTACGCCGACTACGCGGCCGAGGGCAAGCTGTACTCGGCCGACGAGCTGCTCTCCGTGACCACCGAGGCCGACTTCCTCGAGCCGCTCGCCGACGCGGGCAAGGTCAGGCGCAACCAGTACGGCCTGCCCTTCGTGGCCAGCACCCGGCTGATGTTCTACAACGAGAAGCTGTTCGCCGACGCCGGGATCATCCCCAAGGACGGCAAGACCCCCTGGCAGCCCAAGAGCTGGGCCGAGCTGGAGGCCGCCGCCAAGAAGCTCAAGGCGGCCGGCGTCCCGACCCCCTTCGCGCTGCCCCTGGGCCGCGAGGAGGCACAGGCCGAGACGATGCAGTGGCTGCTCGCGGGCGGCGGAGGCTACGCCGACAACGAAGAGCAGTACTCGATCGACTCCGCGGACAACGTCAGGACCCTGGAGTTCCTGCGCGACAAGCTCGTCGGCGCGGGCCTGACCGGCCCCGTCGAACCGGCCAAGCTGGACCGCCAGGCCGCCTTCGACTCCTTCGCGCGCGGCGAGGTCGGCATGCTCAACGGGCACCCGACGCTGCTCAAGCAGGCCGCCGCGAAGGGCGTGAAGTACGGCATGACCGCCATGCCCACCGCCGACGGGGCCGGCCACCCGACGATGGGCGTCGCCGACTGGGTGATGGCCTTCAAGACCGGCCACCAGACGCAGTCCGGGAAGTTCCTCGACTTCCTGTACGAGGCGAACAACGTGACGGCCTTCACCGAGAAGTACGACCTGCTCCCGGTCACCACCAGCGGGTCCCGCGCGATGGAGGCCTCCACCGGAGCCTCCTCGGCGGAGCTGAAGACCTTCCTGCGCGCGCTGCCCAACGCGCGGCTCTACCCGGTGGGCAAGAAGTCCTGGGCGGCCGTGAGCGAGGACGTCAAGAAGAACATCGGCAAGGCCGTGCAGCCCGGCGGACAGCCCGAGAAGATCCTCGGGGACCTCGCGGAGATGGCGCGCAAGGCGGAACCGCGCTGACCGGCGCCGCCGGTCGGCGCTGACCAGTGCTGACCGGCGCCGACCGGGGGCTGTCGGAGGGCGGCGTTAACCTGGCGGTATGACGGACGCGGACGAGAGGCCGCCGGCCGGGCTGAGCGCCGACGAGGCGGCCGTACTGGCCTACGAAGGCCGCACCTGGCCGGGGCCGGGCGCCAAGGAGCGGGCCATAAGGGAAGGACTGGGGATGCCCCCGGTCCGGTACTACCAGCTGCTCAACGCGCTGATGGACGATCCCAGGGCGCTGGAGCACGCACCGGGCACCGTGAACCGCCTGCGGCGCATCCGGGAGGCCCAGCGGGCGAGGCGGTAGCGGTGGCGGCACAGGCCCCCGCCACGGCTGTGGCCCGCGCCGTAGCCGTGGCCCGGCAGGGCCGTTAGGGTCGTGCGTATGGGGAGCCATCCGCACGATCTGCCGATGCCCGTCACCACCGCCGGACGCGAGGGACTCGAAGCCCTCCTCCGGACACCGCGCCGCTCCGTCGTCGCCCTCGACTTCGACGGCACGCTCGCCGACATCGTCCCCGACCCCGACCAGGCACGGGCCCACCCCGGAGCCGTCCCCGCGCTCGCCGCCCTCGCCCCCGAGGTCGGCTCCATCGCGGTCGTCACCGGCCGGCCGGCCGGGGTCGCCGTCCGCTACGGGGGCTTCGCCGGGGTCCCGGGACTCGAACACCTGGTGGTCCTCGGGCACTACGGAGCCGAGCGCTGGGACGCCGTGAGCGGCATCGTGCACGCTCCGGCCGAGCATCCGGGGGTGGCGGCGGTCCGGGCGGAGCTGCCCGGGTTCCTGGACGCGATCGGCGCGTGGCGCGGGACGTGGATCGAGGAGAAGGGCCAGGCGCTGGCCGTCCACACCCGGCGTGCGGCCGACCCCGAAGCGGCCTTCGCGGCCCTGCGGGAGCCCCTGGCGGGGCTTGCTGCCCGGCACGGACTGATGGTCGAACCGGGGCGGGCCGTACTGGAGCTGCGGCCGCCCGGGATGGACAAGGGCGTCGCCCTCACGGAGTACCTCGCGGAGGTGGGGGCGGAGGCCGTGCTCTACGCCGGGGACGACCTGGGGGACCTGGCGGCGTACTCGGCGGTGGAGAAGCTGCGGGCCGGGGGGATGCCGGGGCTGCTGCTGTGCAGCGGCTCGGCGGAGGTTCCTGAACTCGCCGCCCGCGCGGACCTGACGCTGTCCGGCCCGTCGGAGGTCGTCACCTTCCTGTCCGCCCTGGCCGCGGCGCTGGCCGTACCTTCTTGACGCGCCGCTCGCACCGCTGCGCCGGACTCCGTCCGGCGGTGGCGGGTCGGTGCTGCCGCCACGGCCGTCCCGGCGTGGGCCCGGTGGGCGGGTGCGGCTGGTTCGGCCCTGCGGGGCGAGGTCCCCTACCCGCCCTTCCACCGTTCCCCGGGCTACGCCCGGACCCTTCGCCGGGTGCGGCGCCGTTCCCGGGGGCCAGCCCCCGGACCCCCGCTCCTCAAACGCCGGAGGGGCTGGGTTCTATCCAGCCTCGCCGGCGTTTGAGGCGCGGGGTCTGGGGGCTGGCCCCCGGGGGGCCGGGCGCAGCCCGGGACCCCCTCCAGCCCGTCCGGCGTTTGAGGACCGGGGTCCGGGCAGAGCCCGGGGAACGGGCGAAGGGCGGGTAGGGGAACTCCGCCCCGCGCAGCGGCAACGGGTGCTGCGGGGCGGAAGTCCCGCGTAGCGGGGCAGTGGGGGCCGGGCCGGGAGGGTCAGGGGCGTAGGGCGTCCAGTTGGGACGTGAGCCACTGGGTCGGGGGGAGGGCCGTCGCCGCGACCGCGAGGCGCTTCGTGCGGTCCGCACGTTCCGCCGCCGGCATGGAGAGGGCCGCGTGCAACGCCTCCGCCGTGGCCGTCACGTCGTACGGGTTCACCGTCAGCGCATCCGCGCCGAGCTCCTCGTACGCCCCCGCCCCGGTGGACAGCACCAGCACGCACCCCGCCTCCGAGACCACCGGGATCTCCTTCGCGACGAGGTTCATGCCGTCCCGCACGGGATTGACCAGCGCCACGTCCGCCAGCCGGTACGCCGCCAGCGACCGCGCGAAGTCGTCCTCGACGGAGACGAGCACCGGCTGCCAGTCGGGCGTGCCGAACTCCGCGTTGATCTCCGCCGCCAGCTCGCGCACCGACTCCGTGTACTCCCGGTAGACCGTCAGGTCCTGCCGGGACGGGTAGGCGGAGGCCAGGTGGACCACCCGGCCGCGCCATTCGGGGTGGGCCGTCAGCAGCTCCCGGTACGCCAGCAGCCCCCGCAGGATGTTCTTCGACAGCTCCGTCCGGTCCACCCGGACGATCGTCTTCAGCCCGCCGACCTCCGCCCGCAGCGCCGCCAGCTTGTCGTCGACCTCCGGCCGGTGCGCGAGCCCGCGCAGCTCGTCCCCGTCCACGCCGAGGGGGTAGTGCGTCACCGCGGTGAAGCGGTTCTCCGCGTGCATCGTGCCGTCCGCGAACCGCAGTCGGGTCCACACCCCGTTTTCCCCGTCCAGTGGGGTGAAGCGGGACGCCGTACCGCGTGCGTCGTGCAGGTGCGCGCCGTTGAGGAAGTTGGTTTCCCACCGGTCCGTGTGGAAGCCCAGCCGGTCCGCCCCGAGCATCCCCCAGAGCAACTGGCTCCTGATCTCCTCCGGGAGCATCTCCAGAACCTCCGGCGAGGCCCACGGCGTGTGCGTGAAGTGCCCGATCCGCAGGTCGGGGCGGAGGGCGCGGAGCATTCCGGGGGCCAGCGCCAGGTGGTAGTCCTGGATCAGGACCGCCGCCCCCTCGGCCGCCTCCTGAGCCAGCGCCGTCGCGAAGGCCTCGTTGTACGTGACGTACGAAGCCCAGCGCCGCCGGAACTCCGCGTCGAAGACCGGCTCGCGCGGGATCTCGTAGAGGTGGTGGTGGAGGAACCACAGCACCGAGTTCGCGATGCCGTTGTACGCGTCGTCGTAGACCGCCGGGTCGATGGACAGCATCCGTACGCCCGGCTCGGCGACCCCGCGCCGTACCGCCTCCCGGTCCGCGTCCGACAGCGCCGCGCAGATCCACAGCGCCCCGGGCTGCTCGGCGAGGGCGGTGGAGAGGCCGGAGACGAGGCCGCCCCCGCCGCGGCGGGCACTGAGCGTGCCGTCCGCGGCGAGGGCGTACGAGAGGGGGCCGCGATTCGCGGCGACGAGCACCTGGGAAGCCATGCGGCGAACCTAGCCCGCCCCGCCTCCGGTCAAACGTCAGTGCTTGCGCGTCCGCCGGACCGAGAGGAAGACCACACCGCCGAGTGCCGTGAGCGTGGCGGCCGCCGTGCCCATCAGCCACAGCTGCCGGCCGTCGGAGCCGGTGGTGGCCAGGTTCCCGCCCGGGGAGCCCTCGCCCGGGGGTACGGGGTCCACCGGAGTCTCCGGCAGCGGTCGCGGCTGCTGCGTCGTGGGCGGAGTGGAGGAAGGCGTGGTGGGCGAGGGCGTGGTGGGTGAGGGGGTCGCCGACGGGGAGGTGGAGGCGGACGTGCTCGGCGACGGCGACGGCGACGGCGACGGCGACGGAGAGGTCGAGGCCGAGGTCGACGGGGACGGTGACGGGGACGGGTCCGGGGGCGTGATCACCGGCGGGACCGGTGTACACGCCGGGTCCTTCGAGCCCGCCTCGCAGTTCGTGCGGCCGCTCTCCGCGACCACGTGGTTCGTCAGCTTGCCGTCACCGGTCAGCGGGTCGTTGACCTTCACCTTGTAGGTGATCGTCGCCGTCTTGCCCTGCGGGACGTCGCCCGTCCAGGACAGCTTCGGCGCCGTGTACGAGGCCGTGCCGAGGTCCGCGGTCACCACCCCGTCGAAGGCCGCGTCGTCCAGCAGCTGCGTCAGGTCGTCCGTCAGCTTCGCGTTCGGGTAGTCCGGGCCGCCGGTGTTCTTCGCGGTGATCGTGTAGGTCACCGTGTCGCCGGGCGCGACCGACTTCGCGGGCGAGGCCGTCTTCTTCACCTCCAGGTCCGGCACCGGCACGGCCAGCGCGAACTGCGAGATGACGTACGTGTCCCCGCGGGTGCGGAAGGTCAGGTCGGCGGAGGTGGCACCGGCCGGCAGCGCCGTCGCCGGGACGTCGAAGGTCTTCGCGTCGATGCTGAGGTTGTTGACGTGGTGCGGATCCAGGGAGCCGTCGGCCGAGCTGGTGAAGAAGTTGTCGGTCGCGCCGTTGCCCGGCCCGGCCGGGTTGGCGATGTTCGCGCCGTTCACCCGGAACTGGTCGCCCTTGGTGTTCCGGTCGCCCTCGTACGCCGTCGTGCTCGCCCGGACCGGGCCGTCGCCGGTGCGGTAGAAGCCCTTGACCGCGACCGTGGTGTCGGGGTCTCCCGAGCGCTGGAGCACGTGGCCGCCGTAGACGTAGACGTTGCGCCGTTCGGGCGCGTGCTCGTTCGGGCCGGGGTACGCGTACACGACCGTCAGGGACCAGCCGGCGACGCAGCCGCGGCCCTGCGGGGCCCAGATGTTGCCGACGGCGACGGGCACCGGGGAGCCGGTGGTCATGTCCGCGAAGGCGGCGGTGACGTCGGATTCGCCCGTGTAGTAGTGCGGGCCGCCGGTCTTCGCCGGGTCCTCGACCATGTCGGAGAGGGTCACCGGCCGGGCGGCGCCCGAGCCGACCTTGAGGACCGGGCGGGTGGTCAGCGGCTCACCGGGGGCCCGCTCCACGTTCTCGCCGGAGACGTCGCACCGCTCGATGAGGTTCGAGCCGAGCTTGTAGGTGCCGTTGTTGCCGCCCCAGAAGAGCCGCGCGTACGCCACCTCCGCGCCCGGCGGCACGGTCAGCAGGCCGGTGCTGGAGGTGCCGGTGTCCGTGCGGAGCCCGGCGGCGTCGACCGGGCGGGCGACGAAGTCGTTGTTGTTCTTCGTGCCCCCGCCCCGCTGGACCTCGGCGCACTCGGCGGCCTCGGCGGGCGGTGCCTGGGGGCACCCCATCACGGTGTTGCCGATGGTGCGGAAGTCCCCGTAGAGCGCCTCGTCGTAGCGCTTCTCGAAGGGGGAGACCACCTCCGCGACGGCCGGCCCGCTCAGCGAGCCGAACAGCAGCGCCGCGCCGCCGGCCACCGCGAGGGCGGATCCCCATGCATGCCTGGCATGTCTGAAACGTATAAACCCCATGATCGGAAAATTAGCCCGATAGGGAATGAATCGGGCGTTACGCCACGCGACGGCGCGCGTACTCCTCGATGTCCCGCATCGGTGGCCGCTCCTCGGTGTCCACGGCGTAGGTGTGCGGTACGAACCCCTGCGGGCCGCGCTCGAACTGCGTCAGCTCGGGGCGTACGAGGTGTCCGCGCGAGAGCCTGACCTGCGCCGTGCGGTAGATCGCGGCGGCCATCCGGCCCAGGGCCTGGCCGTCCTGGTGGCGGTGCAGCCGTACGCCCACGTCCACCTGGGCCATCGCGTCCAGCCCGGCCGTGTGCAGTGCGTCCACCAGCAGGCCCAGCTCGACCCCGTAGCCCACCGGGAACGGCAGCCGTTCGAGGAGCTCGCGGCGTACGGCGTACTCGCCGCCGAGCGGCTGGACGAAGCCGGCCAGCTGCGGCCAGTGGAGGTTGAGCAGCGGGCGGGCCACCAGCTCCGTGACCCGGCCGCCCTGGCCGTGGGCCTTGGCGGAGGCGAGGCCGGTCGGGTCGCCGAACTCCTGGCCGCCGAACTCCGGGCCGAGGGGGCGGTCGTACATGGCCTTGACGAACCGCACGTCCGGATCGGTCAGCAGCGGGCCGACGATCCCCGAGACGAAGGCGGCCGAGAAATCGCGCAGGTCGGCGTCCACGAAGCAGACGATGTCCCCGGTGGTGGCCAGCAGCGAGCGCCACAGCACCTCGCCCTTGCCGGGCAGCGCCGGGATCCGCGGCAGGACCTCGTCGCGGTGCACCACCCGGGCCCCGGCCTTGGCCGCGACCTCCGCGGTGCGGTCCGTGGAGCCCGAGTCGATCACGACCAGCTCGTCCACCAGGGGCACCGGCAGGCCCTCGATCAGATCGCGCCGGATCACCTCGACGATCTCACCGACCGTCGCCTCCTCGTTCAGCGCCGGCAACACCACGCTCACGGTGGTCCCCGCTGCCCGCTTGGCGGAAAGCAGCTGGCCGAGCGGTCGGTCGGCGGCGGACCAGGAGCGGTCTGCCAACCAGCGCTCCACCTCTTCCAGCACCTTCAGCACTCCCTGTCCATCACTGGGTTGTTCACTGGTTTGGACCGAATTGTGATCCATCTCGCGGTTCGGACGGCTGTCTCAACCCCCCGGGCCTTCGGTTACAGTCTTGAACAACGCGATGGTCCACCGCATGCCGGGGGGCCCGCGTACAAACGCACCGGCGCGCCACAGAGCGCGTGTGCCGGTGCCATACCGCTCATCCAGAGGGGCAGAGGGACACGGCCCGTTGAAGCCCCGGCAACCCTCCAGTCGGTTCTCGCGATCGCGCATTCCAGCGCCGCCAGCGAGGTCCCCGGCTAGGGAAGGTGCCAATTCCGTCTCATGGCGAAGTGCGCCATGGGGAAGATGAGGAGAAAGGGCCTCGCCATCATGGCTGCACAGTCTGTCGCAACCTCTGCCGAAACCGTTGAAAACGCTTCTGGCACCTCTGTCGATCTCGGTCCCGCCACCGGCCTTTCCTGTCGTGAGTGCGGTACCCGCTTCGAGCTCGGCCCGATCTTCGCCTGCGCCGAGTGCTTCGGACCGCTCGAAGTCGCCTACGACCTGCCGCTCGGCGACCCCGAAGCCCTGCGCGCCGCCATCGAGGCCGGCCCGAACAACATCTGGCGCTACGCGCCGCTGCTGCCCGTCCCGGCGGACGTGGCCTCCAAGCCGAGCCTGAACCCCGGCTTCACCAAGCTCGTGGACGCGGCCAACCTGGCCAAGGAGCTCGGCGTCACCGGCAAGCTGTACGTCAAGGACGACTCCGGCAACCCGACGCACTCCTTCAAGGACCGCGTCGTGGCCATCGCCGTCGAGGCCGCCCGCGCCTTCGGCTTCACCACCCTCTCCTGCTCCTCCACCGGCAACCTGGCAGGCGCCGTCGGCGCCGCGGCCGCCCGCGCCGGCTTCCGCTCCTGCGTATTCATCCCGCACGACCTGGAGCAGGGCAAGGTCGTCATGGCCGGTGTCTACGGTGGCGACCTGGTCGGCATCGAGGGCAATTACGACGACGTCAACCGCTTCTGCTCCGAGCTCATCGGCGACCCGCTGGGCGAGGGCTGGGGCTTCGTCAACGTCAACCTGCGCCCGTACTACGGCGAGGGTTCCAAGACCCTGGCGTACGAGATCTGCGAGCAGCTCGGCTGGCAGCTGCCCGACCAGATCGTCATCCCGATCGCGTCCGGCTCGCAGCTCACGAAGATCGACAAGGGTCTGCAGGAGCTGATCAAGCTCGGCCTCGTCGAGGACAAGCCGTACAAGATCTTCGGCGCCCAGGCCGAGGGCTGCTCGCCCGTCTCGACCGCCTTCAAGGCCGGTCACGAGGTGGTCCGCCCGCAGAAGCCGAACACCATCGCCAAGTCGCTGGCCATCGGCAACCCGGCGGACGGCCCGTACGTCCTGGACATCGCGCGCCGCACCGGCGGCTTCGTCGAGGACGTCAACGACGAGCAGGTCGTCGAGGCCATCAAGCTCCTCGCCCAGACCGAGGGCATCTTCGCCGAGACCGCGGGCGGCGTGACCGTCGGCGTGACGAAGAAGCTCGTCGAGAACGGGCAGCTCGACCCCACGCTGACCACCGTGATCCTGAACACCGGTGACGGCCTCAAGACCCTGGAGGCGGTGGCCGAAGGTGGTGGCCAGACCGCCACCATCCGCCCCAGCCTGGACGCGTTCCGCGCCGCCAACCTGGCCTGATTTCCCTCCCTGCACCCGGAAAGGCAGTAGCGCCATGAGCGTCAACGTCCGCATCCCCACCATCCTGCGCACCTACACCGGCGGCCAGGCCGAGGTCTCCGCCGAGGGCGCGACCCTCGAAGAGGTCATCCAGTCCCTGGAGGCGAGCCACCCCGGCATCGCCGCGCGCGTCCTGGACGACCAGGGCAAGCTGCGCCGCTTCGTCAACGTCTACGTCAACGACGACGACGTGCGCTTCGAGGGCGGGCTGCAGACGTCCACCCCGGACGGCGCCGGCGTCTCGATCATCCCGGCCGTCGCGGGCGGTTGCTGAGGCTCGTCCGGCTTCGTAACGCTTCGTAGAAACTGAATTGCCCCCTCCGTTACTAAACGGAGGGGGCAATTCTGCTTGGTTGGGCGCGGTAGAGTTGGGGAAGTCCCCTCCGCTGTTCTTGCCCGCCGCATATGAGCGGGTCGCGTGAGGGTTGACATTGAGTCAACATGCAAGTGCGCTATGGGCCGTTGGCGGCGTTTGTCCGGCCCGAGTTGCCCTGGAATATTCCTGGTTTTCACCCTATTTCAATCTTTTGGCGTGTCCAGAATTCTCGTCGGAATGACCTGTTGCAGACAGCAGCGGTGCGGATACATTCAGCCCCGGTCGAGGCGTTCCGGCGCAAGTTCTGACCCGGGACCGCGAAGTGCGGTCCTGCGCAAGGGCCAGTAATAGGGGAGTTAGGCATGGCTCAGGGCACCGTCAAGTGGTTCAACGCGGAGAAGGGCTACGGCTTCATCGCGGTCGACGGTGGTGCGGATGTGTTCGTCCACTACAGCGCCATCCAGATGGACGGGTACCGCACCCTTGAAGAGGGTCAGCGGGTCGAATTCGAGATCTCGCAGGGCCAGAAGGGTCCGCAGGCGGACATGGTCAAGCTCGCCGCCGGCTAGTCCGACCGCGATCGACCACCGACACGTACGGGGCCGTGCACAGCGGCCGCGCACGACGGCACAACGGCATATGTACGAGGGGCCCACATCCTGGACACGGGATGCGGGCCCCTCGTGCGTGGCGGCCGCGGCGCCCTTGCGGCGCCTGGGTGTTCATCCCGGGTTGCCCGAAGCCGCTTGCACTCGGGGGGGTCGAGTGCTAATCATTGGCGTTAGCACTCTCCGGGTGAGAGTGCTACTAAACGAGGACCGGGTCGGTGAGGCCCGCGGGGTCCGGCGGGAAGAAACCGCCGGGCACGGCAGGCCGTCCGTCGCGGGCGCGGGCGCGGTCCAGGAGCAATCCACCGCTGTCCGGGAGGACCACTTCAGATGGCCAAGATCATTGCGTTCAACGAGGAGGCCCGGCGCGGTCTCGAGCGAGGCATGAACCAGCTCGCCGACGCCGTCAAGGTCACCCTTGGCCCCAAGGGTCGCAACGTCGTCCTTGAGAAGAAGTGGGGCGCCCCCACGATCACCAACGATGGTGTCTCCATCGCCAAGGAGATCGAGCTCGAGGACCCGTACGAGAAGATCGGCGCCGAGCTGGTCAAGGAAGTCGCCAAGAAGACGGACGACGTCGCCGGCGACGGTACGACCACCGCCACCGTTCTCGCCCAGGCGCTCGTCCGCGAGGGCCTGCGCAACGTGGCCGCCGGTGCGAACCCGATGGCCCTCAAGCGCGGTATCGAGAAGGCCGTCGAGGCCGTCTCCGCCGCCCTGCTGGCGCAGGCCAAGGATGTCGAGACCAAGGAGCAGATCGCTTCCACGGCCTCCATCTCCGCCGCCGACACCCAGATCGGCGAGCTCATCGCCGAGGCCATGGACAAGGTCGGCAAGGAAGGCGTCATCACGGTCGAGGAGTCGCAGACCTTCGGCCTGGAGCTCGAGCTCACCGAGGGCATGCGCTTCGACAAGGGCTACATCTCGGCGTACTTCGCCACCGACATGGAGCGCATGGAGTCGTCCCTCGACGACCCGTACATCCTGATCGTCAACTCCAAGATCGGCTCGGTCAAGGACCTGCTGCCGCTCCTGGAGAAGGTCATGCAGTCCGGCAAGCCGCTGCTGATCATCGCCGAGGACGTCGAGGGCGAGGCGCTCTCCACCCTCGTCGTCAACAAGATCCGCGGCACCTTCAAGTCCGTCGCCGTCAAGGCTCCGGGCTTCGGTGACCGTCGCAAGGCCATGCTCGGCGACATCGCCATCCTCACGGGCGGCACGGTCATCTCCGAGGAGGTCGGCCTCAAGCTCGAGAACGCCGGTCTCGACCTGCTCGGCCGCGCCCGCAAGGTCGTCATCACCAAGGACGAGACCACCATCGTCGACGGTGCCGGTGACAGCGACCAGGTCCAGGGTCGTGTCAACCAGATCCGCGCCGAGATCGAGAACTCCGACTCGGACTACGACCGCGAGAAGCTGCAGGAGCGCCTGGCGAAGCTCGCCGGCGGTGTTGCGGTCATCAAGGCCGGCGCCGCGACCGAGGTCGAGCTCAAGGAGCGCAAGCACCGCATCGAGGACGCCGTTCGCAACGCGAAGGCGGCCGTCGAAGAGGGCATCGTCGCCGGTGGCGGCGTGGCCCTGCTGCAGGCCTCCTCGGTCTTCGACAAGCTGGAGCTCACCGGCGACGAGGCGACCGGCGCCAACGCCGTCAAGCTCGCGCTGGAGGCCCCGCTCAAGCAGATCGCCGTCAACGGTGGTCTCGAGGGTGGCGTCGTCGTCGAGAAGGTCCGCAACCTGCAGATCGGTTGGGGCCTGAACGCCGCGACCGGCGAGTACGTGGACATGATCGCCGAGGGCATCATCGACCCGGCGAAGGTCACCCGCTCTGCCCTGCAGAACGCGGCGTCGATCGCGGCCCTCTTCCTCACCACCGAGGCCGTCATCGCCGACAAGCCCGAGAAGGCCGGCGCCGCTGCCGGCGGCGGCATGCCGGGCGGCGACATGGACTTCTGATCCACCCCCGGGCTCCGGCCCGAAGGTAGATCGGCGGTTCGCATCACGTAGTACGGACCGAGGGCGGCACCCCTTCCTGACGGAGGGGGTGCCGCCCTCGGGCGTTTCCGTGAGGAGCTGGCGATGTAAGACGTTGCGTCTTACGCTGGTGACATGGCTGACACCGTGACGATCCGCACCGACTCCGAGACCGAGCACGCCCTGGCCGTTCTCACGCAGGACGGCAGCTCGCGATCCGTGGCCATAAGAGCGGCCGTGCTGGAGGCGGCTCTCCGCAAGGAGCGCGCGGCTGCGCTGCGCCGGGCTGTGCTGCGCATGCCGCTGGGGGAGCCTGATGGCATCGACATCGCGGCGGAGCTCTCCCGGAGTCGCGAGGAAGAACGCTGATGATCTACCTGGACTCCGCCGCCGTCGTGAAGCTGGTCCACGCCGAATCCGAGTCTCAGGCATTGCGTGAGTGGCTCGATGAAAGAGCGGAGACCGGATGGGTCAGTTCGGTCCTGGCGGAGGTGGAGTCCTTCAAGGCGCTGGCCCGTTACGCGCCACAGGCGGCGGTCAGGCTCCATCTCGTCCTGGATCTGATCGAGCTGATCGACCTTGATCCCGGCATTCGCATTCTCGCTCAAACCGTGCGACCGGCCACGGTTCGCAGTCTCGATGCCGTCCATCTGGCGACGGCGCTCAGCATCGGAGAGCGGCTGACCTCGTTCGTGACGTACGACAAGTGCCTGGCCGATGCTGCTCGGGACGCCGGACTGATCGTTGATGCGCCCGCATGACCTGATTGACTGCATGGCATGACTGATGTGTTCGTCAAGATCTGCGGGCTCAAGACCGCGCACGATGTCGAGGTCGCCGTGGCGGCCGGGGCCGATGCCGTCGGCTTCGTGTTCGCGCCCGGCAGTCCGCGTACGGTCGATGCCGCGACCGCACGGGCACTGGTCGCGGGGGTGCCGGACGGGGTGCTCACCGTGGGGGTGTTCCGGGGGCAGTCCGTCGCCGAGGTGCGGCGGTTCGCCGAGGAGAGCGGCGTACGGGGCGTGCAGCTGCACGGCGAGGAGGGCCCGGAGGACTTCGCGGCGCTGCGCGCGGAGGGGCGCACGCTGCTGCGGGCCACGGCGCGGCACGTGGAGCGCTGCGGGGAGTACGGCGAGGACCTGCTGCTCCTCGACGCCCCGGATCCGGGCTCCGGCAAGCCGTGGAACTGGGGCTCGGCGGAGTTCACCGCCCCCGCGGGCCGCTGGCTCCTGGCGGGCGGGCTGACACCGGCCACCGTGCGGGGGGCCGTCGCGGTCACCGGCGCGTGGGGCGTGGACGTGTCCAGCGGCGTGGAGAGCGAGCGCGGCATCAAGTCCCCGGACCTCATCCGCGCCTTCATCACGGCGGCCCGGGGCGTCTAGCCGCCCGGCGCTTGAGGCCCGGGGTCCGGGCGGAGTCCCCCCGGCCTCGCCGGCGTTTGAGGCGCGGGTCCGGGCGGAGCCCGGGGAACGGTGGAAGGGCGGGTAGGGGACTTCGCCCCGCAGGGCCCACCGCCCGCGGCAGACCGCGACGGGCGGCGGAACGCCGGGGGCCGGGGCCGGGGCCGGGCGTGTGGATCTGCTGCGCCGTCCGGCCGCTCACCGCAGGTGTCTCCGGGGGCCGGGACACCGGGAATGGTCGGCTGGCCGACGGCCCATCGCCCGCATCGAAAGCCGGTCCCCGTGAAACGAGCACGCTTCCTCGCCGCCGCCGCCATCCCGACCCTGCTGATCGCCACGCTCGCCAGCACCGCCGCAGCCGCTCCGCTGCCCGACCCGAAGCCCCCGGTCCCGGTCCCGGTCCCGCACTGCATCACCCCCTTCGACGGGGACCTCAACGAGCTCTACGGCGTGAAGGACCGCATCGTCGGTCCGGCCCCCTGCCGCGAGACCTACGCCAAGGAGAAGTGGGTCAGGATCGTGCCGGGCTGGGGCACGGCGCGCAGCGCCGCGGAGGCCGTCCACCCGGCCGGTTACACGCCGGAGCGCCCCGATCCGATCGACGACTTCAACGCCAAGTTCGTCAGCGCCACGTACGTCCACGACCTCGGCACGCCGCAGGAGCAGCGCTTCACCTACAAGAAGAGCCGGGTCCTGCGCACCGGTCTCTTCGGCCCCGACGGCGTTCCGTACTCGATCGCCATCTCGCCGCCGTTCAAGGCGCTGGACCTCGGCACGCACACCACCCTCGTGCTGTTCACGCTCAAGGCGCAGCACTGCGACGGGCTCGGGACGGTCGAGGAGGAGAACTGCCTGCCCGCGGGCACCTTCGCGTACACGGGCAACGCCCCCTTCGAGGTGATCCCGAAGCCCGCCGCCTGAGCCGGGCGGCCGGGCGGCAGGGCGCCAGGACGGCCGGTGTCAGGCGAGCGAGTCGATCCAGCGCTCCAGGCGGCGGCCCTCCGAGGCCATCAGTTCCGGGTCGCGGAAGGTGTTCGTGAGCAGCGAGATGCCCTGGTACGAGGCGATCAGGGCGACCGCGAGCTCGCGGGCGTCCGCGGTGCGGCCCAGTGCGAGGAACTGCTGCTCGGCCCAGTCGAGCAGCACCCGCATGACCTTGGCGAGGGTCTGGTCGAGGCCGTCGTCGCGCTTGTCGAGCTCGGAGGCGAGCGAGCCGGTGGGGCAGCCGTAGCGGGCGGTGAGCTCGCGCTGGTCGACCCAGCCGGCGAGGAGGGCCTTCAGGCGGTCCTGCGGGGTGGGGAGCGCGTCGAGGACGCCGATCATGTCCGCGAGGGTCTGCGCGTGGGCGTCGATGGCTGCTTCGACCAGCTGGTCCTTGGTCTTGAAGTAGTAGTAGACGTTGCCGACGGGGACGTCGGCCGCGCGCGCGATGTCGGCGATCGTCGTCTTCTCCATGCCCTGTTCGTGCAGGACCTGGGCCGCGGCCGCGGCGAGGCGTTCGCGCTTGCTGCTGCCGCCCCCGCGCTTCGTACCTGAGTAAGTCACCTGACTAAGTGTAGACGGGCACCGCCCGGCGGGCTATGGTCGTGCCAGGAGTTAGTCAGTCAACTAACTCACTTCACGGGTGGGAGCCTTCCATGATCGTCATCACGGGTGCGACCGGGAACGTCGGCAGCGAGCTGGTACGGATCCTCGCGGCGGCGGGGGAGCAGGTCACGGCCGTCTCCCGCCGGGCGCCGGAGGGGGAAGCCCTGCCCCGGGGCGTCCGCCACCACCGGGCCGACCTCGCCGAGCCGCAGAGCCTGCGGCCCGCCCTCGCCGGGGCCCGGGCCCTGTTCCTGCTCGTCGCGGGCGAGGACCCGCGGGCCGTCCTCGGCCTGGCCGCGGAGGCCGGCGTGCGCAGGGTCGTGCTGCTGTCCTCGCAGGGGGCCGGGACCCGGCCCGAGCTGTACGGGCATCCGGCCGCCTTCGAGGAGGCCGTCCGCGGCTCGGGTCTGGAGTGGACGGTCCTGCGCTCGGGCGGGCTCGACTCCAACGCCTTCGCCTGGGCCGAGTCGATCCGTACGCACCGCACGGCCGCCGCACCCTTCGGGGACGTCGGGCTGCCGACGGTGGACCCGGCGGACGTGGCGGAGGTCGCGGCGGCAGTCCTGCGGGACTCCGGGCACGCGGGCCACACGTACGACCTGACCGGCCCGGCCCCGGTCACCCCGCGCGAGCGGGCCGCGGCGATCGCGGCGGCGATCGGCGAGCCGGTGCGCTTCGTGGAGCAGAGCCCCGAGGAGGCCCGGGCGCAGATGCTGACCTTCATGCCCGAGCCGGCGGTGGAGGGCACCCTGTCCATCCTGGGCGCCCCGGTCCCCGCCGAACGGGCCGTCAGCCCGGCCGTCGAGGCGATCCTCGGCCGGGCCCCGCGCCCCTTCGCCGCCTGGGCGGACCGCACGGCGGCGGCCTTCCGCTGACCCGACCGCATCCGGCCGGGTCCCGCACCGGCCGACGCCTCTCTCGGCCGAGGCCTTCCGCTGACCCGACCGCATCCGGCCGGGTCCCGCACCGGCCGACGCCTCTCTCGGCCGAGGCCTTCCGCGGCCGACGCCTCCCTCCCCTTCTCCGCAGGAGCAGCAGCCATGCCCGTACAGCCCGTACTCGACTCGACGATCCACTACCGGGAGGCCGGTGCACGTACCGGTGTGCCCGTGGTGTTCCTGCACGGGAACCCCACCTCCTCCCACCTCTGGCGGGAGGTCCTCCCCGCCCTCGGTGACGGCCCGGTCCGGCTGCTCGCGCCGGACCTGATCGGCATGGGGGGCTCGGGCAAGCCCGCCATCGGCTACACCTTCGCCGACCACGCCCGCTACCTCGACGCCTGGTTCGACGCCCTCGGCCTCGACGAGGCGGTGCTCGTCGGGCACGACTGGGGAGGCGCGCTCGCCTTCGACCGGGCCGCCCGGCATCCGGGGCGGGTCCGCGGGATCGCGTTCACCGAAACCATCGTCAAGCCGCTGAGCTGGGAGGAGTTCCCGGAGGGCGGCCGCGACCTGTTCCGGGCGATCAAGACGCCGGGGGTGGGGGAGGCGATGATCCTCGACGAGAACGCCTTCATCGAGCAGGCGCTGCCCGGCAGCGTCGCCCGCCCGCTGGACCCGCGCGACCTGGACGCGTACCGCGCCCCGTACCCGACGCGGGAGAGCCGGCGCCCGCTGCTCCAGTGGGCCCGGTCGATGCCGCTGGGCGGGGAGCCCGCCGAGGTGGTGGCCCGCGTGGCGGCGTACGGGGAGTGGCTCGCGGGGAGCCCGGACGTGCCCAAGCTGCTGCTGACCTTCGCCCCCGGACCCGGGGCGATGACGGGACCGGAGGCCGTCGACTGGTGCGAGGCGAACATCGCGGGCCTGGAGCTCGCCCGGCACGACGACGTGCCGGCCGGGCACCACACCCCCGAGGACCACCCGCTGCTGGTCGCGGCGGCGGTGCGGGAGTGGGCGCAGCGGCACGGGCTGTGGGGATGAGCCGGTTGCCCGGTCGGTTGCTCCGGTCGCCGGGCCGGTTGCCCCGGGCGCCGAGGAGGGGGCGAAGGGCGGGCGGCGCGGGCCTTCCGTCCCACCGGCGACGGACGTAGGTCCCTGTCCGCGGGCCTTCCGCCCCGGGAGACTTCGAAACATGGACACTCTGGACTCGGTGATCGTCAACGTCAACGATCACCTCTGGACCTACCTGCTGATTCCGCTGGTGGTCGGTGCGGGCCTGTACTTCACGGTCCGCTCCCGGGGTGTGCAGCTGCGCCTGCTTCCCGAGATGTTCCGGGTGGTGAAGGAGAAGACCCCGCCGCGCGCCGACGGCCGCAAGCAGGTCTCGTCCTTCGGCGCCTTCACGATCTCGGCCGCCGCGCGCGTCGGTACCGGCAACATCGCCGGTGTCGCCGCCGCCATCACCCTGGGCGGCGCGGGCGCCGTGTTCTGGATGTGGATGATGGCGCTGATCGGCGCGGCCTCCGCCTTCGTGGAATCGGCCCTCGCCCAGCTCTACAAGGTGCGCAACGCCGGCGGCGCCTACCGGGGCGGCCCCGCGTACTACATGCAGCGGGCGCTCGGTAAACGCTGGCTCGGGGTGCTCTTCGCGGTGACGATCACCGTCACCTTCGGCTTCGTCTTCAACGCCGTGCAGGCCAACACCATCACCGCCGTCGCCTCGGGCTCCCTCGCCGACGCGGACGGATCGAACTGGTTCGGCCCCTCCCTCGGCGTGCTGCTGGCCGCCCTGCTGGGCCTGGCCGTCTTCGGCGGGGTCAAGCGGATCTCGGCCGTCACCACGGTCCTGGTCCCGGTCATGGCGATCGTCTACCTCCTCCTCGGCGCGGCGGTGGTCCTCCTCAACGTCACCGAGTTCCCCCGGGTCATCGCGGACATCGTCGGCGGCGCCTTCGGCTTCCGCGAGCTGGCGGCGGGCGGCATCGGCGCGGCGATCCAGCAGGGCATCCGGCGCGGCATGTTCTCCAACGAGGCGGGCCTCGGCTCCGCCCCGAACGCGGGCGCGGCCGCCGAGGTCTCGCACCCGGTCAAGCAGGGCCTCGTACAGTCCCTGGGCGTCTTCTTCGACACCCTCCTCGTCTGCACGATGACGGCCTTCATCGTCCTCGTCACCAACCCGGAGCTGTCGGGCCGCCAGGGCGCGGACCTGACGCAGACGGCGCTGAGCGACACGCTGGGCGGATGGGCCGGCCACCTCCTCACGGTGGTGGTCTTCATGCTCGCCTTCAGCAGCATGATCGGGAACTACTACTACGGCGAGACCAACATCCAGTTCATCACCCGCAAGCGGTGGGTCCTGCCGGGATACCGGGTGCTGGTCCTGTCGGCGGTCGTCATGGGCTCGCTCGGCTCGGTGTCGGTCGTCTGGAACCTGGCGGACGTGTTCATGGGCCTCATGGCCCTGATCAACCTCGCCGCGATCATCCCGCTGTCGGCCATCGCCTTCCGCCTCCTGGACGACTACCTCGCCCAGCGCCGGGCGGGCCTGGAGCCGGTCTTCACCCGCGACCGCATGCCGGACCTGAAGGGCGTCCAGTGCTGGGACCCGATCCGCACGACGGTCCCGTCGTCGCAGGCGCCGGAGCGGGTGTAGCGGGCTGGTGGTGCGCGGGGGTTGCTGCGTGCGCCACCCGATCGTGGGACGCTGAACGAAACGGCCGCACGCCGTGAAACCGTCTGTCTACGCTCGCTGGCATATGCCACAGGAGAGGAGACCCGCGATGACCGCAGCCATGGTCGAACCCGACCGGAACGCCGACGGCCGCACGTGGGAGTACCTGCTGCAGAGCTGGCGTGACCTGGACGTGCCGGAGGGCTGGCGCGCCGAGATCGACGGAGGACAGATCGCCTTGGTGCCACCGCCCCACCGCCACCACAACGCAATCGCAGAGAGTGTGCAGCGCGGCCTGTACGGGGTCCTGCCGCCCGAGTGGGGCGTCTACCAGACGCTCGGCATCCACATCGCCCCACTGGACAAGCTCTACGTGCCGGACCTGGTGGTGGTCCCGTCCGTCCTGGTCAGGGGTGTGGAAGTCGAGGTCTCCGACCCGGTGGACGCGGCCGAGGCGCTGCTCGTCGTGGAGATCACCTCCAAGAGCAATGCCGATGTCGACCGGAAGAAGAAGCTCTGGGCCTACGCCCACGCCCCCGTCCCGGTCTACGTCCTGATCGATCGCTTCGACGAGCACGGTCCCACGGCCACCCTGTTCACCGAACCGCAGAACGGCGCCTACAAGCACGCCGTCCGGGTGGCCTTCGGCGAGGAGTTGCGGCTCCCCGAGCCCTTCGCGCTGACGCTCGACACAGGGAGCTTCCCGCTCTGACCAGGGGTTAGACGGCCGGGCCGGATACGGCGACTGGGCCGTCCGGCTCGACCGAGGTCACGACCGCCGTTGCCCGCAGGGACTCGACCTGGTCGGGGGAGAGGCGGGCGCTGAAGCCGTTCAGGGCGTGGCGGTAGACGTGGACCGGGGTGATCCCGTAGGCGTCCGCGACGGCGGCCGGGTCGAGGCCGCGGTGCACGGTGACGATGTACGCCGGCCACTCGGCCGGGGCCGTACGGGAGGCGGGAGCGGCTGGTCCGGGTCCCGTGGCGTGGGCGGGCGGGGCGGGCAGGGCGAGGGCGGCGGCGAGGGCGACGGCGGCGACGGCGGGGATCGACAGGGTCCGGCTCGTACGAGTGCGCATGACCGCGAGGCCACCACGTACGGCCGGTCCGGTCAACGACCTTCGGCGGCGCGGCGGCCGCGGGCGGGGGTGAACCGCGGGAACCGCGAATGCGCCCCTCCCCGGATGAGCACGCGGTGTCCCTTCCGTACGGGTGAACCTGCAAGCCCCCGCGGCAGGGCCGCGAGCACGGGCCGCGCAGGCCTGGAGGCCGCTGGGCGGAAGGGGCGGAATCCTTTCTTCAGTCCGTACGAGAATCAGCCCGCGGCACGGCCGTACGGCCGGTCCGGTCCGGTCAAGAGCAGCGGCCGGCCCGCCGATGAAGGGGAGGGCCGCATTCCGTGAGGCGTTCCCCGTCGGACGGAGGCGGCTTCCGCATGCCGCCCTCCACCCCTCGGGAGTCCCCTCGATGTCCATGCGCCTGCTCGCCCGCGCCGCCACCGCCGCCCTGCTCGCCGTCACCCCGGTGGCCGCCGCTTCCGCGTCCGCCGACGTCCTGCCCGAGCCCACCCCGGTGCCGCTGACCATCTCGGCCAACGCCATCCCCGGCCAGTACATCGTGACCCTGGAGCCGGGCTACGACCCGGCCAAGGTGGCCGAGCGGCTGGGCCTCAAGCCGAAGTTCCTCTACACCAAGGCCATGAACGGCTTCGCCGTCCCCATGACCAAGCTCCAGCTGGAGATCGCCCGCGTCGCCCTGGGCGTGAAGTCGGTGGAGACGGACGCGAAGGTCTCGGCCCCGTCGAGGGTGCGGTCCACGGCCACCGCCCTGCGCGGGCCGTCCGCCTCCTGGGGCTTGGACCGGATCGACCAGAAGGAACTGCCGCTCGACAACACCTTCACCACCCAGGGCAACGGCGCCGGGGTGACCGCTTACATCCTCGACACGGGCATCGAGTACGCGCACGACGAGTTCGGGGGGCGGGCCACCTTCGGCTTCGACGCGATCAAGGACGGCCGCGACGGCGCGGACTGCAACGGCCACGGCACGCACGTCGCGGGCACCGTTGCCGGCAAGACGTACGGCGTGGCGCGCAAAGCCAACCTGGTCAGCGTCCGCGTCCTCGACTGCAAGGGTGAGGGCGACTCCTCGGGGATCATCGCGGGCCTGGACTGGGTGGCCAAGAACGCCAAGCAGCCCGCCGTCCTCAACGGCTCCCTGGGCGGCGACAAGTCCCAGGCCGTCAACGATGCGGCGAACGCCGTGACGGACGCGGGCGTCCTGCCGGTCATCGCGGCGGGCAACTCCTCGAAGGACGCCTGTCTCGTCTCGCCCGCCTCGGCGGGGAAGGTGCTCACGGTCGCCGCGAGCAACCAGTGGGACGAGGAGACCAGCTTCTCCAACTGGGGCGAGTGCGTGAGCCTGTACGCGCCCGGAGAAGCGATCGTCTCCGCCAAGCTGGGCGGCGGCAGCCTGGCCGAGAACGGCACGTCCATGGCAGCGCCGCACGTCACGGGCGTGGCCGTCCTCTACAAGCAGGCGAACCCGACCGCGACGCCGGAAGCCATCGTCGAGTACCTGCGGGACGAGTCCACGAAGGACGTCCTGAAGAGCATCAGCAAGTCCTCCCCGAACGAGCTGCTGTTCACCAACGGCCTCTGACCACGGCAGGCGCGAGGGCCGTGCCGCTCACGCAGCGGCGCGGTTCCAGCGCATCCGCGACCACGGCAGGGCCAGCTCGCTCCGGTCCGTCACCTCGCGCGGGGCGAGGTCCGCGATCGGGGCGGCCTCGCGGTGTCTCGCGTAGACGGTGTCGACGTAGCGGTGGCCGGTGTCGGGGGCGATGAAGAGGACCGTGCGGTGGGGTGAGCGCTCGCGCTCGTGGCGCGCCGCGAGGTAGCCGGCGCCGGTCGACAGCCCGGCGAAGACCGCGTGCCGGCGCAGCAGGTCGACGCTGCCGGCGAGGGCGGCGTCGAAGGAGACCCAGTGCAGGGTGTCGTACAGCTCGTGCGAGACGTTCCCGAAGGGGATGGAGCTGCCGATCCCGGCGATGATCATCTCGGGGTCGGTGACGTGCTCGGAGCCGAAGGTGACGCTGCCGTACGGCTGGACGCCGACGAGTTCGACATCCGCAGTGCCAGCGGCGCCCTCGCGGAGGTAGCGGGTCAGGGCGCCGGTGGAGGCGCCCGAGCCGACCCCGCCCACGACGGTGAGCCCGTCCGCCGTGCCGGTGGCCTCGCGGATCCGGTCGGCGATCGCGCGGTAGCCGAGGTAGTGGACGTCGTCGTGGTACTGGCGCATCCAGTGGTAGTCGGGGTGCTCGGCGAGGATCTCGTGGATCCGCTCGACGCGCCGCTTCTGGTCGAGCTTCAGGTCGCTGCACGGTTCCATCTGCTCCAGCGTCGCCCCGAGGACGGCCAGTTGGGTCCGCAGCGTGTGGTCCACGGTGGCCGAGCCGACGATGTGGCAGTGCAGGCCGTACCGGTGACAGGTCAGGGCCAGGGCGTACGCGTAGATGCCGCTGGAGCTGTCCAGCAGGGTGTCCCCGCGCCGCACGGCGCCGGTGTCGAGCAGGTGGCGCACCGCCGCGAGGGCGGAGACCACCTTCATCGTTTCAAAGCGCAGGCAGACGAGCCGGTCGTCGAGGCGTATCAGGTCCGGCCGGCCGATCGACTCCGCGATGTGCTGGTCCATGGTGAGAGATCTCCTTGGGACTGGTGGTGGCGCCGGTCGTGAAGGTGCGGGTGGCGGGGATGCCGTGGGCGTCCAGGGCGTGCAGGCAGCCGTGGACGCGGCGGCGCAGCCCGGGGGCGGCCGGATCGAAGAGCACGCCCGCCACCGCGCCGCTGTGCGCGATCTGCACGCCGACCGCCCCGGCCCGGCGGGCGAGGGCGGTCAGCGCGTCGAACTCCGGGTGGCCGAGGATCCGTTGGCCGCGCCGGGCGCTGGCGGTGGCGACCGCGCCGAGCAGCTCCGGGCTGCCGGTGGCCACGGCCCGGCGCAGCAGCGCGCGCAGCCGCTCGTAGGCCCGTACGTCGCTGCGGTCCACGTCGGCGACGGCGGCCACCGGCAGGGACAGGGTGTCGACGGGCGCGCCCCCGCCGAGGGTGCAGCCCACCACGACCAGCGGCGGCAGGGCCGGGCCGAGGACCTCCAGGACCCGGCCCTCCCGCTGGGCGAACAGCACCGGGCGGCCGCCGAGCATCAGGGGGTCGGAGGCCAGTTCGGCGCGTACGGCCAGCCCGGCGACCGTCGGGGGGTCCAGTCGCAGCCCGTACGAGTCCGCGACCGCGCGCACGGCTGCGATGACGTCGCTGCTGGAGCTGCCCATGCCCAGGCCCACCGGTATCTCGCCGGTGAGCCGCAACTCCCCGCCGCAGGGCGGCTGTCCGGTCCGCCGGGCGCACTCCGCGACGGTGAGGGCCGCCGCCCGTGCCGCCTTCGTGCGGTCGGCGGGCGCGACGGTGAGCGCCCCGGGCTCCGCGCCGGGGCGGCGGACGAACGCGGCGCTGCTGCCGGGGCCGGCCATGGGGAGGGTGACCAGTCCGGCGCACCGGCGCCCGGCGCCGTCGAGGAAGACGCCCTGGAGGATCTCGCCGTGGTGGCAGGGGGCCTGCCCGGTGCCGGACGGGGCCGGGAGGGCGGTGGCGCCGGGGGTCACGCGCCGTCCGCCGTCCGGTAGCGGTACAGGACCGTCTCCTCGGCGCTGAACTGGGAGAAGGGGAAGGGCTCCGCGGACAGGGCGGTCACCCCGGAGCCGAGGAAGGCGCGGGCGACGGCGCTGCCGGTCTGCGCGTAGACGACCAGCGGGATGCCGCGGGAGCGGCAGCGCTCCAGGATGGTGTCGAAGGTGCCGTTGCTCAGGGTCATGCCGGTGGCGACGACGGCCTGGGCGCGCTCCAGTACCTCGTGCATGTCGGCGGTGACCGGGTCGCCCCACTGGGTGGCCTTGAGGTTGAGGTCGCAGGGCAGTGGCCGGCCGCCGCGTTCGCGGATCGCCGCCACCAGCGGGTTGACGACGCCGATGAGTCCGACCTCGGCGCCCTCCTCGATGTCCAGCAGTCCGGCGATGGCCGCGTCGCGGGCCTTGGCGCGGAGCTCCGGGGTGCCGGCGGGGAGGGTGACGGGCTCGGCGTCGCCCTGTTCGGCCGCCGCGCGGTGGGGGCGGGTCTCGGAGAGGTAGGCGTCGAGGGCGGCGATGCGCAGGGGGCGCGGGGCCTCGCGCAGGAGGGCGTCGAGCGGGGTGCCGGAGGAGTCGCGGCAGATCGAGGGGTCGATCTCGCCGGCCTCGAAGGCGCAGCCGCCGAAGGAGCCGCCGAGGCGGACCAGGACGTACTGGTTGAGGTAGGTGGTGTCGCCGCCGGCCAGGCGGGTGCCGTGGTGGATCCAGAACACGCTGGTCGCGACGAGCGAGGAGGGCAGCGGGCCGTGCTCGCCGGCCAGTACGGCCTCGACGAGCGCGTCGACGGCGGGGGTGGTGGGTGTGGTGGTGGCGGTGGTGGTGGTCGGAGTCATGGGTTTCCTCTTCACAGTGCGGCTTGGGGTATCGGTGTCGTGGTGTGTGCGCGGAGCGGTCCGCGGTAGCTGACCTGGGGGTGTCCGAGGGCGTCGGTGGTGAGTTCGGCGTCGACCTCGAAGACCTCGGCGAGCCTCCGCGCCGTCAGGACGGCGGCGGGCGGGCCGGAGGCGATCAGGCGGCCGTGGTGCAGGAGCAGCAGCCGGTCGCAGTACCGGGCGGCGAGCGACAGGTCGTGCAGGGCGACCAGGACGGTCTGTCCGGTACCGGCCAGCAGCTCCATCAGTTCCAGCTGGTGTTTGACGTCGAGGTGGTTGGTGGGCTCGTCGAGCAGCAGCGCGGACGGCTGCTGCGCCAGCGCGCGGGCGATGTGGGTGCGCTGCCGCTCCCCGCCCGACAGCGCCTTCCAGGAACGGTGGGCGAGCGCGGTGAGTCCTACGCGTTCCAGCGCGGCGGCGACCACGGCCCGGTCGGTGGCGTCCGGCCCGCGCCAGCGGTCGCGGAACGGGGTCCGGCCCAGGCCGACGATGTCGGCGACCGGCAGATCGCTGTCCGCGCCCGCGTCCTGCTCGACGAAGGCGACGTGCCGGGCGATCCTGCGCGCACTCCAGCCGCGCACGGACTCCCCGTCGTAGCGGACCGCGCCCGAATCGGGAGCCCGCAGGCCGGCCAGACAGCGCAGCAGCGAGGACTTGCCCGAGCCGTTGGGGCCGAGCAGCCCGACGGTCTCGCCCGGGGCGATGTCCGCGCTGATCCCGCGTACGACCCGGGTGCCCGCCACCGACCAGCTGACGTCTTCGGCGCTGATCCTCACAGCTCCCCCCGCTTGCGCAGGACCAGCAGGAAGATCGGTACGCCGAGCAGTGCGGTGATCACGCCGACGGGAACCTCGCGGGGCCCGAAGGCGATTCGTGCCAGCGCGTCCGTCCACACCAGGAACACCGCTCCGGCCAGGGCCGTGTACGGCAGCAGCACCCGGTGCAGCGGCCCGACGAGGAACCGCACCCCGTGGGGCACGATCAGCCCGACGAAGCCGATGGCGCCGACGGTGGCCACCGCCACCGCGGTGAGCACGGCGGTGACCACGAGCAGCAGCATCCGCGTGTGCCGCACGTCGATCCCGAGGGACGCGGCGGTGTCGGTGCCGAAGGCGAGCCCGTCGAGGGCGTTCGAGCAGAGCCAGGCCGCGGCCAGCCCCAGCGGGGTGACGACCGCGCAGACCGCGACCGTGTTCCAGCGGGCCGGTGCCATCGAGCCCAGGAGCCAGTGGGTGACGGCCCGGGTGGTGTCCGCGTCCGCCGAGGCCATCAGTACGAGCGAGGTCAGCGCGGTGAAGAGCTGCCCGATGACGACGCCGGTGAGGACGATGCGTACGGAGTCCAGCCCGGTGCGCCGCAGGAGCAGCAGGAGCAGCCCGAAGGAGAGCAGTGCGCCGGCGAGCGCTCCGCCGGTGACGCCGAGGGTGCTCGCGCCGATCCCGAGGACGACCACGGTGACGGCTCCGGCGGAGGCGCCCGAGGAGACGCCGAGCAGGTAGGGGTCGGCGAGGGCGTTACGGGTGACCGCCTGGAGCACCGCTCCGCACACGGCGAGCGAGGCGCCGACGAGGGCGGCCATCAGTACGCGCGGCAGCCTCAGGTCCCAGACGAGCGAGTCCAGCAGCGGGGGCAACGGCTCGACGTCCAGGCCCAGTCGGGTACCGAAGACGCGGGCGAGGCCGGTCCAGCCCACGTCGGCGGCGCCTATGCGCACGGCCGCCGCGACCGAGGCCGCCAGGACGGCCGCGGCGAGGAGGAAGAGGCCTGCCCCGGCCAGCGGGGACCGGCGGGGGGCCGGGCCTGTGGTGGCGCCCGGACCTGTGAGGCCGACCGGGTCCGCGGTCACCGTGTCAGCGGACATACCCGAGGTCCTTCATGCCCGCCGCCAGCAGTCCCAGGGCGTGGACGGAGCGCACCGAGGGGTCCAGTTCGATGCCGGGCACTTCGAGGATCTTGTTGTCGCGCACCGCGGCGAGCTTCGACACGACGGGGTGCTGGGTCATGGTGGTGCGCTTCTCGGCGGCGCTGTCGCCGGGCCGGCCGCGCTCGGACAGGTCGCCGATCACGATGAAGTCCGGGTCGCGCTTGGCGACTTCCTCCCAGGAGACCTCCGGCCAGTCCTCGTCGACGTCGTCGAAGGCGTTCTTCGCGCCGACGATCCGGCTCATCTCGCTGGGCAGACCGCTCTTGCCCGCCACGTACGGCATGCCGTTGAAGACGGAGTAGAGGTAGACCACGGTGGGCTGTCCGGTGCCCGCGGTGCCCCCGGTGGCCTTCGCGGCGTTCTCCCCGGCCTTGGCCACGGCGCTGCGCTGGTCGGCGGCGAGCTTGGCGGCCCGTTCCCCGGCGCCGAAGACCTTGCCGAGGTTCTCGTAGTCGGAGAAGAGCAGCTCGAAGGGGGTCCGGCCGCCCGGGTTCTGCCCGGGGCAGTCCACGGCGCTGACGAAGGTCGGGACCTTGAGGGCGTCGAGCTCCTCGCGGGTGCCCGCCCGGTCCTTGGTGAAGAGGTCGGCGGAGCCGCCGATGACGAAGTCCGGGGTGGCTGCGCGCAGTTGCTCGCCGGTCGCGATCTTCGGGGCGATGACCGGGACCTTGGCGTACGCGGCCTTGTACGCGGCGGGGATCTTCGTCTTGAGGTTGGCGGTGCCCGCCATCGAGTCCTGGAGTCCGAGTTCGAGCAGGGTCTCGGTCGAGGTCTGGTCCAGGGCGACGGCCCGCTTCGGCGGTGCGGCGAAGGCGGCCTGGCGGCCGCAGCTCGTGACGGTGGAGGCCTGGGCGGCGGGGGCGGCCGCGGCTGTGGCCTTGGAGTCGTCGGAGTCGTTGGCGGCGGGTGCGGAGCAGGCCGCGGTGGCGAGGGCGAGGGCCAGGGCGATGCCGAGGCGAGCGGGGTGGCGCATGGGTTCTCCGGTCTGGGCGGGGCGGGTGGGGGCGGGCATGGGCGTTGTCGTGCACCGGGCAAGACCGCCGCGTTCGAAGGGTACTGTAATGGCATTCATTTTCATTAAGAACCCCGGGGGCGGCTCACCGAGCCCCCGCCCCACCCCCAAGGAGCGACCTCACCGTGGCAACCACACCCGCGCCCCCGGCGGCCAAGTCCGCCGCCGCACCGGCACGTTCGATCCTCCGCGACCTCCCGTTCCTGCGTCTGTGGGCGGGTACCACCGCCTCCGGACTCGCGACCTGGGCCCTGCCCTTCGTCCTCGGGCTCGCCGTCCTCCACCGCGACCTGAGCGCCGCCGGCCTCGGCCTGGTCCTCGCCGCGCGCACGGTCGGATTCCTCGCCGCCGTCACCGTCGGCGGCGTCCTGGCCGACCGGCACTCCCGCCGCGCGGTCGTCCTCTGGTCGGCCCTGGCGGCGGCGGTCGCAGCCCCCCTCCTCGCCGCCGGACTGGGCCGCTCGCTCCTGCTGATGACGGCCGCCGCCGCCCTCGCCGGGGCCGGACAGGGCGCGTGCCGACCGGCCTTCCAGGCGCTCACCGCCGAGACCGTCGACCCCGGCCGCCGTCAGCAGGCGAACGCCGCCATGACCATGGCCGTCCGTGGCTCCACCCTCGCCGGACCCGCCCTGACCGCGCTGCTCGCGGCCTTCCTCGACGTCCGGACCCTGCTGCTCGGCATCGGCCTGCTCTGGCTGGTCGCCGCGCTGGTCCCGGGCAAGGGCCGGGGGAGCGCCGCCGGCGCCGTCACCGCGCCGCGCGCGAGTTTCCGTACCGAATTCCTGGAGGGCGTACGGGAGGCCCGCCGCCACCCCTGGTTCCTCGCCGGGCTCGGCGCCCTCGTCGCCGTCATCGCTCTCGGCTACTCCGCCACCAGCGTCGCCCTGCCCCTGATCAGCCGGGACCGCTACGCCAGCGAATGGGTGCTCGCCGCGGCCATGACCGCGTACATAGTGGGCGCACTCGGCGGAGCCCTGGTCATCGCCCGCTGGCGGCCGCGCTCACAGGGCTGGGCCGCCTTCGCGGGACTGGCGGCGTACGGATTCGCCCCGCTGAGCCTGATGCTGCCCGTGCACCCGTGGGTGGTCGTCGCCGCCTACGCCGTCGCCGGGATCGGGATCGAACTGTTCAACGTGCCCTGGTTCACCGCCACCCAGCGCGAGGTCGCCCCGGACCGGCTGGCCCGCGTCTCCTCGCTGGACTTCCTCGTCTCCTACGGTCTGGCCCCGGTCGGCCTCGCCCTGATCGCCCCGGCCATCGACACCTTCGGCGTCACCCCCGTCCTCGGCGCCTGCGCGGCCGCCTGCTTCCTCGTACCGGCGGCGGCCGCCCTGGTGCCGACGGCCCGGCACTTCGCGCGGACGGCGCCTGCGGCTCCGGAGCGGACCTAGGCCGGGGCGTGCTGCGGGCGCCGTGAACTGCCCTGCGTCCAGGGGGAGTCCGTCCGGCGGCGGGCCCGTTCCACCGCCCGGTAGGTTACGGTCTGGGTCGGCGTCGTACGCGGGGCGGAGGTGGTCGTCGCTCCCCTCGTCGCGACGATCCCGCTCGCCATCGGTGCGGGCCTGCTGTTCTTCGCGGTGCACGTGACGCGGGTCCACTTCGCGCTGAAGCGGCGCGGGATCACCGTGCCCGCCCCTCTCGACTTCAGGACCGCGGACGGAGCGGCCTGGTACGAGTTCACCGACGTCGACGGCGTGGAGCACGGCGTCCGGGGCGAGCACCGCGGACCGGTGGCCCGCATCGCCTACGACCCGGAGGATCCCGAGGAGTGCTCCTTCGACATGTCGGTCAAGCGCGTCCTGCTCAGGGCGGGCCTCTCCACCCTCGGAGCGCTGCCGCTGCTGGGCGGCGGTGTCGCCCTCGCCGTGCTTCCGTTCCTGGTGGAGTGAGGCTCTGGGCGAGGGCGGGAGTTTGACGACAGGCCCTAGAACCAGGGCCGGGCGTCAGGGGTGGGCAGCGGGCGCAGCTTCGGCCAGCGTGCGAGGAGGCGCTCGGCCAGGGCGGAGCTGAGGCGGCCGACGCCGTGCAGGTGATCGTGGTCGCGGGTCATGCCGGCGACCACGCCCAGGCGGTGGACGAGCCGCTCGCGGGCGGAGACGTAGCCCCACTCGAAGTCCTCGACGGGCACCCGGGCGAGCTGGTCGACCGTCCCGCGGTGGGCCCGCTCGACGAGCGCGTCGCCCTGGATCAGCCAGCCCGCGCACGCGTCGGCGAGGTCACCCGGCACGTCCGTCCCGGTGAGGCCGCGCCAGGTGCTCCGGTAGATGTCCTCGACCTCCGTGAGGGGGGCCGCGGTGACCGACATGGCGCACCAGCAGGTGGGGAAGCCGATGCGGAAGTAGGCGAGTTCCATCAGGCCGTTGCCGAGCGAGGCCCGCTCGAAGTCGACGAAGCGGATGCCGTCGGCGGTGCGCAGGTCGTTGCCCGGGCAGGGATCGCCGTGCAGCAGCGCATGGTGCGGGGCCGGGTCCAACCGGCCGAGGAGGCCGTCGAGTTCACCGGGCACCCCGGCCGGTACGGGTACGTCGAGCGCCCCGGCCAGGGCGAGGAAGGACTCCGCGTCGGCGGCCGTGGGCCCCGACGCGACCGGCAGGGCGCCCGCGTCGGCGGGCCCCGTCAGGGCGTGCAGCCGGGCGAGCGACTCGGCGTAGGCGGGCAGCCAGTCGCCGGTCTCGCCGAGGTCGGCCACGTACTCCATGACGATCATCCGCGAGCCAGGGTCCGTGGCGAGCACGGCGGGAGCCACGGCGGGCCCGGCGGCCCGCCCCGCCAGGCGCAGCCCGGCGAGCTCCCGCGCGAAGCGGGCGTCCGCGTCGGCGGCCGTGTCCCCGGCGTCGGTCATCTGCTTGACGATCACCGGCCGCCCGTCCGACAGCCGCACCCACCACACCCGTGACCGCGGACTGCTGTCGAGGAGTTTGCTCTCCTCGGGGGTGCCCACGGTGGAGAGCAGCGCCTCGTTGAACGGAACACGGTTCGACATGCGCGGCCTTCCTAGGCGAGGGCGGCGACGAAGGCGGACCAGGCCGGGGCGCCGAAGGTGAGGTGGGGGCCGTCGGGGACCTTGGAGTCGCGGACGGGAACGACGCCGGGGTTGCCGTCGGCGACTTCCAGGCAGTTGCCGCCGTCACCCGCGCTGTAGGTGGACTTGCGCCAAGTGGCCATCTCCAGGCAGTCGCCGCCGCTTCCGCCGCTGTAGCTGGACTTGTGCCACGTGGCAGTCGAGATGTCGTACTCAGGCCTGCTCGTCATGTGCGTAATCCTCCGCCACGGACTCGATCAAGGCCAGCGACTTGTCTGGTGAGAGCGCGTTGGCCGTCAGTAGATCGTAGGTCAGCGAATGCCGCGCGACATCGGCCGGATCGTCCAGCAGCAAGCCTGTTTCAATGCCCTGTACGTAGGCGAGCGGCGGAGCGTCCGAGAAGGCCATCAGCTTGAGGGATCCCTCCAGGGCTGCGTGCGCGCCCGCACTGAACGGGAGTACCTGGAGGATGACCCGGTGGGACCGGATCAGGTCCGCGAGGTGTCGCAGCGTCTCGGCCATCACGGCCCGGCTGCCGATGACCCGGCGCAGCACCGCCTCGTCGAGCACGCACCACAACAACGGGGTTGTTGGCTCTGCGAGCAGGGCCGCGCGGGCCAGGCGGGCTTCGACCAGGGCGTCGATGGCCGTCTCCGTCGCCGTCGGCTGGTAGGCGCGGAAGACGGCACGGGCGTAGGCCTCCTTCTGGAGGAGGCCCGGGATCAGCAGGGGCGCGTACTCCCGGATGGCCTTCGCCAGGCCCTCGGCCTCGGCGGCCTCCGTGAAGTGGTCGGGGTACTTGAACTTCGTCACGGCTTGGCAGTTGCGGGTGAAGAAGTCGCCCGTGCCGAGGGTCTTGTCTATCTCACGACCAAGCTCCGGGGTCATCCTCCGCGTACCCGCTTCGAGTTGGCCGATGAAGGAGCCGCTGACGAAGAGGGGCTCGCCGAGTTTGTCCTGGCTGAGGCCGGCCCGTTTGCGGGCGACGCGCAGTTCGGAGCCGAGCATGGTGCGGGGTGAGGAGAACGGGTCGACGTCTCCGGAATCGGGCACGGCAACTCCCCTGACAACAGGTGCGGGTGTTGGAGTCTGGCCCTTGAAGGCTAGCCAGCCCGTCGCCACTCTGAGTACTGAACTCGACTACTCAGAGCGAAAGGTGACATTGCAAATGGTGCTCACGCCGATGGAACGGATGCTGGCGGCCGAGGAGGCCGTCGGGCAGTTGAAGGCCGCGCTGACGGACGTGGGGGTGGTGTTCCCCTCGCTCGGGGTGGACGGGGTGTCCGCGGCCGGGTCGTACGGGCTGCCGCTGGTCGATCTGGGGCGCTGCAACCTGGACACCGCGCTACGGCTGGCCGCCGTCCTGCACGAGCGGGCCCACCCCTGAGGGATCGGCGAGGCGGACGGTCAGGCGCGGGAGGAACCAGCCGACCAGGGGGCCCGTGCCCAGGGCGACGAGCACGGTGCCGAGGCCGAGGGTGCCGCCGAGCAGCCAGCCGAGGCCGGCCACGGACACCTCGATGCCGGTGCGCACCGTCGCGACGGGCAGCCGGGTGAGCCGGACGAGGCCGGTCATGATGCCGTCGCGCGGGCCCGAGCCGTACTGCGCGCCGAGGTAGAGCGCGTCGAAGAAGCCGAGGGCGACCAGGCCGAGGACGAGGTACGCGAGCGCGTCGGCGGTCCCCTCGGGGGCGGGGAGCACGGCGGCGGTGGCGTCGGCGGCGAAGCCGACGATCGCGACGTTGAGGACGGTGCCGAGCCCGGGGAGCTCGCGCAGCGGGATCCAGGCGAGGAGCACCAGGAGCGAGATCAGGTTGGTGGCCCAGCCGAAGGAGATGCCGAGGCTCTTCGCCGCGCCGTCGGTGAGCACGCTCCAGCTCGCCGTGCCGAGGCCGGACTCGACGAGCATCATGACGGCGGCGCCGTAGCCCGCCAGGCCGAGCAGGAGTTGGGGAACGCGGCGCGCGGTGCGGCCGGCCCGGAGCTGGGCGAAGGCGTTCATGCGGGGCGGGTGGTGAGTGGCGGGAGCGGGTACGGCCGTGACTCGGGGCATGGGGCCAGCCTCGGGGGATCTGGCCCCGGATTCGATAGCCAGATTGCGTACGCTGGTCCGGTGAAGATCAGCGCGCACGCCGTCGGACGCATGGTGGGGACCTGGCAGGAGGGGCCCGGGCCGGCGCACCAGCGGCTCTCCGACCGGCTGCGGCTGCTGATCCTGGACGGGCGGCTCGTTCTCGGGGCGGCGCTGCCGGGCGAGCGCGACCTGGCCACCGCGCTCGGTACGAGCAGGACCACGGTCGGGGCCGCGTACCGCACGCTCGTGGAGCACGGGTACCTGGAGACGAGGGAGCGCGCGAGGGCGACCGTACGGCTCCCGCACGAGGACGCGCCCGCCCGGCGGCGGGCCGGTGGCGCGGACGCGGAGACCATCGACCTGTCCTTCGCCGCGCCGCCCGCGCCGCCCGCGGTCCTGCACGCCGCCTTCGCGACGGCGCTGGAGCGGCTGCCGCTCCACTTCGAGCGGCACGGGTACGACCGGTACGGCACCGCGGAGCTGCGCGAGGCGGTCGCCGGGTGGTACGGGCGCAGGGGCCTGCCGACCTCGCCCGATCACGTCATGATCACCAGCGGTGCGCAGCACGCGATCGGTCTGCTGGTGCGCACGCTGCTGTCGCCGCGGGACAAGGTGGTGTTCGACCACCCCACCTATCCGCACGCGATCAGGGCGTTCGCCGATGCGCGCGCCCGGCTGCTGCCGGTGGCGGTGGGCCCGTCCGGCTGGGACGTGCCGCAGCTCCTCGCGGCGGCGAGGTCGGCGCAATTGGCGTACCTGATCCCGGACTTCCACAACCCGACCGGGATGTACATGCCCGCGAGCGTGCGCCGGAGCCTGCGGACGGCCTGCCCGACGATCATCGACGAGACCCTGGCGGACCTGGGGCTGGAGACGGCGGACCCGGATCCGGCGGCGGAACCCTTCGCCGCGACGCACCCCACCGTCATCAGCGTCGGCTCGGTGTCCAAGAGCATCTGGGGCGGCCTGCGCATCGGCTGGATCCGTGCCGTGCCCGCGCTGCTGGAGCGCGTCGCCCGCGCCCGGCCCGCGACGGATCTCGGTACCCCGGTGGTGGAACAGCTGGCCACGGCGGTGCTCCTGAACGGGGGCCGGACACGGCGGCCCGATGCTCTCCGCCTACTGCGCGCACAGCAGGACGCCTTGCTGGGGGCGCTCGCCGAGCATCTCCCGGAGGTGCACGCGCCGCGGGCGCCCGGTGGGGTGACGCTGTGGGCGCGGTTCCCGGAGCCGGTCGGTTCGCGGCTGGCGGCGATCGCACCGGACCACGGGGTGACGATCGCGGCGGGACCGCGGTTCGGGGTCGGCGGCGCGTTCGAACGCCACGTCCGGCTGCCGTACACGCTCCCGCCGCCCCGCCTCACCGAGGCCGTCCACCGCCTGGCGGCCGCCCACCGGGCGCTGACGGCGGGTGCCATCGGGATCCACACTCCGGCGGCGGTGGCCTGAGCCGCGTTGGGCCGTGGCGGTGGCCGTCCCCGGCCGTCCGGGGGAACGGCCGCGATCCGGCCGCCCCTTCTGCCGCCCGGCGTGCACATCGTCGTCATCGACGAACGAAAGAAGGTGGACGCGATGCCGCTGTATCTGTCGAGGTTCAGCTACACGCCGGAGACCTGGGCGAGGCTGACGGCCCACCCCGAGGACCGCTCACAGGCCGCCCGGTCGTACATCGAGTCCGTCGGCGGGAAGCTGCACGGCTTCTGGTACGCCTTCGGCACGCACGACGGCTACAACCTGTGGGAAGCCCCGGACGACGTGTCCATGGCCGCGGTCGCGCTGGCGATCAGCGGGGGCGGCGCGCTCAGCTCGTTCGAGACGACGGTCCTCCTGAGCGTGGACGACACCCTGGCCGCCCTGCGCAAGGCCGAACAGATCCGCTACCGCCCTCCGGGCGCGTCCGAGACGCCGTGAGTCGGGCGATCGAAGGGTTCTAAACCTTCACCGCGGCGAGGCGTGTGCCGCAGAGCGCGGTGAGGTCCTCGGGGTCGGAGGTGAGGACGGTGACCGGGCCGGGCGCCGCGAGTGCGGTGGCGGCCAGCATCGCGTCGATGGCGTACTTGTGCCCGTGCAGGCCGGCCTCGCGGAGCAGGGCGGTGGCGGTGTGGGCGATCTCCTCGGTGACGGGTTCGACCACCACTCTGGACAGCGCCCACATGAGGGCGGGCATGTTGATCTTCGGGTGCACCACCTCGACGAGGGTGGCCGTGCTGGTGATGACCCGCATGTCGTCCGCGAGGGCGAGGGCGAGCCAGCGCGTGATGGTGCGGTCCCGCAGCACTGCCTTTGCGAGTCCCTCGCTGTCCAGCACGAGGGTGCCGCCGGGCTTGGTCGGCTTCGGCGTCATGCGACGTCCTTCTGCTCGGTGTTGCTGTCGGGCTGCCCTCCGTGGGCGCGGCGGAATTCCTCCCGGGTCGCGTCGATCTCCTCCGCGGTGATCGGTCCGTGCTCCGCCTCCGCCACGGCGACGAGCTCCGCCAGGTTGTCCCGTTCGATCTGGCGGGCCACGGCGGCGGTGACGTAGGCGGAGAGGCCGGAGGGGCCGCTGCGGGCGCGAGCGGCCTCGGCGATGTCGCGGGGCATCGAGATGGAGTACTTCTGGGTGGCATCGCTCATGCCACCCATGCTACTTCCGATGCCACCGCCATGTTCGGCGTGTGGGGCGTAGAGGTACATGTGCATAGGCTCCTGGCATATGCACACCCTATGGATGTTTTTGGGTGCCGGTTCGCTCGATGGGGTGACGGCCCCCCGCCCTCAGTCCGTGCTGAGCCGGGCGTGGAGGTGTTCGTCGTGCCAGCCGTCCGCGTGGAGGAGGGCGCCGCGCATGGTGCCCTCCAGGGGGTAGCCGGATTTCACGGCGACGTGGCAGGAGGCCGGGTTGGCCGTGGAGTGGGTGATGCGCAGGCGGTGCAGGCCGAGTTCCCCGAAGGCCCAGGAGGTCAGGACGGCCAGGCCTTCGACGGTGGCTCCGACGCCGCGGCCCGCCGGGAGGAGCCAGTACATGAACTCGCCGCTGCCGCCGCGCAGGTCGATGTCGGCGAGGGCGATCACGCCGACGGCGCAGCCGCCGTCCGCGGGGGCCAGGGCCCAGATCGCCGAGCTCTCGGTGTGCCAGCGTTCGCGCCAGCGGGCGATGCGGTTGACGGCCTGCTCCTCGGTGAGCCGGTCCGGCCGGTTCCAGTGGCGGATGTCCGGATCGGCGTACGCGGCCACGAGCGCGGCCGTCTGGCCCGGCGGGACCACGGGCGGTATGAGGGCGATCGGCGGGGCGATCGGCGAGTCGGCGGGCGGGGCGGCAGGCGAGTCGGTCATCGGATCATCATCCGGTCTTCGGCTGGCCATCGGCGGGCCCCTCTTGGTTCCTCGTCGGGCCCGCGCCGGGTCGTGCCGCCGCCATCGGGAGCCGGTCGCGCCGGCGGAGTGCAGTGCACTGACCCGCAGCTTCGGTCTTCACGTACAGTCCCGCTAGTTCGTGAGCGTGACCATGAGCCATGTGAAGCGGGCGTTCAAGTACCGCTTCTATCCGACTGATGCGCAGACAGCCGAGCTGTCGCGCACGTTCGGATGCGTGCGGAAGGTCTACAACCTGGCGCTGGCCGCACGCAGTGAGGCGTGGGTGAGGCAGGAGCGGGTCAACTACAACCAGACCTCGGCGATGCTGACCGTGTGGAAGAGGACCGAGGAGCTGTCCTACCTCTGCGAGGTCTCGTCCGTTCCGCTCCAGCAGGGCCTTCGGCATCTGCAAGGCGCGTTCGCGAACTTCTTCGCCAAGCGGGGCAAGTACCCGCGTTTCAAGTCCCGGAAGAAGTCCCGCAAGGCTGCCGAGTACACATCCTCCGCTTTCCGTTACCGGGATGGCGCTCTGAGGCTGGCGAAGATGGCGGAGCCGCTGGCCCCAACGTCGCGGAGTCGGAGTACCTGGGCTGGATCGCCGACCGCTTCGCGGGCAAGCCGGCGCCGTCCGACTGCGCCTGACGGACGGCGGCTTCGAGCCGTGTTCGAGCAGTGAATGAAGGCTCCCGGCCGATGGACCACACCGGCCGGGAGCCTTCGTACGTGGGGGCCTGCCGTCAGCGGCCCACGGGGACGGGCGCCGCGTCCGGCACGGGCTCGGTGGCGGCCGACGCCGTCGGCTCGGTCTCCGGGGCCTGGGCGTTCTCCGCGTCCGGGGAGGTGTTGAACTCGGCCAGCATCTGCCGGGTGAAGCCGAAGAAGTAGGTGGCGGCGAAGCCCACGAGGTAACCGACGGCCAGGCCGCCCGCGTAGATCGCGATGGTCATCCCCATGCCCGACTTGCCGTCCAGCAGCGGGAACAGCGCCCAGCCCGAGGGGCCGATGGCGGTGGAGCCGAAGGCGGTGCCGAGCTGGTTGAAGAGGCCTACGAAGGCCCCGCCCGCGGCGCCGCCGATGCAGGCGGTGATGAAGGGGCGGCCCAGGGGGAGGGAGACGCCGTAGATGAGGGGTTCGCCCACGCCCAGGAAGCCGGCCGGGAGGGCGGACTTGATGGTGGCGCGGATCGAGCGGTTGCGGGGGAGCTTGTAGTAGACGGCGATGGCCGCGCCGACCTGGCCCGCGCCCGCCATGGCGAGGATGGGGAGCAGGACGGTGTAGCCGGTCTGCTCGATCAGGGTGGTGTGGATGGGGATCAGGGCCTGGTGCAGGCCCAGCATGACCAGCGGGAGGAAGAGTCCGCCGAGGACCAGGCCCGCGAAGGCCCCGCCGGTGGCGAGCAGCCAGGTGGCGAAGGTGCCGATGGCGGTGGAGACCTCACCGGCGACGAACATCAGGCCGAAGAGGGTGACCAGGCCGGAGATCAGCACGGTGAGGGTGGGGGTGACCAGGACGTCGAGCGCCTCCGGGACCCACTTGCGGCACCACTTCTCCACCTGGACGGCGAGCAGCGCGGCCGCCAGTGCGCCGAGTACGCCGCCCTGGCCGGGGGAGAGCTGCTGGCCGAAGGCGTCGATCTTCGCGACGCCGGGGAAGACGATGATCGCGGCGACCGCGCCGCCGAGGATGGCGGTGCCGCCGAACTCCTTGGCCGTGTTGTAGCCGACGAAGACGGCGATCAGGGACATGAAGCCGCTCGCCATCGCGGCGAGGGCGGGGACCACGGCCGGCACCCAGCCCATGTTGGTGAGGAACCCGTTGAGCCCGGCGATGATGCCGCAGCCGATCAGGGCCGGGATCAGCGGGACGAAGATGTTCGCGATGCGGCGCAGGAACAGCTTGAAGGGGGTGGAGTTCTTCGCCTTCTGGGCGTTCTTGATGGCCGCGCCCTGGGCGGCGAGTTCGTCGGCGGTGTGACCGGCGCCGGTCCCCGCGGGTGCGGCGGCGGGCGCGGCCGAGCGGCCTTCCGCGACCAGGGCCTCGAACTCGGGCGTGACGCGGGCGACGGTGCCCGGTCCCAGCACGATCTGGTACGTGTCGTCCTCGACGACGCCCATCACGGCGGGCAGGGCCTTGAGGGCCTCGTCCTGGACCAGGGAACGGTCGCGCAGCGTGATCCGCAGGCGGGTCATGCAGTGCGCGATGGAGACGATGTTGTCCGGACCGCCGACCAGGGGAAGGATCGCGGCGGCTGTGGCGCGGTTCTTGTCAGTGGACATCTGGTGTTCGCCTTGCTGCTGGGGGTCAGCGGGGGTGGGCAGGGGTGGGTCAGCGCGGGGTCTGGGTGAGGGCGGCCCGGAGGTGGCCCCGGGAGGCGGTGAGCAGTTCGGCGGCCGTGGGGCCGTCGACTCCGCCGAGGATGACGAGGATGGCCTGCTTGACCTCGCCGTCGGCGGCGGTGAGCGCGGCTTCGATCTCGGCGTCGGGGGCGCCGGTCGCCAGCGAGACGATGCGGCGGGCGCGGGCGCGCAGCTTCTCGTTGGAGGAGCGCATGTCGACCATCAGGTTTCCGTACGTCTTGCCGAGCCGGATCATCGTGAGGGTCGAGATGAGGTTGAGGACGAGCTTCTGCGCGGTGCCGGCCTTCAGCCGGGTGGACCCGGTGAGGAGTTCGGGGCCGACGACCACCTCGATGCCGTGGTCGGCGGCCGCGGCGAGCGCGGAGCCGGCGTTGCAGGACAGGCCGACGGTGAGGGCGCCGCGGTCGCGGGCGAACTCGACGGCGCCGATCGCGTACGGGGTGCGGCCGGAGGCGGAGATCCCGATGACGGTGTCGTCGGCGGTCAGGGCCAGCGCGGTCAGGTCCTCGCGGGCCAGTTCCTTGGAGTCCTCGGCGCCTTCGACGGCCTTGACCATGGCGGAGGGGCCGCCCGCGATCAGGCCGACGACCTCGGTGGGGTCGGTGTTGAAGGTGGGCGGGCACTCGCTGGCGTCCAGTACGCCCATCCGGCCGGCGGTGCCGGCGCCCGCGTAGATCAGGCGCCCGCCGCGGGCCATCCGCTCGGAGATCCCGTCGATGGCGGCGGCGATCGTCTCCAGCTCGCCGGCGACGGCGGCCGGGACGGTGGCGTCCTCGGCGTTCATCAGGCGGGCGATCTCCAGGGTGGGCAGCCGGTCGATCTCGGCCAGCTCGGGGCGGAAGGCCTCGGTGGTCAAGGTGGCGAGCTGGGCGCGGAGTTCGGCGTACGCGGTCATGGGCTTCGGCTCCTGGGCTACTGGATGCTGCTGCTAGCGGGTGGTGCTGTTGCGCTTGGCGGTGGGTACGGGGGTGTGGTGGCGGGGCGCGAGCGCCTCGTACGAGGCTGCGAGCGCGGGCGCCGCCGTCTCGTAGGTCTGCTGGGCGACGCCCACGAACAGGCAGTCCACGACGAGGAGCTGGCTGGTCCGGCTCGACATGGCCGCCGGGCGCAGCTGGGTCTCGCGCGCGGCGGAGGTGGCCAGTACGAGGTCGGCGTAGTGGACGACGGGGGAGTTGGCGCGGGCCGTGAGCGCGAGGGTGGTGGCTCCGTGCTCGAAGGCGGTCCGCAGGGGTTCGATGACGTCGCCGGTGCCGCCGGAGTGGGTGATGGCGACGGCCACGTCGCCGGGGCGCAGCAGCACGGCGGTGGTGACGGCCAGGTGCGGGTCGTTGTGCGCGTGGGCGATCAGGCCGATGCGCGACAGCTTCTGCGCGAGGTCCTGGGCGACGAGGCCGGAGGCGCCGACCCCGTAGATCTCGATGCGGCGGGCGCCCGCGAGGGCGGCGACGGCCGAGCCGAGGGCGGCGACGTCGAGTCCGGCGGCGGTGTCGGCGAGGGTCTGCGCCTCCTCCTGGGCCAGCTTGGCGACCACGTCCGCGAGGGAGTCGTCCACGGCTATGTCCACGGTGACGGCCGGGGCCGCGCCGGACTCCTGCTGGGCGGCGAGCGCGGCGAGCGCGAGGCGCAGGTCGCGGTAGCCGGGGTAGCCGAGGAGGCGGGCGGTGCGGACGACGGTGGCCTCGCTGGTGCCGGTGCGGGCGGCGAGGTCGCTGACGGTGAGCGCGGCGCAGGCCGCGGGGTCCTCGGCGACGGCCTCGGCGACGGCCTGCATGGAGCGGGTCATCGAGGGACCGAGGCTGCGGACGCGGGCCCGCAGGGCGGCGGGGGCGGGGACGGGGACGGCCGCGTCCGCCGCTCCGCTGAAGGTTTCTTTCACGTTCTGACTCACCCTTGAAACTTATTTTCAGAGGGGTGGGAACGTCAAGACGCCATAAGTCACCGGTGGAAGGGGACCTTCGCCACGGGGCCGGTCCGGGTCCACAATGTGTCCATGGACCACGCGACCCCCCTTGAACAGGCGCTGCACGCCGCACGCGCCCTGGTACTCGCCGATCTCGTCGCGGGCGAGGTCGCAGAGGCCGATGTCGTCTCGCTCGTCGAGGACGCGGTCACGCACCGCCGCTGGTGGGTGGAGGAGTGGCCGGAGGGCGTCGACTACCTCGCCGGACTCGTCGCCCAGGACGTGAAGGACGCGCTGCTGGAGAAGTACGGACGCTGGCCGCTGTGCCCGGTCTGCGGCCATGGCGAGCCGCACGCGCTGGACGTGGAGCCCGAGCTCGGACCGGACCCGATGTGGGTGTGCTCGGAGGCCGGCGTGCGGGTGGCGCCGGTGGGCGGCCTCGGACCGGTGCTCGGCGGCTCCGGCTCCGGCTCGGGCTCCGGCTCAGGCTTCGGCGAATGAGCCGACGGTGACGGTGTACATCGACCCGCCCGACTGGCCGGGTCACGGCCGCATGTGGTCGCACCTGGTCAGCGACAGCTCGTTCGAGGAACTGCACGCCTTCGCGGCGTCGATCGGCTGTCCGCCGAAGGCCTTCGAACGCGACCACTACGACGTCCCGGAGCAGCGCTACGCCGACGCGGTGGCCGCGGGCGCCGTGGAGATCGGCAGCAAGGAACTGGTCCGCAGACTCACGACGGCCGGCCTGCGGCGCCCGAAGGGGCGGCCGGCGGCTTAGCCGGCTCTGCGGTGGGATTTTGCAACGACGATTCAGTGATGTAGATCACAGAATCGGGAGGGGGTAACCCCCTGACTGCGGGACGGCGAGGTTGGCAAGCTGTCCGCACCCCGCTGCGCGGGGACGGGGACGGGGAGAGCGGGCGATGGCATTAGTCATGCTGAACGGTGCACCCTTGAACGAGGAAGGCGGCGACGCCGGCAGCGGCAAAGGCCGTGGCGCGCGTGGCAGGCGGCGTGCGCTCGGCCTGACTGCTGCCGCGGCCGTGCTGTTGGGCGGCGCGGGTCTGGCGGCGGCGCAGTTGATCAAGTCGCCGGGGGAGCGCGCTGCGGAGGCGGATCCGCCGGCGCGGTCGGTGATCACTGCGCCGGTGGAGTTACGGCGGCTCGCGGACACTGTGGTGTTGCGCGGGCAGGTATCGGCCGCACAGTCCATCGATGTCGCGCCGCAGGTCGGGGCGGGTGATCCGGACGGCGGGGGCGGCAAGCCGGTGGTGACCGCGGTTCGGGTGAAGCCGGGGGATGTGCTGGAGTCCGGGCAGGTGCTGCTGGAGGTCTCCGGCCGGCCGGTGTTCGTGCTGGCGGGTGAGGTTCCTGTGTACCGGGACCTGAAACCGGGCGCGGAGGGCCGCGATGTCGCGCAGTTGCAGAACGCGCTGGCGGGGCTGGGGCTGAAGTCCGGCACGGACGAGTCCGGCACGTACGGTCCGGGGACGCGCGAGGCGGTCGAGGACTTCTACGAGAAGATCGGCTACGAGGCGTCGAAGACGCCGGATGGGGGTGCGGGGCAGATCATTGCCGCGCAGCAGCAGGTGACCCAGGGCGAGCGGGCGGCCAAGGCGGCGAAGGACGCGTTGGCGGCGGCGCATCAGGCGAAGAAGGACGCGCTGTCCGCCGGGTCGGGCGGTGGGTCCGGCGGTGGCGGCGGGACGGCCGGTCTGGACGCCGCGGTGAAGCAGGCCGAGCAGCAACTGACGTATGCGAATGAGGACGTGGCGCAGGCGAAGAAGGGCCTCGCCGACCTTCAGGCGAAGTCGGGGGCCATGCTGCCGGCCGGTGAGGTGGTATTCCTGCGCGGGTTCCCGGGCCGGGTCGACGCGGTCGCGGCGAAGCTGGGCGGCGAGGTGAAGGAGAAGGCCCTCGCCATCTCGGCGGGTGCGCTGGTGGTCAAGGGAGCGCTGGCGCCGCACGAGAAGGACCTGGTGCGGGCCGGTATGAAGGTGAAGATCCTGTCCGAGTTATCGGGGGTGGACGCGGAGGCGACGGTCACCTCGGTGGCGGACGCACCGGCGGCCCCGACCGGGGGCGACGGGGGGCAGCCCGGCGGCGGGTCGGCCGGCGGCGGGCGGGCGTTCGAACTGGTGGTGACGCCGCTGACGCCGTTGGACCCGAAGCTGGCGGGGCAGGATGTGCGGTTGACGGTGGAGGCGGCATCGTCGGACGGCGAGGTGCTGGTGGTGCCGCTGTCGGCGGTCTCCGCGGGAGCCGACGGGCGGACCGTGGTGACAGTGCGGGCCGCCGAGGGGGTGCAGCGCCGGGTCGAGGTGCGGCCGGGGACGAGCGGTGACGGGTACGTGCAGGTCACCCCGGTCGGTGGTGGGCAACTGGCGCCGGGGGAGCAGGTGATGGTCGGAGTGGCCCGGGGCGGCAGCGGCTCCGGGGGCGATGCCGCTGCGGGAACGGCCGACCGCGGGCGTCCCCCCGTGACCGGGGGTTCGTGATGGAGCCCGCGTACGCGGGCGGGCCTGCGGCCGTGGCCGGTCCTGCGGGTTCCGGGGGCGGCGGCGTGGGCGGTGGGGCAGTCCCGGTGATCGCTTTGCGAGGTGTGGGGCTGACGTATCCGGGGCCGCCGCCCGTACGAGCGTTGAATCCGGTGGATCTGACTGTCAGTCAGGGAGAGTTCGTCACGATCGTGGGTCCGTCGGGATCGGGGAAGTCGACGTTCTTGAACGTGGCGGGCCTGCTGGACCGTCCCACCTGCGGGCGGTACGTCCTGGACGCCGTGAACACCGGTGAGCTGAAGGAGGCGCAGCGCTCCGCGTTACGCGGGACGCGGATCGGGTTCGTGTTCCAGGCGTTCCATCTCCTGCCGCATCGCAGTGCGTTGGAGAACGTCGAGCTGTCGATGCTCTACCAGGGCATCGGGCGCCGGGAGCGAACCGCGCGGGCTCGCGCGGCGCTGGTGCAGGTCGGGCTCGGCCACCGGATCCACGCCCTGCCGTCGACGCTTTCCGGTGGTGAGCGGCAACGGGTGGCGATTGCCAGGGCGTTGGCGGGGGAGCCCGCGTTGCTGTTGTGCGACGAGCCGACCGGGAACCTGGACACCGCGACCGCGGAAGGGGTGCTGGAGCTGCTGGACGAGTTGCACGGCCGGGGCATGACGATCATGCTGATCACCCACGACCCGCAGGTCGCCGCCCGCGGTACCCGCACCCTGACCATCCGCGACGGCGTCCTGACCGAACAGCCCCGCGGTGTTCGCACGGCCGGCTCGACCGGTCCCGAAGGCCTGGGCGTGGACGGCCACCGTGCCCACGGCGCAGCCCACGTCCCGTCCCGGGACGCCGGGCACGGGGCGACGTACGGCACGGACCGCGACGACGGCACCTCGGACCTTCTCCCCGACCGGCCGTCCCGGGATCTGCGCGGCGGTTCCGGATTCAGCCGCATCCGTAGCCGCAGCGGTATCCCCAGCCTCATCCGCCGCACCGTGCAGGCCCCCCGTCCGGATGCCGCACCCGCCCTGCCGCGCACGAAGTTCCGTCCCAGGGCCCTGCTCGCCGAGGCGGTCGCCGGGATGATGCAGCGCCCGGCCCGATCGGTACTGACGGCGCTGGGCACCGTCCTGGGGGTCGGTACGTTCGTCGCCGTCCTCGGCCTGACCGCGACCGCGGCCGGGCAGATCGGGGACCGGTTCAACGCGCTCACCGCGACCGAGGTCACCGTCGAGGACACCGGCGGCCCGGACGCCGACACCGTCCCGCTCTCCTTTCCGCCCGACGCGGACAGCCGTGTGCGCGCACTGAACGGGGTCACTGGCGCCGGGGTGTTCTGGCCGGTGGAACTCCCCTCGCGCGGCACGGTTCACGCCGCCCCCGTCGGCGGCCGCTCCGGTGGCCAGTCGATCCAGGTGGTCGCGGTGTCCTCCGGCCTGATCCCGGCCGTCGGTGCCACCTTCGCCGAAGGCCGCGCCTGGGACACGTTCCATGACGCGCGCGCCGAACGCGTCGCGGTCATCGGCGAGGGCGTGGCCGACCGCCTGGGCATCACCACCTTGCAGACCCAGCCCGCGGTCTTCCTCGGCGACGTCCCCTTCACCATCGTCGGGATCCTCGCCGGCACCGAGCGCAAACCCGACCTGCTGCTGTCCGTCCTGGTCCCGCGCAGCACCGCCGAGACCACGTGGGGTCCGCCCGGCGGCGGCCAGCGCGCCGCCATGCTGGTCACCACCCGTACCGGCGCCGCCGTCCAGGTCGCCGACGAAACCCCCTACGCGCTGCGCCCGGACCAGCCCGGCTACTTCAAGCCCGTCCCGCCGCCCGACCCGCGCACTCTGCGCGACAACGTCACCTCCGACCTGAGCACCCTCTTCCTCCTCCTGGCCGGCATCTGCCTGGTCATCGGGGCCGTCGGCATCGCCAACACCACGCTCGTCGCGGTCATGGAACGCACCGGTGAGATCGGCCTGCGCCGCGCCCTCGGAGCCCGCGGACGCCACATCGCCGGCCAGTTCATCGCCGAATCCGCAGCCCTCGGCGCCCTCGGTGGCCTGATCGGCACCAGCCTGGGCATCATCGCCGTCGCGGCCACCAGCGCCGCCCGCGAGTGGACGCCCGTGATCCATCCCGCCACCGTCGCCGCCGCACCCCTGGCGGGCCTGGTCACCGGACTGATCGCCGGCCTCTACCCCTCTTGGCGCGCCGCGCGCATCGAACCGGTCGAAGCACTCCGGCGATGAGCCGGCCGAATCCGGCATTCTCTGGAAAATGCGCCTGCAGCACATTCTCGCCATTCCGGTGAATTGGAATAGTGAATTCCATGCCGTGGAATCGGTCAAGTGTCTTGAATTTGATTGAGGAAGGCCTTGTGGAAACCCGGTCGAGTGGATAGCGTTGCGAGGCCAATTCGAAAATTGGATAGGCGTACGTGAAGCAAGCATCCTCGTTCTGAATCCACACGTTTCATGGAGGGGAATCATGCCCGTGCGTAAAGCAAGACTTGCTGCTGCCCTTGCGATGGCCGGCGCCCTTGTCGCGATGGTGTCCACGCCCGCGACGGCGGCGGATCAAAACGGGTCCTGCGAGACCGGAGATGTCTGCATCTACCTGGACTTCGGCTACGTGGGAGCAAAGCTGGACAGCTACTACGACATGACGAGCTACGTGAGCCGGAAGTACTACAACTCCGGCGTCTGGCTGGACAACAGTGCGTCCTCGATGAACAGCTTCGCGAAGAGGCAGACGGTCGCGTTCTATGCCGATCCGTTCTACGGCGGATACCGGCAGGCCGTGCCTGCATGGTCGAAGCGGAACGCCGAGGACGACAACTCGTACAGCTCCCACCGCTGGGAGTGATCGGCCCCCGAGGCTGATCCACTAGAACGCGGGGCAGCCCCTGCAGGCGCCACTGCATCAGGGGCTGCCCCGCGCGAACCGGCCCTCGTTTGTCATCCCTGGAGGGCGAGACTCATCGCGGGATTTGGTAGGGGGATTCCTGTGCGGTTGCACTTTCGCTGGATCGCTGTCGGTGCCGTCACGGTGACCATGCTTACGGCGGGCGCCTGTTCGTCCGAAAAGGGGCCGCGCAACGAGGTGTCGTCCCGAGGGGGTAAGTCGCATGCCGGCCCCGAGCCACAACTCGGGGTGGTGTCCACGCCCAAGAGCTTTCGCGAGGTGACGTCCCCTTTGGACGCGTACGTCAGAAACGCTCAGCAGGTGGCTCTGGTCGACCGTGCGGAGGACGGGCGCGTGCGCGCGTGCATGGCGGAATTCGGATTCGACATGCCGGTTCCGGATCGGAGTGCGGTGGTGCAGGGGCGGTGGCCCTCGGCTCGCCTCTTCACGGTGTTCGACATGGAGCATGCGGCCCAGTACGGGTACAAGCCGTCGCCGGACGAGATTCCGAACGCAGGCAGGCCGCGGGTGCCGGAGGGGCAGATTTCGGACGCCGCGATGGCCGTCTTCTCAGGGGAAGGCTCGTCTCGTGTCAACGGAAAGGATGTCCCCAAGGGAGGGTGCATCGGAAGGGCCCGGAGCGAGCTCTCCGGCGGTGCCGAGCTGGCGAACACGCCGATCGCGCACCGGTTCGGGTCATCCGCCTACCAGTGGTCCTTGCAGGACAGCAGGACGAGGGAGGTGTTCGCCCGGTGGAGCACCTGCATGCGGGAGGCGGGCCACGACTACGCGACGCCTCGGGACGCCGCCGGCGATCCCGCATGGGCGGTCGGCGCGGTGCCCGGCAGCGAGAACGGGATGCCGCCTGTGTCCGATCGGGAGACCACCGTGGCGAAGGCGGATGTCGCATGCAAGCTCCGGACCAACCTCGTGGGCATCTGGTCTGCGGTGTTCTCTGCCTACCAGAAGGAGCTGATCGAGAAGAACGCCGAGATACTGCAGGACGAGAAGAACAAGCTCGACAGCCTCCTTGCCCAAGTCGGCAAGTAGCCTGATTCAGTCCGCCCGGGACCGGGTCAGCGGCCCGAGGCGTACGTCACGAAGCCCGACCGTGCGGCCGGGGCGAGCGCGAGCTGGGGGCCGTCGGGGATGCCGGTGATCACCGACCCGGCCGAGGGCATCTTCGATGGCGAGTGACATGGCCGACCCGATCCGGTCCCCTGTGCCCGTACGCGGTGCTACGTGCCCACGGGGGCCACGGCCGGAGCGGACGCGGATGTGGACGTGGACGTGGCCACGACGCGGGTCGGGGAGCCCGTACGGCGGTCCAGGCGGAGGGCTACGAGGCCCAGGGCGATGGCGGTGACGGTCATCGCGCCGCCCGCCCAGGCGGTGGCCGAGTAGCCGTACCCGGCGTCGATGACGGTGCCGCCGAGCCAGGGGCCGCCGGTGTTGCCGAGGTTGAAGGCGGCCGTGGTGGTCGCGCCGGCCAGGGTCGGGGCGGCGCCGGCGACGTTGAACATGCGGGCGTTGAGCGCCGGGGCCGTGAAGAACGCCGAGAAGCCGAGCAGGAACGCGAGGGCGATCGCGGCCGCCGCGGTGGAGGCCAGCAGGGCCAGTGCCGCCAGGAAGACGGTGGAGGCGGTGATGCCCCACAGCATCACCCCGAACAGGTGCGCGTCGGCGATCCGCCCGCCCACCGTGGTGCCCGCCAGCGCGCCGACCCCGAAGAGCCCGAGGATCCACGGGACCCACTGCGAATCGAGCCCGGCCACGTCCGTGAGCAGCGGGGACAAGTAGCTGAAGGCGCAGAAGACCCCGCCCGCGGCGAGCGCCGTGATGCCGATCGACAGCCACACCTGCCGGTCGCGGTAGATGCGCAGCTCGCGCGCGAGCGTCGGCTTCTCGGCGGGCAGCGGGATCTTGGGGATCAGCGCGAGGATGCCGACCAGTGCGACGGCGGAGGCGGCGCCCACCGCCCAGAACGCGGACCGCCAGCCCAGGTGCTCACCCAGGAAGGCGCCCGCCGGGACGCCGAGGACGTTGGCGATGGAGAGGCCGCCGATCATGACGGCCATCGCGCGGGCCCGCTGGTGCTGCTCGACCATGGCGATGGCCACGGCGGCGCCGACCGCCCAGAAGCCGGCGCAGGCGAGCGCGGAGACGATGCGGGAGGCGAAGAGCAGCTCGTACGAGGGGGCCAGCGCGCCCGCGACCTGCCCGAGGCCGAAGAGGGTGATCAGCGAGAGCAGCGTGGTGCGCCGGGGCAGCCGCAGCGTGGCGACGGCGAGCAGGGGCGCACCGACGACCATGCCGATCGCGAAGGCGGATATGAGCAGGCCCGCCTGGGGGATGGTGACGCCCATGTCCTCGGCGATGGGTGGCAGCAGCCCGGAGAGCATGAACTCGCTGGTGCCGAGTGCGAAGACGGAGAGGCCGAGGATGTAGACGGCAACGGGCATACGGGTGCGTTCGGCTGCGGCGGGCATGAACTATCTCAACCGCGACGAACCGGATCACATTCCCGGGGGCCGGGTGGCTTCCGTCTCGTCGCTGTCGCGGGTCTCGTTGGTCCCGCCCGTCTCGCTGAGGTCCGCCAGCTCGGCGGCCAGGTTCGCGCGGGCCGGGGCCTCCCAGTGCGCAGCCCCGTAGGCGGTGCGGAAGAGGCGGGGCAGCTCCAGCAGCTGGCGCAGCACGGCGGCCCGGCCTGCGCGGAAGGCCTCGTCGGGGACGAAGCCGTACTCGGCGCGCACGGCTGCCGCGTAGGCGGCGTACTCCTCGGCCGTGCTGGCCAGGACGCCCAGGTCGGCGTCGCAGAGCAGCTCGCCGTTGGCGTCGCCGGGTGCGGGGTCGTGGGTGACGGTGAGGCGGACGAGGCGGGCCACCTCGGCGGTGCGGGCCCCGTCGATGCCGAGCTCGGGCAGGGCGCGCTCGGCGAGGGCGGCGCTGCGCTCCTCGTTCTCGGAGCGGTCGGGCCGGTAGACGGCGTCGTGGAACCAGGCGGCGAGCTCTACGGCGGCGAGGTCCGCCGCCTCTCCGCCTTCCTCCTCGCCTGCGAGTACGTCGATGCGTGCGAGTACGTCGGCCAGGTGTGCGGTGGTGTGGTACCTGCGCTGCGGCTCCGCCCAGGCGGTGAGGAGTCGGTCGGCGTAGGGGGCGGGGTCGCGGTCGGGGGCGGCTCCGGCGGCGGCGGTGGTGGCGTGCCAGCGGGCGCGGAGCTTTTGCCCGGGGTGCGTGTCGGAAGTCATGGCGGATGTCATGCGCACATTGTGGTGGTGGCGTGATTGTGCTGGTGGAGGGTGGGCGGAGGCCCGTACCCTGAATATTGGACTAGACCTATTTTCCAATGCGGGACGAAGGATGGGATTACATGAGCAACCGTGCGCTCCTGGAGGTGATCGCCCTCGACGTGGAGGACGCGGTCGCGGCCCAGGCCGGTGGGGCGGACCGACTCGAGCTGGTCACCGACATGGCCGCCGACGGGCTCACCCCGCCGCGCGAGACCTTCGCGGCGATCCGGGCGGCGGTCGACATCAGGCTGCGCGTGATGCTCCGGAAGGCCGACGGCTTCTCGGCGGGCTCCGCGCAGGACGTGGAACGCCTGGTGGCGGAGGCGCGGGCGCTGCGGGCGGAGGGGGCCGAGGAGTTCGTGCTGGGCTTCCTGAACCCGGACGGCAGCCCCGACCTCACCGCCGTCGAGGCGGTCGTGGCGGAGCTCGGCGGCTGCGGGTGGACGTTCCACCGGGCGATCGACCGTGCGGCGGACCGTGACCAGCTCCGCAAGGCGGTCGCGGACCTGCCCGGGCTCGACACCTACCTGACCGCGGGCGCGGCGGGCGGGGTCGACGAGGGGCTGCCGACGCTGCTGGCGGAGGCGGCGAAGTCCGGCACCCCCGGCTACGAGCCGCGCATCCTGGTCGGCGGCGGCCTCGCCCTCTCCCACCTGCCGGTGCTCCGCGAAGCGGGCATCGACGCCTTCCACATCGGCGGCGCGGCCCGCCCCGACGGCTGGGCCCGGCCGGTGTCCCCGGCGGCGGTGGAGTCCTGGCGGGTCTCCTTGAGCTGACCGCTTGTGCTGCGGGGGGTCGGTGCCGGGGCCGGGGTGGGGTGTCGGCCTGGACTGCATGATTTAGGCGCCCCCTGCCCTACTCCGACAGGCCGCGGCCTGTTTCCGCGCCACACATCACGCTCTACGTCCAGGCCAACACCCCACCCCGTCCCCGACCCCGCCCCGGGCGCAGCCAAACTCAGCCGTCCGGCGTTTGAGGACCGGGTCCGGGCAGCGCCCGGGGAACGGTGGAAGGGCGGGTAGGGGACTGCCCCGCAGGGCTACGCCAGAGCCTCGGGCAGCGGTGCGGCGTGCAGGACGGTGAGCCCGGAGACGGCTCGGGTGAGGCAGACGTACAGGCGGCGCAGCCCGGTCCGTTCGTCGGGCTCGCCCGAGACCACCTCCGCCGGCTCGTGCAGCACGACGTAGTCGTACTCCAGACCCTTGGCCAGCGAGGCCGGCACCAGCGTCAGCCGCGACTCCGCGGTCGTCTCCTCGCCGGGCGAGAGGTAGGGCAGGCCCGCGCCCACCAACGCCTCCCCGAGCTCCGCGATCCGCGCGTCCGGTGCGATCAGCCCGATCGACCCCTCGTGCACGAGCGAGGCCCGGCAGGCCGCGATCACCGCCGCCGGCAGGCCGGAGTCCGAGTCGACCTCGGAGATGACCAGCGAGCCCGGGGTCTCGCGGACCGAGGAGACGGGCGACAGGCCCGGCGAGATCGCCGGCAGCAGCCGCGAGGCGTAGGCGATCACCTCGCGCGGCACGCGGAAGCCCGCCGTCAGTTCCTCCAGCACCGCACCCGGCTTGCCCAGATGCCCCAGCGCCTCGTCCCAGCTGCGCGTCGCCCACGGGGTCGTGCCCTGCGCGAGGTCCCCGAGGACCGTCGCCGAACCGGTCGTGCAGCGCCGCCCGACCGCCCGGTACTGCATCGGGGACAGGTCCTGCGCTTCGTCGATGACGACGTGGCCGAGCGAGTGCGTGCGCTCCACCAGGTCCGTGGCCTCGTCGATGAGGACCAGGTCCGCCGCCGACCACTTCACCGACTTCACGCTGCGCGCCGGCTTCGCCCACCGCAGCAGTTCCTGCTCCTGCGCCGACAGGATCCCCTCCGCGTGCGCCGCGAGGAACTCCGCGTCCGAGAGCAGCCGCAGCACCAGCTTGGCCGGCTCCACGAGTGGCCACACCGTCTTGACCACGGCCTTCACGGCGGGATTGCGCGCCACCGCGTCCTGGACCCGGTCGTCGGGCGCCTCGCCCGCCTGCTCCATCCGTACGAGGACCGCGTGCGCGATCCGCTGCGGGAGGGCGTCGCGGGCGGCGCCGTAGCGGATGTCGCGGTTCTGGAGCTCGGCGACGATCTCGGCGATCTCGTACGCGGGCACCCGCCAGCGGCGCGAGCCGCGGACCACCATCAGCGGTTCGACGGGCTCCGACACGTGCGAGTGGACCGCGCGGCGCAGTACCTCCGCCATCCGGGCGTCGCCCTTGATCACGGCGGTTTCGGCGGCGTCCGCGCCGCGTACCTCCAGGTCCGCGCGGGCGACCAGGTCGTCGACCGTGGCCTGCTTGACCTCCAGCTCGCCGAGGGCGGGCAGGACCTGCTCGATGTAGTGCAGGAAGGAACGGTTCGGCCCGATGACCAGGGTGCCGGTACGGGCGAGGCGGTCGCGGTGTGCGTAGAGGAGGTACGCGACACGGTGCAGGCCGACGGCCGTCTTTCCGGTGCCGGGGCCGCCCTGGACGCAGACGGAGCCCGACAGGCCGGAACGGACGATCTCGTCCTGCTCGGGCTGGATCGTCGCCACGATGTCGCGCATGGGACCCACGCGCGGGCGCTCGATCTCCTGCTGGAGCAGCTTGCTGACGGCCGCGGCCTCGGCGGGGTCGGAGAGGTGCTCGTCCTCGTACGCGGTCAGCTCGCCGCCCGTGTAACCGAAGCGGCGGCGCAGCCCGATGTCCTGCGGGTCGTTCTTGGAGGCCCGGTAGAAGGGCTGGGAGACCGGGGCGCGCCAGTCGATGACCATCGGATCGCCGCCGGCGTCGTGGACGTGGCGGCGGCCGATGTAGAACTGCTCGCCCTCCGCGCCCTCGGCGAGCTCCGCGCCGGGCGAGTGCAGGTAGTTGAGGCGGCCGAAGAAGAGGGGGGTGTGGGCGAGGTCCGCGAGGGCCTTGATCCGGTCGTCGATCTGGGCTTGCAGGACGACCGCGTTGACCCAGTTCGCGGTGACGTCGCGGATGTCGAGGTTCTCGACGTCCTCGCGCATCGCGCGGAGCGCGGACCGGGAGGCGGCGAGGTGGGCCCGCTCGCGGCCCAGGGGGTCGGTGGCGGCTGCGTCGGCGTAAGGGTCGGCGTCGGGGTCGGTGACGTGGGCGTGCGCGGGCACGGAACTGCCTCCATCTGCTGAGGACCTGCGTGATGCGGGCGGACGGGCCCGCCGGTTTCCGAGCGGCGGGCGGCGCTCCCGGTGACGCGGCGGGAGGCGGCAAGAGCGGAGATTCTAGTCATCGCGAAGGCACAGCGCGAATGGATAAGGGACGGATGAAGGAAGGGATGAAGGAAGGGATGGAGGGATGAAGGGGGGGGACGAAAGTCCTTTGGGGCGGTGGCCCCGTACGGGGGGTGTTCGGTCCGTGTCCTCCTTCGGACAGAGCCCGTAGGGGGAGGCATGGGCCGGGAGGAGGATGCCGGAGAGCCCGAGGTTCAGCCCTCAGGGCGATGTGACAACCCGGTCGAAAACCGACCATGGATACATGAGCACCGCAACCTACACCCCGGTCCAGGGTCGCCGCCCTCGCGGCGCCACCGCCACCTCCGAGTCCCGCCGCCCGCGCCACAGCGCCGGCAGCGTCCTGCGCGCCGCCAAGGTCTTCGCGGCGACCGCCGTGAGCGTCGTCGTCCTGGGTGAATACGCCGAGGACGCGGGCGTCATACGCCGCTGAGCCACCTCCGCGCGGGTGCCGGGGCGTTGATCCACTAGGGTCGCGCCGTGACCCGGAGTTCCGAGCCCAGCCGCTCTCCGTCGCCCCGCGCCGGTGTGCTGCTCGCGGGCCTGCTGCTCGTGCTCGGCGTGCTCTGCGTCGCCCTGCGCATCCCGGTGGCCGATGCCCTCGCCCCCGGTCTCTCCGCCGCCGAGTGGAGCCCGCCCGCCGCGTATCCGCCCTTCGCGGCCATCCTCTTCGCCCCGGCCGCCTGGCTGCCGACGGGCGTACTGAAGGCCGTCCTGGTGGGGGGCAGCGCGGGCCTGTTCGCCCTGCTGATCCTGCTGTCGTGCCGGCTGGCGGGACTGCGGGCCCGGCCGGGCGCGGTGCTGGCCGCCACCGTCGCCGGGGTGTGGCTGGAGCCGCTGTTCCAGAGCCCGCTGTCCGGCCAGATCGCCCTGGCGCTGGCCTGCCTCGTCCTGTGGGACCTGCACCGGCCGCGCGGCGCGCTCGGCAAGGGCTTCGCGCTGGGCACGGCCGCCGGGATCACCCTGACCCCGGCGCTGCTGATCCCGTACCTCCTGCTGACCGGCCGGGTCCGGGCCGGGCTGACCGCGCTGGGTGCCTTCGCGGGCAGCGGCCTGCTCGGGCTGCTGGTCCTCCCCGGGGCCTCTGCCGAGTTCTGGTCCCGGCACCCGCCCACGGGCGGCCGCTCGCTCCTGCTCGACTGGCCCCACCTGTGGGTCTGGACGGTCCCCCTGCTCACGGCCCTGCTGGCCGCCGCCCTGCGCCGCCGGTCACCCTTCGGGCAGCAAGATGTCCGCGTCGTCGAAGACCCGCAGCACCACGAGCAGCAGCCGCCCGCGCGACACCATGTACTCGGCCACGATCTGTGAGGTGAGCCGGATCTCGCGGTCCTGCTCGCCCGCTCCTATCGGCCGGGACAGCTCCGTGTACGGATCGCGGGCCAGGATTTCGAGCGCCTTGTCGAAGGAGGCGCGGCGCACGGGTTCCAGCCGGTCCCGGTCGCGGCCCGCCGACTCCGTGAAGAGGACCTCGTAGATCTCCTGGTGCGTCATACGACCAGCGTAGTGCTCGCCACCCCGTCCGTCAGTCCCCGGCCAGCAGCTCGTCGGCGTCCATGATCCGGTAGGCGTAGCCCTGTTCGGCCAGGAAGCGCTGGCGGTGCGCGGCGAAGTCCTGGTCGATGGTGTCGCGGGCGACGACCGAATAGAAGCGCGCCTCGTGGCCGTCCGCCTTCGGGCGCAGCACGCGGCCCAGTCGCTGTGCTTCCTCCTGGCGGGAGCCGAAGGTGCCGGACACCTGGATGGCGACCGTGGCCTCGGGCAGGTCGATGGAGAAGTTGGCGACCTTCGAGACGACCAGCACGCTGATCTCGCCCTCGCGGAAGGCGTTGAAGAGCTTCTCGCGCTGCGCGTTGGAGGTCTCGCCCTTGATGACGGGCGCGTCCAGGTGCTCGCCGAGCTCGTCGAGCTGGTCGATGTACTGCCCGATGACCAGCGTCTGCTCGCCCGCGTGCTTGGCGACCAGAGCCTCGGTGACCTTCCGCTTGGTGGCGGTGGTCGCGCAGAAGCGGTACTTCTCCTCCGTCTCGGCGGTCGCGTAGGCGAGCCGCTCCGACTCGGTCAGGTTGACCCGTACCTCGACGCAGTCGGCCGGCGCGATGTAGCCCTGCGCCTCGATCTCCTTCCACGGGGCGTCGAACCGCTTGGGCCCGATCAGCGAGAACACGTCCGACTCGCGCCCGTCCTCGCGCACCAGCGTCGCCGTCAGCCCGAGCCGCCGCCGCGCTTGCAGATCCGCGGTGAACTTGAACACCGGAGCCGGCAGCAGGTGCACCTCGTCGTAGAGGATCAGGCCCCAGTCCCGGGAGTCGAAGAGCTCCAGGTGCGGGTAGATGCCCTTCCGCTTCGTCGTCAGGACCTGGTACGTGGCGATCGTGACGGGCCGGATCTCCTTGCGCGTACCGGAGTACTCGCCGATCTCCTCCTCCGTCAGCGAGGTCCGCTTGATCAGCTCGTGCTTCCACTGGCGGGCGGAGACGGTGTTCGTGACGAGGATCAGCGTGGTCGCCTTGGCCTTCGCCATCGCGCCCGCGCCGACCAGCGTCTTGCCGGCGCCGCAGGGCAGGACGACCACGCCGGAGCCGCCGTGCCAGAAGCCCTCGACGGCCTGCTGCTGGTAGGGGCGCAGCGCCCAGCCGGTCTCGTCGAGCTCGATCGGGTGCGCTTCGCCGTCCACGTACCCGGCGAGGTCCTCGGCGGGCCAGCCCAGCTTGAGCAGGGTCTGCTTGATCTGCCCGCGCTCGGAGGGGTGCACGGCGACGGTGTCGGCGTCGAGGCGCGCGCCGACCAGCGGGGCGACCCGCTTCGACCGCAGGATCTCCTCCAGCACCGGCCGGTCGGTGCTGGTCAGGACCAGCCCGTGGACGGGGTGCTTGGAGAGGGTGAGCCGGCCGTAGCGGGCCATGGTCTCGGCGACGTCGACGAGCAGCGCGTGCGGGACGGGGTAGCGGGAGAACTCCACGAGCGCGTCGACGACCTGCTCGGCGTCGTGCCCGGCGGCCCGGGCGTTCCACAGCCCGAGCGGCGTGATCCGGTAGGTGTGGATGTGCTCGGGAGCACGCTCCAGCTCGGCGAAGGGCGCGATGGCGCGCCGCGCGGCCGCGGAGAGCTCGTGGTCGATTTCGAGGAGGAGTGTTTTGTCGCTCTGGACGATCAATGGACCATTCACGCGCAGCGCCCCGTTTCACTCTGGCCAAACCTCCAGTGTGCCGTATCGCCGCATGTTCAGGAACATGGCGCTCGGAGAGCCCCGGGCGGCGCCGGGTCCCCGTGGTCAGGGCGTTTCCCCGACGCGGGTGGTGAGGCGGCCGGCTGCTTCGCGTCGGGACAGGCGGTCGTGTTCCCGGTCGGCCCAGCGCCGGACCCGGTCGGGTTCCAGGGGGGAGCCGTGGCCGACGTGGAGGCGCGTGGGGTTCAGGGCGAGCATCTCGCGGAGGCTGGTGAGGTTGCGCCGCGGGTCGTCGTGGAACGGCGGATTGGCCGGCTTGCCCGGGATGAGGCCCATGAAGGAGTTGGCCACCAGGTCGCCCGCGACGAGGTCTCCGCCATCCGTGAGGACGGAGACCGATCCGGCGGTGTGTCCGGGGGTGGGCATGATGCGGGCGGCGATCCCGAAGTCCTCCAGGGGGGTCTCGCCGCGGATCAGGACATCGGGTTCGAGGGGTTCGGCCTGGGCGTGCAGGTCCTTGCTCCGGTCCATGACGCGGCCCATCGGGCCGGTGGGCAGGTACGGCTCGCGGACCCGGCCGGAGCGGTACGGCCCGAGGTCCGCGATGTGGCCGGCGACGGGCGCACCGGTGAGCCGGTGCAGTTCGGCGGCGGAGCCGAAGTGGTCGATGTGCCCGTGGGTGATGACGATCAGCGAGACGTCGCGGGGGTCCACGCCGTGCTCGGTGATCCGGTCGTAGATCTTCTGGCCGCTGCCGGGTGTCCCGGCGTCGACGATCACGGGCCGGCGGCCCAGGAGCAGGTACGCGTTGATGGCCGTGCGGCCCATGACGGGGATCGGGATGACCTTCGTACGGGACATGGCGTCCTCCATGAAGTGACGGACATGAGGTGACGGCCGGCTGCTGCCCGTGCGGGCATGCCGGGGATCCGCCGGGCTGCCGGCGGATGGGCGGGGTGCGGGTCGGGATGCGTTGGGCAGGGCCGGGCCGGGCAGGGCTTAGCGGAACCGGCGGCGGTATTCGGCGGGAGTGGTCCCGAGCCGTCGCTGGAAGGAGCGGTGCAGGGTTTCCACGGAGCCGAGGCCGCTGGCCGCGGCGATGTCCGGCAGGCTGCCGTCGCCCTCCTCCAGCAGCCGGCGGGCGGCTTCGAGGCGGGCGGACTCCACGTAGGCGGCGGGCGTGCCGTGGGTGCGCAGCCGGAACAGCCGGGAGAAGTGGCGCACGCTCAGGTGCAGCCGTGCGGCCAGGGCCTCCGCGGTGAGGTCCTCGGTGAGGTGGTCGGCGATCCACACGCGCAGGTCGTCGATCCGGTCGCCCGACGTGGCCGGGGCGGAGAGCGGAACGCTGAACTGGCTCTGCCCGCCGGAGCGCTTGACGTACATGACCATCATCCGCGCGGTGGCCAGGGCAAGGGCCTGGCCGTGGTCCTCGGCGACCATCGCCAGCGCCATGTCCAGCCCCGAGGTGACACCGGCGCAGGTCCACACGCTCCCGGACCGGATGAAGATCGGGTCCGGATCGACGGCGACCCGGGGATGGTCGGCCGCCAGCCGGGCGGCCGTGAGCCAGTGGGTGGTGGCGGAACGGCCGTCCAGCAGGCCCGCCGCGGCCAGCAGGTGCGCTCCCGCGCAGATCGACCCGGTCCTGCGCGCCACCGGCGCCGCTTCGCGCAGCCAGCGGGTGACCTCGCCGTCGATGACGGGCTCCACCCCGTCGCCGGCCAACTCGACGGCGCCGGCCACGAGCAGGGTGTCGACCCGGCCCCGCACCTCGTCGAGGGCCAGGTCCGCCAGCAGCCGGACGCCGCTGGAGGTGGCCACCGGCCCGCCGTCGGCCGTGGCGATCCGGACGAGGTAGCCGGGGTGGCCGACGTGGCCGGCGTGGCTCGTCCCGGCGACCCGGGTGGCGACCGAGAACACCTCGGCCGGGCCGGTGACGTCGAGCAGTTCCACACCGGAGAAGGCCACGATGACGACCCGGTGCGGCGCGGGCGCGGGTCCTGCTGCGGCTGCGGGCATACGCAGATCATTTCGCCCCGCCGACATGGCCGCAATGACGAGGTTCTGTCAGATCCGGCCACCCCGGGAGCCCGGCCTGAACGGCAAGACGCCCCCTACGCCCGCCCGGTGGTGAAGGCGAGGATTTCGGGGGCGGCCTCGGCGAGGGTGGGGAAGTGGCGGTGGGCTTCGGGGTGGGGTGCGGGGGTGTTGACCGTCCAGACCGTCATGCCCGCCGCGAGGCCCGAGCGGACGCCCGAGGGGGCGTCCTCGATGACCAGGCAGTGGGCGGGGTCGGCGCCGAGGAGGGCCGCGCCGCGCAGGTACGGGACCGGCGAGGGCTTGCCCTCCGTGACGGCGGCGGCGTCCACGAGCACCCGCGGCACGGGCAGCCCGGTGCGGTCGAAGCGGCCGCGCACCCGGTGTTCGTAGTTGGAGGTGACCAGGCCCCAGCTCCCCGCGGGCAGGGCGGCCAACAGCCCGGCCGCGCCGGCGAAGGCGGCGTAGGTGCCGGAGCGCACGTCCTCGTCCTCCAGCTCGTGCAGCGCGGCCAGGCACGCGTGCGGGTCCCGGTCCGGGGCGACGGCCGCGAAGGTTTCCATCGGGCGGGTCCGCAGGGCCACGGCGTGGACGGCGTCCGGGTCCAGCCCGTGGCGGGCGGCCCAGGTCGCCCAGACCCGGCGCTGGTTGGCGACGGCGTCGACGAGGGTGCCGTCTACGTCGAACAGGACGTGGCGGGCGGGCGGCACGGGCGGCGGGGGCGGGACGGGAGCGGTGGCCGTGGTGGCTGCGGTGGTCACCGGCGGATCATGCCAGGCCGCGCAGGAGCAGCGTCAGGCCGCCCTCGAACTCCCGGTCCGGGGTGACCGCGCGGGCGTCGCGGGCGGTGGCCGACATGTACGGGAACTCGTGCGGGGGGAGACCGGCGATGGCGGTGGTTCCGGGGCCGGCCAGCGGGCCGAGGTGTTCCAGCTGGGTGGCGCCGATCACGTAGGCGACGAGTGCGCGCAGCGCGATCACCCGCTCCTCGGCCTCGACGCCGGCCTCGGTGAGGACGCCGAGCACGGTTTCCGACCAGCGCAGCCCGCTCGGCGAGCGGTGCCGGTGCGTCAGGGAGAGGGGCAGGGCGGCCGGGTGGGCGCCCATGGTGTCGCGCAGGCGGCGGGCCAGGACGGTGATCCGGCCGGGCCAGGGGCCCGGGGGCGGTGGGGTGGTGTCGACGCGGCTGAGGACGAGTTCGACGACGAGCGCTTCGAGTTCCTCGCGGCCCGGGACGTAGCGGTACAGGGCCATGGGGCTGGTGCCGAGCTCGGTGGCGACGGCGCGCATGGAGAGGCCGGGGAGCCCGTCGCGGTCGATGACGGCGAGGGCGGCGGCGGCCAGTTGGTCCGGGGTGTGCGAGCGGGGGCGCGGCATGACGGTTGACAGCGTACGCCATACGCCTACGCTGGGGAGGTAGGCGTACGTCATACGCTTACGCCTGTCGAGGGAGGGTTTCCCATGTTCGAACCCGGTTCCGTGGTGCCCGCACGCCTGCTCACACCCGTCACGTCCGTCGCATCCGCCGCCGCGTCCGTCACGTCCGTCGCATCCGCCGCCGCATCCGCCGCCGCGTCCGCCGCGTCCGCCGCGTCCGCCGCGGGAGGGCCCGTCCCCGTGCCCGACCCCGAGCGGCTCGTCCATCTGCAGTTCCGGCGCTTCGCCGGCTGCCCCGTCTGCCACCTCCACCTGCGCTCCGTCGTCCGGCGGCACGCGGAGATCGAGGCCGCCGGGGTCCGCGAGGTCGTGCTCTTCCACTCCTCCGCGGAGGAACTGCGCCCGCACACAGCCGACTTCCCCTTCGCCGTGATCGCCGATCCGTGGCAGCGGCTGTACCGGGAGTTCGGCGTCGAGTCCTCCCCGCGCTCCCTCCTGGACCCGCGCGCCTGGGGCCCGGTGCTGTGGGCGGTTGCCCGGTCGGCCGTCGAGGTGGCGCGCGGGCGGGAGCGGCTGCCCGCGCCGCGGCAGCCGGGTGGCCGGCTCGGGCTGCCCGCCGACCTGCTGATCGGGCCGGACGGGAGGGTGCTGGCCGCCAAGTACGGGGAACACGTCTACGACCAGTGGTCCGTCGACGAGTTGCTCCGGCTGGCGGCGGCCGCCCGAAATCCCGTGGGCGGCCGGGTGGCGCCTGCGTAGGGTCGCGGTATGACCAGTGATCAGCAGACCTTCGTACCGCCGGCGGACGTCTTCGAAGTGCCCGTCCGGCTCGTCGGGGAGGGTTTCCGGCTGGAGCCCCTCGGGCCCGAGCACAACGAGGGGGACCTCGCCGCCTGGAGCGGGAGCATCGAGCACGTGCGCGCGACGCCCGGCTTCCTGGGCGACTGGCCCCCGGAGGAGGGGATGAGCCCGGAAGCCAACCTCGCCGACCTCGTGCGCCACGCGCGGGACTTCGCCGAGCGGCGCGGATTCACGTACAGCGTCCTGGACGGGGAGCGGGACGGTACGGGCGAGGTCATCGGGTGCCTCTACATCTATCCCGCGAAGGCGGACCCGGGGCGCGTGCACGTCACCTCCTGGGTGCGCGCCGACCGGGCCGCGTTCGACAAGACGGTGTACGAGGCCGTCATGCGCTGGTTCGCCGAGGTCTGGCCGTTCGACGCGGAGCGGATCGCCTACGCGGCGAGGTGAGCAACGCCGGAGGGGCCCGGCCCACGCAGTGCGTGGAACGGGCCCCTCCGGGTCGTCGTGCGGGGTGACTAGCCGCGGACGGTGCGCCGACGGCGGGCGAACCAGGCGGCCGCGCCGCCGAGGCCGATGAGGACGGCGGCCAGGCCGGAGTACAGGGCGGTGTTGGAGTCCGAGCCGGTGTGCGCGAGGGAGCCGGTCGGCTTGGGGCTGTTGCCCGTGGCCGGGGTCGTCGCGGTCACCGGAGCGGTGGTCGCGGAGCCGGTCGGGGCCGGGGCGGTGGGCGCCGGGGTGGTCGGCGCGGGCGAGGTCGGGGCCGGCGGGGTGGGCGTCGGGTAGGTGGGCGGGGTGGTGGCGGTCTTCGGGCCGAGCTCGAAGTGCTGCTCGCTCCCCTCGAAGGGGTAGGTGTTGCCCTCGGCCAGCCCGATCATCGTGGTCGCCTTGACCCCGGTGAGCTTCTTCAGCTGCGACTTGGGGCCGAGCTTGACCTGCACGTGCGTGATGACGTCGCCGGAGGCGGCGCCGAAGCCCTTCGCGATGACCGGCAGCTTGCGCTCGCCGTTGCCGCCCGTCAGGTCCTTCCACTCGCCGCCGACCTTGACGCGGGTCTGGATGTCGGCCTCGGCCCCGCCGTCCACGTCGATGTCGAGGAAGGTGTTGAGCGCGGTGTTGAACTCGCCGTCACCGGTGACCCGGTAGCGCACGTTCATCTCGTGGCAGTCGGGAGCCTCGCTGCCCGCGCAGGGCCCCACCATGTCGAACCAGGTCTCCAGCGCACCGGGCTTGGCGGCGGGGCTGGTCTTGAAGGCCAGGGAGCCCTCGCCGCCCTCGGCGATCTCGTTCGCGAAGGTCGACGCCCGCAGGGTGAAGTCGCCGTTGAGGGTCGGGTAGCTCTTGCCGAGGCCGATGGTGATCTTCCAGACCATCTTGCCGCCGGCCGGGATCTGGAAGCCGTCCGAGGCCTTGTCGCCCGCCGGGTGGAACAGGCCCTGCCACTCGCCGTCCTGCTGACCGATCGCGAACTCGGTCGCCGGGGCGTTCACCGCTTCGACCTTGTAGACCACGTCGCTCTGCTGGAGCGGGCTGGCGCCGGTGTGGTCGAGGAGCATCCACGGGTGGTACGAGGAGGACTTGTCCGTCGTGTTCGTCACCGTCAGGTCGAAGGTCTCCGTCGCACCACCGCGGGTCAGCGGGCCGCTCGGGACCGGCGCGCTCATCGTGGTCTTCAGCGCCTTCGGGTTGCCCTCGTCGGCGGAGGCCGTCATCGGCATCAGGACCGTACCGGCGATGGCGGCGGCGACGACGGCGGCGGAGGCGGTGCGGAGGGCGGCGGTGCGAGCGGACATGGTGGACTCCCCCAGGAATCAAAGATCAGACGGCAGCGGCGGCCGAGTGGCCGAGAGGTGGTGCAGAGGTCGAGCAGAGGTCGAGCAGCCGAGCGAGGCGGTGGCCGGCGTCGAACGCCGGTCCGGTGGTGCTTTGTTCTCGCCGGCGACCCGGTGTGTGTTTCCCCCGGTCGCTGCTGCGATGAACTGATCTTCACACGGGCCGCATCCCCAATCAGTCGCCGGAATGTCACCGCCGTGCAACAGGCAAAAAAGGGCCTCCGACTACGGCCTGACCTGCGGAGATAGCGGAATGCTCCTGACCTGTTTCACGCCGGCCGCTACGCGCCCAAGTGCTCCAGCGGTCCCGCCGGATAGGGGGTCTCCACCGGGAGCAGGGCCCGCGCCGCCTCCGGTTCGCCGGAGCGCAGCAGGCCGTGGATCTCCCGGGCCAGCGGGGTCACATCGCGGATGGCGACCGTCCACTCGTCGGCGTAGGCGCGCGACGCCGTTCCGGCCAGGCCCAGTTGGAGCGAGCGGTACGGCAGCGGGTTCAGGTGCAGGTCGCGCTCCGGGTCCCACTGCACCCGGGCCGGAGCGGTGCGCAGCGCCTGCGTCCAGGCCTCGCGGTCGGCGTGCACGCCGGGGACGTAGTGCGACAGGAAGGCGCCGCTCAGCGCCCGGTCGAAGCCGGCGCGGGTGATCTCGACGGCGAGGACCGTTTCCTGATCGGCCTTGGTGGCCCAGCCGCAGCGGTACATCATCCACAGGAACGAGGGCTTGACCCAGGTCATCCGCTCCCGCTTCCAGGCGGGCGGGAAGCGGCCCTCACGGGCCGCCGGCACCCCGATCCGGGGGTGGTAGGCCTGGTACACGGTGACGGTGTCGGCGGTGTGCGCGGCGCGGATCTGATGGCGCGGGACCTGGGGTGTGTCGGACATGGCCCCAGGGTGCGGGCCCGCACCCCGTGCGGGCCAGGGGATTTCCCTCCGGCTAGATCTGGTCCTCCGCCAGTTCCGCGACGCCCGTGATCCGGTGCAGGGCGAACGTCCGTACCTCGTCCGCCGTGTGGTCGTAGCCGGTGACGAAGCCGCCCTCCACCCGCACCGGGGCGATGACCCGCTGGCTGGCCGCCCCGTCGGCGTTGACGTAGCCGATCCACACCGCCGACCCGGTGAGGGCGGCCGCCTGCACGGTCGCCAGGGTCTCCGCCGCGCTGGTGCGCGGGAGTTCGCCCGGGCCCGCGGGGCCGCCGCCCGTCGCGGCGGAGCCGCCGGCCGGCTCCTTGCGGACCGCCGTCGCCGCCAGGTCGCCCGCGCGGATGGCCCGTACGGCCGCCCCCAGCAGCGTCGCGTCCGGTACCGGCGGCCCGTCCGGGACCGGTACGGGCAGCGCCCGGGCCGGGGTGCGGTGGGCGTCGGCGCGGGAGACCAGGACGTCCCCCGTACGGGATTCCGCGGCCGGGGCGTAGCCCATGGCCCGCAACCCGTCGAGCAGCGAGTTCGGTTCGGCCTGCGCGGCCAGAACGGTCGGGGCGAGGCGGCGCAGCCCGAGGCCCGCCGAGCGCTTGTCGGCGAGGATCTCGTTCAGCATGCCGTCGTCGTCGCAGCGCACGTACGAGGAGGCCGCGCCGACCCGGAGGTGTCCGTGCCGCCGGGCCACGTCGTCGATGAGGTACGACAGCGGCTGCGGTACCGGGGTCCGGCTGTGCTCGGTGAGGAAGGACTGCAGGTCGACGGCGGTGTGGCCGGCGTCCAGGGCGCGGCGTACCGACCCGGGCGTGAAGCGGTACACGGTGGCCCCGCCCTTGGACTCCACCTCCGCCAGCACGGCCAGCACCTCGGCGAGCGCCCGCCGCAGCGGCCCCGGAGCCACCGCCGTCAGGTCGGCCTGGAGCAGTACGTGGTCCACGGGCTCGGGCAGCAGCGGCGCGAGCAGCGGCGCGGGGTCGCGCCCCTCCAGCAGGGCCCGGCCGGGCGCGGCGAGCGCACCCCGGCCGGTGACGCCGAGGACCTCCGCCTCGGTCAGGGTCCAGCGGGCGAGGCGCCCGCGCAGTTCGCTCGTACCGCGCACCGGCCGCTCCCAGTCCAGGCGGGCGAGGAGCGCGGCCGGGTCGGGGGAGCCGCCTTCGGGGAGGGCGGCGAGCAGGCCGAGGATGCGGCGGCGGACCTCGGGGGCGGCGGAGCGGTCCAGTTCCGCGCCGAGCGCCGACAGGGTGCGGCCCTTCGCGTCCTGTTCGCCGACCAGGCCCGGGGTGCGGGTGGCGGTGAGCCAGGCCGCCGCCAGCACCGACCAGCGCTCGGCGGGCGGGAGTTCGAGCCAGCCGTCGAAGGCGGGGGTCGGGGCGTACCGCTCGTCGGCCTCGCCGTCGCTGGCCAGCAGGCCGGCCGCGTAGGACAGTTCGATCCAGAACGCCGCCGACGGCTCGTCGGTGTCGAGGGTGGCCGCCGTCCGCTTCAGGTCGCGTACGGAGAGCCCGCCCGCCCGGAGCACGGCCGGACCGGCGTGCTCCCAGGACTTCACCAGCTCCTCGACCGTCGACAGCGCCGCCAGTGCCTGGCCGGCCGCGTTCGCGTCCACAAGGTGTGGACGGTGCTCGCGGTGTACGGGAACCTCCGGGGCCAGCGGCTCCGTCAGCCGGTGCGCGAGCCCGCCGCGCAGGTACAGCGCCACCTCGCGCGGCAGCAGCACCGTGCGCGCCGAGGCCGGCAGCAGCAGGCCGCGGTCGCGCAGCCAGCGCACCGGAGGCGTCGGATGGGGCGTCACTTCCCCGTACGGAGGACCCCACACGAGCCGGCCCAGCACCTGGTGGGCCTCCGCCGGAGCCTCGTCGAGCAGCGCCGACATCCGTTCCGGGTCGGTGAACAGGCCCGTCAGCGCGGTCACCGCCGACACCGGGTCGTGCGTCGCGGGCAGCCCGACGGCCGCCACGATCTCCTGGATCCGGGTCGGCGACATGCCGGCGGTGGCCTCGGCGACGGTGGGGCCGAGCCCGGTGGGGGAGGGCCGCGTGGCGGAGGGGGCGAGCAGTTCGCGGGCGGTGCGCACCAGGCGCAGCCGCTCGTCGTCGCCCCAGACGAGGGCCTGCTCGCGCAGGGTGGCCAGGGCCCGGGGGAGTTCGGCGCGGGCCCCGTTGTCGACGCCGGAGGTGGTGCCGGTGTCACCGCTGAGCAGGGACTCCAGCACCGCGTACGGGCAGGGCTCCGGGCCCACCGCGAGGGCCTCGGCGGCCTGCAGGGCGAACCGGTCCAGGCGGTCCAGCGCGCGCACCACCGAAGCCCGCGTCCCGGCCCGCGTGGCGAGCTGCGTCACGTCTCCGGGGACCGGGCTCAGCAGGTCCGGCCGGGCGCGCAGCAGGGCGCCGAGCCCGTCGTCGTCGCGGGCGCGCAGCGCTTCGGCGAGGGAGCGCGGAGCGCTTCCCGAGGTGCTCGGGTCAGGCACGGTCGTCGCCTCCTGGTCGCGTCGGCCGGTCAGTCGGCCGGTCCCCATCCGGTCAACGGTATCCGCTGCGCCCCCGGCCGCTCCACGGGCGCACGCGCTACCTTCGCTGGAGGTGGCACGGGAGGAGCCGGGGCGTGGGGATCGAGAGCGACCATCTGGTCTACGAATATCTGAGCCGGGTCGGGGACTTGGCGCACCGCAGGCACCTGTCGTCGGGGGACCGGATGCGGCTGGTCGCGGGGTTGCGGGACGAGATCGACCGGCGGCGGGCCAAGTACGAACCGGAGACGCCGGCGGCGGTGCGGCGCATTCTGGAGCGGATCGGTACGCCGGAGGAGGTCCTGGATACGTTGCCGGCGGCGGGCGCGTCTGATGCTCCCGCCTCTGCGTCCGGTCCCTCCGGTTCCGCGGTGCCGGTGCAGCGGGGGGCGGCGCCGCCGCATCTCGCGGGGCTCGACGAACTGGGGGCGGGTGAGCGGCTGGAGCCCGACTGGTGGACGGTCGGGGCGGGGCCGACGGTGGAGGGCTTCGCGGGTGGCATCGAGATCCCGGAGCTCCTGAAGGGGCCGGGCCGGGGGGACCCGGAGTCGAAGTCGAAGTCGGATTCGGACCCGGAGTCGGAGTCGGAGTCGGAGGGGTCCGCGGGTTCCGCCGGTGCCCCGGCGGGGGGCAAGCGCACGCTCCTGGGCTACCTGCGGGAGCGGCGGCGCCTGGCGAAGGCGGAGGCGGCGGCCGCCACCGCCGCTCCGGTGGCTGCCGCCCCGGCCAGGCCGAAGCCGTACGCCTTCCTGCTGCTCGCGGCGGTGGCCCTGTTCGCGGGGGCCGTCTCCGGGTACTGGATGCTGCTCGCCGCGGGCTGGCTGCTCGCGTATGCCTCGCGCGTACTGGGTCCTGCGGAGCGGAAGTGGGTGGTCTTCGGGCTGCCCGGGGCGGTTTTCGCGGGGGCGGTGGTGTGGCTGTGGGGGCGCCTGAACGGGCGCTGGGGTGCTCCGCTGGTGGACGGGGCCCTGAGTGGTGCCTTCCAGGACCTGCTGCCCTGGCTGGTGCGGGCCGCGGCGGTGTCCTCGGCGCTCTATCTCCTCTGGCGCTCCCGCCGCCGCTGATCCCCTCCGGCGCCGTTCCTGGGGCTCCGCCCCAGACCCCTGCGCCTCAAACGCCGGCGGGGCTGTGTTGTGGCCGGCGTCGGCCTGTGCGTGGCGGGTCGTGTCGGGTGGCTGCGGGGGGTCGGTGCCGGGGCCGGGGTGGGGTGTTGGCCTGGACTGCATGATTTAGGCGCCCTGTGCCTTACTCCGACAGGCCGCGGCCTGTTTCCGCGCCACACATCACGCTCTACGTCCAGGCCAACACCCCACCCCGTCCCCGACCCCGCCCCGGCCGCCTCCACGTTCCCCGCCCAACTCCAGCCGCCCACGCCAATTCAGCCGCCCGCGCCAATTCAGCCGTCCGGCGTTTGAGGACCGGGGTCTGGGGCGGAGCCCCAGGGGGCCCGGGCGCAGCCCGGCACCCCTCCCCAGCCCGTCCGGCGCTTGAGGACCGGGTCAGGGCAGAGCCCTGGGAACGGTGGAAGGGCGGGTAGGGGAATTCCGCCCCGTGCAGCGGTAAGGGTTGCAGCGGGGACTTCGCCCGCAGGGCAGCCCACCTGTAGCCGCCCACGGGGCCCCGCGCCGGGACGGCGGTGGCGCTGCGCTGCGCGAGGGGTGCGTCAAGAAGGGGGCGGGGCCGTCCACGGCGACGTCGGGACGATCAGGGGGGAGCCCGTCACCGGGTCGGGGATGACGAGGGAGTCGAGGCCGAAGACCTCGCGGACCAGGTCGGCCGTGACGACCTCCGCCGGAGGGCCCTCCGCCACCACCCGGCCCGATTTCATCGCCACGAGGTGGTCCGCGTACCGCGCGGCCTGGTTGAGGTCGTGGAGGACGGCGACGACCGTGCGGCCCCGTTCGTGGTTCAGGCGCCGGACCAGGTCCAGCACCTCCACCTGGTGGGCGATGTCCAGGAAGGTCGTCGGCTCGTCCAGGAGCAGGATGTCGGTGTCCTGGGCGAGGGCCATCGCGATCCAGACCCGCTGCCGCTGCCCGCCGGACAGCGCGTCGACGGGCCGGTCCGCGAGGTCCGCGACCGAGGTTCGGGCCATCGCGTCGACGACCGCCCGCTCGTCCGCCTCCGACCACTGCTGCCACCAGTGCTGGTGCGGCTGCCGCCCCCGCGCCACCAGGTCCGCGACGGTGATCGCCTCCGGGGCCGAGGGGGACTGCGGGAGCAGCCCGACGGCCTGGGCGATCCGCCGGGTGGGGAGGGAGGAGAGGGCTTCGCCGTCCAGGACCACCGATCCGGACCGGGGACGGAGCAGCCGGCCCAGGGCCCGTAGCGTCGTCGACTTGCCGCAGGCGTTCGGGCCGACGATCACCGTGACCTTGCCGTCCGGGACGGACAGGTCCAGGTCGTCCACGACGACCCGGTCTTCGTAGGCCAAGGTCAGTTCCCGCGCGGCCAGACGGCTCACGGCTTGCCTCCACTACGGCTGCGCATGATCAGCCAGATCAGGTACGGGGCTCCGACGGCGGCCGTCAGGACGCCCACCGGGAGTTCGGTCGGGGAGAGGAGTTTGCGGGCGAGGAGGTCGCCCAGGACGACGATCACCGCACCCGTCAGGGCGGAGCAGAGCAGGGGGATCTGGGCGGTGCGGGTCATCCGGCGGGCGATCTGGGGGGCGAGCAGCGCCACGAAGTCGACCGGGCCGGCCGCGCCCGTGGCCACGGAGGCGAGGATCACGCCGAGGGCGACGAGGCCGAGGCGGACCCGGCCGAGCCGGATGCCCAGGGCGGTGGCCGTGTCGTCGTCGAGGGAGACCGTGCGCTGGGCGCGGGCCGCCCACAGGGTGGCGGGGAGGAGGGCGAGCAGGACCCAGGCGAGGGGGGTCGCCACGTCCCAGCCGCGGCCGTTGAGGGAGCCCGTCATCCAGATCTGCGCCTGCTGGGCGACCAGGTAGTCGCCCTTGGTCATCAGGAGGGTGGTCACCGAGCGCAGGGCGATGGCGAAGCCGATGCCGATGAGGACGAAGCGGGTGGCGTGCAGGCCGCCCCGCCAGGCGAAGACGTAGACGAGCGCCGCCGCGGTCATCCCGCCGAGCACCGAGAGGTACGGGAGGACCGTGTACGAGGTGACGCCGAAGGTCAGGGCCGCCACCGTGACGGCGCTCGCGCCCTGGCTGATGCCGATGATGTCGGGGGAGGCGAGCGGGTTGCGGGCGACGGTCTGGATCAGTGCGCCGGCCACCCCGAAGGCCAGGCCGACGAGCAGGCCCACCGTCATGCGGGGCAGCCGGAGGGTGCCGACGACCAGGTCGTCGGGGGAGGGCTGTCCGAGGAGGACCTTCACCACCTCGGCGGGGGCCACGAAGGACTCGCCGATGGAGAGGTACGCGACGCAGACCGCGGTGAGGAGTGCGGCCAGGCCGAGTGCCACGGCCGCCGCCCGGCGGTGCAGGAGGAAGGAGCCCCGGCCCGAGCGGGGGCGGAGGAGTGCGTAGCCGGCCGGGAGGACCCGGGTGTCGCCGCTCATGCCGCCACCGTCTTGCGGCGGACCAGCGTGACCAGGAAGGGCACGCCGATCAGTGCGGTCATGACTCCGGCCGGGACCTCGCCGGGCGGCACCACGATGCGGCCGAGCACGTCGGCGACGAGCAGCATCACCGGCCCGATCAGGGCCGCCATCGGCAGCACCCAGCGGTGGTCGCTGCCGACGAGGGCCCGCGCGAGGTGCGGTACGGCCAGCCCGATGAAGGCGATCGGCCCGGCCGCGGCGACGGCGGCGCCCGTGAGGACGGTGGCGCCGAGGCCGCCGACGATCCGTACGGCCGCGACGTTCTGCCCGAGCCCCTTCGCGAGGTCCTCGCCCAGCGCGAGCGCGTCCAGGCCGCGGGCCACGGAGACCACCAGGACGGCGCCGACGAGGAGGAACGGCCAGATCTGGTGGACGACGGAGGCGTCGCGCCCGGCGATCGAGCCGACCTGCCAGAAGCGGAACTCGTCCAGCGCCGAGGCCTTCGTCGTGAGGACGCCCATGGTGACCGACACCAGCAGGGCGTTGATCGCGGCCCCGGCCAGCGCCAGCTTGACGGGGGTCGCCCCGCCGCGGCCGCCGGAGGCGACGGCGTACACGGCCACCGAGGCGATCCCGGCGCCCGCGAAGGCGAACCACACGTAGCCGCTCAGGGTGTGCACCCCGGCGAAAGCGATGGCGCAGACGACCGCGACCCCGGCTCCCTGGCTGATGCCGAGGATGCCGGGGTCGGCGATCGGGTTGCGGGTGATGCCCTGGAGGGCGGTCCCGGCGAGGGCGAGGCCCGCGCCGACCATCACGGCTATGAGGGTGCGCGGTACGCGCAGCGTGCGGACGACCTCGGCGTTCGGCCCGGTCGCGCCCCGGAAGAGCGCGTCGAAGACCTCTCCGGGAGGGACGGCGCGGGCGCCGACGGCGAGGCTGAGGAGCACCGCGCACAGCAGCGCGGCGAGGCCGGCCGCCGTCCAGGCGATGCGACGGGTCGTCAGGGCGCGCCGGACCACGGCGGGGGCCGCGGGGAGGGGATGCGCGGGAGCCGCGGGGGCGGGGGCTGACATGTCACCAAATTTCACTGTCTGGTAAGGCGAGGATCAGTCTACGTTCCCGGTCACGGTGCCCGGATCGGCACAATGGGGGCATGAGCCCCGAGACGCAGCTGACCGTCGGATTCGACCTCGACATGACCCTCATCGACTCCCGGCCGGGCATCAAGGCGGCCTTCGAGGCGCTGTCGGCCGAGACGGGGACGTACATCGACACCGCGCAGACCGTTTCGCGCCTCGGGCCGCCGCTGGACCAGGAGCTCGCGTACTGGTTCCCGGAGGCGGAGATCCCCGCCATGGCCGACCGCTACCGGGAGATGTATCCCACATACGCCATCGGCCCGACCCCGGCGATGCCCGGCGCCCGCGAGGCGGTCGAAGCCGTCCGGGCCCTCGGCGGCCGCGCGATCGTCGTCACCGCCAAGCACGAGCCCAACGCCCGCCTGCACCTGGACCACCTGGGCATCGAGCCCGACGCGGTCGTCGGCTCGCTGTGGGCGGAGGCCAAGGCGGTCGCCCTGCGCGAGTACGCCGCCCAGGTCTACGTCGGCGACCACGTCGGCGACGTCCGCGGCGCCCGTACCGCCGGAGCGGTGTCGGTGACGGTCCCGACCGGCCCGTGCCCGGAGCGGGAACTGCGCGAGGCGGGCGCGGACGTGGTCCTGAAGGACCTCACGGAGCTGCCGGCCTGGCTCGCGGAGTACGAGCGCACGCGGACCGCGTAACCGGGCGGGCCGCAGGACGTACTACGCCTGCGAGGCGCGGGCCGCCGTGCGCTGCGCGGCGGCCGAGCGCAGCACGCCCGCCGCCGAGATCATGAAGCCGACGCCCATGAGCATGCACACGGCCCACGCGTACGAGGGGAACGGGTCCATGTCGAGGAAGAGCGGGGCCATCGTGGCGAGCGTGGCGACGGCGCCGACGATGAAGACGATGCCGCCGGCCTTGACGAGCGCGTCGCCGGGGCGGGCGTCGTCGTCGGCAGCGTGGTCGGCAGCGTGGTCGGGCTGAGGAGTAACAGTCACCGGACCAGGGTAGTTCCCTCACCCCTCACCCCTCACGTAGCGGGCATCCTCGTGGGCGAAGCGCGAGGACGGCCTGCGATCGCCCTCGAAATCAGCGGGAGAAGGAGCGCGATCGATACCGGCCAGTGCCACTGGCCGGTATGGGTGGAGCGGCTTGACGAGGGGTAGATAGACGGAGAGGCTTCGGGCAATGGCAGGCAAGAGTAAGCGCTGGATAGCCTGACCTGCGGGAACAGTGGTTTGGCTGACTGGTGGAATGGGGTGCTCGCTTTGCCTACCGGCAAGGTCAAATGGTTCAACAGTGAGAAGGGCTTCGGCTTCCTCTCCCGCGACGACGGCGGCGACGTCTTCGTCCACTCGTCGGTGCTCCCCGACGGGTTGGACGCGCTCAAGCCCGGCCAGCGCGTCGAGTTCGGTGTCGTCGCAGGACAACGCGGCGACCAGGCGCTTTCGGTGATCGTCCTGGAACCTGCCCCCTCCGTCGCGGCCGCGCAGCGGCGCAAGCCGGACGAGCTCGCGTCCATCGTGCAGGACCTCACGACCCTGCTGGAGAACGTCACGCAGCAACTGGAGCGGGGCCGTTACCCCGACAAGGCGCACGGCGGGAAGATCGCCGGCATGCTGCGCGCGGTGGCCGACCAGCTCGACGTCTGATCCTTGCGCATGACCGTGCCCCGCCGCCCGTCAGGGCCGCGGGGCACGGTCATGCCTGTGGGGAAGGGTCTACGGGAAGGCCAGCGCGTCGGCTGCGATGGCCGGAACGAGACCCTCCGCGGCCGCCCGGGTCAGCAGCCCGCGCACCGCCGCGTAGCCGGCTTCGCCGAGGTCGGCGGTGAACTCGTTGACGTACAGCCCGATGTGCTGGTCGGCGACGGCCGGGTCCAGCTCCTGCGCGTGCGCCCGTACGTAGGGGCGGGACGCCTCCGGGTCCTCCCAGGCCATCCGGACGGAGGTGCGGGCGGACTCGGCGAGGGCGCGCAGCGCGTCCGCGCCCAGGGAGCGCTTGGCGATGATCGCGCCGAGCGGGATCGGCAGACCGGTCGTGGACTCCCAGTGCTCGCCCATGTCGGCCAGGCAGTGCAGTCCGTAGTCCCGGTAGGTGAACCGGGCCTCGTGGATGACCAGTCCGGCGTCCACCCGGCCGTCGCGCACGGCGGGCATGATCTCGTGGAAGGGGAGCACGACCACCTTGCCGACGCCCTCGGGCAGCACGTCCGCGGCCCACAGGCGGAACAGCAGGTAGGCGGTGGAGCGTTCGCTGGGGACCGCGACCGTCTTGCCGGTCAGGTCCAGGCCCGGCTCCCGCGTCAGCACGAGCGGTCCGCAGCCCCGACCCAGCGCGCCGCCGCAGGGGAGCAGCGCGTACTCCTCCAGGACCCACGGCAGGACGGCGTAGGACACCTTCAGCACGTCGAGCTCGCCGCGCTCGGCCATGCCGTTGGTGAGGTCGATGTCGGCGAAGGTGACGTCGAGGGCGGGCGCGCCGGGGATCCGGCCGTGGGCCCAGGCGTCGAAGACGAAGGTGTCGTTCGGGCAGGGCGAGTACGCGATCCGCACGGGCGGCACGGGCGTCCGTGCACGGGCGGCGTCGGTTCCGGTCATGAGGGTCCTCCCCAGGAAGCGAGTACGGGTCCCAGTGCCCGGAAGCCGTCGGCCAGCGCGGTCAGCGCCTCGCCGATCCGCCAGGCGTCGCGGTCCCGCGGGCCCACGGCGTTGGAGACGGCACGGACCTCCAGCACGGGCAGCCCGTGGGCGGCGGCGGCCTCCGCGACCCCGAAGCCCTCCATCGCCTCGGCCCCGGCGAGCGGGTGCCGGGCGGCGAGGGCGGTCGTACGGGCGGCGGTGCCGGTGACGGTGGAGACGGTCAGGACGGGCGCGAGCAGCGCCCCGGTCGCCTCGGCGGCGCGCGCGGCGAGCTCTGCGGGAGGCAGGTGCACGCTGCGGCCGAAGCCCAGTTCGGTGACGGTCAGGAACCCCTGCGGGGTCTCGGCGCCCAGGTCGGCGGCGACGATCGCGTCGGCGACCACGAGGGAGCCGATCGGGGCGGCGGGCGCGAACCCGCCGCCGATGCCGGCGGAGACGACGAGGCCGTAGCCGTCCGGGGCGGGCGCGAGCGCCAGGGCGGTCGCCGTACCGGCGGCCGCGGCGGCCGGGCCGACACCGGCGACCAGCACGTCGAAGGCTCCCCGGCGGTGGATGAGGTAACCGCCGGGGAGGGTGCGCGGCCCGGGAGCGTGATCGGGACCGGGGGCGTGGTCCGGGGCGTGGTCCGGGCCGGGGGTGTGGTCCGGATGAGGGACCGGACCGGACAGGCCTCGGACGACGGAGTCGGCCTCCGCCGTCACCGCGGTCACGATGAGCGCGCGCATGGTGGGGACGTGACTACTTGAGCTTGACGTTGAAGGCCCAGACGGCGAGGGGCTTGCCGTCCTCGGAGACCTGGACGATGTTCAGCTTCTTGGAGGCCGGGGCCTCGCCCTGGCCGCCGGTGGCGAACAGGTCGGCGCCGGGGAAGCTGCGGTAGGTGTTCGAGGAGGGCTCGGTGATCGGCTGTCCGTCGAGGACCGCCTGCCACTTCTTGCCGTCCTCGACGACGTCCGGCTCGACACCGAGGCGCAGCGTGTCGCCGCGGCCGTAGTCGATGTTCTTGGCGTGCTTGAGGTCGGCGAAGCACTCCTGGACCTTGTCGGCCGTGAGCTCCTTGCCGTCGCTGCAGGCGGCTTCGGCGGACACCGACGAGGTGCCGACCGTCACGGTCGCCAGCGGCGTCGGCTTGTCACAGGCGGAGAGGAGGAGGAGGCCGGCGGAAACGGCTCCGAGGGCCGCGACGCTGCGGCGGGCCCTACCCGAGAAAAGCGGTGCGGTCATGAGCCGAAGGCTATCGGGCGGGTGGCGTGCCTTGCTGCACGGGGTCCTGTGGTGCGGCGCCGTGGCGCAAGCGCCCCCGGCTGCGCCGGGCCTTCCGGGGCTCCGCCCCGGACCCCGCTCCTCAAACGCCGGAAGGGCTGGATTTTCCAACCCCGGGCGTTCACGTGCAGGCCGGCGCCGGCCAAACCCAGCCTCGCCGGCGTTGGAGGCGCGGGTCCGGGCAGCGCCCTGGGAACGGTGGAAGGGCGGGTAGGGGACGGCCCCGCAGGGCAGCGGCTACGCCACCCGTGGGCGTGACGACGTGTGCTGTTGGTGCCGAGGGGACGTCAGGAACCCGCGCAGGGCCATCGCCGTGCCCAGGGCGACCACCGTCGCGGCCACCGACATGCCGAGGGCGCCGTTCAGGGGGAGGGCGATGCCGATCGAGCCGCCCAGGACCCAGGCCACCTGGAGGACGGTCTCCGAGCGGGCGAAGGCCGACGTACGGACGGCCTCGGGCACGTCGCGCTGGATCATCGCGTCCAGCGAGAGCTTCGCGAGGGCCTGGCAGAAGCCGGCCGTCGCGCCCAGGACGGCCATGAACACCCCGCTGAAGAAGACCGCCGCGAGGACGGCCACCGCGAGGGTCAGGGACAGGACGGCGGCGATGATCGCCTCGGGCGCGCGGGCCCGGAGCCAGGCCCCGACGGCGGTCCCGCAGGCGTTGCCGACGCCCGCCGAGACGCCGACGATGCCCAGTGACACCGCCGCGCTCTGCCCGGCGAGCGGGTGCTCGCGCAGCAGGAACGCCAGGAAGAAGATCAGGAACCCGGACAGCCCGCGCATGGAGGCGTTCGCCAGCAGCCCGCAGAGCACCGGCCGGCTGACCGTCCGCAGCCCCGGCCGCTTCGAGTGCGCCTCGTGGGTGGAGAGCCGGGCCCGGCGCTCGCCCTTCGCCTCGTCGACCTTGTGCGGCAGCGTGAACGCCGCGAAGGTGCCCCAGATGAAGATCGCGCACGCCCCGTAGAGCGGCCACGGCGGACCGATCGTGTGCAGGGCGGCACCCACGGGCGCGGCGGCGCCGGTGGCCAGCAGACCGGCCAGGGTGACCCGGGAGTTCGCCTTGACCAGGGAGAACCCCGGTGGGAGGAGTCGGGGGACCACCGCGCTGCGGACCACCCCGTAGGCCTTGGAGGCGACGAGGACCCCGAGGGCGGCCGGGTACAGCTCCAGGCCGCCCGTGGCCACCGCGCCCGACATCATCACGGCCAGCAGGGCCCGGGTGAGCATCGCGCCGGCCATCGCGGCCCGCCGCCCGTGCGGCAGCCGGTCCAGCAGGGGGCCGATCACCGGGGCCAGCAGGGTGAAGGGGGCCATCGTGATGGCGAGGTACAGGGCCACTCGGCCGCGTGCCTCGTCCGTGGGGACGGAGAAGAAGACGGTGGAGGCCAGCGCGACTGTGATCATCACATCACCGGCGCCGTTGATCGCGTGCAGCTCGATCAGCTTGCCGAGGCCCGATTCGCCCGCGCCGTGCGCGTGCGTGGCCCGCCGGATTCCGCGCGCCGTACCGGTGAACGGCAGGTGCAGGGCACGCCCGATGGCCCGGCCGGCCCGCCTGGCCGGTCCCGAGCCGTCATCGGACGACCGTACGGGTGCCACGTGGCCATAGTGCCCCACTCGGCCCCCCGGGACCCTTCCCGGCGCGTCGCGGGGACCCGGCCGGGGCACGCGTCGGCCGTGGGTGTCCGCGAATCGGACCTTGCATGTGGGCCGAAGGCGCCGGAGGAGGTAGCGTGCGTAGCGCGCCACCGGCGGTTGCTCCTGGCCGCGCGCCTCTTCGCGATCCCTCAGAATGGATCGCAGGTAGGTGCGCCCTGGAACCCGATCGGGCGCGGACGTCGACGCGGCCCCCTGGTCCGCTCCGCCCGCGCTACGTAGGGACAGCCGACGGGTCGTTGTGGACGACAAGTACGGACGGCGCACTCGTGAGACGGCGTAGGAGAGAACGAGACCTGTGAGTGCTGCGACGACGCGAAGCCGTACCCCCGACCGCCTGTGCGTCGAGGCGGTAGACCTCGCCCGAGCGGCGGCCGAAGAGGCCGCCTTCCCCGGAGTGGTGGGCGAGCACACCGCCGCCATCGCGGAAGGTGACCGGGTCGTCACGCACTTCTTCGAGTGCAAGGACCCCGGCTACCGCGGCTGGCGCTGGGCCGTGACGGTGACGCGTGCGTCCCGTGCGAAGAACGTCACCCTCGACGAAACGGTGCTGCTTCCGGGCGAGGACGCACTGCTCGCGCCCGAGTGGGTGCCGTGGAGCGAGCGGCTGCGGCCGGGCGACATGGGGCCGGGCGACCTGCTCCCCACGGACGCCGAGGACCTGCGCCTGGAGGCCGGCTGGTCGGGCGAGGACGCCCCGCCGCCGAACTCGGTGGTGTCCACCGAGATGGCCGAACTGGTCGAGGCGGAGGACGCCGACGTCACCGACCGCGCGGTCGTCCCCGTACGCGGCTCCATCACCTCCGTCGCGGAGGAACTGGGCATGCGCCGGGCGCGCGTCCTCTCCCGCTACGGGCTGCACAGCGCGGCCGACCGCTGGGACGAGTCCTTCGGCGCGAAGACCCCGATGGCGCAGGCGGCCCCGGCCTCGTGCGTCTCCTGCGGCTTCCTCGTCGCGATCGGCGGCTCGCTGGGCCAGGCCTTCGGCATCTGCGCGAACGAGTTCGGACCGGCCGACGGCCGGCTGGTCTCCCTGTCCTACGGCTGCGGCGGCCACTCGGAAGCCGCGGTCATGCCGAAGCCCCCGCGGCCGGCGCCGCCCGTCCTGGACTCGATGGCCTCGGACGAGTTCCACCTCCGCCCGTCCGCGGACACGGGTTCGGTCCCGACGGCGGACGAGCTGGCCCCGGACCTCGGCCACTCGTAGCGGGCCGGCCGCGGCCGATCCAGCCGCGGCCACATCCAGCCCCTCCGGCGTTTGCGGAGCGGGGTCTGGGGCTGAGCCCCAGGGAACGGGCGAAGGGCGGGTAGGGGACAGCCCCGCAGGGCACGTCCCCGCCGGTCCGGTCCGGCCCCGTGACCTCGCCCGGTTGGGTGGCCCGGAGGGCGACGGGCCGTCAGGCGTGATCCGCTGGGCGGGATGAAGACCTCCGCGCGCCCCGAGACCCACACCGGCCAGGCGGCCCCCACCCGTACCCGCCTGTCCTGGGTGGACTTCGCCGTGGCGGCGGCCTTCCTCGTGCTCGGGTACGCGATCCTCCAGGTCGGCAAGGGCACCACGGTCAACTTCGACCCCGCCGACGTCCCCGACGTGGACACGGACCCGGCGAAGCTCCCGTACTACGCCGCCCGCAGCGTCCTGCGGATGTTCATCGCGCTGATCGCCTCCGTGGTCTTCACCTTCGGCTACGCCTACGCCGCCGCGCGCAGCCGCCGCCTGGAACGGGTGCTGATCCCGGCCCTGGACATCCTCCAGTCCGTCCCCGTCCTCGGCTTCCTCTCGGTCCTCGTCACCTTCTTCGTCGCCCTGTTCCCCGGCTCGCTCCTCGGCCTCGAATGCGCCGTCATCTTCGCCATCTTCACCTCGCAGGCCTGGAACATGACCTTCGGGTTCTACGCCACCCTGACCTCCCTGCCCCGCGAACTCGACGAGGTCTCCCGCTCGTTCGGCTTCACCCGCTGGATGCGCTTCTGGCGCGTGGAGGTCCCCGCCGGGGTCATCGACCTGGTGTGGAACGGCATGATGAGCTTCGCCGGCGGCTGGTTCATGCTCGTCGCCTCCGAGGCCGTCTCCGTCTCCGGGCAGGAGTACGCCGTCCCCGGCCTCGGCTCGTACGCGGGCACGGCGATCGGCGAGGGGGACCTCGGGAAGGTCGGCTGGGTCATCCTCGCGATGACCGTCACCATCGTCACCGTCAACTTCTTCTTCTGGCGGCCCCTCACCGCCTGGGCGGAGAAGTACAAGAACGAGCAGTCGGAGTCCACCGACATCCAGCGCAGCTACGTACTGGACTTCCTGCGCCGCTCCCACTGGCCCCGGCTGCTCGGCCGCGCCACCGCCCCCGCCCGCGACGCCACCGGCCGGGCCGCCCGCGTACTGGGCCGTGACGACATGGCGCTGTCCGTGGACCCGGCCCGCCGCCGGACCGGCGACGTGGTCTTCACCGTCGTCGCCGGAGCCGTCATCCTGTGGGGCCTGTACGACCTGGTGCGCTACCTCCAGCGCGAAACCGGACTCGGGGTGTTCGGGGAGCCGCTGCTGCTCGGGCTGATCACCTTCGTCCGGGTGATCGTGCTCGTCGCCGCCGCCACCGTCGTGTGGGTGCCCGTGGGCGTGTGGATCGGCTCCTCGCCCCGGCTCACGAAGATCGCCCAGCCGGTGGTGCAGGTCCTGGCGAGCTTCCCCGCCAACCTGCTCTTCCCGGTGGCCGTCTGGTTCTTCCTCAGGACCGGGCTGAACATCAACATCGGCTGCATCCTGCTGATGGCCCTGGGCGCGCAGTGGTACATCCTCTTCAACGCCATCGCCGGAGCCATGGCCATCCCCTCGGACCTCAAGGAGGCCATGGACGACCTCGGCGTCCGCGGGCTCCAACGCTGGAAGCGCCTGATCATCCCGGCCGTGTTCCCCTCGTACGTCACCGGCGGCATCACCGCCTCGGGCGGCGCCTGGAACGCCTCCATCGTCGGCGAGGTCGTCACCTTCGCCGGGACGACCCTGTCCGCGACCGGCCTGGGCGCGTACATCTTCCACGCCACCGAGGCCGGGGACTTCCCGAAGCTGATCGCCGGCATCGCCGTCATGAGCATGTACGTCGTCGGCCTCAACCGGCTGTTCTGGCGGCCCCTGTACCGGCTCGCGGAGCGCCGCTACTCCCTCTGAAGCCCGCCCGCCCGACCGATCCGAGGAGCCCGCCCCGATGACCGCGATCCCGACCGCGACCACGATCCTCCAGGCAGCCGCCCTCACCAAGTCCTACGCCGGCGCCGACGGGGAACTGCCCGTGCTCGGCGGCATCGACCTGGAGATCCGCGAGGGCGAGATCGTCGCCCTCCTCGGGAAGTCCGGCAGCGGCAAGTCCACCCTGCTGCGCTGCCTCGCCGGGCTGATCCCCGCCAGCTCCGGCTCGGTCACCTACCGGGGCGAGGAGCTGCGCGGGGCGAACCCGGGCACCGCGATGGTGTTCCAGACCTTCGCGCTGCTGCCCTGGCTGACGGTGCAGCAGAACGTGGAACTGGGCCTGGAGGCCAAGGGCATGGACCGCGAGGCGCGGGCCCGGCAGGCGGTGGAGGCCATCGACCTGATCGGCCTGGACGGCTTCGAGTCGGCCTACCCGAAGGAGCTCAGCGGCGGGATGCGCCAGCGCGTCGGCTTCGCCCGGGCCCTGGTCGTGGAGCCGGACGTGCTGATGATGGACGAGCCGTTCTCCGCCCTGGACGTGCTCACCGCCGAGAACCTGCGCGGTGAGCTGATGGAGCTGTGGGCCTCCGACCGCTTCCCCGCCAAGGCGGTGGTGCTGGTCACGCACAACATCGAGGAGGCGGTGCTGATGGCCGACCGGGTGGTGGTGCTGGGCTCGCGGCCCTACGGAACCATCAAGGAGACCTTCGCGGTGGACCTGGCCCGCCCCCGGGACCGCAGCGCCGCCGACTTCGAGCGGATCGTGGACGCCGTGTACGCGGTGATGACCGGCCGCACCGCCAAGACCCCGGCCGCGGCCCCGCCGGCCAAGCGCACCCCGGCCAACACTCCGCTCCCGGCGGCCAGCGTCGACGGGATGGCGGGCCTCGCCGAGATCGTGCTCCAGCGGGGCACCGGCGACGGCAGCGTGGACCTCGCCGACCTCGCCGAGGAACTGGGCCTGGAGGTGGACGACGTACTGCCCCAGGTGGACGGGCTGGAACTGCTGGGCCTGGCCGAGGTACGGGACCTGCACCTGGTGCTGACCGCGCGCGGCACCGCCTTCGCGGGGGCCGACGTACAGGAGTCGAAGGAGCTGTTCGCGCAGGGGGCCATGGAGGTTCCGCTGGTCCACCTGATCCACACCACCCTGCAGCGCTCGCGGGGCGGCACGCAGCGGGCCGGATTCTTCCGCGACCTGCTCTCGCACCACTACACGAGCGAGCAGCTGGAGCAGCAGCTGGAGACGGCGACGGACTGGGGCCGCTACGGGGAGCTGTACGGCTATCACGCGGACGGCGAGGAATACCGGCTCGACGAGGATCCCGCACGGGGATAGCCCCGTACGCTCGGTGCATGGGGGAATCGGACATGGTGGGACTGGACGGCCGGGTCACCGGAACGGTCGGGCCGGGGCTGGTCGGCGAGGTCATCGTGCGCATCCGGGGCGGAGCCGAGCACTTCCTCGCGCACCCGGCGCCGGGGACGGGCCGGCTGGCGGTCGGGACGGTGGTCACGGTGGTCGAGTACCTGCCGCCGCGGACGGTCTACGTGATGGCCGCGTACGGCGACTGACCAGGGGCCGCGCCCTCTCGTATCAAGATGGCGACAAGATGCGGCAGCCGTCTTCACGCCGCCTTGACGCGGGCGCACACTCGCCTTCCCGGTGGCGAACGCCGCCGCGTACGAGGGGGAGTTGCCGATGTCTGTCGGCGTACTGGCAGGGATTGTCGTGGGTGCGATCGCGGCCGTGATCGGCCTGTTCAAGCTCATGTGGCGGGTGGCCGAGCCCAACGAGGCGCTGGTCATCTCCGGCTCCGCGCACAAGACCGAGGGCATCGCGGAGGGCATGGGCTTCCGCATCGTCACCGGGCGGGGAACGATGGTGATGCCCGGCGTACAGGCCGTGCGCAAGCTGTCGCTGGACCTCAACGAGACCCAGCTGAACGTGGACTGCGTGACCCACCAGGGCATTCCGCTGCGGGTCAAGGGCGTGGTCATCTTCAAGATCGGCGACGACTTCGTGTCCATCGCCAACGCGGCCCGCCGCTTCCTGGACCAGCAGAAGATGATGCCCGAGCGGGTGCACATCGTCTTCGCCGGTCATCTGCGGTCCATCGTCGGCGGCCTGACGGTCGAGGACATGATCCGCGACCGGGAGAAGCTGACCGGGCAGACCCGGGCGGCGTGCGGCACGGAGATGGAGAAGCTCGGCCTGATCGTCGACTCCCTCCAGATCCACGAGATCGAGGACCCGACGGGCTACATCAAGAACCTGGCGATGCCGCACGCGGCGGCCGTCCAGCGGGACGCGCGGATCGCCCAGGCGGACGCCAACCTGCGGGCCACCGAGGCCGAACAGGCTGCCTTCGCGCGGATGTCGGAGGCCACCCGGGACAGCGAGATCCTCCAGGCCGGCTACCAGGCCGAACGGGACAAGGCGGCCGCGACGGCCCGGCAGGCGGGACCGCTGTCGGAGGCGGCGGCGCGGCAGGAGGTCGTGGTCCAGGAGACCCGGGTGGCGGAGCTGGAGGCGCAGCGGCGCGAGCAGCAGCTCCAGGCGGACGTGCGCAAGCCGGCGGACGCGGCGGCGTACGAGACCCGGACCCGGGCCGAGGCGGACCGCGACGCGCGGATCTCGGCGGCGCAGGCCAAGGCGAAGGAGACGGAGCTGGCGGCCGCGGCCGAGGCGACCCGGGTGACGACGGCCGCGGCGGCCGACGCGAAGGCCACGGAGGCACGGGGCCTGGCCGCGGCGACGGCCACCCGCGCGACCGGTGAGGCGGAGGCGGCGGCGACCCAGGCCAAGGGCCTCGCGGAGGCGGCGTCGGCCCAGGCGAACGGTCTGGCGCAGGCGGAGTCCGCCAAGGCGAAGGGCCTCGCGGAGGCGACGGCCATCAAGGCGCGGGCCGCCGCGCTGGCGGAGAACCAGGAGGCGGTGGTCGCGCAGCAGCTCGCCGAGAACTGGCCGGCGATCGTGGAGGCGGGGGCGGGTGCCTTCGGCAACGTCGAGCACATGATCCTCCTCAACGGGGCGGAGGGCATGTCGGAGATGTTCGCGAAGGCTCTGACGATGGGCGGCACGGGCCTGGGCCTGGCCCGCCAACTCCTGTCGACGATGTCCCAGCCGACACCTCCGGCGGAAGCCCCGGCCAATGGATCCTCTCCCGCGACCTCCCACCAGATCCCGATCCAGGGAGCCTGATCGCAGCGACGCGGCGCCGTTCCCGGGTCCGGTGTGGGCTGGATGGCGCGGAGCGCCATTTCAGCCGTCCGGCGTTTGAGGACCGGGGTCTGGGGCGGAGCCCCAGGACGGGTCCGGGCGGAGCCCGGCTGGGGGTCCCCCCGGACGGAGTCCGGGGGATGGTGGAAGGGCGGGTAGGGGACCCAGCCCCGCAGGGCCCACCCACGCGCACCCGGACCCGGGCCCCGACCCGGAGGGTCAGGCCTTGGGGCGGCGGCGGAGGAGCCGCTTCGCGGCCAGGGTGAGGGCGAGGGCAGCGACCAGGACGAGCGCGCCCTTCGTGAAGCTCCCGCCCTCGGGGGCACCGGGCGCGCCCGGCGAAGGCGCGGGAGCGGCGGAGCCGGGGCCGGAGGCCGAGGTCGAGGCCGAGGGCTTCGCGGCGCCCGCCACCGGGACGGCGACGACCCGGCTGTCGGCCCCCTCCGCCCCGAACATCAGCGTCGACCCGTCCGCCGTGTACGTCACGGACTCCGCCTGCCCCTGCCACGGCGCGGCCACCGCCTCCCCGTCCCCGGCCGGCCGCCCGTCCTTCCACGGGTACGTCTTCGCCCACAAGTAGCCCCGCAGCGCGAGCCGCCCCCCGTCCGGGGAGAACGCCCCGTCCGTGACCCAGGGGACGTCCCCGATCCGCCGGAAGGTGTTCGTGCCGGAGGCGGACAGCGCCTCCGGGCCCTCGTAGAGCCCGCCGGCCTTTTCGTCCTTGCTGGCGATGTACACCCGCCCCGTCACCGGATGCACCATCAGCGCCTCCGCGTTCCGCGGCCCGTCGGCGTACTTCACGGTGAACTGCTCGGCCTTGAGCGTGGCGTCCCCGAGCGTCTTGGGCTCGGCGAAGCGGTAGATCCACACGTGGTTCCAGGAGCCGTTCAGGTTGTCCCCGATGTCGCCGACGTAGAGCCGCCCGTCCGGGCCCAGCGAGATCCCCTCGATGTCCCGGGGTTTGCCGATGCCGGTCAGGGTGATCCGCGCGACGGTCTTCCCGGTCGCGGAGTCCACGGCGTACACGTACGGGCCGTCGTCGCTGTCGTTGTGCGTCCAGTAGACGCCGGGGTGGATCCGGCTGGCCGCGAGCCCGCTCGACTCCGTGATCCGCGGGTCGGTGATCGTGAACCCGGACGCGGCGGACGCGGCGGCGGCGGACCCGGCGGCGGCCACCGAGGGCATCAGCACGAGGGCAGCGGCGGCGGCGGCGGTCAGGGGCAGCAGGTGCGGGCGCATCCCCCTACCCTGCCAGCCCGCCCCGCGTGTCCGGCATCACAGGGGCCGCGGCCCGGTGATCCGCGAAGATGACCGGATGCATTTCATGTTCGTCGGGGATTCCATGACCGTCGGATGCGCCGGCGACTACACCTGGCGCTATCGGATGTGGCAGCACCTCGACACCACCTTCGGCGGCCCGTACGAGATCGTCGGCCCGCGCAGCGGCCTCTACGACGCCCTCGCGGACGCGCCGACCAGCGAGGCCTACGCCGACCCGGGCTTCCCCGCCGACGCCCGCCGCCACCTGGCCGGCTGGGGCGAGGGCTGGCAGCACATGGCCCCGCTCATCGGGCCCGCCGTCCGCTCCTGCGGGGCCGACGTGCTGCTGGTCTCCCTCGGGCTGATCGACCTGGGCTTCTACACCGCCGCCGAGGGCACCGCCGAGAACGCCCGCCGGTTCATCGCGGAGGCCCGCGCCGCCCGGCCCGGGATACGGATGGTCCTGCTGCCCGTCATACCCAACGTCCGGGCCCGGGACGACGCGCCCTTCGCACAACAGGTCGAGCTCTTCAACGAGCTGCTCGCCAAGGCCGTGGCCGACCTGTCGACCCCGGCCTCGCCGATCCTGCTGGCCGCGCGCCCGGAGGCGTACGAGATCGACCGGGACACCTACGACGGCACGCACCCCAACGCCTCCGGCGAGCACCGCCTCGCGGGTGAGTTCGCGGCGGTGCTCCACCAGGCCTGGGGCCTGGGCGGCCCCTACCGGCCCCGACAGGACACGTAACACGCCCTTCACGAGCGGGTCTTGCTTCGAGCGCACTCCAGGCAGTTGGCTAGTGGCCCATGGAGTACACGCAGCTCGGACGCACCGGTCTCAAGGTCAGCCGACTTGTCCTCGGCACCATGAACTTCGGCCCCCAGACGGGCGAGCCGGAGAGCCACGCCCTCATGGACACGGCCCTCGACGCCGGTATCAACTACTTCGACACGGCCAACGTGTACGGGTGGGGCGCGAACAAGGGCCGTACCGAGGAGATCATCGGTACCTGGTTCGGCCAGGGCGGCGGCCGCCGGGAGAAGACGGTCCTCGCCACCAAGGTCTACGGGAGCATGGCCGCCGAGGGTGACCCGTGGCCCAACTACGACCGCCTGTCGGCGCTGAACATCCGGCGGGCCGTCGACGCCAGCCTCAAGCGCCTGAACACCGACTACATCGACATCTACCAGTTCCACCACGTGGACCGGCTGACGCCCTTCGAGGAGATCTGGCAGGCCGTCGAGGTCCTGATCCAGCAGGGCAAGGTCCTCTACGCCGGCTCCTCGAACTTCCCCGGCTGGAAGATCGCGCAGGCCAACGAGGCCGCGGCGCGCTCGGGCCGGCTCGGCCTGGTCAGCGAGCAGTGCCTCTACAACCTCGCCGAGCGGCGGGCGGAGCTGGAGATCATCCCGGCGGCCGAGGCGTACGGGCTCGGCGTCATCCCGTGGTCCCCGCTGCACGGCGGGCTGCTGGGCGGGGCCATCCGCAAGGCGTCGGAGTCGGGGCGCACGGCGACCGGCCGCTCGGCGGACGCGCTCGCGAACAGTTCCGTACGGGCGCAGGTGCAGGCGTACGAGGACCTGCTGGACAAGCACGGCCTGGAGCCCGGCGAGGTGGCCCTGGCCTGGCTGCTGACGCGTCCCGGGGTCACGGGCCCGATCGTCGGACCGCGTACGCCGGAGCAGCTCGCGTCCGCGCTGCGGGCGGTGGAGCTGGAGCTGTCGCCGGAGGTGCTGGCGGGACTGGACGAGGTCTTCCCGGGGCCGGGGCCGGCTCCGGAGGCGTTCGCCTGGTAGGCCGCCGCGCTACGGGGCCGGGGGCCTGCGGGCCTACTGGCCCACTGCGGCGGCCACCGCCACCACGACGAACATCAGTACGAGCACACCGGCCATGACGCGGTTTCTGGTCTTGGGATCCACCCGTCGAGCCTAACGCGAACGGGCCCGCCCTTCGGACGGAGGGGCGGGCTCTCCCAGTTCCCAGGAGCCGACGACCTCGTAGCGGGGCTGTTCGCCGGGGACGCCGGAGTCGGGCAGGTTGCTGCGGACCAGGCTGAGCTCGCCGACCTGCCAGCCGGTGCCCTCGAAGGAGGCGAGGGCCGCGCAGTACGGGCGGACGTCGTCCCGCTCGTCGCGGAGCCGGCCCAGGGTGAGGTGGGGGGTGTAGCGGTGGTGCTGGTCCATCGGCACCCCGGAGCGCCGGGCGGCGGCGTCGGCGCGCTCGGCGAGCATGCGCAGGGCGTCGAGGTCCCCGGCGGCACCGGCCCACAGGGCGCGGTGGCCGAAGTGGCCGGAGCCGTGGATCCGGAGCGGGAAGGGCGCGCTCCGCGCCGCGGCGCGGGCCAGCCGCGCGTGGAGCTCGGGGAGCAGCTCCTCCCGCACCTCGCCCATGAAGGCGAGCGTGAAGTGCCAGCCCGCTTCCGCGGTCCAGCGCAGGCGGTCGTCGTGGAGGCCGCGGACGGCCCCGGCCAGTTCCGAGATGGCCGCCTCGGGCGGGATGACGGCTGCGAACAGTCTCATGGTGCCGAGCCTAGCCAGGGAGCGGCCGTGCGGCGCCGTTGCCGGGGACCAGTCCCCGGGCCCCCTGCTCCTCAAACGCCGGAGGGGCTGGATTCGGGCGGCGCCGGCCCGCACGTGAACGCCGGCGGAGCTGAAATTGCCCTCCGGGCAATCCAGCTCCGCCGGCGTGTGAGGCGTTACGCCGCCGCGACCAGCTGGCGGCGGCGGTCCGAGGGGACGAAGGTGACGCCGTGGCGGTTCACGCTGAGGCGGAGGTTGCCGATGCGCGAGAGGACGAGGCCGATCGTGACGGCGGCGGCCAGCGAGACGATCCCGCCCGCGGCCATGCCGATCCGTGCGCCGTAGGTGTCCGTGACCCATCCGACCAGCGGGGCCCCGATCGGGGTGCCGCCGGTGAAGACCATCATGAACAGGGCCATCACCCGGCCCCGCATCTCGGGGTCGGTGGCCATCTGGACGCTGGAGTTGGCGGTGACGTTCACCGTCAGGCCGAAGACCCCGATGGGCACGAGGAGGGCCGCGAACAGCCAGAAGCTCGGTGCGAAGGCCGTCACCAGCAGGAGGACGGAGAAGAGCACCGCCGCCGCGACCAGCAGCCGCAGGCGGGAGAGGCCCCGGCGGGCCGCCAGCAGCGCGCCCACCAGGGAGCCCGCCGCGATCAGGGTGTTGAAGAGCCCGTAGGTGCCCGCGTCGCCGTGGAAGACCTTGCTGACGAAGGCCGACAGCCAGATCGGGAAGTTGAAGCCGAAGGTGCCGATGAATCCGACGAGCACGATCGGCCAGATCAGCTCGGGCCGTCCGGCGACGTACCGCAGGCCTTCCCGGAGCTGGCCCTTGGCGCGGGGCTGGACCTCGACCTGGTGCAGGTCGCGGGTCCGCATCAGCAGCAGGGCCGCGATCGGCGCCGCGAAGGACAGGCCGTTGAGAAGGAAGGCCCAGCCGGAGCCGACGGCGGTGATGAGGACGCCGGCGATGGCCGGGCCGACCAGTCGCGCGGACTGGAAGTTGGCGGAGTTCAGGCTGACCGCGTTGGCGACCTGGTCCTTGCCGACCATCTCGGAGACGAAGGTCTGGCGGGCCGGGTTGTCCACGACGGTGACCAGGCCGAGGAGGAAGGCGGCGAGGTAGACGTGCCAGACGTTGACGTGACCGGCGAGGGTGAGGACACCGAGCGCGAGGCCGGTGAGGCCCATGGCGGCCTGCGTGCAGAGCAGCAGCGGCCGCTTGGGGAGCCGGTCGGCGAGTACGCCGCCGTAGAGCCCGAACAGCATCATCGGCAGGAACTGCAGCGCGATGGTGATGCCGACCGCGGAGGCGGATCCGGTCAGCGACAGGACGAGCCAGTCCTGGGCGATGCGCTGCATCCAGGTGCCGGTGTTCGAGACGGCCTGGCCCGAGGCGAAGAGCCGGTAGTTCCGGATCTTCAGCGAGCTGAACATCGAGTTCTTGGAGTTCTTGGAGTTCTTGACGTTCTTGGCGTTCTTTGTGCCCGGCGTGCGCGTAGTGGTGGGTGTGTGGCCGGGGGCGGAGTCTGCTCCGGGTCCCGTACTCAAAAGGGTTCGCCTCCTGGCGTCGTTCCTATAGGTGCGCGAGCTTGTCCAGGACGGGCGCGGCTTCGCGCAGCTTCGCCCATTCGTCCTCGGTCAGCTCGGCCGCGAGCCCGGCGAGGAAGGCGTTGCGCTTGCGACGGCTCTCTTCGAGCATCGCTTCGGCCTCCTCCGTCTGGCGGACCACCTTTTGGCGGCGGTCGTCGGGGTGCGGTTCCAGCGTGACCAGTCCCTTGGCTTCCAGCAACGCGACGATGCGCGTCATGGACGGCGGCTGCACGTGCTCGCGGCGGGCCAGCTCACCGGGGGTGGCCTGGCCGCAGCGGGCGAGGGTGCCCAGGACCGACATCTCGGTCGGGCTCAGCGATTCGTCGACGCGCTGGTGCTTGAGGCGCCGGCCCAGCCGCATGACGGCGGAGCGGAGGTCGTTCACGGCGGCTGCGTCGTCACCATGGGAAAGGTCATGCATGTCTTTAGAGTAACTCATTACTCTGCCTAAGGAACACCACTTAACTGGTGTCACTCGTACGGGTGAGTCGGCTCCGGAAAGTGACACGCGTCCATGCCCTGTGCCCCGACTCTTTCGGCATGGGGACACATGTGCTGAGCATGCGCATAGACGGGGAGCTCCTCGACAGGCTCCGGACTCATGCCGCCAAACGCGGAATGAGCGTCCAGGACTATGTGGTCCGGACGCTCATTCGCGACGATTTCGACGAACGCTTCAAGGCGGCCGTCGACGAGACGGAGAAGTTCTACGGCCTGACGTGAGGCCGCCTTACGTGAGGCCGCCTTACGTGAGGCCCAGGGCAGGCATCGCGTAGTAGAAGACGAAGACCGCCGACACGACGTACATGGCCACCGGGACCTCGCGGCCCCGGCCGGTCGCCAGCCGCAGCACGGAGAAGGCCACGAAGCCGATGCCGATGCCGTTGGTGATCGAGTACGTGAACGGCATCATCACCATGGCCAGGAAGGCCGGGACGGCGATGGTGAAGTCGTTCCAGTCGATGTCCCTGACCGAGCCGGCCATGATCAGGAAGCCGACCGCGACGAGAGCCGGGGTGGCCGCCTGCGAGGGGACCATCGTGGCGAGCGGCGTGAGGAACAGCGACACGGTGAACAGGCCGCCCGTCACGATGTTCGCCAGGCCCGTCCTGGCCCCCTCGCCGACGCCCGCCGTGGACTCCACGAAGCAGGTGGTGGCAGAGGAGGAGGAGGCGCCGCCCGCGGCGACGGCCATGCCGTCCACGAACAGCACCCGGTTGATGCCGGGGAAGGAGCCGTCGGGCTTCGTCAGCTTCGCCTCGTCGCCGACGCCGAGGATGGTGCCCATCGCGTCGAAGAAGCAGGACAGCAGCACGGTGAAGACGAACAGGATGCCGGTCAGCATGCCGACCTTGCCGAAGCCGCCGAACAGGCTGACCTGACCGATGAGGCCGAAGTCGGGGGCGGCCACCGGGTTGCCCGGCCACTCCGGGACGGTCAGGCCCCAGGCGGCGTCCGGGAGCTTGGTGATCAGCTGGATCACCAGGGCGGCGACCGTCATGGCCACGATGGAGATCAGGATCGCGCCGGGGGTCTTGCGGATGATCAGGGTCAGCGTCAGCAGGACGCCCACCACGAAGATCAGGACGGGCCAGCCGTGCAGGTGGCCGTTGCTGCCGAGCTGGATCGGGACCGTGGTGTGCGCGAGGTCCGGGATGCGGGTGACGAAGCCCGAGTCGACCAGGCCGATCAGCAGGATGAACAGGCCGATGCCGATCGCGATGCCCTTGCGCAGGCCGAGCGGCACGGCGTTCATGACCCGCTCGCGCAGGCCGGTGGCGACCAGCAGCATCACCACGAAGCCGGCCAGGACCACCATGCCCATGGCGTCGGGCCAGCTCATGCGCGGGGCGAGCTGGAGGGCGACGACGGTGTTGACGCCGAGCCCGGCCGCGAGCGCGATCGGGACGTTGCCGATCACGCCCATGAGGAGGGTGGTGAAGGCGGCGGTCAGCACGGTGGCGGTGACCAGCTGGCCGCCGTCGAGCTGGTTCCCGTACATGTCCTTCGCGCTGCCCAGGATGATCGGGTTCAGCACGATGATGTAGGCCATCGCGAAGAAGGTGGCGAAGCCGCCGCGGACCTCGCGGCCGATGGTCGAGCCGCGCTCGGAGATCTTGAAATAGCGGTCCACAGGGGCCGTCGTGCTCATGGGGGTCCTGGTCCTCAGTGGTGGTTTCATACAGCGAAAACGGGCCAAGCCCAAACCGTTTCAGTATGAACACATGAACGAGAGGCCGTCTATCTCCGCGCGTAGACCCTCCGCCGACCGGCCTAGACTTGTCCCCATGGCGAAATGGACTGCGCAGCACGAGGCCCCCGAGCCCCTCGAGGGTCCGATCGTCGGCACCGTCGCGGGCGGCACGATCATCTGGTTCGCCCTCTTCCTCTTCCAGCTCCCCTTCTACGGGTGGTTCGCCGACCGGGGCATGCTGTGGTGGGTCTGGACCTGCGCGGTCGGCGGCGTCCTCGGCCTGATCGGCCTCTGGTACGTCCGCGGCCGCGATGCCGCTCTGAAGCGGCATGCGGCCGAGCTGGCCGCGGCTGCGCCGAACGGATCCGACCGGTCGGGCCCGTCCGCCCAGGCGGGCTAGACCGCGCGGCGCCGTTGCCGGGGGCTCCGCCCCCGGGCCCCCGCGCCTCAAACGCCGGCGGGGCTGGACGAGGCGAACGCCGACGAGGCCGGATTTCTCCTGCGGAAGGGCTACCAGGGGAGGATTCGGCTCATCCCGAAGTCGGATCTTCGGACTTTTCGGCGGGTGAACCGTTGGATCCCCCTTTACCGTCGAAACCATGACGGAGCGGGCACAGATCGAATCAGAGGGACCGGAGCCGCGCGCCAGCGCCGCCCCCGCCGGGACCGCCATCGACGCGGGGGCCGAGCTCGATCCCGTACACCCGGTCCGGCCGCCCGCACCCCGGTTCAAGCCGGCCGGGCTGACCACGGCCGAAGTCGCCGAGCGCGTCGCCCGCGGAGCCGTCAACGACGTCCCCGTCCGCAGCAGCCGCTCCACGTCCGAGATCGTCCGCGGCAACGTCTTCACCCGCTTCAACGCCATCATCGGCGTCCTCTGGGTGATCATGTTCTTCGTCGCGCCGATCCAGGACAGCCTCTTCGGCTTCGTGATCATCGCGAACACCGGCATCGGCATCATCCAGGAGATGCGCGCCAAGAAGACCCTCGACGGCCTCGCCGTCATCGGCGAGGCCAAACCCAGCGTCCGCCGCGACGGCCGCACCGCCGAGATCTCCACCTCCGAGATCGTCCTCGACGACGTCATCGAGCTCGGCCCCGGCGACAAGGTCGTCGTGGACGGGCTCGTCGGCGAGGCCGACGGCCTGGAGATCGACGAATCCCTCCTCACCGGCGAGGCCGACCCCGTCCTGAAGAAGCCCGGCGACCCGGTCATGTCCGGCTCGTTCGTCGTCGCCGGCGGCGGCGCCTTCACCGCCACCAAGGTCGGCCGCGAGGCCTACGCCGCCCAGCTCGCCGAAGAGGCCTCCCGCTTCACGCTCGTCCACTCCGAGCTGCGCTCCGGCATCTCCACCATCCTCAAGTACGTCACCTGGATGATGATCCCGACCTCCGTCGGCCTGATCATCAGCCAGCTGATCGTCAAGGACAACAACCTCAAGGACGCCATCGCCCGCACCGTCGGCGGCATCGTCCCGATGATCCCCGAAGGCCTCGTCCTCCTGACCTCCGTCGCCTTCGCCATCGGCGTCATCCGGCTCGGCCGCAAGCAGTGCCTGGTCCAGGAGCTGCCCGCCATCGAGGGGCTCGCCCGCGTGGACGTGGTCTGCCTCGACAAGACCGGCACCCTCACCGAGGGCGGCATGGACGTCACCGAGTGCCGCCCGCTCGGCGGCGCGGACGCCGCGTACGTCAAGAAGGTGCTCGGCGCGCTCGGCGAGAGCGACCCGCGCCCCAACGCCAGCCTCCAGGCGATCATCGACGCCTACCCCGACAGCGCCGAGTGGCGCTGCACCGAATCGCTGCCGTTCTCCTCCGCCCGCAAGTACAGCGGCGCCAGCTTCAGCGAGGGAGACGGCGAGAACAACACCTGGCTGCTCGGCGCCCCCGACGTGCTGCTCCCGGCCGGGGACCCGGCCCTGGAGGAGATCAACGAGCTCAACGAGCAGGGCCTGCGGGTCCTCCTGCTGGGGCGGGCCGCCGGTGAACTCGACGACCCGGCCGTGGCCACCGGGGTCAAGCCGACCGCCCTCGTCGTCCTGGAGCAGCGGCTGCGCCCCGACGCCGCCGACACCCTGCGCTACTTCGAGGACCAGGACGTCAAGGCCAAGGTCATCTCCGGGGACAACGCCGTCTCGGTCGGCGCGGTCGCCGGGAAGCTGGGCCTGCCCGGCGCCGAGAACACCGTGGACGCGCGCACGCTCCCCACCGATCAGGGGGAGATGGCCGAGGTCCTCGACGGGAACGCCGTCTTCGGGCGGGTCACCCCGCAGCAGAAGCGCGACATGGTCGCCGCCCTCCAGTCCCGGGGCCACACGGTCGCGATGACCGGCGACGGGGTCAACGACGTGCTCGCGCTCAAGGACGCCGACATCGGCGTCAGCATGGGCTCCGGCTCGGAGGCCACCCGGGCGGTCGCGCAGATCGTCCTGCTCAACAACAGCTTCTCCACCCTGCCCTCGGTGGTCGCCGAAGGCCGCCGGGTCATCGGCAACATCACCCGCGTCGCCACCCTCTTCCTCACGAAGACGGTCTACTCGGTGCTGCTGGCCGTCCTGGTGGTCTGCTCCCAGGTCGAGTACCCGTTCCTGCCGCGCCACCTGACGCTGCTGTCCACGCTGACCATCGGCATCCCGGCCTTCTTCCTGGCGCTGGCGCCCAACAAGGAGCGGGCCAAGCCGCACTTCGTGAAACGCGTGATGCGGTACGCGATCCCGGGCGGGGTCATCGCCGCCGTCGCCTGCTTCGTCACGTACGTGATCGCCCGCCACTACTACTCCGGCCCCGACGCCCTCAAGGCCGAGACCAGCGCCGCGACGCTCGCGCTGTTCCTGACCTCGATGTGGGTGCTGGCGATCATCGCCCGTCCCTACACCTGGTGGCGGGTCGGCCTGGTCGGCGCGATGGGCGGGGCGTTCCTGATCGTGCTCGTCGTGCCCTGGCTCCAGGACTTCTTCCAGCTGAAGCTGGAGGGCGCCGTGATGCCGTGGACCGCCGTGGGCATCGCGGCCGTCGCGGCCACCCTCATCGAGTTCACCTTCCGGTGGGTGGACCGGAGGTTCCCGGCGTAGCAGTTTGACCCTTGTGGGTGATGACAGCGCCCGCGAGCCGTGGCCATACTCGGTTTATGGCAACTAAGAAGGTCACGATCACCTTGCCTGACGAGGTGCTGGAATACATCAAGGCGTCGGTGGACGAGCGCGGCGTTTCCGCGTACGTGACCGCCGCTGTGGAGCACAAGGTGGCCATGGACAAGCTGCGCGGGCTGTCGGACCTCTTGGACGAGGAGTACGGGCCGCTCACCGATGAGGAGCTCCGTGCCGCGGACGCCCGTCTGGATGCCATGGACGCCTGGCACGCAGGTAGAGGCGAAGGTGGACACGAGGGCGAGGTGGACCCGCTCGAGAGGAAGGCGGCCGCATGACGCCGCGCACCGCACCGGGGTCGATTTCGCAGCCACGGATCCTCGTACTCGACGCCGAAGCGCTGTCAAAGGCCGCCCGAGGTGATCGCGAGGTACGGGGCATGATCAGGCGAGCGCCCCACCGCGAGATGCGCGTGGTCACCTCGTCGCTCACGACGCTGGAGGCGTGGGACCCCCGGGCCGGTGTCCGTCAGCAGGCGTGGGACTGGTTCCTGTCGAGCATCGACATCGTGCATACCGATGACGAGATCATTGCGACGGCCCGCTCCCTCCTGAGGGAGGCGGGCCTGCACGGTCACAAGTACGCGATTGACGCGGTGCTGGCGTCGATCGCCGTCATCGCATCACGGCAGGGCGACATGGTCAATGTCCTCACCTCTGACCTGGACGACATGAAGCGCCTGCTCGGCGCCCACCGCATCCGGATCGAATCCGTCTAGCCGGTGCCGTGCTGGGCGTCGCGACCTGGTGGACCTGGGCCCTTCAGGCCGCCAGCGCGTGCTCCGTACGGACCATGATCCGGCCGCGCAGGCCCAGGGTCGCCGCCGCGGCGAGCAGGCCGACGACCAGGGCGCCCCACCACAGGGCGGCCGCGCCGACCCCGGTGTACAGGGCGACGCCCGCCGTGAGGGCGGAGAAGCGGGCGAGGCCCCAGGTCCAGCTGAAGGCCCCCTGGTAACGGCCCCGGGCGTCGGCCGGAGCCAGGTCGGCCACCAGCGAGGCCGCGATGCCGGCCACGGCCACCTCGCCGAGCGACCAGACGACCACCGAGACCACGTATCCGGTGACGGAGTCCGCGAGCCCGGTCAGCGCCACCCCGGCGGCGATCAGGGCGCTGCCCGCAGCCTGCACCGGCAGCTGCGGCAGTCCGGACAGCCGGGCCGTCACGAACGGCTGCAGGGCCACCACCAGGACGGCATTGACCGCCGCCAGGGCCCCGTACACGGCCGGCGAGAGCCCGCTGTCGCGGACGGCCAGCGGCAGCGCCACCTCGGTCAGGGAGTACACGAACAGCTGGATCCCGAGCAGGGGGAGCAGCAGGAGCAGCAGCCGGTCGCGCAGGACCACCCCGTAGCCCAGGCCCGTGGCCTTGGCCGGAGCGGTGCGGGCCGGTTCGCGCAGCCGGGTCGCGACCACGATCGCGTAGACCAGGGCCGTACCGGCGTCGACGGCGAAGAGCAGCCAGTACCCGTGCGCGGCGAGGAAGCCGCCGAGGACGCCGGCGATGGCCGTGCCGATGTTGACGCCCCAGTTGAACAGGGCGTACGCCTTCTGCCGCCAGCCGGTGTCCACGGCGTCGGCCAGCAGGGCGAAGGCGGCGGGCGGGACGGTGGCCCCGGCGGTGCTGAGGAGCAGCGCCGACGCGGCCAGGGTCCAGAGCCCCGGGGACAGGAACAGCGCGCCCTGGGCGATGGCGGAGCCGATCAGCCCGATCAGCATGGTCGGGCGGCGGCCGATCCGGTCGGCGAGGAGCCCGCCGACGGCCGGGCCGAGCAGGTGGCCGGCGCCCAGGGCGCCGAGCACGAAGGAGATGTCGGAGCCGGTGATGCCCCGGTCGGCGAGGAGGAAGACCAGGAACGGGGTGACGAGGTAGCCGAGCCGGTTGACGATCGAACCGGCGAAGAGGGTCCAGACGAGGGGCGGGAGACCGCGGAAGGAGGAGGGCATGGCACGAGCCTGCGGCGGGACGCCCGCAGGTCCTATTGATTAAGGTGGGACCGAATCCATTGGGCGGCTACGGGGGTACGCGGGGTCATGGAATACGAACTGAGCTTCTCGGCGGCCGATTTGGCACAGACCCGCTTCGCGGTCTCGCCGATGTGGGAGGTCGTCACCAGCTTCCGGCTGCTGAACGTCGAGACCGATCCGCCGCTGCACCGCCGCTGGGCCGCCCAGGTGAGGCCCCGGCTGCTGAGCGCGGGCCTGGACCGGGGCTGGCTCGCCGCCCTGATCCCGGGCGACGGCTACCTCGCCGACTTCCTCAACCCGACCCCGGCCGGCCCCTTCCCGGAACTGGCCGCCGAACTGACCGCCATCCGCGCGAGCACCCCGGCCAACGTGCGCGCCGACCTGGCCACCATCGCGGTGAAGTCCCGCCCGGCGGCGCGCCTGAAACTGCTCCACGAGGACCCCGAAGCCGTACTGGAGAAGGTCACCGACGAGATCCAGACCTACTGGGAACTCGCGCTCGCACCCTACTGGCCCCGGGTCCGCCAGCTCCTGGAAGCCGACGTGTTCCACCGGGCCCGGCAGGTCGCCGAGCACGGCTCCGCCCACGTCCTCAACGAACTCCATTCCACCGTCAGCTGGGACGCCGGAACCCTGCGCATGGTCCGCCGGCAGTGCTCCCTGGAGCGCGACAAGACCGGCGCCGGACTGCTGCTGGTGCCCTCCGCCTTCGCCTGGCCCCGGGTCCTGACCCGCTCGGTGGCCCCCGACCCGCTCCAACTGGCCTACCCGGCCCGGGGGATCGGCACCCTGTGGGAGCCCCGCGCCACCAAGGCCACCGACGCGGTGGCCGCCGTACTGGGCCGCTCCCGGACCCTGCTGCTCGCCGAGCTCGACACCCCGGCCTCCACCACCCAACTGGCCCGGCACAGCGGCCTGTCCGCCGCCGCCGTCTCCCAGCACCTCACGGCCCTGCGCGACGCGGGCCTGGTCACCGGCCACCGCGCCGGCCGCTCGGTCCTGTACGCCCGCACGGCCATCGCGGACGCCCTGCTCACGCCGGTGGGGTGACGGACGGGCCGTCCGGCGGGATCAGTGGAAGGTCTCGTAGGTCATGAACCCGGCGAGGGCCAGCATCGCGAACGTGCAGGCGTAGGCGGCGGTGTACCGCACCACCACCGGGACGAGGGAACCCGGGACCTTCGTGCGGTAGGGGCGCAGGGCGTCGTAGACGACGTGGAGGGTCGGCGTCTTGTGCTTGCGCGTGTGGTGCGTGTACGTGACGCCGTCCGTGGCGGTGAACTCGTACGGGGGATACGGGCTTCCCTGCGGGTCGATGGCGCGGACGGCCTCGACCGTGATGCCGCGCCGGGCCAGGTTCACCCGCACGGACGTGGCGAAGACCCCGGCGGTGAGGGCGGCCAGGCCGAGGAAGACCGGTATCCCGGTGACGGCCACGTTCACGGCGACGAACCCTCCGCGGGTGACGCCGGCCCAGATCACGTAGCCGAGGTACGCGAGCACGATGGCGGTGGTCCGGCCGTGTGCCCTCCAGGTGAGCCGGATCGGTTCCCCGTCGGGGACGGCCCCGGTGGTGGCCAGCGCGCTGCCGGCCGGGTCCCGCTCCGCGGGCAGGGCGTCGTTGACGGCGCCGGCGAAGGCCGCGGTGGCGGCCGGCTTCCCGCCCGGGAGCTGGTGGACGGCGCCGTCGGTCAGTTCGACCTGGAGGAGCCCCTTGCCCTCGACGCGCGCCTCTCGGACGGCGGCGAGCGGGATGTCGGTGTTCCGAGCGCCCCGGACGATGCGCAGCCGGTCGGTGCCGAGCGAGGCCCTCGCGTCGTCCCCGCGCCAGAGCGGCTCCTCCTCGGACGTCGACCCGGTGGTGACCAGTGCGCTGCCGGCCGGGTCCCGGCCCTCGGGAAGGGCGCGGTCGAGGGCGGCGGCGAAGGCCGCGGTGGCGGTCGGATTGCCGCCGCTCACCCGGTGGACGGCCCCGTCGGTCAGTACGACCTCGACGAGCAACTCGTCCCCCGCGCGGACCTCTTGCACGGCCGCGAGGGGGATGAGCGTGTACTGCGGGCCCTGCTGGATCCGCAGGTGGCCGGCTTCGAGGGTGGCCGACGTGCCGCGGCCGCCGCGCCCGATCAGAACAGGGGAAGAGGACATGCCCTTATGATCCCCGGCGCGCCCGGATGGTTGTAGGGGTGCGGCGATGGCCAGGCAGGATCCGAAAGGGACGGCCTAGTCGAACCAGCGGTCCCGGGCCAGTTCCGCCGTGCGGGACGGGTCCTCCAGGAGGGCCGCCACCTCGAAGCGGCGCGGCCACTGGCCCGCCGCCCAGGCGAGGGCCGCCGCGACGCCCTCCAGGGTGGAGGCGTGCAGGGTGCCGTCCGGGGTGCGGCGCCAGTCGAGCTCGATGCCGCCCGCCTGGAGTTCCTCGTGTTCCACGTAGCTCTTGGGGGTGGCCGGGCCCAAGAGCTGGTGCACGGATTCGGGGACCTCGTGCTCCTCGCCCTCGGTGGTCACCTCCGCCGGGACCGTCTCCGAGAGCCGCCGGACCTGGAACAGCTCCGCCAGGTCGGCGGCCCGGGCCGGGGCGACGGGAAGGAGCGGGAGGCCGGCCGTCAGGGGGAGCAGGTCGGGGGCGTCCGCGATCAGCGCCTCGGAGGCGTCGACCACGACGACCTCGCCGTCCACGACCGCGCGCAGCTCGTCGGGCAGGGTGACCTGTTCGGGGTCCAGATCCGCCAATGCCCCATACAGGGCGTGCAGTTGGCGTCCGCCGATCTCCCGGTCCGGGTCGGCGAGGCGGCCGAGCAGCTCGGCGGCGCCGCCCGGCTCCTCCAGCAGGGCGGGCACGGTGGTGCGTACGCCCAGCGCCCGCAGGACCTGCTCGTCCTCGAAGCCGGTGGCGTCCGCCGGGGTGTAGAGGCCCGCCAGCAGCGGGTCGCCGTTCGCCGAGCGCAGGCCGGCGGGGCGGCGGCCGTCCAGGACCGGGTGGTCGCGCAGCCACCAGGCGGTGTACGAGCGCACGGAGCGGGTGGTGCCGTCCGGGAGCAGGACCCGCACGGGCTGGGTCAGGGCGTCGCGCAGCGGCGGCTGGGCCAGCATGGCCAGGGCCTGGGGCCAGCAGTCGTCGTCGACCAGGTCGAGGTCCCGTACGGCGACCAGCTCGGTGGCGACCGGCGGCACGGGGGTGTCGGGGAGCTGGTCCAGGAGGTCCTCGCACCACACGTCGACGGCGTCGAGCAGGCCGGCGTCGTCGGGCTCGGCGAAGTCCCCGTCGCGGGGCTCCAGTTCGTCGGGGTCCAGGACCACGTCGGTGGCGCGGACCAGCTGGAAGGTGGCGAGGACGCCCACGGCGGTGAGGGTCCGCTCGTCCCAGCGCTCCACCAGCTCGGCGTCCACGTACGGGATCTCGTCCTCGCGGACCACGGAGGCCAGCGGGGAGCCGGGCAGCAGCAGCTCGCCGGCCGGGGTCGGCTCGCCGTCCTCGTCGGGCAGGGCGAGCGCGCCCAGCCAGGGTTCGTCGCCGGGGGAGAGCTCGGCGTCGCGGACCAGGCCGAGGACGATGTCGGCCAGTTCCTCGGGGTCGAGGGCGTCCTCGTCCCAGATCTCCCCGGAGTCCAGGGAGGCCGCGACGGCCGCCCGCACCTGCGGGGTGGTCAGGACGGCGCGCGGGCTCGCCGGGAGCGCGCCGAGCTTCTCCAGCAGCGGGTGCACGGCGTCGGGGTGGGCCACCTTCAGGCCGAGCCGGGCCAGGGCCTCGGGGCCACCCGAACGCGGGGCGTCCGCGCCCGGCAGCAGCAGGTGGCGGGGCCCGATCGCGGTGCGTCCGTCGGCCAGCGGCACGGGGAGGCCGGAGAGCCGGTCCGGGTCGACCCCGGCGAGGCTGTCGTAGAGCCGGTACCACCACTCGGGGGTCCGCTCGATGCCGGCGATCCGCTCGATGGCCTCGCCCAGCGGCAGCCGGCCCACGCCCAGGGTGCGCAGTTCGGGGCGGCGTTCCAGCCCGGCGGGGAGCAGGGTGGGCAGCACCTCCGCGAGGACCCGTACGGTATCGGCGCCCGCGCCCTCCACCACCTCGGCCTCGAAGGGGCGCAGGGCGGCCCGCTCTTCGGGTTCGCCGGGCTCCCCGCCGGGAGCGGCGGGCGCGAGGAAGGCCGTACGGGGCAGGCGTGCGATGACGGCGGCGCGCAGGGCCCCGTCGAGCTCGCCCTTGCCGAGCGGGCCGGGTACGAGGTCCACGAGCGCGGTGCTCACCGGGTCCCAGGAGCCGAGCAGTTCGGCGTACGCGTCGGCGGCACGCTCCACGAGGAAGTCGGTCAGCGGTCCCGGCGCGGGGTGCCGGCGGGTGGTGTCCAGCGGCAGGGTCGCGATGAGCAGCGCGGGGATGCCGAGCGGTTCGTCGGTCGGGGTCGGGGCGTGCACCACGGGGGCGGTCGCGGGGCGGACCGGGGCGCCTTCGGCGTCGACGGGCACGGACCAGGACACCGCCCATACGGGCCGCAGCCGTTCCTCGACGGGCCGGTCGGCGAGCAGCGCCTTCTCGATGGGGCCGGAGTGGCGGACGGTGCGCCATCGCCTGGGGCCGGACGCGGCGTCCGAGGCGGAGTCGGTGATGACGGTGTACGGGCCCTCGACGCGACGGGTCAGCGTCCGCACGCCCCCGGCGGGAGTGTCCACGACGACCTCGGCGAGCCCCGGCAGGGTCAGCAGCAGGGCGTCGTCCACGGCGGCGAGCAGCCGCGCGGCCAGCTCCTCGGCGGCGGCGTCGCGCAGCGGGAGGACCACGACGGTGTCGTAGCCCTCGGGCGCGGTGCCCTCGGCGGGCAGCGGGAGGCGCAGCAGCGGGACGTGGCCGTCGCGGCGGCGCAGCTCCTCGCCGAGCCCGGAACTGCCGACGGAGGCGCCCCGGGCCAGTTCCCGGGCCTCGGCCAGGGACCAGCGCACCCCGCCGTGCCGGCCGAGGACGGCGGGCTCGTCGGAGACGGCCAGGACGGCGGCGAAGCCGACGCCGAAGCGGCCGACGCTCCCGGAGGAGTCGTCGCGCTTGGCGGAGGCGCGCAGCGTGGACAGCGACTCCACGCCGGTGGCGTCCAGCGGGGAGCCGGTGTTGGAGACGGCGAGCAGCGCGTGCCCGTCGGGCTGGTCGGTGCCCGCGTGCAGGGTGAGCCGCAGCCGGCCGGGGACCCCGGCGCGAGCGGCCGCGTCGGCGGCGTTCTGCGCGAGCTCGACGACGAGCCGGTCGCGGTAGCCGCCGAGGGCCAGGTCCTCCTCGGCGTTGGCGTCCTCGCGGAAGCGGGCCGGGCCCGCGCCCCAGGCGTCGAGCACCCCGCGTCGCAGCCGGGCCGTGCCGAAGGGGTCCACGCCGTCCTGGGCCGCCGTCACTCGCACGCTCACGCTGCTGCCTCCAAGCTGTACTGCGCTGTACTGCGCTGTACGGCATCCGGGGAACGCCGGATGCCGAGGCCCTGAAGGTATCGCGTGCGTCGAGCGGCTCCGCAAACGAACCGGCTTCAGGCAGACTTCAGGAGTCGGTATCGCACTGCTATTTGTGAGGATTGCGCATGATCACGCTCACCAAGGAAGACGGCCCCGCGGACCTGGGCGGCGTAACCCACCTGTCCATCGGCGTCTCGTGGGACCCGACCGTGGGCAGCAGCGGCGGCCTGATGGGGAAGTTCAAGCGGAAGATCGGCACCGACCTGGACCTGATCGCGATCGCGATGCAGGGGGCGGACCCGGTCCGCCTCGCCGGTCTCGACTCCCTGGACCCCATGGGCAACGGCTCGCTGCTGCACAGCGGGGACAACCAGACCGGCCACGGCGAGGGCGACGACGAGACGGTGACCGTCGAGTTCGCCCGGATACCGGGCAACGTCACGTCCATCGTCTTCGTCGCCGCCGCGTACAAGAAGGGCAGCTCCTTCCAGAGCGCCCGCAACATCAGCTTCAAGGTGTACGACGGCACGGGCGGCAGCACCCAGCAGGTCGCCGACATCTGGCCGAGCCTGCTCGGCACGGACAACGGCTGCGCCGTGGCCAAGGCGATCCGGGACGGCGCCGGCTGGAAGCTCCAGGTCATCAACGAGACCGGGAAGATCAAGCCGGGCGACGAGCAGGCCCTGATGCGCTTCGCCGTGGCCAAGTAGCCAAGTAGCCAAGTAGCCAAGTAGCCGAAGCAGTCGAAGGAGAGGGCTATTCCTGCCCGACGAGGTGGGCGAACACCACGACGTTGGCGTCCCAGTGGCGGTCCTTGGTGAGGTCGCCGCCGCAGGTGATGACGCGGAGCTCGGCCTTGCCGTGGGTGTCCCCGTAGACCTTGTCGGTCGGGAACCGGTCCTTCTTGAAGGTGTCGACCTCGTCCACGGCGAAGACGGCGGTGGAGCCGTCGTCGCGGTGGACCTCGATCTTCTCGTCCTTCTTCAGCTTCTTGAGGTTGTAGAAGACGGCCTCGGGCGCCTGGGGGGTGTCCATGTGCCCGACGATGGCGGCCGCGCCCTTCTCCCCGGGGGTCGGGCCATCCTTGTACCAGGCCGCGTCCTTGGGCTTGGCGAAGTCGGGCTCCTGCATGACGCCCTGGGCGTCGAGTCCGACGGTGTCGAGCGGGGCGTCGACCTTGATGTCCGGGATCACGATGCGGTCCGGGACGGAGGCGTTCAGCACCGAGGCGGCCTTGGCGTCGGCCGGGTTGTTCTTGACCGCGCCGCCGCCGTCACCGCCGGAGCCGCAGGACGTGATCAGGAAGGCCGTGAGGCCGGCGGCGCCCGCCAGGGCGGCCACGCGCAGTGCGCGGCCGCTCCGGCGAGGGGCGCGTTCGGGGGTGGACTGCTCAGCCATGGTTCGCGGCGTCCGAGGGGACCCAGCCGAGCGGGGCCTGGCCGGTGTTCACGGAACCCTTGGGGGTCTTGTGGTGGCTCGGGTCGACCGGGGCCGGCTTCGGCTTCGGGTTGACCGGGCCGGTGGCGTCGGTGGAGAACTTGACGGTGTCGAACTTCTTGCCGCCCGCGAAGGCGTCGACGCCGTAGTAGCCGGACTTGACGTCCTTGGCGACGACCGCGGTGCCGGTCCAGACGCCCTTGCCGTCGTTCTTCAGGTTGACCTGGCCGCCGAAGGCGTCGGACTTGACGAAGGCGCTCTTCTCGTTCGGCGCCGTCTTGATGGTGACCTGGATCTTGTCGCCGGGCTTGCCGTTGTCCTTGGACAGGCTCAGCGTGGAGGTGGTCGGCGTCGGGGCGGGCTTGCCGTCCTTGACCGTGAGCTGGGTGGTGGCCTGGATCTTCTTGCCGTCGGGGCCCGTGCCGGTGAGGGAGACGCCGTAGGAGCCGTCGGCGACCTTGGCGATCGTGGCGGTGGCGCCGCGCCCGTCGGTCATCTTGACGTCGTTCAGGGCCTTGGAGGAGATCGACAGGTTCGTCGAGCCGTCCGGGACCTCCATCGACATCTGGACGGAGTCGCCCGGCTTGCCGGAGGAGACGGAGAGCTTCAGGGCCACCGGGGCCGCCTCGGGGCTCGCGCTGCTGTGCGCGGTCGGGGTGGAGTCGGCGGCGAACGCGGCGGTGGGGACGGCCAGGGCCATAGACGAGGCGAGGGCGATCGCCGAGAAGGTAAGTGCCTTGCGCATGGGGTTCCTCCTGAACGGGCCGGGGTTCGTTCCCGGCACACCAGACATGAGGGACATCCTGGGGCGGTTGGTTGCGCCCCTCCGAGGGGCCGGGAGGGGCCCCTGCCGAAGGTCCCGCGGCATAAAGGCGCAGGCGGTGGAGGGGGTGGGGGGCTGCCGTTTGCGGGCTCTTTGCCCCGATTTTTGGGACGAAGGTCCCGGGGTTCCGGGCCGCGCGCGGGACTTCGTACTTCAGGACTCGTTCAGGACTCGTCCAGGACTCGTTCAGGACCGGCTCGGACCCCCTTCAGGCGGGCCGCGGACGACGCGGAGCCCCCGGTGACGAAGTGTCACCGGGGGCTCCGGAGCGTGTCGGACGGTCGGGGACCGGATCGGTCAGAGGTTCTCGATGACGTAGTCGACACACGCGGTCAGCGCCTGCACGTCCGCCGGGTCGATCGCCGGGAACATCGCGATGCGGAGCTGGTTGCGGCCGAGCTTGCGGTACGGCTCGGTGTCCACGATGCCGTTGGCGCGCAGCACCTTGGCGACCGCGGCCGCGTCGATGTCGTCCGAGAAGTCGATCGTGCCGATGACGGCCGAACGCTTCGCGGAGTCCGCGACGAACGGGCTCGCGTACTTCGACGCCTCGGCCCAGCCGTACAGGTGGGCCGCGCTGGCCGACGTACGGCCGGTCGTGAACTCCAGACCGCCCTGGCTGTTCATCCACTCCAGCTGCTGGTCCAGCAGGAAGAGGGTGGAGAGCGCCGGGGTGTTGTACGTCTGGTTCTTCAGCGAGTTGTCGATCGCCGTCGGCAGCGAGAAGAACTCCGGGATGTGCCGGCCGGAGGCGTGCACGCGGGCCGCGCGCTCCAGGGCCGCCGGGGAGAACGCCGCCAGCCACAGGCCGCCGTCGGAGGCGAAGGACTTCTGCGGGGCGAAGTAGTAGACGTCGGTCTCGGTGATGTCCACCGGCAGGCCGCCGGCGCCCGAGGTCGCGTCCACCAGGACGAGCGAACCGGCGTCGGCGCCCGCGACGCGCTTGATCGGCGCCGCGACACCCGTCGAGGTCTCGTTGTGGGTGTACGCGTACACGTCCACGCCCGCCTCGGCCACCGGGTCCGGGTGGGTGCCCGGGTCGGAGGAGATCACCGACGGCGCGTCCAGCCACGGCGCGGACTTCGCGGCGCTGGCGAACTTGGAGGAGAACTCACCGAAGGTGAGGTGCTGCGACTTCCGCTCGATGAGACCGGCGGTCGCGATGTCCCAGAAGGCGGTGGAGCCGCCGTTGCCCAGGATCACCTCGTAGCCCTCGGGGAGGGAGAAGAGGTCCCGGAGGCCCTGGCGAACCGATCCGACCAGGTTCTTGACCGGAGCCTGGCGGTGGGAGGTTCCGATCAGGGAGGTACCGGTGGCGGCGAGGGCGTCCAGCGCCTCGGTCCGCACCTTGGAGGGGCCCGCGCCGAAGCGTCCGTCGGCGGGCTTGATGTCAGCGGGAATCTGGATCTCGGCCACAAGCGGAGCGTATCCGGTCCGGGTCCACCCCTTGGAGCCGCGTCCACCCGATGAGATGACGCGCGTAGACGCGAGCCGGTGGGATACCGGCTCGCGGCGGTGGGAGGCTGTCCGCCGTGACCTCACCCGGTGAACTCGAACGGACCCTGCGGAAGAACCTGCGCGGAGAGGTCGATTTCGGCGCCGCCGCCCGGGCCCTGACGACGATGGACGCCTCGAACTACCGCCGCGTCCCGGTCGGCGTGGTCGCCCCGTACGACGCCGAGGACGTGGCCGCCGCGCTCGCGGTGTGCGCCGCGGCCGGGGTCCCGGTCGTCCCGCGCGGCGGCGGCACCTCCATCGCGGGCCAGGCGACGGGCCTCGGCGTGGTGCTGGACCTCACCCGTCACATGAACGGCCTCGTCTCCCTGGACCCGGCCGCCCGCACCGCCGTCGTCCAGCCCGGCCTGGTCCTCGACCGGCTGCGGGACGCGGCCCGCCCGCACGGGCTGACCTTCGGGCCGGACCCCTCCACGCACTCCCGGTGCACGCTCGGCGGGATGATCGGCAACAACGCCTGCGGGGCCCACTCCGTGGCCTGGGGGACCACCGCCGACAACGTCGCCGAGCTGGCGGTCACGGCGTACGGCGGCTCCTCGCACCGGCTCGGCACCGGCTGGCAGGGCGCCCCGGACGGGCTGCGGGAGCTGGTGTCGGGGAACCTGGCGGTCCTGCGCACCGGCATGGCGGGCGGCCCGGCCGACGGCTTCGCGCGGCGGATCTCCGGCTACGGGGACCTGGACGCGCTGCTCCCCGAACGGGGTGTGGAAGTGGCCCGGGCGTTCTGCGGGAGCGAGGGCACGCTCGGGGTGGTCACCGAGGCGGTGGTACGGCTCGTGGAACTGCCCGCCGCACCGGCGCTGGCCGTCCTCGGGTACGCCGACGAGAGCGCGGCGGCGCAGGCCGCGGCGGGGCTGCTCCGGTACGGGCCGCTGACCGTGGAGGGGATGGCGGCCGACCTGGTCGGCCCGGCGGCCGCCGGGCTCCCGCGGGGCGGGGCCTGGCTGTTCGCGGAGATGTGCGACGAGGGCGCGGCCCGGGCCCTGCTGCGGGCCTCCGACGCGGTGGACGGCCTGCTCCTCACCGACCCGGCGGCGCAGCGGGCCCTGTGGCGGATCCGCGAGGACGCGGCGGGCACGGCGACCCGGATGCCCGACGGCACCATGGCCTGGCCCGGGTGGGAGGACTGCGCGGTGCCGCCCGCCCGGCTCGGCGCCTACCTGCGGGAATTCCGGGCCCTGCTGGCGCAGCACGGGCTGCGGGGATCCCCGTACGGCCACTTCGGCGAGGGCTGCGTGCACGTGCGGATCGACTTCGATCTGGTGACGGCGCCGGGCGTGGCCCGCTTCCGGGCCTTCTCCTCGGACCTCGCCGACCTCGTGGTCGCGCACGGGGGCTCCCTGTCCGGGGAGCACGGGGACGGGCAGGCGCGGGCGGAGCTGCTGCCGCGGATGTACGGGCCTTCGGTGATCGGGCTCTTCGAGTCCTACAAGCGGGTCTGGGACCCGGCGGGCGGCATGAACCCCGGGATCCTGGTCCGCCCGGCACGCCTCGACGAGAACCTCCGCTTCGCCGTGCTGCCGCCTTCCGCGTTCGCGGGGGAGGTCGCCCGGTGCGTCGGCGTCGCGAAATGCCGCACGACGGAGGTCGGGGGGCCGGGGGTCATGTGCCCCTCGTACCGGGCCACGGGCGAGGAGCGCCACTCCACGCGGGGGCGGGCCCGGCTGCTGCACGAGATGCTGGCCGGGGAGATCGTGACCGACGGCTGGCGGTCGGCGGAGGTCGCCGAGGCGCTCGATCTGTGCCTCGGCTGCAAGGGCTGTCGCAGCGACTGCCCGGTCGGGGTCGACATGGCCGCCCACAAGGCGGAGTTCCTCCACCGCCACTGGGCGGGCCGGCTGCGCCCGCTGTCCCACTACGCCCTGGGCGGGCTGCCGGCTTGGCTCCGCCTGATCGCTGCCCTCCGCCTGGCCCGCCCGCTGAACCTCGTCTCCCGCTTCCTCCGCGTCCCGGGCCTGGAGCGGGCCCGGCCCTTGCCCCGGCTGGCCCGGACCCCGTTCACCCGCGCGTGGCGTGCTGCGGTCCGCTCCGCGGGGGCTGGTCCCCTACCCGCCCTTCCGCCGTTCCCCGGGCTCCGCCCGGACCCGGTCCTCACACGCCGGACGAGCTGGATCTTCCGGCTCCGCCGGGAAAATTCGGCCTCGCCGGCGTGTGAGGCGCGGGGTCCGGGGCGGAGCCCCAGGGGGTCCGGGGCGCAGCCTCGGGGAACGGTGGAAGGGCGGGTAGGGGACGGCTGCCCGCAGGGCATGCCCGGGCACGGGGGCGGCGGGACCGTCGTGACGGTGTGGCCGGACACGTTCACGGAGTACCTCGCTCCCGAGGCCGGCCACGCCGCCACCCGCGTGCTGCGGGCCGCCGGCCTGGACCCCGTGGTCCAGACGGGCCGCGTCTGCTGCGGGCTGACCTACGTCTCCACCGGCCGCCTCGACGCCGCCCGCAGGGTCCTGCGCCGCACCCTGGACGCCGTGGGCGACCCGCAGGGCCCCGTCACCGTCCTCGAACCGAGCTGCGCGGCAGCGCTCCGCACCGATCTGCCCGCCCTCCTCCCGGAGGACCCCCGCGCACCCCGCCTCGCGGCGGCCGTCCGCACCTTCGCCGAGACCCTGGAGGAGTACGCCCCGCACTGGCAGCCGCCCCGCCTGGACCGGCCGGTCGCCGGCCAGACGCACTGCCACCAGCACGCCGTCCTCGGGGACGCCGCCGACCGGCGGCTGCGCGAACGCGCCGGGCTGACGGGCGAGCTCAGCGGCGGCTGCTGCGGCCTCGCGGGCAACTTCGGCTTCGAGCCCGGACACCACGAGGTCTCCGTGGCCTGCGCCGAGGAACAGCTCCTGCCGTCGCTGCGGGCGGCCGCGCCGGGTACGGAGGTGCTGGCGGACGGCTTCTCCTGCCGGACGCAGATCGCGCAGCTGGCCGGCGGCCGGGCGGCCCGCCACCTGGCGGAGGTCCTGGCGGAGGGGCTGCCCGAGGGATGGCCCGGGGCGTTGCCCGAGGGGCTGCCCGAAGGCTCGCCGGAACCGGGCGTACACGGGATGTAAGGCAAAACACGGACGCATGGTCCTTACCCACCCCCTAATCTGGATAAATGCCCGCACCCACCGCCACGCCCACCGAGCCCTCGCGAGCGAAGGCGACCGCAACCGCCCTCGACCCCGCCGCCGCCCCCGCGGACAGCTCCTTCCGGGCCCGCTTCGGCCCCGTCGCCCTGGTGGTCACGGCGGGCGTCTCGGTGCAGTTCGGCGCCGCCCTCGCGGTGATGCTCATGCCGCGGGCCGGCGCGGCCGGCGTGGTCACGCTGCGCCTCGCCGCGGCCGCGCTGGTGCTGCTGCTCGTCTGCCGCCCCAAGGTGCGCGGGTACTCCCGCTCCGACTGGTCGACCGTGGTGTGGTTCGGCGTGGCCATGGCCGGCATGAACGGTTTCATCTACCAGGCCATCGACCGGATCCCCCTCGGCCCCGCCGTCACCCTGGAGGTGCTGGGCCCGCTGGTGCTCTCCGTCGTGGTCTCCCGCCGCCTGCTGAACCTGCTGTGGGCCGGGCTGGCGCTGGCCGGAGTCGTCCTGCTGTCCACCCACGGCGGAGGCGGCCTGGGCGGGCTCGACCCGCTGGGGATGGCCTTCGCCCTCGCGGCCGGCGGCATGTGGGCGGCGTACATCGTGTTCAGCGCGCGGACCGGCCGCCGGTTCCCGCAGGCGGACGGGCTGGCCCTGGCGATGGCCGTGGCCGCCGTACTGTCCCTGCCGCTCGGCGTGATCGAAGCCGGCTCGGCCCTGCTGCGCCCGAGCACCCTGCTCCTGGGCCTCGGCGTGGCGGTGCTGTCCTCGGTCCTGCCCTACACGCTGGAGCTGCTCGCCCTGCGCAGGCTCCCGGCGCCGACCTTCGCGATCCTGATGAGCCTGGAGCCCGCGATCGCCGCGACGGCCGGGTTCCTGATCCTGAACCAGGCGCTGTCGGCGCTCGACGCGGCGGCGATCGCGCTGGTCATCGTGGCGAGCATGGGCGCGGTCCGCTCACAGACCCGCCCGCGGCCGTCCGGTGCTCAGGCCGTCGTCGAGGAGTCCAGCGCGGGCAGGAACTGATCGTAGAAGCCGGCCTTGAGCCGCAGCGCCCGCTCCTCGGTCTCCTTGAAGCCGGCGGTCCCCGCGGCCCCCTCCGACCGGGCGAGGAGCTCGGTCACCCGCGCGGCCAGCCGGTCGGAGTGGGTGTCGGACAGCAGGGACACGGTCGCGAGCGAATGCGTCTTCGCGTCGTGGACCAGGTGCGGGTGGTAGAACCGCGAGCGGTTGCGGCCGCCGCCCTCGCCCGTGAACAGCGGCCCCATCCGTTCCCACAGCCGCCCGTACTCGACGGAGACCAGCACCTCGCCCCAGAAGCGGAGGAAGGTCAGCAGCCGCAGGTCGGCGTCTTCGTGGCCGCCCGCGTCCGCGATCAGTTCGAGGGTCTCGGTGATGGCGCGCCGCGTCGCGGCCGTGGGCCTCGACGCCACCAGGGCCTCCCTGGACACGCCGAGCAGGCGCAGGTCCTCGGTCATGTCCTCGCGGTGCGAGGGCGCGTGCCCCTGGGCGCCCGGGTACTCCTCGCGCAGGATGATCCGGGCGATCCGCAGCCCCTCCTCGTCGCGCAGCAGGTCGATGGCCAGGTCGTAGGACGGGGTGAACGCGAGCGATACGAAGCGCCGCTGGAGCAGGAGCGCCGTGAAGTCCTCGTCGGGCAGCCGGGTGATGCCCGCCAGGACGGGATGCTCCTCGAAGCGCTCGATCAGCCCGTTCTCGAACCCGTCCAGCTCGTGCAGCCCGTCCTTCTCGTCGGGAGCGCCGCCCAAGTCGTGCATGGCCGTACCTTTCCGTGGATCTGGATCTGGATCTGGATCTGGGCCTGGGTCTGGAACTGGATCACCAGTTGATGTTTCGGAGCGACTCGCGCCAGTCGGGGAGCGGCACGTCGCGGCCGATCTCCCACAGGGTGTCCAGCTCCTTCTGGACCTGCCGTCCCATCGTGGTGTCGCTGCCGTCGATCTCGGTCTGGACGGAGTCGACGGCCAGCTGGCCGTGCAGGAACGAACTGACCAGAAAATGCTCGTCGGCCCTGTGCACCGCGATGGACGGCAGGGAGTTGTACACCCGCACCCTGAGCAGTGCCCGGCCCGCCGGACCGACCGCCCTGTGCAGCTCCGCGAGGCCGGCCAGGCACATCTCCACCCGGGCCTTCACGTCCGGCGCGAGGGCCGGGTCCCGTACGGAGCGCAGGGCCTCGTCGCGCAGTCCCGCCACGGGGGAGGTGGGGTACAGGAGCATGATGCGCACCGGGACACCGCGGTCCACCAGCGCCTTCTCCAGCGCGGGCTGGAAGTGGGCGAGGTTGGGGATGAAGGTCTGCAGGATGGTCACCTCCTGGGTGGCGCCTTCCACGAACGCGTTGAACAGCACGTCGGGGAACTCCGCGTGCACCCGGATCACGCCGAGGTAGTTCTCCTGCTTGAGCTGCTGCGCGACGGTGTCGACGTCCAGCTTGGCGAGCTGCGCCTGGAAGCTGCTGTCGAGCCGGGCGACCTGCGTCCTGAGGGTTTCGTCGAGCCGGGTGACCTGCGCCTCGACCGTCGCGTCCAGGCCGGTGATCCGGCTGCCGACGGTCTCACTCAGTGCGGTGACCTGGTTCTCGACATCGTCGAGCTTGCGCAGGCGGTCGATCTCCAGGAGGAGGAAGACGGTGACCGTGCTCAGGATGAGCAGGGTGACCTTGGGCAGCGCGCCTCCGGGAGCGAGCGCGTCGAGCCACCCGAAGAGGTCCGCGATCAGGACCACGACGCCCGATATGGACATCAGGGCCAGCGCGATCCGTTCCACCCGATAGCGAACGTTGACGCTCATGCCGCTCCAGCCCCCGTGCCCCGTACCTCGTGCCCGTCGTGGTCGGCGACGACGGTATACCGACTCCCGTTGTTCCAGGAGGGTTTGAGGGGTGGTGCGGGGAGGGATGGGGCGAGTTCAGGCCACGCCGCCGGTCCCGGTCGGGACCGTCACCTCCGGTCGGGCCCCGTCAGTTCCAGATGATGTCGCCGGCCGGCCGGGGCGTCACGTCCGCGTGCTGGACGTTCGCCTCGACGCGGGTCGTCCCGGTCGGCCAGTCCGCGGCCCAGGCGAAGAGCGAGAAGCCGGCGGCGGAACCGGCGGCGGAGCCGGAGCCGGGGGAGTCCCCGTCCGGGAAGTCCTGGCCCCAGCCGCTGAACATGGCCACGCCCAGCGCGAGGGCGCTCAGGGCGGCGGTCGCGAAGTACATCCGACGAGTCGTCATGCGCGGAGCATCCCAGCCGCCCGCGCCGGAGGGAAGGGCTCACCCGGTCCCGTAGCGCGCCGCCGTAGCGGCGGCCGCCGCTCCGATGCGCCGGCGCAGGGCGGGCGGGGCCAGGACCTCCGCCTCCGGGCCGAGCCCGAGGAACTGCGCCTCCGCGTGGTCCTGCGACTCGATCGGCAGCACCGCCCTGGTCCACCCGGGCAGTTCGGGGTCCGGGGTCCCGGTGGCGGCCAGGGCCCTGGCCTGGGCGCCGGTCAGCCGGGCGGCGGCCCGCGCGGAGACCCGTACCTCCGCTTCCTCCGGGTGCAGCCGCTCGTGGAACTCCGTCTGGGTGCGCCGCCAGTGGGAGGCCAGCTCGAAGCCGTCCGGGAGCGCGCACTCCTCGCCGGTCTCGCGCACCGAGAGGATCTGGTCCACCCGGTAGGTGTGCGGGGGTCCGGCGGCCGTGTCGGGTACGGCCGCCGGGCCCGCGACCAGGTACCAGCGCCCCGCCTTCAGGACCAGCCCGTACGGGGCCAGCCGCCGGTCCACCTCGTGGGGCGCCTTCCAGCGCCGGTAGCGGACCTCGACGACCCGCCCCCGCCACACCGCGTCGGCGACCCGCGCCAGGTGCGGGGTCTCCTCGTGCTCCGCGTACCAGCCGGGCGCGTCCAGGTGGAACCGCAGCCGCATCCGGTCGGCCTGCGCACGCAGCTCCGCGGGCAGGGCGGCGCGCAGCTTCAGCTGGGCGGTGGACAGGGCCCGGCCGAGGCCCAGCTCGGCGGCCGGTCCGGGCATGGAGGTGAGGAAGAGGGCCTCGGCCTCGCCCGCGGCCAGACCGGTCAGGCGGGTGCGGTAGCCGTCGAGGAGCTGGTAGCCGCCGCTGTGTCCGGCGTCGCCGTACAGCGGGACGCCGGCGGCGGCCAGCGCCTCCGCGTCGCGGTAGACCGTACGGACCGACACCTCCAGCTCCCCGGCGAGCTCGGCGGCGGTCATCCGGCCCCGGGTCTGGAGCAGGAGCAGGATCGAGAGCAGCCGGCTGGACTTCACGTGCACTTCACTGCCACAGGATGTCAGTGAAGTGCTCCTACGGTTCCCCCGTCAGCGCAGAGAACAGATCACGGGGAGAGCGCACATGAACGACTTCGACTTCCTCGCCGGCACCTGGGACGTCACCAACCGCTGGCTCGCCGACTTCCTGGACGCGGACAGCGGCTGGGACGCGTTTCCGGCGGTGTCCCGGGCCACCCGTCACTTCGACGGCGCCGCGAGCTTCGACGAGATCGAGTTCCCGACGAAGGGGTTCGCGGGACTGACCCTGCGGCTCTACGACCCCGAGCGCGACCAGTGGACCCTGAACTGGGCGAGCCGCCGGACCGGAACGCTCTTCCCGCCGGTCGCCGGACGGTTCGACGCGGCCACGGGTACGGGCGTCTTCGAGGGCGAGGACACCTACGAGGGCAAGGCCGTCCTGGTGCGGTTCCTGTGGTCGCGGACGGAGACGGACTCCCCGCGCTGGGAGCAGTTCTTCTCGGCCGACGAGGGCGCGAGCTGGGTCCACAACTGGACGATGGACTTCAGCAGGCGGGCGGCCGGCGCCGCCACTGCCGGGGCTGCCGGTGCCGCCACTGCCGGCTGACGGTGGTGGCTGACGGTGGTGGCCGTCAGAGCAGCCCGAGCTGCCCGAGCGCGGTGCTCAGCGCGTCCGGCCGCTGCTCGACCGGCAGGTGTGCGACCAGCCGGACCGTGCATCCCAGCGCCGCCGCGCCCGCGTCCGCGACGGGGTCGTCGCCGACCATGAGCACGTCCGCGGGCGCCGCCCCGAGCGCCTCGCAGGCGACCCGGAACAGGCGGGGATCGGGCTTCTGGACCCCGTGCTCGAAGGAGAGCACGTAGGCGCCGACGAACCGGTCGAGCCCGTGGGCGCGGAAGACGGGGCGCAGGTCCCAGCCGATGTTGCTGACGACGGCGACGGGGACGCCCCGCTCGTGCAGGGCGGCGAGCGTGGCCGCGGTATCGGGGTAGGGCCGCCAGGCCGCGGGGGTCCAGTGCCGCTCGTAGAGGGCGTCGGCCAGCTCCGGGGAGGGCAGCGGCACCTCCCGGGTGAGGGCGGTGTAGGTGGCCCGGTGCTGCTCGGGGCTCAGGTCCCGCTCCCGCCACAGCGGCTCCAGCCGGGCCGGCAGCCGCCGCGGCGAGGCGCCGCCCGGCAGGGCGCCCGCCTCTTCGAGCAGGGCCGCGCAGGCGACGAGTTCGGCCTCGGGCAGGTCGATGCCGGCGTCCGCCACGACCGCGCGCAGCCAGTCCTCGGTGGGCTCGACCCGGAAGAGGGTGCCGGAGAAGTCGAACATCACGCCTTTGACGGAGCCGGCGAGCACACCGTCGTCGCTGTCCGCGCCCCGGTTCGCGTTCCCGGTGTCCCCGTCGGCGTTCTTGTTCTCGCGCTCGGCCATGAGTGGATCTTCGCCGCGGCGTACGCCCCGCGCAAGCCCCGGTCCGGCACAGGGATCCCGCACGTGGAGCCCGTGCCTGGATGCTGCCCGCCGTGGCCCGGCGGCCGGCCCAAGTCCAAGCCCACCGGGCCCCGTTCACCTCCCAAAAAATAAATGCAAGCACGCTTGATTGTTTTCCCGGCGGCTGCCACGCTTCCCCTCACGCCGAGAAGGGGAGCGCACCCGTGCCCGATCCGTCCGCTGTCGAGAACGTCTTCGCCGTCTTCGCCGATCTCCGCGAGGAGGGCCGGGAACTCGACTCCCTGGTCGGGGAACTGCCCGCCTCCGACTGGGCGAGGCCCACGCCCGCACCCGGCTGGAGCCTCGCCCACCAGATCGCCCACCTGCACTGGACCGACCGGGCCGCGCTGCTCGCCCTCACCGACGCCACCGCCTTCGCGGGGCTGGTCGAGGAAGCCCTGAAGGCCCCCGACTCCTTCGTCGACGCGGGAGCCGAGGAGGGCGCCGCGCTGGCCCCCGCCGAGCTGCTCGCCCGCTGGCGCGAGGGCCGTACCGCTCTCGACGGGGCCCTGGCCGCGGCCTCGCCCGACGCCAGGTTCCCCTGGTACGGGCCGCCGATGAAGGCCGCGTCGATGGCGAGCGCCCGCCTGATGGAGACCTGGGCGCACGGCCAGGACGTCGCCGACGCCCTCGGCGTGCGCCGCGTACCGACGGCCCGGCTGCGGCACGTGGCGCGGATCGGGGTGCGGGCGCGCGACTACGCGTACGCGGTACGGGGACTGCCCGCGCCGGCGGGGGAGTTCCGGGTGGAGCTGACGGTTCCGGGAGCCCCCGGTGAGGTGTGGACGTACGGCCCCGAGGACGCGCCGCAGCGGGTCACCGGCCCGGCGCTGGACTTCTGCCTGCTGGTGACCCAGCGCGCCCACCGCACCGACCTGGCCCTGACGGCGTCCGGCCCCGACGCCGACGGCTGGCTCGACATCGCCCAGGCCTTCGCCGGTCCGGCGGGCCCGGGCCGTACGCCGGGGGCCTCGCGGTGACCCGGCGCCCCCTGCTGATCGGCAACGCGTCGGGCTTCTACGGGGACCGCTTCGACGCCCTGCGCGAGATGCTGACGGACGGCCCGCTCGACGTGCTGACCGGGGACTACCTGGCCGAGCTGACCATGCTGATCCTGGGCCGCGACCGCCTGAAGAACCCGGAACTCGGCTACGCCAAAACCTTCCTGCGCCAGTTGGAGGAGTGCCTGGGCCTCGCCCACGAGCGGGGCGTACGGATCGTCGTGAACGCGGGCGGCCTGAACCCGGCGGGACTCGCCGGAGCGGTACGCGCGCTGGCCGCGAAGCTGTCCGTCCCCGTCTCCGTCGCCCACGTGGAGGGCGACGACCTGATGGCCTCCCCGATGCCGTACGGGGAGGGCGCGCTCACCGCGAACGCCTACCTCGGCGGCGCCGGGATCACGGCCTGCCTGCGGGCGGGCGCGGACGTGGTGGTGACCGGCCGGGTCACGGACGCGGCCCTGGTGAGCGGGCCCGCGGCCTGGTGGTTCGACTGGGCGCCGGAGGACCACGACCGGCTGGCCGGGGCGGTGGTGGCGGGCCACGTACTGGAGTGCGGGACCCAGGCCACGGGCGGCAACTACGCCTTCTTCACCCGCCACGACGTGTCCCGGCCCGGGTTTCCGCTGGCGGAGATCGCGGAGGACGGCTCGTCGGTCATCACGAAGCACCTGGGCACGGGTGGTGTCGTCTCCGTCGGTACGGTCACGGCGCAACTCCTCTACGAAACCCAGGGCGTCCGCTACCTCGGCCCCGACGTGACGGCCCGCCTGGACACGGTCCGGCTGACCCAGGCCGGCCCGGACCGGGTGGCGGTCTCGGGTACCCGCGGGGAAGCCCCGCCCACGACCCTCAAGGTGGGAGTGACCCGCATCGGGGGCTGGCGCAACGAGGTCGTCTTCGTCCTGACGGGCCTGGACGTCGACGCGAAGGCGGCGCTGGTGCGGGAGCAACTGGCCGCACTGCTCGCGCCGGTGGCCTCCGCCACCTGGACCCTGTCCCGTACGGATCACGAGGACGCGGCGACGGAGGAGACCGCGAGTGCGCTGCTCCGCCTGGTCGTCCGGGATCCGTCCCCCGACCGGGTGGGCCGCGCCCTGACCTCGGCGGCCGTCGAACTGGCCCTGGCCAGCTACCCGGGCTTCCACGTCACGGCCCCTCCGTCCCCGGCCCAGCCGTACGGAGTCTTCGCCTCGACCACGGTCCCGACCGCCGAGGTCCCCCACACGGCGGTCCTCGCGGACGGCACCCGGGTCAATCCAGCCTCGCCGGCGTTTGAGGCGTGGGGGTCCGGGGGCGGAGCCCCCGAAGGGCCCGGGCGGAGCCCGGTTTCGGGAAGGGGCGGGGTGGGGGAAAGCCCCGCAGGGCCCACGGCCCCCGAGCCGCAGGCTCCGTCCACCCCTGAGCCGCAGGCCCTGGCCACCCCCGAGCCGGCGGCGCCACCGGCGCCCACCACCCCCACCCGCAGGGTGCCGCTCGGCACCCTCGTCGGAGCCCGCAGCGGCGACAAGGGCGGAGACGCCAATGTCGGGGTCTGGGCCGAGAACGACGCCGCCTGGGAGTGGCTCCACCGCAGCCTCACCGTCGACGCGTTCAAGGAACTCCTCCCCGAAACGGCCCCACTGGAGGTGACCCGCCACGCACTCCCCAACCTCCGCTCCCTCAACTTCACCATCACCCGGATCCTCGGCGACGGAGTCGCCTCCGGCCACCGCTTCGACCCCCAGGCCAAGGCCCTGGGCGAGTGGCTCCGCTCCCGCCACGTGGACATCCCCGCAGCCCTGCTGACACCACCCGCGGAGCCCACCGCGGCCCTGCCGGCACCACCCGCGGAGATCCCCGTACCCACCACCGCCCCGGAGGGGACCCCGTGACCCGCCTCAAGAGCGCCGTCGACCCGCTCGCCCCCGAGCACGCGCAGGCCCGTACCGCCGCCCTGGAACGCCTCGCCGAGCTCGATGCCGCGCACGCCGCGGCCCTCGCCGGCGGCGGCGAGAAGTACACCGCCCGGCACAGGACCCGCGGCAAGCTCCTCGCCCGCGAGCGCGTCGAGCTGCTCCTCGACCCGGACACGCCCTTCCTGGAGCTGTCCCCGCTCGCCGCCTGGGGCAGCGACTACCCGGTCGGCGCCTCCATGGTCACCGGCATCGGCACCGTCGAGGGCGTCGAATGCCTGGTCACCGCCAACGACCCCACCGTCCGCGGCGGCGCCTCGAACCCCTGGACGCTCAAGAAGGCCCTGCGGGCCAACGAGATCGCCCGGCAGAACAGGATCCCCTGCATCAGCCTCGTCGAGTCCGGCGGCGCCGATCTCCCCTCCCAGAAGGAGATCTTCATCCCGGGCGGCGCCATCTTCCGCGACCTCACCCGGCTCTCGGCCGACGGCGTTCCCACCATCGCCGTCGTCTTCGGCAATTCCACCGCCGGAGGTGCGTACATCCCCGGCATGTCCGATCACACCATCATGATCAAGGACCGCTCCAAGGTGTTCCTGGGAGGCCCGCCGCTCGTCAAGATGGCCACCGGCGAGGAGAGCGACGACGAGTCCCTCGGCGGAGCCGACATGCACGCCCGGACCTCCGGCCTCGCCGACTACTACGCCCTCGACGAGCACGACGCCATCCGCCAGGCCCGCCGCGTCGTCGCCCGGCTCAACCACCGCAAGCCCCGGCCCGATCCGGTACGCGCCGAAGAACCCCTCCACGACCCGGAGGAACTCCTCGGCATCGTCCCCGCCGACCTGAAGACCCCCTTCGACCCGCGCGAGGTCATCGCCCGGATCGTCGACGCCTCCGACTTCGACGAGTTCAAGCCCCTCTACGGCACCAGCCTGGTCACCGGCTGGGCGAGCCTGCACGGCTACCCGGTCGGCATCCTCGCCAACGCCCAAGGGGTGCTGTTCAGCGCGGAATCGCAGAAGGCGGCCCAGTTCATCCAGCTCGCCAACCAGCGGGACATCCCGCTCCTCTTCCTCCACAACACCACCGGCTACATGGTCGGCAAGGAGTACGAGCAGGGCGGCATCATCAAGCACGGCTCGATGATGATCAACGCGGTCTCGAACTCGAAGGTCCCCCACCTCTCCGTCCTCATCGGCGCCAGTTACGGCGCCGGCCACTACGGCATGTGCGGCCGCGCCTACGAGCCCCGCTTCCTCTTCGCCTGGCCCAGCGCCAAGTCCGCCGTCATGGGCCCCGCCCAGCTGGCGGGCGTGCTCTCCATCGTCTCCCGGCAGTCGGCCGCGGCGAAGGGGCAGCCCTACGACGAAGAGGCCGACGCCGGCATGCGCGCCTTCGTCGAGGCGCAGATCGAGTCCGAGTCCCTGCCGATGTTCCTGTCAGGACGGCTGTACGACGACGGGGTCATCGACCCGCGCGACACCCGTACCGTCCTCGGCCTGTGCCTGTCGGCCGTCCACAACGCCCCCGTCGAGGGCGCCCGTGGCGGCTTCGGCGTCTTCCGGATGTGAGCCCGCACATGACTTCGCACACGACTTCGCAGACGACCCTGACCTCCCTCCTGGTCGCCAACCGCGGCGAGATCGCCGTCCGCGTCTTCCGCACGGCCCGCGCGCTGGGCCTGGCCACCGTCGCCGTCCACTCCGACCCCGACGCCGACGCCCTGCACGTGCGCGAGGCCGACGCGGCCGTACGGCTGCCCGGCGCGGCCCCCGCCGACACCTACCTGCGCGGCGACCTGGTCATCGCGGCCGCCCGCGCGGCGGGCGCCGACGCCGTCCACCCCGGCTACGGGTTCCTCTCCGAGAACGCCGACTTCGCCCGCGCCGTCCGCGCCGCCGGGCTCACCTGGGTCGGCCCGCCGCCCGAGGCGATGGAGGCCATGGCCTCCAAGACCCGGGCCAAGGAGCTGATGCGCGCCGCCGGGGTCCCGCTGCTCGACCCCGTCGACCCGCACGCGGCCACCGCCGCAGACCTCCCGCTGCTCCTCAAGGCCGCGGCGGGCGGCGGCGGCCGCGGGATGCGGGTGGTCCGGGACCTCGACTCCCTCAAGGAATCCCTCGAAGCCGCCTCCGCCGAGGCCCTGTCCGCCTTCGGCGACGGGGAGGTGTTCGCCGAGCCCTACGTGGAGCGCGGCCGCCACGTCGAGGTGCAGATCCTCGCCGACTCCCACGGCACCGTCTGGGCGCTCGGCACCCGCGACTGCTCCCTCCAGCGGCGCCACCAGAAGGTCATCGAGGAAGCCCCCGCGCCCGGCCTCCCCGAGGCCCTGCGCAGCGCCCTCCACGAGGCCGCCGTGGCCGCCGCGCGCGCGGTCTCGTACGAGGGTGCGGGCACGGTGGAGTTCCTCGTCACCGCCGAGGGCCGCCCGTACTTCCTGGAGATGAACACCCGCCTCCAGGTGGAACACCCCGTCACTGAAGCGGTCTTCGGGCTCGACCTCGTCGCCCTCCAGCTACGGATCGCCGAGGGCGCGGCACTTCCCCTCCACCCGCCCACCCCCGCCGGACACGCCGTCGAGGCCCGCCTCTACGCCGAGGACCCGGCCCGGGACTGGCGTCCGCAGACCGGGACCCTGCACACCCTCGCCGTGCCCGGCGAGGTCCGCGTGGACACCGGTTTCACCGACGGGGACACCGTCTCCATCCACTACGACCCCATGCTGGCCAAGGTCGTCGCCCATGCCCCGACCCGCGCCGAGGCGGTCCGCGCCCTGGCCCACGCCCTGGCCGGGGCCCGGATCCACGGACTGACCACCAACCGGGAGCTCCTCGTACGCTCCCTGCGGCACCCGGAGTTCGCGGCGGCGCGGCTCGACACCGGGTTCTACGAGCGCCACCTGCCGGCCCTCACCGAAACCGCCCCGGACGACCCGGCCCCCGTGCTCTGCGCGCTCGCCGCCGCCCTCGCCGAGGCCGCCCCGGACCCGGACGCCCCCCTCGCCACCCGGCTCGGCGGCTGGCGCAACCTCCGCTCGCAGCCGCAGAGCCGCCGCTACACGGCGGACGGGACCGCGTACGAGGTCCGCTACCACCCGGCCCGCAGCGGCCCCCCGGAACTCCTCGACCACCCCGGTGTCCGGGTGCTGTCTGCCGCGCGCCACCTGGTGACCCTCGAAGTGGACGGCGTCCGGCGGCTGTTCCACGTGAAACAAAAATCGAACACGACGTACGTGGACTCCGTGCTCGGCGCCCACGCCCTGACCTCCGTCCCCCGGTTCGAGGACCCCCAGGACCGCACCGAACCGGGCTCCCTGCTCGCCCCCATGCCCGGCACCGTCGTCCGCGTCGCCGAGGGCCTCGCCCCCGGCAGCCCCGTCACCGCCGGGCAGCCCCTGCTCTGGCTGGAGGCCATGAAGATGGAGCACCGCATCCTCGCGCCCGCCTCCGGCACGCTCACCGCGCTCCACGCCGTCACCGGCCAACAGGTCGAATTCGGCGCCCTGCTCGCCGTAGTCCAGGAGGAAGCATGAGCTCCACCCCCGGCACCACGACCCTCGGCACCACGACCCTCGAAACCGAAGAGCACCAGGCCCTGCGCGCGGCGGTCGCCGCCCTCGGCCGGAAGTACGGGCGCGAGTACCTCGCCCGCATCGCCCGGGAGGGCGGCCACCCCGACGAACTGTGGGCGGACGCGGCCAAACTGGGCTACCTCGGCGTCAACCTCCCCGAGGAGTACGGCGGCGGAGGCGGCGGCATCGCCGAACTGTCCATCGTCCTCGAAGAACTCGGCGCGGCCGGCTGCCCGCTCCTCATGATGGTCGTCTCGCCCGCCATCTGCGGCACGGTCATCGCCCGCTTCGGAACCGAGGACCAGAAGCGGGCCTGGCTCCCCGGGCTCGCCGACGGCACCCGCACCATGGCCTTCGGCATCACCGAACCCGATGCCGGCTCCAACTCCCACCGCATCACCACCACCGCCCGCCGCGACGGCGACGACTGGGTCCTCACCGGCCGCAAGGTCTTCATCTCCGGCGTGGACATCGCCGACGCCACCCTCATCGTGGGCCGCACGGAAGACGCCCGCACGGGCAGCCTCAAGCCCTGCCTGTTCATCGTCCCCCGCGAGGCCCCCGGCTTCGCGTACACCCCCATCGACATGGAACTCCAGGCGGCGGAGAAGCAGTTCGAGCTGGTCCTGGAGGACGTACGGCTCCCCTCCTCCGCCCTGGTCGGCGACGAGGACGCGGGCCTGCTCCAGCTCTTCGCGGGCCTCAACCCCGAGCGCGTCATGACCGCCGCCTTCGCCATCGGCATGGGCCGCTACGCCCTCGCCCGGGCCGTCGACTACGCGAAGACCCGCCAGGTCTGGAAGGCCCCCATCGGCGCCCACCAGGCCATAGCCCACCCCCTGGCGGCCGCCCACATCGACCTCGAACTGGCCCGCCTGATGATGCAGAAGGCGGCCCACCTCTACGACGCCGGCGACGACATGGCCGCAGGCGAGGCCGCCAACATGGCGAAGTACGCCGCGGGGGAGGCCTGCGTCCGTGCGGTGGACCAGTCCGTCCACACCCTGGGCGGCAACGGCCTCACCCGCGAATACGGCCTGGCCGCCCTGATCGTCGCCTCCCGGGTGGCCCGGATCGCCCCGGTCAGCCGCGAGATGATCCTCAACTTCATCTCCCACCAGACCCTGGGCCTCCCCAAGTCTTACTAGCCCCACCCCGGCTGCCCCCGGTTACCGCTGCGCGGCCGGAGTTCCCCTACCCACCCTTCGCCCGTTCCCCGGGCGCTGCCCGGACCCCGTCCTCAAACGCCGGACGGGCTGAATTGTGCCGCGCAGCGGCAAATCCAGCCTCGCCGGCGTTTGAGGCGCGGGGGCTGGGGCGGAGCCCCAGGGGGTCCGGGCGCAGCCCGGTACCCCTTCCAGCCCGTCCGGCGTTTGAGGACCGGGGTCCGGGCAGCGCCCGGGGAACGGGCGAAGGGCGGGTAGGGGACTTGGCTCCGCGCAGCGGCAAGGGTCGCAGCGGGGACTTCCGCCCCGCGCAGCGGCAAAGGTCGCAGCGGGGACTCCTCGCCCCGCGCAGCGGCAAGGGCCACCGCGGGGACTTCGCCCCGCAGGGCCGGCCACCCACCGGGCCCACCCGAGCCCGCCGCAGGCAACCCGCATACCCTCCCCGGAGGGGATCCCGACCGACCGACCACCCCCCCGGAGGAGACATGCCCCCACTGGTCCACGCCGCGCGAACGCCCGGCCTCACCACCCTCACCCTCGACTCCCCGGCCAACCGCAACGCCCTCTCCGCCCCCCTGGTCCGGGAACTCCGCGCAGCCCTCGCCACCGCGGCCGCGGACCCGTCGACCAGGGCCGTGGTCCTCACCCACACCGGCACCACCTTCTGCGCCGGCGCCGATCTCAAGTCGCCCTGCGACCCCGCCGACTTCCTGGCCCTGCTCCGGGAGATCGCCGAGCTGCCCAAGCCCGTCGTCGCCCGGGTCACCGGCCACGTCCGCGCGGGCGGCCTCGGGCTGCTCGGCGTCTGCGACGTCGCCGCCGCCGGGCACGCGTCCACGTACGCCTTCACCGAGACGCACCTGGGCGTCGTCCCGGCCGTGATCTCCGCGCCGCTGCTCCCGCGCCTGGACCCCCGCGCCGCGGCCCGCTACTTCCTGACCGCCGAGGTCTTCGACGCCGCCGAGGCCACCCGCATCGGCCTGCTCACCCTCCACGGAACGCAGGCGGAGGACGCCGAGGGCCTCGACAAGCTCCTGGCTCCCGTCCTGGACGGCCTGCTCAAGGCCGGCCCCGAGGCCCTGGCCGCGACGAAACGGCTGGTCACCGCCCCGGTACGGGCCGCCCTGGAGCGGGACGGAGCCGCCCTCACCGAGCTGTCCGCCCGGCACTTCGCCTCCGCCGAGGCCCGCGAGGGCATCAGCGCCCGCTTCGAGCGCCGGGACCCGTCATGGCTACGGTGACCACGGAAACCGACCCGACGGGCCCCAAGCAGGCCCGCAGCCGCGTGACCCGCCGCCACCTCCTCGAAGCGGCCGTCTCCTGCCTCGCGGAACAGGGCTGGGCCGGATCCACCGTCGCCGTCGTCGCCGAGCGCGCCGGCGTCTCGCGCGGAGCGGCCCAGCACCACTTCCGCACCCGCGAGGAACTGTTCACGGCGGCCGTCGAGTACATGGCCGAGGTGCGCTCGACCGCCCTGCTGGACCTGTTCCCGAAGGGCGGCCCCGCGGCGGCCCGCGCCGACGTGGTCGGGGCGCTCATCGACCTGTACACCGGCCCGATGTTCCGCGCCGCCCTCCAGCTCTGGGTCGCGGCCTCCCACGAGGAGCAGCTGCGCCCCCGCGTGGCCGAGCTGGAGGCCCGCGTGGGCCGCGAGACCCACCGCATGGCCGTGGAGCTGCTGGGCGCGGACGAGTCCGTACCGGGCGTACGGGAGACCGTGCAGGGCCTCCTGGACATGGCCCGCGGCCTGGGCCTGGCCAACGTCCTCACCGACGACACCGCCCGCCGGGCGCGGGTGGTCGCCCAATGGGCCCGGATCCTGGACTCGGAACTGGGCTGAAGGCCTCCCGGAAACGCGACGGGCGCCGCACCCCCGAAGGGATGCGGCGCCCGGCACGAGCGGCGGCCCTGTGCGGGGGCAGCCGACGCGGTCGCACACTCAGACGGACCCAGGAAGCCCCAGGCGGACCCGGACGGACTCAGGCGGTCTCCGCCATGTCCGCGTACCCCGCGATCTCGCGCGGGTTGCGCACGCCCGGCCCGGTGTAGCGGGCCGAGGGGCGGACCAGGCGGCCCGTGCGCTTCTGCTCCAGGATGTGCGCGGACCAGCCTGCGGTACGGGCACACGTGAACATCGAGGTGAACATGTGCGCCGGAACCTCCGCGAAGTCCAGCATGATCGCGGCCCAGAACTCCACGTTCGTCGCGAGCACCCGGTCGGGGCGGCGCGCGTGCAGCTCCTCCAGGGCGGCCTTCTCCAGCGCGGCGGCCACCTCGTAGCGCGGGGCGTCCAGCTCCTTGGCCGTACGCCGCAGCACGCGGGCGCGCGGGTCCTCGGCGCGGTAGACGCGGTGCCCGAAGCCCATCAGCCGCTCGCCCTTGTCCAGGGCCTTCTTCACGTACGCCACGGCGTCGCCGGTGCGCTCGATCTCCTCGATCATGCCGAGCACCCGGGAGGGCGCCCCGCCGTGCAGCGGCCCGGACATCGCGCCGACCGCCCCGGACAGTGCGGCCGCGACATCGGCACCCGTCGAGGCGATGACGCGCGCGGTGAAGGTCGAAGCGTTCATTCCGTGCTCGGCGGCCGAGGTCCAGTAGGCGTCGACGGCCTTGACGTGGCGCGGGTCGGGCTCGCCCCGCCAGCGGATCATGAACCGCTCGACCACGGACTCGGCCTTGTCGATCTCGCTCTGCGGGACCATCGGCCGGCCCTGGCCGCGCGCGGACTGGGCCACGTACGACAGCGCCATCACGGCCGCCCGCGCCAGGTTGTCGCGCGCGGTCTGCTCATCGATGTCAAGCAGCGGTTTCAGACCCCACACGGGGGCGAGCATGGCGAGTGCGGACTGCACGTCGACCCGGATGTCACCGGAGTGCACCGGGATCGGGAAGGGCTCGGCGGCCGGCAGGCCGGGGTTGAAGGCACCGTCGACCAGCAGGCCCCAGACGTTCCCGAAGGAGACGTGGCCCACGAGGTCTTCGATGTCGACGCCCCGGTACCGGAGCGACCCACCCTCCTTGTCGGGTTCGGCGATCTCCGTTTCGAACGCGACGACTCCCTCGAGACCGGGTACGAAGTCGGACATCAGGCGGCTCCTCAAATAGTGCGAACACGCGCGGCTCCCGGCGTGATTCGCGGTCCGGCGCGGTCATCCCCGTTGATGCCCGGCACGGCCGATGGTCATCCGTTCGGGACCGTCGGACCGGCCCCAAGATTTTGTCCGTTCCGCTTGGCGCGGGGAAGCGTGACATACGGCACAGTCGCGGACGCCGTGCTGCGGCAGGATGGCGGCGTGACCGATCACCACCTTGACCCTGCCGACATGCGCAAGCAGTACCGCTCCCGGCTCGTCGCCGAGGAGAGCCTCGCCGAGGAGCCGATGGGCCAGTTCGCGCGCTGGTTCCGGGACGCGGCGGAGGCGAACGTCTTCGAACCCAACGCGATGGTCGTCGCGACCGCAACCCCCGACGGCCGCCCCAGCTCGCGCACGGTCCTGTTGAAGCAGTTCGACGACCGCGGCTTCGTCTTCTTCACGAACTACGACTCCCGCAAGGGCCGCGAACTGGCCGCCAACCCCTTCGTCTCGCTGCTCTTCCCCTGGCACCCCATCGCCCGCCAGGTCATCGTCACCGGAACGGCCGCCCGCATCGGCCGGGACGAGACGGCGGCGTACTTCCGCTCACGCCCGCACGGCTCCCAGCTGGGCGCCTGGGCCAGCGAACAGTCCACGGTGATCGCCTCCCGCGCGGAACTGGACCGCCGCTACGCGGAACTGGAGGCCCGCTACCCCGAGGGCGAACAGGTTCCGGTTCCCCCGCAGTGGGGCGGCATCCGGGTGGTCCCGGACGCGGTGGAATTCTGGCAGGGCCACGAGAACCGCCTCCACGACCGCCTCCGCTACGTCCTGGAGGCGGAGAAATGGCGCGTGGAACGCCTCTGCCCGTGACCCCGTAGGGGGGCCCGTACACGCAGACGACCCGCGAGCTCGGGTTTCCCCCCCTGCAGTGGGGGAAGCCGGCCGGACGTACCGGCGAGCCCGCGGGTCGGGTGACTGCTTGGGATTGGCGCCGGCGACTCCGCCGGGCACCGCACTGGGTGCGTGCGACAACGGGCGCTTTAGCCCGCAGCCACCTCACGCGTCCGGTTTCCGTACATTGCGGCAACCACCTCCCTTCTCGTGTGCGGCCACTGTAGGCACCCCCAAAGATCCCGCTCAACCGAATTTCGGGGGCGATTCCGAGACGGGCTTGACGTGCCTCGTCCTTCCCGACGCCGACGACCTTGAGCCGGGAGAGGACCCAGTCCCGTCGCTGTTCGGTGGTCCTGCCGTCATAGGCCTCGACGAGCGTCGTCGGACGGTCCGGCCCGGACATACCGGGATGATTGCGGGAAGTGGGTGTGGGCTGCGTCACGTTCCAGTTCAATGACGTGACGTGCCGCACACGCGAACACCTGCAGGGGGCCCAGGTGACTGCATCCGGACGTAGTGAGACCGCCGACGATCTGCTCGCAGCGCTGCTGGACGGGATGGACGCGGCCTTGTGCGCGTTCGATGCCGAGGGCGTGATCACCCACTGGAACCGCGAGGCCGAGCGGATCCTGGGGTGGTCGGCGATCGAGGCCGTGGGGCGCAAGGGGTTCGCGGGGTGGGCCGTGCGGGCCGCCGACGCGCAGGACGTGCAGGAGAGACTGATGGCCGCCCAGGAGGTGCCGGGGCGGCAGGTGCACGAGTTCGCGCTGCTGACCAAGGACGGCGGGCGGGTGCTCGTGCGGACCCAGTCCGCGGGGGTGCCGGGCGCCGACGGGAAGCCGGCCGGGGTGTACTGCGCCTTCAGCGAGGTGCACGCGCAGATCGACCTGGAGCGTTCCATCGCCCTGAGCGAGGCGCTCATGGAGGACGCCTCCTGGGGGGTCGTGCTCGTCGACGTGGACCTGCGTCCGGCCGTGGTCAACGTCCATGCCGCCCGCGCCTTCGGTTCCGGCCGCACCATGCTGCTCGGGCGGCCGCTGGGGGAGCTGCTGGCGCAGGGGGTGGAGGAGCTGGAGGGGGCCCTGCAGCACGTACTGGCCGAGGGTGCGCCCCCGGCACCGGCGGAGCTGTGGGTGTCCGTACGGGGCCCCGAGGGCGTGCGGCGGCGGTGCTGGCGGTGCGGGTTCCTGCGCCTGGCGTCGCCGCTCGCGGAGGAACCCGTACCGCTCGGGGTCGCGCTGCTGTTCCAGGACGTCACCGAGGCCCGCCAGGCGCAGCTGGACACGGCGCAGCTGCGGTTCCGGTCCCACCAGCTGTACCGGGCCGGGCGGGCCGCCGCCGAGTGCGAGGACCCGGCCGAGGCGGCGGCGGTGCGGCTGGAGTTCGCCCTGGCGGGCTTCGCCGAGCACGCGCTGGTGGACGTACTGGAGCCGCTACGGGACACCGCGCCCGCGCGGCTGCTGCGCTGGGCGGCGTCCCCGCCCGGCCTCCCGGGGCTGCCCGAGCCCGGGGCGATCCCCGTGCGCTACGCGGCCGGGCACCCGGCGCTGCAGGCGCTGGACCGGGCCGGGTCGGTGCGGGCCAGCGCCCCGCCGGGGCAGGCCGACGGGGCGTGGGCGGGCAGCCGGCGCTGGCCCGAGGGGGCGGCGCACGCCCTGTGCACGGTCCTGCGGAGCCGGGGCCGGAGCCTGGGGACGCTGACGTTCCTGCGGGGGCCGTCCAGGGCCGCCTTCGAGCGGGCGGACGCGGCGTACGCGGAGGAGGTGGCGGCCCGCGTCGCGGCGGACCTGGACCTGGACCTCGGCCTGGCGGGAAGGTGAGGGAGGGAGGGAGTGGGCGAGGGAGTGAGGTGAGGGCCCCGCCTCGGGGCCCCCGCCGGAGGCCCCCCGCCTGAGGGGCCCCGCGTGCCTAGATGATTGATTCCAAGGCCTTAGTGGTCGTAGGCGGTCAGTGATCGGATGACTGGTCCACCGGTCTTGTGGTTGTGCCAGATCGCGGCGGTCAGGGCGAGGAGTCGCTGTAGGACGCGCACGGTGACCCCGGCGGGCGTGCGGCCGCCGTGCCGTTCGAGGTCGAGTTGTCCCTTGAGGGTCTGGTTGACCGACTCGATCAGCTGGCGCAGTGGCTTGAACAGCTCGGCTCCGGCCCGCTCGGGTTCACCCTTGCGGGCCGGCCTCAGCAGCCGGACGCCCAGGTCGGCGAGGTCCCTCTCGAAGGCACGGCCGTAGTAGTTCCTGTCCGCCAGCAGCGTCGGTGGTGGCCGGTTTGCGAGCAGGCCCGGGTCGACGTGGAAGATGTCCAGCAGCACTTCGCGTTCGACGGCCTTCGCTCCGGTCAGCGCGAAGGCGATGGGCAGGCCGTGCGGAGTGCAGACCAGGTGCAGGCGCAGGCCCCAGAAGAACCGTGAGTGGCTGGAGCAGTAGCCGTACTCGGCCCATCCGGCCAGGTCGGAGCGTTTCGAGGTCTCGCGGGAGCGTCCGCACTCCACGGGTGTGGAGTCCACGATCCACACGTCATCGGTCCACAGGGCGGTGTCGGTGGCCAGCTCACGCAGGACCTGCCTGACCAGGCCCGACGCCCGTCGCAGGCGCTTGTTCCAGCCTGGCTGCTGGGGCAGGTACGGGAAGAGGTGCCGCAGGTGAGCGTGGGCGTGGCGCAGCCAACGGGCCTCGGAGACGAAGCCCAGCAGGGCCTGCATCACCGCGAGGGTGACCAGTTCCGCATCGCTGAGCTTCGGCTCCAGGCCGACCCGCGGGCGCCACGGAGCAAGATGCGGCGAAGCCTTCAAAAGGTCATCGACCCGCACGTACAGTGCAGTTGCGAGGGTGTCTATCTCGGTCGTCACAAACTGAGATTGGGCACCCTCGCGTCCGTACGGCTACCCCTTGGAATCAATCATCTAGTGGCGGAAGAAGATGCGGTCGCCGTACTCCTGCATGACGCGGCCGTTCCACTCGTGGCCGCCGTCGACGTTGCCCGAGCGCAGCAGCGGCGGCTCGACCCCGCGGGCGACGAGCTCGCCGGCCGCGGCGGCCATGACCGCCTGCATGATCGCGCTGGTCACGACGGTCGAGGCGGGGGCGAAGGGGGCTTCGATGCCCTCGTGCGTGAGCTCGGCGTCGCCGACCGCGATCTTGCTGTCGAGGACGATGTCGCAGTGGTCCTTGAGGAAGGTGCCGGAGACGTGGCGGGACTTGGTGCCGGTCGCGTACGCCACCGAGGTGACGCCGATGACCTTGAGGCCGATCGCGCGGGCGTTCATGGCCATCTCGACCGGCAGCGCGTTGCGCCCGGAGAGGGAGATGATCACGAGGACGTCGCCGTCGCTGGCCGGGCTGCTGTCCAGGACCGCCCCGGCGAGGCCGTCGACGCGCTCCAGGGCGCTGCCGAGGGTGGCGGGCATGACGTCGATGCCGGCGGTGCCGGGGACGGCGAGGAAGTTCATCAGGGCGAGTCCGCCGGCCCGGTAGACCACGTCCTGGGCGGGGAGCGAGGAGTGCCCGGCGCCGAAGGCGAAGAGCTTGTGCCCGGCGGCCACGGCGTCGGCGATGACGGTCCCGGCCTCGTTGATGCGGGTGGACTCCTCGTCCCGTACCCGCTCCAGCAGGCCGATCGCGGCGTCGAAGAACTGACCGGCCAGCTTGCTCTCGCTCATACGCCGATGGCCTTCCGGGGTGGGAGTGGGTGAGGTTGTCGTCCGTGTCCGCCGCTCACCGTGCGGTCTGGACCAAGGGCGTGTCAATACGAAATTCCATCCAGGGGGCGAAAGGCCCGGTGGGCGGCGTAATGAGAGGTGACCACCGGGGCGCGGGGGGTGTTTCGGGGCGGTCCGGAACGGCCCTTGACGTCCTACACGGGACGGTTGTCGGCGCGATGGGTCAGAATTGGGGGCAGGGCCAGCGCACGCAATCCGAGGGGCACGAATGTCCGGACTGATCGACACCACGGAGATGTACCTCCGCACCATCCTCGAACTGGAAGAGGAAGGTGTGGTCCCCATGCGCGCCCGTATCGCCGAGCGGCTCGACCAGAGCGGCCCGACGGTGAGCCAGACGGTGGCGCGGATGGAGCGCGACGGCCTGGTGGCGGTCGCCAGCGACCGGCATCTGGAGCTGACCGACGAGGGGCGCAAGCTGGCGACGCGCGTGATGCGCAAGCACCGGCTCGCGGAGTGCCTGCTCGTCGACGTCATCGGCCTGGAGTGGGAGCAGGTGCACGCCGAGGCCTGCCGCTGGGAGCACGTGATGAGCGAGGCGGTGGAGCGGCGGGTGCTGGAGCTGCTGCGTCACCCGACCGAATCGCCGTACGGCAACCCGATCCCGGGGCTGGAGGAGCTGGGCGAGAAGGCCGAGGCCGATCCGTTCCTGGAGGAGGGCATGGTCAGCCTCTCCGAGCTGGACCCGGGCGTGGAGGGCAAGACCGTGGTGATCCGCCGGATCGGCGAGCCGATCCAGACGGACGCGCAGCTGATGTACACGCTGCGCCGGGCGGGCGTGCAGCCCGGTTCGGTGGTCAGCGTGACCGAGTCGCCCGGCGGTGTGCTGGTCGGCAGTGGGGGCGAGGCCGCGGAGCTGGAGGCGGACGTCGCCTCCCACGTGTTCGTGGCGAAGCGCTGACGGAGGCGCGGAGAGGCGTAGGGGCAGGGAGGCGTAGAGGCGGTTCGACAGGCTGACGCACGGGCGTTCGATCGGGTCGCCAGTGCGAGCGAATCCGGCTGGTGTCGGCCGATGTGGACCGGTGCGGATCTGTATGGATGGTCCCGGCGCCTTACGGCGCCGGGACCGGTCCTCCCCTGCTTGACCTGGAGCCCCGAGCTCTCAAGGTCATCCCTTCGGACCGTCTTCCCCGAGCGGTCCGCCTCCCTGTTGAAAGGATCTCCATCGGCAGCGGCGGTCAATCCTTGAGCAAGGTCACTCGAAAGAGCGGTGTTGGCGGCGAGAACCCCGTTTTCGAATGCGGGTTCGATACTGTGGCCGGGAGCGAAGGGGGTGCATCTGCGGTGGTACGACGCCTCGATGTGACGGGGGCCGACGGCGTACGCCTGGCTGCCTGGGAGTTCCGCGAAGCGGCCGTGGAGCGTGAGCCCGCGCCGGAGCCGTCGTCGGACCCTTCGCCGCCGCGTTCGTCCTCGGGCGAGCCCGCGGCCCTCTTACTGCACGGCCTGATGGGCCGCGCCTTCCACTGGGCGGGCACCGCCCGCTGGCTCGGCGCGAGCCGCCGCGTCGTGGCCCTCGACCAGCGCGGCCACGGTCAGAGCGAGCGCCCCCCGACCTCCGGCCCCGGCAGCTCCGTCGCCTACGGACGCGAGGCCTTCGTGGCCGACGCCGAAGCGGCCGTAGAGCAGCTCGGCCTCGCGCCGGTGACGCTGATCGGCCATTCCATGGGCGCCCTCACCGCCTGGCAGCTCGCGGCCCGCCGCCCCGACCTCGTGGCGGCCCTGGTCATCTGCGACATGCGGGCCTCCGCGCTGGGGGAGGCCTCGCAGCAGGAGTGGGAGGAATGGTTCCGGCACTGGCCGCTGCCGTTCCCCACGCAGGACGCCGCGCGGCGCTGGTTCGGCGAGGACGATCCGCGGGTGGAGCGCCCGGATCCCGGCCGGGGCGAGTTCTTCGCCGAAGTGATGCACCAGGCGGACGACGGCTGGCGCCCGCTGTTCTCGCGCCGCCAGATGCTGACCGCGCGGGAGACCTGGGTGCACGACGCGCACTGGGAGGAGCTCGCCCAGGTCCGCTGCCCGACGCTGGTGGTCCGCGGCCTGGACGGCGAACTGGGCCGGGCGGAGGCCCAGGAAATGGTCCGCGTCCTGCCGGCCGGCCAGTACGCGGAGATCCCGGACGCCGGCCACTACCTCCACTACGACCACCCGGCGGCTTGGCGCGCGGCGGTGGAGCCGTTCCTGGACGGGGTCAAGGCCTCGGCATGAGGGGCCGGCGGGGCTGGCGGGTCCGGCGGTGACCTGGCGGGCCCCGTCGGGCCGGGCGAAGCCGGTGGTACGTGGCGGGGCCTGACAGGGCCCGATGGGCCTGGCGGAGGTGGCTGTTGGGCCGCGGGCCCGTCTTCTGCCGCCCCCGGGGCCTTACCGGGCTGCGCGGTCTGCCGGGGCCTGCGGGTGGGCGAGGTGGCTGTTGGCCCCCGGGCCGCTCCCCGCCGCTCCCGGTGCTCCTGTGGGGCCTGGCGGGGCCCGATGGGCCTGGTGGAGGTGGCTGTTGGGTCGTGGGCCCGTCTTCTGTCGCCCTCCGGGGCCTTGCCGGGCTGCGTGGTCTGGCGGAGCCCTGTGAGTAGGCGGGGGTTGTTGGCCCCCGAGCGCTCCCTGCCGCTCCCGGTGCTCCTGTGGGGCCGTACGGGGCCTGACGGGCCGGTAAGGCGAACATGTGCCGCGGGCCCGGCTTCGTCGCTCCTGCGGGCTCCTGTCGGGCCTTACGGGGCCTTGCGTGCGGCCTCGTGGATCCGGTGGGGGGTCAGGTGGCGGCCGGGGGGCGACAGTTGGCGGATGGTCGCAGTGGATCGGGTCCTGGGTTCCGAGGAGGAAGTCCAGGGCTTCGGCGACCTCGGAGGGCAGCTCCGGTGCCGCGGGGTCGCTCACGGGGTGTCCAGGAGGGCGAGCTGTTCCGGCAGGGGCAGGGCCTCGCCCGTGGTGAAGGCGGCGTGCAGGGCCGTGGAGTCCGCTGTCCGGGTGGCCTCGGTGGCCTCCTGGATCCGGCCGCGCAGGAACCAGTACCAGGACTGCGCGTCGGCAAGCGGATGGTGTGGATCCCGCTGGTGAGCTACCCGGAGGCCAAGTTCAAGGAGCTCGGCTGGGACGGGCCGGTGGACCGCCTCCTGCGCGTCGGGATCTCCGAGTACTGCGGCATCGAGGGGGCCACCGTCCACTTCGTCTACGACTCCCTGAGCGCGGGCGAGTCGGCCCTCGCCGAGGCGGACGCCGCCCTGGCCCCGGTCCGTTGACCGGCGGATGTCGTCCTGCGGAGCCGTCCTGTGCCGTGGCCGGTACCGCTGACAGCCGTCTGTCAGCCTGTCAGCGGTACCGGACGCCCCTCACTCCGCACTCGGGTGCGTCAGCCCTTGCTGACCGCCAGCAGGATCTCGGGGAGCTTGCGCGCCACCGCCGGGGCGGCGATGCGCAGGCCGGCCCAGGTGGCCAGCGTGCCCCAGGCCAGGCCCAGGGGGAGCAGGATCCAGGCCTGGGACTTCTGGTCCGTGGCGCTGAAATAGATGGCCAGGGCGATCAGCGGGGAGCTGATCAGCGCCGTGGCGAACATGCCGGCGAAGAGGCTCCCCCACGCCAGGGCGCCCTGGCCCGGGGCGACGTTCTTGAAGGCGCCGTCGGTCGGGATCGAGTACGCGAAGAAGGCGGACGACAGGGCTCCCGTGCACAGCATCGAGCCGAGCAGGGCCAGGGCCAGGCCCAGGGCGCCGGGGAACCCGGCCCAGTCGCCGATCAGGCCGGCCGTGACCGCCGCGACCAGCACCGTGAAGGGCACGGTGACCAGCGCGAGGGCCAGGGCGCGGGCGCGCAGTTCCACGTACGCGTCCCGGGTGCTCGCGATGGTCTGCGCGACCATCCAGAACGCCGAGGTGTCCTGCCCGAACTGGTTGTACATCTGGAGGCCGATCATGCCCGAGGCGAAGCAGGCCAGGTACACCGAGCCGCTGCCCTGGACGGCGTTGACGACGGGGATGATCAGGCCGATCGCCAGGGCCGAGACGAACGCCGACTTGGTCTTCGGGTCGCGCACGCTGTAGCGCAGCGCGCGCTGGATCGCCGCGCCCGTACGGTCGTCCGGCAGCAACGACCAGCCGCCGCGGGCCTTGCCGTCGGCCGGCTTCTTCTTCTCCTTGGCGGCCGCGATCGTCGAACCGTCCGGGGTGACCATCAGCTTGGTCAGGCTGCGTTCCCAGAACCAGAGCAGCAGTCCGAGGGCGGCGACCGTGATGAGGAGCTGGGCGGCCGCGATCCCGTACGAGCCCTCGCTCGCGGAGTCCACCATCCCGACGGCCGTCGCGGGCGGCAGCCAGCGCACGACCGACCCGACCGGCTCCAGCCGCTCCAGGCCACCGGTCTCGAACAGCCGCTGGGCGGCGAAGTTCGCGGCCTGAGCGCCGATCGCGATCAGCAGGCCGCTGAGCAACGCGAGGTCACGCCCCTTGCGGCTGGTCAGCAGCCGGACGTTGGCGGTGGCCACCGCCCGGGCCAGTGCGACGCAGCCGAGCAGCAGCAGCGGCACGGCCAGGACGGCGGCCACCACGCCCGCCGCGCCCCGCGCGAGGGCGATCACCGAGCCGACGGCCAGGCACAGCGTGAACAGGGGGCCGATGCCGACGAGGGAGGAGGCCAGCAGGGCCCGTACGAGCGGCCGCGGGCGCAGCGGCAGCATGACCAGCCGGCTCGGGTCGAGCGTCTCGTCGCCGGTGGGGAAGAACAGCGGGAGGAACGTCCAGCAGAGGGCCATGAACGCCGCCAGCAGTACGACGACCGACGCGGCGTGCGCGTTGCCGCGCAGCAGGGCGAGGCCGAGCGTGGTGAAGAAGGCGACGACGAGGGCGAGGCCGAGCGTGCCGAAGTAGGCGGCCTTGCGCTTCGAGGAGCCCTTGAGTCCGTTGCGCAGGAGGGACAGCTTGAGGCGGACGAAGACCGGGGTGATGTTGACGGACGCGGCCGCGGAGGCGGGGGCGCCGGACCCGGATGCGGGCGCCGGAGCCCGCGTGTGCGTGGGCGTGCTCATCGGACGCCCGCCCCGTTGCTCCCGCCGTTGGCCGCCGCCCCGCCGCCGAGCCAGTCCAGGGACTCGCCGGTGGCCCGGCCCTGCGCCCCGACCAGCTGCAGGAACGCGGCCTGCAGCGAGGGCGCGTCGCCCCGTACGTCGGCCAGCGGGCCCGCGGCCCTGATCCGGCCGGCGGCCATGACGGCCACCCAGTCGCACAGCGACTCGACGAGCTCCATGACGTGGGAGGAGAAGACGACCGTGGCTCCGGAGGAGGTGTAACGTTCCAGCACTCCGCGGATGGTCTGCGCGGACACCGGGTCCACACCCTCGAACGGCTCGTCCAGGAACAGTACTTCGGGGTTGTGGAGCAGCGCGGCCGCGAGGCCGATCTTCTTCCGCATGCCCGTCGAGTAGTCGACGATCAGCTTGTTCTGCGAACCGGCCAGGTCCAGGATCTCCAGCAGCTGCGTGGCCCGGCTGTCCGTCTCGCGGCCCGGCAGCCCCCGCAACCGGCCCATGTAGCCGAGCAGTTCCCGCCCGGAGAGCCGCTCGAAGAGCCGCAGGCCCTCCGGCAGCACGCCGATCCGGGACTTCACCTCGACCGGGTCCGCCCACACGTCGTGCCCGGCGACGATCACCCGGCCCATGTCCGGGCGCAGCAGCCCGGTCACCATGGACAGCGTCGTCGTCTTGCCCGCGCCGTTCGGCCCGACGAGGCCGACGAACTGCCCGGCGGGCAGCTCCAGATCGATCCCGGACACGGCCACCTGCTCGCCGAACCGCTTCCACAAACCCTCGACCCGCACGGCGGGTACGGCGGACGGTGCGGGTCGCACACCGCCGCCCGTTCCGTCCGTTTCGCCCGTCGCAACGCCCTGGTCCGGCATGCGCCTGCCTCTCGATTCCGTTCCCCGTGTCCTGCTTTTCTCACCATAGGAGGAGGGGGGAGAGGTGGAGCAGTTACTTATGTCATGAGTTTCCCGGCCAACGTGTCCGCTGGTCAGGGCCGTGTCACGCCGTGCGCCGGGCCCGTTCCGCGGCCGCCTCGCGCCCGCACGCGTAGGCCAGTGCGTCGATCAGCTCCTCCACGTCGGGCAGCCACCGGTTCGCGGCCGTCGGCGGCTGCGCCCACTGCACCGAACCGCGCCCGCCGATCCGGGTCGGCGGCGCGGCCACGTACTCGCCCTCACCGCGTGCGACCAGGTCGAGCTGGGCCGGCTGCCAGCCGATCTTGCGCAGCAGGTCGGGCACCTTCGCCCCGGCGCCGGGCAGGACGAAGAACAGCATCCGTCCCGCCGGGTTGGCGATCACCGGTCCGAGGGTGCGCTGCATGCGCTGGAGCCGGGCCAGCGCGAGGAAACCGGCGGCGTCCGGGACGTCGAGCGCGTCGAAGGTCCGGCCCGTGGGCAGCAGGATGGCGGCCTTCGGGTTCTTGCCCCAGAGCCGCCTGACCTGCACGGCGCTGCCCGAGGCCTGCGAGGCCCAGTCCTTCCCCGCCGCGTGCGCGCCGGGCGCCGGGCACTGGGCGCCCCCGCACGAGCACTGTTCCCGCCCGTCGCCGGACTCCAGCCAGGTGCCGGCGAAGACATCCCAGTGCCGTTCTTCCGTGTACCGCACGGCATGGTCCAGCAGCGGCTCACTGCGCTGCAGGGGGATGGGCGCGGTCTCCGTGACTCCGATGGTCTCTTCCACGTGCAACACAACTCTTGCGGTCACCGGGGGTTACGGGCGTAAACCAGCCGGGCTCGGGAGCATCGATCCTGCATGCGGGGCGCATCGGTGCATCGCGGGGGGCGCGTAGGAGGCCGGGGCGCCGGAGGTGGGTAGCGAGAGGACGCAATGGGGAAGATTCCCCGCACATCAGGCGGGAAGTGATCATTCGAACGATCACCCGCGTCTCTGGGGGTTTTCATGGCAGCCAGGCCTCTCGTCGCCCGCCAGCCGAACGAACGGCTGCAGGCGCTCATCCAGGAAGCCGGGTGCTCCAATGCCGGGCTCGCCCGGCGCGTCAACATGTGCGGGGCCGAGCACGGCCTCGACCTCCGCTACGACAAGACCTCCGTGGCCCGCTGGCTGCGGGGCCAGCAGCCGCGCGGCCGGGCCCCCGGGATCATCGCCGAGTCGCTGGGCCGCAAACTCGGCCGGACCGTCACCATCGACGAGATCGGCATGGCCAACGGCAAGAACCTCGCCTCCGGTGTCGGCCTGCAGTTCTCCCCGACCGTCATCGGTGCGATCGAGCAGGTCAGCGAGTTGTGGCGGAGCGATGTGGGCCGGCGCGACTTCCTGTCGGGGTCGAGCGTGGCTTCCTCGGCGCTGGTCGAGCCCAGCCGGGACTGGCTCATCACCGGGGCCGACGCGCAGGTCGCGCGCAGCGGCGGCTCACGGGTGGGCATGTCGGACGTGGAGGCGGTACGGGCGACCACGCAGGCCCTGAAGGACCTCGACCACCGCTTCGGCAGCGGGCACGTGCGCCCGGTGGTCGTGCACTACCTCAACTCGGTGGTCTCCGGCCTGATCGGCGGCGCGTACCGGGAGCCCGTCGGCCGGGCGCTGTTCGCGGCGGTCGCCCGACTCACCGAGCTGGCGGGCTACATGGCGGTGGACACCGGCCAGCCGGGCCTGGCCCAGCGGTACTACATCCAGGCGCTCCGGCTCGCGCAGGCGGCGGGCGACCGGGCGTACGGGGGTTACGTACTGGCGGCGTCGATGAGTCACCTCGCGGCGGATCTGGGCAACCCGAGGGAGATCGCGCAGCTGGCCAGAGCCGCACAGGAGGGGACACGGGGCCAGGTCACCCCCCGGGTGGAGGCGATGTTCTACGCGGCGGAGGCGCGGGGCCACGCACTGCTCGGTGACGCGCGGTCGACGGCGGTGCTGTCCTCACGGGCGCTGACGGCGCTGGAGCGGGCGGAGCCGGAGTCGGGGGACGACCCGGAGTGGATCCGGCACTTCGACCAGGCGTACCTCGCGGACGAACTGGCGCACTGCCACCGCGACCTGGGGCAGGCCGACGCGGCGGCGAAACGGGCGGAGGAGGCCCTACGGGACCTCCCGGCGGGCAAGGCGAGGCGCCGGGCGATCGGTCTGCTCTTGCTGGCGGCGGCGCGGGTGCAGCAGCGCGAGGTGGAAGCCGCCTGCCAGACGGCGACGCAGGCGGCGGAGGCCCTGTCGGGCATCCGCTCCCACCGCGGGGCGGTGTACCTGGAGGACTTCCGCACCCGTCTGGACCCCTACCGGGAGGAACCGGCGGCCCGGGAGTTCACGGCCCGCCTGGAGCCGGTCCACTGACCCCGCCGCCCGGCCCCGTGAACCAGGGCTGTCGGGCGGCGGGTCCGCCGGTTCGGCCGATGCCGGCGGTTCGGCTCAGCCGATGACCTCTACGCGGCCCTCCCGGCCGTCGCTGACGAGGTGGTTGGCGTCGGCGTCGACGAAGCGGATGCGCCAGTAGCCGCTGCTCTGCGCGGTGAACTTCATGTTCACGGCCCCGTAGGCCCCGGAGACGGAGGTGCCCATCTCCTTCCACGTGGTGGAGCCGTCGGGCCGGAAATAGTAGCGGACCTTCTGGCCGGCGTACGGCACGAGCCCCTCCGCAGTCCTGGTCCGCAGGACTGCGGAGACGGACAGCTGCTTCCCCTTGACCGCCTGGAGCGGTCCGACGCGCTCGCCCGAGATCGCCGTCGCGGCGCGGTTCTGGACGAGCACCTTGGTGCCCGTGCTGGGGCCGATGTTCTTGGTGCCCGGCGTGCGCACCCGCCACCCGTTCTCGGAATGCCAGCGCGAGGGGGCGACCGTCACGGTGAACGTCTTGTTGTAGGGCACGACGAGGGACGTCTTGGTGATCCATTCACCCGACGTGGTCCGGAGCTGGATCTCGACCGGCGCCTGCTGGCCGGTGAGGCCGTCGACGACGACCTTGGCGCTGAGGGTGAGCCTGCCGTACTTGTCGGTGGAGACCAGCTTGTCCTCGACGACCTTGGTCGTGTGGGTGACCTTGGCGACGGTCGCGGTGCGCGTGCCGTCCCCCATCAGCCAGCTGCTGGTGCCGACGGACACGTTCACGGAGCCGGTCCTGAAGATCGGGGGCAGCAGGGTGTAGCTGCCGTCGGCGCCGGCGGTGGCCTGGCCCTTCCCGGCTCCCGCGGCGACGACGCTCTGGCCGGCGGCGGGCTTGACCGTACCGTCGTCCGCCTGGCGGCTGAGCTTGCCGAGCACGGGCACGGCGGTCCCGTAGCGGGCGGTGAGGGGCGCCGTGGAGGTCATCGTCAGGACGGCCTTCTGGGCCCGGATCGTCGCCGGGGCCGTCGCGGACACCTCGGTGTCCCCGTCTGCCAGTGCCACGGTGTGGCGCAGACTGCTCTCCGTGCCGAGGGCGGCGACGGAGGTGGAGAACTTCCCCTGTGCGTCGGAGACTCCGTCGGCCCAGCCCTCGCCGAGGCGGGCACGGACCCGGGCGCTCGTCAGCGGCAGGCGCTCGCCGGTGCGCGGGTGGATGGCGGTGACCGTGCCGGTGACCTGGGTGGCGAGGGCGTCCAGCGAGAACTCCTGCCGGCTGGACTTCGCCTCTACCTTGGCGTCGAGCGCGTAGGTGGACCGGCCGGCGTTGCGGCGGGTCACCTCGTTGCCCTTGTAGTCCCTGGCGTACACGTCCAGTTCGTAGTCCCCCATGTCGGCGAGGACCAGCGGCTGCTTCTCGCCCTCGTACCACGAGCGGCTGGGTCCGTTCGATTCGTCGGGGTACTCGTAGTGGTAGGTGAGGTCGTCGACCACGGCCACGACCTTGTCGGTGCCGGCCCGGCGCACCTCGACCCGGTACGGGGTCGTGTTCGAGCCGCCATCGACGTAGACGCTGAACGTCTTCTCGTACTCGTGGATGCTGGCGTCCCCCACCTCGACCGGAACGGACTTGATCTCCGGGTCCGCCATCGGTGCCGCCTGCCGCGCGGCTGGCGTCGCGTTCGCGGCGGGCGCCGCCAGCGCTCCCACGGCCGCGAGCGCGACGGCCGTCCCGACGGCCGTCATGGTCCTTTTGAAACTGTTCACCGGAAACCCCCGTGCGTCACATGTGATCGACTGCACGGGTTGGACGACCGACCCGCCCCGGGGGTTGTACGGGTTCCGGGGACTTTTTCCGTCCGGCACCGTTTTCCGCCCCGTACCGGACGCCCGGTGTCCGGTACGGCCTGCGGCGACGAGGCCGACACTGGCAAACTCGGCGGGGAACGGTAGCGTGAGCCGACGGTTCCGTGGACGCGGACAGGTCGGAGAGGGAGTTCCGGTGACGGAGAGCGGACAGGGCGGCAGCCCGCAGGGAGGCGAGCCGTGGGGCCCGCCCATGCCCGCACAGCCGCCGACGCAGCCGCCCGCACAGCCCGGCGCGGAGCCGGAGTACCTGTACGGACAGCCCTCCTACGGCTACCCCGCACCCGGCGGCCCCGCCTACGGCTACCCGCAGGGTCACGTCGTCGGCCCCGGCTACGAGGGCCCCGGCGACCCCCACGGCTACGGCTACCCGCCGCTGCCGGAGGCGGCCACCCAGTACATCGCGCCGGTCCCCGCGGCCCCCGCGCACGGTGAGGCGGCGACGCAGTACATCGCGCCGGTCCCGGCCGCGCCCGCGTACGGCGAGGCGGCCACGCAGTACATACCGCCGGTCCCCGCGGCCCCCGCGCACGGCGAAGCCGCCACCCAGTACATTCCGCCGGTCCCGGCCGCCCCCGCGTACGACGAGGCCGCCACGCAGTACATCCCGCCGGTCCCGGCCGCGCCCGCGGATCCCGCCGCCGGCTTCGACGGGCTGTTCCGGGGGGACGTCCAGCACACGCAGCAACTGCCGCCCATCCAGGAGCCGGTGCTCCGCCAGCAGCCGCCGCAGCAGCGCCCCCGTCCGCAGCAGCAGCAACAACAGCCGTACGCACAGCAGCAGCAGTACGCGCCGCCGCCGCAGCAGCAGTACCAGCAGCAGCCGCCGCCGCACTACCAGGACCAGGACCCGTCCCCCGCGGCCCGCAAGGTGTCGCCCGCGATCATCGCCGCCGTCGTCATCGGCCTGGCCGTCGTCGGGCTCGGGGTCGGTGCGGTGCTCAGCGACGGCAAGGCGCAGAACAACGACCCGGCCGCCGTGGCGCCCACCCCCGCCCCCGGCAGCTCCGCCGCGGACAAGGGCGAGGCCCCGCTGGACCCCGCGCAGCCGCAGGCGGTCCAGCTCGACAAGCTCCTCGCGGACAGCAACGACAGCCGGGCCGCGGTGATCAAGGCCGTCGAGGACATCAAGGGCTGCAGCAACCTGGACCAGGCGGCCAACGACCTGCGCGACGCGGCCCGGCAGCGCGAGGAGCTGGTGACCCGGCTCCAGGAGCTCAAGGTGGACCAGCTCCCGGACAACGCGAAGCTGACCGCGGCCCTCACCAAGGCGTGGAAGTCCTCCGCCGAGGCCGACAACAGCTACGCGGCCTGGGCGGACGACGTCAAGGCCGACGGCGACAAGTGCAAGGACGGCAAGGCCAAGTCGACCGGCAACGCCTCGGACGGGAACAAGGCGAGCGGCGACGCCACCCGGGCGAAGGAGAACGCGGCCGGGATGTGGAACGCCATCGCCGGAAAGTACGGCCTGACCAAGCGGGACAAGAGCCAGCTGTAGGGCGGGCTCCCGGCCCGAGGGGGCAGGCGCGTCCTAGCTCGAACGGGGCGCCTGCTCCAGGGTCTTGGTCATGTCCATGGACTGCTCGCCGCCCGGCTGGGCCACCAGGCGGCCCTGTTGGACGACCTGGAAGGTGACCCGGCCGTTGACCATGCGGGGGAAGCCGGAGACGGCGCGCATGTCCTGGTAGCGCCAGCTGAGGTCGGGGGTCAGGCCGCCGGTCTTGACGGGGTCGGACTGGTTGAGCTTCCGCGTGAGGGTGCGCCCGGTGAGGTCCTCGTCCTCCTTGAACCGCTTCACCATCTCGCCGAACACCGTGTACGCGATCCAGGTGGTCTGGGCGCCGCTGTCGTCGGGGTCCACGGCGTTGTCGCCGAAGGCGTGGTCCGAGATGACGTTGCGCATCTGCGTCCACAGGGGGTCCGCGGAGACCGGGTACCAGCTCGTGACGTACGCGCCCTCGAAGGGGCTCTCCTTGCCGCCGGTGCGGTCGACCAGGGCCTGGCTGACCGAGCCGAGCACGGAGGAGACCTGGGGCTTGCGGTTCTGGGAGTCGGCGCGGCGGAAGGCGTCGAAGAAGGTCTCGGTGCGGGCGCCGAGCACGGCGGCCACGCAGCCCTTCTCCTTGCCGTCCTTGCCGTCCTTCGCGGAACTCGCGCCGCCCTTCGCGGGGGCGGCGGGGGAGGAGGCGGCCAGTGCCTCGTTGGCCTGGACGGAGAGGTCCGCGGAGTCCTCGGCGGCCCGGATGTCGCTGGCCTCGCCCATCTGGTTGGCCTTGAGGCCGGCGTTGAGCTGGAGGGGCAGGGAATCGCCGGCGAGGGTGTCGGGGCGGACCAGGGCGACCTTGGCGCAGGTGCGCCCCAGCTGGTGGCCGGCGCCGGCCACCAGGACGGGCTGGCCGCCGTTGACGGGGTAGGAGAGCGGGGACTGGAACTCCTCCGCGGAGACTCCGTACCCGCCGATGAACGGGATGCCCTCGGCTTCCAGCGGGGCCAGGAAGGCGCGTCCGTGCTGGCTGTAGGAGCCGATGACGGCGACGGCCTTCTCGGCGACCGCCTTGCGGGCGCAGTCGGCGGCGCCGTTGGGCGTGTTGCGCTCGTCGCAGGTCAGGACGCGGAGCTTGCGGCCGTTGATGCCGCCCTTGGAGTTGACCCAGCGCTCGTAGGCCTTGGCCATGCCCGGCATGCCGGGCATGTTGGTCGCCTTGGACTCCACGGGGGCGAAGGTCATGACCGTGAGGGTGTCGGCGCCCCCGGAGCCCCCCGAGCCTCCGGGGAGCGCCCCGCAGCCGGCGACGAGACACGCGCCCATCGCCATGGCCGTGGTCCGGGCCAGAAAGGTGCGGGACAGTGCTGCTGATCGCCGGGTGGTCATGTGCATGCACCATTCCGCGCCCCGGGTAACTGAAGTGTGAGGTGTGTACAACGTCGGGTGACATCCGGGTGAATTACGAGTGGCGTGCGCACGCTGAGTGAGCGCCGGGCGGGTCCGGGCCGCCGGGCGCGGGCGCCTGAAGATCACCCCGCGCGGGAACGTACGATCGAAAGCGTGACATTCGCCCAAGGTTCGAAGAACTCTTCCCGCCGTGGCGGCCGCTCCTCCACCATGGGCGGCATGCCCCTCAACGACATGCCGTGGTGGCGCTGGCGCAGCAACGTGCGCTCGGCGCTGCACATGCTTTCCGACCCCGCGTTCCAGGAGGACACCTGGCTGGCCGGCGCCGAAGGGTACGGGGACGTCACCGACGCCGTGTACCGGCTCGTCGAGGACACCTGGCTCGACAGCTGGTCCGCGGAGAAGTACGTCGGCACGATCTTCCGCGACTCGCAGGAAGCGGCCCTCGTGGACCTCGCCGTGCTGCGCGTGCTCCGGATCATGCACCAGATAGGCCCCGACGCCCCCGTCTCCGGCTACCTGGAGCACCACGCCTGGCCGGAAGCGGTACGGGCCGCGCGCGAAGCCCACGTACGACTGGCGACGGCGGACGGGGACGAGCCCGACGCGCGCCCGCGCTCACTGGACGTCCTGAGGATCCTCACGCGCGCGGTGTGATGTGGAAGGCTGTGGGGTCATGAGCGACGACCCGCAGCCCCAGGCCACGCAGCAGTACGTACTGACCCTCTCATGCCCGGACAAGCAGGGCATCGTGCACGCCGTGTCCAGCTACCTGTTCATGACCGGGTGCAACATCGAGGACAGCCAGCAGTTCGGCGACCGCGACACCGGCCTCTTCTTCATGCGGGTCCACTTCGCGGCCGACGCTCCGGTGACCGTGGAGAAGCTGCGGGCGAGCTTCGCCGCGATCGGCGACACCTTCCGGATGGACTGGCAGATCCACCGCTCCGACGAGCGCATGAGGATCGTGCTGATGGTGTCCAAGTTCGGGCACTGCCTCAACGACCTGCTCTTCCGCCACCGGATCGGCGCGCTGCCGGTGGACATCGCGGCGGTGGTGTCGAACCACACCGACTTCGAGGAACTGGTCGGCTCGTACGGGGTCCCGTTCGTGCACATCCCGGTGACGAAGGACACGAAGGCGGCGGCCGAGGCGCAGCTGCTGGAGCTGGTGCGGGCCGAGGACGTGGACCTCGTGGTCCTCGCGCGGTACATGCAGGTGCTCTCCGACACCCTGTGCAAGGAGCTGAGCGGGCGGATCATCAACATCCACCACTCGTTCCTGCCGAGCTTCAAGGGCGCGAAGCCGTACCACCAGGCGCACGCCCGGGGCGTGAAGCTGATCGGTGCGACCGCGCACTACGTGACGGCGGACCTGGACGAGGGCCCGATCATCGAGCAGGAGGTCGAGCGGGTGGGGCACGAGGTCACCCCCGACCAGCTGGTGGCGATCGGCCGGGACGTGGAGTGCCAGGCGCTGGCGCGGGCCGTGAAGTGGCACAGCGAGCACCGGGTCCTGCTGAACGGGACCCGGACGGTCGTCTTCACGTAGCCCCCGGCAAGCCGGGCCCGGTCGGGCCCAGCCGGCGGGACCCGGGCCCCGCGTCCGGCTCGGGGACGCTACATCCGGCTCAGGGACGCTGCCGCGAAGAGGACGTCGCGGATGGCCTCGCGGTCGCCGTTCTGGCCGACCGCGGCGTCCTCCGGGGAGATGTGGCCCGCGGCGAGCTGACAGAATTCGGCGCCGTCCAGGGCGATCCGGGCCACCGTGTGGTCCGGTGAGGGCTTCGCCGCGGGCGAGTCCAGGGCGATGTCCCAGCCGCCGCCTCCCGCACCCTCGATCTCCAGGTGCAGGGTCCGGCCCGGCGCCCCCGCCGCGACCAGCCCGCGCGGCGGCGCCGCCAGTCCCGCCCGCCGGCGCCCGGCCAGGGCCGCCGGCAGGAGCCGGGCCGCCAGGTCGATCATCCGGTTCAGGTGGGGCGCGGACGGCGGCCCGTACGGGTAGTCCACCGCCTCCGCGATGTCCACGGCGTGGACCCAGCACTCGAAGGCCCGCTCCAGGAAGGCGTCCCCGAGGGGCAGCGCGAAGGCGCCGTAGTCCACGTCCAGCTCGGCCACGCCGCGGCCCGCGAAGGACACCGTGCGGACCAGGGTGTGGCCCTGCTCCCGCCACGGCTCGCGGACCCGCCGGGTGGTCGGGTACGGGGAGTCCTCCCAGAACCGTTCCGTGCGCTCGGCCGGGGTGTCCTCGGACGCGTCCCGGCCCAGCGGGTCGTCCAGGCCCAGCGCGGCCGCCACGAGGCCGTCCACCGCCAGCAGGTGTCCGATGACCCCGGCCACCGTGGTCCGGCGCGACTGGCGGCGCTCCTCCTCGAACCACTTCAGCCGGACCGGGGTGTGCCACTCCGCGTCCCCGAAGTCCCGCAGCAGCGCGTCGAGCCGGGCCGTCTCGGTGTCGTACGGGCTCGCCCACATCGGGACCGGGATGCGGGCCGGGCGCTTGCCGAGGCAGTCCTCCAGCACGCGCGAGCGCAGCAGCGGCTTGAGGTCGAGGCTCTCCTCCGGGTGCAGCAGTCCCACGGCGTCGCGCAGTCGCAGCGCCTCCTCGGCGCAGCGCGCGCATTCGGTGAGGTGGTCCTCGACGGCCTGGGTCTCCTCCGCGGAGCAGGCCGCCAGGGCCCAGGCGCCGAGCAGGGACTTCAGGACGGCGTGGGTGGGCGGGGGCGCGGCCGGGACGGGGGCGGGCTCGGGTTCGGCGGGCGCCGGTACGGCCCGGTGGTCGGAGATCTCCGGGTACTCCGTGTACCGCGCGTCGACGATGTCGTCGATGTCGTCAAGGTCGTCGAGGTCGTCGAGGTCGTCGGCCGCACCGCGCGGGCCCGGTATGCGCGCGGGGCCGCCGGGGTGCCGGGGCGGCTCGTGGCGCTCGTACTCTTCGCCGTCTTCTTCACCGAAGGGGCTGCTCGGCGTTGTCATCGGGTGGTTCCATATCCGGAGGGGCCGTATCCCGGCGGGACCATGTCGTCGCGCGGAACGGCATTGGCCGTGGACAGGAGTTGCAGGCCCAGGCGCAGCCGGCGCCGGGCCTCGTCCTCGGTGATCTGTAGGTCGGCGGCGGCCTGGCGGTAGTCACGGCGCTTGAAGTAGGCGAGTTCGAGCGCGGCCCGCAGGGGTGCGGGCATGGAGGTGACGATGAAGTCGGCGCGGGCCGCCGCGTTGGCGGTGCGCACCTTCTGTTCCAGTTCCTCGCGGGAGCCGTTGCCCAGTTCGGCCTGGCGCAGGCGGGCCACGGCCTGCCCCTGGGTGATGCGGGCGACCCAGGAGCGCATGGAGCCCTGTTTGGGGTCGTAGGCGTCCGGGTTCTCCCAGATGTAGCCGAAGACCTCGCGGGTGACCCGGTCGGCGGCCTTCTCGTCGCCGAGGACCCGGTGGGCGAGGCCGTGCACGAGCGAGGCGAAGCGGTCGTAGAGTTCGCCGAGCGCGGCGGCCTCGCCGCGGGCCAGGCGTTGTTGCATGCGGCGGTCCCAGCGCGGTGGTGCGTCCTTCGGCATCGTGCCCCCAGCCGGCATTCCCGGTTTCGCAGCCGTGTGTCGACCACTCGAATGTAGTGGGCATCCAGCGGTGTGCGCCCGTTTTGCCAGAACCTCGTCCCCGAAGTGCGCCCTCCGTGATAGGGCCGTCGCGCGGTGTGCATGCGGATGGCCGGTCCCGGACGCCGCCGTTGGGAAAAGAGCATGCGTACAGGCGTACGCGCCCCACCGCGCTCCTCGTGCGCTGGTTCGATGCGGCCACCTCCTTGCCCGCTTCGCTTAACGCGCAGGCCACGTAGGCCTTACGCTCCTGTCCTGTCTTGAACTGCACCCCACCGCACACGTGAAGGCGGAACGCCGAAAATGGACAGCGCAGAATACGAGCGCAAGATCGCCGCCCGCTTCGCCACCTTCGACCAGGACGGGTCCGGGTATATCGACCGGGAGGACTTCAGTACGGCGGCCAAGGCGGTCCTGGCCGAATTCGCCGTGGCTGCCCGGTCCGACAAGGGCCAGGCCGTCTTCGCCGGCGCGGAGGCCTTCTGGCAGGGCATGGCCGGCATCGCGGACGTGGACGGGGACCAGCGGGTGTCCCGCGAGGAGTTCGTCACGGGCGCGGCGAAGCGGCTGCGGGACAACCCGCACCGCTTCGCGGAGATCGCGCGGCCGTTCCTGCGGGCGGTGATCGCGGCGGCGGACACGGACGGCGTCGGTGCGACCCCGGCGGCCACGGCGCGCGTCCTGCGCGTGCTGGGCACCCCGGAGGAACTGGCGGGCCCGGTCGCGGCGGCGCTGGACGCGGACGGCGACGGGCGCATCACGGAGGACGAGATCCTGGCGGCCTTCGCCGGCTACTGCGGGGTGGCGGCCCCGGACGCGTAGGCGTCGGTGCAGGCGCCGGCGTAGGTGTTGGTGGGGCCCATGGGCTCCGGGCGCGCCCGGAGCCCATGGGCCCCACCCGCTACGCGAAGCGTTCGCGGAGTTTGTACTTGAGGACCTTGCGCAGGGCGTCGTTGCGGGGAAGGGCCTCGACCAGTTCCAGTTGTTCCGGGAGCTTGTGCGTGGAGAGGCCCTCCGTGCGGAGGTGCGAGGTCACCTCGGCCAGGGTCAGCGGGGCCGCGCCCGGGGGCTGCTCGACGACCGCGCAGACGCGTTCGCCGCGCTCCGGGTCCGGCAGGCCGATGACGGCGACGTCGGCCACGGCGGGGAGCTGGTGGAGCAGGTCCTCGATCTCCTTCGCCGAGATGTTCTCGCCCTTGCGGATGATGACGTCCTTGCTGCGGCCGGTCAGGACCAGGTAGCCGTCCTTCGTGAGGTGGCCGAGGTCGCCGGTGATCAGGTAGCCGTCGGCGTCGAAGACTCCGGTGTTCTGGTCGCGGTTGAGGTACCCCTGGCAGACCGCCTCGCCGCGGAGCCGGACCTCGCCGTCGGTGTCCGGCGGGAGGGGCGCGCCCTCCGGGGTCGTGATGCGGATCGACATGCCCTGCGGGGGCCGGCCCTCCGTGGTGGCGAGGTTCTCCGCGGTGTCGTCCGGGGCGCCCATCGTGATCATGGGGACCTCGGTCATGCCGTAGCCGTGGGTGAGCTGGCAGCCCAGTTCGCGGACGACCGCGTGGTAGATCTCCGGGGGCTTCGGGGCGCCGCCGCCCGCGAGGAGGCGGAGGGTGGGGATGAGTTTGGTGCCCGGGTCCTTGCGCTGCTCGGTGAGGAACATGGAGTAGAAGGCCGTGGAGCCGCCGGCGACGGTGACCCCGTGGCGGCGGTAGCCGTCCAGGGCGCCCGGCATCGCGAACTTCTCGAAGAGGACCGCCGGGAACCCGTAGAGCAGGAGCATCACCGTGTAGTCGGGGCCGGCGATGTGGGCGAACGGGAAGGCCATCGAGCCGACGTCGTCCGGTGACAGGTGCAGGGCGTGGGCCAGGCAGGAGCCGCCCGCGATGAGGGAGCGGTCCGTGTGCAGGACGCCCTTGGGGTCCGAGGTGGTGCCCGAGGTCCAGTAGATCCACCGGACCGCGACCCCCTCCTCGGGGGGCGGGGGGAGCACCGCGGGGTCGCCCGTGGGGAGGGACTCGTAGGCCTCGAAGACGCCGTGCGCGCCGAGGCGGTGCGCCATCGCCGTGTGGTCGAAGCCGCGCCAGACGCCGGGGACGGCGAAGAACTCCGCCTTCGACTCGCGCAGGGCGAAGCCGACCTCGCGGTCCCGGTAGAAGGGGATGACGGGGGTCTGGACGGCGCCGATGCGGGCGAGGGCGACCGAGAGCAGCACGGTCTCGATGCGGGTGGGGAGCTGCCAGGCGACCACCGTGCCGGGGCGCACGCCCATGCCGTACAGGCCGGCCGCGACCTGCTCCGAGCGGTCGCGCAGTTCCGCGAAGGTCAGCCGGCGGTCCTCTGCGGGGTCCTCTGCGGCCTCGATGAGGACGGGGGCGTCGGGGGTCATGGCGGCCCGGCGGGTGATCAGGTCCCAGAGCGTGCGGGACCGGCTGAGTTCGACTGCGGTGCTGTTGTCCGTCATCCCGGACCCGCCTCCCGTTGGCCGCCACATGGACCTGACGGATAGTCAGATCAAGCGCAGAGCGTAGAGCGCGGACGCTTGTCGGTCCAGGGGTGGGGAGCTAGCTTGGTTCCAGATTTCTGACGCTCCATCAGATTCGGCCTCAGATTCGGCATCAGCGAGGGGACACCATGGAACTGCCTCGGATCATCAGCGTCGACGACCACGTCATCGAACCGGCCCACCTCTTCGACGTATGGCTGCCGGCCAAGTACCGCGACCGCGGACCCAAGGCACTCACCGCCGGCATCGGCGAACTCGCCTACACCGGCGGCAAGTACGTGATCACCATGGACCCCGACGGCCCGCCGACCGACTGGTGGATCTACGAGGACCTGAAGTTCCCGTACAAGCGCAACATCGCCGCCGTCGGCTTCGACCGGGACGAGATGACCCTGGAGGGCATCACCCGCGAGGAGATGCGGCGCGGCTGCTGGGACCCCAAGGCGCGCCTCCTCGACATGGACCTCAACCACGTCGAGGCCTCCCTGTGCTTCCCGACCTTCCCGCGGTTCTGCGGGCAGACCTTCGCCGAGGCGAAGGACAAGGAAGTGGCCCTGGCCTGCGTGCGCGCCTACAACGACTGGATGGTCGAGGAGTGGTGCGGGGACAGCGGAGGCCGGCTCATCCCGCTCTGCATCATCCCGCTCTGGGACATCGACCTGGCCGTCGCCGAGATCCGCCGCAACGCCGCGCGCGGGGTGCGGGCGGTGACCTTCTCCGAGATCCCCACCTACCTCGGCCTGCCGTCCATCCACTCCGGCTACTGGGACCCCTTCTTCGCCGTCTGCCAGGAGACCGGCACCGTCGTCAACATGCACATCGGGTCCAGCTCCCAGATGCCCGCCGCCTCCCCCGACGCCCCGCCCGCCGTGCAGGCCGCGCTCAGCTTCAACAACGCCATGGCCTCGATGATGGACTTCCTGTTCAGCGGGGTGCTCGTCAAGTTCCCGACGCTGAAACTGGCGTACAGCGAAGGCCAGATGGGCTGGATCCCGTACGCCCTGGAGCGCGCCGACGACGTGTGGCAGGAGCACCGCGCCTGGGGCGGGGTCAAGGACCTGATCCCCGAGCCGCCGTCCACGTACTACTACCGGCAGATGTTCTGCTGCTTCTTCCGCGACAAGCACGGCATCGCCTCGCTGGACGTCGTCGGCCGCGACAACGCCACCTTCGAAACCGACTACCCGCACGTGGACTCGACCTTCCCGCACACCAAGGAGGTCGCCCTCGACCACGTCAAGGGACTCGACGAAGAAACCGTATACAAGCTCATGCGCGGAAATGCCATCCGTATGCTCGGACTTGACTTCGACAAGGACCGGCGGACGGGGCGGTAGGCGCAGTGGACCTCACCTATACCGAGGAGGAGCGCGAGTTCCGGGCCCGGCTGCGGGCCTGGCTCGCGCACGTGCTCCCCGGGCTGCCGCCCAGGCCCTCGCCCGACGACTGGCCGGGCCGCCGCGCCTACGACGCGGGCTGGCAGCGCCGGCTGTACGACGCTGGGTACGCCGGACTGCACTGGCCGGTGGACGCCGGCGGCCGCGGGGCCACGCCCACGCAGCACCTGATCTACCTGGAGGAGACCGAGCGCGCGGGAGCCCCGTACGTCGGCGCGAACTTCGTCGGGCTGCTGCACGCCGGCCCGACCATCGCCGCCGAGGGCACCGCGGAGCAGCGGGCGCGCTGGCTGCCGCCCGTCCTGCGCGGCGACGAGGTGTGGTGCCAGGGCTTCAGCGAGCCGGACGCGGGCTCCGACCTGGCCTCGCTGCGCACCCGCGCCGTCCGCGACGGCGACGAGTACGTGATCACCGGCTCCAAGATATGGACCTCGCACGCGGAGGTGTCCGACTGGTGCGAGCTGCTGGTCAGAACGGACCCGGATGCCCCCAAGCACCGGGGGATCTCCTGGCTGGCCATGCCGATGGACGCGCCCGGGGTGACGATCCGGCCGCTGCGCACCCTGGCCGGGTCCACGGAGTTCGCGGAGATGTTCCTCGACGAGGTGCGGGTCCCGGTCGCCAACCGGGTCGGCGCGGAGAACGACGGCTGGCGGGTCACGATGGTGACCCTGTCCTTCGAGCGCGGCACCGCCTTCGTCGGCGAGGTCGTCGCCTGCCGGCGCACCCTGGGCGAGCTGGCGCGCGCCGCGAAGGCCAACGGCCGCTGGGACGACCCGGTGCTGCGGCGCCGGCTGGGCCGGCTGTACGGGGAGTTCGGCGCCCTGTGGCGGCTCACCCAGTGGAACGTCAGCGAGTCCGAGCGCTCCGGCGGGGTCCCCGGCATCGGCGGCAGCGTCTTCAAGCTGGCGTACTCGCACGCGCGCCAGGAGCTGTACGACACGGCCGCCGAGGTGCTGGGGGCCGAGGCCCTCTCGCTGGAGGAGGAGTGGACCCTGGACCGGCTCTCCTCGCTCTCGTACACGATCGCGGCGGGCACCTCGCAGATCCAGCAGAACATCGTGGCCGAGCGCATCCTCGGCCTTCCGAAGGGCAGGTGAGTTCCGTGGACTTCCAGCCGACGCAGGACCAGCGGGACCTGCGGGCGGGCGTACGGGACCTCCTGGCGGGCCGCTACGACCGCGAGGCGTTGCGCGCCTCGGTGGACGGGGCGGCCGCCACGGGCCGGTCCGTGGACCGGGCCCTGTGGCGGGAGCTCGGCGAGGCCGGGTTCTTCGCGCTGCGGCTCCCGGAGGACGAGGGCGGGGTCGGGCTCGGGCTGCCGGAGGCCGTCCTCGTCTTCGAGGAGGCCGGGCGGGCACTGCTGCCCGGCCCGCTGGTCGCCACCCACCTGGCCGCCGGGCTCGTCGCGGGGGCCGCGGAGGGCGAGGCGGTGGTGACGGCCTTCGACATGGAAGGTCCGCTGGTGGCCCACCTCGGCGAGGCGGACGCGGTCCTCGGATCGGACGGGGAGCCGGTGGAGGTCCATGCCGGGGACCCGGTGCGCTCCGCGGACCCGCTGACCCCGCTGGCGCGGGTCTCCCTGCCGGGGCGGCCGGTGGCGGCCGGGACGTACCGGGACGAGGGGGCGCTGCTGACGGCGGCCCTGCAGCTCGGCAGCGCGCTGCGCACGGTGGAGCTGGCGGTGCGGTACGCCAAGGACCGCGAGCAGTTCGGGCAGCCGATCGGGGCGTTCCAGGCGGTCAAGCACCTGTGCGCGCAGATGCTGGTGCGGGCCGAGGTGGCCCGTACGGCGGTCTACGCGGCCGCCGTGACGGCCGATCCGGCGGAGGTGGCCGGGGCCAAGCTGCTGGCCGACGAGGCGGCCGTGCGCAATGCCCGGGACTGTCTGCAGGTGCACGGCGGGATGGGCTTCACCTGGGAGGCGGACGTGCACCTGCACCTGAAGCGCGCGTGGGTGCGGGCGGAGCAGTGGCGGACGGCGGCGCAGGCGGAGGAGGCGCTGGCGGCGGAGCTGCTGGCGGCGGCGGAGTAGGAGGAGCAGGCGGAGTCGACCGAGCCCCGTGCTCGCTCGCTGTGACGGAGGGGTACGGGAGGGACGGCGCGGGACGCATGTCCGATTACAGAGAGTTGATATCGGTTTGTGTCCTTCGCCCGACTCATTGCGGCCCGGCGGCGGGGGGCCGCTCCGGTACGCTCCCGGGAATGCGAGCGGTTGAGCGGCGCGAGCGCCGCACAGTATGCACCACGCCTACTCCTTCACGCTGGAATATGCCCGAAGCGCTTGTTGTGGTGACTGTATGTCAACCATGCTGCTCCGCAAGGGGGTCACACTCGGTGACCCCGTCCTGTCGCGAGGCGAAGTGTCCGCCGGTTCGGATGGTGTGAGCGGTGCAGGTGCTTCAGGTTCAGCTGGAGGTAGGACCGGACCCCGCCGAGGTCGGCCGGGCCCGCCGATGGGCCCGCTCCCGGCTCGCGGGCTGCGGCATAGGGGATGACGAGCCGCTCGCCGAGACCCTGATCCTGCTGATCTCCGAGCTGGTCACCAACGCCGTCGTGCACACCGGCTGTCCGGCCGTGCTGCGCATGCTCTTCGGGGAGCCGGGGGTGCGGGTGGAGGTCGCGGACGCGAGCGACCGGGCCCCGTCCCCGCGGCAGGCCGCCGGCGACGACACGGGCGGCCGCGGGCTGGAACTCGTGGACGGGCTGGCGGACCGCTGGGGCTGGCAGCGCGAGGGCGCCGGGAAGCGGATCTGGTGCGAGATCGACCGCGAGGAGAAGACCGCGGAGGGGATCGCGGAGATGCCCGCGGAGCAGTGCGCGGAGCAGCTCTCGGAGGATGCACCGGGCAGGGTCGAAATCCGGGGCGCGATCCGGGAACCGCACGTGTACCTCTAACGAGGTGTTGACGGTTCGTCAACTGGTGATCACTCTTGTGTTGAACGATTCGTCGCGAGGGGACGCCAAGGGTCAGTCCTGCCTTGACGAGTGCGGGTCGTGGGGTGGCGGCCGCCGTGCCGCGCTCGGGGCGTGCATGCGCGCCGCCGCCACCCGCAGAACCTTCGACGTGCCGTGGAATCGGTGCCCCTGTCGTGCAATGCGATGGCACCCCCGGGTCGTCTTGAGGGTGAGGGGGTGTTGCAGGGTGAAGCCATCCGAAGAAACGTTTGCGGAGTTCGTCGCGGCGGCGGGGCTCCCGTTGCTCCGCACCGCGCGGCTGCTGACGGGCGACTGGCATCTGGGGCAGGACCTGGTGCAGGTGACCCTGGCCAAGGTCTACGACCGCTGGGCCCGCGCGGGCCGCTACGACGCGCCGATCGGCTACGCGCACAAGGTCATGGTCACCACGTACTGCACCTGGCGCCGCAGGCGCTGGCACCACGAGCTTCCCCACGCGGCCCTGCCCGACTCGGCGGGCGGCTCCGTCGAGCCCGCCGCCGAGGCGGTCGCCGCCACGGACCTGCTCGCACGCGCACTGCTCGGCCTGCCGCGACGCCAGCGGGCCGTCCTGGTGCTGCGCTACTACGAGGACCTGACGGTCGAGCAGACGGCGGAGCTCATGGGCTGCCCGAACGGCACGGTGACCAGCCTGGCCGCGCGGGCGCTGACCCGCTTGCGGGCCTGCCCCGACCTCTGGCCGGGCGACGGTGCGAACGTGAGCACGGATACGAGCACGAGTGAGGCGGAGGCGCGATGAACGGGTTCCCCGAAGAAGAGCTGCGCCGCGCCCTGCACGCGCTGGCCGGCCGGCCGGCGGTGCCCGTCCCGGTGCCGACGCCGCACGGCGCCGTCCGGGCGGCAGCCCGTCTCCGCCGGCGCCGGAGGGGGGTCGGGGCCGGGCTGGGGGCGGGCATCGCGGTGCTGGCCGTCCTCGTCCTGCCGTGGTCGCCGGGCGGCGGGTCCGGGATGCCGGCCCCGCCCGCCGCATCCGCGGGACCGCCGAGTGCGCAGGCCGAGGCGACGGGGCCGGCCACGACCGAACCGGAGCTCGGGGTCCCGTACGCACACGCGCTGTACGTGCACTGCGGGATCCGGTCCACGAAGTTCGGCGGCCGCTGGTGGCGCGCCGACCCGGTGGTGCCGGAGGAGGCCCTGGACCCGGCCGTCAGGGTGGACGCGTACACGGCGGGCACGATGGTGCTCGTCTCGGCGGGCGAGGCGCGCTTCGTCCGCCACGATCCGGACCTCGCGGTCACCTTCCGCCCCGTGGCGCAGGAACCGGAGCCCTGCCGCTGAGCGGTGGCGTACGGCCCCGGCCGGGTGCTCGCGGTCCGCGTGGAACTATGAGGTGTCCATGACGTGTCCCTGTTCGTGGAGCACGCCGTTCCACCCCGAAGGTCCACCCTCACCGCAGGAGGAAGTACATGGCGAACCCGTACGAGGTGACGCCTCCGCCCGCCCCGGGGCGCCGCGGGAGCAGACTCCCCGGCGTCCTCGTCCTCGTGCTGCTGGTCGCAGGCATCTACGGAGCCTCCCAGTGGCTCGGCAAGGACGGCGACCCGGGCGACGCCAAGGCCTCGTCCTCCGCGTCCGCGTCCGCCACCGCGTCGGCCTCCGCCAAGCCGTCCAAGGACCCCGGGAACCCGGAGTCCTCCTCCGACACGTCGAGCACGTGGGCGGTGGGCGACTGCGGCGGCCCCGACCCGGACAACCCGCCGGACGGCTACCGGCCGCAGAAGTGCTCGGCGTCCGGTGCCACCTTCAAGGCGATCGACATCAAGGACGCCAGCATCCTGCCGGGCGCGATCCAGTGCCCGCCCGGCACCGACCTGATGATCCAGGTGAGCATTTCCTACGGTTCCGCGAAGTCGGGCGGCATCCCCACCAACACCGTCTGCGGCCGCAACCTGTCCGGCGAGCACCCCGGTGACGCGGGCGCCGGCGGCGGCCAGCTGGTGCAGGGCGACTGCGTGACCGACCAGGCGCGGGAAGTGCCGTGCGCCTCGGGCACGTACAAGGTGCTCGGCCTGGTCAAGACGAAGGCCGAGTGCCCGTCCGGCACCACCGAGCCGATGCAGCTGACCATGGCGGTGGGCCGCCCGTACGACGTGATCTGCGCCAAGGGCTGACCCGGCCGCAGGGCGTGCGGGGCGGTGGTCCCGGATCCGCGACGGGTCCGGGACCGCCGCTTCGCGCGCAGAGGCTCAGAGGATGGCCACCGGGGCCACCGGGGTGCCCACCGCGCCGACGAAGGGTTCCGGCATGGCCGACAGGAGGAACGCGTAGCGGGATTCTTCCGCACAGGCTGTGGACAACTTTTCGAGGTTCCAGTTCTGGCCCTGGTGCATGCCCATCTCGACCAGGTCCAGCGCGTGCACCGGCAGCCACAGGTTGTCTATCTCCGGCGGGAAGATCTCGAAGGTCAGGGTGTCGTTCGCGACGGCCGCCACGTCCCGGGCGTGGAACCACTCGGGCGTACGGACGGACAGGCCGGGGGACGGGTAGCCGTAGCCGTGCTTGTCGCCCGCCAGGTAGACCTGCACCTGGCCGGTGCGGACCAGGACGATGTCGCCCGCGCGGACGGTGACCCCGCCGAACTCCTCCGCTTCCTCCAGGTCCTCCGGGGTGACCGGGTGGCCGCCGGGGAGCCGGTCCAGTCCCTTGGCGCGGGCCACGTCCAGCAGGACCCCGCGCGAGACGATGTGCCCGGCCTTGTCGATGCCGCTGAACTCGGCGCGGCCGTGCGCCGTGATGGTGCCGGCCGGGCGGCCGTTGTAGATCTTCCCCGAGTGCGAGACGTGCGTCAGGGCGTCCCAGTGCGTGCCGGCCTGGAGCCCGAAGGTCACCGCGTCGTCGCTGCACGCCACCGTGCCCGGGCCGAAGAGCTCCTGGTTGATCTGCACCATCGTGTGCAGCGGGTTGATCCGGCCGGGGATCATGCCGGACTGCACCCCGTCCTCCTTGAGGGGGAGGGCCAGGGGGATCCGGCGCCCGGTGCGGATCTCGGCCGCCGCCGCGCGGACCACCTCGTCGGTGATGAGGTTGAGCGTTCCGATCTCGTCCTCGGCGCCCCACCGGCCCCAGTTGTTGACGCGCTTGGCGATGTCGTGGAACTCGGCGGGCATGGCCATGGATCTCATCAGCTCCTCGTAGCGAAATGAACTGCGGTGGCGAACTGCGGATGTGGACGGGGGCTTGTGCTGGCGCATCCGACTGCCCATAGAATCTAACGGACCGTCAGAAAACGCGGGAAGGGGCCGGACGTGGGGAACTTCTTGGCAGGCAAAGTCGTCGCCGTCACAGGCGCCGGCCGGGGCATCGGACGGGCCGTGGCACTCGCCGCGGCCGCCGAGGGTGCCAGGGTCGTCGTCAACGACTACGGCGTGGGGATGGAGGGCAACGAGCCCACCAGCGAGATCGCCGAAGCGGTGGTGAAGGAGATCGTCGCGGCGGGCGGCGAGGCCGTCGCCGTCGCCGACGACATCTCGACCATGGCGGGCGGCCAGCGCATAGTCGACACCGCGCTCGCCCGGTACGGACGCATCGACGGAGTCGTGTGCGTCGCCGGCATCCTGCGCGAGCGGATGCTGTTCAACATGTCCGAGGAGGAGTGGGACCCGGTGGTCGCCACCCACCTCAAGGGCACCTTCACCGTCTTCCGTGCGGCCTCCGCCGTCATGCGCCGCCAGGGCACCGGCACGCTGATCGGCTTCACCAGCGGAAACCATCAGGGCTCCGTGGCCCAGGCCAACTACAGCGCCGCCAAGGGCGGGATCATCTCGCTCGTCCGCTCCGCCGCGCTGGGCCTGGCCAAGTACGGGGTCACCTCCAACGCCGTCGCGCCCGTCGCGCGCACCCGGATGTCGGCCAACGTGCCGATGGAGCTGAAGGAGATCGGCGAGCCCGAGGACGTGGCCGCGCTCGTGACCTACCTGCTCTCCGACAAGGCCGTGGCCGTCGGCGGCGAGAAGATCACCGGGCAGGTCTACACGATCGCCGGCCCGAAGATCGCCGTCTGGGCCCAGCCCCGCGAACTGCGCGCCGGCTACGCCGAGGGCTCCTGGACCCCCGAGAAGATCGCCGACTTCCTGCCCGGGACCGTCGGCACCGACCCGATGCCGATGCTCGCCCAGCTCGAAGCCATGGCCAAGGCGGCGGCCGCCAAGGACCGGCCCAACGCATAGCCCCTGGCCGGGTGTTCGGAGTGGATGGGCGTGTACGCCTGCAACGGCGCGAGAGACCGGCGGCCACGGCGGCCGGACAGGACCCGAGGGGGCACTGAGCATGGACTTCGGCTTCGACGAGGAGGACGAGGTGGTGCGCGGCCGGGCCCGTCAGTGGCTGGCGGAGCACCTCACGGGGCCGTACGAGGAGGCCGTCGGCCTCGGTGGCCCCGGCAGCGAGCACGAAGGAGTCGAGGTCCGGCGTGCGTGGGAGCGCGAGCTGGGGCGCGAGGGGTGGATCGGCCAGGGCTGGGAGGCAGATGGCTACGGCAACCGGCGGCTCTCCCTCACCGGGCAGGTGGTGTGGGCGGAGGAGTACGCGGCCGCGCGCGCCCCGGCCCGGGTCGGCCACATCGGCGAGAACCTCCTCGCGCCGACCCTGATCGCCTACGGCTCCCCGGAGCAGCGGGCCCGCTTCCTCCCCGGCATCGCCCGGGGCGAGGAGCTGTGGTGCCAGGGGTACTCCGAACCGGGCGCCGGCTCCGACCTCGCGGGAATCCGTACGACGGCGGTACGGGACGGGGCCGATGGGCTGCTCCGGGTCACCGGACAGAAGATCTGGACCTCGCTCGCCCAGGACGCCGACTGGTGCTTCGTCCTGGCCCGCACCGAAGCCGGGTCGGCGCGGCACCGCGGGCTGTCCTTCCTCCTGGTCCGCATGGACCAGCCGGGCAGGGTCGAGGTCCGGCCGATCCGGCAGATGTCGGGGACCTCCGAGTTCAACGAGGTGTTCTTCGACGGGGCGGTCGCCGCCGAGGTGGTGGGCGGGGAGGGCAACGGCTGGTCCGTGGCCATGGGACTGCTCGCGCTGGAGCGCGGGGTCTCCACGCTCGTCCAGCAGATCGGCTTCGCGGCCGAACTGGAGCGGGTGGTCCGGGCGTACGTGGACGCAGGCTCCGGCGACCCGGTCCTGCGCGAACGCCTCGTACGGCAGTGGGCCGAGCTGCGCACGATGCGGTGGAACGCACTGCGGACCCTGGGCGCCGCGGGTGGCACGGGTGCCGCTGGTGGCACGGGTGGCTCCGGCGGCGACCCCGGTGCGCCCAGCGTGGCCAAACTGCTGTGGGGCGGCTGGCACCGGCGGCTCGGGGAGCTGGCGGTGGAGGTCCGGGGCGCCGTGGCCACGGCCGGGCCGGGGCACTGGTCGCGGGAGACCCCGTACGAACTCGGACTCGACGAGGAGCAGCGGCTGTTCCTGTTCACCCGCGCCGACACCATCTACGGCGGCTCGGACGAGATCCAGCGCAACATCATCGCCGAGCGCGTGCTCGGCCTGCCTAAGGAGTCCAGGTGAGAGGCGTCGTATTCGACGGCAAGCAGGCCCAGGTGGTCGACGATCTGGAGATCCGGGACCCGGGGCCGGGAGAGGTGCTGGTCGCGATAGCGGCGGCCGGACTGTGCCACAGCGATCTGTCGGTGATCGACGGGACGATCCCGTTCCCGCCGCCGGTGGTGCTCGGGCACGAGGGCGCGGGCGTGGTGGAGGCGGTCGGGTCCGGGGTCACGCACGTGGTGCCCGGCGACCACGTCTCGCTGTCCACGCTGGCCAACTGCGGGGCGTGCGCGGACTGCGACCGCGGCCGGCCGACGATGTGCCGCAAGGCGATCGGGATGCCGGGGCAGCCGTTCTCGCGGGGCGGCAAGCCGCTCTTCCAGTTCGCGTCCAACTCGGCCTTCGCGGAGCGCACGATCGTCAAGGCCGTGCAGGCGGTGAAGATCCCCAAGGACATCCCGCTGACCTCGGCCGCCCTGATCGGCTGCGGGGTCCTGACGGGCGTGGGCGCCGTACTGAACCGGGCGAAGGTGGACCGCGGCGAGACGGTCGTCGTCATAGGCACCGGCGGCATCGGCCTCAACGTGCTCCAGGGCGCGCGGATCGCGGGCGCCACCACCATCGTGGCGATCGACGCGAACCCGGCGAAGGAGGCGGTGGCCCGGCAGTTCGGCGCCACGCACTTCATCGACGCCTCGGCGGTGGCGGACTCCTCGGCGGCCGTGAAGGAGATCCTGCCCACGGGCGCGGACCACGCCTTCGAGTGCGTGGGCAACGTCAAGCTGATCCGGCAGGCGATCGACCTGCTGGACCGGCACGGACAGGCGGTGCTGCTCGGCGTGCCCGGCTTCACGGAGGAGGCGGCCTTCCAGGTCTCGTCCATGTACCTGGACAAGACGATCATGGGCTGCCGGTACGGGTCCTCGCGCCCGCAGCGGGACATCGCCCTGTACGCGGAGCTCTACCGGCAGGGCAAGCTGCTGCTGGACGAGCTGGTCACGGAGGTCTACCCGGTCGAGGACTTCGCCAAGGCCGTGGACGACGCCCACCACGGGCGGGTGGCCCGGGGGGTCCTCACGTTCTGAGCCCGGTCGTTCCGCTCGGCCTGTGGCCGGTCCCGCTCTCCGGAGCGGGGCCGGCCACGGCGCGTTTCAGTACCGCCGCCTGACGACCCAGGCCAGGGCAGCCAACGGAGTCAGGCTCGCGAGGAAGGCGGGCAGCCGGTTGTAGCCGGCGACCTGGAATTCGAGGGTGACGGGCAGCAGCAGGACGAGCCCGCACAGCAGGATGGCGAGGGCCGGGAGATGGGTGCCGGGGCGGAAGCGGCGCAGGTTCCGCAGGTCCGAGGGGTCCATGTACGACTTGGTGATGGCGGCCGCGACGCCGAAGCCCAGGAAGCCGAAGAACACGGCGATGGGGGAGCCGAGCCAGGCACGGGTTATGGAGGGGTGTTCGGCCACGCCCTCCTCGGGGTGCGCCGGGGCGAAGTGGACCTCCACCCGCATGCCCGGCTCGGGGGAACCGGAGGTGTGGAACCCCTCCAGGCCGGTTTCCCGGGGGCCGCTGTCGAAGGGGACGCGGACTACGAGGTCGGTGTTGTACCAGCCGCTGCCGTCCTGCGTGGGCGGCGTGTACACCGGCTCGCCGGCCAGCTGGACGATCTCGACCTCGTGTGCGGCGTAGCCGGCCCGGTCCAGCCGCTCGATCTCCCTGCCGTCCGCGCTGGAGCCGGTGAACAGCACCACGAGGGCGGCGGCCACGGCGAAGGGCGTGCCGATGGCGAAGATCCAGGGCAGGGCGTACTCCCCGTACTCGCGGTCGGCCGGTACCGACGGCTTGTCGAAGGGGCCGACCCGGGCCCGGTACGAGGCCACGACCCAGGAGCAGGCGAAGGCGGCGGAGGCGGCGGCGAAGGCCAGCTCGGCGGTCAGCGGCGGGTACGGGGACACCGGGCTCAGAGCGCAGAGGATCGCGGCGATCGCACTGGCCACCATCAGCCAGCCCGTGATGCCGGTCCACCGGCTGTGACCCGGCTCGTAGTACGTGTTTCTCATGGCCCCCCGCCCGTTCGAGATCCGCAGGATAGCGGCGGCGGACGGGGGAGCCGTCAGTCGGTGAAGCGGCCGAAGCGGCCCTTGTGGAAGAGGAGGGGTTCGCCCTCGCCGGCCGCGCCCATGGCCTCGACCTTGCCCACGACGATGAGGTGGTCGCCGCCGGTGTGCACGGCGTGGATCCGGCAGTCGATCCAGGCGGGCACCGCGTCGAGCTGCGGGGAGCCGGTGGCCGGGGCCGGGGTGTGGCCGACGCCGGCGAACTTGTCGGCGCCGCTGACGGCGAAGGCCCGGCACAGGTCGCCCTGTTCGGCGCCGAGGATGTTCACGCAGAACACCCCGGTGCGCGCGATGCGGGGCCAGGTGGTCGACGTACGGGCCACCATGAAGGTGACCAGCGGCGGGTCGAGGGAGAGCGAGGCGAAGGACTGGCAGGCGAAGCCGGCCGGACCGTCCTCGCCCTCGCCGGGCGGCGAGGTGATGATCGTGACCCCGCTGGCGAAGTTCCCCAGGACGGCGCGGAACTCGGCGGGGCTGACGGGCGCGCGCTCGTGTTCGCCGACGGCCCGCAGATCGGGGCGGGGCAGTGCTTCGACGGGCTCGGCCCCGGGCTCCGCGGCGGCGGAGGGGAGGGAGCCGACTGATCTGAGGTATCGGACGACGGTGGCCGCCATCCCTGCGTGTCCCATCACGCTTCCGATTGAAGCTGACGGTGCGTCAGATGGGAAGGGGGGTGTAGGGTCCACATCAATTGAACGTGTTCAATCGATGGGGGCGTGGGGGTCCGTCGTGTCGCACCACCTGTTCGTCGCGCCGCAGCGGAGCAAGCGCTCCTGGACCGGCACCGCACCCGGTGCGGAAGCCGTCGCCGGTGCGCAGTTCCTGGTCGCCATGCTGTTCTGGTGGGTCTCCCCGGGCCAAGGCGACGCGTACGGCGTGGGCTACGGCACGTTCGCCATCGGACTGTTCCTCGAAGTGGCCTTCCTGTGCGCGTTCCTCCCGCTGCTGGCGTTCGCCGCGGGCTGGGTGCACGGCACGCTCTTCACCATCCCGGTGCTGGGACTCTCGAACGCCGTGGGCCTGCGCACCCGGATCCCCGCACCCCGCTGGGCCCTGCCGGTGCTGGTCCTGCTCGCAGGTCTGTACGCGGCCCCGGTGGCCCTGCTGCTCCGCACCTCGTACCTCGCCACCTGGGGCTGGACGGCCGCCGCCGGGGTGCTCCCCGTCGGGGTCGCGGTGTACGCGCGGATGCGGCAGCGGACGAAGCTCCGGATGCGGCTGTGGACGCTGCCGGCGACCCTGATCGCGGTACCCACCGCCCTCATCGCGGGCTTCCTCATGCCCCCGTACGAGCCGCCGGCCCTGGAGCGCGCCGACTACGTCGGCGTGTGGACCGGCTCCGGCGTCACCCTGGAACTCGACGCGCAGGGCGGGACGACGGCGCGGAACCTGCCGGTGCAAGACGGACTGCACGAGGTGGACACCTGCTCGGGGCGCGGGACCTGGGAGCAGGACACCGGTTCGTCCGGCGACTACGGGCCGGGCGTGGCCCTGTCCGTCGCGGAGTGCGACGAGGCCAGGCTGTACTGGCAGGCCGCCGGCACGGTGGAGGAGCCTCAGCTGTTCGTGCTGATCGGCGACCCCGACGGCGGCGACGTGCGCGTACTGCGGAAGCGGGCGCGGTAGGCGGTCGGGGCGAGGTCCAGGGTCTGCTGGAACACGCGGCGCATCGTCTCGGCGGAGCCGAAGCCCGACCGCGCGGCCACCGTGTCCACCGGATCGTCGCCGGCCTCCAGGAGGGCCTGGGCGGCTTCGAGGCGGACGGATTCCAGGTACTGCCCCGGCGTCATCCCGGTCTCCGAGCGGAAGAGCCGGGCCAGGTGGCGGCCGCTGACCCCGGCGTCCCGGGCGACCTCGTCGAGCGCGAGCCGGGGATCGGCCCCGATGGCGTCCATGACCGTGCGCAGGACCGGGTGCACGGCCTCGCGCGGGGTCAGGCGGGCGCTGTACTGGGACTGGCCGCCGGGCCTGGCCATGAAGACGACCAGCTCCCGCGCGACCTCCCGGGCGATCGCGGCCCCGTGGTCCTCCTCGACCAGGGACAGCGCGAGGTCGATGCCCGAGGTCACCCCGGCGGAGGTGACGACGTGCCCGTCCTGGACGAACACCGGATCCGCCTCCACCCGCACCCGCGGGTACGCCGCCGCGAGCTGCGCCGCCAGCCGCCAGTGCGTGACCGCCCGCCGCCCGTCGAGCACCCCGGTCTCCGCCAGCACGAACGCCCCGGCGCACACCGAGGTCACCCGGCGCGAGCGGCCGACCAGCTCGCCGACCAGGCCCGTCAGGGCCGGATCGCCGACGGCCCGCCGCCAGTCGCTCCGGCCGGGGACGACCAGCGTCCCGGGCCGGGCCGGCAGGCTGTCCGGGCCGCCGTCCGCGCCGATGCGCACGCCCGAGGAGGTGCGGACGTCGGCCCCGTCCGGGGAGACGATCCGGACCTCGTAGCGGGCGCCGTGGAGATTGGCGGTGCTGAACACCTCGGCGGGGCCCGTGACGTCGAGCAGCTGCACGCCGTCGAAGGCGACGATGACGACGGGGTGGGGCGCCGCTCGTCCTGCGGGGTGTGCGGCTACTCGTCCCACGGGGAGTCCAGGACCGCGCGGACGAAGTCTCCGCGCTCGAAGCCGGGCACGTGGTGTGCGAGCACGTCGGCCTTGATGTTGCCGAAGGTGGTGCCCGGCTTCGGGGCCACTCCGTCGGCGAAGGCGCGCAGGATGCGCTCCTTGAACCGCGGGCGCGGGTGCAGGGCGACGACCGCCGCGCGGTCCGCCTCGGCGAGGTCGTGGTAGCCGATGCCGAGCACGTCGTACTCCACGCCCGCCGTCACCAGCGCCACCTCGGGCTCCATGTGCTCCGGGATGCCCGGGGTGGTGTGCAGGGCGATCGCCGTCCACACCCGGCGCACCCCGTCCTCGGGGACCCCGTGGGTCCGCAGGAACCGGCGGGCCTCGTCGGCGCCGTCCACCTCGAAGCGGCGGCCACTGGCGTGGAAGGGCTCGGTGAGGCCGAGGTCGTGGAACATCGCAGCGACGTAGAGCAGCTCGGGGTCGGCCTCGATGCCGAGGCGGCGGCCCTGGAGGCTGCCGAAGAAGTACACGCGGCGGGAGTGGTCGTAGAGCAGCTCGCTCACGCCGTCCCGGACGAGTTCGGTGGCTTCCTTCGCCAGGCGTGAGTCCGGGATCCGGATCGTGGGGGTGGTTGTGGTTGTGGTCGTTGTTGTTGTCATGTCTGGTCGTCCCCTCGTGGGTTCCCTGCGGGTCGCCTCCAGTCTTCGGTGCCGTGCTCCCCGTCCGCCATGGCCATTGGGCCGCACATCCCACAGATACGGACACGGGCGCCGCCGTACGGGTGATTCCACCGCCGTGCGGAGCTTCCCGGAGCGCGGGCCCCGTACGGGCTCGGCATCGTGGCGGGGACCGGAGGCAGCACCCCCGGCCCCGCAACAGCGCAGCGCGTACGCACAGGAGGACCTCATGCTCGGCACCGAATTCCGCAAGGGATCGCCCAACTGGCTCGACCTCGGGAGCCCCGACACCGACGGGGCCGTCTCGTTCTACACCGGCGTCTTCGGCTGGGAGTTCCTCTCCCTCGGCCCGGAGGCGGGCGGCTACGGCTTCTTCCAGGTCGACGGCAAGACCGTCGCCGCCCTCGGGCCGCTCACCGAGGAGGGCGCCACCCCGGCGTGGATGCTGCACTTCAACACCCCCGACATCCAGGAGACGGCGGCGGCCGTCAAGGCGGGCGGCGGAGTGGTGCGCATGGAGCCCGGGGACGTCATGGGGGAGGGCTGGCTGGCGCAGTTCACCGACCCGCAGGGCGCGGAGTTCGCGTGCTGGCAGCCGGGGAGGACCGCCGGGCTGGGGCGGACCTCCGAGGTCAACAGCCTGGTCTGGGCGGAACTGCACGTACCCGACCCGGTCGCGGCCGTCGAGTTCTACGCCGGCCTCTTCGGGTGGCGTTCCGCGGAGATGGAGGCCCCCGGGATGACCTACCGGGTGCTGAGCATCGCCGACGGGGACCAGGAGGACGGCTCCTTCGGCGGGGTCGCGCCGCAGGGCGACGGTACGGGTGATGAAGTCCCGCGCTGGGTGCCGTACTTCAACGTCGCCGATGTGGACGCGACCGTGGCCGCGATCCGCGGCGGCGGGGGCTCGGTGCTGATGCCCGCCGCCGATGTCCCGGAGGTCGGGCGGATGGCGTGGACGGCGGATCCGACGGGAGCGGTGTTCGCGCTGCTCACGCCGGACCCGCAGATGTAGCGGCTCGTCCTCGTTGCTGTTACCGGCCGAGGTACTTCGGGGTGCGGCGCTCCACGAAGCTGGCGACCCCCTCGTTCGCGTCGGCCGTGGTCATGTTGAGCTCCTGGGCGGTGGCCTCGGCGGCGAGCGCGGTCGCCCGGTCACTGTCCAGGGAGGCGTTGACCAGCTGCTTCGTCAGCGCCAGGGCGCGGGTGGGGCCCTGCGCGAGGCGCTCCGCCCACTCCCGGGCGGTCTCCTCCAGCGCCTCGGCGGGCACCACCTTGTTCACCAGCCCGAGCCGCTCGGCCTCCGCCGCGGGGACGGCGTCGCCGAAGAACATCAGCTCCTTCGCCTTCTGCGGTCCGAGGAGGCGGGGGAGGAGGTACGCGCCGCCGCCGTCGGGCACCAGGCCGCGGCGGACGAACACCTCGATGAAACGGGCCGGTTCGGCGGCGATGACCAGGTCGCAGGCGAGCGCGAGGTGGGCGCCGATGCCGGCTGCGGTGCCGTTCACGGCGGCGATGACCGGCTTTTCGCAGTCGAGCACGGCCGTGATCAGGCGCTGCGCGCCGAGCCGGATCATGCGGGCCACGTCGCCGGCGACGCGCTCCGCCGGGGCGGCGGGGGCTCCGCGGAGGTCGGCGCCCGCGCAGAAGCCCTTGCCGGTGGCGGTGATGACGACGGCTCGCACGTCGGGGTCGGCGGAGGCATCTGCGAGGAGCCCGATGACGCGCTCGCGCTGGTCCCAGGTGACGGCGTTCATGGCCTCCGGGCGGTTGAGGGTGATCCAGGAGACGCCGCTCTCGAAGCGGTGGAGGACTTCGTCCTCCGGGGTGCCGGTCATGGTGGACTCCTTGCTCGTGGGTGGGTGGGTGCGGCGCCGTTGCCGGGGACCGGTCCCCGGACCCCTGCGCCTCAAACGCCGGCGGGGCTGTGTTGTGGTTGGGGTCCGGCGGTACGTGGGGTGGGCTGCGGGTGGGTCGGTGCCGGTGCCGGGGTGGGGTGTTGGCCTGGACTGCATGATTTAGGCGCCCTGTGCTCGACTCCGACAGGGCGCGGGGTGTTCTCGCGCCACACATCACGCTCTACGTCCAGGCCAACACCCCACCCCGTCCCCGTCCCCGCCCCGCCGGGCCCGACCCCTCCACCTCCGGCCCCGCCCGGGGGCGACCTTCCAGCCCCGCCTGGGGGTGACCTTCCAGCCCCGGCCGGGGTCGGCCTTCCAGCCCTGTCCGGGGTCGACCTTCCGTTCCCGCCCGGGGGTTGGTCTTTCGGACCGTCCGGGGGTTGATCTTCCGGCCCCGTCCGGGGGCTGACCCTTCCGGCCCCGCCGGGGGTTGGTCTTCGGGCCCCGGTCGGGGGTTGGGCTTCCGGCCTTGCCCGGGGCTGACCCTTCCGGCCCGCCGGGGGGTTGGTCTTCCGGTCCTGGCCGGGGTTTGGGTTTCTCAGCCGTCCGGCGTTTGAGGACCGGGGTCTGGGGCGGAGACCCAGGGGGTCCGGGCACAGCCCGGGGCCCCTCTCCAGCCCGTCCGGCGTTTGAGGTCCGGGTCCGGGCTGGCCCGGGGCATCCCCCAGCCTCGCCGGCGTTTGAGGCGCGGGTCCGGGCAGCGCCCGGGGAACGGTGGAAGGGCGGGTAGGGGAACTCCGCCCCGCGCAGCGGGGGTCTGGGCCCCGGGGCCGGTGGCTCCGCAGGGGGATTCCGGTCCCGGGCGGCGCCGCCCGGCTCCCGGCTGGGTGGCGCCAGGGCTCGGTGGCGGGTGGCACGGGCGGGGGCTAGCGGCAGATGGCCAGGGCGTCCAGGGCTACCGCGCCCTGGCCTCGGGGGAGGACCATCAAGGGGTTGATGTCCAGTTCGGAGAGTTCGTCGCCCAGTTCCATCGCCATCCGCTGGACGCGGAGGATGACTTCCACCAGCGCGTCGACGTCCGCGGGGGGCGCCCCCCGCACGCCCTCCAGCAGCGCGTGCCCGCGCAGCTCCCCGAGCATGGCCCGGGCCTGGTCCTCCCCGAAGGGCGGGACCCGGACGGCCACGTCGTGAAGGACCTCCACCAGGACCCCGCCCAGTCCGACGGTGACGGTCGGGCCGAAGAGTTCGTCCTGGGTGACCCCGACGACCATTTCGACGCCGCGCTCCACCATCTGGCAGACGAGGATCCCGTCCAGGGGGACGTTCTCGTAGCGTGCGATGTCCGTCAGCTCGCGGTAGGCGTCGCGGATCTGGCTCGCCGAGGTCAGGCCGATCTTGACGAGGCCGAGCTCGGTCTTGTGTGCGAGCTGGGGGCCCGAGGCCTTCATGACGACCGGGTAGCCGACCAGTCCGGCCGCCCGTACGGCCGCTGCGGCGCTGGTCACCAGTTGCTCGCGGGGCACGCGTATCCCGTAGGCGCGCAGGAGCTGCTTCGCCGCGTGTTCGCTGAGCTGCTGGCCCGGACGCATGAGGGCCTGGGCCTTGCGGAAGGAGGGCGAGGTGGTGCGCGGGGCGTCCTCGAAGGGGGAGCGGTAGGCGGCGGTGAAGCGGTGGTGGCCGAGGTAGGCGCGGACGGCGGTGATGCAGTTGCCGAAGGTGCGGAAGGTCGCGACCCGGGAGGAGCCGAGGAGCGTGGTGCGGTAGGCCTCCTCCGTGCCGACCGGGGAGCCCCAGATCACGCAGATGAGTTTGTCGGTTTGTTCGGCCGCGTCCACCAGGTCCTGTGCGAGTTTGTCGCTCATCGGGGGGAAGGGGCCCGTTATCGGGCAGATCAGGACGCCGACCGAGGGGTCCGCGAGGATCGCGTCGATGATTTTGCGGCCGCGCCAGTCGCCTACCGGGTGGCCGCCGTTGTCCACGGGGTTGGAGACGCCCAGGTAGGAGGGAATCCACTGGTGCAGTTCGTCCTGCTTGGCCTGGGAGAGGGTGGGGATGCTGAGGCCCGCCTCGGTGGCCAGGTCGGAGAAGTGGGCTCCGGTGCCGCCGGAGATGGAGTAGACGACCACTCCGTCGGCGAGGGGCTTCCGGGCGCGGGCCAGGAGGGCCGCGGTGTCCTGGAGTTCGTCGAGGCCGTCGACGCGGATGACGCCGAACTGCCGCATGGCGGCGTCCACGACGGTGTCCGCACCGGTCAGCTTCCCGGTGTGCGAGGCGGCCATGCGGGCGCCGGTCTCGGTGCGGCCGACCTTGACGGCGACGACGGGGACGCCGTTGCGGGCGGCCCGGTCGGCGGCGAGGAGGAACTGCCGGCCGTCCTTGAGGCCCTCCACGTAGCAGGCGATGGCCCCGACCTCGGGCTGCTCGGCGAAGTAGGAGATGAAGTCGGAGGTTTCGAGGTCGGCCTCGTTGCCGGTGGGCGCCCAGTGGGAGAGGCGGATGCCCAGCTCCTGGAGGGTGTAGACGGGGCGGCCCTGGTGTCCGGACTGGGTGATGAGCGCGATGGCCGGGCCGTCGAGGTCGTCGCGGAACCTCTCGAAGGCGTTGAGGTTCGTGTTGGGCCCGAGGAGGCGGATGCCCGAGCGCCGTACGGCGGCGCCCAGGCGGGCCTGCGCGGCGGCGCCCTCGTCGCCGGTCTCGGCGAAGCCGGAGGCGAAGGCGACCGCGAACTTGACCTTGGCTTCCGCCAGTTGTTCCACGACGGGGAGGGGGTCGGCTACGAGGAGGACGGCGAGGTCCACCTGTTCGGGCAGGTCGGCCACGGAGGCGTGGCAGGGCAGCCCGAAGACCGTGGCCCGGGTGGGGTGTACCGGGTGCAGTCGGGCACCGACGCGTTCCGCCCAGGCGATCAGCTGGCGGGTGATGCCGGTGTTCGGTCTGCCGTCGGCGTCCGAGGCGCCGATGACCGCCACGGACTCGGGCCGGAAGAACCGGTCCAGGTCGGGGGCGTCGGCGTGCAGGGGCCGACCGCTGACGTCCAGCGCGACCGTGTCCTCGGCGGACGGAGCCGCTGTGGAGTGGACGGCCGTCCTGGGGGTCTCCCCGCAGGCCTCGACACGTGCGCGGAAGTCGGTGGTGAGGGTGCCGTGAGTAGATCCAAGCATCGTTCCGCCCGCTCCTGCTCGATGAACCTCGACGAATCTCAATAACTGACGCGTAGTCAGATTACTGAACTGACGTGCCGTCAGGAACAGGGATGCACAGGAAAGCTGGTGGAGGTGATGTGTGGAACGCTCGCGGCCCGGCCCCCGGGGGCGATCCGGGGGTGGCGTCCGGGGTCGTTCAGGGAACGGTCTCAGATCACCGGGGTCCGGTCCAGACCAGTATTCGGCCGAGGTCAGAGGGTCGGCGGGGCCACTTGGCACCCCGGGCGCTCACCACTCGCGGGGGGAGATGAGCTCCTCGATGTCCGCGTCCGGGAATCCGTACGCGGAGGCCACGAACGCGAAGTCCTCGGCTATCTCCTCGCGCGCCACGGTCTCGATCTCGCTCCCCGCGGCCTCGAACTCCGCTTCCAGGAGGTTGAACTCCTCGGTCGCCGCCCCCGTCAGCACGTACAGCGCGGCCAGGTTCGAGGGCTGCTCGGCCTCGATGCGCGCGCACAGCCGGAGGAGGACGGCCCGGCCCTTGTCGAGGACGTGATCGGGGTAGTACGCGTCCCCGTAGAGCTGCTTCAGGAAGGGGTGGGCTGCTGTTTGGTGGTTCGTGATCGGTGTTGTGGACGGTGTTGTGGTCGGCCTTGTGATCGACACCGTGATCCCCTGTGTTTTGGTGATGGGTTCGTGTGTCGATGCTGCACCAGGCCACTGACAACCGGGCTGGGGTGGGGGAGGCCTAGGTGTCGATCGTTCGGGCTATGCCCTTCGCGATCTTTTCGGCGTCCAGGGCCAGTTCGCGGAGGTTGCCGCTGATGGGGTTGGTGAAACCGGTGAAGTAGAGGCCTGGGGCGTCGGGTGGGGTCCTGGCGCCGTGCGTACGGGGGCGGCCGCGGTCGTCCAGGACGTCCAGGCCGCCGACCAGGCCCTCCAGGGCGCGGCGGTAGCCGGTGGCCGCGATCACGGCGTCCGGGGTGATCCGCGAGCCGTCCGCGAGGACCACCTCGGCTCCGTCGAAGGAGGCGACGGCGGCCACGGGCTCCACCCGGCCCGTGCGGACCGCGTCGATCAGGCCGACGTCCTGGAGCGGGATCGCCCCCTCCTTGACCCTGCTGTACAGGCCGGTGGTGGGGCGCGGGAGTCCGTACGCGGACAGGTCCGGGACCGAGACCTTGCCGACGATCGCGCCGAGCCGGTCGACGAGCCGGACCGGGAGGCGCCGGACCAGGATGCCGGTCCGCTGGGAGGGCCAGCCGGCGGTGGAGCGGCGCAGGATGTGCGGGGCGGTGCGCACCGCGAGCCGGACCCGGGCGGCGCCGCCTTCGGCGAGGTCGACGGCTATCTCTGCGCCGGTGTTGCCGACGCCCACGACGAGGACGTCGCGGCCGGCGTAGGGGGCGGGGTTGCGGTACTCGGCGGCGTGGGCGAGGGGGCCCGGGAAGGTGTCCCGGCCGGGCCAGTCGGGGACGAAGGGGGTGTGGTTGAACCCCGTCGCGACCACGACCGCCCGGGCCGCCATCACGCGGCCGCCGGTGGCGTGCAGGGTCCAGCCGGGGGCGTGGGGGGAGTCGGGGTCGGAGTCCGCTGCGGGCTCGATGCGGGTCACCTCGATGCCGGTGGCGATCTCCAGCTCGTGGAACTCGGCGTACTTCTCCAGGTAGCGCACCACGTTCTCGCGGGCCACCCAGCGTCCGAAGCGGCGCGGCATGGCCAGGCCCGGGAGGGCGGAGAGGCGGCGGGTGGTGTGCAGGTGGAGGCGGTCGTAGTGCCGCCGCCAGGAAGCGCCGACCGATTCCGACTTCTCCACGACCACCGCGCGGATCCCGCGGGCGCGCAGCGCGGCGGCTACGGCGAGGCCGCCGGGGCCGGCGCCGATCACGTAGACCGGGCGGGGCTGGGTGGACAGGTCGGGTGCTGTGGGGACTCCGGGCATGAGGTGTGAGCGTATCGCCGTACGGGGGCGGTGGGTCTCGGACGAGGAGGGAATCGGTTGCGGATCGATTACGGGGAGTGGTGGGTGGGTGGGCGGGCGGGGGTCCGGTGGGTGGGCCTTGTGGGTGAGGGCTTGTGTGATGGGGTGGGATCCGCTGAACTGACGGGACGTCAGATGGGTCCCGCCGTGGAGGAGTGGTGTCGTGAGTACTGGAGCCGGTACGGCTGCGCGGTTCGACCTGCCGGAGATCGACGACTTCACGCGGCCCTACTGGGACGCGGCCGCGGAGGGGCGGCTGTTGCTGCGGCGCTGCGGGGAGTGCGGCAAGGCGCACCACTACCCGCGGGAGTTCTGCCCGGCCTGCTGGGCGGGGGAGGACCGCGTCACGTGGGAGACGGCGAGCGGGCGGGCCACGCTGTACACCTGGTCGGTGATCCACCGGAACGACCTGCCGCCCTTCGGGGGGCGGGTGCCGTACGTGGCGGCGGTGGTGGATCTTGAGGAGGGGCCGCGGATGATGACCGAGGTCGTGGGTGGGGAAGGGGTCGAGCCGGGGCTTGAGCCGGGGCTTGAGCTCCGGGTGGGCATGGAGCTGGCGGTTGCCTTCCGGGAGGCGGCGGAGGGTGTCTGGGTGGCGGTTTTCGCTCCGCGGGTGGCCTGACCGGCCCGGGTGCGGGTGCGGGTGGTTCGGCCCTGCGGGGCGGAGTCCCCTACCCGCCCTTCCACCGTTCCCCGGGCGCTGCCCGGACCCCCCCTGGGGCTCCGCCCCAGACCCCGGTCCTCAAGCGCCGGACGGCTGGGTTGGCTGAGCCCGGGCCCCGGTCCTCAAGCGCCGGACGGCTGGGTTGGCTGAGCCCGGGCCCCGGTCCTCAAGGGTCGGGTGGGTGGGGTGGCCCGGGGTCAGGGCCACAGGAGGTGGTGGGTCCAGGGGGTGGTGGGGGTGCGGGTGTAGTGCAGGCGGGTGTGGAGGCGGGCCGGGTCTCCCTGGAAGAACTCGATCTCCGTGGGGGAGAGGACGTACCGGGTCCAGGTCGGCGCCGGGGCGTCCGGCTCCGCGCCGGCCCGCTCCCAGGACTCCGCCGCGACGGCGGCCAGTTCCTCCCGGGAGTCCAGCACCTCGCTCTGGTGCCCCGTCAGCGCCGCGGCCAGCGCCCCGCGGGTGCGGGCCGCCAGGTCGGCGCGGCTCTCCGCCGCGTCGCACGCGGTGACCCGGCCCCGGATGCGGATCTGGCGGGCCACCGCCGGCCAGTAGAAGCCCAGCGCCGCATCGGGCTGCCCGGCCAGCTGCCGGCCCTTCGTGCTGGTGGAGTGCGAGGCGAAGTGCAGGCCGCGCTCGTCGGCGTCGTGCAGCATGAGCGTGCGTACGTCCGGGCGCCCGTCCGCGTCCACCGTTGCCAGGCTCATCGTGTGCGGCTCGGGCTGCCCCGCCTTGGCGGCGTGCGTGAACCACTCCCGGAACAGCTCGAGCGGCTCGGCCGGTGCGGTGGCCGTGTCGAAGGAGGGCAGCGGGCCGTCCCAGACGCGCAGGGAGTGCAGGGTGGTGTGGAAGTCGCTCACGTCGGCCGTCTCGCTTGTCTCGCTCGTCTCGCTCGTCATTTCTCAATCGAACACCACGGGGCTCGGGCGTCACTACGATGTGCGGGTTTTACGTGCTTTACGTGAGTCGTGAGCGTGGGGAGACGTGGGAATGGACAACAGCGGCGTCAGAGTCGGCGGCATACGAAGAGCCCTGGTGGCCTTGGTCGTTGCCGGTGCAGCGGTGGCCTGCGGGCCCGCGCCGGGGGGTGGCGGGACGGCCACCGTTCCGTCCGCCCCCGTGTCGGCGACGGCCGGTGCCACCACCTCCGCACCGGCGGTCTCGCCCCCGCCGACCTCCGCACCGCCGACGGTGGCGGCGACGCCGACGCCCAGTCCCACTCCCACGCCGACGAAGACCCGGACCCCGGCACCCGCGGACGCCAAGCCGGCGCCGACCCCCAGCCGGAGTACGGCGAAGCCCCCGGTCGCCACCAAGACGCCGCAGGAGCCCCCGAGCGGGGTGTGCGAGATCGTCTCCAACGCCGGGAACTGCTACAACGCCGGCCAGTTCTGCCGCAAGGCCGACCTCGGACGCTCCACCCACGCCGCGAACCGGCGGATGATCTACTGCCGCATGGACGGCTCACAGGCCCGCTGGCAGTACTAGGCCGTCTGGCCGTAACGCGGAACGGGGGCGCCCCGCCCGGCCTGTTCGGTCGGGTGGGGCGCCCCCGTGGACGTCCGCGTGCTTCAGCAGGGCGTCAGGGCGTCACGACATCAGTCGAGGACGTCCGGGATGGGCTCGTTGGTGCTGCGCTTGAGCGCCGGCGTGCCGGTGGGTGCGCCGAGGGCCCAGTCGGTGAGCTTGATCGCGTCCGGGTAGCGGTCCGTGGAGTTCAGCAGGACGCCGATGATGGTCTTGCCGTTGCGGGTCACGGAGAAGACGAGGCACTGGCCGGCAACCGAGCCGCTGCCCGTCTTGACGCCGATGGCGCCCTGGGTCTGGTAGGCGTGGCCGGGCGTGATCAGCAGGTTGGTGTTCGTCCACGTGGCCGAGGTGGAGGTTCCGCCGGTGCTGTACGAGGTGGTCTTGACGATCGCCTTGAAGGTCGAGCCCTTCATCGCGGCCCGGGTGAGCTTCGCCAGGTCGCGCGCGGTGATCTTGTTGTTGCCGTGCTGCGAGATGCCGTCGAAGGCGTCGTAGTACGTGTTGGTCATGCCGAGGGTCTTCGCCTTGGCGTTCATCTTCGCGATGAAGTCCAGGATGCGCGCCGACCGGCTGGAGCCCGAGCCGAAGGTGTCGGCGAGGGCGTAGGCCGCGTCGCAGCCCGAGGGCAGCATCATCCCGTAGAGGAGCTGGCGGACCGTGGGGGTGGCGCCGGTCTTGAGGCGGGCCGTGCTCGCGCCCTCGCGGGCGACGTAGTCCAGGTACTCCTGGTGGACCGTGACCTTCTTGTTGAGGTCGATGCCCGGCGAGGTGAGGACGACCAGGGCCGTCATGATCTTCGTGGTGCTGGCGCCCTCGAGTTTGGTGTCGCCGAGCTTGTTGGCGATCGTGGCGCCGGTGGTGCCGTCCATGATGAAGGCCGACTTGGCGAGGACCGGCGGTCCGGTGACTGCCTGGGCGGGCGAGGCGACCGCGATGAGGGCGCCGGTGGCGACGGTGATGGCGATGGCGGCGCGCGAGCGCCGCAGCAGGTTCGATATCAAGTCAGTTCCCGTGATGGCTGGAGATTCCCCGAAGGGGCCGTGGACATCGAGGTACCGGCCCCTCCGGGAGCTTACGCAGCCCGACCGGCAGGGAGTCAGTCCCGTCCGAGAATGATCGTGCCCGACGAGCAGAACCAGCCGCCCGTACCCGAGGCGACGGCCACTTGTGGGAGGGTTCCGGATGGTTTGCGGACCTGGCCCGCTCCCGCCTCGCCGCGCAGTTGGCGTACCGCCTCGACCAACAGGAACAGGCCGCGCATGCCCGGATGACAGGCGGAGAGTCCGCCGCCGTCCGTATTGACCGGGAATTCGCCGTCCCGCAGGAGGCGGCCCTTCTCCACGAATGCGCCGCCCTCGCCCTTTGCGCAGAAGCCGAGGTCCTCCAGGGTGACCAGGGTCATATAGGTGAAGGCGTCGTAGATTTCGGCCAGGTCCACGTCCGCCGGGGTGAGCCCGGCGCGGGCGAAGGCCTGGCGGCCCGAGACCGCCGCGGGGGAGACGGTGAAGTCCTCCCACTCCGACATCGTGGTGTGCGAGACGGCGGTGCCGGAGCCGAGGATCCACACGGGCTCCTTCGCCGTGTCCGGTACGTAGTCCTCCGCGGCCAGCAGGACCGCGCAGCCGCCGTCCGAGCGGATGCAGCAGTTCAGCTTCGTGAAGGGGTCCGCGATCATCCCGGAGGACAGGACGTCGTCGACCGTGATCGGGTCGCGGAACATCGCGTCCGGGTTGGTGGCGGCGTTCGCCCGTGCCTGCACCGCCACCTCGGCGAGCTGCTCCAGCGTCGTGCCGTACTCGTGCATGTGGCGGCGCGCGGCCATCGCGTACTTGGAGACCAGCGTGTGCCCGTACGGGACCTCGAACTGCAGGGGGCCGCGGGCGCCGAAGGAGAGGTTCGAGGTGCGGCGGCGGGCCTTGATGTCGGCGCGCGCGGTGGAGCCGTAGACGAGGAGGACCGCGTTGGCGTGGCCGGCGGCGATGGCGTCGGCGGCGTGGGCGGCCATGACCTCCCAGGTGGAGCCGCCGACCGAGGTGGAGTCGACCCAGGTGGGGCGCAGGCCCAGGTACTCGGCGACCTCCACGGGCGCCAGGATGCCGAGGCCGGCCGAGGCGAAGCCGTCGATCACCGAGCGGTCCAGGCCGGAGTCGGCCAGGGCCCGGCGGGCGGCCTGCGCGTGCAGGGCGTACGGGGTGGGGCCGTCCACCCGGCCGCAGTCCGAGAGGGCGACGCCGACGACGGCGACCCGGCGGGGCCGGGCCTGAGGGCCGGCGGAGGCGGTGGCGGAGGCGGAGAGAGGTCCAGGCATGCCCCTGACGGTACAACTGACGTACCGTCAGATGCTAGAGGGTCCGGATGGGTTGGGCCGTGGCGCGAATCCTCCTATGCTGCGCCGCGTGATGAAGTCCGCCGATGTCGTGTCCGTGCTGGCGCTGCTGCGCCGGGCGGGGGTGGACGTCTGGGTCGGGGGCGGGTGGGGGATCGACGCGCTCCTCGGCCGCCAGAGCCGGGATCACCGCGATCTGGACCTGATGCACCGGCGGGAGCAGGAGCCCGCCCTGCTGGCGGCCCTCGCGGAGGCGGGGTTCGTGGAGACCCTGGACCTGCGCCCCGTGCGGTTCGTCCTCACGCACGCCGACGGCCGGGAGATCGACCTCCATCCGCTGGTCTTCGCGGGCGACGGCTCGGCGGTGCAGGCCTCGCCGGAGCCGGAGGATCCCTTCCACTACCCCGCTTCGTGCTTCGTGGCGGGCGGTATCGGGGGGACCGCCGTCCCGTGCCTGTCCGTCGAGCAGCAGGTCCATTTCCACCAGGGTTACGAGCCCACCGACCGCGACCGGCAGGACATGGCCGAGCTCCGGCGGGCCTTCGGGGTCGCCACCCACTTCTGAGGCGCGGGAGGCGGGTCGCCCCCCGGTCGCCCGGCGGGGCGTCGCCGTGCTCCGCCTCGACGGGGCCGCGCCCCCTGGCGGCCCGGCGCCGCGCCACCCTCCGGCCCGGCGGGGCATCGGCCTCCGCCCCGGTGGTCGGCTTCGGGGTGGTCCGCCCCCTGTGTTTCTGGCGCCGCTCGCCCTAACATGACGGCCCGTCAGATACGGGGAGGAGCCCGACGATGGATGCCGCCTTCACCGCGGAGCAGGACGAGATACGCCGTACCCTGCGCGAGATCCTGGGCAAACGCTGCGGCCCGGACGAGGTCAAGGCCGCCGTCCGCACCGCCGCCGGACACGACCGCGAGCTGTGGCAGCAGCTCGCCCGGCAGCTCGGGCTGCCGGGCATCGCCGTGGCCGAGGAGTACGGGGGCGTCGGCTGCGCCGCCGCCGACCTGGTCCTGGCCTGCGAGGAGACCGGGCGGGTGCTGCTGCCCTCGCCGCTGCTGGCCACCGCCGTGCTCGCCGTGCCCCTGGTCACCGCCCTGGGCACCGGCGACCAGCGCTCCACCCTGCTCCCGCCGCTCGCGGCGGGCGGGCTCACGGCCGCGCTCGCCGTACCCGGCCCCGCCCTGGCCACCGCCCTCGCGCTGACCGGGGACAACGCCGCGGGCGACTGGGCGGGCGGCGGCCGGGCCGGCGGGGTGCAGGCCCGCGCCGTGGACGGCGGCTGGCGGCTGTACGGGGAGGTCGCCCAGGTGCTCGACGGGCACAGCGCCTCGCTGCTGCTGGTCGCCGCGCACGCGGGAGGGTTCGCCCGCAGCCGCACGCTGCTGTTCCTCGTACGGGAGGACGCGCCCGGCCTCGTACGGGAGCGGCAGACCACCCTGGACGAGACCCGGCCGCAGGGCCGCATCCAACTCCGCGACGTAGAGGCGGAGTTGCTGGGAGCCGAGGACGCCGACGTGGCCGGAGCCCTCGCCGCCACCGGACGCGGCGCCGCGGCCGTCCTGGCCGCCGAAGCGGTCGGCGCGGCCGGGCAGGCGCTCGCCCGCACCGTGGAGTACGTACAGCAGCGCGAGCAGTTCGGCCGGGCCATCGGCTCGTTCCAGGCGGTCAAGCACCGCCTCGCCGACCTCTACGTACAGGTCCAGGCGGCCCGCTCCGCCGCCTACTACGCCGCCTGGGACCCGGAACAGGGCGGACTCGCCCTGGCCCAGGCCCTGGAAGCGCTGCGGATCACCGCCGGCGAAGCCATCCAGCTGCACGGCGGCATCGGCTTCACCTGGGAGCACGACGCGCACCTCTACTTCAAGCGGGCGGCCGCCGACGAACTGCTCTTCGGCCCCGTCCACCGGCTGCGCGCCCACGCCGCGGAAGCCGCCGGGCTGTTCGCACCGCTCGCACCCGCGCCCGTACAAGCCCCTACCCCCGCCCCACGGAACGAGAAGGTGGCCGTCTGATGGCGCCCGGAGTCAAGCTGATGCAGAAGGTCTCCTCGACCATGCTGTTCGCCAAGATCGCACCGCACTTCATCCCCGCCATGGACAAGGCGGTGCACAAGCTCACCCGCGGCAAGGTCATCCTCAGCGCCCAGATGCTCCCCGGCGTGATCCTCACCGCCAAGGGAGCCAAGACCGGCGAGCCGCGCACCACCCCGCTCGCGTGCATGCCGGAGCAGGACGGGGCGAGCTGGATCCTGATCGGCTCGAACTTCGGCCGCCCCGGACACCCGGCCTGGACCGGGAACCTGCTCAAGAATCCTGACGCGGACGTGAGTTGGAAGGGTCAGGACATCGCCGTACGCGCCCGCCTGCTGGCGGGTGAGGAACGCGCGGCGGCGTGGCAGGCGGTGCTGAAGTTCTGGCCGCCGTACGCGGCGTACCAGGCGCGCATCGAGCGCGAGATCCGGTTGTTCCGCCTGGAGCGTCGCTGATCGCGGCGGAAGTCCCCTGAGGTGGAAGTCCCGTAAGGCCGAAGCAGGGTAAGGCCGAGGCCCTGTAAGGCCGAAGCCCTGTAAGGCCGAAGCCCTGTAAGGCCGAAGGCGCGGCGGACCCGGTGGGGGTCCGCCGCTTACTTCGTCGGCTTCTTGCCCGTGATGCCCAGGTGGACCAGGAGCGCCAGGTTCGGCTTCAGTTCCGCCTGCTTGACGCCCCAGGTCTGGAACCCCTTCTGGTGCGAGGCGACCGCCGCGAGCATGGCGACCAGCGAACCGGCCATCGCCGCCGGGCTCACGTCCTTGTCGACCTTGCCCTTGGCCTGGAGCTCCTTCATCGACTCCGTGAGGGAGTTGGTGACGGAGTTGAGGATCTTCATGCGGATCTTGTAGAACCGCTTGTCGCCCTCGGCCGCACCGAGGTCGACGACCCGCAGGATGGCGTCGTTGCGCCGCCAGAACTCCAGGAAGCCGTCCACGAGTTCCTCGGCCGCCGCCCAGCCCGCCTTGCCGACCCACGCGCGCCCCTCGACCAGCGAGGTCAGCTGCGCGCCCTCGTTGGCCATGCGCTCCGCGATCTCCAGGACGGCACCTTCGACGTCCGGGAAGTACTGGTAGAAGGTCGCGGGGGAGGTACCGGCCTTGCGGGCGACGTCGATCACTTTGACGTCGCGGTACGGCGAGGAGCTGAGCATCTCGCTGAGGCAGTCGAGCAGCTTCTGCCTCGTCGCCTGACCGCGCCGGCCGGCAACGCGGCCGTCGACGGTGCGTACTTGTCCTGTCATGCCGTCAGCTTACCGAGGGGTGATCCGCGCGCGATTCGGCCGCCTGCAAATGGGGTTACGGGACGCCTGGCCTGGGCGTACGCCCGTCCCGGCCCGTTACCGCGACCGGTTCCGGCCGGGCGCGGGCCCCGGGCGCGCCGTCCGCCTTCGGAGCCTATCCCCCGAATAGTCTTATCAACAGGCTGTGGACAAGTTTTCGGGCACATCATGATCCGGAGGACATGGCTGGGCGAGCGAGGCGGAACGTGCGCGGAGGGTGCACACCCTTGCACACCCCCGCACAACGGAAGGAACCGGGCTCATGGCCGCATTCGTGGAAGGCGCACCCTGCTGGGTCGACGCCTCCCTGCCGGACGTGGAAGCCGGCAAGCGCTTCTACGGTGAGCTCTTCGGGTGGACCTTCGCCGACAGCGCGGGAGCCGAGTACGGCCACTACACCCAGGCCTACAGCCGCGGCCGCAACGTCGCCGCCCTCGCCCCCAAGCCCGACGGCCGCATGCCGACCGTCTGGGGGATCTACCTCTACACGACCGACGCGTACGCCTGCGCCCAGCGCATCCGCGCCGCCGGCGGCCAGATGGTGATGGACCCGATGCCGGTGGGCCCCTACGGGACCGCCGCGATGGCCGCCGACCCCGGCGGGGCCGTCTTCGGCCTGTGGCAGCCCGGCACCCACCACGGTTTCGACGCCCAGAACGAGCCGTACACCTACTGCTGGTCCGAGGTGTACACCCGGGCCCGCGACGCCGTGGACGTCTTCTACGCCAAGGTCTTCGGCTACGTCCCCGAGGACCAGAACGACGACGAGTCGGGCATCGAGTACCGCGTCTGGTCCCCGCCCGGCAGGGCGCCCGGCTCGGAGACGGCCGTCCTGGGGCGCAGCCTGATCACCGACGCCTTCCCGGAGATCATGCCCGCGCACTTCCTCGCGTACTTCTCCGTCCCGGACTGCGACCAGTCCGTGGCGATGGTGCAGCGCCTCGGCGGCCGCGTCACGGCCGACCCCTTCGACACCCCGTACGGGCGCATCGCGGTGGTCGCGGACAACCAGGGGGCCGTCTTCGGGCTCCTCTCGGAGCCGCGGACGAGGCTGGGCACCCCCTAGGCCGGGTCAGCCGGTGACCTCGACGGAGTCCACGCGGCTCTCCGAGTCGAGGTAGTGGTCTCCCGAGAACACCGCCTTCCAGTCACCACTGCGCTGGACGGTGAACTTCCGGGTGAAGCCGTCGGCCCCGGTGCCCGTGTAGCCTGCACGGATCCACTGGGTGCTGCCCTTCTGGCGGAAGTAGATGTCGACGTGGCCCCGGGCCGGTGTCGAGGTGCCGATTTCCCGCACCTTGCCGACCACGGTCAGCTGTCCACCGCGCTTGACCGGCTCGGGGTGGGCGTTGAACTCGGGTATCTCCGTCTTGGCCCGCGACACGTGGACGGGCGCCGACGCGCTCTGCCCCAGGTCCTTGCCCGCGTACCGGACGCGCCAGTAGCCGTTCTCTCCGGGAAGGGACTGCGAGAACACCTTGCCGAACTCGGCCGTGAAGGTCTTGCGGGTGATCCATGTGGAGCCGGTCCTGGAGAACTGGATCTCGAAGGGTCCGGTGGCCGGGGGCGTCCTGTCCGGATCCACGTTCACGGCGCTCGGCGTCAGGTGGAAGGAGACGATCGGGGTCTTGCCGTTGGCGAGGTACTCGCCGGAGGTGCCGTAGTAGCTCACACCCGAGGTGATGTCCACCTCGACGGGGGCGAAAGCCTTCTGGTCGAGCCACATCTGACTGCCGGTGGAGACCTTGAAGGTGGTGTCGTCCGGAGCCTTGGCACTGACGGAGAAGCGGCCCTCGGGGCTGCTGTTGAACAGCACCGGCTTGCTCGCCGTACGGGTCAGCTTCATGGCCGAGGCCACGGGCTTGAGCGTGCCGTCCGCCGCGACCCGCTTCAGCGAGCCGTTGATGCGGACGGCGTTGCCGTACGGCGCGGACACCTTGCGGGAAGCGGCGTCCAGTTCGATCCGCACCGGCTGCCTGTCGATCGGGGGGTCGGTGTCGGCCCAGCCGGTGAGGCCGCTGGCGTTCGTGTGCTCCATGTGGATCCGCGCGCTGGGCTCGGTACCGGTGAAGGCGGCAGGTGCCTTCAGGCGGCCCGCGCCGTCGGTGGAGACGGTGGTGGACTTGCCTCCCGCGTTGATCGAAACCTTCGCGCCGCCCAGCGGGGTCAGGGTCCCGTCGCGCGGGTCAAGGCCCCTGAGGACCGTTTCGACGGTGGTGCCCAGGTTGTCCAGGGAGACCGCCTTGGACGTGGTGACCTCGTCGAAGACGGGCTCGAGCGTGTAGTTGAAGGTGGCCGCGTCCTTGCGCACGAGCGGCTCGCCCTCGGGGCGGAACGGCTGCCGGTGCGAGTGCCGGCGATCGGCCTGCTTACGGCTTCACGGGTTCACGGCTTCACGGCTTCACGGGTTGACCGTGAGGTCGTCGCGGCGGCTCTCGGCGTTGAAGTGCTTGCCGTCGGAGTCGCTGTAGCGGACGATCCAGGCGCCGCTCTGGTCGGCGGTGAAGGTCTGGACGAACTTGCCGTCCGCGCCGGTCCTGGCCTGGCCCTGGTAGATGAATTCCTGGCTGCCGACGGGCTGGAGGTAGTACAGCACCGTCTGGCCCTCGTACGGCTTCGCCGGGGTCTCGTGGCGGAGGGTGCCCTTGATGGTGAAGGTCTCGCCCTTGCGGACCGGCTCGGGTGCCGCGTTGAAGTAGGTGAAGGCCGTCGCCGTCCGGGTCAGCCGGACCGGCTCGGTGACGGAGCCCTGCATGCTCGTCGCGGCGGCGTACCGCAGCCGCCAGTAGCCGTCGCTCTCGCCCACGCCCGGCAGCGTCTGGTCGAACCGGGCGGAGGCGAAGTCCACGGCGAAGACGTGGCGGGTCTTCCAGTCCGTCTTGCCGTCGGCCGAGTACTGCGCCTCGAGGAGGGTGGGCGTCTGGCTGAGGGGCTTGTGGGCGAGGCCACCGGAGAACTTCACGCCGGCGGCGTCGGCCGTGACCTTGAGGTCCGTGAAGTAGCTGACGCCGACGACCTCGGCCTCCGTACTGGCGATCACGTAGTGCAGCCACGGGGACTTGCCGCCCGCCCACGTGGTCTTCACCGGGCCGCCGCGGGACATCAGCAGCTGCCGTTCGAACCGGCCCTCCGTCGTCGTCCGGGGCTCGCCGGTGAGGTCCGCGAGCATCGGGGTGCCCTCGGGGACGGGCTTGCGCGTGCCGTCCGCGGCCGTCCTGAGGGCCTGGCCCGTGATCTTGGCCGTCGATCCGTAGCGGGCCTTGATCTTCCGGGACTCGGGGGCGAGGACGATCTCGGCCTTCTGGCGGACCGCGCGTGCGGTTTCGCCGCGCCCCCCGGCGCGGAGGTCCGGGGTGTCCAGGACGTCTACGCGCACCTCGGTGTGGTTCTCCGTACCCCGGAAGGTGAACGGGGAGGACAGGTGGCCCTGCGCGTCCGTGGTCGCCTCCTGCGAGGTCCGGTCGGCGGAGAGCCGGACCTCGGCGTTCTTCAGCGGGGCGCTCGCCCCCGTCCGCGGGTCGAGGGTGGTGACGTCCGCCGACACGGTGGTCTTGAGGTTGTCGAGGGACACCCCGTCCCCCGCGTCGACCTTGGAGACCACCGCACGCAGCCGGTAGTCGAAGTCCCCGCAGGTGACGGGGTCGGTTTCGGAGCCGACTTCGAGCGCGTACACGCCGAGGGAGGCCAGCTTGAGCGGCTCCGAGACCAGCCGGAAGTCGGGGAAGATGCCGTCCGGGTCGGTCACCTTGCGGAAGGTGTCGACGGCGGCGACGCGCAGACCCGTCTTCTTGTCCCGCAGGTGGACGACGAGGCCTTCGGGCACGCCCGTCCCGTCCTGCGCGCTGAAGACGCTGAGGGACCCGCCCTGCGTGGCGGACATGTCCGGCGGGCAGGCAGCGGCCGCGCCGGACGTACCGGACGTGCCCGACGCGATGGATGCATCCGATGCGGCGTGCACCGACCCCGGCACGGCCAGTCCCCCGAGCAGCGCTGTGGCGACGACGACGGCTGAAGTCAAACGGTGACGCACGGATTCCCCCGGATCTCGACGAGCTGAACGGCTTTTAGACCAGCGAAACCCCCAAGGGGTTGTACGCCTTTTCCCGCAGGTTGGGCCGGAGTCGGCCCTGCCTGCGGGGGCGTCCGCAAGGGTTACGGGTTACGGGTTACGGGTTGACGGTGAGGTCGTCCTGGCGGCTTTCGGCGTTGAAGTGCTTGCCGTCGGCGTCGCGGTAGCGGGCGATCCAGGTGCCGGTGCGGTCGGCCTTGAAGGGGTGGACGAAGGTGCCGTCGGCGGCGGTCTTGGCCTGGCCCTGGTAGATGAAGGTCTGGCTGCCCTCGGGCCGGAAGCAGAAGACCACCGTCTGGCCGCCGTAGGCTTTCGCCGGGTTCTGGTGCTGCAGGGTGCCCTTGATGGTGAAGGTCTGGCCCTTGCGCACCGGCTCCGGCGCGGCGTTGAAGTAGGAGAAGGCCGTCGCCGTCCGGGTCAGCCGGACCGGCGGGGTGACGGTGCGCTCGAGGATCGCACCCGCGCTGCTCTTACCCCCGGCGTACTGCAGCCGCCAGTAGCCGTCCGCCTCGCCCGGCAGCGTCTGCGCGAAGCCGCCCTGGTTGAAGCGGAAGGCGAATACCTTGCGCGTCGTCCAGTTCGTCTTGCCGTCGGCCGAGTACTGCACCTCCAGGTTGGTGGAGCCGGGGTCGGCACTGGCGGGCTTCAGGCCCATGGCCCCGGTGAAGGTCACGCGCCGTTCCGCGTCGATGGTGGCCTTGAAGTCGTTGATGCTGGTGGCCGCGAGGAACCGGACCTTCGTGAAGCCCGGCCCACCCTCCAGCCACGGATACGCGGTTCCGCCCAGCCACCAGGTCGTGACGTCCCGGGGGCTCACGACCCGTACCGATCGCTCGAACCGGCCGTCCGCCCCGGTCTTCGTCGCCACACCGTTGATCCCCGTGGAGAGGGCAGTGCCCTCGGGTACGGGCTTGCGCGTGCCGTCCGCGGCGATCACGACGGCCTTGCCCGTGAGCTTCACGGCCTCCCCGTAGCGGGCCGTGACCTTTTGGGACGCGGGGTCGAGGACGACCTCGGCCTTCTGGCGGTCCGAGGCCACGCGGACCCGGCCCGTCGAGGGGCGCATCTCCGGGGTGGCCGCCAGGCTGACGCTCACCTCGGTCGAGCTCTCCGTGCCCCGGAACGTGACGGGCGAGGACAGGCGGCCCTGCGCGTCGGTGGACGCCTCCCGCCGCGCGGAGCCCTCGTGGGAGACGGTGAGCTTGGTGTTCTTGAGCGGAGCGCTCAGCTGGGTCCGCGGGTCGAAGCCGGTGACGTCCGCCGACACGGTGGTCGTGAGGCTGGCCAGGGAAACCTTGCCCTGCGCGACGGGCTTGGCGACCTCCGTGCGGAGCCGGTAGTCGAATTCCCCGCAGACGGCGGTGCCGGCTGCAGTGTCGATCTCAAGCGAGTACAGCCCGAGGCTGTCCAGCTTGAGCGGGTCCGAGAGACTGTCCGGGCCGAAGTTGTCGTCCGAGGGATCGAGGTCCACGTAGCGGAACTTGCTCACGGACGCGACGCGCAGACCCGTCCTCTTGTCCCGCACATGGACGGGGAGGGTGATACCGGGACCCTCAAAGACCGAGTTGAAATAGATGGCCCCCTCGCGGGTGGCACGCATGGTGCCCCCGCAGTCGTCGGTGGCGGCGTGAGCCACCCCCGGCGCGGCCAGCCCTCCGAGTGCCGCCGCGGCGATGACGATGGCTGAGGTCAAACGGTGACGCATGGATCCCCCCGGATCTTGATGAGTTGAACGGGGGCTAGACCCATGGCAGTCCCCGGGGGTTGTACGCGTTTCCGCACGGGTCTGCCGGTCGGCTGACCCGTGCGGATCACGGGTTACGGGTTGACGGTGAGGTCGTCCTGGCGGCTTTCGGCGTTGAGGTGCTTGCCGTCGGCGTCGCGGTAGCGGGCGATCCAGGTGCCGGTGCGGTCTGCCTTGAAGGGGTGGACGAAGGTGCCGTCGGCGGCGGTCACGGAGTGGCCCTGGTAGAGGTAGTCCTGGCTGCCGGTGGGCCGGAAGTAGAACAGGACCGTCTGGCCGGCGTAGGCCTTTGCCGGGGTGCCGTGCTGGAGGGTGCCCTTGATGGTGAAGGTCTGGCCCTTGCGGACCGGCTCGGGCGCCGCGTTGAAGTAGGAGAAGGTCGTCGCCGTGCGGGTCAGGCGGACCGCCGGGGTGACGGAGCCCTGGATCAAGGACTCACCCGCGTACCGGAGCCGCCAGTAGCCGTCGGCCTCGCCCGGCACCGTCTGCTTGACCGCGCCGGTGCCGAACTTCGTGGCGAACGTCTTGCGCGTCGTCCAGTTCGTCTTGCCGTCGGCCGAGTACTGCACCTCGACGTTGACCGACTTGTTCTCGACCGCGGGCTTGAGGATCAGGTCCCCGGTGAGGGTCACCCGGCGCGCGGAGTCCATGGTGGCCTTGAACTCCTTGAAGAGGGTGACGGAGACGAGCTCGACCTTTGACCAGGTCTCTACGGCCTCCAGCCACGGCGTGGCCCTGCGCCCCGTGTCCCACGCGGTGTACGCGCCGGGGCCCTGGATCCGTACCTGCCGCTCGAACCTGCCGTCCGCCTGAGTCCGGGGCACACCGGTCAGGTCGGCCCACAGGCGTGTGCCCTCGGGGACGGGCTTGCG